>NZ_CP138332.1 GCF_033955345.1 Sphingobacterium bambusae
GTTATATACCTGAGCAGCCCTATCAGTCGATGCGGCAAGCGCGCTGCGGCTCAGTATGGACTCGCTTTGGTAACCTTTCTTTTCACTTGTATCGCTGCTAACGGGCAATAGTCTATTGATCAAGGACAGCGCGCGGGAAAGGATGCTTGGGCAAAGTCCTTGCAGCGCACCGGCCACTTTGGCCGTTAGCGTTAATACAATTTCCTTTTTGCCAGATTCCATCCCGTCGGCAATTGCCGATGCGGCCCTTGCCGCGCTCTGGGATACAAAAGGCAGCGAATCGGCGATCTTAAACCATGCATATTCAAGCTTATGGCTTCCCTTTACGCCAATATTTAGAGGACTGCCGGTGCGCATCAAGCTTGGAACGACGGTCAAGACGTCGATGCCTGCGGGCGCGAGCTCAGCGGTCAATCCCTGACTTAAGCCCAGCAGGGCGAATTTGCTGACACTATAGGGCAACATATGGGGCACGGCAATTTTACCACCAATGGAAGCAATATTCACGACCTGCCCCGCAGACTGTGCGGTAAAATGTGGTAAAACGGCTTGTATACAATAGAGACTAGACCAACAATTATTGTCCATGATCTTTTTATAATCTTCGCTATCCATAGCCGCATGCGGACCTACTAACATGGCGCCGGCATTGTTGACCAGCACATCAACACGCCCGTAGTGCCCGACGACCTGCTGCACTAGGATATCCACTTGTTGTGGGTCGGTAACATCGGCTGGGTAAACAAATACCTCCGCTCCCCTTTCGATAAGCGCCTGCTTTGCAAGCTGCAAATGCTCATCACTTCTTCCGCAAAGCGCAAGCAAGGCGCCCCGAGTAGCCAGCTCTTGAGCCAGCGCGAAGCCCAAACCACGGGAACCTCCCGTTATAAGAACGACCTTTCCTTCTACGGATAACTTGCGACGCTTACTGCGCTGCATACCTATCATAGCTCCACTTACGGCAGCCAAGAGGGCTATTTTTGCCAGTTTTCCAAAAATCATTACACGTTGTTTAAAGATTTACATTTCGCCGAGCTGCGATTACCCTATATACGATCCGTAGCATATCGATATCATCTCGCCGCTTTACTTCCATCACTACGGCTTAAGCACCACTTTGACACAGTCATCCTGCTTTTTATCGAATAGCTCATAGCCGTGCGCAGCTTCTGAAAGCGGAAGGCTATGGGTAATAATATCATCTAGCACTACCTTGTTTTCATTAACGAGCTCGACTAGCTTATCGATGTAGTTGAGCACGGGCGCCTGCCCCTGTTTGATGGTTATTCCTTTGTCGAATATGCGGTGTAAAGGGAAATTATCATAGGGCGAGCCGTAGACACCAACGATGGATACGGTTCCCATGCGGCGCACCGCCTTAAAACACATATCCAACACCTTCATTGAACCCACTTCGAAATTTACCGTAGCCTTTACCTTATCGAGAAAGCCCCGTTCAGGCTCAAAGCCCACCGCGTCTACGCACACGTCAGCTCCGCGCCCCCTTGTCATTTCCCGAATAGCCTCGATTACATCCACCTCATTCGGGTTTAGGGTATCCACGTTATTCACCGCCTTGGCCTTGGCCAAGCGGTAATCCAGAGGGTCTATCGCGATAACCCGACCCGCGCCATTGAGCCAGGCCGCTTTTTGTGCCATAAGCCCTACCGGTCCGGAACCAAAAATAGCTACCACCTCACCGCCCTTGAGCTGCGCCCAATCAATGGCCGACCAACCCGTTGGGAAGATGTCTGTCAAAAAAAGGGCCTGCTCGTCACTTAAGTGATCGGGAACGATGCGTGGGCTGATATCCGCATACGGCACACGCACATATTCTGCCTGCCCACCAGAGTATCCTCCATATAGGTCTGTATAGCCGAACAATGCCGCGCCTTTTTGGTCCAAAAGATCTCCATTTGGACCGTAGTGTTTGTAATTGGAATGCTCGCATGCCGGCGAAGCATCATGCGTGCAGAAAAAGCAGGTTCCGCAGGAAATGGGAAAAGGAACCACTACACGGTCGCCCTTTTTCAAATTGGTTATTTCCGCTCCGACCTCTTCCACAATCCCCATGAATTCGTGCCCCATGATCATAGGTTCTTTTTGCGGTACCGCCCCGTTCAGGATATGGAGGTCAGATCCGCAAATGGCCGTTGAGGTAACCTTAAGAATAACGTCCCGTGCATCAAGGAGCCTTGGATCTTCGACAGTATCTACACTGATCTGTCCTGCTTTATGGAATACTGCTGCTTTCATATTAAATGCTTTAATAATGTTTCTCTGTCAACTGCGCACGTAGCAGTTTAATAAAGGAACGGCGTAGCCGCAGATTCGGTTTTTCCGAGCGGAATGATAAAAATATTTGAAAATTTATCTGCTGCAGCCTTCTTGCATAAAACAGGCTATTACAGCTTATACAAGCATATTGAGCCTATCGGTAATGGCGACGGAAAAATACCTATCCAAGATGGTTAGTACGGGAAATGCACATCAGCACTTTTGATCAACGCGCTCCATACCATCTTAAAACGTATTGAACAGAGATTCTCGTCCATGCGAAATACGCAGGAGGCGCGGCATTTACCTATTTTATCTAACAAGCGAGTCGATCAGTGCATTTTCCACAAATCCAGCACTCTTTTTGCAGGTTTCAAGACAACAATACATGATTTATTCACCATTAAACAATCATCGCTATGCTTACATTACAACTCAACCAACAGATAGAAAAGAGCAAGGTATATCTTAGCAAGATTGCCCACAAGTTTACCAGTGATCCCGAAGAGGCGCAAGATCTTGTCCAAGAAACCTTGATTCGCTCGATCAATCACACCGAAGGGTTTTTAAATAACTCGAAAGTTGGGTCTTGGCTCTACGTGATCATGAAGAACGTGTATATTAACCAATATAGGAAACAACAGAAACGCAGACAGTACGAACATGCAGAAATCTCTTCCTTGCTGGATCAGGGATGCAGCGAGCCCTTTACCTTTAATCAGGTAGAAGACCGCTTTGCCGCAACGGACATCAAGCGCGCAATGAGCGCACTTTCGCAGGAGAACTACGAAATTTTCAATATGTATATCGAGGGGTATAAATATCGGGAGATAGCGGATCAATACGCCATGCCGGAGGGGACCATAAAAACTCGAATATTCCATACAAAAAAGGTGCTTCGCAAAAGTCTCGCAGCGTATGAGATTAGCAAGACTGCATAGCGAGCGGCGTATATAGTTGGCATGACCCCAAGCTTATTCATTTCATACATACTACCTCAACCTTACACAATGTAAATACATATAAACGGAAATTGACATGACACAACAAGAAGACAAGGACAAACGCACACCGAGCGAAAAAGAAAACGGTGTAGCTGAGCATGACAAAGCGAATTATACAGAAGGTGATAACGATTCAAAAGAAGGGCAACAACATCGGGATGACGATCCATCCATCAAGCAGACCGATGATGAAAAGAAAAAGGACGACACCGGCGGCGATTTAGCCGGAAACGCTTCTGGCAATAGCGACATCGACTAAAAAAATAGGAGCAAATATTTTATATTCGCTCCTATTTTTTTAAATGACTTAAAATAGCCTAGAGGTCATTCAACCAGCTATTTACCTCATCTTTGGTTTTGCCCGTTGTTTTCTGCAGCTTGCCGAGCAGCTCGTCTTCCTTACCTTCGGCATACAGCAGATCATCATCCGTCAGATCAGCGTACTGCTGCTTTACTTTTCCCTTGATTTCGTTCCAACGTCCTTTCCATGTTAATTCACTCATGATAAAACTCCTTTCTTTTATAGAAGAACGTGCAGCAAGATAAATAGTTCTCTTCCTGCATATTCAACATTATTTATTTTTTATAAGATATCCATTTTGTTAACTACTCGGCCAATTTGGTCTAAGCCAAAAGTTATAAAATATGATGCTATACCGCAATTTGTGCCGTCTTTGCCTCCCTTTCCCAATTTCGGTGCATCGCCAAGGAAGCTATAAATTCCTGCGGGGTGCCATCTGTGAGGATCGCTTTATCCTCCAAAAAATCCTTTGCGACAGATAGATCCCGCAGCTTTTTTGCCTTGCCCAAGAAAGCCAGCGTCTTGCAATGCTTTACAGCCTCATTGATAAACTTAAAAGTCTTCCCCTGCTCGGCCAGTGCATTGACGCTTTTCTCGCCACAGGGGATTAAAATGGCATCATAGAACACACTTTCTGTCGTGGAGAGCTGGGCATCGACCTTATGCTTCATGCCTTCGCTACAGGTTATCTGCCCGCCACTTGGTGAGACGATCTTTACCGAGGCATTTTCTGCTTCAAGCGCTTTCTTAAATTCTTCAAATCCCTTCATATCAAAACCGTTATCGACCAGCACAGCAACCTGACGACTGTCTATCGGCGATGGTTGACCTTTGTCTTGGCTAAGCGCCGAAGAACGCTCTAGATAATTCTTGGCCTTACCGGGTTGCTGCGTAGCAGGGTCTTCATCGGCACCAATATTCCTATTGATCGGTTCCTCGATTTTTTTAGGGATTGTAAGGCCAATGTTGGCTGATACGCGTTTAGCCAGTGAACTGTCTATTTGATAAAGTAAATATAACATACGGGACTTGATCGCATCGATCTGGCATTTGCCCAGTTCAAAGGAATAGGCGCCGATAAGGTGTTCCTTTTCCCACGAAGAGAGGCTACGATAAAAGAGCGCTGGCTGCGAGAAGTGATCGCTAAAACTTTCTGAACGCGCCCTCACCTTCTTACTATCTATGCGCTCTTCATAACTGCTAAAGCCTCCATCGGCCATTTTAGATAAAAAAGGACAGCCGCCTGCCATGGTATTGGGATGGTAGGCCACCTTGCCCTTGTTGATCGTTGTGCGCATCTGGGCGTCACGCTGGTTGTTGTGCACCGGAGCAACTGACCTATTTATCGGCAATTCGTGAAAATTGGGGCTCCCTAAGCGCGACAGCTGGGTATCGGTATAGGAAAATAACCTGCCCTGCAATAAGGGATCATTGGTAAAATCGATGCCTGGAACAATATGCCCTGGGTGAAATGCCACCTGTTCGGTCTCCGCAAAGAAGTTGTCGGGGTTACGATTCAGCGTCATTTTACCTACGATGCGTACTGGCACGAGCTCTTCGGGAATAAGTTTCGTGGCGTCCAACAGATCGAACTCAAATTTATGTTCGTCGGCTTGCGGAATAATCTGCAGACCTAGCTCCCAACTGGGAAATTGCCCTTGTTCAATAGCCTCCCAAAGGTCGCGTCGATGGAAATCTGGATCGGCTCCGTTGATCTTCACGGCCTCGTCCCAAGTGACCGAATGCACGCCGAGCGCCGGCTTCCAATGAAAGCGCACAAAATGCGATTCTCCTGCCGCGTTCAACAGCCTAAAGGTATGGATACCGAAGCCCTCCATCATGCGTAGACTGCGCGGGATAGCACGGTCGCTCATGGCCCACATATGGTTGTGCAGCGTTTCGGTGGCCAGCGAGACAAAATCGTAAAAGGTATCATGCGCGGAGGCGGCCTGCGGAATTTCATTATCCGGTTCCGGTTTTACCGAATGGATAAGATCCGGGAATTTCATGGCATCCTGAATGAAAAATACAGGCGTATTGTTTCCTACCAGATCGAAAATTCCCTCCTGTGTATAAAATTTAACGGCAAAGCCGCGGATATCGCGAGCCAGATCGGCCGAACCCTTGCTGCCCGCCACGGTAGAAAAGCGGACGAATACAGGGGTCTTTTCCCCCACTTTGGTGAACAGTCCCGATCGGGTGTATTCACTCAGATCTTCGTAGAGCTCAAAAAAACCATGCGCAGCACTGCCGCGTGCATGGACGATGCGTTCGGGAATGCGCTCGTGGTCAAAGTGCGTAATCTTCTCGCGAAGGATAAAGTCTTCCAGCAAACTCGCTCCACGCTCACCTGCCTTGAGCGAATTGGCATCGCTGTTGATCTTGACACCCTGATCGGTCGTCATGGGTTTATCCTCGTCATTCGACGTGTTGCGCGCAAGGTCGTTTTGCTTGACGCGCTCACCTTTATTAACGTTCTTCTTTTTCATATGAAAATGCTGTCTTAAGCTTTTAGATTTTTGCAGAAGAACGGGCAATAGTGCAGATAGTTCAGTAAGGACTCCTATTTAGAATGGTTCGTGGCAGGATGATTCTTGTCTAGACAATGACTAAAGTGTACGAAAGAGGCCCTATCTCTAAGGAAGTGTGTATGACCTACCAAAAACGGACAAATCTACGTTATAGCAGTAGATTGGCAAAACAATTTGCTATACGCATTGTTCACAGGCAATATATTCGTATCCGTTAAGCTAAAAAAATTGGAAAATAAAGATTCATTACCCCAAAAAACTGATTCATTCAGTTCGAAAGTGTGGACTGCTGTCGGCATTGCAGCGTTCACAATAATCGTTTTGCTCCTGAGCTGGAAAGCCATTCAGGTATTTCTTTTCATACTAGCGGGTGCCATTCTAGCGGTCTATTTTCACGGCTTTGCCGGTATGCTTGCCCGTTGGACCAAGTTATCGGCAAGATGGTCCTTAGCGAGCTCCATTGCTATTTCGGTGATTTTTCTCGTGGGGCTCTTCTACCTTGTTGGCGCACGCATCACCAATGAAGCGGTGCAGTTCTCCAAGGAGATTCCAAAATTGATAGACGATGCGAAAGCATACATCGAAAGTAACCAGAGCATCAAATCAGCCTACGATCAGCTGGCATCTTCGCAAATGCTGCAAAAGGCATCCCCGATTGTGGGTAGTTTTTTTAACAGTACATTGGGATTCTTTGGTGATCTGTATGTTGTTTTATTTATCGGCATATTTTTTACGGCGTCTCCTCAACTATACAAAAATGGCTTAGTGAAGCTTCTTCCTGCGGGCGCGCGCAAGGAAGGTACACATATCATTGAAGTTACGGCCAAGAACCTTCGCGCATGGCTAAAGGGCATGCTGTTTTCCATGCTGGTGGTTTTTGTGCTGACCAGTATCGGACTGGTCGTTCTGGGCATCGATCTTTGGTTGATTCTAGCCATTATTGCAGGCCTGCTTAGTTTTATACCCAACTTTGGGCCAATTATGGCGATCATCCCGGCGGCGCTCGTTGCACTATCACAATCTCCAGCAACAGCTTTATGGGTTATTTTGCTGTATTGCTTGATACAGGTTGTAGAAAGTAACTTCATTACGCCGCTTGTGCAGCAGGAACTTATCAATACGCCACCTGCACTGATTATTATCTCGCAGGTTTTTATCGGCATTTGGCTGGGCGGTTGGGGGATTATATTAGCGACACCGATCTTGGTTATGGTAATGGTGCTTGTTAACGAGCTGTATGTCAAAAAGCAGGATAAGCAGATGCGAGCAAACCAGAATATACAAAAAACATAAACAAACAGGCGCGTTCATGTGGAATGAACGCGCCTGTATAAACGAAGCGGATACTACTTTTTCTTTTTTTCTTTTGGCCTATCGGTCGGGTCGTTAGGCATTTGATTCAATTGATCCTCTTGTGGATCTACGCCAGCCTCCCCATCGCCATCTTTCGTTTTTTCTGTTTTTTCGACAACGGAACCCAGTTCTCTAGATGTTTTTCCTTCGCGCTTTTTTTTCTTTTCGCCAATTCCGTACAGTTCATTTTCTACTTTTGTTGCCATAGTTCGCTTAATTAAATCCGAGTTATCATGTACTTATACCTATCGGTTGAACGGCAGGGAACTCAAATAGTTCATCTCGCAAAGGATTATTGCTCATGCTTAGGAAAGAAGCGCTACCTATTTGTCCGCATACCCGATTACCTCATGAATTTATAGCGAACGGTTCCCCCCAGTTTCATCCGCTTAGTCCCAAACAATCCAGACTCTAGCTCCACAATATCCTCATTCTTTAGCGCAATTTGGTAACCAACAGCTAAGCTTTTGTAAAAACCAAATTCATCTCCGCCATCGATTACTCCTCCGTTCTGTGTAGTAGTCCTAATTTTATCATAGCCTAACCCTGCAGTACCCGCGAGATAAAAATTCCTCGCATAATACCGCATTCCAAGGCTTAGTGAATAGACATCTTCAAATCGATTCTGACCAAGGATCGGTGTGTGACCAGGAGCTGCATAGTTGATGCCCGAAGCATCCAGCCTCGTTCTCTCGTAAGTAAGCAGCGAAATAAAACTGACTTTCTCAAAAGGTCTATACTCGTAAAGTAGGTTTGCACCATATGCTAGGCCGTGACTGTCAAGGTTGTAGCCCACCAATGGGCCTGCACCAATATTATGCCGTGGCCATTCGCTAGCAACTTGGCCTTTTGCTGCGCCCGCGGCGCAGAGTAAAATGATGATAAAGTAGAACACATTTAAATTCATAATTCTAATATTATTTTAATAAAATTATATAACTACACAATAATACATAACGGAATCGCTATCAAAAAAACATTTAACAATTTTAACAAACAGCTATATAATAGCTTGTTAATAGTATTTTCCTAAAAAAAACAAGTCCGATCATCCCGTAAACAAAACATGCGACTAATTCAATTCAAATCATAATATTTTGACAACTATACGCAAATGCAATAAGTTAAACATTGTAGATAGGTTGTAGCACACCGCGATTTGTGCAGGAGGACGTATTTTTTTTCTGTCATCCGACTAAAAGTTGATATCCCAAATACCCGATGCTCGCTCCAGTTCCACTAACGCTTCGGCATATCCGTAGAGCGCCTGATAATAGCCTTGTTGCACCTCATTATACGTCCGCTGCGCATTAAGCAGCTCCAAGAGCGAAGTCTCTCCCCTCTTATAACTATAAACCTTTCCATCAAGGATGGCAAGCGCCTCGCTTAGCAGCCCCCGATCGAACTGACGGACCTGCTTACCGGCCGACTGATAGGCGTAGAAAGCCTGTACGACCGACGTACGTACCTCCAGTTCGGTCTGCCGATACAGCTGTTCGCCTTGCAGACTGGCGTATCTAGCTGCGGGCAGTTCACCTGATCTGCCGTTGGAAAATTTAAGTGGAATGCTAAGCCCTGCATTGACCGTAGTGAACGCTGGGGTTGGCGCGATAGCGTTGCGGGCATAGGACGAATAGGTTCCTCCTAGCGTAAGGCCAAGATCAAGCGCGCGATTTGCCCTAGCGAGCCTGAGCACACTTGCGGAAACATTTTTGCTTTGCAGGGCAGCCTTTAGATCAGCCCTATTGTTAAGCGCGCTCGTAATCAGCTCCTGTAGATTAAACGTACGATCAAAGTTTAAAAGATCCCCTTGGGGCTCAACAGGCAAATCGCGATCGGAGTCGCCAATTAGTAAAGATAGTGCAGAAATAGCCATGTTGTATTGGGCTTCTGCGGCATAAACCTCATTTAACGATGCACCTGCCTCTAGCTTGCTCTGACGCGCATCGACCTGAGAAATAACCCCCAATTGGTAACGTATGCTATCGGATGCGGCAAGCTGGCTCAGCTGCTGGTAGGAATTAAGTTGCACCACTAGCAGCTGCCTGTTCTGTATAGCCCGTAAATAGGCAATGGTGGCGTCTGCCCTGAGGTTACGGAAGTAATCATCCAGCAGATAGCTTGTCAGTTCATGCTGATCTCGCGCTAGGTTGACACGCGCCTTGCGCTTGCCGCCCAGCTCTAGTGTCCATGTCATCTCCGACGTAAAGCCGTAGCCCATTTTCATTCTTCGCTCCCCATTATTAAACCAGCCAAAGCCCAGTTCGGGATCTGGAAATATGCCAGCCGTCTGGATCTCAGCTTGGGCAATGTCCAGATCAAAGCGCGCCGCGGCGTAGGCGACATTCTCTCGCCCCACAGCGCTGATAAAAGAAAGAAAATCCATCGGTTTTTTGATCGCAATCGTATCGATCTGCTGCCCTACAACACTAGGACTATAGGCCGTGGCCAGAAAAAGGAGCACTATTGTTATGTAGTTATTCATATGCAGTAAAGTCTAGTCTTGGGTGATCGTCGGGTTAAAATCCTTAGCCCATTTTCGCTCGATCAGGTAATATATAGCTGGCAGGGCAAACAGCGTGATGATCGTCGAAAACAGCAGGCCATACACAATAACCGTGGCCAGAGGGCGCTGCACATCGGATCCTATCCCTGTAGCCAGCGAAGCGGGAAATAATCCCAGTACGGCAACCGTAGCGGTCATCAGTATAGGTCGAAAACGGTGCCCCGAACCTTCTATCACCGCCCTGAGCAGATCGTAGCCTCGCTTGCGCAGCTCATTGATATGGGAAATCATGATCACGCCATTCTGTATGGCCACACCAAATAAAGCAATAAAACCGACGGCCGAGGACACGTTGAGGGACATTCCCCGCAAGTTGAGCGCCAGCATACCACCAAAAAGGGCTAGCGGAACAACCCCCATCAGCAGGCCTGCCTGTCGGAAAGAACCAAATGCAGCATAAAGTAGTACAAACATGATGGTCAGCGCTAGGGGCACGATGACCGAGAGGCGTGCATATGCCCGGTTTTGGTTTTCAAACTGTCCACCCCATTTTAGGTGATAACTTTCATGGTCGTAGTCCACATTCTTTTCAATGGCCTGCTGCGCCTCTGCCAGCAGGGATTGCAGGTCACGGTTACGGACGTTAAGCTTTACCGTGAGGTGCCGCTCGTTCATTTCACGCGTGATGGTGCTCTCGCCGGTGCTCAATCGTACTTCAGCAACTTGGGAAAGCGGTATCTTAGCGCCGGTTTGCGAGGTTAGCATCAGATTGGCGATCTTCTCGGGCGTATTGCGGCTTTCTTCATCGTAACGGCAGATGATATCGTAGACCCTGTGTCCTATGAAAAGTTGCGAGATCGCTTTACCGCCAATAGCAACCTCGATTAGCTCGGCCACATCGGAGACGTTGAGTCCATACTGGGCGATCTTCTCACGATCGGCATGGATCTGCAGCTGCGGCAGTGGTGGCTCCTGATCAATTGCCAAGTCGACGGCGCCGGGCACGTCCTTTAAGGTCCGCATAACCCCTTCGGCGATGCGCCTCGTCTCCTTAAAGTCCTCGCCATAAACTTTAACCACCAGCTCACTGTGTGCTCCGGATATTTTATCCATTACCCCATCGATCATCGGTTGGGAGAAACCCACCGTAAAACCGGGCAGATCCTGATACTCCCTTGCCAACTCTGCTATCAACATATTTTTGGTTTTTCCCTTGGGCCAGTCTTTGTAGGGTTTAATCCCGATGGATACCTCAAAGTGGGATGCTGTCCACGGATCGGTTCCATCATCATTACGGCCTGCCTGCACCATGATGTAGGTCACCTGTTCGTACTTCATTGTCCGAGCCCTTAGCGTATCGCTCAATTCCTTGGATTTCGCGAGCGAGATGCCCGGAGGCAGCTGCACCTGTAGCCATAGGGACCCTTCATCCAGCGGTGGCAGAAAATCCTTGCCCACGCGCATGGTCAGCAGCGCGGAAGAAGCCAGAATAAGCAGAAGAGGAATAACAACGAATCTAGGGCGAAGCATGATTTTATTTATTCGGGCATAATAGGCGCTGGTTAGCCAGTCCAGCCAACGGTTATGATAGATCTTTTGCGGCCGACGGTAGATCACATAGGCCAGCCCCGGAATGACGAGCAGGGCTACGGCCAGTGCCCCCAGCAGTGCATAGCCTACGGTAAAGGCCATCGGCGTGAAGAGTTTCTTTTCCACCCGTTCAAAGGCGAAGAGCGGCAAATAGGCCGTTATGATAATGATCGTTGCAAAGAAAACGGGCTTGGCCACCTCGGCCGCCTTCTGCGCGATAGCGGATTCCTTGAGTTCCAGCTCGGGGTTGTCCTCCCTTTTTTTAAGAATGGTTTCCATCATCACGATTGCCCCGTCCACGATGATACCAAAATCGATCGCTCCCAAGGAAAGCAGATTGGCTGGAATATCGGTAAAGTACATCAGGATAAAAGCGATCAACAGGGAAAGCGGAATGGTGATCGCCACCAGGAGCGCTCCTCGCCAGCTTCCCAAGAAAACGATCAGCACAATGATCACCAGCGCCATCCCTTCCAATAAGGTGTGAGAAACGGTATCCAAGGTCGTTTCTACAAGATCGGTTCGATCCATGAACGTATGGATCTTTACGCCCTGTGGAAGCTCGCCGCCGTTGAGCTGCTGGACAGCTTGGTGTATACCTTGTAGTACAACCGAGGGATTCTGCCCTTTAAGCAATAAAACAATTCCCTGCAGACTTTCCGAATAGTTACGCTCCCGGTCGGTGTAGCCCAATATTCCCTTTCGTTCCAGCATCCCATATTTCAGCTTACCGATATCATGCAGAAAGATAGGCACGCCCTTTTCGGACTTTACCACGATATTGCCGAGATCATCGAGGTTCTTGACCAAACCGATGCCCCGGACGACGTAGCCCAGCTCCCCGCGCGGCAGCACACTGCCACCAGCATTAACATTGTTGCTTTCAATAGTCTGCACCACTTCGCTCAAAGGAAGTCGGTATTGCTCGAGCTTCTGCGGATCGATCTCGATCTGGAACTGCGTGGTCATACCGCCAAAATTCGTTACGTCGGCCACACCGGAGACCTGTTTGATACGCGGTATAACCGTAAAGTTCTGTAGATCGGTAAGCGCTCGAAGATCATAGCTACCGTCACTTTCGATGATATAGCGGTATATTTCTCCAATGGGCGAGGTTAGCGGGTCAAGCCCCGGCATGGCGTTATAGGGCAGCTGAACCTCGGCCAGTCGCTCCTGTATGCGCATCCTTGCCCAATAGTCATCCACGCCATCTTGAAAAACAATCGTTATCATGGAGAGGCCAAATGTACTTTTACTACGCATGACATGCGTGCCCGGAAGACCGTTCAATACGCGCTCCACGGGTATGGTAATCTGCTGTTCGACCTCTTCGGCCGCCAGACCCGGAACCTGCGTGACCACCTGGGAAGTTACGTCGGCGATATCGGGATAGGCTTCTATCGACAGCTGCTGCCAAGAGTAATAACCAAAGAAGGCCAGCAGCGAGAATAGCGCGACCATGACCCAGCGTTTTTGCACACTGCTGTATACAAGTTTATGCATATCTTTTCAATTGATGTGGTTTGTATCTATTGGAGCTATTCAGCCTTGAGCAGAAAAATGCCCCCTTCGCTGACAATCGTTTCACCGGCCTGTAGGCCCGATAAAATCGCGATCTGATCATCCGTTGTTTCTCCGGTCGTTATGGTGCGCTTATGGAATTTATCGCGGCCAACCTGTACAAAAACAAATTGTTCGTTCTCTCGCTGGAATACAGCCTTTGTAGGGATTAAAATGTGCTGTGATGGAATATCGCTGTAAGATAATGTGACGTACATGCCCGGCTTTAGGAAGCGTTCACGATTGTCGCATTCGATGAGCACCTCGACGCTTCGAGTCTCCTCGTCGACGATCTGGTTGATATGGAAAATTTTCCCAAGGAGCGGTCTGCCGCTCAGCGCGGCAGTATGCACATAAACCTGATCCATCGTATGTATATGCTGAAGATCCTTTTCCTTGAGCTGCCCTGCGATCCAGATCTTGGACAACTCGGCCAGCACGACAATGGCCTCGGCATCCTCCTTGAGATACTGGCCGATCACAATCTGGCTGCTTATGACTTCCCCCTTTATCGGCGAGGACAACACGAGCGGTTTACCCAGCTCTAGGCTGGCTAGATCGACGTTGAAGATCTTCAGCGCAGCCGATGCATTGGCAAGCGTGGTCTTCTTGGTTTCAAATTCCGTTTCGACCGCTTCAAGTTCGCGCTGCACGCCCACGCCATTGCTCCATAAATCGCGCTGCCGCGTAAGGTTTAGCTGCGCTTGATGCAATTCCTGCCGAGCATCGAAATAGTCCTTCTGCGCGGTAAAAAAATCCGGAGAGCTGATCTCAAAAATAGGCGAACCGGGCGACACCTGTTGCCCTAACTTGACGTAAGAGCGCGTCACGCGGCCGGCAAATGGAGGCGCTATTTCTGCGTAGTTGTTTGGATTTACCCGTACGATTCCCGTCGTGCTCCACGGAGTATTCAACAGCTGCACGTTCACAGTAAGCAGATGAAGTTTGGGGCTGATATTGGAACCCTCCGAGAGCATGATGGTATCCCCATCGACTCGATATCCCTCGTTTTGGGACTGTTCAGTATGATCCGACCCGCCGCATGCGAGTAATCCTAGTACCACTACTAGCAAAAACGAGATAGGCTGGAAAGTATGTCGCTCTGCCAGCATTAAGCTATGGCTATCAGCGACATGGTATATTTTCTGCGAGCGTATATGTTTCATTCTAATCGATTTTTATGCATTTTTGATCGGTGCAAAGATCTATAGATAGGCGCTTTCAGGCCGTTAGAGATACGACAGAAAATTGTTAGAATTTTATTAGAGAACCGCTATAAGATTACAGCGTAGCAAGCTCGATAAAGAAAGTGGTACCTTGATTTTTCTGGGACACCACGCTTATGGTCCCTCTATGCAGGGTGATGATCTTCTGGGTAAGCGGAAGTCCTATCCCGTTACCATCGGCAAACATGCCATTTTCACCGCGATAAAACGGCATAAATACCTTGTCTAGATCGGCCGGGGGAATGCCGATACCCTTGTCTGTGAAGCGTAGCAAGATTTTACGGTGGGCAAAAGAAATAGAGACAGCACATTGCTTTTCGACGGAAAATTTACAACCATTCTCCAACAGATTAACGAAAGCTACCTTTAACAAGTATTCATTGCCCAGAACCAAAAGTTCTCCGTCATGCTCAATATCTTCATCAAAATTTATATCGATTCTATAATCCAAGTTCACCTTCTGCACCTGCTGACGTGCATCCAACAAGACTTCATCGATGCGCAGCGGCTTAAAAGCTATTTTAGAAAAGTCGTAGGAAGCCTTCGCCAAGTCGAGCAGGCTGTTTGACAATCGATCAATACGCTTAGCATCGCCAAGCGCCTTCAATATAGCATCTTTATATTCAGGGAGCGTACGATCCCGTTCGGCCGAGAGTTCCAACTCGGCTATAATGGCAGCTAGCGGCGTGCGTAGTTCGTGGGATATATTGGAGACAAAGTGCTTCTGCGCATCGAAGGAATTTTCCAAGCGCTCGAGCATCTCGTTGAAGGTCGCGGCTAATTTTGACAACTCATCACGACTACCGCTGTTCTGCAGGCGTAAATCCAAATTGGTTGCCGATATGTCGTTTGCTCGGTCTGTCATCTGTTTTATAGGATCGAATGCCTTTCTTGAAAAAAAACGACCTGTAAGATAAAGCACCAGCATGGAGACAACGAATACGACAGCTATAGTCTTCAGTAAGTTATCCAACTTATTATATCCATATTGATCATACGCTGCCCCTGTCACGATATAATCTTTCCCCTGGTAATTATACACAAGACCAACCACCTGCCAACCGTTCTGATAAAAACCAATATTGCCTTTGTTCAGCACCTCGTCCAGCATGATCTTGGTCTCTTTGACAAAATCGATATCAACGGCATCGTGGTAGATCAAATTAAACCTGCTGTCATAGATGGCTACCTCTACCTCATTTAATAGCCTGCGATTGTTGTGATAAATTTCTTGTAGGGTTGTTTTATTAACTTTGGCGTTTAAAAATACATTGGCCTTGGTGTATGCTTCCTTTTGTAGCAGGGCGTAGAATTCTTTTTCCCGACTTTCCTTAGCCGAATAATAGATCACAAAGGCAAAGGCCAGCACAATAGCGGCCGTAATTAGGGTGAATAGTATCGTCAGCTTGGTTCGGATCTGCATTACTCTACGTTTAGGATAAACCCCATTCCAGACTTGGTATGGATCAGCTTTTGTTCAAACTCGCGGTCAACCTTCTTTCTGAGGTAGTTTATATATACATTCATAAAGTTTGTTCCCGTATCAAAATGTGTGTCCCAAACCTTCTCTGCAATCTCTACACGCGAAAGTACCCGCTCCGGATTGCGCATCATATACTCCAATAGCTTGAATTCTTTGGGAGTCAGGCTGATTTCCTTATCCCCTCGTTTGACCCTTTTGGTATGCAGGTTCATTTCCAAGTCGGCATAGACTAGCACGAACGCCTTCGAATTTGCTGGTCTCGCGTTCCGCTTTAGCAAAGCCCTGACACGAACGACCAATTCCCTCATCTCGAATGGCTTTACCAAATAGTCATCGGCTCCGGCATCGAACCCCTCGATCTTATCGTCGGTCGTTCCTAGGGCGGTAAGCATAATTACAGGAGTATCGGGTTTCGTATGACGAAGTTGACGGCATAGATCGATGCCATTGATATTGGGCAAAATGATATCCGTAATGATCACATCGTAATCGTGCTGTTGCGCCAGTTTGAGCCCCATATATCCATCATAGGCTATGGCCGTATCAAACCCTTGCTCGGCCAGACCACGCTGCAGAAGTTCGGAAACACGAAGATCATCTTCTATAATCAGGATATGCATAACTACAAATTTATGGATATTATCTACGCAAGAAGTCAATAAACTTACAAAAGTTATCTGCTTGAGCACGTTACACTGTTCCTGCACATCTGTCGTCATTACATACGCTCTCGCGAGCTGGACTAATTCGTTTATTTAAAACTGTCCCAGTAGAGACAACATATTAACAAGTAAATTAGCTGCTCGAAAAAAAACAACATGAATCAAGCGCTAGTCATGCAAAAACTATAGTTAGATTAGCTTAGCGAATTCGAAAGCCATTGTATATGGCATTGATAAGAAATAAAAAATGAAAGTACACTTTATCCAACACGAAATATTTGAGGCTCCTGGGGCCTATCTAACATGGGCCGAAGCAAGAGGATATGTGACCTCTTTTTCCAAAGTCTTTGCGAATCAAGTCATCCCAAGCAGCGCTGAAGATATTGACTTACTTATTGTATTGGGAGGGCCGCAAAGCCCCAGTACAACGCTCCAAGAGTGTCCTCATTTTGATTCTAAAGCAGAGATTGCTTTTATTCAGCAATGCATTGCTCTTGAAAAAGCTGTTGTTGGCGTGTGTTTAGGTGCGCAGCTCATTGCGGAGGCACTTGGTGCGACTTTCGAAAGCAGTCCAGAAAAAGAGATTGGCGTATTTCCGTTGCAACTGACGGAGGCTGGACTAAAAGACGAAAAAATAAATCATTTTGGCCAAAGCTTAGCCGTCGGTCATTGGCACAATGATATGCCGGGATTGACTGCTGATTCCGAAGTACTAGCGACTACAGTGGGATGTCCTAGGCAGATCATAGCCTATAGCAATTTCGTATACGGCTTTCAATGCCATATGGAATTCACACCGGAGGTTGTGGAATTATTGATCGCCGAGGAAGAAGACTTTTTAGTTAACAACCACACACACCGATTTGTGCAGAAGCCGGATGTGATCAGAAATTATAATTATGCACATATGAACGATATGTTGTTTCAATTTCTGGATAAATTAGCTGCGGAATATCAAGGAAGATCATAGTGTTATAAGTACCTACCCACTGTACCACTTTATACTGAAAATGCTGTTCTCATGCAAGATACCTCCGTAAAAAAAACTAATTTGCTCAATACAGGTTATATGATAACTATGTAGATATATGAAGTTACGGAATCAAAAAAATAGCGTCTAGTTATGGGAAGTGCATTAGTGTATGAGGGTAATGATTTTTTAGGTTTGCTAAGGCGCAAAGACCGAGCAAGCTTTGATCTTCTTTATGAAACATACGGATCATCCATTTACAGCCTGATTCAACGGTGCGTAGCATGCGAAAAGCAGCGCGCAGCTCTATTTGAACTGTCCATGTGTGCAATATGGAAAAACATAGACCATTATTCCAGCAGTAAACAACCTTTCTTTCACTGGATAGTCAGCATAATTTCCCATGTAATTCGTGAACATGCCTTGCAAGGTTCCTCTTCCGAAGAGGAAACGGAGATCTGCCCAACAGCTATGCTTTTTGCCAAGGAAATGATGCATAAGATGCGCAGCAGGTAGCGCTCCACAACACGTCTACCGATCTTAACGCTCAGGATCGCCTATATTTAAATGGCGTATCTATTTACCGGCAAATAGGCATACACTAGCAAAATACACAAAGAACAATAAAATGAACCATATCCTTCGAGAATTAGACAGCTTTCTATCATCGTTAAGACCAACATTCTATTCCGATCTTAACAGCCCCTTGGACGACGCCGAGTTGGACAAATTGGAAGCGGATTACGCGATCAAACTTCCCAATGATCTACGTGCGTTGTACAAGTGGAAAAACGGACAAAAAGAAAGTTGCTATGCATCCTTCGTAAACAATTCGGTTTTTCTGCCGCTAGACCAGGTACTGGACACGGCTGCTGAACTAACATCCATGATAGGTTATGACTTTGAAATTGACAACTGGTGGAATGCGCATTGGCTCCCTATCTTTCAAAATGGTGGTGGCGACAGTATCTGCTATGATTTAAAGGGTATTTTTACCGGACAAAAGGGGCAGATTTTAGAATTCTGGCATGCCGATAACGACAGAAATGTGATCGCTCCCTCGTTGGAAGCATTTTTTAACAAGATAGTTAAATACTATGCGACCAAACAAAAGGAAGAATTCGATGAGTTTTTCACTGTTGAGAAAATTCCAGAGTACCCAAAAAGATTCATCCTTACGTGAACGGAATAGATTTTTTAGGCGAATAAATATATGTAAATCAACTCAAAAACTATCCTGAACAGTTCAGAATTATCAGAATCCTTCTCATACAAGATAACATTTAAATTTTGTATTTTTGTGAAAAGGGGTTATTGTTATGGAGCGCCAAAAATTAAACAGTTTGCAATTAGAGTTGCTTAAAGTCTACTCGTTTGAACCGAGCAAGGAAGATTTGCTTGTGATAAAGGATTTTCTTGCCAAGCATTTTTCGGATAAGCTATTGAAAAACGTACAGCAAGCGATTAAGGAAAAAAACATTAGCGACGATGATCTTGACAGCTGGGTAAATGAATAACCTGCGGCTTGTGCTCGACAGCACTATTTTCCTTGTATCATTGGCTGCACACTCCAAGTACCATTGGATATACAAAGCATTGATAGGCAAGAAATTTGATTTAGTTGTTTCCAATGAAATTTTGACCGAATATCAAGAACAAGTCTCTATTCGATATGGTCTTGATTATACAGATGCTTCCCTTGAATACCTTCTACTGTTACCAAACGTAATACTTACCAATCCATCTTTTTTATGGCAGTTGGTAGAAAATGATAAGGACGACAATAAATTCGTGGACACCTATATCGCTAGCCAATCCGATTTTATAGTCAGCAATGACCGGCATATTCATCAGATAAAAGACAATATTTTCCCGCAGATCAATGTTCTGCGTTATGAGGAGTTTGAAAGCTCCTACGCATCCATATTCAGAACTTAACCCTTTTCTCCGTGAAAAGCAGGTTTTAAAAGTAAATCCCAAGACATTCCTCCTCTCCTATTTACGTAGCACATCATCGTTCACGATACCTCTGCTGCTATTTTTTACCTGCTCTTTCAATCGCCCGAAATTGTAGGTTAGGTTTACACCAAAAGAGCGAAAATAGTCATTGCTACTAGCCTGTTGTGTAAACGACTCTCCCAGCGTGTATATGTTGTTTGTACGATATTTAGTAAAAGGGTTAGAAATCATCATCGATGCCGATAGTTTTCCGTCAAGGAGCTCTTTTGTTAAGCCCAATGTCGACCCGACAAATCCATTGGCCTGTTCTTGGGGCGACCTGAAGCTGCGCGTTACCGGATTGATACTTCCACTTGCCCGCCATCCCTTAGGGAATCGATATGCGCTCGAAATCGTAAAATTGATTTGTATTATCCTGCTGCTGAACGCAGAAGACGGATTATCCAAGGCGGCCCAGATGGAAGAAAGCATGCCATTTACCTGAAGATCCCAATTCTTGGAAATAGGTAACCGTACGGCGAATGATAGGTCGAGGGCATCGCCCGAGCCTATATTGTCGTATGTGCTGCGTGTAATATTCCTCAGGGAATCGAATGTGGTAATACGAAAATCCATATTGCGAACAAACGTATAGTCAAGTCCGAAATTGACCGATACTCTCTTGGAAGTAGCATAGCTCAGCTGAACGCGATTGAATGTATACGGTTGTAAGCTGGGGTTTCCACTGGATTCCATATTAGGATTCGATCGATCCACAAAGGGGTTCAGCCGCTGAATACTCGGTCTGGAAATCTGTTGAACATAAGCAACTTTGACGGTCTCGTTACTGCCCAGCTGGCGACTCAGTGCAAATGAAGGTATTATATTCGTGTACCGCTGGTTCACCATCGGTTCATTGGAGGAAAAATTAGCCTTGATCAGCGTCTGTTCCAGCCTTGCACCGGCGCGCACGCCCCAACGGCCCCAAGCATACTCATAAGAATTGTATGCACTGAGGACGTCCTGTTGATAACGAAAAGGAATACTTTCCGCGACATTACTTGGGGGAGTAGCATCGTGCGGAAAAAGATGCGCAAAATTACTAGCGTTGTTTCTTAATATGACCTTTACGCCCGCTTCACTCTTCACGCTCCCTATTGGTGATACAAAATCGAGTTGAAAGGATTGTTCAGCAAAACGCTGGTCATTCGACTGCAGGTAATTGGAGTCTTCAACGTTTATCCGATTCGAAAAAAAAACTTCGTCACGCTGAAGGTCATCGTATCCATAGTAGCGGTAAGAAAGCGTTAAGAACTTGTCCTTGTTTCCCTTGAAACCAAGCTGGTAATTAAAGGAAGCATCAAAAGAGCTACCCCATAGCGACTTGGCCGCATCTAGCTTATAGCCTTTAAAATCCTCCCTTACCGTCTGAAACAATGATTGCTGCGCGATTGTGGTACCGGTACGCGCTTTGTTAACGCTCAGCTGGCTAGCGATTAACTGCCTTTCGTCGATCTGGTAACTCCATTCGTAACCGAGATAGCCGCTGGTCTGTTTGGATTGTCTCGTGCCGAACTGTTCTAAGCTGTTCCCCGCTTCCAACAAACTGTTTCGGTGCAGCGTATTACTAACTTTCGGTATATGATGCAAAGCGACGCCCGCGAGAAGGGAAAGTTGCAGTTTTCCTATCTGCGCTGACATGGAGCCGCCAAGGCCCGGTCCACCTACAGGAAACTTTTCATGGAGGGTAAGAGAGCCCTTGTAGCCTTCATCAGGGCTTTTAAGCATAACGATGTTGATAATCCCGGCCATGCCCTCTGCATCATAGCGTGCAGGCGGATTGGTGATTACCTCGATACGGGCGATACTGGATGCTGGCATGCTGCGCAGCACATCGTTGGGATTGCGTTCGACCAAACCGGATGGTTTACCATTGATGAAAATTCGGTAATTGCGACTGCCCTTCAGTAGGATATTCTCCTCGCCGTCAAGCGATAAAAAGGGCACTTTACGCATCATTTCCAATGCGGTAAGTATCTTGCTGTCGGCATCGGCCTGTAAGTCATACGAAAGCCGGTCGATCGACTGGCGCACAGCGGGCTTCGCGGCGCTCACCACGACCTCTGAAGTCGCAAACTGCTCCGGAGTCATTTGAAGTGCACCCAAGTCCATCATTACAGCAGCACCTGTGCTGTCTCGAAGACTTACAGGAAGAGAACGTGTGCGGTAGCCGACTATGGTCAGCAGCAGGGAATAATCATCAGGATTAATCTCTTCGAACAAAAATGTTCCATCTATTTTTGACTGCGCTACCCTGACCGTTGTATTGTCGCTACCCATGAGGGTAATGGTAACAAATTCCACTGGTAGTCCAAAGATCGAGTCGATGACCGTTCCCCGAATTTTATGTCGCACTTCGTTGTACTGTCCTTGTGCAGATATTGTAAAGATGATCAAGATGGCTGCCGTAATAAGAAAGCGTAGATAGAATTTTCCTTTCATCATGATAGGTATAGATAAAGGCGGTGTTAGATGATCTCAAATGGGCATAGGCCTGCCTAACCACCTTGAATGGCGGTCTATAAAAGACTTCAGAAATTATTGGACTTTAGGCGAACACTTAGCGATTTCCAGTTCGCGAAACCAGGTGATAAACAAGGAAGCCAATACCAAGAAAGATGGCTTCTACACCGTAGGGCAATGGTGAATCACTCAGTTTGTACGGCAAGAACTCGATCAATACTAGTCCAGCGCCGCCAAATAGCGCCAATATTCCCCATTTTAAAGCATTCGAATACCCAAATGGCGAAAGCGTTTTTAAAAATTCCAATGCGTGCTCGTCGATCGGTCCGGAATCAAGTACCTGTTTCCTGGTAAAAAAATTGAATATCACCGAGATGATAAATGCGATCGCTATGAATAAGACAATACCTCCCATGTTATTTCTTTTTAGTTGTTTTCATGACCATTAGACGGCATGCAGCCCGCAGAGGTTGCAGCTTTTTTTATTATTATTGTTGCAACTATTAGATGCACGGCACCGTCTACTGTTTATGTTCAATGAAAAGGAGGTAGTTCTAAAGATCCAACGGGGAGAGCTGAGGGCCTTTACGTTACTGGTAAAGCAGTACGAAAGGTTGGTCTTCCATGTTGTTCAGCGACTAACCCTGAACCAGGCGGATGCGGAAGACATCTGTCAGGACGTATTTTTAAAGGTCCACAGTAGTCTGCATACGTTCGCCTTCCAATCTAAGTTGTCGACTTGGATTGCGCGAATCGCCTACCTGACTACAATCGACTATCTGCGAAAATACCAAAAAATGAAAATCTCGGAACTTACCGACGATCTGGGGGATTTTTACTTCACCAACGTAACGCCCGAAAAACTGCTTGACGAAAAAGATGTGGCACATTATGTCCATAAATTGATTGATCAGCTCCCCCTGCATTACCGTACTGTTTTGACACTTTACCACTTGGATGAATTTACCTATCCGGAAATAGAACAGATCACCGGAATGCCTCAGGGGACGATTAAGAGTTACCTCTTCCGAGCACGTAAGTTGTTAAAAGAAAGTGTAGAACGTTATTTGAAATATGATGGAAATAAATAAAAAAGACGAACACATCCAGAAGATTCTGGATAATCAACTTCCTGAGGAGCAACAAACGGCGGATGATTTTACGGATCGCGACGTTAAGGCTTATAAACTTGTTTTTAGTGCGCTCAAGCAAGAGCTAGAAACAGGTCCATCCTACGCGCTATCCTACCATATCCAACGTGTACTTTACCAAAAGAAACAAAAAGCTAGGCGATCCCTTCTTTATACACTGCTTGCTCTGGTAGGCATGCTGCTCATAGCCGCAGCTGTAGTGATGCTCAAATATTTCCCTTTGTTTGGTTTGGAACAGCGTCTACCAACGGACTACTTTTGGTCAGTTTGTTTTAGCGCCGTATTGATCATCTTGATTAAGCTACTTGAATATCGAGCTTTGAAAAAAAAGTGGATGAATTATAGGAAGCATTAAAAGTTACTTTGTAAATTCTGGATCATGTTCAAAAATCGTGGAGCTGTAGGCGGTATCTAAAGTGCCCTAAGAAGCGAAAAAAGCCGCTTTTCCTTGCAGAAAAGCGGCTTTTTGTTTTGTGCGCCCACCTGGGCTCGAACCAGGGACCAAAAGATTATGAGTCTTCTACTCTAACCGACTGAGCTATAGGCGCGGTTATTTTTATGTGATCAAAAATTCGTTATTACGCCGTTTTGACGATGCAATTATCGATATTTGTGGGGAGAAAACAAAATTTTAGATGCAAAAAATTAAAAATATTATTCTCGATTATGGCAATGTGATCTTTATGATCGACTTTGCTCGGGTGAAGGCGGGTTTTATATCGCTGGGTATCAAAAACGTAGACGAATTCTTCGGTCACAGGGCGCAGGACTCCCTTTTTGACGATTTTGACAAGGGTGAGATCACGGCATCGGCCTTCCGCGATGGTATCCGGGAACGCTCGGGCAAACCCGAGCTTAGCGATGCCGAAATCGACGCCGCTTGGAACGCCCTACTGATTGGGGTACCGCCCGGCAAACACGAAACGCTCTCCTACCTGCACGATAAATACCGAACCTTTCTGTTGAGCAACAATAACGAGATTCACTATCGGTATTGTATGCAGCATATCCAAGACGTATATGGTGTTCCCGATAACAGTTTATTTTTCGAGAAGACCTTCTATTCCCATGAAATGGGGCTGCGCAAACCCGATGTAGGCATCTTCCAAGAAGTTATACGCCAAACAGGCATTGCACCCGAAGAAACATTGTTTATTGACGACAGCCCGCAGCATCTTCAAGCGGCCGAAACACTGGGCTTCCACACCGCTTTGTGCAGCAGCGAGCAGCCACTAGATTATTGGGTGGAGCAGCATGGCCTTTAAAGAAAGCCTATTCAGGAGCTAAAAAACAAGATGAACGCAGGTTTTGAGCAACAAATCGGCTACTTAGCCGCTTTTTTCACTAAATTCCAAACAAAATATCGTAATTTGTATTACATATCCTAAACGAAAGCAAACTTAAGAAGAGATCTATGAAAAAAACATTTCCCGCCTTACTGTTATCATCTGCCACCTTGCTTGTCGCTGCTTGTAACAACAGCGCAGCAACAAAAAATGCAGCGGACGGCGCCTCTGCGGATAGCATCTATCCTGCCGTAGAGAAAAACAAGGCGAATACCGAATACAAACCAGCCTTTGAAGGACAAACGCGTATAGCTGGTGTGAAAACTACGACGCCATACGAAAGCAAGGTGGTGACCGACAAGTTGAAATCGCCGTGGGGCATTGCTGTGCTGCCGGATAACCGCTTGCTGATTACCGAGAAAGAAGGCGACCTTCGTATCGTATCGGCGGACGGCACGTTAAGTGAAGCTATCGGCGGACTTCCAAAGGTAGATGCACAAGGTCAAGGCGGATTGCTGGGCATCACGTTGGATCCGGACTTTGCCACAAATCGCATGGTCTATTTTGTGTTTTCTGAGCCCGCTGCAGGAGGAAACCACACGGCCGTTGGCAAAGGACGCTTAGCTGATGACGAAAAGAGCATTGAAGCCGCTAAAGTGATATACCAAGCGCTTCCTACCTATGATGGCAAGCTGCACTACGGTGGACGCATTATCTTTGATAAAGCAGGCAATCTATTGGTGAGCACGGGCGAGCGTTCCGACTTGGAGACACGCCCACAATCTCAAGATCTAAAATCTGCACTAGGCAAGATTGTACGCATAACCAAAGATGGAAAACCTGCAGAGGGCAATCCATTTGCGAGCGATGCCAATGCGCGCCCCGAAGTATATAGCTACGGACATCGTAACGTGCAGGGCTTGGCTCTACATCCAGAAACCGGCGACCTATGGGAAACCGAGTTTGGCCCACGTGGCGGCGACGAGCTAAACCGTGTGGAAGCGGGCAAGAACTATGGTTGGCCCATTATCACCTACGGATTAGAGTACAGCGGAAAAGAGATTGGCAATCCACCAATCCAACAGCAGGAAGGCTTAGAGCAGCCTGTCTACTATTGGGATCCGGTATTATCTCCAAGTGGTTTAATGTTCTACACAGCCGATGCTATTCCCGAGTGGAAAAACAGCTTGTTCATCGGAGGTCTAAGCAGCACGCATATCGCGCGTATCGTAATCAAAGACAATAAAGTAGTAGGCGAAGAACGTCTTTTAGATCGTGAAGGCCAACGCTTCCGCGATGTTGCGCAAGGTAAGGACGGTGAAATATTCGCTATTACCGATGCTGGACGTTTATACAGCATACACAAGAAGTAACTGATACGGTTTAAATAGTAAGAGGGCGTCCAAAAAGACGCCCTCTTTGTTTACCCTAATCTTCCTCTAGGCTCCTCCCCCTTTTTGAACTATGAATCTGTGTCATCTACACACATCAAGTTCAGATCGACAATGAAAAGCTTAACATCTTCATCCATCAACGTGACGTTGACGACCATCAACATGGCTTTGACGACCATCAACGTGGCTTTGACGACCATTAACGTGGCTTTGATGACCATCAACATGGCTTTGATGACCATCAACATGGCTTTGACGAGCATCAACGTGACTTTGACTACCATCAACGTGACTTTGATGACCATCAACATGGCTTTGACGACCATCAACGTGGCTTTGACGACCATCAACGTGGCTTTGACGACCATCAACGTGGCTTTGACGACCATCAACGTGGCTTTGACGACCATCAATACGATCTTGACTATCCTCAAAACATCAAAAACGTTGGACGCCAAAATAGATACAGGTGCAGGATGCTATCCTTACCGAACGTCGCCGAGCAAGAGATTGATGCCCAACATATCAGTAAGCGCAAGGTTATTTTATCAATAATATTGTTGCTTCGACAAATAATATTTGATTATAGTCCTTACCTTTGACCCAAAATTCATAAACTATGAAACGTTTTATGCGTGGCATGACGTTGCTGGCGCTTACCGCCTTGCTTGCATCCTGCAAGACACAACTGCAGCCTACCATCAGTAAGGAGCAATATTATTCCATCGATAGCACATTGCTGGCCGACAGCACCATTGTCAATTACTACCTTCCGTATAAAGGAAAGCTGGAGGCAGAGATGAACCGTGTCATTGGCTATGCCGATGTTGCGCTCGCCAAAAGCAGCGATGCAGAGAGTTTGGTGGGTAATTTCTTCACCGATGCGCTACTGTGGAAGGGACAGCAGCTGGATCCAGCCGTGCAGGTGAGCTTCGCGACAAAGGGCGGTATTCGCTCTGGGCTGAAAGCAGGCGACATCAGCGTAGGCAATATTTTTGAGTTGATGCCTTTCGAAAATGCAGTGACTATTGTGACCCTAAGCGGTGCAGACATGCTGCGTATGGCAGATTTTATGGCAAAAACTTCCGGCCAGCCAGCCGCTGGCATACAGCTCCTTATCGAGGACGGAAAAGTGAAGGAATTTCTCGTGCAAGGCAAGCCCGTAGATCCGCAGGCCACCTACAAACTCGTGACCTATGACTACCTCGCCAATGGTGGTGATTATGTGACCTTTCTGGATCAGGTGATTGACCGCAAAGACTATACACAACGTGTACGCGAGACATTGATGGAGTACATCTCCGCACAAACAAAACAAGGAAAACATATTCAAGCAAAGATCGATGGAAGAGTTCGCATTATTAAATAGAAGAGGTTTTTTAAAACAGTCATTGGCATTGGGAGCCTTGGCTTCCTTGACTGCATTGCCAACTTGGTCTGAAGCTGCTTCAAAAGAAATACGGCTGACCATATTGCACACGAATGACGTACATAGCCGCATTGAGCCCTTTCCGATGGATGGATCACGCTACCAAGGTTTAGCAGGTGTTGCACGCCGCAGCTCGTTGATTAGGAAGATCAGACAGGAGGAGTCGCAGGTATTGTTAGTCGATTCAGGCGATATGTTTCAAGGAACACCCTATTTCAATATGTTTGAGGGTAAGCTGGAGCTGGAACTGATGTCGAAGTTGGGCTATGAAGCAGGCACTTTTGGAAACCACGAGTTTGATAACGGCATCAGCGGTCTTGTTAAACATTTGGATAAAGCCAAATTTCCATTCCTTACCGCCAACTATGATTTTAAAGGCACAGCCTTGGAAGGTAAAACACAGGAATATACCATTATACAAAAAGGAAGCTTACGTATAGGTTTAACAGGCGTGGGTATCAACATCGAAGGCTTGGTAGACCCCAACAATTATAAAGGCATGCGTTACCTCGACCCCATTCCGGTGGTGAACCGAGTAGCGAAAATGTTGAAAGAGGAAAAGAAATGCGATTTGGTGATTGTGCTTTCCCATTTGGGATACAAATACGACGATGATCAAGTTTCGGATCTACGCTTGGCCGCCGGCACGGAAAATGTCGATATCATCCTCGGCGGGCATACCCATACCTTCCTCGATGAGCCTACACGCGTCAAAAACTTGCGCAATGAAGAGGTGTTGATCAATCAAATGGGATTTGCCGGCATCCGCTTAGGACGTCTCGATGTGATCTTCAATAAAAGCACTGGAAAGAAACGCGTGATCGCGCAACATTATAAAATCGACGATCAACTCGACAAAGGCGTAAACGTATAGGGATCAACAGGTGAAAAAACTTATTCGGCTGTACATAGATTCCTACCGGGGTCTATCGACAGAGGCTTGGCTATTGGCGGTGGTGATGCTTATCAACCGCACAGGATCAATGGTAATCCCATTCCTGAGCATGTACATGTCATCTGCCTTGGACTTCACCAAGCCGCAGGTAGGTATGGTTTTGGGCTGTTTCGGTTTGGGTTCTGTATGCGGATCATGGTTGGGTGGATGGCTCACCGACCGCTTCGGCAATTACCGCGTGCAGGCCTCTAGCTTGCTATTCACCGTCCCCATCTTCCTTGTTCTGCCCTACTTCAAGACCTTCGAGAGCTTGGCGGCCATGGTATTCGTGCTGACACTTATTGCCGATACCTTTCGCCCTGCAAACTCCGTGTCCGTAGCGCGTTATGCCAAACCGGAAAACCTCACCAAAGCGTATTCCCTAAACCGCATGGCCGTAAACCTTGGTTTCTCCATCGGCCCCGCATTGGCGGGCTTTCTCGCGACATTCTCCTACGACTGGATTTTCTACGGAAACGCCATAGCAGCATTATGCGCAGCTGTCGTTTTCATCATCGTCTTCAAAGGACGCAAGCCGCGTAACCATACCGAACCGCTACTGAAGGCTGATAGACAGCGAGCGGAAGGCGATCGAAATGCCTATACGGACACGCCATTCATTATTTTCAACATCTTTTGCTGCCTTTTCTCCATGGCCTTTTTTCAACTCTTAAGCACGCTCCCGCTGTTTTACAAAGAGGCTAAGATGATGAGTGAAGGACAGATTGGCATTTTACTTGGGTTTAGTGGCTTTTGCATTGTGGTGTTCGAGATGTTGTTGGTGCATGCCGTGGAGCATCGCTTTACCGCAAGGCAGGTGATGATATACGGAACGGGAATTGCCGGTATTGCCTACCTGATGCTCAACGCGCCCTATGGCATCCCTTGGCTGTATGTATCGATGTTTATTCTCTCTATTGGAGAAATGCTGACTCTTCCCTTTACGGCAACGATCAGCGCCTCCCGCGCGACAACCAATACCCAAGGGGCTTACATGGGCTTCAATGCCTTGGCCTTTTCGGCTGCCAACATCTTTTCGCCCTACCTAGGCACCTATGTGGCCGAGCACTATGGCTACCAAATGCTGTGGTTTGGTACAGCCGCCGTGATGCTCTTTACCAGCATAGGATTTGCCTGGATATTGAAGAAGATGTAGCGCTGCATGCTAAAGCCTCTATTGGTCAAGGCGATTTCATTTTTCGCATTTTACTTTATAATTTTGTCTTATGCAATTTTCTTCAAGATTACTGGAACAGGCGGTAGATGAGTTTGGGCGTTTGCCCGGTGTGGGTAAAAAAACGGCCTTGCGTTTGGTGCTGCATCTATTGAAGCAGCCAGATGGCGATGTAGCCCGTTTTACGGGGGCCATCAACCAGCTGAAGGAGCAAATACGCTATTGCAAGACCTGCTTCAATATATCGGATCAGGAGGTTTGTGAGATCTGTAGCTCGCCGAAGCGCGATCAAGAGACCATCTGCGTTGTGGAAGACACGCGTGATGTGATGGCTATCGAAAACACCAACCAATATCAAGGCGTATACCACGTGCTTGGCGGATTGATATCGCCTATGGACGGCATAGGTCCGTCGGATCTCAAAATCGAAGCTTTAGTAGATCGACTGCGCACTGGCGAGGTAAAGGAAGTGATCTTAGCTTTGAGCGCCACGATGGAGGGCGATACCACCATTTTCTACCTCTACCGAAAACTTCGGGATTTCGACGTGCAGATCAGCACCATTGCCCGGGGTATCGCCTTTGGCGGCGAATTGGAGTATGTCGATGAACTTACCCTAGGCCGATCTATCGCCACGCGCGTTCCCTACGAAAGAAACGTTGGCTGATCGAATTAAAAAATAACGATTAAAACTTAAAATATCCCGCGCCAACTTTTACGAATCCTCGTTAGGTTTCTCCAAAATTTACTATCTTGGAAATGTTAACAAGATAAACATATATGGCGAAAGAGGATAAAATCAGAAGTTCATTTGCTAACAAAACATGGCAAGAAATAAAGGTTAAGGATTCTTGGCAGATCTTCAAGATCATGTCGGAGTTTGTGGATGGCTTCGAGAAACTGGCCAAAATAGGTCCTTGTGTATCGATATTTGGGTCGGCGCGTACCAAATCGGAACACAAATATTACGAAATGACAGTTGAAATAAGCCGTCTGCTGGCCGACAAGGGTTATGGGGTTATTTCTGGTGGTGGCCCCGGTATTATGGAAGCCGCCAATAAAGGTGCTTATGAAGCAGGCGGTAAATCCGTAGGACTTAATATTGAGTTGCCTTTCGAGCAGTTTCACAATAAATACATCGACCGCGATAAGCTGCTAGAATTTAACTACTTCTTCGTGCGCAAAGTGATGTTCATGAAATATTCCCAAGGATATATTGTGATGCCGGGTGGCTTTGGCACCATGGACGAACTTTTCGAAGCGATTACGCTTATCCAAACGGGCAAGATTGCACGTTTTCCCATTGTGCTCGTGGGCATAGAATATTGGAAAGGACTTTTTGATTGGATAGCAAACAGCATGCTGGGCAATGCCTATATTTCCGAAGAAGATCTAAAATTATATCGTTTGGTCGATACCGCCGAGGAGGCCGTAGAGCACATTTTCCGCTTCTATGACAAGTATCTACTCAAACCGAACTTCTAAGCGTATCTGTAAGCAGAAATTATTTTACGATGAAACCAAGAAGCATCATATTCGGAATCATTACGGCCTTTGTTGCGCTGATCTTATTCAACAATAAGGAAGAGGCTAGTTTTTGGCTATTTGGCGAAATACGCACATCCAAGCTGTTGATATTAGGTATATTTTTTCTTTTAGGCGTCGTTACCGGCGGATTGCTGTTTAGACGCCGCCGCAAGCAACCGCAGGCTGCGCCGCTAGACAGGAACGAAGATGACTATGCTGACGATATGGAGGACGAGCAGCCCTACAGCCATTTGTCGCGTGAAGATCGTCGATTTCTAGGAAAAGAAGATTAGCAAAGAATAAAAAACCTAGGGCGAGTTGCCCTAGGTTTTATCGTTATTTTCCGTACTGATTTTCTCCCCTTCCACATCGTGTCCCTTTTGTCGTCCTGTCTTGATCAAACCTTGATTGATCAAGTATTCGATTTGCCCATTCACACTACGAAATTCATCGTGGGCCCACTTCTCCAGTTTCCGATACATCTCCTCTTCTATCCGTACCACAAAGTTTTTCTTCATTATATTTCTATTTCACTATTAATAGCCATAGAAGGCTATATTCCAATACATGACTAGTTGTATAGCGTCCCTGCATTAACAATAGGTTGAGCTGCTTTTTCGCCACAGAGAACTACCATTAGGTTGCTTACCATGGCCGCTTTGCGCTCGTCATCCAATTCTACAATGTTCTCGGCCGACAATTTCTTCAAGGCCATGTCAACCATACCCACGGCACCATCGACAATCTTGGCACGCGCAGCAACGATGGCTGCGGCCTGCTGCCGTTGAAGCATGGCTCCTGCAATCTCCGCGGCATAGGCTAGGTGACTGATACGTGCCTCTTCCACGACAATGCCGGCGCGCTCCAAACGCGCGGTAAGCTCCTGTTCCAAAATATGGTTTACTTCATCACCGCCATTGCGTAAGGTAATCTCTGCAGAATCATCCTCCAAGTCATCGTAGGCAAAGCTCACCGCTAAATGCCGTACGGCAGCCTCACTCTGTGCACGTACATAATCAAAAACACGCTCCACATCATACGCCGCCTTGTAGGTATTGCCTATTTTCCAAACGATAACGGCTGCTATCTCGATTGGATTTCCTAGCCTATCGTTTACTTTTAGCGTTTGCCCCTGCAAGTTTTCCGACCTTAAGGACATCTTCGTGGCCGTGTAAAGCGGATTGACAAAAAACAAGCCGTTCTCCTTAATGGTGCCTACATAATTACCGAAGAAATTTAGCACACGCGAGTGGTTGGGATGGACGATGATAATACCTTTAAGAATGATGATGATAACAGCAAATAGTAAGGCAATAACCAATACCAGCCCACCATATTCTCTCGTGACAGCCTCGTAAAAAGTGTAAATAGCAAGTAAAAATGACAAAAGCGCAATCCCTAGCGCAGTGTACCCCGATGTTGGTCTAATAATCTTTTCCATGTTTGGCAAATTTAAATTTATATTGATATCAAATTGATATCACTAATATATTAAAACAAATTGATATTCGCCAAATTTTTCTATCCTATCAAGATATCGTTATGCGCCCCTGCTTTACTTTAAAAAGATAAAAAACTGAGGTTAAGCCTATTTGAAAATATTCCAAGGAAAAACAGCGCAACGCTTTGCAAATACGCGTGAAATACCTACTTTTGCATCACTTTAAGCAATTGGCTGATGCCAATAATGCGCATAAAGGATTCCGTAGCTCAGCTGGTAGAGCAATACACTTTTAATGTATGGGTCCTGGGTTCGAGTCCCAGCGGGATCACAAAAAAAGCTCAATCGAAAGATTGGGCTTTTTTTGTGCCCTAGCTGGGGCTCGAACAGAAGGGTTGGGATGGGTTCGAACATAGCGAAGCTCGTTCAGGGTGAAGCTTGGGGATGGTGGGGCTGAACAAATCCCAGCGGGATCACAAAAAAAGCTCAATCGAAAGATTGGGCTTTTTTTGTAGTCTAGCTGGTAGAATTTTATCAAACCTACAGCACTTTAAGCACACCGCTATCCGCTCTTAAACTAGCTCCATTTGTTGCTATGGAAAGCGGACTTGAAAGATAAGTAGCCAAGTGGGCGATTTCATCTGGATGAATAAATCGCTGTACTAAAATATGAGGATTTGACTGCTGTATGATTGCATTCTTCATAGTCTCTACCGCTAATCCTTGCGATGAAGCTATCTGTTCTACGGTATTTGCAACACCGCTAGAATACGTGGGGCCACCCAAAATGGTGTTTACGGTGACTAGTGTTCCTTTGGTTAGTTTAGATAAGCCATTGCTTAATGCGGCCATGGCTGCCTTTGTCACACCATAGTGAACCATGTTTTCTGGAACATTTACGCCAGATTCGCTACTGATGAAAATAATTCTACCAAAATTGTTCGCTATCATTTTAGGCAGTAGTCTTCTAGATAACCGCATACCGCTCATTACGTTTACTTCGAAGTAAGTATACCAGTCCTTATCAGCAGTGGTATAAAAGTCATCGATACCAAAAATACCGACATTGTTAACGAGAATATCAACATCACCAAGTTCATTCAGCAACTTTTCCACCTCATCAATTTTACAGAAATCCGCCTGTATAGCGTGGATATCACCTTGAGGAAATTCTTCCTTCAAGCGGTCCAATGTTTGCTTTGTTTTCGTTTCATCTCTACCGTTTATGATGACCGATGCCCCTTCTGACAACAATTGTTGAGCTATAGCCAAGCCAATACCTTGCGTTGAGCCACTAATAAATACACGTTTTCCTTTTAATTGTAAATCCATTGTTATTTTGTAATGATTGTTAAATAAATAGTCAAAAAAAATTAAATTAATATGTTGAGCTGTAAATTGATCTGTTCCCTAAGCGTTCCCTTATCAGGATACAATCGTCTAAGTGAATTGATACCACACCAACATGTAATCAGATATTTAGCCAATACATCAGCTGAAATAGTTGTTTTCAGTTCGCCATTCTGTTGTGCTTTTGAAAGAACCGATCTATATAACGCTTCTGTCTCTTGTAAAATTTTTATGGCTTCTTCTTGCAATTCGCTTTCCATGAAGCTCATTTCCACGATTGTATTGGCTATCAAACAGCCCTTCTGATGAGCCACAGAATCCGTATTTGCTAGATTTAGAAAAAAATCTTTAATCAAGGAGATGGGGTCCTCACTATCATGTATTTTTTGCTCAAAGGATTTAAAATCAGCTCTTCTTTGCTGTAACGCCTTTTTGAACAATTCTTTCTTACCTCCCTTGAAGTTGTTATACAGACTGCCTGCACCAGCTCCAGTTGCATGGCTCAAATCGGATAATGAGGTTGCATAAAAACCTTTCTGCCAAAAAACCTCTTGCGCTTTAATAATGATCTCTTCCTGCTGATGTATGTTGGGTCTTCCTTTCATCGATAAATGTAATGATTGTTACAAATGTAAAAAAAATATGCAAAACAATCCGTTGGAAATTTACTTACATCATCCAATGTTTGGTTGGTCATCTTTTAATAGTTTGTTAAAACCAATACACTAAAAATCGGTTGAAAACGACAAATGCTTCCAAGTTTCTAATTCGGTCGTTTCGTTTACTCGTTGCATCACGATCGATTGATAGCTATCGGTGCCCAGCGGCAGATGAAGGGGTGGCGTCGGCAGTTCTGTAATATCGATCAGCACTTTTGCTAATTTTGTCGGATCTCCAGGTTGATGGCCATCAAAACTTTTAAGCATGTTTATATGCTCGGCAACATGATAATCGGGAATTAAACGCGCCGCCACTGCCAGCGTACTATCGCTCATAAAATTGTTTCTAAACATCCCCGGTGCAATCACTGTAACATGAATCCCAAAAGGTTTAACTTCCTGCGCCAACGCCTCAGAAAGACCAATAACTGCAAATTTTGAGGCGTTGTAGCTACCCGTATTCGCATAGCCTATATAGCCCATATTGGAAGATATGTTGATAACATGGCCCGATCGTTGTCGACGTAAATATGGCATCACATTGCGGATCACATTTACCATTCCAAAAACATTGACGTCCATAGTCTTTCGCAATTCCAAATCACTGATCTCTTCTAAACTACCCACTAAATAATACCCCGCATTGTTCAAAACAACATCAATTTGTCCAAATTTCTCGATCCCCTTTCCAACGGCGTCTTGTACTTCCTGTTCATTGGTAACATCAACAGTCAAAGGCAACAATTGATCCGTCTCTGTACCTAAACTTTTAATTTGTTCGTCTAGACTGCGTGAAGTTGCGATCACCATGTCACCATTGGCTAAAACAGCCTTTGCAACTTCTAAACCCATGCCCTTCGACGCACCGGTTATAAACCATACTTTTTTCTTACTCATAGTTTTACTATTTTTTTATCATCCAAAATTCGTAAAGAACCAGTATCTGTATGTGTTCAAATCAAGGATTGTTGTAGGTATTTTCAGGACAGTCATCCCCTTTCGTCGGGGAAGCACAAACGGAAATGCAAGGCCATGACGGACTAGAAATAGAGCGTATATACGTCACCCGTGCATTTCAGGGAAAGGATGTTGGAAAACTACGCTATGACAAGACTTATGAAATTGCTAAACAAAAGAGCTTAGGTCAAACTTTTTTATGAAAAAAAAATCAAATCCACTTAACTCATAAGCTTTACCGCGCTGTGGAAGCTCATGGTTGAGATGATTTGTCTATATTTTGATACGATATGTAGAGCGTTAGTGCGCGCATTTATATAATTTAGGCGCTAAACCCTACAGCTATACATGAACACTACCGATTCTCCAAAACCGCATTACCTGATCTTAGATGGATTACGAGGCCTCGCCGCAATCATCGTCGTTACCTTTCACCTAGCCGAACCACTCGGAACTGGGCATCTTGATATTTTGGTGAACCACGGTTACTTGGCGGTAGACTTCTTCTTTTTATTATCCGGCTTTGTTATCGGCTATGCCTATGACGATCGTTGGCAAGGTATGCGTACAGGCACCTTCCTGAAGCGACGTATAGAACGGCTGCAACCTATGGTTGTTCTGGGCATGACACTAGGCGCCATTGGCTTCTATTTCACGGATTCCACTATTTGGCCGCTCATCCATACCGTACCCTTTTGGAAAATGCTACTGGTGATGCTCATTGGCTACACCGCACTTCCAGTCCCATTATCACTCGATATACGCGGTTGGCAGGAGATGCACCCCTTGAACAGTGTGGGATGGTCCCTGTTTTTTGAATACATAGCCAACATCTTATATGCTGTGGGCCTCTATAAACTTTCCAAAAAAGCATTGTCCATATTCGTTGTTATCGCGGGCATTGCGCTTGCACATTTGGCGATCAGTAGCCCGAATGGCGATGTCAGTGGTGGCTGGACCTTAAATATCGAACAAGTTCGCGTAGGCCTTACCCGTACCATGTATCCCTTCTTTGCAGGTCTTTTACTCTCGCGCATCAGCAAGCCGGTACGTATAAAACACGCTTTCCTTTACTGTAGCATACTGATCTTCGCGATCTTATACATGCCGCGTATCGGCGGAGCGACACAGCTTTGGATGAATGGCCTATACGAATCCGTATGTATCATTGTCTTGTTTCCACTTATCGTATATATCGGCGCAAGTGGCGTTATCCATAGCTCCATGGAACGCAAGCTATGTAAATTTCTAGGCGATATCTCCTATCCACTCTATTTGGTGCATTATCCATTCGTCTATTTTTACGTCGCGTGGATCAGTGATCGCGACGGCACGACGCTTACCCAAGCGTTGCCCTTTGCGCTAAGCATTTTGGTTGGTTCTATCGCGCTAGCCTATGCCAGCTTAAAGTGGTATGACGAACCTCTGCGCAAATGGCTTCGAAAAAAATGGGGTTAACACTTGTATTTGGCGGTTGGTGGTTTTGGCTCCGTAGGCAGTTGGGGCTGCCTAAAGCGCCACTGCGCATGCTCGCATCAATGATCGTGCTGCTACCCTATTTTATTGCTATCGTGCTGGCCATCGTCTTGTATGAAGATATCACGCGAAGTACGTTCGAATCATGGGGCTTGTTTTCTTGGTTCTACACCTATGGATGTTACCACGACATAGAAGTGAAAGAACAGGCCATCTTTCTACTGACCGCGCTACTTCTGCTGCCCGTACTGTACGCGACCCTATCCTACTTGAACAAAAAGCGATAATCCATAAGCACAAAAAAAGCGCCCTGAAAACAGAGCGCTGCATATCTTCCAAGGAATGATCTATTTGATCAAGCCACTTTTCACGGCCAACTTGATCAATGCCGCCGAGTTCTTCACCCCCGTTTTATCGATCAAATTCTGTCGATGGCCTTCCACGGTGCGTTTGCTGAGAAACAATTGATCCGCAATCTCGACATTCGTATATCCTTCACTGATCAACTGCAACACCTCTAGCTCCCGTTCCGAGATATCCATTTCCGACATCAAATCCTCTACATTGACGGCCGATAACGGAGCATCACTTAGCTTGTCCACCAACATCATGGCCAATTCTTCACAAAGGTAACGGCCGCCGATATGAATGTGCTGTATAGCAAAGAGCAGTTCGTCATAACCCACGTTTTTCACCAAGTACCCCTTCGCTCCCTTATCAAAAGCTTGAAATACATGTTGGCTGCTGTTCATCATCGACAGAATAACGACCTTAATATCGGGATAATCACTTTTTAATCGCTCGACCAACTGCAGCCCATCCATCCCGTTCATGCTAATATCGGACAAAACGACATCGGGCTTCAGCCCCGACTCCAACAGAGCCAACACCTCTTCTCCATTATTTGCTTCGCCGATGACGGACAGGTCGTCCTGAGAATCTATCAGTAGCTTTATTCCGTTTCGAACGACAAGATGATCTTCCGCAAGAATAATGTTTATCATATATGTATATCGCTTAATTGTTATATGTATAGTTTTATTTGTATCCTCGTTCCTTTATTTGAGCTTAGCATATCCATGGTTCCAGCGTAGAGCGAAATTCGGTTCCGAACGTTACGCAATCCGGTGCCAAACTGAAGCGCAGATTCCACATCTCGACTGAAGCCTTGCCCATTGTCTTCGACAGTAATGAGCACCGCCTCTTTGGAGACCTTGACCAGCAGGCTGATGCGCTTAGCCTGCGCATGCTTTAGACAATTGTTGAACAGCTCCTGAATGACGCGATAGGCGCAAAACTGAAGCTCCCTCTTTTCTTTACTGATCGCCTCATCAATTTTGACAAAAAAACGTACATCTGCTCGCGTCAACCGGAAGATCATATCGTCTATTGCTTTCTGGAAGCCCATATCTCGCAGCACGGCAGGCAATAGGTCGTTGGAAATGTTCTGTACATTAAAGATGGTATCATTCAACATCTTTTTGATGGGCATAATATATTCCTCGTGTCCATGTTCCATAATGTAGCGCTGTAAATTGATGCGAATGGCGTAAAGCTCCTGCGCAATACTGTCGTGCAGATTTTTACCGATAAAATCGCGCTCTGACTCCTGCGTTTCGATTATCGCGCGATAGAAAACCTCATTTTCTTCTTTTGATGCGCTGAGTGGGTTGAACTCATTCTTTTCGAACAGCAACACATAAAGTTCTTGATCACTTACCGCAGCACTAACTTTCTTGATGTAGATGGTTACAAAGCGAAAGCGATTCTTTTCGCATTTCACCTTTACCATCCGCAGCGGTTCGCCAAAATTTTCCGAGCAGTTTATCAAAAGGTCACGGACACGATTGTGCTCTTCGACCAGTAAAAAATCAAAAATAGATCGGTGTGCCAACATCGAGCTGTCGACGCACAACAAGTCGCAGACTTGCTGATTAAAATGTACCGCGTTTGCATCTTTATCCACGAACAAATACCCGAACGGACCATCATGAAATGCATCAAAAAAGATGAGCAAATCTTTATGCTGCTCACCCGTAGGGCCATCAGGAAACGATGGGGAATAAGACATATCTCTTGTATTCGTGTTTATTGTACTCATTATTGTTCTTCACCATTTAGGCAGTCGCGCTAAAACTGTAAACCGTAATGCGCGTTTTGTGTGTTCATTGCAAAAATCAAACCCATAAACCGGGTGAAAATACCCAAAAAACAGAAAACGCAATACGTAAAAATACTCATTAATAACAACAATCAATTAGGTCGTCATGTAAGATGATGAAATTTTAAACTTTTTCCGCCCATAGCCGTCCTATATACAAAGCTCTTTAGCATACGCTAAGACGCGGGAGAAAATCTTATTGTAAAAAGATAAACACCTGAAAAAAAAACAGGTCGCAACACTAAAATTCCCATGCCAAACACTAAAAAATCTACAAAAAAGCTGTTTCAGACTGCTAAATACACGTTTTAGCGTATTTACACCGTCACCCCCGTGTTTCCCGCAGTACCCCTTTCGATCCAAGGAAAATAGCTGTTTTCACCTACTTTTTGCACCAAATTTGTAAGTCATGTTCCAGAGTATTTATTGTTTAACAATTAAAGAAACAAACGTATGAGAGCTGAACTACTAAACACCACCATTGAACAGAATCAACCGCTACTAAAACGTATAGCGACAAAATTTACGCAAGATCCCTATGAGATCGAGGAACTAGTGCAGGAAACGTTTATCCGATCGTTGTCTTCATTGGAAAGATTTGTCAATCACCCGAAGTTGGTTGCGTGGCTTTTCGTGATCATGCGAAACGTTTATATTAACAACTATCGGAAGATTACGAAATACCGGACAATAGAAAGTGAACTTACGCATACATCGCATTTCGAGCAGCTGTCTAGCAATAGCAGTGAATCCAAATTCGTGATGACGGATATACAAAACGCCATCAAAAACCTACCGCAGGACAATTATATCGCGTTTACCATGTTTATGGAAGGTTACAAGTACCAAGAAATTGCCGATCATTTACAGATTGCCGAGGGTACCGTCAAAACTAGAATACATATGGCACGAAAGATATTGAAAAAGAACTTGAAGGTGTATCGTAAATAATAGTATTCTTAGCATGATTTTTTTAGGGAAGGCTACACATAAAAAGAGCAGATATTAAACAGTATCTGCTCTTTTTGTAAAGTTGTAAAAAAGGTGATGCACCTATGCACACCACCTTCCGTATAGAGAGAGAATAAAATTCAAATTCATTAGTTTAGTGGCGGAGTAGGCATCGGTTGTCCAATAGTATCCGTGCTATCCCTCCGAATAGTATCTAAAGGAGGAACGCCTTCCACACCTTCGTTGATTATCGTATCGGAGCCATCTACATCATTATTGTGCGACGGACTTCCGCAAGCGAACAGTAAGCCAAACAGGCTAAGCATTGTAGTTTGTAACATCAGCTTTTTCATCTGCATTTGTTTTGTGTTGCCCTTGTGCGACATCAACCTGCCAGCGCTTCGGGTAACGATCATTACTCTATTAATTAATTGTCTACTAAACCGGATAAAGCGGCCATTGGTTCAAAAGAAGCAGCGATACCGTATAAACCGAAAATCCGAACACGTATTTTATCTCGATTTGTAATGTAAAACCACTTACATTTAATTTATAGGCTAGCGCGTGCGAGACATATTTACGTTTTCATGTTCCTAAACGGATAAAATACCTTATTTTAGAAAAAAATAAGGGTTATATGAACGTAAGCCATTTGCGGTGCGAGGACGAAGCTATTCAATTTTGTGGGAAGGTGCAGGAGTTCGGATTTTTATTGGTAGCTGATGAGGAAGAGCAAATTATTGCGGTAAGCGAAAACTGTGCATCTTGGCTCAAAGTGCCGTACAAGGATATCCTGAAGATTTCTTTAACACAGTTTGTACAGCTGCATCTACCGCGGGTAGCGACAGACATTAAACGCTTGTTAGCATCGCTTGGCACACAACCTATCAAAGAAAGGCAGGTGATCGAACTTTTGCTCGCTGACAAACCGTTTTATTTAAGTATCTACAACGTTGAGCAGCATATTTATCTTGAATTTGAACGTAAACATCCCGATTACGTCCCATCCTTTATCAGTCTTCACGCCTACGCACAAAAGCTGGAAAATACAGACGATATTTGGGAGGCGCTATGCCAATGCGTTTCCGACATCATCGGATTCGATCGGGTGATGACCTACAAGTTTAAGGAAGATAACAGCGGGCAAGTCGTGGCCGAAACGGTCAAGCCCGGCTTAGAAAGCTATATGGGCCTTCATTACCCGGAATTTGATATTCCCAAGCAGGCCCGGGCCTTATACCTTAAGCACCTGTCGCGTCTTACCTCCGACATTCATGGGCCGACATTCGCCCTACGGACAGCTCAAGCGGAGTCCATCGATCTTTCGTTCAGCGCTATTCGTGCGCTGTCTCCCATACACCTGCAATATCTTGAAAATGCAGGCGCACAAGCCAGCATCAGCTTTTCTATCATCGTGCATGGAAAACTTTGGGGACTGGTTACCTGTCAACATGAATCCGCAAGACTAGTCGATCTGTCGCAACGTCATTTATGCGTGCTACTGACGCAATATGCGGTCAATAGATACCTTAGTTTACAAAAGGAAATCGACTTAGATTTTGGAAAGCAGATTAAGGAATTTGAATTGGCCCTAAAAGAAAAATTAATCCTCAAGAGCGATATACATCCCATTTTATCGGCCTTTGCTCCACAGCTGTGCGATTTCGCACAATCCGATGGTTTAGCTATACTACACAAAGATGCCACCTTTGTTTTTGGTGCTGCCCCGAGTATACCTGCCGTGCGCAGCATACACGCCTTTATCAACAAGTTAAATAAAAAGCCACTGTTTAAAAGCGAAGACTTTGTCCTTAAACATGGTGCAGAACTACAGCTTGGAGACGCAGATTTCGCTGGTCTGGTCAAAATAGATATCGATTCTTCTAGAACATTCAGCTTACTATGGTTTAAACGTGAACAAGTCATAGAACGTGTATGGGCCGGCAACCCGGAGAAAATCATGACCTACGACCAGCAATTGCAAGCCTTTGTGCCCTCCCCAAGAAACTCTTTTGATGCTTGGAAGCAATTGGTTCAGGGTGTTGCCCCGGCTTGGCAACAGTCCGACATCTACTTTATGAAACGGATCAGGCAACTCATTCGCGAAAGTCTGCTCCGCAAGTCCGAAGAGATACAGAGTTTGAACCAAGAGCTCATCTTGCTAAACAATGCATTAGACACCTATTCCTACACGGTGAGCCATGATTTAAAGAATCCACTTTCCGTTATTAAGCTATCCGTTCAGATGTTACAGAGCAAACGGGAGGTATCGCCAGAACTGCTGGGCAAGCTCACCGCAAACATTAAAGATGCGGGTGAACTGATGGAGAGCATGTTGAACAAAATCTATGAATTTTCAAAGGTAAAAGAATTTCGGTATGAGCCCGCGCTCATCCATACAGACCAAATGATAGCACAGATCGTAGCGCATTGTAAAACGCTTTACATTGCGCAGCACTGCGAGGTAACGGTAGGCGACCTACATCCTATTTTTGGCGAGAAGACGTTGATTTACCAACTGTTTTCGAACATTATCAGTAATTCCATCAAATACTCCAGCAAAGAGACGAGCGCTAAGGTTAGCATACACAGTAGCGTGGATCCGCGGAAAATACGCTACACCATCGAAGATAATGGCATTGGCATATCCAGTACAGAACTGAACAGCATCTTCGACATCTTTAAACGGCTGTCGAACTCTAGCGGCTTCGAAGGTTCGGGAGTGGGACTGGCTATTGTGAAACGGATTGTCGACCGCCTGGGCGTAACCATTGATGTAGAAAGCGAGATCGGACGCGGAACCCGCTTCCATTTGGATTTCCCCAATTAATCGCTCTTTAATATAACTTTAGCATAGTCCTTCCCTATCCACAAGTTGTTTTTGTTTTCGTATCTATTTGAACGAAGAGCACATTCTATTGTTCTATCTGTAAGATACAGACGTTTCACTAAAAATAGACACTATGAAAACATTAGATGCCGAATTATTGAACGCACTTACAGCGAACAGCGATGCCCCCTGCCTAAGTATTTACTTACCCGTGCATAGCAGCGTAGCAGCAAGCAACTTGGATACCCTAGCGCTCAAAAACATGGTTAAGGATATTCGTACGCATGCGGCAGCGCATGATACCGAAACGCTTATGAAGCTATTAGCGCCGGTAGAACAGTATTTGAACAGTAAGGAATTTGTTCGCGAGACAAACGGAACCCTAGCCATTTTCTCGTCTGCAAAGCTATTCGAAACCGTTATTCTGCCCGAAAATATCCCTAGCGCCTTCTACATAGACGAATGTTTTTATCTACTGCCGCTTTTGGACTTTGCGAGCAATAACAAGAGCTTTCAAGTTTTGGCATTAGGCAAGAACCATGTGCGCCTATTCGAGGGCAACCGATATGGGCTTGAAGAGATACAGCTGGATAACAGCATCCCGAACACGATGAAAGAAGCATTGGGCTATGATCTGACCGACAACCATCTGCACGCTTCGGCGGGCGGGTCTGCGGCCATCCACGGATACATGGAGATTACCGACGAACGTGATACAGACAATACGCGCTTTTTTCGTATCATCGATCAAGAGATCAACGAACGCTACAGCAAACCGCAGAAGTTACCTTTGATACTGGCGGCTCTGCCTGAGAACCATAGCCTGTTTCAATCGATCAGCAAGAATGAATGCCTGCAGCAACACTTTATTTCTTTAAACGCAGATCGCATTGACAAGGCGCAGCTGCATAGTCGCGCACTGGAGTTGCTGGATCAACAACAGTCGGAAGCCATCGCCAAACAGTTGGCTCGATATACATCGGCGAAAGCGGAGCAGCTCGCGACCGATGATGTGGCCGACATCGCTCGACATGCCATGGACAGCAGGATAGAAAGATTGTTTCTTTCGGAAGGCATGACCATGGCCGGAACAGTATCCGTGGCGGAACGCAAAATCAAACCACAGGAGTCAAGTGCAGGAGACATTATCAACCGCATCGCGTTGTTGACCTATAAACAGGGCGGATATATACACACTTTGCCCCAAAATAACGCGAAACTACCTTCGGGCATAGGATCCATCAATAGATTTTAGCGCTTTGCGGCACAGCGCCGAAAGATAGATCAGCAATTTGTACAAAGACGAGCCAATCTGATAATAATGCAAACATTTTCAGCCTTGGCTTGTTCTTTTTGTACCCATTGATAAGAAGTAGATTTTACCCTAACCCATCTACTTCCTGATTTTTCAAAATATGCGTAATAAAAAGACAATAATTATTTCCAATCGGCTACCCTTGCGTGTCGAGCGTCGTGATGGTGAACTACATTTTATACCTAGCGAAGGTGGGCTAGCAACCGGACTAGGTTCCATCTATCAACAAGAAGGCAATATATGGGTCGGATGGCCTGGCTTCGTACCGGAGAATGAACAAGAAGAAATACTGACGCGAGCCAAGCTTGCCGAGCTCAACCTCGTACCGGTTTTTCTGACGGAAGAGGAGCTACAAGGCTACTACGAAGGCTTTTCCAATGAGGTGCTATGGCCTATCTTCCACTACCGCTTGTCATATGCTGTTTACAATACCGACAATTGGCATATCTACCAACAGGTGAATAGGAAGTTTGCCGAGGCAGTAAATGAACAACAGCCTGGCGACAAGGACGACGTGTGGATACACGACTATCAGTTGATGTTGTTGCCGCAGATGGTACGCGAACAACATCCGTCCATGGCCATAGGCTATTTCCAACATATCCCCTTCCCTCCTGACGAGGTATTCCGCTGCATCCCTTGGCGTGACGAACTGATCAAAGGGCTGTTGGGCGCCGATCTCATTGCTTTCCATACGTATAACGATACCCAACATTTCTTAAATGCCTGTACCCATTTATTGGGATTGCCGATACAGAATAATTGCCTACATGTGGATGGCCGAAGTGTGTATGCAGAGGTGTATCCTATGGGCATCGATTTTGACAAATTTAGTCAGCTTGCGAAAAGTGCCGCCATACAAGAGCGTTCCCGCGAAATAAAGAATTACTATAAAAATAGAAAGTTTATTCTCTGCATCGACCGCTTGGACTACAGCAAAGGCATTATCGAGCGACTACAAGCCTACGAAAGCCTGTTGCAGGAACACCCCGAGCTGCGTGAAAAGATCGTGCTGTACCAATTGGTCGTGCCATCTCGCGATACCGTTCCACAATACCGGTTGCTGCGCGATGAGATCGATCGGGCGGTTGGGCATATCAATTCCATCTACGGGATGAACGAATGGCAGCCCATCGCCTACTACTACAACTCTTTCCCTCTGGAAGAGCTATCCGCCCTGTATGTCGCTGCCGATGTTTGTTTGGTAACATCCATTCGTGACGGCATGAACTTGGTCTGTAAGGAATACGTTGCTAGCAAAGAAGACAATCCCGGTGTACTGGTTTTGAGCGAGTTGGCCGGCGCATCAAAAGAATTACTAGAGGCCATACAGGTTAACCCCAACTCCATTGATCAGATACGGCAAGCGCTTAAACAGGCTATTGAGATGCCTGAAGACGAACAGCAGCGCCGCATGCAGGATAGCATAGAAATTGTGCGGAAGTTTAATGTGCGCCACTGGGTAAAAATATTCTTTAACCGGCTGCACGAAATTAAAAGTTTACAGAAGCAGGAAATGGCGCGGCGCGTGCGCTCCGAAGTAAAAGATAGCATATCAAAGGCCTATCGCGAGGCAAAAAAACGACTATTCTTCTTGGATTACGACGGAACACTCATAGGCTTTCACAAAGATGCGGATGCGGCGTCGCCTACCGAGTCGCTCTACCGGACGCTCGAATTATTGCAAAGCAATCCCGCCAACCAAATTGTCATTATTAGCGGTCGTCCGCACGAGACCTTGGAACGTTGGTTTGGCAAAAAAGACTATTTTTTAGTGGCCGAACATGGCGCATGGAGCAACTATCCCGAACACCACTGGCACGGCAAAAACCATATTTCCACACGCTGGAAGATTCCCGTAAAACACATTATGAACAAGTTTGCCAACCGTACCGCGGGTGCTATCGTGGAAGAGAAAACCTATTCCCTAGCTTGGCACTACCGGAAAGCACAGAACGGATTGGGGCAACTGCGCTCCCAAGAGCTAGTGGACAGCCTGCGCTATCTGATTCCAGATCATGGACTCCAATTGCTGATGGGCGATAAAGTTATCGAAGTGAAAAGTAGTGAGCTGAATAAAGGAAAAGCAGCCATGGAAGTCGTAGCGCACTATAAGCCAGACTTCATTTTCGCCATTGGCGACGATGCCACCGACGAGGACATGTTTCTAGAGCTCCCCGAAGAGGCCATTACCGTTAAGGTAGGCAATAAGAAGTCTGCCGCACAATACTACGTCGAAAGTCAAGAAGAAGCCGTAAGCCTGATTGATTACTTTGCAACTGAAAATCTCGACGAAACCAGTGCTGACAATAATAATGCTCATTTTCAAAAATTATAACATGCAGAAGGAAAGAAAACATGTATACAATACCGGCATAATTGGCAACTGTGCATACATTGCCCATGTCGATAAATCCACTAATATCAGCTGGCTCTGCTGGCCCTCCTTTCAAGACAGTTTCGTCTTTGGCGGCCTGCTTGACAAAGGTTTGGGCGGCGAGTTCTCCATTCTTCCTAGTAGCGAGATCGTCAACAGTACCCAGTACTACATCGAGAACACCAACATCCTCGCGACAACGATCGAATCGGAAGATGGCAGCTACCGGGTGACCGATTTCGCACCCCGCTTTGAACAATATGAGCGCTACTATAAACCGTTGATGTTGATTCGGAAGATTGAGCCCATCGCTGGGCATCCCAAGATACGCGTCACTTGCGATCCTGTTTTTAACTACGGGCAGCAATCTTTTGAGAAGTTTAGAGGAAGCAACCATATACAATTCGAGCGCGCCGACGTGAAAATGCGATTGGCCACCAATATGCCCATCAGTCATTTTTTTGAGGACGATATCCCCTACGTGCTGAGTAAGCCTATCTACCTTGTGCTGACCTACGGAAGCCCCTTTGAGGCGCCGATAGAGCGAACGTCCGAAGATTTCCTAAAACGCACCAAACAATATTGGCGCAAATGGGTGAAAAATGCATCTATACCCACTTTTTATCAACGTGAGGTCATCCGTTCGGCCCTAGCGTTGAAGCTTCACCAATATGAAGATACCGGAGCCATCATCGCCGCCAGCACCACCAGCCTACCCGAGTTTCCCGGTTCGGGACGAAATTGGGATTACCGCTACTGTTGGCTTCGCGATAGCTACTATGTGCTACAGGCGTTAAGCCATATCGGTCATTTTGAAGAAATGGAGCGCTATGCCTCCTACATTGCCAATATTACGCAAACTGATACCGGGCGTCTGCAACCTTTGTATGGCATCATGGGGCAACATAAACTGGAAGAGTATACCCTAGATTACCTAGAAGGATACCTTGGCAACAAACCCATCCGGGTAGGAAACCAAGCTTCGGAACACATACAGAACGACGTGTATGGGCAAGCCCTTATCGCTCTGCTACCCTTGTTTACCGATCATCGATTTCGGCATCAGAACCTTGCCTTTACGAAAGATTGGACCGAGTTTATCTTGGACAAGATCGAGGCAACCATTGACGAAAAAGATGCCGGCATATGGGAGTTTCGAAACTTCGAGAATAGACATTGTTATTCCAACCTTTTCCAATGGGCCGGAGCGACAGCAGCCCTAAAGATAGCTAGGCAATACGATTTGGCGGATATGGAAAAAAAAGCGCAGTATTTACGCGATCGGGCTGCGGCACATATCGAAAGTTGCTTTGACGCCGACAAAGGTGTATATATGAATGCCGTAGACAGTGATAATGTCGATGCATCCACTTTGCAACTCATCATGATGAATTACCTTGATCCAGCCAGTGATCGCGCTAAAATACACCTAGAGCGTCTGGAAAAAGAGCTTAAAGGCGAACATGGCCTTTTTTACCGCTACCTGCATCGTGATGACTTTGGAAAGCCCAAAGCTACCTTTTTGGTATGCGCATTTTGGTATGTCGAGGCCTTGGCCTGTGTAGGCCGATTGGATGAAGCACAAGAGGTGTTTAAGCAGCTGTTATCATTTGGCAATCATTTGATGCTGTTTAGCGAAGATGTGCAGGAAGACGATGGAAGTCAATGGGGAAATTTCCCGCAGGCCTACAGTCATGTAGGATTGGTTAATGCTGCCTATCGCATATCCATGAAACTGGATCGACCAGCATTCTTCGAAGGCGATTACCAACAGGAGAAATCCTAGCTCGAATAAACGATAACAAAAAGCAGGCAGGCGATCCAATGGATCGCCTGCCTGCTTTTTCCTTCATGGTGAAGAAGGATGTTTTTATTTTTCGTAAAAAAACACGAAGTAAACCAATGCCAAGATGGCTACGGCAATCACGATTGTCCACGCTATAGCTCGGCCAGCAGGCTTATCGTTCACTTCATCTTGAGCCGAACGCGGAACTTCCGTTCTAGGCGTATCATCTCTTGGCTCTTCCGGATCATAAATTTCATTCTTTTCTTCCATTTCGATTATAATTTAGTGCATGCTTGGAATCATGCTTTCCATCAGCACCCCAGCGAGGAATAAGCAAATTCACTATACTAAAAACACCGCCTACGGTGTGATGTTCAATATTAAAGCAGAAAACGTATTAATTCAGGCCGCAAGTAGGTACAAATACGAATTCAAGGTGTTTACGCCGAATGTAAAGGACGAAAACGCGTATTTTTAAAACAAACGTTTACCCTGATCCACTCGTTATACGGATACCTAGCACGCTGAAGGCGTTGCTCGAAACAGAAACCATTTAAAAGCATGGCAGTAGCAGAAGAAAATAAAGAATGCATGACAATAGAAGAAGTTGGTATCCGATACGTATCGTGTAACGATAGCGGCTACTGTAGATTGGCCGAGGGAAAGGTATTTCGCTACACTGACAAAAACGGGAATCCTGTGACAAATAAGCGTGTACTACAGCGTATTCAGGCCTTGGTATTGCCCCCTGCTTGGACGGATGTGTGGATCTGTGGGCATGCCAATGGACACCTGCAAGCTACCGGCATTGATGTACGCGGAAGAAAACAGTATAGATACCATGCGAAATGGGTCACGCTTCGTAGCGAGAAAAAATTCCATGATCTCTATGCTTTCGGAAAGCAACTTCCCGCTTTACGGAGGCAGGTACAAAAAGACCTCCGGAAACGAACACTATCCTTAGCCAAAGTTTGCGCTATTGCGGTTTCCGTTATGGAGAAAACATCCTTTAGAGCCGGAAACAGCTATTACGAGCAGGAAAACGGATCGTATGGCTTGACGACCCTCAAAAATAAACATGTTCAGAAACTGTCCTCCAATAGATTATTTTTCAAATTTGTCGGTAAAAAGGGCGTTATTCAAGAGACTTATTTTAAAGAAAAAGCACTCATCAATATGCTGCTGAAAGTAAAAGAACTTCCTGGACAGCGTATTTTCCAATATTATGATGAAAATAACCAAGTATGTGCGCTCGAGTCAGGCGATATCAATAACTACCTGAAAGTATCCATGGGCGTAGCCGCAAGTTGTAAGAACTTCCGTACTTGGAATGGCTGTATACTAGCTTTAAAGCATCTTGCGCAGACAGCGATACCCGAATCCGCTACGGCACGTAAGAAAACTATACTAGCAACCATTGATTATGTAGCTGCTATGTTAGGAAACACCCGCTCGGTTACGCGCTCGCACTATATACATCCGCGTATTCTTAGCGATTATGAAGAGGGAAAACTCGATCGCTGGATCAAAAACACCGCCAGTAAACAAGATAAGTTGACGGAAAAACACCTAGAAAAAAAGCTACTTACCATTCTTAAGCGATAATAAACGAAAAAAAGGGAAGCCATCTATCCGACGGTTTCCCTTTATTTTTTATGTAGCGGTAATTTACAGGATGCTTAAAGCTTCTGCAACAGCGTCTGATGCCGAGGCTTCAAGCGCTTTTGCCATTTCTAGGTGGCTCTTTAATCCGGGGACCTTCTCGCCTGCCCAAGTACGAAGCTCTGGATCGTTGATTCCATTTTCTCCGCCGCCTAGCTCAAACAAAGCAATAGCATCCTCATGGCTCTTGACTATTACATCTTTAAAAGCACTGTTGAAATTGTCGCCAGATAGCTCGCCCACTGCTTTCAGAATGCTTGCCTGATTCTCTTCTATAGCATCCGGTAGCACCAACTTTTTAGCTACAGCAGCCTGCTCGAGTTCTTCCATCGTTCTAGAGTGTTCGGTAACCAACTTTTGCGCAAACTGCTTCACCTCCTCGCTGCTTGACCGCTCCATGGCCTGGCTAGCCAAGGCGATCTCAAATCGGTTCATACTGATAGCGCGATTAACGAATTCCTGATCCATCGTTTCCGTGGTTACGGTATCTTGCTGTGCTACAGCTTCTGTTTTGCCTCCGATCAGCATACCTAGTATGCTAACTCCTAAAATCATGTATTTTTTCATCGTATATCAATTATTTTATAGTTTTCAATCTATTTCTGCGCATTAGACTGTATGTCACCCCTCCTTTTCCAACCTTAGCACCGCCAATAGCCAGTTATGTAAATCGCTGAGCAAAGCATTACAAGTAGCGATAAAAATTTGGGCTGATGAGCCAGCAAACTGCCTCTTAAAGATCTTAAGTTCATCTCGGTAAGCGAATGCATAATACACTGTGCCTATCGGCCGCTTCTGCCGACCGTTGCTCGACTTATATGCTAATCCTGTTACGCTGACATACAAATTAGCAAAGGATGCGTACTTGCGTAACCCATCGAGCAAACGAAGTGTCACCACTGCCGATTCTGCACAAAATTTCCAAATCTTAATTGAAGGAACCTGCAATAGTTTTGTTTTAACAGTATCACTGTAACAAATCAGGGATCCTAAAAAATAACGGCTACTTTGGCTCTCCATCGCCCACAGGCTACTCAAAAAACCAGCCGTCATACTTTCTGCACACATCAAACGTATTCCATGTACACAAAAGAGATCAGCACAGTTACGCAACGCCTGCTCGTCTATTTGTTGTGAAACCAAATTTTGCTTTAAATTGCTCATTGCTACTCCCTATCGTTTTCTATTCCAATTCGCATTGCGCTTTGTCTTTTTAAAGAATGGTCTTACTTGTCAATTCGTTGGGAGAATTGTTATTTAGGGTATTTAAACTACCATGCTTAGGTATCTTTTGGTGCGGAATAGTGTAAGAGGGTCTTAGTTGGCGTGACCTAGAGCAGGTGCGTGCAAGGTGGCTTTACCAACTGATTTGCATCTGTTGTGCGCGAAAATGCGATCTGACTTTATGGAGCTGTTGCTGTTGGTTGTAGAGGTCGGGCAAGGCGATAAAAGAAAAATAGCTGATCTTTTCTGATTCTCGCGTTCGGATAATATCCTCATAAAGCTTGATCGATGCGCGAATATTTTCATCGCAAAGCTGCAGACACAAAGACTCCATAGATTGATCGTCGGAAACAAAGCGATCACTAATGTTTGTCCATAGCGAATCGAAGTCGGCATCATTAAGATCAATTTGGCTACCGGTGCAGGCTTGTAAAAAATCTGGATGCGTTTGTTGGTAATATGCTCGGAGTTGCTCGCCTAACTGTATCACATCGGCATCAAGAGATTTAGCGCCTACAAATTCAGCTAGTGCGAGTCCCTCGGTACGTAAAAGAACCAATTCTCGAACGACGATCGCTTCGCGCTGCTTTGCCGCATCATCCATCTTACAGGAAGAAAAACCAACAATCAAAAACAGTAATATAGTGCGCGTCTTCATTTCAGGTGTTTTAATTAGTGAACAGTGCAATTTTTATTTGGTTTTGCCTGTCTTAGCAGTTTCCTTGTTAAATCATCAAAATATGTTGTTTGTCAATATATTTTGCGGTAAAAATCGAGAATTTCAGGCATAAATTGATTTAAAACCGACTGCTAGGGTATTTATCCCCGAATAAATAACAAATACCCTATTTAAGTTTATCCGTTAGATGCATTTCTAGTTATTTTCTCGATGAAATATCCATGTCGCAGGCTTGTTACCGTAGCAACAGCCCAAATATGCAATTTACACCCTGCATAGGTATTTATAGTATTTCGTCATTGTGCATCGCGCACAGCCCCGGTTTTTGGCATTGTTTGCATCGTTTTTGCACTTAAAGCAGTACATCACGAACATTAAACATAAACACCATGGAAAGCAAACAACTAAATTTGACACTACAGAAAAACCAAGGGATCCTTAAAAATATAGCGTTTAAATTTACCAAAGATCCAGAAGAGATTGAAGAGCTAGTACAGGAAACAATGGTTCGATCAATTAAATACCTCGATAAATTCTTCAACAACCCCAAGCTTGTTGCCTGGCTATACGTCATCATGAAAAATGTATACATCAACCATTACAGACGAAACCAAAAGCAAGTGCAGTACGAAAATTACCAAAGTGTAGGCTTCAAAGACGAAGGCTGTTCAGAGCCGTTCACACAAAATACCGTCGAAGGAAAATTTGTGATGAATGATATTCAGATTGCATTGAAAAAATTACCTACCGACTATTACGACTTGTTTATGCGGTATATGGATGGCTACAAGTACCGCGAACTGGCGGAAGAATTCGATATGCCAGAAGGCACAATAAAGACACGGATACACCACACGCGGAAGTTTTTACAGAAACAGTTGTCGGTCTACAAACGGCAGATGTCTGCCTAGATATAGGCTTTGACAGGCAAAACGTTAAAAGGTGCAACAATAAGATTGATGCACCTTTTCTTTTGCCTGTCCCGTTTATCCCTGCCATGGCACAGCGCAATCAAACTATTTCGCAGCCCAACTGTCTTTAAAGCATACAAAGAAAAGAACAAAGGAATTATGTTTACAATTGCCATTCTTATTTCGGATGGTTTCGACGAGTGGGCCGTCAAAGGGTCGAAGCCATTTTTCAAAACCCATAACTGTACGGCGGTGTTGGTCTCACCAAAAGAAGACGAATTTGTGCGCTCTTGGAATTATAAAGATTGGGGCGCTTCTTATGCTATAGATCAACATTTACCTGTGCAAGCGTTGGCGAGCTTCGATGCTTTATTGATGCCCGGCGGCGCGCTAAGTGTAGACAATCTACGAACGAATCAACATGTACTGCATTTTGTACAACACTTTATATCTACAGGTAAGCCTATCGGCACTTTATGTCACGGTATTTGGCCCCTTCTGGAACTCGGCTACATCAGCGGTAAAACGTTGACCTCTGTCAGTACCATAAAAACCGATGTGCTCAACGCAGGCGGCATTTGGATCGATAAGCCTGCAGTACAGGATGGCATGCTCGTTAGCAGCAGAACAAGCGAGGATCTGGACGATTTCTTGTCGCAATTCAACGAGGTTTTGGAAGCCACGCTTCAAGAATAATATGAACATAAAAAAACTCCTCGAAGCTTCTAAAGCGATTTCGAGGAGTTTTTATGCGTATGAACGAGGGTGTTAAATCGAAATATTGCCGTGCACCGCTTCATCTTGAGGCGGCTTTCCGGTGATCAATGCCTTTAGTCCCTTGAATGCAGCGATGGGAGCATCGTGTTTACTATCCCAGTAATGGCCTTCGAGCACCTCTACGCGAATCAACGCAACGGCGGCATCTTGAGGGCCATCAAACCATACATCCAATTCAGGATGCCAAAGCTCGTCAACTTTTTCTTGGTCGTCCTGTTCTTCGGCAATACCATAAAGATTTAGAAAGCCTGTATGCTCCCCTGCCTGCATCATCACATGCACAAATGGGTTATGATCTATCTCTTCGTCTTTGCGGCTACCTGCTCGGCTTATAAACCAAAGATAACCTTGGTCGTCCAGCTCCAACACCTTCATCGGTCTTACCGATAAAGGAACGCCCGTTCGAATATCAGTACAAAAGAAACAGGTCTTTGCTTCGTCCACGATTTCCCTAACTTTCGCTAGCGCAGCTGCGCCAGACAAATTTTCTTCTCTATTTTCCATGTTGTTCCAATTAAAAGTTATAGTCCTACACCAGGAAAAACAGGTTATCTTCGTTTTCCTTGTTCTTTATGAACCAACAAGCTCAGGAATCGTTCAAAAAAATCGAGCCAACAAATGAAAAGGAGTTGCTAGACCGCCATACATATCGCTACACAAAGTGTCCAAACTGTTGCTGTACAAGTAGCGCAAGTTCGTCCGCAGAAATAGCAGGAGTTACTTCGCCTTCGGTACTCCACTGCCGATGCTGCATATCAAATTTTAGCAGGTAGCCCTCCGCTTTACCTGACTCAAGTACTTGAAAATAGTGCGTTGTTGGGTTGTAGGTAACATCAAAAACGACGATCTTGCCATCTACGGCATGTTCAAATTTTCTATTAAATTGCATCATAAAAATTTTAAGGGTAATTCACTTAAGTCCAGCCAGACAAGCGATCGATCTGCTAGCCAAGCTGGATAAACATAATTCAAAATAAGTTGCTCATCCTGTTCTTCGCCAACAAGCAAGGAGATATCAAGCTCAGGAATGGCTTTTGCAGTAAAGATTGCGTCTGCCTCTTGCCAATGTATATCCGAACGTAAAATAGCAACAGATTCATTCTCCAAAAGCTCTGCCGCTTCCACGCCACTGAGTTGCCGCAGATGGGCTTGTGCCTTCCGGAAACTTTTCAATTCCTGATCCGCCCTGTTGGAAGAATCCGCCCTGCTGGAGGAAGTTGCCTGAAGATAGCGAGCGTAAAGCTCTTCGTCACGCGTGCGTAACGCTTCGTTTCGGATAATAATACGCTCCGGATGGAAATTCCAGTCAAAAGCATGTGGATTCATCCGGAACTGGTAATGAAAATCGTACTTGTCAAGTCGCAGATCCATATCCATTTGGGTATTCTTTAGCAGGTTAATACAATTTGTTCCAGCAAAATGCTTTTTTTAAAATACGCATCTCCTCTTCGACCAAATGTGCCCACGATTGGAGTCCGGTGCGAATAATCTTCTCGCCGGCCAAAAATCCTTTCATTTGTGCTGCGGCTAAGGCCGCTTCTCTAACCTCTTGTAAAACGCGATCTGGACAAATAACCGTATCTGTACCCGCCGCCGACATATGTACGTTGTGCTCCATCATAATGGATTAACCCCAAATACCGACCTATGGTTTCGATGCCCAGCATATTTTTCACTTTTTTCAAACGTTTTTTTACCAGCAACGTTTACTATATGATTCATAAATAAGGTAAATGATTAGTTTTAAATCCTGGGACTCCCAATCTCAGGATTTATTATTAAATTTCAATAAACAATTGTTTTCCGAAACTGTTATGTATCTTAGCGAGATCATCGACTTTATGAATTCCAATATCAAACAAATTCTGGGTATAATCGCAAATTCCCCACAAGGAATAGCTATCTACGATAATGCAGATCTGAACATCCGATTTGCGAATCCTGCGATGCTTACCGTTTGGGATAAGTCAACGGATATCGTCGGTCAGGGCTTTGCCGAGGTGTTTCCTAACTTTACGGAGCAAGGGTTTACCGACCTACTGCTCAACGTATGGCATTCCGGCGTTACCTATCGCGCGACAGCCTATCCCGCAGAGATTTCAGTTGGAGGAATAACTGAAACAAAGTATTTCGACTTCGAGTACCAAGCGATATTGGATAAGGATGGCAACACCGTAGCCATTCTCCATACATCTACCGACGTTACCGCACGAAAAAAAGCGCTTCAGCTACTTGAAGAAAAAGATTCATTGATGTCATTCAACAAAGAGCTGGAGCTTTTGACCAGCAATCTTTCCCATGACCTCAAGAATCCCCTAGGCGTGATCAAGATGGGTGCACAATTTATGCGATCGAAAACAAACATGCCCTCCACGGAAATCCACAAATGGTGCGATGCTATATTAGCATCTATCGGAAGCATGGAATCTATATTGAACCATACGCTACGTGTAAACGAAGTACGTAGGTACGAAAATTCACCCGATTACGTCGCTATGGGCGAAATTATCGCGCAAATTTGTATGGAAGCCAAAAACAGTCTAGACGCTCCAAAGGCAAAATTCGACATCGGCGAGCTACAACCCGTTTACGGGGATGAAAGCCTTGTACAGCAACTGTTCTATAGTATCATCGGGAATGCGGTACGTTATACAACCAATGAAGAGTCCCCTTCCATAAGCATTGACAGTGCGATCAAAGACGGGCATACTATTTACCAGATCCAAGATAACGGCATTGGTATTCCAAGCGAAGAACTAGACAACCTATTTGAGCTGTTCTATCGTGGGTCAAACGCACGCGATTTTGAAGGTACTGGTGTAGGGCTTAGTTTGGTTAGTAAGATATTGAAGCGCTTGCAGGGCAGTATACAGATCGATAGTGAGCTTGGAAAAGGGACACATGTTACCCTCACCTTTCCCATGCCAAAGCGCTAAACACGTCGACCTTCTCTAGCAGAACGAATGGCAAACCACCCAAAGGCAAAGTGTTGTCGAACAACAAAATAAGACAAAATGCTAAAGGTATTATATAGGTACCAACGACCATATGCCATCTATATTTATAAAATAAAATGAACGAAGTTAAGCTTATGCCGTTCATTCTGTGATGGTCAATAGAATCATCATGGTGAGTGTAGTAAGTTTAGTAATCCCGAGCATCCGTGCTCGGGATTTTTATTTTCGAATCAATTCTTGCTTTTTTGTCAAATTTACAAGCCAATCTCTTAGCATGTAAATTTTACACTACATTTGATAAGCAATCACTTTTTTGTAATAATTTTTTTTCTACTTTTATCGGCATGGAAAGAAAACAGTCGGCGAGAGCCATTAAAACCAAGCAGAAATTATTGGATGCTGTGGGGCATATTCTGGAAACAGAGGGGTTTACAGAATTGAAGGTAACGAAAATTGAAGGTGCTTCAGGTGTAGATAAGAAACTTATTTACTTCCATTTCGGCGATTTCGACAATTTAATAAAGGAATATCTGCGGTCAAAAGATTTTTGGTTAAACCATAAGGCTGCGCCCGAAAATTTCGACAAGGAAGATGTGAAGGGAATTTTGAATGATCAGTTCAATCAGATCTACGAAAGTGACCTGCTGAAACAGATGATTATTTGGGAGCTAGCAGGAAACAATGATGTGTTGAAGGGAATTGTGCATGAGCGCGAAGAGCTGGGAAATCAACTCATTGGTGCGGTGACCTCCATCAACAATTTTAAACAGGATGCACCGCCGTTGTTCGCGCTGTTGGTAGCTGGAATATACTACCTCAATACGCACGCTAGAGCCGTGGGAACTACCTTTTGCGGATTGAACATCAAGGAGGAGACGGATCGGAAACGGGTTGTCGAATGCATCAATAAGCTTGTTGATGAACTGGATTAATAATTAGCATATTAAAAAGACTGTCATTCTTTATAAAAAAAGGTTGTGCCATGAGTACAACCTTTTTTTATTATCCTTTGCTACGCAAATGTGGCCTCCGAAATGACTACACCGCTGTGCTCGAACCCGTTTTTAGGGATAACTGCGCTCTTCTTTTACGACATACCAGCAACAAGATCCATACGCTAAGTAATACCAACAATAGAATGACTTCGACCTTACCCATTTTTGTAAAAAAATTGTTCAAAGAGTGGAATGCTGCCACGGCCAATAGGGATCCTGTGCTGTCTGCCACCTTGCCTATCCCCCAGCTTCCCAGCAGCAAGATGCCTAGAAACGATAGATTCCCCATACTCAGCTCGAAGTTCAAATGCCACACAAACCATAGGGAGGCTACAATCAAAATATTTAAAGCCTTCGGAAGAGGCTCAAGCTCTTGACGAAGGAATCCGCGCCAACCAATTTCTTCTAAAAGACCATACACGATAATAGCGGCGACCGCTTCGAAAGGAAAGGCGCCCTTTACTAGGTAAGATGTGCCCGCAATGAGCAATACCGGGAAAACCAAGTAAACGAATAAGGGATAGCCTACATGCTTATAATTACCCCGCCAGGACAGTGCCGGCTTAATCTTAAAAACCACAAACACGAAACATGCCCCTAATGCAGGACCTATACCCTTTAAAAGTACCTTTACAATATCGCTAGATAGTACATCCAGCAGATCGGTTTTGTTGGTCAGGTAACGGCACAGTAGGGCAATACTGTAGAAGGAGACAATAGCGAGGTAATTGATTTTCTGTTTCATGGTAAGGTAATTCGATGTCTATTTAATTTTCCACGAAAATAGGCGAATGAAACCAACAAAAAATTGACGATGGGTAAGAAATGGATTTGCTACCCTATTTTTTTTCTAATTCTACTCAAGCTTTCCGCAGTAACGCCTAGATAGGAACAAACGACCTTTAGGGGCACGCGCTGTAGCACCTCTGGTCGTTCCTTCAGCAGTTTTAAATACCGGTCTAACGGCGATAGGGTAAGTAAATTTATCTGTTCGTGCTGCTTGCGAATGAACATCGCTTCTGCTATCGCTTTGCCTATATAGAGTCCTTTGGTAGATCGGGCGTACAGCCTATGTAAATCGGCATGATTAACCGACCAAATCACGCAGTCTTCGAGTACACAGGTCTTAATAACCGTGGCCGAGCGCGTGAGAAAGGAAAGGTAATCGCTAAAAAGCTGGTTCTCAAAATAAAGATTTATACAAACATCCCTGTCGCCATCTGACACAAAATGGGCTACCGCACCTGAAATCAAAATATTGATATAGTTTTCTGTTTCATCGTAGTCTTTGATAACCGCATTTTTCTTGTAGCTACGCGGCTTAATATATTCAGCAAATGTAGTCCAAAGGCTTAAATCCGCCTCGAAAAATGGATCGAAAATCTTCTTAATTTGGATGGCCGTTGCGTGCACAACACTATCCTTCCTCTCTTCAGTCGTCAAAAATATCAAATTGAAAGGACAGCTGCCCTGTTATTGTTCGTTAGCTTTCTCTGCAGTCTGGGGGTCATCCACCTGTTTCTTTGCGAAGGGCCTCACCACAAGCACGATAATCAGCAGCAACGTAAAAATATAGAGCATGCCTAACCAAAACTTTTTAAATTCCATGGTTTCGAAATCAAAATTCCGTAAAGCAGCACTCCCAATGATAATAAACATTATTAACATGGGTAGGTTCAGTTTCTTCTTCATAAGGTCAATGTCAGATCAATATTGTTGATTTAATACCAAATTTACGTATTTATTAGGAAAAGCAGATAAAAAAGATTCCATCAGCTACGAGGTAATTGCAGTTCCAGCTGACAGGCTGTTTAAAAGAAGGTGTACCCTGAACGTCGTACCTCCTCCTACTTCACTTTCAACTGAAATCGTACCACCATGTTGAGTTATTATACCATGAGCTAAAAACAAACCTATTCCAAATCCTCCGAAAAATTTCTCATTTTTACCATCCACTCTGTAGAAACGCTCAAATATTCGTTGTTGTTCTTTTTGTTCTATGCCGATTCCATAGTCCCTAACCGCAATTTGAACCCGGTTATTAGCCGTTGATAAATCTATATCTACCTTTTTACTGTTAGGAGAATATTTTATTAAATTAGCAATCAAATTGATTAACACCTGACCTATTCTACCCCTATCTGCGTTTATCACAACTGTGGCATGCACGGTAACATCGAAGACGTGTTGCGGATTGCTAATCCGAAAATCATCCACTATTTCTTGGATAAGTGCATCAATTGCAAATGATTCTGTGCTTAAATCCATTCGTCCAGCATCTAGCCGACTTAAATCAAGCATATCACCAATCATGGATGTCAGTTGCACCAATAGCTTGTCTATTCGGTCAAATGACGAATTTAATTTTTGTATCGAGGGCGTGTTTGTTTCCCTGCCGAGCAGTCTCAGTGCCATTTGCACATGCGCCTTGATTGACGTAATGGGCGTTTTAAGTTCATGACTTAACATGCTCACAAAATCCATCTTGCGTTGATCCTCCTCTTTTAGCGCTTGAATATCAGTCGTAGATCCTACCCACATTTTCAGGTTTCCGTATTCATCATAGCTCGGGGAAACAACATTCAAGTGCCAAATATACTCCCCATGCCTATTTTTGAAGCGCATTTCAGCAATATGTGCCCTGCGCTCTGTCGCAGCCTTCTGCAGTCCGTTATGGAATCCATCGACCTCATCGGGATGTATCATTTGATCGTAGCCAAAGCTTTGTAATGCCTCAAAATCCATTCCGGCAAAATCAAGCCACTGTTGATTATAGAAGGTCACTTCGCCATTGGGCTGAATATTAGAAATTTTTGCAGGCACAAGATCGGCAAGATCTCTGAAATGTCGCATGGTTTCCTCCATGGCTTTTCTGGCATTTACTTGCTCCGTAACATCTGCAGCGACGATCAATATATCGGAAACTGCACCATCAAGTCCAGAAACTGCTTTATAAGCCACATTGAAAAATAGTTCCTTTACTTCTCCATCATGTTGTAAAAAGGCATTGATCTCATTTACATAGCGTGAAATACCGGTTGCAAATACATGATCCAATATCTCCAAAAACGGCTGACCATTCAGTTCGGGAAGTGCAAGGGCAAGCGGCAGACCAATGATATCTGTATTTTTCCCCCACACCTCCAGTATTTTGGAATTGGCCGTTTCCAGTATCAATTGTTGTCCTTGTAAAACCCCAATTGCCACTGGCGCTTCTTCAATAAAATATTTGAATCGCTTCTCGCTTTTTACCAAGCTATCATTGACCTCTGATAAAGATTCGTTCAAGTTGCCGAGCGCTTCTGTATATTGTTCCAATAGCTGTCTCGACTTTACGCGATCGGTGATCTCGAACGACATCACCAATACTCTATTCGTGTTTCCCAGTAAATCCTGCAAAGGCTGATAGGTATAGTCCACAAAGGTTTCCCGCAGGCTACCATCGGCCATCGTAAACAGCACAGGGCTCTCCTTCACATCAATTATTTCTCCCGTTTGCATTACCCTACGTAGTTGTCCGGCAAAAGGCTGATTTGCCAAATCCGGTAGTACGTCCAAAAACCGGCGACCCAACACTTGCTCTCTGGATTTTCCCCAATAGATCAGATTGCTATCGTTGATCATTTCTATAATAAGGTCATCTCCTCGGATAACGACTACAGATGCGGGCAACATGTTTATAATCAGCGCTAGATTAACGTTAGCTTCATTGAGCAGCGTTTGGGAGAGCTGAAGTTCTTTATTGGCTGTATGAAGTTCTAACTCTGCATGTTTTCGTGCCGATATGTCTGCAGCGACACCAAACCATTCCACAATCTCCCCCATTTCGTTTAGTATAGGCAACGCGCGCGAGAGCGTCCAGCCGGTTGATCCATCCACTCTCAACACACGATGTTCCAGCTCAAAGGTAGTTTTCTCAGCAATTGATCTAGCGATGGCGGCGTCAACCATGTCCATATCGTCCGGGTGAACATTTCTTTGCTTCTATCCCGTAATCGGGGCAGAGGTACTTTTTAAAAATCCCCGTCCATCTAGTTCATACATTATCGACCAATCGGGGCTAAGCCGATATACAACATCTGAAATTGCAGAAACAAGAGCTTTAAAACGATCGATATTGGCGCTATTTTCATTCATATAGTGGCAAAATCCATTATGGATTTGCCGCAAATTAGTAAAAAAAAATCATGCGGGCCGAAGATCATATCGTGTATCATCCCTTACGTCATGATGGGGAGCGAGAAGAAAAAAAATAATGAATCATTTCTTGTGTATCATGTCCGGAACCAGTGGATATTCAGGTCAGATGGCAACGCTTATCTCGGAGGTATACCTACCCCTAATGGAGATGGCTATCCGATAAATGAAAGTCTCGTGAAATCGTCCAAACTAGGGAACTGTTGGACAATAAATTGAACTTTTTGTCAGACACAAAGCACGTGGCTTCATCGATCTACATAAAATGGATTCCACTATTTTTTCTTCTTGGAGAAAACATTTGCCATGTTATCCTTCGATGGACTTTCTTTTTCCTGCTGATAAGAAGACTGCTTCTTATCCTTTGTGCTCTTTTCTTTTTTTTGTTCTTTGCTCATGATAAATATATTAAATTGAAATTATTTGAACGGATGGACGCCTGCGTAACTCGACCGGATAGCCGTCATATAGACAAAGCGTCGCTTATCTAGAGATATCGACGTAGTTATCCATTTTCAGCCGCGCCAAAAGATAGCTTATGGTAGATTCTGCGCCTTGGTTTATATTTACATTGAGCGCTTCGAGACCATCAAAACAACCACCTGTAACCGGATTGTACACGATCTGCTGCAAGTGATTTCTTCCCAAAAACCATGCAAAGGCAGCTATCAACATTTGTCGGTACTCATCATTTCCAATTTCTCGATAGAATCGATCAAGTGCAATGATCGTGTAAGCCACATCGATTGGCTGCTCTCCACCTTTAAGTCTAGCATGAATACCATCACGTTTTGCCCACCCTTTGTTGGATACCACATGTATCTCGCCATCGACAAATATCTTTTCAAGTAAAAAATCGAAAGACCGACAGGCCACCTCCTTATAAATAGGTATTCCGGTGCGCTGATAGGCCAAAAGAAGAGCCTCGGGTATCGAACTGTTCCCATACGTGAGGTAGGATTCATACCAAACCCAATTATCGGAACTTTCATGGTTGAACATGCCCGTCAAGCGACCTGCCAATGTTTCAATTACATGATGGTACTCGCTAGTTTCGACACAGCACAGCCCCTTCAAGATAAAAGCCATTGATCTCGTTGAGTAATAGGTAAGAAAGTTTGAGGATGCTCTCTCTAACAACTCCTTCGCAAGATTTACGGTCTCTGCTGGGAGGATATGTGATTTTGCAAATACCTCACCGAGCGCCCATACCGCCCTACCGTTTGCATCGTCGAGGTTTTCGTTGAAATTCTGCTCCGTAAACCGACCTCCAGTATCGACATAATTTAGAAATGTTCCGTCATCTTGCATACAATGCGCTATAAAGTTAAGGTATTTGGAGATAAGCGAAAGACAGTCGAACGCAGCATATTGATCGTAGTAATGCAGGATGGCCACCAATGCGCGAGCGTTGTCATCCAACGCATATCCACTCTTCAGATCAGGTGTATTGATCTCAGCAAACTGTATCAATCCACGGTCGGTTGTCATACGCTTTATATGTGCTAAATCTATGCGAGGTACCGAATAAGCAAGGGAACTAACTTGTCCTAACATACTTGCAAACAAGTGTATATGGGCCATCGCTGAATTTTGCCAAGATGTGGCGACTGTTTTTTGTATATTGAGATTTCGTATCCTTTCCCGCTCTGTTCTGTCATACCCCAATAAGGTAATGACGGCATCGGCCAATTGCTCTGCGGATCCAAAGTCAATCATCATTCCCATATCCGCTTTCAATACTTCGCGCGCATGTGGAATTGGGGTGGATACGACCGGACAGCCGGAAGCTAGCGCATAGGCAAAAGTCCCGCTCACGGCTTGCAAGGGATCTTTAGAAGTGAAGAGGTAGACGTCGGTCAGTTGAAGATAACCCAAAAGCTCCTTCGTTGAAAGAAATTCGTTGACAAAACGAACATGGAGAGCAAGGCCTAGATCCCTTACCAAATCCTTCAGTGTATCCCTATATTTCTCTCCCTCCTGCTTTAAGAGCACAGGGTGGGTTACACCGATTATGAGGAACAGAACATCCGGAAAAGCTTGAACGATAGTTGGAAGCGCTTCTAAGGTGGTTTCTATACTTTTTCCTGGCCCCAACAAACCAAACGTACTAAGAATTTTTCGATCTTGCAGACCGTAGCGCGACCTAAGCTCTGATTTATCGAGAGCCGGCGACAAATGGGTTCCATGCGCTATTACGCTTATTTTTGTAGCGTCTATCTGATAGTATTCAACAAGTATGTCTGCAGAATTTTGGGTCATCACAATTAACTTTTCACATGCATGCGCCATGTCGCGTACACTTTTGATCATCGCTGGTACCGGTAAGGGTAAGACGGTATGAAAAGTTAGCACAATGCTCTTCTTTAACTGGTTCAGAAAATTCACAAAGTCATCTTCCGCTTCAGCAAAAAGTCCAAATTCGTGTTGAATGCAGACAATATCAATTTCTGTAGCGTCGTTGAGCTTGTCGCTCAGCTGCTGAAAGGATCTAGCGTCAGACACATCCAAAACGAAAAAGCTATCAAATTTGTAAGGATGTACATAAGCTGAATTTTCCAAGGGAACGTAGTAGCAGGCAAATGAGTCGGCAAATTTTGTCTTTATGGAATCTATGAGATCTGTTGTGTATGTTGCAATTCCGCAGGCACGCGGAGGAAAGGTTGATATAAAAGCTATACCTTGCTGCTTTTCTACTGTCATGATGCTGTTTTATGTTGCTGTGCAGTCCCTGCGAGATGTGTTTTTGTAAACTTACAAATGCTGTACGTAGGAAGGTTATTAAAGATAGGTATAAAACATGAGTATAACTCATTAAAATAAAACTATATTTTTTTCAACAAAAAAAACCTATCCAATATTATAAGGCAATTTTTATATACGATGTCTCAATCTATGATAGGCTTGTCTTTCGGATTTAATATGTCCCTCGCCATAATATGCCACGTTCCCTTAACTGCATTTGCGAAATAAGTTTTGATCATTTTTCCAAGAATGTTAGCGTATAAACTTACACGCTAGCAGGGTCTGAAAAAGTTAGTAGCGTATGGGGTCGAAGTATTAGTTTTTCGTCCGATTGTACTAGCTTATATACCAATACAGCTAGCAATTTTTATAGAAATGCTCGAATTTTTGTAAGAAACAAGTAACGAATTTTGACAGAAAAAATGACTTGAAACAACATTAAATAAGGTTTTTATCAATGCTAAATTCAGACCGTTGAGAACAGTATCATCGTAAAAAAAATATCGCTTTTTTTTGAAACTAGCTCGAATCTTCTTATTTGCTGTTGACGCCATCCGGTAAGTATTAGGCCTAGGCGAGTAACTAAGGATCATACCGAATTCTTGGGGGGATAAAATTTAAGCATATAATTTCATTACCCTGTACAGGAAGAATTTTGTATCCCTGACTCCGCGGAATATACTCCTAAAGGCCTTAAGTTTTGCATTGAAGGATTCCGCTGAAGCATTTGTACTTTTATTGTCGAAGTAGTGAAGGATATCCGTGTGGTGTGCTGCAATTGACCGGGCAACACTCTCAAAAGATGCGATACCGGAGTTTTCTACCTGATTGTGCCACAGACCAAGCTTGGTAAAAGCTACCATCTTATCCTTGCATTTGTTGAAGATATCTCCCAGTGCCATCGCCAAATCATACGCTTTCTTTAACAGGGGAAAACGTGCAAATAAGATTTCCGCACGGTGCTTTTGGCTTTCTGTCCATTTTGAAGGATGTTTGAACAGCAGGTATCTTGATCTTGCCAATAGCTGTTTGATGGTATCGCCATTGGACAGCAGCTCAGGATCGTAGGGAATACCTTTCTTACGTGCACTGGCGATCTTCTTACTTTCTTCATCCAGCACCTCCCAACGGTACCTTATACGCAGTTCCTGAACGGCATCATAAACCAGTTTCTGCACATGGAACCTATCGATGACCCTTCTGACATTCCCAAAACACCGGCGGATTGCCTTTGCCATATTGGGAGCCATATCCATCGTTACCTCACGAACTTTATTTCTCAACCTGAGCGGGATACGTTCCAGTACAGCGATGATATCTTCTGCCTTTGTTCCCTTAATGCTGGCCAGGATGGTGCCTTTTCTTCCCTTGGAGGCTTTGCTGCCCACAACGGTATAGAGTTCGCCATTGCTAAAACTGGTCTCATCGATACTCAGCCGCTCGGAGATATTTGCCGGAAATACCGTCCAGTACTCGGCGTGGTGTTTCTGATCCCAATCATGAAAGTCGCTCAGATGGTTCCTGTACTGATCCTGCAGCTGCTTACCATCCAGCTGAAAGAGAAGTCCCAAAAGATGCGCACTGATGGGATGGTTATCCAAATATCCCCTTTAAAAAAAGCCCGAATTCCGTAGTCATCCGAGCACCTTCATGAACGAGGTTCCAATCCCTGGTAATGATCTCCCGTGTATCCAGCACGGTCCAACGTCTACGTCTGATATGTAGGGTGACTTTTTGGCCCCGGATGGGAAAGTCCTTGATCTGGGAAACCGGCATAAAGCCTTTGGATTCCAGCTTACTGTTTTCATAGCCTGAGGGGGCAATGTTTCTTTCATCAAGATAGATGTGAAGTTCTCCATCAACCTTGGAACCATCAATAATATCAAAATAATCTAAAAGCCCTTCGGGCATCAATAAAGACAGTAATTTACGTTCAGCGTCTTGCAAGGTAATCTATTTTAAGAGCGCTAAGCTAAGAATTAATTCTATGCCCCCCAAAGATTCTGCTTGATCCTAATTTACGTTCAGCGTCTTGCAAGGTAATCTATTTTAAGAGCGCTAAGCTAAGAATTTATTCTATGCCCCCCAAAGATTCTGCTTGATCCGTAACTAAAACTAGTTCCAGTGATTGATAAAAATTTATACTAATCCTCGTGTAAAAAAACAAAAAAGCGGTTTTTTTACAAAAAAAACCGCTTTTTAAATCTGAGCCTCCTATCGGGATCGAACCAATGACCTACTGATTACAAGTCAGTTGCTCTACCAGCTGAGCTAAGGAGGCTTTTAAAGCTTAATTGCTTGGTTGTGCAAATATCAGAACTTTGGCTAAAATATGCAAGGCTGATAACAAATTTGTTGTTAGGAATGCAATAATTACATGAAAATCAAAGATAAAAAAAACACTTCAAGACATTTTGACTGTCCAAAACAAAAAGAAATGTCAAAATTTCCGAAAATAATTAGTAAATCCAAAAGGCATATAAATTGTTATGCACTAAACATCGTGATGAACACGATTACATAACGTAAGAAATATATCCTATGAATTTTAACAACTATACAATTAAAGCACAGGAAGCGATACAAAAAGCCTCCGAAATAGCTGTTGGAAATCAACAACAAGCTATAGAACCCGCCCATATATTAAAGGCGCTTTTGACTGTCGACGAAAATATCGTTGGCCATCTATTAAAAAAACTAAATGCGAACGTAGACTACATCAGCACGGAGCTGGACAAGTTGATCCAATCCATGCCCAAGGTTAGTGGTAGTAATGTCTATTTGAGCAATACCAGTAGCTCGGTATTGCAGAAGGCTCAAAGCTATCTAAAAGAATTTAATGACGAATTCGTTTCCATTGAGCATCTCCTACTCGCCTTACTATCCGCTAGCGACAAAACAAGCGGTTTACTAAAAGACCAAGGCGTTAATGAGAAAGACCTGAAAACAGCGATTAAGGAACTGCGTGGATCGTCTCGCGTAACCGATCAAAATGCCGAAGCAACCTACAATGCGTTAGGCAAATATGCGCGCAACCTTAACGAGTATGCCGAGTCGGGTAAATTGGATCCAGTAATCGGTCGTGACGAAGAAATACGCCGCGTGATGCAGATCTTATCGCGGCGCACCAAGAACAACCCCATATTGGTGGGCGAGCCCGGTGTGGGAAAGACCGCCATAGCAGAAGGTATTGCCTACCGCATTATTAAGGGCGACGCCCCAGAAAATCTGAAATCGAAAGTAGTTTTCTCGCTCGACATGGGCGCGCTGATCGCTGGAGCAAAATATAAGGGCGAATTTGAGGAACGCCTCAAAGCCGTGGTTAAGGAGGTTGCGGAAAGCGATGGTGAAATCATCCTCTTCATTGATGAAATCCATACCCTAGTGGGCGCCGGTGGCGGCGAAGGTGCTATGGATGCAGCTAACATTTTGAAGCCAGCTTTGGCACGCGGCGAGCTTCGCGCCATTGGCGCAACGACGCTTAACGAGTTTCAGAAATATTTTGAAAAAGATAAAGCCTTGGAACGGCGCTTTCAGAAAGTTATGGTCGATGAGCCCGACACGCAGGACGCCATTTCCATTTTACGCGGCTTGAAAGAACGGTACGAGACGCACCATAAAGTACGGATTCTTGACGAATCTATTATCGCGGCCGTCGAATTGTCGCAGCGCTATATTACCGACCGCTTTCTACCCGATAAAGCCATTGATTTAATTGATGAAGCGGCCTCGAAACTACGCCTAGAAATGGACTCTGTACCAGAAGCCGTTGACGAATTGAATCGACGTATTATGCAACTGGAGATTGAACGCGAGGCCATCAAACGGGAACACGACGAGCGCAAAGTACAAGAGCTATCGGAAACCATAGCCAACCTATCCACCGAGCGCGATTCGTTAAAGGCGGCTTGGCAATCTGAAAAAACACTCGTCGACCGGGTGAACCAAGAGATCCAAAATATTGAAGATTACAAACTTGAAGCCGATCAAGCAGAACGTGCTGGTGATTATGGCAGAGTGGCAGAGCTGCGTTACGGAAAGATCAAAGAGGCGCAAGACAGCGCAGAGAAACTAAAATTGGAGTTAGCGGAAAAGCAGCAGGCCAGCCGCATGCTGAAAGAAGAGGTAACATCCGATGATATTGCCGACGTGGTATCCCGCTGGACCGGTATCCCTGTCAGTAAAATGATACAGTCGGAACGCGAAAAGCTGCTCAACCTAGAGGCAGAGCTGCACAAACGTGTAGCTGGGCAGGAAGAAGCAATAGAAGCCATCGCCGATGCAATTAGGCGTTCGCGTGCAGGCCTAAGTGATGCCAAGCGTCCTATTGGCTCCTTCATCTTTCTCGGTACAACTGGGGTTGGTAAAACGGAGCTCGCAAAAGCCTTGGCGGAATTTCTATTTGATGATGAGCAAGCGCTTGTGCGGATTGATATGTCGGAATACCAAGAGCGCCATGCCGTCTCTCGGCTTATCGGTGCGCCTCCGGGCTATGTGGGTTACGATGAAGGGGGACAACTTACCGAAGCGGTACGCCGAAGACCTTACTCTGTCGTGCTCCTCGATGAGATAGAGAAGGCTCATCCCGATGTGTTCAACATTCTGTTGCAAGTGCTGGACGACGGACACCTGACCGACAACAAGGGACGCGTGGTGAACTTCAAGAATACGATTATCATCATGACTTCCAATACAGGCTCGGGCGTTATACAGGAAAATTTTGCCAAGCTGACGGATGATAATCGTGATGAAGTTGTTGCCAAAACGAAAGATGAAGTATTCGACATCCTACAGAAATCAATACGTCCAGAATTCTTGAATCGCATTGATGAGGTGATTATGTTTACACCACTCGGTCGCAATGAGATAGGCAACATTGTACGGATGCAGTTTAACCGCGTGCAGCAGCAGCTTGCCGAGCAAAACATCTTTATCTCTGCCAGCGAAGAAGCCTTGGATTGGTTGGGACAATTGGGTTATGACCCGGTGTATGGTGCACGTCCGCTCAAGCGGGTCATACAAAAGCGAATTTTGAATGAGCTATCCAAAGAAATACTGGCCGGAAAGGTATCGCGCGACTCGGTTATCCAAGTGGATGTGTTTGATGGCCAATTTGTATTCATCAACAAAAGCGAACAGCAGTAAGCGCAAAGCACCGGCAGACTAAGGATACCGGTGGAACACAAAGCCGTATACAGGTTGCATCATACGCAGCCTGTATACGGCTTTTTTCGTATAAACCTACTCTGCTAACGGTATAGGATCGATTAATTGAAATCGGATATCCCGAAGTACCCCATCTCGCTCAATAACCAAACGGATAAACTCGCCTGGCTTCGACTGCAATTTAGCCATAATTTTTGCCAACGTAAGCTGACTTACCGAAGTACCGTTGACTTTTAACAACACATCATTCACCTGTACTCCCGCACGCGCAGCTGGCGCATCCTTACGTATGCCCGACACACGATACGTCGGCCTTAGCACAAACTTATACTGCAGATCATTATTTGCCAAGTTGATCGTGACACCTTGGTCTTCCGCCTGTAAGCCATGGTTATTTTTCGCTCTCGCTGGAATCTTCACCAACTCCTTTGCCCATATCATGCCATCATGCTTGATGTCCATGCCCGCCATATTGAGCAGAAAAGGCTTATTGAAATTCTTGTTCTTCTTAAGATACCATAGTTCCCGCTCGTAATCTAGCAACATATCGAAACGTTGAAGCACTTGGTTGCCGACAGAGCCAATCCTGTTCTTCGTCAATTTACTCATAAATACAGCATTGGAATCTGGATAGGCTACAATAGGGAACTTCAACTCAAAATCCCCCAGCACGACGCGCGCAACCCGATTTCTTTTGCCATGTATCTCTCCGTTGAAGCCGCGCCCGATGTATTCCTCCACGAAAGGTTTGCGCAGCATAAATCCCGGCAACAAAAAAGAGAAGAGCATCATCGGATCCGTATTGCCCATATCGAGCAGCATCTTCCCTTCTACCCAATTGCCGTCATTTCCTAGAGCCGCCTGTACATAGGGACGATCGTGCTCAATCTGAATAGGCAACTTTTTATATTTTCCAAACGCCTTACTGTAATCATAACCTCTGGGGTAAATCGTCATCCGTTGCCGTATATAGTCCATCCGCACCGAGAAGCTCTGAAAAAATTTAGAACCCAATATCCCATTGATGGCAACACCTACATCTGTCGAGATGTCGAGTTCTGTAGCCTGTATGACATAGAGCCAATGAAGCGAATCAATCACCGCACCAGCACCCAGCTCAACAACATTACCCGTCGACAAGATCCCTTCAATCCCATCTTCCAAACCTATGCCATGAAATTTCATCTTATTCTTGTTGTTGAGGTATAGGGAATCATTGGCTTGCGCGAATAAGATCGTTTCCTTGACCCCTGTGTCCAACAGGAAGGAAAAAGTTATTCCATTGATAGTTAAGGGGACAAGCACCACGTTGTTGATCAAATCAAACTTTACCGTGACAGGTTTGTTCTCTTTTAGTCGAAAGATACCCTGGCCATATAAAGAATATGGAATACATATCAAAATCAGGTAGTGGTACCATTTCATTTATAACCGGTGTATGTACGAATTTAACAATTTAAAAATAGATAATTCACCATTTTGTTTATTTAAAAAAGCGTCTGTTTTAGTATATTTGGTAAAATAGACCATTAAAAAGTCGTTATCCTACATGAAATTATCCCTGAAGCTAATCTTGCTGTCCTGCTGTATAGCAGGCATTTCCTGTAATCAAACTAAAGAAGCCAAGCAGGCCGCCGAGGATCCGGCAGAACAACGCCGTTTGGATTCGTTGGAAACCATAAAAAAAGCGGAAGAGGAGGCGAAAAAGAAACCAAAGACGGCAGCCGATATCAAGCTATCAACGGATTTAGCGTATAACAAACACACGCTCGAGGAAACCTATCCCTATAAGGATACCACGCGTATCTTTCAGATGGAAAAGATCAAGGAAAAACTGGCTTATGTAGAAAATTTTCAACGAGCACCGGCGTCCTATGCCGTCTTGCAGAACCATAAAAACAAAAATAGAGAAGCTCCACTTGTCAAAAACTATCACCGCAATGAGTATACGCGTATATCGGATTCGTTGGGCAATGAACGCTATCAGTCGGCTCCGCTGTATGCATTGGGTGAAACCGATAAACCCAGCATCTATGGACGCGACGGCTCCTTGGTGAAGCTCAAAAGCAGTGATACCCTCGCGATGGTTCAGGTGGAAGGCGTTTCTTTTGAAGGTACTTGGGAAGCACCTAAGCGCTATGTTAAGACCATAGGCGACTCGGTTACCTTTCATCGGGTGGTATTTGTCGACGTGACCAACCAAAATATTTTAACCGCAGAACGCACCGGAGATTGCGAGTGGGCAATAAGAAGTATGAATCCGGCAACGACGGGCCAACACAAACCGCCCTATGCGCAAGAAACACCAACGGGCATGTTTGTAGTACAGGAGAAGAAAACCAAGATGTATTATTATAAGGACGGCACTACCTCCATTGAGGGCTACGCTCCTTACGCAAGCCGATTCACCAATGGTGCATACGTGCATGGCGTGCCCGTCAACAACCCAAAAGGCGCGATTATTGAAACGAGCTGGTCCCTTGGCACCACACCACGATCCCACATGTGTGTCCGAAATGCCTCTTCACACGCTAAATTTGTTTTTGACTGGGCGAAGACCTTCAACGCACTGGTGATCGTGATCGAATGATATTTACATTTATTTAACACTTTGATTAATAAATTATTATTAGTTTTGCACTTGGATTAAAGATTTGTGCGTATGCGTAGTTTATTTTTTGTATTGTTGACGGGGCTGTTTGTGAGTTATATACCAACCACGCTTTCCGAAGATTTTAAAACAAGTTCAACCAAACCTATCCCAGAAAAAACAGAAGAGACAAAATCAACAAGCCAGCTTCTTTACGAGAAGATGAAGCTTGCTGCTGTTTTGAAATTTGAAGCCTTCAGTCAAGCGCTAGAGGGCTACAAACTGTTGCATCCTAAGAAGGATGGGATATTAACCGTGATTGATTTTACGCTTCCTTCCACCGCCAAAAGAATGGTTGTATTGGACATGAAAAATGAAAAAGTATTATTTCATACCATTGTTTCCCACGGTAAAAATTCGGGCGAAAACTTTGCTACTTCATTTTCCAATAGACATGGTTCTTACCAAAGTTCACTAGGTTTTTACGAAACCCAAAATACCTACCAAGGTGGAAATGGCTACTCTTTGGTGTTAAATGGCCTAGAAAAAGGAATCAACGATCAAGCTAAGGCCCGCGCTGTAGTGGTTCATGGTGCAGATTACTGTAGCGAATCGATGATCAAGGCGACAGGCCGCTTAGGTAGAAGCTATGGCTGCCCTGCTCTACCGAGAGCGTTGGCAAAACCGATCATCAATACGATAAAAGATGGAACATTGCTTTTCATCTACGCGGAGAATGAAGATTATTTGGCGAAAACAAAAGTTCTTTCTCCATTGGTGCGACGCGGTATGCTTGCCCAATCGGACGAACTAACAAACGAGAACGAGCGTTTGAACTAAAGTGCCTTACCTACATCGCTGGGATAGGCTAGTATCAAACTGCGAGAATTAGTTATTCGCGAAAACCTTACTAGAAATCATGTATAAAAAAAGTCCTGCTTTATATCAAAGCAGGACTTTTTTATGATTAGCAATACTTCCTTACACTATAGTGAGGCAATTGCATTATTTAATGTCTCAGAAGGACGCATCGCTTTCGTAGCTAAATCATCATTCGGAAAGTAGTAGCCACCAATTTCTTGTGGTTTTCCTTGCGCAGCGATCAACTCTTCGTTGATCTTCGCTTCGTTTTCTTCCAATGATTTCGCTAACGGAGCAAATTTTGCAGCCAAGTCAGCATCTTCGGTTTGCGCTGCTAAGGCCTCTGCCCAGTACAAGGTCAAGTAGAAGTGTGAACCACGATTGTCTATCTGACCAACACGACGTGCAGGCGATTTATCGTTGGCTAGGAACTTTTCTGTAGCAACGTCAAGTGTATTAGCCAATACCAGTGCTTTAGCATTATCTTGCGTTTGTGATAGATGTTCAAAAGAAGCACCTAAAGCCAAAAATTCACCAAGGGAATCCCAACGAAGGTAGCCTTCCTCTTGGAATTGTTCGACGTGCTTAGGAGCTGATCCGCCGGCACCAGTTTCAAACAAGCCACCACCATTCATCAAAGGAACGATCGACAGCATCTTCGCAGATGTTCCAACTTCTAAGATTGGGAACAAATCTGTTAAGTAATCGCGTAACACATTTCCCGTTACAGAGATGGTGTCTTCACCTTTGCGGATGCGCTCTACCGAAAACTTAGTAGCCTCTACAGGAGATAAGATGCGAATATCCAAGCCTGTCGTATCATAGTTTGCCAAATAGGCATTTACTTTTTTGATGATCTCGCGATCGTGTGCACGTGCCTCGTCTAACCAGAATACAGCTGGTGTAGCCGATAAGCGCGCACGATTGACAGCCAATTTAACCCAGTCTTGAATCGGTGCATCTTTAGTTTGACACATACGGAAGATATCGCCTTTCTCTACAGGCTGTTCCATAAGCACTTTTCCGTCAGCATCAACCACGCGAATCGTTCCTTTAGCTGCCGCTTGGAAGGTCTTATCATGCGAACCATACTCTTCTGCTTTCTGTGCCATTAAGCCCACATTAGGTACAGAACCCATTGTTTTAGGATCATAAGCACCGTGCTCCTTACAATCTTCAATAACGGCAGCATACACGCCAGCATACGAACGATCTGGGATAATAGCGAAGGTATCTTGTGGTTTACCCTCTTTGTTCCACATTTGACCAGATGTACGGATCATCGCAGGCATCGAAGCGTCTACGATTACATCGGAAGGAACATGTAGGTTAGTAATACCCTTATCAGAGTTTACCATGGCCAAATCAGGACCATTGGCGATGGCAGCCTCGATAGCGGCTTTCACTTCCGCCTCTTGAGGCTGACCAGCAATTTTACTGTATACCTCGCCCAAACCATTGTTTTTGTTGATACCAAGGCTGGCAAACAACTCGCCATACTTTGCGAAAAGATCTGCGAAATATACTTCAACGATAGCACCAAAGATAATTGGATCAGATACCTTCATCATGGTTGCTTTCAAGTGAGCTGATAACAGCACACCTGCCGCTTTTGCCTCCGCAATAGTCTCCGAAACGAAGGCTTTTAGCTTGCCAAGATTAAGCACTGAACTATCAATAACCTCACCTGCTTTTAATTTGCCAAGACCTTTTAATTCTTTAACATCGCCATTCTCGGCTACAAATTCTATTTTGAATTGGCTATCACTGTCTAGTGTCAATGATTGCTCTGTTGCAAAGAAATCACCGTCCGTCATGGAAGCTACCTTCGTTTGGCTGTCTGCAGACCAAACACCCATGCTATGTGGATTTGCTTTTGCATAGTTCTTTACCGCCTTAGGTGCGCGACGATCCGAGTTACCCTCCCGCAAAACCGGGTTTACAGCAGAACCCAATACCTTCGCATAAGTTGCTTTAATCTCTTCTTCCTCAGCATTAGCTGGGCTATCGGGATAGTTGGGTACGTTGTATCCTGCTTTTTGCAGTTCAGCAATAGCGCCTTTCAATTGTGGAATGGAAGCCGAGATGTTCGGCAACTTGATAATATTTGCTTCAGGCTGTGTGGCCAACTGACCAAGCTCGGCCAAGGCATCTGCAGTTTGCTGATCCGCGGGTAAAGAGGCAGCAAAGTTTGCAAGAATACGACCGGCTAGGGAAATGTCTCTCAATTCAACTTCGATTTCGGCAGTTTTGGCAAATGCCTGAACAATTGGTAAAAACGAATAAGTCGCCAACAATGGCGCCTCATCAGTCTTCGTGTAAATAATTTTAGATGACATAATTTTTTATTGAAATTCTATTAATTTTCGATGAACATGCTGTAGACGCGGCATCCGCAAAGTCTACGTTTTTAAATTCGCCTAAAGATAAGCATTTGAAAGCAAAAACGCCATAATTACGCGAATAATGGCACTTTTGAAAAACTGTTTGTCGTTCTTGAATCAGACTGCGCGAAGAGCTATCGCTAATGGCCATTAAGACGTGTAATCTTTGGTTTTGATGACGCGCTCGCCTCTTCCTTTTACCTTCGATTCCCGCACAAAGATACTAGCCAATTTAGCGGTGCTCGTGGGAGCGTACTGCTTAAAAAGGCCAATCTTATTGAAAAAAAGAAGCATCTTGCCGGCCAATACTTCGCCTACTCGATCGGAGTTGGGGCGCAAAATTAAACCTGGTTGGACGATTGTTAATTGGTCGAAATGCAACGCACGTACTTCCATTTCCAGAACGCCCTTCATTTTGTTGTAAAAGAAATTGGAGTTGGGGTCTACCCCTACAGCCGAGAGCAATAGGAAATGACGCACTTCCTTTGTTTGGCACCATTGCGCAAATTCAAGTTGATAGTCATGATCCACATGCCACTGTGCCGCTTTGCTTCCCGCATCTTTCAATGTGGTACCCAGACAGGAAAATGCGACATCGCCATATATATAATCGGCTGAAGCGGCCAAGTTTTCGAAATCCACTATGCATTCGATCAACTTAGGCTGCTCTTCGAAATAAGGCCGCCTAACAAAAGCCACCACCTCGGTAAAACGTGCATCGGCCAACAACTGCTTAACCAATTCTCTTCCTGTTGCGCCCGTCGCGCCAATAACAAGTGCTCTCATGACTAGCTTACCTCAATGACCGTGCCTGCCTCTACAGGATGAGCCACACAAATCAAACACTTGCCATTTTCTACCTCCCGATCAGTCAACACTTCATTATAATCCATACGAACCGCGCCGCTGACACATTGCGAAATACAGGTACTACACATCCCCGACTTGCAGGAATAGGGCAATTTTATTTTATGCGCCAACCCGATGTCCAATATCGTCCTGTTATAAGGAATGGATAGATTATATTCCATGCCTTGAAAGCGTAAAACGATATCGTGTGCGGTCATATCAACGGGCTCTTCCTCTCGCTCATCGTCATCCTCCTCTTCTTCCGGAAAGTGAAAAGTTTCCTTGCGGATATGTTGATCTGGAATACCCATCCCCAACAGGGTAAAACGGACAAGATCCATGTAAAAAACCGGTCCACAGGTAAAGAAAAGTGCCTCATTATTGGGCGGCATATGTTTTTGTACAATACGCAATAGGTAGTCTCTATTTAAACGAGCGTTCAGTAAGTTCTTCGAATTGGAGAAAATCCATACAATAGTCAGTCTATCGGGATACTGCGCCTGCCAAGCTTGCAATTCGTCATAGAACAGCGTACGCGCGGGCGAGCCATTACTGTAGACCAGCACCACTTTTGTATGCTGCTCCGCCACTAGCGCCGTTTTTAGCATGGCATACAGCGGCGTTACACCAACCCCAGCAGCAAACAGGAAAATAGTACGTTCCGTGTCAGCATCCGGTTCATAATAAAACAAGCCTTGTGGCTCCAATACGTCAATGACATCTCCTACTTTGGAACGATGGTGCAGCAATCTTGAAATTTCCCCGTTGTCCACACGCTTCACCGTAATTGCCAAGGGCTCGTCGAGTGCGGACGAGCTGCTGAACGAATAGGAACGACGCACCTCCCGCTCGCCAAAGGTGAAAGACAAGGTAAGAAACTGTCCAGATTTTGGTGTAGGATAGGTACCCGACAGATCGTTGAAAGTGATCGTTACGTTGTCATTCGGTTGAGGAGTAATACGCGCTATTTCAAATTTGTACATGCCATAAAAATAGGTTAATTATCAAGAACAGGCAAATAGATCAATTTTATAGGGCATAAAAAAATCCTGACAGTTTTCACTGTCAGGATTGTATAGTAGACGTAAAAACCGTTAGAGTTTACGTTTTACTTCAACTTGTTCGTATGCTTCCACAATATCGCCTACTTGGATATCGTTGAAACGATCGATATTCAAACCACATTCGTATCCTTGTGCCACTTCTTTCACGTCGTCTTTGAAACGTTTCAAGGAAGCAAGTTTACCCGTATGGATAACCACACCCTCGCGAATCACGCGGATATCATTGTTTCTATTGATCTTACCATCTGTCACCATACAACCAGCGATTGTACCCACTTTTGAAATTTTGAAGGTTTCGCGAATCTGTACTTCAGCAACGATCTTCTCTTCAAATTTCGGTGCCAACATACCTTCCATCGCCGATTTTAACTCATCAATAGCATCGTAGATGATCGAGTACAAACGGATATCAATCTGTTCTTGCTCGGCCAACTTACGCGATCCTTGCGTTGGACGTACTTGGAAACCAATGATGATCGCATCAGAAGCAGATGCCAATAACACATCGGACTCGGAAATTGCACCCACCGATTTGTGGATAATGTTTACCTGGATCTCGTCTGTAGACAGTTTCAACAAGGAGTCAGAAAGTGCCTCGATTGATCCATCCACGTCCCCTTTCACGATAACGTTAAGTTCTTTAAAGTTACCGATTGCCAAACGACGGCCGATCTCATCCAAGGTAATGTGTTTCGTAGCACGCATACCTTGCTCACGCTGCAATTGCAAACGTTTATTTGCCACTTGGCGAGCTTCAGATTCGCTTTCCAACACATATAATCTATCTCCAGCTGTTGGAGCACCAGACATACCCAAGATCTGTACAGGGATAGATGGTCCTGCCTCTTTCACCCGTTCGCCGCGCTCGTTAGTCAACGCTTTGACCTTACCCGAGTGAGATCCTGCTAAGATAGCATCACCTACACGCAAAGTACCACCTTGTACCAATACTGTAGTTACAATTCCACGTCCTTTATCCAATGCAGCCTCGATAACCGAACCTACCGCACGTTTGTTAGGATCAGCTTTCAATTCTAACATCTCTGCTTCCAAAAGAACCTTCTCGAGTAATAACTCTACATTCTCTCCTGTCTTCGCAGAAATCTCTTGTGCTTGATATTTACCGCCCCAATCTTCCACCAAGATATTCATGGCCGAAAGTTGTTCGCGTATTTTGTCAGCGTTAGCGCCCGGTTTATCTACTTTAGTAAACGCAAAGACGATTGGCGAACCTGCAGCTTGCGCATGGTTAATAGCCTCTCTTGTTTGCGGCATCACCGCGTCGTCCGCAGCAATAACAATGATAACGATATCCGTAACCTTAGCACCACGTGCACGCATCGCGGTAAAGGCCTCGTGACCTGGCGTATCCAAGAAGGTGATCTTCCGACCATCATCCAATTTCACCGCATAGGCACCAATGTGCTGCGTGATACCACCAGCCTCACCTTTGGTTACATTCGCTTTACGGATATAATCCAATAAGGACGTCTTACCGTGGTCAACGTGTCCCATAACGGTCACAATTGGCGCTCTAGCGATCAGGTTGTCTGCATTATCCGCTTCTTCTAGCTCGGTAACCTCTTCGTCCTCTGGCTTGATAAACTCTAATTGATAACCGAACTCATCGGCCACAATAGCAAGCGTCTCCGCATCCAAACGTTGGTTGATTGACACAAACATACCTAAGCTCATACAGGTTGAAATAACCTGCGTAACCTGCACGTCCATCAAATTAGCCAACTCATTTGCTGTAACAAACTCCGTTACGCGCAAGATTTTGGATTGTGCTGCTTCCTCCATTGCTGCTTCTTCTGCAGATAAAGCGATATCGTCACGCTTCTGTCTACGAAGTTTAGCACGCTGTGCAAATTTACCCGATTTACCTGCACCACTCAAGCGAGCAAGTGTCGCTTTGATTTGGTCTTGTATTTCTTTGTCCGAAGGTTCCTCTTTCGGCGTATCCGCCGGACGTCCCTTACCGCGGTTATCATGACGGTTACCTTGTGGTCCACCAGCACGGTTGAAACCACCGCCGCCTTGACGATTATTTTGTTGTCCTGGTCCGCGGTTAAAGCCGCCACCTTGACGATTGTTATTATTTGCGTTTCCGCCGCTACCTCCTGCATTACCAGAATTCCGGTTATCGCCGGACTGGCGTTGAGCATCAGTGGAATTTGGATTTACCGGTCCATTAGGATGCTTGTTGGAGCGTTTACGCTTGCGTTTGTTGTCGTTGTTTGCTGCATTCGACGAAGAAGCAACAGGTTTACGCTCAACAGGCAACTGGATCTTGCCCACAACCTTCGGTCCCGCTAAAGTTTCCGAACGTGCTCTGATGACACTGTTCTGCGGCTCTGCGGCAGCGGCTGCAGGAGGAGTGGTAGCATCTCCTTTTACAGGAGGCTTGCTTTCTGTAATTTCTTTATTCATGTCGGCCTTAGGCTCGGTTTTAACTTCTTCTTTGGGCTCCGCTTTAGGTTGCGTCACAGCTGGCACCTCGACCTTCTCAGGCGTGGCTGCTTGTACGGGAGCTTCTACTTTAGGAGTCTCCACGACAGGCTTAGCTTCCTCTTTTTGAGGTTCAGGCTGTACTGGCGCTACTTCTTTCGGTGTTTCAGCTTTTGTCTCCGCTACCGGAGCTTCTGTAGCTTCTACCTTTTTCGATTTCCCTCTATTCAGGCTATCCAAATCAATTTTGCCGATAACCTTCAGGTGCCCTACTTCCTCTTTCTTCTCTTGCTCCTCTTTGCTTTCCGGCTTTGCAGGCTGTGCTACCTCCTGTGGGGTGCTCTTTGCTACAGTTTCCTGCACATCAGCAACCTGATCATCCCCCTGCTCTTTAGATTCTGAAGGATAAAGGCCACCTGTTCCAGCAGTCGACTCGTCGCGACGAATTTTTCCGATAACAATTTGTTTTGCTTCGTCTTTTACGATCTTGTCTCCTTGAAATTCTTTGAGAAGAACACCATACATATCCGGCGATAACTTGGTGCTAGGCTTCGAATCGACATCGAATCCTCTTTTTACCAAGAAATCGACAGCCGTACCTATCCCAATGTTCAGTTCTTTTGCTGCCTTTAGCAAGTTTACGCTTTTTCCTTCTGTCATCTATTTTTTTACCTTCTAATATTTAGTACTACAAAAATATGCTTTTTTACACTGAAAAAACAATTTAAGAACAATTGTTTTTTCAGTGTCTTCCGGACTGGCAAGTCCTATTCAAACTCGGCTTGGAGGATACGTACGATTTCCAAAACCGTATCTTCTTCCAAGTCTGTGCGCCGCACAAGTTCTTCTTGTGTCAACGATAGCACCGATTTCGCAGTGTCCAAGCCCACACGCTTCAACTCGTCGATAATCCAGCTATCGATTTCATCTGCGAATTCTTCGATATCCACATCTTCCTCCACCTCGTCATTCTCGCGATAGACATCGATCTCGTAGCCACTTAATTTACCAGCCAATTTAATGTTATGTCCGCCACGGCCAATTGCCAAAGACACCTGATCTGGCTTCAAATACACCGCTGCAGTTTTGTGTTCTTCGTCAATTTTGATCGATGAAATACGTGCAGGGCTCAACGCGCGTGTGATGTACAAGGAATGGTTAGACGTGAAATTGATTACGTCAATATTCTCATTGCGCAACTCGCGAACGATACCATGGATACGCGAACCTTTCATACCCACACAGGCACCAACAGGGTCAATACGATCATCGTAAGACTCTACAGCAACCTTTGCACGCTCGCCCGGCTCGCGGACGATCTTTCTGATCATAATCAAACCGTCGAAAATCTCGGGCACTTCCAATTCAAATAAACGTTGCAAGAACTCCGGTGCTGTACGCGAGATAATGATCTTAGGGTTGCTGTTCATCATGTCAACCTTAGAAACCACCGCACGGATGCTATCTCCCTTTTTGAAGTAATCTGCAGGAATCTGTTCGGTCTTTGGCAAGATCAACTCGTTACCATCCTCGTCCAATACCAAGATCTCTTTCTTCCAAATTTGGTAAACCTCACCGATCACCAATTCACCTTCACGATCCTTATATTTCTTGAACACCTCATCTTTCTCCAATTCCAGAATTTTGGAAACCAATGTCTGACGAGCGGCCAAGATAGCACGACGTCCGAAGCTTTCCAAGGTGATCTGTTCGATGAAATCATCGCCCACTTCCAAATCTGGATCATGCTGATGTGCTTCCGCCAACTCGATTTCTAGATCATCATCTTCGGAAAAACCATCCTCCATCACTACGCGCGTTCTCCAGATTTCCAAATCCCCGTTATCCGGGTTGACGATTACATCGACGTTCTCATCTGTTCCGAAGCGCTTCCGAATCATGCTGCGGAAAACTTCTTCCAAAACCGTAATAACCGTTGGACGGTCAATATTCTTAAAATCCTTGAACTCCTGAAAGGAGTCGATCAAATTGATATTGCTGCTCATTTTTATTTAAATGAAATTAACACCTTGGTTTCTTTTATATGTTCAAACGGAATTTCCGCCGGTATTAATTCGGCTTTTTTTCCTTTCTCTTTTACTTTTTCTTCGATCACGATGTGACTATCTGATACGGCAACAAGTTTACCTTCCCGCTTACTACCATCTTCCGTTTTCACGCGCACTTCCCTATCGATATTTTTAGCATACTGCCGTGCAAGAAGCAAAGGGGTGTCAATACCTGGCGAGGAAACCTCCAAGCGATAAGCTTGATCGATTACGTTCTCCTCCTCCAAATGAAAACCAACGTGGCGGCTAACCTTTGCACAATCTTCAATCGCAATGCCGTTATCCCCGTCTAGCAGGATTTCCAACAGCCTATTGCTGTGCATTTTTATACGAACGATAAAAAGATCATCACGGCCTGCAATCTTCTCTTCCACCAACTCGCGTACTCTTTCTTCTATTTGCATCGTTATATTTCTATAAGTGAATTAAAAAAGGGGGCATACGATGCCCCCTCTTTTCAGATTTTACAAATCTAGGAAAATTCTTTTAAAGAACAAAATAAATCATCATTTATTGTCCACCACCGCACTAATCGTCTTCTGCATCTGTGCCATCATCGAAGTCAACGTTTCCATCGTAGGCTCTGGGCTCGGCTCAGGCAAAGCTGTGCTGATGAAAGCTTTAGCCTTCCACACCTCAATGATATCAGGCGTTTGCACCCAATATGCGTCATAAGATTTGTTATCCGAAACCAGCTTCAATCCCTTATCCTCTTTAAACTTCTGCCCGATGCGCTTATACACTACACCATCCTCTTTGGAAACAACTACATAGGTCTGCCCCACCTTAATATCATGCCAGTTTTCAACATATTCCGCAATAATAATGCTTCCAGAAGGCAGTGGTAACATGGAATCGCCTTTGATTTCAAAAGCCCTGTAGCTACCTTGATTAAACATCGGCAACGAAAATTTAGGTAATTCCGCCACATACTCGGGATCACCGTAACCATTTAGATAACCCGCGCTCGCTTTCACCGGAACTAACTCGATATTTTCGCGATCTTGGCTATCCACCGTTACGCTCAAGATACGCAAGTTGGATGCGTTGCTTCTTGGCGTTGGGCGCCATTTGTCATCGATTTGGTCGTGCGCCAGCTCATCCATCGTCAAGTCATAAAATTCAGCTATCTTTTTTAGCAACTCATACTTCGGTTCTGCACGATCTTCCTCATACGCACCTACAGAGGCCCTTTTGATCTCCATGGCATCCGCAAATTGCTGCTGTGTTAGTCCTTTTTTTTTCCTTAAAAACTTAAGATTGGAGGCGATATTTGACATATTTTTATTAAAAAATTTTAAAAAACTAATTTTATTAGTATTATTGTGCCAATAAAATTAGTAATTAAGATTGATATCACCAAATATATTAGTAGATAGATAAGGAATTAAACATGGAAAAGCACACCGTATACATCGTCACAGACAGCAATCGTACCTATTTAGAGGTGGGGCATTGCACAGACATCAACATGCGTTTAGCAGAAATAAGAAATGCATCATCAGCCCTATTTGGTAACGCGCCAAAACTGAGCAATGTAGTATATATGGCTTTTTTTGAAAGCAAGGAGAAGGCAGAAGCCCACAAAACACAGCTGCAACATTTCACCCGTATGCAGCGCGAGAAAATCATCCGTTTAAAAAACCCCAATTGGTTAAACCTTTACGCGATGCCTACAGCGACAGCAAATAAAAAAGTCGTTGTTTATGCCTAAAGCTAAACAACGACCTTTAACAACCTTACCCTAAATAACCAACCGCACTGTCCAATAGTTGGACTACCAGCCCGGCATAAAGTTTAATCCGAAGGTACCAAACTGTGTCCGCGAACGAATAAACGGCACGGCATAATAAGGCTCAATTATCATGGCACCAAAGAGATTAACGCGCATCGACACGCCCGCACTGAAAACAGGCACCCGATAGTTCTTATCATACCCCATGATTGGCGCGCCTGATTCGTCAACAATCGGCTGATTGTTAATATCCGTTTGCTGTACGACAGGTTTCTTATCGAGGCTACTTACAATGATATTGCCTTTGTTCCAGGCCAAGCCCGCATCGAAGAATAGATTGAGATCAGAAAAAAGAAAGCCCGATTTCACCGCCGCTAATTTCTCTGGACCAGTAAAGGGCAAACGAATCTCAAAGTTACCAACGAGCACACGTGCACCCATTAAATCATTAAAAGAAAGATTACCTACCTTCTCTGGGGTTAGGTTATCAAAACCACGAATAAAAAACGGATAACCTATATAGTTTCCACGGAGACGATTTTCATCCGTACCAGATCGAATGTAGGAGTACGCGCGCGCCGCGATTGTGACCGGCTTCAACCGTAGGTATCGTCTTAAATCAATGGTATAAGCAGTAAAATCCAGATCACCTATATACTGGGCTACCCCAAGGCGATATCGAAAGCCGTCCAGCGGAGCGGCCATACCAAAAGTGGATTTATCACCGACAAAAGAAGCACTGGCCTGTTGCACACTCAATGGATCTAGATTTCCAAAACCCAAAGCTGCAGCCTCTGCACTTGAAAGACGTTCACGATCGCCATAGTTGAAAAAATAACTTTGACGCCATTTCTCCGCACGGTAACCATAGCGAGCCACCGCACCACCAATTTCAAAGCGATGGTACCGATTAAACGGATAGGCAACAAAGGCATCCAATTGGGTTTCAAACTGGCGAATAATATAGTCATTGATAACAACCTCCTCGCCATTGCCTAGATCTTCGCGATCAAAAGCACGGAAACCATATCGATAAGGAATATGGGAAATAGATCCACCCCAGTTCCAACGGCTCTTTTGGTTCACATAAGCCACTTGTCCACCGAAATCATATATCTCGCCATTTATGTTAAGCGTTGTGAAAATCTGGTTGTAGCCCAAGATATCGGAGAAACTACCGAAAACACCACCCGCCATACCGGCACCGTAGCGAGAACCTACGGTCATGCCGACGCCCGTATTGGCCAAATAATCCAACTTGAATTTCGACCGGTATGGGATCGGGCGAATCTGCGACTCAGCAATGCGCTCATAGCGGTTAAAATTCTGCAAGTTTGTATTCACCACATTGACACCACGATTGACATCCGGCGGCAACATCGCGGCAGCAAAGTCTACCGATGTCGCGTCTACCAGTTTTGCCTCAAATTCCGAGGCCTTCGCTTTATAGACATTGTACTGATTACCTTTAAAGTAAGAATAGACGATATCATCATCATTGGAAATGCTCATGGCTGGAGAGTACTCCGTGATACCACTGATCCCTGTAAAATAATCCGTCATCTGCTCCACGGCCAAGGTGCTCCGTGAATAGCGAAACATATTGCGATAGCCATCGCCATTGGAAAGGAAGTAAACATAAGATCCATCTCCTGAAAAATGTGGATTCAGATTATTAGCCCCCGGAAACACAGGAATATTCGAAATCTCCTTCGTATCCACATTTAACAGCGCCAACCCCATAGGAATATCTACCGACCGCGTGTCGCTCTCATAGGCTACCCGATCTGTACTGAAAACTATAAGCTTCCCATCAGGCGAATAACTAGGCTGAAAGTCAGCATACTTATCGTTGGTTAGCTGCACCAGCTCCTTAGTTTTCAAGTTATATGTATAAATATCACTCTGCCCCTCCTTCAACCCAGAGAAAGCAACATGGTCGCCATCCGGAGAAAAGCTGATGTTCGTAAATTCGTAGATGTCGCCCATAGCCTGAACAGTTAATACCTTTCCGGTTTTGACGTCAATCACCATCAGCTTATTTTTCCCTTCACTAAACACACTAAAGGCAAATCGCTTGCTATCTGCCGAAAAATCGCCCGCAGACTCTAAGTAGCTAAACTCGTCAATATCCTTGTTTGTCATGCGACTACCCAGCTTCCTGATGACCTGCCCGGTATACGCATCGGCCAAAAACAGGTCAATGCCGAAAAGATCCTTCTCCGACATAAAGGCGACGTACTTTCCGTCCGGCGATATAGCCGGTGCGACATTCATGCGGCCGCCATTGTTAGCCGTGATCAACGGCTGTCCAATAGGTCGAGAAACCGTATCCTTATTTAAACCTTTAAAGGTAGTTTCCATGCTGTTGCGCCACAAGGTCGACATGGTTTGGGCGTCGTAGCCGAAAACACGCTTCATCGCTATTTCATAGCCATATTTAGCGGTCTCCAAAAACATCGGCATAATCACCGTATCGCCATAAGTTGCGCCAACGTAAGCTAGAAAAGCCTGCCCATACCGGTATGGAAAATAAGCGTAGGATTGCTCGGTCAGTTGTTTGAGCGAGGGAATATCCTTGCGTGCGTAGGCATCGCGCATCCACATCGCGGTGAAGGCATCTTTTTTACCGATAGAAAGATACTCCGCCATACCTTCCACCATCCAGAGGGGAATGTTTGCTACACTTTCCAGCCGCGTGGTATCCTTGCCTTCCATCAACACACGATACTGGAACGCGTGCACCATCTCGTGACCCAAGACGTGGCGTGTTTGTTGGTTAATCTGCATAACAGGCATCACAACGCGCTGCTTGAAAGCCTCCGTAACACCACCCGTTCCCACAGAAATCTCGCCGGAAATTGCAGTGGTTTGTTGAAACTCGGGATGGTTATTATAGATGATGATGGGATTTTTACGCAAAAAAGTATCTTGAAATACCTGCTGGTGCATGCCGTACCAAACCTCAGCTTCCTTCGAAAGCCATTTAACAAGGCTGTCATTCTTGAGGTAACTATACATTTCGAAATGTGGTGTTTCTTTCACTTCGAAGTTCAGCTTTTTGTAGCGCATTTTATTCTGTCCGAAATATTGCGCTTTGGTCAGTGCGGGCAGCAACATCCCCAACAGGCACAGCGCTAAAACAGTGAACTTAAGCCTGGTTTGGCACCATTCAAGGATAGTATTCATAATAAACGATTAGTTCTTATCAAAAGTAAGAAATATGTATCTAAAATTCAGTATCTGTTGTTTCGGTCTGCTCTACGCCCTCTCCTTCAAAAATTGGCTCAAGTTCCTCATCGATCGCGGTGCTATCTGAAGGCGCGGAAATCACGATACGCGGACTTGGACAATTATATTTTTTTGTAATCTCTACTTTAGCTGCTGGATACTCGCCAAAGGTCACCCCCAACTCAGGGTGCCTATATAGCTCCTCCATAAAAAGAGCATAGATCGGCAAAGCCGTTTTCGAGCCCTCTCCTGTATGCGAATTTTTGAAATGCACGCTCTGCTCGTCGCAGCCTACCCACACACCAGCAACCAAATCTTTGGTCAATCCCATATACCAGCCATCGACATAATCCGAAGAAGTACCAGTTTTGCCTCCAATTTGGTTATTTTTCTGGAACAAATCCCATTCCCATAATGCTTGCGATGTACCACCTGGTTCCTCAATTGTTCCACGCAACATGTAGGTCATCAACCAGGCATCCTGCGGATCGACCACCTGCTTTTGCTTCGTCTCGAATGAAGTCAACAACTTACCATCATTATCATAGATCGCCGAGACCAATAGAGGTTCTAGACGTTTGCCTTCGTTCATAAAGGTTGCATAAGCATTCACCATTTCAAAAACCGAAACATCATTAGAACCCAAACCTACGGAAGGCACCGACTCCAAATGACTATTTATACCACAACGATGCGCAGTTTCTACAATCTTATCCCAACCTACATCGCGCGTAATCTGTGCCGTGATGGTATTTAAAGAACGAGCCATAGCCCAACGAAGCGACATATTACGATGTGAAAAACTCCAATCTGCATTTTTAGGCTCCCAAACCTCTTTTTCACCTTTTTTATTTACGAAATCCAAACGCACAGGTTTATCCTCATAAGTATCACAAGGAGCCATACCACTTTCTAAAGCCGTGAGGTAAACAAAAGGTTTAAATGTAGATCCTGCCTGACGCTTTGCTTGGTTAACATGATCAAATTTATAGTAGCGGTGATTAATACCACCCACCCACACTTTAATCTTACCGTTGTAAGGATCCATAGCCATTAAGCCGGTATTAAGCATGGTGATATAATGCTTCAAGGAATCCATCGTAGACATTTCCACTTCCTCTTCGCCATCCCAAGTGAAGATGCGCATCTTTTTAGGCTCCCCTAACTTCGCAAAAACCGCTTCCTCATTTTTATATTTTTCCATGAGTGACGCATATATAGGCAGCTTGCGCACCCTATCCTCCAAGAAATTAGGCAGTATATTACCACTCTTATCGCGCCAAGGCAATTCGTCGCCCCAAGTATTGTCCAACCGGCGCTGCAACTCTTTCATTTGCGAGGCAACCACATCTTCAGCAATCTTTTGCATCCGTGAGTCAATGGTTGTGTATATTTTAAGTCCAGCGGTATGAATATCGATATCATGTTCTTCGCTCCACTTCTCCAACCATTTTTCAACTGCCGATCGCAGGTAAGAATCGTTATTGCTTCGCGCCTCTTGATTGTTCAGGTTTAGCTGCAATGGTTCTTTTGAAAAAGACTCCAATTGTCCCTTGGAAATATAACCCTCCTTTTGCATCTGGCCGAGCACCACATTTCGCCGCACAAGCGAAGTTTTAGGATTTCGTATGGGATTGTACAAGGTCGTACCCTTCAGCATACCAACCAAAACCGCGGCTTCAGTAGCCTTGAGGTCTTTCGGGTGTTTGTTAAAATAACGTACCGCTGCCGATTTTATACCGTAGGCGTTATTACTGAAAGAAACCGTATTGAGATACATCGTCACGATCTCTTTCTTTTGATACTTACTTTCCAGCTTATAGGCCGTCATCCATTCCTTAAATTTGGTGACACCCATTCGGATTCCTGGGATTTTACCCAATAAACCTTGCGCTTGGTTGTAGCGCGTTCTGTACAGGTTTTTAGCTAATTGTTGGGTAATGGTGCTAGCACCTCTTGGGTCGCCCTTCAAGGTAGAAACTGCACTGGAAAAAAGTCCAATAAAATCAATACCGTGATGCTTATAGAATCGAACATCTTCTGTTGCGATCAGCGCGTTGAGTACATTCTCCGAAATACTATCATAACTAACCGGATCACGATCTTCTTCAAAGTAGCGACCAATCAACACCGAATCTGCGGTGTACAATTCGGACGAAACGTTCAAGGTGGGCATGAAAATATCGCGCTGCGTTGGCGAATAACCAAAGAGCCACAGGAAGTTAAGCTGCACCGCACATACAATAATAATAAGGCTGTAAATCGCAATTAAAAGATAGCGCAGAATTTTGTTTTTAACCCTTCTAAACATACGGTAAAGATGAAAATTGTTTTTCGAAAAACAGGCATACGCCAAAAAAAAACGAAGATGCTGTTTTGAAATTAACTAATTTTAACATTTCATGGCATGGCCAATTGGTCGCGAGATTTTTACATACTTAACAAAAATTGTACCTAAAAATTTCAACATATGCTTTTTTATTCCCTCATATAAATAATTTACGTATTTTTACGTTCGAAAATTTGTGCAGCAATGTTAAAACAAACACTACAGCAAAAGTTACTACAAAAGCTTTCGCCTCAACAAATACAATTTATCAAATTGCTTCAGGTGCCTACCGTATCCCTAGATGCCCGCATCAAAGAGGAATTGGAGGAAAACCCCGCGTTGGAAGACGGCAGCCTAACCAACATGAATGATCCTGTCGAAGAATATCCCGACCGTGATCCTGACGATAACTACGAAAGTGAAAGTACCGAATACGAAGAAGAATTTAGCGTAGACGAATATATACAGGAAGACGATTACAGTGACTATTCGGGCAGCTACAGCGGCGACGATGACGATGATCGCAAAGAGATTCCGATTGCTATACAGGACTCTTTTTTCGAAACATTACAGAACCAGCTTGACTTATTGGCCTTATCCAACCATGACTACCTTGTTGGACAGCAGATCATAGGAAGCTTGGACGATGATGGTTATCTACGTCGTCCGACATTATCGTTGATCGACGATTTGGCCTTCTCACAAAACGTGAATGTGAGCGAAACGGAGGTGGAATCTATCTTGAAAATCATCCAAGATTTCGAACCAGCAGGTATTGGAGCACGCGATCTACAAGAATGTCTACTCATTCAATTGCGCAAGAAAGATGTCAACAATCCTATAATCGCACAAGCCATCAAGGTCGTTCAGAACTTCTTAGAAGAATTTACGAAAAAACATTACGACAAGATTGAAAAGCAGTTGGGTGTAGACTCCAGTGAGCTAAAAGACATTATCAATGAGATTCTTAAGCTGAATCCTAAACCCGGCGATTCCGGATCCGCCGCAGGCAAACAGCTGCATATTATCCCGGATTTCCATATCAGCAACAATGACGGTGTGCTGCACCTTACATTAAATGGAAGGAATGCACCTGAGCTACGTGTTTCGCGTTCGTATCAAGAAATGTTCGAGCACTACGAAAAGGCAGAAAAAAACGACAAGAAGATGAAGGAAGCCGTGCAGTTTGTGAAACAGAAACTGGATTCGGCGAAATGGTTTATCGACGCGATCAAGCAACGCCAACAAACCTTGCTAAAGACTATGAATGCCATTATGGAATACCAATATGAGTATTTTCTAACCGGTGACGAAAGACTACTTAGACCGATGATATTGAAGGATATAGCAGACCGTATTGAAATGGATATTTCTACCGTATCGCGGGTTGCCAATTCCAAATATGTGCAAACAGAGTTCGGCACCTTCCTGCTCAAGTCATTCTTCTCGGAAGCTATTCAAACCGATTCGGGAGAAGAGGTATCCAACAAAGAAGTCAAGAAAATACTGGAAGAATGTATCAGTAATGAAGATAAACGCAAGCCTTTGGCTGATGAAAAATTGACGGAAATACTGAAAGACAAGGGCTATACCATTGCCCGACGAACGGTAGCCAAATACCGCGAGGCGATGAACATTCCCGTTGCGAGACTAAGAAAGGAGCTTTAAGCTCCTTTTTTTATGCCCTTAAAACAGGCGCAATTGCGGATTGCTTAGCTTTTCAAGGTCGGCGTCATAAAAATTGGATAAACTGACCCCCAATAAACGCACCCTTTTCTCTTCGGTATCCGCCTTGGCAAATAGTTCCAATACCAAGGCCAACATATCATCGCTTGAACTGATGTAGTAAGTCGAGGTTTTGCTACGCGTGATTTGTGTAAAATCGGAGAACTTAATTTTAATGGTTACGGTACGCCCCTCTTTAGATTTGCCGGAAAGTCTCTTTTCTAACTTCTCGCACAGCAGCCGAAATTCCGTAATCATTTCCGAGCGCTCTAAAATATCCGTCGCAAAAGTATCTTCAATACCGATGGATTTCGATATGCGATTGGGCTTTACCGGGCGATTGTCGTCGCCGCGAACCATATGATAGAAAAACTTTCCAGACTTACCAAACTTTCGCATCAACTCATGCTCGCTAAGCTGCTTAAGATCAAGACCTATATGAATACCATATCCTTTCATCTTCTGTGCCGTAACTTTGCCCACCCCGAAGAATTTCTCGATAGGAAGCTGTTCCAAAAAAGAAGTAATCTTTGATGGCCCAATAAAGGTTAAGCCATCCGGCTTATTGAAGTCAGACGCAATTTTAGCGATAAATTTATTTGTCGACACGCCCGCAGATGCTGTCAATCCCAACTCTTCCTGAATAGCTAATTTAATTGCCTTCGCGATCTCAATTGCAGAACCAATACCCTGCTTATCCTGTGTGACGTCCAAATAGGCTTCATCCAGGGACAAAGGCTCAATCAGATCGGTGTATCGGTTAAAAATAGCCCTTATTTTTGTAGAGACATCTTTATACACGTCAAACCTAGGCCGCGTGAAGATCAAGTGCGGACAAAGCTGCAAAGCCACGCGCGAAGACATCGCTGATCGAACGCCAAATTTCCGGGCCTCATAGCTCGCCGTAGCCACCACACCACGCCCATCGGGCGAACCACCAACCGCCAAAGCTTTGCCACGCAGCTCAGGAAAGTCGCGCTGCTCAACGGAAGCATAAAATGCATCCATATCAACATGTATGATCTTTCGCTTAACATCACTCATCTTCACCCTTCTCTTCTTGATGCAGATAAACATAATATCCAGCCTCCGACGGATGATCCAAAATCATCGCTTGTCGCGGCTCTTTGCGGATCATATTCACTATCATAAAATCACCAATAGCCGCAGCTGTAAAGAACACAGCAAAGATCAGAACTGGAACACTGCCTGTGCAGCAGGCCACTATCGCGGGCAAAAAACCCAATACAACAAAGGGCATTAATGCGCCAAAGGTATACTGTGGTATAGTCAGCGGCACCCTGCAATGGCAATAGGGTGTTGCATATTTCCATAAGACACCAAACTTGATCGATCGCCAACCACCCTTAGCGAAAATAGCCCAACACAAGCCATGGATCAACTCGTGCAGTAGGATACCAACCAACAAAATCCCTATTAAAAGGGCAATGAACAGACCAGGATTTATAGCAATCTTCAAGCTGTTAAGCAGTTCGTTTGTGCCCAGACCACGCTGCCATAAAAAGTAAAATGGTAGCCAATAAACTAGAAAGACAGGTACATAAATAAAGCAACCTAGCTTGTTTGCTTTCGCCAAATCAATAGTTCGCATTTCGCGATCGCCCTGCAACTCTTCCATACCCTAAAATTAACTAAAAACGATGGACAATCATAGCAATAGCGGATAGAAATCAAATCGTATAAATTTTAGCAGGCGATATATCTTTTGATGAATAATACTATCTTTGCTGCGCAAAACACTCGTACGAAGTGCCACTATCTTTATCCAGCATATACTGAACATGAAAGGCAAGCTGAAATACTTTCTAGCGGGGCTTGGTGCCCTATGTTTAACCGACGTCGCAGAGGCGCAGGAACGTGATGACCGCGCAACGATATTGAATTTCAAAGGCATTCAATATATGAGTAAAGATTCGCTTTTCTATACCAATTTCCGGTTTCGCATGCAGAACCGAGCAGGATTTAGCAACAAATTAGACCGAGAAGACAATGGCGCTTTTGATGCGCGCATACGTCGTTTGCGGATGCGTATAGACGGTTATATTTACACGCCAAAGGTGTCCTACTCTATTCAGTTGGCCTTCACCCGATCGGATCAAGATTTTGATGATACCGGCGTAGCGAACATCGTGCGTGACGCCGTTGTTTTCTATAATTTCTCGGACGACTTTTACCTATCCTTCGGTCAAAACAAACTTCCGGGAAACAGGCAGCGTGTAAATTCCTCTGGACAATTGCAGTTCGCTGACCGTTCTTTGGTAAATGGACATTTTACCCTAGATCGAGATTTTGGACTTTCATTTAACCTCAGTAAAAAGCTGGGCGCCATGCCCATTAATGCGAAGGCCGCTATTTCTACCGGCGAGGGTCGTGTAGCAAGTGGAACGGATGATGGATTAGCGTATACTGGACGTATTGAATTCTTGCCTTTAGGCGACTTCACGAATGATGGCGACTACTCTGAGGGCGATATCGAGCGCGAGAAGACGCCAAAACTGTCTATCGGTGGTGGGTATAGCTATAATGACCGCACTATCCGTGAAGGAGGTCAATTGGGGCGATACGTACAAAATCCCTTTACCTTAAAAACGACTTTTGCAGATGCTATATTTAAATACCAAGGTTTTGCCTACCAAGTCGAATATCTACGTCGAGATGTCGATAACCCTTTTAATATTGTCGACGACCGCTTAAATCAGCTCGATGGCCCAGAACAAGAAGAGACCTATGCTTACAAAGGCTGGGGTATAAACCAACAGACATCCTACTTGATCAACAAGGGATACGAAGTAGCAGCGCGATACACCTACGTCAATCCACATCAACAAATAAGAGCATTTGAAGAGCAAACCGAAGTTATTGAACTAGGCCTTACAAAATACATCAAAGCACATCGATTAAAGGTACAAGTAAATGGAAATTACACCTTTATAAATGGTGATCTAAATAATAACTTCCGAAAAAATTTGTGGGGAGGAATGGTGCAGGTGGAACTGGGCATCTAATTCTCGTCCCAGTCTAATTCCTATTAGATCATTGCTAATATACAAAGAGCGTTTACGCTCTTTTCTTTTTTTACGGAATGCTGATTGAAAAAAATCACCCCATTTTATGGAGTTTCGCCTTTTCCACATCATTTATATGATAATAGCGTATATTTAACAACTTGAATTTACTGTATGAACTACTACCTTATAGCGGGCGAAACATCGGGCGACTTACACGGCGCAAATCTTATCAAGGCTTTAAAGAGAGAAGATAACCATGCCAGCTTTCGTATTGTTGGAGGAGATTTGATGAAGGACGCCTCTGGAGAGACTCCACTTATACATTGTGCCGATATGGCTTTCATGGGTTTCGTTGAGGTCATCAAAAATCTAAGTACAATCAAAAAAAATTTAAGTATCGTCAAAAATGATCTTAAACAACATCGTCCAGACACCCTTATATTGATCGATTTTCCCGGATTTAATTTGAAGATAGCGGCTTTTGCAAAGAAGCTAGGTATTAGGGTTTGTTATTATATCTCTCCTAAAATATGGGCTTGGAACCAAGGGCGTGTGCACAAAATTAAAAAGGTGGTGGATCACATGTTCTGTATACTCCCCTTTGAGGTCGATTTTTACAAAAAATACCAGTATAAAGTAGATTATATTGGCAACCCACTGCTTGACGCGATTGATGCTTACACATTCAACGCTAATTTCGTGGCAACTAATGCGTTGAATGACCGCCCGATTATTGCGTTACTGCCGGGCAGTAGAAAAATGGAAATAGACATGTTGATGCCTGAAATGGTTGATCTTTATTACCTTTTTCCTGCTCACCAATTTGTGATTGCGGGTGCACCGAACTTTGATGAGGATTATTACAAGCAATTTATTGGAGATTTACCAATTAAAGTAGTCTTCAACCAAACCTATGATTTACTGAAAAATGCAGATGCTGCCGTGGTTACCAGCGGCACGGCTACACTCGAGACCGGTATTCTGCGCGTTCCGCAAGTGGTTGTCTATCGTGCCAACAAACTGACCGTTTGGATTGCACGCTTAGTTATTAAAGTACGTTTTATCTCTTTGGTGAACCTGATTAATGACTTCCTCTCTGTACGCGAGTTGATACAAGACGACTGCAACACGCGCAGTATTGCGGATGAGCTGGATGAGCTTATCAACAACAAAGCGCACCGAGAAAGTGTCTTAGAAAACTACGATATGCTGAACGAAAAACTAGGCAGCCCGGGCGCCTCGGAGAAAGCTGCAAAATTAATTGTGCACTATACTGGCAAATCGTAAATTAAACTTTCAACTGCATCTTCACTCTAAGCTATTAGGACAATAACAGTAAAAGCCATGAAGTTACAAAAATTACTCCCCTTCCTTTTAGTCATGTTTACATGCACTGCATTTGGTCAGGTTGAAGAACAGCATATCGGTAAACTCGTCTTGAAAAAGAAAGACAAGAAAACATTCAATAGTCGAGATTCATCCGCCGTGATTTATATTGATACACTGATTATGAAAGACCGGTCCTCCTTGCAATTTTACGGCAAGAAAGACGTCAAGCTTGTCGTGAATTATGCAGAGATTGGTAACAGAGCCTTTATTAGCGGTATAGGTGCTCAAAATAACGCTTCCAATTTTGACATAACTGTCAATTTTCAAAAGCTAGGTTCCCTCTATGTCATCGCTAGTGGCCGCGACGCCAACAACGGTACGCGCACGTTTGACAATGGCGACGGCGGTAAAGTAGATTTTCATTACAATGGTAAAGGTCTTACCCCTCAATCCGAAGATAAGAAAGCCGCCAACTATCTCCATATCGATGTCTCGGCTGGAGGTCGCAGATTAAACCCTAACACAGACCTTAGTCAGATTTATTCACAGATTTCCATGTCCTTTGCTGGCCTACGAGGCGTGCCTCAAGGTCAGATCTATTCCGGGTCACCCGGCGTCGAAGGTAAGATAAAGCTCGAAAAAACCGAGGAATAATAAAAAATATAAAAACGAAAAACATAGAAAAGCAACATCTTCTAGAATTATGAAAAAAATCATCCTTGGTTTGCTATCGACCTGTTTCGCTGCATGTATTTTGCATGCGCAAGAAATAAAACCATTGACCCAAAAAGAACAGGTAAGCTTTAGGGGAATTGCCGTGTGGAATGACGATTGCGTATGGGTAAGCGGTTCGAAAGGAACAGTTGGTAAATCTTTGGATGGTGGTAAAAGTTGGTCGTGGATTAGTCCTAAAGGTTATGAAAGCTATGATTTTCGCGACATCGAAGTATTTTCCAAGAAGGAGGCCGTGATCCTCGCTGCAGGTAGCCCTGCGGTTATTTTACGCACGACCGACGGCGGCGATAGTTGGAAGGAGATGTATCAGGATAATCGCCCAGCAATATTCTTTGATGGCATGGACTTTAAGGGCAAGGAGGGATTCGCAGTGGGTGATCCTATCGATGGCACCTTTCAGCTGCTACAATCAAAAGATAAGGGTAAAACGTGGAAAGATGTATCTAACTTTATGTTTTTAATCGCCGACTCTGCAGAAGCTGCCTTCGCAGCCAGCGGAACCTCTATACAGTATCTCAATAATAACGTGTGGCTCGGTACAGGCGGGGCTACGGCAAATATATTTAAACGAAATGAAAAGGCGCTAACCATGGATAAATATCCCTGCCCTATCTTACAAGGTTCGCCTAGTCAGGGGATTTTTTCTATAGACTTTTGGAGCGATAAAGAGGGTATTGTTGTTGGCGGTGACTACCTGCAGGACAGCATTTCAACGAACACCATCATGTTGACATCGGACGGCGGGCAAAATTGGGTTAGTTCATCCTCTCAAACAAGCGGATTTAAATCGGCCGTTAAATTTATCAGCCGTACGGTTTTACTAGCAACCGGAACTTCTGGGACGGATATTTCGGAAGACGGCGGCTTACAGTGGCGCAACATTTCTAAGGAAAGCTTTAACAGCATTGCTGTAGGCAAAAGTCGTCGCGTAATTTATCTGACAGGTAGCCATGGCAACGTGGCTAAACTTTCTTTATAGCATCTCAGTAAACAATAAAAAAGGTTAGTCGCTTGACTAACCTTTTTTATAGACTAAAGTTGTTTCGTCAATTTCTCGACTAAAACAGATTTCGGCACAGCACCAATTTGCTTGTCTACAATCTCTCCGTTTTTGAAGAACAACAAAGCTGGGATATTACGAATACCATATTTCACAGAGATTTCCGGATTATGATCTACATTTACTTTACCAATCACCGCTTGTCCATCATATTCTGAAGCGATTTCATCAACTACGGGACCAACCATGCGGCAAGGACCACACCACTCTGCCCAAAAGTCGATTAAAACCGGTTTATCAGATTTAAGAACTAATTCTTCAAAATTGCTATCTGTTATTTCTAATGCCATAATATTTATTTGTTTATCTAATTAAACTCCTCATACAAATATAGCGTTTTTGCCAAAAGATAAAGGTCATCCGGCCTTCATAAAATTTCTATAGGCTATCAATTTAATTTATAATTTACGCCTTCCAATTTCTCGATTCCATCTAAAAATTCATTCGTCAAGTTGATCTTGATCGATTTCGCTGGCATCTCTATAGCTAGCTCATCTTGCACATCTAGAATTTTAAACTTCAGCTGGCAAGTAGATTCTGCACCTTCTGTCTTCGTCGATTCCACCAAACCTTGGACAAGCTGTACCAGTTTCTCATCTAGCAGATGCAGAGGCAATTGTATGGTAAATGATTTAGCCATTTTCTCGCGAATATCCGATAACAATTGAATATGCTTGAGCTCAAAGCCCCAGTTACCAATCTGTTTAAAGCGCTCTTGTACCAAACCTCTAATTTGCACGAAAAAACCTTCTTGCAGGTAACCTTTGAACTTCACATAATCTTCACCGAAAACCATGATTTCGTAGGAATCACTGTAATCTTCAATAATAAAGGATCCAAACGGCTTCCCAGATTTTGCCACACGGTGATTGGCAACCGCGATGATTCCACCGAGTATCACTTCCTTATTTTTAATGCGATTAAAGTCGATCAACACCTCATCCTCTACTTCACTAGCCTTAACCTTATTTATTAATTGCAAATCACTTACCTTGTTTGAACAAAAATGTTTTATTTCAAACTTGTAGTTATCGAGTGGATGGCTCGTTAAATAAATACCAATAACATCCTTCTCGTATTTCAGCTTTTCAATAAGCCCCCAGGCCGCACAAGGTGCCAAAACAGGCTCGGGCAGTTCCGTAGCCGCTGAACCACCAAACAAGCTGGCTTGCGCCGAACTTTCATTATCCTTGACGCGGTTACCATATTTGATTGCTTTCTCCAATCCGGTCGAGTTATCACCCTCCGAACTAAAGTACTGCGCCCGGTGCGTATTGGTAAAGCTATCAAAACCACCAGCATAAGCAAGGCTTTCAAAGGCCTTCTTATTGGCAGCACGAAGATCGATACGTTTGGCAAGATCGAACACCGACTTATACTTACCACCCTTTTCACGAGTTTGCACCACGGTGTCTACCGCGCCGGCGCCAACACCTTTCACCGCACCCATACCAAAACGAATAGCCCCCTTTTCATTCACCGTAAATTTGTAATACGACTCATTGACATCTGGTCCTAAAACCGCCAAGCCCATACGTCGACATTCTTCCATAAAGAACGTCACCTGTTTGATATCATTCATATTATTGGAAAGCACGGCCGCCATATATTCTGCCGGATAATGCGCTTTTAAATAAGCTGTTTGGTAAGCTATCCAAGCGTAGCATGTTGAGTGAGACTTATTAAAAGCGTAGGATGCAAAAGCTTCCCAGTCGGTCCATATTTTCTCCAATACCTTTGGAGCATGCCCTTTCTCCGCTGCTTGGTTGACAAATTTAGGCTTCATCTTATCCAATACAGCCTTTTGCTTCTTACCCATGGCTTTCCGCAAAACGTCGGCATCACCTTTCGAGAAGCCCGCCAATTTCTGCGAGAGCAACATCACCTGCTCTTGGTATACCGTAATGCCATAGGTTTCCTGCAAATATTCTTCGCAGGCATCCAAATCGTAGGTTATCGGTTCTATCCCATGTTTACGTTTAACGAACGACGGGATATACTCCATCGGTCCTGGCCGATAAAGGGCATTCATCGCAATTAAATCAGCAAAAACAGTAGGCTTCAGCTCCTTCATGTACTTCTGCATGCCGGGCGACTCATATTGGAAGACGCCAATCGTTTCGCCGCGTTGGAAGAGTTCGTATGTCAAGACATCATCAATGGGAAACTTGTCGGGATCCAACTCCACCCCATGGCGCAATTTGACATTCGTTACGGTGTCTTTAATCAGTGTGAGCGTTTTAAGCCCAAGAAAGTCCATCTTCAGTAGACCGGCACTCTCCACCACGGAGTTATCAAATTGTGTAACAAATAAATCGGAGTCTTTTGCCAGCGAAACCGGAACGAAATTCGTGATGTCATCCGGCGTAATGATCACCCCACAGGCATGCACCCCTGTATTACGCATAGAACCTTCGAGCACACGTGCCTGCTTGATGGTTTCCGCTTCCAAACCGGCACCATCAGCCAGATTCTTTAACCTATTTACCGCCTCAATCTCCTCTGAACGAAGAACTTCCTTCAGTCCTTTGTCGTCCATCGCAAAAATCTTGCTGAGCTTCAAATTTGGGATAAGCTTAGCGATCTCATTGGCATCCTGCAGAGGCAAATCCAACACACGCGCCGTATCCTTGATGGAAGACTTTGCAGCCATCGTACCGTAAGTAATGATCTGTGCTACCTGCGAAGCACCATATTTGTCGATTACATATTGCATAACCCTACCGCGACCCTCATCGTCGAAATCGACGTCGATATCGGGCATGGACACCCGGTCAGGATTTAGGAAACGTTCGAATAGAAGATCGTACTGTATAGGGTCTAAATTGGTAATTCCTAAGCAATAGGCTACTGCAGAACCTGCCGCCGAACCACGCCCAGGACCAACAGAAACCCCCATGTTTCGTGCTTCGGCAATGAAATCCTGCACGATTAGGAAATAACCCGGATATCCTGTTCTTTCGATCGTAGCCAGCTCAAAATCTAGACGCTCCGTGACAACTTCGTCAATTTCTGCATAGCGACTTTCGGCACCTTTATAGGTCAGGTGACGTAAATAGGCATTCTCGCCACGCTTCCCGCCATCAACCTCGTCTTCCGCATGTTGAAATTGCTCGGGAATATCAAACTTCGGAAGTAAAACATCTCGATTAAGCGAATAGACCTCAATTTTATCTAAAAGGTCCTGAATATTGATAATGGCCTCCGGCAAATCTGAAAAGGCCTTCTTCATCTCATCGGCCGATTTGAAATAGTATTCTTGATTGGGGAGGCCAAAACGGAAACCACGACCTCGACCTTTTGGTGTGGATAGCTTTTCGCCATCCTTCACGCAGAGCAAAATATCGTGCGCATGCGCGTCGGCCTTATTCAAGTAATAGGTATTATTGGTCGCCAACAACTTCACATCATGCTTATGAGCCAGCTCCACGAGTGTATCGTTTACCCGGTTCTCATCCTCCTGACCGTGACGCATCAACTCCATGTAAAAGTCATCCCCAAACTGCTCTTTCCACCACAGCAAGGCTTCTTCTGCTTGTGTTTCACCAATATTTAAGACCTTACTCGGCACCTCTCCATGCAAGTTGCCAGAAAGCACAATCAGGTTTTCCTTATAGCGTTCGATAACAGATTTATCAATACGCGGCACATAGTAAAACCCCTCTGTGTAAGCCGCGGAGGCCATCTTTGCTAAATTATGATAACCTGCCTTATTCTTGGCCAAGAACACAATTTGGTAGCCGTTATCCTTTCTTGATTTATCCTTATAATTTTCACAAACGTAAAACTCACAGCCCACAATCGGCTTTATGGTACGTGCCGTAGGCTCTTCCCCACGTTCAATAGCTTCCGCATTCTTTGCAGCAACCTCTTTGTTGTAACCAACGGCTTTACTCACAAAATGGAAGGCTCCCATCATATTACCATGATCGGTCAACGCAACGGCAGGCATATTTGCTTTAATCGCCGCATCCACTAAATTTGCTACACCTATAGTAGATTGTAAAACAGAGAATTGTGAGTGGTTATGTAAATGAGCAAACTCAGCATCAGCCAGTGCTTTTTGAACAGTTTCATCGATAACGACCTTAGGCGTATCGCTCTTCTGTTCCTTGCGGATAGCATCTGAAGCAGCCTTTAGGTTGATATGGCGCAGTCCTACCGATTCAATGAGATCGGGATTGTGCTGCTTAAATTCGACAAAATAACCGGTATCTACCTGCAGCTCTTCCGCCGTAAAAATTTCCCGTCTGACCAGCTCAAAGAAACAACGCGTCGTCGCTTCCACATCGGCGGTAGCATTGTGGGCTTCTGCAAACGGCACACCAAATAAATGTCCATGCAGTTCCGTCAGATTGGGCAATTTATAACGGCCACCACGACCACCGGGCAACTGCAAGAGCTCTGCCGTCACTTCTGTACAGGTATCCAACACAGACATTGCTGACATGGGAGACTCTACGCCATAGCGATAAAACTCACTGCCCATAATGTTGAGGTCGAATCCGATATTTTGTCCGACGACAAACTTAGCTTTCGCTAGTGCCTCGTTGAATTTGTGCAATACATCAAGTAAGGGTACGCCGTCTTTCTCGGCCAGCTCAGTAGAAATACCATGAATCTTTTCCGAGTCGTAGGGAATGTTAAAGCCATCAGGCCGAATAAGGTAATCTTGGTGTTCAACCAAACGCCCCATTTCATCATGCAATTGCCAAGCAATCTGAATACAACGCGGCCAATTGTCCGTATCCGTTATAGGCGCGTCCCAACGTTTGGGCAAACCGGTTGTTTCCGTATCAAAAATTATATACATGCTATTCCCTTTCTCTATAGAACAAAGTTAAAAATTAGTCGATGTATTTGATAAACATCACGGTCATTTTCTTCATATGTTGCGCTATCCCTATGAAGGCTAAGGTATAAAATTAATGATTTATCGGAAAGCGAACTTGGAAACATCCGATTTTATAAAATACGATTACAAGTAGGCAAAATACGAGAATAATATTGTTTTGCTTTTTAGCACATTTACCGCCGATAATAGCAGAGAAAAGAATAAATTGCAACACGAATAAACAAAAGAAACATGTTTTCACCTCAAACTTACCAGCACCGTCGCACTATATTACAACAAACGATGGGCAGTGGGTTGTTACTGTTCCTCGGAAATATTGAAAACCCGATAAACTTTAAACACAACACCTACGCTTTTAGACAGGACAGTACATTTCTGTACTATTTCGGTATTCAAGCGGCTAATCTAGCTGCTATTGTCGATGTGGACGAGCAACGTACCATTATTTTTGGCGACGAGTTGACCATCGACCAGATTGTATGGATGGGTCGTCAAGAAACACTCCGCGAGAAATGCGATAAATCGGCCGTTGCCGACTGCCGTCCTTTTTCCGAATTGAAAGAATACATAAGCAAGGCATCCCTTTCCGGCCGATCCATTCAATATCTCCCGCCCTACCAGTCGTTCAACAAAATTCTGTTAAGCGACCTGTTGGGAATAAGCATTCCACAGATACAAGCATCTGAAGCCTTGATTAAAGCCGTCGTTGCACAACGTTCTATCAAAGAAGATCAAGAAATTGAGCAGATCGAAGAGGCGTTGCGTATATCCGTTGATATGCATCTACTAGCGATGAAGATGACTAAACCAGGCATGAAGGAGATCGAGGTCGCTAATGCCATACGTCATTTGGCGGCCGATCAAGGTGCGCCTCTGGCCTACCCACCCATCGTGACCATACATGGCGAAATTTTGCATAACTCGTATCAGCTGAACACCTTGAAAGACGGTGACATGCTACTCAATGATTCCGGCGCCGAAACAGCCATGGGCTATGCCGGCGATTTAACCCGCACATTCCCAGTGGGAAGAACATTCAGTAGCAAACAGCGCGAGATCTACGATATCGTTCTGCAATCCTTTACCGATGCACGCGAACTATTGCGCCCCGGAATTGCTTTTAAGGACGTGCACATTAGCGCTTGCCGCACCTTGGTAGCTGGGCTTATCGATATCGGACTGATGAAAGGAGATCCTGATGAGGCCGTGCGCCAGCATGCTCACACCTTGTTTTTCCAATGTGGCCTAGGCCATATGATGGGACTCGATGTGCACGATATGGAAGACCTTGGCGAGCAATATGTGGGTTACACATCGGAGCAGCCAAAGGATACGCAAACATTTGGTCTAAAATCCTTACGCTTGGGTAAGCAACTGGAAGAAGGTTTTGTCGTCACGGTAGAGCCCGGTGTATATATCATCCCGGAGCTGATCGATAGATGGCAAGCCGAAGGCAAACACGCATCCTTTATCAACTACGATAAGGTAAACGAATACCGTGATTTCGGCGGCATACGTATCGAAGACAACTTCTTGATTTCGACGAGCGGCTACCGTTTGCTAGGACCTGAACTCGTAAAAGCAGCAGATGATATTGAAAAATTAAGATTAGATTATGTTTCCTAAACAAACCTTGGTAAAAAAGATCGCACTTGCCCTTATTTTGGCGGCAAGCGCAAACATGGCGGTAGCGCAATTGCAATGGACAGCCGATGGAACAGGATTCTACTCCTTTTCCAAAGATGGCATTGGAATTATCAATCCCATACAACCGGAGAAAAACGTAAATTTCCTGACATCTAAAGAGCTTATTCCAATTGGTGCCAATACTGCATTGGACGTGCAAAGCTTTCAAGTATCGCCTACCGGCAATAGCCTACTTCTTTTCGCTAATACACAGCGGGTATGGCGCGAAAATACACGGGGCGATTATTGGTTGTTTGATAAACAGCTTAAGACCTTAGTTCAACTTGGAAAAGGACTTCCTGCAGCTTCGTTCATGTTTGCAAAGTTTTCTCCTGACGGAACGCAGGTAGCCTATGTTTCTAAACACAACATCTATGTAGAAGATATCAAAACAAAGGAAATCAAGCAAATAACGACCGATGGAACGGATCGCATCATCAATGGAACCTTTGACTGGGCCTATGAAGAGGAATTCGGAACGCAAGATGGATTTCGTTGGTCGCCAGATGGCACAAAAATAGCTTTCTGGAAGCAGGATGCACGGCAAACAAGAAACTTTCTCATGATCAATAATACCGATAGTCTTTATGCCTTCACTATACCGGTAGAATATCCTAAAGTAGGTCTTCCCCCTTCCCCAACAAGTATATGGATACATGATATAAAGAAGGACAATGACATCAAAGTTAATGATTTACTATCTGCTACAGACGGCTATATTCCACGTATGGAGTGGCTAACTGACGGTAAAGGATTGATCTTCCAAACGCTGAACAGGAAGCAGAATGAAAGTAAAATCGTCGTTAGCAATGCCTCTACTGGACAAAGTAACGTCATCCATACCGAGCAAGATAAAGCATGGATCGATATTAAGTCGCGCTGGAATGATGGCGATCCTGCCGGTTGGGATTGGCTCAACGGCGGAAAGGAATTTATCTGGGTTTCCGAAAAAGGTGGCTGGCGCCAAATTTACACCATCGACCTGCAAGGCAAGGAAAAGCTCGTGACCAAAGAGCCATTCGATATCATACAAATAGAGATGTTTGATGCTAAGACACAGACCATCTATTTTTCTGCTTCGCCAGATAATGCGACACAAAAGTATCTCTATAAAATCAGTTTAAAGGGAGGAAAAGCGAGTCGCGTTACTCCGAGCGGCGTGCAGGGCACCAACAACTATACAATCTCTCCCAACGGAAAAATAGCGCTCTTTAATAGCAGCAACACCGGATACCGCGCCGCGAATGCGGTGGTATCGCTTCCAGAACACAAAGAGTTGGTACCGGCACAGCAGGTCGCCAAAGCCTCTGCACAAGATGCCAAGACAGAATTCTTTCAAGTAACAACGGCAGATGGTGTAACCCTTGACGGCTGGGTGGTGAAGCCAAAGAACTTTGATCCAACAAAGAAGTATCCAGTTGTATTCTACGTATATGGTGAACCAGCGTCGCAGACGGTAACGGATGCATTTGGTACAGGTAAAAATCGGCTCTATATGGGCGACATGGCGGCAGATGGCTATGTTTACGTATCATTGGAAAACCGTGGTGCACCAGCGCCGAAAGGCAGCGAATGGCGGAAGTCTATATACCGGAATATCGGCATCCTGAATATCCGCGATCAAGCGATGGGCGCCAAAGAAGTATTTAAATGGGGCTTTATTGATACCACCCGTGTAGCAGTTTGGGGATGGTCGGGAGGTGGCGCCTCTACGCTCAACCTGCTGGGACAATACCCAGATATCTACAAAACCGGAATATCTATTGCCCCAGTAACCAACCAATTACTATACGACAACATTTATCAAGAACGATACATGGGCCTTCCTCAAGAAAATGAAGAAGATTTCCTCAAAGGTTCCGCTATTAGCTACGCAAAAAACGTAAAAGGCAACCTTTTACTGGTTCATGGTACAGGTGACGACAACGTGCATTATCAAAACGCCGAAGTATATATCAATGAACTGATAAAATATAACATTCCGTTTCAAATGATGTCCTATCCAAATAGAAGTCATTCTATTAGTGAAGGTCAGGGAACATCAAAGCACCTCGCCTTGATATATACCCGCTTCTTGAAGGAAAATTGCCCTCCAGGCGCTAAATAGACAAGTTTTAAGCTGGTGGCATGCTATAGACCGTGTAGCATGCTACCAGCTTGCCTTAACAGCCTTTTTCATTATGGAAAAACAAGCAAAGCCCGAAGTTTGGATGCGTGGTCCGATCGCGAATATCCCGTCGCTACTACAACCTGTTGCCCATGCGTTACTACAGGTTGAGGAAGACATACAAGCCGTCCTGCAAAGCGTAAGCGAGCAGCAGATTTGGGAACGCCCCAGAGAGATTGCTAGTATCGCTTTTCATGTGCAGCACATCGTCGGCGTTGTTGACCGTATGTTTACCTATGCGCGCGGATCGGCACTCAGTGAAGCACAATTCGCCTATTTAAAGAATGAAGGAAAACAAACAGGTGGTATTGACAAAGATCATCTCTTGCGCGAGCTACGTGAAGGCATGGAACGGGCTCTTGCGGAGCTCCGTAGCACGGATATACAACAACTCGGCGAGACACGATACCTCGGTCGTCAACAAATTCCGACGACGCTTATTGGTTTGCTTTTTCATGCGGCGGAACATAGCCAACGACACTTCGGGCAGCTACTAGTGACGGAGAAATGGCTGAATGCTTGATGTTTCGTTAAAATTTGTTAAACAAGACCTTGAAATATACGAACCATGCCGCGGCAGCGTTTTTACTATAAACACGAGAAAAAAATACTTCATAGGTTAGTTTATAATTGGTTAGTTTGAAAAATCCTGAAACTCCCCGTTTCAGGATTTTTTTGTTAAGTACCATTTTGGCATACTTACTTCCTATATGAAATTTTACGTTCACGCTACCTAGCACTTCGGTTTTTACTGCGGATAATAGTATCTTTGCACTTTAAGCATTATACAAACGAGGATAAAGGCATGAGAAACGTTAAAGTAGGTTTGGTGCAGATGAGCTGTACAGCAAACAAACAAGAAAATCTTGACAAGGCGATTTTTAAGGTTAGAGAAGCCGCCGAAAAAGGAGCACAAATTGTATGTCTGCAAGAACTCTTTACTTCCTTATATTTTTGCGACGTAGAAGATTACGACAACTTCGCCTTAGCAGAATCTATTCCCGGCCCATCAACCGACGCCTTGTCGGCCGTGGCCAAGGAGTTGGGCGTTGTTATTATTGCGTCGCTCTTTGAGAAACGTACCGAAGGACTGTATCATAACACCACCGCTATTTTAGATGCTGACGGAAGTTATTTAGGGAAGTACCGTAAGATGCATATACCAGATGACCCCGCATTCTACGAGAAATTTTACTTCACGCCTGGCGATCTTGGTTACAAGGTATTCCAAACCAAATTTGGCAAAATAGGTGTATTGATCTGTTGGGATCAGTGGTATCCTGAGGCATCTCGCATTACAGCATTAATGGGAGCTGAAATATTATTTTATCCTACGGCAATTGGTTGGGCGACCGATCAAGATGAAGAAACGAATAAAGATCAGTACAATGCTTGGCAAACCATACAACGCTCACATGCGGTAGCCAACGGTGTGCCGGTTGTTTCTGTCAACCGCGTAGGATTTGAGCAAGATGGAGCGATGAAGTTTTGGGGCGGTAGCTTCGTGGCCAATGGACAAGGTAAATTGCTATATCTTGCTTCCCATGACCAAGAAGAAACCGAGGTTATTGAATTGGATCTGAATCAGGCAGATTACTTCCGCAAACACTGGCCCTTCTTGCGTGATCGCCGTATAGAAACCTATGCGCCCATCACTAAACGATTCATAGACGAAGATTAATCGCAATGATAACTTATGACCATTTCAATAAGGTGCTTTACACCTATTGAAATGGTCTTTATTTTTTTACTATGTCAGAAAAACAGTCTTTCGATAGCGCCTATTTCGAAGAGTCTCCAAAAAAACTAGGCTTCTCCTTTCCTGCCGAATGGGCACCACAAGAAGCCGTGTGGCTCAGTTGGCCACACAAGGAAGCCTCATGGCCCGGAAAAATTGAAAGCATCTATGCGCCCTATGCGAAATTTATAGCGGCTGTTGCCGCAGGGCAAAAGGTGCGTATAAACGTCTTAGATGAAGCTATGAAGGCATCTGCCCTATCCTATTTGGAAGAAGCGGAAGCAAGGCTAGAAAATGTTGAGTTTTATTTTAACCCGACGAATGACGCTTGGTGCAGAGATCATGGTCCCGCTTTTTTGTTACATCAAGAACGAAAAGAAAAAGCTGTTGTGGACTGGGGTTACAATGCTTGGGGAGATAAATATCCGCCATACGACTTGGATGATGTTGTGCCTACACGCATAGCAAAAGAGTTTGGTTTGAAGTTATTTAACCCAAATATCGTTATGGAGGGTGGCTCTGTTGAGTTCAACGGAAAAGGCACTGTGCTGACAACCACGGCTTGCTTACTAAACGAAAACAGGAACCCACATTTGACAAAAGAACAAATAGAAACATATCTCAAAGAGTTCTACGGGCAAGAGCAAGTACTGTGGCTGGGAGATGGTATTGTAGGTGATGATACGGATGGTCATATAGACGATATTACACGCTTTGTAAATGAAAACACCGTAATTACTGTTGTCGAGGAAAACCAAGAAGACGAAAACTACAGCATTTTACAAGAAAATCTAGAGACATTGCGATCGTTGCGTTTACTTGACGGAAGCCCATTGAACATTGTGGAACTACCTATGCCAGCCGCTGTCATCTATGATGATACGCGCTTGCCGGCATCTTACGCGAATTTTTACATAGCGAATGAGGTGGTTGTTGTGCCAATTTTCAACGACGCAAATGACCAACGTGCTTTGGATATCATACAGTCATGCTTTCCTACGCGCAAAGTAGTTGGCATCGATTCGATTGATATTATTTGGGGCTTAGGTAGCTTTCATTGTTTAAGCCAACAAGAACCAGCATTACCATAGATTTCCGTAGCATGATTTTGAAAAAGTAGAAAGCCCCCTCGTGGGCTTTCTACTTTTTTCTAAAAGGTTTTCTCCTAATTTTTTCTTTCCAAATGGGAATATCTTTGAACGATATAGTGTTTGCGTCTGTTCTATATCAAAAACAGATTCATTGCTATGCAGATACAAAACATACAAATTAACGATACAGCGGTTAGTCAAGAAGACAGTACGCCCGTGGTAAGCTTTACTATAGACATTAACATACTATGTGACACGGATTTGGAAGCGTACAAAGTTAATGGACAATTGGACACCACCTCGCTGAAAGATGCCGCTTTAAAATTAGTCAGCGAAAAGCTACATTCGTTGAATCTCAACGATAGACACTAAGAGCACTATAAGTGTTTAACGACTTGACAAGGATTGCCAAAAGCCAAGCAATTTGCAGGAATGTCTTTGGTGACGACACTTCCAGCGCCGATGGTTGTGTTGTCGCCAATGTTAACGCCGCTCAGGATGATGCTACCACCGCCAATCCACACGTTTTTTCCGATGTTTACCGCTTTCGCTACCGATTTCCAAAATGGAAAATCGGATCCATTTCTTGAAACCACACGTTCGGAAGCTCGTACAGGATGATCTACGGTATAAATATGGACGCCTGGGCCAATACCCGAATTGTCTCCAATTGCTATTCGATTACAATCTAAGAAGACACAGTTCATATTGATTTCTACATTATTGCCTAAAAAGATGTTTTCACCATAGTCTACGAAGAAGGGTGAACTAATCCAAACATTGGCACCATGCCCACCTATAAGCTCCCTAAGTATTGCGTGCAACCTATCTTTATCGGTGCTGGCCGTATCGTTATATTGCTTCTGCAGTTTTTTAGCTTCGTGCCAGCGTGCTAGCAGTGCCGGATCACCACAGTCATAAGTCTGACCAGCCAGCATGCGTTCTTTTTCTGTCATTTGTTATTTTATTTGTTATAATTCACTACCGTAGCATTTGTACGATATAAATTTAGCGCATAGGGACATAAAAGCGCTTTAACTACTTAAAAAAATCTACTTTCTCAAGGCGCAAAGTGTAACCTGAGAAACCCCAAGGTAGGATGCTATAAAACCTAAGTTAACGCGTCGAAATAGCGCAGGATTTCTTTTGTATAGATCATCGTAACGTTCTCGTGCAGACATATATAACCTTGATATTAACCGTTTTTCGGTCTCTACAAACGCACGCTGATGCAGCAAACGTAGCCAATTGGAAATCCCAATATGTTGAAGGCACAACTGTTCCAATTCTACGATCGACATATAGTAAACCAAGGAATTTTCTAAGGCTTGCACCGTCTCTGTTTCATACCCGAAGGATTCACCATAAAAACTAGCCGTAGAAAAAGATAGATCTCCCTCCACACTAAACCAAGAAGTAACCTCCTTGCCATCAATCACGGTGTAAGATCTTAATATTCCCTCTTCGACAAAATAAACCTGTTTATCGATTTTCCCTGGTTCGATCAAGATTTCCCGCTTTTTTAGACGTAACGGCTGCAGCCTATCCATAAACAACCGGATGGTATCCGTATCTAATGGATAAGTTCGCATTATCGTATCTAGAATAGTAACCATAGCCTTGCATTTTCGTAAGTATCCAAATGAAGATACATATTCTCGATGGATAACGATAGCACAAAGGCGGTGTTTTTCCAACAAAATACTACATACTTTTTGGGAACAAAAGCACAATTAAGCTGTTCTTAAAGGGAAGACAGGGACTTTTAATTGACAGCTATGCATGAGCTTTACCACATGCAGCTCTACGCGGATGGATGCTTGCAGGGTCAACAAAAAGTTACCGAATAATCATCGTATTGGAATATAATTTGAAGATATAGTATCATGAAAAAATTCGTATTTACTATTTTAGTAGTTGGTTTGATTGGAATTATCGTTTGGATGCTATTGGCGAAGTATAGCAACAAACCGACAACAGAGACCAGTCATCAAATTTTGGTAGAACGCATTGAAGCGATGGGAAAGCTGGAACTTGTTAAATACAAATTGAGCGATGTGGTAGAACATAAAACCATCAGCACCTTCCTGCCCGATGCTAGCGTGCTCCTTATTGTAAAAGCAGATGCTGTAGGTTGCATCGATCTTACCAAATTAAATCCAGACAACATTGTGGTTCAGGGCGACTCAGTTTCGCTGCAATTGCCTAGACCAGAAATATGCTACATAAAAATAGATCATGCGGGCTCAAGGGTTTACGATACGAAGATGGCTTTCTTCCGGGAAGCTGCATTAGTTGATGAAGCCTTTAAAAGCGCGGAACGACAGGTAGAAAAAGAGGTAGCCAAGTCAGACATATTGCTACAGACAAAGAACAATGCTATGCACGTTTTTCGCCCATTGTTAGAGGGCCTTGGTTTTAAACGCATAAACCTTACATTCGAGTAAGCATCTCCTAGCGTAAAGTCTTATCTTGTGTTCGATTTATTGAACTAAAAATTTAGATAAGCTTGTCTGCAGAAACTTCAACAATACAAAAGCAACATTTCCTTGTACTGGATGGCTTGCGTGGCATTGCCGCCATGGTCATTGTGCTCTTCCACTTCATGGAGTGGCTGATAACCGATTTTAAGGAAAACTTTGTAGGACACGGCTTTCTAGCCGTAGACTTCTTTTTTTGTCTATCTGGATTTGTAATTGCCTATGCTTACGATGACCGTATAAAGCACATTGGATTAAAAAAATTCTTTATTGGGCGTTTGATACGCCTACACCCTTTGGTGATCATAGGCTCCATATTAGGATTGATAGGATTACTTGTTACACCATTTTCCAAAGGGGAAGATTACAGCTTTCTTCAGCTTCTGACGCTCTTTGCCTCATCCATTTTATTGATCCCCTATCCGATATTGCCGGAACGTGCCTTCAACCTCTTTAGTCTAAACGCACCTGCATGGACACTTTTTTGGGAATATATCGGCAACCTCGCCTATGCGCTGTTCCTTTTCAAAATAAAGAAAAATATCCTTCTCATACTCACCTTATCTTTTGCAATCTATCTCGTTTACCTAAGTCATAGCTACGGAAACCTTTCGGGAGGATGGAGTAAGGATAACTGGGAAGTAGGTGGAATTCGACTAGGCTATTCGTTCTGTGCCGGTCTTTTACTTTACCGAAATCGTTTTATTATCAAAAACAATTTAGGATTTGTGGGACTTACGATCTTGTTGCTAGCGGCACTTTTCATGCCCTTTTATACGCTTAACTGGCTCTTCGAATCTATCGTTGTCATCCTGTATTTCCCTTTTCTGATCGCTTTGGGTGCGGGCGCATCGCTGAGCAATCCTTTAGAAAAGATATGCCGCTTTTTAGGAAATCTATCTTACCCCTTGTACATGACGCACTATTGTGTTATTTGGGCTTTTGGAGCGTACTTACAAAGCCCTTCTTTTCATCAAGGAACCGTTAGTTACGTCATCGCCCTAGGTTCTTTACTATTGATAGCATTTGGCTATATAGTAATGCGTTTTATAGACAAGCCGATAAGAAAAAAAATGGCAAACATGTTATGGAACACGAATGTCAAAGATTGATATCGCTTATATTTAACCACCTGCGTTACAGTAAGACGTTGGTAACCATATACTAAAACCGCTCCTTTTTCGTTCTAATAGCAGTTAGTAATTTCATAATAATTTAATAATTAGTTTGATAAAAATCCTGATGTTCCCAGCATCAGGATTTTTGATTGACAGGTTGCTGCAGCGCCTTCAAGAGCTGCGTAGCGATATGGAGGAAGATATTTTGACACCCCCAGTTTCTCTTATTGGAGACTAGGATCTACAAATGTATTTCCGGCATTGATATCACCTGTATCATAACCTTTTTTAAACCAATATGCCCGTTGTTCTGACGTGCCGTGTGTGAAGGATTCTGGATTTGATCGACCGTAGGCCTGTTCTTGCAAATGATCGTCACCGACTGCCGCGGCGGCTTGCATGCCCGCTAAGATATCGTCGTAGTTAAGATCTACGTCACTATATTGACCTGCATAATGGGCCCAAACGCCTGCATAAAAGTCTGCCTGTAGTTCCGTCATGACGGATATTTTATTGTATGCGCGCTCGTCTAGCTTAGCACGCATAGCATTTGTTTTGTCGAGCAGCCCTAACACATGCTGAATATGATGTCCCACTTCATGTGCAATCACATAAGCCAGTGCAAATTCTCCTTTGGCACCGTATTTCTGTTGGAGCTCTTCGTTGAAGGAAAGATCCAGATAGATTCGTTGATCCGCAGGGCAATAAAAAGGGCCAAAGCTGGACTTTCCAACACCACAACCTGCGGTTTCGACGGCCCCATTGTAAACCGCAAGTCTAAGTTTGGGATAGTCGCGCCGCAAATCTTCTTGGAATACATTCCCCCATACGTCCTCCGTACTGGCAAGCACAACATCTGCAAAATTAATTAACTTGTCCTCTGCTTCGGAAGATTCATAGGGCTCATTCGATGTGCTAACCTCGGATTGTTGCTGCAATTGATCAAGAATCTGTGTGGGATCACCGCCCATAAACAAGCTAATGATCACAATCACAACAGCACCAATGCCGCCGAACGCAAACTTCTGCCCGCCACTCATGCCGCGCCTGTCTTCTATATTTCCGCTTCTACGGCCTCCTTGCCATTTCATAATTTCATTTTTGTTATCCACTGCAAAATGTCGGCCAAATATCTTCTATTAATTTTGTATTTTCGCCAGCAAAATACCGGTATCATGTCGATTGAAAAGCAACTTATAGAACGAAGCAACAGCAGCTGTGAACTATGTTCGCACAATAACAATTTAAGCGTTTACACCGTTCCCCCACATGATCAACAAACAATAGAAACTAGCGTCTATGTGTGTCAAACCTGTTTGGATCAAATTGAAAAAAAGGAACAGCTGAACGCCAGTCATTGGCGACCACTATCCGAAAGCATGTGGTCTGCATTTCCTGCTGTACAGGTGCTGGCTTGGCGTATGTTGAATCGTATGCGACAAGAAGCTTGGGCAGCAGACAATTTAGACATGCTGTATCTTGATGATGAAACCCTTTCTTGGGCGAAAAAAACGGGTGATCATGAACAAGATGGGACAGTGGAATTTCACCAAGACGTTAACAATACAAGGCTGTACGACTGGGACACGGTAGTCCTCATCAAAACATTGGATGTAAAAGGATCAACCCTGTCTGCAAAACTCGGCACCGTTGTTAAAAATATTCGCCTTGTGGCGGATAATGTGGCGCAAATCGAAGGAAAAATAGATGGACAAACGATAGTCATCTTAACAAAATATCTACGCAAAGGTTAATTAAATGCGATTTATGGCATGGAGCTTAGTTATCTAGGCTCCATTGAAAATAGGCTGCCTCAGCTACGAAATTTTCATCGCGGTATACAAATTTAAAGTCTAGATAATCATCGGCGCACCCACTGATATCGGAACAGCAATATTGGCGACTAATCCGAAAATGTAATCTAAAACTCCCCTCACCTGTCGACTCATCATAACGAAACTTGAGCAAGTGTAAGTCTGTAAGCACTGGGCCACCGTCTCGATCCTTCAGCTGTTCAACGACATGATCGCTGATCTGCTGTACATTTTCTTTGGAAAGAATAGACAGCAGGTTCGAAGGTTGCGCAAGTAATCGCAAAAACAATGTATTTGCTATCGGAATCTCCAGTCTAACTATAGCGTTTGTACTCATGTTGAAATATTTTTTCGAATAATTTGGCTGATGGAAAGCGCTGATGAATGACGGCATCCATTGTCTTCGGTTCAACGGATAGATAAATACAACAGGCACGAAACACACAATATTCGATCTGCTCCATAGAAAAGCGTAGCAATCCTTTGTCGAAGGTTATCTTTTTATTCGCTATAGAAACACTAAACGGGCGATGTTCATTTTTACGGAATGTTGCATCAGGTAATATACAACTAAAAAAATCCTCCCATTTCCCCATTAGCTCGATAACCTTTTGGCGCAAGAGTTCTTGCTCAAGAACATGTAACTGTCTTGTGCCCGATTTAAATCGAGAAGCGTGAACATAAATCGCTCCGTTTTTTATGTAGCAACTCTTCGATGTCCATTGCGGTACCAGCGCCCAATGCCTACCGAAAACGTGTAGCTGCAAAGGCGGCACGTGGGGAGCCGATTTAATCTTTTCCTGTAATAAATTCCGTATGGACCACATCGCTTCAGCTTGCGATAAGCCCGCAGGAAGATATACAATCTTAGCATCCTCATCCCATCGCAAAATCTCTATTGTCCCCGACTCTCTCAACCGCACCTCGATATGATGGCCATCTAGCTCCCAATACATAGGGCAAAATACGCAAAATCCACGACTTATGTTACGCAATCGTTACGGTTTTTTCAATCAACTTTTGTTAAGTTTGCAAGGATAAACTAAATAACATTATATGAAAAAAATTCTTGCTATGGCAGTTGTAATGGCTGTATCTGGAGGATTCGCTTTTTCACAACAACATCAAGCGATCAACTTATCTTATATGGATAACGCCGTTCGTCCTCAAGATGACTTTTACAATTATGTGAACGGAAATTGGATGAAAACCGTGGAAATTCCATCCGACAAGGCGCGTTGGGGTTCTTTCGACGAGCTACGTGAACATACGGATATTGCGGTGCTTAAAATTCTGAAAGAATCTCTCAGCACAAATTTCGAAAAAGGCTCGGATGGGCAAAAAATAGCCGATCTGTATAAGTCATATGTAGATTTCGAAACACGGAACAAGCTGGGCATTTCTCCGATTAAGCCTTATCTGGCAAAAATAGATGCCATTAAAGATATCAAAGGCTTATACAAGTACCTGTTGGAAGTAGGTCCTGAGCGCGGGAATCCCTTTTTCAGCGCATATGTATCTGCACACATGAAAAACAGCGATATCAACGCCGTTTATCTTGGTGGCGGCGGATTGGGACTCGGTCGATCATACTACCAAAAAGTAGACGAGAAAAATACCGAGACGCTAGCGCAATATGCACAGTTTATATCGACTTTATACAGCAAAGTAGACCAACGCACACGCGATCTTAAAGGACCGAAGGTGCTGGCCTTTGAAAAGGAAATCGCATCCTACCTAAAGACGATTGAAGAGTCGCGAGACGCCCAAAAACGCTACAATCCTGTTGCCGTAGCCGATCTTGGCAAGATGGTAAAAAATGTAGACATCGCAGCTTACATCAAGCAATTGGGATTCACTGCAGACACAGTGATTATTGGCGAGCTCAAGTACTACCAAAATTTGGATAAGATAGTGAACCAAGAAAATCTTCCGGTCATCAAAGAATATCTGAAGTTCAATGTCATGAACGATGCAACCGGATACCTGACGAAAGAACTGGATGAATTGTCGTTTGATTTTTATGGCAGAAAGCTACGCGGTCAAAAAGAACAACGTGAATTGGAAAAACGTGGGCTAGAGTTTGTGAATGGAACCGTCGGCGAACTTTTAGGCAAGCTTTACGTGAAGGAAAATTTCCCACCAGAAGCGAAAGCAGCCTGTGAGGAAATGGTGCAGTACCTCGTAAAATCCTTTAACATGCATATCCAAAGCTTGGACTGGATGTCGGATGAAACCAAGGTCAAAGCCTTGGAGAAGCTCGCCAAATTTAAAGTAAAAATTGGCTATACAGATAAATGGAAAGACTATTCCAAGCTAGCTGTTGGCAGTTCTTTGTTCGACAACATTAAAGGGATCAGTCGTTGGAGCTTCCAAGAAAATTTAGCAAAACAAGGAAAACCAGTAGATAAAACCGAATGGGGCATGACGCCACAAACGGTAAATGCTTATTACAGTCCGCTATTCAACGAGATCGTGTTTCCTGCAGCAATATTGCAAGTACCCTTCTACGATTACAAAGCAGACGCTGCCGTTAACTTTGGCGGTATCGGTGCAGTAATCGGACATGAGCTTTCTCATGGTTTTGATGACTCGGGCTCTCAATACGACGGTAATGGAAACCTCAACAACTGGTGGACACCTGCCGATAAAGAGAAATTCGAGGCAGCTACAAATGCTTTAGTTGCTCAATTCGAGTCATACGAGCCAGTACCGGGTGTCTTCGTTAACGGTCGCTTTACCTTGGGTGAAAATATCGGTGACTTAGGAGGTTCGTCTGTAGCGTTTGATGCTTTAAAAATGTATCTACAAGACAAGGGAAATCCAGGCTTGATTGATGGTTTTACACCAGAGCAGCGCTTCTTCCTCTCTTGGGCTACCATCTGGAGAACGAAAACAACGGATGAGTTTGTCGTGAATCAGGTAAAGACCGACCCACATTCGCCCGCGCAATATCGCGCATTTGCTCCCATCGTGAACTTGGACGCTTTCCATGAAGCATTCCAAACCAAACCGGGAGACAAATTGTATAAAGCGAAAGAAGATCGCATCAAGATTTGGTAGCATAAAAATAAAGCCGGCAAATTGCCGGCTTTATTTTTTCCCTTGCTTTCCTCTTCCCTAAATGGATCGCTTGTTACCGGGGCGATTCATCATATGATCTAAAGAATATTTTCCCGATCCCGATACTAGAAACACCACTAATAGCAACAAAACGCCTATCGAAATCCACAGCTCACTATTCAAAAAACTAAAGCCTCTAGTGATGTTCACAAAAAATACGGCCGCAAATAGTATTGGCAATTGAAGTATCACAGCCAAACGAGTTTGAAAACCGAAAATGATAAATAATCCACCCACTAGATGGGCAAATACGAGATAGTGCACCGCCGACCAAATAGATAGTTGGAAATGGGTTTGTCGGATAAGTTCTGCGACTGCCGTGCTGTCATTAACAAAACTGACTCCTTTCGCAAACAGGGTTACACCCAGCATGATGCGCAAGATATCCAACCAACGAGGATGATGGTTATCGCCCCACCGTTCAATTTTTTGTACTAGGTTCATAATAGACCTCCTTTTTTATGATGTGATCAATATTCTTCTGGGTAACATCATTACCAAAAATCGATTTTAAGAAAGGTTTACCCCTTATTTGTACAAAAATCGTGCTGAAATTTGCTGCGCAACGTTTACGTTATCGATACTTTTTGATACATTTAGCCCTTGAATACACGATTAATCGAAGAAAAGAAAACAAATTTCTAGCATGGTAATAATCAACAATTTTGAAGAATACAAATCGCACGAGGGGAAAGCACTCGGCGAATCAGATTGGCACACTATTGATCAAGCACAAATTAATAAGTTTGCCGATGCTACTTTAGACCATCAATGGATACATGTAGACAAAGAAAAAGCCGAAACAGAGGGACCTTTTAAATCGACTATTGCCCACGGCTACCTCACCCTATCCTTGATCCCCTATCTGTGGAAACAAATTGCGGATGTCCGCAACGTCAAAATGGAAATCAACTATGGCATAGAAAATTTAAAATTTGGGCAAGCTGTATTGGTTGACAATCAAGTTCAGTTGAAAGCAAAGGTTAAATCGATCCTGAATTTACGTGGTGTGGTGAAGGCTACAATTGAAGCAACGCTCGTGATCAAGGACAATGCAAAGCCCGCCTATGTCGGGGATGTCGTATTCTTGTACCATTTCGCTTAAAACGTTTACCTAATAAAAGTGAGCGCATAAAAAAACAGCGTTTGGCTTTTTCAAATTGCTAAACGCTGTTTTTTTACAAATCGTGCAACAAATACGCGACTATTAAATTTCATAAAACTCAATCGGTAAACCATCTGGGTCAGCCGTAAAAGTAAATCGCTTTCCTGTTAACTCATCCGTACGTATCGCTTCACAAGCAATTCCTTGTTCCGCTAGCCTTTCCACAGCCTCTGAAACGTCCTCAACGGTGAATGCCAAATGTCTCAGCCCCGCAGCTTCCGGATAAGAGGGGCGTTTAGGCGGCGAGGGAAATGAAAACAGCTCTATCACGTATTGCCCCGCTATAGCCAGATCCGCCTTGTACGAGTCGCGGGCTTCACGATAAGTTTCCGATAGTAGCTCAAATCCCAATGTATCGCAATAAAAGGCGAGTGAGCTTTTATAATCGCTACAGATGATAGCAATATGATGAACAGATTTTATCGATAAGGCCATCTTGTTTTTAAAAGAGTTGAAAAATATCCTTCACACCTAAAATCTTACGTGCAGTAAACCCCTCTGCATACCGAACTTGGATGCTGCGCCCAAATTCCGACGCACGGCCTTTCGTTGACTCCATAAAATCCGGATTGGAAATATAGGTTTGCGGTTCCGCATCATCAGTGCTTGCATTGAATTGCGTGCCGTAGGCTAAAATGGATTGCTCCTTGATCGACCAAAATGCCGTAATATCGATTAAAATATCAGGTTTTATATATTTATCTTGGATAAGCTGTAGCTGCAGGCGCGGTCTGAAAGCCTCTTGAGGTTGCCCGTCCAAGATGGTTTCTATGCGACGCAAACCACTTAAAAATAGCGCATCATTTACCAAGGTGCTAGCGCGACCGTGATCGGGATGGCGATCATCCAATGCATTGGTGATCACGATTTCGGGTTGGTATTTGCGTATAGCGCGAATGATCTGCAATTGGTTTTCTACATCGTTCGCAAAAAAACCATCGCGAAGTCCTAAATTTTCACGCACTTGAACGCCCAAAATAGCGGCAGCGGCAGCGGCTTCATTTTTTCGTGTCTCAGCAGTTCCTCGCGTACCTAGCTCTCCCCGTGTCAAATCGATGATTCCAACCTGTTTACCTTCTGCTACATACTTTGCAATGGTGCCTCCTGCGCCTAACTCAGCGTCATCGGGGTGAACCGTCATAACCAATAGATCCAACTTCATAAGAGCTCCTTTTAGGCGCAAAGATAAACGTTTAAACGTTTACTGTTCCGAAATTAATTGTTCTATTTTTGTCATAAGTCGACTCGATTGCGGACTGGTAAAGCTGTAGAAGTAATCTACAACCTTTCCTTGCTTATCGATTAAATATTTATGAAAGTTCCAGTATGGACGCACGCCTACCGAACCATTTAAAGACCTATCTGACAAAAACTTATATAGCGGATCGCAGTATTCGCCTACAACATGAATGCGTTTGAATACCGGAAAAGTAACTTGCTCATGAATACGACAAAAAGTCTCGAGTTGCCGCCCTGTCATCGGCTCCTGTTGCCGAAAATCATTAGACGGAAACGCCAATATTTCAAAACCTCGATCTCGATATTGTTGATAGAGTTTCTCCAAGGATTGGAATTGCTTCGTAAAAAAACAACGGCTAGCTGTATTCACGATAAGCAAAACTTTACCGGAAAAGTCTTCCAACGATTTCTTTTCCCCATTAAACTGTAGTCCGTTAAAATCATAAATCGTTTGCATATCTCCTCCTTGGTTTATATGTAATGTTGGTTAGCGCGATTGCGGATATAGTGTTAGCCTCTAACAGTAAGCACAGAAACTGCCACGAACTACGTATTCTTGTTCATACGCAATTATCACTAAGCAGCGACAACACTAGTAGTTGTACAAATTTTTCACGGGCCGCATACGCTCGTAGCCACGTATAATATTCTCTATCTCAAAATCTTCTTGCGGATCATAAACCGATTTCAGATTATGACCGAAAACTTTCGCCACGCCTTGATACAAAAAGGCAGATAAGCTGCCTTTCATCTCCTTAACGAGTTCGTAGCTTGTGTTACCTGTTTGACGTTGCACCAACTTGATTAAAATCTGCCCTTGCGAAATGCTCAGATTCTTAATCTCCGCATTGAATTTATTTTTTATTTCTTGTTCACAGGCCTTAATCAATCGCGCTTCCTCTCGTTTGGAAGATACCATGGCAAGCTCACGGTCCAATTGCTCATAACGTTTTTGCGCGTAGATCGCATACGGCAATACCCGTAGTACATTTCTTTCCAAGCGCAGATATCGTTGCCTATCTTCTTCCGATTTGAAGGTGCGGCGAGCGATAACCACCACGTCGTCAATAGGAAACCAAGGAAGCACCTCGCCTGTCTCCAATCTCGTGGTCATATATTTCTGTAAAACTTCCCCTTCACCCTCGCCATAGTGTGGCACCTGCAACGCCTGACTCCTACCTATTTCAGGCAGAAGAAGCAACAGAAAACCCAACACTAAAAACCTCGTCATCATGAAATGGAAATATTTACCTATTTTATAATTTGTAAAAAATTTGCTATATTTATGTATTGTTTCCAGCCATCATACAACCTTGGGAAACACAGTAATAAAAATACAAACAAAAATATATAAAAGCAACTTTTTTCAGCGTGTTTATGGAAGATTATGTGATTGACATTGAAGCAGAAAACAAGGAAATTAGAAAGAGATACCGCGCTTTACTTCGCGCCTGTAAACCCACCTTGCAACGAGGCGATAAACAAGAAATACGCAAAGCTTTCGATTTGGCATTAGAGAGCCACAAAGAGATGCGTAGAAAATCGGGAGAGCCCTACATTTATCATCCTATTGCCGTAGCGCAAATAGCGGCCGAGGAAATTGGACTAGGAACCACATCCATTGTTTGCGCACTGCTCCACGACGTGGTAGAAGATACTGCTGTAACGCTACTGGAAATCGAAACACAGTTTGGAAAAAAGGTCGCGCGAATTATCGATGGCCTCACCAAGATTTCTGGCATTTTTGATCCCAATAGCTCCATGCAGGCGGAAAATTTCCGCAAGATGCTGCTGACGTTAGCCGATGATGTACGTGTGATATTAATCAAATTGGCCGACCGCCTACATAACATGCGTACCATGGAATTTATGGCGCGTCACAAACAATTGAAGATTGCATCGGAAACCAGTTATCTTTATGCACCCTTGGCGCACAGGCTGGGTCTTTACGCGATTAAATCAGAGCTGGAAGACCTTTCCATGAAATACACCGATCCGGACACCTATAAATTCATAGCACGTAAGCTGAATGAGAAAAAGGCCGAACGGGAGAAGTTTGTAGCGGATTTTATCGGTCCGGTGAAAAGCATTCTTGAGGAACAGGGTATCAAGGCACAGGTTTTTGGTCGTCCAAAATCTATTTTTTCGATTTGGAACAAAATGCGTAAAAAGTCTATTCCTTTTGAGGAAGTTTATGACCTATTTGCCATACGTGTAATTATCGACACCTCTACCGAGCGTGAAAAAACCGAATGTTGGAAGGTATACTCGATCATTACCGACCTTTATCGCCCCAATCCAGATCGTTTGCGCGACTGGGTTTCGTCCCCGAAAGGGAATGGATATGAGTCCCTGCACACCACGGTTATGGGTCCTAGAGGGCAGTGGGTGGAAGTACAGATTCGCACGAAGCGTATGAACGAGATCGCAGAGAAGGGTTTTGCTGCGCATTGGAAGTACAAAGAATCTAATTCGGACAGTGGATTAGACCAATGGATACAGAAGGTTCGCAACATGCTGAGCAGTCCAGAGCAGAATGCGCTTGACTTTGTGGATGACTTTAAGATGAACCTCTTTTCGGACGAAATCTTTATCTTCACACCGAAAGGCACTTTGGTGCAATTGCCCAACGGCGCAACCGCACTCGATTTCGCATTTGAAATACACTCGGACATAGGAGCTACCTGTATCGGTGCGAAGGTGAACCATAAACTTGTGCCGCTGGCCCATCCACTGCAAAATGGCGACCAGGTGGAGATCATCACCTCCAGCAAACAGTCTCCTAAAGAAGATTGGCTGAATTTTGTTGTCACCGCTAAAGCGAAGTCCAAAATACGCTCTTCATTAAAAGAAGAGAAAAGACGTGTGGCCGAAGATGGCAAGGAGATTTTAGAACGCAAGCTAAAGTCTTTAAAGATCACCTATAACACGGACAATATCAATAAAATCGCAAACTACTTCAAGTATCCCAGTTCGCAAGAGCTTTTTTACAACGTAGCAAAAGGGATTATTGACGTCAAAAACCTGCGCGACTATGCAGCTAGTGAAAAAACGCCAGAGCATAACCATAATCAATTTAGCTCGCACATCTCCGGCTTGGTGGAGAAGATCAATAAAAAAGATGTTGACACCATCCTGATCGGTGATGATTACCAAAAGGTGGATTACACCCTTGCTCCGTGTTGCAACCCGATTCCGGGGGATGACATATTTGGATTTCTAACGGTCAATGACGGTATTAAGATACACCGCACAAGCTGTCCTAATGCATCCAAACTAATGGCCAATTATGGCTACCGTATATTGAAGGCAAAATGGGCTTCTTCGCAAGCACAAGTGGCTTTCCTTACGGGCTTACGCATCGTAGGTATCGATGATGTGGGATTGGTCAATAAGATTACCAATGTTATCTCGCGCGAATTCAATGTCAATATCCGCTCGCTTGCGATAACCAGTAACGAAGGTATATTTGAAGGAAACATTATGGTATTCGTCAATAATACCGAGCAACTGGAAAACTTGATGAAGAACCTGAAGGACATCAGCGGTATCACCGGCGTAACACGTTACGACGCAGACCTTTAATCTGCATAATGTCATCATTCGTAAAAGGGTCGTTTTTTACGATGGAAATTGGTAAATTTGTATGGGATTTTAAATAGAAGTATGAATCAAGCCGAAAACTACCAAACGGTAAAGAAAATTTTCGAAGCTTACTTAGAGAACAAAAATCTAAGAAAGACACCGGAACGTTATGCGATTTTAGAAGAGATATATTCTCGTTCTGACCACTTCGATGTGGAGTCTCTTTATATCCACATGAAGAACAAAAAGTATAGAGTGAGCCGTGCTACGGTATACAACACCTTAGAATTGTTAGTTTCCTGTGACCTTGTCACGAAACACCAATTTGGGCGTAACATGGCACAGTTCGAGAAGTCATATGGTTTCAAACAGCATGACCACGTTATCTGTATTGAATGCAACAAGGTGGTCGAGTTTTGTGACCCGCGCATCAATCAGATTCAAAGTTTGATGGGCGATCTCTTGAAGTTCGACATCAAACACCATTCGCTAAACTTATATGGCGTTTGTGAAGACTGCCAGAAGAAAAATGCTCCCGAGACGGTATTGGAAAGCAGTGAATCTGTAATTTCAAATTAATGCAGTAATCGCCGATTATTGTATTACCTTTGTTCAGGAAAGACGGGCATGCCTAGTTTTTCCTGAACTTATATTTTAGGGACAGTGGAAACTATCATTTAATTTTAAATCTCAATATATCCAGTATTATGCAAGTTGATGTGCTTTTGGGCCTGCAATGGGGCGATGAAGGTAAAGGAAAAATTGTGGACGTTTTTTGTCCAAAATACGATTTGATCGCACGCTTTCAAGGTGGTCCTAATGCCGGACACACATTAGAATTTGACAATAAGAAATTTGTCCTGAACACTATCCCTTCAGGGATTTTCAATGAAGGCACCCTAAACCTCATTGGTAGTGGTGTTGTGATTGACCCGATTATCCTTAAAAGAGAACTTGACAATCTTCGTGCAGCAGGTTTTGACCCCGTTGGTAAGGGCAAGTTAGTGTTGGCAAGAAAGGCACACCTTATCCTCCCTACTCACCAGTTGTTGGATGCTGCCTCAGAATCTAAAATGGGTGCCGGAAAGATTGGTTCAACCTTGAAAGGAATTGGACCGACCTACATGGATAAGACGGGCAGAAATGGCTTACGTGTTGGTGATACCACATTAGCGGACTTCAAAGAGCGCTACGAGAAGCTCAAAGCAAAACATTTGGAAATCCTTTCCCACTATGGGGAGATTCCAGATTTCAGCGAAAAAGAGAATGCATTTTTAGCTGCTATCGATTTTATAAAAACCATCCCTCATGTTGATGCCGAGCATTTGGTGAACAATTACCTGAAGGAAGGTAAGAAAGTATTGGCAGAAGGTGCGCAAGGAACATTGTTGGACGTCGATTTTGGCTCTTACCCTTTCGTCACTTCATCTAATACGACGACAGCAGGTGCCTGCACAGGATTAGGCATAGCGCCAAACAAAATCGGTGCTGTATATGGTATTTTCAAAGCGTACGCTACCCGCGTGGGCGGAGGCCCATTCCCTACCGAGTTGGACAACGAAACTGGCGAGCAATTGCGCCAATTGGGGCATGAGTTCGGTGCAACGACAGGACGCGCTCGACGTACCGGTTGGATCGATATTCCGGCGTTGAAATATGCGATTATGCTAAACGGTGTTACGGAGCTTATCATGATGAAAGCCGACGTATTGGATACATTTGAAAAAATCTATGTCTGTACGCACTATAAGTACGATGGCGAGGTGATCGACTATATGCCTTACGAGATCATCACAAACACTGCCGAGCCTATTTTAGAGGAAGTAGAAGGTTGGAATGAAGATATTACCGGAATTCGCTCTACGGACGAGATTCCTACAGCGTTGAAAAACTACATTGCATATTTGGAGAAAGCTTTAGAAGTTCCTATCAAATATCTTTCTGTAGGTCCAGATCGCGTTCAGACGATTGAATTGTAAGCAAAACAATGGCTAAAGCCATCTTTGACGTTAATATTGCCCAATTTAAAGACAAAGCCTTGCGGTGGGGTCAGCAATTCAGCGAGTGTTGCTTCCTAGAATCCAATGCTTTTGAGGATGAATACCAGCAGATCGAAGCGTTATTAGCTGTTGATGCGTTAGACTACTGTCATTCAAATACGGGTAAAGATAGCTTTAGCAAATTAGAAATATTCAGAACCAAGTATTCACAATCGTGGATGCTTGGTTTTTTTAGTTATGACCTAAAAAACGAACTCGAGCAGTTTTCACCTCACCATGTAGATGAGCTTGGTTTTCCAGCGCTTTACTTTTTTATACCAGCAACAATCATTCGTTTTACCGGAGGAACGGTGGAAATTGAATCGGAAAATCCAGAACACATTTTTCAAGCGATAGAAAATAGCCTTAGTCCCTCTCCTATCAACTTACCTAAAGATGGGGATATTAACATACAAAAACGCGTTTCAAAAGCAGCATACCTCGACACTTTCGATAAAATGCAGCAGCATATTAAACGTGGAGACATCTACGAGGTAAACCTATGCCAAGAGTTTTACGCCGAATCGGTTGACGTGGATCCATGCTCTATTTACCAGCACTTGAATCGTGTATCGCCGATGCCCTTTTCTAGTTTTTTTAAGTTGCAAGACCACTATATCCTCTGTGCGTCGCCCGAGCGCTTTTTAGCCAAACGCGGCGAGCAATTGATTTCTCAGCCGATTAAAGGAACTGCCCCACGAGGAGGTAACAGCCAAGAGGATGAAGAAATGATCAATAGGCTCCTGCAAAACCCAAAAGAACGTGCAGAGAATGTAATGATCGTAGACCTTGTGCGCAACGATTTAACCCGAAGTGCAGCGCCTGCATCTGTAGATGCATCGCGCGTACTGGAAGTTCATACCTTTCCGCAAGTCCATCAACTTATATCAACAGTTACCTGTATAAAGGATCCTGACACGTCGGATATTAGCGCTATTAGAAACACATTTCCTGCTGGTTCCATGACCGGCGCGCCGAAAATCAAAGCCATGCAGCTTTGTGACAGCTATGAAGGCAGCAAACGAGGTATCTATGCCGGTTCTGTGGGCTACTTTTCGCCAAGCGGAAATTTCGATTTCAATGTAGTCATTCGATCAATCCTTTATAACCAGAAAAGCAGAAGGCTTTCATTTCATACTGGTGGAGCCATCACACAGGAGGCAGAGGCTGAACACGAATATGCGGAATGCTTGCTCAAGGCATCTGCCATACTGCGTACGTTGTCAGCTACGCTATCCTAAACATTCAAAAAATAGTAGAAGTACCTGAACAGATAGCCGATAGCAGAATTGTTCCGAAAAAGGTATATATTTGACGTATGCATGTTCCCTTTATTGACATACATACGCACTGTACCTTAGAAAGTACCGCACAAGAGTTTTCCTTGCCCAATATCATTATCTCAAAAAATTACCTATACCCGCTTCCTTGCTCACTCGGTATACATCCTTGGTATGTAGACTATCCAACCACGGCCCAATTCGACGCCTTGCACGATCATGGCAAGAAAGATACCGTACTGGCCATAGGAGAATGCGGCTTAGATAAACTATGTGACACACCTTGGCCGCTACAAGAAGATGTGTTTAGAAAACAAATCGCCTTTGCCAACTTAGTAAACAAACCACTTATTGTGCACTGTGTACGCGCACATCAAGAATGCATTCGCTTGTTAAAAGCAGAAAAGGTACAGGTACCGGTCATTTTTCACGGTTTTGAAAAACATCCTACTTTAGCCCAACAAATTTATCACCACGGTTATTACATTAGTTTGGGCGCTTCCATCCTTTCGGGCAAAAAAGATGATCTCATAAGGCAAGCGCCGCTAGACAAAGTTTTCTTGGAAACCGATGATAAATCTACTAAAATAGTAGATATTTATATGTATTTTTGCGCGGTTCGAAAGATTGAGTTAGATCAATTGAAGGAACGTATTTATCAAAATTTTAGACATATATTTAATTATCAACTAGTAGAATGAAAGATTTATCTTGGCTTTCGCGAACAGAAGCACTGACAGGTCGGGAGGCGTTGGAAAAATTGGCCAACACACATGTGATGGTTTTGGGTCTTGGTGGTGTGGGTTCTTTTGCGGCCGAATTTATCTGTCGGGCGGGCGTTGGGAAGATGACTATTATTGATGGCGATACCGTAGATCCTTCGAATAGGAATAGACAGCTTCCCGCACTTGCTACCAACCATGGCGTAGCCAAAGCGGAGATTATGCGTGAACGTCTACTGGCGATCAATCCGGAGTTAGAACTTCATGTTGTGCAGGATTTTATTATTCCTGAAAAGATACCAGACTTGCTGGCTCTTCAGCCAGACTATTGTGTGGAAGCTATAGACAGTATTACGCCCAAGCTTTTTTTTATTCGCCGAGCATTAGAAGCTAACATCCCTTTTGTGAGCTCCATGGGTGCTGGCGGTAAAGTTGACCCAACGAAGATCCGCATCGCCGATATTAGTAAGTCTTACAATTGTAAATTGGCACAGCATATCCGCAAAAAATTACGTAAACATGGAATCAATAAGGGAGTAAAAGTAGCCTTCTCTACAGAACTTCCGAATAAAGATTCGTTGTTGTATACGGATGGCAGCAATTTTAAAAAATCAGCTTATGGCACCATGTCCTACTTACCGGCTGCATTTGGCGGCGCTATAGCCTCGGTAGCCATTCGTGATTTAATTGGCTTAAAGATAAATTAAGCGCTGCTCTTTCCTTTCTGAAACAAACCAAGTTTTTTTTCCAACATCCTGCAATTATACTAATTTAATTAGTATAATTGCAGGGTGAATAAACAGAAACATTTTGCGATAGTCGATATTGAGACAACGGGTAGCCATGCGGGAGGAAGTCGTATTACGGAAATAGCGATCTTAATTCATAATGGAAAAAAAGTGATTGAGCGTTATCAATCGTTGGTCAACCCGCAATGCATTATCCCCCTAGCTATTCAAACCCTCACCGGTATTACGCCAGACATGCTGGAAGATGCTCCAATCTTTGACGATATTGCAGAGGATGTCTACCATCTTCTGCAGGGAAAAATATTTGTTGCACACAATGTAAATTTCGACTACACTTTTTTAGTTAAAGAATTGAAACAAGCGGGCTACGAATGGCAGGCTTCAAAGCTATGTACCGTTCGGCTGTCGCGAAAGATATTCCCCGGCCATTCTTCTTACAGCTTGGGAAACATCTGCCAGCATTTCGGTATCAAGATCGCTGGCAGGCACCGTGCGATGGGCGATGCGGAGGCTACGGTGAAATTAGTGGAGCTATTACTGGCAAACGATACCGGAAATTATTTCGAAGAGGGCTTACGAAAAAATATCGAACACCGACTCCCTACACATTTGTCTGTTGAGCAATTTAACAAACTGCCGGAGACGGTCGGCATCTACATTTTTCGGGATAAAAAAGGAAAGATCATCTATGTCGGCAAGGCTATCAATATCAAAAAACGCGTATTGAGCCATTTTAGCGGCTCGAACACCGGCTTAAGGCGACAACAGTTTATCAATGACATCTGCTCCATCGACTTTGAAGAAGCAGGTACAGAATTGATGGCCCTTTTGATGGAGTGCCAATTGATCAAAAAGCACTGGCCAATCCATAATCGGGCCCTCAAACGATATGAGCCGAAGTATACGCTTATTCGCTACCAAGATATTCGCGGATACGATCGTTTAGCGGTAAGTAAAATAAATCCGCAAATGGAGAATTTGCGGTGCTTTGAGACTGCTGGTGAAGCAAATCTGTTTCTTAGTAAACTCATGGATACCTTTGCCTTGGCGCCAGCGCTATGCACTTTTTTTTCGCCCGCTACGCAGACCCGCGAAGACCGCAAAGTGGACTATACCCAAATTCCGCCTTTAGATGAATACAGCTTAAAGATGAATGCTGTTTTTGACTATTTACAAAACACGAAACATTCATTTATTTTGTTTGATAACGGTCGCACAGAAGAAGAAAAAAGCTATATCTATTACAAAGAAGATAGACTCTACGCTTTCGGCTTTATAGAGTTTATGGACAACTGGTCGAATGTAGAAGATATTGTTTCCTATCGAGACAAATGCATCAGCAATTTCTATATGCAGCACATCGTGTTACAGTATGCCGAGCGCTATCCAGAGAAAGTCAATATCCTGCCCAGATTGACAGAAGTGTCTTAACCCCTTCTTCGCATCATTGAAAACCCAGCACTCTCCTAGCCTTCCAAGCCAAAGGATTTTTCGTGCAAATGCCGCCAATAACGACGGGGTACATGTTGCAGATGCAATTTCATATTTTTGCGTTCTACAATATTTACGGACTTAAAGTAACGCTTCCAAAGATCCGCATATAAAGGTTCTTCCTCTGCGTAGAGATCAATCAACATTCGGTTGTTAGCTCCCCCCCCTTGGTCGCCAAATGTGACCTCATTACAGGCCTGCTCATCATAATAGATTCCATAATGACGTCGAATATCGAAGATAAGCCATCGCTGATCCGCATAGCGATCCTGAAAATGTTTTTGAATAAGAGGCAGGACATTAAAATCAGGCTCAATCAAGGCGACAAAAAGGCCATCCTTCAAACGTTGAAAACGAGTAAAGGCCTTCATACGGTGTCTTTCTCGGGAAACAGATTTGACGATCTTTTTGAGTTGGATAACCAAATCATGACCGAAGTTTTGACGTACATTCTGTTGTTCCTGGAAATAGTACGTTGCCATGCGAACAATCAAACAGGGCGACTCAGGAAGTTCCGAGAGAAAAGCGTGCCACAACTCTTGATAGCCCATTTTACCTACTTTTTCCAAGAGACCTTTCTTAACACGTGCGGCTTTCTCCGGCTGGCTCAACACTTCATGCACGCTTTGAAACATGCCCTGCTGCTGCACCTTACTATGTTGGAGCGTCAGCGGAAAAACACGATGTTCAAAGACTTCAAAGACAGCGGTTAAGATCCCTTCCCAGGTACCATCAAAATACATATCTACCTGCCGCATCTTTTAAAACAATTGCAGTTGTTGATTTGCACTGCCGACATATTTACTTGTCGATGTACTTAAGATGTAACTTTTTATAATATCCGTCCGTTTATCGGTATAGATTTGTAGAAATCCCTTACAACGTATAAAGTACTTGGCACGATTAACCGCTACCCCTATTTTTTTTAGATTGTCGAGGCTTAATGCTCCAAACCGTCGTGCGGCAACAATTTTTTGAGCCGATGAGACACCTATTCCTGGCACGCGCAAAATCAACTGATAATCTGCGGTATTGATATCAATGGGAAAACGATCCATATTGCGCAACGCCCAACTTAACTTCGGGTCGATATCGAGATCCAGTAAAGGATGATTGTCATTGACTATCTCATTGGCGTTAAAGCCATAGAAACGCATCAGCCAATCGCTTTGATAGAGTCGATTTTCGCGTGCCGTAGGCACCGCTGTACCAATTGCGGGAAGCCGATTATCATAGGAAATAGGTACGTAGCCCGAATAGTAAACCCGTTTCATTTGAAACTTTTTATAAAAGTAGTTCGCGGCCGTAATAATCTGCTGATCCGACTCGCCACTAGCGCCTATAATAAGCTGTGTGCTCTGCCCTGCTGGCGCAAATTTAGGCGTGGTCTTAAACAACTTCTTTTCTTCACGGGTTTTCATCAGCTGATCTTTCAAGTAGGTCATAGGTCGAATCATATCCTGCCTATTTTTTTCCGGTGCTAACAGTTTTAAACCGCTATCCGTCGGTATTTCCAAGTTGATACTCAGCCGATCAGCGTATAAGCCGGCCTCATGGATAAGTTCGGGAGAAGCAGCTGGAATAGTCTTTAAATGTATATAGCCGTTGAAATTATGTTCTTGCCGAAGCTTCTTTGCGATCAACACCAAGCGCTCCATTGTATAGTCCGCATCCTTAAAAATACCCGAACTCAGGAAGAGCCCCTCAATGTAATTGCGTCGGTAGAAATTGATCGTTAAGTCAACGACCTCTTGTACAGTAAACGCAGCTCGCTTTATGTCATTGCTTTTTCTAGATACACAATAGGCACAATCGTAAATGCAATGGTTAGTTAACAAGATTTTTAATAAGGATACGCAACGGCCATCTTCGGTATACGTATGACATATACCCGCTCCGGTGTTTCCCAAACCTTGATCTTTATTTTTACGATTACTGCCGCTGGAACTGCAGCTCACATCGTACTTCGCAGCATCTGCTAAAATCTCTAGCTTTTCTTTTATACGATCACTCATCACACAAATATTTGTCTAAAAATACTAAATAAATTAGCTTTTTTTTAGACAAATACACGTGCCCTTGTGAGAAACAGGTAGAAATCGCAATTTTGCGCTATAAAGTACCTACAATTATTTTGGTCAATTTATCGTAATCAAAATAACGCCAAGCAATGTCCTGTACGCGACTTGCCGTCATCTGCTGTATTGTTTCGCTATAATGATTATAATAGTCATAACCGAGGCCCGAAAAATATATCGATTTAAATTTATCTGCGTGGGAAAAAATAGATTCTAGGCTTCCTAGCATCGACCCCATCATATAATTTTTTACTAGGTCAATTTCCTGATCGGATGCACCTTCATTTCTTAAATTGGTGAATTCCCGTTCGATCTCCGTTAGGGTTGCCTGCGTAGTTTCTACACCTACCTCCGTTGCGATGGTAAACAAACCGCTATATTTTAGACTGGCGGAAGCCGATCCAATGCTATAGGTATAACCTTTGTCTTCGCGGATATTCCGCATCAGGCGCGAACCAAAATAACCACCAAAAAGTGTGTTGACAAACTGAACGGCCGGATAGTCGGCATGTGTGCGGTTAATCGTCGGCATGCCCAAACGTATGGCCGACTGTAGCGCTTCAGGTTTGTTCTCGAGTACCAACGCTGGCGTAAAAGAGGGAAATTCAGGACGGACAAATGTAAGCTCGTCGCTGCTGTTTAACCATTGTCCCTCAAAAAGTTCACGGATACACAGCAGAACTTCCGCCGTAATGTTGCCGGAAAGAATCAAGGTGGCATTCGCAGCTTGAAATTGCCTTTTGTACAGCGCTATCAGGTCTTCACGGTTAAGCTGATCGTAGGCTTCTATCGTAGGTGTAACGCCGTAACGTGTGGTACCGAACAGATGCTTATAAAATAGTCTTCGTGCTAGGTAGTCATTCTTCTGCAGGGATATTTGTAAAGTTTGCCTATTATTTCTCACATAGGTTTCCAATTCCATCTCTGGAAAAATAGCGTCCGTCAAGACATCGTAAAGTACCGGTAAAACAGCACCCAAGTGCTTCGTCAAGGTGTAAAGACTTACGGCCGTATGATCGAAACTATATTCGGGCATAAGATAACTGCCGTAGAAATCGATCTCCTCTGCAATTTGTGCACTAGTTCGCGTATGTGTTCCCTCTTTTACCATATGGCTTAAACAGGTGTGTAAAAGCGGATTTTCCGGCGATACAAAATGATTTTGGAATACAAACTCGGCTTTTACAAGTTCCTGATCTTCCGCCCGAAATACGAAAACCTTTAACCCGTTATCAAAAACCAATGTCTCCGGTTCAATAAGAGACATATTTTGGATATGATGTCTCTCGGGAGCTAAGCTTCTATTCAACATGTGATACTTCTTTTGCATGGTAAATTAATGTGGAGGAATTTTCTTTTACAAAGACCTGTCGGGCAACACGTTGCAAATCCGCTCTAGAAACAGCAAGATATTTATCCACCTCTAAATTATAAAGGTTCGCATCTCCCAAGGCTTCGTAAAACGCCAAATTCATCGCCTTATCCAAAATAGAGAGCTCTGCAAAAACCATAGTCGATTCTATTTTGTTCTTTACTTTTTGCAATTCCAAATCGCCAACAAGCTCATTGCTTAGCAGATGAAGCTGGTTCCAAAGTTGTTGTTCTGCTTCCTTTAGTGATACCTGAGGTAAGGGCTTACCTTCTATCACGAACAAATTATTGTCAACAGACCCCATGACGTACGCATTAACTTCGCTAAACAGTGGCTGGTCTTTAACCAACGCGCGATAAAGCCGTGAAGAACTTCCCCGCGAAAGTATATCGGAGAGTAAATCCATCACCGGATAGTCAGCATGCAGTCGATCCACGCCATGAAAGGCAATATAAAGGCTGTCAACGGGCACATCCGCTTCCACTTCCTCCCGACGTGCTTCTGTTTGTGGCGGCTCTGTCGGCAAACTGCGCGACATGCGCGGTTTCGCGGGAATATCGCCAAACCATTTCTCCGCCAGCATCTTAATCTGATCCGTGTCCACATTACCCGTTACCACCATAATAGCATTATTGGGTACATAATGTTGATCGAAAAAAGCTCTGACATCCTCCATAGAAGCATCTTCTATGTGGCTTAACGACTTACCAATCGTAGCCCAACTGTATGGATGCACTTTATAGGCTAAAGGTCTCAATTTCAACCAAACATCGCCATACGGCTGATTCAAATACCGTTGCTTAAATTCTTCAATGACAACACTACGCTGCACTTCTAGGCTGTGTTCACTGAAGGCCAGACTTAACATACGGTCACTCTCTAGCCAAAAAGCCGTTTCGACATTTTCTGCTGGCAGGGTAATGTAGTAATTTGTTATGTCGTTGCTGGTAAAGGCATTGTTCTCCCCGCCTACCTCTTGCAGAGGCGAATCAAAGTTGGGAATGTTAACAGATCCTCCGAACATGAGGTGTTCAAACAAATGCGCAAAACCCGTTTTGTCTGGAGACTCGTCGCGAGCGCCGACATCATAAAGGATATTGACACAGGCCATAGCCGTCGCTGCATCCTCGTGTACGATAACGCGTAAGCCGTTATCAAGCGTAAAACGTTTATAATCTATCATGAAAAGATACAGTATATATTATTAGACTACCCAGTTTACATCTTTCTTTAGCAAAGAAAGCGTCTGTTCCTCTAAGGAACCCGGGAGCGGTTTAAAATCATAAGCCCAATTGGCCTGCGCCGGCAAGCTCATAAGAATAGACTCTATGCGCCCATTGGTTTCCAATCCGAAGCGTGTACCTGAATCGTAGACCAAGTTAAATTCGACGTAGCGACCACGACGCAACAATTGCCAATCTTTTTCTGCAGCACTGAATTTTTTGCTGCGATTCCGTTCGACTATTTCGGTGTAGGTAGGCACAAAGGTACGTGCCAAATCACAGGAGAAAGCAAAAAGACCCTCCTCCGTTAATCCTGTTTTGGCGGGAGTTAATTTATCATAGAAAACACCACCCACGCCACGAGTCTCCTGTCTATGCTTAATAAAGAAGTAGTTGTCTGCCCATGTTTTAAAATCACGGTAAAAATCGGGGTGATGCCTGTCACATACATTTTTCATCATTTGATGAAAGAAACGAGCATCATCTTCGATAACATAGTGCGGGGTAAGATCGATTCCTCCTCCGAACCAACGAACTTGTTCATTCAACTCGAAATAACGAACATTCATGTGAATGATGGGAACCCAAGGATTATAGGGGTGAATAACAATACTGATTCCAGTAGCAAAAAAATCCTCTTCATCTACGCCAAATGCACGTTTTATCGTCTCTGGCAATTTTCCATGTACGGCAGAAAAATTAACGCCCCCCTTTTCCAGAATATCTCCTTGCTGTATAATCCGCGTACGTCCACCGCCGCCGCCTTCACGTTGCCAAATTTCTTCCTGGAAAGTAGCTTTGCCGTCCAAATCTTCAAGGCCTTTTGTTATTTCATCTTGAATGGTCTGATAGGTCTGGGCAATATATTCTTTTGTTAACGTCATTAAGTCAATTTTGATGCTAAGGTGTTTACCTCCACATTAGCAGGTTGTTTGTTATAGAGAATCTGATATACCATATTACATATGGGCATCTCCAAGTTATATCGTTGTATTATGTTCTGTATACAAGCCGAAGCGTAATACCCTTCCGCTACCATGTTCATTTCCAACTGCGCAGACTGCACCGTATAGCCCTTGCCAATCATATGTCCAAAGGTTCTATTACGACTGAACTGGGAATAAGCAGTAACGAGCAAATCACCCAAATAAGCAGAGGCATTGATATCGCGATTAGCTTCTGGGTCTATCGCCATGACACAGGTCTCCATCTCCCGTATAGCGTTGGATACCAAAACTGCCATAAAGTTATCTCCAAAGCCTAGACCATGACAAATGCCACCTGCCAGCGCGTATATATTCTTCAGTACGGCGCCATATTCAACACCATACACATCTGTCGAAAGGATAGTGTTGATGTAACGGTTGCGAAGCACGGACGCTACACGTTCAGCATTTGCTGTATCTTTAGCCGCGATCGTTAAGTAAGAAAGTTTCTCTGCCGATACTTCTTCAGCATGGCAGGGTCCGCCAATGACAATGATATTCGCTAAAGGTATTTGGTATATTTTAGATAGATACTCCCCTACAATCAAGTTCTCATCCGGAATAATGCCTTTGATAGCTGTGACAACCAACTTACCTTTGAAATCTGCCGCATCCACGCCCTTCAGTGCGTCTTTAAGATAAGCAGACGGTGTATTCAGAATAACGATATCGGATTGTTTAATGACCGTACGCGCATCGGAAAAAAGATGGTCGGCATCCACACGTAGTTCTACCGCACTTAAATAAGTAGGATTGTGTTTATAGGTTTTTACATACGCGAGATCTTCCTCTTTTCTGATCCACCAAAGCACCTGTTTTTTCTCGTGGTTGTCGCCCAACATCTTGATCATCGCCGTCGCCCAACTTCCACTGCCCAGCATCCCGATTTTTTGTTCGGTTTCTTCCATTATGCGTTTGTTAATTTTTAGCTAACAAATATACATATAATAAATTGACCGTCCGTAAACTGGACGGTCAATTGTGTATTTCATATGTCTAACATAAGAATCCGTTTTCACGGATTTATTTTAAGGCACTAAAATTCAATTTTCCAACAAGGTCTTTCAACTCATCAAGCTTGAAACCATCGCCTTCAAGCTTTACAAGATACCGATCTTTATAGATAAAGGTGATATCCGAATCAACAATACTTCCCTCCTGCTGCGGCTTCGTTTCTCGCGTTGATGCCCTGTAACCATGCACATCTTCATTTTTTGTCACCTCATAATCGGAATCCTTTTCCGAATCCATCGTCAAGCCCATAGCCATTAATGACACCACTGCCGCCCCTGTTTCTCCCGCGCCATCTGTCAAGGTTAACATCAATTCTTTGTCGTCCTGCGCTTCATAAACGGCATTCCCAGAAGCTACGTCTACCCCATAAGCTTGGTTGCCACCGGAATAAGCCGATCTACGCCAGCCATTTAAGTTCTCAGGAAAAAATGCTTTAAGCTCTTCGTTACTGAGTTTGGTAACGTTCTTCAACTGAGCTTGCATTTCTTCCATTTTAGAAGCGCCATCTTGTAGGTTACCAAGGTTTCCCAACCCTTCAACTACACTTGTGCCTTCTTGAGTATCTTCTTGCTCCGACTGCCCAGTTCCTTTACCTCCGCTGCAAGCAACAAATAGGGACGTTGACAACGTCATGACCCATGCAAATTTTGATACGTTCATCATACTTTATATTGTTAAAAATTAAGCGTTGTAATCGAACTCCGCAAAAACGCGTCCAAAGATAGTAGAAAAGCAGATTTGATCTAAAAACCCGATCACGAGAGAATCAGTTGCAGGATTTATCTGCTTTTTGTACCTTTGCTGTATCCAAAAAACGTTTATGTAAGAATTGATTATATCCAGAACGATACACTAGACTGTCTAACCGACAGTTTTCTATATGTTTAATTTTCTGCTTTTATAATCATGCTTACTATACAAAACGTAACTTATCTACATCCCGATAGGGAATTACTTTTTCAGGACCTTAGTTTATCCATTGCATCGCAACAAAAAGCCGCTTTGATCGGCAATAATGGTAGCGGCAAATCCACGTTGTTAAAGCTCATCGCTGGTGAGTTATCTCCGTCCGCCGGGCGTGTGCAGTGCGATGGCACAATCTACTATGTTCCGCAGATCTTCGGGCAGTTTAACAGTTCCACAATAGCCGATGCTCTTGGCGTTGGCGATAAGCTTCGCGCCTATTACCGCATTTTGGATGGCGACGCAGGAGAGGAAACTTTCGCCCAATTGGATGATGATTGGGGAATTGAAGAACGCTGTCATGAGGCCTTAGCGGAATGGGGATTTCCAACCCTAAACCTTTTGGATACCGTATCTATCTTTAGCGGAGGCGAAAAGATGAAGCTCTTTTTGGCTGGAATACAGATAAATCAACCACGATTGCTATTGTTGGACGAACCGAGTAACCATTTGGACACCGTAAGCAAAGCTATGCTTTACAACTTTATACGCCACACAAATATTTCGATTCTACTGGTAAGCCATGATCGTGCACTGCTCAACCTGCTAGACAGCATGTACGAACTAAATCCTAAGGGCGTAACATTATACAGCGGGAATTACGATTTTTACAAAGAACAGAAGGATCTTTCTCTCCACGCTCTTCAACAACAGATCCATAGCCAAGAGAAAGAGCTGCGCAAAGCCAAGGAAAAAGAAAGGGCAACCATGGAACGTCAGCAGCGCACGGATGCCCGTGGTAAAAAGAAGCAGGAAAAAGCGGGAGTTGCCCGAATCATGATGAATACCCTACGCAACAATGCGGAAAACAGTCGCTCAAAACTACAGGGTCAACACCAAGAGAAAATAGATGGTATACGAACCGGTTTGATTGATTTACGTGCCAACCGGCCAGCGACAAGCACCATGCGTTTTGGTTTTACAGAAAGCGAACAACCACCTGGAAAATTACTCGTAGAAGCGAAAGACATGAATTTGCAACACGATGGAACAGACTTGTGGCGCGCTGGCATAAGCTTCCAGATCAGAAGTGGCGAACGTATTCAACTTTCCGGTTCCAACGGCTCGGGGAAAAGCAGCCTAGCTCGCCTCATTTCCGGATATGATGCTCCAACCCGTGGCACATGTCATCGGTCTGCACATCGATCAGTTTACATCGACCAAGACTATAGTTTGTTACGTGATGATTTGACTGTCTACGAACAAGTGCAACACACAAATGATGGCGGGCTACCTGAACATCTCTTAAAAACTCGACTTGATCAATTTCTATTCCCTATGCAAAAGTGGGGACAGCCGTGCAAACAGTTAAGTGGAGGTGAAAGGATGCGTCTGGCATTGTGTTGTCTAACCGTTAGCAAGGAAGTGACAGATCTTCTTATTCTTGACGAACCAACGAACAACTTGGATATACAAAATATCGAGATATTAACCGCTGCCATCAACGAATTTAAAGGAACATTGATTGTGATATCCCACGACCAAACATTTAGTGAAGCACTAGCGCTACAACGGTCTATCGACCTGCAAACGCATAACTAATCACATCCGTCAGGTCCGCAAGACGGCCCTTCTATAACCTCCAAGTTGCTGCCGTTTTTTGTAGCCCACTCTTCAAAAGCTTTTTGAATGGTTTGGCGAAAAACGGTAGCATCCTGTGCTCCTGAAATAGCGTATTTCCTATCGTAAACAAAGAAGGGAACTCCGCGGACACCAATTTGTTGTGCTTCGTAAATATCTTGACGAACCTCATCCTCAAAAACCTTATTTTCTAAGGCATGTTCCAGCGCAAGTACATCCAAGCCGAGCTGCGTCGCAATACGCTTTAGTAAATCAATATCATCAATGTTTTCTCCGTCGGTAAAATGAGCCTTAAACAACAGCTCCTCAGCTTGATCTTGTTTACCATAACGCTTCGCGAAATGAGCAAGCTCGTGAGCCTTGAACGAATTAGCAACAATCGCCTTGTCCAGCTTGAAGGTCAATTGTTCTCCCTTCGCCATTTCTGTCACTTGATTACACATTGCTTCTGCCTGCGCACGTGGCATGCCTTTGCTATCCGCTAGGTTGTCGTAATAGTTTCGGTTTGTATCTGTCTGCAAGTGGGGATTCAACTGATAACTTTTCCACTCAAGCTCCACTTGCTCTTTGAAAGGAAGTGCATCCAAAACCTGTTCGAATTTCCGCTTACCTATATAACAGAATGGGCACATCACGTCGCTCCAAACTTCTACTTTCATCTTTTCTGCCATGATCTTATTTTAGGCTAAAAATACGAAACTGCTTTGGTCTATCTCTGTGCATCGTAAAATTTGACATTGCAAGGAAAATATATACCTGCCATATATACGCGCTCCTACTTCGTTCCGTATAAAAGCAATCTTTTAAAGGCATAGATGGCGGGGAGCTTCGGAAAGGCTGCAGCAATGCGTTCTTTATACGCTTCGATGAACAAACTACGCTCTTCGGCTGCCAACCGATCCATGTAAGGAATCAACGCCGAGCCCGCAATAAATTGATATAAAGTGTCATGATCCGTTGCTATAATTGGATACACACGTTGCTCTACCCGTAAATTAACCAAGCCCGCATCGAAAAGCCATTGCGTATAAGCATCGATACTTTGTACCGGGGATTGACTTGTCCAGCCTTTCAAATAATCACTAAACGGCTTTTCTTCGGCCAACTCGAGCAAGATGCTATTTAAGGTGTTGTCCCTTTGCATGGGCATTTGTACAAGGAATTGCCCGCCAGGCTGCAAGAGGCTCAACAAACTAGGAAACAACTGCTCGTGGTTATCCGACCACTGCAGCGCGGCATTACTAAAAATGATATCCCATTTCTCGCCAGAAGCGACAAGCTCCTCGATGGTTTGCTGTCGAAAATTCAAATTTTGGCGTTCCACCGCAGCCGATTGTTCCAACATCTCGGGAGAAGAATCTACGCCCAACACGGCTGCGTTAGGAAATCGCTCGGCGATTATCGAGGTCTGCTCGCCCGTACCGCAACCTAGATCGACAATCTTAGCGGGGTCATTAGATTGTATAAAGCCAAGTAAATCATAAAATGGTTGGTAGCGTATATCTTTGAAGTTATTATATAGATCAGGGTTCCAAGGCATAGAAAAGCGTCGTTTTAAATTTACTATAAAAATAAAAGCCCTAAAATTATACAAATTTTAGGGCTTAACGATATGTTGTTTATTGAAGATCAAATCGATCGAGATCCATCACTTTTGCCCAAGCTTTAACGAAGTCTTGCACAAATTTATCCTGCGCATCTGCGCTGCCATACACCTCGGCGATAGCGCGTAACTCCGCATGAGACCCAAAAACCAAATCGGCTCTAGTAGCCGTCCATTTTAACGCATCGGTTGTGCGGCAACGTCCTTCATAGACTTCTTTACGGCCATCAATCGCCTTCCAAGCGGTACTCATATCCAACAAATTCACGAAGAAGTCGTTGGTGAGCTGGCTTGGCCTATCTGTGAAAACCCCATGCTTGGATCCATCAAAGTTAACATCTAAAACGCGTAAACCACCAAGGAGTACAGTCAACTCGGGCGCTGTCAACGTCAGCAACTGTGCTTTGTCGATTAGCAGCTCCTCCGTAAACGCAGGTGCATTCGCTTTGCGATAGTTGCGGAAACCGTCTGCAAGTGGTTCTAGGTAACCGAAAGATTCCACATCGGTTTGCTCTTGCGAAGCATCCATACGACCGGGCTTAAAAGGTACCGTTATCGTGTGTCCTGCGTTTTTTGCCGCGCTGACCACAGCGACACAACCAGCCAATACGATTAGATCCGACAAGGATACACGCTTAGTCCCCTGCTGCGCTGTGTTAAAGTCCTGCTGAATTCCTTCAAGTACCTGCAATACGTGGTTGAGCTGAGCAGGGTTATTGACCTCCCAGTCCTTCTGTGGCGCTAAACGTATCCGGGCTCCATTTGCTCCGCCTCTCTTGTCGGAACCACGAAATGTAGATGCAGAAGCCCAGGCTGTTGACACAAGCTGCGATACGGATAAGCCCGACGCTAGAATTTTCGCTTTTAAGGTTGCGACGTCTTCCTCGTTAATTAATGCATGATCCAACTCGGGAATAGGATCCTGCCAGAGCAACACCTCGCTGGGAACTTCCGGTCCTAAATAACGCGCACGTGGTCCCATGTCACGATGTGTCAACTTAAACCATGCTCTAGCGAAAGCATCCGCCAGCAAATCGGGATTTTCTAAAAATCTACGCGATATTTTCTCAAATTCTGGATCAAAGCGTAGAGATAGGTCGGTCGTTAACATCGTCGGACGATGTTTCTTGGTACCATCATAAGCATCAGGGATAATATCGTCGGCATCCTTAGCTACCCACTGGTGTGCTCCTGCAGGGCTCTTTGTAAGTTCCCATTCAAAGGCAAAGAGATTTTCAAAAAAATTATTGCTCCACTGTGTAGGTGTTTTTGTCCAAATAACTTCCAACCCACTGGTGATTGTATCTGCACCTTTTCCTGATCCATAACTATTTGCCCATCCCAAACCTTGTGCCTCTATTCCAGCAGCTTCAGGCTCATCCGAAACATGCGTAGCCGGCGCCGCGCCATGCGTTTTACCAAAACTATGGCCACCCGCAATCAGCGCGACGGTTTCTTCGTCGTTCATCGCCATTCGTCCGAAGGTATCGCGAATGTCCTTTGCCGCTAAAATCGGATCTGGATTTCCATCGGGCCCTTCTGGGTTAACATAAATAAGGCCCATTTGAACCGCAGCCAACGGTTTCTCTAAGAATCTGGAATGCGTATCACCGTCGGCATCATCATCAGAGACGACAACACCTCCTTCTTTGCCTGCACCTTCCGAGCCGTGTGCATAGCGTAAGTCGCCACCTAGCCAAGTAGTTTCCGATCCCCAATAAACATCCTGATCAGCTTCCCAGACGTCAGCCCTGCCACCAGCAAAACCAAAGGTCTTGAAGCCCATAGATTCCAAGGCCACATTTCCTGTAAGAATCAATAAGTCGGCCCAAGAGATCTTGTTGCCATACTTTTGTTTGATTGGCCACAACAAGCGTCGCGCCTTGTCCAAACTCACATTATCGGGCCAACTGTTCAACGGAGCGAAGCGTTGTTGCCCAGCACCTGCACCGCCACGGCCATCGCCCACGCGATACGTACCGGCACTATGCCATGCCATACGTATGAACAAGGGACCGTAATGGCCAAAATCCGCTGGCCACCAGTCTTGGGAATCGGTCATGAGGGCATGCAAATCCTGTTTTACTGCTGCCAAGTCTAAACTATTGAATGCCGCGGCATAATCAAAGCTCGCCCCCATAGGGTCAGTGAGCGTTGAATGCTGACGCAAGATACCCAACTTCAATTGCTTCGGCCACCAGTCGCGATTGCTTGTTCCGCTGCCGCCAACTGGTGGTTTCATACTGCCATTGTGAAAAGGGCATTTGCTGATGTCGTTTGATTGGTTTTCCATTATGTATAATCTTTATATTGAATAAACAGATTCGTAGAAGCTATGTTTTTCTTCTGACGATAAAGTTAATTGATATCTCGCCTTGTTGCTAATCGATAAATTCTATAAAATATAGTTAAAGCCGATTGCGCCCTCGTATTGCTGCTAGAACTAATCCACAAAAAGACCGTTTTATTCTAACGAATAATGTATATTTATCCGTCTAACAAAAATTACATTCCTTGAAGGGTTACTTTCTATTTATCGATACGGAAACCTCGGGCATACCGAAGCGTTGGAACAAGCCATACTCCGACCAATTAAATTGGCCTTCGGTTATACAGTTGGCTTGGATTATCTATACAGCTGATGGACAAGAAGTAAAACGTGTTAGCAAATATATATACGAAGGAGACATTCAAATTAACGCTGCTTCACAGCAGGTACATGGAATCACAGCGGACTTCTTAGAAAAGCACGGTGATCGCAGAAAGCATATATTGCGCAAATTAGCCTACGATATAAAGAAGTATGCCCCTTTGATCATAGGCCATTTCATCGAGCTTGACATTCAAGTACTAAGTGCGGACTATTTTCGTGCCCAACTGCAAAACCCTTTTCCGAAGCAACTGTTTTTTTGTACTATGCTGGAGAGTAAGAAATATGCAATGAATCCTGCGGTAGAGTACTTGCGATTAGTGCAACTTCATGAACAGTTATTTGATATCCGTCCGCAAGATATACACGAGGCAGAGCATGATGCAGAAATCACCGCCCGATGTTTTTTTGAAATGCTGCAACGAAACAATATTACCGAACAAGATTTACATATGCAGCAACTAGAGTTTTCACAAAAGCTTAACTTTGCAGACAAACAGGATGTCTAACTTTGCATCCTTAATAGAGCCGGCATATGCAGAACGTAGTAGAACTTTTAAAACAGACCAAACCCTTTGATCTTCTCCCCGAAAGTGTGTTAGTAGGTATTGCCGATTCGCTGGTCGAGACCAAATATTCGAAAGATACCTTGGCTTACAGACAAGAAATAACAGCGATGCAAGGTGTTGATATCTTGGTAAAAGGTGAATATGAGACCTTCTTTTTCGATGCCGCGGAAAACAAAAGATCTATAGAAATACACCATTCGCCCTACTGCTTCGGTGGTATATCCGTATTGCTGAATAGAACAAAAGCGCTGAAATCTGTCATGGCCAAAAAGGGAACAGTAGTGTACAACCTGCCGCGACAAGAATTTCTAGCATTGTGCAGTGCCTATGAGGAGTTTTTTCAGTTTTATACCACCGATTTCGGAAAGCGGATGCTCGACGACGAGTTTTCCCATTTTGTCAAGACACCAGCGAGTTTCGAAGAGAGTTATATCGCTGCAGAGCAACTGTATTCGCGAAAAATTGATGGCATTATCTATAAAGATATTGTATCCTGCTATGCAGAGACGCCTATTTTCGAAGCCGCTAGACATATGGCAAAACATAGGGTCAGTTGTTTATTCGTAAAAGATACAGAAGATAATATCATAGGTTATGCTACTGACCTTACGCTGCGCGACAACGTGATTGCGAAGCGTATCGATGCAGAAAAGCCCATCGCCAGCGTGATGGACAATCCCATTCTTTCGATATCGCATCAAGCTTACCTCTATGAAGCAGTACTAATGATGTTCAGTACCAAAGCTCGATACCTGTTGGTGGAAAAAGATGGCAAGTATGTGGGCTTTCTGAGCAGAAACAGGCTTTTAAGCGAGCAGGGACAATCGCCCTTGGTATTTATCCAATCAGTAAAACTTGCAGAAACAACGGATGAACTACGTCAAAAGTGGAACTATGTGCCCGAGGTGATCAAGCAACTACTGGGGCGTGGCATCAATGCGGAGATTACGAATCAGGTGATTACCACCATAGCTGATACCATCGCTATCAAGGTGATTGAGAAGGTAATTCGTGAGATGGGCGAACCGCCTGCAAAATTTGTTTTTATGATCACGGGCAGCGAGGGCCGAAAAGAACAAACTCTTAAAACCGATCAGGACAATGCGATCATTTACGAGGATAAGGCCAATGAGCATCGCGAGATGGTGCGTGCCTATTTCTTGAGCTTTGCGACAAAGGTTTCCGACTATTTAAACGATATCGGCTTTGTTTATTGTAAGGGTGGGTATATGGCCAGTAATCCAGATTGGACACATTCACTATCCCATTGGAAAAAGAACTATAAAAAGTGGATCGAAGAAACAGTACCGGAAAATGCGATTAAATTCTCCACATTTTTTGATTGTCGATTTCTGTACGGCGATCGTCAAATAATCGAGCAGCTGAAGGAGTTTTTGGAAGAAGAGTTGCAGAAACCAAATGATCGCTTCTTTGCGTTCATCGGAAAAAATGCTTTGCAATATGAACCGCCTTTGACGTTCTTCAACAACATAAAGACCGAAACTATTGGTAAAACCGAAGTGTTTAACATCAAGAATGCGATGACACCGATTGTCGATTTGGTTCGTGTTTATGCACTAAAGAAACGAGTTTATCAGGAAAATACCGGCGAACGGTTAAAAAAACTTATGGAACTTGGCGTATTCACTCCTGAGCAATACCAAGAACTTTACCAAAGTTACTACTATTTGATGGCGCTGCGACTGGAGAACCAGGCAAACCAGATACTGGTTGAGAAGATCGAGCCAAATAACTACATCAGGATTGAAAAGCTGACAAAAATCGAAAAGGTGACGTTAAAGGAAATTTTTAAAACTATAAACAACTTTCAGGTCGGTATAAAGATGCGATTCACCAACAATATTTTAGGATAATGTAATCAGCTACATAGCCTAAGCTGAATTATCATCAACAGCCGCTAAATGGTTAGCGACTGTTGATGACGATGACGGCGACCACGATTACGATGACCGCAAGATACTGCGCTTGCCGGTTCTTAAGAAAAATAGCCGTGAGCAAAAGCAGATCATTTTCTACGAAGCCTTCTATCGTATTTCCTCCAAAGTTTTGGCTTGCAAACAATACGTTACCGTTGGCATCCTCCAGTTCATGGCTTGTGCCAAGCCAAGTCGTTGCCTTCCACGTATAAAGCTTACCCATAATGTTTAAAGAAACTTTTCCGCTCCAATTTGCGTAAGAGATGTCTCCTACGACTAGCCCCTGATGATCGATGATGCTCGTGTAGGACTTGAATGTCCCTTTGGTTTCAAACCTGTACTTTGCAGCGCATACATTTGCATCTGAACGTTGCTTAAAGGATTCGGTACGCAACTCTCCTATTTGTTCGGCGCCGTCATAAATGCGGGTGACGCTACCAAAAGCTCCTTTTTTCCAAGTATACTTCTTATTATGCATATTATTATCCGGTTTTTGCTGATTGACAAACAGCTTCGATCTATTAGTATACCGCAGGTTGCTTTTGTTACAATAAATTATAACTTCAATTCTCCCGGAGAAATGCCGTAGTATTTCTTGAAAGCGCTGCTAAAATTGTTCTGATGACCAAAACCGGTCAACAGCGCGACCTCATAAACCGACATTTTGTCTTCCAGCAGGTAGGATCGTGCTTTTTCCATACGCAACCGTGTTAGGTAGTCGTGTATCGTAACGGAAAAATATTCTTTAAAATCCTTCCGCAACTTGCTTTCACTCATCAGTACTTCTGAGGCCAATTCACGCTGAGTGGGTGGATTGGCCAATCTTTGTTCCAATATTTGTCTCGCCAATTCTAGACGAGCAACATCGTCATCGTTAAAAAGTGGCGTACTCTGCTGCGACCTGTCATTATATTGCTCGAATTGATACATCAACAATTCCACAACACGGGATTCGGTATGCAACCTTCGGATTTCACCCGTCTTCTTGGATTCTACCAGTTCAGAAATCGTATGCTGCATCTCGTAGGTAGCCATAAGATCCTCCTCAGAGAATGATGTGTAAAGGCCTTTCTCGATATCATCTACAAAGTGTTTATGAAGCAACGAATCACGCTTGATAAGATTAAGGTAGTACTCTTTAGAAATGACGGCAATAAAATAGCTATAGGCGATTCCTTCTTTTACTTCGTGGGTGGTTTTGACTGATGGGATATAACGAATATTATGACGGCTCATACCATAAGGTAGTTTGCTATCATTGGTCTTATAAAAAATAAACTGGCTGGTGATAGCCTCGCCTTCTATCTCCGTATGAATGTGTACGGGTTGATCGAAAGACATCTGGGAATAAAGCACAAACAAACCGCTGGTAGACAACTGAAAGTTGGTCATATGGACGGGACTGCGCTTAATCTCTACCCTACTTTCTACAAGAGGCTTTTCCGGCACATAAACATCAGGAATCTCTTCGATAAAAAGCCATTCATCCAATTCCACTATTTTACCTTTTACCAGCATAAGACAGAGTTAAAAATATTATTGTTGCTAAAGATACACATTTTTCACTGTTGTTTATATTGAATCTAAATAACAGTCGTTTCTTCGAATAGCATACTACTTATAGCCTCAGGCAATTCGCCATCGCTGGAAATTTGCAGATTGAGTATTCCGGACTGGTCTAAAAAATCAAGCTTGGCAACCATTTTCGCACTAGCCGATGGCATATCTAAACAAATATTGTCAATGGATGAAAAGAAAATTTCCATTTCGATCCGTTCATCCTTAACCATATATCGGAACCCCTGATCGACAAGATTTTTGATCTTTCCACGGTAGTTGTGTATGTAGCCATTATTGAAGACATTAATCTCCAAACTTTGCTCGAGTGCAGCGCAAGCCGACAGAAAACGTCTTACAGCGATCGGGCGGATGGCTTTTTTGTGCATGTCGTAGTGCTCACATCGAACGCCATCATTTGCTACTTCCAGTTTAGGCAAAGGATCAAAGGTAGACTTATAGTCGGTTTGCTGTTCACACCACGTCAGGAGTTTTCGAAAAGCGTCACGGTCACTATCTACCCGTAAGCGTATTCCATGCGCTAGCGCCCCTTTACGATCAAAGAAATGTATCGCTTCTTCGTCCTTATCGTTCACGATGATTCCTGCATGCCACAAATCAGTCTTAACCTTCACATATTCTTTTCCAGGATTTCCCTCACTCTTCTCCGTAGATTGCACTTCGTAAACCTGTACCGTCTTCTGGGTGCAACAAGCGTTGCGAGTAAAAACTGTGACCTCTCCCATTTTAACCAATTGCCTAAAAACCTCATCAATTGACTGCTTAGCGATATATCTACAATTTTTTGACTTATCAAGCATCCAAAGATCAATTTCAGCCACCTGTAATCTATTAGCTTGATCTGCTAAGCTTAGAAATGGGTCTTCTGCAAGCAGGAGTTCTCTTTTTTGTCGAAGGGATAATTTTTCAGCACGATCGTCGGGCAGCTTCGAGTTAAATAGATAGGCATCTAGTGGCATCTCTTCTAAACGAATGTAAGGGCGAAGCGTACGCGGATTAAGTTCTACGGAAGCCTCTACGGAAAAAATCGTATAAATATTTGTCGGAGTAAGCACTTCAACGGGACTTCCATCAAATAGTTTACGGCCATGCTTCAGCATAATAATCCGGTCAGCATAAGTTGCAGCAAAGTTCACATCATGTACAACGATAACCACAATAAAACCGCGACGAGCAAGTGCTTTAGCGATGGCCAATACCTTCTGCTGATAGTGCATATCCAATGCCGAAATAGGTTCATCAAGTAACAGTAGGCTATCTGGATTTTCCCATACCTGTGCAAGGGAACGTGCAAGCTGAACCCGTTGCTGCTCGCCACCAGAAAGGCTGCTAAACACACGATCGGCAAATTCATCCACGCCGCAGAGGCACATAACTTCCTTCACAATGGCAATATCCACTTCCGCCGGGCGCGACTTAAAATGCGGATAGCGTCCCATCATGACAATTTCCTCAACTTTAAAAGCTAGCGATACATGCTGTTGTTGACTAAGCATGGCGCGGCTACGCGCCAAAAGTCGAGCGTCGTACTGATCCAATTTTTGTCCATGCAGACTCACCAAACCATTACTAGGTTTGTACTCACCACAAAGCACCTTCATCAAAGTAGATTTTCCAGCACCATTGGCTCCTAAAAGTGCCAACACTTCCCCTTTGCGGATCTGAAAAGAAACATCCTTCAACAATAGGCGTCCCTTGACCTCGTAATTTAGTTTCTCAACCCGTAACATGCGTTCAATAAATATGATTCACTATTTTTCTTTAATCAAAATATACAGGAACACTGGCGTCCCTAACAAGGCCGTGATTACGCCAATGGGCAATTCTATTGGCGCCACCAAGGTGCGCGATAGCACGTCAGCGAGGGTCAACACAAATGCGCCCATGAGCAGCGATCCAGCGAGCACATATCGGTTATCAGCGCCGCCTAAAAGACGCACCGTGTGCGGCACCAGCAAGCCCACGAAGCCTATTACCCCAGATACCGCCACCGATGCGCCAACCGCCATGGTAGAAAATACCACCACCCAAAGCTTAACATGATCGGTGCGCATGCCCAAGAGATCCGCCTGCATCTCACCAAGCGAAAAAGCATTCAACTGCTTTCCGAAAAAAAGAAGGATCGATAAGGGAATGACCACAAAAGGCGCGACAACCGCTAGGTTATCCCATGTGGCACCACCTAAACTTCCTAACATCCAAAAGGTAATACTACGTAGTTGTTGCTCGGTGGCCATATAGGTCATTAATCCTGTCAGTGCTCCTGCAAAGCCATTGATGGCTATTCCGGCCAAGAGCATCGTTGTAACCTGCGGTCTCCCTTCCTTTCTTGCAATCTGATAAACGATAAATGCCGTTAACCCTGCGCCAAAGAAGGCACCAAACACCAATAGATAATAACCCAAATATTCGGATAGACCGACAAACAGTAAAGTTTCAAATGCAATAATCAATACGGCGAACAGCGATGCTCCGGCAGAGATACCTATCAGTCCAGGTTCAGCCAGCGGATTGCGAAAAATGCCTTGAATCGCGGCTCCCGAAACACCCAGTGCCGCGCCAACTAGTATACCGAGTAGCACGCGTGGCATACGAACGACGAAAAGAACATCTGCTTGCAAGCTCATCGTGCTGTCTTCAGCTGCTACGCTAAGTTTTGCGATCAGCAACTTTATGACTTCGCCTACTGGAATATAAAACGCCCCCAAACCAAGGGCTAAAACTGTCGTAAAGATGAGAAAAACCATCAGAACCACTATAATCAAACGTTGCTTAGCTGACACTGATCTCTTGTTTAAAATGCTGAGCTATTGGTTAAGGCCTGATGCAAGGCCATCACGGACTCCGGCAAACGTGTGCTGAAATTCACGAGTAGTGAGGCGTTCATGCTTATTATGCGTTTATTTTTACCCGCCTCGGTCAAGCGAACGCCTGGCATCTTCAAGATGGCGTCTTTTCCTCCCAAACTGCTCGCACCAAAATCAAACATCAGGATGACATCAGGATTGGCCTTCACCAAGGCTTCCGTAGTATAAGGTTTAAATTCCGTAAACTCCTGCACAGCATTTTTTGCACCCGCCATAGCGATTAAAGCATCTATACTACTTCCTTTTCCGGAAACGCTCATCGTGCCTGTTCCGCGTGCATAGATAAACAACACCGTGGGCTTCTTTTTGCCGATTGTCTCCACATCAATACGTTCCCTTATTTTTTCCATCGTTACTTTAGTTGCGGTAACGACCGTTTTTCCTTTCTCCGTAAGCTGCACGGCATCCGCCACCTGTTGAATAAATCGATAGGCTCCTTTTTCCGTAAATTCCTGCTTCAACAAGACGACTTCAATCCCCGCACTGCGCAAGTGTTTTGACACTGCAGCAGACAGGTCACCTTCGGGAGCCAACACCATCGTAGGCCGGAACGCCATGATTCCCTCAGCCGATAAAGATCGATTTTTACTAACGCGCGGTAGTGCCGCGGCCGCTTTTGGCGAGATGCTTGTCACGTCCGTCGCCACGATATCATCTCCAATCCCAAGTCCGAAAACCGTCTCAGTAATCGCACTACTCAACGTGATGAGGCGGCGATCTTGCGCCAAAACAAGTTGCTGCACAAGTAAAACAACCACTATTACTATTAATCTTTTCATGTCATCTATATTCTTCTGTCGGAGCAAGCGACTCCTCTCCATAGTGCGAACTGCGCTAAACCAGCCTTGCTTCAAATCGATACAAAACAAATCAATAATCAATCTAAATACAAATTAAATATAGATTCACCCTCATTAGATTAATTTCTAAACAAGTAAACAAACACATTGTATATCAACATCATACATACAATACACAGCACAATAGCCTGATGCTTAAATCGATTTGAATACAAGATTTGACACTTTTCATATAGAAAAATTGAAATTGAATGCCTTTTTTTGTGCCATTATTTAGATTGAATAAAAATAATTTAACAATACCCTTTGCGATATGCGCCCGAAGTTACTGTTGTTTATCACGATTTACTTACCTAGCCTTTTATGGGCTCAGGATCGGGGCAAACTAGCCGGGCTTATCGTGGATTCCTTAAAATATCCCATTTCGGACGCGACCGTAACCCTATTTCCGGATCGTCAAGTTTACAAATCCGATAAGATGGGCGCATTCCACTTTTCCAACCTTTACACCGGTGTTTATCAGCTTCATATTAGCCGAAAAGGTTTTGAAAGCAAGCAACTGGATATTGATTTGAACCGCGACACTTTAATAGAAATTACGTTACAAACTGAAAAACAACAAATTGACACCGTTCAAGTAAATGGTAAAATAACTGCTATCGACAACTTGATTACTGCAGAAAATGCCGCCATGCCGGTTAAAATAATTACCAGACGAGAGATTGAACTGATGGGAAGCAGGAGATTGGACGAAGTGATGAAAGAACAAACAGGCGTTGCCGTAGTGAATGATGTTGCTGGAGGATCTCGTGCCATTGGCGTACAGATACAGGGCTTTAGCAGCAATTATGTTATGGTACTAGTAGATGGACAACCGATGTTAGGCCGCAACAATGGTAATTTTGATCTATCCCGTATTTCAGTTACCAATATTGAACGCATCGAAATCATCAAGGGTGCATCTTCCTGCCTCTACGGCAGCGATGCCTTAGGTGGTGCCATCAATATCATCACCCGCCATGGTGCTTTGGCTCCACAGGCGCAAGCGTCGCTGTTGTATGGTAGCTTGAATATTGTCGATGCCACGCTTGAAGCGGAAACACCTTTTGCAAACCAACGCGGTAGCCTCGTGATTTCTGGGAACTATTATCGTACCGACGGATTTAATACGGATAGCCAGCATTTAACCGGAGAAAGCACAACGGTTCCGCCCTATCAAAACTACAGTTTTCAAGGACGCGGCCGTTACCGGCTTACAAAGAATGGTACATTGGGCGTTACCGCCCATTACGCCGCCCGCAATTCGCAAATGACAAATGCCTGGTCGGATGCTTTGGCACTGAACGATCAACAGCGCGATCAGGACCTCAATTTAGGCTTCAGCTACGACCAGCAATTCGTATCAGGAATACGCAGCATGACACGATACTATTTCTCCCGAAACCACACCGCCATGCAGGCAGAATGGCTTCGGGCGGGTATTCTCGCTAGTGCTGAAGAGTTTGGGCAGCAAGTGCATCGCGTAGAACAGCAATTTGCCTACAGCCCATCCAACATATTGAAATTTACCGCCGGCCTTGGCGGTAGCTTAGAGCGAATGGATAATCAGGATCTAGACGAAGAACGATCACTGTACACAGCGTTCGGATACGTACAAACGGAATGGAAACCAATGGATCGCATGTTGACCACGCTCGGACTCCGTTACGATCACAGTAACGTATATAACGGACGATTAAGCCCAAGTGTAGGCTGGCAATATCAAATAACGCCGACATTGTTAGCAAAAGCTGGCGTTGGTGCGGGTTTCAAAGCGCCGGATTACAAAATGCGCTATCAAGTATTCTACAATCCTGCGGCAAACTATTTGGTAATCGGTGCTGATCGGGTTGCAGAAGTTATTGAAGCCATGGACAATAGCGGCGAATTAAGTTATAGAAACACTTACATGGTCAATCATGTAGCGGGAAATTTAAAAGCAGAGAAAAGCCTTTCCAACAATATAGGCTTGGTATGGAATGCCAGCAAACGCTGGCAGACAGAGCTATCGATATTTTACCACCGTATAAACAATCAAATTAACACGGTGAGCGTCGGAAACGGCACGACTATAGCACAACTGTACAGCTACAGAAATCTGCCTAAGGCCGTCAATAAGGGCTTTGAAGTTAGTGTCAATTACCAAGCGACAACCGACTTAGCTCTATCTGCAGGCTATCAATACCTCGTTGCGAAAGACCTTGGCGTATTAGATAGCATTCGTTCAGGAAGCTTCCCCTACAACTATTACAGCAATCCCCTTACAGGAGAATATCGACAAAGCCGAACGAGTGATTATTGGGGTATCGAAGATCGTTCAAGACATATGCTGAACCTTAAAGCGCTTTACAGCATTAGACCTTGGCAAATGAACATCAACCTGCGTGCAAACATACGCGGTAAATATCCTTTCCAAGATAGTAACGGAAACCAATTTATCGATGACGCTGATGCCTTTGTTCCGGTACACACCTTGATCAATCTAACCGTAGAAAAATACCTGTTCAAGAATAGGTTGACCTGTAGACTAATTGGCGATAACCTACTCGACTTCACCAACCGAAATATGCTAGGGCAGCCGGGTCGTGTGATCATGGCGGGTGTTAGTTATCGTTGGATAAAAGAATAGTGTCACACAGTTTCAAGCGACATCGCTTGAGCCATAATAATAGAAAAAAATAACATGATGAAAATAGCATACATCCATAGAAAAAGCAGCACATTGATTGGCACCTGTTGCTTCGGCCTACTCCTATTATTCGGAGCTGCTTCTTGTGGTAAAGATGAGGAGGTTGCTCCATCCTACGTGGATGGGAAGAGCACCGTGATATATGACTTAGCGGGAGACACCGAAGCCTCAATGGGAACTTCGGTCGGCAACGGCAAAGAAAATCGAAGTTTCCAAACTTTTCTTTTTCGTTTGCGCGATCGGCGGCAAATATGGATCAAGACCAAAGCCGACTCGCTGCAATACTTACAAACAAACGATTGGGATATCGCATTCACCGGTCCCTACAACTCGGAAATATTTTTAAACAATGCCAACGATATCTTCAATCCGGGTTATCAAGGGCCGGCGACAAAGACTGCCGTGATTGTCGTGCCACAAGCATACGAAACGGTCGTTACTGCGCCTAGCGATGCCGAATTTGACAGTAGTACAATCGGTAAAATAGGTGTTGCCCTATCCAACGAATCAAGTGGGTGGTTCCAGTACAACAACAACACCCATATTATGATTGCGTTGACAAACCGCACCTACATCCTACGTCTTCCCGATGGGAAGTATGCAAAGCTACAGCTAATAAATGCATACAAAGGCAATCCGACTACGGTTACCAATATGAACTGGCCTGCTCCATACTATACCTTTCGATATTACGTACAGCAAGATGGCAGTAAAAACCTCGACACGAGTGAGTAATAGCATTAAACAAAATCATACTATAAATTTTACGAATTCTCATGAACAGATTATTTAAAATCGCAGCGTTAGCCTGCGCCTTGACCGTTGGTTTCTCCGCATGTAGTAAGGATGAACAAACTACAGAAGTAGAACAAGAATACCAAGCAAAAGTGATGGTAAAAAATGGTGAAACCGTCGATTTAAAAAGTGCTTCCAGCTTAAAAAGCAATTCGGGCACGATCAAACGCACAAACGATGTTTATGCTCTGCGCAATTTCCGCCAGTTTAAACTTGACGCAGATGGTAACGCAACAACCACTGCCGCGGACAATTTCTACTTTGACTTCAAAGAAAATGATGGAACAGACGATAAGGGGCCAGTAGTACTTCCAAACTCGGCTCGCGTAGCAGATCTAAAAGTAAACACCGAAAGTGGTTACAAACTATCCTATATCGACAAAGCATTTGAAAACGTACTTGCTACAGACAGCTTTACCGAAGCTGCCAACGGTTCTTTAGGTTTGCAATCCACCTATACACCGAACGTAATCGGTTGGTTAAACTATTCAGGCTCTCCCAACCACACGGTAATGCCCGTTGCGAACCGTACTCTTGTTGTTTCAAAAGAAGGAAAAGCACTGTTTAAATTTCGCGTAAACAGCGTGTATTCCAACGAAACGCCTGAAAAAGAAGTATCTCCAACGAATTACTTCTACTACTCGATCGACTACCAAGAGTTTAAATAAGATTGGAGAACCTTTAAAAGCGATCAGATTTTTGACCGTTCGCACATTGAAGATATAACTTTTAATAAATTTTAGCGCGATGTTGACTACTTTAGAAACGAATAATGAATAGCCCTATGCAATGGAAGAACACCGGGATATTTATTTGCTTATTCACGCTCATCTTCATGAGCGCTGCCTGCAGCAAAGATGACGATCCTAGACAAGAACCCCTTCCGGAAGAGGAAGCCGCTGACCCAGCTTTATTTAACACGTTGGTTAGGGTGAACAACCTGCAAGCCACGCAAAGCAATGAGACGAGCGCAGCAAGCACATTATATTTTAGCCTAGAGACAAAGAAGCAATACACCGCAGAACACGCTCAAACACGTAATTGGGACTTGGCGTTTAGTGGTCTATTTAACAGCTTCTTGTCGGGAAACAACGGGCAGAATAGCAACAATTTCGGCTTCGGAGGTAGTGCCACTGGCGGTATTTTGATTGTTGAAAAATCTTTCGATGAGGTGATCGACATACCTTCGGACAACGACTTTAAGACAGGAAGCACCTTAGTAGGAACCGACAATTACGGAGACTTTGGCGAAGGTATGGGCTGGTATTTATATGATTTTGAGGGCTCAATCGTACGTGATGGTGCTACACAAAATCAGCATGTTGCCTACGCATTGGTAAACCCGTTAACCTTGAGTAACGGTACGGTTGTTAAACCTCGAACCATTATACTACGCACGGCAAAAGGCAATTATGCGAAAATTCGTATACTCTCCTGCTATAAGGATTTGCTAGAGCCAAGCCTTTGGTTGAAGGATGCACCAAAAATGTATTTTACCTTTGAGTATGTTTTGGTTCCTGCCGGTAGCAGTAGTTTCACCATCAAGTAAGGTCATTTAGTACCATTGCTGCTGTAGGAAATAGCTTGTCTCTTCCTGCAGCAGCAATGTACTGTAAACCATCTTTAATAAATCCTGTAAAGACGGCCTTGATCTGTCACAGCATATAGCGCTCCATCGGTGCCCTGCGTAACATCCCTAAATCGTTGATTCTCTCCCGCCAAAAGACGTTCTTCACCGACCACTTTATCCTCGCGAATTACTAAACGGACGATGTGCTGACCGCTTAAGGAGGCTATAAACAAATTGTTCCGCCATTCGGCGTGATGGCTATGGCTATAAAATGTCATCCCACTCGGTGACACCACCGGATCCCAGTAATACACCGGCTGTTCCATTCCATCCAGTTGTTGAATAGCATCGCCGATAGCGGCACCTCCGTATTCGATACCGTAGGTAATCGTGGGCCATCCATAGTTTCTACCGCCTTGTACTAGGTTCAATTCGTCGCCACCACGCGGTCCATGTTCACTCTGCCAAAGATCACCCGTTTCGGGATGAATGGCCAAACCCTGCGGGTTACGATGTCCTATAGCATATAGCTCGGGGCGAGCGTTTCCTTGTGCGAAAGCCGGGTTGCCGGGTGCAGGCTGGCCATCTTTTGTTATACGCACAATCTTTCCCAGTGCAGAAGTTACATCTTGTGCCTGAGGCCGCGTAGCCAATGCCGATCGTTCGCCGGTGCTTACCAACAGGTTCCCAGACCGATCAAATACAATCCGACCACCAAAGTGCAAGTCTCCTGCAAAAGCGGGTGTGGCTCGATAAATGACGGACGCCTGCTCAATGCTCTCTTCGTTTTCGGAGAGCACGCCTTTACCAACAGCCGTAAGGTTGCCTGACGCACTCGGTTCGGAAAACACCCAGTATATGGTTCTATTTGACGAAAAATCGGGATCGAGGCATAGCCCCAACAGACCGCCTTGGCCTGCCGCATCAACAGCAGGAAGTCCATCTATAGGCTCACTCAGATCGCCGCTAGCCGTAGCAATCCGTAATGTTCCACCCTTCTCTGTAATCAGTAAACGACCATCTGGTAAACTCGTTACACCCCAAGGGCGCTGCAATGCACTACTAATGGCTGTGGCTGTAAATCCTGTGCTGCTTGTTACGCCGGGAGCACGCGTCTGCCCAACAAAAGCAGGCTGATAGTCTGTCTCGGCCGGTTCGGTCTCTACCGGCGGCCCGAGTTCAATGGTATCTTCGACCATATCATCTGTTTTACAGGAATGAAGACCTAGCGAAAAGCTGAAAGGTAGACTCAGCAAAAGGACAGCCTTAAGGATAAGTGGAGTAATCTTTTTCATAGTCAGTTCTCATTGTTAACTGATATAGAACAGCTTAGAATTAATTACGTTTTAAAAACATGGAATTAACGGCCTAATCGATTTGTGTCCGTATCTTTGCTGTGTTTAAGTTATAGGCAAACAAGCTAAGAAATAGATCGGGTAAAAAAATTTCATCTACATGATGTACGGAGAAGAGACTTACAGAAAAGAGTACGGAAAACAAGTAGAAAAATATTTGAGTGCTTTCGGGTTGACGGAAGAAGATTTGGGTAAACTGATCAATTCTAGTTCAGACAATGTGCGTGAAATCGTACGGGGTGCCGTTGGTCTAAGTTTGGGTAAGATGATAAAAATTGCCAATGTTTTTTCCATGCACTACTATAATTTCGCTGACCCCTTTCATCCTTTACCCGAAGAAAGACACTTATCGCTAACTACCCGCAGGAAAATCGAGAAACGTAAGCGCATCGGCATTACCGTTCGAGATAATAGCAGTTTACTAGCCAGAGAATTGGACAGGCTTATTGCCGAAGGTATATTGAACAAACCCATTACGGCATCGACCTTACACCAGCTGATGGATGAGCGCTTGGCAAAACGGAGTCCGACGGAAATCACAAATTTGTTAAATAAGCGCCCGCGTAACAAGCAGATCATAAAATTGCCGAGTAAAGTTGGGAAACAAAACCTTTACATACACGTGGACTTCCTTGCCCCACAGCAGCAAACGCCAAGCCTTGATTTATTTCAATCTGCCGCCGAGCAGGAAAGCAAAGGTTAACAAATTCAACGCTTCAATTAAGCATAGAAAGGTTCTAAATAAACTATTTTTGATTATCTTTGATGCGAAAAGAGCTGCCGCCAGCAGCGCAACTCGTTTGCTAATCGTTCGCATGTGTATTGCCTCGTTAAATAATGTGAAAGTTATTTCGAGAATGGATTTTATTAGCGATTTTCATATATGATTAAGCAGATATCAGCATGCAAACTCAAGCAGAAATCTGAATATTTGTATAGAATCGTTTTAAATAATGAACTATGATATTAAGTCAGAATATTAAAGAGAACACAACAGCATCACACCAGAAACTAGAAGGTATTGTTGTTCGTCAATTAAAATCGGTACGCTCTAACGCAGATTATGCCGATGTTTTAAAGAATTTTTATGCTTATTTCCATGCGGTGGAGCAGGCGATCGCGCCATTTATCACAGCGGAGGTATTACCGGACTACTCGGAACGTCGAAATTCATCCTATATCAAACAAGATATCGAAGAACTCGGAGGAAGCGTAGATGAGTTACCCGCTACTACTGCACCGACGGTATCCAATGCCTTAGAGGCGCTATCAGCCTTGTACGTATTGGAAGGATCCATTATGGGAGGCCCTTATATCGTCCAAATGTTGAACAAATATGGAATTTCTAGCGGTACGTCCTTTTTCTCGGGTTACGGCGAAGATACCGGAAAAATGTGGGCTACGTTCACAGCTGTATTAAATGCATATGGCGAAGATCCGGCGACACACGACAATGCTATCGCCATCGCAAACGAAACATTTTCCAAATTTGGAGATGTGTTTGCTGCAGCAACAATCGAAAAATAACGTATTTTTACTTTATGTCTGAGACAAAAGAAAATAAAAAGAAATTATGGCTTAAACGCGCTGGTATCGGCGCGTTTATGTTTTTTCTGTTAAAAGGTATTGCTTGGCTTGTAGTGTTCGCGCTAGCCGCCAAATCTTGCGCATAACCTACCGTGGGCAAATGTAGGCCCAACCAAAGCCTCAATCCTAGATTTTTTCAAAACCATCGCGAATTTACGACTTAGACCAACGTGGTGCCTCGCGGCATTGGCGCATTCGTTAATTTGTCGATTTCGCAATATTTTCACCAAAATTTGAACAATAATTCGGAAAACAACCGGTTGACACCGACACAAATACAGCGCTTTAACATTTTTTAACAAACTTTATTCGGAAAACACTTGCCTTAGTGTAAAACATACACTATCTTTGTACTTTCATAATTTAGGTTTATAATTGGTTAGTTAAGGGCTTTCATTCTCCCCGTTTGAAAGCCCTTTTTGTTTTTAATCGAATTTCAATAGTGCCTCAATTTAACACCGGTTCTTCCGCTTCTTTTTATAAGCATAGTTTGTTTCTCTGCTGCGAAAGCCTTAATTTTAATAAGCTATGTCAGCACATATCATGCGGATAGCTAATCACCTATGTAAAACAGATAAATCTTTCATTGTATTATGGATATGAAAACAATCAAAGGCCCAGCGATCTTTTTAGCACAATTCATGGATGAAGTAGCTCCTTTCAACACCTTAGACAACATTGGCTCTTGGTTAGCACAACTCGGTTACAAAGGCGTACAGATCCCAACTTGGGACAAGCGCTGCATAGATCTAGAAAAAGCTGCCAATAGCAAAACCTACGCCGACGAATTGAAAGGAAGCCTGTCCGAGAAAGGTTTAGCAATTACCGAGCTCTCGGTACATTTGCAAAGCCAGCTGGTTGCTACCCATCCCGCCTACGACATCATGTTCGACGGATTTGCGCCGGCACATCTGCACCAGGATCCTAAAGCGAGAACGGCATGGGCCGTGAATCAAGTGGAACTAGCCGCCAAAGCTTCAGCCAACCTTGGCTTAAACACCTTAGCCGCATTCTCTGGTGCCCTCCTATGGCACACGGTATACCCTTGGCCCCAACGGCCTTCGGGACTTGTCCAAGCAGGCTTCAAGGAGCTAGCAAACCGATGGCGGCCATTATTGGATATCTGCGATCAGCACGGCGTAGATATTGCTTACGAACTGCATCCAGGTGAAGATCTGCACGATGGGATTACTTTTGAACGCTTTCTCGAGGAGCTTCAGGGACATCCACGTGCGAACATCCTTTACGATCCCAGCCATTTTGTGCTCCAACAGTTAGATTATTTGGCATTTATCGATTTCTATCACGAGCGCATCAAGGCCTTTCACGTAAAAGACGCGGAATTTTTAAAAAGTGGAAAATCAGGCGTATATGGTGGGTACCAAGATTGGATCGATCGTCCGGGGCGTTTCCGTTCGTTGGGCGACGGGCAGGTTGATTTTAAAGGGATTTTCACGAAGTTGTCGCGCTATGGCTTTGACCGATGGGCAGTGATCGAGTGGGAATGCTGTATCAAAGATCCTGTTCAAGGCGCTAAAGAAGGCGTAGCGTTCGTAAACAATCACATTATCAACGTAACACAAAAGACATTTGACGACTTTGCTAGCACGGGAGCAGACGATAATCTGAACAAACGCATCTTAGGTCTATAAAAAAAGTGCGCCGGCTTTCCGGCGCACTTTTCTACTTGTAGATCCTCACTCCTAGTAACCGAAGATCTCCTGTAAAGACAACTTCTTCACCTTACCGATTTTCTGCAACTGTTCTTCGCTCAAGGACTCTTGATTACCAACGATACAGTAAACATAAGGTTTATTGCTTAGTTCCTTTGCATGGAAGGTTTTCAGATCGGCATAACCCAACTTAGGCGCTTGCTCATACACGATCTTACGAATATCCATATCGTTACCTAAGCGTTTCGCAGCGATGTAGCTATTTAGAATTCCGGCGTTGGTGATACGTTCGCTGGCCAATGACTTCATCAAGCTCACCTTTGCCGTTTCGAGTGCCAATGGCGATTCAGGAAGCACGTTCAGCAGTTCATTCATACCTGCGATGGCTTCCTCAAATTTATCCGTCTGCGTACCTACGTATGCGCCAACCATATAATGGTTTTCTTTTTTCTGCGGCTGTCCAAAGTAAGCATATGTCGAATAAGCCAACGCTTTGGATTCACGGATAGTTTGAAAAACAATACTACCCATGCCTCCACCGAAATAATTATTGAAGAGCGATACTACAGGCGTATTAGCCGCATTATACAATTCCGAATTCCGGAACCAAAATACCTCAGCTTGCTTCATTTCGTAATGCGCGAAAAGCACATTGTTTTCTGCAGTAGCCAACTCTTTAAAACCAACGCCTCGCTGTACACCAACATACGCTCCTTTTCCAACTTTCAATGCTGGTAATTTTGCAGTCAGCTGCTTCACTTCACGAGGACCGTAATACAAGATACTATGCTTCGTATTGGCAAGATCATGTAAGATCTTTACCAAGTCCGCCGCTTTCAATTGATCGAGTTCGGCATCGCTAAACGTATAGTTAAAAGGGTTTTGTGCACCATATTTAGCATAGGCACGGAGCCCCTCCATGATACTTCCCTTGTTTTCTTTCGCATTTGTACGCGATTGTTTCAAGCGTGAAAGATAAGCTTGAAATGCAGCATCGTCAACCACGCAATTGCGCAAAAGATCCTGAATAAGTAAAACTGTGGCATCAAAATTTTCATCGAGTCCAGAGATCGAAATACGCGTTTCTTCATTTCCTGCCGAAACCGAAAAACCTGAAGCCAATTTGTAAAAGGCTTTACTGAAATCCTCGCTACTTTTGCTCTTGGTACCCAAAAACTCGAAATAGTCTACCGCGAGTGGCAATAGTTTGTTATCCCATTTACCCAAAGGATATTGATAAGAAAGGCTAAACAGCGCGTTATCTTTATTTTGAACAGCCAAAACATCAATATCGCCTAGCTTACCTTTAGCGACTTCCTTGTCATAATCTACCCATACCGGTTGTATAGCCGCTTCCGGCAATGCATTCACCGTTTTCAAAAATTCAGATTGATCGTCGCGATTAACAGTTATAGGCGTGATTGCTGGCTTTTCTACTTTAACCACATCCTTATCAACCCCTTGCTTTTTGTAAACCACCACATAATTTTGGTCATTAAGGTACTTGTTGGCAAAATCAACCACATCTTTTTTAGTCAAAGTACTCAGACGATCAGTGTAGCCCAATTCCTTTGCCCAATCCACTTCCGAAGTAAAAGCAGACATCAGTTCCTCTGCCCTACCTTGGTAGCTTTCATTCAAGGATATTTGTTCTTTACGTTCATTGTTGATGATCGAGGTGATCAAATCGTCCGAAAACTCTCCTTTGCGTAGCTTGGACAACTCGGCAAGCAACAAATCACGTACATCTTCCAACGACTGGCCTTGCGAGGGATTACCCTGCAAAATAAGCATGGAATAATCTTTAAGGACGTAAGGAAATGCTCCCGCACCCAGCAATTTCTGCGATTTCACCAAGTCAAGATCGATCAAGCCAGCCGAGCCATTGGTCAAAATATTGGCCATTAAGTTAAGCATCTGTGCATCTTCGCTGGCAGCTCCAGGAAAACGGAAACCTAAAAACAGAAATTCTGCGTTCGGTCCCTTTACTTCCCGAACAATAGGCTGTGCTATCGCTTTCTCCTGTTCAAAGACATAAGCTGGTACTTCCTTCGGTTGCATATAGGCAAACGCACGGTCGATCTTCTTTATCATCTCAGCCGGATCAAAGTCTCCAGACATAATGACGCCCATATTATTGGGCACATAATACGTATTATAATATTCTCTGATGGCGTTAAGCGATGGATTTTTTAAATGCTCTACAGTACCAATGACCGTTTGCTTTCCATAATTATTATTGGGGAAAGTGGCTTCGAACATTGCTTCCACAGCCTTACGACCGTCATTGTCTAAGCCAATATTTTTTTCCTCATATACCGCTTCTAACTCGGTGTGGAACAAACGCAGCACGGGAGCACGAAAACGCTCCGCTTGAACCGCAAGGTATTTATCCACTACATTGTTCGGAATATCCTCGATGTACACCGTCTGCTCGAAAGACGTAAAGGCATTCGTACCATCGGATCCCATGTTGCTCATCAGCTTATCGTATTCATTTGGAATCGCAAACTTAGCTGCCTCGCCCGACACCGAATCAATCTGGTGGTAGATGGCTTTTCTTTTTTGCTCGTCTGCGGTCGAATTGTATTGCTCATAGAGAGCATCAATTTGGTCAAGCAAGGGTTTTTCCTTCGACCAATCCAATGAGCCAAACTTGTCGGTTCCCTTGAAAAGCATGTGCTCTAGGTAGTGAGCCAGTCCTGTGTGATCTTTAGGATCCGTTTTACTTCCAGCTTTCGTGGCGATATACGTTTGTATACGCGGCTGTTTCTTGCTTGGACTTAAGATAACAGTCAAGCCATTTTTTAATTTGTAAAACCGAGCTTGTGTTGGGTCATTACTTACGTAACGATAGGTGTAACCTGCCTCGGTGGCCTCTTTCCATTCATACTTCTTTTGTTGGGCAAATGCTCCCACCCAAATGAAAAGCAAGGATGCAACCACCGCTGCTCTAAAAACTTTTCTCATACGCTTAATACGATTTTAGATAATAATTTTATAATTTGCCGAAGAGCATCGTTCACTAGCTATCTGGTGCTTTTGCGCTGACTCTATCGGGCAATTAAACGCTTAAATTTAGCTTAAAACTAGCTAACCTTTCAATAGTCAAACCCATCTTCCGTTTTTTTTATTGAAAAATGACGATACATCAAGAAAAAATCAATTAAAAGAAGTTAAAAACCAGTCTACATATAGTTTTAACATAGACTAAAAGCATCAATAAAAAAAGAATGATCCCACCGCTTTGCAGCAGATGGGATCATGATGTTTAATTCAAGGCTATTCCTTAATGTTCGTGTTCCCCCTCAGCGTGAATTTCGAATTGTTGTGTTAGTACATTCTCGTCTAGGAGCGCAGTAACCTAATATTTACGATTCCAATCGACACGTTCGAATTTCGCTTTGGTATCACCTGTTAATCTACGCAAGACAAAAATCACCGCTTTGGTGGAACCTTCATCATCATGGACACAAGAACATCACACAGACCGGAAAAAGCTGTGTTGAGTGGAATCACAAAAGAAAGACTGTTTGAGACGAGAACGACTACTTACCAGATTTACGTTTAAAGATATTGAGCTCTTCGAGCAGTCTCTTAAAATGCTCGTTATTTTTTTCCTCCTCGCCGAGCAAAAATCCCCAAGCTTTAAGATCGCGAACGCGATCAAACAAGATTTTGCAGATTGCCAAAATCGGAATTGCTAAAAACATTCCGGATATACCCCATAACATTTCGCCTACAATTATAGCCATCATGGCGAAGAGCGAATTTACCTTAACTTTCGATCCCACAATCTTCGGCACCACATAGTTACTATCCATTAGGTGGATAACAATCAAAGCCAAGATAACGAGCAAAACATGGGTTATAGACGATGTCGCGAAAGTGATCAATGCGATGATAAGCATAGCTACCACAATACCAATATAGGGCAACACATTAAATACTCCCGTTATAATGGCGAGCATCAGGCTGTATTTAACCCCTATGATGCTTAGCGCGATAAAGGTGAGCACGGCTACGATGAGCATTTGCAAAACCAAGCCTATCAAGTATTTTTTAACAACATATTGGATCTGTTGCACAATATCCATCACGATCACGTGGTGTTCGGTACGGTTAACCAAAAGCAAGAACCGCACGATATGCCCGCGATAAATCAGGATAAAAAAGGCATATAGAAACGTAAAAACAAATAGAATCAGTAAGGAGGATAGCGAGAGCAATGCAATACCGACAATAGCTGTTCCCTGACTAACAGATTTAGAAACAGTGTTTGTTAAGTACTCCATCTGTTCACTTTGTGCAACACCATAGGTCTTGTGCACCCAAACCTGAGCCAGCTGAAAGCCATCCATAATCTGCTTTTCGAAAGCAGGCCAATCATCCTTCAACATGGACAATTGGGATCCCAACATGGTAAAAAGCCCTCCAACTAGACCAAAGAATAAGAGTAGCGCCAAGACGGCAGCCAGTGTTCGATGAAACTTCAGTTTCACCTCCAGCCAATTGCATACCGGTACCAGCAACAAAGAAAAAAGACTACCCAGAATTAGCGGAACAATGATCGTTTGTCCGATATGGGCGATATATCCCAAAGCAATAATGGAAATCAAGGTACAAGCGAGCTTGATGTAAAAGGGTAAACTAAAAAATCTGATCATCTTGGAGAAAGTATCGTGCCTCCCGAATATAGCATTTTTTTTAATCTTACAGTAATCCTTATGACGAAAACATGCAGCTATTTTTGTTTCGAGCATATCCCGTTAAGAACTACACAACAACAAGGCTTCCGCCGACAACAGATTGTATTATTCTGCGCCCCGATAATTTAACAGGTTCGCAAACAGACGATAAGCCCCCGGAACGGCCAAAGGAAGTTGTCGAAATAAAGATAACGCGGTGTATACGAAGTATCCTTTACCTTTTTTTGCGACCAACAGCAACCCCGATTCCTGCCAGCTTCCCTGATCTGCACTCGACAACACAGGTACGAAATCCTCGTCCCATGCCTGCGGCAGAAAAAGTGCGCGATCATGTGTCCATCCCTCAAAATCCGATGCATCAATTACATTCGGGTAACGCAATATTCGGTGGTCGCCAACAAAACGAATAGTAGACTGCGCGTTGGTTATTCTATTGGACGACAGCTGTATGGGATAAGGGCAAACGGTAGCCCCTTCCAAGTCGTAATCTGTATTATATTGGCCGATTACCAATCCACCCTGCTCCACAAAATCCCTTAATTTACTGTTCACATGCCAAGTATAGCTACCACTGTAATTATAAAGTCTTATGCCCAACACAATAGCATCATAATGAGATATGTCCGCAGTGAGGAAATGGGCTATTTCATAACAATCCACCTGCTCCACAAAACTTTTTAAAGCTTCCGCTACTTCGTCTTCCCTCCCTTTAATATAGGCTATCCGTCGCACACTCGAATTGACGACAGCTTTCACCACCTTCATCGTTGACGTTGGAAAATAATATTGCGGTGTGATGTGCGGGTAATCGATACATTTCATTGCCTCCTTATAAATCTCTCCATCGATTTCGATCTCGAAACTAAGCTCTGTCGACCATGGCGAGGCTCCACTACTCAATGCGAACGCATATACCTCTTCTTCGCCCTCGGCCAACACAAAAGACATTTGTTGCGGAAAGATAGCACATTCCGACGTCGCCGTCAAGCGCAGCTTCCCCTTGTTAATCCCCTTGCCCAAAGCCTTTACACGTACTTTTACAACAGCGGGATTTTCGTCGGCGATAAGCAAAGTAGGCTGTTCGAAAACAGCGCAAACCGGCGGAGATACCGTTAACGTTGTTCCTCTTAAAGACGACGTTTCCCTTGGTCTACCGGCTAAAATGGGAATAGCCATGTCTACAACGTGACCAGCAACAGCAATTTTCAGATCAATAGATAAGGACAAAGTGCCTGTTTCTGTTGTCACCTCGTGTATAGCTTTCGTTAGATAGCGGCCACGTTCGCTCCCTTCTTTTAACCAAGCCGCCTGCGCGAACGCTGCATCACGAGGTACCCTATAGTCGATAAAAAGTTGTTCCTTACCGTTAATCAACAAGTCGGGAGATAAGCGTGCGGTATGCTTGCCTGTGGCGATTAATTGTAGAGGCAAGAGCGCGTTGTGCCGGAAGTTCAATTCTATATTGATCTTCTCTCCGGGACAAACCGTCAGCACATTGCCGTAGGCGTTCACTTCCAAGTCCAACAAACGAAATAGCAGCTGTTCCACAGCTAAACGTTTCTTTGCCACGCGTGGATCGTCAGCATACGTGGATATATGTTGCAATAAACTGTGTAACACTGCAGCAGCACGCTTTTCATGTCCACCTGTAACCAAGTCAATTAATTGATCTACGGTTTGTTTAAATTTAAAGCATGCGATAGTTGTGTCATGCTCATTGGCCTGAAGGAAAGTCTCCTTGAGCAATGGTGCACCGGCAACCCACTCAAAATACTCGAAACTTGCCCCTTCACTCGCCAGACATGCCATCGCTTGACACCTGTGTTGATTTCTGCTCTCGGCGGCCAATCTCGAAAACGATTGCGCGATGTAACGACTTCTTGCCGGTATAAATAGTGGTATCTGATACGATTTTGGTGTGATCTGCCCGCCAATTTCCTTCACGCCAGACTCTGCATATACGTTCCACAAGAGCTGCTTCGTCTGCCAAGTGTCTAACTGTGCTAGTTGATCGGGGTAAGCACTAGTTTTGGCCGCCAACGCGAAAGCCTTGCCAATTAAAATAGCGGAAGCTTGATGATGTCCATGCCGATCAGCCACAACCGGCGAAAAACGAGAAATGATGATATCGGGTTGATATTGCCGAATAATATATACGAGATCTTCGAGTATTGCATCTTCACCCCAAACAGATATAGACTCCTGCGCGCATTTTGAAAAACCAAAATCCTTCGCACGGGTAAAAAATTGGCGCCCGCCATCCACACGACGTGCTTGTATAGATTCCTGTACCCGTAGAATACCGAGGTCATCGCCGCTTTCCGCTCCGATAAAATTCTGTCCCCCTTCTCCACGCGTCAAAGATAAATAGGCAACATCCATGAAACGCTCCTTGGCCAAGTAAGCTATAAGCTTATTATTCTCATCATCAGGATGTGCCCCCACATACAGCACCCGTCCAAACTCCCGCAGCTTCATCAGTTCCAAAACGGTGGTTGACAAATGCTCCTCACCCCCTTGTGCCTGATAACTGCCTTGCGCAATATGTACATTAAAATTTCCCAACATAATAAACCAATTAAATCTTAAGCTATTTACTTCATGGATTAGCGCGCAAAACTATCGCAAGCATGGCGCCTTCCCTCCCGGTATCAAAAGTAGCAAAAAATAATAAAATCTACTAATTCTATAGATTTAATTTGTTTTATCGATTTATGTTCTTAGATTTGTCCTATCATACAAAAACATAGGTTTATAATTGGTTAGCTAAAGGTTTCCATTCTCCCCGTCTGGAAACCTTTTTTCGAAGAATATTAACTAAACAACATATATAGAGAAAGAGGATGCCTTGTGCTCCTCTTTTGTTTATCCTGATACTTAAGCTTCCTGTTGCCCGTCCAGCTGTTGTCGCAAAAGCTTCACATCCAAACCTTTCTCATATTTAGCAATAACAATACTGGCAGCCGCATTACCGATGATATTAGTTATTGCGCGCGCTTCACTCATAAATCGATCTATCCCAAGTATTAGGCCAACAGCCTCCACAGGTACGTGCCCCACCACCGGCAGCGTGGCCGCCAACGTCACGAAACCACTTCCCGTAACACCTGCCGCACCCTTTGACGTCAACAGCAACACCAACAGTAGAGATATTTCCTGTTGCAACGAAAGGTACATGTTTAATGCCTGTGCAACAAAAACGGCAGCCATTGTCAGGTAGATACAGGTGCCATCGAGATTAAAAGAGTAACCTGTTGGAATCACAAGTCCGACAATAGATTTTGAACAGCCCGCCCGTTCCAATTTTTGCATGATGCCCGGCAGCGCAGATTCCGAGGATGAAGTTCCCAGCACGATCAGTAGCTCCTCCTTCATAAAACGGATAAGCTTCAGTATACTGATCCCGACATAGAAATAAAGTACGCCGCCAATCACGAACACAATAAATACAATACAAGTTAGATAAAAGCTTAGCATCAATAGCCCCAACTTAGATAAGGCCTCTACACCATATTTCCCAATGGTGAAACCCATTGCCCCCATTGCGCCAATGGGTGCCAAGTACATAATCATGCGGATGATGGCAAAGAGCCCTTTCAGAAAGGAGTTCAGCACCGTCATGACGGGTGCCGCCGCTTCCGAACCAATTTTTGTTAAAGCGATACCGAAGAGAACTGCAAAAACGAGCACCTGCAAGAGATTGTCCGACGCCACCGCGGCAATAACATTTTCCGGAATAATACTCAGTATCCATTCCATCATATTTTTTTGCGTCTGCGCTTCCTTCACGTAATGTGCTACACTTGATGCGTCTAAGGTATTCGGATCGATATTCATTCCTGTACCCGGCTGTATCCAATTGACGAAAATTAAGCCGATCAACAGAGCAATGGTTGTCATCACCTCAAAATAAATTAAAGCGGAAAACCCAACCTTGCCCACTTTTTTTACGTCCTGCATTCCCGCAATACCAATCACGATGGAACTAAAGATCAATGGTGCTATGACCATCTTAATAAGCTTGATAAAGCCATCACCCAAAGGCTTCAGCTTTATGGCACTATCCGGATAAAAAACACCTAGCAATATCCCAACCGTTATCCCGATCAAGACTTGTACATACAAACTTTGGAAAACTTTACGCATAATGAGGTCTATTTCACATCTATAATTGAAAGACCTAATATAGATATTTTTCCATGCGCGACCATGGCATTAAAAATTACGCTCACAGAAAGAAGACACGGTAGAGCATATTCGCAGGCTGATAAAGCGAACACACAGGGAGGGACAAATGGGCATAAAAAAAGCGATTTAAAACTCCCTGACGAAAGCTTCAAATCGCTTAAAAATTAATGCATTGCTATTATTTCTTAGTAGCGTTCAATTGAATACCGATTTCGATATCTTTGCTGATCATCCATTCCGCTGGATCACCTTCCGAAGTACCAAATTTAATACCCCAATCGGCACGGTTTACCGTGAATTTAGCTGCAACAGAAACTTTATCACCTTCAACCGCAACTTTTGCAGGGAAAGAGATATTCAATGTGCTGTCTAGCAATGTCAAATTACCGCTAACGGTCTTATTGGCACCTTCGATAGCATCTTTCGCTGTAGTAGCATCCAAATCAGCTACTTTCGTGATTTTAAAGGCTGCAGTAGCAAATTTCTCTACATCAAAGAAATCAGCATTTTTCAAATGGTTTTCAAGATCTGAAGCTTTTTTATCAGCTTCTGTAACCGATGCAGAATCAACTTTCAACGATTTCATATCGATCGTGAAGTCACCAGCAGCGATGTTGTTGTCTGCCACAGACAGTTCGCCTGATGTCAACGACAACGTTCCCCAACGTGGTGCAAAACCGCCTTTGTGAAAAGCTTTCCAATCAACTTTAGATGTTGCCAAATCAACCGCATAAGCATCTCCTTGTGCTTCCGCTACCGTCTGCTCGCTAGACGTATTGGTGTTCGAACCGCTTCCGCCACAAGAAGCGAAAACAAGGGCGGCAACAGCCACCATAGATAAACCGATTTTTTTCATAAATGTGCTTTTTTGTTCTAAATCAATGCTAAAATTATTTATCTTTTTTGAGTTACGCAATATCTAGTATAATAATAGTCATAAAAAGACATAAAAATTACTGTCTTATAGAAGTTCAAACAAGTATTTTACCTCCCTCCCCACTGCTCCAACGAAGTTCTAATAATTGCGATAGCTTCAACAAGCTGTTTCTGTGAAATGACTAGCGGTGGGGCAAACCGAATTTTGTCACCATGCGTTGGTTTTGCCAAAAGACCGTTCTGCATCATCAATAAACACAGCTCGTAGGCCGCATCCTTATTTTCATGACTGATAACAATCGCATTCAACAGGCCTTTTCCACGTACCAATTTAATTGCCGGGTGATTCATTTCTTCAATTGCCGTGCGAAAGATTATCCCTAAGGCTTCCGCTTTTTCGGCCAAACCTTCCTCCCGTAGCACTTCCAACGCTGCTATGCCCACTGCACAAGCCAATGGATTTCCACCATATGTAGAACCATGCTCGCCCGGTTGGATTGTAAGCATCACTTCATCATTTGCAAGTACCGCCGATACTGGCAGCATACCGCCACTCAATGCTTTGCCCAAGATCAATACATCGGGCTTCACCGCTTCATGATCACAAGCCAATAGCCGCCCAGTGCGCGATAGTCCAGTCTGAATCTCATCCGCTATAAAAAGGACGCGATGCTGCTTACATAGAGAAAAAGCTTTGGACAAGTAACCCTCATCCGGAACTAAAACACCAGCTTCTCCTTGAATAGGTTCAATCAATAAACCCACAACGTTCGCATCTTGTAGCGCAAATTCCAACGCATCCAAATCGTTATAGGGAATTGTTATATATCCATCAACAAAAGGCCCAAAACCATTTCTAGCTGTCTCATCCGTACTAAACGAAATGACATTGACCGTTCTACCATGGAAATTACCATCCAACGTAATGATTTTTGCCGCCCCATCCGCTACACCCTTCACCAAGTATCCCCATTTACGTGCCAATTTAATAGCGGTTTCCACCGCTTCTACGCCAGTATTCATAGGCAATACTCTGTCATACCCAAAATATTTGGTAATATAAGCGACATACGTAGCCAATTTATCGCTATGAAAGGCTCGAGATGTCAACGTCAATTGCTGCGACTGCTTAACCATCGCTTCAACGAGTTTCGGATGGCAGTGTCCTTGATTGACGGCAGAATAGCCGGATAAGAAATCGAAATATCGCTTTCCCTCAACGTCCCACACGAAAGGACCCTCGCCCTTTTCCAAAACCACCGGCAAGGGGTGGTAGTTATGCGCACCAAAGGCATCTTCATCTTTAATCAATTGGGCAGTTTTCTCTGGTAGCTCGTAATTTTCGATCATCATCTAACGTTCTATACCCATAAAAATAAGAATTAAATCTAAAAAAGAAGAGTCTACGACAAGTTGCCGTAACAATTTACCAGCACGCTATTTCGCATTTCCCCTCCTTCAATGGCGATATTTCAGAATATTTTGGAGATATTTGAAATTTCTAACCTTACAAAAACAAAAGGCATGCTGCCCACACCATACATCATTATACTATGTTTCTTCCTTCTGTTCGGTAAAGACGTGACCGCTACCGTTGTTCAACGCGACTCCTCCGAGCAGCAAGCAATCAGCCAGATTGATCAAAAATCCGTCGAGCTGGAACAGATGAGAAAGCAACAGCATGACGATTCGTTACATCGCATTCGACTAGAAAACCAACTGCTGCAGGTGCAACGCAACGATTTTGATGAAAAGCGTAAGCTGATGGAAGAAATCAATCTTCTACGCAGCCGCGACTCGTTAATTGTGCATCGCAGAAAGCTAAAAGTCGACTCGCTCAGACGGCTGAACCAAGGCGTGGCTGTGGTTCCCTTTCGGGATACAATTTTCAGGGTATATACTGCCATCGGCAGCTACAGCGCCAAAGACAGAGCAAATGCTATAGAAAATAGACTGCGCAACTTGGTAAATAATATACAATTCCATACAGATTCGCTTAAAGTCGAAAAAAATGAAGACAGTTGGCTACTGTCTTGGCAGGATCAGCTTATTTTGAGCGTCAATCAGCAAGACGCCCTTTGGGCAAACCGAGATGCTCAGGAATTGATTGCCAACTATGCGGATTCTGTGAAGCGAGCTGTCGACAAGGAGCGAGAACAAACAAGTTTACAGCGTATCGTACAAGCACTAGGATTAGCCGTACTTATCTTGGCCTCCTTAATCCTGATTATATTCGCTATTGGGAAGCTGACGAAATACGTAAAAAAGAAAACGTTACTGGCCAAACATAGATATTTTCATGGTGTCAAAATTCGGGGATACATCTTAGTCACGCCATCCAAACAGATCAAAGTCGTTTGGGCGATACTAACCTTATTGAAATGGCTATTGATTGTCTGTGCGGTCTATTTAGCGCTGCCTATCATGCTAAATTTGTTTCCCCAAACCGAAGGCTATGCTCCTATCTTATTGGGGTATTTTCTATCGCCATTAAGAAACGTTGCTGCCGCAGTAATCGCTTACATCCCCAATCTGATCACGATATTCGTTATTTTTCTAGTCTTTCATTATCTGCTTAAGCTGCTCAAATTTTTTGCGAAGGAATTGCAAAACGAAGCACTTACGATCCCCGGATTCTATAAAGAATGGGCCATGCCCACCTACCAAATCCTACGAGTATTACTATTAGCATTTCTGCTTGTTGTGATCTTCCCCTACCTTCCCGGGTCCGATTCTCCTATTTTCAAGGGCATATCGGTATTTATTGGTGTATTGTTTACCTTCAGTTCTGCTGGTGCGCTCGGCAATATTGTTGCGGGGCTGCTTCTCACCTATATGCGCTCCTTTGCCATCGGCGACCGCATCAAAATAGGCGATGTCTCTGGCGATATTATCGAAAAATCACTCTTAGTTACCCGTGTGCGGAGTATCAAGAACGAAGTGATATCCATCCCCAACGCGCAAATATTGAACAATCACACTATTAACTATAGCGTCGACGCCCAACAGTTAGGTCTGATCGTTCATGTCAACATTACCTTGGCCTACGAGATTCCTTGGCAACGCGTACACCAGCTGGCCAAACAGGCGGCATTGGAAGTGGGTCTGATCGAGAAATCACCGGAACCGTTCATTTTACAGACCAGCCTCGATGATTTCTATGTTTCCTATCAACTCAATGCCTACACGAAAGCGCCAAATCAGCAGGCTTTTATCTATTCCGAGTTATACAAGCATCTGTTGGACACCTTTCATGAGGCCGATATCGAAATATTATCGCCGCATTTCCATGCCGTTAGAGATGGCAGTGCACGAGATATACCTCCACCTAACGCATCCAAAGCGACGAAATAGCAGGATGTAAATTACGGCAGGTAGATTGCAAATCGGTTCCAACTAACGGATATTAAGCGCCTTGTCCCAAATTCAGGCTAAGCCCGCCATCTATAAAAATCGTTGCGCCCGTAACATAAGAGCTTTCCTTGCTAGCGAGGTAGACCGCCGCTGCCTTGATATCGTCTACAATACCCGCTCGCTTCATCGGTATGTGTTGCTCCTTCTCCTTGCGCACGGCATCGTCATCCATAGCCGCTTTATTCATATCGGTTAAAATCATACCGGGAGCAATGTTATTGACAGTAATTCTTTTTTCGGCAAGCTCTAGAGCAAGGCTACGTGCAAAATTCTTCAAGCCGCCTTTCGAAGCATTGTAATCCGCATTTCCTGCCGTGACTACATCTTCATGGATGGAGCTCACGTTAATGATACGTGCATCCTGTTGATTCGGCGTCCAATGTTTTAAGAATGCTCGTGAGCAAAAGAACGGTCCATAGAGGTTTGTTTTGATACAACGATCGAAAACCTCTGTTTCCATGTCTTGAACAGGAATTTCACTTCCGTTTACAGCCGCGTTGTTAACGAGAATATCGATCTTTCCAAACTTGTTCTTTATATTTTCAAACAAGCTCGCGACACGCTGCTCATCCCCTACATCAACCTGATAGACTGCATGCGGATATCCCTTTTCTTGCATGATCTGCCCTAGCGTATCTGCGCTATCTTTATCGCTATGGTAGGTGATAACAACAGTTGCCCCCTCTTCGGCGAATGCTTCGGCAATACCTCTTCCAATACCCGAATCCGACCCCGTAATCAAGGCCACTTGATCTTGTAATTTCTTGTTCATATCCGATCTACTTTTTGTTCTATTGAAAAAACAAACGGATCATACAAAGTGTTCACAAAAACATAAAAATATGATAGAAACAATAATTAGGCTTGTCTCATAACCAAAATTGCCCAGCTCAAGTACATGAACTGGGCAATATATACGCTCGCGAGATGGTCTCTTAGTTATTATTTAGCTTCCGCTTCTGCCAATACACGCTCCACGGTATTCTCTAATTCCGTGATATCGAATGGCTTTGCTAAATAAGCATCCGCTCCGGCCTTTTCCGCCAACAAATGAATGTCGTTATTAGCCGAAATGTACACCACAGGTATGCGCTGATAATCTGCATGCTTTTTTAATAAGCGCGTGGCTTCAATCCCACCGATTTCAGGAATCCAATTGTCCATCAAGATAATGTCGGGATGAATCTCTGAAACTTTCTCGATAATATCGTGAGATGTTTCCGAAATCTTGACGGTGTATCCAGCATCCACCAAGATAATGGTACATACCTCGAGGATATTGACATCATCGTCAAAAATAAGTATCGTTTTGTTTTTCATAGCTATATTTCAATTTCGTTGTTTTTCATTTATTTCTCCGCAAAGCATTGATTGTATCCGCAAAATCCTCCGGTTTTAAAACGGCATCAACCTTAGTCTGTAATATGGCCTGTTTAGGCATATAGGCAACCTCAGCGGTATCTGGATCCTGTACGAATACCAATCCATCTTGTGATTTCACATAGCGCAAACCCTCTACACCATCCGCATTAGCTCCAGACAGCAAAATTGCGACCAATTTATCCTTGCATGCCAATGCCGCAGACTGAAACGAAACATCGATAGAAGGCCTCGAATAGTTCAGCTTCTCTGAACAATCCAAAGAAACCAAATGTTTGCTTTCAAACAACAAGTGATAATCTGGAGGAGCCAAGTAAATTGTGCCTTTTTGTAATTCCATCTTATCTTCAGCCTCCAGCACCGCCAGTTTAGTATGATTCCGTAACAGCACATCAAGTATCGAATCGGGATCTGCCTTCCGGTGAAGCACGATAACGATCGGAAATTCCAGATCGGAACGCAAGCGCGGTAACAGCTTTAACAGCACCTTTAGACTACCGGCCGATCCACCAATTAACAACAGCTCAACGCGGCTATGTAAATGCTGAGGTTTCATCATGCTACATATTTTTGCGCCAAATTTTTTCCATATCCAATTGCCTATACTTGTTTTCCAAATTGGAGAAGCGAATCGTTTCTTTAGCGCCCAGCGCTAAAAAACCCAAGTTATCCAAGCTTTCGTCAAATAAGGTAAACACATGGTTTTGCAAATCCTTCTCAAAATAAATCAGCACATTGCGACACACCACTAGTTGAAACTCGTTAAAGGAGCTATCAGAAACCAAGTTATGCGTCGAAAAGATCATTCTATCACTCAAGTTTTTATCAAACTTTGCAACGTCATAGTTGGCCATATAATACGAAGAGAAGTCCTCTTTGCCACCAGAAAGGATATAGTTTTCTGAATATTGCTTCATTTGTGCTATGGGGAAAATGCCTTTGGCAGCTTTCTCCAGAACGCCAGGATTTAAATCGGTAGCATAAATCAACGAACGGCTATACAAGTTTGCTTCACGTAACAAGATGGCGATAGAATAGGCCTCCTCGCCTGTTGAACAACCTGCAACCCAAATCCGGATAAAGGGATATGTACCAAGCTGAGGCAAAACATTCTCCCGAAGAGCTCTAAAAAAACTAGGATCACGAAACATCTCCGTAACATTTACGGTAATCTCTTCTACAAAACGCTGTAAGTATTCCGGATGATTGAGCAAACGGTATCGGAGTTCCGCGAAACTTGTGAATTTATCGATCAGACAAATCCTATTCACCCTTCGCTTGAGAGAAGCTTTGCTATACTGGGTAAAATCGTAGCCATACAAACTGAATACGTCGGCTAACAAGATCTCCAGTTCCTCGTCTTTAATTACATTCGGTTCCAACATCTAACATACCTTTTCAATAACTGCCACTAATTTATCAATATCTACAGGCTTGGACACGTAACCATTTGCGCCTGCGGCGATGCATTTTTCCCGATCGCCTGACATCGCCTGCGCCGTAACCGCGATTATGGGCATTTCAGCAAAACTAGCCTGCTCCCTTATCATCCGTATCGCGGTGTAGCCATCCATTTCCGGAATCATCATATCCATCAGCACTACACTTACCTGCGGGTTCTCCGCTATCAAGCGTAGTCCTTCAGGTACATTGTTCGCCGATATCACGGCGTATCCCCGAGCCTTCAACACTAGACGTAACGCAAAGATGTTTCGGCTATCGTCATCAATGATCAAAACCAGATTATTCATAGGTATTTTGCTAGCTTCCATTAGTTTTCATATAACCAAACTCTTAACAAAGAAAGCAGCTGATCAATATCTACGGGCTTAGAAATGTAATCCGATGCACCTGCCAAAATACAGCGTTCCCTATCTCCGGTCATTGCCTTCGCGGTTACGGCCATAATCGGCAACCGCGCATACTGTGGCTGTGCCCGAATAAGCTTGATTGTTTCATAGCCATCCATCTCAGGCATCATCATATCCATAAGGACAATTGAAACGTCCGGATTGTTTTGTAATTGTGTGAGTGCTTCTTTTCCATCAATAGCCGATACAATACGCATTTGATATTTCTCCAAAGCCTTGGTCAAGGAGAAAATATTACGCACATCATCATCTGCAATAAGTACTGTCTTGCCATTCAAAACTTCATTCAGCGAGCCCAGCTTGCTGCCCGCCTTTTTTACCGAATCTGTTTTTCGTTCCTCAACAAGGTGCAAAAATAAACCCACCTCGTCCAAAATCCGTTGGTAAGAATGGGCTGTTTTAATAACAATGGAATCAGCGTACTGCTTAATACGAACTTCCTCCGCTTGGGAAAGGTTTTTTCCGGTAAAGATGATGATCGGCAAATTCTCCAATCCCTCATTTTTCTTGATCGCTTCCAACGTTTCGTACCCCGATTTATCGGGCACACCCATATCCAAGATGACACAGTTGACCTCATCGGATGCTAGCGCCCTAACGCTATCTTCAACATTATTTTTGATTTCAGAAACAATATCAAAACTACCCAAGAAATAAGAAAGCGCCATGGCATGTTTTGGATTTTCCTCGACAATAAGCACTTTCTTAGGGTGCACGCTCAATGCATGTTCGATACGTTTAAACATATCGCCGATTCTCTCTAATGCTATAGGCTTATTGATAAAATCGATGGCCCCCTTTAGTAGGCTTTCTTTCTTGACCTGCATCGATGACATGATGTGTACAGGAATATGACGTGTTGCGACATTTCCCTTGATCTCATCCATCACCTGCCAACCATCTTTAACCGGCAATTGGATATCCAACAAAATCGCGAGCGGCTTGTAGGTCAATGCCGCCTCAGCCGCTAAATCACCGCGCACCACCACAATACCCTTATAATTTTGTTGACGCGTATACTTCAGAAGTGCCTTTGCAAAATTGGTATCATCCTCAACAATCAAGATAACAGGATCTCCGGGCTGTATGTTATGACGGTCATCGTCCACCTCATCAGGAATGTTCTCCGTCGTGTAACTCGTTTCTTGGTCAGCGATCAACGTCTTTACTTCGTTAACATCCGAGCTGATAATTTCAATTAACTCATCCGTCACTGGTTTTACAGCTTTCGTTGCTCTTTCTTTCGGCACAAGAAGCGTAAATGTACTACCCTCATTTTCCTTACTGGCGAGCCTTATTTCGCCCCCCAATAAACGGGCTATCTCGCGACTGATAGACAAACCTAGACCGGTACCACCAAATTTCCGTCTGGTAGAGCCGTCAGCCTGCTGAAAGGCTTCAAAAATAACCAGTTGCTTATCATAGGCGATTCCTATTCCAGTATCCACCACCGAAAACGCAATAAAACGACTATCATGCTCGTACTGCTCAATAATAAGTTCAACACGTCCCTTGTTCGTGAACTTGATCGCATTGGCAAGCAGATTACGTAAAACCTGATCCAATCTAAGCCTATCCGTTTCTAAGGTCTGTTCAAGCTCCGCCGATAGATGAATACCAAAATCTAAAGACTTTTCTTGCACCAACGGTGTAAATAAATTATGGAGATCTCGAACTACATCCGACAGGTTTACAGCCGTATATTCTAATTCCATTTTTCCGGATTCGATCTTCGAAAGGTCCAAAATCTCATCAATAAGACTCAGTAAACTAGTACCTGAGCTCTGAATAACTAGTGCCGATTCTATCTGTTCCTCATTCAGGTTTTCTTCGGTATTCTCCGACATAAGGCGCGACAAAAGTAAAATCGAATTGAGCGGCGTGCGCAATTCGTGCGACATATTAGCCAAAAACTCCGACTTGTACTTGGTACTCAAGGCCAGTTCTTCTGCCTTTTGCTGAATTTCCAAATTACGCTCAGCGATCAACTGGTTCTTCTCTTCTAGTAATTTAGACCGCTCTTCGAGCTCTTGATTAGACTGTAGCAATTCCTCCTGCTGCACCTTCAGTTCTTCTTCCGAAGCCTGCAATTTTTGTGTTTGTGCCTCCAACTCTGTATTGAGGTTCTCGAGTTCGCCATGTTGTGTTTGCAATTCTTCTGCTTGAGCCTGTGTCTCTTCTAAAAGCGTCTGCACTTGCCTGCGACTTTTCGCTGCAGCAAGTGCTCGAGCTACATTAGTTGTTGCTTCTTTAAAGAAGGCCAGTGTGAAGCCATCAATCGCCTGCAAGGCGCCTAACTCCACCACGCCAATGCAATTACCCTCCAACAATATTGGTAAGAGCACAAGCTGATTGATCTGCATAGCGCCACTGGCGAAACTGACCACAAAACCACCATTAGATCCAATATCCTTGACTACTTTCTCTTTCGCGTCCAAGAATACCTGACCAACCATTCCTTCCCCCGGAGCATAAATGTCTTTCATCGTATCTTCCAAGCCGTAGGCCGCCTGCAAATGCAAAGCTTCGCCTTCGAAAAGGTAAAATGCCCCGTTCAGACACTCGCCATAGTCGACCAAATGCTGCAGCACATCTTTTGCAATGAGCTGCTCACTCTTATTGCCCATCAATTTGTCGTTCAATAACGCCAAGCCTTCCTGTCTCCATTCGTTGTCATTCAACTCGTCAAACGATTGCTTCAGTGCATCGGTCATATCATTCAATGATACCGCCAAGCTACCCAAATCGTCTTGCTCATTATCTTCAATGCGTGTCGAGTAGTCCCCATGAGCAATTTGATAAGCCACGCGCTGTATTAAGCTCAATCGTTTGGAAATCTCTTCATCCTTCTTTTTCAGCGCATGTTGTAGCTCTTCCCTTTTCTTAAAATCGTCTCGAATCCGCAAATAAAAAATAACCGTGATCAAGAGTGATAGAAGCGCAGCGATAATGATGAACACGGCTGTATACGAAGACGAGCTATCCAAAGTTTTGCGTCTACCATCCAATAACGACTCTTCATGCTGTATAAATCTAGAAATAACCACCCTACAGCTATCCATGTAAAGTTTCCCTTCTTCCAGCTGGCTAATAGTGATTGGCTCTCCGCGTCGTCTACCTGCCACAAGATTGGCTAAAATTGCTGTGCGTGATTCAATGACAGTCTTCAAGGTATCAAGCCGCTTAACCTGCAAGGGGTTATCCGCAGTGAGTCTCGAAGCCCTAGCTAGCGATTTAGGCAGCGATGCCAAGCTTAAATTATAAGGTTCTAGAAAGGCATCCCTCCCTGTGAGGTGAAAACCACGTTGTCCGGTTTCTGCATTCTGCAGATCGCTTAAAATACTATTTGCCGCAGCGATGGCCCTTCGTGTATGGTCTACTTTCTCCCGATTACTGATTTGATCCTGAATACTGATGTACGAAGCAGCAGAGCTGGCTATCAGTATAACGAGCGAAATACCGAACCCAACTTGAAGGTTTCGCAGGAATTTTCTTGGCATATTGTTAATTTAGTGGTATGGTAAAATAAAAAGTGGAGCCCTTTCCCAATTCACTTTCGAGACCAAAAGTGCCCTGATGCTGGCGAATAATTTCCGAACAAATGTAAAGTCCAATACCTAAGCCCTGAAATTTCACCGAAGATTCCTCCACGCGGTAAAATTTATTAAAGATGTCCTGCTGCTTATGTACGGGAATGCCTATGCCAAAATCCTTCACTTCCACCTTCACCGTGTGGGAATCACGCACCGTATTGACGATAACCTGCTCACTATTGGGCGAATACTTAATGGCATTCGTTAAATAATTGATCAACACCTGCTCAATACGAATCTCATCACCCAATACACCAACATCCAAAGAGTCTCCCGTGCGAATAATATCTGGAAGTTTCTCATGGGTATGGCAAATCGTGTCGATAGCATTGACCAGTAGATCCTCGAAGTTAAATGGACGCATGTTCATTTTAAGCTTTCCATTGTCGATTTTAGAAATATCTAATAAGTCTGCTATTAAGCTATTTAGCTTAGCCACCTGCACCTGTACTTTATCAATATATTTATTTGCAGGGTGTTCTTCGTCAATGGTTACCGTGCGTCCTAAGAGCTGCGTATAGGCCTTGATACTTGTCAACGGCGTTTTCAACTCGTGGCTAGCGATACTCAAAAATTCATCCTTCTTTTTCTCTACCTGCTTCCGATCTTCAATATCGGTGAATGTTCCTACCCAACGAGAGCTATGGCCCTGTTCCTTTATGGGGATAATACGCAACAAATGGGAACGAAAACTGTCAGCGCTGATCTCTTTGATCCGAACTTCCATCTCTAATGGCGTACTTTTCACCATCGAAGCAGCCCATTCCTCTTCTATAGCCGGATCTCCAGCAGCCGTGTCGGGAAACAGAGTTGCCGAATTAGAATATCGAAACCACTTATTGTTGACAAAATCTATCTTGCCATCGCTATTTGCTGTGAAGGCTATCTGTGGCAGGGATTCCAAAATAAGATGAAGGTAATCGACCCGTTCCTTTAACGCTTCCTGCGCTTGTTTGCGACTTTCGATTTCACTACGAAGTATACGTTGCGTCTCGTTTAGGGCTAAAGTTTGCTCATATAGCCTGTAAAAGGTCTTCACTTTCAATATCAGGATATCCGGGTCGACGGGTTTGGTGACATAGTCAATTCCACCGGATGCATATCCCCGTGTGATAAACTTTTTATCGGTGTTAACGGCTGATAAAAAAATAATTGGAATATCCCTTGTTTTGCTGAAGCCTGACAATGTTTCGGCAACTTCAAATCCATCAATACCGGGCATCTGTACGTCTAAAATAATTAACGCATAATCATTGCGAAGCACCTTCTTCAAAGCCTCTTCGCCCGACAAGGCAGTATCCACCGAAAAATCCTTCGACTCTAAAAGCTTTTTTAGCGAAAATATATTTTCAGGTTTGTCATCGACTATCAGAATCATCTATACCATATTGAATGTAAAGTACGAAGCCATGGTCATTCCGCAAAACGTTTAAATAACCAAGCGCATACCGCTATAACAAAAGTTTAGCCCTTTTATAAGTTAATAGTTGTCCCAAAACGAAATGTTTCGGCACGCCCTCTATCATCAAAAATCAATCCAATTTAGGGCGCGTTTTTGTTCTATAAATATACATCTTTCCAAACGTAAATGCAGGTTATCCTCCCGTAAAATATATTGCAGACCTTCCATTGTAAAACAGGGAGTCCCATGACACCTGAAAATGAACAGCTTTCGTATAAGAACTACTGCAACCATCGTAAATCCTGCGGCTGCTTCTTGGCATGATGCTGTTGTCAAAAACCGTATATTGGGACCCGCGTGATAAAAACAACAGGTATCAAAACAAAAAACAAGTATTTATACATATGTTATCGCGTATTTTTATCGGAAACATTTTTTCACGGCCATAGGCACATCCCGCCAATTTGAGTAAAAAACAAGTCAATTCCTGATCTATTTATCGTCACCAATGAGCGTATGATCTATTTCTTAAAAAAAGAGTTGTAACAATCCCAAGCTGTTCCTATATTGGTGTGAACAAATTTATAATCCTGATGACTTTTAGCAAAACCCTAACATCATTCCTTGCTGTTCTGGCTTGTTTCGCCTGTTTTCCTAAGGCAAACGCACAAGTACAATCCAAACAACAGGTAGAAACAGCCGTTGAAACGCTTAAACAAGCTATGCTCAAACCTGACGCATCAATTTTGAACAAACTCAGCGCCGACGAATTAACGTACGGCCATTCGAGTGGAAAGATTGAAAGTAAAAAACAATTTGTCGAAACCCTAGTTTCGGGCGCCTCTGTATTCAAAGAAATCAATCTAAAAGACCAGACGATACAGACCGTAGGCAATACAGCTGTTGTGCGTCATATATTAGAAGCAAAAACCGATGACCCGGGAAAAGGGCCAGCGGATGTCAAAATAGGCATTGTGCTAACTTGGGTTAAGGTCAAGGGACAGTGGCAGTTGCTAGCACGTCAAGCATTTAAAGTATCTTAAGGTAAGATGCGCATTTCGCAAAGTACTATGGAAATGCGCATTTTTCCATTAGCCCATTAGTATAGCTTCGATAATTTTTGTTGCACGCAACGCCGTTTCTCCTGTCGAGGGGCAATCGCCCTGTCCGCGCAGTTCATCCACAATAGCGCTTATCAAACCTTGCTGTATATGTAAGGGCCTTTCATAGTCAAATAACGTTTTTCCACTTTCAGTAAGCAATTCTATAGGCTTGAAATCAAAGGTTCCGCATGTCAGCTGACCTTCGGTACCGACAATAACAATCTCATCTTGTGCACTTCCTGCCGTAGTGGAAAAACACCAAACCGCATTACCCAAGACACCATTACGATGTTTCCATACCGCGGTAACCGTATCAGCAACATCGTAATTACCCGCCAAATTGACCGCACGTCCTTGAACATCGTCAATGGGCGAAATTAAGTAGTCAAGTATATCCATGCTGTGGGGTGCTAAATCGACAAAATATCCCTCTCCGCCTACCTTTTTATCGATCCGCCAGGTATGTTTCGCCGGATCTAAGTCGGTCGATAAGGGCGCTTTCATCAGGCGCACCGACACCGCTAAAATCTTTCCTATACTGCCTTGCTCCAGCAGCTGCTTCACCTTCTGAAAGTAAGGAAGGCTCCGTCTGTAAAATGCCACAAAAAGTCGACGTCCCGTTCGATTTGCAACTTCAATCATCTCCTCCGCCTCCCTTACCGAGAGCGCCATAGGCTTTTCCACATAAACATCCTTTCCCGCCTCCATCGCGCGTATTGCAAACTCCTTATGGGTGTCTGGCGGTGTGGCCACATAGACAATCGAAATTTCAGGATCCTCCAACATGTCTTCCCATGCACGGTATACCTTCTCGACCTTGTGTCGCTGCGCGTAATCCACGGCTTTCTCATATGTTCTAGATGTAACGGCGACTAAAGAAGAGTGCGCTACCTTATACAAGGCCGGTCCGCTTTTTACTTCTGTGACGTCGCCCACACCGATCATTCCCCAATTTACTTTTTCCATGTTATCTGCTTAAACGTGTTTAGTAGCTATCGACCTACTCGATATACTTTAAAAATAGGGATTATCAGGTATAATTAACGAAAAAAGGCGGAACATAATAAACTTATGACCGCCTTTTTTTATGAAATATTAAACAATTACGCCTCTACCAATACCTCGGATATCTGGTTTCCTTGCTTTGTACGAACCGACTTATATTTTACTTTTTGGTTTAACTGTAAAACTTTACCAGCTAAATTATCGTTGAAATACACGGTTTGGCTCGTTAAGTTGTCGCGAATAAAACCATAATGCCCTTGCTCATTGTAGTACGAAACCTTACCATGTTGATATTCATCAACGTCTACCGGTCGGTGAAGATCTTCTTCTTTGAATTCGTACTTCTTTTCTGGAGGGGTATTGGATATATTCCCGAACTCATCCACGTAGGCAAACATATCTTCCAATGATTTACCCTTGTCATTGTCCATTTTGTGCATTTCTCTCTTTTCGAGCTTATGCTGTCTCTTAAGCTGTTGCTTTTTTACGCGTTCCTTTTTGTTAAATGTAATCTGGCTTTTTCCCATTCAGTGATTTTAAAATAAATAGATAATTATGTCTCGCAAGACACCTTAGTTTTCCATGCTATCGTAAGCAAAGAAGATAGTGAAGTGAGGTATACCGCAAATATACAAAATTTCGAGCAGTTTTGCAAGTTATGCAACGGCAGGCAACGTTAAGCATGAATTATGCTAACGAAAAATAAGGATAATATTATAAATCTCATGATTTATATGTACATTCAAACATTACTTCTATTTCAAATCCAAATGGTTACAATAAAAACAGTCAACAACCCCGTTGACGCCCATCTGCTTAAAGTAAAATTGGAAAGTGAAGGGATCCGCTGTGAACTTCGATACATAGCATCCGGTGAAGACCAAGACGCATCGTCTACGGCTATCCAATTGCATGTCTTATCGGGAGACATCGAACAGGCCAACAATTTAATCGACGAGTCGAGTTCCTTGCGTTTCGATGAAACGCATTCTATTTGCCCGCAGTGTAATACCGCCAACAGTTTATCGACGAAAGATACCAACAAGCATCTGCGCTTGTTTATTGAATCCCTCTTTACCTTATCAACCATGAACTATCAGAAAACGGAACCGAAAAGCGGATCCATAGGATGCACCTGCAAACATTGTGGCCTAAATTACGCTCCCAATAAATTAGAAAAGTAACTTAGGCCACAGCATATTCCCCAGAACAAGCTACACTACGGGCAATTTAAAGCCATTATGGTAGTTTGCCTGTAAGTATTTATTGGCTTCTTTATCGCTAAACTGACGTTTATCGCGATCCCAAAACAATTTTTTTCCTGTTCGATAGGCGATATTCCCCATTTGCGAGAAAATCGCAATATGCGCCCCCGCCTCAATAGGTGCATGTAGATGTTTCTTATCCTTACGCTGTATGGCTTCAACAAAATTCAACATATGCTTATCCAAACCGTTGTCTACCGATTTCTGAAAGGTAACAGCATCCATACGCCCCTTTTCGGGGATCACCTCCCAGCCTTCACGGTTCAGCACAAGTGTGCCGTTATTACCAATAAAAGCCACACCGTGATTCTTGTTATAGGGACCTAAGTCAATACCATTGGCATGCTCCCATTGAATATTAAAACCCTCAAATTCAAAAACAGTGGTTAAGGTGTCTGGAGTTTGTGCCGCATCGTCTGGATAGGCGAATTTACCGCCGGCCGCCATAATCGACTTAGGGTCTGACACCTTCATCCCCATTAGGGCATAGTCCAACATGTGTACACCCCAGTCGGTCATCAGCCCACCCGCATAATCCCAAAACCAGCGAAATTCGAAATGAAACCTATTCGGGTTAAAGGGACGCTTTGCCGCAGGGCCCAACCATTTGTCGTAGTGAACGCCTGTTGGAACTGCCTCATCGGCTTTCACAGGAATGCTTTTCATCCATCCTTGGTAGGCCCAGGCCTTCACCAAGCGAATCTTGCCCAGTTTACCACTATGTACATAAGCAATAGCATCCTTAAAATGTTGTTGGCTACGTTGCCACTGTCCCACCTGAACCATCTTATCACTTTTCGCCGCCGCAGCCTGCATAATTTCGCACTCACGTATTGAGTTACCAATAGGCTTTTCAACATAAACATGTTTTCCTGCCTGCACAGCATCTACCATTTGCAAACAATGCCAATGATCGGGCGTGCCGATGATCACAGCATCCACCAGATCGGATTGCAACAGGCTTTTGTAGTCGATAAATCGCTTAACCTCAATCTTTCTTTCTGCAAGCTCCTTGATCCGCTTATCCAAAATACGTTCGTCCACATCACAAAGCGCTGTACACTGTACGCCTTTTTGTTTAAGTATGGCATTCAGGTTTGACCACCCCATGCCATTCACGCCAATCAGTCCTACACGAAGTGGAGCGTCGGCACGCGTAAATGCATGCGATTTTAGGAAAACACTGGATGCAGCTAGCAGCGTAGCCTGTTTAATAAAATCTTTTCTTTTCATATGTCAGGTTTAAGAACAATTCCGATTTAAGATCTAGGTTTTAGGAAATTTATAACCATTATGGTAGCGAGCAGCAAGGTATTCGTTGGCCGGCTTTTCCGAAAAGCGTCCTTTCTTTGCATTCCAAGTCAGCTTTTGTCCTGTTCGATAGGCAATATTCCCCATATGCGACAGTTTGGCGATATGGGCAGCTTCTTCAACCGGTGCTTTTATAATTTCCGGTGCACGACGGCGTACAGCGTCTATAAAATTGACCATGTGCAGCTCCAACCCGGCATCCTGCCTTTTTTGTAAAGGTACCGGCTCCATGCGATCATTCTCGGCAATTACTTCCCAACCGCCTCTATCCAAAACCAGCGTCCCTTTATTGCCAATGAAAGCGATTCCATGCTCGCGTCCGTAAGGACCATTGCTGATACTCGTCGCATGTTCCCAAATAATATTGAAGCCGTCAAACTCGTATACGGTCGTTAGCGTATCTGGTGTGTCGCCTGCATCTTCGGGATAAGCAAATTTTCCGCCTGTCGCCATAATGGATTTCGGCGTGGAAGCTTTCATGCCCAACAACGCGTAATCCAAAAGATGTACGCCCCAATCTGTCATCAACCCGCCAGCATAATCCCAGTACCAGCGAAAGTCGTAGTGAAAACGGTTTGGGTTAAACGGATGTCTTTGGGCCGGCCCCTCCCAACTTAAGTAGTCGACGCCTGCCGGCACGGGCGCATCGGTTTTTTCTGGAACACGTTGCTTCCAGCCTAGATAGGCCCAAGCTTTTACAGTCCTTATTTTACCAAGCTTACCACTATGCACAAAAGCTACGGCATCTTGGAAATGGCGTTGGCTACGCTGCCATTGCCCTACTTGAACAATTCGATCTGATGCCTGCTTGGCTTTAATCAGGGCGTCGCACTCCACGATGGAATTGGCCAACGGTTTCTCGACATACACATCTTTTCCCGCCTCCATAGCGGCAATCGCTTGCAGGCAATGCCAATGATCCGGCGTAGCGATGATCACCACGTCCACTTCTGGATCTGCCAGCATTGCATTAAAATCTTTATAGTGTTTCGGAACAACGCCGATCTCGCTTAGCTGCTTGCCTCGCTGCGCCAGCACAGCGTCATCAATGTCGCAAATGGCCGTGCAGCGAACGCCTTCGACCTTTAGTATGGCTTCCAAATTATGCCAGCCCATCCCCTTTATTCCAATAACGCCGACACGGACTTCGGAAGAAAAATTATTAAACTCCATTATATCGATGGTTTACGGATTAGTCTAGCCCAAGATAGCTATTTTTTTGACATCAAAAAGTAAAGCTAAAGTCAATATCGGGATTGTTACGTGTCGACTGTTTGCTTTTTTTCGTAGTTTTATCCGCATCCATTCCAAAGAGCTATGAAACTTTTCATCAAAAATATGGTTTGCGATCGCTGTAAAATGGCGGTACGATCCGAACTTACCCATGTTGGCCTTAGCCCCGTAAGGGTGGAGCTTGGTGAAATCGAAATTGAAGAAACCGAAACCGATGGAAAAATCGACGCCTTAGAACAACGGCTGCGGGATTTGGGATTTGAGTTATTGCTCGATCCAAAAGCTCGCCTTGTCGAACAGATAAAAGCAGCTATTATCCTGCTAGTGCGCCGTGACACAGCAGATGCGCCACCCAACATCTCAACCTATCTTGCTGACTATCTAAACAAGGACTATGCTAGCCTTAGTAATACGTTTAGCCAAATAAAACATACGACTATCGAAAAATACCTAATTCTGCAAAAGGTAGAACGTGTCAAAGAATTGTTGACCTATGGTGAATTCAACATCAATGAAATTGCCTACCAACTACACTACAGCAGTGTGGCACACCTCAGCAACCAGTTTAAAAAAATTACTGGGCTCAGCCCCAGTGCTTATAAAAAGTCTGCCAAAAACTTCAGAAGGCAATTGGATATGCTCTAAGCTTATTCCCCCTTATCCCACGCTCCCCTATAATTTTGCAAATCATTGCTGAAATTGTATAACATAATCCTGCACAAAAATGCGGTACTTTGAGAAACATAATCGCAATTAGGATATATATGGCAAGTACAGAGGAATTAAAGCAGCTAGCGGCACAATTGGCTCATCCTAGGGGCAATATCGGAAAAGATATTTCCCGCATGATGGAGCAGACCAATAGCAATATGACAAAACAAGCGATCCAATCCCTATCCCTTCAAGCAGGACAGCAGGTGCTAGAGCTGGGGCATGGCAACGCCGGGCATGTATCAGCCCTATTCCAAGAGCGTCCAAGCTTGCTCTACTTCGGGCTTGACGTGTCTGAGACCATGCAACAAGAAGCCATGCGCAACAACAAAGAGGCTGTAGAAAAAAAATCGGCCAGTTTCCAGATTTATGACGGAAAAAATATACCATTCCAAGAGCCAATATTCGACTCCATTTTCTTGGTTAACACTATTTATTTTGTCCAAGATCCAGCATCCCTTATACATGATCTTGCGTTGATACTTCGACCTGCCGGTAAATTAGCCATCACATTTGCGGACCGAACGTTTATGGAAAGCCTGCCTTTTACAGCCTACGGCTTTACCTTGTATGAGGAAGCCGAACTTCGCAACTTGGCAGATAATAAACTGCTCGAATACTGCGATAGTCATCACGGCAAAGAGCAGGTTACAAGCAAAGCTGGCGATCAAGTAGAACGACAGTTTACAACCTTGCTGTGGACAAGAAAATAAAAACGAAACAACATGAACAAGCAATACAAAATATGGGGAATGACCTGCAGTGGCTGCCAAGCTAGCGTGCAGCGCAAGCTTAATGAGCTGGAAGGCGTACAGGCCAACGTAACGTTGGAAACGGGCTTAGTCGACATACAAAGCGAAAAAAAGTATACCCTAGCAGAACTGCAGGAGCAACTCGCTCCATTAGCGCACTATGAAATCCATGAAGTTGATGCCGAGGTAGAACAGGTGCCCGTCGCAATCGCTGACTCCGCCAGCAGCACCTACGTATGCCCGATGTATTGCGAAGGCGAAGAAAAAACCTACAGCGAAAAAGGACGTTGTCCAGTGTGCAATATGCACCTTGTGCCCATCGAGTCGTTGGTAGGTAACGATGCACATCAGCATCGCAAGAACACGCCACAACCGTCGGCATCCAACGCGGGAAAATACTATTGCCCGATGATGTGCGAAGGCGACAAGGTCTATGATACATTCGGCTCCTGCCCCGTATGTGGTATGAACCTAGAAAAAATTCCGGAATTGACCCTACAGGTGGTCTATAGCTGTCCGATGCACCCTGAAGTACAACAAGACCATCCCGGCAATTGCCCTATCTGTGGGATGGACCTCCTTGCCAATCAGACTCCGGAAAGTGGCGACCCTGTTTATCAGGATCTACGCAAAAAACTTTGGATCAGTGTGGCATTTACCTTGCCCGTTTTCCTGCTCGCCATGGGCGATATGTTGCCAGGAGCGCCAGTCAGTCGATTGATAGCCCCGCAGACCAACGGTTGGATACAATTGCTATTGACCCTTCCCGTTGTATTTTATACCTGCCGGATGTTTTTTGAACGGGCATGGACCTCCTTTCGATCTTGGAAACTGAATATGTTCAGTTTGATTGGTCTGGGCGCTGGCGCAGCATTTCTTTACAGTCTACTGGCGCTATTTTTCCCAGCTGTGCTTCCGCAGGAGCATACTGCACATCACGGCGTACCGCTTTACTTCGAATCGGTGTGCGTGATTTTAACACTTGTTCTATTGGGGCAATTGATGGAAGCTAAAGCGCATGCAAAAACCAGTAGCGCTATCAAAGAGCTCATAAAACTATCGCCGCACGAAGCGATCCGTATCGAGGGAGCTGAAGAAAAACGCATTGCGGTGTCCGCCATCCGTGTGGGTGATTTGTTGCGTGTTCGTCCTGGCGACAAGGTGCCAATAGATGGCGAAATTACCGAAGGTGGAAGTAGCGTTGACGAATCTATGATCAGTGGAGAACCACTTCCTATCGAGAAATATGTAGGCGATACGGTCATTGGGGGCACCTTGAATGGCAATCACAGTTTTATCATGAAGGCCAAGCACATCGGTAGCAACACCATGTTGGCACAGATTATCCAGCTGGTAAATGATGCCAGTCGTAGCCAAGCCCCCATTCAAAAACGCAGCGACAAAATATCAAGCATTTTCGTCCCTATTGTTATTGGCGCGGCCATACTTACTTTTGCACTTTGGTTTTTTGCAGGTCATGAAGACCGATTTGCCTTTGCTTTCACAAATATGATTGCCGTACTCATTGTCGCTTGCCCCTGTGCATTGGGCCTCGCTACCCCAATGTCGGTCATGGTGGGCATCGGGAAAGGTGCAAAAAACGGAATTTTAATCAAGAATGCAGCTTCGTTCGAGCGATTACAACAGGTGGACACCTTGGTTGTCGATAAAACCGGTACCCTCACCGAAGGCAAACCGCAGGTATCTTATGTACATACGTTCGATACCGCCAAGTTTAAGGAAGCGGATGTGTTGCAGATCGCCGCATCTGTCAACAAAAGTAGCTCCCATCCGCTGGCAAATGCGATGTTACAACAGGCGAAGGCAAAGTCTTTGCAGCTCTTGGATGTCATCCAATTTGAAAATATCGCGGGCAAGGGTGTGTCTGGCAAGATATTCCACATGCAGGTACTACTGGGGAACAGGAAGCTACTCCGTGATCATCATATCGCACTGTCACAGACTATAGAACAAGAAATCGCACAGGCCGAGCAACAGGGGCACAGTGTTTCGCTACTCGCGATAGACCAACAGTGCGTCGGTATGCTTGCTGTAAGTGATGAAGTCAAAGCAAGTAGCCGTGACGCTATCGCCGCCCTGCAGCAACTCGGTATCAGTGTACATATGTTTACCGGCGATAATGAACAAAGCGCTCAGCTTGTAGCACAAAAAACAGGCATCAAACAGGTACATTCGTCCATGTTACCTGCCGATAAATTGGACGAAGTAAAGGTACTCCAACAGCAGCACAAGGTCGTCGCGATGGCAGGCGATGGCATCAATGATGCGCCAGCACTAACACAGGCAGATATAGGAATCGCTATGGGAACAGGAACCGATATCGCCATACATAGTGCGGAAATAACCTTGGTGAAAGGAGATCTCAGCGGTGTCAGCAAAGCGATAAAACTAAGCCACCAGATGATACAGAACGTCAAACAAAACCTAGCATTTGCATTTTTGTACAATGTAATTGGAATTCCCGTAGCTGCAGGCATTCTCTACCCGGCATTCGGCATCTTAATGTCGCCAATGCTTGCAGCGGCAGCTATGAGTTTAAGCTCCGTATCCGTGATCCTGAATGCTTGGAGACTAAATCGCAGCACGCTGGATTAGGAGGCTATCCTTTTCAATAAAAAAAACGGACATTGTATGCTTACAATGTCCGTTTTCTATTTGGTTACTTATCGTCCTTACTTAAAGAGAAAGGTAGATCAGCCTTATTTACGCCGCGCTGTTTGTTAGGCTCGGCCTGCATATCAAAATTCAAGGTGGCGCCTTTCAGCAGTTCACTATGCTTGATATAATTTTTGCTATAACTCTTTCCGTTCCACTTAAGCGCACGGACGTAGCGATTAGCATCCGAATTGTTTGCCGCATTTATAGCGACTTTCTTTCCATTAGCCAAATGCAAGGTAGCTTTCTGGAAAAGAGGTGCACCCAAGATATATTCGTCGGTAGCCGGCGTCACCGGATAGAATCCTAATGCCGAAAATACATACCATGCCGACGTTTGTCCATTATCCTCATCGCCGCAGTAGCCATCCGGATAAGGAGAATACATGCGTTTCATAGTCTCACGTACCCAGTATTGTGTTTTCCAAGGCGCACCGACGTGGTTATACAAGTAAACCATATGCTGAATTGGCTGGTTGCCGTGTGCATACTGTCCCATGTTTGCCACCTGCATTTCACGAATTTCATGAATAGGGAAACCGTAATAGGAATCGTCAAAAATCGGCGGCAAGCTAAATACCGAATCCAACTTTATCTCCATAGCTTGATGTCCACCCATCAATTTCGCTAAGCCTTCCACGTCTTGAAACACCGACCAAGTATAGTGCCAGCTATTGCCTTCGGTAAAGGCGTCGCCCCATTTAAACGGATTGAAAGGAGCCTGAAACTGCCCATCCTTATTTTTACCGCGCATCAATCCAGTAGCCGGATCATACAATTTCTGGTAGTTGTACGCACGTGACTTGTAATACTGCAGATCAGCTTCGGGCTTGTTGAGCGCCTTGGCCAACTGATATATCGAGAAGTCATCGTAGGCATACTCTAACGAGCGCGCTGCATTTTCATTGATATTGACATCATAAGGCACATATCCGAGTTCTTTGTAGTAGGACGCTCCTGCTCTACCAACCGCCGTTAACGGCCCAGCATTATCGGCGCCATGTTTAACCGCCTCATATAGGGTTTCGATATCCTTGGATCGAATACCTTTCACCCAAGCGTCGGCCACAACGGATGCTGAATTGTTCCCCACCATCACGTTACGTAAACCAGGACTTGCCCATTCCGGCAACCATCCGCTCTCACGGTAGGCATTGGCTAGGCCATCCTGCATTTTTTCGCTGATCTCTGGATACATTAAGTTCAAGAAAGGAAACAAACTGCGAAAAGTATCCCAAAAGCCCGTGTCGGTAAACATGTATCCTGGCAGTACCTTACCGTTGTACGGCGAATAATGCACGACTTGTCCCTGCGCATCTATCTCATAAAACATTCGCGGAAACAACAACGAACGGTACAAGCAGGAATAGAATGTACGCATATCATCAATAGAGCCACCTTCGATCTCGATTTTCTTCAACTCGTTGTTCCAAGTTTCTTCACCTTTCGCTACACGTTCATCAAATGTCGCCCCTTCCAATTCTTTTAGGTTCAAGGCAGCTTGTTCCTTCGAAATAAAGGACGACGCTGCCTTCATCAGGATCTGATCGCCTGCATTTGCTATTTGGAAGCCCACCAACGCACCCACATGATCCGCTTTAACCAAATAACGGCCGTCCGTCAACACCGAGTCGGCAAAGGTTGCCACGTTTGCAAAGGGACGATCAAATTCCAATACAAAATAGTTCTTGAAATTCTCCGGAACACCACCGCTATTCTTCGTCGAATAGCCAATGATGCGCTGTTCTTTCGGCAATACTTCTACATAAGATCCCTTGTCAAACGCATCAAGAAGCACATAGCCCTCATTCGTTTTTGGAAACGTAAAGCGGAAATACGCGGCACGCTCCGTTGGGGTAATTTCCGTCTTGACGTCGTAATCCGCAAGGTAAACCGAATAGTAATGTGGCTTGGCCACTTCTGCTTTATGTGAGAAGTAACTGGCACGCTTTTCCTCGTCGAAGGTTTTCTTGCCCACCATCGGCATCACCGAAAATTGACCATAATCGTTCATCCATGGCGACGGTTGGTGCGTCTGTTTGAATCCACGAATTTTTTCGGCGGTGTACATATACATCCATCCATCCCCCATCTTTCCAGTTTGAGGGCTCCAAAAATTCATGCCCCAAGGCATCGCTATCGCAGGATAGGTATTTCCAGTAGAAAGGAAATAGGTTGACTGTGTACCGACCAATGTACTAACGAGATCGATGGGTTTATCGATCTTACCAACAGTCTGGCTGTAGCCAAGTGAAACAGCAGCGCTGAGTATAAACGTCGTTAAAAATCTAAACTTCATATAACTATAGGCTTATTTTTGTCTAAAATAGCTATTCTTCGACAAAAAACCATAGCTAAAAGTATTTAGCAACTTAAAAAAGTAAGACTAGCTTGCCAAGAAAGTCACCATTTTCCAACAGTTGATGCGCTTCCGCAGCTTCCGTATAAGGAAAGGTTTTATATACCTGCGGCTTAAATGCGCCGCCCACCAGCGGCCATATAAATTCTTGCACCTCCCGCGTCAGCTGCGCCTTAAATGCTAGATCACGCGAACGTAAGGTACTTCCTGTCAGGATCAGCCGTTTCTGCATCAGTTTCAAAATATCCAAGGACACCTGCTTACCCTTCATGGCGTTGATATGCACCAAGCGCCCATCCGGTTGGAGCAATGACACATTTTTCTCAAAATAATCCCCCGCAATACTATCTAGTATAACATCTACACCCGTCGCCTGCAGCAGCTCGGCAAAGTCCTCCTCCTTATAATTGATTACCCGATCCGCGCCCAAGGAGGCGCAGTAGGCACATTTTTCCGCCGATCCGCTCGTTGCAGAAACCTGCGCACCACAAGCCTTGGCCAGCTGAATGGCCGTGCTTCCTATCCCTCCCGATCCGCCATGAACCAACAGATGCTCTCCCCGCTTTAAGGCTCCGCGACGAAAGACATTATCCCAAACGGTAAAAATAGTCTCTGGTAGCGAGGCTGCCTCCGCAAAAGATAACCCCTTTGGAATTGGCAGACAGCAATCGGCTTCAACAGCCACAAACTCGGCATAACCAGCACCAGCGATCAAGCAACAAATCTCATCACCTTCGGCCCAGCGCGATACCTCCGCCCCCACTTCCATCACCACACCAGCCACCTCTAGGCCCGGAATATCCTGTACCACATCCGGCGGAGCTGGATAATGTCCTTTACGCTGAAAAACATCGGGCCTATTGATACCCGCGGCCTTGACCCCTATTAACACTTGGCTTTCGCTGATCGTGGGGCGCCCCCTCGATTCCACACGCAATACATCTGCCTCACCGAACGCCGTAATAACCACTGCTTTCATACTATTTTTTCTTTGGATATTTTTGAAGACGCATATTAAAAGTTACCATAAAATAACGCCCTAATCTATTGTTCCGCGCTTCATAAAGATCATTGCCTATATATTCACTATAGGTACCCATGTTTTTATTTTGATCCAACAGGTCAAAACCTTGAAAACGCAACAGCCCCAATTTATTGGGCAAAAAAGAAATTTCCAAGTAGGCATTCAAGATAGTGGGGTTATTGTTCATAAAACTACTTTCGTAGCCGGCATTGAACCGCTGTGACATCTCCGCTCCTAAAGTCACGTGATCGCTCAGATACCCCTTGGTTGCTCCACTCAACAGCAGGCTGTGTGCCGTAATCTCTGTTGTGTAGGGCCAAGTGTATGTTGCATTGTTCAACAGGTAATTAGTGTTGAACAGCGATTCGAAATAGTCGCTCCAGGTATACCGAAACTGTACAGATTGGGAGTAAATAAACTGAGTAGTCTTGTTACGCTCGTCGTTGACAAAGGATATATTGTTGTAAAAATCTGTATTACCGACAAAATCCAATTGCAAGCTTTCGTTGAACAAGGGCATATTGAAGAGGTAGTACCATTTGAGATCAAAATAGCCATCGGCATTTTTAAATGTAGTCTCCTGAATAGTCGAGCTCCGGAAAGCCGTCTTGTCCGCCACAATCTTGTTCAATACTCTGTTGTAGGCAAAATTAGTCTCAAAATACTGATTTCGAGAGGTAATAAACTTTCGCAATGTGGTGTTGATCCGGTTGGAAAACTCGGCCTTTAGCTCGGGGTTACCGATAATGATATTTTGGGAATTACTGTTATCTCTTACGGGAATGATGTGCAGAAAGTTAGGTTGGTTGTTTTTACCGACATAATCCACACTCCAATCGACTTCATTGTTGAGGCGCCACTTAAAACCGGCGCTAGGCACCACATTTACATTGTCGTAGCGATAGTACATATCTTCACGCGGCAGGTAGCCATTGAGGGTGATGGGCTGCACCGCAAAGCCGACACTAGTTCTAAATTTCTTGTTGGGTACATATTGGTAACTCAATCCTGCCCTACTGCTATTAAATCGATAATTGTAGCTCACACCCAACGAATCCACATAAAAAAACTGACCAAATTCTTCCGACTTCAGTCTATCTTCCACGCGGCGAACGGCCGTCATGTCCGTGAGCTCATAGTCGTAAAAGAGCTCAACGGTGCTATATTCTGAGAAAGGCTCTACGAAGGATACCGCTGCCTTTACCCCATCGGTTCCGCTACGCTGTTCGATAAAATACTGCTGGTTAAACTCGGTGATCCGAGGTGGTATCCCCGATGAATCGACGGAAGTGTACCTGTCCACCACATCTTCTACCTTATTCAAGCTGTTAAAATTCAGCACCACGTTGCTTACCAACTTGCGCCCAGGCTTCTTAAAGGCTCGTGCGTATAAAATACTCATATCTAAATTGGGATTTTGCTGGTACGATGTATCTTGGTATGTACCATCGTTAGTGATCCGGTTGTTGTCGATCAATCGATCTCGCGCGTTTCCGAAATAAATCCTATTGTAGGAAAACACCGGTTTTATCTCCAAAACGTCACTATTCTTGAAACGATGTTTGAACTCCGTCGTCAGTTTATGATAGTAATCATTGCTGGTCGTTCGGTACGACTCCGCATTGGAGATTTTGTTGCCAAGATAATCCGACCGCAGAAAAGAATTTCCCGTGGTCACATTCTCTTTATGCGTAAAGCTATAGCTGGTATTGATCAATGTATTTTCAGCCAAGTTGTCCGAAAAATTAAATCCGAAAGACTTAATATTGTTGAGACCATCGGTAGGGTCTACGAAGTCGTTTGCGTCAAACAGCGATTTCTCCCGTTCTCCCACACCACTGGGCGAGCCGAATGAAAACAGGCTTGTATTGGTATTGTTGACCGACCCTATCACGGAAAACTCCTGTCCGTCATCAAATCGGTTAACGCCAATACTACCAATGTAACGATCGCTGGTACCACCTCCGGCGGTAATCTGGCCAAACGAAATACGCTTGCTATCTTCTTTGAGCACAATATTGATTACTTTTTCGGGCTCATCGGTTGTCATGCCGCGTTCGATAGCAAAATCACCAAAATGGTTAATGACCTGTATTTTCTTTACAAAATCTGCCGGTAGATTCTTCGTTGCCGTAATGACGTCACCACCAAAGAATTTTTTACCATCAACCAATACCGTCGATACCTGCTTCCCTTGGGCATACACCGTACCGTCGCGCAGCACCTGAATACCGGGCAACTGTTTCAGCGCCTCTTCCAGCAACGAGTTTGCGCGAAACTTAAAGGCATCCATATTGTACTGGATAGTATCTTCGGTATAAACAACGGGGATGGTTTTGGTAATGGAAACCCCTTCAATCAGGGAAGCTTGTGGAATGAGCACAACGTTGGGCACTACCACAAAAGAGCTATGCTCGTTCGACGACAACAACCTGTTGACGATCTGGTGTCCCAGCATACTATAAGATATGCGAATATGATTTCCGCGCACATTGCTAAACTGGTAAGCCCCATTTGCAGCGCTGCTTGTTACTAAGGTATCGAGGGTGCTGGTCAACCGAATATTGACCCCCGCTAAGCCATGCGCCGCACTGTCCAATACCAGTCCTTGGATTCGCTTCGAGCCTATTTGAGCATGCACATTGGACAAACCCAAAGCGCAGGAACAAATCAACATGACCAAAAGTATGATACACCTATTATTCTTCACAAAAACTGCTCGTTTGCTCGATTGTCATCAATATACGAAAAAATTGAATTTCAATAAAAGTTTTTAGTATAACGTTCCTTTATTCATTTTCCGTATAAATAAAAGCGGGTTATTTCGCTTGAAATAACCCGCTTTTATTTATTATGTTTTCGACAGGTTTTATTCGCCGTCAAAAGCTACTTTTACAAGGTGCTTGTCGATCTCCCAACGTCCTGTTCCGTCTTCACCGATCACATCGAACAACTCGAGTATACGACGTGCCACATACTCTTCTTCTACTTGCTCTTCCAAGAACCACTGCACAAAGTTAAACGTTACGTAATCTTTCGCTTTCATACAACGGTCAGCGATGTTGTTAAATTGTTCAGTCACGAACATTTCTTGCTCTAATGTCTGCTCGAATACCCCGCGGAATGACTCGAAGTCTGTCGGGATGTTTGTGATCTCTGGAGAGATAGCACGTCCACCACGGTTATTGATGTAGTTGAACAATTTCAACATGTGCTCACGCTCTTCGTTTGCTTGTTTAGCAAAGAAGGTAGCTGAATTATCCAAACCTTGATCGTCACACCATGATGACATAGCAAGATATAGAGCCGACGAATGTGCTTCAACTTTTACTTGTGCGTTCAATATATTTTCGATCTCTTCTGCTAGAGAAGATTTCAATTTCAATAAGTCTTTCATATTATGTTTCTATTAAATATACATACTAATAACAATGCGATCCCTACATTGTTTGTACAAAGATAAATCAGAAACGTTCGTTTTGGAACAAAAAAAAGCAATACAAATTAAGTCTAAATTAGCCAAGAGTATAGCTAACTTGTTTGGAATCAGTACAATTAAAATTAGATTTTAAACTGCTAGTACATTCCCTTCGCGAAGTATCTTTTTTACTTCACTGTTCAGCTCGATCATAAATTTAGCCCCCGAAAGAACTTCACGCAACGCCAATACATCTTCAACGCGCAATAAGAAACAGCGCTCGGTTCTAAAAGGCATGATAATCTCAAAATCAGCCGCTCGGGAGGCATCGCCGATCATAGAGGCCACATCTATGGCATCAATACGCTTTTTGAACGAGAAAAAGTCCGATATTTTAAAAGCCGTTGTCGTATCCTGAAATTCCAACCAATAACAGTTTTTACGGCTGCATTGATAAACAGCGCCCTGTGTTGTTTTGTAAATCTCTTCTACTTGTGCTAAAGGACAAATCATCTCTTCTCGTTAATTGCAAGCAAATATAATCCTTATTGATATTCAATCCAAATAAAAAAGCTGATTTTTCAATCAGCTTTCTCTTTTTTTGTAAGGTATGTTTTTAAAATTCTTCCTCGCCATCCCCCAGCAACTCCTTATGGTTGCTCACGGTGGCTCTTGTCTTTGTTTTATGTTTGTTAATCTGCCGTCTCAGCGATTCCACTGCGACATCTGTTGCTTCTTCAAAACTCTTCGCCTGTGCCTTTGCAAACAATTGGTTGCCCGGGATATTCATCTTCAGCTCCACCACCTTGTTTGCTTCATCGTCTACATTTTCTATACGCAAGTAGCAAACGCCCTCAATAATATTATCGAGAAACTGTTCCAACTTAGCTGTTTTTTTCTTAATAAATTCAACCAACTTTTGATCTGCATCAAATTTGATAGATTGCACAGTAATGTTCATTTTTCCTCCTTTTTTTAAGCCTTTGGATGGGCTTGTTTATAAATTGACTTCAACCGCTCTACAGAGTTGTGTGTGTATACTTGCGTAGCAGCTAAACCGGCATGGCCGAGTAATTCCTTAATGGCATTTAAATCGGCTCCATTGTTCAATAAAGCTGTTGCAAAAGTATGCCTCAACACATGGGGACTCTTTTTCTTTTGCGAAGTGATCAGGCTTAGGTAATGTCGCACCTTATCGTAGATCAACCTTCTGCTGGCGGCCTTTCCTTCTTTACTAACGATCAACAGCGTGGATTTGTTTTCCGCATCCAGTGCATATTTCAATTTAAGATAATGTTTGATCGTCATCAATAGGTTCTGATGTACGGGAACGAGGCGCTCCTTCCCTCTTTTACCGAAAATCAATATTCTTTTGTTGTAGGTATCGATATCTCGCTCTTGGATAGCTAGCAACTCCGCGAGTCGAATACCGGTACCGAACAAAAGCTCCAGTACTACGAAATCCCGCACTTCTTCAAAATCTTCCGCATCCCGAAAACCGGCATCCAACAGGGCCACCATCTTCTCCTGTTCAACTACCACAGGCAATTTCTTGGCGGTCTTCAAGGCATGCACCAAATTCATCGGGTTTTGGTCTGTCTTCCCCTCTCTGCGTAAAAATTTATAAAAAGAACGTAAGGCAGAAATCGACCTATTGATGCTGGAGGCTTCTTTCCCGTGCTCCTTCATCTGTGCAAGATACTGACGAACGACACGGTGATCAACCTCCTGAAAGCTTAAATCCTCAGCTTGAAGAAAAGCAAAGAAATTATCCAACTCCATGGTATACGCTGTAACCGTATGGCTAGAATAACGCTTCTCAAACTTGAGAAAATTTAAAAACTCATCTTTGCCCATTGTCGATCTCCTTCTTGCATAAATATAGCAAAAACTAGGAGCTAAACAAATTTTATTTCATCAATTTATGGTAAGCAAAAGCATCTTTATAATTAAGGTTATACGGGAACGGAATTATAAGAAATTGCAACAAGATTATTGATGGAAAAACAAATTATCAAAATTCCTTAACAACAGAAAGCCCAGTCGTTTGACTGGGCTTTCCTAGAGCATAATTAAGTCGCTTGAAACAGCGATTACAGCTTGCTGTTCACGTCAATAGCATTCAGCTCACTGAAAGCTTGTTTCAAACGCGTTACGAATGCTTCTTCACCCTTGCGCAACCAAACGCGCGGGTCATAAAACTTCTTATTTGGAGAATCGGCACCTTCGGGGTTTCCGATCTGTCCCTGTAGAAAGTCGTGGTTCTTCGCCTCGTAAGCACGAATACCATCCCAAAATGCCCATTGCATATCGGTATCGATATTCATTTTGATAGCACCGTAAGAAAGAGCCTCCGCAATTTCTTCCGGTGAAGAACCCGAACCGCCATGGAAAACAAAGTTCACAGGCTTTTCTGCACTAAGGTTAAATTTCTCGCGAATATACTCCTGCGAATTGTGCAAGATAACAGGCTGAAGCTTCACGTTGCCTGGTTTATAAACACCATGTACGTTACCAAATGCAGCCGCAACAGTAAATTTATCAGAAACCTTCGACAGTTCTTCAAAGGCGTAAGCTACCTCCTCTGGCTGTGTATATAGTTTAGAGCTATCTACATCCGAGTTGTCTACACCGTCTTCCTCACCACCTGTAACACCTAATTCAATTTCGACAGTCATCCCTAGTGGCTTCATACGCGCCAAATATTTAGCGGAAATTTCGATGTTCTCCTCAATAGGTTCTTCCGATAAATCCAACATATGCGATGAAAACAATGGCTTGCCGTGTTGCGCAAAAAATTTCTCCCCAGCATCCAACAAACCGTCGATCCAAGGCAATAACTTTTTCGCCGCGTGATCCGTGTGAAGAATAACAGCAACACCATAGTGCTCTGCCAATAAATGAACGTGATGCGCAGCAGAAACAGCACCCAAGATACATGCTTTCAGGCCTTCGTTGTCCAATGTCTTTCCGGCATAAAATTGCGCACCACCATTAGAAAGCTGAATGATAACCGGCGAGTTCACAGCTTTGGCAGTTTCCAAAACCGCATTGATAGAATTCGTTCCGATAACGTTTACCGCTGGTAAAGCGAACTTATGTGTTTTAGCAATCTCGAAAAGCTCTTGAACTTGATCTCCTGTCAAAACACCTTTAAAATCTTTTAGGCTCATATGTTTTGTCTATTTTTTATTTATGTGTGACTAAAGGTACAATTTTTTTTCCATACCCTACAAGACTTAGTGTTAAAAATACACTTCAAACAGCCACACCCCCATTCCCTACTGATCAATATGCTTGCGTTCTGAAAGCACAAATTGTTCATTTCCCCACATACGTTTTTCAAAGAGAAAGAAGCGCGGTACGATTTTGCCCTATTGTATCCGGATTTTTACCAGAATTATCCAGTCGACATATTCAATAAATCTATTTTACTATCTTATTTTGCGGAAACGTACTTCCCGAGCCTTGACGCGAGCAAAAAAGCAAGGAAACTAATTTTAAAACACGGCCGATGAGTGGCATTTTTAAATATATTAATATCTTTATCCGATTAAACGAACATATAAACGAAAATGGCTGTACATATTTACGGTATAAAAAACTGTAGCACGGTAAAAAAAGCATTGGACTGGTTCGACAAAAAGAACTTGGACTATGTTTTCCATGACTACAAAAAGGAACCTGCAACTTTGGAAAAGTTGGAACAGTGGGAAAAAGAAGTCGCTTGGGAGCAGCTGTTGAACAAGAAGGGTACTACCTGGAGAAAGCTAGACCCGGCCGAGCAAGCTGCCGTATCGGATGCTGCAACAGCCAACAGCGTGCTTCTACAGCACAACAGCATGATCAAAAGGCCACTTATTGAATCGCCCAAAGGCATTATATTGGGTTTTAACGAGACAGAGTATGCAACAAAACTAAGCTAGTCTATGAACGGAAAAATAATATTGGCTTCCATTTCCTGTGCCTTCGTGGCGCTCGGCCACGTGCAGGCGCAAAGCAAAAGCGTCTATAATTATACAGAAGCATTCAACCCCATCTTTTATACCAATAATGGCAATGCCTATCGGTCGGCTAGCGGCAAACCTGGACATGCATACTGGCAAAATGCAGCTGATTACAACATTAAAGTGCAGCTCGATGATAAGAGCAACCGGGTTACCGGTCGCGTTTCCATCAAGTACACCAACAACAGCCCCGATACCTTGCGTTATATATGGCTACAGTTGGATCAAAACCTATTCCATGAGCAGTCGCGTGGGCAGGCCACCATTCCCCTTGAGGATAGCCGCTATGGATCTGCCGATTCCGATTTTGAGGGTGGCTTCAACTTAAGTAATGTTACAGTTGCTGGCAGCAAACAAGCACAGTACGAGATCATCGACACGCGTATGCGCGTAGAGTTGCCAACGCCACTAGCAGCGGCAGGAGGAAGTGTTTCGCTGGATCTTGATTTTGCCTACACCGTACCGGAATATGGCGCCGATCGCACCGGAATCCTAAGCACTAAAAACGGAAAAGTGTATGCTATTGCACAATGGTATCCTAGGCTATGTGTATACGACGATATCTTAGGCTGGAACACAGAACCCTATACTGGGCCGGGCGAGTTCTATCTCGAATATGGAGACTACAGCATCGAGATAACCGCGCCAGCAAACCACATCGTGGTCGCAGGTGGCGAGCTGCTAAATCCCGAGGAAGTTTGGACCAGCGAACAGCTATCACGCTATAAGAAAGCATTGGAGAGCGATAAAACGGTATCCATCCGTTCCGCGGCCGAGGTTACAGCAACCAACTCTAGACCAAAAAAGAACAGCCTTACTTGGAAATATAAGTTGCATAACGCACACGACTTTGCCTGGGCATCATCGGCCGCATTTATCATCGATGCTGCCAAAATCAACAAACCTAGCGGCAAAACAGCTTTAGCACTTTCAGCCTACCCCGTAGAAAGCAACGGCAACAACGCTTGGGAGCGATCTACCGAATACACCAAGGCTTCCATCGAATACTACAGCAAAAAATGGATGGAGTATCCCTATCCAGTAGCGGTGAATGTGGCCGCCAATGTTGGCGGTATGGAGTATCCGGCATTATCATTCTGTGGCTACGAAGCCAAGGCTGGCAGCCTATGGGGTGTCACCGATCATGAATTCGGGCACAACTGGTTTCCGATGATCGTGGGCAGTAATGAACGATTACACGCTTGGATGGATGAAGGCTTTAACAGTTTTATCAACGAGCTCTCCACGCGGGAATTCAATAAAGGCGAATATCAACGTACCTTCGGTAATAGAAACAGTATGGCGCGTGCTTTTTCCCAACCAAATTTTGAACCTATCATGTCCTCGCCACAGAACATGAAGGAGCGCAATATCGGCACCTTGGCTTACTACAAGCCTGCATATGGTCTGCGTTTACTGCGCGATGAGGTTATCGGTGCAGAGCGCTTCGACCGTGCGTTTCGCAGTTATGTAGCCGCCTGGGCCTATAAACACCCTACACCGGATGATTTTTTCCGTACCATAGAAAACGAAACTGGCGAAAACCTAGCTTGGTTTTGGCGCGGATGGTTTAAGTACAACTGGACTTTGGATCAGGCGATCAGTAGTGTTGATTACGAGAAACTAGATCCTAAAAACGGCGCAATCATTACCATTGAAAATTTACAGAAACTGGCGATGCCCGTTGTTATCGAAGCGACTACTGAGTCGGGTCAGAAAATCAGAAAGAAATTACCGGTAGAAATTTGGCAGCGCAATACGAGCTGGCGTTTCAAGTTGAAGTCTACGGAGAAACTGACAAAAGTAGTTATCGATCCGGATAACGTGTATCCCGATGTCAATCCGGAGAACAATGTTTGGCCCAAAAACTAAGATTGATGAGTAAGAAACTGAATATAGCACTAACGATCTGCTTTTGCTGGGTCTTTTCCCTATTGGCACAACACAGCCAAGCACAGCAGATAAAAGGTATAGTCTACGAACTGGAAAGTAGCCAAAAGCTACGTTCTGTGTTGGTCAAAAATATACGCACCAACGAAAAAATAGAGAGCGACAGCGAAGGAAACTTCACGATCGGTGGGAACATCGAAGATTTGTTGAGCTTCACACAAGCAGGATACGAAATCGACACCGCCTATATCTATCAAGGAGGTATCCAACGTATTTACTTGGTACGCGATCAAAAGAGCATCGTTATTGATGAGGTTGTCGTTAGCCGCCTTACCGATAGCCGTCTGGTTGCTGAAATCGAAAAAGCAAAAAAAGATGGTCAAGTGGTGGATGCCTCACAAAATCGTGGCGGCATGCGCCTGTCCCCTTCCCGCCTATTTGGACGCCAAAGTAAGATGGCGCGCAAAAACTTGGAACTGCTGTTGAGCGAGCAAAGCAATAGGAAAGTCGATCGTCTGTTTTCAGCACAGGTTATCCGCGCTACCGTACCGGTAACGGATGATGAACTTCCGCTGTTCCGCGAGCAGTTCCGACCTACGTTGGAGTTTATGGAAACAGCCTCTCCGGAAGATATCCGTATCTACGTCCTAGACGCCTACAGTAAATTTAAATCAAAATAAAAAAACTACTAACCCAAAAAGAATTATGCTTTTCAAAAAATCTATTCCACAAATTATTAACGAAGCCCGCGAGAGCGGTGAGCATACGCTGAAGCGTACACTTACCAGCAGTGGCCTTATTGCCCTCGGTGTGGGTGCCATTATTGGTGCTGGGCTATTTTCCCTCACTGGTATCGCCGCTGCCGAAAATGCAGGACCGGCCGTTATTCTTTCGTTCATCGTTGCCGCGGTAGCCTGTTCGTTTGCGGGTCTTTGCTATGCCGAGTTCGCCTCTATGATTCCCGTCGCGGGAAGTGCCTACACCTATTCCTACGCCACCATGGGCGAATTTGTAGCTTGGATCATAGGTTGGGATTTGGTGCTCGAGTATGCTTTGGCCAGTGCCACCGTGGCCGTAAGTTGGTCGCAATATTTTAACCAGCTGTTGATGACCTTTGGCGTATCCATCCCCGATCAGTTCCTGAAAGGACCTTGGGAAGGCGGTATGGTGAATATACCAGCTATTATCATCGTCTGCTTACTTTCGCTGTTGTTGATGCGCGGCACCAAAGAATCTTCTACGGTTAACAATATCTTGGTTATCCTGAAAGTGAGTGTGGTATTGATCTTTATCGTATTGGGATGGAGCTTCATCGATTCGGCTAACCATACCCCATTTATCCCAACCAACGAAGGCGAAGAACTGGTTAAAAGTGGCGAGAAAGGTTTGTGGTCGTTCTTGACGAGTGATGATTTCGGAAAATTTGGTATCAGCGGTATCCTTCGTGCTGCCGGTGTATTGTTTTTCGCTTTCGTCGGCTTTGATGCTGTGAGCACCGCGGCGCAGGAAGCTAAAGATCCGAAAAAAGGAATGCCTATTGGCATCATCGGATCATTGATTATCTGTACCATTCTGTATGTGCTATTCTCTTACGTGATGACCGGTTTGGAAAACTATCAAATGTTTAAGGGAGATGCCAAACCTGTGGCTACAGCCTTTGCAAAAACTGGCTACACATTCTTGAATTCTGCATTGATTGTCACTATCATTGCGGGGTATACCTCCGTCATCTTGGTAATGTTGTTAGGCCAAAGCCGCGTATTCTATTCTATGAGTAAAGATGGCTTGTTGCCAAAGATATTCTCGGATCTATCGAAAAACCAAACACCTTGGAAAACCAATTTGATCTTCATGGTTTTTGTATCTATTTTCGCAGGTTTTGTTCCGGTCTCGGATTTAGGACATATGGTGAGTATCGGTACACTGTTTGCCTTCACCTTGGTGTGTATTGGTATCTTGGTGCTACGGAAATCTAATCCGGAAATTGAGCGTCCGTTTAAAACGCCTTTCGTTCCGGTACTACCTATATTAGGTGTTATTGTATGTATCTTACTGATGGCTTCTCTACCAATTGAGAGCTGGGAGCGTCTAGGCGTTTGGTTGCTGATCGGCTTAATTATCTATATTTTCTATGGTATGAAAAATAGTAAGATCAGAAAACAGCATAAAGCAGGTAATCAGACGAATTTATAATCTGGTTGACAGTAAATACAAAGCCGCTCCTGTTTTAAACAAGAGCGGCTTTTTTATGCGGTTAAAGAAACAAGGGATAGCCGGCTTTGTATCGATGGCTATTTACAAATTTGTAGGTATGGTAAACCAAAATGTGGAGCCCTCGCCCTCTACACTTTCTACGCCTATATTTCCCTGATGGCGCTCGATAATATCTTTACAAATGAATAGGCCTAGCCCCAAGCCTGAAAACTTGATAGACTCTTCCACCCTAAAGAAACGATCGAATACTAAGTCTTTCTTATCTTTCGAAATACCAATACCAAAATCACGTACAGCCACGCGCACGCTATCCTTGTACGATCGCTTGACGTCAACCCTAACCATGTCCTTGCCGGGCGAATATTTTATGGCATTGGAAAGGAAGTTGACCATCACCTGTTCTATGCGGTGCCTGTCGGCAGATAAATGCAGATCCTCCTCGGCAACCAGCTCAATATGATGCGAAACATCGCCATTTACAATATCATTTACAACTTCTTTGGCCAAATCCGCTAGGTTAAACGCGGTATAATTCAACTGCATCTTGCCGGAGTGTATTTTTGTCACATCCAACAAGTCGTTAATCAGGTAGGTAAGCTTATCGGTTTGCTTCAAGCTTTTAGCCAAGAAATCTTGGATAAGCTCAACGGATTTCCCTTGGTCTATGGATTTTAGTCCGATCTGTAGCATAGCTTTTAAACTTGTGATCGGTGTTTTAAGTTCGTGGCTGGCAATACTCATAAATTCGTCCTTCCGGTTCATCAATTGGCGAGTGGCGATTTGCGACTTGACCAATTCACTTACTTCAAAACCAAAAAACGCTACGCCGTCGATCTGTTCTCTATCGTCAAAGATTGGTGTAAAAAGATAATCTATCCAGGCTTGCCCGATTTCATTGCCGTCGCTGTCAAATTTTGCAACCCGAAAAGCTTTTCCTGAAAGCGATAGGCCTTGACTTAAGATCTCCCCGTCCTTTTGATACAAGCTGCGATCCACAGCTACTTTATGTGCCTCTGCAGATGCCAGTCCCAAAAAGTCGTTACCGGAATAGAACCGCTTGAATGCAGCGTTACTGTATTCATACCGAAGTTCTGCACCCCGCCGAATGGATATCAGCGCAGGCGCATTGGCAAACAACTCATAGAACTCCTTTTGTTGTCGCAGGATAAAATCCTGCAGTTCCTGCTTTCTGCGCTCCGCAGCTTTAATGCGTGTGACATCCACGACCGAGCCGACCATGCGATATGCCACGCCATGTGTGTCATGTTGCACACTACCGCGATCCAATATCTCGGCATAACTACCGTCGGCACGCATAAAACGATATTCTGCCAGCCAGGTTTCTTTTTGTTCATTGATCGTACGATAAACACTATCTCGCACCCGCTTGACATCTTCTGGATGAATACATTGATACCAAAAATCGGTTGTCTGTGTCTCGGCATTGATCTCGTAGCCGAACATCGCTGAAAAGTTTTGACTTCGCCAAATCCTGTTATTCACCAAATCCCAGTCCCATATGGTATCGTTCGTCGCTTCTGAAACCATATTAAAACGATCTTCGCTTTTTGTTAAACTGAGCGTACGCTCGCGCACCCGACTTTCCAACTCATTGTTGAGTGTCTTGAGCGACTCACGAACGCTTAGCAGCTCGTTATAGTTCTTTTTCAGACTTTGCTCTCCTTTCTTGCGTTCGGTCACATCGGTGTACGTGACGGCCAATAGATCCCCGATATTGGTCGCCGTCACGATATACCAGTGGTCGTTATCCAGCTGAATTTCGGTCTGCAGGTTATCCCCCGAGGAAACAATATCTTTTAACTGCAGAAAAAGTTTTTCATTGTACATCCCTTGCAATTGCTTCCGGAACAATAACCCCGAAAGGTCTTGTTCCCCCAGGCCTGCAATCTGTTCAGCAGTCGTATTTGCTGCATAGCATTTGAAATCAACTATTTCTTTCTTCGCATTGCGAATACTGGTGAATATTAATACCGCACTGAGACTCGTTTTGAAAACACCGACGATGATATCACTCAGTTCGTTTAAGGCTGTAATATCTACAAAGGTGATGACCACGCCATCCGACTGTCCATCGATACGAACATAAGGCATGATCCGTAGTAAGCAAATACGGCCATTCTTCAGTTGGATTTCACGTTCAGGCAGGGCAGAATTATTCTTTAGCGCACTATCAATATCCGCTAAGAAATTTTCGTAGTTGATATTGTTAGAAATATGTTTGATGGGCCTGCCGATATCTGCTTCGATCAAGTTGACCATCTCCACCGCCGCCGGATTAAATTTACGTATACGTCCGGTACCGTCAACAAAGATCTGCCCGATATCGACACTCTTGAAATAATTGTTTAAGTCGTCGTTAAGTTCGATCAGTTCCTTAATCTTCTGTTGATGTTCGGCATTCAGCGTATGCAACTCTTCATTTAGCGATTGAAGTTCCTCATTGCTGGATTGAAGTTCTTCATTGGCCGATAGCAACTCTTCGTTGCTGGATTGTAATTCCTCGTTGGCCGTATCCATCTCCTCTATCGCCACTTGCAGGTTATTGCGTACTTCGCTCAGCTCGCTTTCCAATTCGATCAGATAGGTCGTTTGATGCTCATCTGTAGCGACCTGGGGTTGATAATTTTGAGGCTCCGCTTCAGTTTCAATCTGTCGGAAAACCACGAGCGTAAAAGGTTTTTCCAAATCTGGATTAGCAGGACTCACATCTATATTGATCACCAGTTCCTCCTTGGCGTTTTTTACTCGTAGTCGTTTTAAAGACTTAGCGACGTTATCTTTCCAAACTGCACGTATCGTATTGTTCAATAAATAGGATATCTCCTTGGGCACCATCTTCAGGAGGTTCATCTCCAATTTTTTCTCCGGGAGTGACAAAAACTTCCGATAATTGCCGATCGTATCTTTAACCTCAAAATTCTTATCAATAAAAGCGCCCACATAGCCGTACTGTTCCATTAAAAACTGTTGGAACAACTCTTCTGATGTTTTCTTCGGCTTCTTTATTGTACGAACCGGAAACTGTCGTTGTATACCGCCTCGTTCTGCTCCAACAAATTCGGTTGCCCGAGGTATAACACCTGTTTTCTTAAATATCTTCCACTTGCTGCTGATTTCCTTTACACCATCCTTAATCGGAGCGATCGTTTCACTGGGTCCCAAAAACAGATAACCATCCTGATTTAACGAAAAATGAAAGGTCGTTAAGATATTGTGTTGCAATAAGCTGTTCATATAGATCAACATATTGCGACAGCAAATCAAATCGTTCTTAATAAACGGTGGAGTTTTGATGACGTTATGCTTGGCAAACACAATCTGTTTCCGAATATGGGGAACAACGGAAATACGCTGCCCATCCTGTATAAAATATTCGTTGAACAAATTTTCGGGAATATCCTTACGAAAAGAAGCCGGATAACTATTTCCGGAAGCAATTTCTAAACTCACTTCATCAATATCTGACGCGAAAATCTTGATGTCTAGATTTTTTTTGCTTTTCTTTACGTATTGATCCATCAATATGGCTACCGAATAAACTTCTTCACCCGTGCTACAAGCACAAACCCATATCTTAACCGTTTCTTTATCTTCTTTATTATCTATAATGTCTGGAATAGCCTTGTTTTTTAGAACATCAAATGCTGCTTGATCTCTAAAAAATCGCGTTACACCAATCAAGAAGTCTTTGCTCAACAAATCTACCTCCTGCTCACTGCCTTTCAATAGCTCCAAATATTGATCAACGGAATCGACGTGCAATGCTTTCATACGGCGACCGATCCGTCTAAAAATCGTGGGCGTTTTATACAAGGAGAAATCGTGATCCGTTTGCGTGTGCACTAGCTGAAACATTTCATTTACGATTGCGGCATCCACTTCACCGTTTTCGAGCGCTCTTACCGGTGCCAAGCTGATGTAATCGGCTAGCTTCTCGTACATCGCGGAAATCGGCACAACATGATCAACATTACCCGACTTGATGGCGTTGATCGGCATACTGTCAAATTTCGCCGTCTGCGGATCTTGGGCAATAACCAAGCCGCCGTGTTCTTTGATTGCTTCAATTCCAAGTGTTCCGTCACTGCCTGTACCCGAGAGAATAATTGCGATTGCTTTGCTTTTACTGTTTTCGGCCAAGCTGATCAAAAAATTATCGATCGCATTGTTGGGTACCTTATCTCCTTTTTTCTCCAAATGTAAACGTCCCTTCCTAATTGTGATAAATTTATCATTTGGAATAACATATACACAGGAAGGCTTCACCAATTGGTTCTCTGCCGCTTCGATAACCTGCATATGCGTGTGCTTCGACACGAGCTCCACAAGCAGGCTTTTATAATCGGAAGAAAGATGTTGAATCAAGACAAAAGAAACCTCTATTTGCGAAGGAATACGATCGAAAAGGTCGTGGATAGCTTCCAGTCCACCTGCTGACGCTCCAATACCTACCACATACTGTGAAACCGTCTTTTTTTTGTTTGCCATTCGAAAGAGAAATTAACGCTTATGTTCTAAAAGGAAGCTACGGACGGTGTTGGCTATCTGCAGTTCTTGTTCGTGCCAAGGCAATGCCGTCTGGTTGACGGTTTCCATCCATATCTTAAAAGAATGACGTGGGTGATACGTTGTACCTCCCACTTCAAAATTTATCGCTTGATGTGGATTTCCTCCCCACTCTATCGTTTTAACGACCTCTGGTCTGAAACATACGATATAGTCAGGCTCTGTGCTGGAAATTGGTATGACGAGCATTCCGCTGGCTAATTCACTATAGTTGATTGCCTCTTCCAGTACGCTTGCCAAATTGTGCGTCGAATAGACTTGGTTGATCTCTTTCGCTTGCAGCCATAAATAGAGGTTATCCAAAAAGGCACGCTCTGGTGTTTCGCCGCTTACAAACTGTTGGCCTGCCTCAAATATTACGGCACCCGACGCCCTAAATAATTTAAGGAGGTTGACTTCGCCAGAGAAAAGCCCTTCTTTGATACCCGATTTATATACGGCATCGATAACCAAGTTTCTGTCGCGCTGTAGATCGGATACGAATTGATATTCACTGTTATTGATAATCGACGATATCTTTGTGGAGATTACATTGCTCAGCAAAGCCAAGTTGACACCATCTTCAAAGTTCAGTCCAAACGTAGAACAATGATGACAAGCTATCAAGCCCCATAGTTTTCCGTTATGAATAACACGTAACGACATCGAGCCCATTACCTTCATATTGGAAAGGTATTCCAGGTGCACATCAGCGACGCCACGTAAAAAACACGCAGACAGATCAGTAAACGCGTTCGTCAAGGGATTGATGACCGGATAGAGGCGTGAAGGCGTATAGGTACCGTCAGGAATAAGGCGAATAGGATTCTTGAGATACAATTCCCTTGCTTGGCGAGGTACATCGGAAGCAGGAAAGGTAACCCCAAAATAAGGCTCCAGTGTCTTGGTTTTTACTTCAGCAATCACCGTCCCATTCCAGTCCGCATCAAATTTGTACATCATCACACCATCGATTCCCAACATCGACTGCAACTCTTTCACAATCAGATCGCAAGCTTCTTGGAGTTCCGATGTGGTATTCAGCGCGGCAACCAATTCGCGCACTTCTTGTAATCCGCCGAATTTGCTTTTCGTAGACTCCTGTTCGGGTTGCACTTCCAACAGGTAATAGCGATCATGTTCGCTGATCAGCGCGAAAAAAGGGAGATCTTCTATAACCAGTCTAAACGTGATTTTTTTACTTAAACTCTGAGTCAAGACGCCTTTGATATCGTCCACACCGTCCCTTACAAACGAATCAAGTGACGCGCCAACAATTTCCTGCAATTCCTTGTTGAGGTAAGTCGCTAAATTCACACTGATCTGCAAGATACGTAGATCATCTTTATCCAAGAGCATGATCGCCCCGTGAGGCTGTATAGTATTGATGTGGTGTATAGGAAGGTTTCCACAAAATTCCGAATCAAAGTTGGCTTTACGCATAATGCTGTACTAGTAATCTATTTTACCGATAAGTTACAAATTAACAAAAAAGCCGATAGCAATCAAATCAAATATTTCCATGTTAAACGTTAAAACACCTATATACACACGCATCAGGTATATCTACGCTCTTTCCGTGCGTGATATACCTACTTGTGATGTTGTGATGCGAAACGCAAATAATCCACGAGGCAGGTTCATTATGGTTTACAAAAAAGGCTTCATCTCCTCCTCAATCTGTTTACGATGCCCCATGAGCCGTTTGGCATATTCTTCTTGTTGTTTTTCCTCGTCGGTGACCGGAATCCATTTCGGCACTTGGGTTGCTTTTCCGTCATCGTCCAAAGCTACAAAAACAATAATGCAATGCGTTTTCTTCTCAAAGCTGTTGCTTTTTAGATCGCGCGCATATACATCAATTGCGATATGCATACTACTGGATCCCGTATAGATCACATGGGCCTCTACTTTTACGATCTGCCCGATTTTGATTGGCTGGTAAAAACGAATGCCACCGACATAAACCGTCACACAGTAGCGGCTGCTCCACGTGCTGGCACAGGCATAGCCAGCTTGGTCGATCCATTTCATCACGGCTCCGCCATGCACTTTTCCGCCATAGTTTACATCGGAAGGTTCCGAAATAAATTGAAAAATCAAAGGTGTATTCATATGGACATTTATTGCTTGCTCTCTAACTAACCTTTGCCAATCGGCAAATGTTTGCCAAACTCATCTTTTTTGCACGCCGGCAACACCGCAAACCCGACGCCACCGATGGTCGCAATAAGAATTAGACGGGCCTATCTGCAAGGAAATAGCAGATAAAACTTCGAAATGTTAAAAAGTGTTAAGAAAAACAGACAAGGGTACTACAGCCGAACAAGCGTCGTTTAAGTAGTATAATTTCATAATTTAGGTTAATAATTGGTTTGGTAAAATCCTGGAGTTCCCCGCTTCAGGATTTTTTTATGGTTTCTTTTCTTGCGTGAAATAATCGTAAGTCATCCGAGCAATCGCTGCAATAATGGCTTCGTTGGTTGCTAAATCCGCTTTAGACTGGCTTACAAAAACGGTTATAAAAATCGGTATGCCATCAGGCATAAAAATAACGCCAGCGTCATGTACGGCAGCAGTAATCCCGCCCCTAGTGCCCGAAAACCCTGTTTTATGTGCTACAATGGTGCCTGAAGGGAGATCCCCTTTCAGTCTTTTCAAGCCCGTTTCAGTTGTCTTCATAACGTCCCATAGAAAAGTGTGGCTTGCTGCCGATAATTCCTGCTGGCTATTAGCCAAGTAAGTGCGCATCAGATCGGTACAGGCTGCAGCCGTTGTCCAGTTCATAAATTGCATATCCCAATTGCTTTGCATGGTTTTCTCGTTGATGGCAATAGCCAGATCGTGCACCCGGCGATCTTTAAAGAAACGATCAACTTTAGTTGGCCCGCCAAGCATTTTCAACAGGATATCACAAGCCACATTGTCGCTTTGGGCAAGCATATAGCGCAAGATTTCCGACAGTGCCAAGGTAACGCCCTCTGGATACTTATCACGTAGCGGACTCCAGATGTCTGGTGTAAGGTCTTTTTTCTTTATTTTGACAGGTTGTTGCAGGGCAAATTGCCCTTTATCGATCGCTGTTAGCATGACTATAGCGATATGAAACTTAAACACACTTTGCATAGGCAAATGTTCTGCCGCTCGAACATATACAGCTTCCGACTCATTACCACGTTTTATGGCTACCGCCACAATAGCATCTTTATCCTGCGTGTACGCTTCAATTTGCGTTTGCAGGGCCTGCATTTGCGCCGAGGCGGAAAATGCGCCTAGCATAACGGCAAAACCAAGGAATAGCAACTGTTTGATCATGTGTGTAAAGGTATGTTTTTAATCTGCCTACTAAGTTAGTGATAAAGGGCAGCAATAAACCAATAGCTACTTAAAATTACGCCCTTTGTGCAAAACTTGGACAGCCGTGGGCTGGCCGGTGTGTTCCAGTTCCAACAGCCAATCGTTCAGGTTGATGCACTGCTTAACAACCACATGGATCACCTGCCCTTCTATTTGAACAACCCCACTAACCATCAATAGTTTAGACTGTAGTATCTCCCGTCTATATTTAACAAAAGTCTTTGCCCATACCACCAGATTTGCAAACCCCGTCTCATCCTCAATGGTCACAAATAACACACCTTTTGCCGTTCCCGGGCGCTGCCTCACCGTCACGAGACCACATACCTTTACCGGCATACCGTTTTTCACCAAAGGAAGTTTATGCGCTGGCACAACATGTCTTTTATCCAACTTCTCGCGCAGAAAATGCACAGGATGGGCTTTGACAGAAAGCCCCATGCTAGCATAATCTTGCAGTACATGCTCGCTCTCCATCATAAAAGGAAGTTCAATTTGAGGTTCTGCAGCCGTGGACGACAATTGCCCTTTGAACAAGGCTGTCGGACGATCCCGCACCGCGGCCACCTGCCATAAAGCCTGCCTTCTGTCGAGCCCTATAGATCGAAACGCATCAGCATCGGCCAATTTCTCCAAAGCCGTAAGGGGTATGCTATCCGCTAACCGTTCAATACTATGATAACCCTCATGTCGCTCCGCGATCAATCGCTGCATGTCATCCTCCTGCAATCCCTTCAACTGCCTAAACCCCAAACGCAATTGGTGGAACTCGCAGCCATATTCGCCTTCCAAGGTATTATCCCACAGCGAATGGTTGATATCCACCGGTAGCACCGTTATGCCATGCTTTTGTGCATCGATCACAATCTGGGCCGGATGGTAGAAGCCCATGGGCTGGCTATTGAGTAAGGAGGCGGCAAACACATCCGGATAATAGCATTTGATGTAACTGGAGATGTATACCAAAAGTGCAAAAGAAGCGGCATGGCTTTCCGGAAAACCATAGCTTCCAAAGCCTTCCAACTGCTTGAAAACCCGCGCGGCAAATTCCTCTTCATACCCGTTGGCCAGCATGCCATCGATCATCTTCTTTCGAAATTGGCTCACCTCGCCCTTCGATTTAAAGGTTGCCATACTGCGACGCAGTGCGTCGGCCTCGGCAGGCGTAAAGCCTGCGGCGACTATAGCTATTTCCATAGCCTGTTCCTGAAACAGGGGTACGCCTTTGGTTTTTGTCAGGATACCTTTGATTTCCTCCGAAGGATATTCAATGTCTTCCTCTTCGTTTCGCCGACGTAGATAGGGATGCACCATATCGCCTTGGATGGGCCCGGGGCGAACGATAGCCACCTCGATCACGAGGTCATAAAACTCCCGTGGTTTTAACCGCGGCAACATGGACATCTGCGCCCGGCTCTCTATTTGGAAAACCCCTAGTGTATCGGCCAAGCTGATCATATCATACACCCGCGGATCAACCGGATCGATGTTAAACAGCGTAAGTTCCTTTCCGTAATGTGCCTTCACCAGATCGAAAGCCTTGTGGATGCAGGTCAGCATGCCGAGCCCCAGCACATCCACCTTCAGAAAGCCCAAGGCTTCCAGGTCGTCTTTGTTCCATTCAATATTCGTACGGTTTTCCATCCGCGCCGGAATGAGCGGACACAGCTCATGCATCTTGCCCTGCGTAATCACAAAGCCACCAGTATGCTGCCCCAACTGCCTTGGGAATCCCATCAATTGGCCCGTCAGTTCCAATATTTTCCGGAAGTGAGGATCATCCACAGAAAAGCCATGCTCTCGAAAACGCGCCACATCCAATTCACTATCCCAATGTGAACTAATAGTTTGCGACAATCTACCTAAAGCATCCATCGATAATCCCATGGCCTTTCCCACATCGCGCAGAGCTCCTTTTGCGCGCTCTTGCGTAACGGTAGCTACAATGGCGGCACGATCTCGCCCATACTTTTCATAGATATATTGAATAACCTCTTCCCGGCGTTCATGCTCAAAATCCACATCAATATCGGGAGGTTCATCACGCGCATCCGACATAAACCTAGCAAACAAAAGCTTAATCTTAGTAGGGTCAACAGCTGTTATTTCCAAACAATAACAAACAATAGAATTGGCTGCCGACCCTCGTCCTTGGCACAGAATTCCGCGGCTACGAGCAAACTGCACATAATCGTGTACCGTTAAGAAATACGAGGGATAGTTCTTTCGCGCAATAAATTCCAGCTCCATTAGAATCTGCGCGCGATGTTCCGCCGGAATATCCCCATTAAAACGTCTGGCCGCACCTTCCCAAACCAATTTTTCCAGTTCCTGTTGTGGCGTACGTCCACCATGGGTCAGCTCTTCGGGGTAAACATAGGTCAATTGATCCAATGAGAAGCTGCATGCCGCGGCGATTTGCAAGGTATTGGCCAGCGCTTCGGGATATTTGCGAAAAAGGCGCCCCATCTCCTCCATAGGCTTTAGATAGCGCTCGGCATTGGCATGCAGCAGGTAACCGGCCTGCTGTATGGTACATTTCTCCCGCACACAGGTTAAAATATCCGAAAGTTCGCGGCGACTGGGCTCATGGTAATGCACATCCCCTATAACAACGACAGGCAATTGCAGTTTATGAGCAAGCTCCTGCACCCGAAACAAACGCTTGTCATCATCACCAAGGTACAACTTGGATACACCCAAATAAAACTGTTTACCAATAACTTGTACATACCAATCTATATCATCCCTATACTTATCTTCCAGCGAAAAATCAGCCGTTAATTGATCAGGTGGCACCGCTATAAACAGTATATCTTTATTATGGGAGGCAATATCTGCTCTGTAAAGGTGACATTTGCCTTTCTCGGCGCGCAGGTTGCCTTTGGAAAGCAGTTCGCACAACACCGCATATCCCGCTTTGTTTTGAGGGTATGCCAATAAGCTACAGCCATCCAACAAATCAAGTCTGCATCCTACAATGAACCTAATACCCTTCTTTTTGGCGGCAATATGCGCCCGGACGATCCCCGCTAAGCTATTTCTATCCGTCATGGCGATAGACCGATAACCCAGCCTGGCAGCTTGATCCATCAGTTCTTCGGGATGGGAAGCACCACGGAGAAACGTAAAGTTACTGGTTACCTGAAGTTCAATATACTGTTCATCCATCATGCAAAAAAGCCATGTAAATACCATTCGGGAGACACATCAGTGGTATAATGCCCCAACCGAAACAGCCAATATCTTCTCCCTTGTTCATCTTCCACATAATAATAATCGCGGTGCTCGCCCGCTTCCAGCCACCACTCCCGCTCGATACGTTCTGGACCATCCGCCCTTTTGATATGGTGCACCTGCCCTTGATAACGAAAAAGCATGGGCGGATAGTCCGGAATGGGAGCTGCGACCTCAATGGCATGCGGTGGGTGCAACATTCTGGTGGGCCGTGGCCTATCAAAAGGCCAAGCTATTGTTTTCTTCTCGTTCAGTGTAGCAGCCGGCCGGATGGATCGCTCTGGCCAATGCTGTGCATTGGGAAGGTACCGATTGATGCGGCAATAGCGATCTCGGGCTTTGATCTTATCCAATAGCTCCACAATATCGTTATCAGCCAAGCCAATATTCCCCTTCCACAAGAGCTCCTGTAGCGAGGGCGCATCATCTACCATAAGCGCATCCATGATAAAGAGCTCTATGCCCAATCCGGGGGCTATTTGTCCTATCTTTTGGGAAAATAGCCCACATAAATGGGGTACATGGGCCGAGGGACGATTGGTACCAATCTCTACCGACTGCACTTTTCCATCCACACGGTAGCAGGAAAGCTTTGCTTTGCGCAATCCTTTTCCCTCTCCGGCCAGTCGTTGGCACAGGTTGTTCAGAAGCTTGCCTATGGCTACTTCAATGCTCTTATCCGTACAGATGGGCTCCAAGCAAGGCAATCTTTCCGTGTAGGGCAATATGGGTTGCACAGGTGTAAGATATTCCTCGCTTTTTCCTAGAAACTGCTGTAAGCGCGTCACTATATCGGCCGTAAACCGGCGTTTCAACACCGTAACAGGTATGGAGGCAAAACTGGCCAAAGTTCGAAACCCTAGTTTATACAGGCGATCTACCGTGCTCCGCTCCAAGCGGAGCGCCTCTGGCGGCAAATCTCCCAACAAAGCGAGTTGTTTACCTTCCTCCACAAGCCTAGTTCCACAACTATAGTGGGCAGCAGCCCAAGCGGCACCAATGGTACCTGCACTACAGAGATATGCTTGATAGCCCTTACTAGCAAGCTGATCGACAATCGCCGACAGGTAATCTTGTTCTGCCCCCCAAAGATGTGTACATCCACTGATATCCAACAAAATACTACCATATTCATCAAGCGATACTATTGGTGTGAATTTAATACACCATAACGCCAATGCTTTTAACAGCTTCTCTCTTCGCAAAGGTTTATCCTGCAGTACATGCAGCTGCGGGACCGCTGCTCGGGCATCTGCCAACAGCATATCGGGCATCACTCCCAGCTGTTGAGCCAGGTTATTGCTTGCCGTGATCAACACACGCCCTTGCACCGGCATCACAAAGACGACAGGTACCTGCTGATATTGGGCATGACTACGTAAATACCAATCTGTCAGCAAATAAGGGAACCACAATACCGCATAGCGTTTTTGCATGAGACTATCCTACTTGACGATTTTCCGTTTTAGAACGTTTTACAGGGAGCTCTTGTCGCTGTTTCATGCTGAACGAGTTGTTCTGCCAAGCGACCTGCCACTGACTGGGGTTGCCATTTCGAACCTTCAACAAGCTTACCTCCCATGCAGGAAAGCCTACGCCGGGCAGCCCATCCACAACCACACTGGGCATAGTGCGCACCTGCCAGCGCACCGCACAGGCCGTTGTCATCTGTATGCGTGTGGCCGTACGCAACACCAAGCCGGTTACCTTGCTACGCTCAACCACCAGCTGCAAGCGGCGCGATTGTACAAAATCCAGATCCTTTACCTCAGCAATAACGACACATAGCGACGCACATTTCAACGCTTCCTCCAATGCCCATAGAATATCTTTATCCCGTTTCATACAAATAAAGACCATACGGTCGGGCTCTATCCCGAATGTACGAATGGCTGGCGCAAATAATTCTTGTGTATTGCCAATCCACAGTGCTGCCCCCCCTTTTCGCATCAATTCGCTCAAAAGACCAGCAATAAAACCGGTACTGGCAGCCTCTTCTTCTGCACAGGAGGTGACAAACTCATGAATGACCCCTACTGGAAAAACGTTCCCTGGAAAGGCCTGCTCCAGCTCTCCTAATCCCAACGATGCCGATTGGCCATTGGGCTCCTTAAATCCTTGCCAAGCTAAAATCTGCCTTTGTAGGTCAGTGATTGTTTTTTGTTTATTTATTGCTTCTTGCATCTGCCGCATCTCCTTTCTATAACACAAACATAATACTAAATTTTTTAGTAAAAAAGTTTTGTTGAATTTTCACATGGGATAGTATGTTTACTATACACGCTTATAGTTTCAACAGAAAAGCTAGCAAGTCTCCCTCGATACAGCATTTTCAAAAACTTACCGTATCTTTAGCCATCCTAATTATAAAGCGATGCGGAAGCTAACAATTTTATCGACGACACTTATATTTATGCTGTGTTACATGGGTGAGGCAAAGGCACAACGTAGCTCCAAGCGGCCAAATATTGTCTACATCATGAGTGACGATCATGCCTATCAAGCCATTAGCGCCTACGGACATGGTTTAAACCAAACTCCAAACATAGATCGACTGGCCAAGGAAGGGCTGTTATTTACGCGTGCAAGCGTCACCAACTCCCTTTGTGCCCCCAGCCGTGCCGTGCTGCTTACCGGCAAGCACAGCTACATCAATGGCAAGATAGATAATGAAGCAAAATTTTACTGGAGCCAAGATAATTTTGCCAAGATACTGCAGGCCAATGGCTACCAAACGGCGCTGATCGGCAAAATCCATATGGACGGCTTGCCCGAAGGGTTTGACCATTCCGCTGTGTTAATCGATCAAGGTGAATACTATCAACCCAACTTTATTATAAACGGTAAGAAACAGCAACTCAAAGGCTACGTTACCGACCTGACGACAGACATGGTACTCGACTGGATTGCAGAGCGCGATACATCAAAACCTTTCTGCGTGCTGTATCACCAAAAGGCGCCACATCGCGAATGGTTACCTGCGCTGCGCCATATCAAGCAATACAGCAGCAATACCTACCCAGAGCCGGCAACGCTATTTGATACTTTTGAGGGCCGTGGCACGGCGGCCAAGACCGCCGAGATGAGTATAGCCAGCCATATGAACTGGGCCGGCGACAACAAAGTACCTCCTACGATGATGGACGAACTAGGGCTACAGGAGCATATGCAATGGGACAAAGCTGCCTACAACAACAATTTGGCCCGCATGAGCGGCACAGAACGCGCTGCTTGGGATTCCGTCTACCAGCCCATTATGGATAATTTTAAAGCAGCATATCCCAAGATGTCTAGCAAAGAGCTGTTGCAATGGCGCTACCAGCGCTACATGCAGGACTATCTGGGCACGGTAGCTGCCGTAGATGATGGCGTAGGAAGATTGCTTGACTTTTTGAAGGAACAAGGTATCGACGACAACACCATCGTGATTTATACGTCCGATCAGGGTTTCTATTTGGGGGAACATTGCTGGTTTGACAAGCGCTTTATGTATGAAGAATCGCTTCGTACACCGCTCCTTATTCGCTATCCAAAAGAGATTGCTGCCGGCCAACGGTCAGATGCCTTGGTGCAGAACCTAGACTTTGCGCCAACATTATTGGACTATGCCGGCATAAAGGCGCCCAAAGATATGCAGGGCAGCTCTTTTCGGCGCTTAGCGGCAGGACGGGATAGCCACTGGCGCGATGTCGTGTATTACACCTATTACGAATACCCGAGCATACACATGGTCAAAAGACATTATGGCATACGAACCGATCGTTATAAGTTGATCCATTTTTATTATGATGTAGATGAATGGGAATTATATGATCTAGAAAAAGACCCGAACGAGCTTCGGAATGTATACGATGATCCGGCCTATGCCACCGTGAAAAAGAACATGATACAACAACTCAAAAAAGTACGTAAAAAGTATAAGGATTCGGAACAGAACGATCTACATTACCTCCCCAAAGGTGGGTAATGCAGATTAAACCAGCAAGCATCACTACAGCGCCAGTTGCTGCACAGGAAAGGGCAATGTAAGTTCTTGCACTTGCTGCCTTAGGGGTGTTTCTTTTGATTTCAATGGCAATAGCAATTGGAAGGTTGTGCCCTGCTGTGGTACGCTATGCACATCCAGTTGCCATCCAATCCGCGCGATCAGGTCTTGACAAAGCGCGAGTCCCAAACCACTGCCTTTTTCATTTTTCGTACCGGACAAGCTGGTTTGGTATTCCCTTTCTCTGATTTTCTTGAGCACTACAGGATCCATGCCGCAACCATAATCACGCACATACACAAAAGATTCTACAGAAAAAGGTTCTTTGGAAGCGCCAATCTCTATGCTACTATTTTCATGACTAAACTTTATCGCATTGCTTAAGAGGTTTCTTAAAGCAAACTGAAACATCTCTACTTTACCAAATGCGACCGTACTCTCGGCGATGCTATTTTTCAACAAGATATTTTTATTGTTCATCTGCAGGGCAAATAAACGAACCACCGCTTCCACCTGCTGGGATACGGAAAAAGCCTCTAGCTTCGTTTCTTTGATATCGAGCTGCTGGGATGTCCAAAAAAGAAGATTTTCCAACACCTTTTCGGATACTTGGATCTGATTGTGGAGAAGCGTATTGATCCACTTATTATCTTTTTCGGTAAAACGCAATTCTTCCGCGTGGCTCAGCAACATTTTCAGATTTTGAAAGGGCGTACGTAAGTCATGGGAGGCTACGGATAGTATCTTCAGTTTAAAATCTTCCTTTTGCCGAAGCGAACGATTCTTTCGCTGCATACGCTTAAAGAAAAGCTCATGCCTCGCGTTTTTAATCATCAGCTTCTTCTTTTCGATCTTAAGCTGTCGTTCCCTTTTGGTGAACTGCCATAGCCGATAGCCCAAACATGCCATTATACCTAAAAGCACAATGTTCAATGCTATTAATGTAACTTCGTTTTCCATACATGTCCCTTAAACTTCCGAAGGAAGTCGTGATACGATTTTAAAAGGCGAGTTTTTATTTATTATAAATTTCGATAGTTAACACAAATTCTTAAAATAAAAGTTTGGTTAATTTTAAATTTCAGGTATAAATACGACATTGAACTGACGTCCAACTCACATGATCGCCAGAAAATAACAAACTCGGCCAGCCGCAAGGAAGGAAAACGAAGGGAATACATAAAAAATAGAGGAACTTAATAAAAGCCAATCCTCCATTTTTCATAATAACGTAACGTATAACTATTGAAATACGATATCGCCAAAAAATTCGGGCAGGTGAAAATTAGGCTTTGGCCAGTCTATGGCATTCCAAGATAAAAAATGAGGATTGGGCAGTCCATCACCACATTTGTAAAAGTTGGCCTGTGCTGAAAGTCCCGACAGATGTGGGAGATGGCTATGTACAAATACAGCAGTTGGTATATACATCAGCATGCTCCAGCGTTTGTTGTTTTGTTGACTTACTATAGATGTCGCCGTCATCACCGAGGTGATGACCTCCTGTCTTAAGCGAGCCCTATCGGCTTTTATTTTGGGACCATAGCCTATGAGCCCCGTTCCGGCTACGTTAAATTCGAGGTTGTAGTAATTGACTCCCTTATCAAAAGATATAAAAAACTCGACACAGCTGTCTTCCCATACCGACTCATTTGGGCGGACATATTGTGCCTTGATAAATTCCTCTTCGACCGCAAAATGCAAGAAAACACCTTGATTGTTGTGCGCGACCTGAAATTTCACTTGGGACTTATCGGGAAACTGATCGGGCCAATTCTGCTGGGACAACGCATGCCACTGCAGCACGCGCATTTGCCGAGCAACATTAAAATAGTCAAACTCTACCAGAGATACATCCAAGTATTCTACCGTCAATTTATCCATATCTCTTAATTTTTGGTTTCAAAACTATCCAGAAGAATACGCTTCAATAAGGGCGTATGCGCTTCCAATTCGGCTACTAATTTAAGCTGCGCTTGGGTGCGAACCAAATTATGTCCGGGATACTGTATCTTGTAATAGGTGTCGCCATTCAGATAATCCGTCAGGAAGCGCACCGCTTGCATAAAGGGAAGCAGAAATACCCCTTCCAGCAGCGATTCAATCTCCGCCTCGTTGAGGAAGTCTTTTGCTTCTCGGATATAGCCTGCCGTGTAGGCCTTGAACAGCGGAATATTCAACAATATCTTGGCGGTATCCGCTTCATCCTCTGCCGCTGAATTGATGATAGTACGGATGGCATCACCAAAATCGTAGGCAACATAGCCGGGCATCACCGTATCCAGATCGATAACACATTGCACCTGATCTTCCTGATCGAGCAGCACATTGTTGAATTTGGTATCGTTATGGGTAATGCGCAAGGGCAACTCCCCTGCAGCGGCACGTTTCAATATGCTACGCATGCCATCTTCGCGCAGGAAGATAAAATCCAATTGCGCGGCCACCTCCTGCAGTCGGCCAGCAGCATCAGCATCCATAGCCTCGCGCAAATTGCCCATACGGAAGTCTATATTGTGAAAATTGGGTAGCACCTCGATCAGGTCGCGCGCATCCAAATCGGCCAGCTGCTTCTGAAACTCGCCAAAGGCACGCCCTCCCGAATAGGCCTGCGCTTCCGTCTCCACAATATCATAGCTCTTGGTGCCTTCCAACAGGATAAACATACGCCAATAACCATTTTCGCTATCTTTAAAATAAAGGGATCCAGATTTTGTAGGAATCAAGGTCAAGGTACCTTTCTCGACGGCTTCGTCGCCCAAGTGTGCCAATTTAGCCTTGAGATGATCAAGCACGATCTTGGTATTGGACATAAGACCTTCCACATCGGAAAAAATGTGGTTATTAATACGCTGCAAAAGGTAACTTTTCCCTTGCAGCCCATCTGTCTTCACGCAAAAAGTATCGTTTATATGTCCAGAACCAAATCGTTCCACACTAATGACATCGCCATCAATATCAAAATGACTCACCGAATCTATAATCGTACTATCTTTGCAATCAAACATAAAATATAATTAAAAATACCTTCTAGGTCTATCAGCTCGCAATATCACCAAATAATTATTAAAAACAAAAGGGCTAAATGAAAGCAAACGTTTGCACTTTTTTCAAAGCCTGTCTAAAGTGCGCCAGCCCTTTCTTTGCAGGCCTTTCAAGCACAAGAAATTGACATGGCAGAGACCGGTTATACGCAACAAATTGTTTTTTTAGCGGGTGCGCGCTTTCTATTAAAAAGATTTTGTATTTTTAGGAGACTAAATCAGCGACATGCTCACGGAAATCATCATAATTTTAGCATTAATTATTTTAAACGGTATTTTATCTGCCTCTGAAATAGCGATAGTATCTAGCCGCAAGGCAAGATTGCAGGCAATGGCAGACAAAAACAACCATTCTTCGCAAATAGCGCTAAAATTAAAGGAAAATCCGAATCAGTTTTTATCTACCGTGCAGATCGGCATCACCTTGATCGGTATCTTGACCGGTTTTTTCGGGGGTGGTAGCATCTCCTCTTATCTGGCACTCCGGTTTAATGAGGTAGCTTTTCTAGCGCCCTATAGCCAACAACTGTCAATTATCGTCGTTGTGCTGTTGATCACCTATCTCTCGCTAGTCGTTGGTGAATTGGTACCCAAACGCATAGGTATGGCCATACCCGAGCGTTACGCCTCTTTTATTGCAGCGCCCATGCAGATCCTTAGCAAGATCGTTAAACCTTTTGTGTGGCTGCTCAGTGTATCTACGGAAACTATTGTAAAACTCTTAAACATCAAAGTATCGGAAAATTCGGTGACCGAAGAAGAGATAAAGGCGCTGGTGGATGAAGGGGTAAGCAGCGGCGTTATTGAAAATTTCGAGCACGATTTTATGGACAGGCTCCTGATATTGGGCGACAAGCGAGCGATAAACCTGATGGTGCACCGTTCGGAGATCGCCTGTCTAGACCTGCAAAACAGCCTCGAAGAAAACAAAGCCATTATACGCAAATCGGAACACACGGAATTTCCGGTTGTGGACGGCGGCTTTGACCAAGTGAAGGGCATTATCCATGTGAAAACATTTCTGCGGAAATACATTGATGAACAGCCTATCAATTTTCCCGAGCTGATACAGCCTATCCCCTTTGTCAACGAGAACACCTCCGCCTACAACATCTTGAATGTGTTTAAAAATGCAAAGGCGCAGCTTGCCGTGGTGATCGACGAGTATGGCATTCCGCAGGGAATTGTTTCCATTAAAGATATAGTGCGCACCCTGTTTGGTGATATGGATGCAACCGACCTTGGCCATGGCGAAGGCAGCATCCGCAGACGTGAAGACGGATCTTTCCTAGCCGATGGACGCATACAGCTTAGCGATTTTATGAACCACTTCAGCTTGTCCTTAACCGAGGATGAGGAAGAGGAGCTCAGCAATATCACGACGCTGGGCGGATTGATCTTTTTGACGTTGGACCATGTGCCGCAGGAGGGCGAATATATACACTTCAAAAACTACAAGCTAGAAGTGATCGATATGGATGGCCACCGCATTGACAAAGTGCTCATCGAAAAACTATCTACCCTACGCCATGATATTCCAGAAAATGAAGACTAGTGGGCATGAAGGTGAGGCTCAACCACTTCAATCAGGTTGGGCAGGGTCAATACGCCGCTCTGGCGCCACACCTGTTGCCCATTTTGGAACAGGATAAGGGTGGGCACGCCCTGTACCCGGTAACTGGCGGCCAAGGCATTGTTCTTATCCACGTCGATCTTGATGACAGATAGTTGATCTTTGTAGTGCTCTTTTAAATCCTTTAATATGGGCGCCAACATTTGGCAAGGACCACACCATGTTGCCGAGAAATCCACCAATACGAGCGGATGTTGCTGAATAATATCGTTGAAAGTTGCCATGGGTTAAAGATACCGTTTTTAAGGTAAACATGTAGGCTATCAATACGGGATGGCCAAATCTTCTAGATCTTCCATATCGCCTTTGAACATATTGATATCGACATTTCCCTTGATACCGCGCACCGACCCCCGCTCGGAGAACTGCCAAAAGTGCCAGTGTTTTTTGGGTTTGTCTACCCAAAAGTTGTAGTTAGCGATCCAAAGTACATAATTGGAGAATTCCTTTTCGAGAAAGTCTGTAAAGTAACTGTCGCCCGAATAAAGGATGGGCTGCACGCCATAGTGCGCCTCTACTTCATCCAGCCAACGCTTTAAACCCACCTTAAGAGAATCCATAGGCTGCCGGCGAGGTCGCTCCTCAATATCCAGCACCGGCGGTAGGTCGCCCGGTTTCAGTTGTACCGTTTCTATAAAATTACGCGCCTGGCGTCGCGAATTTTCGTTGGGCCGGAAATAATGGTAAGCACCACGCAATTTCGTTCGGCTGGCAGCGGCCTGCCAATTTTCATCAAACCGACGATCCTTCCTCTTCTCGCCCATACTGGCACGAATAAACACAAAATCTAGCGGAATTTCGTCGTGAATAGTATTGACCTCGATCCAGTTTACCTTTCCCTGATATTGCGAGATATCGATACCATATAGGTAGTCATCATGTCGGCGCATAAGATCCAAGTTGCGCTGTATATGTGCATTGTCGGTATACTTCTCGCCGAGGTCGTCACCGTATATCCAACTTTTGACTGCATATTGCACATCTGTCAAGAACAGCACAGCGCCCAGAACAGCGACTGCCGTAGGTATGGCGATGCTCCATATCAAAAATTTCCGCTTATCATACGCCTCCTCTTTCACCTTGCTCTTGACCGTTCTCTTAGATTTTGCCATATTGCAGTGAAAATAGTGCATTTATTTTTTATTGACAACAGAAATCCAACAACACAAACATGCGCGTCTATAATTCCAAAGAATGGTTTACCGCTGCTGTCTTCTTTCATCGCAGCGATACGTTTCGCAAACTATGGCCCTTCTTGCTACTGATGGCGCTCTATTCCTGGGGGATAGCCTACTGGGAATTAGAGTACCTCAAGTTATCTGAGAAAAGCTGGATCAAGAATATCACGATGGTGCACAGCCTGCTGGGCTTTGTGCTTTCGCTGTTGCTGGTGTTTCGCACCAATACGGCCTACGACCGCTGGTGGGAAGCGCGCAAGCAATGGGGAACCTTAACGAACATCAGCCGGTCGCTGGCCTACAAGCTGGATGCCTTTGTGGCTGCGGACGACACGCATACGCGAAGCTTTTTTCGCCGCGCTATCCCCCTTTATGCGGAAACGTTGTTTAACTTCCTACGATCAGACTATGTTAAGTTTATGCTGGATGAAAAAGAACATCCCGAGCTGAAGTCCTTGGATGATGGTAAACATGGCCCAAACCAACTGGCCGCGCTGATTTTCAGAAAGGTGCATGTGCTGTACACTGATAAACAGCTCTCCGGCGAACAGTTTATCATCTTAAACAACGAGCTACACAGCCTGACGGACGTGTGCGGCGCTTGCGAGCGCATCAAAAATACACCCATCCCTTTAAGCTACAGCTCTTTCATCAAGAAGTTTGTAATCGTCTACTCGGTGACCCTGCCCATCGGCTATGTTTTTTCAATGGGCTACTTCGTCGTCGCTGCTGTCCCTTTTATTTTCTATGTGCTGGCTTCACTAGAACTGATCGGCGAATCCATCGAGGAGCCTTTCGGCGTCGATGCCGACGATTTGCCCATCGATAAGATCGCTGCCAACATCAAAAAACATGTCTCCGAGGTGCTGCAGCCTTGATTTGATCTGCTTTTTAAGGCTGAAATCAAAATAATCTACCTCATTTTCAACCCTTAAAACAATAGCACTAAAATAAGTTTTGCAGAAAAGCATAGAATTTCTACTTTTGTCGCGGAGAGTTGGCAGAGTGGTCGAATGCGGCAGTCTTGAAAACTGTTGACTGTAACAGGTCCGGGGGTTCGAATCCCTCACTCTCCGCCAGATAAAAGCAGCTTTTTTTAGCTGCTTTTTTCTTTTAAGGAATACCTGATTCGAACCGAAGCGCAGGCCGGGGTTCGATCCAGAGGAGGTTTAGGGCTGCGTGCGGGGCCGTGGGGCTAAACCAATCCCGAGCGCTCCGCCCTTAGCGACTTGTCCTATATCTACCTATAATCTCATCTTTGCTTTCTGTATACACAGCATTTTCAGGAATGCTAAAAAACTCGTCCTCCCCTTGGATATCGTCCACCGACTCCACCCTCATTACCAATATATATTTCCCCCTCTCGCCTTGCTTCCCTGTTCCATCCACCTTGGTTGTCAGCTTGGTGACATTGGAGCCCGACATGTCCGAAGGAAGATAGAAATTTAGCGGTGACCGTACCGGCCAATGTTTATTTTCATACGTCAGATAGGCGCTATCCGGTGCAGTTGGAAAAGAGATGGCCATCTCGAATACTTTCGATGGTTGTCCCTGCTCATTGTCCAAGGCTTCACTGCTGTTTACATGGCGACCAAAACTCTGCCACTTCTCAGGTTGCCTATAAAAGACGTCCATCGTAAAATCTTCCAGTGGTAACTGGTTTACATAATATGTATTTGAACTATCTATATAAATTAGATAAGACTGATTTTTCGCAAGATCGAGGTAATAGCTGGGAGCCAAAACTTTGATCTTTAATGTCGACGTTACATCTTGGCTCTTCGTGGTCGATGTCCTCGACACATCCAAGGAAGCATCTTCTCTTCTTAAGACCTTATCCTTGTTTATATAAAAGGTAAAATATTGAAATAGATGTGCTTGATCAAAAACAGGCGTTTCGCCCACTGCAAAAGAGTACATCCCCACTTTTACCCGTCCTCTGCCCAAGTCAATATCCTGAGCTGCTGCGAAGAATACTAGGCACAACAACTGCCCCATTGATAACACGAATATACTAAGAGCGTGTTTATTAACTTTGTAATCGGATGCAACATACTGCTTGATTAGTTTATATATCTTCATAAGATCGGCTTTATATTTCAAATATATTTGTTATAAAAAAAAATTCCAAACTCATTATTGATCATTAGTACTTGGATTTTAATTCATTAGCTGTACAGAGAAGTACTAAATGCCACAAAAATTTAGGTAGGTTCAGTAGACGACAAAAAAGCTTGTTTAGCGCTATAAAATCGATTTTAAGTAGGTAACCAAAACGGTTTCACTATCTAATCCTAACTTCTGTTTCAGCCGGTATTTTGTCATCCGCACACTTTTAGGTTCTACATGTAACAAATGAGCTATTTGTTTGGTATCCATCCCTAAATAGAGATACGCGCAATACCTAAGATCCAATGCTGAAAGTTGCTGCACAGCACGTTCATTAAGCGTCTTAAAAAAATTAGGGTGAATTTCTTGAATTTGGAATTTCACTTTTTCGAAGCCACTATCCAAGATGTTTTCCTCACGGATTATCTGGTTGATATTTAATGTGCCCTTATCTAATTTCTCTTTTAGTTGTTGAAGTACCGTATTCTTATGATGGATGTGCAATTGATTAGTCATGACCTCATTCTGTAGTTTTTCTTGTTGTAGTGTCAGCAATTCCTGCTCGGCTAACAGTTTAGCCTGTGCCACCCTCTCCAGTTGCATCTGTAGTTCTATTTCGTTTTTTTCAGCAGCCAATTGTTTCTCCCGCTCCGACAAGTATTTTAAGCGATATGTATAGGTACGAAACATAAAAAATATGCCTAGAAAACCGATGATTGCAAGTCCGGCATACAAAAGTCTTTGTTTATGAAAACTCTTAGCTCGTTCCTTGTGTAGCAGTAATTCCTGTTCTTTCCTATCATATTGATATTGCGCTTCTAATTTTTTTGAAGTAGCAGCCTGTTCCTGATCAAACAGCTGTATGGCATAATCACCTGCTTGCTTCTGAAACGAAAAAGCTTTATCATATTGTTTCGTTGTTTCGTACAGCTCGGCCAGCCTTTCACAGATCGTTATCATCGTATGAAGATAGACCGGACTCTCCGTCAAGAGCGCGCTATAAGCCGTTTTCAGGTAATCCTCCGCTTGAGCGAAATTATGTTCATCTTGCGCGATATGACTCAACATCGCGTAAGCATTTGCTAGGAAGACCTGATTTCGAGGTGCCTTTCGCCCCGCTTCTAGCGCTTCGAATATCCGTGTTTTAAGTACATGTTTATTCTCTGGGTAATATTTTAAATAGTAACTAGCTACATTCAGCTTTGCGATAGCGTAAGTCCGACTTGCAATTTGACCCTGAAATTGATGGTTTAACCTGATGGCGTCTTCACAAATCTTGAACACGCTGTCCAAATCAGATTTATCTTTGTGTTGATCATATTTGTAGGTGTAAGCTACGGCGAGAGCGGAATATGCATTTGACAACAAATTTTTGTCGCCCGATTTTTTCGCTGAAGCCACAGACTTAGCCGCATAGCGCAGCGTATTGTCCAAATCGTTCCAATTGGTGTAAATGCTGTAAAGCAGGTAACAGGTCTTGGCTTTCAAAAAATCGTCGTCGAAATGTTCTGAAAGAGAAAGAACAGCTTGAAATAATTGAATAGCCTGTTCGTACTCTTCGTATTCATTAAGTAAATAGCCTTCCAAATAATTGCTATACGCTATAGCCAACTTATTTCTAGCCTTACTTGATGTCGCACGCGCCGAATCTAGGTAGATCTGTGCTTGCAGATAATTTTCCTCGCCAACACCTATTATCCCCTGAGCAACGTTGGCTTTGGTAAGCTCCGTCAGATTATTCTCTTTACCTGCCAATGCAATCAACTCCTTATTCTTTTCCGTTGCCCTATCATAGCGATCTTCTGCCCTCAATTGCTCGACCAACGACGTATAGATCTTCATTTTTGCCATTCCGTTAGTTGATGGCTGCTCCAATCGATTGATCAAACTGTCGATGTAAACGCTTTGAGCAAATAACAGGCGACTACACGATAAGATGCAACATAAAATAATCGCTTTTCTCATTACTCAAATGTATAAAATGTACCCTACAATATAAGTTGCTATTGCAAAGCCACCGAACAAACACAAAACATTGTAAATCAAACCAAAGCAAACCAATGTAGTCATTTTGTAGACAGCTTCATCAAATGTCGTAGTAATTTTGTAATGTCTACAAGCTACCATTTGACAAATAAACTGCGGAGCTTTGTTTAACGCTAAATCTTAGGCTAAATAAATCGGCTATGAACAACAAAATCGCATCCATGACATACAAAAGACTCCTTACTCAAGTATTCCCTCATCCGTTATTAAAATTTGCTAAAGAACGACATTTAGCAAACTTTTCTTCATTCAATTTTGCAAATACACTTAAAGGTATTATCGTATTTGGTTTGTTCGTCAGCTTTTTTTCCTGCACGATGATTGGAGCCAATCCGCAAAAGATCTTCAACAAAATTGGACTAAACGGCAATAAAATTCCGAGAAGCTTCCAACAGCATTTTAAAGAAATACGTGCCCAAAAAGCTGCCGGATCATTAACAATTGTTACCAAAGAAAACAAGGTAAAGAAAGGCATAACCGCCACCGAATACATCGAAAACAACTACATCCATATGTTTGAGCCCGATATCCAAGGCATTAAAGAATTGACTTCTGATAAGGAATCACAACCCATTATAGATGCTGGATTAGAAATGTTCAGCTATGCTGATGTAATCTACAAAACGGATTTTCCAAGGATAGCTAAAATGATAGATGACGGGCTTGATGATCAACAAATAGATGAGGCGATTGGAGATCTCGATAAGACTAAAGGGATAGATTTGAATAGAAAATATGAGAAAGCGATGGAATTATTACTTCCCTATGCAGATAAACATGCTGTGCAATATGAAGTAAAACACATGCCCTTCTAACAAGATCGAAAATCAACACATGACGACATTAAAACATTTTACCAAAGATGGTAATACGTATGCGATGAAACCGCAATACGGATTCAATATTGTACTGATAGCAGGCCTATTTGGTCTTGCATTCGTCAGCCATTATACAGCGCTTCCCATACTGATGTGGATCATGCTAGCATTGGGCATTTTATCGATATTAGCAATTGTTACAAAAAAAGTAATTATTGATATGCGTAATACGACGATAAGCATCAAAGCAGGCCTACTAAGACCAGCAGCACGCATTATCCCTATTGACAATATCGTGAATTTAGAATTTCGTACCGTATCATTTAACGCGATCCGAACAAGTACGGAGCTCGTGGTTTACTACCAAGAAAAGGGAAAAGAAAAATCGATGATCATCGTTCAGGCTTTTGCCGCCAGTGCCGTTCAAAACATCATCAATGAAATGGAAGAAATTATGGAATATGATCAAAGATAGGTATCAACTTGTAGAAACAGCCACATCCTTTTCTTTCAGGCCGTTTTATCACTATAAAAAAAGGTTAAAATGGTACTTGTCGCTAATTTTAATAGTAGCAGGATACCTTTTTATTGAGTTCCCTAGACTAAGTGAAACCCTACTCATTATAGGGGTGACCGTTTTGCTACTATCGCTTTATTTTTTCATGAAGGAGATGGTACTGATTCCTATCACATACATTTTTGAACAATCACAAAGGATGGTCTATCGTCGTTTCTCACCATGTTCGCAACAAGAAATCATGCCGTTTGATGACATCGTCATTCTGCGGAGCAGCGCGCATGGTGTTTGGCATTACGCTACGGGAAGAAAGCGAAGGCAATTTCTAAAAAACTACGCAATCAGCGAAAACTTCAACGACAGTAATAAAAAAGAAACAAGACGTATTGCTTTTGAACGGGAGATCCTAGATAAAATTGAAAATCTTATTTCCTCAAATCCATAACGTTCCGTATATGCGGAAAACATTATCACTAAAAAACAAAAGCTTAAAAATCGCATTGTCCAACTAGTAGAGTCAAAACATATCACCTTCAGCAACAAGTAGCTATATTGGCGAAAAGCACAAGTCAAAAAGTCAAAAAACTTTGTAAATTAGCTTAAAATAAGCGGTTGTTTAAATATATTCTCGTGGTTTATAAATTGGCGGAACCCATTCAAGTAGGGTATCTGCGTTTGTCTATAGGAGATTTTTGTTATGAAAAATACAACAGAAGCGGAAAAAATACTGGCGCAGATTGGCAGCAATACAAAGTTGGGCGATCTACGTAAAATTGCCAAAGAGATAAAGAAAAACCACGCGCTAGCAATGGAGCTATGGGCCACCAAGCTATTCCTGCCTAAACAATTGGCGATCTTGATCATGGACAACAAGCTTCTGGACCACACTATTATCGATGGGCTGACCGAAGATATGTATATCCATGATGCTACGGAGAGAAACCAGCTGATAGATTGGCTAATGGCCAATCAGCTTACCAAAGACAAAAAGAATATTGCGCTCATGCAATCTTGGGCTGATAGCCCATTTTCGCTTCAGCGACGCATCTACTGGTATTATCAGGCTAGATTGCGATGGACCGGACAGACGGCCCCAGCAAACACGGCTGACCTACTTGCGGCAATAGAGAAGAATATTGCAGGCGAAGAGCCTGAAGTGCAATGGGCCATGAACTTCACTGCCGGATGGATTGGCGTATACGAAAAGAAATATCGGGATCGCTGCATAGAGCTCGGTGAAAAAACAGGGCTTTACAAGGGTGATATGGTATCGAAAGGCTGTACGCCAAATTACCTACCGGAATTTATTGCTATGGAAAGTGAGAAAAGAAGTCTTTAACGTTATCAGGAAATAACGTCGATAACTTTAAAATAGATGAAGTAATTTTGTTTAATCTACAAACGTCTATATTCGTGCTGTACTGAGCAAACCTAGATGATGGTGCACAAAACAATAATCCTTAAACGGTAACCCACAAGGTTAAGGTATGTTAATTTTCTGAATATGTGCGTAAAAATAATTTTATTCGTGCATTCAAGAAAAAAATCTAATCATAACCTTGCGATATGGCTTTACAACATCCCTGCTCTTTACTCGCTATACTTTGTTTGACATTTGCATTCATAGCATGCAATACCGATAAAAGAAATGGCGACGCCGAGCCGCTGCTGAACCATCAGTTTTCTATATATGCCAACGAGATTCGAGATAGCTTTCAAGTTTCTGTACAACTACCCGAAGAATACAACGCCGACAGCAGCAAGCAACACTACCCTATGGTGCTACTTACCGATGCCGATCTTTACTTTCCTATGTTGGCCCCAGTTGTACGACAATACGAACGGATTGGACTGCTACCTCCAATCGTTCTAGTGGGCATCGGCTATGGTAGTATTCCTAAAATGGACTCCCTGCGTGTGCGAGATTTCTTGTATCCAAAAGCCATTACCTCCGATGAGATGGAAGCACCCGGTGGCGGGTTGAAATTCTACGACTTTATTTGTGAGCAGCTCATTCCAACGATCAGTCAAAACTATCGCTTAGCTGAAGAACGATTGCTGTTGGGTCATTCCTTTGGCGCCAACTTCAGCCTATTGGCTATGCAAACGCAACAGAAAAGTGAAGAACAAACATTCCATGGCTTCGTGGCTGCCAGTCCCGCCATATGGTACAACGACTTTTACTTCTTGAAGCAAGCGGTGAGCCTTCCTCCTACTAAAAGCATCAGTAAACTTTTCTTGACGATTGGCAGCAAGGAAGACAAGCAATGGACTATCGAACCCGTTAAACAGTATGCCGCGGCTATAGGTAAAATGCAAACCGACTCCATGGCCTTATCTGTATTCCAATATCCCGAGATGACACATATGGAAACGGGCTTAGTTTCCATGTTACAGGGAATAGTTGCCCATTTCGGAAATGCTGACGAATATTAAGTACACAAAATCATCTTTAACATTTTTTTACAAACGAAAAGCTGCTGGCAGCGTTCACTATACAAACAAGGAGGATATATTATGAGTGAATTAACATGGAAAGGACGTTGGAACGAAATTAAAGGTAAAGTAAAGCAACAATATGCAGACCTTACGGACGACGATCTATTATACGCTGAGGGTAAAGAAGATGAGTTACTCGGAAAGCTTCAAAAAACAACAGGAAAAACTAAGGATGAGGTCAATAGTTGGCTGAATGAGTTGTAGGTTTAGTGTAGTTTAGTTTTGGATGAAAAATGCGGATGGCCAGTATGGTTATCCGCATTTTTATTTTGACAACTACCTATTTTTTGCTCCACAAACATTAACGCGACACCTTAAAGAGCGACAGCTGGATAAAAAAATGCGAAGCTCGAAAGGAGCTCCGCATCTCGGACAGTAACTGTCCATATCAATATACCCGTGTGATTACAAAAAAGTCCTACATAGACACGGGAACAGCCGTATTGTCGTCGATATAGGATTGAATAGGTGAAAAATCCGTAATATTATTTCCGCGCAAATCGAGTTCGGCATCTGTCTCAACATAGCCCGGCGTTGTTTTTAATAATGCACCCTTTGCCATCATCTCGCCCAATACCGTAATGTTGGTTACACCTGTACTACGAATATTCAATCTGCTTAATTTTCCGAACTTGGCGATGGTGGTCATCATCTTGTCGCCTATTGCATTTCCGCGGAGGATAATCTGCTCGATATTTACATTTTTATCCAATGCGGCGATATCCGTAATACTACCTGCTTGGTTAGCATTAAAATAAGTCAGTGTTGTGTAATCGGCTACAGGACTAAGATCTGTAACAGGCGTTTCGTTCATACGCAGATAAGTCACTTTTGTTAAGCCCGCGATAGGCGTCAAATCATTCACCTTTGTATTGCCAAAATCGAGTAGGGTCAATTCCGTTGCATGTTCCAAGCCCTTTAAGCTCGAAACGTTCGCCAAGGTCTGACGGCGTTCAATCGCCGTACGAATATTAAGAGATGATAGCTTTTTAAGATCGCCGCGTGTGATCTTCGCCGTTGTAGCCAGTTCCAATTGCTCACGGATAAAAGAAGCTAGATCGGCATTTTCAAATTCCACCTCTAAGGTATTCTCATCGATCTGTTCCTCTTCTTCCGCAACTGGAGCGTCATCTTTGCTACAAGATTGTAGTACAGCGGTTGATCCTAAAAGCATAAATGCCAGTAAAAATGTGTTTAACTTTTTCATGTTTATGTTGATTTTTATTCTTATCGCCTGATGTATTTATAAATTGGTGGATAGCCGGCCAGGCTTGCCCTTTCACTTGTCGTGTAATAGTTGTCATCCGCGTTGAAGCATACGGCTTCTCCTTGCACCTCTCCCACGTAAGGTAAGCGCTCGGGGGTGTGGGCTAGCATTTGCCAAATCGCTTCATTGGCCTGTCGCTCCCAGTAAAAGATGTTCTGCCGATTACGGATGATCACTTTATTTCCTTGAAAATTCATCGTGGCGGCCGAAGCTTCACGAAAACCAAGATCACCTACCCAATAGCTGTTATTGGTTTCACTTGCCGAGTAAGGATAAGGCATCACATATACTTTCGATGCAGCATCACGCTTGGTTACAAAATAGACATCCGAGGTTTCGGGATCCACGAACATACCTTCTACATCATGGCTTCCGTCCGGATATCGTACATTGATTCGCTGTACGGTTGATGCATCAATATCCACAGTCATGCCACGGTTGGCTTGCGTGTAGCTAGGTTCCTCCAATTTATATACCGTTACGGGTTGTCGTCTTTCATCGTTGTCCCCCGTATCCGCGATATACAGATAGGGTATACCACTCGTGGCATCCTTCGCAATTTCAATATCTTCCCAATCTTGGTTCGTAGCGCCTACCACACGATAGCGGCAGACAATTTCGGCTGTCGCAGCATCCACGAGAAAAATAAAATTTACGTTCCCGCTATCTTCATGAGTCCATAACATCCCCGGATTCTTCACACTACTGCACAGACCCGAACTCTCGTTCAACTGCAGTGGTCCGATATTAATGGGTTCCGTTTCGTACGCCCCATTAAAAGGAAGTAAATCGGCCATATAGGAAACTTGGAAGGGCTGATGAGCTATCCAATCATACCCATTAGTTTCTTCAGATTCCTCTACTGTGGGGCTTTCATCTTTGCACGAGATAGCGCATCCGAAAGTAAGTCCCGTTAGTAAAAAGAGCAATAAAAATGACTTCATATCTGCGCGATCTTAGTTTGCTACCCCATATGCCCCAAAATGGGCTGCCGGTACAGGTGCTTGGTAACGATCACCTTTTAAGGTCACATATTCTGCGAACTTCGGAACGAAATTGGTGTTTGCTCCGGTTCTAGCGGGCGATGCCGCACGTAGACGAAAATCCGAACCCGCTGGAATTGCGTTTGCATTTAGCACGTTGTGCCCAAGCGAAAGTACTCACATTGTAGTTAACAAAAAGCGGATCGTTTGCGCCCGGAGCGCCGATGACATCCGTTGTCGGTATTGGCAATTCCGATCCTATCAACCCATTAGACGGATTGTTGGCGCCTGTTGGATAGAAGTTTTCCGTAATATCCGTTACGGTACCATAATGCCAATTGTATCCAAAACTTAACGAAGCGACACGCGGTTTTGCTTCGCCAGATGTAAGGCGTAATCCATAACGAGAGTTGACAATAAGGTTGTTGTAGGCTTTTCCATAGGCATCCGACTCGTAGTTAAGGCTACCACCGCGCGCAGCCTCTGCGCGTCTGTATCCCGAATTTACAATGGTATTGTTGTAAAAATTGGTTTCCAAAATACCACGTTCGCCAGCTTGAGTATCGGCCGACTTCAATCCATTCGTTGCGATGTTGTAAAAGAGGTTGAATGCATAGTCACCAGGAGCACCGGCTTTAATGTTGACGCCCTCACCGCCATTTAATCCTACCACTTCAAACACATTATGTGCCATCAAGGTTTTACCACCATTAGTACGGATGGCATCATCTAAGGTATAGGCGATATGCGAATTCAGCAAAATAAAGACACCATCTTGGCGGGAATCCGCGGGACGACAATACCATAACGCGTAACCTCTATCTCCAGCGCCTAAGCGACCGCTGCCGCCAGATTCCGGCGTGGTCATGATTGTCCCTTCACGGGCAATGCCTTCCGCATGCAAAACCTCCGCATATTCAAGCACAAGATCGCCTGCCTTCCGACCGGCGTGAATACCTCCCCAAAGCCCTCCGTATCCATCGTTACGGTCGGATGCCAAAGCGGACGCTGATCCCGTGAAAACAACCGGATCTGCAGCGGTACCCTTTACATAAAGTGATCCATGTACATCGATTACCCAAGCTTCATTCCGGGGGCCAATGTTAAACTCAAAAGTTACACCGGCAGGAATCGGAACATCCCTTCCTTCCGGCACATTTAAATCGCCCGTTACGGTGTATGTGGTTCCCGCCGTCAGCGTTACTGCAGACAAGTCACCAGAAATTCCAGCAACTGGATTTGTTGGAATCTCCTCATCTGGGTTTGTCGGATTTGCTGGTTCCGGCGCATTTTTACCGCAGCCTGCCAAGACAAGCAGCAGAAGTAGCAAATAGATTTTTTTTGAAATCTTCATGATATCTAATTTTAGTTTTTACTTGTTTACAATAGTTACAGTTTATAGCGCACACCTAGGCGGAAGGACAAACCATACCGATCTTCCCGCACATTGGCCATGTTGACTGGATCTTCTTGATGTGGATAGAAGCTTTCTGGATTTGCCAATCCACGATTGACGGTAATTTTATAAGGTGTATTGAGCAGGTTGTTAGCCTTAGCAAATACAACAAATTTCTACAAGAATCTGATCTAAGGCTGAGGGAAAAAGCTCGTAGCGCAGCTCGAAATTATGAGCAATCGTTGGTTGCAGGTTTGGATTTCCTTCTTCTGCATAAAAGGAGTCGCCCCCGCCGGCAGCACGTCTAGTAGGCACGATTTCGAAAAAACCCGGTCTGCTGATTGCTTTATAGTAGGTAGCTTTCAGCCAATTATCTGTAGCCAAAGCATATTTTGCACTGGCCGATGGAAAAAAGTTGATATACCGTTGCTCTTTGGAGAGATCGGTTGCATTGGCTTCAGCAGCATTGGCATTTATTTCATAGCCTTGAACAGTATGTTCTGCACGTAGACCTACCTGCAGTGCCAAAAGACCAAAGTTCCAATTACTGTTGATATACCCCGCAGCTACTGCTTCGTTAGCATCGTAGACCAGACTACTTCTGTTACCATCACCGAATCCATTAGTAAAAGATTTCCAAGGTAAGTCACCAAAATTTTGCCAATCCTCCCCGCGAACGCCTGTTAAGGTAGCAATGGCATCATATCGGTAATAATTATAGAAATTGTCCCTGAACTTTGATCGGTACATCCCTCCGATCTTGATCTGATCAAGGGCTTCGATAAAGTTAGGCTTGTAAGTAGCATTTACAAAAGCCGATATATCTTCATCGCGGTTCCGTTCCCAAGTCCTTGTGTTTGGAGAATCCTGAAAGTAGGGCTGTTCGTCGAAGTAACCATTTTGCGCATTACTCCAACGGGCACTCCGCATAAAAACACCATCGTCAGGCAACTCATTTTTTGCCGTTGAATAAACAAGGTGCCAATCCAACAGCAATAGATTGGAGAGTTGGTGCTTACCCTGTAAATCGGCTATAGAGATTGTTTGGTAGCTGTTCGTAATGCGAGTGGTCGGGAATACCGGATAATTATCGTTCGAGCTGAAGATATCTCTCCTATACTGCTCCCGTACACGAAACTCATTCAGCAGGTATTGTCCTCCATACACGGAGACTGTGTGCTTGGGCGAGAAGTTGTAATCCAGCTTCGCATGAAATGCCATTCGTTGCTGCTGGGTGCTGGTTCGTCTTTCGATCAGTTGCTGCATATTTAATGCATTGCTGGCAGCCACATTTGGCCGTGGATCGTAAAAGTAACTTTGATTAGGTCTGTATGAATTTTGGAAGCTTCCCCCGACCAATACACCAAATTTATTGTTCAACAATCGTGTTCCGTAACTCGCACTAGCTAAAATGTCGGGCAACACCTGCTTATTGATCGGCGTAAACATCTTGGGGGAGAAATCTCCCGGTACAGCATAATAATCAGTACCGAAATACTCTGCTGGAGAGCGTTTGTAAACTTCAGATCGATCGTAGGTAATGAACTTGCCGTCGTTGCTCATCGTATTACCACCTAGTTGAAAATCTGCCTCTAGAAGTCTTCTATTCTGCGGAACAGATTTCATGATCATGTCTATCGTTCCACCAATCGCATCAGCCTCCATGTCAGCCGAAAGCGACTTCGAAACAGTCAATTTTTCCAAAAAGACGGCAGGAAATATGTCCAGTGGTACGAAACGATTGTCATTATCAGGAGAAGGAATCTTGATACCATTGACCAAGGTATTATTGTAGCGCTTGTTCATACCCCGTACTACAGCATACTGTGGATCACCGTTAGCATTCCGCTCGATGGATAGTCCAGACACACGCTGTACAACATTTGCTACGGTAATATCTGGAGACAGCTCGATTTGTTTGGCAGAAATCACATTGATCACATTTGGAGATAGTTTCTCCATATTTCGAGCTTCCTGATCAGTTCCTTTATAATGTGCCTGCACTTCCACGGCCGATAGAGTGTTAAAATTTGGTTGTAGGGCGTATGTTTGGTCTTCCCCTTTATCGACGTAAGGCACCCGCAGTTGCTGGTAGCCCATAAAATCGAAAACGAGCACATAGCTGCCTGTTGTAGGAGCCGAAAAGGAGAACGCGCCATTGAGCCCCACCGCCCTAGAGCTTAGCACATCGCCGTTTGGGGATTGCAAGGTGACACTTGCTCCTGTGAGGTATTCGTTGGTTTGTTTATCAACAACAAAACCGCGTACATTGTCGTTTTGCGCAAAAGAAAAGACGAACCAAAAGGAAGCAAAAATGCTGAGTAAATATTTATACATTAATTATTATTTATGTTAACTACAGTTTGTTTTGACAAAGGTGAGACTGTTATGTAAACAAATTAAAACCCTATCATTAATATACGGTTAACACTAAATTTCTAATTAAACTCTAATGTACATCCAATGATTCCCTAACCTAAAGAGCAATCCATACCGCAACTTTAAGAACATATATTTCTTCCCAGTAAATAGCTCGCTTAAATAGCGATTAGCCGAACTAAGCACAAAAAAGGCATGTGACGAATCTACGCCACATGCCTCTATACTAGCTTATTTAATGTTAAGTACGGCGAGCCCTTAATAGCCTATAGCCCCGCCGCCCGCTGTTAACGGCTAGCCTGGATTTTGATAGATAACAGAGCTTGCAATATTATGATCGCTTGATGCAATCTGGAAGTTTTCAATGGCGATCGGTGACAAGTAATGCGCCATGGCAAACTTCGCTCCGCCATAGGAAAAGCGGTTAAGCCCCGATTCAGTTGCAAACCATAAAAAAACTTGTCGGTCGCGTGCAGCACCAACAACGTAGTTGCTAGACAACCCGTCTTCTACGCCCAAGCGCGAAATATGATGCTCCTGCCCCATAATCAACACCGGCAGCATGCATACACAAGAAAGAACTATGGATATAGCTTTTATCATAACGAGTTACTATCTGCTACAGCCTAGTAATTACTGTTGAATGCCAAAGAGAAAATGCGACTTCTCCTATATGGAGATGCACTGCCTAAGCCATGAAAAGCTTAAAAAACAGCCTAAAAAGCAATTATTTATAAAATATGTTTTTCATGTGGCTTAAGTTATGTCAGATTCTTATTTTATTCCCATTTTCATTAGTATTTTTGCCGTCAGATATTACATCATTATTCATGGATTCACTTTTACCGTTTTTACACAACCTTACCGACCCGGACTGGCTGGTAGCGCATGGCGGACTTTATCTTCTTCTTCTTATTATTTTTGCCGAAACAGGTATCTTGATTGGTTTCTTTCTTCCGGGCGATCCTATTCTTTTTATCGCAGGAATTATCATTGCCAACATGAAAATTGAACCGGGGCAAGAGATCCCTACACTGCTGTATTGGATTTCACTCATTTGTGTCGCTGCCGTTATCGGTAATTTTGTAGGCTATTGGAGCGGTAAATATTTTGGTCATAGGCTGTTAAAGATGAAAGACAATTTTATCTTTAAGAAGCACTATATTTTTAAGGCGCAAGAATTTTATGAACGTCAGGGTGGTGCGGCAATTATTCTAGCGCGTTTTCTACCTATCGTTCGCACCTTTGCCCCTATCGTAGCAGGCATCGTAGGCATGAATTTCAGAAAGTTTGCTTTTTACAATATTACGGGGGCCGTGCTTTGGGTAGCGAGTCTTGTTACGCTGGGTTACCTATTGGGCGAAAATGCGTGGGTACAACAAAACTTGGAGTACGTTATTTTAGGTATCGTGTTGCTTGCCACTGCTCCGGTTATTATTAAAGCCGTTTTCGGCAAAAAACAGCCTATCAAAACCGACGCCGTTACCGAAAAAGTACATTAAACATAAAGGTCTTACCCTTTGAATTTCCTTTATTGACGCCCTTGTATATTGTAAATTGCGGTTAAATCGTATCTTTAGCCTACAGCTACGGATTCTACAATTTAAATTTATGATATAAGGATGGGCAATCGAAAGGATGAACATTTAAAATATTTGGTCGCTAGCGATCTAGATCAGGCATGGGGATTTTTCGTGACGACGATTGGCTTTCAAGACATCCTTCCCAATACCAGCTACCCGCCCGCGGGACATCCGTCGAGCTATTGGTTTAAACCCGAGATAGGCAGGGTTTTAAACGAGTTCCAAGTTATCTATATTATTGCTGGGGAGGGCATCTTCCAGTCTAAAAACTGCAAACGTTGCAAGGTGCGCGCAGGTTCGGCAATATTTCTATTTCCAGGCGAGTGGCATAGCTTTGCTCCGATAGACCGTAGCGGTTGGCAGGTTTATTGGCTCGGTTTTGACGGTAAACATGCCGCGGATATTATGACCAACAGCTTTATCAATACACAACAGCCTGTTTTGGACATCGGCTTTACGGAAAAAGTGGTTGACCTATATGAACAAGGGATTGATGCAGCCCATTTGCAGCGTTCAGGGCATCAGCAGCTCTTGGGCGGTATTACCTACCACCTGTTGAGCTACTTGATCTATTTCCGTAAAAATGAAATGTTTAGAGACAAAGATATGGTCCAACAGATCAATCGGGCTCGGATGATCATGACGGCAAATGCCTATACCAATAAAAGCGCAGAAGAAATTGCTGAAGAACTGAACCTAAGTTACTCTTGGTTTAGAAAGTTGTTTAAGCAATATACCGGATTTTCCCCTGCTCAATACCAGATGGAAATTAAGCTGCAGAAAGCTAAAGAGCTATTGACAAGCAGCAATATGCCCATAAAAACAATAGCTTATGAATTGAATTTTGAATCGGCGAGCTATTTTGTGACCTTCTTTAAATCCAAGACGGGCATTTCCCCAGGTATCTTTCGAGAGCGCCTGCATCGTGAAAAAGACAAGCCCAATTAAGCCAACCTCTACCAGAATCTGTCAGCAAATCTGGATCACGCTTATACCAAGTAGTGCACCTAACTTTTTAATCTTATCGGCAATATGGCCTACCCCAATAGCACAATGGTGCGCTGGGCCATGGCTGTTCCAATCGTTCACGAAACTGCGTGCAGCAATGGGAAATTTGTAGCGGCTATTGGTATTTCCAATTTCCAATATAGGTCCTTCCACGGATGCTCCCTCGGCAACAAGGAGAGCAATGCTGCCATCTTGTTGCTCAATAACCGACAATAGGGTTACAGACCCATGTTTTACCGCCATTTCCACCGACAGTCCTTGCCCCACTTTACCATGATATACCTGTAAAGGCTTAACTTTAGTTTTTCCTTCTGCTATCGCAATATGTCCCGGCCCGTCATGCCCCATAAGTACAACATCATCGTTGTAATCCATGGCGTAATATTCGGTAAACGATCCTCCGGCGCCGAAGCTATCTAGAATCTTCATGGCTTGCACGTTCTTTATCTCATATTCACCAGCAACGGGCACATGTCTTGCCGTAAGCAGTGAATTCCCCAAAATAACCGAACTCATGGTATCCGCATTGTCAGCATTGCCCGTGCCTTTATAGTAATATGCTAGCGACCCGAGGTCATATTGCGCGACCAAGCGATCCAAAGCTATTGAAGTCCGTGCGGCACGCTGCAGCTCTTCCAGCGAACAGCTAGGGTCTACCGCAAAGGTCTCATAAAAAAGGGCTACCCTATCCGCTATTTCCGCCGCAGTTACCTGATGGCGTAGCGCAGAAAGCTCATCCACCTCCAAAATCTCCATATGGCCCCCAAAGGTGATTAGTTGGCGAGTCTTATCGGTATAGATGTCCAACATCCCGCTATAATAATGACCCATTAATCCTAATCGGTTGTGCATCATACGGTGCCGTACTTTCGCCGCTTGCACCCAACTCTCCACTTCTTTCCAGCAGCTATCTTGCTCATCCAAGATGCCCGTTACCTGATAAAACTGTATCCGAGCACGTTGAAAGACATTGGCTAATTCGGGAACAGGACAGGATCCGCAATACCTCAACCACTCGCCTGTCATCTTCGTTCTGTCGTTCATTTGATTGAAAGCGCTGTAGTCTATTGCTGCTTCCGGTGAAATATTCAAAATAATAACCGGTACTTTTACGTGCTGTACAATGGGTAATACCGTGGATGATAAGGCGTAGGTGCTGGCTAGCAAAAACAACATATCGACATCGTGCTCCCTAAATTTGTGGGCGGCATATATCGCCTTCTCTGCATTGTCTATAAGTCCAAGATTAACAACAAACGTACCAACAGCCGCAATACGATTATGCACGGTCTGCAGATAGCCCTCCAAGCGAGGCTTGAGCGTTTCAAACTGTTGCCAATAAGCTTCCAGTCCTATGCCAAAAAGACCAACCTTCATTTCGTAATTCTGCGATTTCATTCCGATGTTTTCTACCGTTTGCATGGGATAGCTATTTTTTACTTTTTTATAAAATTATGCAAACTTACAGCATACATATTGTGGCAAATGGTTGAGCAGTTTAGATTTTTGACATAAAGAAATGTACGAGGACGATCTTCGCCATACGTGCTATCAGCAAAAAAATCACGTAAAAAACGTAGTAAACATGAACAGAAAAAGATTCAAATAATCCTGCAATAAAATATATCATAGTAATAACTTGCGCAAAAAAGCAACGCTTTAACAAACTAAACCGTTTTATTCATGGAGGCATCGCAAAAAGGTAGGGTAACCAGCGGAACCGCCAACGCTCTGCTAGGAGAAGCCTATATGACCTTAAAAGATTTCCCAAAGGCTTTGAGCTACCTTAGAAAAGTGCAAGGCTACAGCCTTGTGTCGGTCTATGCAGATATCTTTAAACCGCAGAATAAGAACAATGTGGAATCCATCTTTGAGATTCAATATCTCGGATCAGATTCCACCTTGTCCAGCAATTTCATGTATAAATTTGCGCCGTTCAATTCGGGAACCGCTGTGACCGATGACGTTGGTACCAATCTGAATTATGATGCAGGCTGGAATACGCCCACACGCGATCTACTGGCGGCTTACTAGACCGGAGATCTGCATAAGAGCAGTTCCGTTGCAGAAACATTTACGTTGGCCGGAACGGTTTACCAAGTGCCCCATGTGATCAAATTTAACCACGGTTTTGTGCAGCCGGGGCAAACAAATGTAAATTTTCCACTTATCCGCTACGCCGACGTGCTTTTGGAAATTGCAGAGTGCTTGAACGAGCAAGCCTTTGTGGCCGATGGCGAAGCATTTGAGCTGCTCAATGCCGTTCGAAATCGGGCAGGATTAGCCGCTAAGACAGCAAACAACCCCAATTTGGCTTTGCGCGTCAGCAATCAGGAGAGCTTTCGCGAGGCCATTATGAAAGAACGCCAAGTGGAACTAGCTTTTGAAAACCATCGCTGATACGACTTGGTACGTACGGGGAAAACCGTTTCCGTGATGAATGCGCATGGCGCACGGAAGATGGCCGCTAATCCACAATATCCTGTGGGCAGTTATCAGGTAACAGAAAACAAACGGTTGCTTCCTATACCACAGCGCGAAGTAAATCTGGACACCCTTACACAGAACGAGCAATAATTAGCTGCTCAATAAAACGCCGTGCTCCAACAAAACGGAGCACGGCGTTTTCCTTCGTTCAGTATCGAACAAACAGCAGGTTTGTATCGTCGATCAACAGCCCATCTTCCCTTAATAGCCTTAGGTTCTATAGGCTAGCAACCGAAGAGCATTGGCTACAACTAAGAGGGTTGATCCCTCATGTATCATCACGGCAGGGCCTATCGAAGTAATGCCCAAGACGGTCAGTGGAATAAGCAACGCTACAATGCCCAAACTAACCCAAAGATTTTGACGAATAATGCTCTTCGCTTTACGGCTGAGTCCAATAGCAAAGGGTAAACTATCCAGTTTGTCCCCCATCAAAGCAATATCTGCGGTCTCTAGCGCTACATCCGATCCTGCAGCCCCCATAGCAATACCCACCGTACTTTTGGCCATCGCCGGAGCATCATTTACCCCATCGCCCACCATCGCCACCATACCTTCGCGAAGGTCTAGCTGTTCGACGGCTGCAACTTTATCCTCCGGCATTAGGTTGCCCATCGCGTCGGTAATGCCGATCTGCTTGGCAACGGCCTCTGCAACCTGTTGGTTATCGCCGGTCAGCATCAGCATTTTTTTGATCCCCAAGGCGGCCAGCTGCTGTAATACAGCCTTCGCCTCGGGTCGCGGCACATCCATTAGCGATAAGATACCGATATATTGACTATCCTCCTTCACCAACATCGTGGTATGTCCGTCCTTTTCAAGCCGCTCCACCTGCTCTATGATTTCCGAAGGCGTATTATCCGCTGCAAATAGCGCTTTGTTGCCAATAAGAATCTTCTTGCCTTCAACAACAGCTTCCACGCCGCGACCAACAATACCTTTCACTTGATCTGCTTCAGGTAGAGCCACCGAACCCAGCTTGGCCAAACCACCCTCAACAATAGCTTGTGCGAGCGGATGATCGCTCAGCTTTTCCACCGCAATGGCCAGTTTCAATAGCTGAGAATCTTCGACCCCGTTTAAGGGAATAACGTTGGTCAACTTCGGCTTGCCCTCGGTCAGCGTTCCTGTTTTATCAAAGGCTATAGCCTCCAGCGATCCTAGATCTTCCAAAGGGCGCCCCCCTTTAATCAGCACAGCTCCTCTTGCCGCGCGCGCCACTCCACTAAGAACAGCGCTTGGCGTAGAAATTGCCAATGCACAAGGGCTTGATGCCACCAGAACGGCCATCGCTCGGTAGAAACTCTCTGCAAAAGTCTCATCCAAAACAACAAAAGCAAAGCATAAGGCGGTAACCAATACAAGCACGAAGGGCACAAAATACCGCTGGAACTTGTCCGTCAACAATTGGGTTGGCGATTTTTGTTTTTCCGCTTCATTGACCATATTTATCAGCCTAGCGATAGTCGAGTCTTTGGCTTCCTTTAACACTTTCACCTCCAAGACTGATGCGCCATTGATGGTTCCCGCAAACACTCGATTCTCCGGCTTTACCTTATTGATATCGCTAACCACTTGCTCCCTGTGGGTCACCGCCATTTTATCCACCGGCACACTTTCGCCAGTGATGGGCGCTTGGTTTACGCTGCCCTCGCCCTGCACCAGCAGTCCATCTGCAGGAATTTTGCTATTAGGTTTAATGATAATCAGATCACCAACAACAAGCTCTTCAATGCGCAGCTCCACTGTTCCGCCATCCCTTTTCACCAACGCCGTCGCTGGTGCAAGGTTTGTTAAGGCCGCAATAGACTTTTTCGCTTTCGCCATGGCGTAATGCTCCAAGGCATGGCCAATGCTAAAAAGAAAAAGCAATAGCGCACCTTCTGCCCATTCTCCCAAGATAGCAGCTCCAGTAGCCGCCACCAGCATGAGGAAATCTATCTCAAAGCCTCCCTTTCGGATGGTGCCTACCGCTTCTACTGCTGTAAAGAAACCACCTAAGAAGTAGGCCATTATATAACATATCAGTGGTACCTGCGTAGGGACACCATCTAAAAAGGACAGTCCGCAGCCTATACCGAGAGCTAATCCGCAACCGATGGCGAAGAGCAGTTCTGTATGCTCACCTAAAATCGCACCGTGTTCATGCGATTCGTGCTCTTCGGCATGCCTGTGTTTTTTTTCTTTTGCTTCCATAACGTTTATTAATGTTCATGTCCACCCGTGTTACTCAATTTAGCATTGATAAAAAATCCGCCTTTAACAACCACTTTAGCTCCTGCAGGAAGATTGCCAACAGCTGTTATTGCTGTGTAGCCCATTTCCGAGACGCCCTTTGCAACCTCAACTTTTTCAAAATTTATCGTATTCCCCGCTTTCTTCACGTCATCATTATCGTTGTGTGCATGACTGTGTTCTTCGCCCTCTTCGTGTTTGTGCCCCTCTTCATCATGGTGCTCTTCGCCTTCTTTATCCGTTTGTACAAAAACATAATATTTACCATCGGCTTCCACGATAGCCTCATTGGGCACCGCTGGCGACATAACATGATCTAGGCTAATCATACCTACGGTATTCATGCCATCGATAAGCCCCTCTTTGTTGCCAACAACCGTACAATGTACAGCAACGGATTTACTGTCGCCCTCAAAGGATGCACCAATACTGAACACTTTCGCTGAAAAGCGATTAGTCGGATTATTTGTGATGGTAAAATCGACCAGTTGCCCAACTTTGATCGCCGGAAGATCCTTCTCAAATATTTGGAGATCCAGATGCAGCAGGCTATTATCAACGATTTCCAAAACAGGCGAAGAAACATCCACGTAACTACCAATTTTAGCAAAGACATTGCTCACTGTCCCAGCTATAGGACTAGTAACAACTAAACTGGCACGAAGGTTTCCACTACTCACACTAGCAGGGTTTAAGCCCATCAGCTGAATCTGCTGTTGTAACGAGGCTCTTCGGGTACGCAACGTGTTTAGTGTGGAACTGGCTGTTTGCAAATTCTTACGCGCACCGGCATTACCGGCATTCAATTCTTCCTGACGTTGTAATTCTTGTTCCGCCAGCACGATCTGTCCCGCAATGGTGAGGTACTCCTCTTGCACTTGAATAAATTGCGGGTTGCTTATTGTGGCTATGACCTGCCCCTTTCGAACGCGATCGCCAAGCTGCACAGGCATAGTTTTTATCACACCGCCATAGAGCGAAGAAGCATTTGCCTTGTTGTTGTTTGGCACACTGAGCACACCATTTGCCTTAATCATATTAATTAAGTTCTTCTGCTCGATATCCCCTAGTTTAATGCCCACCGCAGCAATCTGTTCAGCCGTGAGCGCGGACATATTACTGGTTTCTTCATGTCCTTCTTCAGCATGCCCGGCTTCCGCTGCCGAGTTGCCGTGCGTATGCCCGTCACCCTCCGAATGTGTTTGTCCACAGCTGGAAAGGACAAATGCCAATGACAAAGCGAAAAATATATGTTTATTGATTTTCATCTCTTACGTTTATTTATTGTTGTAGTAATTGAATGCTATGGCCGACTGGTTGTACACGTTCAGCACATCCAAATAGTTTTGCCTAATACCTATGGCTTGGCTTAAAAACTGGCTTAACTCGGCAAATCCGATTTCGCCCGTGTTGTAGCTTAGCGTTGCCGCCTTGATGATTTCCTCTGCTTGGCGCAATCCATCGGCTTCGTAAAACTGCAGTAACGCGATATTTTTCTGTATGGATGCCTGTGCGTTGCGCTGCTGCGTCGATAGCTCCTGCTGCCTAAATACCAGCGTTTCCTCTTGTACCTGCACCTCCGCTCTTGCGGCACGAACTTTATTCTTGTTGGCCGCAAGCCCAAATATCGGGAAGGCTGCCGTCACGGAGAATCCGGTAAAAGGATCGTTGGCACCCCATAGTCGTTGCGAAAAAAAGCGGCCGCTGAAATCCGGCATATTTCCTTGTTTCTGTATGTCTATGTTTCTTTCCGCAATCGCGACATTTTGCTGTTGCAAAGTCAGTGTCGGGTGAGATTCTGCTAATTGCAGGAGGTCGACATCAATCTTTCCCAATGGAGCCTCAATCGGCAACATCCATTGGTTGATGTTCAGCAGCAACATCAGTTGTTGCTGTTGCATGACCATTTCCTTCTTATTCTGCTCTACCTGCGCACGTATCTCACTCGATTTTGCCTGCGCTGCTATTTTATCCAATGCAGCCACATCACCCGTGCGGAGTCGGAGGTCTGTCGCATTAAAGAGCGATGTGTATACGCTATCAAGCTTATTGTACAGCCGTTGGCGATCCTGTAAAAACCACAATTGATAATAGGCCGCGCGCACATCACGTTTGATGGTTGCCTGCAGCAGTTCCCGATTCATCTCTGCAAATTTCAGCTGCTCCTGAAAATAACGCCGACGAGCAGCAAACAGGCCTGGCCACGGCAGATCTTGAGAAACGCCTATTTTTAAGATTCCTATATTGTCGGACGGTCTATAGTCTTCATTTTCGAAAAAAACACCCGTCTTAGGTACATCATTTGCCGTCTTTACCTGCAATCCAGCGGATCTTACCTCGGCATTGTTCACCTTAAACTGCTGATTGTTTTCCATCGCAATAGTAATAGCTCCGTCAATGGTCAATCGCTGTTGCGCATGCAGTGCGGGGATAGAAAGACCTAGAATCAGTAAACCCGTTGTTATCGTTGTCATACGTTTTCCGCTTCGGAAGTTAAATGTTGAATTAAAAATAATGTAGAGCAGAGGCAGTACAAATAGCGTCAGGAAGGTAGCCGTCACTAAACCACCGATCACTACTGTGGCCAATGGTTTTTGCACTTCGGCGCCGGCACTGCTACTTATCGCCATTGGTAGGAAACCAAGAGAAGCCACTGTTGCCGTCATTAAAACAGGTCGTAGACGCGTTAATGTACCTTCTTTTACACGCCGGAAAACATCGGTCATGCCTTCCTTTTCTAACTGGTTGAATGTACCGATCAGCACGATGCCATTTAACACTGCAACACCGAACAGGGCTATAAATCCAATTCCTGCACTGATGCTGAACGGCATATTGCGCAATAACAAAGCGATCACCCCGCCAATGGCGCTCATCGGAATCGCTGTAAAGATTAAAATAGCCTGTTTAAAGGAATGGAAGGTAAAAAAGAGCAGCATAAAAATCAATAACAGCGAAACAGGCACAGCCACCATTAACCGTGCACTGGCCTCCTGCAGGTTTTCGAACTGCCCACCATAGGTGAAATAGTATCCTGATGGCAATTTCTCCCGTTGGTTCAACTGTTCTTGGATATCACTTACCACACTCTGCACATCTCTTCCCGCGACGTTAAAACCGATCACGATCCGGCGTTTGCCCGCTTCACGGCTGATTTGTGCTGGCCCCAATTTATACCCCACATTGGCGATCTGATATAGCGGAATTTGATTGCCACCGACAATCGGAACCATCAGATTACTTACATCATCTATGTCGCTCCGGTTTGCACTATCCAAACGAACAACCAAATCAAAACGACGTTCGTTTTCATACACTTGGCCTGCCGCCTTACCGGCAAATGCCGTACTGACGATATCATTTATTTGTTGCACAGAAAGGCCATAGTTGGCAATTTTCGTGCGATCATATTCAATATTGATCTGCGGTAAACCATTGACTCGTTCGATCTGCGGCGCCGTGGTGCCGGGTACAGACTGCACCACACGTGCCACCTCGATTGCCAAATTGGCTAAACTATCCATGTTTTCGCCAAATATTTTCACCGCCACATCCTGCCGTATACCAGTCATAAGTTCATTGAAACGCATCTGTATAGGTTGGTTTTTCTCAAAAAACACGCCCGGTATCACCTCCAACCGTTCCATAATGGCATCGGCCAGTTCGTTATAACTGCGACCAGAGGTCCACTCCGCTTGCGGCTTAAGTACCACCATCATATCGGTAGCCTCCGGCGGCATCGGATCTGTAGGTACCTCGGCAGCCCCCGTTTTCCCAACCACCATTTTCACTTCGTCGAACTCCTTGATAATCCTTGAGGCCTTCATGGATGTTTCAATACTTTGGCTCAGGGAGCTTCCTTGCGGGAGGATACAGTGAAAGGCAAAATCACCTTCCTGCAGTTGCGGGATAAACTCGCCTCCCATACGGCTGAAGATAAAAACAGCAAGTGCAAAGATGCCAATGGTCAGGGCCACGATGAGGTATTTGATGCGTATAGCCTTTTGCAGCAATGGCGCATATATCTTTTGGAGGCGCTCTATAAAGCGATCGCTAAACGTCTTTTTGCTATGTCCTGTTTTAGGAAGAAACAAGGCACACATCATTGGGATATAGGTAAGCGATAAAATCAAGGCTCCCAAAATAGCAAAACCCACGGTTTTGGCCATCGGCGTAAACATTTTACCTTCCACACCCACCAATGTAAGAATAGGGATGTACACAATTAAGATGATGATTTCGCCAAAAGCGGCGCTAGTGCGGATCTTAGAGGCCGATTCAAAAACTTCCGTATCCATTTGCTCTTGGCTAAGCCTTTCCGTTGATTTGCGGAGTCCGAGATGGTGCAACGTTGCCTCCACCACAATGACGGCACCATCGACAATCAATCCGAAGTCTATGGCGCCAAGGCTCATCAAATTGGCACTTACACCAAATACGTTCATCATGCCGAGGGCAAAGAGCAAAGACAACGGGATTGCGGATGCCACAATTAAGCCGGCGCGCAAATTGCCCAAGAAGATTACCAATACAAATATGACGATCAATGCCCCCTCAATCAAATTCTTCTCGACGGTGCTGATAGCCCTGCCCACAAGATCTGTACGATCGAGATAAGGCTCAATCACGACATCGCTGGGAAGCGATTTTTGAATGGTGGGCAACTTATCCTTCACCCGCTTCACCACTTCATTACTATTTTCGCCCTTCAACATCATCACCACGCCGCCCACGGCATCAACCTCACCATTATACGTGAGTGCACCATAGCGTACCGCGCTACCAAATCGCACGTCAGCAACATCCTTTACATAGATAGGAACGCTACCGGTCGTCTTGACAGCAATACGCTGTATATCTTCGATCGAGGTTACTAAGCCTATGCCACGAATAAAGTAGGCATTCGGCCGCTTATCGATATAAGCGCCTCCTGTGTTTTGGTTGTTCTGTTCGAGGGCGGCAAATATCTCTGGAATAGTGACGTTCATCGCCTTGAGGCGGTCGGGATTTACCGCCACTTCATATTGTTTCAGCTCGCCGCCAAAGCTATTTATCTCCGCCACACCGGGGGTTCCATACAACTGTCGGGCGACGATCCAATCCTGCATAGTTCGCAGATCCTTGGCGTTGTATTTGCTCTCGCTCCCCTTCTTGGGGTGTATAATATATTGGTATACCTCGCCTAGTCCAGTACTCACGGGCGCCAGCTCAGGCGAACCTATGCCTGCAGGGATGGATTCGAGAGCTTCTTTCAGCTTCTCACCGATAAGCTGCCTAGCGAAGTAAATATCGACATCTTCCTCAAAAACCACCGTGATAACGGAGAGGCCAAATCGAGAGATACTCCGTGTCTCTTTAATACGAGGCACATTGGCAATGCTTTGTTCAATAGGAAACGTGACCAGCTGTTCAACCTCCTGTCCTGCTAACGTAGGGCAAGAGGTAAAAATCTGCACTTGATTATTCGTTATGTCGGGTACCGCATCTATCGGAAGCTTTGTTGCACTCCAGACACCCCAAATAACAAGTAATAAAGTCATTAAACCAATAATGATCTTATTCTTTATACTAAATTTGATAATGTTATCTAACACAATACATCTTATTAATGGTAAGTATTCAAGTCCTAACGAAAGTTGGAACCCATACATGTTGTTGTTGGCATAGATATAACAACATAGACGAAGCTATATGCGCTATACTGTCTTATGTTATGTTCTTTGGACCAACAGCAGAAACTGTCCTCTTATCTTGGCGAAGCCAGAAAAGAGACAGTGCCCATAGTAAAATTAAGCGATGTATTTTGGCGGTTGCCAAATTTGGTTGGGGTAATTATCTATGCTAGGGGCATCCATTTCGTAGGGCGCTGCGGCCAATTGAAATACGATTTTCTTGCCAATCCCAGCTTCAAACTTCTGAAAAGTCTCCATCTTCAGACTGCAGCATTGACAAGAACAAAAAGGCGAACATCCGTCGTTTTGATGGGCATGTCCAGCATGTTTGTGGGTATCTGCAGCACTATCGGTATGAGCTTCGGTAGATAAAATTGGTAAATGCAAATCATCTCCAGCATCTCGGCAGGGAAGCGCCGAAAGCACAAGGAAATAGATCGTTAACAAGCCTAAAACCAACTTCATAATAACAAATCTAGAAAAATATTTTTATTCGTTTAAAGGCAAAACAAAATATTTACAATCTTAAGTAATTTTTACCGTTCGCGCCTCTCCCTTTTTTTTAGCTTTTTGCCCCACTTCCGGTTGTACCAAACGATAAAGCCCGTCACGGGAAGTGATCCTGCAACCAATGTAGCAAAGAACGCCAAGATCTTCGTGGGTAAACCTCCGACAGAGCCCACGTGTATATCATAGTTCAACCGGCGAAATTTCTCGCCAGCATCCAGTTCATAAAAATCCTTGTTAAATAAGGAGATGCTGTTCGGTAAAAATGCTGCCGTGTATCGATCGAAGGAATAATACCTGTTGTTGTATTGGCGATCCATGCTGTTGCGGATATAAACTTGTATACTCGCATCTGCTCGCTTTGCATCGGGATAACTAATCGATAGATAGTGTGGATCTTTATACTGGCTCAATATACTGCCTATCTGCCGATCGAATGCTGCAGGGAAAGCATCGATTAGCGCCATCTTTGTGGTATCGGATTGTACTGGGCGTCTTTCTGCCAAGGTCTCTCCCCATTTCGTAGACCAATAGAGCGCCTTGTTGAACCATGTAATACCGTAGTACATGCCGGTGATGGCAAGCAGGATAACCAAAAGAAAGGAATAAAAGCCAAAGACATTGTGCAGATCGATATTTAGCCTTTTCCAACCGGCCTTCCATTTTACCTTGAAGCTTTTGGTACGGGTAGATTTGTTCCATTTTTTCGGATACCACCAAACAAGGCCCGTTAGCAGCGTTACTGTAAACACAAGCGTTGCGTAATTGACGATAGGCCTACCGATGTCTCGGGGCAGCCATAGAAAACGGTGCCCATCGATGGCCCAAGAGAAGAAGCCCTCCAAGCGTTGTTCTAACTTATCGTGTGTCGAACGCTCCTTGGTCTTTTCGCCCAAGTATACGCCGCTGTAGGGATGCAGAAGATGCGTGCTCCCTTTTTTATCCGCAGCACTTACTTCATCTACGGAAAAAGAGATCGGCGCATCTTTGGTATAGGTAATGTTTCGAACTAAAGCGTTTGGAAAAAGTGAGTCGGCAATATGGACGATCTGCGAGGGCGGCAATAACGATTCATGTTGGGCAAGAATAAACTGACTCTCCTTACGCGGCACCAACAAAGTCGTTATCTCATGATGAAATACCCATAAACAGCCGGTAAAACAAACGATAATTAAGATAGTACCCGAGAGCAGCCCGAGCCATAGATGCAGCCAATTGTTGACGCTGCGAAACGACCACATTTTCTTTTTCTTGATTTTTGATGGCATGATAGCGCTTTTTGACGCCCCGTAAAGTAGAAATCAATCTAGATGGGCGGATGGTTTATTGTACTTTATGGAGGCAAAAAAATAAGTTGTACGACGGTGCGTACAACTTATTGATGTATCGCTAAGAAAGCTTATTTTATCTTGTTGACATGATACACCCAAGTTACGCCCGGATCAATCTCAGCACCACGTTTGAGACTATTTGTTTCAGGATCGTATTCATAAACAAACCATTTGGACTCGTCAGTCTTGAACACATCATACAATTTACCATTTTCCATAAAGTTCATGGTTGTCTTTGGCTCGGCGCCTCCCGCAAGGATACGCAAGTCAGCGATTATCTTCTTGTTTGCCGGGTCAACCACATAAGGACTAATATAGGCTTTTCCGTTACCCAATTTCTGTATCATGGATGAGGAGTTCTTGAATACATTGAAATCTTTCAGATCGAAGAAATAATCAGGGTCAATGGCAGTCTCTCCCGATTTTATGCGGAGCAATCCATAACTTGAGGTTCCCACGCGACGTGTCAAGATATACAGGTCGTTATTATCGTCCAAGAAGGTCGGCTTATTGATCTCCCAGTGGCCAGCGGTGAATCCCCCACGCGGGTCCTTAATGATCTTGCCATTCGCCAAGCTCGGATAATCACAAACATAGATATAAGCTGTATCGATGATATCTGTTCGGGTAATATTGCTTCGATATTTGTGTCCTACGAAAAGTTTATCGCCACGAACGGTCATGCTGGTAGGCACGATATAGGGATCATCGTCGGCTCCATTCGTCTGTTTTGGAACATATTTAATCATCGGAATATCTACCGTAACACTCTTATTGATTGTTAAGTTATTGGTATTCATGTAATAAATAGGCTGCTCAAGCACTTTTTTCGTCGTGTTGGTCGTTCCAGCGGTCTTTGTCAACACCAGTTCATCTTTGGTACAGATGTTATCCAGCACCTTTCCCATAAAAAAGTTCCCCGGAAAAACATAATTATTCGTTTCGCGGAACTGACCATCGCTGCTTATTTCATGTTGGCTGAAAAGCTTTCCGTCGTTGGACAGGTAGAATTTACCATGGTGGTTGTATGCATACACGCCATAGAAAGCCGCCGGGAGATGAGATGTGATATCTATCCCCTTATTGTTGTTGGGAGATAAGAGCGTATCCTTCATTAGATCATTCGTAGTCAAGAGATAAGAACCGGTAGATGAGGTAACCCACAAACTGTATAGATTACCACTGGTATCTATGGTTTCTGACGGAGCATCGTCTGGAGAGTCCTTACAAGAGGATAACAGCGCCGTAGCGGCAATACATGTAGCGAGTAAGTGTTTAATTTTCATTGGATATATAGTATTACAATTAAATGATTACATTAATGATAGTCGATGTTTTAGATAGAAGGCGCGCCCCGGTTTTTGTAACCTAAAATTATCGTATGCGCGTTCATCAGTAAGGTTTCGTGCTTCGAAGGATACGTTGTATTTGTTGCGGCTCCACGAGTAGCTCAATATCGCCGAGTGGATAGTTTGTGTTGGGATATGATCTTTCGATGCCAGCGATCCTAAGTTGGATTCACTCAGGTAAAACCAATGCGTGTATTGCGACAGGTAAGAAAGTTGTACCCTACTCCCAGACTGGAACCAGTCATTTTGCATCAGGCTGATATCCATGCTGCCATAAACCCACGGACGATTGGCAATTTGCTGACCATAGGTTAAGCTCACTTGTTTTTTATTATCGTCGGTAAACTTTTTATTATCGATGGCACGGTCGTAGGATCCATTGAGCGTGACGGCCACTAAATCTTTATAACCATACTTGAGCTCGGCGGCTAAGCCATAGAGTTTTACACCCGGAATATTGTAAGCCTGCGTATATCCTTCGCCATTCACGTAGACCACACGTGTGTTGATATAGTCGGCCGCAAGGCGATAGAAGGCCGTGACATCCACATTCAAGAAGTTATTTTCCCGGATAAAGGTGTTGTAATAAAAGCCAGTGTTCAAGTTATCGCTTCGTTCCGGTTTCAGATCAAAGTTAGCGATGCCATTGACGCCATCCCCAAAAAGCTGCGTCATAGCAGGCAAATTGTAAGCCCGCTCATACGAAAGCTTCCATCCTCCATCGCGAGTAATACGGTAGCGAGAGGCTAAACTCAGGCTGTAGTAGTCCCAAGCTTTCTTGTAGTGTACCAAAGCACCGCTAAGAAGTTCGTTGTTGCCATCAAACACGCGCTCGTCTCTGTCTTTTGCCGCATCCAGTCGGTAGTATTTAGCAGAAAGGACATTGGAAAGCCTTTTATCAAACCACTGATTTTGCCAAGCCAATCCCAGAATATGGCGACCAAGGCTAGACGGCAGCCCCGATCTATCGTAACCATCCATCATATCATACTCTTTTTGGTTACTACTATTGTAGTTATAGTTGACATTGATGCTCTGGCGTCGTTCTTCGTCAAAGTCATAGTTGAGATTTATGCGCGCCAAGTAGTTGGACAGATCATACTTGGTATGGGTTTCCTGCCGGGGTAGATCATCCCCTATGGGCACCCAGTTTCCTGACCAACTATAATTATAGGCCGCTGTATCGCGCACGTGCCTAGTATCCATGCTGTAGCTCGTAAAAATATCGGCATATAGCCTTTTAACAATAAAGTCACTTTTCTTGTAGCTCAGGGTTGGCATCCAATAGTTGCTCTCGGTCCATTGTCCCACATTAAGTGTATTGATGGTAGCCCCCAACTGATTTTCTTTGTGGTTTTGGGAATAGGTTAAGCCAACATAGAACTGATCTGCCCAAGATTTATCCCGATAGCCCAGCTCTATCTGCCCCATAGCCGAGGTATAGGCATCGTAAAATCGACGCACCTGATCGATGGTATCCAACTTATTATTACGTTCACCACGCAGAATCACATTGTAACGCTCTTCGCTGTACATCTTGTAGTCGTTGTCCGAATGGTTAAAAAAGGCATTCAAACGCACTGACAGTTTATTTTTCGGATTGGTAAACGTTCCCACAACCGCCGCTTGGTGGGTATTGAACGAGCCTAGGCTATAGCTGAAGTCTAGAAATGGGCGAGCTCGTCGCTTGGTGATGATATTGACTGCTCCACCAAGCGCATCCGATCCCAAGAATGCAGGAACGACTCCTTTATAGATCTCGATACGATCGATAAGATTGACGGGAATATTGTTAAGCGACATAGACGAACCAAAATTATCCATGGGCACGCCATCTATAAATATTTTGGCATCCAATCCATTGATTCGAAACACGAAATTAGAGCCTAGACCACCATCTTCCCATATGGTTACACCGGTTGCTCTTTTCAATACTTGTGTCAGGTTAGCAGCTTCGTTGCTGAATTTATTGAGATCAATAACACTTACATTAAAGCCTGATCGGCTGATTTCTTGCACATGGCGCTCATTGTCCGTCTGTCCGACGATGGTCACTTCATCAATCTGTCGGCTATCTTCCCTCATCAATATATCCAAAGTGAGTTTACTGTTCGCCCCTACAGGCAGTGTTTTCTTTTCAGTCAAAAAGCCTACTGCCGTGACTACCACCGTGAGCATCTCGTCTTGGGCAATTTTATCGAATTTAAAATAACCATCATAATCGGCCTTCGTCTGCTCATTTTCAACGCTGATGGTAGCGGCATGCACCGCATTGCCAAAGTTGTCCTTGACATAGCCGGAAAGTTCTACTGTTTTCTTGTTTTGTGCCAAGGTAGCCGTATGCAGGCCACTGAGCAGGCATAGCAAGAAGGCTAAAGGGATAAATTTCATGTTTGGATTAGAGGTATTGCTGAGGTTTGTTTTTTAAATTTTCATGATCTACAGCTGCCGCTAGGTAGGCGGCCAAGGGAACATCAGGCAGCATCTTCAACTGATCGGCAGAGAGGATCAATTCCTTCTGCCCGATAACGCCGGGATCCTGCTCCAGTTGTACATGAATATAGCTTTGATTCTCCGCTAGGCAGTATATCCTACCGCTAGGTTGAAAGGTGATTTGAATCGGTTCTTCGGTTGGGTTGTGAACGCGATGTATGTCCACCAAGCCTTCCGCTTTGCTATTGCCCATGGCGTAGTTGATCTTTTCGATATGAAGCAGGTGCCCATCACGACCGAGCGATAGCAGTACATCATTTTCCTGAAAGGTCAGCAACAGTAATATTGCAGCCGCTACGCTGTACTTCGTCAAGCGCATAATAGGCAGATTAACTTGCCGTCGCGTTTTTACGGATATATCGGCCCAGATTTTTCGCTGTAGATCTTTATGATCGTCCGAAATGGAACTATGCGGTTGCGAAAACTCTGTTGGCTCCAACCAACGCTCTACCTGTAATCGTTCCTCTTCCGTGCAGGTGTTTGCGAGGTATCTTTGTATGATATCTTGATTCATCTACAGGGAAGTCTACCCTGCATCGCGATTGTCCCGAAATTTTTTTTTTTGCCCCTATTTGTAGCCGTAGGTTTTTAACTTCTGCCGAACGATGGATAGCACCATGGAAAACTTATTGCGTATGGTCTTCTCCGATAGCGCCAAATGAGCCGCAATAGTCTTGTTATCCAACCCATCTTCAAAGCGCATCCGGAATATATCCTGCTCGTCGCGTGTCAATGTCTCGATTATCCCTTTTAGATTTTTGTCCAAATCGTGCTTTAACGTCAGTTCATCGGCTTTTGATGTCGATGGCCTTTGCACCCCTTCTACCTCTTCCTGATGGGCGTACCGTTGTTCTTTCTTTAGGGCTGTGATGCAGGTAAACTTAACAGCCTGTATCAGATAGGCTTCAGCATTATCCAAATGTAGTGTTGCTCGACGTTCCCACAATGACACAAAAACCTGCTGTACGATATCCTCAGCAGCTTCCTTATCCTCCATGATGCGCTTCGCGTAGTTATACACTTTCGCCCAATAGGATTCGTAGATCGCTCGGAAAGTATCGTGATCTATTGCAGACATGCTGGTAAAGGGACTAGGATAAACATTTGCCTGCGAATCTATACTTAATTTAGATTAATTACAAACAAAAAGAAAAAATAGCATTCGCAACATGCTGTTGATACAGTTGCACTATTCGAAAAGTTTTTGGTCTATTTTTCTGCTACTGAGCTTCCACTCTTTGGAAAGTAGGGCTGCCAATCAATAGTTTTTTGGGTTTCCGATCATTTCTTTCTCGACAGTATCGTGATGACAACAGGTAGGGCGAGCATCAGCGCAAGACCAGCATAGGTAAGTGGTTGGTTTCTGCCATTGTCTGCAAAAAAATAGATAAGAACAGCCACAAGAACAATCGGCACCATCGGGATTATTTTTTGTTTGTAACGGCGATTTTCTTCATCAATCTTTGCTTCCAAGACAGCTTCTTGCGACAGCAGCTGCGGAAATTGTCGTTGCACGAAATCAAGAACCGAAGCCACTTCGTCCTTGGTTAATTCCAGTGGCCGTATCAAAAGATCTCCAACAGAAATTAACAAATTATTTTTCAATACTTTAACAGCAGTCACCTGATCGCTTCGATAAGTTTTGCGATAAGCTTCGGGGTTTAAAGCGTACCCCTTATAATCACTATCGTTCAACATCACCAAACAATGTAGTTGTTTGTTATCCCAATAAAAGACATCTACGGTATGTATGGCGCGATAGGCCTTCAAGGCAGATCGCAAAAAAAAACCAAAAGGGAGAAACAACGCCGTTACGAAGGCAATCAAAAGATCGACCGGCAGCACACAACTTATTAAATAGAGCGCAAATACCGCTAGTCCTACGAGCCACAACAGGCGTTTAGTTGAGTGCCCGCGCTGCAATAGATAAAGCAGAACAACGAGTATGGCTGCTGTGCCTCCGCTTTTCCAGTCGACGACGATACCTACTACCCCCAGCAGAAACAGTACACTACAGAAAAACAAGGTCGCTAAACTGCCGGATTTACCGAAGTTTTTTCTTTGAAAACGTATATATTGGGATGGTTCCATGCTACAGAATTATTCCCAACACACTTTGTGCCAATTTAACTACATCTACGCTTAGATCATTTTTTTCCGACTAGCTAGTGCTCCGCCGCTAACAAATGTCCTTATTTAGCCAAGACAAAGTTGCCAAAAGACTTGAGCATCGGCGTTGTAGCTGAAAGGTGCTGAAAGATAAAAATACCGGATGGCATCTCGCTTGAACATACGGGTATCCAACAACTTGGCCTTATTGATGTAAATGCGCATATGCTCCCCCTCTACCGCGATGGATACATGCAGAGTCGCATTGGAATAGCTGTTCAATGGAAACTTGACCGGATTGTAGATTTTCGTGTCGCTGCTGGAATTTGTCACTTCCTTATTGTGAAAATGAAGCTGCGCACTCGTTATTGCATTATCGTTGTAAGCATCGGAGATGTAGGATCGATTGGCATTATCTCGGGCAAATCCAAAAGACATGCTGCCAATATCTCTAGCCTCCACACTTTGCGTAAATAGATCAAACTCCAAGGTGAAATTTTCGGGCAACATCAATAGACTGTCCAGTCTGTAGCTCGTTCGTGCAGCCAATGCAAGCCATTTACCGGGTACACCGGGAGCTTCCTCTACACTACCACCTCCGCTGGATTTCCATTTTTTAGGCATACGTCCAAAGGTTTCGTTCTCAAAGTTGTCCCTAAAAAACACGGTGTTTCCTGGTAGAAAAGAGTACGTCTTCTCTAGATTAGGTAAGGTAGTCGGTTCGGCATCTCCTGCTTTTGTTTCGGCTTTGCCATCCAAGGCCTGATCAATTTGTTGCTCTACCTTGTTCTCCAGTTTTTGCTGTACCTTTTTCCATATCTGTGCGCTTGCAGATTCGGTGCTAAAACATAGACATCCAAACAGAAAACTTCCCAAAAGTATTTTTCTCATATGCATAAAAATTTATGTTGACCTTAGCAGGCACTAGATCTCCCTTGGCAAATACTGGAGAGATCTGAATTAGCGACGGCCAGTGATAACAAATTTAGCCAGCAGATTTCGTTATGAGAAAGAGAAAGGCAAGCGTTTGGTATTTGCAGGGAACGCTCTTGAATTTGCCTTAAAAAAAGCGGATTTTCCTAAAGAGCGTTGAGGTAATTGATGAGTAACGGACGTTTATGCAGCGATACGGGCACCACAATTCCCCCTTCCAGCGAAAGTTCATTTGTCTTTTTTCGGAATGCACTGATATACTTTACATGCACCAGATGGGATTGGTGCACGCGCATGAAACCGTTGGAACGGAGTCGGTTTTCAAACTCCTTGAGTCCCTGCGACACCAGAATAACCTGACCTCCGCGCAAGCGAAAGGTAGCATAGCTGTTATCAGCTTCTATGGCCACGATATCGTCCAAGTTGACGACGTGGATCTCTTCCACAGTTTTGAGCACGATACGCTTTTCTGGCGCATCTTGTCTATGTAGATTATGAAAAAGAGTCTCCAGTTGTAGATGATAATGCCTACTGCCTATTGCATCAACCGCCTTATATACGGCGTGAACAAGCTCTTCGGGAAGAAAAGGTTTCAATATAAAATCCAGCGCGCTGAATTTAAAAGCCTCCACAGCATACTGCGTATAGGCGGTTGTAAAGATAACGCTAAAGGTTTGGTTCTGTTGAAGGAGTCTCGATAACCAATCAAATGAAACACCATCGGGCAAATTGATGTCCAGAATAAGCAATGCGGGTAGGGCCTGCTGGCAAGCTTCATCAGCCTCTTGGATGGAGGAGCACACGCATTGCCTGATATCGGGAAAACTTTCCAAGAGCGTTTGCGAGATCATCTCGCGTGAAGATGCTTCATCTTCCAATATCAAACAGCTGATGGGCTCTGCGGGCTTAAACATGTTCATTTTAAAAATTGAATATATAAATGTACGATTGTTCCTTCGTAACCCGGCACGGGGCTACTTTGCGAAATATTCATGACGATCTCATATCGTCCCATTTTATTGAGTTGCTCGATACGCCCCTTAACAATGTCCATGCTCATCGATTTATGTAATCGGCCAGCCTGTGATGTGCTCCACACCTGACGTCCATTATCTTTGATGAAAATATCGATGCCCTTGGCATTGTTTTCAAACAACAATTCGATACGCCCATCACCATGCTGCTCCACGCCATGGTTTACAGCATTCTCCACAAAAGGTTGCAGAAGCATGGTTGGTATCCAAATGTTGTCTGGCTCCAGCTCCTCTGCAACTTGCACATGGTAAGAAAAAGATGGATTACGGTTCAGCTGCTGCAAGTGCAAGTAGTGTGTCAAGCTTTCAATTTCCACATCAAGCGAAACGGCATCCTCTTCCGAATTTTCCAATACCAGACGTATCAATCGGCTAAAACTATGCAGATATGTCAAGGACTTGTCCCTTTCATTCTTATGGATAAAATGTTGCACACTCTGCATGGCATTGAAAATAAAATGAGGGTTCAGCTGAACCAGCAAAAAACGGTGTCGCCATTCGGCTTTTGATAGGCGATCGCTCACGCGGTGTTGCTTCCACCGTAGATAAATGATCCCTGCGATCAAAAGAGCAATCAACGATATCGCCACAATCAAGTAGGTTTGCTGGGTCAGTTGCTTTTCTTGCAGCGCATTTTGCATGGCCAACTGTTCTATATGCCTTTCCTTTTCCGCAGATTGATACTTGGCTTCGAGTTCAGCAACTTTCTGTTCGTAGTTTGACGTGGCTAGCGAATCTTTTACTGCGTCGTAGCGCGCGATGGCTCGCCAAGCCTCCTCCTCCTCCCCCAGCGCTCTGTAGGCCTGGTGTAAATTATAATAGATCTGCTTCTTTTCTGCTATGCTTGCCTGTTGTAAAGCAACATGGTAGTATTGAATACCTTCTTTAAGACTCCCTAGTTGCACCAATGCATAGCCAAGGTTATTATAGGTAATTGCTGATGGGGGCTGCCCCAACCCTTTTCGAAGGGATATACTCTGTTTTGCATACTTGACCGTTTCTGCCCATTGTGCTTCGCCAATGTAGTAGTTGCTTAAGTTGGTATATAATATAGCTTCCACGGATGCATTCTTCAATTGACGGGCAAGCTGTATTGCAGCATAAAAGGTTTGGAGGGCTTCCGCTCGTTCATTTGTTTCCATATACACGCCCGCAAGATTGGCTAGCGTCTTCAAGCGATTGGCATTTTCCGTTGGATTAAGTTCCAAGGCCTTAAGAAAATAATCTTTGGATCGCTGGAACTGCTTAAGTCCTGAGTATAGCGCCCCCATGTTGGAATATATACGAGATAGCTCGCCGGCATATTGGTCGGCATGAAGGTGCTTTATGCTAATGAGGTAGTTCTCCAAAGCGGCATCCAGCTTTCCCTGCAGCAACAGCAGATTTCCTATTCCTGCATGCGACCTTCCAATAAGTGCAGCATCGTCGACCGCGATGGCTTTACGCAACACACTGTCCAGCAACGTTGCCGCCCGCTCATATTGTTTCTTGGCAAAAAGACTATCTAATGCCGCTAATCCGTCTCCAGACTGCCCATACAGTTTTCCGGAAACACTGCTTACGATGAGCAAGAACCATGTACCAAACAGAAAGGAATAAAAATTACGCATGTTACTGTAAATGATATGCTATAAAGTAAAGGAAAACAAGCTCACTTCGGCATGTTTTCGCTTCGAACGAACTACCGGAAGGTAAGCCGCCATTCAAAAATAATCTATTTCAAATGGCTTGCAAATATAATTCAGTAATTGTAACAGGTTCCGTGCATTTTGTTAAGCTTACATCTTCAAACGGCCGTCATCGTGGTCACTATCATCCATCTAGAGCCAGATTTCAAGTGCGGGTACATTGCTGCGGTAATAACGAAAGTAAAATCCCCGATTTGAGGGATTTCGAGAGTAGCTAAAAATATGGATTTTTGTATTATGAGGAAAGAACCGAGAAAAAACGCTGCCTATAAAAACTTTATTGGCTTTGCGTTGGCTATATTGATGATGCTAAGTGGCTGCACGCCATCATCAAGTAAACAAAAGGCCTTTGTCATGGATGAAGACATCAAGCAATTGATGGGCGGAGAATATGTAGGCGCGTGGCTTAGAAAAGTGCCCTACAACAACAAACTGAAACAAGCGGATAAGGATAAATTGATTTTCACCAACGCGAAGCAGGTATTCCCCTTTATGAACCGCTATTACGATGAGTTGGAAGAGCTGCGCATGGGGAGTGACCCCGCTACGGATACGGTAGTCTATACGACCACCGAGGTATTGTACCAAGATTCGGTTTGGGGCGATGTGTTTGTTGCCGCCTCCCTCCTCTACGATAAAAGGGAAGTTTTTTTAGACGATAGCTACTTGGAAACTGGTGATCCATTTTTTGGTGGCTCCAACGCCGTTACCGATATACATCGTGCTTCCTTGTACGAAACGGCAATATTGGCTAAGACGGCAAAATATAAAACAGGGATTTACAAAGTTTGGACAAACCACCGCGATTACCTTTTGGGTTTCTATCAACAGGGGCAGCTCGTTTTCGAAGTGGTCGTTCCGTTACTAGGATTAGACAGCTTGGCCTCGCTCAATAAAATGAAGGAGATCAACAGTAATTTAGGGTTGAACATTCCAGAGTGGGAACAAGCGACTGTAGCACAGCTCAAGCAAACAGATGAACCAAGTAGTTTTTGGCAAGATCCCTTCGTAGGCATCTATCCGGGCGAATACATTAATCTGGTATACCTAAAGTTAAAAGATAGTGCATTGAAACCGCAGGAACAACCATCGCAGGGCGATCACTCCTTCGCCTATAGTACCGATGCCGGCGAAGTTTCACTGTACACCACTTTACAGAAGACCGACATGTCAAAAGAGGCCTTTGTTAAAGCTAACGAATCGCTCCACAGTTATCGTTTTCGCTATCAAGATATCTTCTACGACGAGCAGCAACAAGATAAATTCATAAGAGGTATAGCAAAAATCTATATCAAGGAAGGACAATACCTGACGGTTCATTTCTCCTATCCAGCAAAGGATTTCGAAGCCAAGAAAGAGATACATGGCATACTCCGCAGCATATATACTATCGGATAAATGCGCTTACTTGTGCGTGAAAGATGATAGCTTTCTATCTTGAACTGCCTACGATTGCGCGTGAATACCTAACGATACACTGTAACAGCTATCTGTTCTGTAAAAAGTGCTAGCGTTTTTTCAAACAAACAAAACAGACATTTATCGGTCTTTAAACCCTATTTAAAAGCATTTTTTACCCTAAAAAATTAGGAAAACGAGCAAGCATGATTTTTGAAGTTTGTAGAATTTTGACTCGATTCTCCTAGTTCCGTGCGTTGTTTACGTTCGGGCTTAAAACAGGATAAATTGTTACGTTAATGACGAATTTAGGCAAACAAAATTGAAGTGTTCAACACGGTAAAAGGCCGAACTCGGGAGAGACGGCCTTTTACTACTAACTAAACAACAATACCAAGGGATGGTATCTAAAAAATTTATACGCTATTTTTCTTCCGGCTTCAGCGTCACGATGATTTCATTTTCTTGACGCAAGATCTTGCGCAGATAGGCATTAAGCTTCTTTAAATTCACCTGTGCCAAACGATCATTATGGCCAGCGAACTCATCCAATGCCTCTCCTTTGTCCAGTTGGCCTTTGAGGTAACCTAACCAAAATTGGTTCGATTTTTCCTGCAATTCATGTGCACGTTGCTCTTCGGCCATAAACTTAGTCCATTCCTCTAGCGAAATGCCTTCTTTTCGCATTTTGCCCCACTCCTCGCGCACAGCGGCAATCAAGTCTTCTTCCCGTGAAGGGTCGCAATCGAAGGAGATAACCAGTGCGTAAAAGCCCAATGGTTTTTTGGCTTTGGTAAGCTGTACTGACGGCGAGTAAACTCCACTCTCCTGCTTGCGTAGGCGCTCCGTCAACCGAAGCTCTAATGCAGCTTTCAAGGCATCCATATAGATATTGTTTGTCGCCGAATAAGCATACTTTCCACTAAACACCAGCTGTACAGTGCCCTTATCGCCTTGTCCCATATGCAGGTCGCGACGTATCTTGCCTTCGGGCACACGAATGTTCAGGTCGCGCGCTTGTTCCCTTTTTGGACTGCTAGGGAGCGATCCTAGATATTTCTCCGTTAACAGGCGCAACGAATCGAGCTTGAAATTACCTACAAAAACGAATGAAAAATCTGCGGCATTGGCAAAGCGTTCGTCAAAGATTGCCTTTACCCTATCGGCTTTGATCTGTTCGAGTGTAGCCAATGAACTTGGCTGCCGCCGAAAGTGGTAATTGCCCAATATATTGCCCACCGTGTCAGCAAAGGCACGCTTAGGATCGAAACCACGGCTGCTTATTGCGGTTCTGGAACGATCCATGATGATCCGAAAACGAGCCGTATCCAACCGCGAAGCGGACATATACAAGTGTGTTAAACCCAGTCCCGTCTCGAGTTCCTTGCCGATACTCGCGCCACTCACTCCTTCTTCCCGTTCGCCAATGAAAGGACTAACCTGAACGGCCCGTGCGTTCAAAAATTGGCTCAGCTGGTTGAGATCAAGTGTCCCCACGCCGCTATTCACAACAAAAGCAGGGGCATTCATAGCCGAGTAATAATCCTCATCGGCATACAGGGAGCTTCCGCCCGGACTAAATGCGGTAAACAAGATTTCGTCATTCTTAAAATCGGTAGGTTTGACCCATACCTGCACACCGTTGCTTAATGTCCAAGACGTTAACCCTAGGGCATCGTCCTTATTTTCCTTTACTACTTTACCCGCAGTGGGAACGCTATCCATTAAGCGAACAAGCTGCCTTTCCTGCACATAAGGTTCAATATGCTGCTGTCCCAAATCATTTATCCATTGCTTAAGCTGTTGTTGTTCTGGCAAGGGCTGATCGGCTTTGTCTAGCCCTAGCATCAGCCATAACTGATCTTTCTCATTCAGAAAATCACTGAGGTACCTTTTCACATCATCCGTCGTTACAGTCTCTAGCATACACCGGGTCAGTTCGATCTTTTTGTCGGTAGATAGATAGGCCGTTTTGCTCAAGAAGTATTGCAGGTAGTCTTCCACCAAGCGCAATGATGCAATCTTATTTTTTTCACGTTCCTGCATCGCTATTTGAGCTTTTAGGCGAGCCTTGACATCATCAAGTTCAGCAGCCGTAAAGCCATGTTTTTTCACGCGTAACACTTCGGTGTAGGCTGCTTTAAAGCCTTGCTCCCACTTATCCGGTGCTATCGATATACGAACATTTAGCAGCGATAGATCAGCTACAAAATCGCTAGCACTAACCTGCAGCCCCATATAGGTCAGGCTTCCCTTACGTGCAATTTCCTGAAATCGTGCAGCGAGCAGGCTGTTGCTCAACTGCCGCACCAAATCCCGCTTAAAACTGTCTTCATCCACGACGGGGCTGGTCTTTCTCTTCACAAACAATTCGATCTGTGCCGATGCATATTCCTTGTCCTTCACCTGCTTAACACGCAGGCTATCGATCAGGTCTATGCCGTATTCGGGTCTTACCGCGTTGGCGGCAGCCTTGCTTTTAAGATCGCCAAATAGCGCCTTAATTTGTTGTTCAACCGCATCGACATCGATATCGCCCACCACGATCAGCGCTTGCAAATCTGGCCGATACCAGCGGCTATAGAAATCACTGAGCACTTGGATATCGGCCTTTGCGATCACCTCGCTAAGGCCTATGGGTGCGCGCTCGGCATAGCGCGAGTGGTTGTACAACGAGGGCATATACTGCTCGCGCATGCGCCCCGCAGCATTCTGCTGTAAGCGTTTCTCTTCTAAAATAACACCTCGCTCTTTCTCAAATTCCTCGCGATCAAGCGTAGCTTCGGCAGCCCAGTCGCGCATAATTTGCATACCATTTTTCCATAGCTCGGCATTATCCGTCGGGATGGGCAGTTGGTAGATGGTTTCATCGTAAGAGGTGTACGCATTGAGATCAGCACCAAATCGTACACCAGATTTCTCCAAGTAGTTGATCAGTTCATTCTTCGGGAAATGTTTCGTTCCCTTAAAATTCATATGCTCCATAAAGTGCGCTAATCCGCGCTCTTCTTCTGTCTCCAGTATAGACCCCACCTTGTTGGCCAAATACAGCACGGCTCTTTTTTCGGGGTAAGCGTTTTGTTTAATAAAATAACGAAACCCGTTTGGCAGCTCTCCTACGCGAACCGTAGGATCCAACGGCAGCTGTTGTGCCAGCAGAACGGCTGCTGGGCAGAGGCCCAGCAACGTTCCGACTAGTAAACTTTTCAATCTCATACTATCTTCTTTTTCTTCTTAACAATAAAATGATCACGCTACCCGCCACCAGCAGTGGCAAGCCCAACAGCCAGCCAAACTTGATCAAGTCTAAGCCCGTGGATGTCACGTTGCCAATATCCGTAGGCTCGGTGCGGTTAGTATCAATTGGGAATTCATTATTACTGAACCAACGGAACAGGTCAGTCATCACCGAGAAATTGGCAGTTCTCGGCGATTGGCGAATTAGCTCGGCATTGTTCATAAAATCTGCATCACCGATCACCAAGATACGCTGTTGTTTATCTTTCAATTCACGTGTTAATGTTAGCGCAACTGGGTAAGATTTCTTCTCTTGGTTGCTGCGTGGATCGTTCAGTTCCTCCGAGCGGTCAATTTTTAGTCCGGGCTGCTTCCAGGTGTTCGCCGCTTGGGTCACAAAGAGCGGCTTGCTGCTGAAACGGCTATTTGCTCGCGCAGACAGCGACACCGAGGTAGGCACTGATACCAAGACACTATCTTTGTTTAGAAAATTGCTTTCGCCGACAGTCTCCAGCCAGTTGCTCTTCGAGATATTGGCCAAGATAAAATCGCGCTCGTAGTTTTGGCTTTGCTGCACCAATAGTCCTTCATCCATCTCCACATCCAGCATATCCAAGATCGGCTTTATGGTCGATTTATTTTCGGGTTCGGCCAAAACCATCAGGTTACCGCCACTTTCTACATACTGTTGCACATGCTGTAGCTCTTCGGCGCTAAAAGCACGCATAGGATCGGCAATAACCAAGATGTCTAAACCGACTTTCGGTGTTAGCGCATGCAGGTCTACCATCAGCACATCAAAACCTTGGTTGATCAATGCATAACGAAAAGCGATCTCTGTGGTGGCCACCTGATAGTCGCGGTCGCCCGATCGTTGAACGCTACGCTCATTATGGCCGGTCACGAAACCCACCTTGGGCGCTTGCACCAGCAAGCGTTTAAATGCGGCCGAAGTCTCCTTTTCGTTGGGATGTTTAAACAAGTCATCATACACGCGTAAAAACACCTCTTTGCCCTTATAGCTCAGCTTGCGTACAAATCGGTTACGCTCGGCACTCAAATCAATCTCTTTTTTGATCTGCGCGGGTGTCAAAAACTTCTTAAAAGGCAGTTTGTTTGTCTTGGCCATCTTGCGGGCAAGTTGTTCATCGCTCAACCCGGGGTTTTCTGCATAGAGGCGTTCGTTTGTGCTATGATCCCAGTAATACACATAGTCCATCGTGAGGTATGGCATAAACCTAAAATACATATCGAAGCGCTTCTTATCGCTGTTATGCCCCGCCGGAAGCCCCGAGTAATAATTTTCGTCCAGTAAGTTCACATAGGTAGTGATGTGCACGGGCTCTTCAAATTGTTTAATGATGGCTTGGCTGGCAGGGGTCAAGGTGCGGCTGTTGTTGGCCGTCATGTCTTTGTACAGGATAAACTGTGGCAGCGCGCTCAAGTAGCCCAAAAACAGCATCACGGCTATAAAGGCCACATAGCGTAAGCTTTTATTGAGCAAAGTCAATGTTTGGCGCTCAAACTGTAGTTTTAGGTAGGTCAAGCCTAAAAACAGTACGATAACGATGACAAAATACAACACATCATTGCTACCGAGCAGGCCATTGATGGATTCCTCCACACGTCCAGATATGGACAAAAAGTAGGTGATGTCACGCACAAAGTCTATATCCTGCCACAATTGCCCCACGAAGGTCAATGCCGCCAATACCACCAGCGTGCTGATGGCCGCCACCACTTGGTAGGTGGTCAAGCTGGACATGAACAGACCGATAGCGGCATAGGCACAGATCAAGAGGTATAGCCCGATGATCCCAGAGAGGATCATCGAAAATTCAGCGTCTTTGACGGTGAACAGGGTCAGCACGCCAAGTCCCAACAGCACGGAGATCAGGATCAAGCAATAGGTCATCATGGCCAAGTACTTGCCCAATATGATTTCACTGACTTTGATGGGCGATGAATACAGCAATTTAATAGATCCGCTGTTGGTTTCGCGGCTGATAAGCCCCATCGTCAGCAAGGGAATATAAAGGTATAAGTATTCCTGCATCTGCGGAAAAAGGGAGCGGAATCCAGAGAATATCCGGTTGGTGGCCCCTGCCACGATAGAGCCCATCTCCTGCCCTTGGTAAATACGTTCGAGGATGCCGTGGTATTGCCAGCCCGATTGTATGATCAGTACAATTAAGACGATCCAGGCTACGGGCGAGTAAAAAAGTTGACTCAGTTCGATCTTTGCTATGCGTAGGGTGGTCTTCATGATTTCTTGTTTGGCGTTTTATTAGAAAGTTGGGCAAATATTTGATCCAGCGAGCTTTTCTCCAGCGTCAGCTCACGCAGTCGCCAACCGGCCTGCACGCTGGCTTCGATCAGCCGCTCGCTGATACCGTTGGCATCGGAAAAGCGAATCCGGAATTGCTGGGCAGACAGCACTTCCACCTCCGATACGCCCGACACGGCCTTGAGTACTTCGGGGATCGGCGGATTGGCCATCACCATCAGCAAGCTATCTGGCTCGATGTAATTATTGAAGGCATCCATGCTGTCTTCAAACACCATAATACCATTCTCGATCATTTTTACCTGCTCGCAGGTGGCCTGCACCTCGGAGAGGATGTGGGAGGAAAAGATAACTGATTTCTCTTCGCCGATTTCCTTGATCAATTTCCGCACCTCGATAATCTGGTTAGGGTCCAAGCCATTGGTTGGCTCGTCCAGCACCACCAGTTTGGGTTCGTGGATAATGGCCTGCGCTATACCCACGCGTTGCTTGTAGCCGCCAGAAAGATTGGAGATCAACCTATTCCTGAAATGCGAAACCCCACATTTGGCCATCGCCCTATCCACCGCTTTATCAATCTCTTTGCGGGGTATCAACCGCAAGTGGGCACACTGCGTCAGGTACTCGTGTACCGTGAGGTCAAGGTAGAGCGGCGCATTTTGCGGTAAAAAACCGATTAGCTTTTTTGCTTCTATCGGACTTTGGCGCATGTCATAGCCACCGATGTTCACCTCCCCTTTTACTTGGTTAAGCACGCCGCACATGATGTTCATCGTTGTGGATTTACCCGCTCCATTGGAGCCTAGTAAACCTAAGACCCCAAATTCTTTGATCTCGAAATCGATATCTTGAATGGCCCATGCCGTCCCATAGCGGTGCCATAAATGGGATATCTTTACAATCGTATTTTCCATTTATTAAAAAAATTAGTCCATAGCCTTGGGCCAAAGAGCTCGGTAGGGTTGCTCCATTGCTGGGCAACCATCCTGTGCTCTTTAGACCAAGCCTTTCATATAGTTGTCTTGTTATCTTATTATCTGTATCCGTCGTTTTGGGTCAGAAATGGATTCGTGTCACGCGCACCCTGCGGTATCGGGTAAAGCTGCGCATAGCTATGCCAGGTGTTGGGCCGCAAAGCGCCCATAATGGTATCGGCCTTGCCCATACGTTTTATGCTGTACCAACGATCACCCAGCTCACAGAAAAATTCTATCTGGCGCTCTTTGAGTATGGCCTCTTCGATGTTTGCAGTTGTCGCCACGTCATTCAGCCCTGCACGGCGGCGGATCACATTCAGGTCTTCGCGTGCACCGGTTGTGTTGTTGCTGCGGAAACGGGCCTCGGCACGGATAAGGTATTGTTCGGCCAGCCGAAGCAACATGGGCAATTCTGTTCGCGTTAAAGAAACTGCCGTAGCTTGGTTAAAGTTGCGGAACTTATAGGGCTGAAATGTTTGCTTACCCGAGAGGTTGCTTTCTTTTACCCAGGCGGTTCTGCGCGCATCGCCTGCCTCAAATGCCGATAGCAGGTAGCTGGTAAGCTCGTAGTTGGCTACGGTGGATGTTGTTGTGGGCAAGAAGGTTGATCCTTCGACAGTGTATCCGTTGGTGGTGGCCACGGCAGGCCCCATTTGCAGGATAGCTTCTTTGGCATCTTTCAAAAATACATTGGCCAACTGTTCTTTGGGTAACAGGCTGTAGAGGTCGGTTTTAGCGATTACTTCTGTGGCATACTGCTCGGCTAGTGCATAGTTACCACTGTATAGGTATACGCGGGCCAGCAATGCCTTGGCGGCCGACCGGTTCACCTGGGAACGGCTATTGACATTGTTATTGCTTTGGTAGGTTTCGCCCACCTGATCTTTAGCTTCCTCTAGCTCGCTGGCCATCCAGGTGTAGATCTCCGTAGCAGGTACACGGGGCAACGTACTGGTGATATTGACATCGGTGGTATTGATCAACGGAACTGCGCCAAACATATTGATCAGGTGAAAGTAGCAATAGGCCCGCATCACGCGTGCTTCGCCCGTCATCTGTTGCACCGAGGCAGCAGGGATGGCTGCATTGTCCTTTAACCCTTCGATCACGCTGTTAAAACGATAGATCGCGGCATACACTTCTGACCACAGGCCGCTCATGCGGGTGGTCACGACGGGATCATATGTATTTTGCATAAAATCCTGAAACACGGTAGATCCTACAAAATCGATCTCGCCGGCGGCCATCGCGTTGAATTGTGTAAAATTCACGTTGAAAGCGCTGCTGGTGGTCACGGCGGTGTATGCACCTGCCAGTGCTGACTTTGCCGTGCCCTCAGATTTGAAGATCACGTCCGATGGTAATTCATTGGTAGGGGCATCAATTTCGATGAGCTTTTCGCAACTGCTCAAGCCCAGCCCGGCCAGCAATAATCCTATATATAATGTTGATTTTAATTTCATGATGATAACGTTAGAATGTAAATTGTAGCGTGCCGACAACCGTGCGGAGCGGTGGCAGGGATAGCCCTTGTGATTCCGGATCAAAGCCCACATAGTCTGTCACGGTGAAGAGGTTGTGCCCCTGCACTTGCAGGCGAAGGTTTTTAAAACGCAAACGCTCGACAAAAGTCCCCTTGATGTCGTATGACAGGCTTACATTCTTAAGCCTGATAAAGGATGCATCTACAATACTGGCCGATGAATAGGTATAGTTAGACCAAGCGGTGTAGGCATTGGTAAAATCTGCCGCCACCTGCAATTGCTCTGACGAACCTTGGCTCAGATAGTCCATTATGGGTGCTGCCGCAAAATTCGTCATGCCATAGCCCGGCGGGCTCCAAGACTGCGCCAATATGCTGCGGCCTTTTTGCTTGACAAATTGGAAGAGGAAATCCAACGTAAAGTTTTTGTAAGATATGGTATTGGAGAGCCCACCAAAATATTTGGGCAAGGTCGTGCCGGCTAGGTATCGATCGCCGAGGGCATAATCAACCAATCCGGTGCTGATCTTTCCGTCTTCGTTAAAATCGCGGAAGGCTGGCAATCCCGTAGCTTCATCAAAACCTATATATTCATAGGCATATAGCGGGTTCATCGGGTGTCCGATCACGAGTGATGAGGCGTAGGATGATGCCTTAATATTGGGATAATCGATCAGTTTATTCCGGTTCAGGGATAGGTTGAAGTCTGTGCGCCAACGGAACCCATCACGTTGGATATTGGTGCTTGACAGCGTGAATTCCCAGCCTTTGTTTTCTACGAGTGCAGGAAAATTGGCCTGGTAACTGTTCCATCCGGTCTGCGGGCTCACCAATTGGTTAACAAGTTGATTGCCGGAGCGGTTGCGATAGAATGCGCCGGTAAAGGATAGGCGGTCTTCGAACAAGCCCAGCTCGAGAGCTGCCTCAAATTTTGCCGTTTGCTCCCAACGGAAGGTGTTGTTGGCCAAGCGAGCGGGTACGAGGCTGGTGACACCGTTGAAAACATAGGAACTGGAGCCGTAGGAATCAAAGTATCCATAGTCGGCGATCTTGTCATTGCCCACCCAACCATAGCTGGAACGGATCTTGGCAAAACTGATCTGGGGAATAGATTTTAGGAAGTTTTCTTCGCTCATTATCCAGGCAGCACCCACAGAGCCAAAGTTTCCGAAACGTGCATTGGGTGCGAAACGGGACGAGCCATCGCGACGGAACGTTCCATTCACGATATACTTGCCATCCCAATTGTAGTTTAGACGGCCAAATATCGATGAATACTTGTATTCGCTGCTACGCTTAGAGATACTCATGGTGCGGGCGCTGGCTATGTTCTCCAAAAATTCATCGGAGGCAAAATCGTTGGCACTGATGTAAGATGGTTGGTTGGCCACACTGTGCTGCCAAGTAGACCCCAACATGGCGCTAAGCTTTCCTTTGGCAATATCCGTGCTATAATCTAGCTGTGGCTCTATCGAGTAGGTATCATTGACATTGTAGGCAAAGAAGCTATTGGACAAGCTGGTTGCCAAGCCCGGATCGAGGGCTGTTTTTGGCGTAAGACGCTTCTGGTCCATGTCCGATTTGCCATAGCCAAAGTTGGTCTTAAAATGAAGACCTTTCCAAAGGCGGTAGCCTAAGTTTAAGTTACCGATGAGGTTGGTCCCTTTATTTTTGACCACTTGGTTAAGCTGTGCCAATGGGTTGGCGGGCACGCCATAGCTTATTCCGCTCCAATATAGGCTGCCATCCTCATTGTACAAGGGGTAGTTTGGTGGCAGGTTGTAGGCTATCGATGTCTGATCAAGCAAAGCTACATTATTGTCATCTGCGGCATATATGGCCGAAAAGCCGAGGTTAAAGCGCTCATTGGCCGATTTGTGCTGCATATTAAAGTTTACAGCCGAGCGGTTGTAGCCTTGATCGCCGATAAAGACATTGCCCTCTTTATGGAATGTTCCGCTTAACCTAAAATTGGTACGTTGGTCGCCACCGCTAATCGAGAGGTTTGCGTCGGTAGATTGCGCGGTATTCCCGATGAGCAGCTTTTGAAAATCGGTGTAGGCCGTCTGATCCCAAGTGGTCAGGTCGAAAGCGTTTGTGCGTTCGGGTGTTGTATTGGCATTAGCCGCATTTGCGAAAGCTGTCCTACGCATAGCCAAGTATTGTTCGGTATTCATAGTTTCTACGAAATGGCTGACCTTGGCTACTCCATGCCGAAACAATCCATCCACCTGTGTACGACCGGCTTTACCTTTTTTCGTGGTGATCAAGATAACACCGTTTGCAGCTCTAGATCCATATATCGCTGTGGCATCGGCATCCTTCAAGATATCGACACTTTCGATATCCATCGGGTTGATCAGATTCAGGGGACTGGCTCCTCCCGAAGGGGCATTTGCACCGTTGAGGCCCGCACCTACCGTTCCGTTTATGGCATCAGACAGATAGGGTACGCCATCCACCACGATCAATGGCGCATTTCTATCGATGGTGCTGCCGGCCGTGATCAGTGAGTTTTGTCCACGGATGGTGAAGCGCATCGGGCTTCCGGGCAATCCATTGCTTTGTACAATCTGTACACCCGCGGCTCGCCCTTGCAGAGCATTAGCAAAGTTTGTTGCCGGCGTATTCATAATCTCTTCGGCCTTTATGGATACTGTTGACCCCGTATTGTTTCTACGCGTAGTGGTACCGTATCCCACAACGATAACCTCGTCCAAATTAGCCTGGTCAAGTTGCAACTCCAACTTCATCAATGCATTGCGTTGGCTTTTTTGTGCCACATTTTTATACCCCAAGTAGCGAAACTCAAGGGTATAGGAATCATCAACTACCCCGATATTAAAATAGCCGTTTTGATCGGTCTGCACGATATTTCCTGCTCGACGCACCGTTACAACTACACCTGCCAAAGGATTACCCTTTTCATCGATCACAACGCCTGACTGCACAAAGCCATTTTGATTCACGCCCTCGGGTATACCATTGCCTATTGTAACATCTTCTCCTTTTTTCGGGTTTCTCAATACGATGTATTGATTGTCAACGAAGTCAAAGGTTAGTTGATAGCTTGATAGCAACTGCTTCACAACGGATTCCAAACTACCTTCGTAGTTGCCGTTAACCAAGTTTTTAGTCTTCATATGCCCGTCATTGTAGACAAAACGAACATCAGCTTTCGCTTCAAGCGTCTTAAGTGCTTGTTGTAGCGAAGTATTGGTAAACTTGACTTTTACACGTTCGCGTAACACTTGTGCCTGCGCAGCCGATATAAGTAAAAGGAAGAAGAATAGTAAGCAGAAACTTCTGCTTCGTGACAAACGCGCCTTCCGGCTCTGTAACTCGCTTTTTACGCTTGTTTTTACAGAAACATAACGCGTCCATGTCAAATTTTTTTTATACATTTGATAGGTTAATTTGTTGAGTAAAATTAATAAGACCAAGATTTTTGCGGGGGTGTTGCGAGCATCTCCGCATTCTTATTTCTTAAGGTTGTTAGTTCATTTGTGTTTAGGGTTGATGTATTATCGCATTAAAAACAGCCTCCTCCTGTTAGTCTTATCGTATTGTCTGTCACTTTAAAATCGGCGTTGATCGATAAACTGAGTAATTTCAGTGATTTCTCTAGCGATTGATCGGTTAGGTCGGCCGTTACCTTACAGGATTTATATTCGCCAGTGTATCCTTCAAAGGATACATTAAACTTTTCCTCAAAACGTTTCATGATGTCTTCTACCGGTTCGGACACGAAATTCATGTCGTACTCGGTTCCCGCCGTCAACGTAGCCAGCTGCGCATCGGGTAGTGTGATGGATGGTTTACCCCATTCATCGGCTTTTGAGCGCAATGTTTCGTTAGCCTCTACTTTGTAGGCTTTTGCTTTGCCCATCCCTACCCCTTTTTTGGTTACTTCTACTGTTCCAGTCAGTACAGCCAGATCCAGCTCTCCGGTCTTCGGATCAACTTTCAGGTTGAAACTAGTACCTAATACTTTGGTGCTGTAGTCGGCCGCACGAATGATAAAAGGCCTGTCTTTGTCTTTACTGACCTCAAACAGGGCTTCGCCGATGAGTTCCACCTCGCGGATGCGCGAACCAAAGGCTTCCGGATACTTCAATTTGCTGTCGCCTTTAAGCCATACAATGGTTTGATCGGGCAATATGATTTTCTTGATTTGCTGTGCGGTGGATGCTGCAGAAATTATCTCTCCAGTTTTCCCTAACTCTGTACGAAAATAGGGCGAAAGCGTAAAGAACAATAAAATAGCGGCGGCCGCTGCTGCCACCCAACCTAGCTGTCGCAGGTTTCTACGCTTGCCAGTCTGCACCACCTCAGACTCCATGACATCCCTTACCTGCGCATACATTCGCTCTTTGAGCGCTGGTTCATCATCGCCATACCATTCCAGTTCCGCCGGCAACTCCTCATCATACCATGCGTTGAGCATGGCCTGCTCATCTGCTGTGAGCGAACCGGACTTCCATTTTAGGATCAAAAACTTAATATTTTCTGGAATGTTGGCCATTCTGATCTGTTTGTTCATATATATAGCGTGTAAAAATGGAGGGACTACGTACGCGAAAAAATATTATTTTTATTTTTTCTTTATATTCACAATCAAAAGCATAACGAAAGATCGATAATCTTACAAAAAAAACAACACATTGAATTTTTGTAGCGCTGTTTTAATGACACGCACGGCCTTGCTGATTTGCGTTTCAACGGTGCGGTGCGAAATATCCAGTTCTTGAGCAATCTGCTTGGCCGACAAGCCATCTTCTCGGCTCATTTTGAAGATCAAACGACATTTATCCGGTAATCCATCAACGATATCACGGATCTCGAGCTCAAGTTCGTGCAGCTCCATGCGCCCCATCTCGCTATCATCAATAGGCTGCTGCATGGGCAGCACATTATCCAACGAGAGATGCACCGATTGCTTTACATAACTATCAATAAAGCTGAGTATCTCGTAGCGCAATGCGCTGTATACATAGGCTTGAAATGTACCTCGTAGATTGATATTATTTCTCCTACGCCAAAGATTGATAAAGAGTGTTTGTACCACTTCTTCGGCATCACTTTGGTTATCGAGTTTATGCAGGGATTTCTTAATAAGATTCAGCCAATAGCGATCATAAAGCAACGCGAACGCAGCACAGCTCCCTTGCTGGCACAAGAGAAGCAATTCTTCGTCAGATTGTTCGGCTAAATTCACGTTTTCCTTATTTGAGCGTGTGTAAATATAGAGAATGTTTTGTAATGTACCTTCAAGCAAACTTTTCAAATACGAATAATCCCAATACCATCACCCAAACATCTCCTCCGCTATTTATTAGATTCCGAAGTAATGACGTAAGAAGGTAAATAGGCGTGAAGAACCATTAAATTCAAATATTTTTGCACAAATATTTATTTTACACTATTTTTTGAAAAAAAATGTATAATTTAAGAGCTTGTACCAGTACATCCATCATGCAAAAAATGCAGCATATAGCAATACAACTAGCCTATCCACGAAAAGGGACATGCAAGCTAACGTTTACTGCCTTATTGCCTCCATACCATTACGACATATTGAACCATGCTATTTTTGTATAAAACAAGAACAATGAAACACCTTATATCCATTTTTTCAATAAGCTTACTATCTTTTGCATCAGTCGCTCAAGACACCGTATTAAATTCCCTTGCCAACGAATACAAGCAGATTGTGCATCACGTTGATGGACACTTCGAAGGAGAGGCATGGTCAACGCTATTAAACGAAGTTCGCGCGCATAACCACGTATTAATCGGCGAAGATCACCACATTAACGAGGTTTTAGATTTTACACAGGCTATTGCTGAACATGGAACGTTTGACAACTACATTACGGAGTCTGACCAAGCTACTTTAAGAAGACTGGAGGCGCTAAAAACATTGGATAGCGAACAGTATAGAAAGAAAATAACACCCTTCAGGGAATATCTTGGCTTTTACGGTTTTGAAAAAGATAATGCATTACTCGATTTTTTTTGGAAAGAGGGCACACAGACTTTCGGTATCGATCAGGTCCTCCTTAACGGCGACGTCTTTTTGTATGATCAATTAATGGAGCTGGCGCAAACAGAACAAGCCAAGCTTCGCTATCAAAAATTGAAGAATCGATCTTTAAAAAATTGGATGATCTATAAAAAAAATCCCAATCAGACCCCGCCTTACAACTTTGATTCCATTCCACTACTTTTTGACGCCGAGTTAGCACAACAGCTCAACGAGCTGCTTCTTTCCGCTAGCTCGTTTAAGGAGCGTGAAATATTGGAAGAACTACTATTGAGCAACGATATCTATAGTCTCGCTGCCACGCCGGGGAAAGAGTACGATTCGCATGAAAAGCGAATTTCGGCGATGAAGAAAAAACTAATAATGCTCTACCCATCGCTTAGAGATAAGCGTAACCTCTATAAATTTGGTGCTAATCATTTGACGAAGTTTAAGAGTATAGGGCAAAATATGCCCGATGTGGGAAATCTAGTATACAATTTGGCAGATAGCGAAGAAGGAACGTCGCTACACCTTGCTATCATTCAAAAGCAGGGCGAGGCTGGATCTCTTTTTGAAGATAAGCAACAAACAAATGGCCTCTCCTTCTTAAAACCATTTTACGATCTATTTACCGAAACGCATGCTAGCGGCGACTGGCTTATGTTTGATCTACAAAAAATCAATCAAGCGTTGCGGAAGCAAAAAATAATATTGGAATCTACAGCGCTCAGAAATTATCTTGAAGGTTACGACTTTTTGATCATCTTTCCGCATGCTACTGCACAGAAAAAGCTATAATTAAGAACACTGCGCAGCTTAGTTATAGATTTCTTATTCTCGACATCACATTTCATAAGTCAGAGGCAGCGAATTGTAAATACAGGGAACAGTAATATTTATTAACGCCTAATTTAGGATAAAGGAAAATGGAATAGCTAAAGGGTAAGTAAACAAGATGTATTGTGTAGAAATTATGATTGAAATGAAGCATCGACAATGCAGGCTCCTCGCGATACTGTTATTTTTCGTGCCGTTCTATCTGCATGCAAATATGGCACAGCCCTATTTTGAGGGCTCGCATAATGCCGCACTGTATGGCCACAAAAACTGCAGTGTGCTAAGGGAAGTTATAGACATCGACGTCCGAAAAGATTCCCTTGAAGATCATCTTTATACCGTTTTTAAAGTGCACTACCACCTGCAATCGAACAACGAAGTAGACCTACCGCTTCTATTTCTTGCGTTGTCTTGGTCGGACACCCATGTTATAAAGGTTAACGGAAAAACTATTTCCCACCTGCCGTTGACGACTGCTAACGTTCAAGAGTTTCCTTTTATTACCAAAGGTAGAATGGAGAATAAAGAACAGTTTTATCAAGCTGCCTATAGCAAAAACGAATCCATCACCGTAAAACTAAAAGATCTGCTCTATTTTAAGGCTCCACTGCATAAAGGGACGAATGACATCTATATTGAGTATCGCGCAGATTTCGGCTTTCAAACCTATGGCTTTCTGAAAAATTATAGGCTTAAGTATTCACTCTATCCTTCGAAATTTTGGCAATCTTTTGGCCCTATAGCCGTCAACTTACACCTGAACGGCTTGGCAGAAATCACCCAGTCGAACCTTGGAAAGGCAAAAATAGAAAATGATGTGGTGAAATGGCAGTTATCGTCTTTTGACAACAATCTGGACATCACGATCAACCATCGCACCAATCTTCTCGGCAAAGCCCTTTTGTTGATCCAGCCGATCGGCATGGCTACATTGGCTTTCATTGGCTTATCCATTGCCCACGCCATGCTATTTAAGCGATTCAAGCGAACGAGAAATTGGATATTTTGGCTAGGCATTTTTGTACTTCCTGCGCTTTTCTATACCATTTTCCTTTTTTCTTATGATGTCATAGATCATGTCCTTGGCTATTCCTCGCGGCATGGCTACGTGTTTCTCTCTGTAGTTACCTATCCGCTATTGGTCATCGTGTATGGACTTTTATTCGCGATATGGAAGCGAAAACATCGTAATAATGAAAGTCCTATACTGTCTTAAGTCGGAACAAAAGAGGCTGTCAAAAAGTGATTAAATTTCCTCATCGCGAGAAGGAGGAACGACGATGACACAATCTTATAAAATAAAACTGCAGATTGCTTCGTCATACTTCCTCGCGATGACGCATTTTGAAGCTAATCGATCAGCTTTTTAGACGGCCTCAATAAAAGGTTGGAATGTAAAAGAAGCTGATCAGCCTACTTTAAGCCGTATTCCTCCAGCTTACGATAAAGCGTAGATAATCCAATTTCTAACAAACGTGCGGTTTCGGTTTTGTTACCGCCTGTAAGGTCCCATACCTTGCGAATATGTGCGCGCTCCATTGCGGCAAGCGAGAAGATGGAAGAACCGGAAGCTGTCTGCCCCATTAAATGGGTAATTTCCTGCGGTAGGTCTTCGATCTGCAGCTCATTGCCGGGCGCCGTTATGACGCTACGCTCTACCACGTTTTTTAGCTCCCTCACGTTCCCCTTCCAATTGTAAAGCTGCAAATGCTCTACATAGGCCTTGCTGAGTGTTAATTCCTTCCTCCCGATCTTCATCGCAAAACTCTGGGCAAAGACATTCGCCAATTGGGGAATATCACCTGCTCTTTCGCGCAGGGCGGGAAGCCGCAGTTGGAATGTCGATAGCCTGTAGTAGAGATCAGGCCGAAAATGCCCATTATCGATCTCTGTTTCCAAAATCCTATTGGTTGCGGCAATTACTCTGATATCCACTTTACTAACGCGTGTATCCCCAATTTTCAGGTATTCGCCCGATTCGAGTAAGCGCAACAATTTAGCTTGGAGATCAATGGCCATTTCACCGATCTCATCCAGAAACAACGTACCCTTGTCCGCCTCTTCGACCAATCCCTTTTTGTCTGCCAGCGCTCCCGTAAAAGCTCCCGCGCGGTATCCAAACAGCTCGCTTTCCAGCAGTTCCCTGCTGAAGGCCGAACAGTTGATGGCCACAAAGTTTCGATTCTGTCGCTGGCTAGCGAAATGTATTGCATTCGCAAAAACCTCCTTTCCGGTGCCGGTTTCTCCGAGCAATAGCACCGACGTTTCCAAAGGTGCTACCTTTTTTGAAAGTTCAATTGCCTTGAGCAGCAGTGGCGCGCTGCCAAGGATATTTTCAAAAGCATACTTTTTAAAAGCCTTCGCTTCGAGCTGCGCTACGCGTTTTGCAAGCGTCACTTTCTCTGAGGCGCGGTGAAGCAGGGGAATGATCTTTTGGTTATCGTCACCCTTTGTCAAGTAATCAAAAGCTCCTGACTTGATGGCCGACACCCCATCGGGAATGTTTCCAAAGGCCGTAAACAAGATGACCTCAGAAAATGGTTGCAGCTGTTTTATTGTTTCTATAAAGTGCAATCCGCTACCATCCGGTAGTTTGACGTCGCAAAGCACCACATCTACATCCTGTTGCTTAAGGATCGTGCGTGCCGATTTCAGACTTTCTGCTTCCAACACCTGAAAGCCTTCCCCCTCCACTCCTATTATCCTGCCCACCAATTGACGAAGCTTCTGTTCGTCATCTATTATCAAAACCTTGCTCATGAAGAATGTTTTAAGTAAAAGAAAAAGCGGCTCCCCGATCCAAAATCACTTTCGACGGCAATTTCACCACCTTGCCCCTCTATAAATTCCTTGCTAATACTCAAGCCTAATCCTGTTCCGCCAGTACGCGATCCAGGAACGCGGAAATATCGTTCAAAGATACGATCCATATATTTGGGTTCTATTCCCTGTCCATGATCCTTTACTTCAAATAGAATACGTCCCTTCTCTTTAGAAACCCCTATTTCGATAGAAGAGTGTTCATGCGAATAACGAATGGCATTGGAAATGAAATTTGTCAATACCCATGCCGTTTTTTCATTGTCGGCAAATACCGTGTCGACGTCCTGAGCTATGGCGACTTCCAGCAAGATCTGCTTTTGCTCTGCCGCAACACGATTTGCTTTTACAGCATATTCGACAATTGGTGTAACCTCGCTTTCATGAAGGTTCAGCTGAATAGCGCCGCTATCTACCTGTGCAATATTCAGTAACTCACCCGTAATGCTAAGCAGCCGCTCCGAATCTTCCTTGATACCCGTAATCAGGTCTCGCTGTTCATCGTTCAATGTGCCCACACGCTCGTTCTGCAGCAGCTGAACACTCATTTGGATTGCAGCTATCGGCGTCTTGAACTCGTGTGAAACCGTCCCGATAAAGTTGGTCTTTGCCAAATCCAATTCCTTGAACGGGGTAATATTCTTGAGCATGATCACTTGTCCGATATAGTTTGCTTCCTTTTCTCCGGTGGGTACAATATTGATGTCAATCACCTCCTTCTCGAAGTAGCTTTGCCGGCCATCGGCATATATTTTGAGGTTGGAAGTAAACTGCTGCCCCTCTGATGGCGAGGCGATATCTTTAAAAATATCGCGCAACAGATCATTTCCCATCGCCAGATCGCCCACATACTGGCCAAGCACCGCTGCTTCAGAAAGCCCCGTAATCCTGAGCGCCTGCTCATTCACAAATATGATGTTTCTTTTCTCATCCACAATGATTACCGGATCGTGCATATTCTCCACAAGCGCTTCGATACGTTTCTTGCCTTGCAGGATATCGTCCAACCTACTTTCTGAATACTCTTCCAACTTCTCGGCCATGCTGTTGAACGAAGAGGCCAGATCAGCAAATTCATTCCTCCCTTGAAAATGTACGCGCTCACGATAATTCTGCGCGGCAATCTGTTTGATACTATCTGTAAGCTTCGTGATAGGATCGGCAATATTCGAAGGCATATTGATGAGCAATGTAAAGGCGATTACAAAGCAAAGGGTTCCCGCGACGGCAATGATGATAATTGCATCTTCGGCGGTCTGATCGGCGACCCCACTTTTGCGCGAAATCGCATCCATATTCAGCTGCATGAGTCCGGTAATATCCTTTCGAATAGAAGACTTGAGGGCCTCATCAGCTAGGTTTTCCTGCAGTCGTTTAAAATGAGCTGCAATGTCCGCGGTGGTTTCACGCTCGCCAATTTCGGTAACGTTGCCCTGCTGCTTCTCCAGGTTTTCCTGAAAACGAAGAATAGCCCTATCATCTTGCGCAAATTCCTCTAAGGACAGCAGCATATTTCTGGAATACAACAAGGTATTATAGTTTGCCGTAAGGATGCTGCCCGTATCCTGCTTTAATTGGTTAATGTACCACCCGCTTAGGGCGGCCAGTAGAAAGACCATAAGGAATAAGGTACCTATACCCAGGGTCAGCTTTGTCTTTATTTTCATTTTCTTAACATTTATAATCTCGATATACTTAAGATAGAATAACTAGATCTATGCGCTCTTGCGCCAGCCTATTCAGCAATACACGGAAAGTATCGCCAAGCAAAACAATCTTGCTCAGCGTAATACGCGGTTTACCGATACAAACAGTGCTGATCTTTCGCAGTTCGCATTGTGCCATAATCTCCCGTCCTACATTCTTTCCCTCAATCTTAATGATTTCAGCCCCTAGCTCGGTGGCAAGCTTGAAATTATTGATTAAATGCCGCTGCTTGTCCAATGCTATGCGATCTACACTTTCCCGAGGCAACTGCACATATAACACAAACCAATTGCTATTGTAGTAGCCTGCCAACCTAGCTGTTTTGCGGATAACCGTCCGTGCGGTTTTTTCATTGGAACTGATGCAGGCCATAAAGCGCTCTTTCTTTACCGGACGATCATGCACCACCTCAGCTTCTACCTTACGTTGCACCTGTGAAGCCACTTCTTTCAGCGCCAATTCACGCAGCTGCAAGATATGGTCATTTTTAAAAAAATTATTCAGCGCCGCAGGAATCTTCGACTCATCATAGATCTTGCCCTCCCGTAAACGCGCGATCAGTTCTTCGGCAGTAAGATCTATATTAACTACATCATCTGCCTGATCGATAACACTATCCGGCACACGTTCGCTGACATCGACCCTCGTAATATCCTGTATCTCATCATGCAAACTTTCCAAATGTTGTATATTGACCGCACTGATGACGTTGATTCCCGACGCCAAAATTTCCAGCACATCCTGCCATCGCTTGTCGTTCTTACTCCCCTGTATATTGCTGTGGGCGAGTTCATCCACCAGTACCACTTCCGGGCGCATCTGCAGAACGGCATCCACGTCAAGCTCTTCCAGCTCCTTGCCCCTGTAAAAAAGCTTCCGACGTGCAATTTGCGGAAGACCGTCGAGTAGCGCATGGGTTTCCTTCCGTCCATGAGTTTCGATGTAACCTATTTTCACGTCAATACCATTTTTAAGCAGCAGATGTGCTTCCTGCAACATGCGGTAAGTTTTTCCGACGCCCGCACTCATGCCTATATACAGTTTGAACTTGCCCCGTCTAGACTTGGTAACCAGCTCCATGAAATGTTCAGCACTCTTTCGTTCTTCCATTTGATCAATGCAATAGTAATACAAAATTCCATGCAGAAAAAATCCTGCATGGAAGATCCAGTTAATTTATGCTGTTAGAAGCTAACCGCGATAGCCGTCGCTATAGTCGGACTATTTATCAGCAGATTTCCCGATCGGTTGGCAAAGGTGGCCTCGCGCCCCTGCAGATTTCGAAATTCCGTGCGCCAGACCACATTCCCAAAGATCGCATAGTCTGCATTCAGGGAATAACCGAAGGTGTCAAAGCCGCCGGGGGTATCGCCAGCAGATATAATGACGCCATGCTCATCGCGGTAGTATTCTCCACGCGCGGTCAGACTAAACCTTGCCGTTGGCGCATATTTAGCAAGAAGCACGGGTGTATACCAAGTATTGTAATCGCTACTACCCTTTTCCGTCTGTTCCATACCAATGTCAAAGCCCGCCGTCAAACCAAATTTAGCACTGATCTGATAAATTGCATACAGGTTATGGAAATAGCGCATTTGCCTCACGCTGTCGGCCTTATCGTTTCCAATAAAAGAACTGCTGTTTAGCGTCAGCTTATCATTAGGCTTGTACACGATCTGGTGACCAAAAGCAGGCGTGGTATTGCCATCCACCCGCTGTATGCGCTGCCAGCCATTGAGCACCAATCCGCTAAGGAACCACTGCCCGCTGGGCGAAGTGTAAGAGATCTTGGCACCCGCCTCATAGTAAGGCGAGTTATCGGCAAATAGACTACGGGTAAGGGTCCAGTTATCCTTACCAACGGCACTTTCGAAGCCTAAATGCGAGGAGAAGATACCCGCGTCTATCCACAGGTTGTGTTTTTGCGATACCTTGACCCCGGCGTTAGCCTCGTAGATGTTTTTAAGCACGCCCGGTTCGGCAGCATAGTTGGCATTCATGTAGCTCCCGGCAGCCAGTGCCAAATTTGCACGCACATTTTGGGTGTTGTAAGCGGCTTTGATAAAAGCTAAGTTGACACTAACCTCGTTGTTCCGGTTATGGCTGTACACAAAGCCCGGACGAGTATTGTTCAGAGGGTTATTGAAATCATGTAAGTAATAGGCTTCAGCATAACCACTGATGGTCAGCGGATTTGATGGTTGCTCCTGCGCGATCAACGTTCCTGTAACACCTAGCAACGCGCTAGCGAGCAATACGATTCTGTTCATAGATAATGATTATTTGATAAAATATTGTGTTTGGTATTTATTACTGTTAATTACTGGCCGGAAAGATTGTCTAGTGCGATGTTCAAGTTCAAAACATTGACTTTTTCCGGTCCAAAGAGCCCCCATAGCGGACGATCGGTGTGCATATCGATTATTGCAATCAGTTTCGCTTCCGAAATATTTCGGATTTTGGCAATACGAGCCACCTGCACTTTGGCTGCCTGAACGGAGAAATCTGGATCAAGACCGCTACCACTGGCTGTGACCAGATCCATAGGAATCTGCGAAACGGAAACCCCTGGATTGTGCGCTAGCAGTGTATCGATACGTGCCTGAACCTCGGCGAGATATTCCTCATTGGACGGTCCCTTGTTACTGCCTGCCGATCCCGCGGCATTATAGCCTACAGCGGAAGGGCGGGACCAGAAATATTTGTCCTGTGTAAAAGATTGTCCAATGTTGCCGTAATATTTTTTGCCAGTAGCGCTGATTGTTTGCCCCTGGCCTGCAGCAGCTGATAGCTTGGCGATACCCCAGACAACGGCTGGATAGACGACGGTCAACAATACAATTAGCAGGATCGTCAACTTTATAGCGGGAAATAGATGTGTTTTCATGTTATTAGTTTTAACTTTTGTATTCTTTAAATCCTTTAGATGGCACTAGATGAATATCGAAACCAACATATCGATCACTTTGATGCCAGCAAAAGGAACCAAAATACCGCCAAGGCCGAAGATCAACAGGTTACGACGCAGCAGTGCACTGGCACCTATCGGCTTATAGGCTACACCTTTCAGCGCTAAAGGGATAAGCATCGGAATAATAATAGCATTGAAAATCACGGCAGACAATATCGCACTCTGGGGACTCTGCAGATTCATGATGTTCAATCCCTGAAGAGCAGGAATAGCCGTTATAAAAAGTGCTGGGATGATCGCAAAATATTTAGCGACATCGTTAGCAATACTGAACGTAGTCAGCGTACCGCGGGTCATCAGCAGCTGCTTACCGATTTCCACAACTTCGATCAGCTTGGTCGGGTCGTTGTCTAGATCCACCATATTGCCGGCCTCTTTTGCCGCCTGCGTTCCGCTGTTCATCGCCACGCCCACATCCGCTTGCGCAAGTGCCGGCGCATCGTTCGTCCCGTCGCCCATCATGGCGACCAACCGGCCTTCGCTCTGCTCTTTTTTGATGTAGTTCATCTTATCCTCTGGCTTGGCCTCGGCAATAAAGTCATCAACGCCCGCCTTTTCGGCAATATATTTTGCCGTCAGTGGGTTATCGCCCGTCACCATGACCGTCTTAATCCCCATTTTACGCAGGCGCTCGAAACGCTCCTGAATACCGGTCTTGATGATATCCTGTAGTTCGATGACACCTAGCGCCAGCTCATTTTCGCTGACCACCAGTGGCGTACCGCCATTCTGTGAAATAATTCGCACGGTTTCTTCAATTTCGCTAGGGAAGCTGTTGCCTGCTGCGAGCACAATGGCTCGGATCGCATCGGTTGCACCTTTACGTATCCTTGTTCCTGCAAAGTCAATTCCCGAGCTACGCGTTTCTGCTGTGAACTTGATGAACGAGGGATCTTTCACCCCGTAGCTTAGCGGGTTAACACCGGCAAGCTCGATCACCGATTTACCTTCAGGCGTTTCATCTGCCATGGAGCTCAGGACAGCGGCCTTGATCACCGCCTCTTTGTCTACGCCCTTTGCGGCATGAAACTGTGTAGCCTTACGGTTACCGATCGTGATCGTACCCGTTTTGTCGAGTAGCAAAACATCGATATCACCGGCCGTTTCAACCGCCTTACCACTTTTGGTGATCACATTCGCCCGCAGGGCGCGGTCCATCCCTGCAATACCGATGGCCGATAAAAGACCGCCAATGGTGGTTGGAATAAGACATACAAATAGGGAGATGAAGGAAGCGATCGTGATGCTGACGTTTGCATAGTCTGCGAAGGGCTTCAAGGTGACGGTCACGATGATAAAGACCAGCGTAAATCCGGCCAACAGGATCGTCAAGGCGATCTCGTTGGGCGTCTTTTGGCGGCCTGCGCCTTCCACCAAAGCGATCATTTTATCCAAAAAACTCTCCCCGGGTTGGGTGCTCACGCGCACAGCTATCCTATCAGAGAGTACCTTCGTCCCACCGGTAACTGAGCTCTTGTCTCCGCCTGCTTCCCGAATTACCGGTGCCGATTCGCCCGTAATAGCGCTTTCATCAATCGTGGCTAAGCCTTCGATGATCTCGCCATCCGAAGGGATAACATCGCCCGCTTCACAGACAAACACATCGCCCTTTTTGAGTTGCGCAGAAGATACCGTTTGACCGCTTTGCAACTTGGCTGGCGTCTCTTCGCGCGTCTTGCGCAAGCTATCCGCTTGCGCCTTGCCGCGCGCTTCGGCAATAGCCTCGGCAAAATTGCCAAACAACAGCGTTAACAACAGGATGATAAACACCGTAAAATTGTAGCCGAAGCTACCTTGCGACTGCTCACCTGTCAGGATCCAAAGGCACACTACGGCCATGATCAGGGTGCCCACTTCCACGGTGAACATCACCGGGTTGCGGAACAATATTTTAGGGTTCAGTTTTACAAACGATTGTTTCAACGCCTGCTGAACCATCTCTTTTTGAAACAATGATTGATTCTTGCTCATTTCTTAATTTTTATAGGCTATTAGATCATGGAAAAATATTCGGCGATCGGACCGAGGGCCAGCGCCGGGAAAAATGAAAGGGCAGCGATGATAACGATTACCGTAAAGATCATCATGCCGAAAGTACCAGTATCAGTTTTCAGTGTACCATCTCCTTCAGGGACATATTTCTTCTGCGTCATAAGGCCAGCTATGGCGACAGGGCCGATAATAGGCAGAAACCGGGACAGGATAAGCACGATACCCGTTGTAATATTCCACCAAAGGGTGTTGTCGCCAAGCCCTTCAAAACCACTACCATTATTGGCCGACGCCGAGGTGTATTCGTAGAGTATTTCACTGAAGCCGTGAAAGCCGGGGTTATTTAATGTAGAAGCCCCTTGCTCGGGAAAAGCTGTTGCCAAACCGGTGCCGACCAAAATCAGGAAGGGGTGCACCAGCGCAATGATCATGGCGATCTTCATCTCGCGTGCTTCTACTTTTTTGCCTAAAAATTCGGGTGTGCGCCCTACCATCAAGCCACTGATAAATACGGCAAGGATGATGTAAATAAAGAAGTTGAGCAGCCCTACACCGCAACCTCCGTAGAAGGCATTGACCATCATGGCAAGCATTTGATTCATGCCCGATAACGGCATCGTACTGTCATGCATCGCATTGACCGAGCCTGTAGAGATAACCGTGGTCACGATACTCCAGAAGCCTGAAGCAGCAGCTCCGATCCGCGTTTCCTTGCCTTCCATTGCCCCAAGGCTATTATCCACGCCCATTTGAGCGATAGCTGGATTACCTTTCATCTCCATAAGTACATTGGGAACCGTCAGGATCAGAAAGCCTATCGTCATTACGCCAAAGATGATCCAGGATAGCTTACGTCGACGGATAAAATGTCCAAAGGCGAAGATCATGGCGAGTGGAACGATCAACTGCCCGATCATCTGCGCTATATTGCTGATGTAGCTCGGGTTTTCGAGCGGATGCGCTGAATTGGCGCCATAAAATCCACCTCCATTGGTACCTACGTGCTTAATGGCTACGAAAGCGGCGACGGGCCCTCGGGATACTTCGACCGTATCGCCTTGCAAGGTTAACATCGTGTCCTTTCCTTGGAAGGTCATTGGCGAACCTTCAAAAACGAGGATCAACGCTAAAATAAAAGATAGGGGCAATAATATGCGTGTAGACGATTTGACAAAGTATTCGTAAAAGTTACCAAGTCCGGTGACCGTTTTATCCCGGAAAGCACGGAAAAGCACGACTACAGCAGCCATACCCGTTGCTGCAGAAACAAACTGTAAGAACATCAACCAAAACTGACCAAGATAGCTCAGCCCGGACTCGCCCGAGTAATGCTGCAGGTCACAATTGACCAAGAAGGATATCGAGGTATTGAAGGCTAAGTCCGCAGACATACTTGGATTACCATCAGGATTCAAAGGGAGCGATCCCTGCGTCATTAGGATCAGCATGGAAAGGATGAACCAAATTAGGTTGATAGTCAACATGGCTATCATATGTTGCTTCCAGCCCATCTCAACATGAGGATCAATGCCACTTACGTTATAGAAAAACTGTTCTAAGGGGTGAAAGACTTTATCCAAAAATGTACGTTCACCAGCGTACACCTTGGCTATGTATTTACCAAACGGTATCGCTAGGATGACCGAAACGATAAACATGAAAATAATTCCAAAGATTTCTGTATTCATTTTTTTAGTTAATTTTTGTGGTATAATGCTGAATTATATTGCATTTAGGGAACCAGATCAAGCTATTTGAATTACGCTTAAAAAACCGTTGATGAAGTGTTGGGAAATTTCGGCAAGGACGGCCAAACCAAAACTCATCCAAACAATTCGTATAAAAAGCTTTCAAACTCTTCCTTTCAAGGATTCCCTCTTTAAAATTTCTCCGGTTTGATAAGCACGTAGCAGATATATCCAAAAACTGCCAGTGCTACGATAAATAGTAGTGCCATTTTAATGCTTTATTAATAGATGTTCGTTCATTTGTCTTTGATAGATCTCGATAAAGACCTTGGGCATTTTACGGGTCATTTCATCCCAACATGCGGGGTCTGAACGTCGTTGGAAGCTGCCTAACGAACGTACAAACAGGTTTTCAATAATATATTGCACGTAGGTATTTCCCTGATTGTACACTTTCCCAAGATAATCGATGTATCTGCTCACTTTGTCGAGCTTGCCCAGCGAATGCAGTGACTTCAGGTAATTGACCAATGCCTGCACTACGCCGGCAAAATTCCTATGCCGAGCAAGGTTTCTGATCTCGATTCTGATTTCCTTGAAACGTCCAGCCAAATAGTAGCTTGCCCGGGAATAATTGAGCTTTCTCATTTTTGTTACGCTTTTGTTTCCATGACTAGATCTTCTCAAAAAATCCGATGGATTTGACCAGTAGCCAAAAACATAGCAGACCAGTTATTAGCAGTATTACAGTTAACATATTGATGGTTATTTGTTATAAAATAAACTTGTTCGTTTTGTCCTAGCACCTTAAGCGTGGTAGAAGTATCCTAAGAACTTTTCACTCGGTTTCACATGTGATTGCGCAGCGCTTTCCTTGTCCTGTTTTAATTTTGAAGCTTTCGTTTTCATATCATATTTGTTTGGTACGGGCATACCAAAAGATATTCCATTATAAAAAATAGACAAACAAACAATTGATTATAAACACATTATAACATATCTAAGAAATTCACAAGGAGACAAACCTTACCATAATGACATGCTTTTTTCTCAAAATGAGAAATTGATGTAGATGCTACTTACATGATATCAAAAGCGCTCTACGCTGAAGCAGCAACACATTCGAAAATAATCCTATATTCGCCTACACGATACCTTACATTATTGACTATGCGCATGAGATCTCTATTTCTCCTTTATTTTTGCTGGGCAAGCCTTACATCCTACGCCCAAACTACCAAGCTGACCAAACAGGAGGTTGTGACTGATATCGAAGCTTTAAAAAAAATATTGGACGAAAATTCATCTTACGTTTATTTGAATGGATACGATATCAACGAAGATCTTGATAGATACCAGCGCAGCCTTCCCGATGCTATCTCTCTAGAAGAATTTGGATTGTTTCTTGGCGAAACCATTGGAAAAATTGGCGACAGACATGCGTCGGTACGAGGCTATCGCACACAAGACTCCCTATATCTACCACTTATTTTTGCGCCAGAGAAAGATAAAGTATTGGTGCTGCATCGAGACGACAAGAATTTGGCCTTTCTACAACCTTCGTTTCCATATCTTAAAGCAATAGATGGTGTCCCTTACCGTGAAATTGTTCAAAAAGCGCTTCCTGAAGAGGTTACGGCGCCGAAAGCTTCGTATTTCACACGTGCCGTTAGAGAGCTTAGGGATATTCAAAAGGTATATGGTTACTTACAAAAACCTTTGCCAAATGAGCTGAAAATTACGCTGTCGGACTCGCTATTGAAAAATGATACCACGCTAACCCTATCTCCTGTGGAGCGAAAAAAGACTTTCCGTCCTTGGGATGAAAGATTGGAGAGTGCATATCTTACGCTAAAAGACGAAGAATACAATAAAACGGAAATTCTTGATCAACTTTTCCGCGTAGAAGACAAAATAGGCTATATCCTGCTTCCGTCCATGGTAAGTCAAGACGATGCCCCTAATTTATTTAGTCGGATCGAAACGTTTATGAAAATGATACAGAAAGATAGTAGAGCCTTGATCATCGATGTACGAAACAATGGTGGAGGAACGCGAGACTTAACTTATGCATTGGCAAAATATCTTGTGCATCCGGATTCCATCTACGTTGTAAACGCCACTAGACAACGAGGTCCGCTACCATTGCCAGAAGATTATATAGAAAGTTTGCATGCCCGGTATTTGTTCGCTTACGCAGCGCTGGATTACGATGAGCAGCAAAAAGTAGTTGAATTTTTAAAGACGTTCAAACCCATGTATCAGCTGGAAGACACGAAATATAGTGCATACTATTTTGGGTTACTTCATGGTAAGAAATTAGCGAGTAAGTCCATGTATTACGATAGGCCTGTCTACATATTGGCGAACGAAAAGAGCTTTAGCGCTGCATCGGTTTTTGTCAGTATTTTCAAAGGCTTACCCCATGTACGCATTGTTGGCATGCCAACAGATGGTTCCAGCGGTAACAGCGAGCGATTTGAACTGCCCAATTCGGCATTGCGGATAAAACTTAGTACGATGGTTTCTTTCCAAAAAGACGGTAAAATTTTGGATGGCTTAGGCACACAGCCGGATATAAGAATTGAACGAGATAAAAAGCAAATTCTTTGGAAAACCGATGCACAGCTTGAAAAACTGCGTGAGCTTGTCGTAAAACAAGAACAGCAGCAAATCAATCAATAGCATGAACCAGCTTATTATAAGATTAGCTCTTAGCCATATACATAGAAGCAAATAAAAACGGAAACTACTTCATTTTTTTTAACCGCTCTTTTGCTGCCGGTATCACATCATCGTCTTCTGCATAATTTTCGACCACACTTTCCAATGTGCTCTTTGCCTGACGAACGTCTCCTTTGCGCGCATAGGTATCTGCCAAAAGGATGAAGCTCTTTGCTACCCAATAATCATGGTCGCTCATATTTTCTATGACATCAAAAGCTGATGCTTGCGCTTTGTCGTATTCCTTATTGTCATACTGCAATTGGCCAACACGGTACCTTGCTTCGGCGCTGGCAGCCGACTGGCTTTTGAGTGCTGCTAGGTTCAGTTCATCCGTTGCAGACTTCACGTTTTTCTGTTGTAACAGTGCCTTTGCCGTATACAGGTGTACAGTCGCAATTTCCTCGTCAGATACCCGTTTATAATTTTTGATCAATTTTACATACTTATCCATTTGCTCAAAGTCACCTATTTCAAAATAGCAAATCATCAGATTCGTTACAGCATAGCCATAGCTGTTTTTGAAATCAGCGTTGAGCTCTAGCTTTTTAAGGTGGACGATAGCCTCATTGTATTGCTTTAAGTCGAGATATAAAGCGGCAACCGTGAGCAGGGTATTCTCGGTATAGGGACTTGTCCAGTCGTTCAGGATAATATTGAGGTCGTGCAATGCTTCTTCCGGATGCCCTGTATGGTATAAACTTACCCCTCGAATATAGCGGGCATATTTCTCTTGCCGCGGTTTGGGAAACTTATCAAAATAAGCGTTAATGGCTTCTACGGCAGCAGCGTATTGTGCTCTGGAAAACAAGGTACGGCCAATCTTAAATGCCAAGTTATCTTGCTCGGCAGGGCTCAGCTCTGTAACATTGCTTCCCGTAGCGTACTGTATATAACTCGTTGCATCACCTCGGTCGAGATAGATATTTTCAATCGAAAGAAGCGCCTGTGCTGCCTCATCGGTTTTCGCGTAATCCTCTACCACCTTTTGGAAGGTGGCCATGGCCGCTTCGGTGTCGTCCTTATTGTACTGCACCAACCCTATCGTCATCAAGGCTCTCGGTAAATAGCTGCTGCGCGGATATTTCTCGATCATCTTTTGTAGCCCCTCGATGGCTGCATCGTAATCGCCCTTGGTGAAATAAACGTACGGTATCTCAAAGGCTACGTCGTCCGCATAATTAGAGCTCGGGAATTTCTCGACCACTGACCGCAGGGTATTGATTTTAGCTTCATTATCTCCCTGCAAACCTTGTATAATACCATGCTGAAACAGGGCATAGTCCTGATTAGGGGCTTTGTTATCGATAAGCATATCATAGTATGCATTAGCTCGTCCATAATTACGTGTGGACAAGTAGGAGTCGCCTAGGCGAGCAATCACATCATACCGCACACGTTCTTCCAAGGAACCTTCCTTGGTTGATAAGAAGCGTTCGAAATATTCAGCGGCCAGAGCAAACCGGTTGATGCGGAATGCAGCATAGGCCAAGGCGTAGTTCGCATAATTGTAGACCGAAGTATTCCGCGCGGCGGGCAAAGCTAAGAACTTGGAAAAATTGTCTACGGCCTCTCCATACTTGCGTACTTCATACATAGCCTCGGCTTTCCAATAGGTAGCCAATGCCGCCATTTCTGCATCGAACGGAAACTTTTCCGATCGCATAAACATGGATATGCTGTTTTCGAAAGCACGTTCGTTATAAAATTCCATGCCGCGATAATAGGTTATCTTTTGGTAGGTTACATCCGCTTTCCTATCCCTATTTTTGAATGATTCCAATAAATACACCGCAGCCTCAAAATTGCTGCTGCCGGATAACACATCGATCATTCTTTTTTCTGTAGTCTCCGTGTTTTTTTCATCGGGACGCTGTTCGGCATATTTCAGGGCGAGATATTCCTGAAGGGGTTTCAAAGCTACTTGCACGGAGTCTAGACTATACAGCGTTTTAGCATAGTTGTACAGCGCATCTGTTCTCAACTCTTGATCAAAGTTCATCTTGGAAGCCTTGTAAAACGCATTCCGCGCAGCTTGTTTATCTCCGGTTTTCAGGGAAATATAGCCCAAACCAATGATGGAGCTCTGATAGAAGGCATCCGCCGGTTCCACTTTCTTTAGAATGGAAGCCGCTCTTTCATATTCGCCAGCGCGAAAGGCCAAGATACCGATCCTGTTATTATCGATGTTGTTGCGTGGGGCGTCAGCATACCGTTGCGGCAAGGGAAAGTGGAAAGGTTCTCTGAAGTCATTACGCTCAAAATATAGGCTGGCAGCGACTTGGCGCACCTCGATCTCTAGTGCTGCGCGGTCGATTTTCATATCCGGACTACGGCGAATTTTCACCGCATCCGCCAGCATCGGGCGATAGTCGCGCACGATATCGATAGAATCCATCACCGACGGTCGCTTCTCTGTATGCAGCTTCTCGTCTTGCTGTGCATATGCATTCATCCCGCATAGCGAAAGGATGCTGATTAGCATGTATTGGAAATATTTACCGCCTATCTTCTGTTTACCTGTCATTTTTTCTTCGTATTTCTGCGTTTGCTTCGTCATTCATCCACATCGGGGATAAAGATGACATCGCAATCTTCCTGCCAAGGGACACGATCAAAACTAAAAAAATTCCATAACAATGATATGCACGCAAGAAAACGAACAGGTTGCCGCAGGTTGCAGACACCAGTATTAATAGCAATTTTTACATAAACAGTTACTTAAATCTCCATGCGTGCACTTCTACTGACGTTAGCGTCCATATTTGCTTTAACCTTCGCGACGGTCTATGGACAGGAAAAACAGCGCTCTTCATTTCAACAAATAAGCAATGATTCCTTTTGGAGTACCGAAAACGGATTGCCGATTTATAGCCAAGGCGGTGGAATTTTTAAGTTTAAGGATCCGGATAGCGGTCAATACAAATATTACTGGTATGGCGTACACTATAAAGAGGCAGAACGCTACCGACAAGATCCTTCGGTCACGCATGACCATGCCACGTTCGAAGGGGTAACATGCTACACATCAAGCGATCTTAGCAATTGGAAATACGAGCGCACGGTGCTAGCAAAAGAGGAGACAAACAAAAAGGATGCGAATCCGTGGGTTGGCCGTTTAGGTGTTGCATTTATTGCTTCTTTAAACCAGTATGCAATGTTCGTACAGCATCAAGATCAGGTTTTGGTGGCGTTGGCCGATCAGCCTACAGGCGACTTCAAAGTCAGCCATTTCATCAATATGAAAAACATGATAGGCACACCCAATACCGGAGACCAGACCGTTTTCACAGATGAGGACACGGGAAAATCATATTTGGTCTACTCCTATGGTCGCGGTAGAAACAAGATATATATCTCCGAGATAGGCCTGAAAGACGGAAAAGTTGGACTACTGGACTGTACAGAAATATTTAAGGGCGAAGGACGCGAAGGGAATTGCATGTTTAAATATAAAGGCAAATATTATATGTGCGCCTCCAACCTCTACGGATGGGATTCTTCATTTGCCTACTATTTAATGTCGGATGATATCAGGGGGCCATATCTACCCACCAATGATATGAAAATTATGGAGGGATCGGAAAGCGATTACGCACATGTCAGCCAAACAGGATTCTTTGTTTCCCTAAAAGGAACTTTGGAGGAAACGGTGATCTATTGCGGCGATCGCTGGGCAAATTTTGCAGGCAACGGCTTAGGTTATAATCAGTGGTGCCCTATTTCCTTTGAAGGCGACAGGCCGATATTCAACTCGCTAAGTGCATGGCAATTGACCGCGGAGAGCGGGCAATGGAAAGTAGCTACAGACAACAATTTTGTAAAAAACGGCAGCTTTGAGGCTGACAGAAAATACATCCCCAGTAAAGTAAAACCCGTACAGGAGGATCTCCTTGGCTGGAAAACGGAAGTTATCCAAGGAACGGCGATATCCCAACAGGACAGCATTTCCCCCGTGTTGAACTATTACAATACGACAGCGGATCGCAAAGAGGTCACCGGCGAAAAAAGCCTCAAGATCCACGATAGGGTTTCTTACAAAAGAAAGATTTCCCAAAAGATCAAGTCCACGAAGTACGTGCAATTAAGCAGTGGCAAGTATACGCTGCGTGCGAAAGTGAAAAACAGCAGTGGTTTTAACAACTTAGTGCTCTATGCTAAAAATCAGAAAAAAACCTACCGCTACACTGTTGTTGGAGAAACAGCTGCATGGAAAAAAATAAAGATCGAAAACATCAGCATTCGTCACGGAGAGGTGGAAATCGGCATATTAGCAGATGGCAACGCGGATGCTGTTTGCTATGTGGACGATATCGAGCTTGTTAAAACTGTTAAATAGTGATATAATACGACAAATTGCCAAGATACATTTTTATACTCCTCAGATAAGCTAAGTCTTCAAAAATCGGTTTTATTTTATATTTTAGCACGGCAGATTCAACGCTAAATTTGAATCCTCATAGAAAACTACACCAAAATATCTACATGAAAGCAGTCACGTTATTCTTCTGTTTATTATTCTCCCTTGCAACATTAGCACAGCAGCAGACAACAAAAATTTTATTAATTGGAACAATTCATTTCGAAACTCCTCACAAAGATGCCTTTGAACTAAAAGTAGAAGATTTTTTGAGTGACAAACGTCAAAAAGAACTAGAAGATTTTACGAATGCTTTAGCTCAAACAAAAGCGACAAAGGTGATGATTGAAAGACCATTTTCTGAGCAACAATCTAGCGACAGTTTGTATCACTTATACGTAAAGGGTCAATATAAAATGCCTGTGACAGAAAGAGAACAAATAGGTTTTAGATTAGCAAAGAAACTAGCACTGCAACAGGTAAACTGCGTGGATAAATTTTACGGATTAGTACGTGATAGCTTATTGTCAGCAACTGCGAAAGAAAATAATCAACTTTATTTGTTTGGCGATTTAGGAAAAATGGCAAATCAGATGAAGAGTAACTACGACGATGAGCTTAAAAACAACTCGTTTACGAACCTTATAAAATTCATCAATAAGCAAGAAGAGTTACAGAAAAATCTATCCATTTACCTGAAGTACTTAACGAAGGTTGGTGCTGGTAAAAACTATGCGGGAGCAGAATATGTCTCCGACTGGTATCTAAGAAATCTGAGACTGTAAAATAAACTGTGTCAAGGATAATAAATAGAAATATTATTTTTGAGATAGTAATTATGAGTATTAAAGAAAGCGATTTTGATTTTGAGTCCATGAAGGATAAAGCTCTAGAGCAGTTACGCAGCGGAGAATCACTTTATGGCAAGAATGGATGTGAAATTTTGAATTGCTCCCTTGGTAGCGGCATACGGCACCAATGTCGGATTGGGATTATAAGCGTTAACCGAAGTCGTGTTAATGATAGATGATCCAGGTGGCATATGCGGTTTTGCATATTTAACGAAATAGAACATTGCGCTCATATTTGTCTCAAATGTTTTGTTCCATTCTTCAGCCGATATAGCGGTGATTTCTTTGAAGGTCATCTGATAAGCTGCATTGTTTACCAGAATATCGATCTTTCCGAACTCGGCCACCGTTTCTTCAACAATTTTTCCGCAAAGCTCTTCATTTCGGATATCCCCTTGGTACAGCAGTACCTTTCGACCAGCCTTTTCTATCCACCTTTTGGTATCTTCGGCATCCTCGACTTCCGTTTCATCTTTATACGAAATAACAATATCAGCCCCCTCTCGTGCCATGGCAATTGCTGTAGCCTTACCGATTCCCGAATCGCCCCCAGTTATTAAGGCCACCTTACCTAATAGGATCTCGCTCCCGATGTAACTGTTTTCGCCATGATCAGGAATTGGATCCATTTTCCTACTGATACCCGGCGGATTCTGTTCTTGAGTCGGAAAAGGTGGGACTGGGTAAATATCTTTCGGGTTTCCTTTTTTAGTTGTTTTCATCGTTTAACTAGTTAAAATACACGTAAGCATAGAACGCTGCGAAGACCGTTTAGTTTCTTATGTTAACTTAGAAGTACCAGTGTCGATTCTTTCAGACTTCGGCAGACAAAATATGTACCTAGTTGAATACAATAAAATACACTCATGAAAAACGGTTACAACTATTAAATAAAAAACGACAGCCAAGTAGAAACCGAAATTAGCAAAATAGTATCAACCAATTGCTGTAATAAATCGTTATCTAATAAAGGCAGCCCATAGGCTTTGCCGATAGATTATTAAATTTTAAAAAGATGACGATAATAAAAAACCTCCTTTCGGCTTTTGCCGGATCCGTTGCGCTAAACGTAATTCACGAAGTAGCGCGTAAAACATGTACCAATGTACCGCAAATTAACAATGTAGCTGAAGAAGCCATTCAAAAATCCTTCTCATCAATTGGTGCTGAAGAACCAACGGGAAAAGCACTGTATAGCTACGCCTTGGCTGGAGATCTTGTAGCAAACACCGCCTATTTTACTTCGATTGCAGGGAAGACAACTAAGCAAACTTGGATAAAGGGCTTAATTGCAGGAGCTACTGCAGGGCTAGGAGCAATTACGTTGACTTCACCAATGGGGTTAAACGATGCACCAATTAATCGAAATCGAAAAACACAAATACTCACCGTACTTTATTATGTAGCGGGCGGGCTCGTTAGTGCAGGTGTAAGCAATTATCTGCGTACTCGACATAAAAAAATTTAAGAGGAACACGCTTCCCGAAAAATTACCCTGCTATCTAAAGCTGAATAGGCTAGGTATAGACCAAAAAATAAAACACATGAGACAATATCATATACCTAAGCAAGTAAAAGGGAAGCAAATAGTTATTAGCGAAAGCAGAAATTATAGTACACAGGAAGAAGTCACTGGTGCATTCCACCACGCAAGAAGTCGTCTTGGAAGTATTAACCAGTGGCAAGATTTCGCAGGAACCACATCCGCAACCTTCCAACTATTTGACGAGCTTGGCCATCAAATTACCCGTTTTCCAAAAATAGGTGATTATGTCAGGATTGACATTCCTGGGCCAGGCAGCTTCATCGGTAGGGGTTATGACTGGGTAAAAGTTACCCAATTCGACGATCGGCCGGAAGATGGTTATATACTAATTACCTTACAACCCAGTGTTCCTCCCGCCACCATAAAGAGAGACGCTGAGGTTGCACACTTCTTTAAAGCTACAGCTAGCACAAACATTGAAATTAAGGTTCAGCGCCTCTGCTTGCAGGTCAACTACTTTGGACGAAATGAGGAAACAAACAATACAAGCGCTCTGCTAATGGAGAATATCCGAAATTCCCTTATAGGATTTGGAGCAAAATTAGGATTTTCATACCCGCAGTGGAAAAAACTGGTAAAAGGCTTATTGGCGACCTGAAGTTAAGCACGCTTTTACGACAATAAAGACTGCACCACGCGCAAACTGGCCTCTTCGACAAAGTCGAGTCCCGAGTAGTCGGGATTGAAACCGCCGATAAAAGGTACTGCGAGCATATAGATACGCTCGTTAATCTTCCCGTACATGTCCGTGATCTGGAAATGATCGTTAATAGCCACGCCCGGCAATTGCATGTAGTAATGACCATCTTTCGCTTTACCCACTCCTTTGACGCCCTTGGCATAAGCGTCTTGACCTGCTTTATAGCTTTTAAATTTTACTACAGCTGGCGCAACGGTCTCTCGCTCTTTTAAGCTTTTAAAATGCAAATCGGCAATCGACAGTACCGGCTGTCCTACGCAGTCGACAAACATAGCATAATAGTCATTACATGCTTTGCCTTCGCTACTTTTGTAATGATAGCGTATACCTCCGGTTTGTAGCGGTTCCACCCTACTGTCTTCACCTACCTCAACTAGCGATAGTATGCCAGCGGCATGTAACGCCAATAGTTCTTCCACAGAATGCTGCGGCACAAAAGCAATCACAATACTAATCAATGGTTTGAGCGTATGTTCTAGCCGAAGCATATCCTCTGCGCAGAAATATTTGGCCGGATAGTTCATCGTGTAACTTAAGACGGCGAGCATTTCCTTCCAATAAATAGACTTCTGCTCGATTATTGAACGCGCCGCTTCGCGGTATTCGCGTTCTAGCAATTCAAAGGGATCCTTATCCTCTCTAAACTCCATCATTTTCTCTACGAAATCCTCCATAGTCAGCTCTTCAATCTTTTGGTGAAAGCTTGGTCGCTCTTCTTCTATACGCCTAAGGAATACGTGCTCGTAAAGATAGTCTAGCGGAACAAAACCTCCGTTTTCAGCTTTTATCCGCTCAATGTGTGCCGCAGAAAGGAGCTCACCGCGGCCTATTTGCGTATCGGCCAAATGAAAGCGCACTGCAGGAAGAAGTCCCGCTCTGGAATGCATGACCAATTTGAAGTCCTTTGATTCCGAAGCCAGACTATAGCATACAGCCCCCGATGCTGATGTGTAGAAGTGTCCATTGTTCCTGGCTAAGGTGCGAATGGCGTCTACTGCCGTCAGGGATGCGCCACGTATCGCGACGGAATAATTGTTTCGGCCAACTAACTTTGCGGGCGGATAGGGTGAATCAAAGTAGTTAGGTATATCTCCTTCGCCCATCTTTGGCCAAAGGTGCCCTGAACAGATAATCGCCTTATCAAAATCAGTACGCCCTTGCTGATGCACGACTCTGACCCGGGCGTTCTCAGGTTCATCAATAATATCAATCACTGCGCATCGATAATGTATTTCTATAGAAAAGCCCTTGACTTTACATTGTTGGATGAGCATCGAAAATTCATCCGCTAGGTAAGAGCCTAACAAGAGCCTCGGCAGCGCTCTGTGTTCATTGAAATCTTCTGCGTTTATGGCGAAGCGTTCAAGGGTTTCGCTGTCTTGCTTTTTTATCCAGTCATCCAATGAACTGAGCACCTCTGGCAATTCATTTGCAGAAATATTGGCAATATGTTCGTCCTCAGCGCCAAGGTGGCTATAGGGCATGCCAGCCCCTAGGACGTCTTGTTTTTCAAACAACTCGATAGCAAGTTGCCCCTCAAAATGGTCCAGCAGCCGTCGTATTAACAGCAGCGCCATCGGCCCACCACCAATAATAGCCAAGCTTGTAAATGCATCGATTTTCTTCATGAAAATATGTGTGATTGCTTGTATAACCATTGATTGGGAAAATCGTTTTTTAGAATTGTTTATTTTGCGTGAAATCAGATCCCTGCTTGGTAGATGAAAAGGATAATCGACGAATTGACAGAACTATTCTGCAAGAAATACGGTTCGTTAAAAAAGAATAATGTTATGGAAAATTCAAATACGCAAAAAGATCCAGATGAATGGACAACCGGCGAGGAGCCCATGACCGGTGCGCAGGCATCCTACCTAAAAACACTGTCCGATGAGGCGAAGGTACCTTTCGAAGAAGGCCTTACCAAAGCCCAGGCATCCAAGCGCATCGATGAGCTGCAACATATTACCGGTAGAGGTTTGGACAGCGCATCCGAGTAGTCAGCCGCTAAAACTAATGGCTGGAAAAGATAATTTCTAGCCATTAGTATCTTCATTCAAGACAAGCTTATGAATGTCCTCCTCCACCTGCTACTATTGCACGCGCTAGTGTTATTCTAGGCTCTTACGGAGTTGTCTTCTCGCCGTCCAACTGTATTGTAGTTTCATCTCTTTTTATCGATCAAATTTCAATACCGAAGCTTTTCTACTATAATTGGTTATATACCTGAGCAGCCCTATCAGTCGATGCGGCAAGCGCGCTACGGCTCAGAATGGATTCGCTTTGATAACCTTTCTTTTCACGTGTATCGCTGCTAGCGGGGCAATACCCTATTGACCAAGGTTAGCGTGCCAGAAAGAAACTTTGGGCAAAGTCCCTGCAGCGCAGCGGCCACCTTAGCAGGTAGTGTTAAGACCATTTCCTTTTTGCCAGATTCCATCCCGTCGGCAATTGCCGATGCGGCCCTTGCCGCGCTCTGGGATACAAAAGGCAGCGAATCGGCGATCTTAAACCATGCATATTCAAGCTTATGGCTTCCCTTTACGCCAATATTTAGAGGACTGCCGGTGCGCATCAAGCTTGGAACGACGGTCAAGACGTCGATGCCTGCGGGCGCGAGCTCAGCGGTCAATCCCTGACTTAAGCCCAGCAGGGCGAATTTGCTGACACTATAGGGCAACATATGGGGCACGGCAATTTTACCACCAATGGAAGCAATATTCACGACCTGCCCCGCAGACTGTGCGGTAAAATGTGGTAAAACGGCTTGTATACAATAGAGACTAGACCAACAATTATTGTCCATGATCTTTTTATAATCTTCGCTATCCATAGCCGCATGCGGACCTACTAACATGGCGCCGGCATTGTTGACCAGCACATCAACACGCCCGTAGTGCCCGACGACCTGCTGCACTAGGATATCCACTTGTTGTGGGTCGGTAACATCGGCTGGGTAAACAAATACCTCCGCTCCCCTTTCGATAAGCGCCTGCTTTGCAAGCTGCAAATGCTCATCACTTCTTCCGCAAAGCGCAAGCAAGGCGCCCCGAGTAGCCAGCTCTTGAGCCAGCGCGAAGCCCAAACCACGGGAACCTCCCGTTATAAGAACGACCTTTCCTTCTACGGATAACTTGCGACGCTTACTGCGCTGCATACCTATCATAGCTCCACTTACGGCAGCCAAGAGGGCTATTTTTGCCAGTTTTCCAAAAATCATTACACGTTGTTTAAAGATTTACATTTCGCCGAGCTGCGATTACCCTATATACGATCCGTAGCATATCGATATCATCTCGCCGCTTTACTTCCATCACTACGGCTTAAGCACCACTTTGACACAGTCATCCTGCTTTTTATCGAATAGCTCATAGCCGTGCGCAGCTTCTGAAAGCGGAAGGCTATGGGTAATAATATCATCTAGCACTACCTTGTTTTCATTAACGAGCTCGACTAGCTTATCGATGTAGTTGAGCACGGGCGCCTGCCCCTGTTTGATGGTTATTCCTTTGTCGAATATGCGGTGTAAAGGGAAATTATCATAGGGCGAGCCGTAGACACCAACGATGGATACGGTTCCCATGCGGCGCACCGCCTTAAAACACATATCCAACACCTTCATTGAACCCACTTCGAAATTTACCGTAGCCTTTACCTTATCGAGAAAGCCCCGTTCAGGCTCGAAGCCCACCGCGTCTACGCACACGTCAGCTCCGCGCCCCCTTGTCATTTCCCGAATAGCCTCGATTACATCCACCTCATTCGGGTTTAGGGTATCCACGTTATTCACCGCCTTGGCCTTGGCCAAGCGGTAATCCAGAGGGTCTATCGCGATAACCCGACCCGCGCCATTGAGCCAGGCCGCTTTTTGTGCCATAAGCCCTACCGGTCCGGAACCAAAAATAGCTACCACCTCACCGCCCTTGAGCTGCGCCCAATCAATGGCCGACCAACCCGTTGGGAAGATGTCTGTCAAAAAAAGGGCCTGCTCGTCACTTAAGTGATCGGGAACGATGCGTGGGCTGATATCCGCATACGGCACACGCACATATTCTGCCTGCCCACCAGAGTATCCTCCATATAGGTCTGTATAGCCGAACAATGCCGCGCCTTTTTGGTCCAAAAGATCTCCATTTGGACCGTAGTGTTTGTAATTGGAATGCTCGCATGCCGGCGAAGCATCATGCGTGCAGAAAAAGCAGGTTCCGCAGGAAATGGGAAAAGGAACCACTACACGGTCGCCCTTTTTCAAATTGGTTATTTCCGCTCCGACCTCTTCCACAATCCCCATGAATTCGTGCCCCATGATCATAGGTTCTTTTTGCGGTACCGCCCCGTTCAGGATATGGAGGTCAGATCCGCAAATGGCCGTTGAGGTAACCTTAAGAATAACGTCCCGTGCATCAAGGAGCCTTGGATCTTCGACAGTATCTACACTGATCTGTCCTGCTTTATGGAATACTGCTGCTTTCATATTAAATGCTTTAATAATGTTTCTCTGTCAACTGCGCACGTAGCAGTTTAATAAAGGAACGGCGTAGCCGCAGATTCGGTTTTTCCGAGCGGAATGATAAAAATATTTGAAAATTTATCTGCTGCAGCCTTCTTGCATAAAACAGGCTATTACAGCTTATACAAGCATATTGAGCCTATCGGTAATGGCGACGGAAAAATACCTATCCAAGATGGTTAGTACGGGAAATGCACATCAGCACTTTTGATCAACGCGCTCCATACCATCTTAAAACGTATTGAACAGAGATTCTCGTCCATGCGAAATACGCAGGAGGCGCGGCATTTACCTATTTTATCTAACAAGCGAGTCGATCAGTGCATTTTCCACAAATCCAGCACTCTTTTTGCAGGTTTCAAGACAACAATACATGATTTATTCACCATTAAACAATCATCGCTATGCTTACATTACAACTCAACCAACAGATAGAAAAGAGCAAGGTATATCTTAGCAAGATTGCCCACAAGTTTACCAGTGATCCCGAAGAGGCGCAAGATCTTGTCCAAGAAACCTTGATTCGCTCGATCAATCACACCGAAGGGTTTTTAAATAACTCGAAAGTTGGGTCTTGGCTCTACGTGATCATGAAGAACGTGTATATTAACCAATATAGGAAACAACAGAAACGCAGACAGTACGAACATGCAGAAATCTCTTCCTTGCTGGATCAGGGATGCAGCGAGCCCTTTACCTTTAATCAGGTAGAAGACCGCTTTGCCGCAACGGACATCAAGCGCGCAATGAGCGCACTTTCGCAGGAGAACTACGAAATTTTCAATATGTATATCGAGGGGTATAAATATCGGGAGATAGCGGATCAATACGCCATGCCGGAGGGGACCATAAAAACTCGAATATTCCATACAAAAAAGGTGCTTCGCAAAAGTCTCGCAGCGTATGAGATTAGCAAGACTGCATAGCGAGCGGCGTATATAGTTGGCATGACCCCAAGCTTATTCATTTCATACATACTACCTCAACCTTACACAATGTAAATACATATAAACGGAAATTGACATGACACAACAAGAAGACAAGGACAAACGCACACCGAGCGAAAAAGAAAACGGTGTAGCTGAGCATGACAAAGCGAATTATACAGAAGGTGATAACGATTCAAAAGAAGGGCAACAACATCGGGATGACGATCCATCCATCAAGCAGACCGATGATGAAAAGAAAAAGGACGACACCGGCGGCGATTTAGCCGGAAACGCTTCTGGCAATAGCGACATCGACTAAAAAAATAGGAGCAAATATTTTATATTCGCTCCTATTTTTTTAAATGACTTAAAATAGCCTAGAGGTCATTCAACCAGCTATTTACCTCATCTTTGGTTTTGCCCGTTGTTTTCTGCAGCTTGCCGAGCAGCTCGTCTTCCTTACCTTCGGCATACAGCAGATCATCATCCGTCAGATCAGCGTACTGCTGCTTTACTTTTCCCTTGATTTCGTTCCAACGTCCTTTCCATGTTAATTCACTCATGATAAAACTCCTTTCTTTTATAGAAGAACGTGCAGCAAGATAAATAGTTCTCTTGCTGCATGTTCAACATTATTTATTTTTTATAAGATATCCATTTTGTTAACTACTCGGCCAATTTGGTCTAAGCCAAAAGTTATAAAATATGATGCTATACCGCAATTTGTGCCGTCTTTGCCTCCCTTTCCCAATTTCGGTGCATCGCCAAGGAAGCTATAAATTCCTGCGGGGTGCCATCTGTGAGGATCGCTTTATCCTCCAAAAAATCCTTTGCGACAGATAGATCCCGCAGCTTTTTTGCCTTGCCCAAGAAAGCCAGCGTCTTGCAATGCTTTACAGCCTCATTGATAAACTTAAAAGTCTTCCCCTGCTCGGCCAGTGCATTGACGCTTTTCTCGCCACAGGGGATTAAAATGGCATCATAGAACACACTTTCTGTCGTGGAGAGCTGGGCATCGACCTTATGCTTCATGCCTTCGCTACAGGTTATCTGCCCGCCACTTGGTGAGACGATCTTTACCGAGGCATTTTCTGCTTCAAGCGCTTTCTTAAATTCTTCAAATCCCTTCATATCAAAACCGTTATCGACCAGCACAGCAACCTGACGACTGGCTATCGGCGATGGTTGACCTTTGTCTTGGCTAAGCGCCGAAGAACGCTCCAGATAATTCTTGGCCTTACCGGGTTGCTGCGTAGCAGGGTCTTCATCGGCACCAATATTCCTATTGATCGGTTCCTCGATTTTTTTAGGGATTGTAAGGCCAATATTGGCTGATACGCGTTTAGCCAGTGAACTGTCTATTTGATCAAGTAAATATAACATACGGGACTTGATCGCATCGATCTGGCATTTGCCCAGTTCAAAGGAATAGGCGCCGATAACGTGTTCCTTTTCCCACGAAGAGAGACTACGATAAAAGAGCGCTGGCTGGGAGAAGTGATCGCTAAAACTTTCCGATCGCGCCCTTACTTTTTTTCCATCTATGCGTTCTTCATAACTGCTAAAACCGCCTTCAGCTATTTTGGATAAAAAAGGGCAACCGCCAGCCATGGTATTGGGATGGTAGGCCACCTTGCCCTTGTTGATCGTTGTGCGCATCTGGGCGTCACGCTGGTTGTTGTGCACCGGAGCAACCGACCTATTGATTGGCAATTCATGAAAGTTGGGACTTCCCAATCGAGATAGCTGCGTGTCGGTATAGGAAAACAACCTGCCCTGCAATAAGGGATCATTGGTAAAATCTATGCCCGGAACAATATGTCCAGGATGGAAGGCCACCTGTTCGGTCTCGGCAAAGAAATTATCAGGGTTGCGATCCAGCGTCATCTTCCCCACAATAAGCACCGGAACAAGTTCTTCCGGAATAAGTTTCGTGGCATCGAGCAGATCGAATTCAAATTTATGTTCGTCGGCTTGCGGAATAATCTGCAGACCTAGCTCCCAACTAGGAAATTGCCCTTGTTCAATAGCCTCCCAAAGGTCACGCCGATGGAAATCAGGATCGGCTCCGTTGATCTTCACGGCCTCGTCCCAAGTGACCGAATGCACGCCCAGTGCCGGCTTCCAATGAAAGCGCACAAAATGCGATTCTCCTGCCGCGTTCAACAGCCTAAAAGTATGGATACCGAAGCCCTCCATCATACGTAGACTGCGCGGGATAGCGCGGTCGCTCATGGCCCACATATGGTTGTGCAACGTTTCGGTGGCCAACGATACAAAATCGTAAAAGGTATCATGCGCGGAGGCGGCCTGCGGAATTTCATTATCCGGTTCCGGTTTTACCGAATGGATAAGATCCGGAAACTTCATGGCATCCTGAATGAAAAATACAGGCGTATTGTTTCCTACCAGATCGAATATACCTTCCTGTGTATAAAATTTAACGGCAAAGCCGCGGATATCGCGTGCCAAGTCGGCCGAGCCCTTGCTGCCCGCCACGGTAGAGAAGCGGACGAATACAGGGGTCTTTTCCCCCACTTTGGTAAAAAGTCCCGCTCGGGTGTAGTCGCTCAGATCTTCGTAGAGCTCAAAGAACCCATGTGCGGCACTGCCGCGCGCATGAACGATACGCTCGGGAATGCGCTCGTGATCAAAGTGCGTAATCTTCTCGCGAAGGATAAAGTCTTCCAGCAAGCTCGCTCCACGCTCCCCTGCTTTGAGCGAATTGGCATCGCTATTAATCTTGACACCCTGATCGGTAGTCATTGCCTTATCGCCGTCATCCGACGTGTAGCGCGCAAGATCATCTTGCTTGACGAGCTCACCTTTATTAACGTTCTTCTTTTTCATATGAAAATGCTGTCTTAAGCTTTTAGATTTTTGCAGAAGAACGGGCAATAGTGCAGATAGTTCAGTAAGGACTCCTATTTAGAATCTTTCGATTTAGTACGGTCCGCGACCATGGCATATCAACATGCAGAAGCTCCATGATGCAATAATAACCAGCTCTCCACACGCGCTGACACTAATGTAACTAAACTGCCCCAGTCAAAACAGACAGCCAACATACACCGATCTCTTAGGATGAAGATTAGTCTTATTGCCATGATCCCACTTAAAAGAGCAATTACCCTAAATGCATACTAGGCTGCTTTATCGTTTCTTCTCTTTTGGTCGATCGGTAGGATCATTGGGCATCTGGTTGAGCTGCTCTTTTTGTGGATCAACCCCAGCTTCTGCATCGCCATCTTTGGTTTTCTCCGTTTTTTCAACTATTGATCCCAGTTCCTTATGAGTTTTCCCTTCACGTTTTTTCCGTTTTTCGCCGATTCCGCTCAGCTCGTTTTCTACTTTCGTTGCCATAGTTCAGTTCGTTAAATCCAACTTATAATGTCCTTTTTTATGTTTTAATTGAACGGGGCTACCACGGAATAGTTCACCTAACGAGGACTATTATCCTTGATTGCTTTTACCTTATATACGAACGTAACATTGGTATCAAAAGTGGGGAAGCTTACAGTTAGGGGAACTATAATTTTAATGAATTTTCAAATGAATATCGGCAGTCACAGCTAGCAAGTAACATTTTAAAGAGGGTTTAAATGTCGATAAGCAAATGTATCGACTGCGGAGCTACCCGCAGCATGCGTTCCCTAAAAACAACTTAGAAAGGATTTTTTTTGGACTTTAACCCTCGTCCAACGCAAAAGGAAAACGGGACACCAGAGAGACAACGACGGTTTATTTGATCCCCAACAAGCCAGCTGACGCTAAGCCATACAAGATCGTACAGCGGCAATTAATTCGATTTCAGAGCTACTCCGTTTAAGAATTTTATCTATTTGGTATTCGGTGATAAACCTACTATCAAATTTTCTTTCCCCTAACAGGAAAATCACTTTGGCACGCTTGAATTTACGCCGTATTGCCTGTAGAAAATTCACCATCGAGACTCGAACATTGTCGAGATCTACAACAAGTAGCTGCGCATCGGAGACATGTTTTTTTTGTTTACTATCAAGTTGATCTGATGTACAATCCCAAATTCTATCAATCTGGCCTTCGTTCTCACAGGTAAAAACCGTATGGAGCGCTAGCCGAAAACTTTTGCAATCACTTATAATTCCAACCGCTATCTTCTTCATAGTAGAAACCTTAAAATAACTCCGTTACACGTTAATCTAGCTAACGTTGAAAAGAGAAAATAGTTTTATCATCCCTGATTTAATTAGATGCCAAAGGCTTTTTTAAAACTATTTTTAACTACTGTCGTTCGATAAATAAAACTATTACCTACAATGCGCTCATAGGACCGCGCAACATAAATTTTCTCGTGCCCCCAGCGCTCAGTAGGAGAGCGCACACATAAAAAAGTACAACTATGGAAAAGGAGTATGTTAAGGAAAACTATAAGGAGGCTGTCTTTCGTTGCAGCCAATTACTTGCCGAGCGGAACCTTACCATTGCCTTTGCGGAAAGCGCTACAGCAGGTAAGCTTGCTTATGAGTTTTCGCTCACTCCTTATTCAGGTAAAATTTTAAAAGGTGGAATAGTATGTTATAATGCCTGCGTAAAGGAAGACATGCTTGGTATTTCAAGCGAAATCATGTCAACATACACGCCCGAATCTGCAGAGGTGACAAGGGAAATATGCTATGCAATCCAGCATAAAATGCCAGCTGAGGTAAGTGTCGCTATCACCGGCCTCACGACTCCCGGAGGAAGCGAAAGTCCACTTAAGCCCGTGGGAACGATGTTTTTTTGTATCGGATACAATAACATCTTGAATGAACAACAAATTCTTCTCGAAGGCAACCCGCCGGATATCGTCAATAAATCCATCGCAGCCATCTCTGATGCCATATGTTCGTTAGTAACCTCCTCGTAAGTCTAGCTTGTAATGAACGAGATAAAGCAGCTGTATAGCAGTGCAGCAATATTTTTTGTTGGATTTCGGACCTCTAACCGCGAGCATTAGCTAAAATTTAATTGGCTTCGGGTAAAGACTCACTATTTTCCAATCGAACAGATTCGCGGCGAGTATATCGCAGTCTTAGACGTCAGTAAGTCGCTATTGCTAATGCGGACATCTTGATGACATGGAAAATAGATGTGGTGCGATCGGTGATCTCTTGCAAAATACCGCTATTCTATTAGCTATTTTTATACGTCAATTTACGCTATGCACAACGACCATGACATGTTATTCAATAAAAATTGTCCTCAAGCATTAATTTAACAAAGTTATTACTAGCTGTAACGCATTAAAATATTAAGCGAGCCTAATCCTCAGTACAGATTTTCCTCAATTAAACCGTCAAGAACTATGGACTAAACAGTCTCATTCTATTACCCATTTGGCAGAAACTCGTTTGCAGCTAAGGGAGCACTACCAACGTGCAGATATGCACTTAATTTCAAAACAAAGTAGACCACTATTCACGCAGGCATGGTAAGCGAAATTTTTCTCGCTCCTAGATGTAAAGATCAAGTTTTACCCGAGAGGTCATGTACACCTTAAAATGTCCTCTACATCGAACACGTTGGATATTTTGCAGTGTCTACGCGGCGCGGTCGATCAACGTCAAATCCCGATCACCCCATTGTAGTAAATCTTCGAGCAGATGGAATCTTGAAAAATCTACTATCTGCGCAATGTAATCCCATAGGTCAATATCGATCTTTGTTGGAGCACCGTTTACAATAACTTTGTATCCCTGCGCAATTAATTCGATGATAAGTTTTCTGTTATATGTCTCCTCTTGCATACAATTTCATATTTGATGAATAACGTAATTGCAGCGTATCGGTTTTGTTTATTATTGGTATTCTTCTCTACTTAAAACAGAATTTTAAAATAACAAAAACCAAATGACGGCTTCGGTTGTGCATATAAAAAATTACAACATAGATATATATACAAAACATCCCTAGCGCGAGGCCGGGGATGTTTTTTTTGTACAACTTTTTTTAATCCCGAGTGTTCATAGCACAGAATTTATATTGCAACAGATTTCCCTAGCGGCGAGGCTAGGGAAATCTTTTTGTAAAAACTTTTCCTGATATAATCTGTTATGTACCTATCAAATAGTAAAAAGGATTGTGTACGAACCTTAATCCCCTGCAGCGATGCACGGGATTATTTTTTTTTAAAGTTTCCAGCATGAAATTTTTTACCTTATTAACCTCGATGGGAAAAGAACCTTATGTATATTCTTTTAAATCGTATGCTTTATCGCGCGTCGTATTTGTCGTATTTGTACCAGAGAGCTAGCATATGGAGTGGGTTGAAAAAATCCCGGACAAGGCTGTTCAGGATTTTTATTTCCCCATGAACTTTTCCAGCGCGCAGTCGTTAAACCTACAGATAATAACGAAAGTACTTATTCATTTTTTCAGCTTTCCCCCGGATGCTCATAAACCGGGGGATTTTTTTCGTCTGTGCCGCAGTTAACATAAATAGCGTGGAATCCGTCACTGAAAAGATTTCGTGGATCGCTTGCCGACACGCTAGCATACTATTCTTGATCAATCTACTGCTAGCACTCCTTAGGTACAATTTTTGTAATCAGGTTACTATGAAAAAAATACTACTGATTGCCTTAGCCCCCCTAGCCTTCCTATCATGCCGTAAGGATGATGATGCCCCCGATCAGATCGAAGGTCGATGGTACCTTTTTTCCATAGAAACCATTCGCACGAAAGACAGGAGTACGCAGATAGATATTGACACGTTGGAAGAAAAGGATCAAATCATAGCATTTCTACCTAATGGTATTTTTAGAGTTGAAGGAGCAGAAACCACCTATAGGTTAGCTGGAGATTCCCTACATATTGTATTGCGATCAGGGGAAGTAGAAGACTTGGAGTCATTCAGGTACAAAATCGATGAAAATGATCTCATGCTGTCAACAAGCGACTTTTGGAATGAAACACATTATGAAGACATCCACCGTTACAAGCGCCTGTAGAAGATAGCCTCAACCACGCCTACCGCCCATTTGGCCAGTGTATTTTTACTCAAAAGCCCACCTGTAAATCCTATAAAGCTCACGAAGATCTGAAACCCCTGCACATTGACCATCGTCGTTATGCTCGATCAAGGTTTCCCGACCAGCAGCGTCTTTTAGGAAAGCAGCGGTACAAAGATCATTTTTATACTGATACATAGCAATACCAACCGGATACTCGGTTATTCCGACTAAATAATAGCTAACTACAGGATTGTTATCTCGATCTCTAAAGATCATAATCGGATCGCCTATCTTGACTAGCTTTTCTGCATCCATGCAGCAAAAGTAGCCTTATATTTTTTAGACAGCAATAGAAAGAAGATTAAATTATTGCATGCGACATGCTTTCACCATAGTTTTCAATTGCTCCTCGAGCGGCGTTTCTATCTCCAAAATAATAAGCCTTGTACATTTCCGATCAGTTCGATAAGTGCTCCGCATAGAACCGTTATTTTTTGTACTTTGCAAAGCAGCCATATACCGTTTTAAATTAATCTGCAGGCACAAATTAACATGATCATTAAGGACATAATAAGATTTCTAGCTAGCGATCCCAACGAAATTCAGACCGAAAAAATGAATCGCACTCAGCAGCTATTTTTGGCTGTCAAAACACTATTCTTGATATACATCATTAAACTGTCCTTTACAGCCATACAGGTAAGTTTAATAAAATATGGAATTCTCCGTGAGATTAAAGGAACCGATGGAGGCAGTACATTACTGTCGGAATCTGGACCTGTACTGTTTCTTCTAGAATTTGTTCTTATAGGTCCTATACTTGAAGAATTCGGCTTTCGAGCAATATTGCAGAAAGGTAAACTACTTACCGCGGCTGGTGCATCCAGCATGATCCTGCTTGTATTCGTCCTGCTGTTTAACATACCTATTTATTCCCTTACAAGCTGTAGCGCACTTGCTATAGGCCTTGCCACTGCGATCTTTGCCATATTAATCAACACACCATCAATCCTGCTTAAAATTACAGCGTTTACAAATAACCACGCTCGGAGTATTTTATGGATTAATGCTACCGCTTTCGCCTGTTGGCATTTTTACAATTTTGATTTTGCCCAAACTGGCGTTTTTGAAGTAGTTTGGTACCTAACGCCACACTTCATTGTCGCCTTGATCTTAAGTTGGATATCCATAAAGGCCGGCTTTTTAACAGCTTGCGCAGTCCATGTATGCAACAATCTGCTTCCCGCCGTATTTTTCCTTTACGCAAATCAAGCGTAAAGCGGCGTTTCAAAAATCGGCAATGAACCTTAAAATAATCATAACAAGCATTCGCATTGCTGCGCTCTCGCGACAAACAATCCAAAACGATAGACAAACTATAAACTCTATTTTACGCGCTATGCTTTACGCAGCAAGCGAAGAGCACAAATGCTGGACAATCGCCGCGAGATGCGCTCTAATTATGCTATCACACCTTCAGCTGCCTGCTCCCTCAAAAAAGCCTTCAGTGGTCCTTTTAAAACTTCTTCATCAGCGTAAGACGACATCCCTATTATAAATGGGACAGATTTACCTGCTTCCAGTAAGCCGCCTGCTAGATTAACTTAATACAATTACAAATAGCAACTAAATCCTCTCGAGAGTAAAACAAAAAGCTACTTTTATACGCTGGCCCATCGGGGCTGGATAAAATATGGTATCTCTTAACGCTGGCACAATGAATAAAAAGGAGAACAAAATTTATATACAGGCGCGAAATATTTTAGATCAATATTTGGACGCGCATAAGTATCGAAAAACTTCCGAGCGTTACGCTATCCTCGAAGAAATCTACTCGCGCAAAGATCATTTTGATGTGGAGACATTTTATATTGAAATGAAAAATAAGGGCTTTAAGGTCAGTAGAGCTACGGTGTACAACACGATGGAACTGTTTAGTGTTTGCGGACTTGTTAAGCATAAGCATTTTGGTGATAACCTCACTTTCTACGAGAAAGCGATAGGTCAGCAGCAACACGATCACATCATCTGTACAGATTGTGGTAAAGTCGTCGAGTTTAGTGATCCGAGAATCAAGGAGATCCAGACTACAGTAAGTTCATTGTTATCCTTTGAGATTAAGTACCATAACCTGAATCTTTACGCCAGTTGCCGCGGTTGCCCTATCAAGCCACAGTAGCAGATTCAATCACATTATTGGAGCAAAAGTAAGTCACAAAATCTTGACGCCTACCAATGTATCGTCTTAAGTGCTATCTGACAAAAACAAGATGCGCATTAATTGGGTTCCATTTCTTTAGGAGCGGCTGAGGAGGTATTATATAGAAGATGATTTACCATAGCGCGCGAGAAAATAAACAATACCTGCCTATCCATGTTCTATACGAACAGAACAACATTTAATAGACAGATATTTATGCCAGAATATGATGATGCTTTGAGCAAGATTTTCAGTAGTGCGCTTGACGCTTCGGTTGATGGTGTCGTGATAACCGATAACGCGCAACCGGATAATCCGATTATCTACTGTAATAAAGCATTTTGTGATATTACAGGATATTCCAAAGATGAAATCGTCGGACACAACTGCCGCTTTCTGCAGGGTAATGACAGAAGCCAAGACGTTAGAAAAGAAATTGCACGTGCCGTAGCAGAAGGCAGATCTTGTCAAGTAGATATTCGTAATTACAAAAAAGACGGCTCCCTGTTTTGGAATGAACTATCTATATCACCCGTGTATGGGATAAAGGGGGAAGTAACGCATTTTATAGGCATACAAAATGATATATCTCGACGCAAGAACGCCGAACATAATTTAAAACTGGAACGCGAAAATCTTGAACGCCGAGTAAAAGAGCGAACCAGAGAGTTACAGGAGCACGAACAATTCTTAAAGGGAATAGTAGAAACCATCAGAGAAAGTTTACTTGTCCTAGACCCCAACTTGAACATCGTACTGGTAAACAAGCATTTCGAAAAATTCTTCAAGGTTAATGCCAACGAGCTGCTCGATAAAAAATTGACAGACGTATTGGAGGGCTCTTGGAATATTCCAGAACTTATAGATCTTCTAAAAAATGTACTCCCAACCAATAACCCCTTTGAAGATTTTGTTGTGGTGCACGATTTTCCATACATCGGTCAGCGCAGGCTTATTTTAAATGCTTCGCAGATATCCGTTGGCGGCAGCTTTCAGGATTGGATACTGCTCGCTATGGAAGACATTACCGAACGGCATGTGATTGAGAAAAAGAAAGATGACTTTATAGCCATTGCTAGCCATGAGATGAAAACGCCCCTCACCGTTGTAAAAGGAAACTTACAACTTTTAGAAAGGATGATCAGCAAAGGTATAACGGATGGATATCAGTCCCGTCTTCGCCAGTCTATGGATTCTCTTGACAACCTCTCCACATTGATAAATAATCTCTTAGACACCTCTATCCTATCATCTGGACTAAATAAGCGAAAATCCGAGCTACTAACGCTCGCTGAGATCGTCAAGTTTCCCTTGGATCAAGTATCCGCTGTCTACCCAAGCCATGACTTCGCAGTAAGCGGTGAGCTAGAACTGCGTATACTCGGCGATAAGGATCAATTAATACAGGTACTCACCAACCTGCTGACCAATGCCGCCAAATATTCCAAAGATTCAAAAGCGATAAAACTGCACGTTGGTCGGGTTGGTAATTTTGCAAAGATTTCAGTTACCGACAACGGGATAGGTATAGCTAAAGATAACCACAAGCGAATTTTCGATCGATTTTACCGTGTATCGGCAAACGACAATGCATTCTCTGGAACTGGTATCGGCCTTTATATCTCTCAGCAAATTGTTGCTGATCACGGCGGTACGATTTGGGTTGAAAGTGAGATAGGAAAAGGTGCTATGTTCAGTTTCACCGTACCCCTATCAATGTAGCTCGGATATTAGAAATATTTCGATGGAAGCAAGCAATCATCAAGAGTTTATGCGAAAGGCCATTGCCCTTTCCAAGCAAAACCTTACTACCTTACAAGGCGGGCCATTCGGCTGCGTTATTGTAAAGGACGGCAAAATCTTAAGCGCAGCAGCTAATTCTGTCACTGCTGACTGCGATCCAACGGCTCATGCTGAAGTCAATGCGATCAGGCAGGCTGCTAAAGAACTAGGTAAGCCCGATTTGAGCGGTTGTATCTTGTATAGCAGCGCTGAGCCTTGCCCAATGTGCCTCAGTGCTATCTATTGGGCCAACATCGCCAAAGTATACTACGGAAATAGCGCAGAAGACGTCCAATGGGCAGGATTCGGCGATCAATTCCTTGCCGATGAGCTACAAAAACCACCTCGTCAACGAAGAATACAATTGGAGCGTATCTGTGCAAGCGAGGCCATAAAGGTTTTTGAGCTGTGGCGTGGCGCTTCAGGCAAAACAGCGGAGAACCTCAAGGATGGATCCTTGTAAAGAAATCTTAGCTTTACCATAATCGAAGGTCATAAATTTCAATTATTCTTACAGGAAGCAGGGTTGACTTTCCTGCACGTTGCAAAGTTATCGCCGCTGCTAGACCATTGGGGCCAGCCCCTACCACTATTGCATCATAGTTTTTTTCCATTACCATTAATAAATTCTCAATTTATGTCGGCTACATCGGCAAGGTAAGCCGCTCCATCCTTTTCAATGTCCCAGCCGACTACCGGATTGAAGTGGTAACCAACTTTAGACTCGCGAGCTTTCACTAGCTGATTGTACGTTGGTTGTTCGTAACCCGTTTCATCGATTACCTTACTTAATATTCGAGTTGGTTTGCCATCCCAGTTCCACATCAGGCGAAAGGCCGTATGTGCTTTTTCAAGTACCGGCCCTTGAATATGAGCCTGCTGCCAATGCGCACCGTCATCGGTACTTACCAAAACCTGTTTTACCTTTCCCCTTCCACTCCAGGCAATACCACGGATTTCTTGCCAGCCCTCTTCAATTTTCTTGGGGTAAGCCGGATATGTAATTATTGAGCGCGCATCCATTACTAAACTAAACATTCTGATCTTACCATCCTTTACTTTCTCGGTATATTTAGAAGTTTCTTCGCGCGTCATCACCGGCTCGTCCGTTAGCTCGATGCGTCGTAGCCACTTGATCTGGGTATTTCCCTCAAATCCAGGTATCACAAGGCGCATGGGATAGCCTTGCTGGGGACGGATTGCTTCGCCATTTTGTCCATATGCAATAATGGCTTCTGGCAACGCCTCATCTAAAGGTACGCTACGCGCCATCAGCGCCCCATCCGCACCTTCTGCTAAGAACCATTTTGCAGATGCTTTCACGCCAAGATCGCGCAAGATGGTGGACAGCAGTACGCCCGTCCACTCGCTCTGACTAGTCAGCCCACAAACCTCCTGTGGCGTCATCTCACGCTTACCATATCTAAAATTCCCCGAGCATTCAATAAAACAAATACGGGAAACCGAAGGATAGCGTTTGAGATCTGCTAAGGTCAAGCGTATAGGTTTGTCCAGTAGTCCATGGATCAGCAACTCGTGTTTATCGGGATCGATAGTTGGTACCCCTGCATGATGCCGCTCAAAATGCAGATCTGCGGGGGTTATGGTTCCATAAAGGTCCTGCAATGGTGTTCGCGAAGCTGTCGATGAAGTGAGTTTCTTAGGAGACTCAAAAGCCGACCGATAACCAACCTCGCCCGTTGGCCCACCTTGCACCTTGCTAGGATCTACAACGATCTGCGTAGGCGTAATAGGTTCAATAATCTGATTTCTTGACCCAAAAAACAGGTAGCTTGTCAGGCCAATACCTACCAGCACGAATATAAATACAGCTAGACCCAAGCTGCGTTCTGACCATAATTGCGATACTTTGCTCTTATTCATTACTTATTATTTTACTTCCGATCCACCTCGTCTGTCGTCTATTACGTAGCGCTTCAGCGCCGGCATCTCGATCAGGGGAAGCGTTCTTGCATTGATTACTTTATCTTTGGTTATTATCTTATTTAAGTACAGCAGGTAGGCCGTGATGTCATAGACCTCTTGATCGCTTAGCGAACCTGGCGCGTTAAACGGCATCGCCCGGCGCACGTAATCAAAAATGGTCGTTGCATAAGGCCAGTAATTGCCAATGGTATTTTTTCCTGTGCTGTCACTCACCAACTTATCATATGGTCCTTCATACCCATTCACGCCGTGGCAGGAAGCACATTTCTGCCGGTAAAGCAGTTCACCTGATTTCACCGTACCTTCCCCATTTTCAGGAAGGCCCTTGCCATCGGGACGTACGTCAATATCCCATTTAGCAATAAATTTCTTATCGGCAGCTTTTCCAATCTGGAATTGTGCCGGCCATGTCTGTTGGTAATTATCCAGACCGTCATCCCATCGCATATGATAAACCTGCGTGGTGTCTATCGCTTGCGCATCTCTGGGTTCGACCGAACAGCAAACAAAAAGACAGTGCAACAGCAAGAGACCATATGCATGCAGCTTAATCATACTGACCAGCGTCGAGTTTACCCGGTGAAATCTTATAATCTTTCTTAACCTTATCCAAGACGACATATAGCGAGTCTCTATTTTCATCAATTCCATGCAGCACAACCCGATTACCGTTCTGCTCGATTTTATAGGACACTACAAAACGCTGTCTTATTTCTTTTTGCGCCATCTGATCAGCTTTAGCGAATTCACGCAGACGACGGGCAGTTCTTGCCCGAGCATCGACATAAGAAGCCTCATTCCCCAAACGCGCTTTTACCTCTGCGGGAATCCACTCAGCAAGGGTAAGACGTGGTTGGTCATCGTCTGCTTGTTTTGCCAGTCGATCGAGGTAGTTTTTCACGCCAGCGTCACCACCTTCACCGGCCGTAACATTGCGTTCGTCAGGAATCAGCTTATATTTATCTTCCAAGTAAAGCGTTTGTGTGGCATTATCGGCATAATAATGGAAAGCTCGTTGGCCACCAGCAACCCCTGAAATTTCGAAGGTTCTGTTCACATCGCGTTTAGGATCTCCCCCTCCGTTAGACAAGTCTAGCTTGAGCGGACGATTTACTTTGAAGGTCAAGGTTGACCAGCGTTCAAAAGTTGCCGATTGCCAGCGTATGCTGTCCTTGGGATTGAAAGGCCTTGCCACACCGTTGATCTTAAACTCGGTGACGTTATAGTTTCCACGTAGTTCTGCTACGCCTTTGCTGGATGGCTGTTTATACGGATCGTAGCGAAAGTCCACATATTGCAGATAAAAGAATACGCCCAAGAAGAGGAAAATGGTGAAAGTCTTAGCTAGCAGACGCAGTACCTGCGGAATAGTACTGAATGTAGGGAACGATAAGTTTACTCTTGAAGGGACCTCTCGCACAAAAACTTCATAGTAGGGCCGGAAGTAAGGTACCAGCAAAAATAAGCTCAGGAGCACAAAATAAGAGCTGTACACATGCACGCCTCCATCATAGGCAAAATTAACGGCAACGATGGCCCCTAAAGCCCCAACCAGCAACGTCGAACCTAGCGCTACGGTCTTGCGGAAAAGTAGCATGGTTCCCGCACCTACTTCAACAATACCGGCAAAAACCTGATACCAAGGCACTATACCAAATGACAACCAAAATATTTTTTGGGTGGTCAGATCCCCATAGTCTGTATCTAGAATACCAAAGGACGGATAAGGCATCTGCACGGGAAACAGTTTGGTAAAACCAAATCCAATGATGCCAAGTCCTGCCCGGTACCGCACCACGACATTTAGCCAATAGTAAAGACTGTTGTACTCCTTTCGCGGCCACTTGAAGATCGATACCAAGAGTGTCCACAGTAATCCTGCAATAGTGGCAAAAAAGAGTGTATTGACCCAGATACTGTAGCCTTCTAGACGGTAACCGAAGGTTGTTCGACCAAACCAATTAACACCCGAACCAAACCTGCAGATATCGTATAGATCTCGGTAATCCAGGTTCAGCCAATCCAGCGCGATAACCTGCTGGTACCATAGCGGATTATTAGGTACGGATATGATAATAAAAAAAACGAAACTTACCCTGAATGTAATTAACTGCCATAAGGGCCAACATTTTTCTGAAGTGTGGTTTATTTCCTTTTGGGCATCCACATCACGTATTTTTTTTTCAAGTATAGACATAGTTAAAGCAAACCAGTGGTTTATAGTGTTATAATTTGAAACCTAATCTTCTGCGACCTTCTTTTTTCACCTCCTGTAGTAGATATTTTTTATCAACCTTCGATAAGCTGACAATCAAAGAATCGCCTTGGAGATTACTACCGTTCAAGGTAATATGACTGCTATCTGGACGATCGATCGCGAAGGTGTAGCGATCGTTTACATAATTTGGATTAGGATTCTGCAAAGTGAGCTGCTTTTCATCGCCTGCCGCCGTGTATCGGTAATACAACCGGTCGCCAACTTGCGCATATTCGTAATCACGCTGGGCATCTTGACGTTTTAAAAAACCTGGACTTTTGGTCGTTTTTATCGTTTGGTTCACCCGTACACTGAGCGTATTCCATTTTTCGAAAACTACATCCTTCCAGCGCAGACTATCTGTTGGTGAAAATGCGAGCGTATCACCGTTCAGTATAAAGCTGTCCACTGCATATTTCCCGGCAATCCCCGTTAAACCCTTTTGCTGGGGATAGTAAAGCGATGAGGAACGGCTAACATCAACTGCACGAAATCCGACAAGCACAGCAAATATGATAAAGAACACGAATTTTGCTGACCATCTCCATCGCCCCCAGTTTGTCAGCTTCCAGTCAAATTTCCAGCGTTCAGGCAAGGTGATCTGAAGATTTACAATCAATTTGGATAGGCGCCCAACATCGTAAAGAAAGATAGGTAAGGTCAGCAGCACAACATAAGCCGAAGCTAGGTAGTAATCACCAGCATAGGCAAGATCCGCTAAAAATACGTTTCCGTAGAACGGTATAATGATGATAACCGCTAAAAAAGATGTGCGACGGAACAATAGCAACAGCGCAGCGAGGAGCTCTACCACCCCAAGAAAGATGAGGTAAGCGGGCGCGGCGGATAGACTCAGATAAAGATGCTTAAGATCCGCAAAGTACCCATAACCTGTATTGAGATGGCTAAGTGATAGCTCAGGAGCGAAAATCGCAAAAAGCTTGGTAAATCCAGCGACGAACAAAATGGCCGCTAGTCGAAAACGTACAAAGATCCGTAGCAGATAAAAATATAGCGCGTCTCGATCAGGAGCTTTCCGTTCTTTTTTGAGCCAAATGGCAGCGCCGATCAGCGCAAAGGACAAAGCTAGTAACCAGTCATAGATATGCGGTGATTCACCAAAAAAGTGCGGTAAAAAAACAAGCAGATTAAACAGGTCGGTTACCAGATAATTCCACCGCAGTTCAAAAAGCGTACTATAAAAATCTGCCTGCAAAGGCAGGCTTAGCAAAATAATGAAGAGCGCACCTAGGCGAATAAGATATCTTTGCCAAGGGGCATATACAGGAGCGAAAGTTGTTTGATTTGCCATAGTGATCAACTATTAAAAGGAATAACCCGGGTTTTGCTCCAAACTAGGATCTGCCAGTATTTGGCTATACGGAATAGGTAACAGCAACCTAAAGGATTCACTGATGCTGAGCACCTGCTGCGCTCTACCAGTACGCACCAGATCAAACCAACGATGTGCCTCAAAGGCAAATTCAAGCCGGCGCTCGTTCTCGATCCACAACAAAATTTCAGCTTGGTTTTCGGAATTTGTACGGGAAGACAGAAGCGCCCTTGTTCTCACGGCATTCAGATCATCTGTCGCTTGCTGGTAATCATTGATCCTAGCGCTAGCTTCGGCACGTATTAGATAGAGCTCTGCTACGCGGATGATGTAGGTAGGATCTGTGGCAGGACTGCGGTAATATAAATTGCCATACCATCTATTCTGATTGTCTCTTGCGATGAGCTCATTTCTAGCGCCACCAGTTTCTGGAGTATTCAAGAGTGATACCAACGCAGCATTGGGTGCCCACTGCCGCGTTCCACCATTGGTTTGTGGCTGCCACTGCCCCCGATGCGGGTTGAGTTCATTGGCGTTATAAAACAGCTCAAAGACGGATTCCCGCGTTCCCGTAACGTTATTCCTAAAGAAGCTATAGTAAGGATTCAGTAGCTCATAATTCGTATCGCTCAGTAGCCTATTGGCATACGATATTGCTTGTGCCCACTGTTCCGTGTACAGGTAGAAACGTGATTTAAGTGCCCAAATCGTCTTTTTTGTAAAGATAAATCTGTCGGTGGTTTCTCCTAATAGTTCTTCAGCTGCAGATAGATCTGAAAGAATCTGTGCATAGGTTTCTTCGCTGCTACTGCGCGCGATCCCCGCATTCTGTCCCACACGCTCAGTCGGCTCCAGAATAAGCGGTACACCTCCCCAAATTCGTGCTAAATCAAAATAACTTAGCGCTCGGATAGCGTAAGCCTGTCCTAGGATACGAGCTCTGTCTTCAGCCGCTATATCCAGCTCCTGATTATCCCGCAGCACTTTAATCACATTGTTTGCGCGATTCACTGCCTGATATATGCCATTCCAAGTTGATGCAATGGTCGAATTCTCCGCATTCACCCGATGATTAATAAACTCCTGAATCTGGGATTGCGATCCCGTCCATTCCACATTGTCCCCCGATAGGTAGGCAATAGATTGAAAATTCACGCTATAGTAATCACGCAGCGCTACATAGGTTCCGTTCAGTGCAGCCTCCGCGGATGTCAGGTCGTTTATCACGTTGTCCCCCGATATCGAAGTTTTGGGATCCACTTCCAAAAAGGAGGAACAGCTACTACTTAGCAGCAAATAAGCTATATATATAAGAAAATGACGTTTCATGATTAAAGGGTTAAGTTGATACCTAGTTGAAAGCTCCGTGGCTGTGGTGGCGTACCTAAATCGATTCCCTGCTGGTTAGCCGATCCGTTAGCAGCCGATTCCGGATCAAGTCCCGTATAGGCCGTCCAGGTGAATAGGTTGGTCGCCTGCGCATAGATGCGTAGTTTGGATACCGCAAGGCGTTCCAATACCTTACTACTCACATTATAACCCAAGCTAACTGTGCGAAGGCGCAGGTATGATCCATCTTCTAGCCATCGGCCTCCACCATCCTTGTAATTGTTATTATTTACACCATCCGAGCGAGGTACATCGGTGATGTCACCGGGCTGCTGCCAGCGATCTAGGTTGGAAGCGAATATGACGCGTGCGGCATCGCGCGCGCCCCCGGCTTCTCCAAAGAAGCGATTATGGTTATACACCTCATTGCCAACGGAAAAATTGAAAAAGGTCTGTAGATCAAAATTTTTATATTGGAAATTATTTGACAATCCGCCAAAATAATCAGGCCATATACTGCCCAAGATCTGTCTGTCATCGGTTGTTATCTTTCCGTCGCCATTGACGTCCTCGTAGACAGCATCACCAGTCGCGGGATCCACGTAGAGTTGATTGTACACCCAAAATGAATACATTGGACTACCTTCTTGGAATAAAATAAGATCACGGCTACCAAAATTCATCGGTTTGGCCAGCTTTTCGATGTTGTTAACATTACGCGCGATATTCAGGGAGCTACTCCAAGAGAAATTTTCCTTTTGGATATTCACCGAATTTAAGGTTAGCTCAAAGCCCTTGTTACTTATCTCAGCCGCATTGTTTAGATATTCACCAAATCCGGTTGTTCCCGGCAATACTTCCGTTAGTAGGCCATCGGTGGTATACTTGCTGTAGTAGTTAACAGCTAGGGATAGTCTATTTTTAAAAAGCGCGGCATCCAGACCAATATTGAACTGCGCGGTCTTTTCCCAGCTCAACTGCTGGTTTGCAAGCTGCTCGGGCACAATACCGGCCGATCCTTGATAGGACGTGTTTACACCCGACCAAAGCTGCCTTGAGGCAAAAGAATTGATACCATTTTGGTTTCCCGTTATACCATAACTACTCCGCAGTTTAAGATCGTCTAAAAACGTGACGTTTTCCAGAAAGCTTTCTTTTTTCAATCGCCAGGCAAGCCCCACTGCGGGAAAATATCCCCATTGATACCCCTTGTTAAACTTGGAAGAACCGTCTGCTCGCAGTGAAAAATCGATCAGGTAGCGATCATCATAAGCATAATCGATACGACCGAAGAAAGAGGCCAAATTGTACTTGTCCCAATCTTGCGAGCTGGTTGTATTAGCTGCCGCACTGATCAATTTAAAATCATTGGTTGCAAAGCCCGTCCCGCTGGCCGAGGTCAAGGAAAAAGTAGAGCCTTGCAGCGTGTTTCCGACAAGCAACCCGACGGTGTGCAGTCCAGAAAACTTCTTACGATACGTTAGGGTCTGTTCATTGATCCAAGTGGTGGCCTGACCAATGGCTGAGGTGGCCAGCCCTTCGGGGCTACCTGCTATCAACAGGTTATTCCAATACTCGTGCTCATCATATTGATTATAGTCGAGACTAAACGTTGAGCGAAACCTCCAGGATGGAGAAAATTGGTATTCACCGTAGAGATTCCCAATGTAACGCAAGCTGACTGAACCAACATCATAATTATCGAGTAGCAGGGTAAGATTATCAAAACCGGCTCGTCCGACCAGTACACCTTGATCATTGTAAGGCGATAGGTAGGTCGGCGTATGCAATGCGGCTTGCAGAATCCCTCCTTGGGGACCATCACCAGCGCGCCCCTGGTTACGACCGGTACGACTTAGCGAGTTACTAGATCCCACTTTGATTTTATCATTTACTTTCTGATCCGAGTTGAAGCGAAAGCTTGATCGGTCAAAAGAAATTGGGCGAAGGATGGCTTCTTGCTTATTATATCCCCCACTCAAGTAATATGTCGTGTTATCACTACCCCCATATAAGGAAATATCCGCACTATGTACACCCGCCGTTCGAAATGCATCGGACAAACGATCGTAGGTCTGCTGCTCTGCGGGCGTTCCCCGACCGCCCTCAGCGGTAGATACAAAAGGTTCTGCACGACCGATATTTCCATTGTACTCATTGACCAGCAAAGCATGCTCTTCACCGGTAGTAAGATCCCACAGTTTGGCTGCCTTAGCTCTTCCACTATATAGATTAACGTCTATTTTTGTAGCCTGACCATTCTTGCCTCTTTTGGTAGTAATTAAAATAACACCGTTGGCCCCCCTAGATCCATATAGCGCTGTTGCCTCGGCATCTTTTAGCACTTCCACAAACTCAATGTCAGAAGGATTGAGATCGGCTATGGGTGAAGTGGCCTTACCACCAGTGTTGATCGTCTGGAGACTTTCGGAATTTACAAATACACCATCAATTACGTACAGCGGATTATTATTAGCGTTGATGGACGTCGCCCCACGCAGTCGAATATTGAGAGCCTCCCCAGGAACACCTGTATTGCTGGCTACCTGCATGCCGGCAACTTTTCCCTGCAACTGGGCGTCGAAACTTCCTGTAGGAATAGCGCTTACATCTTTTAATCCAACCTTTTCTATAGAGCCAATGAGGTTCTTTTTTTCGACAGTCGTATAACCTACAACTACTACTTCATCCAAATCCTCTGAAGAACGTTTAAGCCGGATGACCGTAGGCGATGTATTGACCACAAGACGTTGCGATTGATACCCTACATAAGACACAAGTAGCGTAAAGGGCAATTTTTGGCCGGTAACAAATTGAAAACGCCCTTTTTGGTCTGTTTTCACGCTGTGCGTGACGGCCTCCAATTTGATGGTCACGCCTTCAATACTCTCCCCTGTCAGATCATCTAATACGACACCTTGCAGGGTTGCGTTAATAATGGGTTGGGTTTCCACTTGCCCCAAGGCCAATTGGGAGAGTAACAGAAAGGTGGAGAATATACAAAGTACACCATACTTTGATAGTCCAATATTTTTCATACATGAATATTTAATAGTTGATTATTACAAGTGCCAACGCCAATTGATTACTTGTTAAGTCATTATTTAGTATAGGAAGCCCAGCCCCCTCATACTGCGTCACCAGAAGGTGATGGAAACTACATTTGACAGCACATTCGACCGTAGATATCCATCAATTTACGGCTGAAAGAATAGGAAGAAAAGTAAGAAGGTTGGTTGATGATTTTTTCCATTTTGATTAATTCATTTTAAATAGTTAATGTTTGCACACGCCACGTACTGGCTTTCAGTGCACTTATCTACAAATATATAAATATAAACAAAAAAGACTACAATATTAGTAGTCTTTTTTTTATTATAGAAAGTCATTCTCGCTAAAAATCTACAACTGCAGCAGACTAAATCAGCAAGAAAAGCTGCGGATCAGCAGCCAAAAATATAATCTCTTAAATCCGAAACTAAGGAAAGGGAGCTGTAGCTCCCTTTCTGGCGTTGGTGTTTACTGATTAAGCAAACTATTTGAAGAAATCCTTAAAACTATAATTCTACCATCCTTTTACGGCACCGCCCCCGAAAATCTCTTTTGCAGCAAGCTCAGCGGCGTTTGACTGATATGCTTTAACAAAATTTTTTATGTCCTCATTATCTTCCTCTCCTTTTCTGGCAACAATGACATTCACATAGGGAGAATCTTTACTTTCGACTATAAGACCATCGATTTCAGCACGAAGACCAGCTTGCCGGGCAAAGTTGCTATTGATTATTGAAAGGGTAACCACTGGATCATCAAGTGTACGCGGAAGTTGTGGTGCCTCAAGTTCTACAATTTGGATACGCTTGGGGTTATCTAGAATGTCCCTAACGGTTGGTAGAGATCCTTTCTTCGGTGTTAACGAAAGGAGTCCGGCCTGTTGCAATAACAAGAGTGCCCTTCCACCATTTGCCGGATCATTTGGAATGGTAACAGTGGCACCATTAGGAAGTTCACTTATTTGCTTGATCTTTTTCGAATATGCGGCTATTGGATATAGAAACGTTTTTCCAACAGCCACTAAATGGTAGCCGCGATGAACAGACTGTTCTTGGAGATACGGCACATGTTGAAAAGCATTGAGGTCAAGCTCGCCGTTATTTAATGCCTCGTTCGGCACAACGTAGTCATTGAAAAGCACCAGTTCAACTTCAAGTCCATATTTCGCTTTGGCTTCTTTTTGGACTGCAACGGCGATCGCTCTTTCCGGCCCCCCGGTGATCCCCACCTTTAGTTTTTTTGAGCCATCAGATCCGCTGTTGCATGCACCGGCATGTAGTAACGAGCTTAGTAAAGCAGTGTAAATTAAAACTCTATTAATCATATTGAAATTCAAATAGCCATCATGTTTTAAAAGTGAAACATGACGGCAGTAAGGCTGACCTAGGTACTATTGCCATACCTACTATTTTACTTCGTCCGAATTGGTATACATAGGTTTGATTATTCAATCGACTTACCATGAACAAACTCGGTATTGGGCCTGTGAAAAACTGTTGTGTAGGGCTCCACACTACGCGTAAGCCACACGTTACCACCAATAATCGAATGATGGCCAATAACCGTCTCCCCACCAAGAATTGTTGCGCCCGCATAGATGATGACATAATCCTCGATAATGGGATGCCTACGCTTACCCGCAAGAACCTTATCCACACTAAGCGCACCCAAGGTGACTCCCTGGTACAGCTTTACGTGATCACCGATGATCGCCGTTTCACCGATCACCAGCCCTGTCCCATGGTCAATATGTAGATATCGGCCTATGGTGGCTACTGGATGGATATCTATACCCGTACGCTCATGGGCGTACTCGGTCAATATACGAGGAATGAGCGGCACATTATCAAGCCATAGCTGATTTGCCATACGGAACATGCAACTCGCCAAAAATCCCGGATAGGTCCTTATCACTTCACTAATGTTACGCGCCGCAGGATCTCCCTCAAGGATAGCAGTAGCATCGTCCATCATCAGATCATAAAGGTCCGGGAGTTTACTAAAAAAATTGGATACTACCCAAGTGTGGTCACAAGCTGCGCAATCTTTGCTCTTACTAAGGAGATCATAAAGCTCATTTTCTAGTAGTTTAAAACTCGCTTTCAAAGCATCAAGCGTCAGCAGCTTTTTTGCGTTACGCTCAGGAAATAACAGACGAAATACGTCTCTAGCCCACTCCCATATCCGCACATTACTGGGCATATCATGTGCCTGCCGCTGCCTTTCAAATATATGTTTATAGAATTCTTCCATCTAAATAGTGTCTTGTAAGATTATGTAGGAACTACTGCGCAATTTGACAAAAGACAAACCTTTACCGTCCGAAGGTATGTTAATGCCAAGAGCAGTCAACAAAGGTTCCTGATAGCTACAACAGCTGCTATTGGAGCTGTACACAGCTAGGATTACAGAAAATCATAAAGCAAGCTAGATAACGAACCATCTGGAATCGAGCTAAACGAAGCGGATTTACTTTTTTCCAACTCCAATGATTGGCTTTTTGAAATTGCTTCAGTATTGGCACTCGGAATATCTTCAATCAGCTTTATATCATGAGCTATGTAGACTAATTGAACACCAGGGATCTGCCTCAGCAAAGTAGCCCCATAAGACAGTAGGTACTGCGCATTTAAATAACCTTTCCCTAATCTCGAGCCTTGCAATCGATCTGTAGCAACTTCTCGTTTTATTGTTTGTCTAGCCATGGCGTATAGTGATTTAAGTAGTAATCAAATCAATCGATCTTAAAATAAGAGGGTTTTATAAAACCTATAAAACCCTCCCTGCACAAAACATAAATAAGAGCCTAATAATAAAAAATAATACTTTTTAAGCAATTATAAAACTAAATTGAAGAGAAATCACCTACATTCCAGCAGCAAGAATATCAAGCAAATTATTCATAAGCTGCTTTAAAGTAGATGCAGAACAAATATAACACAGTCTTGAATAAAAACAAAATAAAATCTATAAAATTAATAGACTTTATTTTTTTAATTAGCAATCACTTCAAACCGACCTCCGCATCTGTAACGCTGAAAGCAAGATAACTCACTGCTGACATGATTAATATTAAACCAAAGTCAACCTTATCAAGCAAGATCAACTAGAGGGTGACCATACTTAAGCTTTGCATTTGCTACTAACAATTTTGTAAGTACTGCAATTCGAGTGAAGCAATAAATACCTTTACGATCTCAAACACATAAAAATGAATTTAGCAAAAAATATCATAGGATTTCACCATGTCTCCATCAAGGCGAACGATCTAGACACGACGATAAACTTTTACCAAAATCTTGGATTTAGCACAGTCCATGGCTGGTCCCTGCCGGAAATTAATATGCAAAAATGTGTGATGATGTACAATAGATCGATCAATTACTATTTGGAGATATGTGACAAGGGTGCGCAAATGCCTACTCAAGGAAGAGCGCGCAAGGACGGAGATGAATATATTGAAAATGCCCTGCTGCATATGTGCTTTACAGTCAAAAATGCCGCCGCCGCACGAACGGAAGCACTGAAGTACGGGGCAAAGGAGCTAAGTGAATCTGCTATAGAACTGGAACTCACCAGCGTCGAAAAATCTGTAAAGGTAACCAACAGTCTTGTATATGGCCCAAATGAGAAGTTATAGAATTCCTCGAAAAGGCAACCTTTGATTAGTGCTGAAAGGTAGCAAGGCTACCTAAAACTTCCTCTAACTTACGCCCTTTAGCCGTTAGTGAATATTGAGAGGAAGTTTTACTTTTTTGCTTTAAAACCAGTCCATCACCTACCAGTTCATTAAGCTGCTTGGAGAGCGTTCGATCACTAATATCAGGAAGTAGGAGTTTAAAATCTGAATAGGATGCATCCCCTTTAAGCAATCTCATTAGCAAAGAAAGCTTCCACCTACCACTGATATAGGAGAGTGTTTTAAAAGCCGTACAATTAGACAATAGTGCTCGTTCGTTATGCGCATTTGATGAATTTTCTTTTCTCATATTACAAAGTAGATCGGGAATGCTTTTTTGCAGACTTGCCTACACAGGTCCAAATTGATTCGAAATTACATAATTGTAGCATTCAATAGTAACATCATGACTAGCTTCAACGCTACCGAACAGTATACAAGAGGATTACATTTTCAAGGTTCCCATCTACGATCGCTCAACCAGCAACAAATACCCTTATAAAAATTTGAATTTGATATATTCCCTGCACTCATTACTAGACGTCCGTGATTAATGATGAAGAGCAAGGCATGCTTTATGTGTCATGGCAATAAAATATGAACGCGCAGTATATAACGAATTCCCAAAATATCTGTGGCACTAAATGATATGGCTAGAATTATAGCTACTCAAGAATTTGGTTCATCATAAAAAGGCCGTTCCGAAAAATTGGAACGACCTCACAACAACGAAACAAATTATCCTTATGGTGGGAGACCTGATTCTTTTATTGTTGATTGATGGACAAACCCACCTGACGGTATCGCGTGCTAGGCTGAATTTCAGCATTCCCGTCCAATTGCAGCACTAAGATTCTATTCCCAGACGAAGCACCAGCATCCAACACATTGACTAACACCTCTCCAAAACTGCTATTTGCAGGAATGGTAACTGTTCCAGCCATGCTATAATGTGTGCCCTGCACGGCGGTAGACTCTGCTGAAACGACACTATAAGGAATCTCGATAGCTGATGAGCGCTGCGGACCGACTAAATTAACACGTAAGCGAATCTCACCCGAGGTCCTCGTGATTAGTGGCTGTGCATTATTCACGGCGGCACCGTACACGGGCACCCGTGTAAAGAGCGCATATTCCTTACCGGAGGCCTTTGCATTGAAGGTTGTTGCATCCCATTCCACCAGCGTATCTGTAAATAGGATCTCTTCGTTCTTAATGCAGGAGATCGAAACCAGCAAGAGCACGACTCCAAAGATCAATTGGATAAACTTAAATTGTATTTTTTTCATGTTCATTCATATGATGTGATGCTACCCTAAGAAACCAAAGCTTTTCATTAGTTACTAGGCAGTAGCAAGACTGATTTACGATTGTTTAATAACCAAAATTTTGCAGTATATCACCATCGCTGCCATCCACATCCGACTGCGGAATTTGAGGCAAGATCAAGTAACTTGAAAATGGCACCACCGAGTTGGTGTTAGGCTTGGCGAGATCCGATCCACGTCTCTTTAGGTCAAAAAAGCGATGGCCTTCAAATGCAAATTCCAATCGACGCTGCAGTAAAATCTCCGTTAAGAGCTGGGATGCAGATAGTCCTGCAACCGGGGTCAATCCGCGATTGGTACGAATGCTGTTCAGATCGGCTAAGGCAAGCACTAAATTCTGTTGACTTCCCGATTCGGCATAAGCTTCCGCCCTGCTCAAATAGACTTCTGCGATCCGCAAAACTGGCACATTGTCCACGTTTACCGCACCACCTCGTCCAAGGAATTTGGTGACCTCCACATTGGGGCCATTAGTCCTATTGGAGCCGCCGATTTCGAACAATCTATTTCGCACATCCGTGGAACGTGCTGTAATGCGCGCGGAACTGTTACCGTTGTTGGTTACGGTGATTCCTAATGCCGTAAGCAGATCCTGCGTGGGTACTAGATCACCGTGTCCAGCCGCAGGTTTCTTTGGTAAAGCAGGATCCCGACCTGGAAAATTGTCGGTCACATCATTATCAGGAGCGCTTGATCGTGCCGTGAGCGTTGCAAACAAGGTTTGCAGGGAAACGTTAACCCCCAACGTTTCGCCTGCCGTAGCGTAGGTCACTTCAAACAAAGACTCTGGATTTGTTGCCGCCGTAAATCCGGCAAAATACCCATTTTCATTAAGCAGTTTGGTTCCACTTGACGCAACAAGCTCATTCCCTAAAGAGATCACACGCGGATAATCCTTATTGTAGAGCGCGACCCTCAATAACAGTGCCTGAGCCGCCTGCCTGTTCGCTTTGGATGGTGCGCCACTTAAGTTGTTCAACTTCGTGATCGCTTCCTCCAGATCAGCATATATGGCCGCATACACCTCCTGAATACTTGCACGCGGCGTGCGAGCATTAAGCGCACCTTCAGCAGTAGAAATAGCGGTCAATATAAGCGGCACGCCGCCCTTATTCTGCGCTTCCACCACAGCACCTGGTATATAAGCGTAGGTGCGCACGAGATCGAAGTGGTACAGTGCACGCAAAAATTTCAGCTCGCCCTCCCAAGCCGCTTTATCGGCATCGGATATCCCGACACCGGAGACGGACGGCACCGCCTCCAGCACAAGGTTGATTCTGTTTAACGCATTGTAGGCCGTGCCCCACTGCGAGAAATGTGAACCGCGCGTATTTAGTACCTCGGTGACATAGCGACCACTATTTTGGGTTGCCCGACCGTTATCGGCCAATGCTTCGGGAACCCCGATAAGTCGGTTACCATAAAATGCTTCTCCTTTTAAGGTTGCATAGATTGATGTTATCGTTGCATTAATACCGTCTCTCGTCGTCAGCGCAACGCTGGCATCAATACTATCTTTTGGATTCAAGTCCAAGGTATCTTTACAGCCTGCAAAAGCGAATACTAATGCCGTAAAAAGTACGAGACTGCGTATTGTTAATATAGATTTTCTCATTTTTTTTCCTTTCCTGATTAAAGACCCAATTGAACACCGAACGTTATATTTTTTGATTGTGGAATGATACCCGTGGAGGCGCTAAAGAACTCTGGATCATATCCGGTCCAATCGCTCAAGGTCCATAGATTTGTGCCCTGTACATAAAACCTAATTGATTGGAATTTTGCTCGATCCACGAGTGATTTCGGCAATGAGTAGGAAAGCTCAACATGCTTCAAGCGAATGTAATCGGTTTTCTTGTACAGGTAACTAGATGCCGATGTGGCAGCAACCCCCTGCGGCTCTATCCCCCCATTGTATGCCCGTGGCACGTCAGTGATCTGTCCTGGTGTTGTCCAGCGACGATCATAGATATCCTGCAACGTATTAAACGCCCTTCTACCATTTTCTGAAAGAAACGACTCTTGCCCGTCTAGCTGGTAACGCCCATATTGGTATTGCAAAAGGAAGTCAAGCGACAGGCCTTTGTAAGAAAGTGTATTGGATAAACCACCGGTATATTTGGGCAATGAAGAGCCAATATAGTAACGATCGTCCGCAGTAGGCGCATAGGTAACATCTCCATTAGTATCGTAATAGAAGTTCCTGCCTGTCGCAGGGTTTACCCCCGCATAGCGGTAAGAATATATGGCCCCTAGATCCCATCCGACCCGAAAGGCAGGATCAGTTGGCAGTTCGGTCAATCCACCGTACAGTTGGGTAATTTCATTCTTGTTGTACGTAAAGTTGAAACTTGTATTCCACTGAAAGCCCGCCTTATCGACATTTACACTACTGATCTCCAGTTCGACCCCCTTATTATCCAGAGCGCCTACATTAGTCGTGATGCTACTGTATCCCGATGTGGAAAGCAGTGGTTGCGAAAGCAGAAGATCGGTGCTACGTTTAAGATAAACGCCAGCAGATCCGGTTAACCTGTTATTGAAAAAGCCGTAATCAATCCCTAGATCGTAGGTCGTAATCTTCTCCCACTTCAGGTTCGGATTTGCCAAATTGCTCGGAGCTATACCGGACTGGCCTGCGTAAATACCCGAACTGCTAAATAGCGCACGAGAGGCAAAGTCACCTATCCGATCATTACCAACTGAACCCGCGCTCGCCCGAAATTTTAGCAAGTTGATCCACTCGGTATCCTTAAGAAAATTTTCGTCGGCAATATTCCAGGCTAGCGTTGCCCCGGGAAACCATCCGAATTGGTTTTCGGCCCCAAATCGGGAGGACCCACTGTAGCGCAACGTCCCGCTAATCACGTACTTCCCTTTGTAACTGTACTGTCCGCGGGCAAAACCACCCAAAAGCTTGTATCCACTCCAAGTTTCATCGACACTTAACGGATTTGCTGCCGCGCCCAAGTTTTCCAGTAACGGCGAGGGATAACCATCTCCAAAAGCATAAGTCTGATTGGTTGTGTAAGATTTATATTCAAATCCCAATAGACCGCTCACCGAATGGTCACTGGAAAAAGTCTTGTCATAGTTTAGTGTTTGGTTGGTCAGAAAATTCGTCTTCCAGTCCGTAAAAACTTCGCCATACCCTTTACGGGCAAAAGCATCGTTGGTCAGCGGGGAATTAAAATGTTTTCCGGTAGCTAAACGGTAATCCAGTGAATAGAATGATTTGAAAGATAGTTCAGGTGTAATCTTATAGGTTGCCTGCACGGAACCGATAAGATTATTGGTCGTCTGGTTTGCCACATTGTAGGCATCTGTAAGTACGACATTATGCGAAGCTAGGCCGGGAAAAGCCTGCCCGAGCGCTGGAGCACCAAAAAAAGTTCCATCTTCGTTATAGATCGGATTCGACGGCAGAATAAGACTTGCCGCCCAGGAAGGATTACCGAAAAAAGACCCCGAAGTGGCATACGGCCCTTTCTGTTTAAAGCTACTCAGATTCAGTGCCGTACCAAAACTCAGCCGCTCGCTAGCCTTATGATCGACCTTGACGTTAAAGGTTCCCCGCTTAAAATCGGCCACGGTAAGGATGGCCTGTTGGTCATTGTAGGCGCCCGACAGATAAAAGGTCGTTTTATCATTACCGCCTCTTGCAGACAGCTCATAGTTCTGTATCGTCCCTTCACGAAATGTCTCATTTTGCCAGTCGTAAGTGGGCAATGCAGCAATTTCTGCTTCACTAAGATCCGTCGGTTTCCCTATTTCCTGAAGCACCCGTTGCAGTGGGTTTGCAATACCGGCATTTGTGTAAGCCTCTGTTCTCAATCGAATGTAGTCCTGCGTATTGAGCACATCAAATTTCTTAATGGCACTTGCCCTACCGGTGTAAGCATTTACATTAAACTGTGTTCTGCCTGCCTTCCCTCGTTTTGTCGTGATCAGTACCACGCCGTTTGCGGCCTGCGACCCATATATCGAGGCAGTCGCTGCGTCTTTGAGAATTTCAATAGATTCGATATCATTGGTGTTTAAGCCAGCCAGACTATTGCCCTGCGTGAAGCCTGAAAATGTACCGCCGCTCAGCTGCACACCGTCCACGATATACAGCGGTTCTGTTCCAGCAGTAAAAGATCCTACTCCCCTAATCTGTACGTTAATCGCTCCTCCAGGAATTCCATTATTGGCCTGAACAACCACACCTGCAGCCCTACCTTGAAGTGCTTTCTCAAAGGATGCTATCGCCTGATTTTCGAAATCTTTACCAGACACCCGAACAGAGGCACCGCCAAACTCCTTAAGTTTTACTGTGGTGCCATACCCAGTGACCACCACCTCTTCGAGCGCGGAATCTTCCGGCTGCAGTTTCACATCAAGCCTGGAGATATTATTGACGTTCTGTCGTTGGAAAATATACCCTACATAAGTAAACAGTAGCGTCGAGCCTGCCGATGCTTCGATAACATAGCGACCTTCGCCATCGGTTTGTGTCCCCTTTCCTGACCCAAGCACAACGACAGAAACACCACTCAAATTAGCGCCACTGGTGGCCGAGCTAACCCTTCCCTCTATGCTTTTGGATTGCGCATTTGCGTAACCTTGTAAAAAACATAAGAGCAAAAGAAATCTTACTAGAATTTTCTTCATGTTTTTTTTAGTTTAATAAATTAAATAGTTCAACTACGTAATAGACATTCGCATAGCATGTCGTAAAATCACGAAATGAACCTAAGGCAAAAAGTATTGGTAATTCTCATCCGCAGAAGAGCGGAATGAAGCTGCGGACAGGACGTCCTACATCATGTGCATGGGCACGCACATTCGCTTTGTCGGCATTTTTGCCGAAATAAAAAACTGCTTATCAGCAAGATATATCACTGAAATTAATCTAGAAAATGATGCTAACCAGATTCTTCCATCCCGTAATGACAATTGATTTTCCTTCATGGTATGTTATTGTTTAGTTAAATGCTTAGTATTGTTAGTTCGTTGTTCCCGCTGAAGGAACAGCATTGTAGAGATTCCTCTCCTGTTCTTATGACCTATTCTAGAGGATAACTTTTCCGTATACAAAAATATTGGATACGATGCGTGCTGTGCCAGCTAGGTCAAATCAATGATCAGCACGCAAAATTGGCCATTTGATGTAAACCAATTATTTTAGGTAACTGGATATCTTTTCTGTCAGATCTTCGCCCCGCAAGTTTTTTGCAACGATTCGTCCTTCCGGATCGATAAGAAAGTTCTGAGGGATAGAACGGATGTTGTAAAGTTTGGCAACGGCATTATCCCAAAACTGCAGGTCGCTTACCTGCGTCCAATGCAATTTATCATCGTCAATAGCTTTTAGCCAATCCGCTCGATGTCCGGGCCGGTCAAGTGAAACCCCCAACACGGTAAAATTATTATTTTTTAATGCGTTGAAAGCAGTTACCACATGTGGATTTTCTGCACGGCAGGGACCGCACCAACTTGCCCAAAAATCAATAAGCACGTACTTGCCGCGAAATTGTTCCAAGGAAATCTCGTTGCCTTCCTGATCGACCTGTTTGAATTCTGGAGCCAAGCCCCCAATAGCGGTGAGACGTAGCTTGTCAATGGTTTCGGCGTAGATCTTGCCTGCTTTAGATTCCCTAAGCTGCGGAGATAGCAACGAAAAAACACTATCCAATTGTGTTGCCTCTGGTGAATATCCAACAATATCATTCAAGTGATCCAAACTAACGATGGAATTAGGATTCTCTGCAACATAGGTACTGATAATCGCTTTGCGATCCCTGCCTATCGATTCAACTTCGCGCTGGATATCCGCTCTAAAATCATCATCCTTACGTAACTCTTCCGATGCCGCTCCATATTTCTGATATAGCGCCTTATTTCTATCATTGACCGCCGTAAGCTTCCCCTGAAGACTGTTAAAATCAACATTTGCTGAAGTTCCTGTAATCACCGCATTTCCCAACGAATCTGGACTGTTCAATTGTGTGGCTCCACCTTCTAGGTACAATTGTTTTCGTTCAGTTTGCAAGGCGGATTGTAAAGACTTTCCCGTAGCTATGGATGCTCGTATTGGATAATCAACCGTGCCGGAAAAACTAAACGTACCATCTTCAACAAGTACAGAATCGACAATATTGTTTCCATTGTCTTTGTAAAGCAAGTATGCCTTCTGATCAGGTCCAGAAATGTTCAGCTTGCCTATAACTTGAAAAGGTTGCTCTTGAGCCTCTGCGAGCCAAGGTAAAACTAGAAGGATGGGTAAAATAATCTTCTTCATAATCCTCTTTGTTAATATTTAAGTTAGAGATTAGGGACGTTAAATTCCCTTAAACAGTACAAATATAACAAAATAAAATAAAGTCTACTTTTTTAATAGACTTTATTTTATTTTTTACATCATCCACTCTTGAAAAACACATCAGAAGAAAACCATGCGCTAAGCAAAAGCTACATTATTTTGCATTAAGGAGTGAAAAACAACTCTTCTAATCGTTGCTGCAACTTTTCGCCCTTTAGATTTTTACCAACGATAACACCATGTTCATCAATCAGGAAATTTGAGGGTATTAACCGAACACCATATTTTACCACTGCATCCCCAGCCCAAGCTTTTTGATCGTAAACTTGCGGCCAAGGTAAGCCGTCCTGTTCAATAGCAGCAACCCAGGGTTGAACCTTTTTATCCAGAGATATCCCGAGAATCTCCAAACCACGATCGTGGTATTTTTCATAAACGTCTTTCAAATTGGGATTTTCAGCACGACAGGGAGGACACCACGAAGCCCAAAAATCAATCAGCACGTAACCCTTACCCAAATAGTCTCGTAGCGATACCTTGACGTTCTCTTTCGTAAACGCCTCGAAATTCGGCGCCTTATTTCCTAGCGAAACCCCCGCCAATGTTTCAGCGAGCTTGGTTAAAACCTGCACATATTCCGTGTTTCTAAAACTAGGATCTAATAGGGATATACTATGACGAAGCTCAGCAGGCGTAAGTCGGTAAGACTGATAGCGATAAAGGTAATACAGTGCCGCGATAGATGTGGGGTTGGCCTTCAGTATCTGCTCCACAGTTTTGGAGCGGTCGGCAAGAAAACTCACTAGAAGATCCTGCTCTCGCGAGCCTTTTACAACGGTATTCTTGAATTCATGAGCCGTATCAAGTGCAACTGTAATGGGGTCGCTGTCCAAAAATACAATGAAAGAATCAAAAGGATTGACACCAGATCCGACTAGCGACAAACCATATATTTCTGGCAATGGCACCTGACTTGTAAATTTAAATTTGCCTTGGCTAATATCGGTAGAGTCAATCGTTGTGAATGACTTATTTTCGTATCGCTGCAGGTAGATCTTGCCATGCAGTTTCCCCGCTACCGAGCCCGATAGATTTAGTTTGCCAAGCTTAGCTTGCGCTTGGACAGAAATTAGGCTAACGAAAAAAAGCACAATGGAATAGCATAGTATTTTCATGATATATGGGTATTAGTTATTAATTAATTTATTGGTCAGTATTTCTCCATTTGGCAGAGGCAGCACGTATGCTTCATCGGTTGGATTTACTTGCCGTGCGGTGAAGCTGCTTAACGAAGGTTTGGCTGGAAAGGACAGCAGGTTGCGCGTAATATCAAAGGAACGTAACCCCTCGCCCAGAAATTCAATTCTTCGCTCCCTAGCAATGGTCTCCAGTATATTGGAAGACGTTAAACTTTCGCTAGTAAAAACATAGCTTCCGTCCGCTCGATTTCGAATTGCTTTTACTAAAGAAACCGCCTTAGCAAGACTACCGCCAGGACTTCGAACCTCCGCTTCAGCGAAGTTCAGTAACACCTCCGCATACCTGATCACTGGTATATAATCCGTATTTGGATTTCGTTTAAGGTATTTCGCCAGCAAATACAAATTCAAACCGGCATCCAACCGAACAAACGTTCTCCGTCTATCCGAATTTGACCACGTATTGTCCGAAACAATTCCATTGGCACTACTATTTAGTACAAAATCAGGCGCATAATAATACACATTGGAGAGTGCGGATCCTGCGGGAGGATCTTCCGTAGACATCGGAATAGAGAAGATAGATTCCTCGGATGTGTAATTGCTCGAAAAAATGCTGGAAATGTCCGCCATGAGTTTGTTGTTCACGCCCGAGGTCGCCTGAAATGGTTCGGTATGCTGCGGAACGATCTTTTCGGCTTCCTGTCTAAGCTTGTCAAAATTTTGGACATGGAGATAAACCCTTGTTTTAAAAGCTATCGCTGTATTCCTGTGGGCTCGCGTGGTATTTAGCAAGGGCGTGGTATAGCTCAAAGGCAGGTTTTGTTCCGCGAAGTCCAGATCGGCAATGATCTGAGCATAAACTTCTGCCGTGCTGCTTCTAGCCAAATCATTGTTGGCCGAGGAAGATTCGGGCTGCAGACGAAGTGGAACCGCCTTCTTGCCACCATTGCTATCCGCATAAGGTCTGCCGTAAAAAGAAACGAGATTGAAGTAACACAAGGCACGTAGGAAATGTGCTTCACCAAGGTACTGTAGGCGCTTTTCTTCAGCGAGCACCTGTATTGGCTGCTTCAGTCCCTCAATCAAAATATTTGTGCTGTTTATGACCCGGTAGAGCTGCGCCCAAAGTTCATTGACATCACCGGTGAGATTCGTGGTGGTATGTTCCCATACATAGCCCCCGGTTAACGCATTTTCTGTACGTATTACAAATTCTTCCCCGCGCAGATCGCCGTACATAAGAAGGCGACCACTATAGAGGTTAGCGCTTTTTAACGCCTTGTAACTGCCGTTCACCAAGCCCTCTATACGTGCAGCTGTTTGAAATACACTCGAAGAACTGATGGCGATTTCGGAATTCGTATCGAGTATCTTTTCACAAGAGGCTGCCGTAAGAAGGATGAGCAATAGCCATGTCCCCAAATAGAAATTACGGCGCTTAGCCCATTTCTTATTTATATTTTTTCTCGTTTTCATTGTCATGTTAAAATGTAAGGTTCAAACCAAAGGTGAATGTACGGCCGAGCCCAGCTGTATTGTATTCGACACCGGGCGCCACATTGGAATCGCCGTTCGATGATACTTCGGGGTCAATACCCGTGTAGTTCGTCCATAGGAAAGCGTTATTCACTTGCACAAAAAAGCGTACTTTATTAAATTTCAGCACGTCAAGCAATGGAGCAGGAAGCAAATAGGACAATTGTGCTTGCTGTAGCCTCAGAAAATTTGCCTTTTCAACATGTTCCGATATCGGCGTGGAGCCGCCAAAGGAAATTCGATCTCCAGACACTACGCGCGGCACGTTAGTCTGTTGACCAGGCGTTGTCCAACGGTCAAGTATCTCGGTTGAGTTATTAAAAAATATTTGATCTGTCAACGTCGACCGTGTCCTGTTCATCACGTAATGTCCACCTGCGTAGGTAAAATTCAGCACAAGTTCGACATTTTTGTAAGCCAAGCGGTTATTGAATCCGCCGTACCATTTTGGCAATGTATTACCTAACAGGTAGAAGTCATTACCCGATAAAGAGGCGGCATTACCCCCATCGAGGTACGTCCATTTTCCAAGACCATTATACTGCACCTCTTCGCCCTTTGCATTCATGAAAATCCGCTGTCCATTCTCCGGATTCACGCCAATGGTCTTGAGCCCATACAAACTTCCAACGGCATATCCTACGCGTGTGACATTGGTATTCCCGGTTCCCGTCGCACCAATGATGTCGGCATTTCCATCGGCCAATGCTGTTACCTCATTCCGTAACGCGGAAAGATTAAAACCTGCATTCCAAGTAAAATTGCCCTCAGCCAATATATCCGCGTTAACTCCCAACTCAAATCCTCGATTGTACATGGATCCGACATTAGCTAAAATCGTATTTCCAGGGATACCTTTGGACAAAGATTGCGGTGTATTAAGAATAAGATTATTAACGTTATTTTTAAAATAAGCCAGTTCGAATTTCAGACGTTGCTTCCAAGTGGAGAAAGTTAACCCAACATTTGTTTGATCACTAGTTTCCCAAGAAAGCATGGGATTTCCTTGCTGACTAATTCCCCAAGTGCCGACGTTACCGTAAAGCGATGAGGAGTATAAGTCGTAAGAGCTATAATCATTTGCTAGGTTTCCGTTACCGACTCGTCCCCAACTTGCATTGACCTTGACATCAGAAAATAGGCGAGCCAACGAAGAGTTACGGAAAAAAGTTTCATCAGAAAGGAGCCAACCTACCGCCACACCACCAAAATCGCCATATTTTCTCCCTAGCGCAAGTGCCGAATTTCCATCACGTCGATAATTAACGGTAAGCAGGTACTTGTCTGCCAACTCATAGTTCAATCGTGAAAAAAAGGAAGCATAAACCCGCTCACCCCTATTGTTGCCCGCAGCGACTACACTGCCCCAACCGCCCTGGTAATAGGTAAAGAAATCATCAGAAGCCTGCGTAGCCCTTGCGCCCCACGAGGACAATTTATTTCGTTGAATATCAAACCCGACCAATACATTAAACGCCTGTTCAGAACCAATCACGGTATTATATTGAGCGGTGTTGGTCCATATTTGGTTAAGCCGAATGACCGAGGTGTTGGTGACAGCCCCACCAGTAGTGTAAGCTTCCGATCCCAACAGTGGGCTACGATATGCTTCATCTTGAACATCGATACGATCCACCGCGTAGAGCGATGTTAGGGAAAGTTTCTCAATAGGCTTCAAGGTAGCACTGAAATTCCCGAGGAAATGACTATTGTTCGAATGGTTTCGGGAAAGATCAAAAATAGAAACGGGATTGTACAAAGGTATCGTCGTCTTGTTTTGTCCGGAGCCAAGCGTGCCGCTATTTGGATTAAGATGGTAACTACCATCTTCGTTGTATGCAGGAATATTCGGAGGTAGGACTAAAGCCAGGCGCGTAGATCCGGTGGTGGTCATGGAGGCTCCGGGCAAACTTCCCGAGTCAAATGATTGATTATTACTGTTGCTGTAGCTTCCGCCAGCCGATAACTTTAACCACGCAGTTGTTTGGTTATCCAGATTAAATCGTAGGCCCTTTCTGTCGAAATCATTGCCAACAAGAAAACCTGACTGGTCGGTAGCATTGGCTGAAATATAGTAGTTAACCTTCTCGCTTCCTCCCGATACATTCACCGTATGATTATGCGAGAAGCCAGTTCTATACACATAGGATTTCCAATCAGTATCAACAATTGATCCGTCAGTCAAACTGCTCAAAAAATAGACTGGTGTTCTGCTTATGCCATCGATAGCGCTGGCATTTGCTATAGATTCATTTTTTATTGTGGTATACTGTTCGGCATTCAGTACTTTGGGAATCCGCATTGCATTGGCGATTGATACCCACCCGTCATAATTGACATTCGTACTACCCTGCTTTCCGCGCTTTGTTGTAACGAGGATTACCCCTCCAGCGGCTCTTGATCCATATATCGATGTCGATGCAGCATCTTTAAGTACGCTAATTGATTCGATGTCATTAGGGTTGATATCGGCCAATGGATTATTGGACGCACGAGTACTGGATACCTGCCCACTCGTTACCGGCACCCCATCAATAACGATCAATGGAGAGGCATTTAAAGAAATAGAGTTTACTCCTCGAATACGAATGACCGGTGGACTGTTCAGCTGTCCATTGGGCAATGCCACACTGACACCAGGTGCCTGCCCCATCAGTGCTTGATCAAAACTTTGAACTGGTCGATCTACTAGCGCACCGCCTTCAATAGTCGAAACCGATCCGATGAAGTTCTTTCGCTTCTGCCTGCCGTAACCTACGACCACCACAGCATCGAGCTCTTCCTCTGCGCGCTGCAAAGCGATGATAATCGGTGATTGGGACAATGTTACAGTCTTCGTTTTATACCCCAGGTAAGACACCGTTATTTGCACCGGAAATTTCTGTCCAGTTACAAATTGGAAATGACCATCCGGATCGGTTTTTACACGGTGCGTAACGGTTTCAAGCTGCACGTTTGCCCCCTCGATCGGTCGGCCGGTTATGCTGTCTGTAACGACGCCCTCGAATTTCGCATGGACGATTGGAGCCGTTTGCTGTGCTTGTAAATGAAAAAAAAGTGATAAAAGACCTACTAGCATAATAGTAGACCCAGATAAGCGTATGCTATCCATAGATTAGGTTAAGTTAATAGAGAAAACAAGTGCCAACGCCAATTGTACCTGCATAAATAAGTATAACGTGTTATCTAACTTCCTGAGTAAATACTATCAAACATCCGTCGAAAACCTCAGTAAGGACGAACAAAAAATTTACAAAAGAAGCTCAGCTTGTACCACGCTATATAGGGGGTCTATAAAAGAATTTCATCGCGTCAAAGAGTTTAAGTTAAATTTTTAGTTCTCGAATTTTGGATCCAACGTAAATATACTACTAATTTAGTAGACTTTATTTGTTATTTGCTTTTTATAATGCTGTTGAAAGACTGCAGAAATAATATACAATAACTCCACCTAGCACGGTCTATTAGATCTACGACACGGCATTTTTGTTTTCATAGCGTTAACTAGGAAGGGCTTTGCCATATGGTTTTGACACAGGCATCCCCCTTCCCGATTCGTTGAAAAAGTCTACTGCGAACGTTTCCAGCCAACATCTGCTGCCGTAGCGCGTTCACCGTAAATCCCGGTTTCTCCGAAATAATCTTTACCGCCGAAGGTGTATGTTTCCAGCCCAATCAGCTCCAGTTGAATCTGTGGAATTGGGAATTGCGTAGGTGTGCCGCCCTGCAATAGATCATGCCTTCGCATAAATGAAAAGGGAACAAACGTTCCGCCAGCGGCATCGATCTCTATAGTATATTCGTAATGCAATCCTGCTCTGAGAGCATCTTGCGTTGCAAGAATATCCGGTAAGCCGCCTTTAGCTTTTCTTGCAGCTGTTGTCGTGTTGAGCTCCGCCGCGGCAGAAGTGTAATCTTTTAACCAAAATTTCGCTTCCGCGCGCAGCAAGCGCACCTCTTCAGCTAGAAAGTAAGGATTTACTGCGCCAGCAACATTTAAAGTGCTCAAGCGAGGATACATCCAACGCGATCGCATATAATTGCTGAACAATCCACGTCCGCGTGCTTCTAGTAGAATTCCAAAGTTGCTTGTGTAGGTAAAATATTGATAGAACCGTTTGTCGTCCGTCTCGATAGGTCCGAGAATCGTACTATTGTTTAGGGGGTAGTAATTAGGTGTCGTTCTATTTTTGTCCGCTAGGTACGCGACCTTGATATCCAGCGGAACATAAGAAGCCGTTCCGTAAGGGCGCTCCAATACATCGACTAGGGCATTGTAGTAGCCGCCGACAACCGTCGTAATCATAAAGTCTTGGGTAAACCCCTTATTTGCATAGCTCAACACGCGCTGCCAAAAAGCTTCGCCCAATGCTTCAGCTTCCGCTTTGTCCCGCGCCACGGATGACAAGATACGCGCAGCCATCGCATTGGTCAGCGAAACCAGTTCCGTTTTTGAAATGCTAACTCCAGTAAGAAAATCGAACTTTAAATTAGGCGTGGCCTCAATCAGCTCCAAGGTCCTATCTAGATGGGCAATTCCGTTATCGATTAGCTGCTTGTAGGAATGCGGAAATTCCCGTTGGGTGATGTCCACCGCATCAACAATGATCCCCCGATCAAAGATGACGCCCAAGTAACCCTGAGCGATGCCTTTGGCATAGTAGGCTCCAACCAGGCAATCGGCCGTACGGTCCGCACCCTGTTCATCATAAATCGTTACTCCCTGCACTTCAATCAGATCAATAACCTTGGTTGCATCCAAATTTGCCTGATAGAAATTGGAATAGATCTCCCTGACGGCGGCATTTCCGCGATAAGCCGAGTTGTTGTTAAGCCTAAGCCTGGGTTCGTTTGCAAAATTCCACCAAGACTGGCTTCCATTGGTATTTGTAGATTGATCTGCCCAAAGGCTAAAATGCGATCCTCCAGCATTGTTTGTGGTACTCTTGAAAGCCGTCTGTACGCTGCTGGTCGTTAGCACATACCCCAGACTCTTAATTTTTTCTACGGCCTCTTCATTAGTCAAGGTCGTTGGGTCATCAAAGTCAATACCCTCGCAGGAGGACAAAAATGCCAGCGTAAGCAAACTATATATTATTTTTTTCATTGTTTGAGCGTTAGAAGTTGAAAGTTAATTTGCCCGAGATAATCCTGTAGGACGGGTAATTAAAGCCATCCTGCCCTATTCCATCCACGTTGACACCTTGATAATTGGTCAGGATAAAGAGATTTCGACCGATAAGTGCTAGATTAGCATTTTTCAGAACTTTTGATAGACCTAGGGATTCCGTAGGTAATTTGTAAGAAAGCGATAGCTCGCGCAAAGCGACATACGTGGTTTTCTCGATCCAAAAATCCGTCACCTGGGATGCATTGAACACCTGCGTCGTAAAATTCAACGGTTTACCCGCCTCGGCCGAGAGATCCGAAAAACGGGATCGATAAACGTAGGTAAGGTATTGGGCCGTTTCGTTGAACTTCTCGCCCCCCTGCTGCCAGTCGACCACCGCATAGAGCGACAAGGGGCCATAGGAGAAGGTATTGCTGAAGCCTACGGTAAAATCAGGTGTAGCCTCGCCAATAATCTTGGCGTTGCCGGTCGCTGCATTAACATAAAATACAGGCGCTTCGTTAGCCGTACCCAGTGCAGCTTTCTCCACTAGCACACCAAACTCATTGACCACATAGTCCTCTACTCGTTTTGTACCGTTTCCCGCATTGGTCACAAAACCTTCCGAATTGGTTTCCAGCTGTCCCAGATCAGAATGGATACTGTATCCATAGATGGCCGAAGTACTGGCTCCAACCGCCTTACGGTAGCCATTCTGCGTAAATTCGGGGACATCGCCCAGCGAGGTAATCGTGCTCCTCACTTTGCTAAAGGTCAAGCCCGTGTTCCAGGAAAATTTTTGCTTGGAAACAACATCTCCATTGACCTCCAGTTCCAGGGAATTGGATTTTACCGAACCTAGGTTATCGTAGATATTCGCCGACCCCGAGATAGGCCCGAAAGCAGGTACCGAAATAAAATCATTTGTACTATTGGAAAACGCATAGTTGAACTGCACATTTAACCTCGACCAGAGAATCGCATCAAAGCCCAGTTCGGTTTCCTCGGTAACCGCACGTTTAAGATCGGTATTGTCATTCTGCGTATAGCTCACCCCACCGGAATTGGATATCGCTACGCGGCTATCCTTTGCACCAAATGGTGGCAAGCTTCCTGCCTGTCCGTATGCCACACGAACCTTGAATTCTGTCAATGGATATAAAGGGATATCTTCGGTGAGTCGGTAGGCAGCGGATATCCGTGGAAAAAAGGCCGTCCCCACATCACGGCCGAAACGGGAACTTTGGTCCAATCGGCCAAGCGCATCGACAAAAAACTTATCCGCCCAAGCGAGCTTAGCATTCAGAAAGTAGCCGTGATTTACTGTTTTCTCCCAAGAGGTACCTGCCTGACGCGTACTTGGCTCAGTAACATGAAGGCTCTTCACTGGGCCGGTGAGATTACGACCAGATGCTTCAAAGCCGGTTGCCTGAGAGGATTCATAGACATATTTTGCCGTAAGGCCCCAATCGACCTTTCCCGTTGTCCTGTTATAGTTCAGTTGAAACTGACCATTTTTAGTATTGGAGCGCAGCGTCTGCTGCCCGAAATTACCGTTATTGAGTTCCACGTCAGGCGTAATAGTCTGATAGCCGATCGGATAGTACTCCTCTACATTGTAGTTTTTAGTCTGTAGCGAAAGAGCTCCTTCGGCATTCAAATGGTCAGAAATTGTATAGCGCAACTTCCCGCCAAGCAGCAAATTTTCGGTTAGGTAACTGTACTCAGCATTACTAAGCCTATAAAAGGGATTGGTCCACTGCTGGCCCGATAGTGCGCTGCCCTGCGGCAGATAAACATATTTCCCGTCTGCTACCTTCTCAGCTAGGTTTATATGTGGTTCTACTAATAAGGTCGAATAAAGCAACCCTTCCGATCTGGAGGAGACAGCGCTGGAAGGTGTATTGAAATATCCGTATTGTGCCGTAAGATCGGCACTTAGCTTAGGCGACACCTTATACCCGAGGTTAAACAGCAAATTTTGCCGCTTATCAGCCTTGACAACAGGAGAAACGCCACCCCTGTTCTGGTTCTGCCCCGATAAGTAAATGTTCGACTTCTCACCACTAGTCGCCACGGCAAAAGAGTTGGTATAGTAGCTGCTGGGGCCCAACAGATTCTTTGTATTGTCGTATGCATCTTTGTATGGATGTAAATTGACCGAAAAGCCATTTTCTTGATAATCGATCACCCGTGCGCCATCTACCAAAAGAAATGAGCCATCGGGATTTACTTTAAAATGATGTTTATCCGATGTGGGCGGCAATAGCAAAATGCTGGAATAGCCAAGCTCATTATCCACACTGATCTGGATATTTCCGCGGCCTTTACCACTTTTTGTGAGCACCTGTATAATACCACCTTCCCCACGGGTACCATACAAAGCCGAAGCAGCAGCACCTTTTACCACTTCTATGGATTCAATATCATTGGGATTCAGGTCGGAGAGCCTTAGCCCGGTTACAAAACCATCCACGACGATCAGCGGCTCAATATCTCCGCTAACGGACTTTGCGCCGCGCAGGTAAACAGAGGCTCCAGCATTCCCGCCCGACTGGTCGATGCGAAGACCGGCCACCTTGCCACGTAGTGATGTGGACGCATCCAGCGCCGGTACCGTATTGATCGATTCATTATCTACTTTGGTCAAGGCAAAAGAAAGCTTTTTGCGACTAACGCCTTGGGCAACCCCTGTTACCACAACTTCCTCAAGCTGTTTATCAATTGGATTAAGCTCGATCACAATAGGACTACGTGAGGCAACCAAAGTCGTTTGTTCATAGTTCAGATGGGATAAGATCAGTTTAAAGGGAAGTTTTTGTCCGGTCACAAATTGAAAGCGGCCTTCATGGTCCGTCTTCACGCTATGCGTTACAGCCTCAAGCTGAATGGTTACATCTTCAATGGGCTCTTTCGTGCGGGCGTCAATGACGGTTCCCTCCAGTGAAGCATTGACTATTGGTCGGGGAGCGACCTGCGCATAAGTTGTTGCTAGCAAAAAATATAGCAACACAAAACAGGTAGAATACAGCGGTATTCCAGAATTTTTCATATTTTAGAAGTGTTTAATAGTGCGTAAAATTCAAGTACCAACGACAATTGATACATCATTCGTTATTAAACTAACGGGAAACTAGTCCTTTCCCGTTAATTTAAAACCAGCGGCAAATCAGCATTTGTTTCGGGCTGATCACGGCAAGGGCAGATCATATCGGATGATCGATAAGGATAAACTTCAGGTGCATTTCGTATATGGTTTTAGATAAGGATGATTTTTATTTTTTGGACAATAGACCTAGGGTTTCTCGCCCTGTCCATAGATCTCGGCTAGCTTACGTTGCAGATCTTCCCCTTTTATATTTTTGGCTACGATCGTTCCATCGGGGGCGACCAAAAGATTGCTGGGTATAAAACGAACACCGTAAAGGGCCGCCGCTTGGGTATCCCAAAATGCCAAATCCGAAACCTGCGTCCAGTGAAGCCCATCGTCGTTTATGGCTTTCAGCCAGGCCGACTTTTCCTTATCCAAGGAAACACCGAACACCGAAAATCCCTGGTCTTTATATTGCTTGTAGGCAGCCACAATATTGGGGTTCTCCTTTCGGCACGGCGGGCACCAAGCGGCCCAAAAATCCAGTAACACATAGCCCTTTCCCAAGTGGTCAAAAAAACGGACTTCCTTTCCATCCTGGTCTTTGGAGAAAAAGTCAATTGCCTTTTTTCCCGGTGCTACGGCAGTTTGCTTCTCTACCAGATCGCGCAATATTCGCACATACTGTGTCTGCTGCAATGCGGGTGAGAGCAAGGCAATATGACGCGTGATTTCCTCTGGAGATAGCGAATAGGAATAATTTCGAAACAGTGCATATGCTGAAACAATGGAGCTAGGATCCTTGGCTATAAATTCCTCAGCACTAAGTCCCCTACTGTTTTCCCGAAGCTTTTCGAAATAGGCCTGCGCTTTAGAACCCTGTACGCTATATGCAGAACCATCCTCGCTGACACTGACCTGCACATGTCCCTGCTCTAAGAAAACGGGATAAGGATTGCCATCTCTAGCAATGCTCAGACCGTAGAGTTCGGGCAATTCCACGAGGGTTTTAAAATTAAATTTACCACGCTCAATCGTTGCAGAGTCAATGATTTTAAAAATTTTGTTATCGTACTGCTGCAGATAGATCTTCTTGGCATCTGCACCTTTCACCGTGCCGGTAAGTTGCAGATTAGCTTTATGCTGCGCGTAGCTGCTGATTGCAGCAAACAGCGAAGTGGAAATAAGGAGTAGATTCTTCTTTTTCATGGGTTAATTACGTGTTAGTGGTAAGAATAGTTAAAGCTATACCGTCCGTCAATCGATGAGCGGACAATAGCGCTACAATTCGGCAGATCGGGGAAACAGCATCTTCAAGAGCACCTTAAAGTACCTTGGATTGCTATCCCTACTCCGGTATATTTTTGTGGGTGATTGTATGTTCGCTGAGGCAACCGAATCACCCTAAGGCATTCGATAGCAAAAGTCTAGAGATAGACAAGATGGATAGAGCTGAAAATAAAATAGAGGTAGTTTCATTGCTTTCATAGACTGTTTAAAGTTAATACAGATCGTTGCCAACGCCAATTGAGAAACGAATACGGAAACAAATATATAAATAAAAATAATTAAGTCTATTAATTTAGTAGATTTAATTTAAAAATCTAACCGCACAAAAAAGAAAGCTCGTAAGGAGGAATATCCCATGCAAAAGCAATGGTATTCACGTTGCAAAAAAGACACAGATTCATCGAAAAAAAACGGGGGTACATTTCTCAGATGTATAGCGTGTCCTTGGGACAAAACATGAAGTTTGGGGATGTACCTAGAATACTTCGAGAATGACTCTTCCAATCTACCAAAGAATGGAATACGGGAACGATCCGCCTACGCTCGATTGTTCCCGCATAGTTATACGCTAAGCTAGCCTAGCAGCGATAAAAGCGGCTAAGTAGCTCTCAGGTTTCTCGATAACAAGCTATTGCGACTCATTAAGCTGAAGGTATTCGATCACCTTGCCATCGAGCTGCTCCACAATAAAACGGGTTCCGGTACTCACCCTGTTAACCGGAATAATGACCGATCTACAATGATCTTTTAGGATAGACCAATATGCCGCTAGATCGTCTACTACAAAGATGGCGTTAACTAAACTAGGAATCTCTAGCGCTTTCGGATCACCAAGTGCTCCTAAAATCACAAAGCGATCTACTTGGCTCAATTTGTATCCATCGTGGGCAGCGGTGAGGCTCACTTCACTACCCGACACCTTTTTATAAAATTCTACCGTTTGCTCAAAATTATCCGTCACCACTGGTAACACTACAGATTTTATTTCCATATCGTAAATATTTATATTTGATTCAAAGGTATCTCCAGAGAAGTAGCGATACAATAACTCATTTTTTTATTAGTATACAAATGTCACATAGCATCAAGGAATCCTCAACAAATCAGGCCAACAAGCAGCAACTGGCTCAGCGCTGTAATGTCAACGATACCCTAAGCTATATCGGAAAGCGCTGGCTAATGGCCATCCTGTATGAAATATCGATTGGACATAAGCAATTTTCTAGCCTAGCCGGCCAACTTACGGGCATTTCCGAGCATATACTTGCCTCAAGGGTCCGAGAGCTTGAAAAAGAATCCTTGATCACCAAAGCATTAGTACCAAATACTACGCCCACGCAAATTCATTACACAGTAACCCCAAAAGGATATGCTTTACTGGAGGTCATTGATAACCTACATCGATGGAGCGACAGCTGGAAATCCGAGCAATAAACGTAGCTCCATCACCAAAAAAAATGTAGGAATAGTAAAGCTACCATTCCTACCGTACACTTCCGCCAATAGGACTTAGCAACATGTGGCCTTACTTTCAGGGACCACAACATTACGCGTTCTACTTTTGGGCAAAGTCATTAAGATCCAGCGAAACAGTACCTTTGATATCTGCCGCATCAGCGAGCGTCATCTCCGTTATAAATTCATCCTTGGATAAGCGAAACTTTTTCATATTCACAAGCCAGTCACCGGCCTCCTCTCGGTAACCAAGCGGCAAAATAACCGTGCTACGATACCCATCTTTACGAAGACTCAGCAGCTCATCCAGCTGATCGGCAAGAAAACCCTCCATCGGCGTCGCATCAACCTTCTGCTCTGCGGCGGCGGCGATGGCTAATCCAAAAGAAATATAGCTCTGCTTTGCAGCATGATGTGCCTGCCAATCGGGCCCTGCATTTTTATAGAGCTCCAAGATCGTATTTTTATAGGCATCCATCGTGCCGTGAGGCAATCCCCGCAGATCCATCATCTCATTAAATCGTTCCGAGATGCGATCCTCGTTATAGCCATCCCAAGCAGCCCAGATCAGCAGATGCGAGCATTCGGTAATCTGACTTTGGTTATAAGCAATCGTCCTTATCTTTTCAAGCAGTGCTCTGTCGGAGATTACGATCAATTTATACTGTTGCAATCCCGAAGAAGAAGGTGCCAATCTTGCAGCTTCCAAAATGTAATCCAGTTTATCTTGGGGAACGACCTGTCCATTCATTTTCTTTGTGGCATAACGCCAATGTAAATCATTTAATAAAGCCATAGTAAATCATTAAAAATTCGATAATGACAAACTTAGCACTATTGTGTTTAGTTTTGTAACTTGGTATACAAAAGTAACGGTAACCAAAAAGTAACAAGGTAACTTATGTCGGAAAACGCATTTAATAAAGATTGTAGGAAAGATGTTAGAGCGGTTCATGATGCCATGGATGTACTTAACGGGAAGTGGAAGATTTCCGTCATTGCTGTATTATGTTATAGTAAGGAGCGCAGGTTTTCGGAAATACTTTCGGATATCGAGGGTATTTCCAATAAAATGCTAAGTAAAGAGCTCAAGGAACTTGAATCAGACCGTCTGGTCAAACGCACAGTACTCGATACCCAGCCCATAGCGGTTAGTTATGAGCTCACCCCATACGGAAAAAGTTTAAAAGAAGTGATTATGCATCTCGCCCGCTGGGGTTCGGAACATCGTCAACATATCATTGGCTAATCGTGCCATTACTACTAGAAATTGTACTTTATTTAGGCGAAATTCAAACGATCATTTTAATGAACTAGGGCCATTTTAAAAAAAAATAGAATGGAGCCACAACGGCATATCGATAAATCGAGGAAGCTCGTTTGTTGTATAGTCCTTTATAGCTAAGAGTAGATCCAAAAATTCTTCGTCAGGTAATTAACAAATCGAAACTTCCGGATTTCTATTGGATAATTCGGGTGTGTAAAACAAACTGTGTCAGTGGCTGAATTACCACCCCGCGGGGCGGTAATTCAGCCATTTTGCTTATTGCAAATCTAACACCATTCTTCCCGGAAACCAAATTGCTAATTTCTGCGCAGTAGTCCCCCAATTGGCCAGTGGCATCGTCCATTTTTTCTTAATGTTTTTATGTGCTAAATAGACCAGTTTCAATAAGGCCATATCTGAGGTGAAGGCACCTTTGGTTTTAGTTACCTTACGGACCTGGCGATGGAACCCTTCGATCGTATTAGTGGTGTATATCAATTTTCGGATGTATTTATCGTATCGGAAATAGGTGGTCAGACGATCCCAGTTACGCCGCCACGAGTCGATGACCACCGGATACTTTTCGCCCCATTTATCCTGAAGTTCATCCATCCGCAGTCCGGCAAGATCCAATGTATCGGCTCGGTACACTGGTTTTAGGTCGTTCATAAATTCCTTTTGGTCCTTACTGGCCACATACTTTAAGCTATTACGGATCTGGTGCACGACACAGGTCTGCACTTCGGTGTCGGGAAAAATACTTTGTATCGCTTCTGAAAAGCCTTTTAGATTATCGATACAGGCTATCAAGATATCCTCCACACCCCGGTTCTGTAAATCGGTCAGTACGCTCAGCCAAAAGTTAGCACCTTCATTTTCCGAAACATACATTCCCAGTAAATGCTTGTACCCATTTCGATCAATGCCAAGGATATTGTATACTGCCCGAGAAACAAAACGATGATCTTCTTTTACCTTGTAGTGCATAGCATCCATCCACACGATCGTATAAAGAGAATCTAGGCTTCTTGATTGCCATTCCTTGATCTCAGGAATGATCTTATCGGTAATGGAAGAAAGTGTACTGTGGCTGATGTCAGTGTCGTACATTTCCTTGATGTGGTTCGAAATATCACGCAGGCTTATGCCAAGACCATACGTACCTAAAATCTTCTTCTCAAGACTCTCAGCTAAAATAGTCTCGCGTTTCTTAACCAGCTGGGGCTCGAAGGTAGATCGACGATCACGGGGTGTTTCGATATCGATCGTACCATCCGAAGTTCGGATCTGCTTGCTGGACTTGCCATTACGCCGATTACCACTGGAGCGCTGGGCCTCGTCCATATGGCTCTCCATTTCAGCTTCTAACGCTGCTTCTAAAAACTTTTTCATTAATGGAGCAAAAGCTCCATTCTTGCCATAAAGTGATTCTCCGCTGCGTAACTGCTCTAGAGCTTTATCCTTCATGGACTCAAAATCAAAATCGCTTTCTTTAATACTCATAATTACTATCTCAAAAATAATATTTCTATTTATTATCCTTGACACAGTTTATTTTACAGTCTCTGTTCATTTTTTTGTTGCAATTCCAGGATTACGGGAAAGGAATCAAAACTGCGGTGATCACAAACTACACACTTTTTATTTTGAAATATCGCTGGATATTTTAAAATAACGTAAATAGGTGAGCAGATCCCAATGTGGCGCAGTGAATCCGAAATAATTGGCTCATTCACGCCGAAAGCACTGGCCAATATCTCCGAATACACAAATTCTACAAAGCAGAATTCTTACATGGTTGCTAAATGCTATAAATACCTACTTTTGAGCTTTTCCAGAACGCATAAGCTGTCATATTGCGCATTTTTATCAATACCTTTCCTTCTCCATATCTCGTTCCAAAGATGCACGGTAAAACTTTTCTCTATGTCATAATCTGGCTGAGCTGAAAAAAGTAAATCCGTTTCGTACCAACTTATGGGGCAGAACAAATTGGGGCTTTTAATATATTTTTTTGATGCATATTGCTGAACTACATAATTAAATAGATTCGGCCCTAATGTCCCCCATTCAACATCTTTAAAGTCTGATGACTCTATATAGGCCAATAATTCTTTCAAGTAATCAGCTCCGCTGGGGGATTTTATCAAACATGTAGTTATTATATTCTCTTCACCGTGTGAGTTTACCTTCTCGCTAGCAAACACATATTGCGCTCTAAAATTTAGTTTTTTAACACAAACTACATCCAAATCTGACCACCATCCTCCGTTTTGGTATAGTAACTTATATCTGAACCAATCTGAAAATGCTGCCCAAGTACTGTGGCTATCTAAAAACATGAGATCCTTTGAAATGATTGAATTTGCATCTATTAGAACCGCACCTTCAGGTACATTTTCGATTTCCTCATAAGTGTACAGATGGAAGGTATGTCCATTTTTTAAAAAAGAGGATATACACAGTCTTTCAATTTCTGACAATTTAGACCCAATCCATAACCCCTGTATAATATCATTCATAATCTTTGATTTATAATTCATTGCAAGAAAAAAACTAAAAAATATGTTTCCGCTTATCGGAACGTCTGCCATGTGGTGATATTTGATAACCCAATTTTTCAAAAGATACTATACCATACTTCAGTATTTTATCGACTTCTGCAAATTCATCCAAATTCTTTTCATAATTGACAAATCCTCTGTTATGATGTCGGCGTCTGCCATAATACCGGGTTTTAATAAGATAATTGAATCTTGCGCAGTACGATTAATTGCTATTTTGGAAAAAAAAACACTATCGCGAATTGGGATATCACTAATAAATGAAACATTTCCATGTAGATAGCCATATTCTTGATATGGATAACTCCGAACTTTTATTAGTACCTCTTGACCAACCTTGATCTTCGAAGAGTTTATCTGTGGAATAAATACTTCACCATAATACTCATCAAGATTCGGATTAATATAAAACAACTCCTCACCCGCTTTCACATACAGATTCTCTTGTAGAAAACCTCCATATACCAATTTTCCAGCAATAGGTGCAGACAGCACATGTTGACGCTTCCATGTAGCTGCCTCACTAACAAAACTATTAAAAGCTTGAGTAAATTTCTGCAGCGCTTCAAATACGTGATTATTAATCTCTGCCAACTCCCTATCCTTACTCAACAGACTATTTTGAATCATGAGAAGATTACTCTCCATTTGCGGAATACTTTGACGTTTAGATAAAAGTACAACCTCTTTTTCTTGAAGCTCTTGTGGGCTAATAATTTTTTTCTGTGCCAATGTTTTGTATCGCTCGTATTCTTCAATGGCGATATCCAATTCTTTCTGCTGCAGTTCTAAAACCTGCTTAGATCGTTCATCCTGCTGCCTAATGATTTCGACTTCGTCTTGTATAGATCTTTTACGTGTCGAATAAATACCTTTTTCAGCAGCAGCTAGGTAATTTAAATAAGCCATGTAAAAAGATTGGTAGCTTCCCTGTAGCTCACCAAGCTTCAACTCACTGGGAGAAATAATTTTCTCTAGATCAATAGATTTTGGATCATTCTCTCGCATTTTGTGCAAAGCCGTCAATAAAGACAATACTTGCAGGTGATCAGCTGTACTTTCAATGAAAGCTACTTCCTGCCCTTGTTGAACTATTGTTCCGTCATCCACTAAAATACTAAGCAAATTGCCGTCAATTGGATTTACAATTTTTTTGGGCGAAACGGGAGTTGTAAACTTCATATCTACTGTCACAATCTCAGGATAACGTATGAAAGCAGTAGCGCCGACAAGCATTACTATGGTAACAAAAATTAGGGAGATACCACGTGATAATAACCATGATGGAGTTTTAGCAATTATATCTTGAAGGTCTTCTGAGTGTAAATCTTCCTCTAACATGTCTTGTAACTTCATAAATACTAATTCCCCAATTCCAATTGATTTCTGACCAAATCGTAATAATATCCCTTTTTAGCTGCTAATTCTACATGTGTTCCTTCTTCAATGATTTTACCTCTGTCCAACACAATAATCTTATCTGCGTTCCGCACGGTACTCAAACGATGGGCAACAACTATTACAGTTCGGTTACGGAAAAATCTGTCTAACTTCTCGATGATGATTTTTTCATTGTTAGCATCCAAAGCATTTGTAGCTTCGTCGAGAAAAATAAAACTTGGGTCTTTATATACCGCTCGAGCTATCATAAGTCTTTGTTTTTGCCCTTGACTAATTCCTTTTCCTGCCGTACCGATCTTCGTCGATAAACCAAAAGGTTGATCTTCAATAAATTCCGTTAGGTTAGCAATCTCAATCGCGCGTTCAATTTTACCTTCATCGATCAATCCATCATTCACAGTGATATTTCCTTGAATTGTATCGGCAAAAATATAGTTTTCTTGTAAAACACTCCCGCAGCTATCCCTCCACAAATGATGGTCAATGTGTTCTAGTTTCTTTCCTCCAACTAAAATTTCACCAGATTCATATTCATAAAATCGTAACAGCAGTTTCAATATAGTCGTTTTACCACTACCACTGGCTCCTACAATCGCAGTTGTTTTTCCTGCGGGGAAAGTTAGATTGATTGTGTTAAAAATAGGTTCATTTCCAGCACCATAATAACGAAACGTTAAATTACGCATCTCGATGGTCGTATCTTCCGAAAGTTTCTGTACGTAATCCATTTGCACATTCTCTTCTTCTTCTGTCTGATAAATCTCATTCAGTCTTTCTAAACTTATTTTAGCATCTTGGTAGGATTGCATAAAGCCAAGTAATGACTCGACAGGACTAGAAACCATACCGACAATATATTGGGTTGCCATCATTCCACCCAATGTAAGTTCTCCTTCAATAACTGCTTTCGCAGCAATATATGTGATAAAAATATTTTTTACTTGATTAATCGCCAAAGATCCTATGGACTGATATTGGGACAACGACAGGCTTTCAACTTTAAATTTGAACAATTTGGCTTGCAGACCTTCCCATACCCAACGCTTTTGCTTTTGCGCATTATTTAATTTAATGTCTTTAACACTTTGTATCATCTCAACCATATATGTCTGGTTTTCTGACGCAATTTTAAAGCGACGGTAATCCAATTCTCGACGATATTGCATAAAAACAAGTATCCAAACCGTATACAGTACAGTAGCTACAAAGAAAACTAAGAAAATAATTTTGTTATAAACTAATAACAGTGTTCCGAATACGACCATATTCAATAATGAAAACAAACTTGTCAAAGTATCTCCTGTTATAAAAGACTCTACACGCTGTTGATCATTCATTCGTTGCATAATATCTCCGTGCGTTTTTAAGTCAAAGAAATGCATTGGAAGTCGCATAATTTTGATCAGTAAATCGGTCAAAATAGATATATTTACCCTCGTTGTAATATGCAATAATATCCAAGAGCGGATAAAACTTACTGATGTTTGTCCGATAAAAAGCATCAATTGAGCAATAAGAATAAGATTTATAAAATTGATGTTTTTAGTATTAATACCTATATCAACTACTGATTGTGTTAAAAATGGAGTGAGCAGTTGAAGTAGCGTTCCAATCAACAAACCTAATATAAGCTGAATAAATAGTTTTTTATATTTATAGAAATAACTAAATATCTTCCCCCAGCCTAGTTTAAGCTCAGCTTCCTCATCACCCAATTGATAGAAAGTAGGGCCTGGACTCAGAACAAGAGAAAGTCCAGCATGTAGTTCTTTAGTAGAAAACCAATTATTAGTGAAAACTTTTTCCTCATATACCATTAGCCCTGTTGCAGGATCAGATACATAATACTTTCCTCTTCGAATTTTGTATAATGCTACAAAATGATTCTGATTCCAGTGAAGAATGCAGGGCAACTCTATTTCTTGTAACTGATCAACAGATAAACGAATACCCTGAGTACGGAAACCGAGCTTTTCAGCTGCCTCACTAATACCTAACAAATTAACCCCCTCTTTGGTGGTCTGACATAGCTTGCGAATTTTTTGAATAGAAACAATCTGTCCATAATATTTAAAGATCATACGTAAACAGGTTGCACCACAGTCCATTTGATCCTTTTGTTTATAGTGAGGAAAGCGTTTTAGCATAAAAAAAAGCTGTAGTGTATAAATATTTTATCATCAATAAAAGTGAGGCCAACTGTTCCAATTAGCGATTATTAGTACCCTCCCCTTGTTGCATCACCTGATTCATATCTGACAGATATCTCGATATTTCCCTCACTTTTAAAATTGTGGATTCGCATCTTTCAAATTCAAATAACTGTTCACTGGATGCTGATTCGTCTATCTTTGTATCAGCAAGTTTAAAATCCTCCCCAAGGGATATAAATGGATGGATGACATATTTATTTGCGCTAAGGGAAGACAGCTTACTATCTACTAGATCTCCATCATATAACGACGCAGCTAATATTGTATCGAAAAAAGCGGAATAGATAATGGTAAATTGAGCACCCTTAAAAAGACTTATCCAGCAAAGGTTTTTGCTTACGGGTATTATCTGCTGCACCTCGTTGATACCACCTAAAATTAAATCAGCGCCTAGATAAGCGCCTTCGTAAATAGCTTCAAGTAACTCTTCTTTTTTGTACCTGTCACTAAAGAGATGATGATCTTGGCAAATGAGAATGACGTCATCTTCTTTTTCCATCGCACTTTTAATAACTACATGGATAGTTTCCCAAAGTGCCGATTCCTGATTATTGCCTGATTTCATTTCCACAAAAGACACATCCAACTCCATTTTGTCTTTAAATTGTTCATTTATATGTGCTATCCGATCTGAATGGGGTTGCTTAATAATGTAAGTCGGCAAATTCATATCATATCCTATATCATCATGCGGATAATGAGTGGTTATACTATTTTGCACATGATCATTTACGTTTTGGAGTGCTTTCCAGCGCTCCATCGTATCTGAAAACAATTTTTCGACCCTGCCTACAACATTATTTTTGTCTGTTACGTCTGAATATCCAAAATCATGTTGTACCGACAGCATCGGTACAGCGACGAATACCTTGTCAGAAAGGTTGCTAATCCAATTATCAATGATATCAAGTTCGGTAAAAGTACTTTCCAAGATTTTCTGATAAAATCGGGCATAGATCACTAAGAATTGAGCTCCAGTAAACCTATCTATCCAGTATAAGTCTTTTTCGGCTTGCAAAGCGCAGTTGAACCAACTCACTCCTCCGGCAAAGACATCTGCATCGTACTTCGCCATACGTTCCAAATACCCATTTAAAATATCAACATGATACTCAGAAGTAAATTGATGATCATCCTCACAGACCAATACATATGGAAGCTCCTGTTGTTTAGCAACAGAAATTACGTAATGTAGCGACTTATATAGACCAACTGCTGGAATAGAACTTTCGATAGCTTTTATGATGTGGATATCAAACTCACTCCTGCAATAAAATTCATTTTCTATGTAAGAACGACGATCTTTTCGTTTCTCTAAATTAATAATGTAGACAGGAATAGACAAACTCATATATTTATAATATTATGATAAGAAACAAACAGTCGGAAATAAAAAATATTAATCAAAATATTTCCAAATTGCCCCACAAACACCGAAAAAAAGCTTTTTTTTAATGAAGAAAAGCTATACAAAATTGTTAAGACTATTTATAATATTTCGGATTTTTTGCACAATCGACGATTATCCAAACAGCTGCTTTAAACTCAAAAAAAACTAAATACTACAGTTATTTTAACAAAAAACAACCGCTGCATACTACAATAGGTTGTTAATGACTTCTTTTACTTCGTCATTTCTCATAAACCCTGTGAATTTAGTTGTGAGTTCACGTTCTTTATTATATATCAGATAAGATGGAATACTTTCGAAGTCAAAATCATCCATAATTTGAATCCATTGGTCGTCTGTGAGATAATAATGTTCATTACCAATTCCTTTAATTTTTTCTTCCCATAATTTTGGGGGGGAGGAGCTATTTGTGATATATACAAACACAACATCTTTATCCAGAAATTCAGCCTTTGTATCCCTGAATTTTCTCATCGCTTCTAAGCACGGACCACACCAAGTAGCCCAAAAATCAATAAACACCACTTTGCCCTTATATTTAGAAACAATAGTCTCCATGATTTTATTATTTGGAACCTGAGGAGTTTCATTAATGACTACAGGAGACTTAACTTTGTTCAAATCAGTAACTTGTTCATTTTTTCGAAATAAGATCTTGGACACTTCGTTATTTTTCCAATATTTTGTAATATTATCTTTCTGCCTTTGAGATAATGGCTTTAGCTCTTCGTTAAGCTGCCGAGCATAGACATTTGCAGCTAAAATATCATAATAAGATCCCTCATTTAAATTTATCAAATCCGCCAAAATATCTTTCACACTGGCAATCCAAGTCGTTATCTCCTTATCTCCAATTAACGGAATGTCTAAAACTTCATCCCTCAAGATATATCTTTGAAACTCAGGGAATGCAAATCTTTGCTGAAAGTCCGGCATATTTAAATTTAGGTCTTTTAAAAAGCGATAGTAAGATCGGTCAATCTGGTGGATTTCAGGCTCGCTTTCTCTATCTTGGGTAACGTTGTAATAATTACGGGTCATTTCATTATTATAGTCCAATGCATGATGAGCATACATTAACAAACGTAATTCATCAGATATGCCTTCTTTAGCTTCTTTGGATAGTGAAGTATCTTTGTTTACAAAGATTTCCAATCTTTCAGACACAGCTCTACCAATGTAATTCAAATATTCATCTGGACTCTTATTATATAAAGGTATAGGTTCAGTTCTATAAGTTAGCATTTTATGTAAAAGCTCTATCGTCCGACTTATGTCCCTTTTATTTTGCAAAGGTTTAACTTCTGTAAATTTTGCATTAAGAGATGAATCATAACTTATGTTAACTTTGGTAACATTTCCATTTAGTACTTCGATTGTAAAAACCTTACTAGGATCTATATCCGCATACAACGAAACAATAGTTTTCTTGGCTTCCACATCAAATTCCAAAGAAAAATTGCCAGATCGATCGACAACAGTCTCGTAATTAATGTGTTCTCCAGAAATCATATATGGAACTTGTACGATTACAGAAATATCACTTCTGTTTACATTATCAAGAGTACTAATGTCACCTGTTATTTTAGATGTGCCTGCAACAATGCTAGCAGTGTCTATACAACTTCCTCTAGTTAGCTCGCATGAAAAAATAACCAAAAGGCTACATATGCAGATGAGTTTTGTTTTCATTAATATTAATTATGATAAATACTGGTAGATCTTTCAGTAGACCTACCAGAACAAATTATTTATTACCTAACTTGTACAATGTAGTGGACCAGGAACTTCATCACAACGTCCTGTATAAGTGACGCCACCGTGAACCCATGAACAACTATCCCCTTTCTTTTTACCGCTACAGGCATCAATTTTAGGATTGTCAGAACCACTTCCCGAAAATCCACCCAGCACCGTTTTTAATTGCTCTAGGGAAAGTTTCTCGACCTCGCGAGACCCCAAATCTTTAAATGAAATCTTTTTCATTTTAATTGAAATTTAAATTGTTTAAATTTGCATCCACTCACACCGGATTGCATGATTACTTCGCAATAAGGGAGGATTGTGAGCTCCCTTTGCCCGAGTACATTTCGAACTGGCTCGGGCATATTTTATTAGTCTAATAGAATATGCTTTAGCTCTGCCACCTGATAGCTTTCTGGCAGTTCATTCCCATTAATATAGATAGTGGGAGTAGCGCGAATCTCCATATCCTTGCACCACTTAAACATCCTTTTTATTTTCGCACCTTGTTGGTTTAATTTGCCGTTCATCGGGTACTTTTCAGCAAAGGCCTCATACTTTTTTTCCTCCGTTAGATACCATTCCTCTAGTGCTTGCTGAACGACTTTTGAGCCCAAACTCTCTTCGATGGCTAACAAATGTGAAACCGGTGCTGTTTTCCTGTCATTACCATCTCCACTTGCAGTAAATATAATTCTCAATTTGACATTAGTATTATGCTGTGTGATCTCTTTTAGTGTCAGATGTATTCTTGCGCAAGGATCACAATATGGATTACAAACTTTAATAATTTCATGTTTTGCAGTAGGATTTCCGATTACGATACCTATATTTTCTACAGGAGCTATTATGGATTTACTTTTTTGTAAAAGCCAGTGGAAAATATCAGCATTGTGTCTCATTTTTTTCCATTGAATCTCGTACCTTCTACTATCTTTGGCTTTCTTTAATACAGGTATCATAAGATGACTTGCTGTAAGAAATGACGAACCGAATAGCAGCGTTACAGTAATTAAGTACCAATCAATATGGAGTGTATTGTCAGTCAAAAGATAAACGAGAGAAACACTAGTATTGATTAACAAAACCACCTGTACAGTAAGACACAGCGGGCACCATTGCTTTATAATATATCCTTGATAATAAAGAGAATATATTATAAATGGTGACGCCAACAACGAGACTGTAGACCAAAAAGCTAACTGAGATTGTAAACCTGGATATAAAATTTGTATCAGATAAAAGGAAGCAAAATACGCCCCTCCCCATACCGACCAACTTATACCTAAAAAATTAGATGACTTGGAATTCAATACAGCATTGCAACTCCTATTACGATCACTATTACGGCTACCACCACAAACCTCCTGTAAGAATGGATTATGTGCATCAATTTCATACCACATTAATAGTAGTGATGCTCCAAAACCAATAAAAGAAGCTAGAATAAATAAAAAAGAAACCCAACTATTTAATGAGGAATTACCTGAAATACATAATTGGAAACCAACCAAAAAGACAGGCGCAAAGAAAAGTAGATACGATAATTTCCTAAGTGACTTATCTCTCAACTGATGTCGCTTATGCAAATAATAGTTCACTTCGTCTTTCGCATGCTCTCCATCTAATAAGAGAATAACTTCATTAGCAAAATTTTCAAATTGACTCACATCAACTGTTAGGTTCCTACCATTTATCGGATGAAGATACGTGATACTATTTTCGTCTGCATCTTTAACAATTGTAAACATGGGACTAGGCCATTCATCTTGCTGAATTAAACAGACGAATGGCGTCTGAAAATCAGCATAGTCAAAATTTCCCTTCTTGATGGCCTCACTTTGAACACCGTATTGTAATAGCACCTCCTTTATTGCTAGAAGCGACGTAAACTCAACATGTTGATTCAATAATTGATCAACTCCCATATCGGTGAATTTAATATTGAAATGCTTCAATATTGCCTTTAAAACCACATAAGAATTATATTTCTCCTTTCGAAGATATTTAAGAATATGAAACATAGATTTAGCAATTGACTAACAGTCTTGATATCTCAAACATATGAAAAAAAAAACAGAAACTCATTATAAATAAATATAAATACACCATTATTTTTATAACTAAAATAATATAAAAACGTGCATAATGTTAAAAAATATAGCCCAAAATAACTTCTAATTCGATTAAGCAACGCTTCTCCAATCGATGAAATAACTTAAAAATAATTTTCGATTTCTAATAAAAACATAACTTATTTCTATTTTCCTATAATTTCATCAGGAATAAATAGAAATCTTATCAAACAGCGCCCCTTTACCTACTCTTTTTCACAGCCTATTAAAGGGCATTAATAAGTTTGACTTTACAATACTATAAACTCCAATTTATGATTACCAACTATGCACTAGTCTCACGAAAGAATCAGAATATCCAAATCACATTGATATTTTGAAAAGGAATGTTTATACTAAAGTCCTCACTTGCATAGTGATTGGCGTATGTGAGCATCGTCATGGTTTTCGGGATTTATTAAATTCTGTTCGACGCGACGATATAGTAGTTTATAAATCAGATTAAATTTGCAGGTCACTGAAAATTACCTCAAATAATATTATAATTTTCGCAGCATTTTTGCGGCAATAATTTTCTATAAAACCCATGTAACAAACTAAAAAAACAGTTAAAACAGTTCAAATCCCACCCTAATTATCCACTAGTTTCAACATGACTTTACTGTTAGACACAATATAACTTGGCTATCTCTCAATAAACTTATCTCAATTACAAAGAAAGCAGAAAAGGCCTACAAGAGACCTTCATCTCTAAAGGAATAATATCCCTTAGCGGTCAAAATAATATGATCATTTAAATTAATATTCAGCAGCTTCCCAGCAGCATCAACCTGTCTAGTCAATACGCGATCCGCTTCGCTAGGTTTCATCGTACCACTCGGATGGTTATGTGCGATTACAATCGAGGCGCTCCTACACAACAGTGCCGTTGAGAACAGTAGCCTCATATCCACTAAGATGGCATCCATTCCGCCGTCAGCTACCTTTTGAAAACCTAGTAAGTCCAATCTACTCGAGAAACACAATAAGTAAAAAGATTCCCTGACTTCCATTTCATCGGAATTCCAGATGGATCTCAGCAAAGCAGCTACCTTGGCAGAACTGTTAATACTATAGCATCCCATATCGACAATTACCGAAGATTTCCGGTAAGTCAACGCTAGTTCATTCACGTATCCGCTGTTTACATTCTGCTTAATTTGATTTTTTAAATGAAGAGTTTTCATGTGCTTTAAAGTTGAAGTGAAACAAAAAATTAATTAACACTTCACCACCACGAGCCTAAGGGAGACTAAGCAAACATGACTCAGAAAAAAATGAACAGCGTGATGGAGGCTCCATGGCAAGCATGGATACCCATTTTTTTTAAAGGCTTGTTTAGCGGCTAGGCAACCCAAGAACGGCCGCGTGTCGAGCTGGCGAAGTAACTTTGTGCTTAATTAATAGTTGTCGTCTCGTTAGGCATTAAAAAAATGAAGGAGAATTAACAAAACTTAATAAATGGGGCTAGGTAGAATGTATACCTTTGGCAGCACACAAAACAATAAAGCATGAAAGAATTAATCGAAAAAATCGCGGCAGAATTTGAAGCATTTAAAACCGATGCAGACACGAAATTGGAAAAAGGCAGCAAAGCAGCAGGTGGCAGAGCACGCAAATCCTCCCTTAACTTAGAAAAACTTCTTAAAGAATTCCGTAAGAGTTCGCTAGAAGAAAGCAAAAAATAAAAAAAAGATGCCCCGATGATTTAGTGTTCCCTCGGGGCATTTTTCTTTTAGCAAGTCTATCACTAACCCAATATCGGCCTTCTTATAAAAGGTAGAGTAAATCAGGCTACCAATCCCCAAAATATCGTTTCCACCTACTTATCAGCCCTAAATCAGGCAGATATTGACGAGGCCGCAGTCTCCATTTTTTATCCTTCTCACCTGTAAGCTTCGACCAAGCAATGGCTGATGCGATTCCGCACGTCCAATAGCCCGCAGTTTCCCCAACCACCCTCGCTAGCTTTCCTTCCTAAATAGGCCAATTCTCCAACATTGCCCTTACCCATAACCCGCAAATTGGCAGTAGCTTAAATACAGCCTAATCCCTACAAAAACAACCAATATACCAGCCCTACTCCGTCATCTTCTCTCCAAAAAACTTACAAAAATCCTAAAAAAACTGCCTTACCCATTGGCAGAGCTTGGCAAAACATCCCAAAATCATGGCGCAACTTTGCTTTACAGGCCGGCCAGCCAAGATGGTTACACAGATAAAGCAAACGACTATGAACATTGACAGAATAGAATTTAATAGCTGGATGGAAAGGATCGTGCAGCGCATGGATATGCTCGAGGACTCCCTTCGCCAGGCTGAACGAAACCGAACGAGCGTTGATGGCGAAGAGCTCCTAGACAATCAGGACGTGTTGCAGATGCTAAAAATATCCACCCGCTCTCTGCAGCGCTACCGCTCCTCGGGCAGACTGCCCTATTACACAATCAGCGGAAAACTCTACTACAAGCTCTCGGATGTGCACGAGTTTATCCGCTCAAGCTTCAACCAATCCCCGGTGCGCAGGAAAGACAAGCGGTGACAAAGAAAGCGCTGCTGCGACACGAAGCGATAAGCTAGCGCATCCATCCTACTTTCGATAAGCAAACATAGGTTAACCATGCAAGAAAAGACAAACAGAGAAAACATGGAGCAAAAAGCAAGCGATATGCTGCTTGTGCTGGATAAGGCATTAAAAAAGATCATGGCAGTAAAAGGCATAAGCAAAGATGGTCAGCTCCAGACGGTCGAGCCGCTGGAAAAGAATAAAAACCAGTTTTTAAAGATCGATAAGCAGGGAGATCCCCTATCGAACTTCTTTAACAATTTCGCTAGCCAGCTGGACAACCCCACAAACTTTTCCTTCTACCGTATTCCCCTGACCAGCTTATCCTGGGCCAGAGGATCTCTGCAGCAGCACGCGCTGAGCGAAAGTGAGCAAAGCAAAGATTTTCTAGCCATGCATGCAATCGACTTTACGCAAACAAATAACAAAAAAACCGATAAGATGAAAACAGCACAAAACACAGAAACCTCCAGCGAATACCGCTATCAGCCTGAGCAGATCGACTGGAAAACGATGAACAACATTGGCCTTGGAAAAGAGCGCCTAGAAAAATTGAACCTCCTTGATCCGCTCCTGCGCGGCTTTAAAACCAATCAACTTGTGCCCTTAACGCTAAATCTTGGTACGGCGGTCACCCGGCTAGAGGCTAGGCTATCCCTCCAAAAGAGCGATAACGATCAGGTCGTTCTGGCCATCCATGGTGTTCGCAAGGAGCCGCAACTAAATAGCCGCTTTTTTGGACACGAGTTTAGCCAAGACGATAAAGACAACCTGCTGAAAACCGGCAACATGGGGCGCGTGGTCAATTTGACCAATCCCAAGACCGGGGAAGCAACGCCCTCGATGATAAGCGTGGACCGCTTTACCAACGAGCTGGTGTCCATGCGCGTGGATAGGTTGAAGGCGCCCGATGAAATCAAGGGGGTCAAGCTTAGTGAGCCGCAAAAGCAGACCCTGCTAGAGGGTAAGCCGCTACACCTACAAGGCATGATCTCTAAAAAGGGAGACCCGTTCGATGCGACCATCCAGTTCAATGCCGATAAGCGGCACGTCGAGTTCATCTTTGATCGCTCGGAGCTACGTCAGCAATTACAAAACACGCCACAGAACACCTTGCAAGAACCACCGAAAACCTTCCGAGGAAAGGAGCTCAGCGATGAGCAGTACAAGAACTTCGCTGCCGGGCAGACCGTCTACATGGATAACCTGATCGATAAGAAAGGTCAAAACTATCAAGGATACATCACGCTAAACAAAGATACCGGTAGAACCGACTTCTCGTTCCAGAATCCCGAGCAGCTAAAAAGCCAGGCCAAACCTGTGGAAGCCTCCAAAACGCAGACCGCGGTAAATTCCGAGGGCAAGAGCAATGAGGCGACCAAGAATATCAAGGAGCCGCTCAAAAATGCGCAGCAGACAGCAACTAGCGAGCAGCAAAAGCCCGCTAAATCCAAGGGACGCAAAATGTAAGAACAATGATTACCATACTAGCAGAAAAGCCGAGTGTTGCGCGCGAAATTGCGCGCGCGGTCGGCGCAACAAAAAACCAAGATGGCTACTTATCGGGAAACGGCTATCAGGTGAGCTGGGCGATCGGCCATCTTATAGATCTGGCCATGCCCGAGGACTACCTCACTGAAGGCTCGTCTCCCACAGCCGAGCTGCCCATTATTCCTGATCCCTTTACCCTACGTGTTCGCCGAACAAAAGATAAGAAAGCCTACAATGATGATCCAGCCGCGAGCAAGCAGTTAAAGGTGATCAAAAAGCTTTTTCAAACTTGTGAAAGCATCATCGTCGCAACCGACGCAGGAAGAGAGGGCGAGCTAATCTTTCGCTATATCTACCAGTACCTTGAATCCAAGACGCCCTTCCAGCGCCTATGGATCAGTTCGCTCACCCAAAAAGCCATTATGGATGGCCTTACTAATCTGCAGCCGGGAAAAAACTACGATCGCTTATATCATTCGGCCAAAGCGCGAAGTGAAGCTGACTGGCTCATTGGTATCAATGCCAGCCGAGCGCTGAGCATCGCTGCCGCAGAGCGGGCGCACTCATTAGGACGTGTGCAAACGCCTACCCTTGCTTTAATATGCAAGCGTCACAAGGAACATGAACATTTCATTTCCAGCAGTTGCTGGCAGATCGAGCTTAGCCATAATAAAGAGGGTGTAGCTTTTAAAAGCCTTTCGATAGGCCAGTGGAAAAGTAGGCAGGAAGCCCAATCCACTTTAACGTCCCTAGAGCGAAAAGACAGCTTCCTGCTAGTCAGCAAGCTCGATAAAAAACGTATGGAGGAACAGCCGCCTCTTCTGTTTGATTTGACCGGACTTCAAAAACAGGCTAATAAGCAATTAAACCTTACTGCACAAGAGACTTTGGATATTGCCCAAAAACTTTATGAAAAGCGTTTTATCTCCTATCCGCGTACCTCCTGCGAATATATTCCCGAAGACCTCTGGCCGGCAATCCCCGGACTGATCTTGCTACTTGGCCAGCGGGAAAGCTGCAGCAGAGCTTCCGGCACGCTGCGTCTAGAAAGACCAAACAAACGCATCGTGAATAGCCAGAAGATAACCGACCATCACGGTTTGCTGATTACCGAAGTCCTGCCAACAGCCCTGAGCGCAAAAGAAAACGCAGTATACGATATGATTGCCCTGCGCATGCTGGAAGCACTGGCAACCCTGTGCGTAAAAGAACACAGCCAAGTGGAGCTGCAAGCTGCAAACCATGCTTTTATTGCAAAAGGCAGTCGCATGATTCAGCAGGGATGGCGCGCTGTGCGTGGCATCTTCAGTGAGGATGATCAGCCTAATGAAAGCCTCCCCGAGTTCAGCGAAGGGGATACCCTAAAAATTGGCGAAAGCAATCTTAAAGAAAAAAGAACTAAAGCCCCGGCTTTATACACCGAGGCCAGCCTGCTTACCGCGATGGAAACAGCCGGAAAAACCTTACAAACGCAAAACGAGCGAAAGGTACTCCAGCAGCTCGGTCTAGGCACTGCGTCCACCCGAGCAGCTATCATGGAGACTCTAATTAATCGCGGATACATTGAGCGGCGCAAAAAAGCCATCCTGCCCACCAATAAAGGACGCGAGATTTATGAGCAGATCAAAGATCTGCTGATCGCTTCTCCCGAGATGACCGCCAAGTGGGAACTCGCCTTGCAAGAGATCGAAACCGGCAAAATGGATGCTGGAGAGTTCGCTGCGCAGATTACGGACTATACCCGGCAGGTTACTAGCGAGCTTAAGGCGATTAATCTTCCAGACAATCAAATAACCGATCTAAGCTGCCCAAAATGCAAGATTGAAAAGCTGCACCTCAATGATCGGCAAATTCGATGCAGCAGTGCCGCTTGTGGCTGGAAACAATACCGCATGATCTGCGGGGTGCAGCTTAGCCCGGAGGATCTCAAGCAGCTTGTTACCAAGAACAAAACCGGACTTATCAAGGGCCTCAAAGGTCGATCAGGAAAATCCTTTGATGCGCAGCTCGTACTAAATGATCAGGCCGTAAGCAGCTTCGAATTCCCAAGAAGATAAGATCGTACAATAAAGATTAAAATAAATCTTACAAAACTAATAATAAACAAATAGCAACGATTATGTCTAGTAAAACTTCAAAGAATATGTCTTACTTTAAGCAACGTCTACAAGAGCTACTCTTCAGCAGCTTCCCCGAATTAGCCCATGACCAAAAGTTTATTGAGCAGCGCTCTAAGTGGGCAGCCAATGCCTATGAAGGGGCATTTCTCGCCGGGAATCCCGTTATCGAGTGCGAGCAGATTGCCAGCGAGATCCTGTTTGAAGGGCTCTATTTCTCACGCTTTGATACCGTCTTTCAGATTGTCTGCAACGAGTTTGACCGTTTGATGGCTGACGAGGAACTTCGCCCCTTTGCGCTGCGTATGCTGGCGGTATGCAGACCCACCTTTAACAAATACGAGCTTAGCGACGACCTCAGTTACAGCCCGAACTTCGATGAACTCTATAGTGAGCTAACCGGCGAGATCGCCCTATGGATTGCTGAGCATGGCCTTCAATAAGCGAAGGGCACTGCAGGACAACATTATCGCCCTACAGACCGCCTTCACCCTAGAGTCCGAAGGTAGACCGGCCAGCCATCATGAAATGGAGCAGCTGCGCCGCTACCACGGATTCGGAGGATTGAAGTTTATCCTCAATGCGGCTAGCAAACCCGAAGATATCGCAGCTTGGCCTAAAGCAGATCGGAGCTATTTTACTTTAACTAACGAGCTTTATAGCCTTCTAAAAAAGCACAGTAAAGATGATCAAGATTACAAAATAAAGCTGGATAGCATGCGCAGCTCCGTGCTATCCAGTTTCTATACGCCACCTCCCCTAACAAAGGCTATCGCGACAGCGTTCTTGCAGCACGGCATCCAACTGGGCAACATATTAGAGCCCTCGGCTGGAGTAGGTGTCTTTCTTGATGCTTTTGCGGGGCAGCCAAACATTCAGACAACAGCATATGAAAAGGATATGCTGACTGGGATGATCTTGGGGCAGTTACACCCTAGCTCCCGGATTCATATTAAGGGGTTTGAAGAGATCCCGCAACGGGATCATCTTAGCTACGATCTGGTGGTTGGTAATATTCCTTTTGGTGAAGCATCGGTTTTTGACCTATCCTATTCCCGAGGCAAGGATATAACAAAAAAGCAAGCAGCACAAAACATCAGCAATTACTTCTTTATCAAAGGAGCAGATATGCTTCGCGAAGGCGGCATTTTAGCCTTTATCAGCTCGCAGAGCCTGATGAATGGCAAGCATAATCAGCCTATCCGGCAAGCTTTGCTCGGCGAAAATAATCTTATCGCAGCCTTTCGACTGCCAAATAACCTGTTTACCGATCATGCGGGCACGCAGGTTGGCAGTGATCTAACCATCTTACAACGTAATTCAAATAAACAATCACTAAATACTAAAGAACAAGCATTTATAACCAATACAATTGGAGATCATGGCGAACCAACAAACGCATACTTCGATGATCACGCAAACATTATCCATACCCAGCAAAAGCTTGGCAAAGATCCCTATGGGCGCACAGCGATGCTCTATTTACGCGATGGGGGCGTCGAAGCGATAGCGAAAGATTTACTTAAAGGTCTCTCCAAAGCACTAAGTGACAACTTTAAACAAGATCTGTATCTAGCAACAGCATCAACCGAAATAAAAACATTAGGCAATGACATACAAAAACCTACAAATGAAATTATTAAAATAGAAAAATTAAATAAAGATATTGAAACTAATATCCATGATAGCCAGCCAGAAAAGCCGAAGCAGCTGAGTATTTTCGATCAACATGATAGTGAGCTCCCTCCAAATAGCAAAAACCCCAAGTCTATTGCCAAAGCGAAATTAAACCGTACCCAAACAAGCAAAAAACCTAGTCCGGCACTGATCCAAGGAAACTTGTTTGCTACAGCACAAGATCAGCGTCTATCAACCGACATTAGCAGTACAGCAAATGCACCTCAAAATACTAAAAACAAACAAGATAACCAAGTAGAAAGTAAGATCTAAAATCTTAACCAAAAGCCAACATCGGAGCTACGTTCAAGGCTTTTAAATCCAGTTCCGTATACAGGAATAATGCAACCCTATCATCGGGAGAACTGTTTTATTTTACAAGACCAGCAGTTAGGCAATCTCCGCGGACTAAGCAGCGGCAATCCACCAACCTTTCATCCATTAAACCTCCCCTCCCATCAAAGTCGGAGAGCAAAAGTCTATATAGAACTTCGAGACGTTTATTATGCGCTTTACCATACCGAATCTAATGCCCAGCAGGAGCAGCCCGAAATGCGTGAGAAGCTTAATACAGCATACGAACTTTTTGTAAAGCAATATGGGAGGCTCAATAGTGCTGAAAATATCAAACTCATAAAGAGCGATAGCGCTGGAAGGGAGATCCCCTATCTAGAGCGCACTGTTGGCGGAGTGATCCATAAGGCGGATATCTTCCATCGTCCGGTAAGCTTCTCCACAAAAAATATAGCATCGGAGAACCCGCAAGAGGCGCTTGCTGCATCCCTAAACAAGCATGCAAAAGTAGAACTGGCCTATATGTCTCAAGTAAGCGGATTACCAACCGATGTCCTTAAGAAAGGCTTAAAAGATCATATCTACTTTAATCCCATAGATGGGGATTACCAAATTGCCGAGCGCTGGATCGCGGGTAACGTGATTGACAAGGCTAACTTTGTGCGCGACTACCTTAAAAACCAACCCGAGAACACCGAGGTCAAAGACAGTCTGCAAGCCCTTGAAAAAGCCCCACCGCAGCCTATAGCCTTTGAAGAGCTAGACTTCAATCTTGGGGAACGCTGGATTGCGGCAAGCACTTATGGCCGCTTTGCCTCGCAGCTATTTGATACGGACGTTAATATCCACTACTCGGAAACCTTGGACGACTTTAACATCAGCTGCGCTAGAAAGAACGTACATATCCTAGATAAATTTGCCATCAAATGCTACAAATTAATGGTGTTGTCCAGCAATCCCCTGTTGAGGCGTTGGGCGCTAAGCTAAACGAGATCGCTAGCAAAGCACGTAGAGGCTCCGAGGGAAAATTTATAGGAAGTCTATACGGGTTTCAGCTCGGTCTAAAAACCGAGGTATCACAAAAAGAAGGTTCGGAAATCTATCTCAATCGCTTTTTTATTCGTGGTGAAGGGCAGCTCAGCTACAACTACAACAACGGTATTATGGCTAAAGACCCCGAAACCGCAGCCATGCATTTCCTAAAAGCTTTAGAGAAAATTCCCAATTACATCCAGAAGCAACAAAAAACTATCGCCGGGCTAAGAAAGGATATCCTCGTACTAAAAACGGTTGTTGATAGTTACTGGATCAAAGAAGACATGCTATCAAATACAAAGACACAGATTGCTGCAATTGAAAGAAAAATCCATCTTGTTATCACGCAACAAAAAAAAGAAAACGACAATGATATAGAACAAACCATTGGTCAAAACTATGAGCAGAGCCCGCAAAAAGTGCAAACGCATACAAAAAAGCTTAACTGATGTCGCCAGATGCTTAAATTCTTCAACTTCAATTTAGTCTTCCACGTCTTCGTACATCCTTGTATCAAGACTCGAAATAGAGCGGTCATATCCGACAGCAGCAGCAGAACTATTTTTACGTGACTTCACACGATGATCACTCCACCTGTCCATTATCGCCAAAGCGAATGTAACGACTGCCATTAATGCCACTAAAATTTCTAACAATGATCCCATGCTATACACAACGATTTATCGAGTGCAATCGCAGTACAAAGATAATGCCTATTTTGATTTGGGAAGTACAAGTGAACGGTAAGGCAATTCTTTTGTCCACCGCATATAAGCCCGTGAGAGAAAAAAGTAAAATGGAAAATAAGACTAGGGCAATAACCTTTTTCCTGATGCCCTTGCTAGGCTACCATATTAAGGGATTGTAAAAGTATGGTTTTATTTAATGCGAGAAAACCTTTTGGTTTGCTTAACGTTCAAATATTGGATTTAATACTATGAGTGAATTCCCTAGCGCGAGGCTGGGGATTTTTGTTTAAACCCTTTCCTGAACACCAATCTTATACTGTGCTACGTAACCTATGCCAAGCAGCATAACAGCTATTATTGTAAATTAATGCTAACGTAGACGACTGTCACGCTTTGCAATATCTGCTGCGACTCCACCGATAGGACCCGCAGCATCCAGTGCCCTAACGCCGAAGCACGACGATCTCGATAATGCTTATCGATGTTCCGATGCTTATCAAACAACAAAGACGTGAAAGGAATAAAATTAACAAACATTGGTATGGCAGCTAAGTAGATTTTGTTATTTGAAAATAATATACATTTCGTAAACTATACATCAGCCAACGCGCAGTCCTACCTAATAGGTATACAGGGTTGCTATCTAATTTTCCTTTTCAAATATTCCAGTTCGATTGGATACAACCGAACCAAACCAAAAGGAATTAATACGATATTGATCTGTTTGCAACTATATACCGACAAACCAACAAAATCAGAGATTACGAGCTCAAATAGCTTGCACAATTAGTTAATTTTACACAAAAATAATTTCAGATGTCTGAATTCCACATCATAGAAGTTTTTAACGCGTTCTCTGCTGGTGCGCTATTTTTACTGGGAACCATCACCTTTATTAGGCAAAATGATGCACTCGTTAACGCAAATCGATGGCTGGGAGCATTTTATGGAATTCTTGCCTTAACTTTCTGTCAGCTTTTTTTAGAACATATTAAGATAGCCAACGCGCTGTTAATACACTTGTTAGAAATACCACGATGGGCGATGCTACCCTGTTTATATGTCGCCGTGTGTCATCTTACTTCATCTGCTGTTCGTAAATCTAGCCTGATGATGCATTTCTTTCCATTCCTACTTTTTGTTATTTATTCTATAATATATGTGATTCCCGATTTGTACAACCGACATGAGTATATACTAAAGCTACCAACATGGGTGGGAGGGATTATCCGATACTTCTTCTTTGTACAGATGATTTGCTATTGGATACTTTGCTTTTTTGATCTTAGAAAGCATAAACAAAAACTAAAAATGTTGGCTTCATTCACAGAAAAAATAGACCTAAAATGGTTACAGTATCTACTCCTATCCGTATTACTGCTACTCGCCGTCCGCATATTGAGTATATCTGTCACCCAAATCAGCTCCTTCTCCCCCATCCTATATTTTGTCGGTATTATCTTCTTGGCCTATGCCAGCCTAGCACAACAATCGATTTATGTTACCGAAGCCATGCCGTTGCATGAGCAAGAAGAAATAGTGTTGACAAAAGCATTTCATGAACGACTTACTCCGGAACAAGTCTATGAACTTAAAGCATGGGTCATTCGCAAAACCCAAGAAGAGAAGCTTTACCTCGATCCTGGTCTGACCCTTTCTGTGCTTTCCCGGCATATCGGCATCAGCAGCCATGAACTATCCTACGTACTGAACCAAGGTATTGGAAAAAGCTTTTATCAATTTATCAACGAATTGCGAACCGAAGAAGCTAAATCACTTTTGCTATCCGAGGAAAACAATCATTTAGATATGTTAGGCATCGCTATTCGAGCAGGTTTCAACTCCAAAACGACTTTTTACACGACGTTCAAAAAGCTAACCAACCAGACACCTAAGCAGTATCTACATCAACATAAAACACCTCCGCAACCCTGAAAATTGTCCAATTGTATCCATCGGGACTAAATTCTTTTGCTCGTGTAGTATCCTTGTTCTATTAAAAATTTAAAAAAATGAGAACAAAACACACACAAAAGCCCATGTTCGCCACAAGGATGGCGATGGGCATTGGTAGCCTTTTTCTTTTTGCAGCAATACTTTCGCTACCACTTCAGGGGCATTGCTCGACAAGCGTTTCAGACCTTATGCTACATAAGCATAGAATGGAAACAGGCAATGGACTTGAAGAGTTTCTAGGCATATATCAACTACCGAATAAGATCGCCTTTATTTCCTTTACCCTAGACGGGGATTCGCTGTTAGCAACACAGCTATGGGACAATAAAAAGTACCGGCTTAGTCAGATCGACGAGGTAACCTTTGAAACAAAAGAAGATGGCCAGCAGGTTGTATTTCAGAAAGATTCCTTTGGTATGTACAACAAAGCTACATTACTTGGCAGAATTGCCACTGTGAAAGTTGCATTTGATCCTAGAGTTGTCCAGCAACTAACAATCGAGCAACTAAAAAAATATCAAGGAACCTATGTATTGCAGGATGATGGTCAGTTTGAGATTGAAATCAGGTCTTCAGCAACGGGACTAATCTTAAAACAGCTTTGGGACAACAAAGAAATTCATTTCAGCGCACGATCGGAAACTTTTTTCCTAAGCAAAGACCACAGCTTTCCATTGACATTCTTACTGAAAGGCACGCAAGCTATTCAGGTTACGTGTTTTGCGGATGATATATGGAAGAAAGTAAGTCAGTAACTCAGTAAGATGCGACAAGCAATCCACAAATTCCTTTGTATCCTATTGTGTTCTATTTGCTGGCTTGCTGAAACTGCGCCGCAACAAGTGTCCGATCAGGATTATCATTATGCGATTTTAGATCCGCTGTACCACGCCGGAACTGGCCCTCAGGTGCTATTTGATGAGGCTCACCACAATGGAGTCAGCCTTCGTGGAACATACGCCGCATTTGGCAAACTACTCGAAGCTGACGGATATCGGATAGCTAGCACGCGAGAGAAAATAAGCAGGCATTCTTTAAAAGGGGTAAGCATATATGCTACGGTCAACGCGACGTATGACTTAACTGATTGGAATCTACCCGCTCGATCTGCATTTTCCGAACAAGAAATAGCGATACTCGTTTCTTGGGTAAAATCTGGCGGAAACCTGTTGCTGATTACCGATCACATGCCCTGCGGAGGAGCCATTAGCCAACTCGCTGCGGAGTTTGGGATAAATGTAATAAATGGATTTGCAGTTCGAATAGATGGAAAACCTGAGATTTTTTCAAAAGCAAGAAAAACACTTCATTCCAGCCAACTTACGGAGAACAGAACAATAGATAGCATCATGTGCTGGGGCGGAACAGGTTTTCTAGTTCCGTCCCATGCACACGTTGTTTCTACTTTAGGCGCAGACTATAAAATCTACCTTCCAAGTGATATTAAGCAGATGGAAAAAAAAAGGAGATATGATTCCATTCCTTTTATTACGGGAATTGGATTAGTCAATGGCGCATACTTAAATTTCGGGCAAGGCCGCATTTTCATTTATGGTGATGGAGCGCCATTCTCGGCACAACTCCAGGGCATACATAGTGAGAAACGCGGTATAAATCATCCCTCAGCCACAGACCATCCACAATTTATTCGAAATATTATACACTGGCTTGATCAAGGCTTTCTATGAGCGAGTATGGAGCCCATGATGCATTTGGCTATTGGTATGAAAAATAAATGTTTAGCTTTTAATCAGGTGTTTAAGATCCGGATCCTCAGCAATACGACTTAACTCGCGCTGTATAATAAGCACGACATCCTGCTTAATGCGCAGGTAATTACCTTCAATGGCCAATTCCATTTGATCCGTACCATCTTCTGCGATAAAAGAGACGATATCAGGAATCTTTTGATAGGCCTTACTTTCCGCAGCTACCCGCTCATTATCGACCACAATCTCCGCATGGAAGATCTTCTGCTCAATACGCTCATCAAAATTATCCGACACCGCGCCAACAAACATTCCTTGGGTCAGGGTTGCAATCTTGGAAGCCGGAATAAGGCTGTCAAGTTGTGTAGATATAGAAGTAGACTTGTCACTGCGATTGATGGTCAAGCTCTGCCGTTTTTGAAGCACTTTGCCAAAGCGCTCGGAGAGACTTTTTGCGGTCTCTCCGACCACCTGACCACTAAAGACATTTCCTACCGTATTCTGAATCACTTTGCTCTCCTTGTCCCCGTAGTCTCTCGCTAATTGGGAAAAATCCTGAAATCCCAAACAGACCGCGACTTTATTACTTCGCGCTGTGGCAATTAAGTTATCCAATCCCCGGAAATAAATAGTCGGCAGCTCATCAATAATCACCGAGCTTTTAAGCTGCCCCTTCTTATTGATCAGTTTAACGATCCGCGAGTTGTAAAGTCCCAATGCCGCCGAATAAATATTCTGTCTGTCGGGATTATTGCCCACGCATAGGATTTTGGGCTCTTCGGGGCTGTTGATATCTAGCGAGAAGTCATAACCTGTCATTACCCAGTAAAGCTGCGGAGAAATCATGCGGGAAAGTGGAATTTTGGCCGAAGCGATCTGCCCTTGCAGTTGATCCTGCGCTCCACCCTGCCAAGCATCCATAAAGGGAGAAAGGTAATTTTCCAGCTGCCCGTAAGAAGTTAGTATGGTGAAGACATCCTCGTACTTTTTGTTCAATAGCTCAATGGCATGGGGAAAGGTGCAATATTTCCCACCATCATAAATCTTTAGAAACCATATAATGGCAGCCAGTAAAATAATCGGACTCTCTACAAAGAAATCTCCCTGCTTTTGTATCCATGATCGGTTCAGGTTCAGCATGATCGTATAAGCTGCCTCATAGGCATCGGAGATATCGGTCATAAAAGCCGGGTTGAGCGGATTACAGCGGTGACTTCGGCGCGGGTCATCGAAATTAATCACGTAGAACTTGGGCTTTACGGTATAACCAGCGCTATGCTTGAGTAAGTGGTTATAAGCAATGGTCGAGAGGTCATCGAACTTAAAGTCATAGATGTACATCGAAAAGCCCTTTTCAATTTGCTGCTTGATGTAATTATTAACGATGGCATAGGATTTACCAGAGCCTGGCGTTCCAAGCACCAGCGTCGCTCGAAACGGGTTGACAATATTGATCCAGCCGGCATTCCATTTGCCCTTATAATAAAACTTAGTGGGCAGATTCACCGAATACTCGTTTTCCATGAATCTAGTTTCCTGCAAGAAGCTCTCGTTTTCATTATTAAATACATCTTCCATTAGATTAGTCTGCAGCAAGCGGCTGATCCATGTGCCGGCAACCATCAAAAGAATGTATCCAAGCGCGCTAATGAGGATGTACATAATAGCCAAAACCGTAGTCTGTGAGCGGAGCATTAATACGGAAAAAAAATACAGCAGACCACCTGACAAGCCTAGCCAGCTAATCTTAGCCCAAGTGACCTTTTCATGCTTTACACCTTTGCTTCCTAAACAGCTAAGCGCAAGTAGCAACAGCGCGCCAATCTTACTGTAGAGCGGATCAGCAAATAAACCCGCCGTGCGATTAAATCCCATTAGGATCCTGTTTAGCAGATCAAGCGTCCAGCCCTGCCCTAAAAATAAACTATGTGCGTACCAGTAGAAATGCATAAGTAGCAGCAGAATGCTCACTGCCCGCATAAAAGCCATGATCTTGGCCAGTCCACGAATATCGTCTTCTCCTTGCATTGTTTTAGCATCTATGATTAGACGCACAAATTAATGCCTACAGATAAAAGGTAGTCCGATACCAGCGGCAATGGCCTTCTTTGGCCGATATCGGCTGCTTTGCCGTGCTGTAGACAAATCATCTAGCAATGATTAATAAGCGGCCAACATAACACCAATACATTTTAGTATATTCAGCACTGAAATATCCCTTGTGACGATTTGGGACGAGGCCGCGGTGTATATGAAATCCCAAGCTGCCAATCAACTCGTCACATAGCTGTAGTTTAGAAATTATTAGAAAAAATCCCGTGCAAAGCAAAAGAAAGAATCCCGCGGTCTATTTTGAGATCCCCGTTGAAGACATGCAGCGAGCCATACACTTTTACCATACACTTTTTAGCTTCACCTTCGAGCGCGAGCAGCTTGATGGTTATGAGATGGCTTTCTTTCCACTGGATGAGCAGCTGCCCGGGATCACTGGAGCACTTGCCCAAGGTGATGTTTACATCCCCTCTAAAAACGGAGCGATACTCTATTTCCATGTAGATGATATCGATGATTCGTTAAACAAGGCAAAGGAGCTTAAAGCAGAAATACTTTATCCAAAGACACTAAACACTGCGTACGGATTTGCCGTGACAGAAATAGCCGATAGTGAAGGAAACCGGATAGCCCTAAAGCAAAGCCTCCGTGATTAAAGGCAGCTACAATAGCGCATTACAATTTCCTTCGTTTGTTCTTTCGACGTTTTTTCATGTTGTTTGCGAATTGCTGCTCCTGCTGATCCTCGTAATCTGAACCGGACAAAAGCGCCTCAAAAAGTCCAAAAGCAGTGTCAGCAGTCGAATCACGGAATGGATCCTTAGGGTTAAAGTCGGCTGACTCCCTCGTGCTTACCTTACCAAGGGTTTCATTTCCTTTATTATCAGCATCCTTCTTTCGGTCGCTATACAGTTTTTCGTTTCCCGTTGCATTCCCCCAGAGTTCATTAAAAATATTGGCCGAGTAGTCCCGTTCGAGCCGGGAGCCATTAAAAACAGTCTTTAAGCGGTGGTCTACGAAGGTAATCCCATAAATCCTTCCTGACTCATTTCTTCGAAGGACAAGATCGACGCCCTGCTGTGCTAATGCGGATCTATAGGAGGCTTCATTTCCTTTTAGGTGTAAAGCTCCACGCAGTACTCTACGCAAGCTATCTTTCGCTTGGTAATCACTTAGAGAGATTTGGCTTTCCTTGATCCTCTTCTCGATAGCATCTAAACTCGCATAGTCACCGAAAACGGACGATTTCAGCGGAGGCCCCTGCTTCTCTCCCACTTCATCCAGCCCCACATACTGAACCCTAGCATGAACCTGTCCATTTATATGGCTATCCACCAGCTCTGCGGTCACATTGAATAAAGAAAGTAGCGTATTAAATTCTTTGAAAGTTTGAAAGCGATATTGCGGTATCAAGACTCCAAGTACCGAAGAAATTTGGCTTGTGATATTCCCCGTCTGGTAATCCACCGGCTTTGCAACTTTCAGCGATGCACGAGGAGCCTTATCCGCAACCTGCTGATCCCAGCCAAATCGTCGTTTGATCACTTCACACAGCTCCATCGAGCGGCGCTTTTCAAACTTGTCCGATATTTTCCGTCCATTTTCATCTACGCAGGTTGATACGATATGAATATGTGTCCTTGCTATATCACGATGCTTAAAAACAATGTATGGCTGCTGCCCATAACCCATTCCTTCCATATACTGCTTGGCCAGCTCGCAAAACTGCTCATCACTGACCGCAAATCGAGGATCAGGATTGAGCGAAATATGCAGCGCATACTTCTTGGTTTTCCGGTTAGCGGCTAGATAAGGATCAAAAGAGCGCATCAGTTGCGGGACAGTATGTTTACCATCCCGCGTTTCGATGATCTTGTTTAGCAGTAATATCTCCGCTTTTCCCTGATCAACTTTTTGCTGATTATAGCGCAGGGCAGCATACAACTTATCACTTCGAGCTATTTTAGCGATCATCTGATCTGTTGATTAAAGGATACTTCTTTTCAAACTCATCGATCAGCGCAATAATTTGCTGACATAAAGCTGCCAGCTGCGCAGTTTGCTTTTCGAGTTTATAGAGGCGCGCTGCTGCTTTTTTCTCGGAGAAAGTCGTGTAAAGTATCTTTACAATCTGGTTATAGTTCACACCAATCGCGCGAAACTGATTGTAAAAACTCGTCAGCCGCATATAAAAATCGACCGTTCCCTTATCGATCTTCACCATCCGCAGCTCTCGGGAGAACAGCCAAGAGACAATAAAATTCGCTTTATTCGGCGCACCCGACTTCTCAAACATGGCCAAGAACTTCACATTTTCCTTATCAGTCAGCCGAAATACATAACGGTGCAAGGCCGGATTATCCGTCAGCTTCCTTCCCTTATTGGTTGACATTTTCTTTGCATTAATTTCCATATAGCTATCCTTTCATCATTTATAAAAACCCTGACTTTGGAAGGTTTTTAGCCCCGCTCAGGGCAAGTGGTCTTGAGGCACCAAAAGTATTTTGAGTGCCTCAAGACACAACTTGCCAGTGTTCAAGGGAACACTACTGTCCGCCCGCCCGAAAAAGCGGAAGCGGATAAAAATGAACTATCTAGAAACTCGTACAGGCCGCCCAAGCGCAAGCGGGGCTAGAGACCTGCTCGCACAAACCTTCCAACTCTACTAAATACAAAGTAAGCGCATGGCTAGTCTTAATTCGAGTAAACCAAAAGGCCATAACGGGTCCGCACAAGTCAAACTAGGACATGAAGACAAATCCCCCAAAATCAAATCCTTTCTTTGTTTAAAAGCAACATAGTAAACAGTATAGCAAATAAGAACACAGAAAAACCAAATGGTAAATCGTAGAAATAGTAAAAAATAAAAGCATTAGGTTTTAAAAGCATAAAAATGCTAAAGCATAAAAGCGGGCAAGTAACCTGCAGACCTGCACTACACAAATTTGTAAAGCTAACTAGCCATACAAGCAAATGAGCAGTAAAGCATGAAGATAATTAACAGGTAAAACATATAGAAAAGAATAAAAGCGCACACTTTACCTGCTAAACAATAACAAATACAACAAAGCACATAACAAGCATGGAAACAAGAAAAGAACCTTTAAAGATCAGCATCTCCACGCAAAAAGGAGGCGTTGGTAAATCCACGATGACAAGCCTGCTAGCGAGCGTACTGCATTACCGAATGGGATACAATGTTCTGGTCATCGATTGTGACTTTCCGCAGCACAGCCTAAACAACATGCGGGAGCGAGATCGCGTTAATATTATGCAAAATCCGTATCACAAAAAGATGGCGATGAAGCAGTTTCAGGCAATCAACAAAAAAGCCTATCCCATTATCCGCTCCAAGGCCGAGCGAGCGCTAAAAGACACCGCTGAGCAAATTGCTAAAAGCAGTCCGCAGCCCGATATCATCTTTTTTGATCTTCCAGGCACCGCCAATACCAAGGGCGTACTGACTACCTTAAAATCGATGGACTACATCTTCTCCCCGGTTACAGCGGATCGATTGGTACTGGAAAGCACGCTCGGGTTCACCAAAGCTTTTATGGGATTGCCCTCTAGCGAGCAAGAGGGTAAGGAGCAACAGATATGGCTATTTTGGAACCAAGTAGACGGCAGAGAGAAGACCGGCCTATACGAAGCTTACCAAATTGTCATCGAGCGGCTGGATCTTTCGCTCATGAAAAGCAGAATAATGGATAGCAAACGTTTTCGTAAGGAAACCGAAGCTACGGGCAGTTACGTCTTTCGATCGAGCCTGCTTCCTGCAGAGGCTCACCTGTTGCGCGCAACGCGGCTAGATTTGTTTATCGAAGAATTTCTAAGAATCACTAAACTATAACTTGACAAGTATGGCGAGAGAAAATAATAGCAATAAGGATAAGCAAAACGATGTAGATGAAGAATATCTCATGAACATTATCAGTGGAGAACAGCCTCCAACTACGGAGCCAGAAATGGAAAAGGTACCAAAGACAAAAGCTCCAAAAGTAAAATCGGAGCATCAAAAGTCAAAACCCAACTATCAGGAAACATTTTTGGTCAACCGGTTTCCATCCGGCCGTAACGGTAAAGTTGTCTATATCCGCGCAGAATACCACGAGCGATTATTGCGTATCGTGCAGTTAAGAAGCGACGATAGAACGACACTTTATTCCTATATCGACAATATATTGCAGCAGCACTTTATCGATTACGGCGAAGATATTACCAGTTACTTTAATGAACACTTTAAACCCATCTTGTAATCATGCAGACATTAATCACATGCTGTCTTTGCTTGATAATCTTGCTACTGCTATCCGAAAAATTCGAAATTTGGCGCAAGACAAGCAAAAACAACACTCCAGCGAAAAATAGAAACCCCTTACCTGAGATCATAGGTCGACCCAAGGATAATTTTATCACGCAAGCAGAACATTCCGTCAAGAATCTACAGCCCCTACCAACCTATAAAGTAGAAGACCTCGACATTGAGCCTGATGAAAACGAAGCGACCAGCTTTCGCACCGTTGAGAGTGAAGTAAATCAAAAGGATAAGGTTATGGATTTAGAAGATGAAGAGGAGGAATTGGCAATATACGCAGCTGCCGATGAGGCTGGTTTTGCACGAGGGGTAACATTTGACGAGTTGAGCGAGGTTGCTACACTCGTTCAATCGGATAATTTATCGGCTGAAGACAAACAGACGATTGTACATGTAATAGCTAAAGTGAAGGATACAGAACTATTTACCCTTTTGGAGCAATCGATAAGTGCATATTCACAGGATATTGCTGATTATTTAAACGACCAAACTAAAGACGAGCAATCCACGGACACTGGCAATGAGCGTACCTCACCATTTGATATTGACAGTTTTCTGTAGAAAACCAGCAGAAACCACACGATCTAGCCTTGCGAAACTACTGTTGCAGAATATTTAATGGATTTTTCGTGTAAAGGTTATATAGGAGATAATTACCGGTAAAACTATTTGCACATGCACCAATATTTATCATATAGTTTGCTAATTGGTGCGTGAGTAAACCAACGAAGCTCCCTCCTTCAGCTTTTTTGTGGCAAGACCGAAACGTAGCTATTTACTTTTTCCTATTTTTACAGCATATTAATAATTCGATCATTAATTTTAGTGCGCTAAAAAAAAGCATAAGCATACCATCTTAAGGCTCGCCCCTATGGAGAACGACTTTTATCATAAATTTATAAGTCCGCCGGATACACTTGCCGATTTCGTGGAGAATCTAGGCATGTTTTACAACCCCACAGCGACGGAAAAGCCTGTGGTGATTGTTCCAGATGGTCGCATTGATCTTTTTCTTACAAAATCGCGTAGCGCTGGCCTGCAGCTTACATTGGTTGGACTAGAAACCTTTCCAGAGGAACGCTGGATACCTCCCGGAATCGTTCACTATGTGATCAGCTTCAAACCCCTGGCGGTTGAGTATATTCTCCAACACCCCATTGCTGCAATTCTGAATACCGCACAAGTCTTGGCTCCCAACTTTTGGGGTTTTGTGGAGGAGGATCTAACCGACTTTAGCACCTTTTGCGACAAGGTATCTGCAAAAATTACTGATCTACTCCCCGCCACTATTGATCCGCGTAAGCGTAAGCTGTTTCACCTCCTCTACGGCTCAAAGGTAGACATCACTGTACACCAGCTGGCGGAGCAAGTGGGTTGGAGTAGCCGACAAATGAATCGATATTTTACCCAACAGCTCGGTCTCTCTTTAAAGGCCTATGCCAACATCCTACGTTTTAGAGCATCACTAGAACATATCGCACAGGGTCGGCTCTTTCCCGAACTTAATTTTACCGATCAAAATCACTTTATTAAAACGATCAAGAAATTTGCCGGTGTAGTACCGAAGGAACTTTCCAAAAACAAAAACGACCGATTTATACTATTATCCGTTCTCAAGCAGCAGTAATTTTGTGCTGTACTTAATTGAGACAGTATGTTACTAGCAAATAAAAAAATCGCTATCGTGGGCGGTGGCACTGGAGGCTTAACATTGGCTACACTTTTACAAGGTCGTGGTGCCGATGTGCAGGTATATGAGCGTGATCTAAATAAATTCGCACGTGTGCAGGGGTCACCGCTTGATTTGCATGAAGAATCGGGTCTAGCCGCCTTAGCGAAAGCCGGCCTCCTAATAGCCTTTAAAGAAAATTACTTACCCGGTGCTGATCGAAAATTGATCGTGGATGAACATGCAAAGATCTTTTTCAGCGATCACGAGAGCAAAGTCGAAGAAAACTTTGGAAACCCTTACTTCCGACCAGAAATTGATCGTGGCGCATTACGCAAGATCTTGCTGGATGCCCTTGCCCCAGATACCGTAGTATGGGATTGTAATTTTCAGCATATGGAGCAGGCTGGTCAAGGCTGGCTATTGCATTTCAAAGACCGAGAGTCTCTTTACGCGGATATAGTGATTGCTGCCGAAGGTGCCAACTCTAAAATTCGTCCGTATATCACCTCCACAAAACCGTTTTATACCGGTATCTGTATGTTGGAAGGCAATGTTTACGACGCAAAAACAAATACACCGCAAATACACGCCCTGCTTAATGGTGGTAAGATCATGGCTTTTGGCAACGAAAGAAATATCTTGATGGGACAAAAAGGAAACGGCGATATCGGTTTCTACGCCAGTTTCAAGGCTGATGAAGATTGGGTGACAAGCAGCAGACTGGATTACAACGACAGGCAAGAGGTATTGGCTTGGTTCAAGCAGGCGTACCCAACCTGGAGCGACATATGGGCAACACTCTTTGAGCATGCGGCGTTGCCGTTTATCCCGCGACCGATCTATTGTATGCCAGCAAATAATGCGAACTATGGATTACCCAACTTGACCATGCTAGGAGATGCAGCCCATGTGATGCCGCCTTTTGCCGGCGAAGGGGTCAATATGGCGATGCTGGATGCGCTGGAACTCAGCGAGGCCTTAACATCGTCTGACTATGAATCGATTCAAGCGGCCATTGCCTCATTCGAGCAGAAGATGTATAGCCGGGCAGCTCTTGCCGCGCAGGAATCCTTGGATAATGGCGAACGTATGCACAGTCCCCAAGCCTTAGCCCATATGCTGGCCTTATTTACCAGTCATTAAGCGGGCACCAGTTGGTTCATTTGTAATTCTTGGCATAGCATTTGCGTATATTACGTAATTCATAATTTAGGTTAATAATTGGTTAGTTAGTAAAAAATCCTGAAGCTCCCCGCTTCAGGATTTTTTGTTCAAATTTGGCTTTGGACAGCAAAATTTCCGCAAGTGTATTGACGATCAGTGGAACAATGGCAACAAACCCAAATTAAAGATACAGGACAGCCCAGTTGCCAAAACGATTAAAAGTAGCTGGGTATTTTTAGACGGAATGTCCGCACATCGGAAGGGATTGTTCCCAAGCGTAATGAAATATAGGAAAGTTGGTAATAACGCCTGCTAAGTTATCGCAGGCTCAACCTAACGTCGCCATTGTTTTCTGTACAAAATCATACCATTTACGAACAAATGCAAACCCGCACGCCGCTTATTATGGTTATGTTTGCCATAACAGCAAAACACCTATAAACCATGAAAACAATTATAGAATACATGACCCTTGCTCTTATATTTTTTAACTTATTTTCCGTATCAGCGCAGCATGCCACGCCCGAGACCAATCCCTTGATGTCGGGATACCACACACCTAATATGTACAGTACCGGCACACAGATCGAACGCATAACACAAGCTATCCAAGATGCTCAAGGCAGTACTGGCCGAGTTATCATTCCCGCTTACGATGTAGTTTCGCGCTCCAAAACCTGGTTGATAGACCGAGCCATCTTGCTTCCTAGCAACATCGAATTGGTATTGGATAACTGCACGATCAAACTCTCTGACCAATGCCGCGACAACTTTATTCGCTCTGCCAATGCAGGATTAGGCATCACAGATATTAAACCCCTCCACCACATCCGCATCCGCGGGATGGGAAACGCTGTGCTGGAAGGAGCTGACAACCCGCGCTCAACAGGTGACCACAACAAAACCCTATCTACTGATCCTAATGGCAACTATAAACTATCTTACGGTAGCGACGCAGGAAAAACAGGTGAAAATCAAAAAGGAGGCTGGAGAAATCACGGAATAATCCTTGCGCATGTAGATCATTTTCAGATCAGTGGTGTAACACTCAAAAACTACCATGCTCATGGTATCGTTTTAGAGCGAGCGCAACAAGGAAAGATCATGGATATTACCTTTGATGTTCGCCAAGCGGTCAACGTAAACGGGCATGACAAACAGGTCCTCAACCAAGATGGTCTAGGCGTCCGATTCGGTTGCAAGAACATCATCATCGATAACTGCCGCGGTAAAAGTGGCGACGATTTTATCAATATCGGGCTAACAGACACACAGGTGTCTGCAGGACAGGAAAATGTTAATGTGGTCAGCGGGTCTATCTATCGGGGCAAGTCGGATGACATCGCAAACATATATCTTCAGAATTGGCAAGACTTCTACTCGCTATCTCACCGCGCGATCCGCATCATGCCCGTTGGAAAACTGCGAATCAGCAATATCTTTATTGATAACATGATCATCCCCCCGCGATCACGTCAAGGTCTTGTCGCTGAATATGCAGAAAATATCCAAGGGCTTTTTGTCCGCAATTTGGTGACGCACCATCCAATTATCAGCAAAGGTATCCGTTACGCGAGCTTCCGTAACATACTTTACCATGGACAGGGAAAAGCCATCGATGTGGTGCCCACGGACAGCGTACAGATTGAGCACGTGTTGAACGTCCCCGAATAGATTTCATTTTAGCCAAGAGGATTCGTGAGTTTCGTACAAAACAGCCAAGTAGCCTTAAAAAAGGGGGTTAATGTACAAAAATGAACCTTTTCCGAACAAACCAATACCCTCGACACCTAGGTCTTCAACTAATTTTGTCCTATGCCAAGGCCGCAGTAAGGTCTTGGCACACCAAATATAAAGCTATAAAATGCTCGACCGCTTGAACAGTAGATCGAGTTATGTAACAATAAACCTTAGTGCCTATTGAAACAAACATGATCTAGGAAGACGAACCTGCACCCTTGGGCGCTAAGCGATAATGAAGGCTGAAGATCTGCTTCTTAGAATACGTTAACCAAAAATAAATCTATGATAACAAAAATTCACAAACAGCTGATGGGCTATGTCTGGATCGTTGTGTTGCTAACTATCTCCACGACCGGTAGTTACGCACAACAAACACCGATCAAAATCTTTGGAAAGATCACCAATCAAAACGGAGAAACGCTGTCGGGCGTAACAGTAAGGGTAAGGAACAGCGAGGTACAGGTCATCTCGGATCCGGAAGGGAACTACAATATAGAAAGCCCCGTGGGGTCGACCCTAGTGTTTTCCTTTGTAGGCTATGATACGCAGGAGGCTCTCGCCCGTGCTGCGGGCACGATGGATATTAAACTGTCTGGCGAGGGAATGCTCGATGAGGTCGTGGTGGTAGGCTATGGTACTGCCCGCAAAAAAGATCTCACTGGAGGACTTACCGTTGTAGGCAAGGAGCAGCTGGAGATGGTATCAAGTCCCAATTTAATGGACAGGTTGGTAGGTCAAGTTGCCGGCCTAAATATTACAACATCAAATGCTGCTCCTGGGCAAAGTCAGTCTTTGCTGATCCGCGGAGAAAATTCGCTTTCGGCCAACAATAGCCCTTTAATCATTCTCGACGGAATCCCCTACAGCGGCTCGCTGGTAGACCTCGATCCCAACAGTATTGAAAACCTGACGGTGCTTAAAGACGCCTCTGCCGTAGCGATCTACGGATCTAGGGGATCCAACGGCGTTATCCTTATTCAGACCAAACGCGGATTTGAAGGCAAACCACAGGTAGCTTACAAAGGATTGTTTGGCGTAGCAGAGCCCATGCAATACATCCAAGTAATGGGGCCTGAGGAATACATCCGCTTACAGCAGGATATCGGACGGCTACGCGAAGGACTCAGCGGCGAGCTGTTAGATCCCATCGCAGGTAACATTATAAGCCAAAGCGAACGTCAGAACTATGCAGATGGCATCACGCACAATTGGCAGGACTACATATTCCGCAGAGGGTTGACCATGGACCAGCAACTAAGTTTCTCTGGCGGAACGAGTGCCACCAAATATATGGCCGCAGCATCCTATCTCAATCAAGAAGGCGTGGTCTACAATTCCAAATTATCTAGAATAAATATCTCCTCAAATGTCGACCAAACGTTCAACGATTGGCTGACCACTGGGATAGGTACCCAGTTTGTACAGCGGGGTGATGGCGGTGTAACGCCGAATATAGAACATGCCATAAAGCAGAGCCCTTATGGACGTTACAAAGACGATCTGGGCAACTACGTTCCCGAACCGATGGAATACTCGCTGATCACCAACCCTATGTTAAATGTAAACGCGGATCAAGAACGCATAAACCGCAACTTTTTTATAAACGGTTATGCAAACATCAAACTTCCGCTGGAAGGACTATCGTTTCGTTCCAACCTAGGATACAACTATCGCAGCAATTTCACGGGAACCTACTATGGCCGCGACACGTTCATCGGGCGCGAACAGGGTAGCCAAGTGGGGGGCAGTGCGAGCATCAGCAATGCCCACAGCACTGACTACACCTGGGAAAATGTGTTGCGCTACGAGCGCGAAATTGGAGATCACCGCCTTGATGCCACAGGTCTATTCAGTCTGCAAAAGACAAAAAATGTCTCCTCAGGGCAGAGCGGACAGGGCTTTGTCACCGACAATACAAGTTATTACATGATGGGAACAGCCGAACGCAATCAGGCCATATCTTCTGGACTGTCTGAAACGGCCATGCTGTCTTACATGATGCGGCTGAACTACAGCTACAAAGGAAAGTATCTCGCTACTCTCACAGGTCGTAAAGATGGAGCATCGGTGTTCGGAGTGAACAACAAATATGCATTTTTCCCGGTTGCAGCTCTCTCGTGGAACGTTGCTGAGGAAGGTTTTATCAAGGACAATGTCGACTGGATGAACATGCTGAAGCTGCGTGTTTCCTACGGTGCAAACGGCAACCAAGCGATAAGCCCTTATCAAACCCTCGACCGTCTGTATTCCAGTGTCAAATATATCTGGGGCGATGCCGGACTACCGATAAACACAGTTTATCTGGCTGGAGACGGCGTTGGCAACCCCAATCTAAAATGGGAAACTACCTATACAAGTAACTTCGGTCTTGACTTCCAATTTTTCAACAACCGATTGGGCGGAACGGTAAATGTTTACCGATCAAGGACCAAGGACTTGCTAATGATCCGCACGGTGCCCATCATGAATGGCTTCAGCAGGATTTGGGATAATATAGGTCAAACGCAGAATCAGGGTATCGAGATCGAGCTGAATGCAGCAAACGTGCGAAAAGACAACTTTCAGTGGCACACTAATTTCAATTTCTCGCTGAACCGTGATAAGATCATCGAATTGCGGGGTGACCAAAAAGACGACATCACCAACCAATGGTTTATCGGAAAGCCCCTGCGTGTATTCTATGACTACAACATGGTGGGGATATGGCAGCAGGATGACGCCTACTTCACCACCGATGCCAACGGAACTGAACGCGAGATACAAACCGGAGCTACACCGGGATCGGCCAAACTGGAAGATATTGATGGCAACGGATTCATCAACGCCGATGACCGAAAGATCATAGGTTCGAAGATGCCCAGCTTCACGGCTTCTATCGGTAACCGGATTGCCTTTCATGACTTATATTTCTCGTGCCTGGTCAATGGTGTCTTTGGTATGTGGCGCGAGGACAACTTGGCAAATATGGGCTCTTGGACTTACGGTATCACCAACTACGTGCACAATGCAGATTACTGGACACCGGAAAACACCGCTGCGGAAATTGTATCACCTGGGTATATCAACACCTTTGGACACGGATATTACAAAAAAGTAAACTACGTCCAGATCAAGAATATAACGCTGGGATATAGAATGGGACAAAGTGTAGCACAAAAGGTAGGACTGCGAGCCATCGATGTCAACCTTAGCGTTAACAATGCACACACATTTTCAAACACCCGACAAGTACTCAACTATGACAATGGGTGGATGGCCTCCTACCCAACCGCTCGCTCTTATATGCTGGGATTAAACTTGACTTTCTAATTAAAAAAATACGGACAACATGAAACGCAAATATAGTATCATTTACACTCTTCTACTGGCGCTAGCTCTAGGAGCTTGTGGCTGCAAAGATTTCTTAGAAGAAGACCTCAAATCACAGCTTGCTCCCACCAACACCTTCACCAGCACCTACGGATTTGAGGTGGGCTCAGCAGGGCTTTACGCGCTCACCCGTTCTGAATACAATACCTTTGGTGAAGGCGGTGCGTTCCTGCACAACAACGCAACACCGTACGAGGCGCTTCAAGCAGCAACTGACATTGTCGATGTGATCAACAGCGATGCCTCCCTGACCGCATTCGCTAACCTTACCTTGACTGCCCAAGAGCGTTTTGTTCTTTCTTATTGGAACTGGTCGTACAGCGTCATCTCTTCGGCCAATGAGATCTTAATGTATGCCGACATCAATACCAATTGGGATAATGCTGCAGACAAGGAACGCTTTCAGGCCGAAGCTCGGTTCTTCCGAGCCTATGCCTATCGCACCCTGCTTTACCTGTATGGTGATGTACCTTATGTGGAGACCATACAATATGATTTCCAGTTGGACTTCACCCGAACGCCGCGAGCCGAGGTCTTGCAGCGCGTAGTGGACGATCTGACCTTCGCTGCCCAGCACCTACCTGGGGATCCCGACCAACTGCAAGATGGCAAGCTAACAAAATGGGCAGCGTACCATCTGTTAAGTGAGATGTATTTGGCCCAGAAGGAGTATGCCTCGGCAGAACAGGCAGCCCTACAGGTTATCAATAGTGGGTATTTCCAGTTGATGAATGCCCGTTTTGGGAAAGGCGCTGACAAGCCAGGTGACGTGTTCAGCGATCTTTTTATCGAAAACAATCAAAATCGCAAAGGAGGAAATAAAGAAAGTATTTGGGTTTTGCAGTTTGAATTTAACACCATTGGTGGTGGCACTAATTCCGACGACTGGACACGCCGCGCATGGAGTCCCAAGTACCAAGATATTTCGGGTTTTGTATTGGCCGACACACTTGGCGGAAGGGGACTGGCACAGATTATCCCGATGAAATGGTGGATCGGTACCAGCCGCACCAATGCCAGCGGTAATGCACCGGGCATCTTCGAAGCAACGGACATCCGCAATTCCAATTATAATATTAAGCGTGATTGGTATTACAACAATAGTAACAACGCTGCGCTCTATGGAAAAAAAGCCGTCATCACCGAGCAGACTTGGTTTTCGACAAAATCTCTCTTTCCTGCACTCACCAAGTTTTTCTACGGGCGAGCGGAAAACCTAGGCTTGACTGGCAGCTACAAGGACCGTATGAAATTCCGTTTGTCAGAGACCTACCTCCTACTCGCCGAAGCGTACATCGGGCAGAACAACCCATCAAAAGCGGCAGAGGCGATCAATATAGTGCGAGCAAGAGCAGGTGCGAGCCCAGCAACAGCAGGCCAAGTTACCTTAGACTACCTCTTGGACGAGCGCATCCGAGAACTTGTGGGAGAAGAAAGCCGCCGGTTCACGCTAGTGCGCACCGGCAAATTTCTTGAACGTGTTAAAGCATATAATGGCCTCGTGGGCAACAAAGTACAGGAGTACCATGCACTATGGCCCATACCTCAGGCGATTATCGATGCAAACAGAGACGCTGTTTTTACACAGAATCCCGGTTACTAAAGGTCTATGTGCAGCAAAGGGTTATGCAGGAAAATAGCGCCATGTGGACACGCTTATAAAACTATAGAAATACACTATCCTATCTAGAAACAATGATTGGGGAAAACACTTTAAAACATCTAGCGCCGCTGATCTTGTGCACATTGTGGCTACAGGGATGCACCTACGAAATCGAAGACATCGACAAGGTAGAGGAGCGCATGGAGCTAGAGAGCAACAACAAGGAGATCACACTCCGTGCAGACCAGTTGACGGCGGACATCTTAACCTTCAATTGGCTTGCCGCACGCACTGTCGAGGGAGAAAATATGGTATCATACCGCACAAAACTGGATGTAGAGGGCAACAATTTTGGTTCGGCTACTGCCATTATGAGCCACGAAGACGAGGGAGTTCTGACAAAAAGCTTCACCTCAGAGCAGTTACAAAACTGGGCTAACGAAAAATGGGGGCTACCTGTCAACAAACCATTCAACCTACAATTTAGGGTGATTGCTCAATATGAGGGCAGTTCGGCATTTCACGCGCCCGAGGTACGAACAATAACCGTCCGAGTGCAGCCCATCCGCACGGTTGCCTTTGATGCCGATGACGTCTTTATTAGTGGATCGGCCATCGGAAACAGCTTACCGCACATAGCTATGAGCAAAACGCTGGAAAATGAAAATCAATATGCACTACTGCTGGACTTACAAGCAGGCGACATGCAACTTCCAGTATCCTTTAAGGGAGAAACCAATTACATATGCCCAAGCAACAGCGATGGAACATTGCAAGATGGCCAGGCGGTATCCGTAAACATGCGCGAACAACCCATTGCTTGGAAAATTCCCAAGGCCGGTCAATACCGGGTAGTGGTCAATATGCAACAAGCTACCCTCGCGATCTACTCGCCGGACCAGGCGCTGACGCCCAAACAGGTCACCTGGAACGGCGATGCTGGAGCTAGCATTTCAACCAAAGTGGTCGATCTCTGGATGCATGGGGCCATCAATGGTTGGGGCTCTCCCATCAAAATGGAATGTAGCGTAAGCCTTGCCGATCCGCAAGTGCTGCTGTACACAGGAGGTAGAACGGGCAAAACAAAGTTTATCGTATACGGCGAAAACGATAACAACAAAAACCTCGCCTATGCCTTTAGCTGCCCACTTAGTTCTAGTGGGACAAAGCAGGAACTTTCCCTGACGCTGGGCAAAACGGCCGACCTTTCAGGCGACATATCCAGTGCGCAGCGCGACTCCTATTATACCATCCCCACGGGAACAAACTTTTTGGTACTAGACCTGCGAAACATGACGATACGCGCTGAAAAGAAATAGCAACAGAAGATAAACTAATAGAAAAATTAATACACATAGCTATGAAAAAGACAAACTGTGAGATGGTCCTAAAGATGGCATTCGTGCTAATAGCCTTCCTAACTTCATTCTCCTGTTCCTCGAGCAGCCTCGAGGAGAAGGCCTTGGCAAGCCAAGAAGGAAAGACGTTGGTATCCCCAAAATATAACCGAAATACTCCGCTGCGCAATCCGCTTTCAGGATGGGTAATGTATGCCGGCCGCACTGCGATGCCCTCTTTTTGGGACCAAGAATATTACGTGCCCGACTTGGGAAAGAAAGTAAAGGCCATAGATTATGCTGCTGCGGGGTATATACGCACAAGCTGGTCATCGCTGAACCCCTCTGACGGAGTCTACGCCTGGCGTGACCCTAGTTCACAGATCGGTCAATTGATCCAGGGTGCCTTAGATAGAGGTCTGCCCATTGCATTGCGCATTGTCATTGACGGACGGGATCAAGGCCTGAACACGCCTCAATTTGTATTTGATGCCGGCGCTCAGTACTACTTAGAAAACAGCAACTTCCCAACACGCAGAACGCCCTACCCTCAGGATCCGGTTTTTAGACAATACTATACCAAATTTATCGAAGCATTGGCCGAGGACTTCAATGATCCCGACAAGACATCCTTTATCGATGCCTACGGCTTTGGTAAATGGGGCGAGGCACACAACGTCATCTATGAAGACCCTAACACATCGACGGGCGCCAATACAGAGGTTTTGAAAGAAGAGGTTCTAGATTGGGTAACTGATCTTTATACACGTACATTCACACAGGTACCCCTGGTTATCAACTACCATCGTTTGATAGGCCATCCTGCAAGCTGGGGAAATGCCAATCCGAACAGCGACCGTCTACTGGTAAAAGCCATAAATAAGGGATACAGCCTCCGACAAGATGCATTTGGCATGACCGAATATTACCAAGGCTGGGAAAAGCAATTTGCCAAGACATGGAACTACAAACGTCCCATCCTAATGGAAGGGGGATGGATAACTTCGGGTACGCACCGATACTGGATCGACCCCAGTGGCAATTATAGAGAGGGGCACCCCGAAGATGTTCGACAAGGGGAATTTGATGCCGCCAAAGAGGCTCATGTCAACATGATGGACTTCCGCGCAGGCGACACGGACTCTTGGTTCGAGAAAACATTCAACCTAGTACAGAGCTTTATCTCCGAAGGGGGTTATCGCCTCTACCCCGACCAAATATATCTGCCCGCTACTTTGGAAAAAGGTCAGCAGACCACCATATCACATCGCTGGCGCAATATGGGCTGGGGCTATTTTCCGAACAACATTCCCCAATGGAACTATAAATATAAAGTCGCCTTTGCGCTGCTCAATGAGCAAGGCCAGCCGCAGCAAGTATTCATTGATGAGGAAGCTGAACCTTCGAATTGGCTAAAAGACCAGGCCTCCGTACATGAGTTGAATGCTACGGTCGATCTTCCGGCAGGCACATACTCTTGGGCAGTAGCGATCATCGACAGCAGCAAAGAAAATCAGCCCGGCATTGAGCTCGCTGTCAATGGGGAAGTCACCGACAGCGGATGGCTCAAGTTGCTGGAGCTGACAATAAACTGATTGCTGATGGTTTAGTAGGCTCACTTATCCGAAATTACCTCACACATCTCCCGATCAGCATGTAAAGTTGCCGATCGGGAGATCAAATTACCCAATCAGCGAAAAGCACATTAAAAAGCTATTTTTATGAAGATAAAGCACTATTTATCCAAAACATGGAGCCTTTTGATCCTGCTGCCCTTTTACCTTTCGGCACAGACCATGACCAACGTGCATGGCCGGAAAGTTCAGGTACTGAACGGTAGATGGAATGCCATCATCGATCAATATGCGCAGGGGCGAAAAAATGAAATATACTTAAACAAAAAACCAGAAGGAAAAACAGAGTTTTACGAATATGCCTTTAAGCACGGCCTACGGCTTAATGTTCCCGCTGACTGGAACAGTCAAGCGCCCGAGCTTAAATATTACGAAGGAACAGTATGGTATGCTCGAGAGTTTGATTCCCAAAGACAAGCTGGAAAACGCCATTTTCTCTACTTCGGGGCAGTCAACTACCGCTGCAGAATATACTTAAACGGTGAGCAACTGGGAGAGCATGAAGGGGGCTTCACACCTTTTCAATTTGAAGTCACCGATAAGCTCCTAGAAAAGGACAACTTTCTGGCTGTAGAAGTCGATAACAGCCGCAGTCCTCACGCTATCCCTGCAATGGCCTTCGACTGGTGGAACTACGGTGGTATTACCCGTGATGTGTTTCTGATAGAGACGCCCGAGCTGTTTATTGAAGACTATTTTATAAGGCTGGACAAACACCTGCCAGACCACATAGATGCTGAGATCAAGCTTTCGCAGCCGGTAGCAGGAGCGCGGATCAATCTTCGAATACCTGAGCTACGCATTAACCAGACACTTCGCACCGATGCGCAGGGCAAGGCCCAGTTGACATTTAAAGTTGAAAAACTACAACGCTGGTCTCCAGCAGCCCCAAAGCGCTATGAAGTTGTTGTGGCGCATGCTGGGGAAGAAATCAGCGAAGAGATGGCTTTCCGTAACCTTTGGGTTAAAGGGGAAGATATATTTCTGAATGGCGAACCAATCTTCCTAAAAGCGACTTCTTTTCATGAGGAAATACCGCAACGCCAAGGACGTGCATTCTCAGAGGCTGACGCCGTAATGCTCCTTTCGGAAGCCAAGGCTCTTGGATGCAATATGATCCGGCTGGCCCACTACCCACAGAATGAACATACCGTAAGGTTAGCAGAAAAAATGGGCTTTTTACTATGGCAGGAAATACCGATATGGCAAGGCATAAATTTCGACAACACAAAGACTAAAGAAAAGGCGCAGGGGATGATCCGCGAGATGGTTGGAAGGGACAAAAACAGAGGAGCTATCGCATTTTGGGGAGTCGCCAATGAGACGCAACCTTCACCCTCACGCAACAGCTTTCTGCTAGACCTCATCGCACAATGCAAATCAATAGACAGCACTAGGCTAATTATTGCTGCATTTGACTTAGTAAAATTCGACCGCCAGAGGCAGCTATTTGTCATGGACGATCCATTCGTGAAGGAACTTGATGTCGTAGCGGTCAACAAATATTTGGGCTGGTACCACCCATGGCCCGTAAGTCCTGATCGATCCCTTTGGGAGGTTGCTAGAGGGCAGCCGCTCATTATTTCCGAATTCGGCGGCGAGGCACTGTATGGACAAACGGGCAAAGCGGATATGATTAGCTCGTGGAGCGAAGACTATCAAGCCCGATTGTATGCCGATAATCTAGAGATGTTTAAGCACATCCCTAACCTACGCGGTACAGCGCCTTGGATCCTATTTGACTTTCGTTCCCCCTTCCGGTTCCATCCCAGCAACCAAGAAGGCTGGAATAGAAAAGGACTTGTGTCCGACCAAGGGCATCGAAAAAAAGCCTGGTACTTGATGAAGAGTTATTACGAATCAATTCCATAATCGTTTTTCATGAAATCAAAATATATAAAATCACTCGATATGATATGTAGACCATTATGCCTGTACCTCATATTGCTCGGCCTGACGGCGTGCAGTGCTACGCGTGCCCAAACCAATGACACCTCCGTGGAAGCTACCGTAGACAGTGCCTTGGCATTTGCCGAAAAGCAGAGTTTACTGCTTGCAAAAAAATACGAAAAGCAGCACGACCAGCTACCACGGACCTTTCAGCAAGACAAAGATATTTCCTCTGACTCCCGATGGTGGTGCAGTGGATTCTTCCCCGGCGTACTATGGCTGCTCTATGAAGCGCATCCCTCTGCAGAGCTGCTGGCCTATGCCAAGCGCTACACGCAACGTGTGGAACGTGAGCAATACACCACTGACAACCACGACGTAGGCTTTATGATATTTTGCAGTTTTGGCAATGGTTATCGACTGACTAAAGATCCGCATTATAGGTCTGTCATACTTACCGCAGCCAAATCGCTGAGCACACGCTATGATCCGGCCGTAGGTCTTATCCGTTCGTGGGACCACAACAGGGAGCAATGGCAATATCCTGTCATCATAGACAACATCATGAACCTAGAGCTATTACTCTGGGCAGCAAACCAATCGGAAGATAGCACGTATAGCGCTATGGTTCGTTCTCATGCCGACCGAACCATGCAGCACCATTTCCGTTCCGACTACAGCTCTTACCACGTAGTATCCTATGACACGCTTAGCGCGCTACCGCACCATAAGCAGACCCACCAAGGTTTCTCCGACGAGTCGTCCTGGAGCCGAGGACAGGCCTGGGGACTTTATGGCTACACCTATCTGTACAGGGAAACAAAAGATCGACGATACCTTCAACAGGCGCAGCACATCGCCGACTACCTGCTCGATCATCCGCACATGCCAGAAGATGGTATTCCCTATTGGGACTACGATAGCCCTGATATCCCGAACACGCCTCGGGATGCATCTGCCGCTAGCATCATGGCCTCGGCTCTTGTTGAGCTCAGCGACTTTGTCGACGGGGAGCTTTCGCACAAATACCGCGACTTCGCTAAACTACAAATTACCACCCTAGCTTCTCCCCGCTACACGGCCAAATTGGGAGAAAACGGCGGTTTTATCCTGAAGCACAGTGTAGGAGCCTATCCGCTACATTCGGAAATCGATGTGCCGTTGACCTATGCAGACTACTACTATGTGGAAGCCCTCAACAAACTGAAAAAGAAACGCTAAGCAAACAATTCATAAAAACGAATTCGACATGAATGCCATCCTACCCCACTTTATTACATGCATATACACTTTCCTACTCTGCCTTGGACCACTTTTATCGCGCAGCCAAACCATCGAACGTGACCTTTCGGGATCATGGGGCTTCCAAACAGACCTCATGGATTTCAGAAGGGGCTCACTCTCTCCAAGGTACAATCACAAGCTCCAAGACAGCATCATGCTGCCGGGCATCACTGATGACTACCAAATCGGATACAGATCGCCCTATCGCCACATCGACCGATTGACCAGAAAATATGAATACATGGGTCCCGCTTGGTACCAGCGCGATATCGAGATCCCAGCAGAATGGGAAGGCAAGCAGATTTTCCTATACTTCGAACGGACACACTGGCTAAGCAGCATTTATGTAGATACCAAAGAAGTAAGCAAGATAGACTATATCAGTGTACCTCATAACCATGACCTTACACCTTATCTTCAGCCAGGCAAGACCCATCGCATTACCGTATGCATTGATAACAGGTTCCAATACGATACCCACAAATGGAACCACGCACATTCAGAATTTACACAGATCAACTGGAACGGTATACTCGGAGATATCAAGATGTTGGCTGTTGATCCAGTATATATTAACGATCTGCAAGTATATCCTCAACTTGCAGATAAGAGCATTCGCGTGAAGCTGCAACTCAACAATACCCTTGCTAAGAAAGCACAGACGCGTGCTACCTTCCATATTGCAGGAGAAGGTATTAACATCGAGAAAGCGGTGCAGCTGAGCAGCGGTGACTCTAGCTTTACACTAGAAACAACAATACCGCTGGGTCCTGATATGAAAACCTGGGACGAGTTCAACCCGCACCTGTACACAATAAACTGTGCACTGCAGACCAACCTCGAGGGTAAGGACTACGAGCATTCTCGAGAAACGACCTTCGGCATGCGGGAAGTAAAACAGGGCAAGAACCATATCCTGCTCAACGGCCGGCCCATCCACCTACGCGGAAATGTCGAGAATGCGGTATTCCCCAAGACCGGACACGCCCCCCTAGATGACGCTTCATGGGAGCGCATCATGGTTTTGATGAAAACATATGGACTCAACCACTTACGGTTTCACTCATGGTGCCCTCCAAAGGCCGCGTTCCGCATGGCCGATAAGCACGGAATCTATCTGGAGGTCGAAATGCCCATGTGGGGTAAGGATGCCGAACCTGAGGAAAAAAGATTTGCCTTTTTCAGGCGCGAGATCCAGGCCATATTGCAAGAATATGGAAATCATCCCTCATTCATCCTATATTGCAACGGGAATGAGATCACTGGTAACTTCGACTTTATCGAAGAACTGACGGCCCAAGGCCGCAAGCTTGATCCGCGTCATCTCTATAGTGGATCGACAGCGCGCACACGTGTGCCCTCGGATCAGTACTATGTGTCACAGCAGACCAACAAAGGCCCAGTGAAAGTGTACGAAGGATTACCCAGCACTAACTGGGACAGGAATAATGAGTCGGATGTTGACGTGCCGGTCATATCGCACGAATCGGGTCAGCGCTGTATTTATCCAAATTTTCAAGAGATCGAAAAGTATGCCAATAGCCCTGTTGAAGCACGCAATTTTGAGCTATTCCAAGAGATGCTAGAGCGCAACGGCATGCTCGATCAAGCAGACCAGTTTTTTAAAGCCTCTGGGGCCTTAACGGTACTGGAGTATAAAGCCGTGATCGAGGCATTACTACGTTCATCTAAGTCGGCAGGCTTTCAGCTGCTTTCACTCAATGACTTTCCCGGACAAGGTTATGCGCCAGTTGGCATCCTTGATCCCTTTTGGGACTCGAAAGGTCTTATCAGCGCCGAAAAATTCCGAGAGTTCTGCGCTCCCACCGTGGCGCTACTTCGCTATGAAAAAAGCGCTTATTTTGAACACGAGCCGTTCACTGCGCAAGCTGAGGTATATAATTACAGTGCATCGGCCATACGGCGAGTGCGCCCAAGGTGGTGGATAAGCGATGAGAAGGGAAATATACTAAGAAAAGGCAGTCTCAAGATGCATTCCATTGCTAGGGACAGCGTGTCTGCGCTCGGGGAGTTTTCCGTATCGTTAGGTGGCCTCGCCAAAACACAAAAGCTGACCGTTCACCTAGCCATAAATGAGCAGGTAAAAAACAGCTGGAACATATGGGTCTACCCTCCCCCCTCTCCCATCATGGAGTCTACAGCGGAAGTACTCTACACCAAGCATTATGATGCTGCTGCCCAGCGCCATCTGGCCGAAGGTAAAACGGTGATCTTAACACCTTCGCCCAACCAGGTAAAAGGTCGTAAATCGGTGTTCCACAACCATTTTTGGAACCCTATCATGTTTGCTTGGCCACCTATGACCATCGGCTGCCTGATCCACCATGAGTCACCTCTATTCAAAGAGTTTAATACTTCGTACCACAGCGACTGGCAATGGTGGGATATTCTGAACCACGCCAAGGTCATCGAGATGCAGGGAGCACCTGAGGCTCTACGCCCCTTTATACAGGTGATCGACAGCTACGATAACAACCAAAAATTAGGAATAGGCTTTGAGGCGAAAGTAAATGGTGGCAAACTATTGCTGCTGGCCGTAGATACCGAAAAGGACATCGATAATAGACCGGCCACCCGTCAGTTGATGCAAAGTATTGATGCCTATGTAAAAGGACAGCAATTTGCGCCAAAAGTAGAAGTCGATGAATCGTTCATTAATTCATTCTTATCAAAATAACTGTTATGCGCGAAATAATAATTCTCGGGCTAATACACCTTTGGCTACCACTGCTCGGCCAAGAAATTGTGCTTGATAAAAAAGCCTCCCTGGAGAGTGTTTATACCCAAGAGGTTACCGAACAAATGTTACTACCAATGAATGAACTGGGCCTAGAGGCGGGATATGCCTGCTACGAAACCCTTCTAAACACGACCTCGCGCCAGGCAACACTTGAACTGGAACATGTGCGGGACTATGCGGTCGTATACGTTGATGGCCATCTGCAAGGCTCTCTAGACGATAGCCGAAAAAAGATTGTCCTAAGCGGCATGTCCGGTAAACATCACTTACAGCTGTTTGTTGAGAATATTGGCAGAATAACCTATGGCCCCGAAATTCTCGACAACTCAAAAGGTCTCTTCGGATGGGTAAAGTTGGACGGTGAGCATGTCGAGGACTGGACCATGAAAACATTGGACATTAAAAATTATCATGTGGAGGATCTGTCCTTCTCTAAAGATTCGACATTGCACGCGCCATGCTTCTATCAAGGCGTATTTTCAACTGATGCTTCCTCAAGCCCTATTTATTTGGATATTTCGGGCTGGGGAATGGGTGAAGTATGGATCAACGGCCACTACTTGGGATCCTTCTGGGAGCAGGAAAAACAGCAATCATTGCTCATTCCTTCCAATTATCTTATCCCTGGCACAAATACTTTGGTGGTATTTGAGATGCACGACAAGGCACAGCAAATTATGAAGCTAACGGATAAGCCAGTCTTTAAATGATGCTGACTTGCCAGCGTTTGAAATGGATTCTCTTGGTCGTCTACGGATAATTTTGGTAAATTGGGACGCTAATCAAGCACGCTAACACATGGAAAAAAACTGCCTAGCTACCATTTTTTTTATTTTGGCATTCCGAATGCTTTATGCTATTGATGCATCGGCATATCGGTTCCATGTGATGCCCGAGACATCCTATTATGGCGGGATACAAAGCATCTGCAAAGATAGTTTGGGCAGGATTTGGTACACAGGGCCCGATGCACTTTTTATGTATGATGGAAATAGATTCCATCAACTCAATGAGCTGGTATCCAACATATCGCCAAAGGTAAAGTGGGGATATGGCAATCTGCTCACGGATAAAAGTGGGCAGCTCTACCTGACAAGCAACTTTGGTCTCCTAAAGTTTAACTACGAGCACTTCTCATTCGAGTTGCTGGTGGGCGGGAAGATCCGTTCAGTCACAATGCATAGCGATGGCAACATCTACATGCTTTCCGGCGACAGCTTACTGCGCTACGAGCAAAGCAGTGGCCAAACCGCCGCCTTTGCCTTGCCAACAAACAAAGCCTTCAGCCACATCATCAGTATGGACAACCAACTCTACCTTTCCCTAGAGGGCACGCTATACCATGTAGACTGGGCAAAAAGAAAATTTACAAAATATGCCTCCCTAGGCGGCAGCGCCAGCACGGTGAATGACGCTGTGGCCTACCGAGGTCACTACTATTTTCTGACGCAGCGGGACGGTCTTTACATTACCGACAAAACAGGCAAGGTCACCCTGCATGTGATCCTAGCCAATAACGGTACTGCATCGGCGCTATCGAAAAAGATACTCCTGGATGAAAAAGGCACCATATGGGTGGCCACACAGATGGGACTTTATCTTTACGATCCCGACGAGCAGAGCGGCGAATTTCTGCGGATGAATCTCAACGATGCTTTTTCACTACCCAACAATTCCATTTGGACGATCTATCCCGATCCGGATCAGGGTATTTGGATCGGGACCTATGGGGGTAAGATGGCTTACTGCTCCCTTTATGATGCAAAGGTGCGCTACTTTACCCCCAGTCCAGGCGGTCTGAACCATCCCGTAGTGAGCAGCTTTCAGGAAGACGAGCAGGGAAATATATGGATCGGTACTGAAGGCGGCGGAATAAACCGTTGGAATAGGAAGAATGATAGTTTTAGCCATTTTATGCGCTCACAGGGAAATTCGCCCAACTCCAATATGATCAAAAGGCTAAAATTTAATACGCAAGGCTCGAGGCTCTTGGCCTCCGCTTTCGGCGGTGGCATCACGGAATACGATATTAATACTGAAACGTTTTACGATCTAGGCATCTATTCGCCAGCAAGCCACATGCCCTTAACCGTATATGATTTTGTTAGCGACGAGGACGGAAACCTGTGGATGAGCGACCCAGATAAATCAATGCTCTATAAAAAAACTAATAAAGGTGTTTCAACTCAGCAGGTGGTAGGTGCCGATAACAAAAAGCTAAACTTGGAGATTGAAGCGTTATACATCGACACCGATGGCCACCTGAGGCTAATCACCCACCAAGGGCTATTCGTCGTATCACGTAAGACTCTGCAAGTACTGCACGAGTATCGCATTGAAAGCGCACCCTATGCTACAAATATGCTTTGCAGCTACTACCTAGCGAGCAATGGCGATCTGTGGCTTGGTACCCTAGGCAAAGGTGTCAATGTCCTCAGCAAGGATGGCCACTACAGAAACTATAGTGAAAGTAAAGACTTTCCTGCTAAAATGGTCTTTGGTATCTTGGAGGACGAGCATACCAAAAACATTTGGTTCAGCACCAGCGAGGGCCTATATTTTTATGACACAGCGACAAAAAATTTTAAAAAGGCTCGTTTCTATCGCGAAAACACATGCGGATCATTCTACATCCGTTCGGCAGCCAAAACCAAGAGCGGAGAAATGCTCTTCGGCGGCACCAATGGCTTTGTTATGTTCAACCCCACGCTGACCAACAAAAACCCACAAAAACCGCGGGTATTCTTCACCGGCTTTTTAGTGAACAACAGACTGGAGACCAGCCACACACCCAACTCGCCATTGCATAAAGATATCTCCAGCCTCTCCAACAACATCGACCAACAGATACGCCTGTCCAACAAACAGTCCAATATTGAGATCCGCTTTTCTGCCAACAGCTACCTTTCCGCTGATAAGAATGAGTTTATGTATCGCATGGTGGGCATTTCAGACCGCTGGCTATCGATAAGCAACAACCAGAAATCGGTACAATTTTTCAACCTGCCTGCTGGCGACTACGTATTCGAGGTTAAGGCGTCCAACAACGATGCCGTTTGGGGAACGGCTATCTCACGGCTCTATCTTCACGTGGATCCTCCATTTTTTCTGTCTTGGTGGGCTTATTGCCTTTACAGCCTATTAGCCGCAACACTCCTCTTTTTTGTACTGCGCTACTATACGAACAAAAAGGTTTTTAAGGAGCGCCTGGCGCTGGAAGTACTAAAAGAAAAAAATATGCGCGAGCTGAACCTCGCACGAACCAATTTTTTCACGCATATCTCACACGATCTAAAAACGCCGCTTACCTTAGTACTGCAACCTTTGAGGCAGCTCAGAGAGTCCCTTACAGAAGACGAAAAGGCATCGATATACTTGCAACATATCGAAAAAAACGTACTGCGTATCCAGCGTATGATCAGCCAGCTCTTGCGCTTTCGAGAAATTGAGAGCCAACGTATCACCTTACACCCTCAAGTTGGAGATTTTATAAATTTCGTATTCGATCTCTTCGGATTGTTTGAGATGTATGCCAACAAGAAGGAAATTGAAACACAAAGCGCGACACATATTGCACATCTACAAGTAGCCTTCGACTATGACATCATCGAGAAAATACTGACAAACCTCTTCTCCAATGCACTGAAATATACACCAAATAAGGGCTACGTTGGGTTGCGCATATATGCTGCAAGCGAAGAGGAAGTGATGATGCTACCAAAACCGGCGCAAACTGATGAACAGGAATACATCTCCATCGAGGTGCTCAATAGTGGCGATGGTTTTTCCGAGCAGCAGGTTGCAAACCTATTTACCTCTTTTAACCGCCTTTCCTCTGCTCGCCCCGCCTTTGAAGAAAGCTCGGGACTCGGTCTGGCTATTGTCAAAGAACTGGTGGATGTACTTGACGGACGGATATGGATGGAGAACAAAGTAGATATGATTTCTTTTACGATCACCCTTCCCCTACGCCGAGAAGTTGGGCATGCCAATCTACAGGCTAATCTTTACGACTATACGATATCGGAGATTGACGCTATCATGCTTGATACGACGGATGCCAAGAACAACGCGAAACATACAAATAAGGGCACCAGTCTTCTACTGATCGAAGATGATCCTACCATGAGAACCTATCTAGAGCAGCAACTTTCCGAAAAGTATCAGGTTTACACCGCTAGTGATGGAGCAGAAGGCATAAGCAAGGCCGAGAAAATCTATCCACAATTGATAGTCACCGACCTAATGATGCCCCAGTACAACGGATTTGAACTGTGTCGTAGAGTACGACAGAATTTCAAGACCAGCCACATCCCTATTATTATGATCAGTGGCATGGGGCATCAAAATGAAAACAAAATTAAAGCGCTAGAATATGGCGCCAATGTATTTATAGATAAGCCCTTTCAAATTGGCTACCTGCTGCAACAAATAGATAGCCTTTTAAAGACGCAGCACGATCTTAAAGAGAAATACAGCAAAAGGGTAACGGTAGACCCTTCCAATGTGACCATTACTTCGATGGACGAGGAGCTCCTACAAAAAGCTATGAAGCTTATTGAGCAGCATATTGCAAACCCGCATTATTCGGTTGAAGACTTCGTCTCGGACATGAATGTGGGTCGCACCGTTCTTTACCAAAAGATACACGACATTGTGGGCATGTCCATCAAAGAATTTATTCTGAATTTTAGGTTAAAGCGCAGCGCTTATCTATTGGAAAATTCGGACCTTACCATCTCGGAAATAGCTTACCAAACGGGCTTCAATAATGCGAAGTACTTTAGTGTATGCTTTAAAAAACAATTCGAGCTCAGCCCCTCCGAATTTAAAAAACAAAGAAACGATGGGGTTAATGAAATCGAGGAGAAGAATAGCAACCCTAAAGCATAGAAAGCTAGTTCCGCTTTAACGCTTTACGTACAGCTTTTGGATATGGTTGCACGGTGTATGAAGTGATCGCTTGTTTGCTAAATCAAGAACGCTCAAATATGAATCCTTCTTTGTACTCCCATGGCCCGCCCCTATAGATCCACAGGTCCATACCGATTGCCCGAGCCGTGAAGGGTATGAAGCTTTTACTGAGTTCCAGTAATAATGCTGTTGCGGCAGCGGGCGTAACTTTATTCTGCACCGTGATATGCGGCATAAATCGCTGCTTATCTTGTGGAATCAGATCATCGGCAAAAGCAGCACCTAACTTTTGGTGAAGGCGCTGTAAAGTTTCGCTTTCGATTTGGTAAGCTACTCCAGCTCCCAAATGCCGAAGACGGGTAACATGCATGTCGAAAGCGTCTTGGATGATCTCACCTAACACAGCAAAAGTGTGCGCACCGTCAGGCAATTTGTGAAATAACGTTAGATGGGCTTTTAAATAGTTCCGCTCAGGCGGAAAGTGCTTTTTGCGAAGCGCATCAAAAAAGGCTTGGCTCTTCTGATCTAGCCGAAGCGACAATATATAGGTTATAGCGTCTTGTTTTTCTTGCATCGCTCTGAACAATATTTAACTTCCTCCCAATTCTTCTCCCATTTTTTACGCCAAGTAAATGGCCTCCCACAGGCTGCGCAAAGCTTCTGCGGTAGATATTGCTTTTTAACCCCTTTCATTTTTCCATTGCTTTTTCATCGCCGCATATCGCGCATTAGCCTCGGCCTGCTTCCATCGTTTATAAAACACGTCTGCAGCAGCGGCCTTTTCCATATCACCAGTACCGCGATCCAGTAGCGCATAATCCTGATCCTTATCGTACTTTTTCCCTCCCTTGTAGTTCGCATAGCGTCTTGCGCGCGTATAGCCCATCTGCAAATACTTGCGCGCCATGTCTGCACCCACAAAATCATCTGCTTTTAGATAGTCCTCGAACATCGCGAAGATCGTAGCACTACTTTGCTCTGCGATGGCTTCGGTTTTGAAGCGCCAGTGCTGGCCAATTTCTGATTTATAGGGCTCGCAGATCAGCACGCCCTGCTCCCCCCTACCAACACGGTATTTCCATGGGCTCGCTCGATAATTGATATCGGGCTTCCATGGATAGTCCTTTTTATCAAAGTTCAAATAACTGGGCTGACGTTGTTTCATATGGCCAAATGTGCTGATGATAACTTTAGGACGGATTTTAAGCAAGAACAGTTTGCCAAACGGTATAATTTAATAACGGAGAATTCTTCAAGCACTTAAATCAAGGTCAAGCCATGTAACGAAAAAGAATTCCTCGCAATACTAACCCTGCGAAATCCTCCTTGCCAATAGCAACTTTTGTTCAAGCCGCTCAAAAGGCTTAGTCATCAGTCCCAAAACAAAAGTTCAATATCATGAAAAAAAACAACAAACACATCCTTCTCGCAGCGCTAACATTAGCCGCTATTCATGCATCAGCTCAAGGTAATGGTGCCGCAGGCATTAGCGAAGCTACCCAAATGGTTACTTCCTACTTTGATCCAGCTACCCAATTAATCTATGCCATCGGTGCGGTTGTTGGCCTTATCGGCGGGGTTAAAGTGTACAACAAGTTCAGTAGCGGTGACCCGGACACCAACAAGACCGCAGCTTCTTGGTTTGGCGCCTGTATCTTCCTGATTGTGGCAGCAACCATTCTACGCTCATTCTTCCTTTAAGCCTCATCGCTATGAAAACTTACGAGATCAACAAAGGCGTAGGCCGGACGGTAGAGTTCAAAGGACTTAAGGCGCAGTACCTTTTTATTTTCGCTGGCGGGCTTCTGGGCATACTGGTTCTAGTTATGATCCTGTACATGATTGGCCTAAGCAGCTACCTCTGCCTCTTTCTAGGCGGCGGTAGCGCTTCGCTGATCGTCTGGCAAACCTTCCGGTTGAACAAAAACTACGGCGAGTACGGCCTGATGAAAGCAGGCGCCCGCAAGATGCACCCCAGATACATCATCAGCCGCAAATCAGTCAGGCACATTATCCCAGTAACCCATCATTTAGAAAAGCTATGAGGAACATTTTAAAACGAGCGACGCTGGAAAGCAAGCTTCCGATTCTCGGGGTAGAAAACAATTGTATCCTGTCTAAGGAAGCCGATATTACCCTTTGCTTCGAGGTAATACTACCCGAGATCTTTACCGTGGCCGCAGCTGAATATGAGGTCATTCATTCGGCGTGGCTCAAGGCCATAAAAAACCTGCCCGAGCAGACCATCGTTCATAAACAGGACTGGTTTACTAGGGAAGCATTCGGAACCAGCACGAGCAGCAGCGAGCAAAGTTTCTTATCCAGAGCCTTCCAAGGACATTTCAACGAGCGGCCATTCCTGCATCACCGCTGCTACCTGTACCTTACCAAGACCAGCAAACAGCGCATGGCCCAGCAAAGCAATTTCACCTCACTATGCAAAGGTGTGCTAATTCCAAAAGAAATGAGAGACAAAGCCGCCGTTCAGCGATTTATGGAGGCAGCCGAACAGTTTAGCGATATACTAAACGACAGCGAACTTATCCAGCTAAGGCGTTTAGATCGCACGGATATTTTGGGCGATGAGGATTCACAAGGACTTCTTCCACAATACCTGTCGCTATCGTCCGATCCCGCGCAGCCTTTGCAGGATATCGCGCTCAGCGCAGAAGAAGTACGCATCGGCAACAAACGACTTTGTCTGCATACACTGAGCGATACCGAAGATCTGCCCGCAAGCATCAGCGCGGCCGGCAGGTACGAGAAGATGTCTAGTGATCGCAGCGACTGCCAGCTGTCCTTTGCCGCACCTCTGGGGCTGTTGCTAAATTGCGATCACATCTATAACCAGTATCTATTTTTAGACAATAGCGAAGAGAACCTTAAAAAGTTCGAACGCTCGGCGCGTAACATGCAGTCCCTTGGCCGTTACAGCCGCGCAAACCAGATCAACAAGGAGTGGATCGAGCGCTACCTGAACGAGGCGCATTCCTTCGGCCTGCAATCCATTCGGGCACACTATAATGTGATAGCCTGGTCGGATGATCCGCTGGAGCTCTCCCGCGCACGAAACGAATGTGGTAGCGCCATGGCACAGATGGAGTGCCGCCCGCGGCACAACACCAGTGATGCTGCTACACTCTACTGGTCAGCCATGCCCGGCAATGCCGGGGACTTTCCGCATGAAGATAGCTTTTACACCTTTATCGAGCCCGCACTTTGCTTTTTTAACGGGGAGACCAACTACCGCGATTCCCTTTCCCCTTTTGGCATCAAGATGGCAGACCGGCTCAGCGGAAGACCGTTACACCTTGATCTCTCGGATCTCCCGATGAAGCGTGGGGTGATCACCAACCGCAATAAGTTTATTCTTGGGCCATCGGGCAGCGGAAAATCCTTTTTTACAAATCATATGGTGCGGCAATATTACGAGCAGGGTGCGCACGTGCTCCTTGTCGATACAGGAAACTCTTACCAAGGTCTTTGCGAGCTGATAAAAAGCAAGACCAAAGCAGACGACGGCGTCTATTTCACCTACACCGAGGAGAACCCCATTGCCTTTAATCCCTTTTTTACTGAAGACGGCGTGTTTGATATCGAGAAGCGCGAAAGCATTAAAACCCTTATCCTAACCTTGTGGAAGCGCGATGATGAGCCGCCCACCCGGGCCGAGGAAGTCGCCCTATCCAATGCGGTAAGCGGCTATATCGCGCAAATCAAGCAAAGTGAAAGTCATCCTTCGTTCAACGGTTTCTATGAGTTCGCCAGAACCGACTTTCGCGAGCAGCTCACCCAGAAGCACGTACGCGAAAAAGATTTCGATTTAACGGGCTTTCTCAACGTGCTGGAGCCCTATTATAAAGGCGGCGAGTATGATTACCTGCTCAACTCCCCCCAGCAGCTTGACCTGCTCGCTAAACGCTTTATTGTCTTTGAGATCGATGCCATTAAGGATCATAAAGTACTTTTCCCTATCGTGACGATCATCATCATGGAAGTCTTTATCAGTAAGATGCGCAGGCTCAAGGGCGTACGAAAGCTGATTTTAATTGAAGAAGCTTGGAAGGCGATCGCCAAGGAAGGCATGGCCGAATATATCAAATACCTTTTTAAGACAGTCCGTAAATTCTTTGGTGAAGCAAACGTAGTTACCCAAGAGGTAGACGATATCATCCAGTCCCCTATTGTCAAGGAAAGCATTATCAACAACTCGGACTGCAAGATCCTGCTCGATCAGCGCAAGTACATGAATAAGTTCGATCAGATTCAAGCCATGCTCGGACTAAGCGAGAAAGAGAAATCGCAAGTACTCTCGATCAACCTAAATAACGACCCCAAGCGCCTGTACAAAGAAGTATGGATCGGCCTTGGCGGAAGTCAATCAGCCGTCTATGCGACCGAGGTGAGCCTAGAAGAATACCTATGCTACACCACCGAGGAAAGCGAAAAGATGGAAGTCATGGCGCTAGCTGACAAGCTGGGCGGAAATATGGAACTCGCCATTCGGCAAATTGCTCGCGAGAGGCGTGCAGCAACAAGCAACTAAGTAATAACATAAAAATACAAACCCATGAAAAAGATCATTCAAATCACATGCTTACTGCTGCTATGCATGGTAAGCTTAATCAGCAAGGCGCAGTTCGTGGTCACTGACCCCGCCAACCTGGCTTCGGGCATCCTAAACTCAGCCAACGAGATTGTGCAAACCTCCTCGACGGTCAGCAACGTGGTCAAGAACTTTAAGGAAGTAGAAAAAGTCTACCAGCAGGGCAAGGAATACTACGATAAGCTCAAAGCCGTCAGCAACCTAGTCAAAGATGCCCGTAAGGTACAACAGACTGTACTGCTGGTTGGCGATGTGTCAGAGATGTATGTGCAAAACTTCGGTAAGATGATGAACGACCGAAATTTCAGCCCGCAGGAACTCGCGGCCATCGGCAACGGTTACACCGCCTTGCTAAACGAAAGTACCGAGCTATTAAAAGAGCTCAAACAAATTATCAGCTCAACAAGCCTCTCGCTAAATGATAAAGAGCGGATGGACATCATCGACCGGGTATATAACGAAGTTAAGGACTACCACAGCCTTGTGCGCTACTATACCAATAAAAACATCTCGGTCAGCTACCTGCGCGCTAAAAAGAAAAACGATGCCGCCCGGGTAATGGATCTCTACGGAAATGCAAACCAAAAATACTGGTAGCGATGGAATGGAACAACATGCACGAGGTATTGCGATCGCTCTACGATGACATGCTGCCACTAGCTGGGCAAATGGCAGCTGTCGCTAAAGGCGCTGCCGGCCTTGGCGCACTTTTTTATGTAGCGCTCAAGGTTTGGCAAGCCTTGGGTCGGGCAGAACCTATCGACGTCTTCCCCCTGCTCCGACCCTTCGCGCTAGGAATCTGCATTATGTTTTTCCCAAGCATTGTCCTGGGATCGATCAATGCCATCCTTAGCCCGATCGTCAGCGGCACCCACGGCATTTTGGAAGGACAGGTACTGGATTTAAACAGCCTGCAAGAGCAAAAAGACCGACTCGAGTACGAGGCCATGGTGCGGAATCCCGAAACGGCCTATATGGTTTCCGATGAAGAATTTGATAAGAAACTCGATGAGCTGGGCTGGTCGCCGAGTGATCTGGGCGCCATGGCAGGCATGTATATGGATCGAAGCGCGTACAATTTTGAGAAAATGATGAAAGATTGGCTGCGTAATCTGCTGGAAATCCTATTTCAGGCCGCTGCCCTAGTGATCGATACAATACGCACCTTCTTTTTGATTGTACTCTCGATCCTGGGCCCCATTGCCTTTGCCATTTCCGTCTGGGACGGCTTTCAAGCCACCCTAGCCCAGTGGTTTACCCGATACATCAGCGTTTACCTTTGGCTGCCTGTCTCCGACCTGTTTAGCTCCATGCTCGCTCGGATACAGTCACTCATTTTGGAGCGGGATATCGCCATGCTCGCCGATCCCAGCTATATTCCAGACACGTCCAATACGGTTTACATCATCTATATGATTATTGGAATTGTGGGCTACTTCACCATTCCGACAGTTACTGGCTGGATAATCCAAGCAGGTGGTGCAGGAAATTTCACGCGCAATGTGAATCAAACAGCTATGAAGTCCGGCAATATGGCGGGCGCAGCAGCGGGATCCGTAGTGGGAAATATTAGCGGAAGACTTATGAACAAATAAAAATCAGCACCATGGAATTTAAGATATTACGAAACATCGAAAACAGCTTCCAGCAGATTAGGCTCTACACGATCCTATTTGCAGGACTGTGCTTAGGGCTCACGAGCTACGCCCTGTGGAAGTCCTACGCCTTTGCCAGCCAGCAGCGTGAGAAAATCTACGTGCTAGACAGCGGCAAATCCCTTATGCTGGCGCTATCCCAAGACGCGGCAATCAACCGCCCGGTCGAAGCGCGGGAACATGTCAGGCGCTTTCACGAGCTTTTCTTCACCCTAGCACCCGATAAATATGCCATTGAAAACAATATGAAACGCGCATTTTACTTGGCCGACAAGAGCGCTTTTGACTATTACCGAGACCTCTCGGAGAAAGGATACTTTAGCCGCATCATTTCTGGCAACGTGCAGCAGCTCATCGAAATAGATAGCGTAGTTTGCAGCTTTGAGCAGTATCCCTACAGCGCAAAGACTTACGCCACGCAGTATATCATCCGCTCCAGCAACCTGACCAAGCGAAACCTAGTCACCTCCTGCTCGCTGCTCAATTCGGTACGATCGGACCATAATCCTCAAGGCTTTAACATCGAGAAATTTCAGGTACTGGAAAACAGGGACATCGAAACAATCGATCGATAAACCGCTTATGAAAAACTTAACAGAACTGACAAAGCTGGCCAAAAACAGCATAGAGCGCAACTGGAATAAACTATCCGGCAGGCAGCAGCGAATATACACCAAGCTTGCTTTCTGTAGCTACCTCCTGTTGACACTTACAGCCTTCAGCAAGCTATACGGCGAGATCAGCACCTTTTATAGCGATCAAAAACAAAACAAGCAAGTCCAGGCTGGTGAAGGACTTCAACCAATCCACATCAGAAAAGATTTAACTACACCACTAAAAACAAAAAACGCTATGGAACAAAACAACATATCTGAGCAGACACATCAAGAGTATAAGCAAGAAAATACACTAGAAGAACAAATCGAGCAAACTCCGAGAGAAAAGCTAGAAAAGTTAAAGAGACCGCTTATCTACACATTTATGGCCGTCGCTTTTCTCAGCGTCATGTACCTGATATTTAAACCCTCCGTAAAGCAAGATGAAGCAATCAATCTAGGTATCAACGAACAGGTACCCGAGGTTTCCGGAAGCAGCATACCCGAAGACAAACAGAAAGCTTATGAACAGGAACTGCAGCGCGAGCGTGAAAGTCAAAAAGAAAACGATCTTGTGACGCTATCTGATTTTTGGGACTTTAGCAACGAGCAGAGCAGCGATCAAGAACCAAACTTCCAACTTGACAATACGAATCCAAATCAAAACATCCAGCAGCGTCCAGCCGTCAATACCTACCGCGAGGCAAGGTCAACGCTTGATAATTTTTATAATGAGCAGAACGACGAGTCTAGGCAGCTGCGTATTCAAGTTGAAGAGCTGCAAAAAGAGCTCGAGCAAAGAGATATTCCCAAACCCAGCACCGTGGATGATCAAGTAGCCTTGATGGAAAAGTCTTATCAACTCGCCGCAAAGTATCTTCCAAATAACTCGCAAAGCCAGTCAAAAGCTACAGAAACCATTCAAAGCACAAAAATTACAGAAAGTGAAACCTCAGCGCAAAGCAAAGCACTTCAAGTTCGTCCATCTAGCGAAAACCCGGTATCCTGGCTTATAGAGCCATCCAAGCTACTATCAGCAGAATCCCCAGCTCGGATTCAGAGCGTATTTTATAATGATTTCCAACCTACTGATCAAACTCGTGCTAAAAATACCATTCGCGCGCAGGTCGAACAAACGGTTACGATTATAGGTGAAACGTCCATACGGCTGAGGTTGCTAGAAAAAGCAGAAGTAGCGGGACACATCTTAGCTAAAGACATGACGTTAACGGGCCAAGCTAAATTTCAATCCGGAAGACTGCAATTAAACGTTAACAGTATTCAGTTATTTGGAAACATCTTACCTATAAGTCTTATTGCCTATGATTTAGACGGGCAGCAGGGACTGCATGTACCGAGTTCAGCAGAAATGAATGCGCTGAGTGAAATAGCGGCCAATATGAGCCAGACCAGCGGAACAAGCTTCACGCTAAGCCAATCAGCCGGTCAACAGCTTACCGCAGATCTATCTCGCGGTGCAATGCAGGGTATCTCAGGATACTTCTCAAAAAAACTACGCACAACTAAAGTGACCGTTAAGGCCGGCCAATTTGTACTGCTTGTATCAAGTAATTAATTATCTAATTCAATAACAAAATGAAAAACATCATCAAAATATCTCTAATTGCTCTATTACATTTAATCTCAATAGAACTGCACGCGCAGCATTCCAATACAATACATATGAAAGTCATACCTGCAAGCTATTTGGAGTTGACCTGTGAGAAAACAACGCATCTGATCTTTCCAGCAAAGATTAGCTATGTGGATCTGGGAAGTGAGGCTATCGTAGCCGATAAAGTCACCGAAACTTCCAATATACTACGTATTAAAGCGTCAGCTGAACCGCTTCTAGCTGAAAGCAACCTAGCCGTAGTCACCGATGACGGAAGTTTCTATAGTTTCCTAGTCCGGTATAACCAGCATCCCCAGAGGATGAGTTACGCCATTTCAAAAAGCAGATGTAAAGACGCTGACGAAAATGAAATCTACTTTGAAAAGTTCGGGGAAACTTCAGCATCCAAGATCAAGCAGTTATTGGAACAAACCTACAACAGTGAGTCAAAAACGCTTAAACGTTCGAGATCTAAAAAAAGACAAATTGAATTTTCTTTGACCGACCTAAGTATACACAACAGTCAATATTATTTGCGTTTGAACATTAAAAATCTTAGCATCGTACCGCTGCATGTTCGCGACCTCAACTTCCAAGTCGTAGATAGAAAGCTTGCTAAAAGAACAGTCGCGCAACAAATCCCAGTAGTACCATTAAAGCACTATAAACCCTTAACCACTATTGACGGTAAAGCAAGCGAATCGACAGTCATCCTTCTTGATCAGTTCCCGATTACCGAAAAGCAGCGACTTATCATAGAACTGCGCGATCAACACGGAAGTAGGAATCAGAAAATTTCGCTTAAACTCTCAGATCTCTTGCAGGCAAAAAAATCCACCACACAGAAACATTAATACTAATACTAAAACTTAAATAGTATCTGCTGAAAAACTCAATGATTTTTTCAGCAGATTTTCAAGGATTGTATTTACTTATAAAATTTAGTACAAAACATTCAACTTTCCTTCAATCTCCCTGATCCTATCCAACAGCAGATTCCACTTCAAACTCTCCCCTAAAATCATGTTCTCCTGCATTGTTTTGTAATCAGTTTCCCATCTTTCTATGATAACATCTGGTGGCATGACACTCAATTTTCCTTTCACGTGATTTGAATAATCTATTCCACGTAATGGAGTAACAGTTTTACGATGCTGGACAATTGTTTCAAACAATTCTTGATCAGCAATAGCCATTTCACCATATTCAGATTTCATAATTTTATCTAGGTCATATAAATGCCTGGTTAATCGATCTGTCCTAATATTGTCGACAGGTTTTGAAAATTCCTCATGCAATAGTAGCACTTTCTCTATAAACGTACGCGTTGGGATAACGACCTGAACATCAAAAGAAGGTTGTGTAAAATCAAGATCTTTATAATGATGGTCAAGAAATGATATTACGGATTTTGTTTCAAACGGCTCGGTTAGTGATCTCGCACCCAGTTCCAAAAGAACCCGTTGCTGAATATAAATATTATCCGTTGGGACAACGGTTTGGTAATGGATCTCCAATGTATTGGGATCGCTCGTATCATCTATATGATCGTTATATCTTATTTCATATAATTTCTGATCGATACCAAGTTGATCCAATTGAGTTATAAGCTCCTCGCGGAATTCATTAATAATAAAACCACCAGAAGCTTTCCGCAATTTTTTTATTTGAGATTTAGATTCCAATTGATCAAATCCTAACAGATGACGATCAATGATCAGGTCTATATCTTCGGAGAAACGATCTATCAGATTATATGCCTTGCTTAAAGAAGTACCACCTTTAAAGATTATGGAATCTGCATATTTGGACTGAAAAACTGCTTTTAATATAACACATACCCACCAATCCTTTTCGACCACAAATGCTGGTAATCCAATTGCGTTTTCAACTTGATCCAAGACCTGCAGCTTTTGTCCATAGGCTAGATTTATCCACATAAGTTAAGACTGATAAAGGTTGTTAATTTGCTTCTGAATCCATACAGGTGCATATACCACTTCATTTTGAAACACTTTCTTATCAAGTTTTTTTACAGCTTTCTTGATGATCTCTAAAAAATCTTCTGTAATCTCCTGTTGCCCTTTCTCTTTGAAAGCCTGCACAATAAGATGCAGTAACTCATCTTTTATGGCAAAACTTTTGGGAACAGTTCGTTTAAATTTGATGGTTCGATTTCCTATTTTCACTTCACGTTGGGAGCCGTCTGTCAAATATACCGCCTTTAATGGCACTTGTGTCGTAAGCCCCAGTAAGTACAGTGACATCACACCTGTTGGAGCAATTCGAGCTTTATCTCTTTTGGCAATTTCTTTTGCAACCTCTCCGATATTAGGATAGATCGTACCCAGCAAAGGATCTTTCTTTGGTTTGATATAGATCCCATGAGCCAGTCTTTCAACAAGACCATCATTCTCCATACGGAAAAGCGTCACTCGGATATTTTCTGGTGTAGCAAAATTCTTAAAATCGTCAGCGAAAAAAAACTCACCACGAGAGGATTTTAAAATTTTGTTTTCTATCTTATTTCTAGCTACTTCTGGCATTTATAAATTCGTTATCCTGTAACAAATTTAGTAAATATTTGTTACAGGATACAATAGTATTTGAGATGAAATACTCTATTAAAATTTAAATAGTCCTTAAGCACACTTATCTTTGCAGATGCATGCATCTGCAAAGATAAGTGTGCTTTATGTGCATTCACATTTGATTACATCAATACTTATAAAACAACGATGTCTCGATCAGTACGAAAAACTAAAATTTTTGGAATCACTACAGCTGAAACGGAGAAGCAAGACAAAAGACGTTGGAACAAAAAATTTAGGAAAGTGTGTAAAAAACTAATCCGTCTAGCAAAAGAGGCTCCTAGTAAAATTCAAGGTGTAACTAACGTTTGGGATGGTGCTAAAGATGGAAAAAAGTATTATCGTGGTGCTACAAAAAAAGATATGAGGAAATAGTTTTTCAGTACTGAAAATGTTGTGAATAGAGTGCCTTTAAATCGTCAGATTGCCAGTACTCCTGAGTATCAACGTCCATTATCGTTAACTTACCTACTTGTCCAGCTCCGGTATCCAGATTGGTTATATTAAGCGCTTGCATCGGTAAATCAGTTTGCCAATATGTCGTTGCAGTATGACCAATGAATATATTTTCAAAGCCTCCAATTTTTTCCTGTTCAAAATCTCCTCTTGAACGAGATTTATGCATCGCATTCGTCCATAAATCCCGATCAAAATAATAGGTCGACTCCTGCTGACCTTCAAAAGGAAGCTTCGCATTAAAGCCAGCATGCACAAACAGGCGATTTTGACTATCGATATGGTAAAGCATCTGATCGGAGAAAAGTTTGCGGTGAGACAATGGGATATCACTAGCGCCTAGCGAAGTCTTGAGCGAATCTCCCTTTCGTATAATAACACCATCGGGCCGAACGTTTCGGATATAGGAAGCAATAGTCCCCTCTCCACCATAACGCCACCCTACAGGATGATAATCACTGTCTATAAATTCCTTAAACCATACATCGTGATTCCCTTTCACGGCAATCAAATGCTTAATGTTTAGGAGTTCTTCTACACACTCAAAAACTTCATTATGACCATCTGCAATATCACCGAGCTGTATAAGGATATCATATTGGTAATCAAATCCTGAGCGCTGAATACATTGTACCAAAGCCTTATGTGCACCATGTATGTCCCCCATCACAAAAATTCTTTTTTGCATAAAAAAAAAATTAAAGAAATCATCACCGTTACCAAATAACACTATCCAGTAAAAGACTAAAAATAACAGCTATTTGTTTTCAACCACTATCGCTTATACATCTTGGCCGCTTTTTGTTTAATTTCCTCAGCGCTCATATATGATTTTGACAATATCCACTCATCGATCTTCTTGCGTTCAAAAAATAGTATCTTACCATTGGGCTTGGAATACGGAATTTTGGACATGTGGACCAATTTATAAATATGAGATTTGGAAAAGCCCGTGTACTGACTTAGTTCCCCTACATTTAAAATCGCCTTTAGCCCAATTACATTCCTTTCGATATCTTCGAGCTTCTGCATAACCGCGTTTAAATCCATAATTTAATCCTCCAGTATTAAGCTATATCTTTCAGATCGAAGACTTTATAATCTGACCTTCCAAGACCGTCAATTGCTGCAACAGTCTGAACACAGATGGTATACCTAGCAAAGGTCGAATTCAGAAATAATATTCGCCGACTGCCTCATTTTCTCATCCACGATCTTAGCATAGATAGCTGTTGTCTTAATCTCCTTATGACCAAGACGTTTTTGAACCGTAAACAAATCAGCTCCATTTTCAAGTAAAAGAACCGCGTTGGTATGCCGTGCAGAATGGAAAGTAATATGCTTAAAAACTCCTGCCCTGTTACACCAACGAACAATCTCATTATTGTAAACAGCACCATACTTCAGTCCTTTAAATACTCGGTGGGTTGGATTGTTACGTTCTCCTAATAATTCTCTCGCTTGCTTAGAGATATATAGGTACTCAACCGCCAAGGTTTTCTCCTGCCTGAAGTTAACGCGATGAACCTCATTCCCTTCGTCTCTTACCTCTGACCAGATCATTTTGTTTATGTCAGACCAGCGAAGTCCAGTTAAACAAGAAAAGATAAAAGCCCGCTTAAGTATCTCATATTTACAAGGCGTATTAATTAACGCCTGAAGCTCCTTAAAAGTCAAGTACTCGCGTTGGCTTTCTGCCTGCTCGAAGGTCTTAACTTTGATAGCATAGTTTAGCAAAGTCAGTCCTTCTTCATAAGCCGTACGAAGACAAGCCCTAAATTTATTAAAATACGAGTATTTCGAATTCTGTGATAAAGGTAGATTGCTCTTTGTTCGTGCATCCTTCTCAAAATACCTACGCACAGACTTTATAAAATCATCTGTCACGTCTTCAAAGGTTAAGTTTTTGGGCACACATATCTTCATGTGGTGCAAAGCAGATGTCCACACACCATGGTTCTGAACGTTATTCACACGCTCATCAGTTTTCTCTTGAAAATAATCTAGAAATCGTCGCTTACCCCTTGACTTGTCTGCAATTTTGAACTTGCCTTGCAATATCTCACTTTTACGAATAGCCAGGATATCATTTGCGAGCTGAAGTTGCTCCTTATTTTTCTTTCTCTCTGCAGCAGTACTGGGATTAGTCACTAGATAGATTTGAAGATTTTCATAATCTCGGAGATGATTCCTCTTACCATCGTTCTCTATAATCGAGCCTCTGTAGTATTCGATATATAGGCTGATGGTGCCGTTGCTTAGTTTACGTTCTTTAAGTGAAATTTGCATATTAAATCATTTTAAAATGAATTATAAAAAGCTTGTACTACTTTTGTACTACTTTTGGGCATTTCCAGCCTCAAGTAGTACAGAAGTAGTACACAATATGCAAAAACGTGCTTTTATATCAAAATATCGGAAACATAAATATTTGAAAATCAAGCAAAAGACAACAAGAGAAAGTAAGAAAAACTAGAATTATTTTCCGATACAAAACTTCGAAAAAATATTTTCCAGTAAATCATCCGTAGTAACCGTCCCCGTGATCTCACCGAGGTGGTGCAATGACTGCCGAATATCCATAGCCAAAAAGTCCGATGTGACCGGGTTATCGATGCCATACAACACCCGATCTAGCGCTTCGATCGTCTTTTGGAGTGCTTCAACATGGCGAATATTTGTCACTAAGACATCGTCCGTCTGAATATTAGCCACGTTCACTTGCCGCAAAAGCTCCTCTTTCAGCTCTTCTATACCGAGCTGTTCTTTTGCAGAAATGTATACCGGTTCGAGCACCGCATACGACGCACGCTGTGCCGTCGACAGGAGATCAGACTTATTGATCAGCGTAACAAAAGGAATGGACAATGCCGCTACTTCAGCAATTTGCTGTTGCACGTCGGCCACAGTATCCTGTGTAGGATCGAACAGATATATAATCAATCGAGCCTGCTTCATCTTTTCGCGTGTACGCTCCACTCCTTTTGCTTCGATAACGTCCTGCGTCTCGCGGATGCCTGCCGTATCGATAAATCGGAAGGTCACCCCATGTATATTGATCTCATCTTCGATGGTATCGCGCGTGGTACCCGCAATATCCGACACAATAGCTCGCTCTTCGTTCAGCAAGGCATTCAGCAAGGTCGATTTCCCCACATTTGGTTTACCCGCAATCACCACCGGTACGCCATTTTTCAATACATTACCTTGCTCAAAGGAAGAAATCAAGCGACGAATCACCTGATGGATGTTCGTGATTAGCCGTTTCAACTGATCACGGTTAGCAAACTCCACATCTTCTTCTGCAAAATCTAGCTCCAGCTCGATCAACGAAGCGAAGTGAACCAGATCTTCTCGCAGCTTTTTCAGTTGATTAGAAAACCCACCACGCATCTGCTGCATAGCCACCTGATGCGAGGCGGCCGAATTAGAAGCTATAAGATCCGCCACCGCTTCTGCTTGCGAGAGATCCAAGCCCCCATTCAAAAAAGCACGCAAAGTAAATTCACCGGCACGCGCAGCACGCGCACCTTTCTTCATCAACAGGCCAATCACCCGCTCGATAATATATTTGGAGTTGTGCGTAGAAATCTCTACCACATGTTCCTTTGTGTAGGAATTAGGACCTATAAATAAAGAAACCAGCACCTCATCGACAATCTCATCGCCGTCGCGAATAGTACCAAAATGTATAGTATGCGAAGCCTGCGTACGCAAATCTTTCCCTTTGAACACCGAATTTGTAATGGCAATAGCCTGCGAACCCGACAAACGAATGACAGCAATCGCACCATTAGCTCCCGGAGAGGTGGCCAAAGCCACTATTGTATCTTGTGAAATCAAATCAGTTGACATAGCACAAAGGTACGTTTTTCGAAATAATTTTGATCAAAACTTTATCCCGAGAGCACCGTTCGTTTAGTAGTATCAATAAGAAAAATCATGAAAGAAAAAATAGCTATTCTCACAGAAGTAGGTTTCGAAGAAGTCGAATTAACCTCGCCCAAACAAACGTTGGAAGAACAGGGCTATGAAGTACACATCATCTCGCCCAATGAGAAAAGTAAAATTAAATCTTGGAATCACACCGATTGGGGTCGCGAGTTCGATGTCGATGCTGCGGTCACAGAAGCCGATCCATCCGCTTACCGTGCCGTTATCCTGCCCGGCGGCGTTATCAATCCTGATAAATTGCGCGTGAGCAAGGAAAGTATATCCTTTATCGACCACTTTGTGCAAAGCGATAAACTGATTGCTGCCATTTGCCACGGCCCGTTAATACTTACAGAAAACGGATTCGTTAAAGAAAAACGACTAACCTCTGTCGAGAATATCAAAACCGATCTGATCCATGCTGGTGGAAATTGGGAAGATTCCGAGGTAGTGATCGATGGAAACTTAATTACAAGCCGCACTCCAGAAGATCTAGCAGCCTTTAACAAAGCGATTGTCACCTACCTCAGCGTTAACAGCAACGAGTAAGCATCGCACAAATACAACTAAGATAGAAGGATAGCATCGCCAGTCAAGAAAAGACTGAAGTAAGGGCTCCGTGTCCGCTATCATCATCAATATCGGAAAGCTATCAAGCATGACTATACATTGCGGGGTAGCTTTCTTACATTTCTTCAAAGAGCAGAACCTTCAACCATTTGGTATCAAAGCCTTCAACGCAAGCTTTAAAAGAGCAGTTCATCATTGGAATTTCTTTCAAAAAAAGAAAACATGCGCACTGTGTGAAGTTAATATCTTGTTAATATTATTGTTATATTTAGGACATATTGCAGACCTATATTTAAAGCTTCACTAATAGTGGTTAAGAAGAAAATGACAAAAAGATTCAATCCTCGAGATATCAGCTGGTTAAGCTTTAATGGTCGTGTATTACAAGAAGCAGCAGATGAGGATGTCCCCTTATCCGAGCGCATAAAGTTCCTCGGTATATTCTCCAACAACCTCGACGAATTTTTTCGTGTGCGGGTTGCGGGGCTAAAGCGAGCACTTGTTTTCAACGAAAAAGAAGCCAAAGAAATATTCTTCGAAAAACCACAAACCATCTTGGATGAGCTCCATGAGTTGGTCATCAAGCAACAGAAGAAATTTGATAGCACTTGGGAAAAGATTCAAGGGGAGATGGCCAAGCAAAAGGTGTTCATCAAGACCGATACTGAGCTCGACGAGGAGCAAAAGCTATTCGTCAAGCAGTACTACGAAGAAGAGGTCGAATCAAACGTCATCCCTCTTCTGTTGGACGACGCACGAGCCATGCCCTACCTGCGCGATAAGAGCCTCTACTTAGGTATAGCCATGCGCAAAACCGACTGGGAGTATGAGACGCGCTTCGCTATTATTGAGAATCCAACGCGCACCAATGGCCGCTTTCTTTTATTACCATCGCCCAAGGGCGAAAAGCATGTGATGTTGTTGGAGGATGTCATTAAATTTAATCTTCCATACATCTTCTCCTACTTCGGATTCGATAGCTTCGCTGCTAATGCATTTAAAATCACGAAAGATGCCGAGTTTGATATCGACAACGATATCAACACTACGCTGGTCGAAAAGATCGAGAAAGGAATCAAGAACCGCAGAAAAGGAAAACCAACCCGTTTCGTATTCGATAAAGACATGGATCCCGCTTTGGTTGAGTTCCTGATCAAAAAGCTGAACCTATCGAAGAAAGACAGCATAATCCCCGGACAGAAAATCCATAACTTCAAGCATTTCATGGACTTTCCGAAAGTCTTCAAATCGGAAACCCATCCCAAAGAGCGCAGCTCATTTGAGCATCCCGATTTTGCGGGACGGCAACGTGTTAGTGATGTACTGGTAAAGAAAGACGTACTACTTTCCTTCCCCTACCATACCTTTATGCCGGTCATTGATCTGCTGCGTGAGTCGGCCATGGATCCCGATGTACGGTCTATACAAATCACCATCTATCGCATGGCAGAGAATTCCAAGATCGCCAATGCCCTTGTTAACGCTGCCCGCAATGGTAAGGAGGTGACGGTGATGCTCGAGCTGCGTGCCCGTTTTGACGAAGAGCACAACCTAGAATGGAAAGAACGCTTCGAAATGGAAGGTATCAAGGTATTATTGGGTATTGCAGATAAGAAGGTGCACGCCAAACTATGCATCATCAAGAAGCGGATCAACAATAAAACCGTACAATATGGATTCGTGAGTACCGGCAACATCAATGAAAAGACGGCGAGAATATATGGAGACCACTGCCTGATGACAAGCAACCGCGGCGTCATGGCGGATATCAACCGTATTTTTGCAGCGCTGAAAAAGCCCAAGATAGATATCTACCAAAGCTTAAAGCCGTGCAAGACCCTACTGGTATGTCCTATAGACATGCGAAACACCTTGATCGATCATATCGATAAAGAGATCGTCGAAGCGCGGGCAGCACGAAAAGCACATATCGTCATTAAGGTAAACTCGTTGAGCGACAAACTATTGATCAAAAAACTTTACGAAGCCGCCGATGCAGGCGTCAAGGTAGACATGATCGTGCGCGGCATCTATTGTGCCATCAATCAAAAAAAATTCAAAGAGCCGCTACATGCCATCAGCATCGTAGACGAATACCTAGAACACGCACGTGTCCTCTACTTCCACGCTGCAGGGAAAGAATTGGTATACATTTCTTCTGCAGATTGGATGACCAGAAATCTAGACCATCGCGTCGAAGCAGCCATCCGCATCACGAACAAAAAAATTAAAAATGAGCTAATTGATATGTTGGCCATACAGCTCAAAGACAATGTCAAAGCGCGCATCCTGAACAATGAGCTAGACAACAGCTATGTCAGCAACAACAAGTCGCCACACCGATCGCAGGTGGAGCTACACCGCTATTTACGCAAAAAAACGAAGCACGATTAACTCGTCTTGCAATAAGGTTCTGATAGCTTAATCGTATATTTACGCATGGATATTACCAAGCGCTTTCATCGTATCATTGCTATCTATTTCCAGCTGCAGGGCAGATCTGTTGTCAAGGCGCAGGATCTTGCAGATCGATTTGATGTAAGCCTGCGTACCATCTACCGAGATATGCGCGCCTTAGAGCAGGCCGGCATCCCGATCTATGGCGAGGCAGGTACAGGCTATTCCCTATCCGAAGGGTATAAACTCGCGCCGGCGAGCTTCACCAAAGAAGAGATATTGAGCCTCGCCGCTTCGGAAAAACTGATGCAGAAATTTGTCGATCAAGATATGTTCCGGAACTTCAGCACGGCCATTGCTAAAGTTCGATCCTTCCTGCGCTACAGCGACAAGTCCAACATCATGCAGCTGGAAGAAAACATGTGGATGTCTTCGCCGAATTTTATGTTTAATGAGAAAGTTCCCGAGGCTTTATCCATTCTGTTCGAAGGCATTACCCTACGCAAGATCATCGATATGGAATATCGCGCCGTCATGAGCGATGAAGCCAATACGCGCAAAATAGAGCCTGTAGGCATTTTTCACGAAAGCAATTTTTGGTACTTTATCGCCTATTGCCACCTTCGCCAAGAGCATAGACAATTCCGGATAGACCGTATCCAAAAAATAAGCCGCACCGACGAACCGTTCCGAAAAGAGCACAAGCCCCTCAGCCATTATATCGAGAGAAACGACTCGCGGCCTATCACAACCATACGCATTGGCGTAGAACGCACGATCGCGCACTACATGGAATGGGAACGTATGCACTTCGGATTTGCCTGCGAAGAAACACAAGGCAAAGAAGTACTGATGACTTTCCAAAGCAATGCACCCATCGAGGAATTCGCGCGTTGGTACCTCCGCTTTGCTGATCGAGCCCGCATTATCGAGCCCGATACACTCAAGCAATGTGTACGCGATATTCTCCAAAACATAACGATATAATCGCACATCCTGCCACATTTTTGAAACATTTGCATTTTGCTAAAAGGTTTTTATATATTTATAGCTACCTAAGTAAACAAGATGATCAAGAAAACAACAGCTATAAGCCTTTTTGCCCTACTGTGCGGAACTGTAAGTTTTGCGCAAAAGAACCCCGTAATTTCAGGCTGGTATGCCGACCCAGAAGGAATCGTGTACAACAACGAATATTGGATTTTCCCAACCTATTCTGCCCCATACGAACAACAGATCTTTTTTGACGCCTTTTCTTCCAAAGATTTGGTAAACTGGAAGAAACATCCGCGCATTATCGACGCCAATGAGGTCAAATGGGCAAACAAAGCCATGTGGGCCCCTAGTGTAATAGAAAAAGATGGAAAATACTATTTCTTTTTCGGAGCCAACGATGTGCATGAAGGTGAGATCGGCGGAATTGGTGTTGCTGTGGCCGATCGTCCCGAAGGCCCTTACAAAGATTTATTGGGCAAACCGTTGATCAACAAAATAGTGAACGGCGCACAACCCATCGATCAATTTGTTTTTAAAGATAAGGATGGCCAACATTACATGTTTTACGGTGGCTGGAAGCACTGTAATGTGGTGAAGCTAAGCGACGACTTCACCAAACTACTTCCATTTGAAGACGGTAGCATCTACAAAGAGGTGACACCGGAGAATTACGTTGAAGGTCCGTTTATGTTCATACGCGACAACAAATACTATTTCATGTGGTCGGAAGGAGGCTGGACAGGTCCTGATTACAAAGTGGCCTATGCCATTGCAGACAGCCCATTCGGCCCTTTCAAGCGCATAAACACCATCTTGGAGCAAGATCCTAAAATCGCTACCGGTGCTGGACATCATTCCGTGATCAAAGTGCCCAACGAAGATAAGTACTATATTGTTTACCACCGTCGCCCCTTAGGGAAAACGAGCGCACACGAACGAGAAACCTGCATTGAGGAAATGACCTTCGACAAGAATGGCCATATCAATCCAGTAAAAATGACTTTCGAAGGCGTAAAACACGTATTGAAGTAAAAAGCTAGAAAAGGCAAGCAGTAAGCGCTTGCCTTTTCTCATTTTAAAACTTTTTACAGGCCTGCAACCGAAGCTCTATGCCTGCAGCAGCGTCAATGCCATCAAAAAGCTAATGAGCAGTAGTAGACGTGCGACTTCCATACAGAGCGTTGGCCTTGTTTCCATATTTGTTTTATCAGACTGCTCTACTTAACGAATTTCCTTTTATTTAATAACGTTCCCAAAAGAAAGGTGGCTCAATACCGAGTGACCGCAGATAAACGTAGCCTTGTGCACGATGGTGAACTTCATTATCTACAAAGTAAAGCAGGTTACTATAGATCGGAAACTTGTATTCTCCAAATAGATTGTATTCTTTGTGGAAGTCTTCCACAGGAATCTGATTGAATAGATCGATTATTTTTGGGGTATCTTCGTCCCATTTCGCCAAAAGAGCTTCTTTTGTTGTTAAACCGATATCATGATTATAGGGCTCCTCTTTTTGCTGAACGATGCCACGTAGCCCCGGTTCAGCAATAGAAAGCAATTCTTTTACTAGATCAGCGAAGGTACGCATCCCACCAATACTGTAACTGAACAATTCCTTTTCTGGAAATTTCTCAATTGTACGGCGTGTTAATGTACGGTGACCCAACCAATGTTCTAAAAATTCTGCTTTGGATAAAATGACTGATGTGTTCATATAAATTAATTTAAAAGTGTATAAATCTTGATATTATAGCAGTATGCTCACCGCCGTATTGTTATTATACACCAAAATTAAGCGCGATTATGACAACAGTCTGTCAGCAGGATTTTCTTCTTTTTACTTTTTAGGCAGGGATATGCAAATTACTTTTAAACGTGTGGCTATTACTATTGAATAAAAGCTGATGTTGCTCTCCAAACAAGGATACCAATCGGCTCTTGAACCGATCGATCAACGAGTTATCTTCTTGCGAAGCAATATGATGGTTAACGTGATTCGTCACGTCCACCTGCAAAGCCTTTTCGAAAATGCGAATCTTGATCTTGAGTGGAAATTTTTCCATGGAATTATAACCATGCACTAAAGCATTATGGATCAAGGGAAAGAGTACAAAGGCAGGCAACAATCTATCCGATTCCGCTTGGCAATCGAATCGTAAAAAGAGCGCATCGCCCATCACCTGCTGATAAAAAGCAATGTATCGCTGCAGCAGGCCGAGTTCTTGGCTAGCCGCAACATGCTGTCCCTCCGATATCGCCGCAACGTCACGCAAGTAGCATAAAAAAGACTGTTGCTCTGCCGCATCCAGTCGCTCGGAAACCATGTTCGCCAAATGGCTATCTATACGGCTCTCGTGAAAGCTGAGCTTGGCCTCCAGCTCGATCTTCAACAGGTCTACCTCAATCTTGCTTCCGAAGATCTTATCTAGAAAATTTGCCATATTAGCTATTCTATACCACTAACACCACCCGAGACCACCAGCTTCATCGCATCTGTTGCACTCATATTTAGTTTTTGCACATGGGACGATTTCACCACCACCACTTGACCGGCTACCGAATAAGAATACGGAAAGTAAACAATCACGTCATCGGGCAAACCGATCTTATCTAAATCACGTTGTGTAAGAAATCCTATCTTCTTGAGTCCCGTTTCATTTACCAGTACCAACACTGGCTCATTAAATTTCTTGGCATCGCCAACAAAGGCTTCTGTAAAATCTTTAATGGAAGAATACAAGGTGTTAAACAGCGGAATCTTGTTGATCGATCGTTTCAACCAAGCACGTATCGGTGCTGTGACCAAATTGGTGAATATCAATCCTACTAAGATCAATACGCATAGCACCGTTAAAATACCAATACCGGGGATATACAAGGGATGCCCCTGATCGTCCTGTAAAAAATGACTGGTAAGATTGAGCGCATTATCGAGGGAAGCTACCGCCCAAATGATCAAAAATACAGCCCCCGCTACGGGAACCACAACCAATGCTCCCTTAATAAAATAATACAGCAGTTTCTGCGAAACTTTCTTTATCATAACGTTCTTTATTAATTACCCGTAAAAATACACCCTTTTTACACGTGATGAAATATTGACCAGCAATTCATAGGGGATAGTCCCAATATCGGCGGCGGCCTTCATTAAATCGGGAAACACGACCACTTCATCCTCTTCATAGGCCACAATATCCGTCACATCAAGCATACACATATCCATACATATGGATCCCACGGTCTGTACCAGTTGTCCATTGATGGACATTTGTCCAACACCTTGGCCAAAGCGTCGGCTATACCCATCGGCATAACCAATTTTCACCGTTGCGATACGGCTTGCACGATGCAACACCCCCTTCCTGTCGTAGCCCACCGTTTCGCCTGCCGGCAGTTCCTTGATCTGTGTGATCGTCGTCTTTAATGTACTCACTTGCTCCACGTCTAAGGTCCTATCCATATCTACGCCATAAAGACCAATGCCCAAGCGCACCATATCCAAGTAAGCCTCCGGCCAATGCACAATGGCGGAGGTGTTAGCAATATGTTTGATCAAATTGCAGTCGAGTTCACTTTCCAACAAAGCCGCGCAACGCGCAAAAGTATCCAATTGCTGCCGCGTAAAATCGTCGTGATCCCTGCTGCCCGAGGCCACCAAATGCGAAAAAACACTTTTAGGACGCACAGCCTCGGTAACACGCAACACTTGAATCAATGCATCCATCTCTTCTGGCATAAAGCCCAATCGATGCATGCCCGTATCAATCTTGATATGGATAGGAAAATCCTTAATCTGCCGACGGTCAAGGAATGTGATAAACGCGTGCAATATACGGAAGCTGTAGATCTCTGGCTCTAGTTCGTTGGTCAGTAGCGTTTCAAAAACCTGTTCATCGGGACTCAGCACCATGATAGGCAAGGTGATGCCGCCCTGCCGAAGCTCCACGCCTTCATCGGCAAAAGCAACAGTCAAATAGTCCAGTTTATTGAACTGCAGCAGGTTGGCTACTTCATAGCTCCCGCTGCCGTAAGAAAAAGCTTTCACCATAGCCATCATCTTAACCCCACTCGGCAACATGCCACGGTACACCTGTAGATTATGCTCAAGTGCATTAAGATTAATCTCCAAGACAGTCTCGTGAGATTTTGAAACCAAAACCCTACTCACCTCTTCCAAGTGGTAAGCGCGGCTACCTTTTATCAAGATCGATTCCTGCTGAAACGGAATATCCTTAAGCCCGAGAAGCAGAGCCTCCGTGCTATCGAACAGGAGAACCGTTGTATGTAGCTGATCCCTCATAAAATGGGTTCCCTTCCCCACCAACACAATACGATCAAGCTCCTGTCGCTGCAGCAACGCCAATAATTTTTGCCGTAACTTATCATCAAGTCCGTCCATATCCGAAAGAATTAACGTACGTTTCTGATGTTGTTGCTGCTGAAAAAGGAAATCCAAAGCGATTTGTAAAGAAGCCAAATCATTAGAATAGGTATCGTCGATGACGGAGCATCCATTCTTTCCCTTTTTTAGTTGCAAGCGCATATCCAAAGGTTTCAACTTCGTCAGCTTACTCGCTATAGCATCCAAGGAATACCCAAAAAACAAAAGTACGGTAATGCAGATCAATGCATTCTCTACAGAAGCCTTATCCCGGAAAGGAATCGAAAACGTAGCGATCTCCTGCGCATGAGCGACCTGTATCTGCGTTGCTGTACGGCCATAATCTTCTATCCGCAAAACCTGTACTTCGTCCATAGGCTCTGTACCGAAGCTAAATACGCGTAATCCTTCGGGCAACATGGAGGCAATACCATATCGCGAGGGAAAAAGTAGATCCTTACTATGGGTAAATAGTTTAAGCTTTTCCACTATCTTATCTTGCTTACTAGCAAAACCGCTGGCATGTGCCGCTCCGATATTCGTAAAAACACCAATCTCCGGCCTGGTCATCGCTTCCAAGGCTACCATCTCTCCCGGTTGGCTTATGCCAGCTTCGATAATCGCACAATCATACTCGTCAGAAAGATTCCACAGTGCCAAAGCGACTCCCAACTGCGAGTTATAACTCTTCGGGCTTTGGTACACTCTCCTGTCGTCCTGTAGCAGTTGCGTCAGCCACTCTTTGACCACCGTTTTCCCATTACTTCCCGTAATACCAATAACAGGCTTCTTGAACTGCGTACGGTGATAAGCCGCCAACTGTTGCAGAGCCAAAAGAACATTATTAACCCAAATAAAATTACCTTCCGGATACAAACTGACATCGATATCCTTTTGAGACAGCACAAATGCGCGAACGCCTTTACGATACGCTTCGCCAATAAATGCGTGTCCATCCCGAATACTTTTCAGGGCAAAGAAGAGGCTCTGACCGCCACGACGGATTTTCCGCGTGTCATAGGCCAAGTCAAAAATCTCTAATGCGGGATGCACCAATATCTTGGTACTTGCATGGAGAATAGAATAAATATCTGCTACTGTATACATATATAGTGGTAGGAACAAATTTCATCAATATTTTCAATAAGTGCACCATTTTTTCAAGATTTGCAGGATGGAAGAATGGAAGAAAGAAAAGAAATCATATAGTCCGCAGCAGGCTAAACTCAAAGCAGAAAACTACTGTGCGTACCAAGAACGAGCACAACAGGAGGTGCGAGATAAACTCTATTCTTGGGGGCTACACCAAGAAGATGTCGAAAATATTATCGCCTTGCTTATTGAAGAGAACTTTCTCAACGAGGAACGTTTCGCAAAGGCCTACGTTTTGGGGAAATTTCGCATGCAGGGATGGGGAAAAATCAAAATAAAGCTCCATTTGAAAGCTAAACGAGTATCAGAACCACTTATCCGGATCGCTTTACGCGAAATAAACGACGAAGATTACCACAATATGATCACAAAAACGATAAAAAAGAAAACAAATCAACCATTATCCAAAATATCACTCACAGAAAAATCAAAACTATCCAAATACCTACTAAGCAAAGGGTTTGAAGGAGATATAATACAAGAAAAAATAAACAAACAACACACATAAATTACAATTCAATCATAAATTGATCTGTTTTTTTGATTTTTTTTCAAAATAAATATTGTTTTTATAAAATTTTGGTCTATTTTAGCATTAATTAATCAAATGTCTATCTAACAACCAAAGTTTTTATGAAAAAAAACAACTTTTTAAAAACAATTCTGTGCATCACAGCAATTTCAGCTAGTGTTTTATCTGCAAAAGCACAAGACAGCAACGCAACTTTCTCATTAAGCCTCACTTCTGACCAGTTTTTCGGTGTAGCACCGAGCGCTGGCGTTGAATACAAGCTTTCTGACAAGATTGGCGTATCTGCTTATGGGATTTTTTGGGGTGCAGGAACCGCCGGTGCCTGGGGAAACTGGACGGAATTTGGTGGAGGGGTAAACCTTTACCTAGCTGATGGTATTACGTTGAACCCAAACATTGGTTTCACATTCGGTGATCTACTTTCTAAAGGAGCAACATCAGGCCAACTCGGTGGTATTGCTGGTGATGGTATCGTACCTAATCTATTTTTCAATGTCGACAAACCGAAATTTGAAAGTGAAATCTATGTAGGCTACTACGCGCCACTTCGTGATGAAGCGCCAGCCGACGCGTCGACACTAGCCTACCTACATTATTGGGCAAATGCCGGTTTCAAAGTAAGCCAAAACTTCTCTGCAGGCGGTCACTTCGAACACTTGAAACGTACCAAAGACGATGTAAATGGCAAATTAGATTACTACCAATGGCTAGGTCCTTACGTGCAATTTAATGTTCCGCGCGTTGCTAGTTTCATCCGTCTTTCTGCAGGTCCTGAACTAAAAAATGGCCTACGAGCTAAAGACTCGTTCTACAAGCTTTCTACTGGCTTCTCTTTCTAAGCGAAACAGTAATTATCTAACAAATGAAGGAAGTGGCTAATGGCCACTTCCTTTCCTAACAAACAGAAGCTACTCGCTAAACCTGTAAGAAAACCAATCGTACTAACAAACCAAGGACATGACTATAAAACAGATAATTCCATTTGGAACCCTCGTTATCGCAGTAATCCTCGCTATCCTCGCCCCCTCTACCGAAGTTACAACTGTTGAAGACAGCACGATAGATACGGGCGACACGGCATGGCTATTAATGTCTGCCGCACTGGTGCTCCTTATGACACCCGGCCTAGCCTTCTTTTACGGAGGTATGGTTAGAAAGAAAAATGTAATTTCCACCATGCTACAAAGTTTTGTGTGCATGGGGCTTATCACCATAATTTGGGTAATATTCGGCTTTAGCTTGGCATTCGGCGAAGACATCGGCGGTATTATCGGCAACCCATCCACCTTCTACATGATGAAGGGGATGCTAGGCAATGCCACTTGGCCAGCTTTGCCAACTATTCCTATCGCTCTTTTCGCCATGTTCCAACTGAAGTTTGCTGTCATCACCCCAGCCTTGATCACTGGAGCATTCGCAGAACGCATTAAGTTCAATGCCTATTTGATCTTCATTACCCTTTTTGTTATCGTCATCTACGCGCCGCTCGCTCACGCAACTTGGCACCCCGAAGGCATATTGGCCAAAATGGGTGTTCTAGATTTCGCTGGAGGCACGGTTGTACATATGTCTGCCGGATGGGCAGCACTCGCCTCAGCCCTTTATCTTGGCAAACGCAAAGAACAGGAACATACACCATCACGCATCAGCTACGTCATCCTGGGCACCGGACTTCTTTGGTTCGGCTGGTTTGGATTTAATGCGGGCTCTGCCGGTGGTGCCAATGAACTCGCGGCCTCCGCTTTCGCCACCACCACCACGGCGTCCGCCGCTGCAGCCATGGCTTGGATATTTTTCGACATCCTAAAAGGTAAAAAACCTTCGGCTATGGGTGCGTGTATCGGTGCGGTCGTTGGACTGGTCGCGATAACACCTGCCGCAGGTTTCGTAACCATCCCCCACTCCCTCATCATCGGTATAGTCGCTGCCGTCATTAGCAACTTGCTTGTCATATGGAGAACAAAGAAAGGAATCGATGACACCCTAGATGTGTTTCCTTGTCATGGTGTCGGCGGTATGGTCGGCATGCTCCTGACCAGCGTATTTGCGCACAGTTCGGTCAATGCTGCTGTAACCACAAACGGTCTTTTCTTTGGCGAGACAAGCTTATTTACAGCACACCTCATCGCCCTTGTTGGCGCATCAGCATTCGCCTTCTTCGGCGCTCTGCTACTCTTGAAAATAACAGATATGCTTGCACCTTTACGGGTAAGCGAAAAAGATGAAGTTCTTGGTCTAGACGTCAGTCAACACGACGAAGAACTGTAAAATATACTCTTTGTTTTTACCGCCGCCCGGATCTATTTTAGGCTTGACAACCTCTGGGCGGCATCTTTTCAACGCTCACCATCCTTCTTAAAATTACCTAAATGACCATTGATGGATCAAAATTTGACACGGAAAGACAGGGAAAACTTTTTTAAAATATATTTTGCAGCACTACGCAAATCTTCTATATTTGCACCACGTTAAGCGAAAGTAGCTCAGTTGGTAGAGCACAACCTTGCCAAGGTTGGGGTCGCGAGTTCGAATCTCGTCTTTCGCTCTCAGTTGCCTAGGTGGTGGAACTGGTAGACACGCAGGACTTAAAATCCTGTTCCTGTTAAAGGAGTGCGGGTTCGATTCCCGCCCTAGGTACGATAAAAGCTCATCTTTCGGTGAGCTTTTTATTTTTAGCATCTCCTCCGTTTCACAAACGATGAATTAAGTAAATTTCAGCTATTAAAAGCTTTGTGGAAACTGAATTTTCAAAAGTTCATTGTCAACAAACTACAACTTAAGCGGATGCGAAACCTCCCCCATTGACGAAAGCTCCGACAAATCAACCTCCTCATCAAAAATACCGTAAACCGCCGATCCCGACCCCGACATACTCGCATATAAAGCCCCAGCCTCATAAAGCGCTAATTTCACCTCGCGAATCTGTGGATATTGCTCAAAAAGACCTTCCTCAAAATTGTTCTTGATGTAAAACTTCCAATCCTGTACCGGCAAGCTCACTAGCTCACGCAAATCATGTTCTGCGGCTTGCGGCCTTACTTGACGGTAAGCCTCTGCGGTTGACACATGCACATCAGGCTTTACCAGCACCATATAATAGTCGGAAAGATCCAAATCAATAGGCCTCAAATCTGTACCGATCCCAGTCGCATACATGGGCGTATTCTGCACGAAAAATGGACAATCGGCACCCAGCGTCGCGGCCTCCGCCTCCAATTGTTCAACGCTCAATCCTAACGCAAACTCCTCATTCAGCATTTTCAAAACAAATGCGGCATCCGAGGAACCTCCTCCCAAACCGGCCCCGAAAGGTATCTGCTTGTGCAGATGTATATGCACGGGCGATAAGGAGTATTTTGCAGCCAACAACCTGTAAGCCTTAAAGCATAGATTATCATCCGCCAATTCTAAATCCATCCCTGTAATCTCCATCGTTGTATCTCCTTCCTCTTTCCGAGATAGCTCTAGGATATCATACAACGGAAAAGGATAAAATATCGTTTCCAGCTCATGGTAACCATCTTCGCGCTTACGCGTGATGTGCAGTCCTAAATTTATCTTAGCGTTGGCAAATGAAATCATACCACAATATTACTGAAATCCACGATTATCTACGCGCGAAATAAGATTTTGTTTTAGACGCATGGAGTTAGTAACTTGCATGCTTGTCAGATTATAGCTATGGTTCGTCTTCTTATTGTTTTCTTTCTTTACATGCTAAGCAATATTGCATACGCACAATCTATCTCCTCGGCGGGCAGTCCCTACGTACAAAACTATACCAAATCGCAGTACAAAGCAGGCAACCAAAACTGGAGCATAGCGCAGGGAAAAGACGGCATTATCTATGCCGCGAACAACAACGGACTGGTGGCCTTCGATGGTGCCTACTGGAACCTTTACCCATTGAGCAACCGTAATTTTGCCCGAAGTGTGGCCGTTGCGCCAAACGGGAATATTTATATCGGCGGAAAAGAAGAGTTCGGTTATTTTGCGAAACAGCAAGGAAAGTTAAAATACCACAACTTGTCCCGCTTGGTAGATCCCGAAGTACTCGAAAATGATGAAATATGGAAAATCCTCTTTGTTGATGACCGTGTTATCTTTCAATCCTTCTCCAAGTGTTACATCTATAAAGACAATAAAGTAGAGCTCCAATATGGGCAGGGACAGCCTTTTCTTTTCGCCCATCAGGTAGGCAACAGCAGGTGGATCGAACGTATACCCGCAGGTCTCGAAAAATGGAGCGGAAAAACATTTAGCAGCTTGCAAAGCCAGCTTAGCAACGTAATGAGCATACTGCCTTTTGACGAGCAGCAATTTCTAGTGGGCACCGCAAAACAAGGACTATACCTGCTCTCTGCTGACGGAAACGCACAGCTATGGAAGCCAGAATCGACCATCAACAACCTTCTTAGAGAAGCACAACTCAACAATGGCTTAAAAATCGATGAAAATACCTTCGCTTTCGGCACGATCAAGAATGGGATTTTTATCATTAACAAAGCCGGACAGCTGCTGCAACATATACATAAGCGCAATGGCCTACAAAACAATACAGTCCTTAGCATGACCCTCGATCGACAGGGCAACATCTGGGCAGGTTTAGACAACGGCATCGACCGTATCGAGGTAAACTCACCCTTCTATTACTACCGTGATATCTTTGGCGAAATCGGCACCGTTTATGCCATTAAGGTTTTTCAAGGTAAAATTTATTTAGGTACCAACCAAGGGCTATTTTACAGCAACTGGACAGATGGAACCAACTTGCAATCGCTTAAACTAGCGTTTATCCCCGGCTCCCAAGGTCAGGTATGGACCTTAGACCTTTTCAACGGACAATTGATCTGCGGCCATAATGACGGTACCTTTCTCGTACGTGGAAACACGATCTCCAGGATATCAAACTGGACCGGGGGATGGTCCAACGTGCAGCTACCTGGCCAACCACAACTTTTTTTACAGGGAAATTACACCGGCTTAGCACTTTTTGAGAACAACGGTTCATGGTATCTAAAACAAAAGTACCAAGAACCAAAAACGGCAGTCATTTCCGTATATCCGCGCAATGACAATCAATTTTGGGTCGTGTTCAACAATTCCATACAGCTTGTCGAGTTTGCAGGAAACTACCAATCGTTCAAAACACTCAAAACATTCTCATTCAGCAAGGATTTCCCGCAAATACAGCGCATCACTGCCGCAACCGTCCAGCAGAATGTTATTTTCGCTACTGACAAAGGCATCTTTATTTATGATAGTGTGCTATCCCGCTTCAAGCCATATGAAGAACTGAACAGCACCCTGGGATCCTTCGCGCGTTCTAAAAAAATAATACCGCTCAATGCGAACAACTACATGTTTGCCCATGAAGGACATTTTGCTGAAGTAACCTTGCAAAATAACCAGATACGCGTTGACTCCTCCAGCTTTAATAGCCTGCAGGACATCGTCATGAAGAACTATGAGGTTATTGAGCCGGTCGGTGACAAACTCCTGTTTGGGTTAGATAACGGCATCGCCTTCTACGATCTCAAGAAGAAGCAAGTGCAAAAACCATCCCAACCGATCATCATCGGCCTGCAAGAAATATCAAATGCTAGCGACACCTTGCACTACCTTGACAAACCGAATGCGATCCCTTACGACCAAAATAACATTCGTATTCAATTTGCCTCGCCTTGGTATAGCAATACGGCAGTGAAATACCAATCCTTATTGGAAGGATCGCAGACGGAATGGTCTGTACCGACAGAAATACCTTATATTGATTTCACGAACTTGCACACAGGAAACTACAGCTTTAAAGTTCGTGTCATTACCGCCAACGGATTGATATCCGATACAGCGACATTAGCCTTCCAGATACTGCCCCCATGGTACCTACAATGGCCAGCCCTCCTGCTTTACGTGTTACTTACCGTCATCGCTTTTATTTTTGCCCGAAAGCTCATTACCGAAAAAATAAAACGCGACAAACTGGAAATCAGAAACAAACTACAACTGCGACAACAAGAGCTGCTGCGTAAGGAAAGCGAGCAGAACGAGAAAAAGCTGATGGAGCTCAAAAATGAGCAGCTCACCGTCGAGCTCGAGGCCAAAAACCGAGAACTTGCCAATGCAGCGACCAATATCGTTTACAAAAACGAACTGCTGAACAACCTGCACGAAGAACTCCTCAATGTTAAAGATCGCGATGGAAAAAAACTATCCCAAGATCAACTGCAGAAGGTCAATAAACTCATCGATAATGCACGTAGTGACGAGCGCGATTGGGACTTGTTTGAAAAGAGCTTCAACGAGTCGCACGAAAACTTCTTTAAGAAATTAAAGACAGATTACCCTAGCCTATCCCCCAATGATCTTAAACTTTGCGCTTACCTCCGCTTAAACATGTCCAGCAAGGATATGGCATCCTTAATGAACATCAGCACCCGCGGAATTGAGATAAGACGCTACCGTTTACGCAAAAAATTCGATCTTCCGACAGAGAAAAACCTCAGCGAATTTCTACTTGAACTGTAAAACACTACATCATCACTACTACATCGTAATAGTGTACTTACTACACCATTAAAAAGAATTTGAGCAATCACTCACCAAATTCAAAACACTCATAATCAAAATATTATATCGTTGAACAAATCATCATTGTAGCAGCAAAAAATCATTGAAGTAGCAATGTGAAGGCAAATAATTTCTTCGCTAAACGAATACATCACATCTTTGTTTTAATTATAAACACTGTGTTACGATAACCAGTTATTGTTGCATACAAACAAACTAAAACAAACTAGCTCTATGAGGAAGTTATTTACACTTTTCTTATGTTTAACCGCTATCCTATCAAGTGGATATGCACAGGTTAAAACCGTCACCGGTACGGTCAAAGACAGCGGATCGCTGTTCGTACTGCCGGGCGTGACGGTATCTGCAAGCAGTGGGCAAAACACCCAAACTGATGCAGCAGGACGCTTCACAATTGAAGCATCTGCCTCCGATTCGCTTACCTTCCGGTTTATCGGCTATGCGGCGCAATCAGCTCGGGTAGGTAGCCAGACAAACCTAGACGTCTTTCTAATTAGCAATGACCAAGCGCTGGATGAGGTAGTCGTAATTGGTTATGGTACGGCACGGAAACGAGATCTAACTGGATCAATAACAAGCATTAAAGGAGACGAAATTGCAGACAAACCCAACTCAAATCCATTAGCATCTTTACAAGGAAAGGTAGCAGGTATGCAAATCGTCAATTCGGGTCGTCCCGGAGCGGAGCCTGATATTCGCATTCGCGGAACGAATTCAATCAATGGTGCAAAACCGCTATACGTAATTGATGGAATCTTGAATGACAACATGAATTTTGTAAATCCTGCGGATATCGAATCCATGGAAATATTAAAAGATCCCTCGTCTTTAGCAATATTTGGTGTAAGAGGAGCAAATGGCGTTATTGTCGTAACCACAAAGTCAGCAAAAGCCGGTCAGATAAATTTCAATTTTAATACTTCTGTAGGTTTTAAAAGTGTACAGGATAGAATGAACCTTACCGACGCATCAACTTTTAAATCTCTTTATAGCGAGCAGTTAGCAAATGAAGGAAACCCAGCTTATAACTACGATAACTGGGGGGCAAATACCGATTGGCAGGATGAAATCTTCCAAAATGGTATGGTGAACTTTAACAACCTATCGGTAAGTGCTGCCAATGAAAAAAACAAATTCTATCTAGGACTGGGCTACATGCTCGATGAAGGAGTAGTTAAGAATGAGAAACTTGACAAAATAAGTTTATCACTAAATGATCAACTAAACATAACAGACAATTTTCGAGTAGGGGTAAATCTCACAGGATACAGATCGAATATTCCTCGTGATAATGGTTTTTACGATCCTATTATTGCTAGTGCCGTACGTGCAGCACCTATTGCCCCAGCTTATAATATGGAATATGGCTTATATAATACCCTTCCCGACTTCCAACGTGCACAAATCAGAAACCCACTGGTCAGTGTCATGGACCTCAGTGATAATGCCATTCAGCAAGAGTATAGAACGACTGGGAGCCTTTACGGAGAAATCGATTTCTTGAAAAATTTCACTTTTAAAGCGAATATACTTTACGATTACGGTTTCAATAAGGGCAGAACCTACTCACCATTAATAAACGTATACAACCCAGAGATTGAAGGTGATGACAAAACAGATCGTCTGACGCAGATTACCGCTGTTGACCAATATCAAAACACGTATGCCAAAGTTCAAACGGATTGGCTATTGACTTATAAGAATACATTTGGAAATCATAATTTAACGGCAACTGCTGGGTGGACTTCCTATTATAGAGGTTATGAATTTGCTACATCAAATGGTACACAAGGAACTGGTGATCCTATTCCGGATGATCCACGTTTTTGGTATGTCAACATGACTGCGCAACCGACAAGAAGAGGAACCGGCGGAGCAGAAGAATTTACAACGTTATCGTTTTTAGGAAGAGCAATTTACAACTACAAAGAAAAGTATCTTCTGAATGCTTCATTTAGAAGAGACGGCACCTCCGCCTTTCAGCGATTTGGAAGAGGGTGGAATAATTTTGCGACAATTGGAGCTGGTTGGGTAGTCACAAATGAAGAGTTCATGAAAAGCCAAACAGCCATCAACAACCTAAAAATCAAAGGATCTTGGGGACAGCTGGGTATTCAAAACACAGGATCAGACCTTTACCCACTTTATCCAGTTTTAGAATCTGATAACTCAGCAGTCTTCGGGGATAATATTATACCCGCTTATGCTCCACAGTATATTGTTGATAGAAATTTGAGCTGGGAAAAAGTAAATGCTTGGGAAGCAGGATTTGAGATGTCAACATTTAACAACAAGCTGAGTATCGAGGCAGTCTACTACAGTAAAAATACCCATGATATTATCGTACAACGGCCAGGTCTATTAGGTAGTAAACCGGGGCTAACAAATGCAGGACAAATTAAAAATGCTGGTATTGAGTTTTCTACAACTTGGCGTCAGCCTATCAATGAAAATTTGTCGTACACGATTTCTGGAAACTTAACCACAATCAAGAATAACGTCGTTTCATTAGTGGATGAAGGCTACGAATTGACCGACGGTATCTCTCGTACTACTTTAGGAAACCCAATTGGATATTTCTATGGTTATGTTTCTGACGGTATATACCAAACGAACGAAGATATTAGAATTAGTCCTACGAACACGCTAAATGAAGTATTCCCAGGTGATATCAAATATAGAGATATAAACGGTGATGGTAAGATTGACCAAAATGATCGTACGTTAATTGGCAATCCCACCCCAGACTTTACTTACGGCATAAGTCTAGGTTTAAATTACAAGGGGTTAGATTTCAGCGCTGATTTCATGGGCGTTTACGGAAACGAAATTTTTAGGGATTGGAATCGTGGAGCGTTTGCACAGTTTAATTATCAAACTGAACGACTGGGCAGATGGAACGGTGTGGGCACCTCCAATTGGGAACCCATTTTGCATAGCGGAAGAGCAAATAACCGACTTGTATCTGATTATTGGATAGAAGATGGTAGCTTTTTTAGATTAAGAAATGTCCAAGTTGGTTATAGATTCAACACGGAAATGCTCAATCAAATAAAGATCAAGTCTTTGAGAGTATACCTAAATGCACAAAATCTGTTTACTGCAACCAATAGCACAGGATATACTCCTGAAATTGGTGGATCAGCAACATCGTTTGGGGTAGACAAGGGCACTTATCCCCTGCCAGCAGTGTACACCTTTGGTGTTAATCTAAACTTTTAAAACTAGCAACTACGAAAATGAAAAATTTCTCAAAAATATTATTAATCGGACTTCTGACAAGTAGCATGTTGTCTGGTTGCAAAAAAGACTTCTTGGAAAGGCTTCCACAGGGGCGTTTAACCGAAGATGATTTGACATCAGGCGCCTTAGAATCGAAGGTGTTTGCTATATACTCCGGTTTACGTAGCGAGGCCTTAAGCGGATTACCTTACTTAGCTGTTCATAATATTAGAGCTGATGATGCCGACAAAGGAAGTGCTCCCTCTGATGGAGTGGACGCGGAAAATATCTTCGACAATTTCCAATATAACACTAATTTTTGGTTAATAAACACCTATTGGTCTGGACATTACACCTTTATTAATCTAGCCAATATTGTAATCGATGAAGGTGCGGCGATCGAGTCTCCAAACGAAGCAACTTTAATCAACATTGGAGAAGCGAAGTTTTTCAGAGCATTCGCCTATTTTAACCTTGTTCGTGCGTTCGGAGAGGTTCCGCTTATCGATCACGCAATTGTAAACGCTTCGGATGCTATCAAGCCAAAATCGACGATAGCTGAAATATACAATCTTATAGATCAAGACCTTCAAGATGCTACTGCAGCACTTCCATCTGAGAAGGATTGGGGAGGACGTTTCCCAGGAAGAATCGCCAAAGGAGCGGCTTTCGCATTACAGGCAAAAACCTTTGCCGCTAGGAAGAATTGGTCTGCAATGCTTACCGCGTCTGAAAACGTTATGAGCTTAAATCAATATGATCTAAGCTTACCCTTCGATCAAATTTTCAGAGAAAGTAATGAAAATGGAAAAGAATCTGTATTCGAAATTCAAGCCTTCTATGACCAAAGCACAACTAATCTAGGCATAACGTATGCCAGCAGGCAAGGTGTACGTGGTTCGGGTGAATGGAACCTCGGATGGGGATGGAACGTGCCAAACGAAGTGCTTGCAACAGCCTTTGAAGTTGGAGACCCACGCAAAGACGCTACCCTACTCTATACAGGCCGTACTAATACACCTTACAATGAAGTTGTTCCTAGTGGACTACCACGCCCATACTGGAACAAGAAAGCATATACTAATCCAGCTATCCGAAATTCAGCCGGTGATCGTCAAGGCGGATGGTTTAACTTTCGGGTAATTAGGTATTCTGACGTCGTTTTAATGGCAGCTGAGGCAGCTAATGAGACGGGCCAAGCCGAAAAGGCAGTTGGTTATCTTGAGCAAGTGAGGAGTCGTGCAAGAGGTGCCGCAGACGTGTTGCCGAAAGTTGAGTCGACCAATCAATCAACTTTAAGGACTGCGATAAGACATGAAAGGCAAGTTGAACTAGGAATGGAAAACGAGCGTTTTTTTGATCTAATCAGATGGGAAATTGATGTCGAGACGTTGCATAATGTCGGAAAAACCGGCTATCAACTACGTCATCGTTATCTTCCAATACCACAAACTGAAATCGACAAATCTGGAGGTGTATTAGTCCAAAACCCAAACTACTAACAACATGAATTTACAATATATATCAAAATTAATTTGTGGCCTACTAATAGGGATCACATTTGCTAGTTGTCAAAAAATGGACCGCCCTGCGATGAACATTATTCCAGATGATACCGCACGTATTAATGGTCCTTTACAGCTTTATCTTCCGTTCGAAGATGATCTTACGGACAGCGCACAATACAACAAAGCTTCTGAAGCTGGAACTTTTTCTTTCATCGAAGGGCCAAAAGGCAAAGCTTTTAAAGGAACCGCAAATTCCTACTTACAGTATCCACTCCCACAGCGCCTAGCAGACGCTGGAAGTTTTACAATTAGCTTTTGGATGAATACAGCGAAGCATACTGGTGGAGCACAAGGTATTTTCGTACTCCCAAACACGGGTGATTTTTGGGGAAATGTTTTTGCGATAGTCGAAGGCAATGACTCTCCTACAGACAATTCCATGTTACTGAAATTTACCTTCATGGGAAACTGGATAGAATTTAATGGCAACAATGGTTTATCCCGTTTGCCAGACATGTACGGAAAATGGAAGCATTTAACATTTACATACGATGGTACAACATCCGTTTTTGCAGCGTATCTAGACGGCGTAAAGCTTGATCTTCCACAAAATGTAAGCAATAGAACCAAAAACAACGCCCCTCTTGGAGCATTAAAATTTGCCAACCCTTCGAGATTTGTAATAGGAGGTTTTCAACAACACATAGGCATCAGTGGAGCTAGAGATAGCTGGATGCTCTCCTACACGGGAGCGTTAGATCAATTCAGAGTTTTCACAAGAGCCTTAAGCCCTCAAGAAGTCAACAATTTATACACCGGTAGATAGCAATAATGAAATTATTCTATTCGATATTGACCATTCTGGTTCTCTTTTGCTCTTGCAAAGAGGACCAGGATGATCCCCTAAATGTTTTTCGATTGGAGTCCGCAAGTCTAGATGGACGCACGTTAACTGAACAAACATCAGTGATTCGATCCAATAGTGTCATCACTTTACGCTTCAACCAAGCCGTCGAAAAGACAAGCTTTGAAAACGCAGTGCAATTTATAGACCAATCCTCGTCGCTTAAGATGCCCTTACACGTATCTTTACTTGACAATGATCACACTATCCAAATTCAACCAACAGCTCTCACATCATTCAGTCAATATAAACTAGTTGTCGATAAAACAGCACAGTCCTTCGATGGTGTCAACATCATTTCTCCGTTAAACTATACATTCCGAACAGCGTTGGACAGTACAGACAAATTCGAACGAATTTCCACGGACGAGCTGTTGACAAAAGTACAACAACAGACCTTTAAATATTTTTGGGATCACGCTCATGCTAGTTACGGCATGATTCGGGAACGTAATAGCTCTGGAGAAACCGTTACAACCGGCGGCACCGGCTTTGGTGTCATGGCTATTCTGACAGGCATTGAGCGCAACTTTATTACTCGTGAACAAGGATTGGAACGAACGAAAAAAATAGTATCATTCTTAAAGATGGCCGACAAATATCATGGAGCATTTGCACATTGGTATAACGGCAGCACGGGCAAAACTCAACCTTTTAGTGAAAAAGACAACGGCGCAGACCTTGTAGAAACCGCTCTTCTCTTTCAAGGCCTATTGACCGCTCGTACATACTTCAATGACGCAGCGCTAACGGCAGATATCAGCACGTTATACAATGCCGTTGAATGGAGTTTCTTTCAGAATGGACAACAAGCCCTATTGTGGCATTGGAGCCCCAACTTTCAATGGGAGATCAACCTTAAAATAAGTGGATGGAACGAGTCGCTCATCGTCTATATACTGGCTGCTGGATCGCCAACACATGGTATAGACGCTTCTGTGTACGAACAGGGTTGGGCGAACAATGGTAATATGCGGAATGGAAATACTTACCATGGCATCCAATTACCACTTGGCCCAGCGGGTGGGGGTCCTCTTTTCTTATCGCAATACAGTTTTCTCGGGCTCAATCCTAACGGATTGCAAGATCAGTATGCATCTTATGAGCAGCAGGTAAAAAACCATAGTCTAATCAATCGCGCTTACTGTATCGCCAATCCGCAAGGCTTCTCCGGCTACAGTGCAGATTGTTGGGGACTTACCGCAAGCGATGATATCAACGGCTACCGTGTACACTCTCCTACTGAGGATAATGGCGTCATCACCCCTACCGCAGCGCTTTCCTCCATACCATACAGCACAGCGGAATCTTTACAGGCATTGGAGTTCTTCTACTATAAATTGGGCGATAAAATATGGGGTGAATATGGCTTCAAAGATGCCTTCTCCCTGCATGAACCTTGGTTTGCAGACTCTTACCTCGCTATCGATCAAGGCCCCATCATTATCGGAATAGAAAACCATCGCTCGGGCCTATTATGGAAAAATTTTATGCAAACACCTGAAATTAAAAGCGCATTACAAAAATTAAAATTTACATCACCTAATCTTTAATGTATGAAACTGAAGTATGCAACCTTTACCGCTCTATTGGGCATTATTGCAATAAGTTGTCATTCTCCTACAAATAAGCACACAGCTTCCAGTAGCGACTCTGTCGCCCATAACCATGATGTGAGCGAGGACAGCCTACTCACCACCGTCCAAAAGCAAACCCTTCAATATTTTTGGGAAGGCGCCGAGCCAAATTCTGGATTGGCACGCGAACGCATACATATCGATGGAGAGTATCCGCAAAACGACCAAAATGTAATAACCATTGGTGGCAGTGGATTTGGGTTGATGGCCATTTTGGTGGGTATACACAATGAATTCATCAGCAAGGCCGAAGGATTTGCCCACCTGCAAAAGTCGTTGAACTTCTTGGGCAAGATCGACCGATTTCAGGGTGCCTGGTCGCACTGGTACTTTGGCGATACCGGCAAGGCAAAAGCCTTCAGCGCGAATGATGATGGCGGCGATATCGTCGAAACAGCCTTTATGGCGGAAGCACTAATTTGCATTCGCGAGTTTTACAAAAATGGATCGCCAGAGGAGCAGAAGCTAGCAGCTCAGGCCGACGAACTATGGAAAGGCATTAACTGGGATTTCTACCGTAACGGCAAAGACCTGCTGTATTGGCATTGGAGCCCGAAACATGGCTGGGGCATGAACCATGCCATCCAAGGCTTTGACGAGTGTATGATCGCCTACATCATGGCCGCATCTTCCCCTACCCATCCCATCCCGGCATCCACCTACCATAAAGGCTGGGCGCGCGATGGCGCAATAAAAACCTATATCAAAAAGTACGATATACCGACACTGGTCAAACACAACGCTAAAGAGGGTGAAGTGGGACCACTATTTTGGGCGCACTACTCCTTTTTGGGACTCAACCCTATCGGGTTAAAAGACCAATATGCCAACTACGAGGATGTCGTCACCAACCATACGAAAATCAACATTGCCTACGCCAACGAAAATCCCAAGAAATTCAAAGGCTATGGCGCCGACAAAGGCTGGGGCTGGACAGCAAGCTATTCAACAAACGGCTACAATGCGCATCACCCCGACAATGACCCTACGGGCGTGATTTCACCTACAGCAGCCTTATCTTCTATGCCCTATACGCCTAAGGAAAGTTTAAGCTTTATGCACTACTTAAAAGACAGCATTGGCGATAAAGTTTGGGGAAAATACGGGTTTTACGACGCCTACAGCGAAACAGAAAATTGGTATCCACAACGTTATTTGGCGATCGACCAAGGACCTATTGTCGTCATGATACAAAATTACAAAGATGGCTTCATCTGGAACCTGTTTATGCAGGCGCCCGATATGCAGGCCGGCTTAAAGAAATTGGGATTCCAAAGTCCTAAACTAAACAACTAAACAATGAAACAACTACTTGCTTGTTTCGGTATGGCGATATTGCTCCTGTGCACCGCACAGGGGCAAACACGCCAAACAACCTATTGCAATCCGATCAATATCGATTACGGCTACACCCCTATTCCTAATTTTTCGGAATGGGGCCGCCATCGTGCTACGGCCGATCCCGTGATCGTCAATTATAAAGATGATTACTACCTGTTCAGCACCAACCAATGGGGATATTGGTGGAGCGCAGACATGATCAACTGGACGTTTCAATCCAAAAAGTTTCTGCGCCCTTGGAATGGCGATGTATACGACGAGCTCTGTGCCCCTGCCGTTGGCGTCGTGGGCGACACCATGTTGGTATTCGGGAGTACCTATACCGATAAGTTCACCATCTGGATGAGCACCAACCCGAAGGCGAACGAATGGAAGCCCTTGGTAGATAGCTTTGCTATCGGTGGTTGGGATCCGGATTTTTTCACCGACAGCGATGGCCGTTTCTACATGTACAACGGTAGCAGCAATCGCTATCCGCTCTATGGCATTGAGCTCGATCGCAAGACCATGCAGCCAAAGGGCACGCGCAAAGAGCTGCTCCACCTCGAAGATTGGCGCTACGGTTGGCAGCGCTTTGGCGAATACATGGACAATACCTTTTTGGATCCCTTTCTAGAAGGTGCACACATGACCAAACATAACAATAAGTATTATTTTCAATTCGCTGGCCCCGGAACGGAGTTCAGTGGCTATGCCGATGGGGTGGCCGTGGGCGATTCGCCCTTGGGTCCCTTCACGAAACAGTCAGATCCATTAAGTTACAAACCCGGCGGCTATGCCCGCGGTGCAGGTCATGGCTCTACCTTTCACGACAAACATGGGCAATACTGGCATGTGTCCACTATCGTGCTGGGCGTAAAGAACAATTTTGAACGTAGACTGGGCATTTGGCCCACCTATTTTGACCAAGACGATGTCATGTACAGTAATACCGCATTTGGCGACTATCCACACTACCTACCCGACAGCGAGCAAGCAGGCAAGTTTACCGGATGGATGCTCCTGAATTACAAAAAGCCAGTGGCCGTATCGTCCACGCTTGGGGCCTATGTTGCCAATAATGCGGTGGATGAAAGCATGAAAACCTATTGGAGCGCAGCGTCGGGCAACAGCGGCGAATGGATCAGCACAGACCTCGGTGAAGTATCAACCTTGCATGCTATACAGATAAACTATGCAGATCAGGATGTAGATAGCAGCTTCTTGGGCAAAATACCAGACATCTATCATCAATACAAACTCTATGCCTCCAATGGTGGCAAGAAGTGGAAGCTCATCGTTGACAAAAGCAACAATAAGACAGACGAGCCACATGCCTACATTGAGCTGGATAAGCCTGTAGAAGCACGCTACGTAAAATTGGAAAACGTCCACATGCCCTCCGGCAAATTTGCCATCAGCGGATTACGGATTTTCGGAAAAGGCAACAGCGCCCCGCCCGATCCTGTGAAGCAGTTTGTCGTCATGCGCACCGAAAAAGACAAACGCAGTGCTTGGATTAAATGGAGCCCGGTAGACAATGCCTACGCGTACAATATTTACACGGGCTTGGAACCGGATAAACTATACAACTGTATCATGGTTCACGATGCCAATGACTACTATTATAAAGCTATGGATAGTCAAAAACCTTACTATTTCACGATCGAAGCCATCAATGAAAACGGCATATCGACACGCTACCCGATCGTCAAAGTAGAGTAGCGAAAACAGACACAAAATCACCTAAACAACAAACGACATATATGAGAAAAATAGCAATATGGATGCTCGCTATCGCCACCGGTTGTAGCGTGCGGGTGCAGGCGCAAAACAATCCCAAGATGGACAAGTTCGTTTCCGAACTGATGGGCAAGATGACTGTAGAAGAAAAAATCGGTCAGTTAAACTTGGTCACCGGCGGTGAGGCCGTAACCGGATCGGTCGTATCTACCGGTGTGGAAAGCAAAATCAAATCGGGCCAGATTGGCGGTATTTTCAGCATGTCCAGCCCCGCTAAGATCAGGGCTGCGCAGGAGCTCGCTGTAAAACAATCGCGATTGGGTATTCCTATTATCTTTGGTATGGACGTCATCCATGGTTATAAAACCCTTTTCCCTATCCCTTTAGGTCTGGCCGCTACCTGGGATATGTCCCTTATCCGCGAGTCGGCACGTATAGCTGCCGTTGAGGCTACGGCCGACGGCCTCAACTGGACCTTCTCGCCCATGGTAGATATCTCGCGCGATCCGCGTTGGGGACGTATATCCGAAGGAAGTGGCGAAGATACATACCTCAGTTCGCGCATTGCTGCCGAAATGGTGAAGGGCTATCAAGGCACAGACCTGAAAGCTAATAACACCCTGATGGCCTGCGTAAAACATTTCGCCTTATATGGCGCGGCCGAATCGGGCAGAGACTATAACACAACAGACATGAGCCTACACCGCATGTACAACGAATACCTGCCGCCCTACAAAGCAGCGATCGACGCGGGAGCAGGAACAGTTATGGCCTCATTCAACGATATCAATGGTGTGCCCGCAACGGCCAACAAATGGCTCATGACCGATGTATTGCGTCAGCAATGGGGCTTTAAAGGCATGGTAGTCACCGACTATACCGGTATCAATGAGTTGGTAGATCATGGATTAGGCGATCTACAGACCGTATCCGCACTTGCTCTTAAAGCCGGCATACATATGGATATGGTTGGCGAAGGATTTCTAACAACCTTAAAAAAATCGCTTGACGAAGGCAAAGTGACGCTCGCGGAAATCGACGAAGCCTGCCGCTTGGTATTGATCGCCAAGTACAAACTAGGGCTCTTCGACGATCCTTTTCGCTACTGCGACGACAAACGCGCCAAAAACAATATATTGACGCCTGCCCACCTTGCGAAATCGCGCGAGATTGCGTCAAAATCCTTTGTCCTACTTAAAAACGAGCAACAAACGCTCCCTTTAAAGAAAAGCGGAACAGTAGCCCTCATCGGCCCTTTGGCGAACACGAGAGCCAACATGCCCGGTACTTGGAGCGTCAGTGCCGATCTGGAAAATACCCCTAGCCTTTTGGAAGGCATGCAAGCAGCCCTTGGCAACAAAGTCAAGATTGTACATCACCTCGGATCCAACCTGATATCCGATGCTGCTTACCAAGAAAGAGCCACGATGTTCGGTCGCAGCATTCCACGTGATGAGCGCCCCGAGGCGGATATCATTGCCGAAGCAGTACAGGTGGCCTCATCCGCCGATGTTATTGTAGCCGCGCTAGGCGAATCCTCCGAAATGAGTGGAGAAAGCTCCAGCCGTACAGACTTGGATATCCCCGACGCGCAACGAAGATTATTGGAGGCTTTACTGAAAACAGGAAAACCTGTTGTGCTTGTACTCTTCGCCGGCCGGCCGATGACCTTAACTTGGGAGCAGGAACACGTACCAGCCATCTTAAATGTGTGGTTTGGCGGAACAGAAACCGGTAAAGCCGTGGCCGATGTGCTATTCGGCGACGTCAACCCATCTGGAAAACTGCCGGCTACCTTCCCGAAAAACGTGGGTCAGATTCCGCTATATTATGCCGCAAAAACCACCGGACGACCGCTAGCGAAAGACGCTTGGTTCCAAAAGTTCCGCTCCAACTACCTAGATGTGGACAACCAACCCCTTTACCCCTTTGGCTACGGTTTGAGCTATACCCATTTCAGCTATGGCGATATTAAGCTTAGCAAAACCACGATGCACGCCAACGATAAAATTTCGGCTACCGTGCAGCTCACAAACAGTGGAAACTACGACGGTGAAGAAGTGGTGCAGCTCTATCTTCGGGATGTATACGCATCTATAACCCGTCCAGGCAAAGAATTGAAGGGTTTCCAAAAAGTATTCCTGAAAAAAGGTGAATCGCGCGAAATTCAATTCGAAATTACAGCGGAAGACCTAAAATTCTATAACAACGATTTACAATTTGTCGCGGAACCCGGAGATTTTAAACTCTTTATCGGTACCAATTCCAGCGATGCCAAAGAAACTCAATTTACGTTGTTAGATTAACAGCATAAATTAGGTGGGTTAGTTTGTGGCCGCTTTCCGATTGGAAAGCGGCTTTTTTATGAGGCACACAAATATTAATCGGGAAAAATGGACGATTTTTGTTACTTTTACCTGCCTTAAAAAGCAAAGAAACTGTATCGAAATAAAAGCCACTTTGTCGTAAATGAGCGAAGAAACAAACTTTCCAGAAGAAAACAACGACCCAAATACAGCCGGTCAAGACCAAGAATTAAATAGCACGACCATACCATTATCCGGTCTATATGAAAATTGGTTCTTAGACTATGCTTCATACGTTATCTTGGATCGCGCTGTGCCCCATATCAACGATGGATTTAAGCCTGTTCAGCGCCGCATCCTGCATTCCTTGAAAGAGATGGATGATGGTCGCTACAACAAGGCCGCCAACGTCATCGGGAATACCATGAAGTATCACCCACATGGGGATGCCTCTATTGGCGATGCGATGGTACAAATAGGACAGAAAGACCTGCTTATCGACTGCCAAGGAAACTGGGGCGATCCGATCACGGGCGACTCCGCGGCAGCACCACGTTACATTGAGGGAAGATTGTCCAAATTCGCCAACGAAGTTGTCTTCAATCCAGATACCACCGAGTGGCAACTCAGCTATGATGGGCGAAACAAAGAACCCGTCACATTACCGGTTAAGTTCCCGCTCCTTTTGGCGCAAGGTGCCGAGGGTATTGCCGTGGGCTTGGCCACCAAGATTATGCCGCACAACTTTATTGAGTTGATCGACGGATCTATACAAGTATTGAAAGGCGAACGTCCTAACTTATTTCCAGACTTTCCTACTGGCGGACAAGCCGATGTTTCCAACTACAACGAAGGACGTCGTGGTGGAAAAATTCGCGTACGCGCAACCATCGAAGAGCGCGACAAGAAAACCTTGGCCATTACGCAAATCCCATTTGGTACAACTACCGGAGGATTGATCGAGAGTGTGGTTACCGCCAACGATAAAGGAAAGATCAAGATCAAAAAAATTGAGGACAACACGGCTGAAAATGTAGAAATCATCGTTCACTTGGCTCCCGGTATATCGCCTGATGTCACCATCGATGCGCTTTATGCATTTACGGCTTGCGAGACTTCTATTTCACCCAACACCTGTGTGATCATCGATAACAAACCGCACTTTATGAGTGTGAATGATATCCTGATCGCCAATACGCACCAAACAAGAGATCTGCTCAAGCAAGAGTTAGAAATTAAACTGCATGAATTGCAGGAGAAGATTTTCTTTAGCTCTTTATTGAAGATATTTATCCAAGAAGGTATGTACAAACATGCCGACTACGAAAATGCAGGTGATTTCCAAACGGTAGTTACGGTGTTGAACCGCCTTTTCGAGCCTTTCTTTCCGCAATTTTACCGAGAGATTCAGCCAGAGGACTATAAGCGCTTAATCGACAAACCGATGAGCAGCATCACCCGCTTTGACGTAAGCAAGGCTGATGAGCAAATGAAGGCGCTGGAAGACGATATCAAAGTCGTACGTAAGAACCTCAAAAATCTGACGGAATATAGTATTGATTGGTTTGAACATTTGCGTAGCAAATACAGTAAAGGCCGCGAACGCAAAACGGAAATCCGTATTTTCGATAAAGTGGAAGCCTCGCAGGTAGCCTTGGCCAACGCCAAACTGTACGTTAACCGCGAAGAGGGATTCATCGGTACGGGCATGCGTAAAGACGAATTTGTATCCGAATGTTCGGATATTGATGATATCATCGTATTCCGCGCCGACGGCAAATATTCCATCACAAAGGTGCAGGACAAAGTTTTTGTCGGCAAGGATATCATACATATTGCGGTATTCAAAAAAGGTGACGAGCGCACCATCTACAATGCCGTGTACAGTGATGGCGCAACGGGCACCAGTTATGTTAAACGTTTCGCTGTGACAGGTGTTACGCGCGATAAGGAGTATGATATATCCAAAGGCGCGAAAGGATCAAAACTACTTTACTTCACCGCCAATCCAAATGGAGAGGCTGAAGTCATCAACATTCAGCTGAAGCCTCATTCTAAGCTCCGTAAGTTAACGTTCGATCAAGATTTTGCGGAGATAGCCATTAAAGGGCGCGGATCACAAGGAAATATCGTTTCCAAGTACCCCGTAAAAAAGATCACCTTTAAAAATGCAGGCGTATCGACCCTTGCAGGCCGAAAAATATGGTTTGACGATGTGCTGCGCCGCTTAAATGCAGACGAGCGTGGTCGTTTCCTTGGCGAGTTTGATGGAGATGATAAGATTCTGTTGGTATACCCCGACGGATCCTATGAATTCTCCAGTTTCGACCTCAGCAACCACTTCGATACAAACCTCCTACGGATGGAGAAATATGTTCCCGAGCACGTTTACACAGCCATACACCAAGATGGTAAAACGGGAACTTATTTTGTGAAGCGCTTCAAATTTGACGACCAACCAGTACGTAAACGCATTACCTTTATCAACGATAGTCCCGGCTCCAAACTTATTTTGGTCACGAATGGTTCCGCGCCTATTGCCAAAGTGAACTTGCTTAAAGGAAAAAGTCAAACGCCGGAAAGCCTTGAACAACCGCTGAACGAAATCATTGATGTGAAGGGCATGAAGGCACAGGGCAACAGACTATCGTTCCACACGGTGAAAACGGTAAAACTGCTGACCGAAGAAATTGATCTATCGATCAAGGTCGAGAAGGAAGAAGCTGCCAAAGCGACAAGCGGTGAAGGAACTGATGCTAGTGGAGAGCCGGCGGAAGGCGCAGTCGATAATACAAAAAATACCGAAACGGCCAATACCGTCGTTCCTGCAGCCAATGACAATGTAGGCTTCGAAATTACCAATCCGGATGATATCAATTTGGATGAAGGAGACGACGCTAAGTCGGATGACGAAGGACAGACGTCCTTGTTTTAACGAGACCTAAATAGCATAAAAAAACACCTCCGAAAGAGGTGTTTTTTTATGCTTAAGCTTTATATTCTTTCAAAAATTTCTGCAGCTTCGGCGCAATCACGGCCGCGCAAAAAGGATTGCCCGGATTTTGATTAAAGTAATCGTGGTGATAATCCTCCGCCTCCCAAAAAGTAACTGCAGGCTCTACCGTCGTCACAATCGGATCAGCAAAGGCCTCTGCCTCCTCCAAGCCTTGAATAAATTTGTTTGTCGACTCCTTTTGCGCATCACTGTGGTAAAATACCACCGAGCGATATTGCGTTCCGACATCATTCCCCTGTCTGTTTAGTGTGGTCGGGTTATGTGTCTTAAAGAAGATCTTCAGCAGCTCCTCAAAGCTCACCTTATCTTCATCAAAATCCAATTGTACCACCTCTACATGGTCCGTATCGCCATTGCAGACTTCTTTATAGGTCGGATTATCGTTCTTACCCCCCATATAGCCGGGCAAAACCGTATTCACGCCATCTGTATTTTGGAAAATCACCTCCGTGCACCAAAAACATCCTCCTCCAAATGTTGCTTTCATATCTAAAATTAAAAAGGAAAAATTAAAAAGTAAAAAAACTAAAACATGGCAATGTCAAGAAAAATAAGGAAACCCCTTACGCGATGCGCATTACATAAACCGCTATACTAAATACTAAAAAATATGCTTCCCCTTAATCACTAAGTCCTGCTTCTGCGCATCACATACCGCATACGTGAAGCCCGATTGTAATGCGTAAGAACCATACTCGCCTTTTTTGTTCAAAGCCAAGAAGCCTACCTGTATTTCCTTAGCTGTATCCGGCTTCTTTTTCACGATGCGTGCCACCGCCTCTTTACAAGCCGCCTCCGGCGAATAGCCCTGACGCATCAATTCCACGACAAGAAAACTACCTACCGTACGAATAACCTCCTCGCCCACGCCCGTTGAGGTTGCTCCCCCCACTTCATTGTCGATGTATAGTCCAGCGCCGATAATGGGGCTATCGCCCACACGGCCACGCATCTTAAACGCCATTCCGCTGGTTGTACAAGCGCCCGACAGATTGCCCGCCGCATCCAAGGCCAACATACCAATGGTATCATGGTTATACTGGTTTCCCGGAAGACGCTCGGTATTAAACGACTTGTTTTCTATGTTCATGATCGGCTTATACTTCTTCTCCTTCAGCCACTCCTGCCACGCTTTTTCGGAAGATGGGATTAACAGGTTTTCCCGTTCGAATCCATTCTCCAACGCAAACTGCAAAGCCCCCTCGCCCACCAACATCACATGTGGCGTCTTTTCCATCACCATGCGCGCAACTGAAATAGGATGCGCAATATGTTCCAAGGCAGCCACAGACCCGCAATTACCAAGCTCATCCATAATACAGGCATCCAATGTCACATGTCCATCTCGATCGGGGTAGCCCCCCTTTCCTACTGTTGGGTTCGACAGGTCAGCTTCGGCAACCTTCACTCCTTGTTCCACCGCATCCAAAGAACGTCCATTATCTTTTAGTACTTCCCAAGCAGCCTTATTCGCCGCAACACCAAAATCCCAAGTCGATATAACAATGGGCTTTACTCCTTTTCGCGAACCTGGCGCTGCAATAGCTTGACTGACAGCTGTAGCCGCAGCCGCTCCAACTAAGGTTTTCTTAATAAATTGACGTCTTGAATTCATCCGATGAAATATATTGCTTAATGCCTGCAATTATACAAAAAAATACCACATACCGAACACCTTTGCTACTAAAACGATTACATGTCTAATTGACACAAACACCTTGTTTCGAAGAAGGAAGAGCCAATGACCGCAACAAAACGCGTACCATAGCCTTTGGATATGCGGATTAATACACCTAAAAAAGCAAAACAAATAAAAAAACGCAAATTCTAGAATCCATTTTTAAGCTTTAAGTGCTATATTCGCTTAATGACTATGAAAAGAACAACTTTTGCGGGAATATGCAGTACTGTTTTCCTCCTGTTACTATCTATAACAGCGATAAATGCACAGCAAAAGCACAGCGAGCAAACAATAATAGAGGAAAAGCTGGCCGCATTCCGTATTAACCAAGCGTTGGATAAACGCACATCTATCGTCGAGTTGATCCCTAGCGATTCTAGCAAAGCAAAATATGACATACAAATCACTGATCCGGCACTTCGATTGCCGCTAGAAAAAGAGATGGTCAACATTATTGGAAAGGTGAACATCATCGTCCTTCCAGATACCGGCATTGGCGAGAAGAAGAAAGGACTTATCAACCTATCCGTGGCAAACTTACGTACACAGCCTTCACATGCAGCGGAGATGGCGACGCAGTTGCTATTAGGTGCAGCAGTCGACATCCTGCAGAAAAAAGCTGGCGATTACCGTGTGCGAACAGCAGAAGGATACATCGCTTGGGTACCGACCTCATCCGTCACCCCCATAACCGAAAAAGAACTTCGAATATGGAATGCTGGTAAACGAATGATATATACCAACGAATTTGGCAAATCGTTGTCCGCACCAGATCAGCAAAGTTTGCGGGTCTCCGATTTAGTGTATGGCAATATCATGACCTTGCTGGCCGAAGAAAAGAACTACTACAAAGTTGCTTATCCTGACGGTCGTCAAGCGTATATCCCGAAGCAGGAAGCAACGCTCTTTACCGAATGGCAGCGCAGCCGAATACCTTCAGCCGAAACCGTCCTACAGAGTGCCAAAACGATGTTGGGGCTTCCCTACCTTTGGGGAGGTACCTCCGTGAAAGGTGTCGATTGTAGCGGATTTACCAAAATGTCTTATTTCATGAATGGGCTAGTCATTCCTAGAGATGCATCCCAGCAGGCGCTACATGGAGAGTCTATCGATATTTTGGATAATCAAGGTAATTTCGACACGGAAAAAGCATTGAAAAACCTAAAACCTGCCGACCTACTGTTTTTTGCTGGCGGCAAGAATAAAAATAGCAACGCTCGCGTCACCCATGTAGCCCTTTACCTTGGCGATGGTCAATTTATACATGCGGCCGGAACAGTACGCATCAACAGCATGTTGAAAGAGGCCGCCAACTATGATGATTTTCAAGCCCGAACGGTCGTCGCTGCGCGGCGCTATTTGGGCACCTCAGATCCTGCGGTGCAACAGATTAATAACAGCAGCTACTACAACAACGTTAAATAGATTGCAGATGGATACAGCAAATTGGTCAAGCAAGAAGATGGGTAAGTTTACCCTGCGTTTCAGACCCTACACCTTGGAGATGAAACATGTTTTTACAGTGGCCTCATTCAGTCGTACCACAACGCCCGTGGTACTTACGGAGTTAGAATACGAGGGCACAATTGGCTACGGCGAAGCCAGCATGCCGCCCTACTTGGGCGAGTCGCAGGACAGCGTCAGCTCCTTTCTGAACAAGTTAGACCTGTCTGCCTTCGATTCGCCGTTTGAAACCGAAGAAATTATACAATACATCGATCAGCTCGATCAAAAAAATACAGCAGCAAAAGCAGCTATAGACATCGCCTTACACGACCTGATCGGCAAGTTGCTGCGGCAGCCTTTTTACAAAATCTGGGGCTTAAACCCATCCCTGATACCGCCGACGTCCTTTACAATAGGCATTGATACTGAAGAGGTCATCCGCCAAAAAGTTGCCGAAGCCGGACAGTTCAAAATCTTGAAGGTAAAACTAGGCCTTGAGACCGATAAAATGATCATCGATACCATCCGTTCCGTGACAGATGTGCCGCTGTGCGCCGATGTCAACCAAGGCTGGCGAAACAAAGAAGAAGCTTTGGACATGACCCATTGGTTGAGCGAACGAAATGTCCTTTTTTTGGAGCAACCCATGCCCAAGGAGCAGATAGACGATATGGCTTGGTTGACCGAGCGGTCTCCCATACCCACGATAGCCGACGAGGGTTGCCAACGTTATAAAGATGTCCGAGCGCTACAGGGCGTGTACAGTGGTATTAACATAAAACTGATGAAATGCACCGGAATGCGCGAAGCCAAAAAAATGGCTGAGCTTGCACGCGCATTGGACATGAAAGTCATGTTGGGCTGCATGACCGAAACTTCCTGTGCCATTACAGCGGCCGCTCAGCTGGCGCCACTGGTTGATTGGGCAGATCTTGATGGCGCACTCCTCATTGGCAACGACATCTTTGACGGCATGCACGTGCGTGACGGTAATTGCTACCTGCCCGAAAGGCCTGGTATAGGTATCCAACGCGTCCAGTAAACGCATGTGCCACACGTAAATGGCTTGCGCTAAGCTTACAGCGCAAGCCAAAAAACTAACTATCCGCAACAGAAAGTATCTCCTCTGCACGTTGCGTTACGCATACAAAGCGATTGTATTTAAACCACCGAAGCGAATAAACGTTATGAACAAGAAACTACTAACCTCCCTCTGTATAACGGCCTGCAGCGCTATACAGATTGTGCAAGCACAACAAACTACCTTAGCCGGAAAGATCACCGATGCTACGGGCTCACCGATTGCCGGCGTGACCATCACGCTGAAAGGTAGTCAGCAGGGCACATCCACAAATGAAAGCGGACTTTTCACCTTGCCGGTTCCGCCGAATGCAACGCTGATCCTCTCCGCAGTAGGCTATGTGAGCCAAGAAATACTGATCGACGGACAAAAGACCTTACAAGTAACCATGCAGTCGGATGGCACAGCACTCGATGAAGTGATGGTCGTAGCATACGGTACAGCAAAGAAGAGTACCTACACCGGATCGGCAGCTACCGTCACCCCAAAGGAAATAGAAGGCCAACCCATCACCTCCTTTGAAAATGCGCTGAACGGTCGCGTCGCGGGTCTGCAGGTGTCTACCGGATCGGGACAAGCGGGAGCTACCTCAAACATCCGCATCCGTGGTATCGGATCAATGAATGCTTCCAATGAACCACTTTATGTTATTGATGGCGTACCCGTTATTTCGGGTAACGTAGGACAAATGAGCGGACAACTCTATGCAACCTCTAATGTTATGAGCACACTCAATCCCGCAGATATAGCTTCCATCACGATCCTAAAAGATGCGGCCGCATCTTCGCTCTACGGATCGCGTGCTGCCAATGGCGTGATCGTGATTACCACGAAACAAGGATCCACGGGAAAAGCAACGGTCAACCTACGTTCTTCCATCGGTATCACCCCCAATTGGGCCACCGACAACTATGAAGCAGCCGATCCGCAGGCGCAAATAAACATGGAATATCAAATATTTCACGACTACCGAACGTCCAATAGGAACAATGCCACCGGCGTAAACTATACGGATGCCGAAGCCAGCACATATGCGCTCAATCAGATAAACAATCGCTTTAATAAACACGGATACCGATTTGAAGTTGATGATGTTTCCCGCATGTCCAATGTTCGGATACTGGGTATGGAGGATGGAATAGAGAACCGGACAGGGAAATATTTTGATTGGGAAGATTACCTGTTCAGGAAAGGTATATTCCAAACAAATGACCTATCAATTAGTGGGGGTTCCGAGAACACAAAATACTACAGTTCGCTTTCCTACACCAAAGACAAAGGTCGGGCGATCATCAACGAATACGAACGCATCGCTGGGCGGGTCAACCTAAATCAACGTGTGTTTAAAAACGTAACCTACAACATCAATCTCCATGTCGCCAATACCGACAAAACTGGTTTCAACGATACCCGGAGCACCGGATCCAACCCATTCTTCCAGTCAAGAAACCTTTTATTTCCATTCTATTGGCCAACAGACTATAAAACAGGAAAACCTTGGACAGCCCAATATGGAAGCTTAGCGTTTAATGCCGATTATTACAATGATCAGTGGGACAATAGTACAGGTACCCTAAAACTCGGCGCCGTACAATCCCTTTCTTGGGAAATCGTCTCGGGATTGACAGCAAAAACCATTTTTTCCTTCGATAACACGGCTGTACGCGACGACCTATACTATTCAGCCCTGCATTTCAATGGGGCGACCGATCGCGGTTCAGCCAGCAAATGGAACACCAATATACGGAAATATGTATCTTCAAGTACACTGAACTACAATAAAACTATAGATTTACATAAAATCAACTTATTAGCTGGTTATGAAGCCGAAAAGAATAGCACAGATTACCAATTTAGCAACGGCATAAATTTAGGCTCTAGCAGCAGTAGCTCCATAGGTACAGGAGCTAACTTCCGTGCCGACAGCGATATCTGGGGCAACAACTTGCTTTCCTCTTTGGGAAGAATAGATTACAACTTTGATGAACGGTATTTCGCTGGAGCCTCTATCCGTCGGGATGGATCCTCCCGTTTTCATCCCGATAGTCGATGGGGAACGTTTTGGTCCGTTTCTGGCGCTTGGAGTATACATAAAGAACGCTTCTTAAGCGACAGCCCTATCGTTAGCACATTACGTCTTCGCGCATCCTACGGCGTGAATGGCACCTTGCCCAACGATAACTTTGCCTGGCGAACGCTGATGTACTATAAATACAACTACAAAGGTAGTCCAGGTGGCCTTGTTAGCGATGGCTCACTCGTAAACATTGATAAAGGACTTGGCAACACCAAACTTACTTGGGAGAAAAGCAACACTTATGATCTAGCGTTAGAATTTGGCTTTCTACAAAATCGAATTACTGGATCCGTGGAATACTTTAACCGCGATTCCAAAGATCTCCTGCAAGACGTACCCACCTCTGGAACCACGGGCTTTACACGTGCGCTGCAGAATGTCGGTGTGATCAATAACAGCGGTATTGAACTGGACCTCGGTGGAGATATCATCCGCAAGGAAAATTTCTCGTGGTCATTGCGTGCCAATGCCGCCTTCCTTTCTTCACGTGTCAAATCGCTCAATGCGGGGAACGATATCCTCTGGAACGATCCTACCGGTGGCGATGGCCGTGCCCAATTTATCTATAGAGAGGGCGAATCGGTACTCGCTTTCTATGGATACGAGTGGGCTGGGGTGCACCCGGACAATGGACGAAATGTGTGGTACACCAACAATGAAACCAGCGACTTCGAATATCAAGGTCGAGCAGCCAGCTACAGCTATTCCAAAGCGAGCCAAGTAATTATCGGAAGCGCTGTGCCAACCGTTTATGGAGGTATCAATAGCGACTTGACCTATAAGGGATTTTCGCTGGCACTGAATTTCGCGTACAAACTGGGTGGAAAGCTTTATGACGGAGCAGAGAAAGACGTCAACGATGATGGCTACTATTGGGAACGTATACGCTCCCAGCAGTACTACGAAAATATGTGGTCGCCAACAAATCCTACAGGCAGTCAACCCAAGATCGATGGAAACGACTTAACCGATGCCATACAGTTTAGTAGCAGGCATATCTATGATGCGTCATTCCTACGATTAAAAAATATCAACTTGGCCTACACCTTGCCCACAGCCCTTACCCAGCGTGCGAAGATTACGCAGGCACGCTTATTTTTCAATGGCACCAACCTGCTAACGGCTTCCGCCTACAAAATGGCTGACCCCGAGGTTGGTCAATTTGGCACCCGAGGCTGGGAAACACCTTTGGGAAAAACCTATACTTTCGGTATCGAACTAAACTTCTAACCTCAAATGACTATCATCATGAAAGCATATATAAAACTAATAAGTTGTGCCCTACTCCTATCCCTGTTCAGTAGTGCCTGCAAAGATTTTTTGGATGTGCCGCCAGCCAATGCGGCCGATGCAGACATAGCCATACAAACCGCAAACGATGCACAAATTGTAATCAATGGCATACAACGGCAGATGACCAACTCTGCCTACTACGGCCGTAATTTCATCGTCTACGGCGAAGCCAAAGGCGGCGATGTCACGCTCTTTTCACAGGGCCGCGGTTTAGACGCCTTTTACACCTTTAACCATAACCCGCAGGCCAATAGTTTTTCCAGTTTTTGGACAACGATTTACAACGTCATCTACCAAACCAATAACCTGCTGGAGAATATAACCCGATTAGAAGCAGCTGGATCAACAGAAAACTTTGCCATAGCCAAGGGCGAAGCCTACACCTTACGAGCACTAGCCTACTTTGACTTAGTACGTATCTACGGAAAACCTTTTGCTACCGACAGGACGGCATTCGGTGTGCCGATGGTGATCAAAACGTTAAATTACAATGAAAAGCCCCTGCGTTCGACCGTAGAAGAAAACTACCAACAGATTGTCGCCGATCTGATTGCTGGAGAAACTGGCCTCCCTAAAACCAAGCGTGATGGATACCTTAATTTCTATGCAAACAAAGCTTTACAGGCACGTGTGTACCTGACGATGGGAAATTACACGGAAGCGCTCGCAGCAGCGGAAGAAGTTATCGAAAGTGGATTATACAATCTGTACAGCAACACCCAATGGGTAAATGCCTGGCAAAGCCAGTTTGGATCCGAGTCCATCTACGAACTTGTTATCGAGCAAAACCAAGCGGATCTCGCCCGCGCCTCCTTGGGCTTCTATTTTATGCGCCGCGGACACCAAACAGGCGCCCTCGGCAATTTCTTGGCTAGCAGCGGTTTCTTAACGGCTTTGGGGCAAGACCCGGACGATGTGCGCTGGGGCGTCATGGCGCGCGATGAGTCCTCCGCCAACCGTTTGGGTTCCTGCTACAAATACCTCGGATCGACAACCTTTGCTGGCGACAAAGGGTCTGCCAATTACACGGCCGTCAACATCAAGGTCATCCGCCTCTCTGAACTATACCTCATTGCGGCCGAAGCAGCCCTGAAGCTCCCTGCTCCTGACCGAGCAAAAGCCGCAGCCTACACGCAAGAGATACATAAACGATCTCCCAATCTGCCTGCTATCGATGCTAACAGCGTAAGCGAAGCGCTGATCTTAGCCGAAAAAAGCAAAGAATTTTATCAAGAAGGCCTGCGCTATTTTGATATGCTAAGACTGCAGAAGACCATCAGCTTTGATGATGCTTTCGCGGGAATCAGCGTGCCTACCCGCGAAACTTCCATAAATAGCAGTTTCTATAAATTGATCCTACCGATCTCGCAGGACGAAATCAATGCGAACCCCGGTATAGCTGCACAACAGAATCCGGGATACTAAGCGTCCAAAAACAAACAGGGAGAAATACAGAGCAACGAAGTTTACAGCGTAAAAGATGCTGTCTATAAAGAACCAACGTATTTCTCCCCGTTTTCACAATTTCCATCTGCCGTTTCTAGCACAAAGCAAGCTTGCAATCTTCATTTTTATGTATTTTAGTAATGTAATAAGAGAAAACAAATGACTGATCTGTTTAAGCTTTATAAAATACAGCCATCCGATGTAGCGCATATTGAACGTTCAACAAACAACATACACCATCATGATTTTGAAGAACTTATTATAGGAGTAAAAGGAAAAGCAGCGCACTTCATTGATTACAAGTCAGCCCTGTACACCGCTCCATTTGTAATTTTTGTGGCCAAGGGCAAGGTACATCGCATCCAACCTATTACCGTCAACAGCGATTGTGATTTTTGGGTTATTCGCTTTAAGAGCGAGTTTATTCCCGAAACAACATTCAACCTTTATGCAGCCTACCACGATAATGCAAACATCGCCCTGCAGCAAAACAGCTGCTTCGACCGCCTGTTGACGCTTTGCATCCTGATGGAAGGAGAAATGAAACAAGCAAATCCAGATCTCGCCGTGGTAAAAAGCCTACTGAGTGCTCTATTTGTCATGATCGAGTCCGAACGGAAGAAGCAGCAACCCCAAACAGATAGCCTGCTAGCCAATCAAAACACCACATTTGGTACCTTTTTATCTATCCTAGAGGAGAACTTTAGGCGTGCAGAGGGTGTAGCCTTCTATGCCGAGAAGCTTTTTATGAGTTCGCGAAACCTCAACCTCATCTGCCAAAACATTATGCAGCAATCGGTTTCGGAAATCATCGAAACTAGAAAGCTTATCGAAGCAAAAAATCTGCTGATGACGACCGATCGACCTATTGCCGATATAGGTTACGAACTTGGCTACAGCGATAAAGCACATTTCTCCCACACTTTCAAAAAGAAATCCGGTCAAACGCCTTCCGAGTTCAGGGAAGAAATCAAAGGCCTATTTTCCTAAAAACCCAACCCTTTTTCCGATTTATCATAACCCCCGCTGTCACAAAATGCGCAATTTTGTACTATTCAAATACGAAAGGATTACAGCAAATGACACGCAAAGACTTTATAGCACTCGCTTCCACATTGCCACTGGCTGGTGCAGCAGTGAAGCTCAACAGCCTGAATCGCTTTTTGGATGAAGCCCATCATACCGCTAAAATGCCTGTCCTCTTTTTGGGGCATGGCAGTCCAATGAACGCCATCGAGGAAAACGAGTTTGTCGATGAATTTCGTCGGCTAGGCCGCGAGATGGAGAAGCCTAGCGCCATTTTGGTTATTTCTGCCCATTGGGAAACCCGGGGCACCTTAGTGACCGCGATGGAGCATCCGCAAACCATCCACGACTTCGGAGGCTTTCCTCAGGCTCTATTCGACGTGCAGTATCCCGCACCGGGCAGCCCCGACTTGGCAAAAGCAACTAAAGAGATCGTGAGCAGCACCGACATTCACCTCGATGACAAATGGGGCCTCGATCATGGCTCTTGGTCGGTGGTAAAACACCTTTACCCAAAAGCCGATGTGCCCGTTGTACAAATGAGCATAGACTACACCCAGCCCCCTAGCTACCACTACAACCTAGCGAAGGAACTCGCCACGCTAAGGCACAAGGGTGTCCTCATTGTGGGTAGTGGCAACATGGTACACAACCTACGCATGGTATCTTGGCAACACCTGAATGAAAGCTACGGTTACGACTGGGCAATTGAGGCCAATGAATCCATGAAAGCATGGATACAAAATGGTAATCACCAAGCGTTAATCGACTTCCGCAAGCAAGGGCGTGCCTTCGACTTGGCGATCCCAACCCCAGAGCACTATTTACCCCTCTTGTATAGTCTGGCACTACAAGACAAGCAGGACGATATCTTCCTCTTTAATGATAGCCCAGTAGCGGGTGCATTGACCATGACCTCCGTCAAAATAGGCTAAAAAGCAAAGGAGTTTGCCCAGCAGGGCAAACTCCTTTGTTGTATATTCTTTTTCTGACTCTTTATTACCAATAGATCGCATATAAAACGGCCGTAGCAATCGCTACTCCAAGCGCACCAGCAACAAATCCGGGGTGTGCTTTGAACATCTTGGTATCAACCTCCAGTCCATTGGGCACCACGCCACGAGATGTTTCGATAACGCTGATCAAATACATGCCGACAATACAGATAATGAACACAAAGCCCATACGATCCAAGAATGGAATCTCGTACAAACCACTCACAGGACTCAGTACGGAGAAGCCGCTACTGCTTAAGAACGAAAGATCCACCGCCTTGGGCAAGAACTTAAAGCCTACAGAAAGTAGGAATCCGCCGATCGTAGCGAAAAGTGCAGCATTGGGTGTTGCTTTCTTCCAAAAGAAGCCCAAGATAAACATCGCAAAGATACCCGGAGAAACAAATCCCGTATATTCTTGGATATATTGAAAACCACCTTTTTTGTCGATTCCCAAATGTGGTGCAATCAACACCGCCAAAATCATCGAAACGATAATCGTGATTTTACCCGTATTCACCAACTGCCGTTCGCTCGCTGTTTTATTGAATACCTTTTGGTAGATGTCCAGCGAAAATATCGTCGCAATACTATTTGCCTTACCCGCTAAAGAGGCCACCACTGCTGCTGTAAGCGCAGCAAAAGACAAACCTTTCAAACCAGCCGGCAACAGGTTCAACAATACCGGATAGGCCCTATCAGGATTCACTTCCCCTCCTTGCAACATCTCTGTCTGGAAAAGACCATCTTTCCAAAGCACATACGCCGCAATACCGGGCAACACCACGATAATAGGCATCAATAACTTGAGGAAAGCAGCAAACAAAAGTCCATTCCGAGCCGTCTTCAAATCCGCCCCCAGTGCACGTTGGGTGATGTATTGATTACAGCCCCAATAGTTAAGGTTTACAATCCACATACCACCGATCAGCACCGATAACCCCGGCAAATCCAAGTAATTCTCGTTGTCCGTTTTCAGGATCATATGAAAATGTTCAGTTGCCTTGTTCACCATGATACCGTAGCCATTGATCACGCCTTCGCCACCATAATGTTGAGAAACGAGATCCAAGGCCAAGTAGGTCGTGGCCAAGCCCCCCAAAATCAGGAAGAACACTTGGATCACATCCGTATAACCGATTACCTTCATGCCCCCGAGCGTAATGATCACCGCAAATACCGCAATGGCATACATACAGAGCTCAATGCTAAACCCAGAAATACTACTTACCGCCAAAGCCCCCAGATACAAAATGGATGTTAAGTTGACCACCACATAAAGCATCAGCCAAAAGACCGCCATAATCATGGCCACCGTACCGTTGTAGCGCTTGTTCAGAAATTGCGGCATCGTGAAGATCTTATTCTTCAGATAAACCGGTATAAAAAACACAGCAACAATGATTAACGTGATGGCAGCCATCCACTCGTAGGTGGCAATAGCAAGCCCCATTTTGAACCCTGAACCACTCATCCCGATAAATTGCTCGGCCGAGATATTGGATGCAATTAACGAAGCACCAATGGCCCACCAAGTCAATGAACCTTCGGCCAAAAAGTAGTCCTTTGAATCGCCTCCTATCACCCTGGATCGCTTTTTATTGTAAACCCAGATGCCATATGCAGCGACAATAACGAAGTAAACGAGAAACACCAAATAGTCTTTGGTCGATAGTATATTATTCATACGGTTTATTTGATCACTGTCGCTAAGGTAACAAAAGATCTCAGAAATTAAATGTATCTATTGATTAAATTTTCCAAATATTCCTGTTTGCCACTAATACGTGCAGGCTCGCCATGTGCTACCGCGTAATCGCGAAGGCTTTCTAGCGTGAGCTTACCTTTTTCATAGTCCGCTCCAGCCCCTGTATCAAAACTAGCATAACGCTCAGCACGAATCTTCTTGTAATCCGACTTTTGCAGGATATTATCCGCGATAACCAAGGCTCGTGCAAAATTATCCATTCCGCCAATATGGGCATAGAACAAATCTGCCGGATCAGTTGAATTTCTTCGAATCTTCGCATCGAAGTTCACACCACCACCTTGCAAACCACCAGCTTCCAAGATAATCAATAACGATTCGGTCAGCTCATTCAAATCTGTCGGAAACTGATCCGTATCCCAACCATTTTGTGCATCACCACGATTAGCGTCTATGGATCCTAGCAACCCCGCATCCGCAGCTACCTGCAATTCATGCTGAAATGTATGCCCAGCTAAAGTAGCATGGTTTACTTCGAGGTTCAGTTTAAAGTCACCCAACAAATCATACTTCTGCAAGAAACCGATCACCGTAGCCGCATCGTAATCATATTGATGCTTGGTAGGCTCACAAGGCTTAGGTTCGATAAAGAAAGTTCCCGTAAACCCGTTTTTACGCGCATAGTCTTTAGCAAGGTGAAGGAAACGAGCCAGATGCTCCTGTTCGCGTTTCATGTTGGTATTCAACAGTGACATATAGCCTTCACGACCACCCCAAAATACATAGTTTTCACCGCCCAATGCAATAGTAGCATCCAAGGCAGCTTTTACCTGCGCTCCTCCATGAGCCAACACATGAAATTCAGGATTAGTAGATGCGCCGTTCATATAGCGATGGTGGCTGAACAAATTGGCCGTACCCCATAGCAACTTAATACCGCTTTGCTGCTGCTTTTCCTTCGCATAAGCGACGATCTCGGCCAAGTTTTGCTCATTTTCCACCACGTTATCCGTAAAATCCACAAGATCCACATCATGAAAACAATAATAAGGAAGTTGCATTTTCGTCATAAACTCAAAGGCAGCATCCATTTTATCTTTTGCACGGTCCAAGATTGCCGTCTTTTGATCCCAAGGAAAGAAATGCGTTCCACCGCCAAAAGGATCAGATCCATTGCCATTGAATGAATGCCAATAGGCGCAAGCGAACTTGAAATGCTCGGCCATTGTTTTACCGGCAATAACACGCGACGCGTCGTACCAGCGAAAAGCCAAAGGGTTGTCCGAATCGGGTCCTTCGTATTTGATTTGCCCGATCGCCTTAAAATAGGTTTGATTTCCTAATAAAATGTCCATTTATATTAAATTTGAAAGTTTATGTTCTAAGCTTTGTTTCCATTCTTGATAAAGGGCTTCATAGTGTTCCACCGCTTCGGGCACTACGATAGCACGCCGTTGCAGACCGGCAAATGCCTCCTCGCGAGAGCCATAGATTCCTGCACCCATACCGGCTCCCAGCGCCGCTCCTACACTGCCATCATTGTCATACAGCTCCACCGACACATTGGTAACACCCGCAAAAGACTGTTGAAACACAGGACTCAAGAACAGGTTAGCATAACCTGCCTTAATAACCTTGGGATGCAAGCCATTATCACGTAAAATATCGAGTCCATAACGAAAGGCAAAGGCAATGCCCTCTTGTGCTGCACGCCACAACTGTGCTTCGCCATGCCTTACAAAATCAACCTGCTCGATATGCGCATGCACCGTCTTATTTTTCAACATACGTTCAGCGCCGTTTCCAAAAGGAAGGATACGCACCCCCTCCGATCCGATGGGGACAGCGGCCGCCAACTCGTTGATTTTGTCGTAATCATAGCCAGCAGCGGATATTTTTTTTATCCAACTATTTTGTATTCCCGTGCCGTTGATACAGAGGAGTACCCCCAAATTAGGCTTTTCTTGCTGATGGTTTACATGGGCAAAAGTGTTTACGCGCGATTCCTGATCGTACAGCAGGCTGTCCGTCACGGCATAGATAACACCCGAGGTGCCGGCTGTCGCTGCCACCTCGCCCGGCTCAAATACATTAAGTGATAAGGCATTGTTGGGTTGGTCTCCAGCTTTATAGTTTACAGAAACCTCGAGGGAAAGTCCGAGTTCTTCAGCCACTGCGGCTTTTAAACTTCCGTAGTTGGAAAACACCGGACGCAATTCGGGCACCAAGGCCTCATCAATACCATAGTAGTCCAATAATGTGCTGGATAAGCTATTGGTTTGGAAGTTCCAAAGTACACCTTCAGATATGGAACTGATATTGGAATTGATTTCTCCGGTTAAACACGTGCCAAGGTAATCTCCGGGCAACATGAATTTGTGTGCCTTTGCATACACCGCAGGCTCATTTTCTTTTACCCAAGCCAGTTTCGATGCCGTAAAATTACCCGGGGAATTGAGGTGTGTGGCTAGAAAATCTGCTCCCTGCAGATCCTCCATGGCACGATTCCCGATATCCACGGCTCTACTATCGCACCAAATAATTGCATTGCGCAGCGGTTGTTGTTTATCATCGACAAGCACTAAGCCGTGCATTTGGTAGGCAATGCCGATGCTAGCAATATCCTTCGGATCATAAAGTCCCGAACGATGCGCTTTTTGTATGGCCAGTTTGGTGAAATTCCACCAGCTCCGCGGATCCTGCTCTGCCCAGCCCGGCCGATCAGAAAGAATAGGCGCTTCCGACTCTGGATATTGCGCAGAAACAATCCTTTTGTTCGTTTGTGCGTCTATAATAGAAACCTTGATTGACGAGGTTCCCAAATCTATTCCTAGTAATAACATATGTCTAATTGGGTATAAATGCAACCGCTTGCATAAAATTATTTATAAAATTTTATATTTACAAAATATATTTCTCAAAACAGATTCATTTTGGCAAAGAAAACGACGATTTACGATATCGCAAAGGAACTTAATATAACCGTTTCTACGGTATCCAGAGCATTAAACAACATATCTACTATCAGTGAAAGTACGCGCGAAGCCGTATTGGAGATGGCGAAGAAATTGAATTATCGCCCCAATAAGGTGGCATCTTCGCTTACATCGGGAAAAACCTACATCATCGGGGTGCTCCTACCCAGTGCCCAAATCCAATTTTTTGCTTCGGTTATCCATTCCTTAGAAAAATATTTAAAGTCATTCGGCTATAGCACCTTGCTCTACCAGACCAACGAATCCTTAGAATCTGAAAAGGACGGGATATCCACACTTTTAGAAGCACAGGTAGATGGCATCATCGCATCGCTATCCCTCGAAACAGAAGAGGATATATCGCATTTTGAGAAGGTCAAAGAAGAAGGTAAGCCATTGATTATTTTTGACCGTACACATGATAACCTAGATGCACCTGTGGTCAAGATCAACGACGAACAAGCCGGCTACCTTGCCACCAAACATCTACTCGACAAGGGCTACAGAAAAATTGCCTACATCACGACTAAGCACCGGATAAAAATTTTTAGAGAGCGCTATGAAGGATATCAAAAAGCACTCCGCGAAGCCGGAATAAGCCCAAACCCATCCTATGCGATCTTGGGCGAACTCACCGTCGAAGGCGGATATACCGGCACCAACAACCTCTTGCGTTTAAAAGATAGGCCAGATGCCATCATCGGTGGAGACGATTATGTAGCACTGGGCATCATCAAGGCGCTCCACGAACAACATATCACGCCTCCAAGCATTGGCGTTATCGGCTTTGCCAACCAAAATTTTTCAGAGCATATCATCCCTAGCCTATCGACCATCGACCAGCAGGCGATACAAATGGGTAAAGAATGTGCAAAGCTGTTTTTAAAAATTATAGAGCGGAAACATTTGGAAGAAAAAACAATGGAGCCAGTCATCTTGAGCCCTATTTTGCTGCCGCGTGAATCTACAAATCGCAAAAGCTAGACGTGCTACATTGTCGTATGCGGCTGAAGATTAAACGTTGAGAACAGCAGACTAGAGCAAAAGCGTTTTCCAAGCCATGGCCACATCACCCTTTTGGAGGTAGTCCTTTGCCTTCAGCTGTAGGTGTGTGTTTCTCGTGCTTTCATCGCCAATAAAGGCCTGCAATAAATCGCGTACTTCCGGCAGCGATCGAATTTCGTCCACCTCGTCTTCATCGGGCAGACGCCCAAATGCCGACAGCTGCAACCGATCTCCATCATCCAACACCTGAGATTCACGCACAAAAGCAGGTAAGTTTTCCAAATTCATACGATTTTCCAATTGGCCTTTTAAAGTTTAGCGATAATTGCATCGGCAAACGCACTTGTCTTTAAAAGTGTTGCATCCTCCATCAAATTATAAAAATCAACCGTCACGGTGCGTTGTTTGATCGTTTCGGCCAGCGCCTGCCGGATCCCGGCTGCAGCCTCTGTCCAACCTATATAGTCGAGCATCATCGCCCCACTTAAGATAACCGACGAGGGATTCATCGTATCGGTATTGGCAAAACGGGGAGCCGTACCGTGGGTAGCCTCAAAGATTGCGTGTCCCGTAGCGTAATTAATATTGGCGCCCGGCGCAATACCTATCCCACCAACCATGGCTGCTAGCGCATCAGAAATATAGTCACCATTCAGGTTCAATGTAGCCACCACCGAGAAATCACGAGGTGCCAACAAAATCTGCTGTAAAAAATTATCAGCAATCATATCTTTAATGATCACTTTACCATCGCGTTCCGCCTGCTGCTGCTCTGCATTGGCCGCTTCCTGCCCGGCTGATACCTTCGTTCGCTCCCACTGCCCCCAGGTGTAGGTATGTTCGGCAAACTCCGTTTCGGCCACCTCAAAACCCCACTGTTTAAAGGCTCCTTCAGTAAACTTCATGATATTGCCTTTGTGCACAATCGTCACCGATGGCTTATGGTTTGCAATCGCATAAGAAATAGCCGCTCGCACCAAGCGCTTCGACCCTTCTTCGGATACCAGCTTAATGCCGACCCCCGTGCTGTCCGAAAAACCATAGTCTATATTCAATTCACCCAGCAAAAAACCTTGTATCTTATCCGCTTCGATAGAGCCTGCGGCAAATTCAATGCCCGCATAAATATCTTCAGTATTCTCCCGAAAGATCACCATATCCACATACTCCGGATGCTTAACCGGCGATGGCACGCCTTCATACCAACGCGTAGGTCGCAAGCAGACATACAAGTCCAAGGCTTTACGCAATGCCACATTGAGCGATCGAATACCACCTCCAATAGGCGTAGTAAGTGGCCCTTTAATACCAACGACATAGTCGCGAAAAGCAGTCAATGTTTCCTCAGGAAGCCAATTGCCCGTTTCGTCATAGGCTTTTTCGCCGGCCAGCACTTCCTTCCATACAATCTTTCGTTTGCCTTGGTAGTATTTTTCTACCGCTTGATCAAATACACGTACGGCTGCTTTCCAGATATCAGGCCCTATCCCATCACCGATGACAAAGGGTATTGTCGGTTGGTCCGGAACCTGCAGTTGTCCTGTTTCTTGTATCGAAATTCTTCCTTCCATGGTCTTTGGGGGTTTTTATTTTTCCTTGTTAAACATATTTCCGATTTCACGGCTGATCTTGCGGAATATCGGCGCGGTCTGTACATCCTCATAATCGTCGATATGCTGATTTTCACGCCTGCTCGGAAAAATAAGGAGCAGGTTTTGGTTTTTGAAATAGCGCCCTATACGCTTAGCCAAACCATCCAGCGAATCCCGGTAGGACACCTCCCCATAGCGTGATGATACGAATACCAACAATGCATCTACTGTATTAAACGCGGCCAGTCCATAGATGTTATCCCAATCCTCATAATTTTCAAAACCATGGGGCACACTCGTTTTGCTCATAAGCGGCAATTCTTGCAAAGCCCCTTGTGTACGGCTATCGCACACGAAGCGTAATGGCAAGGACAGTTCCTGTCCCAGCTTCAAAATCTTTTCCAGCCAATATTCAAAGCCCACTTCAGATTCCGCCAGCGGCGGCACAAAGATCACGATAGATTTATGCGAAACGAACGATTTGTCCAAACGACACATGAACAGATTAGCATCCGTACGATTCAATATGCTTTCTGTTTTCTCGCCCACGATCTTTTCAATAAAGGAGGTGGCACTGGGCCAGCCCAGAATGAGACAATCTGCAAAAAGCTCTTTTGATGTACGCCCTATCCCGCTGGCAATATTAAAGTCGATGGTTGTCAACAGCTCTACTTCTGTTTCCGATCCCGACGCATAGCGAGCCATATTATCGAGGTTTTTACGTGCATTGGCCAGATTCAATTCGGCCTGTTCGTTATCGGCCACCACGCTTAATATATTCAAGGGGTGGTGCGATTTTTTAGACTTGATCAGCGTCGCGAAGTCCAAGATTGGCTCCATGCTGGCCAGGTTAGCAATCGGAATCAAGATTTGCTCCTCATGCTCCGGCACATGCTCCACATGTTCATCATCTTGATGCCCCTCCATAACAATGCGTCGAGACGCATTCTCCGTCACGATAGATGCAATGATGCAGGTAATCAAAATCAATACGATGGTACCGTTCAACACATTTTCATCGATAATTTCTTTATCATAGCCCACCATAATAATGGCCAAGGTGGCAGCAGCATGCGCATTACTCAATCCGAATATCAGATTCCGTTGGTTCTTGGAGTATTTAAAAACCAATTTTGTCGCCGTAGCGGCTAAAAACTTACCTGTCACGGCGACCAAGGTCAATGTACCCGCAATAATTAAGGCCATCGGCCCTTTGGTGAGTACGCTCACATCGACAATCATCCCCACAGAAATGAGGAAAAAAGGAATGAAGATCGCGTTTCCGATAAACTCGATACGATTCATCAAAGCCGACGAATGCGGGATCAACTTGTTCAATGCCAAGCCCGCCACAAAAGCACCGATAATAGGTTCCAATCCGGCTATTTCGGCTAGGAAAGCTGCAAAGAAAACCACGGCCAAGACAAAGATATAATGCGCGGTTTTCTCGCTCTCGATCTTTTGGAAAAACCACTTCGCAATGCGCGGGATAACCCCGAACATAATAAACAGAAATAAAGCAAAAGAAACACCCAAGGTCACCCAAAACTGTTGGTTGATCTCCCCTTGCGCCGCACCCGTCAAAATTGCCAAGATAATCAACACCGCGGTATCCGTCAAAATTGTTCCCCCAATGGTAATCGCAACGGCTTCGTTCTTGGAAATACCGTAACTATTAACAATGGGATAAGAAACCAAGGTATGCGTGGCGAACATACTCGCTATCAAGACGCTCGGCAACAACTCGTAGTTTAAGAAATAATAACATACCGGGAACCCGATACTAATCGGGATGATAAAGGTCAAAAAACCGAAAAGCAAGCTCTTGTTTTTCGTCTTCTTGAATTCGTTCATATCCAACTCAAGCCCTGCAATAAACATAATATAGAGCAAACCAATCGTTGAAAAAAGATCAATAGCGTCGACACCGCTCCCTTGTAAGGTCGCCTTATCGATCTTGGCCAACCAATTGAGTCCATGCGGGCCAAAGAGTACACCAAAAAGAATAAACCCAATAATACCGGGGACTTTTATAGGTCGCAATATGATTGGGGAAACCAAAATAATCGTCAAAATTATGGTAAAGACGAGTACGGGATTGGTTAACGGCGTGGAAAATGCGTGTGAAATATGCTGTAAGAATTTATCCATGTACTATCTAATGATTCGTTTTAATCGGACCTGAATTTACGAGTTTTTTGCTCCAATTCCTAATACGATTAACAAATCAACGCCGCCAACGTTTGTCTAGCAAGCATACGAAAAAGACAACTACTTGAACTGTATAGTCTTGATTGGCGAGATACGGCTGATCAGCATCGCCGGAACAAAAAGGGTCAGCAGTCCGATAATTGCCACCGCTGCATTTAGGCCAATAACTTGGTACCAACTGATATCCATGGGCACATAGGCGATATAATAGGTAGAAGGATCCAACGCAAAAAAATGGGTTTGCGTTTGGAACAAATAAAGTGCAAGTGCAATGAGGTTGCCAATCAACAAGCCCGCACCAATAAGATACAGCGATCCATAGAGAAAAACTTGCCGAATACCTGTATTGGCATAGCCCAAGGCCTTCAGCACACCGATCATGGCCGATCGTTCCAAAATACTAATGAGCAGAGACGACACCATATTGATAATCGCAACCATCATCATCAAAGCAAATATGATGTTATCGTTCATATCCAACATATTCAGCCAGTTAAAAATATCGGGCATCTGCTCCACAATAGTTGATGCATTCAGCTCAATAGGCAACAGCTCGGCAATATGTTCAGCGGTTGTTTCCAAAGAATCGAAAGATTGCAAGCGTATCTGGTAAGCCCCAACATCCGTATCCGCCAAATCATTTAACCGGCGTATGAGATCGAGCGAGCCGATCACATAGGTCTTATCGAGCTCTTCCGAGTGGGTCGTGTAGATACCCTTAATGGTGAAGGGCCTTTTCCGTATCGGCTCTTGTATGAAATACATGATAAACTTATCGCCTACGTCCAGCGAGAGCCGATTAGCCAAATAGGTAGAAATCAACAGTTGGGTATTGGCATTATCGTAAAAATCCAAGGTATCCCCTTTAACGATATTTTTCTGCAGAAACTGCTGGTTGTACGTGCCATCTATCCCCTTTAACAAAACCCCTTCCACTTCACCTTTGACATTCATAATACCCGCCTTGGTGGCGAAGGGCGTAATTTCCTGCACGCCCGGAATATCTTTTATCTTTTGGATATCTTCCTTATGCAACTGTATAGGCGTATTCTCATAGGAAGCATTAAGATCGTTCTTAGTGATAACCACATCGCCAAAAAAACCGCGTTGCTTGTCAATAATCTCCGTTTTGAACCCTTTCAAGATAGCGACAGAGAGGATAATCGCCGAAATAGCCAATGCCAAGGCACCGATGGTTACCCGCACAATAAGCTTCGAAAATGTTCGAGTGCCTGTAAAAATGATCCGCTTAGCAAGGAAGTAAGGAAAATTCAAGCTGAAAATAATTTGTACCTTCGCAAAGTTAGCATTTTTTGTCACTTACCGACATGCCAACATCATTACTGATAAAATAGAATAATTTATGCGCATTGTATTTATGGGAACGCCCGACTTTGCTGTTGCTTCGTTGCAAGCATTGTCGGAGGCAGGAGAAAACGTAGTAGCCGTGGTGACCGGCGTAGACAAGCCAGCCGGCCGCGGGCAAAAGATTCAGGAATCTGCCGTAAAAAAGTATGCGGTAGCCAATAATATACCCGTACTACAACCGGAAAAGCTACGCCATCCCGACTTCCTCAGCGAGCTAGCCTCCTACAAGGCCGATCTTCAAGTTGTCGTTGCCTTCCGGATGTTGCCCGAGTTGGTTTGGAACATGCCTGCCAAAGGGACCATCAATGTACACGCATCTCTCCTACCACAATACCGTGGAGCGGCTCCCATAAACCACGCCATTATGAATGGCGAAAAGAAATCGGGCGTAACCACTTTCCTCCTGCAGCAAGAAATCGATACAGGAAATATCCTGTTCTCTAAAGAGGTCGAAATCGGTGCAGATGACAACGCCGGCATCCTGCATGACAAATTGATGCTAGCGGGGGCTGAAGTGCTGCTAGAAACCGTAGCGGCCATAAAGACAGATAGCATCCAACCTATACCGCAGGACGATGTCATTACCGCAGATCTAAAAACTGCTCCTAAAATCTTTAAAGAAGATTGCGAAATAAATTGGAAGGCGAGTACCGAAGAGGTTTACAACCGCATTCGGGGATTAAGTCCTTATCCCACAGCATTCACGCAGTTACAGGGCAAGGGATTGAAAATTTTCGAAGCTGAAAAAGGTCCTAAAACAGGTAAAGAAGCTGGCACGTATGAAACCGACGGTAAAACCTATATTCGTTTCGCTACTGCCGACGGCAGCATCTTGCTCAAAACCTTGCAGCTTGAGGGCAAGAAAAAAATGGATAGTGTAGAATTTTTACGTGGTTATCGATTCGAATAAGGCTACTACCTTATTCGTCGTCATCCACATACTGTATAATATCCCCTGGTTGGCAGTTAAGCGCTTTACACAGGGCGTCTAAGGTACTCAAACGTATAGCCTTCGATTTTTCATTCTTGATGATCGATAGATTGGACAATGTTATTCCAACTTTTTGGCTTAGATCGTTTAAAGAGACCTTTTTTTTTGACATAATGTCATCGAGGTGAATCCTAATAGGCATAAGCTGATCGACTTTATATTTTAAACCATAGTATACAAGTAACAATTGCGACACACAATAGTTTTATTGTGCAACAAAAAATTAAAGCGACCGCTAGTCAAAGCATTTCATAATAAAGCTGTTACAACGTCAATCTTTTTGTATCGCAGGAAAACAAATCGTCGATAAGGGCGTTATTCCTAGGATAACGGTATAATTGGAATAATTTTTGCTGTTTGAACAGCATTATTCTTCCATTCTTAACTACCTCATACAGAGTGATTAATTTACACTTAGATGAAGGTTAATTCGTAAGAATTTACTATTTTTGCAAACATTTCAAAGAGAAAGGTTTTTAGACATTAGATGAGACAGCTCAAAATTACACAATCCATTACCAATCGCGAATCGCAATCGCTTGACAAGTACTTGCACGAGATTGGTAAAGTAGACTTAATTACCGCGGAGGAAGAAGTAATCTTGGCCCAACGCATTCGCGAAGGTGACCAAGTAGCTTTAGAGAAATTAACAAAAACCAACTTACGTTTCGTTGTTTCTGTTGCAAAACAATATCAGAATCAAGGACTCACCTTAGGTGACCTGATCAACGAGGGCAATTTAGGCTTGATAAAAGCAGCAAAGCGTTTTGATGAAACTAAGGGTTTCAAGTTTATTTCTTATGCCGTATGGTGGATTCGTCAGTCTATTTTGCAGGCGATTGCTGAACAGTCACGTATCGTGCGTCTACCTTTAAATCAGGTAGGTTCATTGAGCAAGATTAGTAAGGCGTTCTCCAAATTGGAACAGGAATACGAGCGCGAACCTTCTCCAGAGGAATTGGCAGACATTTTGGAAACCACCGTTGATAAGGTTTCCGACACGTTGAGCAACTCAGGAAGACATGTATCGATGGATGCCCCTTTTGTACAGGGCGAAGAAAACACCCTCTTGGATGTTTTGGAAAATGCAGATCCCGATACCGATAGCCTATTGATCGACGAATCATTGTCGGAAGAGATCAAACGTTCGTTGGCTACATTGACAGAAAGAGAACGCGAGATTATCGTACTCTTTTTCGGACTAGGTACCAACCACCAGTTGTCTTTGGAAGAAATTGGCGAAAAGTTCAACCTTACAAGGGAACGCGTGCGCCAAATCAAAGACAAAGCGCTACAGCGCTTACGCCATACTTCGCGCAGTAAAATTTTAAAATCTTATTTGGGCTAGTTTTTAGCCCCTTCAATTTATGCGATGCGCAGCCGATAGGTTGCGCATTTTTTTATGCCGGTACCCAAGTAAAGGGGCAAAAAACAACCGAAACAACGTGATATATCCTACTTATTTTATTATTTAACAATAATTAATAATTGTTGCCATTTTGTTTAGGCATTACTTTTGTAACTTTAGTCCAATAAAATGCTATCGTATGATGAACAGAAGAATAATAACGATGGGTGTATTGCTGTCTGGTTTGTTTTTGGCCAGCTGTGTAAGCAATAAAAAATATACAGCTTTGCAAACGCAGCACCAAGATTTGGCAGCGCTATACCAAAAAGGTCAATTGGACCTGACCGAGGCGAGATCAAAGATTAAAAGCCTCGAAGACCAATTGGAGTACGAACGCAAGAACAATGCATCGCTAAAAGAAGCATTGGGACGCTTGCAAGGCACCTTGGATCTCAGTATCAACCAAAATAGCCAGGGAAATGCCAACATCTCCAAGCTGGTGGATGAGATCAATGCCTCCAACAAGTATATCCAACATTTGGTGAACACCAAAAACAAAAGTGATTCCCTTAATGTCGTGCTTACCAACAACCTAACGCGCTCATTGAGCCGCGAGGAACTTCGTGACGTCGATGTTAAAGTGCTAAAAGGTGTTGTTTACATATCCCTATCCGACAATATGTTGTACAAATCGGGTAGCTATGAGATTTCCGATAAAGCAGGCGAGACACTGAACAAGATTGCGAAGATCATCCAAGATTACAAAGATTATGAGGTCTTGATTGAAGGTAATACCGATTCCGATCCTATTTCAAAACCGAATATCCGCAACAACTGGGATTTGAGTACGCTTCGCGCATCATCGGTGGTGCAAGCTCTACAAAATCAGTATGGTGTAGATCCAAAACGCTTAACAGCAGGTGGTCGCGGGCAGTACAACCCTATTGCCGACAACAACACGCCTGATGGCAAGGCAAGAAACCGTCGTACGCAGATTATCATCACACCTAAACTGGATCAGTTTATGGAGTTGATCGACAAAGCGCCGGAATCATCTGCCGACACAACGGCTGGAGGCATCTAGGTCGACAAGTTAAAGGCTAATATTATAAAACGAGGTAGCGGTCTTACAGGCCACTACCTCGTTTTCTTTTGTGCTATGGCGTAGCGATGCTCAACCTGCAATTTTCTCCATAAAAAAAGGTTTCAGCATCAGCTGAAACCTCTTCTTTGTGTGTTCCCGGCGGGGGTCGAACCCACATCTTCAGAACCGGAATCTGAAATTCTATCCATTGAACTACGGGAACATTGCGTGCAAAAATAACACTTTTTAGCTTAGATCAAATCTTTTTTAAAATATTATTTTCGCACGCTTAGACGACCTATTTTAGGATCCAAGCCCGTCGTCGCCGATCGTTATTTAATGATCGTGATCGCCCTCAGGAACCAAGTGCACACTTACTTTTAGGTCCAAGTCATTCTCACCGGTAAACTGGTTGTAGTTCACGTTGTTCCAGTCAGCAGCCGTAATACGCGACTTAACACCAGCATTCAAATGGCGCAACACATAGTTCAAGGTAAACGTGTTGGCAAGCGCATTTACGGTAAGATAACCCGTAACGCCTACATTCAACGCATTTCCATCAGCGTCTTCATCCGCATACTCGTAAGACAAGCTATTTGCCGGCGCACCCAAGATAAATGCTTGGTGGATATCAGGACGCGCTACAAACGTTTGCTGTGTTTCTCTACCCGCGAAATCCGTCGCTTGCAGTTCCAGTCTGTAGCTTTTGCCCACCTCCAAGTGCAAGTGCTCACCTACTGGAGGCAACATATCCGCACCCGAAAACGAAACAGAAACCACCTCTGCATTTTCGATATCGTGATAGTGTGCATGGTCGCCATGCTCCTCACGTTCTACTTCCGTAAATATCAATTTCGCGGTTCCCACTTCTTCTTGATCTACCTCCGGCGTGGGGTCATCTTTTGAACAAGATGGAGCAAGGAATAACAGCGCTAAAAAAGAAACAACTAGACTAATTTTTTTCATGATAAATAACATTAGAATTGATAAGATAATTTTAAATTGAAATTTCGGCCCATTTGATGCGTAAAGTAGCGCAAACGGTCCATGTAATCCTTGTATGCCGTATTGCATACATTGTCTACCGAGAAAAGCACATTAAACTGCCTCCCGGATGCCAGATCAAACTGCTTGCTCGCCACAAAATCAATCAGATAATAAGCGGGCGGCGGAGCAGCATAATCGCTGTTTGCTTCGTAGCGATGCTGGCGCGCCACGAAACGATGTGCCAGCTTCACATAGCTAAGCGGTTGGCGTTCCCCAAACAAAGCATAGGAAATGCCCTGCTGGAATCTGTCCGAGGGAATATAAGGCAGATAGGTATCTAAGGTCAGGTTCTTGGCGCGGATCAGTGAAGCCGTTGCTTCATATCGCAGCTTGGCGCTAAGCTGGTAACCGAGCTTCAGGTCGGCACCATAAAAAAGAGCGTCATGCTGTTGGTATACGAAAAGCGGAAAAGTACCACGTATGGTTTGTCTCACCGAGTCCGGATTGGGTTGCGCATAGATATAGTCATACAGCATTTGTGCATAAACATCCGCAGTAAACTGTAGCCGCTCTCCATTCCAGATTAAGGTGTTCATCCACTTCAAGCCTTTCTCGCTGCGCAGCTGCTGATCGCCCAGCTCATAAGTCGCGCTGCCGTGGTGCACCCCATCACTGTACAATTCATTGGCCGACGGCGCACGCCAAGCTAGGCCGAGGTTACTTTTCCAGCTTAACCGTGGCGTAATGTGATAGAGCGCCCCTACCGTTCCAGAGGCATTGTGGAAGCGGCGCGTGTCGGTCAGCAAATATTGTTCGATACTGCCGTCATCGTTCACGGCATCGCGGCGGTACCGATATCCCGCTACATCCAAATACTTGAAGTCGTAGCGCCCGCCCGCCTCCGCATGGAGACGCCCGATGTGGAACTGATGAATTGCAAAAAGACCTAAATTATAGCTATCAAAGTTTGGGATAATAGGTGTAGTACCCGTCCCCGGTGTATTGTTGTTGATCTGTATGAGCGACTGCACACCAATGGAACTGTTCTTCTGCTTCAGCACCACATCCATGGTCTGCGCACTCAATACCATATCGGCCATGGGCAAATCGTCAGACTCCACCCGGCGTACATCATACTCTCGGCGATGGTTACGCTGATAAGCATACTGCACCTCCAAGCTTCGATCAGCATGGAAGTGATGTGTCCATTTCAGCTTCGCCAAATCATGGCTCACGCGTTGTCGTGGCGCCTCAATCTTATAGCTAAAATCATACGCCTCAAAGGGACGTCCATATGCTATACGTGCCTCGATATCTGCCACGGTGCCAATATGAGCACCGCGAAAAATACCCAGCGTGGTACCGAAATGGCTATAAAAAGCTTCCAAGGTATTGCTATTCCATTGGTAGGTCAACGCACCGCTATAGTTTAGCTCTTCCACGCCGGTGTTGCCCACCACATAGTCAGGCGTTTCATAGTCACCGATCTTTTTCGTCGATGCTTGTACACGCCAGCCCAGCTGCGGAATACTTTTAACCGCGCCTTCCAAGCTTCCCTGCATCACGCCACCTCGCCCATTGCTACGTCCCAAGAGATCAAAATTACCGCTCAAGGCCTTATCCATGTTGATGCCTGCTGGCGTCACGAGCACCACGCCCCCCAGTGCATCGGCGCCATAGCGCACACCTTGCGCACCTTTAATCACTTCCAAGCGGTCTGCAATAAAAGGATCAATCTCTGGCGCATGTTCTACACCCCATTGCTGTCCCTCCTGCCGCACACCGTTGTTCATAATCAAGATCCTGTTGCTGTGCAAGCCGTTGATGACCGGCTTCACAATACTATTGCCCATGCCAATCGTCGACACACCGGATATGTCGGCCAACGACTCGGCCAACGTTTGTCCTTTGTTTTCCTGCACTTGCTGCGCCGAGAGGCGATGCACACTGCTGGAAAGCGATCCCTGCTGCTGCCCTATAATCTCCACATCCTGAATATGTATGGCATCTGGATGCAAGGTAAACTGCAACACGGTATCTCTTGCTATCGCAAATGAAACGTTTATTGGCGAATAGCCCAAGTACGACAAGGACAATTCATAATTGCCCGTACACAATTTGTCCAGCACAAAATGTCCGCTAGCGTTCGTCGTTGCCGTTCTATTTTTACTGATCCGTATAATAACATCGCCCAAGGGTTCACCTTGCGCCGATTGCACCATCCCGCTCACGCGGATAGCACAGTTTTCTTGAGCATGTAGCACCGGTATGCACAGAAGCAACCATAGCAACAGCCCAATGCCTTTAATTTGCATGTATCTGCCTTATGTTTTTTATAAAAAAATATTCCCCCGATTTACAGGGTATAAGGCGGATCTTTATTACTTTTTAGGGAATGTACCTGATCGGGAAAGCGAACAAGCATAAGCGCTTCAGCTACCGGCGAAGACAAAGAAATCTGCGCAGTGGGCAGCAAAGAAGCTAATTGAAAATCATCGAGAACCTGATGGGAAACAAACCAACAGAGCGAACAGTGCTGGTCGGCATGATCGCGCTGCTCCTCCGTGGAGGTGGAACAGCTATGATGCGCTACATCATGGGTATACTGCAGCCCGCTTGTTAGCAGCAGACCAGTGAGTCCTACCCATAAAATAATATGCAACAATATCTTTTTCCGCATCAATAGCGACAAAGATAAAACAAATGCAACAGCATTGCAAATATTATCCTATAAAGAAGAGCTATCTCTTTTAGGAGCGTGGATGATAATGGGTGATCACAGACTGCAGATAATCGCGATCAACATGGGTATAGATCTCCGTAGTGGTGATACTTTCGTGCCCCAGCATATCCTGCACGGCACGCAGGTCGGCGCCACCTTCCACCAAATGCGAGGCGAAGGAATGCCGAAACGTATGCGGACTGATGGGCTTTGTAAGTCCTATTTTTTTAGCCAGATCTTTTATAATCAAGAACACCATCACCCGGCTAAGTGATGCCCCTCGCCTATTCAAGAACACGAAATCTTCACAACCCGGCTTTATCGGCGACAGCGGTCTAACTTCTTGCAGGTATATCTTCAGGTGTTTGATCGCCTGTTTACCAATCGGTATCAGCCTTTCCTTATTACCTTTACCTTGCACCTTAATAAATTCCACATCCAAGAACAGATTGGATATCTTGAGGCCCACAAGTTCCGACACACGCAGCCCACAGCCATAGAGCACCTCCAAAATAGTCTTGTTGCGCGTTCCTTCGTTTGCCGAAAGATCGATCGCCTGAATCAACGCATCGATCTCCTGAATGTTCAGCACACTTGGAATCTTTCGGCTAAGCCGTGGCGACTCCAATAGTTCCGCCGGGTTCTTCTTCCAGTCATATTCGATCTGCAGAAACGCAAAGAACGTTTTTAGCCCGGAAAGCAACCGCGCTTGCGTAAAGGGCGATATATTGAAATCATTAATAAACACGAGGAATTGCTGTACGGTTTTGGTGTCTACCTGTGGCAAGTTTATACTGCGGTAGTCGCAGTAAGCTTCCAACTTTTGGACATCATTGAGATAAGCATCTATAGAATTCGCAGACAGGTTGCGTTCCAACTGTAGATAGCGTTTAAAATCTTTTTTAGCATTATCCCATTTCATAGCGTAAAGATAATCAAATTAACTGCTAAAAAATTAGCAGAAATTCGTTCCGTTTCGTAAGTTTACCACATACAGTTGCACAAAACCATTAACATCCATGAATATGATCAAACCGATTGCCATAGCCTTTCTGCTCCCTGCTATCTTTCAGACTGCGCAGGTACAAGCCACAACGATGCATGCCAGCGCTAGGGAAATCTTAAGCGCCGACACCCTCTCTTGGGATACTCCGCTTCCTTTCGACAATGAGGTAAAAACGGGTAAACTGTCTAATGGATTCCAATATTACATCCGACGCAATGTGGAACCGAAAGATCGCGTGACCATGTACTTGGCCACAAAAGTAGGTTCCATTTTAGAGACCGAAGAACAGGTGGGACTAGCGCATTTTCTGGAACATATGAACTTCAACGGATTGAAGCACTTTCCCAAAAACGAACTGGTTAACTATTTGCAAAAAGCCGGCGTACGTTTCGGTAGTGACCTAAACGCCTACACCGGTTTCGACCAAACGGTTTATCAATTGCCGATTCCCTCCGACGATCCGGAGCTGCTGAAGAATGGATTGCAGGTGATGCGCGACTGGGCGCAAGATGCCTTGCTCAATGAGGAAGAAATAGATAAAGAACGTGGCATCGTGCTCGAAGAGATGCGCGGAGGCCGTGGTGCTTCCCAACGCATGCGCGATAAGTATCTCCCTGTAATGCTCAACAACTCGCGCTATTCCAACCGATTGCCCATTGGCACTGAAGCCAATATCAAGGGCTTTCCCTATGCGTCCCTCCGCTCCTTTCACAAAGACTGGTATCGCCCTGATCTGCAAGCCATCATCATTGTCGGCGACATCGATGTTTCCGCCATGGAAAGCGAGATCAAAAGGCTGTTTTCCGACTTAAAAGCGCCAGCAACCGCGCCAAAACGCGAGGAATACCAAGTACCTTTGCTTAACGCCAATCAATTTATTGCGGTAACAGATCCCGAGATGACCTATACGGTAGGGCAGCTCACTATCAAACATAAAGAGCAAAAAGTGAAGACCGTACGCGATCTTCGCTCCAATCTGTTGAAGTCTGTCTACAACGATATGCTCAACGCCAGGCTCGGCGAGCTGGCACAGTCTGCCAACCCACCGTTTATTCAAGCCAGCGTAGGTATCGGTGGTTTCATCGGCGGACTAGATGCCTACAACGCCGTATTTGTGGCCAAGCCGGGATCCTTCGAAATGGGATTCAAAGCGTTGGCGCGCGAACTCGAACGCGTCGAGCGCCATGGTTTTACCGATAGCGAATTCCAGCGTGCGATTACAACCATACGCAAAGGCACAGAGATGGCCTATGTAGAACGCGACAAAAAGAAATCCGACAGTTATGTCAACAGCTACCTCAACCATTACTTGGAAGATAGCCCCGCATTAAGCAATGAAGATTCGTACAATCTCTACAAACAATTGCTACCAACACTGACCCTTCATGAAGTCAATCAGCTGGGCAAGCAGTACTATGTGGACAATAACCGGGATATGATTATCATGGCGCCCGAAAATGAAAAAGCCAACCTGCCCGACGAACAGCAGGTAAAAACTTGGTTTAAGGATATCGAAGGCGAGCAAATAGCTACCTACGACGACAAAGTATCGGATCTGCCTATGCTGGCCAAAGAGCCCGTTGCAGGTAGCATCAGCGCATCCAAAGATATCGCTGCTGTGGCAAGTAAAGAGCTCACACTATCGAATGGCGTTCGCGTAGTACTCAAACCGACGACCTTTAAGAACGACGAGATACTCATCAGCGCCTATAGCCCCGGCGGTACATCGCTTTATGCTGATAGCGACTATTTCACCGCATCGCAAGCGGCCGACCTCGTCAACAGCAGCGGTATTGGGCAGCTTAACACCATTGAGCTGCAGAAATACCTGACCGGTAAAAACCTGAACATCAGCCCTTACATTAGCGAACGCGCTGAAGGGATATCTGGGCATAGCGACAAAGAGGGACTGAAAACAGCTTTTGAGATGATCTACGGCTATTTCACCGCGCCACGCATTGAAGATGACGCCTTCCAGAGCACCATCAGCAAAACGCTATCCATGATCGCCAACCGGGCAAGCAACCCGAACTTCGTGTTTAGTCAAGCGGTTATGCAAAGCCTCTACAACGGAAACATCCGACGCACACCAATCAGCGAAGACGATGTAAAAAAGATCGATCAAGCGCGCGCCTTGGAAATATACAAAAATCGTTTCGCCGATGCTTCCGACTTTACGTTTACCATTGTAGGCTCCTTCACCGAAGAGGAAATAAAACCTTATCTCGAACAGTATCTCGCTGCCCTGCCGGCATCCAACCGCAAAGAGGAAGCTAAGGACTTAGGAATTTATGAGCCTAAGAAGGGATTCGAGAAAGTAGTGCACAAGGGCCAGGAACAAAAAGCAACGGCGGTATTGAGTTTCTATGGTGACTATAGCTACAACGAGCAAGAAAATCTGAATATGGATGCCTTAGAGAGCGTGCTTACCATCAAGCTGCTGGAGCGCCTGCGCGAAGAAGAAAGTGGCGTATATGGCACCGCCGCGCGAGCATCTACCAGCAAGTATCCTAAAAATCGCTTCAGCTTCACGGTATCCTTTGGCACAGCCGTAGACAAATACCAAGCCTTGATAGCCTCTACGCTGGACGAGATCAACAAAGTAAAAAAGGCCGGTCCATTGGAAGAAGATTTAGCAAAATTCAAGATTGAGCAACGAAGACAACTGGAGCTATCCCTCAAAGAAAACCGTTTTTGGATGAGCCAATTGTCGGGTGCCTATCAGCGTAATGAAGATCCGAGCTACATCACGCATTACCTAGACGCATTAGATAAAATTTCAGTAAGCTCCGTCAAGGCGGTAGCCAACAAATACTTAAAAGAAGAGCAACTATTTAAGTTTATCCTCCTGCCAGATGAATCAAAGTAGTTGATCTAGGTCATCAAAAAAAAAGACTTAAGTCGGGGAGACTTAAGTCTTTTTTTCTAACCAATGACTAAGACCATGATGCGCAATCAAGCATTAGCCACTGGTGTGCCACGACCATTGGCGGTTTCTATCTCCAATTACTTTTCAACAAAAGCGGCCAGTGGACGGTCCAACAGCACACTATCTGTTATTTTCTTCCATTTCAAAGAAAGCGAGACAGCACAATGATCAGAAAGGGATTGACCATTGCGATTGGAAAAATGCTGTTTTTCAATTTTATACGAGCGCGGGGTAAATTCTAAATAGGAACTATTTCTAAACAATATCTTATCAATGCTTTCGCAACTATCGGTGAGCGAGAGCTTGTCTTGCGCCACAAAATCGTTTACGGCGCCGGGCAGTTGTCCAGCTCTCTTCGTAAAGATCCACGCGTCATGCAGCTTGTTGCTATGCACAAACTGATGCAGGTTATCCCAGGCCGCCGCATAATGCGCATTGAAGTCGCCCATCACCAGCAGGGCCTGCTGCGCAGAATATGTTTGGATATAAGCTGAAAGCTGTTTGATATTTTTTCGTCTGGCCAAGGCCGCCGCAGGGCTATCCTGCGAGGTGGCATGCACGTTGTATACGTCTACTGTAATTCCCTTGCTCAGCTGTATCCGCGAAACAGAAAAACCTTTCGCCGCTAGGCAATCCGTGCCGTGGCAATCCGCCCAAGCAATACGCTTGGTAAATAAAATCGGGTATTTCGACAAGGTATTCAAGCCATCTCCGTAAGGGAGCGCCTGCTTGTGCAGCGTGCGGAAGGGATGCGTATTTCCTCGATCATACAAGGCGTCGTGATAATGAAAATCCTCCTGCACATTCACAATATCAAAGGAATTGATCTTCGCACCTATCTCGCCCATGCTCTGTGCACGCGGGCTTTCTGCCGCCGAGATGATCTCCGGCAAACCGGCAACATTGTAGGTTAGCAGAGCAAGCTCACCTTCCGACGAATTGCCCATGGCAGCCAACGCAGCATACGAAACGCTCGGATCGTATCCGGCCGAACGACCGGTTTTTATTTGGTATACATATGCCCATAGCAAAAAGACAAGCGCAAGCACACTTATCCATTTTCTCCGGTTTAGCCACACAGCATGTAAGTTCATCTGTTTAAGGTCGTTGATGCTTCACCAAAGCTAAAGGCTTCATGTTAGGTTTGTATAAATTCAAGATGAATCTTTTATGTAGGAATTATGCAGAAAATGTAAACTCGCTTCGAAAAATTCATAAATCATTAACAACCAACACCTATTAACTACACATCTACCTTTTATTTTCGAAAAAACAACTAAACCTGGCGATATGGTAAAAGTGGCATTCTTTGCAGAGATACTTATTGAAGAGTTTGATGGTGCATCACGTACGATGTTTCAGATCATTAACAGGATCGACCCACGTCGGTATTCCTACCTTTTTGTGTACGGAAAAGGTCCGGATCAATTGGAGACACATGCATCGCTCAAAATTCCTTCTTTGAATACAGGCCTCAACAAAGACTACAGTTTTACCATGCCCCTGTTGGTTAAGGAACAGCTGAAACAAGAGCTGGATCGCTTTCAGCCCGACGTGATCCATATCGCCACACCTTCGTTGTTGGGCTTCTTTGCCCTGCGCTATGCACAGCAGCGCAATATCCCAGTCATCAGCATCTACCATACCAACTTCATCTCCTATATCCCTTATTACTTCCGGAAATTTCCCGCCTTGATCAAACCTGTAGAGCGCTGGATGATTGCCGCCAGCAAGAAGTTTTACAACCGCTGCTCGAATGTATACGTGCCTTCACAGTCCATGATCAGGCAGTTGGAACAGTTTGGCGTTTCTCCGGAAAAGTTGACACTTTGGCAACGAGGCATTGACCTCAACCTCTTCAACCCGCAGAAAAGAGACTTAAACTATGTGCGCAATATTACGGGTAACGATAAGCCCAACATCCTTTTTGCCAGCCGTTTGGTATGGGAGAAAAACGTGCAGACCCTTATCGAAATCTACCAGCGCTTGCAGCGCCGCGATTTGGCGCACAACCTCATTATCGCGGGCGACGGTGCTGCCAAAGAAGAGATGCAGCGCCATATGCCTAAGGCCCACTTTCTTGGCAAATTGGAGCATCAGGCGCTAGCGACCTTATACGCATCTTGCGATGCCTTTGTCTTTACCTCCACCTCGGAAACCTACGGCAATGTGATTATAGAGGCCATGGCCTCGGGTCTGCCCTGTGTTATCGCCGATGGCGGCGGCAGCGCCGACCTCATCCGTCACCGCCACAACGGCTACAAATGTCTACCAAAATCGCCGGAAGACTACCTCATCCACCTCTCGCTCCTGTTGAACGACCGCGAGCTTCATCAGGTCATCAGCAATGCGGCGCTCGCTCAGGTGCGCGAGCTAGATTGGGAGAACCTTGTGCAGCGTTACTTCGACGACGTAAAGACGCTTGCCGGTTCCACAAACAGCAGCTTGGTATGGACAGCTTGCTAAAAAACAAGAAATGGCTCAAGGTCCTTATCTTGGCCTGCATCATCGTGCCCATGGTCATTTTCATCCTCCAAACGGATGTCCGCTTGGTATGGCAAGAAATGGAAAAGATAAGCTTCCGCTTTCTATACCTATTGGCTTCCACCTTTGTCGCTTACCTCTTGGGTACCTTTGCGTGGTGGGTATGCTTAGCAGATGAGCGAAAGCACATCAACCTGTTCCAACTATTTAGCGTGCGCCAGATCGGAGAAACTGTCGGGCTATACAACCCCACCAGCGTCGTGGGCGGCGATCTCCTGAAAGACGAACTATTGAAAGCCTACCATATCTCCCGCAAGACCGCCTCCACCTCCATCGTGATCTCCCGCATTACGGTCGTGCTCTCCCAACTGTTGCTCTTTATCGTAGCCACATCATGGCTTCTCTTCATTGCAGCATCCAACATGCCCGCTTTCCTTCCTCCCTTGCTGATCTGCCTAATCATTTTCCTAAGCATCCTCAAATTACTGTTCTTCTATACCTTACATCGGAAGCCTTCCCCCGAGAGGGAAAGCAATAGCAAGCCTATAAAGCTGTGGACGACATTTACCTCGCGCCTACGCAGCTTGCTGCAGCAGGCTCAGGCCTTTTATCAACAGAAGCCCAAGGCCTTCTGGTCGTCTTACTTCCTATCCATGCTGCACTGGCTGGTGGGCAGTTTTGAATTTTATTTGATCCTGCAGTTTCTCGGCTACGACCTGCGAATCATGCACGGGTTGCTCTTGGATATGGGCGTTGTTATCGTGAAGAGTCTTGGCGCTTTTGTTCCCGGTCAATTGGGGGTGGAAGAGCTCGGAAACAAATTTGTGCTGGCTGCCGTGGGAATACACGCCACCGCCGTGTGGCTCGCCGTATCCGTCCTGCGGCGCTCGCGTCAGCTATTTTGGATATTGATCGGCATACTCTGCTATGCCTTTATTAGGAAGCCTCAGGCATTACCGCTTATCGAACATGGAAGTACTATTCGTTAGCCACAAATATCCACCGGCGACCGGTGGCATGGAAAAACAAAGCTACGAGCTGATAAACGGGATGCGCAGCTGCGCCATCGTGCACCATATTGTGTATACGGCTGAAGAAAGTTACTTTCAGTTTTTTAGAAAACTGAACGACCGTATATTGAAGACGGTACATAGCCATCCCGGCATCTCATTGATCCACTTCAATGATGGCCTTATCGCCTCGATGAGCCTTTGGCATAGTGGCTACAGCCATATCAAGCGTGTGGTTACCGTGCACGGATTAGATGTCGTTTTCCCTTGGAGCATCTATCAACGCTTTATTTTGCGGCGCTTCAACCGCTTTGACCATATCATTGCCGTCAGCCAAGCTACCGCACAATCTATTGTGCAACGCGGCGTAGACCAGAGCAAGGTATCGGTTGTCGTCAACGGCATAGACCACAATCTTCAAGCCCAGCACTCGGCAGATAGCTGGTCGGCCATCCGTCAGAAATATGCTATTCCGGCCGACAAGAAGATTCTCGTCACCCTCGGTCGCCCAGTAAAGCGCAAAGGCTTTTCGTGGTTTATTCGCGAGGTACTTCCCCTACTCCCCGAAAATACTATGCTGTTGATGGCAGGGCCCTTTCAGGCCGAACAAACCGAGCAAGAGAAATGGCTCCAACGACTTCCTAAATCTTGGCGGCACCTCGTCATGCTCTTTCTAGGTTTTCCTTCCGATCAGGTAGAGCTCCGTAAGCTGCTACAGGAAGATAGCCATCAGCTTCGGTTGAAGCATGTGGGCAAATTACCTTTAGACGATCTACAGGTACTTTTGGCGCATGCGCATGCTTTCCTCATGCCTAATATCAAGATCGAAGGTGATATGGAAGGCTTTGGCTTGGTATGCCTAGAAGCCAGTATGTGCGGCACCATGGTATTAGCCGCCGATATCGAAGGCATTACCGATGCGATCATCCACGAAAAAAACGGTATTCAGGTGCCTCATGAGGATGCGCAGGCTTGGCAATTGGCTATAGGCAAAATTTTGGACAGCGACAGCCTACATACCGAACAGCGGCAGGCTTATCGTTCGTTTACCCTGCGTAACTTCAGCTGGGAGAAAATGGTGAGCGGATATGCGCGTCTCTTCCAGTCGATCATCCGACAGGCTAGCTGAAGGCGCTTAGCAGCAGCTTGGATCCTTTAGTCTGGCGAATGTACCGTGCGCACTTCCACACCTTTGGGTTTCTTTTCAAAAACAATCTGTGTCTCGCCGCCCGGAAAAAATAAGTTGACCGATAGCCGGTCGCTCGTCTCGCGGAGGTACTTAACCTCTATGGGATAGCTTCCCGCAACGTTATGCTCAGCCTCCTTCGGCCATTGGCTTTCCAAAAAACGGCCATCATCGCTGTCGCTGTTCTTCGCTCTAAAATGTGCATAGGCCGTTTCCAAATCCGCATTCCAGTAAAAACACACAGTCGTAAAGCCGCTTTCCATGTCGCCATAGGGCTCTTCACAGGTCTCTTTGATCAGCTGCGCGTCTTTCACCGCACCTTTTCCAACTACTGTATCGGCTACATGCTGCACAAGCGTGTCGGTCGCTCGCTCCTGTTGCGAAATGCTATCGGCATGGTTCACCGTCTGCCTGCCTTTCGCACCATCGCCGCAAGACAGCAAAAGACACATCGCAGCAAGCATTGGTATATATCGTAAGTTTTTCATTATGGTTATTCTAATTTGTGTAGCCAATTCGCTTTATGTGGATTTAACCAAAGATAGTGCCTAAAGCCCTTGGGATTTTAGTCGTTAAAATAGCTGTGGATTATACTAGCCATAATTACCACCAATTCGGCTAAATATCTGCGTGGGTCGCCATAGCGTTTCTCGACCATAAACCATGCGTATGGCCGTGTCGGGCCGTTTTTCAAATCCGCTTTGCAATAAAAAATTAAGACCTACGGTATTTGACTGCGGTAAAACGGCAACCTGCGCATGGCTGTACTTCAATTCCATCAACGCCAATCCAGCACGCTCGGTTATCGCATAAATAGGCCCCTGTCCCAAGGTCGGCAGGTAATATCCCTCCAACGCCGCGTCCTCTTCATAAACAACAGCTTGGTGAAAATGGCTGCCGATCAACGCACTTCGATCTTCGCCGGTAATATGTCGATCCATTTCCAGCACCTGCTGATGATATTCCTTTCCTCCGGCCCGCACACACTCCGATATGTTGTTTGGAACATAGTCCGCTGTCTTATTTAGAAATTGGTAATGACCAACGGCTTTAAAACCCACCTTCTGATAAACCGGAGCGCCAAGATCGGTTGCAATTAGATTGACGGATGAACATCCTTCAATAAGCGCTTCTTGAACCAAATGCTCCACCATGTGCCTACCGATCCCCCTTCCACGATATGATTCGTCAACAATAATATGCGCTAGCCAAGCCGAATCTACGTGCAAAATTAAAGCCCCTACCCCCACAATGCGCTGCTTATCTACCATTTTAATCGGCCGACAGAAATCTTGTAGACAATATCCTAGCATATTTGGAGCGATATCTCCCCAACCTGCGGGTTGCAAGTGTCCTATAAAGGGTAAATCCCGAATATTGAACCTTTCTATGTTCATGTTTTATAAAGTGATCGACAAAAATACGAGTTTGTAGCACCTCTCAATTACAAACTTCAGGTTGTTCTTCTTCCTTAGGCATAATGCAATACCTGCGGAAAAGGATCGTAATAATGATGCAACAAGGCTTTCCACTTCAAATACTCAGGCGATTGACGAAAACCGACCTCGTGCGCCTCCACTGAAACCCACTCAACCAACAAGATATACTGGTTTTCAATCTCCACACATTTCTTTAAAGCATGCTTGATGTAGCCATTGATCGATGCGATATATTGGCTGGCTTCCAAAAAATCTCGTTCAAAATCAGGCTGTTTTTCAACGCTTACATTCAAGATAGCGACTTCTAATATCATAGGTAAACTTATTTTGATACACGGTATTGCTACAGTTTATAGCTCGTGTAAAGACAAAACTATTCGTTATTATTTTTTGAAAAAGCGACCAATGTGTACAGCATCGCAGAACATAGCGGCCCAAAAAAGCTCTTTAGTACCGTCGCATAAGATACTACTAAGTCGAAATGTGTATCGAACGATGTAGCCTTTTTCAAATGCTCCGCGTGGTAAAAGAGCAGCGCAAATGTTATTTGCCAATTCCAAAGCAACCAAGCAATGAAAAAGGAACCTATAAACGTAAAAATCATGCGGCTATCGATGCGATATCCTGGAAGGCTGATCGAATATTTCATTATTTTTTATTCTTGTTGCTCCTAATATACGAACATATCAACAAACAGAGAAAAACTGACACAACTTACCTACAGCAATATATCGACCGCGCAGCTTAAATTTCTGGATCCTGTTACGCATACCGTTCACTATCATTCTGCGGCAGTATAGCCGCTACGCTCGATGGCACACCGTTTACTTTCGTCCCCGCCTGCAACAAATCCGCCGTACCCTGTAACAAGCTATGAGGAAAGGGGCGCACGGGAGTCGTAAGGATGCTAAGAGACTGCAGCTCGTCTTGCGAAAGTTCCAATTCGGCAGCCCGCATGTTCTGCTGGAGTTGCTCCATCGTTCTTGCGCCCAGCAAGGTGGAGCATACTCCTTTTTGCTGCATCAGCCAAGCAATAGCCACTGCTGCCACCGCAACATCGTTAGCTTCCGCAATCCTTTGCAATTGATCGATCAGCAGATATGTACCCTCCGACAGGTTGGGATCAACCCGACCAACACCTTTAACTAAAGTTTTTTTTGCTAATTTTAATTACATGCTAGAGATCACAGAATAGCGCGGCTATCATCTGCTAAATAAACTGTAACCAAAAACTTGTTATTTTTTCTCGCGCGACTTTTATCAAGATAAATGTGTACAGGGTGTTTATTTAGGTGATGTAATTCTAGAAATATAAATTTGGGTAATTCCTTTTTGCTAAAAATAGCCGTGCACTTATTACCAGCTATTACTTTATTTGCATGCTCGTTGAGGGAAAACTTAGGCTTGTAGAAGTCTATTGGTGTATTGTTCTTTATATCATATAGAACAATTTCTACAATAGCCGAATCTTTTTGTAATGAAGACGATTTAAGGTAATCGACTTTATATCTGCAAAAGGTCTGTGCTTCCTTTAAATTTCTATTATAGGGCGAACAGCTTGCGTATAGGATGATTAAAGCCTTCAACGCTCCGAGTTCAGCCGCTTTTTCAAGCATTGCGGCCAGCTTAAAATCTAATGGCAGATCATTCATAGGATGTAAATTATAGTTAGCGAAGGTACGATGATCTAATTTTTGCAGAACGAAGCTGTCTTTTCTCATCCAACAACAGTTACCGTTTGAAATTCTAGAGCTAGAAATTGAAACAAAATCCCATATTAGAAATTACAGCTAAAACCGAGCGCAAATACGTTTCAAAAAAATGATTATAAGCAGGCAAACAACTTACTGTGACAGCGGATCAGTGTAAGGAGCTAGAAGTTAGCTTGTCCGATTAGCGAATCTCAACGAACTATCACCAGTATATTATGGATCCGGATATGTCATAGGTGAAGAGCTGCTGACAACCAAATGGGTACGCGGTACAATCTAAGGATATTCCGGCGTTCGCCATGCTGTTGCCACTTTGGTCAAAAAGAATTTACTGAAGGCTTATCCGGATATTGTTTGGTAGGTATAACAAAAGCCTCCTTGAGGGGAAACTTTTTTCGCTACTTTTTTTCAAAAATAATGTTGGACATATTAAGAGACTGTAAAATAAACTGTGTCAAGGATAATATGGAATTGCAACAAAAAAAAGGACATTTAGTTAAGCTGCAATATTTTGTTCATTCAGTTTTCTTCCAAACTCTTCAGGGGACATAAATCCCAAAGCAGAGTGCATTCTTTTTCTGTTATACCAAACCTCAATGTATTCAAACACAACAATCGCTGCGTGGTGTTTATCTACGAACTTATTCTGGTATATACATTCAGCTTTGAGCGTCTTAAAGAAGCTTTCAGCAACGGCATTGTCCCAGCAATTTCCCTTTCTGCTCATGCTTCTTATAATTAGCGGGTTTCTTTCTAATAAACTCCGGAATTCATTGCAAGCATACTGAATTCCTTGATCTGAGTGAAATATCAGTTCTTGTGTTATCGGTCTGTTTTTTTGCGCCATGCTAAATGCTGGAATTACGGTGTCAATGGCTTCATTGTTGCGCTTAAAGCCCAGCCGATTACTTTTCTATCACCCAGATCTATAACCGTTGTTAGATATAACCATCCTTGTTTTGTTCTAATATAGGTGATATCAGATACCCAGACAGCTCCTAACGTCCCTGTTTTGAAATTACGATCCAACTTATTTCCCGGTACAGTAAATTTGTGATTAGAATCGGTAGTCACCTTGAATTTCTTCTTCACTATACTTCGTAAATGGATCTTTTTCATTATTCGGGCTACTCGGGGTCTAGAGACTTTAGTGCTCTTTTCGTTCAATGCCTTTGTAATCCTAGGACTTCCATAGCTACCTTTACTCTCTTGGAACGTTTTCCGTATTTCCTGCTCAAGCATTTGGTTTTCCCTATTACGGAATGATGGTGTACGCTTCAACCAGCTGTAAAAACCGCCTCTACTTACTTTAAACACCGTGCACATCTTCTCGATGGAAAATATCCTGCAGTGATCCGCTATGAACCCGAATATTTGCCCTCGTTCTTGGAGAAGATGCTTACAGCCTTTTTTAGGATGTCGCGCTCCATTTGCGTTTCACGCAGTTCTTTCTTCAGTCTGGCTACCTCCTGCTCGGCTTCTGTTAATATTACTTTCCCGTTGCCAGGAAAGCTACTGCCTGCCTTACTTAAATATTCTTTACGCCATCGATAAAGCAATGAGGGCTGGATATCCAATTCTTTGGCCAGAGCTGTTAAATCATTTCTGGTATTACTCAGTTCAACGCTCATCAGCTTGAACTCTTTGGGGTACGTTTTTCTTACTCTTGACATAAGGCTGTTAAGTTATTAAATTCCCTTAACTTATTGTCTGTTCAAATGTAGCAACTCCAAAGGAATATTTTACATGATTAATACCACTTACAACAAGTCATCCCTAAGAATAGATATGGAGAAAATAAACGACGAAAACGACGAAGGCGCCAACTAGGCGCCCCCACTTCCAATCGGAGCCGGAGCACACTCCATTTTAAATCTTATTTGAGGGCTTAACTATAACAATACATCATTCTTAAGATATATTAGCCTTTCAGAAGTAACACTTCCCGAAACGTTACTTGTAATAATTTATTTAATCAGTTTAGATCGTGAAATTAGCATAATGATTACTGCTTTTAATCTTAAACACGCTTGTCAAACATTGGACTTAGACCGCAACACGCTGTATAGATGGCGTGACGAGGGTAAGGTAAAAATGAAACGCATTGACGGCTGATACTACATTGAGGAAGATGAGTTAAATCGCCTGAAAGCAAAAGAAATTGAAAAAGGGAGGCTAAATGAGCATCAAGGAGGAATTAGCGCTGAAAGCGTTAAGAAGAACTTGCGAATTATTAGCGGACAATCATGACGATATAGACCACTTCGCGAACCGACACAACTACCGAGCCACAGCTATTTTATCTACAAATCTACTGAGGTACATACTTAACACCGATTTACCTGCTGGCGATAAAGAACTCGACGAGATTTGCGACCGCTTAGAAGGAAAGGTAGTTGGTATTGATTACTCAGGTCCGGAACCGGTTAGGCTTACTAAAAAATAGCATTAAATCGCACTGTATGTGTTTTACAAAAATGCACTTGCTTTTTGCACTAGCAATATTAAGAGATTTGCTAAATGATCGAATTAAACAAAGAAATAGCGGTGCTTTTGCAGCACCAAGAGCGGAAAATTGGGCAGCTTGTTAAGTTCATTTGGAGCCTCTCCGCAAACCCTGAATTACTGAAAGATCAGAACTTAATGTATCAGCTGATCGATATGGACTTTAATACGGTTGCCGAGCCGAGCGTATCTCAATTGAAGGATATGAAGATACAGGAACGTGAAAAACCAAGTGCAATTCTGAGTCGATCCCAATAAAAAATCCCCTTTATCGCTAAATAAAGGGGATTTTCAGTACGCCAAAAGGGATTCGAACCCCTGACCGACGGTTTAGAAAACCGTTGCTCTATCCTGCTGAGCTATTGGCGCATCGTTCTATGGGACAAAAGTATGGAATTACCGTTGCTCTGCAAAATAAAATTGCTTTTTTTTGTGCTAAGGCAAATAACTGGTTGCTTCCCAAACATATATTTTTGCCGATCATATTTTCTTTGCCATATACCGCGTACTTTTAAAACAAGCGAATCAAATTTGAGTTTATTAAATAAAAACATCTCGTTATGACAACATGGAACCTAGACAAAGCCCACAGTGAAATAGAATTCAAGGTGAGGCACATGATGATCTCCAATGTAAAAGGATTTTTTCAGGATTTCAACATCAGCATGAGTGGCGATCCGGAGGATATCACCACAGCCTCTATCCGTATCGCTATTGCCTCCGCCTCTATCAACACCAAAAATGAGCAACGCGATCAACACCTACGCAGCGCCGATTTCTTCGATAGCAGCAGTTACCCCGAGATCACCTTCGATTCCACCGACATTAAAAAGGAAAGCGACGAAAGTTACGCCATCACGGGAAACCTGAACATAAAAGGCAACGTACATCCTTTGGTCTTCTCCGTAGAGTTTGGAGGCATCGCGACCGATCCTTGGGGCAACAAAAAGGTAGGTTTTGCCTTTTCGGGCAAGCTTAACCGGGGCGATTTCGGCCTAACTTGGAACGCCGCCGTCGAAGCCGGAGGCGTAATGGTGGGCGATGAAGTGAAAATCAGCGGTGACATACAATTTATATTGAGTTAACAATCAGCGTAGTTGCAAAAACAACGGCAATTATGCGCTAGAAATTTGAAATAAAATTTTGCAGGAATAAGAAAATTCGTACTTTTGTCGCGGAGAGTTGGCAGAGTGGTCGAATGCGGCAGTCTTGAAAACTGTTGACTGTAACAGGTCCGGGGGTTCGAATCCCTCACTCTCCGCAGAAGCTTCAATCTAAAAGATTGGAGCTTTTTTTATGTTCGGCGCTGATTATTTAATTGTCGAGGGATGAGAACCCAGGGTTCGATCCGAAGGAGGTTTAGGGTGGAGTGCGGGCTTGTGGGGCTAAGCCAATCCCTCACTCTCCGCCAGATAGAAGCAGCTTTTTTAGCTGCTTTTATCATTTAAGGGATACCTGATTCGAACCGAAGCGCAGGCCGGGGTTCGATCGGATCATGTTCAAAAGTTGTGGAGCTGAAGAAAAATAATCGGATAAATATTCTCCTGTTTAAATCCAATCTGAGGTTTAGAGTTTACCCAAACATAATTTAGTTGTATTTCATTATTTCTGATTTTATATTTTTCTAACTAATTAAGGTAAGTAGCCATACCATTTGTCTTGTAAAGTTGATAATAGTCGATCACAAATAGCTTTATCATTGAAATGCTTCTAGATTGATCCTTTTAAATATTTATAATATTGTCGCTCTTTATTTGCGAAAAATGTAATGTTGCCAATGCTTGGATATCTGACGAAATCCCGAAAAGCAACGCTCTTCCTAATGAAGAAAATAGCATCAAAGTTTTTCTTAAAAGAAGTGAATTCAAAGTTGGCTCTCTTGAAGCTATATCTGGCTATTGATAAGCTCAAAAATATATTATCTTTAATTTGAGATGTTGGATAAAGAAAACGTTCATAAGGTATTTTCAGGGCACTAAATGAAAAACTATTTGGAGATAGTTCACTAATGGAGTCGATGGTCACGGCATTCCTACTACAGCTATCTTGAACAAAATTTCCTGTGCCGAAAGAAAAATCAATTGCATAATAGCGCTCGCTCTTGGTTTTGTGTAGTAAACTCCCCAAAGTATTGATATATTCCCCTTTTCTAAATAAATCATTTTTTTGTAAGTGTTTAGAATGTGCTAACACGATCCAAAGCTCATCAGATTTATAAAATTGACTGTACAAATTACTTACTCGCTTAAACATATCCACGTCTCTGTTAAAATAAAAATTTTCATTAGGTTTAGAAAGACTATTATTGCCTAAGACGTGAACAAGTAAATCATATGTTTCATTTCCCAAACCTTCAAAAAGAGTTTTAGAATTAGATAAAAATGTATGTACTTTAAGAAGATTACCTTGACCAACTTCTTTCAACAATACCTCGGTTTGGTTTGGAGGTAGTAGGTTGGAGAAAATGTCCATCAACGCATAGCTGGGTAATGAAATAGAATTATCCAAGCCAACCAAATGTACTTTCCGTTTCGATTGAAGATTGAAATTTCGAATCCACTCGAATAATCTAAAATATGAGCTTGCGGCAGCAAAAATTTTATTATCCAGATAGTCCTTAACTAGTGTCGTATCATTAATATCTCCTTGAACAAATAGATCATACAACATGGTGTCATCAAATGGTAACTCCAATAACACAATTGAACATTTTCTCTGTTGAATAAATTGCTTCAGGACTTCAAATCTCTGCTCAGTTATACTTAAGCTACCATGAGAACATTCTCCTAAACCAATAATTTGTAACTCGTTGGTTATACCAGGTATGTTGTCTACTGTAAAGGTCTGCCAATCCTTGATCTGGACTGCGTGACTGATATTCAAGTCAGGTACACTTTTTTTAGGAGGAACTAAGACGAATTTTTGAAAATCACCTCTCTCATTATTTAGCTCTATTTCTGCTAAATGGATTTCCTGCTGAAGGTCAGTATTCCCTTCGTACCTGATCTCGATTTCAATGGCCTTTAAATCCACTGACCCAATTTCAAGCTCAATTGTAGACCATTCTTCCGTTCTCCTTAAAGATTTTTCTTTACTCAAAATCAATTGTTGACTTTTGTCAAATCCCGCAACTGAGAAAACAAGGTTACTATTGGAGTTGTTTTTTGCCTTTAATCTCAAACTGATCGGGTGCTTTGTTGATTTCAATAGAGTAATTTCTCTACTTAGCCTAAATGACATTTTTACAGGAGGACCAAAATTTTGAGCTCCGTTTTTTATGATTAAATATTCTGGCAATTTTTTTATACTACAATTGGATAGACTTTTTAACCAGTCCCAACTACAAGTATTAAATTTAGAGAAATCAAGATCATACACATTCTGTAAATTTTGACCATTCAACGATCCTCCAATTAACATAAAAACTAAAACAATAAATTTTTCCATAAGTTCCGATTAATAGGGAAAACTCAAAAGGAGTTTTCCCTAACATATTATCTTTTAATAACCGAATGTTCCGCGAATCGTCGAGTCAGTCTTAGCAATAGTGCCGGCTGTACCAGTCTGTGGATCATAGTAATAGTAATTCTTTGCACTCGCATTTCCAGTTAGCACCCTAACATGCCCTGAGAAACCATCATGTGTTAATACGATGGATTGATATCCGGACATGGACATACCATTTGAGCCATTTGGAGTATCTCCAGCACTGGTAAGTCACATTTGAGGTTCGAAACTCACAATGTCGCTCATTAATATTCCAGAAGCCTGCATCGAAACTGTATTTAAATGGGCATCGGCAAATTAACCTGATTGGCTAACTGACCATTCACCGAAGGCTGACAAGACATCGTTATAACTCTGCCCAGTATCAAATGCAATTGCATGAATCGCACAATCGTTTTGGGAACGAAGTCCCACAAAACCAGAGTATCCACCGCTACAGCTTGTTTGTTCTTGAGGAGAAAGTACTTCGTAACTTTACTCCAGTTCTTCAAAAGCAAGTTTTAGTTTTAATCTGCGGTTAGCCTTTGAATCATTTAATATTTTATATAATCATTAAATTATTTAATTTTTTTGATTTATTTTTAGGCTTAACTAGTACGATGATATACTTGTATCTTATGGTTATAATTTAAAAATTTTAGATTCTATATTATAAGAAATATAAGAGTATAATTGTTAATTTATCCTTCATTCATCTTATAATATTGAGACAAATGGAATGGTTGTAAGACAACGTAGTTATCAAAAAATGTAAATCTTATTCCAATATACGATTAACTTTACAATTTTTTAGCATATTTCATTTTTGCTTCTCCAAAATCTTTGCAAGAGCAAAGTAGCTATTCCGTAATAGTAAAATATAAACACATTCGCTATCAGGTAAATTTTTCGAAGCAGAAAAACTCTAGCGATACTGATATAGTATGGGATATTTCTTATTTACGTAGGATTTCATTACTACCCGAGCGTGAGAACTGACGCGAGTATTGCTAAAATAACACTTATTCAATCGGTCGCCATTTTTATATCATTTTTGATATGTTATTACCAACTATTTACAGTTCTCTAAAAAGAATAATAAACTAATAAGTTGTTCTATAGAAATCCCTTTCTCTCCGCTATATAACAGGGATCATACCGAACTCTTGGGAACGAAAAAGGATCCTTGACCAGCCAAAAGTAATCACTTGTCGGTCATAAGTAATCACTTGCCAGCCATAAGTGATTACTTGTCAGCCATAAGTAATCACTTGTCAGCCATAAGTAATCACTTGTCGGCCATAAGTAATCACTTGCCAGCCATAAGTGATCACTTGTCAGCCATAAGTAATCACTTGTCAGCCATAAGTAATCACTTGCCGGCCATAAGTAATCACTTGTCGGCCATAAGTAATCACTTGTCAGCCATAAGTAATCACTTGTCAGCCATAAGTGATCACTTGTCGGCCATAAGTAATCACTTGTCAGCCATAAGTGATCACTTGTCAGCCATAAGTAATCACTTGTCGGCCATAAGTGATCACTTGTCAGCCATAAGTAATCACTTGTCAGCCATAAGTAATCACTTGTCGGCCATAAGTAATCACTTGCCAGCCATAAGTAATCACTTGTCGGCCATAAGTAATCACTTGTCGGCCATAAGTAATCACTTGTCAGCCATAAGTAATCACTTGCCAGCCATAAGTAATCACTTGTCGGCCATAAGTAATCACTTGCCAGCCATAAGTAATCACTTGTCGGCCATAAGTGATCACTTGTCAGCCATAAGTAATCACTTGTCGGTCATAAGTAATCACTTGTCGGCCATAAGTAATCACTTGCCATCTGCTTAATCCCCTTTGGCAGTATCCCTTAAAGTGTGTAAAAGGGTTTTAGTTTTTCAAGATCCTTTCTTCAAATATAAGGCAAAATTGGCCGTACAACATTCCCCAGTTTTTTAGTGGTCTTGTCCATTGCCTTGTAGCATGTTGTATGGCCAGGAATACAGATTTAGTAATTGCTGCATCTGTTGGAAAGGACATCTTATTTAGTGTATATTTTCTGATTTGTCCATTTAGATTCTCTATCAGGTTAGTTGTGTATACGATTTTTCTTATTTCTAGAGGAAACCCTAGAAAGACTGTAAGATTCTCCCAATTGTTTTCCCAACCTTTCACGGCATAAGGGTATTTGTGCTTCCATTTATCTGAAAGGTGTTGCAAGGCAAGCCTTGCTGCCTGCTCATTTGGTGCATTATAAATCGGTTTCATATCCGCTGCGAAAAGCTTTCTATCTTTATAGGGCACAAATTTACAGGCATTTCTAACTTGGTGTACGACACATATCTGTGTTTGACATTGCGGGAACACGCTGATAATAGCTTCGGTGAACCCTTTGAGATTATCTGTGGCGGTAATCATCACATCCTCTACTCCGCGCGATTTCATATCGGTCAATACACCTAGCCAAAAGGATGCAGATTCGTTTTTCCCCAACCATAGTCCCATGATTTCTCGATGTCCGTCCGGACGTAGGCCAATAGCCAGATAAATGGTCTTATTGACCACCTTGGAGCCTTCCCTGACCTTGAAAACAATGCCGTCCATCCAGACCACTAGGTATATAGGCTCTAACGGTCGGTTCTGCCAGGCCACAATATCCTGGTTAACAGCATCGGTAATTCTGGAGATGGCAGTCGGGGATATCTTGATGTCGTAGATATCCAATATCTGGTTTTCAATATCTGTCGTGCTCATCCCTCGGGAATACAGGGAAATAACCACTTTCTCTATCCCCTCAAGCATGTTGTGTCTCTTGGTTACAATGATCGGGTCAAATGAAGCATCACGGTCTCGGGGAACCTTGATCTCCGACTCCCCAAACTTGGACTTGATCGTCTTTTTTGTAGCCCGTTCCGGAAATTGGGGTTGTCCGATTTCTCGTTTTTCTGATAATCCAAGTGACCATCGAGCTCGGCTTCTAAAAGCTTCTCGATACCACGCGTTTGAAGCTCGCCTAAAAAACTGAACAATTCCTCTCCATTGCTGAACTGGCTCAATAAATCATCGGTAATGTATTTCTCTTTTTCCATTTTTTATCTATCTACAAAGTATGAATTTTTAGCATAGTTAGGAAACTTGAAAAAACAGCAATTACACACTTATAGGGATGGGGCCCAACTTCGCGGCAAGCAAATTGACGTAACATGAACAAGATATAGAAAGACCCGATCCGCCAGTAAGCACAGTTACATTCCTTCCAAACACCAGTACACCGAACCGTAGCATATCGTATTACTGGCGCTATGCCAACCGAGAAGCACTAAATTTCCTAAAAAAAGACTACTTTTAGCCTTCATCAAAAAGCCCACGCTATTGAAACTACCGTTTGCCCATTTCATAACATCATTTACCGATAAGCTCTCTCCTAATTCAACACGGCGCAACAATAAGTTAGAAGGTTTGAAATACCTCTTTTGGGGTGGATTTAATGTACTGCTAAGCTGGATACTATACTTCGTGACCTATCATTATATCATTTCGAAAAATAACGTGGAGATACTACCCTTTTTAACCATTAGTGGCCATATTTTTTCTTTCCTGCTGTCTTTCGTCATCACCTTTTTCACCGGTTTTGTATTCAACAATTTCTTGGTCTTCAACAGCGCCAAAAGCGAACCCATCTATAAAAAGCTGTTCCGCTATTTCCTAGCCAATATGGGATCACTTCTGATCAACTACGTACTACTCAAAATATTTGTTGAATATTTCATGTTCTATCCCACGCCCTCACAAATATTGTGCACCTTCATCATCACGATCTATAGCTTTCTCATGCAAAAGAAGTTCACCTTCCGCAAATGAGCAAATCGCGCAAAAAGATAGACCGCGCTACTGCGGTAAATAGTAAAAACGATAGATCAAAAACTTAATAAAAGGGCCGAAAGTAATGTCTTACCCCTCATCAGCAGCCTGCATGCGCCTCAATATGCGCATCACATACAGAAGAAGCAGAAAAAACACCACCGTTAGCGCTCCCAAAACCGGTAGGCTGTCTGTATTTACGTTCCATGTTGCGACGAACAGGACGATTGTCATAAGTAAAAGAATAATAGGTTTCATAATTTGTGTATAGCTTGCACAATGATATGCATTAAATATAAGATCGTCAAAAAAAAAATAAAAAAATATTAAATCCAGATTATTGTAAAAAAGATGTGATCTAGCCTACACAATTAATCTACATAACAGTATATTAGTCAAACAAATGTAGGCGCGAACAAAGAACATTATTTTTTTTCTTATCGTACATCAATGGTTGAACATATTTTATGCATGAAATTTGATTCATCAATAATAAAAAAAAGAACAAAAAATATAAAAGATTATGGCAACATGGAATTTAGACAAGGCTCACAGCGAGCTCGAGTTCAAAGTTAAACACATGATGATATCCAATGTAAAAGGACAGTTTCAGGACTTCAATGTAACGGTAGATACAGATTCGGCCGACCTATCTGATGCCCAAGTTACTGTTGAAATAAAGACCAATTCTATCACGACGAAAAATGAGCCGCGCGACCAGCATTTGAAAAGTGACGAGTTCTTCAATTCGTCTACCTACCCTGATATTACCTTTACCTCGAAGGAAATCACCAAGGTGGATGATGATGAATTTACCCTGCACGGCGATCTAACGATCAAAGGCGTGACCAAGCCGGCTGTATTCACCGCAGAGTTTGGCGGTTTGGCAAAAGATCCTTGGGGTAACAAAAAAGCTGGATATACTGTTTCTGGAAAGATAAATCGTCAAGATTTTGGATTGACCTGGAATGCCGCGCTGGAAACGGGAGGTGTGATGGTCAGCGAAGAGGTACGCTTCCACGCCGATGTACAGTTTGTATTGGCGTAGTTTAAAGAAGTCCATTTCATACAAAAAGCCTAGCAGATGAACGCATCTGCTAGGCTTTTTGTATAGTTACGATAACCTACTAGGCCATCGCCACTTCCATCAACAGAAACTCCGCATCGCTTGTGGCTTTGATGCGCACCTGCTGCGTATCGGTAATGCCGAGTCCATCTCTGTCAGAAACTGTCTTCCCGTCCACTTCTATCGTTCCACTTAGGTTGAACACATATAAACCCGTATCTGTCCCTTTAAAGCTATAAACCTGCTCTTGCCCTGCTTCGAAATGCGCCAAGCTAAACCAAGCATCCTGATGTAGCCAAAGCCCCTCGTCATTTGGCGACGGCGAAATGACCTGTTGTATTTTATTAAACCTATCCTTGGCGTCCAAGGTAAGCTGATCATAGCGCGGTGCCACATTAGACTCGTTGGGCGTCACCCAAATCTGCAAAAAGCGAACCTCCTGATCTTTGTTTTTATTGTATTCACTGTGCGTAATGCCCGATCCGGCACTCATCACCTGCACATCGCCATGGCGGATCACCTCCACGTTGCCCATGCTATCTTTATGCTCCAGATCGCCCAGCAAGGGGATGGAAATAATCTCCATATTGTGATGCGGATGCGCCCCAAAGCCCATCCCTGCCGCCACCTGATCGTCGTTCAACACGCGCAAGGTACCGAAGTTCATCCGCTCGGGATCGTAATAGTTGGCGAAGCTAAACGTGTGTTTGGAACGGAGCCATCCGTGATCGGCATGTCCGCGGCTCGCGGCCGCATGAAATACATAATTTGCCATAAGTAAACCTTTCTATTATTATCTACCCCACAAAGATGCGACAAAGGCATCACGTAGGCATTGATATAGGATAATGAAATAGCCTACAAGTGATCCGTATACTGCAGGCGCCGCAAACCGCGCGTTAAGTCGGCTAATACTGCCGGCGAGAGCTGCGCAAGATTACGGCTAGCCTCGCGCAAATCACGCAGCTGCGCGAGCGTGCGCACACCTACCGCCGCCACATCGGCCACCTCTTGGCTCAGCACATAGGAAAGCAGTACCTGCGACATAGACATGCCCAGCTCTTGGGCCACACGTTCCACATTGCGCTTGGCGTGCCCCACCTCGCTAGAGGTCAGCTGCAGATACTTCTCCAACGGCTTATCGATTAACAAGCCCTGCGTCAGCGCACCACGGCTGATCAAGCCTATACCATTTTTCTGTAACAATGGAAAAACATCTTCTGGCCGCCGATCGAGCAGGCTGTACTGCATCATCACACTCACGATATTGGATTTCTCGGTATAGGCACGGATCACATTCGGGCGGATAGAGGATAAACCATAGTAGCGAATTTTTCCCGCTTTTACCAATTCCTCAAAAGCCTCGATGATCTCATCGATCGGATCGTCGATGGTGCCGCCGTGCAGCTGGTAAAGGTCTATGCAAGAAGTATGCAGGCGCGATAGCGAAGCCTCCACCGTTTTGATGATATAAGGCTTAGACGCCTTCCAGTCCCAAGTGGTACCATCCGAGCGCCATTGGTTGCCTACTTTCGTGGCAATAACCACTTTGTCGCGCACCGAACGAAGCGCATGTCCAACAAGCTCTTCATTCATGCCTCGTTCATACAGATCGGCCGTATCAAAGTAATTGATACCCGCATCCACAGCCTCCAGCAAGATCTCCGTATTGAGCTTTGTCGTGCCGCCCTTCAGCGACATGCCGCCGATACCGATCGGCGACACCGCTAACGCGGATTTGCCTAATTTAGTTAACTGCATTCGCATCCTTTATCCCCAGCAACTCAATCTCAAACACCAATGCGCTGTATGGCGGAATATCGCCACCGGCACCACGCTCGCCATAGCCCAGCTCTGAGGGGATGTATAGCCTGTACTTAGCACCTACAGACATCAACGGAATCCCCAACTGCCAGCCCCTTATTACGCGATCCAATCCTAAATCTATCGGCTCTCCGCGGTCATAAGAGCTGTCAAACACCTTACCATTGGCCAATGCGCCTTTGTAGTGCACCGTTACCTCGTCGGTAGCCGTCGGCTTGGCGCCGCTACCTTCCTTCAACACCTCATAGTAGAGGCCGTCGCTGAGGTGCTGTACACCCGCCTTATTTTTTATGCTTTCAAAAAAAGTAGTTTCTTCTTTTTTCATGAGGCTCGCTTTCTCTTCCGCTGCTTTTGCAAAAGCAGCTTTGATAATGCGGATCCCTTCCTCCTGCCCGATCAATCTGCCGGCACCCTGCACGCCATCGTTCAAGCCTTTTAAAAAGCTCTCCGGGCTAATACTCACCCCATTGCTCGCCAACGACGAACCCACATCAATACCCAATGCGTAAGACACCGAGTCGCTAGCCGATTTCAAATCCTGTGCACGTCCCGTTACAGCCTGTGTCAAGGCCAATGCCAATACGCAATATCCAATCTTCTTCATGTTTTTTACTTATGTTTTTCTACAATTTTCGTCACGATCGCCCGCGTTTCATCGGGGTAATCGACACTTACTTTATTTTTACTATTTAACCAAGCCTCAATGGCATATTCATACTTTCGTTTTAAACTATTGATCACCGGCACCCCCATCTGTTCCAAGGCAGCAGCATTCAGATGCTGCTCATATTGGTTCTTCATGGGCACCACCAGCAGCTTCTTATTCAGGTAGAGCGCTTCCGCCGGCGTCTCAAAGCCCGCTCCACACAAAACGCCCGACGCATTGGCCATGCTCTTAATGAAGCTGTCGCTCTGAATGGGGTTGATGGTCACGTTCTTCAACGTAAACTGCTTCTTGTTGTGCTTCGAATACACGTCCCATTGCACATCCGGAAATTTCGACAGATGCTTCAACAGATGCGCATCGTCATAGGAAGGCAGATACACCGTGTAATGGCCCAAATCTTTAGGTTCCAGCTCGCGGATAGATTGCCGGATGACCGGTGTGAAAACATTCTTGCTATAAGCCTTAAAATGAAAACCATAGGAGGTGCTTGTTGGCGCATAGTTTTTCATGATAAACTTGCCCAGCATATCCTTTTCATCGGGCTTTGGACTGGCCGCATCCAAGGCACCAATTTGGTGGCTCAGGCCGACGCAGGGCACATCCCGCGTTTGGCAGGCCCAAGCCGAGATAGGCTCGAAGTCGTTGATCACCAAATCATACTGCTCCACCGGAAGCTGGTTGATCTCCTGCACAAACTTGCGCACCGTGGAGCTCATAAAAGTGCGCCACAAGTCCACGCCACCCGACTTACCGAAAATAAAGCTTAAGCCATGCAAACGATACTTCACCTCAAAAGGCAATTGAATATCGGCCTGTATACCACTCACCAGCACATCGACCTCGCCCAAATCCCGTAGTATGGGAATAATGTCCAAGGCCCGGCACAAATGCCCGTTTCCTGTACCCTGAACCGCGTAGAGTATTTTCATAACTGCTCTTTTTTCTCTGCCCCAAAGTACAAATTTTATGCCTAAAACCGATGTAACAAAAGGCGCTATTTTAGTAGATTTTTGCGTAGATTTATGGGAACTAATGTAAACCAATTATGTCTAGAAGATTATGCCTGCTCAGCGCTCCTTTGGCCCTATTGCTCTCCTCTTGGGGATTCTTTGCCCACAAGCTCATCAACCAACATGCCGTGCATACGCTCCCTGCCGAGCTTTCCGTTTTTTACAAGAAGCACATACAGCTCATTACCGAGAAAGCCGTCGATCCGGATAAAAGATGCTATATAGACACGCTGGAATCACCGCGTCATTTTATCGATATAGACGATTACGATCAAGGGCAGATAGACTCCATCCCCATACATTGGTCGCAAGCCAAAGAAAAATACCAAGAGCGGCAGCTGCGCGCCCATGGCATCATCCCCTGGCAGATACAGCTCACCTACCAAAAGCTTGTTAAAGCATTCCGCGACAAGGAACTGCAGGATATTATCCGCCATTCGGCAGATCTAGGTCACTACCTCGCCGATGCCCATGTGCCCCTACATACCACAAGCAACTACAACGGTCAATATACCGGACAGATCGGCATCCATGCCTTTTGGGAGAGCCGCATTCCAGAAATGTTTGCCAAGCGCTACAACCTTTTGGTGGGCAAAGCCACCTATATCAAAAGCCCGCTGGACACCGCTTGGCTCATCGTGAAAGAAAGCCACGAACGGGTAGCGGATGTACTCGCTATCGAGCGGCAGCTGGCACGCGAATTTCCCAAAGATCGGCAGCGCGGCTATATAAAGCGCAACAATATCTTAGTAGGCACCTACTCCGATGCGTACACGGAAAAATACCACGAGCGGATGCAAGGTATGGTAGAGCAACGGATGCGCGCATCCATACGCCGCATCGGTTCGTTTTGGTTTTCAGCATGGGTAGATGCCGGGCAGCCTACACTCGATATCAAACGAAAAATGAACGCTTCCAAAGATACGCTGGGAACCTCGAACGGGAAGATTTTAGGTCGTGATGAATGGCATTGACCGCATGAGGCGCTGAGCGAAAGTAAAGAATAAAAAAGCGGACGATTATACGTCCGCTTTAAGTCTGCGTGTTAATGACACTATTTAACCTTCTCCATCCGGCCTACATCGTTTAAAGTGTTTTCCGGTTATCGTCGGAATTGGTATCGATCAACTTATTATACGGGTCGACGCCCACCTCTTTGGGCAGCTCCGAAACGATCAACGAAACCTTGTTGTTGATCTTCGTCACTTTGTGCCTTGCCAGATAGATCTCGTTATCGACCTCCGCCTTGCCTTCTTTTTTAGGCTCGCCAAACACCGCGATATCGACATAATCCTGCAGCGGTAACGACTGGAATTCCTTCTTGCCCACCTGCTCTTTCAGCGCCTGTCCTTTCACATCCTCATAAGAACGTTTGCCCTTATCGTCTGTGCGGTATTTCTGCACCTTAAAGGTAATATCCACTTGGTATTTCCCCTCCGACAACTTCTTGTACGTCGCCGCCTCCACATCGTTATCATAAACGGTGATCGTCTCATACATATCTTTAATCAGGTACTGCAAAGAGTCTGGCGTATGTTGTTTGAGCAAATCTACAAACTCCAAAGAAGTCGTGTAAGGCGCTTCTTGGAAGGCAACACGCGAAACATAGTCCTTCAAGAAGTTATTGAATTTATCTTCGCCCATAAAATCACTCATGGCATACATCACCACAGCTCCTTTATTGTAGTGTATATACTGCTGGTTCTCGGTTAGCGTCAACGGATTTTCCTTAAACGGCTCGTTACCGCGACCGGTAAGGTAGCTATCCAGTGATTCCTTCAAGAATTTACGCATCTGAAAATGACCGTAGGTTTTCTCCAACACCTTCAAAGAGCTGTATTCCGCCATAGACTCCGATAGCATCGTCGAGCCTTTGACATTGGCACCAATCACCTGGTGAGCCCACCATTGATGAGCCAGCTCATGGGAGATCACGCTGTAGGGATAGTCCACCGCGTTAGGGTTTTCATCGTCCACATGGGCGATAAACCCGATACCTTCCGAAAACGGAACCGTATTGGCAAAGGCCTGTGCAAAGGTGCCATGTGTCACCGGAAATTCGATGATGCGCATCTGGTTAAACTGATACGGGCTGAACGAACCAGCATAGTAATCCAACGACTTCTTCATGGAAGCCATCATCCGATCCAAGTTGTACTCGTGTCCCGGATGGTAGTAAATCTCTAGATTAATATTCTTCCAACGCTCTTTTTTCACTTCGTAGCGCGCACTGATAAACGCGTAGAAGTTGAGCATCTTTTGATCCATTTTGTAATGGAAATAACGGCGATCGCCCTCCTTCCATTCCTTTTGGAGAATACCGGGCGCAATAGCGATCTGGTCGGCATCCGTGCTCACCACCGTCTCAAAGCGTATCCAGTCGGAATCGTTGGCAATGTACGTATTCTGCCGCGCCTGCATGTCCGTAGGCTCAGCCATCCGATCGCGGTTAGGCAGTCCATATTTCTTGCGCACATCATTGTCCACAAGCTCTACCGCATCTTGGTAGCCAATGCTCGGAAAGGAACTATTGCTAAAAAAGGTACCGTTCTCCAAAATAGCAGAGCGATCAAATAAGAAATTATTCGGCTTATTCTTGACACGCGAAAATAGCTGCACGCTATCGCCGGGAGCCAACGGACGATCCAATTTGTAGATATCAAATTCGGCCACGCTATCCTTCAAAACCAGCTTCGCACCGGCCACATGCATAGAGTCCACCAAGTCATTGTAATTGATAAAAATCGAATCAATAGCCACCGACGTTTTATTCTTCAATACATAGTTCACCTTGGCCACAAAATCCCGTTTTGAGGGGTAGATATCCATCTGCACATAAGCCTGCACAATCCGTGGCTGCGCCTTGCCTTGATACTTTTTATATTTCTTCTCATAGTCCACCTGCTCCTGTTCCTGCTGCTTGGCCGACACATAGCGATCCACGATATTTTTCTCCCGGTAGATGGCAAATCCCAAGCATACGAATAGTACCAGCGCTGCCAGCATAGGGACATAGATAACCGCCGTTCCTCGGCTTTTTGCCGTTGCCCAACGATCCTTCACACTCGAGATAATACCACGGCGCCAAAACAACTGCGTGATACCAGTTAGGAACAACGCAAATAAAAGCCAATACACCTTGTACCAAATATAGTGACGTACATCGCCATAGCCATCCATATCGGAATAGCTGTAGCGCGGCCCTTGGTTGAATTTAAAAATAGACTGCTCAAGCCCCACTTTAGACAACATCGGCATCACCATAACAATCACCAAGCATACAAAAAAGCCGATATAATAGTTCTTGAAAAAGGCATGTATGAACAGTGCAAACAAGATCAACAGCACATAGTTAAGCATATCCAGCACGAACAGCTCGTAGAGGTAATGCCCTACCTCTACCTGAAAATAACCCTGCGACAATTGATATCCGATACCGGTCAACATACTGATAAACAGCACGAGGCAGGTAATCTTGATCATGGCGAGAAACTTCGAAAAGAATAAAGCCCAATTGGGAATCGCTGTTGCATCAACCAGCAGATTCATCCGCGCCAAGCTGGAGCGCTGCACCAACAGTCCCGAGAAAAGGTAAATAATCAAGGTGAGGAAGAAACTGTAAATACTCCCCGTGTTGCGCAGCATCATCCAGGTTACGGGATAGGTTTCCGTTCCATAGAGCTGCCCCGCCGAGGAGGTCATCACGGCTACCATCAACACCGCAAAGATCATCATGATAATGAAAACCCAGTTTTTGATGATATACTTAAAATCGTGTTGCGATAGGTTCCAAGCCGTTTTCAGGTAGGCGAAAAACGAATAGTTCAATTTCACCGCCGGCAGGTTGACCAACATGATACTACCAAAATTGTTTTTGGTGACACGCTTCGGCGCTTTAGCTTTGCCCAGTTGCACACCCGCATAGGAGAAGCTAAACGTGCAGTAGACCAAAGCCAATACCAGCAGCCCAAGTCCGCCCCATATCAACCTGTTGTACAGGATGGCACCGCGGAAAGGAATATTGTTTACATTCTGCTCGTCAATGGTCCAGTACTTCGTTTCGTAGCGCATGGCGTCAAAACCAAAGGGATCGATCAGCGAAGCCAGAAACTCATTATCCATATTGCTGCGCAGCTGCCCCAAAAAAGCATCCAGCACAAACAGAAAGATGATAAATATAAAGCCGATGTAGATATTCCGCGTGTAGGTAACCAAGGCAAAGACAATGGCACCAAACAAGATCAAGTTGGGAATAACGAAATAAAAATAGGCCTGTAAAAACGACCAAGGGTGGTTAGGCCCTAGCAAATCGGGATTTACATTGGGAAGCAACTGCGCCGCTAAAAAGCCCAGCGTCGTCATGCAGACAATAAGCACCGTGATACAGAGGGAGCTGAGAAACTTAGCCGACAGGTACGATGTTTTATCCAAGGAATAGGAATAGAGTACATGATGCACACCATAACGGAAATCACGGTAGATCGAGGCACCTACAATCGTTGGAAGAACAAAATATACAAAGATCGACAGCGCATTCAACATGCCGCTCACGCTCATCGGCGAGTTGGCATACACCGGACTGGAGGTCGTTGCCGTAGCCTGATCGAGCACGCCCAAGCTGCTTCCCATCGTGAATAGCGCAAACACAAAAAAGAGGACGCCATAAATGTAGAACGCCGGATTCTTAAACCAACGTTTTAGCTCAAAGGTGAAAATAGCACTAAACATGTAGAGCTTCCTGTTTGAGGTTTACGAAATAAACATCTTCCAGCACCGGTTTGGCCTCGCGTACGGAATCATCGGGCTTCACATCGTGGTACAGGCGTATGTTCAAGGAGTTATCTGGGTTATAATTCGAAGAAATAACATTGTAGCGTTTGCTCTCCGCCTCAAAGTCCACCCGATCGATCGTCTTGGTCCATATTTTACCGGCCAACATATCCTGTCCCTGCTGCGCCGTACCGCGATACAACAATCGACCACCATTAAGGATGGCCAGCTCGTGGCACAGCTCGCGTACATCATCCACAATATGCGTCGAGAAGATAACCGTATTGTCCGTACCGATCTCGCGCAACACATTCAGAAAACGCTGCCGCTCTGCAGGATCCAGCCCCGCGGTGGGCTCATCCACAATGATCAGCTGCGGGCGGTTTAGCAGCAGCTGCGCAATACCGAAACGCTGTTTCATACCTCCCGAGTAACCGCTCACACTTTTATCACGCACATCATACAGGTTGGTGATCTCCAACACCTCTTGAATCATTTTCTTCCGATCACTTTTCCCCGTGATGCCTTTTAGCTGTGCAAAATAGTTCAACAGCTCTTCGGCCGATATATTGGGATACACGCCAAACTCCTGCGGCAGATAGCCCAGCACTTTGCGCAAACTCATTTTATCTTTCAGCACATCGATATCGCGAAAACGGATGGCACCGGCATCCGGCTGTTGCAAGGTCGCAATCGTCCGCATCAGCGACGACTTCCCGGCTCCATTCGGGCCCAATAGACCAAACATGCCCTTCCCTATCTCAAGGTTGATATTATCGAGCGCCTTCACGCCATTCTTATACGTTTTCGTTAATTCGGTTATCTGTAAACTCATCGGCTATAGTTTTATTATTTTCTACATTAGTAGCCCCATCGGCGATTTTGTTACAGGGTTTTCCATATTTTTTCACCGACGTTCTTCGGGCTTTCGCCTAATTTTTACCTCCACTTACCTAAAATAGCTATCAGAAATACCTTACAGCAAGTTACTTTGCAAAAAACAAGCAATAACGATGGGATGGTTTTCAAAATTTAATAAAAAGGAATTACCGGCAGCGCCGGTAGAGCCCATAGCACTGACGCCCGAGAGTACATCGGTACCTAAAGTGGAACACAGCCAACTGAACGGCGCCTCGGTGCACGATAATCAAGGTATATTTTTGATCTATGCCTACCTGCAGCAAGATTTCGAGGGTCGCGGCTTTAACGATGCCTTGATCAGCCCCGACGAAGGCTACAAAAACGATAACCTCCGCCTGATAAAATATGACTTGGAAATCCTGATCCATCAAGTAAAGACCTACCATGAGTCCTTGATGAAAGACATTGAATTTCATATACATTCCCGCGGACGCGCCGGACTGGTAGATCTGGTAGACGAGCTCAAGATCAAGCAGACCGACCTGCAGGCGCATATTGCCAAGGTTGCCGCCTTTGAAAATTCATTGGAAACGGATGCCGGACTATGCGAACGTGCCGTACTGGCTTACAAACGTGGTTTTATGAAAGGGATGGCCTCCATCACGCAAGCCTATCTATTAAACAAAAAATTCTAGCACATGAAAGACTGGTGGTTAAAATTCGGCTGCTTCCTAACGGGATTTAATTACAATCTCGTTAAAAATTCCAGTGAGCAGTCCTCAAAAAACGTCAAAAAATACACCTCGGCCATGCTGCTAATCACTTTGGTCTGGTTTTTCATCGGCTATAGCTTCGCCACGCGCTATCTACACTTCGGCATGATAGGCGGACTCGCTGGTGCCCTGTTGATGTGTTTTGTCATTATACAGATCGAGCGCATCATTATCCTATCGACCAAGGTAAGTGCTTGGTCCAGTGGTTTCCGTATCCTGCTGGCCGTGGTGATGTCTATCCTAGGTGCTTTTATTATGGATCAAATAACCTTTAAGGACGACATCGAACTCCGCAAGGCACAGGTGATGGATCAACGGGTAAAACTGGCCGTGAAGCAATCCGAGGACGATCTGCAAAAACAGATAGCCGGCCTCGACAGCATGATCGCATCGGCTACAAAGAAGTACGACGCCGTAAGTCTGGACCTCAAAAAGAACCCAGTCATTGTGACCACCTACACCAATAAAAGTGTAACGAAGGACAACACCGGGAAGGAACTCAACAGCACGCAGTCTACCAATCGTTCGGTGATGGAGAACCCCAAGAAAATAGAAATGGAGCAGCTCCACAAGCAGATCGAAACGCTACAGACCAAGAAATTTGAGCTAGCAGCCTCCATTACCACCATTAAAGAACGTAAGGAAAAAGAACTGAAGGCCGCCACCGGATTTCTCGACGAACTTACCCTCTTGCACGACGTGGTAACGTCCTCAAAAATTGGTATATTCGTTTATCTGCTGTTTATGTTGTTCTTCTTGGCCATCGAACTGTTCGTATTGGTAATGAAGCTAACGGATCGCGAGTCAGACTACGATAAGCTGCTGCAGCACCAAACAACTATCCGGATGCAGATGTTGGAAAAGCTACAGCTTCCGGAAACAAGGTAACCATCTAATTGTTATATTATTAAACGTATTAAAATAGAATCACTATGTCAATTAAAGAAACATTTTTCGTCAATGGCGAGAACCTCCTAAAAAAGATCAAAGAAATTATTGCCGAAGGGAATGTGACCAAGATCAGCATATCCGACAAATCAGGCAAAGAGTTAATGAGCTTCCCGGTTACCATCGGCGTGGTAGGCGTGGTATTTGCGCCCATCTTCGCGGCCATCGGTGCCTTGGCAGCTTTACTAACCGAGTGCAAGATCACCGTAGAAAAGCAAAAGGATGATACTCCTCCACCTGCCGACAAGCAAGAAGGAACCATCATCGAAGTAAAATAACCCCTAAAGAAACAAGGCCGGAGGAGCTGGACAAGCTCCTCCGGCCTTCTATTGCGCCAACCCATTTAAAACCTTCCTGCCCCTATCGTTGTTCCCTTTGAAAATAAGAAAGGAAAAAATCATGGCAGAAAAAAAAATAGGCATACTTGTCGGATCGTTACGAAAAGAATCATTCAGTAAAAAAACAGCACATTTCCTCATAAAAAATGCACCTGCTGGCTATCAACTCGAGCTTATCGAGATCGGTCAACTGCCGATCTACAACCAAGATTTTGATGAGGAAGGCAGCCCTGCGGAATACAAACCCTTCCGCGATAAAATTAAAACCTTGGATGCCGTCATCTTCATCACCCCAGAGTACAATAGATCGGTACCCGGCGTGCTGAAAAATGCGCTTGATGTCGCTTCGCGCCCTTACGGCGAAAGCAGCTGGGATGGCAAGCCCGCGCTGGTCGTCTCGACTTCCATCAGCAATATCAGCGGCTTTGGCGCAAACCATCATCTTCGCCAATCGCTGGTGTTTCTCAACATGCCCACGCTACAACAGCCTGAGGTTTACATCGCCAATATCCAAAACCTATTTGACGACAACGGTAAGCTGACGAATGCCGAATCTGCCAAATTCTTAAACGATGTACTCGCCGCATTCCTTGCCTTTGCCGATAAATTTTAAGCGGCAACTTTTCTAAGGGCGGTGGCCTTAAATTATAGTGGCGAGGCCTGCAAAAGTCAAGCAGTGCCTCGCCTTTTCCATCCGCCTATTCAAAACTATTTATCGTTTCTCACGTTATCATTACAAACAATAAAACCTTATTGTATGCCGACACTATTGGAATATAATGTACGTAAAGCAGACAACGCCTATTGGGCTTTCGCCATCCATGATGGACATCATATCAGCCCGGCCTTGGAAGGCTACTACCAGCTCAACGAGGAGCAGCGTCTGCGCGAAGAGGATCCCCATACGGGATGTATGGTCGAGCTTCCCTGCAATCAGTTTATTGTCCATACCTCCCGCTTTCAGCTGGATATCAACCGAAAGCTAGAGGAAGCCATTTACCGCAGCCCGGACATGGCTTGGGGGTTGCAGGTCTACAAGGAGCTGCCGCCAGCATCACTACTCCAACAGCTTTCCGATGATTACCATTCGATTTACACACAAATTGATCAATGGATCGAGGAAACCATCGCACAACACGGATATTTTATCGCTTTTGATGTGCATAGCTACAATGCCAAGCGACAAGCTCCCGATGAAATCGTCGACGAAGTAAGCAACCCGCAGATCAACTTGGGTACGCTCTATAACGATGAAAAATGGCGCCCCGTGATTGATCAGTTTATGGCGAGCATAACGGCCAATCAGGTGCTCGACCAAAACATCGACATCCGGGAAAATGTGAAATTCAAAGGCGGACAGCTGGCACAGCACCTGCTGCAAAAATATGGAGATAAGGGTTGCGTGCTATCCGTAGAATTCAGGAAAGATTTTATGGATGAATGGACTGGTGTGCCCTTTATGCCTGTGGTGCAAGCCTACAAGCAATTGCTGATGCATGCGCTCAAGGACCTACAAAACATGCTGCCCTATGGAAGCACCAGATAAAATACTGCCGCAGATATTACGAGCGATCAAAGACAACATCCCTATTCATAAACAAATACCGAATACGGGGAAAATAGTCTTTAACAAGATCGTCCCCTATATCTTCATCTATAGAATGCCTTTCGAGGGTAAAGATCGTCTGTTGGCCGAATTGGCAAAGTCCGAGCTGGCCAGTGTCATCTTTATTCCTGAGAAATCCACCTACGACGTTAGCGGATGGATTCGCAAGGTGGCTAAAGCACTGGCCGACGAGTTTGGCACATGCCTACTGGTGGAGGTGTGGAATGCCGAAGATGAAGAGCAGACCAGTGATGTGGCGGTTCACCTCGCGCAAAAGAATGTGCTCGACCTTGCCGAATACTTGGCCAAGAATATACGCACGGAGGCACCTGAGCTGCTCGTCGATCTAAAGAAGGGCAACAGGCTACCCAGCCCGCCGGATCGGCCGGCCTTGGTTGATGCGCAAGATGCCAAAGATAATTTGGTACTTTCCTTAGGCCTCTCCATCCGAAAGCGCTACGAAGATACGGACGGTAAGCACCTGCCGCTAATGCTGCGCAATATGCGCGAAGGATTGGCAAAAAGCCTATCGCGGTTATTCTTTGAGTTCGTGCGGGTACATACCAATGTGCGCGCAGCGCATTTCAAAATGAAGGTGCACGAGCGCCTCAACGAACAGATCTACGAGATCGATGCCGTATTGGCCAAGGAAAGCCAGAAGTTCGATTTTCTGCTGTTGACCACGCCCATCAATGCTAATGATGCTTGGCTGCAGTTCAAAAAGGAAAAATTTCGGAAGACACCGAAATTCCATTATCGACCCATGCCCATCGATCCAGATATTGTAAAGCGCAGCTTGTACAACCTACGTATCGAAGATATCTACGACCCAACCATTGCCTACCTATTTCGGGATAAACGTCGCGAACTGGATGATATGATGACCATGTTGGCCTCGCGCGGCACGCCCGATTTCAAATATGGCAGCCTGATGGTCTTTGGAAACGTCAGCGATAGCCTCTATGAGCTGGCCAAAGCATTGCTTATTGCCATAGACAGTATCCCGCAAACGGAAAGGTATGATGAAGACGAGCTAGACGCCCGACAATTTGCGCAACTGGCCAAAGAGGAAATATCTTTCCTGCAGCAGCAGGCACCGAGCTTCAGCACCAGTGTGCGGATTAGGGACGACATTTCCGGCGTGATGGTCAACCACGGTGTGCTCAATATCAGCAAGCAATACAGGATCAGCCGTAAACGTGCGCAGGCACTGATCCAACATGAGGTGGGTACACACATCATTACCTACTTCAATGGAAAAGAGCAGACATTCAGCTTATTTCGTCAAGGCGTGCCGGGCTATGAGCAGCTGCAGGAGGGCTTGGCCGTACTGGCCGAATATATGGTAGATGGACTCACCAACGAGCGCCTGCGTATCCTCGCAGGCCGTGTCCTAGCTGTGCGCTATATGTTGATGGGACATACCTTTGTAGAAACTTTCGATATGTTGCACGAAGAGTTTCGATTTGATCAAGAAACGGCCTTTACCATGACTATGCGCGTTTACCGCTCGGGCGGATTGACGAAAGACGCGCTATACCTACAAGGCTTTATGGAGCTGATCGAATACATTCAGGAAGGCAAAGATCTGGATATCCTTACCATCGGCAAGATACGCGAGGACTACCTGCCCATTATTGCCGACCTGATGCAGCGCGGCATCCTGAAACAACCTTTGCTAAAACCCCGTTACTTGCAAGAGCCCTACGTGAACAAGCTAAAGGACGTAAAGCATTTTGCAAGCATCTTTAAAATGATAAATTACTAGCATGTATATATGAACATCGCATTCTTAATCAACCAAACCCATAAAGAGGAGGCCAGCTTCACGACCACCCTATTGGCATTTAAGGCCCACAAACGCGGCCACAAGATTTTTTACATAGGCTTGGCCGACTTCTCCTACCATGGGGAGCATAGCGTTGGTGCGCACTGCCGAATTTTAGAACCCAGTGAGGAGGTCGCCAATGAAGAAGAATTGATGGCCAACCTGCGCGACAAAAAGAAGGAGTTTGTCGATGCCAAGCAAATGGATGTCCTTTGGATACGCTATGATCCCGTGCTCGACATGATCAGCAGACCTTGGGCATCGGCCACGGCTCTGCAGTTTGCCCAGCTGATCAAGCGCCAAGGTACTTGGGTGATCAACGACCCCGATAAGCTGGTGGAAGCCACCAATAAGCTTTATTTGGAGTATTTTCCGAAAAGCATCCGCCCAAAGACGGTCATCACCCGCAGCTACGACGATGTGGTGCAATTCCTAGACCAGCAGGAAGACCAAATTATTCTGAAACCGCTGAAAGGTTCAGGGGGCAAAAATGTGTTTCTCCTGAAAAAAGATGAACGCCATAACCTCAAGCAGACGGTCGAAGTAATTGCCCGAGATGGATATCTCTTGGCGCAAGAATACCTGCCCGCAGCAACAAATGGTGATATCCGCTTTTTCTTGGTCGACGGCAAACCGCTAGTCGTGGATGGCAAGTATGCCAGCGTAAACCGCGTGCAGCAGAAAGGCGATATCCGCAGCAATATCCACCAAGGCGGCAAAGCTCAAGCGGCAGCGATTGACGACAGCATCCTGCACACCGTTAGTCAGGTATCCGACAAATTGAAAGAAGACGGTATGTACTTCGTCGGACTGGATATCGTAGGCGACAAAATTATGGAGATCAATGTGTTTAGCCCCGGTGCGCTACTGCACGCCGGACAGCTCAATGGCGTGGACTATGCCACGGCCCTGCTAGAAGATATCGAGCGAAATTATAAACAACGAAGTCAAAAGTAATATCCATGAAAAAAGGCATCTCAACGGATGCCTTTTTTCCTATATAAAACTTTAATTTCTAATCACTAATCAGCGCTAACTTCCTTTCCTACCGTTGATGGTGGCACCACCTTAACTTCGCGCTCCGTTTCTTTTAATTCGACATGCACAGCAAATTCGGAAGGCTCAATAGGCACCCCTTTGTAGGCCGCATATTCCCGGGTGTAGGTGGCGCCTAAGTACAAGATCGCCGCCGTGTAGTATACCCACAACAAGATAAGCACAATGGAACTGGCGGCACCATAAGTAGATTCTGTGCTGGAGTTTTCGATATACAAGCCAATGCCAAAGCGACCAATAACAAAAAGCAAAGCCGTAAACAAAGCCCCCGATCGCACGGTGCGCCATTGAATATTGACATCCGGCAATACCTTAAAGATAACGCCAAACAAGACGAATATCACGCCAAAGGAGATCAAAAAGTTAATGGAGCTGAACAAAAAGACCGTAATCTCAGGGAAGAAACGCTGCAGCCGATCCGTGAAGGCAAGGATAACACCATTGACAATCAGCGTAACGACCAACAAGAAGCCAAGGCCAATAACCAAGGAAGAGGAAAGCAAGCGATCTTTAATCAACTTGACCCAGCCCTTTTTTACTTTGGGACGAACCTGCCAAATTTTGTTGATAGAGTTCTGTATATCGCCAAATACGGTGGTGGCCCCAAGCAGCAAGGTTACCGCGCTGATGATTAACGCCATGGTCGATTTACCCGACAGCGAAAGGTTAGCAATCACTTCCTGCACCTGCTGCGCGGCACGCGCGCCAACGAAACCACGCAGCTCCTCATACACCTTACCCTGCGTAGCATCTTGTCCGAGAAACACGCCCGCCAAGGAGATGATCAAGACCAACATCGGCCCTAACGAAAACACCGTGTAATAGGCCAGCGATGCACTGAATTTCAAGCCATCCTCGCCCATAAACCCTGTTACGGAATTTTTCAAGATGGTAAAATGCGATTTTACTGTTTCCAATTTTCCCTTTGCCATAAGCTACTTTATTCATTTTGTTCAGCTAAAGAACCCCATTGCGCATAGAAAAGTTTAGAAAAAATCCGTCGCTTAGGATAAAGCCTGTACTTTTGTGTCTTAAATAGCATGATGTACAACTTTAAAAATGACTACGCCGAAGGCGCACATCCCCTTATATTAGACAAACTAGCTAGCAGCAATTTTGAGCAGGAGCTGGGCTATGGGGACGATCGTTTTTCCGAAAAAGCAAAACAAGCCATCCGCGCCAAGATTGGGCAGCCCGATGCCCCCCTATATTTTGTATCGGGCGGCACGCAGGCCAACCTTTTGGTTATTTCGCATCTCTTGCGCCCACATGAGGCCGTGATTAGCGCTAAAACCGGACATATATACGCCAATGAAACCGGAGCCATTGAAGCCACCGGGCACCGCGTGATCACCGTTGAACCGGAAAATGGAAAAGTAACAGCCACAGCCGTAGCAGCGGTCATCGCCGCACATCAGCTGCGCCCACACGTGGTGAAGCCTAAAATGTTGTACATCTCCAATTCTACCGAACTGGGCACAATATATCGTAAGGATGAACTGATCGCGCTGCATGCGGCATGCAGGCAACATGGTCTGCTGCTGTTCATGGATGGCGCCCGCTTGGGACATGCCTTGACCGCAACCGCCAACGACCTCTCCCTAGCCGAAATCGCCTTGCACACCGACGTGTTTTATATAGGCGGAACAAAAAATGGTGCTCTACTTGGGGAAGCCATTGTTTTCCCTACAGCACAACTTGCCACTGACTTTGACTACAGCCTGAAGCAAAAGGGTGCCCTACTGGCCAAAGGCCGCATATTAGGCATACAGTTCCTTGCCCTATTTGAAGACAACCTCTACTTTGACCTAGCAAAGCACGCCAATGATCGCGCCCAACAGATTGCGGACAGCATCAGCGCATGCGGCTTTTCCTTCTTAACGCCCCCACAAACCAATCAGCTATTTCCCATTTTGCCCAAAAAGCTGATTGAGCAACTTCTTGCTAATTATGCCTTTTACGTGTGGACGGAAATCGATCAAGCATATGCCGCTGTGCGTATTATTACTTCATGGGCAACCGATGCCACGCAGGTAGATAATTTCTGTGCGGACATAAAGGAGCTATCAAAAACATTAGCGTAGGAAAATATGGATGCTTCTACCCTATTGATCTTCCATTCCTACTACCGTTGGGTAGTGCTACTCGCGATGTTGTTTCAGTTGGCTTGGCTTTGGTGGAACAGTAAGAGCCAAACGGTCTTTCTCCAGAAACACTTTTATATGGTACTTGGTTTAACCATACTTTACGACATACAGCTGCTTATAGGTTTCTTGCTCTACTTTCACTCTCCGCTGGTCGATGCTTTCCTACAAAATGTGGGGCTAGGCATTAAAAACAGACAACTTCGCTTTTTCGGTTTAGAGCATGCAAGTGTCATGAGCCTAGCGTTGCTGCTTAGTAATATCGTAGCTTTCCGTTGTGTGAAAAAAGTAGGGCAACAGCATGTTTTCAGGTATGTATTACGGTGGTATATCGCTATTTTTCTGCTTATCCTGAGCTCCGTTCCCTGGTCCTTTTCGCCATTAACGAGCCGCCCAAGTTTCCGCTAGGGCTTCAAAAGTATAATGTCCTTAAATTTTTACAATTCGCATCCCCCTATCCCTCGCACTTTTCGCTACTTTAGCGAAAAAAAACATCACTAACACCAATATGCGAAAACTCTGCACCGTTCTACTGGCCAGCATCTACTTTGTTGCGCCAGCCCAAGAGCAAAAAAAGCAGCACGACAAGGCAAATTATGGCCTCGCTGCAAAATTCTCGCCCACAAAACTCCAAAATCTTATTTTTTCTACGGACGTACGCCCCAACTGGATCAACCATTCCGACAGGTTTTGGTACGAATACCGCACATCTACCGGCAAAAAGTGGTATGTGGTGGATCCGCAGGCAAAATCACGTCAAGTTCTTTTTGATAATGCCGACCTCGCCGCTCAGGTGACCAAGATTGTCAAAAACCCCTTCGACGCACAGCATTTGGCCTTGGAAAACCTAGAGTTTACAGATGATGAAAAGCGCATTCGCTTTGAAGTGAAAAGCAGCAAGGATACCGTAAAGAATAAAGAAGAAATTGCCAAACTGAAGAATAAGTCGGATACCCTCAAAAAGAAAGTATTCTACTTGGAATATGATCTGGCGACCAAACAGGTAAAAGAGCTGGACGAAAGCAGCAAAGAGAAAGCCAAACCTTACTGGGCAAGCCTTTCTCCAGACACTAGCCGTGTGTTCTTTGCCAAGAACTACAACCTGTATTGGATGGATAAAGAAAATTTTGCGAAAGCGATCAAGGATGATAAAGATTCGACCATCGTGGAGCATCAGTTTACCACCGACGGGGTGCAGCACTATGCTTGGGGGGGCGATCAATATAGCACCACCACAGGCGGCGATAAGGAGGATGATGAGACGAAGAAAAGACAACCCGTGCGTTTACTTTGGTCGCCAAACGGACAACATTTTGTGTTGACGCGCAAAGACAACAGACACCTCAGTCCGCTATGGGTGATCAACAATGTGGGGCAGCAACGCCCAACCTTGGAAACCTATAAATACTTGATGCCTGGCGAAACCGACTCGACAGAAGTCGATATGTACCTGTTCAACGCACAGGACCTCAGCTCCAAAAAGATCGCTGTCAATGCTTTCAAAAACCAAACGGTAGGCATTTACAACAAAGATGCCGATAAGTCAAGCTACAAAGGCAAATATTACATCAGCTACTGGCTGGGCGATAACGAAGAATTCTACATCAACCGTTCCAGTCGCGATCTAAAACGTATTGACATTGTTTCGGTCAACATCAATGGCCAAACCCGCAGCCTAGTCGAAGAGCGATCGAATGTCTATCTCGACATCAAGAAACCTTACTTCATTAAAAATGGCAGCCAATTTATCCACTGGTCGCAACGCGATGGCTGGGGGCATTTCTACCTGTACAACAAAGATGGTAAGCTTGTGAAGCAACTGACAAAAGGCGAGTTTAACTGCAATGACGTTACCGGTTTTGATGCGGCTACACAGCAATTCACCTTTACCGCCAATGGCAAAGAACGTAATGAAGACCCTTACTACCTGCATCACTATGCTTTGCCGATTGCTGGTGGCGAGCCGAAGCTGTTGAACAAAGGCGATTTTGACAACCAAGTGGAGGTGAGCGAAAGCGGGAAATACTTTATCAACAACTCTTCCCGCGTAAACTCCGTTCCGCAATCCAACTTGTACAGCTCAAGCGGTCAACTGATTATGAAACTGGAAGAAGCTGATCTAGATTTACTATTCGCAGCAGGATACAAATTTCCGGAGCCTTTCAAAGTAAAAGCTGGCGACGGTATTACCGATCTTTATGGTGTAATGTACAAGCCCTTCGATTTTGACTCTACGCAGGTATATCCTATCGTAGAATATGTATACCCAGGGCCGCAGACGGAAGCCGTGAACAAAGCCTTCGGTCGCAGCATGGACCGTATAGATCGCCTTGCGCAGATGGGCTTTATCGTCATCACGGTAGGGAACCGCGGTGGACACCCCGACCGCTCAAAATGGTACCATACCTATGGCTATGGCAACCTGCGCGACTACGGTTTGGAAGATAAGAAAGTTGCTGCCGAGCAACTGGCCAACCGTTACGATTTCATCGATATCAATCGGGTAGGCATCACCGGACATTCCGGCGGCGGATTTATGTCTACCGCAGCGATGTTGGTGTATCCAGACTTTTTCAAAGTTGCCGTATCGGGAGCTGGAAACCATGAGAACAACATCTACAATCGCTGGTGGAGCGAGCGCCACCACGGTGTGGCCGAGAAAGTAAGCGCCAAAGGCGATACCACCTTCTCCTATCAGATCGAAAAGAATACCGAACTGGCTAAAAACCTAAAAGGAAAGCTTCTTATAGCCACAGGCGATATCGATAACAATGTGCACCCAGCAAACTCCATCCGTATGGCCGAGGCGCTAATCAAAGCCAACAAACGTTTTGATTTTGTGCTGCTGCCCGGACAACGCCACGGCTTCGGCAACATGACGGAATATTTCTTCTGGAAAATGGCCGACTACTTCGCCGAGCACCTGCTGGGCGACTCCAACCGTGATCAAGTCGACATCACAGAAATAAACAAAGAGCAACCGCTCCGTAGATAATAGAAAAGGTTAGCAGCAAAACAAGCTGCTAACCTTTTTACTTTTTATCAACGGCTATCTTTCCCTAAGACAAGAAATTAAAGCGCCTATTGGAAATACAATTTTCTGCGCTACATTTGTTATTATCAACAATGTAAACTTAATCGTCATGAAAATTGTCAAATTTATCTTCAGCTTACTTTTCGGTTTGATGTTTATCAACGCCGGGCTCAGCAAGTTTTTCAACTATATGCCTATGCCCGAGCTTACGCCCGAGCAAATGGAAATATTCGCTGCTATGGAAAAACTAAAGTGGATTACACCTTTGGCGGGACTGGTAGAAATTATCGGCGGACTGTTGTTTATTTTCCCACGTACACGTGCGCTAGGTGCTATCGTCATCCTGCCGGTGATGGTGGGTATCGTGGTGCACAACTACACCTTCGAGCCGAGCGGCCTCGCCATCGCCCTTCCGCTATTACTGATAAACATATGGATGATTATCGATAACCGTGCAAAATTTCAGCACCTGCTCGACAAGAACTAGTTATAAAAAATGCCTCGTTTCAGGATTAATCCAAAACGAGGCATTTTTTACAGCTATATCTTAAATCGCTACTGCCATACGCACATAACCCAAGCCATTTCGTTCAAAGGGGATTCCCACTTGTCGCATACCTACGCGCTCGTAATAAGATACCGCCGATAGGCGCGCATGGCACCAAATCGATGCGATTTTCCATTCCTTGGCATACGCAAATACCCTGCGCAACAGCGCAGTTCCCACCCCTTTGCCTTGGTAGTCCGCCCGAACAGCAAACTTCCTAAACTGCAAACCGTCGCCCGCAGCGAATAGCGAAATCACACCAATCAGCTTATTATCGTGGTAGGCACCAAAATGAGTTGCCTCAAAATCCCCATCAATCATCACATCGGCAAGGGTGCCAGCCGGATACAGCACCACTTGGCGCAAACGCCAGGTGACGGCAGCAGTGACCTGCTCAATAACCAAATCTTCCATTACTTCCAATAGCTGCAATTATCGCTTGTAGCTATTAAAAAAGGCCAATACCTTCGACTGGTCGTAGCTTTCCCCGGCCTCCAAGGAACCACTATCGCGCACGGCAAGCACCTCGCCCTGCCCATTGAGCACAATAAAGAATGGATAGCCCAACGAGCCACCTTGCGGCGCGTAGCGTTTAAATACCGCTTCGTTTTTATTCTCTTTAGAATAGTTGAGGTGGTAATACAAAAAGTCGCTTTCCAAAAGGGCGCTGATCTTCGCATCGCTATGGATGTAGTTGTTAAAACGAAGGCACCAAATGCACCAATTACCACCAGCCTGAATGATCAACGTTTTGCCATCTTTCTTGGCAATCTGCAGTAAGCTATCAATATCTGCTTGCGCATTAGCCTCTGGGTGGTAAGGCTTCGCCAACTCCTGCGACTTGGCTACTGCCGCGGTTTGTGCCTCGGCCGCGCTCCATGCACAGGCAAAGAAAAGTATAAACAGACCTGTAATAAGCTTTTTCATATCCTATTTTTTTTAAACTAAGGTAGTAAAATTATCGATTCCTAAGACCTTCCTAGCTATCGCCAAAAGAGGGCATTAATTCTTTCTTGCCTTTTCTAGCTCTTTTACAAAGTCCTTTCCCCAGTAATGTATGTCGTAGTATTTCACTTGGTCGTACAGCCTTTTAATGCGTGCGGCGCGTTCATCCTCCGGCATCAGCAAGGCCTTCAGCAGACTCTCTTTCATACTCTTGGTATCATAAGGATTGGTCAAGATAGCGTAAGGCAGCTCCACGGAAGCTCCGGCAAATTCGGAGAGCACCAAAGCTCCATCGCCGCCGATAATACCTTGTGCCGCTACATATTCCTTGGCTACGAGGTTAAGTCCGTCGCGTAAGGGCGTAATCCAAGCGATGTCGCTACTGGCATACAGGCTTACCACCTCCTCAAAAGGCAAGGCACGATAGAAATACTGTATAGGCACCCAGTCCATCGTCGCAAAGCGGCCGTTAATCTCGCCTACCGCGCGGTTCACTTCATCCCGTATATCGTCGTAGATCTTCATGCCCTGCGAAGGCGGCGTACAGATATTGACCAGTTCCACTTTTCCGCGATACTCTGGATACTCTTCCAGAAACTCGCCAAACGCCTGTATTTTTTCCAACGGGCCTTTCACATAATCCAAGCGTTCTACCGAGAGAATGGTGCTCATTTCCTGCCCCGATTTTTTCACCAAAGCACGCTCTATCTTCTTGCGGATATCGCTCTTCTTCAAGATGCTCTCCACTTTCTCCATATTCACGCCCACGGGCTGCGCCCCCAGTCGTATCTGCCGCCCATCAATCTCGATGATCTTTGTCATCTGATCGACCCCTAGGGCACAGCTATAGGTCAGAAACTGCTTCGCCGCGTTAATTTTCTTGATCACCTTAAACGGTGTGTGGCTACGTAGCACATCGATAAAGTTTTCGACATAGCGCGGAATATGGAAACTGATAAAATCGCAGAGCAGCAAGCTGCCTATAATCTCTTTACGCCAAGGAATAATATTAAAGATATCCGCTGCCGGAAAAGAAGTATGGTGAAAGAAACCGATGCGCAAATCTGGGCGCAAGGCTTTTAGGTAAGCCGGTACCATCCATAGGTTGTATTCGTGTATCCATACCAAGGCATCCTGATCCGCCTCTTTGGCGATACGCTCCGCAAAAATACGGTTGATCTTCAGGTAATGCTCCCAATCGTCATGGTTGAATTTCGCCTTGTCGACAAAGGAAAAAATAGTTGGCCAAAAAGCCTCCTTGGAAAATACCCGGTAAAACTTGTCGATATCTTCTTTGGGAAGACTGATGGTCGAGGCCACCAAGTTGGGATACTTATCCTCATCGATCAACTCGTTAGGCACCTCGGGACGATCTTTATGTTGCACTTCCTCTCCAATCCATATACCCGATCGTCCCTTCTCGAAAAGACCAAGTAGCGAGGGAATAATACCATTCGGACTCTTTGGCGACACCCGAATCGACTTGCCGTTGACCAGCTCCTGCTCGAAGGGCAATCGATGGTAGACTACTACCAATTGGTTGGATCCTTTTTTTTGTTGTAGCATCTTGCGCTTGCGCATTTCCTCCGCATATTTTGTGAACGATGGAAAATGAGCGAAAGACTCCATAATGCCGCCAGCACCGGCTTCCGTCGCCTGATAGACCAATGCGTCGTTGGCCGTCTGCTCGATCAGGCCGGCCTCTGCTTGTCCCACAACCACGCCTTTATAGCCCGTGCGGTAAAGCGAAAGGTCATTTAAGGTATCTCCTGCTACCAGCACATCATCGGCATCCACATGCAAATGCTCCACCAAGGCCTTTAAGGTACTGCCCTTGTTGACGCCCCGTGGCAACAGGTCCAAGTACTTGTCTACCGAGGTAATCACATCACAGTCGAAGCTTTCCGCCACCTTATAAATGGCATCCAAATTGGCCTCTGCATCATAAAAAAAAGAGCAACGTCTTTGCTGGGGTACCTCTTGAAAGGTAACCGAAGCCACTTCCAGCACTTTCTCGCGAATGGCATAGGTGGATGGCCAGCGCGCTTCGATATCCGTTTGTATAGCGGCAACCGGCTCCAGCGTCAACCCATTGACCACCGTGGCGCCCACATCGGCAATAATATAATTGGGACGGGGGATAAGCGGATCGTTCAACAGGGGAATCACCGACTCTACCCCTCTTCCGGTCACAAACACCAGTTGTATATTGGTATGCTGCTTAATGAGTCTATATAAACGAAGCCGATTTTCCATACTTCCACCCAAAAATGTTCCATCTAAATCTGTCGCTAATAGCATCATATCATATTCCTTTCTAGTAATTTAAATTCTGAAGTCACGGCCATATGGTTGTAAAGAACCCGATAAGCCGTATTAATAATGGGCATATTAAGCCCTAAATTTTTCGCTGTTTCATAAAGTCCCTGCGTGGCCGCATAGCCCTCGGCAACCATAGACATCGCATTCTGCGTCTGTTCTACGCTGTAGCCTCGCCCAATGAGCTCCCCGAAGCTTCGGTTTCTGCTGTGTGGCGAGTAAGCGGTTACCAATAGATCGCCCAAATAGCTGGAGCAGGCAATACGCTGATCGTCCACGTGCAGGCCTTTGAGTAAAAGCTCTAGCTCATAAATAGCGTTGGCCACCAAAACAGCCATGAAATTATCACCATACTGAAGACCTTTGGCCATGCCGCACACCAGTCCCACCACATTCTTATAGATGGCCGCATACTCAATACCGGCAATATCATCGTGTAGGTTGATCGCGAGGTAGCGGCTACGGAAACAGGGCTTCAACTGCTCAAGAAATGCATCGTTCGCGGAGCATATCGTCATATACGTTTTCTTGCCCATACCGATTTCTTCGGCATGACATGGACCAGCCAACACCGCTTGGCGTGAGGCGGGAATACCGAAATAATTCGACACAAAGGCCGACGGCAAAACATTGTCCTTGCCTACCGTCCCTTTTATGGAAGTAATAACCTGCTTATCCTGCATTATAGCCGGATCAATCGATGAACAAAGAGCTGGAAAATGGGCGCTGGGAACAACAAATAGTATAGTTGGGGATTGTTGCAAAACATGGTCTAAATCTGCGGATGCCGTTAGATATTGGGTATCTAGTTTTACGAAGCTCAGATAATCGGGATTCATACCCTGATCGTTGATGGCCTCTACCTGTACCTGTCGCCGTAAGTACCAGTGTACATGCACTTTATTTTCTGTCAAAATTTTCACTAAAGCAGTGGCCCAGCTGCCGCCGCCTATCACACTTATTTCTGTCAAATCATTGCTTTTTATTTGGGAGCTTCATAGGTTCTTCGCTCACCTGTTATCTAATACGATACAAATATAGTAAAAATAAACTAATAAGCAAAATAAAATCCAAATTAAAGCGCTTTTAGCTTTCCCACTATGCATGAAAAAACTATATTTGCGCTAAGATATCATGCGCTGAGGCGCCTCGCTTTCTTGATCAGAACATATGCAAAAAGCCCCATCTCCTACATCTGGAAAGTTCGTTATTTTGGGATTCTTCCTCTTGCTTATTTTGTTGCTTCTTGGCCGTGAGTTTCTGGTTGCACAAAACCCAGAACTACCAACACAGCCCCCTGCGCATTTTCCTAGTTATGTGGATACGACGGTAGGCAGCGTGCAAGGCGCCACACTGGGCAGGATGCTCTTTAACGATCCGCTACTATCCCGGCACCAACAAATTTCCTGCGCGTCCTGTCACCAGCAATCATCATCCTACGCCGACGCCAGCAAACAGTTTAGCGAGGGTGATCTGCACCGTAAGACCCTTAGAAATGCACCCGCACTGATCAACCTTCGCTGGAAGCAGTATTTCTTCGCCGACGGCCGGGCCAATAGTTTAGCCGCTACCATACATAATGCCGTGCTGGATACAAACGAACTGAACAGTAACTGGCCACTTATTGTAGAACGCATGGCAGCACATCCGGTGTATACGACCAAATTCCAAAGACTATATGCCGACGGGCAAATAAACGAGGAAAGGATTGTTCAGGTATTAACCCAATATCTTCAAACCCTGAACTCTTGGCGCAGCACCTATGACGAGGTGATGCTGGGAAGGCAACAGTTTAACGCGGCGGAAAAGCTAGGTTGGAACTTGTTTCAGCAGGAATGCCAATCTTGCCATGTGCCTCCACTGTTTCATGGCGCAGCACCAATCACCAGGGTGGAATCAGCGGATCAATCAACGCCTACTCCGTGGCGTAGCGTTCCTACGCTACGAAATATACGCTATACAGCGCCCTACTATTACGATGGATCGGTACAAACACTCGAAGAACTTCTGCAAACGCATGTCTTAAAAACGGGCCATGGGCAAGGCCAACAAAGAAGTGGGCAAGATGTTGCGGCACTTAAAGCTTTCTTACATAGTCTTTCCGATGCTGCTTTCATCAACAGCAACAGCTATTAATCGAACTTTACTTTTTAATCACCAGGCGAACACGATATTTCTCGCTATCCGATTTGGGTTTGTCTTTAATGGGATATGGCGATAAGCTCACTAAACGATAGGTGTATCCATTAAAAACGGCGGACTTCGCATAGTTTTTGTCGATTATATTTTCGGTGGACAGCAGCAGCGCCTGCGGACGCGTATAGGTGCCCATGGCGGTCAGCTCCACAGCCCCCACTCCTGCCCAAAAGCACTGCACGCCCTTCGGGCAACGGCTATCTTCCAATACGCGGACAAAAGATAGATTTACCTGTTCCTTCTCCAGAAACAGGTTTTGCCCTTCCTCCAAAACCAGCTCGGTACTATCTTGATTGCTCGAGATCACAGAAGATTTAAAACGCTGCGACCGACAAGCGGACAGTCCGGCAACGATGATGATAATGACGATGAGTTTGCGCATAACCAATACTACGAAAATAACAGACAACTTGCTACAATACCGTGGTAATAAGAAGATGAAGGCCACAATCGACCGTCGAGCAACATAGGTTCATCAGCATATAGCTATCCTAAAAAATCAAAAAAATTTTTATTACCAATATATATCCCTATACTTGTTGCATATACTTTAGGGGTGTCTGTCATAACAGGCTGAGATTTTACCCTTGGAACCTGATCTAGTTCATACTAGCGTAGGGAAAAGTAGGTGCACTTCTTTTAGGCTCTTCTATGGGTCGCTGTGGGCATACCTAAAGTATTTTTTTATAGAAAATACGTAGGATATGCAGATAAAAATCAACAATCAACATCATCAATTGCAGGAGCCGTTTCCCGCTTCGCTACAAGAAGCGCTAGACCTGCTCGTACCCGATCTAAAACCCAAGGGCATTGCCGTGGCCTTGAACCAACAGGTTATTCCACGCGCATCCTGGGCGCTTACCGCCCTCCCCGATCAAGCAGAATTATTGATAATCACCGCCACACAAGGCGGCTAACCTTTCTATAACCATGGATCAGCAAACACAACAACTTTCCACGGCCCCTTTTCCCAAATCACGCAAAGTGTACGTACAGGGCCAGCAATTTCCCATTCGCGTCGCCATGCGCGAGATCAGTCTCGATAAAACACGATTGAGCAATGGGCAGCTGGAAGAGAACAGCCCCGTGACGGTGTATGACACCTCAGGACCATACAGTGACCCCAGTGTCGAAATCGATATCCGCAAGGGACTGCCGCGCATCCGCGAGCAGTGGATCCTTGATCGCAGCGATGTCGATCAACTCAAAGCCGTAAGCTCTACCTATGGCCACGAACGACTGCATAACAAAAGCCTTGATCACCTGCGTTTCGACTATCAGCATAGCCCCAAACGGGCAAAATCAGGACATAATGTTAGTCAGCTTTACTATGCCAAGCAAGGTATTGTTACTGCAGAAATGGAATATGTGGCGATACGCGAAAATCAACGTATCCAAGAGAGCAGCTTAGCCGAAGATCCGCTGGCGGTGCAGCATCCGGGCCATAGCTTCGGCGCCAACACGCCTAAAAATTATATTACCGCAGAATTTGTACGGCAAGAGATTGCCGCAGGGCGAGCCATCATTCCCAACAACATCAATCACCCGGAAAGCGAGCCCATGATTATCGGTCGCAATTTCCTAGTCAAGATCAATGCCAACATCGGCAATAGCGCCGTTACTTCGAGCATCGAGGAAGAAGTAGAAAAAGCCGTGTGGGCCTGCCGCTGGGGAGCCGATACCATTATGGATCTATCCACTGGAAAGAACATCCATGAAACGCGGGAATGGATACTGCGCAACTCGCCGGTTCCTATCGGCACAGTGCCCATCTACCAGGCGCTGGAAAAAGTCAACGGCATTGCCGAAAACCTTACTTGGGAAATCTTCCGCGATACCCTTATTGAGCAAGCCGAGCAGGGCGTCTCCTACTTCACGATCCATGCCGGCGTACTGCTGCGCTACATACACCTCACCGCCAAACGCGTGACAGGTATTGTGTCGCGCGGAGGATCCATCATGGCCAAATGGTGTCTTTTTCACCACCAAGAAAATTTCCTATACACCCATTTCGAAGAGATATGCGCGATCATGAAACAATATGACGTCGCCTTTTCTTTGGGCGACGGGCTGCGTCCCGGCGCAATAGCCGACGCCAACGATGCGGCACAGTTTGCCGAGCTGGAAACCTTGGGCGAGCTAACCAAGATCGCCTGGAAGCACGATGTGCAGGTGATGATCGAAGGCCCCGGACATGTGCCCATGCACCTCATCAAAGAAAATATGGAGAAGCAGCTGGAAACCTGCGATGAAGCTCCTTTCTACACGCTGGGTCCACTAACCACGGATATCGCCCCCGGCTACGACCACATCACCTCGGCCATTGGCGCTGCCATGATCGGCTGGTATGGCTGTGCCATGCTCTGCTATGTAACGCCAAAAGAGCATTTGGGACTTCCCAATAAGAAAGACGTGAAGGACGGCGTTATTACCTATAAAATAGCGGCCCATGCTGCCGATCTGGCCAAAGGCCATCCCGGCGCACAATACCGCGACAATGCCCTCAGTAAAGCACGATTCGAATTTCGATGGGAAGATCAATTCAACCTATCGTTGGATCCGGACACGGCACGCGAGTTTCACGATGAGACACTACCTGCAGAAGGCGCGAAAATTGCCCACTTCTGCTCCATGTGCGGACCAAAATTCTGCTCGATGAAAATTACCCAAGAGATCCGCGACAGCGTCGCGGAGGGATTGCAAGAAAAATCGGCTGAATTTATCCAAAGCGGCAAAGAAATATACCTGTAGCTATGCACATCATCACGCTGGGAAATACCACAAAGGAAGAAATAGCCCTGTTGAAAAAGTTGATCGCTTGGCCGGGTGTGTATGTGCATGTCCGCAAGCCCGATCTAAGCGAAGCACAGTATGCACAGTATCTAACTGCTTTTTCAATAGACGAACGGCAATCACTCGTTGCCCATCAATACCCCACACTGTCTATGGACCATGGGCTGCCGCGCCTGCATCTTTCTGCTACACGCAGAAACAGCCTATCGGCGCAGGAGCTACGTTTGTATGCAAGCAGCTCGACGCATAGTTGGGGGGAATTCAATGAGCTTCCCTCCTCCTTTGAAATGGCCTTCATCAGCCCGGTATTTCCCAGTATCTCCAAAAAGGGATATGGGATCGAACAGCAGGTATCTCCTTCGGGACGACAAAACCGGATAAGCAAAGCCATTGCCCTCGGCGGACTAAATGCAGCGCGAATAGCCCATATGAGGCAACATGATTTTGACGACTTTGCGCTCTGTGGCGCCCTTTGGGAAGCTGCAGATCCGCTTCTGGAAGCCAAGCTATGCTATCAGCAATGGACAAACAATCACCTTACTTTTTAATATGCATTACAGCCGTTTACAATATATATCATCCGGTAAAACAACCGAAGAACAGCAACAGCACATTGTGTCTGCGCTTGATCAAGGCGTTTCTTGGATACAGATACGAATGAAAAACGCCGACGAGGACAGCCTCCGCAGGCTTATCCATAACATCGTTGCGCTGAAGCAAACATATACCTTTACCTTGATCGTCAACGACTATGCCCACTTGGCATTGGAAGTCGGCGTAGATGGCCTTCACCTCGGGTTAACGGATATGCCCTTGGCCGAGGCTAGAGCGCTTTTAGGCCCTCAAAAAATTATCGGCGGCACAGCGAACAGCGCGAGCGATGTGCAGCAGCGCATACAGGAGGGCTGCGACTACATCGGTCTGGGGCCGCTGCGCCACACCGATAGCAAAGAGAAGCTCAGCCCGATACTGGGTTTGGAGGGCTATCGATCCATCATGACGCATGTCGATGCCTCATCATTGCCGCCGGTCTTCGCCATCGGCGGCATCAAGGACAGCGACATCAAAGCCCTCCGACAGCTTGGCCTCTATGGTGTAGCCCTCTCCAAGCATATGCAGGATCATTTTGAAAACAAACAACATGTTAAACAGCTAAACACCTTATTATATGAACACGAAATTGACCATCGCGGATAGAACTTTCGACTCGAGATTATTTCTGGGTACTGGAAAATTTGGATCAGCGGCGCTGATGGAATCCGCTATTCATGCTTCCAAAACCGAAATGGTGACGGTAGCCTTGAAGCGCATCGACTTAGAGACCAACACCGACGAGCTCTTGGCACACATCCCCCAACAGCGTATACAACTCTTGCCCAATACCTCTGGAGCACGCACAGCAAAAGAGGCGGTATTGGCAGCCGAGCTTGCGCGCGAGGCGATGGAAACCAACTTTATCAAGCTGGAAATACATCCCGATCCGAAATACCTGCTCCCCGACCCCATCGAAACGCTGCATGCCTGCGAAGCCCTAGCCAAAGCAGGATTCGTGGTATTGCCCTATATCCATGCAGACCCCGTGTTATGCAAAAGATTGGAAGATGTCGGCACCGCCGCCGTCATGCCCTTAGGCTCGCCCATAGGGAGTAACCAAGGCTTAAAGACCGTGGACTTCCTCGAAATCATCATCGCACAGAGTGCCGTCCCTGTTATCGTCGATGCCGGTATTGGCGCGCCATCCGACGCCGCCAAGGCTATGGAAATAGGGGCCGACGCCGTACTGGTGAATACCGCCATCGCTACCGCCCATGATCCTGCCATGGTAGCCGAAGCATTTGCGCTCGCCGTCCACGCCGGACGCTTGGCCTATCAAGCCAAGCTACGCCAAGGTAGCGCGCAGGCGTCTGCAAGCAGTCCATTGACCAACTTTCTAAACACATCCTACCCGCATGCCTAATTCATTTAAGGAGGTCTTCGACCAATACCAGTGGGAAGACGTGAAAAGTCGAATAGCGCAAAGCAACAGCAAAGATGTGCAACGTGCGCTAAGCAAGAGTCAACGTGATCTAGACGACTTTATGGCCTTGCTATCGCCAGCGGCCAAGCCTTTCCTCGAGGAAATGGCGCAACAATCGCAACAGCTGACCATGCAACGTTTTGGCAAAAACATACAAATGTATGCGCCGCTTTACCTCAGCAACGAATGCCATAACATATGCACCTATTGTGGCTTCAGTATGGATAACAAGATCAGGCGCCGCACCCTGTCGGATGCCGAGATCAAGCTAGAGGGACTGGCGCTGCGCGATATGGGTTTCCAGCATGTGTTGCTGGTATCTGGCGAAGCCAACCATACGGTAAACACCGCCTATTTCCTCAACGCCATCCAACAGCTGGGCAAGCTCTTTCCGCAAGTATCCATCGAGGTGCAGCCCTTGGAGCGGGAAGACTACCTCGCCCTGCACCGGGCGAATGTAAACGCCGTGCTCGTGTATCAGGAAACCTATCATCAAGAGGTTTACAAAAACTACCATCCGAAAGGTAAGAAATCCAACTTCCACTACCGGCTAGACACCCCCGACCGCATCGGGCAGGCAGGTATGCACAAGATTGGCCTTGGTGTGCTCTTGGGCTTGGAAGACTGGCGGGTAGACAGCTTTTTCAATGCCCTGCATATAGACTACCTACAACGCCGCTATTGGAAGACCAAATATGCCGTATCCTTTCCGCGGCTACGCCCCGCCGAAGGCGTAGAAGGCCCAAATTTCATCATGGATGATGCGGACTTGCTGCAGTTGATCTGTGCCTACCGACTGTGGAACCCTGATCTGGAAATATCGCTATCCACCCGTGAGCATGAGATTTTTCGGAACCACCTTATTCCATTGGGCATTACCTCCATGAGCGCAGGCTCCAAAACCAACCCCGGCGGCTATGTGGTGGAACCAAGCTCGCTAGAACAATTTGAAATAAGCGATGACCGCCCTGTGGAGATGGTGGTCGAACAAATTAGAAAAATGGGCTATCAGCCGGTATGGAAAGACTGGCAGCCCGAATTCACCGGAATATGAATACTATGCAGCTCAGTAAAGAACAAATTATTCGTTATAAAAAACATATCTCCCTGTCGGGAATTGGCTTGGCAGGGCAAGTAAGCATCCGGCAGGCAAAGGTGCTCGTCGTTGGGGCAGGTGGCCTTGGTAGCCCGATATGCCTCTACCTTGCCGGCGCTGGTGTGGGCACCCTAGCCTGCATAGATTTTGATCGCGTGGAGATCCACAACCTGCATCGGCAGATAGCGCATACCGAGAAAACCATCGGCATGCCCAAGGTATACAGCCTGCAGAAGCAGATCCAGCAGCTCAACTCTGACATCACGTTTTTACCATTACAAGAAAAAGTAAATGCGGACAACATCGATAGCTTAGTTCAAGACTACGATATCATTATCGATGGCTGCGACAATTTCGACACCCGTTATATCGTTAACGATGCCTGCCAGCGGCAAGGAAAAACGCTGGTTTACGGCAGTGTGCTCAACTACGAGATACAGCTGGCACTGTTCAACCACCGTGGGTCGAAAGATCTACGCGCCATATTTCCAGATCCGCCGCACCCCGACGACGTGCCAAGCTGCGACCTCAATGGTGTGCTGGCAAGTACGCCCGGCATTCTGGCCCTGATGATGGCACAGGAAACCTTGAAGGTGATACTAGGCCTACCTTGCCTGCACAACCAATGGTTAATTATGGATACGCTCACTTGGGAAATTCAAAAACTACATTATTAAAACATGCAGAATAAAGCCTTAAACCCACGCATCGTCCGTTATTTTGAACTTAAACCCTAGAAATTCGATTTTTTTATCAAAAATGCTTATATTTAAAAGACCTTATTAGCTTCACTATGTTTACGAAACTAATCGCCATCGACAATCAAAAAATTGGAACGGTACATTTCCATGCTTTCGTCGTCAAATTGGATCACGATGAAGTTGGCTTTGCCCTATTCATGGATGATCTTTCTTCACCACTTCTTTACTTCAGCAAAGAAAACGCCAATAGTGTTACGTTTAAGATCGATAATGAACAGTTTTTAGGGATTGTCAAAAACAGTAAATTCCCCCGCGAAGAACGCAAACGTTTGTATGGGGATTTTGAATTTTTCTTACGCGCCATGGAGCAGCGTGCGACAGCTTATATCTTCAAACATTCGACAGTAAAGTACATCAGTAACTCCAGGGATATCATTCGCTATAAAAACTATTATATCACGGCTAGTACCGATATATTGCAACAGGTGTAGCAAAAAAACAATTCTTACAGCAAGCGTTGCTGCGCGCACTAAGCACAGGGACACACTTGTAGTTCCCATTAAAAATCGTTAAATTTGATTGGCTTTAGGGGTATTCTGAAAAGAATTGAGACAGTCCCTTTGAACCTGATACGGTTGATACCGGCGTAGGGAAAAGCAGTTGTGTGCACGCGTTGTACACATTCCATTTCCGCCTCTTTCTCCCTTCTAAAGCCATGAATTTAGCATAATTAAGCTTTACCGTCATGGAACAACAAATTATTCAACGATTACAACAGCTACGCGCGCAGGCTCCGCTCGTTCATAACATTACCAACTTCGTGGTGATGAACAACACCGCTAATGCGCTGTTGGCGCTGGGCGCATCGCCCGTGATGGTGCATAGTCCGCATGAGGTCAAAGAAGTGGTCAATATCAGCAATGCCTTGTTGATCAATATTGGCACATTGAGTGAAGAATGGGCCTTGTCTATGTGTGCTGCGGCCGAGGAAGCAAACCGCATCGGTTGCCCTTGGATATTGGATCCCGTCGGTGCGGGCATTTCTGCATTTCGAAATGAGGTACTCCAGGAATTGCTGCGTTACCGGCCGACCGTCATCCGCGGCAATGCGTCGGAAATTATCGCGTTATCCAATTTTGCTTCTGCCGGTGGCAAAGGGGTAGATAGCACCGCAGATAGTGCAGATGCTGCTACTTTCGGACGCCAACTGCAGGAAGCCTACGGCGCGCAGGTATGCATCTCGGGCGAGGTAGACTACATTATTGGTGAGCAGCAGAGCGCCACCGTACACAACGGATCCGTGATGATGACCAAGGTGACCGGTCTAGGCTGCACCGCCTCGGCCATAATCGCAGCCTTTATTGCCCAGCGCGAAGATCCCTTCCTAGAGGCCTTGGCGGGCGTCAGTATCTGTAGCCTAGCCGGCGAACTGGCTGCCAGACAGTCCAGTGGTCCGGGATCTTTACAGCTCAACCTTTACGATACGCTTTACAACTTAAGCGAAGAGGAGATCAACATCCACCTGAAGGTCAAAGCGTATGCGTATTAACCCCGCCTTCCCTTATCCGCTGTACCTCGTGATTTCGGAAAAGGACTGTGCGGGTCGCCCTTGGCTGTGGGTGGCCGAGCAAGCCATACAAGGCGGAGTAGACATCATACAGTTGCGGGAGAAAGATCTGCTTAAGAAAGATTTATTCCGAAAGGCTTGGGCATTGAAACAGCTGACCGACAAATACGGCATACCACTGATTATCAACGATGCCGTCGATATTGCCATCGATGTGGATGCTTGGGGCGTGCATGTGGGCCAAACAGATGCGCCACCATCACAGATTGTCGATCAATATGGAGACCGACTGCGCATAGGTTGGTCGATCGAGACGCTGACACAGCTTCATAGCGCCGAGATGTCTGCCGTGCAGCATCTGGGCGTGAGCCCGATATTTGCCACAGCAACCAAAATGGATACCATTACCGAATGGGGATATGAAGGCCTTCGCTCCTTGCGCGCGCAGACCGAAAAACCGCTGATTGCCATCGGGCAGATGAATACCGACACCGCGGCCGAAGCAATCGCGGCAGGTGCCGACAGCATTGCGGTGGTATCTGCCATTTGTGCAGCGGCAGATCCGCGACGGGCCAGCGAACGGTTAAAAAGTCAACTCTTATGACAAGCCCTTCAGCATAGAAAAGCAACGACAGACATTCCACAGAACATGATAAACCATCCCATCCCTGCATCAGGGAATTAGCGATTCATAAACGATGAAAGACTCCATAACATATAGGGTACCAACGGTACTCAGCATTGCCGGATTTGACGGAAGCGGCGGCGCCGGCATACAGGCCGACACCAAAACCATATCTGCTTTAGGCTGCTACGCCATGAATGTGCTTACGGCATTACCTGTACAAAACACGCAGGGCGTGCGACAGATTTACGATATCCCGACAGCGGCCGTCCGCGATCAATTAGCCGCCATCTTCGACGATATCTACCCCGATAGCATCAAGATTGGCATGGTGCACAGCGTGGCGTTGGTCCGCGTGATATCGGATTTTCTTCGGGATTACCGCGGCAGCATCATATTTGATCCCGTTATGGTATCTACCTCGGGTCATCAACTGATCCAGCAGGATACCATACAAGCCTGCATTACAGAACTCTTCCCACTAGCCAGCTTAATTACGCCCAACTTGGATGAGGTTTCTGTATTGGTAGATGAAAAGGTAGATACCCCAACAGCGATGGAAGAAGCCGGCAAGAAGCTGCTAGCGATGGGCTGCAAGGCGGTGTTGGTGAAAGGTGGACATCTAGACAGGGATATCCTGACCACGCTATTGCTGCAACAGGAGGCCGATGTACGCAGCTACCAGTCGGCACGAATAGCGAGCAAGAACACGCATGGATCGGGCTGCACGCTATCCTCTGCCCTAGCGAGCTTTCGTGCACAAGGGAAATCCCTCGAAGAGGCCGTTCCCTTAAGCTTAGATTATGTGCATGCCGCCATCTTAGCCAGCAAGGATCTGCAGATTGGTCAAGGAAACGGACCGTTGAATCATTTCCATAACCCTCAAAAATTAATAAGCTATGAAATGAACAGATAAAGCCTGGGAAGCTATCGATTCTCTTGTTGACAGCATCTTTCAGATGCCCTTTGTAGAAGAGTTGCGAGATGGCAGCCTACCGATCGAGAAGTTCCAATTTTACATGTTGCAGGATGCGAAATACCTGGAACATTTCGGTCGTGTGCTCGCCTACATCGGTAGTAAATGTGCGGCAAACGAGCAGGCCCTCGATTTCTTCGACTTTGGTAAAAATGCGTTGATTGTGGAGAAGGCGCTTCACGAAAATTACTTCACGCAATTTGGTATAGCAAAAGATACAGCGATACAGATCGAGCCGATATGTCACCATTACATTCATTTTCTGAAAAGCACCGCGGCCTTCGAACCTTTGGAGGTAGCCATGGCAGCCGTGCTGCCCTGCTTTTGGATCTATCAAGTGGTGGGCGATAAACTGTACGCAACACAGTCGGGATCGGGAAACCCCTATGCTGCTTGGATAGACACCTACAGCGGAGAAGATTTTGCAGCAAGCGTAACATTGGCAAAGGCCTATGTCGACCAAATCGCCGAGCAGAGCAGTGCAGCCGTACAAGATCACATGTTGACCGCCTTTATAACAGCCTCACGATTGGAATTTCTGTTTTGGGAAGCTGCCTATAAGCAGCATACATGGATCGGGTAATTTTGGGAATAAAAAAACCGTCATCCTAGGCATGAATGATCATGCTGTGGATGACGGTTTTTGGTATTGGTTCTGATCTTTTAGTTCAAGATCACAACTTCTACGCGTCTATTTTTTTGGCGCCCTTCAGGCGTCTTATTGTCGGATACTGGCTTTGTTTGTCCAAGCCCTTTGGTTGTGATGCGCGCAGCGCTAACCCCTGCATCTTCTAGAAACTTCTTTACTGAAGCTGCACGCTTTTCAGAAAGCCATTGGTTGTAGTTTGCCTCACCAGTCGAATCGGTATGTCCATCGACACGAATTTTCTTTGTTTTATCTTGATTCAGTAATTTGGAAAGTTTACTTAATTCCACCTTTGCTTTTTCTGTTAGATAAGACGAGTTTGTTGGAAATAATAAATCGGAAGATAAAGTAAACTTGATTCCTTCATCTGTACGAGAAGCATCGTCAAATTCACTTTTTACATTTTTTAATCCGTCGTCTGTCCCATCCTTGGTTACAACAGCTCCTGGATTGACCATGATCGCGCGTTGTTTACAAGAGGTAACGCCTAATGTGATGGCAAGTAGCAGTGCAGCAGTGGTAATATGTTTCATGAAATTCCCTTTAATTGTTCGTAAATATAATAAAATTGCGGGTCTTAGCCTCTACTTCAATTTGTTTTTTAGTTTTGCGCCTTTAATTTCTCCAGCAAGCTTTTTATTTCCGGAATCTCTCCGTAGAGTTTCCAGATCAATCCGGAACGGGCGTTCTCGATGCCGACGGCAACAGCCGCTTGATTGGTGGCGAAATATTCGTCGGATACATCGCTATCGCGCAGGTCTAGCCAAGCGCGGAAGCCATACTCCGTAAAGAAGTTCTCTCCATAATTGTCGTACAGCGCAAGTACCGATTTGCGGCCTTCATTGGGCAGCAAAAACATGGATGCTGGCGCAATGGCCGGATTGATACGGTAGCTGCCCACACTGTCGGCCAGTTGGTAGAAGCCCCAAATATCGGAGTTGGTGGAGCCCACACCGATCTCATTGTCGCGACGCTTGCGCACTTTAATGTAAGCACGGATCGCCTCTTCAAAGTTGATCTCGCGGTCGGGCAACATCGTTGGGTTGATGGTAAAGAAGGGCTTGTAGAAATCCAACAAGCTCCCCTTAGCATTCCCAAAAATAAGATGCTCTCCATACATATTGGTATCCTGCAATACCGATACCCTTTCGGCCACACCTTCAAAATCATTTCCAAAAGGATTGAAAGCCAAGCGGAAGGTCTCCATCACCAACGACAGGGTGTCCTTCGCCAAACTATCCATTTTATTATAGGCCGAAGCATAGCGAATATCTATATTCTTCACGCCGTTCTCATAAGCGGAAAGCGGTATGGCATGGCTGGGTGAGCTCATCGCCAAAAGGTAGGCATTGATGGATTCATTGATACCGCCCAAGGTTGGATATTGCTTGCTCGCATCCAATCCCGACACTTTCTCCAACAACACATCGGCATAGCCATCCGCCAACAGTTGGTCCCATTGGATGGCCTCATACAGTTTGGTTATTTTGGCACGAAGGTCTTTTTCGTTTTCCCCTTCATTCTTGAAATACTGTCGTGCCACCAAAAGCGCTTCGACCATAGACGATGTAGATAGTACATCGTAACTGGGTTCACCATCGCGGTAATCAGGCAAGCCTGTTCTGCCATCGAAGTAAGCGGGAAAGATGCCAAAGCGGTTCTGCCCCTTTTCGAGGAAGTTCAACATGCGGGCTATCCGGCCGACAGCCACCTGCCGATTGATTCGCCCTTTCTCCACACCCACAATTAAACTCAACACGGCATTGCCGCTTTCCTTCACGGATACCAAGGCACGATCTTTCATGCCGAATGGCAAATACAAACCGCTGTTGATATCGAAGTTTTCGGTGAAATAATTCACATGTGCCCCCTGCACGAGATCCAGCAGCTCGCTCTCGCTCAGTCGCTTCGTCTTTACTTCCTTGATCTGCGAAAAAGGTGATTCCACATAGTTATAATCGATCCACGCGATCTTGTAAAAGTAGGTTTTGTTTAGATCAGGTACGTAATCCAAACAACCTTGCATGGATATTGGGCGGATGCCTACCGGCGTAAAGTTCTTTCCATCTTCCGATCGGTAGATCTTGATATAACGAATGGAAGGGGTCAGTGGTAGTTGCCACTGCAGGTGCACCTGCTTATCGTAGGCTACAGCTGTGGAAAGGATGGCGGGTGATGAAAGCTTCACCTGCGACACATTCTTCGGTAGGAATTCTACCTGATCGATAAATAGCTGATGCGTTTCATTGGAGGCAACGCTCTGCATCAAACGCACCGCAGTAATCGGCTCCTTGCCCATCAGATTGTTGAATTTGGACATGGGAATCTTCACGCGCATCCACATATTGTAACCAAAATCTTCGATATAGGGTTTCAGATCCAAAAAGTCCGATTCGTTCTTCCGCTGCCGGATACCGATACGCGGAAGATCCTGCTCTTGGGTATTCTCGGATTTCACAAAGAGCTGGAAGACCAAAAAGTCGGACGAGTTGACATGGTAATTCAACTTCTGCCGGCTATACTGTAGGTCCACATGCCAGTTGCCTTCCTGTGCAGACTTATATTGTAGAGACAGCGCATTGCCCGGTGTAAAGAAAAGTGTATCGGACACCAGCAGATGGCTGTTTAGATTTTCTACCCACGACTGCCCCTGATACTCGACTTTACTTTTTGCATACACCCCTTTCATCAGGCTATTATCAAAGATTACCTCGGGGTATGTATCGGCGTAGCTATGCGTAAAAACGCCTAGCGACAGGGCTATAGAAAAAAAGATCGAATAAAGACACTTCATAACAACTATTGATTTACGGCAAAAATAAGCAAATATTGAACCATTTGAACGAAAAGACAATTATTCCGGCAAATGGTCAAAAAAATATTACGCACATTCCTAGAATGTTAGGCTGGAGGCATCCAAAAAACAAGCAAATAATTTTTAGAATAAAGTTTTCTCTCTATATTTGCATCATCGCAAGCGAAAGTAGCTCAGTTGGTAGAGCACAACCTTGCCAAGGTTGGGGTCGCGAGTTCGAATCTCGTCTTTCGCTCAGTTGCCTAGGTGGTGGAACTGGTAGACACGCAGGACTTAAAATCCTGTTCCTGTTAAAGGAGTGCGGGTTCGATTCCCGCCCTAGGTACGGAAAAAAAGCTCATCGAAAGATGGGCTTTTGTTGTACATATGGGTATCGTTTTCGGAGCGCCGGCGACACAGTTTGTTTTACAGTCTCTCTCGTTTATTTATGAATATAAACTGGATTTTATATTTCTAATCATTTTGATTTCACACCTCTTTATATCACAATAGAAAGTCATCAATGTTTTTCGGTGATATAATTTTAAATTCTGCATGAGGATAATGTGTTGCAAAAGTAGAAGGAAACCTTGCCTTTGCTGTTGGTGACCACTTAAATTCATAAGCATGAAGACTGTCATTGGTTTCTTCAATGAAGTCGATTTCCTGTTGTTGTGTTGTGCGCCAAAAAAATTGTTCCGCGTCGATATTTTGATAGGCTCTATACTTTAACCGTTCTGCGACGACAAAATTTTCCCACAATGCACCAGCATCAGTTCTTACGCCAAGAGCTTTAAAGTCACCGATAATGGCATTCCGAATACCGCAATCATAAAAATAAACCTTTTTGCCTTTTTTTATTTCATTGCGTACGTTTCGGCTAAATGCCGGAAGGCGAAAAACGACAAATGTTTTTTCAAGCAAGTCGATATATTTATCGACCGTTTTATAATCGCTTCCCACGATTTGTGCAATTTCATTGTAATTGACTTCACTGCCTAATTGCAACGCCAATGCTTTGAGCAGTTTGGAGAGAATTAAAGGCTTTTTGATCTGTTCTAACATCAACAAATCTTTATAGAGATAGCTATTCGCTAATAATTTAAGCAGTTCGATTTCTTCGCCGACTTTGGATACGATTTCTGGATAATAGCCGTAGACAAGGCGATGTTCGATTAATCGTCTTTCCTCTATCAAACCATGATGCTGAACCATCTCACCGAAACTAAGTGGGTAAAGCATAAATTCATATTTTCGTCCTGTCAGGGGTTCGTTGATTTGGCTGGATAACTCAAAAGCAGATGACCCCGTTGCAATGACCTGCACCGATTTTATTTGGTCTGTAAATAATTTCAGGGTCAAACCAATATTCGGTATGCGCTGCGCTTCATCAATAAACACAATTTTCTTGGAACCAATCTCTATTTTAAGTTTGGTTGCTGTTGTGTTGGTCAATATCTCGCGTACATCCGAATCATCGCCATTAAGATATAAATGATCTTTATCGTGTAGGATATGTTCAACAAGAGTCGATTTTCCGGATTGTCTGGGGCCGAAAATAATCAGTGCTTTCCCTTTAAAAAGGCGGCTTTGCATTCGTTCCTGTATTGTACGATAGATCATGATTTCGGATTTCATCCCTGTAAAGTTATAATATTTATGGATTACATTCCAATATTATCATAATAATATTGGAATTTAAAGTTATTCTATTCCAAAAGTGGAAACAAATCCCTATGTCTCGTACCAATTCATCGTAAATTGAAGCAATTAAATTCACGTCCCCTCCCAATTATTGCATCTAGTATCGGCTTCTTTTTAAGTTTTCTCTTCCTGTGTCTTCAAAAGTTGTCTTTTTTATCGCTTTCAAAAATCGGTCATTTGCCTTGTTGTTTAAAGTATCAAATCTTACTTCTCCATCATAATGTATATATCCAATCAAGTCTTCATCGTCGTTGATAAAATGATAATACGAAAACGACGCGTCACATCTTGTCAAAATAATGAAATGTTCAAGAAATTCTTTCAAATGTGCAATATCAACAGTTATGCCTCCATTAAATTTCAAGGTAACTTTGTTGTCACGCAGATATTTAACAGCATTAATAAGCTGTTTGTAGTCAGTTCTGTTTTTCGAGTTTTTTGTAATCCAAGTTGAGTTAAAGTCACATAGAAACGTGAGCCTATCAATTCCCAATTCTCTATATAAAGAAACAAGTTCTGCAGCAATTTTCTTTTTCAATTGAATTTCTGTGTCTGCTTGAAGTTTCAACCAATACAACGAATTAATATTTGGGTAATAAAAAACTTCTTCATCTTTCTTTTTGTCGTACTCACGCAATGGAAAAGTTGAAAACTTATCTAAGCATTCTTGTCGGTCTATTTTTTTTAGCATAGTCATAAAAGCATTTCCGCTAACGTTTTGCGGCTTTGCGTTCGGGCGGATTTCGAAGCACAAAGTTTAAATTTATTACTAAAATTCTCTAGAAGCAAAGAGCTTCAAGCTTGCAGGCCTCCCCGGACTGACGCAAACCGCGTGTTATGGGCAGTTATTTTTCATGTCAAGTTTTCTGGCGGCCCAGCTTGCCCAGTAATGTCTCCTCCAAACTTTACCAAGTCAAATAGTCGCATTACACTCCAGCTTAGTTCGTCTTGATTGCAATAATAACCTTCGATTTCTCCATATGTTTTGTAGTCTGAAATATTGAAACCGTCTTCAATATCATTAAACCAAATAACTTTCATTCCACAAATTGCGACAACCCAAAATCCACCACCATCATCACCATATTCTTTTTCTGTCCACTTTGCTGGGGCTATTTTAATTAATTGCCAAAAATTCCAAAGCTCTCCGTTTAAGTCGATTTCTGTCTTTTGGATTTGGTCGTAAAGTTCACTTTCTGAAATAGGTTTCCACGCTGTCATTTTCTGCTGTTATAATTACACATAAGGTTTTGGGTATTGCCGAAGGCGGGTTTTCTAGCGTCACACTTCACTCGGAGCGGATAAGTTCAAATTTAGTAACTAGTTTCATTCGGAGACGTTCAGCCCACCTATCGTCAATACGATTTTATGCGCCGTTTTTATTGTTATTCTAATGGTTTCCAATTTGTTTCTCGTTGTTCGTCTTTTGTTGGTTGTCTTACGTTTTTAATCATCTCTTTTTCACAAGCACCAAATTTAACAAAGTTCTTTTGTCCTTGTCTTAGCGAAACTTGGTTTGCTCCATCTTCATAGTTCGGATCGTCAAGTTGAATTGGGGCGTATTCCCAAAAACAAACTTCGCAAATGTCATATGTTCCATTTGGTTGTTCTCTAAATGTCTTGTAACCACAACAAGGACAAGCAAACTTTTCTGTCACCATACTTTCCACCAAGGTTTTTTGTTCTCAAATGAATAGTAACTTCCTCCTGTCAAAGTTTTTGTGTCAAGGTCATATTTAAACTCAACCCATTCGTCCGAATGGTGCATAGGACTAAATGCAACTCCCGTCACAAAACTATTTTCAACACTAATTTCAGCCAATCCATCCCACGAAATTCTTTCTGTTTCCCAATGTGTTCCGTCTGGTTCAATAATTGTCAAGTCGGTTTGGTCTTGTAAAACAAGTCTGTCCTTACTTGCTTTAAAAATGCCTGAATATCCAACGCCAAAAACTTCAATAGCTGTTGTGTCGTTTGGGTTCATTAAGTAACAAGTTCCACAAGCAACAACTAGCAAGTTTCGAGTATTTTCAAATGCTATGATTTCTTTTAAATCTGTCCAACCCGGTTGAAAATTTGCTATCCATTCCGTACCGTCGGTCTTGTAAAAGCGAACAGGAAACCCTTCCGAATAAAAGGGTTCTCCATTGTCGGTTACAGAAACATACATTGGTCCATAAGTCGGCAAAGCGTTTAATATTTCGTATCGTTTTTCTGTCATCACTTTGATTCTTATAGGGTCGTTTTAATATGGTTGCTAACGTTTTGGGGGCTTTGTGATGGTCGGGCAATCGAAGCACAAAGCTCCAAGCTTGCAGGTCAGCCCCGACTGACGCAAACCGCGTGTTATGGGCTGCTTCTTCTTTTCCTCTCAATTTGTTCTTGTATTTTATCTACAAAAGCCCGTTTGAATTTATTGATTTGTCTCTTGTTTGCGATATACCAAAAGTCCCGATTTATTAAACGATACTCATTTGGATTGTCCAAACTGCTTAAACTGACGAAGGCAAATGTGGTAACGGATGGATTAGAATCGGGTCTTGTCCATGTATGGACAATTTCTTTTGTGTCAGGATAATATAAGTTTACATGAAGCCAGTAATCGTGGTAATAGTTGTTATAATTTTTTTTGGGTAAAGGTGTCAAGGAATCCATCTTCAGTTTTTCTAAATATTCCTCCATTTGATGTGATGTCCAAATGTAACCAGTGTCACGTTTTGAAATAAATTCAACATTTTTTGGAGGCTGAAAGTTCGGATTTAATTTATTTAATTCCGTGATTGCATCAATTACTTCTTTTTCGCTTGCTTGAATGTCCCAATATTCGACGAATGGATAACTTCCTGCAAAACCTCCTATTTTTCGTCTTAAAAATTCATTGGCACCGAAAAGGAATAAAAAAATAAAAAGAAGGATGAAACCACGGTATAACCATGATCTTGATTGCATAATTGTCTTTAGCTTTTTGAAGCCAAAAATCATTATAAATAATGAAAGTGCTAAAAGTGGTAAAGCTACATCCATTTTCTCTGTCTATTATTTGTGTGATGTCGTCATAAAGTGGCATATAACGGTCTCGGAATTTGCGTTCGCACGGTTTTCGGAGCTTAAAAGTTGATGTGCGGTACAATGTTCGATTAACCAGGTCTCCTGCCATTGAGGCAAACGCCTGTTTCCAGTAGTGTTTCCTTCTCCCGTCATACGAACTCTGCTTCTCTTGTTAATTTACTTTTATCTAACCCCAAGTCGTTAATAAACCATTCAGTCAATAATTTTTCAATTTCATTTTTGTTCACCGACTTAGGATTTCGTCTTGATTTCAGATAGCTTTCTCTTGTCATTTTTTCAGCAATTTGTCCAACCGTCTGTAGGTCAAGTTCGTTACCCATTTTATTTGAAAACCAGAGTCCTACAAACGAAATACAGAGTCCCCCCAAACCATATTGCCATTTAAAAAACAGTCCAACGATTGATACGAACAACAAAGTTAAAAGCGTGTTTGTCACCCAATGTGGAGGTCTTAAGATGTCTAGGTCAACGTCTAAATAATTTTCTAAGTCACTTATCATTTCCCTTCTCCTTTGTCGGGGTAAAAAATTGTTAAGCGGAAAATCTGTCGTTATAACTTTATTGTCAATTTTAAATAGCGAGGTAATTGCGACACGCAGTTTGTAAAAAGCTTGTTGTGTAGTACAGTCGTCAAAATTGTCAAGCTGAATTTTGTTTATGATATGATCGCAAAGTTCTCCTAATGTCTTGATGTGCATTAGTTCAGTATCCCCAAACTTGATGTCAAATGATTTCTCAATTTTCACGAGTAAATCATCTGCATCTTCACTGTCTATATTTTCTGCTTTATGATCCGTCATAGCATCATTGGTAAAGTTTCGGGTATTGCCGAAGGCCGGATCTTTAGAACTCAAGCTCAAAGGAAATACCTCAGTTCAAATATAGTAATAAGTTCAAAAGAATTACTTAGGCCCCGCTTTCGGTAAACTCTTGTTAGCAGTAGTTTTTCCTACATTCATTTTAACACATTATAATCTTCAAGTACGTCAAAGCCAAGTCCGCCTTTTCTCACAGTTACTTTTATGCTATCCGCTTTATTAATTTCATCGGTATCGGCATAACTAAACTCCAATTCCTTTTTTATGCTAAAGTAGTCTATTCTCACTAAAGATTCTCGCTCATTGCGATGATATTTTAGACTAGGCATTGAACTTTTTTCCTTTATCAGAAATCGATATTCAGTCATTATTTTGTCTGCAAAATAATAATTGGTCGCCATAAAAATATAGCAACAAATAAAACCCCAAGAAAACACATTCTATATTACTGGAAAAAAGTTTCCCGTCAAAAAATATGTCTTTTTATAGTGGTTTCTATTGAAATAGAATGTCAACAAGCTAACAACCAAAATAATTGAAATTGGAATATAAATGTCCATGATTGTTTTCCTATAAATAGCAATTTCAAATACTAATAATACAATTCCGATAAAAAATGTTCCGGCGTAAAGCCCCTTCCAAAGCTTCTCATTTTTCTCTATTTCTTGCTTTCGCTTTATTGTCTTCATGAAATTACCGTTAACATTTCGAGCCTTGCCGCAGTGGGGAATTTCGGAGCACCAAACTTCAATTTATCACTAAAGTTTATTAGAAGCAAAGAGCTTCCAGTTTGCAGTCAGCCCGCCTGAAGCCCCCGTGTTATGTGGCGTTTTTTATCTTTCTACTTTGCTCATTTTAATTGTGTCAGTCAGATTTCTAAAACCAATCAAGTTGTCATGGTCTATTTTCATTTTTATAGAATCCGTTTTTAAAATCCATTTTCCTTGTTCATTCTCACAAATTCCGTCCAAGAAACCCCAGGAAGAACCTGGATCCAAGCTGTAGGTCATACTAAACTCGTTTGTTTCTTTCCATCTTATCAGCGAAAAAGTAGTGTCCGCTTTCTGAAATGTCCATCCTTCCAGTCTTCTTTCTTGGTATCTGTCTATTCCGTCCCCGAATAAGTAAAACATTACAAATGATGCTATTACAGAGTTTATAAGAAATACTCTTGAATACTCTTTCTTTTTCGCCAAAAAAAATATCCCGGCAATTATAAGATTGAGTATAAAAACAAATGGTACTAAAAGAATAATTGCTATTGACCCACTTGGGTCTGGATCCATTTGATACACCCATAGCCAAATCAGGCCAAAATCAATAATAGCAAGTCCTAATAGCTTGTATAGCGTTTTCATTCGTGATGTCGATTTTTAAAATGTCATACAACCGGTCGCGTATCGGCAATAAGCGGAATTTGATACTGAATTTGACACGAAACTTTTCGACCCGCACATAGCCAATACAATCTTACCTGCTGGCATTCTCGTCAATTGTTGTTTTCATTTTCAAATTTACGTTTTTGTCTAACGCTATAAATTGTTCCTGCAATTACTCCTGTTAGCCCGCCCAAATAACTGAAGTTGTGCATGGAACCAACAGCGATAAAATTCTTTGTGTCTATCAAGTTATCAGGCAACCACCAACTTACTCCTGTGTTAGCAAGATATAGTTTACCGTATGCAAGTCCGAGAAGTCCTGTTACAAAAGCAACAATAACCGTCACGATAATTGAACCGATTGCTGCACGAAACATTTGTTTGCTGCTTTTATGAACTAAACCAACAAGACCTAGGATTAGCCCGATCGGAATCCCCATCCACCAGGTCGCCATAAAACCAACAGCAGATACTCCAATTCTCGGATTCGGAATGATTGCTGCATTTCCTACGTCGTCCATTAGTCCAAATTGATAGAACTTAAATTTCGTGTAATACTCTGGCGAAATCGTGTAAGTTAGTTGGTCGTGAAGAATACCATAAAGACCACCAATAATAGGTGCAATAGTTAGAATTAAAAGTAATATGAGAAATTTTTTCAAATCAATTTTCCTTTACTGTTGTCAGAAGTTCACTTTCAAAAACTGCCTTTGGTGAAATCACAATTTCATCCATTGGTATTTTATCATCATAACGCTCTTTTAATTTTTGTTTAACAACATCGTTTGTCAAGTCAAAATCGCTAAGTTTTTCAAGTTTACCAATTTCAAGTCCTGTTGCACGTTTGTATATTTTCCAAATCAATTCAGAGCAATAAATTTTGTCATCACTCCACTCAAAAGTCAAATCATAATTTTTGCCTTTAAACTTTTCGCCTTCTTGTTTCATTTTTTGAATTGTTTCAGGTGTCAAAATTTGAGTAGCGTTTTTTAGTCGCTTAATTACATAGTGTCCGTCTTTGCCACGTGCGATCCATTGGTCAAGTGTTGTTGTCTTAACCGGTTGAACTGCTTCAAAAACGTAATATTGTCCGTTTTCGCTGTATATTATTCCGCAATGCGAATATTTTGACTTTGTCGCAAGTTGAATTGCTTTGCTTTGCTTTGCTCTGAAAGTGAAGTTTGAAAAATTAGGTCTCCATCTTTTATTTCGTTTGTGTCAGCAAGTTTTCTGATTTCTGTTTTTGCGTTATCAAGTCGGTGTTTCGGGTCGTAAAACTTCCGTTTAGCGTAAAGTCCACCGACAACAATCAGTCCTAAAAGTCCAAGTAAAATTAATCCCTTTTTCATTGTCGTTTGTCGTTGTCGTACCGTTAGCTATACTCACAGGTAACGTTTTGGCGTTTGCGCCGAGGCGGTTTTGGAGTACAAATCAACGCAACACAAAAGTTGGTGTGTGGTACAATGTTCAATTAACCAGATCAGGCGCCATTGAGCCAAACCGATTTTGTCAATAGTTTTTTATTGCTGTTTGAATGGTATGATTTTTTTTCTCACCAATTCGTTTCTTAAGTTGTCTGCGTATTTATGCGCAAATTTTTCCTTTTCTGATTTTGGTATTTCAAAGTACTTGTCTCGCCTTGCTTCCCACAGTTCAAAATCTTCGTCCTGTGTTGATGGTCGATCTACAAAATCTAAATATTGAACGTAGTGTCCGAATTCGTGTGGTAACGTCCTATAAAGTTGAGTATTTCTAACATTTTCAAGTTCGTACCCAGCGATAAAATGTCTACCATCATTCACAATTTTATGTCCATCTTCAATTAGTCTTTCGAGTTCTTTTTGGTCGTCAATAGAAAGATTATTCTTCCATTTGAATTTCCTCTTAAAATCGACAGCGTCTAAGATTATTGCAGGATAATAGCTTTTTTCAAATTCATAGGAGTAAATTAGTCTTCCCAGGTTGGTGATAAAATTTCTTCTTTTCTTTTTGGTTGTCGCAATACTATAAGTTTCAATTCACCATAATCCTCTTTTGGAATTTGTTCAATAATTGTTTCAATGTCAATAACTGAACAAGGATGTTGAGAGTCTGCTCTTGTTTGTTCTATTACGAATAAAAAATCGTGTCCATTTATAACGGATTTTATTTTATAGTAGTCAGTAAGCCTTTCATAAAAACTTTGCAAAACTCCACAAGGTTCTGGAATAGTCAATTTATTGTTCTGTCCAAACCCTCGCTTAACAGTCCCTATGTTTCTATTTCGTCTAGCAGGATTGTTCATTATTGCTATCTCTGTAAAATTAATGTCAACGGTTTCGGACTTTGCGTTGGTGGGCTTTTGAAACCGAAAACTGTCTACCTGCACCAAGGTTTTTAATTGTACAAATGTTTCCATTCGCAATGTCTCCCCACTAACGCACATCCCGTGTTACCAACCCAGCTTTTTGTTTTCACTACTTTTCAGTCTTTATAAACTGCAAGTCGAATTTGTCTGAAACCGCTGTTGTCGTTCCCAAACATAAATAAATAAGCATTCATTTCGTCCGCTCTCTTAAATCTTAAGTCATCCCTAAATGTTTCGTCCTTGACTTTACTTTGTTTAATATTCGTTGAAACAGGCTCTCCAAATTCTGAAGTCAATTGGGTAACTAGTTCGTCAAACTTAGCTTGGAATACTTTGAACTTTTTAGTATATTTTTTTTCTGCTATAAAATCAGATTTCTCTTTTTCCAAGTAGTCCCATTGGTAAAGAATTACTTTTACCATACTGTTAGTGGCAACATAAAAATATTGCGTTTCAAGTCTGAAATTTGGTGTCTCGTTGATTACATAAGTTTTAGGTGTGGCTAAAACATATTTGTTTATGTTTGGATAAATTCCTTCTCCAATTCCAATCAAACGTTCAGGCGTGATGTCTTTCGAGTGTTTTTGTCTTTCTAATTTAACGACCGTTTGTATGTCAAGTTTGTCAAATTCACTCGCCTGCTTCTCATGGAAAATTAGTCTGTTTGTCACGCAAGATATCAAAGTAAACAGGGTCAGTATGACTATGTATTTTGTAAACTTCATTCTTTTCGGTGTCGATTTAGCATTAGTGCTAACGGTTTGTGGCTTGGCGAAGGGCGGGATTTTTGGCACTACACTTCACTCGGAGCCGATAAGTTCAAATTTAGTAGTTAGTTTCATTCAGAGACGGTCAGCCCGCCTTTTGCCAAACCACTGTTAGGCGTTCGTTTTTATACCTGCTCTTCTTATAAAGTCAATTTCATAGTCGTCTGCTAAACATTCAAAAGTTTCGTCTTTGAAGAAAAAAATGAAATGTCTTTTATTCGAATTTTCCATTGTTAGATTAACTATTGGTTCGGGAAACTCTCTATCTAAGCCACTCTTAATTTCATAGAAACCTCCCCAAGGTAATTCACTCGGATTGGTTCTATATTGTCCATAATAGTAGCCTTCATCATTGCAAGTGTTAAGAGAATATTTTGAGCAACTTTTAAATAAAATACTTGCTTTATCTCCTTCGTCAAAACCTTCGAAAACATAGTCATTTACAATGATGGTCATTATGAGGTTTGAATTGATTACTTGTAATTCGATTTCTGGTGAAACTGAATGAGCGTTCCAATCTTTTGTTATTTGAACGTAGTCAACCTTTGTCAGTTGGTTTTGGTCGTTAACTTTGTTTTTGTCCCCAAAAAATCTTTGTAGCCAATTCATATTATTTTCTTCTGTTGATTTGCTGTCGTAAAATGACGCCTAACAATTGTATTTGCGAAATCAATATACAAACTATTTCGCAAATCCACATCTATATACTTAATACGTCTAAAATTTTGTAATAAACCATACATACCTGATTACGAAACATGTATATCTATTCCTGTCACAAATAACGAAACAAAATTCCCTACAATATTTTTCACCGCTATGGTGAATTACTCGACCTCAAAATAAACGATATTCGATCATCTGATAAGATTATACGTATCAACCAAAGCACAGGAAATAAAGACTGATAAGTTGCTAGAACTACTGTTTTTTGAACGAAATATGGTGAAAATAAAAAAGCCGCTGATAAACAACGGCTTTTTGTCGGGATGGCCGGATTTGAACCGACGACCTCCAGCACCCCATGCTGGCGCGATACCGGGCTACGCTACATCCCGAAAGATTCTTTTGTTAAGCTGTATTTCATTATTAAAAACAGCTTTGAGCCGCATGTAGAGCCAAGGGAATTTGACTAGCGGAGTGCAAATATGTATAAAATTATCAAAAATCCAAAATATTAAATCTCGATAAAATCATAAAAAATAAGGACTTTTACATTCGTGTAGTCACAAGCCGTATGCAGCAAATGAAAACCGCGGTGTTCATCACTTTTTTAGGCTCTTTCGTCACATTTTTCACATCGGTCTTTTCATTTCTACTAACATTGCATTATCAAACCCACGACGTATGAAACTAAAGGATTTAAAACGAATTGAATTTTGGATTGCCAGTGTGCTGCTGCTTATCGTTGCACTCGTACTGGTCTTTGACACCAATAAAAGAAGTGATAATGGCGAACATTACGAATTTATTGTTTCTAAAATAACCTACTCCTACTTCTTCAACTTCTTTCTGCCGAGGCTCTTCAACATCAGCACGATCTACCTCTGCTTCTTGTGTCTTAATTTTTGGCTAATCCCTTCCATCATCAATAAGAAAAACGAGCTGCTATCGTATTTTCTCATTATCATGCTGATGGTGGTTGCCGGGATTGTATTCGGCGTGAGCCGAACCCACAGCCACACCTACGAACTGCGGGAGTATAACACCTTGACACAGGGCTACAACCGCTTTTTCTTTGATGCCTTTACAAAAGCCTTTCTACTGGTTCTAGCCTTATCTGCCTACACCTGCTTGAAACAACTTATTATCTACATTGTCGATAGTATGGAAGGCGAAAGCGCGATGCAGAAACAACTGAAGATGGACCTCGCCTTAGGACTTGGATTTTGGTTTGCCGGTGTACTTTTCTGGATCGGGACCGGCTCCAGCTATCAACTGACCGTGCTATGGACCTTAGTGATGTTGGCTGCCATAGGCTTGGTTATCTATTCGCTGTATTACCTGCTGCCTGAGTTATATAGCAAACAGAAAAAATTTAGCACATTCTTTTGGACGGTTTTCCTCGTCAGCATCATCCTGACCCTACCCTTGAGCGTCCTAGCGGTATTCTTTTTCCAGCGGAATATCGATGCTGCTTTTATTTTATTGGCTTTCCATATGCCTACGCAGATGCTTATCAGCGTACCGCTTTCGTGGTTTCTTTACAAAAAGCGATTGGAGAGCCGTGCCGAGATCACTACGCTTCGTACGGAGTTGGGAAAATCCGATGCCAACCTGCACTTCTTAAAGTCGCAGATCAATCCGCATTTTTTGTTCAATGCGTTAAATACGCTCTACGGTACGGCGCTACAGGAGCAAGCGGAACGGACAGGCGAAGGCATACAAAAGCTGGGCGATATGATGCGCTTTATGCTGCATGAAAACCTGCAGGATACTATCCCACTCATTCGTGAAGTCGACTACTTAAACAATTATATTGCGCTGCAAAAGCTACGCACCTCCCCTTCTGCTGACATCAAAATCGAAACCTTAATCGAGGCAGAATTTAGAGGCCTGCACATTGCGCCCATGCTGCTGATTCCATTTGTCGAAAATGCCTTCAAGCATGGCATCAGCCTGCAACGACCATCGTATATCAAGATCAGCCTGCAGATTCAGGAGAACGTGCTGTACTTTGATGTATGCAACAGCATCAACCCGAAAAATGAACAAGATCCCGAGGCCGATCGAAGCGGTGTAGGCTTGGCTAATGTAAAACAACGGATGTCGCTCCTCTACAAGGATAGGCACGACCTCATCATTCGTGAAAATGTGCATGAATATTTTGTACACCTCACGCTAACGCTTTAAGAGATGATCAGACTTATAGGTTTTGTCGTGCTACTTTGCTATTGCCTTGCGCCCATGATACAATGTCGGCGCACGGCAGATGGCATCTGTGCCACATTTGGCAAGATCTTGCGCATCGATCTGTCGTTTACCGTGCAGCTGGATGAAGCCCTAGAAGAAAGCCATGCTGCTTCTACGACCAAATCCGCGCAAGACATCCAAACGGAAGCAAAGCATAACTGGAAGACAAAGGATAGTACTATGGACAGCTTGTTTAGAAAAAGTAGCAGAGATCATATCTGGGGATGGCAGCGACAGCCATATCTAACGAGTGGGATTGGTTACAACACAGCTTTGGAGCGGTATCCCAGTTCTAAAATCCTAGGGAAACAATAGACCCTTGATGAAAGGCTAAAGTATTATATTTGTTGTAGATAAAAGAGACTTATAGATATCCCCTTTCCTAGCATCAAGACATTTTACAATAGCAGAGCGAAAAAATAAAATTGGGTATGATAGCAATTGCAATAGATGATGAGCCGATGGCGCTGGAGGTAATCGAACACCACACGTCCAAAGTACCATTCGTAGATCTTAAGGAAACTTTTACCGATGCGTTCATGGCGCTCGACTATCTACAAGCCCAGCCGGTAGATCTGATCTTTTTGGATATCAAAATGCCTGATATTTCCGGTATGGAGCTGTTAAAGAGCCTACAAACGGTGCCCATGGTTATTTTTACCACCGCCTATTCCGAACATGCCCTGCAGAGCTTTGAGCTCGACGCCATAGACTATTTATTGAAGCCCTTTTCTATGCCGCGATTTCTGAAAGCATGCAACAAGGCCAATGAGCTCTACCTGCTGCGCAGCGCTAAAACAAATTCCGAAAAAGACTACTTCTTTGTGAAAGACGGCTATGAGCATGTCAAGATCGCTTTTGACGATATCCTTTACGTCGAAGCCTCTGGAAATTACACGCAGATACAATTGCAGGAGCAGCTGATCAGCTCCCGGATTACGCTAAACGAGCTGGCCGAGCTCTTGCCAAAGACAGCTTTCGTGCGCTGCCACCGTGCATTTATCGTGGCGCGAAGCAAGGTGACGAAGTTCGATAAAGGGCAGATTTGGGTTAGGGATAAGATTATCCCGATTGGCAGTACCTACACCGACCTGAAGCTGCATTAAGGCCTCTTTTGCAAGGCGCCAAAGAAATTGCCAAGCAACAAAAAAGCAGAACGTTCGTTCTGCTTTTTTGTTGCTTAATAGTCGACTTCGATAATCGATCTAAGCGGGATAAGCACACCGCTTTTAATCTGTATATAACGCTCGGTCAGCGACCAAACTGTTGTTTCGATACGCTTCGGACCATCTTCCGTTTGAAAAACAATGGTCGTCTTCGACTTGAATTCATTACCCAATCGTTGCGCCGCCAGCAATTTGTCTTGCAAACTATGTGTTTTATCCACTTCAGCAGGAACGATCTTGTAATCTATAACGTGCTCCTTTTCAATAATCTGTCCAATCATATTGCAAAATTTGTTAATAATATAACACAACCATAACACTCTCTGTTCAATAAATATAAAAAATCATCATTATATTTTAAAGATAACCACAAATTATTTACATTATTACAAACATTATGACATTTATCTTATGCAGACAGCAATTTATTCAAACACGTACCGCTTGAATTTCACGCAGTGCTATGCCAATGGCCGCTTAAAGTACAGTGAGCTAAGCAATCTGCTGCAATTAACCGCCTCCGACCATGCAGAAGCCTTAGGCTTTGGGTACCAAGAAATGGCCGCCAATTCCCAGTCGTGGGTATTGAGCCGAGTGCGTATCGAAATTGATCGTTTGCCTCGATTTTTGGAGGAAATTACCGTGAAGACCTGGGTACAGGACTTTCTGGGCAATAGATCGGTCAGAAACTTCGAGGTTTATCGCAACGAAAAGAAGATTATCGGTGTTAGCAGCTTTTGGGCAGTGTTCAATACCAAAGCCCGGAAGTCCGAAAATTTGGCGACAAAGATAGATCCGGCGATTATCCGTCCGGAGGCATTATCGACACGGGAGCCGCTGAAGCGCGTGGAGGCAGAAGAGACTTACAACGAACAGCATAGCTATGTTCCCAAGCTATCCGATTTGGATATTGTAAACCATGTGAACAACGTCAAATACACCGATTGGTGTTTGGACAGCCTCCCAGCCGACTGGGTGCTAAGCCATCCACTACGAACGATTGATATCAATTACCTAAAAGAATTAAAGTTGGGCGAGCCTGTAGAGATTCATCAACGGCTAGACGATACGGCCTTGCATTTTGCCATCAAACGAGGCGATCAAACCGTCTTTTTGATGGAAGCAGGTATCTAGATATCGTACAGGATATACGATCAGGCCTAGCAGCAGCATTGTCCATATACATAAAAGGTCAGGAACTATAAAGATTATAATTCCTGACCTTTTTATTCGTGCAACCTGCGCGACTAAGGTTATCTACTTAAAAAGCGAATGCCTTATCCCCTTTTTTGTAAGGGAAATTACCGTCAAAACGACCCGGGATTTTCACATAGCGCTGTGCCTGTGTCATGCCCACTTCCGAGGTAAAAAAGCCCGTTAGTGTCAATTGCTTCAACATATGGAAGAAATTGTTAGGCTCATCCTCTTTCTTGTTTTTCTGGTATTCAGCGGCTTCCTTATCGTATTTATTTACGAACTGTAGCTGTTCCTCTTTCGATAGTTCTTTGAAAGATTTGCTAAACTCTTTCTTGGCACGGTTATCCACATCAGCCAAGCCTTCCAAGAATGCTTTTTGATCGGCCTCTTCATAACAATCACGAATCATGACTGGAATAAATTCGCCTACTCCTGCTTCTTTGGCTCCCGGCGTAGATGTCTTCGGCAGAATAGCTTCTGCAAGGTCGCCCAAGAAATCCGTTTTCTCCTTTTCGAATAATGTTGCTACGTCTTTAGACGCTGGTCGGGTACATCCTTCTAGGAACAGATTTGCTCCGATTACCGAACCACCAATCAACATGGCTACACGTTGAAGTGCCTCTCTTCTATTCATTGTTTCTTAGTTTAAAGATTGTAATTTACTTCCCAACCTTGACGATATTGGCGTTTCACAAATTGATTCACAATATCAAAGTTGGTTACCTTCATTTGGTTGTTGTCCCAAAGCAATTTCAGGTTTCTTCCTGGGTAGTTGCCGTCGATACGTAGATCGGCACCGCGAATAGCCAAATTAGCCATCAGCAAGGCTTCCGTCAGTGGACCCGAAATTTCAAATGGAGCACTCACTTCCATCTTGCCATATCCGGCGATAGCCGCTTCCACCCATTGTCCATAGTGTCCATTGGCTTTGCCTTCTACGCGCGCATATTTCTGTGCCACCTGCTCTTTTCTTGTAGTAGGCAATAGACGTGCATTTTCACCATAGGTATCCGCCAAAATTTTACCTTTGGTACCGATCAACAAGATACCGTTACCGCCATCGCCAAAGATTTCATTTGGTCCTAGCTCATCGGGACGCGTTGGCTGAATACCGCCGTCCATCCAGTGCAAGGTAACTGGTCCACTAGTTTTCGGAGTTTTTGGGAAAGTCATCGTCACGTGACTTGACGGAGGACAGCTTTCTGGGTAATACGCACGTTTGAACTCATCAGCATATACCGTACCGACCGTAGCCTGTACATCTTGGATATATTTCAAGCCCAATGTGCTGAAAGGAACCTCTAACAAGTGGCATCCCATATCGCCTAGTGCACCGGTACCATAATCCCACCAACCTCTCCAGTTGAAAGGAACCAACTTCTCGATGTAGTCCTTTTTAGGCGCTGTACCGAGCCATAGCTCCCAATCCAACTCTTTCGGCACCTGTGCCGTTTGGTTAGGCCAAGGAATACCAGAAGGCCATACCGGACGGTCTGTCCAGCAATATACCGTGTGTACATCACCGATCAAGCCTGCTTCATACCATTCTTTGATCTCCCGCGGTCCGTCGTTTGACGCACCTTGGTTTCCCATTTGGGTGACCACCTTGTATTTCTTAGCCGCATCAGTCAATACCCTCGCTTCCCACACATCGTGCGTAAGCGGTTTCTGCACATACACGTGCTTGCCGAGTTGCATAGCAGCCAAGGCCTGAATGGCGTGGTTGTGGTCGGGGGATGATACCGAGACTGCATCGATATGCTTGTGCTCTTTATCCAACATCTCCCGGTAATCTCTATAATACTTCGCTTTTGGGAACGCCTTAACCGAATTGGCTGCACGGCGATCGTCTACGTCACATAAGAATGCAATTTCTGCCTTTCCACTTTTGTAGAAAGAAGCAATATCACTTTGCCCTTTGCCACCGACACCGATACCGGCTACCATCAATTTGTCACTTGGTGCCAAGAATCCCTTGCCCCCAAGCACATGGCGAGGGACAATCATAAAACCAGCCGCTGCTAGGGCCGCATTTTTGATAAAATCTCTACGAGAATTGTTCGTTTCCTTCATTTCAGCTATTATAAGTTTACGTTGTTATTCATTAAAGATTTCCCTTCTTCAGCTCACTAACGGCAAAGTCTACCGCGCGTGCTGTCAAAGCCATATAGGTTAAAGAAGGATTCACACAAGCTGCAGACGCCATTGCTGCACCGTCCGTAACGAATACATTTTTCGCATCCCACACTTGGTTGTGCTTATTCAATACCGAGTTTTTCGGATCCGTACCCATACGTGCCGTACCCATCTCGTGGATACCCATACCGAAGTTATACTCGTTATCGTAGGTATAGACATCTTTCACGCCAATTCGCTCCAACATCTCCTTCATATCTTCCTGCATGTCAGGGCGCATTTTACGCTCGTTGTCCTTGATCTCCATGTCCATAGACAATACCGGTAATCCCCATTTATCTTTCTTCTCTTTATCCAAGAAGATTCTGTTTTCATGGTAAGGAAGAATCTCGCCAAAGGCGGTGAAACCTACCGACCAAGATCCGGGTTCCAACATGGCATCTTTCCAGTCGCCACCTACGCTCATCTCAGCAATCTCGCCCGACCAACGGCCGCGACTTGCTGCGCCTTGGTAACCGAAACCGCGTACATAATCGCGTTTTTTATCGTCGCCCGGTACATTTTGGAAACGAGGCACGTACAAGCCCGTCGGACGCCGACCGAATACATACTTATCCTCATAGCCCTCGATGCGGCCACCCGCACCACACCGGAAATGGTGGTCCATCGCATTGTGCCCTAATTCACCCGAGCTACTTCCCAATCCGCCTTCCCAAACATCCGTTGCCGAATTCATCAACACCCAAGTGGAGTTGAAAGCCGAGGCACATACAAAGATTACTTTGGCAAAGAACTCGTAGGTTTTACCTGTTTCCGCATCCACGATCTCTACCCCTTTTGCTTTTTGAGAGTCTTTATCGTAGATGATTTTGGTAACGATAGAAAATGGACGCAACGTTAAGTTGCCGGTAGCCATTGCTGGTGGCAAGGTAGACGATTGCGTACTGAAGTAAGCACCGAAGTTACAGCCCAACCAGCATTGGTTTTGGTATTGACAGTTGATACGTCCGTGATGCGGCTTGGTGATGTTCGCCGTACGTCCCATGATGAAGTGACGTTTGTTACCATATTCTTTTTTCAAACGATCGGCCAAATCTTTCTCGACAATGGTAAAGTCCATCGGAGGAAGAAAATCGCCATCAGGCAATACATCTAAACCATCGCGGTTTCCGGAAATACCTGCCCACTTCTCGGCATAGCTATACCAAGGAGCGATGTCCGCATAGCGGATTGGCCAATCCGTTCCGTGTCCGTCTTTCGCATTTGCCTCGAAATCGAGATCCGAAAAGCGGTAGCTCTGGCGTCCCCACATTAAGGAACGTCCACCAACGTGATACCCACGAAACCAGTCGAAACGCTTCACCTCCGTGTAGGGGCTTTCTTTCTCATTCACCCAAAAATCGAGGTTCTTCTCGTTTAGGGGATAGTCACGTTTCAATACGGGGTAATCAGCCTCCATCTGCTTGGTGCGTCCTCCTCTATGCGGATACTCCCAAGTATTTTTGTTGGCATGATAGTCTTTTACGTGCTCCACGTTTCTACCACGCTCCAACATAATGGTTTTTAACCCTTTCTCTGTTAACTCTTTTGCCGCCCAGCCTCCACTAATTCCGGAACCAATGACAATCGCGTCATAAACATTATCTGCCATATCTCTTCTATTTAGTTTTATGTTATACTGTTTTACTCTCTACTTTTTCGTCTTTAAATAACACCATGAAAATAATCAACACCACGAATGCTATTCCTGCCGGAACGATCCAGGTCTGTTGCCAAAACTGTGCTACATCGGTAGCCTTAATAGCTTGGTATTTTTCGCCAATAAAGCCAGCTACCCAAAACCCAATCAGCTGCCCTACACCGTAGGTCGCCAATGTGATTAAACCTTGCGCTGCGCTCTTATATTTCACACCTGCTTTGCTATCTGTGTAGATCTGTCCGGATACGAAAAAGAAATCGTAGCAGATACCGTGTAAGGCAATACCAAGAATCAACATAAAAGATAAATCGCCAGCGTTGCCATACGCAAATAGTAAATAGCGCACGGCCCAAGCCAACATACCTACTAAAATGGTTTTCTTGAAGCCAAATTTGCTAAAGAACACGGGCAATAACAGCAGGAATCCAACCTCGGAAATTTGTCCGATCGTCATCTTTCCAGTTGGATTTGCCAAACCAATTTCCGCTAAAAATGGATTTGCATTTTGGTAATAAAATGCCAATGGGATACAGATCAAGATCGAGGAAATAAAGAATATCAAGAAGTTCTTGTCTTTCAATAATTTGATCGCATCAAGGCCAATAATAGAAGCAAATGAAGGCTTCTCATCGGAGCTGATCTTTACTGGAGGTGTTTTTGGCAAGATAAACGAAAAGAGGCCTAGCACTACCGACGCAACGCCAGCCATCAGGAATGTATTGCGCAAAGCACCTTCTGTGGAATCCCATTTGAAAATATAGGATATTGACAAGCCTGCAATGATCCACCCAATAGTACCAAAAATTCGAATGCTGGAAAATTGCTTTTCAGGATTCGTCAGTTGGCGGAACGAAACAGAATTCACCAACGATAACGTCGGCATATACAGGATCATGTACGACAATACATAAGGATAAAATACGGTCACATCAGCTGCATTATACATTTGATACATCAAAAATGCGCCGATGAGGTGTAAGATACCCAAAATACGCTCCGCATTAAAATAGCGGTCAGCGATCATACCGATCACAAAAGGAGCGATGATAGCGCCTAGCGATTGTGTAGAAAATACATTAGCGATTTCGAATTGCGATGCTTTTAAGTTCTGAATTAAAAAAGTGCCCAATGTAACGAACCATGCTCCCCAAATAAAAAATTCGAGAAACATCATAAAAGAGAGTTTAAATCTTATTGATGTTGACATCTGATGATAGGTTTATAGTATAAATATATTACTTCTTCGTAAATAACAAAAATATTTTGCTGCTAAAATCATTTAGTTTGAAAGCTATCGACTTCCCGGTAAGCTGCCAAAAGTGCTTTTTCGCCTTCCACACCTGATTTTGACATGCCATGTTCCATGCCAACGATGCCGGTATATCCTTTTTCTTTCAACCATTTGAACACATTCTTATAGTTTATTTCGCCCGTTGTAGGCTCGCGACGGCCCGGGTTATCGCCCACCTGGATGTAAGCAATCTCGCTCCAGCAGGTATTCATGAAGTTGATCAAATTGCCTTCATTCTTCTGTTGATGGTAGGCATCATATAAAATTTTGCAGGAAGGGCTCCCTACGGCCTTGCAGATTTCGTAGGTTTGATCGGTGAAACGCAAGAAAAGATCAGGCGTATCACTCAAAGGCTCCAATACCATGGTGATGCCATGTGGCTCAAAAATCTCCGCGCCTCTTTTTAGCGCCTCTACCACATTGGCCGTTTGTACACCGATCGGCAGATTGCGCTGATAATCGCCTGGAACCACCGTTACCCACTTGGCATTGACATGCTTTGCCGTCTCTACAGACGCTCGGCATCCCTTTAGGAAGATATCGATAAATTCCTGTTTGCCAGCCGCCAATGTATTGGCTCCGTTTCCACCTTTCGGCACCACAAAAACGCCCATGCGCATGCCCAACTTCGCCAAGGTTTCGCCAATTTTCTTCTGCTCATCCAAGGGACGTTCTGGCAATCCATTATCCTCGATACTGCGGAAACCTAGATCGTGCATGTATTTAATTTCATCGACAAAGTTCTTCCCCGCCGTTGCGGCAAACATACCTTGGTGGGGCGCATAGTCTAGTTTGAACGTTGCCCCGTTTGCCATTTGCTTTTCTTCGGCCATACTTTCATTGCTTAAAAGAACCGAACTACTAAGTAGTGCAGCTCCACTTTTTATAAAATCTGATCTTTTCATTGGATGCGCATTAATTCTTTATATAACGGGAGAAGCCCTTCGAAAAAGCTTCTTTATAGTCGTTATCCTGTTTGTAAATAATATAAACCTCTATTTCTTTCAACTTGTCGGCTAATGCAACCCCTTCTTTCGGCGATAAAGCCATAAAAACATTATCGTAGGCATCGGCATCCATCGCTGTTGTTGCCACCACAGTTACGCTAGCTACATTATTCTGCAGTGGATAGCCATCCTTTGGATTGATATGGTGATGAATCTTTTTACCTTGATAGTCAAACACCTTACGGTAGTTTCCGGATGTGGTGACCGATTTATCGACCAACTGCAACACAAAGCGCGAGGACTGTGCACCTTCCGGTCTTTCGATCGCTATTTCGAAAGGTTGTTGTGCAGCTTTAAGGCCTTTGCTCCTAATTTCGCCGCCCAATTCCACCAAATAGTTTTCGATACCATAATCGTCCAACAACTCCGCCAATACGTCCACCGTGTAGCCCTGCGCAATACCATTAAGATCTATAGCCGTGCGGCTATCGGTCTTCCGAAGTTTATGCTTCCGTAGCCTTAGTTTGTCCATCCCCACAAATTGCATTACGCTATCGATATCCGACTGTGTAGGCAGCTTCGCGATACGCTCGGCACCAAATCCCCACAAACTAACTAGCGACTTCACCGTTATGTCAAATGCCCCTTTGGATCGACGATGCACCTGCATCGCGCGGCGAACTACGCGCTCCATATGCGGGTCCAAGACAAGCCCTTCCCGATCGGCAGCATTAAAGCGGCTGATCAACGATTGCGGAAGATACAAAGACATGGAACGATCAATCACTGCAAGCACACTATCGACCAACTCCTTTGTGATGAAGGCACTAGCCGCATAGTACTGCAGGCTATACGTGGTTCCTTGTCCACGACCTTCAATAACGAATTTAGGTTGTTGTGCATAAACACGACAACCTAAAAGGACGACAATCAGTATGGTAAACAAGCGCGACAACCTCTAGATGTATAGCTCTGTGTTTATCCCCGGAATAGCCACCGCATACTCACCCTGTACGTTAGGTGTAATTTTCGGTTTGGCATCCCAGGCATACACTGCCGGAGAAAGATCTATCTCCGATGTCAAAGCTTTATCCCATTTGATTACCTTTCCAGTGTAGCAGGCCAAACGACCTATGATTCCCGTGAGCGTGCTATAAGCACCATACTCCGTATTGTCGAATTTATATTCATTCTTGGCGATAGCCTCGAAAAGCTCCTTATGTTCCTGTTGGTAAGCGTTTGGATTGCCTTTGGGGTCATGTCGGTAAATCTCGTTGCCTTTGGCATCCCAAAGCACCGCTTGGTTACCGGCCGATAGATAAACCCGACCTTTTGAAGCTTGGAAGGTTTCATCCACACGATTCGAGATGCCTTCAAAATGGCGACACTGGCTATATACCACGGTACCGTCATCATAGGTCAGTTCTACCGCAAAGTTATCGTAGATTTCGCCATATTCTTTGCCCGTGCGGTGCGCTCGGCTTCCTGTTCCTTGGATGGATACCGGATATTTACCTTTCACCCAGTTCGCGACATCGATATTGTGCACATGTTGCTCTACGATGTGGTCTCCACATAGCCAGTTGAAGTAGTACCAGTTGCGCATTTGGTATTCCATTTCGGTCTGCGCCGCTTGGCGAGGCCTTACCCATACGCCACCGCTGTTCCAGTACACCTGCCCAGCATATACATCGCCAATGGCACCATCCTGAATGCGTTTGATCGCTTCTCTATAGTTTGTTTGGTAGCGGCGTTGTAGGCCGACAACAACATTTAATTTCTTCTTTTTAGCTTCTTCTGCCGCGGCTAACACCTTGCGAATTCCCGGTATATCTACCGCCACAGGCTTCTCCATAAACACATGTTTGCCCGCTTTCACGGCTTCTTCAAAGTGCAGAGGCCGAAAGCCGGGAGGTGTAGTCAGCAACACCACATCAGCATCTTTAATGGCCGCTTTATAGCCATCAAAGCCCACATATTTGCGGCTATCCGGCACATCCACCTTATCGCCAAACTTTTCCTTCAGCGTATTGTAGGTAGACTGTAAATTATCTTGAAAAGCATCGGCCATAGCCACCAGTTTAATATTTTGTCCGGAGGCAAATGCGTCGAATGCTGCGCCAGTTCCCCGACCGCCGCAACCAATAAGCGCAATTTTGATCTCATCAGATCCGGCAGCAAAAACACTGCCTACAGGAGTCGAGGCTAAAACCGTAGCGCCGGCCAATGCCGAGCCCGTCTTAATAAAATCTCGTCTTTTAAAAGTATCCATAGTTATTTAGCGTTTATAATATTCTCGTTAGAAGTCTTTTATCGGAGCTTTGTCATAGTAAGCCATGATCTCCGCATGCGTAGGTTTTACCGCTGGTCGCACCAGTCTTAAGCCCACGAATGGAGCCTCCGGAAACCACCAGTTGGACTTTGGTATCTGCGGGTCCAGTTGTTTCCAAAAAGGATCCGATGCCATGCGCGCCGCCGCACGCAAGTCTGGCGCCTGGCTCTCGAAGGAACCACCACGCACACTGTGTGGATAAAGTGTTGTCGGAACCGCCACTGGATTTTCACTTACTTTTCCGGCAAACTGCTGATAGAAATCGGCGTGGTATTGGTCGTAAGTCCATTCCGCAACATTTCCCAACATATCAAAGAGCCCCCAAGCGTTGGGCTTTTTCTTACCGACGGCAGCCGTTTGCCCATCGCTGTTGCTAGCAAACCAAGCATAATCAGGTAGCTGGGCGGCATCGTCGCCAAAGTAATAGGCTGTTTTCGATCCTGCGCGGCAGGCATATTCCCATTCGGCCTCTGTAGGCAAACGGTAAAATTCACCCGTACGCACATAAAGCCATTTGCAAAACTGAATGGCATTGTAATGCGTCATAGCCAAAGCAGGATGTCCCTCTTTGCCCATACCAAATGTCATGTCTAAATAAGGTTTTGTGGGGCGCGTTACGGCATCGACCTCGCTATCGACTTTTCCGTTTACGGTTCTTGTAGCTTCTAGGTCTTTGTAAACAAAAGGCTCATACAGGTCCCAAGTTACCTCAAAGGTGCTCATCCAAAAAGGCGAAAGCTTCACGTTGTGGGCCGGCTTTTCATCTTCCTTGCCGCCTTTTTCACTGCCCATCATAAATTCACCACCTGGGATTGCTTCCATAGAAAACTGAAGACTCGTTCCTTCCAGCTTTTGCACATAACGCTCGTGTTTGGTTTGTGCATTTACGATGAGGCCAACCGTTAGGAGACTGAAAACGATTGCGCTTTTCTTTACCATATTAGTTATCATTAACCTAGATTTTTATAAATCGGAACTAAATATAGAAATTATATTGTAAAAAATACACTAAGCACGCTTTACAACAATCAAGTTACAAAAGAAAAACAAGTACCTGATAGAACAGCCAGGTGCTGCCCAGACCAGCTAAAATACTGAGGCCGATGACCGTATGCCCGAGCTTAGCATTGAGATTAAACTGTTGCAGCAGCAAACTTGTGGCCACCAAATTGGGCATCGCCATTTCAAAAATAGCTACTTGTGCTATCTGCCCCTTCATGCCGAAGCCATAGCATAGCAAGAGCAAAAATGCTGGCCCCAGCAGCAGTTTATAGGTTAATGATAATCCTACAGCGAAAATCTCCGACCGATAGAACGAGAAGGAAAGCTGCATACCTATGGAAAACAAAGCCAAGGGAGAAACAGTTCCGGCAAGCTGTGCAAAAAAAGGCTGTAGTGGATCGAGATCTATAAAGCGAGGAAGCAATAAGGCCGCCATACATCCCCACAAAGGAGGAAATGATAACACCCGCCTACACAGGTCGGCTAAGGAGATGTTTTTCCCGTTGCCGGCCGTGCCCTTTAGGGCGATGACCGTGCCCACTGCAGATAGCAGAAAGAAAGTCATCTGGTCGCTGATGATAGCCCAGCTGATCTGCTTATCCCCAAAATAACTGGCCACCAAGGGAAAGCCGACGAAGGAGGTATTGCTAAAACCGGATACCAGCATCAAGGTATGCGCCGTTCGCCGAGAAAAGCCAATCCGTCGTTGCAATAGCTTGATAAATACGATGGCGCCCAGTAAGATAAACACTGGCGCCAAGAGCAATAACAGGAAACGGTCATCCCAATGTAGCCCCGGCAAATAACGGAACGACGTAGCCGGTAGACCAATGTAGACTATCCACGTATTAATACTTTTGAAGCCATCTGCACGCACAATTTTCCGTTCTTTTAACAGATATCCGGCGAACAAACAAAATAAGATAACTAGGAAATTTGACATACTAACGTAAATACTGCCGATTGAACACCTCAAAAAGGAATTATGGCATTGTAATTTCTCAGAAATTAATAACTTTGCGCGCTAAGTTATCAAATATTTGGAAGTAACATTGAAAAAAACACAGTATATTATAGGGATCGCACTACTATGGGCCACACGTAGCGCGGCACAGACTGACACCTTGCAAACCGCAAAATCGGCAAAAAATCCGCTTATCATTGAACTAGAGGTTGAAAATGGTGGAATCATAGCTTCAAAAGAAGTTAAAGAAACTGCGTTTCAGCATGCTTACTACAATGGCGTAAACCTCAAGGTGGGCTGGAAGATACAGCATTCAGACGATCAATACTTTACACTATACAACAACCCTATTTATGGTGTGGGTTTATATAGTAGTACCTTCAATACCGATATTATCGGCAGCCCATATGCCCTGTACGGCTTTATGCAATCGCCTTTTGGCAACTTGGAAAACAAACGTTGGGGATTTGACTACCGTATCGGTTTAGGTATTTCCGGAAACTTCAGGCCTTATAATGAAGAAACAAATCCGTTGAATGTAGTTATCGGAGCGCGTAATAACGTGTTTATCGATTTGGGGATTCGCGCACAGTATAAGCTTAATGCGAATTGGCGTGCCGGTGCAGGTTTGGCTTTCCATCATTTTTCTAACGGAGCCATGCGCCTGCCAAACAAGGGAGTCAATCTGGTTCCGATTACCGCATCGATCACCTACCAGCCCAATGGAGAGAACGTTTTGCCGGACAAAAGTAAGATTGAACCATACAGCGACAATATACACTATCATGTGAACTACGGCATGGGCTGGAAACAATTGGAACGCGATATCGATCACCGCTTTCTGAAAATGACTATGAGTGCCTACGCCAGTAAGCACGTGTCTCATAAGTGGCGGATGGGCGCCGGCTTTGATCTATTCTACTCCGAATCGGGTAATAGCGATCAAATTGCCGGTGACAAGAGCGGGCAGCTGAGCGCTAAGCTCTCCTACGGCCCGTCTTACTACCTCGCCCATGTATTGACACGGAATTTGATCTTAAATGGAAACGTTGGGTATTACCTGCACAAGCAGTACTTTAACGGCGAGATAACACGTATCTTCCTGCGAGCTGGAGCTCGCTATTATGTGTATGAAAACATCAATGCCGGTGTTTCCATTAAAGCGCATAAAGGCAAGGCGGACTTTATTGAATGGACCGTAGGCTACACCTTCAACAGATAAATGAGATAAAGGCAGTATATCACAAAAAAAGAGAAGTTTAGCTTCTCTTTTTTTTGTGATAATAAGTATTGATGTAGCTCGACCTACATCACCAGTTTACGAATACTTTTCGCGAGGTTACGGTCTACCGTGATATATCCAGGGTAGTAAATATTGCTATTTCCAATACGCATAGAAGGCTTAATCTTCAACACCAAAAAACCTTCTCCTTCGCGGGTAAAGATCTCGTTAAGCACACCCTCCAAGCCCTTTTCTTCCGTTGCACCAAAGATGTTGGCTTTAAATGTCAAGGGCACCGTCGTACTTTCTCCGGTAGCCAATTGCACGTTTTGATTCACATCGCCCTCAAACAAAGGTTTACCCTGTATCTCGATCAGGTATTTAAACGAATTGATCGATGTTTTCGAAGCCGTTGGATTGCTGATTTTCATATTCACGCGCGCTTCCAAAGGTAGATCCTTGCGCAACATGGCCAATGCTACCGCCGGCAGGGACGCGATATTTACACTATTTCCCGCGGTGTAGCTGTTGATAGCTCGGCCAGCTAGGCGTACGTCCTGCAACGATTCTACCGAATAATCACACTTTGCAAGCGCATCGATGTTATTCTTACTTACCGCACAGCCGCCCATAACCAGCGCCAACAACATGCAGCAAAACAGCGTTAAAGTTCTATTTTTCATATTTCTATTGTCTACTATTTTTTTCTACCACCAAAATTATAGGTAACGCCCAACGTGAAGACCGCATTACCGGCTTTCAGGTAGTCGTTATCCAGCACATTAAAGTTGAAGCCGTTGGTATATTGCAACTGAAATCCCTTATTAAGCTCCATTCGTGTAAAGAATAGTGGCTCAATAAAGAAAGCTTCTTCTTTTGGACTCGCCAAATCGTTAATAGTAAAGTTCGTCATTGCCACACGGCTTGCACGAATGGCTGTACCATAGTTCAAGTCACGCTTTTTACCAAACAAGTTTAACTTTTGTTTTCTTGTGGACGAGTAGTTCACCTGCACAAAGATCTTATCAAAATCCATGGCGCGTGTTTCTACGGGCTGCATCCCTGTCGTCGTAGCCCGGCGATCCACCTCTGTAGATGATCCCACACCGTAGCCCCCATACACCTCCAACACCTGCCGTTTCTCCTTACCGATCTTGGTAAAATAGCCTACTCCGGCCTCGACCAGTTGCTGTCGAAAAAGTTCATTGCTATTTTCTCTGCCCCGGTCGATATAGGAGCCGTTCGCAATCACGGCGACATGCTTTCCAACAGCGACACCAGCGTTACCACTGAGATTGCCTTTGATATTGCTATGTGCAGCGAGGTAAACCTCGCCCTGCTCCCGAAACATGGGTGTAGCCGGCACGTTGGGCATATAGATCGAGCTGCAAGCGCCCAGAGATAATGCAAGCGGCACCGCCCAGAGTTGTGTTAATTTGATTCGCATAGTTTTTTCCACCAGCCTTAAAGCATAATTATTGTGCCAAAATAGGGCAGAAAAAGCAAAAGCTAGATCAACTAGCTTTATATAATGCCTGCTTTTAGGAGCTCGGCTTCCATCTCCTGCTGGAGAATCAGAGCTTCCGCCCGTGCGCGTTCTGCAAAGTCTCGTCCTTTGGATGCATAAATAATACCCCGTGTGCTGTTGACCAACAAACCACAATCGGCGTTCATCCCATATTGGCAAACATCCTGTAGTGAGCCTCCTTGTGCTCCTACGCCGGGCACCAGCAAGAAATGATCGGGTGCATGCTTACGCACCTGTAAAAATGCATCACCTCGGGTTGCGCCAACAACAAACATCGTGTTGTCTACCGTTCCCCATTCACCCACCTTCTGCAATACGGATTCAAAAAGCTGCTCGCCCGATGCATCGCTGAAGTTCTGGAAATCCTTGCTTCCTGCATTCGATGTCAGTGCCAGAACGATGGCCCACTTATTGGGGATATCAAGAAAGGGCGTCACAGAATCCTGTCCCATATATGGCGCAATCGTGATCGAGTCAAAACCCAAGCCCGACACCTGTTCATCAAAGAAGGCCTGCGCATACATGGCCGAGGTATTTCCGATGTCGCCACGCTTGGCATCCGCAATGCTGAAGCAGTCTTTAGGCAATATTTCCCAAGTTTTTTGTAAGGATTGCCAACCTTTCACACCATAGCACTCATAGAAAGCAATATTCGGTTTGTAGGCCACGCAGAGATCCGCAGTAGCTTCGACGATAGCCTTGTTGAAGCTGAAAATAGGATCTTCATCGTCCAACAGGTGCTCTGGTATCTTCGTGATATCCGTATCCAAGCCTACACATAAAAAGCTTTTCTTATCTTTTATCGCCCGAACGAGTTCCGCTCTAGTCATTGTTTATTAATTAAAGTCGTCATAAAATCAAAAACCTCTTTTCGAGAATAATCGGCCATCCCCTCATGGTGTGCAGCAATGTTGCCTTCCTTGTCGAGAATAACCGTCGTCGGGATAGATTGTCCCAACCAATTGCTGGGAATCTCCGTTTCCGGAAAGTAAACTGGAAGATCCATTTCTCCCTGTTCCATAAACTCACGCGCCTTTTCCGCCTCCCCATCTATTTCTACCAACATGAAGACGATCTGATCATTATCCTTAAACTTATCTTTCAACGCCTGTATAGACGGCATCTCCGCCTTACAAGGAGGGCACCAGGTTGCCCAAAAGTTGACAAAAACCACTTTGCCCGCCAAGTCGGCAATAGAAACCACCTCTCCTTCCTCATTGCTGAACGATACATTGGCCTTAGCGCTTTGCTCTTGTCCCTCAGGCAGCGCAACGCTATCGCTTGGCGTTTCTAAATTAGGCTTGAACAAACCGATTTTCATAAGCCCTTGCTGAAACCAAGAGCGACTTGCCGGAATAATCAAAGCGACAATCAGTAAAACAAACAGCACATTACCGACAATCTTCCAGGTTTTCTTTTTATCCTTCATGCGATTCATCAATTAGCTATCAAATTTTTCCAACAACTTCACTAGGGTCGCAAAGTCCTTGGGATACGGTGCTTCAAAAGCATAGTCCTTGCCATCAATTGTGAAATTCACAAAGCGCGCATGGAGCGCAAAGCGTTTCATAATCGGCAATTCTTCCTGTTCCTTCGCCATGGTAAAGCCGCGCTTCTTGATCTGCGAAAGGAAAACAGGTTTCCCGCGATACATGCTATCCCCCACAATAGCGGCATGTTGTGTCGCTAGGTGAATACGTATTTGGTGCATCCTTCCGGTAATGGGCTTACATTCCACTAAGGTGAAATGTTTAAAGTACTGAATGGAATTGAATATGGTCTCCGCTTGTTTACCGTTCGCCCGATCGATGGATACATTCTTGTTGCCTTGGTTTAGAATAGGCAGGTCAACCAATAGATTATCAAATGTATGTGTACCGCCTATAACGGCATGGTAAACCTTGTTGACGCGGCGGCGTTCAAATTCAATGGATACCAATCGGTAGGTCTCTGGATTTTTAGCAATCAACAAAATACCGGAGGTTTCTTTATCCAATCGATGACAGACCTGCGCATCCGCATGATATTTCTTTGCCAACCGAAGGATATTCACTTCTCCACCACTGCGGTCATCCAATGAAGCCACAAATGGCGGCTTATTGATGACGATCAAATTATCATCCTCAAAAATGATTAAGTCCTGAAATTTCGGGAATTTAAATAAACGATTTTCGCTTTCCTGCATAAGCACAAAAATAAGAAATATAGGATAGATAAAAGAGCAGCCTCCGTCATTATGGGATTATTTAGCATATTTCTGTTTTAATTATTTAGTTTTGCCTAACAAAAACAATACAGATGTCAGTAAATAAGATAATCAAACGCGTAACAACAAATACCATCATGGGCATGAAACAGCAGGGCGAAAAGATCAGCATGTTGACGGCCTACGACTATTCGATGGCACGCGCGCTGGATGAAGCCGGAATAGATATTTTGTTGGTGGGTGATTCAGCGGCAAATGTTTTTGCTGGCTATGAAACAACCCTTCCCATTACGTTGGATCATATGATCTACCATGCGAGCGCTGTTGCCCGCGGAACAAAAAGAGCTTTGGTATTGGTGGATCTTCCTTTTGGTGAATACCAAGGCACCGCAGAAGATGCTTTTAAAGCAGCCGTGCGCATGATGAAGGAATCTGGTGCACACGCCTTGAAACTGGAAGGCGGAACGGAAATTTTAGAAAACATTAAAAAGATTATCGATGCAGGCATTCCCGTATGTGGACACCTTGGTTTAACACCACAGGCCATCAATAAATTTGGAACCTTTGGTGTTCGGGCGCAAGAAGAAGCCGAAGCCGAAAAACTAAAAGCCGATGCCTTGGCTCTACAGGAAATCGGATGTTTCGCCATTGTTCTAGAGAAAATCCCGGCCAAACTAGCCAAAGTAGTGTCCGAATCGCTTACTATCCCTACGATCGGTATCGGTGCTGGAAATGATTGCGACGGACAAGTATTGGTGGTTAACGATATGCTCGGTTTCACCAAAGATTTTAAACCTAAATTTCTACGTCAATATATGCAGCTGTATAGCGGAGTCGTCGAAGCGGCCAGCCAGTATGCGGCCGACGTAAAATCAGGGAATTACCCCAACGAAAACGAACAGTATTAATCCAACCCCATGCGCTTTGTCCTGATCTTTGTATTACTGGCTATTCTGGTCTATTATATTTCCAGAAGGTTCATGATGTCTGCACCGCAGCGCACGGGGCTTACACAAAGCCGCAGGCAGAACCTGCAGTTGCTGGATACCCAGCCCGGTTTGTTGGCCAAGGTCACGCGGAGCACCATGATGACCGTAGGGATTGGCGTAGTGCTTTTTTTTCTTATCCTTATTATTGGAATGAAGATCAAAATATTATGGATTGCACTTCCACTAAGTCTTTATCTTATCGGCCAACTGTTTGTGTACAGCAACCATATGAAGGTTGTCCGAAACCAACGCCTATACTTTGATCCGCAGCAAGGCGATGTACTGGTGCAATACAGCAATGGAGAGCAGCTGCAGTTCAATCTGCTCCGGGATATACAGTCTGTAGCCGAAGTGAAGTCTGTGCAAAAGAATAGAGATACCCTTTTTGGTTATTATAAGCTAGAGCTCAAACAAGGACAGTTGGTTATCCCCTATTTGCTGGAACAAAATCCGCAGCCCATCAACAAGCAGTTTTTTGATTGTTTAGCGACGAACTATCTGATAGTCGTCGAAAGTCGACTCTTCCCTATTATATAAAACATAAAAAGCAGCAAATTTTGCTGCTTTTTATGTTTTATATAACCAATATTCTTATTCGTTTATTGCTTTCCAGATCATGTCTTTCAGTTGCGGAATATTTTTACCAGCAACAGAAGAAATAAAGATAGCCGGAATTCCTTTCGGCAATGTCTGCGACATCTCCGCTTCCAGTTCCTCGTCCAGCATGTCCGCTTTCGTTACGGCCAATAAGCGCGGCTTATCGATCAACTCGGGGTTGTAGGCCGTGAGCTCATTCAGCAGAATCTTGTACTCTTCCTCTATGCTACGATCCGTATCCGCCGGAACCATAAACAGCAATACAGAATTTCGTTCAATGTGGCGTAGGAAACGGTAACCCAAACCTTTGCCTTGCGATGCCCCTTCGATGATACCGGGGATATCCGCCATGACGAACGATTTATTATCCCGATAGCCCACAATACCTAAATTAGGCACCAATGTGGTAAAAGGATAGTTCGCAATTTCAGGCTTAGCTGCCGAAACCACAGACAGTAAAGTCGATTTACCCGCATTTGGAAAACCTACCAAACCAACGTCAGCCAGTACTTTCAGCTCCAATATGATCCATTGTTCCTTACCCGGAAGACCGGGCTGCGAAAAGCGAGGTGTCTGCTGTGTAGACGATTTAAAGTGCCAGTTTCCCAATCCACCTTTCCCACCAGGGGTCAGGATTTTTGTCTCGCCATCTTCCGTGATATCAAAAAGCACTTCGCCCGTTTCGGCATCCTTAGCTATTGTGCCTAGTGGAACCTCCAATATCTCATCTAGACCTGTTGCGCCACTACGTAGCGACGAACCACCAGACTCTCCATTTGCCGCAATAATATGTTTACGGAATTTCAAATGCAGCAGGGTCCAGTGTTGGGTAGATCCCTTTAGGATAATATGGCCACCGCGTCCACCATCACCGCCATCAGGGCCACCTTTGGCCGTGAATTTATCGCGGTGCAAATGCGCAGAACCGGCACCACCATGCCCCGAACGGCAACACACCTTCACATAATCTACAAAATTTGAGCCTTGGGCCATATTCCTATTTTATTAGCTATTAATATTGATCAATGATCGTGGTCAACGATTGAAAGATGGTTTCAATTTCGCCGATGCCATCCACCTTCGCCAGTTTTCCTTGCTGCTCATAGTACGGAAGTACATGAATTGTTTTGCTGAAATACTCCTCTATGCGTTTTTTCAACTTGTCGGCAGCATCATCTGCTCTACCTGAGATTTCCTGTCTTTTGGCGATACGCTGGGTCAATTCCTCCTCGGTCACATCCAACGCCACAACTCCTGAAATTTGTTGGCCAATAGACAACAAAAAAGCATCCAACGCTTCCGCTTGCGCTACTGTCCTTGGGAAACCATCAAAAATAAAACCTTTGGCTGCAGGATTCTTTTTGATCTCCTCTTCCAACATGGCAATCGTAATCGAATCAGGAACAAGATTACCTTCCGCAATGATCTGGCTTACTTGTTGACCAAGCTCGGTTTGGTTTTTAATGTGTGCACGAAAAATATCGCCTGTAGAAATGTGTACCAACTGATATTTCTCGATAAGTTTTTCAGATTGAGTACCCTTACCAGCACCTGGAGGACCGAATAAGACAAGGTTTAGCATAGTTTGTAGTAATTTAATTCTATGTTCGAAAAAAAAGCCTAATCCGATAGAGAATTAGGCTTCGTGTACTAAGTGCGCTCAAAGGGAGTCGAACCCCTAACCTCCTGATCCGTAGTCAGGTGCTCTATCCAATTAAGCTATGAGCGCGGCAACCATTACTTCTTGGCATAGTGCCTTTCCGTTTTGGTGATGCAAATATAGGCAAATGGATTTTCTCTGCAAATTTTTTTTCACTTTTTGGTCACAAGAAAGAGCTAACACGCTACGGATCAAAGCAAGAAATTTTTATATTTTGCCAGCTGGCCTTTCCATTCCAATATACGTATAACAATCGAACAGGCTTGCTTCCTATTTTGAGGATATTCGCTACCCGAGCAACCTAACCCAGCGAGAGCCATGAATCTTGCGCAAAGCTCAGCAACATGTCCGATAATTTCGAAAAGCAAGGAAACCTTCAATTGAAAACAATCGTGCAAATAGGGTGAGAAAGTCTTTAGCTGATAAAAGTGAGAAGAAAAAAAGTGCGCTCAAAGGGAGTCGAACCCCTAACCTCCTGATCCGTAGTCAGGTGCTCTATCCAATTAAGCTATGAGCGCAAACTTTCAAAACGAATGTTGCAAAAGATGCTGTTGTCGTTTTCAGTGATGCAAATATCGGCACTTTTTCCTTTTTTCCAAATTATTTTTCAAAAAAAGGGTATCTAAAACGATATGTGGTATATATATTGTTGATTAAAACATCATTACATTTGGCATAAATTTTCAATAACATGGCGGAACGCTTAATAAAAAGCAACAAAATTAGAGTCGGCGATATCAGCATCTCGTATTTCCACAAAAAGGCAAAAGCAGCATCGGCAAAAACTATTATTTTTCTTCACGGCTTTCCGTTCAACAAAAACATGTGGCGACCACAACTAGAGTCCCTACCCGATCATATCGACGCATTTGCTGTAGATATCCGCGGTCATGGCAACAGCACCTCGGGACATGGATTTTTCTCGATCGACGTTTTTGCAAAAGATCTGCGTGTATTTATGGAACGCCTAAATATTGACCAAGCTGTGCTATGTGGCATCTCCATGGGTGGATACATCGCCCTGCGGGCCTACGAGCTTTTCCCCGAAAAAATAAGTGGCTTGGTGCTTTCCGATACACATAGTAAAGCAGATAGCAATGCCGCCAAGCAAAAGCGCTTCGACAGTATTCAGGCCGTATTGAGCCACGGCCGCCGTCCTTTTGCCATTGGATTTGTGGAAAATGTATTTGCTCCTTCCAGTATAGAAAAATATCCCGAGGCCATTGAATTGATTAAGAGCAGCATCCGACGAAACAGCATCAGCACCATATGTGCAACATTATTAGCCTTGGCATCCCGCACGGATACCAGCGCTAGCCTGTACCAGATTGAAGTACCCGCCTTGCTTATACGTGGCGCGCAGGATAAGATCACCGCAAAGCAGGATATGCTCGACTTGGCCAATGCCATCCCGAAAAATAGCTATGTAGAAATCGAGGATGCAGGCCATCTGCCCAATTTGGAAGATGCCGAAAAATTCAACAGCCTACTGCAGGAATTTATAGAAGAGGTTTAAGGACCTCTTCTATGCCCGCAAGGCTTCTTCGGCGAGTCCATAGCCCATGTCGATCAACTCGGTCGAACGATGAAAATCCCAGACACCTGCCGCATCTTGTGGTATCGTGATGGTAAAATCAGGCTGATAATAAGCCAAGCTCAGCGTGCTCAAGCGCCTGCGCATGGCATAGAACGATTCCTGCAGCAAGCCTACCGGATTCAATTTCGCCACCAAACCCTCCTCTTTGGCCGGAACACCATCTAGGTTTACAGCAATCACGATATTTTCTTTTTTTGTCACATGATTCAAAGGCAACGGATTGAGCACCCCACCATCCACCAAAAATTTATCGCCATGCACCACGCCTTTAAACACGCCGGGAATAGCGATGGAGGCACGAATAGCGGTGTAAATACTTCCTTCGGTAAAAAGCACCTCCTCTTCATGCTCTAGATCCGTAGCTACCGCCGTATACTTGAAAGGAAGATCTTCGATCAACACATCCTCAAATACATCCTGCAAAATCGTCAGCACACGTTCGCCTTTTAGTAAGCCATAACGCGGATTCGTAAAATCCATCAACCGAAACACCTGCGCCTTGGTCAGCGTCCTCATCCAGTCGCCCAGTTCCTGCACCCGGTTACAAGCGTAGGCAGCACCAACCAGTGCGCCAATGGAACAGCCCACTACTTCATCAATTTCATAGCCTCTGCCCAGCAGGTATTGTATAACACCAATATGCGTAATCCCGCGTGCACCACCACTTCCGAGCACCAGCGACACTTTTTTCGGTCTATCTATGTATTGCATACGCTAAAGATAAGAAATAAATATGCTGCGTTGATTGTCAGCCGAATGTCGATTTTAATTCTTGTTGATATGCCGAATATATAATATAGTTACTTTTGCTAACACTGTTAACAAAATGTTTAAACAAGAATGGGGATCAGCGATCGAAAGCTACGTCAGCAAGAAGAGATAAAGCAGCAAATCATTGCCGAGTCATGGCATATTATTGCCGAGGAAGGTTGGCATGCGCTGTCTATCCGTCGTATAGCCGATGCCATTGAGTACAGCATACCAGTCATCTACAAACATTTCGAAAACAAGGAGGCCATTCAAGAATATTTCATCAAGGATGGTTTTGCGAAACTGACGGAAGAGATGCGACAAGCAGAAGCACAAGCGGCCAACGACGACGAGCGTATTCGCGAAATCGCTTACAGTTATTGGCGTTTTGCGGCCAGTCGTACAGCACATTACCGCATTATGTTTAGTTTGGGTATCCCCCATTGCGAGACCGTTAACAATGTAGCCGAGATGAAGCAGATGTCCGACATTATGCGTGTGTCCATCGAGAATCTGGCGAAAAGCCATCAGCAAGAAAACACCGACATCTACCTGAAGCTAAAAACCTTCTGGTCTATGTTGCACGGATTTATCTCCATTGAATTGCTGTCGAATGCCGTCATTCCCGAGGAGCCGACGCCCATGTTCAAAGATGCCATAGAGAGTTTTATGTTTACCTTAATTAATAAAAAATAAAAAAATGAGCTTATTACAAGATTTACAATGGCGATATGCAACCAAAAAAATGAATGGTGAAGCGGTTGCACAGGAAAAAGTAGACTATATCATCGAAGCAGCGCGCCTAGCGCCTACATCATCCGGTCTGCATCCCTTCAAGGTGATCGAAATTTCCGATCCCGAATTGAAAGCAAAAATCCAGCCTATCGCCTACGGCCAAAGCCAAATCGTAGATGCGTCGCATCTTTTGGTATTTGCCGCATACGATGAGTACACCAAAGAGCGTGTTGACTCCGTATTTACACAGCAAGAAAACGAGCGCAATTTACCACAAGGGTTTGCCGACGATTACAAGAACCAACTGTTTGGCAACTTCCAACAACAGAGCAAAGAGCAACATTTCCAACATGCAGCGCGTCAGGCCTACATCGGTTTTGGATTGGCCATTGCCGCAGCAGCTGAACAGAAAGTCGATGCTACACCGATGGAAGGTTTTACCAATTCCGCCTTGGATGAATTGTTGGAACTGAGCAAATGGGGGTTAAAATCCGTTACGATCTTAGCGTTAGGTTACCGTGACAGCGACAACGACTGGTTGGTCAATCTAAAGAAAGTACGTATCGCGAAAGAAGACTTCGTCCTTAATTTGAGCTAATACTAAACAGCTATATTGAAACAAAGCGAAGAGGGGCTCTCCAGTGATGGAAGCCCCTTTTTTATTTACTTCGAAGCAGGAATCTGCTGCAGTATCTGCAGCAAGAACTTCCAAAATTTCTGTACCGAAGATATCGATACCCTTTCCTGTGGCGAGTGTGCGCCCAAAATGGTCGGGCCAAAGGAAATCATGTCCATCCCGGGGTAATTGGTACCCAAGATACCACACTCCAATCCGGCATGGCAAGCCACCACTTCCGGCTCTTCCGCAAAAAGGGATGTGTAAGTAGATTTTAAGACCTCCAGAATCGCCGAATGCGGATTCGGTGTCCAGCCCGGATAATCGCCCGAGAAGGAAACCTCTGCGCCCATCAACTCAAAACAACTCCGTAGTGCCGTTGCAAGATCCCATTTCGACGATTCTACCGACGAACGTGTCAAACATTTAATCACGATAGCACCATCCTTCACCTCTACCCGAGCGATGTTATTGGAGGTCTCCACGAGATCCGCAAAATCAGCACTCATACGGTATACGCCATTCGGCGCCGCATACAAAGCCTTCAGCAGTTTCTCCTGCACAGCCGTCGGCAACAAGGTAACAGGCGCCGCCGCTATCTTCAGCAGGCTGATCTGCAATCCCGCATCAACGGTTGCAAACTCCGCTTTCAGCGCCGCCACTTCCTTATCAAAAACAGAAAATACACCTTGTTCGTCTATATCTTCGAAAGCCAACAAGGCAGCAGCCTCTCGCGGGATCGCATTGCGTAAGCCACCTCCATCAATATTCGACAAACGTGCGCCCTGTAAGGTTAACTTATAGAGCAAACGCGTCAAGATTTTATTGGCATTGCCCAAGCCTTTATGAATTTCCATGCCCGAGTGTCCGCCTTGCAGGCCTTTCACTTGCAATTGGTAAAGCATAGCTTTCTCCGAAACCAAAGAGGTTTCATAGGACAAGCGTGCCGTGACATCTACCCCTCCGGCACAGCCGATATCAATTTCCGTATCCTCCTCGGTATCCAAGTTAAGCAAGATACTGCCGCTCAACAAACCGCCCTGCAAGCCTTTGGCTCCCGTCATGCCGGTTTCCTCATCAATGGTAAAAAGCGCCTCCAAGGCCGGATGTGCAATATCCATCGCCGACAGCAACCCCATAATGGCTGCCACGCCGATACCGTTATCTGCACCTAAGGTTGTTCCATCCGCGCGCAACCAGTCGCCATCGATCCACATTTGAATACCTTGGTTATCAAAATCAAATACCGTGTCATTATTCTTTTGATGCACCATATCCAGATGAGATTGCAGCACCACCGTCTGCCGACCTTCCATGCCGGCAGTAGCCGGTTTACGGATAATCACATTGCCTACCGCATCTTTAACCGTAGACAAGCCCAATCCATGACCGAAATCCAACATAAACTGAATAACACGTTCCTCTTTTTTTGATGCACGAGGCACCGCGTTCAACGCTTCAAAATGCGTCCACACCGTGCTCGGCTCTAATTGCTCTAACATAGTAGCTCTCTATTTTTGTTGTTAGCGCAAAAATACACATTAGCAAACATAAAGCGTCCGTTGTATAAACTATTAAAACAATTTGCATAAAGAAACATTTATATATACTAAACACACACATGTCTATACACGTAGAGCGCAAGCCAATTATATTCAGTCCAGATTCCAAAAGAGTGCTAGCACGTTTCTTTCAGCTCAGCGAAGAGCGGTCATTAAAAATCATCAAGCGCATACTTGGGCTATCTCGAACAAAGCAGAACGAACTTTTCAATCAAATTTTACGCGATTTTTCCAAGCGGCACCGGAGCGTAGTTTCCATTTTGGAAAAAAACTATAAGCGAGTATCCCCCCTTATCAAAAAAATAAGTATTGAGGAACAAGACATTACCTACAAAGAGCATCTAATAATCGGCGCATACTTCACCATGGAGTATTCCATTGAGGCTGCTGCTTTTTTCAACCCTTCTATTGTCGAAGATGTGGATCAATCGCAGTTGCGTGATGGGGAGAAGCGAATCATCCTGAGTTTCCGTGCTACCGGCGAAGGGCATGTTTCGTCGATCGTATTCCGATCTGGCATCATCGATAAAAACCTCGACATTCAACTGGATGAAGTCGGACGACTGTTGGAGAAACCAAAGCAGGTAAAAAATCACCAATATGAAAAAGTTGATTTTATAACGAAGCTATCGGCTTTGCATGCACCGGAAGAGGAAATGCTGGCCATCATCGAGCGTAAACTACCCGAATTATTTACTTATGAAGAGCTGCGCAAGTTTGTAAATGAAATAAAGGACGAAAATACGTTGAGTTTAGACAGCGACACCTTAAGCAATCAAATGCAATGGTTGGCATCATCGCATTACGAAATGACCTACTCGCTCGATACGGCCATATCCGAACGAGTGATATTTCCCATTGCCGATACCGAAATACGGGGCATTGAAGATGCGCGTTTTGTAAAATTTGCCGACGAGAAAGGGAAAATCACCTATTATGCTACCTATACCGCCTACGACGGTTTTTCCATTCTTCCCAAATTGCTATCTACCAAAGATTTTATCCATTTCAAGGTGCAACCTATAAATGGTAAGATTGCCAACAAGGGAGCGGCGCTATTTCCACGGAAAATAAATGGCCGATACGCCATGCTGTGCCGTGTAGATGGCGAAAACAATTACATTTCGTTTTCGGACAATATCACCAATTGGCATGAAGATATCATCTTGTTGAGTGAGCCCGAAGAACCATGGGAATTTATTCAGCTGGGCAATTGTGGGTCGCCCATTGAAACCGAAAGAGGTTGGCTAGTCATCACACACTGTGTGGGGCCTATGCGGAAGTACACCATTGGAGCCACGTTACTTGATTTGCATGATCCCACAAAAATCATCGGCCGGTTGAAGGACCCCATTTTATCGCCCAATGCGGAGGAAAGAGAGGGCTATGTTCCCAATGTTGTTTATTCCTGCGGACAAATGATCCATAACGGCCACCTCATTATACCTTATGCGATGTCGGATTATGCATCCACTTATGCCACCGTCAATTTGGAATTCCTGCTAAACGCCCTATGCGAAACCGCATAGCTACGCAGCGCTAAGATCAATGTATACCGCTGTTCGTGCAGCTTACCTTATTGAAAGCTATCCTCGTTAGGGCGTTTGTCCTAACGAGGATAGCTTTTTTTGTGCCTTTGTTTTTTGAAAAGTGGTTGCCGTTTTTTTTCCGTATCTTAAGTTCTCAAATCGTAAAAAAATGAAATCATCCAAAGAGAAAATGATTGCCGGAGAAATCTATCAGGCTATGGGGAGGGAACTGTTTGACGAAAGGCAACATGCCAAAGAGCAGCTCTATGTTTTCAACAACTTAGCGCCCTCTAAAATAAAGGCAAGAAACCAAATCTTAAAAAAGCTCTTCGGCGAAACGACCAACCTATTTTTTATAGAGCCTCCATTTCGCTGTGATTACGGCTACAACATCTTTTTGGGAGACAACTTCTATGCAAACTTTAACCTCACCATCTTGGACTGTGCACCTGTTACCATTGGCGCCAATGTGATGATCGGCCCCAATGTATCGCTTTTCACGGCCGGACATCCGGTACATCCCGAGCCACGTGTGGCAGGCTGGGAGTTTGCAAAACCCATCAACATAGAAGATAATGTTTGGATTGGCGGACATACCGTTGTCAACCCGGGAGTGCGTATTGGAAAGAATTCGGTGATCGGCGCTGGATCCGTCGTGACAAAAGATATTCCGGAAAACGTCATTGCAGTAGGCAACCCCTGCCGCGTTCTCCGCGTAATAACGGATCGCGACAAACAGTATTATTATAAAGACGAGCAGATTCCGAATTTAGAAGAATAAGCCTATTACATAGCAAAGGGTTGCATTAAAAAATGCAACCCTTTGCTATGTAAGTCGAACTGTTAACGGCTCGAAAAAAGTCTTTCAACGAGCTGTTAAGCCGCATTTTTTTGCTTCAAAATACGCTTCACCTCATCGAGCAATACCGGCAACCCCGGGTAAACCATATCATGCCCATAGCCATCAAATTCCAGCAACTTTACATCCGTATGTCCAACAATAGTTAACATTCTTTTGAGGTAGGCATTTTCTTCATAGCGACCAAGCATCTCTTTTTCGCGATCACCGGTCAACAGTACAATCGGCGCGGCATCCTTTCTCACCCAAAACAGTGGTGCCCATGCATCGATGGTTGGCTGCTTCTCATCAATCCCCTGCTCCTTGCGTGCCGTAAAGTGCGTCACCGTTTGCCCGCTAAACGGAATAATACCTATCAGCTGATCCGCATCCATCCCTTCCTCTTTTAAATAACGCTTATTAAGGCCCAGCATCAAGGCGAGATAACCACCTGCAGAATGACCAGATAAGAAGATCTTATTGCTATCGCCATTGTATTTTTCGGCGTGCTTCAACACAAAGGAAACCGACTTCGCCGCATCTTGAATAATATCCTCCACCTTTACCTGCGGCGCAAAGCGATAGCCCACACCCACAATTACATAGCCCTTCGCTTTCAGGAATGCAGGAATTTCTTTCTGCCCGCCCGTTAGTCCGCCGCCATGATACCAAATGATGATTGGTTTCTTTTCGCCAGCAACCGGATAATGTATATCGAGTTTGCATTGTGTACGCTGGTAATCAGAAGCCGGCTTGTCCACATAGCTTAAGTTTTCGACCGTTTTGTATGCTTGAGCATCCTGACTGCGCGCGTTGAAGAATGTGCTTAGGGAAATAAAAAATAATAATACTGTTCTCATAATACGATGTTTGCCCCTCAAAGTACCAAAAAAAGATACAGCATGCAAACGGTCGCTATTATTTGCTTCTAATAAGATAGATTAAAAGAATGCCGGAGAGGATAAAGCTGACCGTAAAGCCCAGCCAAGAGAGGATGGGCATTCCCCAAATCAAGTATCCTACACGGCCATGCGCCAAGATACTTGCCCCCACCCCAAAGGTCATCGCCAAAATGGAAAGTAAGAATTTATTGCCGATACGATGAAAGACCAGCTGCATACGGTCAAAATCTTGAATCTTATGGTTCATCGTCAGCTTATCCGACTTGGCTTTCTCCAGCAAGGTAATCAGATCTTCCGGCACCTCGGTCAGCACATCTTTCATGAACTTCGCCTTATCGAGCAGTTGCTTTTTGATGTATTCGGCCGACATTTTTTGTTGGGCAATTTTCTTGGCAAAGGGCTTGATACTTTCGGGGACATTCAGTTCGGCGTGCAACTGCCGACCAGTACCTTCCAAAATGGAAACCCCGCGCAACAGCAAATACACGAAATCGGGCAGCAAGATGCTGTTATATTGCAAAATCTTATTGAGTTTGAAGAGCATCACCGAGATATCGATATCATCCAGTGCATTCTCTTCGATCATTTGGAAAACCTCATAGGCATCACGCTCCAGCTGCCGTTCGTCTTCGATATCATGGACCACCGCCAGCTTTTTGATATTACGGATAAGATCCTTGGCATCATTCATTAAAAAGTTGATGACCATGGCCTCAATCATATCGCGATCCCGCGGAATCATAAAGCCCATCGACCCAAAGTCGATAAACACAATCTGTCCCCTCTTGTTCACCAACACATTGCCGGGATGTGGATCCGCGTGAAAAAAGCCATGCTGCAACACCTGCTCCAAATAAAGATCCAAGCAATTTTGCAATACGGCTTGCGGCTGTAGACCATGATCTGCTAACAGCTCCTTATTATTGATCTTGAAGCCTTCTACAAATTCCATGCACAGGATTTCATCGTTAGAATACGCTCTGTAGATCTTGGGCACATAAACCAAGCTGTTTCCTCGAAAATTGCGGCGAAAACGTTCGATGTTATTCAGCTCATTGGTGAAAGAAAGCTCGCCGACTAAGGAATTGGCAAACGACTGGACAATTTCGTACAGATTGATCTTCTGGATAATTTCGTACTTGCTACGGAGCAACTTTACCAAGTCTAAGATAAAGTCGAGGTCGGCATGCACAATTTGATTTATCTGGCTTCGTTTCACCTTGAATATTACCGCGTTCCCATCTTTCAGCGTAGCGCGATAAACCTGCGCGATGGATGCCGCCGCGATAGGTTCTTCCTCTATCGATGCGAAGTGTTCGTTTACGTCAATACCCAATGAAATCGCCAGCTTCTCCTGCAGATTCATCGGCTCGGGCGGGACTTCATCCTGCAGCTTCACCAGCTCCTGCCGCAGATCATCAGGAATAATATCCGCTCGGTTGCTCAGCAGCTGTCCTAATTTGATAAATGTCGGCCCAAGTTCTTCTATAGCCAGTCGCACACGAATATTAAAATCCTCTTCAAAGATGCGCTTGGTATGCGTGTTCCAAAGCAATATACTATCGGGAATCAAGCGATCGATATTGGACCGAGAAATCACTTCATCGAAACCATGCTTGGACAAAACGCGAAGAATCTGCCCTACCCTTCTAATTTTATGCATGCCATACATAGGCTAATCGATATAGTTATCCAAGCCTATGGCATGGCTCACCTTGGTACTTAAGCTCGTAATGTCCGACTTAAGCCCCACCATCAAGGTCAGGAACTGAACTGAATTTCCCTCTATGCGCCTAAAATGTTGAAGATAGCCCAATTCAGCCCCCAAGAAGAACCCTGGGAATTTATAGTCGGCCCCAACGCCCATTTTCCCGGCTAGGGAGATCGAATATTTGCTATCCATTTTTAACACCTGCCCCACCAGCTCACCCCGCGGTTCGCTCACCAATCCTACAGCTGGCCCCAAGTAAACAAAGGTGTTCAATCGCTTAAATTGACGACGGCGGCCTGCCGCCATACTCAACATATAAAAGTTGGCGCGCCCGTTCTCCACCATATGGTTGTAGTCGGGGTCGGGAAGTTGCTGGTTGTAACCATAGGTCAATAGGTACAAGGTAGGCGTCAAAAAATAACGGGGATCCTTCAAAGAAATATCTAATCCCATACTGCCCGAAAACAGCTTTGTCGTAAAGGCTTCGTTCGTCTTTCCGACAGGGAAAGAAAGCCCTGTACCTCCTAAATAATAAATTTTATGATAATGAATTGTATCCCGCTCTTCCTGTGCAAATCCCGCATAAACGCATAGGGATAGCAACAGCATTGTAATCAGCTTTTTCATGCAACCAACAGTATTGTTATCCTTTAACAATAAACTGGTACAAAAGTTTTCGGGAAGGGATAGGGTCTAGAGGAAATTCTTGCTCTGCGGTCCTTGGTTAAACAAGAGATCCACCGCGCTCAGATCCGACAGAAAACCATGACGCTCTTCAAACACTTGGTAATAGGCAGGCTGCGCGGGCCAATAATTGCCTTGCTTAGGGTGTATCGCCTGTCTTAAGTCCACATCCGCTTCAGCAGCAGCATAAGCTTCCGTGAAGCTGATCGTCTTGTTGAACTTCAGGCATTTTAAGAGCAGCTCCAGCTGAGCAACGTTAAAATCCAGTAAAAAAGCATGTTCCCGATTATAAAACTGGCGAAAATCATCTTCATAGTACTCGAAGTAGGCCGAACTGCGATAGGCCGTCTGCAGACTGAGCCAGTGCAGTCTTTGCCAATCGTGCTCATAGTTGATTCGGATATCCTTCACCGCTACGCGTTCCTTCCTTCCGTGAACAATTGGCACAATAAGATCCAGCACGCCGTTTGCCGTCGCGATCTTCGCCCGCGTACGGTAGCTCTGCTTCGCGTAATGCTCATACTTCTCCAACAGCAAGGTTTCACTAGGATGCTGTTTGATGGCATGAAAGTAAGATACCGGTGGCAAGTAAAAAGCAGGCAAGAGCAAGGGTGAATTCATCGATTTTAACTATTTTAGGCAAAAGTAAACTTATTTAGGGATATTTGCAGGGAATTCAAGGAATTTGACCGTCTTCATGAGAAAAAAAAGCATCGCAGCATTACTTTATATTACGTCTTTATTACCGTTTTGGCTGTTGTACAGGCTGTCCGATCTCTTGTATTACCTGCTTTTCTATGTTATGCGCTACCGCAAGGAAGTGGTCTTTGAAAATCTCGAAAATGCTTTCCCCGAGAAGTCAGCAGCGGAGCGAAAAACCATTGCCAAGAAATTTTACCGCTTCCTACCCGACTTGGTCGTCGAGGCGGTGAAGATGCGCAGCATGAGCAAAAAGGAGGTCGAGAAACGTATTGAGCTGCTCAACCCCGAAGAAGTTTATCAATATTTCGATCAAGGCAAGGGCGTTATTGGTGTCACCGCGCATTACGGTAATTGGGAACTGGGCATCTATCGGCTGTCATTGATGACCAATTTCCCGAGGCTCATCATCTACAAACCCCTGAACAATAACGACTTTAACGAAGTATACAATGCTTTACGTTGTCGCTTTGGTGCTACGATGGTGCCCATGAAACAGATCCTGCGGCATATTGTCCAACTTCGGAACCAGCCCCATATCAGCATGTTTGTTGCCGATCAAACACCTACTTATCAAGATTCGGACTACTATATGGATTTTCTGAAGCAAGAGACCTTGGTGTATACGGGAACCGAGCGCATCGCTAGGCTGACGAAAAACCCTATCGTCTATTGCCACATCGGGCGCAAGAAAAAAAGAGGCCATTACTATTGTCAATTCACGAGCTTGGTAACCGATCCGGATGCTTACGCGCCGCATGAAATTACCGAGATCCATAATCGTTTTACCGAAGCGATGATCAATAAGGAACCTGCCTATTGGCTTTGGTCGCACAGACGTTGGAAAAGAAAACGCAGATCATGAAACAGTACCCACGCGTAGCCGTCGTTATCCTCAATTGGAACGGACGATTTTTTTTAGAGAAATTTTTACCTTCTGTCTATAACAGCAGCTATCCCAACACAGAATTTGTCTTGGGCGACAATGCGTCTACCGACGACTCCATAAGCTTCGTCGAAGACAATTACCCCAGCATACGCGTGATCAGGAATACCGAGAACCTGGGCTTTGCCGGCGGATACAATGCCATCTTGGAGCAGGTCGAAGCCGATTACTATGTGTTACTGAATTCCGACGTGGAAGTCACCGAATCTTGGATCGAGCCGGTCATCGATTACTTGGAGAGCCATCCGCAGGTTGCAGCAGCACAGCCCAAGATCAAGGCCTACCATGCTAAAGCCCAATTCGAGCATGCCGGTGCGGCAGGTGGCTATCTGGATGGCTTCGGCTATCCCTTTTGCCGGGGTCGGCTATTTGATGTTGTGGAAGAAGACCAAGGGCAGTATGACGATAATCGGGAAGTCTTTTGGGCTTCCGGTGCAGCGCTTTTTATCCGTTCTGCCGTTTGGAAAGAAGCCGCAGGCTTTGATGCCGATTTCTTTGCGCACATGGAAGAAATAGACCTCTGTTGGCGTTTGAAGCGCATGGGTTATGGCGTTGCCTATGTGGGCGCGGCTACGGTATATCATGTAGGGGGCGGTACCTTAAGCACCAGCAACCCGAAGAAAACGTACCTCAATTTCAGGAACAACCTCGTGATGCTGCAAAAAAACCTCCCGTTTTTTCAAGCCTGCTGGATCATCTTCTTGCGGATGTGGTTAGATCTATTGGCCTTGTTCAAATTTTTGGCCGATGGAAAACCACGTGATGCCTGGGCGGTGAGCCGGTCGCATCAGCACTTCTTTCTCTACTTCTTCCGCAACGCCCGAAAAAGACGAGCTTACGCATCCCCGGAAAATAAAAAAGGCCGCTACAGCAAAAGCATTATTTGGGCTTTCTACATGAATAAAATACGAAATTTCCGCGAATTAGAAGGTGATAATTTTAAATAACAGCAGCGCAGTCGAATAAAGCATACATTCGCAAATAAATAGATGGCTACGCCGCAGCTGCAGCACCAGAAAAACAGGGTTCATAGTTTATTTACAGCCTATTTTTACTAAATTTGCTGACTATGTTAGCAGATATTCAGGAAAGAATCGCCCAACTTACGCAGGAGCTAAACGACTACAACTACCAGTATTACGTTTTGGCAAACTCCCTTATTTCAGACTACGATTTCGATCTGAAACTAAAGGAATTGGAAGCCTTGGAGCTTGAATATCCGCAATTTAGAGACCCCAACTCACCTACGCAAAAGGTGGGAGGCGACATTACCCAAAAGTTTAACACCATTCCGCATCGTTGGCCCATGCTATCTTTGGGCAACACCTACAATGAGCAGGAGCTCCGTGATTTTGACGAGCGCGTGCGCAAGGTTGTGGGCGATCAGGTGCAGTATGTATGTGAACTTAAATTCGATGGCTTATCCATCTCGTTAACCTACGAAGACGGGAAGTTGGCGCAGGCCGTTACCCGTGGCGATGGTGTGCAGGGCGATGAGGTGACCAACAATGTCAAAACCATACGCAGCGTGCCGCATCATCTCAAAAAAGGAGATTACCCTTCCCTATTCGAGATACGCGGTGAAATATTTATGCACCGTGCCGCTTTCGAGCGCCTGAACAAACAGCGTGAAGATGCTGGCGTGCAGACCTACGCCAATCCGAGGAATTTTGCTTCGGGCACCATCAAATTGCAAGACCCAAAGGAAGTTGCTAAAAGACCCTTAGATTGCTTTCTATACTTTTTGTATGCCGATAACAGAAACAGGTTGTTTGACAGCCACTGGGACAGTATACAAGCGGTAAAGAGCTGGGGCTTCCAAATATGTGAACATACACGCCTGTGCCATTCCATCAATGATATAATTTCCTTTATCAACCATTGGGATGAAGCGCGACATCAGCTATCATACGATATCGATGGTATCGTGATTAAAGTAAACGACTACGCGCAACAGGAAGAGCTGGGCTTTACAGCCAAGTCACCCCGTTGGGCCATATCTTATAAATATAAGGCCGAGCGGGTGGAAACCGAGCTGGAGCGCATCACCTATCAGGTAGGTCGCACCGGCGCCGTGACGCCTGTTGCCAATCTAAAGCCCGTTGTGCTGGCCGGTACCACCGTCAAACGCGCCTCGCTGCACAATGCCAACGAAATTGCGCGATTGGATCTGCATGAAGGCGATACTGTCTATGTAGAAAAAGGCGGCGAAATTATTCCCAAGATTATTGGTGTGAATGGAGAGAAACGTGCTGTAGGAACAGCGCCCATCGTTTACCCAAGCGTATGCCCCGAGTGCGGAACGGCACTCGTTCGCCAAGAAGGCGAAGCCGTGCACTATTGCCCGAATGAAGATGGATGTAGACCGCAGATCGTTGGAAAGCTACAGCACTTCATCGGTCGCAAAATGATGGATATCCAAGGCATGGGTGACGAAACCATGGAAACCTTCTACAAGCTAGGTCTCCTGCGTAAAATAGCCGACATCTATTCCTTGAAAGATCATCAAGAAGAACTCAAAGGCTTGGCACGCTTCGGCGCCAAGTCCATCGATAATATGTTGGCCGGCATTGAACAATCCAAATCCAAGCCTTTTGAGAAGGTGCTTTTTGCGTTGGGCATCCGCCATGTCGGGGAAACCATTGCTAAAAAGTTAGCGCAGCACTTCAAGACTATCGACCAAATTATCGCTGCAAGCGCCGAAGAGATGGCCGCCGTGCAAGATATTGGAGGCCGCATAGCCGACAGTGTGTACAGCTACCTGCACGACCCGCAACACCTGTTGGAAATCGGACGGTTAAAGGAAGCAGGCCTTCAATTTGAAATCGAAGAGCAGGAAGTTATCCTTGCCGGCGACAGCCTCAGTGGCAAGACCTTTTTGATCTCCGGCGTATTCGCCGACTTCTCGCGGGAAGAGCTGGCACAGCTGATCGAATCGCATGGTGGGAAAATGGTTTCCAGCATATCTGCGAAACTAAACTACCTTGTCGCAGGCGACAAGATGGGGCCCTCCAAGCTGGCGAAGGCCGAGAAACTGCAGGTGCCGATCATTTCGGATCAGGATATTTTGAACATGATTAATCCATAATAAATTTATATTACACACAATGAATGAGCTTCAAGGAGCAGGTGTAGCTTTGGTTACTCCTTTTAACGCAGATGGATCGATTGACTTTGAGTCGTTGGGCAGACTGATCGACTTTCAAATCGACGAAGGTATGAATTACTTGGTATCCTTGGGTACCACTGGTGAAACAGCAACCTTAACTGCAGAGGAACGAAAGCAAGTTTGGGCATATACCTCGGAACGTGTTAACGGTCGCGTACCATTGGTCGCAGGATTGGGGGGAAATAATACGAGTGAAATTGTCAAACAGGTTGCATCCTTTGATTTTTCAGGCTATTGTGCCTTGCTTTCGGTGTCGCCTTACTACAATAAGCCAACGCAGGAAGGCATCTACCAGCACTACAAAGCTATTGCTGAGGTGGCCAAGCTTCCTGTCATCCTATACAATGTGCCCGGCAGAACGGGCAGCAATATGTCGCCTGCCACAACCATTCGCTTAGCGCAGGATTTCAAACATATTGTAGCGACGAAAGAAGCGTCTGGAAGCTTTGCGCAGTTTAGCGAAATCATGCGCGATAAGCCCGCCGATTTTCTATTGATCTCCGGCGATGATCCGGTTACGTTACCCATGATGGCCTTGGGTGCCGTTGGCATCATCTCGGTTATCGGCAATGCCTTTCCAAAGGAAGTTGCTACCTTGGCCAGCCTATGTGCAGCCGGGAACTATGCGGAGGCACGCGAGATACACAACAGCTTGCTGAAACTCACCGAGCTTTGCTTCGTGGAAAGCAACCCTTGTGGCGTGAAGTATATTATGAAGCAATTGGGCATCATTGCTACCGATCAAGTACGCCTGCCGCTCGTGCCTGTTAGTGCGTCGTTGCAAGCTACCATTGATCAGGAATTGGCCAAATAGTGCGATGACAATGATCAGGTCTTATACAATGGGTTGCTTGCGCAACCCATTTTTTAGGACATAAAAAATCCCCTGTTGAAGAAACAGGGGATTTTTTAATGATCAGATAACCCGTTTACTTATTTTCTTGCTTTGCTGCTTGGTTCTTGCGGATGATATTTAAAGCACCACCAGCTTTGAACCATTCGATTTGCTGCGCATTATAGGTATGGTTAGCCGAGATCTCATCTTGCGAACCATCCGCATGGTGAAATACTAAGGTCAACGGCTTGCCAGGCGCAAACTCCGTCAAGCCCAAGATATCCACCGTATCGTCTTCTTGAATCTTATCGTAATCGTCTTTATTCGCAAAGGTCAAGCCCAACATCCCTTGTTTTTTCAAGTTCGTTTCGTGAATACGGGCAAATGATTTCACCAATACCGCACGAACACCAAGATGACGAGGCTCCATGGCTGCGTGTTCGCGTGAAGAGCCTTCACCATAGTTTTCATCACCAACCACAATTGATCCGATTCCTTCTGCTTTGTAGGCACGTTGCGTTGCAGGAACTGCCGCATATTCGCCCGTCAACTGGTTTTTCACAGAATCCGTCTGATCGTTGAAATAATTTACTGCACCGATCAGCATGTTGTTCGAGATGTTATCCAAGTGGCCGCGGTATTTCAACCAAGGACCAGCCATGGAGATATGATCCGTGGTACATTTCCCTTTCGCCTTGATCAATAATTTCAAACCTTTAAGATCCGTACCTTCCCAAGCCGCGAAAGGCTCCAACAACTGCAAACGATCCGACGTTGGCGACACTTCCACCTCTACTGTAGAGCCATCCGCTGCCGGTTCCTGATAGCCCGCATCTTCCACATCAAAGCCTTTGCTTGGCAATTCATCACCCGTTGGCGGATCTAGCTTCACCTCTTCGCCATCGCGATTGGTTAAGGTATCCGTTACCGGGTTAAAGCCCAAGTCGCCCGAAATAGCAATTGCAGCCACCATCTCCGGAGAGGTCACGAAAGCATAAGTATTCGGGTTACCGTCGGCACGTTTCGCAAAATTACGATTGAACGAGTGCACAATGGTGTTTTTCTCTTGCTTATCCGCACCCGCGCGATCCCACATACCAATACAAGGACCACAAGCATTGGTAAAGATCGTCGCACTAAGCTCTTCAAAAGTCTTCAGTAAACCATCGCGATCCGCCGTGTAGCGCACCTGCTCCGATCCCGGATTGATACCAAACTCGGCCTTGGTCACTAAGCCCTTGTCTATCGCCTGCTGCGCAATGGAAGCGGCACGCGCCAAATCCTCGTAAGAAGAGTTGGTACAGGAACCAATCAAGCCCCATTCTACCGTAGTAGGCCAACCATTCTTATCTGCCTCTTCGCGCATACGCGAAACCGGCGTATATAAATCTGGCGTGAACGGACCATTCAACGAAGGTTCCAATTCAGACAGGTTGATTTCAATAAGCTGATCGAAATATTGTTCTGGATCGGCATAAACTTCCGGATCGGCTGTCAAATGGGCTTTCACCGCGTTTGCTGCGTCAGCCACCTCCGCACGGTCGGTTGCACGCAAGTAGCGCTCCATCGACTCATCGTAACCGAAGGTAGAAGTCGTTGCACCGATTTCTGCCCCCATATTACAGATGGTACCTTTACCCGTACAAGACAAGGATTCAGCACCTTCGCCAAAATATTCAACGATTGCACCGGTACCACCTTTTACGGTCAGGATACCCGCTACCTTCAAGATCACATCTTTCGGGGAAGACCAACCGCTCAATTTACCGGTCAACTTCACGCCGATCAGTTTCGGGAACTTAAGCTCCCAAGGAAGACCCGCCATCACGTCACAAGCATCAGCGCCACCGACACCGATAGCCACCATACCCAATCCGCCAGCGTTCACCGTATGGGAGTCCGTACCGATCATCATCCCTCCAGGGAATGCATAATTTTCCAATACCACTTGGTGAATAATACCAGCACCCGGTTTCCAAAAACCGATGCCATATTTATTTGATACAGAAGATAAGAAATTGAATACCTCTGAGCTTTCGTTTTTTGCACGCGTTAAATCCTGCGCAGCCCCATCCCTAGCCTGGATCAAGTGATCACAGTGCACCGTAGAAGGAACCGCCACCTGAGGACGTCCAGCCTGCATAAATTGCAACAAGGCCATCTGCGCCGTTGCATCCTGCATAGCTACACGATCCGGTGCAAAGTCCACATAAGAATTTCCACGTTCGTAAGCTTCCGTAGCGTTGCCATCCCAAAGATGCGCATACAAAATTTTCTCCGATAAGGTTAAAGGCTTGTTTACAACCTCACGAGCAGCGCTGATGCGCTCCTCGTATTGGCTGTAGACCTTTTTTATCATGTCTATATCAAATGCCATATCTCTTAAATTATATTATCTGTTCAGCACTATTTACAGTGGTAGGAAAGCCTCTATCTATCCAACCAACTGCTTCACAGGAGGAGCAAACTTCGTTAAGTCGATGCCCTTCACTGCATTTTTATATTCTTCCACATTCGGAATTCTTCCCAATATAGCCGAGAGCACCACCACGGGCGTTGAAGCCAATAAGGACTCTCCTTTTTTACGTTCGGAATCTTCCACCACACGTCCTTGGAAAAGACGCGTTGAGGTCGCCAATACCGTATCACCTTTAGCAGCCTTCTCCTGATTTCCCATACATAGGTTACAGCCAGGGCGCTCTAGGTACATGATATTTTCATATTCCGTACGGGCATTGCTTTTTGGTAACATATCGCTAAACTCAAAACCAGAATAGCGTTGTAGGATTTCCCAATCGCCTTCGGCCGTTAGCTCATCAATAATGTTGTAGGTTGGCGCTGCCACCACCAATGGTGCATGGAACTCCACCTTACCTTGTTGCTCTTCCAAGTTTTTGAGCATCTGCGAAACGATTTTCAAATCGCCTTTGTGCACCATACAAGAACCAACGAAACCAAGGTCAACCTTCTTCTCACCCGCGTAGTACGAAAGGGCGCGAATGGTATCGTGCGTATAGCGTTTAGATACATCGTCGTTGTTCACATCCGGATCGGCAATCATTGGCTCGGCAATAATATCCAAGTCAATCACCACCTCGGCGTAATATTTCGCATTTTCATCAGGCGTCAACGCAGGTTTCTCACCCGATTTGATTTCAGCAATACGTTTATCCGCTCTGTTGATCAATCCTTGAAGTACATGCTTATCGTTGTCCATGCCTTTATCGATCATAATCTGGATCCGCCCTTTGGCGATCTCCAACGATTCGATCAAGGTGTCGTCCTGCGATATACAGATCGAAGCTTTCGCTTTCATCTCGGCCGTCCAATCCGTAAAGGTAAAGGCCTGATCCGCAGGAAGCGTACCGATATGTACCTCGATAATTCTTCCTTGGAACACATTTTCGCCAGCAAACTGCTTCAACATTTGCGCTTGCGTTGCATGCACCACATCACGGAAGTCCATGTAGTCTTTCATTTCGCCCTTGAAGGTAACCTTCACCGACTCTGGGATAGGCATGGACGCCTCGCCCGTAGCCAAAGCAAGTGCTACTGTGCCCGAATCGGCACCGAAAGCCACCCCTTTGGACATCCGCGTGTGCGAATCGCCACCAATAATGATCGCCCATTCATCCACCGTGATATCGTTAAGCACCTTGTGGATCACATCCGTCATGGAATGGTATTCTCCTTTCGGGTCGCGAGCGGTGATCAATCCGAAATCGTTCATGAACTTCATCAACTTCGGAATATTTGCCTGCGCTTTCTTATCCCACACAGACGCCGTGTGACAGCCCGATTGGTAAGCACCATCTACGATCGGTGAAATTACCGTTGCAGCCATAGATTCCAACTCTTGCGCAGTCATCAACCCGGTGGTATCCTGCGAGCCTACGATGTTCACTTCTACGCGTACATCCGATCCGGCATGCAATACCTTGCCCGGTGTTGTACCTACGGCATTTCTGTTGAAAATCTTCTCAACAGCTGTCAGTCCTTGTCCTTCCACCGAAATTTCTTTGGATGGCGCAAATACCGGCGTAGCCTCTATACCGAGGATCTTCGCGGCAACCGTCTGTATTTTTTTACCAAAAACGATAGCGTAAGAACCGCCCGCTTTGATAAACTCCATTTTTTGTGGTGTAAAAGCCTTCGCAATATCGATAAGCTCTTTATCGCCGTTGTATAATTTCTTTGTTTTCGTGTTGATGGTCAACTCCGTTCCGGTCGCTACCGAGTAAACCTCTTCTAAGATAGGTTCCCCTTTTTCGTTGCGTACCACGGTTCCATCGGCATCAACCTTCTTCACCCAGTTTTTAAGGTCTAGACCAATCCCGCCTGTTACATCTACGGTTGTCAAGAAGATAGGCGAAATGCCATTGGTACCACCCACAATTGGCGCGATGTTCACAAAAGGAACATATGGGCTAGCCTGCTTACCCGTCCACAAAGCCACGTTGTTTACCCCCGACATACGCGATGAGCCTACGCCCATGGTACCTTTTTCGGCGATTAACATTACGCTTGCATCCGGGTGTTTCGCTTGTAAAGCGCGAATTTCATCCTGCGCAGCAGGGGTAATCATACATTTACCGTGCAACTCACGATCCGAGCGCGAGTGCGCTTGATTTCCCGGAGAAAGTAAGTCCGTCGAGATATCGCCTTCACCAGCAATAAACGTCACGACTTTGATTTCTTCGGCAACATCAGGCAATTGGGTAAAGAACTCTGCTTTTGCATAGCTCTCTAAAATATCTTTAGCCACGCCGTTTCCAGCTTCGAAGGCATTTTTTAAACGTTCGATATCGGCGTCATACAAGAACACCTGTGTTTTCAACACCTTCGCCGCCTCAGCCGCTTGCGCCGCGTCAGCGCCCAACGCCAAGTCTAGTAACACTTCAATGGAAGGGCCACCTTTCATGTGCGACAAGAGCTCGAAAGCATAAGCCGGCGTGATCTCGGCTACCGTCGCTTCGCCTAGGATAATTTCTTTTAAGAACTTAGCCTTAACGCCCGCTGCACTGGTGGTGCCCGGTAGGGTGTTGTAAATAAAAAAGTTTAGCGAATCTGCTCGGTACGGATTGCCCGAGTCTTTAATTTGTGTGATAATGTCACTTAGCAGGTCTGCGCCATCAATCGGTTTAGGGTGTAAGCCTTGCTGTTTTCTTTCTTCAATCTCTTGAATATAATCGTTGTAAGTACTCATCATTAAGAAATCATTTCAAATTTTAAGGGTATTGTACGAACCTAGTACAGCCTCTTTTTTTAAAATTTTTAATATTTATTATGCCAACATAACACTGTGCGCGACCTAGTATACTAACAAATAATGCGGACGAATGTTTATGAAAAACGAAATCGGTTATCGTTTTTTGATTTACGACAAAAATACGAAAAAAGAATAGGTTTTAATAAGGTTCTGGCTAAGCTAAACGTTAATTTGGAATAAATCCAAACAAGATTTTCCCAACTTTCCTACAAGGATAAAATTGTAAGAACGCAGGGAGAAAAAAGCCTAAATTTCAAGTTTATTTTGCATAACATGCAAAAGTGGCAACTATGCCGTAAATAAAATTCACGAGAGCAGTTGCCACTTATGACACTAAACAGACTTATTTCCAGTGCTTATATGCTTTAATTCCTGCACAGCGAGGGTTGGATTTGCAGCGCCAAAAACACTGCTTCCAGCCACCAACACATCGGCTCCCGCCTCAAGTAGTTGCGCGGCATTATTGCGTCCCACCCCGCCATCAATTTCAATTAACAGCGCGTCGTTAACAGCAGCTGCTAGGGCGCGAAGCTCTTTAATCTTGCTATAGGTTTGTTCGATAAATTTCTGCCCGCCAAAGCCGGGGTTTACCGACATCAAGCATACGAGGTCGATATCGCGAATCACATCCTTCAGCAGGCTTACGGGCGTATGCGGATTGAGGGCAACGCCAGCCTTGCAACCCAGTTCGCGGATGCCAGCCAAGGTGCGGTGCAGGTGCGTGCAAGCCTCATAGTGAACGGTGATGACCGCCGCACCGGCCTCTTTACATGCCTTCAAATACCGATCCGGGTCAACAATCATCAGGTGCACGTCCAGCGGTTTCGTGGCATGCTTGGCAATAGCCTGCATTACCGGAAATCCAAAGGATATATTGGGCACAAACAGCCCATCCATAATATCGATATGGAACCAATCGGCCTCACTGTTGTTAACCATGTGCACCTCCTCGTAAAGTCGCGCAAAATCGGCGGCTAGCACCGAGGGTGCAATCAAGTGTTTTGTTGTAGACATGTATGCTTCTTTTTTAGCAAAGATAAGGAAGTCAGCAGCTATTCTTCGAGGAATTTCGTAAATTAATCGGTCAAGCGATTCCGCGGAGAAATAGTACATTTGTGTAGAATTGCAGTGTTCATCTAAAAAAAGGTACGGTAAGTGGCTAAACTCAAAATAAATTATAACAGGGAAAAGAATCAGAACAACTCCTTCTTGGTCAAGTTTGCGATGGTCATTTTGGCCATTGTGCTGATCTGTATTTTTCTTCCCAAGCAGCCCCGGTTTAGGTATGAGTTTCAAAAGGGCAAAGCCTGGAACCATGACAACCTTATATCGCCCTACAACTTTGCCATCTTGAAGACGCAAGAGGAGCTGATTCGCGACCGCGAGCAGATCTTGAAGACTGTACAGCCCGTTTACACGCTCAATACCAGCGCCAGCAAGGAGCAGATTGACCAGTTCAATACCGACATTGCCGAGAAATGGCAGATCAGCAATATGGATTCTCTCGGGCAAGGCAACCTCGAAAGCTATCAAGCCGTCGGCAATGCCCTGCTCAACTATGTGTACAACCGCGGTATCGTATCGCTCAACAACCGATACCAAAACAAAGGGCTCAATCCCGAAAATGTAGACAAAACACAGAGCCAATACAACTTCACACTGATCCACGAGAACATCGCCCAGCAGAAGAACACGGCCGATATCTTCACCATTGAATCGGCCAATCAATACATTCAGCAATCGCTTGCCAAAAACAACAAGATAGGACGCAAGGCTTGGCTCTCCGAAATCCTAAAAAACTACGTGACCTTGAACTACGTCTTCGACGAGAACCTCACCAACAAGGTTGAGCAGAATGCGCTGGCCAACATATCCAGCACGCGTGGCGTGGTGCAAAAAGGCGAACTTATCGCCGAGAAGGACAAGATCATCAACAACGAAACCTACCAGCGGCTGGAGTCCCTGCGCAAGGTGTTTGAAGATGAGGCGCGCATCAGCGGCAACCAAAATTTCGTTGCCTTTGGCCAGTTTATCATGATCTCCCTCTGTATTGCCCTGCTTATGGTGTTTCTCTATTTCTTCCGGCCTTTTATCTACGACAACAACAGGTTGGTGATGATCGTCCTAATTGTTATCGTTGCCATGCTGGGCGTCTTGTCTTGGGCCATTAATATGAAGATTCCAAACCTGTATTATATCCCCTACTGTAGCGTTCCTATTATCTTCCGCGTGCTGTTTGATACGCGCGTAGCGCTCAATATACACCTCTTGATGGTGCTGATCGCTGCACTCTTTGTACCCAACAGCTACGAATTTGTGTTCCTGCAGTTTATTGCCGGTATGGTATCCATCTACAGCATCAAGACCCTGGTGAAGCGCGAGCAGTTCTTGGTTTCATCCTTGATTATCTTAGCTACTTACATTGTAGCCTATGTAGGCTTGGTATTAACGCGCAATGGTTCTTTCAGCAACATCTATTGGACGGACATTGCTCCTTTTATCGTCAGTGTGGGGCTTACCCTCCTCGCCTATCCGCTGATCTACGCCTTCGAGCGCTTGTTTGGCATTGTTTCCGACTTGACCTTGATGGAGCTTACCAATAGTAATTCGCGCATCCTGCGCGAGCTTTCGCTCAAGGCTCCCGGCACCTTCCAGCATTCGCTGCAGGTAGCCAACCTGGCGGAGGCGGCGATCTACAAGATCGGTGGAAACCCGCTGCTCGTCCGTGCTGGCGCGCTATACCACGACATCGGCAAGATGTCGAATCCGTTGTTCTTTATCGAAAACCAGCGCTCGGGCAACAACCCGCACGAGGAACTGACGCCCGAGCAGTCGGCACAGATTATTATCTCGCACGTGCACAAAGGCGTGGAGATGGCTAAAAAGAATCTATTGCCCGAGGTGGTGATCGACTTTATACGCTCGCACCATGGTACCACACGTGTAGACTACTTCTACAACAGCTTTGTTAAAAACAATCCGGATAAGTTGGTCGACGAAAGTATCTTCCGCTACCCTGGCCCGGTGCCTTTCTCGAAAGAAACGGCGGTGCTGATGATGGCCGACTCGGTGGAGGCTGCCTCCCGCGCACTCAAAGACCCTAGCGAGGAGTCGATCAATAAGTTGGTGGATAAGATTATCGACTACAAAATTACGCAACGGCAGTTTATGAATGCGAACATCACCATGCGTGATATTACAGAAGTTTCGGATATATTTAAGGCGATGTTGAAGAGTATTTACCATGTGCGCATCGACTATGATGTAAACAAGAGCAGCAGCCCTGCCACGGCCTAAATAAAAAATCTTTTTGACTGTCAGAACGTTATTGTTTTTTCGCAAAAAATACGTTTTAACGCTTTGCAGAATAAAATATTTGCGTTATGTTTGCACTGTCAAAACACGGAGAGGTGCCTGAGTGGCCGAAAGGAACAGTTTGCTAAACTGTCGTACTGGAAACGGTACCGCGGGTTCGAATCCCGCCCTCTCCGCCAAGACACATTTTCAAAGCTTTTAAAACAGCTTAAAAATAAGTCAAAAGCCTGCAAAACAACAATTTGCAGGCTTTTTTCGTTTATGAGGATATAGCAAAGTTTTCATAAATACTCCTAAAAGTTGTGGCATATCTGTGGCAGTTTTAAATTGAAAAATAAATTGCCACGAAAAACACCATAAACAACTGTATTACAAGTTGTTTAGCAAAAGAACATCTTGATTTAAAGACGATTTTGATCGACATTTACTTACTTTAAATTATTATGTTATGTTGGAAACACACATTTCGACCACATTTTTTTTAAAAACGTCTAAAAAATCGGACGACGAACGATTTATCTACCTTCGAATTTCGATCAACGGCATTCCAAAGGAAACTTCAACAAAGAAAAAATGGGCAGCTACAAGATGGAACCAAAAAAAAGAAAGAGCTTTAGGTACTAAAGAAGATGCTCGAACTATAAATGCCTACTTAGACGATCAAATCAAAAAAGTTGAAAAACTAGCTACCGTTATAGAAGATAAAGGAATTCCGCTTACATCACAGATTTTGATGGATTCTTATACAGGCAATAATTTGATATCGACAAAAGTTCTTGACGAATTTGCAAAACACAATGAAGAACTATTTGCTCTAATTCCATCAGGGGAAGTTGCAGAAGGCACACACACACGATATGTAACTGCGCGATCACATGTATCTGACTTCATCCGTTTCAAATATAAATGTGCAGATCTGGAATTTAAGCAGCTAAACTTTGAATTTGTTAAGGAGTATGAACTTTACCTTAAAACAGTGAGAGGTTGTAATCATAACACAACACTTAAGTACATAGCAAATTTTAAGAAGATTGTACTGCGTGGAGTGGCTAAGGACTACATTCCTAAAGATCCTTTCATGATGTTTAAATCTAAAAAAACGAAGCCGAATAAGAAGCCACTATCTAGAGAGGAGTTATCAGTACTCGAAAGTAAGAATTTCACGACAAAGCGTTTAGAGGTTATTAGGGATATCTTTGTTTTTCAATGCTATACTGGACTTGCATATAGTGATGTATACAAATTAGATAAAGCAAACATCGTAAAGGGAATAGATGGAGAACTTTGGATTATGGATAGCCGGAAGAAATCAAAATCCGAATTTAATGTTCCACTCTTACCAAAAGCACTGGAGATAATTAATAAGTATAAGGACGACCCGGATTGTATTTCAACCGGTAGAGCACTGCCTGTAAAGTCGAATCAAAAAATGAACGAATATTTAAAAGAGATCGCTGCAATTTGTGAAATTTCAAGTATTCTAAATACGCATAAGGCGAGACGAACATTTGGAAGCACTGTGACTCTAGCAAACGGTGTCCCAATCCACGTTGTGAAAGATATGCTTGGCCATCAATCAGTGAAGCAAACAGAGGAATACGCACTGACAGAGCAGGAAGCGATAAGCAAGGAAATGCAAACATTAAGACGAAAGCTATCTAAAAAGGAAAATAATTCACGATCAATTATCGAGAAGAACACTACGTCCTCCCTTAAGAAGCTTGACATAGATCGTCCTTTGACCAATGACGAATTGAATTTAGTGGCACAATTTATTGAATCTTTAAGAACGAAATCAGCTGATTGAGCGATAACATCCGCTAATATTATTTGTAAATTTACAACCGACTGGTTACTAAATTAATTATTTATGATTAAGAAAAAAAACAGCGAGGCACAATTGGAAGAGGCCAACTATATTACTGTAATCAAACGGCTGAGTGGTAATTTACCTACAGCATACTTGTTTATCGCCATTATTCTAATCTTGCTTCCAAGTACCCCCTATTCTCCCTTTAATGAAAAAATAAATCAATTATTGGAAAAGATTGGTTTTGTTGCGATGACATCGGGCGTTTTTGCCTCTGTTTTGAAATCAATCCAATTTACAGGAGTATTTAGAGAAGAGCTAAACAAGGTAATATCTGGAAGTGCTTTGTTAAAGAACAGAAAAGATCTACCAGATCTTTGGAAAAAAATATCTAAAATAATCTATTCTGAAAAATTTCCAGAAATCAATGAGACTCTAGAAGACAGGATATTGGACACCTATTTCCCGACAACGAAGAACCACTACAATGAAGATGTCGTAGCATCGATAATAATCCATGAGCTGACGGATGATTTTGTCATTCATTACACACAGACTATTCAATACGTTTCTGTTTTAAGCTCGAATGGCGAAGCGTCGGAATTTAATTTCACTTCAACCCTAACTGACGATGAGAATGTTGAGGAAATGACTAGATTGATATCGTTAAAAATTGACGAGGAAGAACTGCAGAATAAGATAGTACCTATAGAAAATACTGGCGAAGGCTTGATAACCTACTCTATTACTGTTCCGCTCATTGGTAAGGACAGATTTTCGATTCTTCATAAGATGGAGAGACGGTACTCGTTGAAAGCTGAAAACTATAAATTATTACGTTTTAATACATTAACAAAAAATGTAGATGTAACAATATCATTTCCACCTGAAATTGAAGTATCCTTTTTCGGAGTAGGGATAATCACTGAGTTTGAAACAGTACATGAGGGAATTCCGAATTGCATCTCTAAGCGTCATAGAAATGACCTAATTCTCCCCAAACAGGGTTTTGGACTGAGTTTTAACAAAAAATAATTTCTACAACTAACTTTTATTTGTAATTTAGCTGTAGTATTAAACGAGTAATAAACAATATATTTGGACATTATGAAAACATACGAGATCACATTTGGAAGCAATGATCTGATTGGATAAAAGATCATGCAATGATATTCTAAAGAAGGTGTCTAATAAGGCACCTTCTTTTTGTTTATAGCGCATCTAGCACTCCATTATATTTTCATCGCCAATATTAAGCTGCAAGTCGATATGTTGTGCTTTTGAGCATTTGTAGATGTGTGTTTGTCGCAAATAGGGAGTCTATGCCATCTGGATTGCCAATCAAAGCCTCGTTTTTCCACTTTCTTGCCCATTTTCTTAGGTTATGAGCAATGGCCATCAAACCGAACTCCACAGCAACTTTCTGTAGTCCTTTCATACTGAATCGGGTAAACCTGTTGTTGCTCTTCATTTGTCCAAATACCGCTTCAACTTCTACAGGTCGCTTACTTCGATGATAGAGCCCCTGTTCCGAGAGTAGTCTTTCTCGAGCCTTGGCCTTGAGCCAGGTAAGTCGGTGGTTCACTTCAATCAGTCGGTTACCTTGAGCTTTATGGCACTGACCTCGCATCGGACATCCTTCACATCGCACAGCTTGATAGCAACTCACTTGGCTGGAGTATCCGTTGGCACTAGCCCGAGTTGAATGACCAATAAAGCGAAGTTTCTGTCCTGCCGGACATACATAAAAGTCCTCCTGCTGGTTGTAATACAGGTTTTGTACCGAAAAAGGATCCTGCCTGTGCTTACGCTTTTGCTCCATATGAAAGTAATTGTACTTGACAAAAGCGGTTATCCCTTTTCCTTCCATCAGCTCATAGTTTTGCTCGCTACCATATCCAGCATCTGCGACAATTAACTCACTCTGCTTTCCGTAATGGGATGCAAAGCCTTCCAGATCTTCCGGCAAGGTTGTGGTGTCTGCGGTAGTCTGATGGATACTATAGTGGGTGATGAACTGTTCTTCGGTACTGATCTGCGTATTGTAAGCCGGTTTGAGCTGACCGTTCTTCATATGATCTTCTTTCATGCGCATAAAAACGGCATACGTATCGGTTTTACTATAGCTATTGCGATCCCCTAGTATTTCCAGCTGTTGTTCATATTTCGCCAATCTAGGCAAATAGTTCTCTTCAAGTTTCTTGAGCTGCTTATCGGTGGACTTACAGCTCGCTTTGAGCTTAGCATTTATCCCTTTGATTCTTTCCTTCAACCCTGCACTATCGATTGCCTTACTCATTTCTTGATTGCCTAATGAAGATTGATCTTCGGTTATCTGCGCATCAATCGCCGAAAGTACAGAGGCGATGTTAGCTTCCAGTTTTAGCTTGTTCTTTTGGATGGATTTCCTCCAAACAAACGTATAGCGACCTGCTAGCGATTCGATCTTGGTGCCATCTACATACTGAACGCGCAAGCTGACATACTCCAGGTCGTGCAACATCCGAACGATGCTTGCAAATAAATCCTGTATTTGACCTTTAAGACGCTTACCTCGAAAATAGTTGATCGTACGGTAGTCAGGGGTGCTATTTCCTGAAAGCCACATGAAATAGATGTTCTCCTGCAGGGCGCGTTCGATCTTTCTGCAGGAATAGATATTGCTTAAATAGGCGTAGAATAAAACTTTAAGAAGTATCCGGGGATGGAAACTTGTGGTGCCTCCGCCTTTATATTAAGAGATAAGGTGTTCGATATCCAGTTGATCAACAACCTGATTAACCAATCGAACGGGATGGTTCGATGGAATACGATCAAAAATATCCTCGGGAAATAGGCTAGGGCTATTGGATGGTAAGGCTTTAAATTGTACTTTCATATCGTTTTTTGGGTGCACCTTAAGATACAAAATCTTAAGGACAAAAAACAGAAAAACCCCGCCATTTTTTATGACGGGGTTCTTTGTTTAAGAAACCTTTTTAGACAGCCTCTTTTTATTTGAAAATACCTTAACATCCTTCGAATCCCAGATTTCTCAGATGAAGTGCTGTTTCTTCTTTAAATTTCATAAACTCTTCCTCATTTTGGTATCTGGTGTCTACTGCACTGCCTTGGTCCCATTGTGTAGTACCAATACAATATAAGCTTGACAATACGTTTGGATGGTATGTACCTTTCAGAATAGACAGAATGTCAAACGCAAACTCCGAAAAATGTGTTTCCGAGTGCTGTAAAATCATCCTATAGTAAACTGTATCACTTATCTTTTTACTTCTTGATGCTGCATAATAAGAAAGCGCCTTATTTTTCCACCTAATATCACAATTTTCGATCACTGGAGATATTTTCCCGCTGTAGTACCTGTCTAACTTATTTACCCGAAGTATGGATCCACCATAAAAGCCTCTTAGCACTGACGCCTCCAAGAGTGTATCGATCGCATCAAAATCCATGTCGTCTACCTCCCGTAGCTCAAAGAAAACAGTGGCACAGAAAAAGTCAGATGGCAGATATAACTTTACCGGTTGGTTATTCGGCTCCACCCGAGCCAACAAAGGTTTTAGCTTGGACAATTGATCGACCGCTTTACGGACACTCCGTTTATTAAAAGTTGCTTTTATCTCTATTACACCTCGTACATATTCTACTGGGATTGCAAGCGACTTTCCTTGATCAGACGAATCTGGATTGTTTTCTATCCATAGTACTGGGGATTCTAACTGATCGTAGATGATAACATCATAATGTACCATAAACTCCGAAGTTGGTATGCCTGAAGAAATTATAAAACCAGAAGTAACCGCGTATCGTTTTGGCAAGAACTCGCTCAACCATTTTCTAAATTCAGCCTCTGCAATACGGCCATGCTCAGTTTTCACCCTTTTGCTGCTATTCTGCTCCTTTGCAATATCGTACGCCTGAAGCATCTTGTTTTTGGACGAAAGAAACTGCTTCCAGCCTTGGCTGGGAATTTGGACTTTAAGAGGAAATCTCTCGCTTTTCATTTATCTTGGCTAATGTATGAAATAAACAATCTTAATTCTGCGCAAGGAGGTAGTAAACATTTCCTACTATTTGTAATATCAAAGTGCTCCTTTCGACTCCATTTTATTTAACAAAATGAAGCGATCGAACAAAAGTAGTCGTTTTATAAAATAATTAAATCAATACAATGAAAATAATTTTAAGGACATGACACGCTTCACATTTTTAATTTTTGTAAACTTTCATTTTTACAATCACAACTTTGATAAAACTAAAAATTATAAAAAAACAAGCGTTAGGGCTGATACTATCCATCCTAACCTGCTCATATTACAAAATTGACCAGCAAGCTCCGACCTTAATTATAGACCCTATTTTTGAGGACTTAAAAGAAAGTTGGATAGAAAGCGAAAAAAAGAAGGTAACGGACCATGGATCAATTTCAACAGTCCAAACACGCTGCGATTGTATTATTCGCAATCAATCTGCCGGTAATTCCTAACAATTTAATTACATCGGCAAAAAAAAAGGTTAATTAGACGTTTTTTAGTACTTTCGTGAAGTAAGCTTGTGAAATTCGCAAACTAAATAATTAACCGACTTAATGAAAGACAAATTATCAACCATCTTGAAAAAGCTGTTTCTTAGCTCAATGGCTGGAATAGCCGCAAACCAACCCGCTAATGCCGCAAATGTGGCAGAAACAATCTCCTCCAATCCAAAAGAAAAAGAACTATCTTTCGATAAGGAAGCGGATTTAAGCCCAAAGCTTTTACTAAAAGTAAATTCTGGTGGCGATTGGTCAGTAGTTTCGCACCGTAGTCACCGTTCACATTCATCACACAGATCACATTATTCCAGTTCTACGAGTAGTAGCAGCTCCTCTCGGTCTACAAGTTCACGTAGTACAGGATCCTCGTCAGGCTCTAGTAGTTCATCATCATCAAAACCTTTAAATTTTAATAGTAGCGGTTCATCAGGCAGCTCCGGTTCAGCAGCATCCAATACTGTGAGGCCTTCGACTAGTATATCGTCGGGAATAACTGCAACGGCGCTTAAACTTGGAGACCGAAACTTAAAAAAAGGGATGATTGGTAGTGATGTAACAGAATTAATTAACATCCTATTAAAAAAAGGCTACCTAAAGCTTGAAAATGGCGAGAAGCAAGTAACAGGAACATATACCTACGACGAAACCATTGAGGCGACCATCAAGCGCTTCCAAAAGGATAATAATATCACCGTAGATGGAAATTGCGGCTCGACTACAGTTTATTATTTATTGTATCTGTAGTATGCAAATAGAACGTTATCAGCATAAGATTTTATTTACGATAGAATCCTCATTATACAGCGAGGCCGTAATACATAAGTGCTTTTATTGGTATCTATCCAAGTTTCAGATCGAAATACAGTCGGTGATGCATCATTATCAGGTAACTGTTGATCAAATTTCATTAGAGGTAGACCAAGAACATCTGATAGCACAGATAAAAAAGAATTTGGTTGATTATCACACGCGAGAAATAATCACCAGAGAGACCATAGATATCAGGACACTTTTAGTAGTGAAAGCGTTCGCGCACGACGATGCCTTTGACGATATGCCAGGTGGCGATCTGAATGATACAGTTGGATTTAGTGCTTCAGATTTTAAGTAGGAATATGTTTATGGATGGTAATGCGATTAAAGATTTCCGAACTTTTAAATCGCCAATGTATTATGGTAGCGATAAGGATACTTACTATCTTCTACCCTTTCGGTTTCATCAGATTAGCGATAGTAAGGAAGTACTGGTCAACGAGATTGGTGATTTCATTTTAGCGCCTACTGGAACAGCAACGCGTATTGCACGCCGGCAAGTGACCAAGAATGAAGAACTGTATGCGGATTTGATAGCTAACTTCTTCATCTCCGAGAACGCAATCCCAGACCTAATTGACGTAATGGCTACTAGGTACCGGACAAAAAAGTCTTTTTTGGACGACTTCACAGCATTACACATCTTCGTCGTTTCATTGCGTTGCAACCATTCCTGCCACTACTGCCAAGTGTCAAGAGTATCCGAAAGTCGACAAGATTTTGATATCTCTATAGAAAATCTAAAGGCCGGTATTGAGCATATGTTTCGGTCACCTTCACCATCAATTACCATGGAATTTCAAGGCGGTGAACCGCTTTTAGCATTCGATAAGGTAAAATATGGTGTAGAATATGCAAAGCAGTTAAATGAAACCTACAACAAGGAAATTACCTTTGTAGTCTGTACAAATGCGACAGTATTTACGGAAGATATCCTAGATTTCTGCTTGTTGAACGATGTAATGGTATCGACTTCCCTCGACGGCCCCTCCTTCCTACATAATGCCAATAGACCGAAAACAGGAGCCAAAAGCTACGAAATGGTGCTACAGGGTATCACCGATGCCAGAGAAAAGTTAGGTTATGAAAAGGTGTCTGCACTTATGACCACCACGGCGTTAAGTTTAGATTATCCAACGGAAATTATTGACAACTACATTGAGAATGGTTTCAGAAATATTTTCCTCCGACCTATTAGCCCATACGGTTTTGCATTAAAAAATGCGAAAAAGAATCACTACCACACGCAAAAGTATCTAGAGTTCTACAAAAAAGGCCTTGATTATATTATTCAACTCAACAGAAACGGCCAGTTTATTGTTGAGGACTACACAACTGTCATCTTAAAGAAGATCCTTACCCCTTTTCCTGTCAGCTACGTGGATCTACAGTCTCCCGCAGGGATGATCAACAATGTGATTGTATTTAACTACGATGGCTACGTTTACGCAACGGATGAGTCAAGGATGTTGGCAGAAAATCAAGATTTCACGTTTCGAATGGGACATGTACAAGACCAATACCGAGACATCTTCTATGGTAAAAAAGCTAAAACCTTTGCTCAATATTGGTCAAATGAAAGTTTGGCGGGTTGTGCCGATTGTGGCTTTCAAGCCTATTGTGGTGCGGATCCCGTATTCCATTATGCCTCGCAAGGCGATTTTGAAGGCTTTAGACCCGATTCAGATTTTTGTATAAAGAATATGGAGATCATTCGACACATTTTTGAATTGATTGACACCCAGGGCGAGTCCCTACTTAAGATTTTCTATTCATGGATAACCAATACCGAACAAAACTAGAATGACTACATGATCCAGCTTAATTCGCGGGGAATCCCCATTAATATAGAAAGCCCTACGTTAGCCACTATCTTTGCAAAATCCATAAATAATGACCTTGTTGCTCAACGTGCGGATGGAGGAACTATCGCATTGTACAAGCACGTTCCGGAGCTTAATAACGATCAAATGATTGTAGGACTTCAGAAATTGGACAATTTAACAGAAGGAGATATTGTTTACATAAATACAAACGGAGCAATCAATACACTCTACAGAAGGGATTCATTGCATAACGCGCTCTTCATCACTGACCGATGCAACAGTAACTGTTTGATGTGTTCACAACCTCCCAAAAATCATGATGATCTATCCCATTTCTACGCTATAAATACTGCATTGATATCGATGATACCTAAGGATACTTTAGAGCTAGGTATTACTGGAGGAGAGCCGACCTTACTTGGTCAAAGGTTTCTTTCATTACTTGCACAGCTCAAGTACGAACTTTCTAGCACAGAGATTCATATTCTATCCAATGGACGAAGTTTTGCGTGGAGACATGTGGCGCAATCCATTAGTAAAGTTGACAATAGGCGAACGGTATATGGAATACCACTTTATTCGGACGATTATCGACAACACGATTACATCGTACAAGCCAAAGATGCATTCAATCAAACGGTCTTAGGAATGCATAATATGGCAAGGTATAACCAACGGATGGAAGTTCGTGTTGTGCTTCACAAGCAATCTTACCGTCGCTTACCGCAACTAGCAAAATATATCTATAGAAATCTCCCTTTTATCGAACACGTGGCCTTTATGGGGCTAGAGTACACCGGGTATACCGTTAAAAATCACGACCTGTTATGGATGGAACCGGTCGCTTATGCCGAAGAGCTCGAAGAGGCAGTATTGTACTTACATGCCATGGGGATGAATGTTTCTATTTACAATCTACAATTGTGTTTACTAAAACAATCACTATGGCCGTTCGCTCAAAAATCAATTTCAGATTGGAAGCAAAATTATCTTGCGGAATGTAGCAGTTGCAGTAAACTCGATAGCTGCGGTGGTGTATTTGAAACTTCTAAGCGTCACAGCACGCTAATTTCAGCAATACGATAAATGGATAAGAAAAATCGCCCCCTGATCTACAAAAATCTATTTCTGTTAGTTGGAGTTCTGCTACTAATCAATCCGGTCATAATCTACATCGTTTTTGGAAAGATATGGTTATCGCTCCTTACAACACTTGTCGCTGTAGTGTTAACCGTCGGCGTTGCCGAAAGAAAAAAACTTCGGGGCATGTTTACCATATGGCTTAATTTTCTGATAGTAATCTCCATTTTTATCCATAGTGAAGCCGTCTTCACCTCTCGTTTTCCAGAATATATTATCGAAGATTTATATAAGGTCAATCATTATTATTACTTCAATCGTCCATACCTAGACAAAACATTTCAAGACAAGGAATACAATGTTCGGTATAAGACCAACGCCCAAGGATTCAGGATTGGAAGTGATGATGATCCTGATGTACGCGTGCAGGAATGTGATTGGCTATTTATTGGAGACTCCTATACACAGGGCGCTCAGGTTGAGTATGAAGACCTATTTACTTCAAAACTTTTCGATAGTTTTCCCAACAAAATAATAGTGAATGCAGGAATAAGCGGAATGGGAATTATTGATGAATACTACTATTATGTTAATGAAGGAAAACTGTTAAAACCGGAAAAGATATTTTTGCAGATATGCAACTTTAACGACTTTATGAAGGTTGAAAAGAGGACGGCTGGGTTTTCTGATTATCTGATGCACCATTCAAACTTTGCCCGGTTCATGTTATATGACTTAAAATATGCGAACCCTGCTGAGCTACCACTGGGTAGATGGACGGAGCCCTTCTATCCAGACAAAAAATCTAACATTGATTATAATATCTTTTACAGGGAGCAATCTGAGAAGAAGAAGAGAGATCTTAAAAACTTCTGTTTATACCTACAAAAATTTTCGAAGGCCGCAGCGGAAAATGGATCGGAACTGATCTTATTTCAGATTCCAACGAAAGAGCAGGTGCACTTTAAATATCTGAACGAAGTTTTGTCGGAATTCGACATCAACATTGAAGAACTAGACATGAATTTCCCTAATAGATGGCTATCCAAACAATGTAAAAATCAAGAAATTGCTTACCTAGATCTGCTACCAGATTTTACGAGTTCCCAAGCAGCACTCTTTTACGATTTCGATGAGCATCTCAACATATTGGGACATCAACAGATTGCAAACAGTTTACGTAAAAAGATAGAGATGTCACCTTCTGCGCGTGCTGAAATTACCATGCTGAGCAAATCTAATGCGGGAGATCGCTATCCCGTCTTCGATATTCACGACAGCACAGTTTTTTTTCAATCATGGCGAGATGGAAACATGGAACTCTTTTCAGCGGACAGCACCATGCAGAGCGTGCAACGGATAACCTGGAACAACAGGGACGAATTACATTCATGGCCTTCGCCTGATGGTCGCACAATTGTTTTCACAGAAGGTGACCAAGCTTTGAATACCACCAAAGTTATTTTAATGGATATCAACGGTACTAATCGACGATCGATCACAAATGGAATCGATACCTTTGGAGCAATTCCGTCCTTTAGCCCAGACGGTAACTGGATAGCTTATGCTGCTTGGCATTTGCGATCAGGGAACTTCACCAACCCCTATATTGTATTACAGCAGATTCACACCAATGAAGTATCAATTATAACCTCGGATGATTATGAACATTGGCGTCCAATATTTTCACCCGATGGAAAAACGATTTATTACATCGCGAAGGATAAAGACGATCAATTTGATATCTATGCATATTCGCTTCAATCGAAGAAAAGAACAAACTTAACCAAATCAACCTATGACGAATGGGATCCAAGTGTTTCTCCAGATGGTAGCACTATGGTGTATTCTGCCCGCCAAAATGGAAATTGGGATCTATTTCTATTAGATCTACAAAGCGGGGTAAAAAGACGGCTTACCGACTCAAAGGGTGATGAATGGGACCCTACCTTCTCACCTTCTGGCAAAACTATATACTATGCCGCCACTTACGGGCTCAGAAATGGGATATTTAAAATACTGACTTCCGATTAATATGCTTTTTACTTCCCTGCCCTTTATGTCGTTTTTCTGCTTGGTCTGCATTGCTTTCTATACGATAAAAGACAATTTCAGAAGCTCTATCGTAATGGTAGCGAGCTTTATTTTTTATGCCTTTTCAGGTGCCTCCAGTTTATTTTACCTATTAATAATAATATTCGTTACATTCACCGCGATTAAGGCTACGCAAAGGTTCCAAAGTAATACGCCTTGCAAGATTGCCGTAGGCTGTATTATCATTATGCTCTTATCAGCAAAGTACTCTCCAATACCGCAGATCATTAATGATTCTAGCGCATTTGGCCAAGAATATTCAGAAAATATTCTACCACTTGGGCTATCTTTCTACGCTCTACAGGCCATAAGCTTGCTTATAGAGATAAACAAACGAAGGTACTCATCGAAGATTAGCTTTAAGGAAGTATCACTTTTTTGCGGCTTTTTCCCCGTATCCATAGCTGGACCTATACACAGGCCAGACCAGCTTATTCCCCAGTTTACTTCACCAAAATCCATTGATACAAGTAATCTTCATATCGGGATAAAAACATTGATTTTTGGATTTATCTGCAAACTTATCGTGGCCGATAAACTCGCGTTGTTGGTGGATCCGGTCTTCAGCAACTTACAAGATCACAATGGATTCCTTGTTTACAGTTCAACCATACTTTACTCGTTACAGATCTACTTCGACTTTTGGGGGTATTCGTTAATCGCTATTGGCCTAGGAAAATGTCTTGGTTACGAAATCAGTATAAACTTTAGAAATCCATACGCTTCTAAATCATATCAGGAATTTTGGCACCGATGGCATATATCCTTATCCAAATGGCTGAGAGACTATGTATATATCCCACTCGGCGGTAGACGGCGAGGCCCCATTATGTTTGTGTTATCTATTTGTGTTACATTTCTATTGAGTGGAGTTTGGCACGGCATATCGATTAATTTCATTTTGTGGGGAGCCATACATGCTGTTCTTTTTTTGCTGGATAATATATTGGTCAATGTTACTCAAGAAAAACCATTAATACCATATAGAAAGCTGCTTTTTCTACTAACAATCCCCTTCACATGGCTAATATTTAGATTCGAGGAACTCGATACACAGCTTGCTGTGCTGAATTCAATATTTAACTTTTCGGGGTGGTCAATCTCGCAAGCTATGATCTACTTCGGTTCTGGGATAAATTTATTTTGGATTACGCTTTCAGTTTCAATTATGCTGATTGCCCATTCTAAGTTTATCAGACAGAGAATTGAAAGTGCCCCACAGACCAGGAGGGCGATGATAATGGACTGTGTCTTACAAACAGCAGGTATGTTACTTTTAATACTAGTAGGCGACATAGGTAGCCGGCAGTTTTTATATTTTAGTTTTTAGCTACTATGTCCATCATTTTAGGAATTTCCGCTTTTTATCATGATTCTGCTGCCTGTCTGTTGGTAGATGGAAAAATCATCGCTTCTGTAGAGGAAGAGCGTTTTAACAGAGTTAAACACTCCGCCGAATTCCCAATTCAAGCAATCAGGTATTGTCTTGGCGTGATGAATTTGTGTATTGATGATCTCGATGCCGTCGTATTTTACGAAAAACCCTTTCTAAAATTTGAACGGCTACTGCAGACCTATTATTCTTTTGCTCCGAAAGGACTAATCTCTTTTTTAAAAGCAATACCGATCTGGCTTGATGAAAAATTGTTTATAAAACAAAAGATCAAGGATGGCCTTTCGGAAATTGGACCATATAATAGAAAAACGCTCAAACTCCTATTTTCCGAGCACCATCTCTCCCATGCAGCGAGTGCATTTTATCCGTCCAAGTTTACTGAAGCAGCCATTTTAACGGTTGATGGCGTAGGTGAATGGGCTACTGCGTCTATAGCTCATGCACAGGACGAACAGATAACGATCGTTAAAGAAATGGCCTTTCCCCATTCTGTTGGTCTACTTTACAGTGCATTCACCTATTATTTGGGCTTCACAGTGAATTCAGGAGAGTATAAAGTCATGGGACTTGCTCCATTCGGCGATAAAACAAGCGATGAAACACTTACCTACATCGAAAAAATAAAATCACAATTAGTGACTATCCACGAAGACGGCTCTATAAGGCTTAATCAGGCCTATTTCGGTTATGCAACAGGGCTGAAAATGGCAAATGAGAAAAAATGGGAGCATCTTTTTGGTATACCAAAACGCAAGCGAGAAAGTGAGCTATACCAGCACCATTGTAATTTAGCATTAGCAGCACAACTTGTATTGGAAGAGATTGTTTTAAAAATGGCTAGGGAAGCCAAACGCGTAACCAATTCCTCGAATCTTTGCCTAGCGGGAGGAGTAGCGTTGAATTGCGTGGCAAATACTAAAATAAGAGAAGCTGGAATTTTTGATAACATATTCGTACAACCGGCGGCTGGAGATGCTGGCGGTGCAATCGGAGCGGCATTTGCCGTGTATCATCTATATTATGGACACAAAAGAACTATTGAAGAAAAACAACACCATGTTTATTTGGGACCTGAGATCGACGAAAAGGATATCATTAATTTAAATCGACGATTTAACACCAATTACTCAAAATTTGATAGTTATAGAGATTTAAGTCGTATTGTCGCCAAACTGATCTGTGAAGGTAATGTTATCGGATGGTTTCAAGGTAGAATGGAGATTGGTCCAAGAGCACTTGGTAATCGGAGTATATTGGCAGATCCTACCAATCCAAAAATACAGGAGCTGATCAACACGAAAATAAAACGTCGAGAATCATTCAGGCCCTTTGCTCCGGTAATCACGTTAAAACAAGCGAAGGAATATTTCGATATCGTAGGTGATTCGCCATACATGCTATACACCGCAAAAATAAAGGAAAGATACAGAAAGCCCTTAGCTGAAAACTTCTCGAAGCTTACGATCAGCGAAAAGCTCGCATTCATAAAAAGCGATTTTCCTGCCGTAACTCATGTTGACTACAGTTGTCGGGTGCAAACCGTATCCGAAGATTTCAACCCCAAGTTCTTTCAACTTCTTTTAGACGTTAAAGAACAAAATGGTCATCCACTGTTGTTAAACACGAGCTTTAATGTCCGAGGTGAACCTATTGTGAATACGCCAGAGCAAGCTTATACATGTTTTATACGGTCTGGAATGGATGTACTTGTTATCCAGAATTATTTGTATTACAAAGACGAACAAGATGATATTGTAAATAAATTGAGTATAGATTTTGAATTAGATTGATACAGTAATATGGAGTTTTTAAAAGATATCTTCTATTTTATAAAAGAAAGAAAAAAGTACTGGCTAGCACCGATGATACTTTTATTGATCTTAGTGGGAGTTATCGTCGTTATTGGAGGGAAAAGTGCACTGGCACCATTTATCTATACAATATTTTAAATAATGCCGAAGAGCACCAGAGACCCCAAGGATTCGACTATTGTTACACTCGCAATTTTGACAATATGCTACTACCTGACCGAGAACGCAATTTTATTACTATTAGCCCTGCTTATATCTTTTTTAAGTCTATTATCAACTACTTTCAGAACTGGGATACATAAAATGTTGACCGCAGCTACTCAGATCGTAGGTTTTTTATCGCAGAAAGTGGTACTGACCCTAATCTTCTTTGGCGTTTTAACACCCTTGGCACTACTTTATCGAATTTTTGGAAAGCGAGAAATGAAGGATTTTACACGAAAAACAAGCAGTACATTTTCTGAGCGAAACGAAACGATCAGGAAAACATCCTTTGAAAAACCTTGGTAAAAGTGGATGTCCGTTTACTTTTACGAGGTTTAAAAAGATAAGAATATAATCGTCAAATCTATCACTACGGAAAACCGTAAGATCGACTCACGTTTTAACGGTAATTTTATAAAAATAAATAAAAGAAATATGACACATAAATTTAGATTCTTACTCGCTATATTTACTATGCTATTGCTCAGCTGCACAAACCAAGATGTAAAAGAGTATAATACAACGGCAACTGATACGACAAATTACAACCTAATAAACCGAAAGCAAAATTCTGTTGTAAAATACGAAATTCATAATCCTGAAATTTCCGTTACCCCGACTAAAACGCTATACAGAGCAAATATTATACTGAAAGAAACAGGCGGCTTTGATGATGAAACAAACAAAACACTGCTCAGTCATATCTATGATTCAATAATGAATTCCAATGATAAACCCGACGCTGTTGCTCTCTATTTGTTCCCAAATAAAGAACATAGCCAAAGCGGGATGGCACAGTGGGTTGCGCGATTATCAAAATCAAAGTTAGATAAAGAACCATCCCTATTTGTGCAGCATTTCGAATCCGAGACTAACGAGCGTAAAAGTGCATCTGAAAAAAACATACTTTCCGTCGAAAAAAGAAAATTGATTTTTTCAGAGATTATACACGTGGAAGATGAAGCCACCCAACAGGCGGACAGAAAATATCCTCTAACCAACACTGCTAATTATAAAAAAAATGAAGATTATCGCCGTACTCTCATGACTAGTTTAAAATATAAAATTCAAAAAAAATACAAGCTAGATAAAGAAAGTCTTAAAACAATATCCATGGAAGGACTAAAGTATAATTGGCCTATGCCGCCCTACCAAAAAGATTGAAACTAGCAAAACCGAGTAACATCAAATTTTGGATATTTTTTTAGGTGTCTGAAAGAAAACAAATCTAAATATTCGATATACTATTAACTAGTAAACTTTCTGGAGGAGCACCGGGAAGAGCAAATATTAAACGTAGCAAAAAAAGTTCAATCTTTCAGTTCCAGAGTTCTATTAACTCTGATTTATTGAACTCCGGAACTGAAAGGTATTTGATTCCACCTGCCTTCTTCGAAATCCCTTTCTTTGTTTAAATTTTAATACTTGCTCCTATTTTAACAAGTAATATAGAATGAAACCGACAACAAGAAGAAGTACCCATTTAACACTGTTTCTATTTTTCTTTTTATTAGTGATTTGTTTATCGGGAAAAAGCGATTTAGGAAATTTATCTTGCTCAAAAATTTCCACCTTAGTGTCAATAGGATGTTGATTTCTAACATCTATATCTGCCTTCGCCAACGGCCTGAATTGTTTCCCGCCAGATAAGCTAGACAAATATTCCTCTAGCTCATCTTCAGTTGCGTAAAGCACGTCCCTAGCCTTGCTTCCCTCAAAAGGACCTACAATACCGGCGGCTTCCATAGCATCCATTAAACGTCCTGCCCGATTGTATCCGAGCTTAAGTTTTCTCTGTATCAACGATGTTGATCCTTGCTGGTGCATAACGACTAAACGGGCTGCATCTACGAATAGATAATCTTGATCCTCCAGTGAAAAATCATCGTTCTGATCAATTGCAGCAATACTGCTAGGCAACATCATAGCTGAAGGATACCCCCTCTGACGACCGATAAAATCTGTGACCTTTGTTATAGATGCGTAATCAATAACAGGTTGACGCGCTTTTATCAATCTACCACTGCTTTCGTAAAGTAATTCACCTAAAAGACGGAGTTTTTCCGCGCCCACACGATCCAAGATTCTTTGCGATTCATTTTGCGACATTAGTTTCATGCCAATGCGCAAACTAAAGTTTGCGCGTATTTGAGGTGTAATACTTCGCGACATTATTTGACTTGTTGCTGCAATTACATAAATCCCTGTGTAAAAGTTCCTTTGCAGTAAATCTACAAGCGTTTTCTCGACTTCATTATCATCGAGAAAAGTTTGTAGATCATCTAAAAGAACAACTATGTTAGGTAAGAAGCGATGCCCTTCATTAACTGATAAATGACGGCTAACAAACCTCTCGTTATAATCACTTATCGTCCTAACGCCAGCTTTTCTAAACAATTCTAACCGGGAATCACATTCCAATACCATTGCTGCAATAGTGGAGGTAACTTGTGGGCCTTCTGATATTGGATAATCTTGATTCGACAACTTTGCCAAATAATGCTTTTCTAAAGACAGCAAAGAATTATAGTCTACCGGTTTACTCCTGCAAATAACGAGTTTAATTTCAGCAGGATGATAAAAATAGAGCCATAACAGAATTTGATTATATATGAATTGTGTTTTCCCAGATGCTATAGTACCTGCAATTAACACGTTGGGGTATCGATACATATCTTGCAATACAGGCGTACCTTCCGCGTCTAATAATAGCGGTAATACAAACGAATTAGATAATTCCTTTGCGTTTAAAATTAGCTTTCTCCAATCTTCTGGGAGCAAATCTAGAGAGGGATAATGATAAGTCGATAAGTTTAATGCTTGATCCACATTATTGGGCACATTAACTTTATCGTTTTCTACTGGGGTGCAATGATCGCTTTCTTTCATAAGATTAATTTTGGTCGTTCTAATATAGCATTTTCAGCAACAACTTAATGTAATTACTAATAAAATGCTTTACTTATTCTAAAAAATCTATGTCATAAGAAAGATTGACGTTTATGTACGTTTTCTTACTTGGTAATATTTTACGAGAACAATACTCGAAACATGCCCAGTGCCTATTAAATCGACAAAGTAGGTTTACTCTAGCAGAACTCAATACAAAAAACCATAACTTAACATCAACAAGTAATTAATAATAAAACTTGACTAGAAAAGGCTTTAAAAATTGTATAAAACTTCTAAAACAAACACTTACATTAATTCACCATAAGAGAAAACTAAATTAATATAAACGTGAAAGAAACTGCCGATAATCAAAATAAGTCCAAACTACAAAAAGGATATTAAAGTCTTTTGTCTTGGATCAAAAGATGGTAAATATGTAAAGTACTGAAATGTCACCAGATCTTTAAGAGAGGAGTGATAGGTTGAGGTACTTTTAATTCGAGATCTTGTCATAAGCACACGTCGGCTGACGGATATTACCCTTGCTTCCTTCCGATCCATACCCAGGCTAATGATTGCAAATAACAACGCTATGTGTGTAAGCTTTAATCTAGGATCTGCATTTATGCGCTGAATCAACTCTATCCAAATTTCCTTAGGTTCAATCATCATCTTTGAACAATAATGTGATGTCCTCTTTACTGTAATAGTAAGATCCAAGCACCTTCCGGTACCTGATTCTTCCAGTTACTCTAAGATTCTGCAAAGTTGCTGGGGATATATTGAGCAACGAACGTACAGCTTTGCTTCGCAGCCAACCTGGATCTGTTGGCTTTAAAGCTAAATTTTCATCATTAATTAGTCGTTTGATTTCACTCAATAATTCGAGTTTGAAAACTTCTAAATCTTCTTTTGTAATATGTTGATGCATCTGGAAATCGTTTATATAGTAAATAAAAATTGAAACACTTTGATTTGATTAGATAAAATGGCAAACTGACGGTGAAGGATCAAAGTATTTCCGAAATACAAAAGTCAATGGCTCCTCCTTCGGCCAATACTGTCACTCGGCATTTATAATCTGGGGTGCCAATTTCCTTTACTGGAAGCCTTTTACCATCTAAATGGTAGTGGGGCGAATCGGAAGGAAGATTAAGCGTTGCATAGCCGGATGCCCTGATCCGGTCTATGCGTTGCAAGATTTTATACATGCTGGATTTTACCTTAATAATTATCTAGATCTTTTCGCTGATGGTGTTTGCTCGACATCCTGCTTATTTGCCTCGATCGTCGGTTCGGAGGCTTCTCTACCTCCCGCCAAATCGGCCGATCGGGGGACCTTCACACTTTGCGTTTTATCTTTGGAAGCGAAGATTGCCTCATCCCTTACTTCCCTTCGATCTTTATCCAAAATATCGATCGTCTTCATTTGGGGGTTGGCAGCAAGCGTCACCGGTATCGTACGCCTGCCGATCTGCAAGTCTGCCTGCACGATATTTCCATTGCGCAAAGCTTTGGAAACTTCCTGAAGCTTTTCAGCATCTTTTAAACCCTTGATGGGATATTTTTTCAGCGAAGCTTCCAAATCATACCCGTATTCTGGACGAAAAGTGCGCATTGGATGATTACCGTAGGCATCCTTTACTTCTAGATTAAGCTTAAACCAGACAGGCGTTCTTTCCTGATTTGGAGTATTTTCTCGGTTCGGTTCATTTTTGGTTCGCAAGAAAACATCCTTTTCTATTGCCTGACCAGAGAGGAGCTTAAACGCCTGTAAGGCAGTAACGCGGTAATCCCGCTCCAAATTAAATGTTTGCGACCGGACAATTGGATTATCCTTTTGCTGCAAAGTGACCTTGTAGTCATTAAGGAAGTACATATCGCTGTCCTTTGATCGGTTAAAATTGATGTCAAAGCTGAGCTTTTCGGTTCGTGCTGCTTTGGGATCGACAGAATCCAGCGGCCTGTGGGTAGTTTGGATACCCAAGCTAAAATTTGGCATTTCACGTCGAATAGCGGTTTCAAGCACTTCGTTAAGCTTATTGTCGAAACCTAGGTTGTCCAATGTTTTTTTGAGGTACTCTAAATTGTTCTCGTTCATGAGCTAATGGATTTAATGGTAAAATGAAATAGATAGCAAATTGGTGTTACTCCAACGGGTGACTGATTGAAATAGAATTTTGGAAGAGATTAAAATTTGAAAAGTGGCTAACGAGATCGAAAACGCTCGCGCTGCTCATTAACCTGCTGATCAGCTGTAACCAAATGCGGAAAATCTTTCTTCAGCATGATTTGCAATGCGTTTTGGTAAGAGCTGCTATTGTAATCAAGCTGTCTATGAAAGCCATCTTGAAGGTTTCGTAGCTCATGGAGCATAACATGTCTGAGCTTACCATCATCTTCAAAACTTAGGATCACTCTTTCCGTATTGGATAACATGCCTTTGGGCTCTGACACGCGGTATTGGACCGTGGTATCATCATAGATGGTTACTTGCTTTCCAAGTCGGTAAGCTTCTCGTTGATCAGCATCTAGCTCCTCGCCATTAACCATTACCGGCGCTTTTACACTGGCAGCATCATAGGCCAGGAATTCACGCGTTTCAGCGTCGTACTCCACCACCATTCGCCTAACTTTATCATCGCCAACGTTTAGCTCTACCACATGATTCGGCTGTTCACCATCCATTAGCGTTCCCATAGCCTGTTGATCAAGCAAATAATGCGGCTGAGGACTTCGGTAAACTGGATGGATGAGCAGTTCGACTTCACCTGAGTCTGTTCTGTTAAGAGATAGCTTCACTTCCATCCGAGCGATACGAAAGCTATTAAGCTCTACATCACTAATGGCGATTAAAGCAGAACGCCGTCCAGCAAACATAGCCTCTAGATCGTAGTCGTCGATAGCTACCTTTTCATTATTGAACAGATTTAGTGATTGCAGCGCTTCACGGGGAAGCTCTGCTTCTTTAAATAAGTAGTGCATAGATTTAAGGATTATTTGTTTAGAAATTGCCCTGTAGTTCTAACAGGAACTTAATTGGATCAATATAGTGCGTACCAATCCGCACACTGAAATGTAGGTGAATCCCCGTTGCTCTTCCCGTTCGTCCCAGGATGCCGATGTCCTGTCCAGCGCGCACCTTGTCACCAACGGCCGCAACACAAGCAGAGAGATGCCCGTAAATGCTGTGGACGCCTCCATGATCGATTCGAATAAATATCCCCAGCAAGGGATGCTCTCCGGTCTCGACCACAATGCCTCGATACATTGCCATCACAACGGGATCATCAGCAGTAAGGTCAACGCCATTATGAAAACTAGTCCTACCAGTTACCGGATGTCGACGTATGCCAAAAGATGAGGTAGTCTTTGGCTTGCGCAACGGACTACAAACGACGATCGTTTCCATCGAATCTACCAAAGAAGCCTTTCGATCATAACTACTACCCTCATGTACTGTATGTTTTTTAGATGTCGGTAACTTCGCCGTAACCTGCCCATACGCATTATAAGCTAGTCCCATGAAAAATACTATTACTAGTAGCATGCAAAGAAAAAGTTTAACCATAATAAAGGAGATCAAGTATTTTTTATGCGCGTAAAACCAAAGCGCAGCCAGTAGCGTAGATAGCACTAAATAAATAGTACATTTGTAGCAACCAATATTAATATATCTTTTATTAATGAATTTTAACCTGATAGAATCATGGACAGAATAGGTGGAAACAATCCGCTAAGGCAAATGGTCCTTCGCGGGAAAGCACGGGAAGATTTCTTCGCATGGCAAAAAGCCAACTTCCAAACGGATCCCGTTAATGTGGATCTATGGCTAATTGGCCTACAACTGGAACTATTTAGCCAGTTTTTCAGGAAGACCATCCGGCATGCCAATGATTTTTATGAAGCACTGGATGCTTACAACAAAACCTAAGTCTTTGGCTAATTGACCTTCAAGTTGAACTATTTAGCCTAAAGACAGCATAGCGAACTAGCGAGACCGGCTTTTCCCCTGATCATGCTGCTGCTGCTTGTCTAGATCATGTCTCGGATCAGCAGCATAATTTTGGAGCATCACCGGTTTATTTCGCTCTCGCTGTTGCATATCCTGAAGTGCTCTTTGGTAGCCTTCGGTATAAGGATCTTTTTGTTTGGACTTAATACCGAATAGATTACGGAGACTTCGAAGCAATAGATAAGAAATACCACCATCAAGGACGAGCGAATACATCAGCGCTTCCCGATTCGAGGTGACACCACTACGGCTACTTGCTCTGCGTTGTAAGCGTGTCCCATCGGAAAGTTCAACAACAGATCCATTTCTGTATTGCTCTTTCTGCAAATCAGACAGTTTCTCTCCATTGATCATCGCCGGCACTCTTATTTTATCCGGGTCGGCAGCGATAAACTCCCTCGTTTCCGAATCGTACTCGATCACATAAGATTTACGCTTACCGTCATTTTCCATATAGGTTTTCAGCACATGGGTCAGTTTTCCCTGTTCAAGCTGTTCCGCTTCGGCATCCAATAAAAGCGGATGTTTCTTTACATCACGGTATATGGGGTGAAGCTGTAACGTGATATGTCCATCTGGCATTCTTTCCAAAGACAATTTAGCGTCCATTTTCTTGATATGAATACCATCAGCATTAATATCCTGCAAAGTAATGAGATCCGTACGATGTCCTGCTAACAAGGCATCCATATCGGCCTCAGATAACCTTGGTTTGCCATTATTAAGCAATCCCAGTTTACGTAATTCTCCTACAGGAATATCCTGTTCATTGAATAGTTTGTCCATAAAATGACTGTTTTGTTTTTTACGCTAGCTAATTAATCCCCATGAATATTAAAGGGGATTGATTAAGATGCAGCGCTGATGCTGTAAACCGATAATGCATATAGATGGCAATCTCACTTAAAAAATGTAGCTCTATACGCCATTACTATGATTTTTGCCATCGGCATTAGCGAATTATGCATTGTTCGCTGGCCGGAATCCCATCACGATCTCCGCGACCTCGGAGTTGATTTGGGCAAAATTCGCCAGTAGGATTTCCTCCTTTTTGCCAGCAAAATCATAAAACATCGGTAGATCACGATATTGTGCTTCCTCCTGCTTGATCGCCTTTACGTCTAAATTGATCCGGCAGTTGATCGCCGATGGCTCATATTTGCCCGTGTAATCTTCAACAGCGTCCGAGGCCAGCATACCTACCATCTCCCCCGCTTTGAGGGCGGCAATCTTTCCCGCGGGGATGAGCGGTTCCAGACGTTCGGAAATCGATACAGAAGTTTTGTTACGATCTATCGAAAGGCCTTCGCTGACCTGCTTGACCTTACCAAAAATGCGCTCTAGCCAATCAAGCGTCTCTTTATTACGTACCGATCCAGAAAGTACATTTCCCACCACGGCGGTAATTGATGTTGCCGTCTCCTTGCCATACTGTTGCTTGAACTGGGGAAGCTCTTGAAGCCCCAGCAGCACAGCAACCAAATTACTTCGCGCCTGGGCAATCAAGTTTTCGATCTTATGGGCATATAGCGTAGGCGCCTCATCAATTATCAATCCCACCGGCTTATTTCCTCGGGAGTTCACCAAACGTGTTATGCGGTTTAAGATGACTGAGTAACAGGCCGAGTTGATGCTTTGCGTGTTAGGGTCATTGGCCAGCACCAAGATGGATGGATTACGTGGGTCACTGATCTTCAGCTCAAAATCATCGCCTGAAAACACCCAAAAGGTTTCTTTGGTAGCAAGACGACTGATAAAAACCTTAAGCGTTCCCACCTGCCCCTCGAGCTGGTCAAAGGCTCTGGCCTTGAAGGCTGTCATAAAGGGAGAAAGCAACGATTCTAGCTCCTGATTGGAGAACAGCACCGTGAAGATCTCCTCATAAGAGCGATTTAAAAAGGCAAGCACATGTGGGAAGCTGGAATAGCGACCATCCTCATGTTTAGCAAAAAAATAGATGCAGGAAGCCAGAAAGTTGATCGCCGATTGCGTAAAGAACTGGTCACTCCCGCCCGACTTATCCCCTTTCTTCATCGCTTCCACCAACGCCTCGGCTGTCTCGGATGCATCGGCTAAAGATTGCAGGTACTCACTTCGCCAAGGGTTCAGTCGCCTACTCTTCTCGGGCTCAGTTAAATTAACCACATGGAAGTCGTAGTCCTCACACTTGCCTCCCTGCTTAGCCAGCAGGTAGTGGTAGTAGGCCACCTTTCCCAGATCGGGAAACTTAAAGTCGTAGATCAGCATGGTAAATTCTAGGGCAACAAACTGCCGGATCACCGGCATCACCACCCCAAAACTCTTCCCACTACCCGGGGTACCGATTAGCAGCGTCCCGCGAAACACATTCTCCAGCACCACGTAGCCCTTGCGTACCTTGCCTTTATAATAGAACAGCATCGGAATATTAACAACAAAGCGTCCAAGCTTCGGTTTGGTGCGCTGCATAAAAGATTCCCCTTCGATGTTCCACCTATCCTTTCCTAGTTTGGAGCTGATCACTTTGGACATATTATCCAGCGCAAGGTGTAGCAAGACTGTTCCTGCAATGGTCAGCAGTACATACCCATTTTTAAACCAAACAATCGCAGCGACAGTTGTATCTCCAAGTTGGTCGTAAGCCCATATGGAAACCAATAAGAAAAACAGTCCCAAACAAAAAGGTAAAGCAATGGCCTTTCCAACCTCCAGATCCTTCTTTTTACGGCTTAACGTTCCAATCGACACAAGCGCAATAATCATCAGCGTAAAGAGTTTGCAGTAAAACGGATGCTGGTAAATCTTGAATACCAGTAGTTTTCCCAAGATCATTGTAACCGCATGACGAGCTCCCCCTGCTAGCTCCAATATATAGTCAGCACCAACAAAACACAGGATATCGAACAGTACGAGCACGTAAATAGCAAACTGCAAGAAGCGGTGCAAGGACTGCTGCTCTTTAGATTCTTCCATGTAAACTAGTTTTGAGGTAAAAAATAGCCTAGCGGCAGCTTTCCTAAAATGTATCGGCCTCGAGAATATCCTTGTACTTGACTTTCAGATCAAGCGTCCGCCCAGAAAGTTGCTTTTCGGAAAGCTGGATATGCAAGATTTTATTCGCCGGAAATGTCATCTTTTTTAGCACATAGATATTCCGAAAACTGCGTTTAAAGGTTCCTTGGCCATAGAGCTGCCAGATAGGTTCCACTTCTATAGCCTGTACATTGGTGGCCTTGGTGATTTTACGGTCTTCGATCTTCATACGCACTTGGTCAATCTCGTAACTCAAATTTGTGCTGTTAGTCGCCGTGATATCCAGTAACACCAGATCGCCCACCGTGTAGACCGCATTTAATTGCATGTTCACACCATGCGCCTTTACCTTTCGAAGTGGTCGAAACCTGCGAATAGAAAGCATCGTAAGCGCGCGCTTGCGAAGTTCACTAGTAGGAATAGTAGCCATACTTACCAGTGGCTTGATATCCTCGGGCGAGATGCTGTAACTCGCCGGAATAAAAGAACTGCCTGCCCTGTCGCTAAAGGAAAGTTCATACTGTGCCATAAAGCTCTCACCAACGACGGTGAGCACGCCAAGACTTCCTTCAACGTCACTAAAACCCTGCGCTACGGAATCAGGCTTCCACTTTAAGCGGAGCACATTTTCTTGGGGCAGATCGCCGATCACCTGGTTGGAGGAAATGTCCACATAGCTGATCGGTTCGGGCGAAAGGATGTGAAGTGATACTTCTTTTTCGAGCAGTATCTGCGGCAACTGGCTTCTGAAGGTTGCCGGCTGCTGAGCAACAAGCGAAAGCATGGCAAAGCATGCCAGCATAGATAGCAAAAATGATTTCATAGAAAATTTGTGAATGGGTTTAGAACTGTGTTTTTAACTGCTGGGGATCGATCAGGTAAACGATTGTGCTGTACTTGATCTTGGCCTTGTTCTGGCGGATCATCTTACTGACCGCCGTGCTGGTTGACTGGAATACCTTCTGTACCATGCTCATGGCCAGTTGGCTATTAGTTTCCATTTGCTGCATGGTGATGCCCTGCGAGGCGTTACCGCCAAGCTCCTTGGTAAATTCTCGAAACTCGGAAGCCGGTACGAAAAGACCGCGCATGCCATCATGGTCATAGACCTCCAGATTGATGGGCAAGATCTGCTCGCCAATCATGGCTGAAGTAATCGTCAAGTTGACCCGCTGTCCAGAAAAACCCGATATCTGCGCATACAGATAACTACCTTTTTTTATCGGTACGCTACCTACCACGATGTCTTCCAGCAGACGAATACGCAACCGCGAACCGACATAGCCCGTGATGTTCTGGTCAATTATGGCCGAGATAAAGCTTTCCGATTTCGCTGGCACGACCGTATTGAAGCCATCCGTGTGCCCAGCGGCCTTACTAACCATTAGCGCAGGCTGGGACTTTGCCAAAGCCAACTGCTCTTGCTCCAAATCCTTTCGCTGCTGCTCGGCCTGGTAATCCGGGTCGTTTGCTTTTCCCATACTATCGACCAGCGCCATTTGCTTACGAAACAAGTCCATAGGGTCTTCGCTAACTTTAACGGTCTCCCCGGTAGCTGACCGCTGTGGAGCGGACAGCCTTGCCAAAGCTTCCTCCATCGCGCGACCTTCCGCGTCAAAGGAAGGTCTTTGGATGGTTGCACTCGGAAAGCCCTTTTCCTGCGCTGGGCTATACCTATTTTTCATGGCTCGATCGATCGAGTCGAGCATTTCCCGCTCGCGCATATTATACAGCGTCCCGGGCACTTCCTTCTCCGTTTCCTCTTCTTGGATCAAGCCGACAGCCGTATAACCATCAGCCTGACGATACTGGTTACGGTAAGCATCCAGCTTTCCTGAAAGGGCTTTATCACGCACCTGAACTGATACATCGGCCACTCCAGTCTGCAGGGAGTCCTTGCCCGCTTGGGGCAGTTCCTGCTTATCGAAAGTCGACTTATAGATATAAAAGAAGATAAATAAAAAGGGAAGCAAGATCAGCGGCACAACGTACCGCGGTTTATTAACATCTATTTTCATGGTAAATTATTTTTAGGTTGCATGGATCGCTGAAGGGATTCAAACTTGTCTAGCGCACCAATTAAAGCAATACTGTCCGAGGAGCTCAGGCTATCTTTTTCGATCAGCGCCCCTATTTCGGCTTGTAATGCTAACACCCTGTTAAGAGCACCATAGGTTTCTGCGAAGGAAGGCAGTTTGGCACCAAGGGTATCAAGCAGCATAAACCTAGGACGTGGAGACTCAAAAGCAGCCATATTGATATCAGCCCTTCTGGCGCTAAACACCCAAACAGCGGAAATGACCATGCAGAAGATCATGGCTGCAAAAAGATACGCTGGATAGCGAGTTAGCACGAGCGAAAGCTTCGTCCTTAATGCCTGCCACAACCTACCTTCTAACGGATTAGAGTGTGTTTTTTTGGACATTTTGTAGATCTTTATTTTCCAATGTTTTCCATTTGGTGATCAGCACCGCATGGGGATTGTTCTCTGAGCGAATCTCTAGATCACTCAAGTAGCCTTCGGTGACTAGCGAGCGTGTGATGGTAGAACTACGCCGATCAATTTTCTGGGTGCCGTAAAAACGGAAATAACGAGTAGGCAAATCCAGCACAATACTGTCCGTACGTATCGTCAGCACAGCGCTGGAGGAAAGAATAGAATTAAAGAATCCCTTTTCTTTGAGATTATTGTACTGCAGGGCACCGCTCTCGTCGATTAGATACATCGCCTGCTTCATCTGGTATTCAATAAACTTATCGTCCGGCGTTAAGGAGAAGAACAAGCTATGAAAGCGCCCAATGTGTGAGCGGTATTCTGCTGCGCGGTTCATTTGCACATCGGTCTGTGAAGCGCGCATCGGGACATTCCCCGAATCCATGATGTAAATGCTCTGTCGAGCTGAGGCTACCTGCCTGTAGGCAAAAAAAGAAACGATCACGCTGATCAGCAGCGATACGACAAGGCTTCCCCCTGCAATAAAAGTGGCAAGGCGTACCTTACCCTCGATGTTTTTAATAATCATAGCAGCTATTTAGATTTACCAAGAAGTCTTCCTGCCAAACCGCTCATCATTGGCGCATGGCGTCCCATGGTCGAGGCCGCGGAAGATACACCCGAAGTGGAGACAATCCATGTAGAGATACTGGGAACGGTAAGCATGGTCAGTGCACCAATCACAAAGGTGACGATCACAATACCAAAGGACAGCAGACCATTACCAAGAAACCAAGCTATCTTTTCCAGATCCGCGCCATCCGTACCGACCAGCACCTGATAGCGGCTGATTTCTGCCTCCATCGCATAGTGCTGGAAAAGCGAAGCGATATACATCACCAAATAGGCCACGCCGGAATACAGATTCACCGAGACGAAGCGGGCAATCCAGGTGGAAAAGGAATCACGGAATGCCGGCAGGATACTTGCAGCCACGGCGAAGGGACCAAGAATGATCAGGATCGTTGAGAAGATAATCTGGATTATAAATATCACGTACACGCAAATCCGCAACAGCCAAATGGCCAAAGTTTCGACAAGCGAAGTCATCATTAATTGAAAGCCTGCCTGCAGGCGGTTCCGCATTTCTACAATTGGGTTCCATACCGAAGCAAAGCCCTCCTTGACGCTAGACTGCACCGATTCCCAGGCATTTTCATACCAAGTATCCGCCTCCGTCTTTGCCGTCTCGGCCTCTGCCTGCACCGTCATTATCTGATTGGAAAGGTCTGCCATGAGTTTTGCGCGCTGCAAACGAAGATTGCTAATCTCCGTCTGGCTACCGTCGAACATCGCCTCGGTTTTGGCTGCAACAATATCCGTTGGATAAGCCACAACGCGCGTAAAGCTCGGCCACCAGAGAATCACCATGATCAGTCCAAAGGGACGCAGCAGCGGCATAATCTCTAGCTGCTTGTCTCCAGCCATCATTTCATAGGCCCGGATAGAAAAGAAGATTAGCATAAAAATTGCGCTGAGGGCTTGTGCATCGCTAGTAAAGGCATCGTAATGCGTCCAGATCGTGCTTTTCATCTGCTTTAAAAAGTGCATCATCCCCTCCTCGTAGATGCCGTTACCCTGCAAGAAATTAAAAGAATCTTTAAAGGAGTCTGGTACGGTCTGCGCCTGTAGTAAGGGCATAACGCCCATAATGGATAGTAAGCTCATCGGATTATAATTTAGCGCGTGAAAGAACATCGTCGGCAATCTGCACATCTGACCTACCTCCAGCCGCCATGGCCACCGTACTGTTTTCCTGCAGCCCTTTTACCTTATCCTTTATGGACAGATAGAGCGCGGCGCGTTGGCGTTTAGTCTCCCATATAGCCCGTAGCTTTCGGTATTCTCCCAGCATTCGGTGATAGGCGATTATCCGTGATCCCCGATCGAGGTTGGTTGTTCGTGCTGCTTCTAGCCGCTCTCGAAGCATTTGGCTTTCCTGCCGATACCAATCGACTGATCCGCCCTCTTCCAAGTAAGCCTTTACTACCGGTTCAAGTCCCTCAAAAAGATCGCCCTCATTATATTCCAGTAGATCTTGAAACTCCCTTTTATAGTAGAGCTGCCAAAGCGGATCTGTCCCGGAGGCTATTCCAGCATAATTAGCGGTCTCGCTTAGCGCCGTATTGCGCAAGGTATCCGCATGCAGTTTGTAGGCTTCCTCGGTACTTTTCATGGCCGCTACCATGAGTAACCTTCGGGATTGTGGTCCGCCAGCACTCAGCGGACGGAGATCCGTTTTGGGATAGTTGGGATGCAGACCCCAGGTGAGCCAGTACTGATAGTTGAGACTCAGAAATCCCCTTGTCGGGGTAAACTTTTTACGATCCCACTGCTTAAATACCATCCGTTCCTGCTGGTTGACCACATGCTTATCCGTCTGATATTTCACGTTCTGCCCATGCAGATCAACCGAAAAAACATAGAGTATTACATAAAGTGTTACTTTAAATAACTTAAACATAAAACTTATTTTAAAAGGTTATACTGAAAAATGATTTGATCCACCATTTGCCGATCTCGATTGATGAAAGATTGAAAAGGATTCAGCGAAGGAAGTATACCGCGAAGCTTCGCCCAATACATTGCTCGGTGCACACTGAAGCAAAGTGAGCGCATAACGCGCAGCTCCAAAAGTATCTTTGCCAGTAGCGTATCCCGCTTCTCGAAATCCATTAGTACATTACTGCCCTCCTTAAGCACAAAGTCCGAAACCTCGGAAACCAGCCGAATGCCTCGATCTTTCATCTGCATGGTTACATCCTCAGCGAAAAGTATTAGATGCGGAGAGCCCTTGGCCGCTTCCAATATACTATTGCACTCCGCAATGATCTCTGTGGAAATCGATCCGACATGCTTTAGCATAAGACCGCTCTTCAAGGCCTGGTCAACCTCGGTCAGCGCGCGATGAATCATCCGCTGCACCATCACCACCGAGGAAAGGTTAACATTGATATCGTCTAGCCGATTATTGATCGTCTTGAGGTACTCATGATGCGTAAGTTCAGCAGCCGATCGTACCGCTGCATTCTCACTAACGATTGCCAAATGCTTGGCATCGTAGACGATCGTAACGTAACTCTGCGCAAAAGTCACATGTAAACCAAATAGACATATCGCACATATAATTAAATATTTAGCCAAACCCATATGCACTACTATTTAAGTTGATCAATCTTGGAAAGTATATTATCGACCAGCTGCCGGTCACGATTGACAAAGGCCGAAAATGGATTGTTTGCTGAACTAGCATGCCGCAATTGCTGTTGGTACATGGAATTTGCAAGTCCCCTTGAACTTCCCGCAATCAGCCGTAGCTCGATGAGCACATGGCCAAAGAGCATCTTACGGTCACTTGCCTTCATCTGGTTAAGGTCACCGATCGAGATCAGCAGCGCGTACAGATAGCTGCTGAGCTGCGTGGCTTTATCTAAAAGGTCCAGCTCCACCTGATAAGCCATGGCAATCAGGATAGGGTCATCTTTTGCCAGCGTAAATATTCGTGCCTGCTGATTTTGGATATCGGCGATGATTGGCCATGCCTGCATGCCGATTTGCGCGGCATCGATCACTAAACCAAGCGCATGGAATCGCTGCTGCAACCGGCGATACTTCTGCTTGAAAGTTGCCGTCTTCCCTCGGTTTACTTCTTCATTTGCCGTGGTTACCGTCTGCCGGTTAAAAGCCTCGTTCTGCCTACTGTTCTCCGATTTACTTTCGGCAACCAGCTGGTGAATCAGTTCTACATTCAGTTGAGAAAAGGAATATTTAATACCTACAAACAAATAGAGTATAATAATTAAAAACCATCTCATTGCCGGAGGTATTTGGCATTGCGAACGATGTCGTCCGCAATGCGGGTATCTATATTGATAAAGCCTGCATAGGGGTTCAGCGATTGCAGAATGCCGCGCTGCTTTGCCCAGTACATGGCGCGATACATCCCGTAAGCCACACCGCGCAGGATGGTCATCTCCGAGACGATCCTGTTGAGCAGCTTCGCCCGTTCACCCGAGTCCATCAGATTGTCCGCGCCACCCTTAGTCACAAAGCTGGTTACCTCCGAAGCGAGGGCAATGGATCGGTTCTTAAACTCCATCGCTCCCTGCTCAGCAAATAGCAGCAGCGCAGGATTGCTACCGGCAAGCGTAATCGCTTTATTGGTGTCGCGCACAATATCAGCCCCGATCTGGGTGATATCCTTTATGGCCAGCAGGTTTCGCATGATCGCTGAAACCTCGCTCAGCCCTCTGTAGATCTTATCCTGCATATCATTCACGATAACCAGTTGCCCGGTTACGGCAAGTTGCCCACGCTGGATAAGCGTCAACCGCTCGTTGGTGTTATCCAGCTGTTGATCGATAATACCTGAATGCACGGCCGTTGCCGCCGCCACTGCCGGATCAATGTAAATCTGTGCACGTAATAGCGGCGCCCAAAATAGAGCGAATAAAAAGATAAATAACTGTTTCATATAGCTATTGATTAACATGTTAGTGGATTATATCCCTGCAGGAAAGCGGAGTTCCGAGCGCATTGACTTTCTTTACAAAATCACCGAGAGACAATGCACTAGCATTCATATCCTGCACAAAAACTTCAAGTGCCTGCTGGTAATTTTTATACACTTCTACGTAGGTCAGCACGGCGTTCTTCTCCGGCTTCTCTGTGGTATAGGTCAGGTACTGCTCGAGTGAAACCTCCACGCCATAAACCTCACCCGTGGATCCGCGTCGGATATAGACCTCCTTGAATCGTCCGCGTCCCTCCTTGTTGTCAAGCTGATTTATCGTAAAGATCTTTCGGCGCTCGGTATCGGTAATAGAAAGTAGTTTGGCGATAGCATCGTAATTTTCGCGGAACTTGGACTGATCCAGCAGGCATATCGTATCCGAATTGGCAAGAATACTGTCCTTGACTACTGGATTGCCTAGGATGTCGCCCAACTCTTGGGTCACCACGATCACCTCTCCCCAGAACTTCCGAACCGTTTTATAGAGGTACAAAATGTAGCCCGCCATCAGCGGACTAGCAATAGCCTTCCATGCCTCTTCGATGATAAGGGCTTTACGCTGGTCACGACGGTGTCGCATCTTTTGCAGAAAGACGTCCATAATGATAAGCGTGACGATCGGAAATAAAACCTTATTCTCCTTTACGTTATCTATTTCAAAGACAATAAAAGGTTCAGAAAAAAGCGAAGAATCAGCCTGCTCATTGAGCACCGTACCAAACTCACCTCCGGTGTGGAACTTCCGCAGCACATAGCGGTACTCGTCCAGATCAAAGGTGATCGCTTCCTGCGCCGTAATCTCGCTGATCCGATCCACCGAGTAGCTGTAAAAGGAATCAAAGTTTAACACGCTCGGCCAAGCTGAATCGTTGCTACCATCCGACCAGAAATAAGCATAGTAGTAGGAAGAAAGCACATTGGAAATCACGGTGTCTTCGATCTGGCTTAGCTGCCCATCAGACCCTTTCCAAAGCAAGGCGATCAGCGTCTTCAGGAAATCCTTCTTTTCCAGGTTATACTCCTTTTGTGAAATCGAAAAGGGATTCATCGAGATAGGCTTCTCCTCTGTATAGGTGATGTACTTCCCACCATAGTAGCTGCAAAGTCCTGAATAACTATCTCCCGTATCCACGATTACCACGTCCATGTTGTACAGGCAATACTGCTCCACCAGCGCGTTCATGTAAAATGACTTTCCGCTCCCACTGGGACCGAGCGTAAAGCGAGAGCGGTTGTTTGTTCGTCCTGTCCTCATGGGCAGATCCGAAGGATCGATGCCAACGGGAATGCCTTGCCTATCGGTAAAGCGAATAAGGAAGTCCGACTGCTCATCCTTTTGCAGGTATTCCTTAAAAAAGAAACAGATCGCCGCATCGGAGGTCGTCAGGAACCAGTCATAGGCCTTCAATTCCACGCCATTTCCCGGCAGGCAGGTACGAAAAAGCTCCATTTGGTTGTAGGCATTGCGAGAGGGAATAATCCCTTGCTGAAAAAGTGCCGCCTCGATGTAGTTCCCTGCTTTTGCAATCTTATCCGTATCGGCGCAGATCAGCATATTAAAATGCGCATGCACCAACAGCTGATTTTCTCGCGATACATCCACCAGCAGCTGATCGATATCTTCCACGCATATCAGGTTTGCCGGATCGGGCACGCCCGAATGACGCTTTCGTTTTAGCTGCAGCTTGTTCAAGGTGAGCTGCTGTGCGGGAATTTCCACGAGCTGGTTATAAATCAGGCAGTGATAATCCGGTACGCCGTGAAGAAAAGAAAAGTTATCCTCCGGAAAGTTACGCAGGTTGCCGCCTTCCTGCCGGGTGCCATGCGTTGCAGCATCCTCGGGCAGATCGATAGTGTCCGTGTCCACAAGGCTTAAGCTGCGGAGTGCGCGGTTGCCGACGAGCAGATTCCTATCGCCCGCACGGATATTATCCAGTACAATGTTATCCGAACTAAAATCCATCGCTAACATTCGGCTCACGTATTGATTGATTGCTCGCTCATCAAGTGGCTTAGGATCTAGACCTGCCCCTTCCAGCAGATCGATCACCTTATCTACCTGCTGGGTAAAATCGAGCAAAGCCTTCGGGCTATAGACATAAAAGCGACCCTTTTTAATCTGTTTGGTAATGATGAGATAGGTCGATAAATCCGTGTAGGCTCGACCCTGAAAATGTGCATTATACCGCTGCTGCAGAAATTCAGCGGCTTGGGGCGCCTCATAGTTCCTGCGCGAGAAAACGTCCTGCTTTTGGATGATATGCCCTTCGCCCAAAATCTTGATTAGGTTGAGCAGCAGCTGGTGATAAGCCGTGTAGGGTTCTGGATCGGCGCCATGCTGCATAGCGAGGTTACGCATCTGCAGCAGCACCGAAAACTCCCCCTTCTCACCGTAGAGTAGCGTATGGCTCCCCTGCCTTTCTATCCCGATGTAGGGTAACCTAAAGGTTTCGCGATGTTGTTTTGCCATAGTTTTTCAGCTTAGTTTGGTGAACAAATAGCGCTGTGCTGCGCGTTTTAACATGCAGGCCACCTTTCTGGCGCTGAAAGGTAAAAGTTAGTCCGCCTGCTATAATGGCGAGCGTCACCACGGCGCCAAGGTACATACTGCTGAGCGCGCCCAGCAGACCACCACCTACCAGTCCGAGCACCAGTGATCCGATCCCCCAACCGATGAACTTCCCTTTAAAACCGCGGTAAACAAGGGGCCGCTCGAGCCCCTTGTAAATTGCATACCTGCGCATGTTAAACGCCAAAAAAGGCTTTGATGACCACGGATACGAGCACCAGGAAAAGGCAGGAACCACCCCAGCCCATAAGCTCCTTGTTGATGTCCTGATCACCCGAGTTCCACTTGATGTACACGCGCACCCCGCCGATGATCCCAACCACGGCGCCAATGGCAAGGGTTAAAGTAGATACCGGATCGATGTAACTGGTCAGCGAGGAGGTTGCCGCGTTGATCCCCGTTGTTCCGCCGCCCGTTTGGGCAAGCAGCGACTCGGATGCAACCATTACCGCCAAAGCGGTAGCAAACAGTTTTCTGGTCTTTACTGTCATGGATAAAAAATTAAAGGATGAATGGATTATTAAATGCCGTAAAGGGCTTTTAGAAAAGCGCTGACCAAGGTCAGAAAGAGGCAGGAAAACAGCCAGCCCATCACTTGCGCATCGATGTGGTGGTGACGGCCGCTCTGCCAGTTTGCATAGATGCGCAGCCCGCCGAGTATGCCGGCAATGGCACCCAGTACCAACACAAAGTCCGAGAGCGCATAATACCAGCGCCCAACTTCCGAGCTGACGCCATAGAATTCAGAAAGTCCCGGTTGTGCGGCAAGCAGCGTAGGAAAAAAGAGAAAGGTACTTATTAGAATAGTTTTAAAGCGATTGGTATTCCGCATCCTAGTACGAAATGGCACGCGTGTGCTCAATCAGGTTATCCTTGGCTAGGCGCACCAGTTCCCCAAGACTTACTCCGCCGGTTGATTCTGCAACCGAACTGATTGACGTCGACGGTGCTGGTGCCGTCTGCATCTCGGAGGCTGACCCCACCTCCACTTCCAGATCAGGTTCTTCCAGCGTGATTAGCTCGGGCACCACATCATCTTCAAAGTAGAGTTTTTCCTCTGCGGTTGCTGTCACACCTACTTTGCCGGCCAGCCAGCGGTCATAGAGCAGATTGATAACATAATAGATCAGGTACGCCAGTACCAAACTAAGGGTAAAAGTAGTCCAGCTCATAGTTCTGTATTTTTGATGGTTTCTTGAATATGTTCAGCCAGCCAAGGATGCTGCTCAAGGTAGCGGTGCAGGCTGTACACAATAAAGCGGTTCATATCAATGTTCTTGGTAAGCTTGATGCGTTTAAGGAGGTTGATGGTTCGCGCATCCAGTCGGATCATACTTTTCTCGGAATATTTCGGCTTAAAGTCTTCGATAGCCTGAAAAAATGCAGCAGCCTGTTCCTCATGCGGATCAGCTTTAACTTTTCTAGATGATTTAGGCTTACTTGCCTCTGCTTCTTCACTAACCTTTTTTGTAATCTCCTTCTCCGGTTGCTCTTTGCCCTTAAGCTCATCACGAATCTGATCAGCAAGTGAGCGAATATTACGCATCGTTTTCCTCTCTTTCAATAAAGGTCGCGTAAATCTCGCCCAGCACAGGAAGTACCACGGGCAAAAGGATAGTGGGAATGCAGGTGGTATCCACCCGCTGAAAGTCGATCCTGTCTGGAAAGCCCCTTCCTACGTGGCCAAACCCAGCTAGCGCCTTATCCACCTCTAGCCGGGTTTGGTATTTGACGCCACTTTTGAGCCTGTTGGGAATAAAATGCAAAGGGGCCGAGGTGTTTATCTTGGAGACGACCATGGCAAATAGCAAAGTTGAATCGACCGAAAACTGGTCATAGCCAAAGGGACAAAGGATAAGATCACCAGACCTGATCACTGGAATCAGATCATCGTCATCCATTTTTCCGGGCAAATCGATCAGCACGATCTCGTCTGGATTCTTGCTCAGCACGGTCATTAAATCCGGAAAATCACGAAGGTCAGCAGCCAGCACTTCATAGGGAAGCATGCTTTCGGTAAGCTGCGCCTTTTCATATTTGGAGGAGATCGACTGCTGATAATCCATATCGAGGACCGTAACAGGCCGATTTTTGTTAACGGCAAGGTAATTGGCCAGTAGCAGTGTTACGGTACTTTTCCCTGCTCCGCCTTTCTGGTTTCCTAATAAGATGACCATAATGATCCATTTAAAATGTTAGCGTTTTTTTGTTGATTTCTTGTTCTGGCGGTTTCGTTTTTTACCATGCACGGCCTCATCGTCCACATCATCCGTGAGGCTCAGCCCGAATATGGGCGCAGCGATTGGTTGCTCCGATTCTACGATTGCCGCAGGACGATCGGCCTTTTCTATCGTCGAATTTTGATGCTCGCCCTTCGTCCATGACTCGCCTTTACTATAATTGGAAGCAGCGGGATGATCGCTTTTATGCTCCGATATTCTTGGTACGTTCTTCTCCGCTGCTCCCGTTAGCTGTGCTAGCGGATAAACCTGACTGCCCTTAAATATATTATTCTTACTATAGTCTATGATGGTATAACCATAGGGTGGCTTGCCGTTAGCCGAGTGGAAAACAAAGTGTAGACCGAATCGTAATGCCAACTCACGGGTCAGCTCAGAACTAAAGATTCCCTTTTCCTCCTCAAGCGTCTGATCAAACTGATAACGATACTTATCGATCAGCGCATAAATCTGCTTCTCTCGGCGGGAATCTTCGCTATACTGCCTAATCTGCTTATCGATATCATCCCAGCGCACCTCTCCGAGCAATTTCCCGAACTTGAATAGTTTGAGCAGCTGATCCTCCCCGCTCAGCGCGTAGCCGCGGATCTCCAGTAATGTTCGAAATTGCGCACGCGTATTGAAATTGTATCTTAAGGCATCAGCCAGATCTTTCTGCACTTTATGCAGCGCCTTCTCCCCAAGAATCTCGTGGAGCACTTCATAGGCTCGGATCTTTTCGAAACTGTTATCGATCTTTTTACCATCTTTGCCCACCCTTGTCGATACGATATGCACATGATAATTAGCCGTATCGCTGTGCAGGATCACTAGATACGGCTGCTCGCCGTACCCCATCCCCTTCATCCAGTCATGTGCCACAGCGCTGAGTTCGCCGGTGGGGTACTGTTTACCTTTTGCAGAGATCACCACATGTAACTGCGGGTATTTAATGCGGGAGCTCATTGACGAAACAGCCTCTAGATAGTTGATATAGTCCTGTGGTCGCAGGTTGGTTAAACCTTGAAGCGCATCGAAGTTACGCGTACTGAGTAATTCGCCCTGATCGGAATCTACTTTATTGGTATTATAGCGCACCCCGCCAAAGCTGGCTGATTTACGAAGAAATTTAACAATCATATGTGCTACTATTTTTTAATGGCGCGTAAAAGATGCCGCCAGGTTATGTCCAATTGCTTCTGAATTCCGGCGTGCTCCTCGAGCAATTTTTTAAGTTCCTCGGCTACTTGGGGGTGTAACTTACCTTGCTTGGCCAGCACATTGGCATGCCTTGCCAGTTGATTGATGTTGTTCCCGATCCGGCCAAGCTCCGCTCCTTGACGCGAGAGTTCCCCTAATACTTCCTTCACATTGACCATTGATAATGCGCCGCTAGCGAAGATCTTCTTTCGGATGATCTGCATGCGGTTCATCCCGCTTTGCGTTTTCATCAGGTTAAGCTCTTCTAGCTCGCTCTCGGTGAGCTTGACAGTGACTACATGCAGGCGTTTAGGGTAAACCTTCGCAGGCCTGCCACGTATCTTAATTGGATCAGTCATCGGTATATTGATTAAGGTTTAAGAGGAAAAACAAGTTGCGCCGTTTTTCGCTCCTTTCGGAGCAGGCTGACCACAGGTCGGGCAAACCGGAACGGCAAGGAATTTTTGGGTGCACCCAAAATACAACTTGCTACTAACAAAACAAGAGTGGGTCCATAGCCTAGATTGTTTTGTGCATTGGTACGTTTACAGGTTTTTTTTTCATTTTGGAAGATGAATATGATACCCTAAGATTTAAGAACTTACAGGCCTACACTAAGCGACCACACAAACATTGAATTCATTGTCTTGTGTTACGATTTAACTACAATTAAAATTATCGGCTATGGTCTCAGTAAGCTTAACACTTAACTAGGCAATTAACCGATCTGCTTCTCCGCTTAGCAACCTTTCAGCCAAGTTGATCAATGCATGAGTACCTAAACAGCTTAATTGTCTATCTGCCAAGATGCTCAATCCACAAGTAGCTAAACAGCTTAATTGCCTATCTGCTAATTGACAAATCCATAGCATTGCTCATTCACTAATTAATGGCTGAGCTGAGTAGCCGCATAACTAAGTACTGTTTCGCTTGGTGATCTATCCAGTTATATACTTGGCTAATTTGCGAGCCACTATAACAAGTATTAAAGCAGCCTAGCAATTGGTATGCTATACGGCTAATAACTTGTTTTACAAAATCAGTCATTATAATACTAACCCATCAGCTAAATAGCTCCGTAGCTAATCCGATAACCGATCTCTTGCTTATCCAATTAGCCAGCTAGTTAGGCATGTCGCCGATTGGACCATCAGCCAAGCATAGTACCAGCTCTTTTGTCCTATAACCAATTTGGAAAATGATAGGTAGGCTAATTGGTAAAGCATTTGGCAAACTAGCCATTCAGCAGCTTGGCAGTATGACGTGAAACCCGAAATTATCTTGTGAAGGAAGACATCATCTTTTCATAGATATGTGATTCTTCATAAATGAGGTTTGGAGATGGTCTATTGATCAGCATATCATTGTAGTCCTTATATTTTCGGTAAAGGGTTGATCGATCTTGGGCATGGGATACTGCTTTTTTTAATTGTTCGAATGCCTTCTCACCTGCTTTGTCCCGATCAAAGTACGCTTGAACAGAAGGAAACGATGCAATCTTCGATATAGCGGACTCCAGCAGATTAACCGAGTTGAGTACAATGACGGTATCAGTAGCCTTGGGGTTATCGGCAAGCCAGCTTAAATAGTCCATATATCCTTCAAAAAGCGTAACTCTCGAATCCGATCCGGCTATCGTTGTTATGGCTTTACGCCCGAGGCAAGCCTTGAACTTAAAATGCTTTCCTTTGTTGCTCAGCTCCCAGCTACCTAAGTCATTCTGCCATCCCGCGCAGAAAAAGGACTTTCCTGCCTTTGGTCCCGTGACAATTTCATAGTAGACTTCTTTGATCCGACCTTTGGCCTGATCATAAATGCCACGAGTTTTTAGATAGGCACTAATTCGCTGGTTTCCACCTAGCTCCCTTACTCCCGTCACTTTGTAGTTGGTAAGTTTCTCCGACTGCGTATTAATCCTTCTGTGCCTACCGACAGGTTCAACATGAGCAGGAAGATCCAAAAGCATGGTTTCGCTTATCTTTTTGAGCACCTGCACAAAATCCGAAGGGAACCAGTAGGCAAGCGCAAAATCAATCACGTTTCCACCCTGCTTTTGGGAAACACCAGCTCCACCGTGATCAAACCAAACGTTTAGATTCACATTCACACAGAGCGAGGGCGTTCGCTCCTCTCGCAGCATACTTTTGTAAAACAACTCTTTTCCGCTACGGTAGGATGGCCGGTGACCAAGTTTAGCAAGCAGATCAACCAGCGAAACTTCCTGCTTGATCTGATCGGCGGTTACAATATTTGCCATAAGTATAAATTTTAGAATGAGGAATTGGTTCTGGCCTATTTGGGAACGGCCTCTATAAATATAAAAAGGGAGTCGACTGAAGGCCGCTCCCCTATATGCAATCAATAAAAACAAGTTCATGATGTTATTCGGCAATCCGTATCACTACGAGATAACAGGATCATTGCAAAACAACTATTTGGGAATACTCACGTTGGCGCGTAAGCGCCCGCCAAAACTGGCTGCCTAAGGTTCAAGGTTGCACAATAAATATCATATACATACCTCTGCACTTAATTTCAATCGAAATGCTTCTTCCCACGATGTCAAAGAACGAGTCCTTTATCGTGGTCAAAATTGCGGGCAAATAAATCAATCAATTACCAACATGCAGAGGTTGGTAATAATTTTGTACTAGAAAAATACTTTACAAATAGAAAGAGAACTACGGTATTTAGCATTCTAAACGCTAGCGTTAGAACTACTGATATCACTTTAGCATTCATTAATACTACCCAATTTTGGTAAATTGTGAAAAAGCATCCAACAATGAGGTGAGATCATCTGCTACGGCTTTTCTAAACCTTTAAAAATGCACCCAAAGCAACTATGGAAGAATTTTGGATATAAAAAAATTTAAGCCAATTATTGGATAGGAATTAAAACTCCTCTTCAATAATTGGCTTAACTTCGTTAGGTAGCCTGCGCGACCATCTAAAGCCTTGACATACCGTAGCTCTATTTAATTATTATTTGCGATATTATACATGCTGTTCAACGTTGCACCTGTTATCGTGAAGGCTTTTGTCGCCGATCCCGCACTTATATTCAACCTGTAATAAGCAGTTTCTGTTGTCGTTACCGCTGGAATATAAAAATCATTATTGTGTTTGAAGGTAGTTCCATTTACAAAAATCCCCACTTTAGGAATTCCTGTGATTGGAGTAACCGTCTGGGCATTTAGGTCCAAGATACACCATTGCGCACTAGCCGCTGTAGCCAAAATGGAGAATATTTGGTTGATCTGCTCTCTAGTTAAATTTTGTATACCGCCCGCTGCCTGCACAATAGCAATGGCTTCCTGCGGTGTCTCGCTGTTCACCACGCAGATTGCTTTGTTATTGCCAATAGTTGCAAATTTATATATGCATGGCAAGAAAATGTTTGCCGGATTCAAGATCTTGGCCGGTTCAAACTTATAGTCGGGATCAATGCTGTTGCTGCCTGCAGGAATTTTGCTCACACGTGCAGGTAATCCCGATCCACCGACGTTACCTGCATCCACGATGTAAAGATGCCCCTGGTTGTCTATAGACTGCTGACCGAAAGGTTCATAATAGTCAATTGGACTCGCGCCATCGCCTACACGTTCTGTCCATCCCACATAACTACCGGTTTTGATATTGGCCTGATGTACCAAAATTGTCGGAAAATCCTGCCCAGTAAGCCCTCGCACCACGGCAAATACATCATCACCCCTAAAGTAAAAACTTTGATAGCGGTGGGCGATGTTGCCCGGAACAGGACCGGCCGTAAGATCAAGTGTTCTCTTGACTTCTAGGGTTTGCGGATCGAAAACAGAGATCTTTCCTTGATTGGCGCGATCCTGAAAGATACCTGTCTCGGAGTCCTTTATCATGATCTGTGTAGACGTATTGTTTATGGTTGGGATGACGCCTTTTTCTTCAATCCTCCCGTCCGCATTGACCACCATCTTAGAAAAACCGGAGGTGCCATCAGGACTTTGAATATAAAGAGCATGATCGAACACTGAAGTCGCCCAGAAGCGGATGAAATCCTGACCATCGGCAATATTGATATTTCCGCCATCGGCAGGCAGTTCGGCAACATATTTTACCGTTGCCGTATTGTTACTAGTAACCCCGTTGACAACAAATCCGGAGGTCTTAATGTCATCGTCGCCATTGTCCGTGTCGCCATCCTTATCCTTGCTACAGGCGGCCACGAAGAGTGCAACTGTAAGCAACACCGCCAAATTACATTTGGCCCATTTAAAAGTTTTAGGTTGTGTATTCATCATATTTATTATTTAAAAAGGGTGTAATTAATCTTAAATGCTGCATTAAATCCAGGACGCGGAACCCTGAAATTGTCAAATATTTCAGCATTCAGTGCATTCTGAACGTTGAAGGAAAGGCTCAAGCCTCGATCGGGAATCGCGTAGGTCACTCCTGCATTATGCAGATTCTGGACGGGAATAATGTATTCTGGACTTGCTGTATTTAAGCTTGCTACCTCGTTTATACTGAAACGGTCGGTGAAAAAATAGGTCCAATATACATGCAGGTTGTTCGGTGATCGGAAGATATTTTTTAGCGTATATTCTAATCCAACGTTGTAAAACAGGTTGGGAATATTGGGGATCTGTCGACCGATCGAAGCGTCGGAATAATCGTCGCCGACTTGGGCGATCTTGTTACTCTGGTATGTCAGATTAGCGGCAAAGTCTAGATTGCCGAAGAGCGTCAGTCGGGAAGAGAATTCAATCCCTTTGCCATCTACCGCAGCTTGATTGACATTTCTAGCATTTTCAAGGCCAACCTGCTGCAGCCTAATCAGGTTCTTCTGGTCACGCAGAAAACCATCGACCTTGAGTGACAGATGAACTTCTTCACTCAATTTGTCGCTGTAAGAAATACCGAAATTGATGTTGTTGCTGGTTTCAGGTTTTAAGTTGTAATTGGGCAAGATAACGAGAAAATCTCCAAAAATTTCGGCCTCTGTTGGAATCCGCACCGCCCTTTCATAGCTTGCCCGAACAAATAAAGACCGTAAAATATCATATTTCATAGCTACTCCATAACCGTTCTGCGCATCGCTGATATTCCTTAAAGGAAGCGTGGTAGCCGTTTGCGCAAGAAGGTCAATAGCTTCGCCCGCAAAATTATACCTTTTATAGAATCCTATCAGCGTCATTCGCTCTGCGAGCAGGCGTTGTTCAAGCTCGGCTCCGAAAATGTTTCTCCTCACTTTGGAAGGAATGGTATTGGGATCGGTGGGCACGCCTGCAATAGGTGGACGTATACCGTAGGGATCCTCCCCCTTGATTCTTGTATAGCTGTAAAAATCAGAAATTTTAGCAGTTGTCGTTCTTGTCAGGTGCAGGTTAGCAATAAAACGATGAGAAGTCCCGACATCATGGGCATCCCTAGCCGTAGGATAAGAAAAAATCTCCGCTCCTCCGACGTTGGTCGTTCTCAACCGCTCGCCTGTCCAGTTATAGGCAAATTTGGTACTATCATTAACTTTAGAAAATGCATTTGACAGAATCCCGAAGTATCGAACATCAAACTTACCATCCATAAATTTCTTGCGATAATCTATGCGCTGGGTAAAACCGCTTACATTAGTTGTCGCTTCACCTACAGCTGTTCCGTCTATAAATCGTCCGTGCTGAATTTCGTTGAAGCGATAGGAATGTGATAATGAAAAAACAAATTTATCCGTCCAGCTTCTATTCTTCAAATTTAATGCGGCCTCGATAAATGAAGACTGGTGCTGGCTATGAAATCGTTTTGCATTAATACGCTCTCTTCTCAAGCCTAGAAATTCACCTTGTTCATCGAAGATTTCCACACTATTTGGGATGTTGCGCATGGTGTAATCATTATCCGAATAATTGTAAAAAGAGGATACGGATAGTGAGGTTTTATCGTTCCAGTTCTTGTTTCCGTTTACCGTTAAACGGTGTGTATTAAAAGAACCGATGGAATATGAGGCCCGCAATTGAGACTTGGTCGGTTCCAACGGAACTAAGTTGATTCCACCACCTAACGCGTCGGTTCCTACATCGACGGGCATAACCCCTTTGTAGACATCGATACGTTGCAGCGCATCCACAGGAATATTGTTCACTTGCATGGCATTACCATACACCTGCATCGGTATACCGTCGTAATAAATACGAACTGCCTCACCTGTCAAGCCGTTAAGGTTAATGCTTAATTCGCTGCCCAGTCCGCCACTTTGTCGCACCACCACCCCTGTCGATGTTCTTAATACTTCTTCCACACCAAGAGCGAGATCCGCAACCTTTTGAACATCCAAGGATTGTATATTCATGGGCAATTCACTAAGCTGCACCGCTTTTCCCTTGCCCGTCACGATCACCTCTTTAATGGCTTTCGACGTATCTTGAAGTGTTAAGGATAGCTCGAGATCACGGTCAACTACAATCGTAGACTGCATGGATCGGTATCCCGCTGCTTGTAGATTCATGGCGTAGGTTCCGGCGCTGACATCTTTAATTTCAAACAGTCCTGCCCCGTCAGTATCCACAGCTTTTCCCACTGTTGGTAACGTTACCCGAACTGCGCCTAAGGGCAATCCACTTAAAGATAAGATCCTTCCGCGGACTGCGAATGATCCCTGTCCGAGCACAAGAAAAGGTACGAGGAATAATGGTAGTAAAAGTATTTTCACAATCTTATGGCGTAAGTTCCACAAATGTATAATTTTTTTTTAGACTTATTCTAAATAAATAAAAAAAAAGCTTTAAACTATAACTTGAGGTCAGTTGCGCCTTTACTCAGATATCTCTTACAAAGGATGAGGCCAAATATTCCTGTAACGAGCCAAATGATATCAACCGAGTACACATAGCGTTGTCCTGACCAGAGCGTTTTCCAAAGCCAATCGCCTGTAGATAGGCCGTTGGCGAGTGGCACGATTATCCCCAAAATACTACCAATAAGGATGTAGTTACGATTTTGTTGACCATAGCTGTTCCAGAACAACCCCACAATCGTTAGCAGCAGCCACCCCACGAAGAAAATGGTATTGACCAACTCTGACCTGTCCGGCATATCCATAGGCACCGCAATATTGCCAATAAAAATAATCGCCAAAGCAGGAAACATCGATAAGGTAATAGCTAGATAAAATTTCGTTACCCGATGGTGGAACTTTTTCTGCCTAGAGGTATAACGCGCGTTGTCCCGTGCCGTCCTCCATATCATGACCCCACTGATAATAATGTAGCAAGTAACCATGGAAAGGAGAAAGTAGATGGTTTTAAGCAATAGGCCACCAAAGTTTGCGTAGTGCAACTTGACCAACACCCCAAACGCAGCTGTGGTATAGGTTTTTGATCGGGGATCCGCCGATTGCAATAATCGTCCGTCCGTCCCGCTATAAATGAAAAGTCCGTCTCCGGTTATACCTATCCCGTCATCGGTCCGAGCACTCACCGTCGCATCTTCCTTGGTATAGTTTGTAGCGTATAGATATTTTATCTCTTTATCGGGGTTCGCGTCCCGCACTTTTCGGTAGATACTATTCAGCGATGCATACTCACTTACGGTACTGGCTTTTGGATTGTGCCTGTATTCGGCTTCTGGATTCACGGCTTTGAGCACCTTACTGGTATCTCCGCCAAACATGATAAAGGCAGTTGGTGCCAAAAGGAAAATGGAAAGACAAAGCAGCGCACCTGTTATCGCGTAAATCATTTGAAAGGGCAAGGCAATAAAACCGAGGGAAATATGACTATTGGTCCAAATTTGCTTCCAATTGCCCTTGAGCGAAAATCCATAGAACTTGCTCACCATATTTTTCCAATGGATGAGCAGTCCGGTAATAATAGCGAAAATAAAGAAGAAAGCCACCAAACCAGAGAGGTATCCGCCCACGATCGGTATTTGTTCAAAATAATGCAGTTCGTAAAGCGTATGCGCCATATGGGTCTTCGGCTTATTGGGAGGCATCATGTCATAGGTCATTGGATTAAGATAGGTTGAAAATCGTTCCACGCTACCATCCGGCTGTTTCATCGAACCATAAAATAGCATCAAAGGGTTTGTTTCCGTAGGTGGCGTCATACCAAATTGTGCAGTGACATCAAAGCTTGGTATTTTGTTTTTTACGGTCTGGCAAATTTTATCGTAATCCACCTGATCAGCGCTGATACTCTCGAATCGCGCTTCAGGGTTTTCCCAACGATACAGCTCGTTCATAAACAAGGAAATCGATCCCGCAAAAAATATAACGAACAGTGCAAAGCTGATCACAATACCAGAAACCGTGTGTGCATGAAACATCACGTTAAACATTCTGGATTTTAATGGTTTTAATCTCATACCGTTATTTGTTCAAAACTATGATCCCAATAAATAAAACAATAAGTATGAGGTAGACCGCCCACACCTTCCAACCATTTTTTGTAAGAATAGCGATCACGAGGAGTCCCGACCAAAGAAAGAATGAAGTGAAGGCGGACGTAACGATCAGCCCATCGGTGTTTTCCAAAAAGGAGCCAATGGCGTTATGAAATAGAACGGTTACCCAGTATCCACCCAATATCCCAGCCGTAATCTTCAAAATTCGTTGGCCAGTACTAGAAAGATATTTTTTATCAGCTGGCATAGCAACGTAGGTTTTCCAAAATAATAAGCACCAAGCAAAACGTGACGGTGAAATATATCCATCGCTTGTTTAGGGGGACGATTATAAGAAGGCAGCAGAAGCTCAATATTAACGATGCGATAAATACAAATAGGCCGGTTCCTATTCCGTACATTGCTGTGGATAATACCGCTGCTAAAAGCAGACAACCCAACGCGAAGTACTTTATCGTACGATCGCTAGCCCGAGATGGCTTTCGTAAAACAGTAGCGCCTACAGGAAAATATTTTGACGTGCTATAGAGCGCTAGTGCGCCGAAAAAGGTAATAACAAATTGCATTAGTGTTTTTATTTAGACCAAAAATAAATAATGTTTTGGAATAAACAAGTAATTACATTTGATAATAAAAACCGCTTTAGATTATAACTGGCTATTAATAAAATCACGAGGTTAAGTTTATTACCCATTTCCTCAGTAAACGTACCATTATTCCCAGACACAATCTACTATATAAAACTATCCTCGTCTATCACCAACGCAATTCATCGATTCCAAATCAATTGCTCAAAATCGAAAACTTTAATCTATATTTTTACAAGGAAAAAGTTCAACTCTCTACACCAAACATCTCAAAGTTAAAAATGAAACTAAAAAAATAGGATACCTGTAAGATATCCTATTCGACTTTGATTATTAATCTAATTCCACAACTTACAACGAATGCCGACAGAGACATAATTTGGATCTAAAGAGTCGTGATCAATGTAGTAGCGGGTTTTATATCCCAAATACATTGACAGACCTTTCCAAATGTCAGCATTGACGCCAAATTGAACATTTGCTTGTTGAAAAGTATCTTCAACCTTGACCGTAACATTTGGCATTTCGGTGTCAAACGTTTTTCGATAGAACTCTAAGCCTAGTCCAGCTCCAGCATAAAGGTTAAATCGATCCCCAAACTCTAAAAAATTAAATAGATAATCAGCCCCTATATACGATGAATTGTCACTATTGAGCCCAAACGTAGCTTGAACGTTGTGCTGCCATGTAAAATCGTACTTCGCTTGAACACCTATAAAACCAGGATATGAAGGAGCTTCCATTTGGACTTCACCTGTCAATCCCAAATATAGAGCTCTTTGCTGGGCATTAGTTTGAAAAATTGAAAATATGCAAATTAGTGATAATAAAAATTTATACATTTTAAATAGGGTTTACAGTTCCAATGTAGTACGGCAAAGTCCAATTCACACCTCTTTCGGTGTAAATAGTCCAGTTGTTGTTACTGAAATTAAAATTTGAAAAAATATATGAACGGTCAAACACCTTTGTAGTGATGTGTTCATCTCTTTTGTGTACTGAAATGCTTCCTTTAACATTGTGTGTTTTAAGACTACCAGAAGCATCCGTGTAAGTTACTGGAATGTCAAATTCATGCTTTTGATTATCGGAATCTCCGGCCCAACCTTCCCAATCCTTCTCAAATACCACCATTGCCATCTTATGAACTTCCGGACGCCAATTTGATACAGCGATCTTATTCACATCTACCCACTGTTTCTTATTGATTGTTTTACGCGGTCTATCCACAAATATAGAATTAATTTGCGTCGACGCTCCAATTGGTCCACCAACTACAGTAGAATTGACAGTTGTCTCCGTGAACAGAAAGTACATTTCTGAGCCACCTTTTGTCCAAGGATCGAAATGCTGTGAAACCATCACCCTACCCAGATCAATTTTGTACACCTTGGTGTCTGTCACATTATTGACGACCGAATTGACTGTATTCGCAGCGTTTAAATGATCAGGTTCCATAAAGTAGACACCATTATTTGTTCTTTCGCCACTTGATAAAGAAGGAAGTTCACTGTAAGCTAACTCTGGTTGACTATCAAGCACCCAAACAGGATGTTTTACAGCATACTCCTCATTTACAATGATTGTATCATAACCAATAATTTTACCAACAGCATCCTTTAATGGGAGCAGCGCTGGAAGCGTTTCCATATGTTGATTTGTCTCGTCTAAAATAACAATCGCTGGAGTTTCCATTCCGTCCCAATTTTCCGAGTACGGCCAGTATATCTGAATGTCATCATTTGCAATGATATCAGAAACTTGTTGTACATCACTACCTACCGAAGAGGCATTTGACTTTGCTGAAAGGTGAATAGCTTTTGATGGATTAGGGAAATTTCGATTCAACGCACTTTTTAAGGTGGAAAGATCAAGATCTCCAGCGACTTTGTTGTTGTCAACGGCCAACTCTTTTAAATAGAAGTTTTCATCAAGTCCATATGATAATGCCTTAGATACAGATTGATGTACCAGCGCTACAAAGTCCTTTTGATCTACAGATGCAGCCAATCCTTTTGCCAAGGCATTCATTTTGTTGTCTTGCTTCAAAAAGCTAGACTTTAATGCATCGTTTTGTAAAGATGTTGAAGTTTCAGGTTGCTCCTTTTGACAGGAAATCAGGCATAAAGCGGTAGCTAGACAGAAACTCGATGCTAATAATTTCTTCATATAATTTTAAAAATACTCTATAATATATCACTGAATTATGATATATAAATTCAAAAATAATTGATTACATTATATAAAAATTATATCATCAAATAAATAAATCGTCAAACAAATACTTACTTCATTTTTGACGTTTTCAAATTCACTAGGATATTAAGCTCACAATCATTTTTATAATAATATGTTTTTAGAGTACGACAATATTCAACTTCAAGCCCCATAATTCTAAGATTTTCCAAAATTTGGTGCAGTCTAATTTGAGAAATCCCCAATCGCTTTGATAATTCCGCGGGCGTACCAGTAGAACGGCTTATTAGGAGACCGTTCAATCTGTTAATTCTATCAATATATTTAAATAGGTTTATCATATATCTAAAGGATTTACACATATCTCCATCATGTCTTTCAGTGGTATCTCATCTAAAAATCTGAGTATGGCATCAAATGCAGTAAACGTACTATCCTGTTATTAAAGCATACTAATATAGCCACATTAAGCTTGTTAGACGTTAACATAATACAACCTGAAGTTGTAAGGCCTGGATATCAATAATATAATTTTAATCAAATTCTAACCATTCTCTAATCTTGAGGTCTAGAAAAATAATAACTTTTCCATTCGCTAGTCAAAACGTTAAGCAGGCTTAATAAGCCATACATTTGATCCTAAAAACCAAAAAACTTAAATTTTGTCCCCCCCTTTCTGAATTGTTAGCAGGACGGATAAGAATTTCAATTATATATTGAGGTTACTCACCCAACTTAAAAAATATTTATTTTGTTGTTCTGCATAGCGGTACAACATAGAAGTTTACCGTTGCAAATGCAAAGGTGCCATTTTTAGTACGCTGCGCCACATCCCCATTTGGTTGGATGTGGCGCAGCGCGCCTGTAGCCAACCTATTCGACCTTTATCGGTTGCGACCTAAATTCCCCTAAATTCAAAAAGAATCCCCTATGCGTGATCATTCCCTGCCGAAACAAGCTCCAAAGTAACGACATACCCATCTGCGCCAGGGCTGAATTAATAAACAGATCCTGCTTCTGCAACGCGTCGGCAACCGAACAACTGGGTGTATCGTCTACCCCTTCGGATTGCTGGAACAAATCACCAAATTCATCCGTAACAAATGGCAAATTCGCCACGGGAATGAATTGCTCAGATTTCGGTTGTGCAATCTTTCCCACCGTCGAAAGCAAAACCTGCCCTGTATCTTGTCCATTGCCAAAGTCTATCCAATACTTCGGGCGATTGTTGTAACTGCCGTTTCGGTACATCTTTCGTAGTATTTCAGCAATTTCAAATCGTGCCTGTACAGAATCTACACAGGAAATTATCAAAGTGGCTGAGGCATGCGTAAAATTATCGGTAAAACACTCCAAATCATATTTTATTGTCTCGGCTCTCCACCGAGTCCCTGCCCAACGGTTTGCGCGGTTGATCAGTGCCACGGATTTGTGTAATCCAAGTTCCGATTGGGCAAAGCGCTGTCGCCCTAAATTCGCCTCGCTGATTAAATCGTCATCCCAAAGACGCACCTGCAAACCTGCATGACCTAATGCGAACAAACTGTGGCTCATTTCCACTAGAGCGGTCAGCACCTTCGAGCCAGTCCCTCCTGCCCCAATTAGATTGACGGTAACAGGATTGGTCGGATTTAAGAGTTCGTTATCTACAAAATGGACTTTCTGTTTAGTTGTACTCATGGTAATAAGCTTTTAATGGACAGGTTCGTTTTCTTTAGCACTTTTGTCGGAAATGGTTTATCGGTACCAACTAAGTTTTCCCACAGCAAAACGCAGTTACCGTTTATTGGTTCGTGATCATTCATTAAATGGCTGAAATAGCTTTCAAAAAAGTAGCTTTCCCAAGTTTGTATGAAACGTTCCAAAGAACGCTCATTTTGCAAGTCAATATCCACCGTCCCCATACACACTTTGCCATCTTGGTAGATGTTAAAAAAGGGCGCATGGCAAAGCCTAGTTCTTTCTGTTGGTCGTTCACCGGAAGATAAGGCAAAGACCTGCAAATTTTGTACATCCGCTTTCCAAAGCAAAGTCGGAATGTTAGCGTCGCCGGAATTAACACCAAGCGGCGAAGCAAAGAACAATTGGCGCCTCTGCGGTTTACTGAACCAGAGTACTTTCTTTTTCACAGCATCAAAATGTAGCACATTGCTAGGCAACATGCCTTTAGTCGATAAGTAACTTGGCTTGCCCTCCACTTGGTTACTTAGCGATTTAGCTAGCTTCTCTGCTTCACAAATTGAGAGCGGATGCACGTTGATTGGGCGACCCAGTGCATCCATATCAAAATACTCCACATAAGTATCTTTGTTTGTTATAGCATTTTGGTAGATCAGCAGTGCTGCTTTGGGGTGGTACAGCGTTCCTATTTGATGGGTTATATCCTTCATAATATTAGTAGTTGTATTCGTTTAATAAAATGGACAAATCTTCCAGTAACGTAAAGAGCTTAGTTTCAAAATCAAAGTTGTTCCCTTTGATTTCCCTATCATCGATCGGCAAGAAAATTGTCGGTTCATCTATACTGGTGAACTCCTGTAAATCCGTATTTACTGTTTCGATAAGAAGATCAGACAGTCCGCCACAAGCCGAGCCATAAAACGAAATGTAATTATCAAGGCTAATTTGGCGCGATATGTCATCTTCTTCCTCCTCAAATGATCCCTCCTGAAACTTATCATAAATCCGGCCATCAGGATACTTGGAAAAAAGCGCAAAAGCTAGTTCTGTAAGTTTAAGACAATCGCGATCAAAGTCATCTTTTGGATAAAATCCAACTACTAGTTTTTCGAAATAAAGCAGGTTTGCAGGATTTTGGATTTTGAGTTCGATAGCGTCTCCTATGTACTCCATGCGGCTGTACTCTTGCAAAAACTCCAAATCCTCTTCATCGTCCTGCAATTTCCAATCTTGGAGCATATCATAAGTGTAGTGCAAATAGTTTCCCTCTTGCCTGTGGTAGGGAATCCGTGCGACTTGAAACAAGTAAGCAAATACGGAGAGTAACAAATGCGAAGCTTTTTTTCGGCTCTTATCGCGAAGCATATAAAAAAGTGGCTCTACCGCAATGTAATACAGCGTCATTCCTGTATCGAAGCGCTCCTGTCTAGCAAAGAACACCGCGCCATCATCCTCGACAAGCCTGATATTCTGCGATTCCGCACCAGTTGCTTTTAGTGCCTTTTGCAAGTGATGCATAGCGCAAGCCATGTTGTAAGGAAATCTCAGTTGCACTGTTTCCGGCAAGCTTAAGTTTAACTGTTTAATGAGCAATGAAAGGGAACTATAAAAGTCCCTCTCCATTTTGCTCCTATCTAAAGAGACAACCTTCAGATCAGACTTTGCCAATTTGGGCGAAAAAGCCGTCCTTACAAAAGCATGGGAAGCATCTCCACAGGCACAGCTTGCTGTCTGTCCTTTAACACCTCGCTTGCATCGCGTGGTCTTTCCATATAATCCACGAAGTAGGCGAGCGCGACGTGTAGCCTTTCCTGCGTACGATCTTGTGGCAGTTCTATCAAATGTTCCATATTCTCTTGCATGATTCATAATTATTTATTTAAAAATTAACCCTTCGTTCCGATCACCGTTTCCAAGCGGTACTGTACCGCGTCATCCTTAATCACTGGCGCGGAAATCTTGGCCGTGGTCAGTATAGGATAATTTGCGCTGTAAAAATTAAGCACCGCTTGCGGAGACCACTGCGGGTTCGGGTCTGTTAAGGTTATCTCTTGCCCTTTATCCACCAAGATAAACAGGCGTGGTAAATGTGTTGCTAGTAACATAGCTATTAAGTTTAAAGTTAGTGTACTATTCTTCCTCGTCCGAGAATCCATCATCCGCAAGCACATCAGCATCATCTTGCAGATCGCTCGATTCCTCCACCTGCGCGGAAACACTTTCAACTTGCGAAGCACTCGCCCCGAACAGGTCAGGTGCAAAGCGAGCCGATAAATCAGCTTTGCGCTTGCGAATATGTTCTGCCCGCTCGGGAAAACCCTCAGGATCAGGAAGCTTTTTCCACGCATCACGAAATTTACCTTCCTTTTCAAGCGCATCAACCTTGCCCATTTCTTCTTTATACTTCTTGTCTTTGGCTTCTCTCCCCTTGCGCTTCATTTCCTCCTGTTGCTTTTCCATTGCCGAATTCTTCTTGGCAATCTCCATTTGTGCAAGGAAAGACTCCATATCTACCATTAAACCTGAAACCTGCTCTACTGGCTTTGCGATCTGCGCAAAAAACCCTTCGTCCAATTCCTCTGCTGTCCCAATCAAAGTTAGCGGCGGTATCAAATCCTTCGCGCTATCACCACAAGCCTCATTGCGAAGCAGAATCGATACAACCAAACCATTGTCCTCGTTCTTTCCAATCGTTAATTGCAGGTTACCTGCAAAATCCAAACGTGCTATGCTGTTAAAAAATCTATTTTCCATTTTTGAATAAACTAGATTGTATTCCATTGAGTTATTAAAAACCGTCCCATCTACTAAGATTTTAAAGTGGTAGTCCAAACGACCACCACTTTAAAACCATTACCCTAAAATGGCAGGTCATCCTCTACCGCTTCTGCTACCACTTTGTCATTCTCCTCTACGCGACTACCCCCGGCAAGCGGTTTGATGCTTGATACATGAAAATTAGGGTTGCACGCGGATTCCCATCTCGATCAATCCAACCCGACGCACTTACGCGACCGATCAATTCTACAAGCAAACCTTTAACAAGCATCTTGGCTACTTTCGGTGTTAGCCAAAAGGCACAATCAAAAAACTCCGTCTGCTCGACGCGTTCGCCCTGCTTGTTCTTATAGCTATCGTTGACCGCTACCGAGAAATTAACCACCTCTTTACCACTCGCGGTGGACTGCACTTCTGCATTTCTTGCTACTCTTCCAATGATGTTCATAACCTTAAAAGTTTAAAAATTAAAAAATCTGTTCAGCTCCCTTCTCCGTCTCTCGTTTTTTTTTTTGCTATTTTCCAAAAGAAAAAACGGAAAAAAAGAAAGCCAAATAAGGTTATGGACAAAGGGAAAGACCAAAAGGAAACGGAATAATGGAAGGGCGCCCTTTAGGGAAGTAGTACGTTATGCCGTAGTCTTTTGGTGGAAGATGAGCGGACGGTGGCCATTGCACCTTTGCAGCCTTTTTGACCGTTTCGATTGGGAAATAATATTTAATAAACTACTACGGGAAGACTTCAGAAACGGGAAGACTTCACTACTTACTACATTTATTCAGTTTCCGACTGTTAAACATATATATAATCATAGCTTTCCGACGTAGAAGAATATTTAGACGATTTTGAGTTTACCCAGGCATTATTCAAACTTTTTGTTGTAATTATAAAAAAAACAATACTTTTGCAAAAGTATTATTGGATGCTATAAGGACATCAATAATATTACATCAAGTTTTAAGTAGTTTACTCAATACAAACCTGTGCAATGGGTTAACTGACTAAATTAAAAAAACTACCAATTGATTAGCTAAATATTTATAGATTATGTTTTTAACCATACTATTTGGTATACCTAACTTTTTAAAAAGTTTTAGAATTGATTTTACAAGTGTTGCACTTACAGTTATAGCGATTCCTCTTTTAATGGTATTGAGAAAAGTTGTAATAAAATATGTCAAAGATTGGGGTGAATATGCGATTGATGGCATGATGTACTTCATTAGTCGCCATATTAAACAGTCCGTAGCATCTTCACTAAGCCTAAAAAGGTATTGTAAACTCCAACTCGGAAATGAAGCAGTCAAATATTTAAATGTTCCGTCAACTCGTGATCTAAATATTGATATCGACAAAATATTTGTAAATCTAACTATCAGCTATAATGACGAAAATGAAAGTGAATTTACTCACAATGACTTTTTAACAGTAGGTAACAGAATAAAGGTGATGGGCGATCCTGGTGCTGGCAAATCATCATTAATTAAAAGAGTATTTAGAAATAATTGCAAAAATGCTTTAAAAAAGCCAAGTAAATCTAAATTACCGATACTACTAGAATTAAAAAATGTGATCCCCCCGTCGAAAATTAAAAATTATCAAACCTGGCTTTATGATTACATTAAAGCAGAGATTTCAAAAAACAAAGTATATAAAATTGAGGATTGTTTCGAAAACTATGCCCAAAATAAAGGCTTATTGATTCTACTTGACGGATTAGATGAGGTCTCATCAACAATGTATACAAAATTGGCAGACTGTATTAATGGTCTAAGTTCTCATTTGCGTGATCTCAGTGAGCATAATTCAATTATTTTAACTATGCGAACTCAATTCTATCAACAGATCAAGTGGGATTACTCTGCTAATTTTCCTCATAGCTGTTTTCTTAAACCATTTTCTCCATCAGACATTTATGACTTTCTTACAAAATGGAACTTTGAAAAAGATAGAGATAGGAATATATCAAGAGTTTACAGTGACCTCACTGATAAACCAACCTTACGAGACATGTGTAGTAATCCATTGATTTTATCAATGTACGTCGCGGAAGATCAGATTACAAAGGGAAGCGTGTCACCAGAGTCTAGAACTCAGTTCTACAAGAAAATTACTGAAGAACTAATTATAAAGAGAAGGCTTAAACAGAAGTCAAATATACCTGGAGCCTATTCTTCGTTAAAAGAACAGCGGGAACGGATTTTGGGAAAAATTGCATATGACCACCTGATAAATATCGAGCAATCCAGCAACTCCCTAAAATTTAAAAATGCTATTAAAACAATTAAAGATATTTTGGCTTGTGATAACTTGAAGGCCGAATTGGTTTTTGATGAGATAGCGCGTGAAACGGGCTTAATTACCGAGGAGCGCTACAGAGAGTCTTTCAGGTTTATACATCTAACTTTCTGCGAATTTTTAGCTGCATTTGAAATATCGCAAGGAATGACAGAAGGATGGAATCAACTATTAAAATTACATAAGAAATTTTATCAAACAGCTGAAGGAAAATCAAGGCTAATAGAGGTTATACCATTTGCCGCCGGTTTGTTTCCTCGCATACAACGGGAACAAATTCTTTACGACATATCAAAATTGGAAGATGAAACTTTAATGTCAAGATGCTTTTTAGAGACAAAATTGTATAATCATAAAAGTTGGTCAACATTTATTACTAGTTCCAAAAAAAATTTGCTAGCAGGACATGAAGGACGTTTTGGTGAAAAATGGCTTCAAGATTTACATTTATTCAATGTGGTGGTTAGGGACGCAAATCTATCTGCTGAAAGTCTTAATTTAACAGAAGCTATTAATCTAAACGAATTTTACAAAACCTTATTAGAGAACGAAAAAATATCACTTAACCAGATCCTTGGGGCGTATGCTAATCAAGATGCCGCTGCAGTTTTTCGCCTAGCAGAAATGAGCAATATAGATTTAAAGAATGATTTTCCAACAATTATAATTAATAATGCACACCAACTTCCTTTCTTAGCATTAGTAAAGGAGAAATTAGTATCGTCTAATCTGGATGAAGCTATTGAATGGTCAACAATTTTAGCAGAAGCAGCCCTCGAAAAGAAGTTAGTAAGTTTAGTTTTAAACGAGATACCAATCGATACAGAATTAGAGAAAAAGTTTTCAGAATTCGACTTAAACCTGTGGTATCAAGAAGGTCTTGTAAAAAAAAGCTTCTTATCACAGTGCTTATCATTGGCTTTAAAATCTAATCAAAAAAATATTTATTTTAAACACCTGTCATTGCTTTCACAATTAAAAACACCGTCAGAGGTAAAATTTAAAATACTTACAGGAAAATACTTCCTTCTTTGTTTAGTAATCCTAATATTGACTTCTTCCGTAATAATTCTTCCCGTACTTGCCAAATCCGATGAAAAATCAAGACTTGTAACCCTATTTTTACTCATGATTTTCTATAGTGGAAGTATTTATATCCTAAACTATCGAATCTATCTAAGATCACTCTATGACTTGGCAATGAATCTGGAAAATACACAAGACAGACCAACATGGGTAAAAAAAATTGATTTTTTATTTCCAACCGCTGCACTATTTAAAATTCTTTTAAAAAGCGAATACAGCATATTAAATAAGCTTCAACTTTTAAGAGGCAATAACAGCGAGAAGAAGCATTAACATACTGTATTACCTGTTACAGCTCCTCAATGATTAGTTTCAATGGTGGTGTTTTGTTAATTAATAACGAAAATCTCTATTACATATTTCCTGTTTTAATCTACGTCGACGGCGTCTATTAGATCTTATCACAATATACAGAAAATAGATGCACCATATAAAAATTCCTAAAAAAATTAATGGATATAACTTCCGAGACGATAACGCGCCAAGCATCGCTACTGTCGATAAAAAACAAACAAAAAAGAACAAAAAAACGCTTCTCATAATAACTAATTTACTTTTTCAAGGTAAAAAAGATGATGATTAGTTTTTGTCAAAAAGAATACTAAATAAGTTTACAAAATAGACAATATAAAAATTAAGCTTTCAAGAGATAAATAGCAAATGTATGTGAAGGTAAAGTTTTACTCACCACCTTTTACTTTAAAAACCTTAAAGTTATCAGTTGAATCCACGTCACCTGCACGATGCTTTAATAAGGCATCCAATTCACCTTTTAGTTTTTCAATTTCTGAATCTTTAGATTCGATAACACCTTTTAATAGCTCTACCACTTTTTCAAGCGGATGAATATTGTAGTTGTTTACCTGATCGTTAAGAATATTATTATTAATGATTGTATTCTCATCAAAATCCTTTATGGATTCTACACTAGCTTTTAAAATCTTAGATACCTTTTGAAGCTGTTCGTCACTTATATTTTTCTTGTTTTCCATTTTTGACACGTTTTGTTGGGCTATCCCCATATGTTTAGCAAAGGTATCTTGTTTCATCCCTCTAAGCAAACGAATTTTTCTAATATTTTGACCTACGTGGTTAACCTTTTTCTGAATCATAATACAGATAATGCGAATGTAACACATAAATATACAACATCTAGACAATATATAAAATACTGACCGTCAAATATATTAAGATGTATTTTACACCCTAACATAACTCCATAAATTATGGATAATAAACTTACCTTTGAACTGATAAAAGATATGCTTTTAAAGAATAAAAAAATGTAATTTTACAGCACTAAGATCAAAATTTGGTGCTTTTACGAACCTCGCTCCACAAATCTGACAGTTTGACCCCGCGAGTATTAGTAGAAATACCGCACCCTATAATAATACTATAGGGTCGGTATCTACTTTTTTTGGTGGGGAATCCCAATTTGGGAATTGGCTTTGTCAGAGCCGGTGGACATCAAAATTTTAGTAGAGCCGACCCTATAGTTCGCTTAATACTACAAGTGGGTTCGTTCATTATTAAAGAACGACAATGAATTGTAGCACGCAAATAAATTACTATTACGCTCACCAAAATGCTAAATTTGGTAGAGCGGCTATACATTCTACAGTTTTTCAAAGTTATTTTAAATCTACCCTCGTGATTCACTGCTTGGGTATCGTCTCAGATTTTTTAATATACCACTTATCTCCGCTGACACGACTTCATACCCATACATCAGCAATTGTTAATTTGGTCTACAGTATTCGATCATCAAATCTAGATAGAATTAATCTACTACATATTTCACTAGTAATATGTCCTCCAGAGTAAGACCATAGCGTTAAAAGCACAAATCAACCACCAAACAAGATCAAGGGGCCCCGATCTTTTACTAAGGTGTTTTCGTAAAATAATTAAATCAAAAAACCACTTACTAAAATGAATCACGTTTTTATATTCGTGCGGGATCTCTTTGTCCATTTTCTAGCACATTTATGGGCAGTTCGACGACCGAACTGCCTAAACAAAATAGTAATACTTTGCATTGTAATCCTTGTTACTAGTCAATGTGCAATTGCACAAGAACAAGCTAATCATATTATACATGGAAAAGTAATATCAAATAATGAGACAAAGCCAATACCCAATGCCGTAGTACGCATCTTAGGCAACCCAATTACAATAGATGCCCATGAAGACGGAAGGTTTTCAATAAGCGTTAGCAATAATACAGGTATTTTGATTGCGTCTGCCGAAGGCTATCAAAGTGAAGAAGTACGGTTTAATACTGTTAGTTCCGACTCGATAATCATACCGCTAAATAGAATATCCAACAATCTTGATGACGTTCAGGTTATAGGCTATGGCCGAGTTTCTAAAAGATTGAACACTGGGAGTGTCGTTTCCATCAAGTCCGAAGATATCGAGAAACAACCTGTCAGCAATCCCATTGCTGCTCTTGCCGGTAGAGTTCCGGGTATGACAGTTACCCAAGAAAATGGAAGTCCTGGCGGATCATTTCACATTCAAATCAGGGGACAAAACAGTTTGACACAAGGGAACCAACCATTAATCCTGATTGACGGTATTCCCTATCAAAATCAAAGTATCAGTGGAGTAATGAGTTTAGCCAATAATGGACAAAGTCCCATGAGCAACATTAGTCCGTCGGACATCGCCAGTATCGAAGTACTAAAGGATGCAGATGCCACAGCAATCTATGGTAGTAGAGGTGCAAACGGCGTCGTTCTAATCACCACAAAACAAGGAAAAGCCGGATCGACAAATGTTGAAATTTCCGCACAGACAGGAATAGGACGGATAAACAACAAACTAGACCTATTAAATACGGCCACATACGTTGCCATGCGTCGTGAGGCCTTCGCGAATGACAATCGGGAAATCACGACTGTTACAGCGCCAGACCTTACCTTATGGGACACCACAAGAACTACGGATTGGCAGGAGTACCTATTCGGCAAAACAGCAAATTTCACCAACATCAATACTAGTATTTCCGGAGGAAGTACGTACACGCAGTTTATGATCAGTGCTAACTACAACAAAACTGGCGCTGTTTTCCCTGGCAATTATGCAGACCAGCGCGGTACGTTAACAGCAAACATCAATCATCAAAGTGCCGATGGCAGATTCAAAGTACTGTTGAATTCCATGTATGGTCTGAACCAGAATGAGTTGCCGAGCAGCGGAATGTCACAAGCAATATTTCTTCCGCCAAACAATCCGTCCTTGTTAGATAACAATGGCAATTTGGTTTGGGAAGAAAACGGAGGAGCATTTAGCAACCCACTCTTCTACCTAAAGAGAAACGCCCATGAGCGCTTAAATCGGTATATCGCAAATATTAACCTTTCCTACGAGTTTTCCCAAAACCTAAAACTGAGGCTAACAGCAGGTTATAGCACGCTAGCTAGCGATCAAATGGAGACCAATCCTGTTGCTGCACAAAACCCCAACAGTTCAAATTTGGTATCGTCTGCTGACTTCGCCAATACAAAAACTACGAACTGGATAATGGAACCTCAATTGGAATACAGCAAAAGCTTCGAAAAGAGTAATCTATCGCTGCTTTTAGGAAGTACCCTACAAAACGAAAATAAAAACTTCACGATGATAGAGGCAAGTGGCTTTGCAAATGATGCGCTGATTGAGGCCGCACAATATGCAACAAATGTAATTGCCGACACCTATAAATCTGAATATCGCTATCAAGCCGCATTTGGACGATTAAACTATAACTATGACAATAAATACATCGCGAATCTTACTGGAAGAATAGATGGAAGTAGTCGGTTTGGACCTGGAAGGCGTGTATCAAATTTCGGTGCAGTGGGACTAGGTTACATCTTTAGCGAGGAACAGTACTTAAAGGATCAGCTATCGTGGCTAAGTTACGGTAAACTTCGCGGGAGCTACGGTGTTACTGGAAACGATCAAATCGGTGATTATCAATATTTGGACAACTCCCAAGCAGTTAACAATCCATATCAAAATCAAATAGGTTATATCCCATCTCGCCTATACAATGAGGACTATTCTTGGGAAACGAACAATAAACTAGAGGCAGCAATTGAACTAGGTTTTATCGAGAACAAGTTACTGCTATCCGCCAATTGGTTTCAAAACCGTAGCAGCAGCCAATTAATCAATTATCGACTACCTGATCAAACTGGCTTCAGTTCCATTCTCCGTAATTTTAATGCGCTAGTTGAAAATACTGGTTGGGAATTACTAGCATCAAGCCGACTGGTAGAAAGACAAAAATTCAGATGGGACCTTTCCGCAAACATTTCCATATCCAGAAATAGACTTCATGAATTTCCCAATTTAGAAAATTCAACCTATGCAAACACGCTCGTCATCGGAAAGCCGCTCAACATCATAAAAGCATTAAATTATACAGGGATTGATCATGAAACTGGTCTTTATACCTTTGACGGAGTCTCAAGGCCACTTGATCAGACGGTCGTAGTAGATCTAACTCCGAACTACTACGGCGGCATCAGTAACGACATACATTACGGGGAATGGAACATAAGTTTTTTGATACAATTTGCGAAGCAAGAGCTGAAAAACCACTATGCCACGTTGATGGGAAGAACCCCGGGTACGATGTTTAACATCATGACCGAACTTTATGACGCTCGATGGATGAATGGAATTGATGAGGCGACTATCCAACGATTAACAAGTACAACCGGATTGGCAAACACAGCAAACAGTAATTTTGCAAACTACTCCGATGCTTCTTACGGAGACGCGTCGTTCATACGTTTTAAGAATATTCATATTTCCTACAACCTTCCTAAGCAATTTGTCGAGCGGGTAAAACTTAGGCAAATCAAGCTTTTTCTACAAGGGCAGAACCTTTTCACGCTGACGCGTTATAGGGGCTTAGATCCAGAAACGGGAGCAATTAGCCTTCCTCCTCTTCAAACAACCACTTTTGGGTTTACTTTATCTTTTTAAACGTCTATTATGAAATCATACTTATATACAGTAATCATCTCTTGCTTAGGCTTACTTAGCTGCGAGCATTACCTTGATATATCGCCCCCGAACAATAGATTAGAAACAGCTACTGTCTTTGCCGACAGTAGTTCAGCGGCTTTAGCGATTTCTGGTACATATAGCAGTATTATGGCCACAAGTGGAGGACTCTTAGAAAGCCAAGTTAGGATTGCTGCACTACAGTCCGATGAATTGTTATACACAGGAACATCAGAACCCATTGCACAGTTTGCCAATAATAGTCTTATTTCAGATAATAACATGGTAAACAATCTTTGGTCAGGCCTATACAAAAATATTTATCAAGTAAATCTGATCATCGAAAACGTTGAGAATAGTATCACTATCTCGAATACTGCAAAATCTAAGTTAATCGGTGAGGGTAAATTTTTACGCGCTTTTCTGTATTTCTGCCTCACCAACAATTGGGGTGCTGTACCACTTGTAACGGGGACGGACTACCGCGAAAATGAGAAAAAAGAACAATCCACATCAAAAGAAGTATACGCTCTTATTGTCGCAGACCTAAAAAGTGCAATAGCCGATTTACCTACCAAATATCCCACACCAGAGCGCGTTAGACCAACTAAATTGGTAGCAAAAGCTTTTCTTGCACGCGTACAGCTTTACAGAAAAAATTGGAGAGAAGCGTTAGACCTATCTAACGAGCTGATTAACTTAGGCTCTTATCCAATAGAGACAGAATTAGATAACACCTTTCAAAAAAATAGTACCGAGACTATTTGGCAACTATTTAGCGCGACTTCGAACATGTTCTACGACACCTATGATGGATTTTATTTGATTCCATCATCGCTCACTAATACTACGGCGCCTATATACTTGCTTTCTCCCGATCTCCTCGCATCTTTTGCAGCAGACGACAGCAGGAAAACTACTTGGGTGGGAATTAAACCAAGTGGTCCTTACTACTTCCCTTACAAATACACAACAAGAACTCGAACAGGAAATCAATATACTGTTGTATTTCGGGCGGCCGAGCAGCTACTTATTCGTGCCGAGGCCAATCTAATGATGGGTGATATAGAGGCAGCTATCGAAGATATTAACGCAATTCGCAGACGTGCAAAAATCTCCTTGCTACCATCCCATTTAAATATCGCGGATTGCACTGCTGCCCTCATTGAAGAGCGGAGGCGCGAATTATTTTGCGAATGGGGACATCGTTGGTTCGACCTAAAACGTCTCGATCTCGCAACAGATGTACTCGGTACTATTAAAGAAGAGAACTGGCAAGTAACAGATACACTATTGCCGATTCCACAAATTCAATTGATCAATGCACCCCAATTAGTTCAAAATGAAGGTTACTAAAAAATCCACTATCAAAAACTATCAGTATGGCGTGACAGCATTCATTTCTTTGATGCTATCTTCGCTCCTCTGTAATGGGCAATCCCAAGCTTCGGATTTAAAAGCGCTCTCTATCGGAGACACAGTACCGTATTTAGCCTTTGCAAAAGCAGTAAACTACAGCTCTCCTACTCTTTCCACAGCTGATTTTACTGACAAAGCGATAATCTTAGACTTTTGGGCAACCTATTGTATTCCATGTATCGCCTCATTTCCTAAGATGGAAGAATTGCAAAAGAAACACGAGGATAAATTGAAAATTATCCTAGTTTCTAACGACAAAGAAAAGGCGATTACTTCATTTTACAGCAGGCGATCGGATCTAACCTTACCTACTGGACTCTACCAAAGCGGAGCTGCCATCAGCAAGCTATTTCCTTACAAAGTAATTCCCCATTATGTCTGGATCAATAAAGATGGCGTAATAAAGGCAGTTACAGGCCATCACGAAGTAACCGACAAAAACATTGAGCTGTTTCTTGCAGGAAAACCGTTGAACGAGAAAATGAAAAATGATGAATTAGCACGTGGAAACTATGGTGGTCAAGCGATAGATACTTTGGCGTACGATCCAAAATGGTCTTCAAATTCGATAGCGCTCAACGAAAAATTCATTTATCACTCATCACTAATGCGGTATGATCCTAGGCTAACGGGGATGGGAATTGAAGGACTAGATACGCTACAATATCGTTATAGGCTGATGCAGAATTATTCTGCAGCTTTCCTCATGCAAGAAGCCTTAGGCTTGACCACTAGGACATCTGTAAAAATGTATATGGATCTAGACAACTGGGGGCTTAACTCGATTTCACCGAAAGCTACACAAGCAGAACGAGAATCTTGGCAAAAAAAATACGCATACACCTATCGAATTATCATTGAACACCAAGATAGCAGTAAATTTCATGAGATCATGCTTCGCGACATCGAATACGCGCTAGGATTAAGGACGTATAATAAAACGATTGTTGTTCCCAAGTTAATTCTTTCCAGAGTTGGATCCACTAAAAATCCCATCAGCAAAGGTGCCGCTCCAATTTATACGCACAGCATTTATCATATCGAAATGCAGAACACCCCTATTTCCAAACTCGTAGATGTGCTCGACCGCTATCATGTAGGTGAAAACTTGAAGTTAAAAAATCAGCGAAGATTATCGATTGAAGATCGAACAGGCATTACTGATCATGTCGATATTTCATTGCGCGAGATCAACCTTGGAGATCTGGAAGTAATAAATGCCGCACTTAAAAAGTACGACCTAAAACTTTCCCTAGTAGAAGAACCTATGGAAATGATCGTTGTAACAGACAAACCGAAACCATAATTTTTTAGGCAAAAAATGAAGCACCCTTCGCGGCTTGCGAAGGGTGCTATTTTAGGTAGGAATGCTACTAAATGTGACCGAAAGTTTGTCCTGTCGGTTGTCCCTGCGCATTAACCTCGTACGCACATGTATCCTCAATACCGGGGCAGGCATTTCTGGCAGTTGTCGCAGAGACTGTTTCATTCTCATTTGATATTAGCACCCATCTGTTTTGTTGTAACAGATTTTTTGCATTTGATGAACCAACAAATGCACTTCCAATGGCAACTATTGCCACTGCAAGAGTCATTACTTTTTTAAACATAATTTTAAACTTTAGAATTGTTAATACCACCTCATCTTTAAAGCATACGTTCAGTCAGGCGGTTTAAACGGAACATTTGCTACTATAGTATCTTGATATTTACCCAGTCGCAGCATGCGCTGCACGGGCCGAATCTTTATTGTTCAAAAGAATTACAAGTATTGTGAGGACAAGGAGAAATACGTTAACCAAAAGGTGCGCTTCCCAGCTCAACCACTTACCAAACAGCCCCATACATGCACAGGGAAGATAATGCGCTTTAGTCATCATGAGATAAACATAAAAGCAGAAGGAACTCATCATGTAAAGGTATAAGTAGAGTGCAAGTGTCCGGGTTGACTTAACTAACAGCATGATCACCACAATGATTTCTGATAATGGTATCAAATAATCAAGAACAACTGTCCAACGTTCTAGAAAAGGGCTTTTATCTAGTTCTGCTTTAAAATATCCGAAATCAAGTAATTTACTTAGTGCAGAATATAGAAAAACAAAAACGAGAACGCCGTGAAATAGCGTAATAAAAAATTGATTCTTCATGACCTGGGATTATTGTTTAACCTTACATTACCTGACAACTTAAAGACTTGTAATAAACCAGGATAAAGAACATACATATCTCGATTTAGCACACGTACGCTCCGTAACCTGTCTATATTTTGGCTCGGGATAGTGAAAGATCCCAAATAATTTGCGTGTAGATCGTAGACATCAATACTTATATGATTGTCGTAAAATGAATCAAGTTGATTGTCAGCCTTTATCATACTGATTACGTAAATCAATTTTGATGTGACCTCGATTGCCTTGTTTACAATGCGGGGCATCTGCGTACTGGAAATTGTACCGATGCTACCTTTGACATCTTTCTTTGAGTGAAGGGTATACTCGCTAATGGTGTCGATCGTAGTGCCATGATCTACGACATGAAGAGCAGTATCAGTAACAAATATTTTGTTTGCAAACCGGGTAACGTAAACGCATCTGTTTTCATTAATACATCGCAGAAATCCACTTGTCGAAAATCCAGCGTCAGAAAAAACTTCAGTTATCTGGCTTTCGTTATTAAATGTCGGAACGTGAGCGGTTAAGGAGTAGAAAGACTGGTCTTGATTTGCTCTGTTGAAGGCTCGAACTATGAATTTATCAGAAGATACCCTTGCAGCTCGTGTGAAGGGAGAGGCTGTTTTGATTATTTTTACATTGTCACTGTCGTGCGATTTCACAAATATTGTACTCCGTTGGCCATCAGCGATGGAAATTCCGAATGAATCGACTTGGACAATTACCTTTTTGGAAAGGGTCGAATTTAGTAGACTATCTGAACTTATGTCCTTACGTTCTATAAGATCAGTTGCATCTAAGAGTTTTGCATACTGTCCAGAAATTGATGTCCCGACGTATAAATCGCCTTTATATTCTCCGGCAATACTCAGAATATCCAATGGTAGCTTATACTCAGAAATTAATATAGGGTTCTGAAAATTAAAATCGCGTTTAAAACCACTTGGCTTCGAGTTAGCGTCATCACTTGCCAAATAAATAGCGGCCACAGTTGTCAAAGCTGCTAAAACCGTACTAAGAATCAGGTAAAAACTTTTTCTATGGACACCTATTGCCAGTCTTTTCTGGTCTTCCGATCTCATTGACTCCAGTTCATCGCTTTTTAGAAGCGTCAGTACATGACCGATATCGAGGTTATCCCGTTCCTCAATAATACAAAGTCGTATCACAGCCTTGTAGGCATCTTCTATATCGAGTCCATCAATCTTCTTAAGCATTTTAGAGGTAGAAGATTCACAAAGGAGCCTAGGATGCTCTTTAGAAAAAATATAGTATAGCAGGGCACCAGCGGCGAATACATCGTCACTGATACGAGCTGTTTCACCATTCTGCTGCGATCTTGACATGTATCCGAATGTTCCACTTTGGAACGGCGTAAATTCAAGATCAGTCAGCTCAGCAGCCAATTCGAGATCAGTAAGCCAAACTAGCCCTTTTTTATCGATTAAGATATTCTTAGCCGTGAAGTCCCTGTGGACATAACCTGCAAGATGCATCTTTTGAAGTTGCATAACGGCTTTGATGTAGATCTCAATAATAAATTCCGCAGTGACATTCTGGGATTTAATCAAATCATCGATTGAATTTCCTTCTACGAATTCAGTTATCAAATAGCTGTATCCATCCTGTTCAACAAAATCTACTACTTTGGGTACGTTTATTAGATCCGATAACGCTATCGCTATGTTTTGTTGCCATTTTAGGCGATCAATCATCTGTCGTCCAAGATTGTCTTCCGCAGCCCAAGTGGCAGCTTGCTTTACGAAGAGCCAATTCATTCTAAATACATCAAACGCTTTAACAATATTGCCTTTGTGACTCGATGAAATCAATTTGACCGGTAGATATCTACCCCTAATAAATCTACGTATCTTTGGGTCCTCCATGAGCATCGCCGAGGGAAATGGCGACATTGATTTTATTGTTAGCAATGTATTTGCCAATTGATATACTTTTCCGTTGATCATTAAACCAAGGTCATTATTGACAGGCTCGATCTTAGTTGCATAAAGTATGGCACCTAAACGAATACAATTTGGAAGGTACAGCGCTTGAAAGGCAGCAGTTTTTCGATGAATAATCGCAGAAATTTCAACTGCTTGACTACTATGATTAGGATAGATTATAAGCGGCTTACCATAAAGGTGAGCGGGAAATGCGTGATTGTTTATTCTGTTATGCTGAAAAGACGAGTTTATCAAACTAAATGATACATCAAATTCGTAAAGCACTGGGAGGACAATTTCTAAGACTTCAGCTACATCACGCATCGTGATCGATAGACAGAGTATCCATTCAAATGGATCTCTATTATTATCAACTATCAACCAAGGTTCCTGAATGCAGTAGGCGAAGCCAAATTCTTCCAGAAAATGGACATATGATCCAGAAGAGTTGGTTAAAAACCCTTTAGCCTTGTTCGGAGTTCGGTCGATGTTTTTCATAAGCAAAAGTTTTAATCCATCTGTTTGATAAAATCCTTTACCTCAACAAATGGACATTGTAAAATTACTCGAGCTACCGAACACAATCTGTCGTAGACTAGATTATTTAATGTACAGGGTTAGACTATTTCTTGTCACCTTTGGGACAATCACTATATCAGATTGTAGAAACTTTGTCGAGAAACTCCTAGGTAGGAAGATTTTTGTGTCGCTGTCAGCAGATTAAATGGTTTAGAATAATCCTTTTGCGCGATTCGTAATCGATCAGCTGCTTTTCGAAATTTAAGCTGGTATAGTAGGTTATGTTCTTTATCAAGTGCTATTGCCAAGAGGTGTTTAATGAGATTACGTGTTCCTGGAAATCGATCCTGTATTGATTCCAACATCTTTATAGAGAAAATCAGCAGTTCACTATCTTCGAGAAAAATGACGCGATCGTCAGGGTGTCGTTTGGGAAGTAAAGAACAACCTTCAATAATGACCTCGTTCGAGTTCCAAAGCTTTGTAACATTTTGCACCCTATTCTCGTATCGGTAACCCATTGCGCAACCAGTAATTATAAAAGCGATATCACCAATCCTCTTTCCCCTACTTAACCAAAACTCTCCTTTCCTGTAAGCAGCTAGTTCCGCAGCTCTCTGTATTTCAAAAAGCAAACCTGACTCTAGACTTATGCCCTCGGCTACAACATCCAGAAAGAATTTAATTGACTTTTCCATACAACGTGTTTTTTAGTTAAAGTAGAATTAGCTAGTAATTTTAAAGTAGGAATTTGGTACGGTGTAGGTTCGTACCAAATTCAATGCGTTTCGATTTTAAGAAAAAATAGATCTTTACATCTTTTTAGGTTGATCGTAAAACCTTTTTTTTTTTGCGTTTTAAGCTATTTGATTCATCGATATGGTGATGAATTGCAGCGCTCATTTCATCCAAATACTTTGTATAGCTTACCGTTTTTCGTCGTCTTATATCCAGAAACATCCGATATGCTTGTCCTAAATCTACGTGAAGACTCTCTTCGAGCCATTGCACAATATCATTAATTTCTGCTGCGCCACCATTAAATCGATGTGTATGGTAAATTCCGTAGGCGAGCTCAATCAACTCAACTTTATCCCCAGACCACCAAAATTTACGTGCAGTAACCAATTCCGATAATATACCCAGTTCTACTTTCTGATAAAGTAATCGTACGCGCTTTATTATAAAATCCCGTAACATATCGAATGCCCTAAATTTTGCAAAAATAAAGTCCATATTTGTTGCAAAACCTGCTTCCACCACGATGTTCTCCTGTTCGGGAGGAAATTCAGTTTTATTTGATGGAAGAAAAAAATCTGCATCTTTACTCGTTTCATTCGTGAGATAGTATTGGTAATAAAATGCGTAGCGCTGCGTAAACCTGTTGATAACATGTAGCTCATTCATGTAATAGTCACGTATCATTTGTTCTGTCCCAATCGGGACAGAAAGCAATAAATGATGAATCTCAATAACGTAGATATGCCAACTTTGAAATTTAGGTTTAACGTATTTAAAGAAGTAAATCTGCTCAGCTTCATCTTCTGGGGGATATTTTTTTAACATTTCGCGTAAACTCTGGAGCGAACTTACCGTACAATAAAGTGAATCGGACAGATTGTTCGCAGCTTCGTCCAAAGCTCCATTGATGTTTTGTAATTGTTCAAGCATAGAAGAATAAAGCGTTTCATACTCAATTGATAGCATAATAGATACCTGTTTTTAGTAAACTGAAAATGAATATTAAAAAAAATGTATTTAGTATTTAAAAGCAATGGAAGCAAAATTTTCGCATTCTCTAACTGGGTGAGAAAAATGCAGGTTGTGATCCTAGCAATATTTTCGATTCTTATTATAAGCCAATCCAAGTAACTGTTTGGACTAATTCTAGCCGAAACTTTGCGAGAAACTCTGCCTAGTAGTTGGAAGATCCAGCTGGATAATAAGCTTGACCTTTCCGAGATCACTAATTTCACCACTAATACCATTCACAAATATTAGGACCGATAGAATCCATATTTTTTTGAAAAAAGTCCTTTAATGTCTTTTTAGATATGCTTATTGGATATGTGCGCGATCCCAAATAGAATTTCGGTTTACCAACAATGGTCGTCCGTATTTCCAATAAATTCAAGACTTTTAATAGCTTCTCGTCACATTCGGCGAAGGTCAAGGATTCATCTCCAGAGGAAATTGGACCGATTACTGATAACATCAATGCTTTAAAAACCCCTATTGAGCGTATTCCATGTGCGATAGCGAATCTACCAATATGCCAGACATCGACATATAATCTATCTTTTAAAATTTCATCAACATCTACCGCAAAATCTTGTTGGAGAGGTAATTTTTGAGCGTTATCCCATTTCAATAATCGTATACAGCCAACTATTTCTTGGTTCGTACTATTTTCGGCGACATAGTGCCTGCTATTCGGAGAAAATCGGACTTCCTCTAATAGCAACTTAGCAATTCTGGCTTCTCTTTCTAGTTCCCTTATAAATTCTGAGTGATGGTTAGCATTCTGGTTGACTACAAATTGGGCTAACTTTAAGAGCTCATTTTTTTCGAGAATTTTGATAGAATAATTTTCCATTTATGTTGCAATAGACCTACATACAAAAATAAAATGGTATTTATTTTAAATGACTGCTCTAAATAATAGTTTTTAACCACAAAAAAGGGTGGTTTTTCAAGAAAAGTGAAAATATAACATGTAAAATACACCCTCTCGAGATCTTATTTAATAAATTCATGTATCAAAACAACAGTTCACAATCTAGAATTACGATCCATGAGCCCACTAAAGCAATTTTTCTCTGCCAGTAACCGAATCGATACCATAAGCGACCATGATAAGAAACAATTAAACAGCTATCACGAGATTATTTATGCATTCTCTCGTACAACCAATGCTAGTATCTATATCATAGATTACGAAAAAAAGGAATTCGAATATGTTTCTGAGAACCCTTTATTTCTTTGTGGGCACAGTGCTGAAGAGGTTATGCAGTTAGGGTACGCTTTTTATCTGAAGAACGTACCGTCGGAAGATCTTCAACTTTTGATTCAAATTAACAAAATTGGCTTTGATTTTTTCGATCGGATCCCCGTAGCAGAGCGACGATTTTATAGTATATCCTATGATTTTCATTTGATCACAGATGAAAAAGAGAGGAAATTGGTTAATCAAAAGCTGACACCAATTTTTTTGACCGAGACTGGAAAGATTTGGAAAGCATTATGTATCGTCACTCATTCTCATGAAAAAGTTGCCGGTAATATAAAAGTGTATAAAAAATGGGGTTTAGATATATTGAGGTATGACTTGCTACAAGGTCGTTGGAAAACAAACAAAAAAATCGATTTAACTTTCCGTGACGTGCAAATTTTAGAATTATCCATGCGTAGCTATACGATAAATGAAATTGCAGCAGAATTATTCCTTTCTCCTGACACTATAAAATTCCATCGGCGAAAACTGTTTAAAAAACTGGATGTATCAAGCATGAGTGAGGCAATATTTTTTGCAGAAGCGAACAAGCTCATCTAACGGTCGAAATCTTGGATTGTTGACAAATAGAATTCCGGGAATAGTTTAACATTTTCACCTGTTGCAAGCTTATAAAGCACATGCGTACAGATGGATCCAAGAATCCATGAACCAATGGAAAGTTGAGGTGGTGATTGCGGGACATCTTCATTTTTAAATTCGTTTATCAGGTTCTTCAACCACGTCTGTGATTTACCCCAATAATCATAGTAGTCCAATACGTATTCAATAAAGGTAATTTCACTAAATTTATCACATCCTTTATTCAAGATTTGCAAAGAAGGAGACTGTTGACCAACTACAGTCAAAAGACCTCCCCATCCTAGATTGTAGGGATGCAAGATGGTAATTTTATTAGCTATACAAAGCTCATCAAACTTTACCGGAAATTCTTTCGAAAAATCAAGTGCATTAATCGCAATCGTATGTCCGATTAAAGCCTCTTCACAGTTCTCTTCATTTAAATAGGCTGGAAAAATATTAATTTTTGCATCAGAGTTTATCGAAAGAAGGCGATTTTTTAATGCTGTTACTTTTAAATTGCTCACATCAGCTTCCAAGAAGTTTTGGCGATTGAGATTGGTTAGTTCTACTGCATCGCCATCTGCCAATGTGATATTTTCAAAGCCAAATCGAAGTGCGCACTCAGCAATAACGCTTCCGATGCCACATCCACCCAAAAAGATTGGAGTACTTTTAATTTTCTCCTGTTCATTTTCCTTTAGAAAAATTCGGTTTCTAGTGTATCTACTATCTGTCATATGCCATGGTTTATATTCAAAAATAAGGCTATTTGATTCTTTCTTGACCACAACAAAGTGTAGTTTTATAACTTGACCAAAGCGAGCACTATCCCACCATGTACAGTTGTGGATAGCCCACCTTAAATGTAGCGATAAGACAACATAGGTCATTTCCCCAAAAATCAAAAATGGATTTGGTTACAAAAGGATTATAGGTCCCCTTCATCCCTAAAAGAGTAATAAGAATCTTCGGTTAGGATTATATGGTCATTAAGTTGTATGGCCAGTAATTGGCCGGCATCTACTAATCTTCTAGTTAGTACTCTATCCGCGGAACTCGGTTCGCACGTACCACTCGGGTGGTTATGAGCCACTACGATGGAAGAAGATCTTGCTAAAAGCGCTGTAGAGAATACAATTCTGATATCGATCAATACCTGATCTAGACCTCCCTCTGCTACTTTATAATAACCAATGAGATCAAGTTTGGTCGAGAAACATAGCAAGTAAAAGCTCTCTCGAATCGTCAGCTGATCTTCATCCCATATTGATCGCAGGATTTGGCTAACTTTTAGCGAGCTATTGATCTGCTTAAATCCAGGATCTTCCAACCTGATGGCTTTTTTGTAGCTCAATGTAAGTTCATTGGCATAAATTCCTTTGTGCTGGTTGTTACGGTTCTGAAAATCTAATGTAGTTTGCATAATGAAAGGATTGAAGTGAAAAAATTATTAACACCTCATCCCTACGAGCCGAGAGATTGAAAAGCAAAGAAAAACGTCAAAAAATGACGAAGTGCAGGAGGCTCCAACTCTACCGGTTGGATACCCAATTTTTGATTTTTTTATTAAGATAAGACTGTGCTTGGGCGCGCATCAATCTGGCGAAGTAACTTTGTGTATAGATAATTTGCCCTCGGGATCCATTTTACCTATCGATCTCGGGATTCTAGATTACTATAAAAATCTATTGATAAATCGCACACCAGACGTTAGAAATTAACATTTCGTCTAATTACGAATTTCCAGTTTGAATGGTTCTATCAATTGCCTTACTCATTTCATCAAGAAACTTTGTGTAACTAATTTTCTTTCGTCTTTGGATATCTTAGATTCGATACACATTTTAAAAATCTATGTTCAAGCTGTCTTCAAGCACTTCAATTATTTACGTTTTAAACCAAAAAGTCTGACTGCTCGTTTTCAAAAAATTAAAACTCCGCAGCGCTATGTGAATGGGAAAAAGAGAACAAATCATTTCAATTTTTGGAAACCTACTGAACTCCTTCTTATATCTTCATTTACATGTCAAGAATGTCGATACAAAAAGAAGCTTCGCTGAGACTGATTGGTTGATAAACAAAAGACCTAAGGAGAGTATTGCAAAATGGTTGCTTAAGGACGTTGCACTATAGCACAGACCATTTTTATCCGAAATCTAAAGTATTAATAGTTATTTAAATGCAGACTGGCTGCTTGCATGCATAACATGTGAGTATCTGGCATTAACGACAGTAGAGCTGTAACAATGTTTTTTCTACGCTGCGAATAAAATCATTTTTTTTGTTAAAATCTTATTCTTATTCAAGAAATTAGCAGTAATGATAACGAATGAAAATCAGCTCAAAGAGGCCATAGAAAAGATTCAGTCCGCTTCTTCAAATACAAGCCTATTGCTGTTCCGCGGAGAGAATCAGAAATATGAGCAAATGCGATCTGGGAAAGCACGACCAAACGCATTTGACATACCTGAAATTGAAAACGGTTGGAATACTATAGTAGGTAGATTGATAAGAGATCAAAACAGATCTACTGAGTATAAGCAGTCTATTTTGCAACACTATGGATACCCTACATTCTATTTGGATTTGACCTGCGATCCATTAGTTGCAGCTTGGTTTTCTGTTTATAAATTTAAAAAACTGGAGCCAATAAAATGGATTGGGGAAATTGGCTTTAGATTACATAACCGAACCACTTATGAGAAAATATATGATGGTGTCGGCTATTTGTATATTCTTGAAATTCCCAACTACAAAACATTTATTGAAAGCAATTTGCTTTTTGATATCAGTGACGAAGACTTGTTTATAAGACCAAAAAAACAGTCTGCTTTTTTAATGCTTGATAGAAATGACAATGTATGTAATCCTAATAATTTTGTGATTCACACGCTTAAAATCGATAGAAGTCAGTTTTCTAGTTCTTATGACATTTTAGATTTATTTCCACACCCAAGTGATGATAAGGGCTATAACAAACTACTGGATGTTCCATTTATTAAGAATTCCTTTTGTTACGTAACATCAGATGAGTCGACTGACCATGCCCCTGATTATATGACTTTGGATTATTTTCATAGCCATAGCAAACGAATAATAGATATTCCTTTTTATTTAAAAGAAATAGACAATCTTTACAACATTAAACCAAAAACAAAAGATATAACATTGTTTGAACCTATTCTTTTCAGAAATTGGAAACAGCTAGACAGGTTTAATTTGGCTGATTATTTCTCTGTTCCAAATGACGTTTTTCTTTCGGATGCGACGAAAATTTCCCTTTCTCCAGCTGCGCTTTACAATTTATACAAAGCAGATTCACAAATAACTCTACAGTGGCCTAAGGTCAATTCAGACAATATTCTGTTCATTAAGACAGAATATGCGCATGATGTAGCAGGTTATGAAGAACAGCCATATCTCGGGATATGGCTTTACAAATATTTGGATCAGATTATTGAAAGTTATATAATCATAGAAGAAGATGGACGAAATGGGGTTATTAATATAGATCCTGGGAATACCTATATAGTTCGTAACGACGTTTTAAAAATTGCGGTACGAAAAAGTGAAGAGTTAGAAGATGATGTAGAAGTTAGGATTAGAATTATTAAACAGTTTTTTAAAATACATGGATTAATAGAAGATAACGAAGTTGCATTACTTCCAAATCCTTTTGACGTCGAAAACTGGCATATCTTATTATGATAATAGCTGGAAATGCCTATCGATGCAGTAGAAGTGGAGGACAAAGACTATACATTAAATTCTTTGGTTTAGAAACTCAGGATTATAGCAGTATCATTCACGAAGCAAGTGTGATAAAAACCATTACGTATTCAAGCATTCCTTCAGATAAAGTCCAATTCAAGACTTCCGAGCCTGTTTCTACACTGAGTGTAGCTATAGCAGCCTCGCATCAGATCTTCGTTGATCCGAATACTCCCACAATGAACTTCACCATTGAATTCTAGCTAGATGGGAAGAAAGTTGCCTCAGCAAGTGAAAACCCATTTCCATCAAACTCAACTGGCAAGGTTTATGTTTTTGATGTAAGCGATCTAAGCAACATTATTGTCTCCGATCCACCCAGCTTTGAGAACTAAGCTCCTGATAGTTATGCTTAAAAAGTCTGTTGCTAAGCTAAGTCTTAGTTAACAATATCTTAATTTGCTTCGGGTTTGATCATTTGAAAAATTTTCCTATTTTCACGCCGAGAATTAACGTTTGTCAGGCGGCGGGTTTATATTGCGAATCATTAAGCTGACAAACCGTGGCAGACAATTCGGGATATCAGCGCAGCGAGCCCCCCTTGTCTATTTTATTTAGCACAGAGGGGTATCATTGTAACTTTGGCTAAACTGTCGGTACACACACTTTGGCGATATTCCAGTAGCCTACATCAACTCATCAAACGCTAATCCATACCAGAAATGGAACATTTAGTTTCAATTCGGACCACCTAAGCTTATTCAATGAAGCACGACCGTCTTTAATTTTTATTGTCCATATATATACTGTTTTTATGACAAAATCAAGCGACGGCTATTTGCAATACTTAAACCAATCTTAGGGAAAGGTAATGAAAAAAATTCATTGCCCAATATCCAATATATGCATCACGGGAAGTGAGTGAATTTGATACGCTAAAATTTTACGACGCAATTGATCACACTTTATTGACATTATTTTGTAGGATTCGGATTCAGAAAAATAAAATAGGGAGCATAATCATCAGATGTGCATTTTTTGACATTAACCTAAAAAGTATTATGTGGTACACTCCTATTTCTCGTTGAACCGATCACGCATTTATTCTAAAAAAGTAACATATATCACTTTTGATTCTACTAAAAAGGTTTACGTTTGATCAATTGAGTGACCTCTCCCAAAGGCGCTATTTTTCATAAGCAAAGCTCCCCGCTCTTATGTGGGGAGCTATTTTGTAAACTGCTACAGTTTAATCATGTTTCCCTAAATTATGGTCAAATTGGCTAATTTCGAATTGCAGTTATGACTACGATATCTGCAGATACACATTGACGACCAATATGATGTAAAGTCATAAAAAGTAGAATATCAATCTAAATTTGTTAAAAGAATTTTTTTTTGAGAACATTGAAAATCATGACCTATGGCAACACGTTGTTGACAATTATCAACAACCAATTTGCAAACGCAAACAAATCTATTTCGTAATTTCACTAAATTACCTTGTCATTGTCTAATATTTCAATCACCTAGCCTAGCAATACTATATCAAAGTAGCTTGTTCTAAAAAAATGTCTGTGAAGTTTGCAAACAATCCGTCGAATCAATTTACTACGCGCTGCCCATTCTGTGGAAAAGGGACTCTTATAGATCGTGTGCCTCGCCCATTTTTCATTAAAATCTTTTTCTTTTATCTGCCAATCCAGCGCTTTAAATGCTACAGTTGTGGAAGAAAGCCGCTTGTATTTAAAAGATAGATTAGCTCAATTTGATTTTAAAATATGAATGTTCTCGAAGCGAAATTTTTTCGAGTGCAAAGAACCTACGATAACTATATCGAGTAATTTCTGTTACTCACCAACGTTGCCAACTTGGCACTGCTTACAGCAGCCCTGTCTGCTAAACCAATCTGTCAGCGCAGCCTTTCTTTTGGGATAAACAGCTAGTGCAACAATGATAAACATCTTTGTTTCCCTCTATCCCTAGCCAGATAAGATGCTAGTTTTAGTGGCAAGCTTTTCTGGAAAATAAGACAAAAAAGATAGCTGCCACGACTCTACGGATCAAAAGTATACAAATTGTAAATGTAATTTCTACAAAACTTTATCAGAGTTTTTCAAGAACAAGGAATGATTATGCTAAAAAAATGCACGGCTTATACGTAGCCAGACCACACTAAGACAAGAAATAGTAAAATACATTTGCTTTTTGCTACCTTCGAGTTTATATGCATCACTCAAGCAATGTTTGACCACAATAGTCTATCAATTTTTGTATTTTGCACATATTTTTATCAAGTAGTATAGTTAATTTGTAAAATGGGCATTAAAGACTTTTTCCAATTTTTAGCTAGCAATCCAAATCTAATTCACACCAAACAAATGGATTTGAGACAGCGAATATATTTGGTAAGCAAAGTACTTTGCTCGATATATACTATTAAACTGCTGTTTACTATCTTACAAATAACTTTGCTAGAAAATAAGATGGTTGATGACATCAAGGCAGTTAATATTTCAAGTACGGTTTTATTGGAAGCCGGGCCTATATTATTTCTTTTACAATTTCCTTTTTTAGGTCCCCTTCTCGAAGAATTAGGATTTAGAGCGATCTTACAGAAAGGTAGTGTCCTGACAGCTGCGGGTGTCTCCAGCATGGTGCTAGTACTAATAATCCTTTTGTTTAAAATACCAGTTTATTCAATTCGAGGGTCTAGCCTACTATCTATAAGTATTGCTTGTGCTTTTTTTCTCTTCTTGCTTAAAGCACCGAGTATCCTGTATAACATCATGGATATCAGAAACACCCATGCCCAAACTCTTCTATGGCTTAATGCTATTGCTTTCGCTCTTTGGCATTATTACAATTTTGATTTCGAGCAAACCACTGCCTTTAGTGTCGCGTGGTACCTCACGCCGCATTTCATTACCGCCTTGATTTTAAGCTGGGTGTCGCTAAAAGCCGGTTTTTTTACGGCTTGCGCAGTCCATATATGTAACAATCTACTTCCTGCAGTCTTCTACATCTATGCTAATAGTGACTAACGTAAGCGTTTGGACTAACTTCCGAAAGACGATAAATTAAATGGAAGATGATTATACATTAATTTGGTACAAAAAGCGCGCAAATGTAGAGCGCTATGTCTATAAAATATACCCAACCAAGTTTACCGAACTTTAGAATCGAGAAGAAAAAATTCAATTGGGGCACATTGATATAATAATAAAGCATATTAAAAAACATCTTAAAAATTAAGTTATATTGGCTTAATAACTAACAGTATCATTATATCTAAAATTGCAAAACACATGACGATTGGAGAATATGTTAAAAAAAGAAACGGCGTCCCGTTTGGAGACCCACGGTCATTAAAATATAATATACGAAGATCGCTAGGAGCGAAAAATTTTGCAACGTTTTGGAATTTTTGGAACCCAATTTTCGGATATTATCTCGGTAAATACATATTTAAACCCCTTACACAGTTAATTCATAGCTCCTTAGCATTAATGCTAACCTTTGTCATTTCCGGAGCGATCCACGATCTGTTCACAACTTTAATTCGAGGAAAATTATCAATCTTTTTCTGTATTTGGTTTTTTTTTATGTCTTTGGCTGTCGTGTTATCAAAATCGCTAAACTATGATTTATCTAGAAGTTCATGGATTAGCAGAGCGATCTCAAATTTATCAATAGTAATTTTCTGCGCTCTAATAACCATAATACTAAATAAAATAGTCTTAAGCTGAAAAGTATCAAACTGAGGCTGGTTGTACCATTAATACGGCTTCCTTTTACCGAAAAAATTTAATAAAAAACTATTCTACCGTGTATTAGGAGAGAATCTTGATTTATGTATAATGTAATAGTAGACGTTTTTTAATTACTAATTCCATCCAAATAGATGATCAAGTATATGATACTCCCCATTGATTAGACAGCTATATCAGTAAGTTAAGATACATTTTTTACTTTTTCACTATATTTTTCATCCGGTGTTATTTGTCCGATTTATTTGTGTCTTCTCTTGGAATTATAGAAGACGATATAGTCTATTACCTGCCTGTAGAGATCTAAACCTCCACTCGGCAGTTTCAGGTATATCTTCTCGCTTTTGATTGATCCCCAGAACCTTTCTATGAAAATATTGTCCAGTGCTCTGCCTTTTCCGTCCATCGAAATCTGTACGTTGTTATCTCTGAGGACTTTGGTAAATACTGGGGAAGTAAACTGGGATCCCTGATCGGTATTGAATATTTCGGGTACACCGTATCCCTCCATGGCTTATATTAATACATCCCTGCACCACTCCACGTTCATCGTATTGCCCACGTACCAACCTACCATCTTCCTGTTTTATACATCGATAATAGCAAGAAGGTACATAAATCCACGTAACATGGGGATATAGGTAATATCGGCCTGCCACACCTTATAGGGACATTCTATCTTCATCCCTTTGAGCAGATAGGGATATTTATAATCCGCTTTGTTGGCTTTGCTCAGATTCTTCTTGAGACAGATCGCCCGGTTCATCACATGGTAAAGGCGTCTTATACGTTTTTCTCCTACCCAATGACCAAGGTCATACTTTAGGTATGCGACCATCCGCTCTATTCCATAGAAGGGGCAGTCAAAAAATTTCATGTCAATAAGCTTCATTAAATGCTGATTGTACAATGCCTTTCCTTTAGGCTTATAGTAATAATTACTGCGTGGTAAACCGATCAGTTTACACTGCTCCGAAACGCTGATCTTTTTTTCGGATGGGCAAACTAGCCTGCGTTTCTCTTCCATGCTCATTTTCCCAAGACTTTTTTTTAAAAAATCGACCTGTATCTGTAACTTTCCGATCTTGGAATAGAGTTCTTTTTCTTTTGAAACGTCCTGCTCTTCTTTCTTTTCTCGAGCAAAAACGTTCTCTGAATTGTCTAGAAACTCTCGCTTCCAGGTGTTAATCTGTGTCGGGTGCAGTTCATACTTATCAGCCACAGTACATTTTCTTCCATCAACGATAAGATCATTCCTGAGATCAAGGAATGGCAATCAAGAAGCCTGGATTCTCTTTATACGATCGTGTGGATGGATGCTATGCACTACAAGGTAAAAGAAGACCATCGTTTTTTTTCTCGGGCAGTATACAATATCCTTGGCATTGATCGAAATGGGTACAAGCATTTACTGGGAATGTATGTTTCGGAAAATGAGTGTGCTAACTTTTGCCTGAGTGTTCTGACCGATTTACAGAACCGGGGTGTGGAGGATATCTTAATAGCCTGTATTGATAATCTAAAAGGCTTTTCAGAAGCGATACAGAGTGTTTTTCCCGAAACCGAATTAAAGACCTGTGTCTTGCACCAGATCCGTAATAGCTTAAAGTATTTGGCCAGTAAAGACCAGAAGATATTTATGAGCGGCCTAAAACGAATGTACCGAGCCGATACATTGGATCTTGCCGGACTGCGGATGGATGAACTTCAGGATAAATGGGGTGAAAAGTATCCGGCGGTCATCGACTCGTGGCGGCGTAACTGGAATCGTCTGACCACCTATAACCGATACGATAAATCCATCCGAAAATTGATCTACAGCACCAATACGATCGAAGGATTCCATCCCAGATCCGTAAGTTCACTAAAACCAAATGTGCCTTCACTTCAGATATGGCCTTATCGAAACTGGTCTATTTAGCACATAAAAACATAAAGAAAAAATGGCCGATGCCACTGGTCAATCGGGGACTACGGCTCAGAAATTAGCGATTTGGTTTCCGGGAAGAATGGTGTGATATTTGCAATAAGCAAAATGGCAGAATTACCGCGACGCAGCGGTAATTCTGCCAATGACAAAGTTTGATTTACACTCCCAAATCAATATAATTAAGCTTATTTACCTTCGGGCATATGTACAAAACGCTTAAAAGAATTCGTGTTTAAATAATCTTCAGCTGCTTGTTGCACATCATTGGCTGTTAATCTATTCAATAACTCATCTTCATTCAACAGGTCTTTGGGATCTTCATTATTACGATAAGATTCTGTTAGGTATCCTAACCAAAATCCATTATCACGTACCTTAACTTCATTTTGTCGTTTTTCCTCACTTTTGAATTTCTGTAGATCCTCTTCGGATACACCGTTTTGTTGTAGCTTGCGAATTTCATCCAAAGTCGCTTCGATCAATTGATCGACGGATCCTGTGGAACAGCCAAAATTAGCCAAGACACTGTAACGTCCTGTTGGTATAACGCTTGTAGAAGCACCAACACTTGGGGTATACACCCCACTTTCCTTTTCACGAAGACGTTCCATTAAACGATAACCCAATATTTGCTCTAACGCACTCATCTTAACATTTTCTAATGGGTTTGCAATATAGTTACCATCAAATATCAATACGACTGTAGCTTTGTCTTCTTTGCCTTTATAAACAGTTTTACTGATCAAACCCTGAGGAGATCTTATACCTAGATCTTTAAAGTTCTCTTTCCGGTCTATAGAAGGTAGTGAACCTAGATATTGAGCCAATAAAGGTACTATCTGATCAATCTTGAAGCTTCCTGTAAAGACGAATGTAAAATCACTTGCATCCGCAAAACGATCTTTATAAATCGCTAAGACTTTATCCAGATCAATCGTATGCAGTCGATCAAGAGTCGTTGCCGCTCTACGGTAGTTATAGTTACCCATTACTGTAGATACTGTGTCACGAAATACATTCTCTGGTTGTTCATAACGATTTTTAACACTTGCCTCTGAATTACTTAATATCTTTTTAAATATTTCGCTATCACTCCTAGGTTCTGTAAAAGTACAAATACACCAATTGTAAAGCCGTTTCTAAATCTTTGACACTAGTAGCTCCATTAATCCCCTCAAAATAATCGTTAATATACGGGATAACCTGAACTTGTCTACCCGTTAACAACTTAGGAAGTGAAATAGGATCATGCTGTCCCACACCTGAAGCGGACAAGATACCTGATGCATTACGTGCAGATTCGAAATCGGCATCAGTATACAATGATGTTCCTCCAGTACTGAATGATCTAAATTGAATCGCATCATTCTGAAAATCAGTTGGTTTCAACACCACTTTAACCCCATTAGACAAGATCAACTCTGTAACACCAAGTTCCCTAATTTCATACTGGTGTACAACTTTCCCTCCATTAGGAACGTTTGACATAAGGGAAGAGGCCAGCCCATCCTCTGTGTATGCCTCCGCAGCTAATTTATTTCCATTAGCTAACCACTTTAACACTGTTGTCTCCGTAGGAAGCGTTAATTTATCTTTATCGGGTCCTGTGATAACGATATCACGATCTGTTTCTTTCAGTAGTTTTTTAATCTCTGTATTGACTTCTTGAAGCGTCATTTCATCTAAAACAGACATCACCCATTTATATTCGGTATCCAAACCCGGGGACAACTCACCTGTGGTAAAATGCCGTTGGTACTCCGACACAAACTCCTCCGAACTACGCTTGTTTTTTTCAGCTATCAAACGATCCATTGATGAACGAAAATTTGTTTTCACACGATCTAATTCTCCTTGCGTAAAGCCAAATCTTATAATCCGAACAATCTCTGCCCATCCAACCTCTACAGCTTCTTGAAGTTGTCCTTCTTTTGGAGAAAAAGATAAAGAAATTGTCGATAAATTTGATAAGAAACTTCCATAACCGGCCTGAATACTTAACATCGGAATACTAGGTTTCTTGCCATATTCAGTTATACGGGATGCTAGTAATTGTCCTGAGACATTACGTAGCATACTCGCTTTAAACATCTCGAAACTTTTGGAGACTATACCTTCATGTTTAATATACATTTCGAAACCTACCTGTGGAATCTCTGGGTCTGTAACAGTAATAAATTGATTTTTCCCGGTAAGTAAGATACGTATATCTTTTCGCGCTTTCGTATGCTTAGGCATTTTTAAATCTGCAAAGAGTGCTTTTACCTGCTCTTCAACCCTAATTGCATCGATATCACCAACGATTATCAAAGCCTGTAAATCTGGACGGTACCAGTCCTCATAAAAAGAAACAATATCTTCTCTTTTAAAGTTATTTAAGACCTCATCTGTGCCAATAGGAAGTCGGTCCGCATAGATACTACCATTTAACAACAATGGCAAAGTTTTATTAGAGACACGCTGTTCAGCACCTTGACGAAGTCTCTTTTCTTCCAAAATAACTCCTCGTTCTTTATCTATTTCAGATTGTTGTAATAATAACCCCTGTGCCCAGTCGCGCATAATTTTCAAGCCATTATTAAATAACTCTGCATCATCAGTCGGTATAGGCAATTGATAAACAGTCTCATCAAAAGAAGTGTATGCATTGAGATCAGAGCCAAACCTTACACCAGACTTTTGAAGATAATTGATCAATTCATTTTTTGGGAAGTGAGTGGTCCCATTAAAAGCCATATGCTCCAAAAAGTGGGCTAAACCTTGTTGTTTATCTGTCTCTAAAACAGAGCCCACTTTATTAACTAGATACAATTGTGCGCGTTGCTTCGGCTCTTCATTGTGTCGCACGTAATAGGTAAAACCATTGGGTAGCTTACCGTAACGAACTTCGGTGTCCAATCCTGATTGTTGTGCCTCCGCCCGAAAGCAAAAAGCAACGAATAGCACAAAGGCTATCAAAAAGTTAGAAAACCTACATTTAAGCAGGACGTAATCATTTTTTTGTTTATTCAATTTGTACATTTATTTAAAAAATTTTCTGTGTAAAATAATTGGCATCTGAAACGTACTTAACTGGTCGCAACAGAATTCATACCTCATAGTTATTACAATATTTTTTCTTTGCAAAATATTTACGTTCATCGGGTTTGCAAAAAACAGATTACGGAATTTTAGACATTTTCAATATATTACCATTACCATAGTCTATCCAAAATAACAGGATCTGCTTAGAATCTCCATGAATCAATATCTTCTGAAAAGCACCAATATAATCAGTATAACCAACAGACTGGCTCACCTTAATCTTACGCTCACTTTTTGGCTTGCATAATTCCGAAATATTATACTGTTCGTAGATAAACTTAATGCCTACATTGTCCTTAATAAAATAGCTGGTATGTAACACACTATTGCTACCAATAGCAGTACTTAACAAGAACCCTGTATCCGCAATACAAACCGGGCTTGTCCAAGTCGTTCCAGCATCATTACTACACAATACATATAATCCACCCAATTGATGATTTTTTTGTATAGAAATAACCATATCATCTTTATTGCCTGTTTCTAACTCCGTCATTGCAGCGCCTAATTCAGAAGAAATTTCACTAATACCATGAAAAGATAAATCCTTATTTTGAAATAGTCTTCCAGCTTTCTGAATAGCGAAATAAACACTATCCTGATGAAAACTTCCTACCGAAAATAGAAGATTATCTTTTGATATCTTGGTCGATGCCCCTAAAAACAAGATATTAGATTTAGGAGAAATATCAATAGCACTACTCCAAGACTTCCCTCCGTCTACAGACTGTTGATGCAATACCCGTCCTTCTGACATTCCGGAAGTATAAATAACATAGGTCAATTCAAAAATTCCATCTCTTACAACCAAAGATGGTTTATCCAAAAGGGCGCTTGTGGAGGAAAATGGCTGTGAAATATGAGAAAATTTTTTACGAACTACATCATATTTAAATAATTCTAGTCTAGAGGAAAAGAATGTATGATCTACGCTCATCAATGTCAAGTACACTTCTCCATTGTCATCCATCGCCAACTTCGGATTGGCCGTAATCATAGAATTAGGAAAATCAATTATAGATTTTTTAACCCAAGTTTTTCCAGTATCTGTGGAAGTAGCATAATAAACAGCTACATCCTTTATACCACGACCTTGGTTTACGACATCTGGACGATCGCCCATCCAAACTGCTATTAGATCTCCTTTGGAAGTTAAGATTGCATCTACTTCATAGGACCTCCCTTCATCAATTAAAATAGGAGTCTGTTGGGCATGGGAAAATAAAACAGCCAACAAGCTCACAAAAAATATAGATACACATTTTTTCATCATGTTTTATAACACCTCTAAAACGTCAACTAACAACAAAAAAACCGAGGCTGTTTGCTACTGAACCTAGCAAACAACCTCGAAAAAATTACAACAAAAAATCTATTTAAAAATTTCAGATAAAAATTCTTCTAAGAACTGATCTCGAAGTTTTCTCGCAATAATCTTACCTGTGGGGTCAATTAGTACGTTATCTGGCACACTGTTTACTTCGTATAGTTGAGAGGCTTCATTTTGCCAGCCCTTCAAATCTGAAACCTGTGTCCATAATAAATTATCGTCTTTAATCGCCTTCAACCATGCTTCTTTATTTTTATCCAAAGATACACCCAAAATTTCTAAACCTTTGTCTTTATACTTCGCGTAAGCAGCAACTAAATTGGGATTTTCTTCACGACAAGGAGCGCACCATGACGCCCAAAAATCAACCAATACGTATTTGCCACGATAGTCGGATAATCTTACTGGTTTACCAGCAACATCATTCTGAGTAAAATCTTTTGCTTGCGTATTGATATATGCCTTCTTATCAATCGGTTTCACAATCTGGATTGGTGCGGCCGATGCGACATCAGATATCTTCTCTACTGGGGTCAACTTTCCTGCTTTGTACTGTTCCAACATATTTTGTAAGTAATTCACAGTCTCGACATTTGCTCCAGACGTCTTAGCTACATTTATTGCTAGCTCTTGAGTAGCCACAGCCCCTAACTGATCTCCTACTCTAAATTTCACCTTAGCCTGCTGATCCAACACTATGAAATCCTTTCCACCATTGAATTCTTTAATAAGTCGATCAAATAATGAAATTGCATAAGCATTAACATCCTTTGACAACACATTAGCGGATTGAGCAATATCAATAGCGGTATTTGCAATGATACGATCTTGTTCCTCTGGATTGGTCAGGGTGTCAATGACAGGTTTGATAAAATCATAAGCATCCCACTCGGACAATGCCAACAAAGAGAAGAACTTCTCAGAGATGACTAGATTGGCCTTATCCGGTTGTTCTCGAATAAAAACATCACTTAGATAAACGACTTTTAAATGCTCCTTATCACGTTGCTGTTTGCGGATGTGAGCTATGGACGCCGCTGGCTGTTCTAACAAAAACCAAACTGCTGTTGCTATTTCATCAGCTATCTGCGGCGACCATGCATCCCATCTCCCGACAACATTTCCCGCCTTATCGATTAAAATCATGGTAGGATGACCTGCGTTTACAGATTCTGCATAGCTATCTCCATTTAATACAGTAGAAAATTTATGACCAGTATTTTTCCAGTAAGTTGCTGGATCGTCGCTTTTTCCTGTTAAATTTTCCTTATGATTGACTCCTATCATCTGAAAATCATCTCGTCCATGATAATTACCAATCAAACTATCCACCCTACCCGTTAGCGATCGGCAAGGTCCACACCAAGTTGCCCAAAAATCAAGAAGAACCACTTTACCTTTCAATTTTTCTGAATTTACAGCTTCACCATTCAACATCTTGAATCTGAATGGCTTAATAGCGAAACCGATATCCATACTTTCCGTACTTCCAAAATATTGCGTAAATGGCTTATCAACCATACTTTGCGCCTCAAGTTCATTTGCTAATCCTATTAGACCCAAAAACAAGAAAAAAATTCTATTCATATATATTATAATTTACTATCTAAAAGCAGACGACACGTAAAAAGCGATAAACCGCAACCCCAGTGCGCTGATTTGCCGTGTAGCTAATTGAACGGCAATCTATTGTTAATAAACATTATGTTTTAAGACAACATCATCAATATGACCAAATCCAGTATAAGTATTTTTCAACGATAATGTACCATTCGTCGGGTGTATATCATATACATATAGTTTACCATTATTGCTCGCATCGAGGGTACCAACCAATACAAGCTTATTGCTATTATAAGCATTGTCCCAACCCTCTTCTTTGAATATTTTCATCATGGTCACCTTTTCGCCAAAATCTGCATATGAAACGGCCAATAAAGCATCATTTGCTGTATTATCGTAGCGGTATTGATACAATTTACCTTCCGTAGCATAGTAGGCTGCCTCTCTTATCAGACCAAAAGAAAAAAATTTCGCATTATTGATTTCAGGTAAATGTTGCATATCTTTCCTTCGATAGGCGACCCTTTCTCTTTCAGAATTTTCGTCAAAATCGAATTCCGCTAAGTATAAATTATTGGTAGCATCGTCTTTCATAACAGCGATACTCGTGCTAGCAGGATGTCCCCAAGGCATATAATAGCTACGCTTCTCGAAATGAATGAGTTCAGCTTTCATCGCTGCAGGGTTAAACCCTACAGTACTGTTCGCATTATTGGGTAATCTCGATATCCCACCACCGTAGTAACTACCTGCCGCAACCATAAAGGATTTACTCAAATTATCAAAAAAGACAGCACCAATACCATTATCTCCTCCAACGATTACAAACTGAGGAGCTGCGTAATAGTTGAACGTTGTGTTAACATAATAACTGGTAAAAGGTCCACCACCGCTTGACTGATAAAAGAAATGTCCATCATCCACGATAGCTTCCAAATAAGAAGCATCATATGTTTGGTAAGATTGTGGTTTATTGAAGCCTAGACCATCAGCAATAAACATTTTTCGATAGTCGGTCCCCAATTCTTTCTGTAGGTAAAAATAGTCTGCCACATAACTACCCTGAGATGTATATATATATATTGCTCCATTACCATAAAATCGAATATGATGAGCCGGATTGGACGAATCGGGATTATATCTCGGATTGGATCTGAGATAACTTCTCTTGGCAATCTGTTTTCCAACACCTGGTATTCTGGCACTATTCACACGCGAGTAGTAAGTGGGATCCACCACGTTTTTATTTCCGTCATCAAAGTACGTAAACTCGTCTGTAGCAATGATACCGATATCTGATGACTCACCATCTGAATGCAGTACCATCAACCCCTCCAGTATGGATTCTTCTCCAAAAGTATTGTTAACAGTTACATCGATCACTCGAGAAAATGTTTTATTGGTTTCGTTATCTGTATCGCTTACTAGCGCTTTCATATTCGTGACGGCTAATCGCAATTTATATGTATTAACTGGCATAATCGCAGAAATGGCAACATTAGGAGTCCAAATATATTCACTCAAATTCTTTCCCTCATGCAATAAAACAAATTTAGAGACATTAGCGTTCCATATCTGCCATTCATATGCCAAATCCGTACTATTACCATCATAGGTAATAGCGGGATTAATCTCTGTAGGCTGGGTCTGAGAAGAGCCTGCTTTGTACAACTTTTCTCCCATATTAACTTTAAAAGTACCTACCAGATCCGTTGTATCAACCGATATACTTGTCGCTACGCTAGTATTATAGTTGTAATTACCCAAATCTTTATAACAACTCTGTAAAAACCATATACAGACGGTGATCAATATCCCGTATTTTAAATATCTACTATTCATATGTATAAAATTTGATTTTGAATGACCATATGGAATATCCAGCTTTCATGCATAGGTTGCTTGTATTTTACGAGCAAGGATATTCCATATTATTATTCATTATAGATTAATCTTCTGTTATTGTCCCCAACTAACTGTATCGCCATTTTCATCGACAAAATGGACGCCGTGTTCTTTAAAATACTCTGCTAGAGCAAGGTTCAAACGAAACTTCACATAGGCTAATTTTTCAAGATTATTTTCGTTATTGGGTCCTTTGGGATTTTCCATCGAACCTATAACGTCTAGATAAAACTGCATACGTAATACTGTGAACGGCTGATATTGAAAAGCATCATCCCACCAGTCTGGCTTTTCAATCTTATCCGAAAAAGATAACTCAAACTGTTCTCTAGAAAGTTTAGCTGCATTAATATCTTCTGAATCAACCAGTCTAAGCCAAGTGATAAAAGCATCATCTCTCATCTGCTCATTGCGATGCACCAATATTTTCATCATCGTTGTACTTGAATCTTTAGGCAGTACTATAGGTAATATTTCAAAATCTTTCCCCTCTACAGCAAACAAAGTACTGTCTACCACAACATTTATGGTTCTATCATGATCTGCTAAACGACCCAGCAATTGTAATGGTATATCTATGGTATCCACATTAGACTCATCTGACATACCATAAAAAGTATAAAGAAGACTACGATTTACAAAGAAAATAGAGTCTTTTGAATCATAGCTCATGATGTCTTTTTGACACGAGCTACATAAAACTGCGATCAAGAAAACAAATATGTATTTATTGAATTTACACATAAGTAAATAATTTTATAAGATATAGTGTTGTTAATTAACGTCCTCCGGCTTCTATTTCTTCAATAGGCAGCGAGAAAATATATGGATCTCGGTCTACAGGTAGATTCGGTATAACCTCATAATTATATCGCTTGAAGAAATACCAAGTTTGTCCTTCATTGATAAACTCTCTTTGGTATTCCTTTTGAAGCTGTATACGTATTTCTGCTGCATTACTTGCTGTAATTGGCGAAGTCCTTCCTCTGCTCCCAGCAACTTTATTAAGCAAAACTAACCCATCTTCATAATTTGGTTCACACTCTGCCGCAATGTAGTACATTTCAGAAATACGAATGATAGGCATCTGATGCTTAAAGTAACTAGCTGTAGAGGCATCCTGATACAATTTGGTAGGGAAATAACTCTGTTCACTATACTGACGCATTAAGGATCTGTATCTTGCATCTCCACCATCGCTAAACATATCGTTCAGAACAGCTGCATTCATATATAATAAATTGCTTCCAGAGCCAGAAGAAGATGATGATAGGTCATTTGGAACAGTAGTTTCTAAAGCACGGATATTTAAGGCGAAGATATGTTCTGTAGCAAAGGTACGATCTCTCTTTGTACCATCAATAGAAGCCAGCGGCTCTACCAGATGTTTGGAGAGCAAAATCCAAGGAAATCTCTCCTCCTGAACGGCAATCACCATTTTTGCATATCGGAGCGCCTCCTCTTTATTTCCCATCCAGAGGTGTACACGCGCTAAAGTTGCTAATGCAGCGTAATAATTGAATGTGTATTTTCTATTGAAAGATGGAGGTAATACAAAATCTTTGTCCCCTGTGTTAGCTGGTCCAGGCGCTAGAACGGCATTTGGAAAAACACCAGTTTTCATCGGGTCCTTTTCCAATAAAACAACAGCTTGCTCCAATTCATCAATAATCCGATTTGCTGCCTGTTCCATCGTTAACAACGGCTTGATATTGACAGACAAAGCATCTACGAAAGGAATACTTAGTTTTTCCTTTGCGCCTTCAACCAAAATGCCTGGCCCATAAATACGCAATAAATCAAAATGAAGAAAAGCTCGTAAGCCTATGGCTTCACCTTTTATCACCGTATAGTTGTCTTCTGAGAAAACGTGCTTTTGTTGATCAATAACTTCTAACACACTGTTGATCTCTGCGATTTGCTTGTAGAGACCTCGCCATATGCCATCGCGATATGCATCTGTTATATAGCGCCTTGCGTAAGACCCTAAGTCGTAATAACCTGCCATGGCGTCTAATGTCCCATAAGTAAGCGCTCTTCCGTAAAGACTTTGATCCGTCAGGCCAGAATAGGCTCCTGTCATTGCCAAACTAAAACCTTCCTCTGTTTGGAAAAGTTCCGCCCTTGGCAATTGTGTTTGAGGCTGTGCATCCAACCACTTATTACATGCTGTAAACAGTACTGTTGTAATAAAAAAGCCAAAAACAAAAACTATTTTTATATAAAACTTATTCATAATGATTATCCTCTCTACGTTTAAAATGAAGCTTGCAATGAAAATGAAAAATTACGTGCAAATGGATAACTTAAACCACGCTCGATCTGTATCGATGATATACGCAATAATTCATTCGTATAAAATGTTCCCCTCAACTGATCTAAACCAATTTTTTTCAAAAACTCTCTATTCTGAACAGCATAGCCTATATTAACAGATGAAAAATACAGCTCATTATTGTCCTGAAGAAATCTTGTTGTTGGTCTTGTCGTCCAAGGATCCATATTTGTACTGCCGACATTTGGTTTTCTATAAATAGCATTGTCACCTATTTGAGACCATGCATCCAAAATACGCAAATCAAGGTTTGAACGACCATCGATATCCTCTACACGCTGTGGGATAGTAGAGTTGTATAGTTGTCCTCCAAATCGGAATGTACAAGTCAAGGACATTGTAAATCCCTTGTAACCGCCATTAACATTAAAATTACCATTCAATTTTGGTTCCGTATCACCTACGACAACCTGATCTCTAGCCGACCAGGTAAAAGTCTGATTACCGTCAGCTGTTAAGTAGATTTCCTGTCCAGTTACGGGATCAATACCCAAAGATCTTACTGCCCATATAGGTGTCAAAGACTGCCCCTCAACGTACTTCACAGTAGGCTTAATTAGCCCTGTCCCTTGGGCTGCTAGTCTATCCTGTTCATCATTGTAACTTCTAAAAGCATTGGATAATTTATGTAACCAGTTTTTGTTTTTGGAAGCAGCAACAGCAAAATTCAAATAAGATCTTGTAGCAGCATCGTTAAACGCCTGGTACCTGACGGAGAATTCTTGTCCTTGATTGATAGAGCCGCCTAAATTTATACGATAGGTACTTGCTCCGATAGAAGGCGGTGCAGTGACTTCTTGCAATAAATTGGTCGTCACACGCTGATATAAATCATAACGCAACATCAACTTACTCTTGAAAATAGTTACATCTGCTCCAAAATTATAAGTTGTTTGTCTTTGCCACTGCAAGTCAGGATTAGGAATACCTAGCAGTGTAACACCTTTTTTGCCGTTATAAACTATACTTCTGTAATTATATGTAGCAGCAGTCAAAAATGAACTCGCATTCTGAGATCCTGTAGAACCAATTGAACCACGTAATCTCAATTGCTGAAAGATATTTAAATTTTTGACAAACGGTTCATTATGTAAATTCCATCCAGTACCCAGGGACCAGAAACCTTCCCAGCGACTATTGCTACCGTAAAGCGATGAGGCGCTTGTACGGTATGAACCGTCAAACAGAAATCGGTTGTCATAAGCATAATTGGTCATAGCCATTATACCTAGTGTCCTGCTAAGACCATCGCTACCCGAGGGCGAAGAACCTCGTTGATAATTTGCACCTAAAGAGATATCAGCAGCATCATTACTGGCAAACCCTTCTGCCGCAATCAAGGTAGAACTATTTTTATTCTCGTTGATATTGAATGTAATGTTACTCATCACAAAATGCTTACCTGCTGTTACCGAATAGTCTGCACCAACGTTACTCTCAAAAGATTGATTACCACCTAAAGATCTTGTCCATAGACCACGATACTCATCCGTTCCATCGGCTACCGTATAATTTATATAATCCGTATGTCCAGGAGGGGTGAATTTATTTTGTTCTTCTTTTTGATACATATACTGTAATCCACCTTTTAACCTCAGGTTATTCAATACTCTCCATTCAGCATAAAAATTTTCTATCACCTCCTGATATTTACTGCCATTTACTCCGCCTAATTGCGCATTGTATAAAGGGTTATAGGTAGGGTTTAATCCTCCAGAACCGACAGATGTGGGATAATAGCCCAACAACATTTTCAACGCTCCTGTTTCGTTCGTTGCTGTCCAATATGGATTCAGTTTTACATAGTCAGAAAATTCTCCATAAGGAGAGTTTTTTGCATTATTATGTGTAATTGTCAAGGCATTTGTAAATATTAAGTTTTTGTGCCGATATGATAAAGTAGAATTTCCGCTAAAGGTATTTCTCCCAGACTCTTTCATTGCTCCGGTAATCGTATTTTGCATCAGGTTCACACTGTAACGCACATAGTCATCACCACCGTCTATGATAACGGAATGACGTTGCCCAATCCCAACTTGCAAAGGTTTAGACAACCAGTACGTATCCACACCTTTCATATAAACGTCTTGATAAAGTTGATTGTAAAGATTCTGACGCATTGTATTCAATTCTGGATTAACAGAATAATACATGTTATGATTCTTCTCCCAATCCAGTTTTTGTTGGGCATTCATCAGATTGTATCCCGTCAAATCAGGAGCTTCTATATTTAAATTGCCATTGTAGCTTAAACGCAGTTTACCACTAGCTGGAGGGATTGTCTCAATAACCACGACACCATTACCGGCTTTAGCACCATAAATAGCCGCTGCGGCAGCATCCTTTAATAAGGTCACCGATTTCACTCTATTCATATCCAGATCATAGACCCGCTGTAATGTTGTTTCAAAACCATCCAATATAAAAAGTGGCTGGTTTGGATTACCGGTGTATGTTCCTGTCAAATCAGGCATGCTGGATTTACCCCGAAGGTTAATCTCTGGTAGTTGATTTGGATTGGACCCCATATCTAAATTGTCGGCAAAACGAAATGATGGATCAATATTTTTAATGCTCTGCAGGACATTCATGTTACCGCCATTGAATAACTGTTCTTTTGTAATCGTTAATGCCGATCCCGTAAAACTTTCTGCTTTACGCGTAACTAGCCCAGTAACAACGACATCCTCTATCGCTATACTCTTTGTTTGCAGTTTCACATTATAAACAAACTTATTACCATCGACATTAGTTTCAAAAGTTTCATAACCTACTTTTGAGAAAACAATGACATCTTCTATCTCAGCTTTGATCGAAAAAAAACCGTCTTCACTAGTTCCTACCCCTGCTTGCTTATTTTTTTGAAAAGAAATACTGACTCCTGATATAGGCTTACCGCTGTCATCCATGACAACCCCTTTGATATCGATCAGACTTTGTTTTGTGCTCTCTTTTTCATTTTTTTTACGACGTATCACGACGGCTTCGTCTATAAACTCATAATACAGATTCGTTTTCTCCAATGAGCGATCTAATACATCCTTGTAAGAAACATCTTGGACTTCGATAGAAATTTTACTTTGATCTACAAAGTATTTTTCGTCATAAAGGATAGAGATTCCGGTTTGTCGGGACACCTGCTTCAGCACATGCTGAATCGGTACATTTCTCATGTTTAAGGTAACATTCTGAGCCTTAACACTCCATGCTCCCATCAATCCTATAAATAACAAGATTGTTTTAAATAGATTTGTTTTTTTAATAGCAACTTTCTCTAGTTGTTGTTCAAAATTCATAATTTTAAAAGGTTTTTTGTCTTAAAACACACATAATATCGTGTGATAATTACCAACGTTGGGAGTTGCCGCAAACAACTTCCAACATTTTTCATATCATCTTCTGTTGATTTTTATTTCTATAACTTTTTTCTCAATTACAGACCTCCCTTTTTTAGATTAAAAATTGTTGGTTGGTTATCTTAAGTACTACTACTGTATATTACTTGGCTTTGATACATATAGTACATTGTTTTTCATTCTAAAGTTTAGATCATTTTTTTCAAGAATCTGGAGTATTTTCCCCAAGTTCATGTTTTTGCTGATACGTCCGCCTAATTTCACATCTTTTACTTGTTCATCTATGTCAATATCAACAGCATACCATCGTCCCAATTGTAGCATAATATCTTTTAAAGGCGTATTATCAAATTCAAAAAATCCTTCTTTCCAGGCAACATCTTGGTACACGTCTACATCTGTAGGTAACGGATCAAGAAGATTGGAAGTCAATAGGTGCTGTCCTGGTTTTACTAATTTAGTTTTGCCTTTATAACTAACCTCGACAAGCCCTTCAACTAATGATGTCTTAACCCCATCACTATCCAAATAAGCTTGCACGTTGAAATGTGTCCCCAATACCCTGACTTCAGTATCTTTAGCGAATACTTTAAATGGCTTTAATTTATTTTTTGCTACCTCAAAATAAGCTTCTCCTGTTAAATGTACGACCCGCTCACTTGATGTAAAATGAACAGGGATTTGAAGAGCAGAAGCGGAGTTTAACCACACAGATGTACCGTCTTCTAATCGAACCTCCAATTTGTTTCCCCCTGCTGTACGTATAGTATGGTATGATAAATTGTTATTCATATGATCATGGTTAGCTGAATATATCAACACACCATCTCGATAATAAATATTTACCCCTTCTTGAGAAAACAACTCTCCCTGGTGCGCATCGTCTAATACGATTGTGGATCCATCAGCAAGCTGGATGGCGCCAGCGGAAATACCCGGGGCAATATTAATCTGCTCAGCATAAATAACTTCATGTTGCCTTTTTAAATAAAATGCAGTTACAGCAAGACTAATAAATAGTACCGCAGCTGCTGCATAGCGAGTCCACATATATCTAATTTTTGGACGATAATCGCCATTAGACAGATTATTTTCTATTTTAGAAAATAATCGCTCCTTTGCAACATCAAACTCTTCGTTCTTCCATGAAAGAGTTTCGTCATCATCTTCATTATACCAATTGTCGAGCTCAATTTGTTCTTGCTCTGTAATGGTTCCCAACAAATATTTATTTGTTAGGTCTTTAATGCGCTCTGATTCTATACTCATCGTCAAAATTTTGGCTATTTAACTATATAGCGTACAGATCACGGCAAATCCCCTAGTAGGTTGTTGAAATATTTTGCATTTTTCTAAAGCAGAGCACATAAACATTGCAATAATTGCAACAAAAGCAAAAAATCACTAATGAGATTTTATAATAGTTTAAAGAAAATATGTCTTAAATATAAATTTTATGTAAGTTTGCATTATCTAGTGGTATCAAACAATATGCACATAGGAGATAATTTAACGGATGAAGAACTCTTTTCGCTACTTAGCCAGCACGAAGAACATCGTGCTTTTCGGCTATTATACCTGCGTTATTGGGATAGGTTACTGGCTCTAGCGTATAAAAAATTACAAGATACTGAAGAAGCGGAAGAAGTCGTGCAGGAAGTATTTACGAACCTATGGAGAAGAAGAAAATCGACAAAACTTAAACATACATTCAATACTTATATATCTGCATCTGTCAAATATGAGATTTTCTCTTGTTTTGCTAAAAGAAATAAGAAAAATCAATTAACCGAATACATCCAAACGATCGGCTATTCTGTAAATTCTGTAGAACGATGGATTGACTACAAAGATGTTTTATCAACAATACAGAATACTGTTTCTAACCTACCCGAGAAGTGTAGATTGGTTTTTCAATTAAGCAGAGAAGAAGGGTATACACAGCAAGAAATCGCCAAAGAATTAGAGATATCTACAAAAACAGTAGAAAGCCATATGACTAAAGCATTAAAGGCAATACGTATTTCACTTCATCTCCTAATACTTCTTTGTTTAGTGTGACTTAAGTTGAAGTAGTCAAGACTTAATCTGACAGTTGCAATAAATTCACAACTGAAAAATAGATTAGAGTTATGACAACACAAGAAAAAATCATCAAGAACAAACTGGGTGTTTTAGAGCTTGCCCAGCACTTAGGGAATGTATCAAGAGCCTGTAAAGTAATGGGCTATTCCAGAGACAGTTTTTATCGGTTCAAAGAATTGTATGATCAAGGAGGCGAGCTTGCACTTCAAGAACCTTCTAGAAGAAAGCCCATATTAAAGAACCAAGTAGAAGAGCATATTGAAAAAGCTGTTGTCGATCTAGCGATAGACCAGCCTGCTTTAGGTCAGTTACGTGTTTCTAATGAACTGAAAAAGCAAGGTATATTAATATCTCCTAGAGGGGTTAGGAGTATATGGATGAGGCATGATCTGCAGACCTTCAAGCTCAGATTAAAAGCCTTAGAGGCAAAGTCTGCTCAGGAAGGTATTGTTTTAACGGAAGCTCAGCTTGTAGCGCTGGAAAGAGCTATAGAAGAGGAAAAAGGCACACGGCGCGATAGAAATTCATCATCCCGGATATCTAGTCGCTCAGGATACATACGACGTCGGGAATATTAAGGGAGTTGGGCATATATATCAACAGACTTTCATTGATACATATTCTAAAGTCGCTTTTATAAAGCTGTACGATCGTAAGAATGCATTAGTTGCCGCAGATATGCTCAATGATCAGTTAGTCCCATTTTTCGAACAACATGACTTAGGATTTTTAAGAATACTAACCGATCGAGGAACAGAATACTGCGGGGTAAGAGACCAGCATGAATATCAGCTCTATTTAGCCATCGAAGATATAGATCACACGACAACAAAAGCAAAAAGCCCTCAAACAAATGGTATTTGCGAACGTTTCCATCGTACTATTCAGGATGAGTTTTATGCCGTTGCATTCAGAAAGAAAGTATACCGAAGCATTCAGGAACTCCAAAACGACCTTGATCGTTGGATGGAATTAATATAATCAGGATTGTACCCATACTGGAAAGTATTGTTTTGGAAAGACACCTATGCAGACCTTCACTGATACAATTAATTTGGCAAAAGAAAAGATGCTGGAGACACTAAAAGAATATCCACTCGTTACTTATCCGGTGCAAGAAAATAAGCAACAAGTTGAATCTATAGATTTTGCGGAAACATTACTATATTCAAATAGGTAATCTGATATTTTTTAAAAACAACCAACTGTCAGATCAAGTAGTGGCTATTACAGCTTATTGCAAAGCTGACACTATTCTTTCCAGAAACAAAATCGCTAATTTCTGAGCCGTAGTCCCCAATTGGCCAGTGGCATCGTCCATTTTTTCTTGATGTTTTTATGTGCTAAATAGACCAGTTTCAATAAAGCCATATCTGAGGTGAAGGCACTTTTGGTTCTAGTTACCTTACGTACCTGACGATCGAATCCTTCGATCGTACTGGTGGTGTAGATCAATTTTAGGATGAATTTATCGTATCGGTTATAGGTGGTCAGACGATCCCAGTTACGCCGACAGGAGTCGATGACCACCGGATACTTTTCGCCCCATTTATCCTGAAGTTCATCCATCCGCAGTCCGGCAAGATCCAATGTATCGGCTCGGTACACTGGTTTTAGGTCGTTCATAAATTACTTCTGGTCCTTACTGGCCACATACTTTAAGCTATTACGGATCTGCTGCAAGACGCAGGTCTGCACTTCGGTGTCGGGAAAAATACTTTGTATCGCCTCTGAAAAGCCTTTTAGATTATCGATACATGCTATTAAGATATCCTCCACACCCCGGTTCTGTAAATCGGTCAGTACGCTCAGCCAAAAGTTAGCACCCTCATTTTCCGAGAGATACATTCCCAGTAAATTCTTGTACCTATTTCGATCAATGCCAAGGATATTGTATACTGCCCGAGAAACAAAACGATGATCTTCTTTTACCTTGTAGTGCATAGCATCCATCCACACAATCGTACAAAGAGAATCCAAGCTTCTTGATTGCCATTCCTTGATCTCAGGAATGATCTATCGGTAATGGAAGAAAGTGTACTGTGGCTGATGTCAGTGTCGTACATTTCCTTGATGTGGTTCGAAATACCACGTAAGCTCATACCAAGACCATACATGCCTAAAATCTTTTTCTCCAGGCTCTCAGCTAAAATAGTCTCACGTTTCTTAACAAGCTGGGGCTCGAAGGTAGATCGACGATCACGAGGTGTTTCGATATCGATCGTACCCTCCGAAGTTCGGATCTCTTACTGGGCTTGCCGTTACGCCGATTACCACCGGAGCGTTGGGCCTCATCCATATGGCTCTCCATCTCAGCTTCTAAGGCTGCTTCTAAAAACTTTTTCATTAATGGAGCAAAAACTCCGTTCTTACCATAAAGTGATTCTCCGCTGCGTCACTGCTCCAGAGCTTTGTCCTTCATGGACTCAAAATCAAAATCGTTTTCTTTAATACTCATAATTACTATCTCAAAAATAATATTTCTATTTATTATCCTTGACACAGTTTATTCTACAGTCTCATACTATATTCGAATAGGCAATCTGACAATTTAAAAACAACCAACTGTCAGATGAAGTAGTGGCTATTACAGCGTAGATCCTATTTTAACTAAATTAGTTACCACCTATTTGTTGGATTAATTGTTGGACTAACCTAGCTTCGTACTTAATAACCTCGTCATCCCTCAGGTTTAGATACCTATTAATGTTGATATAGTTTAAATACTAATATTGCAACAACTCATTACCCTTTATTAATCTACATCTACGCAACTGAACCTGTATAGCCCACTCATTTTCATTAAAATAAGAAACTTTTCCCTCAAGCTCTACTTCTATTAATTCATATATCATAGTAGTTCGTTCCATAAAAAATTCGATAGATTTCCTTTTTACTTTCGAAATACTGGTAGATTTTAGATCTAGAACAACCCACCTTATTTTGAAGTTCTTTGAATAAAAAGTCAACCTTACCACTAAATAGAAACAAATCTTTGGCTTTATTTATTAAAGACAGGACAAAAGCAGATTCCTCTGACATCACATATTTTTCTAGTAATTAATTAGGAGTATATTCTGAGAAACTCAAATACTTAAAGCTAAACCCGAAAGAACTCATGAGCATCACCACTAGATTATCTACGCGTTCTAAAACTAAAAATTGCATTTTAAAAGAAGTATCTTCCATTTCTATCGCTTTAAGTTTAATATTGGGTATGTTGCTGTTTAATATCTCCAATACCCTATTTTTGTGTAAAACAGCCTTTTTACACACATTAAAATTCAACACATATTTCATGTTAATCAGTTTTTTTAATTGACTCATACTTGCACTTCTAATAAAGTTCAAGATCGTATATAGGCAAAGCCTTGGAAGGTACCAACATCACTTATGGGAATGAATTTGGACGCCTTTATTGATCAAATACACTCCAAATAAATTACGCTAATTCAAAGGTTTACAAAACTGTTAGAAACCGTTTTAACACGCTCTTACAAGAATTAAACAACGATTTTCGTTTTGATAACACACTCCCTTATTGTTTAGCAATTTTTTCGTCCAATCGTCCGTTTAAAAATAGCTTCATTTATATTAAATAGTACTTTAGCATCAATCACATTTGAATATGCCTGTTGCCAAAGTACCTGTGCCTCTTGTACATCTTTAGCAACAATGGTTCCAGCTTCAAATCGATCCTGTGCCAATTTAAGATTTTCCTCAGCTTGCTGTAATGATTGTTCAGCAAGCTCAATCTGCTTTATAGACTGCCCCAATGTTAGCCACGCCTGCTGTATCTCCAAATCCACAAACTCTTTAGCTTCTTCTAAACGAAGTCTGGTAATCTGAGTTTTAAGGTCATGTTCTTTTACCTTTTTAGCATTTCTGCCCCAATCAAAAATAGGTATTGACACATTCAAAACACCCAGATAAGTAGCAAAAGTATTGTTACTCGTAGTAAAATCAACATTTTTACCTATAGACAAACTCCCCATTCCTAGCAGGCCAACAGTAGGTAATAATTCACTTTTAATCATTTTTCGCTCCAGAGCCTGAGCGTCAAGAGCCATTTCCAACATCCGAAGTTCTGGCCTTTTAATTAACTCCTGTTTAACTCTTAACTCATGATGTAATCTGTACATTTTATTCAAACTATCTGAAACATCGTAATCGGTATTTCCACTCTGCCCTATAAGCTGCGATAATGCGAGTTTAGACATGATAACCCCATCTTTAGCTTTTCGAATGTTTAAAAGGGCTTCATTGTGAGCCACCCCTAAACGAAGAAGGTCATTTTTATAACTAAGCCCTGCTTCATAGGCATCATTCAAATCTTGATAAAACACAGATACTAATTGCTCGAATTTTTCAGATAGAATTACTTTCTGCTTAAGCTGTACCACTGTCCAATAGGCCTTTTCTACATCCAAGGTGATATCAGCATCTGTAAGCAATTTTTGTTCTTGAGCTATATCAACTGCTTTGTTCAATAGTTTATTTCCCAATGCAATCTTACCTCCTGTATAAATAGGCTGAATGATACTGACGCTAGCCCCGCCTACTACCTCTGGAAAAATATTATTTAATGGTTTCCCTATGTAAGCTCCGATTACAGAGCCTTGAATATCGGGAAGAGCGTTTAATCGCCCGCCTTGAGCAGCTGTATTTGAGGCATCAATATCCAGTTGTGCCACTTTTACCTTTTTATTATGAGAAATTGCAGATTGAACACATTCTTCTAAGGTAAATACTACAGGGGTCTGTGCTTGTAGTTTTGTTGTTAATAAACTGCAGCATAAAGCTGCCATTAGTATATACTTCATTTCTTTTATTTGTTATTGCACCTCAAGTGAGAATTACTATATTTTTAATGATGAGATGGTTTGTATTGTATTTCAATATCTGGATCCGATGTCTCTTCCTCTATACTTCTTGTACCTCTAACGAAGAAGCTGTATAAAACAGGAACTACAAAAAGTGTCAATATCATAGATACTATCAAGCCAAAAGCCAATACACTTCCAAGCGGCGCCCACATTGGCGAGCCACCCAAAATCATCGGAACTACTCCGACTGCTGCCGCTGCTGATGTTAGAAATATAGGTCTCATCCTGCGTTTAGCCGAAGCTAACGCCGCAGATTTAATAGAGTAACCATGATCTCTTACCAGCTCATCAGCATAGTCTACGAGGATAATTCCGTTACGAACTACAATTCCAATCAAACTAATTATACCCATGAAAGCAGTCATACCCATAGGATTATTGGTGAGGTATAATCCCATAAATGCTCCTAATAAGCTCAATGGAAAAGTAGAGAGAACAATCAGTGTTTTTCCTAGTGTTTTAAACTGAAAGAGTAAGGTTAAAAAAATCAACACTAAACTTGATCCCAAAGCCAGAGCCATTCCCGGTGCATTTTCAGTTGAACTTTCTGCATCTCCTCCATACTCAATTCGTATACCATCGGGAAGTTTCAACTGTTCTATCTTTGGCTGTGCTTCTTTTAAGATAACCGAAGCCCGTTTTCCCATTTGTGTTTCCGCCAAAATGGTTAATGTACGTACGCCATTTTTATGAACAATTTCGCCTGTGTGCCATGTTGGAGTTAAATCTACAAGTTCCTTTAGGGGCACATGTCCTCCATAAAGTGTATTAATACTTAAATTGCCTATATCCGAAAACCCATTTCGGTTTTGCTGGTCAAAACGTAGGAATACATCCACAGGCTTATCGCCCTCCCACATCTGGGTAACAGAAAATCCAGTAAGCCCCGCTCCAAGTGTTTGTGTCACTAGTTGCATAGGCACGCCCAAACGTGTCGCCACATCCTCTTTAGGCTGTAAATTAAGAGCTAGAAAATCCTCCTGATAATCTGTCCGTATCCAGTTTGGACCTTCCAGTTCAGCTAGAATATCCATAATCCGCCTGCCAACTATTTTTTGATCGGCTAAATTTTCTCCTACTACCCGTATAGCGATCGGTGCCCCTTCTTGCATGCTTAATTGACGAAGGTTAATAGCCGCCCCAGGAGCAAACTCCTTAAATTTAGGCAGGTATTCTTTCACCAACTCATTAACAGCTTCTGAACTTTCAGTTGTAATGAATAGTTGTGCGTAGTTTGTTCTAGGAATTTCGGGGGCATAAGCAAAATTAAATCGGGGAGAACTCATGCCTACAAAACTCGAAATTTCCAATACCCTTTTATCTTTTCTGAATTCTGACTCAACTAATCTTGTGATCTTATCCGTTTCTTCTAGTGATGTACCCGATGGCATCCAAACTTCAGCATTAAACTGCTTGGTTTCACTCATCGGAAAAAATTCTTCCTCTACATTTCCGGCTAAAGATAATCCCAAGGCAACTCCTAATGCTCCCAAAGCAATTGTGGTTTTAGGCCATCTAAAAGCTGCCTCAATAGCTGTATTAAAACCTTGTTGAAGATAATCAAGCATACTTTTCTTACGCACTTTGCGCATGTCCATCGTATGCTTCAATCCTTTTTTTATAAAGATGTAACACATCAGCGGCGTTAATAACAATGCAACTAACATGGAGACAATCAAAGCCACCGCTACGGTGACCGGTAGCGTAGCGACAAAATCTTTGGAAATACCATGCATGAATACTGCCAACGGAGCAAAGGCAAAAATAATAGCCATTGTCGCTGTTAAAATCGGTAATGATAGTTGCTGTGCTGCCTGCCACGCTCCAGTCCATGGTGTGATGCCTTCGTCCAGTTTTTCTACGTAATTATCAACAACTACAATAGCATTATCTACTACCATCCCCAAAACGATTATGAGTGCAGCAAGCGAAACCTGGTGTAATTCTACACCCATCAAATTGATAATTCCGAAAGTGATTAAGATAGAAATAGGTGCCGCCACCGAAGCTACTGTAGCTACACGAAGAGGCAACAAAAGCATAACAACAACCACAACAGCCAGAATAGCCAAAACAAACTCCTTCATAAAGTGTGAAATACTATCTTTTACCACTTCGGGCTGACTCACAATGGTCTTTATCTTTACATCATCAGGAAAACCCGATTGTATTTCTGCTAGTTTGCCTTCTATTTCTTTACCAAAAGCTACAATATTATTTCCAGGTTGCATTTCTATTGCAACCACCAAGGTCTTATCATCACCTATGCGAACATAGGAACTCTGCTCTTCGTAACGTCTTTCTATGGTAGCTACGTCTTTTAAACGCACAACTGTTCCTTCCGGACTTGTATAAACAAGTTGATTGGCTATGTCTGCTTCGCTTCTAAACTGACTCTCGGTAAAGACCGGGATATTCGTCCCATCTGTTTTCAATTCTCCCGAATAGCCAACTAGATTTTGTGCTTGTAAAACCTGTATAATCTGACCGATGTCAAAACCATATTGTTGTAGTTTTTTATTGTCGACAGATACATAAACCTGTTGTTTTTGTAAACCACTTCTATTAAGTCGAGATACAGATTTGATAAGCTTCAAATTATCTTCTAATTTATCCAAATACGATTCCAGTTCTGCATAGGATCTGGTAGGAGAAGAAAGTGTTATAATTTGAGCTGTAACTTCTCCAAAATTAGCATCTACGATAGGACCTATAACACTATTAGGTAAAACTTGTGGCATGTTAACATTAAGTCCATGCTGTAATGTGCTCCAAAACTTTTTCCTATCTTTAATACGGGCATGGACATGAACCGTAATAAAGGTCTGTCCATTCTTGGTCTGAGACTTAGTTTTTTCTTTGTCAATTTCTTCAAAGGAAAAAAGATATTGCTCTATTTTGTTGGTTACCTGTTTTTCTGTTTGCAGCTCATCTGCTCCCGGATAAAAAGCCATTACCATGGCAATAGGCATGTCTAGTTTTGGATTCTCCGCTCGAGGCATATTTAAAAGAGAGTAAACACCCAGAGCCATGAATAGCACTATAGTAACAATAGCTACTTGTTTGTACTTCATGGCAGCTTCTATGAAATTTATTTTTCTTTTTTTCATAATATATTTGAAATCAATTAGGCAAAGACCTTCCTACTTTCGCTGCTGTAGCAAGAAAGCACATTGACTTTGAGTCATTTTTTATAGGTTGAAGATTAATTCAACCTTTTTTAAAGATTTTAAGATTTTATTTAGAAGCTTACAGAACTTCCGTCTTTTAATTTGGCTTGACCATTAACGACCAATCGGTCCCCCTGCTGTAGCCCCTGTTTTATTATCACACTGTTTTTTCCTGTAATTGAGCCTAATTCCACTCGCTTGCGTAAGGCCTTATTTTTATCCGTTACTAAAAAAACATATGATACATTATCTTCTCCTTTGATAATGGCACTTGCAGGAATATGTATGACCTGATCTGATTTACCTGTTTGCACGGAGGTTTGGGTTAACATACCAGGCAAGAGTTGTCCTGAATTAATAAGCCTGATTTTGACATCATATGTTTTAGAAACAGGGTCTGCTTGCGGAATAATAATAGACACTTTTCCATTAAAAGAAGCTTCTAATGTTGGTATATAAACAGTCGCATCCATTCCTTTCTTGATAATTCCTACTTCACTTTCAGGTACAGTAACTTTGGCATACAGATAGTCCGTTTTAACGATATTAAACGCAGGCATACCCGGAGCGGCAGTACTGCCTTGCTCGACCATTTTCTGTGTAACAATTCCGTCCATGGGTGACAGTAATTTACTGTCTTTGATATGCTTGGCGTTGATGGCTTTATTTGCTTTTGCCTGTGCCAGCTTAGTTTTTATATCGATATAATCTTTTTCAGGAAGACTTCCCTTGGAATAAAGACCATTTAATCTGGTAAACATATCCTCTGCCTGTTCTAATGTAGCTTGGGCTATCTCATGAGCATGGATATACTCGGTAGCATCAATACTTGCTAATAACTGCCCTTTCCTTACGAATTCTCCCTCTTGTATACCAACGTTATTAATAACTCCGGGCACTGCAAACCCAATCGTCACTTTGTTATCAGGCTCTAATGTACCTGAATATTGCAATACGCCAGGTTCATCTGAAATTGTTATTGTTTCTGTGGCAACTTTTATCGATTGCTGAACATTTTCCTTTTTCTCCTCTGTTCTGCATCCAGTAAGTGCAAGTATTAAGATTACTGCCCCTGCAGCTTTCCATTTGAATATTCCCATGTATTTCTTTGCTTTATATTTTTTACTATTTTAATCACTGATAGATTAGCATTTTAACGACCAGTCACGAACTTATTGCAAAGGTCAGCGGTAATTAGAATATTTTCTTGCCCAAAATGAGACAAAACATGTCCGTTTCACGGTTTAGGTATTATTGGAAATACCCGAATTAGAAAATGGACAACTTATTTAGCAGAGAATTTATGTAAAAAAGAATATGGCAAAATGAGAGAAAACCTATCTGATATTTATAATATAGGCGTTCTTTTTTAATACGAGATGTTTATGACTTTGAACCAATGGTCCTGCGGTATTCCTGCGGAGAATTTCCTGTCATACGCTTGAAAAATTTTGAAAAGAATGAAGGACTGCTATAATTAAGATTGTACGCTATTTTTGATATACTTTGGTAAGGATCAGCTAAAACACGTTTGGCCTCAGCAATATTCGCTTCATCAATTACAACACCTGCGGTTTTACCAGTTACTTCTTTCACTGTTTCAGATAAATACTTGGCCGTTACAAAAAGTTTATCGGCATAATAATCGACTCTACGTTCTGAGAGACATTCTTGATCAACCAATTTAAGAAACTTTAAGACCAAATCTTCCTTTCGACCGAATTCCAAGGAACTTACGGCTTGAGATCTTGAATTGAAATTTGCGATATCGTATAAAAAAGTTAGAAACACATTGCCTAATATTTCCTTTCCAAATAAATGAGATGACATTTTTGCCACCCGCTTATTCAATTCTGCAAGGTTATCCATAAAAACCAATCGCTCTTCCTTATCCAATATCCATGATTCGGCAGGTTTAGAAAGATAATATTCCATTACCTCTACTAAATTAACGGTTGCACTCAAATCTTTAAAAAAATCAGCGGTAAAAGTTATTAGAATTAAACGACTATCGCTTTCACAACTAATTACTTGCTTGAAATGTCCTGGCAGAAAAAAAAGTAATTGATCCTGAATACCTAATACATCCTTTTGATTAACGCGTAGATTAATATGTCCATGATCGATAAATAGAACTACAAAGAAATCAGATTGCACTGATTCATCAAATAAACTATAATCTTCTAATGATATACGCTGAAGATCGATATTCGAAATAGAAAAATCATTAAGATAAACATCATTACTTTTAGGATTTTTAAAAGCGGATAACATCTCATGTTTTATATGACTTTTTCTTTTCATTCCTCTAATGTAGAGATAAATTTAAGTAGGCTGCGAAAAATAGATCGGGTAATATAAACAAAGATTAGTAATTAATTTTCCGAATATTAACACTTCAACAAAAAAAATAAATTCCTGAAGAAGAATAGCGTTAGTATAACCGACTCCAAATCATTCACCCTTTCCACTACAACAATACTCCTTTTGGCTACATCCGTTTTTTTGTCATTGCTGAATTTTGCAATATCAAAATTATTGTAAAACTCAAAAGCAATTAAAAATGAAAAATTGGACCGCAGCTAATATTCCACAAAACAGTGGCGATTTAGCCCTAATTACAGGAAGTACGGAAGGTATTGGTTATGAAGATGCATTGGCATTGTCATCTGCAGGATGGAAGGTGATAATGATGGGACGTAATGTCCAAAAAGGATCGGATGCCATTGATAAAATCCAACAGGTAAATCCAAAAGCAAAAATCACATTTGAAGAAATTGACCTTGCCGATTTATCGTCTGTCCTATCCTTTGCTGATAGAATGATTGCCAAAGGGCAACCCATCGACCTTTTAATAAATAATGCAGGAATAATGACTCCACCGCAACGTTTGGAAACTAAAGATGGTTTTGAGTTACAGTTTGGCACAAACCACATCGGCCACTTTGCATTAACTGCACAATTACTGCCTTTGTTACGTCAATCAGCTAATGCTCGTGTGGTAACGGTGTCGAGCATTGCCAATCGTGACGGGTCTATCAATTTTGACGATTTACAATCCACCTCATCTTACGTACCCATGAGAGCTTACGGTCAGTCGAAATTGGCGAACCTTATGTTTGCTTTAGAATTGCAAAGAAAAAGCGATAAACACGGCTGGGATATAACTAGTATAGCGGCACATCCTGGTGTTTCCCGCACCAATCTGATTCTTACAGGTTCGGGACAATGGAGTATACAAGGAATAACAAGAACGCTCTTGCCATTTTTATTTCAACCTTCTTCGCAAGGAGCATTGCCTACATTATACGCTGCATCCTGCCCGGAGGCGAAAGGCGGCATGTACTATGGACCTGACAAAATGAGTGAGACCCGCGGCTTTCCTGCATTAGCTAAAATCCCTGCACAGGCGGAAGATTTGGCTGTAGCTGCCAAACTATGGGATGTGTCGTTACAACTGGCAAAGGTGCATTTTTAACAAACTGAATTTATACGAAATGAACATCAAAATACTATTCATCATATTAATAAGCATCGTTAGTTTCTCATGCAGTCCTAACAAAAGCATATTCCTGAGCAACAAAACAGGAAGCCCTATTACACTCATTGTAGATATCGAAAAGGCACAAACTATGGCTTTCATAGACTCTTTAAATGGGTTATGAATAGAACAGAAAAAAGTGTTTGATTTTGGCAAAGGTAAATAGACAAAGGAAGACAAAGCTAATCTTGAAGAACTGCTAAAACATACAAAAATTATCGAAGAAGGAAGTTCAATGCCAACAGACTTACCTTCCAAGACCAATGTATCACATATCAGTTTGAATGTAGAGAACTTTAGCTAAGTATTAAATAAAAATTAAAGAAGAAAAAAATGAACAGTCAAAAGCAAGTCAACGACAAATTACCAATGGGTTTAACCATACTGTCAAACGCATTGCCACCGGTAGGTTTTTATCTGTACTACCGGTTTGGAAAAGCATTTCCTAAAAAAGCACGAACGGCTCTCATCAATGGCATTTTGGGCATACCTATTGGTACGATGGGCGGATATTTATTACAAACTTACGTTTTCAATTAATTATGATAAAGAACATCGTTTCATTATTACTGCTGTTAGTTTCGGCAGGTTTGAATTTCAGCCACGGCTGGGGTTCGTTTAATTACAAGAAAAATCCGGAATCGTTTAAAATGATGTCGGAGTTGGGGTTGGCAGAATGGACCATGCCTATGTTTGGTTGTATGGCAATGTTGGTAGGTGTATTGTTGCTGATACCGAAAACATTTTTAATCGGCAATCTGCTAAATGCCTTATCGGTTGTATTTATTATGGCGATGGCTTTGCGTGCGGGAAACATACGAATAGCCTTGATAGAAATTCCATTCTTACTAATTCCGTTGGTGCTAATTTGGCTGAAGTATCCGTTTAAAATTAAATAGATGTCTAAGCGAAAACTTTTCTGGTTATCCCTCTTGGCAATAATTATCACAATCGTAAGTATGGCTTTTTTAACGGCTTCATCAGAAGTAGCAGCGGTGCATCATCGTGTAGGTAATCCCGATTTAAAAACTATTTTACCATCCTGGCAAGGTACACATGTGGGCAAAAATGGACGATTTATGAACCACGAATTTCCGGGTAAGCATAGTTTTAAAAATGTGTTGAAATGGCAGTTTCAAAAAAATCCGCAAAGGGAATTGAAGAAGAGCGATACATGGAAAATGCCTGTGGTAAAGGATAACAGCTTTCTTCACACAAATGAAGATGTGATTGTAGCATTGGGACACGCTACATTTTTTATTCGACTGAATGGCAAACAAATCCTTATCGACCCGATTTTTGGAGAACTGTCTATGCACACACGCTACACAGATTTTCCTATTGAAACAGCTCAGCTTACAAACATCGACTATGTATTGATTTCGCATTCGCATTACGACCATTGCGATAAGACTAGTTTAAAAATTATTCAAAGTCAAAACCCCAATGCCGTGTTTCTGGCAGGGTGAAAAATGAAAGAATTATTAAGCAATTGGGTTGAAGAAAACAAAATTCAAGAAGCTGGCTGGTATCAGCAATACAAACTTGATAATGACAAGCTTGAAATTTTCTTTTTACCTGCACGGCACAGTTCCAGACGCTCATTGAATGATGTAAACAAAACTTTGTGGGGAGCATTTGTAATAAAAAGCAAAGACAGCCCCATCTATTACGGAGGCGACTCGGGCTATGGAAGCCACTACAAAGAAGTGGGCGAACTGTTTACTAATATAGATGTTGCACTGCTTGGCATTGGTGCCTATTCGCCCCGTTGGTTTATGTCGCCCAACCATCAAGATCCCGGACAAGCTGTTCAGGCATTTAATGAGACCAAAGCCAAGACGGTGATACCATTTCATTACGGAACTTTTGATATGGCAGACGAACCGTTTTCCGAAACCGAAAAGATATTAAATGATTTGGTTGCAGAAAATAAAATAAACCGAACATTGAAAATAGTAAAATTAGGACAAGGTGTTGTGTTAAAATAATCAATAAGTATTTGTCTTCTTCATCCTTATCATAACAAGATTATATAAATTAGCAAAATGGAAAATAATAAACCATACCGTATCAAAACCATCAGCGAAGTCTATCGTTTGTCGGGTAATGAAAAACCGCACCATCCGCTTATCGGTATCATCGATTTGAGCCAGTCGAGAAACGATGCAGAAGTGAGTGCTGTTATTTTCGATTTTTATGTCATTACCATGAAATCCGGTTGCGATAAACTTTATTACGGTCAACAAAAATACGATTTCGACGAAGGCGTGATGGCATTGATGGCACCCGGACAAATATTGCGGGGTACTTCGGATGCTAACTCGCAGATGAAGGGCTGGATGCTCTTTATCCACCCCGATTTTTTGTGGAATACCTCCCTTGCCAAAAAGATAAAGCAATACGAATATTTTGGCTACAACACCAGCGAAGCTTTATTTCTATCGGATAAAGAACAAGCACTTATCAATACGCTCATTGATAATATTAAAAACGAATACAGTTCCAATATAGATAAATTCAGTCAGGAGGTGATTATTGCTCAATTGGAATTACTCTTTACTTATGCCAAGCGTTTTTATGAGCGTCAGTTCATTACCAGAAAGGTTACGAACAGCAAAGTTTTAAACCGAGTAGAAGAAGTATTGAATAACTACTTCAACGGAGAAGAGATTGTTTCAAAAGGCTTGCCCAGTGTTCAATACGTGGCAGAGGAGCTGAATATTTCCATCAAATATTTAAGTAGTTTATTAAAGCAACTTACAGGATCAAGCACCCAACAACACATCCACGAAAAACTCATCGAAAAAGCCAAGGAAAAACTATCCACCACTGATTTATCGGTAAGTGAAATTGCCTACGAACTCGGCTTCGAGCATTCGCAATCGTTCAGTAAATTATTTAAAACCAAAACCAAGCAAAGTCCGCTGGAGTTTAGGGCTGGGTTTAATTGAGTAAAAAAACGTCTCAAATTTAGCTACAACGATAGCAGATTTGGCTACATCGGATAGTCAAATCTCTTCAAGCAGACATGACAGACGGAAAACCAAGCCGGCTCACTGCCCAATATTTTTACCAAATGTGAAATGACAGACTAGCAACAATGGCTAATTTTGAAGAATGAAAGAATTTATTGAATATCTACTGAAATTTGGCAATTTAAACAAACAGCAAATTAATCTCATTACAAGTAAAGCCACAGAGTTGGAACTTCCGAAAGACGGCTACTTTTGGGAAGCAGGAAAAATGCCCAAACATATTGGTTTTATTGTGGAAGGCGTTGTACGAGTTGCATATTACGACAACAAAGGTGAAGAAATAACCAAGTATTTTTTTGACGAAAATCACCTGATAAAAGATTGGGACAATTTTGAAGCAACATTTTATCTGCAAGCTGTTACCGACTGCAAATTCATCAGATTCACAAAAAAAGATTGGAAAGAAATTTCAGACACCATTTTAGATTGGGACAAGATGATTGATAAAATCATGATCAAAAACCACACCGAAAAAATGAATAATATAGCTCCTTTAATTTCGCAAGAAGCAACCACACGTTACCTTGAATTTCTAAAAAAATTTCCAAATACAGTTAATCGTATTCCGCTTTCTTATGTTGCTTCTTACTTAGGAATAACGCAACAATCTTTGAGTAGAATTAGAAAAAATATCAGCTAAAATCACTATTTACCAAATGTGAAATATTATCTCTTTTAATCGTGCCACCTTTACACCATAATTTAAACAAAGTAAAATATGGCAACGATTTTAATCACAGGCGGACATAGCGGTATAGGGATTGAATGTTCTAAACTTCTTGCTTCAACTTATCACTACAACTTAATTTTAGCAGGGCGAAGTCCTGAAAAAATGAATGAATTTGCGACTGAATTGCGAAACGCTTATGGGATAAAAGTAAGCGTTCTTAAAATGGATACATCATCTTTATCTTCTGTAAGATTGGGTGTTGCAGAATGTTGCAAAATGCTTGATAATGGAGAGGTAGACACTTTGCAAGCAATTATTTGTAACGCAGGTATTCGCCTCAACGGAAAAATTTCTTACACCGCAGACGGTTACGAAGAAACAATTGCCACCAACTATTTAGGACACGCTTTATTAGTAGAGTTGCTAATAGACCGAGTTGCAGAAAATGGGCGTATTGTTTTTACTGCAAGTGGCACACACGACCCCGACACTACAGACGGGAAAATGATGGGCATTGCGGCAGAGTATAGTGTTACGGAACTTGCCAACACAGGAAAAGACAGCAAAAAACCTGTTTCTCTTGGCAAATTATATGCTACTTCAAAATTGGATATAATACTTTATGCCTACGAGCTGGACAGACGATTAAGAAAATCGGGCAGTTCAATTTTATCAATAGCGTATGACCCCGGTGCAACTTCGGGAACCGGATTTTTGAGAAGTATGCCAAAACCTGTTCAATGGTTGGCAGGCAGTTCATTTGCGCATTGGTTAATGAAACGTAATGGCGTAACGATGGGTGATATAGTATTGTCGGGCAAGTTTCTTGCAACAGTTACAGCTAACCCAAAATATGCAAATGGTTCGGGCAAATATTTCCAGTCAAATGACGGCAATTTGATTGAGCAAAAATCTTCCAAACTTTCGTATGACGAACAACGAGCAAGAAAATTATGGAACGACACTAAAACGCTTATTCATTTGCAACCGAACGAAGAAGCTAAAATATTTCGTTGAGAATAAAAACTGCTTACAGGATCAACTATCAATGTGAACGGTGGTTATAATGCGTAAGATTTTATCAATCGTATTTACCGGAAGTTGTGGTTATTTTTTAACGCCAACTTCAAATCTGGCTACAACAAAGCAAGATTTGGCTACATCTGTTATATAAGTGTTGGTGAACTTTGCAGCAACAATATCACAGAAATATGAAAATAGTACTTACAGGCTCATTGGGGCATATTAGCCAACCACTTGCCATAGATTTGATCGCAAAAGGACATTCGGTAACCGTTATCAGTAGCAAGACAGAAAGGGAAAAAGAGATTGCCGCTTTAGGTGCAAAAGCGGCTGTTGGCAGCATTGATGACGCAGGTTTTCTTACGAAAACTTTTAAAGGAGCAGATATCGTTTATACTATGATCGCTCTGAACACTCATTCAGGAGCTTATTTTGATAAAAATTTTGATTTGGAAGCAGGGCATAAAAGAATAGCCGAAATTTATGCCCAAGCTATACAGGATGCAGGCGTAACAAAAGTAATTCACCTAAGTACCATTGGTGCCCATATGCCGACAGGTGTAGGGATGCTAAACCCGCATTTTCATGTGGAAGCCACGTTGAATAAACTGCCCCAAACCATTCACATAAAATTTATGCGACCTGTCGGGTTTTACTACAATATGTTTGGCTATATCCCCGCTATTAAAAACACCAGTTCCATAGTTCAAAATTATGGTGGAAACGAAAATGAACCTTGGGTTTCCCACTTGGATATTGCTGCAACTATTGTTGAAGAAATGGAAAAGCCTTTTGAAGGGCGTGCCGTCCGATATATTGCAAGTGATGAAGCTGCCCCAAATGAAGTCGCTACAACTTTAGGAAATGCAATTGGTATTCCCGATTTAAAAATCACGGTTATTGCGGATGAAGAATTTAAAGCTAACCTTATAAAAATAGGAATGACCCCTCAAGTAGCCAAAGGCTTAACCGAAATGAATGCAAGCCGTGTTAATGGCGTATTATACCAAGATTACTACAAACACAAACCAATACTCGGCAAAGTAAAACTAGCAGATTTTGCCAAGGAATTTGCAGCAGTATATCATCACAACAATTCAAACTAAAAATAATATTAGATGAAAACATTTGAACGTAAAATAGCATTGGTAACAGGCGGAAGCCGAGGCTTAGGCAAAAATATGGCCATTGCCATTGCCCAAAAAGGAATTGACCTTGTAATTACCTACAACAGCAACAAAGCAGCTTCCAATGAGGTAGTTACTGCCATTCAATCCATAGGGCAAAAAGCCGTGGCATTCCAATTGGATACAAGCAACACCAAACAGTTTGACACATTTATTGAACAGGTAACCACGTATTTGAAATCGGAATACGGGCAAGCCAAGTTTGATTTTTTAATCAACAATGCAGGTACGGCATTGTATGCACCTGTGGGCGATGTAACCGAAGAACAGATGGATGCCATTTACAACATTCACTACAAAGGCGTTTTCTTTCTTACACAAAAGGCCTTGCCTTTCTTACATGATGGCGGAGCTATCATCAATGTATCGTCTGGCCTTACAAGAATAACCATGCCGGGGGCTTCTGTATATGCTTCATTAAAAACTGCTGTCGAAACCCAAACAAGGTATTTGGCAAAAGAATTAGGTGGCAGAAAAATTCGTGCAAATGTGGTAGCACCGGGAGCTATTGAAACAGATTTTGGAGGAGGACGCACAAGGGACAACAAAGAAATAAACGCTACCATTGCAGGCTTTACGGCATTGGGACGAGTAGGCTTACCCGATGATATTGGCGGTGTGATTGCCTTTTTATGTACCGATGATGCGTATTGGATTAACGGGCAACGCATAGAAGTTTCCGGAGGACAAGCCCTTTAATTAAAAACTATCTTTGTGCCATGAACAATACTACACCTACCAAAATAAAATCAATAAGCGAATACCACCGTTTGCGCGGATTGCCACAGCCGGAACATCCGTTAATCAGCGTGGTAAATTATGCAGATATGCAGTTTACAACGGATGAAAACCCTGCCGGATATGTGTTTGAGCATTATTCGATTGCGCTAAAAAGAGGTGTGGGCAAGTTGTTCTATGGTCAACAAAAATATGATTTTGATGAAGGCGTGATGTATTTTATGGCACCCAATCAGGTGTTGAAAGTATATAACAATCCGGGTGATAGAACTTTACGCTCGGGTTGGTTGTTGTTGGTTCATCCCGATTTTTTATGGAATACGCCATTGGCAAAAAAAATAAAGCAATACGATCATTTTGATTATTCGGTACACGAAGCCCTGTTCCTTTCCGAAAAAGAAGAAGCTGTTTTAAACAACATTGTACAAAATATCAAACAAGAGTATCACGGTAATACCGATAAGTTCAGCAGGGATATTATCATCTCACAAATAGAAACTTTATTAAACTATTCAGAACGTTTTTACCAACGCCAATTTATCACCCGTGAAATCTCCAATCATCAGCTATTAGAGCGTTTGGAAGAGTTATTAAATGATTATTTTAATAAAGATGAATTGATAACAAAAGGATTGCCTACGGTTCAATTTGTTTCTGAAAGTTTGAACATTTCAGCAAGCTATCTGAGTCGAATGTTAAAGACTCTAACAGGTAGTAGTACCCAACAGCACATCCGTGAAAAGCTCATCGAAAAAGCAAAAGAAAAACTCTCCACTACCAAATTATCCGTGAGCGAAATCGCCTACGAATTGGGCTTCGAGCATCCGCAATCATTCAGTAAATTATTTAAATTAAAAACCAAGCAAAGCCCGTTGGAGTTTAGGGCGTGCTTTAATTGATTTAAAAAAACCTCAAATTCGGCTAAATTTGTTGTACCAGTTTAACAACAGTGTAAAAGAGGTATGATAACAGTAATTAAAGGGTCATTGGGGCATATCGGTAGTCTTATTATACAGAAATGTATTCACTGGGCTAGGCGCTAATCATCCTAAAATATTACACTAAAAAAAATCGAAATTATATTTGGAACCAACGGTTTAATTCTTTCAATTTTGCAAAAATATGCCAAGGCAAAAAGAATTTGATTACGATGAGAAGTTGATTTCAGTACGAAACCTTTTTTGGGAAAAGGGCTACAATGCTACGTCTATGAACGATTTGGTAGATACGCTTAAAATCAACAGAAGTAGTCTGTATTTAACGTATGGCAGCAGGCACGACCTTTTTATCAAATCCTTGACCAGCTACAACAAGCTAATAGAAGACGAGTACAAAAATGCAGAAACCAGCAATGAGAATTCACTAGAAGCAATAAAAAATATGGTGATTGCGGTTGTAGATGTTATATTAAAGGATGATAAAACCTGTTTGGTTGTCAACTCTTCGTTTGAGCTTGCCTGTACTGACGATGAAGTGAAAAAAATGATCAGCAATCAAATTGGAGGAAGCATTTAAACAGCAGAGAATTTACTTACAAAAGCCAAAGAAGAAAAATTGATACCATCTGATAATAACAACAAAGTATTAGCTCATTTTATTATAATGAGTATCACATCGCTATGGCACACACAAGTTATTTTCTGTTATGCTAAGCTTACCAAACAACTGACAGCGATTTTAATCGAAAACACCAGCAAATAATTTTTTCACCCAATATCGGAACGATTAGTTTAACTGAAATTCTACAATCATCATAAATTAACAAAGGCAATAAAAAAATGAGCAAATTGAAAAACAAAGTAGCAATATTATACGTCATTAATGGCTCTAACCATTTGGATTAAATACGATTAGCGGGAAGACTTTATTGCAAACTATTAATGCTCCGTAAAATTATATCGCGATCAGAATTGTCTCAGTTTTAATCCGCACATGAGGTATAGTGGACAATATTTTTGATCATAAACTTGTCAAGTAAATAATCAGTTGACAAACAAAATACGATTAAGGCTGCACTCGGGCGAGGCAGCCTTAATCTTGCTAACTAAACAACAATACCCTGGTGGGTATCTTCTTTTGGAGAAAGTCAATGCTTTCTCATACAGCTTAGCTCCGCTGTATTTACATGTCTTCTTCAAGTGCTACAATAAATTGCATTTATCAGGAAGCAGTAATTTCTAAATATTGAAAGTTATAAAATCAACAGTTCGTAACACAAAAATCTTAAAATCAAACAATTGCACCTTGTGTTGAGCGTGATATTCTTAAGAATACCACGCAAAATTCATCTAAAACCTATTTTGCGATCATCTTTTTGCAAAACATTCAAATTTCTTAAACGATTTATCTTTTTATTTCTACTCTAACTTCGCTCTGATAAAGGGTTAACGTACGGCGTGCTGACGACATGGATTTATCGATAGTTTCAAGTCCGCATATTTGACAACTTTCTTCAAATTTTAATTTAGCAAAAATTTCAGCTCCCCTTTGTTAGCTACTAGAATCCAAACCCACATATACAGCATTATAATTTACAGGCTTCACCAGCTCCTCTTGCAGCCGCAATGCTAAATTCAGTTGTTGCTTAATCAAGTTATTTTCTTTTTTAAGCATTTGCTGATTCGAAAGCTAGAGCGAGTGACTAACCTTTGATAAATGTTGCTAAAAAACGCATTATTTACAATGAACGCATTCCATTTCTGTAAAAAAACTTTTTAAAACTACGATATCAATAAATTTATAAGCTCTACAACATTTAATATCTTACTTTCCTATAAATAGTCAACCATAACTACTTAGCTTCAGGAATGTGTACAAAGCGCTTAAATGATTTTGCATTAATATAATCTTTAGCAGCTTTTTGTATGTCAGTTGCGTTCAACTGATCCAATACATTATCTTCGTTTAGAATTTTAGTCGGATCCTCTTGATTACGATAAATCTCCGTTAAATAACCTAGCCAGAACCCATTATCACGGACTTTAACCTCATTTTGTCTTTTCTCTTCAGTTTTAAATTTTTGCAAATCGTCGGCAGACACACCATTTAGTTGCAAATTTTGAATCTCATCCATTGCGGCTTCAATCAATCGGTCCACCGCATCAGTAGAACATCCGAAATTAACAACTATACTGTAGCGGACTTTTGGAATGCGCACAGTTGATATTGCGACGCTCGGTGTGTAAACACCGCTTTCTTTCTCACGTAAACGCTCCATCAAACGATAGCTTAAAATCTGTTCTAAGGCACGCATATTTAAATCTTCAGTTGGATTTGAGACATAATCACCATCAAAAACCAATACAACAGAGGCTTTATCTTCTTTTCCTTTACGTACAGTTTTACTAATCAAGCCCCTTGGAGATGTAATACCTAGATTTCTGTAATTTTCCTGACGCTGTATGTTAGGAAGATTTCCTAAGTATCGCGCTAACAGGGGGGTAATTTCTTCAACTTTAAAACTACCCGTAAACACAAATGTAAAATCACCAGCATCAGCAAAACGATCCTTATAAATCGCTAGGGCTTTAGTTAGATCAATTTCCTTCAATCGTGCAATCGTTGTTGGTACTCTACGGTAATTGTAACTCCCCATGACTGCTGTTATTGTATCTCTGAATACGTTTTCTGGATTATCGTATCGATTTTTTATGCTATACTCTGCGTTCGCTAATATTTTCTTGAAAATTTCACTATCCGCTCTTGGTTTATTAAAATACAAGTAAACTAATTGCAACGCAGTCTCCAAATCTTTAATACTAGACTCACCATTAATACCTTCAAAATAATCATTGATGTAAGGGCTGACTTGAACCTGCTTACCCGTCAAAACGTTTGACAACTCTATCGGGTCAAATTGTCCTAATCCGGAAGCTCCTAATATACCTACAGCGCTTCGGGCAGACTCAAACTCAGCATCAGGATACAAAGATGTCCCACCAGTGCTGAAAGATCTAAATTGAATAGCATCATTTTGAAAATCAGTAGGCTTTAATACTACCTTTACACCGTTGGATAATGTTAATTCAGTAATACCTAAACCCTTTATTTCCAACTTAGAAGAAATTTGCCCCATATTTGGGATATTGGCTAAAAGTTTATCAGCAATAATTTTATCGACATAAGGTTCGCCAGCTGTCTTATCCCCATTTGCTAGCCACTGCAGAACAGTAGTTTCATTAGGCATGGTCACACTTTCTTTTTCCGGACCGGTAATAATGATATCACGATCTGTATCCGTAATCAATTTTTTCGTCTCGTGATTAACTGTCCGAAGTGACATAGTGTCCAAGCTTTCGATCACCCACTTATATTCGGCGTCTATGCCAGGAGCCAATTCGCCTGTCGTAAAATTTCGTTGATATTCAGCGACAAATTGTGCTGAACTACGCTTTTCTTTTTCGGCCAAAATGCGATCCATTGACGAGCGGAAATTTACTTTTGCACGATCTAATTCTGCCTGCGTAAATCCAAATTTGGCTATTCGAGCTATTTCTGTCCATCCCGCTTCTACAGCCTCGCGAAGTTTTCCTTCTTTAGGAGATACCGTAAGTGATAGTGCCGCTATATTGGAAACTAAACTTCCATAACTTGCATCTAAACCTATCATCGGAATATTTGGATTTTGTCCATATTCAGCAATACGTGTGGTTATTAATTGACTTGCAAGGCTACGAACAATGCTTGTTTTAAATGATTGCAGACTATTGGGAACGATCCCCTCATGTTTGAAATGCAAGACGAAACTGATCTTTGGTATTTCCGGATCAGTTATCGTAATAAACTGGTTTCTTCCCTTTAACTGTATCCGGAAATCTTTTCTTGGTTTAGGATTTTTAGGCATTTTCAGATCAGCAAAAAGAGTCTTCACTTGTTGTTCGATCTGGGAGGCATCAATATCACCTACAACGATCAATGCTTGCAAATCTGGACGATACCACTCTTGGTAAAAGGATACAATATCTTCTCTTCTAAAGTTATTTAACACATCTTCTGTACCGATAGGCAGACGTTGAGCATAGATACTGCCGTTTAATAGTATGGGTAATGTTTTCTCGGACACGCGTTGTTCAGCTCCTTGACGCAATCGTTTCTCTTCCAAAATCACCCCCCGTTCCTTGAGTAGTTCCTCAGGTGTTAACAACAGCCCTTGAGCCCAATCGCGCATAATTTGAAGGCCATTATCGAATAAGTTCTTGTCATCCGTCGGAATGGGCAACTGATACACTGTCTCATCAAAAGAAGTATAGGCGTTAAGGTCTGACCCAAATCTAACGCCAGACTTTTGCAGATAGTTAATCAGCTCATTCTTTGGAAAGTGAGTTGTACCATTAAAAGCCATATGCTCTAAAAAGTGAGCTAAACCGCGTTGCGTTTCGGTTTCTAATACGGAACCGACTTTGTTGATTAGGTACAATTGCGCCCTTTGTTTAGGCTCATCGTTATGCCTAATATAATATGTAAAACCATTAGCTAGCTTACCGTACTTGACATGAGGATCTAATCCTATCTCTTGGGCTGCAGCGGAATGCGCATATAGGGAGATTAGTGCTACCATCGCCATTAGCATGTAGGACCAACCTGTAAAAGGTCCACTGTAGCTTATTTTATTCATTAATTTATGCATTGATAAAATATTTTATAATTAGATCGTTTTGAAACAATCATTCAAAACTGGTAATAATACACCTAGATAATATGATGTAAACTGCGGGAATTAGATGTATAAGCAGTGCGTATTTAATTGCTCAACATCTAATCACTAAACTTTTATTTCATCAAATCGTGAATACAAATTGATAACTCATCACCGAAAAGATTCTTAGCTACAATGTAACCCTTACTATCCAATAAAAAATTTTGCGGTAAAGTATTGATATCATACAAGTTAGAAACAAAATTCCTATTCCACCCTTTCAAATCAGATAGCTGTACCCACGACGCTTTATCAATATTAATAGCTTTGAGCCATTCATCGCGATCTTCGTCAAAGGAAACAGCTACAACAGAAAAGCCTTTAGATCTGTACTTTTCATAAATCGGTAAAATAGCGATATTTTCTTTGCGACCAGAGGGACTTCCAGCCATCCAAAAATGTACTAATGTATATTTTTCCCCCAAGACGGATGAAAGTTTGACCTTTCTCCCACTTCTATCTGGTTGCTCGAAATCCGTAAAGATTTCACCGATAGCGGTTAATTTTTTCTTTGCCAATAGATCTGTAATTTGCTCACCCATTTTAGAAGATTTGATCTGAGGACTTAAATTATTAAACAAAGAGAGCCCTTCTTTATAAGCAACAGCATTTTTTGTTAAAAGAGCATTTAAGGGCTCCAAAACTATATAAAGCTCGCCATGATTTCGTACGAAATCTTTATTTGCAGATATATTTTCAGCTAACTTGGAATTCCATTGCTGCTGGATCAGCAGCGTCTCGGCTGTATCCTTCTGTTTTTGAGCAATAGCGAATTTTTGATTTAGATCTTTAAAATAAAGAGCATCTTTTTTCTCTTTTATTTGTAAAATTTCAAATGCTTCCTGATTGGCGCCGCCATTAATTTTTACGGTTCCATATTTATCTCCGTTAAGAGTAGTCTTCCCCTGTTCAAGTATAAAATCTGACCGCCACCGATCTGTTTTGCTGTACAGCGTAGCTTTGACTGGATGCGGCACCTTGGAGCTGAAAGAAAAAATGCCCTCACTCGTAAGCGCTGCGGAATCCAAACTATATTTGCCGTAATCGTCGGTATATGTTAGATAAATCTTGGAAGATGTCAAGCCAGTGACTTTTCCTTCCAACGTAAATTGTTCCTGTGCGAGAACCAATGTCGGGAACAAAAATATGAAGTAAGCAACTATATTGTTTAAAATCATCTTATATTTACTTTAGGTAATTGATTGAAAGATCGATGTGTGCTTGTTGTGGAGGCAAGCACTGCATACTATTACAGCTCTGATACTCAATATCAACAGCAAAGTTGTATTCTCCTGCCTTTACATTAGTATCAATAGCACGGACGCGCTGCACGAAAGACACTTGCCCAGTATATACGTCGCTTGGTCCTTTACGGTGTGATGCTGGAGTTTGTAATGGACCTACCTTTTCAAACTCTTTGGGTAACTGTAAATTGATAACTGTAGGAATCCATCCAGCTTTTAAATTGGCATCCGTACTTGCATATCCGTACCAATCCCTTTCGAACGTCACCATAACACGGACATCAAATGTATCCAAGGAATGAATATAGGTGGGAGTTGTTACCTCATACGACACTTGTTCGTGACCTCCTTTTTGCTTCAATTCCCTCTGAGGAGGCATAATCTCCTCGTGCGCAATAACTCCACGAATGGGTATTGCAGTTGACTTATTTCGCTCACCAAGCATCACATAGATAAAGCCTCGGTGACGAAGTGTTAAATATTTTTGGTCTGTCAGCTTGCCCATATAATAATCTTTCAATAAAGGATTGGAAGCAACTTTCAACTTTAAACTGTCTAACCCACCTGACCAAGCAATGGCCAAACCTGCGTCTTTGCCGGGTGCCTCTATACCAAAATCGTTTAAATACCCCCATGTGGTCAAGGAATCTACCTCAAAACCATTAACAGTAGGAATAGATATGCCTATTAATAGATCATTAACACCATCGTTGTTGTAATCCACCACTGATATATTAGGTTGGCAACCAGGAAATGTTTTGTAAGCGTCCGGGAGTGTAAATAAGGCTTTCGCATCTTCAAAACGCAGACCTTTGTCGGTTTGTACCCCACGAAAGAACACCACTGGATCTTTGGCCTTTTTGTTTCCATAAAGATGCGTGACCAATAAGTCCAAAATTCCGTCACCATCCCAATCTACTGGCGTAATAAAACTTTTGTATACTCCAGCGTAGTGTGGAGCTTTATATTCGGCAAAAGCTTTATCAATTTGCTCTTTCGTAGGCTTGATTACAGATATAGGAAAGCCGTCGATACCTAAAATATTTTTACGAAGACCAAACTTAGGATGCTCTTTCGTCCCTTCGTTCAGTGCAACACGCAATTCGCCAAATCCACCGACAAACATATCTGATAGACCATCACCATTGAAATCTGCGAAACTAACGGAGGTATAGTTCCAGTAGTCGTTGCTACGTGGATCGGATGCGTCATAATTTTCGTTCATTTGCCCATCCTCGTACCCCGCTTGCTCCACAAATACCCGCTTTTGGAATCCATCCATAGATCCTGCCCAAAGCGATACCTTTCCAGGATTGTACTGACCACTTAAGATATCCAAATATCCATCTCCATTGATATCGACAACACGGGGATGTATTCCCATACAGCACCATTGGTGGTTGCTAATCGTATTCCCGTTGGTATCTTTTGCATAGAAATATTCACCTGTGAACTTGGGCTTCTTCTTAGTACCAATATTTAGGTACACTTTAATATTAGATCCAGTCTCGCCAGTCTCAAACTCGCCTACGATCAAATCGAGCTTTCCATCACCATTCCAATCATAAAGCGTCGGGTATGCTAGACCATGTTTCTCGGTACGAATATCTTGTAAGGTTCCGTTTACCAAAGTTGGCTGACCAAGTACCGGAGCTCCCGCGATAGCGGTGTTGACAGGCTTTGGAATCACTGGGATTCCGTATGTCCGAGGTTCGTTTTGAGCTGAGGCCATGCTTGCCTTTAAAACAAGAAGAGCAAAGTACCCAAGATGTTTAATAATAGTTTTATGCATCTATTTTCGGTATTGTTCTAGTTGATTATTAAACATCTTCTCCATCATTTCGTCTTTCTTTTCTTGCGTATTAAGTAATGACAAGCCATCTTCCAGAGCTTGAATAGCCAAATGCTTATGCCCCATTTCAAGCATTATTTTTGCTACTGTACTGTAAAGAAAAACATCGTTGTTTTTTAAATTGTATTTGCTTAACAAAGCTGTATACAAAGCATTTGGAGTAGTAAGATTTGCAGAATCTGCCGTGCCAAATGTTTCGGCAAGTGCGTACAAATCTGTCGACAATAAAGTCGCTATTTTAAGTGTCTTTTTGATCTCTTCATCGCTTTTCATGTTGACAAATAGATTTATCTTATCCTTGATCAATTGATTTTCGGCTTTCTTTAATTCATATTGATATTTATCCGTTAACAAAAGGGCTTTAAATAGATCACCTTTTTCTGTTGCTAGCTCAATATCTTTTCTGGAAACCATCTTACTTTCCAAAGCGATCTCTGTGAATGCTGCGATTTCCGCCGCAGTTTTAGATGTCCAAGAATCCCAACGTCCGCGTATGTATCCATTATCATCAATCAAAAGGACAGTAGGATTAGAAGCGTTCAATGCCATTCCAAAAACATCATTGTTCTTAGTCATTGGGAATCCATACTCATGTTCTTTCCAGTAAGCAATGGGATCAGTTCTTTTATTGACCACATCTTCGCGGAAAAGGACCCCTAACATCTGAAAGTCTTCTCTATCCTGAAACTTACGCAATGAGCTATCGATTTCTGCCGTAAGCATACGACAGGGCGCGCACCAAGTTGCCCAAAAATCCAACAATAAAAACTTACCTTTCGTATTGTCATTAGTAAAAACCCGACCATCAGGAGTTTCAAGATTAAACACGGGCAATTGTTCACCAACATGTAGATCACCTCCATGCATACCTGCAGACGTATAGACCTTTATCCCACTTAAATCTTTGATAGGCAGTGGAATGTCTAACATTTGTGCTTGCGTAAGCGATCCCATCAGTGATAGCATCACACTAAAGGCTATTCTTATCTTCTGCTTATTTTTCATACAATCTTTACTTTTTAATAATGTAACACATTCATTGATCTAATAATAAATGTGTTACATAAAATTTTCACAAAATCTTACCAGCCACCACCCCAGCCGCCGCCTGAACTCACTTTAACCGCAGCAGTTTTGATATCTACGTCGTAAATTTCACCAAAAGTTTTTCCAACCGTTCCATCTCCAGCAAAAATAGTGGGCGTCAAAAGTGCACCGTTATTGATATCATACCGGTAGGCGTAGATTTTACCAGCGCCTTGCGGATTTTTCGTTGATACAATCAATAAACTATTCGAATATTGATAGTTATCAGTAGGATTCATACCAGAACCTTCAGGATTTTCATATTTCACAATTTTCATCATAGTAATCTCCTCATTGCCATAATCCGTAATTTGATTGGCAGTGATGCCATTTACATATGAAAATCTGTAAAGCTTATTATTGCTAGCACAATAATTAACATTCGCTCCTCCACCAAAAGCATAAAATCGAATTGCATTTATTTCGGGCAACGTAGATAAACTATATTTTCCCTGCAAAACTTTCCCGAGTTCATTTGTATACAAGTTTAAATCCAACAGAAAAAACTCATCAGCTCCGGCACCTTTCATCACTGCGATCGTAGAGGAATTCACAGTGCGTAGCTCTAGGTGCAATAGATCTGCCTTAGTGTCTGTCAAACTAAAATTCTGAGTGGTTGACTCGGAAGATGGAAACTTATTAAGCAAAAAGCTGCTTGTGCTAGGCGCTGAATAGATAAAAGAGCGGCTAAGTTGATCAAATGCTATAAATCCCACGCTTCCTTTTCGAATTAATTGTACAAAGGGAGCTGCATGGTAAGAAAAGTTGTTACCAACCATAGGTCCATACATAAGGCCATAGAAAAGTCGTCCCTCATCAATTAGGGCAACTCCTGGATTAGACGTCAAAGCTCCCATACGTTCAAAAGCCTGTAGCTTTCCAGATGCATCGCTTGGATTGGTCATCAAGGCAGAATAGCTTAGGTTAGTGTTCTCGAGGTTTTCATACTTAGTGCGCAGTCCTACCTGATCGGTGATGATATAGACATTACTGGATCCAACCGTGTAGGTCCCGAAATCCTCTCGCTGTCCTACTCTTGTTACTTTGATTCCACGACCCCTAATCCTATTACCACCGTTGAAGCTAGAGTATAAATTTGAGATAATCTCATTTCCGGCAAACGTCATGCTTGTTTTTGCAAATAAAGGATGATCAATAATACCGACATCCGAACTCGTCCCGTCACCGTGCAAAACCATTAGGCCCAAGTACTCTCTTGAACTTTCGGCGACTACGGTGATAATTCTAGAATACTGCCTGTTTGCATCCATATTTTTCTCATCTCGCGCCCGATTTTTGTTTTCAACAGCAAGACGAATGTTGTAGGCAGCAGCTGTAGGCATGATAGCATTACCTCCAACTTGGTAATTCAATACTTTTCCCTGTTGCATGGGAATATATTTAAACTCATCTTTTGACCATATTTGCCACTCATAACTTAAATCACTTTCATTTCCGCTATATACAATGCTAGGTTCAATGTGTAATACAGACTCGTTGAGCACAACGTTATAGACTGTCGAGGATAGAGCTATTTGAACAGTATCACCAAGAGAACTGTAGTCATAATTACCCTTGTCCTTAAAACAGCTTGCAGCCGAAATAAAAATGAGGCAGCATGCGACTAATTTTATAATTAAAATCTTCACGTTATTTTCTTTACTTGTAAATAAAAAATATTATTTAATCCCCCCAAGATATGCGATCTCCATTCTCATCCCTTGGATAATCTCCGTTTTGCGCTCTATATTCTAGAACTGCAGTCTTGAGGCGAAACAGTACATAAGGGAAGTCGCCAGGTATATATAGTGGCTGTAAATCGGTTCCAATAACATCTATGTAAAACTGCATTTTTCCGGACGAATAGAGAATATTCATAGGTGTGAAGTATAGATCCCACCAAGACGGTTTTTTGAGCTGATCAGAAAAGGCTACTTTATACGTTGTATAAATATCATCTTTATACTGAGCGCGTTTTAACGAAGTGTCATCTTTAATACTTAACCAAATTGTCCTTGTTTGCGTTTTCAGTTGCCCGGTCCGATAGAGTATTACGTTTGCAGTAGTCGAAGCTGCTCCTTCTTTAAGTACCACTGGTCGCTGAATTTTAAAATCAACACCTTCTACAGCATTCGTACTATCATCAACTACAAGGTTAATCGCTCGATCTTCAGAACTTACCTTCCCAATTAAATCAATACGCACTTTTACCGTATCCTCAATAATATTACTTGGTTTTGTGTAGAATGTATAGAAAGATGTATCACCTGCAAACTTGACATAATCGTCACTCTCGTAACGGACATACTCTTTCTCGCAAGAGACAAAAACTGATGACGACACGGCCATAAAAACCACGTAAGTCACTATTTGTAAGGGTCTGTATAACTTTATTCTCATGACTATCTACCTCCATATTGAAATTCATTCTCGGGCATATCGAAGACATACCATTCCTTGTTCCATACGCCCCAGTCAAACAATTCGTTGAGTTGAGGTTTGCTAAGATCTTTACGCTTGCAATAATACCATAGTTGCCCATCGCCCAAAAATTCCTTCTGGTACTCTTTAAGGATTTCATTGTCTTTATTCACATTAGTCAATGAAAGTATCGACGTTATTTTTCTAGCACTTCGTACCGTATTGAGATACTCAGACGCCTCTGCAAGGTCTTCCGTGCACTCAGCGGCTATATAATACATTTCCGAAATACGAATCAATGGTATCTGTTGTTTGTACCAAATGCTATTTCCTGCATTTTGAAGATATTTTGTGGGGAAGAAATAAGTCCTACTATTTTCACTATTGACATATGCTGTGAAAAAATATTGATTTCGAATATCCTCGGTATTGTCCTCATATATCGTTGTACGATTTTGCTGGGATACGACCAATCTTGTTGCCGCAGAGCTACCTCCAGCCGTAAAATAGAGCGGTGCATAATCTTCGAGGAGTGGGTTATTTAACGCGAAGATATGTTCAGTTGTAAATGTACGGTCTCGGGCCGTATTTCCTTCAACAATGATATTTTGTGGATTTGCAACCCAAGGAAATTTTGCGGACTGAGCATCAATAGCTATACGCGCATACTTAGCAGCGTTGATTTTATCATTTTTCCAAAGGTATACACGCGCCAAGGTGGCGGCAACAGCGTAATAGTTAAAGCGGTAACGTCTGTTATGGTATGAGGAAAGTGTAGAGGATGGCGATGCAGGAGCCAATATATTATTTGGATTCTCTCCAGTACGAATAGGATCTTGATCCATGAGTGCAAGTGACTTTTGCAAATCTTCAATAATACGATCTGTCGCCTGAGTAACCGTCAATCGCTGAGTAACTATTGAGCTCAAGGTATCAACATACGGAATGGATAACGCTTGTTGATCAGATAAAAAAGAAGGCCCATACATCCGTAGGAGATCAAAGTGCAAAAAGGCTCGTAATCCCAATGCTTCACCTTTGATCAATCTGTAATTGTCTCCGGTGAAAACACTTTGACGACTGTCGATGTTCATCAGTACATTATTAAGATTGGCTATCTGACTATACAATCCTGTCCAAAAGTTATTGATAATATTTACGACAGTTTCATCCTTATTGGCATTGTTACGCTTATAAGGATAGTTAGTACGGATTTTACCATAGGCCTGCGTACCTCCATCTTGTGGAGTGTAATAGCCAGCCATCACGTCCAATACCCCAAAAGTCAACTCTCTACCATACAATTGTGTAGCATTCATACTCCCATAAACGCCGATCATTGCTTGACTAAAACCGGTTTCTGTAGAAAACACACGGTCAAATTGATCTTCGGTTATGGGTCTGACATCCATCCATTTTTGGCAAGATGAAAATGACAAAAATGTCAACAACGGAAGCATTATATATAGTTTAATATTTTTTTTCATATTCAAAAAGCTTTAAAATGTTGCATTGATCGCAAATGAAAAGTTACGTGCAAATGGATAGCTAGTACCACGCTCAATGTCAATTGAGGATAGTCTTAAGACTTCATTACTATAGACTGTAGCCCTTAAGCGCTCTAAACCTAAACGCTTCAAAAAGACTTGTGATTGGACATCATAACTTAAATTGATCGTTGAGAAATAAAACTCATTATTTCGTTGAACAAACCTTGTTGTAGGGTTTGTGAAGACCATGGCTTGGCTTCCCATTCCAACTTGCGGCGCTCTGTAAATGGCATTATCTCCAGGTTGACGCCAAGCGTCTAAAATCCGTATGTCTAGGTTGCCTTTTCCATTAATATTTTCCACGCGATCTACAAGTGTGCTGTTATACAATTTTCCTCCAAATCTGTATGTGCCTGTCAACGATAATATCAATCCTTTATAGCCCGCACTGACATTTACGTTGCCATTTAATTTGGGTTGTTGATCACCAGCTACAATTAAATCAGCGGAGGACCAAATATCTGTCAAATATCCAGCGCGATCAAGGAATACCTCATTACCATTAGCTGGATTGATACCTAATGACCGAACAGCCCAAATAGCATCCATTGACTGCCCCTGTACGAAACGTGCGACGGGCTTACTATATTTAGTTTCATTACCACCGTCCAAAATTTTGTCTACATTCTCATTGTAGGAAGTAAATGCACCAGAAAGCTTTTTTAGGACATTCTTATTCTTAGTCGCTCCAACAGCGATATTCAAAAACGACTTAGTTTCTGCATGATTAAACGCCTGATAACGGATATTGGCTTCAAAACCACTGTTCTCAACTTGGCCAATATTAGCCATATAGGTAGGAAATCCCGTTGAGGGAGCTGCCTCCATAGAAGTAACTTGGTCATTTGTTGTTTGACGATAGAAATCGACTCGAGCTGAGAATTTGCTTTCCCAAATTGCTAAATCAGCACCTGCATTATAATCCATTTTCTTTTGCCATCTCAGATCTGGATTTGGTAAAGCTGATAATACAATACCGCGTTGACCATTATATAGATTCGGAAGATATGTGCCTAAAGCCATGATTGCGCTATAGTTGCTATTTTGCGAGCCTGTGTAACCTACGGACCCCCTAATTCTTAGCTCGCTAAAACCTAGTTCTTTTATAAAAGCTTCACGATGAAAGTTGTAACTCGTACCCACCGACCAAAAGTTTCCCCAACGCGCATTAGCTCCATACTGCGAAGAACCTTGTGTACGATAAGATGCATCGATATTGAAACGTTGATCGAAGGAATAATTAAAAATACCCACTACACCAACTGTACGAGCCCAGCTATCCGAGCCCCCCGGTTTCGCTGCTCTTTGATACGATGAGGCTAAAGAAATGTCCGTAGCAAAATCGTTAGCAAATCCTTCGGCAATGAAAGAATTGTTTCTACTTTGTTGGTCATTCGTGTTTAATGTAACACTTCCCGTCAAGATATTACGGCCAATAGTATTAGTATAGTTTACACTGGTATTGGTTTCCAAATTTCGAATAGTTCCGTTTCCAGTTGTCCATTGCCCTTTGTACGGTGCCAGCTCACTATTGCTATCGTAGTTGATAAAATTGGTGTGACTGGGCGGTATAAAACGATCAGACGAATTGCGCTGTTGCGTAAAGCCTAGGCTAGCAGTGACCCTCCAGTTGTTGTCCATGCGATATTCGGCATAAAAGTTATCAACGAATTGAAGATATTTGTTTTGGTCAATTGTATTTAAACTAGCGTTGTACAATGGGTTGTAAAAAACTTCAGCGCCAGAATAAGTAGCAGTAGCGGGATAAAATCCAGCAATTTTCGCCAATTTTCCGTCCTTGTCATATGGGCTGTAATAAGGGTTTAAGCCAACATACTCCGAAAAAGAACCATAAGGAGAATTTTTACCTAAATTATTTGAATATTCTAAAGTGTTTCGAATAATCAAATTTTTGTATCGGTAAGATAATATATTGTTGATTGTGGTGGTCGTTCTATTAGAACCTTTCATTGCACCTACAATATCATTGTAATTTAATGAAGCGGAGTAGCGAAAAGCCTCATCCCCCCCATCTACATTTAGTGAGTGCTGTTGCCCGACGCCAACTTGTAAAGGTTGGGAAAGCCAATAGGTATCGACTCCTTGCAGATATACTTTTTGGTAATATTCATTGTATATACTTTCTCGGTAATTATTCACGTCAGGAAATGAGGAATTCCACATATTATGGTCCTTTTCCCATTGCAGTTTTTCTTTCGCATCCATGAGTTTATATCCTGTCAAGTCTGGAGCTTCTAAGTTTAATTTACCATTGTAATTAATACGTACCCTACCAGCCTCTGGCTGAATTGACTCGATGACCACAACGCCGTTACCCGCTTTAGCCCCGTAAATCGCCTTGGCTGTTGCATCTTTAAGTATCGTGACACTCTTAACACGATTCATATCCATATCATAAATACGTTGAACTGTAGTCTCGAAACCATCTAGTATAAATAGAGGCATATTTGGCGTTCCGTCAAACTCACCTGTCAGGTTAGGAATACTAGATTTACCGCGAAGCACTAAATCGGGCATATTGTTTGGATTAGATCCCATTTCTAGGTTTTCCATCAAACGGAATGCGGGATCGATATTCTTCAAACTTTGCAAAATATTCTGATTACCGTTTTGTAATAACTGAGCACCGGTCACCGTATTTGCGGCTCCTGTAAAAGTTTCCCGCTTACGATCGACAAATCCACTTTTGACAACCACTTCTTCCAAATCGGATAAGTGTATGCGCAGAACTATTGTCCCGACATCTGGTTTTGCATTGACCCAGGTCGCCACATATCCGATCGCCGTTACAACGATTCGTCCATCACGAGGTACACCGAGAATAGTAAATTCACCATTTTTGTCTGTAGATACCTGTGCTATTGTTTTGTCATTAAAGGCAGCATACGCAGAGACCGTAATACCAACAAGTCCATTTCCCAGCGAATCGACCACACGACCCCTTACATCTATATCACCCTGTTTATCAACACCTTCTACTTTCGAAATCTTCGCTCCTGTAGTCTTTGAAGAGGGGGAGTTGGGTCGGAGGATAATATTCCGACCTTCCTTACGATACGTCACGTTTTGATTTCTCACTATAAGATCCAAAAAATTGTCCAATGGCATATTTTTCACGTCCATAGTAATTGGCTTTAATTGCTTCAATGCAGCAGAATTCCCCGATACGGCGTAGCCAGTTTGCTTGCGTACTGCCGAAGCGATCTCGCTCAGCGATAAATCACTTCCCTTTAGGGTGACGCTTTGTGAATAACTGTTCGCGTTCACATGTAGCAGTCCCAGAAGTATAAAAAAGAAGGTTAATTTCATCACATATAAAAAGTAATGCTTTTTCATTAAATTTGTTACGGTTTGAATGAGTTAGTTAGTTTAACAATTGCAGACCATTTTAGGGGAGTGTTGGTAGCACTTCCCTTTTTTTTAAGACGCTGACCTCATACGTCTGTCAGTTAAAGGCTATCTGATATATCTTATTTTCTATAGCTGATTATTAATTTTCTGTCTGAAGTCACACGATACTTTATTTTATCACTCTCCAAAAGTCTTAAAACACTACCGAGATTTTCCGTCCGATATCCTTCTCCGAAAAACGTTTCTTCTGGTATATCGCTTTCGTAAACAATCTCCAAATTGTACCATCTTGATACGTCCTGCATGATTTCATCAAAAGTCTTTTCATGAAAACTGAACAAGCCCGATCTCCATGCCAGAGCGTTATCGACATCTATCTTTTGCACTTGAATCTCTCCTTCATTCCATACACCTTGCTGGCCAGGATTCAAAATCTTCTTCACTTTACTATTACCTGTGGCTCCTATCTCAACTCTACCCTCAATTAAAGTAGTCTTTGAAGCAGCAATGGGATACGCTTCGACATTAAAATGCGTACCTAGTACCGAAATAGTCTGCTCGGCAGTATTTACTAAAAAAGGTTTGCGAACTGGCTTGCCGCTATCCTCCGAGATCATGAACTGTGCTGCTACTTCGAAATAGCCTTCGCCTTCCAATTCAACTTCCCTTCGATCGCCTTCAAAACGCATAGGGTAACGCAGCGATGAGCCAGCATTTAGCCAAACTTTCGTCCCATCATCCAGTATAAGATGAAAGGTTGTACCCGTCGGTACTGTTAAAGTAAGCTGTAGATTACGTTTATCTTTTTGCAGTTCGCTAATAGTTGTACCATCCGTGTATTGAATTGATTTACCCATGTTGATCCCGCCGTGTTCGACATGTAATGGTACAACAGTCCCATCGGCTAACCTAATGGTAACACCCTGATCAGCCTGTGCAACGACGTCATCCAACCGCATTTGTTTATTATATAACAGAAAATCACCTTTCCACAACATTAGTATACCAAATATTAATACGGCAGCCGCATAGGGCAACCATTTTAGTATTTTGTTAGATTTAGGATTCAATCTTTGCCATACCACATCGGTATCGGCCAAAATCTCTTCCGCGGTATACTCTGGAACGTCTTGATTTCGCTGAGCATCCCATGCGTACCAACTTTCTAGAAATGCTACATCATCATCTGTCGCTTTACCTTGGCGATAGCGCTCAACAATTTTTTTAATATCCACCTTTTGCATATGATAAACTTAAGGTCAAATAGTCAGTTTAAATAGCTTTTTATTGCTAATATAATTTAAGACAAGAAAGAGGGGTGTAACAGGTAGTGAAAATTTAAAAAAAATAAAAAAATATCATAATGGATGATAAGATATGGCAATCATTACACGAGAGATGTGATAAAATGGCAACAAAACTAATTGAATAACATAATTAAATAAACTATTATCCCAAGGCGCTTACGCAAAATTTTAAGGGCATTGGTTATATGTTTACTTACTGTCTGCTCAGACAAGCCCAATCGTTGCGCAATCTCTTGATGTGTAAGGTATTCTTTTCTACTGAGCTCAAAAACTTCACGCATTTTCGGGGATAAGCGTGCTACTTCATGTTCAATTAGGGCGGTTAACTGCTTTTCTCTAATTAAATGGTCGGCGACAGGTATCTGCTCGCTTGCGTACAATTCCATAGACATCATATACTTTTCCTTCACCTCTTGATGCATAAGTTGATTCAAAGTTATATTAAGTACGGACTTATATAAAAAACCAGACAGATTTCTATTGATGGCCAAATCTCTGCGTTTAGTCCAAAGCATAGTGAAGACCTCTTGAACGACATCTTTAGCATCCTCTCTATCTTTCGTTTTTTGAAATGCATGGTGCAGCAGCGGAATAGCATAACGACGATATAGCTCGGTATAAGCATCATAATCGTCGGTTTGCACCAAAGCAACCAAATCCATATCGTTCAATCCTGTGTACATGTCGGTAGTTGATAAACAAAAATAGAAAGACAATTATACAAAAGCAACCTCTATATAAAAACAGGTTTCTTGTAATACGTTTTACATACTCGATTTAGTTTAATGATTTGCCCGATGGTCGGGAGCAGTCAGTAGATGTATATGTTAAATACATACAACCTTGAAGCGCACTCCTAGATGATGTCGCATCACTCGTATTTTAGCGTGCGCTGTTAACAATTTGAAGCTTCAAAAAAAGAATAATGCTCAGAAGCTTACCAAACGCTAATATTAACTAAATTTAGAAGATTCGTCGACCGGAAAAAATGATTATTTCAGTATCAAACAATTATATTTGCAAAGTTAATCACGATCAAAATTGGCCATCTTCAGATTAGATAATGAATTGGATTTGCTCGAAAGGGTTGCTATGAAGGATGAAGAAGCTTTCAACAAGATCTACAACTTTTATTGTGACCGGGTCTATGCTTTTTCTCGACGGATTCTGCAGAATGATTTCTTGGCCGAAGAGGTAGTGCAAGATGTATTTACAAAATTTTGGCAATACGATCAGCTTGCCGAAATTGAAGATCTGTATCTGTGGATAAGAGCCTTGGCTCGCAACCAATCCCTCAAGATCCTTCGTCGGCAGGCTGTAGAGGTTCGAGCTGGGGTTGAACTGGCCAAAACATGGGTGGAGCATGGAGATCTGCTGAACGATCAAGTAAGCTACCGAGAGACCAAACGCTTGTTGGATAAGTCTGTAAATAACCTCTCCGATCAGCAGCGAAAGGTGTACTTTCTCTGTCATGTAGAAGGACTATCCTATGAAGAAGCTGCTAAAAAGCTGGGCGTTTCTAAAAATACGCTCAAAACACACTTGAAAGCCGCATTAAAACATATTCGAAAGGACTTGCTTGCAGGGGATCGCCTGACAGCGATTTTATGTATCATGGGACTACTTCGCTAATGAATTCCTCTATTCAGTGAGGTTTTATTGATTCTTTAATAATTATTTTACATTTTCTTTGCTTTTTTTTAAAATAGACTCACCCTCGGGGATGGGGTTAGGGATCATATAGGTAAAGGGGACTATATTTATGGATAATCGTCTACGATATTTACTAGATCGCTACTGCGAGGGAAGCGTCACGGAAAGTGAGCTTGCCGAATTTTATAATATTCTAGTGCAGCGGGGAGACCATCAGGAACTAAAGGATTTGCTAGATGAAAATTTTGATCAGCAATCCATTTCATCTATCCCACTAGATCGTAAAGAGTTTATTCGAGGTCTGATCGTGAATTCTGGTAAACCTAAGGCAAGGAGGCTTGTATTTAATCATTTCTTTCGGTATGCTGCCGCAGTGCTGATCTTGGCAAGTGCTATTGGCACTTATTACTGGCAGCGCGAGGCTATGGAAATCGAAGTCGTACCTTCTACAGTATCGCGGTTTTCAAATAAGACCTTGAATCTTCCGGACGGGACGGTTGTTATCCTGAAAAAGGATGCAACTTTGCAGTTGGGAAGTACATTTGGTACAACCGATAGGGCTGTATTTCTTCGCGGAGAAGCATATTTCAGCGTAGCCAAAGATAGCGTACATTCCTTTGTTGTTAATACCCCGCATGGTATAGCAGCACGAGTGCTCGGTACTAAATTTAATGTCAGGGCTGATTCGGATAAGCAAGTGGAAGTAACCGTGAGCGAGGGACGTGTACAGGTCGAATCTGGTAAAAGGGTCTTAAAAGTACTGGGCGCGGATCAGCAGTTAGTTTATTCAACACAAGACCATCGATTTGCAGAGAAAAAGGTCGACGCCTCAAAAATTGTTTCTTGGCAAACAAAGGACTTGTACTTCAATGATTTAACCCTAAACCAAGTCGCTAAAATATTAGAGGAAAAGTACCAGATCGCTATTCATATAAAGGACGCCAAACTTGGCGCTGAGCGTGTCTCGGCAACCTTCCTGGAAGATGAATCCTTGGAAGATGTTCTCCATGTACTCTGCTCATTTTTAAATGCTTCCTACAAAAAGGGCATCCATAATGAAATTATAATCACCAAGTAGTACCGCGCGATGTTGATGGTGCATGTCATAGTAAGAAAGGAGAATAAAAGACCGGCTTATCCAAAAAAATAATAAACATGCAGGGCTAGGCTCTGGATGAAAAATGCCTGGACCCGGGTGCAACCAGATCACAGGCTTGTGTTTTAAAATCTTACCAATCATTTAAAACTTTACTAAAATATGAATTTTTTTCGGGGAATTGTTCCCCCAAGTTTACTGTATAAAATTATGCGAATCAGCATATTAATAAATCTCGTGATGTTGACAGGTCTGCAGTTGTATGCCACGGAGATTCGTGGACAGCGATTAGATCAGACCAACGTAAAAGTATCGCTTTCAAACAGCGATCTACAATCGGCACTTGAGCAAATAGAGCACACAACTGCTTTTCGTTTTGTTTATAGAAACGATGATATCAAGAAATTTAAGGGACTGACGTTGCCGTCCGCAACGCGAACGGTCAGCCAAACGCTTGCACTTTTGTTGCAGGATACAGATATAGAATACACCCAGATGGGATCCAAAGTGCTGCTGCGCAGGACTGACAAACCATCGATTGAAAGCGAGCAGCGTTTCATCGATGTAACCGGTTCGGTACGAGATTCCTTGGGCAATCCACTCGCAGGGGCAAGTATATTGATTATGGGAAGCAACCGAGGTGTATCTTCGGATGCACGCGGACGATTTTCATTCTCCCAAGTGGCAGATAACGCTAATCTATATTTTAAATTGATAGGCTATGAGGACAGGGTGCTACAGGTGGGAACTTCGATGGACGTTACACTAAAATCACAGAGTGGCACTCTTGAAGAGGTTATCGTTAGCACTGGCTACCAAAAGATCAGTAAAGAGCAGGTTACCGGCTCTGTCGTCAGTCTTGGCGCCGAAGAACTGGAAAAGCGAAATGTTGTCAATATACTGGATAATCTCGAAGGTCGTGTCCCAGGCCTTACGCGCTATAATGGGGCAACCACCATTCGTGGGATTTCAACCATGCGGGCAAATGCCGATGTTCTTATTGTTGTTGACGGATATCCTCTTGAGGGAGGGATCGAAAATATTAACCCTTTTGATGTAGAGCGTATCACCGTACTCAAGGATGCTGCCGCCACGGCAATCTATGGAGCGCGGGCAACGAATGGGGTTATTGTAGTAGATACCAAGAAGGCTAAACAGATCGGGCGTACGCAAGTTGATCTCACTAGCAACATCACTGTGTCGCAGAAGCCTGATTACGGCAATTACCACTATATGTCTGCCGCCGAGCAGGTGCAATGGGAGCGCTCCTACGCTGATTTTTATTTTAATGGTACCGGAAGCGGTTCAGCAGACCCGATTGCGGCATTCGAATCGAACGTTGAGGCAGGTTTGCCGATTACGGGTGTGCAATATGCCTATTATGAGTTTCAAAAAGGACTAATATCCTCTCAAGAGCTTGAACAACGCTTGGCCGATTTTAGCCAAAATAATTTCTTTGACGAGTATAAACGTTATGCCCTTCGCAATGAAATTACGCAGCAGTATAATGTCGGTATCCGTACGGCCTCGGACCGATCCAATTCAAACTTGGTGGTCAATTATACAGGCAACAATGCGGGAATTATCAATGCATTTGATAGGCGATTGAATATTTCATTTAAAGGGGGATACAGAATTGCAGACTGGATAGATGCCAATTACGGTATCAACGCCATTTTAGGCAATGCACGTAGCCATAACAACCAAAGTGCAACAACGCCTTTTAATGTTCCTGCCTACTACAGTATGTTTGGCGATGATGGGCAACGCGTTGCGTATGCATTGGATGAATTTAATGTCTACAGCTCTTATAATGAACTTTTTGCAGCGCAGCCAGCGCTATACGAAATGGGATTTAACCACCTTGATGAGCTTGAACGAGATTTTAATGATAGAAAATTGCGTAACACCAGATACTTTGTTGATCTAGATATAAAACCATTTAAAGGTTTGTCGATTAAGCCCCAGTTCCAATATGAAGATAATCGATCCGAGTCAAGTATTTATTCGGAGGAGGATAGCTATGCCATGCGTCGACTGATCAATGCCTATACCATTCAAAATGCAAACGGCACCTATTCCAATTTAATTCCTGCTGCCGGAAGATTAAGAAATAGCTTTACCAATGGGCCTAGCTACACCGCTCGCTTGCAGGCTGCCTTTGACCGTACTTTTGGCGACCATACGGTATTTGCAATCGGCGGTGGAGAGTTTCGCGAGGTGGGAGCCATTACCCGCTCAAGTCTGCTTTTTGGATACGACGATCAGCTACAATCCCAAGCGAACACATCACTAAATTTTGTAGCTTTGCGCGCACATACCACTAACTTTTGGGGAGCGAGGATTTACCCGAATGCACTTTTTGGTTCGGATATTTCTGGTTTTACGACCGAAGATATCAAGAACCGGTTTGCATCGGCATACGGTAACATTACCTACACCTATAAGCGTAGGTATAATCTATTTGGATCGATCAGGAAAGATTATGCTAACGTTTTTGGACTGGACAAGGCGTATCGTGGACGTCCGCTGTGGTCTGTGGGTGGATCTTGGAATGTGACCAATGAGCCTTTTATGTCGCAAGTCGACTTCCTAAATAACTTAAAAATACGCGCAACATACGGGATCACCGGAAATATCTCCAGTACGACGACCTCACGACTAACCGCAAACATTTTGGGAACTAATCCCTTGAGCGCTCAGCCCATTGCTACGATTGTAACCCCTCCCAACGAAAAACTTCGCTGGGAGAAAACTGCGACAACAAATTTTGGCGTAGATTTTAGCCTATTTCAGAATAGGTTGAGAGGAACATTGGACTATTACAGAAAGGAAGGTACTGATCTTTTCGCAACGACGCGATTGGATGCGACAATTGGTTTCACACAGATGGTGATTAACAATGGAGATATGGTAAACGATGGTCTGGAAGGGTCTCTGAGCTATGATTGGTTCCGCGCGCGCACGGGACGGAGTTTTCGCTGGTCTTCGACTGTGAACTTCGGATACAATAAAAACAGGATCACTTTTGTTGACGAACTTGTCACCAACCCGGCCGTGCTTGCCGGATCTAATACGTTCACCATAGGAAATCCCGTCAACTCGTTGTATTCTTATCAATTCCGGGGGTTGGATGAAACAGGACTACCATTGTGGCTGCTGCCGGACGGCTCATTGGTAACCACTAGTTTAAATAACGGCGATATTAACGCCGTCGTGTTTTCTGGAGGAGCTAACCCAGTGACAAATCTAGCATTAAACAACGAGGTGGCCTATAAAGGTTGGTCGTTGAATGTATTTATGATGTACTATGGAGGTCACTACCTGCGCGACAATCCTCCAAGGATATATCGAGAATTGATCTACGGCGCCGCGCCCAGTTACTTGTTGGATAGTTGGACACCTGAAAATACCGATACCGACATTCCTGCTTTCGGTGAATACTATCAGGCGGCATCCATTAACAATGCGCTACTGTTTGCGGATAGGTGGGTGAAAAAAGCTGACTTTTTTAGGGTGCGTACTATAGCCCTAGGCTACACATTGCCCAAATTGGTATCAAACACGCTTAAGGTAGATAACATCAAGCTACGTTTTCAGGTAGACAACCCCAATCTGATCTGGACAAAAGTGCCGTTGGATATAGACTCTGAAACCCGCGGTCTACGCACTCCTACAAATTATGTTTTTGGTCTAAACCTAACTTTTTAAGGTATGAAAATAATTAATAGATTATTAATGGTAATCCTTTGCGCGGTTTCCATGAACTCTTGTGATCGCTACACAGATCTGACGCCAAAAGGAAAAAATCTACTGCTGAATGTAGATGATCTGGATTACTTACTGAATGTTAATCTTTCCGCATCCACAGCATTCTACATGCAAAATTTGCCGGCCTTGACAAATGATATGTACCTGACAACGGTAAGCAATATCCTAGCAAATAACCAAACGATGAATTATGCGATCCTGACCTATGATGAAACGCTCAATAGGGCGGATCTTCAGAAAACCGACTTGGTTTATGAGCAGCTTTACGCGCTGATCAGCTCCCGTCTAAATGTCCTTTTGGATCAGGTAGACAATGCAGAGGGAGATGTTTTAAAGGGGAAGCGCCTTAAAGCCGAAGCATTGACGTTACGCGCATTTCTGCATTACTTGGTTGTCAATATTTATGCGAAAGCCTATGATCCTGCTACAGCCGCACGCGAGGGCGGCATTGCATATATGGACAAATTGGATTTTGAAAACTTGCCGCAAAAAAGCACGGTGGAGGAAGTTTATCAAAAGATTTTGACGGATTTAAGGCTGGCCGAAGAGCTTGATGCCCTGCATGATCTACCTCAAGTAGTAACGCGACCGAGCAAGGCTTTTCTTTACGCGGTTAAGGCAGAGGTCTTTAGAACAATGCGACGTTACGAGGACGCAATTGTTGCTGCGGACAAGGCTTTGACATATAACAATAATTTAGAAGATCATCGACCGTTTATCGCTACAGGTATTGCCGTACGCACAAACCGGACTGCAAGCGATAACATTTTGCTCGCGGCAGATAAGTTGAATAATCCGACATTTAGGGTTGTATCTATAGAAGTTATGGAGAAATATTTCGAAAAAGGGTATATCTTAAAGGATTACACTTCAACCTATTCTTATACTACCGGGGGCGTAAATTATAGTGAACTTAATGGAACACAGTTCGCTTTTGCTGGGGCGCTCATGTTTTATGCAAATGGCTATCAGCAGAATGCCGCGGGAATGACGGTTTCAGACCTGTACTTTATAAAAGCCGAGTCGCTGATTCGGTTGGGACGTTATGTTGATGCAATGACCCTTCTAAATTATGTTAAAGAAAGGCGTTTTCATCCCAGCGATTATGTGCCCTATGTGGCAACTGATGAACAACAGGCGATGGCTGTCTTTAAGAAGTTATCCCGACTGGAATTTCTATTTACGTGGAAAAACTATGTGAATATCAAACGGTGGAACACCGAGGATCGCTATAAGGAAACGATTACTCGAACTATAAATGGAAAAGTGTATAGTTTGTCCCCCCAGTCTCCTCTTTGGATATTTCCATTCCCGCAGAGCGTAACAAACTATAATACAAATATGACCCAAAATTATTAAAGAAGAATTATTATGAATAGAAAATATCTAATCGTACATATCATGTTGCTTTTGCTCTTATCATATGCTGAGTCATTTGCGCAAAAAATTAAAACAGGTGAGTATTCCCTGAGCGGAAATTTCAAAGCACTTGATGGTTACACCGGAAAGGTTTATATGTATGGGCGTACGCTAGATCAGGAAATATTCCGAGATTCCGTTCAGGTTCAAGGTGGGAAATTTCATTTTTCAGGTAAACTGGATGAGCCCATGCGGGTCTCTATTTATAGTGAGAAAACCGAAAGATTTCCAAACCAGATTGCTTTTAATGTGTATTTAGAAAATAGTAGAATTGTGGTTTCTGACGAGAAAGGTGTTAAAATTGTTGGAGCTAGACTACAAACCGAAAGTGATTCCATTAATCGCTATTTGAAAGCTAAAAGTGGTTTAGACACAATCAGCGCGGCCTACCAACATGCACTATCTGCGAAGGATTCTGTGACTATGGCAAATATGGTAACGATGCATGCTCGTGCGTTAACTACTTATAAGAAACTTTTAGTTGATGTCATACAGGATAATAAATCAAACTATTTGACTTTGGATATGTTGGCCGATCTCATCAGCAGTAGAGAGGAAGAAGATGTTAAAACAGCAAAGGCATTATTTATAACTTTGTCCCCATCAGTGCGGGAAACTAAACGTGGACAGCTACTTTCGGAAACTATAGCGTTTCATGAAAAAGGCTATATTATAGGTAAACCTGCAGGAGAGTTCCTGATGACCGATAAGGACGGGAAGGATGTTAAGTTGTCTGATTATCACGGAAAATATGTTCTGCTGGAATTCTGGGCATCTTGGTGTAAACCATGTCGTGCGGAGAACCCAAATTTAATCAAAGCATATCATGCCTTCAAGGCGAAGGGATTTGATATCCTCGCGGTTTCCATTGATACAGACCGAACGCGTTGGATTAAAGCTATTCAAGAAGATGACCTACCTTGGACCCACGTAAGCGATTTGGCTAAGAAGAATGCTGCAGCCACGCAGTTTGGTGTTGATGCAATTCCATCTAATTTCTTAATTGCCCCCAATGGTACCGTAATAGCGCGCAATTTACGCGGCGAAAAACTACAGGAGAAACTGTTAGAATTGCTTTGATTGCTGTAGGTGATCTATCATTTAAATATAGTTTACTAAAGAGAGCGACCGAAAAGGCGCCCTCTTTAGTAAATATCTATTTTATCAATATTGGAAAGCGTCTATACTAAGCCAACATTTCCCCAGAAGCGTGACAGCATTTATCACTTGGCGATTTGGACAAGTAAAAATAATCTGAGACGTCTTTCAGATTTGCATCTTTAGTGGCACTATAAATAAGTCTTGCATAGCGAAATGTAATAATATCAATATCTGATGACTTTCCTTCACTAACCGTAATTTACCATTATATCAGGAGCTACACACTACTAATTCTCGACGATTGACTTACAAAGAAATCAAATAAGCGTGAGCACTTATTTAAGATTGGGCAACCTTCAAGATAAAACCTTATTTTAAATCAAATTAACAAGAAATATAACGGATCGGCGCGAGCTATTAATTATAGAATTTACGTTGCATTCCGTTATGAGGAGTAAATCCAAACGAAATTTCAGCAACTTACCTTCCACTATCTTACTGACCGGTAGCTTGCCTCGCCAGTAATTTCCAACCATCTTTTTGTTCTATCCACAAGTTAGTAAATCGCCGATTTTTCACCTTTCCATCGCTAGCAAATTCTTTTTCAGCCCCCATAACGATTGCTAGAGGACCTTGAAAGGTTATTCTTTCAACACTCCGCTCTACTTTGGGAAAAACGTGCCCATTTTTTATTAAGACTAAGATGTCTTTCACACCAACTATTTTACCAACTGCATTATTCACAACATAATTATCCATCCATATGTTTTTTAATGCACTTGTATCTTTTTTGTCTAATAAGGTCGTCCATTCCTTCTCCAATTTTCGAAGCTGGCATTCCCTACTTATGGTTTGCCCTATTAATTTACCTGATAAAAAAAACAAAATAATTAGCCCAAAAACTGATTTACTTAATAAATTCATATATGAAATGTTTCAAATCAAAAATCAATTTTAAATATACAACAATTTTACAAGAGAAAAAAGCTAAATATTTGTTTAATACTATTTACCCCAAATACGCAATACGAATATTTCATAGGCCACACCTAGGGGCTAATTGCGCACTTCCTATAAGAAGATTTATAACTAGCGGAAGATTGTTTTTGCAAGTATTTACGGGTTAATTTGATTCTTATACTTTATTAATAATTTTTGCCTAGACTATATATACCTTTTCAGCAACCCAACTCATCTCCGTGTTGAACTATGTTATTTTTATTACGATACCTATATCGTTTGTGGTCAAATCCTTTGGCAGCGTAACATGTAGATATTCTTCATGCTGTGCAAAACTTGCATTCTCCTTAAGACCCAAAACCTGTACGCTCTTAATATTTTTTTTCATGCTACTCGCTTTTCCTAAAGATTTAATAGTGACCGTATTGTTATCAGGGATTCCCAAAACCGTAGCAAACAGATCCTTTCCCTTGGTGGTGAAACGGATATCATCTGCTGTGAAGGGTTTACCTTTGCCTTCATTGAATCCCTGCGCCTTTAATTCCGGTGCATCTTCCTGTGCAGGACCTTCACCGAAAACATGCCAAGGTCTGCTTCCTATTATAGCCTCGGAATTGACCTGCATCCAATCGGCTATTCCTTCAACCACCCGGCGCGCCTTATCATCCAAAGACCCGTCTCCGCGCAGTGGAACGCTCAAAAGCAAATTGCCATTTTTACTAACCACATCAACCAGCATGTGAATCACCGTCTTTGCCGATTTATAAAGTCCTTTATCATATATCCTTCGATCGTAGTGCCAAGCACCTATGCAGGTACAGGTTTGCCATGGTTCGGGTTCAATTCTATTGCTCTGTCCGCGTTCTATATCCCATACCATGCATTTACGTTGCTGTTCATCCAAAATCTTACCGTTTATCACAGCTTGTAGTTTCCCACCATTCCATTTTTGGTTCTCGTTATAGAAATGTGCAGCTATCTGAAGCCCTACCTCACTTATAGGCCATAGTGGAAGGGCAGTATCGTCGAAATATACAATATCGGGTCGATAGTTATCAATGAGCTCTACTGTTCGGTCCCTGAAATTCTCGCAATAATCCTTCGTAGGTACGTTAACTCCGGTACTGACATCCCAATGCCATTGTCTGTGAATACTATGCCCATCCTCGCTGTCTTTGCTCAAGGGGTGGTTCTGGGCATAAAGTACCTGTGGATCCATCCCTTGCCACCAAGTTCCTTTCCCTTCGGACTCTTTTAGCTTACCATCATATGGAACGCCTTTACGTGGCCCATTTTTATCTGATCGTTGCGCAGTTTCATACCAAGTCCAGGCATGTGCGGCATGCACACTCACGCCGAAACGCATACCTCTTTTTTTTGCTGCCCGCTCCCATCCTGCTACGATATCCTTTTTTGGACCAACCTTCGTACTGTTCCATTGATGATGACTACTGTTATACAGGTCCAAATTATCATGATGATTGGCCAACGCCATAAAATACTGTGCACCGGTACGTGCATATAGATCCATCAATTGTTCAGCATCCCATTGCTCGGCCTTCCATTCATTTATAACGTCCTTGAAGCCAAATTGAGAAGGATGACCGTAGGTCTGAAGGTGATAATTGTATTGATCAGATCCTTCCTCGTACATCCCCCTAGCATACCAATCGCCACGCTCAGGCTGACATTGCGGCCCCCAGTGCGCCCATATACCGAACTTAGCATCTCGAAACCAGTCGGGAACGCGATAATTCTCTAAGGAAACCCAATCAGGTCTAAACGGCACCTTTACCCAATTTCCCTGACCATGGGAAAATTTACTCAAATAAAGAGTTGGGATAGCTGTTCCCAACATCTTAATAACTGTTCTCCTATTCATAAATCTTCTTTTTCGTAAAATCCGTTGAACGACCTCGTTTGTCAGATTTGACAATCTTAGGGTAACTCTTCGGTTTATAAAAGGGTTATCATTACACTAACAAATTTAAGTGTCTTTCCAAAAAACAAAGCCCCCATTATCGACTAAAAATTGTCCTTTATCGACTTTACCTCGTTAAAACTGCAGCAAATCCATACTGATCAATCAGGATGTAAGCGGATACAAATGGAAAATCCTATCCATCAATCTCCATTTTTTGTCCGTCGTCCCATTTTCAGTCTGCTGGAATGAGGACATCCAGCATTCCCATTCTTGCTGTCTTGGGAGTGTGGCCAAAATTTCAAAAGCATCTTCCCACTGGAAATCGACGCCCGTTTCCACGATCATAAAAAGCTTATTCTCCAATAGATAAATTTCCATCTCCAAAATACCAACTTGCTTTATACCTTCCCTAATTTCCTGCCAATGAACCTCTTCGCTGTGCGCGGCAAGGTACTTTGCAATAAGTTCGGCATCATCGATTAAATCAAGTGTTTGGCAATAGCGTTTTATTGGTTGTGCATAATTTTTCTGAACTGCACCATATTTATCTTTTATCTCCATTATGGTTTGTTTGTTACTGAGGTTACCTTATGCTATTGTCAGCAAAGATTAGGGTTTCGCTTAAGGAGCTAAGCACCTTGGGTGAAACAAATCAGATGGACAATATGCACGGCTACTACTGTTAAGGCCTATAAGTCAAAATTAGCCATGAAAAGCCACCTCCACTTGACCGTCATCGATAAGAACATGCACTAAATCGATATTTTAAAAGCTAGCCTCTTGACACATCTCATAAAAGATGGTTAACTTTACGCTAACAAAGACGTACGTATCATATAGCCTATACCATAGGCCGACATATTCATTCAACCGACCCTTATCTTGAAAAAGCCAAATGAAAAGAGAAAAGTACAATTTAGATTTTATACTATTGAACATTGGTTATGCCGAACATCATGCAGACTGGAATTGGAAAAATATCAATAGCCCTTTTGCCAGAATTCATTTTGTGGTAAAAGGCGCCGCGAAAATCGTACGTAACGGTGGAAAGACAGAACTAAAAGAAGGTCATCTTTATCTCACCCCCTCCTATACCCACCATGGGTACGAGTGTGAGGAAGATCTTACCCTTTTCTACATCCACATTTACGAAAGTCCAGATAAACCACGCAGTATTTTCGATCAATTTGGTTTTCCTGTTGAAATAGTAGGCGATGGACTCTGTGCCAACTTGGTTGAGCGTCTATACGAGATAAACCCAGGAAGGGAACTGTCCTATTATGATCCGAATGATTATGATAACTCTACCGAGCTAATCAGGAATATAGCACTTCAGGGAAATACCCCGCTGGCTCTGGAACTCGAAAGCCAAGGAATTATAAAACAGATCCTCTCTCGTTTTTTTGCACACGCAAAAGAGAAAACTCCTGATGTAGACGAAAGGATGTCCAGGGTACTCGACTACATCCATTCGCACATTGATACCACTATATCCATTTCCGAATTGGCGGATATTTCCTTTTTGACGAAAGATCACTTGATCAGATCATTCAAAAAAAAAATCAACTGCACACCTGGAAAATACATCAACCGAAAAAAAATCGAAAAGGCGCAGCTCATGCTATTAGTGGGCGATTATAGTGTGCAGGAGCTGGCCTTTAAGTTAGGTTTTGATAACGTTTTTTATTTTAACCGTCTTTTTAAAAAGTTGACAGGTGAAAACCCTACTTCTTACAAAAAAAGGCTCGAAATTTTTGCGAATCAAGCGAAAGACTAAAACTCCACTACTGCCTTTATAACCTGGCTATCTGATCGTGACAAAGATTCAAATCGTCCTGCGAGATCCTCAAACGCAATACGATGGGATATATAGGATTTTGAATTGATCAACCCGTTGCTTAAACAGGAAGTGACATGAGTAAAATCCTCCTTTGTTGCATTCCTACTACTCATCAAAGTCGCTTCGCGCCTATGAAACTCGGGATGTGAAAAGGATAGCATCTCTTTCTGCAGACCGATCAGAACATACCTAGCTCCATGAGCTAAATAGTCGAAGCCCTCGTGTATCGCTAATTTGTTTCCTGTTGCATCCAATACCACCGTGGGCATGTCTCCGCCGGTAATGCGCATCAAGTTTTCTTTTACATTTTCTCGCTTCGGATTGATCACATGATTCACACCCAAATATCGGCGACAAAAGTCCAGTCGATCGTCATTTACGTCCAAAGCGATAACCTCCGCTCCGGCTATAATGGCGAACTGCATAGTTGCTAGGCCAATCGGACCCGCTCCCATGACCAAGACATACTCCCCGTTTTTTACGTCAGCTCTCCTTACACCATGTGCCCCTATAGCCAGGGGCTCCACTAGTACAAGTTGGTCTACAGTCAAAGAACCTGCCTTGATGAGCAGATGTGAAGGAACTACCATATAGTTTCTCAATGCGCCGTCGATATGAACGCCCGCTACTTGCATTGCTGCACAGCAATTATTCCTACCTGTACGACAGGCGATACATATTCCACAGGCAAGGTACGGCATAAATGTAGCCAATTCTCCTTTTACGAAAGCCCCGTCGCCTCCATCTACTATCTGGACGGCGACCTCATGTCCTAAAATCCTCGGATAATCAAAAAAAGGTTGATTTCCCTTGAATGCATGATAGTCCGTTCCACAAATTCCTACCTGAAGAATCTTAACCAACACCTGATCCGCTTGCGGCTTAGGAATGGGCATCATCCTATATTCAAACCTGTTTGGTTCTACGCATACCAGCGCATTCATATTATCTAAAGCCATTATCCAAATACCCTTTCCAATAAACCGAGTGCATGCATTTCTTCCCAAAAAGCACTCGGGATGATCTTAGACGTCATGTTTATATTCGGCATCACCTTCTCAGGCTTTGTCGTGTTGAGTGCGATACTCGCTACTCCTGGGACATTGAAGCTGAAATTGAAGCATGCTTCGGCTGGCTTTACTCCATGTTTATCGCATATCGACCAGAATTGATCTCGCCAGTCATATAAATCTTGTCCTGCTTTAGTACTCCTGTCCACTAAACGATAGTTATAATGATCACCTCCTGTAAGAAATCCCCCATTGAAAACTGCTGAATTCACAACACAAACTCCGCGCTTCTGCAGCTCCTCGATAAAGTCCATTAATTCCTGTGGATGGCTATGGATAGTCAGGCTATTGGCGATCATTACCCAATCTAAATCGACATCAGCCGCAATTCGCTGTACAACTTTCCAGTCCTTACATCCTACCCCTACGCCGATGATTTCACCTGCCTCACGCAGTTCCAAAAGTGCCCGGTAAGCTTCCAAGATCTCCGTATACCGCAATTGTGCTTCTTCCGCTGAATCTGCAGTTGATAGGTATTCATCTGGATCATGCACGGACAAGAGTGCAGCTCTGTATGGGTAAAGGAGCTCGTTTCCCTGCCTGTAGCATTCTTTTATTCCTTTATAACTGATCCTTTGCTCGGCATCATTTTTAATTCCTTTCCATACTCCTGGCTCAAAGGTTGGTTCTTGAGTTAGCAAAGGTGTCTGAAACCAGCCCAATTTATTACTGATTAGAACACGCGATGAATCGACATTTAGATCCTGTAGACACTTCCCCAGAACATGCAATGACAATCCCGCTCCATATTTACCGGCAGAATCAAAAACCGTTATTTCCCGCGGTTCCCCCTTCATACATTGCTCAACAACTTGAAGTTTGGAAGCGTAAGGAATATCTTCGTAAAGATTACCGAGGCCACTTGTTCCGAATACAACTTGCGGTAGGGGGAGAGGCGCCTTATTTTTGTTTGCATTTTTACTCATATCTGATAATTAGTTGACAACTTTAGTATGTGGTTTGTATTTGTAGGCGCCAAATAAGGCAATTAAGACGAAACTTAGCATGGGGATAGCGTAACCTAACCGAATATCACCAGATAAGTCGCTAATCATTTTAAAGCACCAAGGAAGCACTGTGCCTCCAACAATAGACATGACAACTAAACTACTGCCGTATTCAGTATCTCCATCTAGTTTATTTATTGCCAAGGCAAATATTGTCGGGAACATAATGGACATTAAAAAACAGATTGTAATTACAGAGTACAAACAAACCATACCTTTTGCCGTGATCGCCAAAATACACAGCAACACATTTACTGAAGAATAGATCGAAAGGAGCAAGCTGGGCTTAGTGTAGCACATGAAAAAAGTCCCAAAAAAACGGCCAATAATAAATGCAATGCCGCAAATGTAAAGGTAATGATTGGCTTCATCTAGAGATACATCAGCAACCTCTTTAGCATAAAGTAAAAAAAAGGTAAAAATTGACACCTGTGTCCCTACATAAAAAAATTGTGAAATAACCCCCCAGACCAAATGGTTATTCTTCAACACTTTAAACAGATTAAAGTTGACATCTATTTTAACTAGCTTAAAAGGAATTTTTGGAAGCGTTACCACAGAAAACAGCAACATTATTATCCCTATAACCAATCCCAGAAGAAAATATGGTTCCATAATAGTATCTTCTTCAAGAGCTACCGTGGCTTTCCTTAAGGATGTATCCATTTTAATAAGTTCCGGCAGTATTACAGGCTCCATCGATCTTATTTTTGAGCATAAGATCGACACAAAAATCACTCCGATACCATCGAAGGAGTTGACGAGATTTATCCTGACTGTAGCAGTTTCTGAGAAACCCAAATTTTGAACATAAGGGTAAATGGTTGTTTGAATGAGAATTTTTCCAGAAGTCATTACAAATAGTGCAATAACAAAAAAACGATACGACTGCGAATGTACTGCTGGAATTAGTACAAAACATCCAATTGCAAGTGTAGTAAGACCGATAATAATTCCCCAACGGCCGCCAAAACGCTTCATTATCCAGCCGGCTGGTAGCGCCATCAACAAATAAGCAATACCCGTGCAAGATTTGGCTAAAGCAAAATTCGGAGGAGACAAATCGAAAGTTCTTTTAAATTGAAATGCCAATAGATGCTCAAGATTCTCAGAAAATCCTAAGATAAAAAAAATCAATGATGTTAAAATGATAACAATCTTTACATCAAAAGTGCTTCTAGATTCAATCATATTGAAACACAATCTTTAAAGTATTCGATAAGGGAAAGACCAAACTTGACTGAACAATGTAAATTTTACGGTTGTTAGCATTCTGAGACAAAAAAAACATATTCAAATAAACTCAAAATATCATTATAGATTTATAAAATTATCGACTAAATGTTGTAGAAAATCGACACATCAGGTTTCCGTTAAAATTGCTTACTAAATATACACCGTTTATCATGGATTATATAAGGAATGTTGGCGTTAGATCCATGTATAAATATGACCATAGTTTTAACCGATTTTAAGATGGATAAAATATATTGTTTTTCATATTTATTGAAATCTTCAAAAAGCTCAACTAACCTCTTTTTGAAAATTAATATCCTGAGTGCATGAAAGCAAAACACCCAGCAAAAGAAGAAATACATTAATTGCAATCACATTAGTCTCACACCTTATTATATGAAGTGTAATTGCTCCGATCATAATTATAATTACACCGAAACCAGAAATTTTGGTTAATTTTTTAAATCCTAAAAGAGGAAACACTAACAAACCAATACCGACAGAAGTATCTGCAGCAAGAGAAAGAAGGCTGAGATTAGGATACACTTCCATCCAAGGGTATAGCGATGAATTTAATAGCTTGCTAATACCCGCATAAACTAATATAGCACTTACAAATAAGCGAGATAGCCAAACGGCTATGTGTTTAAAATTTACTTTCATTATCTTAACTTTGCAAAGTTACTCCAACGCTACTTTACCGGGCATCCAAAAAGGTTTGGTTTTGAATTGTTTTTTTGATAAGCCACGTATTTTCAACAGATAGTTACTCAAGGCTACACAAAGCCTACCATCTCCACCGATGTAAATCATTGTATTATCCAAACTTAGGACTTTCAATTTATTGATAATCTGAATCACTGTTTGTTCTTTGACCACATGAAATTCAAAAGGCTTGCTGTTATCAATATCCGGAAAAAAGTGCTCTGGTTTATCACCGTATATAATCGCATCGAACGTTTGTTCTGCAGAAAGTTGTCTTCTGAAAAAATAATAATGTGCGAGTGTACTTACATCACCTATAAACAAGTGTTTAGTAGCTTCTTGTTGTAAAGTGAATTTACCAAATGGAGCTGACAGTAGTACTTCTTGACCAATTTCTAACTCATGTATCCATTTACTACCAAGTCCGTCAGTAAGTGAACAAATAGCAAAATGACAAACGCCTATTTCATCAGTTTCTTCGTATTTCCAAACAGAATATGTACGTAATCTATCTTTTAACCTGCTATTTATATTGGGATAAATCAATATCCTGATGTGTTGTCCAACAGCCATTTTTCTAAATGAAAAATTGCCTGTTACTGTGAGGTGGTACACTGCTTCACTTATTTTCGTCTTTTGCGTTACGACACCACTTTTCAACACTAAACGAGTGTATAATATTTCTTCTATATTGACCATATTTACAAATATAAAAATACATGTAATATATTATTTATTCCTTAAATTGAAAAGATATTTTATTCTATCACAACAAAGAGGGCGTAATTTTTCTAAAACATTTATAGTCCGATATAGATAGTCTGGCGTATTTGCTGCAACATAACTAAGTGGAATAAACTTTAAGTATTTAGAATATTTGCTTTTCTATTGATAGAGTTTAAACAAAGTTGCTAGTGGTTAAATTGATCGTCACCTAATTGAAAAACCTGTCAATGTCATAAATAACTCATCTAAGCGAAGAACAAATACATCTGCTAAAAGTACGCATATCAACTAAGTTCTCTTTAATATTCTCTATTGCTCTGACACCCTAGTCCCATTCATTAATTTAATAAAGTGAATACTAACTATAATTAATAATTGACCATAGTTTTTCAATTATTCTTTGGCGATCACTAGGCTCATTCAAAGAAATCCCCATCCAGCTCCTTCCATTTCTTGCATACAGCGACATAGTAATCACACTTGATATTAAAATATCCAAAGATTCCAATTTGCAATTCTCATCTCGACCCGCTACTTCATTTTTAAAAAATGTAGAAAAGTATTTCCTCTTCTCACAAGAGAATGTCTTTAAAACATTTGGCGCTCCAACTAGATCCCAAACCAAAAGCGCTAAAAAGTCTTTATGCTCGGAAAAGAATTCGATTATGTTATTAATCTTAAACATTACAATGTCTCGCGTGGAATTGCACGTGTTGTCACTTAAAACTCGCTGTTCATTATTTTCTAATTGGTTCCAGTAATTCTTGGAATCAACATATGTTTTAATAAGTTCGTCAACAGATCCGAAGTAGAGATATATTAGCTTTGCATTCATTTCCATCACTTTGCTAATATTTGTAATAGTCAATGATGAGTGACCTTGATCTCGTAGAATTGCGCCTACCGCAGTTAATATCTTTGCTTTTGATCTTTGTTTGTTCCTCATCGGCCCATCGACCACTTTTCGATTTTTGTTTTTATATTTTAACTCATTCATTATTAATAAATTAATTTTTTATTTTTACAATTTCAAAATTACAATTCATGAAACTCACAGCTCATTACTAAGCAAATATAAGCACTGATCGCACCGTTTTTCGCTAATTTTTACAGATTATTACAAGTTTTATTCAATGAATAATTAATAAATAAAAATAGAATTAGTATCAATTCGATCTAAAAGCTATTTTAATTCTCATCCGATCAATAGTATACTTTGTTGACTTAATAAAATAATTCAAATCAAAATAGTAAGATATTAATTTACATGTTTAAACTATCGGGGAATATTAGAGTGCAAATCCAAAATGGATAGTGAAACTCAACTTTATTCCAATCATAGACTTACCTAGTTATACAAAAAAGGCTGTAAGCATCTTCTCCAAGAACGATGACAGATATTGGGGTTCATAGCGGATCACTGCATGATATTCTCCATCGAGAAGATTTTCACCGTGTTTAAAGTAAGTAGACGGGGGGATACAGGTGGTTGAAGCGCACAGCGTGATGCCGTGCTAGGGAAAACCAAATGCTTGAGCATGAAATACGAAAAGCTTTCAAAGAGAGGAAAAATAGATATGGAAGCCTCAGGATTACAAAGGCTTTGAACGAAAAGAGGATTAAATTTTCTAAAGCCCGAGTAGACCGAATAATGAAAAAGATCCATTTACAAAGTATAGTGAAAAACAAATTCAAGGTGACTACCGATTCTAATCACAAATTTACTGCACCGGAAAATAAGCTGGATAGTAATTTCAAAACAGGGAACTTAGGAGCTATATGGGTATCCGATATCACGTATATTAGAACAAAACAAGGATGGTTATACCTGACAACGGTGATAGATATGGGTGATCAAAAAGTAATCGGCTGGGCTTCAAGCGCAATAATGAAGGCCATTGACACCGTAATTCCAGCATTTAGCATGGTGCAAAAAAACAGACCGACAACACAAGATCTGATATTTTACTCAGATAAAGGGATTAAGTATGCTTACAATGAATTCCGGATTTTATTGGAAATAAACCCGCTAATTATAATAAGCATGAGAGAAAGAGAAATTGCTGGAACAATGAAATCGCAGAAAGCTTTTTTAAGACAAGTAAAGCAGAATGTATATACCGCAATAACTTTGTAGATAAACACAACGCAGCGATTATCGTGTTTGAACACACATAAATTTTCTATAAATGAAAATTAATTGCCACCTAACAGAGTATTCATTTCACATAAAGAGTTTGAAAGAAATCTGAATTGTAATAGATATACAAAATATTGCAGCTTAACTAAATTTCCATTCAGCCAATGACACGTTTTGTTTTACACTACGGTCCATTTTTTTGGCAATTCCAAGTCTCGACAACATCCTGTTTCTTAAGGCATTGGTTCTCCATACAATTAATTAAATAAATACTTTAAGTATTTAATAAATGCGAAGTCTAGGTTAGTCGAAAATATTTACTATTTCATGATCTTTTTCATAACGTATCATCCATCCTCATTCAAAATGGGCTAACTTCATCATCAATTCTTCAAAATGAATATGATGCGCATATGTTACATTATTTTATTGTAAATAGTACCATTGTTACTTCTTTACCTTAATTTTTCATTTCGAACTTAATAACGCCTTACGATTCTTTCTTTAAAATATTAAATAATGTACGGCTTGAAGACTGATAACATGACGTCCATATAACTTTTCTCTGCCTCAATACCTTTTAACTGTTTATTAATTTCATTGCTTGATAGCCAAAAATCTGATATCACGTAGATTTGCTGAACTATAATTGACCAATCGTGCTCACTTAAATCGTTCCTAAATGAACCCTGCGCAGACATCCTCTTCAAGAAATTTAGAACTTGTTTTTCCCTTTTAACGGCCAGATCGTGGTAAAGAATTTTGATATCTGGAATCCAAATTGTTATTTCTACGAAGTGCAGAAAGATAAATCTGTAACGATTAATTATACGAAAAGAGACTAATATGAAATCGGCTAACAATGTCATATTAAATTCATATTGGTGCTCCAATGCATGCAATAAATCTGCGTATTCGCCTGCCAAATCATTGAAAATAGTTTTAACAATATCTTCCGTGTGCTTAAAGTGATAATGTAGGTTACCAGCACTGATAGACAAATTAGCCGCAATATGCCTAGTTGTTATCTTCCTTACGCCATGTAAGTTGTACAACTCGATAGCAGCATCTATAATTCTTCTCTTTACTTTTGACATCAGTGCAAAATTAATGTTTATTCCCCGCATCCTACAGAAAAAGAAAGCATTAATCCGAAACAATAGCAAACTGTAAAATTTAGAACATTTGTTCTAAATCAAATTATATCGTATATTTGTAAAAAATTATGGCAAGAAAAAATTGGTTTAGCCGCCAGCTGGCGGAAATAAAAAGCACGTTGGTTCCTGTGAATCCAACTGACAGCCTATATAAAAAATTTTTAAAACAAATAGTTTGGATCATGTTTTTATTACTAATGCTATGTGGCACAATCGCTATGTTGACCGCTATTTCATTCGCGCATTAATACTGTTGTTCGTAGACAGATACACATGTTTATACGCTTGTTCTTGGTTCGCAATTCGAATTAGTAGATGTATAGGTAAACCTATTCCTTTTATAAACAACTATTTGACGGACTTTGTCTTTACGCCGCTAATCCTTCATTTTACATCTATACTTGGACTTTACTTATTCAAATCTTATTTTCCATTAAGATTTCCATTGTGGCAAATATTATTTTTATCTACATATGTTTCGATAATATTTGAATGGCTTGCCCCTAAATATACATCGTATAATGTAGGAGACTGGGGGGACGTAATTGCTTATTTTGCTGGTGGCCTTTTCTATCACTACATACATAACATTTATTTTTGTAAAAAAGTAATTAAAATTAAGAATTTGCAAATTTATAAATCTATCCGTACAAATAGGTTTTTTTGAAGATTCTTATCTAGAACTGAAATTACTATTCATCACTTAAGGTGCATAATCTAATTTTAGAATATCTTAAAACAATGTTATCTTCGCCTAGCCTAAGCAAACAATTTTTAATGAAGTATTTTTGTCTTGACAATATGAGAAAGATTCCGTCTTGAGGTTTTATTTCTCTTATTAAAAGCATAAAGTCTTTAGTCCCTCGTTTTTTAGGGTAAGATTATTCAGCTTAGCATAAAGTATATACGCTTCAAAACTAAAATCTTTTCAAAGAGTATTTAAATTTTATTAAAAACAAATTTGGTTAAAAAAAAATAAGGGACCGATTTCGCAAAACCAGTCCCTCCCATTCTAAAAACTAGTCTTTAATTGTACTTTTGAAACTAAATTTTGATACGATCTTGTTACTTTCTACTATAGAGACCGTCACCTCGTATTCTTGTCCTTGCAAAAGCTCACCTTTACTTTTCAATATAATTTCGGAATGCGAATAAGGAGAAATCGGCTGTATAACGCCCCAGGAGCTAAATAAAGTTACACCATCTTTTTTATAAATTACCTTAACATCCGACTTCTTAGACAGTACCTGTCCGAAATTTTCGACATTGATTTTTGAATTCCACTTATCGCCCTCAAGAGTGATTATGGGAGCACGAGCAGAAAGAATAGGAGCGTTATAATTTACATAGGGCAATCGGGCAAATCCGAACAACATCTTTCCATCAGCATATTTTCCGATCAATTTTGGAGCAAATTCATCATTTGTAATTCCCGAACCACTCGCGTCAAATATAAGTATAAGGTCTGAACCTTCTTTTTGTGTCCCTAGCAAAATACTTCCTCTGCCGAAGTTGACCTCTGCGGATGCTCCAAATCGCAAAGATGATAAATCAATGTCACGGTTAGGATCAAAACCATCTTCAGCGTGAACTTTCACGCGAATTTCTTTCGTTTTTTTATTAATAGGATTGTTATTTAATACCGTAAGTATTAAACCTGGATTTAAAGGAATAGTGATTTGTTTTGAACTATGGACATCACTTGCAAAATCCTCCTCCTTCTGCACATCGACAACAGCTAAATTAGCCTGAATAGCCCGTCCAATACTGTCTTGGTAAATTTTAATTCGCTCATATTTAAACCAATTTTCAGATCGACCATCCGCATGACGAGCAATTCCTGGAGCGTATGCCTCTCCGGGATCAACAACCCAGTTAACACCATCTTTAGATCTTAGATAATAAGCAATACGACCGAGCCAATCATTAACAATTAAATGGTACTGAATATGATCCTTCCAAATAACCGGATCCTCAAACTCTCCGTCGACAGCAGGATAAACGCTCTTTTCTGTTAATAAACCATATTTCGATAACCCGTCTTTACTAACCCATATTCCACCACCCCTATTGACCATTAGGTATGAGCCGTCTTCTCTCCTTGCAAATGAAAGATTAGACATATCCTCCACCACTTTACGATCTCGTTCGTCAAACTCAAATTTATCGTACTGCCAAGGACCTCCTATCTTTTCAGCTACGTATCTTCCACCAATAACATATAGTACATACCTACCGTCTGCTAATCTAAAAGCTTCTACGTTATGTCCCTTCCCAATCATTTTGTTCAATTTGTAAGGACCTTCCAAATTGTCTGAAGTAGCGTCAAAAAGGTAAGAATTAGGCCATTCAAAATGACCCTTTGGACTAGCCTCTAGCCAACCACACACAAACATATGGTATTTTCCTTCATCCGATTTTTGAATGCTTCCGCACCAATAAGACCAGATATTATCTTCAATACCATTGTCAACAAAACGAGGCTTTACCTGGGGAGCTCCCCAGGTGCCGTCCGAAAGAACTTTTCCTTTCATCGGTAGAAAACGATCCATAAAACGTGCTCCAGACACCAAATTTGACCAAATCTGCGGACGTTCACGCTCCGTTATCTGAGCAAACGCTACTTGATACAAGATAATTAAAGGAGCGACTACTAAATACTTAATCTTCATCTTTAAATAATAATTTTGAATTTACACTTAATTAGTTAAAATTTAAACGAACCTAATTTACTACCTCACCTACTATTTCTACTTCGCTTATTTTTGCTTTTTTAAAATTTGTAAACCTAACTCTAACCAATGCAGCAACTTGCCCAGCAACAATTATTCGTTTACGATCAAAAAAATCCTCGCCCGTTAAAAAGTCAGCTATTTCTACCCATGTTTTATTATCATTAGAAACCTCAACTACAAAATGGTATTTATCCTTTTCTGGAAACACCAGATTTATAGAGTGTATCTTGAGTTTTTTCTCTGTATCTACTGACCACCAAGGATTAATGTCATCTTCTTGAGATTGCCAATATGTTTTTTCATTATTATCAGCTGCATATCCTGTAAGATGACTGGGGTTAGCTGAGCTTGCAAATGTCGGATTATGGACACCAAATTTCTGCAAAATAGTTTCTTGACGATCTCTGACAAACCGTTTATATGAATTATCTTTCGTGATTTGGCTTATGCCATCCACGTAAGGATTTTCACCTAAGAATGTTAGCTTTACTTCGGCTGGCGATAATCCCGGCGATGTCGCACGGATAATCGATTCACCAGAAAAATATGCTCGTGCGGATATTGCAGCTTGTCCATCTAAAATACGGATGTCGCTATCCTTTTCGAAAATTATATTCTTACCTGTAGGAAATCGTGCTGGCCCTGTTACAATTTCTAATTTTACAGGTGGGCAGTTATTCAAAGCATTATCATCACCATCTCGAACACTGACTATTAGCTGAATATCTTCTGTACCATCTGAACTAACTACTAGTTTACTGGCTTCTATTTTTAACTTCGCAGCAACTCCATGGATAGGCCACTCTGGAGGATCAATCCCCTTATTAGCATGGCGATACCAATACCATGCTCTTTTAGGTATTCTAAAATAATCAACAATTCCCATTTTACCCAATCTTGATCCAGCAATAGATCCGTGGTCAAAACCGCACCATATTGCTTGTCCAGCCCGCCAAGGATAAATAGGCTTACCTTCAACTTTTGATAAATCTCCCCATCCAGGTTCGTAATCACCAGGCCTGTCGGCAGTGGTGCTTCCATATTCAGATACGATTGAAGGTATTCCAGGATTTTGAAAAATATCAATTACGCCACCATCCCCATTATAACCAGCAATATCTCCAATTATATCTATGCGATTCGCATCTAAAGGTCTCTGCGCCCCTCCCACAGCAGCAGGTCTACTTGGATCAAGCTTTCTTGACAACGCTACAAGATCTTTTAAAAGATTTCGCGTAGGCTCAATTGTATTAGCTGCTGTAAAAAATGGTTCATTAGACATACTCCAAGCAATGATCGATGGGCTATTGCGATGAATACGTATCATATCGGTTAACGTTTGCCGATTGCTATTTTCAAAAGACTGTCTGTCTTTTTCTACAGTGGGGTAAGCGCTGGTGTTCCAATACCCTTCCGGGACATTGTCGCTACCGCCGATACCCCAAAAAGTACTTTCCGACCAGAAAAACATACCTATACTATCACATGCTTCCACAAAAGCAGGATCATGGGGATAATGACTGCCTCGGATAAAATTAAAACCAGCATCTTTCATCATCTGTACATCACGAACAAATCCCATATTAGTAACCGCATCACCCCAGCCAGCTTGATCTTGGTGCACGTTGGCACCGAGTAGGTATATATGTTTATCGTTTAAAAAAAATCCTTTATCAGATGTCCACCTAATCGAACGAATTCCAAATTTACTCTCATATACATCTTCTACCTTACCATTGACAACCAATGTCGTCACTGCAGTATAGCGGTGAGGATTTTCTAAAGTCCATAGGTGAGGGTTTGATAGGTTAGCTGCCGTTTGATCGAATAGCGCAATTTCACGCGGTTTCAATTGCCTAGTTGTAGATATCTTCTTCACAATCTTTCCACTAGGTGACTTGATTTGCGTTATCGTTTGGACTTCTGCAATTTTATCTTGATCGTTCTTTACTTCCGTTTGTATACGTACAGTTGCTGACTTACTGCTAACTTTAGGCGTCAAGATAAATGTTCCATTCCAATCAACGTGCACTGAATTCGTCAAAACGAGATAAACATCTCTATAGATTCCTCCAGAAAAGACATGTTCCCCTGCCCTCGGTGCTAAGCCCGGGTTCCAAATATTATTTACGCGTACCGCTAAGATATTCTTACCTCTTTTTGCAGCAGAAGAGATATCTACGTTAAAGCCTGTGTATCCTCCCTGATGCTTCCCAACTAGAACTCCATTCAAGTAGATTTCAGCTTCTTGGAATACACCTTCAAACTCTAAGAATTTCTTTTTATTGTCATATAGCTCTGGTAAGTCGAAAGTCTTCCTGTACCAGCCATACCCAACATAAAACTCTGGAGACATAAAGTATGGCATGCTAAAAGAATGTGGTAAACCTACCGCATCCCAATCTTCATCTTGAAATGCAAAATCTAGCGCTTGGATATGATCGCCCAATTGAAATTTCCATTCGCGGTTAAAATTTAGCTTAATGCGCTTTTTACCATTTATTGTAGAAAATTCTTGTGCCAAAAGTGATGCCGTGTGAATTAGCATCAGAAGCAACACGGTGGAAAAGCTTCTCACTAGTGGTATTCTTATAAGTTTTAACATAATATATTTTTCATTCTATAATTTATTATCCTGTAAAGAAAATATACTTCTTATTCTTTTTTGCAGTGAAAGAATTTAAGTAGTATCCTTTATGTTGCTTGACGGCAACATCCAAACCCTTACAAGCTATGGGGCTGCTCGTACGAATAACGCACACTCCAGAAGCCGCAGCATACACCGTAGCACTCTTTAATCGCCCATCAGCCCAAGCCACATCAACAGTATAATTACCAACGGCTTTAATACCCTTAATCGAGCCACTATTCCAAGCTTTCGGCAAAGCAGGCAATAGGTGTAATTCATTATGCTGACTTTGTAGCAGCATTTCTATGATGCCGGCAGTAGCGCCAAAATTACCGTCAATCTGAAAAGGGGGATGTGAATCCAATAAGTTATCATATACGCCACCTTGATCACTATCCATACTTACCGAGGTCATAGTAGATCTGGTCAACGCAGCTTTAAGCAGTTTATAAGCATGATCACCATCAAATAATCTAGCCCAACAAGCAATTTTCCACGCTCTACTCCACCCTGTGCCTTGATCTCCTCGGGAAATCAATGATGTTTTAGCTGCATCAGCAAATTTTTCGTCATCCAAATAAGAGATTTGATTGCCAGGATACAAAGCCATCAGATGTGACAAGTGTCTATGGTCATCACCTTTGACATCAGGCTGAGCTTTCCATTCTCTAATTTGTCCCCAATCACCAACAGTTACACCGTTATCAAGTTTTGAAAGCTTACTCTCAAGTTCTTGAACAAAAACATGATCTGCATCTACCAACTTGCTAGCTGCTAAGGTCTGATTAAACAACTGATAAATTAACTGTTGTGCATAAGCAATCCCATCTTCCCAATTCCCGTGTTCTGGTGACCATTCATCAGGAGCGACAAGCTTTCCATCTTTCCCTTCGACCAGTCTGTCAAACCAATACTCACAGGTTGTCTTCATTACGGGAAAAGCTTTAATTTTTAAAAAGTTGCGATCTTTGGTGAACTGATAGTGTTGCCACATATGCATGCAGTACCAAGCATTTGCAGGGCGGTTAGCGTTCCAATCTGTATGACCAAATATATTACTTTGTGTATGAATTGCCCACCCCCTATGCCCAAGATCTTTTGCTATCTTTTGCCAGGAACCATCCTTCTTTTGAGATTCATAAAAAACGTAATTTAAGAACGGCATATGACACTCCGATAAATTTGCAGGCTCTGCAGGCCAATAATTCATCTGGATATTAATATTGGTGTGTATATCTGACTGCCATGGTGGATCATTATCATTATTCCATATCCCCTGCAAATTATTTGGTAGATCCATTCCTCTTGACGAACTTAACATGAGATATCTTCCGTATTGGAAATAAAGCATATCAAGGTGTTTACTTTGATTATGTTTTTTTATCAATTCATCTGTTGGAATAGTCGGAACAGGGGTATTTAGATCGAAGGACACGCGGTCATATAATGCGCTATAATCTTTTACATGCCTTTCTTTTAAAGAATCATAAGATTTTTTTGCAGCTTTCTCAACACGCTTAGACAATAAGTCATTCAAGGAATGCTTTGATCGTCCGAGATAACCTGAGGATTTTATGTCAAATGTAGTACCTGCTGCTAATAAGATCGTTACAGCATCAGCTTGGTTTACAGTAAGTGAAGTATCTGTGGATTTTAAACTTCCACTTTCTAGAATAATCTTTAGTTGAGCTTCATATTCCAAATGATCCAATTTACCGGAAATAAACATCATATTATTACGGATAAAAGTTTTTTCTCCATGAGCACCCTTCATTCGCAAGTTAAATGATATCTTCCCTTTGCGATCTATAGCTTTTAGACGTACCGCAATAATTTGATCCGGCCTACTCACAAAAAATTCCCTTTTAAATGCTACGCCATTTTTTCTAAAAGAAACAGATCCCAACGCACTGTCCAATGAGAGTTCACGTTGATAGTCCTCTACATCTTCTTCAATATCAAAATCTAAAAAAATATCACCAAAATTTTGGTACGATCCTCGTATCTCACGACTGCCTGTCCAAAGCGTTTTCTCATTAAACTGGATCTGCTCGTGTCCTATGCGCCCGAAAAACATCGCACCTAATTCTCCATTTCCTATTGGGAGAGCTTCTGTCATCCAATTCTTCGCAGGACGATCGTACCACAGTTTCAGATCTCTTTGGCAATAAACTGTTTCACAGCGTAATAGGAAAACGCCCGTCAAAAAACAAAATAAAAGTAATTTCATAAAATTAAAAAAAATCATGCTGCAAATAATTTATTACGCCCTAATGTAGGGTGACCTATCAGCCACCCCTATAAACTCTAATATCCCTTTTCCTTTTGCGCAGTCTGCAAGTTTGGATTTCTATCCATAGCAGTTAATGGATATGGCATATAATAATACCGTGGTTCCCATTTTCTCGCTTGGGTAGTTTCATTGGTAATATCCCGAATGTCTTTCATTACCTCAGCTGCAATTGCCAACCTGCGGATATCCCAGAATCTCTGTCCCTCGCCAGCAAGCTCAATCCGGCGTTCATTTTGTATCAGCGTTCGTAATGTGTTTTTACTTCCATAGCGCGCTTGATCAACATCAGGCATTCCAGCTCTACTTCTCACTAGATTTACGGCCTCGTAAACAGCAACTGAGGGACCGTTCAATTCGTTCTCTGCTTCAGCGAATGTCAACAAAACCTCAGCATAACGTAAAAGCTGAAAATCGCTATCTCCATTTTGTTCTTGGATGTAATTTGGATCAGCAATTTTTCGAAAGTTATATCCTGTTTTTGAATTATTATTACCACCTTTCCCCCAAGAGAACTCTTGTACCTTTCCATCAACAAACAAGGAATTACCAGGAAATAAGATAGAAGCATACAATCGGGTGTCTCGATTTTTGAACTCTGTCAAGTAAGCAGCTCCAAACGCTCCATTATTATAATTTGTGTTACGCTGAGCTGGCGTAGGTAAATTTGTAACTGGATCACCATTACGATCGCCATAAGCATCAACCAATGATTGTGTCGGTGTTACTGAACTCCAACCATTTAATGCTGCAGGAAACAATTTTGTCGTTGCTAAAGTTTTATTGATATTAACAGCATACTGTCTAGTTAATATCACTTCGGAATTTCGCTCATTTATAGACCAAAACTGTTGGGTATAACTTACCAGTCCACGATAAAAGCGTTGCTTTTCCGCATCATTTGCAAAGGTAACGAAATCACTATAATCTTCTTGAAGATCGCCGCTACTCGGATCCTTTTCAAATAATGTGTGAATGTTCAAATCCATTACCTGCTTCGCTGAACTTGACGCAATGTTATAATTTTTATAAAATAGAGCTATCCGCGATCGTAGAGCCAATGCTGCACTTCTAGTAATCCTGCCGTATTCATTTCCGCCACCACCGCTGTAACTTGTAGGTAAATCATTTACAATATCTCCGAGCTCACTTAAAACAAACTCTACAACCTGTAGTTCCGCCGTTGGTTCAATTTTTGCGTCTTGAGGGTTTTCAAGGGCATCCACTATTAAAGGAACTGGACCGAAAATAGTTGTTAGATTAGCATAAGAATAAGCTCTTAAGAAACGCACTTCTGCTTTATACCTTTTCTTAAGCTCTTCGCTCATTTGCACATTCTCTATCTGGGAGATAAAATAGTTAAATCGTCGAATTCCCTCGTATCTTCTACCGTAACCTAAGTCAGTGTTAACAGTAATATTTCCCGCAGAAACCTCTGTGGCAGCACTCTCCCAAGGATATTGCGCAAAAGCATTATCTGACATCGCTTCAAAATAGATATTATCTTGATTGCCATCCAAATAACCATAACAGCCATTAAGAGCCAAAAGCGCATCATTAGCATTCGTAAAAAATGTTTCAGTCGCTAACTGATCATTTGGATACTGATCAATTTGTTTCATGCAACTACTTAATAGACCTGTAAGTGTTACAAGTATGTATGTATATGTGTTAAATTTATTTTTCATGATCTACTGAGACTAAAATGTTAATGAAAGCCCTAATGAAGTTGTTTTTGTCTGCGGATATGAAGGAGATCCGGAAGGTACTTCTGGATCAAAATCTTTCATACGCTTGTCACCTCTAAATGTTAGTAGGTTGTTTGTTGTTAAGAATATTCGTAAATTTTTTGCCTTGATTCTTTGCAATACCGCATCATTAAAGCTGTAACCTATGGTTACATTCTTCACCCGGAAATAGCTTGCATCAAACAACCAGAAACTTGAATTTACCATATTTTGAGTATTGTCTTCAGAACGCAATAATCTAGGATAGGCCGCATTTGCATCTGGATTGTCTGATGTCCAACGATCCAGATGATAACGGCGCACGCCAGATCCGTTAAAAAAGGCATGGGCTGCTTCATTATTAAAATAAGCGTCAACGTCCCAAACCCCTTGTCCCATGACGGTCAAGTCCAAACCCTTGTAATTTAGTGAAAAGTTTAATCCATAGGTTTTGTAAGGTACGTCATTACCTACAATCACGCGGTCGTTTCCGTCAATCACACCATCATTATTTTGATCCACGTATTTGATGTCACCAGCACTTGTGTTGCTGGATTGAAAAGCCCAATTATCTACTTCTTGATCAGATGTAAACAATCCTGCAGATTGATACATATAGTATGCACCTATAGCTTGTCCTACGCGCTCAATGTAAAACCCGTTGGGTGGTAATTCATCAAGGCCATTAAGATCAATTATTCTGTTACGAATATAATTTATATTACCACCAATGGTGTACTGAAGATCGCCAATTTTATTGGAGTAATCGATCGCTAGCTCCACCCCTCTATTTTGCACCTTTCCAGAATTGATATTAGGAACATTGCTTATACCAGATTCTAAAGGAACGGAATTTGCATTACTCAATAAAATGTCTTTTGTCAAGGCGTTGTAAGCATCAATTTGAATGTTTATTTTGTTTTTAAACAAAGAAAAATCCAATCCGATATTTGTCATCTCCTTCTTTTCCCAAGTCAATAATGGGCTTGGCAATGCACCAGGCCATGCCCCGTCCACCCATGTCCCGCCTAAGAAAGCGCCCTGACCCGTCGAAATGCCGCCGAAATAATCATAGAAACCAACATTGCCAACGTTACCAGCCACACCCCATGATCCTCTAATTTTAAGTTCAGAAACCCAGTCTAAGCTTTTCATAAAGTTTTCCTGTGATAAGCGCCAGCCGACTGATGCAGAAGGGTAGGTTCCGCCACGATACCCTGGAGCAAATTGCGATGATATGTCATGCCTAAGGTTGAAACCAAATAAATACTTATCGGAGAAAGTGTAATCAAGTCTACTAAAATAAGAGAGGAAGGCGCGTGTATTAATAACGCCATTAGCTGTAGTGTTTGCCGGATCCGTTGATCCCGCATTAATCGCGTCTAAATTATTTGTAGGAAAGTTGTTACGTGACACCTCTATTTCACGTTCATTATAGAACTCGTAGGATGTTCCGACTAAAACTTTTGCGTAGTGTTGCCCAAATGTCTTTTCGAAAGTTGAGGTTAATTGTGAAAGTAAACGATGGTTCCTCGTCCAGCGTTCGTTAAGATTGTTTGGATCACGACCGGTACCTGGGATTAACTCTCCGGTAAAGAAATTTGTCAAAGGATCTCTTCGGTTCACAAATAGTGATCGGTAGAAGTTTTGGGTATAATAAGATATGTTTCCATCTATCGACAAACCTTCGATAGGCCTAAAACTTCCATTTATCGCGCCCAAAATACGATGGGTGACCTCTGAAGATCTGCCGCCCTCTTCAAGAACCAAAAGTGGGTTGGTATTTGCCATACTGGCATCAATACTACCCGCATTGACAGTCCCCCATTGACCATTTGATTGTTTATTTACCATCATCGGTACCATTCTGGACAACCATGACATAGATTCCAAATAGCCGCTCTTGTTTTTGATTCCGTCACGGACTAATGAAAAGTTCGTACCTACGGTAAATTTTGAACTAATATCAGTTGAAGTATTGGATCTTGTGCTATAGCGCTCTAGACTTTTGCCAGGGAACAGCGAACTTTGGTTTAAATAAGAACCACTTGCGTAATAACGCGTTTTTCCTCCACCCGAAAAACTAAGCTCGTGCTGGCTTAACGGAGCATTGTCTCTTAAGACAAGATCATACCAATCATTATCTGGATAAAGATCTGGCTGCGACTGGTTACGAATAATTTCTAACGTAGCCTGATCAAACTGCGCTGATCTACCGGCATTAGTTTGGGCCTCATTTCGTAAGGTGGCATAATCATATGCCCCTAAATAATCGGGTAAAAACGCAGCTCTCTGTAATCCATAAGATCCGTTATAGGAGATATGCGATTGACCTTCCTTCCCCTGCTTAGTCTTTACCAAAATAACGCCATTAGCTGCTCTTGAACCGTAGATGGAAGCGGCTGCGGCATCTTTCAATACAGAAATGGACTCTACATCTCGGGGATTTATCCGAGCGAAATCTCCACCAGACAAAATAACACCATCAATAACGTATAGCGGTTCTGGAGCACCTAGGTTTCCTCTACCTCTTAGTGTGATGCCACCTACATCACTCCCTACATCTCCCGGACGTGCTAGGACTGTCAGGCCGGGAACTACACCTTGAAGTGCATTGTTTAGCGATGTAACAGGTCGGTCAACAATTTGTTTTTGAGGTATAGTAGCAATAGCTCCAGAAATCGTCTTCTTCGATTGTTGCCCATATCCAACAACCACCACTTCCTCAAGATCTTCACTATTTGGTGTAATTGTCACCTCCATACTTGCAGATGCTGGTTTTGTTAAAGTTTCATACCCTAAAATCGAAAAACTTAGCAGCACTCCATCTTCGATATTATCCAACGAAAATCGTCCACTATCATCAGTTGACGCAATGGGCTTATTACCTATACTAATGGAAACCCCACTGATAGCTTGGTTAGTTTTAGCATCCTTTACGACTCCTTTTTTTTGATTTTGCTGGGCAAAACCTTCGAACGAAGAAATGGCTACTAAAACAAGCAGTATGCACAATCGAATTGAACATAACTTAAATTTGAGAATTTTGATCATAAAATTTATAATATTAAACGTTAGCGACACAGGATAGCAAAAGCAAAATCAGCGTATACTTCGGAACAATTCTTAGTGCGTCTGTGTGTATTAAATATGGTTTATAAATAGCGATCGAGAGCTTTAAACAACATCGTGCATTACTATCGACTGCCATTGCTAAACTAAGAAGGATCAATTATTAAAAGCAAACAAATAAGATTATACACACCCATATAAACGATTATACCCCCTTTATTTGCAAAAATCAAGGAAGAAAAATGTGAGACGATTGCTTGAGGGCTTTATTAAGAAAAGGCTTTTTTAAATTCTTTTTTAATTTATGAACCCTTTCATTTGAAAGCAAGCATGTTGGTAGTTACCTTTACTGTATCGAATATCATACACTAAAAACTCAAGCTGTGAAAAGGTTTATAATCACTTTGATAATATTGCTACTCATAACAATAGATTTGGGTGCTCAAAATAGCAATCAGGTTCAAACTATTGGAATCGATCAAGGATTATCTAACAATAATGTCACTAAAATTTATAAGGACAAAGAAGGCTTTATGTGGTTCGGAAGCTACGACGGCCTAAACAGATATGATGCATACACCTTTAAGATTTATCGTAACGATCCTTCCGACATTAATTCGTTGCCAGATAATCGTATAACCGACATCATAGAGGATGGAAAAAGAAACCTGTGGGTAGGAACTCGTGCAGGTTTGGCCGTTTTAGATAGGAACTCAGGATTATGGAAACGGCTACATTTGTCAAAACAAACGAAGGTTGCCCGACGAAATCGATACGAGGTCAATAAATTATTATATCAGAATAATACAATCTATGCGGCGACAGATCAAGAGGGTATCTTGAAAATAGTTAATCATGATGGCAATTGGCATCTTGAGAAAATTCAGCTTAAGTTAGACAGCTCCATTTTAAACAATTATACAGTCAGATCGATGTGCATGGACTTGAACAATAATTTATGGGCTGTTGTACGCGACATTGGTCTTTGCTTATTGGATAACAAAGCGAATCGATTAAAGAAGATTACATCTGACATTAAGGATGCGAACGACATGACTATTTCTCAACGGAACGAAATTTGGGTAGTAAACAATTTATCACTAAAAAGTTATAACAGAGAGAATAAACAAGTAAAAGAATATTTGCAAAAGGACGTCGTTTCAAACACTAAAATGGTCAATATTCTCTCTGTCGATAATCATATGTGGGTCGGTACAGACGGAAGTGGAATAATGATTGTAGACAGTGAAACTGGCAATGTTTCATATCTCGACGATGGGACGGGTAAAGATATTCTTAGCAGTAAATCAGTATTCTCATCCTACAAGGATAATCAAGGTAGAATCTGGGTAGGTACTTTACGGGGAGGTATCAATTTACTAGATCCTCTCAAGGGAAAATTTAAGAGTTTCCAAAATGATGAAAAGCCCGATGTATATGCAAGGAATTATGTGATGTCATTAGCCGAGAATTCCGCTGGACTAATTTGGATTGGTACAGATGGAGCTGGGCTATATCAATTGAACAGAAAGGATAATGTTTACAGAAGATATGGGGCTACAAGTTTAAGAAATACTCTCAGCAGCGATTATATTACACATATTATCTGTGATAAACATGATGACCTTTGGATAGGAACATACCACGGAGGTATCAATAAATATAGTGCTAAAACGAGAAAATTTGAAAGGTTCAATCTTGAGAATCCAAATAGCGGGAAAACACAAAATTTCGTTTGGAAACTTTTTATAGATAGCCAAGATAAAATCTGGGCATCAACGTTAGATGGTGGTTCATTGTACATTTACGATAAAAAGCTAAACGTGTTTAAGGCCCTGAATCAACCTATTCATGATGTCATCAGTTTTTATCAAGAAAATAGTTCGACAATATGGTTTGGCAGTTGGGATGTTGTAATACGCTATGATGTAAACACTCACGCTATGCAAAAATATGCCATGCGGCATCCCGTCAGATTTATACAAAAAGATCATAACTCACATTTATGGATAGGCACAGAAGGCGGTGGATTAATAAAGCTAGATTTGCGCACGCAAAAAACAAAAAGCTTTACAGAAAAAGATGGACTTCCGAGCAACACGATTTTAAATTTGTTGGAAGACCGTTACGGTTACTATTGGATTTCGACATATAACGGATTATCGCGTTTCGATCCAAGAAAAGAAAAGTTTGAAAACTTTCAAAAATCTGATGGATTACAAAGCAACCAATTTAGCTACAATGCTGCAGTTGGGGTAAAAAGCGGCGAGTTACTTTTTGGAGGTATTCGCGGTTTTAATTTGTTTAATCCAAAAGATTTTATCGAACACTCATCTACCGCACCAACAATTGCCTTCACCGAAGTGTTAGTTCAAAACGACAGCTACTTTCCTTATCAAATTAAGAAAGGAATACCTAGTGATACTCTAAATCTTGTTATACCCTACGATAAATCTGTTTTGTCCGTTGGTTTTTCTGCTTTGGAATATTCTTTTTCTGATAAAATTAAATATGCTTATAAATTAGATGGATGGGACAAAAATTGGCACTATGTAAATGATCAACGAAGGATCCAATATTCGAATTTAAGAGAAGGAACCTTTATTTTAAAAATTAAGTCTACGAATGCTTCTGGACAGTGGTCATTGAAAGAGAAGGTCATGCTAATCCATATATTACCGCCGTGGTATAGAACCTATTGGGCATATATAGGCTATCTATGCCTACTGTCCTGTCTATTTTGTGGATACATATATTACGTAAAAAAGCAGACAAGCCTTAAGTATCAAGTTAAAATAAAGGAAGTTGAGATAAGAAATGAGCGCGAGTCGCACGAAAAAAAATTACAATTTGTATCGCACATTGCAAATGAGTTCAGAACCCCCTTAACACTAATTCTGAATCCAGCTAAAGAAATGCTGAAAAACAGAAAAGATGCCGATGAGGAAACAGCGCCCTTGCGTCATATGTATAATAATTCTAAGAGATTACTGACATTGGTCGACAAGCTTATGCTTTTTCAAAAATCTGAACATGATTTAAGCGCGTTAAATATAAAGGAAATAGATATTAACAATCTTTGCAAAGAGGTATATCACTATTTCGAACAACATGCTACATTAAGGCAGATTAACTATATCTATAAAGGAATAATAGAAGACGATTTGACAGTGAAGGGTGATAGAGAGAAATTAGAAATATGCCTTTTCAACATTATAGGTAACGCCTTGAAATACACGAATAAGGGCGGCACCGTTGATGTAACGTTAGCTACTAACGAAGAAAGCATATTTATCAACGTAGGTGATACAGGACCTGGAATTAAAAACGAAGTTGGTGAAAATATCTTCCAGATGTACGAACAGTATCGTAGTGATGGTGAGAAAGTACGAGACGGACTTGGGATAGGTTTATTTTTCGCACGAAAGTTTGCAAGATTGCATAATGGAGATTTATTTTATACTAACAAACTACTTAACGGAACTTTTTTTACTTTACAACTGCCCTTAAAGAACAATTCTCAGACATTCAATTTACCGAAAAAGAACAGCCAATTGCAAAGTAACTTATTTCCAAAACCGGTGGTAGACCTTTGCGAGGATTGGGATGACGAAGATCAAGCCATAGATAGTTTGGAAAAAACTAAACTCAACTTTAGAGAGCGAGATAAGTTATTTATTGACAAACTAACCCTCTTAGTTGTCGACGACAATTCCCAAATAAGAAAGTACATTAAATCAGTTTTTCACAGAGATTATAACATCGTTGAAGGTTCGACGAAAGAGGAGGCGGTTGAACTATTGCGTAATAGAGAAATATCACTAGTTATCAGTGATATTTTACTTAGAAAAAGTTCCGGAATTGATCTATGTTTATTCATTAAACAAAGTGATATGTATAGCCATATCCCAGTTATTTTAATATCTGGAAACATTTCTGATGATGCAGAGCTGAGGGGTTGGGAAAGCGGAGCTGACGACTATTTTACCAAGCCCTTTAGTACGGATATATTGGCTGCTCGGGTGAAAAATCTGATAGCAGGCAAAAATAGATTACAGCAATATTTTTATAATGAAATCACTTTGCAAACCAACCACTACAAGATATCAGAGGACTATAGTGCATTTCTTAAAAAAGCGATTGAGATAGTTGAAAAAAATCTTACTAATCCTAATCTTGGCGTAAAGCTTCTTGTTGACGAAATTGGAATGAGTCATTCCTATGTTTATAAAAAAATAAAAGTTATATCAGGGAAGTCGGCAAATGAGTTCATCCGGTATATCAGACTTCGAAAAGTTGCTCAGCTCCTTTTGGATACAGATCTAAAAATTAGTGAAGCAGCCTACAAGACTGGGTTTAATGATATAAAGCATTTCAGGCTTCAGTTTTTAAAGCTTTTTGGAGAAAAACCTTCGGACTACAGAAAAAAATATCAGTCATTTAAACGCACAACCAACATTGCCTTGAAAGAAGAATAATGCAATAACGTTGTTAACTTATATGACCGGTAGCGTAAAACAAAATTTGTCAATGGCTGAGTTACCGACCTACAGATTGGTAACTCAGCCATTCACCTTTTTGCAAATCTAACACCATTCCTCATGGAGTAAATTGGCAATTTATGGGATCAACACGTCAACGCATTCAAGATTGAGTATGACGCTCAAACCGGTACTAATCTAATTACTCGTTATCTCGCATCGCTAACCGACATCCCATTCTTGTATAAGAACTTAAAGACAGTTACGCAAGTTTACTATTTATACAGAATTTCAATAATAAGACGTAATTTACAATACCAAAAAATCCTTAGATGTGAGCATAGTTTTTTTTCCCCCCTCAACGAAGATCTCCTTTACTCTATCTTTATATCTAATGAGCAGCTTCTTGGAATGTCTGCTTAAAATGGAAACATTCTCCAGCACGCCCTCACGCCAAAAGATGTCAACTTCAAAACCGCCTTGCGCTTTAAGTCCTGTTACATATCCATTTTCATGTCCTGCTATCAAAGCTGGTAATATATTAAGCTCACCTTCTCGACTTTGCAATAGCATTTCACCTATTGCTGCCGTAATCCCCAAATTACCGTCGATTTGCCAACCGCCCATAAATCGGCTTGTAAAATTCGGATATACAGCCTTATCGAAATGCATATCAAATACGCTACGCAAGTGAACAGGATCTTCTAGTTTTGCCCAATAATTTGCTGCAAAAGCAGCGGTCCAACTTCCTGTGCCATTAGTATATTCAGGTCTCCTCGCCTCCAAAGTTTTTCGTAAAGCATTCGCAAGCTCTGGTGTAGAGTGTAAATTAATCTGATCTGAACAAATTAATCCCCAACCATGAGGAAGCTGTCCATTATCTGGGGAAAATGGTGACCAATCTTCCTGCCATTCCTGAAGTTGCCCAGTAGTTGGACTAATTTTTAAAGGTGGTAATTTATCTAGGCAAGATACTAGTGAATCAATGTAGACTTTATCATTATCAAAACGTCTAGCAGCATACAAAGTGTTTTTAAATAGAGCGTAAATAATTTGCATATCTTGAGATGCACCTTCAGCTACCCACCCTTTCTCACCTTGAAAATTTACATAATGGTTCTCAAAAGATATTGAAGGACTAGTCACTAAATAGCCAAGTTTGTTTTCTTGAAGGTTATCCATATAAAATATTGAAGCTTCTTTCAAAATTGAATAATGGTCTTTTAGGAATTTTTCATCGTTTGTGAAAAGATAATGTTGCCATATATGCTGACAAAGCCATGCTCCCCCCACTTGATAAAGTGCCCATAAGCCAGTGCCACCAACTGGCCATGTTGTCCTCCAAATATCAACGTTATGATGAGCAACCCATCCTCGCGAATTGTAGAGATTTTTTGCCGTCTTTCTTCCATCTATGGTGATATCTCGAATCAATTGGAAAAGAGGAGAATGGCATTCAGAAAGATTTGCACTCTCTACAGGCCAATAGTTAATTTGAGCATTACAGTTTATCGTCCAATTTGCACTCCAGGCAGGTTGTAGCAAATCGTTCCATATACCCTGCAAGTTAGCCGGCTGAGATCCTTCTCTCGATGATGAAATTAGGAGATAGCGACCAAATTGATAATAAAGCGCAGTCAATTCTGGATCCGACTCTTCTGAATATAACTTAATCCGTCGATCCAGCGGAATAGAATCTCTCGACGAGCCTTCGAAAAACATATCAACTCTTTTAAACAACTTTTGATAATCCTTAACGTGATTCTTCTTTATCTCAGCAAATTTCTTAGATGAAACATCACTAGCATATTTATTACAAAGCATATTTTCATCCTTTCCCTCAATATAGGGATCTTTTTCAAATCCGTTAAAACTTGTCGCCGCTACAAATATCAAAGTTACGTAAGAAGCTTGATTCACCTCCAATTTATGCGCATCCACGAAAACCTTCCCATCCGTTTCCGTTACTAATAAACGTCCTTGAAATCGCATCCCATGACCATTCTCGTAGATGGGTTCATGTTTACCTTGATAGTTTGGTTCAACATGTTTTGGCGCCGTACCATTAATTATGAGTTGGTTATTTGTCGCAGACTGTTGGTGCTGTACTAGGCTTTGCATATCTGAAACAAAACTGATAGCTTTCTTTTTATCCGCAATAAGCCTAATAATTATTGACTGGTCAGGATACGACGCAAATATTTCTCTTTTATAATTTATACCATTTTGCTTGTAAGATATCCTCACAATACCGCTATCTAGGTCTAATTCACGCCTATAGTTTACATAGTTTCCCTTAGACAACATTTTCAAACTAATATCAGCCAAGGGCATGTAACTTTGGTTGTAAGGCCCCAAAAGTTGTGCATCTATCAGTTCCTGCGCTCTTTTATTATCACCAATCTTCAATGCTTGGCGAATATCTTTAAGATGATTATAAGTGTTTGGACGCTGGACGTCAACAGGTTGACCAGACCAAAAAGTATCATCGTTAGTTTTTATAAGTTCCAAATCTACACCACCATATACCATTCCTCCTAATCTTCCATTACCAACAGGGAAAGCTTCATTCCAATTAGCTGCTGATTGAGTCAAATGTAAGACATTTTTGTTTTTTAACCCCTGTCCCTTTGTTACATTAAAGCATAGAAAAAACACTAAGAAACTTACGTAAAAAACTGATCGCTCTTGGGTATGAAAAATTTTGTTCATATAATAATTATTATAAAAAGACGGATAAAAACTATGCTTGCCAATATTTAATATATATGTTTCCGATTTAAATACACTTACAAAAAATGATTTAAAATACATCCCTAATATACGGAAATGTTTTCTCATCTGCATTCCAAGGCTATCCACCAAATGAGAAAGTATTAAAATTTCTCCTTGATAATATGTACAAAATCGCTGATATTTATGCGTCGATCTCAATTATTAAAATATGCTAACAAAAAATCTGGACACTGACCTTATCCTACTAAATGCAGGTTATGCAGAGCATTATGGAGACTGGAACTGGAAGGATTTGAAAAGTCCAATTATTCGAATCCATCTCGTTGTTAAAGGTGCTGGAGTGTTGGAACGAAATAGCAAAAGCTATGTAATGAGAGCAAACCATATGTATTTAACCCCGTCGAATCTGACGCAAAGCTATATCTGTGATGGCGAATTATCATTATTTTATATCCACTTATATGAACCGATAGAAAAACAAAATTTGCTATTCGATTTTTTGGAATTCCCTGTTGAAATTGAAAGTGATGATTTTATATTAGAACTTTTTACAAGGTTGATTTGCGCAAACCCAGATCGGGATTTAAAAACATACGATCCTTCGATTTACGAAAACGGAAATGAGTTATTTCAGAACATAGCAACTCAAAAATCAGATTCTTTAGCAAACTCACTTGCCTGTAAAGGAATAATACAATTAATTCTCTCCAAATTTGCTATTAAGGCCATCGAAAAATTTCCATCGGAGGATCCTCGCGTCATGGAAATATTAAAGTTCATTCATCATAACTGTCACAAAACTATCTACCTAGAACAACTTGCCGATCAAGTCCATATGTCAAAAGATCATATGATAAGGATTTTCAAAAGGGAGATTGGGGTAACTCCTGTCGAATACATCAACCGCAAGAAAATTGAAAGATCACAAATGATGTTAATAACTTCGAACATAACAATAAAAGAGATATCTTACAGCTTAGGCTTCGAGAGCATATCATATTTTAACCAAATTTTCAAAAAGCATGTCGGTCTGACGCCTCTCAGTTTCAAAAAGATGATAACAAATAAACAAGTAGAAGAATAATTCCAGGCTAAATCTAGCCAATACCTAACCTGGAATGATTCAACTTCATAATTAGTAGTGAGCGTACAAATTTATCTTTTTTATTCTCCAAAATTGGTTTCCGCGCATATTTACTGCAAAACCGATGGAAACAGGACCTTTTGATGGAACTACAAAATTTAGATTTCTAAGATCCAAATCTGCAGTAGCAAAAACCTCTGAAATACCACCGTCGGCATTTATGTCTGGCAAAACGTCACCGGGAGCAGCAACAATTTTGACTTGCGAGGTATTAATTCCAAAACTAGCCAATTCAATTTGAACAGAGTAAGTACCAGAAGGCAAATCAACATTTTGATACAATTTTCCATTAATAATATCATTAGCCCCCCAGCCAGATTCCATGACTAAAACCGTGCCTTCGTCGGTTCCCCATCCTCCTCTGCTATTGTGATTTTTGACAGGATCATTAACTATCCAATTGAGAGGGTCACGAAAACGGCCATCAGATTGTTTAGCAGCGAAAGGTTGACTAAAGTTAGAAAGGTAAACAGAAGATATGTCTTTCTTAATTTGCATCCGATCCTTATTTAAGGTAAAAAATGTATCGAAAGCGTCTTCTGCAGGCCTATATGAGGACTGATATAGCATTGGAGTGCCAACTTTCCAATTAGAAATTGTGATTTCTCTTTCGACCTGTGATATCGACACCTGCTTCATTTGCCCGAAAGTATCTGTATACTCTATAATTGTTTTTTCATTTGTAGGTAACCCTTCTGTAAAAATTATCGTAACCTTATTGTCCCCATCCACATTTGTACTCAAGATTGGCCTATTCACTAAACCTTTACGGTAATATTCACCATAAACCTTGACATTACTTACAGAAAGTGGGATAGACCTGTTATTATGCTTATCAACGGTATAAATCGTAAAAAAATGCGTCCCCTCTTCGATATTGTCTATGATGATATCTCCAATGGCACTATTTGCGTTATCTTTCGCGTCAAATATCGCTGAATCCAATCCATTGTTCCAATATAATATATACTTCATTATTGAAGGGTCTGGGCTGATATTCCACTCGAATTTCACACGGCCATTTCCAGAATGGGCCTTGATATTACTAGGTGTTCCAGGATAGACTATTTCTCTACCATCGTAGAACTTCAGAAATTCGGTATCCAATTTTTGACATCCTGTAACACCCCAGATAAGTATCAGATTACAAAAGACATAAAGTATTTTGTTTAATTTAAATATTTTCATAATAGTTTTCCAAAAATTTAAACTTTACCTAAAGTTGCCCTCCAAATAATGTGAGCTCGCAAATGTAAGCTGCAGTGTGGTTACCCCAAGTTTTATTAACAGCAATACGTAAAAACCGAACAGGTGGGGAATTTGTGGGCATAAAAAATTCGACCCCATCAGTCCACCATTGTATATCACCCGCAGTGGGGCTTGATATAGGGTTTCCAGAGGGAGGCCTTGGAAAATCGAAATTACCCATATTAACCCATTCACCGACAACTGTGCCGACAGGTGCCAAAACTGGAAGGTTAGCGTCTCTGGGTGCAGGAACGTTTGTCCCCCACAAACTAAACTTTTCTACCGTTCCATTTGCCCAATACGCTCCTTCCCAACTGTTTCGTTGATTTAAAATAAACCGACTAATACGCGCTTCTTGCCCTAGCCCGAACGTACCTACATGAGGATAAGGCTTTGCAGTTTCTGAGGTATGCCAGAAATTGTTACCAACTATTACACCATCCCAAATATGTTGTAAATTCCAACCGCCTAATAAAGTATTATCAGAAGGTAGGCTATACGTTGAAAACTTTGATTTATCCAACAATACTTCATACCATGGAGATACCGTTGAATAAAGCGGTTGCGATTTGTTACCAAACTTATCTGTAACGTATATACCAAATTTCTTGGGATCCGTGTCAAATCCGCGAAGTGCATAATTAATCTCCAGCGCATCGTGATATTTTTGTTCCCGTATGACGTATTTGCCGAAAATCGGATCATCGTACAAATATACCAATGTTACGCCAGCAGCATCCGGATTTACTGTATGTGCATTGACTCCTCCAAATGTTGGAGAAAGTGTTAGACCTGATGCAACTTCTAAGTATGGAGGCACGCCTGGATGTACATTAACCTGCACAGGATCAGACATAATGTTAGATCTAGAAACGGTTCTAAGTGTAACCGTATAATCTTTAGATTCCGCGAATCCTTCTACTTTTGTCACATCGGAATAATAACTGGTCTTTGTTTGCCGAGTAACTTTTGTCTGCTCATTGATTACATAATCAGCTACTACATATAATGTATTCTCTGTATCAGGCAAATCATACGTTATATAGGCTCCTCCTTTAAAATTTTGAACTTGTATATTTTTGGGTGGATTCGGCTTTGTTTTATCGTTGGATATCGGATCTTGATAGATATCAAAATCTTTACAGCTCGTTAAAACGATGACGAAAAAAGTGTATAAAAATAATTTAATTTTCATATAAATATTATTATTGATACAAATCTGTTAAATAAATCGTTAGTTAATGTCAGCGCCAAATGGGGGACTGAACCAAATTGTTATTTCGAAGTAACTCACTTATTGAAACAGGCCAAAAATAATCTTTATTGGTTAACGCAGGAATCAAATAAGTTTGCACCGTATAATATGCCCTAATTTCTTCTTGGTTAACATTCCAACCTTGAATAGGCTTTGAGACTTCGTTGACATACTCCTTCCATCGACGAAGATCCCAGCCACTTTTGCCCTCAAACATAAGTTCGACTCTTCGTTCACGGTGGATGATATCACGTAAACCTTCCTTGGTTTGGGGTTTGTTTGGTAAAGAAGAGTATTTCGTCCAAGATTGAACAACTCCCTTTAGCCCTGCACGAGCTCGTACACGGTCAATATAATCGTAAACTTCTGTAGACGGTCCCTCGCTTTCATTTAAGCATTCAGCATACAACAGATATAAGTCTGACAATCTAAGTCGCGGCATCCGGTAGTTATTAATAGTCACATTGCCACTATTCGGATCAATGGAAGTAAGAAAATTCACCAACTTTTTAGGCCAGAAGCCGGTTAGGTTGGCTCTTCCATATTCTAGCACCCCACTATTTCCACCTTTTCTAGCCTGTACGTACAACATAGCATTCGGATCTAGCACACCGCCACCATACCACGCTCCACCATCAAAACCAATGCTGGCGTAATATCGTGGTTCGCGGTTGAAGTTAGCACTAACTGTGGTGTAATTCTCACGAATATAAAACCTATCAACACGATCAGCAATCTTGAGATTGTAACGCTGGTTATAATCAAATGTATTATCCTCTTCCAGAGGTACGCCGTTCTGCGTATAGTACAGTTCAGCGACGGCTAAAGGCACACCAACATTTCCATGACTATTTCCACGAACAGATGCAAGTCGAGGAATATAGTTCTCTTGATAACCAACAGTGCCATTCAAAGCCCAAATGACCTCTTTATTTAAATCCCATTTCTCCGTTATTGCTTGTTGTAAGGTAAGCAGCCTTTTAAGAGAGTCATTGATTTCTAAAGGTATTGCTGCTGGAATTATTAAATCATATAATTCATGTCCTTGAGCTCGTGCATGATCGATCGCTTCTTTAGCGGCTTTTGCGGCATTTCGCCATTTCGATATATCCTGCGTTTCTGCAAATAGTGCTTCGCCCTGTTGATCTCTAAAAGAACTATAGTCGGGGTTGCCATTAAATAAGGGGCTAGCTTGTAAAGCCAACACTTCTGCTTTTACTCCTAGAGCGATTGATCTTGTGATTCTCCCGAGCTCCTGTGAGGTATTAGATATTAACACCGGCAAAGAGGGAATAGATTCATCCAGTAAGTTTGTGATATAAGAAAAAACTATATCTGCATGCACACGCTTTTTTCGGTATACCTCTAAAGATTCACTAATGTCATCAGCATTGTCCATAATTGGAATGGGCCCATACATTTTCAAGAGAATATAATGATAATAAGCTTTCAAAAATTTTACCTCTGAAATCCATCTCTCTCTTTCCGTATCACTAAGATCGATTGGTTTTTGAATATTTTCTAACATGATATTACAGCGCCTAATCCCTTGAAATAAATTTATTCCACCAGCAGTCCCTTCCCAATAGTTTAAAATTGGAGAATTGGTATTTTGAGTCCCACTTAGGATCAAGAAATTAGTTGCCGCTAAATTATCAGCATAGCTATTATTGTAAACTTCTCCCGATGTAATAAACCCCGGATCATTGATTTGAGTATTCAATCCTTGCAACGTATTGTAACAAGCAAATAAATATTTCTCCGCTTCGTTTCTGTTTCGGAACGCATAGTCGATGGTTCCAACATTTTCAGGCGTGACATCTAAATAATTGCCGCAGGAACTTGCTAAAACCGTTAGAAAAAACCACAGAAATCTAACGGCAACACGGCAAAATGGGCTACCGCTATTATTATCTTTAAAAAACATATTTTATCTATAAAAAGTTAACATTTACACCTATATTTAAAACTCTTTGTATTGGATAGTTGAACGCTCCTCCTCCTTGTTCGACATCCCAAAGTTTAAAATTGCTTAAATTGAATAGATTCATCCCATTAATAAATATTCTAGCCGAGTTCAGATGCAACATGCTAGCCGTCTTTTGTGGCAGACTAAACCCTATCTCAGCCATTTTTAATCGTAGAAAATCGCCTCTACGCATCCACCATGTACTCGTTTGTAAGTTGTTAGATATTTGATCAGGAGTAGTACCCAACCTTGGATACATCGCATATAAATCTTGGTTCTCTTCAGACCAATGGCTATCTGCATATGCAGCCAAGACTTGCGTCACGCCGCCGCTACTTGGCATGAAAGGGCTAGTGCTATTAGGATCAATAAAAAAATTTGATCTTGCAGCACCCTGAAAGCGCATATTTAGGTCAAACCCTTTATAACCAAAAGTGAATCCAAAGCCATAAATTACCTGAGGCGTTGTTGGATACCCAATGGGCACCTTATCCGCATCAGTAATAACTCCGTCATTATTTAAGTCTCTATATTTTATATCTCCGCCTTTAGGCAATTCTCCACCAAAAAGTTGTACAGGAGATGCTGCCACTTCTGCGTCATCAACAAAAAGCCTTTCTGCCAGATATCCAAAAGTCTGTCCGAGTAGGGTGCCAGATCTATATCGCCAAGGTTCAGTATAGGAAGGTTCTTCGTAAACCCCATATCGGCCTTGCGAAAATGTAAAATTGGACATAAATTGAAGCCAAACATCTTCGTTAAATCGTTGGTTAAAATTTAAACTCAAATCTAATCCCCGAATAGTCGCCGTGCCAACATTAGCAGATATAGAAGATTCTAAACCTGCGCTCAACGGAACATATCTTTGCATCAGTATATTAGATCGTAACTGCTCCCAGTATTCAGCAATCAAATCCAACTTATCGAATAAATTTATCTCAAGACCGGTGTTAAAGATTCGTGCTCGCTCCCATGTTATAGATGGATTTTCATAATTATTTATTATCACTCCAGGTCTCGTGTAAGAATTATCAACACCAAAAGAGGCACCGTTATTACCCTGCAGATTAACGTCCGATAGATAGAAAAAGCGCTGGCTACTGATATCATCATTGCCAGTGAATCCATAGCTAGCGCGTAATTTCAAATTGCTAACAACATCCCTCACGTTCTCGTTCCAAAAACTCTCTTTCGAAATTATCCATGACCCTCCGATAGTTGGAAAGAAGCCAAATCTGTTATTTTCGGAAAATCTTTCTGATCCGTTCATACCGGCATTGACTTCTAAAAAGTATTTCGAAGAGAAATTATAAGACATCCTTCCAGCTATGTTCAAATTTCGATATGGAAGAGATTCCTGTAACGACGGAGCGCCAGAAATCTGCCTTTGTTGTCTAACACCTATCAAGGAGGCTCCAACGGAATGCTTTCCAAACTGCCTTCCATAGTCCAACATACCTTGAAAATGTATAAAAGTATTAGCATTTGTACCTAAACTCGCATATATTAAATATTCGGTAGGCAATGGATTGCTTAGTGTCGAAGAATTTAACCACCTCAGTTTATATGTATTCGTTGCTACATCATAGTTCCCTGGAGAAACTGTATAATAAAAAGGATTGTAGGCCATTTGATTAGCGAAGTAAGAATATCGGTTAGTGGAAAAGAAGCCATTGAATTTTAACCCAGGAATTAAATTCTCTAAATCTTGATTTAACTCAAGGGTTGCAGACATCCGAGATTCCGAAAATCTTTTATAACCTCGTAACATTTCAGCATAAGGGTTTCTAAACCCTACATTACTTGCATTCGAAGTCGTTCCAGAGTTATTGCCGAATAGGATGTGCTGAGCCAATGCCGTAGCATCATCTGGAGCATAATAGGCGGGAAATAGCACTGGACTTGTTTGTAGAGCTATTCGATAGAGATCAGTCGAGAACGAGGCATCTTCTGTAATAGGACCACTGTAATCGTTAAAATTACCCCACAGTCTCACAACAAGTTCGGTTTTCTTCGATATGTTAATATTCACGTTGGATCTGAGTTGATAGTTTTTATAATTTACATTATTATTAAAATTATTTACCTCATTTGTTTTTATAATCCCATTATCGTTGGACAATGACGTTGATACCATATATCTAGCTACACTTCCGCCACCGTTTATGTTCATTGTAGCACGCTGGTTAGCTGCTCGATCTTTGAACATCAAACCCATCCAGTCGACAACTGGGTAGACATATTTATTACTTCCTTGTTCGTTATTGATAGTACGCATACGGTTGTATATATCATCTTCCGTAAAAAAAGGAATCGCCTTAGGATTACGTGTTATTAAGGCATCATTATACATTCGCATATAAGTAATTGGATCAGCTAATTTTATACTTCTGGTTGGTTCAGAAAAAGCTTGATCCAGTCTTAAATTCATTTTTGCACGACCTTCTTTACCTGATTTCGTAGTAACTAATATCACTCCGTTTGCCCCTCTAGCTCCGTAAAGCGCGGTAGCACTAGCGTCCTTTAAAATAGAAAAGCTTTGTATATCCTCGACCTGCAAGCGTGCCAAATCATTAGATGTTAATTCAACATTATCTATGAGGATAAGTGGATTTTGTCGATATCCAAATGTTGTAACTCCGCGTATAAAAAAATCCGAATTGTCAAGACCAGGTTGCCCGCCCTGTTGATAAGCAATAACGCCAGCTACTTGTCCTGCAAGAGCCGTAGTCAAATTTCCTGAAGGTACTCTTAACTTATCTGGCTCGATCGTTGAAACAGATCCAACAACAGCCTCGCGTTGCACACGACGACCGAAAGCAGTAACCACTACTTCTTCAATATTTTCTGAGGTTCGGTATAAGATAACCTTGAGGTCGAACTCAGCACCTATGACGATTTCCTGAGTCACGTGGTTTATTAAACTAAATATTAAAGTCGATCCCAATGGAACGTCAATTTGAAAGTGACCTTTTAAATCTGTTGTAGTTTGATTTTTTTTATCCTTAACTGCAACTAATACACCTGCCATAGGTGACCCGACGGAATCAAGAACAGTACCTGTAATACGTTGCTGAGTACTTAAAGGAACTACTTTATGATAATCATCTGATCGAATTAATGGCTTTGTAGCATACGAGTCTAACTTCCCTATGCCTTTTGCGAATGACTTTGAAATCGTCGCACCAAGCACTATGAAACTTATGTTCAAGCATAAGATAATAAGAATTTTTCTCCGGACATACCAATCCCAGGAGCAGCAAAAACTGCAGTAAAATTTAATCATGATTTAGATTCATTTATTGTATATAATTTTGGTTACTATCAGTTACTATCTTTTTTATTAAACATTACGACCAAAAATTCACATTTCCCTCAGCAAAACATACCAACCACTTTTTAAAGGATTTCAATTTAATACAATGAGACCATCTACGTTTACAAATACTTGAAAATACAGTAGCTCACTTCATCTTAAAATCGAAAATGGTAGAACTGTGAAAAAGCTTAGGAATTAACAGTTTTATTACACTTAGTTTATAATTTATAGATACAAATGTAAATCATAGCGGAGGTTATAAATTATAAGAAATCGACAAAAAGCAATAAAAAATCGACCATTTTTGTAAATCTTGAGACAGGCGTGTTAATATCTGCGAAAAGTAAATGTAGACTTCGTTTAATAATACATTTCTACTTGGTACACACAACATAGTAAATAGCACTAATTAGTGGATATGAAAGCCAATCAAAATATAACTGATGCTTCCGCTAAATACAGTATGTAGCAGAATTGCTGGCTTTTACAAAAAGCATAGGACAAGGCTTCCCCATAAAATATGTCCATTTTCATCCTTGTATTTACAATAGCGAATAAAAATGGATGAAATGTATTAATAATTCTATTACATGAAGCTCATGCAATAGAATTATTGGCTTTTTGCCTGAACAATGAACTTTATCGTATCGCCGCCGTATCATCATTTGCAGCTCAGGCCATAACCCACAAGAGCGAACAGGAAGGGTCGGGCGATCTATTCCTATCGAAACTACTGTAACGTAACCGTTTCCTTGACGTCGTGTGTACAATTTCCCCCATTTAGCGTAACTGTAGCCGTTGCAGTATACGTACCAGCTTGGGCGTAGGTATGGCTGGTTGTTGTACCAGTTACCGTTTGTTGCGCAGAACCATCACCAAAGTTCCATTTTACCGATCCATCCAACTGATGACTTCCGGAATAAGAAACACTGTAGTTCACTGTTTTTGAATTTTGGGAAGAGATATTGTGTTGGGCGCCAATGTATAGCGATTCGCTTATACAGTCAACAATGCTTTTCTCGTCCTTATCACTACAGGAAAATAAGCCGAGTATTGCGGCAACTAGCATAATTCTTTGCATTTTCATAAGCTATGTATATTAAGTATTAAATTAGTTATCAAAAGAAGAACAAATCGCTGATCATATTGTTTTTACATGGATAACACCTGAAAAATCTGACTATGAAACATTTAATTGCCAAATCATCCCTGTTCTGCCTTCTTCTTTTCCCGTCGCATAGCACCATTTCAACACCGACTTTCTCGGGTTGTGAAATGACGATAAGCTACGCGGAGATGGCCTTCGCTTCCTATAAAAAAGCCCATCAGGCAGCTACCCTTGAAGCAGCGGCAGCATTTTTAAAAGAAGGCAACAGTCAAGCTAAAGAGGCTGCTGCATATGCCGTTTCTTCGTCTTGCGGCTGTTCTTCAGCGGAAACATATGCACTGAGCGCTTTCGCATTTGGAACCAAGGCGCTCAAGGCCGACGACCTAGATAAAGCCCGCAAATTGATAAAAAAAGCGATGAACATGTCCTTGGATATATTGACCGTTGCGCCCAACTGCAAGGATTGATGTTAGTTACCATAAACGATAGGCCGCGCCAAGGGTCACATACATATTGTGCAAGTCATAGCCTACACCTTTGAAAGACGAAGGAAAGATGGGCTGGGCGCCTACCTGCGCGGTGAGGTTCGCCTGCCAGTGCTGCCCAAAGTTGCGCGCAAAGGCCATATGTCCTCCCCAGTCCCAGCTACGAATCTGCTGGGCAAAGTCAAACGTAGCCCTGTCGATAAGCACCTTTTCACCAAGGGAGTCGCCTTTACGGATATAACCATCAGAGACGCTGCCGTCAAAGCGTCCGTTGAGTAGCCTAGCTACATACAGACCCAGCTTAAAATCCCAAGCACCAACGCGGTAGCCCGCAAAGACAGGAAGAGTTAGGTAACTGTTTTTCGCTGTTGTGGCGTTAGTCCCACTAAAATCCCCCTCGAACGTCCCTTGGTCTCCAGCGCCGTTGTCGACCGTGATGATCGTATGAAAATACTGCACGCTGTCCGTTACTTTCATGCCCTTGACATCAAAACGGAGTCCTGCGCCGACCAACCATTTTTCGGAAACATCATAGGTAGCTTCGTATCCGATGGACGGCGTAAAAAGTGGGGCGTAGCTTTTTATCTCCCGAATGGTATTGGGCAGCGAAAACGGGGCGCTAGCGCCAAGGTTGTAGCCGATACCTACATGGTGTTTTATATCGCTGAATCGAAACATATGTTGCCCATAGAGCTGGCTTATTTGTAAAAATAGGCCGCAGAGAAGTATTCGGAATATATAAGAAATCATAACCTTGGAATTACACGTAAACTATCTACTACCAAACGGGAGCCAATTGCTCCACGGTACTCATTGCCATCCGCACTGGAGGAAGCCACGATGGCAACCATCACCTTATCGCTGATAGGAACACCTTGCCGATAGACAAAGGGAACATCAAAGCGGGTAAAGGCAGCCTTATCTGATCCATCAGCTAGTTCTGCTCGGGCAATCACCCGATCAGATGTCATTACATTCGTGGCATTTAGGCGTTCGGATCCATTGAAAAGCACGGCATATATCGCACATTTGTCTTTTACCCCGGGTTGTACCACACCTTCTCGGTTCTGGTATTCCGCCCCGGCAGTGTATGTATAGTAACCTGTTAGTCTATCCGGAAGTCCCACATAGGGCTGACCAAATTCTGTGGCTGCCAGTGGATTAAGCAAAGCTTGGGAAGCATTGAAATCCCCTAAAAAAAGAGATCCGGCAAACAGTCGGATACCGACAAACTCCGATAGCGTAGTTCCTTTGATGGTAACCAGCTCGGCCGCCTTGCTCCCCAGGTAACCAGCTGTTGTTGACCTCGTCGGATAGGCATCACGTCGCGGCGGTATGCCCGATAGCGCAACGCCGGGATTCCCGGAAGACCAGATCTGCACGTTGCCACTTTCTATTGGAAACTCATAACCATCGGTAGGGTTGCTTTGCCAATTTTCAAAGTCGAATCCCCAATTTCCAACATTGACAACTTTTACCGTGTATACCTTGCTGTTCTCTCCGGAAGCCGAAGTTACGGCATAGGTAATATCCGCTGTCCCGTCAAATGTAATCGTGCTTCCACTGGCCGGTATCACAGAGGCACCCTCGGAAAGCTGCAGCACCGGGCTAATTCCATTTTGGAAAGCATCGGCAGTGAGGTTTAGGGTGATGGTTCGGTTGATTTGGTCAATGAACACATTTCCCGTTAACAGGCTTTGATCGACCTGTACCGATTCAATATCGGCCTCGGGATTGGGCGGAGCATCCTTGATGCAGCCCTGTAGGACAAAGAAGCCCAGGCAGAGCCCAGCTAAAATTTTTCTATCTATCATTGGTTTAATCTGTTTATTCTAATCGCTGTTTTGGTCTGTATTCGCTTGCTGATGCGAAGGCCTTGTCACGACATTGATTTCCTGCTGACTAATCGCCAACGGTATATGGTTATCCTGGAACAGGTGTCCTACGGCAACCAAGATATCGCTTTTGATCTGCCCCGCATCTTTTAATGTTTTCACCCAGAAATAAACGTCAATAGCAACCGACTGTGCGGTTACCTCTGCAAATTGAACAACCGGAGAAGGGCTGGACAGCACCTGCTCCTCCTTTTCAAAAAGATCGAGCAAAAGCTGCCTGATGTTCTCCAGATCAGTGCCATACTTCACCTCAAGCCTGATGTGTAGACGCTTTCGAAAGCCACCCAAGGTCCAGTTGATCACATGGGAATTGAGCAGGTCGCCGTTGGGCATAATAAGATCGGCTCCATCTGCGGTCGCAATCACACTGCTACGAAAGCCGATGGATTTTACTTTGCCAGCTTGCCCCCCTATTTCGATCTGATCATCTACATTCACGGGCTTCTCGAATGCTATGATCAGCCCGCTGACCAAATTATTGACCAACGTTTGTAGTCCAAAGCCAATGCCTACGCCCAATGCACCAATAACGATGGTGATCTGTTGCAAGGGAATACCCACAGCTGAAAATGCTAAAAAGAACCCCAGCACAATGATACTGATGCGTACCAAGAGGATCCAGCTGCCTAAATGAAACTTCTTATCATCTTTTTCATCGCGCGTGTTCCACTGCGGATCTGCCGCGAAAAATGAAACAACCTTGGAGAGTACCGTAGCTCCGAGCATAATCAGGAAAAAAACGACGATATTGATGACCGAAAAGCTGTATGCGCCCAGTTGATGCTGGTTATAGAAAAATGCGCCCAGCGGTTCCGAAATAAAACGAAACTCATAAAAGTTCCGACCAAACAAGATAAACCATCCCACGATCAATAATGCGTAGAAAAAGGCAGGCGCACGCTTTCCCACCCTATTGTAGTTGATATAGAAAAGACGACGCTCCTGCTTGGTGTAAAGAACGGAGGCGAAGCTAAGTCCCTCGTTGACCAGCCTTACTACCCACAGAAAGATGATTGCCACGGTGACATTAACGAGTCCCGACACCATCAGTGCCTTCCCAATGTTAAAGAGGCCAAAAATATTGAACAGTATGGCGCCAATCTCCAGAATCCCCATTAGGCCGATCGGAAAAAGAATCCATCTTTCCTGCAGTTCGCGATGTCTAGATCGATTAAAAACTGCAATACCGCTGCTAATGGCGGCTAGAATCGATATGCCGATCATCAGGTAGCGCTCCGGACGGGAGGCCTGAAGCACCATGTTATCCACTGCTGCCAGTACGTTGAGCACGAAAATGCTCAGCCAAACCAGCATCCAATAGGTAGCGATAAATCGTCTGAAGATAAACGTAAGGAGCAGCGCGCTGAGCGCGAGAAAAGTTGCCGAGAACACAAAGGGTGGATTGGGGAAGATAAATTGGCCGATGGAAAGTCCAATAAACAGGCTCGAGCTAATTGGCGACGATAAAAGCATACTTTTGCCCTTCGTTTTATTACCCTCCTTTAAAAGTCCCCGCTTGAGCGAATCGACGTACAACAGCACGACAAGCAAGATTAGAAAGCTGATGAACAACTTTCCGGTATGTGCCCTAAGGTAATAGGTAAAGACCAATTGCGCCTTGAGGATGGAGAAGTGCACGATCTCCCCTAAAGGTCGGTTGTACGTGCTTTCCTCCCACAAAGCTGTGAAATCCTGCGCAAAATTCTTATTGGCGATCTCATGCTGGTAATATAAAATTTCCTCCAGGCCGTTCTCCAGGGCAAGGAGTTCGATGTTTACATCATCCTGAATGGATTGTATGCCATTGATGTTAGCGGTAAGCTGCTTGTTTATGGGGCTTATAGCGCTGGATAGCAGCCTTAATTTTTTAATGTATTCGCTGAGCTCTGTGGAATCTTTGGAGAAAACAAAAAGGGATTTATCATTGGACAACGAGTCGATCTGTAGTCTAAACCCCACCAGCTGTTCCTGATAATTGTCGACCTGTTTTTTGTAGGCTAAAACCTGTATTTGGAGTGCATTAAGAATATTGTAGGTAGCGGTTAGATTTCGCGAAGTATGGGCGCTGCCCCGATTTTGAAAAACCCCATCGCCCGAAATGGCGTGCCATCGCACAATTTCACGAAGCTGCTCGCGCAAGGCCAAGGTATCAAAGCCTTTTTTTAGAAAGGATCGTGCCTGTCTAGATATGACCTTGATCTCCTCGAAAATCCGGCCTTGACGGATCAAAGCCCTATCCAAGGCGAGGTCGTTCTCGCTCTGAATGGATGCGCTCCGAAAAAACTCATCCATACTGGCCACATAGTCCTTCTTGATACGTACCAAAGAATCTACACTATCTTGTTGTGCGACGAAGCTATGGGCTGCAAAGAGACTTTCCCTTGGAGAGAACAGGACATAGAAAAGAATTATCCAAAACAATCTTGTCATAAGCGCAAATAAAACACCCCTAGAAGGCGTTAGTTTATAGGTAGATGTGGTGCTACTGAACTAAAGATACTATTAAAATTTGTTTATATCGATATTAATTACAACCAATTTTTTTGATAGATAGTGTGCTTTACTCTTTCTCACATAATTTATCGCACGCACCAAATCGGTGCTAAAGATCTGCTTCTTTCCGGTGCTTAGTAGTGAAAAGATGAACAGTTACCTCAATGAGTTGTTATCCCTGTGCGGAATTTCGAAGAAAATCATCTTCGATATTTTTAGAAAAATCTTACGATAGTGGCAACACTTCTGGAACGATGCAGCCATAGAGACAGTTTCAAAATTTTCAGTACACCCAAAATAAACGATACCGAGTTATAGCAAGCTATTGGAATCAACCAGTGGGTCAACGGCATCCACATACTTAAACAGTCTTCAAATTGAAAAAGGCATGTCTATTCATACCCGTTTTTGCAGTCATCTTCCGCAATAATACTTGTCTGAGAATATTAAATCACAACGGCAATCGAAGCTTTGATGAACTTCGATCATCTAATTGGCTGTAATTCCTTTTAAAAAATTAATAAGTGATGTACTAAATCCCTATCTAAAGCTTATCCGGTTTCCGAGCAGATGTCAAGTCTCAAAAAAATATGATGCGCGCAATTTGCATGACTGTTAAAACTGTTAAAATTGCCATTTTCTAATATGGTTTTGAAAGATTTCTATAAAGTATTTTAACAAAGTGTTTGATAAAAGGTGGTTTTCTAAGAGTCGTCATCACCTTAACATCGTTCTTTAATGAAGATTCCGCATCCAAAAATTTGAAAATATTTTTAGCTGGTGTGTTTTGAAACAGATCGGTAAATATTTCATGTCCCGGATAATTTCTCTCATCTAGCACGGATAGGAGTATAGAATCATATAGTTTTTCTTTAGTACCAATCACTTCATTTTTAAAAAATGGCTTGCCTGTCTGTTGAAAAGAGGATATTATAGTATGAACTGTTTTCTGAACATTCATGAAAGTATATCCTGTAGAGGGCCGCGTATCGCCACCTGCCGAACCTATGTAAATAATATTTTTTTTTCGTCTTGGAAAATTATGATCCGTCATTGGGATAATTCCCTGTTCTTCTGATTCAATAGTATAGTCGCTGATTTGCAATACACGTGACAGATATGATTTAATCGCATCATCGTACTCATCCACCGGAATAAGAGATTTGGAGAAGAGTGTGTATTCAACAAAAAGCTTTTTTTCAGACATCGGAAGACAATAAAAAAACGTAGTACCGTGTTTCTGATCCGTCCTATAGTCCATTATAATAGCTTCATCTTCGTTTGATATTGGTTTACTAAGTGTTATCTGAACTCCTTTAAAATGTTGAAGAAAATAATGGTGCTTATCTGAAACATCAGGCTTAAAAAACAACGAGTTAAAGACATAAGAAGCGGTAAACCTCCCCTCTTCCGTATCAATTATGCACTGAGTTTCGTCGGAAATACAATCCAATATCTTACCTTCCACAAAGGTAATGTTTGAAAACTGATATATATATTGATGGTAAGTTTCCAAAAGCTGATCGCTAGCGATACTAAAGTATTCGTAATCGCCAATTTCAAGCTGCTTCTTTTTACCGATATGGCTAATAAAAGCAAGTCTTTTCCAGTTAGCAACTGCATATTTTTTTAATGGTGTCGAACGATCAGCCCAGAATGAGATTAACTTACTACCTCGATCACCAAATTTGTGGTCTATAACAAGAATACGTTGATCTTTCCAAATCCCGTTTTGCATCGCTTCATATAGTAGGCACGAGCCAGAAATGCCGAAACCTGCAAAAATAATGTCATAATGGTTTTCTTGATTTTTGTTCATATCCAGCGCAAAATTATATGTAATAAATGTACTCTACGGAATATATCGTATGCAATGTTACAAACAAATATTAACTTAACAAACAGGCTGTAACGCACAAAAAAAATAAGGGTCGGCTTTTCCAAAATTAATTTTTTTCGAGTATATTTAAAACGACATTTGATCAAATTCGTTCATTGTTCAATCAAGATTTAGCAAGCAGGCTTAGTTTAGCAAATGCTTCGTAAAGTACAAATTTTATAAAGTGCATGATAATCTTTGTGGCAGTTTTGTGGCAATGGTTTTTAAAAATAACTTATTTAACTATCTAAAAAAAAGTCAGTTACATCAGTTCAAATCCCTCCCTCTCCGCAAAGACTTAACAAAAGTTCAACGAAAGTTGGACTTTTGTTATTTTTAGCAGCAGCCAAGGGATGAGAACCCGCAGGGTTTGAACTTCTCTCGTTTAGGGCTGTGCTTGGGGTGGTGGGGCTAAACATATCCCGCCCTCTCCGCCCAAGGGATGAGTACCAGAAGGGTTCGAACGGCTCTCGTTTAGGGTTGTACTCGGGGATGGTGGGGTTAAACATAGGCGGTCATCAATAATCAGGGAGGCTTCTATCTCATGGAAGTTTAGGTACATATATCTAAAGCCGTGAAAGTTACAAAATAAAAGAGTGTCATTTAATCCAATCCAATATTATGAAAATCAACAACTAGACACCTGACGATAAAGAAACTTCGGATTCGGATTCCACTTGAACATTGATTTTAGACATTAAATGATAGATAGGTATTTCGGCGTTCAAAACTTCAAAACTCACAATAAAAGCGTATGGAACGGATTCCTCAGGATCCTTCTCCCAGCCTTTATGCCCAACTATTGCAAATGAAATTTCGGAAGATAGATGGTATGACCTAACAAGAGCCCAATCTTTTTGGTTTGCACTAGATTGCCTATTTAATCCTTTTACTGTCCCACTATTACTACGATCGCCTATTACCCAGGGAATACTTTTAGGAGAATCGATAATATCAGGATCATCAATCTCTGATTTTGACGTCAAATTCTTAAGCACCTGTTGCTTGAACACATCAAAAGTTTGACCTAAAAGTGCTGATTGCCAAGACAGCCACGATGACAAGTAAGACTTTATTCTCCTACGTGTTCGTCTATTATTTGCCGTGTAACATAATGAAACTTCAATGAGGATTTCATAATCCTCACCTTGACGGCGAAGTTCCTCAGGAATCGTAACAGTGTAAAGATTGGCCTCCCCTGACGAGATTTTTCCAGAAGATGTAAAGGTAATCCTTTTAACTGAATTCTCTACCGCTCGATCGACATCTGGTATTCCATAACCATAGTGACGAACCTCGTCCAACGTAGGAAGATTTCCAACATGTTCAGGCAACCGTGCAGACTGCAATAGAAGCGCTTTATGAAACAGCGAAACTTGATCGGGAAATTGAGCAATAAGTTTTGCCAAAATATGCGAAACTTTTGGTGCCGCAAAAGAAGTCCCTACTGCATCTCTCGCTACACCAGGACCTTTGGAGATAACTGTCTGAGGACATGTTGCGGACTTAAAAATTAAGTTAGGTCCTTTTTTCTCAGCCACCCAATCCCCACCGTACTCAACCAACTCTGGTTTAATCGAATCCCACAAACCTACTCCACTTCTGGAAAAAGACGAAACATGGTGTTTACTACCAAAGGATTTATGATCTTCATCCTCAAATTCGTCAACGCATACCGATCCAACGGTGATAGAAAATAGGCTTTGGGCAGGATCAGCAATTCGGCATGAAGGCTCCAAAAGAAAGGTAGGATATTTTTTACCCGCCAATAAATGGTTTTTGATTCCTGGGTTTGCAACATGCGTATTTTCGCTTCTAATATTACCCGCAGATACGACAAAAATATGTTCAGATTCGTTTGAAATTCTATCAAGAGATGCCGCCCACTGGGACATACGTGCTGTACGACACGGAACACTATTATTTATAGACAAATTAAAAACCTGCGCATCGGCGTAGTGAAGGCAAACATCTTCCATTAGCTCGGGGGGGAAAAGCTCTGGTACTAGCGCATTATTTTTATTAAGTACTCGAGCATTCAAAATCTGACAAGGTGCCTTGTACTTTCCATCTGTAGGCACCTCCCTTCCAAATACGATTGAGCCTGCAACTCGAGTACCATGTCCGCCGTTTGGCACCTCATCTGCCACATCCGTAGTATTTAATCCCGGAATAAAACTTCTGGAACGCGCTGATAATATTGCAGGACGAAGCAAGTGATGTCCCTCCGCAATACCACTGTCGATGATGCAAATTTTTGGAGCATCTTTATCCGGAGGTAATAAATCCACTTCCAAACTGTGATTCTTCATTTCGACCACAGGTAAAGAATCAATCACTAGGTCCTCAACGACTTCAAAAACATATGGATAGTTGAGTACAAAGTCTTTTAGTGCAATACCTGATAGTTGCACCTTAAATCCAAAACTATCCTCTTCAGAAATATATCCGCTCAATATTTCGGCTCCATGCCCATCAACCAAAAACCGTTCGATTTCATCTTGCCTACTAGATGCCAACTCATCCAATTTTATGTAATATTGCGATTCCTTTTCTTCCCATTTCGCCCTTCTCTTTTCATATCGACCATCGCTCTCGTCTAATTTCCTTCCACTGAACTCTGGACACTTCAAATAGCATGCAATTGAGATATTCACTATAATGCAATCATGATCAGATATTTCTCCCCATTTGTTCTGTAATTCATCGGATAATATATGACCAACTCGCCATTTATCACCTAGCACAATATCCCAAAGCATAGCAGTATTAAGTGCACCCTGCTCGCTTTCAAAACTTTTAATTTTATCTCGTAGCGATTTAAACCCATCTATACTCGCCCCAATTATAAATCCATCATCTTCCTCTGCTATAACTTCAATACCAAATCCTTTCAGGGATTCTATATCGAAACCGACCGGATCTACCTGTAAAAAAACAGGTATTGTGTCATAAGATAACTCTGGAAAGCCAATTTGTTTCCTCCTGTCTAAATCTTCATAGTGCATTTCTTTGACAGCAGCTGAACTTCCCTCAAGAAAAGCAGCATGTGCAGGTTTATTTTCACGATTAGCCTGTGTCCTAGGATTAGGTTTGCGAGGAGTTTGCGGAAACTTAAAGCGTCCCTTAAAAGTATCCCTCAACGGTAGGTGGGGAAATTTAGGCATAAATAATTAGGTTAATTTAAAGTGATTCAAATATGCTATGTCTTGTATTGCTTATTCTCGTTAATAGATTGAATTATCTGTTGCATGTTCACTTCTTCTTTACCGGTCAGCACGGTAATTTTTGCAGCATCGAGTGCTATCTTGACGATAAGAGCAGCGGAGTAATCGAGCAGATCATTCGCTAACAAGTTCCAATTCATCCCACTCCCAACTTTTATAGTCCCCAAAGTATTCTTGAGAATATTAATTATCTCCGCCTTTCCTGGCTTTGTCAACTCAATTAAGTCATCAAACCTACGAAATAGCGCAGGATCGATAGTCGTCTGAAGATTGGTGGTAGCAATTACTATCCCCGGTCCGTCGAAATCTTCGAGCACGTTAAGTAGTATATTAACCACGCGATGCATTTCACCGACATCTTGTCTATCCCCTCTTGCTTTAGCAATAAAATCAAATTCATCAAGCAATAGAACGCAGGGATAGTTTGCTATCGCCTCAAAAATCTTTATAAGATTACTTGCTGATTCACCCAAATATGATGATATCATCGCTTCGAAACGAACTTTTAAAAATGGCAACCCCGTGTTCCATGCAATTCTTTCTGCACTCATACTTTTCCCGCAACCAGGAGCACCATGCAAAAGAATACGTCTCTTAGGTCTGAGCCCGAAAAGAGCTAATCGTTCTCTGGCGACAAATTCCTTTTCAATCCGCTGTATCTTTGATTCAATTCCCGGAGGCAATACCATCTCATGTCGCAATTGCTCACGAGGAATTTCAACTGCCAGTGGAATATTTCTGCGGTTGTCCGTAGGTATCGAAAGCGTAGATCCGAAAATATTCTTAAGTTCCCCTTTAAGGGTGTTTGTGGTCTGTAAATTTCTCTTCAGAATACCGGTTAACCGATCGGCAAGTTTGCTATGGCCCTTTTTCCGCTCAGAATCGATGATAGCATCTGCTACCTTAACAATATCATCATTTGCATCCCCCTCGATTGAGCGAAATAGTCGAAGCATTAAATCCTGATTCATGTTGTATAAACGTTTTTGTTTATAATCCCGTAACTAAATATACGTATTTATTGTTTATAGAAACGGGCGAAGTTACAAATATATTTTAGTTATGCTTATTTTAAAATACTCTAATCCACTCATGCTCGCTTACTATCTCCTTCGTGTACTATCCGCTACAAGATCTATTATTTCGAAATTGTATGCGTACAATATTCTCAATTTCTTCTAAAACCTATGTATATGGAGTAATTTCTATCAGGATTGCTCTTCAATCAGGATTTTCCTTTTTTAGGGATAAGTCTATTGGCAAATAGAAGCAAATTGATTTTTTCAAGGTAGATAGGAACAAAATATAATTTCCTCCACCAAATAATCGCTTCAAATCTGACGAGAAAATCTAATAGCCGAGCTACAATAATAGGGCACAACTTGTTAAAAAGAAAAGCCCCGCCATACATTTATGGCGGGGTTTGTTCTTTAAAAAAATTCTAAATAGCCTTAAATGTTAACTATTTCAATATCGACGATTCCATTACACAAAGCACTTCTGCATATTAAATATTGCAACGTTCGTGCAAAATTTCTTATTTCACGATATTCCAATAAGTTCTCTTTAACTGTCTTTCCGATATGTTCCTTTTTAGAGTACAATTCTATTGACTTATTAAGTGCATTTAGAGTCAGCGGTATATCGACTAGATGTAAAAGACCATCATCAACTTTGGAGACGTCTATTGAAAAATCGTAATCTCGCACACTTTTAGGCTCAACCTTAAGTTTTTGCCAACCATCTCGAAGACGTTTGGCCGAAACTTTTTTGAACATATCATCGCTAAGATCATTCGGAATCAAAATAGTCACTTTTAAGTCGCTAATATTAAATCGTGTAGCATTTTGCAGAAAAAAGTCTTTTTTTTCACTTTTATCTTCCAAAAGGCGTTCAACGGTACGCTCAATAAAATTTGAAAAATAACCAAAAGCCAATGTCGTACTAGGAAGAAAGCCTAAATCAAAGGTTGCCTCCTTACTTTCAATATGCTGTTTAATAAGTTCACATGACTCATTAAGCTTAATACCAAAATCTGGAGATTGAATCAAAGGTATGCGAGGCAATGTTATCCCTAGGAGATCGGAGGGTAGCTTCGAGGACTCTTGCAGAACCAAAAATGTCCTTGAACTACCGATTCCACCAGTAAACAAACCGTATTCAAAGATGACATTATCACGTGGAGACATAGTCTTTCTGCCTCTTGAAAGTGTAACATCATCAGTACTAGCGATAAGAACAGCATAATCAAAAAAACTTAGCTGCGAGGTTAAATTATCGAAGCTACTTTTGTTCAGATCAAATAGATTAGTCCAAACAGTAATTTTACCGGTAGATCCAAGAATTCGCGCCATCTCATTTGCTATTGTGAGTCCTTCTTTACTGGAGCCGATAAAGATCGTTGGCAAAACATTATCTAACATAACTCTGAACTAAATGGATAGCGAGATCTTTTAAAACATCATCAAGTTCTACACACATATGCTGTAACGCGCGAACCTTTCTATCCTTACCTTTAAAAATAAATTCAGATCCATCTACAGAAACCAATGAATCTCGATATAGACTATCGGTATTCAACCTTTCAAATTCATGATACAATACGGGTACAAGCTCGTAGAATGGTTTTGTAGCATACTTACCGGTATTAATGTTATAACATATGGCGTTAATTTCAAAGCTAGAGAGATCAATCTCAAAATCTGCGTCACACTTGATTGTTTTAGCAAAACGTATCATTTTCTTAAGACGTCCATTAACGGTCCCATCTTTTCCATTAATTCTTTCGATACTTACAAAAGGAGATTCTACACGTCCAACATCGTTGGATTCCTTGTCGTAAATTCTAATGCTGTTCTTCCTGATATCAGCATCTCGTATTCCTTCAAAAGTGTTATGCCACGCGGCAACAACAATATCAACATCGCGGTGTAAATGTTGGTTGGTAATCGCTATTGATTTTGATTTACTCGTATCACAGAGAAAATATGCACTCGTCAATTTCCTTTCAGAGGACATCCTAATATCTAGAAGATCTTGGTTGCTATTGCCTAAGTACTTTCCAGCATTTACATGAGCCTGAAGTCGAATCCTTTGGGGTTCATTTAATAGGTAAGAATTGACCGCTTTTACAAACTCGCTTTCAATCCTATGATTTTCTGAAAAGTAGAATTTATCACTTAGCACCAATAAATCTATATCACTATTCCCTTTAATATGCGTATTGGTCATTACAGATCCCTGATATTCATAATCAACCCTATTTAGAACAAGTTCTAGATGCGATTTCACATTAGATCCAGCTGCTATACTTTTATCAGTATATTCTTTTGCGACGCCTTGCATGGAACGTTTAACATACTCCAACATGCTATTTGTGGAGGCAGCAGCAAGCTCAACAGCTTCGACATCCCCATATAACTTTCTATCACTATAGTTTTCCGGATTCATTCTATTTTGAAGCCGTGAAAGTAACGTTTTATAATTTTTACTCATCTCTTATTTCTCCTTTCGTACCCCTTTGAACTTACCTCCACCTGTTTTGACATCCATAAACTGTCCAGTTTGTGTATCTCGCTTTGTCCAAAGTCCAGTTTTTGGATTTTGAGTCTGGGTTCTACCAGCTACATATCCATGACGACGATTGTCGCCAGATTTTCCATTTCCTGCCATTTCTAAAAAATTACAATTGAATAATAACAAATACAGGTGCTAAGAGCATAAACTTTCAAACGTTTTATTGCACTATGCTAATAAGCCACTGTAAAACAAAAAAAAAGAAACAGATTGTTCGATAGGAAGACCGGTCTGTTTTCTAGTTCCGGCAAGATTCGAAAGGAAAGTGTTTTTACGGTTTTTCAGCAAATTCTTGATTTTAAAAAACAAAATTGCTTACTTCGCGCTTAATAAACTACAGTAACACTTATCCGCAGCTTTCGAGCTCTGGATGATATTATTTTTTTAAGGCTAAGTGTTCCCGCACTTAGCTTTTTCATATCATCTCCTGTTGTATTGATCTCCTACATATTTTTATCGGTTAAGTGAGTAAATCCTGAGTAAATCCATAGCTCAAAAATACTATTTTTTTTAGCTATGAAAAAGCAATTATATCTCATTATTATTTTATTTATAATCAATTTCAAACTGTTTGATTTTTTGTAAGATTTCTTCTACAGGGGTAACCAACTCAGTACCCATTTTTACAATTTCATTAGGCATCTCATCTTTTAAAAACGTCATAAGAGCATAGTATATGGGCTTAACGAGGTTTTCCAAACCCTGCTCACTTTTAAAAATGCTGTATACAGTATGATACTGCTTTTTTGCAAGTAACATCAGTAGTACATGGCTTAAAACCATAACATTCCCATCTTTGGCATCAGTCAACTGAGACTGTAAGATTGTATCCAAAACAGAATCATACCTATCATTCCATATATCAATAATTACCCCATAGGACATCCAGGCTGTTTCTGGATCCAGATCAACCAATTTGTTGTAGATTTGATTTGCTTTATCTTTTTCAAATGTCATTATGATATAATAAAGCAACAAGCTTGACAATGCTTTTTCATAACGATAAGTCTCATCGGCTTCCTTTTCAAAGAGTTGTACAGCGATTTCAAACTGCTCAATAACGTCATTCATCTTCGAAGTATCAATCATGCTACTATCGTCAAATGATGCTTCCGTTTGTTTTACTACGGCTGACCAATAAAAAAATCTCGCTGATCTTTCCGTAACGAATGTCAGAAGCGTAGAGGCTTCTGAATTTAATTCAATATCTACATCGTAATAATCTTGAATAAAAACAATGAGATCGACGAGATCTTCAGCCTTCAAATCACCCAAATCAAATTTTCTACGAGCTTCACTAACTACTGCGTCAACATCGGAAGTCTCCTTTAACAGCTCAAGAATAGCGAACTTCACTTCTTCGTTACTAGATGAAAGTGCACTAACCAGCTCAGCTTTTGCACGCTCATACTCGCCTTTTTTAAGGTAAACTTCTCCTCTGATAAAACTACGATCAAGAGCCTCTATTCCTTTTACTTTATCAACTTGTTTAAGTAACTCATCATACTGACCAACTTCAAAGCATAAGAATTTGTAGAAGTTCAACTCATCAATTTTGATTCTTTTAACTCTTTTTATAACGGAACTTGCTTCTGAGCTCTGTTTATTCGTCAAATAGTAGTAAGCTAGCACGAGGTATGTTAGGTTTACTGGATTTTTGATACTATTTAGAACCTCAATAGCTTGCGCAATATCACCCGTATCAAATTTACGATGAGCAACTGCCATTTTCTTGTTATTAAATAGATTAGGTAAATAGCCTCCCTCACCATTTTTCAATATTGCTGAAGTTTCTTCAATAATGCCATCTAATTTCTTAAGATCAATCTTGTCTGAGTTGACTAGTGCTTCAGCGATCAGCAAAGCCGAAGAGGGAATGAATTTCCCCGACCGAAGAGATTGAATATGGTTACGAATAAAAGCGTCGAAACTATCATCATCATCATACCACACCTCTAAGAACTTAGTTAACCACGCAACTCTTTTTCTATCTCTACGATCGCCATTACGCATTAAATACCAAATATTAAAAAAGCGTTCCCGTAATTGGTAAAGATGATTTTTTGTAGTAGTCCCTTTTTTCTCGATTACATTATTACGTTCCAATTGGGCTAATTGGGCAGAAACTAGTTTAGTTTGCATTTTCCGACCATCTTCCCGAATTTCTAAAGCTATTTCCTTTGCGCTTACGGCATCCCATTTCTTTGCTATTACATCGACTATCCTACGCTGTTGTAGCGGAAGATCTTCGATTCGATGCTTAAAAAGTGGCGTTACTTTATCAAGTACCTTTTCCAAATCTTCGAGAGCTTTGCCGTTAGGGTCATCCAAAAGTACTTGATAAAGCATCATAATGGTTCTAATTACCCCTCCTGTCAAAACAGTCAGTGTATCAATTTTCGCTTTGTGCTTTTTTATATCAATTTGTCTTTCACTATTACAGTCTTGCTGTAGTTTGGTTATAAGCTCGTAGGTCTCCTCTTTATTTAATCCTTCTAGATAAATAATTTGAAAATATTGAAAAAATGGTTCGCTGTAATCGTGAAAATCATTTATAACCACTGCCGAAGCTGCGACAATCCTAACATCATTACAGTCAATCAATATCTCGCGCAATCGCCGCTTTTCTTTGTCCCGAAGGTTATCCAGAAAAAGTTCACCAAAATTATCAAAGAAGATGATGAGCTTTTTACTTCGTTCGCGTAGCTTTTCTATTAAAAAATCAAAGCATAATCTTTCATAATCTTCTGAGTCGACAAACTTTTCGGTGTACTCATAAAATTCTCCATCCGTATCAAAATAATCATCGAGGTACTTTAACAACTTTTCCCAAAAGCTTGAAAGGCTATTGACATCATAACTTTCCTCATTAAAAAAAACAGGTATCACCCATTCCCTAAGCGAATCTTCGCGCTCTACTTCATATTTTAATCGAAGAAGCAAAGTGGTTTTTCCCATCCCGCGCTGTCCTTGTATCAAAAAATGCTTTTCTGGATGGCGCATATCACTATCCTTAATATCACTAAAGATACGCTCAAAAATCTTCGTGCGAACTACAAAATTTGAAATCAAATCTTGCCTATTTAAGGTCGCCGGATTATATAAGGTAGTTTCTGCCATGCTTACAATCTTGTTTTATATACTTACTTTGTAGTTATCTTTTAACAAAAATACTATTGTCAAAAATAGTAACAATATTTTTATTGTCAAAATTTAACAATAAAAATATTGTTAAAACCAAACGGATTGGATGGAAGTCAAATTGTAGGTCTGTGGATCAGTGTAAAAATTCAATAAGGTTTTTGCAGCTTACATTAAATCAATGTCGCTATCGCCCCCCAAAAAGATATTGTTAACCAAAAATTTACAAATTAGTCAAGCACCGTATAACAATAATTACATAGAGAGCACTAGCTATATAAAGTAACCAATTTTAATGCTACTTAATAAAAGTCCTCAATATACTACAGACAAATTCCAGCAATCTTTCAACCGGCATTTAACTTAGCTAAGAGCGGATTTTTCTTACAACTAAGCTTTCATGAAACCTATTTTTTCACTAATTTAGTACTCAATCTGATCAAAATCGTTCTTTTCAAAATCAGAAATTAGCAAGCTAAAATTTTGATGTTTTTGTCGAGTAAAATCGTAAAATTTTCAAATAACATCATAATGTTTGTGGCAGTTTTGTGGCAATGGTTTTTTAGAAATACTTAAATAACTAACTAAAAACAAGTTAGTTACAACAGTTCAAATCCCGCCCTCTCCGCAAAGACCTAATAAAAGTTCAACGAAAGTTGGACTTTTATTATTTTTGGCAATCGCCAAGGGATGAGAACCCGCAGGGTTCGAACTTCTCTCGTTTAGGGCTGTGCTTGGGGATGTGGGGCTAAACATATCCCGCCCTCTCCGCAAAGACTTAATAAAAGTTCAACGAAAGTTGGACTTTTGTTATTTTTAGCAACCGCCAAGGGATGAGAACCCGCAGGGTTCGAACTTCTCTCGTTTAGGGCTGTGCTTGGGGATGTGGGGCTAAACATGGATCAAGCAGAATCTTTGGGGGGCATAGAATTAATTCTTAGCTTAGCGCTCTTAAAATAGATTACCTTGCAAGACGCTGAACGTAAATTACTGTCTTTATTGATGCCCGAAGGGCTTTTAGATTATTTTGATATTATTGATGGTTCCAAGGTTGATGGAGAACTTCACATCTATCTTGATGAAAGAAACATTGCCCCCTCAGGCTATGAAAACAGTAAGCTGGAATCCAAAGGCTTTATGCCGGTTTCCCAGATCAAGGACTTTCCCATCCGGGGCCAAAAAGTCACCCTACATATCAGACGTAGACGTTGGACCGTGCTGGATACACGGGAGATCATTACCAGGGATTGGAACCTCGTTCATGAAGGTGCTCGGATGACTACGGAATTCGGGCTTTTTTTAAAGGGGATATTTGGATAACCATCCCATCAGTGCGCATCTTTTGGGACTTCTCTTTCAGCTGGATGGTAAGCAGCTGCAGGATCAGTACAGGAACCATCTGAGCGACTTTCATGATTGGGATCAGAAACACCACGCCGAGTACTGGACGGTATTTCCGGCAAATATCTCCGAGCGGCTGAGTATCGATGAGACCAGTTTTAGCAATGGCGAACTCTATACCGTTGTGGGCAGCAAAGCCTCCAAGGGAAGAAAAGGCACCATCCTGGCCAGCATTAAGGGAACAAAGGCAGAAGATATCATCGCTGTACTGGAACGTATCCCGCTCAGGTTGAGAAATAAAGTTCGTGAGGTAACGATGGATATGGCTCCCAATATGGCAAAGGCAATCCGCCGGTGTTTTGGGAATGCCAGAAGGGTCATCGATAGGTTCCATGTGCAGAAACTGGTTTATGATGCCGTTCAGGAACTGCGTATAAGGTACCGTTGGGAGGTGCTGGATGAAGAAAGTAAGAAGATCGCCAGTGCACGTAAGAAAGGTATTCCCTACGACCCTGAGCTGCTGTCCAATGGCGATACCATCAAACAGCTACTGGCAAGATCAAGATACCTGCTGTTCAAACATCCTTCCAAATGGACAGAAAGCCAAAAGCATCGTGCGGAAATCTTATTTGTACGTTTTCCCCTGTTAAAGAAAGCGTATGATTTGGCGATGGCACTGGGAGATATCTTCAACAAATGCAAGGATAAGACGGTAGCTTTTACCAAGCTTGGCCTGTGGCACAATCAGGTAGAAAACTCCGGTATTGCATCTTTTGAGAGTGTCGCTCGGTCAATTGCAGCACACCACACAGATATCCTTCACTACTTCGACAATAATAGTACAAATGCTTCAGCCGAATCCTTCAATGCAAAACTTAAAGCCTTTAGGAGTATATTCCGCGGAGTCAGGGATACAAAATTCTTCCTGTACAGGGTAATGAAATTATATGCTTAAATTTTATCCCCCCAAGAATTCGGTATGATCCCTAAACATATCCCGCCCTCTCCGCAAAGACTTAATAAAAGTTCAACAAAAGTTGGACTTTTAATATTTTTGGCAATCGCCAAGGGATGAGAACCCGCAGGGTTCGAACTTCTCTCGTTTAGGACTGTGCTCTTGGGGATTGTGGGGCTAATACTAAGAAAATGAAGACAAGAGATTATAACTGCGCTAGAATGCGAGCCTATAGAAGTTTTTATCGGCGTTCGGGATATAGCACTGGAGAGAGAAGAGGTGGAGGAATGAGCAATTCAGCCCACTACAATCGCTTAAGCTTTCTTTCGGTAAGAAAATATGTGGTAGCAAAACCGCCAATGATAAGCATCAACACTATTGCTGGATCATCTTCCTCGTTTCGAAAGTACTTCCATAGAGTGTATGCAGTAGCGGCCGCGATAAAAGGAAAAAAAATCCTTGATGCAAATCGGTTTGCTACAATCCAGTTTCTTTTCGAACTCATCGATCGCTTTGTCCGATATCCTGCATATGGTGAAATTTCTTTCGGTGGCGATAGCAACCACGCAAGACATCCAAGGAAGGTAAGCGCAACTAGAATTACTGGTATCAGATCAATAACAAACATGAAATAAAAATAGCATTATTCTTTCAAATAAACATCAACCATGCAAGGATCAGAACAATTTATAACGGTAATCCTTTTCTCGGTATTACCATTGGAGATCACTGGAATTGCAACAAAAAAATGGACATTTAGTTAAGCTGCAATATTTTGTTCATTCAGTTTTCTTCTAAACTATTCAGGAGACATAAATCCCAATGCTGAGTGTATTTTTTTCTGTTATACCAAACCTCTATGTATTCAAACACGACAATCGCTGCAAGATGTTTATCTACGAACTTTTTCTGGTATATATGTAATCTTCCCCGAAAACAGACTTCTTCATTTGATAGTATAAACACCATCGCGTTAACAAGCGCTAAGATAATTTATCTCCGGCAGTCATTAAAAAAACATTAAAAAAGAATTAAAAACCAAAAAAAACATACTAAAAAGATTTATTAACTGCATTTAACTATTTACTCAGAACAAAAATACTATTTAAGTATTTTTGTAAAAAGATAGAATTATGTATACAGTAAACACAGCTAAGATCGATACCGTAGGTAGTTTTTTGAGACCTGAAGCTCTCAAAAATGCCCGTATTGCGTTTGAAAGAGGAAATCTAAGCCGTCAGGCGCTTACAGAAGTGGAAAATGACGAGATTAGAAGGATAGTTCAAAAACAGAAGGAAGCCGGGCTATCCGCAGTCAGTGATGGCGAGTTCAGGCAGAGCTACTGGCACCTTGATTTCTTTTGGGGATTTGAAGGTGTAGAGCACAATCTAATGCCACGGGGCTATATGTTTCATGGTGAGGAGACTCGTAACGATTCTGCACGCCTAAATGGCAAACTCAGATTTAACGAATCACACCCGATGCTCGCGTCTTTTAAATTTTTGAAAGAAGTCGCTGGAAAAGATGTCATCCCAAGGCAAAGTATACCAGCACCTGCGCAGTTCTATGCAGAACTGGTGCGCGAGAGCAATGAAGAACGGGTGAATGAGTTTTACCCCAACCGAGAGGATCTTTACAGGGATATATCCAAGGCTTACCATGATGCCATACTTGCGTTGTATGCTTTGGGGTGCCGCGACTTAAAACTTGACGACTGCACGTGGGGAATGCTCTGCGATGTCAACTTCTGGAAAAACATGGCCGGTGATAACTATGATCCTAATGAGCTTAAAGAACTCTATCTGCGCCTGAACAATGAAGCATTAAAAGAACTGCCGAAAGATTTAAGGATTTCTACACACGTGTGCCGGGGCAATTATCATTCTACTTGGGCCACATCGGGAGGCTATGAGGCCGTAGCTTCCACGTTGTTTGCAGGGGAAAATGTAGAAAATTTTTATCTGGAATTCGACGATGAGCGTTCGGGAGATTTTGAGCCACTGCGTTTTGTGCCTGAAGGAAAAAATGTGGTTCTCGGACTCATAACCAGCAAAAGTCCAGTATTGGAAAATAAGGATGTTATCATAGCACGGATCAGGGAAGCCGCACGATACGTACCTTTAGAGCGATTGAGCCTTAGTCCACAGTGTGGTTTTGCCTCAACTGAAGAAGGTAATATTCTTACCGAAGAAGATCAGTGGAAAAAACTTTGCCTTATCCGGGAAATTGTACAAGAAGTTTGGGGATAAGTCATTGTTTTTTGTTTTGCCAAAGCGGATACATCGGAGGTGTAGCCGCTTTTAATTTATTACAAACACTGACTATCATGCTATTGATGATGTAACGTTTAATTTCATTTTCGACCTGCCGGCATATCATCCGATTCTCTCCACTTTTGGTAGTCGTGCAGCGCAATGTACCACAGGTAGAAACGTACGTAAACCCACCTTTTATCAATCAACTTAAATGGAAAATCGGTTTCTGGAATTGCAACAAAAAAATGGACATTTAGTTAAGTAGTTTTGGGTCTAGCTAACTAAGAGAAGATATCCCTACTTCAAAATTTCACGAAGGTCAAGCATACCGCCCTCAAGTTCGACATGCTGCAGACCTTTTCCAGCAACGAATCGCAAACCCACCATATCGCCGAGCAATAGTTCCAGAAGTTTCATATCGAGGCCATCGCTACCAATATGGAGCGCTGAGACAGCGGAAACGCCATTCGGATGCCGAATGTGCTGAGGCCTCGGATTGGGGACGTAGGCCGACATCAAAAACGGAAATACGATATCATTAGGTATCAACAGATCCCAGCGTAGCGTTTGCCCTTTGGTATCCTTTCGTTTTGCTCGGTGAAACTTGAATCCAACGCCACTTTCCTTCAGGAAAATCTTTTCAGCAGCGAGATTGTCCACTGTCGATTCCAAGGACCATTCGCACCAACCATTTTCCACCTGTTCCCATTTATTCATCCGATCCAAAATTGGAGCGTAGCCGAATGTTTTCATAAACCATTTTACTGGCGCAGGAAGACCCGAATTTTGATAAATCTCAATAAAAACACCCTTCTCAAACCATATAAGTGCATTGTATGCTTTTCGTGGATCAGTACCATACTCCACTATAAATCCCGCATCCTGCAAGCTCTTAACCGATTGATGAAGATCTTGTACCCTATAGAGCACATGGCTCAACTGCAATGTATTATTCATTTATTTTGTATCGTTTAAAGGCATTCGCTGAATTTCCCATCCTGCGATCCTGTCAGCAAATGACCTATCAGGTGTTTTTGCTGAATATCCCAAAGATCAGCACTCCGCTCGGTTTGAGGAGCTTTGCAATCCTTCGATGGTAATCCGACTTGCTGGAGGACGGGAAATGTGCGTATATATTATTTCTGTTGAACACCTATCGTTACCTGCATAGTTCTTAAAGCCCCGGCTTCCCTTCCGCCCAGTAAGGTTCAGTATGCACCTGTCGGCGGCTAAAACCATGCTCCAAAAGGAATTTCCGCAGCGATAAAATCGAGCGAGCGTTTCCGGTCAAATAAACTGCCGTCCGCTCACTATCCATTCCTGCTTCCAAGAGCTCTTGCAACTTGCCTATGGCATCGACACCTGCTTTTCCGCCGCTAAGGCAAACAGAAGAAGCCTTTAGCCCGAGCAACTGCGGCCAATGGGCATGTCCATCATCCAGCTCAGCAATTCCCACAAAGCGATCACCCCTATTTTCCGCCTCGCTAGAGATACACCGAAGCAGACCCAGCGATGTTTCATCGCCAAAGGCAAGGTGCGTGCGGCAAGATAGATCATACTTTATTTTACCGCCCGGCCCCAAGAGATCCAGCGTATCGCCTTCCCGAAGGCCTTCGACCCAACGGCTTCCTGGTCCCTTATCGTGCAGATAGAAGAACACCTCGCAAATGCCCTTCTCCCGACTGAAATACGAAGGCGTGTAATGCCTGAACTCCGTATCGCTGATCCGGAACTCGATAACATTTCCGGGAATAAAATCCTTTTTCATATTGGCGAAACTTCCCTCGAAACGTACGCTGCGCAAGCCTACCGCCACATCTTCTATCTGTGTTACCCGCACGGGATGATACATCCCGCTAAAGAGCGATTGCATGGCGTCGGCCATCCATTTGGGTACTTTGGGCATATCTTTTTATTTTACGATTAAACGATCTATGAGTTCCAGCTCTATTATGCTTAACATTCTCATAAACAGCTTGCTAGGAGCAGTATCATCAGACACGTGACTTAAACCCTACGCGCATCTGCCAATAGAAGCGCAATCACGATGAGCGAGAACAAAACTATCTATTAAGAATCTTTCTAAATAAAGAACCGTTTCCAAAAATAGCTAATCTTACGAAACAGGAGGTCTGTTATTGGGAATAAAACATCCGCCAAAGGGAATAAATCATCGCAAGAGGGAATAAATCATCGCAAGAGGGGCGTTTTTACACCGACCTGACAATACGGGGCTGGAGCATATGGAATTGAGGGTAGGAACCCAGACAATTTCCCCATCAAGCAATTTCGTATCGCTCCACGTCTTCTGCAAGGGCATTAGCTTCAGAAATAAAATTATTTTGAATCAGTCTAATTAAGATGTACTTTTGCCCTCGTCATGACAACCTTGCCATCAAGTCAGGAAATATATCAACTTACCGAACGTGAATTCACCGTCCTATTCGATCAGTATTGGTCCGAAGTTTATCGTATTTGCCATTATTACACGAATGAGAAAGCTGCAGCCGAAGATCTGACACAAAATGTTTTCACGATAACTTGGCAGAAGCGCGATATGCTGCAAGAGAAGGAACTGCTCGCCCATTTCCTTTTTCGTTGTGCAAAGCTTGAAGCCTTAAGCTATGTCAAGCAGCAAGCCTCACGCCGAGAGAAACTACATCAGATGCAAGGAGACGCCTCAAGCGCATTCACATCGAACACAACCGAAGCGGATATTCTTTATGCAGAAGCGCAGGCCAAACTTAAAAATGCCTTGGCCGAATTACCTGAAAAAACAAAGCTAGTTTTTGAAATGAGCCAGCTTCAAGGAGCCGAGGTAAAGACCATCGCCCAAACGCTTAAGCTGGGCAAGAAGTCCGTTGAATACCACTTGTACAAAGCCATTAAAAAAATAAAATCAACTTTTTTGTTTTTGCTTTAGAAAATCGAACGCCTTGTTCCGTATATCCTTGTTATTCCAAAAAGGGAATACAATAGGAACATGGAATTTGACCGTAAACTTTTGGATGCCTACTACAGGGGCGAGTGTACCGAAGCGCAAAAACGCGAAGTAGAAAACTGGCTCGACATGGAAGACTATGCCGAATACCAGGTACTGACGAGTGCATCCCAGAAAAAATCCATCTGGAAAAAAGTAAAGGCCAACACCATCGGTAGGCATAGCACCCTAACCTATAAGATCGCTGCCGCCGCCCTGCTACTGTGCTGCCTGACCTTCGTCGCCATCCGCTACCAAGCGGCAGACACGGCACAAGAGATGCTGACCGTCACAACGGCCAAGGGTCAGCGCGCCAAAGTGCTGCTGCCCGATAGCTCGCTGGTGTACCTCAAGCCGCAATCGACCCTCACCTACAGCAAAACCTTTGCCGACGGCAGGCATGTACAGCTATTGGGTGAAGCTTTTTTTGAGGTACAGAAAGATCCCGAACATCCGTTTACCATCACAGGAGACCGCACGGAAACCAAAGTTTTGGGTACATCCTTTAACCTGCAAAGCCGCAATCAGCAACAGAGCCTGACCGTGCTTACCGGAAAGGTGGCCTATCGCGACCTAGCCACAGGACAAACGGAAATTGTAATGCCCGATGAACGTGCCGAGCTCGGTGTAGCAACTAAACTGTCCAAACAGCGGGTCTCTGCAGAAAGCTATACCGCTTGGACAAAAGACGAGCTGCGATTTGAGGATATGCCGCTGGGCGATATGATTCCCCAACTGGAAGAGTGGTATGGCGTATCCATTAAGCTCGCCGACCGGCAGCTGGCCAAAAAGACATTTACCGGTCGCTTCCACGATCCATCCATCAATGCGCTGTTGCACAGCGTAGGTTTTGCGTTGAAATTTGACTACCGCATACAGGATAGCACGGTCACCCTAACAGCCCAACATTAACATGCAATAAAAAACCCGGTAAACCTTGGCGGGACCTACCGGGAATTACTTAACCTTTCATCATTAAATAATTAGTACAAAAGTATGAATCCATTTTCAGATTCACCATCTTACCGGTGCAACAAAACCAAGCTCCTTCTTTTAAGCGTCTTGCTTTCCCTACTTAGCATCAGCATCTATGCGCAACAACAGCCCATATTGGACCAACCTGTTTCGCTGCAACTCCGCCGCGCCACAAAAACCGAGGCCTTAGATGCCCTAGCGGTCGCCGCCGGAGTCAGCATCAGCTACAGCGGTAGTGAAATCGACGGATCGACACGCGCTACCTATGCCATCAACGGGAAAACACTGCGTGCCGCGATAAACGAAATCCTAGGGGCGGCACTAGATGACCTCCTTGTTTCAGAACGAACCATTACCATCCGCATCAAAGATACCCCTACGCGGGTGAGGGGTAAGCTTACCGACGATCAGGGCATCGCCATCTCCTATGCCACGATCACGCTAGATCAAAAGATCAGCATACAGACCGATGAAGACGGAAATTTCTCGATCTCCATGTCCCCAGGCCGTCATCATATAACAGCAAGCTCACTGGGCTATAGCAGTAAGCAGATCAACTACCATACGGCGCAGAAAACCAAATCCCTGCATATTGTGCTACAACCAGATGTGGCTGCGCTGCAATCGGTCGAAATATATGGACAAAAGGACCAAGCCTACCGCGCCGACCGCTCTTTCATAGGAAGCAAGGTGGAAAGCAAGCTACAGGAGCTGCCACAAGCTGTATCGGTGGTCACCAAAGAGCTTATTGCCGATCAGGGTGCTGTACGCATCGGTGATATTATCAAAAACCTAAGTGGTGTAAGCCCCTTTTCGAGTTACGATGATATGGTGATCCGTGGTTTCAGGATTGAGGGAAACAAGAATACACAATTGATCAACGGCATGCGCAGTTTTACCGGATATTGGAAACAGCCCATGGTGAACTACCTCGAACGTGTCGAGGTGCTCAAAGGACCCTCGTCGGTGCTCTTCGGCAATTCGAGCCCCGGCGGCGTCATCAATCGCGTGACCAAGAAGCCACTGGATGAAGACCGCAAATCGCTACAGTTTTCCGTGGGCAGTTTTGATGCTGTGCGTGCATTCGCGGACTTTACCGGCCCCATGACCAAGGATAAAACCCTGCTCTACCGCCTTAACCTAGGCTATGAAGATGCAGAAAGCTTTCGCGACCTGCTCTTCGACAAAAATATCGTGATCGCTCCTTCGTTCTCCTTTGTGCCCAACGAAAATACCAGCATCAATTTTGACATGCTTTACAACGATTCGAAATCACGATTGGACCGTGCACAGGCCGTGTTCGCCGATGGCGACCTCTACTCGACTCCCATCAGCCGCACCATGAACGCTACCAACGATTACCTAAATGAAAAGAACTTTACCGTGACCGCTTCGCTAAGCCACCGGTTCTCCGAGCGGCTTAGTTTTAACGCTTCATATATGAAAACGGGCTACAGTGAGGATCTTTTAGAACACCGGTCTATAAACACCTATGCCAAAGACGGAGCTGGAACAGACCTGAACAATATGGTTTTTAGGCACCTATGGATGCGAAAAAGCTATCGCTACATGGACAATGCCACGGCATTTTTAAACTACCGGCTACCCGGCAAGCGGCTAGCACACAACCTGATTCTAGGCTACGACTATGCGCAGATGAAAGTGCCGCTAGGTGGATCGCAAATGACAGCCACAGGCTATAGAAACAGCGATAACACCGGCTTTATCGCGAACTATGACCCTACAAAAAAGGATCTATACCTCTTAGATCCGCAAACGGGAAACCCGGTACCGAATGTGCCGGCCTACGACCTGAATGATCCGATCAAAAGCCATGAAATGCAAGATGTATCGAAATATTTCTTTACATCAAGCACGGTGCAGCCTACATTTTACAGCCTCAACTCCTTGTACCTGCAAGATCAGTTAACGGCCGGAAAATTTAAGCTATTGCTAGGCCTTCGCTATGAACGCTACAGCGACCTGCTGAACTACAAAACGCTTGAGGAAGATCAGGTAAGGCAATCGGTATTCTTGCCCCGGCTGGGCGTTGTCTACGAAATCAACCAGCAGATCAACGCCTATGCCACCTATGTAGAGGGCTATAACCCACAAACGGCGTCAGCACTTGCCAATCCGAATGCAGGCGGGCCTTTTGATCCGCTGGAGAACAATATGGTAGAGGTTGGTTTAAAAACCAGTTGGTTTGACCATAGGCTTGATATCACGAGCTCGGTCTATAAAATTGATCAAAGGAATACCCTATACCCTGCCCTTGATTCCGATAATCCGGAACGCCTTGAGCAGATCGGCAAGGAACGATCTACAGGTTTTGAACTGGATGTGCAAGGCCGTATTCTGCCCAACTGGAGCATCGTGGCTTCCTATGCCTATAATGATGCACAGATTTTGGAAAGTGCAAACGACTATGACCTTGATGTGCAAAAGCCCAATGCCCCGAAAAACTCGGCCAACCTATGGATGCGCTACAACCTGAGCAATGGGCTCTTCCAGGGTGTAGGTGTGGCATTCGGGATCAACTATGTCGATCAACGCAATTTAAGGATCCGTAGCTCAGGAAAACAAACTATTCCTGCCTACACTATAGCCAATGCCGCGATCTACTACAAGGTGAAGAAGGTACTTATTCAGGCAAACCTCAATAACATTACAGGCAAGACCTACTGGGTGGGCGGATATGACTATGTGCGCCTGTTTCCGGGAGCACCGCGAAACTTCCTGCTGACGCTGGGTTATCAGTTTTAAACAGGCATAAAGATCGTCCCTTTGCGGCAATGCCGCGCAGGGACGATCTTTACTTACACTATACGTACTACTTTGTTACAGGAACCCAATTAATCGATCGAATGATGTTCTGTCCCTCAACGGTAAGACCAACTTTAGCGGATGCCGTTTCTGTATCAAACTTGTATACCTGAGAAACGAATCCTTCATCCGTAAATGAAATAATACCTACATAGCCAGTTTTTCCATCTCGTGGAGAATAATTACCACTATACTCCGTTATTCCCAAAATAGTTGCAGGATCAGGAGTGCCTGTTACCCATTTAAACGACTGGGTGTATACATTCGCTATAGCAAATTTCTTGGCATTGTTAGCATAGGTATTATGCGTATCAGACATCATGAGCAAGAAATTTCCCTTGCCTAGATAGAGTTTCCGGAATACATAGTTATTTCCCGATACATTGGAAATATTGAAAAAGTAACTCTTATCATATTCGGTGGTACCTTTTGCAATTTTCATGATTCCAACTGGCTTCGTAGAGTTTTTAGTATTACTAGATCCATTTTCGGTACCTAGAGACATGCCTATAGCATATACATCGCCCTGCTCATCCACTTCGATAGCATCTGTAAAATAGGCACCTATCGCTCCGGTACGATTATCTCTTATGACCTTCTCAAATTTCATTTCTGGGTAAGAGTAAACAGCGATCCAAGAGCTATCCGGAAAGCTGGTGCCGAAAGAGCGTGCTGTTTTAATCGAAAGAAATGGCGCAAAAACCTTATCACCTACCTGTTTCACACTAGAAAACATAGCCATCTCCCCATTGCCTGACAAGGTGTTGGTATTAATCTGCCCCTGACTAGCGATCTGTAAGGAATTGGTGTTAACGCGATACCAGTTGGACATACTCTGTGTAGGCTCCCAAGCATTCTTAAACATTAAGATATCCTCGCCTACGGCTCCAAAGGCTGTCATTGTTTCTGTTTGGAAATTCGATAGCTTTTGAAGCTGCGCCTGTTCGTTCATCGAATAGGCCGTTACCGATCCGGGATTTCCCTGTCCGAACAAAAGGCTAAAGAACTTATTGTTGGCAATTACATAATTGCGGTTTACCCCATCCTGTTCCAAGCCTGTTCCTGTTGTTACCAACGTGCCGGAATCCAAGCTGTTCGTCGTGTAGAGCAAATCTGCGCCATTACCCAAGATGTATGACATGTAGGGCAGTGCCGTCACCACAAACCTGCCCTCTTGCGGAGTTTCTTCCACCGGCGGCTCTGTGGGCTGATCATCTTTCTTACTGCAGGCTGCAAAAATCAGTGCTGCCGATAACAAGCAGCCCATCCATTTATTCGTGTTCATAGCTTTTATTATTAATGTTTATTGTAATCGATGAAATAGCGCATTTTTAGATAGAATCCCCTACCCGGCTTCTGCAGGCTGAAATTATCGTAGAGCCGGCGATCCGTAAGGTTTCTACATTCCAATGCAATGTTATATTTACCTTGAGCCAGGGTATATGCGATGCTAGCATCTTGCGCAAGCTGCATCGGTGTACTGCGCATGCTCGCGGGATTGGCACTACCCGCTGGATATAGAAAAAAATCATGCACATAGAGCACATTGTAAGAGACTATTAAACGGTTTCCCTGTCCGTACACATTATTGAAAAAAATCGAAGCATCCGCGTTCCCAAACAGGTAAGGGATATTGGGAATACGATCGTTGTAAGACTGGCTTTCCAACACAATACCTTGGGGAAGGTCGGGCAGGTAACGCTGACGATCCCGTATGTTCTGGTACGTCAAATTGGCCCCCAGCGTCAAACGATCTTTGTAAGCATAGCGAAATTCAGATTCAATTCCAAGGTTGGATACGGCCGAGAGGTTCTTGGCCACAAGCCTATTGTTCTGATTCACGGTGTAAAAGATGTAATCCTTCGCGTGGAAGTAAACGCCAGTGAGGTTGACATAAAGCTGATGGCGCCCCTTAAAATTGTGATTCAGGGCAATGCCCAGATTTACATTATCGCTACTTTCAGGACGTACGTCCCAATTGGCCTCTCCGTTGATAAGATCACCAAAGAAATCATCATACTCGGGCATACGGTTGGTTTTTTCATAGGAAAGCTTTAGTTGAAGATCCTGCCGTAGAAAATAGCTACTTGCCAGTCCATAACCAAATCGGTGTCTATTTACCTCCACATCTCGGTATACAGTGTCGGTGGGGGTTGCAACATCCGTCTGTATTAAGATGGTCGATGCCTTTTGGTAGAGATATTTGGCAAATACCGAATTGTTCCACCTGTCATTTGCCGCATATTGATAACTGGCGCCTAGTATATTTTTATACGTCTGCTGAGGTAGTTTGTAGCGACGCTCTTCAGGAAAAAGCATATTTCCACCTTTTCGATCAAAACTGTTCCAAACATTGTTCAGCGCGAAAGCATGCTTCGTATTGGGTGTATAGCTCACACTGCCTGCCACGTTAGCCAAGTTATTGCGATAGCGCAGCAACTGATGGGCACGTTCTCCGCCAGCTCCCGCATACTTGATCGAGTCGCCCAGCCACCCGTAACGCGCAAAGACCGTATCTATATTCTGCTCCGTACCCATATTATAGTTGGCATTCAGCGAGACATCCAAGCCATCTAACCATAAATCATTTTTGCGGTAACGCAGGGTCGGCATCACGATACTACCACGTGTATGCCAAGCACCGAAAACGGCATCCATGCGCGCTCCGGTCTGTATTTCCTTGTAGTTTTTACCCAATGTGATGCCCAATAGCAACTCATCGGCCCATTCCTTATCCAATACACCAACCTGCGTAATGATCGTTTCATTATGGAACCTGTCATGAAAGCGACGCACCGTCGTATCCGGATAGTATTTACCCGTGCGGATATCCGCAGCATCTAACGTTACCTTGTAATCATTATCCGAATAGTTTTGAAAGGCATTCAACTGCAAAGTGAGTCCACTAGATGAGGTTATCGCCGCATTGACATTGCTGCGATGTGTGTTAAAGGAACCATACGAATACCCAACATCCACAAAATTGCGTTTTTTATTTCCTGTAATAATATTCACTGCTCCTCCTAATGCGTCACTACCGAGCCATATGGGTACTACGCCCTTGTATACTTCAATACGTTCGGCGATATTAATCGGAATATTATTTATCTGGAAAGAAGTGCCAAAATTGTCTATAGGTACGCCGTCCATGAAAAACTTGACGCGCTTCCCTGAAAAGCCATTAATGGAAAAATCAAAATCAGACCCTACTCCCCCCGTCTCCCGCAAACGCGCGCCGGGAACCCGATCCAGCACATGGGCAATATCAAGGGTTGTGTTGTGTAATTTTTTGGCATCTACAGCAGTAATATTATAGGCCCTTCTGCCTGCAAGTTGCGCCGCAGAAAGCCCCAAGACGCTTACTGTTTCGATGCTAGCGGTATCGGCGCTTAGCGCAACACTATCGGGTTGGACAGATTGCGCCCGAACTCCAGAAAACAATATCAAAAGCGAAGCAACAGCTGCTAATATTCGGAATAAGGGAAAAGAGATCAAGTAAATTTTTATTTATATTAATTATAAACTATTTTTGAATGGCCAAACTTAGCGCTTTTGCTAGCGATAATTTTATGGGATTGGAAGTATTAATTATGCAAAAAGAAGTATTGCGATGATCGAGACAATTCGAAATACCGACTTCGAGGATTTCACGATTCCCCATCCAACTAAGGTGGGTAAGGACGAGCCCTCATATTGGAGCGACAGCCTTTTTTCTACCCCAAACGGTCCTATACATTTTGCCGAACAACAACTGCGAGAAGAGCTGTCGATTGTGCAAGGGCGTTATGAACTATCCAAGCACACCAGCATTGATGGGGCTGGCGACGGCGCATTGTTGGAGATACAGTTCAACCTGTCGCAACATGACATACATTACCAAGATAATGATGGACGTGAATTGACTTCTGCTGCTCAATCTTGCAACATCGTTTACCTTTCTGTGACGGATAATGCTGCAAAAATACACTTTAAGAAGGACATCACTTACGACACCTTTGACATCCACCTGCCCATTGGACTGCTTGATGTGTACGCTGGTGAATCCAAACTCATGGATAGTTTTATTCAAAGTATACATCTAGATCGGAGCAGTATGTTGTCTGCACAGCGTATGTCCATCGATCCTAAGTTGTTCAACTGCATTGTCGATATAAAGGCTTGTAAACTCGACGGGCTATCACGTAAGATATACCTCGAATCGAAGGTCTATGAACTGATCGCGCTACTTACTGGCAACGCAGAAAAGTCGGAACCAGTATGCAAATTGGGCAAGGAGGATCAGGAGCGTATACATCATGCAGCGATTTTACTACGTGAGCATATAGATTCGCCGGTAACGATCATCGAACTATCGCGCCTTGTGGGCATCAACCAAACAAAACTTAAATACGGATTTCGCGAGTTGTTCGGCACAACGGTGTTCGGATACATTCAAGAAATCAAGATGCACCAAGCAAAGCAAGAGCTTCTGGATACCGATTTATCCATTCAGGAGATCGGCTATAGACTCGGTTACCAAAACATGTCCAACTTCAGTATCGCCTTTAAAAAGTTTTATGGCTACTCGCCGATGAAATTGCGTGGACACAAAATTTAAGACAAATTAGTAGCTCGTTGCTTTTGGGAGTACCCAGCACAAAAGACAGCTATAATTCCCACCAAAAGCCAGCAGCCATCAACAATAGATACATAAGGATAAGCGTCGCCAATCTCCCAACCCCAATCACCGGTTCTCCAACCGTTTGAAATCGGAACTAGTAGCGCAAATATCCCCATCAAAACCAGGCAACGTATAAATATATCGCGTTCATTCTTCATGAAATAACACACCACCGACAACATGAACCAGCTCCCGAAAAAGATTGCGTTTACCCGATCAACATGGTCTGCACCTTTTGGCACCCAATGTTCCGCATTAAAAAGTAGCGCTGTGGCGGGAAGAAGCGAAAAACAAACCGCTAGGTAAGCCATGGTTATTCGGTGGTGAAAACGACGCTGCCCTTCGGTATAGCTAGGTTTGTTCCTTGCCTGCTTCCACATCATCACACCGCTAATGATCACAAAACAGCTGATCATGGATAGCAAAAAATAGAAAAGCTTGAGCGGCCAGCCGCCAAACGTAGCGAAGTGCAATTTACTGATGCCCTGTAGTAGTGATTGTTGGTAGTTCTTCTCTCCGGGTGAAAGCGTTAGCTTGTAGTTCCCCGTGTTTAGATCGGCGATAATCAAACCGTCCGAATTGAAACGTTGTGGATCAATAAGGTCCATACTCATCACAGCATTGTCATGTCCTGGATTTACGATTTCTAGATAGGAAACAGTAGCATCTGGATAATCCGCTCGTACAGCATCAAGAAGCTGCTGAACGGGGATATTAGTGGCGGGGCGGGCATCTTCACCATGTGCATGGAATGCTTCGGGCGGATAGATCATCGTCACCAATTTACCCTGATCACCTCCGAACAGTACAAAGACTGCGGGCGCAAGGATAAATAGGCTGAGCATGTAGAAAGCTCCCGTGATGGCATACATCAATTGGAAAGGAAGCCCCAAAATACCAAACACGGTATGGGCATTTGTCCAAAACTGCTTTCGCAGATCTCGAAAGGAAAAAGCGAAAAACTTACTTCGAATGTTCTGCCAATGGATGAGCAGCCCAGTGACGACCGCAAAAGAAAAAAACAACGCGACAAAACCAGCAATATATCGTCCGATATACCATGGTAGCTGATCCAAAAAGTGAAGACGATAAAGTGTCTCTCCTACAGTAGCCCCTTCGCCATCCTTCAAATCCAGCAAGCTATCGGTCAGTGGATTATACGTGTAGGTTTCGTACGCTTCCGACTCACCGGTCAAATAAAACGTATAGATAGGCTTTGCATCAGTGGGTAGAATTACCCGTAACTCGTGAATCTCCATCCCGCCGTTACTCACCGATGCGAGCCGATGCATCATCCTTTCGTAATCCAGTTGTGTACTCTTTTTTATGCGCGCCTCTGGATCTTCCCATTGGTAGACCTCCTGTTTATAGAGTGCTATTGCACCAGCAAAAAACATAATAAAAAGTACCGCACTAATAGCTATCCCGCTCACGGTATGGGTGTGGAACAAAATATTAAAGTGTTTTACGGACAAACGTTTCATAACGGCCCTCCCTGAAAAGCAATCAGTAACATGACGACGGTTAATAATAAATAGATCCCCCATACGTGCCAACCATTTTTAGCTAAAAAGGCAAGCACCATCAGTATGGTCCAGAGGAAGAAACCAACAAAGGCACCGGACACGAGCAAGTTTAGACCAATCAACGGAATTCGTGCCATGGCCAAGTGAACCGCTGTGGAGAGCAGGTATCCTCCAAACAATCCCGCCGAAATCTTCAGCATGCGTTGACCGGGACGATTCAAGTATTTGGATTTTGCAGGCATACTAAAAAGAAAGAATAAACCCACTTAGGCAGAGTAGGTGAACGAGTAATAAAAATGCTAATCTGAAAATTCTAGACGACGCTAAAAAGAAGATTGTGGTGGAAAAAATAGCCATCAGCGTAGCCAAAAAAAACAATATTCCCGTAGTAACTCCTTTATCCAAACACAAAAGTAGTAAGGAGAGCAACAGTGTTGTCCAAGTACAATAACGTATGCAGGGCATTGAAAAGGAAGTTCCTTTAGGCAGCGGCCAAAACCGCGATTGCCTGTAACTACCCAAAACACCGAGAAAACTTAGATAAATCGATATGCTGGTCATAATAATTAAATGCAATCCAAAATTATCTCCAATTGGTACGAAAAACTTATGCAGAGCGAAGTTTTTATTATGCAAATGGAAGTATCCGCCCAGCTCAGCCAACCGATAACAGACTTTAGACCGGATTGCTTTATCTTTACGTAGAATAGATAAGATGAACTGCATATGTTGTTGCTTAAATGGTTTTCGTTGCTGCTAATAGTGCTGCTCACTACGGGATTTGGGTATGAACAATTTTCTCGGTGGCGTTTGGAACGTAGCATACGCAAAAACAGGACATTTGCCCATGTAAATTCGAAACCTTTACATTACGTCAAAAAAGGAAACGGAAATGCCACGGTTGTTTTTGTTTCGGGAATGGGTAGTGGCCACGTCATTTGGCAGGAATTGCAGGATAGCTTAGCCCTACATGCGACTACGCTTTCCTATGACCGCAATGGCATACTCTTCAGCCCGGCAAATGGTGATATGCTGAGTAATGAGACCGTATCTCAAGAACTAGAAGCTTTACTCGAACAAACCAAATGTCCAAAACCCTATATTTTGGTTATGCATTCCATGGCCGGAATATATATGCGCCCATTCATTGCACGCCATCTACATGATATTAAAGGGTTGGTCTTTGCCGAAGCAGCCCATCCGCATCAACTACGTGAAGCATCAGACGAATTGTTAAAATCTCGTTTTATTCCACCAAAGTGGCTGGTCAATTTCGTAGTAAATCTCGGTATATACAGAACGTTTTTTTCTTTCTTCCCCGTTTCGAATGAAATTCCGATGGATCACCGTCTTCAACACGCAGAAAGGAATTTCTTTTATAAATCTTATCGACGTTTGTTAAAGGAAGTGGAGTCCGAGCAGCAGAACTTCGATGATGCATCACGCCACGGCGATTTCGGTAACACGCCACTTATCATCATCGCGGGAACTTCCGAAAGCCGGTACAAGAATATAAAAGATCAGACGATCAAAACAGAATACTGCCAGTTGATGGAAAAACTCTCCAAAGATTTTCTCCAGTTATCTAAAAAGAGTGAGTTAATAACAACAGAAAAAAGTGGACATATCCTTCAAGTTAATGATAACGAGCTACTATGCAATGTCATCAAAACACTATTTTGACTAGACTGAAAAAGTCGGGGCAAATAAAGGAGGTGGGGTAAATAACAGCGGTATAGGCAAGGGCTACGGCATACACGGCTTTATGGAACTGGTCAACGCCAAAACCGTGCTCCACCAGTCAGCGACAGCACCTGAAGAAGAGTTTTTGAAAGCGCCCTACGACGGTAACATAGATATCATCAGACCGGCATTTCAATAACACGGTCAACCGATATATGGGTTAGGATCTCGCAAAAAAGACCTAACCCTAATAAATAACTAAACAGCCCACACCTCTTCCGCAATTTCGCGGATCAGCGCCATTTTCTTCCATTGGTCCTCTTCACCCAACTTATTACCCGTCTCGGTTGAAGAAAAACCGCATTGCGGACTTAAACAAAGCGAAGCCAAGGGCACATAGGCTGCAGCCTCCGCAATCTTTGCCTTAATCGCATCCTTATCTTCAAGTTCCGGAAATTTAGACGTCACCAAGCCCAACACCACTTTACCACTACCGGGGCGCCATTTTGCCAGCGGCTCAAAACCACCCGAGCGATCGCTATCATATTCCATAAAATAGCCATCGTAATTTGTCGCAAACAATTGCTCGGCAATAGGCTCATAGCCACCGGAGAAAATCCAGGCCGAAGCGTGGTTTCCACGGCAGATGTGCGTCGTGATCACCATGTCTGCCGGTTTCGCGACAAGCACGCGGTTGATAATATCCGTACACAGCTGGGCAATTTCATCCGGATTCATCCCCTTCTCTACCAAACTCTTCCGCTTTTCTGCATCGATCAAAAAAGCCCAGTTTGTATCATCAAACTGTATATAACGACATCCGGCAGCATAAAAAGCCTGAATCGCATCTTGATAAGTCTGCACAAGATCATCGTAGAAAACCTCCCTATTTGGATAGATCTGATCGATGCGCGACGAACCAAGCTTCGCCAACAGCTCCTGACGGATAACCATGCTTGGGCTGGGGATGGTGGCTTTTGCGATAAACTCACCTTCGCTACCTACCGCATCTTTTAGGAAGGTAAAATCCGCAATAAAGGGATGGTCCGCAGGAAACCACAAAGGCCCTACAATGCGCACATCATAGGCCGGTAGAGCTGCCCCCTTGAACGTCTGGTTATAGCCCTGCTCGGGTACATAACCTTCAATACCCTCAATGCCCTCCATAAAGTCAAGATGCCAATATGCACGGCGGAATTCTCCATCGGTAATACCTTTGATACCAGCGGTCTTCTGCTGTGCCACTAAACGTATAATCTCTTCATTTTCTATATCCCGTAGTGCACTTGCTGATAGCAGGCCTGCGGCCCGCTCTTTGCGAGCCTCTTTGATACGCGCGGGACGCAGAAAACTTCCCACGATATCCACGATAAAAGGTGCAGATTCTTGCTGTTTCATTTATTTATATATATGATGAATGTTATGCTTCGAAATTAGGAATATTTTGAGCAAGACAGGAATCTTACTGGTCTTTTTCCAATCTCTGCTATTGATCCAATAGAAATGATTAAGATCAGGTTGGAAGAGTTCGACTATAATCAAAATGAATTAGGTAATAGAAGTACGATCAGTAAATTGCTCAACTATAAGCAGCCCTTATCGTTGAAGATGATACGCGAATTTTCGGAAAAACTTAAAATTCCTGCCGAGTTTTTGATCAAAGACTATCAACTTAAGGTCGGACATTAGTCCATCGGGCTTTAAATAGATCCAAAAAAAACGAAAAAAAACTGGTTTTTAACATATTTCAGAAATCGAATATCCGCTAACATTTGTGCTTTTTTTATACCCCCAGCTGGGTTTTACCAGCAAATCACGCTAGAAATGCTACGTAGCATTCGCTTATCCGACATATTTTATGAAGCATCACACGCTGCTGACGGATTAGCGAACAGTCACTCAAATCCATCTAACATATGCGAATATCTGTCTGACGAAGACTGATTGTTGCACTACAAGTGATTTATGCCAACCTACCTACACGGAAAGTCAAACGTCGTATTCTAAACACTGTCCATAACGAACAGGAATGCAGATGATCCGTTTTAAAAAGTGTAAAATATCATCATACTAATATATTAAGAGTCTTTTAACGAAATATTCTATTTCTTCAAACGAATACTACGTAGCACTCACTTATCCAACATGTGTTGAGAAGCATCCTAGGGTCCCGACAGATCGGCAAACAGTGACTCAAATCTATCTTACATGTGCGAAGATCTGTCTGACAAAGAGTAATTGTTTTACTTTAGTTGGTTTATGCCAAAGTGAGTACGCAGATAATCAAACTTCTTATGCTACAAACTGCCCATGGCAAACAGAAATGCATACGAATAATTTTAAAAGCGTCGAATATCATTCTATTCATATACCAGCATTCGTTTAACGAAAATATTCATGTTTTAAAAACGAATGCTACGTAGCATTCGAGCATCCTTTCCCTCCCACAATCCGCCGTTTTTTATTTGCAAAGCACCGAAAGATAACGACAGCTCGTCGTTACTTACGATGACGTATACTATAGTCGTAGCAAACCAAATTACTTGCAATAGAAATCTCCGCACAAGTAAGAAAGATTGAATGCTACCACAAAAGGATTGCACTAGTCGTTTATCCGCCCAGATTAACTTTCCGATGCTTTACTGTGCCTGCGCGCTGAATTTACCGTAATGTCTGTATAACAACAAATTGTTTGAAAAACAGTAAACTTATCTAATCACCTGTGAAATTATACGTCGAGCAGGGATGCACGACATTATTTTTTTAGCAGAGAACTTTTCACGGCACAGCAGGTTATACTAATAGCAAATAACAAAAACTTCAATTTCTCTCTATCCCTCGGTCGCATTTTCCGAGGGATTTTTTTTGCATTAGCCATAACCATTAAGCCGCAAGCCCGTTCAACAGGAAAGGAATAACATTTGCTTAGGTTTTCAATTTTATCCTCCTGTACCGACATGCAGGGGGATTATTTCTTTGGACTTTTGCACAGCCCAAAATCCAGCCATAGCAATCAGTTGCCAGCTCTCAAGGTATCGCCTGGGCTGATCGAAAGTGTATTTCCGCTATATTAAGCTTTCAATGAGCAGAAAACCCAATTAGCTTTCCTGGTTATCCAATCAAAAAAATAAAAGCACATGTATCATGTGGCTGTTTAGTAAGATACGATACCTTCTTCGCTACGATGAGCGACACTTGGTATAGTTTGTCGTACACTTTCCCTAGAACGAGAGCTTAAAGCCCCAGCCCATGTAAGGCCAGCACGCCGAAAAGGCCGATGATAGACACCAGCGTTTCCATGACCGTCCAAGAGCGAAACGTATCCTTCATGCTTAGCCCAAAGTACGTTTTGAACATCCAAAACCCCGGATCGTTGACATGGGAAAACATCAGGCTACCTGCCCCAGTGGCGAGCACCATCAATTCCGGCGTAATATGATTAGCCTCCACAATAGGCAGCATAATACCCGCCGCCGTGAGCCCAGCCACACTCGCCGAACCGATTACCAAGCGAATGATGCCCGCAATACACCAGGCAAGTACCAACGGAGACAGGCTGAGATCCGTTGTTAAGTTAGCGATATAGATGGCTACACCACTATCTACTAAGATCTGTTTGAAAACGCCCGATGCAGCAATAATAAAAAGGATCATCGTTATGCCACGGATGGCATCTTCCACGCTTTCCGACTGCTGCTTTAAGCTTTTACCTTGGCGAATACCCATGGTATACATGGCTACCAGCGAAGCAATCATTAATGCCACAACGGGATCACCCAAAAAGCGTAAGGCTGTCAGCCAAAAAGACCCTTCCGGCAGCAGTAAATAAGAAAATGAACCCAAAGCAATCAACAAGATTGGAAACAACCCCGTAAACAGACTTATTCCAAAGCCGGGCAGCTTTCTTTTATCGCCCTGCTGTTGTTGCGGAAAAAGTTCGGGAGGCGGATTGGTAGCGATGCCTTTAAGTGTCCTGCCAAAGAATGGACCACTGATAATGATCGCTGGGATCGCCACAACAATCCCATAGGCCATGGTTAAACCTATATCCGCTTTATAGGTAAGCGCGATGGCCGTAGCTCCCGGATGGGGAGGCAAATAACCATGCGTTACAGACAGCGCCGCCAACAGCGGAATAGCCACATACAGCATAGGCAATTTGTTGGATGCACAAACCATAAAAACAAAAGGCACCAATACAATAAATCCAACATTGTAAAATAACGGTATGCCTACTAAAAAGCCAGTGAGCACCATTGCCCAAGGCAAATTCTTTTTGCCAAACACCGCCGTTAATACCGTTGTGATCTGCTCTGCCGCTCCCCCATCGGCCATCAACTTTCCTAAAACAGCACCGAAAGCCAGCAAAAGCGCCAGCTGCCCCATCGTGGTACTCGCTCCCGTCTCGACGGATTTAAGAATATCCACCGGACTCATCCCCATGGCAAAGCCCACCGCAATAGACGTAATAAGCAAGGAGAATACCGTATTTAGACGAACGACGGTGACCAACGCAAGCAATAGCGCTACTCCAAGCACAACAATGATTAAAGGCATAACGATTTATATTTAGTTAAAACTCGCCTTCCAACTTATGGTATAGACGTTCAAATTGTTGAAAATTTTTGCTGTATACCAGATGGTTTTCTTCACGAGGCTTATAATACTGTTCCACATCGACTGTCAGCTCCTCCTCTGCAGAAGGTGCTGCCTTCTCGCCCAAGGCTTCCATGCCGATCAAGGCCGCTCCCCATGCCGAGCTTTCCACCGTATTTTTAACGAACACCGGTTTGTTGAAAATATCGGCCAGCATCTGCACCCAAGAGGGCGAACGCGCAAGGCCGCCACTCGCATAGATCGTATGAATGGGTCCGGTATTTTCCTCCAAAGCCATCCCCACACTGTAAATCGCAAACAGCATGCCCTCCATCATGGCGCGGGCGAAATGTGCCCGCGTATGTTGCAACTGAATGCCAAAATAAACGCCTTTTGCATGCGCATTCCAATGCGGCGCTCGTTCACCAGTAATATAGGGCAGAAAAACCAATCCCTCCGATCCGGGAGCAACCGAATCCACCAGTTCATTCAATACGGTGGTGAGGTCTTTATGCTCTTCATCGGACGAGTTTTCATCCAAGAAAGTATCGCGAAACCAGTTGCGTAAAAGACCTCCATTATTCACCGCTCCCCCGATGACATATTCATTTGGCCTAAGCAGATAGCTGAATAGCCTTTGCTTTTCCTCCCTATTTGGCAACGAACTAACCACGCGGATGGCGCCACTTGTGCCCACCGTGACCGAAGCAACACCGGGTTTCACGGCGCCCACGCCCAGATTGGCCAAACAGCCGTCGCTCCCCCCAATAACAAAAGGAGTATCCTCTGAAATACGCATGGCACGTGCCATATCTGGGTTGAGCGATGTGCAAATATCCGTTACCGGAACCGGCTTCGACAGCTGTTCAGCCGAAATACCCGACAGGCGCAAGGCAACTTCCGACCATCCCAGCTGCCGTATATCAAATAGTCCGGTGGCCGATGCAATGGAATGATCGACCAGATAAACGCCAAACAGTCTATAGAAAAGAAATTCTTTAATACCAATAAACTTATACGACTGCGCAAATAATTGTTGGTCATGGGATTTTATCCACATGATTTTGCAAAGCAAAGACATGGGATGAATGGGCGTACCTGTTTGTTGATACAGCAGCATGCCCATCTCTGTCGCCTGCAAGTCTGCCGCAATTTCCTCACTTCGTCGATCGGTCCAAATGATGCAATTCGTAAGCGGCTGGCCCAGCCTATCAACGGCAATGAGTGCATGCATGGCACTGCTGACGGCAATACAAAGCGGTTTGAGTGTATTACCTAAGTCCGCCAGTTCCGCCATTACTCGCGCAATGGAGGCAACACATGCCTGAAAAATAATCTCGGGGTCTTGTTCGTAGTATCCTTCCGAAGGATTTAGTGTAGGATAGGTTATATTATGTTGAGCCAAAACATTTCCCGATAGGTCAAATGCAACGGCCTTGGTAGATGATGTGCCAATGTCTAATCCAATAATCATATTTATAATGTGTAGCGCTAAGATGGGGCTGTCCAAAAAGCTAATCGATTAACTTCAAAATGCGTCATTGCGAGGAAGTATGACGCAGCAATCTGCATTTTTATTTTCTAAGATTGCTTCGTCGTCGTTCCTCCTTCTCGCAATGACGAAAGGTAGTTATTTTTTAGACAGCCTCTCCTCTAAACTCCCAATATAGCAATTTTCTCGCTGTTAATATGGGATTATCGAAAATCACTGTGCTTTGCACGAGCTTCAACAAAATGTCTATTACCGACAAGGGACGAGTACAATCTTGGTGTAAAGTGATGGAGGCAGCGAGTCATAGTCGACGAACTCATAGCTGTAGTTGATCACCCCATATCGATCATGAGCTCTAAAATCCGAAAGCTCTTCAGGAGTAAGCATATTGAAGTACTCAATAGCATTTCGAATAACATAAGACAGGCTATCTAGTTGTACTCCCTTTTGTTTAGAAATAGAATAATATACATTATCTTTATTAAGCATCAAGCTGTCGGAAAATTCACCCTTAATAGTAAAAAACATCTTATAATCGCCAGACCAGCGAATACTTTCGTCTTTACTCAAGGTATAATTAGCTGATGCCAACTCTCGACAAAATGAGTAAAAAAGGCTGCTGTTAATCATCTTCGTACCCCTATCTCTAAACAAGCTCGGATTTAGTGCTTGTAACTTTACAAAATGGGGATAATCTACACCACTATCATCCACGTTACCATTTTCATAATAAATGGTTATTTGGTCGGTGGGTGATTTCTCCACATGTGCACATCCCGATAAAGCAAGAAAAGGAATCAAAAAAAACAAACTAATCTTTAATCTCATTGTCTCGCAATATTAGGTAATAGATACCATTTGTTCTTTCGATTGCAAATATTTCTTAAAATAAACTAATTACCAAACGACACATTCAGACTGTGCTTTTCCGCGTAGGCTTTTCCCAATTCCAACAGCGCCATGTACCGCTCCTCGAAAGTAGGACCAAAGGTTTCTATTAACCTGGTTGAGGCCGCGGCAATATCCGCTTCGGGCTGTCTGGTATCACATAATTTCGCTAGATCTAGATATTCCTTTTTGTAAACAGGCAGTACAAAATTGTAAAGCTCCAGCGATTTTACCTTGATCGTTTCGCCATCTTCGTCTGGAGGCGTTGCGTCTTCGATGCGTTGGATGGTTTGCTCGATGTAGCCAATTTTTGATTGGATAATCTGTTGCGCTTCGTCGCCATTTTTTTTACTTGCAGGCACATCAGGAAACTCTATGGTATTATCAACCAGCTCTTTGGTAAATCGTTCGGTAGCGAAGCCCACTAGCACATTGGTATTCAAGACAGTGGTCTGAAAAAATTGATCAGGACTCGGGCGATTACAAGATATTAAAAATACAAACGTTGATAGATAAAGAAAAATTAATGTGCTGATTTTTTTCATGATGTTTTGTTTGTTAAAAACAGCATCAGCACAAAACACAAGCCATTTTTTTATCCAATCCATAAAGCCTATACCCTTTATTTCGTAAATTCGAAACACACAGCAGTAAATTCAAGACAGTCAATGAACTGGAAAAACATATTACGTGAACATATCGAGCGCAAGGTCAGCATCAGCGACGATCAGTTTGACTATATCGTATCCTTTTTTAGGCCGATGTCGTTCAAAAAGAAAGACAAGCTTATCACAGCAGGAGAAACCGTGCAAGCCGAATACTTTGTGTTAAGCGGTTGCCTTTCTACCTATGTGGTTAACGACGAACAAAAGATGCACATCTTACAGTTTGCCTTGCACACCTGGTGGGCGTCTGACTACAATGCGCTATACAATAACGACAAGGCATCTGTACATGTTGACTGCGTGAGCGATGCCGAGGTGCTATGCCTGTTGAATGAAGACCGCGAAAAGATGTGTCGCGAGCTGCACAATATGGAAAGCTTCTTCCGCTGGCGCTCCAATGGCGGTTATGTTAGTCTGCAGAAGCGGATACTATCGCTATTAAACGATGACGCACAAAGCCGCTACGAAGAGCTCATGCAACAATATCCTGAATTGTACAACCTGGTGCCCAAGCATTTGATAGCCGCCTACCTAGGCGTTTCGCGCGAAACCTTGAGCCGCTTTCAGCCCCACTAAATGCGGTGATGTAGATCACAAAATTATCCAGCACAACGATTGTGATCTACATCACCTATAATTCTTTAAGCTTATGCGCAACTTTGTATAAGTATAATAAAGAAAGACAGTAACATGGAAAATCAAGATTTAAACGTACTATTTGTCCTAACCTCGCACGACGAGCTAGGCAACACCGGATTGAAAACAGGTTTTTGGGTGGAAGAGTTTGCTGCGCCCTACTATGCGCTAGCCGATGCGGGCGTGCAGATCAGCATAGCCTCGCCAAAAGGAGGACAGCCACCCATAGACCCCAAAAGCGCACTGCCCGACTTTCAAACCGAGGCCACCAAACGATTTGATGCAGACCAAGCCTTGCAGGAGAAGCTGGCGCACAGCCTACCGCTGCATACGCTGAAACAGCAGGACTACGACGCGATATTCTACCCCGGTGGGCACGGACCATTATGGGATTTGACCAACGACCAAGCATCGATAAGCCTTATCGAGGATTTCTGGAATAGCGGAAAGCCCGTTGCAGCCGTATGTCACGCGCCGGGAGCGCTCCGCTTTGTTAAAGACAGCGACGGCAAGCCACTGGTGCAAGGTAAAAAGGTAACCGGTTTTTCCAATACCGAAGAGGCTGCCGTTGAACTCACCGATGTTGTCCCTTTTTTGGTGGAAGACGAACTGAAAAATCTCGGCGCCGACTATAGCAAAGGAGCAGACTGGAGCAGCTACGTGCTACAGGATGGCAAACTTATTACCGGACAAAACCCCGCTTCGTCTGAAGAGACCGCCAAGGCCTTATTAGCACTGCTCCAAACAACATAGCGCTCATTCAAGCTAAACAGAAAACAAGGCTGTCTAAAAGTGATTAAAACTCGTTATACCTCCTCGCGATGACCAGTATGAATCACTTTTAGGCAGCGTCTTACCTATCCTCTACGCAGCCGCTAAACACCCTATCGCTAAACATCTTACAGCGGATATTGCGTGATGTCCACACAAAAGCCCATGAAGGCAGGTTGGCCTTACACTAATGCGCGCATTTGCCAAATGATGCAAAGCAGGCCCTGATGCTCAGCGAAGCATCTCGAAATTACAGTGTTTCGTCTACGGAGTACAGCAAGCGCTAGATTCGCTACAGAAGGAATACGGTTTTATGCGAGTTAACATTAAAACACTCGACCAATTTCAAATCGATTTCATACGCATTAACAAAAGAAATTTTAAACAAATAATTACAACCAAAAAGAAACACAAGAAAACATACAGAAAAAACAAAAGATCAAATTGGATAGATTAATTTCAAAAATTAACATACAAGATATATCATTTTTAATATATTTGTTACAAGAAGGAAACATAGTTGGTAAAGCAATACTACAGCGACAACTTGTTTATTTTTCGAAACCTTTATAAACATATTACACAACAGAGAAACGTTGTTTCTTTTAGCACGCTAAAATAGATATAACCAAACATCCATAAAATGAGAAAAATGAAGCTACTTTTTAGTGTAGGTTGCCTAGCAGCGATAGCACTAACGTCTTGCGGTGGAAGCAACGAACCTGCAACAGCCATCAATGCCGAGCAATTTGATCAATTACGCGAAAACAAAGAGAATGCCGGCAAGCGCTTCAGTGTTACCGGTTACCCCTACCTTAGCGGTGATGTCACCGTAGGCAATAACATGAATATCTCTGTGGAGCTTTATACAGAACCAAAAGGCGAAGGGGAACTGCTTGGCAGCTTTAAATTGGGATACAAAGACCGGAAAAATGGCATGTATGTGCCCGACGAGTTTACCGCCGAAGATCTACAGATTTTCGACAACGAAGGCAAGTCGTCAGGCATAAACGACAAAATCACGATTTCCTTCACCATGAAACTCGACGTAAAGAGAGCCCCCATTACTGGACAAACGAAGGTTGTTAAAGATGAAAACGGGATGATGAAATCTGTGGAAAGAGCGCCGCAGTATTATGGTGACGGGCCGGTCGATATCAAGATCGAACGCGCCAACTAAATAGGAAAAAAATGCGTTTACTATCTTTTACCTTGTACTACTTGAGTTTCTTATTGGGAGCTTATGCTGTGATCTTTGCCGTAATAAAGTTCTGGGAATTTAGAGCCGATGTATTTCCGCAAATTAAATATGAGTTATTCTTTTTTGCGATCGCCATGTTTCTATTATTCCTATCAAAAGTCATGAAGCCCAAGGTTCGTCAAGATCAAGATGGCCGAACAATAACCAAAAAATTATAAAACATTAGCTTATGTGGATAATAGCCATACCCATAGTCTTTATTGGGCTTTACCTCGTTTATCAATTTGTATTGCTGCCCAAGATGAACGCAGGCCAAGAAAGAAAACTAGAAGCGAACAGACAAGAGTTTGCGTCGCGTATTGCCGGGCGAGAGGAGGCGGTTAAGCAACAATTCATTCAGGATAATGAACACCTGCTGCCCCTTGTTTTCCAAACGGACGAGCAAGACATAATCGGCATTATTTCCTGCCAGGAAAAGCGCGAAACCAAGGATTTTCTACGGCAGCAAGCCATCAATATGGCTGGGAGGGCGCTTGGCAAGCTGACGGCTGTAGGCGTACGCGAGCTGGACAATACAGAACACTATTTCTTGGTTTTAACGCCCAGCAATCTACATTACCTGCATTACTCCGAACAAGGGCAGTGCAAAGAGCATATTGCTTTCGATAGGACAAAAATGACCGATATGGAAGTTGGAAAAATAACCTCCGCCGACATGCTAAAAAACAGCGCTTTTGCTGGGCAAACGGAGCGGCTGAGCTTTATATCCGAAGACACGCAATACAAGTTTTTCTTCTACGACAAACTGTATGCCCATCCATCGGCAAAGGACGAGAGCTTTGAAAATATAGCAGAAGTGAACTACCTATTTGCTAAGCCATTTTTGGCTTTTGCGGAGCAATATAGACGAGGTTAAAAGGGCCTTTTTGAAGGTAACACATCTCTGCCGGGAGCAGGTGTAGCCCTCGTGCTGTAAAAAACGGCGTCATTGCTTCTTTATAGGTTCTCGCAATGACGCCGTTTAACACTTATTTTAAATAAGCCGCAGCTTTATCATCGACCATAAAAATTAGATCGCCAGCAGCAGGCTTCAGCAGCTGACTGGGGTACAAGCTAGGGTTATAGTCGCCCTGCAGCACATGCTGAAGCGCGCTTGCTTTTTTATCGCCGAAGCTGATGACCACAATTCTCTTGGCTTTATTAATAAAGGGTGCCGTTAAGGTGATACGAAACATCTCTTGTGGCGCTAAATAATAAGCGTCCACCCATTTTTCCGTTTCCTGTAGCACGGCCGTTCCCGGAAAAAGGGATGCCGTATGCGCATCATCGCCCATGCCCAACAAGATCAAATCCAGTACGGCATCGCTTCCGAGCGCTTCTTTCAGGAACTGTTCATAACGAACGGCATAATCTTGCGGTTCTATACCATCCGCATACATCGGGAAAATATTGGATTCGAGCACCGGAACTTTATCCAGTAGCGTCTCAAAAGTCATCTTCGCATTGCTCAGCTTATCCGCCAGCGGAACCCAACGTTCATCACCCCAAAAGATAAGCACCTTGCTCCAGTCGACAAGCGTTATATACGCATCGGACGCCAATAGCTCATATAGGCCAATAGGCGACGATCCACCCGTAAGCGCGACAGCAAACTGTCCCTTTGTTGCGATAGCCTCCTTGGCAGACTGCACAAACAGATCGGCCGCGGCTTTAAATAAGTCGTTTGTATTCTTAAACTGTTGTACCATGTTTTTGCGTTTCTGATTTGGTAAATGGAGGAAAGCTAGATAGCCAACGGTGCCCCTGTCTTTTCAGCAGCTCTTCAGCCTCCTCAGGCCCCCAGCTCCCAGCCGGATAGGTATAGATCGGCGACAAGTCGCCATGCTCCCATTCTTCCTGTATACTCTCGATGATATCCCAAGCCTCTTCCACCTGATCCGAGCGCATAAATAAAGTCGAATCGCCATCAAGCGCATCCAACAATAGCGTTTCATAAGCTTCAGGGCCATTGGAAGCACATTGGAAATAATCGAACACCATCTCCGCCGGCGTCATTTCCATATCCAGCCCGGGCTGTTTACTCATGAACGACAAGCGAATATCCATTTCAGGCTGTATGTTGATCGTCAACTGGTTGTTTTCGATACTACTCCTATTGGCGGGAAACTTCGTCTTTGTGCTGTCCTTGAAATTGATCACCACCGCCGAATGCTTCTGCTGCAGGCTTTTGCCCGTACGCATGTAGAAGGGCACACCCAGCCAACGCTCATTATCGATGTAAAATTTCATGGCCACAAAGGTCTCCGTTCTCGATTGCGGATCTACCCCCGGTTCGTCACGATAAGCCTTTTTGGGCTGCCCATTGATTTCGCCGGCAGCATACTGTGCCCGAACCGTGTAGTGATTGATATCTTCGCGCTTAATCCGTCGCACAGATTTCAACAGATCAGCTTTCTTGTCACGGATCTGTTCCGACTCAAACTCGTTTGGAGCCTCCATGCCCACCATGCAAAGAATCTGCAACAAATGGTTTTGGATCATGTCGCGCAGCGCACCAGAATGATCATAATAGCCGCCCCTATTTTCAACGCCAACCTGCTCGGCCACCGTGATCTGTACCGAATCGATATGCCTATTGTTCCACAACGGTTCGAAAATAGAGTTGCCAAAACGGAAAGCCAAAATATTCTGCACCGTTTCTTTCCCTAGGTAATGGTCTATACGGTAGATCTGTTCCTCATGGAAAGTTTTAGCTAACATTTCGTTTAGCCTGATGGCAGAGGACTTATCATAGCCAAAAGGTTTTTCAAAGATAATGCGGTCGCCGGCTACGTTATCTGCAAGCGCAAAAGTCTTCAACCCATTGGAAACCTGCTCAATAAAACTTGGCGCTATAGACAAGTAAAACAGGCGGTTTCCGCGCTCGCCCCAACGGTCGTCATTCTGACTGATCAGCTGATGCAGATCCTGATAAGATTGATCATCGTCGATGTGCGCGTTGAAGAAGGTAATATGTTTCCTAAACTCATCCCACTGCTCCTTCAAAAAGTTAGGATTACGGGAAAAGGCAAGCATATTTTCGTGAACATAATCCCGGAAAGCTTCCTGATCAAATACCTGGCGCCCCAAAGCAATAATCTGGAATTGTTCAGGCATACGCCCATCGATATAAAGGTTAAAGAAGGCCGGAAACAGCTTGCGTTTTGCCAAATCGCCGGTACCCCCGAAAACAACAATGGATGTGGGCCTAATATGTGTATCGTGCGTCATGTCCTTGTCTATTAATCCCAAAGGGTATGAAAAATTCCTTCTTGATCGATACGTTCGTAGGTATGAGCGCCGAAGTAATCACGCTGCGCCTGGATAATATTAGTAGGTAATCTTTCCGTGCGGTAGGCATCGAAATAAGAAAGCGCATTGACATAACCAGAAACCGGTATACCATGGGCAATGGCATCTTTCAATACCTCGCGAAGACTAGCCTGTGTATCGATCAACTTCTGCGCAATAGCACTATCTAGCAGGATATTGCGCAAGGCAGGATTGGCCGCATAAGCCTTTCTAAAGTCCTCTAACAAGACCGCACGAATGATACAGCCACCTCGCCAAACTTTGGTAACCACCTGTAGATCCAGCTCGTAGCCATACGTTTCCGACGCCACGGTAAGCTGCGCCAAACCTTGCGCATACGTGGTGATGACCACAAAATACAGCGCATCTTTCAGACGAGCGATGATCTCCGCCGCGGGTTTGTCAACAGCTTGACCTTCCCAAGGAAGTAATTTGGCTGCTTCTAACCGCTCGGGCTTATATTTGGACATATCCCGCATATTAACTGCCGCATCGATCACCGGCACCGGCACCTGCAGATCCATCGCATTTTGCGAGGTCCATTTACCTGTTCCCTTCGATTTCGCCCAATCGGATATCAGATCGACCAAGTACTGGTCGCCTTCTTTTTTCTTTAGAATCTGCGCCGTTATCTCAAGCAGGAAAGAGTTTAATTCTTCCTTGTTCCACTGCTCAAAAGTCTGTTGTATCGTTTGGTTATCAAAACCATACAGCCGCTTCATCAGGTCGTAGGTCTCGGCGATAAGCTGCATAATACCATATTCGATACCATTATGCACCATTTTCACATAATTTCCAGCCGATCCATTTCCCAAAAATTCCACACAAGGCTCGCCATTTACCTTGGCCGCCACAGCTTCAAATATCGGTCTTAGCCTTTCGTAAGCCTGCCTATCGCCGCCCGGCATCAAGCTTGGTCCACGACGAGCGCCACTTTCTCCACCAGAGATGCCCATCCCGAAGAAATGTATGCCCCGCGCAGACAGCTCATTAAATCGTCTGTCCGTATCCAGGAAATAGGTATTGCCACCATCGATGATGATATCGCCCTTATCTAAAAAAGGAACAAGGCTCGCAATAGCCGCATCAACGGGCTTTCCCGCAGGTACCAACAACATAATTGCTCTTGGTTGCTGCAACGATCCTATAAACTCCTCCGCTTGGGTCGTTACTTTTATTCGATGTCCTTCGCTTGCTTCAGCTTCCAAAGACTTTGCCTTCTCTAGATCAAGGTCCAGTCCTGCTACGGCGAAACCGTTGTCGGCCATGTTCAGCAACAAATTACGTCCCATTACGCCTAGTCCAACGATTCCAAAATTGTAGTTATTCATTGTATCTTCAATAATAATTAAATGCACTTTTTTTCAGCGTCGAAATTTACCACTTTTATTGGTGCCGTGAAAGATAAAAAATCCACAGCCTAAACTTTACACACTTCTATGACCAGCAAGTCGATGATCGGCCGATGCTATTCCCATAAAGATGGGATCAAACAGAGCGCAATCTCCCCTTTGGTCTATAGTTTCCCACCACACTTGCACCATCTGTGGATCCAGCGGTTTTCTTCGTTTTCTTTTTCTTCCTACCCAAGTAGATAAACAATCCCGTAAAAGGCAAACTTGCTGCCACCAACATCGCGATGAAATAGATAATCTTCGTTGTTAGTCCGGCAAAGCTGCCTGTATGCAGTGGCAGGATAAAGCGACGAACCTTCATGCCCCGCGTTTGCTCCTCATAGGGTTCGGCTTTCAGAAAATCGCCGCTTCGGCTATCAAAAAACAAGCGATCCACCACATTGGGGATAGCTGCAAGCTCATTCTCACGACTGATTTCTATGGCATTCTCGTCCTTTCCATCCGGCAGCGATATCTCGATGTCGCCCGGATAAGGTAGGCGATGCTGCGCCTGCTCGAAAGCATGCTGAATAGGCCAGGTCAAACCATCCGTTGTCAGCTCGGGAAGCTCAAACTTGGCCAACACCTTCTGCTGCGGAGCGCCATCAAACAGGTAAAACAAACCTTGGTTGTACCACTTGTAACTCCACACCAGTCCGGTCAAACAGATCAGCAACAAAATAGGCAGCGTATAAAAGCCACCCACGGCATGCGCATCCCAGTTCAAGCGCTTCGCCTTGGCATCCCATTTAATCTTCAGCCTTGTGCGCAGCATCTTTTTGTTTTTCGGCCACCACAAGAGCAATCCGCTGATCAGGATAAGGAGGTATGCCAAACAGGCTGCCCCCGTTATGGCTTTCCCCACATTGCCTGCAAAAAGCTTGCGATGAAGCTCCTCCATAAGGTAGAAGAAATTCCTGCTTCCGTCGAGCCTACCGAGCAATGCGCCCGTTTCCGGATCCAACCGCAAAAGCGATCGTTCCAAACGCTCTCCCTCAGTTCTGAAAATATAGGCAGATCCGTCCACCGACTGCTTGATGCTTAGCCCATACAGCGGCTGCCCAGCATGATAGGTGGAGGCTCGTTGATAGAGACTATCTAAGGGCAGACGCTTTGCCGGCCTAGGATCAACCTTCCCAGCGTAGATCTCCGGATAGACCAGCGGATAGAGCTCATCTTCGAAGATCAAAGTAGCCCCTGTTATGGAGGCTATCGCAAACACCAAGCCCACCACGATCCCTAACCATAAGTGCAGCCAAGTGTATATTTTTTTAAATACCTTCATGAATTTGTTTAAAAAGTGTAACCCACCGAGACCAAAAAGTTGCGCGGTGCTCCGGGGAACAACCTATTGAAATCAAAACCGCCCACCCAGTAGGTCTCATTCAACAGGTTATTGACATTCGCCTGAATCTTAAACTTATCTACGGTATAATAGAGACCCGCATTCGCTACCCAGTAGCTAGGGAGTTGCAGGATATCCCTATTGGTATTTCGCTTGGAGGCATAGTTTGCTCCCAACGCAACGCCAAAGCCTTCCAAAAGGGGATCGACAAAATTGTAGCGCATCCATACGTTTCCTTGGGATTTCGGCGCATTGGGCATAATGTTGCCCACCTCTTCGGGATCATCACTAGCGGTAATCTTGGCGATGTTATAGGAAAAGTTTCCGGTGATGCTAAAGTTGGAGCGAATCTGTCCATAGGCCTCCAGCTCGACACCTTTTGCCTGTTGTTGACCAATTTGACGCAGCAAATCAGCGTTGCCCGCAGCGCCGGCATTCACCAAAATATTGTTCTGCTCGATCCGGTACACCGACGTGGTTACAAAGAGCCGTTTGGCGAGGAACTCCATTTTCGCACCCGCTTCCCACATGTTGCTGATCAACGGATCAAAAGGACCGCCATAAGTCTCCGGCGCACCGATGGTTCCGGCCGACTGCGGCTGGTAGCCCTCGACATAGGTTGCGTAGAAACTTACTGCCTCGATAGGTGTATAGACCAACCCAATGCGTGGGATAAAGGCACGCTGACGAACCTTGCGTTCATCATCTTTTTCGTAGTTCAACAGATCGGTATAAAACTCCTGACGGAAACCCAAAAGCACCTGCAGGGTTTTCCACGCCAACTGCTCTTGCAGATACACACCATGCACATAGTAGCGCGAAGGTGTCTCTTCGTCGGAAACATTGATATAACGGGATATTTCAGAAATGGAGTAATCAGGGTTGGCTAGGTCAAAGTAAGGCACATTTGGCACCGGCAATCCGCCTTCAAACTGGTACAGCTCTGGCTTAGACTTGTCGTAGGTAGGGTACACACTCTTTCCATCACGACCCAAGAATCCGGAAGCATTATACGTGGAGTTACCACGAGGGAAACGTTCGTTGATATGATCGTAGCCGACAAGCAGCTTATGGGACACCGCACCTGTTGTTAGCTGCATATTGAAATAGGTGCTTAGATTGTCCACGTAGTTCTTCCGCAGGCGACGTATCGTAGACATTTCCATAAGTGTAGGAATAGCGTTGCCCAAGGAGTCCTTTGCATAGCGATTGTTGGTGCGGTGCTCCAACAGGTCCTCGTCGTACAGCGATTTTAGGTAGGATGCGTTGAAGCTGATATTGTCCGTGAGCTTGTGCTGTAACGAAATGGTGGAGAAGAGATTCATCTCGTTCTGGTAATCGTTTTTTCGCCCCAAGGCGAAGGATATCGGTGTCGAATAGATATCCGCAGCATCGGTGGCATTAAATATCGGTTGCCCGCGGTCCAAGCGTCCTTTGTTGGATTGGTATACCAAATCAAAATTCACCCGCGTTCGGTCGTTCGGTACGAAAGAAAACGAGGGTGCAAGCACCATAGCAGAACCATCCTGCAACATGCGGAAGGACTCGGCATTTTGGTAGGCCAGATTGACGCGGTAAAGCAAGGTCTTGTTATCATTCATTGGCCCTGTAAAATCTAGCGTGCTGCGATAGGTGTTGAAGCTTCCCGTCGTGAAATTGATCGCGCGTCGCGGCTCGTCCAACGGTTTCTTGGTCACGGTGTTAATCGTTCCGCCGGGATCGGTATTGGCAAACAAAGCCGAAGCAGGCCCTTTGATCACCTCGATACGCTCTACATAAGGCAGCAAGTTTTGCGACCAGCCCCGAGTAGATATACGCAGACCGTTGATCAGCGTGTTGCTGGCTCGGAAGCCGCGAAGTACAAAATCGTTGTTATTGTACGAAAACTGGTTTACACCGCTGACATTTTTAATGGCATCGCTGGTCTTAAATGCCTGCTGATCTTCCAGCGTCTCTTTGGTGACATAGCTGATGGTTTGTGGGGTAAGCTTGATGGCCGTTGCCGTCTTGGTGCCGCTAAAGGAAATACTATTTTTATAGCCGCTTTCCTTTCGGCCAATCACTTCCACCGACTGAATCTCATCTGCCGAAAGTGTGAGGCTAACCGACAGCTTGTGTTCCGACTCCCCTTTTAGATAAACCTGTTCGTTCAAAGGTTCATAGCCTATCAATCGAAATTCGAGCTGCAGGCTGTCTGATGGGACCGCGATGCTATATTGCCCGAATGCATCTGTCAATGTTGAAATTTTTAATTGTTTAAGGCGGATAGTGACGCCCGGCAAAGGCTTTCCGTCAGCGGAATGGACGGTTCCGGAAATAACTTTTGCCCGATTGCTTTGTGCGGAAAGGTTGAAAAACATCGCACAGCAAAGCATAATGGTGAGGTAGTGTCGCATGTAAACGGTTTAGTTGCGTGTTAAACTGCCGCGAATATAGCGTTTTATTTAGACTTGTTATAAATAAAAACGTATTACATTATGTTAATTGCTCATAGAGATATGCGCAAGTTCCCGTAAAGTTGATATCTTTAACAGGCGCCGGAAAAACCAGCGACGCATAACTCGTCAATATAAACACCCATCCTATGGCACATAACAAGGTAAAGAATGCAGAGATATTGAAAATGATCGAACAAAGCGATGCGCACAGCCGAAAGCTGCAAGAGATCGTCAAGAAGACCATGGACGAAGAGCAGCTCATTGTAGATAACCTCGCACACCCGCCGAAGGAAGTCCTTTCACGTGGTCAGCAAATTTCGGACAAGGTTGCCCGCTTCGGAGGAAGCTGGAAGTTCATTATTATGTTTACCATCATATTGGCTGTTTGGATCTTGATCAATACCTTAACCGATAAGAAGGACCAATTTGATCCCTATCCATTTATTTTAATGAACCTACTGTTGTCCTGTGTGGCGGCACTTCAGGCGCCCGTCATTATGATGAGCCAAAACAGACAAGAAGAAAAGGATCGCCAGCGCGGTGAGAACGACTACCTCGTCAACCTCAAAGCCGAACTTGAAATCCGTAGCTTACATGAAAAGCTTGATATCTTATTGGAAGAGCAGATCAAAGAGCTATTGGAAGCACAGGTAGCGCAAGTAAAACTATTGAAGGAGCTATCGACACGCATGGATCAACTAGAAAAAAAGAAGAGTGGAGACAACTAAAAAGGAATAAAAAACAGGAACAAACGACTGTTTTTTATTCCTCTTTATACACTTGCATCGAGCAAAATGGCTAATTGCACGCAAGGATGGTCGCTGCGATTACTCCAAGCGTGGTTGGTCCCCGTCTGCACGACGATATCTCCCGGTTTTAAGAGCGTCTCTTCCTCATCAAGAATAAGATAGAGTTCGCCCGATAGTATGATGATATAGTCCAAGGTATCCGTTTGGTGCATAAGGGGATGCTTCTGTCCTGCTGGCACTTCGAGGCCTAAATCCCTATCTGGCGGAATAGTCACATAACGCACATAACTACCATTTTTTGGTACCTGAGGAAAGCCGGTATTTAGCGTTTCTGCACGTTGGCCTATAGCCACAGGCATGCTATCCGTTGCCCATATATCCGAAATAACCAAATCTTTAAAATGCTCCTTTACATCTTGCGCCAAACTATCGTTAGCGATAAAAGAGCGATTCCCCTTGTTGCCCGTGACGACTACGCGCGGCACGGTGGGAAATACGATGTTTTTGTCTTTACACATTGTTCTAGTTTTCACTATTTTGCTCTTGTTTTGCGGTTGCAGCAAAGGGAAAAATACGACTTTCCACATGTGCTTCTGTCATCCATTTTTCAATCTGCGCAACCACGATCGCGTTGTCCGCTGCTAGATTGTTTTGCTCCTGCGGATCGGTATCGAGATCGTACAACTCCAGCGCTTTGGGCTGTTTTGTGGCAGCCTGTAGGCGAATGCCCTTCCATTTGCCATAGCGCAACGCTTGCTTTCCACCTTGTTCATGAAATTCCCAATATAGGTATGGATGTTTCTGTTGCTGTGGGGAATCGGCTAATGTAGGGAGAAAAGAAAGACCATCCGTAGGCAGGCTTGGCGATGCGCTGGCTACCTCGGCAAAGGTGGGAAAGAGATCCCAAAACGCGGCCACATGCTGCGTTGTTTTTCCCGGCTTGACCACCTGCGGCCAGCGCACGATAAGTGGCACGCGAATACCGCCTTCATAAAGATCGCGTTTGACACCACGCAAGCCCCCAGCGCTGTTGAAGAAAGCCGGATCGGCACCGCCCTCCTGATGAGGGCCATTATCGCTGCTAAACACAATCAATGTATTTTTATCTATCCCCAATGCCTTCAAGCGGTCTACAACTTCGCCTACATACCGATCCAAGCGGGCTACCATAGTGGCGAAGGCAGCATGCGGATAGCGTTGCGAAGCATAGCCTGCCGACTTTGCCCCCAATCCATAATCATCACCCGCATAAGGCGTTTCCGGAAACTTCCCTACGTAAGATCGAAAGAGACTATCGTCTGGCACGATCAATTCGGCATGCGGCAAGATTTGGGGTAAAAACAAAAAGAAAGGACGATCTTTATTGGCATCAATAAAGCGCAGCGCCTCCTTTTGAATAATATCTGGCGCATACTGTTCCCTATATTCGAGATCGCCATTTTTCTCTAACATAATCTTTTGCGTATTGTTCCATAGATGTGTGGGATAATAGCGATGGGCCTGCGATTGGCAATTATAACCAAAAAACTGATCAAAGCCTTGCTTATTGGGATCTCCTGCAGACAACACCGGTCCTAAGCCCCATTTTCCAAAAGCCCCGGTCACGTAGCCCGCTTGCTGCAACAGTTCGGCGACGGTCAACACCGAATCGGCAAGCGGATACTGCCCTTCGGGCGATACGCCAAGATTGCCGCGAATAAACGTGTGTCCGGTATGCCGACCGGTCATGAGTGATGAACGTGAAGGAGCACAAACCGACGTTCCGGCATAAAACTGCTCGAAAAGCAGCCCCTCGGCAGCGAGGCGATCAATGTTTGGCGTTTGAATGAGCTTTTGCCCATTCACGCCGATATCACCATAGCCCAGATCATCCGCTAGGATAAAAACAATATTGGGCCTTTGTTGCCCAGCGGCATGGCTTAGGCTTAACAGTAACACGGCAAATATGCCGTATCCGCGGGCCGTATTCAATAAAATCTTTCTCATCATATGGAGCTTATTTAATTTGTCCGATAGCGAACCAAGTCACTAATTACTGTTGTCCATGCAAACTGTCCAGCTTATAAATTCTTACATTTCTGATTTTCTGACGGGCAGCGGTCTGTCGAAAACCAAAAAAGCCTGCATGGTGCAATGCACCTTTATAGGAGAATAAAAGCTCATTATTTACGTAAAATGCCGTAAACCCATTTGCGGGTGATACCACCGTCTTTATGGTATAATACACATTGGGCTGCAGCAAATAAGCTTGCTCATTTTTCTCGTCCAGCAGCAGGCGCTCGCCGGTACCATCATAATGCCGAAAGCGTGTGGTGCTGTTGTTGTTGCCGCCCATGCCCACATAAAATAGATCCAGCGCATCATATGAAGCCAGTTTTCCGTCTTTCCCATGTAACGTACCTACGGCATCTGCTTCATTGGCTAGCCAAAATTGGTTAAGATCGGAAAGCCGATCATATTTACCCGAATCGAGCAGCACCATACGCTCGTACTCAATAATGTAATCACCTGTCAAAAGGCTGTCCAACCAAAGTGTGGCTCCTCCAAAAGATTCGATTGTGATGGTCTCCCCATCAGTATATAGCCGCGACTTATGCGGATATTCAAATTCAGCACGCCATCGCGAATGGTTTTCCAGATCCATGCTGATCGTTGAGGTTGCTTGCCTTTGAGCAGCCGTTACCCCAGCAAGCAGCAACACAAAAGCAATCGTTAGCAGTTGTCGTAAAATCATCTTATAATATTAACGATATTTTCCGATAAAATGTAAACATTGGATAGCGGTAAGACCCCATTGAGCCGCCCAATTGGTAGAGATAGCAGGCCATTCCTGTATCGCTGGCCAAGCATTCTCCGCGGTCAAACTGGTCACTTCTCGAGTTTGCACATTTTCGTCGGCGAGAAATTCTTGCCACGCTCTTTCCGCAAGCTGCCGATCATCCAACTTGGCGGCGGCATAGGCGGTCAAGCGGGCATGGCTACTACGTAAGTTAAATTTACCAGCTGCCGTCCCCAGTTTTTCCAAGCGCTCTTCCGCTGACGCGTTGTACAAACGGCAATAGCTTAGCCAAGACTGTTCAAATGTTTTATCAGGAATGCTGATCAATATTTCCTGTACGATCTCCACCAAGCCAAACACGGCATTCAGATGTGACACGGAGATTTTAGCATGATCTTGCTGTTCGAAGCTCCCTGTATCGGGATCGAAGAGACTCAAGCCTGTAAAAAACCCTTGCGGCTGCTTGGCAATACTACGCATACTCTCTTTCAATCGTGCCAAGATTTTAGGGTCTCGAGTACGCTCCCATTCGGTAAACCAAGCAGCAGCGACCGCTCCCCAATCGGTACCAAAACCGACAAGCATTTTCCCTTTCGGCGCGTGTAAAGGCTCGTTGATACGTTTCCGCAATGCTACGACATCTTCTAACTTACGTACCGCTTCCACCTGCTCACGTAAGAGATCACCAGTGCGTTCATCTGCTGTCAAGTAATAGTAAAAACGCCTGTTGATTGCGGTGCTGATTCGCAATTGCTTGGCGCTACAGCCCCAATGCATCACATTATGCCGGCTCCCCAAGGGAGCAAATTTACCGAGGTGATAGACGTCTACTTCGCCCGTATGTCGGCACATCGCTTCGGCCATACGAAAAGCATCTGCTCTACCCGAACGCAGGTAGTAATACCACAGCCATAGATCTGTGGACAACTCGGAATTATCCCAAGCAAAGCCGCCCACATCATAGCGCCATACATGCCGGTCTTCATCATAGGCGTGCATCACGTCGCCGTAATTCCAAAAGCCGTACCAAGCGCGGCGATCGACCTCCTCTCGATAAAATGTAAACAGCTTGTCCAGCTGATCCTCCAGCGCTCGCTCAGTAGCTGTTTGTCTAGCTGGCGGGCTCCAATTATCCCCAAAAACGCCTACGCTAGACAGATAGTCGGGCGTTGCGGTGAGTAAAGGCGGGCTTTGATAAGCATGCGCATAATCAGCCAAGGTTGCTGTAGCCGGTGTTTCAGAAAAAAAGCTGAGGTAAAGCTCACTGCTGCGGGCAACACCATGTGCGGTCGCGTAACCAGCTTCATAATCTTCATAGGTAATTTCCAACCCTTCCCATTGCTTTTCATAGGTGTCTTGCCCCATGCCATCGTGATAGAAGCGTAGATCCATAGCTGGCGCACGGGGTGCCCACAGCCAAGCCGTCAAAGTGCCTTCCTCACGGGCGGCATGACGTATATCGAGTTGCGCCGGATAGCTTTGCCAAAAATTGCGGATCCCAAAAGCCACACCTCCCTCGGCACTACCTAGATAGGCCGTACCATTTGATCGCTTACCATCTACAGCGTGAATCCAGGAATGCCCTTCGGTCGTACGTTTATCAATACGGAATGCCGAAGCGTGCAACTGTGAAAGGCTGTAATCGCCAAATTCCGGAATATACGGAAGGCCGCGACGCACACGCTCATCGATCGCCTCTAGCGGAAAGGCCTTTCCCTGCACCTGCAACGAACGGATATCCTCCCCCGGGTCGCGGCGCAAACCGGTCAGTCCTTTTACAGATTCCGCAAATACGGCAGCTCCATCGCCCACGAATCGCACATAGCGATTGTAAGTAGGCTGCTCATGAAAAGGTACTGACAGCGATAAGCCAATACCTTTAATAAAATCCGTCTGTTCATCACCGTCATATAAAAAGGTGTACATCGTTTTGACGGTCTGCTGGCTTTTGTAGATATAAAAACGGAGGATGAACGGAAACTTTCGTTGCCCTTCTTGATCCTGATGGAATCCATCTACACGCAGCAACAGGCGTTCCGAACCCTGATTCTCTATATATGTATGCTCGATAATCGACAGCCACTCCTGTTGTTGAATGACAGAGACGCCTTCGGTATCCGGTTTATCCTGCAGAAGTATTTTCAAATGTGCGTCGCGAGCCACCAACTTGTTCGCTATCCAAATATGATGGAGCACACTTGATCCCTTTTTTGCAAACTCCAGTCGCAAACTACCATTATCGATGATAAAGCTCTCCTGCCCTTCCGTTACACGAATGCCCGCATCCCTTTTTATCTTTTCGGTTTCCTTTTGCAGATACAAACTGCCGACAGCCCGATCCATTGCATTGGATAAGGCAAAAGCCGACCATTTTACCGATCCATCAGGCCAAAAAGCAAGTGGCCAAGACTGCAGGTTGGCGATCTTCTGCTTGTCATCACGAAGCACAAAGGCATCGCTTTCCTTCACGGCGCCAAGTGGCCAAGGTATGCCAAAGGTTGTTCCCAATGAAACACGAGGTCCCTGTTCGTCGATCCACTTTAAAGCTACCTGCTTTAGGTTTCGCTGTTCCGCTCTCCTCGCCGATTGAGCCACAGCAGAGAGCGGCCCAAGAGACAGGGCTAGCAGCGCCGAATTTTTCAAAAAATCTCTTCTTGTAGGTGTCATTCCATATAGGTTTTAGTAGCCCGGATTTTGATAGGCTCGTCGAGCGGCCTCATCCAAAAGTACGGCATTCTCATCGGTTAACATACTGATAAATGACTGCGGAAACGGCTTGAACGTATGGAACGATGTAAAGGTACCTTTTCCGTTGCCATCCTGCCCATTTCCATTCGTTGGATTATCCGCCGATGGCCAAGCCGCGGAGCGATTGGATGCCAACTGTGCATGATGCAAGACCCGCTCCAATTGAATACCCGCATGGTGTATACCTTCGTAGACATTCTGTTCGGTGTTAAATTCACGCGAAAACTCATTATAAATAAAGTGTATGAAGCGCTTTTCGTTAGAACTGGCTTCCAGCGGATAGTTTTCTGCTTTTGACTTTTCAGAACTGCCATCCCAGTAGCTTGCGTCCACGCGAATGCGGTCGTAAGTGCCAGCAATGGCCACATACGGATAGCTGCGCTCGTCTGCCTGCAATTGGTCGGCTCCCGGATAAAGGCGAGCGAGTACTTCGGCACGCCTTTCGCCAGACTTGTATGCTGCACGGCTACGTAGCGTATTAATATCAGCAATGGCACTGGCGTAATCGCCCTTTCTACCATAGGCTTCCGCCCGGAGCAGATACGTTTCGGCTAATCGGAAAATCGCCACATCACGCGTACCAAAATGGTTGTCTACGGTGCTGCGGTTGGGGTCAACAAACTTTCGCGACGATGGCCTTACCCGCCGACTAAGGAGTAGTCCGGCATTGGAATTTAAGCGGTCGGCTCCCGTTTTCCGATAGTAGATCTTACCCTCTTGCTTTACCCATCGTGGATAGAGCACGTATGGTTGAGCTAAAGCCTCCTGTATGTCGATAGCAGTTTCCTTGCTATTTTCCAAAAACACGAGCGCCAAATCTCCGCGCCCAATTTTCCGTTGACCGGCAACAGCCTGTCTATTGTCCCAAGAGGGTCGTTTGTAGGTAGGCTTAATGAGGCTATTAAAATAACTAGCCTCTGCCGCCTGCCAAGCTAGGGATGCATTTTTGGAATCGGTGTAAGCCAAGCCAGGACCATCCGTTTGCGAAGCATTATCGAAGGAAGCACTCTCATACTCCAGCTGAAATGATTTTTCAAAACGGGAATCGTTGATCTTATCGGTGAATACATCGTAGCCCCAATCGGAAGGAAGAAAGCTCTGGCCTCTTAACAAGCCATAGCCCCATGTCCAACTCGGGATATTCCAGGCGGCGTTACGATAGTCTCCGGTAAATGCCGCATTTGTACGCGTTCCATAACGGCCATTGTCCAAATTATTCCCATAAGATGCCTGTAGAATGATCTCCGCATTTGCCTCATTAGACCAATCGCCCCTTGCGACGGCAAACAGATCCCAATAATCGTCAGCCAACTGTATGCCCGAGCTAATCACTTTGTTTGCGTAAAAAATCGTAGAATCTAGGTCGGCAGTTCCTTCACCCTTATATAACAGCCCAAGATGAGCATTGCTGCTACTCCGATCTATGCTTCCGTCAGCATTCCTGTAAGAGCTGAATGGCGCTGCCTGCTGCCGTTGTAGATATAGCTTGGCCAAAAAGTGGGCGGCAGCAGCGTTCGTCAAACGTCCTCGCTGCGTTTGTGAACGATTGGGCAAATGTTCTTCCGCGTAGCGCAAATCTGTGATAAGCTGGCTATAGATGGTTGCAGAAGTAGACTTAGGCAGATAAAAATTATTGGGTAAGGTATTGTTGCTCTTAAGCGGGAAAGGCACATCGCCTAGCTGCGTTACCAACAGGTAGTAAGCATAGGCCCGCAAAAAATAGACTTCAGCAAGCCGCTGTGCTGCATAGCTTTGATCTGTAGCATATTTCCCAGGAGCCCTTTCCAAGATGATTTCGATTGCTTTGTTGCAGTCGTTGATAATGGGATAAGCTCCCAAAAGCTGCTGTTGGTAATAGCCCATCAGATTGTTGGCATAATCGCCTGCAGCGCCCGATGCCGACCATACGGCAGGGCTAAAGGTGGCCCATGCGTTATCCAGCGGCTCCACAATATCATTTCCGGTTTCGAAAAGAAAGGGGCCTTCCATAAAGCCAAACTTCCAACGTAGGATATTGTAATTAGCAACAACCAATTCATCCAAGCCTTTCTCCGTTTCAAAATAATCTTGGGTGATGGTGGAAACCATCTCTTCTTTCAAAAAATCTTTGCATGACCATGCCGAGAGCGCACTAACGGAAAAAACGACGACCACAAACATGCGGTTGGTTATATATTTTTTAGCTTTCATGTTATTATCGTTAAATATGTACTATAAACCTATACGTAAACCTACTACAGCGCTACGCAACAAGATGGTATTGGCCGTTTGTCCCCCGCGCTGTGCCCCCGCCACCGTATCCCATCCATTCACATCCTCAGGGTTGAGCCCGATTTTGACTGCTTCGCCGCCCCAAATGACGGGGTTCAACACCTGAGCATAAACTTGCAAGCTTCCAACATTTAACCGCTCCAGTAAAGATTGGTTAAAGCGGTAGCCCAACGAAATATAGCGCAAGGAAATTAAGCTTCCACTCGTATAAGTTCTGGTATAATTGTAATTCGTGAATGTAGCGGTGGTGGGTTGAGGAAATGATGCGTCCGTATTTTCCGGACTCCAAATATCGTCCTCCGTACGACGTCCATAGGTTTGCAATGCACCGTAATACAAGTTGCCTATACGTGCATGCAGAAAGAAGGAGAAATCCCAATTTTTGTAGGCAAACGAATTGACGATACCGCCTACCCATTTTGGGCGATTGCTTCCTAAAATAGCTTTATCATTGTCATCAATCGTCCCAAAACCGTTGTCCAAGAAGGTTACAGTTTCGCCAGAAGCCAAGGTCACGGATCGAGCGCCTTCTGTGCCCAGCGCTACCTCCCGCAGCTCCTGATCCTGAACCTTCACTTGGCCCGGCAAGGCCGTAATGTTTCCTATCTTGCGGTATAGCTCCATCAGGCGATGATCTTCTGGTGTATCCTGCCATAAGCGATCATAGGCATAGTCGCGAAAAACAGCAATAGGCTGCCCAATAAACCAACCGTTGGCAACATCGTCAACCGCGCCATCCGACAACGCTACAATCTGCTCTTTGTTCTTGCTCCAAGTCAACGTCGTCGACCATGAAAAGTTGTTTCTTTCTAGGTTTCGACTTGTTATGGCAATTTCCAGCCCACGATTGCTCGTTTTTCCAATATTCGAGAGCACACTGTTGTAACCCAAAACATTCGGAATAGATCGCGACAGCAGTAAATCGTTGGTTTTAGCCTGATACCATTCCAACGATCCGGATATCCGATTATTTAGGAACGAAAAGTCAATGCCCACATTATGTTGCTGTGTTTTCTCCCATCGAAGGCCGGCATTAGGCATAACAGAAGATTTGTATCCGGGATACTGCGTTTCGTCGAAAACATAGGCAGCTCCTCCGATCGCGCCTGTGGTTTGGTAGGGAGATACCGAAGAGTTCCCCGTAACACCCCATCCATACCGCAGCTTGAACTGATTAACCCAACCCAAATCTTTCACCCATTGCTCTTCTTCTAGTTTCCAACCTACCGCTAAAGAGGGAAAAAAATCAAACTTGTGGCCTTCGGCAAGTACCGAAGCACCATCCCAGCGCCCTGTCGCAGTCAAAAGGAATCGGTCTTTAAGTACATAATTGGCGCGAAGCATATACGAAAGCAGCGAAGAACGGCTGTATGAAGTACCATAGCTCATGGGCCTACCGAGATCGTTCGCCGATAAATTATACCATAGCGATGTGGGAAAGGTGATCTCTTGCGAACGAATGTTGATTCCGTTAGACTTATTTTCCTGTGAGGACTGCAACGCATCAATCTTCAACGCATGGTCCTGCCATTGCTTATCAAAGGTCAGTAAGTTCTCCGCTACCCAAGATAGATTTTTACCATGGTTATTGTAACCGATCAATGGCGCGGTTCCTACTGCCGAAAACGGATTTGTATAGTTGGGTCCATAAAATGACCCGTTTTCAGCACCTGAATATTGCACGCCAAATTTCAGCTGGTAACGAAGGTAAGGGCTGAAATTGATCTGTGCAAAGGCGTTCGTGAGCACACTGTATCGGGTATATTCGTTTTTGCTATTTTCAATGTTTAACAGCACATTATGTGCCGAAAGGCCTGTACCATTACTGTTCAATATATTGCCTTGTTCATCATAAGCGGGTGCGTAAGGCATCAGCTGTAAAGCCTGTCCATAAGAATCCTTACCCCCTGAATTCCCGGAATTATCTGCCATACCATAATTTTGTAGCGAATAGCTGCCAAAGGTAGAAAGGCCTAGTTTAATCCATTTACGAGGCGAAACATCGCCTTTCAACGTAACCGAATACCGCTTAAAGTCCTGATCGATCATCGCGCCTTCCTGATCCAACAAGCCAGCGGACAAATACAGACTGGATTTTTCCGTCCCCGAGGATAGGGCAATACTGTGGTTTTGTGTCTTCGCTATACGGGAGACGAGATCCGTCCAATTTTGATTCAACAGATTCGCTGCATTGTAAACCGGCACCTGACTGCTGTATCCATTGGCAATTTCTTCAGGAGTAGCATCCCGCAGGACGATCTTTCCCGCTGCATCCCAAGTATAAGCACGTCTAATGGATTCCTGACCATAGCTATCATTTCCACCAAAATTGGAAACATCGAAATCAGGATCAGGAGCCGTTCCGTACTTCCCGGTATACGTACCCCCATTGATATGCGTCTGCCGCTGCCAATTTAATAGTGCAGCAGCATCCATCCAGTCTGTTGTGGCGTGAAGCTGATCAAAGGAAACCGATCCATCGTAGCGTACCGAAACCTGCCCCTTCTTGCCTTCCTGTAAAGTAACTAATATAACACCATTGGCACCTCGCGAGCCATAAATAGCGGTTGCCGATGCATCTTTCAGCACCTCAATGGATGCAATATCTTTGGGGTTAATCATTGCCGCTTCACTTGCAGAAATGGGTATCCCATCCACAACGTACAGCGGTGCATTGGACGCGTTAATCGAACGATTTCCGCGAATGCTAATAGCGCCCACCCCTCCCGGACGATTATTGGACGTGATATCGATTCCGGGTACCTTGCCTTGCATACCCTGTACAATGTTAGCAATAGGCCTGTCATTGAGGTCTTCCCCTTTTAATTGTGAAATCGCGCCCGTGACATCGCGTTTTTTTGATGTGCCGTAGCCCACAACGACAACTTCCTCCAGATTTTGATCGATTGGCGTTAATCTGATCTCCACAGGTGAGCGATCGACCGTAATGGTATCCGAAACATAGCCGATATAGCTAACGATTAAGCGAAAAGGAAATTTCTGACCTGTTCGAAAGGCAAATCGACCGCGAACATCAGTCTGCACAGTATGCGTCACGGCATCAAGTTGTACCGTAGCGCCAACGATGGGAATGTTTGCTGTAGCATCCCAGACGGTGCCATTTAGGTCGGCATTAATAATCGGAGAAACTTGACCTTGACCGTAAAGCTTACTTACACAAAGAAAGACAAAACAAACCAAGACCGATTGTTTCCAATGGTTGTTTTTCATGGGTTAAATAGGGTGTTTAGGTGATTAATCCTAGCCTTACAAAAGGTTTGGCCAGTATATTGCTCCTATCAACATCTTGATGACACACAGCAATAACCGGAGGCATCAGAAAGATGGATTGCAGAAGCTTCTTAGAAAGTCTCGGTGATTAGGACAGTAGCGAACACATTCTTGAAGACATCTGTCTACTGATCGTAAAGCGATAAAGGATGGAATTTGAAATTGTTAATGCGCGGTAATACTTGTTCATAATATTGTTTTTTTGTGGATACTATCTACTAATCGCTGCCAACGCCAATTGTGTAACGATATGCAAATATAGTACAATATTCAATAAAAACTAGTAAACCAATAGATTTTATTTCATAATAGATTACAGCCTGGCCATACATATTATAGTCGATAGCGTAGAGGAACATCATGCTCTATCGCTGGGGATTCCGCTACGAGCAATTTAGCAGAATCAAAAAAAATAATTATTAACCAAAACAACCATATAAAAACCTTTACTACTAAATCGCTATTAAAAACACAAACAGATAACCCAATATAATTTAACTTAATTTCTAATCAAATTCTAATCCACATCTTATCTTAAAACCGTATATTTAGAGGTAAATTTGCACGACAAGAAACAATATGCGAAGTATTAGTGAAAAACAACATCGTACATTAGTAGATGGATTGCAAAATCTTCAAGAAATGCTGCTGCAAGAAAAACTCGAAGGGACTGACAGCACGCAAGAAATTGAGGAAAGCATCAGTATGTTACTCAGCACCTATCAAAAATATGAACATCTTCTTGCACAAATGACCGTCATGACCGAGCAGTACAAAAAGATCCATCGACATGTGCGTGCGAAAACATTGGCTCCGGTGCTAAGAGCACTCAAAAAGAAATTAGAAACCGAATCGCCTTGTTATTTTCTGGTTCGAGAAATCTTGTACAAAACAAAAAATCTGTGAGCTCCTTTTTCTTATAGCGCACACCTTTATCAATGCAAACAACCTTTACAGACAAACTAACCCACACTTATCCAAACAAAATCTCGAATTGCTTCGCTAACTCGATCTAAACTTTTTAAAAGAAAAAGCGATATGACAAATCTATGTCAGTCGATTCCAAATTTAATTCTACTTTTGCCTAACGCTGTTAAATATTTTTATAGCATTAGAAATGGGAAGCAAAGAACGTATACAAAGGCAAAAAGAGAGCAACCGGAGCAACATTCTGGAAGCCGCGCTGAGCATCGTCAAAGAAGACGGATGGCAAGCGCTGAGCATGCGGAAAATTGCAGACCAGATTGAATATACCGCCCCCATGATTTACGAATACTTTGTGAACAAGGAGGCTATCTTGAACGAGCTCGCTAGGCAGGGGCATCTGCTATTGGCTAAGCATGTTCGACAAGCTAAAGCCGAACATACCGAGCTCGACGCACAGCTAGAAGCCGTGTGGATCAGCTACTGGGATTTTGCTTTTCAGGAACGTGAACTCTACCAACTGATGTTTGGCGTGGGAACGGCCTGTTGCGTGGGCGACAAATTAAAAGGTGTCGAATCTTTCGGTGACATTATCGCTGGCATCATTAAGGAAATCATGGCCGATAAATCACCATCTGACGAACTGGTTTGTCGAAAGTACTTTACGTTTTGGTCGATCATTCACGGCTTGATTTCGATTAATTTGGTTGACAAAGGCAATGGACCAACTACCAATGAGCAAGTTCTCAAAGACGCCATAAACGGCATCACACGCTCCTTATACGATTAATTTTTTTTGCACATAACAAAACATCGTTTTATTACCTAACAGTGTTAAATAATCTAATACACTAAATTAAATATTTACTCGAGTTTAAACTCCCTTAATTACCCACAAATCATATGAAAATGCATCCAACATCCAAATTCGTAAACGGCCTTTGGCTTAAATTTAACACTGTTAAATTGTTTACACCAGTAAAATCAATCGTGTACCTCCTTCCATTTTTGCTCTACAGTTGCAGCAGTGGCAACAGCCAGACGCCCGCAGCAGCCGTCGCGGTAGCCGTGCCGGTAATAACGATCGCCGATCGTGGACAAATGCTAGAGACAGAATATCCAGCGGCCATTGAAGGCACGGCCAATATCGAAATACGTCCGCAGGTGGACGGCATACTGGAGCAGATATTCGTAGACGAAGGCGCTAAAGTAGCTAAAGGACAATTGCTATTCAAGATCGACGGTCGCCCCTATCGGGAACAGCTCAATCAGGCAAAATCCAATCTGTTGGCCGCCGAGGCAGCCCTTGAAAACGCCGAGTTGGAAGTCGAAAAAAAGACGCGCTTGGTAAACAACAAAGTACTGACCGACTTCCAGTTGAAGTCCGCGCTAAGCGCTCGGAATATTGCGAAGTCCAATGTCGAAATAGCCAAATCGGCGGTGGAAACAGCAAAAATAAACCTCGACTACACACAGGTACGCGCTGCTTCGCAAGGATATATTGGTCGATTACAGCGTAAACAAGGAAGCCTAGTGGGCCCTGCTGATCAACTGCCGTTGACCACGCTTTCCGATGTGCACGATCTGCACGTTTATTTCTCGCTAAGTGAGAAAGATTTTGTCAAATTCACCAATGAATCCAAGGGTGACAACATAGAGCAAAAAATAGCCCAACTGCCCCCTATCTCTTTGATTTTAGCTGATGAGCGCCTTTATGAACATGAAGGAAAAATTGATATGGTCGATGGGCAGTTTGATAAAAACACAGGTGCCATCAGTATCCGCGCTACCTTTCCCAATCCGCAGGGGATTTTGCGAAATGGAAACACCGGTCGCATCCGCTTAGCGAAGACCTATCAGGAGGCCATCCTCGTGCCGCAAGCGGCCACGGTAGAAATACAAGATAAGGTCTTTGTATTTGCCGTAGACAAGGACAACACCGTATCGCAACAGTCTTTGGACATCGTCGGCAAAAACGGAGAAAACTACCTGGTAACGGGCAGCTTGGCTCCCGGATCAAGAATCGTTTCCCGAGGAATGGAACTATTGAAGGATGGGCAGCAGATCAGTCCTCAGGATAGTAAATCAAAAAACACAAAATAACATCAACGCAAAAGAACCATGCTAAAAACTTTCATAGAACGTCCTGTACTTTCTACGGTCATCTCCATCCTGCTCGTTATACTGGGCGTGATCGGTATATTAAAGCTTCCGTTACAACAATTCCCGGAAATAGCGCCCCCGGCTGTGCAGGTAACCGCACTTTATCCCGGCGCCAATGCAGAGACGGTGCTGCGCGCCGTGGCGCCATCACTCGAAGAATCCATCAATGGTGTGGAAAACATGAGCTACATGAGCTCCACAGCCAGTAATGATGGGTCGCTGATGATTACCGTTTACTTTAAATTGGGAACAGATCCCGATCAAGCGGCCGTCAATGTACAAAACCGCGTCGCGCAGGCAACCAGTCAATTGCCCAGTGAAGTGGTGCAAGCCGGTGTAACGACCGCCAAGCAACAGAACAGCCTGATCATGGTGCTCGATCTGTACACCGAAGGCGAGAAATATGATCAAACGTTTATCAATAACTATGCGCAGATCAACATCATCCCAGAGCTTAAACGTATTCCCGGCGTGGGGCAAGCCATTGCCTTTGGCGGCAACAAAGATTATGCGATGCGTGTATGGCTCAATCCGAGCCAAATGGCGACCTACAGACTAACGCCCGCTGAAGTTATGGCTGCCATCCAAGATAAAAATATCGAAGCGGCTCCTGGCAAATTTGGAGAAAATACCAAGGAAGCTTTTGAATTCATCATCAAATATAAAGGGAAGCTCAACCAACCGACGGATTACGAAAATATCATCATCCGTTCAAACAGTGATGGATCGATCCTTCGGCTAAGAGATGTTGGCCGCGTTGAACTTGGGGCATACACCTATGCCAGCAGTACACGCATTAATGGCAAAACGGGTTTGAACATTGGTATTATGCAAAACTCCGGTTCCAACGCTAACGAAATTCAGATCGCTATACAGGAACTTATGGATAAGGCATCACTGAGCTTTCCAAAAGGCGTAAAATACCTGGTTTTATACAATACCAAAGATGCGCTAGACCAGTCGATCGACCAGGTCAAGCAAACCTTGATCGAAGCTTTTATCTTGGTGTTCTTGGTCGTTTTCCTATTCCTGCAAGACTTCCGATCAACCTTGATTCCAGCTATCGCTGTTCCAGTAGCCATTGTGGGCACCTTTTTCTTCATGCAGCTCTTCGGCTTCTCCATCAATTTACTGACGCTGTTCGCTTTGGTATTGGCCATAGGGATTGTCGTGGATGATGCCATCGTTGTTGTAGAGGCCGTACATAGTAAAATGGAGCATAGCAATCTACCGCCAAAGCTGGCTACAACATCCGCCATGGGCGAGATTACCGGTGCTATTATCTCCATCACCCTGGTGATGTCTGCCGTGTTCCTACCGATTGGTTTCATGGAGGGGTCCACGGGTTTATTCTATCGGCAATTTGCCTTTACTTTGGCCATAGCCATTGTGATATCAGCCATCAACGCCTTGACACTGAGCCCAGCCCTGTGTGCATTGCTGCTCAAACCGGTGGAACATCACGGATCCAATACGAAAAAACTAAATTTTAAAGAGCGCTTTTTCGCGGGGTTCAATGTAGGTTTTGATAAAGTAACGAACAACTACTTGGGAGGTTTGCGTTTTCTGATCCGCAAGAAATGGTTGGGTATGGCTGCCCTTGCGCTGTTGATTGTTTTAACCGTCTTTATGATCCAGCGAACACCTACCGCGTTTATACCATCGGAAGATCAAGGGTTTGTTGCCGTTTCCGTATCGTTGCCCGCCGGTTCATCACTAAACAGAACGTCCAATGCATTGAAAGAAGCAGAAGAACTTTTACAAAACGCACCCTTCACAAAAACGTTGAACGTAATGTCGGGATTCAATATCTTGACCCAATCGACCAGTCCTTCGGCCGGCGTAGCTTTTATTCTGCTAAAGCCGCATAAAGATCGCGGACCACAAAAGGATATCGATGCCATTATGGGCGAGATCAACGCCCGCTTGGCCAAGGTGAAGGGTGCCAACTTCTTTGTGTTCACCTTCCCTACAGTTCCAGGATTTAGCAACGTGGACGGACTGGATATGGTTTTACAGGATCGAACAGGTGGTAAATTGGATAAATTTAGTGGCGTTGGCCAAAATTTCCTTGCCCAATTGATGCAACGACCGGAGATCATGATGGCCTTCACGACTTTCCGTGCCGATTATCCGCAATATGAACTACAGGTGGATGACATAAAGGCGGAACAGATTGGTGTAAAGACCAAGGATATTTTACAGACCATGCAAGGTTACTTCGGTAGTGCCCAAGCATCCGACTTTAATCGATTTGGTAAATACTACCGGGTGATGGTCCAAGCAGATTTTGAAAACCGTAAAGAGCTCGCGGCAATGGATGGTATTTTCGTAAAAAATGTACAGGGTGAGATGGTTCCGATCAATACCTTAGTGCAATTGAAACGGGTATTTGGTCCAGAGACGGTATCGCGTTACAACCTGTTTAACTCCATCGGCATAAATGCCATTCCGAAACCGGGATACAGTTCCGGTGATGCCATTCGAGCGGTGGAAGAAGTCGCTGCACAACAGCTACCCAACGGATACGCCTACGAGTTCTCGGGTATGACCAAGGAGGAAATCGTTTCCGGCGGACAGTCTACCTTGATCTTTATTCTTTGTTTAGTGTTTGTTTACTTTTTGCTAGCGGCACAGTATGAAAGCTATCTGATACCACTAGCGGTGATCCTGTCCATTCCAACGGGCATATTTGGTGTATTTGCTGCCATTGGGATGACAGGTATCTCTAACAACATTTACGTACAGGTATCCTTGGTGATGCTGATCGGTCTATTAGCAAAAAATGCCATCCTGATTGTGGAGTTCGCGCTGCAAGGGCGTAAGAACGGCCTATCCATAGCCAACGCAGCCCTCGAAGCTGCTAAGCTACGGTTACGCCCCATCATTATGACTTCCTTGGCATTTATTGCCGGCATGATACCGATGATGGGAGCCGTGGGCCCCTCGGCGCAGGGGAATCATGCCATTAGTATTGCCGCTGCAGGCGGTATGGCGGCAGGTGTCGTCCTAGGGCTGTTCATTATCCCGGTTCTCTTTATCCTTTTCCAAACGTTGCAAGAAAAACTTATGCGAAAAGGAGAGCATAATACTTCGCACCCAGACAGCATCAATCAACAAACCTTAGCGGAGGCACAACTTTAATTTTACCACGAGTATCATGAGCATAAAACGCAATTTTCTATTTTCGCTTGGCGCGTCCACTTTACTTTGGGCCTGCCAAGCGCAAAAAATCAAACAGGACGTCATACCGGCGCTTCCCGACAACTACCGTACAGAACAAACATGGAGCAACGATAGCAGCATCGCGCATATACAATGGCGCGACTTCTTTACAGATCCCTTCTTACAGGCATTGATCGATACCGCACTTCTCAAAAACGTAGATATGCAGATCGCCCTGAAGAATATCGAATCTGCAACATTGGAGGTAAAGCGTGCCAAGGCCGCTCTGCTCCCTAGCTTGCAACTGCAAATCCAAGCAAACACGACCAATCCATCTAACAACAGTTTAAATGGCGTTAGCTTATCGCAGTTTTTAGGACAAAACCATATTGAAGATTACAATGCAGCACTTGCTGTATCTTGGGAAGCCGATATTTGGGGAAAGATCAAAAGCCAAAAAGCAGCGGCTTTTGCCTCCTACCTGCAAACTACGGAAGCCAAAGCTGCCATCCAAACACAGCTGATCAATCAAGTAGCGAAAGGTTACTATAGGTTGTTGATGTTGTACAGCGCCAAAGAAATCGCGGAACAAAGTCTGCGCTTGAGTGAGAACAGTCTTGCGCTAGCCCAATACCAATATGAAGTTGGCGACATCAGTCTGCTTGCTGTAGAACAGATCGCCGCCCAAAAATTGGCCGCTGCAGCGCTAATCCCAGACTTTCAGCAGCAGGTTGCACTACAGGAAAACGCGCTACGCATCCTGAGCGGGGAGCTACCCGCGGAAATCCGCATCCAGAAAAAACTACAGGACGTAGAACTCCCCAGCCTGATCGGTGTGGGGGTTCCGGCACAGCTGTTAAGCCAGAGACCAGACATTAAACAACGAGAATTGGCAATTGTGGCCTCAGAAGCCTCTGCGCATGCTGCCCGAGCACAAATGTATCCCTCGCTGGTTATTAGCGCCCAAGCCGGAGTCAATGCACTTACTGCCAGCAACTGGTTCAATATCCCAGCTTCGCTCTTCGGATCGCTGACCGGCGGCCTGACCCAACCTATCCTTCAGAAAAGACAGTTGCGCACGCAATACGAATTGGCGCAAGTGGAATACGAAAAAAGTGTGATCCTGTTTAGACAAGCAGTCCTAAATGCCACAGGAGAAGTGTCGGACGCTTTGGTCTCCATTCATCGTCTTGCGGAGCGCGAAAACATCGTTTTAGAAAAGACAGCCCGCCTTAAAAGTGCGATACAAAATGCTGATTTACTTTTTGAGACAGGTTCAGCGACCTATCTCGATGTGGTGGCTGCCCAAAGCAGTGCGCTGCAGAGTGAGCTTGAACTGGTACAGATACGCCAGTCAGAACTCGCAGCAACGGTAGACCTCTATCGCTCCCTTGGCGGAGGCTGGTAATACCTTTAAAAACTCGTTTTTATATACGATGTCCCAAATTAACAATTCATAGGATGAGCTTGTTAATTTGGGACAAAAATAATTATAAAAGCAACGTGAGATCTATTCGCTTTCTAGGAAATCACCTTATTAACGACAGAAAGCAAGTCCGCTATATCAAAAGGTTTTGCCAAAAACTTATCCGCCCCAGCATTCATGGCCACAGACTTTCCATTTAGGCTTGCCGATATACAAAGAATAAAAACATCGTCGAACTTGATATCAGCCCGTAGTTGACGAACGATAACATCGCCCGCCATATTGGGCATCCAAAGGTCGATGATCAATAAAGCGGGTTGGTTGATTTCTAAACGTGATATTAATTTTGCGCTATCAGGTTCTTTGTCAACCTGAGCGCCCGCACTTTCAACAATTAATTCCAACATATTTAGGATACCGTGATCATCATCACATATCATCACCTTGCTTCTATCGCGAACATTCATCGTGTTTTCTCCCCTTAATTACATGACATCATCTCCAAAAAACGTATAACTATTGACCAGCTTTTTTGCGGATGAAACAGTTTTTACTTCTTTCTTGATAGAGCAAATCTCAGACCAATTGTTGTTTGCAACCGGATACTACACAAGCCGTATACTTAAAATGAATCCCTCAAGCCCATTAAACAACCGAAAATTATACACTGTAAAAAAGTATTACTCCAAAGGTCAAGATAAATACTAACCACGAAGCATGCTTTGACTGTAAAGTTCAGGTATAAGTGTGGATTGCCAATACTCTTTGGAGTCGATATCCATGATGCTGAGTCGTCCCTTTCCTCCAGCACCCGTATCCATATTGGTGATATTAAACACGGTCATGGGTTGATCCGAATTCCAGTTGATCGTCTGTGTGTGCCCAATATAGATTTCTGCAAACGATGTTTTTTGGTTTCCCCATGGAGCGTAAACATCTGGATCAATCCCATTCATTGCATCCATCCACAATGATCGGTCAAAGTAGTAGTTTTCTTCATCCTGCCCGTGGAAATAGGTTCTTGTATCAAATCCAGCATGCACAAATAGGCGCTTTTGATCGTCTATATAATAAAGCCGTTGCTCTTGAAAGAATTGATGATGATGTGCTGGTATGCGATGGGGCGCAAGCGTCGTTTCAAAGCCATCTCCTTTTGGAAAATAAATATCGGGAGGTTGAACATGTCGAAGATAGGAAATAATTGTTCCCACAGCGCCATGCCTCCAGTGACGAGGATGCCTGCCCGTTTCAAGAAACTCCATGAACCAGACGTCATGGTTGCCTTTGATAGCAATCAGGTTCTTAATTTTCAACAGCTCCTCCACACATTCGAATGCTTGATCTTTACCGTCCAGCACGTCCCCCAATTGGATCAATGTATCCACTTCATAATCGAAACCCGATAGCTGCAGACATTCCTGCAAAGCTGCAAAGGCACCGTGAATATCGCCCATCACAAACGTACGTTTAGTTCCTCCATCCATAGCGTGCATTTAGTAATAAACGCAAACCGGCCTAAATAGATTTTACGATGTTAAAAAATAATAAAAGCCAACACACTACAGCCCATCCTATTTTTGTAAATTCAAAAAAATATTAATTAGTGCCAAAAAGGTGATAAAAATCACTCCAATCCTAGCGTCCCCCTTGCCGTAACATGCCATTATTACCGTATATTTGTAGATGCCACATACACAGAAGGACATCTTCCTAGCCTTAAACCATAGTCCAGAAGCAACGGCTATTTATAACAACAGTTCGATAAGAATTGCCTATGTCAATCTTAAGATGTTGGAGATATGGGATAAAGAGGCCGACATTATCGGATCTAATTTTGGCGATGTTTTCCCAGAATTCCGGGAGCAGGGCTTTGACGACATCTTGAAGAACGTATGGAGGAGTGGAGAAACCTATATGGCAGAAAATACGGCAGCGGATGTCAAGGTAAATGGTGTATTGACGCGTTTTTATTTTGACTTCACTTACAAAGCGCTCCAAAAGAATGGTGAGACCTATGCGATCTTACATACAGCACGTGAAGTATCGGAAAGAATGGCTGCATGGGATAAATTGGCCGAAAAAGAACGTATACAGAAGTCCCTCAACGAGGATTTGGCAGCTTCCAATGAAGAAATTCAGGCCTATGCCGAGGAATATCAAGCTATTAATGAAAAGTTGCAAGACACCTTACAGGATCTAAGTCTTTCCTACCATCAACTCCAAGAAATCCACGATAAGCTTTCTGCTACCGAAAATCGGGCGACCTATTTGCTGGAGCAAATGCCCTTAGCTATTGGCGTGTACGATGTACTTACGGAAGCCATCCAAACCGGAAACCACTTGTTCAAGGATTTGTGGCAAGTGGATGATTTTTCGACAAATGGACACCTATCATCTTTTCTGTCGCCAATTTGGCAAAAATTTTTCGAGGAAATGATCAACCGCGTGCGGCATACAGGAAAGAGCAAAACAGTACTCGACAAGAAAATCAATACCAACAGGGACCACGAAGCATTCAAGTCCTTTTACAACTTCGTTTTTCAACCCATAAAAAATCAAGCGAATCAAGTAGTTGCCATCCTTATCGTAGCAAACGAGGTAACCGATCAGAAGTTGGAGAAAGAAAAGGTAGACCTTGCTTTGGAACAAGCCCGGCTGGCCAAAAAAGCAGCTGGTTTTGGGGTGTTCGATTTCGATCTTGCCCGAGAACGGTTGACCGGCGATAAGCGTTGCCGCCAAGTGCTGCAGCTCGATGAGGAAAAACCCATTTTTTACAAAGAAGATTTCATTGAACGTATACACCTACAGGATCGAGCGCGCGTACAGCAGGAAATCAGACAGACCTTCCATCGAAAAAATCTGAACAGCCACCTCTCTACAACCTTTCTGCTCGAACAAGCAGAAGAGTTTCCCAAAATCTGGGTGCAGCTTATCGGAGAGGTTTATTACGACAAAAAAGGGCTCGCCGCACGTTTTATTGGAACTATTGCCGATGTAAGCGAAGACATGCAGCTCCGGCAGGAACTGCTAGACAGAGAAAAGAACCTCCAAGAAAGCAACGAAGAACTTGCCGTCACGATGGAAGAGCTTGCCGCCACCAACGAAGAGCTGCTCGCCATTAATGAGGAGCTGCAACGTAGTAAATCATTGACAGAACAAGTAAATACAGAATTAACGACAACCTACAATAAATTGCTGGTTAGCGAAGAGCGACTGGAAGTTGCTATCCGATCGTCACAAATGGGCGTTTGGGATGTCAACTTTATCGATGAAACCCTCAATTGGGATGCTCGAGCGAAAGAGATATTTGGCCTAGACCCTGAAAAACCTGTTCCATATGGACAACGTTGGAACCATATCCATGATGAAGATCTACCAGCTGTGGAGATGGCCGTTAGCATGTCCAAAAAACCATCATCCGAGGGTCTATTCAACACGCAATTTAGAACGACGCCCAATGAAGAGGGAAACTCTAAATGGGTGCAGCTGCAGGGTCAGGTATACTTCTCTGAAGTGGGTGATCCTGTTCGCTTTGCGGGAACAGTGGTTGACATTACGGAGAAGATCGTCTCGCAGCAGCAGATCGATGTGATCAACCGCTCTATTGCGCAAAAGGAAATCGAGCAACGCATGATTGTCGATGCCGGAAAAATAGGCACCTATTCTTTCGATCTGCAGAGTAAAGTCGTCACGACAAACAAACATCTACGCGAATTGCTACAGCTGGATGGAAATAAGGATATTTGGACCGAGCGCATCTTCCGTAGACAGGTACATATACAGGGCGAAAGACAGGAGACATCACTATTGAGCATTATCTCCGATCAGGAGCTGTTCGATGTCGAATTTGAGTTGGAATCCACCACCAATACTAATAAAATATGGCTACGATCCATTGGGCAGAGCACTTTTGATAGCGAAACTGGAACAAAAATGGTTTACGGTATCCTGCTCGATATTACCTTGCAGAAACTGGAAGAAAAGCGTAAGATGGACTTCTTAGGCATTGTTTCCCATGAGCTGAAATCGCCCCTCACATCCCTTTCGGGTTATATCCAAATTCTAGAAAACAAAAGCAAAAACTTGGAGGATAAACTTTTCTCCTCGTTGCTTGCCAATGCTTCACGGCAAAACGTACGCATGCGCAACCTGATCGAAGGTTTCTTGGACGTGGCACGTATTGGTGAGGGCAAATTGGGATTGAAATTAGTGTCGTTTGACACACAGGAATTACTCGAGCAGATCAGGCAGACCTATATGGTGACCACAGATAGCCATCGCATGATCTTTCAAATCGACACCCAACATATGCTGACTGCCGACCAAGATAAGATCGAACAGGTGATTGTCAATTTCATCAACAATGCCATCAAGTATGCACCGATAGGGTCTGAAATTAAAATAGAAGCCACGGTTCATGAAGAAGTATTTTTAGTTCGCGTGACCGATCAGGGTCCCGGGATATCCGCGGATAACAAACAAAAAATATTTACCCGTTTTTTCCGCGTGGAAAACGAGCAAACCGAACTGATCAGTGGCTTTGGCATCGGCCTCTATATTTGCAGCGAGATTATTAAGCTACATGGCGGGCAAATTGGCCTCGATAGCGAACAAGGAAAAGGAGCTACATTTTGGTTTAAAGTGCCCATAGCTTCTTCCACAATTACACTTTTGTAATAAACTGTTCTGCCGCCTATTGTTTAGTAAAATCGTGATCGCTCAGGGTTTCTAGAAAAGTAATTAAGTCGCTTTTCTCCTGCTCCGTCAAGGGAATTCGATTACCGTTTTCTTTCAATATAGGATCTAAGTTATCGGCCGCGACAACGCCTTGATCAAAATAATCCAGTACAGCTTTTAAGGTAGCGAACTGTCCGAAGCTACCATAGGGCGCTGTAAAAGCAACATTACGTAAAGAAGGCACACGAAATTTTAGATAATCATCAGCACGGCCCGTAACACGGGCCCTTCCAGCTTCTTCCGTGCTCGGATTTACGGGAAACCCTATGTTACGGAACGATTGATCGGTGAATAGTGCAGCGCTATGGCAGCTCGCACATTTCTGTTGAAACAGTTCAAATCCTCTAGCCTCTATTTCAGTGAATGCTTCGCCCTCTTGCCGCATCACCTTGTCGTACTTGCTGTTCGCCGAAATCAAGGTATACTCATACTGGGCAATGCTTTGGTAAATTCGATCCGCCGTAATATTTTCGTCGCCAAAAGCCTTTTTAAATAAAGAACGGTAACCGTCTTCTGCACTTAGTTTGCCGATAACCTCCACAATAGAAGAATTCATTTCTTCATGCGTGATGATAGGCACTAACACCTGCTTCTCCAATTGCAGCATATTGCCATCCCAGTTGTAAAATTTCATAAAGGCCATATTTTGTACGGGAGGTGTATTGCGAAGCCCTACCCTTCCTTGAATACCCAAGGCTTGGGAATTGGCATCAGCAAAAGCATGTGCAGGCTTATGGCAGCTTGCACAGGAAATGCTGTTATCTCTACTAAATTTGGGTTCATGAAAAAGACGCTCACCAAGTTCAACGCCATACTTTGTCGGCAAATTTTGCGATACGGCTGTATTTAAGACGGGAAATCCTTCAGGAATATCCAACTGCAGGACAGGATTATCGAGAACAAAGGGCTCTTCTTTGCTACAGGATAGTACGATAAGCAGTAGCGCAAGCACGAAAATAACTTTTTTCAAAACGAAAAACTTATGTAAATAGTTTGAGCTGATCTACCGCCGTTAATTCCGGCGGTAGATCATCCCTACTCTTAATTTGTTACGGCCGAAACAGAAAACATGCCGGTCAGGTCATTTGTACCGTTTCCGCCCAAGTTATCAACGTAAAGTACCATATTTGCTGCCGTATGCACACTGGGTGTAGCATTACCGTCGCCTAAGGTTATGGTATTTATTTTACCGCTCAACAGTTTATCGAAGTCAGCTTTGATACTGATTCGTGGTGCACTTTGCCCAACGATGGCATGTGTGGAGAGGTCTAAAATAACATCTCGGTAAGCATCCACCCCTTGCACATAGCTTGCCGGATCGTCTTTCGTTCCCTCTACTGTGCTCCCCGTATGAATAGATAAGGTTTTGTTATCTGCCCCGTAAAACCCTTCTATTTTAGTAAAACGGTAGCCTGTTCCCCACTCCCAGTGCATCTGTGTATCATTTGCTCCTGCAATTCCATAAAACGAGGGGAAGCGTACCTGATCCAAGGTATTCAGCGCCTGAGATACACCTAATCCAAATTTGATCTGCTTGTATTCCCCCGCTGGGATATCACGCAAGACGAAGTCCAACGTCGCTTGTTTAGATTGGTCGATCACCGCAGCGCCCCTATCGAGATCGGCAACGTGATACGGAAATTCAACGCCATCCGCTTTTACCAAACGTATGTTACTGATAACATAACGTAATTCCGAAAAATGGTGTTGCTGTCCTTTTGCGGAGGTATTAACCGTTGCCTCGGTAGCACTTGCTGCGCCCAACACGATAGTTTCATCTTTAAAGGTGTTGTTAAAGTGTAACGTAAGGCTGTTGGCCACGGGAACATCACTTTTGCTACACGAGATCAGTGCTAAGAAACCTAATGTTAATCCTAAATAGTTCAATAAATTTTTCATTTTTCTTCGTTTTTATGCTGTAAATATTTCTGTCAAAATTTTAATTTAATCCCTTATTCCGCTGTTAAAAAGATAGCTTGAGCGACGTGAATAGGTTCCTCCCCATGCGGGGAATATTACCCCAGTCGGCATATGTACTGTAGTAGGCATCGAAAATATTTTCCGCCCCAACCTGCAACATAGCCTTGCATCTTCCTATTGGGAAAGTATAATCCGACGACACATTCCATATGTTATAGGCTGGCGTTTGATCTTCACCAAACTCTGGGCTGTAATCCGCGTGTACGAAATCGCCATTCAGCGACGTCTGTGCTCCAAATCGCCCCTGTCCGTAGTGTAGCGAGGTTTGGTAGCTTAACGGTCTAATAAAGGGCAGATTTCCGCCATTATCATCCTGCGCACGCGCATAGGTAAGCACCCCAGTCCAATGCAAGTTTTCCAAGATGTGGTAATTCCCTTTAAGGGCGAGATTGAACAGGCGTGCGTAATCCAACGAGGTGTAGCCTTTCACGCCTACCGACTGATAGTTCATCGGGCTTCCCATGCCCAATATCCGCCCGATGATGTAATGCTCGATGTGAAAGTAGTTGGCCTGCAGATCCAGGTTAAACTTGTCCTTTTTGTAGCGGATGCGCGCATTGGCTTCGTAAGAAACCTCATTGGACAAATTGGGATTACCGATGTAGTCGTAGCGATCAAAGCTATTGTAGATATAGTAACCATAACCCTCGGAAACCGATGGGGCACGATGTCCATAGCCCACCCCGGCAGCAAGCTGAAAATCAGCAAGCTGACACTCATAGCGTGCATATGCGCTCGGCAATATTCTTGTTTTTTCCTGTGGCGCCCCGGGATGAAATATCCAATTGAACTCGACGTACTTCGCATGGTTGTAGTTCAGTCCCAGCGATCCGCCCAGATGGATTTGGCTTTTCTCGGTAATATCCCAGGTGTTATTCATCGACAGGCCACCGTAACGCGTGGTCACCCAAGGCCAACTGTAAGCAAACATCGTCCGATTGCTGCGATCTTGCGGATACATCCGCATTTCCGCGATCGAAAGGTTATCGTATGCATTAAGCTGTATTTCGGAAGAATAGCGACCACGGCTTAAGGTCAACTTGCTGAGCAAACCATAGGTAGTGCTCCACCCGGGCATATCCATGTGCACCAAATTCTCCGGACGCGTTGTATCGTCCATGTAATGCTCTATGGCATTGTAATAGATCTTGGATTCCCAAGCTTTCACCAGTCCCTGCTCAAACAATTGTTTGTAGGTTGCCGAAGTAATCAGCGCACGTGAAAGCCAAAGATCCATGGGCAATGCCGGAAAACCCACATCTTTCGCCCGATCGAAAATTGCATCTACCCGCAAGGAAGACAGATCGCTAGTTTTATAAGCCAATCCGATTGAGCTGTTGAACTTGTTGTACTGCGAATGCCGAACCTCTTGTCCGCTACCATCCACATAATTTCCAGCTTTGCGAACAGAAAAGCTTCCTTCCGCAACAAATCGTTGATCCGCATAAGCCACATTTCCCAAATTAAAAAACTGCTTATTATTGGCTTCGAAACCTGTCTGATAAGCGCCTGTCCACATTTTACGCGTTTGGAAAGGTGTATTTTTACGCTTTAGGTCAATGCCACCCGCTACAGTTGCCCCATGCATATTGCCCGATTGTCCGGAGCTGATGTCTATGGTCGAGAGATTATTGCTCTCCACGTAAGAGGTTATTGGATCCATCTTATCCGTGCAGGCACCGAAGATGTGCATGCCATCGATCGTCAGATTGGATCGTTCCGTTCCCATATTGTTAAGTAGGGGCTCCCAAGCATAAGCACCACGCTTGATAAAGCTTATATTTTCCGACGACGCCAAAAACTCGTCCACGGAAACCGACATCTTCATGGCGGTCTCCATTTTTCGCTTTGCCATTCCCTCTACACGAACTTCCTCAATATGCCGGGTGCTATCTTTGTCGACTGACTGCACCTGCGCTTGTGTACATGTCCAAGAAACGAACAGCAACAAGCTAATTCCCGTTATCTTCATCTTCATCAAAATAAAATATCGAGATAAAGTTCACTTTTCACACCTTGAACCCCTGGTGTAAAATCATCGGGTACCACGGTCCCCTTTACGATCTTCCCCAATGGATCCGACAGGATAAAGTTTAAGGTCCAGTTTCCCGTCATCGTATAATTCACTACGCCTTGGTACAAGCCATCACTTCGCGCTGTCAAATCTTTGTTGTTGGGCGAGGAATGATTGCCCATGGACGGCTCGGGCATACGTGGATCTAGCTGTAATGTGTACCCTTCAACAGCGGCATAAGAAAACAGCTCGGGCTCGGGAAAATTACCTGATGTAGCCGTGCTGGGTTTATCATATCGATAGATACCCGCAACAAGCTCGTTCTCCGCAACGTTAGGCTTTTGAGGGCCTACCAATGCAATGACGTAATGCGCCCCGTCGCTACCTATGAAGCTGGTCATATTCAAATTTTTATTAGGTTGAGGTACAACAGCAATGGCCTCATCGAGCTGATGTGTGACACCATTAGTGCGGAAACTCATGTACAATCGCCATTCGTTGCCTGTACCACTTTCTTGGGTAAAGACCACATAACTTGTATGGTAGCCGCTATCCGCTTGATGGACCAATTGATAGCCATGTGGCCCTGTCGTATGCTGGCCTTGGGCATCCGTAAAAATGGGGAGGCAGGTTATCTCCTCAGGCTCTACCGCTACAGCTCCGCGCTGCACCGATACGTGAACTTCATTGTAACCTTTATAGAAAGTGCCATTTAAACTGGCAATGTGGATGGTATACCCATCTTTTTCAAAACGTGCCACTTCCTTAAAAGTAAGATGCTCGGTAACGACCGTTTCAATTTCGGCCTCATAATCTGTTTTATCCTTCGTGCAGGATGAGACGACCACGTATAGGGCAGCCGCCATAATCATCAATAGTTTCATGAATGATGTTAATTTTTTTGAATAGGAAAATTTTGCGTATTGAGCTATCGTTAACCGAGCACGATCCGTAAAGGCAATAGCCTGAGCCTTGTCTGCACCATGCTCATAATTGGCGTAGGCAAGCTTAATCGGATAAAGATGTTCGATTAAAAAATAGCGAAGCGCGTTAAGCGTAGAATACTGAACATATGGGCATCAGCCCAGCGCTATAGCGATGGACCTGCTTCGTATCCAGAAATTACGTTAAACCTGTTCGTCGAGACGGGAAATTGGAGGGCGGAATACGGATTGGTTATGATCAAAGCTGTAATCAACAGTGTAGGCAGGGAAGAAAGCCGTTTGAAGAGGTTCGCTTGGCAAGCACATGGAAAACCTGATGTAGTCTTTGTGCAGGTAAAGCGCATTGCTTTCATACACGAGCATGTTCTTTTTAGCGTCCTTTTTCTCCTGTTCTTTGATCTTTTTCATCAAGATACATTGTCCGTTACAATGCAACTCGGGCCGGCTTTTGTTTATACATTTCGCCAAATACGCCGGCAGGTGCATCTGATATTCCACAGTCATTATACTGCGGTAAAAAGATTGCAATGTCAATGCGATAAGCAAAAAATACGTGCAAAAAGCTTTCAAGATCTGTTTTTGTTAAACGATATGCGACAAAACTAAGAAAAGAATTTTGCAAAAAACACAAAACGAAGGTCAAAAATAAAAAATTAAGGTGTCGATGCTATACACTTGTACAACATCGACACCTCTATCAGCTTGCAAGCTAAACTATGGCGTGCTAGTCCCGTAAACCGAGAATTCAGCTAAATGGGAATGTGGTGGCCCGCCACCATTCAACTGATAGATCCGGATATACCGAAGGGTGGGCGCGCTAGCAATCAAGAACTGTTGTGGCCCAGCGACATCGGCAAGATTAAAGGAACCATAGGGTACCCATTCTTCCGTTTCTGCGTTACGTCCTTCGATCAAGAAATCCTTAAAATCGGCACCTAGATAGTCATGTCGTGAAGTCAATTCCACCATATCAACTTTTACAGGCTTTTTCATATCGAAGGCCAGCCAATGCGGAAAAGGCGTGGTGCCGGCAGAATGCCTGGTATGCCAATAGGTATTCGGATTGTCATCGATCACGAAATGCGGAGGACCACCATTGGGCAGCTGGCCGGTTGCTTCGTAGGTATCTGCTGTAGCCAGCCAATCGCTTTTATCAATCTTGTAGGAATAAGCGTGTGCCTGCAATGGTGTACCAAAAGTATCTATAGACAAGGTATCTGGGATATACAGGGTACGATAGCTAAAGGTGGTTTCCGGTTTGTAGTTTGGCAATACCGACCTACTTTCCCCGACAGGCGTATTGATTCGTTTGATACTATTGCTCTTGTCGGTATACTCCACCTGTGTGGATACAGCGCCCAAAGTCTTGTCAATATCCCGCCAGACGATTGTTACATTATCGTTTTGGTCGGCAATTGCCGAGATAATGAGTCGATTGTTCAACGAGGCTTTGTAGGCGTCGCCGTATGATTGCCCAGTAGCATAAACCGGAACAGACCGGTTTCCTAACGCATCGAACGTATGGATACGGAAGTTGTAGAGGTTTTCTGGCAGGCTGATGAGTTGCCGCATCGTATCTATTCCGCCGGTTTTAACGACGGGCACATCCATCGAATCACGCATATTGTTCCAATAGATACGGCACATGGTGACCTTCGGATCCGATCGAAAAAGGCCCTGAACAAGCACCCGCTCGTCGCCGGAGAACACCACTACTGAATCGATCTTTCCCGTGTAGGAAATGTCTCCGTTCTCCACGAACTGCTTGTAGTCGTCTATTTTTGCACAAGCACCTAGCAGCAAGAGAAAAGACAGTATCACATAGCTCCTCTTAAAATTATTATATCGTTTTTTCATTTTTGTTCATCTTAAAATTTAACAATACCTGTTCGACAGTAAGTTTCACTAACGTGTATCACCATAAACGTTGATCTCCTTAATTTCAAACCAGCTTGTTCCCATCCAGTTTTGAATGCTTTTAAAGCGTAAATACCGCACCTTAGGTACACTGGGATCAAGATTGTAGTCAAATCCGGCAACCGCTATATCCCAATCCTCGGTCGACGTTTGGCCATACGGCAGACCGGAAGGTTTTACATTTTCAAAAGTGCCCATCTTGGTCCAGCTATCCCAACTACCATCCGAGCTTGGATTAGCCGATCCCCATACCTCGAAAAAGCGGAGCTGCCCCCTGTAGTAAAACTGATGATTACCGTTGCTCATAAATTCCGCATAGTTCCATATTTTCACTCGGCTTAATTTCGCCAAAACACCAAGGTCAATGCTTATCCACTGTGGATTCGGATCAACGACATCCGTAAGCATCCGGTTACTGCCCGAAGAGCTATTATCACCGTCCCATATAGCCGGAATCCCCGATGTAACCGTCTGTATTTTGGCGTCTCCTGGCAAGCGTAGCTCTCGGAACAAGGATTTGCTTAAAGCCTCCTCATACAAGGGACTGATCTTATCAAACAAGGTATCCGTATAGTTCATGAAACGATCGCGTACCGTCACACCAAACTCCTGCCCCAAGGTGTCCAAGCCCCGAGTGGTGTGGCTAATATCACGCTGCGACGAGTACACATAAGGTAGAAAAGGCTCCCATCTACCCAAGGAATCTTTTCGAACAATCTCCAACGCGATGCTGGCCTGCGCCGGATTCTGCGCCGTGATGCGTATGCCTGCGAAATCGGGAAGGATGCGCAAGCTGCGATAGACGGCCCATATAGGATTTTCCAAAGGACGCACAGTCACCATCACCGGAGCCGACGCTACTTCGCTCCGATTGACCGCGTAAAGCCTAACCTCATGGTCTTCCGTATCGGCAAAACCATCCAACTCCATGCTGTTCGCGTAATAGGAAGATTTTATCTCCCGCACTACACCTGGTCTTATTTCATAGACAGCCTTTACATACAGCAGGTCTTGGTCGCGTGGTAGTACATACGTAACGCGAGCCTTCCCGGCTTGGTTTTCTACGGAAACGTTAGTTACCTCCCCTGGTGGATTATCGTTTCCTTCCAGCGGGCCGATCTTATGTTCTTCACACTGTGTGCATACAAATAGTAGTAAAACTGCCGTCGTCACCGCATAAATTCTTTTATATATCTTCATGATCTCATCTTTTAATTATTACCATCCTGGATTCTGTACCAAGTTTACATTGACCGTCATTTCCGATAGACGAATAGGCCAAAAGTAATCGCGCGGCGCAATAAATCGTTGTTGAAAGATTGTGCGTACTTGGTAATACGCAATAGCATCCTTTTGGTTGATATCCCATCCGCGAATGGGGCCATTGAGCTCGCGCGCCGCTTCCTTCCATCGGCGTAGATCCCAAAAACGGCTTCCCTCGAAGGCCATCTCAATAAGCCGCTCACGGCGAATGATGGCGCGCATACCTTCTTTTGTGGTGGGTTTTGCGGGGTTTGTGGAATACTGTTGCCAAGATTCCTGCACCCCCTTTAAGCCTGCACGGGCACGAATAAGATCGAGGTATTGGTGCACCTCTGCCACTGGACCAGCAAATTCATTTAAGGCTTCCGCATACATCAAGTATACGTCTGCTAGCCGTATTTCGGGCCAAGGGTATTCGCGGATGGATGCATTGGCGGCAAAGCGAGATTCCCAGTTGACTAGCTTTTTGCTGTAGTAGCCTGTTTCCGAATAGAGTCCGAAAGTCGCTCCAGCACTAATCTGCCCTACCTTTGCTTTCACCGTATAAGCCTCATAATCTCGACGTGTCGGCAAATCAGCCGTGAGCCACTTACCCCCGTCGAAGCCCACACTGGCGTAGAAACGGTTTTCACGATCGTAGTTCAAACGCGCCGTTTCGTAGCGTTCTTCAAAATTTACGCGTTCCGCCGATGTTGCAATACGCAACTGATCGATTTGGCTAAAATCGCGTGTTTTATCTTCTTCGATAGGCACACCATGGTCGCTGTAAAACTGTTGCACTACCTTCAAGGTTGGCGCAAGGGAAGCATAAGCGGAATTCACGCCCATATCTGCATGCAGCAAGGGCTGCGCAGCGCGCTGCAGCGTGCCGGCTCGGCTATTCGAGAGTCCCCAAACGACCTCATCGTTCCAACGTTCGGTAACGGCTCCCCGAATGCTCATTTGGATCATGCTGGTATCCGTCATCTCAAACTCTGGCGTGCGGTAGTAGTACAGTTTATGTCCAGCAGCTTCCGACTCGTCTATCGCCTCCTTAGCAGCATCTGCTGCCCGCTCCCATTTTTCCATACTTGCAGCTGCCGGAAAAAGTAGCTCACCATCTGTATTGGCAAACGAAGCATAATCAGGATTTCCATTAAACAAAGGGCTAGCGGCCATCAGCAACAGTTTTGCTTTCACGGCACGATTGATGGGACGCGTGATGCGACCGAGTTCATCGTTTCTATTGTTTATGATGGCCGGTAGGCTACTGTATGATTCGTCCAGTAGCGCCACAATATAGTCAACGCATTCGTCCACCGGACGACGTTTGATGCGCACAGCTTCGGGTGCTGCGGAGATCGGAATATTCTCGTCAACAATAGGAATGGGTCCATACATGCGCAGCAGGTAAAAGTGATAGTAAGCCTTGAGGAATTTAACCTCTGCCAGCCAACGAGCACGTCGATCGACCTGTAGGTCGCGTACCTTTTCTGTATTGCTGACGTTCTCGATAAAGATGTTGCAATGGCGCAGCGCCTCAAATAGATCCTTGCCTTCCTGCATGCCGTCCCAATAGTTCGCGGCAGGCTCACCGGAATTTTGCAATCCGCGAGCGATCACGGTCCAAGGTGCAGCCTGAAAGTATTGCCGATAATCCGGGATCCACAGTTCGTCTCCGGCCAGGAGGCCAACATTACCTTGCGTGGAACCACTCCTCGGCAAGTAACTGTAGCAGGTGAAAAGGTACTTTTCTGCCTCCACGGTATTCGCGAAAGCATGGTCAATCGTTGCCACGTTATCCGGAACGATATCCAAACTGTTTGTACAAGAAACGCCAAGACAAACGAATATAGCGGCGGCTAGTGCGTACAGCCGTCTACTTTGATAAGGTTTAATGTTCTTTTTCATGCGATTGGTCTTTAGCTTAGAGTCCTAGGTTTATACCGATATTGTAAACACGCTGCACGGGGTAACCGAGACCGTTTCCACCCATCTCCGGATCCCATGTTTTAAAAGAGCTGATCACGAATAGGTTACTGGCATTCACATATATCCGACAATTGGACAACTTCAGGCGATTCAATATTTTATCGGTCAGCGTATAGCCCAGCTCTACGTTCTTTAAGCGTAGAAAAGCACCATCACGCAGCCACCAAGTGGATCGTTGGTTGTTGCTATTGTTCTGTATGGTACTGAGGCGAGGCCAAAAGGCATAGAGGTTTCTGTTGTCTTCCGACCAATGATCGTCGGCAATCACACGCAACAATCCATTTTGCTGTCCACCGTCATTGACAAAAGGCGATATTGCGGAAGGTTCTATGAAAAACGACGATTGTGCAGAACCTTGAAAAAAGGCACTAACATCAAAGCCCTTATAGCCAAAACTACCGCCCAATCCATAGATCACCTCTGGCGATGTAGGCAAGCCAATCGGTACCATATCCGCTTCATTGATTACCCCATCAGCATTCACATCACGGTATTTGATATCGCCGGCACCGTAGGCCGCTTCACGGCCTGATCCAAAAAATTGTGTAGGAGAGTTGGCTACTTCGTCATCATCTACAAATAGGCGCTCGGCAATGTATCCCCATTGCTGGGTAACAGGATAGCCCACGCGTGATCGGTACCACTCGTTGGCGGCATACACCGGTTCATCGTATACTGTAGCCTTGTTTCGCGCATAGGTAAAATTTCCACGAAGCTGCGCCCACATGCCATTCATAAATCCTTTGTTGTAGTTTATTCCTACATCAATCCCCTCCGATTCCGCCTTACCCACGTTGGCCGCCATGCTGGCCTGCAGTCCCATCGTTCCCGGGACGTAGGTTCGCGTCATCAGGATATTGCTCCGTTTTTGCTGATAAGCATCAATAATCACGTCGATACCATACATGGAGAGGTCTAAACCTACGTTAACCTGTCGCGACTCTTCCCATCCAATTTGATCGTTTGCATAGCGCGAAATGGAGACACCTGGCCGCGAATACTCCCAATTGGTTCCGAAACTGGAGCCATAACTGCCGTTGTTCAGATTGACATCCGACATGTAGAAGAATCGTGCATTAGCATCGCCAATGGCATCATTTCCTACCATTCCGTAGGAAGCACGGAATTTCAAGTTGGTGACATGTTCCTTAATGGGTTCAAAAAACTTTTCGTTGGACAATGCCCAAGCCACGCCCAAAGAAGGGAAGAATCCCCAGCGATTGTTGGCCGCAAAGCGTTCCGATCCATTAAGTCCAAAGTTAAATTCCACAAGATAGCGGGTATCATATACATAAGAAAAGCGTCCAGATAGCCCCATATTTCTGCGGGGCAACGATGCCTCTAGGCTTTCGTTGGTACCATCGCCCAATCTATAATAACTGACGATGGAATTTTGTACAATTCCAATCAGCATGGCCGTTACATCATGTTTCTCCTGAAAATTGCGTGCATAATTGGCAGCTACCTCGGTGTAATAGGTGTTTGTTTGGTCTTTGTCTCCAGCTGTATAGTTGAGATACTCCCTCCCTGTTTCGCCCACCGAGCCGGCGCTGCCATCGTTAAGCGCAGTGAGGTTTATGTTGCCGTCCACCGCATTTGCCCGGTAATAAAAAGGTACGTAGCGGCGCTGCGAAGCAAAGCGTGCATAGCGTTGCACATAGCCCATGGCTCTCGCCGACAATCCGGGCAGTAAAAAGCCAAAATCCTGCTGCACCTGAAATTGTGCATTAATGGAAGAGGAACTGTAGCGCTGATATCCGGATACCATATTTGCATACGGATTCGTATAGAGTGTAGAGGTGCTGCCCGGAACAAGCTCACTGCCGAACATAATATGGCTCGTGTAGGGCGAATATTCTGCGGGATACATGACCGGAAAAGCCACGGGATTAGCTTTCAGAACGGAGTTAAACGTTGCTTGTCCTCCACCTATAGGGCCACTGTAGTCATCAAATTGTCCATAAACCCGAACAATAGCTTCCGTAGTTTTGGTTAAGTTTAGGGTATTGTTTGCACGGATGGAGTAATTCTGCAACTTGATGTTGTTACCAAAAGCGTTCATACCATCGTTTTTAAGCACCCCGTTATCAATATTATAGGTTCCCGCAATATAATACTTGGCTACTTTTCCACCACCAGTAATGTTGGTGTTAAATCGTTGGTTCATCGTGTAGTCGCGGATCAGGAGGTTCATCCAATCGTTATTCGGATAGAGATACGGATCGCCACCATTTTCCGTAAAATCAATCTTAGAAAGCGCATAAGGCACTGGGGCCAGCGGGTTTCGTGTCAGTGCCCCCTCGTTGGCCAAGCGCATATAGCTGATATTATCGGCCATTTGAAAATTACGGGTGTTGCTGGAAACCGAGTTCTCCGCACGAAAGTTGAATTTTGTCCGTTCGTCAACCCCTTGTTTGGTATTCACGAGCATCACACCATTTGCTCCGCGCGCACCATACACGGCTGCTGCAGTAGCATCTTTCAGTACCGAGAAGCTGGCGATATCATCCGGTTGCAACCTAGCCAAATCTGTCGCCGATGATTCTATACCATCGATTAAGATGAGTGGATCAACCTTTCCACCGCCAAACGATCCCAAGCCACGCACAAAAAACTGGGCGTTGTCCTGCCCGGGCTCACCGCTGCGCTGGTAGGAGATCACACCAGATATCCGTCCGGCAAGCATCGTCGTCAGGTTACTGGTGGGCCCCTTTAATTCTTTTACATTAACTGTCGTCACCGCGCCAACCACATTCTGACGCTTTTGTTGACCAAAACCGACAATCACCACCTCGTCAATTGCCGTATCCTCCGTTTTTAACACCATATTCAACACGGAAACATTGGCCAATACCACACTTTGTTTGACATAGCCTACGGCACTAAATTCCAGTGTTTGTCCAGGCTGCGCCTGAATAATGTAGAGACCATCGTCGTTGGTCTGCGCCTCGTGGGCTGCGCCAACGACACGAATGGAAACGCCGGATATGGGCCTATTGAGCGAATCTGTTACCCGGCCAGATAGTTGCCCTTGAGCGAGCGATAGCACGCTAGCAAATTTATTCGTGTTTGTAATAGGATGGTTAGTGGTTAATATTGGTTTGCCGGCGAGTCTACTGCTCGGATTTCCGGAAACGTTTTGTACGCTAATCGTAAAAAGTGTACTCGTTAACAATAGAAACCATAGGGCACGACACTGCCGAAGCCTTAAAATCGTTTTAATTGCATACATTTGTTTGTCTTTAATAATTGTGTTAGAAATTGCGATTACGGAAGGCAACTCCAATCGGCAGTGTTTGCAGCACTGTCGATTTCTGCCTTGTATTCAGGTTAACTTATGTTTCTCCCATACTGCTATTTTTTTAGGTTTTCATTTTAGTTTTATCTCCTCAAAGTTCATTGACCTCAACGCAATCTGTGCGCTTATCATCAAATGATAGTCAACAACATGCTTATATGCCTAGGCATTTCTTTGTCGCCGAACAAAATAGATGTCAACATATCCGATGTAAGCCCTTCATAATTATCCATTGGATCAATTGTAAAAAGTTCTTCTCCTCTATCATTTGCTTCAGAAACGTCCTTCTCTTCGATGCGTTCGCATGCGTAGGTTATGAAGCAAATAGCAAAACAACTCTGCTAATATGTTTTAGTTAGCTATACTCAAAAATATTTTATTTTTACCTGAAAACTGTACTGTACTGTCCTGCTTACTTAAAAATCTGTATTACAAATAAATAGACATAAAACAAGCTTAACGCAGGGACGGATTGGGCATCATGTAGTCATGCTCAATGGATTTAGGTTTTAACTTAACTATTCCATATCAAGGCCCCATTCCCAAACGCTATGGTAATGACCAATCGATTCCACGTAGCGAATAAATTCTTTATAAAACGGATACTCGCCAATGGTACCACTATCGCCCAGTACAATCAACTTTTTCTTGGCTCGGGTCATAGCCACATTCATTCGACGCACATCCTGCAAAAAACCGATCTGCTGTTCTGCATTTGATCGCGTCAAGCTTATGTAGATCACATCTTTCTCTTGCCCTTGGAAGCTATCGATCGTATTGACTTGTATGGCATGAAGAAAAGGATGGATAGCTTCATCTTGCTGCACCATCTCTTTCAATAGCTGCGTTTGTTTTCTGTAGGGAGCGATAATACCCACACTTGGAAAGTTATCGCTGTTGTAACTATCCTTTAGCTGAGCGAACGTTTCCAAGAGGTGTCGTTTGAGGAACAACGCCTCTTCCACATTGCTGATCGCACCATCTTCTTCGTTTTCTTCAAATCCTGCTCCAGCCGTATCGATAAATAAGATCGGTGCATCGTCGCCGTCGAGCGTTCTACTGGAAACCGAGGCTGCTGCTACCAACCTATCCGCATACAAGGCCGAGGAAGGATACTTCATAATTTTCTCGTGCATCCGATATTGCACATCGAGCAAGGATACTCGGTCCGGATGACTGGCCACCAGTTTCTCAAATAGCGTAACAAATAACCCTTCACCCATCTTCTTTACCGACTTTACCGTGGGCGGCAACTGACAATGATCGCCCGCTAGAAGAACCTTCTCAGCTTTTAACAGGGGTATCCAGCAAGCCGGCTCCAGCGCCTGCGCCGCTTCATCGATCACCAGCATGGCATACTTCCTATCACGAATGGTATGATGGTTGGCGCCCACCAAGGTAGCCGTGATCACTTGAGTTTTGTCTACAATATCAGCAACGATAAAGTCCTGTATTTTGTCGATTTCCGTTCGTAACTTACGCGCCTCGCCAAATAAGGCTTTCCTTTGTTCGCGCTCCAGCTTGCCAAAATTGCGTTTGTATTTATGAGCCATATCGAGATAAGCGTTGGCCTGTTTTGCCAACGTTTTCACTTCTTTTCTGGCGGGGTGTTTTTCTGCTTTGGCATCGAGTGTCAGCGACTGCAGATGATCTGAAACACGTACAGGATTACCGATGCGAACCACCGATATGCCCATATCGTCAAGTCGCTCCGTCAAGACATCCACCGCCGTGTTGCTTGGCGCAACCAATAGAATCTGTTTATTGTTCTGCTTTAAGAGCGCTTGAACAGCATGGATGAGTGTCGTTGTTTTCCCTGTACCAGGTGGGCCATGCAGGATGCTCAGCGGGCTGGATCCCAAAACATGTGCTATCGCCCTATTTTGGCTCGCATTTAAATGCTCGTTTTGGTAATGTGCCGCTGTTTCCTCTACAGGATAGAAAGACTCTTCGCCCAACAGTTGGCGGATATGTTTGCCCTGTCGTAAATCAGCATGTAATTCCTTTGCCCGAATAAGCGCTTCGTGCATCTCCCGGTAGGCATTTTCATCAAAAAGCAGATCCACGCCAAGCTTACCCCGTCGGCTCCAATCGGGCAATTCGTCCAAGCGAAACGATATCCGCATACTGTCGCCTCCTACGTAGGCTATGATGCCTTGAACCCGATCCTCTTCGGGATTATAATTTGAAAAAATAGCAACCGGCATACCAAAACGAAAACGATGTCCCTCTTCGGAATTGTTCGTCTTTCTAACGGTGATGGTTAAGTAATCGCCTCGTCCTAGCTCACTATTTACTACCGCTATTGGAAACCAAGTTACTCCTTGCGCTTTACGTTCTTGCAGATTACTTTTTCGCAACAACGACTCATGCAAATTACGATCATGATTTTGCTCTTCATTCAATAAGGCCGCAAGCCCGTCAAAATAATTCATACAGCTTTATACGCATTAAGATATGCGCAAAGTAACGGTTTTTAGGCGATTTTTGCCCTAACAACAATCCATGCTCGACCATTAAAGATACAGACGCTAGTCACGGATGATGCGTACCTCCGCGGGAGCCTTGATCTCCGACTTTGTTTTTCCATTCTTGTCCTTGCTATGCTTGACATAGATTACACCATAGGGCGTGGGATAAGAGCCTTCAGCAAAACTGAGGTTTCCTAAATTCGGTTTCACCCGATAAACCTTGCTTCCGGCTTCCACTACCTTGATCCCGAGCACATGCTCGGCAAGCCAAGCTGTTGGCCCCGACGCCCATCCGTGGCAAAAGCTGTGTCGATGACCAACATAGCAATAATCACCAAAGGTAGCGTGAACATCGACCTTTCCTGCTGAAGGCAATTCATCTATCCTTCCGGCATTGGGCAGCCAATCGATATTAAAGTCTTCCCAAAAGCTGGTCGCACCTAGATCCAGCATGCCGCCCCAATACACACGTATAATCTCCATAGCCTCTTCATATCTACCCGCCTTGGCCATAGCTTGAAGCATGTAATAACCATAAAAAGTGGAAAAATGTTTTGCGCCCCCCTTCGCTAGTAGTTCGTATGCAGCATCGGGGTCCATTATGTTCGTCTCCGCGAAAAGAGCTGCTACTTGTTTTGAATCGTGATGTGCAGGCACATAGTTGCGCATTTCTTTTACCGTTTGCTCACAGCGCTTTTGCGTTTCTTTATCGCCCAACACAGCACTCAACAGAGCCGCTTTCTCCAGCGAATAAATCGTCATCGCTTGCAGTCCTGCATGCACGGCAATACTATCCTCGCTGGATGGCCAGTCCAAGAAACGATTACCATCCATGGCCTCCTTTCCATGCTTCACTTTTCCCACGATCTGGTTGACCAATGCACGCAGATAGCTATGTTGCTCGTTGAGGTAATCTCTATCTCCGTGGTGCATGTACCAGTCATGTTGCAACACAATCCACCACATGGAATAGGTGCTTATACCGCACATCCATCCCGGCAGTGGCGTTGCATCCCGTGCCAAATCTAGACTTTTGGGAACAACTTCATTAAAACCAAAAACAGCGTTAATGGTGGCTACCTCCGGATGTAAATCGCCTACCCAAACGAGGCGATCGCGCTTGATGCCGTCCCACAGATACGCCTGCATGTTAAGATGTACCGTATAGGCACCGACTTCCCAAATCTCGTTCAAGCGTTCATCACTGCTGTTAAAGCTTCCCAAATAGGGTATATCCCGATAGGTAAATATCGTTCGCACCTCACGCAGTTGCAGTTCAGCCTCGGCATCCAAAAGATCAATACGCACAAACCGAAAGCCAGATTCGCCCGTTTGATTTTTGCCGAGCCAAGGCAATTGCATGGTAAAATCACGTATCGCATGGTCGTTTGTGGCGCCATGTTCCGCCAAGGTCGACATCGCTTCGCTTACCGATTCGCCGAAGCGTACCCGTATATTTCTGGGCACATTGCCCCCAGCCCACATCCCCGTAACAAACTCCACTGCGCCGTGGAGCTCCTTCCCGAAGTCCAACAATAGGCTACTGGTTTTACCAGCCGTATTGCGCATCCGTACCATGCCCTCGTTGGTCAAATTTGCTTGGCCATTTCCTTGCTGCAACAGTCTATCTACATGCTGTACATCACCGTCCGACCATACTACACGTACCGGATAAACATACTCCCTTGTCAGTGGGCTGATCAGTTCTTTTCCATCACTCAACTTGCGCTGGGCAAAAAGTGAATAACTGCTTAAAGCAAAAAAAGAAATCAATAAAAAAAATCTACAGCTCATAAAAATCAATATACAAAAGTTACTCAAAAAATTGTCGACCCCGATAGCGGTATGCGTCGTTATTTACTACGAAGGACACACGATCGCATACGTTTTTTTGAAGGCCATCGGCGAGAGGCCTGTTTTATCTTTAAAAAATTTTGAAAAATAATATTCCGACTCAAAATTAAGCGCATACGCTATTTCTTTCACCCGTTTTTCCGAATACAAAAGATGGCTCTTTGCTCGTTCAATTTTCAACTGCGTGAGGTATTGACCTGGTGCAAGGCCCGTATGTCTTTTGAATATCTTTCGAAACAAGGAATAGCCCAGTTTCAACTGCTCGGCAATTTCCATCAGGGTTATCTTTGTTTCGGTATTTTCGCGAATCAATACCATCGCCTGCTGCACCAAGTTCACATGCTCGCCACTCTCCCGTTCTACCCGCTGCTGCTTAATCAAGGCATACACAAGCCCCAGTAGATGAGCAACCATACCCGCAACCAAGGGCTGGTATCCGGGCAGCTCGGACCGCGTTTGCGTCATAATATCCTGATACAAACTGACAATCCCCGGGTGCAGCCCCGTTTGGATTACCGGCTTGTTTCTATAAAAGAAGGAATGCTCAAGCATGGTATCTGCAGTAGAACCTTTAAAACCCACCCAATATTCTACCCAACCTGTCTGGCTATCGGGCCGATAGCGGTGCCACTCTCCAGGGAATAGCAAGATCATCGTTCCAGCAGAAACCTTACGCAGCCCTCCGTTTTGCGACTCGAAAATCCCCGTCCCTTTGGATATATAGATCAATTGATATTCTTGCAATCTCCGTCCCTGTTTCCATTGAAATTGATAAGGCTCAGGGTGTCCTGTTAGGGGATAGTTAGCACAGTTCACCACTTCGCCACAACCTACGTTCAATAGGGTCAGTCCCCATTTATCATCATCGCCACTTGTCGGTAAATATCTGTAATAACTCTCCATAGCTCCTAATTCTTAGTAAATCATGCCTTTCGGTCAACGCTCGATCAAAAACAAAGATTTAAAAGGTGCCAAACGCACCGTCACCGCGGTTCCTGACCCTTCGCGCTTAATGATTGCCCTTTCAGACTCCATTTCTCCAGTATGCGGATCCCAACATGCTAGATCAAAATGCCCATCCAATACAAAAGAACTCCTTTTTTCATCGCTGGAACTATTTCCGAAAAATAGGATGCGTTTTCCTGCTAATTCCTTTTGTATGATCGGTATCGGATGCTGCTTAAATTGCAAGAGAAATGGCGTCTTCACCTGCTGCAAAGCGGCTTGCAAATTCCGAACGGTTGGCTTCTCCAAAAAATGCACATTGTTTCGCTTCAACATTCCTTTTAAGATGTTACGCAACTTTTCATCATCTTCTCGCCGTGTGGCCTGTGCAGGTAGCTGCGTCGTAAATAGAACGGTTCCGCCGGCTGCGGCAAAGGCATCAATCTTTTCGATATTACGCAAGCTGAGGGATCTGGAAGCTGGCACAACGATCACTTTAAAATTATTGTGCTGGCGCTTATTATGCAAGGACAATTGTCCGTCTTTGACCTTACACTGTGCGTCGAGCACCTCCGGATGTAGGTACATATGGTCGAAACCTAGGCTGTCAAATAGATGCACACTAAGATCCGTATAATCCAAGTAAGGTAGTTCAACACCGCCCTTATAGTAATCCAACGGTCCATCAAAATAATGATCGCCCTGCATACTCGCGATAGGATACAACACAGCGATGTCGCCCAACCAACGGGCATCATTTTTTAGCAAGACGTTCAGTCGGGTCAAATAATCGGTAAATGTACGTAAGCTATCGGCGTACAGTGGATTTCGTAGCGATAGTTCCGGCAGGAACGTTACTTTTTGATCATTATACCATGCCGCGTGTGGAATCAAGGTATTGATACCTTTGCTATATTGGTCAATGCTGATGCGGAATAGTTCATCCCAAGAAATATTGCCCATGTCGCCAAATGTTTCCGACATCACCAAATATTTATCCCAATTGTAGGCCGCTGAACTAATAAGTTTATAAAATCGCTCTGCGGGACGCTGCCCACCAATCTTATCGATACCGGGTGCTTCCAAATATTTAAAAGCCTTCATAAAGTCGCCCGACGTGCCAACGGCATTTAAAATCTCTTCGTTGTCTAGGTGTCCTGTGGCATACACCCCATGCTTACGGCTCCATTCGTCTACCTGCCGAATGTAGCCTTCAGCAAACAGCTCTGCACGAAAGCCGAAAAGGTAGTTGCGGGCCTCTACCGTCTCAGGACCTATGTCATACCATAATGCCGGATAGAGAAGTAGCGGATTGAAGCCATACTTTTTTTGAAACTTCTCGTTAAACGCCGGCGTCCAAGTTCTTCCCTCCGCGTAATACATGGTGGGCTCATCAAAAAAAGTACCTTCCACAACGTTTCCAAAATAGTCGGAAAAACGTTTTTGATATGCTTCATGAGTCATTTCAATATATAGTGATGCTGCTTCTGGGTCTAAGTAATCAACAATAGAATTGCCCGCATCATTGCAATAAAAGGCCATCACCTTCCACGCTCCTTGCGGTGCATTCCACTGTATTTTTTCGCCTTTCAGCAGTTTGCTGAGGTCAATCCTACGGTGATCCAACGTGTCCAAAGCCACCACGCCTATCAAGTTTGCACGACTTATCGTCGCTGTAAAACGCCCCGGTTTCTCGACCATAATCTCGGTCTTATCCAAGCGCTTGTTTGTCAAATGTGGATACCGTTGCTTAAAGCGCCCCACACCATCACCGTTGATATCTCCCGCGGTGCCGCTCGGAAAACCATATTCATCGTATATGTGAACTCGCATACCCAATTTCTTAGCTTCCTCCAAGCATACGCGATAAGCCTCAAAGTAGGCTTCAGAAAGATATTTCGGTTTAAAATCCTTACCAAAAGGAAGTATACTGACACCGCCATAGCCAGCCTGTTGCAACTGCGCCATTTGCTTTTTTATCTCCATGGGCATCACTTCCGTGTTATTCCAAAACCAAAGTGGCACCGGCCGATGTTCAGTTGGCATTTGCTGAAAATCTGCTTTCATTTTTTGCCAAGGCTGTGCATGAAGCGTGGCGATCATGCAACTACATCCGATCCAAAGGAGTATCAACGATTTCATAGGTGTATCAATGAGGGTTTATAAAAATATCGTAAACACAAATTTAACCGCGTCACTATCTGCGGCATTGCACGAAATGAGATTTCCGTTGTGTTTTCTGACATAAATAGACCTCCCTCACAGCTGCTAGTTGCCGATCCCCAGATCCAAAGCCAATTGCTGTTTCTGTGGATGAACCTGAAAAACAAATGATGCATCTTTTCCCGTCAACAGCGTGCCTTTCTTGCAACGAACTCGAAAGGCATGATCTTTAAACACGGCCGCAATCTCCTGTTGGGCAATATTTTTGAAAGGTAATATCGTTTGCTTTTCTGTAGGCACCTTGAGCTCAAAAAACCATTTAAGATCTTTTTGCTTCGGTTCGCAACGCAAAGACAGCTCTTTCTCCTTCAGCAGAATAACAAACAAGTTTCCATATTGATCCCTGCTACGAACCTCCAATGTCTTATGGTCAGGCTCTGTCACTGACGGTGCTTGTAATATCAACTCCTCGCCTTCTCCATTCGCTTTCTTGTGCATTATGCGCAAGCCTGCGCGTTCTGTTTTTGTACTCCAGAAGAAACCATCAACCAAGGGCAAGGTGAAATAGTAGAATTGCCCTTCCGTGCCCGGCTTATCGAGATACAACGATTTAAAATGCTCGTCAAACAAATGTATATCGCGAACGCGAAAGGCATTCTTCTCCCAATAGAGATTGGCGCGATAAAAGCGGCTGTTATACCATATGCTTTTGTTGCCCTGCTCTCTATAATCGTCCAGCGCCACCACTGCCGTCGCGGGCGTTTGCGGAAACTGCTCGCTAAACCAACGTCCTGCCTCTTCTAGAGTCTGCACACGCACTTTACCCACCTTCCGCAGCGAGTCGATCATCGGAAACTGCATCTCCAACCCCTTTTTCATGGCGTCCCATGTGAAGGAATTTTCTTGTCCTGCCTGTGCATAATTGAATGCCAAACTAGGCTGGTCAACGATCGCGTTAAAGAATGAACGCGTCCATTTCTTATCCATACCGCCATCTTCGTAAACCGGCTCCAACGTAATCACTCCCTGTCCGCCAGTGCCCACGCCCAAATCATATTGATATATAGGATCACTGCCTAGCATCCTGAAAACAGGAACCGGAATTTGGTTCTCTGTAGACTGTGCTGGCATGTAAGCATTATATACACTGGGATAATACGCCTGGTTCCAGTAGCCGCCCCAAAGCGTGTAACCATCTGTACCGACTTGATCCTTGCAATTGCTGGATGCCACGATCTGATATTTCTTGTACATGTAGCCTAAGGTATGCGAATCGATAAACCAAGAACCGACCGACTTTGGATATCGTCCAAAAACAGCCTTGAACTTTTCCATGTAGACATCTACCAGCCGTTCTCGTTCCTGTTGGGTATAGCCCGTTGTGAAGGCAATATTTGCGGTTGACACCCAAGGGTGTTTACCGCGCCACTTGATGCCCGCGGCCTCTACATGAGGTTGGGTAATTTCCCACCAAGCGCCCACTTCAATCTCTGTAGGCGATTCCCCTTTCAGTAAGGTCTGATATTTCGGATTGATTAAGGCATCGTATTGCAGCAGAAAAGTACCGCTTAACTGGTATTTTTTCATCAGCGCAAGCTCCCGCTCCGTAGCATCAAAAAGTAGGCTGTCTGCATCCTTCAGGCGGTAATCGGTCTGTCGAATAAAGTTCACGATGGTGATAATACGTGGACTACCATCGGCAACAACGACCGCGGCTTGACTGAGCAAAAATGTATGAAAAGCTATCCAACAAAGAATAAGTTTGATTCCTTGGGAGGCTGTTTTCGTGTTAATCATGGGCTTCGATGTTAAAGGTGTAAATACATTAATATGCTGTAAGACAAACTAAAAGGACCAATCATCCGTTCGGAAAGGCGCTACCGGCAGACCATTGCTGTTAAAAAGATTCGACATATCCGTTTCTCCAAAACCGAAACGCACAGCCACTGGCGTAGCAACCGATGCTGAGGACACCAGCAGTTGATTGCCCTTAACCACCGCCACCGCTTCGTGGAAAACCTTATCTTGCCCCGCAATAAAGAGATGCTTGACCGTTTTTCCTTCAACTACCAAAGACTTACCTACATGGTCAAAATCGATAACCATTGTTTTACCGTCTACACGGTGTCCTTTATACATCGGCGATTTATAATCGTCTCGTTCTCCCTTCAGGTAATGCTCATGCAACGCAATGTCTGCAAGGCGTTTTGCTACGGCTCTTTTTTGAATGGGATGAATATCGCCCACATTGTCTACCAAGTCCGTCGTCACGACCATCGCTGTTTTCCGTAGTGAGGTCGCGGTCTTCATCTGCTGTTCGCGTAGCAAAGCCGCTAGTGGCAACTTATTGTTGTAGGTAAAAGGCGCTATCTGCACGAAATAGAAAGGATAGTCTTGGTTCCAAGCGAGGCGCCAGGATAAAATCATGCGCTGCATCAAGCGATCGTAAGAAGACCAGGTAGCCACATTGCTTTCTCCTTGATACCAAAAGACTCCAGATAGTTTATAGTTAATTAAAGGATGCAACATACTGTTCCATAAGACGCCCACCGCGTGCGGTCTGAAAGAAGCTGCCGTTTGTTTTTCAGCAGCGGCACGCAATTCCGGATCAGGGTCTACAAAGTAAGAGGGTGTCCACACCTCGGCAGCGGTGCCTCCCCAGCTGGCATTGATAATGCCGATTGGAACACCCAATTCCTTGCGCAGCTCCTTCGCGATGAAATAGCCAATGGCTGAAAAAGGTTTTAAAGATTGCGCATCCAATTTTTGCCATTGATTTGGAATATCATCCTGCGGATAATCCGATCCGTAGCGGCTTACCTGCAGCAAACGGATCTCCGGATCGTGTGCTTTAGGCAGTTCATCAAGAATTTCCTTTAGATTTTGCTCGCCACTCCACTCCATATTTGACTGTCCCGAGCAGAGCCATACATCGCCCAGCAATACGTTTTGTAAGGTGATACGTTCGGCATCCGCTTGGACATCCAAGCTGTAGGGCCCTCCAGCGTTCGAGGTCGCGACAGCCGTCTTCCACCGTCCCGAGCCGTCCACCACAAAACGCGTCGTATCTTGAAGCCAAGAAGCCGAAAGCGAAACTGTTGATCCCGCTCGTCCCCATCCCCAAATGTACACGGTCGCATTACGCTGTAAAACCATATTGTCAGAAAGCACATGGGGCAACCGCAACTGTGCCTGAACCGCTACGGCAGAAAATAGCAACAATAAAATAACAAGATTTCTTTTCATGATTTAGATAGTAGTTCTAAGTTTACGTACATTTTTAAGGTATGTTAGCAGGGAGCGCGTCAAAAGTCTCCAACAATTAATCGTTTTAGCATTTTTAGTTTAGTCATCCCGTTTTTACCCCAGTCATCCTTCTCGTGAATGTCTGTTTGGCACCAATCGGCCTATTAGTCAATGATTATCCAGGTTTATAGATTCCAAGCTTATCGTATCACTTGAAATGCTTTAGGGGTAGCGATTCACCTTATTGTGAAAAGCGCCCTCCTTCAAAAATATCTACTTTACAAAACTTAACCGTCCTGCCCTATCCTGCGCCACAGAAATAGACGGCTAGCCTTGACTATTCCTTTGCTAAGGAATTCATATAGCCCTGTGGCGATACATTGAAATAACGTTGAAAATTCTTATTGAAGAGGCTTTGACTACTGTATCCTACCATCTTAGCAATTTCGGACATCGTAAATTCATTCTGTGCAATCAACTTTGTGGCTTTTTTCAAGCGTGTTAGATCGATCAATTCTTTCGGCGTGAGGTCGGATATGGATTTTATCTTGCGGTAAAACGTAGGTCTGCTCATATGCATATGATCGGCCAGCTGATCGATATTAAGCGCCGTATCATCCAAGTTTTTCCGAATATAACTATCCAGTTTTTTAAGGAAAGCTTCGTCTGTTTTAGAATGCGCCATCACACGCACATCTTCGAAGGGAGAACTAGCAAAGTGCATTTTAATCTTCAAACGGTTCCCGAGAAGATTGGCAATTTGTAATTGCAATAATTCGGGCGAAAAAGGCTTTTGGATATAGAGGTCAGCTCCCACCTCAAGCCCTTCAATGTGGGCATCGTAGCTATTCTTGGCCGTGAGGAGCACCACCGGTATATGGCAGTAGTCCACATTGGATTTGATCAATTTACACAGTTCGAAGCCGTCGATGCCGGGCATCATAATATCCGACACCACCAATTCGATGAACTGCAGGTCTAAAATCTGCCGCGCATCCTCACCATTCTCTGCAGTATATAGGTCATATAAATCACCAAGCACCTGCGCTAAAAACTCCAGGATATCTTCGTTATCATCGACGATCAGAATTTTGTTTTTCATAGGGCCTACATCTTTTTCCAACTACTCAATTTAAATTCAAACTTTTGACGCATCGGCAGCTGAAGTTCGAACAGCACCAGCTGTTCGTCACTGGGTAGCAGTCGAAGTGTCCCGTTGTGCAACTCTGTTAATGATTTCGCCAGTGAAAGGCCAATGCCCGTACCCGGTTGACTGTTGCCACGCATCCTAAAAAAAGGCTCAAATACCTTCTCGCTCATCCCTAGCGGAATACCTTTTCCGTCATTGCACACCAGTACAGTAAACGTTTGTTGTTTTCCATCCGCAACAAACAGGCGAACATGTGCCTTGGAAAAGGCATATTTAACTGCATTAGATAGCAGGTTGCTAAAAATCTTTACCAATGCTTCTTTATCCGCAAATGCTTCTAGCGGATCCATTGGTAAATCCATGGTCAGCTCGATGCCTTTCTTCTCCGCTTCAGGCACAAAATTCATTACCTGCTCCTTCAACAAAGCACGGATATCCGTATGCACAAAATTTAGCCCAAACTGGTCGATCTCCGTTTTCCTAAAATCCAACAATTGGCTGGTTAGCTCTACCAACCGCTTGGCGTTGCGCTGCACCATTGCTAGACTCTTCTTTATACTTTCGTCTTTCGTACGATGCACCATCAGCTCAATTGGTCCTAAAATCAAGGTAATTGGCGTCTGTATCTCATGGGCGATATTCGTAAAAAATTCGATCTTAGCACGGTACACATCTTTCTCTTTCTCATGCTCGAAAAGCTTCTGCTTATTCCGGTTTATTCTTTCGAGGTAACGATGGTAGTAGCGCACGGCAAAAAACACCATCCCTATTATCAAGAGCAGGTAAGCCGCATATGCATAGCTCGTTTGCCAGTAGGGCGGTAAGATCTTGATATACAGCTTTCGCTCTTTCCCTATCCAGCTATCCACATTGCATTTAGCCCGCACCGTGAATACGTATTCCCCCGGAGAGAGGTCCGTAAAATAAGCTTTGCGGTTGCGACTCAAATAGGTGCCCCGACGATCCACGCCTTCCATAAAATACTCATAACGCGTAACTTCAGGCGAGGCGTAGTTCAAGGCGGCGAACTCGATATTGAAGTTATTCTGCAAATAGCTTAACACAATCGTATCCGAGTAAAACACCGAACGTTGAAGCGGACTACCTTCCGTTCCCGGCACTACATCCTTATTGTTTACCTGAAAACCCGTGATATAAGTTGCCGGTCCTGTGCTGGTCTTTTCAAAATCCTTCGGGTCAAACACGATCATCCCCTTCACCGATCCAAAATACATCTTCCCTTGTGGGTCCTTGTAGGCCGAACTGAAGTTAAACTGATCCGTGATTAAACCGTTGGCTTTCGTATACACTTTGATATTATCGGTTTTTCGATCCAAACAAATTAAGCCCTTCAGTGAACTTATCCACAACCGATCCGCATCATCCTCCAACATCCGGAACAATAGGTTACTGGGCAGCCCATTGGCCACGGTAAACTTTTTCACTATTTTTCCTGCTGGGCTAACCTTCATCAAGCCACCCCCACCGGTAGTAAACCACATGAAGTGATCCTTATCTTCAAAGATCCCATGTACGGCAAACTCATCCCTATATTTGCCGTTAACCTTGTCCGCAAAGCGAATATTGCCTTTTACACCGGTCTTCGGGTGGTAGTAATATGCCCCACGGTTTATGCTCCCCGTCCAAATATTCCCTTTGGCATCTTCACGCACATCAAAGACATAGCTGTCTGTCGGAATTTCCTTCACGCGCGTTAAGGTCTTTTTCTTTGGGTCAAATCGAAACAAGCCCGATCCGCCATAGCCTGTGCCCACTAAGATCGTGCTGTCACGTGTTTGGTAAATAGACAGCACAAAGTCGCTCGCCGGACCATCTTTCTCGCCAACCAGCTTGAAGCGATCGGTTACCAATCCTCGTTTTACGTCAAACACCTCCATCCCATTATAGTAAGGGCCAAAAAGCAACTGATTTTTATAGGCCAACAGACCATGTATATTGGCGTAAGGAATAAGCGCCTTTTGATTGGAAGAAAGAAAATTAGAAAATATGCCCGTCCTGAGGTTCATTTTGTTCAAGCCTCCGTCTTCCGTGCCTATCCACAAGTCTCCTTTATGATCTGGGCTAAGTTCACGCACCGCGTTTCCAGATAAAGAATTTACCCCCGCCACGGGATAGTATTTTTTGAACCGGGCATTGTTGGGTGAATAATAATGCAAGCCGCCAAAAAACGTGCCTGCCCACATCCCCCCTTCCTGGTCTCGGTACACACTATACACCGCGTTATCGGCCAGCGCATAGGGATCATCAGCATGCTTACGCAAATTCACATGCTGTCCCGTTTTCAAGTTGTAGATGTAGATGCCCGATTCTGTCGCAACCCAACATTCCGATTTTGTAGACAAACCAATGTCGCGTACGTAAATATCCGTGTTATCATGCTCGCGCAGTCGCAATGAGACGATCTTGCCCGTCGAAAGATCATAGCTTTTCAAGCCCTGCTTAAAACAGCCGATCAGCGCCTTACCTCCATCTAAAAGCACAATTTTACTGATAGAACGTAGGTTGTCCGGTATTTCTTTACCCAACACCTGAATCTCCGATCGCTGCCCCGTCAACATATCATAAAGGGTAATCGATCCACCATGATTACCTACCCACAGTTTATATTGTCGTTCATCAATCGTCAAACAAGAAGCCTGTATCTTGAGGTTTTGGAGACTATCCTGCTCCACATCATATTTATGCAATTCTGAATTTAGAGAAAACCACAGGTTGTTGTGGCGATCAACCTGCAGGTGGCTGATGTAGGCACGTGGAGCAGACTCCAATCGCGTGAATACTTCCTGAAAAGGATCATAACGGTAAATACCACGTCCGGTGCCTATCCAAAGCATGCCATCTTTATCTTCCGCCAAGGCCGTGATCACATTATTGCCTAAATAACCAAATCGGTCGTTTTTGTTGCGAAAATTCTTGAAGTTATACCCGTCAAAGCGATTTAATCCTCCGCGTGTAGCCACCCAGATCATCCCTTTGCTATCCTGCATCACAGCGCCTACCGAATTATGCGCCAACCCATCCTCCGTTTGATAATGTTTGAAATAATACTGCTGCTGTCCGAAACATATTGATGTCACAGATAGCATACATACCTCAATCAGCATTATCAAGAATAGGTTCCGCATAGTTTATAATTATCAAAGATATAGAAATAGGCGGGAAAATTACAACAGCGAATCTCGCTGTTGAATGTCCAGTTTTTTCGGCGATATGGGCATCTCTCCCTCTCCTAAAACGTTTAATAGCTTCATGCACCTGCATTTGAGCGAACTGCACAATAAATTTGAGACAGAACGACAAAAAGATGAACAATTTTTACAATTTCCATTGCTTTACTTTGAAGAACAGTTAACAAATTAATAAACGACACCGCAACACTGTTCTTCTTCATTAAGCAGCCGGTACCATCCGAATGGCCTATCTTGCTTAAACTATGCTTATGTGCCCGCTAACGCACACGACCGGAGAAGCAGCTGTTGACGCATAACACAAAACCAAAGAGAGGGAAACCATGTAAACAAAAATCACATACCTCGCGGTTGCCCGCGGACTTGACTAGCATAACCCTAATTTAAGAACATCAAAACATAAACCTATGATAAACACGTACATGCTTCGGCATACCAGTAAACTCGTGCGATTAAAAACGCTCGTTTTATTGCTATGCTGCTACCTCATCCCGGTGCAGGTGGATGCTCAAGAGGCTTCCATAAGCGGCACCGTAACCGATGCGACAACCGGAACGCCCATACAGGGCGCCGTGGTCAAAATACAGCAGAGCGACGCCGCGACAAGCAGCGACCTCAATGGGAAATTCGCTATACAGGCTCCCCGAAATGCGATATTACTCATATCTTCCATAGGCTATAGCAGCCAAACGATTCCGTTGGAGAACAGGACCACCCTTCAAATTGCGCTCACACCGACCAATGAATCTCTGGATGAAGTCGTCGTCGTCGGCTATGGAGCTATGCAGAAAAAAGACCTTACAGGCTCTATCATCCAAATCCGTCCCGACAAAATTGCCAATGAAAACCCGAAGACCGTGCAGGATATCCTTCGCGGCACGCCAGGAATTCGAGTAGGCTACAACGCTTCAGCAAAAGGTGGCGGCGGCATCAACGTTCGTGGGCAGCGCTCCGTGTTTGATGCCGGTGGACGCAATAGTCCACTGCTTATTCTCGATGGTATGCCCTTCTATGGCGAACTGTCCGAAATCAATCCCGACGACATTGAGCAAATCGACGTACTCAAAGATGCTTCGGCAGCAGCCATCTACGGATCAAAATCAGCTTCCGGTGTCATCATTATCAGTACGAAAAAAGGAAAACAAGGGAAGCCCGTCATCAACATGACCACAAATATCGGCACCACAACGCTCGCCAATTTCCGGGAGCGCTTCAGTGTCGAAGGTTACCTTCAACATCGCGAAGACTGGTTAACGAAAAACACCTATGGCGTTAACCCCGAAACGGGAGCCTATGAGGCCTACCAAGCGGGTAGCTATACCGATAGACCCGGCTATTTTATGCGCCCCGATCGACTACCTTCCTCCGTTGCTTTGGAAGATTGGCGGGGTTACGACCAAAACGTTGGCGATCAGTCCGATCTTAGCATCTGGGCACGCAGGTTAGGATTTAACGGCAATATACTGCAGAATTTTCTAGATGGCAAGACGGTGGATTGGCGCGACCATACCTACCGGAATGGTTTCGATCAGGATTACAACATCAGCGTAAGCGGTGCTAGTGAACGCAGCAACTACTACCTATCTATGGGGTATTTGCAAAATCAAGGCGCCGAAGTGAGCGACGCCTACCGCGCCATACGCGCCAATATGAAGGTGGATACCAAAGTGACCAGCTGGTTTGAGGTAGGAGCAAATATTAACTTCCAAGATCGGTCGGATGGCAATATCGGCATTGATCTCGATCAATCCATGCGTAACAGTCCTTTTGCGGATTATGCCGACGAAATGGGGAATCCTACGCAGTTTCCTTTAAGCCCAGAATATAGCCAACGTGGTTACAACTACGATTTCCAGCGCCAATACCTCGAGCTTGACAAAGGATACACGGTGTTGAACAGCATACTTTATGCTAAAATTAAGTTGCCTTTCAATATCAGCTATTCCTTCAATGCTTCACCTCGTTTTCAGTTTTTCTACGATCGCTACTTTATGTCAGCGGAGCTACCGGGTTCTAATCCCGCAACACGTGGAGCAAACCGGGAACAGGCCAAACGCTTGGATTGGTCGTTGAACAATACCATCAGCTGGGATAAAACCTTTGCCGATAAGCACCGTTTTACCGTAACGCTCGTTCAAGAAGCCGAAGAACTACGCTTATGGCGCGATCGTATTGAAGCACGCAATATTTTACCCTCCGACGCCTTAGGATTTCACAATGTAGGCTACGGTTCCAAGCAGGATAGTAATTTCTCCAATGAAGATACGCAAGAAACAGCCGATGCACTTTTAGCTCGCCTCTTCTATTCCTATGACGACCGCTATCTCTTGACCACCTCCATCCGTCGTGATGGATCCTCCGCTTTTGGCACATCCAATCCGTATGCTACCTTCCGTTCCATATCAGGTGCATGGGTATTCAGCAATGAAAATTTCTTCAAATGGAAGCATATCATGAGCAGCGGTAAACTGCGTCTTTCCTATGGCGAGAATGGAAACCGTGCCCTTGGCAACCCCTACTTTGCCTTGGCCAACCTTTCGGCAGGTGGCGGTAAGATGCATGGGTACATCAACAGTTCTGGCGATTTATCACTCTACCGCTATCTGATGATGGATCGATTAGCCAATCCCAACTTACGCTGGGAGAAAACAGACTCTTGGAATGTAGGTCTTGACTTCGGTCTATTTAACGATCGGATCTCCGGTACGTTTGAATACTACAAAACCATTACGCAGGACATGATTATGAACGAGCGCCTACCTAGCTTCACCGGGTTTCAGGGTATTGCAACAAACTTAGGTCGTGTAGATAACAGTGGGATTGAGCTAGCGCTAAACACCGTCAACATCCGCAAGGATAATTTTCAATGGTCGACCACCCTTGGCTTCTCTTACAATAAAAACACCATCAAAAACCTCTATTACGACTATGAGGATGTCCTAGACGAACAGGGCAATGTGGTAGGTCAGAAAGAAGCCGATGACTTGCAGAACAACTGGTTTATCGGCCAACCAATAGGTGTTATCTGGAACTACCGGGTTACCGGCATTTGGCAGGCCAATGAAGTCGAGGAAGCCGCTCGTTACGGACAAAAACCGGGCGATCCCAAGGTGGCTAACAACTACACAGGCGATGATGTTGTCAATGCAGACGGTTCTGTAACCCATGTGTACAACAATTTTGACAAAGAGTTTCTCGGACAAAGCATAGCGCCCTACCACTGGTCGTTCCGCAACGAATTTGTGCTGTGGAAAAACTTGAATCTTTCTTTCAATATCTATTCCTACATGGGCCACAAAAGCCTATTTGGCGACTACCTCAACAACGACGATGACGGTGGGCGTATGCAATATGGGATGGCTAATTTACCTTATAAAGAATACTGGACGCCAGACAATCCAACAAACGAATATGGTCGTATCGAAGCCGCTGGTCCTACTGGCGCCGCCTCTGCCGGAAAACTCTACGATCGTTCCTTTATCCGACTTGAAAACATTTCGGTGGGCTACACGCTACCGCAGGCATGGACATCTCGCTGGCAGCTCAACCGTGTCAAAATATTCGGAACAATCAGGAATGTAGCCACTTGGGCAAAGGATTGGGAATATGGCGATCCGGAGGCCAATCCGGCGTTTGATCAAGGTGGAGGTTTATCCACTCGACTGTACAATCTCGGTCTTAATCTTGTTTTTTAATCCTTTACAGGATAATATGTATTAAATGATTTGATGATGAAATTAAAAAAAATAAACACCATATCCTTCGCACTGCTAATGGGCGGTATGCTTGCCGCCAGCAGCTGTAGCAAAGACTTCCTTACCCCAAAGCCACTCTCGTTTTACGAGCCTAACGCCACCTTCACCACCGAAGCGGGATTGATGTCGGCCATGGCCATCTCTGATCGGCACCTCAAGTTGTATTGGGCGACGGATCATAACGAGATGCTTACGCTTGGAACCGAATATATCTTCTCCGAGCTGATGGTTGCCGGTGCCACCGATAAGCGCAACATGCTCTGCGACATCGCTAATATGTTGACGCCAACAAGCGAAACCTCCTACCAAAACCTCGACCGTACCAACAGTATCTGGTATTTGTGGGAAGAAACGTACAAAGGCATTATGTTTGCCAACACCATTATCCATTATGTAGATGGGGTGCAGGAACTTGATGAAGCAACGAAGAATGTGTACAAAGGAAGAGCGTATTTCCATCGTGCATTCCGCTACATGGCACTCGTGTTTCAATTTGGGGACGTGCCGCTAGTCGCTAGCCTGTTGGAATCTCCAAAACAAAACTACCGTAGTACAAAACGCGACGCCATCCTACAGATGATTACCCGCGATATGGAGCTTGCGGTAGAATGGGTACCCAATCAAAGTGAAATCGGTTTAGTAGGCATGGTCAACAAAGGAGCCTGTCGCATGCTGCTCGCCAAATGCTACTTAGCCATAGGTGAATATGCAAAAGCAAAAGAGCAGACCGACATCTTGATCAATGAATCGGGCTACGCGTTAATGCAAGATAACTTCGGCACCTTCAACGATGGCGGTGAAGCGCAAACATGGCCTATTACGCGCAATGTGATCTGGGATTTACATCGACCCGAAAACAAATTGATTGCCAGCAACCGCGAAGTCATCATGGGTCTGCCTAATCGGGGTGCCGAAGCGGAATCGTTCGTCAAAATGCTAACCATGCGCATCCTCTATCCTTTTGTATTTGATAATCGTATACAAACCAAAGACGGTAAGCAGGCTCTGTTAAACATTCGACGCAACACCGCCAACTACAATGCAAGCTATGACTATATGCGCGCTTTCGGACGCGGTATTGCTACCTTCAGGCCTACCAGCTTTCAAACCAAGAACCTGTGGCGTGTCAATGGAATGATGGATGCCACTGACCTACGCCATAGCTCGGCTAGTGGAAACTGGATACGTATGGAAGACTACAAAGTAAACAACCGCGAGTCATCCGAATTTGGAAAGCCACTTACCCTATTCAATCCCGATAACGATCGCCTTCTTTGTAGCGATACTATCCGTCGCTGGTTTGATGTACCCCATTACAAGTTTTATTTGGATGATCCCGTTAGTGAGGCTAACATCGTCGGATCCGATGGGCATCGCGGCGCCACCAATGGTGCCGTCGCCGACTGGTACCTCTACCGTCTTCCGGAAGCCTACCTGCTCCGCGCCGAAGCAAAATATTACCTAAACCCGGGCGATGCAACGATTAAAGACGACCTCAATATCATCCGTCAACGTGCCCAATGTACGCAGCTCTATCAAGGCGCCGTCACTATTGGCGACATCATGAACGAGCGCGCACGCGAGCTGTATTGGGAAGAATGGCGTAATGTAGAGCTGAAGCGCGTATCCCTATGCCTTGCCCGCAGCGGCAGACCAGACGAATGGGGAAACACCTACAACTTGGAAACATTCGATAAACAAACCGGCACCGATAACCAAGGTGGAAGCTACTGGTACCAACGTATCGTGCATTACAGCATGTACAATAAAGGCCCTATATCCATCAACTCGACCGGTAACAACAATCCGAACTACACCATGGATAAGAAGAACATGTACTGGCCCATTCCAGAAGCAGCCATTACCGGTAACAAACGTGGACAGCTCAGCCAAAACTTTGGCTACAACGGCTACAACGCCGCTACGCCAAAATGGGAAACCTGGGAAGAGGCTGTAGCCGACGAAAATATAACCGAATAAGTAACGCAAACACAAAAAAAACAGGCGCTCTACCTAAGAAAAAGGTAAAGCGCCTGTTTGTTAAACGGGAATGCTTTCTTTAATTATCAAAAAGGTTTATCCATCGCCACCCCGCTATCCTGCTGTTGTTCCATCCATTTTTTCAAGGCCCGCTCCATTGTTCCAATCCTTTTCTTATACCTTTGCTGATCCGCCAAATTGTTCAATTCATTGGGATCTTCTTGCAGGTCATAGAATTCAAGTCGGGGATGTTTCACAATTCTATCCGCCAAGAAACGCGCCTTTTCATCTGTTGCCGCCCGCTGCCGCCAAGAGCTAAACACCTGCCCTTTATTATTCGTGTTGGTCATGTATTTGATGTGGTAATCCTCCTCGGCCAGCAAGTTCCAGATCAACTTGTAACGTTTATCCCGTATGCTACGCATCGGGAATGCCGGTCCTTCCGGGATATTGTTGTGTATGCCAAAGGCAAATTTACGATGCTGCCCTTCTTTACCATCGATCAAAGCCCGAAAACTACGGCCATCCAAGTCCTTATCCGGTGTTCCGCCAGCAATATCGATCAAGGTCGGCGTGATATCCTCATACTGCAACAGCGCATCCGTTTGCCGGCCAGCAGGAATTGCCTTGGGCCATCGGATAATCATGGAGCTCCGTTGTCCATTGTCATACAGCGTCCATTTTCCTCCCGGAAACTGCGGTCCCTGTTCGCCCAAGAAAATAACCAGCGTATTATCCAATTGATTTTTTGATTCCAATAAAGCCAATACATCCCCCACCTGATCGTCCAGCCGCTGCACTTCGGCCAAGTAACGCGCAAATTGACGCCGTGTGGGCTCTGTATCCACCCAATGTGCGGGCAATTTCAACGTTGCCGGATCAAACGCATCGGCATTACCTACCGTCCACGGCGCGTGTGGGTTGCAGCTCATCACAAATAAGCAGAAGGGCTCTTCCTCTTGCATAAACTGCGCAACACTATCCAAAAAGTAATCATCCGTCTCGGCTACACAATTCGTTTCAAAACCGGGCACAATCGTAAATGGAAACGTGCGTCGTGGCTTGGTCATATGGTCCTTCCCCGTCAACGCCACGCGGTAGCCCAGATCGCCTAGGTAATGGGCAATGCTTTTCAGATCCGCGTGAACAGGCTTATGGTTTTGGTAAGCACCATGCCTTGCAGGATAAAGTCCTGTAAAGAGCGAGGCGCGCGTAGGCACACACATCGCTTCCGAGGCAATCAGGTTGTCGAACTTCAGTCCTTCCTTTGCTAAGCGGTCAATATGTGTTGTTTTCAAGTTCTGTCCGCCGTAACAGCTTAGCTGTCTACTGTCCAGATCATCCGCCATAATTACGACGATATTGGGACGTACTGCAGATTGTTGCCCTGCGGCTGGCGACTGGGCGAAGGCCGGCAGACGGCAGCAACAAATAAGCAAAGCAAGGGTTGAAAATCCGTAGACCAGAAAGCATTTTTTTAAAAGATTGAAGCACATAGGCGGTTTATTTTTGGGTAAATTGAAACAAAATAAGCTGCTCGAAAAAGGTAGAAGCCCCTCCCACAAGCCCATCAAAAATAATGATAAGCACAAGAATTACACGCTGTTAAACCGAAAACAGTCTCGATTAATCAAGTTTGAGACAAATTGACCAACAATTGATACGCTAAGGTAATTTTATATTGCTCGTATTGAGGATATTTGTTCTATAAAATAACGAGCTACCAGATTATAAAACGTGAAGAGACTGTCTAAAAAGTAAGGCAGGAATACTGTTCGATAAAGCGAAAGAATGATGTTCTTTCAGATTTCCTGTTCTTTTCAGCAGCTCCTATGACCATGATAAAAAGCATATAAACCTATGTACAAAACATATTAAAAAATAAGTAAAGCGTTACCGAACTAACCGATCCGTAAGCAGGTTCATCTTTACTTCCGCAGTCCCACAAAACTGGCGGAACGGATCAATCTATGCCTAAAAAAAGGGAAATGAATATACGCTAACAGCGCTAAGAATAACCACGATTATAAATCTAACAGTACAACCATGCGTAAAACCGATTTAAAACGTAAAGCAAAAAACCACAGCCCCACAAAGGTCATCACAGTGGCCAAAGTAGTCTGCCTGCTGCCTGTCCTGTACCTCGCAGAGGTCAGTGCGCATGCCTACGGCAGTACGATGCCCAGCGAAGCTATGCGAACGACGCCTACTTCCAGCACTTGGCTACAGGATAAAGATATCCGCGGATTGATCAAGGACGACAAAGGCAACATCTTGCCCGGAGTATCCGTCACCTTGAAAAACAAACCCAGCGTAGGTACCACCACCGATTTGAACGGGCGCTATGTACTTAAAGTTCCCCCCGATGCCGTTTTGGTATTTAAGCTAATAGGTTACGGCAGCCAAGAGATCAGCACAAGCAATCGCGATGTGATCGACGTGATCTTGACGGAAGCCGAAAATCTGATTGAGGAAACCGTCGTTACGGCATTCGGACAACGGCAGCGCAAAAACGACCTGATAGGATCCGTTTCCTCGATCAATCCGGAAGAACTTCGCATTCCAAGTAGCAACCTTACCGGAGCCCTGCAAGGGCGCGTCGCTGGTGTGATATCCTTTCAACGTAGTGGCGAACCCGGATTGGATAATGCCGATTTCTTCATCCGCGGCGTAGGAACCTTCGGTGTCAACCAGCGTCCGTTAATCCTGATAGACAACATGGAAGTGTCTACAGATGATCTGGCACGAATACCTGTAGACGACATCGCCAGTTTTTCTATTCTGCGTGATGCTACCGCTTCTGCCGTCTACGGATCGCGGGGAGCAAACGGCGTTATCCTCGTCACCACAAAACTGGGAAAAGAAGGAACGCCCAAGATCACCTTCCGCGCGGAACAGCGACTATCCTCGCCTACGGACATGCCTAAAATTGCCGATCCCGTTACCTTTATGAAAATGCATAACGAAGCGGTGCTCACGCGCGATCCCTTGGCACTCACCCCTTACACCGATGAGAAGATTGCCATGACCGCATCCGGTGCCGATCCTATACAATATCCAGCCGTCGACTGGCTCAGCGAGGTCACGAAGCCCAACACTCGCACCCAAAACTACAACCTCAGCATCTCCGGCGGCGGTCAGGTGGCCAGCTACCTCGTCAGCGGAAACCTGACGCAGGATGATGGGCTGATCCGCGTCAACCCCATCAACAACTTCAACAACAACGTCGATTTCAAAGTGTACAACCTGCGTAGTAACATCAATATCAATGTCACCAAATCGACCCAGTTGATGGTACGTGCTATCGCCAACTACCGCAATTATAGCGGTCCGCCAGAAGGAGGAAGTTCATCGTTCCGTAATGCCCTACGTGCCAATCCGGCACTCTTCCAGCCAGTGTACCAAGTTGGGCCGCAGCAATCATACATACAGCATCCGCTTTTTGGAAATTACGAAGACGGCAGTGGGAATCTATACCTCAATCCCTATGCAAATATCGTTCGCGGCTACTCCGAGTGGTCAGAAAGCAATATGCAGGTACAAATTGAATTGAAGCAAGATCTATCCCAATGGGTGGAGGGCCTTAGCTACCGTGGACTGGCCAATGCTTCGCGTGGAGCCTATATGGAGTACCGCAGGCAGTACAATCCATTTTACTACACCCCCACCTCCATTGATCCGAATACCGGGCAGTATTCCTACCTCAACCTGAATCCCTTGGGCGGAACGGAATACCTGGATTACAGCGACAACGGCAGAGGACAAGAGTCGTTATTTTACATGGAGAATGCGATTAACTATGCCCGCACCTTTCAGGATAAACATAGCGTCACCGGGATGCTCATCTCCACGATCCGAAACCGCATCACGCTACCACGGGATGTGGTCGGCAATGTTATCAACACCTTGCCCTACCGCAATGCCAGTTTCTCTGGAAACTTCACCTACGTGTATGACAACCGCTACCATGCACAATTTACCTTCGGTTACAACGGATCCGAAGTGTTTGCCGAAAACCACCGTTGGGGCTTCTTTCCCTCGGCCGGCGTCGCTTGGACCATCCACAACGAAAAGTTTATGGAACCCGTTCGCGACATATTCAGCACCGCCAGGTTGCGGATGACACACGGCCTAGTGGGTAACGACAATATACATAACACGCGATTTTTCTACCTCTCGCAGGTGGACCTCAACAACAGCCTACGCCGGCACAACTTCGGGGTGAGCACGGGCGACGAGAACTATGGCCGCAACGGGATAAGCATACAGCGCTACGCCAATCCCTACGTCAAATGGGAAGTATCCCAGCAAACCAACTTAGGTATCGATCTAGGTCTTTTCAACGGCAAGTTTACCTTCACCGGAGATATATTCCGACAAATACGACGTGATATCGTGCAGGATCGGGCTGCCCTGCCATCTTCTATGGGGCTAGCCGCTACCGTACTGGCCAATTTAGGTAAATACAAGAGCCAAGGTTTTGATGCCGAGCTGACCTACATGCAAAGCGTTAACCAAAATCTATGGTTTCAAGGTCGAGGTACCTTCACCTTTGCCAAGGGCGAATACCTGTATTATGAAGAGCCCAACTATGAGTATCCCTACCTGACACGTATTGGCACCGACGCCAACCAGCGCAGGGGCTATATCGCCGAAAGATTATTCATAGACGATGAGGAAGTACGCAACAGTCCGCAGCAGCTCTTCGGGCAAATGGTTATGGGCGGCGACATCAAATACTTGGATGTAAATGGCGATGGCGTCATCAACTCCAACGACGTGGTGCCCATCGGGTTTCCGACGACGCCTCAGGTAAACTTCGGCTTCGGCTTGACGACCGGCTACAAAAATGTGGATTTCTCCTTTTTCTTCAGTGGTATGTCACGCACATCCCTGTTTATAAACCCACTATCGTGGGATCCCAACAATGTTAACAACAGCGGCTCGGCACCATTCGGCAGCCAAACAGCGCCTAATGCCGTGTTGCAGGCCTGGGCCGATAGCCACTGGTCTGAAGACAACCGCGACATCTATGCCTTGTGGCCTCGCCTCAGCCAAAATCCGTTGGAAAATAACACCCAAACCAGTACCCATTGGATGCGTAATGGCGCGTTTCTACGCTTAAAGCAGGTAGAACTGTCCTACACCCTCAATTCCGATTTTACGCGTCGCTACAAGATCGAGCGGTTCCGGATTTATGCCAGCGGCACCAACCTGTTTAACCTCAGCGCTTTTGACCTGTGGGATCCCGAAATGGGCGGCGCAGGCTTACGCTACCCTATACAGCGGGTATTCAATCTAGGCCTGCTAATGACGCTATAACATGAAGAAAAAAAATAAAGAAACGATACGTATGAAAAATAGCCTAAAAACATGCCTTCTTTTCGGGCTGTTGCTGCTAGGCAGCTGCAATAAATTTATGGATATCGTGCCCGATAATGTCGCCCAACTCGAGCAGGCGTTCAGCATGCGCACGATGGCCGAACGCTACCTATTCACCTGCTACAGCTGGATTCCTCGAGGCTACTACCTGAGTTCCAATGCCGCTTTGCTTTCGGGCGATGAATTTTGGTTGAACTCCACCAGCAACTTCTCGCAGGGTAACTGGCCCAATTGGTACATCGCTATGGGCGGACAGAACACCAATAGTCCGCTCCTCAATTTTTGGGATGGCAACAACCAGAGTACCGCCGGCGACGAGCAAATATCGCTGTGGCGCGGCATCCGCGATTGCAACATCTTCTTGGAGAATATTCACCGCGTGCCCGACATGGATCCCACGGAAAAAGAACGATGGGCCGCCGAGGTGCAGTTCTTAAAAGTATATTTCCACTACTACCTACTCCGGATGTATGGTCCTATCCCGATTGTGGATGTCAACACGCCAACCTTTGAAGATCCGGCCAACATCAGTTTCGAACGTCAATCCACCGACGAGGTGTTTACCTATATCGTTTCAAAAATCGACAGTGTGATGCCGCTCTTGATGCCCGACCTGCTGTTGCCCGCACAAGAAAATGGACGCGTGACGCAAGTAGTAGCCAAAGCCATGAAAGCCGAAATATTGGTCACGGCAGCCAGCCCATTGTTTAATGGAAATGGAGACTATCCAAGTTATAACAACGCGCAAGGACAGCCGCTGTTCAACGCCAGCTTCAGCGCTGAGAAATGGCGCTTAGCCGCCCAAGCCTGTAAAGAGGCAATCGATGCGGCACACGCTGCCGGCCGATCCCTACAAACCTGGACACCTGCGCCCACCATGGCCAAGGCGCCACAGCAGAGCACCATCTTCCAAATGAACCTGCGCCAAGCCGTAACCGAGCGGCAGAACAATGCGGAAGCCATATGGGTAAACAACCGCAGTTCGGCTGTGCTAGACCACCAAGCGCGCGCCTTCATGCCGCGCAGTATCGATCCAGCACGTATCACCAACCAGTCCATGGGTGGTTACCTCGCGCCAACCTTGAATATGGTCATGAAGTTTTACAGCAAGAATGGCGTGCCCATCGAAGAAGATTTCACTTGGGACTACGCCAAACGTTTCGACCTGCGCAATGTGCCTGTGGGCGAGTCGCCCTACTCCTACAATTTAATCTCCGGATACACCACGGTAGGCCTACATTTCGACCGCGAAAACCGCTTCTATGGCGCACTGTCCTTTGATGGCGGCCGCTACTTTATGAACAATAACAACAACGACTCATTGGCCTACGCCACTAATGCTCGTCCAGGCGGGAATATAGCCGCCACGAACTCGCCTACCCAATATTCAGGCACAGGCTACACCCCTAAAAAACTGGTGAGCTATATGAACACCATTGGCGAGAACAACAACTTCACCACCTACGTCTATCCTTTTACGATGATGCGATTGGGTAATCTATACCTCCTCTACGCCGAGGCGCTCAATGAGATCGATGGTCCTTCTGAGGAAGCATTCACCTATCTTGATGCCATCCGCGAGCGTAGCGGGTTGCGTGGCGTGGTTGAATCTTGGGCCGACTTTTCCATCAATCCCGGTAAACCCAATACACAGGACGGACTACGCGAAATCATCCATCGCGAGCGTACGATCGAGCTGGCCTTCGAGTCGCAGCGCTATTGGGATCTCAGACGTTGGAAAACCGCACAGGCCGAGCTCAATACACCGATCTATGGATGGGATATTCGGCAGATAACCCCACAAACCTATTACCGCAGAGTGGTGATGTACAACCGTACCTTCACCCAGCGCGATTATTTCTGGCCCATTAGCATTGCCGAGATAAGGCGCAATCCAAAGCTTCTGCAAACGCCTCTTTGGCAATAGATCCATCATCCTTTGAACACATTACGATGAATGTTATGAACACGCTAAAAAAAATATTATCATACAGCCTACTCGCTTTGCTGAGCACCCTTGTGATCTCCTGTGAAGACAAGCAGGCACCCGGGCCATCGCGCACCGGTGAAAAACCAGATGCCATCAGCACCTTTCAGGTACGCAGTATTCCAGGAGGAGCCGTCATCAGCTACGACCTACCCAACAACAGGGATCTGCGCTACGTCAAAGCCGTGTATACCCTTGGGGATGGCACCGTACGCGAAAACAAAGCTTCCATTTACCAAAACAGCATTGTTGTTGATGGTTTTGCCCAAGCGGGCGAATACCCAGTGAGCCTTGTCGCGGTTAGTGTCGGCGAAGTGGAGTCCGATCCGAAGCCATTGACCGTAACCACCCTCACACCGCCCTATTTACTGACCTTAGAAACGATTGCCAACGAGGGCAATCTACTGCCTACTTTCGGCGGTATCCGCTTGCACTACGAAAATGCGGTGGAGGCCCCCATCGTGATCCATGTGCTGGCGAAAAATGACAACGGGCAGTGGCAGCGCGCCACTGACCATTATACCAAGCGTGGAGTAGGCATGTTCAACGTACGTGGCTTTGCCGCAGAACCGCGCGAATTTGGGATCTACATTACCGACCGTTGGAACAATCGTTCCGACACCCTAGTGCGTACCTTCCTACCCATATTCGAAGTGATGATGGAAAAGTCTCTCTTCCGGACCTACAACCTACCCAGCGATACCTATGCCGCGCATACCGGATTTCGCTCCACCGAGGTTCTTTGGGATGGCGCCCATCGTGTAGCCTCCACTATTTTGCATACCAAGCCGGGCAGTGGCATACCACAGCATTTCAGCTTTGACATGGGCGTACAGGCCATGCTCAGCCGTTTCGTGATGCACTCGCGCTTAGACCACGAATACCGCTTTAACCATCCGAAAGTTTTTGAGCTCTGGGGTTCCAACGAACCAAACCCCGACGGGAGCTGGGAAACATGGACACAGGTAGGCACCTTTACCTCCATCAAACCTTCGGGCTTGCCACTGGGCGAACAAACTGCCGACGACATTGCCTATGCACGTGCCGGTGAAGAGTTTGACGTCGAGTTGCAACAAGTTCCCTACCGCTATTGGCGCTTTCGTACACTGGATACCTGGGGCGGAAATTCCGATGTTGCTTTGGGTGAACTGACCTTTTATGGAAAAGTAGAATAACAGGAATTGGTATAGCATGCAAACCGCATTTGAATTGAACATTATGAAAACAAAAAAAATATACAGGCACTTCAGCATCTTGGTTCTCAGCATCATCCTATTATGGCGATGTACACCGATAGACTATTACTACAGTGATTACCTAGAAAACGCCGAGAAAGTATATCCCGGGAAGGTCGACTCCATCTCGTTCAAGCCCGGCTACAACCGCGCCGCCATACGATCGCTGATCAGCACAGATGCTAGAATCGTACGGATGAAAATATCCTGGGGATTGAACGGCACGTTTGAGACCCCCATTAACAGTACCGATATTGCGCAGTACAAAGAAATCTTGATCCCCAATATCGATGAAGGCATCTACACCTTTGACATCCGTACCTTCGATAGTGAGGGCAACCAATCCATGCGTGCCGAAGTATTTGGCCGGGTGTATGGCGCAAATTATTCGGCCAACCTCAACAATCGCATTATCGAACAGATCCGCAAGGAGAATCAAGACCTTGTGGTAAACTGGATTCCCGAGTCGGGCGATAGTACGCTGCGTGGAACCGAGATAGCCTACCTCACCCTGTCCGGCGATTCGGCCACGGTATTTACCGAGCCTCTGCTTCATCAAACACGCCTGCCCAATTACAAACCCGACACGCGGATCAACTATCGTACCTTGTTCAAGCCGAGCTCGCTAGCCATCGATATGTTTTATGCCGCCGAGCAAAATATCGATCCGGTAAGCTACATGCCTACTGAGCGCACGCTACATGCGCGTAGCAGCTGGACCATCGCCGGCTTTAGCTCTGAAGAGCCTGCCAACAATCGGCTGGCCAACCGGGTTATCGACAATGATGTCGCCACATTTTGGATCACACGCTACTCCTCGCAAGCCACCGATTACCCCAACCACTGGATCACTATTGACATGAAAGAAGAGCTGCAGGTGGACGGATTTTTCTTTGCGCAAAAGAATGGCGATAGAAAAATCCGCGAACTGGAGATATTCGCCAGCCAAGATAACCAAACCTTCGAAAGCGTGGGCCGATATAGCTTGGCCGCCATCGACCGTACCTACCAATATGTCGATTTATCGGCACGCAAATCCTTCCGCTACTTCAAGATTGTTCCGCTCAGCGGGCATGATACACAGCGGCAACCGGGTCTCGCAGAGGTGGGCACCTACACCATTGGTAATTAAAAAGCTTCATGATGATTGTTCGTATTAAATTTTTAACAAATGAAAAAGACCATGATTAAACTAGGCTGCGTATTAGCCCTGCTATCCGCTGTTTCATGCGAAAAAATAGGCGATTTTAATAGCGTAAATCCGCAAGAACAGGTTACCCTTGAAGACAGTTTTGTCAACCCCATTTTGCCAAGGGGTGCCGATCCATGGGTGACGCAGAAAAATGGAAAATACTACTTCACCTACACCCAAGGAAGCAAACTGGTGCTCTACGAAACCGACCGCATCTCGGAATTGGCCTTGGCCAAGAGCCACGATGCTTGGATTCCGCCAAGTGGTACAGCATACTCCAAAAACCTGTGGGCTCCCGAGCTGCACGAGATCAATGGTAAGTGGTATATCTATTTCTCTGCAGACAACGGCAGCAATGCCAACCACCGCATGTACGTGGTGGAAAATTCCAACGTCAACCCGATGGAAGGGGAATGGGTTTTTAAGGGAAAGGTGGGCGACTCTAGCAACCAATGGGCGATAGACGGCAGCATCTTACATCACGAGGGAGAGATGTATATGCTATGGTCCGGCGGAAATGCTGGCGCGCCACCACAAAACATCTACATTGCTCGAATGAGTGACCCTTGGACCATCGTTGGCGAGAAGGTCAGCATTGCCACGCCCACCTATCCTTGGGAAAAATTTGGCAATCCCATCAACGAAGGCCCACAAATACTGCATAATCCGGCCGGCGAAGTAGTGGTCGTCTATTCGGGCAGCGGCTACTGGGTGGATAACTATTGCCTAGGGCTACTGCGCCTAGCCAACGGTGGCGACCCGATGAACCCGGCCGATTGGACTAAAAAATCAGAACCGGTATTTTCCATGCTGGCCGAGAGTGGCGCCTATGGGCCGGGGCACAACGGCTTCTTCCAATCGCCAGACGGCAGTGAAGATTGGATTATCTACCATGCACGAAGCATGCCCAACGGCGGCGATAATAATGGTCGAAATGCACGCATACAAGCATTCGACTGGTTAGCTGATGGGACACCAAATTTCGGTGTCCCTACTAAAATTGGACAAGCACGAAAACGTCCGTCCGGCGAGAGGCTCAGGGAAATTTACAAGAAGGAAAACTGGTCCGTATTAGGCTACAGCTCCGAGGAGCTGGTCAATACCCGACTTGCCGACCGACTGATCGACAATGACCTTTCCTCTTATTGGATCACCCGCTACTCTTCCAGCCCTACCAATTACCCCGACCACTGGATATCCATCGATATGCAGCAATCCCTCGATGTGGACGGATTTGTCATCGTACAGAAAAACGGCGATCGCAAAGTCAAAACTTTGGACATTGAAATCAGCACCGATAACCAGTCTTGGGTAAGTTTGGGCGAGTTTGAGCTACAAAATATCGAAGGAAGAACACAGTATCTGCCGCTTGCCAACCGAACGGTGTTCCGCTATTTCAAGCTCATCCCTAAAAGTGGACTCGACAATCAGCTGCAGCCGGGGCTTGCCGAAGCGGGAACCTTCCGGTACAAGGCGCCATAAAACAAGCTGACGCTAACAGGCTACCTAGCACAAAGCCTGTTCTTCTTTAACCACCCGAGCTATTGCATAATAGTGCTGTAGCTCGGGTATAGGCAAAAATCGAGCAGGATAAGCATCTTTATCGTTTGTGTATCGTTAGCACAGCCCATGTCAAACCCTATATCTTCCGGATCTATGCAAACAAGTAAACCTGTAAAATATACCCTGCTGGTTGTGGATGACAACCAAGATATGATCGAGTTTCTAGATGATGTGCTTTCCGATAGGCACCACATCGTCAAGGCGCTAGATGGAGCTGCAGCGATCGATCTTATTGAAAGTACAGCCATTGATCTTATTGTGAGCGATGTGATGATGCCCTTCGTCGATGGTTTCGAACTGTGCCGCCATGTAAAGGGCAGCCTGCAGCTGCAGCATATTCCGTTCATTATGCTTACGGCGAAAAACACATTGCGATCGAAAATTGAAGGACTGGAACATGGCGCAGATGTTTACCTCGAAAAACCCTTTCTACCCGACCTTCTTCTTGCGCAGATCAACAGCCTGCTACGCAACCGCCAAAATATTCGGGTGCATTTTAACCGATCACCACAGTTTTCAGCCAGCAACGAGCAAGCTAACAAGCATGAGCAAGGGTTCTTGAAAAAATTAGATCTTTTTATCCTAGAGAATATTGCGGTGCGCACCCTTTGCGTAGAGCAATTGGCCGACTACATGAACATGAGCAGACCCACCTTGTACCGTAAAGTCAGGCTGCTGTCCAATCTATCGCCCAATGAGCTAATCAACATCACCCGACTAAACAAGGCGGCCGAGCTGCTACGACAGAGCCGCTTCAAGATCTATGAGATCTCCAGCATGGTGGGTTTTAGCTCATCCTCCCATTTTGTACGCAATTTTATTCGCAACTTCCACGTCAGTCCGAAGGCTTATAGAAACGAACATCAGGCCGCAGATAGTTCCTGATGGTAGCGCGCCAAAAGCGTTTCACACTTTTTAACAGGCGGCTTTCGCAAGGTTTATAAAATAAAATTCATCTGCTCACGTTAATGATGCAAATTTGTCCTTAAATCGTGTAAACCCATGTCCGTAAAAAACATAATCCTCCTCTTTCTTTTGGCGTTCACCGCTTGTAAAAAAGACAGTAACAGCCCCGATTCCGAAAATCCAGAAGTTAGCGATTACCGTCAAGCCATGCGCGACTTTGTGCAGGGCATTAGCGCCTACGGTAAACAACTGAAACCGGGCTTTATTATTATTCCGCAGAACGGACTAGATCTCGTTAGCAATAACGGGGAAAGCACGGGCAGTCCCAACACAGCCTATCTTGATGCCATTGATGCCAACGGCCAAGAAGATCTGCTTTACGGCTATGATGAAGATAATGTTGCCACGCCGGCGGCAGAAACCGCGAGGTTACGAGGTCTGCTAAACATGTCTCAACGGGCCGGCAACAGCATACTGGTGATCGACTATTGCTGGGACAGCCAAAAAATGAGCCGATCTTACCAAGAGCATGCCGCAGCGGGATACCTTTCCTTCGCTGCAGACGAACGGTCGCTAAACAATATCCCGAGTTTTCCAGCGAAGATACAAGGCGAAAACGCCAACAATATTACGAACATGGCGCAGGCCAAGAATTTTCTATACCTCATCAATCCCGAGAAGTACAACAGCAAGGCTGCTTTTATCGCTGCTGTGCGCGCCAGCAATTACGACTTGCTCATCATGGATCTTTTCCTTTCTGATGAGGCCTTCACGAAAGACGAAATCCAACAGCTGCAGGTAAAAGCCAATGGTGGGAAACGACTCGTGATCTGCTACATGTCCATCGGCGAAGCCGAAGACTACCGCTACTATTGGCAGTCTAGCTGGAACAGCAACAAACCCACATGGTTGGATCAAGAAAATCCAGATTGGAAAGGAAATTTTAAGGTAAAATACTGGAACAGCACCTGGCAAAATATTATCTACGGACAGGAAAACTCGTATACAAAGCGGATTATCGACGCCGGATTTGATGGTGTTTATCTCGATATCATCGATGCATTTGAGTATTACGAGCGTTAGGAAAACTGCGGCTTTTCACGAATAATAATTCTGCTCAACCGGTTTTTCAACTAAAATAAGTATATTGGCATCAATAACAGTTAAACGTTTTTGCTAATCTTGTGGTTTCACCATCAACCGAGCCACAACAATAAACCACTTATGAGGAGAAGAACATTCCTACATGCCTTAAACCTAGGCATCGCATCGACCGCTTTAGCGCACACCAAGCTAATGGGTATGCCCTTTGATTTGGATTTATCTACAGCCGCTGATAAAGAGCTCGACTATCATCGGATAAAAGACATCCGTTTTTCCACGGTACAGCTAAATTATCCGCGCCTCGTTGGTAAAAATGCGCGATTGGATCTGCATGGCCATGGCCCACGGGTAGAGATCTGTGTGCTATACACCGATCAGGGCGCCACGGGCTGGGCATCGCTACGCGGATCACGCAAGGAAGCCGAGCCCATTGCTAAAGCGATGATCGGCAAGAAAGTAAGCGAGCTTTTCCAGCGACAGATTGGTATCACGGACGCCCAGTATATACCCTTCGATATCGCCCTACACGATCTGGCAGGCGTTATCCTGCAGAAACCGGTATATGCCCTACTGGGACAGAAGCGGCCAATCATTAGCGATTGCTACAGCGGCATGCTTTATTTTGATGATCTGGAGCCCAGCGACAAGCCTGCAGGCATCGACAAGGTATTGGAAGAATGCCGAGACGATTATGCCATGGGCTACCGCCAGTTTAAGCTGAAGATCGGGCGTGGCCATAAATGGATGCCTGCCGATGCCGGCTTACAGCGCGACATCGATGTCACCAAGGCTGTAGCCAAAGCCTTTCCCGATTGCGAGATACTGGTGGATGGTAACAACGGATTTACGGTAGACCGCTTTATCCAATACCTACAAGGGATTGCCGGTGTCAAGCTTTTCTGGATCGAGGAACCCTTTCACGAAACCGAAGCCGACTACAGCAAACTGCGCCAATGGCTAAAAAGCGAAGGCATAACCACCTTGTTGGCCGATGGCGAGGCCGACCCTAATCAGCAACAGCTGCGGCAGCTTTTCGAGAAAAAACTACTCGATGTACACCTCACGGATATCGAGGGGCTAGGCTTCACCAATTGGCGCAAGCTGATGCCCGAGTTAAAGCAACTTGGTGCGCAAGCATCGCCTCATGCTTGGGGCTCTCTACTCAAAACTTACTATACCGCCCATTTGGCCGGCGGATTAGGCAACACTGTCACCATTGAGGGCGTGAGCAGTACCTCTGATGATGTTGACCTATCAAGCTACCGTTTGGAAAAAGGCAAATTAATTCCAGCGAGTGGACACGGCTTCGGCATGAAGCTACTCAAGCAAGTGTAACAATAGAGCGACTCGTACGGGCTGTCGACAACTTTTTCGACAGCCATTACGAGTACAACCTGTTAGAATTATTTGTACATTTAGCGGTAATCTACTTGTGCTAAGAAAATGGTCTATTCAAAAAAAATCGCCCTCCTAGGAGCCTGCCTGACTTGGTTTGCGCTCGTCGTCCAATTTGTCATTATGTTGCTTCATCGGGAGGTTTCCCTAGTCGAGTCCTTGGTTCGTTTTTTTAGCTATTTCACCATTCTTACCAATATTCTGGTTGCACTATATTTCACAGCTGTAGGCTGGCCAAAACCTATACGCGCACTACACTTTATTCAAAACCACAGTGCCGCTACGGCAATCTGCACGTTTATACTCACCGTGGGTATCGTCTACCAAACGGTTCTGAGAAACCTGTGGCAGCCACAAGGCATACATTTCGTTGTCGATCAATTGCTGCATGGCATTGTCCCACTTTTTATGTTGGGGCATTGGTTGCTTATTATTCGCAGTGGTAAAATCGAGTCCGGCCGCGTGTACCGCTGGCTATGGTATCCTATTCTCTACCTGCTATTTGCGCTTACCCGTGGTTATTTCTCCGGTTTCTACCCCTATCCTTTTCTGAATATCGAAGAAATCGGTTTCGGCATAACCTTAATCAATGTTGCCTTGATATCCTTTGGTACTATCGTGATGCTAGCCTTGCTCATTACCCTAGGCAAGTGGGTTCAGAAAGGATTGAAAACACAATAGTCTGCGCTATCAAACTTAACGCCGATGTCAGATTTTCCCGTTCACCCCAGTTCGCAATACAGCATATTACTAAAAATAACTACCTTTGTTTAACAGAGATGCTACAACGCTTGGTTTACATATGGATTGTGCTGCTAGGGATATCCTTTTATCCCCTAGATGTTGCCGCTTGCCAAGAGGCAGCGCACGAAGCATCCATGGCCTGCTGCGCAGAGCAACATACCGCTGCCGATAGCGAGAAAGATTGCTGCGCTAAAACAAAAAAGAATAGCCATCCCGATGATTGCGAACAAGATGCATCCTGCCATTGCCCCGTCATGAAGATGCCGATGCATATGTTAGCTTTTTCCCTGCGAGATCTTGACGTGGACGTACCTTCATTAAATCACGATGCGTCCCGGCCGGTACATATTCCCCAATCGGGATTTACCCATATTTGGTTGCCGCCTAAAATAGCTTAAAATTAATATCGCCTAGCCATAGGTGTGTCCTGTCGTGTGCTAAAAAAGCAAACACCAAAGATTAACATATTATTTTATCCATTTTTATTTTAAGCAAAAACCATGAAATCATATACATTAGTAGGTCTATTAGCCCTTTCAATATCCGTTAACAGCGCTATGGCGCAAATTAAAAACAGCAAATTGCTTACCGTGCAGATCAGCGGAAACTGCGGCATGTGCAAATCCACTATCGAGAAAGCAGGCGATGTGGCCAATGAATCTTTAGTCGTTTGGAATAGTAAAACCAACGAAGCGACCCTAACCTACGATAGCAACAAAACATCTGAAGATGCCATTTTAAAACGCATTGCACTTGCCGGATACGACAATGAACGCTATTTGGCGCCGGAGGAAACCTACGCCGCCTTGCACAGCTGCTGCCAATATGATCGCACACTACAGGCCGAAGAAGCAGGCCGCAAGCCAGCCGAGAACCAAAGCCAAGGAGATAGCGGTGAGCAGCATACGGCTCACGAAGCAACAGCGAGCAGCTCGGTTAGCAGCCTGCTAACGCCCTATCTAGGCCTAAAAGATGCCCTGATTGCAGGCGATAGCAAGGCCGCCAATGAAGCCACGAAGAAATTCGACCAAGCCTTGACGGCACTGCAGGCTGCGAACTTCAGCAAGGAAGAAAAAGCGGTGTGGGCTAATGAACAAAAGAAACTGCAGCAAGCAACTGCAGGCATCACGGCAGGAAAATCCATTGACGCACAGCGTCAGGCATTCGACAAGCTGTCCCGTTCACTTTACACCGTGCTCAAAGCGTCCAAAACATCGGACAAGCTTTACTATCAGCATTGCCCGATGTATCAGGACGGCAAAGGCGCCTATTGGATAAGCCGCGAAGCAGGGATCAAAAACCCCTACTATGGAGCGCAGATGCTAAGCTGTGGAAAAACGGTAGAAACCCTGTAAACGCTTCTCCATGTCATTACGCATTTATCGCGCAAGTTTTCTTGCGCTGTTGCTCCTCGTGCTCGGATTTTCCGTGCGGGGGCAGCAGACGGTTCGGTATGAGCTTTACGTCCGCGATACCCTGGTTCACTTTGCGGGAAAAGAAAAACGTGCCATTGCGGTCAACGGACAATTGCCCATGCCCACCCTAACGTTCACGGAAGGCGATACCGCAGAAATTGTTGTGCACAACCAGCTGCGGGAGAGCACCTCCCTGCATTGGCATGGCGTGTGGCTGCCCAACAAAGAAGACGGGGTACCCCATCTCACGCAGCAGCCGATTGCCTCCGGCAAAACGCATACCTATCGCTTCCCCATCATCCAAAATGGCAGTTACTGGTACCATAGCCATTCGGGGCTGCAGGAGCAAATTGGCATGTATGGTTCCATGGTTTTTCATAAGCGCAAGGACGACCCCAGCTTCAGAAAGGGTATCGATGATATCCCTAGCTTATCCTTGCTGATAAGTGAATGGACCAACCTTCGTCCGCATACGGTAGACCGCATGCTGCATACCGGCAACGATTGGTTCAGCATCCAGAAAAACACGGTACAAAGCTATGCCGAGGCCATACAAGCCAAACATTTCAAAACCAAACTCCGTAACGAGTGGAAGCGTATGGAAGCCATGGACGTCAGCGACGTGTATTACGAAAAGTTTCTGATCAATGGCCTAGCCGAACAGCAGCTAGCCTCGTTCAAAGCGGGCGATAAAGTCCGCCTACGCATAGCCAATGCCGGAGCATCCAGCTACTTTTGGCTTACCTATGCCGGTGGAAAGATCAGGGTTGTGGCCAACGATGGCAATGATGTAGAGCCAGTGGAAGTAGACCGCCTACTGATTGGCGTTTCCGAAACATATGATATCCTGCTGGAAATTCCTGCGCAAAACACTGCCTATGAGCTGCTGGCTACCGCCGAAGACCGCACCGGCTCGTCCTCCTTTTTCCTCGGAGCCGGTAGGCGACAACTGACGGCGCGCCTGCCCCGCCTCCAATATTTCGAGGGCATGAAGATGATGAACGATATGATGAAGATGAACGGCGACATGCACGATATGGGCATGCAGATGAGCCTGCAGCAGATGGACATGAATGCCGTGATGTATCCCGAATTAAAGGACGAGGCGTCCACATCCGCAAGTGATGCGCATCATGCAGCAGCATCAAGCCCCCATGAAAAGCATGAGGGCCATGCACAACATGCGCCCCAACAAAAAGACAAGGTGACGTTAAATTACGGGATGCTGCGCGCCACGAGCCCCACTACGCTAGATAGCGCCGCAACGGTAAAAAATCTACGCTTCGAGCTTACCGGCAATATGAACCGCTATGTATGGAGCATGGACAACCGCGTGCTCTCCGAAACAGACAAGATACCGATCAAAAAAGGTGAAGTTTTACGCATCGTACTGTACAACAACTCCATGATGCGGCACCCCATGCATCTGCATGGTTTTGACTTCCGGGTGCTGAATAAAAATGGCGACTACGCACCCCTGAAAAATGTCTTGGACATTATGCCGATGGAAACCGACACCATTGAATTCGCTGCCAACCGAGACGGCGATTGGTTTTTCCATTGCCATATCCTTTACCATATGATGGCCGGCATGAACCGCGTATTTGCTGTGGGCGATTATCAAAACCCGTTGCTGCCCAACAGAGAAAAGGCATACAGCGCTTTGCAAAAGGAAAGCAACATGTGGCACTTTATGGCCGATAACGACTTTGCCAGTAACGGCAATGATGGATCGGCCATGCTGCAAAATGCCCGTTGGAGTGTAGGAACGGAATGGCGACTGGGCTACAACAACATGCACGGCTATGAAGTGGAGACCCATGTAGGGCGATACATCGGCAAGATGCAGTGGTTGATGCCCTTTGTAGGCTTCGATTGGCGGTACCGCAAGCTGGGCATGGATCAGCACGAGACCAACATCTTCGGGCAGACCAATAAGAAAGACAGTCGGCAAGCAGTGAGCGTCGGAGCCATGTACACCCTACCGTTCCTGATCAACGTGCAAGCCGAGGTTTACCATGATGGTATCGTACGCTTAGCGCTTATGCGTGAAGACATCCCGATTTCCAGAAGACTGCGAGGCGGCTTTATGTGGAATACCGATCGGGAATATATGGTCGATCTGCGCTATATCCTCCATAAAAATATGGGCGTCCGCACGCATTACGATAGCGACATGGGATTTGGCGTAGGCTTGGCCTTGAATTATTAAAAATCTTAAGAATTGTTAAAAACCATAGCGCCCAGAAACGAAAATAAGCGCATAGCCGTTAATTAAAGATACGATGATGTCTAATAATAATACAGCTATGCGACTATTTTCTATTTACATGCTATTCCTAAGCAGCCTGACGCTGATCTCCTGTCAAGAGGATGAATCCACATTTTTAGATCCCGTAGAAGTCAACGATGATTTCAGTTCATCGATGATGGATTGGAGCGGTGATTTTGCAGACTACCCCTCCGAAGGAGATACCGATTTCGAGCTCAGTATCTCGCACGAAGCCTTGCCGGCACCGCTCGATCAGTCAAAAAACGGCATCCGCATATCGGGCAATAACCGTAGTGATGATCTTTTTATGTTCATTAAGAAAAAAGTCGATGGCCTAAAGGCCAACCAACGCTATCGCGTTCGTTTCACTGTAAATTTTGCATCCAATGCCGCGTCCAATCAGGTGGGCGTGGGTGGTGCACCGGGCGAGAGTGTCTATGTAGGTGCTGGCTTCAGTGTCGTTGAGCCTATGAAAACGATAGACTCCACCGACAACTACTACCGTATGAATATCGACAAAATGCAGCAATCACAAGATGGTGCAAGCATGAAAGTCATTGGCGATATTGCCAACGGCACGGAAGAGAACAACTATGTGCTCATCAGCCGAACGGGAGAATTTACAGGGCAGGCCGATGAAAATGGCAGCGTTTGGCTGATTGTAGGGACAGATTCGGGCTTTGAAAGTGTGACCACGCTCTACTATACCGGCATAAAGGCAGTTTTTCAAGAAATGACCAACTAGCCTCCGAGGCTATCATCAACAAAAAAAGGTCTCCACGAATGGCCACAGGCACATTCGGGAGACGTTTTATCTGATAAGCGTTTAAAGACCCTTACAATTTTTTGATTCGGATATTACGCAAAAAGACTTCCGAGCCATGACCAAGAAATCCGATATGGCCTTGGGCATTTTTTAATCCCGGATGGTCTTTTCCATCCAAGGTTCCATTTTTGGAAGCCTGCGCCAAGTCACCATCCAAGATCACCACACCATTCAGTGTTACCCGAATCTTGTTGCCCTGCAGGCGAATCTCTTGGCTGTTCCATTCGCCAATAGGCTTCATGCCTGTGCGCTTTGCCGGGATAATGCCATAGGCCGAGCCATGATATTGATATTCCTTTAAGTTTTTATAGATATCCGCATCGTTATCCAAAATTTGGATTTCCGTGCCCACATAAGCAGCATCACCGTCTAATGGTGTGCGGATACCGACACCATTGTTTGCTCCCGGCGTCAATTTGAAATCAAAACGGTACACAAAGTCGCCATACTGCTCTTTGGTATATAGGTTTTTACCAAACTTTGCATCCGGATTTGCGCGTACAAAACCCTCGGGTGTAATCTCGTAAGCAGAAGTTTCTGTCCACTTATTCAAGTTTGTGCCATCAAACAACAGGTCGAAGCCCTCCTTCTTTTCGGCTTCCGACAAGCTGTAGACCTCTTTTCTAGGAAATTCCTTCAAGTAGATATCACGGTACCAAACCTGCGATCCGTGTGCCTGCAGCTCCAACTGTTCCGTTGGGAAGATCGCCTGGTTACGGTCCCAATAATTCTCCAAGGTGACACTATCCACCACCAGTTCGCCATTGAGCCATACCCATACCTTTTCGCCGCGCATGCGCACCTTGAAGGTATTCCATTCGCCCAGTGCGTTATCGGCTACTTTCAACGGATCTTTTGAGTTCTTTTGATTATTGTACAAGCCGCCCGAGCCTACTTGAGCCCCCACGTTGGTACGCGAGATATCCCAGATTTGTACCTGCGGTGTGCCGCGTAGGTAGATGCCTGCATCAGGCTCCTTTCCATTTGGATCCAACTTCCAATCCACCAAAAGCTCAAAATCACCGTACTGCTTCACCGTAGCAATATTATCGCCATGTCCGCTAAACACTAAACTTCCCTGATCAGCTTTCCAACTTTCGCGCATCTGTTGATCCGCCACTTGTTGTTTTGCGGCCAACTCTTTGGCAGACATTTTAGACCGTTTAATAGGGTCTTCCACAAGTCCCTTCCATCCCGAAAGATCCTTTCCGTTGAACAAGGCTACATAGCCTTCCCCTTTTAGCATTTCGGCCAAATGCCGCACGATAGCTTCCCGCAGGTACGAGCTTTCACTCCCCGAGAGGTTAGCCATCGCCTTTTCCAAAATAGAACGCACCGTTGCTCCCGTAAAAGCAGCGTTGTCCATCGCAATATTCATCGCCGTATTCGTGGCGGCACCTTTTAGTTCGGCATCATCTAGAAACTGCGCCGCAAAAATCATGGCTTGGTAGGTTTCCGTTTGTTGTAGGCTAGCCAACACCTGTCTTTTCTGCGCCACATTGCGCGCCAGTGCAAAAGCATCTTTCAGGTACAGGGTCTTCTGCTCGGCGGTATGCGCACTCGCATTCACCTGCTTAATCAGTCCCGCGAAAATAGCGTCGAACGTAGCGCCCTTTTCTTCTCGGGAAAGGTTGATCAAGGTCGGCAATACTTCCGGATTAGACCAAGCGGCCAACGCCTGCTGCGCCGGAGTTTTTAAGCTAGCGTTGGGCAGATAGTTCTTCACAGCCTGCAATGCATCCGCGCCACCTATGCCAGCAAACACGGGGAAATAATTTGCTGCTGAAGGTGCTGCCGAGCGGGAAATATTTGCAGCCAATCGCTGCACCTTGGCATCCCGATCCGTGCTGGACTGCAACACCGAAATCAAGGCCTTTTGCAATGCCGGCGCATCCGTTGCCGGTGCAGCCGCTAGCAGCTGCACCACTGCATCAAAGTCATCCGCTTGTACCACGGTCGGTAAAGCCTTCAACGCAGCTTGCTTTACCTGCGGATCTGCTGAAGCAACCAAAGGCAAAACTACTTTGGAAGAGGCCGCATCCGTCCGCTTCGACAGGATATCCAACAACAGCAATTGCGTTTTCGCATCGGCGGATGGCAATGCCGCATCAATCAGGGCCACCGTTTGGGGATCCCTACTAGAAAGCAGCAGGCCCGAAATCGCCTGTGCAGTAGGTTCATCCGCTCCTTTCACGGATTGGATAAGAAAGGCTGCATTGGATTCCTTACCCAGCGACGATAAAGCTGTTAAGCCCGCAACTTTGGATTGCGTATCCTTCACGTGCGGCAAACTTGCCTGTAGGGCTGCCAAATCTGTCGCATCCCCTGTTTTTGCCAAATAGTTGAAAATGCTTTCTTGCACCTCTGGCGAAGCTTTTTTCAAGATAGCCATCAGCTTCTTATTGTCCGCAGCTGTTGCCTGTCCCTTCAACAAAGACAAAGCACTGTTACGATACAAGGCGTTGCTTGAGGTCGCCGCTTTCATCAGCTGTTTCTTTGCTTTTTGCGGATTAGCATCCATCAACAGACTGAGAGCGCCCACCTGCAGCGTCGTCGCTTGGGCGCCAGCAGCTCCCTTCATAACGGCGTTGGCCACCGATAGCGCCAAGCGATCGTTACCTTCGCGCAACAGCTGCTGCGCATAGTCAAGAGTCAGTCCGCCAATATTTGTTTTGTCAAAGCTGTAGTTGACCGTCTTTAGCTTGCTCAATAGCACAGGGGCAGATTTAGCGCCGCCGATCTTGCTCAGCGCCGTATACACCGTGCGCTGAAAGTTCTCACTATCATAGCGACTTAAGCTGGCAATGATGGCGTCTTCATCGCTTTTCGAGCGCAGATCGCCCAAGGCGGCAACCAATGCCGTCGTTGTCTTTTCCGAATCCGCCTTCTGCAAAGCCTCAGACAGTGCTTTCGCAGCCTCGGGCGTACGGATACCGTTTAAGGCGAGCGCTGCTTTGTCTACCAGTTCGCTGTCGCTAAGGTAAGGTACAATGGCCGCAATGGCTTCATTTTTAGCCGTCTGCTTTAACAACTGCAATACAAAAGCCTTGTGCTGCTTGTCCTGCAAACGATCGAGTGCTTGGATCAGCCCTTGCGAGAACTGCGCGCGCGCAGTTTCCTTACCCTGTTGCAATACGTAAAAGGCATAGGAATTTGCCGCATAGGTAATCGGAATATTTTCGGTACTGTTGCCTTTAAGGCCTGTCAATAGGTTCACGATATCATCGGCCGTAAAGGCCTCCAGCTCGTTCATCGCCGCGAGAAACTTCGTTTGTTCCTCTGCAGGCTGCTGTGCCAACACATCGGCAATCTTCGTTGCTGACGTTCTATTGGCCGGCTGTTGTGCGTAGGCCGCTCCCTGGAGTAACAGTAAAACGGATAACGTATTAAATACTTTTTTCATTTTTCGGTTGGTTAGATAGTCCAGGGTCCGCGCATCGGTTGATTGATCAGTCTGTTCGCTCCTTCGTCGTTCACAAACTCCTGCTTTTCGGAATCGAAATGCAGGGTACGATTTAAACGCAGCGCCGCAAGCCCTAAGTTGACCAGCGTGGCCGAGTAATAGCCATTCTGCTCGTTCAGGGCAAATTTCTGCCTGCTGCGGCAAGCCTCCACAAAATCCGTTACCTGCGCTGCCGGTTCCGGGTACTGGGAAAGTTTACGCTCCAAATCCGGAATATCCGATACAAAGCCTTTATACAGTTTTCCTTTCGGCCCGTCGATATAAGCCTGTCCCTCTTCGGTACCGGCACCATCCAAAATAATCTGGCAACCATCGGCGTAGGTGTAGGTAATCTTGCGCCAAGTACCCACAGCATCAAAATGCTGCTGTGGCGCATCGACCTCTACTTTCACCGGACTCTCCTGGTCTTTACCTAAAAAGTACTGCACAGGATCCAAGTAATGCTGACCCATATCGCCAAGACCACCGCCATCATAATCCCAATAGCCTCTAAAGGTCGTGTGCACGCGATGCGTGCTATATGGCTTGTATGGCGCTGGCCCTAGCCACATATCGTAATCCAATTCTTTTGGCGCCTGCTCTACCGGCAGGTTCTCCTTGCCCACCCAGTAAAATTTCCAGTCAAAGCCGGTATGTTTACTGATGGTCACTTTAAGTGGCCAACCCAACATGCCGGTATCCACCAATTTTTTTATTTTCTTCACCGGCACGTTCATGCCATAGAAATTGTCTGTAAAACGAAACCAAGTATTCAGGCGAAAGATGTTGCCATGCTGCGCAACGGCCTCCTTGACTTTCTTACCTTCACCTATGGTGCGCGTCATCGGTTTCTCACACCATATATCTTTGCCCGAGCGGGCTGCTTCTACAGCCATAATACCATGCCAGTGTGGTGGCGTAGCAATATGAACAATGTCCACTTCTGGATTTTGGATAAGCTCTCTGTAGTCGTGGTGCTCTTTGATGCCGCCACCCAATTCCTTTTGGGCAATGGCTAAATGCCGGGTATCTACATCGCATATGGCCACCGTTTTGGTACCCGCATAGGCGAAATGTCCACGGCCCATCGACCCAACGCCGATAACGCCTTTGGTTAAATGGTCACTCGGAGCCAAAAAACCGTTACCGCCCAGCACATGTCGGGGCACAATGGTAAAGGCAGCAGCTCCAATCAACGTCTTTTTAATAAAATCACGTCGTGAAGTGTTGTTTTCTTTCATTTTCTAGTAGCTAGTCTTAGATTTAGCTTCCAAGTTAACAAACTTTATATTCAATACCAAAATTGTCACACAATTGTTGATATTTAGGCGGAATAGCATCGCTGATCAACATATCAACTTTATCCAAGGCCGCAATTTTGCCCAGACTTTTGCGGTCAAACTTGGACGAATCGGCCAAAACAATCACCTGATGGGCTGATTCCATCATCTTGCGGTTCAGCAGCGCCTCCTGTGCATTCGTGGTGGTGATGCCAAAGTCGCCATCAATCCCATCGACGCCCAAAAAGAGCTTAGAGCAGAAGAAATCGCCCAACAGGGCTTCGGCATAGCTGCCCATAATGGAAGAAGAGGTTTTGCGAACAGGACCGCCGAGTTGTATAATATCCACCTGCTCATGCTTGATCAACTCCATGGTCACATTGATGGCCGAGGTGATCACCGTCAAGCCAGCCTGCGGCACAATCTCGCGGGCAAAAAACTGCATGGTCGTTCCCGAAGCAATAATAATAGAATCATTGGGCTCCACCAGCTTTGCAGCCTCCATCCCGATACGCCTTTTGGCCTCGGCGTGTAGTTGCGCTTTCTCATTAATCGGGCGATCCTTTTGATAAGGGTTTACGCTTGTTGCTCCACCATGGGTACGGGATAGCAGCATTTCATCTTCCAAAAACTGCAGGTCTTTTCGAATCGTGACCGAAGAAACCTTCAGCTCTTCGCATAAATCTACAACCGAAACATGCCCGTCTTCAGCTATTCTCCGAATGATATATTGGTGGCGCTCTACGTTATTCATAGCCCCAAGATACGGATTTCTGGGGATGGAATGATTTCGAAACCGAAATTAATTTCGAAAAGTTTCGTTTGTTTACGTTTTTTATTAAATTTACAATCAAAACAAACATAACGAAACAAATCAACATGAATTTCAAGCGAATCGAAGCCATAGGAAACGTTGCAGCAGGTGAAGCCTGGGACATCATCATTATCGGCGGGGGTGCTACCGGCTTGGGCATAGCCGTTGATGCCGCCTCCAGAGGCTACAAAACGCTGCTGCTGGAGCAGTATGACTTTGCGAAGGGCACCTCCAGCAAAAGCACCAAGCTGGTGCACGGCGGTGTGCGTTACTTGGCCAATGGCGACGTCAAGCTGGTCTTTTCGGCGTTGAAAGAGCGCGGGCTGATTTTCAAAAATGCGCCACATGTATCTTTTGTACAAAGCTTCGTGATTCCCTCCTATTCTTTCTTCAGCAAGATGAAGTTTCTCATCGGCCTTAAACTATACGACTGGATGGCGGGCAAGCTACGGATAGGCAAATCTAGCTTGCTGAGCAAGGCACAGGTGCAGGCGAGCCTTCCCAAGATCAAGACCGAGCGTTTACAGGGCGGGATACGCTATTACGATGGGCAATTTGATGATGCCCGTTTGGCTATCAACTTGGCACAGACCGCCGCAGAGCAGGGCGCCACCGTGCTAAACTATTGCCAAGTGGTTTCGATCGATAAAGACGCACAGGGGCAGGTCAACGGCGTTCAATTTATCGACAGCCTAAGCCAGAAAAGCTACCAGGTGAAAGGCAAGGCGCTTGTCAATGCGACCGGCATATTTGTAGACGATATCCTGAAAATGGATACGGCCAGCCACAAAAATTTGGTACGTCCCAGTCAAGGCGCCCATATTGTGATCGACAAGCACTTTTTGGGAGACCGCGATGCACTGATGATTCCGGAAACAAGCGACGGACGTGTGCTTTTCGGTGTGCCTTGGCATGATAAGGTGCTGCTGGGCACCACCGACACGCCGCTACATGCCCACCAAATCGAGCCCCGCCCCTTGGAAGAGGAGCTCGACTTTATCTTGAACACGGCGAAGGACTACCTGCAGGGCGCACCCACCCGTGCCGATATCAAAAGTATATTTGCCGGTCTACGTCCTTTGGCAGCACCAACACATGGCGACGGCGACAGCACCAAGGAAATTTCACGGGATCATAAGCTTATAAAAAGTCCTTCCGGCCTGGTGACCATCACTGGCGGAAAGTGGACCACCTATCGTAAAATGGGCGAAGAAACGGTGGATCTTGTTGCCAAACATACCGACCTGCCAGCCAAGGCCTGCCAAACGACTTCTCTTCGTCTTCATGGGTACAGCGTAGAGAAAAGGGCCGGCCACTGGCAGGTATATGGTGCGGATTATCTCCACATTGCGCAGCTGATGGAACATGATCCACGTTTGGCAGCGAAAATCCATCCCGATTACGACTTCCGCTTAGCCGAGGTGGTTTGGGCCGTGCAAAATGAAATGGCCTGCCGGCTGGAAGATTTCCTTGCGCGCCGTATCCGCCTCCTGCTGCTGGATGCCCAAGCCTCTTTGCAGGCGGCTCCTCTAGTGGCGCAGGTGATGGCCGAGCAACTGGGGAAAGATCAGGCATGGATCGATAACGAACTGCGGGACTACCAAGCGCTCGTCAGCAAATACCTTATATAAATCAACACATACATATACCCTATAAACCAAAAAGCATGAGAAAAGAGTTTATTTTAGCGCTGGATCAAGGAACGACAAGTTCCCGCGCTATCTTATTCAACAAAGCGGGGCAGATTGAAAATATCGCACAAAAGGAATTTACACAGATCTTTCCGAAGTCGGGCTGGGTAGAGCATAATGCCAAGGAAATTTGGTCCACACAGCTGGCCGTATTGACCGAAGTTATCGCCCAATCAAAAATAAAATTGGATGAAATAAAAGCGATCGGCATCACCAATCAACGGGAAACGACCGTGGTATGGAACAAAAAGACCGGCGAACCGATCTACAACGCTATTGTGTGGCAAGATCGCCGCACGGCCGAATACTGCCAGTCCATCGCCGCCAAGGGCTTGGATAAGCTTATCCAAGAAAAAACGGGACTGCTGATCGATGCCTACTTCTCGGCCTCAAAAATAAACTGGATACTGACCCATGTGGACGGCGCGCGTAACCTTGCCGAGCAGGGCGAACTTGCATTTGGTACCATAGACTCTTGGTTGGTATACAACCTTACTAGTGGGCAGAAACATATAACCGACGTGACCAACGCCTCGCGCACCTTGCTGTTTAACATACATAGCCTTGCTTGGGACGAGGAACTGCTCGACATCTTCGACATCCCTGCCTCCATGCTTCCCGAAGTACGCAGCAGCTCGGAGGTCTATGGCGAAACCAGCACCGAGCTGGGTAGCCGTGCCATCCCCATTGCTGGTATCGCGGGCGACCAACAGGCCGCGCTGTTCGGGCAGCTGTGCACCCAAGAGGGAATGGCCAAAAATACCTACGGCACCGGCTGCTTTCTGTTGATGAACATCGGCAAGAAGCCTGTTATCTCCACCCATAAACTGGTGACCACTGTTGCTTGGAAAATTGGCGATGAGGTGCAGTATGCACTAGAGGGCAGCATCTTTATCGGCGGCGCCGTGGTGCAGTGGCTGCGCGACGAGCTGGGCATCATCCGCCATTCGAGCGATATCGAAGTACTAGCCAGCAAGGTGTCCGATACGGAGGGGGTATACATGGTTCCCGCCTTCTCGGGCTTGGGCGCTCCGCATTGGAATGCCGAAGCAAGAGGCACCATTGTGGGGCTCTCTCGGGGTTCCAGCGATGCGCACATCGCGCGCGCCGCACTGGAAAGCATCGCCTACCAAACGTATGACATTCTGCAGGCCATGGAGATGGACGCGCCATCTCGCATCAAAGAGTTGCGCGTGGATGGCGGCGCCACACAGAACAACTTCCTTATGCAGTTTCAGGCAGATATCCTCAAAACCAATGTGGTGCGCCCAGCCATCACGGAAACCACGGCCCTTGGCGCAGCCTATCTGGCGGGACTAGCCGTAGGATTTTGGGAAGATATTGAGCAGCTAAAGAGTCTATGGCAAGAAGATAAGACTTTTGTTTTTGACCCGGAAAAGAACCACGAGGCGCAGCTCCATGAATGGAAAAGGGCGACCGAGACCGTCAAATTTTGGGCTAATTATACCTCGTAAACCAGCACTTTATAAACCATACGTTATGACTCCATTTCTCTCAGAACTTATAGGTACCGCCGCCATGATCTTATTGGGAGGCGGTGTGGTGGCCAATGTGGTGCTCCAAGACACCAAAGGGAACAACGCCGGCTGGATCGTGATATGCACCGCTTGGGCTATGGCCGTTTTTGTAGGTGTGACCATCGCTGGTCCCTACAGCGGCGCCCACCTCAACTGTGCGGTCACCATTGCCAACCTGGCCTTGGGCAAGCTTGACCTACAAACCTCCCTCAGCTATATCACCGCCCAGTTTCTGGGCGCCATGATCGGTGCTGCATTGGTGTGGCTGGTCTACAAAGATCATTTTGCACGCACGCAGGATGCCGCAACGAAACAAGCTGTCTTTTGCACTTCGCCCGCGATACGCAACCTGCCGGTCAACCTTATTAGTGAGGTGGTAGGCACCTTTGTGTTAATCTTCACCATCCTCCATTTCACAGAACCCATGATGGGGGACAAAACGCCGATCGGGCTAGGCTCCATTGGCGCTATTCCTGTCGCTTTCTTGGTGTGGGTCATTGGCCTTTCGCTGGGCGGCACCACCGGCTATGCTATCAATCCGGCTCGCGACCTTGGCCCTCGCGTTATGCATGCGCTACTGCCTATTAAAAATAAGGCGCCCTTTGATGTTGCCTATGCTTGGGTGCCTGTCATCGGTCCTATTGTCGGCGCCTTGCTAGCGGTATTGCTTTTTGTACTGATATCGGGTTAATCTGCTTGATCGGCCCGCAACATATACGCTATCCCAAGAGGCTGAGACGACATCGCAGCTTCTTGGGATGGCATGACCTTAATCTGTATGTTGACGAACGCATACCGGCAAAAATCCGCTTAAAAAGCGGTTAAAATGAATAAATAAACACTCCTTTAGAAAATAGTTGCCATTTTGCATATAAACAACAACTTGGTGCATAAGAACAATACGTTATAGCATGTATGCAATGGAGCGTTGTTTGTAAACAATACAGCATTGTTCATGAACAATGGCGCATTGTTCGTATACAATAGAGCTTCGAACAGGAGCATTACTCCTTTGTTTACTAACAATGCCGCATTGTACAGTGCGTTTGTCCCTTTGCATGGAAACAACGCTTCATTGTAAGTGTGCAACGCGGCATTGTATAATGAAGATGATCCATTGTAGGAGAACAACAACCCGTTGTTTTTATGCAACAAGGCATCGCTCATATGCAATACGCAGTCGTTTTCCCGCGATCCGCTCGTGTTTATCCTCTCCGACTTGCCGATGAGCAGCAACAAATGCGGGCATGCACTGCGGCGTTTAAAGTTTGGTACCTTGTACTTATCGTAACGGAACAATGGATTGTGGAGCAGCATCCGCAGCTTATTGCAGATGAACTATGTTATAAATAAGGGTGTCGATGGTTTATAAACGAGAAGATAGGATGTATTGATGGAGAGCGACGTCCCATTGAAAATCATCAATGTTTCGAGGACATGTAGTATAAATCAAACCAAAACTTTTCGCTTTTTTATACAGCCTAGGAAGACAAGTCTTCATAAACTAATGCCAATGGACTATCTTTTTTCACAAGGGTGGACCAACCAGGAAACGCACCCTTTTCTAGTTTAGCCACGAACATATTGGAAAAATAGATTTCCGCAGAAACATTCTCCTGATGTACCGCCCAGCGAACCTCAACCAACGTTTCCTCGTCAACAGGCGGCATATTAATTTTGACAAACATGTGCGGATTCTCAAATGGAAGATCACTTTCATTACTCCAATCGACAGTTTCTGGGGTTTTCAGGCTATTATATAACCAAACATCACTGATGATCAGCTCTTTTCCTTCTACCAAGTAGGCGTAGCACACTTTTCCGTCATCTTCGATTATCACGGAGAACAGCGGAAGTTCGTTATTGATGTATTGCTTAAAATAGGCCATAACTGTTTACTTTAAAAGTATAGCGCCGAAAATTCAGAATCGTTTTGATCGCAAAAAATCGTCCGTCTTTGATTGCTATCGGCAGCTTTCAGTAAGAAATAGTCAAAAGAACTTATTTCCAATTGGCTAATCTTAATCTGCTACCTAGCAACATGCAAAACTAAAGAATTGCAATCAGTTTTGCTACAGCCCCCATCTATAGAAACAACCGAAAGCTATAGAATTACGAGGGCACATAGTTGTTTTAAATAGCGTATCGCAAAGAAAGTAAAAGAGCTGAGCACATTTACGCTGATATTCATTAACTATGTTTCCATTTGGCGAAATAGCAGAGATCGTCGTAACAGGTAGGAAGAATATACATCAAACAACTCTCAGGACAGCACAGGATAGAGGCATCACTATTTCTTTATAAATTTAGTTATTACTATTTAACATGCATGCAGAACCGAATAACGAAATAGTTTCGTTCTATTGAGTACAACATGGATATGTTATGCATGAGGCGCGTAAGGAGCAAGTATTAACTTTTGTTTATTTGTATACATATGTTAGGTGAAGTTGTTTCATTTCTCTTCCTGCTGTTTATTTTTTCAACAGCCCATAGTACTGTATTGGCTCAGCTTTCATCTATTACGCGAGAATTGGGCGAAGCCGGCGTGCAGCTGCATGATGTGGTGCATTTTTCAGCAACCTCTAAGCTCGATATTTCACGCAAGGGCTCTTTGCCGACTTATACTTTTCTAAATGATGATACATCAGAAGTGTGGCACTTAAAAGTGAGCAGGCACCCCATATCACAAAACACGGGCTCTAAAGAAACGACTTCTACACAGCTAACAGCTAAAAGTCATAGAAAGCCCGCTAAAGAACTGCTTACAAATAAAGAACTAAAGCAACTGGGCGGGAGCTTGGGCGTATTGGTACATTTACCAAATCTCGACGCATTTGACCCGATTGTATACGAAGACAAAACCTATTCCCCTATAGCCTCACTCACCCTGTCAGGAAGCAAAGCAATAGTCAATTTGACCATCTATGATATGGAGATCCAGAAGAATATCAGCCGAAAAAGTTGGATAAGCAAAATCAAAAAATTTATGACAATCGATTAATAAGATTAAAACAGTTGTTTGTGGCAAGTAGGTTGTTTTTATGCAGTAACATTACACCTTACCCTCCATCAATAGCTGGTCCAAACTACAGCGATGCAAACCGAAACGGTCTTATTCACGTAAATTCAAAAAAGTCATTTGAAGAGCCTCTTTTTTATCCTTATTAAAAATCTTTACGTTAACGCTTGAACCTTTTCGAAAAACATTCCTGTATGCGTTACTATCACCCATTCGTTTCAGAAAATCATCGCCGTATTTAATGTATGCTTTTTGTCGTCTCTTTAAATTTAGATTCAAACAAATAGAGTTATCAAACTCAACCCTGTGATTGAACAAATTTAATATCCCGTAGTGTTTATAATAATATGCTTCACATAAATAAATCTCCAGATCATTTTTAACATCTGCATAGAAAGCCGAATCCAAAATCTTTATCTCGTCCGGACGAATTTGCCTGATGAAGTTGTTATTGTAGATCGAATTTTCAACAGATAACTGTGCGGGAAAGTGGTAGTTAACAAATTGTCCATTCCTAACGATCAAAATAGACAACACGTAATATGCCAAAACAATTGCTAGACATATTGTTACGGATATTTTTATTGCTCTATTTCTTTTCATCTTTTTTTGTTTTTTATAAAAACTCAGCACCAACCCAGTCAGCTCCGTTACCACCACAAGTAAATTGAAAGTACAGCAAGATAGCAATGTAAAAACAAATTGCTATCCGCCACACGATGTGCAACTTTCCAGAAACGTTATCACTTGGCTCTTTCTTTTTACTCTTTTTGAGTATCCGATTCTTAGGCATAACAGTTAATTAGTACAGCTTTTTTTTATAGGTATCCATCCTGTGCGATACAGCCTTCTTCATATTCCCATTTGTTCTCTTGCTCCCCTTTATCGAGAAACAACTTTACTAGACCATAGCTAACTTTTGGAGGTATATCCACGGCGATAAGTACAGCGATGTGACTGATCTCCGAGCTGCAACCCAATGCTGTTAACTCATCGCGAGTAGGCTGAACATCGCTGACATCGTTAAAAATCATACGCACCGTACTGTGTCCAGATTCTTCTATCAGATATGATACGACAAGTTGCCCGTCCTTTTCTTGCACGGCTAAGACATCTCCCCATGCATATCCCCTTGCGTAAAATGGGATATTATCCAATTTGTAATGATCTCCGACTTTCTCCGCCCAAACGCTCTCCATCATCATTTCATCCGTGATTAAATCCTCGCATTCAAAAACTATTTTTTCCATTACTTTATTTCGTTTCGGGGGATAGCATGGCTTTTTGCCAACAGCACAGCAGCTCTAAAAATAGCTAAAAAATTAACAAAAGTCGCGGCAGGCTATATGCTCGCTATAACAAAGGTGTCGTTGACTCCCTTCCTTCGCGCGTAAAACCCCGGTTTCATATCCGGCAAGAGAAGTATCGATGGATCTAAATCAACGATCTCTTCGATAGCAACAAGTCTGTAATCTGATTCTGCGACTTCACTGTCTCCGAAAAACGTCCACATACCATCTTCCTCGTAGTGATAAACGCTTGTTATTACATCAGTTTTGTTCAACACAAATAAACTGGTCAGTACCGCTTCCCTCAGATCGGAAAACTGTGAGTCGTCAAACAGCTCGCTTGTATTTTTCCTCATATCGCCTTTTTTTAATTCTATAAAAGTTAACGGTTGATATAATTCAGATATTCTTCTTGGATCATACCACTTGCAACATATTTAGCATTGGATGCATTATACGTTAAAACTGCAAAATCTAGCGCGTCTGCAATTGAAGAGAAAGTACTTATTACACCAAATGGCTCATCAGGATCTATTGGTGAAAACTCATAAATATCTAAAAATTCTTCACCACCCTCATCAACGCATTCTTGATATACGACAGCGACACCTTCATTTTTAACACAATCGATACTTAACCATTTAAGTATTGTAAAATCGTCTTTCTCGACAAAGCCTAGCCATTGCTCGACAGACCTACCTGCGCCTAATCTCGATCTAATTTGTTCTTCGTTTAAATACTTTTCCATCATGGGCTTTCATATTACAATATTATATAACAGTATACCTTTCAGCTTCTTAACTTCATAAAACTCTGAAAATCAAGCATCACAAATCTATCCAACAACGATAAGGCAGGTTTACAATATATATACTTTCCCGCTAATCCAAATCCGCCAGCATGTTTAGCAAAGCGATATTCAAATCTACCGCTTATCTCAATTATGGGGCAAGGATTGGGCTTGCAGTCCTTCGGTTTAAAGATACCGGATATTCCAAAGTTTACGATTATTTATCGAATCGACAATTTTGTTTAAAAAAGAAGATTGATACTTTTTATTTGTAAAACAATCGATACTGATTGGAAGATCTTGGCGATCTGGCCGACCTTCCCTGACCATAAAGCTAAATAGATCGCCGTCTAACTCATAGCCACACTCCCCAATATCTTTAATCAATTCTTTTACTTCAGGAATATTAAATCCGTCAATACTCCCCTCTTTAAAAGATAATCGCTCAACAACGTTGCCTTTAGCCAGTCTAGAGATGTTTATACTGTCTTGTGCGTATGTCCATACTGTAGAGAACGTTGCATTTGTAGAAGTAAGATAAAAAGCATTCCCGTTCTTCTCATAAAGTGAAAGAAAGAGCTTATTTGTGCTGACATTATTCTTATTAACAGTGCGTTTCATTGACCTGCATGAGACGCACAAACCTAACAGCGCAAACAACAAATACCATAATATTCTATTCATTTCCGTAGCTATTTCCTTCTTTTTAAAGTCCCGTTAGTTTATCAAAATACGCTATTAGATCTATTGTTCTCTTTGCTTTATGCTCAGCAACTTACCAAACATAAGATGAAGGCGTCGTTCTACGTCTAGCGCCTTTCTTCGACTCAGGAAATATGTGAGGTAAAAAGGAGCCGAAATGACAAAAGACATCTTACTTCCGTCCTTGCTCGTAATACATAAAGTCATGAAAGCATCTCCTTTTTCCATCTCAAGGTCGTCCAAATTCGTAAACGGAATTCGAACCGATTTTTTAGACATTTTCCCAGCGTTGATTAAAAGGACGCACCCGTCTCTGCTTAGGGTGTACGTCGGAAGAATAATTGTTGCAAGAACGTTTCCTAGCATCACAACAACAAACAATCCTAACGTCAGGATCAAAAATGCGAAAATAATTTGCATTACTCCACTGTTACCAAGCAACCCTATATCGTTGATAGCTGTTGATACATCGGAATTATCCATCAATTTTGTAGATGCTAAAAGTATAGCAGCCAGCAACAGCATGTACCCCAAAAAGAAAATATTATAAATCTTATGTTTATGAAGCTTCATTAGCATTAACCCGATTGTACTACATGGTCTCGAAATTCTGCACCCACGATATAAAAACCTTCAGATCTTACCCGGCAAGTGATTGTTTTTTAACATTGTCCTTGACAAACAGATCTATAAAAATCCAGCCCTTGGACTTACCCATAGGAGTCATTGGACCGATAACTTGATACCAAGGCAATTTGAAGTTACCCGTTGAAAGAAACAAAACTTTATAGCTATCCATAGTCAAGTCATTTTGCTCCAAGTAGAAATCTATATACTCGTTAAAGGCAGCACGCACCTTACGCTTTTCAAGACGCAAACCGAAAAAAGTACGCTACCGAATATCAATACCGGATATAAAAATTCTATATAATCCATAAAACTTATCTTTTGGAAAAACCTATGCTAAAATTAACAACAAATCCAGCAACAAAGATACGAAACGATATACTAACGTATAGCCTACATTACCTACTGCGGCATCCGTTCCTAAATTCAGAACGGTGATAGCGGCGCTTAAGTGGACTGTTCAGTCAATTGCAGCATACATGTTTCCCATTTGACCGTATCTTTCAAAAGGCCTTCAACAAATAAAGCCTCTTTAGTACCAAGATTTCTATACATCATTCCAAAAAAATTATTTAGTGTAGTATAGTAACACGTCCGACATTTATTACGCTGTAATCTTCCCTTAGCGAATCTAGCTAATATTATACGTTACTATAAAATGGTACCATAGTAAAATATAACAACAGCCAAAAAGGCGCCAACTGGTGTGCTGACAGCGTGCGCAAAAATTTCGGGGCAACCAAACATTATCCTGTTATTATTCTAGGTAAAAACCCGTGGCCCAAAACTCCAACGTTTGACCTTCATAAAACTCCAAATAAAAATATCCTCTTCCGTCTTCTAAACGCTCAATTAAAGCTCCATTTACTTCCGCTCTCCCTCTGTACAAAATATCAAGCGTTAAATTCTCTACATCATTAACATTAAAAAAGTCTATGGTCATAATATTAACGTCGGTGAACATCAGTGACAGTTGATTTCTACCGATCAAAGATTTAAATACTAGTCTTAATAAACCACTGGCATACGATAATTTTTCAAAACTGTAATCGTTATGAAAATCGTGGTTTGCATTATCGAAATCATATTGTGCTAAATCCTTAAAGAAAGGCACTGAAGTTGCCGCTATCATATTATTTACCGAGTCTTACTACGTATTTCTGTTCTTATTATACTCCTGCTGAATCATTTGAAAATTTAATTTTTCACATTAGCAAGTTTAAAATTACTTCTATGTGCCCCAATAGAGTTTAGTTTAGCTTATTAACTCTTTTAGATGCTTGCTCTGCTAGCATTTGGCTTTCCTTTCGATTGTTGCATAAATATTTCAACGACCTGGTCTAAAGTACCAAAATCCCCTTTTTCTTTTAAGAGGGTCGTTAAATATTTAAACCTGCCTATTTCTGTTGTACCGGCATAGTTCTATTCACCTGAACTAGAAATCTCCCGTTTCAGTAAAATTAAACAACTCTTCTTCCCCTTACGGCGCCCATACTATTCCTTACCTAATTCTTTCTCTAATTCTATCTTTCTCCTGAAGTAAATCCTCTGATACTCTTCCTCCATTTCTACGATAAGGTTCTCATATGCCTTTTTATCAGAACACAATTCAGAATACCCCAAAATAGATTGCACAAAAGGGTAAATATTTTCGTCTTTTTCTATTAATCTAAAGTACCAACTTGAAGCTGCTTTATTATCAACAACCTCAAACAATTGACATGGACAGGCACAAATCAACCCACTATCATCTATTAAATAGGCCTGGTAGGTTTGAAAAGTTATCAAACCCATTACTAAATATTCCTTACCCACCCATAATTGATCATATCCAGTATAAGCAGTAGCACCAAACCTACCCATCATTTCTTTCTCTAATTTCTTATATTCATAGGTTCTTAAAAATTCTCCCGTATTATTTATGCAACGTACTTTCATAATTATTTAAATTTAAAATCATCGATTGCTTTTATTATACCATTTTCTAATGTAATGGAATAATGCATTTTTGTCCAACCTAACCAGCGAGGGTCAGATAAATTTGCAACTACAGTACCCCTACAGACCACCGTCCGGTAGCAGGATCGTACATTATCGATCCATGATCAAATAAATTTAATTCATTTTGGTCAGAGAATTCTTTTCCCGAGTAAAGATAGTTATTGTTACTACCCGATACCTAGACATACAGTTAATCCTATCAAAAGCAAACATGACATTACCTCCAACAAAACCTTCTGCCCCTAGCCATTGTTAATAAAGTAGCAATAAGCAAGATAGTTATGAAAAAGGCATTTTTTAGATTATTGAACAAGGTTAATAAAGCAGCGTTGCCGAAGCTTTCGGACAAAGATCCGGCAACGCTGAGCAAATGGCAGCAGGGCCTATTGGCCTACCGTTATTACGTGCTTACTCAATCACTCGATTGATCTTTCTTCGGCAGACTGGCCAAGATCGTACCGTCAGATTTGATATGCATCTCGGTTTGCGGATAGGGAATAGAAATGCCTTTAGCATCTAAAGCCAGTTTTATTTTCTCCTGCAGCTCATTATGCGTCGCCCAAAACTGTTCCTTGTTTACCCAGCCGCGGATGGTTAAGTTTACCGAACTATCCGCCAGCTCGCTCACGAAAATTTCCGGCGTAGGGCTTTTCAAGATACGCTCATCAGCAGCAATCAAAGCCGTAATGGTATCCTTCGCGTCCTTGATATTATCATCATAAGATATCCCCACAATAAACTGAAACCTACGCGAAATAATCTTCGTAAAGTTCTTGATCACCGAGTTGGCCAAGGTTCCGTTGGGGCTAAACACCTTAATCCCTTCGCCACTAACCAAGGTGGTGTAGAGGATATCGATGCGATCTACCGTGCCCTCCGAGCCATTGTTGCTCGAAATATAATCGCCCACTTCAAAAGGGCGAAACATCAGGATAAGCACACCTCCGGCGAAGTTAGACAAGCTGCCCTGCAAGGCCAAGCCCACCGCCAAACCAAAGGCCGAAAGAGCTGCAATAAAAGAAGTCGTCTGAATGCCCATGGTATTGGCCACGGTCAAGAACAGTAGACAGTACAAGGTAAACTTGATCAAGCTGCTCAGGAAGCTGCGGATGGAGCGATCCACATTACGCTTCTCAAAGCGTCGTTCGATCAGGCGAAGTGCTAAACCAATTAGATAGCGGCCAATGACCAAGATCACCAGCGCAATGCCAATGGCGGGAAGTTTAAGAATCACCGCATCTATTAATTTCTCGATACTACTTTCAAATTTTTCCATAAAACAAAAATAAAATAATCTAGCAGATCTTGAAGGTTTTTATCATATTAAGCCTATCTTTAACCTATGTCGTGGATATATTTGGATAACAATGCAACCAGTAAAATCGACCCATCGGTATTGGATAGCATGCTCCCCTACTTACAAGAATCCTACGGAAACGCATCGAGCGTGCAGCACCGCATGGGGCGCGAAGCCAACCAAGCCATTGAGGTTGCTCGGCAGCAGGTGGCCAGCAAATTAACCTGCAAAACCAACGAAATATTTTTTACATCCGGCGCCACGGAAGGCATTAACATGGTGCTGCGTGGAGTGGCCGAGGCCTACCAGAAAAAAGGCAAGCATATCATCACCTGCCGCACCGAGCATAAAGCGGTGCTGAGCACCTGCGCCATCTTGGAAAAACGCGGTATAGAAATAACCTACCTGCCCGTCGATGAGCAAGGGCAGGTAGACCTGCAGCTTCTGGAAGACAGCATACGGCCGGATACAATCCTCGTGTCTATTATGGCCGCCAACAACGAGTCGGGCGTTATCCATCCCATCGACGAGATTGCGACCATATGCCAGCGTAAAGACGTGCTCTACTTCTGCGATGCCACCCAATATGTGGGCAAGCAGGAGCTCAACCTACAAAACACAGCCATTGACATCTTGACCTTTAGCGCGCACAAGTTTCACGGGCCAAAGGGCGTGGGCGTATTGTACATACGCCGTAAAAGCAAGCCCATACAGGTTCCCGCGCTGATTAGCGGTGGCAAGCAAGAGCATGGAATACGTGGCGGAACGCTGCAAGTACCGAATATCGTGGGATGCGGCAAAGCGTTGGAAATCGCCAAAAGCCACAGTCATCTTAAGCTCTACCGCGACCAGCTGGAACGCGAATTGCTAGCGCGAATACCGCAAACCTTTGTGCACGGCGCATCTGCAAAGCGATTGGACAACACCAGCTTTATCGCCTTCCGGCATATCAAATCGGCGGAGCTGATGACCAGCCTGCCCCAGCTAGCACTTTCCTCGGGTTCGGCATGCGCCTCCGGGCTGCTCGACCCCTCCCACGTGTTGAAGGCCATGCAGGTATCCGACGATGACGCCTTCAGCAGCGTGCGCTTTAGCCTGAGCAAATTCACCGAGCAAAGTGAGGTCACCCGCGCCATCGACGACTTGGTAGCTGCCGTGGAGCAGATCCGCACCCTATCGCCGGTTTGGAAACTTTTTACAGACGGCCTCATCGATTAGTTTTTTTACACTAGGATAACCCAACGCCCTTGCAACTATAAGCGATATTAACGTATTTTGTAAGGTAGCGAATAACATAATAGGAGAACACATGGTAACGATCACCGATAAGGCAAAACAACGTATAGAGCAGATTATGCAGGATGAGCAGTACGATAGCAACTATTTCGTACGTGTGGCCGTAGAGAGCGGCGGCTGCTCGGGTCTTTCCTACAAACTAAACTTTGATAACGAAGAAAAGAAGGGCGACCAGTTTTGCGAAGATAAAGGCGTAAAAATATGCTTGGATATCAAATCCTACCTCTACCTTGCGGGGACAGAGTTGGATTACTCCGATGGTCTGGGTGGTAAAGGATTTGAATTCCACAATCCAAATGCCAGCCGTACCTGCGCTTGTGGAGAGAGCTTCTCCGTATAAGAAAGCAAAGCTTTGCCGAATAAAACACGAGGCTTGTTATCCAAATAGATAACAAGCCTTTTTTATATAGAAAATAAAAAACACACGCTTTTTATTTAATAATTTCATTACTTTTACGTCTAAATTTTACAAAAATAGCAATCAGAAAAACCTACTGGTTGTGTTATTTTGAGGACAATACTATGGGACGTAATTTATTGAAAACCGAGCAGGCGATCACGTTTGTTAAGGAAACCTTTTCGCATAAACTAAAAGAAACATTAAACCTGATACCGGTATCATCGCCGTTGGTGGTGCTGGATGGCACAGGCATCAACGACGACCTCAATGGGATCGAGCGGCCCGTAGCCTTTCCGATCAAATCCTTGAACGAGCAACGCGCCGTGGTGGTACACTCCTTGGCCAAATGGAAGCGCCTGCGCCTCCAACAGCTGGAGATCGAAAAGGGCGAAGGCATCTTGACCGATATGCGGGCACTGCGCCCCGACGAGGATTACACGCCCATCCACTCTATCTATGTTGATCAATGGGACTGGGAGAAACATATAGCCGTCGCAGACCGTAGCTTCAGCTACCTCAAACAAACGGTGCTACAAATCTACCAAGCACTCTATGCCACCGAACAGGCAGTAGCGCAGCGATACCTAGAGATCCCGGCCGTATTGCCGGAGGAGATCCATTTTATTTCGGCGGAAGAGCTGCTCCTCACCTATCCCGACCTGACGCCAAAAGAGCGTGAACATGCCATCGCTAAGGCTCATGGTGCCGTATTTATCTATGGTATAGGCGGAGCACTGAGCAACGGCTTTCCGCACGATGGACGCGCCGCCGACTATGACGACTGGAGTACAGACAATGAAAACGGCTACAAAGGCCTCAACGGCGATATCTTGGTATGGAACCCCATTTTACATGCTGCATTCGAGCTCTCTTCCATGGGTATCCGGGTCAATAAATCGGCCTTGCTACACCAGCTGGAGGTACGCAACAGCCGTGATCGTGCAGCACTATCCTTCCACAGCATGTTGCTAGAGGACAAACTGCCGGAATCCATCGGCGGCGGCATAGGTCAATCGCGGGTATGCATGTTTATGCTGAAGAAGTCCCATATTGGCGAGGTTCAGGTAAGCATTTGGAACGAAGAACAGCGACAGCTACTCGCCACACAGGACATCAACCTCCTCTAATAAGTCACTACGCAAACAAAATGAGCAGCCTTTCGTTCTACTAAGCGAAAGGCTTTTCTATGAAAAAACTACAACATTACTTAGCCGCCAGCATGCTTATCATGGTAGGCGCTTGCCAACATCCCAATCAGGGACAGACGACAGCGGAACAGTCGGACAGCAGCGCAATGGAACGATTGGATAAGCAGGAAAAGCGACCCATCATCTTCGAACGACATCGCATAGCCCATCAAAAAGACACCTTGACCTTCGAGCTTGCGCAAGCAGCGATGGTGCATATCGATCTGAAAACGTCCAGCACAATAGGCAACATACGGCTTAATCAGTTGCTGATGCCCAATGGCCAAGCGGATGGGCCTTTTGGAAAAACCTTTGCCGACAGCCTGACGCAAGTCGGCACTTACCGCCTCATTATCAGCGAAAGTCTGATGCAGGAAAACCCGTATACCGGCGACTATCAGGTAACGATCGAACTGAAATAACTACAGATGTGCGCATAATTCTATTAAATTTAGTTAATTTGCATCTTCATTTGGAATAGATAGAAAAATAATATGATCATACAACCACGCGTAAGAGGTTTTATCTGTTTGACTTCACACCCTGAAGGTACAGCAGAACATGTTAAACAACAGATAGACTACGTAAAGTCCAAGGGCGAGATCAAAGATGGCCCAAAGAAGGTTTTGGTAATCGGTGCTTCCACAGGTTTCGGTTTGGCATCGCGCATCACTGCCGCTTTCGGATCTAACGCTGCCACCATCGGTGTATTCTTTGAGAAGTCCGCAGCGCCAGGCAAGCCCGGAACAGCAGGTTGGTACAACAGTGCCGCCTTCGAGCAGCAAGCACAGGAAGCAGGCCTTTATGCAAAGAGCATCAACGGCGACGCTTTTTCCGACGACGTAAAAAAACAGGCCATCGAGCTTATCAAGCAAGATCTTGGGCAGGTAGACTTGGTTGTTTATTCATTGGCATCCCCACGCCGTACGCACCCTAAAACAGGTGTGGCCCATGCGTCGGTATTAAAACCTATTGCAAATCCATTTACCAATAAAACGGTTGATTTCCACTCGGGTGTGATCTCTGATATCTCCATTCAGCCGGTAGAAAGCGAAGACGACATCAACAACACGGTGGCCGTGATGGGTGGCGAAGACTGGAAATTCTGGATCGAAGAACTTAAGGCCGCTAATGTCCTTGCAGAAGGTGTTAAAACAGTAGCCTATTCATACATTGGCCCTGAGCTGACCTACCCGATCTACCGTAACGGAACCATCGGAAAAGCAAAAGATGATTTGGAAGCTACTGTTCCGGTTCTCAACGAGCTGTTGGGCGACCTAAACGGTATCAGCTACGTATCGGTCAACAAAGCTTTGGTGACGCAATCCAGTTCGGCAATCCCTGTTGTTCCACTTTACATCTCTTTGCTCTACAAAGTGATGAAAGAAAAAGGAATCCACGAAGGAACAATCGAGCAGATGCAACGTCTTTTTGCCGAACGTCTATACAGCGGATCAACTCCTGCATTGGATGAGAAAGGCAGAATTCGTGTAGACGATTTGGAAATGCGCGAGGATGTACAAGCTGAAGTAGCCGCATTGTGGGAACAGGCGACAACGGAAAACTTGGAAGATATCTCTGATATTGCCGGATACCGCAACGACTTCTTCAACCTATTTGGCTTTAATTTCGACCAAGTTGATTACGAAGCTGAAACTAACGAGGTGGTTAACGTTCCCAGTATAAAAGATTAATTTATTTTTATATAAAGTGACGAGGCAGTAGAATTATCTACTGCCTTTTTTTATTTTTGCCAGAACAATTACCTTTTATTTACATAGCTAATAATTTCCATCGACATGAGAAAATTCCTTCTATCGCTTTGCTTCCTGTTCTTGACGACGGCTCTTTTTGCACAATCGTACAAAATTACCTACCAACGCAGCTATAACGATAAGGTTACCCCGAACGAAGATCCGCTCTTGGTATTTACCAATGCCGAGCAAACGGTGATCACCTCCGAGAAGGCCACCCAGTCCAGCGCGCACTATCCATATGAAACATTCTTCGTAGACCGCAAGCAGCCTTCGGCCTACTACCGCCTCACAAATTTCTCCGCAGACAACGAGCTTGCGACATTAGACAGCGCCATATTAAACCGCAATACCTTGGCTCTGACCGAGGAGACCAAGAACATACTGGGCTACACCTGTAAGAAGGCTACCACATCAGTAAACTCCAACAGCATCGAGATTTGGTATACCAACGACCTGAACGTAAAAGGTGCACCAAACGAGCTGGGACAAAACTTAGGGCTGGTATTGGAATATGTGCGCAACGGCAACTCCAAGATCACGGCGACGAAGATTGAAAAAATAAAACATATCCCCAACCATGTTGCGCTACGCCAATTTAAGAAAACGGTGGATGCCTTAACCTATCAAGATGAGGTTTGGAAAAGTAGATTTGTACATATACCCGTGTTTCAAAACGAACAGATCAACTTCTCCGATCAAGCAAAATCGGATAGCATCATGCGCTTTGCGAGCGGAACGGTGATCGTCAAAAAAGTTAAAATTCCGACACTCGACAAGGGCAGCCAAGCTTTTGTGCAGCTGATTGAAAAGTCTAATGGCGATGCTTATGACCGCACAGGATCGGTATTTATGATTGCGGAAGACCAAGCGCAGAGTTTCTTGGACGGCATGAAAAATGGTATGCAAACCCTACCGATGTATAACAACGGTGATGGCGAAAACTATCCCGGCATGGTGCGCACCGAGGGCTACTCGCCCATCTACGAGCTGATGCGCTTTTTCACGCCTTTTGGTGTAGCACACTTCAACGATCGCTTGACGCTGAAAGGCAAAACCTGGCAAGACTCTGTCGTCTACCGACAAGATATCTCGGAATTTTTAGGCGCTATGAACGGTAAAGAAGTGTATATTGGTACCTACATCGGCAACTACGACAAGGGTGGACATCGCGTAAGCTTGGAACTGACCATACACCCCGGCAGCTCCAAGATGGAATATCAAAACGTGATGTCCATTTTCAATAGCACCAATGTGATGGAAATGGGCGGGCAAACCTATGCGCGCTTTTTCAGTCAGGAAAAAGGATTGGAGGTGTCTTTTGAGCTTCCCCACGATGCGGAAAATGTGCAGCTGCGCTACATCACCACCGGGCACGGCGGCTGGGGAAATGGCGATGAGTTTGTACCCAAGGAGAACAGCATTTACCTAGACGGAGAAATTGCTTTCCGCTTTACACCATGGCGCACCGACTGCGGTTCATACAGGCTCTACAACCCGGTATCCGGAAATTTCCAAAACGGCCTTTCCTCATCCGATCTTAGCCGCTCCAACTGGTGCCCGGGAACCATCACTACACCCAACTACATCAACCTCGGAAACCTGAAGGCCGGCAAACATACCTTGCGGGTACATATCCCCCAAGGTGAACCCGAAGGCAGTAGCTTTAGCTTTTGGAATGTCTCTGGCGCATTGATTTTTTAGGTAGTGGGTAATGCGTAGTGCGTAGTGCGATAAGGGTAGCGGTAAATCTTAAGATTACCGCTATCAAATGTCACTTCGTCACTATATCACCTTGTCACTAATATCACTATTCCCCCCCTCACCCCTTTCCGCCGTTCGCCACGGCAGGGCAGCACTTTTGAAGGCCAAAAGTCCTCAAACGCCTTCGTCTCCTTCAGGTGCTTCGTCGCACTGAAAATAGTATATAGTAGTTAGTACGGAGTATATAGATAAGAAAATGGCGGTAAACTAGCAGATTACAGCTATTAACTAGTCAATCATACGATGTCAACTCATCACCATCTCACTTTATCACTCCCCAAAAGCGATCGAGCACATCTAATTTAAAATATAGCGATCAACGGAGCTTTTTCGTTTCATCAGGCGATGGAGAGAGCGAGATGCTGCCGTGGCCTAGTGAGTAGGGAAGGCATTAGATTATATTCCAAAATCCAATGAGAAGGATTTTGGGATGTCATCTTCGCCTGGCAGGCAGTGAAACGCTGTGGGCTGGACGGTGGGCAAGATCGCATGGATGAAACAAAGATTTTTTGCATACTTTTTTATCTTGAAAAAAGTATGGCCCTGTCCTGGCGAAGGACAAACCGGTTCCTGAAAGGGACAAGAAAGTAGTTAGTACGGAGTACATAGACAAGGATCGCGGTAAACCTTAAGATAACTGCTATCACCTCGTCACTTTGTCACCATATCACTTCATCACTATGTCACCTTTTTAACCGAACTTAAATGTTTATAACCGTTTAATAACCGACTAATAAAAATATCTTGTTTTTATTTGCCTTGTAAACCATTTATAAAGCGAAGTATGACGACCAACAGTACGTTCATTGACTTAACGACGGATTTCGGCTTTAAGCGAATCTTTGGTTCGGAAACGAACAAGGAATTTCTAAAGTCCTTTTTGAATGAACTCTTCCACGGACGTAAGCATATCGCTGACTTCCACTATGGGAAGAACGAGCATGTAGGTGACGCCGAAGATATAGGGACGGTGATCTTCGACCTAGTATGCACGGCGGACAGCGGGGAAACGTTCCTGATCGAGGTGCAGCGCAGTGTGCAGCGAAACCTGAAACGTCGGATGCTATATTATGGGAGCAAGCTGATTGCCGATATGGCACCCAAAGGTGATCGCTTTGGGTGGAACTACGCGATCAGCGAAGTGTACGTTATTGTGCTGTTGGATGGATTCCCAATGCCCGATCATGAAAGTGATGGACGATATATTCATGAAATCGGTCTCTGCGATAAACATACGGGAAAAGTTTTTTATAAACAATTGGGATATACTTACATAGAATTAGTTAAATTTGAGAAGGAAGAGATTGAATTACAGACGGATCTCGATAGGTGGCTCTATGTGTTAAAGAATATGTCTAAGCTGAAGAAGCTATCGGTCTATCTGCGGAAGCCTATATTTGAGCGGCTATTTGATATAGCCGCCTACACACAGTTAAATAAGGAGGAACGAAATATGTACGATGTAAGTTTAAAACGCAAATGGGACGCCTTCTCCATCCGTGAAACCCAAGAACTGGATCTAGCAGATGCGATTGAGAACGGCTTGAAGCAGGGGTTAGAGAGAGGTCTAGCGCAAGGACTAGAACAGGGCTTAGAACAAGGTCGAGAACAAGGTCGAGAAGAAGGATTAGAAAAAGGACTAGAAGAGGGAGAACGCCGGAAAGCCGTTGCGATAGCGTTACAACTCAAGAAAAAGAGTCTTTCGGTTGCTGATATTGCTGAGGTAACAGGCCTTTCTGTTGCCGAGATTGAAGCATTGTCGTTTTAATAGTATTGTTTAGTGGGTATAGCGTAGTGCGATAAGAGAAGCGATGAATCTTAAAAGATTACCGCTATCACACGTCACTTTGTCACCTCGTCACTAAATTCACAAGCTTTACAATTACCGCTCCTGCCTTAATTAACAGCAACGTCGCCTTATTTTTGTTGCGTCTGTAGAAGCTTGCCTAAGCACTGTCCCACAAGGATGCAACAAAAATTCACGACAGGGTTTTGGATACTTTTGCCCCACAAAAGTATCGCCCATCTACCGGGCTTAGGGACAAGATAGTACTTAGTATTTAGTACAGCGTATGTAGATAAAGATCATGGTAAATTATTGGATTACCACTATCAGCTCATCAGCATGTCACCATATCACTACATCACCTCGTCCACTGAATTCACAAACTATACAATTACAGCACCTGCCTAATATTAACACGAACGTCGCATCATTTTTGTTGCGTCTGTAGAAACTTGCCTATGCACCGTCCCCCAAGGATGCAACAAAAATTCGCGACAGGGTTTTGGATACTTTTGCCCCACAAAAGTATCGCCCACGTCCCGGGCTTAGGGACAAGATAGTACTTAGTAGTGAGTACAGAGTATGTAGATAAAGATCATGGTAAATTATAGGATTACCGCTATCAGCTCATCACCATATCACTTCATCACCTCATCACTATATCTCAACAACTTAACGCCCGCGTTTAAACAACAGATAATCTAAACTAAACTTGCCAGGACCAAGCAAGAAAACAGCCAAATAGCCCACAACAAAGGCGCTACCCAATTCATGTTGGCCAAAAAATTCCCAGTTGTGCACGGAAAGAATAACGAAAGCCGTTACCAAGAGCGGTATGGTGGCTAGGCGCGTGAAAAGACCTAAAATCAAAAATATAGAACAGAAAAATTCTGCAAAGATGGCGAGACTTAACGAAATGGTACTCCCTAGTCCAAGAAAATCCATAAACTGTGCCTTACGCTCATTGAATTCCACCAATTTGGCGTAGCCATGATGAGGAATCATCAGCAAGCCGAAGCCGATACGAAGAATAAAAGCAGCTAAGTTCGATGTGACCGTCCCTTTTGGAACAGATAGAAAAAATTTCTTCATGGTTATCAAAAGTTATCTACAACAAATATACTAGAAATACCTGTTTATCAATAAAAATTGTATGAAAGAATCGCTGTTCCGGATTATAAAAATACGCTGCAGGCTCGGGAGAAATGCCAAGCCTGCAGCGTATAATCATCTTCGTGCGCTCTAGCGCAAGTGGGCACGAAGCATCCAGGCCGTTTTTTCGTGCTGCTCGATAATCCCCACCAAGAAGTCCTCCGTTCCGGCATCGCTGTACGTCTCGCCAACAAGATGAATCTGTTCGCGGATGAAAACGATAATCGCCTCCACGTCTTCCAACAGCTCTTCGATATACCCTTGGCTGTTGTTCTTCGTATGTCGCATTTCAGACAACTGTGTCAGTGCTAGAAATTCCTTCATGGTGCCTACAGCATAATGCCCTATTGCACGAACCCGTTCGGCAATTTCATCGATGGTCTCGCCCAACTGATCGTAGATACCCTCAAAAAACAGATGCTGGGCATGAAAATCAGGCCCCTCCACATTCCAGTGTGCATTGCGCGTTTTGACATATAGCACATGCTCATCGGCGAGCAACTTATTTAATATCTCGGCAACAGCCTGCCGATCCTTCTCTTTAATACCAATGCTTGTTCTCATATTTGTCTACCTTAATTAATAACTACTTGCTTCATCCAGCAAAATCAATTCCTCCTTGGCAAAGGTTAAGTCCACGGCATCCACAAAAGGTTGCAGGTGCAGTTCCTTGGTGGCACTAGCGATAGGCGCCGCCACCGTCGGTTGCTGCAAGAGCCAAGCAAGCGCCACTGCCGAAGGCGTGCTGTCGTGTTGCGCTGCCACATGTTGCAGTGCCGTCACGATTTTCTGCCCCCGTTCGTTCCAGTACTGATCCTTCACCCCCTGTCCGCGTGCCGATTTACCAAAATCATCCTCGCTTTGGTATTTTCCGGTCAGGAAGCCGCTAGCGAGCGAAAAGTAAGGAATGACCGACAGCTCCTGAGCCTGCGCAATGTCGCGATAGTTTTTCTCGAAGCCCTCGCGGGAGTACAGATTGTACTCCGGCTGCAGCGTTCTGTAAGTGGGTAAATCCAATTTGCGACTGGTCTCCAAGGATTCCTGAAGGCGATCTGGAGTAAGGTTGGAAGCACCGATATAGCGTACTTTGCCTGCTTTGACCAGTTCTTCGTAAGCACGGAGCGTTTCCTCTACGGGAGTCTCCTCCTGATCGAAATGCGTTTGATACAGATCAATATAGTCCGTCTGCAAACGTTTCAGCGATAGTTCCACCTGCTCGACGATGTGCTGCCGTGTGGTGATTGGCGTTGGGCTACCTGCGAAAGCGCCACCTACTTTCGTCATCAATACCACACGGTCGCGGTTGGCTCTCGACTTTGTCCAAGCTCCCAATATCGTCTCGGACTCTCCGCCCTGATTTCCCGGCACCCAATATGAATATTGGTTGGCGGTGTCAATAGCGTTGAAACCACGATCCACAAAAGCATCTAAAATAGCAAAGGAATCTTTCTCGTCTAACGTCCATCCAAAAACGTTGCCTCCGAAAATAATCGACGCAATCTCAAGCGCAGTATTTTTTAATGTTATTTTTTCCATGTATACATTCATTTTGTTCTACGACAAGTTACGCTTTTTACCGTTTTTCAGGAAAAGCACTGCTCCATATTATTGTCATAAATCGGAATAAATTTTTACTTTTGTGCCGCGATAAAACCCCGCAGATGTCAACAACAAACATCCCTTTCTTACATCAGTTCCAATCGGATGTTTCCCATTTGACAAAACCCGCACGCTTTACCTTTCCGTTTAGCTATGTACCCAATCCCTTGAGCGAACTAGCGGCAAGCGAGCTGCAAACCTACCTCGAAACACAGGAAGATTTTGTGCACAACTTCGGTTTACGAGCCATGGAAGGACTCGTTATTGGGAAGATGTTTGGCGTATTGGTTGTTGAGACCGAGGACGGAGCATTAGCCTACCTCGCGGCCGTGTCGGGTAAGCTGGCCAACAGCAACCAACATCGCTACTTTGTGCCGCCTATTTTCGATATGTTGACCAAGGACAGCTTCTTTTTAACGGAAGAAGAACAGATCAATGCCTTGAACAGCAAAATCGAGCAGCTGACGAAAGACACAACGCTCCCGCAGTTGGAGACAGATCTAGCCGACTTACAGCAGCAGGCGCAAACCGCTTTGTCCGAATTTCGCCAACACATGAAAAGAGAAAAGGCGGGACGCAAAGAAAAGCGTATGCACGGTAAAGAGCAACTCGATGAAGCAGCCTACCGACTGTTAGAAGAAGACCTTATCAAACAAAGCTACCGCGACCAACACGAATACGACGTATTGAAGGCCGGCTGGAAAAGCAGCATGGAAGCCAAGCAACAGCAGCTGGAGGATCGGCAGCAAGCTATAGAGCGCTTGCGTAACGAGCGTAAGTCGCGCTCTGCCGCGCTACAGCGCCGCCTGTTTGATCAATACCAATTTCTAAATGCCGCTGGCGAGCAACGCAGTGTTTTATCCATCTTTACAGACAGCAAGCAACCTACGCCACCTGCCGGAGCAGGAGAATGCGCCGCGCCGAAGCTGCTGCAATACGCCTACCAACATAGCCTGAAGCCCATAGCTATGGCTGAATTTTGGTGGGGAGCATCGCCCGCCTCGGAGGTACGCAAACATAAAAACTACTACCCTGCCTGCAAAAGCAAATGTGAACCCATCTTGTCGCATATGCTGCAAGGCCTATCCGTTGATCCCAATCCGTTATTGGAAAATCCTGCCTTAGGTAAGGAAGTGGAAATTATTTACCAAGATGATGATATTGTTGTGGTCAACAAACCGGCAGAATTCCTCTCCGTACCGGGCATCCATATACAGGACTCGGTATATAGCCGTATCCTCAGCATAATACCGGATATATCCGGCCCGGTGGTCATTCACCGATTAGACATGTCGACCTCCGGTATACTCGTTTTAGCAAAAAATAAGGAAGCCCACCAATATATACAGGATCAGTTTATACGACACACCGTCGTCAAGCGCTACACGGCGCTGCTCGATGGCGAGCTTCCACTAAACGAAGGAGAGATCGATTTACCGCTGCGTGTAGACCTCGACGACCGACCTCGGCAAGTGGTGTGCTACACCTATGGCAAGCCCGCACGCACTCGCTACCGCCTGCTCCAACATGAAGAAGGCAAAACGCGCGTTCACTTTTTTCCGTTGACAGGCCGCACCCATCAGTTGCGTGTACATGCCGCCCACCACTTGGGGCTCCACTGCCCTATCGTCGGCGACGATCTCTATGGCAGCCGCCACGAACGCCTACACCTACATGCCGGATACATCCAATTTCAACACCCACGTACCCACGAAATCATCCATTTTCACGTGCCCGATCCCTTTTAATTGTAACGGAAAAAACAGAATCATCAAAACAAAGTCACAATCCTTTTTCCGCCCGCTATTCCCTTTTAAACTTATTTAAACAATTATTACTTTTGTTCGACTTCCTAAAGAGCTGACTTTATAAGTTCAAAAGTCAGTTCGATAGTTTCAAATTATACGTTATGTCCACAATACATATAAAGGTAGCCCGTAAGTATATCGCATTACTTTTTGTACTGCTCACCTTTTCTTTCATTTCCAACGCACAGAACCTGCACATAAAAGGCCGGGTAATGGACGTTACCAATAAACAGCCCATAGGCTACGCCACGGTGGCAGCCATTGGATCAACAACGGCTACCGCGACCGACGATAACGGTAACTTCGCCCTACATATAGAACCGGGATTTTCCAAGGTACGGATATCCTACGTAGGCTACGAGCAGCAGGACGTAAGCATAAGCGCAGATGCCTACCAAGAACTCACGATCTACCTTGTGCCGGAGGAAAACACGCTGGAAGCCGTGGAAATAAAGGCGCCTAGACGTTCAAAGTATTCCAACAAGAATAATCCTGCGGTGGAACTGATCCGTCAGGTGATTGCACATAAAGATGAAAACCGATTGGAGGCATACGAGTATGCCGAATACCAACAATATGAAAAGATCTCGCTGGGCTTAAGCAACCTTTCGGAGAAATTTAAAAACAGGAAAGTATTTAAGAACTATCAGTTTCTTTTTGAGCAGGAAGATGCCGAAGAAGGTGCTACCAAAGGATACACCCTACCCGCATTTATCGAAGAGCGCCTTTCGCAATTCTACACCCGCAAAAAGCCAAACAACAGCAAACAGTTGATCTTGGCCGAACAGCGCGCCCAATTTGATCCCAAATTTATTGATAACAATGGGATGAGCGCCTACTTTAACAAGCTGTATCAAGATATCGATATCTATGAAAGCAACATCGAACTGGTGACGAACCAATTCTTGAGCCCTATTGCCGGTGCTTCTCCGACATTTTATAAGTTCTACATCACCGATACGATCAAAACAGAAACCCCTTATTTGGTTGAATTGAGTTTCTTTCCGCGGAATAAAGCCGATCTACTTTTTCAAGGAAAGCTTTATATCACCTTGGATGGCCGCTATGCCGTAAAACATGCCGAGCTGAGTGTAGCCAATGACATTAACCTCAACTTTGTGCGTGACCTGGATGCCAAGCTAGACTACGAAAGGGACAGCAACAACCGATACTACCTCAAAACAAGTTCTTTGGGACTGGATTTCTCGTTGACCGATAAAGGAACCGGGATTAAAGGCAACCGCACTGTTATCTTCGAAGATTTTAAGACTGGTATTGCGATGCCGGACAGCACTTATACTGGGCCAGCCGTGGTGAAGGTGTTCGAGCAGGAGAAGAAGCCTATTGCAGACGATTATTGGCTTACCCACCGCCCCGTACCTTTGCAGTCCAACGAGCAAAATATCTACCGCAATATCGATACTTTGCAGCTGATGCCTTCGTTTCAACGTTTTCTGGATATCAGTGCCTTGGTTCTGTCGGGCTATAAACAGTTGGGACCTGTGGAAGTTGGCCCTGTGAACACCTTCTACAGCTTCAATCCCGTAGAGGGATTCCGCTTGCGCCTTGGCGGACGTACCACCGACCGCCTGAGCAAACGCTTTTATGCCGAAGGTTATACCGCCTATGGTTTCAAGGATGAGAAATGGAAGTATTTTCTGAGTGCTACCTATGCCCTCAACAATAAATCGGTGTATACCTTCCCGCAACATTACCTACGTGCTTCGGTGATGCGGGATACGAAAATACCGGGGCAGAACCTCGAATTTGTACAGGAAGACAACTTCTTGCTTTCCTTCAAACGCGGTGAAAACGAACGTTACCTCTACAACGACATCTATAGGTTAGAGTACAAAAGGGAGTTTGCCAACAACCTATCTTATGTCTTGGGCCTTTCAAAATGGAAACAGCAGCCAGCGGGCATCCTGACCTACCAAATGTTTGATGAAAACGGTAATAACCGACTTTTCAACGAACTGAATACGACAGAGCTATCCCTCAGCGTACGCTATGCACCACATGAGGAATACTATCAAGGTAAATTGTATCGCACCCCAATCTTTAACAAATACCCGATTTTCTACTTCAACTATGTAGCGGGGCTTAAGAATGTGCTTGAGGGAGAATATGATTACCACAACTTTACCTTGGGAGCCGACAAGCGTTTTTACTTTTCGCAATTGGGCTATGCCGATGTGAACGTCGAAGGAAACTATATCTTGGGCAATAACATTCCTTTTCCATTCTTGAATATCCATCGGGCAAACCAGACGTATGCCTACCAACTGCGCTCGTACAACTTAATGAACTTCCTGGAGTTTGTGAGCGACCATTCGGTTTCGGCAAATGTGCAATACTACATGAATGGTTTCATCTTGAACAAGGTGCCATTGATCAAGAAACTTAAGTGGCGCGAAGTATTCAGTATGAAAGCCATTTACGGCGGTCTGCGACAGGAAAACGATCCTGCTTACAGCAGCAATGTCTTCCAATTTCAAAAAAATGACGATGGACAGCCCATCACCTACGGCTTTGGTAGCAAACCCTATATTGAGGCCAGCGTAGGATTGACAAATATCTTCAAGTTCATTCGCGTAGACTATGTACGTCGATTGAACTACCTAGATCAGCCTGATGCGCCAAAACACGGTATTCGGGTACGTGTAAAATTTGACTTTTAATCGTTTGTATAGTTTATTTAGAAGCTGTTTCCATTACGGAAGCAGCTTTTTTTATGCTGTGGACGTAAAGGAGACACATTCAATGAGCGCTATCGATTGCACCGGATTTTGTACCGGATAAACCTTGCACATTGCAAAGATTTTTCTATTTTTATTGGGCTTTTACAGCTTACTAACAAGAATAAACAATGCAGACTAGCAGCTAGCGCTTATGTACCCAGAGAAACTCCATCTGATTTACCAGTATCCATCCATGAGCTACGCCGATCTCGACCAGATTACGGCACAGCACGAACGCGTGACGTTCAAAAAAGGCGACCTTTTATTACGCGAGGGTCAGGTGAGCGATTGCTATTACATCCTTGAAGAAGGGATTGTGCGTTCTTTCGTGTATGATTATGATGGTAACGATATCAGCACCAATTTCTTCTGTGAAGATGAAATTGTGATCGAGGTAGCATCTATCTTCCACCACATCCCAACAAAGGAAAACATCATCTGCTTAACCGATTGTGTATTATGGCGTATCAAGTTTGATGCCTTTCAGGATCTCTTTGAGCGTATCCCCGCCGTGACAGAATGGGGACGCGCCTGGATGTCGCACCAACTGTTTTTAACAAAAAAAAGAGCGCTGGATATGATTACCCTTTCGGCCATCGACCGCTACCAGCAGCTGCTGGACGAAAAGCCGCAAATCCTGCAGCAAGCGCCGTTGAAGCATATAGCGACCTTTTTAGGGATAACAGACACCTCCCTGAGCCGCATACGAAAAGAATTGGTCGGCAAATAAGCTATATCCGCAAAAAGTTGCCCTAAGACAAGCGTTTACCTCGCACAGGCACGTAATTTTGATAGAGGAAAACAAACAGCATGTACGTATGGAAATCAATTTTAGAGGGGGACCTAACATGGCGATGAAAATTCCGCCGGGAGAATATGAAAAGACGGTAGCGTTTTACCGCGACATCCTCCTATTTGATGTGGAGGAAGTGCCGATTGACCATCCCACGGTGCTGGCCACACATAAGCTGCGCTTTGGCGAAACGATACTGTGGTTGGATTGTGTAGAGGGAGTGACGCAGGGGCAACTATGGCTAGAACTACAAACGACAGATGTAGATCGCGCCACCGCCTACCTGCAAACCAACGATGTGCAGACCTGCGATGATATCGAAAAGATAAGCCCAGGAATGCATTGGATCAAAGATCCAGCCGGTACCGTATTGTTAGTAAAAAAATTGGATAACGAAAAATAAGAAACAATGGAAAAGATAAACATCCAGGCCACGATAAACAACAATGTAGCGACTATTTGGAATGCCTACAATTCCGCCGAAGATATTATGCAGTGGAACCACGCCTCAGCGGATTGGCACTGTACCAGTTCTTTTAACGACTTACGCGTTGGGGGGAAATTCAGCAATCGCATGGAAGCCAGAGACGGAAGTTTCGGCTTTGACTTCGAAGGGAAATATACCGCAATAGAACCTTTCAAGCGCATCGCTTATGCAATGGAAGATGGTCGACAAGTGGACATACACTTCCGGGAACATAACGAAAGCACGACGATTGAGATAGCTTTCGATGCCGAATCTGAACATCCATAGACATGCAGCGTGACGGTTGGCAGGCCATCTTGGATAATTTCAAGAGCTATGTAGAGCGGATCTACGGCAACAGCAAAGCATAAGGCGACAATAAAAAACACAAAAGAAGCTATGGCAAAAAACAAAACAGCCTACACCGGCGAAGAGGTAGGCAACTTCCTACAGCAGGTGAATGATGAACAGAAAAGGCAAGATAGCCTCGCACTGATAGCACTCATGGAAGAAGTAAGTGGCGAGCAGGCACAAATGTTTGGTCCGAGCATCATTGGTTTCGGCAAATATGCCTACCGCTATGCCAGTGGCCATGCCGGTGAGGCTCCCCTGATTGGTTTCTCGCCGCGAAAAGATGCCATATCCCTTTACGTATACACCGGTGCCGATGAACACCGCCACCTGTTGGATGGCTTGGGAAAATTCAAGATGGGCAAAGCCTGCATCTACATCAAACGGCTGACAGATATCGACAGCACAGTGTTAACCACGCTGATGACCGAAACGATAGCCTTCTTAAGCCATACCTACACACGCGTAGCCAACAACTAAAACATCGTATTACGCTTAGCATAGCATCATGAAGATCCATTCCACGAATTACTATGACACGCTCATCACCGTAGCGGAAGACAGCAAGGCCAACCAAGGTGTGGCTCCCCTATCAGCAAAAGGAAAGAAAACCGTCGCCAATTGGCAATTTGAACTCATTGCGGAGCAACCCTCTTCTCATACCTCGGACGAGGTGATTTTTTTGACCTATGCCTACCGCAATGAGCTCCTTGATTCCGAGATGGCTGAAGCCCGTGCTCAGTTTTTTGCTAAAGGGCAACCCTGCCTGCGCACTTCACCCTTGGCCAAAACCTATGGTTGGGGCATTCTTTCCGATTCGGCAGGGAAAGTGCGGCTGATCGATTGTGCCTCCGAAGAATACCAAACATTGCTCGGCACAGACAGCATCAAGAAGGTGCCCGCGATGAAATCTAAAAAGTAAATACTATGGAAAGCGCTCACTTTACAAACATCGACGAATACATCGCCCAGTTTGACGACAAGCAACAAGTCTTGCTACAAAGCGTACGGGAAATTATACGGGAGGCCGCTCCCGAAGCTAAGGAAACGATAAGTTACCAAATGCCCACCTTTCGACAACAAGGTAACCTCATCCACTTTGCACTGTCCAAAAATCACCTAGGCATCTACCCCGGCCCAGCAGCCATTACATTTTACCAAGCCGAGCTTGCTTCCTATAAAACGTCTAAAGGAGCGATACAACTGCCGCTCGACCAGCCGATACCAAAAGCCCTCCTGCAGAAGATCGTGCAGTTTAACCTGGAAAAGCAACAAGACAAGGTAGCACCCGACTGGAAGAAATACCATAGCCAATGGCAAGAAGCGATCGAAAAGACGCAAGCGATTGTTCAGGATTTCCCTTTACAGAAAACCTTTAAGTGGGGAGGCGATGTGTACACTTTTCAAGGTAAAAACGTGCTATCCTATGCCGGATTCAAACAGCACTTCGCCATTTGGTTTTACAACGGCGTATTTTTGAGCGACCCCGAGCAGGTGTTGGTCTCCGGCTCCGAAGGCAAGACCAAAGGTTTACGGCAGTGGCGCTTTAGCCACGTGGACGAAATGGATGCAACGAAGATAGCTCGATACATTGAAGAGGCCATACAAACCGTCCTTGATGGCAAAGAGCTGAAGACCGAAAAAGGGAAACCGCTTGTGCCTACCGCATTTCTTGCTGCACTGCTAGAAAGCGACAGCCAGTTTAGCGAGGCCTTTCATAAGCTCACCCCTGGGCGTCAACGCGAATACAATGCCTTTATCGATGAAGCGAAGCAGGATAAAACCAAGCAGACTAGGCTGGAAAAGATCAAGCCATTGGTAGCCGCTGGTGTGGGTTTGCACGACAAATATAAAGGCTAGCGCTTAGTCAAGCGCCAGCACCACTACCGCAAAAGGAGGTAATTTAACCTTCATCTGCTGCTTCTCCAGCTTAACAGCCTTGAAACTTGTGGGCACGATACGCTCTGCCGCATCAAAGTCGTTAAAGTCGCGGAGCTTGGCGGAGGTTAACAGGCGAGCGCTATGGAGCTTACGCTGCTGTGCTAGGTCGATGGTAACCTCTTGCGCAACCTTGGGATCTATATTGACCAAAGAAATATGTGTTCGTCCGTGCTTATCCCTAGAAGCCGAAGCCGATACCGCAGGAATGGCTTCGCCATTGAGCACATAGTCCGCACTCTTGATCTGCAGCGGAATCAACTGGGCATCCTGATGTACCTTATACATTTCTAACACATGGAACGTAGGCGTCTTGAGCATCTTGTCCTCTTTGGTGAGAATAACGGCTTGCAGCACGTTGATCGTCTGTGCCAAGTTAGCCATCTTGATACGATCGGCGTGGTTGTTAAAGATATTTAATGTTAGTCCGGCGATCATCGCATCACGCATGGTATTCTGCTGATAGAGAAAGCCCGGATTAGTGTTGGGCTCCACCTCATACCATCCACCCCATTCGTCCACCACGAGCGCGACTTCCTTCTTCGGGTCATACTTATCCATGATGGCACTATGTTTCTCCACCAGCTCATTCATGAACCAAGCAGATTTCATCGTCTGGAAGTATTGCTCATCGCTATAAGTAATAGATGGCCCCTTTTGCTTCCAATCGATTACGGAATAGTGGTGCAAGGCAATGCCTTTGACAAGATGCTTGGGTAGTTGCTTCATCAAGGTTTCCGTCCAATGGTAGTCGGCGCTGTTAGCACCCGATGCGATGCGATAGAGCCCGCCGGTATTTGTCCAATCCGCCATGAAAGTAGCATACTTCCGATAGATGTCGGTGTAGTATTCGGCTGTCATGTTTCCACCGCAGCCCCATGCTTCATTACCAACGCCCCAAAACTTTACGTTCCAAGGCTTATCACGTCCATTTTCCCGACGAAGATCGGACATCGGGCTTTTGCCTTCGAAATTGACATACTGCACCCAATCTGCCAACTCTTGTACCTCGCCACTGCCTACATTACCCGCCAAATAGGGCTCGGTCCCCAATAGCTCGCACATATCCAAAAAGTCATGCGTACCAAAGGAGTTATCTTCCGTAACACCTCCCCACCAATTGTTCACAATTGCCGGACGGTTTGCTTTTGGGCCAATACCATCTTTCCAATGGTAGGTATCTGCGAAACATCCGCCAGGCCATCGCAAATTAGGGATGTGCAACTCTTTCAACGCAGCGATTACATCGTTTCGAACACCGTTCGTATGCGGAATAATCTTATTATCCTCTCCCACGTAAAATCCATCATATACACAGCGTCCGAGATGTTCCGCAAAATGTCCATAAATATGTTTACTGATTTCCACCGGTTTCTCGGTGGGAAGCAGCTGTACGGTTGTTTGTCCAGAAATACGCCCGAAAAGCGACCCCATAAAAAACAAGCAAAAAAAATAACGTTTCATAGCTAACAAAAAAATAGGTTTATCGTAAACTTTATGTCCGCAGGACGAACCCACAAGGTCTAAAATAGATAAAAATAATTAAAGGTCAATAAAACATTTATTAAACAAAACGGCGACATTTCATCTGGCAGAGCTAGACGCTAGTTATAGGATGACGGTGATATTTACGAACAAAAACATAATTTTCGTGTTTAAAAACAAAAAGAACGATAACCAATGAATTCTTGCCCTATGCTAAGCGCATCGTTTAGGTAAGGGATTAACTTTGATGAAGTCAATAAGCAAAAGCTAACGCAACAAATAAAAGACACCGATACACTAAAAAACGAAAAATCATGGAGCAAACACATCAAATGCAATTTAAGCTGGCCGCAGATGGAAAATCTGTCCATATTTCTAGGCAATACGCGGCTCCTTTGCAGCAGGTTTGGGAAGCATGGACAGATGCAACGATTTTGGACCAATGGTGGGCGCCACAACCTTGGAAATGCCACACGAAGCACATGGATTTTAGCGAGGGCGGACAGTGGCTATACAGCATGCAAGGCCCCGAAGGAGAAGAAACTTGGAGCCTTTGTAGTTACGAGGAGATAGAACCACTATCCTATTTCGAAGGAAAGGATGCCTTCTGTGACGAGCACGGAAATCCTAATCACGACTTCCCATCCATACATTGGCGTACCGAGTTTAGCGAAAACGAATTGGGTACACTCGTTGAAAACCACTTGCGCGCAAAATCAGCAGACGACCTCCAACAATTGGTTAACCTCGGATTTAGAGAGGGCTTCGAAATGGGACAGAACAATCTCGAAGCATGGTTGACAAAACATAGTCGATAGGCTATACTAAATTGTAATTTATTTAAATTATATAATAAACTTAAGATCATGGCAAAACTACATGCTTACCTAAACTTTAACGGCAACTGCGAAGAAGCGTTTAATTTTTATCAAACGGTATTCAACACGCCGCTATTGGGCACCCATCGATTTGGCGATATGCCAGCAGACCCTAACTTCAGTATTCCTGAAGGCGACAACAACAAGATTATGCACACCGCACTGCACATCAACGACGATGTGATGTTGATGGGATCAGACTGCATAGAAAGCTTCGGGCAGAAAGCCGTCTTTGGAACAGGAACTTACATTATGCTGGATACCGCAACAGTAGAAGAAGCGCAGGAACTACACGGAAAACTCAGCGTAGACGCACAAAATATGGAGATGGATTTGGCAGAAACCTTTTTTGCAGAACTCTTCTCTTCGTTTACCGACAAGTTTGGTATTAGCTGGATGATCCACTACGAAGGAAACAAGAAGATGGGTTAATCTTCACTAGAGAAAAGAAGAAACAACCAACTCGTTATAAAATAATTAACTTTCATTTTTGCCAAAATGGCAAAAATGAAAGTTCCATACGAAGACCCATTAAAGAAGAAGCTATGAGGAAGCTTATCATGTCCCAATTTGTTTCGTTGGACGGTTTTGCAGCCGATCGTAACAAGACCACGAGCTTTTTTGATACCAATCCTTTGATTGACGCGGCCGTGAATGAAGACTTGTTGTCATTCATACATCAAATAGACAGCGTTATCCTCGGAAAAAGCACGTATGAAATGTTTGTAGACTTCTGGCCAAAAACCACTAATGATGAACAAATTATGGCCGACGACCTCAACAAACTTCCTAAGTTTATTTTCTCCTCCAGTCTGCAAGAAGTGCATTGGGGAGATTGGAACAATGCTATCCTAATCAAGGAAAACGCCATCGACTACATCAAGGCCTTGAAGGCCGATCATGGCAAAGATTTGGTCATATGGGGAAGCATTAACTTGGCGCATTCGCTGTTGCGCGCAGGACTGATCGACGAGATCCGCTTGTTTATCTGTCCTATTGCCATCGGCAAAGGGTACACACTTTTTCCTGCAGAATTTGAACATCTTTCCCTAACTTTAACCAAAAGCATTGCCTATCAGCAAGGCGTAGTACAGCTTATTTACACAGTACCAACAACTCATTTTTAAACTATTATGAAAATCTTAAAGTACATTCTATTCACGATTATAGGCTTGATAGCCCTCGTACTGATCGTTGCGTTATTTTTGCCTAAAACATTCCATGCGGGCAGCCAAATCAACATTGACCGCCCTAGCACCGAAGTGTTCGCTTACATATCCTCCCTGAAAAACCAAGGCAACTATGATGCTTGGTCTAAACAGGATCCCAACATTGAAAAGAAATACAGCGGTACCGATGGAACCGTGGGATTCACTTACGAATGGAAGAGTAAAAAGGTCGGTGACGGCAAACAGGTAATCACTAAAATAGAACCGGGTAAGCGGATTGATATGAACCTTTACTTTCAAGGAACAGATATCGCAAACCCATCCTTTATGGAGGTAAAGGAACTCAGTCCTACCCAGAGCCAAGTGACTTGGGAAATTGACGGTAAGATGCCTTATCCATTCAATTTCATGAACCTTTTTTACGACATGAACAAGGACTTTGAGGCAGGCTTGCAAGGTTTAAAAAGTATTTTAGAGCAACAATAATGCAACAGGCGATCGATTTCTTACAGCACTACATAGCCATCTTTTTACTAGGCCTGCTCCTCCCCCTCTGCAGCCGTGCACAGGATTTACCAAACTTTCTAACGGGCGACTGGAAAGTAGAGGGCAAAGAAAGCTATGAGCATTGGGACCGGATGAACGGCAACTTGTTAAAAGGCTTTTCCTATACAAAAAACAACGAGCTTCCCAAAGTACTTGAATACATGGAGATCGTTCAGGAAAAAGACAGCGTTTGGTGTAAAGTAAATATACCTGGACAGCATGATGGAGAAACGTTCTCCTTTTTACAGCGAAAAGTAGGGAGTCAATGGATCTACGAGAATCCGGCTAACGATTTCCCTCAAATTATTATCTACGAGCTGCTCAGCGATAACGACATTCAGATCTACCTGAAAAACGAAACGCAGGAAGTTAGCTACAAAATGCAGCGCGTACCACACAAGTCAACCGATTAAAACGAAAAACACGAGACGATGACAAAAGCTATTTACCCGGCGATATGGTTTAGCGAAGCGGCCAAGGAAGCCTTTAACGATTACGTAGACACTTTCCAGAACAGCTCGATTATCGAGAGCAATCCGGTTGTGGTATCGGCCAAGCTGGACGGCGTGCCCTTTATCGGTATCAATGGAGGGCCATACTTTACGCCCAACGCTTCCATTTCCTTTATGGTGATCTGCGAAACGACAGAGGAGATTGATCGCCTGTGGGCCATGTTGAGCGATCAGGGCGAAGTCCTGATGCCGCTACAAGCCTATCCTTGGAGTCCCCACTATGGCTGGCTGATCGACAAGAACAAGGTTTCTTGGCAACTTTACTCGGGAACCTTAGCCGACGTTAACCAGCAAGCTATTGTGCCGACCTTGATGTTCTGCGGGCCACAACAGGGGAAATGCGAAGCAGCCATCGCATTTTACAAAACGGTTTTTAGCGACTTTATTGAGCAAGGAAGCGTGCACTACCCCGATGGTGATATGCAGGGGCAGGTGATGCATGCACAATTTATCATCCATGGCTTTACGCTTATGGCTATGGACAGTGGTGTAGCGCAGGATTTCACCTTCAATGAGGGCATTTCCTTGGTGATTCCTTGTCAAGATCAGGAAGAAATTGACTATTATTGGGCGGCAATGACCAAAGATGGCGAAGAAAGCCGTTGTGGATGGTGCAAAGACCCCTATGGCGTAAGCTGGCAAATTGTGCCCCACAACATCGATGAAATTTTGCGCACACATCCTGCCGCCAACAAAGCGCTGATGAAGATGAACAAAATCGATATCGCGGCGTTACTTTCATAAATTAAAAGATTTGAGCATGCTTACAGCAAATACACAACTGCAAATACAAAAACCGGCATCGGAGGTTTTCCAGGCAATTATCGATCCCGACAAGATGAGCAACTATTTCATTGCGCACGCGACAGGCCCACTGGAAAAAGATAGTACCGTACAATGGACCTTTCCGGAGTTTCCAGAGTCTTTTCCGGTGACAGGCAAAGAGATCCAAGCGGACAGCTACATCTCTTTTGACTGGAATGACGGAAAACCCAATCAACTGGTTGAGATCTTTCTTTCCGATGGAGGGAATGGCTCCACCATCGTCCGTATTGTTGAACATGAAATGGGAAACAGCCCAGAAGGCATTGAGCAGATGAAAGGACAAACAGGAGGATGGGCCAATTTCTTAGCCTGCTTAAAGGCTTACTTGGAATATGGCGTTAATCTGCGCAAAGGCGCTTTTGATTTTATGCGCAAAACAGAACAATAGATCCTATGAGCATCAATAAAACGCTGTCGACTTATGTAGTATTGCTACGCGCGGTCAATGTATCTGGAAAGAACATCCTCAAAATGGCCGACCTACGGCAGGAGCTCGTCGATGCTGGATTTCAGCATGTGCGCACCTACATACAAAGCGGCAATATCCTACTAGCCTCGGCCGATACAGCTGACTCCGTGCAGCAGCAAGTACAGCAATTGATATTGGACAAATTTAGTCTGACGGTACAAACCTTCGTCGTCGACGCGCCTCTGATTGAAAAAGCGCTTGCTTCAATTCCAATTAAAGGCGAGCTTGCTCCTAACAGGCTTTTTATTACACTATTCGACAAAACGCCAAAAAAAACATTGGTCGATGCATTGCAAGGCACTGACCATGGCACAGAAACCTTTGCCTTGGTTGACAACATCCTCTATTTCTATCTGCCCGATGGTGCAGCAAAGGCCAAAATGAGTAATAACTATTTCGAAAAGAAGCTCCAAGTTGTGGGCACAGGACGCAACCTGAACACCTACCAAAAGTTACTAGAATTAGCTCAATAAAGTGGACTAAACTTTATCATACTATCTAAAAGCCGAATGCATTGTCAACCGGCTTTTTTTTCGGCTAACCCATCATTTTTATTTCCTATATTTACTGGATAACCATTTATAATGATGTATTATGAACCGACCCAATCAGCGGATAGATGACCCGTTATGGAAAGGCATCATCGAACATACTTTTGCGCATTTTCTAGATTTCGTCTTTCCAGATGCAGGAAAGATATTTGACTTAGATCGAGGTGTAGAATATCTCGATAAAGAGTTTGAGCGCCTCTTTCCTCCAGAAACCAACAATAAGGGCGTGCGTTACGTAGATAAATTGGTCAAGGTGCATCTCCTGGATGGACAAGCGAAGTTTATACTCTGTCACATAGAGGTGCAATCCAGTAAGGGGAGAGATGATCTTGCCGAGCGCATGTTTCAATATTTCTACCGGATCAAGGATCGTTACAAGGTTCCTATAACCGCTATTGCTATCCTCGCCGATAGCAACAGGCAATATAGCCCCAAACTATACAAAGAAGAGTTTATGGGCACAAGCCTGCAATATAGTTTCAACTGCTACAAGATTTTGGAGCAGGACGAAGAACGTTTGCGAGCCAACAGCAACCCTTTTGCAGTGGTAGTACTTACTGCGCAGCAGGCCATTCTGCACAGACATGCGAACGATGAGCAACTCATGTCCATCAAGCACGATCTCTATGATGAGATGATGAAACGCAAAATGGATCGATCTGCACGTCAGGGCATTTACGGCTTTTTATCACGTTATGTAAGTTTTAAAGACAGATCATTTTTTACTATCTTTGAGGAAGAGGTCACCGCCAAAACAGGAAAAAATAGCACTATGGGAATCAAGGAGTATTTACTGGATAAAGCGACAAAGGAAGGCAAACGCGAGGAACGTGCCAAAGCTGAAGCTGAAAAATTGTTGGAGAAGGAGCAAATGGCGAAGAAGATGCTAGCGAACGGTTTTGACACCAAATTAATAGCCGACATTATAGGACTTTCCATTGCGGATATAGAAAAGCTGAAATAGGAGATGATGCCAACACTACTTCATTTAGTCGATTCATGGTGTCTTTAATTACTTTAGAAAAATAGTATGACGAAAATAGCATTACCTGACTATTGCGGAAACTCACCGAAAATGCAACGTATTGCAGACTTCAACTTAGCATTTGCTTCGGCAGACGTGACGAAGGCACTAAGCTTTCTACACGAGGATGTACAGTGGGATATGTTGGGAGAACAGACCATACAGGGCCATCAAGCTGTTAAGGATTTTATAGAAGAAAATGCGAAGCTCAGCGTGTTGTCTTGGGAATTGCAAGATGTGTTATCACACGGAAAACTTGGGTCTGCCAGTGGGATGGTTCAGTTGAAACAGGAGACCATCTACTTCGCCGATTTTTACGAATTTGCATCCACTGCGGCGACGGCTAAGATAAAGAAAATCAAAACTTTGGTGCTCTCAAAAAAAACAAAGACAAAATAACGGATCATACCGAATTCTTGGGGGGATAAAATTTAAGCATATAATTTCATTACTCTGTACAGGAAGAATTTTGTATCCCTGACTCCGCGGAATATACTCCTAAAGGCTTTAAGTTTTGCATTGAAGGATTCCGCTGAAGCATTTGTACTATTATTGTCGAAGTAGTGAAGGATATCTGTGTGGTGTGCTGCAATTGACCGAGCGACACTCTCAAAAGATGCAATACCGGAGTTTTCTACCTGATTGTGCCACAGGCCAAGCTTGGTAAAAGCTACCGTCTTATCCTTGCATTTGTTGAAGATATCTCCCAGTGCCATCGCCAAATCATACGCTTTCTTTAACAGGGGAAAACGTACAAATAAGATTTCCGCACGATGCTTTTGGCTTTCTGTCCATTTGGAAGGATGTTTGAACAGCAGGTATCTTGATCTTGCCAGTAGCTGTTTGATGGTATCGCCATTGGACAGCAGCTCAGGGTCGTAGGGAATACCTTTCTTACGGGCACTGGCGATCTTCCTACTCTCTTCATCCAGCACCTCCCAACGATACCTTATACGGAGTTCCTGAACGGCATCATAAACCAGTTTCTGCACATGAAACCGATCGATGACCCTTCTGGCATTCCCAAAACACCGGCGGATTGCCTTTGCCATATTGGGAGCCATATCCATCGTTACTTCACGAACTTTATTTCTCAACCTGAGCGGGATACGTTCCAGTACAGTGATGATATCTTCTGCCTTTGTTCCCTTAATGCTGGCCAGGATGGTGCCTTTTCTTCCCTTGGAGGCTTTGCTGCCCACAACGGTATAGAGTTCGCCATTGCTAAAACTGGTCTCATCGATACTCAGCCGCTCGGAGATATTTGCCGGAAATACCGTCCAGTACTCGGCGTGGTGTTTCTGATCCCAATCATGAAAGTCGCTCAGATGGTTCCTGTACTGATCCTGCAGCTGCTTACCATCCAGCTGAAAGAGAAGTCCCAAAAGATGCGCACTGATGGGATGGTTATCCAAATATCCCCTTTAAAAAAAGCCCGAATTCCGTAGTCATCCGAGCACCTTCATGAACGAGGTTCCAATCCCTGGTAATGATCTCCCGTGTATCCAGCACGGTCCAACGTCTACGTCTGATATGTAGGGTGACTTTTTGGCCCCGGATGGGAAAGTCCTTGATCTGGGAAACCGGCATAAAGCCTTTGGATTCCAGCTTACTGTTTTCATAGCCTGAGGGGGCAATGTTTCTTTCATCAAGATAGATGTGAAGTTCTCCATCAACCTTGGAAACATCAATAATATCAAAATAATCTAAAAGCCCTTCGGGCATCAATAAAGACAGTAATTTACGTTCAGCGTCTTGCAAGGTAATCTATTTTAAGAGCGCTAAGCTAAGAATTTATTCTATGCCCCCCCAAAGATTCTGCTTGATCCAAGGTAATCTATTTTAAGAGCGCTAAGCTAAGAATTTATTCTATGCCCCCCCAAAGATTCTGCTTGATCCAAAATAACAGATTCAACAACAACAACTTACGGACAATTTAAAACTTTAATAAACTGACAGCAAGCGCCATAAAACAAAAATAGAGGCCTTTTGGACCTCTATTTTCTGGGTAAGTAATGGGGCTCGAACCCACGACCCCTAGAACCACAATCTAGTGCTCTAACCAACTGAGCTATACCTACCGTGATTTTGATGACACAAAAGTAGAACAAATACCCATATCCTCCAAATATTTTAAACAAAATAATGCGCGCAAACAGTAAAGAAGTTCATTTTTAATGAGATAATTTTTTGGAGGCGACGACCTGTAGGTAAAAGATATTTGACATGGCTCGCAAAACGATCATTGCCCCATCTTTCAAGAAGCCCAATGTCCAGAGATATTACCTTAAGATAAAAGACGGAGCACAAAAAAGCCACGAGGAATAGACAAATAATCCCTCGTGGCTTTCAACTATTTCCACTGAAGCGATCCGCTATCAGCAAGAAGAGACAAGATCACCAAATACTTTTCAATGTATGCACCTGCCCATCAACCAATGTTGCAGAACCTCCCGAAACGCGGAGACTGTAGTCCCTATTTTTTTGATCAAGATTGTAATTTATAGGCATAAAAACCTCGCCTTGACTTGCAAAAATCTCCACCCCTGTACGATCGACAAAAATTGTGAGCTCTTGTTCACCGTTGATAAGTGGAGCATGGGTGCGCACATTATCGACCACAAGTTCCTGATCCGCCACTTGGTACAAAATATGGAGCCCACGCACATTGATATGTATAGTATGCGCATCTTTTGGTTTAATACGCAATTTGATCTCTGCCAGCTCACTATCAAAGGCAGCCAATGCATTAGCTGATGTTGGCGTCAAATTACTGCTCTGCAGTTGCTGTGATCCGGCCCTTAAAGCTTCCCATTCGACAACAGGCTTGCGAATAATACGTGTCCCACGCGCCGTCTTCCGCAAAGATAATGTCGTGGGAATACTCATAGACTGATTGAAAGAACTGCCATGCTGGTTCGTATGCGTGCGCCACCAACCTATTTCCACACGACGCCCCTTGGGTTCGTTACTAAAGGTTTGTGCAGCATAGTAATCACGTCCCTGTTGGCTATACATACGTTCTTCTTCCGGGCGAAACGTTTTACCATCGAAAGTACCAATGGCATATTGGCTATTAGCGCCAGTAAGCACCCACTTGCTTTCCTTCTTTGCAGCCCCCTCGACCGGAAGCTCAAAAAATTCGGGGCATTCGAAAAGGTAACGATCATTTCCCTGTCCGCCCAGCACTTTGCTGGCAAAGGTCCAAGACTTCATGTCTGTGGAAGTAAAAAAGTGCATGGCATGCTGATCGCCCTCTTCGGTAACGTAAACCACCAGCACCCAATGTTTCGAAGGCTCATGCCAGATCACCTTCGGATCCCTGTTACCATCAGTAATCTTATCGATTACCGGTTTTTCCAATTTCTGAAAGCTACGCCCGTCGCTGCTATGCGCCAACGCTTGTGTCCAGCTCTTTTCTGCGGCCGTGTAAAACAACGTCAACGGCGGCTTCTGAGCAGATCCGAAGCCCGAAGAATTTTTGGTATCGACGACGGCTCCACCGCTAAACATCGTTCCAAATTCGTCAGGGTATAAAGCTTCGCCCAACTCTTCCCAATGCACCAAATCCTTGGAAACGGCATGCCCCCAATGCATGTTGCCCCAATTTACCCCATAAGGGTTATGCTGAAAGAACAGATGATACTCGCCATTGTAATACACCAATCCGTTGGGGTCATTGGTCCATCCTCGCTTGGGCGAAAAATGGATCTGACCACGGCGCGGTTCTGCGTAGACATGCGCATTGCTATCCTGATCTGTCTGCACAATAGGCTTGAAGGCCTTACTATGCTCTGGAAGTCCATCTACGCTGATGGTTAGTTCGGCCCCCTTCCAATCGCTAATATCAAGATAGGCAAACCAGTCGGCCTTTCCTTCGGCCAGCTCTGCGTTGAACCAACGCACTTTCTTATTGTCCACCAAAAGGTCTACTTGGCGCTGCGCAGCGCCATTCTTGATAGGAATCTGCAGAAACTTCTTCTCTCCGCGAAACTTACTAAAAAAACGCGTTTGCGCTTGAATCGTAAACGATAACAGTACGCAAACAGCGATCAAAAACATGGGTTTATTCATAGTATGGTAGTTTATTTATATTCATTTCAAGATGTGGCTCGTTCATCAATATGGAACGCCTTTAAATCGTGGATCCATTGAAACCTATTTAGGATCGTGGAATCATATGCAGGGCAAGCGCCATCACTTTGTGTGATGAAACCACTCAATGTAGCGGCAAATGAAAGCATCTCTTCTGCACTTGTCACCTTATCCCTTCGGCAGCGCTGCGCAAGAAAGGCCGCAAGAAAGGAGTCGCCACTACCAATGGTATCCTTCACCTCTACTTGCAAAGCTGGGAAGTGGTAACTAAAACCCGCCGATTGAACATGGTAAACCGCCCCCCTAGCGCCGTATGTTATGATAACCTCATCCACATAGCAGCTCTCCATAATGGCATCCACCTTCATTCGATCCGTCCATGTCTCGGAGAGTCCCATCCAAGTGGCGACCATGTCCAGCTCCTCTTGGTTCATCTTCACCAAATCTACATGTGATAATAGCTCCAAAACACGCTCTTTGGTATAGAAGGGTGCCCGAAGGTTCACGTCAAGCACCTTAAACTTAGCAAAAGGAAGCAACATCTTCCATGTTTCATAACTCGCTTGGTTTCTGGTCGACAAGGTACCGAAAACTAAAAAATCAGCCTCCTTAACAGCGTCCAGCTCTTGCATGCCCACCGCAATGTAGTCCCAAGCAACAGGAAACACGATCTCGTAGGTGACATCCCTATTTTCATCGATATGAACTTCCACCGTTGATGTTGGATATTTGGAATCTCGCTGGAAGAGCCTAGTCGGTATGCCCAAACTGGCACACAACCGTACAAGATCATCGCCAGCTTGGTCCTGCCCCACCCGCGTTAACATCATCGTCTCTACACCGAGTTTATTCAGATGGTAGGCCACATTAAGCGGTGCGCCCCCCAATTGACGACCCGTGGGCAGATTATCCCAAAGCACCTCGCCAAAACACATCCCTTTGATCGTTAATTTTTCTGTTTTCATTTTCTAATATTTATAGCTCTAAAATAGAGAACTCTTTGTACTTTACACGTTATTAAGCATCAGCTACACTTTTGCCCACCTCTTCCAACGAGCGTCCACCTGTCTCGGGCATCATCTTCCACACGAAAAGCAATTGTAAAACCATAAAACCCGCAAATATCAAAAAGGTATAGCCTCCGCCCAACATTTCGGTCAGCGCAGGAAAGCAAAACGTGATAATGGCTGCCATGACCCAGTGTGTCAAACTACCCAATGTCTGCCCTTTGGCACGTACATCGTTAGGAAAGATTTCGGAGATGAACACCCAAATCACTGCACCTTGAGAAAAGGCGAAAAAAGCAATATAAAACATCAGGTAGAGCGTGACAGCCACACCTTCCGTACGTCCCGAAAAAAAAGAATAAGAGACAAGTGATAAGGACGCAATCAGGCCAAATGAACCGATCAGCATCAGTTTACGCCGCCCCACCTTATCGATAAAATTGATCGCTATCAATGTAAAGGCGAAATTGACCAAGCCGATGCCCACCGAAGATAACAACGAACTTTGTGCGCCAAGGCCAGCCATTTCAAAAACACGGGGTGCGTAATAAATAATAGCGTTTATACCCGACACCTGATTGAACACAGCGAAGAGAATCGCCAGCATGACAGGTACGCGATTTGCTTTGGTAAACAGGCGCCCTCCCAGCGTAGTGCGGTTCTGTGCGGCCAAAATATCGTCAATATCACTTAAGTATCGATCACCGCTTATCTTCTGCATAACCCGCATCGCTTCCTCTCTGTTATTGCCATGAAGGAACAGCCAGCGAGGGCTTTCCGGCACAAAGAAAATCAAAATAAAAAATAGTAAAGCCGGAAAAGCTTGAACGCCCAGCATCCAACGCCAAGAGTCTTCACCAAACTGTCCAATGAAATAATTGGATAGGTAAGCGATAAGAATACCGAACACCACGTTAAACTGGAATAATCCAACGAGCTTGCCTCTGGATTCCGCGGGCGAAATTTCAGAAATGTAGATCGGCGCGGTAACCGAAGAGATGCCTACACCGATACCACCTAAAAAGCGAAAGATGATAAACATGCTCCAGTCCTGCGCCAAAGCCGTGCCTATGGCCGAAAAGAAATACAAACTAGCCACAAAAAACAAGGTATTCTTACGACCAAACCTATCGGACGGATAAGCCCCTAAAGCGGCGCCCAGTACGGTACCCAATAGCGCGATGGCCATGGTAAGTCCATGCTGAAACTCGCTCAGCGACCAAAATAACTGCACGGCCTTCTCTGCACCGGAAATGACAGCCGTGTCAAAGCCAAATAAAAAACCACCCAAAGCCACTACAAATGACCAGGCTAAAATCGAATTACTACGCATGGTATATTCCCTCATTAATATACCCAAAGTTATCGGAAGCTAGTGGAAGCGTATAATAATCGTCGAACAAAAGATACAGCTTTTGTTACCTTGTATAAAAATACGCAAAGAACTCATCAACAAACAATTAAAAACAAAAAGCTATTTTAAAATTATCGATAATTGAACAAAAAACATTTATTTTGTTTCACATTGATCACTACACAAAATAGTGTACTTTCTACACCTGAGAAGCCTACTGGGCGATAAAAACAAAATACGTATATTGCTTTTTCAAAACTTCATATTGGGATGTCAGCGCACTATCGTATTTATTTATTGATCATGGTACTAGTATTTCTTTTGGGCTGCCAAGAAGCGCCGACGAAAAGAAAATACGTTATCGCCTTTTCACAATGCATAGGTAATGATGCTTGGCGAAAAACCATGCTGGAAGAAATGAAACGCGAGCTTTCTTTTTATCCCGATGTGGAATTTCTTTATCGCGATGCCGGAGGCAGCAATCAGCAGCAGGTTTCCCAAATTAGAGAACTGATGGAGCGCCATGTTGATCTGCTCATCGTCTCGCCCAACGAAGCAAGCCCCCTCACCCCTATTGTAGATTCCGTTTTTCGGGAGAAAGTTCCCGTGATCGTAACCGACAGGAAAACGGCTTCTGGCTTATATCATGCCTATGTAGGAGCGGACAATGTGGCCATAGGGAGACTCGCCGGTCAATACATGCGACAGCTATCGTCCCAGCGTCTCAACATCGGGATTATGACAGGACTACGCGGATCTTCCGCATCCTTAGAACGTATGAAAGGCTTAGAGCAGGTTGTCGACAGCCTTCCTTCCATGCGCATTGGTATTACCCTACACGGCGACTGGACAAAAAACACCGCCTACACACTTGCTAAAACCAATCTTACTGCGTTACTAAAACAAGATATCGTGCTTGCATTCAACGATCAAATGGCCAAAGGTATACAACAAGCATATGCTGAGGCAGGCTATCCAGATCGAAAAATAGTAGGGATCGATGCGCTTCCTGGCGCCGGAAACGGATTGGAAGCAGTGACAGACGGTATACTCTACGCTTCGATGCTCTATCCTACCGGTGGTGCAGAGGCCATCCGTACAGCGATCGCCATCTTAGAGAAGAACCCCTTTACCCGAGACAATATCTTAGGCACTTTAGTAATCGACAAAGCAAATGCGGCATTGATGGGCCTACAATCACAAAAGATCAAGGAACAGCAAGAAGACATTGATAAACGACAGCAGCTTATCGCCGCGCAACAGGAAATCTATAAAAACCAACAAGCAACCTTAAATACCCTGGGAATAAGCTTGGCCCTTGCGGTCGTTTTTGGCGTACTATCCATTATCGTTATCCGCAGTAACCGAAGAAAGAACAGCGATCTGAAACGCCAAAATGAAGAGATTAAGCTACAGCAACAGCAGATCATCTCGATGAGCACCCAAGTGCAGGATGCCGCTGCTGCTAAAGACAAATTCTTCGCGCAGGTATCCCACGAATTTAAAACACCACTCACCCTCATCATGGCACCATTGGATATCTTGCAAGATGAACGTCAACTCTCTACGGACGGCAGAGAACAATTACAACGCATACAGCGAAATGCCAACACGCTGCTGCAACTAGTACAGAATCTAGTAGACATTCATCGCCGTGAAAACACCAAATTGCAGTTGAAAGCCACATCCGTGGACCTACCTGTATTCATACGCCAGGTATTGAGCAACTTCAAACCCTTAGCGCAGCAACACCGCATCTCACTCAGCTTTAGCAACCAAAGCGCAGCAACACATATATGGCTTGATCCATACCTTATGGAACAGGCTTTATCCAACCTGCTAACCAATTCCATCAAGTTCACGAAAGAACAGGGAAAAATAGCGATGCTGATTGAGGACAACAACTTTGGTGATTATATTTACATCCGCGTGCAGGACGATGGCATAGGAATATCGCCCAGCGATATTGATCATGTATTTGAACCGTTCTATCAGAGTACACCAAACCGCCAAGGTGCAGGAATAGGGCTGGCCCATGTAAAGGAAATCGTTGAGCTGCACCACGGCCAAATTACAGTGAGCAGCAAGCTCGATGTTGGGTCAGCGTTTACGCTACGCCTACCCGTTGGCAATGCCCACCTACGTGAAGAAGAAATGCAAGCAGCGGCCGCGAAAATCTCCTTTACGCCCACAAAGCAAGAAATTACTGTATCTGTAGACCATGATAATCTGAGCTCTTTCCATTCCAATAAAGCAGCAAGCATCTTTATCATCGACGATCACCTCGACATTCGACAATTGCTTCGAAGTATAATGGACAAACAGTACAACCTGCTGTTTGCAAAAAATATAGGCGAAGCGCGCGAAAAACTTCGCGATCAACATCCAGATCTCATTATCAGTGATATCATGTTGCCCGATGGCAGCGGCCTAGAGCTGTTGAAAACCATAAAAAGTAGTCCGGGTCTATCCCACATCCCTGTTTTACTGCTTAGCGCAATGGATAGCGAAGAGAGCAAACTTGACGGCATCAAGCTTATGGCCGATGCCTACCTCAACAAACCATTTCAAGTAGCCCATCTGTTGGCCGTGGTGGAAAACCTTCTACAATCACGCAAACAACTGAAAGCCCACTTTTCGAGTGTTCCACAGGGAGCAACCGCATCACTACAGGAACACAGTTTCATGAGCGATCAAGACAAGCGGTTTCTGCAACATGTGGAGCTATTGGTCGAAGAACGGTTAAGCGACCAAAAACTGACCACAGAAGAACTGGCTGAAGCCTTACAGATATCACGGGTGCAACTTTACCGCAAGGCCAAAAGCTTGCTAAACTGTAGTATGAACGAATATATATTGCAGCGTCGCCTCACGAAAGCTAAGCACCTGATTAGAGAGGGCTTCCACATCAATGAAATAGCCCGTGAGGTAGGTTTTTCTTCGGCCAATTACTTTGCCGTAGCCTTTAAAAAACAATTCGGGCAAAGCCCTAGCGCCTTTCGTAAGGAACTATTCAAACGATAAAAGTGGCTAAAAGGGATACGCAACATATCCCCTTTTGCCACTTTTAAAAACTGTAAAAAGCTTTTCTTAAGGCTACCTAGATCATCTCTACACTACGTTTCACGAAGGAAGTCAGATCAGCACCGGTCAGTAAGCCACGTGACAACAATGCCAAATCAAAAGCCTGTTTGGCTAATCGAGCACCTTCATCCTCGCCACTTTCGATGATACGTTTTACCAAAGGGTGGTTTCCATTAACCGTTACCTTATAGTTATCAGGTAAGGTACCATAGAAGCCCATTCCACCACCTGTTTTAGCCATATCTTTCATCCGTCGCATAAACTCGTCTAGCGTAACAGCTACGGGTAGATCGTCCGATGCCAAGGCATCAATCTCCACCTTCATATCCGTTCTAGCGATAGCCTTTTCGAAGATCTCAGAGGCTTTCTTCGACTCATCCTCCGATAGGCTAAGCGTTTGCTGTTCGTCCTTCGGTATCAACTTGTCTACGACATCCGCGTCTACACGCTTAGCCTGTACCTTCTCGCCACCTTTTTGCTCCAAATAGCTGGTAAAATGCGTATCCAAAGGACCATCCAACACCAATACATCATAGCCTTTAGCCTTTACAGAGCCGATGAAGCCATCTTGTTGCGCCTGATCATTGGTATACAAGTAAACGATGTTACCATCCTTATCGACTTGAATATCCTTTACCTTTTCGTAGTATTCCTTCAAGGTATAGCTTGAGGCATCCGTGCTTTTCAACAAACAGAAGTCGTTGGCTTTCTCCGCAAATTTTTCATCGCTCAACATACCATATTTGATAAAGAGGCCAATATCGTTCCATTTCTCTTCGAAATTCTTACGATCAGCTTTGAACAGTTCGTTCAATTTATCGGCTACTTTTTTGGTGATGTAGTTATTGATTTTCTTCACATTGCTATCTGCCTGCAAGAACGAACGAGAAACGTTCAACGGAATGTCCGGCGAGTCGATAACCCCTTGTAACAACATCAAAAACTCTGGGACAATATCCTTCACTTCATCTGTGATGAACACTTGACGGGAGTACAACTGTATTTTGTTGCGTTGGATCTCCATCTCGTTTTTCACTTTCGGGAAGTACAAAATACCAGTCAAATTGAATGGATAATCCACGTTCAAATGAATCCAGAACAAAGGTTCATCCATGGAATTTGGATACAGCTCGCGGTAGAATGCTAGATAATCCTCATCTTTTAGATCTGCCGGCGCTTTTGTCCATGCAGGGTTTGTGTTGTTAATGATGTTATCAACGTCGATGGATGTATATTTTGGCTTTCCTTCTTCATCCTCACCATCGGCTTGCGATTCGGTTTTGGTGCCGAAACGAACCGGAACAGGTAAAAAGCGTGCATACTTATTCAGGATATCACCTAAGCGACTTCTATTCAAGAACTCGATCGACTCTTCGTTCACATGTAGAATAATATCCGTACCGCGATCGGTGCGGCTACCTTCCGAAATTTCGTAAGATGTACTGCCATCGCAAGTCCAATGTGCTGGCTCTGCTCCTTCTTGGTAAGAAAGGGATTCGATTTCTACGCGGTCGGCCACCATGAACGCCGAGTAGAAGCCCAATCCAAAGCGACCGATGATCTCATTGGCATCATTTGCTTCCTTGAATTTCTCCATGAATTCGGTCGCGCCAGAAAAAGCGATCTGGTTGATATATTTTTTAATCTCGTCCGCGGTCATCCCGATACCGCGATCAGAGATCGTGATCGTCTTCGCCGCTTCGTCAAATTTAACGTCGACCGTCAAATCGCCAAGCTCGCCCTGAAACTGGCCCAAAGACGACAAACGTTTAATTTTTTGAGACGCATCCACTGCATTGGACACCAACTCCCGTAAAAAGATCTCGTTATCCGAATAGAGGAACTTTTTGATCACCGGAAAGATGTTCTCGGTGTGAATCGAAATACTACCTTTTTCTTGCATATACTATTATGTTTTTATCTACTTTATGCTAATGGCATCAACAAGGAATATTCCAAAAGGAGATTTGCAGACAGGATGACAGTTTGCTGACGTTAGAAAAACAAAAAACTGACGAGTTTACATTTTTTAATAAAATAGTTGCAGAAAACAAAAAAGACTACTAAATTTGTAGAGTATTCAGAATTGCCTAGGCAATACCAACCGAGTGTCGTCACCACGGTGGTAAAATAATACGGGTAAAGAGCCAAAATTAATGTGTTTAACGCTTGTTTTTACACCCACAAATTTCTGGATACAATTTATGGTTAAACTTTTAATTTTAAATTGTATGTCAACAGTCCTTCATTTATCCTCCCATCTGCAGGAGCAATTTAGCAACTACAGTATTCCGGAGCTGATTACCATCAACAATGACATCGTCGAAAGTGACGGTTGGGGCGCTTCGCGATCGACCTTCCGCAATGCGATTCTCAAAGCCTTGGCGAAAAAAGGCATTGATCTATCGCCTATCATCTCCAAAGAAGATGGCTTTAGCAGCATTCAAATTGTCAAGGTTCGCCTAGAGAACAATACCCTCATTCCACTACATCGGTAACGACAGCTTATTTTCCGTCATTCAGCAACTATTGGCTGGGATTAGATAGCGCTAGCAGCGCGAATGTGCCCAGCCAATGGCTACCCATATAATCGTCGTTGGATATATTCTTAAGGGAAAACTCGATATGCTGATTGGCCAACGGAACCAAAGTGGCTTGCAATTCGGGAATCACGCGTCCAATGCCATACAGGCAATTGGCACGACTAAAGTTCAAGCCGTCAAGGTGCACCAATTTGCCGTCGGTACGATCGCTCACGATACCAGGTTGTAGCAGGTCTACTTGCTTTTCGAATAGCACCGGCATAAAATTGAGTAGCCAAGTTTTATATTCGTCTTTAGCGAGAACCTTGCTCATCAGGTACGCTTCTTCCAAGCAAGGAGAAAGAAAATCAGAACCGCTGGGCTCGTAGGCTAGATCACAATTCTTATCGTTTTCGAAGAGGCGCAGGCTATTTGTTTTTATCGCATTCAGCAAATCATGATCCCCCATCGCTTCCGCATACTCGTACATGAGCGTCAAACTGAAGGCTGTATTTTCGTGTTGACCGGTGCGTATAGGGTATACAAGTTTCGTTAGATAAGCCTGCGTGCGTTTAGACAACAAGTCGGCCAAAGGCTGCAATACGGAGGCCCATTGTTTAGCATCCGGATCTTCCCATGAAAGCAATTCCTGCTGTAGCTTCATTAGCCAAGCCCAGCCATAGGTGCGCTCAAAGCTAAGGTTGTTCTTATCGTTGAAGAAAGCAAGTTCTACAGATAGGTTCTCTTTAGTGATGTGCGCTTTCAACTGCTGTCGAACGGTTCCAGCTGCATCAAGCTCTGGGTACATCTTTAGCAAACGAACAATGGACCAATAACCGTGTACCGACGAATGCCAGTCAAAGCAGCCGTAAAAAATGGGGCGTAGTACTTTTGGTGTTTTCAAATCTGCGGCACTCCCCAATACCTCGCCCATTTTATTGGGATATTCCACCGTTAAGCAATGGGTAGGAAGTGCAAATATTACTTTGGCATTTTCTTCTGTCAGCACCAGCTTCTCGGGGACTTTGGTCGACGTTTCCTTGTTTTTATCCGATTGTTCACAAGAAACAGCAAAAACAAACATCAATAAACCATAAAAAAAACATACTGTTCGTTGTCGAAACATAAAATTTGCGCGTAAGGTTCTAAATTACTTGGGATAAAGTTAAAAATTACGTGCATTTAATCGTAGAATTCCGATCAAAAAATTATCAGCAGATCATATTTACAGATTTCTAATGTTCACAAAAAATTAATTAGTCGCATTCCTCAATAAAACTTACCTTTGCCCTCTCATTCACACACTACATGAACAAATCACTAATCGCCTTAGCCCTCGGTGGATTAGCCATCGGTATGACAGAATTTACCATGATGGGTATCCTCCCCGACATCGCCAAAGATTTAAATATAGATATTCCTACTGCCAGTAACTTAATAGCCTTATACGCATTGGGAGTCGTGGTAGGTGCACCTACTTTGGTCGCATTTACGTCCAAATACTCGCCACAGCGCGTGCTACTCTTCTTGATGCTGCTCTTTTTTGTCTTCAATGGTATCTTTGCCATTGCACCAAATAAGATCCTGCTGTTAACCTCTCGTTTTATTGCGGGCCTACCACATGGCGCATTTTTCGGCGTCGGATCGGTTGTAGCAGCACGATTAGCCAAACCGGGAAAAGAAGCGCAAGCCATATCCATGATGTTTACCGGCATGACCATAGCTAATCTTGCCGGAGTACCCTTAGGCACCTATGTAGGTCATCACTATTCATGGCGCATTACCTATGGCGTCATCAGCCTTTTGGGCTTGGTAACCTTTTTGGCCATCTACTTTTGGATGCCAAAGATTGAGGCGAATAAAGATGGTAACATCATGAAACAGATCGGGTATTTTGGACGTTGGGACGCCTGGTTAATGGTTGCCGTTATCGCTATAGGAACCGGAGGCCTTTTTGCGTGGATCTCCTACATTGCGCCACTCGTCACCTTTGTTTCCAAACTAGATGCTGATCGTGTGCCGATTATTATGGTACTCATAGGCTTAGGGATGTTTTTCGGTAATATCATCGGCGGAAAGCTCTCCGACACCATATCGCCATCGAAAGCGGCCATATTAAGCTTTTCGGCGATGTCCATCTGTTTGGTTGTGGTGTTTTTCACAGCACATATTACCCAATTGGCCTATCCAATGGCTTTCATTACGGGTATGATATCTTTCTCTATAGGCTCGCCCTTGCAGATGATGTTGATCAACAATGCCAAGGGAGCAGAAACCTTTGCCGCTGCCGGAGGACAAGCCAGCTTTAATATAGGAAATACACTTGGAGCCTATTTAGGTGCGATTCCTATCAGCATGGGCTACGCCTACAATTACCCGTCATTAATCGGGGTAGTGATGGCGGCCATAGGCGCTATTTTGGCCTACACCTTCTTGGTGAAAGTGGTACGCGCCAAAATGAATGTTTAATAGTAAAACAAAAGCGAGCCTTGCAGCTCGCTTTTGTTTTTATTTAGTTTCTTGCTTCCTATCCCAAGCTACTACCAGGCGAGACATCAACGAGTAGCGTGCTGCCCCCTCCGGTTGATTATTATGCTTTAGGTAATTGCCATAAAAAAAGCCCATCAGACGATCTACAGGGCCACGATAACGTTGCCAAAACAAACGATCATCACGGTAGTCCCCCTTCACCGCATCAGACAATTTAAGCACATAAGCACGGTAGCGCTCTTCATCTTGAAAATAAAGTGGCCTTAACATGTACTCGACCGTTTCATAGTAGGCCGCATATTGGTAACGTAAATTAGGATGATCGTGGAGCGCTAAAAAAGCGATAAAATTGCACTCGTCCTCAAAACCTATGCCCATTTGATGCGCCAGTTCATGCACCACTGTGAACGGATATGATGTAGTAGGAGCTATAGCATTTACCTGCACCTCCTGCGTAAACGGGTTGAGGTAACCGGTGACCGTAAAATAAGAGACCAGTTCGCTGGACAGCGGATTTTTAGCACACACCTGTGTGCGAGACAGCATAGGCAGAAATTCCGTTTTCTCTCTCATCATCGCAGCTAATTCATGCTGCACCTTTGCTCTGTCCAATGCCGTCGTATCAATCCGAGCACGCAGCTTATTCAACGTATCAATGTAACGATTCAATACATCCAAGTAATCGTCTTGATTTAGGCTATCCACCTGGAGTTGAAGTTGCTCCTGCAGCGGAACACGATAGTAATTCATCCCCCAGCTCACGTAGAAGTAGCCATATAGCAGCAAGCACAACGTAAAAACACGAAGTACATACAACCAAGCCAGCTGCCACTGCTTTCTAAATAGTCGAATGATGGCGCCCACAATAAGACCCAGAAACGACAGCAATGCCACAATGTAGAATAGATCACCAACACTAAAAGGTATCCAACCTATAAGCCATTTTGGCAAATAGGAAAACAAGGAATAAAATCCTTGGCTATAGTAACGCTCAACAGCATTTGGATACTGCTTAAACAGCTCCAAAAGAAAAATGATTGGCAACAGCACGGCAATACTAATATACTGACGCTTAATGCTCAAAGACCACTTTCTATTAGGATTGCGTCTCGTTTTCAAAATACAATTTATAGTAATTTAGCCCCCGTTCTTCATCGAATCCGGTTTCGAGGTAATCCCGTTTGCCGTGAATATAGATATGGAAGTTCTTATCCAATTTAACGACGGATTTGTAGGCCGACGCCATTTTTTTAACCGCAGGCGTGGCTATGTCGAAACTCGATTGGAAGGAAGTATCGAACTCCTCTTCGAAATTCTGTTGATAACTTTTAAAAAGAGAAGCCGCATCAGGGTTGGCAATAACCTCTTCTTCGAACTCACTTTGGTCAAAGGTTTCTTTTGTTTTGAAATAGTTCATCGAACGATTAAGCAGATCGATCTTATCCGCGCTTTCCAGCTGAAAAACCTCGTCCAGCTTTTCGTTAACAAACTTCTTATACACCTTCATGATGTTCCCCGTCTGCTGATAATTATCATTACGTGTGCGGATTTTTAAAAAATCATCTTTCCAATACACGGCTTCCGATTGGTTTGTCTGATCGACAACCAACACTTTGTACCCCTCCTCATCTTCGACATTGACAATCACCACGCCTTTATCCAACTTGTTGATATTGATCGCTTCTTGCTCATAATCGAGGTCAAAGCCTTCGCCATTGGGATATACCTTTAAATAAGCTTCCTTGTTTTCCGACTTAAAGATACCGATAGCATCGTGGTCCTCCCCTTCCATTTGTACATTTTTAAGCGCAACGATATATAGTTCCCCTCCTTTTATTTTCGGATGTTCCGACACTTCGTACAGGTGCTTTGCAAGTTGCTGCGACATATCGTGAAAGGCGATCTTACCATCAAAGAACTGCTTGCTGAAGTAATAAACCTCATTCAACTGCAGATCATCATTCGGATGGTAGAATCGATACACCTCATTCGCCTTGCTAAAAGGCTTCATAAAATATTGCATCAATAAATCGGGCAAAACCTCGTCTTGGCTAAGGTCAATAGGACTATCCGACAACACATAAAACTCGTCTTGAGCTTTATTACCGACCCGGTGTATGGACAATTGTTCGAATGTAGCGTCTTGGTGAAAAAACATGAAGAAAATTAAATAGTCAAAATTAAAATTTAAAAATACAAAGTGTTACCGAAAATATCAGGGGTTGCACGGTAAAAGCTACAATTAAAAGCCAAATACCTCTATTGCGGTTTTATAGGTATTGACATGAGCATTAACAATATCCTTGATGTGCACAGAATATCCACCGCCCATACTCACCTGTACAGGGATGCCACGTTCGCGGCAGGCTTTGAAAACAAATTTGTCGCGTAGTCTACAGCCCTCTTCGCTAAGCTTCAGCTTTCCCAGCTTATCCGTAGCCAGAATATCCACACCAGCTTGATAAAATACAAAATCCGGTTCGTACCTTAGCAAGGCTTGTTCTACAGTACTTTCAAGTAGGCCTAAATAAGCCTCATCCTCCATACCATCCGGCAGTGGAACATCGACATGTGACCGCTCCTTGATAAACGGAAAATTCTTCTCGCCATGCATGCTAAAGGTGAAAATATTTCCGTGTCCTGCAAAAATATGTGCGGTACCATTCCCCTGATGCACATCCAAATCGATAATCAAGATTCTTTCCGCCAACTTACGCCTAAACAGGTAGGCTGCGGCAACAGCTTGATCATTTAATAAACAGAAACCTTCACCAAAGTCGCGCCCAGCATGGTGCGTACCTCCAGCCGTATTAAAGGCCACACCATATTGCTGTGCAAATATGCTGGCCTGTATGGTGCCATCAACGAGATAAAGCTCCCGATCCACCAGTTCTTTTGATAGCGGAAAGCCTATTCGCCTGACCATCTTTGCGTCCAAGGTCAAGTCCAGTAATGCTTGCACATAAGCTTCGTCATGTGCCAACAAGACATCTGTCCGCTGTGCTAGCTTCGGCATAAAGAAACTAGTTGCTGTGACCACCCCTTCGTGTATCAGTTGCGCTGGGATAAGCTCATACTTCAGCATCGGAAAACGATGTCCTTCCCGAAGCGGATGTATATATGCAGGATGGTGTGCAATGCGTAACACAGTTTATCTTTTTGTTTACCGCGAATTTACTAAAAGATTTAAGGCTAAAAAACTCCTTTCGATAAGGGCGTGAGCACATGGCTATTTCTATTTTGAAAACTATATATTTTTTTTATCTTCGAAAAACATAGACCAAATTAATTTAATAGAGATGGACGAAACAGTGAGCTTACCCGTATTGAGTGCCGTGGAACTACGTGTTCTTGGTTCCCTTTTGGAAAAATCCAAAACTACACCCGAGTATTACCCCATGACGCTCAACAGCTTGCAAGCTGCCTGTAATCAGAAATCATCTCGTAAGCCGGTAGTTTCCTACGATGAACACACAATAATTGAGGCCTTGGACAGCCTGCGCAAGCGCGGCTTAATTTCTACGGTAGTGGGTGGCGGAAGCCGGGTTACCAAATACAAACATAATGTTGCTATCCAGTATCCGTTGATTCCACAAGACTTGGCTGCTTTATGTTTACTTCTCTTAAGAGGGCCACTCACGCCTGGAGAGATCAACTCTAATGCCGGTCGTTTGTTCGACTTCGAGAGCATCGAGGAAGTGCAAGAAGTGTTGACACGTTTACAAGAGCAAGATCCGCCATTTGTCAAGATGTTAGCGAAACGACCCGGACAAAAAGAAGTACGCTATGTACACCTACTTGGCGAGGTGAACGAAGAAGACTATGAAACCGCACATTCGAGTGAAAGTACAGGGGGAAATAAAGTTCAAGAGTTGGAAGAACGCGTATCAAGTCTTGAGGAACAGCTAAGCACCTTGAGAGCTGAATTCGATCAATTGATGCAGCAGCTTACATAAGTATCGCAGCGACTAAAGGCTTGTAAATGAATAGCTACAAGTTAATCAATTTACAAAATACTATACAGTATAAGGCGCCAAATACCATAATAGTAGACAGTACTATTTTAAGTAATAAAGTGCGTTAAACTTGTTTAAATGGGCGTTTATAGACCTGTGTTAAGTGAAGTTTAAATAAACGGTAAATGTCCGAACTTTTGGGCATACTAATTGTTTATACTCTAACCACAAACACACTAAACACAGGATAACAATGAGAAGGACACCGTTAACAACGTTTTTGGTACTGGCTTTTGTCGCATTTGTGCTGATATTTGCCACGACCTGCTCCGGGATAGGATAGCCTATCGGAAGACAATACTAAAGCCAAACCGCTTCGACAAGAAACCTAAAAAGGCGCTGCTATGCAACAGCAGCCGTACCTTTTTCTTTAAATTCCTTATATTTTCGCATTTCTTCGGAAAGCTTACTGATGGCGTAGCCAACAATCGTTAGATCATCCAGCCATCCTAGGATAGGAACCACGTCAGGAATGGCATCTAGGGGCGACAGCACGTAGATCACAGTTCCCACAATAACCGATAGGTTCCATTTATTCATTTTGTAGCGACCAGCAAGACTATCCTTCGCCATGGCAATCAGCAATTTAAAATCATTCATCTTATCTGCCAAATTTACAGCTTTTGATTCCGCACGATCCAGATCATCCTGCGAAATGGACGTCTTACGAAATTGATCAAACAGCTGAAATGCGCGTATCCACCTCATCTTTTTCATATTAGCAATATACGTTTTATTTTAAAACTGACCAAAAAGCATGCCTAGCCCATTCGGCCTACCTTTGCAAACAAGCTATAGCGGTTCAAATTCGTGGAGGCAACTTATATTAGGAAAAACAAGCCGACATATGTACTACAGGTTTCCATAAGATCTATGAAATCTTTTTTCGTCAACAAGCATGCTCCTTGCGATAAATGCCCTATCTTTGGCAAAAAAAGCGCGTATGTCAAACTCCGATAAAGCAATAAGAACGACATATTTCAGCATCCTCACCAACTTTCTCTTGGCATTAATTAAATGGCTTGCGGGATTTTTCGGAAACTCCTATGCACTGATTGCCGACGCCATCGAGTCTACAGCTGACATCTTTTCTTCTTTTCTCGTGTTATTGGGTCTAAAGTATTCCAAACGTCCGGCCGATCAATCACATCCCTACGGCCACGGCCGGATAGAACCACTGATTACTTTTATCGTTGTTATCTTTTTGGTGATTTCGGCTTTTGTAATCGCGATGGAAAGTATCGAGAATATCAAAACACCACACGACTTACCGAAGCCTTGGACCTTAATTGTGCTTGCTGGTATCATTATTTGGAAAGAAACATCGTTTCGCATTATCATGAAGCGCAGCAAAGCCTTAAATAGCACCTCCTTAAAGGCAGATGCTTGGCATCACCGTAGTGATGCTATTACTTCAGTAGCCGCTTTTATCGGTATCGCCATCGCACTGTTTTGCGGTGAGGGCTATGAAAGCGCCGACGACTGGGCGGCTCTTTTGGCCTCCGGCTTGATTATCTACAATTGTTACGGCATATTTCGTCCGGCCTTAGCGGAAATCATGGACGAAAACAGGTATGAAGAGCTGGAAGAAGAGGTACGCCGGGAATCCCTAAAAGTCGATGGCGTATTACTGATTGAGAAGTGCTACATCCGAAAGATCGGTATGCTCTTCCAAATTGACCTGCATGCGGTCGTTGCGCCTCACATATCCGTTCGAGAGGGTCATGAAATTGCCCATCGACTGAAGGATTATCTGATAGCTCATATTGATAACATCGGGAATGTGTTTGTTCATATTGAGCCTTTTGATGAGGCTCCAAGTGGCCCGCATAACGAGTAGTACGTATAAACAAGCCAAGTGACGGTGTGTAATCTTTCACCCCATCACTTGGCTATACCCTATTAGCTATTTTACTTTTTAATTTTCCTTAATCAACGAACGATCGAGGTGCACATAGCCGCCATCGACATGAATCAATTGCCCGGTGGTATGGCTCGATTTATCCGATAGTAGAAATGCCGTCGTGTTGGCAATTTCCTCAGCCGTTGTCATCCGATGTTCCAATGGGATACGGTCGGTTATTTTCTGCAAAGTCTCTTCCGGATTATCAAGCGTTTGTATCCAAGAATCATATTGTGGCGTTGCACACTCTGCAACGATAATAGCGTTCACCCGTATACTGTACGGAAGCAGCTCTACAGCCCATTCGCGCGTAAGTGCATTACGTCCACCATTAGCAGCAGCATAGGCCGAGGTATTTCCTTGCCCCGTTTCAGCAGTCTTCGAGCTGATGTTCAGGATAGTTCCTTTAGACACACGCAAGGCATCGATACAGTAATGCGCCATCAGGTAATAGTGAATCAAGTTTTTGTGCAAAGAATCCACAAACCCTTCGTAGCTCCCAGAGATGAGCCCCACCCCGTCATTATGACCAGCATTATTGACCAACCCGTCGATGCGACCATAAACCGACAATGTCTTCTCCACAGCCCGCCGACAGGCTTCTGGATCAGAAAGCTCTGCTTCCACGCTCAGTGCCTTTCCTCCTAGCGCTTCCACTTCCGCTTTCACCAAATCGTTATCAGCTTGTTTTCTGCCCACGATTACGGGCACAGCGCCTTCCTTGGCCAGCGCAATCACAATAGCACGACCTATGCCTTTGGCACCGCCCGTCACTATAAAAATCTTATCGCTTAAATTTAAATCCATTGTTATTTTTCACTTAAACATTGTAAAAACTAGCTGCATTTCCACCCCAAAAAGCGTCGCGTTCTGCAGCAGAGAAATCCGATAAATTATCTGTCGCCACACGCACCACATCAGCGTAAGAACCCGCCAGCGTGCAAACAGGCCAATCCGTACCAAACATTACCCGTTCTTTACCAAAACAGGCGATAGCATGTTGTACATAGGGCTTGAAATCAGCCAACATCCATTGGCTCCAATGGGCTTCGGTAAGCAGTCCAGACACTTTGCAATATACATTTGGAAAAGCGGCTAGCTTTTCAATAAATGCCGCCCAAGCCGTAAACTCTCCACTGCGAATATTCGGTTTAGCCATATGATCCAAAACGAACTTTTGATTTGGGTGCTGCGCCACACAAGCAAGCGTGCTGGCATAGTGGCGAGGGCGAATCAACAGATCGTAGGTATATTTAAACTTCGTTAAAGCGGCTATACCGCGCAGAAAGGCTGGCCGTACTAAAAAATCAGGATCATCTTCTGCTTCTATCACATGACGAAACCCTTTGATTATCCTATGCTGACTAAACTGCTCTAGCTGTTGTTCCACATCGTCGGCCTGCAGGTCTACCCAACCAACAACCCCTTTTACCATAGCATACATCGTCGAGAGATCCACGAGAAACTGGGTCTCCTCAACAGATTGCGAAGCCTGAACGGCAATAACGCCGTCCATTCCATTCTCTTTTAAGAGAGGAGCCAAATCTGTCGGTAGGAAATTACGCTGGATGGCAGCCATATCATCTGTTATCCAAGCATCGCGTTCCGCGTTAAAAATCCAAAAATGTTGATGAGCATCGATACGCATAGCGACTTCCCCTTCTATTAACCTTTGTAAGCAATGACTTCCTGACGCGATTCACCCAAGTAATCGGCACCCAATTCGACTACATCACCAGCCTTCAGGTAAATTGGCGGATTGAATCCTAGGCCAACACCTGCGGGCGTGCCTGTGGAAATCACATCTCCTGGAAGCAGGGTCATAAATTGAGAAACATAGGATACCACATGAGCTACAGAGAAAATCAAGTTGCTTGTATTTCCGTCTTGGAAAGTTTTGCCATTCACCTTTAACCAAAGACGTACGTTGTTGATATCGGGAATCTCGTCTGTTGTTGTTAGATAAGGCCCCATAGGCGCAAAGGTATCACAGCCTTTTCCTTTGTCCCAAGTTCCACCGCGTTCCAGTTGGTAAGCACGCTCCGAGACATCATTGTGCAGCACATAGCCCGCAATGTAGTTCAACGCATCGGCTTCATCTACATAAGATGCTTTTTTGCCGATTAAGATACCAAATTCCACTTCCCAATCGGTCTTTTCAGAATTTCTTGGTATAATAATTTGGTCGTTTGGCCCCGCCAAAGAGGTGGTTGATTTCATAAAGATGATGGGCTCTGCGGGAATCTGCGCACCAGTCTCTTCCGCGTGATCTTTATAGTTAAGACCGATACACACAATCTTTGAAGGTCGCGCAAACGGCGCGCCCAACCTCGTTCCCTGAGGCACCTCAATCAATTTTCCGGCATTGGCTTTCACAAATTCTTCCAATCTAGCTAAACCATTCTCCGCAAAGAATTGTTCATTGTAATCACCGCCAAAGGCTGATACATCATAGTTTACACCATCAATTTGAACAGCAATCTGCTCTTTTCCTGATTCTCCAAAACGTAGTAACTTCATTTTATATAGTATTGGGTAGTGGTGATCTGGATCACGTATTTAATACAAACACATCGTTCCAGCGCTGACCACATTTTTACATGTTGATTTTCTAATTTTTACCTTTTAATTGTTCAATTTGATGAAGCCGCCGTCAATAGGATAATCATTCCCCGTAATGAAAGCTGCATCCTCCGAACAGAGAAACAATGCCAATTTAGCAATTTCCGCTGGCTTAGCCATCCTGCCTATAGGCTGCGATTGCGACAGTTTTTCGAACATTTCGGCCTCTTGACCGGGATAGTTCTTTGCGATAAAGCCATCCACGAAAGGCGTATGCACGCGAGCTGGCGAGATCGAGTTACAGCGGATGTTATCTTTCATATAATCGCGCGCCACGGACATGCTCATCGCATAAATCGCTCCTTTGCTCATCGAATAAGCAAAACGATCTGCAATACCTACCACGGCAGCAATAGAAGCTAGATTTAAGATAGCTCCTGCCCCTTGCTTCTTCATCGCCGGAATAACGGCATAAAGCGCATTGTAGGCGCCTTTCACATTGACGTTGAACACACGTTCAAAGTCCGTTGCAGCACAGTTTTCAAGATTGCCAACATGGGCAATACCTGCATTGTTCACCAAAATATCTACATGGCCAATGGCAGACACAATGGCTACCACCTCCTCCTGTACACCCACATTGCAAGCGTGCACCTTGGCCTGCCCGCCACGTGCGACAATCTCGTCTACAACGGTCTGACCAACTTCGGCATTCAGATCCAAAATATGAACCTCAGCGCCCTCATTGGCAAAAAGCTCGGCAATCGCCCGTCCGATGCCACTACCGCCACCGGTAACGATGGCCACCTTATTCTTCAGTTTCGACATATTATTTTATACTTAACTTTAATACTAAATCTGCTGTATCAGGCGTTCCTTCAGGCAGCTGCACCACCAACACATTATTATCAAGCTGGTGATATTTAATTTTTGTTTTTCCATCAAAGGAAGTCAGCGACGATACCTTAAACTTAAAATTGGGTATCAAAAAGTTGTCTTTTCCGGTATTGAGCAGATGTACATATACCGTATTGCCCTTTTTTGTCAAGGCATAGTCGTCGGTTGGCGCAACAAAGCCACCTTCGGTACCATAAATACTTTCGCCATAGGTTTTCAGCCATTCACCAAGTTGCTTTAAGCGTTCCTGTTGATAATCCTGAATTTCTCCATTCGGCATCGGCCCAACATTAAGCAGCAGATTCGAACCATAACCGGCCGCTTTCACCAAATAGGTAAGCACCTCTTTAAATGACTTCTGTTGCCTATCCTTTATATCAAAGCCCCAAGATCCCGCAATAGTGCCACAAACCTCTTTGGGCAAATTCCCAACAGCATCAGCCGCTGTTCCAAAACCCGTGGTGTTATGTCCAGGAAGGTCGCGCTCGAACATTTGGAAATCTTCCCCTTCGAAAGGCGCAACGTGATGGTTGTTACCAATTAAACATTGTGGCTGTAGCGAATGAATTAACGAATAGATCTCATCGTAATGCCAATTTGCATCCGGTTTATCCCAATGCCCATCAAACCAAATGCCATCGATCTGTCCGTAGTCTGTCAACAACTCCGTGAGCTGGGTCTTCATAAACTGTATATACTTATCCCAAGATCCCCGATCCACATGCCTACCCGCTATACCTTTCCCGGTACGTCCCAATGGAGCATAGTCATCCCGTTTCCAGTCTAACAAAGAATAATAAAACATAATACGAATACCTTCCTCGCGGCAGGCATTGACGAGTTCCTTCACGATATCCCGTTTGAACGGTGTTGCTTTCACGATATTATAATCCGAAGCTTTCGAATCCCACATCGAGAAACCATCGTGGTGCCTTGTGGTGAAAGTAATGTACTTCGCTCCAGCATCTTTAAAAAGCTTGGCCCATGCTTTCGCATCAAAATCAATGGGGTTAAAAAATGTAGGCAAAAGCCCGTATTCACTAATCCCTAGATTTTTATTATTCATCACCCACTCGCCATCACCCAGCACGGAATACACACCCCAATGTATAAAAACACCAAAACGCGATTCGGCAAACCATTTCCTGTTTTCCAGATTCGCCGCACTAGGTTGATAGGCAGTTTGTGCGAAAGAACCGCTCAGCAAGCCGAACAGTAATGCAAAGACCAATAACTTTTTCATATCAATATTTTTAGTTTATACGGTTAGACTACAGCGAAACTCCCCTTCGCCATGGAATAAAATCATCTTGCCCGAGCTGTACAGCCTTTGGCTGCGAAACACCACTTGCTACCTCGATCACATACTCCAAGATCCGGTGTGCCGCGTCCTCGATGGTCTCTTCACCATCGATGATCGTACCACAGTTCAAGTCAATGATATCCGGCATCTTCTCGAAGGTTTTCGTGTTGGTGGACAATTTGATCACCGGCGCCACAGGATTTCCGGTAGGCGTTCCCAGTCCTGTTGTGAAAAGCACCACGTTCGCTCCCGCAGCAACTTCCGCCGTGGTACTTTCCACGTCGTTGCCCGGTGTACACAAAAGATTCAGCCCCGGCAGATTCGCCAATTCGGGATAATCCACCACCGCTGTTACCGGCGAAGTGCCTCCTTTCTTGGCTGCTCCGGCAGATTTTATGGCATCCGTGATCAGTCCATCGCGAATATTCCCCGGCGAGGGGTTCATGTAAAAGCCCGAACCATCGGCCTCCGCCTTTGCATTGTAGGTCTTCATCAGGTGCATAAACTTTTCTGCCGTAGCCTCATCAATACAACGATCGCTAAGTTCCTGTTCCACGCCACACAGCTCGGGAAACTCCGCCAAAATAACGGATCCCCCAAGAGTAATCAACATATCCGAAAGATAGCCCAAGGCCGGATTTGCAGATATGCCCGAAAAACCATCTGAGCCTCCGCATTCCAAACCAATGCACAGCTTATCAAGCGAAGCCGGCTGGCGCTCTTGTTCATTGGCGATGCTTAGCCCCGCAAAGGTAGCTTTGATGGCTTTCTGCATCAGCTCCTGTTCGGTGCCTTCTAACTGCTGCTCAAAAACAAAAAGTGGCTTATCAAATTGTGGATCACGTTTCTTAATTTCATCGCGCAAAATAGATGCTTGCGCATGCTGGCAGCCCAAGCTCAAGATCGTTGCGCCCGCTACATTAGGATGCGTTACATAGCCCGCCAAGAGACCACAGAGTGCGTCGGAATCCATACGTGTACCACCACATCCCATATCATGGTTCAAAAACTTCACGCCATCCACATTGGCAAATAAGCGGTTTTTACGCACATTGGCTTTCGCCGACGAAAGGTCTACAGCAAGCAACTCATCTACCGATGCCCCCGACTTGTAACGGGATATAAGTGCATCCACCTCATCGGAATAATCTTTCGATTCCACTTGGTAGCCCAACTTCTCTTCCAGTGCAGCTTTCAAGGTCAGCACATTTCTGTTTTCACAAAAAACCATCGGAATAACCAACCAATGGTTTGCCGTACCAACAGTGCCATTGCTGCGATGAAAGCCCTCAAATGTACGTCCTTCAAAACGCGATACATCTGGCTTGGTCCAAGCCAATTTCCGGGTACCCATCCTAAAATCGTCCGAAGCATGACGGAGATTTGCTGTCGTAATGACCTCCCCCTGCGCTACGGCAACATTCATCTTACCGACCAATACGCCATACATAAAAATCGGTGCATCTTGTGGCAAAGCAGTAATCGTAAATTTATGTTTTGCGGCAACAGCACTTAGCAAGGGAAACTGTTCTCCTTGAAAATCTACCACAAATCCTACTGGCAAGTCACGCAAAGCGACCAATACATTATCCTCTGGATGAATCTGCAAATATGACAATCGTACGCTATCCATTATTTCTCTAACTCAAAAATTTTATCCATCATCACCCATTTCTCGCCAGGTTTGGCACCGGGAACCACCTGCTGGTATTTCCACATTAGCTCCTCCCACTGTTGCACCTTGGCATTTCCCTGATCCATCTCGTCCTTTCTACTGAAGGAAAATGCGTCATCCACTTCCATCAGCATAAACAAACGATTGGAAAAGCGATAAATTTCCATTCGCTCTACCCCCGATTCCAAGATCGACTTTTCGATCTCTGGCCATACCGACGCATGGTAACGTTCGTACTCGGCAATCAATTGCGGATCATCGACCAGATCCAATGCAAGCGCAAATCTTCTCATGCTCTTCTCTAATTATTATAGTATATCTCTTTATTATTGTTTTAATGACCTCCCTTAGCTTCGCGCAGCTCACTACCTTTATTGTTCCACGCAAAGAGCGCAACAACAACAAAGCAAACAAGCACCACGTAGTATGCCAATTGAAAGCTTCCCGTAGAGTCTGACAACTGCCCAAGCAGCGGTGGTAATATTGCACCGCCCACGATAGACATCACAATAAGGCTAGAGGCCGATTTAGTATCTGCGCCGATTCCTTCTACACCGACGGCAAATATCGTAGGAAACATGATAGACATGAAGAAAGCTATGCCGATCAAGGCATAAAGCGTCAACAATCCCGTTCCATAAATCACCACAAATGTCAGCAACACCGAAATGATAGCATATAGCAGCAACAGTTTTACGGGAGCTACATAACGCATGAAGAATGTTCCGATAAAGCGGCCCACCATAAAAGCAAGACCAGCAACACCAGCGTAATATTTAGCATCTGACGGCGCTATGCCGGAGACATCCGTCGCAAACATGACCAAGAAACTTAATACACAGACTTGCGCGCCCACATAAAAGAATTGTGCAACGACAGCCCAAGTGACATTCTTATGTCTAAAGGCACTAAACACTCCGCCGCTGTTGGCTCCTTCTTCTTTAATATCCGGCAACTTCGTGAAGATAAACACAGCGGTTACTGCCAATATAATCAGCCCCAAAATCACATAAGGACCTTTTACAGAAGCTGTCTCCGTTTGCACATAGATGTTGCGTGCCTCTTCGGACAGCGCAGCAATCTGCTCGGCTGTTTTGGGCTCTTCGGTAAGAATAAATTTTCCGCCAACAATTGGCGCAAGGAATGCAGCCAAGCCATTGAACGATTGCGCGAAATTTAATCGCTGCGTGGCTTTCGACGGATCGCCCAGCACCGTAATATAAGGATTTGCCGCAGTTTCCAAGATCGTAAGACCACAGGCCACCACAAATAGCGCCCCCAAAAAGAACACATAGTTTATCGTGTTTGCAGCAGGTACAAAAAGAAAACAGCCCACGGCAAACAGCAAGAGCCCTACCACAATGCCCACTTTATATCCGAAACGCTTCATGATAATACCGGCAGGTATAGCCAGTAAAAAGTAAGCAATGAATACCGCCGAGTCAACTAATGAAGCCTGAAAATGCGTAAGACTGAATGCATTGCGCAGGTGCGGTATAAGTATAGGATCTAGATTATGAATAAAGCCCCAAAAGAAAAACAGGGATGTTATCAGAACAATGGCAAGTGCGTAATTTTTTGTTTGCGTCATAAGATTTACATTGGAGATGTAAAGCTAAAATAAAAGTGCAAGCGCACATTGAACTATTTTACCGAATAAATAAACTATTTTATCATATTTACACGATATTTGATCTGCATCATTGAATAAATTAGTTAATCAATTGCACATTCGAGCTTTAAACATGGAGCATATCGACACCAAAAGCAGTTGATTTTAGCAGGTAAAACATGTACATACAGCGATTAAATCACAGCGGATCGCAGGCTGGAACGCTAAGCGTCCGCCATGACTATATGCCGCAGAACCATAATATTTGGCATTATCATGAAGAACTGGAATTCATTTACATCAGAAAGGGTAATGGAACTTTTTTCGTTGGCGATTGTATTCAGCCGTTCTCGGATAACTTTTTGGTATTGATTGGCCCCAACACGCCCCATTATTGGCTATTCGACGAGCAGTACGTCCGCAGCGAGCAACCCGATCGTGCAGACATACACGTGGTACACTTCAGAGTAGACTTTTGCGGCGCTGATTTCTTAAACCTACCTGAGTCACGTTTGATCAAAAAAATCTATAAAACTGCCGAGCGCGCTATCTCGCTAGATATACAGCATAATTTCTTGCCAGATTTTTTTGACGGACTAGCCCAAAAAACGCCATTATCCAAGCTCAGCAGTTTATTGGACACCTTATGTGCCATAACGGAATTGCCCCGATTAACAACACTTGTCAGCGAAGAATACACTAATCCGCAGCAACAGGAAGACTATGGACGTATGAATAAAATTTTCGAACATATACGGTTGCACTACCGGGGCAAGATTCAACTGGAAGAAATTGCCCAGCTAGCCGGGATGACATCAAACTCCTTTTGTCGTTATTTTAAACAGAAAACAGGAAAGACACTGGTCCAATTTGTAAATGAGTTCCGAATTGGTCAGGCTTGCAAGATGCTTAGTGACACGCGCGCAAGTATCAAAGAAATCTGTTTTGATTGCGGATTCCAAAATTTCGTCAGCTTTCACAAAACATTCAAATCTATTACATCCACAACGCCCTCCAGCTATCGCGATGCCGCGCACAAACCTGCACGTACATATTTTTAATTTCTTATCATACATCAATGTGCAGCCTGCACGCTTTGTGGAGATTTGTGGAAAGAAATCAAATAAGAAAAAAATGAAAAATCTATTCTCCGTTTTGTTTGCGGCCGCATTAATGGTCAACGTTGCATTCGCTCAGGTTAAGTGGTCTGTTGATCCAGCACACACTAACGTACTCTTCTCTGTAAACCACTTGGGTATCTCCATGGTTGATGGCCAATTCAAGAAATTAGAAGGTGCTGTAGAGACAAAATCTGCCGAAGATTTCAATGGTGCAAGCGTTGGTTTTACTATTGATGTAAATAGCATTGACACCCGCATTGAAGCACGCGATGGTCATTTGAAAAGCGATGACTTCTTCAATGCCGAGAAGTTTCCAAGCATCACCTTGAAAAATGCCGTTCTTAAAAAAGCAGGCAAAGGAAAATATACATTAACAGGCGACCTTACCATCCGTGACGTAACGAAAAAAGTAACCTTTGATGTGCAACAAAACAATGGCATTATCACGGATCCATGGGGAAAAACACGTGCAGGATTTACAGCAAAAACTACCGTCAATCGTTTAGACTTCAACATCAAGTATAACGACAAATTACCTACTGGCGTGCCTGCTGTTGCAGCAAATGTAGACATCATTGTGAATACGGAATTAGTGAAAAACTAATTTCAACGAAATATAAGAAAAGCCATCTCGGTTAGGGGTGGCTTTTATTATTCGTTAAAACAGCTAGATTGACTATCTTTGTTTTTCATATTTCATACGCATTCCGCGCTGCAATCACTGCATTAACACGCGGCATTGCATAAAACAAATAAAAACACATTGTCCATGCAAACTATAGTTTTAACGACAGCAGCTATCTTTGGTACCTTGGCTATTATCTTAGGTGCTTTTGGTGCGCATCTTTTCAAAAAAATACTTACCGAAGACAAGCTACAATCTTTTGAAGTTGGTGTTCGCTATCAGATGTATGCCGCATTGGCGCTGCTCATCGTTGGCTACAACAACGATTTCTCACAAACAGCGCAGCAATGGGCATTCTATGGTATAGCGTTTGGCAGCCTGCTCTTTTCGGTGAGTATCTACGGACTTTCCTTTGCCACTTATTGGAAGGTCAACCTTCGTTTTCTTGGCCCCGTCACCCCACTCGGTGGCTTACTCATGATCATCGGCTGGATCGCGCTACTTGTAAGCTTTTATTAAAATTCCTATCTTCGTACTATCCGCGGCAATGATATCTGCCCTTAACCGCCCAAAAAGCTGATGATGTCTACGTAATTTGAATAGTTCAGATCTATTGATTAGTGTAGTTTTTATAGCATGGCAAACCACTCTCTTCCTGACGTTAAAAATATAGGCAAATGGATATTAGCTATTTCCATGATAGCCCTTTTAGTTGGCAGTACCTCTGCATTCTTTTTGTATACCTTGCAAAAAGTCACCTCCTTTCGTGAAGCACATTTATGGATCCTACTTTTCCTGCCCTTGGCTGGTGTGGCTATTGTTTATTGGTACCAGCGATATGGTGACGCGGCGAAACAGGGCAATAATCTCTTATTGAAATCTTACTATGATCCACAGGTAGATATTCCTTGGAAAATGGCGCCTATGATTTTATTGAGCACGTTAGGCACGCACCTGTTTGGAGGATCAGCCGGACGCGAGGGCACAGCGATACAATACGGTGGCACCATCGCCAGCCTGTTCCGCCGTTGGTTCAGCTGGTCAAAGCAAGAAACAAGGATTTTGATATTATGCGGTATGGCGGCAGGATTCGCATCTCTATTTGGCACACCTTGGGCAGGAACCGTCTTTGCCATAGAAGTCGTGCGTGTGGGAAAAATCCGATGGAGAGCTATGCTCCCCGTATTAATTACGGCATTCCTTGCAAACGAAGTTTGCGGACTTTATGGCAATCTGCACACGCATTATACCCCCATCCAATCGATACCCAACTTTTCATTTGCGCTTTCGGGCTACCTACTACTGGCCGGCATCGCCTTTGGCCTAGCAGCAAGACTATTTATTTTTACGGCAGAGGGTTTTAGCGTCCTATTCCAAAAGATTTCCTATCCGCTGTTACGCCCCTTTATCGGCGGGTTGCTAGTGCTTTTGATCGTATTTTGTCTACACAGCAGTAAGCACATTGGTCTCGGCATCCCGACCATCCTCGCCTCTTTTGAAACGGCACTTCCTCCTACCGACTTCCTCCTAAAAATATTATTGACGGCCATCACGCTCAGCGCTGGCTTTAAAGGAGGCGAAGTTACACCTCTATTCTTTATCGGTGCCACGCTAGGCAATGCGCTCGCGCTGCTTCTGCCCTTGCCCTTGGCCTTGCTCGCCGCTACTGGATTTGTAGCTGTCTTTGCTGGTTGTACAAAAACACCTATTGCTTGTAGTATCATGGCCATCGAGCTTTTTGGCTGGCATGCTGCATTAATCTTTATTGCCGTATGCACAATCAGCTTCCTAATTTCCGGAAAGCAAGGCATATATAGCATGCAAAAGTCGAGAAAGTCCAATAGACTATTCCGAAAAATCTTTCGTAGTTAGCAGAAACCGAGCGTTATGCATGAAATACTCTTCTTTAACAGTAATATTCTATTGAATTATACTACATCTCTCAAACATAACGAAAAATAAAGTTAACTTAGCACCATCTAAACGTGATGGGCAGCGGAAAAATCGACAAACCAATATTGAAAAAACTAAAAGCAGGCGACTATCTTGCTTTTAAAGCCGTCTACGACAGTTATGCCCAGCCTTTGCTAAGCTTCATCTACAAAATCATAAAAGACATTGACCTTGCTGAAGATATTTTACAGCTAACCTTTGTTAAAATCTGGAAAAATCACCAATCCATTGATATAGACAAGTCTTTCGACGCCTACATCTTCCAAATTGCCTCACACAGCAGCATAGATGCGCTACGGCATATCGCACAAGATGAAAGAAAAAAGGAAAAACTACGGGAACAAGGTGAAGAGTTAGCGCTTTCCGTAGAAGAAGCATTCCTACTAAAAGAACAAAACCTACTTATCGAAAACGTATTGGCACAATTGCCCGCACAAAGGCGAGAAATTTTCCGTCTCTGTAAATTGGAAGGCTACAGCTACCAAGAAGCAGCAGATGCCCTAGGTATATCTCCTTCGACGATCAGCAACCAATTGGTATCCGCTTTAAAAACTTTACGGCAATTATTGAAAGAACACGGCGACAAACCATTACTAATCATCTACTTATCAACACACTACATTTTTTACTAAAAAAAACACTTTTTGAATAGTGTGTTTCGAAGATAGCTTTCGTATTACTTGTATACGTCATACTACTATGCCCTTATTACCCGAATTTGAAGACCGACTTCAACGTTTTCTCAACAACCAACTCGACAAAGAGGAATTCGACAGCTTTTTTCAAGAGCTATCGGAGGTAGATGATAATGATTTGTCCGCTTATTTAACAGAATGGGGATTAAAGGAAGAGTTCAGCTTAGCCAAATCAGCGGAAACCCAAGTGCTGTGGGATGCCAAACTCGCTAAGTTATGGAATGGCCTACCTCATTCTGCAGAGACCACTGAAGCCAGCACCACAATCCCACGAATCCGCTCGAAAACATGGCTTGCGCTATCCGGTATTGCGGCAGGCCTGCTATGTGTCCTTGCTGTCTCGTTCTACCTTTGGAAAGGGCAATCTCAAGAGGAACAACGAACTGCATCTACAACGTACCCCTCCGAGAACATATCCCAAATTACCCTACCTTCGGGCGAGGTGATCAGTATTCAAGACAGCATATCCGGGTCGCTATACAAGAATGATGAACTTGAAATTGTTCGTATAGACAATGGGGAACTTCAATTCGTTTACAAAAACCACGATTTAGCGACGCTAAATAATCAGTTTAATAGCATACATACTTCGAAAGGTGGATTCACCAAGTTTCAGTTGGAAGATGGAACGAAAGTACACCTAAATTCAGAATCTACGCTACGGTTCCCACTTACTTTTGCGAAAAACAAAAGGGAGGTATTCTTAGATGGAGAGGGATATTTTGAAGTGGTTAAAAATAAGGAAGCGCCCTTCCTCGTACATACGGCAAAACAAGATATTGAAGTTTTAGGAACCACATTCAACGTCAAGTCTTATGCTGATGAAATACAAGAAACGACGACCTTGGTAGAAGGTCTTGTTAAGGTGACCGGCGTAGATCAACCCTTAGCCGATAAGGTCATCCTTCATCCAGATCAACAGGCAACCATTCAAGATAAGAACATCCGCGTACAACTGGTATCGCCAGAGGAATATACCGGATGGGTAAGCAAACGATTTATCTTTTCAGGAACTCCATTGGAAGTCGTACTGCGCGATATTGAGCGCTGGTATGATATTAAGTTTGCATACGAAGGAAAGCTGCCCGCTATACGCATCGAGGGAAACCTATCCAAAGATGTTGCGCTTGATAAGCTCTTAAAGGTTTTATCCATCAACACCACGTATAATTTTTCTATGAAAGGAAGGAGGGTCTATATGGAAAAATAGTACGCATCACAAGCCAAAAAAAAGACCAGGGATGGTTGCAACACCCCTAGTCACGTTATGAAGGCATTCATCCTGAATCAGTAAACAGAATAACTAACCTATTAGTACAAATATAACGATATCTAAGGATAACGTCGTGCATATTTTGTGCTATACAATGTGAAAATTATGAAATATAAAACAGTATATACTGTTGAATTTCACCGAAAAAAAAGTAAAAAGACAGACTTAACTAGCCTTATTAACAAGATCTGTATGAGATTAACATTCTTTATTTTTCTGTGCATTAACCTACAGGCTTTGGGTAACTCCATGGCGCAAAATGTGAGCTTATCACTAAGAAATGTACCCTTAAAAAATGCATTAAAGGAACTGCAAAAACAGACTTCCTACGATTTTATGATCAATGCCGAATACTTGGCCAAATCAAAATCGGTGTCCGTTGAACTAAAAAACATGCCCATCAAAAAGGCATTGGATCTCATTTTTGAGCACCAACCTTTTGGTTATGCGTTGACAGACGAAATTATTACCGTAGCACCCCGAAAAACGATCGAGATGGAGGTAAAACACAGCGAGCCATCTGTACAGCAAGCGGTCGCTACCGGTAAGATTATGGATGAATACGGCACGGTAATTCCCGGTGTAAACATCAAAGAAATTGGTAGCAGCAATGCTGTTTCCAGTGCTGCCGACGGAACATTTAGCATCCGACTACGCAATGCCAATTCCTCCCTAAGCTTCTCTATGGTAGGCTACAAAACATTGGTACGCCCCTATCAGGGTGATGCCATGCGTATTGTGCTGCAAGTCAATGAGAATGAAATGGATGAGGTTGTTGTTACCGGCTTTCAAAACATCAGCAAGAAATTATTTACCGGAGCATCGGCGTCCGTAAAAATGGAAGACACAAAAATCGAAGGGATGACCGACGTCAGCCGTATGCTCGAAGGCCGTGTAGCCGGCGTATCGGTTCAAAACGTATCAGGCACCTTTGGCTCGGCACCTAAAATTCGCGTGCGCGGCGCTACGTCAATCACTGGCGACAACAAACCGTTGTGGGTGGTGGATGGTGTCGTTCTAGAAGATATCGTAAATATATCCAACGATCAATTATCCAGCGGTGATGCCTTGACCTTGATCGGATCATCGGTCGCAGGAATCAATGCCGAAGATATCGAAACCTTTGAAATCCTTAAAGATGCATCTGCGACTGCACTGTATGGCGCTAGAGCCATGAATGGTGTCGTGGTTATCAGCACAAAGAAAGGAAAAGTCGGTGCACCGTTGGTCAGCTATAATGCCAACTTCTCCACCTACCTCAAGCCCTCCTACTCGACCTTCAACATCATGAATTCCTCGGACCAAATGTCCGTCTATTCCGAAATGGATCGTAAAGGACTTTTTAATTTCGCTCCCTCTCTTCGCCGATCCAACGGTGGTATCTATACCAAGATGTATGACCTCATCAACACCTACGATGAGCAAACAGGCAACTTTATGTTGGAAAATAGCACCGAAGCACGTGAACAATTTTTGAGTCGCTATGCTCGTGCAAATACCGACTGGTTTGATCTTTTATTTCGAAATTCCTTTGTACAAGAGCATTCCATCGGTATCTCGTCCGGAACGGAAAAAGCCCGGCATTATTTCTCCGGAAGTTACTACCACGACAATGGTTATACCATTGCCGATAATGTGAAACGCTTCACTGGAAATATGCGTTCCGACTATAATCTAGGCAGTCGCGTAACCGCAGGCGTTATTGTTAACGGGTCGCTTCGTGATCAGCGCGTCCCCGGAACATTGGCCCGCGAAAACGATGCTGTTCGCGGCGAGTACACACGTAATTTTGACATTAACCCCTACTCCTACGCCTTAAATACCAGTCGTGCCCTTACCGCCTATGACGAAGACGGGAACCTTGAATTTTTTACGCGCAACTATGCCCCTTTCAATATCATCCATGAGTTGGATAACAACAAGATCATGGTGAATATGGTGGATTTCAAAATCCAAGGTGAATTAGGCGTTAAGATTTTAAAAAACTTAGAGTATAAGGCTCTTGGATCGGTACGTTACGTAAAAACAAGTCGCGAAAACATGATCACCGAGTACTCAAACATGTCGGGTGCTTATCGGGCGGCCAACAATTCGACCATCCGCGATCGCAACAACTTCTTATACAACGATCCCGACAAACCCTATCAAGAAGCACAGGTTGTTCTTCCTGAAGGAGGCTTTTACATGCGTGGCGACGACATGCTAAAAAGCTACTACGGGCGCCATACCCTACAGTACAATACAAAAATGTTTCAAGACCACGGCTTGAATGTGTTCGTGGGGCAAGATATCCGTTTCGCCGATAGACAGTCTAGCTACAACAATGGCTACGGTTATCAGTATGATAAAGGCGGCGTGCCGTTCACCGACTACCGCATCATCAAACAGATGCTAGAAGGAAACTATAACTATTTTGGTATGGACTACAATTACGATCGTTTTGTTTCCTTTTTCGGCAATCTACAGTACGATTACAAAAGCCGCTATGTGTTCAGTTTTGCCAGTCGCTACGACGGATCCAACAAAATGGGCGATACGCGTGCCGCGAGATGGTTACCTACTTGGACATTCTCAGGTGCTTGGAATGTGGATGAAGAGCCATTCATGGAAAACCTACCGCAGATCTCCATGTTGAAAGTTCGTGGTAGCTATGGTCTTACGGCCAATATCGGAAACGCGCGCAACTCCACAGCGCTATTCAGCAATACACAAACCAACCGACCTTATCTTTCGGAGACAGAATCAAAAATCACCATCACCGCCTTGGAAAACCAAGAGCTCACTTGGGAAAAACAATATGAGCGCAACGTTGGTCTTGACGTGGGCGTCTTCAACAACCGCTTAACCCTCTCGGCAGACTACTTCCACCGCGATGGTTTTGAACTGATCAACAGTGTACGCACATCCGGAATCGGTGGGCAGGCAACAAAATCGGCAAACTATGCCGATATGACCTCCAACGGGGTAGATATCACCTTGGGCATGGCTTGGTTTCGAGAGTCAAACTGGAAATATAGAACAAACTTTACCTTAGGCTATGTGAAAAACAAGATCACCAATCTACGCAGCCTACCGCGTATTTTCGACTTAGTGATTCCTGAAGGAGGCCCGAAAATAGACGGTCCTGTTCGCGGTCTATACTCCGTTCAATTTGCCGGTTTAGATCCCTACACCGGTGTTCCCAACTTCGTAAACCATCTAGGCGAGACGAGTCCCAATGTCTATTTGCAAAGCACAAACACGGATTACCTGAAGCTAGAAGGATCGGTAGACCCCTTGTACACCGGAGGTCTTTCCAACGTTGTTTCCTATAAAGGCGTTAGTTTAAATGTTTTCGTAACCTACCAGTGGGGTAATAAAATACGTTTAGATCGGGTTTTCAAGACCTCATATAGTGATCTAGATGCTACGCCTCGCGAGTTCTTGGATCGCTGGACAATGCCGGGCGACGAGACAACAACGAATATTCCTTCTATCATTGATGGACAGGTTGAGCAAGCCCTAGGTAGTGTATATCCGTACAACAACTACAACTTCTCAGATATGCGCGTCGTCGACGGTTCCTTCGTTCGTTTGAAGACCATCGCGCTAAACTATTTGTTGCCCAACAGCATCAGCAACAAGCTGGGTGTAAAATCATTATCAACAGCACTCAATGCCAACAACGTGTGGCTGATCTATGCCGACAAAGGGCTAAAAGGCCAAGATCCGGAATTTTTCAATTCCGGCGGTGTAGCCAATCCGATGCCTAAACAATTTACCTTAACCCTAAAAATTGGAATCTAGACCATGAAAAGAAAACTTATATATCCTATTCTTCTTTTTATTGCCCTCCCGTTTACGGGCTGTGAAAAATATTTAGATCAATTGCCCGACCAACGGACACTATTAAACAATGGGGAGAAGCTTTCCGAGCTCCTTGTCTCGGCCTACCCATCAGGCAACTACATCACCTTTTGTGAGGCGATGAGCGATAATGTGACCGATAACTTTGGGATGGGCACCAACGATGAAACGAACACCAATGGTTACGCGTGGCGCGATGTGACTGCTGTCAATCAAGATTCGCCGATCTACTACTGGAACAATGCATACCGTGCTATTGCTGCAGCCAATGAAGTGCTGAAGGCTATTGCCGACGCGGGCGATCCAGCCGAGTTTGCCTCAAAAAAAGGCGAAGCACTGGTAGCACGCGCCTACGCGCACTTCATGTTGGTCAATTTATTTGCCAAATTCTACAACAACAGCACTTCTGGCGTTGACATGGGTGTTCCCTATGTGGAGATTCCTGAAACGGTGGTTTGGAAAAATTACGAACGCAATACCGTGAGCAGTGTCTACGAAAAAATAGAGCGCGATTTAGTTGCAGGCCTACCTTTGATCGTCGACAACTATAAAACGCCGTCCTATCATTTTACCAGAAAAGCAGCGCACGCTTTTGCAGTACGTTTCTACCTTTTCAAGAAAGATTATGCTCAAGTGGTAAACCATGCCAATCTCGCCTTCCCAGAGGGAAATATCGCAAACAATATGCGCGATATGAACGGTCGGTACGCCGCTTTTGGTTCAGAAGAATTTGCGTATGAATACACCAAATCCGATGAGCGTGCAAACATTCTGTTGGGAGAAACCACCTCTTGGTGGGCACGCCGATTCCGTCAGTACCGCTATTCTACCACATCAGCTCTATTAAACAGCGTTATTCAAGGCACCGTCGCCGGCAACTTAACCGCTATCCGCACTTGGTCATTAAGTAGCCAGTCGTTCTACACCCGGAAATTTATGGAGCATTTCGTGCGTACAAGCATCAATGCCACCACCGGCGTGGGATACAATATGGTTCCCCTATTTTCTACGGAAGAGGTGCTCTTAAGTCGTGCTGAAGCGTTAGCATATCTTGGTCAGTATGAATCGGCCATGGCCGATTTGAATGCCTATGCAAAAAATCGCATTAAAGTAGCGGATTACAGCAGTTCTCGTACGATCGACAAACAGAAAATAAAAACCTACTTCTACAATGAGCTGCCCGAGGAACAATACACAGATGCCGTATTCCAAGAAGGACTGATCCAGTCATGCCTGCAATTTAGACGCGCCGAGTTTATGCACGAGGGCCTACGCTGGTTTGATATCCTACGTTATAATATTCCGGTAACGCATGCCGTGTACGGTGGTGCTAGCATCAGCCTGCCGGCAGACGACCTACGCCGCGTATTGCAACTACCAGAAGAAGTAAAACTATCCAACGTAGAGCTTAATCCAAGACCTGAAAACGATTAGTACCGTATTATGAAAATTAGAAGAATAGTCACATATACACTACTTGCCAGCATCGCCTTTTTGGGAATGGCCTGCAGCAAGGAAGAGAATTTAGATAAAGAGATCGTTGGTTTGGGCGGTGAAAAATGGGTAAAAAATGAAATAGACAATTACATTTACCAAACCTTCACGGTACCCTACAACATTGATGTCCTCTACCGATGGACGCCATCCGAAGTTAGCTTCGTAAACAACTTGGTTCCGCCGCAGGAAGATAAGATTGTGCCCGTCATGGAGATGGTAAAACAAGGATGGATCGAGCCCTATATTGAAATAGCAGGAGCCGACTTCATTAAGAAGTTTGCACCTAGGCAATATCTTTTGGTAGGAAGTCCAGAGTACAATACCTCGGGTACGATCACCTTGGGAACGGCCGAAGCCGGAGCCAAGATTGTGCTTTACCGGGTTAACTGGTTTGATCTAAAAGATCGAGACCTGGTACAAGCCATGCTAAAAACCATCCATCACGAATTTGCGCATATCTTGCACCAAACCATCATGTACCCTAGAGAGTTTGAAGCCATCACACCGGCAGACTATACCTCTACCTGGAATCAGGTCAGTGTTACCGATGCGCGAAACAAAGGCTTTATCTCCTCTTACGCCATGTCTGCCCCAGATGAAGACTTCGTGGAGATTGCCGCTATCATGCTGACACAAGGTTACCAACCTTTTGAAAACATCATCAGCTCGATCAGTAATGCAGATGGTGTACAGAAAATAAGGCAGAAACAACAGATTGTACTAAACTACTTCCGCCAAACATGGAATATCAACCTCTACGACCTGCAAGCAAAAACGGAGGCTGCGATCAATAAGCTATCGCCTCCGCCATCCGCCTTCGAGCGTTTAGGTTTTGGACGTAGCAACAGCGTGTTGTTTACCTCCGTCACGACAGACGAAACAAATTGGTCGGCAAAATTCAAAGAGAGCTTTCAAACCGCATCCAGCTCTTTGGGCACCTTAGGTAATGCCGGTCGCTACCTAGAAGATGTGAACGTAATCTATTACCAGCAAGGAAAAATGATGTTGCGCCTCAAATATCGGAATCCAGCGAACCCAACATCGGTATTCAATGCCGATTTCCGATTTGACTACACCGAAGAGCCGACCACCAAACGCAGCACATTTACCTATGTGGGTACGTCAACCGATCTGAACAGTACAGCAGGTGGGAATGCAAACACCATTCGCACCTACGTAGCGGATCTACTAAACTACTTCGACGGCAAGACCTTTCACTATGGCTGGTCCGATGGCGGCGCCTATCCTACGGACTTCGCTAAGATGATACGGGAAGACGATGCAACAAATTACATCTATGGTTTGTTAAGAAACACTTATTAATTATGAAGATTAGAAATACCTCTATATTTATTTTCCTCGCCGCGCTGCTCAGCTTCAGTGCATGTAAGAAAGAGGATGATCCCATCCTGCAGGATCCAGATAGCCGCCTAAGCGAATACCTAGCCAGCAGCCTTGCTTTTCTGACGGAAGCGCCACATGGCTATAAAGCATCGCTTGAGACCGTTGATGGGAAGACCTTTGCCCTCTTTATGCAATTCGATAGCGAGGGCCGTGTGCACATGTTATCAGATTTCACCGATGCTGCATCAGGCACATTGGGCAGCAGCAGTTACCGCTTAAAAGCTTTGCAACGGCCAAGCTTGCTATTTGACACCTACAACTATATTTCCGTCTTTGCAGATCCGCAAAATTCGGTTAATGGAGGAACCAATGGACAAGGCCTGAAAGGCGACAACGATTTCAGCTTTGTGAAGTTTTCAGGCGATACCGTCGTGCTTCAGGGCAATAAAAATGCCGCCATCTTAACCTTGATCCGCGCCAATGAAACCGAAGAGGAAGCTTTTTTAGGCGGAAGACTTCAAGCATCACGCGAGAACCTACGCACATTTTTACAAAGCAACAGCAACTTGTATGTCGCTAATGGAGCAGATAAAGTAGCTTTCGCCATCGATGTAAACAACCGTACGGTGACGTTAAGCAAGTTGGAGGCCGATGGAACAACCATCAGCAGTGTTTCTTCCTCCTTCGCCTACAGCCCAGAAGGCATTGTACCTGCGCAGCTCACCTTTAACGATGCATCGGTACAAGCCATAGCATGGAATGCCAATACAAACAGCTATACCATGCGCACCAATGGCAGCACATCCGCCGTGGAAAGCAACCCTACACCGGTATTTCCGCTTTACCTACAGTTTGGATTCAACAAAACCTACAGCACCATAGGTACCACAACCAACAGCCTTCCGGCAGGTGTTAGCTCGGCCTTCAACGAAGTATGGGCTACATTGAACGCCAACTTCACCAGCACAAATCGCGCGATACGGTATATGGAATTCAAGATTATATCGGAAACGCAAGCTACCTTATCGGTGTATTACTCATCCGGCACGAGCAACTTTGTGGCTGACATGTCGTTCAACTACAGCTTGCAGCAAAACCTGTTGACCTTATCCAACGCGCGGCGCGACTATTCCAACGGCAACTGGACAACACGTTTAGCACAACTGCGTGTACTCGAAGAGTATATCCTAAAAGGCCCCTTCCTCTTAGATTGGATCGATAGCAGTTCGCCAGCAGTCACCGTTCCTCTTGGCGGTATCCGACTACAAAGTGACAGCCAATCCTTCCTTTATGGATTCTTGAAATAATAAGGGAACCGTTTTAGACCGTAAAAGCCAAACGAAAATCGTTTGGCTTTTACTTTTTATAACCTTTTGCAGCTGCAGACTACAACTCCTTGTAAAGCGCTAAATACCGCTTGATTGCTTCTCTTTTTTCTGCTGTTAGGTGAAAATCTAAGTTCTCCGTCAGATATTTTTTATAATCAAAATTAGGGTAGATCGGTAGGCCGGCAATCACATCTTCCGGGTGCGAAACACCATCGGCCAAAGCCCGGTTAAATGCTTCGGTAAATTCCTCAGGCAATTGCTTATTAGATACCCATACGGCATAAGCAAATGGAAGTCCTGTCATCTCCTTCCAATACTGTCCAAGATCATACACATAAGGCATCGAATCCTTCTTCCCAAATGTTCGATCACCAATAAGCACATAGGCATCAGCATCACCTTCGGTAACAATTTCTACGTCCCGTTTCCAGTGGTGCTTCAGTAAAATACGGGCCAAGCCATTAGAGGTCCGCGATTGTACATCCAATCGTAGAGACTGAATTTCTGTTATTGGCTTTTGTGAAAAAATAAATACCGAGTCAACGGCACCATCGCTACCGATGCAATAATCGCCTATAATATGGTATTCAGGCAGTTTCAACAAGGCAGCAATAGGGATAATCCCCATATCCACCACATCATCGATCACCTTTTGTGCACATGCACTGGGATAGTCCACCGATAGATCGATGGCATTCATCACATCCGAGTTTCTGATACCTTGTAAAAATGGGAGGGTATTTGTATAAGAAACAGCGGATACGCTTATTTTCTTCATTTATAAATTCGCTAGGTGTTTGACATTGTAGTGGTCTACGATCGTAAATTTCTCTTGATCATATTCCAAGACATATAGCGCCGTGTTGGTATGTGGGAAATCATCCATAAGGCAAACGTCCACATCCGTGAGATGACATAGCATAATACGCAAGGCGCGTCCATGCATGCATACCAAAATCGTTTCCTCATCGGTACGGGTCAACATATGCTGTATCGCTTCTTTCTGCCGGGCAACTAAAGCGTTGGGCGATTCGCCCTCTTCGATGCTGAGATCTAGCTCGCCATTGCGCCAAGAAGCGACGACCTTCTCAAAGCCCGTCATAATAACTTCGTCCTGCTCCTTGCCTTCGTAGATACCCCAAGAGATCTCATCGAGCCCGATCAGTTCTTCCGTGGGAATACCGTCATCGAGAAACTGCTGCACCGTTTGTTTTGTTCGTAGCAAAGTCGATGTATAGACCTTATCAAAAGGAACATCTTTAAAAGCCTCATAAAATGCTTCCGCCTGCTTAAAACCTGTTTCATTCAAGGGTGAATTTACCCCTCTGCCCTGCACAATACCTTTGAGATTAAGGTCGGTCTGTCCGTGTCGTATAAAATAGAAAGTCTTCTTCAAAATTGATATAATTACTCCACTACGGGTAACGAATAATAGTTTGCCTTTTTAGCTGTTTCGAAAACGTGATCCTGATAATCGGTAACCACTTGATACAGCGTGTCGCGCTCAATGGGGTGTCTACCCACATTTTTGATTAGCTCCACCACCTGCTGCGTGCTCATACCCGGATGTTGTTCTTCAGCACCAGCCATCGAATAGATCTTCGTGGTATCATCCAGCGTGCCGTCGATATCATCCACTCCGAAAGCTAAAGACAGCTGCGCCGTGTCTCGGGATATCATCGCCCAGTAAGCTTTGATGTGGTCAAAGTTATCCATATAGATACGCGCTATCGCGTAGTTACGCAAATCTTCGATAACCGATACTTCGGGAATATCAGACATTTGATGACCTTGGTTACGAAATTTCAGCGGAATAAACGTTTGGAATCCGCCCGTTTTATCTTGCAACTGTCGCAAACGTTCCATATGGTCTACGCGGTGCCAAAACTCTTCGATATGCCCATAGAGCATGGTCGCATTGGTACGCATCCCCAAGCTATGGGCTTGCTCGTGAATGTCCAGCCATTGTTCGGCTGTACATTTATCGCCCGCAATTTTCTCCCGTACATCCGCGTGAAAAATCTCTGCTCCGCCACCCGGCATAGAATCCAGTCCACATTCTTTCAGATACTTCATACCTTCGTAATGTGTCAGCTTTGCCTTCTTAAAAATATAATAATATTCCACTGGAGTAAGCCCCTTGATATGTAGGCTTGGGCGATGTGCTTTACAGCGCTTAAAGAACTCAGCGTAGAAATCGAGGTTTTGTTTGGGCACTACCCCACCCGTGATATGTACTTCGGTAACTGGCTCATCGTCGTATTTACGAATAATGTCCATCATCCCGTCGACATCCATCTCCCAGCCTTCGTCACGTTGCTTGATCAAGCGCGAATAGGCACAAAATTTACAGTCGTACACACATACGTTCGTGGGCTCTATATGAAAATTTCTATTGAAGTAAGTATAGTCGCCATGCCTCTTTTCTCGGATATAGTTTGCTAAAACGCCCAGATAGCCTAACTCGCCACGTTCGTATAGTAAAACACCCTCTTCAAAGGTAATGCGTTCAGCGTGAAACACTTTAAGGGCAATACGTTTTAAGTCCGCATCTAAATTCTTATCTTGAATCAAAAAATCAAGTTTTTGCGTTGCATTCATTTCAGCCTCCTAACTAAACAAATGTACCAATTAGCAAAGAAAAAAGCGATTTTGAAACCGCTTTTCTATGTTAATCAACAAATTGTTGCATGTCTATCAATCGTTTATATAATCCTTGTTTATTCACCAGTTCGAGGTGGCTTCCTTCCTCCACCACCCGACCAGCTTCGATCACCACAATTTTATCTGCATTTTGAATGGTGCTCAAGCGGTGAGCGATGACCACCGTCGTCCTATTTTCCATTAATTTGTACAGGGAGTCCTGCACCAGTTTTTCCGATTCCGTATCCAAGGCCGAGGTCGCTTCGTCCAGCAGCATGATCGGCGGATTGCGGAGCACCGCCCGTGCAATACAGATACGCTGACGCTGTCCACCCGACAATTTTGCTCCCCGATCGCCAATATTCGTTTGGTAACCCTCTTCCGTTTTCACAATAAATTCATGCGCGTTGGCAATCTTGGCTGCATGTTCCACCTCTTCCATCGTCGCATCAGTCTTCGCAAAGGCGATGTTATTAAAAATCGTATCGTTAAACAAAATAGATTCTTGGTTTACCGTCCCGATGAGGTTACGTAGGGAGTCCTGTTTTACATCGCGCAAATCTACGCCGTCTAAGGTAATGCTTCCGTCTTTTACATCCATAAAACGCGGAATCAAGTCGATCAAGGTCGATTTCCCGCCGCCCGATGGCCCCACCAAGGCCACTGTTTTTCCTTTAGGGATTTCTAGATTGATCTGGTTCAGGATCTGCTTCTCTTCGTAAGAAAAATCCACATCCCGGAAAACAATCGATTGGTCAAATCCGGTCAAAGCAACGGCATCTGGCTTATCAGTCACCACACTGCGCTCATCGACAAGATCCAAAACACGCTCACCGGCCGCAATACCGTTATGGATGCTAGAAAAAGCATCCGTCAATGCTTTCGCAGGACGCATAACTTGCGAGAATATGGCGATGTACGTGATAAATTCGGAGGCTTTCAGATCGCCTTGTCCATCCAGCACCAAGCCACCTCCATACAACAAGATTACCGCCACCATCAGAACGCCCAACAGCTCCGACACAGGTGAGCCCATCTGTTGTCTGCGCACCATGCGTCGCATAATCTTCGAGTAATATTCACTTTCACCATTGAATCGATCTTTCACGAATAAGGTTCCGTTAAACGCTTTGATAATTTTAATGCCCGACAATGCTTCATCCAAGTAGGAAATCATATTGGCATAGGATTTCTGCCCTTCACGCGCCTGCTCACGCAGCTTTTTGACAATCCTAGAAATAAAAAAAGCCGAAACAGGAATAACGGCCAAGGAGAACAATGTAAGCTTTGCAGAAAGCGCAAACAGTACCACGATGTAAGCAATGAGTTGCAAGGGTTCTTTGAAGGCTACCTGCAAGGTCGAGGTCACGGAAAATTGTACCACCTGCACATCAGATGCAATCTTGGAAATAATATCGCCTTTTCTACTGTTCGTAAAATAGCCTAAATGTAGATCCATCACGTTGTTGAAAACAGATTTCCGCAGATTGAGCAGGGTATGTATACGCAAGTTTTCCATAATGCGCTGCGAAAAATACCGGAAAAGATTGCTGATAAAAACCGAAGCCACGATAACGATACAGACATATTTCAAGGCTTCAAATGGCCCAATATCATAGTACAGCTTATCCGCATAGTAGGTAAACCAACCTCCGATATCATCCAAGCCGTCAGGCTTCTGCGCCAATTCCGCAGGCGCCAGATCGGCATCCCCCGTCCCTTTGAAAAGTACCTGCAACAATGGCGCTAGCAGCGCCAAATTAAGCGTCCCGAAAACTACCGTCACCACCGTGCAGATGATATACGGGATGGCGTATTTTTCGATAGGTTTCGCAAAGGATAACAGTCTAAAGTATGTCTTCATGTATTTTATTCAGGCTACAAAAGTAATAAAAAAGAACGAGCGTTAACAAATTGACCCGAGAAGCATACATATTGTTGCACAGAATTGATAAAATCGCTTTAATAGAGTTATTTATTGCTTTAAATCTGTAATTTAGGCGCTAAATTTCAAAACAAACAGTATGTATATTGAAGTTGCCAGCAGGCTAAAACAGACAGAAGAATACTACTTTTCGAAAAAGCTACGCGAGATCGACGCGATGAACAAAGCTGGAGCCCAAGTGATTAACTTAGGCATCGGAAGTCCTGACCTGCCCCCTCACCCAACCGTTATACAGGTTTTACAGGAGGAGGCAAGTAAGGCAACCGTACATGGCTATCAAAATTATAAGGGAGCACCGGCACTGCGAGAGGCCATGGCAGATTGGTATGCACGCTACTATGGCGTGACCTTAGATCCACAAACGGAAATTATGCCGCTGATAGGCTCAAAAGAAGGTATTGTACACATTTGTATGACCTACCTACAAGAGGGCGATCAGGTACTCATCCCAAACCCCGGCTATCCTGCGTATAGCAGCGCCGTGAAGGTTGCGGGTGCTACAGCTATTCCCTACGAGCTGAAAGCAGAAAGAAACTGGCAGCCCGATTTTGAGGAACTGGAGCTGCTCGATCTATCGGCCGTCAAAATCATGTGGATCAATTATCCGCATATGCCTACGGGCGCCTTGGCGACGAAAGCACTTTTCGAGCAGCTGATCGCCTTTGGAAAGAAACATCAGATATTAATCTGCCACGATAACCCCTACAGCTTTATCCTCAACGAGCATCCACAAAGCATCATGTCCGTGGATGGTGCAAAAGAGGTCGCCATAGAGCTCAACTCGTTGAGCAAATCGTCGAACATGGCGGGGTGGCGTATCGGTATGCTAGTGGGCGATCAAGCACGTATTAACGATGTCTTACGCTTTAAAAGCAATATGGACTCGGGCATGTTTCTGCCCATGCAGTTGGCTGCTGCAAAGGCTCTACAGCTAGACAAAAGTTGGTACAGCGAGTTGAATGCGGTGTATACACGACGTCGAGAAAAAGTCTATGCCATCATGGATCTTCTGGGCTGCAGGTACGATACGGCGCAAGTAGGTCTATTTGTTTGGGCCAAAATACCGGCTACTTATCAAGATGCCTATGCGTTGAGCGACGAGGTGCTTTACGACGCCCAAGTGTTCATCACGCCGGGCGGAATCTTCGGCTCGGCTGGCGACAGCTACATTCGCATCAGCCTATGCGCCCATGAAGATGTTTTAGATCGTGCTATTGCACGCATCTTGGATGCACAAAAGGAAGCTGAAGGCGAGTAGTAATTGAATAGCGTTAACGCCTTAGTTTTTTTTAATTTTTACTTTTAAATTTTTACTTTTAAAAATGAACATAGCCATTGTTGGTATCGGTTTGATCGGCGGGTCAATTGGTATCCGTTTGAAAGAAACGAACTTTTGCGAGCAGATCATTGGTGTGGAGAAAAATGAATCCAACCAAAAGAAAGCCCTGCAGCTGGGACTCGTAGACCAAATACTATCGTTGGATGAGGCCTTGGCGAGCTGCAAAATTATTGTGCTCACCATCCCTGTAGATGCCATCTTGACGCTTTTACCGAGTCTGTTGGACAAGGTTACCGATCAGGTAATCATCGACATGGGATCCACAAAGACCAATATCCTCCACCTCATTGCCGACCACCCCAATCGGGGACGTTACGTGGCAGCTCACCCCATGGCCGGTACCGAGTACTCAGGCCCCGAAGCTGCAATTCCGAATCTCTTCAAAGACAAAGTGATGGTATACGTCGAAGCTTTTAAAACCGACGAAGATGCTTTTGAACTAGCCGATGCGCTCACCGATCAATTGGAGATGAAAACCTCCTTTATGAATGCTGATGAGCACGATATGCACACCGCCTATGTATCGCACATATCCCACCTTACCTCCTTTGCTTTAGCACTTACGGTGTTGGAAAAGGAAAAATCGCAAGGCCGGATTTTCGAATTGGCGGGATCAGGCTTTCAGTCAACGGTTCGCTTAGCTAAATCATCTCCAGAAATGTGGACGCCGATTTTCAAACAAAATCGCTCCAACGTTTTGGAAGTGCTCGAAGAGCACATCAAGCAGCTTCAAAACCTGTACAATAAAATCGATGGCGAGGATTACGAAGGTCTGCACAAGTTGATCAAACGCTCCAATAAGATTAAACGTATCATCAAGTAACATGGAATTTCAAACATTGGAAAACAGCGATATCGCCTTGGAACCACTTCAGCCAAGCGATTACGAACGCCTGTTTCAAGTGGGGTCAGATCCGGAGATTTGGGCGCAACATCCCGATGCCAATCGTTACCAGCCCGATGGCTTTCATGTGTACTTCACGAAGCTTATGGAAACGGATATGCCCTTTCTGATCATCGATAAGGCCCGCCATGTTGTCATCGGTGCTACCTCCTATTATCAGTATGACGCCGCGGCCAGCCATATCGCCATAGGCTTTACCTTTTTGGCTAAATCATACTGGGGCGGCATCACGAACAGGACGGTAAAGGCTATGTTGCTTGACCATGCTTTTCAATTTGTGGATACCGTGATCTTTCACGTGCGGGAACACAATTTCCGTTCCCAAGCGGCCTTAGGCAAATTGGGTGCGTTAAAGACCAAGGCATATCCAGCTCCCGTTGATCCGAGCACTATGCAGTTCGAATATGAAATAACCAAAGTACAATGGCGCGCGCAGCAGCCTTGATCAAAAGTTTTCCGAAATTTAACACCCTTAATTTGCAAAACATATAGCAATAACTTACATTTGTTACGTTTTTAATAAACAATGACTCATTTGTTCACACATCACATCCATTTTCATCATCGCCAGATTGGCGATATGTAATGTTATGTGTTTCTACGTGAAGCAAAGTACCCCGAGTTATACTTCTTTTATTAATAAACGTTTTACAACAAAAACCTTATATTTTGAAAAATCTTAAGATAGCTATCCAGAAATCGGGTAGATTAAATGAAAAATCAGTACAGCTTTTAAAAAACTGTGGACTTGATTTTGAAAACTATAAAAGCTCCCTCATCACTACCGTCAACAACTTTAACCTCGAAATCCTTTTTCTGCGCGACGATGATATTCCCGGCTATGTAGCACAGGGCATTGCCGATCTAGGCATCGTTGGCGAGAATGTGATCGACGAAAGCGAGGCTAAAGTAACCTACCTACAACGTCTTGGCTTTGGGCGTTGCACCTTAAAAATTGCCATCCCCAAAGATTCTGACGTACAAGAGCTTAGCGATCTTAATGGCAAAGCCATTGCCACCTCCTACCCTGTTATCCTACAGCAGTTTCTTGACGAATATAAAATCCAAGCCGACATCCGCGAGATCTCCGGATCGGTAGAAATTGCGCCAGGTCTCGGTTTGAGCGACGCCATATGTGATATTGTATCGACGGGCGGCACTTTGAAAAGTAATGGATTGAAACCTTTCGCCGATGTACGCAGTTCGGAAGCTATCCTGATCGGTCGTGAAGGAATTTCGGAAAACCCGATTCTTTGCGAGCTGTTGCAGCGCATACAGTCGGTATTGCGGGCCAAGGAAACAAAATATGTGGTCTTGAACGTCGAGAAAATAAACCTCCCGCAGATCACGGAGCTGTTGCATGGCGTAAAGAGCCCTACCGTGGTTCCACTAGCAGAAGAGGGTTGGGTAGCGGTACATACCGTCATCACAGAAGACGATTTTTGGGACAAGATAAATACATTGAAAGCGGCAGGTGCGCAAGGAATTGTTGTAATGCCGATTGAAAAAATCATTTTATAATGCTGAAGCAGTATACGTTAACTGATCTGTCCGATGCTGCACTGGAGGCCTTGGTTGCCCGTAACACAGATGACACCCATGCGATCCAAGATGCCGTGCAGCAGATCATTGCAGAGGTACGGCAAGATGGCGATGCCGCCCTGCGCAGTTTTGCCAGCAAGTTTGATAAGGTAGAGCTACAGCAGCTTTATCTGGAAAAATCTGATATCGAAGAGTTGGCGATGACGATTACACGCGACCAGCAGCGGGCGTTGGAAATCGCTTTTCAAAATATACATAAATTCCACAGCACGCAGCTGCGTCGTGAGCGTACGGTAGAAACCATGCCCGGCGTAAAATGCTGGCGCGAGGTGCGTCCTATTGAAAAGGTAGGGCTCTACATACCTGGCGGATCCGCCGTACTGCCTAGCACCTTGCTGATGCTTGGCGTACCTGCCCGTATTGCCGGTTGCAAGGAGATTGTCGTTTGCTCGCCACCGCAACAAAGCGGCAAGATCAATGGCTTCGTGGCCTATTGCCTGCAGCTGTTGAAGATCGATCGCATCTACCTTTCAGGTGGCGCACAGGCCGTTGCGGCGATGGCCTTCGGCACAGAAAGCATCCCCAAGGTGGATAAGATATTTGGCCCCGGCAACCAGTTTGTCACCAAGGCAAAGAGCTTGGTGCAGGGCATGAGCAATGTCAGCATCGATATGCCTGCCGGCCCATCGGAAGTATTGGTCATAGCCGATGAGACCGCAAATCCGGCCTATGTAGCCGCCGATCTATTGGCACAGGCCGAACATGGACCCGATAGCCAAGCCGTACTCGTGTCTACGTCTGAAGAGCTGCTAGCGGCTGTCAACAGTAAGCTCGATGAGCAATTGCAGATCCTGCCTCGGGCAGAGATTGCGAAAATGGCAATCGCCAACTCTTACGCCATTAAGGCCGACAGTTTGCAGGAAGCCATGCGTTTCTCCAACCGCTATGCGCCGGAGCATTTGATTTTGGAAACCGACCAGTGGGAAAGCTTGACACGCTATATCAGCAATGCTGGATCCGTGTTTTTAGGCCACCTGACTCCCGAGAGCGCTGGTGACTATGCATCGGGCACCAACCACACCTTGCCCACCTCCGGATATGCCCGGTCCTATTCCGGGGTGTCCGTGGATTCTTTTGTCAAAAAGATAACCTTCCAGCACATCAACGCCGAGGGCTTAAGCCAAATCGGATCTACCGTAGAGATCTTGGCCGAACTGGAGGGGCTACATGCACATAAAAACGCTGTTAGCGTGAGAAAATAAAAACAAAAAAAGGGGCTACACATTACGGTAGCCCTTTAAATTTAATATATTTGCACCTTCATTTGCGAAACTATAGAATCAACTTCATTGTTCTAAACCTGTTGGCAAATATTAAAACAAACGAATAGCTTATTATGGCAAACAGTAAAAAACATATTGTTGTTGTCGGTGGTGGCTTCGCAGGGATCAACTTCGTTAAATCCCTCGGAAACAACCTCGATTATCAGGTTACCTTGGTAGACATCAACAACTATAACTTCTTCCCTCCGCTTATCTATCAGGTTGCTACCGCATTTATTGACTCTTCCAATATCAGTTCGCCGTTCCGGAAGATGTTCAAGAAACACCGTAACTTCGCCTTTCACTTGGGTAAGCTTTTGCAGATCAACAGCGATAACAATACAATAGAAACAGATACCGGCCTTTTGCACTACGATTATTTGGTGCTGGCCGTGGGAACCGAGACCAACTATTTCGGCATGGAAAACGTTAAGAAAAACGCTTTTCCTATGAAAAATATTACGGATGCCTTGGCTATACGGAACAAGATTCTTGTCAACCTGGAAGAATATATCCAGCGCAAAGACGATCCTAACCGCGACGCCTACCTCAACCTTGTTGTCGCTGGCGGAGGCCCTTCGGGCGTAGAAATATCCGGTATGATCGCCGAGCTTAGCGATCGTATCGTGCGCAAAGAGTACCCTGAATTGGCTGGTCTCACGCCGAAGATCCACTTGGTCGATGCGGCCCCCGTATTGTTAGGTCCGATGAGTAAGGTGGCTCAACAAGAAGCAAAAGACGTATTGGAGAAATTAGGTGTGGAAATCACCTTGAATGTAGCCGTTAAAGATTACCAAAACGACTTGGTTGTACTGAGTGATGGCAAAGAGATCTTGACCAAAACATTGATATGGACCTCCGGCGTTATTGCCCGTGAACTTCCAGGCCTACCGGTCGAAAAATTTGGTCGTGGCCGTCGTGTTCTCGTCGATCAGTTCAATGCCGTACAGGGATATGACAATATTTTCGCCATTGGCGATATCTGTTTCCAAACAACGGATGAAAACTTCCCGAATGGGCATCCGCAATTGGCACAGGTAGCCATGCAGCAAGGTACCTTGCTCGCTAAAAATATCGTTGCTAAAGATCGCCAGGTGAGCATGAAACCATTCGGTTACTGGGATAAAGGAAGCATGGCCGTTATCGCGCGCTACAAGGCGGTTGCCGACCTACCGAAATTCTCCTTCAAGGGCTGGTTCGCTTGGTTAACCTGGTTATTGATTCACTTGATTCCTATCGCAAGCTTCCGCAACAAATGGAAACTGCTCGGAAACTGGATTTGGTCATTCTATTCCGCGAATTCCGGCCTACGCTTGATCATTCGTAGTGAGCGCAAACGCGATGCTAAAGAGGTCCGAACAAATATGGAAGGATAAGCAATAAAACAAGGTCGAGCATAGCTCGACCTTGTTTCTTATATAATTTCCCTATTTCTTCTTTTTCTTTGGCTTTTTATCCAATTTTTTCAATACGCCTTCCACGATCTTTTTTACTTTAGACTTCAGCCCTTCTTCACTTTTCTTGGCTTTGGTTTTTTCCTTTGGTTTCTTGTCTTTCTTCGCATCGGACACTTTTACTTTAGCTTTCGCTTTGGACTTTTGTTTCACTTTCTTATCGTCCTTCTTATCCTTCGCCTTCTTATCAGCGAAAGCCGTTCCTTCTTTCACCTTTTCTTTAAAATCCTCGTTGTAAGCAGCTTCTTTCTCCAACTTTTTAGTTTCCTGAGCAGTCACTGCCGTATCTTCAGCCGATACTTTATTGACAGCTGTCGCTTTTTTCGCTGCAGCAGGTTTAGCCACAGGTTTCTTAGCTTCCGCTGTAGCCTTTGCAGGCGTTGCTGTCTTCGTATTTTTTGCTACAGGAGCTTTAGTCGCGGTTTTCGCTACAACTTTGTTCACAGGGGCGGCTGCACGCTCGGCTGTTACCGGTGCCGGCGTTTTGCTTGCCGTGGTCGCAGGTTTCGCTGCAGACGCTTTTGTCGGTGCCTTTGTCTCTGTAGTTTTGGCTGTTGCTGTCTTAGCAGCCGTAGGCTTTGCAGCTGTTTCTTTCGCTGCCGACACCTTGCTTGCAGCAGGTGTAGCCGCAGCTTTTGTTGCAGGCGCTTTAGCCGCTACAGGCTTTGCCGTCGCAGCAGGTTTAGTAGTCGGTTTTGTTACCGTTGCTGCTTTTGTAGCTGCACTGGTCTTCGCAACCGGTTTAGCCGTGGCAGTTTTGGTTGGAGTTACTTTTTTTTCTTCCGTTTTTGTTGCGGATACCTCTTGATTTACCGAAGGAGTTTCCGTGTTAGCGTTATTTTCTGTTGACATATGCGGGTATATTTTAATCAGTAACAGTAGAAAATTAGGTTTGTTTGCACTAAACTTAGAAAATTTTAATACGGAAAGCAAACGACAGGATTTTAAAAAAAGAAATTTTTAACGCAACAGGCAGGTCGGCAGCAAAAAAATAATAGTAGAGACACGCGGGAGCGTGTGCTCTACTATAGATGGAAACCACAAATTTTACTGTTTTTTATAGGTGATGAGGGTCTGGTTCCACAATTTGGGATTATCGGTTTGGATGATCCTGACGAAGGGATACGCGGCAAGAAAATCGCGGTAGGCAGCTTCCCCCGCCACTTCCGCTTTTTCGTCTACCTCGCCGAGACTATTTATCCAAAAGAAAACTCCTTGAGCATGCAACTGCAGTAATGCTGCCCTATCCTGAAAGGATGCATCGATATGGATAATCTGTGTGCGCTTTGTCTTCAAGATCTTCTGTATGTCTTTCATACTGCGCGCACGCGGAAACATCGTAATCGCCGGATTAATCCGGGACACGCGTTCCATATCTTTATAGTCGTACAGAAAAAACAACACTTCATCCTCCATGCCCATCTTTTGCACAAGCTCTAGCGTAGGTCGAACATATACTTCGTTTTCCTCTTTAAAATCAAGGTCCACAATGATCTTCCCTTTACAAACCGACAATGCTTCTTCCAAGGTAGGCACATGATGCACCGAAGCTTTTCCATGCGGTTGCTCGCGTAGGTACAACGCTTTCACCTCGGCATAGGTAAGCTCACTGATCTTTCCTGTTCCAGTAGTTGTCCGGTCTACGGTATTGTCGTGCATCAACAGCAACACACCATCCTTGGTGGCCCGCACATCCACCTCCACGATGCTTGCCCCCAAGTTGATGGCTTCTTTCAGCGATTCCAAGGAATTCTCAGGGTAGTCCATATGTGCACCGCGGTGTGCTGCAACATGGAATTCACGTTGCTGCAACTTGGTCAACAACGCTGGCGACTGCGCCCGCACGTTGGCGAGCAAAGCTGCGCCAACCAAGGTCAGCGAAAGCAAATAGCGAAATAACATGTTCATAGCGCTACTTTTTCGGAAGTTCAAACGAATCGAACAGCTCGCCATTGAGCTTGTAGCTCGAGAAATAAAGCCTACTATCCGTTACGCGAATAACTTGATATAGCTGGGTGTGCGAAGCGGCCACCTGCATCCAGCGCTCCGAGTCAGAATCGTACATTTTAGGGCCAGCAACAGAAAGCAAATACACCGGGCGAGGACTATCTACCGTGCCCCGTGCATAGGTATGATCGTGCCCTTGCAGCACAAGATCAACAGCGTATTTCTCAAAAATAGGCTTGAAACGCTCCCGCAGTATGGTGTTGTCCCTGTTTTTTGCCGTCGAATAAACCGGATGGTGCATCACGACGATATTCCATTTCTTTTTAGACGAGGCCAATACCTTTTCCAACCACTCTTCTTGGCTGAGAGCCGCTAGAGAATCCAACATAATCAGCTGCGAGTTCAACGAGATAATGCGTACATCCTGATAGTCGAGAAAGTAAACGGCATCCTGCAATTTTTCGGGACCATTCTTAGGCAGATTAAACTGCACCTTCCAGTGCGGATCCAGCACCAGTTGTTCCAATGAATCACGGCGATACTCATGATTTCCAGGCGTGGGAACAGCCGGAATCATCTGATGGATAAATCCAGCACCTTCATACCATTCGCCCCATTCGCTATCCGTATTGGAACGGTTAATCAGGTCGCCGGCATGCACGATAAACCGTGCGTTGGGTTCTTGCTGAAACGCTTTTCGGATGCTGCGCGACCAGCGCGAGCGCAAATCGTTCTGGGCATCACCCAAATAGATAAACGAGAAATCGCCCGTGGCGTCGGCCGTTCGAAACTGGTTCCACGAGCTCCACTGTTGACCGTCGCCCACACGATAAGCATACAAGGTGCCCGGTTTTAAATCCCCGAAGGTAACATGCCCATAGCTGTCTTTCTTGCCAGCGCCCCTATCCAATAAAGACAGCTTTCCGACAACCACGCGCGCGCGCTCTTCCAAATCAGGGCTGCTCTGCTCTTCCACAACCTGACCCAGAAATTTATCGCTACCGCTGTGGGCACGCCAGCTTACCGACTGTGTGCTAGAAGGATTGTCCGACCAAGTCAACATAACCCTGTCGGGCAACTGTTCTTTTTCGGCAGTTTGTGCCGTGCTGGTAAAAACCGCACAACACAAACTTAAACCTAACCATAATTGTTCTACTTTTTTCATATTCAGTTCCTATTTATGCTTACCAAGGCTTGCTCGTCCCTTGCAGTAACCAAGGTTTCGACCAAGCACTGTTTTCATTATCAGCCTGCGAATACGCTGTTTTTTCGATACGTGACAATGCTTCTTCTGCATTTTTTTGGTTCACGCTCATCTCATTTTGCATGTACGGAATGCGTACCGGCAACTGCGTACGTATAGCGGCAGGCCCCGCCTTCAACTGCGGATATCCTGTTCTGCGGTAGTCAAACCAAGCTTGTGCCGCCGTGGTCCAGTTCGCAATCCACTTTTGTTCCATAATCTGCGCTTGCGTATTGGCAAAAGCCACGCCGGGCCGTTGGATGTAGGCACTATAGTCCGCCGCCCTGCCCCAGCTCGTCAACGACTGCTGTATGGCTCGCTCGTAGTAGGTTTTCGCACTTTCCGGCACCGCCCAACCCTTCCAGGCCGCTTCCGCCAAAATAAAGCTTACTTCGGATGCGGCTAACAAACGGGCTTTAAGTAAATCGCCCTTGGAAGCGCGGTAGATATCGCTGAGATACGAAACATGCGGATTCATGGACGTCTGGCCCGGCGTCGGGTTTAGGTTGTAGGCAGAAGGATTCTTGGATCCGCTGGCCGGTAAACCTACATAATCGGTATCCGTATCCACAGGGATGCCGGCAACCACATCTGGCGATACGATGCGCACACCATTGACAATCTTATCCGTCCTAGCAGGTTCCGTAGCCCGCACTTCAATAGGAATCTCCACCGGTTTTGCCCATACCGCAAGACGTGGGTCTTGCAAGGCCTGCAAACGATCAACAAAGGTGGCACACATCTTCATGCGTCTGAAATTGCTGCCGCTGGCATCAAATACGGTGTTGGATGGCCATGAATCGCTGGAGTTCACGCCCACGAACCCCATCAACACCTCTTCTCCCACCGAAGTGATCAATGGAAATTGATTGGCATCGGCCAGCATCGCTTCCACGCCCTGCTTTGCAAAAGCAGGATCCTTTTCGGATAAGCGCATGTAATAACGTAAGGCCAAAGAGTTTGCAAAACGACGCCATTTAGACACATCTCCATTAAAATAAAGATCTGCTCCGCCCAATACATCAAATGTACCATCAGGTTTGGCGAAGATGGTATTGGCCTGTTTCAGTTCTTCGAGAATACCTTTGTAAATAACATCTTGCTGATCAAATTTTGGGAAATTATACTGCACACCACCTAGATCAGCTTTCACCGCATCGGTGTAGGGTGCATCGCCCCATAAATCGGTGATCAGCCCAAAAATGTAAGCGCGCATCACCAAGGATACCCCATGGTGAAAATCAAGACCGAGTTCTTCCGAACGCCTTCGCATCAGTTCATTGTCACGCAGGAAACTATAGTAAGCATCCCAGCTTAAGATGCCCCCCGTCCACTCATAATCGTTGTGCCCATCAAACCAAGCATCGAGCTGCGTATGCTGCATCACACCGCCTAGATCGATAAAACTCAATTCGTTGTACTTACTGGCCGTGCCGCTTAGCACCGTTGGCAGCAGTAAATTGGGGTTTACATCTTCCTCGCTGATGTTGTTGGGGTTTATATTCAATTCGGTTAAATCCTGACAGCCGGATAAACTAAGGCTCAAGCTGATTGCTAAAAGACATGCACCGATCGTTATCTGTTTTTTCATGTTGTGTAGCCTGATAAATTAAAATGTGAAATTAACTTTGAAACCGATGGGCATAGACCAAGGCGTCACATTGTAACGCTCAATGCCTTGTTTGAAACCACCGCCAGCTTCGGGTTGGAAAGCCATCTCCGGATCTATTCCCACGTTGGCTTTTGTCCACAGGATTAAGTTGCGGGTATACACGCCCACACTACCCGCATCAATTCCCATGCGCTTTAACCAGTTTCCCGATACGTCATAGCTAAATGATAGTTCCCGCAATTTGATAAAAGAAGCATCAAAGGTTGCTGCATTCATAAAATCCCATGGATAATTATCGGAGTAAGCAATATATTTTGTGCCTGCTCCACCTAAATTTTCGGTGTATCCGGTGATGTTTCCTTCCGCATCATACTGCGCGATAACACCCGGATTGAACACACCAAAGTTCCCGACAGAGCCGCCTGCATCAATGGGATAACCGCCATATTCTTCGCCAGGCCCGCCGACGATAGGATAGCGATTGCCTTGCACGCGGACCAGATCATTGTCGATCAAGTAATTGCGCAAATCCTCCCCCGTCAACCCATTCGGATTGATCAATTGATCCAAGAAGCGCTGTGTGGTCAAGTTGGATTCAAAATAGCGGTAGGTTTGCGACATAAATTTACCGCCGAATCGCATATCCGCCGCAAGGTGCATGGTCAGCTTTTTGTACCGTAACGTAGACTGCACACCCATACTAAAATCGGGGTTGAAGTTGCCGATCTTGTTACGGCTATTGTTGATACGGATCGCTTGCCAAGAACCGTTGCTATCCAAAATCGGGTATCCGAAATATGGAGAAGAAGGGTCTTCGACGGTAACCAGTTTGGAATCGTAAAGATCGCCAATTTCTTCACCTACATAGGTGCGGGCTCCACCTCGTCCATCGGTCCAGAAGGTATGAAACTCTGCTCCTTCCGAAAGCTCTACAATACGGGTACGGTTACGGTGCCAGTTTACGCCAAGATCCCAAGTCCAGTTTTCCTGTTGGATAGGTCGTCCCGATAGCGCAAGTTCGATGCCGTTGCTACGCAATAGACCGGCATTGATTTTCTTTGATGTAAAGCCACTCGAACTGGGCAATGACGTTGAAAATATCTGGTTTCTATTATCGAGCTTATAGATGCTAGCCTCAAGCTTTAACCGGTTGTGAAACATCCCGAAATCCGTACCGAACTCATAAGAAGTCGCAATCTCCGGTTGCAGATCGGGTGTAAGTAATCCGGCAGCACGCGTTAAACGCAAAACCTCGCCCCAACTTCCCGGATTACTTACAACGTTCGTCAGTTGATATGGTGAAGCATCATTACCTGCGCGAGCAATACCACCACGTAGTTTGAATAGACTAATAGACTGCGGCAAGGGAAGAATTTGATCCACCAATACACTTAAGGAAGCCGATGGATAAAAATAAGACCGGTTTACTTCGGGCAATGTGCTTGACCAATCGTTACGGGCCGTCAAGTCTAGATAAATCATATCCCGGTAACTCAAATTTAGGAGTCCATACACGCTATTGATTGCCTTTTCGGAAACACCACTAAGGAAATCTAAATTTAAGGGACTAATGTTGGAAAGACTATATAACCCCGGCGTAATCAATCCCGATTCATTCTTTGACGCATTTCTCACCGAAGTACCGCGATAGTAACGCAGGTTTCCACCCAATGATCCCGATACATGAAAATCACCAAGCTCTTTTTTATACGATGTCAAGAAATCTACGTTCTGCTCCATGTTCATCATGTTGACAATACCATATGATCCGCGCGGTTCGTTCGTATAGCTATAAGGGATTTTTGTTTCGCGGTTTTCCCAATAAATGTCATTAGCGTAACGCAGCATAAAGGTCCAATCTTTAAGGATCGTCCAATCCAAACGCAGGTTTCCGAATACACGATCGCGTACAAAAGAATTGTTAACCCCATTGGCTAGAAAGTATGGGTTATTGTGGTTTCCTGGCGACTGCGATAGCTGTTGCAAACCCTCTTGGCCCGGCACCCAATAATCCTTCAGATCCAAAATATTGATATGTGGAGCCACTTCATAAGCTGCTTGAAGTGGGTTTGTACCGCGGTCCCCAGCGGGACGATTATTAGAATTGTTACGACTAGCATCCAGCGATAATCCAAGTGATAAATTATCACGAATATGCATCGTTGAGTTAACATTCAAGGTATTCCGAAAAAGATCGGCGTTGGGTATAATTCCACGGTTATTCATATTCGAATAGGAGAAGCGGTAATCTAGATGCTCGCTTCTATTCGCTAAGGAAATCCCGTTGGTAGAGGTTATACCCGTTTGTACAAACTGTTTAATATTATCTGGGTAAGACCGTAATTCCGTAGGAATAGGATTACCATTTTCATCCAGCGGGCTGTTCCACTGCACGGCCAAGTAGCCCTTATCTAAGGCAGGTCCTACCATGTAGCTCGAGCTTTCATCGATAATCAAATCGCCCGATTGATCGCCAGGCTTCCACGGCATGGTGCCGCTTGCAAATTTGTTGTGCAATCCAATAAACTTGTAGGGAATATCAACCACCGTATTGCTATTTATCGCTACGGTCATTTTCTCCACGTTCTTACCACTTTTCGTCGTAATCAGCACTACTCCATTTCCAGCTCTAGAACCATAGAGCGCTGCCGCACTAGGCCCTTTTAACACAGAGACACTCTCGATATCCTCTGGATTGATATTAGAGATTGCATTTCCATAATCTACCTTATTGTCGTCACCAATCTGACCGACATTGTTTAGGCTGTTCGTAAGCGGCACACCATCCACCACAAATAACGGTTGATTGTCGCTACTTAAGGAGCTAGCACCGCGGATCACCATATTCACGGAGGAACCGGTTGGTCCTGTCGAACTGATGGACACCCCCGGCACTTTTCCGGCCATCCCCACCAAGAAGTTATCGTTGTTCACACGGCTGATGTCCTCGCCTTTCACTGTCCCTACGGCATAGCCCAACGAACGATCTTGACGCTTTATGCCTAAAGCCGTTACCACCACTTCACCCAACTCGCTTTGGTTGTTTTGTAAGCTAACCAGCTGCACGCTCGCATTGGCATCTACACGAATATTGTTGAGTTCCTTAGCCTCGTAACCGATATGCGTGATCAAAATTTCATAATTCCCGTCAGGTAGGATAATGGAAGCTTCCCCATCGGCATTGGTCAGGATATTTTGCTTGCTGGTCAAAATCTTCACTGAAGCGCCCGCAACAGGCAGTTTCTGTTCGTCCGTCACTTTCAGCTTCAGCAGGTGCGACTGTTGCACGGCTTTGCGAGTCAACACCACGCCGCCGTAAACTTTTTTAGATTGAATATTGGTGTTTTGCAGAATGTAGCCCAGCACTTCCTCAAAACTGGCGTCTTGAAAATTTCGCGCATTGATCTTTACTTTCTCCAACTGCAGCACCCGCTTATCATAACCAATAGCGTTGCCTGTTTTTTGCGCGAGTAAGGCTAATGCTTGTTCTGCAGTACTGCTTTTTAATTGAATATTTATCCTTTCTAGTGGATCTACATTCTTCCTTACGGACACTGTTCTGGCTTCCACCGCCTGTATATAGGCCAGTGGGCAGAGCGCGATCGCAGCAGCTAATTTCGTAAGCTTAATAATTTTATACATATATTTGTGAAAATGTTTATTTAAACATGGATTTAACGGTGCTCACTGGTCGATTTAGCGGTTTGCCAGCTGAGCACTTCTTTCAAAAACTCCCCTAGTTTCTGATGTCGGATTGCTCGATTTATTTATAGAGTATTATTTCATCTTTATTCCTCCTAAATTTTAATTCATGAATAGTACATATCATCGTCAGCATCTGATCAACAGATTCTACCTTTGGTATCAACAGCGAATAGCTGAACCTTTTTGTATCGAGACCATTTGCCTTCAGCTGCATCCCATAACGTGATGCCAGCAAATCCTGCAACTCATCAAAGCTTGCCCCATCCAGCATAATACCGCCCGTCGTCCATATGTTGATGTGCGCAGGATTAGTATCGAAGGCGGTAAACAGCTGCTCATTTGTATGATAACGCAAGCCTTTCCCTGCCGTTAGGATATGTTCTTGATGATTTTCTTTAGCGGTCACCCGCACGCGCCCCGTCTTCACACCTACCACAACTTGCTGTCGAGTCGGTGTATTATTCACATTGAAGGAAGTACCGAGCACCTCGATGTCAACATCGCCCGCTTCTATCGAAAAGGGATGCAAAGAATCGCGCTTCACGTCGAAAAAAGCTTCACCTTGGTCGAGGTATATTTTTCTCGCATCCTGAAAGCCCGTCTCCTGAAATCGTAGTTTGGCATTTCCACTAAGAAAGATCGTGGAACTATCCGGCAGTTTTACCGCGCGCACTTCGCCGGGCAAGGTAAGAACCGCTGTCAATTGGTTTTGCTGTAGCAATTCATGACGGATATCCACTTTATAGAAAAACAAGGCGCTGCCCAAACCGGTTAGCATGACGAGTGCTGCAACAGCGAGCCAACGTCTTTTCTGAAGTTTTATAGTCTTCTTTTCTACGCACTGTGGAATAGGTAATCCGGCGATGATCTCCGCCTTTATTCGATCGCGATCTTGCGCATCGGCAAAGGGCTGTACTTCTTCTGAAGATACCGTCTGGTACCACCTATCAACTTTCTCCTTCGCCTCTTCCGATAGACCTCCGTTGAGGTATTCCTGTATAATATTTTTGAATCTTTCTGAATCCACCTGTGTACTGATTTTACTATACTACAGTTGGAAAGAGGGAAAGTACTTTAAGATAATATGTTGTTTATATTAATAAATCATGAATAGCATAAGTGCTCACAACAAGCAGCAATAGGGTATCGTGATCGGCAAAACGTTGGGTTAGCTCTTTCTTCAGGATTTTCTTGGCTTCAGAAAGGTAGTTTTTCACGGTTTGCTCGGCAATGTTGAGCTGGGCAGCTATTTCTTGTATCGAATGGTTATCACTACGCATTTGGTAAACGGTCTTCATCAAGCCGGGCAGCTTCGCGACAGACAGTTCGACAATCTCTTCCAACTTTTGGTAAACGGTGGCACTGCTATTTTCGGGAGATACAGTGGTTTCCATCCGATGCAACATCTGTTCAACCACTGTTTTGCGCACGCGTTCCGATGCATAATAGTTCAAGAGCTTATTCTTTAGCGTACGAAAGAAGTAAGGCCTCAGCGAGATGTAAGCGCTGTTGACAAGACTTCTCTTTTCCCAAAGATGTATAAAAACCTCTTGTACCAAGTCCTTCGCTAGATCCTCATCGCGCAAATGCCGATAAGCTACCGTGTAAAGCTCTTCCCAGTAGAGGTTAAAGAAGTAAGTAAATGCGCGGGGTTCTCCATTTTTAAAAAGAGATACATGAAAAGATTCCTCGCTTGGTTCGGTATGCGTCACCTTGCAAAGATAGCTGGACAACATTAGGAGAGTATTAACTTTTCATCAACCAATGAAGATGATTTGGACGATCGCGAACCGCTACCTTTCCGATATGCCGTGTCGCGCGATGCGCTTACGCTCTCCCAAACAGAGATTTCCCAAGATAGGGTATACGAAGATAAATTACATTTGAAGCGGTTGGATTAGTGTTGTCGAAACGATAATCCATTTCATCAAAAAAGGCTGCCTTTGCATATAAAAGACAGCCTTTCTTTATAACTAGCTGATGTGATCGATATTGTTGCCCAAATTGCGGTAGTTGATATTTTCGCATGGATTGGTTCCATTCAGGTATTCCTCCACATTGGTGTATCCATCGCCATCGGCGTCCTTTGCGCCATCACTCGGATCTTTGGGATCCAGCTTATGCTTAATCTCCCATTCGTCGGGCATCCCGTCGCCATCCGTGTCCAAGGGCAGCAATTTAGGGTCGAAGGTTAATGTGGGGTAGCCTCCTACCTCGCTAACATCTTTAATAATACCCGTAGCTGTGCTGGTTTTTCCGGTGCGCACCATATCCACCACGCGGGTATCTACAGCATCCCGCTTTGGCAGTGTTGCGCCAGCTTTTGCTAATACCGCGTCAAAGGCCACTTCGGCCGTCTGGTGTGGCGCTACAGGCCAGCCCTCAAACGGCGTATATACCCGCGCCAGCTGCTCCTGTGTATGCTCGCCAGCTTGCAACGCATCTTTTGTTTCCTTCATCCGCATCCCTGCCCAGTTGTTCAGCGTCACCGCCTCATCCCCGTGCATCACATTGCCCGCCACATACCATTTGCCCGGTCTATTGACCTCCTTAGCATACCAGTCGCCTGCTGCCCAAGCACTGCCCGGCGAGTACATGCTGCGCTGCTCGATACGCGCAAAGACAGATCGCATATTTTCGTTTGTCGCAGGGCCCGGTTTGAAATAATTGTTGATCAGGTTAATCATCGAAGTCTCGTCGCCCCCATCAATGGAGCGATGCTTCCAATTAAAAACCACATTGTAGCGAAAATCAAAAGGCCCCGACATCCCGATGGATGGGTTGCGCGCCGTATTGCTTGCAAACAAATTATGGTGAAAGGTAGACGGATTGCCGCCCCAAGTGCCGCCAAAGGCGTGTCCTTTAGCGTCCAGCGCCTCGCTGGATATCGTCCACTGTATGGTGACATGCTCGGCAGGATCCTTAATCTGCGTGCTGCCATCCAAGGAAGGGCGCATATGCCTATACAGCGAAATATTCTCATCCATCCCCCAGCTGGTGGAACAATGGTCAATAATAATGTGGTGATAAGGGTTGCCACCGATATTGTCATCGCCCTGCCCGCCTGTAGGAATACCACGGCGCACACGCAGGTGGCGGATGATGACGTTGTGCGTATCAATGTTTAAGGTGCCCGCAATGCAGATGCCATCGCCCGGCGCCGTCTGCCCCGCTATGGTAATATCGGGATGCTTGATGTGCAGGTCGCCCCCCACCTTGATGGTTCCCGCCACGCGGAATACCACAATTCGCGCCCCTTCTGCTTCTAGTGCAGCGCGCAAACTACCCGGCCCGCTATCGTTGAGGTTGGTCACCGCAATGACCTTTCCGCCGCGACCACCCGTGGTAAACATCCCTCCTCCCCAAGCGCCCGGAAATGCGGGAATAGCAGCCTCTGGCAAACGTGGCGGATGCGGCGGAATCTGCCCACGCTCCGGCAAAGCTCCTGCAGCTTCCTTAATTTGTGCATCCGCATCCAGCGTACTGCCCAATACGGCGAGCAAAGCCAAAGCGACCGCATTAAATTTATAGGATTTTATCCTTTTCAAACGCATCATCATAGTATCTTTTCTTTCGTTTATAATCTGATGTTAAAGATATTATAATACCGCTCATATCGATGTAACATTTACGTTTCTTAGTAAAAACAGCAATTTAACAGCTATATCTCGCAAGACAAAAAGCTACAACAAAAGGTTAACATCCTATACAAAACAGCGTACACAAAAAATCCCCCGTAAACTAAACGGAGGATGGTATGTTTGCGCGCAGCAGCGATTTGGCTACTTAAAGCTTCGCTAATTGATGCTCTGCTTGTAAAAGGTTTTTACCTGTTCCATTTTGATGGAAGCATCGGCATTTTTCAAATACTTGTATTTAACCGGCAAAAAGCCGGATGGAGCCGAACCGATAATGGGCGCGCCCTGCTCATCGAGCTCGGCCGTGTCGAAAAACACATTGATCAAGGTGTCGTCCGTAATGCTGTCGCCAAAGTAATCGATGCTCCGCTTGCCTACATAATAGTACAGCACGCGGTTGTCGTTTAAAGGCTCCACCCCGCAAATTGCATTGTAGACGAGCTTATTATTTGCCTGTAGCAGCATTTCCAATTCTTTTTTCATAAGACCTCCGTAATTTTGTTCGTGATTATGGAATGCTAGACAAATTTCGCGCCAGCGAGAAGCATAAATCACCGTACATCAACAAATCCGTATTTATTTAGGGTATTTGTTTCCGCAAAGCTTCCCTAAATCGTAGAAACACCTTGCTTGATGGGGTATATTGTGCGGTCATGCCGCAGTACCGCGAGCTATTGCCGCGATAAATATACATACCGATCTATATAGTAGGCAGGTCCGCTAATACTTACAAATAGTCACTGCCTCTGCGCCTTTACACAAAACGGGCAAATCGTGCTTCGACACTAAAAAAACAATTATTTTTTGTATCTTTGTATCCTATTACATAATTGGGGTCGACCGGAATTGACAGGATAGCGATGGTTATGTAAGCATGCAGTGCATTGTTAGTCTAGCACTTAAATCTGAACTTTCAACTTTATAACTGGCGAAGAAAACTACGCCTTAGCTGCTTAAGTTAGACTTAACATAGCTATTTGTCCCGCTAGATCCTGTTCTTTGGTTTAGCATTCGGGGCATCGAACGATAGAACTGGCCGATGTGATTTTACTAAGCATCGGTAAGAAACAGTAAATACGGAGAAAGGTATAGGTAAGCGACTCACCTTCCCTCTCCCGACAATTAAAGAGAAGCTAAGCATGTAGAAAGCGTAAATCATACTATGTTTGGACGAGGGTTCGAATCCCTCCGGCTCCACAAAAAAAGAGACATCTATAAGATGTCTTTTTTTGTGGGCAAGGGATTCGAACTAGTCGTGGGAAGGGTTCGAACAATTTCTTTGCGGCCTGGAGTTTGGGGCTGCGGGACGCAAAACATCCCTCCGGCTCCACGAATTTATACTTAGGACTTGGATCGACTGTTCCACCATACCGATGATTATTTGCCCTGCATACTATTTTTGTATAAATTCGCGCAAACCTCGAATATTAACAATGAATGCTAAACAACTTTTATATATCATGGTCGCTCTAATTGCAGTAGCAGTAACCATTACGCTTGTCACAACATATTTTAATGTAGAAAGCACTTTCTTGACTGCTGTAATGGGGGCGTCATTCTTATTGATATTGCCCGCTTCCTATATGCATATGCATGCTGTCAAACGGGAGCTCGAAGAACTGATAAGAACTAGCAATACCGATCTACATGCAATGTATGATGTTTGCTACAGATTTAAAGCACCTGATCATGCCATCAAAGAGTTATATAAAAACCTAAATAAAATACAAGCAGACTATAAAGACCATTTTGCACGCGAAACTTCTCAGAATAAAGATGTCTTTAGATTCTTGGACACAGAATACGACAAAGCGTCAAAACGAACCCTTCTTATCTTGCAAAAGAAAGTGCTGACGCTTCCTCACTCTATTGCTAAAAGAATGTTAGAAGCTTTTTCTGAAAATTACCTATAATCTCCCTTTAACTAGCTACACAGGGATGTGGGACGCAAAACATCCCTCCGGATCCACAAAATTAGACCGACCTCTACAAGAGGTTTAAGGTATTCAACACCAATAACTCTATTCACTCAAAACCCGATCGCAAAAACAACTTACCGTCGTTAAAGCTGCTATCACAGAATTACTGGAGCTTGGCTTCGACCCTTTCCAACAGTTTGCCTATGCTGATACCTCTTCCGTTGGTAAATACAATGTGTGCCGCTGCATAGATGAGTATCTAGAATTTGCCAAAACATCACTTAAGACAAACACTTACAAAGTGTATGAAGATCGATTGAACATTTTTAAAGGCTACCTTCTGGACGAAGGGATCGATCATAAGCGGATTGATCAAATATCAAAGGATAATATTTTCAACTTCGTCACCTCCTATAAGGTGAATCGCGGATGGGAAAATAAAACGTACAATCACTACCTCCAAGCGATCAATACCTTTTTGCAGTTCTTTATGGACAACAAAGATGGATACATTGCGGAAAATGTTTGTGCGAAGATAAAGCGACCTGAGGTTTACAAGAAAGGCAACACGCCTTTCAATAATGTCATCTTCCGCGATCTGCTCGACTGCTTGAAAGATCAAGATCCTTATCTGTATCAATTTAGCCGATTCATCTACTACAGTTGCATGAGGCCCGATGCAGAGCTACGCTTACTTAGAATATGTGACATCGATCTATATCGGCGTGTAATTTTGGTACCCAGCGAGAATTCGAAAAAGAAGAAAACGCAATATATACCTATCGACGACGAGTTCTTGGAGATCATTATGGAAATGAATTTGGATTGGTTTAATAAAACGGATTATGTTTTTACAACGTCTGGGATGCCTGAGCCAAAGCCTGCGTATGAAAGCTATTTCCGGAAACGGTTTATTCCTTTGAAGAAATCCCTAGGAATCAACAATGGAGAAACGTTGTACTCCTTTAAACATACCAGGTGCATCCATTTGGTGGAAGACGGGGAAAAGCTTCACAACATCATCAAGCTAACCCGGCATAAGACGCTGGCCGAGCTTATGGATTACCTCAAAGATATGGGTGTAATCTTGGGTGACGAGATCAAATTTAAGAGCAGGAGTATATAGAAGAAGGCTAGCATTATTCGCTAGCCTTTTTTCTAATGCCGGACCTCGTGAGCTCTGGCTAGACCAATGTCATCTAGCGAAGGGATTCTCACATCTTTAAATGTTCCTCTGACAAAGACTATGGTCTGCCGATATCTTAGAAAGCCATTAGCATAACATTTTGTGGTAATCTCCCCAATAAAAAATTGGTATAGCTCTTTGTGTGTCATCCCGACTACCTCAGGAAATTGTATCTCTAGTTCCGCTATTGCCTGCGTAAGGCACTGCGTTATATCTTGCTTGCGCATAATCAAAGATGGGTATAAAATCAACACATTTTTTGTCGTTGGACTTTGAGGCCTTAAAATAATTTATCATAAACAAACCCTTTGCGCCCACCACACGTTCACATAGCGGATGAAAACTATGATTGAATTTCCCAGGCGCGAGGCTGGGGATTTCTTTTTTATAAAACCTTTTTAGAAATAACCTGTTCTTTATTTACAAATAGTAAAAACGAAATGTACGGTTTAAAATCCCCTGCAGTGATGCATGGGATTTTTTTTAAACCTTTGCAGGTGGATACGTGTTACCTATTCGAATAATCTTTATAGCACATATTCAATTTCTCAGCTTTCCCCTATCACGCGAGGTGACTAGGGGATTTTTTATGCCACTGCGCATCCCAAAATCCCGCAAGCTCCGCATCACTCCACTGGGCAGCCTCTTCCAGTACAATCACATTGTCGCCTTCTTCATCCAATCGATCGAGGAACTCCCACAGATCGCCAAATGTCTTATGCGGCACCCCATCCATGAATAGGTTATATCCCTGCTGCATCCACTTTCCAATCTGTTCCTTAGTCAGCCCTGCCATCATCGAGTCGAACCATTCTAAGCTTTCGGGGATTGCCTGCGGATGTTCTCGGAAGCTGTTCTTAATCAATCCCCTGACGGCATTCTCCGACTGAAGATACCGCGCTACTGTAAGCGCCTGTGTTCCTATATGCTCCAAAGTTGACGGTTCCATGTGTATTGCTGTTAGTCAATAAATACTAAAAATTGTATTCAAATATAATATTTAATACTAATAATTTTAGTAAAATTGCAAAATGAAATCGCTAGAAGTCCACGCAAGAGGTCGCGTCATGTATGTCAAGTATTCCACGGAAAGAAAGCCCTTTGGCAGTCTAGAGGTAACCTTATTAGCTAAGAATGGAGTTTCCATTTACCTATTCCGTAAAGAACAGGGAACATGGCGGCTAGCATATGGATTTTTACAGGAGAACATCAAAGAAGCCTGTATAGATGCGATAATTCTGCGATTCGACACAAGCGTCGTCGAGATTCTACCAAAGCCCAAAGGCTTATGGCACGTCTTTGTAAATGACATTTACACCAGTAGCATAAGCAGTGATGGCAAAAAGTGGGATTACCATTTCGAGGAAGATTCTTGCATTACCGACGATCACATGAAAAAGTATATCGGGATCATATCGCTGGGGCAGGTTAAGTGGATCGATCGGGATGGGAGGTGAAATGTTAAATATTATTAAATATCATAATTTATAAAATTTATTTTATTATTTTGTATTTGAAGTTGAGAATTAGCCTTATGTATACAGCGAACAACATAGCAGATTTCTTTCTGGGCCGATATGCGGCGGAAGGTAAAATAACGCCAATGAAGTTGATCAAGCTGGTGTATATAGCACATGGATGGTATCTTGGTTTGACGGGAAAAGCTTTGATCGACGAGAATCCGGAGGCATGGAAATATGGACCTGTAATCCCCTCCGTGTATCATAGTTATAAGCACTTTAAAAACTCGCCCATTCGTTGCGAACATGATTCGGAAGTTACGACGGGAAGTGAAATTATTGATAAGTTTTTAGATAGAATCTGGAAAGTTTACGGAAAATATACAGGAACTCAACTTAGTGCCAAGACCCACATGCCAGGTACTCCGTGGGATATAACATGGAATGATTTAAAAGACAGAAACAGATCTTCTCTCCAAATTTTAGAAACGGACATCAAGGAGCATTATCAACAATTAGCTAGTAAAAATGCCAACGGATAGTAGCGATGATTCTGTTGAAAGGTTCTTAGAATCTCTAAATAATATACAGCCCGAAGCGAGTTCTGTATCCCAACTTGATTCTCAATCAGGTCAAGAGGAGGAGCTTTTTATCAATGGAACGAACTACGCACGTAGCACAAGGGAAGATTTAAGGGATCAAAGATATGAAAACAACACGCAGCTCCGTAAAAGGCTTGCATTTTGGGCACTAAGTATTGTTTCATTATGGCTGACATGCGTAATTCTAATTCTTGCGTACAATTCATCTAAATATAGACTATCTGATAATGTGCTAATAGCTCTTTTAACCACTACTACTGCAAATATCTTGGGTATAATCTACATAGTATTAAAAGACATATTTAACGGCAGATCCGAAGATTAAAGTTAAATACAACTTGTTTGTTTGTAATATATTCATGATTTAGTGCCCCATGGGTCAAATATCATTCACTTTTTACCCGCTCTAAATATAGAGGGATTTTTTATTCAAATGCCTATCTGTAAATCTTGTAAAGCTCCCCTAGTCTTGGGCATCTGCTAAGTGAAAGTCGTCGTAATGCTCAATCAAAACCTCATTACCTTCTGCATCTTTCAGGTAAGCCGCTGTACAATGGATATTAGAATACTGGTAAACGGCCACTCCGTGGGGGCTTCTCTCAATCCGACAAGACAAAAGCTAGCTGTGGTATTGTTCATTCTATCTCTAATAATCCTAATCGGCTCACCGAACTTTACCAGCTTCTCTCTTTTCATTTTGCGAAGCTACAGTAAAGTTTTTTAACAATAATGACCAGTATCATTTTTCAAAGTTCTTTAGCCGTTTAAGTTTGGTCTCCATTCTGGCCCTTCCCATGTGGCCGAAATCATAGGCAAGGCTCTCCATGGAAACGTGGAGAGCTTATTTTATTCGGACAAATGCCCTGCCTATTTGAGGTTGATGAAGTTTTGGGAGGTGGCGAGATAGGATTTGTTGACATAAATCAATACATTTTTCAAATAAATAATAATGGTAAACCATGTTTTATATATTTTAGTAATTTGTGATTTAAAGACACCTTCATTTAAATGAAGAAGATGATTTTCAGCCTATATTAAATACCAAACCATAAAAAAAATTATTATCATTATGAAAAAGTATTACCCTATTTTATTATCTAAATCTGGCGAGTTAGTTGCCCTGAAAAATATTTTTGACGAAGTCAAGGGAGGTGTATCACCTATTATACAGGTTTTGCCAGGTACTGACTCAAAAGTATTGGATTTTGCCAGAGACCATTGGTCAGAAAAAAACTATGAATTACTAATTGATTTTTCTCTATTTAAACCGTTTGATGAGGAGAAAATTGCAAACCTTATAGATGGATTGTTGTTGATCGGTGTAAATGCAATACCAGTAATATCTATTGATAGCGATCCTCGCTATTTAACCATGATTAACAAGCTCAAATCTACATTTATGATTGATCGCGTAGCAATCAGACTAATATCTAACAACGGAGATTTTTTAAAAATAAACGAAAATATTGAATCATTGTTAACAGATGTTTGGCTGGAACGTCCGGAAGTTTTACTCATACTAGATTTCGGACTAATTAATAAGGGAAACACGGATTACTTCACAACAATAGCGACCAAAATTATCCCATCTTTACATGCTGTGGAAGATTTTAGCAGTATTATTATTTCATCTGGTTCATTTCCTGAAAATTTAACAAACTTCCTCCCTTCTCCAAATTTTTATTTAATAGAACGCTATGAATGGACATTTTGGAAAAATCTGAAATCAACTTCCGAATATAGCCACCTTATATCTTATTCTGACTATGGAACTAAAAATCCCGTGTACGTTGACGCTAACTTTGCTGGCACTTGTAGTGTAAAATACACGTTGGAAGAATCATATTTAATTTATAGAGGTGAAAAATCTAATAATCATCCAAACGGACATGGTCAGTTTATTGACTTTGCAAATTCGTTGATATTATCACCCGAATATTCGGGTGAAACGTTCTCTTGGGGAGATGGACGTGTAATGGAAATTGCTAGAGAAAAAGGTAAAAAGGATCCAAAACCGGGTAGCCTAGAAAGTTGGGTGCAAATAAGTCAAAATCATCACATATCACTAATTCACCATCTTTTATAGAGCAATTTGCAGGTTATTCCTGATTTTTAATTTCTTACGAACTGAAACTGAGAGCTGATCTAACGGAACCTGATTAGCTAAAATCTCGCAGAGTGTCCAATTCCTATCCTTTTTCCGATAAGGAATCTGATACTCTGCGAGACAATCTATAATTTCATTTCTGTACAGAAGCTTAGCAATGTAAAAACCCTCTTTATACTTATTGAATTTTGGAGATCTAATTTTTTTAATTTGGTAATTTTCTCCTTTACAAACACAAACATATAGGCCTATCCACTTTGGAATACTTGCTTTAATTTTATCCAAATATCTAGACTCTGTTACGATTGACAAATAGTCAAATATTTTCGTGTAGGCTTCTATCTGTGAAGGTAATCGCTTTAAGGTATCAGATGCCCCCTTGATTTCAAATCCATGCAGGGAACCATTAACCACCGCGATGTCAATTCTTGCTTTTGTTGCAGCCAGGTCAAGTTCGTCTATCACTCTAGAATCCCCATCGTAAAAAAAATGGTTCAATTCGGTGTCCTTAAATAATTTGCGAATTTCTGGATCTTTCATATTTTACACGTCCACAATAATACAATTTTAAATACAAATGGTTAAATCAAAGTGATCAAATTTCACAGTACTATTTATCCACCCTTCAAAAAACCACCAAGCCAAACCTACGGCAACCTAAAAAAATTATACCCCCCCCCGCCTGAATCCCTATTCCAAAACGGCGAGGCTTAATTGGCGTCACCCTACGGAAATGCTCAACGTGATTTATCACCATATTACTATCTGGCGAGGTAATGTGCGTAACAAGGTAGTCATTGAAGAATGTCCGTTTCTGCTCGGCTACTACATCCAGCGTTGTATTGTAGTTATAAGTCAACGTGGACCGTCCAATGGTATCAACCCGCGTTGTAGCAGTAAAGTACCTACCTTGGTAATACGTCACCATCCGTTTAAGCGAATCGATCTCTCCCTTAGCCGCGCTCAGCTGGCCGGATACCGAAGCATTGATCTGTATCAGCTCCTTTATCCCGTCCATCTGGATCATTAATGTCAGAAGCCTTAATTTTAGGTGCAGGCCCTAAAGTATCCTGCACATAGTTATTGTATGCCGCGGTAATGTTGTTCGAAGGAATAATTCCCTCGCGCGGTGTATAGCTGACTACCGAATTACCACTCGGGGTTGTGCCTCTGGTTAACGGGATCGTGTCCGTTTTAGGGTCTACGGCCTCGGCGGCGATCATATCATTACAATCGCCGTTGAATATTCCGAAAAACAAATTTACTATCAAGGCGATCACTATGAGCCCCAATAGTACTATTGTAGTGTTTTTACCCATGTCATCTTTTTTATTAAGGATTTTCTTAGCCTCGACCTCCGTATTATCGCGAAGGGTGCTATCGGCATACCTAATCAAATTGTCCTTATCCCTACCTTCCTGCTCAAGCTCCTGTATCCTGTACTCCTTATCCCATATCCTGTCGGTCATCATATTGAGGCGTTCTACAGCATCGTCACGTTGCTTTTTGGCATCGAAATAGAAAGTAGTGGCTATCGTAGCTATGGTAGCATCCAGCTCTATAAACGTGTATTTATATAAACGAAAATGTTTATATTTATTCTATGATTAAGCAGTTCGAAAAATATAAAGGTATACATCCGGGGATTGTTCTCGAACGCGAATTGAAAAAGCGTGCTATTAAGCAGCGACCGTTTGCATTATCTTTAGACGAGCATCCACAAACCTTTAACGCGATAACCAAAGGCAAACGCGGGCTTAGCACAGCCTTGGCATTAAAAATCGAACGGGAACTAGGTTTGGAAGAAGGCACCTTGGTAATTCTACAGGCTTATTACGATATCCAAAAGGTCAAAGAAAAAGAAACTCAATCCACGCCAAATCTTTCTGTTCTCCGCTCATCACTTTTTTGGGATACGGATATCAACAAAATAGACTGGCAGAAGCAGTATCGGGCGGTCATCCAACGCGTTTTTGAACGTGGCAAAAACGAGATAGCGCGTTTTTATGGCATTGAAAAAGTAAGGAAGGCATTAGAAGAGTCTAAAGCCAGAACTCCATACACCATCTATAAACCAAATTAATAGGATGAGTAGTTTGTTTTATGGTACTGTTACGAATTTATTGAAAGATTCGTTGACCACTTTAATGAATTGTGGCGCATTGAAATAATTATGATTGGTTGGTGGCACTTCGCTAAGTCTGCAGATCGGTCAAGGAAGTAAGCTGTAGATACCTTATCACGTTGTAGGGAATAAGATGTAGAGGTAATTTCTTTAATAAATATATATACAACTCTTCCTGTGTCATCCTGTCTATCTTGGGAAATTGCTCCTGTAATTTCATTCTCGCCTCCGTAAGACGATTTGATATGGACTGTTCCAGACCACAAGGTTGAGGATTAAATCAATGCACTTTTTGAAAGTTGCGTCTGTCCCCACATTTTTCGCTAGCCTTCTAATTTCTCTGAAACGAAGAACAACACACCTAGATCACCAAAGGATTAACGGCATCATTATTGGTAACTACCAATCAGTAAACAAATTATAAAACGCATGAATATCTTGAGTAAATTATCTATAGCTGTTTTGCTTCTATTATCGGTCACTGCCTGTAGTAAAGATGATGAGCAGAACAGTACAGCCGGTTCTAGAATTAAGAACTTTGCGAATAAAGAACAGGTGATGGCCGCAGTTGGTGCTTTCGTAGACGGATACACAGAAGGGGGAATAAATAACACAATTTTCTATATGGGCGAGGACTACCCAACAGTCATTGCCGATACGTACTATAATATTCCATTTAGGCGTGAGGCAGCAGGTTATGAATACACCCGACAAATAATGGGCCGAACGACCGCACAGTACGAAAGCTATGAATATGTCACCACTGAAACCGCTTTTGAGGGATATGTAGAGATTTCGGATAATAGGCTCAGTAACGATGTCTATAGCAATGTGCGAATAGCAAAATCACCTGATAATAATGAATTATGGCAAACATTCATTGCGCATATCGATTTAAAAGAAGAATACAATAATTCGCAAGTTCTGCTGTTACATACTATACGAAGCGGCTTTCAAGGCGATCCCAGCAGTGCGCTTCCAGTGATCGATGACAATACAGCAGTCACACACTTACTTGCGCAGTTAGAGGCTCTTTAATGGAGCCAACTCGACGAAATAAAAGCGGACTTGCATTATTCGCCAGCCTGAGATTCGCGCAAACCTCGAATATTAACAATGAATGCTAAACAACTTTCATATATCATGGTCGCTCCGGTAGCAATAGTGTAATCTCACTTAACCATTTTGTACAATTCCTACTTTTTTATTAGCTGCAATCCTAACGAATTTATAAGAAGTACCTAAGATTGATTTATCGTACTTTTCAACAAAGTCAAGAACTGCAGTTGAGGTTTTGTGAGATGTTCTGATATATAAACGCTGCCGGCCATATTACCTTTTATGGAACGATAAGACCTAAAAATTGGGGCTTATCATTCCGCGATTGGTAAACATCAAGAGCAATTCTCCAAAAAATAACGTTTAATAGCAATCTCAAACCTACCACGCCTGCAAATCCCTCCTTATCATCAACAAACCATACCTACCCATTTCTAAATCATCACCCCCCATATCTATAGCAAAGTTCATATACAATAATATACCGATCGATTTCCAAAATCCACGGTTCCATTACTGTAAGCACACGGCGTTGATCTTCATTTTCTGCAGGACATACATTAACTATCGGCGCCTCAGCAAAAAGCCAGAGAGGACAAACACGAAAGTGTCGCACAAAAACGATGGAGTATTGCATATGAGCGATGAAGTATTGAAAATGAGCGATGCATTGTTGCATGGAAACAACGGTTTATTGTTATCTTACAATGGATCATCGCTATCATACAAAGCCACACTGTTACTATGCAAAGCGACAAAGTTACTGTCCAATAGCTCATTGTATATCAACAAAGGATTGATGCATCTATTCGACGCCTTATTGTACACAAACAATGCGACGTTGTATATGAACAATGCGCTATTGTTCATATACAATGATCCATTGTATAAGTGCTACGACGTATTGCTGTAATGCAGCAACCTATCGTTCATATGCAAAATGGCAGCTTTTCACAACTAGATATCAACTTATTAACAAGTTCCATTTTTTCTTGTCATTTTCCGGCCATGTTGCTATCGCAACGTGATGCAATAGCAACGTAGCTCGCTTAAGAATACTAGCCCAATGACCTCCGTTTTAGACAGCTGTGACGAAAAGAAAGTCGCCTAGATAATCCCCAGCTTATCTGCGTTTCTGAAATTTTGGAAGGCTATGCAGGCTAAAATTCGTAAATTGGTTTTTATCTATAAAAGCGACATGGAAAACCCGAATAAAAACAACAACATAAACCTCATACTGATACTTGTATTGATAGCCACCATTTTTATCTTGGGATATAATTTCGGATATAAGCTAATGGCCATGTTTGACTAAAATGGACTAACAGCTATTTATTGCACGAATAAATATATCTTTACCTTATGAATACCGCTGATAATATCGACATAAACACTTTTGAGTTTCCCATTTTTCGACTAAAAAACATCCTATATTCCATTCCTGTTTCTGCATTGCTTTTGTGGGGTTTCGTCAGTATCATACCCCTGATAGACCAATGGATGCTTGCTAATAATCCTTTGTTAAAACTTCCTTGCATGTTACTTTCCTTGGGAGCATTTGCGTTTATTCTTTTAAAAACGATCTTCTATATCCACGTTCGAAAGACCATCATTTATCTAAACGAGCAAGGCTTCTGGTTCAACAGCCTCCAAGGACAAGCAATCGCATGGGAAGACGTTCGCTACGTTGCATTTTCTAGGGATAAATATGAAAGGCAGTCCAATTCGTCTTCATCCAGCGTGTTTTTTTCGCTTGGCAGCATGAAGACGCTACACATCAACTGCTCTACTTGGACGATTATGGACAAGGCAAAGAGAAACAGATATAATCAAGATTTTCAGGCGTTCAAAGCGGTATTGCGTAACTATTGCCAAGTTCATGATCGATTTAGAAATTAACGCGACTATGCCTGCAAATTCAAATTACACTTATTATTTACCGCACAATATGCGGAGAATAAACACTTTATTCTCCGCATCCGGCTTGCATATCCAGCAATACACATTACAAGATCATCACTTCCTTTCCGGCGGATAACAAATACCATCCGGTCTGCGTCTACGTTTTAGCAGATCCAGTGCGATCAAGGCCAGTATATCCAAGGTCTTCAGCAGCAGGTTTCGCGTTACCAGATCATCGGCTTCCATGCCGACGGCAGCTGGCGCATGGCAGTGAGCGATAAGCCGATCTTCAACGCGGTATATCTGCCGGCGAACATCGATACCTTCGAACAATTTCGACAAGGTTTTGCGTAGATCTTTCCGCTCCTTGGCCGATACGTTTCTCGGACTCCAGTACGTCAGCTGATTCTCGGGAACGGGGCATCGCAAAAAATCAATGCTATCCGCATCCAGCCACAGCTTAGGGAAATAATCCGTTTGCAACAGCAGCCAACCAATTTCCAATATCCAGCGCAGCACCGCGCGCAGTTCGACGGGCGGGATAACATAAGGCGTATTGCTGCTAGACGACAGCGCATAGAGCGACAGTATGCTCGCTTGGATATCCGCATAACTACGCTCATAAAACACATCGCCGATGAGTTCCAAAGGACTTGCGCTCTGGTAGCCGTTCACATACTCCGAGCCAAGGTAATCCTCCAGCAAATGTCGGTTTGCTGGAGGGTAGGAAAGATCAGCCCAAAGCAGCGCTACCCGACAAGCCTCGTGCAGTTTCAACAGCTGTTCATAGGTGCGCAAGGGAGCATAGTCCGTCCCTTGCTCCGACAAACACTCGTCCGTTTCGATGCACGATTTCCAAGCTTTCAACAGCTTGAGCCAAGTACATAGATCCATCTCGCCAAAAAAATCAGCAAAAGCGAGCGCAAAGTTTTGCCCTTCCCGCCTATTCAGCATCGTAAAATGTGTCTTAAAATGCGCCAAATGCTGGTTATGCCTTTCATCCTCCCTTGATCGGTATTTCTTCTTACAGCGGTATGGATTTTTAACCCATTCGATATCGATCCATTCATCGCTATACTCCAGTCGTTTCTTATGGTGCAGAAAATAATGGCATCCCTTTATCATCAACCGAAGGCTGCCGACCGTCGCCTTCAACTGTTTCTTTTCCACGCTGCTCCTATCGCCTCTGGAAGTTAAGGAAACAAGGAGCGTCCACAGTTTTTTATTGAACGACCCGTAGGTATCATACGCAAAGGCTTCCGTAATTCCGTCCTCCAATAAAAACCAAGGTATATCCCACTTGCTCTCCGGATTGGTAAAATATGCATTATCCATAACGTTTTATATTTTGATTAGCTTAAACCCAAGCAAATCAACAGCATACAAAACAGATATCAAACCAGCTTATCTTTATTCCCACCAATGGTATTTGTACCTCACCGGCATATGCTTGTATTGTACCATCTCAAGAAATTTCGTATCTTAAACGCTGAATAATGTTAACTTTGGACTTATGCATACAACCAACACGACAAACCATATAGGAAGAAAAATCAGCCGCATACGCGAACTGCGCGGACTGAAGCAAGAAGCCTTGGCTATTGAATTGGGCGTGAGTCAGCAGACCGTGTCCAATATCGAGAAAAGTGAGTCTATAGAAGCCACCCTATTGGCACAGGTAGCCGAAATACTAGGGGTTACGCCAGAAGCGATCGAGAATTTTAGCGAAGAAGCAGTGTTCAATATTATAAATAACACATTTCAAGATAGCAGTTCGAATAATAACAATTATCTATGCACAATCAATCCACTAGATAAAATTATTGAATTGTATGAACGCCTGTTGGAAGCCGAAAAAGCGAAGTTGGAGTATCTAGAGCGCTTGTTAAAAGGAAAGTAGGTCTCTATGTCTCAAAAAGCGCTACATATTACTTTTGGTTTCTCTGGAAAAGCTACACTTGTGCAGAGCCAACTACTAGATTTAGAGCATGCTGAAATAATAAGCTTTACGGATCCTCTTTGTGAAGGTCCGTTATGTGGGCTTGACGAGACTGAAGCAATTTGTGTTAGAAAACAATGGATGCATAAGGTTTTCGGGCCTATAGAGTCCGAAGGGAGCAATAATTTTGTCGATGACAATCTCACGCTTTTAAAGCAAGTAATCTCTTTTTCCGACCAGCATAGCCATATCTACTTATGGCTTGGCGATGATGCCAACGAAAAGATTACGACCGCACGCCTACTTTTCTACTTAAAAAAACTGTCGACACCTATCTATAAACTGAATTTCCATAGTATGGATTTTAGGAACGAGCAAGGAGAAAAGCTAAATATCCGTTCCTTACAGATGATGCTAGAAGACAATATTTCGGAGGCTGCTAAGCACTTTGAACTGTTAAGCGAAAATGACATGCAATCTTACGCATCACTTTGGATGCATATTCGTGCGCGTGATGCCGTAATTAACCAATTTGATAATGCAGGAAAACATTTAGCTAGCGACGAGACTTTTTTTGATGAATATCTTTTGAAAAGATGCAGCGAGACAGCTCAAAATTCGTCATTGACTGTTGCCTTTACCCTTTGTGATATCTGGGATACATTCCATAATGGTTCCGTAGGCGAATCTTTCCTCTATTATCGACTGAAGGAACTTGCACATATGGAGAAGCTCGAGATTTCTAATCCACATGAAAATCCTGAACGGGCGAAGATCGTGTTTGATGTTAGAAAGAAAAATTAGCTAGTACCTCCAGCTAAAGCAGACCCCTCAAAACTTTCAAAAGATTGTAACTCACGAATAGTCTTTAATAGACCTAAAGAAATAGCAGACATTACGCATAACGTAAAAATTGCCTAACATGGTAACGACGAGCAACAAGTTTACAGACCTCATTACTAATGCGTTCTTTTGTTTTTTGTAATTCTCTAACAATTTGCATTTTGCTGTAAAGTTTTTCCAAGGGTTGGATATCTTTAGCAAATGTCTCCGCAGTTGTAGCGATTAGCGCTCTAGGGATAATAAAATCTTTGTCATCCTGAATATCTAAATTCTTCGGATCGACATCCCAAAATAAGTGTTTGGGAAAGATTTGCGATATATCCTTTATTGCGCTCATTTATACAAACTTACAGCATATTGAAAACAAAAGCAAAATAAATTTGTGCGTAAACCATCTATTTAAAAAAATATAGGTGCTTAATACCTCTTTACAAAACAAACCTCGACAGAAGGATTAAACAGCTCGCTACCCGAACACATCCACCAAGGAAAGCACAGTAGAAAAGCAAATTACACCCTACATTGGAGCGAGATCCTGATACGCGATCTGCACTTTATACATCAGCGTTGCTTGGTTGCCCGACATAATGCCTCCTGCGAAAAAAGGTTTGGCGAACTGCCGCATCAAGAAGGTAGTGACGAATTTCAGGCAAGCATTGTCGCACTTCAAACAAGCACTATTGTACATCAAGAAGCAAATGATCTACATCAATAGCAACGCCTCAAACCTCAAAAGCATACCGATGGATATCAGCGCGCAAACAGCAAATATCAGCCAAAGCTGGCCTAGCTTCAAGACACGAATGCTACGTAGCATTCCTTAGGCGACACAAGAATTAACTTCAAAAACAGATAAAATCACAAAACAAAATGTCGTCACAATAATTTCGGAGACCGTCAAAGACAAGTTGAAAGTCGGCAGCGAAATCTATTCGCCTGTTCTTGCGCTATTGTATGTCATCAAGCAGGCATTGATGCTTAAATGAATAACAAAAGCACATGAAGAGTGAAAAAAGTCATTCGTCAAACAAAAGCAGTCATAGCGCAAAAACATGTTGATGTCCATCCGTCTCGACAAAACGCCTGACAGCAAGAAAAATTCGTCTGACAACGAGAAGAAAAAGGTTGACGATGATAAGCTGATGCTTGTCAACAAAACTTTTTCACGTGAAGACAAGCGAATGCTACGTAGCATTTACAACGAGTAAAGAAAAAAAACATGCGCTAAAAGCATCTTAAGAGGCATTTTTCAAACTTTCGACTCCCTACTCTACAATTACCTGTATACCCGCTCGCTCAGCCTTATATTTAATTTTTTCCACTAGGCCATAGTAGCTCCAGTTACGCAGCAAAAAATTATCGGCTTTCGCGATTTCCTGCTTTCCCTGCTGGTTGACCAGCAGCAAGGTGCCCGCCTTTGCCTTTACACAGATATCGATCAGCCGACGGCTGTAGAGATGTAGTCGATTATCCACATAGCGTTTTTCTTTGTCGTGAAAATGCTTGAGGCATTTCAGCTTTTTTCCACGTCCATGGCCGCCACGGCAGTAGCTGGCCGCCCGTTGTGCGCGTTGCATCGCTGCCTGTATCGCTAGGCGGCGGTAGAGAAACTCCTCTTTGTTCCCTATTTGATGTTTTTCCCTATCGATAGATACCGTAATAAGCTGCTCCACGGATAGCGAAGCTTCGGCAATAATATGCTCGTGGAGCTCATGCTGCTGCTTGGGCTGCTCGAACCGCAGCAGCAAGAACAGCTTATCGTTCAGAATTTGGATGGCGCTGGCACATATCTTGATCTGCCCGGCGAGGGCACTTTGCAGCAGTGCCGGCGTATCCGACCGGTCTTTGCCAAGGAATGTGCAAAAAGGAATCTTGAAGAGCACAAACTTAAAATTGCGACCATGCTCGGCCTTGCTGAGCTTCAGTTGATCGCCACTAAACGGGATGGGCATATATTTTTGATAATTCCGCAAAGACTTCTCCCCTTTCCAGTACGCCAATCGATCGCTCTTGTAAAGACGGTTTATCGATATATTTAGGGCGGCCATAATTTTGGAAGGCAATTGCCCTTTAAAATAGAAAGACAACAGGCGATATGCGGATCCCAATTGCGAACAGACAAGCATGCCGTTCGCATCTTTCTTCACATCGGCGAGCTTGAGCTTGACATCATCATGCAGGTAGACCAAATCCTTGATCTGCTCCTGAACAAACAGATGTGTCGTGGCCAAGTTGGCGGCACGAAACACCGTGTTTTGCCAATAAAATAAGCGTTCGAAGTGCGCTGAGCGCTGCTCCTTATCCTTGCAATCCACCAAAATCTGGATCTTACGCGTCAAAATAATCGTTTGCTTTTCCATTGTCCTACGTATTAACCTTTTTTTTTCCTGCCGCTTTTAGCCTCGCATGTGCCTGCACAAAAAGCTTCTTCACCATCGTTAGCTCCATCGTTAATGCCTCCGATATTTGCTCAAAAGACCATTGCCGCTCATAGCGCATTTGGAAGATCTGCTGCTGTACCGCATCCAGATCATCCGTCGCCAACAGCTTCGCCAGCGCAGGTGCCTGCGCTATTTTCTGCGCGCCATTCGTAATAGATCGCAGGCGATCGATGGTTTTCTCCACCTGCCGCGCCACCTCGCGCGCCGATATGCCGCCCAAAGACAGCGCTATACGCTCGTAGTTGAAGCTATATTGGATGCAGAGCTTGATAAACAGCTGCTGTTGTCCATCCAAATTGGGTAGCAGCAGCTGCAATTCTTGCAGGTGTTGCTCCTTCTCTGCTTCCTCTCTGTCTAGATCTGCCGACTCGACGGCTTGGCTATCATCCATTTCATAGCCCAGTAAAATATCCTGCGCATCGGCTATGCCATCCAGCCTTAGGAAGCTTCGGTGGAATCTATTCTCCGTATTCTCGAAAAAGTTGCGTATAGCCGATCGCAGCTGCACCTTCAAGAAGCTGCTGATGCCCTCCACTGTATCCACCTGCTCCCGAAACAACCATAAGCGCAGCAATACCTCTTGCGATAGGCTATCTGCGACCGCATCATCCTGCGTTGCCCGCAATGTTCTACGATAGAGAAAGCCGTAAAAGCGATCATAGAAAAAGTTGAGCCCACGCACATCCCCGCGTTGGAGCAAAGCGATAAATTCTTGGGGCTGCTGTTGTTGCGATGTGTTGTTCATAATCATCATCTTGGTTAGTTAACGATACCGGCCCCGCTTGCTGCGGCAGACGGCTGAGCATCTAAAATTGATCTACAGGGCCTATCAAAAAGTAGCATAATGCGATGAGGTATGGGATATTGATCGAACAAACCGCAGCCATGACCTCGCGATAAGGGATAAAAACAACTTATTAGGAAAAGATGTATTGTGTTACATCTGCTTTGGGAAGCGCCAAGCATGGCGCAATTCCTAAGCTTAACGATAGGTGGAAGCGAGCTCTTCCATAATCTAGCGTTATGCCTACAGTACGTGCAGACGTATTTGGTGAGTGAGCAATATCCTCACCTTGCAGCGTCACAAGCAGCCTCATTGCATATATTTCCATCTCCTTCGCAGGAAAAACGTTCAATCAATAGCCATACATCAAAGAACTTTTACTTTTGGCTTTTCAAGCAAATTCTAACCTAAAAAGCACTAGTTATAAAGCACCTATAAAAATATCTACACAACAAATGTATATAATATTTTTATTTGCACAAAATATGTTACAAATAAATATGTAACATAAAGACTCCAAAATTATTTTTATTTGGTATGTGAGTACGATCAACAAAGAGATTCTAAAAGAAATTGGGATCAACATCAAGTCGCGGCGCGAGGAAATATCCTATTCGCAGAAAGATCTTTCCAACATGACCGGATTGACGATCAATATGATTTCGACTTTTGAAAATGGAAAGGGCGCTACGCTCAATAATTTCCTGTTGATCTGTCGCGCCCTAAAAATACAACCCAAAGACATCCTGCACAACAATATTGATTTAGAACCGCTCTACGATCTTCCACCCGAGTCTAAGCGACGGATCGAAGGCACGCGCAAATTGGATGACCTAGTAGTGCATACCGATTTTTTCGATTTCCCGAAACGGGTGTCGGAAGTACTGAAAAAGCTGGACTACGACAAGTCGCAGAGCAACAAGTTTTCGGTATACCTCAGCGGCTATTGCAAGGAGGGTAAACTGGAATATATCAAGGAAGGTAATATCAAAAAATACAGGAAAAAGCAGTAGCTTTTTCCTGCTATATATTGGTTCCCAAAGCGTATGATCCTCTAAAATATGTGGGACGCGCTTTTCAAGCAAATACCTACAACAGCTTTATACGCACGTACTGAAACGCATCATTCAGGCTTCCATCGGCCTTCCAAAAAGCATTAACATGGTTTACGGCTGTATACAGGTAGCCGTCGGCAGCCCAGAACATGTCCGTCTGCTCACCATTGGGCATCCAATTTTTAAAGCTCGCGGCCATCAGCCTATTGATCTTGTTGCCAGAAATGGAATACAGCTCTAAGTCGGCCGTCATATCGTAGGGGTTGGCATAGATGCAGATAATATGTTTCTTATCGGCCGAGATATGGGGGTACTCGCCAAAAACCTGTGTCTCTTCGCCACTCGTTTTGTCGATAAACCTATAGTTCAGGCTCTCCCAATACTGCCCATTGATGAGGAACTGGTTTAAAAATTCCACCTGCCCTAGGTATTGAAAATATTGCTCATCCTCCTCCGCATTGGCTCGATCAGCATACCTTACCGTTTTGCTTTGCGCGGGTAATTCGAGGACACCATTTTTCTTTTGGTGCGCAAGCGTATCCTGCAAAAGGAAATTTACCGAGCTGCCTTTCTTGCTATCAAACAATCCCTTATCTATCAATTCCAGTTCCAAGTATTTGCCAAGACGCTTACCGTCTTCATGCTGCTCCGTCTCCTCGCCCACCGTGAGCAGCGAAACCACCGCTAGGTCGGCCGGTACTAGCGCAATCGCGCCCACGGCACCCGTTTGGCTTTTCAAGACATATACCTTTTCCCATCCGTTACTTTCAATTTGGCTGCCATCACGTGTAAATTCCCGCGTTATGCGCTCGCGTATACCAAGCCAAGACTCCGTTTCCTCGATCACGTCCAGCTTGCTGCCATAGGTAAAAACACCCAACGACTTCGCATCCTCGCTAGCCTGCTGTCGCATGGTCGCCCCATTTCGGTCTACGACATAGGTGCTGCGAAGCACCGCCGTCTTATCAAAGTCAATGGGATTACCAGCAGGCTCGTCCAGCTGTGCCATCGTATCAGCAGGCGATTGCTGCGGTACATTCGCCGTCGTCTGCGCGGTATTCGTACAGCTAACAGCCAACAAAAGCGGCGCAGCAACAGCGAGATAAATCAGTTTTTTCATTCCTATAGTCCTACCAAAAAACCGGCCAATTTAAAAATAGAAAATGCGCACACGCTCGTGAACAAATTCAAGAATTAATGACCAATTCCCGAAGATAAATTTATTTTTCTTAATTTTAAGACTTAAATTATAAGCTACGGAGAAAGCATTGCACCATCTTTGCTATTTGCCTAGGGTCTGTATCTCACCTTAATCCCCTCCTCAGCTGTAGATTACCTTAGCAAGCAATACCCCAACAATCAGGTAGATGCTAAGTTTGTTGCAAAGTATTTCAGCTTAGGGAGATAGACCTCTTGGAAGGTTTACCAAACAATTTTATGCGCGAAGGACGCAGGAAAGGTATTATTTTTGAAGCATAGCGAAAAACAACAGATATGATCTTTAATCTTCAATTACTCTTTGCAAGCTTTATGACAGTCTTCACGGTTCAGCAGCAGGATCAGGAGCTTTACAAAGCATGGAAAATTGTGGCCGAGGAGCGCCTATATCTGAATTTGGATGGATCAGCGCATAGCGCATTTCTCAACAGGCTGGACTCGGCAAAATCCGAGGCTACTGTCTTTACTTTCCTTCCCGATGGCACCTTCCAATCTGCCGAAGGCAACGGAACATTTAAGGCCTCTGCCGACTCCATCCATTTACGGATTTCGGACAAAACCACCTCTTTTAAGTTTACATTGAAAGATAACAGCTTATATTTGTACAACGACGTGAAAAAGGAAGACCATATCCGTAGGGAGATGTTGCACGCGCAACCCTTGTAAGCATATCTCGCTCCTTTGAAGCGCCTACATAGCCCCACAAGAAACCATGAAAATTTACGCAGAAACAGAACGACTGATTTTAAGAGAAATAGTGCCCAGCGATATCGAGGGTATGTTTGAATTAGACTCGGATCCTGAAGTACATAAATACCTAGGCAATAAGCCCGTACAGGATAAGCAGCAGATTGCAGCCGTGATCGATTTCATCCGGAAGCAATATGTAGATTACGGTATCGGACGCTGGGCCATAGTGGATAAGGAAACCAATGAGTTTATGGGATGGGCTGGCTTAAAATACGTCACGGAGGAAACCAACGGACAGCGGAACTTCTATGATTTGGGCTATAGGCTGATACGCCGTCATTGGGGTAAAGGTATCGCTACCGAGGCTGCACAAGCTTCCTTGGACTACGGATTTAACGATATGAAATTAGAAAAACTTCACGGCATTGCAGATTGTCAGAATGTAGGTTCCAACAAAATTTTGGTGAAGATTGGATTTGATCTCGTGGAAACATTCAACTTCGACGACATAGCCTGCAACTGGTATACCATCGTCAAGCCATCTGTTTAAAGCGGATAAGCGTTTAGCGCTGCACAGGCATGCAGATGATTTGATACGCCGGGATGCGCAGGTCCTAAAAAAACCTTTGGCTATCCTCATCAAATGAAGATAGCCAAAGGATTACTATTAATAGCTAATGAGGCCTGGCGCTTTTGCTATAAAAACATCCAATACACCATCTGCCAGCTTGATAGGTCCTTCTACACGGGTAGCGCCCGGGATAGATTGTATTGCTGTTGCTTCGGCGGCAAACTTTTTAGCCTGCTCAAAATGACCCGTTGCTGCTGCATCTGCGCTATCGGCTGCCTCTAGCCCTGCCGCTGTGGACGCCAAAGCCTTGCCCCACAATACCATGGCATCTAGCCAAGGAGCCGCTTCGGCAAGGAAAGCCTTATCTACATGCCCATTGCGGATCACATTCGGCGCATCTGCAAAACGAGCAGCATGCTGTGCCAGCGCTGCAATTGCCGCTTTGCGGCTGTTGACATCGCCATAGGCGATAACATCCTCTACTTCATCCAAGATAGCTTTTAAATGAGGCGCCTGTGCCTGCCAAGGATGCGTACCAAAGGTTGGTGCCAAACGCTGCGTATCAAAGAAAGTCAGCAAAGCCTCGCTTACCTCTGGATTCCAAGCAGCCAGCTCACGTGCCGCAAATTTCCACGTGCGGTCGGCATCATAGCCCTTATCATTCCAAGCAAAAGCCACCACACCCGTCACGGCAGCACGACTCGCCACCTCTTGGTTCATCGGGTTAGACACAATACCGGAAAGCTCTTGCGAAAGACCTGATTCACGGCGCATGTAAGGCGCCATCAACAACCTGCCACTCGACTCGCCATAATCATTCACTGGATAGTTGTCCCACAAGAAAGTCTTGCGACCAAAGGCCTTGGTAGCCGCCTTTGCGTCGGAAATAGAAATGGCCGGCGGTACAACATCTGTTCCTGTCCACTGCACTACAATTGAAGGGTTAAGGTGCTTGCGCAAGGCTTCTTTGTAAGGTGTTTCCTTGGCGTCATAGTATTCCGTAGGCACCATAATCAATGGAGGTGCTGTTGGATCAACCTTTTTGATATCGGCTTGCACGGCATTCAGCAAATGTGCCTGCGCCCGAGCGGCAGCCTCGGCCCCTGAAGGACCAAAAGTAATCGAATCTTGCTCGCAGTTCCACTGTTTATACTCGATATCGTCTAGTGCAACATAAAAACTACGGATACCTAGTTCGCGCAGTACCTTAAATTTGGCGAGCAGCGCCTGTAGATCCTTCGGATCGGAAAAGCACACCGTTGGTCCAGGAGAAATAGCGTACACGAAGTTGATGTGGTTGTTCTTGGCCACCGCAGCAAGCTGCCCCAACTCTTTCAAGGTGGCAGCAGGGTAAGGCTCGCGCCAGCGATCACGTGCATAGGGATCGTCTTTCGGGCTATAGATAAAAGTATTGGCCTTTAGGGTAGCCAAAAAGTTGATATGCTTTTCACGCTCCAGCATGGACCAAGGCTTACCATAGAAACCTTCGATGGTACCACGGATGGGCAATGCTGGATGGTCGTTGATGACCAATGCTGGGAAAGCTGTCCGCGCAGCCAGTTGCCGGAATGTTTGGGCGGCATAATAAAGGCCGTCTGCGTCTTTGCCCAGCAGCGCGATCACTGCGCCGTCGCCGACAGGCTTGCTGGCCAAGGTATAACCACTTGCGGCCGTATCTACCGAGCTTGTTAGTTGTTTTACGGCATCCAGCACCTGCGCATCAGCATGCGTGCCTAGCAAGATGTAGGTGCCATCTATATTTTTAGGAATCTTTTTGGCGGTCTTCACCGTTTTTACGCCGGCATCTTGAAGCACGCGCGCAATCAATGCGCTGCTGCCCGCATCAACCGTTGACGAAGAAACCAATACCACCGATTTCCCTAAGCTAAAGTTGCCTTTACCCAGTTCCATCGACACAGGGGTCGGAAAAATGGACGGCAAGGTCGATGTTTTGGAGAAGGAAGAAGCATTCGTTAAAGGAGGAGTTGAAGAAGATTGAGCGAAAGTCATGCTTACACCCAAAAGCGGCATCGCCACAACAGCGCGTAGTAGCCTTTTCAGATTATTTGTCATAGTAGCCAAATTTAAAAAAATATCGTTGTGTTTACCAAGAAAAGCAGACTGATATCAAGAGAAGAGCATCATATACCAAAAATAAGCGTTCCGCGGGGCGCGGTTGCACGAAGGCATATGGGTTTGCGACAGGCTGCCATCCTGCTACAAGCAGTTAGATCGGGAAAAATTCCGTCTCGGTATACACCGCTAGGCAACCAGGCCGACAAGCTGCAGCTCCCTGTCTTTCCAGAGTAGCAAGTCTTCCAAGACCAACACGCAAGCATCCTCGTCTACACGCACGATAAATTCCCAAAAATCACCGTCTATCTTTTGACGAACCCCATTGACAAGCAGGTGGTATCCACGGGTGATTAAATCCTTTACTATATCTTTTGTTAGCGCTAGCTCTTCCATCTTCCTTCGTTTTCAATAGAACAAGAATTTATGAAGTTAGTTTTAAAAGCGTATTGGTTTATTCCATCTTTTTATAAAAAATTTGTAGCATTCATTATTTTTATTATATTCGATCAAACAATGCCGTTATTTTACTTCTGCTTATGAAAACTATTGACCGAAATCAAAAAATCACAACAACAAAAACGTAGAAGTAATTTTTCATGCTTATGAAAATCCTTTCGGGGAGAATTAATCCCTCTACTGCTCGGTAGAGGGATTTATTATTAGGATGTAAACTCGAAGTAGTAAATTTGGATACCGTAACAATGATAAATTATAACGACAAGTGCTTCTGCGCCGTAGCAAACAGTGATAATGGGGAAACCTCAGCAGAAACGATATTTCACTACCAACAGGTAGGGCAGATCTTAACGGCGCACTACCAAGGCGGAAAGATCGTCAGCGGACATCTAATCGGCATTGTCAATCAGGCCGGCGAAATTGATATGCGCTACCACCAAGTCAATACCGAAGGACAATTGATGACCGGTATCTGCAGATCCACACCGGAGATCTTGGCAAATGGAAAAATACGCTTGCACGAAACCTGGCAATGGACATCAGGCGATCAATCTGCTGGTGAATCTATTATCGAAGAACTATAGCGATATGCAACGCGTATTTTAAAAATTGATAGACAATTAATTTATCTTGATTGCCCAATCGAGCAACAATAATCGTTCTCGTATTATTCTTAAAGTAGACAGCACATCTTCTTCCTTTGGTAAGTCGCCAAATACCAACGGCCCAAAGTCATTGATATACACAAATCGAAGTTCTCTCCAAACAACCTCCAAATGTCTAAAAATCAAGGCATCAACCGGATGATGGACTAACCACATATTATTGTTTCTGAAGCTCAACTTATCATCATAGGCAACCTGTAACAACATCCTTTCGAACTCAACAGACTGCAGGAAAGTACAGAAAGCAGCTTGTTTCATAAGTTGATGTAAATCGTAGAGATGTCTTATCTTTTTCTTTAGATCATCCAAGGGTCTTTCCGTATACGAGAAACGAACTAAGCTCATTATTTTTTCACAGATAGTTCGTGTAGGCTGCAATACCGATAATTCAAAGGGCAAAAGCCCATATTCTTCCGCAAGATATCGTTGCCCGTTTCGAAGCAACATTTGACCTACAAACGAAGAAAGATAAACAGTTATCTGAAAGAGTTCGCAGATAAGTTCATGATAGATCAGGAAATCACCTTCCCGATGTCAAGGTATACCTTTTCGACTACGGTACACTAGGAATAATATACCCATATAGATCGTTTCCAAAATGCTCGGTCACACTGATATCAAGACGATGCAGACTATACCAAGCTATTGGATACGCTAAGAGCGTCGCCACCTAATGCCTTAGTAGGATGCGTTGTTGACTTGCACAATGTAATAAAGCAAGTTTCACCTCAGCTAACCATACCGAAAATTACAGAGATCTAACTCGCTTTTGGCTCTATTCCTTAGGATATCAACATATATCGATTTTGAATGTAGAGAGGCAGTTAATATATATAATTAATTTACAAGTGATTTATTAATACATATATCACATTACAGTAATATACAAACACGTATTATTGTAATCACAAAACAGATTATTAGTAAGCTTAATTTTGACACAATGAAAGAAAAAAATGGAGCTATTTTTTTACGAAGGTTTTGGTTTTGGGTCATGCCCCTCCTCGTTTTATTCATCTTACTACAAGGATGTGATAAGGGGATAGATGTAGCCAGCTTTCCGCGCTCAGCCGATGCGTTAGAAAATGGCTATCAAGCTCTTTATGAAAAACTTAACGTAGGAGACAAATTAATCGACACATTGAACTCGAACTTGATCGTAAACTATTTGCCCGAGTGGGAAAAATCCAGAGAATACCAAAAGAACGATTCCAGTCATCATAGAATCGTGCCACTGAAACCTGTAGTTACGACTGGGGGCATCGCCAAAGTAGCTAATGTCATATCTGACTTCCCTTTTTTATTCATAGTTAATGGAAAACAATTCTATTTTGGAAGATTCTTTTCTTCCGCGTACAGTGAGGGACAGGTTGTCAATATGGACAGCGTTTTTGTTAATGGTGAGATGGAGCTGACGGAAGTTTTTACGAATAAGATAATAAAATACCGATATGAGGGTGGTGCAGGAGAATACATTAGGCCATCTGTGCAAGCTCGGCAAGCAACTGGGAGAAATTTGCAATCAAGATACGAATTAAGATGTGAGACGGAGATTACCTGTACATGGTATGCCGATTGCCAAGGCGGGCTCTATTTAGCGACCAGTCCCTCTGGCACTTGTATACAGCCGCCGTCAACGACCCCATGCGACTACTCGGCACCATGGCAGCGTTCTACGGATATAAGGCGCGAAGTTTGTCAAAATGTATGGATTCCCGACCCCATAGATCCAGGCGTCCCTGGAGGCGGTGGACCTCCAACTAATGAGGACAATAAGACTGAAAAGGAAAAAATTCTGAGAGACCTTAAACTTAGCGACTGCCAAGGGGTAAAAAAAGCAAATGAGATAGCGAAAGATATTAAAATAAGAAATGCTATCAATGCAATAAAGAGCAAAACAAAAGAATGGGGCGTAGAATTGAAACTAGCGGATCCCAATGATCCTAATTCTTTAACAGTCGGCGCCCCCTACACAGATAGTAGGTCTTCAGTTGTAAATCTAACTCCAAGCTGGGATCAACGTCAGGGATATACAATTGGTTTTATTCATAACCATCCTAACGGGGGATCTCCAAGTCCATCTGATATCTTTAACGCGGCTGTCGATCTTGTTACGATGGCCGGCCAGCAAAATATTCCAGCAGATCAACTTTCGTTATATTTGAATAATTTTGTATCAATAGTGGTAAGCGGTGATTATATTTATACTATCACTGTCAAGGAAGCTCAAACATTCGCTTATATGACAAGAGAATTTGAAGGGAGTAGGCAAGTGAAAGAAAATTTGAGATACAGAGAGTCAATCGAAAAATATTTAGAAGACAATAATATTCAAAACCCAAGTCGAACCCAAATGCAGACAGCAGGAGAATCAGCTCTATTAAAACTGTTTGGAAACATGTTCAATCTTAGCAAGCAGAAAATTAACGAAATCGAAAAAAATCAGTCAGTACAGCGATCGGCCGATGGCAGCATTAATACTAAAAACCCTTGCAACCCTTAATTCAACAAAGATGAAAAAGATTTTTTTGCCGTTTTTTATATTGTTTTTTGTGGCCGATATTATGGCACAACAAAACGTTTTACAGAAAATTAACAGCCCTTATCTGCATTCGCGAGATTATCTTAGGACAGTTAGTGCAGTCAACGATTTAAACAACACAATCTTTAGGAAGTACATTGGCATGGATTATCTAAACATGATTGACAGGTTCTCCGATAAATCCGCTTATTTCAGAACGAGATATCCTTTATCTGAGCCAAATGAAATTGGTTTGTTAAATGTATCTTGGCTTTCCTTTTCTAGAGCTAGACCTAGAGCCACTATTGAAGAGTTTTCCAAATCCAACTTCGATGCTTTGACACTTGAAGAAGATTGGGACAGCCGAGTAATTAAGTTTGTCAAAAACAACATGGTCCATGGAAGCTATATGTACAATAAAAATACATTAGATGTTTACTTCTTGGTTGTGTCAATGACAAAACCAGAGATGATACGCGGATCAGTTAAAATAAATCTTACAAATGATCAACTAAAAGAAGCATTCCTTAATGATTTCATACAAAAGATTAAATTTGAGCCAGATGAGACGCAACTGCCTCCTGGTAATCCCGGAGGTACTAGGCCTCCACGCAGATGACAATAATTAACACCATTCAATAAGTTCTTTTCAGATCATGAGCGCGAATTAGCATTATTTGATCTAAAACGGAATACCCCTCCCCTTTACCAGTATATTTGCTCGGTAGAGGGGGTATTTCGGTGATTAATTAAATTTGATGGTTTTGTACATCGAATAGCAAACTATTAACTGCCCGAACACCAAGCGTAAATCTAGATTATGACTTCTCTAGTGTTTAAAAAGTTTCTCATAAGTTTCGAACGATATCACCATCAAGTTCGAGCAATAACCATCTGAAACATTTCCAGTCCAACAGTCAATACGCTCAATAGACGTCCCCAACGCAACTCTTTATATTTTCTTAACACTATCATAAAAATAGCTTTTTATGCTATCTCTACTTTTGGTAATTATTAACAGATCTAGAGGATGCATCTTGAAACAACAGATTTATTGGTTGATCGCGGCACGGCCCTGAGTATAGAAACATACAATGCGCTCTACGCGACCTATTGTCATTCCGTTTATCGAAACATCATGAAGCTTGTCAAGAATGAAAACGATGCGGAGGATATTCTGCAGGATGTATTTGTGTCGCTGTGGGAAAACAAGGATAAACTCAGCGATCGCTCCATCTCGGGCTGGCTCTTTATCGTGAGTCATAACAAAGCGATGGATCACCTGAAGAAACAGCTGCGCCTCACGATTGAGCAGCATAGCATTATCGAAGAAATAGCAGACCTTAGCCTTGATGTGCACGATCGCGAAGCCCTCTACCTAGAGCAACTCAAGATGGTGACAGAAGCCGTAGATGCCCTGCCAAAAAGAAAAAGAGAAGTGTTTAGGCTATGCCGTCTAGAGGGATACTCCAAGGATGATGTGGCCGCGATGATGGGCATCTCTTACCAATCCGTAAGCGACTACCTTAAGCAGTCCAACAAAGCCATCAAAGCATACATCGTCGAAAACTATCCCTATGCCGCCAGCGGAGCAATTGTTGCCGTGGCTGCCTTCTCTGCCTGAACTGTTTTTCCATTACAAATTCGAAACAATAGCTTCACGATTTGTTAATCCAAAAAAGCATCCCCTTTTTGCCATTCGTCAGTCTTTAGGACGAGATGCAACAGATAAGCAAACTGATAGACAAATTTTGGAGCGGAAAAAACCGTGCACAAGAAAACAAAAAACTGCTGGAGAGCCTTGGGCAAGATGCCGACGAAATCCAAGCGCAGCACCGCGACGAATTTGAGGATAGCCTAACAGGGGGTAACCTAGAACAGATGCCCGAGGAACGCCGCCAGCGCGTCTTCCGCAACTTGCAAGGACATATTCAGCAACAGCAGTTCGTAAGCGACCAACCAACTTCCCCCTATCATTTGCAAAGCAAGCGACGATATGCCTTTGTCCGCGTAGCGGCGGCAGCCATCCTGATGCTGGCGCTAGGCAGTATGATCGCGATCCGGCAAATCCAACAGCGCATCCATTCGGAGGTAACAGGCATCGCCTTAAACAAAGACATTACCAAGAAAAACGATAGTCAAGCCGTCCTATCGTTCAGCATGCCGGATCGTTCTACCGTGCACCTTGCCCCCGGCGCTACCATAACCTATAACGCAGACTACAACAACCGTAACCGCGACATCAGCCTTACTGGCCAAGCCCGCTTCGATGTGACGAAAAACCCCGATCTACCTTTTCAAGTTAGTGCCCGTGGATATACAGTGACCGCATTGGGAACGATTTTCCTCGTGAATGCCAGTCCAAAAGACCGCATGCTTGTAGCGCTATTGGAAGGTAAGGTAGCCGTTCAAAAAATAACGACGACAGCAGAAAAAACGGAAGCGCATATCCTGCTCCCAGGCGAAGAACTGCTGATCGACTTGCAAAACCAAAAGATAAAACATTTCGACATGGCCAGCAGCAAAATGCACAAAGCCGAAGATCATGCCCTACATCCCGAGCTCGCTGCTCCAAAGATAGGCAGCCAGCGCATCGTGCTACACTTTAGTGATACCCCTGTTTTGACCGTGATTTCCCAATTGCAAGAGCTCTACGGAAAAACATTCGTATACGACCAGCAACAGCTGAGCCGCGAGGTGTACAGCGGCAGCTTGTCCCTAGGCGACGGCAGCAGTATCGACTCGCTCAGAAAGACCTTGAACATTCTTTTCAGCGGCAGCAACCTTGACTTCAGCATAGAAGCCGATCAAATCAAGATAAAACGTAAAGAAACCCAAAACAACTAAAATACATAACAACCGTACAACATGCGTAAATTTTTAACCCTTCTCTTGCTGACAGGACTAACCCTAGGCCTGTTTTCAAGCCGTGTCCTCGCGCAGGCCACTAACGCCAGCATCGTGGGCGTCATTACCGATGCCAACAATCAACCTGTAGGCGGTGCCAGCATTACCGTGCGCAACGAGTCGACAGGCTTTACCACCAGCACGTCTACCAACACGAATGGCGAGTACCTTTTCCAACAATTGCCGCTAGGCAAGCCCTACACCATCACGGTGCAACACCTTCTTTACGCCCAAGCGGTAGAGAAAGGATATGGCCTAAATCAAGGCGATCTATTGCGGCTAAATTTCAGCATGAAGGAAACCAACAACATGCTCGATGCCGTGGAAGTATCCGCCAGCAGCAACCTGAAAAACACCATCCGCAACCTCGGTGCTTCCACAGCCGTAACCTCGCGCGACTTGGAGCGCCTACCCGTTAACGGAAGGAACTTCACCTCCCTCATCAACCTATCACCATTAAGTAATGGCAACCAGCTTTCTGGGCAGATAGCAACCTCCACCAACTATTCCATCGATGGAATGACCTCCCGTGGCCCGCTATCTGGCGGTACCACCAACCGTGGACCATATTCCGTTTCCATGGAAGCTATTCGGGAGTTCGAAATCGCAACCAATCAATACGATGTCACCTATGGCCGCGCAGGCGGCGGTACCATCAGCACGGTTACTAAATCTGGAACAAACACCTTTACCGGAAGTGTATTTGCCTATGGCAGAACCGCTGGTTTGGCTAGCCCATACGACATCCGAGGTAACCGCATCGACCAGGAATATTCCACTTACCAGTTTGGCTTTTCCTTGGGTGGTCCTATCGTCAAAGACAAAGCACACTTTTTTGTAGCGCTCGATCAGCAGCAAGACTCACGTCCGTTCTACATTGCCGATATACGTACGCCGGCAGATGAGACACGTCTAAACATCACCCAGTCCACGTTGGATCAGTTCCTATCCATCGCACGCAACAAATATGGCGTGGCCGAATCACAGCAGATCGGTGCTTTCGATAGAAAACGTCCTACTACCACCCTATTTGCCCGCGTAGATTGGCAGCTCAGCGATAAAAATCTATTGACCGTGCGCAACAACTATGTGCGCGATATGAACAACTATGGGGTGTCCGACAACAGTGCCATCAATATCTATGAAGTGTATGGCTCCCACCTGTCTACAGACAACAGCCTCATGGCTTCCTTGCGTACCTCCATTGCACCGAAAGTGACCAATGAGCTGAAAGCGCAGTACCTCTATACCTTGGATGATGGTCGCCCCAATGCGCAGCTCCCTTCATCGAATATTCCGCGTGCCATTGTGCAGCAGCTGGAATCTACCATTGATGGAAAAACCGTGAACACCACGGTGCAGCTTGGCGGACAGCGCTACCTACCCGAAGTATTCAAAAACCATGTGTTCCAATTGGTCGACAACCTCTACTATACCAAAAACAAGATCAACTATACCTTTGGTGTCGACCTGATGTATACCAAGCTGAGTTCTTTGGCCACCAGCGAAATGAACGGCCGCTACTACTTCAGCGGTATGGACAACTTCAACAACCTTACACCATTCCGCTATGCACGGGAAGTTTCCTTGGTGGATGATCCTACCGTAAACCAAAGTGTGCTCAACAGTGGTGTTTATGCGCAGGCACAATCCAACCTAGGTAGCGGATTGGATCTTACCGTAGGTGTGCGTGCAGACTATACCCACTATTTTGACAAGCCTACCTTCAACCAAGCGGTATATGATGCTCTGAAGCTGAGCACCGACAATGGTGTAACCACCTTCCAGCTTCAGCCCCGCTTTCAATTGACCTGGGACATCGGCGAACAACAACGTGATATACTACGCGTCGGTGCCGGAATCTTCGGGTCCAACCTCAATAACTACTCCATGGTCAACAATATGTTGAACGATGGTACCAAAGTAGCTTCGGTGGATATCTCGGGCGCACAAGTGCCTACACCAAATTTCCCTGGCTACCGCGCCGATCCGCTAAGCGCTCCCGGACAGGAACTGTTTAACCTTCCCGGCGTACAAAAAGTGAGTACCATCAACATGAATAGCAAAGATATCAAGGTACCTACCCTATATAAAGCCAACCTTTCCTACAACCGTTTCATCAGCGATCGCTTCCGTGTGGGCGCTACCTTCCTGATGTCCTTTGCACGTAACAACTACATGTATGTAGACCGCAATATGAAGAACGATCCGTTCTTCCGCTTAGCCAATGAAGGAAACCGCGGCGTATTTGTACCCGTAACCGGCATCAACCCAACCAATGGCGCTGCCGATTGGACTACAGGACGCGAAAGCACAGCAGTGAGCCGCGTATTGGAATTGGTGAGTGAAGGCAAAATAAATCAATACGCCATCGTGCTGGATGCAACAGCACGCTACTACAAAGATGGCGAGATTACTGCGAGCTACACTTGGAACGACACCAAAGACAACACTTCTTATAATGGTAACGTGGCCAACACCGCTACGCTGGACCTCATGGTGGCCGACGACCCGCGCGATCTGAGCACCATGGCCTATTCCAACAACCATTTCCGCAACAAAATCGTGGTCTATGGTACCTTGCCAAGCTTCTATGGTGTTAGTTTCGGTGTACGCTACTCGGGTATCGGCGGCACGCGCTACTCCCTAGCCGTAAACGGAAATGTGAATGGCGATTTTGTGAACAGCAACGACCTTGCCTTCGTCTTCGACCCCAACAATAGCAACAATAGCCAAGCGATTCGCGAGGGTATACAGAACATCTTGAACAACCCCGAAGCCGACCAACGCTTTAAAGACTACCTGAGCGGACGTTTAGGACAGATGGCAGAGCGTAACGGTGTGGAGAACGGTTTTTACGGCGTATGGGATATCCGCGCGAGCAAGAAATTCAAGATACATCGCACGCACAGCATCGAAATATCGGCGGATGTCTTCAACTTTGCCAACCTCTTGAACAAAGAGTGGGGCGTAGACCATTCCTTGACTAAGCAAAACCTGATGACGATCCGTAGCTTTGATGCTGCAGCTCAACAGTACAACTACCAGATCAATCCAAACGCTGGGGTTTCCAATTTAGCAGGTAACCCATACCAAATCCAACTCGGATTGCGTTACAGTTTTTAATATATAAAGCACAAGTATGAATAACTCCAGAAGAGATTTCATAAAAAAAGCGGCACTTCTATCAGGAAGTGCTGCTTTGGTCAATATGTTGCCGGCTACTATTCAGAAGGCACTCGCTATTGACCCCGCAAAGGGCAGTACATTTTATGACGCCGAGCATGTGGTTTTCCTGATGCAGGAAAATCGTTCATTCGACCACCTTTACGGCACCTTAAAGGGCGTACGGGGGTTTAACGATCCACGTATCATTAAGCAGCCCAATGACAACAACGTGTGGTTGCAGTCCAACGCCGAGGGGAAAACCTACATCCCCTTCCGCCTCAACACCAAGGAAACAAAAGTGCCTTGGATGGGATCTACGCCACATGGATGGGCCGACCAAACCGACGCCCGCAACCAAGGAAAATACGACCGCTGGCTGAACGTTAAAAAGCCTTACAACAAGGCTTATGCCGATATTCCCCTTACACTAGGCTACTGCGACCGTTCCGACTTTCCATTCTACTACTCCCTAGCCGATGCTTTTACCGTATGTGACCAACATTTCTGTTCCAGCATCACCGGTACGCACCCCAACCGCTGGTACTGGATGACGGGCACCGTACGAGAGAAGAACCAAGTGGATGCCAAAGCACATGTGTGGAACATCAGTGACTACAACAAGCCTACACTGAACTGGAAAACCTATCCCGAGCGACTGGAAGAGCAAGGCGTATCTTGGCGCATCTACCAAAATGAGCTCACGATGGGCTTTGGGCTAAATGGCGAAGAAAGCAATTGGCTGAGCAACTTCGGCACCAACGTCATGGAGTATTTTGAAGCTTACAATGTACGCCTGCACCCCAGCGGCATTGCTAACCTAGCGACACGAAAGGCAATAGCGCAACAGGAAATTGCCCGCATAGGATCTAACCCTAGCGATGAAGCCGATAAACGGCGGCTACAAGCGGCGCAAAAGGTGCTGTCCATGATCGAAACCGGCGAGCAGCGCTATACGCAGGAAAACTTTGATAAGCTGTCAACTCTGGAAAAATCCATCAACAGCAAGGCGTTCACCGTAAATAGTGGTGATCCCGACTTTCACAGCTTGACGAACCTGGCTTATGACGATGAGGGAACAGCGCGTAGCCTAGAAGTGCCCAAAGGCGACGTGCTCCACCAGTTTAGGCAAGATGTAAAGAACGACAAACTGCCCACCGTTTCTTGGCTCATGACGCCCGCCAACTTCTCCGACCATCCCGGTCGTCCTTGGTTTGGATCTTGGTATGTCAATGAAGTGATGGAGATCCTGTTGGAGAATCCCGAGATATGGAAAAAAACCATCTTCATATTAACCTATGACGAAAACGATGGCTTCTTCGACCATGTTGTACCCTACGCAGTGCCCAATCCCTACAAGGAAAACACAGGTAAAGTATCGGCCAATATAGATCCAAAAATGGACTGGGCCTTGAAAGACCAACAAACAAATCCTTCGGCTATGGACGACCGCATCCGCGAGAGCTCCATTGGTTTGGGGTATCGCGTGCCGCTCGTTATCGCCTCCCCTTGGACGCGTGGTGGCTTTGTCAACTCCGAACTTTTCGACCATACCTCTTCCCTGCAGTTTCTGGAAAACTTCCTTGCTACCAAGTTCAAGAAAAACGTGCGCGAAGAGAATATCACGGCATGGCGCAGAAGTGTATGTGGCGATTTAACATCCGTATTCCGCCCATACAACGGTGAAAAAATAAACGGTCCGCAGTTTATGGACAAAAGCGCTTTTATGGAAGATATCCATAAGTCACAATTCAAGGATCTGCCACAAAACTACAAGGCTCTTTCTGCAAGTGAGATACAACAGATCAATGACAATCCATTGGCCTCCCCGTTATTTCCGAAGCAAGAGCCCGGCATAAAACCAGCCTGCGCCATCCCCTACGAGCTTTATGTGCATGGTGCCTTCGATCCAAAAACAGCAAGCTACAACCTATCGTTCCAAGCTGGCAACAGCGTGCATGGAAGAAAAGCCAGTGGCTCGCCCTTTTTGGTCTATGCGCTAGCCCCTTACCAAGGCGAAAGCTTACGCACCTGGGAATATGCCGTGTCCGCTGGCGACCAGCTGCAGGATAGCTATCCCTTGGCTTCTTTCCAGCAGGATAGCTACCATTTCAGCGTATACGCGCCAAATGGCTTCTTCCGCGAGTTCCGCGGCAGCAAAGAGCAACCCGGTATACGCGTGAAAAGCCTGTATCAACAAGAGGGAGCCGCCGCCAAACTCAGCGGCAACATTCTGTTGGAGCTGCACAATGCCGGCAAGGAAAGCCGCGAGCTGCTCATCAGCGATCTGAGCTATGGCCAAAAAGCATTGTCCTGCCAGCTGAAAGCGGGCGAAACTAAGCAACTTGTGGTCGATCTGTCGAAAAACCATCATTGGTATGACCTATTGGTTACGGTAAAAGGTTATGCATCTTGGTCTGAGCGCTTCGCTGGACACGTGGAAACCGGCCGCCTATCCAACACCGATCCGCTTATGGGCGGAATCGTTTAATAAGCGAAAATATATTCTGTTACGGGGTGTATGTCCCGTAACAGACATATTTAGAGCTATGCCTAATCGGCCAATCGAAAAGAGGCCATGACGGGTAAGTGATCTGAAATCGTCCCCGCATCGGTTATCACTTCTCCTGCCAGCAAGCGAAGTTTGTCGTTGTAAAAAATATAGTCGAGCCGAGCCGACGGATCTGCACTGTCGTAGCTGTACATCAGCCTGTCGCCACCCAAAGCAACAGCCTGCATATCGGCAGCTTCTAAGAAAGGGGCAATCGTTGCATCCACTTCGTCAGGACTGCTATTGAAATCGCCGAGCAAAACGGTAGGATACTTCGCGGCATAGTGACGATAAATAGCAAGCACCTGCGCGCTATGAATGGCTCGGGTGTCGCGATCAAAGGCTTCCAGATGTACATTGATTACTATAAGCTCCTGCCCTTGAAACGCGACTCGACAAACCTGCGCTAAGCGCTCTAGGTAAAAATGATTGTAGAAGAAGGGCGCAGACTGTACTTTGGATAGCGTATCGACCTTTTGATCCATAATGGGATACTTCGACAGCAACGACTGTCCAGAAACAATCCGACCAAAATGAACCGTCGGCGGCCAATACGGAAACGGTACATAACGCTTATCCCAATTAACGGCACGTGCGACATAAGGAAAAGTCCCAGCCTTTGCAAGCAGCTCTTCTTGATCCATGTTATAGCTGCGATCACTCCCGTAATCAATCTCTTGAAAGGCGATGATATCCAAATTCTTTTGCTGTAGCAAGTCGGATGCCTTTTTTAGGTGAGTATCAAACAATGTCTTTGCAGGCTGCACAGGCTGATTATTTGTCAGTCCACTCAAATAACCCAAATTGTAGGTCATAATCCGGAACACGCTATCATTCAAAGCAGCGGTATCGACCTGAACAACCGATACACGATTGCCACGCAGCAGCACATGCTGTTCGCTCGGTAGGTTAGCCTGAAAGGCCCACAGGTAGAAAGCCATCACCAGTAGAAACAGCGCAAAGCATGCAAAAATGGTGTAACGAATAGTCTTTTTCATCAGCTTATCCTTTAATAGATGTACCTTACAGATTGCCCTTAGAAACTAACGCGTATCTGCGCCCCTACTACGCTACGTGTTCCACCCACAAAAGTCGGAAAACCTATGGTATCACCACTGTTACCAGCATCGATAATATACTTGGTATCCAGAACATTCTTGCCATAGGCACCAATTTCATAGCCAATGCCGCGTTTCTGAAAACGGAAACCCGCGGTAAAGTTAGCCAGACCATAGCCGTCCTGATAGAGGTCGGGGCGATTATCATCTTCGAAAAATACGCCAGACCGATACGAATAAGACGGTCGTGCATAGATAGACGAACTGCCCTTTAACGCGAAGTTGGCATCAAGCCCTATGGCAAAACTATGCTTAGGCGTCAATCGAAATTGGTTACCCGCATATTCCTGCGGATTTCCATTTTCATCCATATCACTAAACTTACCATCGATAAAGGAATAGTTACCAAAGAGCTGTACAGCGGGTAGGAAATAATAACGCAAACCTGCTTCCACACCAAAGGAACTCGCCTTACCGCCATCATCTGCCAAGAGTTGCGGTGCAATAGCACCTTCCACCTGCTGGAAAGACAGTGTCTGGAAATTAGACCAATCATAATAGTAGGTATTCAGCTCGTAACCCAGCTTACCATTATCCACGATTCCCTTAAGTCCCATCTCATAACTCCAAACAACTTCCGGCTTCAGGTATCTTGTTTCGCTAGGCAGGATATTCACCACGCCGGGTCTTCTTCCCCGGGATACCGTTGCATAAACATTGTTTTTCTCAAACATATAGTTCAGGGCGAAACGGCCAACGTATGAAAAATAATCCTTTTGCGCATAGATGGTTTCATTAGCGACAGGATTGAGCAAATTTGGCGATCCATTGTTCGCAATCATGCCGAACACGCTAGGTGGGTTTGCCGCTAGGGCACGATAGCCGCCACGTTGGGCTTCATAGGTACCACGCAACCCCAAGGTCATTTTCAGCTTATCCGTCAGATCATAAGAGCCATCCCCAAACAACTCTATCGCTTGGTTACGACCATAGTTGATCGACGACTCACGGTGTATGCCCTCAATAGGCGCTCCATTCAATAAAGAAACCAAGCCTATCAGCTCCTGCGGCAAAACACCGGCAGGCAACATGCCCGATGCCAATAGCTGATCCCAGGTCATTCCCGGAGGCAGTTGTCCACCCATCAACTGGTTAATAAGCCCCAAGGCTAGAGGTTGCAGATTGGGCAAATTGTTTACCGGCTGCACCACGCCATTCTCCATCACCGGAGGCGTAGTGAATATTTGCTGAACTTGCTGATTCAATAAGGCGATCTGCTCCGCAGGAAGATTCAACGATTGACCCAAAGCGCCGATTTGCGCCCCCAGCTGCCCGCCCAGTAGCGGTGCGATGTAGGCCGGATAGAGCACGCGCTCATTGATGCGCATAGGCACATCTTGAGAAGAGTTTTCATAAAAATAACTGGTCCCAAAAAATCCGGATAATTTGCTATCGCCTTCGTAGTTTAAACGGAACTCCTGACTGAATTGATTGCCTTTGGCTATCTCCGAAATCCACAGCAACTGTGCCGGCGTACCATCGGCGTCAAAGGACTCGTCGGATTTAAATGCCCGGAAGCCGGATAGCGAACTTAACTTCCATCGATTGCTCAAAGGATGATCCACCAAGAGGGTTGCTCCCCCGACATGCCTTTTTATGTATAATTTTTCGTTTTCGTCAGCTCCCAAGTGCGCCGGCGTATTCGGATCTGTATCGCCAGCAGCAGGAGCAAATCGTTTGCTCTTGAAACTTGTGCCGGGATAGTTATCATATTGGTAGTTCAGAATCAAATCGGCCGTAGTACCGTTATCTCCCCATAAACGGGTGGAGTTACGCAGTGCAATTACCTCTTTACCATTCAAACGGCCGCCCGCCCGATTGGCGATAAAACCGTCGCGACCCTCATAGTTTATAGCAAAGCGGTTGGCCAGTTTTTCTTTGATGACTGGTGTGTTGACAAAACCTTGCACAAACCGATGGTTGTAAGCTCCATATCCACCAGTTACTTCAGCAGCAAATCGATCCTGCGCCTTGTTTTGGATAATATGTACCGCACCAATCTGCGCGCCACGGCCAAAGAGTGTACCCTGCGGCCCTTTGGCTACTTCCACGCGCTCCAAGTCAAATAGTTCCACAACGGAAGCCCGCGAGCGCGAGATCGAAATACCGTCCTGAAAAACGGAAACTCTCGGTTGCGACCGCGCATCGCCATTATCCGATGTAATACCGCGAATAACATAACCCGGGTTGTTTGGACTTTGCAACTGTATCTGCATGCCGGGAATAAACTCGGCCATTTCATCCATCTGCCGGATATTCATCTTGTTCAGGATATCACCCGACACCACACTCACACTCACCGGAACCTCGACACTGGTTTGCGTGCGCCGTTGCGTGCTGACCAACACCTCCCCCAGCGCAATACGCTTGTCCGAAAGCACAATATTCCCCAGGTCATTTGCTCCTGCTTGCACGACGATCTCCCTTTCATAGTCGGACAGACCCTGATACTTGATCAGGATATCGTAGCTTCCCGACGGCAGATTTACAAATTGAAAACGTCCATCGGCATCCGAACTGGTATGCTGACCAGCCTTCCGCAGGGTAACGGTAGCGCCAACAACGGCCTGCTCCTTTTCGTCCCATAGTCTTCCAGAAAGACTAGATTGCTGTGCGTAAACGGCCGCTCCGAAATAAAAGTAAAAGCAGAGTGCGAGTAGATAGGTAATTAGCTTATGCATAAACGGTTTGTTTTATTTGACAAACCTAGTTATCACATGTAAACTAACCGTGAAATATGTATAAAGTTACGCAAGCGTTATCGGTCAGTGATATTTCTTTTATGTTAAAATCGATTTACTGTATTGTATAAATGAGACGACCATTGTGTTTGTATGAAGTTAAGGACTTCGCGACATGATTTAAGCAACAACATATAGTCCTTATCCACTACACCTTAAATAAACCTGATTTCTTTCAAGACATTCAAGAACTGCATACCGCGACATCTCCTTATCTCCCATCAAAACTTATACGAGTATCCCAACCGCACAACCTGCGTCTCATAATAATCATCACTGGTATAGCGAAAGCCATTACCTTGAATCTCCCGTTTAATCACCATCGTATTAAACAGATCCGTTGCATTCAAGAAAATCTCTCCTTTACCTCGTTGTACAGCTTTCTTCAAGCCCATATCTACCGAAAAGCGAGCAGCCATCTTTCCTTGCGGGATAATATCGGGTGCAAAGTATACGGCGCTAAGTTGTCCATTGAAGTCATGCGCAAAGCGGAAGATATTGTTCCACTTGAGGTTTCCCGAAACAATGCGTTGCGCTACTGCCGTAAACACCGTGGGCACAGGATAGCGGTTTTCCACCGTGAATGCGTCGATTTGGTTTCGGTATATATTTCCGTTTATAGTGAAGGTGTAAACGCTAGAAACCGGTTGGTTCCAGATAGCTTCTAGACCACTGTTGTAACTTTTGCCCGCGTTTTGAAACACCGCATACACCAAGGGGCTGCCCGGCACAATGGTAGAGATACGCGTAATAGTTGCGTCGGAGAAGCGGTGGTAGAGCGCGCCATAGAGGTAAGCGCTGCCATAAGTATATTTGTATCCCAGCTCCACGGAGTTGCTAAACTGCGGGCGCAAACCTGGGTTGCCCACCTTAATAATTTCCGCGTCGTCGTACTTCGGAAAAATGCGGATATCCACTTCATTGGGACGATCTACCCGTCTATTGTAAAACAAGGATATCTTATTGCTTTCGTTAACCTTATAGCCCACACGCATCGTGGGAAAAGGTTGCAAATAGTGATAGCCTGAGCTTGTATAGGTAGGATGATCAGGATTTACATCGTAGCTGATGTTGACATATTCCAATCGCAGACCCAACTCAGCTTCCCATCGATCATTTTCTAGGTTATAGTTACCAAAAACCGCCGGAATCCACTCGTCGTAATTGGCCCAACCACCGGCAGCAACATCGAGCACCGAATTTTCGCCCGGCATAAAGTTCATATCCGTCGGGATGTTGCGCTTACGGATCTTCAGCCCCGTTTCGAAGCGACCATAGCGAAGCGGCTTACTATAGTCTACATTAAAATCGTAGACCTGCTCGTCGGAGAGCAATTTAAAAGCATCGGTACCTACGAATGTTGGAAGAATGTTGTCGTAGAAATACTTTTCGTCTTCCCGATGAAAGGTATAGTTAAAGTCCATGTTTAACAGATGCCCCGCCTGCTTAAACTTATGTTGGTAAGCAGCCGTAGTCATCACCGTAGTCTTCAGTTCATCTTCCAAAAACTGCCATAGCCGGATGCGTTCAGACAAATCCGCATTGAAGAAAGGCTGATCGCCGCGATCGATGATCTTCTCGTTACCATACAGTCCGGACAGGGTCAACGTATTGCGATCATTGAAAAACCAGTCTACTCCAGCCTTTGTGGTTAAGAAATTCGTGTTACGGTTGCGTTTCAGCTGGGAGCGGATGACGGTGCCATCGTCATAATCACGCTGCACAAACTCATTTTTATTTAGTGTTTCCGTGTAAAGATTATCAGCCTGGACAAAGATATTTAGCTTATCCTTCCGGTAGTTTAATGACAGCGAAGGATTGACTTTTGGCGTTCTGCTATACTGTGGACGTATGCCCGGTAAGTTTTCTTGGCGCTCCCAAAGAGCACCCAAGCCAGCGGAAAGCCCCACTTTACCATTCCATCCTTCTTGCCGTTCCTTCTTCATAATGATATTGATAATGCCGGCCTGCCCATTGGCCTCATACTTGGCCGAAGGATTATTGATGATCTCGACTCGCTCGATGGACGAAGCAGGAATGTTATCCAGCCCTGCTTGGCTACCAAAGCCCGTGAGTGCCGTTTGTTTGCCATCAACAAGGATAGTTACCTTATCACTGCCGCGCAACTGCACCTTGCCTTCCTGCACATTGACACCCGGCAGATTTTGCATAGCCTGTAATACAGAGCCTCCGGATTGACTAATGTTGTCGGCCAAGTTGTAGCTCTTCCGGTCCATGGCGGCATCGATCGTGCGTATCCCACCCGAAACGACCACTGCTTCCAGCTGCTGAGCGTCAGCGCTAAGGTCGATGCTCGGAATCTCCAAAAATTCAGATAGGTTGCCTACATAGATGGGGATCATTTTGCCGTGGTAACCGGTATAGGAGAGCTGGAGCCTGTAGCTGTTGGGCTGCATATCGGCGAAGGAAAAACGTCCGTCTTCATCCGTCACGGTTCCCGCTATAATGGTCTCCGCTTTCGCACTTTTCAGGACAACATTGACGTAGGGTAAAACCGTTTTTGATGCTTGATCTCGCACCTGTCCAGAGACGGTTACCTTGCTGGCCTGCGCGTGTACCTTTCCAAGGGAAAACAGTAGCAACATGGAAATAGCAATGATCTTAAAGTATGGCATAAGCTTCATGATTTTATTTGATGAAGCTAAATTGCCAACGGATTTGGAAGAAATTTGGAATTTTAGAAACCTAGGGTAAAAACATGTTTATTTTCCGCATAGCGATAGCTAACGGTCCACTGCTGCGCTTTGGCAATCTCGCGCACGATGGACAAGCCCAGGCCGCTGCCAACATTGTCTTTAGACAACCGACCGAAACGACGGAAAATAAGATCTGTTGGCAATGCTGAAACGCCCGTATTAGACAGCTCAAAGTGATCTTTTTTCAACACACAACGGATCTGCCCACCGGCCGGTGTATGCCTTATCGCATTTAGCAGCAAGTTGTTGATCAATATCTCTGTCAGATATTCGTTGCAGCACACCTCCACATGATTGTCGACTTCCATCGTCACCTGCAGCTCCTTTTGCATGGCATACTCCTCCACGAGCAACAAGCATTGTTGCAAAAGTCTATCAAACGAAAAATATGCAAGATCTGCAAACTGGCTATTTTCGATTTTCGTCAACAACAGCAAATTTTTATTGATCCGCACACTGCGTGCAAGGGAACGATTCATTTCCTCCAGCAGTTGGTATTGTCGATCTGAAAGATGTTCACTTTGCATCAACAGATCCAACTTGCTCTGCAAAATAGCCAAGGGTGTTTGTAGCTCATGCGATGCATTTTCTGTAAACTCCTTCTGCGCGGTATAGGTGAGGATCGTGTGATCGATCAGCTTATGCAGGGAGTCATTTAATTCTTCAAATTCCGCGATATCAGAGCCTGTAAAAGCGATGGCTGACTGTCGATGCAGGTGAAAATGTTGCAGTTGATCCAAGGTATGTCGAAATGGCTTCCAAATCTTGATGGATGATCGTCGATTGATGAACAAGATACCCACAAGGGTCAACATAAAGAAAAAGAGTGTTGTCAAGGCAATAGCGACCACTGTTTCCTCCGACTCTTCGATATTGGTCTCGACGGTAAAGCGCAGCGGCCTATCGTTAACCTGAATAATGGTAGACAATACACGAAAGCGATCGATATTGACGGTTGGAGCATAAGCTTTCTGTTTCTCCACGGTAAAAAGACTGTCCTGCCCACTGTCTCCAGAATGAGGATAATGGATATTGGTTCCGGGCTGTAGCTGATTCCACAAGGCTATACTGCTATCCAAGGCTTCGTCCGACAAGTTCAATCCATGCAGCTGATAGGCTGTTCTATCGGCCATAATCTGGTTATGCTCATCCAGTTCGCTTTTCCAGATCGTATCCACCACGAAGAAATAAACCGGAATGCTGAGCAAAAACACCAATAGCGTATAGATCAGTACGGGCTTACTGGTCTTCTGCAGTAACGGTTTCGTTTTTTTAGCCATGGCTTTCCCATTTATATCCCGTGCCATAAACAGTTTTGAGATAATTTCCACAACTGGCATCATGCAGCTTTCTCTTCAGGTTTTTGATATGGGCATATACGAAATCGTGGTTTTCTAGCATATCGGCAAAGTCACCGGAAAGATGTTCAGCCAGTGTGCTTTTCGAGATCACCCGGTTCTTGTTACCAATAAAAAACAGCAGCAGATCAAATTCTTTTTTCGTCAATGCCACGAGTTCCTCGTGAATCGATACCGTCTTCGCCTGCAGGTCGATGCACAGCTCCTGTTGTCGCACAACATTGACATTATTGAACTGCTTACGACGGATAATGGCATAGATTCGGGCAGTAAGTTCGGATAGATGAAAGGGCTTGGTGATATAATCATCCGCACCAATATGCAAGCCTTTGATCTTATCTTCCACGGCATGTTTTGCCGAGATAATGATCACCGCATCTTGCTTGTTTACTGCTTTCAACTCTTCCAGCACTCGGAATCCGTCACCATCGGGCAGCATGATGTCCAGCAAAATGCAATCGTACGCATACGATTGTATCTTGTTGTTGGCATCTACAAGCGACGCCGCGTACTCACAGCGATAGCCCATATCCTGTAAGTACTCGCCCATGCTGTTGGCCAGTTCCTGTTCATCCTCGATAATCAATAGCTTCATCCCTACAAATTTAGCGATGCAATTTTGAATTAATTCTGAATGCACCTGTGATGATAAAATATAAGTAAAATCTATATACAAAGCTAACCAACAATGACATTATCTATGCAACTTTTCGAAAGGTATCCAAGCAAAAGCCCTACTTTAGCGAAAAGTATCGAAACAACTATGCTCTGGCTTGTATGCAGAAGCAAAGATAACACCGATTATGGCAAAATTGATCAATCTCACTGTTTTCAAAAACTTCTTCCGCTCGAACAATGCGGGGGGTATACTCCTATTTATCTGCGTCATCCTGTCGATGATTATAGCCAACAGTCCACTGGCCTCGAACTTGCAAGCCTTGCTAGACCACAGCATCGGCTTCGAAACCGCGACCATACATCTTAACTATAGCTTGCTGATGTGGATCAACGATGGGTTGATGGCCATTTTCTTTCTGATGGTGGGGCTGGAGATCAAGCGCGAGATCGTAGAAGGCGAGTTATCATCTCCACGGCAGGCCTCCTTGCCCATTCTCTGCGCTTTTGGAGGCGCGGCCGTTCCAGCACTGATTTACCTCTTTTTTAACGCGGGGAGCGACACGGCTGGCGGCTGGGGTATCCCCATGGCGACAGATATAGCCTTTGCATTGGCCGTGATCGGTTTGCTCGATAAGCGCGTGCCGCCCAGCTTAAAGATTTTCTTGGCCGCACTGGCCATTGTCGACGACCTTATCGCGATCTTGGTGATTGCATTCTTCTACTCCTCGGGTATAGAAACCAGCTACCTCCTCTATGCCTTTATCGGCATGCTCGTGCTGATCGGCATGAACAGGCTCAACATACAGAATCCTTTTCTTTACCTCATTCCCGGTGTTTTCATTTGGTATTTCATCCATCATTCGGGCATACATGCCACTATTGCCGGCGTGCTTGTCGCGATGACCATCCCTACCAACGATACCGATGTGGAATCGCCGCTGGAGCGCCTTGAGCACGCGCTTATCAAGCCCGTCAATTTCTTTATCATCCCCTTGTTTGCCTTTGCCAATACCAATATCACGCTAGAGGCAGAGATGGTGCATGGGCTTATCGCTCCATTGGGACTAGGCATCAGCTTAGGGCTGCTGCTAGGAAAGCCTTTGGGCATTCTGTTAATGGCTTTTGTTTGTTCCAAACTGAAGATAAGTAGCCTACCAGAAGGCAGTAATTTTAAGCATATGTTGGGCGTAGGGCTCTTGGCTGGGATAGGATTCACGATGTCTATCTTTATTTCTATCCTCTCGTTTAGCAATCCGCTATTCGTTAAAGAAGCGAAATTATCGATCTTATTGACATCCATTTTAGCAGGTTTGTTGGGCTATCTGTTCCTTCGAAACATGGGAAAAGCAAAAGAAATAGTATAGGTCTATACATTTAGTAAGTTGCAGTTACCTGTTTTCACAGTGCCGTATATGTACGAAGCATTATCTTATCCTATCGAAAGATTCCCGTTAACCTCTTACATACCAAATTAATAGTAGGATACTTTGTCCTATGGATCGGATATTATAAAATTACCCTTCGCCGATTTATTTTTCTTTACCGCTAGCTACTTTTTCGTGCGCAGCCCATGAAAATTCACGCCTGTCACTACGCGCAGCTATCAGCCGAGATCAATAGCAGTAGCCTTAGCATTGCCCCAAGAAAAAAGATCACAAAAACGATCGCACAAATTTACCTATGGTTAAATATTATCTATATTTATAGGCTATAAACGATTGTGGGCGAAGGCATACCAAGTAAACTAATTAATGAGAGCACATGAAATACATACGTGTTAAAGCCAACTTTTTCCGCTATCCCGACGATAAATTGGTGGTCAGGGCAGCGCATATTATTACTTGTTTAAAAGAATCCGATTTTTTTAAATCGCCGGATCCTCCGCTTGAACAACTCGAAGAGGCCTACAACGATTACTATCAGAAAGTAATCGACGCACAGGATAAAGATCGCGAAAAAGCGGCAACCAAACGCGAGAGTAAACGGCGCCTTACTGATCTCCTTCAAAAACTGGCCTTTTATGTCAATATGGTAGCAGATGGGCAACTATCGCTATTGTACAGCTCCGGATTTCCAGTGTTAGCCAAAAAACAGACCGGAAAATTGCCGGATTGTCCCATGGCAACATATGTCAAAGACGGCCGCAAAAGCGGCGAGGTGGCATTTGGATTCACGCCCGTAGGGCGGGATATGTACTATGAATACCGTTTTGCAACATTAAGCCCGCGCGGAAGGGCAATTTGGGGAGAAGTGGCCGTCACGACGCGCTCCTTCAAGAATTACCACGATGGCCTTCAGCCTGGGCAATGGGTGTATTTTAAGGTGCGTGCACGGAATAAGAACGGCTGCAGCGCATGGACGACACCGATCAAATGGTTGGTGCATTAACTGTTTATATGCCTCTGTAGTGACCTAGCGTCACATTATAAATACGGATCATCGCCGCGAGATCATCCTGTTCCACAAAATGTGTAGGTGTGAAATGCCCCATCGTTACCCGTTCACCATTCTCGTCTCTCACCATCGCCAAGCTACAGTGTTCATCGTCCTCATGGAAAATCGCTATTCCACAAATTTGCTCGCCATCATAGCTCACGTAATACGATGCACGCCGACTGTCGCTGAGCTTTCTCAATGCTAAAATTGGATTTCCTATTTTCTGTAGTTTGGTTATTCTCATGCAATATAAATATATCGCGACAAAAGTCTAAAAAATACAGCAATTAAAACACTTTTAAAAGAAAGTTACACAATCGTGTGCGTAATTTTTTGTAGTTTGATTTCGACAATATTTCGATGGCTAATCTTGTCCTGCGTGCATGCAGATTCGATAAACTCGTTTAGATATAGGTAAAAAACCTTGCCTCAGCATTTTGCAACAAGGGCTAAAGTAAGCGATCTATCTCGGCTAAGTGAATCGTACTGTTGCTGAAACAGGTCTTGCAAGGAGCAAGAGTCTCATAAGATGGATCCGTCGTACATTTTGCAGGAGCGGCGGCAATCATCCATTTTCTTGGGTGGCAGAATGGCGGCTAAGACATCCTACGTCTATCAAACATGCCAGCGATGGCCATCCAGCAAATGCCTCTGCTATATGCTCTTTTATTTACATGCCGGATTTAATAGCGTTCAGCACAGCTCGTTTAGATTTATAGATTGTATCACGAAGTTACAAGGCGCTTCTTTTTGTCAACATGCAGTAAATGATATTAATACTGTATATTTTGAGATATGATAATAGCATAATCGAACAGCAGCAAAACATTAAGCCTTCGAAAATCGTTATATAGCATATAAGCAATTGAAGTATCACGTTGTGCCTGACAACAGAAAAAAACATGATATATGCCATTCACTTTCTTGAGCAACAGCTCTAACACAGTTGGGAAGACGGTTCCTTTCATCATCATTTTGCTGCTATTCGTTTTGACACTTGGCTCAACAGCGCTGGCGCAGATACCCACGGTCGACACGAGCAGCAACGCGGCGGCAATTCCAAAATTTCCGGAAGACTCGCTCAACCGACGCACACCGCGGGGCGCGGTGGCCGGCTTTATCAGCGCTGTGTCCAAAGAAAATTATGAAAGGGCGGCTCGCTACCTGCACATAGATCGGAAGCTGCGCAAGAAAAGAAACAAGGAACAGCTGGCACAAGGCTTACAACAACTGCTGGATCAACATGGTAGTATCCTACCCTACGCGCTCATCAGCGATAAGCCAGATGGACATCAGCAAGATAATTTGGGTCCCAATATGGATCGCGTGGGCTCTGCTGTAATCGACAACGAATCCTTCGATATTATGGTAGAGAGCGTGCAGGATGAGCACGGCGGTCCTTTATGGCTTTTTTCGACACAAACCATCGAGCGTATTCCGCTTCCCGTAGAAGAAGAAATCGCGAGCACCTGGATCAGCAAAGTAATGCCCAAGGTACTCATCGACAAAAAATGGAGCGGCGTACCTATAGGACATTGGATCATCAGTTTTATCCTTGTTTTCTTGGCCTACCTATTGGCTTGGGCCGTCACAAAAGTTATCATCTTCTTGTTGTCACGCTTGTGGAAGAAAGCGCGGCTAGAGCCCAATGCTGGCATTATACGCGCGTTCTTCCGTCCAGTACAGCTTTTTTTGGCCGTATGGATCTTCGTTTTCGCGCTGGAGCAAGCTGATATATCCATTATCGTTCGGCAAAGGCTCAGCAGCCTCAGCGTTATTTTCTATATATTGGCGGTCTTGCTATTGATGTGGCAGCTGCTGGACGCGGGTAGCAAGATCACGCAGCGCAACCTCGCGAAAAGAGGTAATCAAGCAGGCGTATCGGCCATTCTTTTTCTTCGGCGAGCCATCAAGATCGCGCTGTTCTTCATCGCTATCATCACCGTGCTGGATACCTTTGGCTTCAATGTAACGACCGGTATTGCGGCACTGGGAATTGGGGGTATTGCCTTAGCCCTGGGCGCGCAGAAAACCGTAGAAAACTTTGTGGGCAGCGTTACCCTTATTGCCGATCAACCGGTGCGTGTGGGCGATTTCTGTAAGGTAGGCCAACTGGTGGGCACGGTAGAACAAATCGGCATGCGCTCTACCCAGATACGCACCAATGAGCGTACGGTGGTGACTATCCCCAACGGCGAATTTTCGTCGCTACAGATTGAAAACTTCACCCATCGCGATAAATTTCTTTTCAGTCCCAGCTTCTTCTTTCGCTTGGACAGTAGCGTTGATCAGATCCGCTACTTGTTGGTTGAAATGCGCAGAGTGCTCTATGCACACCCTAAGGTGGATCCTATCCCGGCGCGCGTGCGCTTTGTCAACGTCAGCAAAGAGGGTCTGAAATTCGAGATTTTCGCCTACATCAATGCGGTGGATTTTGATATGTTCCTGTCGGTACAGGAAGACCTTCACCTGCATTTTCTGCAAGTGATCAAAGCCAGTGGGACCGATCTTGCACGCGATGCACAAAGTATATACATGCAAACGGGAGAAGAGCCCCAAGCAGAAAAACAAGCGGAGATAGCGCGTCAAGTGGAGGCCTGGAAAGCGAACAACGACCTGCAGATTCCCGATTTCGACGAACAGCACATCAAGGACATCCGTGGAACGATTGATTATCCCCCGCAGGGATCAAGCCATCATAAAGACAAAGACGTAAAGAACTCATAAACAAGCACATTGCGCAGTGTATAAATTGGAGACTTTTCTTTGTATAAATTCAAATTGATAGAAAACTATTTCTCGTAAGCAACGTTCGCTATATGATTTAGTTTGGATAGCTCATATATTTAAAAAGAGTGAAAGTCCCCTGTCGTGAGACACGGGACTTTTTTATTTAACACGAAACCTGTACACGCAAAGATGGCTGTATGTATTTTCCGGCAACAAGGTAATGGAAGGCCAATGAGGCTTATTGGGAGAATCTGGAAAATACTGGGATTCGAGACATATAGCCGTTTGCTTATGGTAGGGAATGCCGTCTTTACCTATTCTAGATCCATCCAGCATATTGCCCGTATAAACCTGTAATCCGGGCTGATCGGTGTACACCTCCATGAGGATACCGCTTTCTGCGGCGTAGAGGCTTGCGGCAAGTTGCCTGCTATCTCCCTGCGTATTGAGCACAAAATTATGATCTATACCGTTGACATACGAAAGCTGTTCGACGGCCTGCCCCTGCTTGCTCAACGCCTCGCCTATGCTTGTCTTTTTCCTAAAATCGAAGGGTGTTTCTGCTACAGGTAAAATTTCGCCGGTGGTAATCAAATCCTCGCGCAACGGAGTGAAGTTATCGGCATGGACATATAGGCTATCCTGCAGAATAGTCTTGTGCGGATCTCCAGACAGGTTAAAAAAGCTATGGTTAGTCATGTTGATCGGTGTTTTCCGATCGCTGTTGCAAGTATACTGTATTGCCAAGCTGTTGTCGTGGGTTAAGGTATATAGTACTTTTACCTCCACTTTCCCCGGAAACCCGCCCTCGCCATCCGGCGAGGTATAACGCAGCATCAAGCTGCTGTCCGAAAGCACTGTTGCTTGATACACCTGATTTTGCCAACCCGCAGCACCGCCATGAATGGTATGTTCGCCGCTATTGATGTCTAGCTGGGCGGTATCCCCATCCAAAACAAACTGCCCATGGTCTATGCGATTTGCGACGCGACCAATCGTGGCACCAAAAGAGGAAGGCTTAGCGGTGTATTCGGCTATATTATCAAAGCCCAACACCACATCTCGAAATTTCCCCGACCTATCGGGAACCCACAACGAAACAATACGTCCACCATAATTCGTCAGGCAAAGCTCGGCCCCCTGCGCATTGCGCAGCACAAAAAGATGGGTGGAGTCGCCGTTGACGATAGCTTCAAACCTACGTTTACTTAATCCGGAGGATGTGACATCCTGATCTACTGGAGCTCCACAGCCGAAAAACAAAAAGAATAAAGGTAGCAGAAAAGTAATATGACAAGCTATATTTTTCATGATGGAGTCGCGGTTTTTCCTTTGGTTACATCTATTAACAAGGTACAATGTACGAAGATTCCTGCTAAAACATGGTATGGATTGCAGCAGGGAGACAAATAAACAAAAGGATGAGATCGGCGTTAGCCTATTTGCGTTACAAGATCGCCCCCAATTGGCAATCAATAAAATCCGTTAACATATGAAACAATAAACCGAGGGAGACGAGCTGTAAAACCGAGCCACGCTTAGCAAATAGAAACACTACCGCATAGACGAAAATAGCGGCATAAGAATGTAGCAGGTGAAATCCTACGCTACATCGATTGGGATCAAAAATCGGGTCGGCCAAAAGGTGATCTAGATCGACCAGCATGGTGCTCAATAAAATCAGCCAGGCGAACTTCCAACGATTGCTGTAAAAAAGATAAGCAATGCCCGCTGGAGCAAGAAAATGCAAGCCGTAGTGGATACTTGTTTGGATGATGGCCGATGTTTCCATGTTCAAATATACATACTGTAGTTTCTTAGGGGACAATTTTCCGAATTATTGATATTTTTGTCGATTATTTATTGTATTAAAACACCATTCATCATTACACCCTATGTCAAAAAACATCGAAACACTACTGGCAGACCTGCATGCAAAAAAGATACAGTTTGCGACAGTTATCGCTCATATTGAAAAAGATTATCTACATACACCGACAGCTTTCAAAAATGGTCCGGTTGAAAACGAAGCGACACAAAACCAAGGAAGCGCCAAGGTATTCGCTTTTGCAAGCCTCCACAAGCTGTCCAAAGAAGATACGTTGTTGCTATTTGCCGAGCATTACCAAGCCATACTTGATACGCCTGATGGCCAAGACCATCAGAACATTAGACAATTTATGAACTATGGCTGGGATGGCATCAGGTTCGAGGGAGAAGCATTGCAAGCAAAGTAATCAACGTCAATTTCATCTCGATACATAAATATTTCTAAAATAAAATAGAAATAATATATTCAATGCAGTGTGAAATCAAAAAAAATCGCTAGCTTTAAGTGCGTCAAAAAAAATCCACTTCAGGTGGAGTATATCTAGTAGGAAATTCCCCGTCGTGAGATAGGGAATTCTTTTTTTTAATTGGCTTCGATCTTTGTACTGAACGAACCGTCTTTTACTGCAATACTTCGTACAAGCACCTCTCCATTCACATAGATTAGCGTGCCCGAGAAGGTACCCTCCACAGCGCGATCGTTAATATTATCAATTTTTAATTCAAATTTATCCAATGTGGATAGCGTATTTCGCGTTGCAGCAAAATTAAACTGAACGTCATTCTCGGTACGGTTATGCAAAGCGAGTATAGTATATGGGCTGCTATCGTCTAGTGTATAGCTTCCGGCCGGCACGCGAGAGACCTCGCTCATCACGGTAAAAGCCACCCACGAAGATCCGTCGTTGGTACCTCTTACCTCCAGATAATTCCCCCCATCTATCCAGCGCGCAGAAACATCGGTATAGATCTCCTCTTTGTCCCCCAAGGTAACTTTCATAAAGTTCGTGGATTCACCGAGATCGTCATCCACACTTTTGCTACAGGCGGTCAGCAGGAACAGAGCCAAGAAGGCATAAATCGTAGATTTTATATGCATAAGTTAATATGTTAGATGTAAGTTGATTGACCCTTTTCTAAGCAATAATTATACCCCTATTGCAATTCCACCCAAAAATCAATACAACTCCCTAATATACAATAAATTTCAAAACATCAAATGCGTAGAGAACGCTTTGAGGCTTTACGGCGTTCTACATAAAAAAGTATGCATAGTATTAAATTAACAGAAAGAAATGGAAATGACTTGGTCTTGGAAGTGACTGACAGTGAAAGCGTGGATCTTATTGTAGAAGTGACCTTATTTGACGACGGCAACTTTAATGCTCGCGTGGGTTCACATCACGTTTCTGAAGAAGTGCGAAACGATATCAATCATTTTCTGGCTGAGCAAAACATACGCCATAAGCAGGAAGGATAAACGCAAATTTCACCAACGTTAACCCTAGAAGTAGAGCTTGGGGGGATATCCCCCCAACTTTGCTTCTTTACGGAATGCTATTGCGCACCTGCGATGCACGAAGCAATCTCCGAGATATATAACCTATTTTTTTGTCAGATACTTGATCACCGAAATCACATCTTCATGACCATGCCCTTTCGCGCTAGCTTCTTTCAAGGTCTGCAACACCGCTGCACCAGCAGGGAAATGCGCCCCAAGGTCTTCCGCCAAGGCTGCATCCTTTAACATGAGATCCAAGGCAAAAGCCGGAGAAAAATCTTCCGCTATCAAGAGGGGTGTTTTTACTTTTGTTGCTCCGCTGCCACTGGCGCTAGCATTCACAATATCGAGCATCTCTTCACGCGGAAGCCCCAAGGAATCTGCAAACAAGGTCATCTCGGCCAAGCCTTGGTAAAGGATCGACAAAAAGTAGTTCACTGAAATCTTTGCCGCCAATCCCTTTCCATTTTCGCCTAGATATTTGATGTTCTTGCCCATAAATTCCAAATAGGGGCGTGCACGTTCCACATCCTGCTGATCACCTCCAACCATAAACAGCAAGGTACCCTCGCGTGCGGGACCTGTGCTACCGGCAACGGGCGCATCCAAGAGCGAGGCTTGCTTTACTTTCAAGGCCTGCCCAATATGGATCGAGCAATCTTGAGAAATGGTGCTTACATCTACAAATAACTTACCAGCGATGTCGTGCATCAGCACCTGCTCATACACCGCCTTCGCGGCTTCATCGTTGGTCAACATGGTAAATACAATATCGGCATGTGTCAGTAAATCGGTCATATTTTCGGCCACATGCGTGGAAGCACCAAAGCCCGCTGTACGTGCCGCAGTCCTGTTGTAAACACTTAGGCTGACACCTGCATTTTCCAAATTCTTCGCCATGGGATGTCCCATATTTCCGAGTCCGATAAACCCAATTTTTTCTTTATTCATCTGTATTAAATTAAATAGTCAAAACAGCAGCTACTTCCCTAAACACGGTCGGGCCACTGGTTGGGCAATTCGCCACTAAATCCCATCTGCGGGAGATGATCAATCGCCAACATCTCTTCATCGGATAGGCTAAAGTCAAACACATCCAAATTTTCGGCCATGCGCGCTGCCGAGGTAGATTTCGGGATAACCGACACCGCGTGTTGGATCACCCAACGCAGGCAAATCTGCGATACCGTTTTGTGATGCTTCTTCGCCAAGGATTCCAAGAGCGGTTCGCCAAAAACCTTGCCACGCGCCAATGGTGACCAAGATTCAATGGCTATACCTTTTTCTTGGCAATAAGCGACCACCTCGGGCTGCCAATAACCGGGATGAAACTCAATCTGATTTAAGGCCGGTACAACGCGAGCTGTCTGCAAAAGCGCATCCAGATGTTCAGGCCAGAAATTGCTGACACCTATCGTTTTGATCTTCCCCTCGGCCTGCAGCTCCTCCATGGCCCGCCATGCATCAGCATTAACCTGCTGCCAATTCGTATAATTCTTTGCATTTGCCGGCCAATGGATCAGGTAAATATCGATATAATCTAGCCCCAACTTGGACAGCGAGTCAGCGAAAGCCTGTTTCGTCTGCGCATAGCCCAACCCTTCACGCCACAATTTCGTGGTAACGATAATCTCTTCGCGCGGGATGCCACTGCGGCGGATCCCCTCGCCTACCTGCTCTTCATTTCCATATTTAGCAGCGGTATCCAACAAACGGTACCCCTGTCTTAGCGCTTCCTGCACCGACTCGACACCTTCTGCATCGGTCGCTTTATAGGTTCCAAAACCCAATAATGGAATCTGTTGTCCATCGTTTAATGTTATGTGCTCCATAAAATATCCAAATCATGATACGAACGCATCGTATCCCATTAAGTTGAGCCAATTTAGTAGAAAAGTATGGCAATTTGACCATCGTACTGTAAATAGCGTCGCTTAATTTCCTATTTTTGTTTACATGACAATAGATGAATTGAAAAGTGAGTTACTTGGAAAATCCTTTCCAGAAAAGGTTACGATATCGCCGGATCAAGTTGTTTTTGATGTGGAGCTCTTTCTAAAGACGCAATTCATTATGTTGGAGCTTTGGAAGAAAGATATCGAAAAATCGCCAGCCTACATTAGGTTGATGCGATTTCGAGAAGCAGTCAATCCAAAGGATGAGGAGACCCCTGCAACGTCTTAGATCATCCTGCATCCGCTACAAAAGGAAGCCTTGCTAACGTCGATCGCAAGATGAGAGAAATATCCGGGAAATACCGTTTTACAACTACCCATCTTCGGAATTTGTCCGAGGTGGATCTGCTATCGCACTACCGTCTTGCCGAGGTCCCTAGCCGCAGCGCTATACATCAACTGCGCGTGCAATCTATGGGTATAGACCAAGCTATTTTTAGCTTGGGAGGAGCCATGGCAACGGATCATCAGATACAAGTGCTGCAACAGGAAGATTCCCTAACGGTGTGCTGCTCTTGTGCCGCGGACGTGCCTTTCCTATGCTATCATGAAATGTTAGCACTCATCGCCTTGATTACGCAGAAAAACTACCGCAGTTTTTTTGACGTGGACAGCAGACGCTCTATTTTCCTACCCTATGCCAGCCGCTATGGCTTGGATAAGGAAGAAATGCTGGACGATTACTTCACACTGCTTTATGATAAAGGAACTTTGCTCGTCGAACCAAAGCATGAGAACATTCTGGCGGTGGATGCACATGCGGCAGATAAAGAGCTTTCGGCTATCGTGCAAACAAAAAAGTCAAGAGCAGCATGGCAGCCTCCTGAGAAGAAAAGAATCTTGCTGCTCAGTAAGCACCGCTTTTACCAACAACTACGTATGGAGCTATTGGACGTAGATAGTACCCAGAATGGAAAGCCAAAGCCTCCGTTTGTGTTTGTTGACCCTAAACCTCTGTTATGGAAAACAAAGGATATTGCGGAAGCGAAGCTTTATGCCGCCCTATCGAGCTTTCAGCAGAACTATACGGAAGAAGCTGATGAAACGACCTTAGATGCTTTGCATGTACTTTGCGAACATGCCCGTGATTTTCCGGTCTACTACCACGACCAGCGCATATCCGAAAAGATAAGCAGCAAATCTATGCGCCCAATAAATCTGGCGCTATTGGATGCCTCGATAGAAATATCCGTGTTTAAGCGCCAACCTTTTTATGAGATCAAGGCGGCGTTGCTTTGGAACGACGAACGTATCCCACTGAAAAATCTACAGCTGCAACATCAATATTTTTTCTGTCGGCAGGATCATTTCCTCCTTATCCGCGATTTGGCCACGCTGAAGCTTTTGGAATATTTTCGAAAAAGTCCGGAGATCTTACTGGTTCATGCCTCTAAGTATGATGAATTTGTGCGCCACACGTTGCAACCCTTAGAGCATATGGTCCACATAAACTACGCCTTCGCGCGTGCAGCCAATTCCGAGGAGAAAGTGGTTTTCAATAATGACCAAGAGCATATTATTTACTTCAGCCAAGAAAACAGCTACATCAATATCACGCCGGTGATGCGCTATGGCACGGTGGAGGTTGCTTTATCCTCCAAGAAAAAGATTCGTAGCAGCGATGAAAATGGCAATGTATACGAAGTGGAACGTGCTTGGGATATCGAAGACCGTTTTCGGCAGCTTGTTGTTCGGCAGCACCCGGAGTTTGCTGGCCAACAACAGGAAATGAACTACTTCTACCTGCACCACCAGCATTTTTTGGCCGATAACTGGTTTCTGCATGCCTTCGAGGCATGGCGTAACGAGGGTATTACCTTGCTGGGATTCCAAGAAATGGGGATAACCAAGCTAAGTCCGCACAAAGCAAAAATTGCCATCCATATCGTGAGCGGCACAGATTGGTTCAATGTCAAACTAAATACTTCCTTTGGCGACCAGCAGGTATCCATCAAACAACTGCACCGCGCCTTACGGCACAAAAGCAAATACATCCCCCTTGATGATGGCAGTATAGGCATGCTTCCCGACGAGTGGATGGCCAAGATAGCGCGTTACTTTCAGTTTGGTATATTGGAAGCCGACCTGTTGAAGGTTCCTAAAATTGGACTCACGGCTGTAGAAGAATTGTTTGAGGATGAGCTATTGCCGCGTGAAATACGGGAGGAAGTGGACGAACTAGAAAAGCGCTTATCCAACATTAAAAAACGAAACACGGTAAAGGTACCGAGCATGCTCAAGGCGCAACTACGCCCCTACCAGCTGGATGGGCTACGCTGGCTGAACCAGCTGGACGACCTCAACCTTGGTGGATGCTTGGCCGATGACATGGGATTGGGAAAGACCATTCAGCTTATTGCCCATCTCTTGCTACAGCAGGAAAAAGGTCAGCATGGTATAAACCTCATTGTTGCCCCCACATCGCTTCTGTTTAACTGGCAACAGGAATTTGAAAAGTTTGCGCCCTCCCTCAAAGTAATCTGTATACAAGGTGCATCGCGGGAGCAACACTATGATAGCTTAAAGGCTTATGATGTGGCTTTGATTTCTTACGGACTATTACTTTCTGATATCAACAAACTAAAAAAGCAACCCTTCAACACCTTAGTGTTGGATGAATCACAAGCGATCAAAAACCCCAGTTCCGAACGGTATAAGGCTGCACGCTTATTGACGGCTCGCATTCGCTTTGCGCTGACGGGCACCCCCATTGAAAATAGCACCTTCGATCTCTATGGCCAGCTGTCCTTTGCCTGTCCCGGATTATTGGGCAACAGGCAATTTTTTAAAGACACCTATGCTACACCCATCGATCGCTTTGAAGACGGAAAACGCGCCAAGGACCTGCAGCAACGAATTGCACCATTTATCTTGAGGCGCACCAAGAAACAAGTTGTCAAAGAACTGCCCGAGAAGACAGAAATGATTATCTACTGTGATATGGGTGCACAACAACGGGCAATCTACGACAGCTATGAAGCAGAATTACGCGATTACCTGCAAGGAACAAGCGATGACGAACTACAGAAAAGCAGTATGCACGTGCTGGCCGGTTTAACCCGACTGCGACAGATATGTAATGCGCCATTTCTGCTGAAAGAAGGCTATGATGCTCATATTTCCGCAAAATTGGATGCCTTGGTCGAGCGGGTGCAGGACATCAGTGGAGACCATAAAATATTGATATTTTCCCAATTTGTGGAGATGCTCGATTTGATCAAAGCCGCATTGGACGACGCACAAATCCCTAGCAGCTACCTTACTGGAAAGACAAAAGACCGTGCAAAGGTGGTCAGCGAATTTCAAACAGATGACGAAAAACGAGTTTTCTTGATCAGTTTGAAAGCCGGTGGTGTGGGATTGAACTTAACGGCGGCAGACTATGTTTTTTTGGTGGACCCCTGGTGGAATCCGGCGGTTGAAAACCAAGCCATCGATCGGCTTTATCGCATAGGACAAGAAAAACAGGTGTTTGCCATTCGGCTGATCTGCCCGAATACCGTAGAGGAAAAAATACAGCGCCTTCAGGATAAAAAAAGAGACCTTGCCGGAGATATGATAAAAAGCGATATCGATCTTACCCGCAAATTCAGCAAACAAGATTGGCTGGATCTACTGCAATAAGGTAGCAGCAAATCCAGCCAACAATATGGTTGAGGATTAACCTCGGATTACTGCTTCTTGAGCACTAATCCCTTGCTGAAATCAAGAGCTGCACTATCCTTGAACGCAACTTTCCCGTCTTTTTCTTCAACATCGGTGTAGCCTTCGGTCGCAGTCTTTCCATCCAACTTGAAAGCGACCTCGCGCACCGAGGTCTGTCCTTCCGAGTTAAACGTATAATCTGCCAAGAGCACACCATCATTCACTTCGCCCTCAAAACTACCACTGTTGTGGTCTTTCTCTTTCCAAGCATAGGTGAGATGGCCTACCGCTTTGCTACCCTGCATGGTAAGATGGAGAGCCACCGTATCGCCGGCCTGCTCGTAGCTGTAAGATCCAGCATAATCATTTTCTGCGGAAACCGTTTCCGTACCTGCTTGCGCCAAGGAATCGGCTTCGCTCGGTTCCTGCTTGGCGGATTGGCCGCAAGATGCACATATAAAAATAGCGCCAACTAGATAGGCAAATGTTTTCATGGTATATTCTTTATGTTTTAATACAAGGTAGTTAAAAACAAATCGTATACCAAAAATCCATGGCTATTTTGCAGTCTTTTCTAGCTCCACAGATAGCTCATTCAATAGAGATTTCGCCTCATGGAGATCCTTGTTCCAAGTTGCTGTGCGCTCTACCTTGTTTAGTCGCTGTAGGACAGTATCTAGGCGCTCCAATTCTGCCTTTTTATTTGCTTGTATAAGTTGTGCTTTGAGCAGCTGTATTTTCTCGTAATCTTGAATGCCCTCCAGCATCCGTTCATAACGAATGGAGCTGCGCCCACCGGGATACACCACATAGGTATCGCCGGCTGGCCAGGTGCGGAATCGGGAATCTTGCAATGGATTTTCAACCCAAGAATTGAAGGCCCAACGCAGCATGCCGTCAAATCCAGCTGCTGCAGCATACCAAGCCAAATAAGTCGATTCTGCCGGTTCGGAAAAAGTAAACTGATTGGGGAATGCATCGCTGCAGCAGATATAAAACGTTGTGTTTAACCCACGAGATTTTCTGAGCTGCAGATCTTCAGCAGCGAAAGGATGACCAATAGCGATGCTGATATCATCACTGTTAGGGTAACGTTGGTAGGTCTTTTGGTTATCGGCATAGGATACCCCAAGCTCTGGGCATACCTTCTGCAATAAGGCAAAAGCAGCATCCATCTCCTCACGGGATCGTTCGTCAGTCGCTATATTGGTGATATCCAACCAACCTTTGGCACGTAGGTGCTTCACAAAATCCTGTAAAAATGGCGTCCATAGTTCTTCGAAGATTGCCGTTCCCGGCTTAGCCGACACATTGACCATCTTATTGCTTTTCTGATCCTTATAATGAATCTCGTTATTCCAAGGAACGATGGAGTAACAATTGATCATCTTGTTGACACCTAGATCGAGCATAAACTGCACCCAACGATCAAAGACCTTGTAATCATAGTGCCAAGTACCATCTTCGTTTTTCACCCATTGAATCATATCAGCGTAGGGATCGTAGGTCTGAACGTTCCAAGGATCTTTGTTGAGTGTGGTCGTAATCACTTTTTGTCCTGCATCGGCCAAGCGCTGCATCACGGGCTTTAGTTCTTCGAAATGTGCGTCAGACCAAAGCTCGGTGCCGGATACACGTGCCACTGCCGCCGGGTGTTGCCATTGATCGAGGTGATATTTCCAAGCGGACGCTTTAGGCAATACGTGGTTAAGCACATTGACCTTCAGTGTCAATGGTTTTATTGTTCCCGCTGGCGTTTCCACGGATACAAGGCCTGTATAGGTACCGGCTTTAGCGTCTTCTGGAATGTGAACGCTGATCCACACGGGGCGTACTTTCCTTGCCTCAAGATCGTAACTGGCACAATCGTCCAGCATATCGGCCACAAGCGACGAGGCGAAATCTTTTGGATTGCGGTGTCCACAGCCCGAAGCGAATTCATCGGTCATTACGTACCGTACAAATCGTGCCGAAACAACATCGCTAGCCAACAGTGTCCCATCATCCGCCCGCAGGGGGGAGATGCGAACACGCACGGAGGGTATAGCCGTCGTCGTCCACAGCAACAGCTGCGCGGATACGCGTTCGCCACGCCAACCTGTGAGAGACTGCTCTTCTTTGCTAGCGATTGCTGGCGCTAACGATTTGGCATAGCGCTTATCGATGGTTACGAAAGAGCGCTGCAGCCCCTCGCCTACGGCGGACCAATCGGAAAGCGTATCAGCTGTAGGATCGGGTAACTCTTCAAAATCGTGTGTCAATACTTTGGGGGATTGAGCCAGTAGCGTCGACACGGTAAGGGCCAAGAAGAATATCAAGAAATGGTTTTTAAAAGGGCGTCTACTCATCGGTTACAGCTATAAAAAACATGGATAGACCAAACTAAATAAAATAGTTAGCGCACACAAATATAGTAGGCATGCAAACGATTGACCAAAAAAAAATAGGGCTTCGTAAAAAGCCCTATTCATCTCGTTTATCAACGATCGTTATTTTTTCTTCGCATACAGCTCTTCGCGTTGTGCTTTTACGGCATCCGAATTAATATATTCATCGTAGGTCATCAATTTATCGATGATACCATTAGGTGTCAATTCGATGATACGGTTTGCTACCGTTTCCGTCAACTCGTGGTCACGTGAAGTAAACAACATAGAACCTTTGAAATCTTGCATACCATTATTGAGGGCGGTGATCGACTCGAGATCCAAGTGGTTGGTTGGCTCATCGAAGATCAAGAAATTGGCACCTTGCAGCATCATCTTCGAGAACATACAGCGCATCTTCTCTCCTCCTGATAGCACAGAAACCTTTTTCATTACCTCTTCACCGGAGAAAAGCATTTTACCTAAAAATCCACGAATGAATTGCTCATCAGCGTCAGGCTTTGTAGTGTAGGTACGTAACCAGTCAACCAAATTATCGCTCACTCCCTCGAAATAGTCCGCATTTTCAATCGGCATATCGGTCGGTGTAATGGTAATCCCCCATTTAAATTCACCGGTGTAATCGCTATCACGACCAGCTAGTATCTCATAAAATGCAGAGGTGACCAAAGAATTTTCGGATAGGACAGCAATCTTATCCCCTTTGTTGATCATAAAGGTGATATCCTTAAAGTAGCGTTCACCATTGACGGTTTTGCTTAAGCCTTCCACATTCAAAATCTGGTCGCCAGGCTCACGATCCATTTGGTTGAACATAATCGCCGGGTACTTTCTGTTTGAAGGCTTGATATCTTCAATATTAAGCTTATCCAAGGCTTTTTTCCGTGAAGTAGCTTGCTTAGATTTGGACGCATTGGCAGAGAAACGACGGATAAACTCCTGTAGCTCTTTTACCTTATCTTCCATCTTCTTGTTCTGGTCAGAACGTTGCTTTAAAGCCAATTGAGAAGATTCATACCAGAACGAGTAGTTACCACTGTAGATGGTCATCTTACCAAAATCAATATCTACGATATGGGTACACACATGATCTAAGAAGTGACGGTCGTGGGAAACAACCAGCACGGTAGCCTCGTAACCGGCAAGAAAATCTTCCAACCAAGCGATGGTATTGATATCCAAATCGTTGGTAGGCTCATCGAGAATAAGTACGTCAGGGTTACCAAAAAGCGCTTGTGCCAAGAGCACACGAACCTTCTCGTTACCATCAAGCTCTTGCAATAATTTGTAGTGTAACTCTTCTTTGATACCCAAGTTGCTCAATAAGGTCGCCGCATTGCTTTCCGCATTCCAGCCGTCCATTTCAGCAAAAAGGCTTTCCAATTCGCCGGCACGTTCACCGTCAGCATCCGAGAAATCTTCTTTCATGTAGATCGCATCTTTCTCCTTCATCACTTTGTACAGCTCTTGGTTACCCATCATCACGGTTTCCAACACGGTAAACTCATCAAACTGATAGTGATTTTGGCTCAGCACCGACATACGCTCGCCCGGCGTGAACGAAACAGAACCTGTCGTTTGATCGACCTCACCTGATATAATCTTCAGGAACGTAGACTTCCCGGCACCATTGGCGCCAATAATTCCGTAACAGTTCCCAGGAGTAAATTTTAAGTTGACATCTTCGAACAGCACACGCTTGCCGAAACGAAGGCTCAGATTGGATACATTAATCATGCGGCAAAGATACGCTTTATTCTTGGATTTTGGATGCTTATTTAGAGAGCATTAAGGAAAGCAAGCTTTCCCTAAGCCTATGCCTCAACCCTTTAACCAACTATAAAAAAGGAGATTATTTAGTCTAGGTTTTCCAAGGCAGCAGATATGGCCTGCACCCCATTGACGAGCTTTTCATTATCGTCACTGTCAACTCCAGTATTTATTACGACAATTCTACCGATACCATTCTCCAAATCGAGGGATATCACCGCGAAAACGCAAGGGTCACTGCCTGTATGGATAAAGCGATTTTTTCTATTATACGTCCAAAACACAGCTTGATTAACAGAGTTCTTATCCATATTTAACGGTAAGTTTGCTGTGTCGAACTGCGGTTGAAAAAGTGCAGAACAGAAATCCCGCGAGAAAAGGGACGAGTGGTTATGATATCCTTGTAGCAGTTCCTGCACATACTGTTCCAAATCCGTCAAGGAGGTTCGTAAGCTACCATCCGGATAGGTGATACAACTATACAGTTTCAAGCTATTGTCTTCGTTACGCAATTGATCAAAACCAGGATATTCGGTATCAGAAAGCTCGTAAAGTGTCGCATATTGATCTACTTTTTTCTCGTTGTAAAACCAATGCGTATCCTGTAATTTCAACGGCCTGAAAATATGTTGTTCGGTAAACTGGTCAAAGGACATCCCTGAAGATGCTTCTACTAAGTATGCGGCCAGCGCAGATGCGACATTGGAATATTGATACCTACGACCGACGGCGTCCGTACCAAAATTGCTTATTTCGTAATATGCCCCTCCTTCAACTAGATAATCTTGCAGAAAATCTGCCAATGAACGATCTGGAGTTTTATTTAATTGATATGTTTTCAAGTACGTCGACTCATTATCCAAAATCCCCGAGGTATGGGTAAAAAGGTGTCTTACCCGTATAGTGTCATTTGGCCGATGCGGATTCACAACACTAAACGGAATAATGTCGTTAATGGGCGTTTCCTCCTTAAAATAATGAAGCTCTACAGCTTTCAGTAAGGCCAGACCAATAAATGTTTTGCTGACCGAACCAATAGGTTGAATGGTTCGCTCGGTAAACGGCTTCTTCTGTTTCGCATCCGCATAGCCATAGCCTTTGGAAAATAGAACAGCCTTGGTATCTACAACCCCAACTGCAAAGCCTACAAATGGAAATCTACGCGCAACCTTAGCAAGATCTCTGTCAATTTGTTTAAATGGCTGCTGCGCAAAAGACGACGGCAAGAAAAACAATGACAGCGATAGGAATGTGATAACTTTCATGATAAAAAAAGGACATGGCAGTTCAAGATACAAAAAATTCAACAGGCTGGAGCATGCAACTTTCTTTAACCATTAGCAACATGAATAATAAATAAAAAAAATGTAACAATATCCAGAAACAGGCGACTAACTAACAAACTATTATGCTCAACATGAAAACACTATTAATGACTTTCGCCGCCCTGCTATTGTATGTTTACGCTGGAGCGCAAGAAAACTCGTTGCTATGGAAGGTCTCCGGCAATGGACTAACAAAAGATTCCTACGTTTTTGGCACATTACACATGGCATGTAGCGCCGATTTTCGCATCCCGGAAAAGGTAAAGAGCGCTTTAGGGAGCACCGATGCCATTGCGGTAGAAGTAGACATAACCGACCCGAAAAATATGGCCTTGCTGCAAAGCAAGATGGGACCTAAGCCGACCTTCTTTGACGGACTTGGCGCCGACAAGAAAAAGGCTATCGACAGCGCTTTGCTAGCGAATGAAATTCCGCCAGCAATTTTCGATCAGGTTTCTCCGACCGTAGCCTTGTCATTGCTGACCATCAAAGGATTTGACTGCCCGAGTATGCAAGATATAAAAATGATGGAGCACGAGTTGAAGATGCTGCCTCAAGCCGAAGGAAAGCCGGTTGCCGAGCTGGAAAGCGCCACCTTTCAAGCAGACTTGCTAGACAGCCTATTCTCTGCGGAAGACCTATACAATTACCTTACGTCCAACATAGACAGCAAAGCATACAGCAAGGAACTGGTTAATGCCTACTTCAGTGAGAACCTACAAAAAATAGAAGAGATGACGATGAATACGGCATTTCTTTCAGGGCCAAAACAAGAAAAACTATTGGATGCGCGCAATCGGGTGTGGTTGCAGAAAATGCCGAGTATGATGACAGAAAAGTCGTATGTATTTGCCGTTGGAGCCGCACATTTAGTTGGTAAAAATGGCGTAATTCAATTATTACGCGACAAAGGTTATACGGTAACCGCCGTAAAAAACTAAGCCATAAAAAATGCGGTATCATTTGTTTTTTGATACCGCATTTTTCCATTTTTTAAACGACTCTATTTTTGAAAAACTTCGCTTTGGGTTTCTGCGAAAGATCGATCAGGTAGCCATTGACTACCGCATACTTGAGTGTCCCCCCGCTACTCAACAAAAAGTTGCTTGTCCCCAAAAGACTAATCTGCGACGTGGGAGTAAAGGAAGCCTGTGTAAAAACCACTAAAGGCAAATCATGTAAGCGATCGCTCCCCTTACCGTTTACCTTAACTGCAACAAAGCCCTCTTTCAACAAACTCCAAGCACGATCCATTGTGATGTCCTCTACGGTCTCAAAGGCCTGCGGATAGGTCTTGCCCTGCACAAACTTAAGCCCTTGCTCCTCCAGCTCATCGTAGCCATACGCTATATCCAAATCGCCAATATCCTCCACATGACCACGCACGAAAAAATCACGTCCAACGGTGATTTCCGTTCGACGCAAGGCAATATCGGTTTTCAACGAAACGCTATCCGTCGTGAGATCGATACCGCGCAAAACCACATCATGCATTTGTGATGCATTGAAAGGAATTTTATCGTAATCTTCAGCATCATATCCCGCATAGGATCCTTGTGCTATTTCCATCAGCGCGTTAAGGATAATTGCAAAATTAAGCTGTCTAATTTCCTGCTTCTCGGGATCGCCTTTTTTTCCACCCGACTCGATTAGCACCGTGCTTGCTCCCCAGCTTTGGAAATTGTCGCCAAAACCGCGCGGACTATAGGTATCATCATATTTAGCCACCGCATTGGGCACGTACTGCTGCAGCAAGGTATTCATCCCTACAATCAGCTGCATAGCACCTTTGCGAACATCGTTTACTTCACGCGCTTCATTGTAGGCTGGCGCCAACATGGAAATGGTAACCGGATTTTTTGTTTCCGGAACATTGTAGTAGATACTTTGATCGTGCAGATTGAATCCATAGCTAGGCTTCACCTCTTTGGCTATCTTCCGAAGGAGTGCCCCTTCCACGGTCTGCCCTACCCGAGCATCGCGGTTTAAGTCAATATGTTGCGCATTACGCCGCGTATAGCGTTCAGCGCCATCAGGATTAAGCATCGGGATGAAATGTATATCCAAGTTGTCATTCAACAACTGGCGCACCGAATCAAAACCATCTCCTTTACCCTCCAAGAAGTTGAATAGATCAAACAAAGCCATCGTCGCCGTAGGCTCGTCGCCGTGCATCTGCGACCAAAGCATTACTTTCTTAGGCCCCTTCCCATACTGTACTTTGTAAATCGCACGATTTTCAAACGATTGGCCGATCTGCTTGACCGAGAAAAGAGCATGTTCCTGATGCTTCTTAACCAAGGAGTCTACTTCATCGTGCTTGAAACGGCGATGTACAATAGCCGTTTCCCTGTATTTTTCATGCAGTGTATTAAATTGCGTCGTATCCAGCTTCATAGCATTTGAATAGTCTGATTTTTTTTCTGGAGACAGCGTTGTACAAGCCTGTAGCATAGCCAGTATGCCCACGATAACGAGGTTTCTATTCATCATACTAAAATAACACTGTTCTAGCCCTTATTGTTTCAAACCTTCTGCCCCAAGCAGACAGAGCGATCTTTACATCTCTAGGTCTGCTGCAGGCCAGCCGTCTTCTTATCGGTTAAACAATAAACGGTGTCCGGCTCCCGCCTCGATAACCTGTCCGTCGCTGAAGGCCAAATTGCCCGAAACGATGGTATGCACGATGCTCGAGGAGAAAGTATGTCCTTCGAAAGGAGACCAACCACACTTCGAAAGAATATTTTCTTTGCTAACTGTATAGTTTTTTTGGAGATCTACCAACACCAAATCGGCCCAATATCCTTCCCGGATAAAGCCTCGGTTTTCCACTTGAAACATGGTAGCCGTGTTGTGCGCCGTCTTCTGTACCAACTGCTCCAAGCTAAGCTTGCCCTCCTTCACCATATCCAACAGTGCCTGCAAGGCATGTTGCACCAATGGCCCTCCTGAAGGCGCCTGCGCATAGGGCTGTGTTTTTTCTTCCAAAGTATGTGGCGCATGATCCGTTGCGATCACATCGATATGCCCGTCCAATACAGCCGCTAAAATACCATCCCGATCTGCCGCTGTTTTCACAGCAGGATTCCATTTAATAAAATTCCCTTTCTGCGCATAGTCGCTATCCGAAAACCACAAATGATGCACACAGGCTTCGGCAGTGATGCGTTTTTCGGTTAACGGTAAGCTGTTGTCAAAGAGTTGCGTCTCTCGAGCTGTCGATATATGCAGGATATGTAATCGGGTATTATGCTTTTTAGCGAGGTCAACAGCCTTGGATGACGATAGGTAGCAGGCTTCTGCCGAGCGAATAAGCGGGTGCATTGTTGGCGTTAATCCATCTTCACCATACTTTTCTTTGAAATCGGCCAAGTTCTGCTTAATAGTCGCTTCATCTTCACAATGCACAGCAATTAAGGTTGGAGCCTCTTTAAATATCTTTTCTAAGGTATCTTCGTTATCCACCAACATATTTCCAGTAGACGAGCCCATAAAGATCTTAATACCACATACGTCTCGGGGATTGGTTTTCAGCACTTCCGCCAAATTATCATTTGCCGCCCCCATAAAAAAAGAGTAATTCGCCAACGATTTCTCTGCCGCAATTTCATATTTATCTTGCAGCAACTTCTGTGTCAACGTATTAGGCACCGTATTAGGCATTTCCATAAACGATGTGGTACCGCCAGCAACAGCAGCCCTACTCTCGTGCCAAATATCCGCCTTGTAGGTTAAGCCCGGTTCACGAAAATGAACTTGATCGTCAATAAGACCCGGCAACAGGTGCAGCCCTTTCGCATCGATCACCTGATCGGCCAGATGCGAGATGGTCTCTGCAATCATTTCGATGCGACCGTGGTTGATATACACATCAGCCGTTATCGTCGTTCCTTCGTTGACTATCTGCGCGGATTTAATAAGAATTGAAGACATAATAAACTTGTAATATAGCGGGTAATATAAATAAATAGTAGCTGTACAGGTTGTTAATTTGCACGCCAACGAATTTACGAATCAAGGTTGAAAAAACAGCACGCATAAAAAGAAAAAGCCCGTAATCGGGCGATTACGAGCTTTCCTATTAACCAATTATAAACTTAAATTATGAGATTACAAATTTAATTTTTTTCAAACAGTTTTGCAAGTTATAACGCGTAATTTGTAGCTATCTATCGACCTCGCCCAAGACAATATCGATAGACCCTAAGATAGCAATAAGGTCAGCAATGAGCTGTCCTCTACCCAACTCGGGCAGCACCGACAAATTATTAAAGCTTGGCCCTCTTGCCTTTACACGCTTCGGAATATCCGTTTTCTCTTGCGTAACAAAATGAAAACCCAGTTCGCCCTTGGGGTTCTCGGCACGCATGTAATATTCCTGTGATTTTAAGTTAACCTTCTTCGGCACAAGCGCACGCGGATCAAAGGTTGGTGTTCGCTTAAAGTCATCGCGCAGGCGATGTAAACACTGCTCAATAATATTCACGGATTCCTTCACCTCGTCCACGCGAACTTTATAGCGATCCCAACAGTCGCCCAGCATCCCCATTTCGCCTTTACCTACAGGAATATCAAATTCCAGCTCGGGGTAAATGGAATAACCATCAACGCGACGTAGATCCCACTTTATTCCCGATGCACGTAGCATGGGTCCGCTGCAACCGTAGTTTATTGCAACATCGGCCGGCAGCGCACCAATATTAGCCGTACGCGAGATGAAAATTTGGTTGTTCGAAAGCAACTCATCCAGTTCTACCAATTTTGGTTTGAAGTAATCCACGAAATCACGGCAGCGATCTTCGAACCCCACAGGTAGATCGTAAAAAAGACCGCCTACCCAAATATAGTTGTAGAGCATGCGTGATCCCGATGCCCATTCTAACATGTTCATAATGTGCTCGCGATCGCGAAAACACCACATAAACGGTGTGAAAGCGCCAATATCGATACCGTAAGTACCGATCGCGATTAAGTGGGAAGCAATACGATTGAGCTCGCATACCAGCACGCGGATATATTCAACGCGCTTAGGAATTTGCTGATCAATACCGAGCATGCGCTCCACGCCCATCACAAAAGCATGGCTATTGTTCATTGACGCTAGATAATCCAGTCGATCTGTGAAGGGAATAGATTTCCCATAGTTCATGGACTCGGCGTGCTTATCAAAACAGCGGTGCAAATATCCCAAATGAGGAATAATATCTTTTACGATCTCGCCGTCAGTGATCAATTCCAAGCGCAACACACCATGTGTAGAAGGGTGCTGAGGTCCCATATTGATCACCATCTCCTGCGCACCTACCGCAGCTATTTTTTGTTTATATCGTTCTAATCCTTCCGAATAATTCATGTTGTTTGCTTACTTTATCGCAATTCCGTGGTAAGTCTCTGCATCTTGATAATCCTTGCGCAAAGGATATCCATCCCAATCGTCGGGCAACAAGATGCGACGAAGGTCGGGGTGTCCGGTAAAGAAAATACCCATAAGATCGTAAGCTTCGCGCTCATGCCAATCTGCCGTGCGCCAAACAGTGGACACCGAAGGTAGCGCTGGCAGTCTATGCAGAGCCCGATCATTATCCAACTCTACTTTGAGCGTGATCTGTGTTTGATAAGGTATAGACGCCAAATGGTATACCACGGCGAAGCGTCCTTCGGGAAAATAGTCTACCGCAGAAATATTGGACAGAAAATCAAAATAACATCCCTCCGTGTCGCGGAGAAAAAAACAGATGTCGACAATGAAGTCGGGGTTGACCAGCAAAATAGGTTGCAAGCCCTGTTCGTCTAGTCGCAAAATGGCTTCCTCGCCAAATTTGTCGATCAGTAAAGTCTTAACTTGTTCTATCATTATTTAAGGCGCTAAACGTTGGCACTGCCAGACTCCCTCTTGAAAAACATAAGCTATACGATCGTGTAAACGACTGCTTCTGCCCTGCCAAAACTCGATATGCATGGGGCTTACCTGATAACCTCCCCAAAATGCGGGACGCGGAATCTCTTCCTGCCCGTTATAACTTGCTTCCACTTCCTGCAAGCGTGCTTCCAAAACAGACCGATCGGCAATAACCTGACTCTGCGGCGAAGCGAGCGCACCAAGTCGGCTACCCCTAGGGCGAGAAGCAAAATACTCGTCAGAATCCTCTGCAGGCAGCTTTTCCACCCATCCCTCTATACGAACCTGCCTTTGTAACTCAGGCCAGAAAAACAGGAGGCTTACCTGCTTACGCTGCAACATAGATTGCCCTTTTTTACTGTGATAGTTGGTAAAGAAACTGAAGCCGGAAGGTTTGATATCCTTCAGCAACACCACCCTAGAAGATGGATAGCCATCATCACTTATCGTGGATAGCACCATGGCATTGGGTTCCAATACTTCTGCCTTCAAAGCTTCATCAAACCAACGTTGAAATTGCGCAATGGGATTAGGCAGCACATCACGTTCATCCAACGCAAATTTGCTGTAATCTTCCCGTATTGCGGCGATATTTTTATCCGTAATAGACATGGTTAAAGTCTCGTTGATACAGAAGCAAACTTAATCAAAAGCGACGGCTTTACCGACAAACGGCATAAAAAATTGCTTTTATCTGTAAAATGGCTTATATTAATGGCATATTGCCAACCATCGTCGCTGAAGCGGCACCGTGTTGACGAGGTTCCTTTTGTTTCACTTAAATGCGCTGCGCTATGTTCAATATACACGTTCCAAAGAAAGGTAGTCTCTTACTCTCCGAGCCCTTTATGCTTGACAGCAACTTCGAACGATCCGTTATTCTGCTTTGCGAACATCATCCCGAGAATGGAACGATGGGTTTAGTGATGAACAGTAGGTCTTCGCTATCGCTTTCGGCTATTTTTCCTGACGTGGAAAGAAATGACTTTCCGCTTTACGTAGGAGGACCAGTAAACGTAGATGCACTTTTTTTTATTCATACAGTAGGCGAAAAGATTGAGGGTAGCTGGCCGCTGGTGGATGGCGTGTATTTCGGTGGCGACCTACAGCAAGCCCTTTATTTGATCAACGACAACCTTTTACAACCCGAGCAAATCAAGTTCTTTTTGGGCTATGCCGGCTGGAATGTGGGGCAGCTCGATCAGGAGATCGAACAAAATAGTTGGGTGATCCATAATAAATTCCCTTCGGAACTCTTGTTCATCGAAGATGGGGAAGATTTGTGGAAGCATGCATTGATTAGTCTAGGCCCGAAATTTGCCCATATCGCTAACTTTCCAAAAACGCCTGACCTAAACTAATAACAAACGAAAAACAGCGCAGCGAAAGCTAACGCTCCAGAAATACCATACCCGAGAGTTCTACCTCTGCTACATACTGTAGCGCATTTTCGATCACCAAAAATTGATTCAGATCTGTTTTGATATATGAGTAGGATGTAAAGTCGACATCGATTTTATCGGGTACCCACGAGGGATCGATGCTGTTCATTTCTGAACATGAGCGAAGTGCATTATAGCCTTTACCTTTCAGCTCTCGGAGCACCTTGTAGTTTAGCTTAACAAATTCCATCATAGAAGAACTTTAGTTTTAGAACATAGATCTATTGGAAGAACAGCTTGCTGATACTTTTGTTTAATCCATCCGAGGTAAAAAGTCAAATACTCGTGTAAAAATCATAATACACTTACATAGTTTTTCTGCAGTAAGGTAATCACCTCCTTTGCTGTCGCTAACGCGGATAATGGGTTTTGCCCCGTAACGATATTCTCGTCGACTACCGTGTACGACATGAAGGGAACCTTTGATAAGCTGATATCCGCCTCATGTTCGCGCAAGCGCGTTTCCAATAAAAAGGGAACATGCTTATTTCTTAAGACCATACCCTCCTCCAAATTAGAAAATGCAGTTAATCGCTTTCCACGGAGAAAACCAAATATATTGCGTTCCACAGCGAACAATGCGGCGGGGCCATGGCATACGGCGCCGATGATCTTTGATTCATGAACACAATGGGTTAAGATGGCGGCGACGGATGCATCGTTGGCCAAGTCCCACAGCGGGCCGTGACCTCCCGGAATAAAAACAGCATCGAAGCGAGCAGGAGCCATTGTCTCCAATTTTTCCGTCGACGCAAAAGCACGTTGCGCCTCTTCATCTTTCAGAAAACGTTTGTTGGATACCGCAAGATGCTCGGTGAGCTTGCTTAACGGATCGATCGGCGGAACGCCACCCTTCGGGCTTGCTAAAGTGACGCGATAGCCTGCATCAACAAATGCGTAATAGGGATCTGTAAACTCGCCCAACCAGATACCAGTCTTGGTATCGGTATCGATCATATCTTCGTGCGAGCTGAGTATAAAAAGTATTTCACGATGTGCCATAACTGCGCCTTTCCTCCTAAGTCTATTATACAATGAACTCCATTGTTCCCCAATCGTTCTTTAAAAGAGAGATTTTTGTTTGCCTCAACCATTGAGGCGATCACATTGGCGTATGGAAATTAGGCCGTAGGCTGTCAGCAGGGAAGAAAGAAAATATTGGCCAAGTGTAGATACGCCTTGGCCAAGAAGAAATACATATTTACCTATAAGGGTAAAAAATGCGATTGAAAAGTACGCTCTTCAGCGCCCGTATACGAATAATAACGCGGCAAAAACCAACCTAAGGCTTGCATCACCGCACGGTAATGGGCTTCTGTTTCAAATTGCCACGGCGTAAGATTAAACACCAGATCTTGCCCCTTTCCATAAGTGGAGCGATCCATGAGGCATACCTTCGGTTCTTGAATACCTTGTGCTTTTAAAAATTCACGAATCACGCCGCGCGCTTTAAGCGGTAGGATAAGTTCTGAGGGAGCACCCACCAATACCTGCTCGTCCGCGGTAATGGTCTCGTCACCTTCACCTCCTCGTCCAAAAAGATGATCACTCGGTATAGCAAAGGTACGATGCACCGAATAATGCAATAGATCGCCATAGGACAACACCCATTCTACTTCGCCTGCTTTTGGCTCCAAAGCAACGCCAAGGCCATTGTCGAGCAGAAAATCATCAAGCATGTGATCGAGAACATAACATTGGAATGGCTTATTCGCTTCAGGAATAAATAGCTGAAAATACGGAAAGTTGTCTGGTCCCTGAATAACCTGCGGGTCGCCGCAGACAAAACTCGCAGTACCCACATGCGTCAAGAAATTACCCACCCACTCGTCATTTCTCTCCTCCCGCGGTACACGCAACAGCTGATCGATAACAGCCGTATGGGCAAGATTGCCTAAATAGGCCACATCATTCGGGTTCCTATCATCCGTTTCAGCTTCATCAATCTTCTCTAATTCTTCCACAGGAGCCTCAGGAACATTCGTTGATTCCTCGGCTGCCGCTGCTGCTTCTTCAACAGCTTGATCCGCTTTTTCGGCATACGGCATAATAACCTCTTTATCAAGACCATCTAGCGTCTCTTCAGTTGAATCTGCTTGCTGTTTATGTTCTTCCCGGATAGTTTCAACAGTATCCAAGTCGATGTGCTCGGCTGGCACTGCGTCCACAGGCACTTTAAACGTATTTCCCGCCGTCGGTCTCTCGTTGTCGTCAGCATTTGGCGAGGCCAATGTGTCCTCCACTTTTTCTACATGCTCACTTTTCGGTTCCGCAAACTCTTCTTGTTTGCGTTTCTTAAAAAAATCTAATATGCCCATACCATCTAAATCAAGCCTCAAGATATTCAAATCTTTGAAAAAACGCAAACATGAGATCAATTTAGGCCCTATTTTCCGGCGTTCCCTCGAACTTAACAGCTTATGACTGGAATTTCGGGAACTAACAAACACGACTTATTAAATAGACTAACTTTAACGCTAAAAACCTTATCTTTGCTTCGATTCATCATTCGCTTTTCCAGCTTGCTGAATACCAACATATTGTAGCATTAGGTAATCCATGATCAGATTAGAAGAGATCAATAAAATATTTTATAAGAAAAACAAAACGGTACAAGCCCTAAAGAATGTGTCGCTAGAAATAGCTAAAGAGGATATTTTTGGTATCATTGGCTATTCAGGCTCGGGCAAGAGTACCCTCGTTCGAACCATCAATCTATTAGAGCGTCCCAGCACTGGAGAGGTATACCTCTCCGGTCAAGCAATCAGCACCTTATCCGAAACACAGTTGATTCCCTATCGTCGGAAAATAGGCATGATCTTTCAACACTTTAATCTGCTTTCATCCCAAACGGTATTTGACAACATTGCTTTTCCTCTAACGCTTGCAGGCACGCCCAAAGGGCAGATTGAAGCACGCGTGAAAGAACTATTGACCTTGATAGACCTCGACGAAAAGAGTGACGACTATCCTGCAGCACTATCTGGAGGACAAAAGCAACGTGTGGCCATCGCACGAGCGTTGGCATCCCAACCGGAGATCCTGCTCTGCGATGAGGCAACAAGCGCCTTGGATCCGCAAACGACGCGATCTATCTTATCATTGTTAAAACGCATAAATAGAGAACTGGGAATCACCATTGTGCTTATTACCCATCAAATGGAGGTCGTGCGCGCAATATGTAACCGCGTGGCCGTGATCTCACAGGGCGAAATAGTGGAGGAAAATACCGTTGAAAATATTTTCAACAATGCCCAATCACCCATTACAAAGGAATTATTAAACCCCACATTAGTTATTGATTAATCCCTCGAACATCATGTCTGAAGCAACACTTTCTTTATTGGCAAAAGGAACTTGGGAAACCCTAGTCATGACCTTTTCCTCCGGTTTTTTTAGCTTCCTGCTGGGTCTTCCTTTAGGTATTCTACTTTTTCTAACTAGAGAACGGCAACTGTTGGCCAATAAATCGGTCAACCGCACGATTGCATTTTTCGTCAACATCTTCCGCTCTATTCCTTTCATCATTCTTATTGTATGGATGATTCCGTTTACCAGAGCATTGGTTGGCACATCGATCGGTATGAAAGCGGCTATCGTTCCCCTCAGCATCGGCGCTGCCCCGTTTGTTGCCCGACTGGTGGAAAACTGTTTGCTGGAGATTCCCTATGGAATTATCGAAGCAGCGCGCTCGATGGGCGCATCCACTTTGCAGATTGTTCGTCGCGTGCTTATTCCAGAAGCGTTGCCCGCATTGATCAATAGCAGCTCGCTTACACTGATCACTTTGGTAGGCTATTCCGCAATGGGCGGTGCCGTGGGAGCTGGCGGACTGGGGCATATCGGATATCAATATGGCTATGTGGGCTATGATGCATTTATCATGAACATGGTGCTCCTACTTTTAATAGGCATTGTATTTGGTATCCAATTTTTGGGCGATAGGCTATCGAAAAAGGTAGACCATCGGAAGTAAATCGCAAACACAGTATAAACGCAATAACAGTATACGCATGAAATTCAACCTTACACAAGCTGCAGCATCCATTATGCTCGCAGCGATATTATGGTCTTGTGGTGGATCCCAAAACTCTTCCAATGTCCTCAAAGTAGGCGTGCAGGCAGGCCCTGAATTTAGTTTGGCCGAGGCTGCACAAAAGGTAGCCAAAGAAAAATACAATTTGGATGTCGAATTGGTATCGTTCAACGATTATGTAATGCCCAACGAAGCGTTACAACAAAAAGATATCGATGTCAACGTATTTCAAACAAAGCCTTACCTCGATGTACAGACAGAGAGCCGTGGCTATACCTTCGCCATCGTAGGCAACACCTTCGTTTATCCTATGGCAGGTTACTCAAAAAAAATAAAGAGCATTAGCGAGCTGAAAAACGGTGATACCGTCGTGATCCCCAACGATCCGACGAACCTTGGTCGGGCGCTATTACTCCTTCAGGAAGTAGGCCTGATCAAGCTGAAGGCTGATGTTGGCATATTGCCGAAGCTACAGGATATCACCGAGAACCGCTTGAACCTGGAAATCTTGGAACTGGAGGCACCACAACTGCCCCGCACCTTAGACGACGCAAAGGTTACGGTAGCTATCATCAACAATAACTTCGCAGCCAGCAACAACCTGACGGCAAAGCGCGACGGTATCTTCGTGGAAAACGAAAAATCGCCCTATGTAAATATCATCGTTAGCCGTGAGGACAATAAAGAAGACGAGAAAGTAAAGAATTTTGCAAAAGCCTATCAATCCGACGAGGTAGAAGCTAAAGCAGAAGAAGTTTTTAAAGGAGGCGCTGTTAAAGGCTGGTAAGCAAAACCGTAGTTCATAAAGAAGGGTAAGTTCTGTTTCCAAGAGGCTTACCCTTTTTGTTTTATTTCTCATTTCAGCTCCTTGCTTTATTAAAAAAAACAGCAAGTCCAAAAAAGTAGTAGAACGATTAGTTAAGTGTCACGCCTTTCGGCATTCTTTTTTGCAAGCCTAATGTGTGCAAGATGATGTTCGCCATGCCAAGCATAAATCCCTGTATTGATTCGCAGCGAAATTCGCTGATTCGTTTCTGGATGCACGAAGGTCCGATTTCTCATTTCGTCCGTAAGATTAGCCAAGAGGGCAGCCCAACGCGCATGAAGCCCCTCCAAAATCAGCAAGGAATATCCAATGCCGACGATGGAAGCATCCGGAAGCAACGCCCATTGATCTTCCAAATAGGGTTTGATAGTGGGTTCATTTTCCGTGAGTGCTAGCTTAAAGCGTATAAAACTGTTCATATGGCTATCCGCACAATGATGCACCAGCTGTGCGATGGTCCAACCTTCTTCGCGATAGGTATTGCGCAATGCTTCTTCTGACAGGTTTTGTACTTCTTCTTTCAGTAAATCTGGAAAATCTGCGATTTTCTGCAACCACTCTTGAAATAGGGCATCGCTAATTTCATCCGGACAGACAAACTTTCCAATAGGATAACGGCTTTTTTCTAAGGCTTCTTTCATTTACTACGTAGTTTATGGCGAAAAATACATCTTTTTTCATTGTTCCTGATGTTGATGACCTAAAATATTGTTTTGACAAATCTCTTAATGCTGACGAATAGCTTGAACTTTAAACAAACAAAAATCCTTATCCGACCGTTTCCCTTTAGTAAGGAATTTCATGTAGTAAGGAATTTCATGGTAAACACACAAACAATATGGCAAAGATAGTCGCAGAGCAACTGGTGGAGATGTTGGTGGAAGCTGGCATAAAGCGCGTATATGCGGTCACAGGAGATAGTTTAAATTTTTTCAATGAAGCTATCCGCAAAGATGGCCGCATCAAATGGATACATGTAAGGCACGAAGAGGTTGGCGCTTACGCCGCTGCTGCAGAAGCCGAACTGGATGGTATTGCTTGTTGTGCAGGAAGCTGCGGCCCCGGACATATCCATTTAATCAATGGGGTGTACGAAGCGCATCGCTCCCACGTGCCACTGCTGGTTATAGCATCCACTATCCCCACTAATCAAATGGGAACGGATTATTTCCAAGAGACCAATACGTACAAGCTATTTGATGATTGTAGCGGCTATAATCAATTGGTAACGACCGCCGAGCAAGCGCCACGTATTTTCCAATCAGCTATACAGCATGCCATATCCCAAAAAGGAGTCAGTGTAATTGGACTGCCAGGCGACGTATCGGAGCTAAAAGCTATAGAACCGCACAGCGCACAGAAAATGTACGCCTGCCAGCCCGTCATCCGCCCTTCGGATTACGAACTACAGTGCATAGCACAATTACTCAACGAAGCTAAGACCGTTACCATCTATGGAGGAATAGGCTGCGCAGGTGCGAAAGAGCAACTTTCAGAATTGGCGAAAAAACTAAAAGCTCCCGTGGGCTACAGTTTTCGAGGAAAAATGCATGTACAGCTTGATGCTCCATACGATGTGGGCATGACCGGCTTATTGGGTATCCCCTCTTGCTACCAAGCCATGAAAGAAGCTGATGTGCTTTTACTGTTAGGAACAGACATGCCTTATGACGCTTTTATGCCCAAAGACAATAAGATTATCCAAATAGATCTCGTGCAAAGCAGGCTAGGCCGACGCGCCGATCTCACTATTGGTGCTGTGGGCGATATTAAAGAAACCATTAAATCGCTACTCCCCTTCCTCGAAGAAAAAGATGACCACTCTTTCTTGGATTCCTTTGGCACCTTTCACGAAAAAGTGCAGGAGCGACTTCATCAGTATGTAGAAAGCAATGGTGAGAAAGATGCAATTCAGCCCGAGTTTCTGGCAGATAAAATTAATTCCCTTGCCAAAGATGATGCTATATTTACGGTGGACACAGGAATGTCCTGTGTGTGGGGCGCGCGCTACATACAGCAAACTGGTAGCAGAACCCTATTGGGCTCGTTCAATCACGGAAGCATGGCCAACGCCATGCCTATGGCGATCGGCGCAGCTCTCGCGCATCCCGACAAACAGGTAATTGCATTTTGTGGTGACGGCGGATTGTCCATGCTTTTGGGCGACCTTTCTACCATCAAACAGTATAACCTTCCCATAAAGTTGGTGGTTTTCAACAACAGAGCATTAGGCATGGTAAAACTGGAGATGGAAGTAGCAGGCTTGGTCGATAATGAAACAGCGATGGAAAATCCGGATTTCGCTAAAGTAGCCGAAGCGATGGGTATTCACGGCATGAACATCCATGAACCATCAGAAGTCGAAGATGGACTACGTAAGGCCTTCTCCTTCGACGGGCCTTTTCTGCTCAACGTGTTTACCAATCCAAACGCACTCGCTATGCCTGCCCATATTACCAAGGAACAGGTTTTGGGTATGACGGAAAGTATGGCAAAGATGATCTTGGGTGGCAGAATGGATGAAGTGTTTGATACGATTAAATCAAATTACAAACACCTGAAGGAAATCTTCTAATTTGACAAGATATACGCGTCTTTACCGGAGCTATCCTGCGGTAAAGACGCGTAAAAATTAGGGCTTAATCTCGGCCGATTTCGCCCATATATTGATATCGCTATCTAGGGCGTAACGGTTAATGGCGGCAAGCTCCTGTTCGGAAAAATCCAAACGATCCAAAGCGCCAACGCAGTCTATCACCTGCTGAGGCTTGCTGGCACCTATCAAGGCAGAAGTCACCCGCTTATCACGCAACACCCAAGCTATGGCCATTTGTGCTAAGGTTTGTCCACGCTCTTCGGCCAATTGGTTTAAGTCCTTCACACGGCTTAAATTTTCTTCGGAGAGGAAGCTAGTCGATAACGATTTCCCTTGACTGGCGCGACTGCCTTGTGGTATCTCCTGTAAATATTTGTTAGTCAACATGCCCTGCGCCAAAGGCGAAAAGACGATGGATCCAATTCCAGTTTCTTCTAAAGCATCCAAAAGGCCATCCGTTTCTACCCAACGGTTCAGCATCGAATAGCTGGGCTGATGGATGACGAAAGGCGTACCCAGCGCTTTCAAGAGTTGATGGGCTTCGCGTGTACGAGCAGCATTGTAAGAGGATACCCCGACGTAAAGGGCTTTTCCAGCACGAACGAGCTGATCCAAAGCCAGCATCGTTTCTTCCAACGGAGTCTCTGGATCGAATCGGTGCGAATAAAAAACATCTACATAATCGACCCCTAGGCGCTTCAAGCTTTGATCACAGCTAGCAATCATATTCTTACGACTTCCCCATTCGCCATAAGGACCATCCCACATCAAGTAGCCCGACTTTGAGGAGATGATCAATTCATCGCGCAGCCCGGCAAACTCTTCCCTTAAAATACGTCCGAAAGCTTTCTCGGCACTCCCTGGAGGAGGACCATAGTTGTTGGCCAAATCAAAGTGGGTTATGCCAAGGTCAAAAGCCGTGGTGCAAATATCCACCTTTGTCTGGTGAGGCACGTCGTTGCCGAAATTATGCCATAGGCCTAAGGAAATTGCGGGCAATAAAAGACCGCTTTTGCCTGAGCGGTTGTACTGCATGTGTTTATAACGATCTGGATTAGCGGTATACTTCATGAAAACATAAATTTTATAGGCAAATTAATCAAATTTAAGCGTATTACCAACTTTGGGAAAACAGGGCGATATACGGAATAAACATATCCCCGATGTGGAAAGAAATTCCTGTGAAAAACAGACAATACTTCGTGCAGTTGCCGTGTAAAATCAGTTTTTTTCGATAAGTTTGACATACAAAAGCCTGATCTACATGAAAAAAACATTATCGCTTTGCCTCGCGCTCATACTCTATGTGGGTGTATCAGCACAAACGCATCGTATCCTATTTAAAACTAATTATGGTTCTTTCAAAGTGGTTCTGTATGATTACATGCCCAAACACCGCGATTTATTTTTGGATGCTATAAAAACCGATGTTTATCGGGATGCACTTTTCAATCGCGTTATTGAAAATTTTGTGGTGCAAGGTGGCGAGCACGATGTGGATATTGCCAAGCGCGAAGCAGCACATCCCGAACTTGGGAAGCCACGCCTCGCAGGAGAGTTCGATCCTCGAGCCTACCATAAAGTAGGTGCTTTTGGTGCCGGGCGCGATGATAATCCAGAAAAGGCTTCGTTCCTAAACCAGCTGTATTTCATCGTTGGAAAAACCGTTAGCAACGAGGAGCTCGATGCATTGGAGAAAAAGAAAGGTATCAAATACAGCTCCGAAGCGCGAAATACCTATTTAAAAATAGGCGGACAACCGCGTTTGGACAATGACTACACCGTCTTTGGCGAGGTTTATGAAGGCCTATCGGTATTGATGGAAATCAGTAGGGTGAAGACCAACAAAGAAGACTACCCGCTGAAAGCGATCGAATTCACAATGGAAGAGATCAACTAGTGATAGGATTGAAAGTTTTGCAAAAATAGAACCGTTAAGCTATAGAATGCTTATAAAAAACGATCTACAAACAACAACTCCAAACTGGTTTTATCAACTAGTTTGGAGTTGCCTGAACACTAAGGCCAATAACTTATTCTTCATACAATCGATTTGCATCGACGCCCTGTATCGATAGCTGATTAATAATTTCTCGGAAATCTAACGCTTTTCCCTCCACAGTAAGCAAACGATAAGCAGAATCTAGATCGAGACTCCACGTATAGATTCCCTTCACTTTTTTTACAGCGACATGGATTTTTTCAAATAGCGATGAGCACTGTACGTCGGTTTCAAAAATTAACTTTTCCATAAGAATTTCTGTTTTACACATGCCTGAATGCATGCAACGTTCAACCATAGCAATCAGCTTCGCGCGTAACTGATCATGTAAAGATAGTCTCAATATCGTCAATAAAAACCATAAAATAATGGCAGTTAACAAATTATGCGACAAACAGGGGAAATCTTGTAATAAGATTTGAGCGGCGTATATTAAATTTCAATAAAATTCAAACATTCACCGCGAAGAACGGTTATTGTTGTAAACCGTATATAATTTATATGAACGATGCTTTAATCATAGCGGGAGTCGTTATTATCACCTTCACACTCTTGCCGCTTATTCGTCACGATTATTGGACATTTCGCGTATTCGATTACCCTCGCTTGCAAAAATTGGTTCTGAGCTTGACTTGGATCGCCGTTTATCTCGGTGTAGGATTGCCATCACATACTGCAGTACTGGTTGTAGCAGGACTGATGCTCGTGAACGTAGCCTATTTGTTCTATCTCATTTTTCCGTTTACCATCTTGGCTTCAAAGCAGGTCAAAAGAGCCACACACGACGATAAAGCGAACAGTATATCCCTATTAATATCCAATGTATATGAAGACAACAACAACATAGCTGGCTGTTTGGCTGTCGTTAAGCGTTGTGCCGCCGATTTGGTACTTTTATTAGAAACAGACCATAAATGGGCCGAAGGAACAGCGCCGCTGGATGACGACTATGCTTACCATGTTAAAGTACCTATAGACAATACCTACGGTATGCTTTTGTTTTCAAAATATCCAATAGAAAATGAAGAAGTGCGCTACTTAGTAGAAGACGATATTCCATCAATACGCTGCGAAGTAATACTGCCCAGTGGGCAGCCTGTCCAAGTCTATGCTGTGCACCCTACGCCTCCCGTGCCCAATGAAAACCCAAGGTCGACGGAACGGGACAAAGAGCTGTTGTTGATTGCGGAAGAAGCGAAGAAAACAAAACTCCCTACGTTGGTAATGGGCGACCTCAATGATGTCGCTTGGAGCTATACCACGACACTCTTTCTGAAAATTAGCGGTTTGTTGGATCCACGCCGTGGACGCGGTTTCTTCAATACCTTTCACGCGCACTATCCCTTTATGCGCTTTCCGTTAGACCATGCCTTTATCTCGACGCATTTCAAACTAAAATCTATCCGTAAGGAAGACAACTTTGATTCGGATCACTTTCCGATATTTGCGCATTTGCAATTTGAAAAAGCGGCTGAAGCAGAACAGGAAGATGCCGTATTGGAGGCCGATGAAGAGGATAAAGAGATTGCCGAAGAGAAGATCAATGCAGAAACCGAATAACTAGCGAGCCACAAACTGATGATCGGAGCACCCAATAGGTAAGTCTCGCTATTTTTTTGCTTCGCGCATAACGAACGTACTTTTAACGGAAGTAAGCGGCACCAAGTCGATCAGCTTATTGATCATAAAATCTTGATAACTCTTAATATCCTTGGCGGCTATGCGCAAAATAAAGTCGAACTCGCCAGATGTTTGGTAACATTCTAAAACCTCATCGAAGGCAATCGCCTGCTCGAGAAAAGCCTGTAGCCCGACGCGCGAATGATCTTTGATTTGCACATGGGTAAAAGCCACCAAACCACGATCCAACTTCTCGTAATCCAATACAGCCACATAGCCCTTAATATATCCCTGCTCTTCCAAACGCTTGATGCGCTTGAAGATCGGTGTAGCGGTCTTGTTCAATCGTTCACCAATTTCCTTATTGGTGAGTCGCGCGTTAGCCCGTAGAAGCTGCAAAATCTGCAAATCGGTTTCATCCAAATTCATCATGCTCGCATTAAAAATCTCCAAACAGTCGTATCAACACTAATTTTAGCATAAAAAACTACATAAGTAAATTAATATAAATCAATATTTCAAAAGTAAACAAAAATGTAAAACAGAAATTTTAAAAATGAGATTTGCATAAAATAATATTGCCATATGAACATGCTTCATCCCGCTGACCAAGATCGATTGTCGACATATATGACCAAGGCCTTTGATCGTGCAAAAAATTTTATCGGTTATCCTATTGCACAGGATTTTGATTATGCCCAGCTGTATCCTCTGCTCAAACTTCCGCTAAACAATATCGGCGACCCGCTCCTTCCATCCACCTACGACCTCAGTTCAAGGGAAATGGAAAAAGAAGTGCTAACATTTTTTGCGGATATCTTCCGGGCGCCACAGGAAAATTGGTGGGGCTACATCAACAACGGGGGCTCAGAGGGCAATCTATATGCTTTATATGCAGCCCGTGAGCTTTATGCCAACGGCGTTGTTTATTATTCGGATGCAACGCATTACAGCGTACAGAAAAACATCAAGCTTTTGAATATGGAAAGCATCCAGATCCGTACACAAAAGCATGGAGAAATCGATTATGATGATCTGCGCAAAATGATTGACTTCAATCGGCATAAGCCAGTTATCATGGTTGCCAATATTGGAACGACTATGACTGAAGCTAAGGATGACATTACGCAATTTCGCCAGCTGATGCAGGAGCTACGTATAGACAATTACTACATACATTGTGATGCGGCATTGGCCGGCGTATACAGTATGCTGCTTGATCTTAGGCCGGGCTTTGATTTCACTTACGGCGCGGATAGTATATCCATCAGCGGCCACAAATTTATTGGATCGCCCCTGCCCTGTGGGCTCGTCCTCATCAAGAAAAACCACAAAGACCGTATTGGACGTCAAGTGGCATATATCGGCACCATCGACACCACTATATCCGGCAGCCGAAATGGTCATACACCGGTCTTTCTATGGTACGCGATGAAGTGTATGGGGAAGGAAGGATTTCGTGATCGCGCATTGGCCTGCCTTGAAAACGCCCAGTACGCCTGTCAAAGACTACAGGAGATTGGCATCGACGCTTGGCGCAACACAGACGCCATAACCGTTGTGTTTCCTGCCTTACAGCATGCTGCGCTATTGGAAAAATGGCAAATTGCCACAGGAGGAGGAATTAGTCATATCATCTGCATGCCGGGCGTGACAAAAGAAAAAATTGACGAATTTGTGGCAGATATTTTAACTTTGGAAGCTAATCGCTTGCTCGAAGCAGAGTTAGTCCCATAAAAAAAACGTACATTTGCCCAGTTTTATTGAGGAGAACCAAATACACATGCAAGATAATTACCTTTCTAGACCATATGCAGCAATAACTGGTATTGGTGGATATGTGCCGCAGAAACGCCGAACGAACTTTGACTTGGAACAGGTATGCGACACGTCGGATGAATGGATCATCAAACGTACCGGTATCAAAGAACGCCGCATATTAGATGGCGATCTAGCAACTTCGGATATGGCCGTGATGGCGATCCAAGACCTGTGCACCCGTTTCAACAAAGATATCAATGATGTGGATGCGATCTTGGTGGCCACCTCTACGCCGGATGTGATGATGCCCGCCACGGCAAACATCATTGCCAAAAAGTTGGGATTGACCAATGTTTGGGCCTTTGATATGAATGCTGCATGTTCTGGATTTTTATATGCCTTGGATATGGGTTCTTCCCTGATAGAAACGCAACGTTATAAAAACGTGTTGGTCGTTGGCGCAGACAATATTAGTGCTTTCGTGGATATCCAAGACCGATCTACCAACATCTTGTTCGGCGACGGCGCAGGCGTTGTCTGGCTGGAGCCTTCATCAGAAAATGGTATTATCGATGCCTTCATGCAAAGCAATGGCGATGGACGCGAATATCTCAATATTGAAGGCGGTGGCTCGCTTCACTCGATCAACGACGAAACGATCGCCATCGAAAAGAAATACATCCGCCAAGATGGTAAAGTGGTGTTCAAGCAGGCCATCCAATCCATGAGCGATGCATGCAATCAGGTACTGAAGCGGAATAATCTCCATATCGATCAAGTCAACTGGCTGATCCCTCATCAAGCAAACAAAAGAATTATTGATGCTGTAGGGAAAGAGATAAATATCGCTGCAGGTCGCACTCTGACCAATATTGAGTACTTGGGAAACACTATCGCAGCAACGATTCCACTTTGTATTTGGGAAAACCTGAAACAATTGCAAAAAGGTGACCTCCTAATGCTCACCGCTTTCGGTGCCGGCTTCTCTTGGGGAGCTAGTCTATTGCGCTGGGCAATCTAGAGAAAAACATAAAAGCTGATATTAAAAAAGCTTACGCCAAAAACGTAAGCTTTTTTAATACCACTAGATCGATATACAAAAGTCAATTTTCTTTTACCAAAAAGCTGGATCGTAATAGATTGTTAACATAAATTTCATCGGGAAAGGTCTAATTTTCAAACAAAAAATCCGGTAAACTGACTACCTTTGGCAAACAAATTTCTACTATGCGTCTTCTTAGAAAAGCAATAATATTCTTTAACATCATCTTCAGTTGTTTTTTGTTTTCACAGCCTATTTTTGCTCAACAATTATCAAGGAAATATTTACCCGGACATTATTACACAAAACAAGGCGAAAAGGTATCTGGTTTATTGAAATTTAACTATACCTCGACTCCATTAAAGCCTAAACCTTATGGTACCTGTTCGGTATCTTTCAAATCGGACAAAAACGCAAGTAAGATAAAATTGACAACAGAAGATATAACAAGCTTCGTGATGGGGCAAGATAGCTTTACGGTTGCTAAGGATTTTGATTTTCGACATATATTCTATTTCAAGATAACACAAGATTTTGTGCAGGTCTTGTCGTCCGGAAAAATTTCCCTTTACAGATACTATGCCTTGATGGGCTCGGGTTCAAAATTCGGTAAGTCAACGGTCACTTATACCTTTTTGAAAAAAGGACTTGATATTGTTCATGTCCGTGAGAAAGAAACAAAGGATATCCTTTTAAAGCATATTAAAGACTTTCCAGAGCTGCACAATATCGTCAGTCAAATGAACAAAGAAGGAATAAATCTAAAAAAGCAGATAGAGCTCTACAACGCCCATTTTCTACCAAAAGCGGGAATCTGATATCATTCAGCTTAACGGCTTTTATGAATCAGCAATCGCAGCTCTTGGTCGATTCATCATCTTTCAAGTTTTAAGCTGTTCATCACTTCGACTATTTACTTGGAGATGGTAAACGCCTTTCTAGTGCGACGAAAAAATCGCTAAAATCTTCCTTGCCAAGAGAGCTTTTGAGTGTCACGAAGAACAGCTCTCCGCCATCTTCCTGGTTCTTTAATCGTTGCGTAGCCTATTACTTCGACTTGTTTGCCACCCAATACTGATTTACTAGATCAAATAATTTAGGAGCATCTGTTTCAATTTCAGAAGCCGTGTACATAATCACATATTTGTCAATCTCCTTTTTGTAAGCCATCCCCCGATAAGATTTCGACAATCTATCTGCGTACTTTCTATCATTTTCAACCGTAAACGCAACCAGGGTATCACCGCTTACTTTTTCTAATTGAATATCCTGTATATCAGACCAAGCAATCTCGCCAAAGGCTTTGGACACTGGTGTCGTAGAACCTGAAATGCCTCTACTATTGATGACCACCAAAGCCGCTTTATCTTTCAATTTTAACAATGAACTGATCAGGAAAAACAACATAATAACCAAGATCGCGCAAGATACAACGGCTAACTTTATTTTGATAATCCCGTCAAAAACGCCCAAACTATACACCGCCGCAAGGGCCAAAATAATACACAAACCGGCGGATTTAAGAAAAAGGTTTCTCGTTTTTTTGCTGTCGCGGAATAATTCAATTTGTTGGTTCATTTTTCAAAGATTTTATAGGTATCAAATATACAGATATATGTACAATTTATGCCGTAAAACCGGGATAAGATCGCGCAAATCACCACCAAAATGCTCGCTTTATTTTACTATATTTATGTCATCATATACAGTAATATTAGCTGAACAACGCTAATTTTCACCTAAAGAACACTATTAAAATCGATGAAATTTTGCTTACTATTACTAACATACCTGATCAGTTTTGCTGTAACCACACCAATTTCCGCACAAATAACTGAACAGAAAATTGATTCACTCATGAATCGCGCACTTGCTAAATTGCAGGTAGCTGGAGCTGCGATTATTCTCGTCAAAGACGGGCAAACGGTTGTACAAAAGGGATATGGCGTGGCCGATATGCATACACAAGCGCCTGTTGATGACCAAACGATTTTCCAGATAGCTTCCAACAGTAAAGCGTTCACCTCGGCAGCCCTTGCAATGTTGGTTGATGAAGGAAAGCTAACTTGGGAAGACAAGGTGATCGACCATATTCCGGAGTTTAAAATGTACAACGACTATGTCACGATGAACATGAACATCACCGACCTGTTGACACACCGAAGCGGACTGGGACTTGGCGCAGGCGACTTGATGTTCTTTCCAGACAGCACAGACTTTACCGTTGCCGATGTGCTACAAGTTTTTCAGCATTTCCAACCCGAATCCGCATTTCGCACACAGTTTGATTACGACAATCTGCTTTATATCGTAGCCGGCGAAGTTATCGAACGGGTAAGCGGCCAACCTTACGAGGTCTTTATACAACAGCGTATACTCACACCGCTAGGAATGGCGAGTTCATTTATAGGAAGTCAGCCTGTCGCTCAGCAAACTAACCTCGCCAAGCCGCATAGCACCACGACTGGCGAAATGAGGCGCATTCAGCTATTTGATAACGGATTGACCAATGCCGCTGGTGGTATTTACGCCAATGTCGCAGATATGGCAAAATGGCTCCAGCTCCAGCTAAACAAAGGTCACTATAGCAACGGAGACTCCAGCTTGTTTTCGTCAGAAAATGCAGCTAAAATGTGGACCGTACACACCCCCATGGCAGCACATGGTTCTGCACGCTACCAAACACATTTTTCGGGATACGGCTTAGGTTGGTTTTTGACCGACATAAGAGGCAATATGGTGGTTTCACATTCGGGCGGTCTACCCGGCATGCTTTCGGAGGTCATCTTAATACCCGATCTAAACCTCGGGATGGTTTTGCTGACGAATACCGAGTATGGCGGCGGCGCGCTTAACGATGCGATAAGCAGATCCATTATGGATGCCTATTTCGGTTTGGATGAGCTACCTTGGATTGATAAGAATACGCAATACTTGGCGGACAACATACATCAGGCCGATGAGGAAACCACGCGGGTATGGGCAAGAGTGGATTCGCTCAAGCCACAAAAGATCGACACCAAACGATACTTAGGCTCCTTTCAAGATAACTGGTTTGGTGAAATGCAGATTTATTTAAAAGACGATGCGCTATGGATGCGCAGTGTACGTTCGCCAAAACTAAACGGTTCTATGCATTTTTATGAAAAAGATGTCTTTGCCGTCCGCTGGGACTATCGCGATATGGAATGCGATGTGCTCGCTACGTTTGAAGGCGAGGAAAGCGGAAAAGCGACAAGCATCAAGCTAAAAGGTATATCGCCCGAGATTGATTTTAGTTTTGATTTTCAAGACTTAAATCTCCGCCGTATAACACCATAGTTAATAGAAACATAGATTAAAAAAAGACATTCATGAAAATTCTTTCCGCACAAGATATCCGCACCATCGAACAAGAAACCATTTTAAAGCAACAATTGCCGGAAGCTGCATTAATGGAACGTGCGGGTAGAATGCTATACAACGAGCTTCAACGAGTATTTGGTGAATGCGCCTGTAAAGCGGAAATATTATGTGGATTTGGCAATAATGGTGGCGACGGACTGGTATTGGCTCGCTTACTACAGCAGGCTGGACACGAGGTGACGGTGTACCTGCTTGAGCACCCTACTTACAGCCAAGACAACCTAATCAACCAGAAACGCCTTGAAGCATGTGCTGTTCCCATTATCAAGATCAATAAAGCGAGTACACTGCATTTTACCGAGAAAAGTATTGTCATCGACGCGCTTTTTGGCTACGGCTTATCGCGCTTGCTCGATGAAAGTTGGGCCGCACTCTTTGGGCAGATCAACGCGACAAGCAATCGCGTGTTTGCGATTGATATCCCTTCCGGTTTACGCGCAGACGAGCCTACCCCACCCGATGCACTGGTGATCAGGGCAGATCGCACCTATACCCTCGCCACGGTTAAACTACCGCTGTTACTGCCCATGTATGGACCGCTGACCGGAGATTTTGTAATACTCGACATCGGCTTAGATGCGGACGCATTAGCCGAGATTCCAACCAATAGGCTTTACAGCACAAGCGTTGCTATCAAAAAAATAGTGAAGCCACTAACGAAATTTTCTCATAAAGGCACTTTTGGTCACGCGCTTATAGCCGGAGGCAGCTATGGCAGTATTGGAGCGATTGTGTTGGCAAGCCGCGCGGCATTTAAAACAGGTTGTGGCTTGGTCACGAGCTACGTACCGCGCTGTGGTTATCAAATTGTACAAACAGCACTGCCCGAAGCGCTGGTCAAAACCGACCCCGCCGAACAGCTCATCACAACCTACTCGATGGATACCGCAGCATACAAAGCATTGGCCATAGGCATGGGCATGGGTACTGCCGAAGCAAGCCAACAGGCGCTATACCAGCTATTGAGCGATTTACAGGAAAAAGAACAAGCGCCAAAATTGCTGCTCGATGCCGATGCGCTGAATATATTATCCCTTCATCAGTCTTGGCTAAGCATGCTGCCTAAGTGTAGCATTTTGACTCCGCATCCAAAGGAATTGCAACGCTTGATCGGCAGTTGGGAAAATGATTTTGAAAAATTGGAGAAAACCAGCGAATGGGCCAATCGTTATCAGCAAATCGTCGTCATCAAGGGAGCAAACACGGCGATCGTACTTCCCAATGGTGAAATTCATTTTAACTCTACCGGAAATCCAGGCATGGCCACCGCAGGTGCAGGCGACGTCCTATCGGGCGTTATTGCTTCGCTCCTAGCGCAGGATTACAGCGCTGCCGATGCCGCGATTCTCGGAGTTTACCTGCATGGATTAGCGGGCGACTGCGCGGCAAACAATATCCATCAAAAAAGTATAACGGCAACAGATATCATCGAACATCTCACTGACGCTTGGCAGCACTTACTGCCCTAAAACTTTCTGACTAATTTTTTAAGATCTGTGATAAGGATGAACGGAAGCAGGTAATTAAGCTTGGTCGTACATGTAATGAAACAGGTACAAGGCTTCTACATTGGCCGAGCAGATCAGAGGCATCGCTGTGGCTACTTTTTCGCTATCCCAGTGCCACCATTTTATCTCCAGCAATTTATCAATCATGGTTGCCTCAAAACGTTTGCGAATTTCCTTCGCCGGATTTCCCGCTACAATGCTGTAGGGAGCTACATCTCGAGTTACCAACGCGCGGCTACCGATGATAGCACCATCACCAATGCTAACTCCCGGCATAATCATCGCTTCGGCGCCAATCCAAACATCATGACCAACCAACGTATCGCCAGCGGGTTGATAGCCATTTAAACTGTCTGCAAAAGTATCAACTTCATCCATGAAATAAAATGGAAAAGTAGAGATCCAATCGCTGCGATGCCCTTGATTGCCCGCCATAATAAAGGATACGCCTGTACCGATGGAACAGTAATTCCCGATAATTAGCTTATCCACGTCATCCCGATCTGGAAAAAGGTAACGCGCACAATCTTCAAAAGCGTGGCCGTGATAATAACCGGAATAATAGCTAAACTTACCCGCTATAATGTTGGGGTTTGTATTATGCTCGGCGATAATCTTGCCGCTAAAGGGGCTTTCGAAATGATTTTCCATACCTATTGCTGCGCACTTGCTTTAAAATAATGCCTTGGCGACATTCCTAAATACTTGTTAAAATCTTTGACTAGATGATTGGCATCGTAGTAACCGCAAGCATCAGCGACAGCGTGCAAGTTAGGCGCTACATCTTTTTGAAGACATTCGTATGCGGCGATAAACCGCTTTAATTGCTCAAATTGATAAGGACTCATCCCCATGCTACGCTTAAATTGTCGTTGCACCCATTTTGGATGAAAATTGGCCAAACCGGGTGCGTTTTCATTTCCATCGTTATCATTTCGGTCCAAGTGAAATGCGATCTGATCAAAGGCCAGACTATCCCGATCGATAGTGAGTTGCGCAAACAAACCCATCAATAAGTCCATCAGGCTCTCGATCAAAGACGACCCCTCATAAATTTGCTGAAAAACCGCTGCCAACCCCGCATGGTAGTCGACCAGATTATGTATGTAAGGCTGAACAATCGCCTGCTTACCGAAGAGTGCCTGCCAAGCAGATGGGAAAAAGCGCACAATGGTTAATTTTTCATTTTCTGCTGCTGTTGGTGGCTGCCAGTAACTTTGATTGATCGCTCCTGCGGCAAACCAAATGGCATCTAGATCCAAAAATTCACCTTGAATGCGGCAGGTACTTTTAAGATTGCGATTGGGAAGAATGATCAAGGCTGGAAATCCGTCGTTAAAAAGCGCAACTTCAGCACCTAAACTGGTCAAATCAAATTGGTACACCCCGGCAACAATTGTCTCCATACAGGGATCTATCGGAAGGCTTACGCACTCCTGATCAAAAGAAAACCGTATCGACGTAAGACATTGTATAGGCATCGTTTACAAAGGTAACCATTTTTAACACGATTTATGCTGTCCAAAATTTACTACCTAGCGACAAATGCATCCACGTATCTTTGAAATAAAAAAGAGATGATCGTAGCCAACGAGCAAGAGCTCAGCATGTTGAAACAAGCAGGACATATAGTGGCGGAAACACTGCATTATATGCTGGAACAGGTACGCCCGGGCATAAGCACCAAGGAGTTGGATGATTTAGGCGGGGCATATTTGACGGCAAAAGGCGCACGCTCGGCACCGCGGTTAACGTATAATTTCCCGGGGAACACCTGTATCAGCGTTAACAACGTGGCAGCCCACGGTATCCCCGCACAGGATATTATTCTGCAAGATGGTGATTTAGTTAACATTGATGTTTCGGCCGAATGGAATGGCTTTTGGGCCGACAATGGCGCTTCGCGTATAGTGGGCTCGAGTAGACAGCCGCATCAAAAATTACTGGATTGCTCGATCCAAACCTTACAGGGGCTTATCAAACAAATGCGCTCTGGCATGCGTATTAATGAGGTAGGTGCCTATATGGAAAAGCAGGCTAAGGCCGCAGGTTTTTACGTGATAAAAAATCTAGGCGGCCATGGTTTAGGCAAAGCCTTGCATGAAGAACCAACCGATATTTTAAACTACCGAGATCCGGCCGATAAACGGCGCTTTCGCAAAGGATCTGTTGTCGCGATTGAAACCTTCTTCAACACCCGCTCTACGCTAGCCATCGAGCAAGCCGATGGCTTTACGATGTTAGGAAATAAAGGCGGACTTGCCGTGCAGCATGAAGTTACGCTGGTGCTGACCGATAAAGCCCCCATCGTGATTACACCTATACTGTATTTGGATTTGATTAAGTAAGGTGTTGGCGGAGAAATTTCCTTTACGGAAACCGCTCCGCCATCACTCGGTTGCTTGCCTCGGCCGCCTATCCCGATAAAGAGATCGCCCTGCTTACTCTACTCCACCGCCCAATGCGCGGTACAAATCAGTCATGGCCTGCAATTTATCACGATGTATGGCAATAGCATCCAATTCATTTTGTAATGCATTGCTTTGTGCCGTAATCACCTCGAGGTAGTTGGCCATACCATTTTGGTACAAGAGCAGCGCATCATTGGAAGCCTTACTAAGCGAAGCTGTTTTTTCGGCAATCAAGACCAACCGTTCGTCACTATGCGATACAATCGCCAAAGCATCTGACACTTCAGCAACAGCCGTCATGACCGACTGTTTAAACTGTACAGCAGCCTTCTGCTGTTCCAGTTTGGCTATCTCGTGTGCCGTTTTAAGTGCCCCCTTTTGAAAGAGCGGCTGCGTAAGATTTGCACCAACATTTTTCACCAACGACCCCGGCAAGTCAAACCAGCTATTAAACTCGAACGAATTGGCACCGATCGATGGCGAAAGGCTGATCGTTGGGTACATCGCCGCTTGCGCCAAGCCTGTACGCGCATTAGCTGCGACAACAGCAAACTCGGCAGCTTTCACATCGGGGCGACGGCTCAATAACGCCGCCGGAACACCCGACGCGAAAAGCGCCGTAGGTGTTGCCTCTTTTAGCGATCCCGTTCGTGAAACAGGCGCTGGGTACTGCCCACATAAAATACTTAACGCATGCTCCTGCACAGCAATCTGCTGTTTCGCCAAGGGCAGCAGCAGCTCTGCTGTCTTCTTTTGCGCATTGGCCTGATCGACCGCTAAGGAATTGACCTGTGCAGATTGGTACTGCAGCTCGATCATTTGCAGCGTGACGGTACTCATCTCGATATTTTTATGGGCTACATCCACCTGTTCATCCAGCGCGAGCAGGTTATAATAAGCCTGCGCCACCTGCGCTATAATACGCGTGCGTAAGGCAGCTACATTTTCTTGCTGCGCAAAGTACTGCGCCAAGGCTTCTTCCTTTTGCTTTTTGGCCTTACCCCAAATATCCGCTTCCCACTGCAATTGCAAGGTTGCGCTATAATCATCCAAAAAGTCACTACCCAAAAACTGCTCGCCCAACGATCCATTTAGTGAGTTGCTCGAAAACCAATTGCGGGAAGCGCCCACTTGCAAGTTTAGGATGGGCAAGAGCTCCCGTTTAGCACGCTGATACGTTAAGTCTACCTGCTGCATGTTAAGTAAAGCGACGGCCAGATCGTTATTCTTTTCCAAGGCCCGATCAATCAAATCGAGTAAGATGGGGTCTTTAAAAAATGTTTTCCAAGGCAGCACCACGGTATCCGCAGTAAGCGAAAGCACAGGTTGGCTATATTCCGACGGCATATCCAACGCTGGGCGGCTGTAGCGCTTGCCTACATTGCACGAAGCAACGAAGCAAAGCAAGCCTAGCGTCCATCCTATTGTATGTAATCTTGAACTATGCATATACACTATCCTTTTAAACTATCTACTTTATTTTTTCGTCCTATTTTTTCCTGTAAATACTGGAAAAACATAAAAAGCAATGGGATCACAAACACGCCTAGTAGCACGCCACTAAGCATACCCATCGCCGCCCCCGTGCTGATGGACTTATTTCCGGAGGCAGCACCGCCTGTGGCCAGCATTAGCGGAATCATACCAACCATAAAGGCCAATGATGTCATGATAATTGGCCGTAAGCGGGCCTTCGCTCCTTCCAATGCCGCATCTTTGATGGATAATCCAGCCCGACGGCGCTGTACCGCGAACTCGATAATCAGGATCGCATTTTTTGCCAACAAGCCGATCAACATGATTAAGCCTACCTGTACATAAATATTATTATCTAAACCGATCGCTTTGATACCCAGAAACGCCCCGATAATACCGGTCGGAATAGACAAGAGTACCGCCAATGGCAGGAGGTAACTTTCGTACTGCGCGGAAAGCAGGAAATACACAAATAGCAGACTCAAGGTTAAGATGAAAACCGTTTGATTGCCGGAAGACTTTTCCTCCAAGCTCAAGCCTGTCCACTCGTAACTATAGTCTCTCGGCAACTTGCTCAACACGTTTTTCTCCAAACCATCCATGATGGCTCCATTGCTCGTACCGGGATTTGCCACGACATTAATTGTCAACGAGTTGTAGAGATTGTAGCGACTAACAGACTCCGGTCCATATACCTTACTTAAGGTCACGAGCGATTTCACAGGCAACATCTGTCCCTGATCATTGCGCACGAAGATCTCATTAAACGCCTCTTGATCCATGCGGAATACCCCATCGGCCTTGATATTGATGCGATAAAACTTACCGAAACGCGAGAAATTGAGCGATTGATCACCCGAAAAATACGTCTGGATAGCACCCAACATCGTACTGACGTCAACACCCATCTGCGCCGCTTTTTCCTCATCCACCTCTAATTCTAATTGCGGAAAATCAGCACGGAACATCGTGTATGCATATTGCACCCCCGGCATCTGCATAATCTGTCCGATTACATTATCGGCCATGGCCTTTAGCGAAGCCGGGTCTTTTCCCATACGGTCTTGCAAGACAAGCTCCGCACCGGAGGTAACCCCATAGCCATCTACTGGCGGCATACGAAATGCCATGGCTGTACCTTCTTTAATAGCGGCAAATTTTTCGGAAATCATACCATTGATCACTTCAATATCTTTGACCTCACCACGCGCTTTAGGCTCTTTCAGCTTCACGAAGCCCAGAGCATAGGCCGGTCCGGCACTATTATTCAAAATATTGAAACCTGTGATCCCTGAATTGCTCTCTACAGCCTCCATATCCGTGAGCAAGCTGTCAATTCGTTTGGCGACAGCCGTAGTACGATCAAGTGCGGTACCGGGAGGCATACTCAAACTATAGACAATAAAATTATCATCTTCCATTGGTACAAAGCTGCGCGATGTACTGTTCATCAAATAACCGGCCGCGGCAACAGTAATCAAGATAAGCAGCGCAGCGAGCCATTTTTTTGCAGCAAGGAAACGCACTCCTCCAACATAACGATTGGTCATATTCTCAAAGCTGGAATTAAACGCCACAAAAAAGCGCTTTCCAAAGCCTTGAGGCTTAGCGTCGCCATGTGTGCCATCTCCATGCTCATTTTTAAGCAGCAAGGCACACAGTGCTGGCGTTAGCGTCAAGGCATTGACCGCTGAAATAATAATTGCAATGGCTAATGTGTAGGCAAACTGCTTGTAAAAAAGACCGGAAGACCCCGTCATAAAACCAATCGGAATAAACACCGCAGCCATAACCATGGTAATCGAAATAACGGCACCGGTAATTTCACTCATTGCCTGATGGGTAGCCTCACGTCCCGTAAGCGTACTACCTTCCATCTTACTATGCACCGCTTCGACCACGACAATCGCATCATCGACCACAATACCGATAGCGAGCACCAATGCAAAAAGCGTCAGGATATTGATGGTAAAACCAAAAATCAATAAGAAAAAGAAAGTCCCCACAATGGCCACCGGCACCGCAATGGCCGGAATAATGGTGGAACGGAAATCTTGCAAAAACAAGAACACGACGATAAACACCAAAATAAATGCTTCGATCAAGGTCGATTTAACCTGTCCGGTTGCTTCATCAAGGCGGTCTTTCGTACTCATCACACTGCCGTACTTAATGCCCGGAGGGAATGTACGAGAAGCGCGCAAAATTTCTTCGCGAACGCCTACCTCAATAGCGTTGGCATTGGAGCCTGATGTTTGCAAAATAGCAACCGTTACGGCATTTTTCCCGTTCATGGAGTTGTCTCCACTGTAGCTAATCGAGCCAAACTCGATCCGCGCGACATCCTTCAACCGTACGAGATCTGCTCCATTTCGCTTGACGACGATTTGCTCATATTGCTCCGGAAGATTTTTCTTCCCTTTATAACGAATCACATATTCCAGCGCAGCTTTTGATTCTTCGCCCAACTTTCCGGGAGCCGATTCCAAACTTTGACTTGCAATAGCTGCCGTTACATCTTGTGGAATAAGGCCATAGTTAGCCATACGTTCCGGATTTAACCATACCCGCATGGAATAGTCTTTCATACCGAATACCTGCGCCTGACCCACGCCCGGCACACGCTTGATCTGCGGAATCAAGTTGATATTGACATAGTTTTGCAGAAACAGCTCGTCGTACTTTGCGTTATCTTCAGTATACACGTTGAAGATCATAATCATACTATTCTGCTGCTTGGAGGTGGTCAAGCCCATGCGTACCACTTCCTGCGGCAGTATAGGCGTCGCTTGTTGCACACGGTTTTGCACGTTTACAGCAGCTTGGTCAGGGTCTACCCCCTGCTTAAAGACAATACGCACCGAAAAAGTACCATCATTACTCGCGGTAGAGGTAATGTATTGCATATTTTCTACCCCGTTAATCTGCTCTTCCAGTGGCGTTACCACAGAGCGGATCACGGCTTCACTGTTTCCTCCCGGATAGCTACCACTAACCATAACGGTAGGTGGTGCAATATCGGGAAAGCGGGTTATCGGCAAACTGATCATACCGATAACACCCAGTATGACGATCACCACAGAAATTACCGTGGCAAATACCGGTCTATCTATAATTTTCTTTAACATCTTATTCTATTTAATCGTGTCGTGTAGCCTATTACTGCTGCGCAGCTGCTTGTTTTCCTGCTGTAGGCTTCACCGGCATACCCTCGGCTAACACATCAATCCGGTTTAGGGCAATCTTTTCACCAGCCTGCAGCCCCGATTTAACGATATACTGATCGGCCGTGTGTCCAGCGATCTCGATAGGTTTCATGGCGACCTTGTTGCTATCTGCCAGTGCAAACACAAAATATTTATTCTGAATATCTTTTACACTAGCCATCGGAATGGTAAGTACCTGTTTCAGGTTTTTCCGAATCACGATCTTGCCCGAACCTCCCGAACGCAAAACCCGATCTGGATTGGCAAAAACAGCTTTAAGCGGTACACTCCCCGTCATCCGATCGACATTACCACTGGCCGATTCGATACGTCCTGTTTGCGCATAGACCGTCCCCGTCGCCATAATGAGCTCAACAGTGTTCATCCCGGCGTCTTCCTGCTGATCTTGCATAAAGGCGATATAATCCGCTTCACTTAAGGAGAAGTAAACCAGCACCTGGTTGATTTCCGAAAGGGTGGTGAGTGGCGTAGCATCGGTTGGCGTAATCAGGTTGCCCACGCGATTAGGAATACGGCCAATATAGCCGCTCACGGGTGCTTTAATTAACGTAAAGCCCGCATTTATGCGGGATGATCCGAGCGTTGCTTTGGCCTGTGCCACCTGTGCTTTGGCTGCAGCATAGTTCGCCTCTGCCGTTTGCAATTGCAGTTCGGTTACCACCTTGCCCGTCACCAAAGGTTTTATCTTTTGTAATTCAATGCGCGCACTCTCTTCGGCTGCCTGAGCAGCCAATAACTGTGCTTGGCTATTTTCAACCTGCTCGTTGTACACATCATCTTTGATCTTAAAAAGCGTCTGCCCCTGTTGCACATAGTCACCTTCTTTTACATAGATCGTTGCTAAATAACCCGACACCTGTGCTTTGACATCAACATTTACCAGACCTTCTATCGTACCCGGATACCGCTGTTCTACCGCTGCATCCGTTGGTTGCACGGCCATAAAATCGACATCTACCGGAGCCGACTCATAACTTTCCTGTTGATGGCCAGCACAAGAAGATAACAAGAGAGCACACAGCAAGTAGGCTGCTCCCTTCTTTAGTAATAAAAATCGCGTTGTCATGTTTACCGAGTTATATTTTCAGCGACAAAACAACAAAAACTGGGAAATGAAAAATAGAATTATTTGACCGAACCGTTGTTTTTTGGTACCGAATCGACATCGGTTTTCAGGGTAAGTTTAAAGGAGACAAACAGCACACTTATCTGCCAAATCGATAAAAAGACAAGAGCCTGAGAAGAGATTCGATTAATCACTTTCTAAACAGCCTAGCCCTCCCGAACAAATCAGTTAATGGCCTGCCGTCTTAGAAAAGGCGTTGATGACAATCACGCCACTAATGATCAGGAGCATGCCCAATACTGCAGGCAAATCTAGGGTCTGCTTAAAAATCACGACGGAAACTGCTGCCGTAAGCACAATTCCCAAGCCCGCCCATATCGCGTATGCGATCCCTAAAGGAATGTATTTTAGCGCTTGTGACAGAAAGAAGAAGCAAGCGATGTAGGCTAAAACCATCACGATAGTGGGCACAGGTTTTGAAAATCCTTTGGACACCTGCAAAAAACTTGATCCGGTCACTTCGAGAAGAATGGCTAAGGCCAAATACATATATTTCATCATAAAAAATTAAAAGTCTAGCCAATTCTTGAGTAACATGGCTTTATCGCGACTGACGACAACTTCTACAGTAGGGTTTTTCTTGATCTCCAGTTTGAGCTTGCCATTGAAGTAATTGTGTACTCGCACAATAGCGTCGACATGAACAATAAATTGGCGGTTGGCCCGAAAAAACAGTTTGGGATCCAACTGTTGCTCCAGTTCTTCCATCGTCTGCGGTATAATCTCCTCCTGCCCGTCACGCAGCTTTGCTCGCGTAATTTTTAATTCCGAGTAAAAGAAAGCAATATCTTCCAACAGCACTGTTTTGTAGCCATCCCGAAATGGCAACAGAAATCGCTTTCTATATTCCTTAGGCTTAAAAAGTTCCAACACACTGCCCAAAGAAACATTTTGCATCACCGAAAGCTGTCCGTGTTCCACTTTGGTAAGCGCCGCTTTTAACTCATCGGATTCAATCGGCTTCAACAAATAGTCGATACCATTGTGCTTGAACGCACGAAGTGCATATTCGTCGTAGGCCGTTGTAAATACTACGGGCGCAGCTATACTCACTTTGTCGAATATCTCAAAGCTTAAACCATCCGACAGCCGCACATCCATCAAGACCACATCCGGATGCGGATGATAGGAGAACCATTTGATACTATCGGCAATACAATCCAACACCGCTAGAATTTCTGCCTCTGGATAGAGCACCTTCAACAGACGCCGTAAACGATCGGCGTTAGGTTTTTCATCTTCAATGATTACAATTTTCGCTATCATCGCTGTATTAGAGGAATAATGACTTTAAATAAATTATCTTCTTGAAGCACCTGCGGCCTACGCACAGACAGCAAAGCGTACCGCCGTTTGATATTTTCAATGCCGATACCCGACGTCTCCAACGTTTTATCGATCGGCAAACAGCTATTCTCAACCACTAAGGTATCTTCGTTTTCAGTATAGATACGCACCAAAAGAGGATCTTTCTTGTTTGTTTTATTATGTTTTAGAGCATTTTCGACCAGCAATTGCAGGGTCAGTGGTGGCGTGTAAAGGGATAAGGCTAATGGCGCGACATTAATTTCAAATTGGACACCTTCACCAAATCTATTTTCAATCAAGAAGATATAGGAGTTGAGAAAACGTAGCTCATCTTCCAAGGAAATCATATCTCGCTTAGAATTGACCAACATATAGCGGTATATCTTGGAAAAGTTTTCGGCATATTCGTAACCCAATTGTTGATCTTCTAGAATAAGTTCGGAAAGTACCGAGAGGTTGTTGAACACAAAATGTGGGTCTATCTGTAATTTTAGCGAGTGAAGTTCGGCCTCGGTGGCCAATTGGTTTAGTTCAGCAGCATGTACGGCTGCGTTTTTCCAATTTTGGATCAGGTAATTTCCGGTATTGACCGCCATAATCATAAAGGCGATCATCACACTTACCACGGTCCATTGTAACATTCCCCGTGTTTCTTCCATCGATACCTCGCGCCATATGCCCCCACAATCGGTATCGATAACAAGAGCAACCACAGAATCAGCGATCAGGTTAATCAGTAAAACACTAAAAAAGATAAGCGATGACTCTAACAGAAATCGTTTCGTGGGACTAACCGTCCACGAAATACGTTTATTAAGCCTAGCACTGATAAAGATGCTCGATTCGGAATAGGCAAAACATAAGACAAAGGAAAATAGAAGGTCCGCAATGGTCGATGGACGACTAAAATATCCATTCCAATAAGATGAAAATGGATCGATAATATACGTCACCAGATAGAGCAGTACCAATGCAAAAAAGACAAGCAAAATGCGCTTGCGACTATTACTTAAAAAACTGTCCCTCATATTATTCAATCCCATATTGCCATCTCGATATTGATTACGCCTAAAACATATACAAAGGTAAGCGATGTAGCCTGTATTAGCATGATTTTCCTCCTGTACTGTATTTTTACCCAACCGAACTGTACAATGCAGGTACTGAAGCCGATGCCCTGCTGCTACCATTCCCTACCCTATGGCTATAGCAGCACAATCATCGAGCGGCAATAGAAGCTTATCACTTATTTTCAAATTGTTATACAAGGGTCGACTGCACACCGATTTAATTAAACTGTCTAAGCTGTAAAACGAGTAAAGGCGATTTTAAAAATCGCCTCTACAACTGCTATTATTTTTTTCTAAAGTCCATCAGCGACCTCCTCTGTCACGCATTCAGGACATATCTGCTTTATAAATTTTCTAAAGCTTCTCCAATCATTGCCAATTCGGAAGCACTTAGATTAAACTGCATTGCTTTTGCGTTCGACACGGCTTGCTCTTTGTTTCTCGCGCCAGCTAGCACCACAGTTATCGCTGGTTGTAAAGTTGTCCAGCGTAGCACTAGCTGCGCCAAGCTAGCGCCCTTATCTTCAGCCAAGGGCCGGATACTGTCTAGAAAACCCGATATATCTTTATCTTGGAACTTTTTGAAATACTGCTGTCGATGGTCACCTTCATTTAAAGAGGTCTCGCCACGGTATTTTCCGGTCAGCAATCCGCGCTCCATCGGGCTGTAGGCGATGATCCCTAGAGTATGCTCTGCGGCATAAGGCACCAATTCCTTTTCAATAGCCCTATTCAACATACTGTAGGGAACTTGATTGCTCACGATAGCTAAGCTTTCCCGGGCTTCATGTAGCTGCTGAACATTGTAGTTACACACCCCGGCTGCGCGGATTTTACCCTGTTGTAGCAAAAGTTCCATTGCCTCCATCGTCTCACTGATCGGCGTTGTGCTATCAGGCCAATGTATTTGTAAAAGATCAATGTAATCTGTGCCCAAGCGTTGTAAACTATCCTCCACTTCTTTAATCACACTTTCTTTTGCCGCATATTTGTAGACGTCGATTTCTTGTCCATTATTATTTTTCGTGTGCATGGCAAAATCGCCTTTGGGGCTTTGCAGATCCCAACGCATCCCAAACTTGGTCAATAGCTGCACCTTGTCGCGCGCAATATCTTTGATCGCCTCGCCCACAATTTCTTCGCTCGTGCCTTGTCCATAAATAGGTGCCGTATCAATAGCGGTAACTCCTTCGTCATAAGAAGCACGAATTGCCTCCACAGCGTCATGTCTATCGGTACTACCCCACATCCAGCCGCCGGCAGCCCACGCGCCAAAAGTAATGGTTGACAGCTTTAAATCACTTTCTCCTAATTTTCTATACTCCATGATTATCTATTTCGTTTTGTTTTTTGTATTTCTCCTGAACCTGCCGGAAGTTAAGCAATTTTCATTCCCCATTCTTCGGAAAACACCGCCTCCAGATGTTTCGTATACAATTGCATGTCACGTTCCACGTCCGCATTCTTCTCCACGTCATGGAAATGAAAGCTTTTCAGCGGATGCATAGCCGCAAAAGCATTCATGCGGTGGAAACCGAAGAGCGGGCCGTCGTCGACGCTACGCTCATTAAAAAACTCGCCGGGCAACGTGAAGGCTGTTTCCGGTGCATTCCAGCTGCTGGTGACCATGTACTTGGTGCCCTGCAGCATACCACCTGTACCATAATTGATTGTCGGATCGGCTGATCGGCGACCGTCACTGCGGTAGATACCACGCTGATGTCCGGCCGTGAACACCTCGTCAATATATTTTTTAAATCCGAAAGGCAACTGAAACCACCATATGGGTGTATGGTAGATAACAATGTCAGCCCATACGAATTTCTCTACCTCTCGATCTGGCACATAGCCTTCAGCAATATTCGTCATTTTTAACTCTACATCATCCATTGCTTCAAAAAAGGCTTGTGTTGTCTTGCTGACCGTCTCGTTAAAAGCTCCGTTAGAATGGGCAAACCGCTGCCCTCCGTTAATAATAAATATTTTATTCACTGTTGTTCCCTGTTTTATGTAGCACAAAAATAGGACAAGCCTATTTATCATAAAAATAGATCAAATAATAGGTAACTATTATTAAAATAATAGGATACTATTATATCACTTCCTTACTTTTGTTGTACAATCGCTGCTAGCGGAACGTACAGGCAAAAAAATATGGACAGCTATGGTCAATCTAGAATGGTACAGAACATTTAAATCCATCTATAAAATGGGTACATTAACCGGTGCTGCGGAGGCGCTTTTCATTTCGCAACCGGGGGTAAGCCTACATCTAAGTTCGTTGGAAGCATACGTGGGTTACAAGCTTTTTGATCGTACAGGTAGAAAAATGGTCCCTACAGAACGGGGAAAAGTGCTTTTCAATGCAATTGCTGCCCCATTGCAACAATTGGAAGAGGTCGAAAAAAATTTCCAGAAATCAACAGAGAAACACACCCCGACGATCAGCGTGGGCATGTGCTTTGAGACTTTTCAAACCACGTTGGAGCCCTACGTTTCCAGTTTACCGTTCAACCTGATTATTAGCTTCGGCGATTACCCCGACATGTTAGAACAGTTGGATAAAGGTATACTCGACTTGATCATCACGCCGCGAAAAGGTTCTTCACCACAAATCGAGCACGAAGCTTTTTCAAAAGAAAACATCGTTTTGGTAGCTGGAACGGCAGTGGATAGCGAAGCATTTAAGGCTATCCTTACAACGAACGATAGATCAGCACTGCAGGACTGGCTCAAACAGGAGAAATGGTATGGCACCACAGGCGATATGGAGCATCTTTTTCATTTTTGGAGTTTAAACTTCAACCGTAAGCCCGACTTCCGACCGAACTATATTGTGCCCAACTTGCAATCGATCGTGCGCTGCCTAGGCAGCGGAGCTGGACTTGCCGTTATTCCTGACTTCTTGTGTAAAAAAGAAATTGAAGCTGGATCAATCCAATTGCTATGGAAAGGAGACAAAACATTGGAAAATACCTTGTATTTTGGCAGCAGGAAGAACAACCGGTATCAACGTGAGATTACGCATCTCAAAGATTTGTTTAAAAAAATAATGGTTTAACAACATATGCAAGAGCAGCTACATATCCGCCCCTATCAGGTAAATGACAAGAAGTCGCTTTTGGCGCTCTTGGGCTTATTAGTGCCCACCTATTTTGCGGAAGAGGAAATTGCAGATCTAGATCGATACCTCGATCAGGAAATAGAACTTTATTTTGTGGCCGAGTTACATGGAAAGATTGTAGCTGCTGCAGGTATCAATTTTGAAAAGGAGGCTGGTACCGGTAAATTAAGTTGGGACTTCGTGCATCCCGAAGAGCAAGGCAAAGGGATAGGAAAAAAGATGCTGCAGCATCGCTTAGACATCTTAAAGTCGATGGTTGATATACATATGATCTCTGTGCGCACCTCCCAATTGGCTTTCCAATTTTATGAAAAGAATGGATTTGAAATTGTAGATATTCGAAAAGACTACTGGGCACCGGGCTTTGACATGTATAAAATGATTTATGTTGACGAGAGATAGTGAACCCGGAATAAACGCGTAAACATACATTTGTTTTATATTGAACGATATCTATATTTGCAGCGAAAAAACAGTTAACATGGAAGCTTTAGTTTACCGAGACGCACAACGTGCTGACTTAGAACAGATCGTAGCGATCTACAATACCACAATAGCCTCTCGGTTGGTGACTGCAGATACCGAAGAAGTGAGTACAGAGAGTAGAACTGCTTGGTTCGAAGAGCATAATGCTGAACGACGCCCCTTGTGGATGGTGGAAAATCAAAACGGAGATACCATCGGCTGGGTTAGCTTTCAATCGTTTTATGGCAGACCGGCATATAATGGTACGGTGGAGGTCAGTATCTATCTTGCCGCCGACAAACGCGGTGCTGGATATGGTAAACAAATACTACAGCATACACTAGATTCCGCTCCTCAGTTTCAAATAAAGACCCTGCTGGCCTTTATTTTCTCACACAATATCCCCAGTTTAAATCTATTTTATCGTTTTGGGTTTACCGACTGGGGCGACTTCCCACGCATCGCCGAAATGGATGGCAAAGAGTATGGACTTAAGATATTGGGCAAACGCCTCGTTCCCTAGTAAATTATTGCTTTACCAAGCGAATTCCGGAATATTGCCAGCGTGCCGAAGCATGAAAGAAATTCCGGTAAGTGACGCGGCTATGCCCTAGTGGCGTAGCATCCGAGGCACCACGCAACACCATCTGGTTAACCATAAACTTACCGTTGTATTCGCCAATTGCCCCCTCGGCTTTACAAAAGCCAGGATACGGCAGATATGCACTATTGGTCCATTCCCAACGTCTTCCCCAATTGAATGCCAGGGCAGCTACCTCCCACTCCTGTTCTGTTGGCAGACGCATGCCACGCCAGGCCGCAAAAGCGGCAGCCTCGTAAAAGCTGACATGACATAGTAAACCTTCTGGATCAAGTTTTCGCAAACCGCTCAACCCGTATTCCATCCATTCACCTTCGATTTCATGCCAGTATAACGGTGCCTTTACCTGTTCCTTCTGCACCCAGTCCCAGCCCTCGGCATGCCAATGCCTAAAATCACCGTAGCCTCCTGCCTCGATAAATTCTAAATAGGCCGCATTCGTCACCAGCTGAGCTGCTATCGTGAAACCATCCAACCATACCCTATGTCTGCCCTGCTCGTTGTCATAGCAGAAACCATCATCAGCATAACCAATATCATAAAGCCCTTCAGCGATTTGAATATATGCTTCAGCACCGCTGCTGAAATCTTCGGGATCTTTGTAGCCTAGATCGTAGGGAGGAAACAAAGGATTATGGCCCAGGATATACTTGATATCGGTCATCAGCAGTTCTTGATGTTGCTGTTCGTGATTTAGGCCGAGCATCAACAAAGTGCGCAGAGGCTCTTCATTTGTCCATTGATCCAACCATTCAGACAAATGGAGATCCACATGCTTTCGGTAGCTGTATACATCGGCTACGCTGGGTCTACTGAGGTTTCCGCGATCTGTCCGTATTACCCGAGCTCCAACAGACTCATAATAACTGTTGAACACAAAATTATAGTGCGGATCAAACACCGAATATCCGGGCTTGTGCTGCAGCAAAAAAGTTTCAAAAAACCAAGTGCTGTGTCCTAGATGCCATTTGGGCGGACTGACAAACTCTTTCGGTTGAACAACGTAATCCTCTGCCAACAAAGGCGCACAAAGTTCCTCCGACTGGCTGCGGACGGTTAAAAATTGATTTAATAAATCGTTCATTTTTATCTTCTATTCGCTATTAACAGGCTTCCCAAATAACGTCCACAAACCAATTACGCTTATCAGCCACCGCATGCACAGGCATGAAGCCCGAAGCTCTTGCTAAAGCTTGCGTTTCTTCAAAACGATATTTCTGCGATACTTCCATATGAATAAGTTCGTCTTTCTCAAACAGCACCTGCTCATCCGGAAAGTGCACGACATGATCCAGCAAACTGACTAAATAACTACTACAAGTGCCAGATACGGGATCATACTGACAATAATGCTCGAATAGTTCCTCATTAAAATCGGCTCCCAGCTCCTTATTCATGCGACGTAATAAGTTCATATTAAATTGCCAGGTCAATCCAGCTTCATCAGCATAAGCAGCCTGTATGATACGTGGATTTTTCATCAGGTCAATCCCCAGCAAAACACGATCGCCAGTATGCAATAAAGATCGTAACCTAACGCAAAATTGCGCTGCTTGCTGTCGCGTCATATTGCCCAAATTAGCGCCTAAAAACAAAACTACTTTGGGAAGCGCTCCAGTAGTCGCCATATCGGCCAAGCCATCGAAATAATCGCCTTGAAAAGCCTGCAAATCGATCGTCGGAAACGCAGTTCGCATCCTATCCCCCAATTGCTCCAACACGTGTGGAGAGATATCTATGGGACGATACGTAAAATGAATTTGTTGTTGCAACATTTCGCCTATCAGGTGTTGTGTCTTGCTGGCATCACCCGCTCCGAGTTCAATCAGATCCACCTGCCGGTTTGCTTGAAGAAGATGCTCGAGCAGCTCCCCCGCCTTATCCCTAAAAATCTCTTCTTCACATCGTGTGAGATAGTATTCTGGACAGCGCATGATTTTCTGAAAAAGCAAATCACCTGCAGCATCGTAAAAATATTTTGATGGTAAGCGCTTCATCGGTTCACGCAACCCCGAGAGCACATCTTGGTAGAACACTCCGCTACGATTACTTAAATCGTTTTGATCCAAATCCTCTCTTCGCATATACATAGTTGGCAGCTCCTTATTCTTTAATGAAAATACAATCGATAACACGAAATGTTTGCCAAACAGCGTATTGCCTGCTTACAAGCAGATAAGTTTCCACGAAGATTAATAAGCGCTAATCCTAACATTATGGATTTGCTTTCTTCAATGAATCTGCTTTTTGCAGCGAATCCTGTTTCAAGGTGTCTGTTGTGCCGTAAAGCGGTTCATCAGTAGAATTGAGGTTGTAGCGCGACTTATCCATTTCGCTGACAGGTCCCGGTGTGGTTTCTACACTGTCTGCAGCTTTGCTATCTGAATTCCCACCGCCACAGGACCAAAGTAGTATGGGTAGACTGGCGAATAATACGAATGTGCATTTTTTCATAACGTTTATATTTGATTTAACCATAGGTGTCTGTGTTAGCACCCTACTGCGATAAGGACGCATAAGTGAACAACATGTTAGCCAAAGCACCGCAAAACAAGTATTTACACCAAGAATACGGGTAGTTCTTTCCTTTAATAGGGTTCGCAAAAGCGAAATACTCAATATTCCGCGCGCCGAACTAAGCTATCCCTGTGCCTTTCTGAAAATAACGGATGTGAACGAATCTGCCTTCAGACCGTTCTCTTCCTACGGAAAAGGTAGCTCCGGCAAACCTTTAACAAACCGTTTTATAGCGTATGGAAGAACCAGAAAAAGAACAACAGGCCTCAGAAGCCTTCTTTCAGGAGGCTTTACAATTGCTTCACGAGAGCAAGCTACCCTACATGCTGGGCGGAGCCTTTGCCATGTTTCATTACACAGGCATTTTCAGAAACACCAAAGATTTGGATATCTTTTGCAAAAGCACCGAGTATATCCCCATCCTCAAGTTCTTCGCTGAGCGCGGATACCGTGTAGAACATACGGACGTACGCTGGCTGGCGAAGGTGTTTAAGGACGATTTCTATATTGATATTATTTTTGACAGCGTCAATCATATCTGTACCGTTGATGACTCTTGGTATGAACGTGCGGCAGACGGACATTTTATGAACATCCCCGTGCGCTTTATTCCTGCAGAGGAATTGATCTGGTGCAAACTTTACGTACAAAACCGTGAACGTAATGATAATGCGGACATTAACCATACGCTACTGAAATATGGTAAGCAATTGGACTGGGATCACCTTCTTTTCCGAATCGATGCACATTGGCATCTGTTATTGAGCCAATTGTTGAGCTTCCAGTTTGTTTATCCCTCCGAGTACGCGGATATTATCCCGCAAAAACTGTTCATGAATCTGCTGGAGCGTGCTAAGGAACAATATGATCTCCCTCCGCCGGTAGAGAAAGTGTGTCGCGGCCCACTGATCGACCAAACACAGTATCAGGTGGACGTCCGGGAGTGGAACTATAAATCTTACACCATAAAAACAGTTTAATGATGGCAACACGTGAACCGATAAAGATTGCTGCAGTTGGCGACTTACACGTTAAGATGACCGACAAAGGAAAATGGAAGAATTACTTCGAGGAAATATCCAACATAGCCGATGTACTATTAATATGTGGCGACCTGACCGACACCGGCGATGAGGAGGAAGCGCATATTTTGGCTGAGGAGCTGCACGCCTTGCACATACCCGCCGTTGGCGTCCTGGGCAACCACGACTACGAAAAAGGCCGTCAGAAGCTTATCCGACAAATGCTGTCGACTAGCAACTTTCAGTTGCTCGATGGCGAATCCGTTGTTATCAAAGATACGGGGTTTGCAGGCGTAAAGGGTTTTGGCGGAGGCTTTGATCGCTATATGCTATCTATGTTTGGTGAAGATGCCATGAAGGCATTTGTACAGGAGTCGGTAGATGAGTCAATGCAACTCGACCGTTCTCTTGCTCGATTGGAGCAGGAATATCCCGAAATTCCGAAGATTGCTCTACTCCATTATTCGCCAACCGCGGAAACCGTACAAGGCGAACCCGTAGAAATTTTTCCTTTCTTGGGGTCTTCCCTCTTAGCGGAACCACTCATTCGGCGACAAGTTTCGGCAGTATTTCACGGCCACGCCCATGCCGGACAACTTATCGGCTCGCTCTCCGAAAACCTAGCGGTTTACAACGTGGCGCTTCCCGTACTCAAAAAACACCAACAGGAGAAAGAATTCTTTATGGTCGAAATATAGTTTAAAAAAATATCAATCACAGGAAAAAGCCAATGGGCAGATGCGGAAAGAAGTACCCTGATTTCCATACATCTGCCTTATTTGGCTTAACCTTTTTCAACTTTCCATCCTGCCGCTTCCGGCCACCAAGAGCAGCAGAGATGGTCTCCTGCTTGTTAAATTGCGGTTCTTTCAATCGGTCCTTCATATGTTCATCCTTTTAATTGAATCAAAATTAATGGCTAATTACCTACTAAAACTTAACCTATGTCAAGAAAAAATATTCCACAGGTATTCATTTCATCTTAGTTCAACACAAAAAAAAACGATTAAGGCCATCCTTTCACAAAATATCGCTTGAATATTAACGTAATTTAGCCATATCTTATCCAAATATTCCCCTCAGCATCCATTCTTAGCCTGCCGTTTTCTATATTTACTGTCGAAAACCGGATCAGTACGACATCAAATGAAACACATCATTCAAACCCTAACTGTTATCGCCTTGACGGCACTCTATACGCCTTCCCACGGACAGCTAATGAAGGCCAAGGAGCTTTTCAGCAAGGCGGACTCCCTAAGAGGGACGTTAACACCGTTACGCACCTGCTATGATATCAAATACTACCACCTTGATGTCAAAGTAGACATTGACAAACGATTTATTTCAGGGAGCAACCTGTTCCGTTTTCAGGCAACGGCAGATTTTAATAAGCTGCAATTTGACTTGTTTGAAAACCTGTCTGTAGACAAAGTGTTATACAAGGGAAAATCCGTTCCCTTCGAACGGTCGTACAACGCCGTATTTGTTAGTTTTCCGCAAACTATCGAGAAGGGCAAGATCGATTCTTTCGTTGTGCATTACTCCGGAACTCCTGTTGCCGCTACTAGAGCACCTTGGGACGGCGGATTTGACTGGAAAACAGATAGCAATGGTAAACCGTGGGTGGCCACAGCCTGTCAAGGGCTCGGTGCCAGCGTATGGTGGCCCAATAAAGATCATCAATCAGACGAGGTAGATAGCATGCTGGTATCTGTTTCCGTGCCTAACGGCTTGATGAACGTATCCAATGGTAGACTACAAAAAGTGGAAAAACTGAAAAATGGCTACACGCGATACGATTGGAAAGTCACCAACCCGATCAACAACTATAATATAGCACTCAACATCGGTGACTATGTTCACGTGAAGGAGCTTTATCAAGGGGAAAAAGGACCGCTAACCGTGGACTACTATGTTTTAGAAGAAAATAAAGCTAAAATACCACATCTACAAAAAAATGCAAAACAAACGCTCGATGCATTTGAGCATTGGTTTGGCCCCTATCCGTTCTACGAAGATGGTTACAAACTTGTCGAAACCGCCCATTTAGGTATGGAGCACCAAAGTGCCGTCGCCTATGGCAACAAATACCAAAATGGCTACTTGGGGCGTGATGCCTCGGGCACCGGCTGGGGATTGAAATGGGATTTCATCGTCGTGCATGAATCGGGACATGAGTGGTTCGGTAACAATATCACCTCGAACGATCTAGCAGATATGTGGATACACGAAAGCTTTACCAACTACTCCGAAGCCCTGTTTATCGATTATCATTTTGGCAAAAAAGCGAGCTTGGCCTATGTGCATGGCAACCGCCAAGGCATATTAAACGATAAGCCCATGCAAGGTCCTTATGGCGTAAATAAAGAAGGATCTGGCGATATGTATCCAAAAGGCGGTGTGCTTTTAAATATGATTCGTACAATAATCGACGACGACGACAAATGGCGATCGATTTTACGTGGACTAAATGCAACCTTCTACCATAAAACGGTAGACTACGTGGATGTCTTACAATACCTCAACAAGGAAAGCGGCATGGATTTCACCACTGTATTCGAGCAATACATCCAGCGTAAAAGTATCCCCGTTTTGGAACTGCGGAAAACCCCAGATGGCAAGCTTGCTTGTCGATGGATTACGGAAACAGCACAGTTCAAAATGCCAGTTCATATCGGCTTAAAAGGCGGTGAACAGAAACGCTATATGATTAGCGATAAGTTGACTATCCTCCCCCTACAAATTGATGATTTAAACAAGATCGATGTCGACACGTTCAACTACTATATTGGCACATTAATGCAATAAAAGACCGATTTTATCGTTGTAAGGTTTTTATCGATTTCTATCATGAAAACATTTACGGCGTGCATCACTTTTTCCTATCCAACAGATGGATAAAACCATTTTTTTTATTTAGGTTTGCATTAAAATTGAAAATAAGACAAGAGACATTCAATGGGGTTATTTAACTGGTTTACGCAAGAAGTTGCTATCGATTTGGGAACGGCCAACACCCTGATCATACATAATGACAAAGTAGTAGTCGATGAACCATCTATCGTTGCCTTCGACCGCACCACCAACAAGGTGATCGCGATAGGGCGGCAGGCCATGCAGATGGAAGGAAAGACTCATGATAACATAAAGACAGTAAGGCCTCTTCGGGATGGTGTTATTGCTGATTTTACAGCAGCCGAACACCTCATTCGCGGGATGGTGAAACTGGTAAACAACGGAAAGTCGTGGTTTTTCCCCTCGCTTCGTATGGTGGTATGTATCCCTTCAGGAATCACCGAAGTGGAGAAAAGAGCGGTACGCGACTCTGCCGAGATTGCAGGAGCTAAAGAGGTTTACCTTATCCACGAACCGATGGCGGCAGCTGTAGGTATCGGTATTGATGTGGAAGAGCCCGTGGGTAACATGATCATCGATATCGGTGGCGGTACCACCGAGATTGCCGTGATCGCCCTTTCGGGTATTGTTTGCGACCAATCTATTCGCGTAGCCGGAGATAACTTTGACTCCGATATTGTACAATATATCCGTCGTCAACATAATATTATGATCGGTGAACGCACCGCAGAAAAAATCAAGATTGAAGTAGGTGCCGCTCTTCCGGAACTACAAGATCCACCAGAGGATTTTGCGGTACAAGGACGTGACCTGATGACCGGTATACCTAAACAAATTACCGTTTCTTATACTGAAATAGCACACTGTCTGGATAAATCTATCTCTAAGATCGAAGAAGCTATCCTAAAAGCCTTGGAAATTACACCGCCAGAACTATCGGCAGATATCTATCAAACCGGTATTTATTTAACTGGTGGTGGAGCCTTGCTGCGTGGTTTGGATAAACGTATCCAAGCGAAAACCAAGCTTCCTGTGCATGTTGCCGAAGATCCCCTTCGCGCCGTGGTAAGAGGTACAGGCATCGCTTTGAAAAACATTGGACGATTTAAATTTTTGATGCAGTAACGCGTCTATATAATTTTTCTAACATGCGCGATATAGAAAAGAGGTCATCTACTATTCTATATCGCGTATTTGTTGACAGGTAATTAACGGATATTCATGAAAAACCTTTGGCTATTTCTTGTTCGATACAATGCGATCTTCTGGTTTATCCTGTTTTTCTCCGTGTCCATTGCCCTCGTCGTACAACACAACAGCTACCAACGCACATCCTTTATAAACTCGTCCAATGTCATGGTGGGCTCGTTTTATCAACAGGTCAACTCTTGGAAAAGCTACCTCTCGCTACATGATGCCAACGAAAAGTTGGCCGCTGAAAACGTCTTGCTAAGACAGCAAATTCAAAACTTGCTTCAAGCGGATACATCGGCTGACTCGGTACATATTGTAGATTCGATTGAGCAGGGTAGATACGCATTTATTGTGGCCAACGTGGCAAACAACAGTGTGCACCAAAAGAGCAACTACCTCACACTGGATAAAGGATCTGCAGATGGCGTAGAAAAAGGAATGGGCGTTATCACCAGCAATGGTGTGGTAGGCATTATCCTGCAAACATCGGCTCATTTCAGTTCGGTGCAATCCTTGCTCCATCCCGACACGAAAATATCCGTAACCTTGGATAGCTCTGAAGTATTTGGATCGCTCGTATGGGGAAGCAATATTGATCCACGTTTTGGTATGGTGCGGGATATCCCTAACCATGTACAGGTGAAAAAAGGCGAAAAGGTATTTACCTCCGGTTATTCGCTCTTTCCGGCAGGAATACACGTCGGTAATATTGTCGAAACAGGTATCAAATCTGGGGAAAGCTTCTTGGATCTTAAAATCAAGTTGTCCACCAATTTTAGCAACCTGAACCACGTCTACATCGTCCGAGATTTGTTAGTCAATGAAAAAGAAACGTTAGAAACAACGAGCCAAGACAATGGGTAAAGTTATCGTACTAAATATCATCCGATTCTTTGTAGTTGTGTTGCTGCAGGTGGCCCTATTTAAAAACATAGGTTACTACAATGTAGCTTCCACTTTTCCCTACATTTTCTTTATCCTACTACTGCCCATAGGACTACCCAACCTATTGCTCTTCATCTTGGCTTTCCTCACGGGATTGACTATCGATGCATTTTACGATTCAACGGGTGTACATGCCGCGGCCTGCGTGGCATTAGCTCTTTTCCGAACGTTTTTCCATAAAATTACACTGGAAGTGGAGATAAAAGATTCCTTCAATACCCCATCTCTGGGGGAAATGGGAACAAAATGGTTTCTGCCCTATGTGTTCTTCGGAACGTTGATTCACCATTTTACACTCTTCTTGGTAGAAGTGTTTTCCTTTTCGAATTTTCTATACACGCTGGCTAGCATCGTTTTAAGTAGTATCTTTACGTTATGTGTGATCTTCTTGATGAGCTTGCTGGTTTACAGAAGAAAATCACGTATCAACAGTATTTAATTAAACATTAACATAAGGACTTTACGTTCATGAATAGTTTTTTCGCACGTAAATTTGTCATTCAAGGAATATTTATTGCCGTGGCGCTGGTCATTGTGATACGTCTGTTTTATATTCAGATTATTGACGAATCGTATTTATTATCAGCCAACAACAATGTGCTTCGAAAAGTCGTCGTGTACCCCGCTCGCGGAGTCGTTTTTGACAGAAATGGAAAAGTTTTGGTACAAAATGAACCCGTTTACGACCTGCTTGTCACCCCGCGCGAAGCGAAGGAAATCGATACAGCATTACTTTGCCGAATTATCGATATAGACCTAAAAGGATTTAAAACGCGCATGGACAAAGCGCGCGAACATTCTCCCTATCGGGCATCGATCTTCGAAAAACAGCTTTCTTCGGCTACATATGCCCAACTACAGGAACACCTGTATAAATTTCGAGGCTTCTATGTACAGAATAGAACCGTAAGAAGTTATCCAGACAGCATCGCGCCGCAACTGTTGGGCTATATCCAAGAGGTAAACGAAAAGGACATTAAAAATTCCGATGGGTTTTACCGCTCCGGTGACTACATCGGAGGAAGTGGTATAGAACGCTCCTACGAAGATCTTCTACGCGGTCAACGTGGTGTAAAAAACCAAATGGTCGATGCGCTGAACCGGCCGAAGGGTGTTTTCATGGAAGGTCGTTATGATACCTTAGCCGTTTCTGGCGAGGGATTGATCTCTACCATTGACCGAGACCTGCAGCTATTGGCTGAAAAACTGATGAAGGGAAAGATGGGTTCTGTCGTCGCCATTGAGCCCGCAACTGGTGAAATATTAACATTTGTTAGTGCCCCTTCCTATGATCCAAATATGATGGTTGGTAGACAGCGAGGCAATAATTACATGAAATTACTGAACGACGAAACTAAGCCCATGTTTATCCGCCCTATCCAAGCGCAATATCCCCCTGGGTCGGTATTTAAGGTCGTTGCAGCACTTACAGCACAACAAGCGGGCATCATCAACCAGCAAACAGTATTCAATTGCCCGGGAGGCTACCGCTATGGCGGTGGGCGCGCCATTATGCGCTGCACCCACGTACACGGAGCAACAGATCTGGCCAATTCCATTATGGGCTCCTGCAATACCTACTATGGATACACCTATGCACGCATGATAGATTCCAGAGGAATGTCGGGACCACAAGCCTACGATATGTGGCGTGAAGGTTTACTGAAATTTGGACTGGGACAACGGTTGGGGATTGACCTTCCGGGAGAACGCCCCGGACTAGTGCCCACTTCAGACTTTTACACCAAACGTTACGGTAGCGGTAAATGGCGCTCTGGATACAATATCTCTCTTTCTATCGGACAGGGGGAGCTCGGTATCACGCCATTGCAGATGGCTAATATCATGGCGATTGTGGCCAACAAAGGCTTCTACTACCGTCCGCACCTTGTTAAAGGAATCGGGGAAAAGAAAATTGTTAAAGAGGAATTTACTGAAAAGATCAGTGCCGGCGTAGACGAGAAATATTATGCGCCCGTAATCGAAGGAATGAGCCGCGCAGTGAACCGACCTGGAGGAACGGCCTACAGCGTGCGCATCCCTACTATCGAGATGTGCGGAAAGACAGGAACCGCCCAAAACCCCCACGGGGAAAACCATGCCGTATTCTTTGCCTTTGCACCACGAGAAAACCCGAAGATTGCCATCGCCGTATTCGTGGAAAACGCGGGTTACGGAGGCACCTGGGCCGGTCCTATTGCTAATATGCTCGTGGAGAAATATATAAACGATACCATTACGCTTCCTAAATACATACAGGATAGAATATACAATGCCAACTTTATCCCGAAATCGGAAAAGAAAACAGAGGTAAAAAAAGATACAACAACAAAAAAAGGTGCAGCGAGCCAAGCCGTAAAAACGACAAAGTCGACCGCCCCTAAAAAAGAATATTTTGTGCACCATAGTCAAGTGAGAAGCCGTTATGAATAAGATTGGAGAGAAAAGCTTTTTTGGCCGCATCGATTGGCTGACAATTTTGCTGTGGTTTGCCCTGTGTATCATCGGTTGGTTCAATATCCACGCCGCGGTTTTTGATCCTGAGCAACCGGGAATTTTCAACTTGGCCACCAACTACGGAAAGCAGTCGATCTACATCTTTACGGCCTTGCTTATCGGTTTTAGTATATTGATCATCGATGCTAAATTTTTTATTTCAGCCTCTCCGATCATCTACTTCGTTGTGATTCTCCTATTGGTTGCCGTGCTCGTCGTAGGCCGGAATGTAGGTGGAAACCAAGCTTGGATTCCACTAGGAAGCTTCCGTTTACAACCTTCTGAATTTGGAAAACTGGCGACCTGCCTCTTGCTAGCATCCTACCTCAGCACACAAACAAATAAACACCCCAACTTAAAAACACTGAGTATCGCATCGGTAATCATCCTTTTTCCGGTAGCCTTGGTCATGCTGCAGCCCGATACGGGATCGGCTTTAGCATTTTTCTCGTTGATCTTTGTGCTGTATCGTGAAGGTTACGTTGGCAATACCCTACTTATATTAGGCGGACTAGCTATACTCCTGTTCGTTATGGCGCTATTAATTAACCAGTGGATTCTCATCGGTTTACTTTTGGTAATTGCCGCCATCTTTGCGTTTATACTCCGCAAAAAGCGGAAACACTTGATCAATATCGGCATCCTTTTCATTGCCTCGTCGGTCTATGTACTATGTGTAGACTTTGCATACGAACAAATTCTACAACCGCACCAGCGAAACCGTATAGATATTATCTTGGGTAAGATGGACGATCCACGCGGTCAGGGATACAACCTCAACCAATCTAAAATCGCCATTGGATCCGGGCAACTGTTCGGAAAGGGCTACCTGCAAGGCACGCAAACCAAGTACAATTTCGTTCCCGAACAGAGCACGGATTTTATATTTTGTACAGTTGGTGAAGAATGGGGTTTTGTAGGTTGTATATTTTTGATATCGATCTATCTTACGCTATTAATACGCTTGGTAAATCTAGCAGAACGACAACGGACAGCCTTCGCTCGTATCTACGCCTACGGTGTAGCCTCCATCCTCTTCTTCCATTTTTTTATCAACATCGGCATGACCATTGGCATTGTACCCGTGATTGGTATTCCGCTCCCGTTCATCAGCTATGGAGGTTCTTCGCTATGGAGCTTTACGATATTACTCTTCATCCTGCTTAGATTCGACTCGAGCAGAAAAGGGTTAAACGGTTAATTACAGAAATTACAAGCGGTCGAGCACATAACGAATGGCCTGATCCACTATTTCTTTTGGATTGTCCGCGAAGGCATCGTGTACGCGGCTAGCAAGAATAGCGTTGATGGACAAAGCATGATGGCCAAACATGTTAGCCAATGCATAGATACCGGCGGTTTCCATTTCCAGATTCGTTATCTGACGCCCTTCCAACGACAAGGAATTGGCTTTCTGAATTAAATCGGGATATACATTGATCGAACGTACAGAACGCCCTTGAGGACCATAAAATCCGGGGGCGGTCATCGTTATTCCTTTGGGCAAATCTGCCGCGATTTGATCAAGCAATCGCGGACTTGCACTGCCCACGTAGGGTGTAAATGTCAACGTATCAAAATGCTGCTGCACTTCGTGCTGTATTTTTTCTTCTTCCGCAGAGTAAGGCTTTACGTAATATTGCATCAATGCGTCGAAACCTATACCGTAAGCGCTTGCCAAGATGGTGCCCATTTTGATATCTCCCTGAATAGATCCCGATGTGCCTATACGAATGATATCCAAACTCGTTAAATCGGTTTTCAGCGTCCGCGTTGTAAAATCAATATTAACTAATGCATCAATCTCATTGAACACGATATCAATATTATCGGTTCCAATCCCGGTCGATATAACGGATATACGCTTACCACGCAGCGAACCTGTGTGCGTGATAAACTCTCGCTTTCCTTTCTTGATATCGATCCGATCGAAATAACGGGATACGTCCGCAACCCGATCCGGATCGCCCACGAAAATTATCGTTGGCGCCAAATCCTCTGGGAGTAAGTTTAAATGATAGATACTGCCATCTGCATTAAGAATAAGTTCTGAATCCGCTATCATCATCTTGTCGTTAAATATGAATACTGCACACCTACTAACTTGTCTAGTTTACTTACAAATTGGTTAACTTGCATTTTGCGAACCTCAACCTCCATAAGGCAACGGTTGTCGAAATTCTGATTCAAGATACCTAAATTTTCCTCTTTCACCAAACGCATGACCTCATTCATCTGTAAGTAATCAAAAGAAATCTCGTATACATCATTAACGGTTTCCTCCACAATCTCTGCCTCTTCCAATGCAAGCTGGGTGGCACTCTTGTAAGCGTTAATCAGCCCCGGAACGCCCAGTAATGTTCCTCCGAAATAACGCACCACCACCACCAACACATTTGTGAGGTCTTTTGACAGCAGCATATTCAAGATTGGTCGTCCTGCCGTCCCCGAAGGTTCACCATCATCGTTCAACCGGAAAACAGCACGATCGGGCGTAAGCCGATATGCCCAACAATGATGCCGAGCCTTGGGATGCAAGGTCTTTAGATCGGCAATGATCTCCTTTAATTGATTTTCACTTTTGAAGGGATAGGCGTAAGCCATAAACTTGCTTCCTTTATCCCGAAAAAGTCCCTCACTGGGCCCAGTAATAGTACGATACGTATCGTCAAATAAACTCACAGATATGCAATAATTAACACTGAAATAACCGCAAGCACCAGTCCGATCTTATTGATCAATTGCAGGCGCTCAGAAAAAAATATGATCCCAATACATGCTCCCAAAAGAATGACACCGATGTTCATTCCCGTGAAAACAATAGACGGGCTCTCTGAAAGCGCGCGGTGCGCCTTCATATAGAACAAAATGTTCCCAAAGTTAAACAATCCCAAAAGTATCCCCCAAAATACGGAAGCAGTTTTCAGTCGACGTTTTTTGATCCTTAGATCATAGACCAAAAAAAGAAAGGCCACAAGCATCGCTAAAACGAAGATGACCAGCATCGAGAAGGCGTAGGAAACATGCTGATAAAGGGCTACCTGCTTAAAGAGAATATCTATTATCCCCATCCCGACGAATACCGCTAGCGCATAAACCCATTTACCGTTCGCATCCTTAGCTCCCCCTTTCTGCCAACTAATAGAAAATAATATGGCAACAAGCCCCACTGCAATACCGATCAACTTTGGCGTGGCCATCTTTTCATGGAATAAAAAATAGGCCGCTAACAGCGGAATAAAGAGCGACAACCGCTGTGCAATTTCTGTTCGAACGATTCCACTGTATTGAATAGCAAAGGCAATACACAAGAATATTGCAGGCAACAAAATGGCCAATGCGCCATAGTTGGCCCAAGGCAGATGAAACCAGTCTGAACTAGGCAACTGCGGACTAAGGAATTGCCAAGTAAGTAAAGCAGCTACCGGATAGTTCCAAACGATGAGATGAAGATGCTTGATTCCCCGTTGCTTAGCCAACTTGATGATGACGGAAACCGTCACGCTGCATATCACACTAATAAGTACGTACCACATAATCTATTTTTTCCATAAACCGCGTCCATGATTACGCGCTTCGCGCTCCAATTCTACAAAAAGTTTGGCATATTTTACATTCGGCGGAACAGTATACACCTGCGCATAGCCTTTTTTTACCAATTCCGCATTCACAAAAGTCTTACCAAGGTAAACGTAGGCCAATATACGACCATAGCGATCACGCTTCCCAACATCTTCCACCAGTCTCACCTTTTTATTGGTCAGCAATTTCGTCAAGAATACTTTCGATTCCTCGCCATAATAGCCTATCTTTTTTCTTGAAGTGTTTCGTGTTTCTGGAGCATCCACCCCGATTAACCGAACTTTATCGCCTTTTTTCGTACCATTTTCGACAACAAAAGTATCACCATCTACCACTCTTTTTACAACAAAAAAACCATCATTTTTAACACAAAAAGACCCACATAAAACAATAAAAAAACAACATAAAAATGGTGAAAAAATCAATCTAAAAACCATAATCAAAAACACAACTAACTAATAAAAAGATATATACATAAATAAAACAAGTAAAAAAAACAATATCACAACATCAAAAATTCACTCACAAAAACAATAAAAAAAACATAAAAAACCATCGAAAAAATCATGTTATAAAAAATATTTTTAAAAAAATTTTGCAGATTAAAAATTAACGTCTACATTTGACAAACAAAAAAGAGACAATGACAACAGCAAATACATATTTTTATTTTGGATACTTTTATTTTAAGGATAAGAGCCGAGATTTGTATGTTGCTGCGAAATAAGCAAAAAAAGTCTCGGATAACAATTCGGGACTTTTTTTTTATTCCAAAAAAATCAATGAAAACAAAAATTGCAATACAGGGCGTAAAGGCTTCTTTCCATGAAGAAGCTGCTTTTAAATATTTCGGCGAGGAGATTGAAACCCTTGAATGTGAGTCCTTCAAAAAAACTTGTGACATGTTAAAGCAAGGAAAAGCGGACTACGTCGTTATGGCCATCGAAAACTCTATCGCTGGAAGTATACTTCCTAACTACAATTTGTTGCGCGATTACCGTTTTCACATTATCGGCGAGGTGCACCTTAACATCCAACAGAACCTATTGGTCTACCCTGGCGTTAAACTTACAGACCTGAAGTTCGTGGAATCGCACCCTATAGCTATCCGTCAGTGTGATGAGTTTCTAAGCGACTTCCCTGACTGGACAATAAAAGAAGGTATGGATACCGCCGCTTGTGCAAAAAATATCGCAGACAACAAGTTAAAGAACACCGCTGCTATAGCCAGCGCCATGGCGGCTAAGCTCTATGGGTTGGAAATATTGGAAAAACGTATTGAGACAAACAAAAAGAACGCAACGCGCTTTTTGATCTTGGCCAACGAAGTTGTGGAACAAAAAAATGCCAATAAAGCGTCGCTATCTTTCCAAACGGGAAATGCAGTGGGCTCCTTGGCGAATGTCCTACAATGTTTTGCCGAGCAGCATGTAAACTTGAGCAAGATTCAGTCTATGCCCGTTGTAGGCAAAAGGAATGAATATGATTTTTATGTCGACGTAGAATGGAAAAAACAGAGCGATTATGACGCCGCCATCCGTAAAGTACTGAAGCATACCGTGAACTTCAACATCATGGGAGAATACATTAAAAACGAAAAAGTATAATTAATTAGCAAACGAAAATAATAGAGAACATGAAACATACATTAGACATCGTCCCTTTAAAATCTTGGATAGATACAGGCGACAAACCTTTAATCATTGCGGGTCCTTGTAGTGCAGAAACCGAAGAACAAGTGGTTTCAACAGCACATCTACTTGCCAACACGGGTAAAGTAAACGTATTGAGAGCTGGTATCTGGAAGCCGCGTACAAGACCAGGAGAATTTGAAGGCATTGGTAGCGTAGGCTTACAATGGTTAAAACGCGCCAAAGAAGAAACAGGCTTATTGACAGCTACTGAAGTTGCTACGGCTAAACATGTCGAAGAAGCATTGGCTGCAGGTGTTGATGTATTGTGGATCGGCGCACGGTCTACTGCAAATCCGTTCACCGTGCAGGAAATTGCGGATGCCCTTGTTGGTGTGGATATCCCTGTATTGATCAAAAATCCGGTAAACCCTGATCTTTCACTTTGGATTGGAGCCTTGGAGCGCGTAAACCGTGCCGGAATCAAGAAATTAGCAGCCATCCACCGCGGTTTCTCTTCTTTCGAGAAAACAGCTTTCCGCAACGAACCGATGTGGGATTTGGCCATCCAATTGAAATCAGCTTGTCCAGAATTACCTATCATCAATGATCCTAGCCATATCTGTGGAAATAGAGAATTGATCCCTTACATTGCGCAAAAAGCAATGGATATGGATTTGCAAGGCTTGATTATCGAGTCCCATATTGATCCTTCGGTAGCATGGACCGATGCAAAGCAACAGGTAACGCCTGCGTCACTAGCAGAACTTTTAGACAACCTTTCGGTTCGTCATCCTGAATCCAACAACCCTGCTTTTGAAGATAAATTAGCCGAATTACGTCAGCAAATTGACAAATTGGATGATGCTATCTTACAACAGATCGGTGACCGCATGAAAATAGCGGAGAAAATTGGCCAGTACAAACGCGACAATAACGTCACGATCCTTCAAGTAAATCGTTGGGACGAGATTGTGCAGAAACGTGTGCAGCTTGCGAAAGCACTTTCTTTGAGCGAAGATTTCGCATCGAAGTACCTGGAATTGCTACACAACGAGTCTATTCGCAAACAAAATGAGATCATGAATACGAATTCTATAGCGGAGGCATAATGAGTTTATCCACAATTAAGCTCTCCCATTCTTCAAAAAAAGTACAAGGCACGGTTCAACTTACTGGTTCTAAATCAGAGAGCAACCGTGCTCTTATTATACAGGCACTCAGCAAAGGATTGGTAACGGTCGAAAACCTTTCCGCAGCAGCAGATACCGTCATTATGCAGAACGCACTGCAGCAAGCTGCGGCGAGCAGCGCGCAAACCACTACGACGATCGATATTGGCCCTGCTGGAACAGCCATGCGTTTTCTAACATCCTACTTAAATCTAGTAAAAGGCCAATTTTTGTTGACCGGCACAGCGCGTATGCAACAGCGTCCCATTGGCATCTTGGTGGATGCCCTGCACACGCTAGGAGCACAAATTGATTACGCCAAACAGGATGGATACCCTCCCCTAAGCATAAATGGCGGGCTCAGGCTGACAAAAAACTGTGTTTCCATCCAAGGAAACATCAGTAGTCAGTACATTTCTTCCCTGCTCCTTGTCGCGGCATCCTTAAACAACGGCCTTATCCTCGACATTCAAGGAGAATTGACATCAAGGCCATACGTTACGATGACCTTGAACATGCTGCAGGAAGCTGGAGTAAACTACACATGGAATGATAATTCCATCGAGATCAAGGCACAAACATTCAAGCCGACCACTATTTTTGTGGAACCCGACTGGAGCGCTGCCTCCTACTGGTACGCCATCGTTGCCCTTTCGGAAGACGGAGCGATTGTATTACCAGGACTCAAGGCACACAGCCTACAAGGAGACATCGCCATCGTCGATATCATGACGCATTTCGGTGTGGCCAGTTCCTTCCAAGAAGACGGCCTCCACATTGCAAAAGTCAGCCAAGGAACCGACAAGCAGCTTTTCGACTTCAAAGAATGCCCCGATTTAGCACAAACCATCGTGGCTCTAGCTGCTGCGCTAAAAAGGGACATTTCCATCACGGGCGTGGAAACGCTTAAAATCAAAGAAACAGACCGCTTGGCCGCGCTCAAAACGGAAATCGAGAAATTCGGTGCCACTATAGTAGCAGACAACAATACTTACCATATAAAAACCGAGGTCGTACAGCCCGTTGAACATATTACATTTGACACCTACGAAGATCACCGCATGGCTATGGCCTTTGCCCCATTAGCTTTGGTTTTCAAGGAAGTAAGCATCAACGAGCCACAAGTGGTTGAAAAATCCTATCCAGACTATTGGGTACATTTGGAACAACAAGGCTTTCAAATCCGTAAATAATTACACTAAATCAGCAATAATAGTTCCTTCTTATTGCTGATTTGGTATATTTACCAAATATTAAAAAAATATGGCTGGAAACTCATTTGGCCATCTGTTTAAAATCAGCACCTTTGGCGAATCCCATGGAAAAGCGATAGGTGTTATTATAGATGGATGTCCCCCTAATATTGAAATAGACGAAGAATTCATCCAATCAGAGCTGGACAAGCGGAAGCCCGGACAGTCCAAAATTACCACACAACGTAAAGAAAGTGACGTTGCGCAAATTCTTTCCGGCGTATTCGAAGGAAAGTCTACGGGCACGCCTATAGCCATACTTATACCTAATAAAGACCAGCGGTCGAAGGATTATTCGCACATTGCCGATAAATATCGTCCCTCGCATGCCGACTATACCTATCAACAAAAATATGGCATTCGCGATTTCCGAGGTGGAGGACGCTCTTCGGCAAGGGAAACTGCGGCGCGCGTAGCCGCCGGAGCAGTGGCCAAGCTATTCCTGAAGAAGCATGGCATCGCGATCTTTGCCCATGTATCCGCCGTTGGAACAATAGAATCACCAAATCTGGATCATAGCGACCTCGACGCATTACTTGCGCTCCGAGAAGAAAATATCGCACGTTGTGCAGATCCCGCGACGGCCAACGAAATGATTGAGCTCATCGACAGCGTACGCAAAGATGGCGATACCATTGGCGGAAAAATTGCTACCGTAGTGCGCAATGTACCGGTGGGACTCGGCGAGCCGGTATTTGACAAATTGCACGCAGACTTGGCAAAAGCTATGATGAGCATCAATGCGGTCCACGGCTTTGAATACGGATCCGGATTTAGTGGATCAGCGATGCGCGGATCCGAACATAACGATATTTTCATCAAAGAAGGCGATAAAGTAAGTACCCGTACCAATTTCTCCGGAGGAATACAGGGAGGTATCTCAAACGGAATGGATATTACTTTTCGAACAGCTTTCAAACCGGTTGCAACCATCATGCGCGACCAAGATACCATAAACGAAGCTGGCGAAAACACCAGCATCTCCGGAAAAGGAAGACACGATCCTTGCGTGGTATCCCGAGCGGTAATCATCGTCGAAGCGATGACCGCATTAGTTTTAGCAGACCATTTTTTAAGATTTAGAGCATATAAGAATGAACAGTAATTTCGTGGTAGCTTCGGATATAGGTGGGACACATATCACGTCTGCTGTTGTCGACATCAATACATGGCAAATTCTAGAGGATACGATCTCTAGATGCCATGTAAATTCAAGGTCAGATGCTAAATCGATTTTCTTATCATGGTGCTCTTCCATCTCGAAAGCGATAGAAAGTTGCAATAGCGCTATCTCAAAAGTGGGAATCGCCATGCCGGGACCGTTTGATTACGAGAATGGAATATCGCTGATGAAAAATCAGGATAAATACGATGCACTATACCAAGTGAGTGTAACAAATGGCATCTTGGACAGCTTAAATACAGAAAAAGATATTCGGTTTATAAATGACGCCGCGGCCTTTCTGCAAGGAGAGATTTTTGCGGGCAATCTGCAGCACAAGGATCGGATTTTGGGCATCACGCTGGGAACCGGTCTTGGATCTGCGGTATGGAACAAAGGTGATAAGGCTTTTGATGCCGACCTTTGGAATGCTCCTTACCGATCGGATATCTTTGAAGAATACCTAGTTACACGCTGGTTTACTAAACGTTTTGCAGCGTTGAGCGGTATACAGGAAGATGGTTTTAAAGATATCATCAGCAAATACAGGGACACCCCCGCCTTTGACCAGTTGATGCAGGAATACAGCACGGCGCTATACGATTTTCTATCTTTTTTCGCGGAAAAGCATGACAGCAACACCTTCATTATTGGCGGTAACATTGCCAATGCATGGGATGTCATCAACCAATATAACGATAAAATTGCCGAGAAATTTGAGATATACACCGGCCAATACGCAGAAAAAGCTGCCATTATCGGTGCAGCTTCCTTATTTTCCAACTAAAAAACTTCGTAGAATATCCTATGCTTAATACAGCTTAGGATATTCTACACTGTTATATTCACTCATCATTTCGTAAGCCAGTTCAATCACGTCATCCACTGATGGCTTGGTAAAATAATCTCCGTCGGAGCCATAAGGCGGACGATGAGCTTTAGCCGATAGTGTGCGCGGCTGTCCATCCAAATTGAAGTAGCCATTTTGTTTTTCAATAATTTCCTGCAAAATAAAGGCACTTGCCCCACCAGGCATATCTTCGTCCACCACCAGCAGTTTATTTGTTTTAGCGAGTGACTTCCCACACAGGTGCGTCCGATCGAACGGTTGCAAGCACTGTGCGTCAATAATCTCGATAGAAATCCCCATCTTTTCCAACTCGATGGAAGCCTCCTGTACCACGCGAAGCGTCGCACCATAGGAAACAACGGTAATATCTTTCCCCGTGCGGATCAATTCGGCCACACCAATAGGAACCGTAAAATCACCCACATTAACCGGCATCTTCTCTTTGAGCCTATATCCATTCAAACATTCAACAACCACTGCAGGCTCATCCGAACGCAACAGCGTGTTGTACATACCCGCCGCTTGTGTCATGTTACGTGGAACACATAGGTGCAGCCCACGCAAGCCCCCCAGCAGGACCGTCATCGGAGAACCAGAATGCCATACGCCTTCCAACCGGTGGCCGCGTGTACGAATAATCACCGGCGACTTTTGTGTTCCTTTTGTTCGGTAACTCAGGCTGGCTAAATCATCACTCAAAACAGGCATCGCGTAAATCAAGTAGTCGAGGTATTGTATCTCCGCTATCGGCCGCAAACCGCGCAACGCCAGCCCTATACCTTTGCCGATAATGGCTGACTCCCGAATCCCAGTATCGAAAACCCGTAATTCACCAAATTTATCTTGCAATCCTGCAAAACCTTGGTTAACATCGCCAATCTTCCCAACATCTTCACCAAAAGCCAAAATGCGCTCATCCCGCTTAAAATTAGCTTCGAAACAGGCGTTCAATACCTCCCGCCCATCAACCAAATGCCCATCACCATCATATGACGCCGCGACAGCATCTACCTGCAGTGGCGAATCTTGGGTGTCTGTAAACAATTTATCATTGTAGCGATCGTAATTCTTTTCCTGCTTACTGGCAAACCACTGCAACAATGCGTCTTTCTTGACAGACTTCACTGTTCGTAAATCCCGGATAGCCCGGCGCACGTTGCTATACACTTCTTTTAACGAAGGCTCTGCCAATGACTGCAAAGTACGCAAAGGAAGCTCTACCGCCTCCTCGTCTAACTGACGTAAAAGCCCAATGGCTTCATCCAGATCCTTTTGAATAGTTTTATGGTAGTCCGCCCAAGCGCGACGTTGCTCATCGCGCACAAAATCTTTCGACTCCTGCTCTATAGCCAACAACTCATCCTCTTGCGCAATTCCAGATTGCAACATCCAATGGCGCATTTTCACATTGCAGTCAAAATCACCCTCCCATTCCAACCGCTCTTTCGATTTATAACGCTCGTGAGATCCCGAAGTAGAATGCCCCTGTGGTTGGGTGATTTCTGTTACATGAACAACACAAGGTATGTGCTGCTCACGAGCCACCCGTGCAGCCTGCTCATATACTTCGCACAACGCCGGATAATCCCAGCCCCGTACCCTGAAAATTTCGATTCCATTGCCATCGCCGTTGCGCTGAAAACCTCGCAAAGCCTCTGATATGTCGGCCTTAGCCGTTTGTATCTCGTTCGGCACAGATATACCATAGCCGTCATCCCATATCGATATCACTACTGGAATCTGCTTTACAGCAGCTGCATTAACCGTTTCCCAGAAAACACCTTCCGAAGTCGAAGCATTGCCAATAGTACAGAAAACAACCTCATCTCCCTTTTGGGAAAAGTAGGTTAAATAGTCTAAATTTCGGTTATCGCGATACAGCTTGGAGGCAAGCCCCAGCCCCATCACACGAGACATTTGCCCACCAGTGGTTGATATATCGGAAGCTGAATTTTTCTGTAACGTTTGGTTCAACCAATTCCCCGAAGAGTCCAAAAGCTGTGTCGAGAAATGACAGTTCATCTGCCTGCCGCCCGACGATATGTCGGCTTCCAAATCCGGGTTGGCATATAGCTGTGAAAAGAAATGGTAAACGTTGGATATGCCTGAAGCGAACGCGAAAGTTTGATCCCTATAATAGCCAGATCGCCAGTCTCCCGCTTGAAAAACCTTCGCCAGCGCAATCTGGGCAATCTCTTTCCCATCGCCAAATATTCCAAATTTAGCTTTACCTGTCAACACCTCTTTGCGCCCAAGTAAACTCACAAATCTACTTTCCATGGCTAAGCGGTAGTCGTTCAGAATGATTTCACGAAAATCATTAAAGCTAATCTTCGCTGTTTCGAAATCACTGTTTATGTTCATCGTAATATTTGACATATTGAAACCGGTGGTTTTAACAAAAGTAGTAAAATATACCTGTTATTCCCAATTCTTCCCCCACTGTCAACGGCAAGCCCATGACCCACAATCTGCTACAAATTACGATATTTTGTCAACTTTATAAAATGCGATGATAGATCGTATTGACAAATGCTTGCTCACTTGCCCCTCAGCAAACATCGCCATTCAAAATTGGCCAACGAAAATTTTTGTTTACAGCAATTATCATTACTTTTAGGCTCTTTTTAGAAAAAAAACAGGATGAGTAACACGGAAAATAGGAATACAATGGCACAAAGCTCGTTCGGCGATCTCGAAAAAACAATCATTATCAACAACTTAATGAGTACGCCATTCGAACAGCGAGACCAGCATTGGCGCAAGGAATTCTTGGACAACATCGCGGGTGCAAATCTCAAACTTGGCAATCCAGAGGTTATCATGAGTAACGACAATTTCCCCTATTTCCAACTAGAAACAATCAGTGCGGGTGAAAACTTCCAAGCAATCGTGATTCAACATCAACTCGATACAATACTTGAACAAGGTTTCGGTGTAGCTATTAATCCGCAAGCTGGCCGACCAGATTGGGTATTCTCCTACGGAGATTTACTCAATCTGAAAGCAAATAACGAATTTTACACAGATCACAGCGTTTTTTCCAACCCTAAAGAATACCAAAGTATAGGAAAAGACGAAGACATTCTCGTCGGACAACCGTCGGAAGCCATTTTGCCCGCCGTGCTACGGCAACATCTACGCGAATTCCTGCAGCATTCCGGAGTAAAAAATCCGAAGGTAATGCTTATTGCCCGCAACTACACCGACGAGGAAAAGGCATCCCAAGATCTCGTTTTCAACATGATACCGGCACAATTTGCCCATGAAAAAGATTTCGAACAGATCATGAGCAGCATACGTTGGTTTTTACCGAAACACTATAGTTTCTTCGGTGTGGACGAGATGTCTATTGAAAACGGCTTTATGCCTTTATAATTAACAGGATTAAAGTATTCCTTATATGGAATAAAATAAGAGAAAAAGGTAATGTATTTATTTAACGTCCGCGTTTACGGCATCTTGCTTAATGACAACAATGAAGTGCTGATTAGCGACGAAAAAACGCAAAATGTAGCCTTCACCAAGTTTCCTGGCGGAGGATTGGAATATGGAGAAGGATTGATCGACGCGCTAAAAAGAGAATTTCTGGAAGAATGCGATCTCCGTATTGAAGTTGTACAGCATATCTACACCACCGATTTCTACGAAAAATCAAGCTTTAACGAGAGCCAAATCATCTCCATATATTACCAAGTTCGTCCGCTAGAGAACATTCAATTCGACGTTAAGGTGAGTCCTTTTGATTTTTCAAATGAAAAACAGCAAGAAAAAGTCGAAGTATTTCGTTTTGTGCAGCTCAATCAGTTGGAGGAGGATGAATTGACATTCAAAACGGATAAAATGGCTTGGAAGGTGTTCAAAAATATAGTAAACAAGTAGGCCGCTGGCTTCAGAAGAATGCGAACGGCCTACTGAATGGCCATTATAAAGCCTTAGCTAGATATACTTCGTTAAATAATAGAGAACGATGATGATGACAATACAGGAAATAATCAAGGTCTTGTTTCGTCTCGAATCATTGTAAGAATCTTCACTTTTAAATTTGTACTCTCGCTTAAACTTGTTCATATCCATGATAACCTCCTTTTTTACTATGATGATCGAACAGGCTAATTTACATAAAAGTTTTTATTCGTGATGATAGGGTCCTCCACGCATAATGGTAAATGCCCGATATACCTGCTCCACAAAAAACAACCGGATCATCTGGTGCGAAAATGTCATCTTGGAAAGTGACAGCTGTTGGCCTGCCCTTCGGTACACCGCATCGGAAAAACCATATGGGCCTCCGATCACGAAAACCATATGGCTCACAGAATCCACCATTTTTTTCTCCAAAAACCGAGAAAAATCTACCGAACGGTACTCTTTTCCGCGCTCATCCAACAAAATCAACAGATCGGTATTTGAAACTTGCTTTAAAATCAATTCCCCTTCTTTATCCTTCTGCTGTTCTTGACTCAAATTTTTCGAGTTCTTAATATCTGGAATAAGGATAATCTCAAAATTAATGTAGTGCTTCAACCGTTTTAAATAGGTGTCGATACCACTTCTGACGAAGCCATCATCCGTTTTACCAATACACAACAAACTGATTTTCATGAGATAAATTTAAAAAATTACGAAAAAACCATATCGGCCTTACAAAAAAAAGAAAAAGCCTGGAATAATCGGGCGATTTCCCAGGCTTTAAAATATAACCTCCGTTAGGAGGTAATCAACCTAAACCTAAGACAAAGGTACAGCATAATATTTGTAACTCACAAACTTTTTTGTTTAAATAGTGATTTATTTTTTATTTCTCGACTTAAATAGCTGATTATCAGATACAAAAAAAAGGTTTTCAAACGGGGAGAATGAAAACCTTAAATAACCAATTATAAACCTAAATTATGATAGAACAAAATTAGTGTATTTTTTACACTTTACAAATTTTTTCAACTATTTTTTTTGAAAGCCGTTCTTTACCTTTGTAAAAAAGCAGATAAAACTATGTTTACTGGAATTATTGAAACCTTAGGTACCGTAACAAAAGTCGAGCACGATCAAAGCAACATTCATTTCTTTATTACCTCGTCCCTATCGAAAGAACTGAAAATTGATCAAAGTGTGTCGCACAACGGCGTATGTCTTACTGTGGTCAACGTACAGGCCGATAGCCACCAAGTTACGGCCATCCAAGAAACATTGACAAAGTCGAACTTAGGAACACTAAAGGTCGGTGATCTAGTGAATATAGAACGCTGTACCTTAGCAAATGGACGCTTTGATGGACACATCGTTCAAGGACACGTGGATCAAACAGCTATTTGCACAGCAAAAGAGGATCAACATGGAAGCTGGTTGTTCACATTTGAATACGACCCTACACAGCAAAATATTACTGTGGAAAAAGGGTCGATCACCGTAAATGGTATTAGCCTTACCGTATTAAACTCGACAAACAACAGTTTTGCTGTGGCAATTATCCCTTACACCATCGAACATACCAACCTTCAACATACCAAGGTCGGTGACAGCGTCAATCTGGAATTCGATATTGTTGGTAAATATGTATCAAAAATTATGGCCATGCGCGGATAAGCATGGCCATGATTGGTTACTCTAGATAATGTCCCTGTCGCACTAGCAGCGCCCGATACTTATTGAATACACTGGATTTCGAAACAAATCCAAGATAGCGATTGCTTTCATCCACCACAGGTAATATCCATACATCATCTCTATTCATCTTGGACATCACAATCTCCATATTTTCCCTTTCTTGAATAACATCATTGGGTTTCTGCGCCAGCTTATCAAAGGTCTTTTCAACACCTTCCTCCTCGCCCAGCAACACCGAAAACAAGTATTCACTATAAATAGTACCGAGCAAGACGCCCTTTTCATCCACTACAGGAAAAATATTCCGCTTAGAATGGATAATATCGGACTTTCGGTCATGAGGTGTTTCTGTAGGCCGCAAGACAACAAAATTCGTCTCCAGTACATAACGGAGCTTCATCATACTCAGCACTGTGCGATCTTTATCTTCATAAGATAATAAGTCACCCGACTCCGCCAAAACCTTTGTGTAGATAGAGTGCTTCAATATAGACCGATTAATGAGATAAGATATCGACGTAACCAGCATCAACGGCACCATCAAGGTGTAGCCACCCGTAATCTCTGCAATAAGAAATAACCCCGTGAGCGGCGCATGCATAATCCCGGCTAAAGCACCAGCCATACCGGCCATCACAAAATTGGGCACGTTAAGCATGACAAACCCCGTTTGGTTCATCCCATAGGCAAAGGCAAAACCAAGGAGCCCTCCCATCACCAAACTGGGGCCAAAAACACCACCATTACCACCACCATTTAAGGTAAATAAGGAGGCCAACGATTTCGCGAAAAGCGTAACAACGGTATAGGATATCACTACCCAAGCAATATTTTTATAATCCGAAAACAGACTATTCTGTACGATAGCATCGAATTTTCCATCCAAAATCTGCTGTATGGTGATATAGCCCTCTCCATACAAAGCGGGAAATACGAAAATCATTAAACCCAATGATATCCCACTGAACCACACTTTATTGTAAGGATTGGAAATACGCCCAAACCAACGTTTTACAACATTACTAATTTTCGCGAAGTAGACCGTATACAGCCCCACGATTACAGCTAAGACGATATAGAAAAAGAGTGCTTCCACTTCCCATTCGGTTGTGGCCGTATGGAAAAGAGGTTCACTGTAAAGCAATCGCGAGACGACAGATGCCAAAGCAGCCGATATCAGCAAAGGAATAAAGGCCGGAATGGAAAACTCGGGCAACAAGATCTCGATCGCAAAGATCATCCCTGCAATCGGACTGTTGAACGCACCGGAAATACCCGCCGCCGCTCCGCAGGCCAGCAACATGGTTATCTCCTTGTACTGCAACCCAAAAAAGCGACCGGTATTCGAACCTATCGCCGATCCACTGTAAGCTATCGGCGCCTCCAATCCGCACGACCCGCCAAATCCAACCGTTATCGCACTAGTAACAATCTGCGAATAGATGTTGTGCGGCTCTATCCTACTGGATTTCCTAGAAATGGAATAGATAATCGGCGTAATACCATGCTCCAAGCGTTTGCCGCGCAAAAACTTACGCACGTAGATCACACTAAACAAAATTCCAAACAAAGGCAAAATCAAATAAAACGAATACTTAAAATGCCAATCTATATCATTCTGCAAAGTTGATGCTATAAAGTGGGTCAAGCCCTTCAACAGTGCGGCCGCCAAACCACCAATAACGCCCACAACGAAAGCCAGGATAATCATAAAGTTCCGGTTGGAAATCTTATGCATCCGCCACTGATTTATTTGGTCCAGTTTTTTGTAGATCGTAAATTTCATTGCTCTATTATATTGCTTACAGCTCGAAGCCCATCACTTCTTTTCTTTTTTTCGTCTTGAACCGATCGGGAACAAGTGCGATAATCTCGTTCTTCAATGCGGTTACCGCTTGCTTTTTTACAAAATTTGGGGTCGTAACGATACTAATCTCCCGAACAGGTTCCGGCGCTCTAAAATACCGAACTTGCCCCAGTTGATCTTCATCATAGCCCAAAACGCTCATCTCCGGTAAGATTGTCAAACCACCATTGATATCCACCATACGCTTCAGTGTTTCCACACTACCTGTATTATATTCAAACGTTCCTAGTGCCCCTTGGTTATGTTTATATTGGCAAAGATTCAATACTTGCCCCCGCATACAATGTCCCTCATTGAGAAGCCACAGCTTTTCATTCGCAATCTCGTCTGTGGTAACCATTTTTTTCTGAAAAAGCGGACTATGCTCGGATACATAGGCAACAAAGGTCTCGTAATACAACGGTGTTTCCTCAATGCCCGACTCATGCAATGGCGTTGACAGAATTCCGCAATCCAGCTTACCCAATTTGAGTTCCTGCAGGATGCGTTCGGTGGTATACTCCCAAATCTGTAGCTGCAACTTTGGATATTTCTTCAGAAACGCAGTCAATATATCGGGTAAGAGATAAGGTGCGACGGTAGGGATGACACCAATTTTAAGTTCCCCTGAAACTTCGCCTTTACTCTCCAGCAATAGTTCGGCAATTTTCTTGCTCTCATTCAAGATGACGCGTGCTTGCTTAATGATTTTTTCGCCAATCTCTGTCGGAACAACCGGCTGTCTGCTGCGATCGAATATTTTCGCGCCGATGGATTCTTCCAGCTTTTGGATCTGCATGCTTAATGTAGGCTGCGTCACGTAGCAGTGCTCTGCCGCCGCTACAAAACTGCGATACGTATCCACTGCAATAATATATTCTAATTGAACAAGGGTCATGCTATAAATTTTAGCTATGCAAAGGTAGCTATTTCAACGCGCTTCAGCGATTATCTTCCACTAAAAGTTAACATCCAACGAATCATGCCCCATCGATCTGCTCATTCCTACGCTTGCAGACCGTTCACTCAAGGGAGTAGCTTTGCTTTAAAAATGTTTAGTAACTTTGGCCTATTCTAAACAACAACATGATGACGACATTAAAATTAAAAGGCAGCTTACTCTGTTGCTTATTGATCACGGTGAGCGCTTTTAACTTTTCTGCCATACCCGATGAGGGTATGTTTCCATTGAGCGAGCTTGGAAGGGCCGGACTGAAGAAAGCGGGATTAAAAATTACCGAAAAAGAAATCTATAACCCAGGACAAGTGGGCTTGGTTGACGCCTTGGTTCAGGTAAGCGGATGCACCGGATCCTTTGTTTCTCCAAATGGATTAATTGTTACTAATCACCATTGCGCATTTAGTGCCGTACAGTTGGCCAGCTCGCCCGAGTTCAACTACCTAAAAAATGGCTTTGTTGCAAACAGCTTGGAACAGGAAATTGAAGCAAAAGGTTTGACCATACGGATAACCGACTCGTATAGCGACGTGTCCGATGAAATCTTGAATGCTGTATCTGCCATTTCCGATCCGGTAGAACGGATCAATACCATCAATAAAAAAAGGGCAGAAATAGCCCAGAAAGCGGAAGCGCAAGACCCAACCATTAAGGCTGAAGTATCGGAAATGTTTATTGGAAAAACTTATGTGCTGTTTCGATACAAAACTATTGAAGATGTGCGCCTCGTTTATATACCTCGTCAAGATATAGGTGAATTTGGCGGAGAGACCGATAACTGGGTTTGGCCACGCCATACCGGCGATTTTTCTTTTCTCCGCGCCTATGTAGCTGCAGATGGTTCTTCTGCCAAATACAGCACTAAGAACGTACCCTATAAGCCAAAAAAACACCTTAAAATAAATCCACAGGGCGTCAATGAGAACGACTTTGTATTTATTCTAGGCTACCCAGGCCGCACATTTAGGCACCGACCAGCACAGTATATCGAGTATCAGGAGAAATTCCTATTGCCCTATACGTCCAATCTCTATGATTTCCAAAATCAACAAATGCTTAAAGCGGGTAAAGACAACGTATCTACGGAACTGGCTTTGGCTACACGCGTCAAAAGAAATGCAAACGTCTTAAAAAACTACCGCGGAAAACTTAAAGGGTTGCATAATATAGACCTGATCACACAAAAACGCAAAGAAGACGAGCAACTGGCTCAATTTATTAACAGCAAGCCTGAGTTAAAAAGCAGATATGGCAGCCTAATGCATGATATCGAACAGCATTATCGCTCTGTTTTCGAAGTTGCGGAAAAAGAACTTTGGTTCAACAACATGTATAGCTCTACCTCTTTGCTGCGCACAGCCAATACGATCAACAACTTTAAAAGTGCTATTCTTAAGCAAAATGGACTAAAGGCACAGGAAGAATTCTTCGCCTTAAACATTCTTGAAGTAAAGCGTCATCTTGACGCTATCTACGCGAGTTATAATCTGATGGTAGACAAAGCCGTAGCCGAACGTATGGTTAAAGATGCATACCTCTTCGAAGGCGCAAATAAGCTAGCATATATCAGCAAACAAGGATTTCCAAGTGCCGAGGTTGCTGCAGATGCCGTAACCGCATCCATCGACAAATCCAAGCTAAACAACAAAGAGTTGCTGTATAGCACAGTGCTTAAGGACTTCCAATCGATTAAAAACTACAATGACGATTTGCTATCCGCACAGAAAGAATTGGATATTGAACTGACCGCCTTTAACGACGAGCAAAAACGTCGGGAAGGGGTGCTGAACAGGTTGATGGGAGATTACGTTGCTGTTAAAGAAAAATACCAAGCCAAAAGCTTCATCCCCGACGCAAACTCTACGCTTCGTTTGACTTTTGGCAACATTAAGGGGTACAGTCCTGTCGATGCGACCTATATGAAGCCTTTTACCACCATTAAGGGCTTAATCGAAAAAGGCAACTCCGGGCTGGAGGAATTTACTTATCCAGAAAGCATCAAGACGGCTTGGCTAGCCAAGAATTTTGGCGCCTATGCAAAAAAGGAATTGAACGACGTCCCTGTAAATATCCTGTATAACATGGATACCACCGGAGGTAATTCCGGCTCGCCTATTATGAATGCCTATGGCGAGCTCATCGGTGTTAATTTCGATCGATCTTATGATGCCACCATCAATGATTTCGCGTGGAATGAAGACTACAGCCGATCTATAGGTGTCGATATACGATATGTGTTGTGGATTGCTGACAAGATCGACAATGCACAGTTTATCCTGAAAGAAATGGGCATATAACAACAATGGGATTGTGGCACGGTCCACAATCCCATTGTTCCATCACGGTATAGCAAATATTCGCTAATATTCTGCGGCCAGTTTTGAAAACTTAAGGTAGCCTACATGTACCTCATCGGGTCTACCTGCAGATTCCTTCTCTTCGATCAACAATTTAAACCGCTCGCGCATCGCTTTCGGAAGTGCATCTTCCACAGAAAACACATCGTCTACATCAAGGCCGTATTTATCGTCGATATGTGGTGATATATAATCTTTGAAAAAAGAACTCCCTTTTGCAGCTTTGGTCGCACCCGCCACATCTTCGGCAACCACCAGCTGTTTATAATGATATTCTTCAAAGTCCTGCCCCCGATATCCTCCCAAGTTCACAAAAAAAAGCTTCCACTTACTCGTTGGTGCTGCTTCACGCGGCAGTACGGAAATGCTATAACCTTCCACTACGCACACTTCTCGCCAGGCATCTACATGCAATTTACCATCGGCCTCCGGCCAAAAATTTACCATAGCTGGTTTTAACTGCCCCAGCTCATCGCCAATTCCAAAAAAAATATCGTGTTGCTCCGTAAAACGTCCTTCGGGCTTACAGCCGAGCAACACCATAAATAGTTTACTTTCCAACATGTTGATCGTGCCTATATTTAAGCTCTAATTTAAGGATAATATCTCTTTTTTTACCCTCAACCAGCGATAAATTTCCGGCAACAAAAACGCCTTTTTTTCCATTTTTCTCATTAGAAATGCCATAAACTGTCGATTCATCATCGGGGTTGGATGCCCCCTCATAGCGGTACAGGTGGTCTATCTTGTAGTGATCTGCGTCTTCCAAGATCTCATCAAACGCAATGTTAAAATCGATAGTGTAACCCATGTTCTGCAAATTAGCAAGTGCCACATCGGTCGTTTCATAGTTATGTTTTGTTTCCATAATGTTCATCCTTTATCCTAAATAACACCTTCATGCCGACTTCTGTTTTATTATTTTTCCGGAAATAGCCCCCGTGCACCTTAAATGTGGCTGGCTGCATATATTGAACGACGAATTGTGCATCTGCCTGAAATTAGCTATGTTTGAACTACAGTAGTACGACAGGTACATTTAAACGTTATTTATGCCATACATTGCTCCAGATCCCCAAGAAAATCCAGGTAAAGCTTTTGAGAGACTTCTTACTATTTTGGACACCCTACGCGTCGCATGCCCATGGGACAAAAAGCAGACCATGGAGTCGCTTAGACACTTGACCATAGAGGAAATGTATGAACTCACGGATGCCATTTTAGAGAAGGATTTTGCGGAGATTAAAAAGGAGCTGGGGGACGTCATGATGCATTTGGTGTTTTATGCTAAAATTGCCAGCGAGCAGCAACAGTTTCATGTCGTCGATGTGCTGAATACCGTATGCGACAAACTGATTGCTCGCCATCCCCACATTTATAGCGACACCGATGTGGAAAATGAAGACGATGTAAAGAGAAACTGGGAAACCATAAAACTTGCCGAAGGCAATAAATCGGTATTGTCGGGTGTGCCCAAAGGACTGCCTGCATTGGTAAAAGCTTACCGAATACAGGATAAGGTGCGCGGTGTGGGTTTTGATTGGGAAGACAAAAGCCAAGTGTGGCTTAAAGTAGAAGAAGAATTGGCCGAATTCAAACAAGAATTTAATATGGAGAGCGGTCAAGTTGTGGATCAGGAGAAAGCAGAGTCGGAATTTGGAGATCTTCTGTTTTCGTTAATCAACTATGCGCGCCACCTACACATTAATCCTGAAAATGCGCTAGAGCGCACCAACAAGAAATTTATCCAACGATTCACCCATCTGGAAAAACGAGCAGCGGAAAACGGTCAATCCTTGCAGGAGATGACCCTCGAAGAGATGGACGTATATTGGAACGAAGCCAAAAAGCTTCAACAACCCTAGCCTATCAAGGTCGGCTAAGGCTCGTCACAATCCAGTGTGTCAACCTTAACAAAAAGCGCCATAAATTTCTCCATCTGCGTACCGTCGTAATCGATATGCGCAACGAGCCTATTGGCATTATTCCACCAACCGTAAACCAGCACATAATCAAAGGCCAAGTCTTCCTTATTAGGTTGTTTCAGGCTTTCCTGATAATTATCCCATAAACTTTCAGGCCATGCATTTTCCTTCATCTGATCCCGAACCAGTTCGAGATAAGCTTTCATTAACACTTCTCCACCAGCATGTAAAGCCGTCCCATAATAGTGTGCCCTACTTCCCTCTTCCACCGCAGTAACAAGCGCAGCGGGTTGCTGTTTAGCATTTTTCTGAACAATCTTTAGGGCGTAGGTCTGTTTTACGTAGTTCAGCACATCAACCTTCAATCGTTTGAAATAATCATTATTTACCGGTTGCAAGTTGTTCAATGTTTCGATCGCGCTGTCGTATCGCATCTTCAACTCCTCCCCTGTTCCACTATCATCAATATAATGCCCCGTTTGAAAAAGGGCATAGCTGTCGCGCAATTGACTAGCACTATACTTCTCGGCGTCGTAGTAACCCCGATAAGAGCACAACTCGTCGCTAAATTCGAAGATTTTATTTTGTGCATAAGCCCCGCCAAGCAGCGAAAAAAACAGGAGCATGATCGTTGTAAAATATCGCTTTTCCATAGTATACAATTGAAAAACTAATATAGGGAGCTTGCGCGGATTTAGCAATTTATACGTAAATTCGCGACATGAAGGAAACTGTCGTTAGCGGTATTAGAAGTACCGGAAAATTACATTTGGGCAACTACTACGGGGCGTTGAGCAACTTCGTAAAAATGCAGAACGATTATAACTGCTTCTTTTTTATTGCCGATTTGCACTCCCTAACCACGCATCCCACACCGGGCGACCTCAGTCGTACCGTGCGTGAGGTTGTTGTGGAGTACCTTGCCGCTGGAATAGATCCTGAAAAGTCAACCATTTACGTGCAGTCTGACGTTCCTGAAGTGGCAGAACTGTACCTCTACATGAATATGAATGCTTATCTCGGTGAGCTCGAGCGCGCCACCGCCTTTAAGGATAAAGTGCGTGCCAACCCCGACAATGTAAACGCCGGCTTACTCACCTATCCCGTACTTATGGCCTGCGATATTTTGTTGCACCATGGCACTAAAGTACCGGTGGGAAAAGATCAGGAACAACATCTTGAAATGACTCGTACCTTCGGCAATCGTTTTAACAGGCTATACAATGTCGACTATTTTAAGGAGGCTTTTGCTTTTTCTTACAGCGACAAGCTTGTTAAGATTCCGGGACTTGATGGTAACGGAAAAATGGGTAAATCAAATGGTGAGGCTAGTTGCGTGTACCTAAGCGACACTCCGGAGGTGATCCGCAAAAAGGTTATGCGTGCAGTTTCGGATTCCGGACCAACGGAAATGAACCAGCCAAAGCCAGAAGCTATCCAAAACCTGTTTGACCTCATGAAAGTGGTATCCTCCGCAGATACCTTGGCACATTTCGACGAGCTCTACAACAGCTGTTCGATTCGCTACGGAGACTTTAAAAAACAGCTCGCCGAAGATATGGTCCTCGCCACAGAACCCGTCCGTTCTCGTATACAGGAGATATCCAGCGACGAAGAGTACCTGAAGAAAGTAGTGAAGCTCGGCGCCGAAAAAGCTAGCGAGAGTGCTAGAAAAACTATCCGCGAGGTTCGAGAAATCATCGGTATCAAGCGGTTATTTTAAGAAACAACGTTTCGTTTTAATTTTTAATCCTTACATTTTTAATTGGAGAACATGCATTTAGCCATCGTAGGAAATATTGGAGCTGGAAAAACAACCTTGACCGAGAAACTGGCTCGTCATCTCAATTTTGAACCCCAATTTGAAGCTGTAGAAAACAACCCCTATTTGGAAGACTTCTACAGCGACATGAAACGTTGGGCCTTCAACCTTCAAATATTCTTCTTGAATAGTCGTTTTAGACATATCGTAGACCTGCAGAGCCGTGGCATCAACATGATCCAAGATCGTACCATCTACGAAGATGCTTACATCTTTGCCGAAAACCTTTACGATATGGGCTTGATGAGCGCACGCGACTTTGAAAACTACAGCAACATTTTCCAAAGCATCGTGCACTATATCAAACCTCCAGATCTGCTGATCTACCTACGCGCTTCGGTGCCCACCTTGGTCAGCAATATCCAGAAAAGAGGTCGTGACTATGAATCAGCGATACGCTTGGATTACCTATCCAAGCTCAATGAAAAATATGAAAAGTGGATTGGTAATTACAAAGAAGGAAAATTGTTGATCCTCGATAAAGACAACCTAGATTTCGCAAACAATCCGGAAGACTTAGGACAGATCATCGGAAAGATCGAAGCAGAAATGTTCGGACTTTTCTAGTCTTTCCTCTAGATCAAATACAATGCCTCCAGCAATCCCTAAGAAGGAACTGCTGGGGGCATTTTTGTTTTATGCCAAGGATCTACCATTACAACAAGCCTTCGTCTCGAAAACTGTAATAGGAGCTATTTGTGAAAATGACATGGTCGCTCACGCTGATATCCAGTAGCGCAGTTGCACCGACGATCTGTTTAGTCAATTGTTTATCTTCCGGACTGGCCTTTAATGATCCCGATGGATGATTATGCATGAGGATAATGGAACTAGCGGTATTTTGAACGGCAAATTTCAGAATAAAACGGATATCGACTGGTGTGAAATCATTCCCTCCGCGCCCGATCAATTGTTTATCCTTTAGCTTGCACGCTGTATCTAGATAAAGAACCCAAAACTCTTCATGCTCCAAATCTTGCATGGTAAATCGAAAATAATCATATACACGCCTACTGCTGTTGAGCAAAGGCTTCGACTCGGGCTCAGATTCACGACGACGGCGGCCGAGCTCCAAGGCCGCGATGATGGAAATAGCCTTCGCCTCACCAATGCCTTTATAGCCACAAAGCTCTTTGACCTCCAATTTGGAAACATTGTCCAAACTGTTGTTTGCGCCCGAGAGTATACGCCGACAAAGCTCTACGGCACTCTCATCTGGTGACCCCGACCCGATAAGGATCGCCATCAATTCGGCATTGGTTAATGAACGCCGCCCCTGATCCATTAATTTTTCGCGAGGACGATCAGCTTCTGACCATTCCCGAATAACAAGTCTGTGTACTCCCATCTCAGCATTTTTTTCCTAAACAAATATACTAATTTTTTTAGTAATTTAAAATCGAAAATCCTATTTTTAAATCGATTAACAATTCTTAACCAATTCTAGGGGCACATTTCCGTTATAAACTTTATCTTTGCAGTTCCGTAAGTAATAAGTAAACTATGAGCAAAGCAATTATTAAGACAGAAAAAGGCGACATGACTGTGCAATTCTACACAGAAGACGCTCCAAATACCGTAGCAAATTTCATCAAATTGGCGAAATCTGGGTATTACGATGGATTGACTTTTCACCGTGTGATTCCTGACTTTGTTATTCAAGGAGGTTGCCCAAATAGTCGTGAAGGTGCTACCGGCATGCCTGGAACTGGAGGCCCTGGATACAAAATTGATTGTGAGTTGACAGGAGAAAATCAATACCACGATCGCGGTGTGCTTTCTATGGCACATGCTGGACGTAACACTGGCGGTTCACAATTTTTCGTTTGCCACAGCAGAAACAATACGGCGCATCTAGATAGAAACCATACCTGTTTCGGTAAAGTGATTGAAAACGTGGATGTGGTGGACGATATCCGTCAAGGCGACCGCATTTTGAGCATTGAAGTAATTGAAGATTAATTTCCGTTTCATGAATTTAAGAGCATTAGTATCAGTAACCGGAAAAACCGGCCTTTTTAAATTGATCGGTCAAAATAAGGGTGGATTTATCCTCGAATCGCTAGATGAGAAGAAGGTAAAATCTACCGTAAACCTTTCGACCACAAAAATGGCTACGTTGGAAGATATCACCATTTACGGCGAAGAAGAAGAAATCAGGTTGTTGGATGTATTGGAGGCCGTAAAAGCATCTGGAAAAGATACACCAGACGTAAAGGCTGACGGCGAAACGCTACGCGAGTTTTTTCGCGAAGTAGCGCCCGGACACGACGAATCACGTGTCTACTCCTCAGATATCAAAAAAATCATTTCTTGGTATAACATTATCAAAGAATTACCTTTATTTGAAGAGGAAGCTCCTGCGCCTATTCAATAGGGTATCTTCGATGATCCATTAAAAAAACCTTGATAAAGCATGCTTTATTAAGGTTTTTTTTCGCAAAAGCAGCCAACAAGGCGAAGGATCAAAACAAGCGCATCTGCGGGCTTCGGTTGGGCCTTTCAAAAAGATCTGTACGCAAAATCGGGTAATCTTCTTTATCCATATATTTCTTTACGGCTGATTTAAACAGCTGCCGAATTCCATTGGCTATCTCACCATCTCCGCGTATCCTACGCCCCCATTCGCTATCGTTTACCTTTCCTCCATGACAGGATTCAATACCGTGCAGCACTTTCGCCGCACGATCGGGATAGTTTTTATGCACCCAATCTCGAAAGATATCTCCAATAGCGCCATTCAAACGAACGATGGTATAACTTGCCCATTTCGCTCCTGCATCGGCAGCACTTTTTATCAGTGCGGGCATCTCATCGCTGTTGATGCCGGGCACAATGGGCGCAATCATCAACGATACGGGAATATTCCTTTCAGCCAACTGCTCGATAAGTTTCAGCCTCGACATGGCCGTCGCTGTCCGAGGCTCCATCTTACGACGCACCTCCTCCCTCAAACTATTGATCGTCACCGATACGCTAACCAAGCCCATTTCGGCCAACGCACTGAGCATATCCAAGTCACGCAGCATCAAAACATTCTTGCTAATCAATGAAACAGGGTGTCTGTAGGTCAACAAAGTAGACAGTAACCCTCGGGTTATGCCCAACTTACGCTCGATAGGTTGATAACAGTCTGTATTGCCCGACATAAAGATCACCTCCGGACGATAGCTTTTCCGTTCAAACTCCTTTTCTAACAGTTCTACAGCATTGTACTTGACCAATATTTTTCTTTCAAAATCAAGCCCCGCACTATATCCCCAATATTCATGTGAATTTCGGGCATAGCAATATATGCACCCATGCTCACAACCCTGATAAGGATTCAAAGATTGATAGAAACCGATATCGGGACTGTCTACTCTAGAAAGGATTACCTTGGGATAGGTCGCGATTATTTTCGTGCTCTCCGCACCAAGAAAGGGCTCATCCAAACCCTCCACATGCTCCTGCACATATTGATTGGAAAAGAACTTGTTATTAGGATTAACCTGTGCTCCTCTTCCTTTTAGATATTCTTCCTGCGATTGATCCAAACCCATATTCAAAAATACTAAAATATTTAGTATTTAAAAATAGGTTTTAGTTATTTTTACGATGTTGAAACAACCATTCATACATATCGCCTCGATGGAAAAGGCGTTCAACGCTTCCGTGCGTACCGCCCGGAATAATCGTCAATTTCGCTTCCGCATCCGGGTTCACCTTTTTTATGGCATGGTATATTTTTTTGGATTCCGATGCAGGAACCGCGCGGTCTGCACTGCCGTGTTGTATCCACAAGGGAACAGTGGCCAAGCTTTCTGCATATTTCATTGTACCACCCCCACAAATAGCCACCGCCGCAGCCACCAACTCGGGATATTTACCAACAAAATCCATTGTTCCATAGCCACCCATGCTCATGCCACAAACATACACCCTATCTTCATCAACATTATAATTTTCCAATACATACGACAAAACGTCCTTCACCTTGTCAGGATCCCATCCATTGGAAGTCTGTGGCGCCACAACGATGGAAGACGGCAATTCTACGCCCCTGTTTTTTGCATAAAGCACACCGTATCGCTTCACCCGGTTTAGATCGTGCCCCGAAAGACTACGCCCATGTAAAAAAATCAATAGTGGGTTTTTCTTTTCTTTATCGTAATGCTCGGTATCGATCAGAAAATTATACGAAGTCTTTCCTTTCACAGCCTCTTGCTGCCCATAAGACATCTGCGATGCAAACAGCAACAGCAGCAAAAAATATTTCCAATTCATGTTAATCTGGTCGGTAGCATGTAAGACTAATCAATTTCAGGTACCTAAAATACGATAATATAGCCACATAAGCAAGGCCCCTGGTGTCAATCCAGTTTACCAAAAGACAATAACACATCGCACACTGCCCGCGATCCATGTAGATCATCCGGATGCCAAAAATGGGTTTTATCTCTCCTCCTATTTGCTTATTTTTGAAAAAAGGAGCTGTCATGAAACAAACCGTTACCATATTATATTGTCCGAAATGCGGATGGATGTTGCGTGCAGCATATTTTGCTCAGGAAATATTGACGACTTTCGTCGATGATATCTATGGTGTAACGCTCGTACCTAGCGAAGTAAGCGGACGTTTTTCCGTTTCTGTAGGCGACATACTTCTATTCGATAGAAAAGTAGAAGGACGATTTCCAGAAACAAAAGAGCTGAAACAGTTGCTGCGCGATGTCGTTAATCCAACAAAGAAACTTGGACACTCCGACAAAAAGGACAATCAAACGGAGGTATAAACCGCTACTTGGCAATTCGAAATAAGAGGAAACCGTTAATAAATTCCCCTTATGCGCCAAAGACAGGAAAAGCTTACAGGCAGTGCTTTCCTTTCCAAACTTGAACACAGCATGAAAATATTACATACGGCAGATTGGCACCTCGGAAAAAAACTGGATTATTTCTCCCGCTTGGAGGAACAGCGCGAGGTGCTTGCCGAGATTAGTGAAATAGCCGAGCGCGAGCAAGTCGATGCTATCATTATCGCGGGCGATCTTTTTGACACGTTCAATCCGCCAGTGGAGGCCGTAGAGCTGCTCTATAAAACACTGCGCCGGCTGAGCAATAATGGCGAGCGTCCCGTTATCGCCATTGCGGGCAACCACGATAGCGCCGATCGCATTGACGCCCCTGATGCTCTGGCCCGCGAATGCGGAATCATCTTCGTTGGATACCCCAAGGCGCGGGTCGTCCCATTTGAGGTACAGCATGGCTATGCCCTGTCCAAAACCGATGATGGGTTTATCGAGCTACTCCTACCTCGCCATAATTATCCACTCCGCATTATCCACACGCCTTTCGCCAATGAATTGCGCTTAAAACAGTTTCTTGGACTGGAAAGCAAAGAACAAAAACTCAATGAATTGCTGCACGAGCACTGGCAAACTGTTGCCGATGCCTATTGTGATGAACAAGGGGTAAACATGCTCACCGCACACCTTTACATGCTTAGACGTGGAGGCGAAATACTGGAAGAACCCGAAGGGGAAAAACCCATCAAAGTGGGACACGCCGATCTGATCTATTCCGACGGTATTCCTAGGCAGATACAGTATACCGCACTGGGACACCTCCACCGATTTCAGGAAATTGGCGGGCATCCGGCGCCTGTTGTTTATCCCAGCAGCCCACTAGCCTATTCCTTTGCCGAAGCCGGACAGGAAAAAGGGGTTGTCATTATCGACGCGAAGCCTGCACAACCCGTCACCTACGCTAAAATACCCTTGAAGAGTGGCCGCGCACTGCACCGAAAGAAGTTCCTGCATATCGATGAAGCTGTGGCTTGGCTGCATGCCAATCCCTATGCCTTGATAGAACTGACCTTGGTCAGCAACACTTTTCTAAGCTCTGCTGAGCTAAAACGCATACACGAAGCCCACGATGGCATCATTCATATCATCCCGGTCGTCAAATCCGAGGAAATGATAGAAGAAAAAGTACAATCTATCAACCTCGACCAGGATATAGATGCCTTATTTAAGGATTATTTTCAATATCGCCTCGGACAAGAGCCCAACCATGAAATCATGCAGCTACTCAACGAAGTGATAAACAGCAACACAGAAACGGAGGACTAAAGCGTGCTACCATTATATCTCAGTATCGAAGGACTATATTCCTACCAGAAAAAACAAGAAATCGATTTTACTAAATTGACGGAAGCCGGGCTTTTCGGCATCTTTGGAAAGGTGGGTTCCGGAAAATCTTCCATCATTGAAGCCATCAGCTTTGCGTTGTATGGCGAAACCGAACGCTTGAACAAGCAGGAGAAACGTACCTACAATATGCTAAACCTCCAGTCGGACAATGCCTGCATTGTGTTCGAATTCTACAATTTCGAACAGCGTAAATTCCGTTTTGTGGCGCAGTGGAAGCGCCGGAAGCGATTCGAAGAAACAACTCCGCTGGAGCGTTACGCCTATGAGTGGAAAGACGATCAGTGGTTGCCCCTTACCTCAGCAGACGGAGCCGATATCACGCGGCTTACCTACCCTAACTTCCGTCGGACGATCATCATCCCCCAAGGTCAGTTTAAGGAATTTCTGGAGCTACGCGGCAAAGATCGTTCGGACATGATTAAAGAGATCTTCAACCTGAACCGCTTTGATCTAGGCCCCAAAGTGTCTCATTTACAACGGCAGAACAATAGCAAAATCGAGTTACTTAAAGGTGCCCTATCTGGGTTTGAATCTGTTAGCACGGAAATCCTACAGACCAAAAAGGAGGAACTGGCAAAGGCGCAGGTAGACCTCCACACGTTAAAGGAAGAAACGGCAAATCTAGAAACCGAGCTTTCGCGCATGGCCGAAAGCAAACGCCTACGCGCAGAACTCCATAACAAGCAGCAGGAAGTGACGTCCTACCGAGATGAACAGCCCAAAATACTACAGCAGGAACAGGAGCTGAATACTTTCGAAAGTACCCAGCAAGCTTTTAAAGAGGTGCTTCAGCACACGCAAATGCTCAATAAAGAGAAAGAGCAAGTAACCTTAAAGATCCAGCAACTCACAACAAGGAAGGAAGAAACACTTTCCCGATTGGAAGAGCAGGAAAGCCATTGGAAAAAAATCGAAATAGATTATCAACAGATCGAAAAATTCCGCCGCGAGTGCGAAGATCTGAAGTTACTTATCTACATCGTTCAGCAGCAAGAACAAAAAAAGACGGTGAGCAAGCGTATAGAAGATGGCAAGCCTCATCTCATCAAAGTTCAGGAAAATGAACGTATCTTACTTGAAAGTATCCGCGAAAACGAGGAAAAGCTGGATACCTTGAAACACAAAAAAGTAGATACGGCCATCCTCCTTGCCTTAGAAGGCTGGTACCAGACCCAAGACACCCTATTGGGAAAAATAGCCGATATCAAGCAGCAAGTAGCGGTTTTGGAAGCCGATATAGCGGTGGAAGCTGGACGATTCACGTCCAAAAATCTGGGTATTGACACTTGGGAAGAGCAGCTACGTCAACTTGAAGTGCAATACCAAAGGCAGCTACTTGATCTTCAGAAGGAAGAGACGCAACTGCAAGTACAGGCAAAACTAAGCGAATTTGCCGACAACTTGAGCGATGGTCAGCCCTGCCCACTTTGTGGCTCGCTTGAGCACCCCATGCACCTCGAGAGTAGCGACGTTTCCCACTGGGAAAACGAACTGCGTCTGAAAAAAGGAGATGTCAACCATAATCTCTTGGTCTTGAAAGAAAACTTCCAGGAATTTACCCATGCCGGTATCCTATTTAAGGAAAAGAAAGCGCAGGTGCAGCAACTCACAACGTCGCTCGCGCTGCTCCAATCGCACTATGCGGATCATCTTTTGACGTTCTGCTGGGACGATTTCTCGGCAAACGACAAAGAGCCATTTCTTTCTTACAAAAGCAAGAACCAAACCGCGGAAACAGCCATTAAAAATGCCGAAGCTGCATTAAAAGATCGTCGACAAGAGCTATCCGCAGCGCAAATCAAGGTAGAAAAGTACAAAGCGACCTTGTCCGGTCTAGAACAAGAGCTCGTGGTTATCGATAGTCTTGTACAACAGACCGAAAGGCAGTTGCAGGTATTAAAACCCCATGAAATTGCCCAACAAAAAGAATCTACATTGCTGAGCCGAAAACAGCAAACGGAAAATCGCATCACGTATTTGGAAGATAGCTACAAGTCCTTGACAGAAACAATCCAACGATTGAAAACCGAATTTGCGGCAATCAACGGCGAGCGTACGGCTGCCAAAGAGCAATTTCATCACCTTTACCAACAACTGGGCACCAAGCAGGCTGAAATATCGGCTCTGCTGAAAGAATTCGGCTATAGTGATATCATCCAAGTGCAGCAAATACTACAAAAACAACTGAATGTTCCGCAGATCCGAAGCGTTATACAGGATTTCAACGTGAATTTTCAAGTAGCTCTCCAGCAGTTGGCCGAACTAACGGCCAAGATAGCAAACGATGACTACCAAGAAAATCTGTACCAAGAGAAAATCGAACTATTTCGATTGAAGAAAGAGGAACTGGAACTCCATATTCGCATTGTCGGCGCGCTCGAACGGGAATGTTCGCACCTATTGGTCGAATTTGAAAAGAAAGAAAGACTGCTGGAAGAATATGAACAAATATCTTCGCGAAAAAGTAATCTAACGATGCTAGAGAACCTATTTCGAGGTGCTGGCTTCGTTAACTATGTATCCAGCATTCACCTCCAACGGCTCTGCGAGATCGCCAACTTACGCTTCCATAGATTGACGCGCAACAATCTAAGCTTGACGATTAACGAAAGCAATGAATTTGAAGTTATCGATTACCTAAACAATGGCTTCCGACGCTCGGTCAAAACACTTTCTGGCGGACAGAGCTTCCAAGCATCCCTATGTTTGGCCCTAGCCCTCGCAGAAAGCATACAAACACTCAACAAAGCGGATAAAAATTTCTTTTTTATTGACGAAGGCTTCGGTACACAAGATGCAGAGAGCATGAACACCGTGTTTGAAACATTGCAATATCTGCATCGCGAAAACCGTATCGTGGGCATCATATCCCATGTGGAAGAGTTGAAAGAACGTATTCCGCGTGCAGTCAACGTGGTAAACGACCACGACAAAGGAAGTCAAATCAACTATTTAAATTGATCAGGCCCATCAAGGCCTAACGGATAAGTTATGCTAAAAAAATATGTGATTATAGTGGCTGGCGGTCGAGGCACCCGAATGAATGCCGAGCTGCCCAAACAGTTTCTGTTAATCGATCAGCGACCGGTACTCATGCACACTATGGAATGCTTTCGCAAAGGTAGTGACATGCCAGATATTGTATTGGTTTTACATCCAGATATGCACCCCTACTGGACTGATCTATGCAGGCAATATAATTTTCAGATTCCGCACCATGTTGTTTACGGGGGTGAAAGCCGTTTTCAAAGTGTACGAAATGGCTTAGGGTATATTTTCGAAAAAGAAAAAGTCGCATTAGAAAGTACGCTGATAGCGATACATGATGCTGCACGACCTGTCATCAGCCAAGAGCTAGTCGACCGTTGCTTTGCGGAAACTGTGCGGTATGGCGCAACAACTGCTGCTATACAGAGTACCAATTCCATTCGTTTGGGCAGCATCGAGGAAAGCACCGCCACCGATCGGCAACAGGTATGGATGGTGCAAACCCCACAAACTTTCCGAGCCGACATCTTACAAAAGGCCTTCGCCCAACCCGAAATGGGTTCCTTCACGGATGATGCTTCCGTGGTAGAAAAAATGGGCTATCCCGTCCGTCTTATTATCGGTGATCAGCGAAATATAAAAATCACCTTTCCCGAAGACATTGCGATAGCCCATTTGTACTTAAAAACCTTGGATACTAAGCCGCGCCTCGAATAACGCGTAATAGAATCGCTATAATGGCAATAACCAACAAAACGTGGATAATACCACCTGACGCATATCCGCCGAAAAAACTAACAGCCCAAATTATTACTAAAATAACGGCTACTAAATAAAGAATATTTCCCATAACTTTTACTATTAAATTAATAAACTCACTTCTTATTTTCTATTATAAGAACAAGCTTTCTTCAGGAAAAGTTTTGGATAATTTTACGAATTAATTAGACTTAGACCACAAGGGACAATCCGTCGAAGGCAACGTGCACGCCATCAGGCAAATGTTCCTCGATGTCTGCATGTTTGCCAAAGCGATGGCTAATGTGTGTAAGGTAGGTCGTTTCAGCACCTATTTCCTTCGTGAAAGCTAGCGCTTCCTCACGTGTAAAATGGGATATATGCGGCTCTTCTTGTAGCGCATTTACCACGAGCACCTTTACGCCTTTCAACAAGGATCTAGAATATTCCGAAACGGTTTTAGCATCGGTGATATAGGCAAAATCGCCCAAACGAAACCCTAGAACCGGCATTTTGTAATGCATCACTTCGATGGGCATAATGCGTTGCCCTTCGATATAGAATGGCTCCCCAGCCACAATGGGCTGTAACTCCAATCGGGGTACTCCCGGGTACTTTACTTCCCCAAAAGCATAGTAAAACTCCCGCTTCAAAGCCTCATGGGTAATAGTTGTTGCATATATGGGAATAGATTGCTGTTGTTGGTAGTTAAAGGCGCGTACATCGTCCATTCCGGCGATATGGTCTTTGTGCGAATGGGTAATCAGCACCGCGTCAAGATGGCGAATATCCTGCCGCAGCATCTGATAGCGAAAATCAGGCCCCGTATCAATCACTAGTTTTAAGCCTTCAATTTCGATAAAAATAGCTGTACGTAAGCGCTTGTCGCGACGGTCTGTCGATTGGCAAACTGCACATTGGCAAGCAATAACGGGCACGCCCTGCGATGTTCCTGTACCTAAAAAAGTAACCCTCACAATGCGGCCTCGACTTTCTTGATCGTTCGGTAAAACTCCTTCTTCTTATCGTCAAGCACCGTGGCGTCCACCTCCATTTCCCGCAGCAACTGCATCAAGGATTGTATCCTAACTTCTAGATTGGAAAACTTATTGACCATAATTACCTTCGTATGCTGAAGCACACAAGCTCCAGTACGAAAGGAGCCCTTTTCATAACGCACCCTGTAGCCAAAATCGGCAAACAGCTCCTCCAGCTTCCCTAAATTATGTTGTGTAAATGCAATCACGCTTCTCTATTTTTAGCCAAAATAACAAACTTTAAACGATTTCCCGACTGTATAGCGCCTTATTTTTTCAACAGTACATTTTTGACGTAGCTTCCCAGAAAGCCCGTCCCATAAGCAATCAGCTGCGTATAAGCGGCCACGACACTCAAAACACCAACAACCATGCTTTTTGTTTTAAAACAGGCGTGTACCAACAGCAAGACTGTATACAGGCTGAGCATCGCGTTGCCCATGAAGGTCAATAGGTAGACAAATGACCAAGCCCCATCGAATAGGCATAGCGATAGGTTCAACAGCAGCAAAACCAATAAGCCCAAGGTAAATACAGAAGGCAGCGCATGCACCGGCTTCAGCTCTTGTGGAAAAAGGCGATAAATATCGATCCGTCCCTTACCAAAAAAATTGGTCTGCTTAAAAAACTGCTTGAAGGTTGCTCTTCGCTTATGGTAAACAAAAGCTTCAGGAATTAAGCCTACGCTAAATCCGGATGCTAGCATCCGGATGCTGAATTCGATATCTTCCGATCGGCGCGCCAATTTAAAACCTTTTGTTTTGTCGTAAACCGCTCTTGAAAGCCCCATATTAAAGCTGCGGGGATGAAAAACACCGACATGCTTCTTATTTCCGCGAATGCCGCCCGTAGTGAACGGACTGGTCATGGAATAGCTTATTGCTTTCTGTATAGGCGTGAATGAAGGATGTGCCGCATCCGGCCCGCCAAACGCATCCCACCGATCTCTCGCCAAGCCGTCCATCACCATTTGAAAATATGCAGGAGGAACGATAATATCCGAATCGAAGACGATAAAATAATCGCCTTTGGCACGTTCAAAGCCATAGTTACGGGCGAAGCCCTGTCCCTCATTTTCCTTTGAATAGTAGTAAACCTCCAAACGATCCTGATAGCGCTCCACGATTTCCCGAGCCGGCAGCGACGAGCCATCTTCCACAACGATCACTTCAAAATTCCTATACTCCTGCAGGGTCAAGGAATACAAAAGCTCATCAATCTCCTGCGGCCGGTTGTACAGCGGTATGATAACGGAAAAAAACATGCTAGATAACTTCCTCGATATGGTATTTGTTTCTGTCGGTAGAGTTTCGAGATACCAATTCGGCAATAAACCCCGTCAGGAACAGCTGCGTACCAATTAAGATTGCCACCAAAGAAAGATAAAACAAAGGTTGGTCAGTCACATTTCGGTATGCCGTGCCGTTAGCGATGCTCATCAGCTTATCAAAGATCAGGTATATCGTGATGAAAAAACCAATCAGAAAACTGATAACGCCTATCGCGCCAAAAAAGTGCATGGGCCGCTTTCCAAATTTGCCGACGAAAAAGATGGACAACAGATCCAGAAAACCTTTAACGAATCGTCCAGCACCAAATTTCGTCGAGCCATACTTCCTCGGATAGTGCTGCACAACCTGCTCTTGTATTTTGGTAAATCCGGCCCACTTGGCCAATACCGGTATATAGCGGTGCATTTCTCCATATACTTCAATACTCTTCACCACCTCTTTCCGATAGGCTTTCAGCCCGCAATTAAAGTCATGGAGATTGTGGATACCCGACATGCTACGCGTGGCCGCATTGAATAGCTTTGTAGGTATAGTCTTGGTTAAGGGATCATAGCGCTTCGCCTTCCAGCCCGATACCAAATCAGCTCCATTTTTTATGCGGCTATACAATTCTGGGATCTCGTCCGGGCTATCTTGCAAATCGGCGTCCATCGTAATCACCACGTCACCTTCTGCCGCGTTGAAGCCAACATTCAGCGCTGCAGACTTCCCGTAGTTACGGCGAAACTTGATGGCAACGATTTCCGGATGCTGGGTCTTCAGCCCTTGAATAACTTTCCACGAGGTATCACTACTTCCATCGTCCACCAAGATAATCTCGTAGCGGAACTGGTTTTCCAACATCACCCGACGAATCCATTCTGTCAATTCAGGCAGCGATTCTTCTTCGTTATATAACGGAATAACAACTGATATATCCATATTAAATAAAAAAGAGGGTACACCGCAGCATACCCTACCCTAATTTTTTTGTCTAATTAATTATTGTCTTGCCAAGGATGTGCGGCATCGCCTGGGTTATTGACCTGCAGGAAAGCAGGACGCTCGCGCTTCAATATCGCAGCAAGTACCAAGGCAAACACGAAATACATGATCAAGCTAACGCCTAAACCTTTCAAAACCAAACCAATAGAAAACGTACGCAGATCATCACGCTTTTTCTCTAGATCAGCGACCTGTTTATCAATCAAGTCGTCGTCCAAGCCAGCACTTTCCATGGTCTCTATCGTCATATTGATCGATTTATCGAAAATAACCTGCTGCGGCTCCGGATTGACCACATTAAATAAGGTAGATCCTACACTCGAAATAATAACGCCTATCGCTAACATCGTGAAGATACCTTTTAGGGCTTGGCTAAAAGTCCAAAAACCACCGGCTGATTTGCGCAGCATCACGGAAAAATAAGCCGCTAGGGCAATCATCAATACCATGCCTACCCCACCGGTAATCAAAGAAGCTACTTTGAAGTTTGCCGCGTTAAGCAACGCATACAACGATACGATGCTAATAACCAGTGATAATATACCTAAGTAAACGCCCAGCTTTATCCCATCTTTCTTAACCGATTCCGCCGAGAAATCATCGTTGATAGTTTGTGTCATAATTTATTGATTAAAATGTATAATAACTTGATAGATAGCAACGTCTAAAGAAGGATTCTCTGCAGCGGCCTTAAATTCTTCCAGCTGCGCAGCAGATGGCGAAGGCTCGTTAAAAAATCCGACCATGCCATAAAACAGCTCTTTCAATTCCTCCTGTGGATCCAACAAGGAGGCCACTTTCGCAATCTCTTCGTAAGAACTTTCTACCAAAATCTGGTTTGCAATAAGTTTTTCATAGATCGCATACTCGTCCTGAAACTCATCCTCTTCAACCAAAAGAAACTCTTTCAAATAGTCTTCCAATGAAGGTTCGATCTCATCATCAGCACACTCCCTAAGATATAAAAAAATATTGAGCAGTTCTGTACCGCGGTCAATGGTGTCTTCCTCAATGGCTTCCCACTCTTCGGAGTCTAGGTAGTCCTCCTCAAGCTTTTGCACATCTTCGGCAAAGAAATTGACCATCAATAGATCAAAATACACCTCGCGAAGCTCTTCAAAACGTTGGTGGTCATCAAAAGCTTCATCCAGCGCATCTACCTTCTCCATAAAAGAAGCTTCTTGATTGAACGCTTGCGTCAGCGCCTGAGCCAGCGCTGTGCTGTCGATGTTTTCTCCCTGAGCGTAGGCACTTAAACCTGCGTCAAATGCTTTTTTTACTTTTGCATCCATAGCTTATTTGTTTTCGACCAATAGGCCATTATTAATAATTGCTTTCACCTTGCCCCGCAGTTCCGCGCACAAAAGCGGGCTATTCGACGATTTGGACCTGTTGCTTTGGGCATCAAACGTCCATTGTTCGTCCACCGAGAAAAGAACAAGATTGGCGGCGCTGCCGGAAGTTAATGCTGGAACCGGCTGTCCTACGATTTCACGAGGAGCAATCGCCAATTTCTGCACAATAGCTTCCGCATCTAGCCCTGCTCTAACCAATAGTGGAAGAGTTGTTTGAAGCCCGATGATTCCGTCCTTCGCAATTTGGAATTCGACATTTTTAAATTCCACTTCATGCGGTGTATGTTGGGATACTACGGCGTCTATCGTACCATCGCTTAATCCTTGCAACAGCGCATCGATATCCTTCTTGGTGCGTAGCGGCGGATTTACCTTGTAGTTGCTATCAAAGCCCTGCACCTCTTCATCACTGAATACTAGGTTATGTGCCGCAACATCGCAGGTCACGCGAATACCTTTCTTCTTCGCATTCTTGATAAGCTCTACAGACTCTGCTGTAGAAATACAGGTAAAGTGTATTGGAGCATCGTTATACTCGGCTAGAAAAAGATCGCGAGACACCATCAACGATTCGGCCAAGTTGGGTTTCCCTTTCATGCCCAAATATGTGCTCACCTCCCCTTCGTTCATCTGGTTTCCACCCGCAACCGAATCATCTTCCGCAAAGGAAATAATTAGTGCATCAATGCCTTTGCTATACAATAGTGCGCGAGACATCAGCCCGGCCTGCTGCACGGCGTGGTTACCATCCGAAAAGGCGATAGCTCCAACAGTTTGCATATCATATATCTCCGCCAGTTCTTTTCCTTCCCGCTTCTTGCTGATCGCGCCTATCGGGTGCACATCCACTGCGCTACCTTTCGCCGCATTCACCACCAATGCCACTTCCGAACGACTGTGCAACGGTGGATTCGTATTGGGGTATACCGCAACAGCGGTATACCCGCCTGCCGCAGCAGCACGCGTACCTGTTACGATATCTTCTTTGGTCTCCAAACCGGGCTCGCCAAAATTCGCATGTAAATCAAAAAAACCCGCCGAAACAACACATCCACTTCCATCGATCACAACGGCTTTCTGATCGTTTAGCTCCACTTTCGAGGATACCTTACTAACCAAGCCCTTTTCTATCAGAATATCGACGACTTCGCCATCGAGCGGATGATGGGGGGACACAAGTTTCGCGGAAGAGATTAAAATAGTGTTCATGGGTATTATCTATACAAATTTAATATCAAAAATGGAATGGGTAAGAAGGTCGACTCCAGCAGCGACTGGTGTAACAAGGGCTGTCTTTTTTCTGACGAAAAACCAATGAAATATGGCGTATATACATCCAAATCTGCGGGTTGCTTCATTGAAAAACAAATGTACGAAATATATCGTTACACACCTGCCAAAAATACATGTTTTTATTGGCTCTCGCCCCACGAATAGCTGTCGACATCGATATCGCATAAAGCAAGAACCCGGTCTATCACGGTCGCAGCTAGTTCCTCGAAGGTATTGGGCAAACTGTAGAAAGAAGGGCTCGCCGGACAGATGATACCACCTGTCTGCGTTACCAAAGCCATATTTTGCAGATGTATGCTACTCAAGGGTGTTTCCCGTGTAATCAACAGCAACTTTCGCCTTTCTTTTAGCACCACATCTGCGGCACGGGTAGTCAAGTCAGACGATGTGCCATGCGCTATACGGGAAAGCGTCCCCATTGAACAAGGGCAAACGATCATTGTTCCAAAGCCCGCAGACCCCGAAGCGAAGGGAGCCATAAAATCGCCTTTGCTGTAGAATTTAAATGGATATTTCAAATAATCTTCATTACCCAATTCAAACTTCCATACATCTTTTGCGTTATCCGACATCACAACGGCCACCTCTTGAACCTGGTTTTCCAGTAGGCATAGCTTATCCAACAAAACTTTCGCGTAAATAGAACCACTGGCTCCCGTAACAGCAACGACGATTTTTTTTCTTTGCATATCTTTCAATAGAAAACAAAGCTAATAAAAAAGGGTCGAATAAGACTATTCGACCCTACATCTACCTATGAAAAACATGCCCTTGGGGAGGGCATTACAAAAGTAACGCTAAGTTTAAAATTAGCCAACTACTCGTAAAGTTTTTTTAATTAATGTAGAACATTCACTACAGCCATTAACAAGAATATCATAAAACAAAAGATCTATTAAAATTTCTATGACGAAAAACCAAAATTTATACTATTTCTTCAAGACAATAGAAATGGTAGTTGCTTGACTATGTAACAATTACTTCGCTAAGCCTTGGTATATCGAACGAATAACAAGCCAAAAAGCCTGTTGAAAACGTGAAATGTTACCCACATAATGTTTGATTTTCGTATTTTTTTATTTAATTCGTATGCGTCAAACAACAAAGGGATGAGTTTATACAAGCTAGAAGAATACATAGAGACGGGCAATCATCATGATTTGGAAATATTGCTCCGTTCACAACCGGAGTTACTCAGGGAAAAAACAAGCCACGATATTTCACCTTTGCTCTTGGCCTGCTACTACCACAAAGATCAGGTGATACGAACAATCCTAAACCACCTAACCACCATCACTATCCATGAAGCCTGCGCTATTGGCTTGGCTCCTCAGGTGGAAATGATGATTAAACAAAAGCCAGACGTGATTGACGAACTTTCTTCCCACGGATTCACCCCCTTGGGCATGGCCACCCACTTCGGACAGGAAGACGTCGTGCGCATTCTACTGGCAAAACGTGCCGATCCCAACATCTGTTCTCAAAATGGTTATCACGTGTATCCCTTGCATACCGCTTTGACGGGTCAATATGATCAAATCAGTAAGATGTTGGTGGAAGCAGGCGCTGAAGTTAACGTGATGCAAAATGCACGCATCAGCCCGCTGCATATCGCTGCGCAGCAAGGAAGCATCGAAATGATCATCGTGTTGCTGGAAAATGGAGCCGATATCAGCCTGAAAACGGATATGGGTGCCACAGCGGCGGATTTAGCATTCGAAAAAGGATACCGCGAAATTGCAGAGATCTTACGCGTCAACTAGATTTTAAAATAGCGTGCCCCACCATACAGGATAGGCATCGCTTTCTGTCGCAATAGTTTCTTTTGAGATGCAATAGTGCCTGCGAGTCGACAGCCGAGCGGGCTACACAACCGCGAGCACTGTAAGCGCGCACAATCGCGTTATTCTCTACCTTTGTAGTCGCCAGCCACTCCAATGCTCGATCCTGCAACGCAGCCAAGCCCATCATTTTTGCGTAGGCAAATGTAATCGGAACAAAAGCATTGATCAGCAAATGGTTTATAAAATCTTTCGATAAGCTCAGCTCGTGCCCCACAGTCTTTTGGTCAAATCGATAGTGGCACCTCCAATAATTAGAGGAGGTGGGCGCCGCGAAGATGGCTAACAGTTCATCCACGCTTCTACAGGTTAACATCCGCTCGAACAGGTAGGGGTTGGAAGCATAGACAGCTGCGAGTTGCGCAAGTCTAAAGGTGGGAAAATTTGCCGGCCGCATCCGCATAAATTTCCAGGCAAATCCAGTCAATTCCTCCAATCCGTGCAGGCTGCGCAGATACGAAAATTCAGTCCGCAGATACAAAGCATAGTCATCTTCCGTATTCGCCAGTAAACCTGCCTGCCCAAACAAGAGCGCTTCGATCTTTAACGGCTCCTTGCGGTACTTTCTAATCAGACTAAGGTTGACCACACGCCCCAGCTGCATAAAAGCTTCCGCATTGACCTTCATGCCGAAACTACGGCACAGCTGCCTAAAAAGCACGCACTCCCAATCTCCTTTGGTCTCTTCATAGCTTGCAGAGATACGCGCATATTGTACCTCTAGGCGTTCCACGGCCATGCGATCCAGCATCTGGCGCTGAACGATAGCAGAAACCGAGGCCAAATGTCGCTCGCAGGGTATCCAATGCAAATTATGCATCACCTCCCGATAACGCAGGATAACATCCACTCCCAACAACTTGCCCAATAATAAACAAGGCACGCAGCTACCGTCTTCTCGGTATATTGGTTCACCATTTTCATACACCACATGCAAGATCACATTGTTGTAGGCGGCATCACGATGATGGCCGTGCTTTACCCAATCTGCTCCATCCACATGGATTTCCACATGTCCTGTCCAAAGGGTTTCCCCTATGGAAATCCGTGCATACAGAAAATCGGGACCCGCATCTCGATTAAGTTCGCCGACAAATTGAATTTTGATTTCCTCGTCATCTGTGCTATAAAGTTCTAATTGGTTAAAAAGCCTAAATTGCCAGATGAAATGTAGTAGTTCTTCTGCAATCATAGGTTAAATATACAAAGCTAAAACTCAGCATACAAAAAAAATTATTAACACGTTTTTTATTATATTTATGAAAAGCAAACACGATGAGCAACTACGAACAACGGTTTAAAGCCTCAAAAAGCTTTAAACAGGAAAAATACCCTACCGATATCTCCGCCGAGATAAACCCCGAATGGGCCAAAGAGGAGCTAAAGAAAATACGCAAAAAATTAGCGAAGATCCAAGACATGATGTATGCACATAACCGCTACAATGTGCTCATCTGTTTCCAAGGTATGGATACGGCCGGCAAAGATAGTCTTATCCGCGAGCTCTTTAAAGAGTTTAACGCGCGCGGTGTAGAGGTAAATAGCTTCAAAACACCCACCTCCTTAGAACTGCAGCACGATTTTTTGTGGCGACACTACATCAAGCTTCCAGCAAAGGGAAAGTTTGGCGTCTTCAACCGAACACATTACGAAAATGTACTGGTCACCCGTGTGCATCCCGAGTATCTACTGCATGAAAACCTACCCGGAATTGAGGAGGTCAAAGATATTCCGAAAACATTTTGGAAAGATCGCTTTACACAAATCAATAACTTCGAAAAATTGCTGACCGAAGGCAAAATGATTGTCCTCAAGTTTTACTTGCACCTCAGCAAGGAAGAACAGAAAACTAGGCTGTTGCGCCGGTTAGACAAAGGCGAGCACAATTGGAAATTCTCCCCCGCCGATTTGGCCGAAAGAAAGCTATGGGATCGTTATATGGATTGCTATGAGGAAGCCATTCAGCAAACGAGCAAGCCACATGCCCCTTGGCATATTATTCCGGCAGACAATAAAGATGTGGCGCGCTACCTAGTCGCGAAAATCCTACTGGAAAAACTCTCCAAATACAAGGATATTGACTACCCCGAGCTGGACGAATCCATACAGGAACAACTCAAACACTATCGCAAAGAGTTGGAAAAAGACTAGCTACAAAAAAGCGGTGCTTGATCCGCCATCCAGAGGAATGGCTGTCCCCGTTAGGAAAGAAGCTTGTTCGGAAGCCAAGAAAGCAACCAAACTGCCGTATTCTTCCGGTCGCCCCAATCTACGCATCGGGATGGAAGAGATACGTGCTTTTTTTACATCCGCAAAAGACAGATCCTGCCGCTCCGCCTGTAGCTTCATCAGTGCATTAAGCCGATCGGTATCGAAAAAACCCGTCAATACGGAGTTCACCGTGATATTGTGCTTGGCCACTTCCGTGGCCAACGATTTGCTCCAGCTAGCCAGCGCTGTCCGCATCGTGTTCGATAAAATAAGGCTGTCGCTAGGTTTTTTCACGGTCATCGAAGAAACATTGATCACCCGTCCAAACTTTTGATCCTGCATGTAGGGTATGGCTAGCGAAGTGGTAAACACGGCATTTTGAAACAACAGCTCGAACGCTCCTTGGTAATCTTGCTCTTCTTTAGAAAAAAGATTACCCGCCGAAGGGCCATGGGTATTATTAACCAAGATATCGACATTGTCATTCGCAAAAAAATGACTCATCTTCTCTTTATGGGTATCGTAATCGTTAAAATCTGTCAGCAGGTAGCTGTGGTGTTGGTTATCGGTTGCATCCAACTCCTTGAGCACCGCTCTTAGCTTATCTTCATTTCTAGCCATCAAAACCACCTCCGCGCCGCAAGCGGCCAAGGCCATGGCAATAGCTTTTCCAATGCCGGAACTGCTTCCGCCCACCAATGCTCTTTTTCCTTTTAATGATATATGCATAATATGCTATTTATTGTGCAATCAATACGGGTATCTTGACTGCGTGCCTTAATTTGTTCACTGTTTCACCAAAAATAATATCTTTCAAACCGGTATGCCCGTGGCTACCAACGATCAGCAGATCTGCTCCGTGCTGTTCGCAGCATTCCTTGATCGCTTTTATCCGATTGTTGTACCGCAACGCATAGTCTACCTCATAGTTGCGCTCGCGCAACAGTGCCGCATACTGCTTTAAACGCTCCATATCTTCCCTAGCCTCCAAGTCGTCACTTAGGCCGCCGGTATACTTTACACTAGCACTCTCCACCACGTGAATCAACAACAGCTTACAGCTACTGGGGCTATATTGCAGCACTTGGCTAATCACCTTCTCGTCGGATTTGGAAAAATCCAAGGCCAAAAGAATCGTGCGGAACGATGATGCCGCTCGAAATTCCATCTCTTCAAAAGAAGCGTGCACATCCAAGCGCGTCGGTTTACGCTTCATCACCCACGGGTACACAATAGTCATCAATAACAGCAGCAATAGTCCCAATGCGCCAACAACAATCAACGCCTGCAGGAAAATATTGTCCACATCTTGTAACCATCCGCGCACTTCCTCAAAAACCAACTGAAAGTTGAGCACAGCAATAACAGCAGCAATCAGCCAACTGAAAAAACGAAGATAGGGCCCAATAACAAACTCTCCCATCTTCTCCCTATCGCTCACAAAATGAATCAATGGAATCACCGCAAAAGCAAGCTGCATACTTAAGAGCACCTGCGAGAAAATAAGCATCTGCCCCACCTCTTTGTCACCAAAGAGCACAATCACCACGACCGCGGGCACAATAGCCAGCAAGCGTGTTAGCAAGCGGCGCAGCAGCGGGCTAATACGCAGACGAAGGTAGCCTTCCATCACGATCTGCCCCGCCAAGGTTCCGGTAATCGTCGAACTCTGCCCAGCCAAAATCAGGGCTACCGCAAATAATTTGGGCGCCCAGTCGGTGCCCAGCGTTGTGCCCAGCAGCCGGTAGGCATCCTGAAGCTCGGCGACATCGTGCATGCCGTTTTTATGAAAAACCGATGCTGCCAAAATCAAGATAGCCGCATTAACGAAAAAAGCGATATTAAGCGCAATGGCGCTATCAAAAAAATTGTACTTTATAGCCCGACGTATGGCAACAGGTGTTTTCTCGATTTTGCGGGTCTGCACCAAGGCAGAGTGCAGGTAGAGGTTGTGCGGCATCACGGTGGCCCCTATAATACCGATGGCAATATACAGCGCCGCATTGTTGGGCAACGATGGAACAAACCCTTGCATCACCTCGCCCAGCTGCGGCTGGGCAAAAAACATCTCCACCAAAAAGCACATACCAATCAAGGCGATAAGGCCCACGATAAAAAGCTCCAGCTTGCGCATGCCCAAGCGTTGCAAATACAGCAACAGGAAGGTATCCACAAAGCTGATCAAGACGCCCCACAATATATCGATACCAAAAAGCAGGTTTAAGCCTATGGCCATACCCAGCACCTCCGCCAAGTCACAGGCCGCTATGGCAAGCTCGGCAAGTACATACAGCACAAAGTTCATGCGCTTGGGGTATATCTCCCGGTTGCACTGCGCCAAATCCTTACCGCGCACAATACCCAATCGGGCACACAGGCTTTGCAAAAGTAGCGCCATCAGGTTACTCATCAACAACACCCATAGCAGCGCATAGCCAAACTGGCTTCCACCAGCCAAATCTGTCGCCCAATTTCCCGGATCCATATAGCCGACACTGATCAGATAGGCCGGACCAAAAAAACTTAGTAAACGCTTTAGTTTTGATTTCCCCTGATGCACCGATACACTTTCGTGTACGTCGTCCAACGATTTGTGTTGATGAGCATCTTTCATGTGGTGTAATTTAGTGAATCTTCAAGAAAATACAACCATAATCCACCCGTATTCAACAAATTTTAATATAGCGTTTATATTTACGAAAAGAAGGAGGCTTCCGCCTCCTTCTTTTTTAATAGCCTGGATTTTGCACCAGCTTAGTATTTCTGTTTATCTCATCGCGGTGGAAGGATGTAAAATACATCTTGTCATTCCAAGCGCGATTTTCAATACCGGGATCTATCGTTCCTACGGTGTAGGTATAGGTATAATTTTCCGGATTATACTGGTAGCGGTTCACCACCTTTCCGGCCTTCAACCTACCTTCGATACGGATAATGCTAGCCTTTCGTCCTAAGGTCTGTGCAGCAATCATCCAGCGGCGCGTATCAAAGTAACGATGCTCTTCGTAGGCCAACTCTACACGGCGCTCATTGCGGTACCGTGTGCGCAGGGCTTCTCCAGCATCGGTCACTGCCGGCATTCCCGCACGAAAACGAATTCTGTTGAGCCAAAGTAAAGCTTCTGCTTCCTCCCCCAGTTCAATACAGGCTTCCACATAGTTTAAAACTGCCTCCGTGTAGCGCAACAATGGCCATGGGATCCGTTGCCTCGTATTCTGGTCAATGATCGCCGGATCGGCATCCACAAATTTGCGGTAGTAGTAGCCCGTGTACGAACCGTTCCAATCTTCAATGGGACTATTGCGGGTATCCAGCCCATACTGCACCACTTTTGCCCCCGCGTTATTCATCACTTCATATTGACCGGTCTGAATTTGGTTAAACGGATCCCGCGCCTTCACATCGTCGGTGCGCGGCTTCCAGTCGGCCCCATCATACAGGATCGTGGCATACAGCCGCGGATCGCGATTTTGATAGGGTGCCGCCTTGTGTGTCGCGTTATTCCAGTCAAAGCGCGTTCCATCGATCATTTCATAGTCGTCCACCAAAAGCTGTGTCGGCGTGTTGCCCGCCCAGTTATGGTAGCCGTTAGGCCCATTGTCGCGGCCTACCCAACCGCCGCGCTCATCCTTCAGGTCGTTGAAAAACCGCCCCAATATCAGATCGCTCTTGCCTGCGGCATCGCCCAGCTTGCTTCCTCCACCCATCGCAATCGCATTATAGTTGGCTTCTCCTTCTTCGGCTGTGGCTTTTTCGGTCAGGTCCAGCTTGTAGGCATATTCCGTATGGTCTAACACAGCCTTGGAAGCCTGCTTCGCCAGGTTCCATCGTTCGGCTCTACTGCCTGTGCTGTAGCCAATGAATGCGGCATCGGCATAGCCGTTTATCAAGGTAGATTTTGACTTTGCCGTTGCGTTGTCATGCAGGTCGCTGGCCGCATAGGTCAATACGCGTGCTTTGAGCGCCAGCGCCGCCACCTCGTTTACCCGGCCGTCTACCCGTGCCACCCCATCCAGTAGCAGCGCTGCCGAATCGCAGTCGTTCACGATAAAATCCACACACTCGGCATAGGTATTCCGCGGTAGCGAATGATCCGTATCTTCCAGATTAAAGGTAAAATCGATCAGCGGAACCGCACCATAGGTACGCAAAAGTTGCTGATAGAAATAAGCCCGCAAAAAATAGGCTTCGCCCAAAAGCTGGTTGGCACGTGCCGCATTATCAAACTGCGGTTCACGCAGGTTGCGGATCGCAATATTGCTGGCGCGTATCCGAATGTACATCTGCTCGTAGCTATAGGTATCCATTAATCGGCCTTGGTCGGCATCGTTTGCTCGCCCTTCGGTTACCGTGTTAATTCCCCGTCCGGGGTGTGTAAACAGGGCTTCATCCGTCAGTGATGCCATCTGCTCTTCATAAAAGCCGCCCACACCGAAGCCATTGTATATCTCAAAAACAAAGGCTTCCGCCAATGCGGCATTTTGCCACACAATCTCATTGGGCACTTCTTCCAGCGGTTGCGTGCTCACAAAATCATCGTTGCATGCTGTCGCCAATACCAGCGCCAGTCCAGCGCATATCATATATCTTAACTTGTTCATGTATTCCATCGTTTAAAATGATACCATCACCCCACCATTGATCAATCGCGCTTGCGGATAATATTGTCCAAGCTGATTGGTCGACTCGGGATCGTACACCTTCAATTTGCTCCAAGTAATTAGGTTCAACCCGCTTAAAAACACACGCAGGTTGCTGATCTTTATTTTCTCCAACACCGACGAAGGAAGGTTATAGCCCAGCTCCACATTCTTCAAGCGGATGTAATCGGTGCTGCGCAACCAGTAGGTATTGTTATTGGAGTAATATTGGTCGCTACGATCCGTGATGCGCGGATGTTCGCTGCTCGGATTATCCACCGTCCAACGGTTTTCATAGAAATCTAGCAAATAGTTACCGATGGCCCCCGATTCATCCGTGCCCACGCGCAGCTCTCCGCCCGTTGCTCCCTGAAACAGGATACTCAGATCGAAATTCTTGTAAGTCACCCTCAGGTTAATCCCGCCCTGAAAGGTGGGGTCAGTATTTTTATCACGGCGCACACGGTCGTTGGGCGTTATCTTGCCATCCCCGTCATAATCCACATACTTCATATCGCCGGGGCGCAGGTTGCTCGTAATATCGCCATAGTCGAGGCTGTTGGCATCGATCTCCGCTTGATCGCGAAAAACGCCATCATAGATATAGTATAGACCGGCATTGATGGCACGCCCTGTGCTCTGTTGCCATAGCGGTGCGCCCGGTGCTTCGTCCCAAAAGATAATCTTGTTTTTCGCATAGCCCCCGTTCACGGATACGCGGTAGCCCACTTCACCGATCTTATCCTGCCAGCCCACGTTAAATTCCCAACCCGAGTTATCTACCTTACCGATGTTTTCCGCCGGAAGTGTCATACCGCTACTGTGTGGTATGGAAGCATTACGCTGCCACAGGATACTTTCCCGACTATTGCGGAACACGTCAAACTCGGCATTCATTTTTCCGCCAAATAGCTGTAGGTCTATCCCCAAGTTGTAGTTATTGGCCACCTCCCAGGTGATGAAGCGATTCGGAACCCTACTTTCAAACAAGGATTTCACTACATCGCCGCCAATGATGTAACTCCCGAAGGCATAGGTCGAAAAATATTGGTATTCCTGCAGTTCGTCGTCGTAAAAAATATTGTCGTTACCCATCTGCCCGTAGGATGCCCGCAGCTTGAAGTAGTTTACCACCGGAATATTGTCTTTCCAAAACTTCTCCTCCGACACCAAATAGCCCAACATCACACCGGGAAAAAATCCATAGCGCGTGTTCTCCGGAAACATATACGAACCGTCATAACGCCACAGAAACTCCCCTATGTATTTTCGCTTATAGTTGTAGCCCACCCGTCCGAAGTAGTTCAAACGTGCACGTTCCCAGGCACCACCATTATTATCCTTCTCGGCATCGCCACCGGCAAAAAGGTAATCAATGTCGGTTGATAGGAAATATCGCCTAAAGGCGCTTAAGTAGTCGTTGCGAATGGTTTCGCGATTGACACCGGCGAGCAAGCTCAAGCTGTGGTCGCCAATGGTTTTGTCGTAGCTGAGCACCGCCCCCAAAAGCATATTGAGCTGGTCTTCGTCCTCGTGGGTCAAGCGCGGCTCTGCAGGCCCCCGGATGCCGCGCACCAATTGCGGCGTCACGCCATCATCCTCATAGGCTCCCTGCCAAGTGTACAGATACCAAGGAATCTCCCAATTTTTGGTTTTCTTAATATACTTATCCACCGACGCATTGAGCGATAGCTTCAGGCCTTCCACCCAAGGGTTCGTGATGTCTACCTGTCCGTTGGTTTGCAGGTAGTAGCGTTTGTCGCGGTTGTACCCCGTTTGATCGGTCGTTATCACGACTGGATTTTCACCATACTCAATATCTGGCCCCGGCATCCCATTGGGCCAAAAGGCAGGCATAGTCGGGTTTCCGCGCATCAGCATCCGAAAGATCGTCCCGGCGGTCTTCGTCGGGAAGTTACGATCCTCTTGCCTACCCAGCACGCCAAACTGTGTTTTGATGTAGGGACTGATATTGGCATCCAAGTTTATCCGGAAATCGTACTGCTGGTAACCGGTTGCAGAATTTTTGTAATAACCGTCTTGATTTTGGTATCCCATGGACAAGAGGTAGCGCATATCTTCTGTCCCGCCATCAATCTGTACATTATGCCGTTGCTGTGGCGACCAATTTTTCAACGTAGCCTTGTACCAGTCGGTATTAGGATGTCCCCAAGGATCGCTACCATCCGCGAAGAGTGTTTTATCTTCTGGCGTAAAGGGTGCCTCCAGCGTGGTTCCGTTGGGGCGCAGGTAGTTTCCATTGGTATTGAATCCGTTCAGGGCCGTAGACCACTCTGCCACCGGCAGTTTAAATATCTCCAGCTCGTTGCGCATCTCGGCATATTGGTTGGCGTCGGCCAGCTTAGGGATAACCGTAGGTTGCGAATAACCTTGATTAAAGGTGTACGACAATTTAGGCTTTCCGGTTTTACCACGTTTGGTGGTCACCAAAATAACCCCATTGGCGGCTCGAGCACCATAAATGGCGGCCGAGGCATCCTTCAGCACAGAAATATTTTCGATGTCGCCCGGGTTTAGGCGTTCAAAGCCTCCCTGCCGCGCTGGTATCCCATCGATCACAATCAGTGGGCCGCTATCGCCCAGCGTGTTGGATCCCCGAATTCGGATAGCCGATCCGTCGTAGCCAGGCTCTGCGCTGCCATTCGTGGCTATCACCCCTGGCACGCGTCCCGCAATAGCATTGGAAACATTCAGTGCGGGCGACTTTTGCAGCTCCTCGCCTTTCACCGCCACAACCGATCCCGTAACGGTCTCCCGCTTTTGGGTGCCATATCCTACCACGACCACCTCGTCAATATTGGCATTGGAGGTCAGTAGCAGCACATCGATAGATGCCCGGCCATTCACCTGTTCCGTTACCGGATCCATCCCTACCATATTGAAGTGCAGTTGCCCATTGGCGGGCACCTCGGGCAGTTCATAGTATCCCTTGGCGTCGGTGGTGGTGGCTAGGCTGGCGCCCACCACCGTCACGGTAACGCCCGGCACTCCTTCGCCGTTTTCTTGGTTTCGTACCACGCCCTTTACCGTAATTTTTTCCTGCTGTAGCTGTGCAGACAGGAGCTGGTGGTCTCCTGAAGCATACACGCTTTCACTGCGCAGGGAACCAAAACAAGTCAAGATGGACGTCCCTACATAGAGAAAACGCCGAAAATCTTTCTTGTAGCTTTGTGTTGTTCGCATAAGTATGAGTTTATGATGATTAGAAAAATGCAAAGAAATACACCGCTGTTCAGCGATGTAGCCACAGCCACATCGTATCATGTGGGTTTAAATCGGCGGGTCAGGACATGGCACGGCCATGCACAAGGCTGTACATACCTTGCGATCAAAGAAAGCATCATCCCAAAAGAAAAGACAATAACCCTCCGAAGCTCCGTTGGCCTGGTGCAGCCAGGGTCACGAAATTCGCGGATGAGCACTTTTTTCTAAATGCCGAATTAAAAAGTCAATCGACCGCGGTAGATTAGAGCAGCCGAGGTGATTTTTCGAACTTCAGAAAAACAGGAAATAAGCAAATGTAAGTAGTCATAAGAATAGTAGTTTACAGTTGATTAAAAGTAGTTTATAGTCGTTACATAAAAATAGGAATTAAAAACAAAAGGAGCGAAATTTTTCAACCTCACTCCTTTTAGAATACTGATAATCAGAAAATTTAATTTTATTTCGGATATCCTTCCTCGTCCAAATCGTCCCGATAGTCCTCCATATCCTCGGCCAGCTTTTTGTCGTAGGCACTCACTTTCAAGCCATCTTCACCCACAATATGCATATTTGAATTTTCTAGATTTTCGCCCTTAAGTTCGTCTTTATCGGCATACTCGTCCCCTACAAAGGGATTGGCCTCATCATAGCTCGAGTCGTCATCTTCGGCGCCTTCACTCAGTGTCGGATAGTCTGCCGGATGCTCATAATCGGGATCTTCATTATCCACATCATATACGTAGGATGACTTTTCTGAGTCATAGCTGAGATCTTCCGACGGTCTCGCAGCACCTTCTTCTTCCTCTTCGGGCTTTCTATTATCTGGTTCTGGTATCATGTTTCCTCCTTTTTTTAAACCTGTAAACTATAGGGATAACAATCTTCAGCAGCACCTAGTTTTATAAAATGCAGATTACAGTTTTACATATCTCTTCTTTTTACTAACTTTAGGGTAGATTATAAACTTCTTTTATTATGCACACAAAAACAGAATACCTGATATGGGATAAGATTGTCCATAGTGCTAAGAACAGAATTGATGTAAACACTTACGGAGAAAAGGCAGCCAAAATAAGCCCAGAAATTTTAGACAAATTGCTTTTACACATCATCGTCGCTTTCGCGTCGGGAGAAGATCATTGCAGTATTTCGACCAACCTACACAACGAGTTGCAACATATCGGCATAGCAGTCAACGAAGAGGTGATCGACAATATTATCGCGGATAAGCATGTGCTCTTTAGCGCAGAGATATACGCAGCATACCTCACCTTCTCCATGTTGGAGGATGGACACACGGAACAAGAGGTGCTCGGCTACGTGGCCGACCTGCTCGATAGTCCTAAAGTTTATTAACGCTTACCTATTGAAGTAATAAGACAAGGTATCGCTCCCTACTGCTACCGATGACGCTGGACTGCGGTTCAACGCCGGAGAAGCTATGCCCTGATCCCAGCTGGCTGTCGATACAAAAACGCGAGCTTCGTCCCACACACCGGCATCAATAAAGAGCTGCAATGTTTTTACACCACCTTCAATAATGATCGACTGCACATCCATCAGATAAAGCTGGTATAAAATATTCTGCGGCAAGTAAAGCGGAAAATTCTCTAGCGCAATCAGCTTCCGCTTGGCCTGCCAATCGGTTTCCTTCGCATTGAAAACAATGGTCTCCGCCTCCCCGTCATACAGGGCGGCCTCTGCAGGAACCACCAAGTCCCGGTCAATAAGTACACGCTTCGGATTGCGCCCTTTCCGCAACCTAACCGTTAAGGAAGGGTTATCGAGCAGCGCTGTGGCTGTACCCACCAACACCGCATCTTCCTCTGCACGCCACTTGTGCACCAGCTGCTTACTGGCCGCGTTGCTTATCCAGGCCTGCCCTGGTTCGACTGGCGCAAACAGGCCGTTGCTTGTTTCGGCCCACTTCAAAATCACGTAAGGTCGTTGTTGGGTGATTCGCGTAAAGAAACGTCGGTTCATAAACCGGCATTCGGCTTCCAAAACACCTACCCTCGTGTCGATATCGGCATCTTGTAATTTCTGCAGCCCCTGCCCGTTGACCTTCGCGAAAGGATCTAAGCAGCCGATCACCACGCACGCAAACTGATGGCGCACGAGCATATCCGCGCAGGGAGGTGTTTTTCCATGATGCGCACAAGGCTCTAGGCTCACATAGATCGTAGCCCGGCGAAAGCGCTGCAAGGCCTCCTCCTCGCCCAGCATATGCATGGCATTCCGCACGGCGTTGACCTCGGCGTGCGGGCCGCCATAGGGCGATGTGTAGCCCTCTCCTATAATCTGTCCATCGCAAACGATCACGGCGCCCACCATCGGATTCGGACTTACCGTTCCTGCACCCAACACGGCCAAATCAAGGCAGCGGCGCATATATGCTTCATCATGTACCATGATACAAACTTAGTATTTAGCAAAGAATATAAAAAGTGTAGGCAGCTTTTGTAAGTTTGCATCATGAAAGATTACCAAGCTTGGGCAGATGAATACAGCAAGCAACTTGCCACGCTCTACGATGCGGACGAAAGCAAGCAGCTTTTTCTGTTGGCCTATAGCTTCATCAGCCACAAAAAGCCGCTGCACTATGCACTCGAACGCCATATGCCGGTAGCAGACGATATTGCAAACCAGTTCCTACACATGCTGCAGGAACTACAGCGCGGCCGCCCTATCCAGCATATTATTGGTGAGGCCGATTTCTTTGGCCTCCGTTTTAAGGTCAACGAGCATACACTGATTCCCCGAACAGAGACCGAAGAACTCGTTGACTGGATCATGAAGGAATACGGAAATACCCGCGACCTGTCCATATTGGATATCGGCACAGGCTCCGGCAGCATCGCCATCACCCTGTCCAAGCATCTTCCCCATGCACGCGTCGAGGCGCTAGATATCTCCAAAGACGCTATCGCCGTAGCCCGAGATAATGCTGCTCGACTGGGGGTGCAGGTCAACTTTATAGAGGCCGATGTCTTGGAGTGGGATAGCTTTATGCAGGATAGCCAACGCTACACCGTCATCGTCAGCAACCCGCCTTATATCACGCCCAACGAGCAGGCCCAGATGCATATCAATGTCTTGCAGTATGAACCCCATTCGGCCTTATTCGTCGAAGAGCACAACCCTTTGCTTTTCTATAATGTGGCAGCAGACCTCGCCAAAAAGCATATGGAGCATCAAGGTGCCCTGTTCTTCGAGATCAACCAGTACCTCGGCCAGCAAACGTTAGACCTGTTGCGTAAAAAAGGTTTCGAAGACGTCCGCTTACGAAAAGACCTCAACAATGTGGACCGTATGATCTGCGCAAAAATGATTTTTTGACCATTTTTTCAAACTGAAAAACAAGCATTTAATAGCATCGATAAAAAATAAAACCGCTTTGATTTGGCTCAAATCAACATTTTTTATACCTTTGCATCACTTCAAACAACGAAGGCTCCTTCGAAAAGATAGAAGTAAGATTCCGTAGCTCAGCTGGTAGAGCAATACACTTTTAATGTATGGGTCCTGGGTTCGAATCCCAGCGGGATCACAAAAAAAGCAACTCCAAAAGAGTTGCTTTTTTTTGTCACCTAGCTGTGGCTCGAACAGAAGCGTTGGGATGGGTTCGAACATAGCGAAGCTCGTTCAGGGTAATGCTTGATCCTGAGACTGAAATATCTCCCTGTAACGATCTTCAATACGGGCAATCTCATCTGCTGAAAGTACGTTAAACTCCTTATTCTTCGCCCGATCCGAAAGCTTGCCTTTACCCTGTTCCAGGAAACGTACCAGCAATGCAACTATTGTATCGGGCATCTCAAAAATATTATCAAGGTAATCTGGATCATACCGAATTCTTGGGGGGATAAAATTTAAGCATATAATTTCATTACCCTGTACAGGAAGAATTTTGTATCCCTGACTCCGCGGAATATACTCCTAAAGGCCTTAAGTTTTGCATTGAAGGATTCCGCTGAAGCATTTGTACTTTTATTGTCGAAGTAGTGAAGGATATCCGTGTGGTGTGCTGCAATTGACCGGGCAACACTCTCAAAAGATGCGATACCGGAGTTTTCTACCTGATTGTGCCACAGACCAAGCTTGGTAAAAGCTACCATCTTATCCTTGCATTTGTTGAAGATATCTCCCAGTGCCATCGCCAAATCATACGCTTTCTTTAACAGGGGAAAACGTGCAAATAAGATTTCCGCACGGTGCTTTTGGCTTTCTGTCCATTTTGAAGGATGTTTGAACAGCAGGTATCTTGATCTTGCCAATAGCTGTTTGATGGTATCGCCATTGGACAGCAGCTCAGGATCGTAGGGAATACCTTTCTTACGTGCACTGGCGATCTTCTTACTTTCTTCATCCAGCACCTCCCAACGGTACCTTATACGCAGTTCCTGAACGGCATCATAAACCAGTTTCTGCACATGGAACCTATCGATGACCCTTCTGGCATTCCCAAAACACCGGCGGATTGCCTTTGCCATATTGGGAGCCATATCCATCGTTACCTCACGAACTTTATTTCTCAACCTGAGCGGGATACGTTCCAGTACAGCGATGATATCTTCTGCCTTTGTTTCCTTAATGCTGGCCAGGATGGTGCCTTTTCTTCCCTTGGAGGCTTTGCTGCCCACAACGGTATAGAGTTCGCCATTGCTAAAACTGGTCTCATCGATACTCAGCCGCTCGGAGATATTTGCCGGAAATACCGTCCAGTACTCGGCGTGGTGTTTCTGATCCCAATCATGAAAGTCGCTCAGATGGTTCCTGTACTGATCCTGCAGCTGCTTACCATCCAGCTGAAAGAGAAGTCCCAAAAGATGCGCACTGATGGGATGGTTATCCAAATATCCCCTTTAAAAAAAGCCCGAATTCCGTAGTCATCCGAGCACCTTCATGAACGAGGTTCCAATCCCTGGTAATGATCTCCCGTGTATCCAGCACGGTCCAACGTCTACGTCTGATATGTAGGGTGACTTTTTGGCCCCGGATGGGAAAGTCCTTGATCTGGGAAACCGGCATAAAGCCTTTGGATTCCAGCTTACTGTTTTCATAGCCTGAGGGGGCAATGTTTCTTTCATCAAGATAGATGTGAAGTTCTCCATCAACCTTGGAAACATCAATAATATCAAAATAATCTAAAAGCCCTTCGGGCATCAATAAAGACAGTAATTTACGTTCAGCGTCTTGCAAGGTAATCTATTTTAAGAGCGCTAAGCTAAGAATTTATTCTATGCCCCCCAAAGATTCTGCTTGATCCGGTAATCTTTCATCAGATCATACTTTTCAAGGTAATCCACTTCTTCCGGTATGGTATGCTCAATGGTCTGCCGTACACAATCGTACAAAAATTCTGCTTGCCGGGTAGCATCGAAGTAACGGTACAGATCTGCCGTTTCATTCAACACTTCCACATTATTACTGTCATCCGGCCGCCATTGTATTTTTTCGATGCGTGGTTCCGAGAATGCTTCAAGTACCTGACGATACTCATCAAGGCGTTCAAGAATTATAGATGATACCGGAAAAATCAATCCTCTGGTAACGTATTCTTTCTTTAACAGTACATGATGGATGAGGTATCGGTGAATACGTCCGTTACCATCTACAAAAGGATGGATAAACACAAAGCCGAATGCGGTTATAGCTGCAGCCAGCACGGCATCAAAGTCGAGATCTTTTTCTAATCGTGCATTGGTGGCAATCAGCCCTGAAATGAGGTCTTTAACATCTTTCCATCGGGCAGATATATGGTCAGGAATAGGCGTGCCATAACGCCGGTCATGTTCACCAATAAAACCTTCCTGTTTCCGGAGACCCATTTTGGTAAACCTTGGATTGTCTATAACGATACGTTGCCGACGGATTAGTTCTTCTGCCGTAACGGCTTCCTGTCCGGCCTGGCCAATGGCTTTACCCCAACGCTTTGCCCTATTCTGTAGCGGTGTTTCACCCTCAATGGCAAATGATGATTTGGAATCTTTAAGTAGAAGAAATGTGGTCGTCCTTGCCATAACATCGGGATGTATGTTTCCAATAATATCCTTGATTTTTCCGGACAGACCAAAACCAATAAACTGTTCCAGTTTTTCTGTCTTCCTTATCATAGGGCAATATTCTTTTGTTCCCGGTAAGTTATTACGGATACGCTGTCTCTTAACGGTTTCTATAACCTGGTTCAGCCCGTACTGTATTTTGGTATCTACGAGTTCAATGTAATTACCCATCGTAAGATCAGCCAAATCCAACCTTGTTCCTGTCAGCCATTCGTACAAAAACCATATTTTTCTTCTGTATTACCCATTGGGTTCCTCGGCCATCAATGCTGCCAAATCATTTGCGTCCAGGATTGTGAAAAGCTCTTTTAACAGGTACAATTCTATGCCTTCGTATTTCAAGGCAAATGTCAGGTGGCCTATCAATGAGTCTTCCGGTTTATGTCTTGGGGTAAATATCTGCCATTCTATGTTCCTGTATTGCCTGTGCTTATGGCTGATAACGGAAAGCACATCCGGCAAGGGCACGTGCAGACCATACGCTTGTATCAGGGCTGCATATCCTACTAAATAGCCCTCTTCAGGCATTAATCTATCCTGAAAAATGCTTACAAGGTATGAAAAACGATTATTTTCCATAATACTACATGAATTTTAATTACAACTCAAAGGCATGAAAAATAATTACAAATTGTGAAAAACGCTTAAAAATTCGAATACAACCTGAAAAGCACTTAAATATATAGAGATAGAAATGTATCTTCCCCTAAAACAGCTACGATTATTAATGTAGTTTTATAATTTAGGGACAATGAAACAAAGTAAGTTTAGCGAGACACAGTGAAGCCTTCCCGTTTTGTTTAAGCGCTGATATTCGCACTAGGTGCAAATCCCGCTGGGGCTCGAACAGAAGGGTTGGGATGGGTTCGAACATAGCGAAGCTCGTTCAGGGTGATGCTTGGGGATGGTGGGGCGCAACAATTCCCAGCGGGATCACAGAATATAGAAGAAACCACAAACAATAACAGTAGAACATCTTACATTTGCAAGACCAATAATTTATTGACAAACGATGAAAACAAATAAGAAAAACTACCTGCTGATCAGTTTTACCACCGGCTTTTTAGTATGGTTATCAGCAACCCTGTTGTTCAGATTGCTAGGCCAACATTTCTTTATTGTTGACAACGCACTGCTGATGCTATTTTTGTATAGCATATTAATACCTGCATTGGGCTTTATTTCCACGTCGGTTTTTAAAAGACTAAAGTTAGATAACCTAGAGAGCGTAAAGTCAGCAAGTGTGATGGTTTTGCCCGGTATGCTACTCGATACCGTCTGCATCCAGTTTTTTGAACGAATATTCCCCAATATGCCGGAAATATACAGTAAAACTTTCGCCTCTTGGCTTATGTTTGCCTACGCGATCGTTTTGATTTTTGGACTCCTGCACAAAAAACAGGTCTCTAAAAATTAGAAACTTCGCACATCTTTTTGGCTAGGAGCTATTTTCGCGCTGTAGCAACAAGTGCTGCCGATAGCATGTCGGATCGTAATGATACCCCATTGTAAAATACCACCAAAAACAGGTAAAGCATTCGGCTTCCATTGTATTTTACCTACCCCATTATATTGCATCAACGCAAGATATTTTATAACTTAATAACCTAATATTTTTTAACTTTGGATTATGGGTATAGCAGAAGCAAAAAATCATATCGGAAGAAAAATCAGCCGCATCCGCGAGCTACGGGGCATGAAGCAGGAAGCGTTAGCTATCGAATTGGGCGTTAGCCAACAATCCGTCTCCAATATAGAAAAAAGCGAAACCATTGAAGCCAAGCTGCTCGCACAAGTGGCTACTATTCTCGGCGTAACGCCCGAAGCTATCGAAAACTTTAGTGAAGAAGCTGTCTTTAATATTATCAATAATACCTACCACAACACGAGTAGTGATAACTCCACGCTGATAGCGAGTTCACTGAATTACCTACCCACATTTAATACAACCGATAAAATTGTTGAGCTATATGAACGCCTGTTAGATGCCGAAAAAGCAAAAGTAGAATTACTGGAAAAGCTCCTCAACAAGTAAGCAACTAGGATAGGGTGTTTAAAAAATATCCACATGGAAAAATTAGAAAAGCTCACTCGAATGATTGGGCATTTTTTGTGCCCCAATGCTAAATAGACTATATAGTACAAAGCAATGCCATGTAGCTTCGAATATTGGTTAAAGCTGTTTCAAGGCTTGCTTCACCCTATCCCTATTCGGTTTAGAAATAGGGATTTTTTCTCCAGACGTTAAGAGAAGCATACCACCATCTTCTTTCAACCAGCTTTTTACATACGTAGGATTTACCAGATGGCTTTGGTGCGTTCTTAAAAATCCATTGGGCCACAGCAGATCTGCGTATTCTTTCAATGATTTAGAGACTAATATTTTCTCACTGCCTGCTAGGAAGAAATGCGTATACGTATTATCAGCTTCGCAACGTATAATATCCGACAGCGTTACATATCGTATTTCATTTTGCATAGGCAGTGCAATTTTGCTGGCATTCAATTCCGGTACTTTTAGCTGCTGCAATAAAAAATCGAGCTGTGAAGTCGGTATCCGCCTCGCTAATTTATGTTCAGCCTTGTTTACAGCATCCCTCAGCTCTTCAATATCTATAGGCTTTAAAAGATAATCCAGTGCAGCAAATTTTACAGCTTGGATCCCGTACTGGTCATAGGCCGTCACAAAAATAATCTCGAAATTGCGCGCTGGAAGCATTTTTAACACATCAAAACCTGTTTTATCGCCCATATGAATATCTAAAAACACCAAATCTGGCAAACATCTCCCGATGGCGTCCACCGCCTCACCAACACTTTGTGCCATCGCCATGACCGCTACCTGCGGACAGTACGTTTCCAGCAAAGTTCGAAGGTTCTCCAAGTTGGACGTTTCGTCGTCTATTAAAATCGCTTTCATCATATTATAGCCAATCTTTTAATGTTAAGCTTATTTCTGTTCCGTTGGCGTTTGACTGTACAGCTAAGATAAAGCTATTCTCTTTATACATATTATTTAACAGATCGATCCTACGCTCACTCAATAGTAATCCCAAGCCATCACGCTTCTTTGCCGTGTCAAAGCCGTTTCCATTGTCACTCACCGTTAACAGCAAATCCTTTGCTTGCTTAATAAAATTGACCAATACCTTCCCATCGCTAGGTTTCTTTGCTATACCATGCTTCACCGCATTTTCTATAAACGGCTGTAGCAGCATACTCGGTATTTCTGTATTATCTAAATCTAAAGTCTCGCTATAGTTGATTTCATATTGAAAGCCAAACCGCAATTGCTCCATTTGCAGGTAATCATCCAATAACTTCCACTCCTGTGACAAACTTATTAGCTCTTTACCATCAAGTACGTTACGGGTTAGGCGAGCAAATTTAGCGAGATACCTATTGGCGCTATCAATTTCCTTGTTGTTCATCAAATTTTGGATACCAGAAAGCGCATTAAATAAAAAATGAGGATTTAATTGAGCGCGGATAGAATTAAGCTGAAGCTTTGCAACGTTTTTTTGCGCATCCTTTTCCGCCAGTAACTTTTTATTCCTTTGTTTAATGTAAACCATTATCAATCCTACCGAAACACCCAACAATGAACAACTTATTCCGATATACTTCCCTAACTCTCCTGCGGTGTAGCTTTGCTTATCTAAGCTAACAGAAAGCGTATGCCGAGTCGTATATTTTTCTATCTCGTCGGGTGAAAAATCGCAATCCAAACAGCTATCCCAGTTGATCAATGGCTGAATAATAATTTCGTAGCTCCCGGATTCTTTAAACACGCTTTTATCAATGGTCACGTAAGGTAAATGAAAATCGTAGCCTTCAATATCGTCTACGTATCCACCATACTGCCAAGCTGCTGATTCGAAAACCATTTTACCGGTCTGTTTGTCTTTTATGGAGATACCATAGAGATAATCAATAGCTGATTTGTCTTTTACAGCGGTTAGTTCATCATCCTTTTCATTCAAAGCAAGGTTTACATGTTCTTTTGGCGCCGTTATACGATCGTAGTCAACACCCTTATCAGTTGCGAAGCGCTTGGCCAAAAGTTTAATTTTCGCTCTCGGAATAGGCCTACCATATAAAACAGATTTTTGGATATATAGAGGTCTTTCGACACTGTACACTAATATCGTAACCGTCTTGCCTTTCAAAGGAAAAACACCAAGCGTTGTAAACCTTAATATCCCCTCATCTCCCCTATCCACATTATTCAGTAGCTTTTCATCGATGGACTTATTTACCACGATCGGTTTATCGTCGACTAAGATCGTGTACCGAAAGTCAGACACAGGATCTTTCTTTTTAAAATAAATCTGGAGACTTACATTGCTGACTTCCGGAAGATAGCTGAAGGATGTATTGGGTTGATTAGGAAAAACATTATCGTAAACGATGTTTCTAGCAGAACTGTCAACACACATAAGTATTCTTCCTCCCGCCGGATAGGTAAGCGAAAAATCGATGCCTTTCTGTGCATGAACTGCAGTTAGCGTAATAAGAAAGACGAGAAATGTAGGGATGATGTTTTTCATGATGATGCGTTTAATTTTCATCAAACTTGCCACAATAATAACAAAACAAAAACCATAAAACAGCAAAGACCCTGTTTGAAATAGTAAATGCAGCACTTTGCGCAGTATTTGAATCGGCAAAAGAATACATGGCATATCCTTATATTTTAGTCATCGAACGTGCATAACATAGTAGAGATCATTCCCAATGGAACAGCACTTACTAGCCAACTACGCAACCAAACTGCGCAACTCCCATTACAACAGCAATAGCCCAATAAGCCTAACCAAAATTAACCATCTATCCATCAACTATTTAACAATATATTTCAGCGTATAGCGTACTACGCAAACCCGCTGCATAGCGATCAATCAACTTTGTACTGTTAGTTAAGACAGAAACAAAATGAAAACATTAATCAGCAACAAACTAGTTGACATCGCTCGAGATGCCGATGTTACGCTACTATTTGCCTGTGAGTCGGGCAGCAGAGCTTGGGGATTCCCCTCGGTAGATAGCGACTACGACATTCGCTTTATCTATACGCGAAAAACGGAACACTATCTATCGGTTGACAACCTATCGGAAGACATCAAACTCCCCATACAAGGCGATCTAGATATATATGGGTGGGATTTAAGGAAGGTGCTAAGGCTCTTGAAACAAAGCAATGTCACACCTTTCGAATGGATACAATCTCCCATCGTTTATTATGCTGACGAAACATTTCCGGAGCGTTTTCGAGCCTTGCTGACGAACTTCTATTATCCGCGAAAGCACGCGCATCACTATTTAGGACTGGTTAAAGGCAAGTTGCCGCAGTTGGATGCAGAGACGGTTAATCTCAAATCGTTCTTCTACATGTTGCGCAGCCTACTTTCTGCACAATGGAGCTTGGAACTGGGGCACTATGCACCCATGGAGCTGATGCCGCTATTGGCGTTGCTCCCGCCGCACCTGAAGGATGAGGTTCTGACGCTGATAGCGCTAAAGGCAAATGCTGACGAGAACGATTCCTTGGCCTTGCCTGAATCGCTAAAATCCTATATTGCAAAGGAATACATGGCGCTTAGCGAGCGGGCGAAGGACGCTCCGCTAACATACGGAGATACAGCGCTTTTGGATGATTATTTTTTAAAAACCATAAGGTGAAACGACATATGACGATCAACGAATTGAAAGAGCAAAACCTTGTCCTGTTCGAGGCGGTAGTGGGAAGCAAGGCCTACGGGCTGGATGCTGCCGCCTCGGACACAGATATCAAGGGCGTATACTACCTGCCCAAAGCACAATTTTTCGGCATTGGGTATATGGAGCAGGTAAGCAATGAAAGCAACGACGAGGTGTACTATGAATTGGGACGCTATGTAGAGCTGCTGTCAAGAAGCAACCCCAATATGTTGGAGCTGTTGGCAAGCCCAGAAAACTGCATCTTAATCAAGCACCCACTGATGGCCGCTTTCCAGATCGATCAGCTGCTCTCCAAGGAAACAGTAAACAGCTTTTCGCAGTATGCGATGGTGCAGATCCGAAAAGCAAAAGGCTTGAATAAAAAGATCAACAATCCGATGGCGCTGGAGCGAAAAGACCTGTTAGATTTTTGCTACATCCTTGATGGGAACAGTACCATCCCCTGCAACGAATGGTTGCGGGCCAGGAAAATCGATCAATCGCAATGTGGATTAGCAAAGATCAACCACACAAAAGGTATGTATGCACTTTTTTACAGCCACAGCAAAAGCAGTATCTACAAAGGAATACTGGCGAAACCGGGAAGTCAGGAAGTTTCCTGCTCGTCAATCCCTAAAGGAGAGGATCTGAAAGCATATCTGTTTGTCAACCACGAAGCGTACTCAATGTATTGCAAGTCTTATCGGGAATATGTGGAATGGGTAAACAAACGTAATGAGACTAGATTTTCGAGTACCTTGGCACATGGCCAAGGCTACGATGCAAAAAACATGATGCATACCATGCGACTCTTAGAGGTATCCAAAGAGATACTGCTGACGGGAAAACTACAGGTCAGACGGCCAAACAGAAGCTACCTGCTCGATGTAAAGTCGGGAAAATATGCCTATGCCGAATTAGTTCAACGAGCCGAAGACATCCTGCATGAAATAGATTTTTTACTGCATAGCGCCTACCTACAGAACAGCCCGGATGTCGCTCAGCTGGAGGATCAGCTGATACGTATACGAACCGCTTTGTACAGCTAATAAGTAGGCATTGCGATCCTTTACAGATATTTTTCACGTTGATTATCAAGTTTTAAAATCAGCAATGCAAAAATAAACTACATTTTATTTGACATCACAAAGGTTTTTCTTACCTTTGCATCACTTTAAACAAACAGCGTAAGCGACAAGTTTAAAAGATTCCGTAGCTCAGCTGGTAGAGCAATACACTTTTAATGTATGGGTCCTGGGTTCGAATCCCAGCGGGATCACAAAAAAAGCAACTCCAAAAGGGTTGCTTTTTTTATCCCCCTTTTTATTCGGGAACCTGTTTTAACAGCTCGGTAAGTTCCGCATCTGTTAAATTAGACTTTTCAGATTTGTCGTAAATGGTTAGCAGATAAACAGCATCATCGTCAATAACCAAATTTGCAATAACTCTAGCTCCGCCGGATTTGCCCTTTCCTTTTGAGGCAATGGATAACCTGATTTTATAACACCTGTTTCCTAAAGCTGTACCCTGCTCGGGGTTGTTTTCCAAAGAATCAATAAGGTCAATATAATCCCTTTTTAGCGAGGGATACTTTTTAACTAGCCTTTTAAGCTGCTTGTCAAATGAGCGTAAGGTATAGACATTAAAGCTCATTGATCAAATCCCTTGCAGGGCGGGCTTTAAGTTTACCCTGACGTACCAATTTAAGGTCTTCAACCGCTTCTTTAATCTCGTCAACTAAAACAGCATTTTCATCGGAAAGTGGCCTTGCCTTAACAAAAGAAAAGCTACTCAACAGCTCCATTACGAAAGCGGCCTTACTATCCTTAATATCTAATATTACTTTCATGATCCGTGTATCAAAAGGCTTAATACACAAAGATAACTATATCTTTTCAAACATAAAAACAACTCCAAAAGGGTCGCTTTTTTTTTGCCGTGGCTAGGTTCGAACAGAAGGGTTGGGATGGGTTCGAACATAGCGAAGCTCGTTGGTAATTTAAAACATAAAGTTTCTAAATCAGAAACTTTTATTTAATTTTGAACCGACATGCTAATACTAAAGTTACATCTTCTAGACGCATTTAAAAAGAAGCATGCAGATGCAAAGAAGAGTCTTGATGCTTAGGTGACATTGGTGCGAAAAGCTAAATGGGCGAAATCTCAGGACATCATGCAGGAATTTCCGACTGCCAAAATTGTTACTGCAAATAGAGCAAGATTTAAAATAGTTGGAAACAAGTATAGATTGATTATAGAAGCAGAGTTTTTAGACCAGTACGTCGATATTCGATTTGTCGGCATCCATGCCGAATACGATAAAATAGACGCTAAAACAATATAGATATGTGGTATTTATTATACAATGAGGCGGATTATAAAAAAGCATTACAACGCTTCGAGGAATTGAAAAATGTAGAAAGAGGGACAGACGAGCATAAGGAAAAGATGTTACTTGTCAACCTTATTTCCGAGTATGAGACTAAAACTTTTCCAATTTCTGATATCGATCCAATAGAAATGATTAAGATCAGGTTGGAAGAGTTCGGCTACAATCAAAATGAACTAGGTAACAAAAGTACGATCAGTAAGGTGCTCAACTATAAACAGCCCTTATCACTGAAGATGATACGCGAATTTTCGGAAAAACTTAAAATTCCTGCCGAGTTTTTGATCAAAGACTATCAACTTAAAGTCGGACATTAATCCATCGAGTCTTAGATCGATTCAAAAAACTCAAAAAAACTGGCTTTTAACATATTTCAGAAATCGGATATCCCCCAATATTTCTGCTTTTTTTATGTCCCTAGCTGGGTTTTACCAGCGAATCGCGCTATAAATGCTACGTAGCATTCGCTTATCCGACATATTTTGTGAAGCATCACACGGTGCTGACGGATTAGCGAACAGTAATTCAAATCCATCTAACATGCACGGAGATCTGTCTGACGAAAACTGATTGTTGCACTATAAGTGATTTATGCCAAGCTACCTATACGGAAAGTCAAAAGTCGTATTCTAAACACTGTCTGTGACGAACAAAAATGCAGATGATCCGTTTTAAAATCTGTAAAACATCATCATACTAGTATATTACGAGTCTTTTAACGAAATATTCGATTTCTTCAAACGAATGCTACGTAGCATTCACCTATCCGACATGTGTTGAGAAGCATCCTGGAGCACCGACAGATCGGCAAACAGTAATTCAAATCTATCTTACAGGTGCGAAGATCTGTCTGACAAAGACTGATTGTTTTAGTTTAGTTGATTTATGCCAAAGTGAGTACGCAGATAATCAAACTTCTTGCGCGACAAACTGCCCATAGCAAACAGAAATGCATACGAATAATTTTAAAAGCGTCGAATATCATGCTATTCATCCAGCACCATTCGTTTAACGAAAATATACATGCTTTAAAAACGAATGCTACGTAACATTCGAGCATCCTTTTCATCCCACACCCCTTCTTTCTCTATATACAAAGCTCCATAAAGTAAAGACGCTGTGTCGTTACTGTACGATGACTTCTACTATAGACGCAGCAAACCAAATTGCTTGCAATAGGAACCTCCGCACAAGTAAGAAGGATTGGATGCTACCACAAAAGGATTGCACTACCCGTTCATCGGTCCAGATTAGCTATCTTATACTTTGCTGGGCCTACCAGCTGGAATTACTTTGATACCTGAAACATTGCAGATGGATTGCCGCGCAAATAAAAACTAAGGATGGCCAATAAACTATGCTGCAGTGATCGTCGATGACGGGCAATGCATAATCAGCATGGCTTCTACAACAAAAAGACATAAAAATAGCACGATGCATAGCTGTATCCACGCTCTACAATGGCTTAGAAAACCAGGGGATATCCTCCAAAAACAGACCGGCTAGATAAAACAAATACGAGCGAAATACTAAGCATTTTTTTTCTAAATTAGCTAAGCAGATAACGCGCTGCTGCACTGATTTTTACGCAAAACAAACTTAGCTTATATACATGCATACAAGCTCCCAAGAAAGAAGAACAAGCAAACAAGCGCGCCATAGCATTGTTGAACAGATAGATGTATACCTAACGATAGCATAATGAAACTATTCCCTAAAATTTTGGCCTGGATAGCAGGCCTTATACTTTTGCTAATTGCCTCAGCCTATATATTCAAGGTGGACTATATTTTGAAAGCCGTGTGGGTAACCTACTTTCATGGGCACACTACCGCCTACCTAGCAGACTATCCCTATTTCGACAACCACAGCGTGCAGACCGCTACCCCACAGCCTTGGGCCGAGCATGCGCAAAAGATACAGCTTCCAGATAGCATGGCACAATTCCATGAAGCCGAAAAGTCCGTTGCTTACGTCATTATACATCGGGATAGCATAGTGCTGGAACAGTATTTTGATGAATATGACCGCGATTCCAAGTCCAACTCCTTTTCCATGGCCAAAAGCGTGGTCTCCGCCATCTTGGGCAAGGTGATTGAGGATGGTAAGATCAAAGGCCTCGACCAAAAGATCGTGGATTTCGTGCCCGAAATAGCCGGAAAGCACGCCGCTGAAGTCACCTTTCGGGATCTGGTGAGCATGAGCTCAGGAATGAAGTGGGAAGAGGACTACTACAGTCCGTTTTCGGTGGTTACCCAGCTTTATTTTGATAAAAGCATTGAAGCCATGCTGCCCAAGCTTCCCATAAGCAGCAAACCTGGGCAGCGGTTCAGCTACCAAAGTGGCGACACCCAACTATTGGGCATAGCGATAGAGCGCGCAACACGCTCGTCACTAAGCGAGCTGCTCTCAGAATACTTCTGGAAACCCATGGGAGCCGAACAGGAGGCATTGTGGCAGGTAGATAGCAAAGAGCAGGGTATTGAAAAAGCCTACTGCTGCCTTGCAAGCAATGCGCTGGACTTTGCACGCTTCGGTAAACTGTACCTGCAGCATGGCCGATGGAACGACAAGCAACTGCTATCCGAAGATTACGTATCAGCATCCTTGACCCCAAGGTTTGCGAACGGAGAAAACTATGGCTACAGCTGGTGGCTTGGAAATTTCAAGGGCAAGCCCTATTTCTATATGGATGGGCACCTCGGGCAATTCGTTATTGTAATCCCCAGCGACGAGCTGATCATCGTTCGGTTGGGGCATCAATTTGACAACAAACCCAAAGGAGATCCGGGATCTGCTTTTTACAAGTTTATCGACGATGCCTATCAGTTGCTGGACAAGAAGCCCCAGTAGCGCCCATGGCAGAACCAGCCCAGCCGGCAGGGATTGAGCCGAGCAAGTGCAGCTGAAATAACGTACCTTTATAAAGGTGCTGTGCACCATGCGCGACAGGAACATCAAAACACAGCACAGCTAACGATAAATCAAGCGATGAAAAAAGTAACAGGAATAGGCGGCATCTTCTTTAAAAGTCAAGATCCGGAAAAAATGAGAGATTTGTACCGTACCCACTTGGGGCTACAAACAAACCCGTATGGAAGCGTCTTTGAATGGCGGCAGGCCACCGATGCCAGCAAACACGGCTACACACAGTGGAGCCCCTTTGCCAACGATACCAAATACTTCGGCAACCCCGACCAAGCATTCATGATCAACTACCGTGTGGAAAATTTGGAAGCCTTGGTGGAAGAACTAAAATCCCAAGGCGTCACCATCGTAGACGAGATTGAATCCTACGACTATGGCAAGTTTGTCCACATCATGGACCTGGAGGGCAACAAAATAGAGCTTTGGGAGCCCAACGATATTGCCTACGAGCAGCTGGGCAAAGACCTCGGCGCCGAAACCACCAAGTAAACAAGGGCCTACCTTCCCCTCTTTATCCTACGAACGAAAAAAGAGCAAAACCTAGACGACGCTTGGCGACCTAGGTTTTGCTTTTTACAGCGCAAAAACAAAGAAAATAAGGGATAGCATAAAGTAAAAAGGGCGCTCCTTCGTCCACTACAGAAAAAAGACAGATCGCACAGCATGAAGTTAAATAAAATGTTTGGGCAGTTTCCCGATCAAAAACGGAAAGCCTATTTCAAGACGCTCCACAACTATAAAGACGGACAATTCCAAAACCTGATTCCCACACCAGCCCTCTTGGAGGGCGAAAGTATGGCCAAGCTGTTGTGGGAATTTTTCGGCAAACATGCAGATACCACGCCCACATCCCCCATTCCCAGCATTAAAACCGACCTTCGGCAGCTGGAGTCAGGCAAAGACATACTCGTTTGGTTCGGACACAGCTCTTACTTTATACAGCTTGATGGCAAGCGCTTTTTAATAGACCCCGTTTTTAGCGGTAATGCATCGCCGGTTTTCGGTTCGGTGAAGGCTTTCGCCGGAAGCAACGACTACCAGGCTAGCGACATGCCCGATATCGATGTGCTGCTGATCAGTCATGACCATTGGGACCATTTGGACTATGGCACCATACGCCTGCTGAAAGATAAGGTAAAATTGGTGATCTGTGGGCTGGGCGTAGCACAGCACTTTATATTCTGGGGCTGGCCCGAAGAAAAAATCGTGGAAAAAAACTGGCATGAATCGGTCGATCTATCGGACAATTTTCAGATCACCCTAACGCCAGCGCGCCATTTTTCGGGGCGATTTCTAAGCAGAAACATCTCTCTTTGGACTTCCTTCGTATTGCAGACACCCAGCAAAAAGCTATTTCTAGGTGGCGATAGCGGCTATGGGCCGCATTTCAAAGACATTGGCCAGCAGTATGGACCATTCGATTTGGCCATCTTGGAATGTGGGCAGTACAATGAGCGATGGCCCTACATACATTCCCTGCCGCCAGAAATTATACAAGAAGTTGAAGATCTGCAGGCAAAGGCCTTTATGCCGGTGCACCACTCCAAATTCAAATTGGCGCAACACCCTTGGTATGAACCGTTGGAGCAGGTAAGCAGCCTGGCCGAAGCGGCGTCCAGCCCTATTGTAACGCCCAAGATCGGCGAAGGTGTCGACTTGGATAGCATAAAAACGCAGTGGCCGAAATGGTGGAGATAGCCTAGCGTAGCTGCAAAAAAAAGAAGGGTACGCTAGCCATAAGTCCAGCGTACCCTTCTTTTACATTTATCTGCATCATCCGAACGAAGATCCGTCGGATGGCATCAAAAAGCTATTTTGCGTAAGAAGCCTTCACGAAAGGCGCAGCCAATAGGTAATCGATACTTTGCTTCAGCGCAGTTTCCAAATCGCCAGAAACCTCTTCTACCTCGACAAAGATATGTTTCACGCCAGCCACGTCCGTGTTTTTGAAGATGGCATCAAAACCCACCATACCACTTTGACCAATCTCACGGTGATCTTTGATGTGCAAGGCCGTAAAACGTCCAGGATATTTGTTGAAATAATCCACTGGGCTTGCTTTCCCGATCACCGTCCAGTATACATCCATTTCAAAAAAGACATTTTCCGGGTTGGTATGCTCGATCATATAATCCAACATCACGGCTTTATCTTCCACTTTTAGAAACTCGTGCGCATGGTTATGGTATCCATATTTAATGCCATGCTTACGACATAGCTTGCCCACCTCATCCAAATAACGGCATTCGGTAGCTAGATCAGCAAGACTCTTAGGCACATCCAACCAAGGCGTAACAATATATTTCATGCCCGCTGCTTTATGCGCCAGGATAGTGGTTTCCCACCAAGCCAACGACTCCGAAAAATCGCCTGATGCCAACTCTTCTTTGGATAGCGTTTTGGTGGCATGGGAAGACAATACCTTCATGCCAGCTTTCTCGACATTCTTTTTGAACACCTCAGGGCTGGTGTTATAAAACTTACCATCCCGATAGCCTGCCGCCTCGATCGAGGTATACCCCATCTTGGCCAGCTTTTCCAACACCGACGCATAGTCAGCATTATACCCATTCGGATCAACATGACTACCCATCATGTCGCGTACCGAATAGAGCTGCAGCCCGATATCCTTCTTCGCCTTTGCTTGTTGCGCATAACTCGCTCCCCCCACCATGCTCATACCCGCGAACAAAAGGGACGCTACTAAAAATTTGATTTTCATATAGTTTGTTTAATGTAAAAACACATGATCTCTTAAGCTTCTCTTCAAGGATGCCGCCGTATAAGCCATACAAAAGCAAAAATACAACAACGTAAAGGTTGACCACAATCGCCAAAGAGAACGCTTTATGAAGGGCTTTATCTCACATAGCCCTACACAATAGTATGCAAATTTTCAAAATATACCAAGCTAAAACTCCCTAAGCATCCTATGCAGGAAGCTTGCTCGAAGCAAATGAAAACGCTTTTTTTCGACCAGCTAGCTCACATACCCTTTGGAATTAACTCGGTATACGCTCGACCAAGATCTCCTTCTTGTCGGCATCATAATACGTACAGGTTAACGCCTCCAGATCAGTGATCCAGCTATACACGCCGTTTATAGCGCAGTCTTGGCAAAACTGCAGATAATCGGTTCCTCCTTGCTGGTGAAGCTTGAGTGCCGCAGCAAACTCGGCCGGTTTATAAACTGCAAGAACCTCCAAAGGCCCATAGATGGCTTCGCTGGCCAACTTATAGTCGGCTTCTCCCGTATACAGGGCATGCCCATCAGGCACAAAAGTTTCGTAGGCATGCACCCCCAATTGACGTAAATCCTGTATGTAGCGCGGAAAATCAACTCCCGACTTTACGCGGCTATGTGCCGCTTTAATATCCTGAATAGTAAACATACCTGCTCTCCGTATTTTGCTTAATTAATGAAGATACAAAAAAAAATAAAATAAATTTGCACTTAGTGTATAAAATACACTATATTTGTATCATCATAATTTAGGTTTATAATTGGTTAGCTAAAGGTTTTCATTCTCCCCGTTTGAAAACCTTTTTTTTATGCCTAGCACGAACCAAAACCATCTTCCAGGACATAAATATCCCCGTTTTCAGGGAATCCGCTTCGACAACGAAACATTACCTTTGTAGGGTTGTTTAACAAAAAACAAGATAACATAATGGTACAACGATTGATCTATACGCTGCTGCTTTTGATCCCTTTCTGCGGCTACGGCCAAGATGAGCCCGCGGCCTATGCCGTTTCCGATGAGTTTACGATATGGAACCTATCCCCCAACGACACGGCTTACGTCTATGCCGATGTGGCCTACCTACGGGATCAGCCCAATTTGCAAGGACGTGTATTGGATTCGCTGACAGCGGGAACCATGGTTCAAATTGTTAGTCCGACTTATGGAAGAAATAAAATCAAAGGTTTCCATGCACCATGGCAGCAGATTGCCTACAAAAAGGACAATACCGTAAAAAAAGCATTTATCTGGATAGGCTTACTGGCACTCGGAAAACAAAAGGATGCCGCAGGGCAGCTTTTTATCTACGGTTACGACCGCTTTATCCCCTATGATGAAGATAACCCCGATCGATACCTTTGTTCCATAAAATTGTTTGACCAACAGCGGAACATGCGCGGCAAGCACACCTTTCAGGTCGACTATTCCGAACAGAGCTTTACCGACAGCAAATTATTACCCAGTATGGGCCTAAGCGAGCTGCAACAGATCTTCCGCGTAGCCTTCTTGGGCGAGGCTTGCGGCATTCCCTCCAATTATTACTATGCTGGCTGGAATGGATCCATGTTTATAGATCTGCCCATGCGCTACTCCGTTAGCGATGCCGGTATCTACTACTACGAAGAGTCTATTCTCTTTCCCACAGAACACAAGAAAGAAGCCAATGTGATCTACAAGATTATTGAAGAGGGCGAAGCCCCAGAAGAGGTCGATGACTTAGCAGAAATCACCTACGACATTAGGAAAAAGCAGGAAAAATTTCTTTGGAATGGCAAAAGTTTCACACGGCTGACGGGATCCAAATAACTAGACATTGCCTGCACAGCATTTTTTTTGAACAGCTGTAGCCAAAAGCCTCCCGAGGACGTTTGCTACACAACAACAAATTCTATTCTATGAACATATCTATATATGCCATGACAGCTTTGGCTGCAGGACTCGTGTTGAGCGCCAGCTGCCAGCAGACAGGTAAAACAAATGAAACGGAGGCCGCTTCAGCAGATAGCGTAGCCCATAGCAGTGATACAACACTTGTCGCTTCGCTACAGGCGAAGCCCCTATATGAGCTTAAAGACAGTATTTCCGTACTCTTTACGGTTCAAAATCCAACGGACGACACACTGCGCTTTACCCAGTACCACACGCCCTTTGAGGGCTTTATAAGCAATTTTCTGACCATCACCGACGCGAGCGGCGCCGAAGTATCCTATATAGGTGCGATGACCAAACGCATCATGCCTCCACCGGCGGATACCTACCATACCGTAGCACCTGGCGCGCAGGACAGCGTTCGCTTTAGTCTAGCAAAAGGGTACCGCTTCGAAAAACCCGGAATATACACGTTACAGTATAACAGTGGTGCGATCAGCGGCATTTCAAATGGCAGCCCGATAAAAATTGAATTAAAATAAGGTTTGAAAAAATAAAAGCCCTCGTTTTTCAATGGGGGCTTTCCCAGATCTACAGCTATTGCTTGGCCAAGACATGACTCACGTCGACGCGCACAATATCTTTGATGGCTCCGCCATACTGCCGTCTATCAAAATATTCGATGGTATCTACCATGCCGATCACCGTAACCAAAGCATCATCGTTCTTCAACAAAAAGGAATGTAAATCCCCCTCGTCTTGATTCACATGTATCCATATAGGCTTGAAGTCCGCGCAATCGCCAAAGGGATAAATGGCAGCATCGTCATATTCGTATACCAACTTTCCTCGCAATTTAACTTCCTTGCCATGCAATGTCTGTTCCTCATCCTGCATTTGGCTGAGAAAGGTATGTGCTAAATCGGGCTGCATAGCCAGTTCATCAACCCAACTTTCGTCAGCCTGCCTATATCCTTCTTCGGCACAGCCAAAAACACCTATTAAAGCGCAAAATATGCTTAATCGAATCATAATTCCTAGGTCTTATTCATACATACTAGTCAGAAAGCAATGCCCATAACCTAAGCATCTATATGCATAACGAAAAAAACAGGACATCGGTATGCAAAGCCATACATCTTCATAAAATATTTAGCTTGCACTAAAATATTTTATGCAGCAATCGCTGTATGGCACACCACTCCTGGTATTCTGATTCATTCCAGACCGTCCGGAACTTATTCAACAATTCGGATGATCGCTTACGCAAGGCCTCAATATCAGCGCCATGGTATGTTGATGGCGATGAGGTCGGCAAATGTATTTCCTGCTTACGCGCAGCGTTATTTACGGAACCCATAGTCATTTAGTTTAATAACATCTAAGTTAAGTACTTATAAAGAAAACTCAATTATCCAAAAGATTAAATTATCATTAATTTTTAAAAAAAGTGCTTTCGAGAGCCGCAATACCTCGTAAAATCGGCTCTACGCGCGCTTAGACGAGCCGACAGTGAAATGCAAAAAATTGCATTTTTTTAAAACGAACTTTCCTTTTCTACGTCATGTAAATGTAATGCAACAAAAATTTAATATAATATTTATGAAAGCAGCAATCAAAATCTTGGGTTTATTAATGGTGTCAGTATTCATCTTCAGTGCATGTAGCAAAGATGATGATCCTGCAGACAACGATTTATTTGTGGGTACCTATAACGGTTCCGTGGCCTTCAGCAGCTCCAATGATGGAGAAGCCGATGTGACCTCTACCGAAGGGTCTGTACGTGTAGTAAAGGTTGGAGATAACTATAGCTTCAACTTTTCGAACAGCATCCCCACACTAAGTGACATCAAAATGGAGAAAAATGACAACACCAGCATTGTATTTAGTGACGACGCTATAGGCTCCATTACGGTAACGGCATCCACGCTACGTATTCTCTACAACAGAGATGGCCGAACTTGGACGGCCAACGCAGATCGCTAGAAGAAGCTAAAAAAGACTTGTAAATATAAAGGATAGGGACGCGTCCCTATCCTTTTTTGTTATTTGCTTAACGATACCGTAAGCTTGGTGTTTAACCGCTCGCTACGCGCAGCGAGCTTGCCATCCACCCAAACGCAAAGCATGTTTTGGTCTCCGGGTTTATCTGCATCCCAATCCTTTTTCCAAACAATGTCCACATCATGTTCATGATAACGTAGCCTACCTAAGTAGAAAAAATCCCACTCCGCTTCGGGCAGTAAGGGCTGTACCTCAAATTTGTCGTCGTGCTGTGCCTTGAACCCCAGTAGGTCTTCGATAATGATATCTGGAAAAGTAGAATGAAAATAATCCTGCTCGCCGCCAAAGGTCTTCCCATCACTGGGGATGTACCATTCACCAATATTGGGCTGCGCCGGATTATGTAAGGCCGTCAGTTTGCGGATATGATCATAGAGAATGCGGCGATCCGCATCGCTTATGTCTTGTTTATAATGGCGTAGATAGTTGGCGTAAGCCTTGTATACCACCGAATTTTGGAAAGGCCAGCCACGACCGTTCCACGCATAGGTCTGCTCATTGTAATAGGGATGTTGCCGCTCGGCCGTTGTCATGCCCTGCTTGTTGTTAAAACCCTTATCAGAAGCAAACAGTGACCAAGCATCAGCATAGTCGGTCGCTTTATCGGCTGGGATCATATTGAAATACCACGGCGTGTAGCCTACCGACTCCCGCACACGGGCTTCAAAGTCGTGCGCGCCAAATGCATTGTCGCCGGCCGTGTAGCTGTTGAAAAAATGGTCTTCATCGTTCCACAGCACATCCATCACCTTGTTCTGCAGGCGCGTTGCCCGCTGTTGGTAGAGCGCAGACTTTTTACTTGCGCCGCTTTGCGCATAGTCCCGTTCATCCATGCGGTATAGCTCGCTCAAGGCACGCAGGTTGCCATAGGCATAACCATTTACCGAAGGACGCACTAAATAAAGATCTGGATAGCCCTTCCGATAGGCCCGCGGATACTGGGCCGCCTGTGCCGACTTCGCGGCATTATCCGTCGTTCCCCAGCCGAGGTAATAATCTCGCCAATTGTCGGCTGTGTACAGATCGTATGCCCCTTCGCTAGCGATCAGCCCCAGCACGGCCGACAAGCTGAATTCCATCCCGTCATACAGGTCCAAAATCTTGTACAAGCCATCCGTTTTGGCGCCGCTTCTTTGCACGGTAAACAAGCTATCCCACACCGCTTGGTGTCGCTCCATATCCGGGAGGATGCCATGCAGCCAAGCCGAATCGGGGTGTATACGCAAATAGGCATCCACCCCATCCAGCATCCAGCTGGAGAAATGGTGGCTTTCAGGTCGACTTAAATAGGTCAGGAAATTGCCGTTCTCCCGCTGGTTCAGGTGCGAGGCGGAGCCACGAATAAAATAATCGGCATAAGACTTCAGGTATTTGTCATCCCGCAGCCAGCGCACGTCATAGAATTGATGTCCTGCAGGGCAGGTTATAGCGCCACTTAACGAGGCCCAGGGCCTTGGACCGAAAAACTCAGTCACCACCCAATATTTTTGCTGATCTTCAGGATCTGCATATTCTTTGAGATGTTTGCTCACCATCCACCAGCGGTAGTTGTATACCTTGTTGGTGGCATCATCCGAACTGAGAAACAAAGGTATATTACTGATCAGAAAGGCTTTGTTGTTATGGGCATTGTAGGGTCCATCCGATTTGGGACGTCCCTCGTAGCTGTTAAATTCGTCTACTTGCGTAGCTAGCAGTTCATGGGACAGGCCTTGCAAGCGATCGCGTTCCTTCGAGAACACAAGCTCTTGCCGGCTCGAGCAGGCCGTAACGAGGCCAAGGGCAATACACAAAGAGGCCATGGCGGATGCACGCGATAGTCGGATACACTGGCGTAGGCAAAGGGGAAACAGGAGGTTCATAGACGGTCTATACATTTGTTGTATGTTTAAAGATAGTCCTTCGACCCTAAAAAAACAACAAAAAAAACCAAATTAGCCCTTGCTAAAACCATTATTCACCATGAGCTAAGGGCTTATAAACAAGAACTTAGCGTCGTCTCTTACCCAAGTTTTCTACCTTGGCCAGCCAATTTTCCCGCTGCTTTTCTGTAGAGCTTCGTATGATCCCGACATAGGTTACCTTTACCGGCTTCACCCCACAAAATTCCAGCGTAGCTTTTTTCAATTGATTGACGCTGGGACGACCAAAAAGCATGCGATAGATAAAGCTTGGTTGATCTAGGCTGGTTATAATTCTGGCTGTTCGCCCTTTCAGCAATTTATCCCAGAAAATGGAATCCTTCCGATAGGCATAGGCCAGCCCCGGCAAAAATAATCGGTCGATAAATCCTTTCATGAGCGCTGGCAGTCCACCCCACCAAACCGGATGCACCCACACGAGATGATCTGCCCAGCGGATATGCTCCCAAGCAGCGAGTAGATCAGGCTCCAAATCCATGCGTTTATGATAGCCGTTGGCCAAGTTGGGGCTAAAGTCAAGGTTAGCAATCGTTATCATGCGCACCTGCGCTCCACCTGCGATTGCCCCTCTACTGTAGGCCTCAGCCAAGGCGGTATTAAAGGACGATACTCGTGGATGTCCATTGATGATGGTTATTTTTTTTGCGACGTTCATACCTACAAAGCTATGGGCTAGCAGGCAGCAGAAAACGGACAAATGTCTAAAAAGAAATTTCACGCCGAACCCGGCTAAGATGCCGCGCACTGATCCCCAGATACGATGCAATATACTGCAGCGGAATATGTTGGATATAGTTGGGATGCTTATCCAGCAATTCTTGATAACGTTCCTTTGCCGACAGCCGCTGCAGGCCGAAAACGCGATGCTCCAATTCCAAAAACTGCTGCTCGGCGATGCTGCGCAAGAAACTAGCCCCTTCCAAATTTGTCGCTAACGATTGGTTGATATCCCGTTTCTTAATCAGCAGTACCTCTGCCGCTGTAATGGCCTGAATAGATTCAATACTAGGTCCGCCAGTAATAAAAGAGGAATAAGCTGCCGCAAAGTCATTCGGAAAACGGAAACAATAGGTCATGTCGGTACCGTCGGCTTGGGTATAAAAAGAGCGAAAGATACCTTTTTCGATAAATGCCACGGCTGTGCAGCGTTGCGTTTCCTGTACTAGAAATTCCCCTTTGACTAAATGCCTGCGTTCACAAAGTGACGTAATATCCTGCAGCTGCTGTGCCGTAAAAATATTGAAACTGCGCAAATAAGTGGTAAATTCCTGCATATAGAGACTTTTTCTTTTGAGCTGTGGATTAACAAAAAAAGATAGCTTTGCGGCTATCTTTTTTTGTTATTTTCTTTTTTAGTGACCTGATTTGGCCGATGCATCCATCTTTACCTGACTGAGCGTTCGCAAGCAATAGACCCCAAATATCAGGATGACCACGTAGCACAGAGCAGGCACTAAAAACGAATCCTGCACACCAATATTATCGGCCAAGTAGCCTTGAACAATCGGAACAATAGCCCCACCCAAAATCGCCATCACCACCAAGGAAGAACCTTGACTGGTATATTTACCAAGACCAGCGATAGACAAGGTGTAGATGTTTGAAAACATAATAGAGTTAAAGATACCTACGCCCAACACGCTGTACATTGCCCACACACCGGTGTTCAATATCGTGGATGCCAACAAGGCAACATTGATGGTGGCAAACACCACCAAGGTACGCGCTGGAGCCGATTTACCGATCATAAAAGCGATAAAGTTAAGCGCTATAAAACCGAGGAAGAAGGATATCTGCGAAAAGGTCAAACTCACCACACCGTAGATCACCAAGAACACCGCTAAGGCAGTAAGCGCCATATACAGCATCTTCTTGCCACTAGGCAATTCCTGATTCAAAGAGATCGCACCTAGGAAACGACCGATCATGGCTCCTCCCCAATAAAGCGCCAAATAGTTTTTGCTGACCGCTTCGTTGAAGCCCATTACTTCGGGAAGTTCCAAAAAGCTGATGATAAAGCTCCCTACAGCAACCTCGCCACCTACATAGCAAAACATAGTGCCTACACCATACAACAGATGCTTAAACTTAAGCGCTCCCCAACCTTTCACCGGCTCGGTGTCGTCCGTTTGGAAAGAAGGCAATTTAACACGCGAGATCATCAACGCCACCAACAAGAGGATCGCGCCAAAGATTAAATAAGGCAAGCGTGTGGCTACCGCGCTAAAGCTGCCATCCGGCGAGGAAAACAGTTCGAATATTAAGTGACCACCCAACACTGGCGCAATGGTTGTTCCGAAAGCGTTAAAAGCTTGGGTCATGTTTAAACGGCTGGAGGCCGATTCTTCAGGCCCCAGTAAAGAAACATAGGCATTGGCCGTGATTTGAAGCACCGTAAAACCGAGGCCCAAAACAAATAACGCACCCAAGAAAAGCGGATAGGACGAAAGGCTTGCTGCTGGATAGAACAGCACACAGCCGGCCGCTGCCAGAAAAATACCGAACAGAATCCCCTTCTTATACCCCACCTTGTTGATGGGATCTTCCACCATCGTGGAAAAAAGGAAGTAAATCAATGAACCGATGAAATATGCACCAAAGAAGCAAAATTGCACCAGCATGGATTCGAAGAACGTGAGGGAGAAAAGTTGCTTTAGGTAAGGTATCAAGATATCGTTCATACAGGTGATAAATCCCCACATGAAAAATAATGCCGTGATCGTGATTAATGGAATCAGATAGTTCTGCTTAGTCGTTGTTGTCGTTTGCATCGTTTTATAGCTATAATAATTGCCTCCTACTAACCTCACAGCAAGGTGCCTGACGCCATGCTCGGCGCATAAACACTGCTCATGCTAGCAAAAAAAGCATCTGTTTGTTTCGTTAACATACCATTATATCGAAGAGATCAAGCATATACCTATGCTTTCATACGGTTTAAACACTAGGCTTGACATGCTTTGCAATAGCTGCAAAGTAATTCCCTCATCGATTTCCTCCAGCAAAATAAAAAGCTAAAACCATTTAATTGCATGAAAGGAGCGATGCAATTGTACACCGAATTCAGCGAATTTCCAAATAGATAGCAAAAAACTTAGCACAAAAAGTAAGTGCACACTTTATATGCATAGGGAACGTTCGGCTCTTAGCGCTACCAATTTGGATAAATCTTAAAAATTTTTTCCGAGGCCGTAATAAAGAGATAGGCAGCATTTGCACCTCCAAAACAAACATTCGCCGTCCAGTCCGCCGGCACAGGAATGTGTCGAATTTCTTTTCCCTGGGCATTGTAAACAAAAACACCTTTCCCGGTTAGATATAGATTGCCCACACGATCCAAGGTCATCCCATCTGATCCTCGGGAACAGAATAAGCGTTTATTCAGCAGCTTTCCATCCGCATCAATATCATATACATAGGTGCGGTCGGCACCGATATCGGCTACAAAAAGCAACTTGCCATCGGCACTACCGACAATACCGTTGGGACGAACAAAGTCTGCATCGAGCTGCACGAGCTCGCCGTTATGCAGGCAGTATAGGGCTTGTGGAAGTGCCTGCCCGGGGCGGTTCCAATAGTCGCGCTCATAAAATGGATCGGTAAAATACATCCGCCCTGCAGGCGATATCCATACATCATTAGGGCCATTCAACATTTTCCCGCCAAAGTGCTGAAGGAGCGTATCCACCTGCTTCGTATCGGGATCAATACGCCACAACTCATTATGCTCATCGGCACAGGCTATAATATGTCCTTCCTCGTCCATATACAGTCCGTTGGATCGCCCAGCAGGTTGCATAAATAAGGTCAGGCTACCATCCGCACTATACCGCCAAATGCTATTGTTGGGCTGATCCGTGAAATAAATATTGCCTTCGGCATCTGCCGCGGGCCCTTCTGTGAAGGCAAACTGACAGGAAATTTCGATAAGCTCTCCCGCCTTTTGTGCGCTGCTTGACAGGCTTACTAAAAGTAGCATGATGAGGATGAGGTGTTTCATAACCCTAATGTAAACATTCGGCTTGGCAAATCCACTAGGATAAAAAAATGAAATGTTACAAAACAAAACTACCGTAAAATTGGTTTATTGGGACACATGTTTCTAAACAACTATTAAATAGAATGTTATAACACTGAATCGTATCCGTTGTCAATTTTAACATTTTTTTAACAAATCATGTTAATACATTGCGCGTCGTGCTAAATCGTAGAAGCACCAAAAATAGTTTACAACACACTATACTACATATCTATTAAGCATTGCTTTATTATTCTATGAGAGAACAACCACTAGCAAGATGTGCGCGCCTGTTCGGAACAGTTGTCGCACTTACCATTATGCTTATTGGGCAGGTTTTTGCTCAACAGCGTACCTTAACGGGAGTCGTGAAAGACGGCAGCTCCCTCCAGCCTATTGTTGGCGCAAGCGTTCGCGCTAGCCAAACAGCAAGCACCTCCACCAATGATCAGGGCGCATTCACCCTACAGGTAGCGCCGGGCACCAGCAACCTACAGATTAGCTTTGTGGGCTACGAATCCCAGCAGGTGCCGCTGGGCGACCGCGATACCCTTTCCATCTTCCTGGTCGCGGAAGACACCAAGCTAGACGAGGTGGTAGTCACGGCGCTAGGCATTAACCGCGAGCAGAAATCGTTGACCTACTCTACCCAGCAATTGAAAGGTGAGGAATTGACGCGCGCAAAAGGAACCAACCTGATCAATAATATCAATGGTAAGGTGGCAGGCGTTAACATTTCCTCTTCCTCCTCTGGTATTGGCGGATCGGCCAAAGTCGTATTACGGGGGAACAAGTCGGCTTCGGGAAGCAACCAAGTGCTTTACGTTATTGATGGGGTGCCCATCAACAACAATTCCTCTGGAGCGCAGCCCGGTAGCATTTTTGGTGGCGAACGCGACCCCGGTGATCCTATCGCCCTGATCAACCCAGATGATATCGAAAGCATGTCGGTACTAAAAGGAGCGTCTGCGGCAGCACTATATGGTAGCCAAGCGGCCAATGGCGTGATCTTGATCACGACGAAATCTGGAAAAGATGGCCGTACAAGTATAGACTTTTCTAGCAGTGCCCAAATCGAGACGCCAGCGGTATTACCCAAATTCCAAAACAATTATGGGCGAGGCATGGACGGTGAAAACAGTGCCTCCGTCAACAGTTGGGGAGCGCAAATGGCCAACCCCGGCTCGGATCAGGTAAACTCTTTCTTTCAAACAGGAACGAACTTTACCAATTCCATCAGCCTATCGCGCGGCAATGAACATCAACAGACCTATCTATCTTACGCCAATACATCGGCCAAAGGCCTACTACCGGAAAACAAGCTCAACAGACATAACATCAACCTGAAGCAAACGGCAAAATTTTTCGAAGATCGATTGACCCTAGAAGGTGCTGCGAACTACATACAGCAGGATCTGCAGAATTCGCCCCTAACGGGATTCTACTTTAACCCTATTGTTGGCCTCTATCTCTTTCCGCGCAGTCTAAACCTCAACGATTACAACACCTTTGAGACATTCGACGCGGCAAGTAATAAATACGTGCAAAACTGGCATTCCCTAGGCGATAGCGAAACTACCCAGCAAAACCCTTGGTGGATACAGAACAGAAATACCTCGACCTCCGACAAGTCTCGGCTGATTTTAAACGGAAGTGCCAAATTTAAGGTAAACAACTGGTTAAGCCTACAAGCACGTGGTAGCATGGACCGCACCACCGATGTATTCGAAAGAAAGATGTATGCCGGGACGCAAGCAGTCATCGCACAACAGAATGGTGCCTACAACTACTCCAACATTACGTTTACACAGAAGTATGCCGACTTTTTTGCCAACTTCAATAGCCAAATTACGGACAAACTTAAGTTCACCGGACTTGTAGGAAGCAGTATTACCGATTGGAATACCGAAGGCATGTCTTTTAACACGGGTGCTTCTGGCCTACGTATTGCCAATGTATTTGCCATGCAGAATACCACAACCCCCATCACGACCAATGAATCCAACAACAGAAGACAGCTACAGTCGGTATTTGGAAGTGCAAACTTTGACTATGATGGTTGGTTGTTCCTCGATTTATCGGCACGAAACGATTGGTCGAGTTCCTTGGCATTCACCGAAACACCTTCCTTCTTTTACCCATCGGTGGGGCTTAGCGCCAACATCCACGATAAGTTGAACCTCCCCGACTTCATCAACTTTATGAAAATTCGGGGATCTTGGGCCGAGGTAGGTAACGACCTGCCGGCTTACAAAACCAATTTGCTGAACTCTTTGGGCAACTTCGGAAATGTGAACATCAATACGGTGACATCCCTTGCAACGCTGAAACCAGAGATTACGCGTTCTATCGAGGCAGGTACCGAAATAAAAATGTTCAACAATAGGATTGGTGTAGACTTCACGTACTACAAGACAAATACGCGGAATCAGTATTTTGAAATTGCGGCCAGCGAGGCCAGCTTGTTTGGTACCTACGCCATCAACGCCGGAAATATCCAAAATGAAGGATTGGAGCTCTTGCTAAACTATGAGGCTGTACGTGGCGAGGATTTCAACTGGAGCACTGCCCTAAACTACTCGATGAACAAAAACACCATCATCTCCCTAGATGACCGTATACAGCAGTTCTCGATAACGGGCGAAAACCGCAGCAACTATGCTTCACGCTTTGAAGTTGGCGGTTCTTTCGGGGATATTTATGGCATAGACTTCCTGCGCGACGAGCAAGGACGTATCCGCTTTAGTGAAAACGGCGTGCCGTTGAAGGGCTCCGACTATGTGAAGATGGGCAATTCAAACCCACGCTGGCAAATGGGCTGGAGCAACACGCTGAACTATAAAAACCTAGGCCTATATTTCTTGATCGATGGTAAGTTTGACTACGATGTGCTCTCCATTACCGAGTCGGTTATGGATGGCTATGGCGTATCAGCACGAACTGGTGCAGCACGCGATGCCGGCATGGTGACTGTGAATGGCGTATCGCCATCCGGCGAAGCTGTTACTGCAGTAACACCACAAACATGGTACACCACCGTGGGTGGTATAGGCCCGGTGACGAGCAACTATATGTACAATGGATCGGCCATCCGCATGCGGGAGATTGCGCTATCTTACAACTTCAAGCTGGACAGCAAATTTGTCAAGGGCCTACGCGTTGCCGCGACGGGGCGCAACCTGTTTTTCTTGTACAAAGAAGCGCCATTCGATCCAGAGACATCCATGTCTACAGGCAATGGACTAAGCGGTGTGGATATCTTTATGATGCCTTCCAGCAGAAGCTATGGTCTTTCTTTAAATGTTAATTTTTAAGTTGTTTACCATGAATAATACGATCAAACGATATACCCGCCCCACGAAATACATGTTCCCCGTAGCACTAGCCCTAGCGCTGAGCGCCGGATTGAGCAGCTGTACCAAGAATTTCGAGGATCTCAATACAGATAACATCTCCGTCACGCCGGAAGACCTGTTGCCCAACGCCGAAAATCTGAAGCTATACTTTACCAATGCTCAGCGTGCCATCTTAAACTTTTCGGACGGTAGCGCCAACTCCTACCAGCTGCAGCAAAATTTAATGGCTGATGTGTATGGCGGATACCTGATGAGTGCAAACCCATTCAACAGTGGCCAGAACAACATGAACTATGCCTTGGTGAACGCTTGGAATACCGAGCCCTTTAAAGTGCTTTACCTCGACGTATTGGGCCCGATCAATCGCTTGGAGCAAACGAATCTGCGCGAAACCTACCCTGCCCTATGGGGATCGGTGCTGGCGGTAAAAGTACTGGCAACGAGCCGCGTTACCGATATCTACGGACCTATCCCTTATAGCATCGTTGGTAAGAACACCGACACCAACATCCCTTATGATGCGCAGGAAGCGGTGTATGAGCAACTCTTCGCCGAGCTGGACGAGGCACAGACGCTACTGGAAGCCTACGTCAATGGCACAAACCAAGAAGAACTGCCGCCAAATCTGGATGAAATAGACCTGATCTACAGCGGTAATGACAACACGGTTCGTTTCACCAAATGGCTTAAATTAGTGCAATCCTTACGTCTACGCTTGGCCATGCGCGTAGTGAAGGTGAACCCTAGCTTGGCGCAAGAGCAAGGCGCAAAAGCCCTTTCGAGCAACTACCTGCTGGAAAGCAATGCGGACAACGCCAAGGTACGCATTGATGAAGAAGCCGGCTTCTTCAATCCCTTGGAGTTTATCTCCAACAATTGGAGCGATATCAACATCAATGCTTCTTTGGAATCCTATCTATCGGGCTACCAAGATCCGCGTATCGGCAAATACATCGATAGAGCGACCGATACGGGCATCGATGGATACAAAGGTATCCGCGTTGGTGCCGTGGGACTGGTCAAAGAAACTTATTCCCGATATTCGACAATAAACTTTAAGGATGGCGCCGTCCCCTCCTTCAATCGGACCACGGCACCGCTGTTGATGACAGCCGCAGAAGTATATTTTCTACGTGCTGAAGCTGCACTGCGCGGCTGGGCCAATCCGGGAGGAACAGCCAAGAGCCTCTACGAAAGTGGTGTTGAAGCTTCCTTTGAGCAATGGGGTACCACGGGTGCCACGGCATATCTGCAAAACAATAGCAATACGCCGGCCGCCTACGTGGATCCGCACAATAGCCGAAACAATGCCGCCCAACCATCGACCATCACGGTACAATGGGACGAAGCGAGCAACCAAGAGCAGAAGCTAGAGCGTATTATCACGCAGAAATGGCTGGCGTTGTTTCCCGAAGGACAGGAAGCTTGGTCTGAGTACAGAAGAACGGGCTACCCGAAACTATTCCCCGTAGCACAAAACAACAGTGGCGGCTTGATCAATACGGATACACAGATCAGAAGGATTCCTTTTAGCCAAAACGAATACAACACCAACAATGCGGAGGTGCAAAAAGCCATCAGTCTACTGGGTGGTAGTGATAATGGTGGTACCCGACTGTGGTGGGACGTAGATCAAGGTAACTTCTAGATCGAAGTCAGCACGCTGTTAGCGGCATCAAGAAAACTACGCAAAGCCATGGATAATCCTTCGGATTTTCCATGGCTTTTTCATTTAAAAACCTTTATTTAGGGAAAAGAATAGATCATGAGCGAGAAACTGCAGCAGGCATTTGAACGATTTGACACCTACAATAAAAAAGATCCGAATAGCTTTCGTTGGCAGGGACAAGACTATCCACAGGAATATTTCTTGGCCTTAAAGCTGCACGAGTGGGTACAAAAATTGGACCCACAGGCTAGCGAACCACTGTTGTTGGCCTCGCGAAGCCAGCACATTGGCCGCTGGGAGAGTCCTAGAAAAGACTACCCGATGGACAGAAGCGGCTATTTGCTCTGGCGAAAAGAGCTTGCACAGCACCATGCCAACGTTGCCAGCACCATATTACAAGAGCTAGGCTATGACGAAGCGACCCTCATGGCTACCCAACAGATTATCCTGAAAAAGAAAATTAAAGTAGAGGCCGATGTGCAGACCATGGAAAACGCGCTATGCCTTGTTTTTCTAGAATTTCAGTATGCCGACTTCTTTCCGAAACACGAAGATAAAATTGTGGAGATCCTGCGAAAGTCACTCTTGAAAATGGATGCTCATGGTCATCAATTCGCTTTGCAACTGCCCTATTCTGAAGCTGGATTAGCCCATATACAGGCCGCTTTGGCACTACTCGCAGCCAAAGGCCAATAAAGCCCAACGATGAAAGCAGCGGCTAATACGATACTTCGCGAACATTTGGCAACAACGGGAAACCTATCCGAGCAGGAACTGGAGCAGGTGCTCGTCCGTTTTCAACAGCGACAATGCCGCAAAGGTGAAGCCCTTTTTCGCGAAGGCGAACGCGTAAAACATATTTTTTTCGTTGCCAAGGGTTTGCTCAAGCTTGTTTATCATGACGATGTCGCCAAGGAGCATATCCTATCCTTCGCGATGGAGCAGTGGTGGGAAACAGATTTCCAAGCCTTCTATGAGCAAACGCCTACTGCCCTTTCCCTACACTGCCTCGAAAACTGCCTGCTTTTTCAGCTTCCTTTGGAGGACTACCTCCTACTGTGCAAGGAGCTGCCTACATTCGAACGTTTTCTTTTCCAAAAATCCATTGCAGGCCACATTGCTTCGCAAAAACGCATACTATCCCTGCTCACCAACCAAGCCAAGGAACGCTATGAACTGCTGGTGAAGCAGTTTCCACAGCTAGTACAACGGCTCCCCAAAGGACAACTGGCGGCCTACCTCGGCGTGACGCGGGAAACGCTGAGCCGACTATATAGCAGCACGTAGTTGCAGCAGCCCCATTTTGTGCGGTATGTCACAGGTCTAGCGCTCCTCTTTTCCTCAACTTTGTTGGCAAGAAACAAATACAATAAAACAATGGAAAAAATAGCAAGCAGTCCTTGGACTTGGCAGGATGCCCGAAGTTATGTGCAAGCCGTGGAAGTGAAACAGGTGGAAAGCACGCTCTATTGCGCGGGACAGGCCGCCGTAGACGCCGACGGTATTTCCAGCAGAGCCGGTATGCGGGAGCAGCTGGAAATTGCGATCGCTAATGTAGAAAAAGTAATCGCGCACGCGGGTTTTGCCTGTGCGGGCATTGTGCGCCTAAACGTGTACACCGTTTCTGCGGCAGCGTTGATGGAAAACTTTGATGTGCTACAAGCATGGCTCAACAAGCATGGCATCCAACAGAGCACCTCCCTGATCGAAGTAAAAGGACTATTCGAAACTTTGCAAGTCGAATTGGAAGCAACGGTCGTTAAATAGCGGAAAAAGCCTGTAAAAAAGAGTTTCCTAGGATCTTGTGCCTACGCGTTCAAGATCCTAGGAAACCATGTATGCTGTCCAAAAAATAGCTAAAGCCTAGAATTTATAACCAAACGTCAAGCGGAAATTGCGTGGCATTTCGGCCTGCCAGGAGTATACTTCCGTTGGGAAGTAGTTCGTGTAATGCGATCCACCGGCCAACAAATAACTATCCGCAAGGTTTTGCACGTTCAACGTCACGGTGAAGTGGTCTTTATGGTACCCTAAACCCGCATCAAAACGGAGGTAGTCTGGCAGGTTCCACTCGGGGTGTTCATCCGAGTAGAAGGCCGTTGTACGATCCATATTGCTTGTCATCCCCGCACGGAAACTCAAGCCCTGCAAGAAGCCACGCTGCAGGTTATAATCCAACCAAAGGTTTGCGATATGCCTATCCGCACCGGTCAGGCGTTGACCAACATAAAAGCCTTCCACTTCCGCATTTACCTGCGTGATCTCAGCATCGGTAAAGGCATAGTTGGCCACTGCATTTAGCCCCGGCGCCAAACGACCAATAATATCTAGCTCGATACCGCGCACACGTTTCTGCCCAATTTCGATACTTTCGTTAGGACGAGGACCATAGGCCGTTACTTCGTTGTTCTTCGTGATCTGGTAAGCGCTCAAAGAGGTGCTCAAGCGGCTGCCAAACCACTCTCTTTTCAGTCCCAGTTCCATGATGTCACCCGTAAGGGGTTGCACCGCTCCACCCGAATACAGTGTTCCGTTTTGCGGAATAAAAGACTGGTCATACAGGGCATAGGCCGAGGTATGGCGGTCGATGGAGTATGAAAGCGCAACACGAGGGGTCACCTTTTTGCTGACAATGGGATCGCCGCCCCACGAAGCTTGTGACATAGAGGTGTAGCGTGCCGCTAGGGTCAAGCGCAGTTGGTTATCAAAAAAGCCGAGCTCATCCTGAATATAAGCTGAGGAGTAGTTGGACTCGATGACACCACCGCCCCCTGTTGCAGGAATTTTAATAGGTAGAGAGCGGTCAAAAGGCTGGTATGGGAAGTCGAAACCGTATACCGGATTGGTCGCATCAAATTCGCCTCCATCCAACGAGTCGAGCACAAAAGACTGGTTCCAATCGGCGTAGTAGTTCTTCTTTCCAAAGTCTAATCCGGCCAAGATACGATGTTTGACAGCACCGGTCTGCACATTGCCATTCACAAAAACCTGACCCAAGGTCATCCGGCTTGTGGCATCCCAAATATCCGACTTTCGCACCACACGACCGTCGGCAAGCACATCAGCTGGCCAGCTGCTGGCTCCCGTTTGGTCATAGGCAAAGTAAGCGCCCTGTGCCGTGATCTTCCAGTTGCTACTCAACTGATGATCGATGGTTAGGTATGCACTTTGATCGTTGACCTTCATCGGCTCTAGCCCTGGTGACGAAAAGGTGGTTTCGCGTGGAAGCGACTTGTATCCGAATGGCGAGAACACATATGCCGATCCCACATCCGACATTTGCGCCCGCTGATAGGTGTATTCAAAGGTAGCTTTGGTTTTGCTATCCAGTTGGTAGGACAATACAGGGGCAATGACCAAGCGCTTGTTTTCCTCGAAAGGACGGAACGAACCCTTGGTATCGCCCGCGATATTTAAGCGATACAACAACCTGTTGTCTTTCGAAAGCTTACCATCCAAATCTACCGTGGAGCGGTAACTTGAAAAGCTGCCCAAAGAAAAGGTAACCTCTCCTTTTTCGACGCCTGTAGGTTTCTTCGTCACGACGTTATATATCCCTGCAGGATCCCCGCTAGACATCATAAAGCCCGCTGGGCCTTTTACAATTTCCACGCGTTCCACAACCGACATATCCTCGGACAGAGGACTCCAGAAGGAAGAAACAACGTTCATCCCGTTGCGGAATGCTTGAATCTGCGAACCGCGCATATTCAGGTTGACATACATATCATTCCAATGCGTCATGCGGCTCACGCCACTTACGTTGCGCATCAGCCCATCGGCCATATTAAAGATCTGTTGCTTGGCCATCAAATCGGCATTGACGATCTGCACATTTTGCGGAAGCTCCACCAAGGGCGTCTGCACGCGAAGCGTTGGAGAAACTACCGTTTCTGCAATCGGCAAATAGCCATCCACGACGACCTCCTGCAGCACATGCTTATCCACGGCGAGGGTAAAATCAAATTGGCGCGTTTCGGCATCCTGCAGCAGCAACGTATCGCGCTGCGAACGCAGGCTGATATGATTCGTCGAAATAATGTAGCGTCCCGGTTTTAGGTTACGAAAGGTATAGGTTCCGGCTTGATCTACCTTGGTGCGCAAACTGTCGTTTAACACAACTGTCAAATCGCTGGCAAAATGGTTGTCGTTGGTACGAACAACGCCCCGAATAACTCCTGTCTGCGCATAGCCTCCTAGCGCAAATCCCAACAGAGGGACCAGCAAAGCTTTACTTTTTGTTTTCATCTGATTGTAAAAATCTCTTTACATAATAATTTAGACCAAATATAAATAAAGAAAAATCGATTCAAAATATTTTAACAAAAACAAATAGTTTTGAATGCGCAACGATGCTTGATGATGCAGGTCAACATCCTATAATAACATATTCAACTAAAAGTGAATATCTGTACAATGCATAGTATTTATTTGTAATTTTGGATCGAACAACAAACACAACCATACATTAATACTAACCCCAAAAATTATGCGCAAAGCGTTTAAAATCCTAGGCTATCTGCTCATCTTCCTGATCTCGGCTGTCGCCGCATTTGCCCTGTACATGAATTTCAGCAACGCTTCCTTTCGAGGAGACAGCGAGAAAGCTACAGTCACCTATCTCCGCGAAAATGTAGCCGATGTTTCGCAGGAAATCGATGGTAGCCTATTCGATAGTACATTTTTTTCATCAGACATCTTCCTGCTGGGAGAAATTCATGGCTTCGCCGAAAACCAGTCCCTAGATCGCAAAATGCTTACCTACCTGCATAAAAACCTGGGTGTGCGAAACTACATTTCGGAGATTGACAGTAATGCGGCTGGGCTTCTGAATCGTTTTCTACGCAAGCCCACGAAAGACCTCAGCCTACTGCAGGATGTGGTCGGGCATTTAAAACAGGTGATACCGCAACAAGCGGGACAGGAGTATGTCGAGAAGTGGTCGGCCTTATATGACTACAATCAGCCGCTGGCAGATTCCCTAAAGATAACAGTATGGGGCATAGACCGAGCCTTGGCCGATACGTCGAGATCCATATCGAGAGATTCCGTTATGCGGAATAATTTACTGGCTATAACGACAGACCCTGCATATAAAAATGAAAAGTTCTATGGTCTCTTCGGTTTCTTCCATGTACTGCAAACGGCGCCCAAGGGACACACGCGGCCACTGGCCCAGCGCTTGTTAAACAGTGGTCTGCAGGTGACCAGCATCGTGAGTTACATGCTGGAAAGTAATATGTACCTCCCAAAAGGACTGGGCATGCCTACACCGGACAATGAAAGTGTGGACCTGATGAACGCCGACGGCCCGATTATGGTGGTTGATGGTATAAGCGATCTGCAAGAGGCATCCGATAATTTTTCCACGCTGCTTTTCAAGCTGAATGCGCCCAACAGCCCATACCGTAGTTCCTTAAAACTTTCGCGGGTGAAATTCAATTTCTTCGGCGAGGATATGATCCCGGACACGACGATCGAAAGCACCGTACAATCTTTTCAGTATGTCTTTTTATCGAAGGGGTCTCCTGCTGTGCGTCCACTACGCTAAAAACCTACCGCCATACCAAGACGATGTTCCTGCTTGGTATGGCGAAATATGGTTAACGCTCACTCCCCTAAAAGCCAAAGCCCAGCATCAGTGTTACGCGATGCAGGTCATAACTGTTCTTTTCTTGATTAAAATCAGCTATCCAGTCTACCGTAGCTGGATCACGGAGGTTGAAATTTGGATCAAAGTTGCTGTAGTTCGTGACACCGAAGCGTTGGTAGAGATAGCCCCCGGTGATGGTCCAATAAAATTTATGTGACGGTTTTTTCACCTTCAGTCCGATTTGTGGGTTAATGACAGCTCCGCCATGGTAGGAGGACCAACGTGGGGCCGCTTTGCGCTCTTTGTTGAGCGAGGCCAAGGCATACCCGACATCAAGATCGGCAAAAAACGCAGCTTTACGCATGGGGTTGAGCACATACCTGTTCTTTACCGTAAGCGGCATGGTCCAGATGGTATTTTTTCCTTCTACAGGAAATCGGTTTACACAAATATTGACACCCAGTGTGTAGGCATCACTAAGCTGCGCACCGTGAAAGGTGCGCGCTGCAAAGCCAACCTCTAAAGGTATGGGGCCGTAGCTGACAAGACCCACCTCCTGCTGATTACGGTATGAAATCTGCTGTGCGTGGAGCAGCTGCTGTACGACGACGACCGTCAGCAGCACCAAGAAGATTCTTTTCATCGCTTAATTGCTTTTCGCTAGTTGAATCTTGCTTAAGAACTTGAGCTGTGCCTTATCCGTATAATCGTACTGGCTCACCCCGTTTTCCCCAATGACGATAAGCGATTTGGGAGCGACGATCACGTCTGTGCTGACCAAATTTCCCAAGTTTTCCAACACATTATTGGCGACATTATGAACATCGGAAACCCTAAAACTCTTGAAACCAAAGGCTCCCTCGCAAAGGTAGAGCACATCATCTGCCAAACTTAAACCATGCGGGTTTTTCATGGGATATGATTTTACCAACCGCGGGTTAGCCAGATCTTTGATATCCACCACTTCCAATACATTTTGCGCACCACCACAGGCCACACCGGTGCGCAGTGTTACGAAAGCATAATCGTCGTTCACGACCACCGGATCGCAGGCACGCATGTGTTGGTAATGGGAAACCCGTGCAGGCTCGCCCGGCGTGGTCACATCATAAATAAACATGCCCGTATTCGAACCGATAAACAAATGGTCTTTATAAGGAAAAATCGTCTCTATGCCCCAGCCCAGTTCAATATCTTTAACATAGGCAGGCTTACGTTTATCGCTTACCTGAAAAAGATGCAACTTGTAATGATCCACGGCGTAAAGATGCTCCTTGGACAGCGTAAACCGAGCCATAGAGCCCCCCTGCCCATAGTTACCACCCGCATTGGCATTATCATAAACCAAATACTCTTTTTGGATGTACGGCTTGTAAATATCTTCATCTTTGGAGCTGATGAGGGTATCCCGGTATCCGGAAACGACCATCATCTCGTCGGAACTCGCATTGGTGTAATCACGCTGATATAACGAAACAAAAACGTCTTCATTTCTGTTGACCAAGGTCGGTTTTGCGGGATCGGACAGATCGAAGGTCAACAGATCAACATAGCTATCTACATACAGCATCCCCGCATTGATGGCCATATCTACATTTCCGGGCACCTTAAGGTATGTCACGGCAACAGGATTTTTAGGATCGGTATTATTGTAGATATGCACCCCTTTCATCGGTTCGTTGATAAAGAGGTAATCTCCATAGACATATATCTTACCGGTAGATTCCAAGGGCTGGGGCAGCACCACCATCTGGTCGCCACTAAGCCGCAAGGCAGACATCGATTCAAATTTGGGTAGTCGTACTTGATAGCTGCGTTCTGTAGTGACCTTATCGCAGCCATAAAACAGGAGCGTTGCCAGCAAAAGCAGCGAGATTTTCTTCAATAATTTCATAATTTAATAGCGTTTATTCCTAAAACGGATATACCGTCAAAACGCTACATACCAAACCTTTATTTTCTCAAAAAAATCAACGAACCATGATAAATGATCACCTCTTGCGGTAACGATCAAAGAATTCATAGGTACGCAGCAGCTGATCAATGCGCTGCGCCGCATCGCCAGATCGTGTGATTTCATGATCGGCACCCGGATGCCGCACATATTCCACCGGTCGCTCTAGCACCTTCAACTGTTTATAAAGAAAGTCACTTTGCACAGGCCCAGTTCTATTATCCTGCTCGCCATGAAAGATGAGCAAGGGCGTTTTGATCTGTTGCACATAGGTGGTAGGCGATTGCTTATGCAGCAGTTCGGCCATCCCCTCTTCCCAAGGAAATCCGCCAAAATAGCGTTTCAGCATGGGCCATACGTTGCCGCTTCCAAAAAACACATACAAATCATAGACCCCTCGTTGGCTAGACGCGGCGCGAAAGCGTTGGTCGTGCGCCAGGAGCCAAGTGGTAAGATATGCACCATAGGAGCCTCCCGTGACATATAGCTGCGTGCTGTCTATCCAGCCGGTTGCTACACTGCGATCTACCGCCTCCAGCACATCCCGCGCAGGGCCAGCCCCCCAGTCTTTGAAATTGGCCTTTAAAAATGCTTCCCCATATCCGCTGGATCCACGTGGGTTGCTAAAGAGCACGGCATAACCGCGCGATCGAAAGTATTGGTATTCATGCCACATACTCGCATCGGCGGGGCCAAACATGGAGGCAGGGCCACCATGGATCTCGACCAGCAATGGGTACTGTTTACCTGCTTCATAGCCGGCAGGCTTTAAAAGCCAATAGTCGACCTCCAAGCCCAGCTCATTGCGTAAGGTATGTTTTTCGGGTATGCCCACATCTCGGCCGGATAGCCAAGACGCATGCAGGTCGGTTAACGCTTTCTCTTTTTGAAAATCTAGGTTGCCCACATACAGTTCAGCGGGATTGCTGAAAGTCGTCTTGCTAAAAATTGTTTTTCCTGCGCCAACCCAATAATCGCCAATACCGACATCCTCGGATGTTAGTTCGGTGGCTTTTGCGGATCGAATCCCAAAGCGATATACTGCTCGCCCGCCATGGCTTGCAGCGATAAAATAGAGGAATTTTCCATCGGGCGCAAACTGCACTTGACTAAGCGCCCTATCAAACACGATGGGCTGCGCCTGCCATTGTTTACTGTCATAAAGGATCAATTCTCCTATGGTTAAGGAGTTTTGTTTTCCTTTCGAAACGGCGATATATTGCCCTGATGGGGATACGGCTGCTACTTGATAGCGGTGTATGCCATCCCCTACTAGACGTCGTGTTTCATTGGTAGACCGATCCCATAGGAAAATATTGGTTGACGACACCCGATCGGGATGGGCCGTGCTGTCACTTTCTACGGTAAAGAGCAGTTTCTGTTCCGTGAGAAATTCGGCGCCCGAATAGGTTCGAAATCCTTTGCTGACGGCAACTGGCTTTTGCCCTTTAGCAAGATCCAGCAAATACCAATGGGTAAAACGCAACTCGCCCGTTGTGGAGTTTTCCGTTTGAAACTGTAGCTTATTGGTGAGCATGGCGATACCCTTTTCTTCATTTCGCAAAAGATAGGCCCTTACTTCGTCGCGGTTGCCATCGGCATTGGGCTTCGCCGTATTTCGGCGCAAGGAGGTCCGCGCATCGTCTCCCGGTTTTTCTACAGACCAATCGGGCAACAATCCTTCCGGATTGAACGTGCTGTCGGCCAACAACTCGCGAAGGGTGAAGGTCTGCGACAACAACACTTTTGATCCATCCGGACTAAAGCGAACCTGTCCTAAGCCTTTTGCCAAATCGGTCACCTGCACCGCGGCTGTCCCGTCATCTGGGTAGGTAAACAATTGGTTCTGCTTTTTATCGTCTTTTCCTACCGTCCATCGGCGTCCGTCCGCGCCATACAGTACCTGACTGATCTGCCTTTTCTCGTCGATACGCTCGGCGGGCTTATCAGAAAGGAGGCTCTTTACAAACCAAGTTGTCTTGTACCGATACCCGCCTTGCTTACTGGTATCGGCGGCTACTGCGCGAACAGCGTAGGCAAGCTCCTCCCCGTTTGGTTTCACGTGCACACTGCTGATTTGCTGAATCCGCGTGAGATCCGTCACTTGAATGAGGCTATCCCCTTTTTGGGCATAAGCCGAAAAGCTGGCCAGCGTTCCTAAAAAAAGTATGTGGATAAAGTTTATCTTCATATCAATCTATCGTATCGCTTTCGTTAAGTTTCTCGATCAAGTGTTTTGCCGACAAATTGGCTTTCTGTGTTATGAATTGCCGATCGGTATCATCCCCAATTTCATAAACAAGCGATTCTGCCTGGTAGTTTTTATAAAAATAGCTATAAGCCGTATATGTTGGACCCTCGAAATAGAGCGGCTTGACCAAGGGCTCATAGCCCGGGATTACCTCTTTTAAGCTGGAAATCCAGTTAGGTACAAACTGTGCGATGCGCGTGGGCAAGTTGGGATCAATGGTATAGAAAATATCGCTGCCCGTAGAATGAAAGTCGATAGCAAAGTAGAGCTCGCGCCCCTTATCCTTGACTTCTTTCGCAATATAATCGCGGATAGCACGACTCTCTGGTTGCTTAAAGGCATCCCAATCACGATTGAGATCGACGCCATTTGCATTCGTCCGCCAATGACCGAGGTCAACACCATCAGGGTTGGCCACCGGAATAAAATAGATGTAATAATCATCCCGAAAAGCTTTCGCATCGGCGGCATCGCTCAGCAAATATTCCACAAAACTGGCGTAAGCATAATGTCCGGTGATCTCGGGTGGATGTTGCCGCCCCATTACCAGCAAGCGCTTCTTGCTGGCCGCATTTCCAGCGCCATATACATACAGCGGTTTTCCCAGTGCCGTTTTACCGGCCTCCTCCTTCCGTAAGGGCACCTGTTTATTTACCTGCTCGATCCACGTGTACACGGCATGGGTAGGAATATTGGGCTGCGCAGACAGCCAGGTTTTTCCTTTGGAAACCGGCAGGCTAAACCGCGCCGATTTTGCACCATCCTCTTCCACAAGCTGCACGGATGCTAGGCCCTGCCAGTTTATTCCATCTGAACTAACTTTCGGATTATACCGATGTCTAAATCCGCTAGCATAGTCCAGCTGTATCTGTACCAGCGTATCTTTATTGGACCATACCTGAAAACCATACCAAGGACTTTGGTTTATCGGTGTTTTCTCTGGTGTCACCAAGACATGGTATACACCATCGCTTGTTTTCTGAACGGCATTTAGCCGTGCACCATCATAGTCGTTGGTGAAAAACACGCGATTGTCGGGAGAAAACGTTCCCTTTTCCTGCTTTTCAATGGCTTGGGATTCGGTAGACACGTAAGCGATGGGATCTTGTCCTTTAAAATCTTTCTTTAAGCCAGCAGCAACGCTTCTGTTGCTGTTTAAAAGACTATCCAAGACCTGCCCCAAACGTTCACCGCGCAGGTTTTTAGCGACTATTGTTCCTTGTTTGTCTACAAGAAAATTGGCCGGTATCGCCCGGACGGCATAATCTGCCGCAATTTCGCTATCCCAATATTTCAATTCGGAAACATGTGTCCAGGTCAGGTTGTCATCTTTGATTCCCTTTAACCAAGCCTCCTTGTTCTTGTCTAAAGAAACGGCGTAGATTGCGAAACCTTGATCCTTGTATTTGGCATAATTGGCAACAATATTGGGATTCTCCCGCCGACAAGGAGGACACCATGATGCCCAAAAATCAATCAGGGTGTATTTCCCCAGATGATTGTACAGCGCCTGTACGTTGCCTTCGGCATCTTGCGCTTCTATAGCCGGCGCTTTTTTGCCGATAGCGACCTTTCTTGTCACGGCGATAATCTCGCGCAGCGCTTTACTGTAGCGCGACTGTTGCTGCGCCTCGGAGAGAAGCGCCAAATTGGCTTCTAGCTGCTCGGGCGAAAGCCTGTAGGACCATTCCCGATAGAGCAGATAGCTGGACACGATCGAGCTTGGATGCGCCTGAATAAACTCCTTAATTGCAGGTTTATCTTGACTTTTGTAGGCCTGATACAGTTCTTGGCTGGGCGAACCCTCCACCTTTGTTCCTTTATTTTTATTGTCCAGATCAAAATCAACCTTATTGTTTCCTTCATCTAAGAAAACATAGTATGGAATTTCATCTTTACTGCTCGACAATCCGTAGAGATCCGGTAACGTTTGCTTGCCTGAAAAGGAAAATTTTCCTTTTTTCACCTTCGCCGAATCAATAACGGTGAATATTTTGTTTTCAAAGCGATGCAAGTAGATGTATTCCGTTTTTCCCGTCAGTATACGTCCCTCCAGGGACAATGTTTGCTCTTGCGCTTTTAGAAGTCCGACACCTGCCAGTAATAGCAGGAAGCTTCCGGTTACAGTTCTTTTCATAGCTAATCGTCGTTAATTAAATAATTTATTGGTGGCCAGCTCGGTATTGGGTGCAGGAAAGATATAGTTCTGTGCGGTAATGGCAACGCTGGGTGTTTGAATATTGGCATCTCCTTTGGCAGGTAGCGCCTGCACATGGCGTAGCAAGTCGTGGCCACGAAAACCTTCGCCAAGCAGCTCTATCCGACGCTCCGTGGCCAATGCAGATAGCAGCCCTGGCCGCGTGGACAGTGCAGCTTCCGCAAAGGAATAAGCGGCATCGGAACGGGCATGAACGGCTTTCAACAAATTGGCTGACAACAACAGCTGATCTTGCTGCGCGGCAGCCTCTGCATAGTTCAACAGCACTTCCGCATAGCGCACAACAGGGATATAGTCTACATAGGGTGAAGCCTTTGCATATTTTTTCAAATATTGCTTACCCGAGTTGGTAAAAAGCAGGTTTCTTCTGCTATCGCTAGTCGACCATTGGCTACTTGCCAAAATACCTGTGGGATTAAGGTAGTACTCCTTATTGACATTAAAAATATAGCCCAGTGCCGACTGTCCCGAGAGCGCGTCGGTAGCCGTCATCGGCATGCTAAAAATCGATTCATTGCTGCTGTAGTTCGTTCCGAAAATCGTTTGTATATCGGCTTGCAGCTCGTGGGCCACCCCCTGTTGTGCCTTGAACGGTGCCGCCGTTTGTGGCACCAGCTTTTTAGCCTCCTCGATCACCTTTGCGTAGTTGTTCAACGTTAAATACACGCGCGTCTTTAAGGCCCTCGCTGTATTTTTGTGCGCCCGCGTGGTATTCAGCAGTGCGGTGCTGTAGCTTGCTGGCAAACCCAGCTCGGCGGCATCTAGGTCACTGATAATCTGCGCATAGACCTCCGCGACAGTACTGCGCGCTAGATCGTTGTTGTTTGCATCCAGCTCGGCCTTCAAGCGAAGCGGCAAGCCGGGCGACGCTCCCTGGTCTTTGTTGTAGGGTTGGGAAAAAACAGTTACCAAGCTAAAGTAAGAGAGTGCGCGGAGTAGTTTAGCTTCGGCGATATAGGCCTGTGCCTGCTCCTCGGAAATCACGCTGCTCCCTGCCGATAGGCCTTCGATCAAGATGTTGGCCCTGTTGATTGTCGCATACGCTGCCGACCACAGGTTGTTGATATCGTTGGATCCCGAGCTGTAGGAGTTATTCCAACTTTCGTAGGCCGTATAGCTGTTGGCCGTTACGTTGATAAAATCTTCACCACGCACATCTTGGTAGAGTAAATAGCGGCCGCCATATAAGCTGGCGGATTTCAAACTTTTGTAGATTCCGTTCACCACGCCCTCTATACGGGCAGGTGTGTCGAAAACATTTTCGCCCGAAATAGAAGTCGTAGGTACGGGATATAGGCCGTTGTCGCTCTTACATCCTTGCGCTGTCAAGGCAAGGAGCAGTATACCCAAAATAGATTGGGTTATCTTTTTGTTGCTGTTATATAGAAATCTCATGGTTTACAGTAATTAGAATGAAACATTAAGACCCGCGCTCCAGGTGCGCCCTTGACCGATAGAATTCTTTTCGATACCGATGGATGTATTCGAATTTCCATTAGACGATGACTCTGGATCGGCACCGGAATAGTTGGTAAAGAGAAATAGATTAGATGCCTGTCCATACACACGGATACTGGACAGACCGATGTTGCTCAATAGATTACCTCGGAAGGTGTAGCCCAGTGTCAGCTGCTGCAGACGCAAAAAGTCGGCTTTCTCCGCGTTTTGGTCAATTGAGAAACCTGATGATCCGTTGGAAATAACATCGTTGTAGACCAAGCGCGGCACATCCGTCACCTGCCCTGCAGCTGTCCAACGGTTCAATGCTTCGGTGGAGTTATTGTAGAAACGTTGGTCGAGCAAAGTTCCTCGTGTACCATTCATTACATTGTTGCCACCCGCAAAGGTGAAGTTGACCACCGCATCGAAGCCTTTGTATTGGAAACTGTTGTTAAATCCGCCATACCATGTCGGCAATGCTGTTCCGAGCAGCTGATAATCGGACACGGTGATCGCGGCAGCTGTTGTTCCATCGAGGTAGGTCCAGTTGCTTTGCCCGGAAGGCACGGATGCGCTATATTGCACACGTTCGCCATCGCGATTGATGAAGATACGTTGGCCGTTTTCGGGATTAACACCATCTGTTACGGCTCCGTAAAGGCTGCCAACGGCATGGCCTACACGCGTCACATTATTGGCTTCTGTAGTGGTATGCGTGTAACCAATGATATCCGCATTTCCATCGGCCAGAGCCGTCACTTCATTCTTTATCTTGGTGATATTAAAAGAAGCGTTCCAGGTGAAATGTTGTTTCTGCAGCACATTTCCACTGAGCGCCAATTCAAGCCCTTGGTTGTACATACTGCCGATATTCTTGAAGATACTGTTGCCGGGAATACCTTTTGAGGGCGATTGCGGTGCACTGAGGATAAGTCCATTTACGTTGTTCTTGAAGTAGTCTACATCGACATGCAGACGGCTGTTGATCAGGTCGAAGCTTAGCCCCAAGTTTGTTTGCTGGGAAGTTTCCCAGCGCAATTCCCGGTTGCCCGCCTGCTCAATGCCCCAAGTGGGCACCGTGCCATACAGAGAAGAGCTATACAGCGTAAGCGATTCATAGGCCGACAAGTTTCCGTTGCCGACCTTACCCCAGCTACCGCGGAGACGGAGATCACCTAAGGCAGACGCTAAGTTGCTATTTTTATAAAAACCTTCCTCAAAAACGGACCATCCCAACGAGACACCGCCAAAGTCGCCATATTTATGTCCTGCACTCAGGGCCGAGTTGCCGTCGCGTCTAAAATTGCCGGTCAGGAAATAGCGTTTTCCATAATTGTAGGTGGCACGAAAAAATGTAGAACGGTAGAAGCGTTCGCTTACGCTACCTCCTGCACCGGAAATGGTGGTCCAACTGCCCTGAAAGTTCTCGAAAAATGGATCGGCGGCATTATTCTGGGAAGCGTTCCAAATATCGTTATCATATTTTTGGATGTCGTAGCCCAAGAGCAGCGACAGTTCATGCTTTTGCGCAAAGGTTTGATCAAATGTCAAGCTGTTGGTGAAGTTCCAGTTGTTACGCAATGCGCTGCTGTTGCTGACAGAGCCGCCATTGGTATAACCAGAGGATCCCAAATTAGGACTTAGATAGGTCTTTGTGGTCGAAAGGTTCCGGTCCAGGGCATAGGTGCTATTAAATTTTAAGTTCTTTAACAGTTGTACGCTGGCGTGGATATTACCGAGAATATGGTCATTGCCGGTGGTATATTGGCTATAGGCAAAGAGCGCTTCCGGATTGTAGAGCGTATTGGTAAAAAGATTGGCACCAGAGCCCAACAAGCCGGTGCTGCTCAAGTTATAGCTACCATCTTCGTTATAGGCTGATACATTGGGCGGCAAAACCAAGGCTAGGCGCGCACCGCCGATCAGCAACAGTTGGCTGCTCGGCAGGGAGCCGGAGTTTTTAGCGTCGTTGAAGGTGTTGTTATAGTTCAAGTTGCTTCCTACGGAAAGCCAATCGTTCACCTTGTGTTCTATATTGAACCGCAATCCCTTTCTATCGAAGGCGTTCTTAGCAAAAAAACCTTCTTGGTCGCTAAAGTTACCCGAGAGGTAGTATTGTGTGGATGCGTTCGCGCCACTGATAGATAGGCTATGGTTATGGCTGTAGCCGGTATGGTATACGTGGTCGTACCAGTTGGTTTCCACCAAAGCGCCATCAGCATCATACTGCGGAAAAAACAAGGCGCGCGCCACGGCATCATTGTTTTCATTGCCACTCAATATTTTGGCATTCAGCACCGCTTCATTTTTTATTGCTATATATTGCTCGGCGTTAAGCAGTTCGGGCAATCGCGTGGCGGTAACAGCCGAACCCCATACATCGTAGCTGACTTTCGCGCGCCCCTGTTTGCCCTTCTTTGTCGTAACGAGCAACACGCCACCTGCGGCACGCGAGCCGTAGATCGATGTCGATGCCGCATCTTTGAGCACATCGATGGATTCGATATCCGAGGGGTTGATATCTGCCAGCGGATTGTTAGCCACATTGGATGAACCGATATTGCCTGTATTTACGGGAATCCCGTCAATAACCACCAAGGGGTAGGAACTTAACGAAATAGAATTCAATCCGCGGATGCGGATGACGGGAGGATTATTTAATAAGCCATTCGGCAAAGAGATACTTACGCCGGCAGCCTTACCGGCCAGCGATTGGTCAAAGCTTTGCACGGGCGCATCCTTAATTGCTGCACTGCCGATGCTGGACGCGGCGCCCGTAAAATCACGACGCTTCTGCGTGCCATAGCCCACCACCAGCACCTCTTCCAAGGCGTTATCGTCGGCAAACAAACGTACCGTATCGCCCTGCACGCGAATATCTGCGAGTTGTTCTTTGTAGCCAATGGAGGTAACCACCACCCGCGCGGGTAAGGTTTGTCCGGTTACAAAAGAAAAGTTACCCCGCCGATCGGTGCTGACGGCGTGTGTGACGCCGAATAGTTTCACGGTAGCTCCTTCAATGGGCAAGCCGCTGCCTCCATCGACAACGACACCTCCAAAGGAGGCATTAACAATGGTTTTGGGCGTTTCTTGTGCCTTGCTGTTTGCTGGCCAGTCGAGCAGTGCCACTAATAGGACACAGGTACTGTACCTGAATAGTATTTTTTTATTCATGGGTTGTAGGTTGGGTTGAGGAAAAACAATAGAGAGCACATCCACGAGCTGTGGTGACGCCATGAGTTCATAGTCGGGGGAAACCGAAATCTCCCCCTTCTATTTTTCGAGAGAGAAGATCTTAGCTACACATTCGGCAGCGAGATGCTGCCACCTGTAGAGATTTGATTGTACTGTTGTTGAAGATGTCTTTTTGCGTAGAGTAATTTTTCTTCATGTTGTTTCTATAAATAGTGAACCTGTAAATCGTTGCCAACGCCAATTGATTAACGACTAAACAAATATACAGATAGTTTTTATAAAGTCTACTAGTTTTATAGATTTTTTTAAATAAAAAAATCCGTTGGCCAAAACTGTACCAACGGATCTAACAAAAGAGAGAGAAAATCTTTATTTCAGGTTGTACCGTAAGGTTACACCATACGTTCTTGGGTCGCCGATAACGCCTGCATACTGCCCATAACTTCCGGGTGCGGCAAGCAGCTGTTCGTAATAATCGGTATTGGCGATGTTACGCCCCCATATAAGTACCGAAAGACCATTCGATGCTCTAAACCCTACCCGTGCATTTAGCAGGCTATACCCATCAATATTGAGATATGCCGATGGTGAAGGGCTCGATGAGAACGTCGATCGGTAGAACACATCAGCTCCGAGAAAGTAGCTACCTGTTAGAGCAAGCAATTTTCCTTTGCGCGTGACCTCCGCGCCAAAAGAGCCTGCCCACTTGGAGATACCGGGCAATTCGCCTCCAGAAACATCTTTAAAAGCCTCCGGTCCGCCCACTTCCTCCAAAGGTACCGGCGCATTGGTGAAGCGCACGTATTTTCCGTCCGTGTAGGCAAATGCGCCATTCAACAGCAATGCATTGAACAAACGGATGCTACCATCCAACTCCAATCCTCGCACACGAACCTTCTCGGCATTCGCCAAGTAGCCCCGGTTTACTCCCGGATCCGGCGTTTGTACCAAGGTTTGGTAGTCTTTGATATCGGTTTGGTAGATCGTCAGATTCAAGATCGCATTGCGTGTAGGTATTGTTTTAACGCCAAACTCTTTATGATGCACCGCTTCTGGTTTTACACGAGCCAAATCCAATAGCACCTCGCCATTGGCCGTAGGAAGCCCCCCTACGTTAATACCGATAGGCTTGTAGCTCACGGAATAAGTAGCGAATGTATTCAAGCGAGGGGTAAATTTATACTGCGCAGATAGCTGACCAGACCAGTTGCCGGCCGAGGCATCGGTATCGAAAGATTGATCGGTATAGATGCCATTTTTCAAGGCTTGCAATGCCGGATCGGAGGTTTCCAAACCGCCATAACGTTGACGATCATAGTTTGCTACTTTCTTATCATAGTTGTAACGTAATCCTGGAAGGATATGCAATTTATCGGTGACAGCCCAGTCAACTTGCGAATAGGCCGCTAAACTGGTAGACTTGATGCCGTAGGTGGTACGGATACCGTAATTGTCGAAGAGGCCGGGTGTTTGCCATAGCGCGCTGGTAGAGCTTTGTGCGAAACGCCATAAAGCAGATCCCGCTTCTTCGGTATGTACCGGATCTGTCCCTAGATCTTGCCATAAACCGTATAAGCCCACTACACCGCTCACTTTTTCACTTATCTTCCCAGAGTACCTAAATTCCTGCGACCATTGATCGTGGACGGAGTTTCCGGCGGAGACGGTGAAAACAGGTAGTCCCAAGTAATCCCGATCATTCAAGGGAACCCAATCCCAATAGCGCCAAGCAGAAGTAGAGGTCAAGGTACCATTACCAATCTTGATATCGGCGTTCACCGATATGCCACCCAATTCATTGTCAGCTTTGGATTGCGTATCAAGATCCACTTTACGTTCGAAGGCGCTCGTGTAGGGGACGGTATAGTTCAGGTCTGCAATAATATTGTTGAACTGGCGATAATCGGCGCGTTGTGTTTGCACCACGCCTGCAATACCCCAACCGTAGCCATCTGGCCGCTGTTTGGAAATATCACCGGCAACGACGATCTTAATATCTTCTGTAGGCGTATAAAGCAACTGTCCGCGAAAACCCAAATTGTTGATGTTATTGATATCCCTGTTTGTATGCACATTATACAAGGTACCGTTGCGTTGCGTTCCGGAGAACGAAACCCGAGCGGCCAGTTTTTTCGAGATCGGTCCGGTGAGGGATGTTTTAGCCTGTATGAATCCATAGTTACCATAGCTCAGCTCAAAGTTGGCTTCAGGGCTAAACTGTGGCAGGCGCGTCGTAATGTTGAATGCGCCGGCGGTTGTATTTTTTCCGAAAAGCGTTCCCTGCGGGCCACGTAAAACCTCAATCTGCTCAATGTCGATAAAGTCGAGCCAGGTTGCTGCCGGACGAGCGATATAAACGCCATCCAAGTAAAATCCAACACCGGGATCAATACCATCGTTCGTTAAACCATAGGTAGATCCCAAGCCGCGAATATTTAAGGTGGTGTTACGCGCATTCGAGGTATACAACTGTACGGTGGGTACCAATTCCTTCAGTCGGTTGACATTAAATGCCCCGGCATCTTCCACAGCTGTGCCACGAATCAACGATACCGGAATAGGGATATCCTGCAATTGTTCCCGACGTCGTCTAGAGGTAACCACCACCTCACTCAGGTTCTCGGTAATAGGTTTCAATTCGATTACGGTTGGAGAGGAAGAAACCACTACTGTTTTCTTTTCATAGCCTACGTAAGACAAAATAACCGTGAAGGGCAACTTTTGTCCAGTGACAAATTGAAAACGACCATCACGGTTGGTTCGCACACTGTGCGTCACCGCTTCGAGCTGTACAGTAACGCCCTCAATAGGTTCGCGTGTGTCGGAATCGACCACTGTACCTTCCAAGGACGCATTAATAATCGGTTTCGTTTCTACCTGTGCTTGCAGAGGCGCAATGCCCACCGTAAACAGGAGAGCGAAGACCATGTACGTATACCAACGCACGTTTTTTCTTTTCATAAATACAATTGTTAATAGTTTTTCAAGCTTTGTTACCAACGCCAATTGGAACATATAGGGGCAAATATAAAAATTGTTACAAATAAAGTCTACTAATTTTATAGATTTTTTTTGTTAACTGTTTTTTTATCCCTATACTTGTACTATCATAAAAGAACATAAGGTTTATAATTGGTTAGTAAAAGGTTCCATTCTCCCCGTCTGGAACCTTTTTTTATGTATGCAAGCCAACAAGATATGATGTCAGAAGATGATTTTCCAACCGTGGTGTTTTCCTGAAAAATAAAAGTAGTATGCGGGAGCCGATGGAGGCATCAGGGGTGAAAAAGCGCTACCGCAATGCGGCGTTAATCGGCAGCGGTCTGTAAGAGCAAATCTATCCAATCGTACTGTGCTTGCCAATGCGCCTGCTGCGCAGCGATGTATGCACTATTTGCGGCGTTATAGTTTACCAATAGCGATCGTCCGGCTTCATAAGCTGCCCAAAGCACTTCTTTCTTCTGCAGGGCGAGGTCTTCGATTGCTTTCAAGCTTTCCATTTTTTTGATGGCAGCTTTTTTCTGCTGTTCCCTTTTTTGCGTTGCCACCTGATCATGTCCTGCGCGCTCTTGCCATTCCTCTTCCCGCAATTGTTGACGCCAAGAAGCCTGCTGCAGAGCCGATCGCTGCAGCACATAGGCAGACAGCGGAATGCGCAATGACAGATTTGCATAACTATTACCATACCAAGAGTCCATGTGCAACAAGCGCAGATCATTGTCAAAGTACTGCGCGCCAAGATAACTGTTGAAACTCAGCGTTGGGAGGATTTGTCGCTTCGTCTGTTCCGTTTGCAGGCGAGCTATCTTGACCTCCAACGCGGCCATATCAACGGCATAATCATGTCCATGATAGCTATCGAGATAAGACATGATATCCGGGATATCGGAACTTAAGGTAAGTATCGTATCGATTTCGGCATATTTTTGCAACTCTATGTTGGCGGCAGCCAATACCGTCCAGGCCTCGGCACGCTGTATTTTCTTGCGCTCCATTTCCTGTTGCGCATCCAAATAGTTGATTTCCGACTCGCGACCCGCCTGCCAGCGATCTCGGCTGATTTGTAAGATTTCGGCGTAGGCCGTGGAATCTTGCAGTGCCATTGCATATTGCTTCGTAGCTAGCACGATGGCTGCATAAGCCAAGGTAGCATCCCTTTCCCAACTTTGCTTGGCCTGTTTTTCATTGATCTCCACTTTCTCTGCCGCTAAGTTCGTCTCGTCCTTTCGTCCTCTTCGCGCAGGATCAAAAAGCGTCCATTCCAGCTGAATGCCCGCTTTAGAGGACCAGCGTGTAGCAAAGCGCAAGGGAATATAGGTACCGGCAGGCGCCGATGGATCGAAGGCGATAGCAGGAACTGGAGTTGTTGGGATGATCAGATTACGCTGCAGATTAAGGTCACCGTAAACCACGGGCAACTTATCGAGCTTATCGAATGTACGCTCGACCTGCTGTATATGTTGACGCAGCTGTGCCTGCCGCTGTGTGCTGCTCGTGGGAAAGCTAGCCCATAGCTGTTCAATGCTCAGGGACTGCGCCTGTGTAAACAGGGGTAAAAAAAGCAAAATATAGCGTAGCGTTCGTTTCATTTTTAAAATACAGAAGCCGGCTCAAGTTTCCCGATTTTGCGTACCGCAAAAAGGGATCCCCCAACCGAAATAAACAAAGTTACGACGAGTAGCATCGCAGCAAAGGGTATCGAAATATCGATCAACAAACCATTTTTAGCAACGCCCAATTTAAATCCAAAAAGTAACAATAGGGCAATCGCATAGCCCAAACAACCGTACAAAAATGCTTGCGTGATGATCAAGCGCTTCACGTATCCTTTCCGAGCTCCAATAGCCTTCAATGTGCCATAATCCTTGATGCGATCCAGTGCCGAAGAGTACAACGTCAGCCCGATAATAAAGAAACCGCTGAGCATCGCAAACAACACTAGGGTACCAAAGCTCATTCCCATATTCGAGGTGATTAGGATTTCCCGAACGGAAGAACGTTGTAGCTCCTTGGCATCCCAAGCCTTTAGATGGGGATACAGGCTATCGATATGCTGTATAAACTGTTCCTTGTTGCTGGCAGCATCCAGATCAGCGATGATCAAGCTGACTTCTGATGCCGGAATATTACCCAAATGGCACACATTTTCCAAGGTGCCATACATGAGGCTCGCGCCAAACGCCTGCGCATTACGGGTTACCAAATTGATGGTAGCACGCTTACCATTGATTTCGATGGCTTTCCCCTTGACCACATCGGTATCCCAATTTTTCGCACTGAAAAACTCGGCCGATACCGCTGCTGGCGCGAGTAGGTCTAAGCGCGTGCCATCCATTAACTTTTGATCGATAGGTCCCATCACAAAAGCGGGGCCATCGCTGCCTACCAACGTGACGGCAGCAGTCTTCCCATCTAAGAAGGTTGCACGAGCAGCGGCGATCACAACGGGATGCGTCGACCTAACCACCGGTAAACTAGCAATTTCCTGCAGCAAGCGTTGGTCGATCGCGTTGATTGCATTGATATTTTTGCTCTGCGCTTCCATAATCCACACTTGATTTTCCTTGACCGGAGCATTTCCGATCAAATTGCCCATCAAGCCCATTAAATAAGCCAGCAGACTTAATTGCTGCCCGATTAAAAACACGCTGATCACCATCGCCGTGACGACACCTATACTTTTAGCTCGATCAAAGCGAATAAACTTCCAGGCGAGATTGATCATGTTAGTTAACGTTTATCTGGCAATCGATCTTCGCATTGATCAACAAGTTTCCAACTTGATCCGGCATTATCTTGATCCGTCGCACACGACGATCATCGGCTTCATTTGCCGTTTCGTAGAGCATGGACTTGTTTACTAAGGTAGGTCCTACATAGGTAATGTGCGCCTTGCCCAATAACGTTTTACTCCCAATACTGTAAAGGGAAACCTCCTGCCCCACCTTAACCCTATCCACAAAGAGTTCGTCCACCTCGGCATCGATCTCTAGGGAATCGGTATCGGCGATACGTGCCAACTCACTATTTGATGCGACCACTTGACCGACCTTAGCCAGTAGCTCCACCACGATTCCCTTGTTTGCGGCACGTACCAGCAGATCCGCACGCTCCTGCTGCGCTTTACGAACGCTTACCCCCTGCTCTTCCTCCACAGCACGTTCGGCAAGTATCTGCTGTTGCAGGCTCAGGCGCACTTGTTCCTGCTCCTGCCAAGCCAAATAGTCGGCATCTACTTTTTCCTTTGTCTCTGCCTTCTTGCTATACAACTCTTTCGAGGTGATGTACTGTTGCCACAGAAAAGCCAGCTTGACTTCCGCTTGTTTCAAGCCACTTACGGCGTTCTTATGCTGTACTTGCAATCGCTGCAGTTGAGCTTCCGCCATATCCACATCGAAAGGCACCTCGCTCGCTGCCAAACGAAGCAGCACCTGCCCTTTTTCCACCCTATCGCCCTCCGCCACCGCGATGTCGACGACCGTGCCCGATTTGGCGCTGGCCAATAAAGTCCAGCCACCACGCGGCACAACTTTCCCTACCGCTGCCACGGTATTTACCGTTTGCAACAGTTCTTCCTTAGATGCCGGCTCCTTTTGCTTTTCTGTGCCGCCTGAACAGGCCCCCAGCAAGACAAGTGCCCATAGGAAAAACAGCGACCTATAGTTATTTATAATATGCTTCATCTGTAATCGTATTGGAAACCAAACCCTCTTCGACGTAGATCGTACGATCGGCAAATTTACGCAAGCGCAGGTCGTGCGTGACAACAATAACGGCCTTTCCACTTTTTGCCAACAGTTTAAGCTCTTCCATAATCATCGCAGCACTTTTGGCATCCAATGAGGCGGTAGGCTCGTCGCAGAGCAACACGGCAGGATTAGTCACCAAGGCTCGCGCGATGGCAACGCGTTGTTTTTGTCCACCGCTGAGTTTCTTAGGCAAGCTTTTAGCACGATCCATTAAGCCCAGCTCCTGAAGTGCCTTGCCTGCAGCCTCGCGCGCCGACTTCGAATCTTTCCCCTGCAACAAAAGTGGCTGCATTACATTTTCGAGTGCCGTAAGTGGTTCGATGAGGTTGAACTGTTGAAAAACAAAACCTATTTCGTGCAGACGTAGATCGGCCAATTGGTTCTCTCGCAGATTGGTCAACATCTTGCCGCCGTAAAAAACTTTGCCTGCCGTGGGATAAATAACGAATCCTAAAATGGATAACAAGGTTGTCTTGCCACTGCCCGAAGGCCCCATGATAAGGGTCAACTCCCCTTTACGGAAAGCAATGTTGGTGGGTCTTAGGGCATGGATGCTGGTATCAGCTACCTGATAGACCTTTTCAACAGCTTCTAAACGAATAATTTCTTCCGACATGTGGGTGCGACCTGTACAATACTCCTGTGCACTAAATTAAGCAACAATTCCGCGAAGACAAAGTTTATTCCGTAAAACAGCTTATAATTTGATTTGCTGAATCTAGGACTGGGTCGTGCCAGACTTTATAGCGCGGAAGCTCTCGAACACCGCTTCCCGCTTCAATATCCACATGCCCAGCTTATCCGTCGCAATGCCATCCACCAGTGTGTAGGTAAAGGAGACTCCATGATCTCCATCCACTTTGGTATCCAGATATTTGAGCGCCACACGTTCGTTGTCTTTCACCGATGTACCCAAATCGGTGATGTGGGTCGATAGGATAAAGAGGCTCTTATCAATACCGCTGATATGATCGATCAACTGCGCAGTCGCCTCATAGGCATCTTGATAATTGGTTCCTTTAAAATTTCATCCAACATGATCACCATCGGTCCATGTGCGGCAATATGTTCAGCCATGATCTTCAAGCGATGCACTTCTGCGAAAAAATGGCTGTATCCTGCGCTAAGGCTATCTGCCAAGTTTATACTCGTCATCATACCCTTAAAAAGTACCGTTTCCATAGACGATGCCGGCACGGGAAAGCCCGTATGAGCCAAATGTACACAGCACGCAGTGCTCTTCAACAAGGTTGACTTTCCTGTCATATTAGCGCCCGTCAGGAACCAGATGTTTTGCACCGCATCAATGTGCACGTCATTTTTCACGGGCTTTTCCAGCGCTAAATTGTACATCCCTTTGATGCTTAAAAGCGTGCTTTCACCGTGCTCGCCGTGCATGTGCGGAAAGCACAGATTACCTTTATTCCACATCTTCGCAACGGCATAGAGGGCGTCTAACATATACAACATCTTAAACAGCTCTTGCAAGACGCTCTTTTTAGGACTTCGGAAAAGCTGATCATACTTTAAAACGAGGCGTAACGGATTTTTGCGCTTTATCAGTTGCCGCAGCTCCTGCTCGTCGAGGTCGTTCCAAAACACAGCGAACTGTTGCTTGTTAAAATGCCAATACGCTGCTTGGACTGTATGGATTGCGTAAACAAATCGTGCATAGCAATCAATAGCATGGCTATTTCCTTCACCGACTGGCGAATGAACAATCTTTCCTTTTTGTAGTGTAATGCAAGGAAATTAGAAGAGAGCTTATCGACGAAATAGATCAATACGCTCTCGGAATAATACTTCTTGGGCAGCTGGAGATAGCGTTCCAAATCGACAATCATGTATTTATCGAAGAGCTTATCAAGCTGCAAGGTAGCCAAATAGGCAATGGCTTCCTGCCGATCGACAATCGCATCTTCGTCAGAGAGGGGGCGTAGCAAACAGCCATAGAGCTCATCGCGCCCTCCTATAGTTAAGGTATGGTCGAAAAAGCGCAATAAACTATTGGAATTCCAGTCTAAGGCGTTGATATCGGTCAGTGTCTGTTGATCTGTTTTAAACATCGGCAAGCAATAGCCTAAATATAAGAAATGATCTAGGCAAAGCGTCAACCATTAACATATTTTAAGGACTGAAGCCCTTGCGGGATAAAAAAAATCGCTGATGGTTGACTTACTAGTCATCCCATCAGCGATTCTTTCCTTATACGAGCTGCTGTCGGGCATCGCAGCTCGACCGCTTTGTTTGTTATAGCGCGCTAAAAAGTTGGTCGCACGCTAAAGGAAAAGCGATAATCTTGGTAAGGCAATAGATATGCACGCATCGGCCAAGCGCCCCAGCTATTGATCCCGCCTACGCCCATCTGCTTCCAGTCGATGTTCAACTGTGTTTGTGGTCTCTTCTTCAGGTCGGCGGCATGTCTTTGTGCACGTTTTTCGCCATCATCCAAATCCGAGTCGAAGAAATGCAGGGCGCTAGCGCTGAATAAAGAGTCGGCGGTGACGGTAATACCTCGACCCTTTTTGTCGGTGAGCTTCCAAAAGCGTATATCCGTCTTATTACCCGTTTCTTGCGGCATGACATAGGGAAAATATTGCTCGTCCACCGTTTGCTTATAATGTCCAACGTGGGCGCTGAAATTACGATCTTGGTAATTTTCCTGAGGTCCGCGACCATAGTACTCGACGTTTTCAAAGCCTTTTGGGAAAATCCATTGCATACCGAAGCGTGGCAATACCTCTACCTTTTGTGTTGTATCGGCCACAAATGTTTGCTTCACGGTCATCTCTCCCAAGCTATTTACCCAATAGTCCATCGTTAAGGTTCCGAAAACTTCCGGTAGCGCATGGCGTACCGTAATATGGGCCAGCTTTCCTTCAAGATTAGCCTCAAAGGATTCCACCTTGCTCTGTTGGGTAGCGGTTTTCCAAGCTTTCAACTTATCCGGTGTATTTGCGCCAAAGTCATTATCATTTGGTGCACGCCAAAAATTAGCTTTAAAATTGCTGCCCTCATCGATCAAATCAACAGCTCGGTATTGATATTTTTTTAGCCAGCCATGTTTTTTATCGAAAACCAACAGTAAGTCTTTTCCTTTTACGGATACGATATCGCCAGTTTGCTCTACATTGATGGTTGCTGCTTCGGCTACGCGGCTGGGCTGCGTAGCATTGTAGGTGCCTCCTAATGATAGCTGCTCGGTCGCTACAATATGTTTTGCCGGAATGAGGGGCTCCGCCGATTTTAAGCGATAGGTCAAGTTAAGAAACAGCTCGCCTTTGGCCGGTTTTTCTTTCAAGCCCAAGGCAACATGTTTTGTTTCTTGCGGCTTAACGACGATTTGTTCAAGGCTTCCCTTTTGTATGGTTTTGCCATCCAACACAAGCTCCCACAGCAGTTCCACATTACGGAGATCGGTAAAGAACTTCTCGTTGTAAATAGCAATCGAGTCACGCCCGATAAGGGTACTGTGCACATCCTGATACACCTTTTTCATTTCCCAAGCGTGCGGATATGGCGTTCTGTTTGCGTAGAAGATACCTTTGGAAGCGTAATTCCATCCGGTGATGGCTTCTTTCGGTTCGTAATCTCCGCCATAGGTATACACCGTATCACCTGCAGCATTGACCCGCTGAAAGCATTGATCTACAAAATCCCAGATATAGCCGCCCTGAAAATGATCTTTATGGGCACGAATGATATCCCAGTAATCTTTGAAATTCCCAAGGGAATTTCCCATGGCATGTGCGTATTCGCATTGGATGAAGGGACGCACAGGCTGCGGGTTACGTTTGGCGTAGCTTTCCATGGCGGCCGGACTTGCATACATGGGAACGATCATATCGGTATTCCAGTCAAAACGCATCTCCCCATAGTTTACCACAGCTCGCTCATACTGCACCGGCCTAGTGGTGTCGCGCGCCTTCATCGCTAAGTATGCCCTATAAAAATTATATCCATTACCGGCCTCGTTGCCCATACTCCAGGTGATGATGGAGGCGTGGTTTTTATCGCGATCCATCATACGCTCCACACGTGATACATGTGCTTTCTCCCAAGTTGGTCGATTGGCCATGGTGTACGATAGATCGTAGCCCATTCCATGCGATTCGATATTTGCCTCATCGATAACGTACAAGCCATATTCGTCACACAGATCCAACCATTCCTCCGTATTGGGATAGTGGCTGCTGCGTACTGAATTGATGTTGAATTGTTTCATCAACTGTATATCCTTCAACATGGCTTCTCGCGAGATCACATGTCCGGTTTTCGGATCCGTTTCGTGCCTATTGACACCTTTAATCAATATCGGTTGGCCATTCACTAAAAACTGACCGTTCTTAATTTCTACCTTTCGGAAACCTACGCGCTGTGGAATTACCTCCAGCACCTTTCCATCCGCACTTTTTAAGGTTGTAATGACCTGATATAAATGCGGTGTCTCCGCGGTCCATAGAAGTGGATTCTCTACCGGCATCGCTGTCGATAGCTGCTGGGCACCGACTGCAATATCAAGCGTCTTTTGGGCTACGGGCTTACCATCTTGAAGCAAGGTAATATCAGCTTTCAGCACTTGTTTCGCCGGCGCATTAAGCTGCAGTTTGCTGACCACGTTACCATCACGAAAACTGCTATCGAGCTGTGCGGAGAAATCGAGATCGTATAGATGTGTTGCTTCGCGAGCCAGCAGGTAACAGTCGCGCGTAATGCCGCTCAGTCGCCACATATCCTGATCTTCCAAATAATTGGCGACGCCCCAGCGCATCACCTTCAGTACGATAAGATTTTTGCCTTTCGACAGAAAAGGCGTAATATCAAATTCGGAAGGCAACTTGCTATCTTCACCATAGCCTACATATTTGCCATTTACCCAAACAGAAAGATTGGACTTGGCGGCACCGATATGTAGATAAACCTGCTTACCATCCCAAGCATCGGTTATGTCAACCGTGCGTCTGTAGACCGCTGTCGGATTGAAACGCATCGGAACCAAGGGAGGGTTGGCACGACCAATTAGGTAGGTAAACTCAAAACCCGATGTGGTGTACATCGGGAAGCCATAGCCATTCAATTCCCAATTGGCAGGTACGGGAAACATAGGCCACTGGCTGTCGTCGTGCGTCAATGCTTCAAAATTAGCAGGTAGATCTTTGGGTGCTTCCACCCATTTAAATTTCCAATCGCCATTCAAGCTCAAGTAATTGCGCGACTTTTTCCAGTCTGCGTGATCGGCCAAGGCTTTGCTCTCATACACGAAGTAGCTGGCGTGCATGGGAAGACGGTTTTCTTCTACAATGGTTTCATCGAGCCAAGGCACACCTTTTCTTTCGACTTCAGGCTCTTGCTGCAGTGCGCGTCCCTTTCCAGAAAGGGTAACACTGGATTGCCCAACAAGACTTTGGGCAGCAAACAGACAGAGGGCAAGTGCAACATTAATTTTAGCGGAACGTTTCATGAACAATGTATTGTAGGGGTTTAGGGTATTAAAAATCGTGGTTGATCGATAAAATAGTTTTAGTTGAAAACAGACAAATCCCATTCATCTTTCCAAGACACGGAAACCTTCCCGTCCTGCAGATCAACAGGAAGCCAAATATAACGGCTATCCAACAGCTGATTGGGCTTCCATCGGTCGGCCATAAAGATAAATGCGTCTTTCTTACCTTCAATAGGCAGCACATAGGTGCTCTGTCCGTCGAAGGTGAGCTGCGCCTGCGGACCATGCATCGGGTCGCCCAAGGATTTCCACGATCCAAAGAGATTGTCGGCAACATGTAGCTCCGCTCTATTTGGTGCCCAACCGGTGCAACCACTGGTAAACAGATAATATTTGTTTGCATGCTTGAACAAAGCCGGCGCCTCTCGGTGGTTTCGGAAGAGGAGTTTATCCTCTTTCGTCGGATGGAGGTAGTCCTCGCTGAGGCGCACTAAACGCAAGGCATAGTTTTCGTCGGAAGAGTAGATGTGGTAGGCCTGGCCATCATCATCAACGAACAGTCCCATATCTCTCGACATATTTCCGTTGGGACGAAAGCTATGCACAAAGGTGAACGGGCCGGTAGGCGTGTCGCTGACCGCAACGGCCGCGCGCGCAGCAGCATAACCCTGCCCCTTCAGCTCTAAGTGAAACCATAGCACGAATTTCTTTGTTTTCTCGTTGTAAATAACTTTCGGCCGCTCCATAATGCAGCCCCAGGTAATGTCGCTGTTGGGATCATCTGCCGGCGCAAAGGCTAATTTTTCGAAGGTCCAGTTGTACAAGTCTTTTGAGGAATACACGTTGACACCCAAAGAGGTTTTACCGCCGCGTTTCTCTCCGTACCAATAGTAGGTACCTTCGTGGTAAATAATGCCGCCGCCATGTGCATTGATGTGCTCGCCATGCTGATCTTCCCACCGTGCTCCGGGTGTAAAAGTCTGGGCATCCTGCGAGCTGGCATCTTCTTTTTGATAAACCCGAACGTAATCTATTTCATAGACTGCGGGCAACAGCTTTTCATCGATCTTTCCACCATTGATACCGCCCAATGCAAAATTAAGCAGTACGTAGTGTGGTTGCTGAAATGGATTGGATCCATCGGCATTGGCCAATTGCTCCAACGGCACTTTGTTCATCAGGCTGTCATCGACATAAAGTGCTATTTCATGCTCGTCCCAATCCATGCGCCACAGATGGAACTTATCTGCCCAAGCTTTACCACCAAGCTCATCCACGGACTTGGTCTTGCTAAACCATTTGGCTTTCCAGCGATCCTTGGTCCCCGTAGCAATATTGGCCAAAATATTTCCGCGATAGTATTCCATGATGTCGATCTCGCCATTGGAGGGCCACTCGCCTTCGGTGCCGAGCGTCCAAAAAGCGGGCCATAAGCCTGAACCAACAGGAATCTTGGCCTTGATCTCGAATCGGCCATATTGCCATTGTTTCTTGCCGAGTGTATTGATAGAGGAGGAGGTATACTGAATATGTTGGCGTGATGTCGCCCAATCTTTGCTTCCTTTTTGGTAGGTCGGATTTGGCTTCCGCTCCTTCCGCAAGCTGATATGCAACATACCGTCTTTGCATACCGCGTTGGCCTGTTGGTACCATTGATCTTCTCGGTTACGTTGAAAACCTTCTTCAAAGGTCCAATACTTGGCATCGGGTGTACCATCTTTTTCAAATTCATCGGACCACACCAATTTGTAGGTTGTTTTTCCCGCGACTTGCGCGAAACCGTTGAACGCGAAGGTAAAGAGATAGGCAAAGATTAAGAGTCGATTCATAAAATACGATTGCTATCGCAACTTTAAAGTGATTAAATATATAACATTAACAAAATTATCCCATAAAACAGGTCAAAAAGGGGGCATTTTCGGCAAAAAAGTTGGGGATATCGGGATTTCGACCCCTTCTCCTGTCACAAATTCATTACTTCATCAACCAACATTTTACATAGCGGGCATTTTCACGCGCACCCATTTCTCTCGGAACGGCACATTATTGACTGAACCGCGTAACTGCAAGGTATCCTCATTAACAAATTCATATGCTACGGGAGAGGACACATTTCGTAGGTTTGGGTTGGTTGAAAACTCGATATCCTCTTTGTACATCTTATTGGTTAATACTTTGAACGACCCTTGTTGCGTAACGACGGTCCCCCCATCGCTGACAAACAAAAACCGATACGTGCCATTCGCCTCAAAGCATTTCAGCTGTCCCGCATGTGCATGATACGTTTGTCCATCTGGAGCTTCGACAGAAGCCAGCTCCCAAATGCCGATAAACCGACTTACTATCTTTTTTTTGGAGCCCGGCGGTACCGCGGCAATAGCAACACAGCAGGCCAAAAGAAGCAGCTGCGTCAACATAATCTTCATCTTTTTCATTTTTTAATCTAGTTAGTAAAAAAAAAAGCCCCCCATCGGATTTCCTGATGGGGGGCAGCTATTTAGGGTTGGTAGCTACCGCTATGGCTTGTCATACCATCTCTACGCATGGCCTCGATAATCAAGCAATTGTATACGAAATCCCAGCTGGAGGTTACTTCCGAATTTTGGTTTAGCCCATATGGCCACCAATGCATGCCATCACCGTTTAAGACCGCATTGTTGTCCGCGGTAATCAATTTCAGAACGGTGTTTACCTGGGCAAATTGATATTTCCCACCCGATATTGCCTGGTTAGACCACCACGAGGTAGTTCCTGTTCCAAAGGTATGGTTCATCTCATGCAGCATGGTTCTGATATTCTGGTAGGATGCGTTGGCACCAAAGCGCATCCAGCCTTCATTGTTGGCATCGGCTGTTGGCACTCCAGCATCATAGTTCAACCAAACATGCTTTGTGGCAGACGTATAGTTGTTCGCATACCATACGGCACTGTCGATAGCAACCTGCAAACGGTCATATGCTGCCAACTGCTCTGCATTCGGGTTGCTCGCTTTATTGAATGTGTAGGTCACATTGCCTTTACCGATTGTTCGAAAAGGCACATTTGTACCATAGCTCACGCCGGTTTCGTTTACAGCGTAGGCGCGCAGGTGGTAATTTGTTCGCTCGGTAAGTCCGGTTAGGTTGGCGCGAAATTTACCGATGCCTGTTGAGCCATGTGCTATTTTATGGTCTGCAACGGTTGGATTTTCCGTCGTTCCCCAACAAATGCCGCGTTCGGTAATGGCGCCACCACCACTGCTCACGATCTCTACATCGTAGGAAGCCCTGCTGGAACCGATAATAAAGAGCGGTTTTGGTGCGAAATCAACAGATTGTATATCTGCGGTACGCAAGATCATTTGCTGGCCGTAGGCTATTCCGCCTTTATTTTTTGCGTAAGCACGAACGTAATAAGACGTAGATTGGACAAGACCGGTAAGTTGCAAACCAAACTCTCCCGATCCCTTTGCCGAAGTGGCCTCGCGATAATTGTTATCCACCGTAGGCATCTCTTCTTTACTCCAGCAGACGCCACGTTCTAGGACAAATGCTCCGCCTCTGTGCGAAACATGTCCCACAACCTGTGCACCAGTTGTCGTAATATCCGAGAATGTAAGTTGCCCCAACTGAGGAACGGCTATATTCTCTGACGGTTCTTCCGGTATTTCCAAGCTATTGGATTCTTCAGATTTGCTACACCCCTGCATACCGAGCGAAAACGCGAGTATTGACGCGATAATAATGTTTTTTAACATACTGCTCCTTTATAAAACCTGAAAAGTAATATGACCTTGTACCTTAAAGTAAGACCCCGTATTGGGCATGTTTCCAACAAAGCCCAAAGTCAATCGCTTCGCTTCGGTCAATGTAAATTCCAATACGTGATTTCCACTTGTCGCACAATTTACATAAGCGATTGTGCCAGAAGCTAATCCAGCTTCGTCAGGCAAGGAAGCTCCCTCCGCTGCAACAAAATGTACAGTACCACTTGCTCCACGATCTACCGCATTTATCGTAACACGGTATCTTCCGGCTTGCAAATTAGTAGTTTGATATATTTTACCATTGGTCACGCCGGGTAGTCCCCAGCCACCTTCTAATGACAATACCCCCGATCCACCACGAAGTTCATATCCGCCGTAAGTATTAGTTCCAGCGTTCTTTGCTGCTGCATTCACTGTCCAGCTGGCCGGTATTCCCCAACGGGCGCCATCCCAAGAAGATCGTTGAAAAGGAAAATCAATATTTCTTAAATAAGCCAACCTTGGCAAGACATTAGTTGCATAATTCGTATAAAAGGTATCTATACTCAGCGTATCCGGAACGAAAACAGTTCGGTATCTTAGTGGCTCACCGGGCATGTAGCCTTTCAACACACTTTCTCCAAACCCAATGGAGTCCCTTTGTGTGATCAATTTACCTTCCGTATTTGTGTATTCGACTTCAGTGAATGTTGCACCACTTGTTAAATCAATGCCACCCCAAGATATTGTTGTGTTCTCGTCGCCGGCGAAATAGTCTGCAGTGTAATAAGGGCGATTGATAAGCCCAGAAAAATAACGTGCGCCATAAGAAACTCCTGTTTTAAATACACTCAATGACCTGTTCCCTTGGCTATCGAAGGTTATAAACTCAAAATTGTGTACGCCTTCAATTACTGGAATCATTAGCTTCAACGTGTCAACTCCTTGCGTTCTGTTAATCGCAAATTCTGTTGAATCTTGTCTATTGTTCCAAAACACTTTCAATCTAGTCACTTTAGGATCGGCAATAAATAAACCCGTTACATACACGCGTTCTTTTCCAGAATACACGATTACAGAGTCTATCTTACCGGTATAGGTAATTTCGCCGCCCTCTAAATATTTTTTGTAATCGTCACTTTTAGAGCAACTACTAACGTAAAAAGCAATCAGGATGACCAGCATTCCGTAAAGCAAGTTTTTACTATTTTGTATTTTCATGATGTTTTTTTCAAAATCGTTAATCCTCTTTTTTCTAACGTGGATCCCCATAAACCTGCACCTCAGCAATAGCCATAAAGGATGTACCCTGCCAGTTTCTAGTGGTTCTTATGCGCAGGTAACGTACTTTAGGGGCAGCAATATCAAAATCAAAACTGAGCCCAGTATTTGCCAACTGATAATCCTCATCGGTTTGTTGCCCCATTGGAAGTCCTGAAGGCTTTTTGCTTTCAAATGTTCCAAGAAGAGTCCAATTATTCCAGCTGCCATCCGATGGCGGATTATCAGAGCCCCACACTTCAAAAAACCGAAGGTTACCACCATAGTAATACATACGCCCACTGTTTGTATATTCTGGATAATCCCACACAACAATACGGCTCATCTTGGCCAACACTCCTGTATCAAATGTCACCCATTGCGGCCCGTTGATAGTCACATCCGTCAGCGAAACATTCGGCCACCAAAAGGTATCACCATCCCACATTTTAGCCAAGCCTGTGGAGGTGTACGTTTGCTTAGCGTCCGTAGGCAAGGTTATTGCATTGTACCTAGATTTTGGTAATGCAGTTTCATATAACGGGGTAATTTTCGTCACCAAAGTATCCGTAAAATTCATGTATTGGTCTCTTACAGTAATCGCAAACTGTTTTGGAATAGTATCCAATCCACGGATGGTGCGGTTAATCTCCTTTGCTGATGTGTAAATATTGTCGATAGAAGGAACCCATTCTCCAAGAGAATCGACCATCACCATTATTGTAAGATCTTTCTCTTTACTATTTTCCGCCGTTACACGAATCCCTCCAAATGCGGCAATAGCTTCTAAACTTCGAAAGGTCTCCCAAATAGGATTTTCCAACGGCTCTACCGTGACATCCACTGGAGTAGAACTAACTTCACTTCGGTTAACAGCAAAAAGCTGGATGGTATATGGTTTTTCATCTGCAAAACCTTCCACCAACAGAGAATTATTATAGTAGGAAGACTTAACTACCATTTCACGTCCAGAAGCTAGCGTGTAAACTGCTTTAACATAAAGTAAATCTTGGTCGTCAGGCAATGCGTAGCGTATTCTAGCTGCCCCTGGCAAATTTTCAACATGTATGTTGCTTACTTCCCCAGGAGGATTCGAGTTTACAACAGTAGCTTCTCGAAGTTCTTCCGTGCAACCGCCGAGAAACAACACAATTGTTAGTAGCGCAGCAATGCCGGATTTCATATAATTCGTTTTCATAATTTTTTACTTTTAAAATACACGGAGCCTACCAACCTAGTGTCTGTACCAAAGAAGGGTTTACAATTAATTCTCCTTGTGCTATTGGCCAAAAATAATCTCGAGGAGCGACAAATGTCTGTGCGAAAAGTGTACGAAGACGATAGTAGTCACTCGTCACTTCTTGGTTTACACTCCAGCCTGTAATATTCTGATTAAAATAATTAACCGCTAATTTCCAGCGACGTAAATCCCAGTAGCGCTTCCCTTCAAATGCCAATTCAATCATACGTTCACGTTGGATAATTTCTCGCAATCCTTCTTTTGTATTAGGCTTAGCCGGATTGGTTGAAAACGCATTCCAAGTTTCAACAACGCCTGACAAACCTGCACGTTCGCGGATACGATCGAGATAACTAAAAACTTCCTCGGACGGCCCAGCAGATTCGTTAAGTGCCTCTGCATACATCAAATACACATCACTTAAGCGCATATTTGGCCAAGGATAGCTCTGATAACTAACACCACTAGTAGCAAAAGCCTGTTCCCAGTTGACTAGCTTCTTCAAAAAATATCCGGTTTCATTGATCCATCCATGATTGTTCGCACCTGCTGGCTGGTTCAATTTTGCCTGCACATAATAGCTATCTTCGTCGGATAGACTCTGCGTATCAAATTTAAACCATGTTCCTCCATCAAATCCGAGTGATGCGTAAAATCGAGGTTCTCGATCAAAATTTAGCCGCGCCGTAGTGTAGCCTTCTTTGATATAGAAACGTTCCGCACGCGTTGCTGTGCGTAGCGTATACCTATTGTTAAAATCCAACGTTTTATCTTCGCTCAGGGGTACTCCATTCTTTGTGTAAAACATCTCTGCTATTTTAATAGGAGCACTAAGATGCTGTCTAGCTGTTCCAACAACAGCAGCGCTGTTGAGTAGGGGCATTGCATCGCGTTGGATATTCCAGGCCTGATGATTGGGATTTGCCCAAATATGCTCGGACGACCATCGCTCATTAAAGCCTAGACTAATGCCCAATACCCTTGCTGTTGAATCGCTCATCTTAAACTGTCCATATTCGGCTTTACTGAACGGAAAGAATCGAAATCCAGCTGATTCTGCGGAAGTGATAGCCTCTTTTGCAGCCGCAGCCGCACGTCCCCACTTCTGTTCGTCGTAAGTTGGACTGAACAATGACTCTCCTTGCGAATTGCGCACCTGTTGGTAGTCAGGATTACCATTGAACAATGGACTAGCGGCGGTCAATAAAACCTCAGCTTTCACGGCGTGGATAATAGGTTTGGTAATCCGTCCTAATTCAGATGCTTGATCAGGAATAATCAACGGCACGGACGTATTAGCCGCAGAATCCAATAAAGAAACAATATAATCTACGACCTCATCAACAGGGCGCTGAACAACCCGCACCTCATTTTGCGTTGCATCGAGCGAAATATTATCACGCATTAGGGGAATTGGCCCATACTGCCGCATCAATAGGTAGTGATAGTAGGCCTTTAAAAACATCACTTCGCCTAACCATCTCGACCGATCATTGCTGGACAAATCGGGAACTTTCGATAAATCAGAAACATTCTCCAGAAAAATATTACAATCGCGAATAGCGATCCACATACCACCCCTCCAGCGATCAACCAACGGCGAATTTATATTTTGGCCTCCACGAGCTATACGCCAATTGTCCGCTGGATAAATCTCCCGTTGAGCGACGGGGATCCAAACCTCATCACCGGCCAAAAAACCCGTATTACTCTGTGCATCAGCATTATTAGGAAGCCACGCATAACAAGTAAATAAAAACTTCTCTGCTTCATTCCTTAGCGAAAAAGCATTATCTATGGTAGCGACATTGTCCGGAACGACATCAATATAATCTGCGCATGCCGAAAACCCTATGCTTCCTAAAAACAAATACGCTATATATCTCCCCACCTCTTTTCTTAAATTAATTTTTTTCATTTCTTCTAACATTTTAACATTCTCTAGAATCCCAACTGTAAGCCGATATTGTAGGCAGCCTGAATCGGGTAGCCAATACCATTTCCACCCATTTCCACATCCCACATTTTGAAGCGACTAATCGCAAACAGGTTCATGCCATTGGCGTAAATGCGTAGATTTTTTGCCCGGATGCGATCCATCAGGCTTTGTTTGAAGGTATACCCTAATTCCACTGTTTTCAAGCGAAGGAAGGCGCCATCCCGCATCCACCATGTAGACCGTTGGTTGTTGTTGGCCACCACGCCCTCGCTCAGTCTCGGCCAGAAGGCGTAGAGGTCGCGATTGTCTTCACTCCAGTAGCTATCGGCCACTGCTTGCAGCAAACCATTCTGCGATCCGCCGTTTAAATAGAAGGGAGAAATATTTTCCGAATTGATGAAGAAAGAAGAGCGCGCCGAACCTTGGAAGTAGAAGCTAAAATCAACGCCTTTTCCGCCTACTGTTCCGCCAAAGCCATAGATCATTTCCGGTGTCGTCGGATAGCCAATGGCTACTCTATCAAGATCGGTAATCTGCCCGTCGCCATTTAAATCACGATACTTAATGTCACCACCTAGGTATTCCAGTCCTGGTGTACCAAATTGAACAGGAGAATTTAGTGTTTCCTGATCATCGACGAATAGACGCTCCGCAATGTAGCCAAACTCCTGTGCAGCAGATGTTCCTACGGTATATCGCCAAGGTTCCGTGTAAGCAGGTTCATCGACAATCAGTCGCTTACTTACAGCATAGGTCATAGTTCCACGGCCTTGCAGATACCAACCACTGTTAAAGCTTTTGTTGTAATTCACGGTCAAATCCACTCCTTTACTTTCTGCCTTGTTGGTATTTGCGACAATATTTGCGCGCAGTCCCATCGTGCTCGGGATATAAGAACGTGCGGTTAGGATATTACTTCGAATCTGTCTGTAGACATCCACATTCACTTCAAAGGCATTGAACAAGCTAAAGTCCAATCCCAAGTTGGTTTGTTTGGATCGCTCCCACGTAATGCCATCATTGGCATATCGTGTCACAGCGACGGTAGGGCGGCGATAACCGCTAAGCTCACCAAAACTAAGCTCGGGGGCATTCATATTGACCTCCGAGAGATAGAAAAAACGATCCTGCGAACGGCCAATTTGATCGTTACCGGCATAACCATGTGTGGCCCTAATTTTCAAATTGTTAACGACATCACGCAACGGTTCAAAGAAGGACTCATTTGAAATATTGTAAGACAATCCAAAAGAGGGAAAGAAGCCCATCCTACGGTCGCGTGCGAAACGCTCGGAACCATTGTAACCGAAATTAAACTCAGCGATATAACGATCATCAAAATTGTACGTAAAACGACCTGATACGCCAATGTTTCTGGCGGGCAACGACAACTGCAAGCTTCCTGCATTTCCATTGAGCGAGTTTTGTATCAATCCGATAACCGTGCCGGCTACGTTATGTTTACCGAAAGCATGGCTATAGTTTGCAATACCGTGCGCGTAGAACATGGAGTTCACTTCTTTTCCAGACTCCGCATAATTAAGATACTCGGTTCCGACCAAACCAATGGATCCCAAACCACCATCGTTCATAACACGCAAACTCAAGTCTCCGCTAGGACTTGATGATCCGGTATAATAAAAAGGATTATAGGCACGACTTACCTCGAAATATGCATACCGTTTTAGGTAAGTCATTGCAGTAAAATTCAAGCCCGGTAAAATTGCGTCAAGATTTTGCCGAAGTTCTATTTGCGGCATGATGGTAGAGGTGTTGTACTCTTGATAACCACGAACCATCTCTGCATAAGGGTTTACGAACAAACCTCCATTGCGATTGATAGCATTACCGAACAATGGATGGTTCATATAGGGTAAATAAGAAGACGGGTAAACAGCAGGAAACATGACCGGATTTGACCATATCGCTCTGCGAAATGTCACCGCTCCTCCGTTTATCCTATTACCATTGCTGTCGAAACCGCCAATCGGACCGGTATAGTCATCAAATTGTGCGTAGACACGCACGATACCTGTAGTGGAAGGTGTAAAATTGATATCAACGTTAGAACGAACGGAATAGTTCTTCAACTTTATATTATTATTAAAGTTATTGATACCATCCACCTTTAGAATTCCGTTATCGATATTATACGTTCCTGCCAAATAATATCTTGCTTTCGCGCCTCCTCCAGAGATGTTTAGGTTGTTTCTTTGATTTAACGTATAATCCTTTATTAGCTGGTCGATCCAGTTATTATTAGGATACAGCAAAGGATTATCGCCTGCCTTCGTATGATCTATCTTGCTTTGCCAATACGGTAACCCCTGCCCACTAGCCGCATCCACTGGCCGTGTCAAATAGGCCTCATTGGCCATTTCCATATAGGTAATATTGTCTGCAAATCGAAAATTCCTTGTATTGGTCGAAATGTTATTTTCGGTACGAAACTCAAACTTAGTACTCCCTTCCGCACCCAGCTTTGTGGTAACCAATACCACTCCATTTGCTCCACGTGCACCGTACATCGCAGCCGCGTTGGCATCACGTAGCACAGAAAAACTCGCAATATCATCGGGTTGCAAACGAGCCATATCTGTAGGTGTAGATTCCACGTTATCGATTAAGATTAGTGGATCCTGTTTTCCCGTACCAAAAGTCCCTAAACCACGGATAAAGAAATTTGCGTTATCCGATCCGGGTTCACCACTACGTTGAAAAGCGATCATCCCTGCAACACGACCGGCGAGCATAGTCGTTAAATTACTGGTTGGTCCCTTTAGTTCCTTCGGATTAATTGTGGTGATAGACCCAACGACTGATGCCCTCTTCTCACGCTGTCCAAAACCGGTAACAACCACATCTTCGATTACACTGTCATCTACTTCAAGCACAACAGGTAAGTTAATGGATCCTGCAGCGACTGGTTTACCCGTCAAGGATATTTCCTGCCGCAAATAACCGACACTACTGAACACCAATGTTGAAGATGCTGTAGCATTGATTCGATAGGATCCTTGTTCATCCGTGATAGCCCTTGTCTCAGTACCCAAAACAGCCACTGTGACACCCTGAATTGGCAAGGCTCCACTCGATACTTTCCCTGTCACAGTGACATTTTGAGCAACGGCCAAGCAACAACTCATGGTCATCAGGAATAGAAGCACCCCTAGACGCCTTTTAAGCATTTTACATGTTTTCATTATATTTATTTTGGTTAGAAAATTGCGAAGTAATAATTACCTGCCTTTGCAATTATCGCCACTAAAGACTAGATTATTTAGGGGGGATTTGGTCAAAAACAGGGGGGGAAATAGGCAAGCTCGCTTTTTCAGTAACCATTTTAAAAGCCGTAAAACCGGATTTTAGCAAAACCAACTAGGATTTTAGCAGGAATGATCATTTACCACCCAAAAAAGCCTTAAGCATAGCCTAAGGTGCGGCATTGTTATAAATGTCAAATAAACACTTGCAAGAAAAATTGCTTTTCAGTAATTTTAGCAAACACTAACGCCAACATTTATCCTATTCATTATGAGATTCGCGCTATACACTGTCCTATGTTATGTATCCATGCTATCCGCATCGGTTGCACAACAATCGATCACTTATCTTGGGATAGATCAAGGCCTATCCAACGATTACATAACCGATATCTACCAAGACAAAAATGGGTTTATGTGGTTTGGCACGTCCAACGGATTGAACCGCTACGATGGCTATACCTATAAAGTGTTTCAAAATATTCCATTGGATAAAACATCCCTGCCCGACAACCGCATTACCGATCTATTAGAGGACAGACAGGGCAATCTTTTTGTTGCAACCAAGGTAGGGGCAGCGGTGCTGAACCCTAATCAATCGACATTTTCACGATTTATACTGCGTTCTGATGCCGGCAAGCTCGATTCAATCAACTTTTCCATCCATCAGCTGGACACAGACCAGGCTGGACAGGTGTTTGCTGGTAGTGGACAAGCGGGGCTATTAACCGTTAAGAAGACTGAGGAAGGTTTTATCGCGCAATCGGTGCCCTTGGTTTTGCCGGGGCAAAAACCGAACGTAAAATACAATGTAAGTGGTATGGGAAAAACTGCCGACGGCAAACTGTGGCTACTGATTCATCATATCGGCATCTGCTACTATGATCCCTCGACAAAGCGGGTTAAGCTGCATGAAGCCGGAAATTTCAACGCTTCTTCGGTAACAACCTCCAGCGATGGCGACATTTGGTTTTCCACCAATTGGGGCATCAGCAGATACCGCCCTAGCAACAAAGCGTTCACCCATTACACTACAGCCAACGGCCTTTGCGATAAGCGCATTGTTCACCTGTATTACGGCAAGGACCATAAGGTTTGGGCCTGTTCGGATGGTGGCGGCATCCAAAAAATCGACATCCGTACTGGAAATATTGAAAACAGACCCAACTTGGAAGGAAAAAAGCTGAGCAGTAATTCGGTTTTTGCGGTTTATGAAGATGCACAACAACGACAGTGGATAGGTACTTGGCGTGGCGGAATCAACCTCATCGATCCCAACAAGGGAAAGTTTCAATTGATCAAAAAGACGGTTGCGGGACAGCAAATACAATCCGAAGATTTTGTGCTCTCGCTAGAGGAAGGCGACGACAACAGCCTTTGGATAGGTACCGATGGTGCTGGCCTGCTACACTGGGACAGTCGACAAAAAAGGTACATGGACTTTCCCATTTCGGACAGGGCAGCTTTACAACAAGCCTTTGTCACCGGACTAAAACAAGATGTAGACAAACAACTTTGGGTAGGCACCTACGATCGTGGCATCTTTAAACTCGACCAAAGGACTGGTCGGATTAGTTCCTACGACTGCTTTTACCCGAACAGCAGCTACGCCAACAAAGCGATATGGCGCATTTTCGAAGATAGTAAGAAACGTTTATGGGTATCGACGCTCAATGGAGGCCATGTGTACCTCTTAGACAGACAAAAAGATCAGTTTCGACCTTTAGAACTTCCGATCTACGATGTGCTTAGTTTTATGGACGAAGGGGATGACGTGTTATGGATGGGATCTTGGTCGGATCTTACGCGACTGGATCTGAAGACCAAAGCCTACAAAACCTTCGCGATAGGCACGCCTATCCGATTTATTGTAGCGGCTGATAAAGAGCACTTTTGGCTAGGAACTGAGGGCGGTGGACTTTTACATTTTAATGTGCGTTCCGGTCAAATTAAGCGGTACACCGAAAAAGACGGTTTACCCAGCAACAGCCTCCTAAACGTGCTGAAAGACAAAAGCGGCAATCTTTGGATGGCCACCTACAATGGGCTTTGCAAATTTGATCCGCAGAAGATCAGCTTTCAGAATTTCTACAAATCCGATGGCCTGCAGAGCAACCAATTCAATTACAATGCGGCACTGCTATTGCATAGTGGTGAAATGGCTTTTGGCGGTATCCGTGGCTTAAATGTATTCAATCCCGAAGGCACTCAGGTTCCCGCTAAGTTCCCGCCGTTGATGCTTACGCAATTTCAGATCGACAACAAGACTTACGATGCCCATCATGCATATGCCGATTCCTCACTAAGCCAACTATCGTTCCTAGAAATACCTTACGACAAAGCGGTATTGTCTTTTTCCTTCGCCGCGCTGGAGTACTCTTTCCCCGATAAGATTAAGTATGCCTATTTTTTGGAAGGCTGGGATAAAGATTGGAATTATGTCGACAAGCAGCGCTCGGCCCATTATTCGCACCTCAAGGAAGGTAATTATACACTGCGCATCAAATCGACGGATGCAAACGGCCTTTGGAACAAACAGGAGCGGGTCATGACGATAACGATCCTACCGCCTTGGTGGCGATCAAACTGGGCCTATGCCTTTTACTTCTTGTTTGTCGGCGCGGCTCTATATCTTTACGTCAAGTACATCAAGAATAAAGAATCGCTACTCTATCAGCTTAAAACCAGCGAGTTTGAACGAGATAAGGAGCATGAGCTCAATGAGAAAAAGATCACTTTTTTCACCCACATCGCCCATGAATTTCGCACGCCTCTGACCCTCATTGTCAACCCTGTAAAGGAAATTCTTTACCAAGCCAAGGAGGAGCGCGCCAACGATTCCTCATTGCAGCTTCAGCACGTATATACCAACGCAAAACGATTGCTCAGCTTGGTGGACAAGCTGCTGCTTTTCCGCAAAGCAGACAGCGATTTTGATGAACTGCGCTTGGTAAAACTGGATATTATAGCTTTGACACGTGAAGTTTTTTACTGTTTCCAACAACTTGCTCATACTCGGCATATCGATTACCAATTCCATAGTGCTGTTGATACGCATCTCCTGTACGCCGATCGGGAGAAGGTAGAAATTTGTCTTTTCAACTTGCTGCAGAATGCACTTAAGTTTACATCTGCTTCCGGAAAAGTGCATGTGCATATCCTGATGGATGGACCTCGGCTGAACATTCAGGTACGTGACTCGGGAAATGGTTCGTTTTCGCCGCTGTCGGAGACCATCTTTAAACCTTTCCATCGTGACTATAGCAGCCAAGGTACGTCCAAAGAGGGCTTTGGGATTGGTCTTTTCTTGGTGAAGAAATTTGCACAAGCCCATGAGGGTAACATCTGGTTTCAGCCGAACGAAAACGGAGGTCAGACCTTTACATTAAGTCTACCCTACCAGCCAACTCAGTTAAAAGACCAACTCATCTATGAAGATGTGGCAGAGCAGTCGCTCTTCATTCAGGAGCTGCTGGAAGAGGAATCGCTGCTTTCGACAACAACAGCCGCTAGCGCTTACCAAGACGAAAAAGCAGCCAAAATTGTCAATATGGCCAGCGAGCGGCCTATCCTACTCTTGGTAGACGATAACAGCGATATCCGCCAATACATCTGTAAGATTTTTGAGCAGGATTTTGATGTACTACAAGCTGAAAGTGGCGAGCAGGCCTTATCCATCCTACAAAAAACAGAACCGAACATCGTCATCAGTGATGTGGTCATGAAAGATGTCTCGGGCATTGATCTTTGTGAGAAGATTAAGAAAAACAGCAACTTAAGTCATATCCCCGTAATCCTGTTGACGGCTAGCTTTTCAGCGGACATCAAGCTGAAGGGCATCGAGGGTGGTGCAGATGACTATATTACCAAGCCTTTTGATAAAGATATTCTCGTGGCACGAGTGCACAACCTTATCCAGAACCGGCAACGGTTGCATCAGTATTTTCACAGCGAGATTACCTTGCAGGCCAACGATTACAAGATACCTATTGAATACAAGGACTTCCTACAGCAGGCCATCCTAGCTGTAGAATCGCACCTGCTGGACAGCGACTTTACCGTTCGGGTGTTGGCAGAATCGTTGGGCATGAGCCATTCTAATCTCTACCGCCGTATTAAGTCTATTTCTGGCAAATCAGCCAATGAGTTTATCCGGTATATCCGACTGCGCAAGGTGGCGCAACTGCTGGTAGATACCAATGCAAACATCAATGAAGCGGCTTATCAGGCTGGCTTTAACGACATCAAACATTTTAGGCAGCAGTTTACTAAGCTTTTCGGATGCACGCCTTCAGAATACCGGAAACGTTATGCCCACTTAAAAAACAAGTACCGCGTGGCGATGGAGTAAATTAAAACATAAATATTCTAGAATTCTTGTATTTTCCTCATAGGATATGTAGCAACTTGTTCACTTTACTCGTTACACTTTTAAAATCTATCTTATGAAACAAAGGATATTACAATTTTTCTCGGCATTACTTATTTTGACCAGTTTTCTTGCCTGCAATAAAGACGGTGAATCTTATGAAACGTTAACACGTCTTGCGAATCTAAAAATAGAAGAGGCCGTAAGCCTTACACAAGGCCATACATGTGGTACCCTAGATGAATGGCGTATCGATACGCTATCCTACGCCTACGTCCCAGTACATCCCAGCTTTGAAGATGCATATAAAAAGCTCGTCGCGGAGGCAAATGAACTATATCGCCAAGCCGATAAACTCCGAGGAAATTACCCTAACTATGATGTTCTACGGGCGTCTTTACCGCCACATTTTGGTATACGTTGCATAGAAAATGAGGTTAAGGTCGCCGCCGCAACGGACTTGAGCGTAAACGAAATCGACAGTCGCCTAGACCAGCTCCTTCCCGAGTTGACTATCTTTTTTGATGATGTGCCCTGCAATGATGCCAAACTTTGGAATGTAGCCACCATTCGGAAAGATTGCGATTTCATTGATATACTCATAACCAATACCGACAATTTTTATGTGTTTGGACAAATGTTGAAAACTTATACCCATCTTCATGCGGCAAAACGGCATCTCAACAATAGCCCTGAATGTCCCACGGTAAATGAAAATCCTGCAAAGGGCGTCACTTGCGAAAACGGCAAACCTAAAATCAGCTATTGAGAAACGTTTAATTGGTGCTGTTTGTAGACCATAGTTTTGCATGCCCCATAATTTTTGCAAACTTTGTGGCATGCTCGACTGGAAGACAAATCTCTACACCTGTTGGCTAGGCTGTTTTGTGACAGGCATAGCCATCAGCATGGTTCTTCCCTTTCTTCCACTACTGGTGCTGAAGCTTGGGGTGCAGGATCATGAGGAGCTATGGTCTAGCTTGGTGTTCAGCATTACCTTTTTAGTATCGGCTATAGCAACACCCTTTTGGGGCAAACTGTCTGATCGCTATGGACGAAAAATCATGTTGCTACGGGCATCATTGGGGATGGGCATCGTGATTTTTTTCCAAGCCTTTGTGACGGAGGTTTGGCAACTGCTCGCTCTACGTGCGGTTATGGGGATTACCTCCGGATATATACCTACGGCTGTCGCCCTAATTGCGGCACAAATTCCGAGCGAAAAGAGTGGCTGGGGATTGAGTGTGTTGTCAACAGCGCAAATATCCGGTGTATTGATAGGCCCACTTCTTGGCGGCTATATTGCCGACAAGCTAGGTATTTCTCCTGTATTTATCAGTACCTCCATACTACTACTTATCAGCTTCTTTATCACCTTATTTCTAATCAAGGAAGACGTTAAACCGAAACAAAGCATCGTCGAGGAGCAGCCGGTATTGCCACCTTGGCGTACATTAATTAGCTCAACGCGGATGATCTACGCGCTGTTGCTGGCCTCCATGCTGATACAGGTCATGAACAGCTCCATCAACCCCATTCTTTTACTCTACGTGAAGCAGCTCGCACCGCAGTTGGAAAACTTGGCCTTCACGAGCGGTATCCTAAGCGCCGCCCCTGGATTCTCTGCGCTATTCGCCGCCCCGCTGCTGGGGCGTATCGGCGATCGCGTGGGCATACCGAAAGTTCTGTTTGGGGCACTTTTGTTTACGGTTTTGATCCTCTTGTGCAGTTTTTTCGCGACCAATATTTACCAATTAGGTGCGTTACGTTTTCTGCTAGGCTTTGGAGAGGGGGCCTTATTTCCGTGTATACAGAGCCTGTTGGTTAAACACAGCGACAAAAGGATCTATGGACGCCTCTTTGGTTTCAACCAGTCCTCCATCTATATCGGTAATATTGTTGGACCGATAATCGGTTCCTGCGTAGCCATGTTTTTTGATTTTAACCTAATATTCATCGTGGTTGCTGCGCTTAGTTTGGCTGCCGGCACCCATCTATTTCTAGCAGAACGAAGGTTGAGGATGTTGAAAAGTTCATAATCTTCGATTGCTTAGAAGCTACTGTCCGACGTTTATCTTTCGTTAAAACGCCTGTATTTTACTTCCTCGTCTAGCGTTATCTTTTCTTCTTCGGGCAAAGAAAACTTCAGCTTCCTAATATTTCAATTAATTATTATCTTCGTTCAAGATTATTAACTCCATGAAATTAAGTCCTTTTTTCGGCACCATGCTGATCCTGCTGCTGGCGTCTTTACATACCATTGCCGCAATTCCGACATTGACAAAAAGTGCGGTTCCCAATTGGATCCGTGCTTCACAACAAAAGCCTGTTCCTCCAAACTTAGAAGATATTAGCGAAGGATACTATTTCGAGCGTATTGAATATCAAGTAAATCTAGCGACACAAACACGGTTTTTCAAAAATATAAAGGTGCTCACGGAAAACGCTGGTGCTGAAAACGCAGGACAAATCCACCTATCTTTCAATCCACAATACCAAACGCTGGTTTTGCACGAACTGTACCTGCTAAGGGAAGGCGAACGCATAGACCGCTTAAAAATTGGAAAGTTCGAGCTTATGCCCTACGAAACGGAACTATCAAGATCGATCTACAACGGATCCTACGCCGCCTATCTCCTGTTGGAAGATCTACGTAAAGACGATAAAATCATCTTATCCTACTCGGTAAAAGGTGCTAATCCAGTTTTTGCGGGCAAGTTTTTCGACACCTTCTATTTGCAAGGTTTCGAGCCTGTCGGACAAGTGCTGGTTAATTATGTTGTACCGAAAGACCGTAAACTGCAGTTTAAAGGCTTCTTGGGCGCACCGGCAGCACAACAGCAAGATCTGGGCTCGGCAATTTCCTATTATTGGGATGTTACCGACGAAAGCAAGGCAGATTATGAGCCTAACACCCCTTTTTGGTATGCCACGCGACAACGTGTGGAGTGTTCCGAATTTAGCAAATGGTCAGACGTTGGTAAATGGGCGTCAGACGTCAATCCGATTCCAACCTTGCAGTCCTCGGGTAAACTGTCGCGATTTGCGGATCAGCTTTGGCAGAAATCAACAGGCGATTCCATGACCTATGCGCAGCTAGCGGCCGATTTCGTTCAAAATGATATTCGCTACATGGGGATTGAAGTGGGTGAATATTCCCATCGGGCAAATAGCCCTGAAAAAGTGTTTGCGCAGCGCTATGGAGACTGTAAAGACAAATCGGTTTTGTTGGCCGCTTTGCTAAAGCACAAAGGTATTCTCAGTGAGCTTATCCTTGCCCATTCTACTGAAGACTATGGACGGGAAAATTACTTACCGGCACCCTCAGCGTTCAACCACATGGTGTTGTACTTTCGGATCGACGGTCGAGGGCAATATATCGACCCGACCATAACCAACCAAGGCGGGCCATTTCGTGATCGCTATTTTCCATTCTATGGAAAGGTGCTCCCTGCGACAGCCGGTGCCAAGTTGCGCGATACGGAAAAGATCGTCGCGGGCAACACGCGTATTGAAGAGCGTTTTTACTTAAACAAAGACGGCGCCGCCACCGTCGACGTCGTGACCATTTATACGGGGCCCAACGCAGATAATATACGCAGCTATTTCAAGCAAAATGCTAAAAATCAGATTGAGAAATCCTATCTAAACTACTATCAGAAACTTTACAAACAAGCCTCAAAACGCGCTGCTTTAACCTATGAAGATGATCTAGCAAACAATATCTTCCGCGTTAGGGAATTTTATACAGTGAAACAGTTGACCGAGCGGGATCCATCAAGCAATAGATTAGCCGTATCCGCCTATGCGACCAACCTAAGCAGCTCCATTCCAGAAGCGTTGGAATCACGACTCTCGCCCATCGCGCTCCAATATCCGTTGACTTTGGAACATGACGTATACCTTATTAATCCTGATGATGTTGACGTTCCACCAATGCAGGAAAACAGCTTTATAGATCGTGAAAGCTATTATTTTGGCAAAAACATCAAGACGGATAACGACACTTTGAAAATTTCCTTTCGACTGGGCTTTCACGACAGTTATGTCAAGGCAAATCAAGTTGCGAATTACATCAGCGATTTTGGTCAAAAGAACGAGTATTTCAGTGCCGCCGTTTTTCTCGATGACGATGGATTTATCACGGGATCAAATACGCATGACAGCACAAACTACTGGTCGATATTCGCTTTTGTAGGTCTCCTTGCGCTGTTCGCTGTAGTCGCCTTTCGGTATTACAATAGTACGGCGGCATCATCGCTTATCTGGTTATATGAAGAACCTCGACATGATAGTATCGGTGGCTGGCTTGCGCTACTCGCTATAGGTTTATTCTTCAGCCCTATACGGGTATTCTTTACGGCTATGCTCCCCTTCGCGTTTAATGCACAAGTTTGGTCCAATTTGACGGCTGGGAACAATGGGTTGCCCGCATTCTATATGCCCGTCTTTCTACTGGAGTTTGCAGCAAATACGTTCATCATTTTCCTATCAGGCTACTGCTGTTACCTGTTGATGAAAAAACGCGACATTTTTCCACAAACGGTATTCTTCCTAATGCTGTTTCAATTGGCGGCCGTTGTCTTTGATGCCATTGCTGCCAACGTATTATTTAATGGTCAAGCAGAATTTCAGGCTGATCCTACAGAAATCGTTCGAAGCATCATATTTGCCGCCATTTGGACATCATACATCTTTAAATCTACTCGGGTGAAGGGTACCTTCGTGTTGAAATACGGTGAAACATTGCGACCTGTTAACTTTCATCATGACGCGCCCTGGGACAACGAAACCGTAGCACAAGAAACGGAAATCGAAAAAGCGGAAGACCAAGGTAAAGAGTAAGTTAGCTTTACAGCAAAAAACGGCAGGACGAATAATGGTCCTGCCGTTTTTTTATTGTATGATTGAATTTATTTTAGCGTTATCCTTTCTTGTAAGGTTTCTTGGCCGCTTCGATCAGCTCCTTCATCTCCATTTTAATGTAATCCACATTTGGCGTTGACCCGGTTAGGAAATAGCGAATATTCCCTTCCTTATCAATGACAAATTTAGCGGGGATACCGTTCACGCCAAATTTAGCAGCCATCACCTGACCTGTTTCGGCATCCTTTTGATCATCGTAAAGCACTTCGAAGGGATATTTGTTCTTTTCTATAAAAGAAACGACATTCTTTTTGTATTCTTTGTCGCGTTCCCAAGTATTGATAAATAGGAACTGAACGTCGTCGTCATTTTCATACGCTGTTTGTGCGGCCTGCATTCCTGGGAAAGAACGAATGCAAGGCTGGCACCAAGTTGCCCAAAAATCCAATACCACCACTTTGCCTTTCAAACTAGCTAAGGATACCGTTTCACCCTTTAGGTTAAGCAGCTCAAAGGCGGGTGCAGGTTTGAAAGTTTCCTTCTCTTTGATATGTTCCCGTATAGCAACCAACAATTCGTTTTTCAATCCGGTATTGAAACTTTCATAGCCTTGAAGCGAGCCATTTAAAGCGGTGTAAAGCGTTTTTAAATCATCCTCTACCCCAAATTGTCCTTTGGCATATAGGCCTCTTAAAATATTGAAGGCTTCCAGCTTCCTATTAGCGTTTATTAACAATTTGTAATACACAGAAGCGAGACCATCTGCCTGCTCCGGCGCCACAACAAGTGCTTTTTCTACCAAATCCAACGCTTCGGCGTGCTTTCCTTGATTTACTAAAATGCCCACATAAGCCGACATCGAGCTGGCGTAACCCATTGAGGCAAAACGCGCTTTATTATCTTTTTGCTCTTCAGGCAAACTGATGTAGTAATAGGCATCGTCCATAGCTGTCTTTAACAAAGGCGCCGCTGCCGTGGTATCTCCCGCCGCTAATAATGTTTGTGCGACAGGCAGATAACCGTTCCCTCGCCAAAAGCGCTCTTTCATTTCGCTAAGGTAACTTACGGCTTTAGTAGCGTTGCCTTCCTTCGCATAGGTACCAGCCAAGTTGGCTAATACATAGTCGTAGCTAAGCTCCTCTCCTACAAAGTTTTTTTGCGGCCATTTTTTCGTCAGCTCCTTATAAGCCTTCTCCTTTGCTTCAGAGGTTTCTGCTTTATAAAATACATCCGAAACGAAGGCATCTCTAGTTAACGATCCTTTTGGAAATTTCTTCTTAGCCTGCACGCCCAGTTGCTTCTGATCCTCTTCATGTCCAAGGGCATAGAGTAGGTTCATGGTGGTACGGTACTCTTGCTCCGTGTTATAGCCTTTTACTTCGCCCAGTAAGGCGGTCGCCAAAGAATCCTTTTGCGCGAGGGTACCATTTTCCCATATGGGGCGGTACTGCTGAAAGCGGTTGACTTCATTTTGTTGTGCAAAGGCGACGCTTGCAGCCAACAACAAAGTTGCTGTTAGTTTTAGTTTCATTATATTAAAATTTTAGTTCCATGTCAATAATTTTCCCGAATCCGGTGTATGTCTTATCTAGAGTGCCAACATTGCCATCAGCGCCTACAGGCAAATAGTAAACCTTCCCTTCGACTCCATTCCAAGTGGCGAGCACAAGACGAGGCGTATTCAGCCCATAGCCATGACGCTCAAATTTGATACGGGTCAGCGTCTCGCCAGCTCCAAAAGAAAATGCTTCTTTATACGTATCCGACGTTACTTCATAACGGTAGAGCTTGCCATCAAACGCATAGAATAGATGCGGGGTCAGCGTCGAACATACCGCATCTAGCGCCTGAGCAATTCCTGGCGCCTTAATCTCGGCCTTACTAACCGTAATATATGGATCCTCGGCGGAACGCGTGGTTTTGAAGCGCAAGAGGTAACCCTTCCCGTCGCTATCTTTCATAATGGCATTTCGAAGGGTCTGCACATTAGATGAATCTAGCTTGATAAGATCTAATCCTACGTTGTTCATATCAAATACCGAGGTGTTGATAGCGACATCATCGAATTTTTTCAGTGCCCCGGCACTCACGTCGTAAAATCGCTTATTTTTCTGGTCATACATGATGATATCATAGATATCACTTACATTGTTAATGCGATTCCCTGGTGTATACTGCGGTGCAAGTACATAGTCGTATCCATTTGAAGGAGAGGTGAGTTGCGTTGTAAACTTCTTTGCGCCAGGAAAACCGCCCACCTGATTAACGTGTAGATTACCCTTATTAACAAGTAAACCTAAATTACTTGTTCCCGCTCCACCCCAAGCAATGTAAGATGGTGCTTTAGATGTTGGTGGCGTAAAAAAAAGATAGTTGAAGTCAAATCGCTTCTTCATGGTGGTTCCGTCGAGCTCAATTGCATCGCTCTTTCCTACGATATAAAACTTCTTGCCGTCTGGCCCTACGGCATCGGATATAGACCTCGGTGAAATAGTGAACGAAACAGGATCTTTTATAGGACTATCCGCATTCCGAAAAGAATAAATTTGCCTGTATATTTCTCCACTTTTTAACACCATTGACAAATCCGCTGTATTATTTTTTTCTTCCAGAAAGATCCAGCCTTGGGTAAATAAGTCAGAAACGGTGAGTTGATAAAAATAGTAATAGGAAAGTCCATTTCGATTATTGGTAACCTTATAGGTTAGCTTATAATCTTCTCCTATGGTAAAAATGTTTGGGTCTACTGTATAATCCAAATTTTTTGATGTACTGATGCGGGTACTATCTTGGACGTAAGAGGCACTGGCCGAATTTAGATAGACGAACCAGTCGTAGCTGAAATCCTCTGCGTTTCCATTTAGTTGGACTTGCGGCGTCAACCGCAAAGTTCCCCCTTGCTGAACATAAATCTGTCCGGAAATAAGCGTATCCTGTATAGCTAACGGGGCAATAGCTACATAATCGTAGTTTCCATGATCTTTATAGCAGGACGTGGCAAACGTCAACAAAAAGATAAGTGCTAGAGATATATTTATCGCTGTTTTCATTTTTAGTAATTAAGGTAATACAACACGGTTGCCGTTTTCATCTAATAATGGCCCCTGATCGCGTTCATGTTCGTACAGCGCGTAACGGGCATTCTGTACCATTTGGTTTTGATCTTGCGGCAGTGAAACAAAAGCATTCCACGTTTTGTAGCCAGTGGAACCGGTTAAAAAAAGAAGTTTTGTATTGGAGTATTCACCAAATAATGGCAACCAACGCGCATCCCATATACTGGGCTTGGATAACTTGTCGGTGAGCGTGAATCTGTAAGATAAGCGATCAAAGGCTGCGCCCACGACCACATCGTTGTAGCCAGCTTTCAGCTCGCTATTATCCACAACTTTTAGTTTCCCCACGATGGTGCTATCTTTTAAGCCCGCCCTTCGGAAAAAGATCAACGAAGCGTCGACCTCATATTCTCCAGCGGGAATGAACAAGTTCTCCACCTTATAATGGTATCCCTCCTTTGCATTTGAGCCTTCTTCAAGCATTAAGGAAATAGGCCGATCGTAGTCCCTTGCCAAGCCCATAATGCGGAAGGTCAAACCTATGGTGTCCGTTGTTACATCGGTTGTTTCCAAGGCAAAGGAATAGTCTACACTATCTAAGCCTCCTCCACGTTTGTAAAAATAAACACTGGGGTCATCCTGATACATGAGTTGTTCATCCTGCGAGCAACTACTCATCAACAGGGTAATCATAAAAACAAACTGTATATTAATCAATAATTTCATGGCTGTTCATTAGTTAAGTCCAAATTCAATTTCACTCTGCGGAAGTGGAAATACATACTTAGCGTTGCTCATTGTCCCCCCAACGCTGTTCTGCAATGTCAGGGTATTTTTACGCTTGTAATAAAACCATAATTGCCCCTCCGCGTAAAACTCTTTACGGTATTCCTTGAATAGTTCATTGTCTAATAAAGTCGCCGTATTAACTATTGCTGGGTCTAATACAGGTATCAAGCGCGCTTGCCGCACCGTGTTGAGATAGGCGACACCCTCAGCGATACTAGGCGATGCTTCCGCTGCAATGTAATACATCTCGGGTAAACGGACGACGGGTATCAAGCGTTGATTGGGATTGTTTACGCCCGTTCCGCCTACATAGTACTTAGTCGAAAATACCGTCCCCGTATTGAAAACATTCCACCGTCGAGCAGAAGCTTCTAGCCCGCGTATGTCGGATCCATATCCTGTCAACGTGCGTTCATAGATCCCGTTAAGGATCGCTTCCGTCGTAAACAGATCGGCAGCTTCAGCCGTCGTCGCTTCGGTTTTAAAAAGCTCATCGGACAAAAGCTTCAGATCTGATCGGTAAATAGAAAAGATGTGTTCAGAAGAAAATATGGTATTGGAATTATCCGCTGCGGGATTCGTATTCAGGTTAGAACCATTTGCGAAAGGAAAAAGTTGACTGTCTATCACCTGTTTTGCATAAGTTAGGGCTTCTTCCTTGTTGTTGTTATACAGGTAAACGCGAGCTAGGATTGCTTTTGTAGCCCAATAATTCAATCTATTCTGCCGGAACATAGGAAAAAGCTCCAACGATGTACTTCCTGCATTAGCAGCTATTGGGTCTATCCTTGGATACACAGAAAGTAGTTCTTCTGCTTCTTTGAGATCCGCAACAATGCGATCAATCACCTCCTGAAACGCTAATGCTCGACTGGGTTGTACAGAAAATGCCTCGATATAAGGTATGGTCTTCTGGCCGGCGCTGGGCAAAGCCGTGAGTGAAGGCGCAAAAAGGCGGAGTAGATCAAAATGTGCCATCGCTCGAATCGCCAATGCTTCGCCCTTGACCAAGTTGTAATATACGCCGGTAAAAAGTTGCCTATTGTTGTCGATGTCCTTTAATATGTAGTTTGATTGGGCAATGATATTGTATTGCTTAGACCAAACACGCGCTATACTGGCTTCTACAGAGGCGTCAATGTAATTGTATCGGGCAAGCTGTCCATATACATTTGCTGTCTGCGATGCTTTGTTTAAATAAAGCTGTGCGAGCACATCCATCATCCCGAAAGACAATTCCTTACCGTAGCTGTCATTTTCAGCCATTTGTTGGTAAACGCCGATGAGCGCATCGATGTATCCCTGCTGAGAGCTGAATTGTTGACTCTCGGTAGTTTGGGTTGACGGATGCACATCCAACCACTTGTTGCAAGACGAAAACAAGCTTAGCACAAGAACAACGCAAAACGCTCGTAACAGGTGCATTTTAAATTCTTTTATATTCATGTTGATCATCTTTACGTGTTAAAAACTTGTTGAAATTTGTAGCGTGAATGAGCGTGCGAAGGGATAATCAAGTCCCCGCTCCCTTTTGATGGTGGATATACGGAAAACGTCGTTTGTAAATGCGGTAACCTTCGTGTTGCGCAGCTTCATTTTCTTATTCAAGGCATCAGTAAAACGATAATAAATCGATAGACTTTCCAGCGACAACAGATCGTCTTTCTGCACAAAGCGAGACGTGGCATAAGTTGCAGCCGTTATGGTGTATCCATCGGCATCAATTAGTCCTTTGAAAAAAGTTTGATCTCCGGGGTTCAGCCATCGCTCTTCAGCCACACGCCGATCCACATTGTACAAATTGACATTCACACTCTCTACCCGATCGACCAATGTTTGGTTGTAGGCATAGCCTCCCACTCTAAAGCGGAAATAAGCATTAAGACCGAAGCCATTCCATTCCAAGTTGGTACCGAAAGTTCCTTCCAATTTAGGTCTACTATCAGCGACTATAACTTGATCAAGTGGATTATAGGTGTTTGTTACTTTACCATCGCGCGTACGGAAAATCTCATAGCCCGTTGCGGGGTCTATACCCAACGATGGTACTGCCCAAATAGCCGTCGTTGATTGTCCTTCGGCAAATCGTGTAATAGGCAATGTCGACAGGGAATCGTTAGCTGCTTTGTTCAGCGCAGCGATCGTATTAGAAACCTTTTTGATTTTATTCTCTACAGAGAAGAGATTAACAAATACCGACCAATTGTTACGGTTTTGCATGCTATTGATAATATTGTACCGTGCATAAAGTTCCCATCCCTTAGACTGCAAGTCGCCCATGTTTTCCTTGTAGCTATTGAATCCTGTAGACGGCGCAGTCGAGATACTGGCAATTGACCCTTCTGTATTTTCCAAATAGTAATTCGCAGTCACATCAAGACGATTAAACAAGGTAAGATCCACACCAATATTATTCTTCATGGTTTTCTGCCAAGCAAGCGCATCATTACCGAATCCCATCAAGTAAGTCCCTATTAGTCCGTGATAAGCCGTAGCCGTAAAATAGCGTGAAGTGGTCATGCCATAAAAGGAATCGAAATTTTGTGACCCGGTGAAGCCGTAGGAATAACGTACCTTCAGCCTATCGAGCCCAGATATGTCTTTTAGGAAGGGTTCATTATGTATGTTCCAACCGGCTCCTGTAGACCAAAATGGAGCAAAACGATTTCGCGCCCCAAATTGCGAAGAGCCATCCAACCTGTAGGATAGGTCAAGGAGGTATCGGTTATCGTACGCGTAGCTACCGTTAGCAAATATACCGGCCAGCCGCTGTATATTTTCCGTACCAACCGGCTTTGTATCCGCCTCAAATTGAAGCCCCTGAGTGAGATTATCCAAGGTTGCATTCGGAAAGCCAATCACACGGAAGGCTTCGGTATCACTCCCCAATTGGCTGATGTTACCACCCAGCGTACCGAAGAGCATATGCTTACCAATCAATTTGTTCAGGTTGGCAGAAAATATACCCTCGTAACGCTGACTTTTCCCATAGGCCTTGTCATAGCTCCCCTTTTCAAAGGTGGTTCTCTCCGTAAAAGATGAATGCTGAGCAGGCAAAAACTTGTCGGACTCGTCTGCCTGATAAGAATAGGCAAACGTTCCTTTGAAGCGCAACCAATTATATGCTTGCCATTCAAATGCAAAGTTATTGACGATGCTGTTGTATTTAGTCTGATCAACTAAATTTAGCGAGGCGTCGTACAGCGGGTTGGTCGGCCTTCCCTCATAGCCGGTAAGATTGTCATAATTATCGAAATTAGTCAAGCGTACACCTCCTTCGTCGAAAATCTCTTCTAGGTATATTTTATACGTTCCATCTGCGTTATATGGAGTCCAGTAAGGATTCAAACGAGCATATTGCGCAAAGGATCCATAAGGGGAGTTTTTCCCTACATTCGTCGTTAACGTAAGGTCGTTTCGGAAGATTAAATTCTTGAAGCGATAGCTGATAAATGTATTTCCGGACATCGTTTGCCGATTAGACCCTTTCATGGCACCTGCCGAGTTGAAGTAATTAAGATTAACACCATATTGTACTTCTTCTTGACCTCCTTCAACATATAAATTATGTTTCTGCCCGAGACCGGTACGAACAGGCTGGGCTAACCAATCGGTATTGACGCCTGAAAGCACTGCTGCCTGACGCGCACTGTAAATCGTTTTTAATTGCTGATCACGCATATTCCATGAATAATTATATACGCCGGCCTTTCTTTCTATGTCCAGTTTCTCTTGTGCGTTGAGAATGTCATAACCAGTCAAATCAGGAGCTTCAATCGTCATGTTACCAGTATAGGTAACGTTTAGCTTTCCCGCTTTGGGACGTATGGTTTCAATCACGACAACGCCATTGGCGGCACGTGATCCATAGATAGATGTCGCGGTCGCATCTTTCAGTAGGGAAACAGATTTTATACGTGTCAGATCCAAATCATTGATGCGGGTAAGCGAAACTTCAAATCCATCCAAAATAAACAATGGGGTATTGGGATTACTGTTGTAGTTAAACGGCGTACTGCTAGAAACGTTGGGATCAACCAAACTGTTTCCACCGCGAAGAGTTACGTCGGGCAATGCATTGGGATTAGAACCTAGATTAAGATTTTCAGGCATCTGAAATGAAGGATCGAGCGACTTAAGTGCAGTCAACACATTGTCACTTGACACTTGCTGAAGGTGCTCCTGCGAGAAAGATCGGGCTGCGCCAGTGTACATCTCGGCAGGACGTTCAAATAAACCAGTCACCACCACATCTTCGATCTGCTGTGCATCATCGGGCTTCAGCGAAACCAAAAAGCTGGTTTTATTGCCTACGCGTATTTCCTGTTTTTCGTAGCCGATAAAAGAAAATACCAATACGATGGTATCGCTCGGCACCATCAGCGACCAATGACCGGCAGCATCCGAGGCTGTACTGCTGTTGTAGGAAAGATCTCTGGCTAGCTTCTGCCAATTGCGCATAACAATCGACACCCCAGCCAACGGTTTCCCATCTTGGTCAACCACCTGTCCTCCAACGGCACGCTGTTGTGGTTTATCTTTTATCGTTGTATGCGAGGCGCTAGCATCTTCAAAGAGAACCAAGTTTTTACCACGTTGTCTGTAACGTAGCGCGGTTCCTTCCAATAAAAGATCCAGCGTTTGCGCAACTGTTCGCTGTTTGCGATCTATATTTTTCACCTGGTATTTATCCACAATCTCGGTAGGATAAAAGATATGCAAGCCCGTCTCTTGCTCCAATTGTTTAAGCGCTGATTTTAAGGTCGTGGAACGCATTGTTAATTCCACCCTACTGGTATTAATATCCTGCCCCAGCGTAGAATTAGCTGCTAAGAGGTTCATCGTCAAGATGAGCAGCAGCCCGCAGATTGCATTGACTCTCATAAGAAAAGAGAAATTAGATCGTTTATGCCAGCTGGAGGAGCAGCACAGTCCTCCACTTGCAAAAAACAAGAATTTTTGCATTATTTGTATTAGGTTAAATGTTTTACCAAAAATGTTTAGTTCCGAAACTCCCGCAATGCTTCCTACGGCCGTGGGAGTTTTTCGTTTATACTACTTTAAGGTGCTTGATTACGTGTTGTTTTCATGATCGTTACGTTAATTTAAGAGATTAGTATTTTTATGTTTACTGGTGTTTTTCGAGCATCGCCCTCTCAATCGCCACAGCCATGGCCACGTACGGTATAAACACCATCTTTATTTTTCGTATAGCTCGCTTGCCTCGTTTCACACAGGAGATCCAGCACTTCTTCTAAAGTCTCCATACCTGTTAAACCTCCTGTAACTGGGCATCCGGCTAGCATTGCATTTTCAAAGACAATCTTCGCTCCATATCGACGGCCTAGTTTTTCCGTAATCTTGCCAAAGGGCTGCGAGTCAAAGCGTATGTCTTCAACCGTCCACAGCATCGTTTGCTCCGCTTCAACTTTCTTGGTCGGCAATGTCACGGTATTTTCTTTTACATGAACCTGCTCATTGGCGGTCAGTGTTGCAAGAACAGCTTCGGCTCGCTCAACGCGCACTTTACCGCGCTGTACAGTTACCTGAACATCCTCCTGCCCTTCACTAGCTTTGATCGTAAAGGCAGTACCCAACACCACCGTCTTTACTTTTCCGGTATGAATAATAAAAGGCTGGTCTTCACGGCGATTGATATCAAAGTAAGCTTCACCGAATAATTCCACTTCGCGCGTTGCTCCGAAAAAATCCGTTTTATAACGCAATCGGCTACCGGGCCGTAGAATAACCTTGGAGCTATCAGGAAGGAGTACAAAGCGATTTTCGGCTTGCTCCTTCGGCGGTTGTGCGATCAGCTTATCGCTACGACCATCCAAACCCTGCCAAAAAGCGATCCCAAACGCCATCAGCAAAAAGGCCGCTACGGCACCATAGCACCAAAAACGAAGTTTTTTGTTTTTAGCAACAGAAGCCTTCCCCATCTCCGCCCAAATTCCACCTTTCAGGCGCTCCTCCAATCGTTCTTCCTCGTCTGGGTCGGCAGATTCCCAAACGACTTCATCCACCGGATGTGATCGGTACCAAGCTAGGAGTCGTTCACGCTCTTCGGCAGTCGCGGTATCGGCCAGGTATTTTTCTATCAAATAATATAGCTCCTTATTATCCATAAAAACGGTTATTATTTAGAAGTACCCCAAGACTAGGCGTTCCCCTATATGATTAGCAAGAAAATTTAATTTTTTTATTGATTTTTTTTTAGAAAAGGAAGAAAAACAGGCTAAAACCCACCTTACGAAGGTTTACACGCAACACTTTCAATGCTCTTGTAATGTTTGCCTCCACGGCTTTTTCTGATATTTCGAGCTCCTGAGCAATTTCTTGGTGAGATTTATGTGATTCTCTACTCATTTGAAACACCAATTTACACCTTTCAGGTAATTTCTCTACAATGCCATCTACATATTCCTTTAAAAAACGAGCATCTATAGCTTCTTCATCAAGCTGAACACTAGACTGTGTTAGCACAGACTCGCGAATCAGCGCTTGTCTTTTGGCGCGATGCAATGCTTTGAAGGTAGAAAACTTAATCGCGGTAGCTAGATAAGCCGAAAGCGAATCGATAACAAGATCAGTGCGACGTTGCCAAAGAGAAACAAAGACGTCTTGCACAATTTCTTCGGCCAAGGCTTTATCTTTCGTATATTGATACGAAAGAGCAAGCAACGTTCTCCAGTAATGATCGTATACTTGACCAAAAGCCTCTTCATCGCCACTGCGAATCGCCGATACCCATACTATTTCCGAATCTTTTGCCATGACCTATAGTTCTCTCTTATCTAATACCTGCTAACGTTCCAACACAAAACATGACCGCTTGTGTCTACACCGCTCCGCTCATCGAAGCAAATATATAAATAGTCATAAAAAAGTCTACTAATTTTGTAGATTAAATTTGTTAGTTGTTAGACTTCGTGATTTTCCAACACGGCATAGGCACCTTCTTCGTAGCAAAGGAGCTAAAAAAATAGACCCAAAGTTAGAGAAAGTATAAAAACCGCAATTATCACTTACATTACAAATGTTAGCAGTACATTTAAAAAACACAACAATAGTAGTGAAATTCCGTAAATTTTACAAAAAACAAACTGATTTATAAAAAAAACAACAAGAACACATGGAATATAGCCTTACAAAACAAAATCCATCTTCTCATAGAAACCAAATAGAGAGATGCCTTTCATTCATCCTTCGTTTTTCGAACATCGCTAAAAAAAAAGCTGCATTCTGGGGAGAATGCAGCCTGATGTTTGGATCATTAATGCTGATCCAGCATTTTGCTCGATATTTCAGCATCCACCCGTCGGTAAGATATGAAATACCGAACGGTTTGTCTATCTATATCAAACTTAGATAGTATGTGAATTTAAAACAACGCATATCTCATTTTTAGCAAAATTTTATTTTGAACCCCGAAAATCAAAAAAAGATTTAACGTTTTAGCAGACAAAAACGAAAATCAGGGAGATACAGCACGCAAAAAATAGAAAAATAGCAACGAAACAGAAAGATGAGAAGATAAATAACTGTCTAAACTGAATAAACAAGCATCCTAAAAGCCGATAGCGAATAAAAAACCACAGATAAAATACCTCGACCCAAAAAAAACAAAAATAGACTAACGTAGCCGCACAGTCAATCCACTAGTTTTAGTCAAAAAACTGAACTTTATTCAATTTATGTCCACTAAAATCCAATCTTTCCGGAGAGAGCCCCTGCTCATCTGAAAAAATATAATAAACATCAGCGGCTTTGAAAACTACCAGCACTTGTACGCTTTTAAAAGGATGGTCTTTACCAATAGTATATACTATTTCATCGTTATTGCTATCAATGTAACTAAACGAATAGACCAATTTTTCTTGCACCAGCTCCCCTGCGTCCACCGGCAGCAAAGACTGTAGATAGGCATAAATATCGCCATGTTGCTCGGCAACATCATTCGTAAGATGTTTAGAATCTGGAATAAAAAATTGCTTTGCCATAATCGTAAATTTTTAAATGCTATGGATCGAGATCCAACTTTATGCAAAATAATATAAAAAATGGGAAGGACAAAGGTTTGCTGATGCAAATACCCTTTATTTTACAGTTTTTTTATCTTAATTTCACAGTGGCCTCGGACAAAGCCGACAACCGGCGTTTCATCGTACCTACACCGACATGACATTAAAAAGAAAACGTTTTTTTAAATATACAGCCTATACGTTGGGCATATTGCTACTGCTTTGTGGCGGCATTCTTATCCTTTTTTTAAACAGTGCTCAATTTGGTAAATTGCCCGAAGGAGCTCGATTGGAACGTATAAAACAATCGCCCAACTACAAAAACGGTTCCTTTGAAAATCAATCCCCAACGGCGCTCATGAGTAGCGACAAATCGTTGTGGCAAAGCACCTGGGAATTCCTATTCAATGACGTTGCAGACCTTGTTCCCGAGATTGCATTGCCAACGGAAAAGACCGCACTTGCCAGCCTTCCTCCAGCGGAAGATCTCCTTGTGTGGCTGGGACATTCTTCACTGTTTTTACAGCTCGACGGTCAGCGTATACTTGTGGATCCCGTTCTGATATCGGCATCTCCAGTATCATTTATCAACAAGCCCTTTTTAGGTACCGATCGTTTTAAACCGGGAGACATTCCCCCCATCGATCTCCTTTTAATAACGCATGACCATTGGGATCACTTGGACTACCACAGCGTGGTACAGCTTCGCGAACGTGTGAAATCGGTTGTTTGTCCACTCGGTGTTGGTGCACATTTGGAACATTGGGGATTCCATCCAGACATCATCCGGGAGGTAGACTGGGGCGAGCAATTTGCAGTTGATAAAAACATAACGCTCACTGCCCTTCCTGCGCGACACTTTTCCGGCCGAGGACTACGATCCAACCAAACGCTATGGACGGCCTACATGCTGCAAAGCTCCTTTGGCAACGTATTCCTCTCTGGTGACACGGGGTACGACACACATTTCAAGGCCATCAAGCAGCAATTTGCACAGATTGATCTTGCGGTTATAGAAAATGGTCAATATAATGAAGATTGGAAATACATACACTTACTTCCACAAGATTTGACCAAAGCCATTGACGACTTACAGCCAACACTTTTTATGACGATACACCATTCTAAATTTGCCCTCGGCAGACACCCCTGGTATGAACCTTTGGAAAAGATTGCCGACGCGGCTATCGCCAAGAAGCTTCCATTACTAACACCTAAAATAGGCGACGTATTATATTTAAGAGATACCACCCAAACCTTTACACGCTGGTGGGAGGCGGCAGAAAAATAATGGATTTCAAGCAAACAGATTTAGGCGCGCATTACGAACGCATGTATACGCAAGCATGGGAGAGCTTTACCCATGACAGTTACGAGATTGACGAAACCATACATGACCCCAACGATACACGCTATGGCATCACCTTGGTGATACGCCCGAGTGCGGCGGTCAAAGAAAAGATCGACTTTATGCTGGCCGAGCTTGCTCAGGTAGAACCAAATCAATATTACTACCCTCCTTCAGACATCCATATAACATTAATGTCCATTATCTCCTGTTATCCGGAATTTCAGTTGGAAAGCATACAAGTAGAGGAATATGTTAGCCTAATAAAAAAAAGCCTTGCGACATGTAAACCCTTTGACATTCATTTTCAAGGTGTCACCGCATCACCATCTTGCATTATGGTTCAGGGCTTCTTGCCCGACGACCAACTGAACCCGTTAAGAGACAGCCTGCGTAAGCATTTCGCGGAATCCACCTTGGAAAACTCACTGGACAAACGATATGCGATAAAAACCGCCCACACTACCGTGCTACGTCTACAAAAAAGGCTCACAAACAAAACCCCTTTCTTAGAGACGGTGCAACGTTTCCGCGAGCATGACTTTGGCAGCTTTCCTGTAACAGAAATTGAATTAGTAGCAAACGACTGGTATCAACGGGAAAGTCGTGTAAAACACCTACACAGCTTTGACTTAACACGAAACAACAGCAGTGAATAAACGCGCATCATCGATACGCACATAACATTAGACATGGAAGTGGACAGCGCAAGGAAAGATCTCAAACGTAAGAGCAAGAATATTTATCTTTTTAGTGGATTGGGCGCAGACGAAAGAGCATTCCAAAAACTCGACTTCGGAACCTTCTCCGTTCATTTTATCCGCTGGATTCCGCCCGGTAAAAATGAGACAATGAGTGACTATGCAAAAAGGATTCGTGAACAGATAACGGACGAAAATCCCATTCTTTTAGGCCTCTCTTTCGGTGGGATGATCGCCGTGGAGATTTCAAAGCAGATCTCTTTCGACAGGCTCATCCTGCTCGCTTCTGCCAAAGTAAGCAACGAAATCCCCCCTTATTTTCGTTTGGCCGGAAAGATGAGACTGCAAGCCCTGATACCGACCGCATGGTTGAAGCGACCTAACCGTCTTCTCTATTGGCTTTTTGGTACGAAAACAGCATGGGAAAGAAATTTGCTAAAGCAAATCTTGGCAGATACCGATCCTCTTTTCTTGGATTGGGCGCTACGCCAAATTGCGACATGGAAAAACGAGGTTTCTCCTCGACAAGTATTACATATACATGGCACAGCGGATCGTGTCTTGCCTATAAAATATATTAAAAGTGATGTTCAGCTCGATAATGCGGGGCACTTTATGACGCTTAACAGGGCTGACGAATTAAGCCTATTGATCCGTAAATACCTAGCGCAAGGAAGCGGAGAGCAGTAAAGCCCGACAACTGATGGCTAAATAGCAGACAATTAACGAAATATTAACCCCACATACCATCTTTTTGTTGAACCGTTGGAACAGAATAACTACCTTTGCGCCGATGAAAAAAATAGCAGACTACAGAAAACTTTTAGATTTAGATAGCAAAGCTGACCTCAGCACCCTGAAGTCCCGCTATCGGCAAATCATGAAGGAATGTCACCCCGATAAATTTGTGAATGATGAGGAAGGCCTTCGTAACGCCGAAGAAAAAAGCAAGGAGATGATTGAAGCCTACCATTTTTTGGTGAGTATCTGCCCTGAAACGCTAGAAAATCAACGTCCAATTTATCAAAACACGATCGATACATCTAATATCAGCGATTTTGACTGGAAGGGACACATCTTGACCATCACCTTTTTGGACGGCAGCAAGTACGAGTATTTCAATGTTCCGCGCAATGAATACATCAAGCTGGTGAATGCTGATTCGCCCGCTCGTTTCGCAAAGCGCCACATATACGCCAAATACCCTTACCGCAACGTCTTAAAAACAGCGGAATAGCTTCGCATAAAAAAACTAACGAATCGATCGGTACGAAGCACTGATGCGCAACCGGCGATTCGTTTTTTAACCTAAATTTAATTCCCAAACCACTGATTTCTCATAGTCAGGAGACAAAAATTTTTCTATATTTGGTTCAGGATTCATTACAAAACCTTATTCTACCAAACCAATGAGAAATATATTGCTTTTTTTCATACTGTTGTGCTCATCTTTAATTATTCATGGACAAGAAGTGGACAGCACACAAGCTACGATCGAAGAAATTGAAAAATCGTTACAATACAGCACAGGAACTATTCCGCTTGAACGCGGCAACGGAATACTTCAAGTACCGAAAGGTTTCCAGTTCTTAAATCGCGAACAAAGCAATTACGTATTGAGTACGCTATGGGGAAATCCAGAAGACCAAGATATCATTGGTATGCTGGTACCGGAAGGAAAGGGTGTGCTTCACGCTAATAGTTGGGCCTTCACCATCAGTTATGATGCGATGGGTTACGTAGAGGATAAGGACGCCCAAGAAATTAATTACGATGAAATGCTTGCCGAAACCAAGAAAGATCTTGCCAGTGAAAATGAAAACCGAAAAGCAGCTGGCTATGGCTCTGTAGAACTGATTGGCTGGGCCTCTAAACCCTACTATGATGACAGCAAGAAAGTATTGCATTGGGCAAAGGAAATCAGCTTTCAAGACGATAGCCTAAACACGCTGAACTATAACCTGCGCGTGCTGGGGCGCCGTGGGATTTATTTGATCAATGCCGTTGCTGCCATCGACCAACTTCCCGAAGTGGAAAAGAGCATAGACCCTATCATAGCCAGCGTTAATTTCAAAGAAGGCGACCGTTATGCAGATTACGTGGATGGCGACGAGGTGGCTTCTTGGACCGTCGGTAGTTTGGTAGCAGGAAAGATATTAGCAAAAGCCGGCTTTTTCGCCGTATTACTTAAATTCTGGAAGGTGATTGCCGTAGCCTGCGTAGGTGGTTTCAGCTTTATTTGGAAAAAGATAACCGGACGATCAAGAAAGGAGGAAGAAGAACTTGCTATTGAACCTGTTGCGGGAGAGGATAAACCACTGCAGGATCTAGAGGATAGCAATAAGAACGGTTAACGGCGCTCCGAAATCTTTTTCCATACGATATTCCAACAGGCTACGCCTAAATATAGGCGTAGCTTTTCACAGCTATATTGCCGCCCCCTCATGCTGCATCAGTTCTAAACTAATGAGGTATGCCGATTTTTTACGCCATCTTGCCATCAACCAAGCGATAAAGCTTAAGTTGAAAATATCGGTATTCTCTGGACTGTTTAGCATTTGAGCAACAGCATGTTGAAAAGAGGACTCAAGAGCTATACCGGGATCCAGCAGATAACGCTCCACCAACCCTAGATAATGTAACACCCTATCCTCCGCGATTGTGCGCAGATATTTTTTATACCTTCTCCGAAAGCTGTTGATCCGCGACATGGCTAGCTCCATATTTTCAAACTGGGCATGCACCAAAATTTCCATCAAGTTCTTACGGATGATCCACAGCATCCCCAGTTTCTTCTCATACCAAGCGTCTGTACGTGTCAGCATCGCGAGTTGCCGTAAGCTTGATCGATCATTGCATTGCGCCATAAACATCGCTAAGGACAGCCGCAAATCGGCAATATCTTCCGCTTTTGCAGCAGACTTTGCTCCAGCAAGCGTTTCCTTCAGCAGTTCTATTGCATCGATCGCCTGTCCCATAAAATAAAGATTAAGCGACAACAACAGTTGATGACGCAAAAAGAAAACACCGTAGTAACGACTATCTGTCGTCATCAAAGCCATCATGTCTTGGAGGTAGTGGAGACTTTGATCAAATTTTTTCCGTCTTAATTGAAAATTCGCCAAAAAATAAACAATGGAAATCTGATAAAACAGATGGGCAGACTTCTTCGCCGGCTGATCCCGCATAAATTGGTTCGTACGTTGAATGTAGCGCTCGATCAACGCATAATTTTGTTGTATCGCCGCATATTCGTTGGCGATAAAAAGAATCTGGTAGATCGACTTATAGGTCATTAGTTCTTTGGCGTCAATCTTATACTTGCGAATTGTTGTGATGATCAGGCTGCCTAATCGAACAATCTTTCCTTCTAACTGTATCGCCTGCAATTCTTTCCTCAAAAAGGCATAAGCCAAATTGAGCTTCGCCTCCCGCTGCATAGCTGCTTGGTTTTGCAAGAAACGAGCGCTCAACGTATCGAGCTGTTCCGCCTCTGGCAGATGTGCATATTGAAGTTTCAGAAGCAGCAGCTCATTCAACAGGTTGAACTGTTCAAGCTGTTGCGCCAATCGTTCGGCTTTATCTAGGCATTTAAAGGCAATCTTGGCTAGATCATTTTCAAGCAGAAAACGTCCGACCACAACAAGGCGAAGTACTTCATAGGTATCGGAATGACTGCTTTCAAAGGTTTTCTGCGATAGGAAAAGCAGTAGACTGTCTTGTAATCTTTTACGGAGGGCATGGTAGGCATCTCTGTTTTTTGAAGATTGATGCAGCTTAGATACCGCATCCATATCGTCAGTAATAATCAAATCCAGTAAAGCAATATTCTTTACATCATTACGTTTGTTTTTGCGCTCTAGAAATTGCTTAAAAAGCTTTTTATCTGTATCATTTAACAAACCAACTAAGGCCGAAAGCGTATCCATAAGTGAATATTTACAGATAAAATTACAATAAATAATAAAATTATATCGTCAGTATTTTAAATTTAATGACTTTCACAGGTTCCTTTTCTACCCGACATTTGCTTTCATATTAATCATTAAAACAAATAAATATGGAACCGCTACAACACAAAACAGAAGAAAACGCACCGATCGTAAAACATGACGAGAGAGTTAGAAACCCGTTCAAACCGACAGCAGCCTTTGTAGGAGCATCATGGTTTGCCTTGCTCACCGGAACAGTAGGCTATTGCATAGGATTATGGAATGCCACGATGGAGCTCAACGAAAAAGGTTATTACTTTACCATTTTATTATTCGGCCTCTTCGCCGTCATCTCGGTACAGAAGAGTGTTCGAGACCGTGCCGAAGGATTGGCTGTTACCGACCTCTACTATGGCCTAAGTTGGTTTGCAACAATCGCTGCCTTGGTTTTACTGACTGTAGGACTGTGGAATGCAGATCTTGCGCTAAGTGAAAAAGGCTTCTACGCCATGTCATTCTGCCTAAGTATCTTTTCAGCCATTGCCGTTCAAAAGAATACCCGCGACGCAAAGATGTTCGAGGATAAAGAGCTGTAACGTAGCGGTTGCCCTCCCCGCAGTGACTTGCCTTGCAAGCCTGCGGGGTTTTAAATACGCTAGCACCGTCTTAAAAGCGTTATGGGGCTATTCGTACAGAAATATTAACTTAGGCTAGCCATTCTTGGCCACCAGTAGTATAAACAAATTACGACATGAAAAGTATTCAACGGGATGATATCCACCTGATCGCTCGCTACAGCGATCTCTCGGAAAATGCGGTGGATCAGGCTCTGCATGAGCAGGTTTACCCTAAAGCCGACGCATGGCATACCTTCTTGCGCTTCTTCTTTTTGACTTTCGGTCTAGGATTTAGCGTGATGGGCATCGTATTCTTTTTTGCCTACAATTGGGAAGAACTCCACAAATTCATAAAAATAGGTCTTATCGAAGGCTTGCTAATTATGCTGACAGGAGTGGCGCTTTACCCCAAATTCAGTCAACAAACCAAGCAAATCATCCTCTGCGGCTGCTCTTTGTTGGTCGGGGTTTTATTTGCCGTATTCGGACAGGTTTATCAGACAGGAGCAAATGCATATGATTTCTTTTTAGCTTGGACGATCTTCATTAGCATATGGGTGTTGATCACGAATTTTGCACCGTTATGGCTTTTCTTCTTAGCGTTGATCAACTGCACCTTGATATTATACCATCAGCAGGTGGCATCAGACTGGTCACCCGTGTTGTTCAACATGGGACTTGGCCTGCTCAACGGTGCTGCTCTACTGCTCGGCATTCTCCTTTCTATTTCAGCGAAGAAGATCCATGTCCCTACTTACTTCTCCAATATTGTCGCACTTGCTGCCATAAGCTTCGCAACGATAGCCATGGTGACGGGGATTTTCGAACAACTTGACTGGAACCTCGCGCTGTGCACCGCTGTTGTTGCGCTAGCGTATTACCTCGGTATTCGATATGCGCTAAAACAACGAAATGGCTTTTACCTAGCCAGCCTGGCATTCAGTATAATCATCATATTTTCCGCTAGCATAATCGAAATCATGGAAGACGAAGCAGCTGGAGCCATCTTAGTATGCGGCTTTGTTTTGGCAAGTGTAACCTTTGTTGTACACCAGTTACTTAAACTTCAAAAACCAAAAACTCATGGACTACAAGAATAAGCTTAGCGACACACTCGCCTATTTCCAATCCAAGGAAACCGGTGCGGTGAATTTTCAAGAGTCAGCGATTGAACAAGCCTACATGACTGAAGCACCCAAACAAACATTACCAATCAAAGTATTATCTATTTTGGGCGGTTTGTTGACGGCTATTGCGTTCTTTGGATTTTTGCTCATCACGGGCTTTTATAAATCGGGCATTGCCCTAACCTGTATTGGTGTTCTAGCTATTGGCGCAGGGGCAATCATATCTCAAAAACATGACAGTATCTTGCTCGATACCATTAGTATTTCTTCCGTTATTATCGGATTTATCTTGGTCGGTGTGGGCTTGGCAGAACTAGAGGTTTCCGAGAAAAAAATAATGATTTGCTTTATCGCCATCGCCCTATTATGTCTTGTTTTAGCGAAAAGCTACTTGCTGACTTTCGTATCCACATTGATTGTACATGGTAGTATCATTGCCTACCTGATGAGTAGCGACCAACCTTCACTAGTACCTATCTACGTCGCCTTGCTCGGCATCTTGATAGCTTATGTACATCTTAAGGAAGCTAAACTCATCTGCCTATCCAACTTTATAGCTAGAGGATACAACCCGGTGAAAACAGCGCTTATTTTTGCCTTTGTATCTGGACTTATGTTTTTGCGTGGTGCATTCTTGCCGCAAGTCCATCCGTATTTTTTGTTGGTGACCTCCACAACATGTATCATCCTTATACTATATGTTACCCATAAGATCCTGAACGTGTTCGCCGTAACAAAATGGTCGACCAAGTCGCTGGCTTACGCGCTCACCTTGCTTACCTTGGCCCCCACTGTCGTAACGCCCGGTATTAGTGGGGCTTTGTTGCTACTCTTACTTGGTTTTCTAACCAACTACAAAACAGGCCTGGTGATTGCTGGCGTTTCTTTGCTTTATTTCATCGGCCAATGCTACTATGACCTACAGTTTACGTTGTTAACGAAATCTATCTCGCTATTTGCATCGGGTATTTTCTTTGTCATTTTATATCTATTTATTGCTAAACGTCATGAACAACATTAAAAAATACAGTGGAATGATTGTTATCCTGAACTTGATACTTTTGTTGGTTTATTTCAACCACAGCATTTTCAAGAAGGAGAAGATACTAACAGAAGGACAACTTGTCCTGCTCCGTCTCGCACCTGTTGACCCACGCTCCTTAATGCAAGGCGACTACATGCAGCTGCGTTACGCTATTGCTGATGGCATTCGTCCCGATAGTGTTGGCCGAAGAGGATACTGTGTGCTCCGGGTTTTACCCGATCACACGACGCAGCGTGTTCGCTTTCAGTCAAGCAAAGAACCCTTAGCGCAGGATGAACAGTTGCTATCCTACACCTCGCCCAACAACTGGACAATAGATTTGGGTGCCGAATCCTACTTTTTTCAAGAGGGCCAAGCGGAAAAATATGAAAAGGCGATATATGGTGCGTTGATGGTGGATGAGGGAGGAAACAGCTTGCTAGTCGGTCTCTATGATGAATCCCTAAGGAAAATAGAATAGTTAGCCTTGAAGGCCGATCGCAGGGTTATTGCCAGATGAAACTAAAGATGACGGAACCATCACGCCCACACCATCACAACCAATCTTTTTGACAGCAATAGCCGCCAAAAAGATTGGATGGAGCTATGCAGCACTTGTTAGCAACATAACCGGTCTAGCGTGGTCCCTGCAAAAAAACAATAGCATGTAAACGCTTTACAGGATTTCTTCTGCCTTTTTTAGCGAACAGGCTGCATACGAAAGTATTTCTGTAACTTCGTAGCTACACCGGAGGCCGTCATGAAAAACAACACCAACATTACGAACGCAAGCATTGAATCTGCTGGATTACCAAAAGACTACAAATATGCCATTGCCGAATACATATGGAATGGTTTTGACGCCAAAGCGAGCAGTGTCGATATTCGCTATGAAAGTAACGCCTTGGGGTATCTGCACAGCATTAGCTTTGCAGACGATGGCGAGGGCATAAACCACGAAACATTGCAGCAATCCTTTGGAAACTTTTTGGACTCCATGAAGCGTAGCTCCTTGAAACGCAGCTCCTACATCCGAGGTAGAAAAGGAAAAGGGAGGTTTTCTTTTTCTCTTTTCGCTACTCGTGCCACTTGGACAACGCGTTATCGAAATATTGATCAACAGATTTCTGAATACGAAATCATTATCGATAGGCATCAAAAGGAAAGCTATGAAGATTCATTTTTGATCGATTCCTCACAAGCACAAACGGGCACCACGGTAAAGCTAGAAGGAATTTTTGGACTAAGTGAACAGCAGCTGATGGCGTCTGAATTTGCAGATTTTCTTGCACAAGAGTTTGGTTGGTTTTTGTTCTTAAACAGGGAACAGGATTTTCAAATCAGCATCAACGGAGCCCCCCTCGCCTATAAGCAACTGATCAGGGAAAACGAAATCATAAATTGGACTATCGCAGACGAAGATGACAACACCTATCACTTCCGCATCGATTTTATCCGTTGGAAGGAAAACATCGGCGACCGCTACTACTATTATTTCTTAAACAATAAAAAAATGGAAGTGGCCAAGGAATTGACGAGTTTTAACAACAATGCCATTCACTTCCACCACAGCGTTTACATCGAATCAGCCTTTTTCAATGGCTTCGAACAAATAGCTATTGCCAACAGCGCAGAAGACAACCTTTTCAGTGGTCTTCAGCAACATATGGTATTTAAGAAGCTGATGAATGAGCTTAGAAATTTACTCGAACGGAAACAAAAAAAGTTTGTTCAAGAGCACGTGACCGATGAGATGATCGCGAGGATAACCCACGCAAATGTATTGCCTAAATATGCCGAAAATGAACAAGATCAACGAAGAAAACATAAGATATTAAGCTTGCTAAAAGCACTGTGTACGGCAGAGCCAAAGGTATTCACGAGTATGAAATCCGATTACCTCAAGGCTTATCTAGGCTTCATCGACCTTCTCTTACAGAGCGATCAAAGAAATGCTGTTCTAAACGTTATTCAACAAACCTTACCACTTGGCGAAAAAGAACAGGAAGAGATTACTCAAATCTTAGCTTTTCCGGAAGTTGAAAACTAATCAAAAAACCTGTACATTCAAGCGATCTACCCTGCTTTTTTGGAAGTTAATAAACGTATGCACAGTCGTGATGACACCATTATACCAAGTCTATGTCGACAGATTAACATTGGATAAGCAACTTGCATCGATCCAGATGTAAGGTCTATCGAACACTTTTTCAGGGAAAATTTTATTGTGAATAAGCTTCATATTGGTATCCTCCTCTTCTGAGGGCAAGACCTCTTGCGGCACAACCTGCGCAGTAAATATAGCATCCTGCTCCAACATCGATATATCGCTACGCAACAGGTTAACGCCATTCTTTTTAAAGATCGCTTTGGCTTCAGTCTTCGTAAGTTTAAACAAGTTCGCCGCTGTGGAATCATACGACGATAACGCTTCTTCTAGACGATCCGGAAATTTTTGCGCCAAATAATCGGCGTAAAGCTTTCTATCTTTCGTGCGCAACGCATCATTACGGATAATAATCCGCTCGGGATGCACCTCAAAACTGAAATCTTTCGAATCTTCCAAAAATCCATAATGTAAATTATACTTGTCCAATCGCTTGATAAGCTCCATACCCGCTTTCCTTTTCCTTTCGATGTTAAAAAAATGGTTAACAGTCGTGCGACACGCTCGTCTAAGCGTGCACGCTGTTATTGGTAGAGGCCGCAGTTATAAAACACTGTAACCTGCTATAGTAGAACCGTGTTTTTTCTTTTTCGTTTTAGCTATTTCGCAAGATGCTTGGCATGTATTTTGTCTCCTATTTCGTAAAAAACGAAACCAAGATGGTCATGAAAAAGCCTATATATCAACTATTGACGTCCCTGTTTATACTGACTTCTTTACTATCTATTCACTTGCCGAGCTTTGCACAGGCTGATGAGCAGCGATTCAAAATCGAACTTAGTATTAGCGCAGGCGGAAAGACAGCGAAGACCTTATTAAACTCTTCATCCATAAGCTTTTCCCGACAAGATGTGTATACCTTAGCGGACAGTAGTAAGAGTTCGGTCGTTGATCAAACAACAAACAAGGCTCCGCAACTGCCTAGGGACATCTACCTCAGCGCGGATGCAAACAGTATTAGTACTGATGCTATGGAAATCCTTGCCAAACATAAAGGTGCGTTATCAGGAACCATCATCGTGACCGATGCCTACAATCAATCTCAGGTAAAACGCATTCAATTTTCGAATGCCTTACTCAGTGGATATTCCGATCAGATATCCTCCTATGGCTACAACGGAAAGCCAGGAAGTGTTGCGTTCTCGTTCCTCTGTAAAGAACTGACTGTAGATGGTATCAGCATTAGCCCATAAGATAAAAACACCACGAAGATTTCGATTTGACAAAACGAAATAAACGATTCAATGGTTAATATAACGTTGGACAAGGCAAGTGAAATGTACGGTGTTTAACAAAATACCAAACCAAGACACCAAGCGAGCAGGATAGCAAATAATACACAACTTCGACACAAGAGATTATGGAATTCCAAACACTGGTAAACGATCCGTATAAAGGGCTACGGTTTCGTATACACCTGCAGAACACCGATTTTATCGTTCGTTTACGCAAAGAAGCGATCACCAAAGACAGCAAGGAAATTCAGATCCTGCTCGATGGGATTCCCAGAACTTTAAGAAAAGACGACTTCGGGAGTTGGCACATCGATGGCTTTGAGGTAGACGTCAATTTTGGTCGCGCTGTATGGAACTGTATAAGCCTACGCTATCGTATCTAATGTGAATACATGGACGTTCGAGTCTACTTTTCGATACAGTGTATGGCTAAGTTCGAGCTAAAGCACAACAGATGGTTCTGCTAACAACGACGATTGCATGGTTTTAATTTTATCTCCAAGTACTGGAACCACTTGAAAATACGCAGCATAAAGCATAAAATCCCATAAAGAAACGCAGGTTTCCGCATAAAAAACAAAACGAATTAGTTTTTTTGGCACACATATTGCTAAAAACAGCATAGGTTAATAATTGGTTTGGTAACCCTTCACGCCGCCCGGTTGTGAGGGGTTCCGTTTTTTTAGGCCTTATTAAAAATTAGCTACTCTTCTTTTTTCCATTTTCTAAAACGATATCCCTCTAAAGACCGTTCAACTCATAGAAACGCATAAATGTTATGCACATGTTGGACATAAAAAATTACACCATGTATAATCAAGAAAAAAAAGTAGAAGATCGCAAAGAAAATCTGACGGATAAAGATAAGTTGGAAAAAGACAAAAAGAAAAATGAAAACGTGGACAAAGATGGCAATGGCATGGATTACATTCCACCAACTCCAGAGCCTACGAGTGAATCAACAAGACAACATAATGATCCGATTCGCGATAAAAACCCAAGTACGCTTTAAATAAAGAAATCAAAAAGACCCACATTTATGGGTCTTTTTGATTTAACGCTAATTAGCCTATTCATTGCCATCACGCTCAGTACTGCCATTGGTAAAGAATACCTTACGATCAGTAACCGATTGCTTACGGCCCATAACTGATTGCTTATGGCTCATAACCGATTGCTTATGGCTCGTAACCGATTGCTTATGACTCATAACCGATTGCTTATGACTCGTAACCGATTGCTTATGGCTCATAACTGATCGCTTATGGCTCGTAACCGATTGCTTATGGCTCATAACTGATTGCTTATAGCCCATAACCGATTGCTTATGGCTCATAACTGATTGCTTATAGCCCATAACCGATTGCTTATGGCTCATAACCGATTGCTTGTGGCTCATAACCGATTGCTTATGGCCCATAACCGATTGCTTATGGCTCATAACCGATTGCTTATGGCTCGTAACCGATTGCTTATGACTCATAACCGATTGCTTATGGCTCATAACTGATCGCTTATGGCTCGTAACCGATTGCTTATGGCTCGTAACCGATTGCTTATGGCTCATAACTGATTGCTTATAGCCCATAACCGATTGCTTATGGCTCATAACTGATTGCTTATAGCCCATAACCGATTGCTTATGGCTCATAACCGATTGCTTGTGGCTCATAACCGATTGCTTGTGGCTCATAACCGATTGCTTATGGCCCATAACCGATTGCTTATGGCTCATAACCGATTGCTTATCATCAGCTAGTAATCCTTTATTGTCGTTTATTACCTTTCTTAAGGCTAGAAAAACCAATTGGCTTTAGTATTGTTTACTTTTAAAACACGCCATTATGAACAAATCTCGTCGACAATTTATCCAGAGGCTTACATTTTCAACAGCAGCTATTCCATTACTATCCAGTTGGGTGTCACCCGCGGCTCATAATATCATCGCGCAGGACACTTCAGGATCACAGAAGGTTCTACGGGTGGCACTGATGGGACTCGGCGGATACGCGGAGCGTGTAGCAGAGGCGATGCAACATTGCAAGCGCGCCAGTATAGCCGGTCTGATAAGCGGTACGCCGGCGAAATTGGAGAAATGGGGTGAAAAATACAAAGTTCCCGAATCCAGCCGACATAATTATGAAAACTTCGATGCTATAAAGGACAATCCAAACATCGATGCCATTTATGTCATCACGCCGAATGCGCTACATCACAACCATGTGATACGGGCTGCCCAAGCAGGAAAACATGTGATCTGCGAAAAGCCGTTGGCAATCTCCGCAAAGGAGGGACAAGAGATGGTCGATGCTTGCGCAAAAGCAGGCGTAAAGCTGCTTGTGGGCTATAGAATGCGTTTTGAACCAAATACGTTGGAGGTTGTCAAGCTTCGCCAAGCGGGCGCTTTCGGTCGATTGAAATTCTTTCAGGGTCAATGTGGTTTCGTTGCTGGCGATCCTGCGCAATGGCGTCTGAATAAGGAATTAGCTGGTGGAGGCTCGTTGATGGACATTGGCATATACGCCATCAATGGCGCTCGTTACATGTTGGGTGAAGATCCGATATGGGTAGCAGCACAAGAGACAAAAACGGATCCCGTGAAGTTTAAGGAAGGTGTAGATGAAACCATACAGTTCGAACTGGGCTTCCCCAGTGGCGCCGTAGCGTCCTGCCTGTCATCGTATAATATCAGTCATTTGGATCGTTTTTTCTTGAGTGGCGAGAAAGGCTTTGCGGAGATGTGGCCTTCCACCGGTTATGGCCCCATAAAAGGGAGAACGCATCAAGGTGATTTAGGAAAACCGCATACCATCCATCAAACTACACAAATGGACGAGATGGCAGCTATTATTTTTGACAATAAAACCCCTATTCTTCCCATTGATGGTTTAACTGGCGTCCAAGACCTGCAAATCATCGAGGCTATCTACAAATCTTGCTCTTCTGGAAGACGCGAGACGATCAAACTCGCTTAGTCTAAGTAGACTTAAAATTTCTCAAAAAGAGTTCTCCTGCGCTTTAGCTTCAGGAGATCCCATTATCGTTTCCCCAAACGATTCAATAGCTTCAGCAGATCGGCTACATATGCCGAAAACCAGCCCTATCTTGATGCACAAAACAGCAACCCAAGCAAAGAAATAAAACCTAAGTTATTACATAACAAATACTTAAAAATAAGTACATAGTTAAAAACATACCTTTGGTTTAGAAAAAAAACAATAGGTAATTAAATTCATAATGAAAAATAAAACATATCGATTTTCAATAAAAACGTTCACCGACAAATTCGATGTGTTTACCGAGAAAAGTAGTGCATTGGTCTAAACGATATTTCCAGATTCGCTCGTTAGCTGTAGTTTTGATCTATCAAATCAGGACGAGGCAAAAGCGAGCGCAGATTGGAAGATATTTGATAATAGATAAATATTAAAAAACAATTAAAAAAACGCAAACAAAACCCACTGCCATGAAAAGTACAATCGCCACCCTGATGACCGCTGCCATGTTATTCGGCAGCTTACAAAGCTTCGCTACTAGCGGTCCCACAAATCCGTTAAAAGACCATAAATCGGTTCATATTATTAGCACCTACCTAGAGGCTACGACATTGGGATCTACTGATCTAAATAAATTTCTTTTCGCCGATGATTTCGAATACCGAAACACGGCAAACAATGATAAATTCAACAAAAAGGAATACAGCAACCACCTGAAAGCCAACAAAGGCATCAAGTATGACTGTAAAACCACCTACGATATTTTGGACGAAACGGGGCATGCTTGTGTAGCAAAAGCCACGATGCAGTTCAGCAACTTTACCCGCGTAGATTACATTACGCTAAACCGAACCGACGATGGTTGGAAAGTAAGTAAAGTTGTGACGACATACCCATAGAGCTGGGTATTTTGTTTCAATGTTTAGTTTAGTCAAAGAGCCTGCAGCCCTGCAGGTCTCTTTGTTTTATACAGCCTACTCCTAAAAGTTGCAGAATCAGCGATAGAAAAACTGATCGATCAATACGAAGAAAATATCCTCATCTGTACCGTAACGCTGCATCAACCGCTGCCATGTTGCCTCACTGAAATCTATTTCATTTTCGAAGCTATCTTCATAACGCCATTTATCGAGTCCATACTTTCTAACGGAAGCTCGGTTTGTACCTTCACTGTACTCCAATGTGCCATTAAGGCCCTTTTTAAAACTTGATTTCATACCTCCTCGTTGCTCAGCGAACTGTTCATTACCGAAAATATCCTTACCCTGCTCTAATTTGTACCCCCTATTGTCTTCGATAATCAGCTTGTCGAAAATGTCTATGCTATATTTGGCTACGTAACCTTCACTACGTCGATTTTGACGAATAAGATCGAGCAAAAGATCTGTTTGTTTTTGCTTGTTGCCAAGAATACCTGCCCATTCTTTGGCGAGGTATTTTTTTTCGTAGGTAATGGCGTTGTTCCTATTGTCCGTGAAGATAAGATCATCAAAAATATTCTTCTTCATTGTTGCGGTATAGCGACCATCGGTTGATTCGTAAACCAAGTCGCCGAATATGTTGGTTTCAATCTTGTGGTTCTGTGCAAACAGCGTTACACAACTCACAAGAAAGAGTAGTAATAAAATGTTCTTCTTCATAGGTTCTTACTTTATACATTGGATTCAAAAAACCGTTCTAGGGTTTAAGAAGGAAAAAAAAAATGCACAACTATCATCCAGATATATTGTGCATTTTTGATGTTATGGATGCGATCTCAATGATAGACTTTGCGATCAAAAGAGCATCTTTTTGTACGTAGCCCAAGAGGCCTACAAGGTGCCCAGCTTCATGATGTAATCTACGGTTTCCTTATTTAACCAGTCTTTCAGCGTATTAGAAAATTGTGTCACCATTTGTTGTCTCGACATAACCTTTGCTTTTTTCGCATCAAAAACCTTTTTGTCGAGTATCACATTGTCGCTTAGCTCCACTTTGCTCGCAAAGTAAGAGACGTGCTGGCTCGGCACCACCAAGCCCAAGATGATACCCGGCAAACCACTAATAGATTCCGGCCCACCACTTACTGGCATTTCCGTACTGTAATAAGCAACGACATAAATAGAATCGGGTGTAATACCATTGGCACGACGACAGCTATATCCCGCTACTTCCCGATACTCGTCAGTAATGCGCCATTTTACTTTCTTAACCGTATCCTGAATGATAACCTTCTCACCCATTAAATCATTGTAGCGTTTATACTCCTTGGTTTTCAAATTGGATAGAGTTACCGCATCGAAATCCAACGCAAACATCATGATGAGCTGCTGCGTCATCTGATCGAGTTCTACCTTTTGTGGCTCAAAGAGCGTTTCCGTATCATTAAACTTTAAGGTCTTCTTCAACACCACTTGTTGCGGTATCTTGGGTAGCATACTTTGAAATTGTCCACGAGAACGATCATCGGCCTTGTCGATAAACTGCTTAGACACGATATTTTTCATGTACATGGTCTTATCGTAGGTGATGGTGCCTGACTTGGCAAACATTGTGTATTGAGCCTGTAGGCTGTGTGTCGCCAACAACAGGAAAAAGAAGAACAAATATTTTTTAATTTTCATCATGATTCATTATTTAACAAACATTTTCGCAAAATCCCAAGACACCTTCAACATATAGTAACGGCGGATGGTGTCGTAGCGGCGTTGGGTGAACACAGAGTTTACCGCTGAACGGCTGAATCCACGATTTTGGTTCAAGACGTCATTGATCATAAAGTCGACGACTAGGGACTCATTTTTCAAGAACTTTTTGCTCACCCCTGGATGTACCAAGAACTGCTCGAATTTCTGGTCGAAGGCCTGCGTAGGTGCCTCGTACAAATAGTTGAAGTTGGTATATACCTTAAAGGTCTTCGTAATAAAGTATTCCACACTACCATCCGAACCAAATACAAAGCCGTTGCTGTTGACATTAGTCTGTAAACTAGACTTCATCAAGCGGTATTGCGGGCTCAAATTCACATTGAAGTTGATTCCGGTTTTTGTGTCGCGAATGATATTGTACGTAAAATTAAAGTTGGTACTATTGACCTTATTCAATTCGCTGTTTACAAAGTTGTAGTTTTCTGTCAAACCCACTGACAATTGCGGCGAATTACCCAGACCTAAATCTTTATCGAGCTTGAAATAATGACCTAGCCAAGCGCTGGCATTGGTATTTGTCTTCCCTTCCACATTGCTCCATTCGTAAACGTTGATAGTATCTCGCACCGTGATATTCTGCGTGATCGGATTCTTTTGAAAAGATACATTACCACCCACATAGAAATAACTTCCGGTCAACAGCTTAAAGGTATTGTATCCCGCATTGAAGGAATTACTGAACGAGGGTCTCAAATTTTCATTACCTAAATATTGATTTAAGGGATCACTATTGTCCAAGATCGGTTGGATCTGGCTTAACGAAGGCAACTGATTACGCCCGTTGTAGTTGAACCACATCACTTTACTTTTCGTGAAGGAGTAACTTCCATTTAGTGATGGGTTGTATGTAAAGAAGGTACGCGAGAGCGCTTCGTTGGAATAGTTGTTGTACTGATTCAGCCTATCGTTATTCAAACTGTTGCTCAAGTTAGCGCGGAACTTCTCGGTGGTGTAGTTCAATGCTACTTTATAATTACTGCTCAAGCGGTCAAAATCATAATTATTACTGAACTTCATATCCAAATCATCGTAAAGACCAGATGCCGACTTGTTAAACGACTCTACCAAGGAAGCGTTCTTGTTGCGTTCTATACCAGCGCCGAGGGAAAGGTTGAATACTTTCGAAAGAGGTTCTGTATAGGTCAAGGAAGCGCGTTGATTTTCTGATGTCTGCACCCTATTCTTTACTTGGTCCGTTAGAAGCGTTTCTCCGGTTGCATAGTTTACTTCACTTTTCAAGGTACCTCCCCCAATGCTCTCATCACCGCTTACCTGTCCGTTGAAAGTTAGGGAGCGTCCTTTCTTCATAAATTTATGTGTATAAAGTGCATTTATTAGGAAAGAAGATAGCTCAGATTCGTTAACCTCCTCGCTACTGTTTCGAACAGTGGGGTTCATCTCTTGATCAAACTGGCTAGAATTTATCACATTATTTGTCCATAGATTTTTCCTCGTGGCATTACCTGCAATGGTTAGGCTATTCAACGAGTCTAAGTTAAGGTCGTACTTCAAGTTAACCCGATGTTGATCGTTCTCGGTATCTACATTTTTTAGCGAGTAGTTATTGATGATACCGCTTGTTGTGGTCTCGTCTTGTCCATCGCTTGCTATTCGTCCGTATTTATAGTTCAAGTTTACCTTATGCTTGTCTTCTTTGAAGCGGTCTGCATAGGTCACGCCGGTATTGATCGCATTGGGCACCCCAATTACCCCTTGTCCAGAAAACGGATCTTGAACATTCGTAAACCAGGTGCTGCCATCATCGCCATAGGTCACGCCGCTATCACCGCCGAATTTCTCTGCATCTTCACGTCCTAAGCTCGTGGTTGCATTATTGCCAAATAGGCTGTAAGCCGATATTTTCTGACTGCCTTTAAATTTATTGATCATCAACTGGCCCATATAAAACTTATCCGTTCCACCGCCGAGCAAGGCCTTGCCAAACAGTCCATTCTTCGCATCTTCTTTGAGCTTGACGTTGATGGTCTGTTCACGTTGCCCATCATCCACACCGGTGCGTTCTGCCTGTTCCGATTTCTTCTCGTACACCTGCACTTTATCGACCATATCCGAACGTATATTGCGGGTCACCAAGGTCGGATCGTCACCGAAAAACTCTTCTCCGTCCACCAGCACGCGCTTCACGGTTTTTCCTTGCGCGGTAATGTTTCCCGCAGCATCAACTGTGATACCGGGCAATACTTTCAGTAAATCTTCTACCTTAGCATTCTTTTCCACGGTAAAACTTCCCGCATCATATTCTGTCGTGTCGCCATTAATTTTAATCGGAATACGGCCTGTAACCACCACCTCTTCGAGGAGTTGTGCGGTACTGGTTAAGCCAATAGCTAAATTTTGATACGATGTCTTAGGCAGGATCTCGGTGTAGAAGTCGCCATATTTTGGATAACTAGCTATTAACAAATAGGTTCCAGTATCCGGTTGATTCATGGAGAAGGCACCGGCCTCATCCGTATAGGTAAAATCAACGAGGATGGAATCCTTAGCGGTGATCAACATCAATGTGGCATTGGTCAACTTTTGGTTATCATTCACATCGGTTACTTTTCCCGATAGCTTGGTTTGCGCTTGAAGCGAAAAACCTAGCAGGCTTAGTAGCAAAAAGACAATATGTCTCATCATAAGGTAAACATTCAATTTTTATAATTCACAATCGAAGCTATATGTCGATGGAAAAAATCAATTGTTACAGCTTTGGAAAAATAAAAGTGAAATATTTTCATCAGTCATCCCAAAGCATGGTTGACCAGTGAAAAGAAACTTTAATTAATAGGAATCTGATGGGATGCTGCAGCCAAAGATAGTGGCTACGTCATGCTGTTGCTTATTAAATCACCGTAAATGCTGTCGCGATCAAATGACTGGGTTTAATATAGATAAATGTTCTTTGGGCATCGATGACGACATTAAAGCGTTTAAGAACGTCTGCTCCCAAAATACTGATCCGTTGTAGTCCGCTGGCTCCCTTAAAGAATCCGGCCGCAACATCAATCAATTCATGCGATCCAATTTCAGCACGCGGTACCACAACCTTTTTGCTGACGATAGCGTTACCAAAAGCGTCATGTAATATCTTTTCCCCTACGGCCGGCAAAAGGCTATCGAGATCATGTTTAACCACAAATTCATCATCAAACAGCAAGGCGCCGCTATAACCGGAATGTATCAAAAATCGGTTTTCTAAGCGTTTACCACCAATACTACAATGGATGGTAACGAACATATTACCCTTCTCGAAGGTCAGCGGCAATTGTTGATAAGAGGAAAGATCCAAAGGCAATTCGTCAGTCAGCATCATCAGGTTTTGATCAAAATCCAATTGCAGGACTTTTCCTTCGAGCAGTCCAAAACCCAACTTTCCATCGGCTCCTTGCCCCGTATTCACATCATCCCAGATGGGCAGATCCGGCCAAGATATGCCTTGCAACTGCACATGATTGTGCGCACTCATGCGCGATGCATTTGACGCAGCACCCCAACTCGTCACTCCATCAACTTCTTCATCAAAGCGGATACTTTTCAATTTAGGCAGCGATGTCTGCGTCAACGTCACATCTTTCGACGCCGTATGAAACATGAGTTTAACTGTATCGACGCGATTGAGTACCGCACTGACTAAAAGGTTGTTGTAAGCTGTCCGTTCAAACGGAATAGTATCTGCAGACAATGACAAGTTAGCCGCATGGCTAAGCATAGCCTGCATGACAATAAATAGGACAGTGAAATAACGGATCAACGGCTGTTTCAAAATTTTTATGCTAGATGGTAACTACTTGTTTATCCGTTGTTTTTTATCTCACCCAAAAGGGGAACCTCATTTAAATCAAATGGTGTCTCTTGGTAAACAAAATAGTTAAGCCAATTATTAAAGAGCAAATTCGCGTGGCCGGTCCACCGCACTACTGGGGCATTTTTTGGATTATCCTGTGCGTAGTAGTTGTGTGGAACTTCCAAGGTAAGGCCTTTTTCAACATCCCTCACATACTCATCATGTAAGGTTAATGGAGCATATTCAGAATGTCCTGTCAAATAAAATTCCCTACCACCGCGTGAAGATAAAATTGCAATACCTGCCTCATCCGATTCGGAAAGAATGCTAATCTCTTCTTTACGCAATAAATCCTCCTTTAAAATTGTTGTATGTCTACTATGGGGGATATGAAATTCATCGTCGAAACCTCGGAACAGCGGGTTTTTCTTTTCCGTTGCATGATGCTTAAATACACCAAAGAGCTTGTTGTTTAGTGGCATTTTTTCTACACCATAGAAATGATATAGGGCAGCTTGCGAAGCCCAACAGATGTACAACGTCGAGGTAACATGCGTTTTGGCCCAATCAAAAATTTGTGTGATTTCATCCCAATACGTGACTTCTTCAAACTTCATCATCTCCACCGGTGCACCCGTAATGATCATACCATCGTAATAATTATCTCGGATTTCACTGAAGCCCTTGTAGAACAATTCCAAATGCTCCTCGGGCGTATTTTTTGGTGTATGGGTATCCAAACGCAAAAACTCCACCTCGACCTGCAAAGGCGTGTTGGATAGCAAACGAACAAAATCGGTTTCTGTCGAAATTTTTAACGGCATCAGGTTGAGAATAAGGATGCGCATCGCCCGAATATCCTGTGCGTTTGCACGCAGATCGGTCATTACGAAAATATTCTCTTTCTTTAAAAGCTCTACGGCCGGTAAATTATTAGGTATCTTGACAGGCATATCTTCCTCTATCTCTAGTTGATTTAGGCAAAAATAGAAAGAATATAACAAATTTGGTATGCAGCATGTTACTTTCTGACTTTTACCCGATAAACCTAGCCAGAAAGAATACACGGTTTGATTTCGATACGGGGAGCACCATTTTTTTCCAGTCCGTGATCGGAAGATATATCTTAGCTTCGTTTACCGCTGTTCTTTTTGGTGTAGGTTTCTGGATTCTTTTAATTAACCTGAATCAGTATAAACCCCGATCTCTGGCTTTTCCAACCGTTGATTTTTTCGTCTTGTTTTTCGAAGATAGCTTTCGATATTATTCCGATCGGAAACAGTCGTTACCTCCCTTTGAGCCGCTTGCTGGAAGTAGGCTCCAGCTTCTGGATAGTTCTTTGTGGAATAAAAATATTGTCCTATCTTGAAGTAACTCAGCCAAAAATCAGGATTCAGTTTGATGAAATTTTGGAGCAAAGGATCGTCGAGCGTTGTTTTGTTCCGAATGGCAGAGTCGATCTTCAGGGTAACTTTCTTAAATTTTTCATAATTAGAAAAATCTTCAGCATCGGCAAAAGGATCGCGAGGTATATTGAACTCGGATTTCGACAACTTGCCCGGCGCTGGCTGCTTACCAAAAATGTCGTTGAGGTCATAACACAGCATTTCGCCCAATTGATAAGGACTTGAAGAAACCCATATCTTTTTTTGTTCGGGTGAGAAAATCACCGAATGGTGCGCCAGTAACTGGTTCAGCGCTTTTTCATTTCCATATCCTATAGATTTGCCATTTAGCCCTTCTTTGTTACGAAGAATATCGGCCATTTTTCGGGGATTCAACTTTTCCTCCTGCTGCAGCAGTTGTTTTAGCTTTTCATGGCGATATACCGAAGCCCCCTCCGCAATCTGGCTGAGGTTTCGAGATTCCTGCTGATACCTCTGCGATTGGAAATGATTTGTGCAGATCAGATAAGCGCTATCGGAAACCTCGTACACCCCGAAATTATCAGGAGCAACCTCAATGATGACAGCCCTTCGATCCTTCGCACTTCCGACCATAATAGATTCGGAAACGAAAACCTGTCGTTTTTTTGCGATCGCAATGGCCTCTTCTACAGTGGAGGAAAATTGAAGAATTTCTTTTGTCAAAAGTGAAATAGGTGTTTTTGCTGCGAGCGGGACCCTCGATTTCCCAGCATTGATCGTAACAGTAAGGCCATCGTAGTTCATTCCCGACACCACGCCAGTCATCCCCGGCCAAGAGATCGAGACATAGGGTATACCATCGGTGGGGCGCACGAATTGAACGACTTTGTTTTCTGCAAAATCATCGCCCACATAAAAGTCAAAATTACGGCCGATCAGCAAGCTTCCATCTTCAGAATTTTCGTCCCAAACGGCCAGCGACGAACAGCCCACCATCATCATATCCTGAAGGGCGTGCCCGATGTCGTGTGCACCATGCAGATACATATTGCGCAAAAATCTGGGCGCAATTTTGTTGTATTTGTCCGAAGAGTAATGGGAAAGTCCATAAATCTCGGCCTGGTAATCGTTACGTATGTGGAGATACATTTTTCGATTATACCATTTCAAAAAACTGCTCAACATCTTTTGTTTGGAACGTGAAGGGACAAAATCGGCAACTCTCGTAAAAAAGAACTCTTCCTGTTGTTGCATAAGCGGCTGCATCAATGCCCCATGTTGGTATCCCAATTGAAGCGGATCGCCGTCTAGATAAAGCTCCCATACCCGATGCTGATTTTTGGTTACAAAGCTCTTATCTGCAGAAAAAGTCGAGTCATCAATTCGATGAACCTCTAGAGGATCTGTCGAATAGCTGTCGAGGTTTGGAGTATGACGAACCGACTTGGACACTTCGCAAGAAAGACAGAGGAACAGAATCGCTGAGCAACAAACAAAAACGCTTTTCATGGAATTCAGATAGACCGAATGATATCGATCGTATGTCTTGATATTCATCTTACAAACGGCCTACGTAAAACAAAGATAGGTAAATAGGCGCGGTAAAGATAACGGGAACAAGTTTCACCAATTTCCTTATAATTTTCTGCCGATCATTTTAGCCACAGATTTAGCAGTTTTTGCATAACCTTCAGCCATACGATCGTTGTTATTCGGAACTCCTACAAAACTAATATCACCAGGGGCTTTCGTGCTTTCGATTTCTAAAACTACCTGAGACGGATTTGCTGTTTCGACTATTTTTAGAAGGGTACTCACTTTTGCAGGTTGTTTCATAACAGCGGCGAACCATCCTGGATAGATCCAAACCGTTTTCACCACGAGGGTATAGGGAGCCGAGCCATCTTCTTCAACCGCCAAGGTAGAATTCTTACTCCAAGAATCAATAAATTTCTTAGGGAAAGAAGTTTTTTCGTAATATTCCCAATCCTCCAACCATAATTTACTTTCCTCTTCCCCTTTGTTTGAGCTGATTTCTTTTTGTCTCCGGTCGAGATAGGTTTTCTCGTCTATATTTTCGTTGTAGAATTTCATCTCACTGTAATCCATTTTAAGGATTAGAGAGGTCTGGCCTCTTAGCGAAACAACATCCCCAGATAGGATTTTTAATTTCTGGGCATTAACCGTTAAAGTAATACCTGATAAGATCAATAAAATAAGCGCTTTCATATATTTCAATTTTTTATTTAGCAAATGGACAAACATGTGGATGGTTCGACTTTTAGATCGACGATTTTTTTGGCTGAGCATATTATTAGAAAAATCCTGTTTACTGGTGCTTTCTACCACAAAGATATTGGCATTGAGTCTTGATTCTTTGAAATCTACTTCACCTTATTTCAATAAGATTGATCATTTCAGAAAAAAAACAAAGAGCTGCTCAACAAGAGGATAAAACATCACTAGGAATCATTTCCCAAATTTAAGAATTTTCAACGAATTTCGCAATAAAATTAAGTCTTATAAAAAGAATTATTTTCGTATCGAAAACGTTAGACGTAGGAGCCGTAATCAGCAACCTATGAGGGGCAACCTTATTTCTGCATATCTTGATACAGGATAGAAAAATGATGATTTAGGTTAACATTGGAAACAAAAAAACGGATGCCTACTGGAATCCGCTTCTAATTCTTAATCGCCAAGCTCATCAGCTAATACTAGCCTACAAAATTTCATAAGCGCACTATTTTCATCAGCGATCGATATTGGTCGCTCATTGTCATCCGAGGTAAAGCTCGGATGTTCTGCTTCTGCGGATCGCGAAACGCGAATGTTCGGTATCTTCTCTCCTGCTTTATCAACATCCGCAATAACGAAGCTGTTACTATCTTTTTCAATAATGTTGTACTGAAATAAGATATCTTCACCTGAATCTGTGTATACTATTTGTGATTTTGTTTCCATGTTCATTGTCATTTATAAACAAAGAACAAACATCTCACTCGCTTCGTTCAACATACCATAAAAAGAAATAGATGAGTAGTTGACAACAAGCTCGCGTTCCGGTTACGCCAAGACAACAAAGAATTCGCAATGAAAATAAAACTTTAAAAATTATGCTTCAAAAAGTAGATATGATCAAAACAAATGAAGCCTATCGGCAACGGAACAGGCTTCGGAAGAGTTTTTAACCCTAAGCTTCTCCAAGATGTTCTGCCGATGTCGGCTTACCGTGTTCACACTGATTGATAAACGGGCCGCTATTTCCTTGCTGATCTGGCCATCTCGTATCAACCGTAGCACTTCCCATTCTCTCGTAGAAAGAATAGACGATAGTTGGTCTTGAAAAATTGGTACCGGCTCTCCAGCAAGCATGTCCACGATGGCATGTTTTTTCACTTCATTGAGCGAAGGTTGTTCTGCTCTATTGTACAAACATAAAGCATAGCGCAAGCTGCCCGACACGATACAGCTAACGTAATATATACGATGCTTGATGGCGATGTATTCTCCTGTTCGGCCCTGCATGCGAATCACATTGCTCCCATAGAACTGCGATCGCTTTGTGACATCCAGTTTTTTCACAAAGGTAAATAACCGCAGCTCCAGCAGATGTTTATTGATCAGATCATCGGGGTGTATACAGGCAAAAATATCCTCTTCCCAAATCGAATCAATCTCCTGCGCGCTAGCTTCTGTCGAAAAATCAAAACATGCAGCCAAAGCGCCATGATATACATAACTTTTGTCACGCTTTAGGTCGCTGAGCACGGCGATACAATGCTCCACCGCTGCGTATCCCTTCGCTAGCTGCCTGTATTTCTCCAGCTCTTCCATTTCTTCCTTAGGAAAAGACTGGGTCAGTAGTTTTTCACTTAAGTCGTGCTTAACATTCATATTTTCGTTTGTTAGAGACCATCACCCTGCAGATAAATAAAAATTGACGCTTGGAACAAGGATTTATTTTAGTATGCATGTTTCAAATTGCAGTAGCTTCCTCCTTCCAAAAAACAAATGTACACAGATCACGTTTATTTATCATGTTCGATGGTAACAGGCAACAACAGTTGACTTTTAACATTAATTGGTCAAAAATTTCAAAATACACCTTTCGAATACAAACTATTCCACATCTTTTGTCTATTTTTAGATAATCGAATTTAAATGTTATAACGCAAAGAATGCTCGGTCGTCGTATTTACTTTCTCTTTTTCATTGCTTTACTATCCGGCAAAATTACGGCTACGGCACAAGGTTTTAAAAATGGCTGGATCGGCCGTTACGTCAATTCAATCATCAACGATACATCGGCTGCCGACAAGTCCACGTTAACGATCTACCCGACGTTTGCCTCTGCTCCCGAAACGGGCGTAGAACTCGGAGCATCCATTCTGAAACTGTTTTATGCAAAGGGCGATACATTAAATAGATTAAGTGAAATGCAGGCCTTTACCTTCTTTACCTTCAAGGGACAGTATGGACTGGTGCTTGATAACGCTATTTATGGAGACAAGGACAAGTGGTTCTTTCTAGGGGAAACCAAGATACAGCAATTTCCCTTATCGTACTATGGCATTGGCCCCGCAACTGCGGGCGACAATCCGGCGCGTGTGGATGCCTTTCAGGTTTTATTTAAGCAGCGTGTGCTCCGAAAGATAAAGAAGAACTTTTTTATCGGTCCTGAGATCGACTATCAATTGCTCTCCGGCGTAAATTTTGAACAGCCGGAGGATGGTTCTCCCTACCCTATCCCAACAGGAGGTGATGGCACGCAAAACTTCGGCGTTGGTGCAGGTATTGTCTATGACAACCGCCACAACGTGCTCAATGTTCGAGAAGGGCTTTTTGGAGAGCTTGCTTACCTCAAAACATTCCGTGGCTTTTTGAGTGATTACTCCTTTGGTACGGTAAACATGGAGTTAAGATCCTACCACCCTATTGCGAAAAACAATGTGCTGGCGTGGCAAGTGCGCGGACAATTTCTTCATGGCGAGGTACCCTTCAACCAAATGACTTTATTAGGAGGAGATCGTTTAATGCGGGGATATTACCTCGGTCGCTATCGCGATAGAAACCTGATCGCCGCACAGGCAGAGTATCGTATTCTACCTTTTGCCTTCAGCAAAAGGCTTGGAGCGGCGGTATTTGCATCGGCAGGTGCCGTTTCGCCAACCCTAGGTGGCTTTCAAATGCGGAATGTTCGTGTGGCCGGCGGACTGGGCGTACGTTACCTGCTCTTTCCGAAAAAAGATATCTACCTCCGCTTTGATGTGGGCTTTACCAAAGAAGGAGCGAACTTCTATATCTTCAATGGAGAAGCATTCTAATGATAGTCTCCACATCCCGTCGGTACTGCTATCAGCTCTTCTATTCAGCACTTACTGCTCCAAAACTTTCTCAAAAGCCTTACGTGCACTACCGCGGAAGTAAACCTCACCACAATAATGGTAGCCTGCACGCTCAAATATCTTGAGCATCGCCACATTGTCAAAGTTAGTGTCTGCTTTGACGCTGTTGATGCCATTTTTTAGCGCATACTCTTCGATAAAGGAAAGCATCCGTTTAGAGAGTCCTTTACCGATCTGTGCTTCCTCGATGGCCACGCGATGGAAAACAACAAAATCACTATTCGTTAACCACTTCCCTTCAATATGAGCATAAGCTGGTTCATCGTTGATTAACAGCGCAGTATATCCAATCACAAGATCATCTTCCTGCAGCACAAACCCGCAGCCTTTTTCAATATCGGTGGCGACAACCTGGGGATTAGGGTATCCATCCTGCCATTGCTGACTGCCATCGGCTTTTCTTCTCGCTATTGCGCCTTGCAAGATTTCCCAAATCTTATCCAAGTCAGCAGCTGTCGCCTTTCTAAATGTATATTCCATAGTCTCTATCGCGAAGATAAGGAGATTATTTTAGTTTAACGACCTCCACTAAGAGCCGAAAGGCGACGGAAAGATGGGAACAGTCTAACGCACTCGTCCGAACCGAATACCACCGATAATCATCAGCGTGATGACTATAGCGGACCAACCCGGATAGTGAATGAACAGGTAAATCGTCAAGCCGCAACTTAATAACAGAAATAAAAAAAGGATCGCCTTTTTAACGGAATCCATATTAAACATCGCGATGATAGCCAGTATCGCCACCAAACACATAAAAATTATCAACATGCCGCAAGTTAAATGGATTCCTGTTAACTTAATATTAAATATCCATTCCATAAACATGTCACTGTTAGATAGGCAAAATCTATAGCGATAGCGAAATTGAAAATATTCAGTATATTCGGTAACCTACTAATTTTGCACACAAGCCGATGGAGGAAATCGAAAGAATACATTTTTTGGACGCCACAGCGTGGCGAAGCTGGCTGATCGAAAACCATGAAGCAAAAGATGCTGTGTGGATGATCTGTTATAAGAAAAGTAGCGGCAAGATCAGTATTTCTTGGAGTGATGCGGTTGATCAAGCGCTATGTTTTGGCTGGATCGATAGTATTAAAAAATCAATTAGCGCGGATGCTTCCATACAATTCTTCGGAAAGCGAAAATCAAAAAGTACTTGGTCAAAAATAAATAAAGAAAAAATCGAACATTTGACGAAAGCGGGACTAATGACCGAAGCAGGTCTTCGGAGCGTAGCTGTTGCGCAGGAAAACGGTTCTTGGTCTACACTGGATGAAGTAGAAGCTTTGCAAGTACCACGCGATCTAGAACGCGCTTTGGAAGAAGCGAATGGGCTACCTTTTTTCCTCCAATTGAGCAAGTCCAAAAAGAAGGTAATACTCCAATGGATCGTCCTGGCGAAGAAAACGGAAACCAGACAAAAGCGTATTGAAGCAATTGCCCGATCGGCAGCTGTAGGACAAACACCTCAGGGGCTATTTTAACGCATCAAGGGCAAGAAATTTCCTAGATTTCTCGTCATCAGCTGATGCCTACTTTCGCCTGGTTGCAATGGCTATCATCGTGCCTACAGCTGTTTCATTACAGAAAATGGCAACCTTGTTCCATAATAAGTGTTTTAAATTGGTATAACCATAACATCCCCGTATTTTCAACTTCGAATATTGGAATCGTTGAGGAAAACTATGAGAAAGTTCAGGAATGCCATTTTTTATGTGGGAATAATCGGAGGCTTCTCCCTGCTGATGTATTGGATCGTGCTAAAAGGTGTAGGATTGGAAGAAGGAAAGGATATTAGCATACCGCAGTCGACCAATAGTCAATGGGCAGACTTCCTAACGTCCCTCGTCCATAACGTACAGCATCCCTTGGCGATCTTACTTGCCCAGATCGTGACAATCATCTTGGTTGCTCGATTATTTGGGTGGATATGTGTCAAGCTCAAACAACCGGCTGTGATTGGCGAAATGATCGCTGGTATTGTCTTGGGACCTTCTCTGGTGGGGATGTATTTCCCCGAGTTTTCGGCAGCACTATTTCCTAAAGAATCGTTGGGCAACCTCCAATTTTTGAGCCAGATCGGGTTGATCCTTTTTATGTATATCGTGGGTATGGAGATCGATATGAAGATTCTACGCCACAAAGCGCACGACGCTGTAGTTATCAGCCATGCCAGCATCATCATGCCCTTTGTAATGGGGTTGGGATTGGCTTATTTCCTTTACAATGAGTTTGCCCCGGAAAATGTGCAGTTTCTTTCTTTCGGTCTCTTCGCCGGTATTGCGATGAGCATCACCGCCTTCCCGGTATTGGCGCGTATTGTGCAAGAACGGGGAATCAACAAAACAAGGCTAGGAACCATTGTGATAACCTGCGCTGCGGCCGATGATATCACGGCTTGGTGTATCTTGGCCGCCGTTATTGCCATTGTGAAGGCAGGCTCATTCGGCAGTGCGGTATACACTATATTGCTCGCCATTGCCTACGTTATTGTGATGATACGTGTAGTACGCCCATTTTTGATGCGTATCGGCGAACTGAACACGTCAAAAGAGAGCCTAAACAAAGGTATCGTCGCCATATTTTTCTTGGTCCTCATCCTATCCGCTTATGCTACCGAGATCATTGGTATTCACGCGCTATTTGGTGCTTTTATCGCAGGTGCAATCATGCCTGAAAACGTCAAATTCCGCAACATCTTTATCGAGAAGGTGGAGGACGTAGCTTTGGTACTGCTGCTCCCCCTATTTTTTGTTTTCACTGGACTTCGCACACAGATCGGTCTGCTAAACGAACCCTATCTATGGAAAATTGCCGCATTGATATTTGCCGTTGCCGTTGTCGGAAAATTTGTAAGCAGTGCCTTGGCCGCAAAATTCGTTGGTCAAAATTGGCGTGACAGTCTTTCCATCGGCGCCTTAATGAACACACGTGGACTGACGGAACTGGTCGCGTTGAATATTGGTTACGATTTAGGTGTCCTCACACCTGAGCTATTTTCCATGATGGTGATTATGGCGCTGGCGACTACCTTTATGACCGGACCAACCTTAGACCTAATCGATTGGCTTTTCCGCTCCAAAAAGGGACAAGCGGTCAAGGAAACACTGGCAGAGCGCTTTAAGCTGCTCATATCCTTCAGTAATCCAGAATCAGGCAGAGCCTTGTTCCGGCTAGCACACAACTTAAGTAAAAAGGACAAAGAAAATACGCAGATCAGTGCCATGCATATTGTGGACAGCGAAAAACTGCACCATTATGACACGGATCAGCTTGAACGTGAAAAATTCGAAGTATTGATTACGGAATCAAAAACGCTGGACAGGGAGCTTACCACGATGTTCAAAGCATCTTCCGATATCGATGCCGAAATCATTGATGTAGTCAATAATGAAGAGCAGTTCGACCTACTGCTCCTAGGACTTGGTCAATCTATTTATAAAGGCACATTGCTAGGGAACGTACTTGGATTCACCACCCGACTCATTAACCCCGAAAAGTTGATGAATACCGTGACAGGCAAAGAACAGCTGTTCCAAAAACATAGCTTTGACGAGGGGCTTACCAAAATTATGGCGAAGGTAAAAATTCCGGTCGGTGTGCTGATCAACCGAAATTTTCAATCGGCAGAGCATATACTATTTCCAATTTTGGAAAAACAGGATGTGCAGCTACTCCCCTATGCAGCTCGACTGATGCGCTGCAACAACGCTCTGGTGGACATCCTATTCATTAACGTAGCTCTTCGCGATGAAGCGATCGGCTTATTACAGAAACTCGAAACGGAGTTTCCCGAAAATCTGACCGTAATGGAGTCCAACACGACCGATCAATTAGCACACAAGTACGATTTACTGATCACGAGTGCCGCCGCATGGACCTATTCTTGGGAGCAAATCGAATACGAGACCATGACAGAAACATCGATCTTAATACTATCTAAACCATCCAAAAGGAGCGAGAACCTGTAATCGGCAAGGCCGAACCACCCTACAGCCCCGATGAAAAACATGCCATTTGGCAAAACAAAAAAGATGTGAACCTTGATTGGTTCACATCTTCTTTGTTTCATTCCTTAACAGGCAAAAGCGCCGGTCTCCAGCGATAGCATAATCTTACATTACCAAGCGTCTTCCCATGGTGAAGTTGCCGAAATGTACCATCGGATTGGTAATAGATTCATCGCAAAAATGCTCCAAATCGTCCGAAGTGTATTCTGCGGGATCGGCCCCATTTTTAATAAACTCGACCTTTCTCGAAAAATAGTTCATTACATGGCAAAACGGGCCTTTGAAAGTGTAATCGCTCGCGTCGAGGCTCTCAAAACATAACTTGGTACTTCGATTCTCTTCCCCATACACGAATAAATCATTTGCTAGCTTGATCAAGTTGTCCGCTTCGATCTGAAGGGTCGGTGGGTCAACAAAAACCCGCTCTCCAAAGTAGCGATAGTTGATAATCTGATCCAGCTCCTCCTTGGTCGTTACGCTATAAATCAATTGAGACAAATCTGTAGTTGTTTCCATGAAAATAGATTCCTTTTTACGGAATGACGATACAAATTCTGTACCACAGCACTGGTCTACCGTTAAAAATCGGCGACTTCGATTTGATGCAGAAACACCAAGTTATGTCTGTTTACGAAAGCCTATGTTGATCTTTTTCTGTTGATGAGATAATAGATAGGAATACCTAAAAGAACCAATATGAATCCCGGCCAGGTATACTGTTGTTTGTAAACAATAAGCAAACCACAAAACAAGCCCCCGATCAGGAGATAGAGAATCACTGGAAATGGATAAAGAAAAGTACGGTAAGGACGTTCCTTCTGCGGATTTTTCCAGCGCTGATAAACGACACCGAACACGGTAATCATATAGAAGATGACAATGACGAAAGAAACCATATCCAACAGGTTACCATATTGCCCACTCAGACACAAGAGGGACGCCCAAACGCCCTGCAACCATAACGAACGTGCGGGCACCTCTCGCCGGTTATCAGGAATCACCTGCTTCAAAAAAAGACCATCCTTGGCCATGGTCTGAAATACCCGTGCGCCGGCTAACACCAAACCATTCACACAACCGAATGTAGAAATCATCACCAAAAATGCCATCACGATGGTTCCGGTATGGCCCAACAATTTTTCTGCCGCAGCAACGGCGACTCTGTCATTAGCCGCAAATGCAATCTCGTCTCGGCTCAATGTTGCCAAGTAAATATAATTGCATAAGAGGTACAGCATCATCACCAAAGAGGTTCCGATAACCATGGCGCGAACGACGTTTCGTTGTGGATCTCTGATCTCCCCGGATATAAAGGTCACATTCTCCCAAGCAACGCTACTAAAAATAGCGCCCACCATGGCTGCAGCAATGCCACCTAGCAACGTCCGTCCATCTATTGCCGACCAACCAGCGCCATCAATATTTTGAAAAGCCGCCCAGCCAAATTGAACGTTTTCTGCAAAAAAACTTGTCTTCATCAGATAAAGCCCCCCGAATACCAAAGCCACTAAAGCGATAATCTTTGCGGCGGTAAATACGGATTGCACGAGCTTCCCCGATTGAAGTCCACGTGTATTGACGTAGGTCAGTAGGAGAATGATGCCTATAGCCACAATCTGCATCCAAGTAATCATAAAGGTTCCGTTTTGGTAAATTGGTGGGGCATCATTTAAAGACGGAAAAATATAGGCGGTGAATTTTCCGAAAGCGACCGCCACGGCGGCAATGGTTCCGGTCTGAATAACGGCAAACAAACTCCAGCCGTAGAGAAAGCCTGTCATCCTTCCGAAAGTCTCGGTCAGATAAGCATACTGCCCGCCAGCGCGCGGATACATGGACGACAACTCGCCATAGCAAATTGCAGCGGAGACGGTGGCCACCGTAGTCAACAACCACACCACAATGAGCCAATATCCCGAGCCCAACTGTCGCATCATATCAGAACTTACTATAAAAATACCACTTCCTATCATAGATCCCATCACGATCATGACGGCGTCCCAAAGTTTTAATTGACGTTTCATATTTTCAGGCTTATCCTAACCTCAAACCTACAAATATTAAAGGAATAACCGAAACATGATAAAAACATAACAGAAATAAATTCATTTCTGAACATGAAAAAATCGAAGCGAATAAACTAACGACGAATTTCCCAATAAAACCATGAAAATTGCTCATTTTTCAAGCAGCGGCACACCCATCGAACGATAAATCCACCACTCAACTAAAAGGAATGAGAGATCGTGCTGGCTAGGGAAAAACAAATTTGCCTAAGCGCGTCAGCAGTAACAATAAAGTCTATAAAACCAACCGTGTCGTTTATTTGTTAGTTTTGTACAAAGCTACGCCCATGTTTAGATCTTTAATCTTATCATTATACCTTTTCACCAGCAGCTTTTATGCAGCAGCACAAGAATACGTCGAGCAATTTCGTCTACAGTATCCATCTGCCAGAACGGACGCTACAGTATGCGAAAAGCAAATCGCCGTGATTGATGGACTAAAGACATTCACTCCCCTGCAGCGCGCTTATGCGGGAGCATTCTACGCGGTCTGGCCCGAACATCTTCAGTCGCCACTGAAAAAATTAAATGCTTTCAAAAAAGGAAAAAGTTACCTCGAACAGGCCATACGTGAAGATCCCGGAAACACGGAAATTCATTTTTTGCGCCTAACGGTGCAGCATAATGCACCGGCTATGCTGGGCTACAATGACAACAAGGACGGCGACTTGAAAATTGTACTTGAAAATTACAAAAAGACGAAATCGCCCATTTTACGTGCCCACATTAAAGATTTTCTATTGCCAACGGATCTGCTTTCTCCAAGCCAACGAAAAATGCTGGACTAAGCCCTCATAAACTGACTTATCCTTTAATCAACCCATCGGCACACAATCGTTCAAATGCGATAAGAACACCCTCCACTTGAATATCCTCCTGTTGGTAAGCTTGTTGTGAAAAATAGGCTACGGCCTCAATCTCATTACTTGGATCCAACTGATCAAGTGTTGGATATAAAAAGCAGGATTGCTCCATTTGGAGATTTTCCTCCCCGTAGGCATCAGCTGTTACATGTCCGTAGTAGACAAGCTTTTCTTCGTCTAAGACAACCCCGAGTTCCTCCTCTATTTCGCGCAACAATGCCTCCTTTGCGGTCTCCCCTGCATCTATTTTGCCACCAGGCAGGTACCACGCTTGTTTGTTCCGACTGAAAGCTAGCAATAAGCGATCCTCGCGGACAACCAAAAGGCCTGCTGTCGGAAGTTGTTTCTTATTCATCTTTTTTGCAATTAACGGCAAAGATAGTATTCTTAACCTAAATCCGCACGCTGCACAACGTACTTATACGGAAGATTTACCCTATATATACCTCTTTATCGTCGATTATTCAACAAATAGGTCGGGTCACTTGTCTTTATAGAAACAGCGGATATGAAAACACTAAGCGATAAAGATGCCGAACTTATCCATGCCCTCATCATGATCAACAATGATCGCATAGAGAGCTATACACAAATGATTACAGCATTAAATAGCGAGAAGGATGCGGATTTGATTTCATTATTGGAAAAACTAGGACAACAGTCACAACAGTTCAAATCGCAGCTTGCACCATTTATAGATCAAGCTAGCGACAACAAAGGAGGCTCTCATACATTAAGAGGTAAGTTATATACAAAGTGGACAGAACAACAGATACGCATGTACAACGAGGGGAGAGAAAGCGTCCTTCTAGCCTGTCGAAAAGAGGAAGAGCTGGTAAAAAGCGTGTATACCGAGGTATTAAACAATGTCGAGGGCATCGACGAGAAGATCGTGGAAATGATCCAAAGCCAGCTAAAGATTCAGCGTGTTGCTCGGGAAGCCTTGGAAGACTTATTAAATACATAGCTAGTAAGAGCTCGTTTTTGAGAGCTCTCTATTAGGTTTTATGAAAGTTTTAGCTAATTTTAAAAGAAAAATGGTTGAAATAAAACAAGAAGACGGTCGAAAAGGAAAGTTTGACATTTTTGTCGACGAAAAACTAGCAGGCACGATGACCTACACCTGGGCCGGCGACAATAAATTTATCATCGATCATACGGAGGTGCTGCCCGGGAACGAAGGACAAGGTTTGGCTAAAAAGCTAGTGCTCGCAGGCATAGACTTTGCGCGCAACAAAAAGGTGAAGATTATGCCGCTTTGTCCCTATGCTAAAAGCGTATTTGATAAAGATGATTCTTTCAAGGATGTCCTCTTTTAATTGAAACTCCAATCCTATTGCGCGACTTTATAACTTGTGAAGCCGCGCAATAGGATAAAGTAAATGACCGGACTCGTAATATTTCGATTTTTTGTATACCCAATCCAACTGTGCCCGCCCGCTTGATGCCAGCTTCTGATCGTTCTGCTTGGCACGTTCCAATTCCTCTCGCCATTGTGGGTTGTCACGCAGCAGTTGCACCGCTTCCTCCTCAAAAATATAAGGGGAAAAATATTCCTTTTGGGATAAAATAGCATCGAAAAAATTCCAATTAAAGAAAGAATCCGTTGCCTGCGGCTCCAAGGTTTCCATGATATATCGATTGGCTTCTTGATCGGTCGTTATCAGCAAGTCTCCTTTGTAAAACATCTGCTCCCGCAACACCGGACGCACCAGCACTTCCCGGTGCAAATAATGCCCTTCGTAGGGACTGTTGGACGTCTTATAACAATCAATGTAGTATTGCTCCACATGCATCAATGTATCCCTATCGAGTGCCTGCATCTCCACGCCATTGAGCTTAAGCAGTGCTATAACCTTTTCATAGGACTGCGGAACGATGTATGCCTGCGGCTTCTGCACGTAAATATCTGCAGTGTATCGACTAAAATAGGGCACTTGTATGCTCGTGGGCTTTGATCGATCGTAAAATAGACGTGGCAGACCACTGAGTTCACTAGGTTTGTAACCTGCCTGATAACCTAAAAACGGAAGCTGTTCAACGTTTTCTTCATCCAGCTTCCAAGTCAGTGGAAAACTTTCTTGCTCGCGAACACGTCGCTTTATCTCCCGCCGCAGGTCGATCAAATCTGCACCATGTGTCGTGGTCAACCGCAACAGTTCACCCATGAGTGTATACATGGCTGCTACACGATCTGCATATGGTTTCCACATATGGGTTTCGGGCATGTAGCCAATCGTATGGTGCAGAGCCGCATACCCCGTAGAATAGCGAGGGCTCTCCAGAAAAGATACTAACCCTGATTCAGGCGTATCCTCCTTTGGATCAACATAAGGAATCATTGGGAAGCCTGTACCTGCCATTCCTGTGTAGAGCGGAGCAGTAAAGTTACGCTCCATAAAAGTAGCTAAAGCAGGATCTAATTTGTCCCGATGGGTGGCTATTAGTGTCATGATATACTGATAATCGGCACCATTGCTGGTATGCGTATCAAAAAACACATCCGGATCCCAAGTGTTAAAGACCTCTTGAAACAACCAAGCATTACGTGTATCGGTTTTGATGAAATCGCGGTTCAAATCATAGTGTTGTGCACTGCCGCGAAAACCATATTCTTCAGGACCATTTTGGTTTGCTCTACTTACACCACGGTTGAGCATGCCCGCCACGTTATATACGGGGATTAAACAAATCACAACCTGCTTGGGTAGCTTATTTTCTTTTAGAAGCTGCCGCACAAAGAGCATAGAAGCGTCCATTCCTTCTGGCTCACCGGGGTGTATACCATTATTGATCAACAATACGGTCTTTTTCCGTTTTTTTATATCCTGCGGTTCAAATGTTCTATCTGCTGAAAGTACAAGGAGATGCAAAGGTTTGCCAATATCTGTCGTCCCCACCTCCAGCAAACGAGCACGAGAATCGTTTGCCACAATGTTTTGATAGAATGCAATCAGTTCTTCATATGTGGCCGTTTTGTTTTTTTTAGGATCCTTCTCAAAGGCTAATTGTTGCGAAAATGTCATTTGAACGGCAAATAGCGATAAAAACAATAGAAGTCGACAGGTCATGTTGTGCAATTTGACATTAAATATAGCACAAACTTCACAAACCTACCCTATCGTAACCTATTTCCCCCATCTTGTCGCCGCTCCCAAACAAAAACCACCATTTACTAGGCGTAGAAGGTCATACAACCTAACAAATGATGGTGGTGCACTTAGTATTCTAACACTTCAACCTCTGTACGTCGATTTGCTTGATGTTCTGCCGCCGTGCACGTGCCAAGTCTATCTATGTAAATCAATGCTTCTATAATAGTAACGATGTTTTCGATTGCGCCTGCAACACAGTAGGCGCTAAAAACAATAGGAAATACACAATTAACGTGGACAGCAGACCGCTAATGCGGCATTCTTGACCGTTTGAAAATGCGTTAGCGTTTTTCATAGTTTCATAAGCTTAGTATTGGTTAACCTGAGGGTATATACCCTCAGGTTAACAGCAATAACATAATTTTCATAAGCATATATCTTACGCATAGCTACGTCGATACATAACAAAACTACATATTAAATCGAATAAGCAAAATATTTTTTAATAAAAAATATCAGTAAAAATTAGATTATTATTTTTTATTAAAAATATATTAATTATTTCAAAATGACATTATAAAATTATTTTAACATACTTTAACATTTGAAATTTCCCTAAAGGAACATAAATAAGATCGCTTCAAAAACTAGTGAATGGAAAATTAAAGCGGATCAATAAAATATATGACCAAAGTCACTATTTAATATGATTTTAATCAATTGTTAATGAATAGTGAAGTGAAAAGTTATGTATTATAACCAAACAGCTACAAACAAAAACTGACATCGGAAAAATAGGTGCATCCACAACCACAAACATGTTCAAACAACAATCTGATCTGTTGAACTTTCCCTGCTCACTTTGGCAAAGAAGCGTCGCATACAAACCCATCATCGAATTGAAAACACAACAAAAATCAGGTCAGGAAGCCAAGCTTTGTATAACCCAATCTAACTTGATCCATACGACTATCCAACAGCACCCTTTCGTAGGCACAAAACATCAAAATTTCTTACCTTCGGTTATGTTCAAAATGTCCTTTTCACCGATCGTCCCGTTAAACAGCCGCATCCTAATACTGGGATCACTACCGGGCGACCGTTCGCTAGCCGCCCAACAGTATTATGCGCATCCGCAAAATCGCTTCTGGAAAATCTTGCACAGCTTATACAATAGAAAACTGCCCACAACCTACGCCGAAAAACTATCCCTACTCCAGCAAGAAAAGATCGCACTTTGGGATGTTTGTCAATCCGCGCAACGTGAAGGGAGCATGGACACGGAAATATTGGCGGAAGTTCCCAACCCAATCTCCACTTTGCTTCAGGAAAATCCCGGTATCGAAACCGTCTGTTTTAACGGAAAAAAAGCACAATCGCTTTACGATAAATATTTTGAGCGGTATCCAAATATCACCTATTACGGCCTACCAAGCAGCAGCCCTGCAAATGCCTCCTTTAATGAGGAGCGACTCTTAGAGCAATGGGCAATCATCCTCCAGAAGTCGGGTTAATTTCTTTTTCTTCTTTCGGTTTTAAGAATCGCATTGTGTTTGTTATTTTTGCAAGCAAGATGTCAGACTTAAAATACAACCAAAGAGGTGTATCCGCTGGAAAAGAGGATGTGCACAATGCAATCAAGAACATTGATAAGGGACTTTTTCCAAAGGCCTTCTGCAAGATCATTCCCGATATATTAGGCGGTGATGCTGCATGGTGCAACATTATGCACGCGGATGGTGCAGGAACAAAATCCTCTTTGGCCTACGTATATTGGAAAGAAACGGGAGACCTTTCTGTTTGGCGCGGCATTGCCCAAGATGCGATTATCATGAACGTCGATGATCTATTGTGTGTTGGAGCGGTGGATAACATCCTCCTTTCTTCCACGATTGGTAGAAACAAGAACCTTATTCCTGGCGAAGTGATCGCCGAGATAATCAACGGAACAGAAGAAATACTGGAAGAACTTCGGAGCTTGGGGCTCGGCATCTATTCCACGGGGGGAGAAACAGCAGATGTGGGAGATTTGGTCCGTACAATCATCGTAGACAGTACCGTCACCTGCCGTATGAAACGGGAGGATGTAATTTCTAACCACAAAATCCAAGCAGGCAATGTTATCGTGGGGCTAGCGTCTTACGGACAGGCCACTTACGAAAAAGAATACAATGGTGGCATGGGATCAAACGGGTTGACATCTGCCCGTCATGATGTTTTCCATAAGTATGTCGCAGAAAAATATCCAGAAAGTTACGATCCGGCGGTACCTTATGAACTTGTCTTTTCAGGAGACTGCAAGTTGACGGATAATATCGCCATTGGAGAAGACCAGCAGGTAAGTGCGGGCAAGTTGGTGCTATCGCCGACGCGCACCTACGCACCTGTTATTAAAGCTATACTTGACAAATACCGCAGCCAAGTAGACGGCATGGTGCATTGCTCGGGCGGCGCACAAACGAAAGTATTGCATTTCGTAGATGACGTACATGTCATCAAAGACAATCTTTTCCCTACCCCTCCTCTTTTCGATCTGATACAGAAACAGTCACAAACAGATTGGCAGGAGATGTATAAGGTGTTCAACATGGGACACCGCATGGAGATCTACGTAAACGAAGAAATCACGAGCGACATTATCGCCATTGCCAATTCTTTTGGAATAGCCGCACAGATAGTAGGACATGTGGAAAGTGCAACAAGTAAAAAAGTAACGATCCGCTCGCCGCACGGAGAATTTATTTACGAATAAAAAAACGATGGTCATCCTGAAAGAGAAACGTATCATTGGCAGTATAGAAACGGTAGATCTTCCAGAGCTAGGCTTATATAATATAGCCGCAAAAATAGATACTGGGGCAGAAACCTCCGTGCTGCACTGTGAATATTTTGAGGTATTTGAACAAGATGGACACCGCTTTATACGTTGTCATATTACCGGCCATCCGGAAGATGACGAAGCGGAAATACTACAGCTTACCTTTCCTATACACCGAGAGCGTGTCGTTAAAAGTTCTTTCGGTCAAGCGGAAACAAGGCATATTTTTTTAACAAAGATAAAACTATTCGACACTCTATTTAACATCAAACTATCGGTCAGAGACCGCTCATCGATGTCCTACCCTATGTTATTAGGAAGGAATTTCATCAGCGGTAAATTTTTGGTGGATGTGTCCAAAAAACACCTCGCCAAAAACACATTCTAAAAACTTATTATCGATTTATCTGTTCATCCCAATAAAAAAATCTTTCAGTGAATATAGCCGTATTATCGACGAATAGAAACCTCTATTCTACAAAACGCTTGGTCGAGGCTGCCGAATCACGTGGACACAGCTGTCAGGTCATTGACCACAGCAAATGCTATGTAGGTATACAACAAGGAAAACCCACCATACATTACAAGGGTCAGGACATATCCCATATTGACGCCATTATCCCTCGGATAGGCTCATCCTTAACGTTCTATGGATCAGCTATTGTACGCCAATTTGAGGTTATGGATGTCGTCTCTGCAAATCCCAGCCAAGCCATCACACGCTCGCGCGACAAACTGCGTTGCATGCAAATATTATCGGGTGCCGGATTGGGGCTCCCTATTACTGGATTTGCCCGGTCGGTTTCCGATGTGGACGATTTAATCAGTATGGTGGGAGGCGCGCCTCTGGTCATTAAACTGTTGGAAGGCACCCAAGGGATAGGTGTTGTTTTGGCGGAAACGAAAAAAGCAGCTTCTTCCGTTATCGAAGCCTTCTACGGATTAGGCAACAACATCTTGATTCAAGAATACATTAAAGAAGCAAGAGGTACTGATATCCGTGCTTTTGTGGTGGACGGCAAGGTGGTGGGCGCCATGAAGCGCACGGCCAAAGAAGGCGAGTTCAGATCTAATCTGCACCGTGGAGGCACAGCGGAAATTGTTAAACTAACACGCACCGAAAGGGAAACAGCCATTTCAGCAGCAAAAGCCATGGGACTTACCGTAGCGGGCGTAGATATGCTCCCAAGTGCTAGAGGTCCATTGATATTGGAAGTAAATTCCTCTCCAGGACTCGAAGGCATCGAATCGGCTACAGAAAAAGATATAGCCGCCGAAATTATCAAGTACCTAGAAGGGCAATACAATGCAAAACAAGCCCTTAAACCGATTGTTCCCAAACGGAAGGTTAAAAAAGAAAGCAAACTATAAAAGCTATTGAACATGAGCGGCCTATGATTTAGCCGCTCATGTTATTTAGAGGATACGCATTTGGTAGCCGACGTGCCGAACGTTAACAATGCTTATATTGGGGTCTGCCTTGAGGTACTTCCTGAGCCGCGAAACAAAGACATCCAAGCTTCGGCCTGCAGACATCGGCTCGCCATCCCAAAACTCCATTAAGATCTCGCGCCTAGGTATCACTGTATTTCTGCGCTCCACCAACCTACGCAACAGCTCGCTCTCCCGAAAAGACAAAGCAATCTGTTCATCGTCCAAGGACAACATCTGCTTCGCCGGGTTCAGCACATACTTACCAATAACAATATGATCCGTGGGGTTATACTTATTGGACATTTTTGCAAGAGAAACCACACGCGCAATCAATTCCTCCATGTGAAATGGCTTCTTCAAATAATCGTTGCCCCCAATGTCGAACCCTTTGAGCACATCTTCCACAGATGCACGAGCCGTAAGAAACAAGATCGGCACAGCCTTATCATGCGCTCTAATTTTTTCGGTCAGTGCAAATCCGTCCATTCGCGGCATCATCACGTCGACGATCACGACATCAGGCTTCGACAGCTGGAATGATTTCCAGCCCTGCACGCCATCCAAGCAATGGCGCGCTCTAAATGCCTTTGCACGGAGCCGGTCTGTGATGATGCGTCCTAGTTTTTCTTCATCTTCTACCAGCAATATATCAATCATGGTGTTGTAATTTTGGAATGTTTATTATGAATACTGTACCCCTATCTTTAGCACTCTTGATTTTTATGCTACCGCCGTGCTGTTCCAACATACGTTTCACATACGGCAAGCCCAACCCGAATCCCTTCACCGAATATTGGTCACCTCGAGGCACCCTAAAAAAAGGCTCAAACACCTGCTGCTGATAGGCTGCTGGAATACCAATACCGTCATCTTCAAGATGAATAAAAATGCCTTTACCTGCCGATTCACGGAGTTGTACGAGAATATTTTTGGCGCCATATTTCACCGCATTGTCCAACAAATTATTGACTACATTCTTTAGATGATGTGGATCGCCTTTAATAAAAACCGGCGAAGCAGGTGCTTCAAATACCAAGGACACACCTTTACTTCCCTTCGCCAATTGCACATGCTCGACAGACTTGCGAATCAATGCCGAGAAATCCAGATACGATTCATGTAGTACCGGCCCGTCTTTCGGGTCAGTATCCGCAATATCCAGCACACGATCAATCATGGCCGTCAGGTGATCCAACTCTTCGATAGCCATCAGATGGTATTGTTCGCGCAGTTCCACATCACTGGCATCTATGTAATCGTGCAGCGCCTCCACCGCGAGGTAAACTGTTGTAACCGGTGTGCGCAACTCATGCGTCAGGCTGTTCAAAAATGCTTTCCGCAGTAAGTCTAACTTATTTTGCTTTAAGATCGTAATGAAGAGATAAAAGAAAGTACCCACAACCACCGCTAAAATACATACCGAAACCACTAATTGCCAACTCATGGAGTAAAGTAGAAATTCCCAGGGTTGATCAAAATGCACCAAGATAAACCTTCCCTGCTGTGGGTCGATCAAAATGGGACGTAAAGAAAGCATATCTGCATGCGCACTGTGATGCATATCAAAAGGAAAGCGTTCTCCGGTGGAGCTGCTGTCAATTCGGAGCACGTAGCTCCCCCGTAAACCATTTTCGTGCATTTGCCCGTCAAACCGCTGTTTGATCTCCTGCACGACGCTGTCTGTCAGCATGCCGCTCTGCAGGAAAGCGAAGGGCATGATATGTAAACGACGCGAAGGCCCCCTATCATCTGGCGGAAACCGATCGGCTTCCCTGTCCGTTTCCCTCCTATCGCCAGACAAAAAATGTCTTGGTCGCTCGCCGGCGGTATCGCTCCGATGCTGTCGTTGGCTACGCAAAATGGAATCCAGCATATTTTCTAGACGCTGCTGCGACATCTCCGGCGTAGCCGCCGTAATCTCCCGGACAAAATCTTTATACCAAGGAGGGCGTATCCCCACATTCAGTCGGTCGGGATATTTAGCCTCCATCTCCTGCATTACATCTTGCACCGCCTCGAACAGGGACTGTTCCGCCGTCGCTCTAAAAAGCCCCATTCGCTGATGGTAACTCCCGTACAACCAGCTTCCAAGCACAACAACAATACCAATGGCCGCACACACAACCAGTAGCACGACTAACTTTAATCTATCTTTCATTTGACAGGACGAAAATAAAAATCAATTTTCTACCTAACCCTGAGCTTAACCTAGTTTAACAAAATGTAATGTTCATTAACATAGCATATCGGCAGTTTTGCTGCATCGATTTGATTCAGTTAGCAGGTATGACATATTCAACAGTTTTTATACAACGATTGCTTTTCACCACAATCATGGCTTTATTCATCTTTGGGTCGTGCTCGAAAATAGACGGCGTAAGTCTAGACGTAGACCAAAGCCTCCTTGCCGTGAACAGCTCCGACACGTTTGCGGTGAGCTCCTCCACCTTCTTGCTGGATCCTTTGCCTTCCGCCGGACAGGGGGTGCTGTTATTAGGCGCTTTCGAAAGCGATTATGTTGGACAAACAAAGGCTTCTACCTATTTCAGGCTGGCCATGCCCGACCTTTCAACAACCTTCACCAATGATGTACAATTCGACTCGTTAACCATCAGCTTGTTTTACAACGGATACAGCTATGGCGACACTACACAAACCATGGCCATCAGCGTACACAGCCTTGTAGAAGCCATAGACCCCAAAGAACTTTCCATCGCCCTAGAGGATGATGAATATCCCGTTTTTGCGTCTGGGGAAACGCTCTATACCGACCAATCGTTTAGCTATGCCGATCAGGCCTTGGGAGCCACACGCTTTTCACCCAAGCCCCATTCCAACAGAGACACCGTCACCATGAAACTTGACCAAGAGCTAGGGCGTACGCTTTTTGACATGGTCCTAAAAAAAGACAGTAGGCTTTCCGTTGAAGACGAATTTTTGGACTTCTTCCGCGGACTGGCTATTATACCGGAGGCTGACGCCAAAGCAATCATCGGATTCAAAGATTCCATCGCATTCAATCTACACTACAGCTACGAACGACAGGCTGATGGACGCCGGATTACGGACGAGCTGACCATAAACATGGGCAGCAGCAGCTACCAATACAACCGAATAGAAACTGATAGAAGCAATAGTCTGCTTCAAGCCATGACCGCGGTTAACAGCGAGATTGCATCGACATCGACCGATAGCAGAACATTTGTCCAAGGATTAACAGGGCTCGTTAGCCGCATCAGGTTTCCGAGTATTCGCGAAACACTCGGTTTAGGTGCTACCGCCATCAACAAAGCGCAGCTCATCATCGAGACGGACCAGCCCGAGTATGGTTTCTATCCAGCACCGGACTCGCTTATCTTATTTGTTGCCAACAAATACGGCACACCGACATCGCTCGTTCAAAATGCCTCCGGCGCTTCGCTTCTCGCCGTCTATCAACGAGGGAGTACGTCTGGCGGAACAGGAAGGGGAAAGTATGTCTTTGACATTACCAACTACCTGAGCGCCTTGGTTAAAACTCAAACGTATGACGACGAAGAAAGTCTGCTTATCTCACTCCCGACAGCCACATTGATGTCTAGAACAAATGTGCTGCAAGTCGCGCAGAACGACAACAAACCCGCTATTAAATTAAATGTACTATACATCAAAACACAATGAAAATGAAAATGAAATGGATAATCAAACTGTTCCTGTTGGTCACTCTTGCTCTACCTGTGGTCTCTTGTTCATCGGATGATGAAGACGATCCGGACGAATGGACAAAAGGAGCCGATTTTGAAGGTCTCCCGCGCAGTGGCGCCGTGAGCTTTAGCATAGGCGACTATACCTACCTGACCACAGGCTATGGCACCAATTCCAATCGATTTGTTGATACTTGGCGTTTCTCGCCAGCTTTACAAAGTTGGGAACAAATGAGCACCTTCCCCGGAGAGGCGCGAAACAACGCCGTATCGTTTGTCATCGATGGTAAAGGATATGTCGGACTGGGCACAAATTCAACGACGATGTTCAAGGATTTTTACGAATATGACCCCAGCACAAACGTATGGACAAAAGTTACTGACTTTGAGGGATCCGCGCGCTACGGCGCCGTCGCATTCTCGCTCAATGGTGTCGCCTACGTAGGGACAGGCCGTGATTTCGACGGACAGGACTTTAACGATTTTTACACCTTTACGCCAGATGCCAGCGGCGGCAAATGGACGAAGGTATCCAGCACGCCAAACAAGCGCTCATTTGCCTTCACTTTTATTCTAAATGGATTAGCATACCTCGGTGGTGGCGTTAGCAACAACCAAAATGTAAGCTCATTTTATGCTTTCGACGGCACTAACTGGATCGAAAAGGAGCCACTCTCCGATCGTGATGATGACGATTACACCTACAACTTAACACGTCTCAGTCCTTCTGCATTCGTACTCGACGGCACGGCCTTTATATCGGGCGGGTTGGCCAGTTACAATGGCTCTCCTACATCAAGCACTTGGCGTTATGTGGCATCTGGCGATTATTGGGAGGAACATCAAACTTTCGCCGGATCGGCTAGGCATCAAGCTATCACCTTTGTACACGGTAGCGTGGCCTATGTAGCTACAGGACGAAGTGGCACCTCTCCCTTTTATGATATGTGGAAATTCGTACCGAATCCTTGGTAGCCAATCGGCTCCCGCTATAATACCTCGTTGCCATGCGCCGATGACAACGTTAAGCAACCTTGGTGTGAGCATCGAGGTTGCTTTTTTTATTCCCTGAATCCTATACTTACTGCCGATCGCTCCTTTTAAGTAAGATAGAATTTCTATTTTTAATGGTTCCAAATAAGTATTATGCTAGCATAGTATTAATCTGTTCTTTATATTTGTGATACCTGAAAGAATAGTTATGATAAGTCAAGTTATTTTTTTCTGTTTACTGTTCGGTGCTCTGGCGTTTTTCACGATAAATGCACGTCGCATCTATCGTAACATAAGATTGGGCAAATCCGATGACCGCAGTGGAGATACTAAAGCACGCGTAAAAACGATGCTACTGGTCGCTTTCGGGCAAAAAAAGATGTTCAAGAAGCCGCTACCTGCGGTTCTGCACCTTTTTGTCTATGTAGGCTTCTGCATCATCAATATTGAAATGTTGGAGATTGTCATTGATGGTCTCTTCGGCACACATCGTGCGTTATCGTTTATGGGCTCCTTTTATGATTTTCTCATTTATGCTTTCGAACTATTAGCCTTTGCCGTGCTGGTCTCCTGCTTGATCTTTTTTATCCGCCGAAATGCCCTGCAGATCTATCGGTTCAAAGGAAGAGAACTCAAGGGATGGCCAAAATCTGATGCCAACCTTATCCTGCTGACAGAAATTATCCTGATGGCAGCGTTTCTGATAATGAACGCCGCCGACTATAAACTACAAACGCAGGGATTCTCCCATTATCATCTCGCTGGATCTTTTCCTATAAGCAGCTATTTAGCCGGCATCCTCCCGGATAATAGCAATAGCCTAATAGCCATCGAACGTGCAGCATGGTGGTTGCACATCATCGGCGTATTAGCATTCTTGAACTACCTGCCCTTATCCAAACATTTGCATATTATACTTGCCTTCCCCAACACGTACTTCTCCAACTTGAAGCCCAAAGGAAAGTTTGAAAATATGCCTGCAGTTACGGCAGAAGTACAGGTGATGCTAGATCCATCCCTTCCTCCACCATCAGGTGAAGTAGGACGTTTCGGCGTAAAGGACATACAGGACCTGACGTGGAAGAACCTTTTGGATGCCTACACCTGCACCGAGTGTGGGCGATGCTCAGCCGCCTGTCCAGCCAATATAACCGGCAAACTATTATCACCACGCAAAATTATGATGGATACGCGTGACCGGTTGGAAGAGGTAGGTAAACAAATCGATAAAAACAAAGCTTTCGAAGAGGATGGAAAGTCACTGATTGACGATTACATCAAGCGCGAGGAGATATGGGCCTGTACCAGCTGCAATGCTTGTGTCGAGCAGTGCCCCGTCAATATAAACCCGCTAGAGATCATCATGGGCCTGCGTCAGTATGCCGTGATGGAGGAATCACAAGCGCCCTCTAGCGTCAATGCCATGTTTAACAACTTAGAAAACAACGGTGCCCCTTGGAAGTATGCGCAAGCAGACCGCGCCAACTGGACAAACTCGTAATAATACCATGCCTATGGAAACCAACTTTCATATCCCTACAGCTGCCGAGATGCTGGCTAATGGCGACAGTCCCGATCTTTTATTTTGGGTGGGCTGTGCAGGCAGTTTTGACGAACGCGCACAGCGCATCACCAAAGATATCTGTAAAATACTGCATCATGTGGGCATCAAATATGCTATCCTCGGCACGGAAGAAAGTTGCACTGGAGATCCGGCAAAACGAGCCGGCAACGAATTTCTGTTTCAGATGCAGGCCATGATGAACATACAGGTTCTTGATGGATATGCCATCAAAAAGATCGTTACGGCCTGTCCTCATTGTTTCAATACGCTAAAAAATGAATACCCCAGTTTAGGTGGCCATTACGAAGTTATACATCACACTCAACTTATCCAATCCCTGATTGACGAAGGGAAGTTGCGCCCCACAGATGGACATGACTTTAAAGGTAAACGGATCACCTACCACGACCCCTGCTACTTAGGCCGCGCAAACGAAGTGTATGAAGCTCCGCGCAAAGTGCTGGAAACATTAGATGCAGATCTCGTTGAGCTTAAGCGCTGCAAGAGCAACGGACTTTGTTGTGGTGCCGGCGGAGCGCAGATGTTCAAAGAGCCGGAAGCAGGTAAGAAAGATGTGAACATCGAACGCATTGAAGATGTTCTCGCATCGGAAGCCTCGGTTGTTGCAGCCGCTTGTCCATTCTGTATGACCATGCTACGCGATGGCGTAAAAATTAAAGAGAAAGAGCAGGAAATTCAGGTTTTAGATATCGCAGAAATCACGGTTCGCGCCAACAAGCTGTAGTGGCGTAACCACGAAAATGACGACGCTAGGTTCAACAAAAAAAGACTTTCCAATTGAAAGTCTTTTTTTGTGCTCAGGAGCAGATTCGAACTGCCACGCCCATAAGGCGCCACCCCCTCAAGATGGTGCGTCTACCAATTTCGCCACCTGAGCTTGCGTTAGCAAAAGTAATGCTTTTTAAGCCATTTCAAGAAAGATTTTTGCAAATTTCAGCACTACTCGCCTAAGTTACTGTCTATCAAAGTCTGAATAATTCCATCCACCAACCCGACACGTGGCGCGACGATATTTTTCAAATGTCCCACTTTCATAATGGTCAAGAAAATCTCCGCTGCAGGGATAATAACATCGGCACGGTCTTGCTTAAGTCCTAATACATGAATGCGATCTTTCAGGGAATACGAGCTTAGATATTGATAGATAGCCTTTAGTTTTGCATAAGACATCGGCTTATCCATTTTCTCATTCGCTATGCGGGAAAGCTTGTTGATATTACCTCCAGTACCTATACCGTAGATATTTTTATAGATCTTGGTATGCTCTCTTACCCAACGTTTCATTTCCTCCCAGGTTTCAGGATTATCCTGATTGTCCAAAATTCGGATAGTCCCCAAATTAAAGGATCTCGAGGCGATAAGCTGCGCATTGGCAAACAACGAAATTTCGGTACTTCCACCACCTACATCTATATACAGGTAAACCTTGTTCTTATCCATATTATCCTGCAGGTTGCTGCTATAGATAATGGCCGCTTCACGTGCACCATCGATAATTTGGATATCCACGCCTATCTTGCTACATGCCTCCACAATATCAGCTCCATTATCAGCATCGCGCATCGCAGATGTGGCACAAGCCATATAGTCACTCACCCGATATACGTCCATAAGGTTCCGAAAAGCCTGCATCGTTTTCACCATATTTTCGAACTTGGGTTTGGAAATATGTTGGTGAATAAAGGCATCGTCTCCCAACCGAAGGGGAACACGAATGAGCGCCTCTTTTGTAAACTGAACTGGGCTACTTTCTTGATTAACCTCCGCAATTAATAGCCTAACTGCATTGGATCCGATATCTATTGCTCCGTATCTCACAGATGATGGTTTTGAAATGAGTGTGTCTAATTAAATTTTACAATAATAACAAATCATAGATTAATAGTATGTTAAGTTATTGTTATATTCCCAAAAAATTAAACAAAAAAAGGGATGTATTGCTACATCCCTCTTTATATCCTATGTTAGAATCGCTTAGTGATGTGCGTGCGCATCTTCCTTGCCACCAGCAAGCGTAAACAATTCCGCTACTTTTTCGAGGTTTTCCTTAGCAAAAGTACGAAGTCCTTTATTCGTATTATGGCTCAATCGTTCAAATTGATCTTTGATTTTTGCAGTTTCGTGCTGTACGTGATGAAGGTATTCGGCATCCGAATATGTTGCGCCATGTGCATGTCCAGCAGCAGCATGCTCCGTAGAAGCTGAATCAGTAGCATGAACATGTTCTGCCGTTGCAGCCTCTGGCTTAGCAAATACTGCAGCACCTTTTATAGGGAAGTCAACCTGATTTACCACAGCTAGGCTATCTAAAGTTGGGATGATTCCAGCGTATACCTCTTTCACTTTAGCCGCAAGCTGTTTCGCCTGTGAAGAAGTCGCAACAGTTTCTACATAAGCCGCATAATCAGCCTCGTAAACCACCTTTCCACCAACGACTTGAAAGAACTGAAAAGCGTCTCCATCTGCCAAACTGGTGTGCGTGTATTTTAGTTGATTTTCTTTAGCGGTCTGCGGGTTACAAGAAGCTAACAAAGCGCTAGCACATACGCCTGCAACAAATAAAGTGTTAAATTTCATCTCTTTTCGTTTTATGCTACAAAAATAAAAAAATAATCGATTTTCCCGTTTAAAATAAACATTTTACGCCAAATTACGCCCCGCATTTACCACGCCATAAATGGTACGAGCGATTAACTTTCTGTAGATAGCTTCTTTTTCTTCCGGCAGTTCTTTATCACGTAAAGCACGTATAGCATAATGCTGTATCGTCAACAAGGGCAGTATAATTTTCTCTCTGGCCATAATCGACGCTCTTTCAATCGGATAGTGCTCCATGAGGGCCGAAGAGTTACTCAGTTTCAATACATACGATTTTGTTAACTCGTATTCCTCTTTCAGCATCGACCAAAACTCGGCAAAGGTATCGTCATACTGCATATAGGCCGTGATATCAAAGTTCGACTTCGTCATCGACATCATACAGTTATCGATGATTGTCTTGAACATCCCCGAGCTTTCGTAAAGGTTCTTTACGTAAGACCATAAATTATTTTCCTCTGCCCAACGCAAAGCTGTTCCTACACCATAAAAGCCCGGAATATTCTGCTTCAGCTGGCTCCACGATGTCACGAAACTGATCGCCCGAAGATCCTCCAAGCGAAGCTCCTTACCGGAGTTACGCTTCACCGGACGGCTACTGATGTTAACCTCGGACAATTGCTTCAACGGGCTTAACGTCTCCAAATATTTTAAGAACAGCGGATGTTTCCGCAGCGCCATAAATTTACCATGGCTCTCGTGTGCCATCTGGTCGATCACTTCCTTCTGTTTCGTGGTCAAGGTATCGCCATCTTTCTGCTGGATTTCCGAAATAATTCCTGCCTGCAACAACAACTCGATATTATGTTGGGCTGTTTCTAAAGATCCATACTGGCTACTGATCGTCTGCCCTTGAATGGTCAACTGAATATGTTCGTTGGCAATCTCTTTGCCCATCGAAGCGTAGAATTTCTGTGTCTTTCCACCACCACGTGCTGGAGGGCCTCCCCTGCCATCAAAAAAGACCAGATCTACATCGTATTCGCGCGCAATGGCGGTCAGCTCGATCTTGGCTTTGTAGATAGACCAATTGGCCATCAGGTAGCCACCATCTTTGGTGCTATCGGAGAAGCCCAACATGATGGTCTGCTTATTGCCTCGCTTTTGTATATGCTTGGCATAAACCTCATTATCATACAGGCTGCGCATCACGTCTGCGGCACGCGAAAGATCATCCACCGTTTCAAAAAGCGGCACAAAATCGATCGTCAACGCCTCTTTCTTCCAACCAGACCACAAGAAAAGTTGCATCAAGCCCAAAATATCGGAAGCCTGTTGGCAATTACTGATAATGAAACGCTGTGCCGCTCGCTCGCTTCCACTTTGTTGTATGGATTTCAAAAGGTCGATCACCTGCAAGGTATCAATCACCAATTTATCAGCGTCCGCATCAAAGCCTAGGCTCAATTCCGAAAAAGGAATACTCTTCTCTTTCTCATCTTCCGAGTCTTTTATGCGATCTAAATCTACTGCCGTTTCCGGATAACGCTCCACCAAGTAATTGAAGGTATTGCGTAAGATACTGCTATCTTGACGGATATCAAGGGTGGTAAAATAACAACCAAAGGTGATGACCTTACGTATCAAATCTTCGACGAGCTCGACAAAAAGACCATTATGCCGGGTATTCAACACATCTTTAACGGCGTTGAGGTTCTCCAATATGGTCGCTGTTTCATCAACGGGATTTTCTACCGGATTAAAGCTGTTATCATAAAACAGATTTTGCAATACATCTAAATATTTCTCCACACCACGGAAGGTGATGCGCCTTCTAACCATACGGAAATCGCGGTAGTAGCAACGAAACAAGATCGTGCGTAGCATATTGGCAACTTTTTTGGTACTCTCGGCGTCCACATTCGGATTTCCATCACGATCGCCTCCCGGCCAAAAACCTAACTCGATAAGCTGTTTTACGTCTTCAATTGGCACCTCCAATTCACTATCGATCTTGGATTGGATCTCGGATGCCACCTTATAGAATACATTTTCCAAAAACCAAGCTAAACTAGCGGCCTCATCTACAGGAGTAGGTTTCTCCTTATTGATAAAAGGTGTTTTTCCTAACTGTTGCAATAAAGATTGAATGTTGGGCACATCATTTCTCTTTAAAGCATCGATAAGATCTGTAATGATCGCCAACACAGGGCCTGGATAGAATTGTGTCGGATGCGCCGTTAGTACCAAACGTACCGAGAAGTCACGCAACTTATTGACAATTTCCTTTTTCAGTTCAGGATTTTCCTGTGCTCGCTGAAAAAGGCCGTGCAATATACCAGACTCATCCGTCTTCCCTACGCTCTGAAATGCAGAATCCTCGACAGCATCAAAAAGCACCACCTGTCTTTCGATGTATTGCACAATACGGAATAGAAAGTCGATTCGATCCTCTTCCTGCACATATTGCTCGTACTGACCAAAGAAACTCTCGATAATGTCTTCTGGCGTTAGATGCTCATCCACTCCCTTTTCACAGTGTGTGGAAAAGAAAGGTAGAATTGTTCCGGTATGCTTTACCCGCTGAAAGGGCAAGGTTAAAAACAAACTTTTGTATAAGTCAAAGCGTGTTAGTACTTCGTTGTGAAAAACGGATTGTTTTTGACTGATTTTCATGCTTAAAATTATGGAATAACATAGGCTCGAGATACATGTGATTCGAACCGCCCTAAATTATATAATATTTATAAAAAATAAAAGTTTTTCATGTAAAAAGCATATTAAATTGATTGTTTGCTTGAAAATAATTCAAAATAAAAACCACTTACCATGCTATCTTCGGAAAAAGAAGAACCAAGCTCGTCTCCTAACGACCACAGGACATATTTACAGATATAGCTGCCATATGGCAAATAACTAAATGTAAAGAAAGACGCAACGCAATAAATATAGAACAATATCGCATGACCTTCGAATGATTAACCATATTAATGGCAAAACTGTTTCATTATTTTGCATTATTTACCCATTTGTTGAAAGTTCGCGCTCGCTGCAGCAACGACTACTTACCGTTTAATATTATAATTGGATATAAATACAAATTTGTATAAGTTTGAGCACTTCATAGCGTTTCGTTTTTCTTGACACAACAGGTACTCATTTCATGGAAAAAACCAAAGAGATAAGCAATTTCTTTTATGGACAATACTTCGCTGAGGGATTGAAAATCACAGTTGGCTGCATCGTCCCAGTACTCGTATCCGCCTCCTTGGGTTATTTCAATATCGGCACGCTTATATCTTTGGGTGCTTTATTGGTTGGCCTTTCCGATACGCCGGGAGCGCCATCCCACCGGCGGTTAGGGATGTTGTCTACGGCGCTACTGTGTATGCTGACCTATATCATTATTATCCATGTCAACTCATCTATCACCCTAACGACAATTGTTGTTGCTCTGCTGAGTTTCCTATTTGCTATGTTCGCCGTCTTTAACGCTCGGGCAGCAACGGTAGGATCCATGTGTACCTTAATGATGCTGTTCAATGTGCACCATGAGCTGGTGGACGCTGAGCGATGGATGTATTTGCTTTACATCGCCATTGGCGGATCTTGGTATATGCTGATCAGCATGTCCATCCTGCAAATCCGCCCCTATCGTATTGCGCAACAGGAACTTTCCGAATCTATCCGACAAGTAGCGGATTACATTCGCTTGAAAGCGAATTTCTACGATCCCAAGATTGATATAGACACCAACTATCTTAAACTCATCGAGAAACAGATCGAAGTACACAAGCATCAAGAATTGGTACGCGATATTCTATTCCAAAGCAAACGTTCCATCAAGGATACCACAAAGATTGGCCGATTTCTAACCCTTATATTCTCGGACATCGTCGACCTGTTTGAGCAGAGCATGACCACGCAGTATGATTACAACGCCATCAAAACCGCCTACGGCGAGTATGGCGTGCTCATACAGTTCAAACATGTACTCATTAAATTGACGCATGAGCTCGACAACATGGCCTACGCCATCAATGCCAACAGAATGCCCAAACCTATCTACAAATTTGAGCAGGATATCGAACGTCTAAGGGAAACGGTAGATAAGATCGACACAAAGTCAGGAAACACCATTCCGCTGAAGAAAATAATCATCAATATCCGCGGTATTGTCAAATTCATCGAAGATATCTACAGCTATAGTTCCTCGACCATCTCCGAAATTCCGCGTCAGGAAATTGATTCAGCTTCTCAATTTATCACTCGTGATCAAATAGACTGGAAGAAATTCCGAAGCAATCTCAGCTTAGATTCCTCGGTGTTTAGACATGCATTGCGCATGGCGATTGTGCTGGCGGGCACCTATCTCACCCTCAGCCTAATCCATTTCAATCCAAATGGGATTTACTGGACACTGCTCACGATCATGGTGATCCTTAAGCCCGGCTTTGGTCTAACACAGGAAAGAAATATGCAACGACTCATAGGTACCGTTATTGGGGGTATCATAGGTGCGACCATCGTTTTTACAATACACGATCCGTCTGTACGGTTTGTGCTACTGATATTTTTCTTCTTGACGGCGTACAGTCTCTTCCGCGTCAACTACATTATCGCGGTCATGTTTATGACGCCCTACGTCCTCATTATGCTCAGCTTTAACGGCATGAATTCCTTGGAGATGGCCAAAGAGCGCGTGTTTGACACCTTCTTGGGCGGCGTCATCGCCTTTTTATCCAGCTACATTATTTTCCCGAATTGGGAAAGCACACAATTCAAAGATAACATGCGCGGTCTGCTTATTGCCAACTACAACTATATTGCGCAGGCTGTGCAGATCCTAGCGGGCCATAATCTTTCCCGAACGCTTTATAAGCTCGCTCGAAAGGAGGTATACATCGCTTCAGCGAATATGGGATCTACTTTTCAACGCATGCTGACGGAACCAAAATGGCGCCAGAAATATACTAAGGAGATTAACCGTTTCGTGATCTTGAACCATATTTTTTCTTCCTACTCCGCCAACCTGTTGACACAGGTGAACCAAGCGGATATTGAAACCTTCAACCGCGAGCATGCAAAACTATTAAAGCGCATTTTGGCAGAGTTGGAAAAAGCTATCCTCCTGCTCCCCGCACAAGAACCGCAAACACAAAGTTACCAAGTAAGTGAAGCCTTCCCTGTGTTGAAAGAAAGCACCGCAAATGAGGAAGACAGCGCATTAATTACAGAACAATTACAGTTCTTAAGTAAAATTTCTGGAGATTTACATCGTGTGACGCAAGAATTGATCACACGCTCCATCACCTTGGAGCAAAACGAAAAAATCGCTGTACCGAATGGATAATTTTTTTGATGTACTTATTATTGGAGCAGGCCCAATTGGTCTTGCCTGTGGCATCGAAGCACAGAAAGCAGGCTACACACATATCATCCTCGAAAAGGGATGCTTGGTGAATTCCTTGTACAACTATCCGGTGAACATGACCTTTTTTTCGTCTTCAGAACGGCTGGAGATCGGTGACACCCCATTTGTAACCACGCTCCCAAAGCCCAAGAGAGCCGAAGCCCTAGAGTATTATCGGCGCATCAACGGCAAGTTCAATCTTAATACTCATCTCTTCGAAGAAGTATTAACGGTTCGCAAGGAGGCAGAGCTGTTATATATTCAGAGTTCAAAAGCGCAATACATTGCCAAGAGCGTGATCGTTGCAACAGGATTTTATGATATCCCGATGATGCTCAACATCCCGGGCGAAGAGCTGCCAAAAGTATCGCATTACTACCAAGACCCGCACTATTATGCCAACCAGCATGTACTGGTTGTTGGCGCGAGCAACTCTTCGGTCGATGCCGCATTGGAAACATACCGTAAAGGGGCGAAAGTTACTCTCGTCGTACGCGGCAAGGAAATCAGTCCACGCGTAAAGTATTGGGTCAAGCCCGATATCGAAAATCGAATTGCCTTTCAGGAAATTGATGTTTTCTACAACAGTTGCTTGACGGCTATCAGCGACGATAGTGTGACCTTGGAAACTCCAGAAGGAGCGGTCACCTTAAAAAATGATTTTGTGTTGGCACTAACCGGATATCAGCCGAATTTTAAATTTCTAAAATCTATAGGTGTACATGTCCCTGATGAAGCGCCCAAGATTCCTGAACATGACCCGCAAACTATGGAAACCAACATTTCCGGACTATATTTAGCGGGGGTAGTTTGCGGCGGTCTAAACACACATCTTTGGTTTATCGAAAACTCACGTGTACATGCAGAGACCATTATACAGCACGTCAAATCCCGCGGTATCTAGGCCTGCAATCCGCGGATAAAAATAGAAATCATCTTTTTCTGCTTCGACAAGATCAGCTCAAATTCATCCGGCGAAGGAAATAGACAATCATTCAGATCTTTACTCATAATGCCGGTTCGCATGCCCATCAGCGAAAACAGCAACAATTCCGCTGTCTCTTCGATATTATCAACCACGATCTCGCCATTATCCACACCGATGCGCAATATGCGGCCGAATTGATCGCGCACCCGATCAAAAAATGGCCCCAGACTTTTTCCCATTTCTCCCGGATTCTGCATAAATAAGGAGCTTGAATATTCGAAAAGGTTATAATTCTCACGCATCAGCTCCATTCTGCTTTCAATCGCAAATAAAATAGATTTCTCGATGCTCGATGCCTTCAGCAAATAGCTATCCACCTTGCTGATCATGTCATTGATCACATATTCCAACACAGCGGTATAGAGGCTATGCTTGTCAGGAAAGTAATAATACAACAGTGCCTTTGAAAACGAAAGGTCCTTCGCGATCTCCGCCATCGTTGTCTTGGCCATTCCGAAATGGGCAAAACGTCTTTTCGCCACTTCTAATATCTTGGCTCGCTTAATGTCTACGTTTTTGGACATGTTAATTTTATTCCTTTAATAATAGGGTTTATAGTATCTTTACCGCAAAATCATAAAGTTAATTCTTTTTTTGAATTTTTAAAAGAATTAGTCAATACAAAATGGTAAACGAGATCCAACACGATATTTCACTTCGACGATATAATACCTTTGCTGTAGAGGCAAGCTGCCATCAGTTTATCGACATCACAGAAGAAAGCCAACTAGCAGGGCTTCACGAAGAGGGCTACTTTCAGCGCTCATTCTTGGTGTTGGGCTCCGGAAGCAACGTACTTTTTACAAAAAATTACGAGGGGCTGATCATACATATGGCCAGCAAGGGCATTCAACATTTTATCGAAGGCAATTACATTTTTGTCACTGCCAAAGCCGGCGAGGTATGGAACGATTTCGTATGGTACTGCATTAACCATGGTTTTGCAGGTGTGGAAAATATGGCCCTTATTCCCGGCACAGTTGGAGCATCGCCAGTTCAAAATATTGGTGCTTACGGCACCGAGCTGATGGATGTTTTCTATTCTTGCCAAGCATTCGACACCCAAACCGGTACATTTACCACCTTCAGTAAAGACGATTGCCAATTCACTTACCGAGACAGCATTTTTAAAACCAAACATAAAGGGCGCTTTATCATTACGTCTGTAACCTACAAACTCGCACTCCACAAAAAGGTAAACACATCTTATGGTGCGATTAATGAAGAGCTGAATAACAGAGGGATCGATTCGCCGAGCATCAAGGACGTCGCCGAGGTCGTATCCCACATCCGTGTCGAAAAACTGCCCGATCCTTCTACGGTGGGCAACGCCGGTAGTTTCTTCAAAAACACAATCATACCTCTTGCGCATTTCAACACACTGAAAGAGCAACATCCTACTATCGTTTCCTTCCCGGTTGACAACGAACGCGTGAAATTGGCCGCCGGATGGCTTATCGAAGCTTGCGGTTGGAAGGGTAAAATCGACGGTCAGGTCGCTGTTTGGAAAAATCAAGCGTTGGTAATCACCAACTTGGGAGAAGCTAGCGGTCTAGAAATATATACTATATCGTCTAAAATAATGAACGATGTGTATAAAAAGTTTGGAATTGAGCTAGAGCGCGAAGTAAATATACTATAGAAGTTTTCCACATTCGTGAAACTAATTTGTTAATAACAAAGCAACAAGGGTATTGTTTTGGCTATTAAACAATTAGTGGGCGCGAATATCGCCCAAAGTAACCTTCATTTAACAGAATTTTCATTTAGACTTCATTTTAGAGGATAAGTTTAGCACGCCATTTGCATAAATCTCTATGAAACCGTATTTCATGGAGATGAATTACAAACCTAACAAGACCGACACACAATAGCAGCCGGTCAGTGTATTGAAAACTTTTAATCCAATCTAGTATGAACAAGTTAGAATTCAACACTTTAGTTATTCAACAGGCGGACTCACTAAAGACGTATGCGAGAAATTTCACTAGAGATCAGGATGACGCAAATGATTTGGTACAAGACACGCTTTTGAAAGCGGTGACTTACTTCAACAACTTTAAAGAAGGAACCAACCTCAAAGGTTGGTTATACACCATTATGAAGAACACCTTCATCAACAATTACCGCCGGGTAGTCAAAACAAATTCATTCATCACCAAAGAGGAAGAAATCACTAGTGCCAACTTGGTTGTGTCGGCAACAAGCAACAGAGGCGAGAACAAATTCGTCATGGAAGACATCAACCAAGCACTTTCAACACTTAGCGACGACTATTATGTTCCCTTTAGCATGTACTTTGAAGGCTATAAGTATCACGAGATATCTGACCACCTATCTATTCCGATAGGAACGGTAAAAACCAGGATACACGTGGCACGCAAAGCAATGAAAAAGACGCTTCACGCTTATAAGTTCGGCGATTAGACGTACCTTTATAAGGTGGAAAATAAAGAAAGCCTACCCCAGTATTCCAAAAGTCAATTAGCATTAAGAAATGGACAGGATCGGAAAGAAATATGGGTATGCTATAAAGGATTGATATATGATGTAGGTGAAAGCCGTCTTTGGAAGAACGGAAAACACTACGAACACTGGGCAGGACAAGATTTGACCAGTGAAATGGAAGATGCCCCCCACAACAGCTGGGTTTTTTATAAATTCCCGGTAATCGGAAAATTGATTTGAGATTAGCGAATTATTCGCTAATCTCAAATTTTGCTAGAGCTATAAATTTCTGAATCCTGCTTTTGATATCTTCTGCAGTTAGATGCTGTAGTTGTTCTGTTCCGAATTTTTCAACACAAAACGATGCCAAGGCCGAGCCATAGATAATCGCATTCTTCATGTTGGTAAAGTTGATGGTTTTAACTTTTGCTAGGTAACCAATAAAACCTCCAGCAAAAGCATCTCCCGCACCCGTCGGATCAAATACATCAGCCAAAGGCAGGGCTGGCGCAGAAAACACTTGTCCTTCACCAAAAAGAAGCGCACCATGCTCACCTTTTTTAATGATTAGGTATTTAGGCCCCATTTGTAAGATAATCTCAGCAGCCTTCACCAAAGAATACTCCCCAGACAACTGCCGTGCTTCTGCATCGTTGATCGTCAAGACATCGACCTTCTGAAGCACTTTCTTTAAATCGTCAAGAGCCACATCCATCCAAAAGTTCATCGTATCAAGCACTACTAACTTAGGAGCCTGCGCTAAACGATCCAAGGTCTGCATTTGTACTTGCGGCGTTAAATTGCCCAGCAAAAGGTAGGTACAGTCTTGGTAGGATGCCGGGATTTTCGGATCAAAATCTGCCAACACATTTAATTCTGTGATCAACGTGTCACGACTGTTCATGTCGTTGTGGTATTTGCCCGACCAAAAGAAGGATTTACCTCCTTCAACAATCTCTACCCCTTCCACATCAATGCCGCGAGACTTTAAAATATTAATATTGTCATCTCCAAAATCTTCACCGATAACACTAATCAACTTGACTTGATCATATAGGTAAGATGCAGCCAATCCCGCGAAGGTAGCGGCGCCGCCCACAATTTTATCTGTTTTTCCAAAAGGGGTTTCGATGGCGTCGAATGCAACCGTCCCAACAATTACTAAACTCATCTTTTTCGATTTTTTAGACAAAAAAAAACCGGCTTATCAGCCGGTAAAACTTTCGCTCCTGAAGCTGGGCTCGAACCAGCGACCCTCTGATTAACAGTCAGATGCTCTAACCTGCTGAGCTATTCAGGAATTTCGACCTTAGCACACGTTAACCGCGTTTTCTAAAGTGATACAAAGATAGAACTTTGATTTTTATATTCAAATAAAAAATTAAAAAATATTTACCGCCTTGAACGGATCATTGCTCGACGACAGCACCTCTTGTCTTTTACAGCGAAGTGCAATATGTTACTCGACACTGATAAACAAACATCGTTTAGCGCTCTTAAAAAAAGAGACGACATGATTTTAGTATACCCTCCCACCGTTTCAAGGAAATTAACAAAAACCGTCTAAAGCAAAAAAAGCTGCTTTTCTTTATGAAAAACAGCTTTTTTGTTTTGCTCCTGAAGCTGGGCTCGAACCAGCGACCCTCTGATTAACAGTCAGATGCTCTAACCTGCTGAGCTATTCAGGAATTTTAAGAACCGTCGTTTCCGTTTCGGTGATGCAATTATCGGAAGATTTAACGACCTCTGCAAATTATTTCACGCAGAAAAACACAACTTGCTCTTATACAAGAAGATTTTTTTCTACTTCCCAACAATATTACCGAGCACAAGCGTTGCAACGGTAAAATAGATAATAAGACCGGTCACATCGACCAATGTGGATACGAAGGGAGCAGAAGAACTTGCCGGATCGGCTCCAAGACGACGTAGCACAAAGGGCAGCATAGAACCAACAAGTGAGCCCCAAAGGACAACGCCTACCAACGATAGGGCAATTGCTAAGCCATACAATACCCAAGCATCACCATACTCGCCGGAGAAAGCCTGATAGGCGGCAATACGGCAAAAACCTAATGTCCCTAGAATCAATCCCAGAAAAAATCCGGAAAGAATCTCGCGTCGCATAACCAACCACCAATCGCGTAGTGTCACCTCGCCCATCGCCATAGCTTGGATGATCAATGTCGAAGCTTGCGAACCGCTATTACCTCCGCTGGACATAATCAACGGCATCAACAAGACCAGAATGATCGTCAGCCTATCTTCATAAAACTCCAACACGTTTGTGGTTAACAGTTGCCCTAGAAAAAGCACAATCAACCAGCCTCCTCGTTTTTTTACCAAATGGAAAATAGATACATCCAAATAGGGTTCATCTAATGCCTCCGTACCCCCGATACGCTGCATATCTTCCGAGTACTCTTCGTTGGCAACCCACAGGATGTCATCGATGGTTACCATACCGAGCATAATACCTTGCTCATCAACCACCGGAAGCGCTACCCGATTATTCATCCGGAAAACATTCACCGCCTCCTCTTGGGGGTCATTCGCATGCAGGGAGATAAGTCTATTATCGATCAGATCTTCCACTTTCGTTTCCGGATCCGAGACCAAGATATCGCGGATCTTGATATCGTCCATCAAACGCCCTTCGCCATCGATTACATACAACACATCGATAGTCTCCGAAGCGTCTCCATAACGACGGATGTGATCCAATATTCGCGTGATGTTCCAATGGGGTTTTACAGTGATATAATCCGGAGTCATTAGACGTCCAACACTGTCTTCAGGATAGCCCAACAAAGAGAGTGCTTCTTTGCGTTCTTCAGGAGAAAGCATGATGATTAAATGCTTAACCACATCACCTTTTAATTCACTAAAGAAAGATGTACGATCATCCGGCGGCATCTCATTTATAAGCTCGCGAACCTTGGCTGCCGATAATTTTTTGAAGATACGTTCTTGGGTAGGGAAATCGAGGATACTGAAAACGTGAACCGCGCGATTTATATTAATGGTCTCTATAAATAACGCAGCATGTTCTGGAAGTTCATCGATGAGTTCTTCGACGTCGGAGATGTTCTGCTCATTAAGAAAATCTTGAAGCTCAGAAAGGCTATTCGATTCTATCCATTTCTCAACAAGCTCCACTTGCATTTCTAGTTCTTCCATAACACACTTTAATTTTTAAATCCTACATGGGTATTTTTATTTGCAGCAAAAGTCGACTTTTTAGTTGGAAATAACTAATACTTTTTTTATGCATACATACCAACTAAACTTAACAATTTTTGCCGCCAACAGTTTTCGTCTACCGCGCTTCGAAAGCCATAGACTGTCAAAATGACACCACCGTATAGACGATAAAAACCAAGTAAATACATTAGACTACCCAATACCGCCCTGCTCCCAAAACATTACGTCGCTAATCGGAACAGCACCCATTCGAAATGATCAGCATTACTAAAAACAGATGATCAGGAGAGTCACTTGTGTAGCAACAAAAACGACCAAGAGTCAAATGCATGCGCGCCGCATTTAGAAACCTCTTGATGTAAAAAAGATGTTTTTTTTTTCTATCTTGTTGAGCGTACTTTACATGTAAAACTTAACGCGGTACAAGCCAGTACGAGCATAAGAAAAAGCATATAATACCGAAATAAAATACATCAAAATATTCGTTTTATAAAAAACAATAAAACTATAAAAATCAAACACTTACACAAACAATACGAAACAAATAATAAATATAAAAACGAAACAATTGACTAATATTTTTAGCAAACACCATTTTAACCACACTGGATAATGAATAAAAAATTAATAATCAATATCTTATCAATATTCATAACAACTATATATTCACATAATACCTTTGGACAGATTATTGATAACGAACAAGCGCATTCATCCATCAAATGGCAGCAAATAAAAACACAAAATTATCGCCTTCTTTTTCCTAGCACCTTTGACTCTGCCGCACGTAATCTAGCCAAGCAACTCCCCTACCTTCGTCAATACAGTAGCCGTGATTTAGGCAAAAATCCCCACCCTATCACCTTGATATTACAAGGAAACCATCTTAGTCAGAATGGCTATGTACAACTTGCTCCGCGAAAATCCGAGTTTTATCCCGTCCCATCTTCGACTGCAGATAACCAAGAATGGTTACCGAACTTGGCACTTCATGAGCTCAGGCATGTTGCTCAATTTGACAAATTGACAGGACGTATCAGAGGGCCTTTTTTTGAACAGCTGGCTTTAGCGCTCTATGCATTGAACCTGCCCGCATGGTATTTTGAAGGCGACGCTGTACAAATAGAAACCATACACAGCGCAGGCGGACGAGGCAGATTACCATCTTGGGAAATGCCTATCCGAGCAAATGTTTTATCCGACAGGGATTATGATTTCAACAAATACGTATTAGGTTCCTTCAAAGATAATGTTCCCTCACATTACAGCATCGGTCTCCTGATGAATACCTACATGACCAATCATACCGGTATAGAAAGCCATGAAAAAATCATGGAAGATATGCGAAACAAACTACTTCGACCATTCAATTTTCAACGCGCTTTCAAGCATGCTTCCGGCATGAAGCCACGTAAAATGTTCCATGCTACCATGGCGGAGTTAGAAGAAAACTGGGTAAAAAATGACAATAACAAATCTATAGAAAACGAAATAAAAACAATAAAAAGTAAATTCCCAAGCGATTATTTACTTCCTCAACGAAGTCAAAATGACGAGCTATGGGCACTCAAATCGAGTCCTCATTCGGTTAATGAAATCATCGTCGTAGACCCTTCCGGAAAGGAGCATAGCATAACAAAAACAGGCATACAAATAACTCCCTATTTTCATTTACGCGGCACACAAGTTGTGTGGGACGAGTACCGAAAAGACCCTCGCTTCGGTAAACAAACCTACAATGTTATCAACCTGTACGACATAAAAACGAAAGCACTTAAAACGCTGACACATCGATCAAGATACTACTCTCCTGTACTTCATCCATCGCAAGATGTTATTGCCGTCGTCGAGGTTGATGCAGGCAATAAGAGCAGCTTATTGCTACTAAATGCTAAGGACGGCAACGTATTGGAAACACAGCATCTGCCCGAAGGCGTGCACATTCAACAGCCCAAATTCGACGCCGCCGGGGATAAAATCATCGCCATAGCTGTGTCGCCGAAAGGAACCAACCTGATCGAAATAACGCTAGCGACTCGACAACATCGCTTTCTGTTGGACTGGGGAAACCAGCAACTTGAAAGGCCATCCTACCACCATGATGATATCCTGTTTAAAGCTCATTTTGATGGCTTAGACAATATTTACAGAATAGATCAAGAAGGAGAGTTGTACAGACTCACAGACGCTCGTTTTGGCGCATTCAACGCATTTGTCGATGAGCAAAAACAGGAAATCATCTACAATGATTATCGATATAACGGCTATAAATTGGCTTCCCAAAAACTCGAATCGGGAACAAAAACATCGCTAACGAACAACAATGCACCCCATCTTTTTATACAGCCTACCTTAGATCAGCTGAAAGATATACAGCAGCCTATCATTGAACAACAGGACACCATACAGATTACAGCCTACAACCCAACCACACATTTGATAAATTTTCATAGCTTATCGATTAGCAGCACCAATTTCGAAAGTTTCGACAACTACATCCCCGGGCTTTTTTGGCTTTCCAACGACGTGCTAAACAGCAGCCAGATCAAATTAGGCTACGAATACGACCCCGACATCCGCAAGAGCATCTATTCTGCCGAACTGGCCTACCGCAGGTATCTTCCCGTATTTACCGCACGCTATGCCAACCGCGGGCTTGTAGGCAATGCCGTGACGCAAAACAACCAAGTCATCATGTACGACTATCGCGATCATCACGCTACCTTCGAAGTAGGCATCCCGCTCTCTGTTTACCGGCAAAACGTAGTATACAGTTATGGTGCAAATTTTGGTACGTCCTACACAAAACGATATGATGTCAGCATTTCGCTTCGCAATTTCAACGAAACCATCGCATTTCCCTTAAACTACCAAGCTTATTTTAATCGAAACAGCATGCGAAGCCGTATGGATTTGGCACCACGTTGGGGACAAAACATCAGTATCACCTACCGACATCTTCCTTTTGAACAACAACTTAGTGGAGAGGTTCTATCTGTCAGAACCAACTTTTACCTACCCGGCCTATCATCCAACCATAGCCTTCAATTCCGTTTTGCGGCACAACGAAGCAACGGTAGATATGAAGGCGTATATGACATCCCGATGGTGTCTGGATGGGGCAATTTCCGATCGGACATCGTAAGCAACACCGCATTGGCGAGCTACCGCATGCCTCTATTTTATCCTGATTGGAGCATAGGCTCATTAGCCTACATCAAACGTTTTCAGGGATTGCTTTTCTCCGATTTCCAAAATATACATCGATCATCCGCGCCAAAAAGTTTCGGACTTGGGATTTCCGCAGACCTCAACGTTTTTCGATATGTACTACCCGACATCAATGTTGCGGCACGGTTGACCTATATAAACGACAGTTCTGCCTCACGCAAACTGTTCCCGACTTTTGGCTTTAGCTATGCCTATTAGGTGACGCGATCCAAAAATGCCTTACGAAAGAAGCCGTAACAGGGAGTTGTTACGGCTTCTTTTATAGTATCGCAGTACGATTATTACCTAGTCGTTCAAAGCTTGAACACCTGGAAGTGCTTTGCCTTCCATATATTCCAACAAGGCTCCACCACCTGTACTTACGTAGCTTACGTGTTCTGTCATACCAAACTTCGATACCGCAGCAGCAGAGTCTCCTCCTCCGATAAGGGAAAAGGCACCACGTTCTGTAGCAGCAACCACCGCATCAGCAACAGCTTTTGTACCTTTCGCAAAAGTATCAAACTCGAAAACACCCATTGGACCGTTCCAAAGTAGGGTATTAGAAGCACCGATCACTTCAGCGAAATGTGCGGATGATTCCGGACCAATATCAAGACCTTCCTTATCTGCTGGAATAGCATCGTTTGGACCGTCATAAGTCGCTGCATCGTTAGAAAATTTATCGGCAATCTGCGCATCTGTAGGCAACACCAAATTCACGCCTTTTTCCTCCGCTTTCTGAACAAGCTCGTTAGCCAAATCCAACTTGTCGATCTCGACCAATGATTTTCCGATCTCGCCGCCACGTGCTTTCACGAATGTGTAGGCCATACCGCCACCAATGATCAGGTTGTCTACCTTATCCAACAAGGCCTCGATCAATTGAATCTTATCGGAAACTTTCGCTCCACCCATGATTGCTGTGAAAGGACGGTTTGGATTATTCAACACCTTTTCGGCATTATTGATCTCTGCAGCCAATAAGTAGCCTGCAAATTTGCTTCCTGGGAAAAACTCGGCCACGATAGCTGTAGACGCGTGCGCACGGTGAGCAGTACCGAAAGCGTCATTCACATAGACATCACCAAGTTTGGCCAATTTCTCTGCAAAAGCCTTATCGCCTTTTTCTTCTTCTTTGTAAAAACGAAGGTTTTCTAACAAAAGAACCTCACCTGCCTGCAAAGCAGCACTTTTCTCGATAGCTTCTTCACCGATACAATCGTTTGCAAATTGAACATCGACACCAAGCACGGCCGACAAATGTGCTACGATATGCTTTAACGAATACTTATCCGTTGGCCCATCTTTCGGACGTCCCAAATGGGACATCAAGATTACTGATCCGCCATCTGCCAAAATCTTTTTGATCGTTGGCGTAGCGCCTTGGATACGGTTGTCATCGGTTATATTAAAATTCTCATCAAAAGGAACATTAAAATCCACACGGATCAATGCTTTCTTGCCCGAGAAATTCAAATCATCAATTGTTTTCATATATACTATTAAATTTAAGTTGACCTTTTACTTCCAGCCATAAATATAGAAAAAAGGAGGGAATTGAAAAATCCCCTCCTTAAATTTATCGTATCTCGATGGTGTAAGGCATTCTTGCCTGTATCCCCGAGGAGCGCGTAATTGTTCGAAGCTGCTCCACATATTGCCTATAGTCGCCGAGCTCATCTGCCAGCATCCACGCCTTGATACGCTCTTTAGAGGTACCTAAGATCGAAGAAAAAGGATCTTTAACCGTCGGATAATAGGCCAACTTGTAGTTCTTTAATTTCGCTTTCGCTGCTGCAGCCGAAATAGCACGGTCTATACCTCCGATACCATCCACCAAGCCATGGCCTTCCGCCTGAAGCCCCGTCCATACACGGCCTTGCCCAATGCTATCCACAGCATTTGTACTTAGCTTGCGCCCCTGCGCAACCTTACCGATAAAGGTGTTATAAACCCGATTAACATCTCCCTGTATAATCGCACGTTCTTCCTCCGTCAACGGCTTATCCGGAGAAGACATCAGCCCCGAAAAACGTCCCGTCTTCACTTCATCGAAATGCACACCCAATTTATTATTTAAAAGTCCCTGTAAATTCGGGATAAGCCCAAACACACCGATGGATCCGGTCAAAGTTTCGCGTTCCGCGAAAATAGAATCTGCCAAAGCAGAAATATAGTATCCCCCTGAAGCCGCATAGTCACCCATAGATACCACGATAGGCTTCACCTGCCTTGTCAACTCTACCTCCCGCGCAATGATATCCGAAGCTAAAGCGGATCCTCCGGGGGAATTGACACGTAACACCACAGCCTTAACACGGTCGTCGCGACGCAGCTTACGAAGCTCCCTCGAGAAACGGTCGCCGCCGATATTTGTATCGCTACCCTCGCCGTCCACAATATCTCCATAAGCATAGACTACCGCGATTCGATCTCCCGTTTGCTCACTTGTGCTTCCGCCCGTATAGTCCAACAGCGACACCGCAGGAATATCCTTCTTCTCCTCTACCCCCAGTCGTTTCTTAATTTCAGTCAACAGTTCATCCTTATGCAATCTGCCGTCTACAAATTTGTGCTTCACCGCATCCTCCGCATTTCGGATCAAGTAGTTGTCTGCCACATAGCGCAAGGAATCCACGCTAATTTTTCGGCCTTCGGCAATATTCTCCAAGAAGGATCCATACATGCTTTCCAAGTAAGACGTTACCTGAAGCCGATTGGCGGGACTCATTTCATTAAGCAGGAAAGGTTCTACAGCAGATTTATATGTTCCCACTTTAACGACCTGCATCTCTACGCCCAGCTTTTGAAGCGCTTCTTTTACAAACGCAATAGAACTTGAAAGACCATTAAACTCCAAACTACCTTCGGGATTCAGGTAAATCTTGTCGGCCACCGAAGCCAAGTAGTAAGCCTTTTGTGTATAGGAATCACTGTATGCAACGATAAACTTTCCAGATGATTTAAAATCCTGCAGCGCATCATGTATCTCCTTTAAACTTGCCATCCCTGTATTGACGTAACTTGGATTTAGATAGATTCCTTTTATACGGCTATCTGTCTTTGCGGCTGCAATGCGCGCCACAATATCGTTCAACCCCAAAGACTTTGTGCTGGCATAGCCCGGCATATTTAGGCCTTCCAAAGGATTTTCGCTAGTACGCTCTGTTATATCGTGATTCAGCGAAACGTACAACACCGCATTGGAGGGCACATCGGCATCTTTGCTGCTTGATTGGCTAATGGTACTCATCACCAAGCCAATAATCAATACAAAAAACAAAATAACAACAATCGTTATCCCGGTCACGGTCGCTAAGACATATTTAAAAAATGATCTCATAAAAGATGTTTGACTTATTTAAAAGACCTAATTTAATTGTTTCTTTTGAAGAATTCGAAATTTATATAGATATGCCTTATATTTAAAACATGAACGATGTTTTTTTTCTCTTAGGCGCCAACTTGGGCGAGCCACTTGCTCAGCTTCGTGACGCAGCTACTGCGCTAGAAAAACGCGTGGGAACTATCAAAAAAACGTCTTCCGTTTACGCATCGGCCGCATGGGGCGTCGAAGATCAACCGCCATTTCTCAATCAGGTTCTACTCATTTCCACCCCGCTATCGGCAAGGAAAGTACTGCAAGAGATTCAACAAATAGAAAACGACTTAGGGAGGGTGCGACTACAGAAATGGGGAGCACGCATCATCGATATCGATATTTTGTATTACAACAACGAAGTCGTTGACGAGGAAGACCTCCGCATTCCACACCCCTACATCGGCCAACGCAGATTCACGCTGTTGCCACTCGTTGAAATAGCACCCAATTATGTTCATCCCACAGGTCAGGTAACGAACCAAGAACTTTTACAGAGCTGCGAAGACCACTTACCTGTACAACTATTATCTGCTATCGAATGACAAACAACTACACACTCATCGACCCACATGTAATTCAAGCCAATTTAATGCAGAACAGCGCACTGATAACGCAGTTTCTTCAACTTTATCTGGTGCAAATACCTGTAGATCTTAACGCATTGAAAGAGGCGATGGGCAGTAAAGACCCTGTAGAAATCTCCAGCAAGGCACACCATATTAAACCAACGATGGAATATATCGGAGCGACATCCCTGCGCGCTGAGCTCCAAGAATTGGAGACGGCAGCCAAAAATGGCGAAGACATGCAGCAGCTAGAAAAACTTTTTGACATACAGCTACCGCAGTTTGACACCCTTCTTGTAGAAATTAAAGATTACCTCCAGCAACTCTCTTAACCACGAACAAGAAAAAGCCACGAGGAACAAAGGTGGCGGCTAACAGACAGTCCAATTAAGACGACTTGGATTTTTCTCTTGCGAAATGCAAGAAAGAAAAAAGAATGTAGGCAAGAAGAATGAGAGGCAGAGCCATAAATTTGAACACAACGATCAATACCACACTCAACAACAAAAAGAGATACTTGAATTGGTTTTCTCGCCAAGCCAATGACGAAAGCTTCATACTAAACAGCCGAATCTCCGAAACCAACAAAAAACTAAGTACTGCAATAGCCGGCAATAAGAAATAGACAGGGAAAGACAACCCGCGCTCTTGGGCGATGAAGGGAAGCGCCATCACCACAAAAGTATTCATGGGCGTATTGAGCCCTATAAAATCAACCGTCTGTCTATCATCAACGTTGAACTTGGCCAAGCGCAGCGCTGAAAAAATCGTCACCACGAAACCCAAATACGGCAAATAGGCAGAAGCGCTGGCTGAGCGCAACAACATGTACAACACCACTCCCGGCAGAAACCCAAAACTTACCATATCTGCCAGTGAATCCAACTCCTTACCTATGTTCGATTTCACGTGGAGCGCGCGGGCGACCATACCATCAAAAAAATCAAATATCCCAGAGGCGAGTACACAATAGAATGTCAGCAGGTAAGATTCTTCTAAAGCAAATAATACACCGAGACATCCCGAAAATAGATTGAGACAAGTCAGCGTATTGGGCAGGTGTTTTTTCATCTATCAAAAAAAGTTAAGCCATCTTTTTCGCAAAAGATGGCTTAAAAATATTAAATAATGATGGCATTAACCATTCATACTTATCAAAAACTCTTCATTGGATTTTGTTCCACGCATTTGCGTCAACAAAAACTCCATTGCCTCATTCGAATTCATGTCGGCAAGGTGGTTTCTCAACACCCACATGCGCTGAAGCGTATCCCTATCAACCAATAGATCATCACGACGCGTACTGGAAGCAGTAAGGTCGATAGCAGGGAAGATACGTTTGTTGGCAAGCTTACGATCCAATTGAAGCTCCATATTACCCGTACCTTTAAACTCTTCAAAGATCACGTCGTCCATTTTCGATCCGGTATCGGTCAATGCCGTTGCCAAGATCGTCAATGATCCGCCATTTTCAATGTTACGCGCTGCACCAAAGAAACGTTTAGGTTTATGCAATGCATTCGCATCCACACCACCCGAGAGAATCTTGCCCGATGCAGGTGCAACGGTATTGTAAGCACGCGCTAAACGCGTGATAGAATCCAAAAGGATAACAACATCATGGCCACACTCTACCATTCTCTTTGCTTTTTCAAGAACAATATTAGCAATTTTAACATGACGATCAGCAGGTTCATCAAATGTGGACGAAATAACCTCCGCACGTACATTTCTCGCCATATCGGTAACCTCCTCAGGACGCTCATCAATCAATAAGATGATAAGGTAAACCTCCGGATGATTCTTAGCGATAGCGTTAGCCACCTCTTTCAGTAAGTTGGTCTTACCTGTTTTTGGTTGTGCCACAATCAAACCACGTTGTCCTTTACCTATCGGAGTAAACAAATCCATGATACGTGTAGAGTGGTTACCCGTACCCAAATCAAGGTTCAACTTCTCATCAGGAAACAATGGTGTCAAATAATCAAAAGGCACGCGGTCGCGAATCTCTGCTGGATTTTGTCCATTGATAGCTTCTACACGAACAAGTGGAAAATATTTTTCCCCCTCTTTTGGAGGGCGAATACAGCCGCGAACATTATCGCCTGTTTTCAAACCAAATAACTTGATCTGTGATTGCGATACATAAATATCATCCGGAGATGTTAAATAATTGTAGTCTGAAGACCGCAAGAAGCCATAACCATCAGGCATGATTTCAAGTACACCTTCATTTACAATAACGTTATCAAAATCAGTTGGAAGTACAGGAGCGGAATTTTCTACTTTTGCTGGTGCGGGAGTGTTTTCAGTTGCAGGTGCCGTGCGTGTGATGGATTCCTCCGGCGATGGACTTTCTGTTCTAACATCATCTGAAGACGGACGCTTCGTTACCGCGACAGGTTCTGTTTTCAACGTGCGAACACGCTTTCTAGGTCGCTCACCGTCCTCCGCCACCGCTACTTCCTTATGCTCTTCCTGAATAGATTGTTGAGCAATAACAGAAATACGATCAATCAACTCTTGTTTGCGTAGTTTATCGACATCAGCGATGCCCAATACTTTTGCAATCTCGCGTAACTCCGACACGAGTTTGGTATTTAGTTCATTAATATCCATTAACTTGTTATTATGAGATATAGGATTTTTATTGCAATTCGATATTATCCGCTCTATGCTAGCTTTTGCAGATTCTATTTGAAGGCAAACTAGACGTAGTAAAGATTCACTTATGAAAGTACATTAGATCACCTCAAAAAAGGATAAATCTGAGAATTGGCACAAAAATAACATAACATTTGTATATTCAAAGAAATTATATATTTTTTTTTACTTTGGAACAGATATTATATTAACGTGCATTGCACAAAAATGTTTTATAAGGGATGACATTTTATAATCTTTTTAATTTTTTTGTGCTATTCCCCTGCCCCCCATCCCTATCTTATTCGAATACCTAAAAAACAATAGCACAAAAGTTACAACAATAGCCTTGTGAATGGCCTAAGAATTGAAGTCATCTTTCTGAGAAATGTATCGAGAAAGGAACTAAAAAACACACAGTTATTGTACAAAATACACTAAGCTTTCAAAAAAAACACACTCCCACAAAACTAGCTTAGAGCCCACTTTAAGCCATTTTTTTAGTAAAAACGCAAAAAAAACTGACTCGGAGTATCGTTTTTTCCCTTTAGAAATTCGTATTTATAAACTTAAAAATGTATTTTCGAAGAGATATTAGCATTTAGAATTAGCAAGAAAACAAAAAAAATAACACAATAAAACCAAATCTAGAATGATTATCATTGCGGACGGAGGATCAACGAAAACAAACTGGTGTTTGTTGGATGATTCAAACAAAAAAATATACTTTAACACAGAAGGATACAATCCTTACTTTGTTGACAGTGACTACATTGTTAATTCGCTAAAAAAAGGTCTCCCGGGAGATTTACCTTTGGACAAAATTGAGGAAGTGAATTATTATGGTGCAGGGGTGCACAACGCGGAAAAGGCAAAGATTGTGGAAGTAGCTATGCAAAAGGTATTTCCTAGTGCGCGCGTGGAAATTGGTCACGATTTGTTAGCAGCTGCTCGTGCGCTTTTAGGTGATCAACCGGGCTTCGCAGCAATCTTGGGAACAGGTACCAACACCTGTATCTATGATGGAAACGAGATCACACACAACATTGATTCAGCGGCTTACATCTTGGGAGACGAAGGAAGTGGAAGTTTTATCGGAAAAAAATTATTGACGGATTTCATTCGTGGATTAATGCCGGAAGATGTCGCCAAGTCCTTTTTCGAAACCTACAAGCTTACGCCTGATGAGATCATGGACAATGTGTACACAAAACCGCTAGCAAACAGATTTTGTGCAAGTTTCAGCAAATTTGTGTACGACAACAATGTAAACATTCAGTATACAAGAAAAATTGTTGACGATGCCTTCGAAGCATTTTTCAACAACTTGGTTAGCAAATACCCTGACTATCAGAACTACACTTTTAACTGTATCGGATCTGTAGGTTATAACTTCAGAAATGTATTGGAAGAAAAAGCAAGCCATTACAATATGAAGGTGGGCAAAATATTACGTTCGCCGATTGACGACCTCGTGGTATTCCATATCAATAGGGTTGCTAAGAAATAAGCACATCAACACATAAAAAAGCCATTTCGTTTCGAAATGGCTTTTTTATTATCCCTTTGTACACATCGCTATAAGGCTAAAGTCTCTCCAACGGCCGGCAGATGCAACTGCAATCCATTTTCCTGAAACGTCGTCTTCGCCGCCTCCGAGTCAATGCTTATCGGAGGAAACGTATCGTAATGAACACCAATCACATTTTTACAATTGATAAAACGCGCTGCTTTAACCGCATCGTCCACATCCATTGTATAATGCCCTCCGATAGGTAAGAAAGCCCAATCAAGTTCCAAATCTTCCAACAACTTCATTTCCATGGTGAGCCCTGTATCTCCAGCAAAGTAAATTTTCTTGTCGCCGACAAAAAACACGTATCCAACTGGAACACCGGCATAATCACCTTCTGGCGTGCTACTAGTATGCAATGCATACACCATTTTGACACGCCCAAAAGGAAGATGCAACGTCCCCCCAAAATTATACTCGATCACCTGCTCATTGGGCACCCCCTGCTTACGAACCCAAGCTGCTGTTTCGACAATAGCAGCCACCGTAGCACCGCTATTCTTCTGAATCTGAACCAAGTCGGCAACATGATCCTGATGGCAATGGCTTAAGAAGATGTAATCAGGACGCAAGGCATCTACATTGATATCCTTCGCCAATGGATTGTAGGTAATAAAAGGATCCAACAATACGTTGGTTCCATCAAAATCAAACGCGATACACGATTGACCGTAGTAGGTAACTTTCATATTTGTACGTCTTATTTGTTAAATAAATTACCCAAACCACCTAACCCGCCAAGCAAATCTTGAGACATTGCTTGCATCTCCGATTGACTTACATTCTCTGCCTGTACCAAGGTTTTATTTAGTGCCACAACAAGTAGTTCCTCCAACTCCTCCTTATCGGCTTCCGCTAAAAATGCAGGATCGATAATAACTTCTTTAATCTCTTTGTTGGCTGTGGCAATTACCCTGATCTTTCCTCCCTCGGCCTCTCCAGACACCGAAATATGATCCAATCGTTTCTTCACCTCCTCGGCCTTTTGCTGGGCCTGCATGATTTTATCGAACATAATTTCTCTCGTTTTTAAAAAGGCAATTTACAAAATATGTGCCACTCCACCACATTAAAGTCGATGGATTAGGTTCTTAAGTCTACCTTCCGTAACTTTGGCGCAGCAAAAGATTAGCATGGAAGAACTTCATTTTTATACCGCTTTACTGGCTGAAAAACAAGAACAGGCTCCCGAAGAAGCCGAATACCTAGACGAGGAAATAAACATCCTGATACACAAGCTCAAATTCATTCCGCAAGAACAACGCCCCTCGGTACTTATTGTTCAGCAAAGCACCGGATTTCAGCCTGTCTTCAATGAAAGACTCGCCGACATTGTCCAGATTGCTGGCGGGAAACTGCTCGCTGAAAAATTCGACAACCCAGGGATAGTACTGGTGGTTCAGGAAAGCGAGAGCCTCTATGGAGAAATCGGCATTCTTTTGGAAGACGATTTATTGAGCCGGACAACCGCCCTAGTGGAGAATCAGATTTTCATTGTACAAAAAAGTGATCTTGGCCTTTACGACGACGACTTTCTTGCTGATGTCGAGATCTGCGCGGAGATCGTGCAACCTAAATACTTTATCTATGGCCGACAAGGGCAGGATTGGGTTAAGTTTGACATCGCATAGCCACAAGAAGCATATATCTATACAAAAAGAGGCTTTCTATTTCTAGGAAGCCTCTTTTTGTATTATGAGATAGTATTAAATCGTTACATAAACTTTTTGCGTAAGACAGCGTAAAGCTTCTCCACAGTCTGTGGCTTGTCCGACCAGTTATTTTTGAGGGCATAGTTGGTCTGTAAAAACACATCAGCCTCCGCAAAAGTACTGTAGCGATTCAACAGCTCGATAGCCTCACTATAAGCCAAGGAATAGCCATTAAACAAATCTTTTATAAATAAGAGCTTATCATTAAGGTTGATGATCGATTTTAGATCCACTACCTTTTCTTGGCTTTTCACCGGTTGGGTTGTTGCAGCTGGAGACTGCGCAAAACCCGCTCTCCGCTGTTGTTGCAGCATTTCGTTTAGCGTTAGCGGCCGAGTAGGTTTCGGCTCTTCTACAGCAGCTGGTTTATCTTCGATCACAATTTCCTTCGGCTCCTGTACAACCTCGTTTACCACAACTTCTTCTTCCACTAGCTGTTCAGGACGATCCGTGGTAACCACCACCTTCTCCTCCTTTTCTTCTGCTGCCGCGACCGGCTGAGGCTTCTCTTCCACTGAATTTTGGGCGCTTGATGCAGTAAATAAATTCTCCGCAACAGGCTCCTCTGTACGATCCACCACTTCTGTCGTAGTCTCCTCTGCAGGAGCAACCACCGCAGCTACAGGGGCAGGTTCATCGTTCTTAACCACCGACGTCGTCTCTACTTCAACAATTTCGTCCTCGACAGGCTGTTTATCTGCAGGCTCCTCAAAGGCTATTGGTGGCGTAAAAAAGACCTCTTCTACGGGGGATACAGGCTGATCTGCAAAGGTCGAGTTCGATGCGGAAGGTTTGGCAACCTCCACTGTGGCGCCGCTAACCTGTCTAAACACCTCAACATGTGCTGCCAAAAATTTTGCCTTTGCTTCCAACAGCAGAATAGCAGCTGGGCTCTCCTCCTCCGATGACTCCGACAACGCGGTATATCCATCGTTAAGCTCAACCAATAACTCACCAATCTTCGAAAAAATAGATTCTTTTGTAAACGCCATATTTGTCTTTAATTTATCTCAATAGGTACTGCACAACTAAACCAACATAAAAGGCCTGTGGAAAAGAAAAAGAACTGATAGCTATATCATTCCGTGCCTGACCTCATTTCCTTCCTTCAAATTTAAGATATAATTTCGATATTAGCGCAGTTCAAGCGGAAGTTTTAACCTCGGTTAACGCGCTCCTTTTCAACCTTTAAAACGATTACATGCTGTTTTCCGAACATACTTTTATTCAGAAAAACACCCAAGTAGGGAGTATCGAAGTCATTTGTGGTTCGATGTTTTCTGGCAAAACAGAAGAACTGATACGAAGGATGAAACGCGCTCAATTTGCGAAATTGCCTGTAGAAATATTCAAACCGGCAATCGATATCCGCTATGATGAGCGAGCCGTGGTTTCGCATGATAGCAATAGCATTCCCTCGACGCCAATCTCCCATTCTTCAGCTATCTTACTCCTGAGTGCTGAAACGAAGGTCGTGGGTATCGACGAAGCACAGTTTTTTGATGATGAGTTGCCTAATGTTTGCGTACAACTGGCCAATAGAGGTGTCCGTGTTATTGTAGCAGGACTCGATATGGACTTTAAAGGATTACCCTTTGGTCCTATCCCCGCCCTCATGGCCATTGCCGAACATGTTACGAAAGTACATGCCGTATGTGTGCAATGCGGAGCTCCAGCCACCTACTCCTACCGCATCTCATCAAATGAAGAACGGGTATTGCTAGGTGAAAAAGACAGTTATGAGCCCCGTTGTCGATCCTGCTATTTTGGATTGTAAAATCCTAATCCAAAAAAATTAACAAAAACTTAACATCCATTTATAAAAAGCAATGCTAAAACCTATTACCTTTGCTGTTAACAAAATTAGTTTATAAATGGTCCCCCCATATAAAAAAGACTGCCCTAGGGCAGTCTTTTTTATGTTACATCACATGCTTTTACTTCAGATTATCGGTGATGCTTGCATCCATCGGATTAACCTTCGAGCGGTAACGATGCACGAGCTTCCCGTCCTTGTCTATCAGAAACTTCTCAAAATTCCAGTTGATGTCCCCCTTGAAGTCAGCGTTATCTGCCGTCGTCAAAAACTTGAACAAAGGATCCATATCCTTTCCCTTCACCTCTACTTTCTCCGATAATAAGAACGTCACCCCATAATTCTTCTCACAGAAATCCTGAATCTCTTCATTGGATCCTGGCTCCTGTCCACCAAAATTATCGGCAGGAAAACCTATAATAACAAGGTTATTGCCATATTGCTCATGCAAAGCCTGCAAGTCTTTATACTGCTTGGTGAACCCACATTTTGAAGCAGTGTTCACGATCAATATATTTTTTCCTTTAAAATCAGCCAACTTCACCGGCTTTCCGTCGATGGAAGTAAAACTGAAATCATAAATCGATGTTGCCGGTGCGAACATCGATACCAACAACAAAATTGTGCTCATTACTGTCATACTACTTATCTTTCTTGTATTAACTTCGTTTCTCTATCAACAACAAAATGGAACAAATGTTCCATAGGGCTCTTTAAAATTGACCCCACTTTGACACCGAGGACTTCGCATACCTCGCGCAGCTGCAGATCAAAATGGTAGGCGATACGTCCCACGAAATGCACCTTGTATTCCCAGTAGTCTGGATAGGTCATCACATTCGTGCGCACAAATTCGTCAAAGCCATTCCGCAACAGGGAGTCGATGTAAGGATGCAGCCTGTTCTCGGCCATAAATTCGGCAAAGGATGCCAAATAAGCATTTGGACGCTCACGCTGATACACATTTTTGATTACAATATCTTTATTTAAGCGATAGCGCTCAGCAAACTTTTTAGCCAGATCTTTCGGCATACGATCATATAGAAATGATGTGATCAGCTGCTTCCCAAACCAAGCTCCCGATCCCTCGTCGCCCAACACATAGCCAACACCGTGAACGCCTGTGCGGAGATGTTCTCCATCGAAAAAGCCGATATCTGATCCTGTACCGATAGTACAGATATAACCTTTCTTATCACCACAGGTGGCATAGGCACAGCCCAACAAGTCGCTTTCCACCGATATAAAGGCCGTAGGAAAAATCTCTGTTAACGCGTTCGAAACAATCTCCCTTCTATCCGGCGTCACGCAGCCTGCCCCAAAAAAATAAACCTCATGTATTTCGTTGGCGTAGGGCAATATTTCCGGAACCTCTTTCATCACTTTGGCAATTTCCTTCTCGTTCACAAAGAAAGGGTTCAAACCTTTTGTACGAAAAGACAAGGGCTTGCTGTCCGGCAAATTGAGCATCCAGTCCGAGTTTGAAGAACCGCTATCGGCGACTAAAATCATATGCTGTTATCAAAAATTATCTATACCCAAAGATACAAATTCTAACGTACAATTTTAAGTGCCTTTTCTATTAACGGTTGGATGTCCGCTAGAATAAGTTTAGTTTTGTGCGTACACAATTCTGAAAATAGCACGGCCCATGTCAAGCTCCTCTATACATTTTTCCCTTTCTTTTAAGGAACCCCAAGCACATTACGTAGAAATCGAAATGGACATCGATCACTTTGAAGAGAAATTTATCGATTTGAAGATGCCCGTTTGGACGCCGGGCTCCTACCTCGTTCGTGAGTTTGCTAGACATATCGAAGGCTTTGAAGCCTCCGCAGATGGACTTCCCGTACACTTCGAAAAGCTGGCGAAAAATACCTGGCGTGTAGAAAACCCGCATGAGAGACTTAAAATCCGATACCGGGTCTATGGTTTCGAAATATCGGTACGCACAAATTTTATCGATGCAGACCATGCTTTCATCAGTCCTGCCGGCACGTTCCTCTACCCCGATGGGCATCTCGAACATCCCTCGACGATACAGATCAATCTACCCGAAAAATGGAAACAGGTATCCACAGGACTTCCCAAATCCGCCACAGGCGAGCTGCACTACTCCGCGGATAACTTCGATATCCTTTTCGATTCGCCTATTGAAATAGGAAATCAAGACATCTGGCATTTTGACGCAGCAAATGTAGCCCATGAATTTGCCATGGTGGGCGGTGGTAGCTACAACAAGCAGCAGCTCAGCGCAGATATACAGAAAATAGTCGAGGAAGAAACCCGAATATGGGGCGAAAATCCCAATACCAACTACGTTTTCATCACGCATAATTACCAAAGTGGGGGCGGAGGACTAGAACACATCAACTCTACCGTGTTGGGCGCTAGTAGAAATGCGTATAAGATAGACGCTGCTTACAAAAATTTCCTAAGCTTGGTTGCCCACGAGTACTTCCACCTTTGGAATGTTAAAAGACTACGCCCAAAGGCGCTCGGTCCGTTCGACTACGATCAGGAAAACTATACCGAAGGACTTTGGATCATGGAAGGGTTTACCGCTTACTACGATAACCTCATCATACGTCGCTGTGGCTTCTTCTCGGCAAAAGAATATCTAAATGCGCTAGCCAACGAATTTAACTTGGTCTACAACCGTGCTGGGCATCGCGTGCAATCGGCAGCCCAAGCAAGCTTTGACACCTGGATCAAACAATACCGCCCTGATGAAAACTCTATCAACAGCAGCATCTCCTATTACAATAAAGGGGCTATACTCGCTGTCGCACTAGACATCCACATCATCGCGGGCACAGAAGGTACGAAGCGCCTCGATGATGTGCTGCGTGCTGCATATAACCTTTTCTATAAGAAAGAACAACGCGGATTTGAAGAGCACGAATTCCAACAACTTGCCGAGCAGGTGACCGGTCTTGATCTTGCCGAAATATTTGAGGCGGCACACCATACCGAAGAACTGGACTACAACCGTTTTTTTGCCGCTGTGGGTTACGAACTAATCGATCTCAACAAGGATAGTCACGACCTGTCGCTAGGCATACGCTATCAGGAACAAGAGGGACGCATCTTCGTCAAAAACGTGGAACGCGGCTCCGCAGCTTGGGATGCTGGCCTTAACGTAAATGATGAACTTATTGCCATCAATGGTAGCCGTTTAGATGTTGCGGGAAAAGAGATGGAATTTATGCTGGAACAGGCTAAAGAAGACGACATCATCGATATCCTTATCGCGCGCGATGGCCGCATTCGCACCATCCACAGCCCTCTTCGCAGAAACAATAAACAACTTTGGAGCATACAGCCCAAGTCTGATGCTAGCAGCACGGTAAAAGCACTGGGTAAAATATGGCTTTCCATAAGCGAATAAAAAAAGTCGGGTGGGCAGCCATAGCCCCCACCCGACTTTCCAAAAGCCCTTAATTAAAATTTATACCGAATGGTCAATCCCAAAGGATCGATCAACTTGATCGAACTCTCCTGTAAAAAGTCAAAGTAAGGTTTCACATCCAACGAAATCGATAAAGGCGTTGTCGGAATAGCATATTCCACCCCAATGATACCGTCGATACTCAGGGCTAGCTCCGACTTTGGATCTGTTCTTCGCGTGGTAACTGAACCGTCAGGATTGGTCGTCGTCTCTACCACATCCTTGTATCGAAAACTGCCCACACTACCACCAAAACCATAAAACCACGTAAAATTCTCCGCTAACGGTTTATGAAATTCATACAATCCGACCAAGCGAAAACGTCTTGATTTGGAATTACTTTGCAAGCTCATAATACCTTGTACAGCCCGGTCTTCCGCCAACGTATAGCGGTAAGAGAAACCTGTGGCACTACCGAAACGACCACCAACAGCATGCTGGGTATCCAGCTGTGCGGAAGCACGTCCAAATGAAAATAACACAATCCCAAGGGTCAATAACAGCCAATTTGCTTTCTTCATGTATTTACTAAGTTTTAATGTACACCAAAAGTAATATTTTTTTAAACGTTCAAAAAGTTAAAATCTGTTATGATTTACTTACATTTTTTTCGAACAATTCGCTCTTTCGGCTGTAAAACATTATATTAGTATCAATAACACATTTTATAAACCACTTAATTTTTGAGGCGTATGAGTAAGCTGATTAGATTATTCGACATTATAGATAGGTATAAATCGCAGTATGCGCAAGACATGATGGTTGCGGGAAAGCGAGACGGAAAATGGGTCAAATATAGCACCGAGCAGTTCGTAGATCGTATAGACAATCTTAGTAAAGCCTTGCTTTCGTTGGGACTGCAAAAAGGAGACAAAGTTGCGCTCATGTCCGGAAATAGACCCGAATGGAATATTGTTGATTTCGCTTGCAACCAAATCGGCGTCGCTATCGTTCCCCTCTACCCCACACTTTCTGCACAAGATCTATCCTATATCGTGAACGATGCTGGAGCCAAGCTGGTGTTCGTCAGCAATGCCGACTTGACCAAGAAGATCGATCAAGCCATAGAAGACCATCACTTGGAAATCGATGTGTACACCTTTGACAAGGTTGATGGAAAGGCATCTTACGAAACTCTTCTCGAGCAAGGAAAAGCGTTGGATACCGATCTCGCACCAATTCGCGCCGTGGTGGATGGCGACGACCTGCTCACGTTGATCTACACGTCCGGCACCACCGGCAAGCCCAAAGGTGTATTCCTCACGCATGGTAATATCATCAGCAACGTAGAGGCTTGCTCGCACCTCGTTCCGGCCAATGCGAAAACGGCATTAAGCTTTCTTCCCCTATGCCATATATTTGAGCGGATGGTGGTATACCTGTACTTGTCCAAAGGAATACAGATCTATTATGCAGAGAACTTGGACAACATCGTCGTCGACATTAATGATGTGAAGCCACAGATATTTACCACGGTTCCACGTGTATTGGAAAAGGTCTACGACAAGATTGTGGAAAAGGGCAAGGCGCTTACCGGTGTCAAGAAAAGCCTTTTCTTTTGGGCCTTGGATCTAGGACATCGCTATCAAGAACCACCTAAAAATGGCTTTTTATACAACCTCAAGCTGGGCATTGCGCGGAAGTTAATTTTCTCCAAATGGAAGGAAGCGCTGGGCGGAAACATCGAGCTGATCATTTCAGGCGGCGCAGCATTGCAAGAACGCTTGGGACGCGTATTCTGGGCTGCCGGCATCAAGGTGCTAGAAGGATATGGCTTAACGGAAACATCTCCTGTTATTGCGGTCAATTCACATGTGGAAACCGATGTGAAATTTGGTACGGTAGGGCGCGTGCTCAAAAACTTAACGGTCAAGATTGCCAGTGATGGCGAAATACTGGTGAAAGGGCCCAGCATTACCGTAGGCTATTTCAAGAATGACGAAGCCACAAAGGAAGCGATCGATAGCGACGGCTTTTTCCATACAGGCGATATTGGCGAACTTACATCGGACGGTTTCCTAAAAATAACCGACCGTAAAAAAGAAATGTTCAAGACAGCGGGTGGTAAGTACGTGGCACCCCAAGCGTTGGAGAATAAATTTATGGAGTCTACCCTCGTGGCTCAAGTGATGGTGGTTGGCGAAAACCAACGCTTCCCTGCAGCCCTTATTGTTCCTGCTTTTGAAGAGCTGGAAAAATGGGCTAAACACAAGGGAGTCACCTTCGGATCCAAGGAAGAGCTCATTAAAAATGCCGAGGTTATCGACAAATATCAAAAAGAATTGGATCGCTTGAACAATGATTTTGGACAATGGGAAAAAGTTAAGAAATTTGAACTGCTTCCGAAAGAATGGACAATCGATGGAGGCGAGCTTACACCGAAGCTCAGCCTGAAAAGAAAAGTAATACTCAAAAACTCGGAAGCTATCATTAATAAAATATACGAAGAGTAGTAAACTATGGAAAAAGAAACACTAGGGCAAAAACTAAAGGGATTCGGCTTACTCCTGTTCGATACCATCACGGATTTTCTCGATGATCGATGCCTAAAAAAAAGTGCTTCTTTAGCCTATTACACGGTATTTTCCATTGGTCCATTAATCTTGATTTTGATTTGGGCCCTTGGCTTTTTCTATGGCAGCCAACTGGACAGCCCCACTGGAGCGCGCGACGAAATCATGGAGGAGCTGAACCAGCTTTTTGGCAATGACATTGCCAATATGCTCGACGCTGCCATTAAACGTATCTCTTTTGAGAACAAGAACAGCATCGGCGTCTACGTTGGTATTGGAGCATTGATCTTTTCATCGACCACCATCTTTGTCGACATCCAAAATTCCATTAATGAAATTTGGCGTGTTAAAGCGAAGCCAAAAAAAGGCTGGTTAAAGATCATTATCGATCGCTTGATTTCCTTTTCTATGATCTTGGGTCTTGGATTTCTATTGATGACCTCGCTGATACTGAGTAGCGTAATCAGCATATTGATGAATTACATTGTCAAATACCTGCCCGACCTAGACATACAACTGCTGGGGATGGTAAATTCCGCGGTATCGTTCTTGGTCATTGCAACCCTCTTCGGATTTATATTTGCCTTTCTCCCCGATGCTAAAGTACGTTTTCGCGATATTGTTTGGGGTGCTATTTTCACGACCCTGCTTTTTTTACTCGGTAAGTCGGTGATATCCTATTACCTAACAAACAACGCGACAGCCAGCTCATACGGCGCAGCAGGCTCGGTTATCATCTTGCTTGCCTTCGTCTATTATGCCGCCGCTATCCTATATTTTGGCGCCGAATTCACGAAACAATACGCCATTAAATATGGCAAAGGCATTATCCCAACCTCGTATGCGGTGCTAGTCAAACAAACCGAACTGGAAATCGACACCGAAAAAAACAAAAGAAAATAAATACAACAGCGCCTGTTATGAAGCATAACAGGCGCTGTTGATAGATACGCACCTTGGCGCGTCAGCATGGCTATTTTACATTGTAGTAATAAACGGCTCGGCCTATGGATCCTGCTTGATCCTGACCTTCCACCACTACTTTGTACTTACCATTTCCATCGGCATTAAAGAAGTCCAACGTAACGTTGCCGTCAGCATCCAACACCACTTCTGGATTCCAATAGATCGTTGTGCGGTAGTCATTTGTATTCTTACTATCCGCGGTTTCGTACTTCGGCGCATAAAACTGTCGCTCTTTTACATAACCTAAAGGTATCATGTCAATAATATTAGTTTTTGGCAGCAAACTTTCTATTTCCGACAACGACATACGAGGCTGTTTCTTCTGGTCCGTTTTCTTCGTCATGATCGATACCACACCATCGTTCTGGTAGGTGCGGCTCACCGTCCCCAACTCATCGCGCAAGAATATCTCGATAGCTTCAATCTCAGCAGGCTGTATAGAGTTTAGAGAAGGCTCATCGATAGGCATACCGTTGAGGAAAAACTGGACAGGAACACGGCTACCTTGGTTGTAGTTTCTCGACACATAATATTTTAGTGTCTGATTGTCGTAGGTAATACCGGTCAGCAAGGTCGACAAACACATTGTCAGCACATTACAGCCTGTAATACGATCACCTTCGATACGGTGCTCGGGCATAGAGAGGCCAGATAGCGATGAAAACTCCTTACTGGTTACCAACTTGCGCTGCACGCCCGTTACTTCGATCTCGTCGATCAAAATGGACGTTCGGTATTCATTCTTGCTATTGGTGAGGTAGGCCTTCATTTCATTGTCAATATTCTGCACATTGTTTCCGGTGTAAGGGTTACCCTGATCGATCCCCGGAAACTCTGTCCCATCCATATTGATCACGAGATTCCTGAAATTATCATTACCGCGCGCGCTGACGGTCACTTTCGAGGAATCGGGAAACACGAGATTATCAAACGAAAAACGGCCATTGGGATCGGTGTAGGTATCTTTACGCAAATTGCGTGCAGGCACTGAAAGCAACAGCCCCCCATTCGGGAAGGTGCGCCCCGTATTCAACCGCAACGTACCGCTTATAGAAATACCTTGCTCCGGCATAAAGCGTGCCTGCGGATATTTTTCCGCCAACAGATCTTCGTAGGAAAAACGTCGAAATCCTTGCGTCATCAGGAGGTTATTCAGCGCTTCCTGCCGACTTTCATTTTTCGGATTAAAGTAATAATTGGGTTGTTCCACGTAACCCTTCAGATCGGAAGTCAACAAATAGTTACTTAAAATCCCCAAGTCCTGATCGTCGTTGTAAGGTACCTTCGACTCATCGATTACGGCAACGGAATAATTTCCCTTTAACGAATCCTGTGCAGCGACATGCAGCGATAGCTTAACCGCTTCCTTCTGCTTGTAATCAGTTTTGTCTGTCTTCACAGCGATATCCAGCAGCGGCTGCGAATCGTTGAAAGCGAGACGCTCGCTAATCAATTTCCCATCGGGTTGCATAACACTCAATTGCACGATACCATTTGGAAGCTTGTCTTTTGGGATATTCACTAAAATAGAAGAATTCTTTAAGGTAGCCTGCGCTGCATATACCAAATGTCCGTTAGACTGCCCCAACACATAAAAAGGTTGGTTGGTCATCTTTTCGTAGAAGGCATCATTGGCGATCAAGCCCACCTGTAGATTGGCACCGTCATCTTTCAACAGCACCACATTGATACCCTCGGCCTTCACTTCAGGAAGGTCTATTGTACGTTGCTCACCATTATCAAAAGACACAACCGCTTTATATTTCTCGCCCAAAACAGGAAGAAAATCAAATGATCCCATTCCCATGGCTAGATCTTTGAACGCAGCAACCTCTTTTTTCTTGCTGTCGATAATCTTACCCGACACCGAAACGCCCTTACCAACGGTATTGCTTGCCTTAAAAGCTACCTTCTTGGAAATACCAGCAAGCAAATCACCTCCTTCCGGAAAAAACTGCACATCGGCATCCCAAAGCGCATGCTGCAACGAATAGTTGCCCACAATAGCCGGATCCAACTTGGTACCATCGATCTTCACAATCAGTCGTCCTTTTTTCAGGTATTCCCGATCTTTGATGGTCAAGTTAATATTTACCCTTCCCATATCATCGGTCTCACCTTTTCCTTTATCAAATGGATCCCAGCCGTCAATAGCTTCCCAGCTTATTTTACGACGCCCCAATACATTGCCCGAGCGATCCCTAAATTGAATACTGGCCTTGGTTTTGTTCGTTCCTTCTGGGTTGAAACTGATCTCCGCTCCGAGCTTTTTGTTGATCGCATCACCGATCGGCACAATTTTATTATAAAAGTAACTGGGATCGAAATTAGCCATCCATTTTGTATATGCCCGAAAACGATAGTTGTCTTGTGCAACAAATTGAGGGTCTAACACCAACTGGCCTTTTCCGCCATTGTCTTTTAGTGGAATACGTAAAGTCTGTATCAAGGAGTCCTTGCTGGAAAGCATCTCGACATAGATAATCTTACTGGGTGCGTACTCATACAAATTATGATTCAAATAGGCCTTGAACCAGAGGGTATCACCTGCTGCATAATAAGGTTTGTCAAAGTGCAAATGCACCTTCTCGACCGGGTAAACCCCAAAATATTTCTGTACTTTTTCGACAACGGTATTAATAGGAATCGTTGGTAACTGTTGGCCGACAACTTGCTTGGACGTGCAAAAAAAGAGAACAGCAAGTATCGCAATAGAGAGTTTTTTCATCAATATACACATTTTTCGCGGAGCTAAATATATTGATTTTTATTGCAATAATAAATAATTTAACAGCTTATAACAGTGGTGCTAGCAAACGACAGATGGAATCAAGCCCTCTTTTCCACGCTTTTCGCTTCTTCCATTCGGCCAAGGTCATCCGCACACAATCGGCCTTATCAAGCTCAAACTGCGCTTCCAATTCATTGCAAACCACGGGATCCGAAATCACTGCAGCAATTTCATAGTTGATGTAAAAACTACGTATATCCAAGTTCACCGTTCCGATGAACGAAAGTTTACCGTCTACATTGATAGTCTTAGCGTGTATAAATCCCTTTTTGTAAAAATAAACCTTTACACCGCGCTCCAGCAAGGGTTTGATGAACGAAAGGCTGGCATGTTGCACAATATAGGAGTCCGATTTGTCGGGCAACATCAGCTCTACTTCCAAGCCTGCTGCGGCAGCAACTTGCAATGCAGTTGCCAATTCATCACTCGGAACATAGTAGGGCGTAACCAACTGTACTTTTTTATCCGCCTCCCCAATGGCGATCAACATGGCCTCCATATTATAGGGAGCTACCGAAGCCGGATCGCTAGACACAAAAGAAGTAGCCGCCTTCCCTTTCTTTTCCTCAGAAAGGGTATTACGCAGATAACCATCACTCAACAGAAAAGGCCGGCCGTCGGCCAAATTCCATGAATTCCAAAATCCGATTTGCAGCATATTTACGCCAGGCCCCTCAATTTTCACAGCGGTATCTCGCCAATAGCGTTGATCGATCTTATTAGCATCGTTTATATAACGATCCGAAATGTTAATTCCCCCAACGTAACCTATCTCTCCGTCGATCACGGCTACTTTACGGTGATTTCGGTAGTTACTGTTGGCCAGCGAGGTAAATGTCACCGGCATAAAAGGCTTAAAAGCAATGCCCACATCTTGCCGCTTGCGGAAGTACTTCACTAAATCAGATGAACCTAAGCTATCCGCCAACAAACGAACCTGCACCCCTTCAAGCGCCTTAGCCTCCAAAGCGTTCAACACCGTATGGCCGATATTGTCCAGCTCGAAGATGTAATATTCTAAATGTATAGAATGTTTGGCATTTTTTATAGCGTCTAATAAATCTGGAAATTTACGTTCGCCATTCAGCAAAAGCGTCACTTTATTACCTATAGTTGGCGACGATAGGCGTTCGTTTTTTAAGAAAGTAAATACCCGCGACAGGTTGCCTATGCTTGCATTGATGTGGGCGATGTCCTGCTCCATATAAGGCTCTAGGTTTCTCCACTCTTTTTTCAAACGAATGGCCTGCGCCTGATTGACGCGCTTAATGCGCTTTACTTTGCGGAACTTCTGCCCAAATAGGTAATAAAACACCAAGCCTACGAGTGGTAAAAACGCGATAACCAAAACCCAGGATATGGTTTTCGTCGGATTTCTATTCTCGATGAGAATGGTACTGATCACCCCAAAATATAGCGCCAACAAAGGAATCCAATACCACTCCTGAACAAACGCAAAAATATGATGCACGTACTCCATATATTGTTACTCAAACATCGAAAATAGACTGCTAAATGGGATTATGCGCCCATGAAATTAACGTTAAGAATTGTTAAAGAGACAACATTTTCCCAATAAAAAGTGTTATACTTGCAAATATCGTGTAACTAAACCGTTACAATTTTTTACAGGTCATACAAGATAACAAGAAGAGATGAATTTAAAAAATTCTAAGTTAAAACAGTTTGCTTTCCTTTGCACATTTCTAGCAGCCGGCATCGCGCTGACGAATTGTAGCACGGGTAGATCCGAAGAAAAAGAAAACAACAATAAACCGTTGGCTCTGCCTGTTCACACGGTTGATACCAGTGATGCCGTTACCGTAAAAGATTATTTGGGTACTATTGAAGGAAAAGTCAATGTGGAGGTTCGCCCACAGGTGGAAGGCATCCTACAGGAAATTTATGTGGATGAGGGTTCTTTTGTTCAAAAAGGACAGAAATTATTCAAGATAGACGCGTCCGCATATCAAGAAGTTTTGAACAACATGGTGGCCACACAGAACGTCGCCAAAGCAAAGCTTGAAAATGCCAAGCTAGAAGTAGAGCGCTTACGTCCACTGGTCGAAAATGACGTTATTTCTGACGTTCGTTTGCAAACCGCTAAATCAGAGTACGATGTAGCAATGGCTTCGCTCGATCAAGCAACAGCGGCCGTGCGCAGTGCACAAATCAATAAGGAATTTACGATCTTGACTGCTCCTGTTAGTGGCTACATCGGAAGAATACCGAAACGTATCGGTAATTTAGTGGGTAAAGGCGATAGTGAGCCCTTAACCGTACTGTCTGATGTGCAAGAGGTGTTCGTCTATTTCTCGATGAATGAGTCGGACTTTCTTTATTTTACGAAATTGAAGGCAAAGCAAGATAGTGCTGCAGGCATCAAATTAAGCAATAATCAATTGAACTTCCCAGAAGCTACGTTGATTCTTGCCGATGGGGAAGAATTCGTTAAAAAGGGACGCGTTGATGCAATAAACGGACAGGTCGATCGCACCACGGGAGCCATCTCCTTACGTGCTTCTTTTTCAAACACTGAAAACATCCTGCGTAACGGTAGCACTGGTACCCTAAAAATATCCGAAGTAAAACGCGGCGTTATCCAAATACCACAAATTGCAACCAGTGAGCTGCAAGATCGTACCTTTGTTTATGTGCTCAACAACAACAATAAGGTGGAAAGACGTTCGATTACGATAAAAGGAAAAAGCAAAGACAATTATATCGTGGGCTCGGGATTAAGCCGCGGCGACCGTGTGCTCCTGTCTGGCTTGGATAAGATTACCGATGGTTCCAGCGTCGTTCCTATCCAGCAGAATTAGTTGCAGATTCCTAGTAATATTCCATGCCGGCTAATCCGTATCTTTTCGATAGGGCTAGCCGCTATATGTCCCCTATAAAAAACTTTTATGTTAAAAACATTCGTCAATAGACCCATTCTAGCTACTGTGGTTTCCTTGATTCTCGTGATCCTCGGATTGGTCGGTTTAAAGACATTACCTATCAGCCGGTTTCCTGAAATCGCGCCGCCAAGCGTGGTGGTTTCGCTGAGCTACCCCGGCGCAAACTCCGAGACCGTAGCGGAAAGTGTTTTGCTACCTGTCGAGGAAGCCATTAATGGCGTGGAAGATATGACCTACATCCGTTCGTCAGCTAGTAACTCTGGCGCCGGTTCAATACAGGTATTTTTCAAAACGGGAACCAATCCCGATATTGCTTCCGTCAACGTGCAAACGAGGATATCCAAAGCTATTAGTACAATTCCTGCAGAGGTAAACGAAAACGGTATCACTGTGCAACCTCGCCAAAGCGGTGCCATTATGACGATCAACCTATACTCGGATCATAAAGATTCGGTGTATGATGAAACCTTCCTACAGGCCTTTGCACAGATCAATATGATCCGTCCATTGTTACGGGTAGACGGTGTAGCGCAAGTGTCTCGTATCGGTGCCCGCGATTATTCCATGCGTGTGTGGCTTAACCCGGAAAAGCTTGCTGTCTATAATTTAGTGCCCCAAGATATCACCAAATCCCTAAGCGATCAAAACTTCGAGATTGCGCCGGGTAAGTTCGGGGAGACATCCGACGAGGTGTTCGAAACTGTCATCAAGCATAAAGGACGGTTTTCCAAACCGGAAGAGTTTGAAAATATGGTCATCAAAACCAATAAAGATGGTTCGGTACTTTATTTAAAAGATATTGCGCGGATAGAATTCGGTGCCACCAACTTAGGTAGCGACAATAAAGTGAACGGGTTTCCGGGCTTAACGCTCAACATCACGCAAACCAGCGGATCCAACGCGCATGCTATCGATATGCAGGTGCGCGAAGTACTGCAAGATATGTCCAAATCGTTTCCCAAAGGGATACATTATGAGATTTCCTATAGCGTGCGTGATCAGATTGATGAATCTATTAGCCAGGTAAAACATACGCTATTCGAAGCCTTTATCTTGGTATTTATTATTGTATTCATCTTCCTACAGGACTTCCGATCTACCTTGATCCCAGCGATTGCCATTCCCGTTTCCTTGGTCGGTACTTTTTTCTTCTTAAGTCTATTTGGCTTTTCGTTGAATGTACTTACGATGTTTGCCCTCGTGCTTGCCATCGGTATCGTGGTGGATGATGCCATCGTTGTTGTGGAGGCCATACACCAAAAAATGCACGACACCGGCATGAAGGCCAAGGCCGCAACGCTTGAAACGATGTCGGAAATCACGGGTGCCATTCTTTCCATTACCATGGTGATGGCAGCGGTATTTCTGCCTGTTGGGTTTATGGAGGGTCCCGCCGGTATCTTTTACAGGCAGTTTGCCTACACGTTGGCAACGGCAATCCTGATCTCGGCGCTTAACGCGCTTACCTTGAGTCCGGCTCTCTGCGCACTGCTGCTCAAACCGGTAAAGCATGGCGAGGAAGCACTGGAGGATACGAAAAAACAAAACAAGTTCAACCAATACAAAGGAAGATTCTTTCAAGCATTTAACGCATCGTTTGATCGCTTGACGTCCAAGTATATTACGGCGGTAAAGTTCTTAATAGGCCATAAAAAGATCGCTTGGCTGGGATTAATCACCATCAGTGCCATAGGCGTGTTGTTGTTGGTAAAAACACCAAAAAGTTTTATCCCTACCGAGGATGATGGGTTTGTGACCTACGCCTTGGTGATGCCTCCGGGAGCGTCCCTCTCGCGTACCACTACGGTATTGCGCAAGGCGGATAGTATTCTCCAAAAATATAATGATGTGGCCGGCATGACGACTGTATCCGGATTTAACGCCTTGGATGGAAGTACAAGCCCGGCCTTTGCAGCGGGTTACATCAACCTAAAACCACATAAGGAACGCGAAGATATTCCCGCCATTGATGCGTTTATGGATAGTGTAAGCGCCGATCTTGCTCAAATCAACGAGGCTACTTTTAAAGTATTCCCCCGTCCTACGGTTCAAGGGTTTGGTGATTTCGCCGGTTTGGAGCTCGTTCTACAGGATCGCTTGGGTGGTGATATCCGCGATTTTGACCTTGTGGCCGATACCTTGATCAACCAGCTCAACGAACTGCCCGAGATCGCCAATGCCTACACATCATTTGCCTCCAACTTCCCACAGTATGAGGCAGACATCGATGTGGTGAAAGCAAAAAGTTTGGGTGTCGATATTCGGGAGATGATGAACACCATACGGATGTATTTTGCTCGCGTCAACGCGGGCGACTTCAACCGTTTCGGCAGAACGTATCGGGTTTATATGCAATCGGATTTTGACTTCCGTACCGACCCCGAGTCGCTGAACTCTATATTTGTTAGAAATAAAAACGGCGCAATGGTACCGGTGGGTACGCTGATGACGCTCAAGAAGGTGATCGGCCCAGAAACGATCTCGCGCTACAACCTGTACAACTCCATCACGGTAAACGCTACGCCGGCGCCAGGCTACAGTACTGGAGATGCGATGGAAGCAATAGAACGGCTCGCCGATGAACAATTGCCCGGAAATTATGGTTATGAATGGACTGGTATGTCCTTTGAAGAAGCGCAGTCGGGGTCACAAACGGTTTTGATCTTCGGACTAAGTTTGCTATTCGTCTATTTCTTGCTGTCCGCACAGTATGAAAGCTATATTCTGCCTTGGGCCGTGCTCCTCTCTGTCCCGGTCGGGTTGATAGGGGTCTTCGTGACCGTCTTGCTCGTTGGTTTACAAAACAATATCTATGTTCAGGTCGGGCTTATCATGTTGATTGGTCTTCTGGCAAAGAATGCGATCCTTATCGTCGAATTTGCGGTGCAGCAGCGCGAGAAAGGCATGAGTGTCTACAACGCGGCAATTATGGGCGCAAAATTGAGACTACGTCCTATTCTAATGACGTCTTTAGCATTCGTGGCCGGTCTAATACCTTTGATGTGGACTGTAGGGCCTTCGGCGATAGGAAACCACTCCATCAGCTTTAGTGCTGCTGGTGGCATGCTCGCCGGCGTCATCTTTGGCATATTTGTTATACCTATGCTTTTCGTCGTCTTCAAAACACTGGACGAAAAAGTAAAACAACGATTTAAAACGGAGGACTAAGGAATGAAGTATGTAAATTTTGTTCATCTATTATATATTGCTACGCTACTCTTTGCGGCTTCAGCCTGTAAAGTAGGGAAGCCTTATCAACAACCCGAGTTGGGCCTTCCAAAAGAGTTTCGTGGAGACACCATCACCTACCGGGAGGATACGGTCATCTTTGGACATATCTCTTGGCGCGACTTTTTCAACGATCCGCAACTGCTATCGTTGATCGACAGCGGGCTAGCGAATAATTACGACATGCGTACGGCCTTAAAAAACATCGAAATTGCCAATCGCAACCTACGCCAGAACCGCTTGGAGTATCTTCCGTCTTTGGATGGAAATATTGCTACGGTAAACAGGCAATACCGCTCCAAGGATTTCTATGCAGGTCCGTCCAGCAAGTGGTATGGTCAAGAGGGAACGGAAGCCGCACCCGACAAGCTTTTCAACTACCAGTCCCAATTTGCCACTGGCGTAGAATTTAGCTGGGAGCTTGATATCTGGGGACGCATCGCTAACCAGAAAGATCAGCTCAAAGCGGAATTTCTGGATTCTTATGAAGCAAAAAATGCGATACAAACCATGCTGGTGTCCGACATCGCAAAAGGCTATTTTAACCTAATCATGTTGGATGCACAAATAGAAGTTGCCAAACGAAATTTGACGCTCAACGACAGCACCCTCCGTATGATTAAATTGCAGTTTGACGCCGGAGAAATCACCGCACTAGCAATTCAACAAACGGAATCCCAACGGTTATTGGCGGCCTCATTGGTGCCCGAAATCGAGAAGGAAATTGCTATCCAAGAGAACTCCTTACGGGTACTGATCGGTCAAATGCCAGAAGCGGTAGGTCGCAACCAGCGAATAGACAGCCTGATGAACACAGAAAATGGAATTACGCTGGGGGCTCCGTTGGAAATAGTCCGGAATAGGCCAGACATTAAGCGTGCTGAGTACAACTTGATTTCGGCCAATGCACAGGCTAACATACAGCAAATCATGCGCTACCCGCAGCTCTCTTTAAGCGGGGTATTTGGCGTCAATTCCATGTTGCCCAAAAATTGGTTTAATATACCCGGCGCCCTTTTGGGCGGTATAGCAGGAAACTTGACCGCACCTATTTTTCGCAATGGCCGTCTGAAAAATGAATATGAAGTGGCTAAACTAGAACGGGACAAGGCAGAGCTTGCTTTACAACAGTCGGTTATGGAGGCTGTTAGCGAAGTGTCGAATGCGGTGGTCACCGTTGAAAAACAGGTGGAGCAGCTCAAGCTGGCGCGCAAACGGGTGGAAAACTCCCAGTTGGCCGTCAAAAATGCTTCACTACTCTTTAAAGGTGGTTATGCGACTTATCTCGAAGTCATTACAGCACAAAGCAATGCGCTAGACAGTGAGCTGTCGCTTGTCGATATTGGGGCTAGGCAGCTACAGGCCTATGTCGACCTGTATCGCTCCTTGGGCGGTGGCTGGCGATAGGTAATAGCTACGTTAAAAAACATGGAATGGCGGTACAGCAAAAAAATTGTTGTACCGCCATTTTTTTTATGCACAGTGGATAGCTCCTTCCACATGCAACAGAGGACTCAAATACGGAATATCCAAATTTGCTCCGCGCAAGATAAACCAAACACCCATCAAAAGATACAAAAAGGGCATTAGCCGAGTAAAGCCCCGCTTGAACAGCGATTTCGGCATGCCTGCGATAAAGGAAAACAGCACCAGTAAAGGCAAAGTACCCATACCAAAAAACAGCATGAACAAGGAGCTATCCATCATCGAGTCAGCACTCATTGCGGATGCCAGTGCCATATAAACCATCCCACATGGCAAAAGTCCATTCAGCAGTCCCGCTAAAAAAATGCCGCCAGGCATGTTCAGCCATCTCCCCATCAGTTTGGCAAAAGGAGCTAGTGCACGAGCCTGCCATGCCGCAACGGATGTATTGCGCTTGCCAAACAGAAATAATAGTCCTATAAGAAGCAAAACAATCCCCATCACCATACTAAAACCTTGTTGCCAGCCCCGCATCACCGCTAGGCTTCCTACAGAGCCGAGCAGCAATCCCAACAGACCATACATTAACACCCGTCCTAGCTGATAGAGCAAACGTTGCATGAATACCCGCCAGTTAAATCCCAGCTGTCTATCTATAGCCAAAATAAGGGGGCCACACATCGCCACACAATGCAGGCTAGCAAATAGCCCCATAAAAAAAGCGAGATGATGGTAGGTCATGGCTTAAAAATATAAGCTGTGGTCCGACAAATAGGATGTATGATCATTCTTCCAAGATATTTCCATCTGCCAATTGCCTTTCTCAAAGGAGCTGATTGCTATTTTGTAGCTCCCTTGGGTCGTCGCAAAAGGCAATGTCACATCCAAAGAGCTGTCCGAAGGACGTTTTAGCTTCAGGAACCCCTGGTTGTGCGTGTCTTTAAATTCCAAACACAGGGTATCCTCTAAGACTTGAACCGTAGGTTCGGCGTGGTCTTTCAACAGATTTTGCCTTTCGGCGTACACATGGTCGTAGGTTAAGCTTTTCTCATAGTAATCGCTTTCCTCTAGGCTATCCGTATTCTTGACGACCATATAAACACCGGCGCCAACGATAAACAGCATAAAGCTTCCCAAGCCAATAATTATTTTTATCCCCCAGTTCATCTTCTTCTTATTTAGGTGGCAACGGGGCAATAAATGTTGTTTTCATCACATGTACTGATTGACCCGCCGACACGATTTTAACTTTCACATTTTGCTTGTATTGCTCCACCTCTTTCCGATCCATAAACAAGAAAAAACTTAACGTAGCCGCGCCATCTTTTTTCAGCGCATGGATTGGATTGACTTGCTGCAGCCTATAGCGGGCATCGACACTTTCGAGTACAAACGCCATCTCTTTGCCAGACTTGTTGACCAGCTCCAGCGTGTAGAGGTTTCCCACCGTACCATCGTCTTTCAACAGGTAACTACTACCATTTGCCCGTAACAAACGCCCATCGATTGCCGATCGGTTGAACAACAGTACCGCAAAAACAGCGATAAGTACACACAACACAGTGGAATATGCCACTGCGCGAAAGTTCCTCTTCCTGTAACCGTCCTTTTTTAACACTTTGGCCGTCGGATAAAAGCCAATCAAGCCAGCAGGCTTGCCGATTTTGTCCATCACCGCGTCGCAAGCGTCGATGCAGGCGGTGCAACTCACACACTCCATTTGCAGGCCGTTCCGGATATCGATCCCTGTAGGACAAACATGAACACATAGTTTGCAGTCCACACAGTCTCCCACCGCCCCCTGCTGCTTCTTGCGCTTCTTACTACGCGGCTCTCCACGCTCCACGTCGTAAGCCACCGTAATACTCTGATCGTCCAATAGAACGCCTTGTAGGCGTCCGTACGGGCATATAGTCGTACATACAATCTCCCGCACATGGGCAAACACGGCATAGAAGACCAATGTGAACAGCAGGATGGCTGTAAATCCCGCAAAATGCGCGGATACCGGATCGAATATAATCGCCTGAAGACTATCGATCCCAATAATATAGGCCAGAAAAATGTTGGATATAAAAAAGGATAATGCGAAGAAAATGCCGTGCTTTAAAAATTTCTTCCAAGCACGCGCATCGGAATCAGGCCCTTCGTTGCTTTTTTTCTGTTGTTGCCAATCTCCCTCTATCCAATATTCGATGCGCCTAAACACCAGCTCCATAAAAATAGTCTGCGGGCATGCCCAGCCGCACCATACCCTTCCGTAGACCACGGTGAACAGCACGACGCATACCATGACGATCAGCATGCCGAATACAAAAATGTACAGATCCTGCGGATAAAACAGCGTTCCAAAGATGGAAAACTTCCTTTCCAGAATATTGAACATCAGAAAGGGATGGCCATTGATCTTTATGAAGGGCGCAGCAAAGAGAAACAACAACAACGGATAACCTACCCACTGCCGATAGGTATAATACCTTCCTTTCGGTTTTTTAGCATAAATCCACTTCCGCTTCTCCTGTGTTTGATTTGCCTTACCTCGCGCCGCTGTTGCCACTGTTTCCATGCTTCTTGTATATCTGCTCTTTCTTTTGTGCTAGTCGACCGTTGACAACGTATCTGCCACGGCAGTCTCATCTACAGAAACCTTCTCCCCTTGTGGTTCCTTAGCATTCGCAGGATTAGTGCCGCGCAATGAATAGATATAGTTACTCACCTCAGCAATCTGTGCTGGCGTAAGGGTTTGCTCCCAAGGGACCATCCCTTTTGCAGCAACGCCATATTTGACGATTTTGAAAATATCCTTAATATCCGCTCCATGCAGCCAGTATTCATCCGTTAAATTAGGGCCTATCCCTCCTTCTCCGGCATTCCCGTGGCAGGCAACACAGTTAGCCATAAAGACCGCCTTTCCGGACGCCGCCATAGCGCCGCTTTCATCCACCGTAATGGAGGTCTCATCGATAAGATTGGCTGCCTGTGCTAGATATTCCTGCTTGGCCTTCTCTGCCAAAACAACTTCTCTGTTGTATTCCTGCTCTTGGCTCAATCCCCAGCCAAACACATGGTAAACCATCAGATATACCAAGCCAAAAGTCATCGTCGAGTAGAACAGCGCATTAAACCATGCCGGAATAGGGTTGTCCAGTTCCTTAATCCCGTCATACTCATGATCGATCTCCAAATCTTTCTCCTCTGCCAAGGGACGCAAGCTCAATAGCCGATTCCAAACAGCCTGCCAATCTGTTTTCTTGGTGCGCTTGGCTTCCTCTTCAGCCGCCAGCTCGGGCATGGTAAGCTTAATGATAGCCTTAAAAGCCCGATGTACGACAATAGATGAGGAGAGCAGCACCAACATAACCACAATAAGTGCGATAATAAGTACATCGTTATATATGTTCCCTGATCCCATATACCACTCGGCGGCCTTGGCCGTGCTATCTACGGCTAATAATACTGTATTCATAATTTCAATTTCTATTCAGTGGTTCCTCATTTTTTTCTTCCGCATCATCAAACGGAATATCGCTCATGTAATTCACATGTTCCTTTTTCATCCATACGAGCATACAGGCCACGAGAATAAAAAAGACCAGAAAAATCCATAAGGAAGTGATGAGATAAATCTCATCACCATGTAGGTTTGTTATTTGCTTGAACATAGTTTACTCCTTTGTATTATTGGTTTGTTTTCGCCGTGGCTTCTTCTTTCGCTACAGCTTTGATATCGGTTCCTAAGCGTTGCAGGTAGGCTATCATCGCCACAATTTCACGATCGGGGCGCACCTCAACCTGATTAGCCGCTAAATCCTTGCTTATCGCTGCTGCTTGCTGCTCCAAATCGACGAGTGCCTGATCGATCTCCTGCGTACTATAAGGAACCCCCAAGGTGCGCATCGCGCGCATTTTCGCCTGCAAGAGGGTATTATCCAGTTGTTGGTCGATCAACCAAGGATAAGCGGGCATAATACTACCGGGCGAGGTGATCGTAGGATCCAGCAAGTGGTCAAAATGCCATTTGTGCGGATATTTTCCGCCCACACGGTGCAAGTCAGGCCCCGTACGTTTAGATCCCCATAGGAATGGCCTATCGTAAACGAATTCACCAGCTTTACTGTATTCGCCATAACGAGAGGTCTCTGATCGGAAGGGGCGCACGGTCTGTGAATGGCAGTTTACACAGCCTTCACGAAGGTACAGATCCCGTCCTTGCAGTTCCAGTGCGGTGTACGGCTTTACCGAAGCAATAGTAGGCACGTTGCTACTCACCGTGAACGTCGGTATCATTTCGACAATCCCGCCTATAAGTATGGCAATCAACGCGAGCACCATGAAAAGCACAGGTTTGCGTTCCAATCGTCTATGCTGGGCACGTTCGACGGTTTTTAAAGGAAGTAAGGCTGGTGCCTCAGCAGCTTCATTAGCCAACAGGCTGCCGCGCTTGATGGTTTTCACCAAATTGTAGGTCATGATGATCGCGCCACTTAAATACAGAGCACCACCAACGGCCCGCATCATATGCATCGGGATAATCTCCAACGTCGTTGCCAAAAAGTTGGGATATTTCAGCACACCCTCTGGCGTAAATTCCTTCCACATCAAGCCCTGCACCACGGCGGCCCAATACATCGGGATGGCGTAGAACAAAATGCCCAAGGTACCTATCCAGAAGTGTACATTGGCCAGCTTCTTGGAGTACAATGTCGTTTTGTACACGCGCGGAATAAGGTAGTATAAAATGGCAAAGGTCATAAATCCATTCCAACCCAAGGCGCCAACGTGTACGTGCGCCACAATCCAGTCGGTAAAATGGGCAATGGCATTCACCTGTTTCAATGACAACATAGGTCCCTCAAACGTAGCCATTCCATAACTGGTAAGCGCTACCACCATAAACTTGAGCATCGGCTCCGTCCGCACCTTATCCCATGCGCCACGCAGTGTCAGCAAGCCGTTGATCATACCACCCCAGCTCGGTGCGATCAACATGATGGAAAACACCACACCTAAAGATTGAACCCATGAAGGCAATGAAGTATATAACAAGTGGTGTGGCCCAGCCCATATGTAGATAAAGATTAAAGACCAAAAGTGCAGAATACTGAGCTTGTAGGAATACACCGGCCGATTGGCCATTTTCGGCAAGAAATAGTACATCATCCCTAAATAGGGCGTTGTCAAGAAAAAAGCAACAGCGTTGTGTCCGTACCACCACTGCACCAACGCATCCTGTACGCCAGCATATACGTAATAACTCTTCCACATGCTTACAGGAAGCTGTATAGAGTTGACAATGTGGAGGACGGCTACCGTTACAAAGGTTGCAATGTAAAACCATACGGCCACGTACATATGCCGCTCTCGACGCTTGATAATCGTACCAAACATATTAATACCAAACACCACCCAGATCAAGGTGATCGCGATGTCGATCGGCCACTCCATCTCCGCATACTCATGCGAGGAGGTTAAGCCTAAGGGCAATGTAATCGCTGAAGCAACGATAACCAATTGCCAGCCCCAAAAATGAACCTTACTCAGCAGGTCGCTAAACATTCGTGCTTTTAGCACACGCTGCAAAGAGTAATACACGCCCATAAAAATACCATTCCCTACAAAGGCGAAAATAACGGCATTCGTATGCACGGGGCGCACCCGTCCAAAGGTCGTGTACTGCGTAAGGAAATTCATCTCGGGCCATATCAATTGACAGGCCACCAACAAGCCGATGGACATGCCGACCAAGCCCCATATAATTGTGGCTATCCCAAAGTCGCGCACAATCCTATTGTCATAATTAAAACGCTCTAACTGCATACTTTTATTATTGTTTTCTGCGGTAAAAGTAGAGCGTTTAACATGACATTCTAATGATAGACACCCAAGAAAAAAATGAGTTTTATCACTATCAAAAACGGCTATTTATAACGTTTTTAAATAAAGGGAAAGCATAAAAAAAGCCCTTGGGAGGGCTTTTTTTTTGTATGGATATCCTGCTGTTACAGGAGGTTCTGTTCGTTTATATTTTGGTATTTATCATCCAGTTTGGCATAACGCTTATACCCATGTTTATTAGGATTTTCAATAACCTGTTTCATGGAAGCCAATTTGTAGACATACGAGCCCGTTTCTTGGTTTAACCGCAATTTGTAGTAGTCGCTGGTACCCTGCCGACGAATTGCGGCTTTCAGGCTACCGCCACCCACGTTGTAGGCTGCTGCCACCAAAGTCCAATCGTTAAACTCGCCATATAGGCTTTTTAAATAACGTGCCGCGGCGTGTGTCGATTTCACGAGATCCTTACGCTCGTCGAGTCCTCCGCTCACTTTCAATCCATAGAGTCGAGCCGTAGAAGGCATAAATTGCCAATAGCCTCCAGCACCCCGATGCGAGGTTATCTGCGGATTCATATCACTTTCAATAAGTGGGATGTACTTGAAATCTTCGGGGATACCGTAAGATTTTAAAATGGATGCAATCTTTGGAAGATGCTTTGCCGCTTTGGTATGCAAGGCATAAGATTGTTGCTTGCGATAGGAAAAGGTTGCTAGATACCTTTCAAATTTGGTCTCCACCGTTTGTTTATGTAGCGGAAGACGCTTGTTGGCAAACCGAATAGAGCTGTAGTAAGCCTCTTTCTGTTTTTCCGGCGACATCGCGATCGCCTTTTTCTTTTTCTCTACTTGTTCTAGAACAGCCTTTCGAATCGGGTCTTTCTTAGAAGAAGCGTTTGCGTTTGTATATAGTTTCGACAGCAACATGACTGATAAAACTATAGAAGAGCATAGTACCTTTTTTTTAATCATTCAATCCCTTACTGCTACCTATCCACGATGACAGATTTCCTCATTTAGAAACCCCAAATCGATCAAAAATAGCTTGGTTCATTTTTCAGCCGACAAATATACGAAGCATTTCCCTATGATCCAAACCGTGGTGTGGATGGAGCTTACGCCCAACCAGGAAAAACCAAGCTAGCATATGTGTAAACAACGAATACCTCGTCCACATTTTTTTTTCAGTATTCCAATAAAAATGTTAACTTTGTAACCTAATTCCAAAAAAATATGCCATTCAGTAACAACAGGAACAGTCGCGATGACAACTCCAGAAAAGGTAGAAGCAGCTCCGAAAGCTTCGGGTCCAAGAGTGGTCGTTCGCAACAATCATCGTCAAAAAGTAGCTTCGGTAAATCTAGTGCTGACCGTTCAGCTAGAAAGCCGTCCGACAAGCCATTTGGTAAATTTGACAAGCGTGAAAAGAACGATACCGATCGTCCGTACAACAAGTTCGAAAAAGGAGAAAGAAGAGATAACGATCGTCCCTTCAACAAATTCGACAAGCGTGAAAGAAAGGACAGTGACCGCCCTTTTAACAAATTTGATAAAGGCGACCGTAAAGATGGCGATCGCAGCTTCAACAAATTTGACAGAAATGACAAACGGGATGGCAATCGCTCTTTCAACAAGTTTGACAAGGCTGAGCGTAGAGATAATGATCGTCCATATAATAAATTCGAGAAAAATGACAGACGCGACTCCGATCAACGGAGCAGCGCAGGCCGTTCTGCGGGCAGAGATGATCGCGATCGCAAACCTTACGATGCAAGCAAACGTTTTGATAAATCAGATCGCCCTTACAAAAACCGGTTTGACGAAAATGAGAGCGGTGTAAAAACTTTCCACCCTAGGAAAAAAATTGCAACTGCAGAGCCTAAAGATGACGGATTGATACGTCTGAATCGTTATATTTCTAATGCAGGAATATGTTCTCGCCGTAAAGCAGACGAACTTATTGAATCTGGTGTAGTATCGGTTAATGGCGTAGTCGTCACAGAATTAGGTACCAAGGTAGATCCTGCTACCGACGAAATACGATATAACAACGAGCGTTTGAAACGCGAAAAGATGGTCTATGTTCTGTTGAACAAACCAAAGGACTATATCACTACCACCGATGATCCACAAGAACGTCGTACAGTGATGCATCTGGTTTCCAAAGCGACAAAGGAAAGAATCTACCCTGTCGGACGCCTTGACCGAAACACAACAGGATTATTGTTGTTGACAAATGATGGTAACCTTGCCGAGAAGCTTTCTCATCCACGCAATAACATCAGCAAAATATACAATGTGGAACTGAACAAGAACCTTACGCAAGGCGACTTCAACAAGATCCAATTTGGTATTCAGCTGGAAGATGGCTTAATCAAGCCAGACGATTTAAGTTATGTAATGGGCGCGAGCAAAAGAGAAATTGGTATACAAATTCACTCCGGAAAAAATCGCATCGTAAGACGTATCTTCGAATCCTTAGGATACGAAGTGGTTAAACTGGATCGTGTAGTTTATGCCAACCTTACCAAAAAAGATTTAACACGCGGACGCTGGAGATACCTAGAAGAACGGGAACTTATCCAGTTAAAACATTTAATAAAGTAATAGAAGAGGCACTTACGAGTGCCTTTTTTCTTGGCTTTAATTTCGTATTTTAGCACAAAACAAAGAACAATGACAGATCCGAAAACATTAACGTCCGTAGCTGAATTTCACAAGACATTTCAACATCCTATACTTGAGGAACCAACTATTCCATCGCAATCGCGTTGCGATCTTCGTGTAGCGTTAATAGCAGAAGAATTGAAAGAATTGCAGGAAGCAATAGAAAATAAGGATATAGTAGAAATTGCCGACGCGCTGTGCGATATCCAATATGTCCTATCTGGAGCGGTTTTGGAATTTGGCTTAAAAGATAAATTCAATAGCTTATTCGAAGAGGTACAGCGCTCTAACATGAGCAAAGCCTGCCAATCAGAACAAGAAGCGCAAGCCACGCAGGCACACTACTTGACGAAGGGCGTACAATCGTATTACAAAGAGGTGGATGGCCTATTTTTGGTGTTTCGGGAGGGAGACAACAAAACATTGAAATCGATTAATTACTCCCCTGCAAATTTACGTGATATCTTAGCAGGAGAACAATAGTATAGAAATGATACAAAAAAGGGGATGCATCCAACATGGTGCATCCCCTTTATCTTGTTATCCGAAATAGAGACTGCCTTGTTTTACACCACGGCTCTCTAGTCCTTTATCGATATGGGTCTGAATCTTCGACTTCGGATATCCCCAGTTTGGCGCAATCAGTAGTTCCCTGTCGGCGATACCGAAGATGCGTTGAATGATAATATCAGGTCGTAGAAGCGGTATAAACTTCGCTAGAAAGTCGGTATACTCATCTATGGTAAACAGTTTAAAGGGTTCACGTTTATATTTCACGCCCATTATAGAGCCTTCTACGATATGCAGATGGTGCAGCTTGACAAACTTAATGTGTTTTTGTCTATTGATCTCTTCTGCATAGGCTAACATCATTTCTTCTGTTTCCCAAGGGAAGCCAAAAATAGTATGCACACAAAGTTCCAACTTTGTATTCTCCAACATGCGCATCGCAGAAAGAAATTCGTCATGCGAACAGCCCCTGTTTATGCGCTCCAAGGTATCGTTATGAATAGACTCCATGCCCATTTCTAGATCGACATCTAAACGATCAGTATACGATTCCAACAGGGCTATTTTTTCAAAATCTAAGCAATCCGGCCGAGTACCTACCGAAAGTCCTAATGTGTTTTCAGGATCTATACTCAATGCCTCATCATACATCATTTTAAGTAAATGCGTTGGTGCATAAGTATTGGTGTTGGGCTGAAAATAAATAATAAATTTCTCCGCCGCATACGATCTTCGGGCTCTTTCAATGCCACTCTCCACCTGCTCGCGGATCGATGGTATCTTACGTGCAGTATCTGGCGTAAACGAATCTACATTACAGTACGTGCAACCACCATAGCCTTTACTTCCATCTCTATTCGGACAAGTAAAGTTCCCATCCACGATAACTTTAAATACACGCTGCCCCTTATACTTTTCCTTTAAATAAGCGCCATAGTGATTATATGGTTTGACGCCGCTGTCTAATAATGTACTCATCGCCACAAAGATAACTATTATTATCCATAAGCAGCTGATGTTGTATAGCCCCTTTTTCATTTGACGCGACCGCTTCCTCCCGTAGAAAGTGCCTGTTTACAATGCTAAACCCAATCTCAACAATCCAAGCATGGATATCAAAATCACATTCTCATCCATCAATACGTGGTCAACAGACATCAATGTCTCGTTAGCAAACATCAGTGTTGCATTCTGGGAAATCAGTATAGCTTTGTAGGATATCAATGTTGCCGCCCCGGAAATCAACGAACAGTGGTTGAACATCAACGTCGACCCGCCACAAATCAACCAACGAATGCTACGTAGCATTCGTTAGCCGACAATGCAATTAACTACAAAAACACCTATCCTCCCTAAACAAAAGGTTGTCACAAACATTTTGTAACATTCCTAAGCGATGCTGAAGTTTGCCAACGGCGCGCAGCCGTCCATTCTCCCGATCGTGAAGCCGGTCGTTGTCTATTTGATGCACAAATGAATAACTGAAGCCTATGAAGGTGCAATAAAGACATCCGTCAAACAAAACCTGATGCCACGCAAGTAGATTCTATCGTTCTCCGATACGGAAAAAACAGGCGCGGAAGAGAACCGAACATCCGACAACAGAAAAAAAACAGGTGAAGACAAGTTTCTGAAGCCCATCAAAGAAAAGTATCCTCTTGCCGATAAACGAATGCTACGTAGCATTCGCAGCTTGGAGAATGCCAAAAAAGTGAACTACAGGCTACTTCAAGGTCGTTTTTGTTAAAGAAAAATAGTGCGTAGAGGGTCGCTGATAGTGCGTATTTTGAGGTGGGTAAATAACAAAAGGCCCCTCCAGTTTCCTGAAGGGGCCTCGTTTAAAATTAGGCGCCGACCTACTCTCCCACCTGTTACGGCAATACCATCGGCTCTGGCGGGCTTGACTTCTCTGTTCGGAATGGGAAGAGGTAGACACCGCCGATATAGGCACCTGAATATCTTTGCAAAGTAAAAAGTCAAAATTCAAAAGTAAAAAACCTTACAGCATTTTTTAATTTTTATCTTTTAATTTTTAATTGCATAATGACATGCATTGAAAGAAAGAAAAAGAAGGAAGACAACAACGTTCTACCGGCGTGGAAAGCTTCGGGCTATTAGTACCACTCGGCTTTGGTCTCTCAACCTTTACACCTATGGCCTATCAACGTTGTCATCTACAACGACCCTATTAGGAAGTCTCATCTCGTGGCTAGTTTCGCACTTAGATGCTTTCAGCGCTTATCTATTCCGGACGTAGCTACCCTGCCGTACACCTGGCGGCATAACAGGTTCACCAGCGGTCCGTCCAACCCGGTCCTCTCGTACTAAGGTCAGATCCACTCAAACTTCCAGCGCCCACAACAGATAGGGACCGAACTGTCTCGCGACGTTCTGAACCCAGCTCGCGTGCCACTTTAATGGGCGAACAGCCCAACCCTTGGGACCTTCTCCAGCCCCAGGATGTGACGAGCCGACATCGAGGTGCCAAACCTCCCCGTCGATATGAGCTCTTGGGGGAGATCAGCCTGTTATCCCCAGCGTACCTTTTATCCTTTGAGCGATGGCCCTTCCATACAGAACCACCGGATCACTATGTCCGTCTTTCGACCCTGGTCGACTTGTTGGTCTCACAGTCAAGCAAGCTTATGCCATTGCACTCCACGTACGGTTACCAAGCGTACTGAGCTTACCTTTGAAAGCCTCCGTTACCTTTTTGGAGGCGACCACCCCAGTCAAACTACCCACCAAACAATGTCCTCGACATGATCGAGTTAGAAACCGAATACAGAAAGGGCGGTATTTCAAGGTTGATTCCACGGATCCTAGCGAACCCGCTTCAACATCTCCCGCCTATCCTACACATCCTGTACCCAATTTCAATGTTAAGCTATAGTGAAGGTGCATGGGGTCTTTCCGTCCCGTTGCGGGTAACCGGCGTCTTCACCGATACCACAATTTCACCGAGCTCATGGCTGAGACAGCGCCCAGATCGTTACACCATTCGTGCAGGTCGGAACTTACCCGACAAGGAATTTCGCTACCTTAGGACCGTTATAGTTACGGCCGCCGTTTACTGGGGCTTCGATTCAATGCTTCTCTTGCGATGACATCCCCTCTTAACCTTCCAGCACCGGGCAGGTGTCAGGCCTTATACTTCATCTTTCGATTTCGCAAAGCCATATGTTTTTGCTAAACAGTCGCCTGGGCCTTTTCACTGCGGCTGCTCTTGCGAGACAGCGCCCCTTCTCCCGAAGTTACAGGGCCATTTTGCCGAGTTCCTTAGCCATGATTCACTCGAGCACCTTAGGATTCTCTCCTCGACCACCTGTGTCGGTTTACGGTACGGGTTTTTATAACCTGAAGCTTAGCGGGTTTTCTTGGAAGTCTGATTACCTGCACTATCCACGCCCCCGAAGGTTTGCGGTACTATCATGTTTCAGCACAGTCTGCGGATTTGCCTACAGTCTGTATACCTACGCACTTTAACGAACTATTCCGTCAGTTCGCGGCAGTGTCACTACTCCGTCACCACATCGCAGTTATAAAAAGTACGGGAATATTAACCCGTTGTCCATCGGCTTGCTCCCTTCGGATGCGCCTTAGGCCCCGACTAACCCTGATCCGATTAGCGTTGATCAGGAAACCTTAGTCTTTCGGTGGGCGGGTTTCTCACCCGCCTTATCGTTACTTATGCCTACATTTGCTTTTCTATAAAGTCCACCATCAGTCACCTGACGGATTCACCCCTCATAGAATGCTCCCCTACCAGATGTAGCTTGTGCTACAAATCCATAGCTTCGGTAATACACTTGATGCCCGTTTATTATCCACGCCCGGCCGCTCGACTAGTGAGCTGTTACGCACTCTTTAAATGAATGGCTGCTTCCAAGCCAACATCCTAGCTGTCTGGGCAACCGGACCTCGTTAGTTCAACTTAGCGTATATTTGGGGACCTTAGCTGATGGTCTGGGTTCTTTCCCTCTCGGCCTTGGACCTTAGCACCCAAAGCCTCACTGCCGGCCATATCTATGTAGCATTCGGAGTTCGTCTGGATTTGGTAGGATTTGACTCCCCCGCACCCAATCGGTAGCTCTACCTCTACTAGACTCTATGCCGACGCTGTTCCTAAAAACATTTCGGGGAGTACGAGCTATTTCCCAGTTTGATTGGCCTTTCACCCCTACCCTCAGGTCATCCGGAAACTTTTCAACGTTTATCGGTTCGGTCCTCCATTACGTGTTACCGCAACTTCAACCTGCCCAAGGGTAGATCACAAGGTTTCGCGTCTACCTCACCTGACTATGCGCCCTGTTCAGACTCGCTTTCGCTTCGGCTGCGTCCCTGAAGGACTTAACCTTGCCAGATAAGAGTAACTCGTAGGCTCATTATGCAAAAGGCACGCCGTCACAGAATAAATCTGCTCCGACCGCTTGTAAGCACACGGTTTCAGGTTCTTTTCACTCCCCTGTTCGGGGTTCTTTTCATCTTTCCCTCACGGTACTGGTCCACTATCGGTCTCTCAGGAGTATTTAGCCTTGCCAGATGGTGCTGGCCGATTCCCACAGGATTTCTCCGGTCCCGCGGTACTCAGGATACCACTAGCGTCGTTCCGCTTACGTGTACGGGGCTATCACCCATATTGCCCGGCTTCCCATCCGGTTCCACTTCGCTCGACGAATCACATCTCGTGGTCCTACAACCCCGCTATTGCCGTAACAATAGCGGTTTGGGCTCTTTCCCGTTCGCTCGCCACTACTTGGGAAATCATTATTATTTTCTCCTCCTACGCTTACTTAGATGTTTCAGTTCGGCGCGTTCGCGTATTATACAACATACCTTCAGTATGTTAGGTTGCCCCATTCGGAAATCCACGGATCAAGTCACATTTGCTGATCCCCGTGGCTTATCGCAGCTTATCACGTCCTTCATCGCCTCTGAGAGCCTAGACATCCCCCGTGTGCCCTTTGTTACTTTCTTCGCTCATATACCCCTTTTGCTAGGTATATGGCTGCCTTTGTTCTACAAATCAAACAACTCGTGCTTGACTTTCAAACCATTGTTGTCTTCTCTTGTGTTTTCTTTCTTTCAATATGTCAAAGAACGGATTCGAAGTAAAAATTAAAAAGTAAAAATTAAAAAAACTGTACAGCTTTTGACTTTTAAATTTTGACTTTTTACTTTGAAATGTGGAGAATAACGGATTCGAACCGTTGACCCCCTGCGTGCAAGGCAGGTGCTCTAGCCAGCTGAGCTAATTCCCCTTTTTTGTAGTGGGTAATGGGTAGTGCGTAGTGCGATTTCAATGTCGCCATAAAAATTCGCGGTACGCAATACGCTATACGCATTACTTTCCGTAGTCCCGAGCAGATTTGAACTGCTGACCCCTACATTATCAGTGTAGTGCTCTAACCAACTGAGCTACGGGACTAGCTTATCTTTCTCATCTTCTCTCGGTATCCACGTCCTCTCGGGGTGGGCACTTTCTTCTTTTCTTAGATGTTAGTAGGTAGATATTAGTACTTAGACAGGGTCTATATACTACATACTATCTACTAAATACTTTTTAACGATCATGATGTGGCGCAACGAGTGTCAATTAGGACACTCTAGAAAGGAGGTATTCCAGCCGCACCTTCCGGTACGGCTACCTTGTTACGACTTAGCCCCAATTATCGGTTTTGCCCTAACACGCTCCTTGCGGTTACATGCTTTAGGCACCCCCAACTTTCATGGCTTGACGGGCGGTGTGTACAAGGCCCGGGAACGTATTCACCGCGTCATTGCTGATACGCGATTACTAGCGAATCCAACTTCACGGGGTCGAGTTGCAGACCCCGATCCGAACTGTGAATGGCTTTTAGAGATTGGCATCACATTGCTGTGTAGCTGCCCGTTGTACCATCCATTGTAGCACGTGTGTAGCCCCGGACGTAAGGGCCATGATGACTTGACGTCGTCCCCGCCTTCCTCACCGTTTGCACGGGCAGTCTGTTTAGAGTCCCCACCTTAAATGCTGGCAACTAAACATAGGGGTTGCGCTCGTTGCGGGACTTAACCCAACACCTCACGGCACGAGCTGACGACAGCCATGCAGCACCTAGTTTCCTGTCCCGAAGGACTGATCTATCTCTAGATCATTCAGTAACTTTCAAGCCCGGGTAAGGTTCCTCGCGTATCATCGAATTAAACCACATGCTCCTCCGCTTGTGCGGGCCCCCGTCAATTCCTTTGAGTTTCACCCTTGCGGGCGTACTCCCCAGGTGGATGACTTAACGCTTTCGCTTGGACGCTAACGGTATATCGCTAACATCGAGTCATCATCGTTTAGGGCGTGGACTACCAGGGTATCTAATCCTGTTCGATCCCCACGCTTTCGTGCATCAGCGTCAATCACCGCTTAGATAGCTGCCTTCGCAATCGGAGTTCTGAGACATATCTATGCATTTCACCGCTACTTGTCTCATTCCGCCATCTTCAACGGCATTCAAGTTCTTCAGTATCAAGAGCACTGCGACAGTTGAGCTGCCGTCTTTCACTCCTGACTTAAAAAACCGCCTACGCACCCTTTAAACCCAATAAATCCGGATAACGCTCGGATCCTCCGTATTACCGCGGCTGCTGGCACGGAGTTAGCCGATCCTTATTCTTCGAGTACGTTCAGCTATCTACACGTAGATAGGTTTATTCCTCGACAAAAGCAGTTTACAACCCATAGGGCAGTCGTCCTGCACGCGGCATGGCTGGTTCAGGCTTCCGCCCATTGACCAATATTCCTTACTGCTGCCTCCCGTAGGAGTCTGGTCCGTGTCTCAGTACCAGTGTGGGGGATTCTCCTCTCAGAGCCCCTAGACATCGTCGCCTTGGTGAGCCGTTACCTCACCAACTAGCTAATGTCACGCGAGCCCATCCATATCCTATAAATATTTAACTGTAACATGATGCCAAATCACAGTGTTATGCGGTCTTAATCCGGATTTCTCCGGGCTATCCCCCTGATATGGGTAGGTTGCTCACGCGTTACGCACCCGTGCGCCACTCTCACTATCTTCGAGCAAGCTCTCCGATAGATCCCGTCCGACTTGCATGTATTAGGCCTGCCGCTAGCGTTCATCCTGAGCCAGGATCAAACTCTCCATTGTAATAATGAATTGTTCGATACCAGGCTATTTACTAATAAATAACCGGAATCGTTTTTGTTGTATCTTACGATCCGTAATTGACAGGTTGATTTTTTGTTATTGTATAACTTTCATCTTCCGACTACTCGTTACGCTACATGATCATCTTTCTTAAAGAACTTTTCTCGCCGCCGCGTCGCGCTTTGGCTTTTTATATATCGTGGCATCACTGCCCGAACTATCTTGTTTGTTTCCCTCCTTCTCGTTGGGACTGCAAAGGTAGAAGACTTTTTTGGATTCGCAAAATAAAGTTGAACTTTTTTTTTGATGCCCTTTCGGGCTTTTTAACCGTGGAAACGCCCTTCGTTAAAGGCTTTTTCCATCTTCTGTTTTTCGCTTTTCAATCGTCCCTCCCTTGCGGAGTGGTGCAAAGATAGAAACTTTGGCATATATCTTCCAAACTATTCCAGCTTATTTCTTTCAGACAGCACACAAGATGCTGGAATACTGCGCAATATTTTTAGCGTAATGCATATCTTAGATTAATATAACCCTACAGAAGCGTATCAACACGAGCTTATACTCGGTTCAATGAAGCTTCACCATCTTCATAAAAATAACATTTGTATTTTGGAACATTTTTTGTTATATTAACATCATACACCAAAGAAAGGTATTATATGATAAAAAAAGAAAAGATGAAAATGACCAAACTAGAGAAAAACCCTTACATGTATTACATGACAAACTGGGGATTCGTTGAGCAAAGCTCCGAAAAAACAGACATCAGGTCTAAAAACAACAAACGAGGCTAGTCCTCAAAAGACGAAGAAAAAGAGGTGCTTTATGTGAATAAAGCATTTTATTTTTCTGTCGATCTGATCAAACACTCCCGCGACGCCTAAGCCTTACGCGTTTCCTCACCAACCTTTTCGTGCGAAATTTCATCTTCAAACAAAATACGAACAGAAGGTGTATAGGTATCCTCATGTTGCCCCGTTCGGGTTGCCCAGAAAAAAGCACCAAGAAAAACCAAGGCTATCAAGATACTACAGCCAATCAAAAAAAATATAATATTCATAGTACACGCATCTTTATTTCCCCATCATTACTTTAAATAGCTATCAAACCAATCGGTTTCTTCTTGCGAACCAACGGGTCGCCAAACTGGTAAACGAGATCACCGTCACCGTACTTATCGGCATTAATATGGCTGCAAACAAGGGCGACATCGTTCCTTGCACAGCAAAGCTCAAACCAATGATGTTGTAAGCCAGTGAAATGGCGAAACTCATATGAATCACTTTCACCGCATCTTTCGCAAAGGCAAAAAAACGCGGCAATTTATCGAATGATACCCCATCCAATATGGCATCACATCCCGGCGAAAAGTTATTGATATCGTCTGAAACAGCGATACCTAGATCAGCCTTCTTCAATGCTCCTGCATCATTGAGGCCATCCCCGAGCATACACACCTGCAAGCCTTGATCCTGCCAAGTTTCGACCCGATAAAGCTTATCGGCAGGACTTTGATTGAACAACAACTGCGATGGTTGCGGAAAAATTACGCGAAGTGCATCGGCCCTACGCTCATTATCACCCGATAACAGGTGCAGCGCATAGCCTTCCTCGAACGCATGCACAACCGAAGATAAGCCTTCCCGCCAAGATTGCTCTAGGCTGAAAAAACCACGGAGGTCTCCATCTACAGATATGTACACGGCGGTTCCATCTTGGTTAGCAATGGAGCCGACAACAAAATTGCCTGAACCAACCTTCAATTTATGCCCATCAAGTTCCGCCACAATACCCTTCCCAACCTGTTCATCAAATGCGGTCAGTTCCAGCGATGCATCTTCCGACAACCACTTAACGATCTCTCGACTTAGCGGATGACTAGAATGTCGACAAACAGCATGAATCAATTTACGATCGTACGCACTCAAGCTACCTTCAAAAAGCATGGTCGATGACTTCGGCGAAGAAATAGTTCCTGTTTTATCAAATACTATGCAATCTATAGCAGCCATCTGCTCCACAGCCGCGGTATTTTTGACATACATTTTATTCCTATCCAAAATAGAGAGCGCCGCCGATAGCGTAAAGGGCGAACTCAACGCTAACGCACAGGGACAAGCAATGATTAGTACCGCCGTGAATGCTCCCCAGGCGCGCGCAGGGTCTCCTCCAACTAGCCACACTGTTGCTGCAGCCAGTGCTATAGTAACCAACCCTATCGTAAAATACTTACTGATAAAGCCTATGAATGTATCGAATTTCTTCTCATACTGCTTAAAGCTTTCGTTGTTCCATAATTTGGTGAGGTAGCTCTGCGAAACCGGCTTTACCACCTCTAGCTCTATGGCCTCGCCCACTTGGCGACCGCCAGCATACACAATCTCCCCCAGCGATTTGGACATCACCTTGGATTCGCCGGTTACGAAGCTAAAGTCGATGGAAGCACGGCCTTTCAGTAGGATTGCATCTGCGGGCACAATCTCGTTATTGCGCACCCGTATCCTGTCGCCAACCTGCAGGTCGGCTATTTGCACAGGCTGATCAGCTCCATCCCCTACCACCGTCACCGCAACCGGAAAATAAGAACGATAATCACGTTCAAAAGAGATGTGGTGATAGGTACGTTCTTGTACCCACTTACCGATCAGGATGAAGAACACTAAACTACAGAGCGTATCCGCAAAACCGGGTCCTGTTTGGGACAAAACCTCTACGGCCGTTCGTAAGAAAATAACGAAAATCCCCAATGCCAAAGGCACATCCAAATTCAGTTGACGCTGCTTGACGCTTTGCCAAGCGGACCGGAAATAATCGGAAGCACTATACAATAAGGTAGGTACGGTAAAGCCTAAATTCATGTAACCGAAGAAATTCGCATAGTTTTTCTCGAAAGCATCCATGCCGAAATACTCTGGAAAACTTAACATCATGGAGTTTCCGAAGCAGAAACCTGCAACGGCAATCTTGGCAACCAACTGGTTGTTGTTAATCGTTTTCCCTTGTTTCACAACATCCTGTAGAGTAATCTTAGGTTCATAGCCAATTTGTGTCAGCAACTCTACCAAGCCCCGCAGCGACAACTGCCTCGACTTAAAGGTGATACTCGCCTGTTTCTTCATAAAATCAACCTGCGAGGCGAGCACCGCATCGTTCAACTTATAGAGATGTTCCAAAAGCCAAATACAAGAACTGCAATGCACAGCAGGAATGTACAGCGTGATAATACTGCGATCCTCATCCTGATAGTCCACTAATTTCTGTACAATGTTAGGCTCGTCCAAGTAGGATAAATCCACTTTAGCATCCTTTTGCGATTTACCCGGATGGGTATTATACCGATAGTAACTCTGCATATCGCTCTGCACGAGCACTTGATAAACGGTTTGGCAACCTAAGCAACAAAAACTGTGGTTATCCAATTGATAAGGGGAAGTTTCTTCCACAATAGCATCGCCACAATGGTAACATATGGTGTTTTTTTCCAGCAGTTTATAAGCACTCATCTTGAATCACTTTTATGGTACACTTAAATTGTTATTAAGAAGTTAAGCTTTGTTTCAGCCCTATATCGCCTGACTGAATACATTCTTAGAGGCCGCTGCGCGGTGCAACCGTTGGTCGAATGCCATACAGATATTTCGCAGGAAGGACTTCCCTACTGCCGTAGCTTGCACATGCATTCCCAACACATTTACCAATCCATCTTCCTGCAAAGGCTGCAGACGTTCCAATATCGCTGCTGTCAACAGACTATCCGGCTCCAAACGAACGGACGACCGACACATCATATCCAATACATATTGACGAATACAGCCATCTTCTTCGTTCAAAAGATGTCCCTTCATGATGGGCAGCTGCCCGTCATCCAGCAATCGGTAATATTCCTCGACCGTCTTTACATTTTGGGCAAAGCAAGTCCAGGCGTCGCTGATAGACGAAACACCCAAACCTAGCAGCAACGGCGTATATCGATCGGCATAGCCCATAAAATTTCTATGAAGGCGACCATCTTCTGCGGCCTTAAACAACTCATCTTCTTCCCGTGCGAAATGATCCATGCCCACATCGCGATAGCCGTCCCGCTCGATCAACTGTTTTCCCAGAGTATACAAGGCCAATTTTTCCTGCCCCACGGGCAGATCAAACTCTGTAAAGCGCCGTTGACCGGGCTTTAACCAAGGCACGTGCGCATAGCTGTAAAAAGAAATACGATCGGGATTTAGCAGCAGGGATTGCCCTATCGTTGCTGCGATCTTTTCTTGCGTTTGCAAAGGCAATCCATAGATCAGATCAAAATTAATCGAGCGATAACCGATCTTTCGTGCCGCACTGACAACGCGCTCCACGTCGGCCACGCTTTGATGCCTATTGATCAGAAATTGCACATGCGGATCAAAATCCTGTATACCCAAGCTCAACCGCGTAAAGCCTAGATCAAACAGGGTTTGCAAATGTTCGTCGGAGGTATTTGCCGGATGAGCCTCGAAGGAAAACACCGCTTGATCAGTGACAAACACATCCTTTAGTAATTCATCGACCAAAAAGCGGAGGTTACGGGCTTCAAAAAAAGTCGGCGTGCCTCCACCAAAATGAATCTCGCTCACCCGAATTTCATTTCCCAACAAAGCCTTATACATACTCCACTCTTTCAATAGATGTGCTATGTAAGGCATCTCTACCGCATGATTTTTGGTGATCCGCGTGTTACATCCGCAATACGTGCACAAACTTTCACAAAATGGAAGATGTATATATAGGCTTATACCGACATCCTTAGACCTGTTGAAAGTATCTTGCAAATGCTGCAGCCAACCATCTACATGGAATGCTTCCTGATCCCAAAATGGGACCGTGGGATAACTTGTATAGCGGGGCGCCGCCACATTATATTTTTCGGTCAGTTCATGCATTACGTTCTTCATCCTTGTGATCTATAGGTACAACATTACAATCCTTCATGCAGCAACATGCAGCGCCCACACAGCGTCCTTTGTCCCAAAGATTCAGGTTACGGATTGTCTGTTCGGCAATCCCTTTTGGGCTACCGTCTTCATAGGGCGTATTGGCAACTTGAATATTTAAATCGGCCGCGCGAAACAGATCGATATGATCGGTAGCCACCGATCGGGTAACAATTTTCTGTACGCCAACTGCCTTCATTTTGTCCAAAATAGCCGCATCGAGGCGATCATCTTCGGAGACAATAACCACCTCTTTCCCCAATGCGTAATGTAACGTATTAAAATTTAAAGCATTGGAAATCAATGTCAAATCATGCACTTTCCCGTTAGCTCGGGCAAGCAGTTCTTTTTCAAAATTCTTTATATTGTAGGCAACAGCTTTCATGAAGTTCTTTTCTGTAAATTATATCCACAAAATTACCTCCGTCCTCCGTTGAGCGAGATGTGTTGCATCAAGTAAGAAAATGATAGTGGTCACAGAACAGCAAGGTCACTTAACGGCGTTCTTGTGGTATGATGAAGGGCTTATTGGAAACAGGTAAAAGTGGACAGGCCATAAAGCCTAACGAATTATATGTAAACCTAAAACATAAAAAAATCGCGTCTTCTGACGGGAAAATTTCACCGTCGGAAGACACGATATCAATCATCGACAACAGCTAATGCAGCGTCGGATATAACTAAAATTTAACGCCTTTTAACTTGGCTATGGAGAACACCCGGATTGCATTACCTTCCTTGGTGATGAGGTGTTCGTCTTTAAAGTCGGCCAACATACGGCTGATCGTTTCATTTGCTGTTCCCGCCAGTGCGGCAAGGTCGTCGCGCGAGATACGAATCAGCACCTCATCCTGCTCTGCAGAAGAAGCTGTCTTTTCGGCTACGTTAACCAAAGCATTGGCCACGCGCTTGCGCACGGTGTCATAGGCGAAGCCCAGCATCTGCTCTTCCTTCTCGCGTATATTACCCGATAGGAGCTTGATAAATTTACCCGCAATCAGTGGCTTGTTGTAAAGCAGCTCAAAAAACCGTTCCTTCGGGATCAGCGCGATCTCTGAGTCTTCCAACGTCGCCGCATTATCGCTATACTTTTCATTAAGCAGCACCGTTTCATAGCCAAAAAATGTATCGTGGATATGTATGTCTGTCGAAAGCTCTCTTCCATCTTGATAGAAAAGGAAGCTTCGCACTTTACCTTTCAGGAGAAAATAGACGAAAATTGGAGAATCGCCCGCTTCGTATATAGATTGTTTCTTCTTGAATACTTTTATTCGCGCATCTTTCACTAAGTCCTGCAACAAATAATTCTGTTCATCCTCACTGAGATGAAGATGTGCTCGGCCATTGTTATGTCCCGCCAATTTTTCGCGCTTGCGAAAGCGGCTTTCTATCGCATTCAACAGCTCAATATCGTCGAATGGTTTGGTCAGGTAATCGTCTGCGCCCATTTCCATCGCTTTGCGTAGATCGGCACGCTCTGATTTTGCCGTCAGAAAAATAAAAGGAATGTCTGCTGTTATTTCATTTTTACTAAGCATGTAGAGCACGCCATAGCCATCCAGCTCCGGCATCATGATATCACAGAGAATAAGATCTGGTTTATTTTTTAGGGCGAGATCCACGCCTACTTTTCCATCGGGCGCGGTTATAATTTCATAGTCTCCGGTTAGCGAAAGTACCTCCGCCGTTCCTTCGCGAATCTCAAAATTATCCTCAATTATCAATATTTTTTTTGCCATTATCGTCGTACTATTGCTGGAAAGTCATTTTAAATACAGCCCCTTCGTTTACCGCAGATCGATATTCCATTTTGCCACCCATAAGTTCCACGTAGCGCTTCACAATATTCAGCCCTAGTCCTGTTCCGGGGATATTACCGATATTCTGTGCACGAAAGAAAGGCTCAAAAAGATTTTTCTGATCTTCAAGGGGAATACCAATGCCATTATCACGAATACATATGACACATATATCATCTTTGATTTCCGTTGAAAACTCAATAAACGTATCCTCCCCTGAGTACTTGATCGCGTTAGACACCAAATTGATGATACTGCTTTTAACCAAATGGCTATCTAAATAGAAAAAACCGACATCGCCCGTATGTTGATATACGATATGCTGGTTTTTCTTACATATCATTTGCATCTCCTCGGTGATCTCTTCGGCAAGCTGCACCAAGTTGATATCAGCCTTATTGGCAACTACTTTACCCGCTTCCAATTTCTCCAAGGACAGAAAGTCGTTCAAAATATTATTCAGCAACTGCACCGAGCCACGAATTCGATGAGTATGTTTAATTACATTTTGGTAATCTGGACGTTCTACATATTTCTCGATCAGCGATGCCGACAGCTGCACCGAACTGAGCGGCGTGCGAAACTCGTGCGAAGCCATCGAGACAAAGCGCGACTTCATTTGGTTCAGTTCTTTTTCCTTTTCCAAGGACAAACTCACGTCAGACTTTGCCTTCTCCAGCTCGGAAACCAATTTGATCAGGTCTTTCGTCCGCTCGCTTACCTTTGCTTCCAATTGAATGGCGTGCATACGCAGTTCGTCCTCCGCAGCGCGTTCTTTGGTCAAGTCATGGATAAACCCTGTAAAGATGTTCTTATCCTTATAGAGCACCTCACTAACCGCCAAGCGAAATGGAAACGTTGTGCCATTCTTTTTCAGTCCCATCACCTCCCGACCAATACCAATGACCTTCTTCACGCCCGTATGCTGGTAGTTACCGATGTAACCATCGTGCTTGCTACGATCCGGTTCTGGCATCAGCATAGAAATATTGTTGCCAATAACCTCGGATGGCTCGTAGCCAAACAGTGCTGATGCGGCTGGGTTTATAGATTCCACCATCCCTGCGCTATCGATAGTAATAATACCATCAATCGCATTATCAATAATAGCAGCTAAGAGTCTTGCGGAGTCAACCATCTTTATTTCACCAACTTTTTATATTTTATACGTTTTGGAGTGGCGTCACCAAGGCGTTTCTTTCTATTTTCCTCATATTCAGAGTAGTTTCCTTCGAAGAAGTACACCTGTGAATCACCTTCAAATGCCAAAATATGCGTGCAGATACGATCTAGGAACCAACGATCGTGGGAGATAACAACAGCACATCCACCGAAGTTTTCTAGCCCTTCCTCCAAAGCACGCAAGGTATTCACATCGATATCATTGGTTGGCTCATCGAGAAGCAACACGTTAGACGATTTTTTTAAGGTAATGGCCAAGTGCACCCGGTTACGCTCTCCTCCGGAAAGAATACCCACTTTCTTCTGCTGATCACCTCCGTTGAAATTGAATTTCGAAACATAGGCCCTAGAATTTACCGGGCGATTTCCCAAGAGGATGTTATCATTCCCATCAGTGATGTTTTCCCAAACAGATTTTTCGGGATCTAGATCATCGTGGTTTTGATCCACATAACCCAGCGCGACGGTTTCACCTACACGAAATGTACCGGTATCTGGCTGTTCCTGCCCTGTAATCAACCGGAATAGGGTTGTTTTACCAGCACCGTTTGGCCCGATAATCCCGACGATACCTGCCGGAGGGAGCGAGAAGCTCAACTCTTCGAAGAGAATACGGTCACCGTAAGCCTTCGAGATAGCATTGGCTTCAATCACCACATTACCCAATCGAGGCCCTGGCGGGATGAAAAGCTCTAGTTTATCTTCACGCTCTTTCGTCTCTTCCGAAGCCAGTTTTTCGTAATTGTGCAAACGCGCTTTAGATTTAGCATGTCTTGCTTTCGGTGCCATGCGTACCCATTCCAATTCGCGCTCCAATGTTTTTTGGCGTTTGGTTTCTTGTTTTTCCTCTTGCGCCAAACGTTTTGCTTTTTGGTCCAACCAAGAAGAATAATTCCCTTTCCAAGGAATACCTTCACCGCGATCCAACTCCAAGATCCATCCTGCTACGTTATCCAAGAAGTAACGGTCGTGGGTCACGGCAATAACGGTACCTTTATAATGCTGTAAATGCTGCTCCAGCCAGTCAATAGATTCGGCATCCAAGTGGTTGGTAGGCTCATCGAGCAACAACACATCCGGTTCCTGCAGCAATAAGCGACAAAGTGCTACACGGCGGCGCTCACCACCTGACAAATTGGCAATTTTAGCTTCTGGCTCTGGGCAGCGTAATGCATCCATGGCACGTTCCAATTTACTATCCAATTCCCAAGCATTGGTAGCATCTATAATATCCTGCAACTCGCCTTGTCTAGCTAGCAACTTGTCCATTTCATCCGCGTTTTCATACACTTCGGGAAGGCCAAATTTCTCGTTTATTTCCTCGTATTCCTGCAAGATAGCCGTAGTTTCCGCCACACCTTCTTCCACTATTTCGCGCACCGTTTTGTCTAAATCGAGCTGCGGCTCCTGCGCCAAATAGCCCACCGAGTAGCCCGGAGAGAACACCACCTCGCCCTGATAGGATTTATCGAGGCCAGCGATAATCTTCAACAGGGACGATTTACCGGAGCCGTTTAAACCGATGACGCCAATCTTCGCTCCATAGAAGAAGGACAGGTATATATTCTTAAGAACTTGCTTTTGAGGTGGGTAAATCTTGTTTACACCAGCCATGGAAAAAATAATCTTCTCGTCAGACATAATTCAATGTAAAATGCTACTTTTTGTACAAATATAGTCATTTTTAGTTCCAAAAGACTGCCATTTTGATAGTTTCCGGGCTGTGGCGTAATTGTTGATAAAATCTATCACAGAACAGGCATAGGTTTTATAATTTATTTTTTACATTTATATCATCCTATCATTTATAAAAGGAAAGGTTTATTACATGGAAGCAAAATTTTCACCACGCGTAAAGGATGTCATCTCCTACAGCCGAGAGGAAGCGTTACGGCTTCGCCACGATTATATCGGCACAGAGCATCTTTTGCTTGGGTTGATTCGTGAGGGCGATGGGGTTGCTATAAAGATTTTGAAAAATATCGGCGTCGATACAACAGCGATTAGACAATCGGTGGAGGATGCTGTAAAAGGCTCATCCATGTCACGAGCGCCAATTGGCAATATGCCGTTGACGAAGCAGGCCGAGAAGGTATTAAAAATTACCTACTTGGAAGCTAAGATTTTCAAGAGCGATATCATCGGCACGGAGCATCTGTTGTTGGCGATCTTGCGCGACGAAGAAAACATCGCCTCGCAGGTATTGCAGCAGTATAGCATCACGTATGATTTATTCAAAAACGAAGTAGAACAAAACAAAACAACAATCACGGACGAAGCATCGAGCTCTCCTACAGGGGATGATGACTTTGCCGACGACGACCAGCAGTTCACGGCTCCAAAGAAAGTGTCGGACATCAAATCGAAGACACCGGTCTTGGATAACTTTGGACGCGATTTAACGAAAGCCGCAGAAGAGGGCAAACTGGATCCTATTGTGGGACGTGAGAAAGAGATTGAACGCGTATCACAGATCCTGTCGCGTCGTAAGAAGAATAACCCGATATTGATCGGTGAACCCGGTGTGGGTAAGTCGGCCATTGCGGAAGGGTTAGCACTACGTATTGTACAGCGCAAAGTTTCGCGCGTGCTTTTTAACAAGCGTGTGGTAACATTAGACCTCGCTTCTCTCGTTGCGGGCACAAAATACCGCGGCCAGTTTGAAGAGCGTATGAAAGCGGTCATGAATGAGTTGGAGAAATCTCCGGACGTCATTTTGTTCATCGATGAAATTCACACCATTGTGGGCGCCGGTGGCGCTTCAGGTTCGCTAGATGCATCTAATATGTTCAAACCGGCATTAGCACGGGGTGAGATTCAATGTATTGGTGCAACAACGCTAGATGAATATCGGCAGTATATCGAGAAGGACGGTGCATTAGATCGTCGTTTTCAGAAAGTGGTGGTAGAGCCCGCTTCGCATGATGAAACGGTAGAAATCCTGAATAGAATTAAGGATAAATACGAGGATCACCACAACGTGACCTACACCGATGACGCCATTGAAGCCTGTGTAGCCTTGACGACTCGTTATATCACGGATCGCTTCCTACCGGATAAGGCTATCGATGCTCTTGATGAGGCCGGCTCTCGCGTTCACCTGAACAATATCCACGTACCGCAATCGATCATTGATATTGAAGAGAAGATCGAAGAAGTGAAGGTGGAGAAAAACAAGGTTGTTCGCAGCCAAAAATACGAAGAAGCAGCGAAGCTACGTGATACGGAGAAGAAGTTACTTGATCAGCTCGAAAAAGAGAAAGCTGCTTGGGAAGCAGAGACTAAATCAAGACGTTATACGGTTTCTGAAGACAATGTAGCGGAGGTAGTCGCCATGATGACTGGTATTCCTGTACAACGTGTGAGCCAGTCTGACAGCCAGAAGTTGTTGAATATGGGTGATGCCGTAAAAGGACGTATCATTGGTCAAGATGACGCCGTACAGAAGTTGGTGAAAGCCATTCAACGTACACGTGCTGGATTGAAAGATCCAAAGAAACCGATAGGTTCTTTTGTTTTCTTAGGTCCTACAGGTGTCGGAAAGACAGAACTGGCCAAAGAGCTTGCCCGTTTTATGTTTGACTCGGAAGATGCACTGATCCAAATCGACATGAGTGAATACATGGAGAAATTCGCGGTATCCCGTTTAGTGGGAGCGCCTCCAGGCTATGTTGGATATGAGGAAGGTGGACAGTTGACGGAGAAAGTACGTCGTAAACCTTACGCTGTCGTGCTTTTGGATGAAATCGAGAAAGCTCACCCTGATGTCTTCAACCTATTGTTGCAGGTATTGGATGAAGGACAATTGACGGATAGTCTTGGACGCAAAGTGGATTTCAGAAACACCATTATCATCATGACGTCTAATATCGGCGCTAGACAGCTGAAAGAGTTTGGTCAAGGTGTAGGTTTTACGACTGCTGCAAAGAGCAACCAAGCGGATTCGCACTCTCGTGGTGTTATTGAGACAGCATTGAAAAGAGCATTTGCGCCTGAGTTCTTAAATCGTATCGATGATGTTATCGTGTTCAACTCGTTGAGCAAAGAAAACATCTTCAAAATTATCGATATCGAACTGAAGTCTCTTTTCGGACGCATTGAAGGACTGGGATACCATATTTCACTGACCGACAAAGCGAAGGATTTCATCGCTGACAAAGGTTATGACAGTAATTTTGGAGCACGCCCGCTAAAACGTGCGATTCAGAAATACTTGGAGGATCCTATTGCTGAAGAAATCTTGAAGGGCGAGGTTAAAAATGGCTCTCAGCTACATATCGACTACAACGAAGAAAAGCAGGAGATTGTAGTTAGTGCCACCAATCCTGAAAAAAGTAGCAAGTCTATTGAATCAGACGTGACACAACCTGACGATACAAAAGATTCGGAAAAAGAATAATGAAGTCAAATTAATACAGAAAAGCTCCATCAAGACTGATGGAGCTTTTTTTATGGCGTGTTTTTTGATAACTGTTTTAAACCATTAACATTTTTTAACGTCTTTATAAAAAAGAGAACGATACTTTTAATAAAACTTAAACACAATACACATGAAAAAAATTCTATTAGCCTTTTTATTAGGTACGGCTACGCTAGCAGTTGGCACAAGCTGTACGAAAGAGTATTATGATACAGTGGTTCCGAGTATTACAATGGTTTACTCACGTGATGCGAATCAATGGCAAAATGTCCAAAATTCGACAACTAGCAAATTTGTCCCGCTAAGCGTGCCGGAGCTAACGGATTACTATGTGAAACAAGGTATAGTTAACGTCGCTATTTCTTTTGATAATGAAAGTAATTACAACACGTTACCAGCAACAATCGATGGGGTCTCATATAACTATGAATATACCGCTGGGTCTTTGACTGTATTTGCGCAAGATCCACTTCTTGAAGAAGGCATCAATGTGCCAGTACCACAGCGGGCATTCTTTAAAATATCACTTACCGAAGCAGATTTTGTTGAGTAAAAAATAAAAAAGAGGCTTTAGTTTGAACTAAAGCCTCTTTTTTTATCCTTCGATAAGCTCCTGCGCATGCTTCAGTGCTGATTCCCCCGGGTTTGCACCGCTCAACATCTGCGCCACTTCTAGCACGCGTTCTTGCGGTTCCAGCAGAACAATATTCGTGCGCGTTTTCTCCGTATCATCCACCTTGTATACTTTGAAGTGAGCAGATCCTTTGGAGGCGATCTGCGGTAAGTGACTAATAGCTAGCACCTGCATATTACTGGAAAGACGTTCCATGATTTGACCTACCTTTAAGGCTACCTCTCCCGATATACCGGTATCAATCTCATCAAAAATAATGGTTGGCAATGCCGAACGACTGGCTACCAAGGATTTTATCGCCAACATGACCCGAGAAAGCTCACCGCCCGATGCTACGCGATGTATAGCTTGCAATGCCTGCCCCTTGTTGGCCGAGAACAAAAATTGCACTTCATCTCCGCCCGTAGTCTTGTAGCGTTCTACCGGAAGCTCGGTCAGGCTGACGCTCAGTTGGGCATTTCCCATCCCGACCTCAGACAACAAAGACTGTACGTATTCCTGTACCTCCCCTTGCACCGACACACGTGATTCATGCAAACGGCTACCTTCTTCTTTCAGCAGTAGCAGGCTATCCGCCACCTCTTTTTGCAATTGTGCCACTTTTTCTTCCCTATTCGCTACCGCAAAGATCTTTTGCTCCAATTCATTTTGTAGATCCAATAATGCAGCAACGGTATCAACACGATGTTTTTTCTGCAAGTTGTACAGCAGACTCAAGCGCTCGTTGGCCACGGCCAAACGATTTTCATCCATATGCACCTCCTGCCCTAACATCTGCACTTCCTGTGCAATATCTTTAATCTCTATCTGTGCGCTCTGTAAGCGTTCGGTCAAAGTCGCAACGGAGGGTAAATAACGCTGCACGGTTTGCAGATGCTGTAGCACTTCCTTGATTGCTTGATTAACGGAAAGCTCTTGCTCATCCAACAGATGCGATGCGCCAAACAGCCCTCGTTTGATTTCCTCGGCATTTTCCAGCTGATTAACTTCCTCCTCCAGCTGCTCCTGCTCCCCAAGTTGCAATTGGGCTTGTTGCAATTCATCAAATTGAAACTGGTTAAAGTCCAGCTCGGCATTGGTGCTCGCAATCTCGTTCTGCAACTGTTCTAGCTGAGCAAGCTGATCCTTGTATTGGCGCAATGCGGCGCGGTATGCCTCAAGCACATCCTGGTTTTTCGCCATGCTATCGAGCACCATCAATTGAAACCGCTCCGTATTTAACTGTAGAGTTGCATGCTGGGAATGAATATCAATAAGCAATTCGCCCAAGGCTTTCAACACGTTCAGGGTGACCGGCGAATCATTGACAAAAGCGCGGGATTTACCATCCACCGCGATCTCTCTTCGAATGATCGTTTCCGCCTCATACTCCAAATCGTTTTCCTCGAAAAAGGGCTTTAAGTTGTAGGCATCAAGCTTGAAATAGCCTTCGATTACGCACTTTTGATCGTCGCGAAAGAAGTGCTTTCCCTCTACTCGATTTCCCAGAATCAAGCCCAAAGCGCCCATAATAATGGACTTTCCCGCTCCCGTCTCTCCTGTAATGATATTCAGGCCGGCATCAAATTGAATATCTAAATTTTCAATCAGTGCATAGTTCCTGATAAATAGTCTCGTCAGCATAATTCTTTTATTTTTTCAAAAGCTCGTACTTCGTCGTATTGCTCGGATCAAGTGAAACCAAGGTATTGAAAACACGTGCACCTTCATTTCCGGGCAATTTGCTATAAACGCCTACCAGCTCATCCGCTTTGGCGGCAAACAATACTGAAGTCAGCACGTTACCGGTGTTGTTACGATCGACTTCCAGCAGCTTAGCCAAAAGGGAAACCATGGTTTGTCTTGCCTTCGTTTCATCTTGGCTCATTCTGTCCAGGCCATTAATATGGTATTCGTAGGCAAATTCCCGATAGGGTTGATAACGTCTATCCAATAGATTATTGATTAGCCAATATCTATTCACCAACGATTCCATTGATCGCCAACCTTCTTCCGGATTTCCCTGTGCCGTATTAAGTATAGTGCGCGCTGCATTTAAATATTTGTTTCCTGCGTACATCTTGAAGGTATCACAATCCATACCAACAATAATATTAGCATAAAATGCCAGCAAAGATGATAGTCCATTAAGATTGCTGTTTTCATTAAAATCCAGCTGCTCGCCCTCCACATACGAAAAATTGAAATTGCGGTCGTTGTAGGCTAAAATTGTGGTACTGTAATTTGTTCCGTATACCGGCCTGTAGGAAAACACTTGCGCCGAAGCCTTGTAATTTTTAGAGCCGTCCCATTCGGAAATGGTAATCAAAATAGCACCATCTATCCGTTCTCGGGGATCGATTTTCAGGTCGGTCCAAGATCGGTTATTAAGGAAATCCTGCACGACCTTTTTCAACATATCCAAAGCCCTTTTATTGGTATTCTGCACTTGTGGAGACTGTATTTCGACACGCATGTTCAGTTCCTGCGCCCGAGAAGGGGCAAAGAACAAACAACAGAAAAGGAATAGCAGACATATTCTCATGCGGACCATATTAAGCTATCAAATATAATTAATTCAGGGAGCATCGGAAATGCTGCAGTCGCAGTTTATCAAATAAAAATAATAAGTTTGCAAGCGATGGCAGATTTTTCCAAACAACTGAGCAAATATATGCCTGCTGCAGCAGCTCCCATTATTTCCACGTGGATCAACGACACGGGCTGCCAGTTTCGTATCGCTCGAAGCCGAAGAACGAAATTGGGCGACTACACGGCGCCTTTTCGAGGAGCGCCCCACCGAATATCCATCAACCATGATCTCAATCCTTACGCTTTTCTGATCACGACCATCCACGAATTTGCGCACCTGCGAACCTGGCAACGGTATAAAAACAAAGTGAAGCCCCACGGTGTGGAATGGAAATCCAGCTACAAGGAATTGATGTACCCTTTCTTACAACTGTCCATATTCCCGTCTGATATCTTGTTGGCTATTGCTCGGTACATGGATAATCCCGCCGCATCCAGTTGTACAGATCTGCACCTCTATCGTACCTTGAAAGGCTATGATAAGGCAAGTGAAAAGGGACTGACAACCGTCGAAGACATTGAAGAGAATAGTATTTTTGTGCTTAACGACGGTCGTGTGTTTCAAAAAAAGGAAAAATTAAGAAAGCGCTACAAATGTGTGGAATTAGCGACAAAAAAGATATACCTATTCCATCCAATAGCCGAAGTTGTAGTCCTACCGGAATACAACAGTATGAGCCCAGAAGGACTTCATCCGTAAATTTTCAATATAACCTAGCAACCAACATGAAGAAAACACTATTTCTTTTATCTGGCGCCCTGCCCCTCCTGTTCTCTTGCCAGCAGCAAGACGGGAAATTTGACGCGACGCAGCTTGACAGCACTGCCATGGCAGCCATTAGTGAAGAAAGTTACAGCAACTATGTAAAAACGCTTTCGTCAGATAACTTCTTGGGAAGGAAGCCCTTTACCAAAGGGGACACCTTAACCGTCAACTACATTGAAGAACAGTTTAAAGCCCTCGGCTTGGACCCCGGCAACAAAGGCAGCTACTTTCAAGAGGTGCCGATGGTAGAAACGGCATCCATGCCCTTGCAAAAAAGCCTAACATTTCAAGGAAAATCAGGTTCTTTTTCGGCCGCCTACCTCGAGGACTACGTAATCGGCAGTCGTCGACTGGATGAGCAAATCAATATACCGGCCTCCGAACTGGTATTTGTTGGTTTCGGCATTGTAGCGCCCGAATTTGGATGGAACGACTATGAAGGTATCGACGTAAAAGGCAAAACAGTGGTCGCCCTAGTGAGCGATCCTGGCCATTACGACAAAAACCTCTTCAAGGCGGATACCATGACCTACTATGGCCGTTGGACTTACAAATATGAGGAAGCTGCCCGTCAAGGTGCAGCAGGCGTGCTGCTCATCCACGACACCGAAGCGGCGAGCTACGGTTGGAATGTCGTGCGTAGCGGTTGGTCGGGGCCACAACTGAGCCTCGTGGAAAACACCAGTGCCGCAAAGGCTACCTCATTCGAAGGATGGATAAGCAGTGCCACTGCTGCCAAGCTATTTGCCTTAGCCGGACAACCTAAAGATATACAAGACCAAGCTAAAAGAAAAGGGTTTAAGCCTGTTCCTTTGAACGTGAACACCTCGGTACAGCTAAAAAACAATATTCGCAAATCTAGCTCGAACAATGTTATAGCCCAGATACCGGGAAGCAAGCGTGCCGATGAAACCATCATCTACACCGCACATTGGGATCATTTGGGCATTGGAGAGGCCGTAGACGGCGACTCTATCTATAACGGTGCTATTGACAATGCTGCAGGCGTTTCGGCCTTGTTCGAAATAGCAAAAGCATTCAAAGCAGCTAAAATTCAGCCCGAGCGCACGATTGTTTTTCTAGCCGTCACCGCAGAAGAAGAGGGCTTGTTAGGCTCCGACTATTATGCCCAAAACCCCGTTTTTCCATTAAATAAAACGGTTGCCAACCTCAATATGGATGCTTTTAGTGCAGCGGGGGCTACACGTGATGTATCTATCGTTGGCCGTGGTCAAACGGAAATAGAGGATTATGTGGAACGCTCAGCAGCCAAGTTTAGCCGTATTGTCAAAGGAGAAGGCAATCCCTCATCTGGTGGCTTCTACCGCTCGGATCATTTCAATTTTGTGAAGGTAGGTGTGCCGGGACTGTTCATGGGTAGTGGTAGCGAGCTAATCTCGGCAGATTCTACGGCAAATGCAACACGAAAAGAGGCGCTAGCGGGCCGCTATCATACAGTGGCCGACGAAGTGGATGACCATTGGGACTTTGGCGGCATCCTGCAAGATATCCGTCTATTTTTCGACATTGGCTACACAATGAGTATGGAGAAAACATTTCCTACATTCAAAAAGCAGTCAGAATTTAAAGAAATAAGCGACAAGCGACTTGCAAAATAGTACCTTTGTCAGGGCAAGTTCAAATTTGCCGCACAGCGGAACACCTCACGGACGGAAGCTGTATTTTAGAGAAGAGATAATGTACAAATTTTAATTTAAGTTAACAGGAATGAAACATTTACATTCGACCCTGGCAGTAGTGTTATTGCTAGCTTTAGTGATTGCGATCGTGATTACCCTTTCAAACTATTTAGGAAACAAACCTTACAACCGTAAAATAGCGTTAATAGGTTTTATTTCTTCCCACCTGCAATTGCTTGTCGGATTGATCATATACTTTGTATCGCCGCTGGGTATACAGGCATTTTCTGGTGAGAACATGAAGAATAGCTTGTCGCGCCTTTATTTTTTGGAGCACCCCTTGATGATGATCTTGGCTATCGTATTGATTAGTGTGGGCTATATCAAATCCAAAAAGATCGCAGACGCAAAAAAAGCAAACAAAACAGTCTTGATTTTTTATATCCTCGGATTGATCCTTATTTTATCTAGAATTCCTTGGAGCACCTGGTCATTGATCAACGGCTAGAGGATATTTTATTTATTAAGAAGCTCAAGTTTTTCAACTTGGGCTTTTTTATTGGCTTAGCTCCACTTTGGCAGTATCTGTTGCAGCTGGAATGACCACCTTTATCGCTAGCTAGAAACTCTATATCGCCTGTCAGGAACCGTTACTTTTGACTAGTTGGGTTTTATGATTCGAGGGCACTATATAAAACAAAAGAAGGTGCCTTACTAGACACCTTCCCATTTTATGTATATTTTCTAGAAAAACTAATCTCTATTTTTACCAAATCCCAAGATTCCGAAAACCACTTTGAATGCGATGATCGTAGCAACAATCATAGCGACGTTAGCGATCAACGAAAACATAAACGTAAATTGATCTAAAGCGGGAAGAACATCAGGAACAAATCTAATGAATACTCCAACTAAACCAATCACAATAGCAACCGTAAGTGTAACGTAATACTCTGTACGATTCGCGTTATTATCTGTTTTTTTGGCTGGTCTTTGCGACGCTGTATTTTCCATATCCGTGTAATCTTTTTTAACTAGGGCAAATGTACGGAAGAAATACCCAAATGTCAAAAATAAAAACTTAAAAGTCCGTCGCATGAAGCTCTTTAGAGGATGTGAACGGGAACTTTCTTGCAGGAGGTGGATGGACCTTTTATCCCCTGCGGAGAAAAAGTATTGGTCTTAAAACAGCCAAATTTTAATTATTATTGTAGCAAGAATCGTGAAATCGTGAAGCAAATACTTTATATAGCCCTTATCTCGTTGGCCTCAACGATGCTTGCTGCGGCACAACCGCAACGTATCGCAAATTTTATTGTAAAAGAAAACTTGACGCAAAACGGAAAGCTGGCCATCATAGCTGTCGATAGTGCAGAACAGCCCTTAGAAAATATCAACGGCACCTTTGTTTTTGAACTAAATGGTTTTCAGCAAGATCTATCCTTTCATGACGGGGTCGCTGTTGTGAAACATCCCCTAGCCTCTTCTACCTTTGTATTTTTTAAGCATAAAAACCAAGACGATTCTATCGGAAAACTATACTACATCCATAAATCCGAGCGAGCGTTAAAGCCTTTTAAGATCTATGGCCTCTTGCTCTTGATCATTCCCGCCGCCTTGCTACTTATAGGTTATCTTTTTAAACGCTTTCTAACGGTGCTTGTGGTGCTGGCATTAGTATATGCCTATTTTAATTATTCGAAAGGATTAGACCTAAGCAAGATCATCGAAAGTATCTTTATCGCTATCAAAGGATTGATTTAAAAAGGAAGTCCTACACTAAAGTTGTATTGGATAAAATTATAGCGATCGGGTCGGCGGGTCTCATAAAAAGCCTGCTTAAATTCCCGAGCGTTAAAAAATTCTTTAATGACCCACTGTTTGCTACCAGCAAACTGGGGATCTTTCAATTTAAGTCCGGCATCGAGACGAATAATAAAGTAATCCATATCTAGGCGTAGTCCGAATCCGGTACCCAATGCAATCTGGGACAAAAACCGATCTGCTTTGAAAGTTCCTTCTCCGGAAGGAGCAAATTCATTGTCGCGCAACAGCCAAATATTCCCCGCATCCAAGAAGGTAGCTCCATTCAATTTGGCGCCTAAAAACTTGTTGAGCAATCGAAAACGATATTCCGCATTCGCTTCCAGCTTGACCTCGCCCAGCTGATCGAGGTTCCGCAAGTTCAATCTTAATTGTTCAGTTAAACCGCTGCGATCATAATTTCCGGGTCCCAGCGTGCGCGCCTGCCAAGCTCGAATGCCGTTCATACCACCACCGTAAAAGCTTTTTTCAAAAATCAGCAGTTCGGAATTGTTACCATACGGCACGGCCACACCACCATTAAAACGAAAAACAAATTGCCTATTTCCCGACAAGTGTTTATACCAACGATAGTCCAACTCAGCCTTCGCATACTGCAGGTAAGGCACACCGAACAATTGCTTCTCTCCATCGTTGGATGTGGTGAAATGAAATAGATTGCCTGCTAGCCCCAGAAGGTTACCACTGCTTTCGAGCCCCACGCGGAAGTAGTTGAAATTCTCCAAGCGCAAAAGCCGTTTGGCATTATAGGTAAACGCATATTGCGCGCCTAGGCCAAAATACTCGCGGTTGTTACTCTGAATATAAAGTTGGTATCCCTCCTCTTCCAATCGGCGTGCAAAATCGGCATTGAGGCGTCCCTGTCGGTACTCGATGGAGACGGGCGTCAAACTATGCTGTGAATTTACGCCACTATACCAAATGTAATTTAAAGTATTGGTGAAGTAACGATTCGCATACGTACCATCCTGCTGAAAGAGCTGTACCGTGCTGGAAAATGTGGTGCGCGGCAGCCCATAGGTTCCCGAGCTAGAATTCTCAAAAGGCGTCATCAGTCGAGGGACTATGAGGTTTACCCCAACCTGAAAATCGTTGTTGAAAATCTTACTGGCCAAACTGCCGTCCAAACGCGGGTCGAACAGCACACCATATCGTAACTTTACTTCCAATTGCTCAGCTCCGCCGAAGACATTGCGATGGGAAAATGTATTTCCCACATTAAAACCACTCATCCCCGAACTAAACGTAAACTCACCTTCCACTTGGTTGGCCATAACAGGTCGCGGTGTCAGTTCATACCGCACATGCAGCCGGTTGGAATCTACTTTTTGGTAGTTGATCTTAATATTTCGAAAACCGTTAGTTTCATAAAGCCTATCGTAGGCTTGGTTTTCTTTCTTCATGTTGTAGCGCATACCAGAGCGTACATACATATACTGCGCTAAGGGCCGAAGTCTAAAGCGGCCCGTTTCGTCGTGGTATTGAATAGATAAGGTAGAATCCCGATAGCTCTTTGGTTTCCCATTTCCAAATTGTCCGTAAGGCAGCCTTACGGTGGCAAACACACTATCGACATAGTACACCACATGCTTTGTACTATCCGTAGGATCCTGTATAGACAACTGTAGATCCGCCTGTTTGGAAACCTTGTTGGTATCGATCCCCACCCGCATGTATTGCCTCAAGTATTCGTAGTAACCATATTCCTTCAGTTTATTGTACATCGCTTCTCTTTCATCCAGCAGATCTGCGCTATCAAATTGCTTTCCCGGTTTAGCCTTTGCAAAAGGAAGAACCTCTGTTCGGTAAACCTTCTCGATGGCTGGATCTGCGACTTGCTGGGTGATGCTGCCGTAAAGAAAGGGTTGGCCCAATTCCACATCAAACTGCACGGCCGCCTTTTTCTTTTTCACCAGTGCCTGAGGTACCACTGTTGCATTAAAATAGCCTTTCGTCTGTAAGAAACGATTGATTTGCTTAGCGGAAAGGTCGACCAGCGAAGAATCCAAGATATGCGGAGGCTCACCAACGTTACGTATACCATCGCGCTTATAGGCGCCATCCTTCGTGTTGAACACATTATATATGCTGAGATTTAACCGGGAATTTGGCCTTACTTCGGTGGATACATAGGCTGCTGCACTTTCTTTGAGTGCGGGCGTTACCCCTTCAATACTGACCTTGGTGACCAGTGCTTGATCTTCATTCAAGTATCTCGCGGAACGGCACGATGCTAAAATTAGCAACAAAAGCGTTATACTTGCAAAAGCAAAAAAAATATCTTTTTTAATCATCAAGCAATGTTATCAAAAGCACAAATCAGTTTAATAACGTCATTGCAGCACAAAAAATTTCGCAAACAACATGGTCTTTTTATAGTGGAAGGCTTGAAATCGGTTTCGGAGTTTATCTCCTCCGATTACCAGCTCCATAGTCTTTTTGCCACCGCGGAAGCTCAGGCAAAAATGGACAATTTACAGCAGAATATAAAATGTATAACCGTCAGTGCCTCCGAATTGCAGAAAATATCGCTATTAAACAATCCGCAAGGTGTGGTGGCCCTGTTCAATTTGCCCGAGCAGCATACGCTCGACTGGATCCACATACGGCAACAGCATAGCTTACTATTGGACGACATACAGGATCCAGGAAATCTAGGAACCATCATCCGAACGGCAGAATGGTTCGGTATACGGCATATCATATGTTCCGTAGGTACCGTCGACGCCTACAACCCAAAGGTGGTACAGGCAACGATGGGCTCGCTCTCCCGAGTAGCAATTACCTACACCGATCTCTCAGATTTTATCTCTACCGCCGACCTGCCTACTTATGGGGCATTGCTCGATGGGAATTCGATTTACGAAACCGATTTTGGAGAAGCCGGCCTGATTATGATGGGCAACGAGGGCAACGGGATAAGCAAGCCGCTGCTATCGGCAATTGACCATGCGGTAACCATACCACGTATCGGGAAGGCCGAATCGTTGAATGTTGCGGTAGCTACGACGATTTTTTGTTCTGAATTGGCGCGTCAACGGTTGGAAAGAAAGTAATGGTCGATCAAACAAAATCCATCTATACATTCCCTTTTGCTCTACTCTGCCTTAGCTCCCTGCTATTCTCGGCAAGCTTCAATATGATTATTCCTGAGCTCCCTAGCCATTTGAGCAAAATGGGAGGCGGTGAACACAAAGGGCTGATCATCGCTTTGTTTACCCTCACGGCGGGTATTTCACGGCCCTTTAGCGGCAAACTGACCGACCGTTGGGGGCGCGTGCCCGTGATGGCCGTGGGATCTATCGTCTGCTTCGTGTGTGGATTTCTCTACCCGGTGATCAGCTCGGTCGCTTTTTTCTTTCTCTTGCGCTTGGTGCATGGTTTCTCCACTGGATTCAAACCCACGGCCACCTCGGCTTATGTAGCCGATATCATTCCGCAGAACCGATGGGGCGAAGCACTCGGCATGCATGGATTATGCTTCAGCATTGGGGGCGCCATAGGTCCCGCCATAGGAAGCTTCATTGCGCAAAACTATGGGATCAACCCCATGTTTTACAGTTCTTCCCTTTTCGCAGTACTCTCCATAGTCATCGTGATCAATATGCGGGAAACGTTGCAGGACAAACAGTCCTTCTCCTTGTCGATGCTTAAGATAAAGCGTGATGAAGTATTAGAATGGCGTGTGATTCCTGCAGCGGTAGTGACGCTCCTCTCCTATACAGGATATGGTGTCATATTGACCTTAATCCCCGACTGGAGCGATCATTTAGGGATCGGCAATAAAGGTCTCTTTTTTACCGCCTACACCTTATCATCCATCATGATTCGATTTATTTCCGGCAAGGTGGCCGATCGTTATGGACGCATTAAGGTGATGATAGTCGGCCTGTTCATCGTGGCGCTAGCCGTGCTTCTGATCGGATTGGGAAGCTCGGTGGACGGATTGATTATCGGTGCCGTGATCTATGGTATAGGCACGGGCGTATTGTCGCCGGCCGTCAACGCTTGGACGATAGATCTGAGTTTGCCGCAACATCGCGGCAAGGCGATGGCCACGATGTACATCGCGCTGGAAATCGGTATCGGTGGTGGTGCGCTGTTGGCGGGCTATGTATATGCCGACCACCTCGAGCGTATTCCGCACATCTTTATGGTCAACAGCTTTATTATCCTACTTGCTTTTTTCTACGTTATCCTCTGGAATCGCAAAAACAAAAGGATCACTTAACTGTTTAATAAAAAAACAATTATTCATGGAGAATAACTCAAAAAAATTTCCCTACGCGCTCGATCTGGCCTCGAGTTTGCTTGCCTTAGCGTTGTTGTTAGGGTTCATGTACGCTACCCAAACAGTTCTTATACCACTTCTTTTTTCCATACTGATTGCCATCTCCCTTTACCCCTTGGCACGCTTATTTGAAAGACTTCGCTTGGGCAAAGCAACATCTGCCATATTATCGGTCGTCGTAGCAATCGCCTTTCTTTATTTTATCGGTTGGTTTATTGTTCACCAAAGTATTATCATCGGAAAAGACGCCTCCGCGATTACTGCTAAAGTGATGTCGGTGTTAGATCGCGCCCAACGTTGGGTGGAAACTACTTTTAACGTGCAACGTAACACCATGATGGATCAATTGCGCGATCAGGGAGATAAGATGATGTCCAATGCCGGAGCCATGGCTTCCGCTACTTTCGGATCGATCGGTAACATACTTGCCGGCACGGTGTTGGTGCCACTATTTAGCTTTTTCCTGCTGTATTATCGCGACTTCTTTAGGGAGTTCTTTTTCAAGGCTTTCAAAAGCACCTCCCAATCCAAAGTACATGAAACATTGAATAAAATTTACACGGTCGTGCAAAGCTACTTGCTTGGTTTAGTAACGGTGATGGGTATTGTGGCGGTCTTGAACACCATTGGTCTCATGGTAATGGGCATTGAATATGCCTGGTTCTTTGGCACCTTAGCATCTTTGTTGATGCTGCTTCCCTATATCGGTATTGCAATAGGCTCGATTTTACCCGCATTGTTTGCGTTGGCCGTAAAAGACAGCGCTTGGTATGCGGTGGGTGTTATTGCATGGTTTCAAATGGTTCAGTTTTTGGAAGGAAACATTATCACGCCAAATATTGTCGGCAGTAAGGTCAGCATCAATCCCTTGATGGCCATCATTGCCATCTTATTGGGAGGCATGCTTTTCGGTCTTTCTGGATTAATTCTAGCACTACCGCTCACGGCAACTATCAAAGTATTATTTGATGCCATCCCTTCTATGCAGGCCTTCGGATTCCTTATTGGCGAACCGGAAAAGGAGCACCTGAAAATTAACGCTACACAAGAACTCCTGATAAAATGGGGAATCGTGCGTAAGCCCAAAATGGAAACAAAAGTGAAGATCGACATAGATATCGAAACCGATGATACCGTGCCTACCACAACGATGCGCTATAAGGAAATCCACGAATCAGCAGATAATCCCTACGAAGCGTTACCAAAGGAAAAAGACAACGAACAAGAAAAAAATCCTGACTAGTTCAGGATTTTAAACACCAGTTCTCGCAGGATGTCGCCACTATCTGTAAAAGGGCCAACATCCATACCTTTGGTTTTTAAGTCATATGCACTGAGCTGATGGATGATATCGAAGGTTTTCCGACGGTTGAAATTACGGGCAGCTCCTTCATACTCCTTGAGAAAGAAAGTATGTACGCCCAATTGCTTAGCCGCTACCTGCGGAGATTTATCTGGCAGGTAGTGGTATTTTAAAATCTTCGTAAAATAAGTCCCCAAGTTGCCAATGACCATCGGCAAGGGATTCGATTTCGGATTAGCCACAAAGTAATCCACAATTTGGATCGCTTTGACCACATTGCGCTTTGCGAGTGCCGACTGCAGTTCAAATACGTTAAAATCTTTACTGATTCCAATATTTTGCTCGATATGTAGGGCTTGTATTTCCTGCTCCTTAGGCACATTTAACAAAAGCTTATCAATCTCATTCGCGATCTTGGAGAGATCCGTCCCCAAGTAGTCAGCCATCATAGCTGCAGCTTGCGGGTGTATCGCCCTGTTAGAAGTTCGAAATTGATCAACGATCCATTCCCCCACTTTGTTGTCGTAAAGTTTGGCAGATTCGACCACGGTTCCTGTCTTTTCAAAAGCTTTATAGATCTTTTTGCGCTTATCAAACTTAGCATATTTGTAGGCGATGACGAGGATGGTACTCGGCGTTGGACGCTCCACATACTTGAGCAGCAATTCTTCTTCCGACTTCCATTTCAAATCCTGCGCTTCCTTAATGATAATCAATTGATGATCGCTCATCATCGGATATCGTTTGGCCGCATTGACGATGTTCACAATGCTACTATCCTTGCCGTATAGCACGGTTTGATCAAATCCCTTCTGAGCATCGCTCAACACCTCTTTTTCCAGCGCATCACTAATCAAATCAATATAATAGGATTCGTCGCCGTGCAACAGATAGACCACGCTGAACTTTCTCTTTTTTATATCGGTAAGGATCGCATTCACATTCATAGCAGACGAAAATACGAATTTAAATGGGATTGTCCGCCGCCCAACAATTTTGTTGAGAGCGGAAATAATTGTATTTTTGCTCATGTTTGAGCCCATTCCGCTAAATTTACCACCCTATTTATCAAAAATCACACAAAAGGAAAGTAAGCTCTTTATTTTTGACGAGCTGCGAAAAAAGGATCTAGTGTTGACACCAGAAGAATGGGTAAGGCAGCACTGGATACACTATCTGCACAACCACAAACAGTACCCTAAAGCGTTGATGCAAATTGAAGGGGGCTTGAAACTGAACAGTCTCCAAAAACGAAGCGATTTATTGATATACAACAATGCGGGCGAGAAGATACTTTTGGCAGAGTTTAAGGCGCCAACTGTCAAAATTACCGAAAGCGTTTTCCAGCAAATAGCCAACTACAACAGCATCCATCGGATACCCTTACTTTTGGTTAGCAATGGCATGGAGCACTATTATTGCAAGATAGACTTTGTAGAGAACAATTTTTATTTTTTACAGGAACTGCCAAATTATAATTCGGCGCTTAATTTGTAGTAGAGATTAAAATTATAGTTTTATATTAGTCTTTTAGAAAAGGAAAAAACATTAGCGATGAACATAGATAAAAACGAATTCAGAAAATATGCCATTCAACATCACCGTATCGGCAGCCAACATGTAGACGGTTACATCTCCCGTGTTCAGCAAAACATGCCGACCAACCTCACGCCTTACATTATTGAAGAGCGTCAGATGAATGTAGCCCAAATGGACGTATTCTCCCGTTTAATGATGGACAGAATCATCTTCTTGGGGGATGGCATCAACGATCAGGTAGCAAATATTGTACAAGCACAATTGCTTTTCTTACAATCTACCGACGCACAACGTGACATTCAAATTTACATTAACTCTCCAGGAGGAAGTGTATATGCCGGTTTAGGCATATATGATACGATGCAATATATTTCGCCTGATGTGGCTACTATCTGTACCGGTATTGCTGCTTCTATGGGTGCGGTGTTATTGGTGGCAGGAGCTAAAGGTAAAAGAGCTGCATTGCGTCATTCACGTGTGATGATTCACCAGCCTTCAGGCGGAGCACAGGGTGTTGCTTCCGACATGGAGATCAACTTGCGTGAAATGTTGAAATTAAAAGAAGAATTATATACCATTATTTCTGAGCATTCGGGACAGTCTTATGAATGGGTAGAAAAATCATCGGATCGCGATTATTGGATGAAAGCGGCCGAAGCGAAAGAATTTGGTATGATTGATGAGGTATTACTACCGAAAAAAGACGTAAAATAACAAATTAATCAATGAGTAAGGTTAATAACAGAGATATCCGTTGCTCTTTCTGCGGCATCAGCAAAAATGATGCGCAGATGCTTATTGCGGGTGACGGCGCTCATATTTGTGATCGATGTGTTACGCAAGCTGGCGAGATCCTTGCCGAGGAGCTTAAGCAGCGCAAGAGTAAGTCCTTGCAGACCACGTTGAAGCTGGTGCGCCCCATGGAGATCAAGCAACACCTTGACCAATATGTAATCGGGCAGGATGACGCGAAAAAGGTCATATCAGTTTCCGTGTACAACCACTACAAAAGGCTTAACCAAAAGGTAGACAAAGACGAAATCGAGATTGAAAAATCAAATTTGATTATTGTTGGCGAAACCGGGACAGGTAAGACCTTATTGGCAAAAACGGTAGCCAAGATCCTTAACGTACCTTTCTGTATTGTTGATGCGACGGTCTTAACAGAAGCAGGATATGTTGGGGAAGACGTGGAAAGTATTCTTACTCGCTTGTTGCAAGCGGCGGATTACGATGTGGCAGCAGCTGAACGCGGCATCATTTACATCGATGAGATCGATAAGATAGCACGTAAGAGCGACAATCCATCCATCACGCGTGATGTATCAGGCGAAGGTGTACAACAGGCATTATTGAAGATCTTGGAGGGCACCAATGTCAACGTTCCACCTCAAGGTGGACGTAAGCATCCTGATCAGAAGATGATTTCCGTAAACACTAGCAACATCCTCTTTATCTGTGGTGGTGCTTTTGACGGTATACAAAAGAAAATTGCAAACCGTTTACGTACGCAGACGGTGGGTTACAAGATGAAGGAAGATGAAGAAGATATCGATCTTACGAATCTATATAAGTATATCACGCCACAGGATCTGAAAAACTTCGGGCTTATCCCGGAATTGATCGGACGCTTACCGGTATTGACTTACCTGAACCCGTTAGACAAGGAAACACTGTTGAGTATATTGACAGAGCCGAAGAATGCGCTGATTAAACAATATATGAAACTATTCCAATATGAAGGTGTAGAACTGGTCTTTGACGAGGAGGTCTACAGCTTTATCGTGGATAAAGCTTGGGAGTTTAAACTTGGTGCCCGTGGCCTGCGAAGTATTTGCGAGGCGATTATGCTGGATGCGATGTTCGAAATACCATCCACCAAGGAAGACAGCGGCGAGAAAACCTTCCACATCAATTTGGACTATGCCAAAAAGAAGTTTGCTAAATCAGACATCAAAAAGCTACAAGTTGCATAAGAAACAAAATCCCTCAGCCTGCTGAGGGATTTTTTGTATAATAAAGGGCTAGAAAGAATGGCCCTATGGTTTCATAAAAACAATATATATGACAAAAAAGAAAACAGTAGAAACGCCCATCACGCCGGGATTAAAATCAAAGAAAGACATTGTGAACAACTGGTTGCCCCGCTACACCGGCTGCCCACTGGAAGAGTTTGAACCTTATGTGCTATTGACCAATTTTTCGAAATACCTGAAGATGTTCTCGGAAATGAACGACAATGCCCCCATCTATGGTGAAGACAAAGCGATGCAGGCCTGCACGGCAGGCGGAATAACTATCATCAACTTTGGTATCGGTAGCCCCATGGCCGCAACAATCATGGATCTTCTTTCGGCCATCAACCCAAAAGCCGTTTTATTTTTGGGGAAAACAGGCGGTCTGAAGAAAAAGATTCCCGTAGGCGAACTGATTCTTCCTATTGCAGCTATCCGCGGCGAAGGTACATCCAATGACTACTTTCCGCAAGAAGTTCCTTCCCTTCCTTCCTTTGCTCTACAGAAAGCTATTTCAACGACGATTCGAGACTATTCTAGAGACTATTGGACGGGAACGGTATATACCACCAATCGCCGCGTGTGGGAACACGACAAGGCCTTTAAAAAATACCTCCGCTCTATTCGCGCGATGGCGGTAGATATGGAGACAGCAACCATTTTTAGTGTTGGCTTTTCAAACAAAATTCCTACGGGTGCGTTATTATTGGTATCCGATCAGCCGATGGTACCGGAGGGCGTAAAAACTTCCGAGAGTGACTTGGCGGTAACGGCAAAATACGTGGAAACACACCTGAACATCGGTATCGATGCATTAAAACAACTCATCAATAACGGATTGACGGTGAAACATCTGAAATTTTAAAAAGAGCTATACCGCGGATAGCTCGATACATTCGTCGTATGTGGTATAACAACATCTTGGAAACCATTGGCAATACGCCTTTAGTCAAACTCAACAAAGTAACGAAGCATCTGCAGGGAACCATTCTGGCAAAGATCGAAACTACCAATCCGGGAAATTCGATCAAAGATAGAATGGCTATCAAGATGATTGAGGATGCGGAAAAATCGGGTTTGCTCAAACCTGGAGGAACGATTATCGAGGGCACTTCAGGTAATACCGGAATGGGCTTGGCCATGGCGGCGGTGGTAAAGGGTTACCGTTGTATCTTCACAACGACGGATAAACAGTCTAAAGAAAAAATCGATGCGCTGCGCGCCTTCGGCGCGGAGGTAATCGTATGCCCAACGAATGTGGCACCGGAAGATCCCCGATCATATTATTCGGTTTCTAGCCGCTTGGAAAAAGAAGTGCCTAATGCCTGGAAGGCCAATCAGTATGACAACCCTTCCAATGCGCAGGCACATTATGAACAAACGGGTCCCGAGATATGGGAACAAACTGCAGGGAAGATTACCCATTTGGTCGTCGGGGTAGGCACTGGAGGAACGATATCGGGTGCAGCTCGGTATCTACGCGAAAAAAATCCGTCCATTAAAGTTTGGGGAATCGATACCTATGGCTCCGTATTTAAAAAATATAAGGAAACGGGCATACTCGATAAAAACGAAATATATCCGTACATCACCGAAGGTATTGGTGAAGATTTTTTGCCCGCCAATGTAGACTTTTCCGTGATTGATCACTTTGAGAAAGTGACCGATAAAGACGCAGCACTGATGACGCGGGAGATTGCACGTCAAGAAGGTATATTTGCTGGAAACTCGGCAGGCTCAGCGATTGCCGGATTGCTACAGCTGGGGCATTCTCTAGCGGCGGACGATCTCGTTGTGGTGATCTTTCATGATCACGGATCCCGCTACATGGGCAAGATGTATAACGAAGATTGGCTGCGCGAACGCGGCTTCTTGCAGGATAAAAAGCTAACGGCCAAAGCAATCTTAGCAAAACGTGGTCATCAGGATACCGTTACTGCCGATGTGCAGCACAGCATCATGGAAACGTTTAATCTCATGAAAGCGTTAAATATTTCCCAGATCCCCGTAACGCAGCAAGGGATGGTGATCAGCAAGGTAACGGAATCGGACATCTTGAATGCGCTCTTAGACAATGCAGCCTTAAAATCTGCTCCTGTGGAAACCATTGCGAGCAAAGGCTTTCCTTTTGTTGACCTTAACACTTCTATCGATAAGATTTCGACCCTAATCGACAAAGATAACCAAGCCGTATTGGTAGAAGATCAGTCAGGAAAAATAAATATCATTACACAGTACGATATTATCAATGCTATTTCCGAGATTTAGTCGTTATACCATACAGCAGAAGCTGTATACCAAATTAAATCTGCACATATATGGAAAGAAACAGTAAACTTAAACGGTTTGAATACTGGATTAAAGCAAGAATCGGTAAAATAGCCTTTATTGACATCGAACATCGTATCGCTAAACGATGGTATGGTAGCGACTATGGAGGTTTCTATGTACACCCCGATGTGCTCCACCAAGATTCCATTGTTTACTCTTTCGGTATCGGTCAGGATGTATCATTTGACAAGGCTATTATACAAGCCCACCAGTGTCAGGTATTTGGTTTTGACCCCACGCCTAAATCTATCACTTGGATAGGCGAGCAGCAATTGCCGAAACAGTTTCATTTCTATCCGGTTGGTTTAGGCACGAAAACAGAAGAAGTAAAATTTCATCTCCCCAAAAATAAGGACCATGTATCAGGCAGCGTTTTTGACCACAAGCTGGTCAGTGAGGAAGATTATGTTGCTGTTCCCTTAAAAAGCTTTGCAGACATCCTTCTGGATACAGGACACCAAGCTATCGATGTATTGAAAATGGATATTGAGGGCTCGGAGTATGTAGTAATTGAAAGTATATTGCAGGCAGGTATCCCAATCAAGCAATTGTTGTTAGAAACGCATGAACGCTTCTTCGAAGATGGCCGCGAAAAGGGCGAACGTTTTTTTCAAACGCTCTATGACCATGGCTACCGGATATTCGCCATTTCGGACACCTATCAGGAAATATCGTTGATTAAAGTATAAAGCAAGAAACTCGGACAACCTGTAGAAAAACCAGATTTAACGAAAAGCTTAATCGTCGCTAGGCTCGACTTCTTGGATAACGTATACATCTTCGTTATCCTTTTTCATTTTATAACGCTCCCGTGCGATACGCTGTATCTCGCTAGGATTGTACTGTGCGTTTTTAATAGATTTCTCCATTTGCCCAATCTCGGTTTCATAAAAAGCCTTTTCTGTTTCTAGCTTGATTTTTTCTTGCTGGTAGGCAAATTGCGTACTGACATCATAACGATCAAAGAAACACATCCAAACGACAAAAGCCGCCCCTGCAATCAGATACTTGTTTCGGATAAGTGTTAGAAATCGTTCCATACAACAAAGTTAATCATATCTCCTTAAACTTACGTAGAATTTCGCTCACTTTCTACTCCTGTACGGATCATACATATTGTCGCGCAAGAAAATAAGCATATCGATACATCAAACATAATAAAGTTTAATCAACCGTAATATAGCTAAAAAGTAAGGCGTCCCTAGCAATCTATCATAAATGATAAACTGTAGGGACGCCTTTTTTTATACAATGACGTTGATCAATTATTTCTTGATCGCGTATTTAAAGTTTTTGCCGATGAAACGAGCGTTCACACCCAATTCTTCTTCGATACGCAATAGCTGGTTGTATTTAGCCATACGATCAGAACGCGAAGCAGAACCTGTTTTGATCTGTCCACAGTTCAATGCTACTGCTAAATCAGCAATGGTTGCATCTTCTGTTTCACCAGAACGGTGAGACATCACTGAGGTATAACCAGAGTTCTGTGCTAGTGTAACCGCGTTGATTGTTTCAGTCAATGAGCCAATTTGGTTCACTTTTACCAAAATAGAGTTTGCTGTATCGTTATCAATACCTTGTTGTAAGCGTTTTGTGTTTGTTACGAACAAATCATCACCAACAAGCTGCACGCGATCGCCGATTTTTTCGGTCAATGTTTTCCAACCAGCCCAGTCGTCTTCTGCCATACCATCTTCAATAGAGATGATCGGGTATTTCTCTGTCAATTCAGCAAGGTAAGAAGCTTGCTCTTCGCTAGAACGGATAGCACCTTTATCACCTTCGAATTTAGCATAGTTGTAGCTACCGTCTTTGTAGAATTCAGAAGAAGCACAGTCTAAAGCTAAACAGATATCTTGACCAGGTGTGTAACCAGCAGTTTCGATTGCTTTCAACACCGTGTCCAACGCATCTTCCGTACCATCGAAAGTTGGAGCGAAACCACCTTCGTCACCTACAGCAGTAGATAGGTTTCTGTCGTGAAGAAGTTTTTTCAAGGTATGGAACACCTCAGTTCCCCAACGCAATGCTTCCGAAAATGAAGGAGCGCCAACAGGCATAATCATAAATTCTTGGAAAGCGATAGGCGCATCGGAGTGAGAACCACCATTGATGATGTTCATCATCGGAATAGGCAACGTGTTTGCGTTCACACCACCGATATAACGGTACAACGGTTGGTGAGACTCTTGTGCTGCAGCTTTAGCCACGGCTAAAGAAACGCCAAGAATAGCGTTAGCGCCCAATACACCTTTGTTTTCCGATCCGTCTAAATCGATCATGATTTTGTCGATCGTGTTTTGCTCGAAAACATCAACGCCTTTCAAGGCTTCCGCGATTGTTGTATTAACGTTGTCAACAGCCTTCAAAACACCTTTACCCAAGTATTTTGATTTATCGCCATCACGTAATTCAACAGCTTCGTGAATACCTGTAGAAGCTCCAGAAGGAACCGCTGCACGTCCAACAAATCCATTTTGAGTGGTTACATCTACTTCGATCGTAGGATTACCGCGCGAATCAAGAATCTGACGCGCATGAACATCAATAATTAAACTCATTTTTTTATTTTGTCTTTTTCAATTTCCCAACTTAGTGTATAATCAACACTAAGATAGCATTTATACTTAGTATATTCAAACTTACCTAAAATTTACCTACAATTATATTTTCCGTAAAAATTGTCTGTAGGACTATGATTGAGAAGGCACAATCTGTCGCTTCGCCGTTGTGAATCAACATCACAAAAAAAGACCAAACACGCGTTTGGCCTTTTATATAAAATTTATGCTTTGATCATAGCAATGAAGTCATCGAACAGGTAGCGCGAATCATGCGGGCCTGGAGAAGACTCTGGGTGATATTGCACCGAGAAAGCTTTCTTGCCTTTCAACCGAATACCTTCAATCGAGTTATCGTTTAGGTTGACATGTGTCACCTCTACTTTGTCCGACTTTTCAATATCTTCAGCCACCACGCTGAAACCATGGTTTTGCGAAGTAATCTCGCAACGGTTAGAAATGATATTCTTTACCGGATGGTTGATTCCACGATGCCCATTGTGCATCTTTTGTGTACGAATGCCATTTGCCAAAGCGAGCATCTGGTGTCCTAGACATATACCGAACATCGGTTTTTCTGCTTCAACAATCTCCTTGATTGTTTCGATAGCGTAAACTATGGCTGCCGGATCGCCAGGGCCATTAGAGATAAAATAACCATCAGGGTTCCATGCCTCCATCTCTTGGAAGGTTGTTTTGGCAGGAAATACCTTTGCATACACCTGGCGTGCATCAAAATTGCGTAAGATGTTTTTCTTAATTCCTAAGTCCAATACAGCGACACGTGTAGGCGCATTCTCTTCCCCATAAAAGTAAGGCTCTTTAGTAGAAACAACAGACGAGAGCTCAAGACCTTCCATGGAAGGAACTTCCGCCAATTGTGCTTTAAGCGACTCCACATCTAGGTTTTCAGAAGAGATAATGGCATTCATGGCACCTTTATCGCGGATATGACGCACCAATGAACGGGTGTCTATATCAGAAATACCCACTAAATTTTGCTCCTCAAAATAGGTCTGAATGGATGAATCCGCCATTTGACGGCTATAGTTGATATTGTAGTTTTTACATACCAAACCGGCAATTTGTATCTTGTCCGATTCGGTATCATCCTCGTCGATACCGTAATTACCAATATGCGCATTGGTGGTTACCATAATCTGTCCGTAGTAGGACGGATCTGTAAAAATCTCTTGATAACCTGTTGTACCTGTATTATAACAGATCTCACCTGTTGTCGTTCCAATTTTCCCGGCAGCCTTGCCATGATAAACCGTTCCGTCTTCAAGCACCAAAATGGCTGGTAATTTACTGTAGTTGGTCATTCTTGTATTTTAAAGTATTGTGTTATTAATGATAAATCTGCAGATATAAAAAAAGCCCAACTGGGCTAAAATAAAATCAAATATCCTGTAAATCAATGTAAACATTGACCATTTGCTTCGCTGCAACGAGATATGTTACCCCATTTTTCACGAGAGACAAAGGTAGATATTAAAAGTAGAAAGGCAAAATTAAAAAGTAAAAAAGTGATCTTGTGCAGGGGTGATCGTGACAGACCCAAGTTTTCTATCATCTTCGCTTTAAAAATCGTCTTCGATGATTTCCTGTACACGTCCAATCTGCCCATCCTGCAAACGAACCTTTATCCCACGGTGGTGAAAGGCAGCCGAGGTCAAGAGGTCTTTCACGATGCCTTCGGTCAAGGTTCCGCTACGCTGATCTTTCTTTAATACGATATTGACCAACATCCCCGGTTTAATATTTGCTCTTGTTTTTCCGTCCATTTCTTTATTTATAAAGGAGAGCAGCAGGTGCTACTCCCCTATTCCGTTATCTACCACTTAATAATATCGTTACCCAAAGTAAAGAGAATAAGCGCGATAAGTATAAAGAAACCGATCATCTGTGCCTTCTCCAAAAAGTTATCGCTAAGCGGCTTTCCTTGGATCATCTCCACGATCAAAAATATCACATGCCCGCCATCCAATGCCGGAATCGGCAACAAGTTCATGAAGGCAAGTGCCATGGACAACATGCCCACTAGGCTCCAAAATTTAATCCAGTTTACCTCGGTACCAAACATTTTGGCAATACCTACGGGACCAGAAATAGCTTTGTCGGCACGCACATCGCCTTTGAATATTTTACCAAATCCTTTGATATTATCCGTCACCACGGAGAAAGCTTTGCTAGCACCTATCGGTAAGGACTCGATGAAGCCATATCGCTGCACAATTTCTGGAAACTGCGGTGCGCCCAAGTTTACCCCTATAGCTGCAGTCGAATCAATGGCTCCTTTTACGTTCAGTTGCTGGCCTTGCCGAATCAATGACAATTCCACTGTTTTTCCGATATTATTCCGCAGCGCACCGGAGAATTCATCGTAAAAGCGCGTGGTATTACCATTCACGGCAATAATACTGTCGCCCTTCAAGATATTCATCCGCTCGGCGACCGATCCTTTTTCCACATCCTTCACGCTATTCAAGGGATGACGTGGACTGACAAATTCATTTTTCTTATGCTCTGCCACGGCATTTAGGATATCCGCAGGAACCTTAAGCTCCTGCTTATTTCCATCGCGCTCAATTGTAAGTACGGCGTCGCCCATCAGTACTTCTGAGCTCATCACATCACCCAAAAACTTAATTGCGGGCTTGCCGTTCACGGCCAAGATTTTATCGCCGGGTTGGATACCGATTTCTTTACCGATAATACCGGGAACCACGCCATATTGTAACTTGGAGTTGTCGATATCATTCTCACCGTAACTAAAGGTCATCATCCAGAAGATAAGGATACCAAGAATTACGTTAACAATAATTCCTCCGAGCATCACGATAAGGCGCTGCCAAGCGGGTTTGGAACGAAACTCCCATGGTTGGGGCTCCTGTTTCAACTGTTCAGTATCCATCGATTCATCGATCATTCCAGATATTTTCACATAACCACCCAAGGGCAACCATCCAATACCGTATTCACAGTCTTTATAGGTAAACTTGAACAATTTTACTCCCCAAGCATCGAAGAAAAGATAGAACTTCTCTACTTTGATACCAAAAGCCCTCGCTGCTAGAAAGTGTCCCAATTCATGCAGTATGATTAAAATTGACAGGCCTAATACCACCTGCCCGATCATCACTAATGTTCCCATTAAAAAGTAAAAATTAAAAGGTGAAAAATCAAAACTTGGCGTTCGACAATATATGTTTACAGGTTAAAGTCTACGCCATGAATTCGATTACATCTATCTAAAAGTAAAAATTTAAAAGTAAAAAATAAAACCTTGTTAACTACAGTTTACCTATTAAATTCTGTGCCACAACGCGAGATTCACGATCTATAGCCAATAAATCGCTTAAAGTCGGCTTTTCTATCTTTTTTTGCTGACACATTGTCGCTTCGATAAGATCGCTCATACCCAAAAATGAAATCCGATCTTCTAAGAATGCTCCCACAGCTACTTCATTTGCGGCGTTGAGCACACAAGCCCGATCACCACCATCCCGTAGCGCCTGATAGGCTAATTCCAGATTACGAAATGTCTGTGTATCGGCCTTTTCGAACGTGAGCGACGGATAGTTTAAGAAATTAAAGCGTTCGAAATTATTGGGTTGCCGAGAAGGATATGTCAATGCATTCTGTATGGGCAACTTCATATCAGGCAATCCCATTTGTGCCTTCATAGATCCATCAGCAAATTGTACGATGGAATGGATGATCGATTGCGGGTGCACAATTACATCAATCTGCTCTACAGACAAATCAAATAGCCACTTTGCTTCAATGACTTCCAAACCTTTGTTCATGAGCGAGGCCGAATCGATCGTAATTTTAGCGCCCATCACCCAGTTGGGATGCTTCAGTGCTTCATTTTTGGTGACGTTGGACAAAAAGTTACTATCCTTGCCACGAAAAGGCCCTCCGGAGGCTGTAAGATAGATCTTCTCGATAGGATTCTGTTGCTCTCCCATCAAACACTGGAAGATAGCCGAATGTTCGGAATCTACCGGCAGCATAGCAACCTGATGCTGCTGCACCAACCCCATAATCAATTCGCCAGCCACAACAAGTGTTTCTTTATTGGCCAACGCAATATCCTTCCCTTGTGCAATTGCGGTGACAGTTGGCCTTAGGCCAGCCGCTCCGACGATGGCGTTCAAGACCATATCAATAGCCGGATCCTGAACCACGTCTTCCAAAGCTTCTTCTCCGGCCATCACCTGAATGTCCGTCGTCGCTAAGGCTTCTTTGACCGCCTTAAAGCCATCCTGACGTACGATAACCACCGCTTTAGGTTTGAACTCCAGTGCTTGTGCGATCAATAAGTCCGTGTTATTTCCCGCTGTCAATACAGACACCTGCAACAACTCCGGAAACGCCCTTACCACGTCCAAGGCCTGCGTACCTATGCTTCCCGTGGAACCGAGTATGGCAATATTTCTTTTTTTCAAAATTTAATGCTATTAAATAATATTCTTCAGCAGTTCAGGATCATCCCCTCCGGTGTAGTCTTTCATCATATCATGGTAGGCTACGGCCATCACCAAGCTAACTGATGGAATGATGACAAACGTATTGATGACATTGAATATTTTAGCGATGATAAAATATCCAAAATATTCACAGGAGGCCTGCAGAAAATAAGCTGTGCCCATGACCAAAAACAACAGCAACAAGCGCATGGTATTGCCGCGTGTTAATGCCACACTTAGTCGAAAAGAACGCATCAGGTTAAACTGTCGATCTACAATAAAATAAGGATAAAAGGTGATGCGTATCAACACAAACATCATGATGACGCCCGTCAAAAATGGGTTGACTTCCATACTCAAGGTTTCCATTTCTACATCTAAATAAAGCAATGGGAAGCTGATAACCGAAGAAAGAAGGTAAACAACGCCTACCAAAAAGGAATACAGTATCAAGCCTAAGAGGAAATTAACAAACTGTTTTGTGGACGGAATATAATCTTTAAAATCAGCATGCTCTATTCCCCTAGCCAACAGTAAGGATCTTTTGATCAGCACGAGCTGTGTACCAAAAAATAAGGTCACGAAAATAAAACAAAACAAGGCCTTGACAACATACGAGTTGGAGTCGGCCAAGGTCATCGCCAAATAAGAAGATGAATTCGATGTGATAAATAATAGAAAACACAGCCCAGCTATAGAAAAATAATGGCTTTTCAATAGCGACAATGCCCTTAGCACCACATCATTTGCTTTAAACGTACTCTCCTTTAAATACTGTAACATGCTAATAAATAATTATGCAAATATGAGATTATTTTCGGTAGACACCCAAAATAATCTGCCGATACTATTTAAATTCCGCAGGTACCGGCTTTTCCAAAAGGTACTGGTAGTAAAATCGTACACGTTCCTTAAAATCATACGACGATTTAGACCGCGCGAAGCCGTGTCTGCTCCCCGGATAGATCATCAATTCAAAAGGAACATTGCGATCAGTCAATGCATCCACCAATTGCGTCGTGTTTTGCAGATGTACATTATCGTCTAGATCGCCGTGCATGATGCGCAAACGTCCCTTATATTGATTGACATAGGTCAATACAGACCCATCCTTATATCCTTCCGGGTTATCTTGCGGCGTATCCATCCAACGCTCGGTATAATGCGTATCGTATAGATCCCAGCTCGTTACTGGCGCCCCCGCAATACCGTAATCGAAATAATCGGCTCCTTTTGTTAAAGCCAAACAGGTCATATAACCGCCATAACTATGTCCGGTTATCAACAATTTATCATCCGCTACCCAAGGTTTTGCCTTCAACCATTTGGCAATAGTGCTATAGTCGATTATCTCCCATTTGCCCAATTGGCGGTGCATCAGTGCGACGCCCTGCTTACCAAAGTGGCCTGAAGCACGGTGATCGCATGTAATCTGAATAATGCCCGCCTGTGCCCAGTATTGATTACCTGTACCTTTCCAAGTATTACGTACACTTCCGGCATCTGGTCCGCCATAAATGCTCATCACGACAGGGTAAACCTTAGTTTCGTCGAAATTTACAGGATAAGTGACGATCACCGGTAGTTGAAATTGCCCATCTTCGGATGGAATCGTAAAGTACTCCGTTTTACCAAGGTTGTAGGTATCAAACTCAGCAGCTTTACTATCGGCCAATTCACGTAGCAGCTTTCCATTGTTGTCAAGCAACGCTACTTTAGGGGGTGTATAAACATTGGAATAGGTAGTGATAAAGTGTTTACCATCTGGAGCCACCTTTACTTGGTGCGAATATTCGCCAAAGGTGAGCCGTTTCAAGTTTTTCCCTGAATAATCCACGCGGTATAGATCTACCGTTGCCGAGTGTTCTTTACGAGCAGTGAAATACACTTTTTTGTTTTTCTCATCAACAAGCTCTAAGGAGCTTACCTGCCAATCCCCTTGCGTTAATGCATTTAACATCTTGCCATCCAAGCTGTATAAATAATAGTGTGCCCAACCGCTACGATCCGACTTCAGGATATAATGCTTGTTGTCAGCCAGGTACGTAATGCGTTCATCGTGATCCAAATTGATCCAGCTGTCCTGATGCTCGTCATACGTTTCCTGCTTACGGCCATCGGTGGGGTTCACTGCATAAAATTTCAAATTATTTTGGTCCCTATTCATCCACTGTACCATGATAGACTGACTATCAAAACTCCAGTAGGGCTGCCCAAAATATTGATCGTCCTCTTCGTTGAAATCTGCCCAAACGATGGGCGATCCGTCAACTGCAACAAAACCGATCTTTACGGTAGGATTAGGATCACCAGCTTTGGGATACCGTGTTTCCTCTAGATAGCCGTGCTGACCGGTAGATACATAGATCGGAAACATAGGCACCTTGGTATCATCAAAGCGCATGAAGGCAATCTTCTTACTGTCAGGCGACCACCAAAAGGCTTTATAATTAGTCGAACGTCCCAAGATCTCCTCATAGTAAACCCAAGAAGACCATCCATTATAGATTACGTCGGTACCATCATTGGTGTATCGCGTTTCTTTCCCCGATTCCACATCGACGCTGTAGAGATCATTTTTGCGCGTGAAGGCTACAAACTTCCCATCAGGAGAAAGTGTTGGATTTTTTTCTTCACTATCCGGCGACTGTGTTAATTGCTTGGGCGCTTGCTCGCCGTAGCGGATAAAAACGTCTTTATCTTTTACAAAAACGGTTACATCAGACTTTGCTTCCGGCGTATAGGGTTTTCGTGCATTGGTTTTCACATCCAGCGTATAGAGCTTTCCATCTGCCGCACTTCGTTCTATAAAATGCGTATTGTCAGCCCACCCGACGTATTGACTGATAGTCTTGGTCACGGACGCCTCCTGTCCCCAAGCCTGTGCAAAAGAGAGTTCTTTTTTTTGTGCCGATAGTTGCGCAACGAACAATACGCTGAGCAACGAACTTGCTATAATTCTATTCATAACAGCTAATTGATAAAGCCACGAAATTAATAATAATTAGATGATTGGTTGGGGAAACACTGTAACATGTTTAATAAAAAAAGCCACTTCGTAGTGGCTTTGATATCTATTAATTAGAATACCCTAGAAAGTGAAATCGTCTTTTCTCGCGTACTCATTGCTTTCATATGCTGAATCTTCTTGATTGGGCTCGTATCGCTTTTCAACGACATCTTGATTGGCTTTGATGTAATCAACAACCTCCGTCAACCCTTCAGCAAACTTCTCAAAATCTTCTTTGTACAAGAAAATCTTGTGCTTGATAAATTGACCATCTTCAAAACGTTTTTTGCTCTCCGTGATGGTCACGTAATAATCGTTCGAACGAGTTGCTTTTACATCAAAAAAATAAGTACGTTTTCCAGCTCTCACCTTTTTTGAAAATACTTCTTCGCGCTCTTTGTTTTCAAAATCTCCCATTAGTATTGTAAGTATTTAAGTTTAAATCCTTTTTCAGTTATAAATATATAATTATTTAATTCAATAGCCCAACTTTTTATAAAAAATATTTTTTTTTCATAATCCATTTTACCGACTGTATTTCAGGCCATTTCAGCAAAGCAGTGGTAGCGGTGGAATTTTCACCGAAAAAATAGCGGCATTTACCGAAAAAGTGCGATGTATTACCTATTTTGGCTTACTGATTTTAATGTATTGCGCTACTTTTGAATCAAACAAATAAAAACACATTGTAATGGAAAGAGAAAGAGAATATAAAACAACAACGCCACCACCCATACCGCCTAGAAATAACAAAAGCGCGAACATTGTCGGTGCGGTCATCGTTTTCTTGGGCTTGGCTTTGTTGTTAAAAAACCTAAATCTAGGTATTTGGTTTCCTCGTTGGATATTTGGGTGGGAGATGATCTTGATTATCATAGGTCTTGTGATCGGGGTTAATTCTCAATTCAAGAAAAAATCTTCTATCATTTTAATATGTATAGGTAGTCTGTTTCTATTGAAAGACTTGATGGATCTATCTTTTGGACGTGTAATTATTCCATTGGGTGCGATTATTTTAGGCATTTACTTGATTATGCGCAACCGCAACCATACGCCGCCGCCAGTTCCGCCAATAAACAACCCTACACCGGAGAAGGATGAGTTTGATTGGGATGCACGCGTAAAGTCTGAAGGCGATGCCGAAGATTCTTTTCAATCACCTTTTGATCGTACGGAAACGAATTTCACGCAACAACCCGCTCCCGAGCAACGCCAAAACAAAGGTTACTCTTATGAAGGCGAGAATTATATAAAGGTGGACTCTGTCTTTGGCAATGCCAAGAAGATCATCTTCTCAAAGAATTTCTTGGGAGGAACGATGACAAATGTTTTTGGCAGCACAGAAATCAACTTACTGCAGGCTGATATGCAACAACCCATTGCGCTAGACGTATTTCAGTTGTTTGGAAGCACAAAAATTATTGTGCCTCCACATTGGGTTGTAGCCACGACGGTTTCCTCCATCTTGAGTGAAAACGATGATCGTCGTGTGATCCTCACAAATATCATCGATCAAAGCAAATGCCTCTACATCACCGGCACTTCTATTTTTGGAAATATCACGATAAAAAATAGCTAAGCGAGGCGTAAATGATATTCAAATTGACATCCAAAAACCGCTTGATCCACGTGACGACGTGGACCATTTGCGTTTTATACTTCTTCCTTTCCTATTTTCTGCTGTGGTGGGACTGCCGGCCCAAGCCGGTAAAACCTTACGAACCTTTGATTGGCGCACTGTCCATCACGATTTGTTGTTATCTTATCTACAGCACCCTGCAATACTACCTTCCGCGTAAAAATCAATATGTCAAGATAACATTGATCTGTATCACCTTGACGGTGATGAGCGTAGGGCTGTCCATCTTTTTATTGAACCAATTCTTCGACGATTTCTCGTTGACACATTTCTACGAGGTACTTCCTTACCGATTTATCATCAACTTTCTCTTACTTCTCTGTGTGATCATCATCAACATTTTTTGGAATATCCAAGAAGAATACCAAGAAAATAAGCGAAGAAAAGAAGAATCGGAGCGTATATTACGCGATGCGGAACTGTATAACCTGAGACAGCAGCTCCAACCCCATTTTCTCTTCAATAGTTTAAATTCTATTATTGCCCTTATCGGGATAAAACCAGATGAGGCACGTAATATGACATTCCAGCTATCCGATTTTTTACGTGGTACGATGCGAAAAGATGACAAACAGCTCATTCCCCTTGCCGATGAAATAGCCCATCTACGGCTATATCTCGATATCGAAAAGGTACGTTTCGGACATCGTTTGAGCACGACATTCGAGCAGCAGGAAGAATCTAGCCGCGCCAAAGTGCCTTCCATGATTATACAGCCCTTGCTCGAAAATGCCATTAAGTTTGGCCTTTATAATGTGATCGGCAATGTCGAGATCACCGTGGACATCCGCATGGTTAACTATATGCTGCATATTACTATTACCAACCCTTTCGATTCCGACCAGTTCGAAACGAAAAAGGGAACAGGTTTTGGCCTTTCCAGCATTAAGCGTCGCCTATTTTTACTCTATAGCCGTACTGACCTCTTGGAGACTTCAATAAAAGACAATATATTTACATCCACCTTAAAGATCCCGCAATATGATTAAGACAATTGTTATCGACGATGAGCCTTTGGCACGCATGATTATCATGGAGTACCTCAAACAACACGCAGATATACAAATCGTAGCGGAATGTGGCGATGGCTTTGAAGGAGCCAAGGCTATTCAACAGCACCAACCTGACCTCGTTTTTTTGGACATACAGATGCCAAAATTAACGGGCTTTGAGATGCTGGAGATCGTGGATGAAATGCCCAATGTGATCTTTACGACAGCGTTTGACGAGTTTGCTATTAAGGCTTTTGAGAAAAATGCCATTGATTACCTACTTAAGCCGATCAGTAAAGATCGTTTTGAACAGGGGCTTGCTAAATTCCGCAATAGCCATGTAAGCAGTAGCGCTCCAGCATTGTCAGAGCAAACTTCCGCAAAGGTCGCTGCGATAACTGAGGAGGAGTCTTTGGAACGTATTGTTGTCAAAAATGGTACCCAAATCAAGATTATTCCCGTACAACAGGTCACCTTCTTGGAAGCCTATGATGATTATGTAAAGATCCACACCAAAGATGGGGTTTTCTTGAAAAACAAAACCATGAGTTCCTTTGAGAAGCAGCTTGATCCCAAACAGTTCGTCCGCGTACACCGCTCCTTTATTGCAAAGGTTGACCAACTGGCGAAAATCGAGCCCATGGAAAAGGAAAGCTACATCGCCACACTGTTGACAGGGGAGAAAATAAACATCAGTAAATCCGGCTATGCTCGATTAAAACAAATAATTGGCTTATAACTATTTGTTTCTGTAATTTTGCGACTATGAGTCGCAATTTACTATTGATGCTATCCCTATTGTTCGCTACGCTCGGCATGGGACAAAGCAAATCAGAGTTGGCCAATAAAGCCGTATTCAATAAAATAGAGTTTTTCATCAACACCAAAATGACAGACTCTATTTATAACCTAGCTTCCGCAAACTTCAAAGAGCAAATCCCTGCAGAACAGCTGGCCTTTGTCTTAAACAACTTGTATCAACTTGGCCAGATTCGGCAAGTTCAGGTGTTGGATTTCAAGCAAAATACCGCAACCTACCTGCTACAATTCGACAAACATGCCTTGCAGGCAAAATTAGCGATAGACAGCACGTTGCACTACGATCTATTGGCCTTCGGCGCCGCAGAAACTCCTGCACCCAAAAAGGAAGAGAGAACTGCCGTAATTAGCCAAGTTGAAAAGGTGTCCCCTTTGGACTTCTATATAGATTCTTTGGCCAACAGCTACGTCAAAAAAGGAAGTACCCAATCGCTAGCCATTGGGATATTTCACCAAAACAATTACAAAACTTTTTTCTATGGGGAGACAGAACCCGGAAGTCAGACCCTTCCTACCGAAACGACGCTCTATGAAATAGGATCGTTGACAAAAGTCTTTACAGCAGTACTTTTGGCAGATTTGGTAACAAAGAACGTCGTGCACTTGGATGATTCCATTGCAAAATTCCTTCCCGACTCTGTATCATCGAATCCGGCAATCCAAGGAATGACCTTTAAGGAATTGGCTAATCATACTTCCGGCCTTCCGCGCATGGCTGGAAATTGGAATAAAGTCGCTGGGTTCCAAGAGCAGGATCCTTATGCGGCATACGACCGTAATGCACTATTTGCATACCTAAAATCCTTTAAGCCCACACGCGAACCTGGAGAAAGCTACGAATACAGCAACGTTGGATTTGGCCTATTGGGCGAGTTAATTAGTATTATCACGAAGAAGCCTTACATGCAATATTTGCAAGAGACGCTTCTTACGCCGTTGCAAATGGTTAACACCACGGATAAACCCGACGCTAAAAAACAACAGGTAGTACTGAAAGTATACGATGAAGAAGGCAACAGCACGCCTACATGGAATTGGAAGGCTTTGGTCGCTGCCGGCGGTCTGAAATCGACGGTGAAGGATCTCACCTTGTTTGCCACCGAGCAGTTTAAGATGCCACAAGATGAACGGCAATATGCCATGGCACTTACGCGTCAATTCACCTTTTTTACTCCCGAAAATATGGACATCGGGCTTGCTTGGCACATGAGTATGCTGGACGGATTAATCTATTTCCACCATACCGGAGGAACTGGTGGCAGCAGCTCCTTTATAGGACTATCTCCAGATACCAAAACATCGGTGGTGGTGCTTTCCAATGCGGCGGAAAGTGTAGGAAAAATTAGTACAGCTATTATGGAGAAGCTGTTGCAGCAACCGGAATAATAAACTTGCCAGAATATACGGTAGCTTTACATTAAAAATTTCGCCGACTCTGTACCCACAGAGTCGGCGAAATCTTTAACCATAGAACAGCATCTTAAAGCTGTTCAGCAACAGCACTGTAATATTTCAGACCATCGCCTTGCTCCCGCTCAACAATGACAATATTGCTGGTTGTCGTTTGCCAAATTGCTTTTGGCGTTGCATTGTCCAATTTATTGTGAAATAATTCTTCATACAGGGCTTCAACATCTTCAGCATCGGGTTGATCAATACGGCTTACCTTAGCCGCACCGTACAATGATGTTAACAACGAAGCGAGTTCAGTATCACCCTGCTGAATACGTTCCAAAAAATCTGCAGTTGCCTTTCCTTCTGGCGAAAAAGCAATCTCCAGCGTTACATAAGGTTTTACCTCATTGTAGTACTTTGTCGAAAGAGAATAGTCCTTAGCAGAACGCTGGAAATATCCGCCTTGGTTCTTGTTACCATCTCTCCAAATTATATTTAAAAAATCTCGCTCATCCACAACGAGTATATCAAGTTGTCGACTTTGAATAACTTTGGCATCTTTATAAAAAGACAAGGAAAACGTATACGTTCCAGGTTTAGTAAAGGATTGTCCCATCCCGCCGGTGACGGAGGAGGGTAATGATTTGGCATACAAAACCTCGGGTATGGACCACACTGCAGAATCGAAGAGTTCAGTGTTCCCCGCCAGTAGAAATGGGCTTGCCGGATTTCTATCTTCGCCGACATACATATTGAGATAAACATCTTCGAAGATATTCACCTTACTTTTGTCTACTACCATAATAACGTCCTCCAAGACATTTCTCTCTACCGGCGTTTCCTCTTTCTCTGGTTCTATCGGCGCTGGATCTTTCTCGCAGGACAGAAACAAGCAGCTCGTCACCAAGCCAACTAATAAATATTTTCTCATAGAATTGTTAATTGTTGCCAAAGATATATTTTATTCTCCTTTTAAAGAAAAAAAACACAACAATATGGATTATAAAATCGTAAAGCGAAGTCGCTTGACAGGTTAATTTACGACCACCAACGCATACGGCTTTGCAAGGTGTAGTAAGCTTATCGACTTGTTATAGATGCTAGAATCTTGGTTACATCACTTTCGCCCTGAAATGATTTGATAATTTTTTTTGTGCGCGCATCGTAGATGTAGCTTGCAGGATAGTTTTCCGGCATCATCTTTTCAATAAACTCGACGCCCTGATCCTTCCAGAAAGAGACGTTCTTCTTACCTTTTAGTCCCTTTGCAAACATATTGATATATCCGTCTACATATTCCTTATCATTCATGCTGATAAAGAAAAAAGAAACCTCTTTTAGCTTATCGATATTTTTACTGATTCCAGCCCCCAGCTCTTGGCAATGACCACAACCGGGATCATAGAATATAAAGACGATCTTTCCACTGCTGGGCAACGCATTTTGCAGCATTAGGTTGCTATCATAGACATTGCGGATAGAAGAAAATGAGGGCACGGTTGCGGGCGCTTGCTGTGCGGCACAGAAGTTGAACAATGCGATGAAAAATGCGATACATCCTATTTTTGTCATTATTTACTTTTTGAAAACATATTTAAAAGTCACAAAGCCGCAAAAGCACGGAGATATCCGAAAAATACCATATATTTGGTTACAAATCAATATTTAAAAGACAAAAGATTCAACATTGTGAAAAAACGCATCGCTATCTTTGCCTCAGGCTCGGGTTCAAATGCACAGAAAATAATGGAACACTTCAAGTATTCCAACTTAGCAGAAGTGGCATTGGTTTTAAGTAACAACGCCGAAGCTTATGTGTTGCAACGCGCCGACAATTTCGAAATCCCTTCTCATGTATTCGACCGCAAAACCTTCTACGAGTCTGACGAGCTGATCGATATTTTGAAACGTTTGGAAATAGACCTCGTCGTATTAGCCGGCTTTCTGTGGTTGGTGCCGGAAAACCTGTTGAAAGCGTTTCCTAACAAGATTATCAACATCCACCCTGCGTTGTTGCCGAAATTTGGGGGTAAAGGCATGTACGGAGACCGAGTACACAAAGCAATTTTGGAAGCCGGAGAGGAAGAGCACGGCATCACCATACATTTCGTAAACGAGCATTTTGACGAAGGCGAAATCATTCAGCAGGCTAAATTTAAAGTCGAACCGGATGACACATTGGAAACTATCAAATTCAAAGGGCAGCAATTGGAGCATCAATATTTCCCGAAAGTGATCGAGAACTTATTGAAAAAATATAACTAGAAAAAACGGGACACTTCAGATGTCCCGTTTTTGTTATTAGTCTTGAAAAAGTTGTGGCAGAAATTCCGTCAGATATAAACGCCAATTAGTCCAAGTATGTCCTCCCTCACTTTCCCGATACGTATACTTCATTTGTATATCGTCCAACATCTTACGATACTGTTCCCCAGTTTTGTACAGAAAATCTTCCTTCCCCATTCCTATCCAATAGAGCCGATATCCATTATCCTTTTGTCGTTTCAGATTTTTATCAAAGTCACGGAAAACGGCATTCTCGGCCTTTTCGTTCATTCGGAATGCGGCAGAAAAAAGGCCGATATAGTCAAATGTGTTCGGTAAGTAAGAGGAGATAAACAAGGTATGTGAGCCCCCCATGGATAGACCTGCTATCGCGCGGGCACTTTTCTGCTTTTTCACACGATAGTTATGTTCTATAAATCCGATGATATCCGCGAACGACTCTTCCATTTTGCCGGAACCTACATCCGGCGTGAAGAAGTCTATCGGGTATTGTCCTCTGGACGATTCGCCGGGCGCAGCAGTATTTGACACGTGCCCATTAGGCATCACGACAAGCATAGGTTTTATTTTTCCGGAGGCAATCATATTATCCAATATCTGCGCTGCCCTTCCTAACGACGGCCAGGCTTCTTCATCACCGCCCATGCCATGCAATAAGTAAAGCACGGGATATTTTGTTTTTCCAGCTTCATAGCCCGGCGGCGTATACACCGACAAGCGTCGGGTGCTGCCCAAGGTAGGCGATTCGTACCAACGCTTGGCTATGGTTCCGTGAGGAACATCCTGTACCTTATATAATGCAGCCTGCTCCCCTCCCGTCAGAAAATAGTTAAAGGTATTGCTGACGTCCCTCACTTGGTAAACATTCAACGGGTCATTCAGTACCGCACCATCGATATCTATTTGATAGAGAAACAAATCCGAGGGCAAAGCCTCCGTGGTATAAGACCAATAGCTACCATCCTTTTGCATGGCCTGCTTTCCATTTCCCCCGAAGGCATTGCGATCCATCCAATTACCAACAATGGACAATTTCTGCGCTTGCGGCGCAAAAATGCGAAAGGTTACCTTATTATCGGCATGAACCTCGGGCGAAACCACGCGTTTCTTCTCGGCAGGTCGAATATTTTCTTGCGCTATTGTTCGCTGCAAGCCAATACAGCCTAAACATAGGCCTATTATCATTATGTTTTTCACCATCTTACATGCTTTATTGGTAGCTATTAAAGATACAAAAAGATAGCAGGAAAGGGTTGACATTAAAAATAGAAAAAGTGAAATTTTATTCCTGTAATATTTGTATCTTTGCGGCTCCAAACATAACACAATGAATCATCCTGTTAAGATTAAAAATGCTTTGGTGTCAGTATATTACAAAGACAACCTAGCGCCACTCATTCAACTACTAAACAATTACGGAGTTACTTTCTACTCTACAGGCGGTACGGAAGCTTTTATCCGTGAGCAAGGCGTTGACGTCGTTCCCGTAGAAGATCTAACAAGTTACCCTTCTATCTTGGGTGGGCGAGTAAAGACATTGCACCCTAAAGTATTCGGAGGTATCTTGGCGCGTCGTCCTCTAGAAAGTGACCAGCAACAATTAGCGCAATACGAAATTCCGGAAATCGACTTAGTAATTGTCGATTTATATCCATTTGAAGAAACCGTAGCGTCCGGCGCTGCTGCACAAGATATTATCGAAAAGATTGATATTGGAGGAATTTCTTTGATCCGCGCTGCAGCCAAGAATTTCAATGACGTAGTTATCATTTCTTCAAAAAATGATTACAAAGAATTGGAGAACATGTTAGCAGCCCAAGAAGGACAAACAACATTGGAGCAGCGTAAAGAGTTTGCTAAACGTGCGTTCAATACCTCTTCGCACTACGACACGGCAATTTTCAATTATTTCAATCAAGAGTCACCACTTCCTGTATTCAAAGAATCTATACAAGAATCACAAACCTTGCGTTACGGCGAAAACCCGCACCAAAAAGGTACATTCTTTGGCGATCTAAACGCTATGTTCGAGAAGCTGAACGGCAAAGAACTTTCCTATAACAATTTGGTTGACGTGGATGCTGCTGTTGCGATTATCGATGAATTTACGGACCCTACATTCGCGATCTTAAAGCATACCAATGCTTGTGGTGTTGCTTCACGCTCAAGCGTTAAGCAAGCATGGATCGATGCGCTAGCCTGCGATCCAGTATCAGCCTTTGGCGGTGTATTGATCACCAATGGTGAAGTGGATAAAGAAACGGCTGAGGAAATCAACAGTTTATTTTTCGAAGTATTGATTGCTCCATCCTACACAAAAGAAGCACTTACCGTACTAACGGCGAAGAAAAATCGTATCATCTTAAAGCGTAACCCTATTGAACTACCTACAGCGCAGTTCAAAACCTTATTAAACGGGGTCATCTTACAAGATAAGGACAATACTGTTGAAGGTCCTGAAGCCATGACAACGGTTACCACGGTACAACCGACAACAGAACAACTGAACGATCTATATTTTGCTAATAAGATTGTAAAGCATACCAAATCGAATACTATTGTTTTCGCAAAGGACAATACGTTGATCGCTTCCGGAGTTGGACAAACATCGCGCGTAGACGCATTGAAACAGGCTATTGAGAAAGCGCAATCTTTCGGTTTTGATGTAAAAGGAAGTGTGATGGCATCCGATGCTTTCTTCCCTTTCCCTGATTGTGTTGAAATCGCTGGAAACGCAGGTGTAGCAGCTGTCCTACAGCCCGGCGGATCCATCAAAGATCAACTATCGACCGATATGGCCAACGAAAAAGGTGTGGCTATGGTGATCACTGGTGTTAGACATTTCAAACACTAAGTATCTGCTTAGACATAAAAAATGAGCCGGTGTACGATAGTATACCGGCTCATTTTTTGTATTAACTATTCTGCGAGCAGGAGAGTTAATCTCATGACGAAGCCCCGCTAAAATACAAGCTGTCTTGCCTACAAAAGTCCGAGTAGCCAGTATATGATGATAAAGGCAACAATCGACCCCAAACATCCGAAACCTAATTTCCGGGCTCCCCAGCCAGCCAACAGAACTTTAAAAAACTTATTCATATCTGTAATTTCTAGTAAAGTATTGTGATGCGTGACTAGCACAACGTTTTCTAAACAACACAATAACGGTGCCGAGGCCTAGCTGGTCTGTTTCAAAATATCTCGCACCAGAAGTTTCCCCGAAAAGTGTTGACGCAACATTCGCCCGTCGCCGTGAATTGTCCAGACCTCCTTCGGTGCTACCTCAGCAATAAAATAAAGCAGGTCATTCCAGTCGACATGATCTGAGATATAAAGCTCAATATCGTTTTGACGTTGCAAACGCTCCCATCCAGAAGCAAATGCCTTCAGCACATTCTTTGCTTTGAAATAACTGTTGAAGGTTAAAGGTGGCACCAGATATACTTTATTGGCAGGTCCTTCCTTCATCGCTTTGCGGTTGTAGAGTGCATACTTTAAGCGCGTTGGCCCCAATTCGTCGTAGAGACGATGCACCGGATACATCTTATGGTGCACCAGCACTTCGCGCTCCGGGAGATATTCGTTAATCAGTGCAGTCAAGCGTTGCGCTTTGCCTAAGGTGTAACAACCAAGCATAATATTGCTCGCTTTATCCTTGAGCTTCAAAATCTCCAGTTTGTCATCAGGATGCTGCACCGCCGGATTAGCAAAGGTAGACTCGGTGATCAATACGTCCGCCTGTACAAGCTGCAACGGTTCACATGTTACATCTGCCTGTAGTTTATAGTCGCCTGTATAGAGGTAGCGTACACTCTTGTAAACCATCAATATCTGTGCAGATCCCAACATATGTCCTGCGGCGAAAAATGTAATCTCTACATCATGAAGCATGAACGGCTGGCTGAAAGAAACCGTCTTCATACTTTCTTCGTGCATTTTACCAAACTTGTTACGCATAAAAGCAAATGTCGCAGCCGTGGCATACATGTCTTGATGGCCATTGGTGGCATGGTCGCCATGTGCATGTGATATTAAGTTGCATGCTACTGGCGTAGCGGCATCAATAAAAAATTTACCGTAACGGCAATAGTAACCTTCGTCGGTTTTTACCAAAAAGTCTTCTAGAATCATAGGCTGTCCGAGGACGCTTTCAAAAAATAATCGTGTAATTGTAAAACTTGGGGCAACAAGGGCTGGCTTCCGTCATTGACAATCTCAAAGTCGGCAAGCTTACGCTTTTCATCGTCAGACATTTGCTTATCTATTCGCTCGAGCACCTGTTGTGCTGTCACCGCATCACGCTCCATCACCCGTTTTACACGAATAGCTGTTGGTGCGGTGACCAATATCGTAAAATCCAATGTTTTGTAGGATCCACTTTCAAAGAGCAGCGCTGCCTCCTTCAGAGAATAGGCGAATGTCTGCAGGTTGGCCCAGTCCAGCCCATGCTGGATAACGGCAGGATGTACGATAGCGTTCAATTGCGCTAGCTTGGTTTTGTCTTTAAAAACTACGGACGATAAATAGGCGCGATCTAGCTTACCATCGGCAGCATACACATGGGCACCAAACGCTTTCTCCAGCGCTGCTTTCAATTCAGCGCTGCTATTCATCAAATCTTTGGCCTCCTTATCGGCATTGTAAAATGGAACGCCCAAAGCTTGGAATATTTTCGCAACGTAACTTTTCCCTGAACCGATTCCGCCGGTGATACCTATTTTAAGTCCCATATCTCCTATATCATCTCCTCACAAAAAAATCCACGTTCTGTGGCTCCACACTAATCACCTGGCTGTAATCAGGTGTCTTGGTCAAAATCACGGGAAGACTTTGTACTTTGTTCTTCTCCCAATTTTCCATATCAACGATAGCTTCAAAGTCACGCGACGACCATTTATTATAATCTTTCAGCGACACCAAAAAAACCACCTTCACCTTACTGGGCAAGGTTCTTACCGAAGTATAACGCGAGGCGTTCTCCACCTTTAAGGGAACTTCTACCACTTTCTCTGTAATCTCCCCAACGGGAATACTTATTTCGGAAAAGGTGGGGTATATTGTGATATTGTTTTTCTGATGCTTATTGAGGTAGGCCACGGTACGAATATCTGCCCCTACATTAGTACCTTTGATGGTATCGGTTTCCAAGAAATCGATATTAGCCACATCTTCCAAGGGGCCTGTTACGGTAACATATTCAGGGTTTGCTCGGGTATCGCCAATAATACCATACTGCTTCTTAAACTGCATATTGTATACCGGTCGAACAGGAACCTTACGTTGCGTTTGCTTGGAAAAATCGAAGAACAAGGTGTCGGGACTGACCGCCACCACTTGATTGTCGACCGGAAACTGCCTATTAATATAGCCTAGCTGATTGGTAAACACTATAAAATTTCTCGTTTTCAAACCACTTAGATCAACTTGGATATGTGGGGTATCTGGATGTAGACGCTTCATAAAGATCTTCCATCCGCTGATCTTCATCCGAATGCTTACCGTATCAGACTGCAAAGGGTGAAAGGCTTTCTTCTCAGGAATATTAACATAGGAAATACCAGCATTGATGGTATAGTTTTGCACGGTAGACACCGCAAACAGCAACCACGCGACAAAGGAAATCCCCATACAACGCAAAAAAATTGCAATCTTTCTACGCTTTACTTTGCTGATCCGTGGTTGAGCCATATAGACAAAGGTAATAAAACATCATCGATTTTTGTATGGCCAAACATCGGGATTAGCATTACAAAGGGGATAAAACAAACGGAGGCAGCCTTATTGGTTGCCTCCGTATTATGGATCGAGTTCTAAACGTCCTTATTTCTTAGCAGCATCGCCGTTAGCGGCTTTGGAAGCGTCCAAAGCGATAGCTGTTTTGTCAAAGCGCATTTTTACACCTGAACCTACATCAACCAAAAATGTCGTTTCGCTAACTTCGACAATGCGACCGTGGATACCAGCCGTGGTCACGACTTTAGAATTTACACCAAGCTCTTCGATATATTTCTTATGGTCTTTTTGTTTTTTCATTTGCGGTCTGATCATAAAGAAGTAAAAAACGACAATGATCAAGATCATCGGCAAGAAGCTCATTAAGTTGCTTCCACCGGGTGCTGCTTGTAATAAAGTTGTAATCATATTTTAAAGTAAAAATTCAAAAGTAAAAAATATAAAATTGAAATAAAGCCTCTTCGCCCTTATTTTGCTAAGACCTCACCTTTCAACTGAATTGTTGTCACGCCATTTTCAGCATTGGAAACGACGGTTACAATTTTTTGTTGCTTACCGACCTGCCCATTGCTATCAAAGCTAACTTTAATTTCTCCAGTTTTGCCTGGTAAAATTGGCGTTTGCGTATAAGAAGGTGTTGTACATCCACAAGATGCGGATACTCTAGAAAGTATAACCGGTGATGTTCCTGTATTGGTAAATGCATAAACGTGTTCAACAACTTCCCCTTCTTTCACCTGACCGAAATCGAAAGCCGCTTCCGCAAATTCTACTTTCCCTGTACCTGCGGCACTCGTAGAATCAGTAGCCGTGCTATCTGCCGTTTCAGTTGCCGTGCTGTTCGAATTGCCACATCCGACAAGGGTAGCAAATGCGAAGCAGAAAAAACTTGTTTTTATTATATTCATAGCCAATTTATTATTCCAAGAACCTCAGGTTCTGATTAAAATCTCTAGTGTAAACTAATCCTTTAAACCTCTTCCCTGCTTTTGGATACGCCCTTCTTGCGCTAAATCCGCAAGGATTTTATCCAAAATACCATTGATAAAGGTATTACTTTTATTTGTACTGAAAGCTTTCGATAGCTCGATATACTCGTTGATTGTTACCTTCACCGGTATCGTCGGAAAATTCACCAGTTCACATATCGCCATCCGCATAAGCAAGTTATCGACCAATGCAATACGATCTGCCTCCCAATTCTTTGTTTTTAGCGAGATGAACTCTTGGTATTCCTTTCCATAACGAATCGTTTGCTTTAACAAATCGGCAATAAACTCGCTATCTTCGTCCCAATTGGGTGTTAAATCTGCCAACTTATTATGCACAGGATTCTCGCTGCTGAAATTTTTGAACGTCTTGGCGATCATGGCCTGCAACACTTCCTTATCCACTGTCCAGTTGATAAACTTGGTATCGAATACCTGCTCCACCTCCGTCGATTTAAGTACGATCTTTTTGAAGATAAACTTGATAATATCTTTCTCGGCGGCAATAGAACGATCTTCCTGTTTTAAATAGGCCAAATATTCTTCCGACTCCTTTAACTGTGCAAAGATCGAGCGCACAATCTCCGGATCGAAGGTCCAAGAAACATTATATTTCTTTACATACTCCAAATAGGCGCGATTTTGACGCAAAGATTCGATGAAGCTGTTGTTGTTCAACTTCGTCGTGTAGATTTTGTCTTTTTCCGTAGGCAAGAACTTGTTTGCCCTTCCCTCCGCATCGATAAGTACATATTCCGCAACCTCATCAAGTAAGTTCAGCGTCCAGATGTACATCTGGTTAACCTCATCCACACTTGTAAAAAGTGCCTTTTCAAAATCCTTCACTTGTTTATCCTCTGATAAACTGAACGCATAAAGCGTTTGCATAACTTTCACCCGAAGGTGCCTTCTATTAAGCATAATTTAATTTAAAGAACGATTGTATATAAATAAGAACGTATTATACTTTATTGCGGTCTATGCTATGATGCATAGTACCTGTTTATCTTTTTATTTTTTTGACGTCAAAGATACGCTTTTCCGCCAATTGTTTTGCTGCCTCAAAGGTTGTAATATTATCTTCCTGCGATTTTTGAATGACGTGACGCGTCGCATTGTATATATTTTTGACTAAAGCCTCTGTGCGGTCGTTGCCATATCCTTCCAGTTCCGAATAGCAGCTGATCAAAGCACCAGAGTTAATCAAGAAATCTGGCGTATAGAGAATATTCTGCTCCTTCAATAGTCTGTTTGTTACTTCTTCATCCTTCAACTGGTTATTCGCTGATCCGGCTATGATTTTGCAACGCATACGCGGCACCGTTTCGGGATTCACCGTTCCCCCCAAAGCGCAAGGTGCATACACATCTGCATCCAATTCGAAGCTTGTAGAGTAGGTAATCGGCTCTGCTTTATACTTGGCGGCAATCTTCATTTTACGTTCTTCCGTCATGTCGGAAACGTAGACCCGTGCATTCTCTGCACGCAACATGCTGACCAACTGTTCCCCTACACTACCCACACCCTGAACGGCTACTTTTCGGCCGGCGAGGCTATCATCGCCGTACAACTCCTTGATGGCCGCTTTAATGCCATAGAATACGCCTCGTGCGGCAAAGACCGTCGTATCTCCACCACCGTTTAGCGAGGCTGGCAAGCCGGCCACATAGTTGGTTTCCGAAAGCATGTATTCTAAATCCTTTTGCGTAGTACCGATATCGGTAGATGCCACAAAGTTACCGTTTAGTCCTTCTACAAATTGTCCGAAACGACGCATCAATACCTCCGTTTTTTCCGTTCGGTTGTTGCCAATAATAATCGCACTTCCGCCACCTAGATTTAAACCAGCTAATGAGGCCTTATAGGTGATCGCTTCGGAAAGACGTAAAGCATCATCGATGGCATCCGGTAGAGACTCGTAAGGGAGCATACGCACACCACCAATAGCCGGTCCTAACGTCGTATCATGGATCGCGACGATAGCCTGCAACCCCACTGCTTTATCATGACAAAAGAATAAATTTTGATGGCCAGAAATGCCCATCTTATCAAATACAGAGGAATTGTTTGCTTCCATACCTTTAAATAATGCGTTGCGTTACGAATAACTCCTGCAAAAGTAGGAATAATTTCCCGCACCCTATTTCTATAATTTTGATTATTTGTACAATTGCAATAGGCTGACAGAAGCCTACACCTGGCAAGGTCTAAAATCAAAATTTTAGCCTTACATTTGTCCCTGATGAAAGAGCTGGCTTATCTTAATAAATACTTTTACAAGTACCGTTGGAAACTGATCCCTGGGGTAATTTTTGTCGTAATCTCCAACTATTTTGGGATATTACCTGCAAAAGTAATCCGGGAAGCTTTTGATCTGGTTAAAGAAAACATCGATCTCTTTCGTTTGTATGATGGATTTGAGCGTCAAGATCTCGTTTATCAGGTTTTCGGAAGCAGTCTACTGTTTTTCGGCTTTGTCGTTTTGCTCCTCGCCCTATTGCGTGGCGTGTTTCTCTTCTTCATGCGGCAAACCATTATCCTGACGTCCAGACACATTGAATATGACCTAAAGAATGAGATATACCAGCACTACCAGCAGCTTGATTTCGCATTTTTCCGCAAAAACAACACCGGCGATATGATGAATCGCGCAACGGAAGACGTCAACCAAGTGCGTAATTACTTAGGCCCAGCCATTATGTATGCGATCAATACCTTGGTATTATCTATTATGGTTATCTATGCGATGTATGACGTCAACCCTAAGTTAGCGACATACTCCCTGTTGCCTATACCTGTGCTTTCTGTTGTTATCCTTTACGTCAATAAGATCATCAATTTGCGAAGCGAAAGAATACAACGTCAACTTTCTACCTTGTCCTCCTTCGTTCAAGAAACCTTTTCTGGCATTCGCGTTATCAAGACCTATACTAGAGAACAGCAGAAAATGGATGTTTTTGCGAAAGAGAGTAACGTGTACAATCAAGTATCACTTGATCTGGTAAGGGTGCAAGCCATCTTTTTTCCATTGATTATTTTCCTTATTGGTTTCAGCACAATCATTACTGTCTACGTGGGCGGTATCGAAGTAAACAATGGGACAATTACGGCAGGTAATATTGCAGAGTTTATCCTATATGTGAACCAACTAACCTTCCCGGCGATGTCTTTAGCTTGGGTCACCTCACTTTTCCAACGCGCTGCGGCATCACAAAAGCGCATTAACGAGTTTCTGAAAACCGAATCGGAGATCCCCGATGGAGAGCTAGCGTTGCCTTTGCAAGGCAGTATCCATGTGGAGAACATCAGCTTCACCTATCCGGAGACAGGAATAAAAGCTATCGACAACCTTTCGTTCCACATCCCGCAGGGAAAAACCATGGCCATAATCGGGAAGACAGGATCGGGTAAGTCTACACTAGCCAACCTGCTACTACGCATGTATGATGTTGACAGCGGTAGTATACAATATGATGGCGTGCCGATCCAACAGCTAAAAACAGAGAGTCTGCGCGAACAGATCGGATTTGTTCCACAGCAAGTATTTCTATTCTCTGACACCATTGCCAACAACATTGCATTTGGAAAAGACACCTTAGAAATAGAGAAGGCCGAACAGGCAGCCAAAGATGCAGCAGTGTATGACAACATCATCGGTTTTGAGGATGGCTTCCAAACCGCAATCGGCGAACGAGGCATCACCCTTTCGGGTGGGCAAAAGCAACGTGTGTCCATCGCTCGAGCGCTTATCAAAGATCCGCAGGTATTGATATTTGACGATTGTCTTTCTGCTGTTGACACCAAAACAGAGGAGGAGATCCTGCATAACCTCGGTCGTATCATGAGAAATAAAACCAGCATATTTATCGCCCATCGGATATCAACCATCAAAAATGCTGATCATATTTTAGTGCTTGATCAAGGAAAAATAGTGGAGCAGGGCACTCACCAAGAGCTTATGGCGGCCGAGGGCGAGTATTTTGAACTGCACGAAAAACAATTGTTAGAAGCAGAGTAATTTTTTGTATTAAATAATTCTTGATAATATGTATATTGCAGGACTATTAACTCCTGTTATGCGCCATTTATTAGCAATTGTTTACATCTTCCTGTCGGGCATAGTGCTCGGACAAAACACCGAATTTCCTAACGTCAACCGGGCCTATTTTGCGGCACCTATACCCGAAATAGGGAACGACAAAAGTGCCGTCGTTATAGCCGAAGTGGGAAAAACCCAGTTGGAGATTGTCGAGTCCGAACAAGCTCTATTGGTTGTCCATGATTATAAAGCCCGTATTAAGATTTTGAAAAAAGAAGGTGTGGAACAGGCCAACTTCGAAATTCCGCTTTATGCTTTCGGCACAACGTTCGAAAAGATCGTGGAAATCAAAGGAAAGACCTACACCTTAAAAGACCAACAGATCGTAGAAACCGAAATGCCCAGCAAAGCTATTTTTTTAGATAAGGCATCACCTTATCTACATCTAGCGCGCTTTACATTGCCGCAGGTAGAAGAAGGATCCATCATAGACATACAATACCGGATACTTTCGCCAGACATTCTTAATTTCAGATCTTGGGAGTTTCAGCAGGATATCCCTAAGCTGTCAAGCGTTTACACAGCGATCATGCCATCCACCTACCAGTACCAGGTTTCTTTGAGAGGCCCCTATAAACTAAAAGATACCAAAAGCGAAATCTTACGGGAATATTTCCTGATCAATGGTACGCGGAACGACTGTTCAAAGATTACCTATATCATGGAAGATATACCGGCTTTTGAAGAAGAAGATTATATGCTGGCTGCCAAGAACTACAAATCTGCCATCAGCTTCGAATTAGAACAATATTACCTGAGCAATGGATCGAAATTTAAGGTTACCAAGGAGTGGCGCGACGTTGACCGCGAGTTGCTGAGCGAGAAATCCTTTGGCGGTCAACTTAAAAAAGAAGATATTTTCGCCGACATGTTACCGGTGATCCTGCTGGATAAAAATAGTGCGAGTGAAAAGGCGCGTGCTGTATATGCCTTTATCCAAAAGAACATCAAATGGAACGAAGTTTACGGCAAGTATGCCCAATATGGCATTAAAGAAAGCCTAGAACAACATAGCGGCAATGCTGCGGACGTTAACTTGGCACTGATTACCGCACTCAATGCAGCGGGAATACCTGCATATCCCATTCTCGTTTCCACACGACAAAATGGAATCCCAAACAATTTACACCCCGTCATTTCAAACTTCAATTATGTCATTGCCGGCGCAGAAATTGACGGTAAAACGGTCTTACTAGATGCAACGGATCATTTCACTTCCTTTGGTGAGCTTCCGTTGCGCTGCGTAAACGATCGTGGACGAATCATCTATTCCAAGAAATCTTCCGAATGGATTCCGTTGGTTAATGAACAGCCCTCTATGATGACCTTCACCATACTCGGAAAGATCGACAGCGCAGAAAACATCACTGGCAAGTTAAGCGTCAGTTACAAAGGGCTTGATGCATTACGCAAACGAAACGAAATTGCTTCCTTTACTAGCGAAGAGGAGTATCTGGAAGATGTAACGGCAAAAACAACAAATATGCAATTGCAAAACGGAAGCATTACCAATCTGCATAACAATGATGAATTTTTGGTAGAGCAGTTTGATGTAGAGCTACCTCTTGCCGACTACCTACGCGACGGCGTGTTGAGTTTCAACCCGATTTTTCTGAACCGCATCGCCAAAAACCCGTTCAATCTCAACGAGAGGCTTTATCAGGTAGATCTGGGCTCAAAGCGACATGTGACGCACAACGTTAACATCGAACTGCCCAGTCATTACTCCATAAAATCGCTTCCAAAAAATGTGAGTATGAAGCTCCCTGAAGAAGCCGCTAAATACAGCTACCAAACCATGCATGAAGACAAGCATCTGGTCTTTAAGCAGATTTTATCATTGAACAAACCCATATTCTCTGTTGATGAGTATTTTCACCTGAAGGAATTCTATTCGCGAATTATTCAGCAGCAGAACCAAGAGTTTGAGCTCCAGAAAATGCCGTAGCTTTTGGGCGGAGAACGATTAAAATGTTATATTCGCAAACAACTGTACTCCACCATTGTTAAATGGTGAAAAGACCATTCACATTCATGCGAAGTTATTTAGTCGTTCTCCTATTCCTGCTGACCCTCCAACCTGCTTCTGCACAAAACATCATCCTTAAAGATACCATCACTAATCAGGCAAAGGACACCATCGTTCCCACATTCGAGCATCTCTATGATATCAGCGATGCTTTCAAGGACATCAGCCGGTTCATCCGGCGAGACACCTCCAAAAGAGTTCACCGCAAGCCATCCGGCATCTCCATTCTCCCAAACATTAACTATAACCCGAGTATAGGTTTTCAGATTGGTGCTAAGGTTGTTGGAGGGCTTTACCTAGGCGAGCGAGAGAACACGGCCATGTCCACATTCGCCACGGCGCTTAGCTACACCACACGCGGAATTATGGTAGGCTATCTCGCACACGACACCTACACCCGCCATAACAAATGGAACGTGAAAGGTGGGGTGGTCATCGCCCGAATGGTGGCACTAGACTATGGCATGGGCATGGGGCATACCATTCCCACAGATATTCCGGAAGAAGAAGTGCTGAACAATCCGGAACGCAACCGTTACGTGAATCAATATACCGTGTATGGCTTTAACGAGCGTCTCTATAAGCAACTTTCGCCAGGGATGTTCGTGGGCGCTGGCGTGTTCGTCGAATTGAAACGCAACATCCACACGTTGGGCACTTATGAAACAACGCCGTTGAACGTTTACAGCGAGCTCACGGGATATAACCCTAGCCGATACAACAACAATGGATTGCAATTTAATTGGCAATACATGACTCGTGACAATCCAAACAGTGCTTACAAAGGTATTTATGCCGACATCGTGTTGCGCATGAGCCAAACTTGGATGGGCAGCGAACAAGCCTCTTACCAGTTGCAGACAGACTTCCGTAAATATTGGCCATTATCCAGCACTCGTCCAAACCATGTACTCGCCTTTTGGCACTGGGGATCCTACAACGTAGCCGGTCGCTTAGGCTACCTAGATCTCCCTGGCACCGGACGCGACACCTATGCTCGTATTGGGCGAGGATATACGGCTGGCTATTTTAAGGGTAATTCGTTCTTTTATTCGGAAGTTGAATATCGTTTCCCCCTATTGCGTAACCAATTTTTAAGCGGTGTGGTATTTGCAAATGTGCAAACGGCCGATGACCGACTAGGCACCACGCTTTTCCAAAAGTGGCAGCCTGCCGCCGGAACAGGGTTACGCCTACTGTTCAATAAAGCAACACGTACCAACTTGTGCATCGACTACGCAGTAGGTCGATTCGGACAACGCGGTCTCTTTCTAGGTTTGAATGAAGCCTTTTAATACGGGCATACTAAACAGTCGAAAAACACATATATCAATATCCCGCCATCAGCGGGTATGGATAAAAACTACGGAAACAAAATGCGTCACTTCCCCTCTATAATAGCCTTGTTCTGCCTGTTAGTTGGCAAATCGCCTTTATTGCACAGCCAAGAGCGACAAGATACAACAGCGTTGAAGCCGGTGAGCATTCAAGCTTACTTTCGGGAACAACCCTTACTTGGTCTAACGGCATCTGGTCAAACGATAGACGCCCAGCAGATACAGAGCCAACAAACCACTACTCTCCTTCCTTCTATAAACACCATAGCAGGACTACGCATGGAAGAGCGCTCGCCGGGCAGTTACCGACTGGCTATGCGTGGAAGCTTGATCCGTTCGCCCTTTGGTATCCGAAACACAAAAATATATGTAGGTGAATTCCCATTGACAGATGCCGGCGGAAACACGTACCTGAACTTAATTGATCCTGCCGCAATTGCATCAGTCAACATTTTGAAAGGTTCTGATGGTTCGCTCTATGGAGCCAACTCTGGTGGGATAATCCGCATAGAACCTAAAGGTTTTGGCAATCCGGCTACCAAACATGAGCTCCTGCTTTCCAGCGGATCTTATGGCCTCTTTCAAGAGCAGCTCTCTTGGCAGCAAAAAATAGCAGACAATTATTCCTTCTCGTTCGACCAGTCGTTTACCCGATCGGATGGCTATCGCGAAAACACAGCCTTGAACAAAAAGACTTTTCAGACAGCGCATCAATGGAATTACTCCACTGATAACAGCCTGCAATTGTTTCTGCTCTATGCGAACCTTGGCTATCGCACCCCAGGAGGGTTGACCGAGACGCAAATGCAGGAGAATCCGAGGCAGGCTCGTCCAGCGGGCGGCCCCAATCCGGGGGCTGCGGAACAGCAGGCAGGCATCTACAACAAAACGTTTTATGGAGGCTTGGCACACCGAGCGAAGATCAGCAACAAGCTATCCCATTCGGTAAGCATTTTTGGTTCAAACACCGATCTAGAAAATCCATTTATCACCAATTACGAGATACGATCTGAGCGAAATCTAGGCCTTCGAACCTTCTTTTCTTTCGTAGAGGAAAAAAACGAAGCTTTTACTTGGCAGATGCAATTGGGATTTGAAGGACAAAAGGGTTGGAACAGCATCAGAAATTTTGACAATGTAGGTGGTCGAGCCACAACGATGCAGTACAACGACGACCTTGACAACCTGCAAACCAGTTTTTTCTATCGTGCCTCCGCAACGATACTCAACAACCTTAACGTCGAGGCTTCTCTTGGGCTTAACCGCTCCAGCATCGATTTTACGCGATTATATCCTATTGCCGACGTCGGCAATGGCAACATTGACTTTGGCAATATCTGGATGCCGCGCGTTGCCGCATCCTATCGTCTCCACGATCAGTTTGCTTTCCGTGGCTCTATCTCCCGAGGATATTCGGCGCCTACCTTGGCCGAAGTACGCTCATCAGATAACAGCATTAATCTCGACCTTGAGGCCGAGACGGGCACCAACTATGAACTGGGTTTCCGCTGGGAAAGCAGTAACAGACGCTTTGTGGCTGATGCCGCTTACTATATATACCGGATGAACAACGGTATTGTGCGGCAGCAACGTAACGATGGCGCAGAGTTTTATGTCAATGCAGGAGAAATGAACCAAAAAGGAATAGAGGCCAGCCTACTCGCCTACTTGATCCAACCGTCGACTTCCGGCTTCATTCGCAGCCTAAGCTATCAAACGGCACTAACCCGTAATTTTTATATCTTCGGAAACTACGTGAACGGTGAAGACGACTTCTCCGGCAATGACATCACAGCCGTTCCCGATTGGACCGTTGCCAATACCTTGAACCTGCAATTTCCGAGTGCGGTGTTTCTACATATCTTCCATCACTATGTATCCGACATGCCACTCAATGATGCCAACACGGTATTTGCGAATAAATATAACTTGATGCAAGCAAAAGCGGGTATCAACATCCCCTTGCAGAAGCCTGTGTCCCTGCAGCTCTTCGTTGGTGCTGACAACATCCTGAATGAGCGCTACAGCCTAGGCAATGATATCAATGCATTTGGCAACCGTTTTTTTAACCCCGCACCGCCAAGAAATTATTATGCTGGAGTAAAAGTCGGTTTTTAAAGAATTCCGTAGCTTTAGCTTATGGAAATTATTGGACATCAGCTAAACGGAAAAAATATAGCGACGGTAAAAGGAGATGCTCCTATTGTTCGGGATGTGGAATCTGCGATCGATCTCATCGGAAACGTGTACTATTTGGGTTATGATGCGCTGGTACTACATGAAGCCGACTTTGTACCCGATTTTTTTGTGTTAAAAACGAAATTAGCAGGCGAAGTATTACAGAAGTTCAGCAACTACCGCGTGCGCCTAGCGATTGTGGGCGACTGGTCGGAAGTGGATTCCAGTAGTCTACGAGATTTTATTCGTGAAAGCAATGCTGGAAGAATTGTTTTTTTCGCCAACAGCGAGCAAGAAGCGATGAATAGACTGGTGGAGTGACCCAATCGGGGTCAAATATCTATAGCACCATACAATAAACACCATTTTCGACTACGAAGGAGTCGTACATACTTACAGCACTAGCGGTTTCACTGCGACCCACGATGGGGTCGTCGTTGCAGCCTATACATTTTCTATAAATATGTGACCTCTACGAGGTCAGCTAGCGTTCCGTGATATCAATAATGTCGTTAAAAACAAGAGCTGGCGAAAAAACGAAAAAAACAACACTAATAAACATAGCTAAACTACTAAAAATCAAACAAGAAATCTTCGCTGTAGTCCACCTCGTATCGATCTAACAAAGCTCTGTACTCCTCCCGAAAAGATCGCCGTTGATGATGTTTTTTTTGATTGCTGATGTAAGAGATAACTTTTTCTAATGCCGAATGGCTACATGAAAACGCAGCATAGCCTTCTTGCCACTGAAACTTAAACGCAGTTCTTTTATGTTTCCTGATAAACTCGCCAGACGATTTCTTAATTTCACGTACTAAATCGGACAAACAACAACTGGGCTTCATGCCAATAAGAATGTGGATGTGATCAGGCATCCCATTGATAGCAAGCATCTTTTGTCCCTTATTGCGAACAATCCCGGTGATGTACATATACAATTCTTCTTCCCAAGAGTGCTGTAAAGCGAAATCTCTAGCTTTAACGGCAAAAATTATATGAATATAAATTTGTGAAAAAGTTGCTGACATCTAATTGGTTCATAATTTACATCTAAAGTACAAAACTTCAATTGATTTACAACAAAGAAAAAAGCAATCATTAAAGTTTACTTACTCCTCAAAACCACGTAACATTTATCCCAACAATTTCTCCAAATGGTGATAACCAATGCCGAAATATGCCTTACTTTCTTCGATTTTAGCTTTTATTTCAGCCTGACGTGCAGCATTCGTGCCTTTTTTAACACCAACAACTAACACATTTTTAGGCGTATGCGCATCGGAGACAAACTGAAAAACCTTTGTTTGATAGCCGTAATACTCCATAATGAGTGCACGCAACCCATCGGTCAGCATCTCGGCTTGACGTTCTAAAAAGATACCATGCTTCAGTAAAAAATCCAGTTCATTCTTCGCCTTCCCTTTTTCCATCTCCCGGCGAATCTGCTTGTGGCAGCAAGGCGCCACAACAATGAGATCCGCGTTGTTTTTAATGCCTTTAGCAATCGCATCGTCCGTCGCGGTGTCGCAGGCATGTAAGGCGATCAACACGTTTAACGCATGGCTAGGCTCATAAGAATCGATGCTTCCTTCCACAAAGGACAGCTGATCGAAATCGGCACGCTGCGCCACTTCGTTGCAAAAATCAACCAAATCTTTACGATACTCCACCCCCGTGACCGCAACATCTCTATGTAATACATTCCTGAGGTAATCGTAAAGCGCAAAAGTGAGGTATCCCTTTCCCGAACCCATGTCTACAACCTGTAGTTGCTCGTTTTGGGGTAGATCTACCAACATACCATTCAATATTTCTATGTAATGGTTTATTTGCTTCCACTTATCTTGCGCATTCTTGTACACCTTGCCCTCGGCATCCGTTAGGCGCAGTTCCTGTAAATAACGCTTGCTTCCTTGCTGTAGCCTTCTTTCCTTGGATTCATCATGGCTCCGTGAGGTCGGCTTTTTTGCGGTGGCCTTCTCCTGTCTAATCGACCATTTACCCTGTTTTCCCCATTCGCATACCACATTGGCGGAGGCTGTAAAGAGTGTCGCTATCCGAAATGCAGACACGGACAACAAATCCTGTAGTTGCGAGAGCCCTTCTTCAATACTGTAATTTTTGGTCAGGTCACGCGTTTGGTAACGATAGGTGAAAGACAACATCAACACACGCTTGATCAAAACCAGCTTAACATAGACGTTTTTTAAAGCCGCCTCTTCACCTCGGTAATTGCCCAAGGAAAGCTTAATAAAGTCTTCAGTTCTGATGCTTTGGGAAAGTTGTTCGATAAATGTGGCCTGACTGTCCATAAAAAAAGTATTTGGGCAGCAAAGATAAGCATTTGAAGGAATACAAACGGATGTACGATGAAGCAATGTCTAAGCGACTGCTAATTTTACATAGCCTTAACAGCTAGTACTTTGCTTATCGCCCCTTATTTCATTAGATTTGTGTTATGCAGTACCCAACAATCAAGGCCGTTTTTTTTGACATTGACGGCACCCTGCTGAGCTTCAACACACATGAAGTTCCAGCATCTACAAAAGACGCGATCAAATTGCTTCAGGATCAAGGAATTAAAGTTATTGTTTCCACCGGACGTTCGATCAACAGCATAGAGCACATTAAATATTTGGACTTCGATGGCTTTATAACTTTTAATGGTGGCTATTGTGTCACCGTAGACGGCGAAGTCCTCTTCAAACAGGCCTTGCATGCAGACGACATCCAAGCGGTATTGGATTACACGAAGGAGAAACCGCTCAGTTTCTCTTTTATGTCCGAAAAGGAAATAACAATTTTTGATGTAACGCCTGAAATTGCAGGTATGTATGCACACTTAAACCTACCCGTCCCCCCTTTAGTGGACAAAGAAAAAGTCGACATAAATAGTATTTTGCAGACCAACATATTTCTAGGCCCGGAAGACGAGCAAGCGTTTATGAACGCTGTCATGCCCAACTCGGTCGCCTCGCGTTGGACCCCGCTTTTTGCAGATGTCAACCCTATGGGACAAAGTAAGCAAGTGGGCATAGATATCTTCTGTAAACATTTCGGTATAGACTTATCCCAAACCATGGCTTTCGGTGACGGTGGAAACGACATCACGATGCTGCAGCATGTGGGCATTGGGGTAGCCATGGGCAACGCCAATCCCGAAGTGAAGGCCATTGCCGATCATATCACCACAGATGTCGATCATGACGGTATTTGGCAAGCCTTAAAGCACTTTCACCTGATCTAAAAACAAAAGAGCCTTTAGTAAAAACTGAAGGCTCTTTTTGTTTTTAGTATAGAAATACGCGTTTATACAACGCTTTCTTTAGCGGCAAGATAGCGTTCTGCTTCCAGCGCCGCCATACATCCCGTCCCCGCCGCAGTAATCGCTTGACGGTAAACGTGATCCTGTACATCTCCGCAAGCGAAGACACCTGGTATGTTTGTCGCTGTACTATCAGCTTTAGTAATCAAATAACCTGTCTCATCCATCTCCAATACCCCTTGGAAAAGCTCGGTGTTTGGCTTGTGACCGATAGCGACAAAAAATCCAGTAACATCTAAAATACGCTTCTCGTTCGTTTCGTTGTTGGACACACGTACACCATTCACCCCTTGCTCATTTCCTAAAATCTCTTCGGTCTCCGTGTTATACAGCACTTCGATATTAGCGGTGTTCATCACGCGATGCACCATCGCTTTGGAAGCGCGGAATTCATCACGACGTACAAGCATATATACCTTTCTACACAACTTGGCTAGGTAGGTAGCTTCTTCCGCCGCCGTGTCGCCAGCACCGACGATAGCCACATCCTGTCCTTTGAAGAAGAAACCATCACAAACGGCACATGCCGATACGCCAAAGCCGTTGTACTTCTCTTCCGAAGGAAGACCCAACCACTTCGCCGTTGCTCCGGTAGCGATAATAACCGTTTCCGCCGTCAACCACTTGTTGCCATCAATCTGCACCTTATGTTCACCACCATCGGCAGACAGTTCCACTTTAGTGGCATAACCAAAACGTACATCCGTCCCAAATCGCTCGGCCTGTGCTTTCAAATCTTCCATCATCACAGGGCCAGTAATCCCTTGTGGGTAGCCCGGAAAGTTATCAACCTCGGTAGTCTGTGTCAACTGTCCTCCAGGAACAATCCCTGTATACACGACAGGCTTCATATCTGCGCGAGCCGCATAGATAGCCGCGGTATATCCCGCTGGACCAGAACCAATGATCACACACTTCAAGTGTTCTATTTCTGCTGTATTTGTCATTTATATTAACCTTATTTTTTACTTACCAAATTTGCCCTGCAACTGCTTTAACATATCCGATGTAATCGGCTTAGACTTATGCTCTGGCTTCGGTTGCTGTTCTTTTTGGGCTTCTTTTTTCTTCTCGGCACTTGCCGCCGCAACGGCATCCCGTTGTTCTTTACGTTGATTACGGAAACTATTCCAAAGCCCTTCAAGCACCTTTTTTGTGTACAATGGAAAGTCACCATTCTGCATCCAAGCATAGTAGCTCGGTTCCACCTCAAACACGTGGGTAACCTTTTTTCCTTTATGTTTACCGAAATTTATACAAGGATCGCCATCCTCATCATACACCAATCGACCTGCAAAATCCACTGGATTGCTCAGGTTAGTAAACTTGTGCAATGCAGGCACATCATTGACGACAGGTGTCGACACATTGCCATGTTTATCTTCGTAAGCTGCGCCTTCATATTTTGTAAGCTGCGCCTTAAGTACTTCGTAGGTGGCCCGCACATCCGCCTCTGCGGTATGCGCATTATCCAAATTGCTATCACAATAGAATCTGTAGGCTGCTTTCAGCGTTCGCTGTTCCATTTGGTGAAAGATATTTTGTACATCGACAAAAGCGCGTCCCTCCAACGAAAAATCAACCCCAGCACGCAGAAACTCTTCCATCAGCATCGGCACATCAAACTTGTTCGAATTGTAGCCGGCTAGATCCGAATCACCTAAAAATGCACGCACCTCTTCAGCTCGTTGTCGAAAAAACGGAAGATCCTTTACATCTTCATCGTAAATACCGTGGAACATCGATGATTCTGCCGGAATAGGCATCCCCGGATTGATTCGCATCGTCAACACTTCCTCTACCCCATCTGGCAATACTTTTAATATGCATAATTCGACAATACGATCCACCGCGATATTTACGCCCGTAGTCTCTAAATCGAAAAAGGCCAATGGCCGTTTTAGCTGTAATTCCATCTACTAAAGATTGATGATAAACTTGAATAACAAAAGTACGAAACTCTTTCGGTGTTCCCTTACTTGAACGAAATTAATGACACTATTCCCACGCAACCAATTAAGACACTTACATCCAAAGAAACAGGTATCAGCCCGCCCTTCCGCTCCAGCATAAAAAAGAAAAAGCCGAAATCAACAAAACTTCGGCTTTTTATCTTATGGGCGGGGTACTACCCCAAAAGTTCTTTCAATTTACTTACCTGATGATCCACTAGTTTTTGCAGTGGGCCGGAAGCCATCATCTTCATCATCATATTGAGCTCTGCTTCAATAACGAATGTAGCATTCGTTAGATCGGCCGATTTTTCATCTAGTTTCCAGCGTAACGTCATTGCAAATGGAGCCTCTGTAGATGGCACACAAACCAATTCCTTATGTTCGATGCGCTGACTAATCTTGAGGGCCAATTTGGCCATGTTCTTGATCGTGAAACTCGCCTCATCTGCCGTGGAAGACCAATTGTAGATATTCTCAGGCATCAGCTGCTCGTGATTGTTCAAATCAGCTAAAAAGGCGTAAACCTCAGCGACGGGTTTGTTGATGTCAATATTGTTTTGAATGATAGTCATAAGCCGTGCTATTTAATTATTATTCCCCGGTCCAATTTGATGGATCACGTCTCCATTGTTCCAAAAGCGCTACATCCGATTCCAACACATAGCTGTTGGTTACGGCCACTTTGATTAGGGCATCGTAGTTACAAAGGCTGAAAAATGGACATTTCGCTTCAGCGAAATTATTTACAGCAACATCCAATCCATAGGTGAAGATAGAAACTAAGCCAACGACGTTACAACCTGCTTCGCGAAGCGCTTCCACCGCTTGTAGACTGCTTTTCCCGGTAGAGATTAAATCTTCGATTACAACTACACGTTGGCCACTGACTACTTCTCCTTCAATCAAGTTTTGACGGCCATGCCCTTTTGCGCTGCTGCGCACATAGGTAAAAGGCAAACCCAAATCTTGCGCTACCAAAACACCCTGTGGTATTCCTGCTGTAGCCACTCCAGAAATCATTTCAACCGTTCCAAACTCTTCTTGAATCAATTGAGAAAGCTTCTGGCGGATATATGTACGGATAGCGGGATGTGATAAGGTTATACGGTTATCACAATAAATTGGCGACTTCCAACCCGAAGCCCATGTAAAAGGGTTTTTAGGTTGTAATTTTATTGCTTTAATTTGCAATAAGGATTCAGCAATTTTTTGTTCAACCTCATTTAAATTATTCATGGCACAAATTTATAAAATTTATATGAACGAATCTCAGCTAATTTTAGCAGATTTCGTTCCTAAAAAACTGTCTATTGTTCAAACAATTGGTTTACAAGATATTGACCTCGAAAAACTTTTCCAAGCCTCGAAAAATAAAGCCAGTAAAGACACGACCTATCTCTACGTACACCCTGAGGCTGAGAAGGTTTTTAAAGCCATCTTGCAAAAAAGCAACATCATAAAAGCCGCTGGCGGCATCGTCAAAAATGGTGACGGCGAATACTTGTTTATACATCGATTGGGAAAGTGGGATCTTCCAAAGGGTAAAGTGGAGGATAATGAAAAAATGAGAGACGCTGCCGTTAGGGAGGTAGAAGAAGAATGTGGCATTAAAATAAACTACCTCGGCGCCAAACTTCATACGACCTATCATACCTATATCATGCGTGGAAAATTTGTGCTTAAGCAAACGAATTGGTATGATATGGGTGTCAATAAATCCCCCAAATTAATTCCGCAATTGGAGGAAGACATCACTGAAGCTCGGTGGATCAGTCCGGAGGATCTTGACACCGTCAAAGAGAATACCTACCCCCTAATCGCACAACTCATCAAAACACTATAGCTGATAGTCTGAAAACAAGGGGGCCAAACAGCCCCCTCATTCATCAAAACATAAAAACGCAACACTTACTCTACTATCCAGCTGCTTCCACCTCTTTTTGAGGCATCACCTCTGTTCTACTTTTGCCTTTAAAACCGCCAGGCTTACGCATCATCTTTTCTTTTCTAGCATGCACAAACTTTTCTTTCAACAACGATTGCTGCTCGGCACTAAGCACGCGACTAAGCTTATCCTGCGAGCCCTTGGCTTCCTCTCTCCATTTTTGTTGTAGCTGTTTCATCTCGGTACGATGCGCATGTTGACGTTTAGCCTGATCCAGCTGTATGGCATAGACCTCTTTGCGCTGTGCATCGGTAAACTTCAGCTCTTTATCCAAACGATCTGTTTTCATCTGGGCCATTTCCTCCGGACTTCGGTTTTCCATACGACGTTCCTGCCGCGCATGTTTACGCTCCTGCTTTGCCGGACGTTCTACCTGTTGTTTGTCTTGTGCAAATGTTGCCACGCTGATTCCTGTAAACAGGATGGCCAAGGAAAGGATCTTTTTCATATTCTTATTTTTTTAATGAAACTTCTGTTTATTGCTTCTTTAATGGGATAGAGTCGCGAGAGCACCAAACGTTTAATCGGGCTTCGTTAAATAATGTTAAGCGATCCTGTCGACTATTTTCCATGCGTGTAGTAGGTCAATAAAAATTAAATAACTTAAAAATCAGCAGGTTTGTAAAAACATCGAAAATATATTTTGGAATACATAAAACAACTTCTATATTTGCATCGTCAAACAAGGATAGCAGCAAGCCCAGCTGGCGGAATTGGTAGACGCGTTGGTCTCAAACACCAATATCTTCGGATGTGCCGGTTCGACTCCGGCGCTGGGTACTAAAAGCCTTAATAACAATGTTATTAAGGCTTTTTTTATGTTCCAAAAATGGGAACCCCATAAAAAAAGCAAACTTTACAGTTTGCTTTTTGATACTAATATGGTACTATTTTTTAATTCAATTCAAACTTGTAACCTACCCCTTTCACCGTAGCCACATAATTTTCACCAATCTTCTCCCGCAGCTTGCGGATATGCACATCAATGGTTCTGTTTGTCACGACGACTGAATCTTCCCAGATAGCTTTTAATATCTGCTCGCGTGTAAACACCTTATTGGGCTTAGAGGCCAATAGGTAAAGTAGTTCAAATTCTTTTTTCGCCAAGGTAATACGATCGGTGTCGCGATACACCAGGAATGAATCCCGATCGATCACCAAATCCATAATCTCCAACTTATCACCGCTACTAATCTCTGCCTCCGCGGTATTGCGTCTTAGGATTGCGTTAATGCGGCTCATCAGCGCACGGGGTTTGATCGGTTTCGCGATATAATCGTCAGCACCGACATTGAAACCCGCAATTTCGGAATACTCCTCGCTACGAGCGGTCAAAAACACCATGAACGTATGCTTAAACTCGGGCATAGAACGCATCAAACGACAGGCTTCTATACCGTCCATTTCGGGCATCATCACATCCAAAATAATCAAATCTGGGTTGACCTGTTTAGCCATATCGATGCCTTCTCTACCATTGTGGGCCTGATAAACTTGATATCCTTCTTTTGTGAGATTATACGCTATCAAATCAACGATATCGTGCTCATCATCTACCACTAGTATTTTCTGGTTGGCGCTCATTACTTTTTTTTTGCTAAATTATGTACTAAATGGTAAAATAAAGTTAAAGCAACGTTATTAAATTGTTAATACTTAACACTAGTTAAACATAAAATTTAATTTAATGTTTTCTCGAGGAAACGCTCCAGCTCTTTACCCCGTAAATTCTTAGCTATAATGAGGCCATCCGGATCCAGTAGGTAAGAAGTTGGTATAGCCTTGATCCGATAGTCTGTAATCAAGGACGAGCTCCAAGCCTGCAAGTCCGACACCTGCATCCACTCCAATTTATCATCCTCGATCGCCCGCATCCAACTGCCCGGATTGTTATCCAGGGATACGCCTAAGACCGTAAAGTTCTTGTCTTTGAATGCCTGATACTGTTTGACAATATTCGGGTTTTCCTGTCGACAAGGAGCACACCAGGATGCCCAAAAATCTACCAGTACATATTTCCCTCTAAAATCCGATAGATTTACCGATTTATTGTTGGGGGTAAACGACGCAATATTAGGCGCAGGCTGTCCTACTGCCAAACGCTTCAACTTCTTGGCCTCTTCCTTAAATTGAGAAACATACCTATTGTCTGGAAATTTAGCATCAATCTCTTCAGCATAGGCTAATATTTCCGCTTCTGCCACATCCGGATCCAACGTACTAATTGCGTAAAAACCTGCCAAGTTGGGCTGTGCTTTCGCAAAGCCAACGGCCTGCCTCGTGTATAGTGCCAATTTAGATTTAAATTCGGCAAGATAATCAAAGCGAAGGCTTTCTATCTCTTCCGCAGATTTGTTCAAGGTTGCCTTCGCAAAAGCCCCCTGCAGGGAGTCCTGCACATACTCCTTGCGCCGTTTATAGGGCGCAAAGTCTTTCAAGGCCGTCGATAGTCCAGACCCTTCTACCGTATAATTCTCTGGTTGATGCATATCCGCAACAAAGGTCAATTTCTCTCCAGGGCTTAGAATAACCGGATATTTATTGTTTCCTATCGCCAAAGAAAGCAATCGTGGTTGTGTCGCTTCACGTTCGAAAGTAAATCTATTCCCATCTGCAAGAAACACCGAATCCAATTTCCGATCGCCTTCGTAGAAAGCAACAACCTTTACATTTCCGGGGTTATCGATATGTCCAGAAACGTGGATAACATCACTATTAGTACAACTCGACAGCGCATATACTGCACTCAACAAGCTCAGAAAAAGTCCTCTCATTCCGATAATTTTTATTTTACAAAATCCCGTGCTCTAGCAATGGCAGATGACAGTCCAGCACTTAGTTTACCACCAGCGGTCGCAAAAAATGGTTGTCCACCGCCACCTCCTTGGATATCTTTTGCCAGATCCTTCACAATAGTCCCCGCATTCCAGCCACGGGCTTTAGCGAGCTCGTCCGAGATAGCGACAGTAAGGCTTGGCTTACCATCAAAATTAGCGCCGATTACCAAGAACAGGTTTTCTACTTGGCCCTTCAACGCGTAAGCCAATGTTTTCACGGCATCAGCATTCGGAAGATCCACCTGTACCGCTAAGAAATTCACCCCATCGATTACTTCAAATTTAGACTCGAGGTCTTTCTTCATCGCGAGCGAACGCTCCCGTATATTGTTTTCGATTTCCTTCTTCAGATCACCATTGTCATCGATCAATTTCGAGACCGCCGAAACGAAATCTTTGGGATTGTTCAACAAGTCGCGCATCTTGGCCACAAGTTCAAACTGCTCGCGAATGACAGCGTAGGCCTGTGTGCCGGTGATAGCCTCGATACGACGTACACCCGCTGCCACTGCTGACTCAGAAGTGATCTTGAAAAACCCAATTTGTCCGGTAGCAAGGACATGGGTACCGCCACAAAGCTCCTTGGAGAACGTTTCATCAAAGGAAATCACGCGAACATAGTCGCCATACTTTTCACCAAAAAGAGCCGTAACGCCAGCATCTAATGCATCCTGAAAAGGCACCATGCGTTCTTCCTTCAACGCAATATTTTCACGTATCTTCTGGTTCACGATGTCTTCTACCTGTTTGATTTCTTCTGCTGTGATTTTAGCAAAATGCGATACATCAAAGCGCAAAATATCCTGCGTAACCAACGAACCTTTTTGATTAACATGGTCGCCCAACACGGACTTCAATGCAGCATGTAGCAAGTGCGTTGCAGAGTGGTTGTTTTCTGTATCTTGGCGTTTCGCGCTGTCGACTATCGCTTTAAAGTTTCCTTCCAAACTGATGGGTAGCGCCTGTACAAAATGCACGATCAATCCATTCTCTTTTTTCGTATCGAGTATATATGTTTTTTCGTTATTGTCAGATATCAACACACCGGAATCACCTATCTGTCCACCGCCTTCCGCATAAAAAGGCGTTACAGAGAGAACAAGTTGATATTGTTCCTTTCCTTTCGCCGTTACTTTGCGATATTTGAGCACTTGTGTCGTAGCCTCCAATTGATCGTAGCCCACAAAAACACTCTCTTCATCATCCTGAAGTACAACCCAATCACCCGTGTCAACTGCTGTGGCTGCACGCGAGCGTTCTTTTTGTTGTTGCAATGCGTGCTGAAATCCATCCATATCCACGGTCAGTCCTTTCTCACGCGACAATAAGTCGGTAAGGTCAATAGGAAATCCGAAGGTATCGAAGAGCTCGAAGGCGAAATCACCATCCACGGCACGGTGATCTGCAGCATAGTTTTCAAAACGTTGGATACCAGTCGTCAGCGTACGTAGAAAGGAAACTTCCTCTTCCAGCACCACTTTTTGCACAAAGCCTTGCTGTTGTATCAATTCATCAAATACACCTTCAAACTGCTTCGCCAACAGCGGCACAAGCTCGTTTAAAAATGGCGATTTAAAATCTAAAAAAGTATAGGCGTAACGCACCGCGCGACGCAGGATACGACGGATGACATAGCCCGCTTTGTTATTGGAAGGCAACTGCCCATCTGCAATGGCAAAACTTACCGCACGTATGTGATCGGATAGTACACGCATCGCGATATCCGTTTTTTCGTCGGCTCCATAAGCAATACCAGAGCGACCTGCTATATATTGAATGATAGGCTGAAAAACATCCGTATCATAATTGGACGTCTTGCCTTGGATAGCCCGCACGAGGCGTTCAAATCCCATCCCGGTATCGATATGTCGTGCTGGCAACGGTTCGAGCGAACCATTCTTCAACCGATTGTATTGCATGAATACCAAGTTCCAAATTTCGATAACCTGTGGATGATCTGCATTTACCAAATCTTGTCCAGGCTCCGCAGCACGTTCGGCATCGCTACGCATATCAAAATGGATCTCCGAACAAGGACCACAAGGCCCTGTCTCGCCCATCTCCCAAAAGTTATCCTTTTTATTACCCAAAAGAATACGGTCTTCCGCAATAAGTGCTTTCCAAAAGTCGAAAGCTTCCATATCGCGTGTCAAGCCTTCTTTATCGTCGCCCTCGAAAATTGTCACATACAAACGGTCTTTATCCAGTTTATAGACCTCTGTCAACAATTCCCATGCCCAGCTAATGGCCTCTTTCTTAAAATAATCGCCAAAAGACCAATTGCCCAACATCTCGAACAAGGTATGGTGATAGGTATCAATCCCTACTTCCTCCAAGTCGTTGTGTTTTCCCGACACACGCAAACAGCGTTGTGTATCGGCCACGCGTGCAAATTTCGGCTGTGCTTCACCGAGAAAGAACTCTTTAAATTGGTTCATTCCTGCGTTTGTGAACATCAGGGTAGGATCGTTCTTCACGACAACAGGTGCCGACGGTACAATTTGATGGGACTTGCTTTTGAAAAAACTTAAATAAGCTTCACGTATCTCTTTACTGGTCATGGACTATTAAAAAATTTTAATTGTGCGAAGTTACTTAAAATTGATTGCTCTTACAATCCACATCCTTCAGGAGGAGCTGATTAGGGTTAAATCTGACAAATAGCTAACCCTCGTCGCAATATTTCCTATATATTTTACGTATATTTAGGCAGTAATCCACCATATTTCTATGAAGAAACTCCTCGTCCCAACTGATTTTTCAGATAACGCCTTTCTTGCCGCACAGTATGCTGCGGAGCTCTGTAGAAAACATAAATACAGTTTACACATCATCCATTTTTATACGGCAAGCTCTTCGGCTTTTGCGGACAATGAGCTGACGGAGGAAACCGAACACACCGGTGTATTGAAGGCCGACATAACAATCAAGGCATGGGCCGAACGACTGAAACAACAGTATCCGACAGTGTTGATATCTTTTCATAACGAACGCGGGTTGCTTGACGAAGCGCTGGCCAAGGAAGCATCGCGCGATGGATACGCTGCCATTGTGATGGGCACTACAGGTGCCACGGCCGACAAAAATATATTCTGGGGTAGCAACACCGCTTTGGTAACGACAAAATCACCTATTCCGGTGATTGCCATTCCAAACCGACCCTTTGCCGTGGACGTCCAAAAAGTTGGTCTGCTTACCAATTTCAACCAGGAGGAACTGCTGACTCTACAGGAATTTGCACACACCTTCAAAGAAACCTTTGACCTCAGCCTTATCCATGTGTTTAAGGAAAGCGAATCCGCTTCATCGATCCACGATCGGCTAGATTCATGGTCTTTCAATGTAGAAGAGTTTTCCGCTGTTCGTCATATCGAGAAGCTTGTAGCCCCGGTGGTTAAAGACGACAAAGATTTAGATACTATACCAGAGGTTGTTGCCCAACTTATCGAGGAAAACCATATCGATATGATCTTAGTATCCAAAAGTCGAAAAACCTTTATCGAACGTCTTTTTACCGGTTCGGTATCAAAGGCTATTGCCCTTGATCTCCAAAAACCGGCTTTCTTTGGAAAAACCATTTAACACCTTTTGTCATGAAAAAAATATTGATTCCCGTAGACTTCTCTGAATATTCGCAATGTGCGGTAGATTATGCCTGCCAACTGATTATTGCGAACGAAAGTCAACAAGAGTTGGATTTAGTGCATGTTTTCACCAATCAATCCAACCTGTATGTCAACCGACAATTGAGCCCAGATTTGGTAGACCCTCAGGTAGAAATCTCCAAAAAAGAGATGAAAAAGCTGAAGGAAATTATCCATATCAAATACCCAAATATCGTATGCCACGAGATCTTTAAATCTGGAAATCTATTTGAGGAAGTTAGCAAGGTGACCGCTACCTTTGCTTATGACGCCGTCATTATGGGTACCAAGGGAACTTCTGGTCTGGAAGCCATCTTTTTGGGCAGCAACACCTACGATGTTATCCTCAATACAAAAACGCCGGTCTTTGGCATTCCTAAAAATTCCGATAAGTTTAAAAAAGATCGTATAGGCCTGCTCTGCAACTTTAAAATTGCTGAACTCGAGGCTCTGCAACAGGCGATCAAACTATTTGGCAAAGACTTTGAGCTCATTTTGATCCACGTCAATAAAGAGGATAAGGATATTAAGGCTATTGACGCTCAATTTAAGCAATGGATTGACGAGATTATTGCACAAACCGGGATAGATAATATTTCCTATACGGTGAAGGCACAGGTACTGTACAATCATGTCGTAGAGAATATTTCCCATGCCATCAACAATGCGCTGATCGATGAGCAGATTGATATTATGCTGGTCACAAAAAGTAGAAAAAGCTTCTTCCGTCAAATTGTTGGCGAAAACATAGTACGAAAACTCGCCTACCAAATGACCGTTCCGACATTGTTTGCACGCGTTCACGCGAAAAGTTAGCATTCCGAAAACAAGCCCCCTGCACATAACGATTTTCACATTACCTATGTGCAGGGTTCATACACCATCAGTCCGATCTCCCTTCTGTTCGTGGATTTCCATGTCATATAGCGACTACAAAATTTGGTCTATAACAGAAATTTTATTTTAAGTCATTTTTTTGGCAAAACAATTGCATAAGGTTGAACATACATTTAACAACGTTTAACAATTTGTACATGGGAAACTTTAACTCTAAAAGAAACGTCGCCTTTTTAGGCTTGTCGTTCATGATCGGTAGTTTGACTGTTGCACAGGCGCAGAACAGAACGACCATTGAAGGCACTACACCACTAGGGCCAGAGACGCAGTACCGCACTTGGTCTATTGGTGTCAATGCAGGTTTATTAAACCAAAGCAACATTTTCGGATTCAACCAAGATGGATTCAACAAATTGGAGCATAATGTGGGTTACAGTGCCTATATCAAAAAACAGATTTCACCTTCATTTGGCATCAAAGCACAATATCTAGGTGGTAAGGTTGGTGGCATTAATGAAGATGCGATCACGGGCGAGATCTCTGCTTTTGAAACGAAGATGCCTTGGTCTGGCGCCATATCTGGAGAGTGGACGATGGCCAACACCAACTGGCGTTTCTTCAACAGTATTATCAAGCCCTATGCGGCAATTGGTATCGGTGCTCTAAATTTCGAAACCAGCACCACTATTGGAGACCAAATGACTACAGCGGAAAGCCAAACGAAACTGTATGTTCCTGTGGATTTCGGATTTAAATTTGCCGTTGCCAAAGGCATCAACTTGGATCTTGGCTACCAACTGAACTGGGCAAACCAAGATTTTGATGGAAAAGCAGGCGGGCAATACAAAAATGACCTGTTCTCCTACGCACATGCAGGCATCGAGGTTGCGCTGGGTAGCGGATCAAAACCGACATTGAGCAACTCAAATCCTGTTGCCACTTTAGTCAATGATTATACCGCTAAGTATGATGATCTAAAAGCGGAACGTGATGAGCTTGTTGCAGCCAACAATGCATTGAAATCACAGATGGAGACCTTAAACCAAGAGTTGCAGGACGACGATGGTGATGGCGTCGCAAACCGTTATGACAAATGTCCTAATACACCTGCAGGCGTTAAAGTGGACGGATCGGGATGTCCGCTTCCAGAAATGAAGAACGAAACTCGGGTAATCGAAAAAATTGTTGTTACCGAAGAGGATCGAAAAGTTGTCGATGAGGCGATTAAAAACCTTGAATTTGATTTAAGCAAATCGACCATCCGTTCGACATCTTTCCCTTCATTGAACAGCGTTGCGTCTTTGCTTATCGAGAAGAACTTCAGCTTGAAGCTAGCGGGCCACACCGACAACACCGGTTCTATGCAAATCAACATGCGTTTGTCGAAAGAGCGTGCGGAAGCTGTAAAAGCATATTTGGTTTCCAAGGGAGCCAATGCATCGCGTATTGAGGCTACGGGCTACGGTCCAAATCAGCCTATTGCTACCAATGCAACAGCTGAAGGCCGCCAAGCGAATCGCCGTGTAGAGTTTACGCTTTATTAATAAATAGGCGTTATACATAGCAAAGGGGCATCTTTATCGAGATGCCCCTTTTTTTATTTTCTATGGTTCAGTTAATTAAACATCTCTTCATACTCTTTCTGATAATGCTTTAAGATTTCTTTGCGTTTCATTTTGAGAGTCGGCGTTAATTCGCCACGTTCTATACTAAACTCAGCAGGTAGGATAGCAATCTTCTTAATCTGCTCCCAGTTTCCGAAGTGTTGATTTGCCTTTTTGACGTCTTGATTAACACGCTTGTGGATGGCTGAGCTTGTCAAAAACTGTTCTTTGGGAAGCGCCAACAAGGCAGGCTCGTTCACTTGTGCCCAGTCTTTAAGGTTCCCATAATGGGGAACAATCAAGGCCGCGGCATATTTCATACTATCGCCCACCACCATCGCCTGTTCAATGAACGGAGATTCTACCAGCTTGGTTTCAATAGGCTGCGGCACAATATACTTACCACCCGAAATCTTGAACATTTCCTTCTTGCGATCGATGATTTTCAGAAAACTACCATCCACCCATTTGCCCACATCTCCCGTATAGAGCCAACCGTCTTTCAACACCTCCGCTGTTGCTTCCGGATTTTTGTAGTAGCCCTGCATAATATTGGGACCCTTCACCAAAATCTCGCCGTCGTCAGCCAGCTTGATCTCGACATCCTTAACAGCATTCCCCACTGTCCCAACGCGTATACCTCGATCAAAAAAATTAACCGAGATCAAGGGCGATGCTTCCGTCAATCCATAACCTTCAAAGATCGGAATACGTGCTGCCAACAATACGCGGATAATTCTGGATTGCAGCGAAGCACTTCCCGACACGACGGTCACCAACTCGCCGCCCAAGGCTTCATGAAATTTATCCAAAACCAATCGCCGCGCTAAGCGTAGCTTCTGTCTATACAGTAGACCATTATCGGCCCCGGTAGGATCAAAATCGCTAGCCACCGCAATCGCCCAATCGAAAATCTTTCGCTTTATGCCCGTCAAGGTGGATCCCGTTTTCATGATATTTTCAAAAACCTTCTCCATAATACGCGGCACAGCCGTCATAATATGTGGCTTCACCTCTTTAATATTAGTCGCAATGTGCTCCAATCCTTCGGCAATATGCACGCTGATGCCTATATAAAAGTAGGTGTAGATAACCATACGTTCATATGCATGGCAGGGAGGTAAAAAGGTGAGCGCTCGCGTATAAGCATTTAAGGGTGTTACTTCTCGTGCAGCAAAAACACTGCTGAGTATATTGCCATGTGTGAGCATGACACCCTTTGGCTTCCCGGTTGTGCCCGAGGTATAAACTAAAGTTGCTAAATCATCCCACTGCACCCGATCACGAAGAAGCTGCACCTGCTCATCAGCAAGCTCCTGTCCTATTTCAATCAGGGCTTTCCAATTTCGGGAATCTGCAAATTCGTTGATGGCAAAAATATAATGCAACGCGTAAATGCCGTCTTTCAAATTACATATCCGCTGGTACAACGATTTATCGCTGACAATACAGATCCGTATCTCAGCATCGTTGAAGATAAATTGATAGTCCGCATCCGTAATATTGGGATACATGGCTACCGTGACCGCACCGAGTTGCTGAATAGCAAAATCGATCACATGCCACTCATACCGGCTCTCGGAAATCAACCCGACCCGATCACCCGCTTTAACACCCAAAGCAAGCAATCCCTTCGAAAGGGCAAGCGTTTGCGCTAAAAACGCTGCAGTACTTATCTTTTTCCATTCTCCTTCCTGCTTTACCGCGAACATAGGTAGCTCTGGGTAGAGCTCCAGTTGCCGATAAGCCAAATCAAAAATTCTGCGTGGTTCACTCATAGTTTCATAAGTTGACACGACAGCGCTAACGGCTGTCTCTATTTCAAAAGAAACGTCTTTTGTAGGAAATTGTTCTATCTGTATACGGCCAGCAATGCGAGCCTCCTGCTCCCTATAGTACATAAAAAAGCCAGGCATCCCGAAGAACACCTGGCTTTTGCAAAAAAATGATTAATATTTAGAACGCGTAGTTTGCTTTTTGCCCGAGAAATCACGGAAGCCACCTGAATCACGTCTATCTCTAGAACCACGTCTGTCTCCGCCGCCACGGTTACGATCACGATCGCCACCGCCACGGTTTCTGTCGCCTCCGCGAGGAGGACGTCCGCCACGGCCTTCACGACCTCCTGTAGCTTCTCCAGAAACTTCGATACGTACCTGACGTCCGTTGAAGTCAACGCCTTTGAATTCTTCAAACACCTTGTTCACCTCTGCATCTTCCACTTCGAAGAAGGTAAACACACCTTTCAAATCAATTTTACCGATTGATTTACCAGAAATTTTAGCGGTATTACAGATAAAACCAAGCATGTCTCCACGGCTGAATTCATCTACAGAACCTAAGTTCATGAACAAGCGCGTGTATCCTCTTGACGAACGCATACCACGCTCACCACGTTCTCCTCTGTCGCTATCTCTACGGCTATCACGGGCATCGATATTTAAATCAGGTGCATTTTGATAGTATTCCAAGAAACGATTAAACTCTAAAGAAGCGAAACGTTTGATGATATCCTCTTTGGAAAGATCTTGCATGCTTTCCATAATCTTTGGAATGAATGGTGCGATCTGCTCCTCATTGATATCCACATTGTGCACTTTGTCGATCATTTTGAAAAGTTGTTTTTCACAAACTTCCGCTCCTTGTGGAACTTCTTTCTTTTCAAACGGCTTACCGATAATTTTTTCGATATGACGGATCTTGCTCAACTCTTTCACGTTCACCAACGAAAGGGAGATACCTGTTTTACCAGCACGAGCGGTACGGCCCGAGCGGTGGGTGTAGTTCTCTACCTCATCTGGTAAAGAAAAGTTAATAACGTGCGTTACGTCGTTAACGTCAATACCACGTGCAGCAACATCCGTTGCAATCAACAGCTGTAAGCTACGTTCGCGGTAGCGCTTCATCACCTTGTCGCGTTGTTGCTGCGACAAATCGCCATGCAGTGAATCGGCATTATATCCATCTTTCACTAAAGCTTCTGCAATCTCTTGCGTTTCGATCTTTGTACGGCAGAAAACGATACCGAAAATTTCCGGATAGAAGTCTACAATACGTTTGAACGCCGCATATTTATCTTTAGCCTTAATTAAATAGTAATGGTGTTCAATGTTTGCATTCCCGGTGTTTTTGGTACCTACTGTTAGCTCGAAAGGATTGCTCATATAGTTTTGTGCTATACGGCGTACCTCTTTAGGCATCGTAGCTGAAAACAACCAGGTTTTCTTAGTGTCGGGCGTCTCCGAAAGAATATTGTTTATATCCTCTTGGAATCCCATATTCAACATCTCATCGGCTTCATCCAACACGACATATTTAACGTCGGAAAAATCGATGGCATTTCTGCCGATGATGTCTAACATACGTCCGGGCGTAGCAACAACAATCTGCACGCCGCGACGGATTTGACGCAATTGATCAGAAATGTTGGCGCCACCATAAACAGCAACGACATGTACATTGTCAATGTACTTTGCGAATTTCTCTAAATCTTTTGCAATTTGTAAACACAACTCACGAGTAGGACATAATACTAGTGCCTGTGGGTGTTTTTGAGTAAAGTCAATTAACTCTAATAATGGAAGACCAAATGCCGCGGTCTTTCCTGTGCCGGTTTGGGCTAATCCGACAAAATCGTCGTTACCAGTCAGTAATACAGGAATGGCTTTTTCCTGGATGGGAGATGGTTTTTCAAAACCGATCTCAGCGATGGCATTAACAACTTCATGACGGATTCCCAAGTCTAAAAATGGGTTCATGAAATAAAATATACAATAGGCTCTATTGCCTAAGGCGGTGCAAAGATAGGAAGAATATTTGAAATAAAGAAACGTTTAATCATTTCTGTGTCACAATATGGCACGCGAAATCATTAGTTCACTTGCAATTAGCTACGCCCCGACTTGAGCTGCACACGGCGTGAACGGCGTAGCCTTGATTTTTTGACGGGATAATGGCGCCGTGGCGTCATGTTGTTAAAGATGAGCGCCACCACAAACAAGATTAAGCAGCCCGACAAGACGGGGCTTAAGACATACCAGTACCCCATAGCTGCAATCTTGGTCCCGCTGCTTACCGCGATAAGTGCCGTGGCACCTCCTGGAGGATGCAAAGTACGTGTCACCTGCATAAGGACGATTGACGAGGCTACAGCTAACGGAGCGGTGAGCCAAATAATTTCGGGTAGCAGTTGAGCCACGGTAACACCAGCAATGGCTGATACGACATGACCACCGATCAAGTTTCGCGGTTGTGCCAAAGGGCTCTGTATAGCACCATACACCAAAACCGAAGAGGCTCCAAAGGAGCCTATGAGAAATACGTTTTCCGAAACGGGAAGGTTCAACGATTGCAGCAACGCAATCAAGAAGATACCGACAAAGGCACCAAGGAAAGACCAAAAGTGTTCACGCGGGTCAACAAGTGTTTCCCGGTAAAAAACATAGCGATATACCCGCAGTTGACGCTGTATATGTCTACGCAAAATACCTTACTTTAGATTACGTTGACGAATTGCTTCGTAGATGACGACAGCCGCAGAAACGGATACATTCAACGAGCCAATATCACCGAACATCGGGATTTTCGCCAACTTATCGGATATACGAATCAGATCGTCGGACACTCCGACATCTTCCGCCCCCATCACAATACAGGTTGGCGTCGTATAGTTAACATCATAAATAGAATCTTCTGTTTTTTCGGTACTGACCACGAGCTGTACGCCCGATTCGATCAGAAAACGACCTGTTTTCCCTAAGGAATCCTGCCGACATACCGGGATTTTGTATAAAGCGCCTGCCGATGTCTTTATCGCATCCGGATTGATCTCTGCCGATCCTTTTTTGGGCACGATGATGGCGTGAATACCAGCACATTCCGCAGTACGCGCGATAGCACCCATATTCCGCACATCGGTTACGCCATCGAGCATCAGCAAAAATGGCGTTTCCCCCGTTTCGTAGATAACAGGAAGCAGATCTTCGATATTTTGATAAACGATGGGCGAGATCACGGCAATTACGCCTTGGTGGTTCTTGCGTGTTATGCGATTCAGCTTTTCTACAGGAACCTGCTGAAAACTAATATTACGCTCCTTCAACAATGCTTTGAGCTCTAAAAATAAACTCCCCGTCAAACCGCGTTGCACGAACAACGATTCGATTTCCTTGTCGCTATCAATCGCCTCTATAACCGCACGGATACCAAACACCATTTGATTCGTTTCTCTCCGCTCGCCCCTATCGCGCTGTTGAAAATGTTGCATTATTGAAAAATTAAAACGTGAAATAAAAGGCTTCACCATGTAAGGCACAAACACCCACCAGAAAACACTAGTTGGCAAAGATAAGAAAAATTGCCAACAGTTTCTCGCATTACCTATCTAACAACAGCACAATGAAAATCGGGAGCAAAACGGTTCGATCGGTTGCACTAAACTTAACTCAAGCCTAGATTAAATGCTTTTCGAAGGCTTTCGAGAGCTGGATTTTTGGACAACATCGCCTGGTATTTTTCTTGCGACGTGTAGGGTTTACGTACTTTTGTCAGCTCCACCTGTACGCCCTGTAGATCGATAGAGAAGTTATTCAGCTGCACGCGTAGGTAATTCAAAATATCGATCTTACCAACCTTAAGCTCATCCATCTGCACGGCGTTTTCTACATCGACTTCAATCATAGTGCCCTGCAAACGCGGCGTACTCGATGTCATGATGGTATATAGTGTGACGCGAGTCGTTTTCTTCAGCCCATCCGCAAAGGCATTCCATTTGGAAAGGAAGGCATTCAACGTAACCTCGCTATAGGCATTTCCCTGAACGAGGTCATTCTCTTCAGATTCCTCAGCCTTCTTTTCTTCAAAAATGGTATTGAGATTGGGAATATCGATGGAAGAAGAAACCTTTCCCCATCCTTTTTTGGGAGCAGCCGCAACAGGCACTTCAACCGCCTTCGCAGGAGTAGCCGCTGCTACAGGCTCGGCTTCGCGCCCCACCGGTGTAGACGGAACAGCAGTCGTTGCTGGTTTTACTGCTACCGGAGCAGATATTACCGACTCAGGACGTGCTATGGATTGCTCAGGGAGTTTTTTTTTTACCTCAGTCGACGCTGAGGGAACGAAACTTCCTTGCTTACTCAGTACAATGGCGGCAGACACATGGCACATTTTTAGCAAAGCTAACTCGACCTGTAAACGTTGGTTTTTGCTATTCTTATAGTTGATCTCACATTGATTGGCAATGTTCAATGCAGACAGCAACAAACCGGAGCTCAACGCTTGCGATTGCTCCAAGTACTTGCGCTTTATATTATCACTAACCTCTAAGAGTTTCAAGGTAGCCGGTTCCTTGGCTACCAGCAGATTGCGGATATGTGTTGCCAATCCGCTGATAAAATGCCCGCCATCAAAACCGTTGTTCAGCACCTTATCAAAAATAAGAAGCGTCTGTGCAGCATCTTCCGCTGCAATACGCTCCAACAGCTGGAAATAGTAATCGTAATCCAGAATATTCAGGTTATCGATCACCGACTGATAGGAAATATTTTTATTGGAGAAGCTCACGATTTGATCAAACATGGACAATGCATCCCGCAAACCGCCATCGGCTTTCTGCGCAATGATATGTAGTCCATCTGCTTCATACGTAATCGACTCTTTCTGCGCTATGCTGGCAAGGTGCAAAGCCATGTCTTCCACCTTGATCCGGTTGAAATCAAATATTTGACAACGGGACAAGATGGTAGGTAGTATTTTATGCTTCTCGGTCGTCGCCAAGATAAAGATGGCATAGGAAGGAGGTTCCTCCAAGGTTTTTAAAAACGCATTGAAAGCAGCCTGCGAAAGCATATGCACCTCATCGATGATGTATATTTTATACTTCCCGGTTTGCGGCGGTATGCGCACCTGCTCAATCAAGCTTCGGATATCGTCTACCGAGTTATTAGATGCGGCATCCAGCTCGTGTATACTAAAGGAGTTGCCGTTCTGGAAGGATTTACAGCTATCACAGGTTCCGCAAGCTTCTACATTTTCACGGATATGCTCGCAGTTTATCGTCTTGGCCAAAATACGAGCACAGGTAGTCTTCCCCACTCCCCTAGGCCCACAGAACAGAAAAGCCTGAGCCAGTTGGTTGTTGTGGATGGCGTTCTTGAGCGTACTGGTAATATGCGCTTGTCCCACGACAGAATCGAAGGTTACAGGGCGATATTTCCGTGCCGAAACAATAAAATTATCCATTGCACGAAGATAGCAAGTAAAAATTAAAAAGTAAAAACTAAAAGCTCGGAAAATAACGACCGACGATTCGCTAACGTCGTAAGCGAAGCGCAAAAACGAGCTCCGTTGTCAGAAACAGCGGAGGCTCGTCTGTAATGAATAAAATGAAAAATATTAGATTGAAAACTCTTTAGGAAGATTAGCCGGAGTAGCCTTCTCAGCTGGCCCCAACAGCTTCCACAGGAGGGCAGCAAAGATGGCTCCCATAATAGGTGCTGCGATAAACAACCATAGTTGAGCCAGCGCTTGTCCGCCGGCAAACACGGCAGGACCAAAAGATCGTGCCGGATTAACAGAAGTACCAGTGATTGGAATCGCAACCAAATGAATAAGAACTAAGGTAAATCCGATAGCAAGACCAGCCATATTACTGTTGCCTACGGTAGAAGTTGTTGCTAGAATAACAAAGACAAAAATAAAGGTGAGCAAAACTTCAACCAAAAAAGCCGTTTCCATGCTATACTCATTTTGGTAACCTATCCCCCAACCATTGGAGCCATAAGCCCACTCTCCTGCCGTGAAACCACTCAACTGCCCATGTAATAGTTGCTGTAAGACACAGGCGCCAAGCAAGGCACCTACACACTGAGCCACAATGTAGACCAACGTGTCGCGCCAAGAAATTTTCCCGGCAATCAGTAGGCCTATCGTCACCGCCGGGTTAATATGACAGCCCGAAATACCACCAATAGCATAGGCAAATACGAGCACCGCAAGTCCAAACGCTAACGAAATACCCAGTAGACCCAAGCCCGACAGACCGCCTAAACTATTTGCTCCCGCAACGACAGCAGCGCCGCAACCGAAAAGAACCAAGCCGAACGTTCCTATCGATTCGGCGACAAACTTTGAAGAGGTTTTGATTTCCATAATACCGTTTATAATATATTAATTAAACTATGAGACTCATAAAGAACCGTATCCAAATATAAAATAACAACCATGGTTAACAAATTAAATTTAATAAAAACAAAATAACCACAAAAAGATAGATAAATACTAAATTGAAATAAAAATATCAAAACAAGAAACACAAAAACCTAGAACAATGGACTAAATAAAGGAAGATAAACACAGATCACGATTAAGCCCTAAACTGACAGAATAATAATTCTAAAAACGAGATAAGAAAAAACTAAATCTCATTTCCATTCTTGTAACAAAAAATAGGTTATTTTTGTAAGGATACCGATGAAAAACTTATCTAGCAAACCAACATTTCATCGTTATTTTAACCAGCTGATCGCAAGCACCAAATATATGGCGAATACACCCTTCTTCAGAAATAGCTTATTACTGGCCTTTGTCGTCCTAAAATTCCTTATACAGTACAGCTTAATAAACGCTGATTATGAGCTGCATCGGGATGAGTTTCTCCATATCAATCAGGCTCAACATCTTGCTTGGGGCTATCTTTCGGTTCCGCCGTTTACTTCTTGGATATCGTACCTGATTGGCTTATTAGGAAATAACATATTTTGGATAAAATTCTTTCCGGCTCTTTTTGGTGCACTAACCACTGTCGTTGTATGGAAAGCCATCGAAGCATTAGGGGGGAAATATATGGGCATTACTTCTTGGAGCGAGCTGCATCAGCTTTTCGGTGCTTCTTCGCCTAAATGTACTCTATCAGCCTAATTCGCTAGATGTGCTCTGCTGGACTAGTGTCTACTACTTTTTACTTCAGTACATCCGTAGCAACCAAACAAAATGGCTGTACATCCTTGCTATTGTCTTTGCCATAGGCTTCTTAAACAAGTACAATATTGTTTTTCTTTTTCTTGGTATCTTACCAGCCATCGGCCTTAGTTCGGCGAGGAAGCTTCTTTACAACGGTCATTTTTATGGCGCATTATTACTGGCCTTGTTACTAGTATTCCCGAATTTACTTTGGCAATACCAGCATCGCTTCCCAGTATTCCTGCACTTAAGGGAACTTGCCGAAACACAGCTGAGTCATGTAAACCGTTGGACCTTCATCACTTCACCTTTCCTTTTTTTCTCGGGTTCACTTCTTGTACTACTTGTTGGCCTATACGCTTTGGCTAGACAAGATGGATGGCGAAGATACCGGCTTTTCCTATGGTCGTTTATTTTTACTTTTGCGCTCTTCGTTGCGCTTAAAGCGAAAGACTATTATGCTATTGGCTTGTATCCCATTTATTTCGCATTTGGGGCCACCTATATAGGTCGTCTTTTAGCTGATAGCAAATGGTACTATTGCACTGCCGTGGTCTTGTTACCCATTGTTTTCTTTCTGCCCATATACGATGTTGCTTTCCCAAACAAAACACCGGCATACATTGTCACACACCAAGATGCGTATCGAAAATTAGGCCTATTACGATGGGAAGATGGTAAAGAACACAGCTTGCCCCAAGATTTTGCAGACATGCTGGGGTGGAAAGAGCTTGCAAGAAAAGTAGATAGCGTATATCTGCAGCTCGGAGCACCCGAACATACCTTGGTGTTATGCGACAATTATGGACAAGCAGGCGCCATCAACTATTATTCATCCTGTGGCGTTCAGGCTGTTTCCTTCAATGCCGACTACATCAACTGGTTTGATTTGGAGAAGGACTACAAACATCTGATCCGGGTAAAAAACTCGCATGAAGAACTGGAAGAGATGCGACAAACAGGCCCATTATTTCAACAATCCGTCGTTGCAGCGCACATCCAAAACCCTTATGCACGCGAATATGGCACTGTTATCTTTAGCTTCCGTGATGCCAACGTGGACATCAACCAACGCATACGCAACGAACTACTAGCGCAACCGACCTATTTCAACAAACAATGACAACACACCCCTACACGGCTGTAGCGATGCGTTGTTTTAAGCTTCAGCCGCCAGCTTTACCTTTCCAAGGTCTGTTTGCGATCGGGCCCAGTTGAAAGATAAGCAATAGGCACATGTAGCTCATTTTCCAAAAAGCTGATATAAGTTTTTAATGCTTCAGGAAGACCTTTATCGTCGGTCAAATCCGAAATATCCTCTTGCCATGCTGCAAAGCGACGGTATATCGGCTGCGCTGTGCAGCCTGCGTCATGCGTAGCAACATAGTCCAGTGTCTCCCCTCCATCATCACTGTAAGAAGTACATACGTCGATATAATCGAGACCAGATAGCACATCTGCTTTGGTCATAATCAGCTTATCAACACCGTTGATCATGATCGCATAGCGTAAGGCCGGCAGATCCAACCAACCAATCCGCCGCGGACGCTTCGTGAAGGAACCAAACTCCCCGCCCTGCAGACGGATATGATCGGCAAGTTCGCTTTGAAGCTCGGTGAGGAACGGGCCGCTACCTACACGTGTACAATAGGCCTTAAAGACGCCCATCACCTCGCCAACATGCTTGGGCGCCACGCCCAATCCTGTGCATACCGCTCCCGCCGTAGTATTGGAGGATGTTACGTAGGGGTAACTTCCATGGTCTATATCCAGCAAGGTTGCCTGCGCGCCCTCAGCCAGCACTTTCTTCCCATTGGAGAGCATCTTGTTAATAGTCCATTCTGCATCAACCAACGGAAACTGTTTCAAAATATCGATATGCTGCATAAAATCAACTAAAAAGTCATCAACGGAAAGCTGAACGCCGTAGCGATCCTCCAACAGCTTGATATGCTCACCAAACAGCTGGCTCACGCAATTTTCGAAATCAGGACGCTGGATATCCGCAACACGCAATCCCCTTCTTAGCATCTTATCAGAGTAAGCCACTGCAATACCTTTTTGTGTGGAGCCGATCTTGGCGTCGCCAAGGCTTTCCTCTGCATATTTATCCAACAAGGCATGGGTAGGCAGTAACAGGTGGGCCTTTTTAGCGATTAGCAACTTTTGGTTGTCGATGACCGGGTAGCCCATGGCAGTCAGCATATGGATCTCCCGAGCGAATGATACCACATCCAGCACCACGCCGTTTCCAATAATATTGATAATTTTCGTATTTAGGATCCCGGAGGGGATGCTGTTGAGCACCACCTTTTTGCCTTCAAAAATAAGGGTATGCCCAGCATTGGATCCACCATGGAAACGCGCTACCGCATCATAGTGCGCAGCAAGGGCATCTACAAATTTACCTTTGCCTTCATCACCCCACTGAAGGCCCAACAATACATCTACTTTCATGTTATTCTTTTTTATAACACAAAACTGTTGCTTTTCCGATGAAGCACCATTGTCAATTGGCAAAATCGAAAACTATTTTACCTGCCTTCGAATACGGCTTAATGAGGAGGGGGTTATTCCTAAAAAAGATGCCAACATCGATTGCGGAACGCGGTTGCCGAGACCGAGATAATGATCGAGAAAATTAAGATAACGCGTGTGGGCATCTTGCACCAACATATTACTGGCCATCTTCATCTTATTCTCCAACACCTGCGCGTTAAGCTTCGCAAAAATGGCCGACCAGCCAACTATTGATGTCTCCAGGATTGCAAAATCAGCTCGGTTTAGCGTAAGCAATGTACAATCAGTGATGGCTTCGATATATTCCAATGCCGGACTTTGGTCCAAATAACCATTCACGTCGCCAACAAATCGACCTTCGTATATAAAGTAACGTGTGAAATCATTGCCCAACTTGTCATAGTAGCAAGAGCGACAAACACCATCGCTGATAAAACCTAGCCTTGCGCATACACGGCCGGACTCGACGAAGTATTGACCTTTTTCAAGATAAAATGGTTGGATCAAGCTGGCAAGCAAGTCCTTATCAGCTACCGTGAGATGACCGTATTTTCCGAGATAAGCGAGTAGTTGCTCCATGTTTTAAATACACGAATGTGTATCCCCGTAGCCATTGCCATTTGACAAAAAAAATCCCATGTCTCACGACAGGGGATTTTCCAACAAAATTTAATTTCAAGTATCATTTCAACGTATAAACAACGCTGTTTGGTATAATTTCGTTTTATCTATCACACTTTTTTATTTAAAAAAAGTTACCATCCTATGCGCTCGCCTGATAGGGCAAGCCTTAGCCAATCACCTTTGCCGCATCACGTAGCACCTTTATTTCATCGTGGCCTTGCTTAATTTCCAGACCTTGTTTCATCACAAGCGAAAGCGCTTCGCCCTTCAGCGCAGCATGATCTAGCGCTGCTTTGTAGGCGGCTTTTATGGCATCTTCTCCACGCTCGGCCTCGTTAAGCACGGCCAACCTATCGGCTCCGGTAAAAAGCGTCTTGATATCGATCCATGCACGATGCAAGGTGCTGGTCACACTACCCCCTTTTTCGGCTTCAGCTCCCTGCTGCCTAACGAATTCGGCTAGTTCAGCGGCAAACTGTCTGCTCTGTTCACTATAATGCTGAAATACGGCTTTCAAATCCATATTACCCTCTTCCATATCGGCGATAGCTTTATCAAAGCCCGCCACACGATCATTATTTATTTCGATCAATTCGTTTAAAACGGCTATATTTTCCATAGTAATTTCATTTGTTCTCCGTATAGCAATACAAAACAAAGACCATAAACAATCGTGTTTACCCCTAATCATAAGGCACATATACGCTTTTTCGTTCGTATTAATCGCTCGTTACATGTTACTTGGCCAATGCGCTATTTTCAAAAAACAGTTATCATTATGCTGTTCGGCAAAAGAATAGCATTTCAGGAAACTTAAATAGCTTTTGGAAGTTCTCTTAAAAACAAATAAACGCGTATGTCAACAGTTATAAATAAAACAGGAGCGGAAGAAGTTGCCTTAAATCTTGTCGATTACGGCACAGGACAACCTATTATATTGATTCACGGATGGCCATTGAGCCACAAATCTTGGGAACAGCAGATCCCTGCCCTCGTGGCGGCAGGCTACCGCGTGATCGCTTACGATCGGCGCGGCTTTGGCGATTCATCGCGACCTTGGGATGGCTACGACTATGATACGTTGGCCAGTGACCTGCATGCTATTATTGAAGAACTGCAGTTGAGCGATGTTATCTTAGCTGGGTTTTCCATGGGCGGAGGCGAGGTTGTGCGTTATATTACGAATTATGGTGAAGCCAATATCGCTAAGGTAGTTTTGATATCTTCGATCATCCCTCTGGTGAAGCAACATACCGACAACCCGGATGGCGTTCCGTCTGAAAAGTTGGAAGAAATTGCCCAAGCCTTGCAAGACGACCGCGTGGGATTTCTAAAAGGATTTCACGAGCAGTTTTACGGGGTCGACAAAGATGCAAGCGCGGTATCGCAAGGTCAATTGGATTACGACTTTAGCATTGCTGCACACGCTGCACCACAGGCCACCGTCAAAGCTGCCGACGCTTGGGCCAACACGGATTTCCGCGCAGAATGTGCGGGCATTAGCACACCAACCTTAATCATCCATGGCAAGAAGGATGCAACAGTACCTTTCGAAACGGCCGCTCAACAGGCGCATCAGCTTATTGCCAACAGCCTTTTAGTTACATATGATGATGCCGCGCATGGCTTAAATGTTACACATGCAGCGCGATTAAACGAGGACTTAATCGGTTTTTTGAAAACCTAATATAAACGAGCCTAGAACAGCATTCGCTGACCACCATTATCTAGGAGGTGTTTTCCCGGGGAGCTTTTCCAAGCAGATGGGGAGACACCTTTTTTTAACAAATTGACATCATTTGTTAAAAAAACTGATATGCCGAAATCAATATAACATGGCAGGTATTGTTCAAATCTGCCATTTCCGACTAGTAAGATGAAACATCCGACGGAAAATGAAGAGCATCCAACCTAAGCGGCAAAGTAACTTACGTATCTTGCAAACCTTCCAACGGTAAATCATAGGTATCCTACGGTAGCGAGAAAGCATCCGACGGAAAAGAGAAAGCATCTGACGGGAAAGCTGGAGTATCCTACTGAAAAGACAAAGTATCCAACGTAAAATATGCTTCATCTGACGTAAATGTTGTAGCATCTGACGTAAAATGTATTGTATCTTACCGTTAGACAACATCATCTTACTAGTCCGATGGCTTGCCGCACCTATCCGACAATGTTCCGACAGGGTAGTCCTGGTTCTCGGCAGTTATCCCCACTTGTTGCCGTATATACCACAAGTCTTCCTCAAGGTAAAGATATGTTGCGTTCAAGTTTGGCAGATGGTGAATACTATTCTTTGGATTGCGCTTGGGGGAGGGAGGCTTTAGAAACATGATCTCCAATATATCTTGGCCTTCCGACAATCTTCCGTACTATGCAGTAAGAATGTAATTAGATGACTAAGTGACAATTGATGTTGGTGATATAGTGAAATGCTGATAAGGTGACATAGTGATAAGGTGACGATTGATTGCGGTGATCTAAAGGTTCCGCTTATCGCACTACGCTATACGCTCTACCATGAAAAACTATAACGCTTCAATATCTGTAACAGAAAGGCCTGTAACTTTAGCAATATCAGCAACAGAAAGTTCCATTTTTTTGAGTTCTAGTGCTATCGCCATAGCCTTCCGCCGTTCACCTTCTTCTAAACCTTCTTCCCTTCCTTGTTCCAATCCCCGCTCTAAACCTTGTTCTCGTCCTTGTTCTAAACCTTTTTCCAAACCTTCTACTAAACCTTGCGCCAAACCTCTCTCTAAACCCTGTTCTAAACCTTGTTCCCGTCCTTTTTCTAACCCTCTTTCTAAGCCTTGCTTCAAGCCGTTCTCAATTGCATCTGCTAGATCCAGCTCTTGAGTTTCACGAATGGAGAAGGCATCCCATTTGCGTTTTAAACTTACATCATACATATTTCTTTCCTCCTTATTTAACTGTGTGTAGGCAGCGATATCAAACAGTCGCTCAAATATAGGCTTCCGTAGATAGACCGAAAGTTTTTTCAGCTTAGACATATTCTTCAGCACATAAAGCCACCGATCGAGATCCGTCTGTAATTCAACCTCTTCCTTATCAAATTTAACTAATTCTATGTAAGTATATCCCAATTGTTTATAAAAAACTTTTCCCGTATTTGTATCACACAGCCCGATTTCGTGAATATAACGTCCATCACCGTCGTGATCGGGCATCGGGAATCCATCTAACAACACAATAATGTATACTTCGCCGATTGCATAGTTCCAGCCAAGGCGATTACCTTTGGGCGCCATATCGGCAATCAGTTTGCTCCCATAATATAACATCCGACGTTTCAGATTTCGCTGCATACTGCGCTGCACCTCAATCAGGAACGTTTCCCCACTGTCCGTCGTGCACACTAGGTCGAAGATCACTGTGCCTATATCTTCGGCTTCACCTACATGCTCGTTCTTCCCGTAGTGAAAGTCCGCTATATGTTTGCGCCCGTGGAACAACTCGTTCAAAAAGGACTTTAAAAATTCCTTGCTCGTCTCCGATCCAAAGATTCGCTTAAAGCCGAAATCCGTCGTCAAATCAATGAACTTAGGAGCATGCATCGTTATTTATATTTGGTTTCAAAGCCAAAGTTAAGGACGTTCTTTGGGAGTAGTCGGTTGTTAAACGGATATAAACGTTTAAGTTCGGTTAAAAAAGGTGATGTAGTGACATAGTGATAAGGTGATATAGTGACGGAATGACGAGCTGATCGCGGAAATCTCTATAGTTGTCGCTATCCTTATCTACACACTCTGTACTCACTACTAAGTACTTTCTTGTCCCTAAGCCCGGGACGGGGCGATACTTTTGTAGGGCAAAAGTATCCAAAACCATGTCGCGAATTTTTGTTGCATCCTTGTGGGACAGTGCAGAGGCAAATGTCTACAGACGCAACAAAAATAAGGCGACCTTCGTGTTAATATTAGGTAGGTGCAGTAATTGCATAGTTTGTGAATTTAGTGACGAGGTGACATAGTTACGAAGATCACAGCGATAACTTTAGGATTTACCGCGACCTTATCGCATTACTCAATACGCATTACGCACTACTATAAATAGCGATCGAAAAGCTACATCATACGGTAACCGTTTAACGCAACTCTTCCAGTCTCCTTCCAAGTGCTGGGAAACAAAGAACATGTTTAGGGAATCGAGGGATGGACAAAGCCTAGAAATTATGTCGGAATCGCATCCAAAGCGATTTCGACGTTATTTCAGCTTTACCAAACATGTTGCTTTGTGCGCGCCGGACTTGCGCGAGAGGGCATCTGAAGGAGACGAAGGCTTTTGAGCACTTTTGGCTTTCAAAAGTGCTACCCTGGCGTGGCGAACGGCGGAAGGGTTTAAGGGATGGGATGATAAGGTAAGGTAGTAATAGCGGTGATCTTTAATTTAGCGCTACCCTTATCTACATACTCCGTACAAAATACTAACTACTATTCATCGGCTAACGGTGGAAAGGATTTGACAAAATCTGCAAATTTGGGGATTGCAGAGATGAATATGTAGATCAGCCCACGGCGGAAACCTGCCATTTTTGACAAGTAAGATAAAGTAAATGACTTTAACTTTACGCTATCCGATAGAAAGATTATAGCATCTTACTTAAAAGATAACGCATCTGACAGTAAAAAGAAACCATCTTACTGTCATGTAAAAGCATCCAACAGTAAAAAATAAGCACCCGACAATAAAAAGAGTGTATCCGACTTAAAAAATAACGCATCTGACATAGAAGTTGACTCATCCTACAGCAAGATGTAGCCATCCGACTTTAAAAATAGTTCATCTTGTTGTCGGATGAAATCAAACTACTAGTCGGATGAGTCAAACTTCTTTGCAAATATGCCAACGGATAGGTAAGGACAAATCCTTCGCTTTAACCTACTTTCGTCTAATGCACGAAGCAGATTTTCTTCAAAATAGCCACCCGTTCAGATTAAGCGCATTGGTTTGAGAATCTTCTTCTTTAGATTGCGATTATACGTGGTCTCCGTCATATTCATTAGCTTCATTACATCTTGCTTGCTGTATATCTTCCACTCGGCCAAGGGCGGTTTATCGATAAATGATATTGCAACTATTTTCTGTAGCGCATCATCAATGTCGCTAAGCTGCATGACATCAATATCTATATATTTTCTCATAATCAGTCAGTTCTTGTACAACAGGGTTTTATCGAAAGTTGAGCATACCATTTCGAATTGTTACTGGTTACGGCTACGCTATTCTTATCGCAATACCCATTGCGCAATACTCTTTTTCCCTTTCAGGGACTGGTTCGTCCCTAAGCCCGAGACAGGTACGTCCCTAAGTCCGGGACAGGGGCCTTACTTTTGTGGGGCAAAAGTATCCAAAACCCTGTCGCGAATTTTTGTTGCATCCTTATTAGGTAGTGCAAAGGCTAGTGTCTACAGACGCAACAAAAATAAGGCGACCTTCCTGTTAATACTTGGCAAGTGCGGTAATGGTATAGTTTTCAAATTTAGTGACAAAGTGATATGGTGACATAGTTACAATTGATAGCGGCGTCTTATAATTTACCGCGACCTTATCCCAATACGCAATACTCACTACCCAATACCATTTCCCAGCTATCGAAAAGCTACATCATACGGTAACCGTTTAACTTCACTTTTCCAGTCTCGTTCCAAGTGCTGGGAAACAGAGAACATGTTTGGGGAATCGAGGGATGGACACAGCCTAGAAATTATGTCGGAATCGCATCCAAAGCGATTTCGACGTTATTTCAGCTTTACCAAACATGTTGCTTTGTGCGCACCGGACTTGCGCGAGAGAGCGTCTGAAGGAGACAAAGGCTTTTGAGCACTTTTGGCCTTCAAAAGTGCTGCCCTCCGTGGCGAACGGCGGAAGGGATTGAAGGGGGTATAGTGATAAGGTGACGATTTCGCACCAACCATTCTTCATCTAAAGGACTCTGAGCAAGCTCATCTCCACGTAAAAAGGGGATGCGCATAAGTTTCCTACTATCCGACTCATTTGAAACGCCCATAAATTGCGTTTTAAAAGGCACAAGACTACTGATACCGAGCGACAAATTAGCAAGACCGAACACCGATAGCAAAAAATTTGTTACCCTTCCTAATCAACAAATTCAACCAACACACAAAATTCTAAATTATTAGATTTTTATTAACAAAATGATAACAATCTGGACACACACCGAAATTAACTGATCACTAAATTTGTATAACTAATTTACAATAATGAAATTAAAGAGTGCCGATACTGATATTAATCCTTTAAACGTAGATCAAGCATATCATTGCTTTACCAAAAGCATTCCAATACAAAATAAATAAAAGCCCACACTATCTGTTGCACACGACGGTCTAAAAAAAGTAGAAATTAAATAACTTATGAAAGATAATCCTAACACTTTATATCTTCGTGCTATTAATTAAAGCTACACTTCTAATCTGCTTCTTCTGTCCCTGTTACTCCTTGGTTGCGCAAGTATCACACAGAACTATTTTACGAGATTTTGAGCTTGACTCTAATGAGACTAGCTTTAGTTCAAAGAAAGACCATTCTCTAAGCCTAGTTGAGCGAATTGAGTTAAACAAAATCTATTCTATCAGTTCATTTAGTTGGTCAATTGCAGGACCTAAAAATGTACCTAATGTATTATCCGAGTTAGTTTGGAAAAATCTACAGTCTTACGGCGTGAGTATGAATACAAAATTACGATTCACGCAGATAATAGCTCCTCTGATAACAGTCCACTTAGAAAAAAACCTCAAAGGTACGGTGACCGATAAAGATTTTACAGCGGATAATCGTCAAGAAATTGGATATAGCAGAGATTTTGATAGTCAAGATGGCTATTACAGAAAAGTATCGTTACTACAACCAATAAATAGAAAGCAAAATCTTCTTATTGGTCTTTCATCATCATTTCAAAAATTAATTATTTTCCACTCCGAGGCTCCTAAAAACAGTGAATACAAAGCTATTTGGCTGGGGTTAGAAGGGAAATCATCGAATGACCTTTATAATCGAAAACGATTTACCATCAAGTTCGAAAACGATATTAGATTGTCAAGGTACACCGCTATTGGCACTTGGACGCTTCGTGATGATCTCAAACAACCTAACAGTTTCAAGCACTATACATTTCTAGGAGAGCTTGAAAGCGCGGTAAATCTTCTATTTAATCTGCATAGAAATATTTCAACAGGAGCGGGATGCCAATTAACGCTCCAAAAATCATTAAAAGGGGAAGATATCTTATTTTTTTCTAATGGAGACATCGCAAGTACTCAGCTTAATGGCGTCAATGGACGTCGGTTTATGTGCTTTTTTTTATTAAACATCAAATTATAGATTATGAAAATTAAATTTTTAGGCTTATACGCCTTAGTACTTTTAGCAACTGCAAGTTGTAAAAAAGAATTTGACACTGTGGTAGAAACAAAACCGCGACACCTGGACCCCGGCGATGGCGGTTTGGATGTGCTAGGATATGGATATGATATCATCAACGGTCAATATGCAATGGCCAGCTCCGCCACTAGACGAATAGTAGATGTCAGAAAGATAAAAAATGAACAACCAGGTAGAATTCATGAAATAAGCGGTACTTACGTTAACTATAATATCGAGTCCGGCGAGAATTATGACAAATTCAAAAAGAAACATGCTATCAATGTTGATGTGCAATCAGGAATTAAGATTTTCGGACTTTCACTGTTTGGTGCGGATTTCAAATCTTCATTTGACCAAACAACACTTAATGAAAGCACGAGATCTTTTGCGCGGGTGGATATGTTGGTAAAAACCGCAACTTTAGAGATTTTTAACCACAATTTAAGTTACAATTATCTTCGTAATTACCTAGACCCTGACTTTGTTGATGCATGTAACACATTGACTGCCGCACAGCTAGTAGATCTTTACGGAGTTGGCATGATTAGAAAAATGGATGTGGGTGGAAAATTGTCTTTAGATTACTCAAGTGTCATCCTAAACGGAGAAAAAAATACGGCCGTATCAGCGGGAGGAGGAGCTGCCTTTAAGTTCTTGTTTAACGTCGATGTAAATGCATCCTACTCTTATAGCCAAGAAGACGTCAACAGAAACACCAATCAGAAGATTGCATATAGCTCTATGGGAGGAACCGGCTCGATTGGAGTCACTCATGGCAACCTCAACCAATCCGCTTCATTCAACCCTAACTCCTGGTCTAGCACCGTACAAAGGAGTAACAGTGTCCTTATCAACTTCTACGATGACAGTTTTATTTTACTACACGAATTAATACCGAATGTTGAAAAAGCTAAACTGGTTAGAGATATTATCTATGAAAGATTAGGTATGGTCAATTATGTATATGCTCCCAATAACGGGAAATTATTGGCAAAGATTTGGGGAAGCCCGAACTTAAACGATTATGCATTTACATCATTTGAAATATTGGATGCTACAGGATACAACAGCCATAATGAACTAGACTACATCATGTCACATAATGTCATCCTAAACAAAGGAGGAACAACACATGACAATGAGCATGCTTACAGCGGCCTAAATTCTTTCAAATTCCCAGAGTGGGAGGCTTCTCGAGCTATAGGCGTGAAAAGTCCCCTGAACCCCGCTGTACGATATAAAATCAATTACAAATACATGTCTTACGGAAGTAAACCAATTCCCAATTTTAGCACTTACCAATCCCAATCACTACCGCCAGCGGTTTGGAGTGATGGACCATGGTATCAGGTAAGCAAAACCATAAGCGGTGTTTCATCGTTTGAAGAATGTTGTTTTGTCAGCAAGGTGGTCGATGATTATGTGGTGTATCCAGAAGGAAGTAAAGTGGAACTATATCTATACAATAGATCCACGGGCAACATAAGCCAGACGCTAGTCTTTGATTAAATTGTTACAATCTAATTAAACAGAACTGTGATACCAAGGCTGTTTATAATGTTCTTCGCGTTTCAGCGCTGAATATTATAAACAGCCTTTTAATATACTCAATTAATAATCAAGCTTAAAAAAATAATTTTCAAGTAAGTACAAATCTCCAAGATACGATAATGAGAGTACAACTGACAACTTTAGCGATCAATTCCCCCCTTCCATTCCACGCTATACAGTAACCGATCCACTTCTTCATAGAATTTACTTAATTCGGCTGTCCCCCGTCCGCCGTAATCGTTGATTTTCTTTTCTTGGTCTTTACCATAGCGGATACTTGTGTTGACCGATGGCAAATCGAAAACATTTCGACTACCATACTCCTCATTTAGCTCTCGAAATTTCATGGTCTGCAACATAGTCGTTAGCTTTTGCCATTCACTGGCCGCTACATTTCCTTTAAACTGACCTTTAAGGTTATTTTGAAGATGATCTTGCGCATCCAAAGAAGCGGTGCCGTCGGCGTGAAGCTGCACCTCATAAATAGGACAAAAACCGAAACATGGCGTACGCTGAAGTGCTATGCTGGTAATGTTATCTTTACTATCTCCGTTAGGCTGCTTACTGCTCTTACAGGAAAGCATAAGCATGGTTGCGATCGCTATATAGAAGTAGTTCATATACTTTTTTATACAGCATACTCCAAAAACATTGCCACAATTATTTAAAGCAAAAAAAGACGGCTCCTGATGGGAACCGTCTTTTCTTTGTTTTATTAAGCGTTAGCTTGCAGTATCTTACAAACCTACAGTCCAACCTTGTGTCCAAGTAGGCGCATTCACACCATTACCTGCACCTGTTGCATTTGCATTTTCTGTAAACAATCTAGCGACATCAACTGCAACACCAGCAGTAGAAGAACCTTTAGACTTCGTAGTTACATTATCAAATCTAACATTAGTAGCTTTCAATGTACCTGCTGCTACGAAAGCAATACTCTCGTCATGTTGAATATCAAAACCTGTACTCCAGTTGCTCAACACGATATTATCGAAGTTTCCATTTGTTCCAACACGCATCTTGATTGCTTGAGGCTCAGACCCTACTGAACCTGCACCTATCAATGTCATATTCTTGATAGTCGGATTAGACAAAGGTGTCGCAGCGTGGTTACTGGAGTTGTTATCCGCTTCAATACCTCTGTTACCAGCATTTGTTCTTTTTCCGTACCAGTTCTCTCCAGTACCGTTCCATCCTTCAGTCCAGTCAAAAATGTCGTCACCAACTACTGCTGTAGACGTATTAAGAGCTACAAGATATTTCGCGTTTACTGTACCACCAAACCATTCGAAAGCATCATCTGAGCCATCTAAAGATTGAATATACTCTACTGTTGTTCCACTTCCTACACCGAAGAATGACACTCCATTAAACTCTTTTTCATTATTGTAAGCGTAGCCAGAGTACTCAATTCTCAAATATTTAATAGAACCTGAATTATCATTCGCAACTGTACCTCCGTAAGTTAAATCGGAAACCTCGGCAGAAGCTGTAGTTCCCTTATTTATTGGCGCGCGGCCACAGATTACAAGACCACCCCAAGAACCAGGTGTTTTAGTAGTCGAGGTCATTACAACCGGACTAGTCGCAGAACCTTCAATATTAATTTTTCCACCTTGTGCAACAGCAATGTAACGAATATCCTGACGGGTTTCAGTAACATCAGTTGATTCAATCGTCACACCCGGTTTGATAGTAAGCGTAGCACCATCTTTAACAATAATTTTACCAGTTAACTTATACGTTCCTGATTCCAATACTACTTCGCCGTCGTTGATATCACCTCGGAAATCATCACGAACCAATTCGAAAGACGAGTCTTCATCTGGTTCAACCGTATCGTCATCGCTACATGAAGTAAATGCCAATGAACCCATCAAAAATCCTAGACCTAAAACTCTAGCTTTCAAAAATGTAGATTTTCTCATTTTTTATGTTATTTAAATTTATAATGCAAAAATAATCGGCGTCAATTTCTTAATCATTAAGCTAGTATTAAGATTATATTAATCGCTTAAAATAGATTATACTTCAGGCCAAGAGAAAATCTTACTCCCTTTTTATACGATAAGATTGTTACCGGCGCATTTTGATTTTCTTGAACTCTCTCGTAAGATGGATCCAACAAGTTTCTCGCGGTAAGATCTATACCGAAGCGTCGATTCAATTTATATTTCATAATAAAATCCAATGTACCAACCGCTTTATCTACCTGATTTCCTTTACCTTCTGTACCAAGAGCATACAACCTATCTGAAAAATGGTTATAAACAACAGTCGCCATTAAATCAGACTCTGCATTCCATTTCTTAACATAAGATAAATCCGCGTTCGCTAAAAAGTCCGAAGCCCCAGTGAAACTCGCTTTATCGTATGTGAGATTTAGATTGAAATTAGTTTCATTTCTAACTTTCTCAGCACTTAGATCTTGATTAGTTTTCATGTAGGCAGCATTAGCTCCAAAGGTTAATTTATCTCCGTTATCAAAAGTTACAAGGTCTTTTTTAACCTCTATTTCAGCACCGTATACCGTTCCGTAATCGCCGGTGTTTAGGAAAGAGATATCGTTGGTAGACGATGCTAATGTCACCTCATTGATTGGATCTTTAATATATTTTCCAAATGCAGTAAATGATAATAATTCACCTGATTTTGGAAACATTTCCCATTTCAAATCTAAATTGTAATCTTCAGAAGGATACAAATCGGGGTTACCAACTTTTATTTCCGTAACATCTTCGTATATAAAATATGCTCTTTCCTTAAACTGAGGTAGTGTATATGTTTTGCTAGCTCCTAAACGAAGGTTTTGTTTATCACTAACCTCATACTTCAACATAAGATTTGGAAGGAAACCATTACGGTTGAAGGTATTTGTTGTTCCTGATCTATCCAAATTGGTTCTGTAAAAGATGGATTGCATAATATTTTCGTACCTGAACCCTAAGATACCGGTCAATTTATCCGTCAGTTTGTAATCAACATTTGCGAAACCAGCGTGAATATTTTGTCGACCAGAATAAACTTGCGGAAAATCTCTTACAAACCCCTCTATACCAAAATAGCCATCTTCGTAATTCCCTTTGTTAAAGAAAGCGTCTAAGTTATTCGGATCAACTTCTTGTTCTAAGCCGGTCGCACTAACACGTAGATTAAATTGGATATCCTCAAATTCTCTGCGTTTTATTTTTCCGTTATAACCTATCGACAATTTTCCGCGCGAGTTATCTGGATCCCCCAACTTATAGTTACCCACCAAATTAAAAGCTAATTCGTTTTCCGTAAGGTCTTGATAATACCGATGGTTGTCAGTCGGTTGATTTTGCGCAATGGTCCGGAAATTCAAGTTATCGTCTTGTCTCGTTATGTTTTGCGTACGATCTGGAATTGAACTAATAATATTATTGTAGGACGCACCCCAATCTACACCTATTCTATCTGTAAACTGATGGTTTCCCAATAATTGCTCTACGAAAAGCTTATTTTGAACGAAGGTTCCGCGTTGTATAATGCCGGTACCATTTTCGGCTAAATCACGTATAAAACCAGAATAGGTGTCGCGAAATTGATCAGAAGAATTAATAAACAAGAAATTGTACGCGATCTTATGATTCGGATTGAAAACATAGTTTGCATTCAACATAGCTGTTGAATTTGTTGAAAACCCAAATCGTGTCTGATGGAAATCTTTTAACTGCTCTCCTCCTGCCGCAACGCTTCTATTCACACCTTCGCGATAATTATAATCGCTAGTATAGTTAGCGATGGCAAATAGATTTAGTCGTTGTCCATTTTTAAATTCGAATGATTTACCTCCTAAAACACCAACATTAGCTGGAATTGGATTGACGTTAACTGGATTTAAAGTATTAGAAAAGTTATACCCTCCTAACGGGTCGTTTGGAACACCGTAATTAACGAATCCAGATCTTGAGGGCCCTTGTTGCAAACTAAAGTTTCCCCATTTATCGACTACGTTAGTATTTATACTACTACCCAGCGATACTTCAAGTAAACCTGTTCCAGAGTAGCTTTTGGCGGCAATATCAACGTTACCGCCTGCAAAATCACCAGACATGTAGGAATTGTACACTTTGTCAATAGCTATATAATCCACAATATCCGTAGAAAAGATATCTAGGTTGATATTCTTACGTTCCGGATTATTAGAAGGAATAGGCAATCCGTTGTATGACGTAGAATTGTATCGGTCTCCTAATCCACGTACATAAACTTGATTACTGCCGTCTACTTTAGACACCCCGCTCATTTTAGCCATGGCTGACGCTGCATCACCTACACCTTTTCTTGATAATTCCTGCGATCCCACTTTTTCAACCATTAGATTGGAAAGTCTCCTCTCATCCAACAAAGCAATTTCGCTTACACGTTCGCGTCTCCGAGTAACGACAACTTCGTCTAAGGTAGAGCTGGAATTGATTAGGGAAACCGGAACAAACTCCCAGCTATTCGTTTGTAATGTAAATTTGGTAGAATCGGCATCGTACCCAACAAAAGTACTTACCAATATATATTCACTTCCTTTTGTCGGTAGGGTGATCGAAAACTCCCCACTTTCATTGGTTGATGTCGCCAAATTGGTATTGGCAATCTTGATGCTTACCCCCGGGATAGGCTGGTAGGTCTCCAAATCCAAAACCTTTCCTTTCACCCCGAATTGCTGTGCTTTGACCACCGAATGTTGAATGGTTAATAATGAAATGATTAAAGCAACATAATAGCTGAACTTGTTCATAGCGTGTTAAAATTATGTTGCAATATTATCACCTAAATATTAGCTAAGTGTTACCGATCGGTTATCAAAACATCACTGATTTGTTAATAAATTATTAACTAACGAGGAACTTTCTGTTACTCGCCTCGCTAAAAACCGATTAGGCGCAATTTCCCTTGCACTGTCTGTTCAAGCCATAGTTTGACAACATGATAGGATCGCAGCGAGGATGCGATACTTGTGCTGTGGAATTGTATTTTTTTCGTTAATTAAGGTAGATGCAACCCAATTTCATTCGCACTTCTATGGAATAGTTAGTAATTTGCAGCATAAAACAAACATGTATGGCAGATACCGTATTATCCTCCGTCCAGCTTAGCTATCAATATCCGCAAGGGGCGCATCTTAGCTTTCCCGATATCTTGGTCAGCAAAAACCAGCACAGCCTTTTGCTGGGTGACTCAGGGCGAGGAAAAACCACGCTGCTACATTTGCTCAGTGGTTTATCTAAGCCAACGCAGGGTGAGGTAGAACTGATGGGAAAAAGCCTATACAGTCTTTCCGGCTCCGCATTGGATGCGTACCGGGCGCAGCATCTTGGTTTTATCTTTCAGGAGGCACATCTATTAAAAAACCTCAGCGTAGCGCAGAACATCAAGCTGGCACAGCATTTAGCAAAGCGGCCAGTGGACGAGCAAGCGATTTCGGCGGTGCTGGAACAATTGCAGTTGGCAGATAAAGCCGATGCCTTGCCCCATCAGCTTAGCAGAGGCCAAAAACAACGTGTAGCCATTGCGCGTGCCGTGATCAATCGCCCGGGGTTGCTGTTGGCCGACGAGCCTACCGCCTCGCTGGATGATACCAACACCGATTTGGTTCTTAAGCTGCTATTTGATGCGGCGACGACACATGGCTCGACCTTACTGATTGCGACACACGACAAACGTATCAAAGATCATTTCACGCAGGCCTATCAGCTGTAGCGCAAGATCAATAGTGCATAGTAAAGACTTTAGACAGGAAATAGGCGCTGCGCGCCAGCAATAACGAACGACATGAACAATCTGCAACTCGTCTGGAAAAATATAACGCAACAACTGGGCTCCACCTTGCTTAGCATTTTACTGACATCCTTTGGCGTAGCCATTCTCTGTGTAATATACATTACCGGCGATGCCTTTGAAAAGCAACTCACGAACAACAGCAAGAACATCGATTTGGTGGTCGGGGCCAAAGGAAGTCCTTTGCAATTGATCTTAAGCTCGCTTTACCATGTCGATAACCCCACCGGCAATATTGCATTAGCTGAAGCACGCAAGCTGGGCAACAACCCCTTTATCGAATATGCGGTACCTATCTCCCTCGGTGATAATTTTAAAGGACACCGTTTAATAGGAACAGAGCCTAGCTACTTGGAACTCTATGAACTAAAAATAGCGGAGGGAAAAATATGGGGTAAAGCCTTTGAAGCATTGATCGGCAGTGAAGTTGCCCGCAAGCGGGGATTGAAGATTGGCGACACCTTTAACACCGCACACGGATTATCGGCCGAAGGACATGTGCACGATGAACACCCTTTTCATGTGGTGGGAATTTTGGAAAAGTCTAATTCGGTGGTGGACAACCTTATTCTCTGCAACCTTGAAAGCGTTTGGGATGTCCACGGTATTGCACACGGCAATGAGGAATCAGATCATGATCATGCAGAACATGCACATGAACATGAAGAGCATCATCATGACGCAGCAGAAGGTCATAACCACGACACGGAGCAGCATGATCATGGAAAGCATGAAGAAGATCATGATCATGACCATAGCGACGAAGGCGAAATTGTGAGCGAGAAGCCGAATGATGTCTTCGTGAAGAGCATTGGCGAAGATATGCTGGAGCATCGTGGCGACGAAGTTACGGCATTGCTGGTCAAGTATGCATCACCAGCGGCCATGGGCATTGTTCCACGCTTAGTAAACCAGTCTACAGACATGCAAGCAGCGTCTCCGGCAATCGAGAGCACTCGCTTATTTTCCCTATTGGGTGTCGGACTTGATTCCTTGGCCATCTTGGCCTATGTAATTATGCTGATTGCTGGGCTCAGTGTATTCATCAGCCTCTACAATGCCTTAAAAGAAAGAAAGTACGATTTGGCCATCATGCGCTCCATGGGAGCCTCACAAACTAAACTTTTCAGCCTAGTCATAGTCGAAGGTTTAGTGATCACGTTCATCGGCGGTGTATTGGGCTTGTTATTCGGCCACCTCGCGCTCTATCTTATCAATCAGCAAACCAGTGAAAGTGCTGATTTCATTGAAGCGTTCCGCGTAAATAGCAAGGAATTATTCTTAATTTTGGCTGCGGTCATCATTGGAATGCTTGCGGCACTCATTCCAGCAATACGTGCTTACAAAACATCGATTTCAACAATTCTAGCAGATAAATAACATGAAAAAAATCATCATATTTCTATTCGTAAGCTTCGCTACCTTATCTTTCGCTCAAGCACAAGTAGGTCAATTTCCGGAGATGAATGTTCCGGATCACACGCCCATGATGAACAGCACTTGGGAAGCGATCGACAAAATGATGTATAAGGTAACCTACGAAGGGAACAAGAAGGTGTATACCCCCACCTATCCACCTGTATTGAAGGCCTTGGAAAATAAAACGGTAGAGTTACCTGGCTATCTAGTACCGTTGACCAGTGGTCGATCACATAAAAAATTCATGCTGTCGGTACTTCCCGTTATGCAATGTATGTTTTGTGGATCCAATGGTATTCCGCCCATGGTAGAAATATTCTTAAAGGATGGCTCGGTATTGTTTACCGAAGAACCGATCAAAATCAAAGGAAAAATGAAATTTAATCCGGAGCCGTTGAAAGGAAATTCGGAGATTCAAATTGTAGATGCCCTTGTGATCAAATAAAGATAATATGGATAAGGCCTTCTGCGTATCCAAGCACGCACAGGCCTTTACCTATTTAGCAATGCAACCTCTATACAGCTGGTCAAGCCAGCTGTCTCGGTACGCAAACGACTGTTTCCCAAAGATATCGCATGAAAGCATGCATCTTGTGCAAGTTTGATCTCGTTTTCTGAAAAATCGCCTTCAGGGCCTATCAACAGTAAATAATTTGCGTGGGGTCGGGCGACATCTTGTAAGTACTTCTTTTCGCCATCGGCACAATGCGCAATGCATTTTACCAAATCTTTTTTTTCGTTCTGCTGCTGCAGAAATTGCGAGAGGGAAATAGCAGGATTGATCTGCGGTAGGTAAGCCTTCAATGACTGCTTCATGGCCGAAATGACAACCTTGTTCAAGCGATCGAGCTTTACCTCTTTCCGTTCGGAATGCTCGCAGATTATAGGCGTAATTTCTTGAATGCCAACCTCGGTAGCCTTTTCCAAAAACCACTCTATACGATCGATATTCTTTGTTGGGGCAATAGCAATATGTAAATGATAGGAAGGCTTTTCATATTCCTGCACGACCTGGGTAATAGTTAATGTCGTCCGTTTTGGGTGCGGATCAAGGATTTCCGCGGTATACCAGCCTCCCCTTCCGTCAACAAGATAAACCATGTTTCCAGCCTGCAGCCGCAATACACGCACTGCATGCTTACTTTCCTCCTCGGTCAGTACAAAGTTTTGATGCGCTGGCAGTAATGTCGGGGTGTAAAAAAGGTGCATATGCTAGTCTTCGTCAATATCGTCATTTGGCGTCTCGACAAGATCAAGCTTGACAAACTCGATATTCTGTTGTGTTTTCTTGATGATCGTAATTGCGTAACCTTCCACTTCTTTCACTTCGCCCACATCCGGGATCTTCTCGAAGAAATGGCTTACCAAACCTGCGATGGTATCGTAGTCTGAGCTTTCAGGCAGCTCCAGCGGCAAATAACCGTTGGCATCATGCACATTCGCTCCTGCATCAACCATATACTCGGTTTCGGAGATACGTTCGACAACAGGTGTTTCCTCATCGTACTCATCTTGGATCTCACCCACAAGTTCCTCCACGATATCCTCCAAGGTGACCATACCGGCCGTTCCACCAAATTCATCCAACACGATCGCTATCTGAATGCGCTTCAGCTGAAACTCCGTCATCAAGTCATTGATTTTCTTGGTTTCCGGGATGAAATAAGGCTTACGCATAATATTCTTGAGCACCACCTCTTTACCCTTGACAATAATAGGTAAGATATCTTTGGTATGCACGATACCGACGATCTGATCAATATTATCATCGTAGATCGGTATACGGGAGTAGCCTTCTTCGGTAACGGTGCTGATAAAATCATCCGCTGAATCCAGCATATCTACAGCCACGATCTTGGTGCGAGGCACCATGATATTTTTTACGATGCGTTCGTTGAAATCGAAAACATTTTTGATCAATTCATGCTCCGCATTGTTGAGTGCTCCACTCTCTTTACCCTTTTCTAGTAAGTACTGCAACTCTTCCGAGGAATGGCTGGCTTCGTGACCATGCACATCGACACCAATAAGGCGTAACAAGAAATTGGCAAAGCCGTTGAGCAACCAAATAATCGGGCGAAAAATGTAGTAAAAGAACTGTAAAGGAGCGGCGATACGCATCGTTGTGGCCACAGGCCGTTGGATAGCAATGGATTTCGGTGCCAGCTCGCCAAAAACGATATGCAGAAACGTGATGATACTGAACGCAAACACATGTCCTAAGTTTTTCGCTATAGGCCCGGTTAGCTCCACGTTAAAAAGGCCGAAAATCTTATGCACGATCTCGGTCATTACAGCTTCTCCCACCCATCCCAGGGCAAGAGAAGCCAATGTAATTCCTAATTGCGTTGCCGCAAGATAACCATCAAGGTGTTCGGTAATATTTTTGGCAATTTTCGCCACTTTGCTACCTGATTTTGCTTGCAGTTCAATTTGCGAGGCTCGCACCTTCACGATGGCAAATTCTGCTGCTACAAAAAAACCATTAGCTAAAACTAAAAATATTGTCCAAAAAACGTCGACGGCCATGTTAGAATTTATTGATTACCAAATTCTTTCTTGTATAATGCTATACTTTCTAAAAGGATTTCCTGCGCACGCTCGCGGCCATGCAATCCTTCCACTTGTACAGATTTCTTTTCCAATGCTTTGTAACTTTCAAAGAACTGTACGATCTCTTTCATCACATGCGGCGCCAATTGCTCGATATCCGTGATGTAGTTGTAAATAGGATCGTTTTTCGCTACCGCGATGATTTTGTCATCCTGTTCACCACCATCAACCATATTCATCACACCGATCACCTTTGCTTCAACCAACGTCAAAGGCAAGATGTCTACTGAGCAGATCACCAAAATATCGAGGGGATCTTTATCGTCACAATAGGTTTGTGGAATAAACCCATAATTGGCAGGATAAACTACGGAAGAACTTAATACACGGTCCAACAAAAGTAATCCGGTATCTTTATCCAACTCGTATTTCCCTTTGGAACCATTTGTAATTTCAATAATCGCATTGACGGAATTTGGCAAGTCGCTTCCGGGAGCTATCTGATGCCAAGGATGTGTTGTACTCATTAATTATTATGACTGTTTTGTTTGTTTTTTGTTTTTCAACCATCGTTTCAGCAGTGCTATCGCGATTGGCAAGAAAGCAATCACGATAAGGCCAACGATGATGTATTCGACATAATGGATGATAAACGGAAACTTGACGCCCAAGAAATAACCTGTCAACGTCAACAAAGAGGCCCATAAAAATGCTCCAATTATGTTGTAGAGGACAAATTTCCTGAAGTTTAGTTTTACCACTCCGGCGAATATAGGTGCAAATGTACGAATAATAGGAACAAAGCGCCCTATAACCAACGCTGTTCCACCATATTTCTGATAAAACTCTTCTGCCATGATCACGTACTTGCGTTTGAAGAGAAAAGAATCTTTGCGTTTGAAAAGCATGGGCCCCGTTCGATAGCCGAACCAATAGCCCGTAAAGTTGCCCAAAATGCCCGCCGATAAAATACCAAGGTACATGGTAGTGATGTCAACATCGATCTTACCCAGCGCACAAAAAAGCCCCGCCAAAAACAACAGGTAGTCACCAGGAAGGAAAAATCCAAAGAAAAGACCCGTTTCGGCAAAGACAATCAATACCACAATGTAGAAACCACCATGGCTCAACAGGTACTCGGGATTCATTAATTGCTGGATGGACAGCCACAAATCTTGCATACGTTATCGTTAAGGAGCTGTCGAGAGACAGCTCTTTTCGTTCTTACTTGTTATTGGGATTTATTAGCACCTGTCACTTCCGAAATCGCTTCCCGAATTTGTTCCGCAATCTGCGTCATCTCTTCCGCCGCTATCTCCAACTTAGGTCTTGCAAAATTCATGTCATCAACCTGATTCAATGGGATCAAATGTATATGTGCATGGGCTACTTCCAAACCAACCACAGCAACTCCAACCTTACGGCAAGGAAACACCTTTTTTATACCTTGGGCAACAATTTTTGCAAATACCCACATACCCATGTATTCGTCGTCATGAATATCAAAGATATAATCAGTTTCCTTTTTTGGGATCACCAACACATGCCCTTGGGTTAACGGACGCACGTCCAAAAAAGCGAGAAAATCATTACTTTCCGCCACTTTATGGGCTGGAATCTCCCCCGACACTATCTTTGAAAAAATCGTTGACATAGCTTATCTTCATTAAGAATCACAAACAAACTTAGATAAATTTGCTTTCATATGCAATTATAATCGCCTTGAATATTCGTTTAACATCCCCTTTTTACGGCCGACGGAGCCTTCGCGCTACATCCACGCTCATACATCTCGCTTCGATTGCTGCACATGCGGACAACCTAAGCTTAGAAACAAAAAGACGGTTGCATATTTCTGCAACCGTCCTCCGCAATATGTTAACATCATGTGCGGTTATGGCAGTACCGCACATAACCTTCACGTCAAATTACCGTGATATTTCAAGAATTTCAAATTCCAAGACACCCGCCGGTGCTTCTACTTGTGCAACCTCGCCTACGGATTTTCCCAATAAGCCTTGCGCAATAGGAGATTTGACGGAAATCTTTCCAGACTTCAAATCAGCCTCTGTCTCAGACACCAATTGATAGGTCATCACGGCGTTGTTTTTCTTGTTTTTGATCTTCACATAAGACAAGGCCAAAACCTTGGAAGTATCCAATGTGGACTCGTCGATAAGACGAGCACTAGCCAATACTTCTTCGAGCTTTGCTATCTTTGTCTCGTGTAGACCCTGCGCTTCTTTAGCTGCATCATACTCTGCGTTTTCGGATAAATCTCCCTTATCCCGTGCTTCGGCTATCGCTTTAGCAATATTAGCTCTACCTTCCGTTTTCAACTGCTGTAACTCCTGTTTCAGCTTGTCCAAACCTTCTTGCGTGTAATACGTTACTTCTGCCATATTTCTACCTAATTTATTTTCCAAAAAATCAAAAAAAAGACAAGACCATACCATCCTTCTTCAGGACAACATGGTCTTGTACCTTGCTTGCTAAGATAGCAAGCAACATGCATAAAACCAAATTTCTTTTTATTCTTCCTCTTCGCTATCTATGAATTTATAGCCTAGACCACGCACCGTCTGTAGATAATGCGGTTTATCGGGGTTCGTTTCGATTTTTTTACGCAAGCGCACCACATGCATGTCCAAGGTGCGCGTGTTCACATTGGAGCTGTAGCCCCACACCACTTCCATCAGCTGTTCACGGGTGATCTCCTTGCCGACATTTTGCAAGAAGTACAATAAAATTCTATTCTCCAAGATCGTCAGCTCAATCTTACGCCCATCACGCACTAAGGAATGTATGTTTGGGTGGTGTTCGGTATTACCGAAGGTGTAAATGTCATTATTCTTTGGCAAGAAGAAACGTACTTTGTTCTCGATCATCGCGACCAGCACATCCATATTGAATGGCTTGGTAATATAATCGGTAACGCCATAACTGTAGGCGTCAATTTTGTCGACATCCTGCGATTTTGCCGTCATCATAATGATGATATGCTCAAATCCAGCCTTCCTGACCGCTTCACACACTTCAATCCCCTCTTTCCCAGGAAGCATCCAGTCTAACAATACAACTGCAGGCTTCTGCTGAATAATAAGCTCTTCGGCATCTGTACCATTACCGGTTTGGATGACCTTATATCCTTCTGTTTGCAAACGATGGGCAACTAAAAAACGAAGATTTTCATCGTCTTCCACTACCGCTATGGTGATATCTTTACTCATAATGTTTACTTAATTCTTTTTTGGACCTAAGGGTAGCAGCAACGTAAATGTCGTGCCCTGATTAAGGACACTTTCTACCTTGATCTCTCCGCCCATGAAATCTACTATTTCTTTACAGAATGCCAACCCCAAACCGATGCTCCCTTGTTGGTTGAATTGGTTCTTCACGCGGTAAAACTTCTTAAAGATACTATTAAATTCTTTCTTACTTATACCTATGCCTTGGTCTTTAAACCTAATAACAAAATTCTTTTTACTTTGTTGTATGTCGATGTTTAAAAACTTACGCTGCGCCTCCGAATACTTGTACGCATTATCGATCAAGTTTTGAAAAACGCTCAACAATAAGGTGGTATCGACCATCATGTTGTTTTGGACTTCGATTTGGTAGGAAAAGTTTAAATCGGGATATTTCAATTTTACAGCATCAAAAATTGGCGCACAAAATTCCCGTACTCCAACCTCTTCCTTATTCGGCTTGATCGACTTGTTTTCTATCTGTGCAAAAGATAGCAGCTTATTCATCAGGCTGTTCAACTTATCGGCCTCCTGGTCGAGAATCTTCCCATACATGCGCTGTTCCTCGGTAGATAGCTTTTCGGAGCTCTGTATATTGTTGCCTGCAATTTTGATCACGCTTACTGGTGTCTTGAACTCATGTGTCAAGTTGTTGATAAAATCGTATTGTAACTGGAAGAGCCTACTGTTGATCGTCACGTTCCGATAAATCAGGTAGGCAATAAAGATAAGGATCAAATAAATAATGGAAATACCGACGCTTACCGGTAAAAATCGACGGTTGATCTCTTTATTCAAAAAGCTCTCCGAGCTGGTGTATTGCAATTTGTAATCGGAAAGTGCGCCCGGGAGCGATAGTTCCGTTTGGAAATAGAACCGTTGATCGGTAACACTTCCCGATACGATAGGCAAAATCTCGATCTTCTCGTACAGATTGGGCGCCACGTTTCTGATCTGAATCTTGCTAGGATTGATCAAAAACAAAAACATATCCTGATCATATGACACAATGGGATTATCCGGAGACGACATCATTTGCTTGTAGGCCAGCAAATCGGAAATCCGAGGAATGTTCATATATGATACCTTACCTGCATTTAGCGTGTAAAAGACCTTATAGATATCGCTATCCGACATACGCGTTGAATCGTTGACACGATCGAGAAAGCCCACAAACTTCAATACCATGCTATTAAAGTCCTCCGTGTAGGCTCGTGTTTCATTGCTTTCCTTTCGTTGGGCAACCAAACGGTTGTCCCCATCCAACTTAAAGGAGATCACATTTTTTGGATAGACCAGCAAATGGTTGTATTTGATTCCTGCCTCAATAGAGTCTGAATTTGTCACCGTGATATCGTAAAAGAGCACACTTTCAACGAAAGCGTTCTTACGGATAACATCACTCACATAAGACGCCGCTTTAACAGAATCTAAATAGCCCTGGTAGTAGGAAATTTCCGGAATCTTATCATTGAAAAACTCTTGAAAGGGCTGCACCGACTGATCAAAGACCTCCACCTTACGGTTGTTGAATTCCGTTTCTATAAAGTTAGCGATCATGGAGCGCGCCGCCAGCATGGCCACCACAAAAAGTATGGTAACCAATACCACGAAAGCAATCAGCAATCCAAAGTTCTTACGGTATTTAAGCTGGTTATAGGCCATCGATCGCTACAAGTACGTCCTTAAAAAGGTTTCCACTTCTTGGTAATAGTTGATGATATTTTCCTCGCTCTTGAATCGTCGTCCTTCCTCCTCTCGGTAAATATACTTAATGGGCACCTTATTGTTTTTCAATTTCTGCACAAATTGGTTGGCATCGGTCAATGAGCTGTAGCGATCACTTCCTCCCTGCGCAAAAAGAACGGGAATCTTCACCCGATCGGCATGAAACACCGGGGAAATGGCTTTAAACATTTCGTACTCTTTTGTAGGGTTTCCAATGATATTGTAGAAAAGACGCACATACTGCTGCTGGTAGGGAGGTATTTCCTTAAAATAAGTAAACAGGTTAGTATATCCCGACATGGAAACGGCACAACGATAAAACGAAGAATTGTAGGTAGCAGCGTGCAACGCCGAATATCCACCAAAGCCTGTGCCCATAATGGCTACCCGCCTTTTGTCTACGATACCTTGATGTATCAAGGAAGTGACCCCGTCAATGATGTCGCTTTGAATCTTTCCGCCCCATTCCTTAAAGCCTGCCGTCCAGAATTTACGCCCATAGCCCACCGATCCACGGTAGTTTAGCTGAAAGACCAAATAACCACGATTGGCCAAAAATTGCACTTCAGCATCAAAATCCACACTCTCCCTCCTGTTTGGTCCATCATGAACCAACACCACGACGGGAAGATCCTTACGCTCGTCTGTATTGGGATAGGTTAAAAATCCATGAATCGTTAAGCCATCTCTACTTTGATAGCGCATGGATTGTTTCGGTGAAAGCTTCGCTTTGAGCAATTTAGGATTGATATCCACCAGCAAGTCTGCTTTCTGTTTTTTTACGTTGAAATAGTAGATACCGCCAGCGTTAATATCGGTTGAAATCTTAACGATCCAATTTTGCAGACTGGTATCGGTATCGATAATGTCGATATCCTGTCCTTTAAACTCGGCAGCAAGTTTCTCAAAGTTGCGTTGAAATTCCTTATTGAAAAATAGTTTCTCCGTCTTATCCGCAGTGTACTGACTGAACACCATTTCCTGCAGATTGTCTGAATATCCTCCCTGCTCAAGATCAACCTCGCCATTGCTGTAGATCAAACGCTCTTCCTCTCCTCTTTCTATATTATACTCTACCAAGGCCAGTTTGTCACGGCCATGGTTAGAAAGTGCGTAGATCATATTCTTCTCGTTTTTCACGAAGCCCAATGGCTGAATAAGCGTTTGATAGTCGGTAGTAGCCACCTGCTTAAATGGAAGCTGTTCATCGGCTCGGTACAATATACTCTCTTGCACACTATCGCTGGTCACGGCCAGCCGCACCTTACCATCGGGCGATGGAAACCAATTCAGGATATTACCCGGATTGCTGGTAACAAGCTCGGGCTTACGACCGTCGAGAAAAATCTTATACAAATCAAAAACCGTAGAATCGCGATCGTTCATAGCGGCCAACAAATAATGACCATACAGCTTTTGTGGCTGTAACCAACGCAACTTTACTTTCTTTACCGGAAGCAGCGGTTTACTTTTTTCATCGTTTATGGATATGCCAAATAGCCGTAAGCTATCCGTTGGGGCATGGCTATTGGAATAGACGATCGAAGAGTCCGATGCCCAAAAGAAATACTGCACATTCATATCTGATTGATAAGTAAGCTGCTTGGACTTACTTTTATCTTCGAGATCGAGCACGAAAATATTGCGACAATGGTCATCCACACCCAAATAAGCGATTCGCTTGCCATCGGGCGAGAGCCTAAAATTACTTTTCTCGGCCTTTACAAAAAAATCTTCTACAGGTATAAGCTGATCGGTATTTTGCCTATTTCCACAAGACACCAATAAGCCCATCATCCCAAAAGCAAAAACCCAAAGCAAGAATCTATACATAATCCAATCCTATTCCATTTCAAATATTGTCAATTTTTACCACATTGAGGCATGTGCAACCTTATTTTTACAGATGAAATATGCTGGTTTTTTGATACTTTTACGCATGATTTTATACAATATTTCCATAATCGTCGAAGATAGTAGCCATGATGATGTGCTGGCTTGGATCAAAAAACAGCTCCCACAATTGTCTGCAGATATCCGACTGTTAAAGATGTTGGATTCACCGCACGAAGGCACAACCTATTGCTTGCAGATTACAGCGCAGGATGAGCAAGCCATCGCATCTTTTCAAGAGGAGCTATTACCGGACCTGCAGCAGTACATAGCAACAAAACACACGGAGAAGGCTTTTATATTTGATAGTAAGATGCAGTACCTATCCTTAGATTAATTAGGCTTCAGCAAAAAAGCGGATGCAAGGCACAGGTAAAGCACCTGTGTCGATTTTTCTTATCAAATATCTTACTTCTGCAATTCCTGCTCAAACCTTGGGTTATAGACCACTTTGGGCGATAAGTAATGCAAGAGCACAAGCCTAGAAAACCGAAGGTTGAACGGCGCAAAGATAAAAATAGCGAGAAAAAGCACAGCGATGTACAGCCAAGGGGATTCACTCGCTGTAAAAAAAGCCGTTGCCAACCCTAAGGTGACGACCTGCGCAACGGAGAAAGCATAGCTTACATACATCGCCGCATAAAAATAACCGGGCTCTATTTCAAACTTTAATCCGCAATGTGGACAATGCTCGTGCATGTGCTGCTTTTTAAAGCCATAAATTGGCCCTTCAAACATCTTACCGACCCTACAACGTGGACATTTGGATTGTAAAAGAGCTGAAAATCTTGAGGTAGACATCTGTAATCCTTATCGTTCAAATGGCGAAACACGCTTCGGTTGGTTCTTCCGGTATTTTTTATACCACAAAATACCCACCCCGACAGCAATTAAGTATGGGATAGCCAATAAGAAAAGGATACCGTCATTCAGCCCTTTCCCCTGCGTATTGCCATTCGTCGTGCTGTTTTCCGCATTCAAGGAACACATGGCACATTGGGCAGCAACTTCGGTACATAGGAATATCCCTATTAGAAGAAGCGTAAGCATCAAGAAAGGTGCATATTTTGATTTCATAGCACAAAAGTACCTAATTTTTCCCAGAGTTATTCATCGTGAACACTATCGCCGTACTAAAGCAATACATTGAATTTCTCCCAAAAACCGTCGACAGGTAAATCTGCCGTGATCTGCATAGGCTCCTCTTTGATGGGATGCACAAAACTTAACGCTCGAGAGTGTAAACAAATAGAACGGCGTAAGCTTCCACGCGGGTAGCCGTACTTATTATCCCCTACAATGGGGCAGCCCATATACGCTAACTGGCAACGAATTTGATGGGTACGTCCGGTCAGCGGCGTTACTTTCAACAGATAATAGCCCTCCAGCTCACCCAGCACCTCATAATCTAGCTCAGCAAAACTACCGCCCTTCACTTCGCGGTCGTATGCTTTGGTGACCATCTTCTTACGGTCGCGCAACAACCAGTTTTTCAGGGTATCCGCCTTCTTTTCGGGTCTGTTGCGAACCAAGGCCAAATACGTTTTTGACACTTTCCTGTCGTGAAACAAGCGGTTCATTCGATCGAGACCTTTGCTGGTTTTTGCAAAAAGAATCATCCCACTTACAGGACGATCAAGACGGTGAATGACCCCTAAAAAAGCGCCATTAGGCTTCTCATATTTGTGGGCCAAATATTCTTTGACCATATCCTCCATCGACTTGTCTCCGGTAGTATCCACCTGCACGATATCGCCGGCGCGTTTGTTAATTGCTATATAATGGTTGTCCTCATAAATGACATCCCTATCCGTAATGCTCATGGTATTCTTTAAGCAGGAAAGTGTCGTTAGATCGACCTTTCCTGTATGTTCTATTTTAACGAATCGGCTGCAAGCTTGGCCTTTTCTTTCTCTTGTTTTTTGAAATATCCGCGGAAGAGGAAGTTACTTTGGAGCGCCTTCATGTTATCATCCAATTTCTCCGTACTCAAGTTTAGATTTCTTAAAATCTGTTTGATTTCTTCAGCTGCTTCCGGATCATTCGTCAATACGCCGATGGCATTATCCTTATCGTTCAGACGAGCAGAAGTCGTGTTCAAATTTTCCATCAAGGCCGATGCTGTTTGCGTTACGCCCTGCAATTGAGCCGCTGATTCACGCAAGCTGGCAAAAACAGCCGTATCAGTTGTTAAATCATGGATTAAGCCTTGGTTGCTATTCAACTTGCTCATCAGCACCGCTAAATTTGCGGAAGCTTTGTTTGCATCGGTCATCACCTTGTTCAGAGAATTAACGGAACCTTTCAACGATAGTGCTATGGTCGAGTCGGTCATCAAAGCCCCTACAGTGCCTTTACCTTCAACCATCTGTTTGGACAGCAGCGCAAAGTTCTTGGTAATCTCCACCAAATTCTCGTTGTTGGTCTGTAACGTGGCAAACATCGCATCCGTATCCGTGCCCGTCACCGACTTAACAACATCCCCGTCTTTAATGGCTGCGGCTTGGTCCGATCCGCCGATCAAACTAACAATCGCGTTACCGATCAATCCGTCGGATCCCAATTTGGCCACCACATCCTCCCGAATAAATTCGCTTGATTTCTCTTCGATGTGCATCACCACCTTAACATCATCGATACTTTGGAACTTGATTTCTTTGACGATACCAACCTTCACCCCAGAAAACCAAACATTATTACCCACCTTCAAGCCTTTCACATCGTGAAAATAGGTAGTAACCACCAAGTTTTTACTAAATTTATTCTGTTGCGTCCCTAGTACCAAAATTCCGGCCACCAAAATAACCAATCCGATTAAAACAAATAACCCAACTGTAAGCGTACGCTTTCTTTCGTTTGTACTCATATATCTTTAAACAATAAAATTATAATCATAAAATGGTTTGACACGTTTATCATCCGTATCAAAAATCTCCTTAAATGTACCTTGACGCTCGAATTTACCATCTAAAAGCATCACCATCCTATCGCCAACCATCTTCGCGCAGGCCAAATCGTGGGTGATGATGATGGACGATGTATTATACCGTTCCTGCACCTCATTGATGAGCGAGTTTATATCGAGACAGGTTATGGGGTCTAGTCCCGCTGTAGGCTCATCATAAAGCATAATATCAGGACGTAGAATTAAGGTGCGCGCAATACCGATACGCTTGCGCTGCCCGCCCGACAATTCGGAAGGCATTTGGTTGATCGCCTGCGACAATCCGACACCTTCCAAAACCTCCTCGACCTCTTTATTGATCTCCGACCGCGATAAATTACGTTTGTTCCGAACGAGCGGAAATTCCAAATTCTCCCGAACGGTCATACTATCATACAGCGCGCTATTTTGAAAAGAAAAACCGATCCGTTGCCTCAACGCTCGTAGCTCACGGTCGTTCAGGTCATTGACCACCTCACCCAAAACACGAACGTTCCCGCTATCAGGACTTAAAAGACCAGAAATCAATTTAATAAGAACCGATTTCCCTGTCCCTGACCGCCCCAGCACCACAAGGTTCTCTCCCTTAAACAGCTTGACGTCCACATTACGGAGAACGTGCAGGTCGCCAAATGATTTACTGACATCATCGACATGGATCACCGTTTCATCGCGATCTATATTCACTTTGTTCTTCTCCATCTTCTATCAATTAAGCAAGGCCAACAATTGAACAATAAGCAGCTCTTCCACGAACACCAAAAACATTGACGAAACAACGGCACTGTTTGCCGCCTTCCCAACGCCCTCGGTTCCCTTCGTAGAATAGTATCCCACATATGAACTGGCAAAGCCAATGGTAAAGCCAAATACTACAGCTCTAATAACCATCGCAAAGATGTCCTTAGCAGCAATAGACTCAAACACTTGGGTAAAGAAAGCCAACATGCTGAGATCATCTTTACCGATAATACTAAGGTAACCGCCAAACAAACCGATACCAGCCACGTAGAAACAGAGCACGGGAATCATAAAGGTTGTCGCAATAATACGGGTAGACACCAAAAATTTTGTCGGGTTGGTTCCCGAAACTTCCATGGCGTCAATCTGTTCCGTTACATTCATGGAACTAAGCTCGGCACCAATCTGTGAGCCCACTTTCCCAGAGGCGATCAACGCCGTAACTAAGGGAGCCAAAGCGCGTACAATAGCAATAGATATCAAGGCAGGAAGCCATGACGTAGCTCCAAACTCTTCCAATGACGGTCTAGATTGTTTCGTAAAAACAAAACCAACAATAAAGCCCGTTAAGCTGATTAATGGGAACGATTTCCATCCAATTTCATAACATTGGCGAATAATCTCTTTGAATTCATAAGGTGGAGATACCGCTTCACGCAGAAAGCTCATCATAAAACGATGAATCCGCGCGAACTCGATAAGCAGTTTTTCTATTTTACTTCCCATTTAAGTATTGAAGTTAACACTGAAGCCTAAAATGATGACCTGTCAAAAATACCCGACAAATGTACGAACTTTTTGTTTTTTCACCGACGCCATCATTTGCTAATAATTACATAACCAAAATATTTACCATTTGTTTACAGTTTCGTATCAAAGATTAAACCTTCCTATGTTTCAGCCAGTCCTAACAGTAAACAAGATTAGTTTCACCTTTAAACGAATAAGACTATGAAACGCATGAAAAATTCCACACGATATGTAGCTATTGTAGCCCTGCTTTTTGCGGTATTTTCTTTTAAAAAGGCTGATGCGCAACCTTATGGTGAGGTTTCATTTGATCTTTTCTATGATGAATTATCGCCTTATGGAAACTGGGATCGCGATGCGAACTATGGTGATATTTGGTTTCCGAATGTAGATCGAAACTTCCGCCCCTACGGCACCAATGGCTATTGGACTATGACAGAGTATGGTAATACTTGGGTGTCCAATTACGATTGGGGTTGGGCTCCTTTCCACTATGGCCGCTGGGTATATACCAACTATAACGGATGGGGATGGATTCCTGATTACGAGTGGGGACCAGCATGGGTAGACTGGAGAACTGGTGGCGGCTATTATGGCTGGGCACCAATGGCTCCGCGCAGCAGAGTACAGGTATCTGTAGCAATGCCTCTCAACTTATGGGTTTTCCTTCCCGTACGTCGCATCTATGACCCTTACATTTCGCGCCACTGGAGCTACGGACAACGTAATATATACAACCGCACAACGATCATCAACAATACTTATGTGGTGAACAATCATCACTATTATGGAGGTCCCGGTCGTCGCGATATTGAGCGCAACATTGGACGTCGCGTAAGCGTTAGGGAAATACGCACAAGCGACCGCCCTGGACGTTCTCGCGTAGACAGCAGGTCGGTGTCGATCTACAGACCTGATCGTAGTACAACGCGATCTTCAGGCAACAGCACCTCGCGTGCAAATGTTGGAAATACGAGCCGAAGCAATGCCAACTCGAGCCGCACAGAACGCGCAACGGAAGCCACACGCAGTTCTGCAACTAGTAGTAGAGCTACAAATGGAGCAGGTACATCACGTAGTAATGTTGGTACAACGCCGACAACATCACGCAGCAACACGCGCACTACTACCACCGGCCGTACGACGCAAAACGAAGGCCGTGTAACGCGTAGCAACGAGCGTCCCGCCACAAACAATGCGGGCGCACAAAATAGTAGTCGCAGCTCCAGCACGACGGTAAGAGGAGAGCGTCCATCGTCCACGGCGGGACAACGCACCGAAAGCAGAAGCACGACGCCTGCACAAGGGCGAAGCCGTAGCAACACGACCGAACGGCCGCAAACTGCACCGCAGCAACGGAGCACGCCTAATCGCAGCGAGAGCCGTGCACCGCAACGCCAAACGGCCCTGGTTCAACAAGCCAGTCAACGGAGTAGCGGCTCCAGCTCGCAGGTGAGCCGTAGTAGCTCATCCCGCACAGAACGCAGCAGCTCAGGTGGAAGCAGCAGAGCTGCAAAAAGCAGCAATAGTGAGCGCTCTAGCGGCCGCAGCACACGCTAAACAACATACTATTTTAATTGAAAACAAAGCGCGGAGGGTACTATGCCCTCCGTTCTTATTTTACTTCAAGCAAGCACCAATTAACTAATTTCCTATTTCTCGCGAATTAGCCTAGAGACCTGCTTTGTCGTCCATGGGATTACATAGTAAACCATCAACGGAAAAATGATGATGGAGCTGACAAATATCTTACCTATAGGGTGGAAATCAACCATCAGATCCTTCAGAAGGAAATTGATGATGACGGATAGCGGAAACAAACCTAACCAAATACATAGGGATGCCTTCAATCTGGGAGCTAATTTCATCGATGTCTTTTTTTTGCGAAGATAGAAGAATTCCGGAGAGATGTGGTATGCCCATGCATACAGATAGCATCGGCTGAAGCTATAAAAAGTGGCTCAGGAAGCACGAACGCTCTAAAATAAACACCTTACAGATAAAAGCTTAGCAGCGCGTCACTCGGCTTTCGTGTTTTTATTATTAACTTCACCTGTTTTTAAATTTAAGTTTCTTACATGGCGGCATTATCATCGATACTCGATAACGACTTCTATAAATTCACGATGCAATTTGCAGTCAGCAAATTGTTCCCCAAAGCAAGGGCTCGTTATCAGTTTATCAATCGCGGGAAACATCAGTTCCCTGCAGGCTTTGACAAACTGTTGAGAGAAGCGATAGGCGAAATGGCACAGCTCAAATTGAGCAAAGCCGAAAAGCAATTTCTGCACGACAAGTGTCCCTACATTGACCCCACCTACTTGGATTTTTTACAAGGTTATAGGTATGATCCAGAGGAGGTACATATTGAGCAGCAAGGTGGTGAACTGCGGGTGCATATTGAAGGATACTGGTACCGCACTATTTTGTGGGAAGTACCGATCATGTCGTTGATCTGTGAGCTGTACTATGAAGCTAGTGGGCTAGCCCGGATCTCGAACGAGGATGTATGTGCGATCGTATCGAACAAGATGGACAAATATGATAAGCTGCAGATCACCTTGGCCGATTTCGGCACACGCCGCCGACATTCTTATGCCGTACATGACCTGGTGATACGCACCTTGAAAAACCACCCTTCCAAAACCTTTATCGGTACGTCCAACGTACATTTGGCTATGAAATATGAAACCACCCCTATAGGCACCCATGCCCACGAATGGTTTATGTTTCATGCGGCCAAGTATGGTTATAAAATGGCCAACCTGCTTGGCTTGGAACATTGGGCAGACGTATACCGTGGAGACCTCGGTATAGCCCTCTCGGACACCTATACAACAAAAGTGTTTTTCACACAGTTTGACAAGAAACTGACCAAGCTATTTGATGGCGTGCGTCACGACAGCGGCGATCCATTAACCTTTGCCCAAATGACCATCGATCATTACCAGCAAAAAGGCATCGATCCCCGCTCCAAGACCATTATATTTTCGGACGGCTTGGATTATGAGAAAGTGGAACATATCGCGGCCTTCTGCAACGGAAAAATCGGGCATTCCTTTGGGATAGGTACCGATTTCACCAATGATGCTGGACTACCTCGTATGAACATCGTCCTAAAAATGACGGAAGCAAAGCCCGAAGATGGCGAATGGACCGAAGTGATCAAGCTATCCGACGAACCCAATAAACATACCGGCACAAAGCAGGAAATAGCGATTGCCAAAGAAATTTTAAAGATACAGGGCTAATGGAGAGAGATGTTTACGGCGAAGCATTATATGACTTCCATGCATTAGGCACGCTAACGGAACCACTTTTATTGCACAGCAGCTATGGCGACATCGAGGAGATGCCCATTGAAGTTTTTTTTCGCGAAGAAGAAGATTTTCCAGAACTGGAACACATTGCTTTAGCCTTGTGTGATGGCCATGTTCTGGACGTAGGAGCCGGTGTGGGCAGCCATGCGCTACACCTGCAACACAAAGGCTTTGTGGTCGATGCAATAGAACAATCGGCCGCCGCATGTAACATCATGGCGCAGCGCGGTGTGCAACGCGTCGTTGAAGGCGACTTTTTCAAACTGGAAAACAAGCAGTACGACACCCTTTTATTCCTGATGAATGGTATTGGCTTGGCGGGAACACTAGAAGGTTTCCGATCACTGTTAAGCCATGCCAAAACGTTACTTCGACCAAATGGGCAGCTGCTATTCGACTCTTCAAACATTGCCTATCTGTATGATGAGTACAAGATCAAAAAACCAGATCATTACCTTGGTGAGATTCGATTTCAATATGCCTACAAAGGTCATATGGGGCAGCCTTTTGCTTGGCTGTACATAGACCAAGACGAACTGATAAAAATCGCGCGAGAAGAAAACTGGGTTGTGCAGATACTCTTTGAAGATGACAATGACCAATATTTGGTGAGGATGGAGCCACGGATACCGCAGGAAGCGGAGGAGCAAGACGCAGAAGATTAGGCTGCTTTAAGCGGCGCCGCAATGCCACATCATGCAACAAAAAAGCGTAGACGAAATGAAACGTCTACGCTTTTTTTATGATAGCCGAAGCCTGTGTCTAGTCAATCCACTCAAAACCAGTATAAGGCACCAGTACTGCTGGCACACGTATTCCTTTTTCGGTTTGATTGTTTTCTAATATAGATGCCACGATGCGCGGCAAAGCCAATGCAGATCCATTTAACGTATGGGCAAGCTGCATCTTTCCTTCTTCATTTTTAAAACGTACCTTCAAGCGGTTAGACTGGTAAGTTTCAAAGTTGGAAACGGAAGACACCTCTAGCCAACGCTGTTGTGCTGCGCTGAAGACCTCCATGTCATAGGTCAAGGCAGAGGTGAAGCTCATATCACCACCACAGAGGCGCAACACACGATAAGGCAATTCCAGTTTTTGCAACAATCCTTGTATATATAGGCTCATCTCTTCGATAACGGCATACGATTGGTCGGGGTGCACGATCTGAACAGTTTCCACTTTATCAAACTGGTGCAACCTATTCAATCCACGCACGTGAGCCCCATAAGAACCGGCTTCACGGCGAAAACATGGCGTGTAGGCCGAATGCTTGATAGGGAACTCATCTTCCTTGACAATAACATCGCGGTATAGATTGGTTACGGGCACCTCAGCTGTAGGGATCAAGTAAAAGTCGTCTCCGGTAACGTGGTACATTTGCCCCTCTTTATCTGGAAGTTGTCCCGTAGCAAAAGCAGAAGCTTCATTGACGAAGATCGGTACCTGCACCTCACTGTAACCAGCTTCGGCCGCTTGATCCAAGAAAAAATTAATCAATGCACGCTGTAAGCGAGCTCCCTTGCCTTTATAGACGGGAAAGCCCGCACCTGTTACCTTCACCCCAAGTTCCAAATCCACAATATCATATTTTGTCAATAGCTCCCAGTGTGGCTGCGCGTCGGCCGCTAACGTTGGAACTTCGCCATGTGCCAGAACCACTTCATTGTCATCTGCCGTGTGACCCACAGGAACTGAGCTATGTGGCAGATTGGGCAGTTGCACAAGCTTGTCGTGCAATTCTTTTTCGACATTAGCTAACTGTTCGACGAGCTGTTTCACCTGCTCCTTATATCCGGAAGATTTCGATTTAACGGCTTCGGCTTCATCTTTCTTTCCTTGGCGCATTAAATCTCCAATCTGCTTTGCCGCAGCGTTGGCTTCCGCAGCGATCGAATCGGACTCGTTCTGAATTTTACGGCGCGACTCATCCAATTGAATCAAATCATCAACCAAGTTCACCTCTTTAAAATTCTTGACAGCCAATCGTTCGATTACGGCATCCCTGTTTTCACGGATATAATTTATTTGTAACATAAATGAAAAATAACTTTTTACAAGCACAAAGATAAGAAGTGTAAATGAATTCGCCCATTATCACCAATATTCCAATGTTATTTTATTTTAATTATCATTTTTATATAAATACATTTTTATTTTTAAAAACATTTTATATTTTTGATTGTTTACCGAACGAATTAACAATTATTTGATTTGGACGTAATTTCCAGTTCATAACACAAGGTTACATTTGATTGTACATATTTAAACAAACACGATTATGTTGAAAGATTTAGAAATTTTCGAACAAGACATCCAAGTGGATCTTCAGGAGTTTGCCTACGACGGCGATGACTTCGTGAACTTGGAAGACTAGTTATTGGGGGTGCGCTTGCCACTATGCACAGGAGGTTATCCCAAACAATCTCCGCACAAATAAAAAGCATAGTTCCAAGAAACAAAACCCAGTAACTAGCTCTTTTCCCACCTCCTATTCACACGTTAGCAACAATAATTCTCGGAATATAATAGCAGCACTAATTTAAGCATGCCTGCAAGGCGATGAGAAATCAACAGAACGCTCGTCACAATCACTAGGCTAGGTAAATACACTGTAATTTTCTTAACTTTGTTTATGCTATATCTAGTACCCACGCCTATTGGCAATCTGGAAGACATGACCTTTCGGGCTATCCGCATTTTAAAGGAGGCCGACTTAATCTTGGCGGAAGATACCCGCACAAGTGCGCCGTTGCTCAAGCATTTCGGTATTGAGAAAAAGGTGTTCGCCCATCATCAACATAATGAACACAAGGCTGTTTCAGAGATTATCAAATTCCTAAAAGAAGGACAGCAAATAGCGTTGATATCTGATGCTGGTACACCTGCAATTTCGGATCCTGGATTTCTTTTGGTGCGCGAGGCGATTAAAGAAGGATTAGAAGTGCAGTGCCTACCCGGCGCAACAGCCTTCGTACCGGCACTGGTCAACTCTGGGCTTCCAAACGACCGTTTTTGCTTTGAGGGATTTCTTCCTGTAAAAAAGGGCCGTCAAACACGCATGAAACAATTGGTGAAGGAGAAGCGCACGATGATTTTCTATGAATCTCCTCACCGTATCCTCAAGACAATAGATGAGTTTATTCAATATTTTGGAGAGGAGCGCGAGGCTTCTATCGCGCGCGAGCTGAGCAAGCTCTATGAGGAGAATGTGCGTGGCACATTGGCAACGTTAAAATTACATTTTGAGAACAATCTCATAAAAGGAGAATTCGTATTTTGTGTGGCAGGGGCCGACCAATAAACAGCCGAATGCCTACAGGTTTACATTAATTTGATTATAAAATGGCTATAGAAAAATTTCTTCAAGACGGACAAGACCCCAAAGTGGTCGAAAAGATCCATGATAAAATTATTGATATGCTCACCGCTGGTGAGTTCATACAATACATATCGTTGCAAAAGAAACCCGCGGTGACCCTGTTACCAGACAGTATAACCGTGAGCAACAAGCGAATCTTTCTATGCGAGTTCACCAAGCTTGGATTGGCAACAAATTTCGAGATTTTCTCTTGGACGGATATCAAGGACATTGCCTTTAAGGAAGAAATTTTTGGCTCCAAGGTAACGGTCATCCCACAAGCTGGTGAAAACCTAACCATCGACTACATTCCCAAGGTACAGGCTCGGAAGCTCTATCAATTGATTAAAGAGGCACTGGAAACAGCGAAAGCCCCAGCGGCAAAACCTTTGGTTGAACCTAGTGTGGAACGACCTAAACCTGAACCTACGGTAGCTATCGTTCCTCCACAAAGTAATGAAGCAAGCCCAGCAAAACCAGTGGAAAACGCCGAACCTGCGGCGCCAACTCCCCATGTCAACGAGATAAAACCACCCGTAACGTCTATTCCATCATTTATTCAGGAAGCGCCCGCACCAAAACCAGCGGAAGAAGAGGATGAGCTGACACAAAAACTCAAGAAACTGAAAACACTTTACGACAGACAGTTGATTACGCAGGCGGAATACGAAACAAAAAAAACAGAGCTTTTATCACAACTGTAAGACGTGAAGAGTAAATACATCTTGGCGCTCTGCAGCGCCGTTCTATTGTGGTTGGCCTGGCCGCCTATTCCCTACAGCAGTCCTATTTTGTGGATTGCTTTCGTACCGCTACTTATCGCCATTGAGCAGACCATCCGTAGCGATAGTTCAAACAAAGGACGAAAGGTTTTTTGGCTTGCTTTTTTGACAGGATTTCTTTGGAACACGGCTTCCATCTATTGGGTGTACAATGCTATGAGCGCCTACCTTCCTAGTTATGTCGCCCTACCGATTTCTCTGATTCCCTTCGGATTAGCACCACTATTAATGGCAACTGTATTCCGTTTGTACTACCAGCTGCGGAAGAAAACCAATATTGGCTATAGTTTTATCGGCTTGGTATCCATATGGATGGGCTACGAATTTCTGCACCAATGGTGGGATTTAGCTTTCCCTTGGATGACCTTGGGCAATGGCTTTGCCGGTTTTCACCAGTTAGTACAGTGGTACAGTATTACGGGCGTTTATGGCGGCACCCTTTGGATCTGGGTTTGTAATATTCTTTTCTTTTTACTGATTTGGCAAAAGCTTGAAAAAATTGAAGCGATTAGCAACAAGAAATTAGCCTTATCACTTACGGCACTTATCGTCATTCCCAGCGGCCTTTCCCTGTGGCAGTATAGCGCGTACGAGGAACATGTAAATCCTTCGGAAATTGTCGTTGTGCAGCCGAACATCGACCCTTATCAAAAATTCAAGTCCATCAGCCCGGAAGAGCAGCTGAAAAACCTTATACAACTCTCTTCCAAGGTAGGCAAGCCAAATACAGAATTTTTCATTTGGCCTGAAACAGCCATCTCTGCCGCACGCGGCATCAATGAGGAGGAATTCAGAACCTACCCCGCTTTTGATAGCCTTCAGGTATTCCTTAACAAATACAAGAACGGCAGTGTACTTTCTGGGATTGAAAGCTACCAGATCTATAATTACCAGAAAACGCTAACGGCACGTGATTATGGAAATCAGGTATTTTTAGATCCTTTTAATGCAGCCGTGCTGGTAGATCAGTCCAGCAAGCTACAGTTCTATCATAAGTCAAAGCTAGTTCCCGGTGTAGAACAATTGCCGTTTGGTGATGCTTTAGCCTTTATGAAGCCGCTGTTTGCCCATTTTGGCGGATCCACCGGAGGCTATGGCAGCCAAGAAAAACCATCTGTTCTTTACGCACAAAGTGGTATTGGCGCAGCACCCGTGATCTGCTATGAGTCTATTTGGGGCAACTACGTGGCCGAATATATCAAACAAGGAGCCCAATTTATTGCTATCGTCACCAACGACGGCTGGTGGGGCGACACCTCCGGAAAAGATCAGCACTTGCAATATGCAAAACTCCGCGCTATCGAAAACCGCCGCTGGGTAGCACGATCCGCCAACACCGGTATTTCCGGCTTTATCAATCAACGTGGTGATATTGTTCAACGGACAAAGTGGTGGGTTCCCGATGCGCTTACGCAAGAAATAAACCTCAATGAGGATTTGACATGCTACACGCGTTATGGCGACTTTGTGCTCTACTTCGCGCTCTTGGGAGGATTGTTTTCCGTATATACGCTTATCAGGAAGAAGAGATAAAGCGACAACATCTTGTCAAGGACATCTATATTTAGTGAAAGAGCCTCCGCAGCGGCTCTTTCGCTGAAAGTTTGACAGAGGCCTTATACACATATTGTTTATTATTACATTTCCTTTGATTACTTTTGCAGCATGCAAGTATATTTTGATAATGCCGCGACAACCCCGCTAGAACCTGAAGTGATTAAAGTCATGACAGCGACGATGCAGGAGAATTTCGGCAATCCCTCGTCTATTCATGCGCACGGACGGCAGGTAAAAACGATCGTTGAAAAAGCCAGAAAAACGGTTGCAGGCCTGTTGAAGGCATCACCTTCCGAAATCTTCTTTACTTCCGGCGGAACCGAGGCCGACAACATGGCGATCGTACGGTCTATTGTTGATCTAGGCATTACACATGCGATCACCTCTCCTTTGGAGCACCATGCCGTTTTGCACACGCTAGAAGAGCAAGAAAAGCGTGGACATATCCAACTTGACCTTGTTCGTATCGATGAGCAGGGCAACGTGGATCTTGCTCACTTACGCGAGTTGCTGACAAGAAATCCAAGAACATTTGTATCCTTGATGCACGCCAATAATGAAATCGGGAATCTAACGGATATTAAAGCGGTATCTGAAATATGCCAAGAATTTAATGCGGTGTTTCATTCCGACACGGTACAAACAATGGGACATTATATACATGACCTTTCCGATTTGCACATTGATTTCATCACCGGAGCGGGGCATAAATTTCATGGACCAAAGGGCGTTGGATTTCTCTATATCAACGGGCGCAACAAGATTCAACCGCTTATATATGGCGGAGCGCAAGAGCGCAATATGCGAGGAGGTACGGAAAATGTGTATGGTATCGTTGGCTTGGCTAAAGCTCTAGAGCTTTGTTATCAGGAAATGGATCAACATCAGCAACATATCCAAGGACTGAAGGATTACATGATCCAAGAACTTGAAAAAGCTTTGCCCGGCATTGCCATCAATGGTAACAGGGATGCGGCACAGTCGCTCTACACGGTACTGAATGTTTCCCTTCCAAAGACCGAGATAGCCGACATGCTATTATTCAGCCTCGACATCGCTGGAGTATCTGCTTCTGGAGGCAGTGCCTGCAGTTCTGGTTCGGAAATTGGAAGCCATGTGCTGCGCGCCCTGAAATGTGATAGTGAACGTCCTTCGGTGCGTTTCTCCTTCAGCAAATACAATACAAAAGAAGAAGTCGACTTTGTCGTGAAGACTTTAAAAGATCTTTGTGAAAACCATAAATAGCAAAAAGACCTCTAGCGAGGTCTTTTTTTATATCGTAGTACTTATAAAATAGTATGTATACGCTGTGTACAGTCAACAAAGATGTTAATTCTTAAATATTGAGTCTATTCCAGAGAGTGTAACACATAACGCTCCGCTAAATCACCGGTAATCTCATTTCCAGACAAGTCCAACTGTCGTAACTGGTTGGGCTCCACTTTGTATTTAAAGTCAAGTCCTTCTAAGTTGAGCTCTCCTTCTTGCAGTTCCCATTTTCCAGATTTTGAAAACGCTTCGGTGCTCTTACCGACATAAACATATTCCAAGGTGTAAGCTTTATCGCTTCCAATGGTCAGCACGGTAGCAATGGCTTCACAATCTGTACAGGGCAGATCGCCGCGGTAGGTTCCAACGAGCCTCCCTTCTGTCACCTTTCCAAATTTATTATTGTCTATACTCGCATTGGTTCTAGTGTTTATGCAACTAACAACTGCAAAAACTACGATTAAAAGTCCAATTAAGTATACAACAAAACGCATCACATAAGATTTTGGATATCAATAACAAAAAAGATACCACAAAATGTTAACTATGCAATTTCTTTATTCTTTAATCGTCCCAATCGTCTTCATCGATACCACGCGCCAAGTTGTATGCCGACACTAGTTCGCCATATGCATGGCGATTACGAACACGTTGGGCGACCTCCATCCCCTCTTGGTATATTTTCAATGCCTGTTCCTTTTCTTGCAGTGTCTCCAAATATTTCGCATAATGGTAATAGGTGCCTACATAATCTGGGTGGTTGGTTACTAAATCCAAAAATCCCGCTAAGGTTTTTTCCTTGTCCCCTTCCTTCTTGTACTCCATTGTTAATGCATATTTCAAAAACGGATCCTGCGGCGTTTCAGCGAGAAATATCTTAAGTTCTTCAATTCTATTTGGCATAGCCTTACGTTGATTATTAAAAATCAAAAGTACGAAATTATTAACAGCGTAAAACCATTCGTTACGTTCGTTTTTAAAATGAAATTACTATGCTAGCATACAAAAATGACAATCTATTGACCAAGACACAAGTGTATATATTATTGATAATTTATTAAAATAACACGCGAAAATCAAAAAACAAATAACAATATCACATTATTACAGCTAATAAAATACAAATAACATAAATAAAAAACATTATAAACATGTGCAAGGCATAGAGAAAAACTCTTGCTTTTCGAATTAAAAATTGATAGGTTTGTGTTGTTAGCTAGTAGTAAGGGGATTAGTTTTGGGTATATTACCAATGACAATTATTCCGTTTCTGCACCATTTAAACTTTAATAAACGATAATCTGATGAAAATACTTGTATGCCTGAGTAACGTACCGGATACGACATCCAAGATCACTTTTACGGACAACAACACTGCATTTAATAGCAATGGTGTCCAATACATCATCAATCCATATGACGAAATTGCCTTATCGAAGGCTGTTGAATTGGCCGAAGGCGAAAAAGGTACCGTAACGGTAATCCATGTTGGCGAAGCAGCGGCAGATGCAACGATTAGAAAGGCATTGGCTGTTGGCGCCGATGACGCAGTGCGTGTTAATGCTACAGCTCGCGACGCTTGGTTTGTAGCAAACCAAATAGCGAACTACGCAAAATCCAATGCCTTTGATCTTATCTTAACAGGGCGGGAATCCATCGATTATAACGGAGCTCAAGTTCAGGGGTTTCTGGGAGAATTGTTAAACATCCCATCTATTTCTATTGCGAAAAAACTGGAAATTAACGGAACTGAAGCATCCGTAGAGCGGGAAATTGAGGGCGGAAAAGAAGTGTTGAGCGTAACCTTACCTATTGTGGTGGGTACAGCAGAAGGTGTAGCCGAACCAAAGATTCCAAACATGCGTGGGATAATGACAGCGAGAACCAAACCACTTCAGGTGGTCGATGCCATTGACGTGCCGGTACTTTCAAAAATCAGCCATTACGACACGCGAGCTCCACGTGGACAGGTAAAACTTATCGACAAAGCCGACATCGCGCAGTTGGTACAGCTGCTACATAGCGAAGCTAAAGTCATTTAATTTTGATCACCTTTTAGAAGAATAATTATGTCAATCTTAGTATATATAGAAAACGTTGAAGGTGCACTGAAGAAATCTGCATTTGAATCGCTGTCATACGGTAAAGCCGTTGGTGATCTCACGGGCGAGAAAGTCACGGCCTTAAGTATAGGAAATGTTTCGCAGGAAGAACTTAACAAAGTCGGCCAATACGGTGTAGAGAAAGTTATTGAAGTCAATAGCAGCGATCTTGGACAGTTTGTTAATCAGGCGTACGCTTCGGTTATCGCCGAGGTGGCAAAAAGCATCGATGCACAAACGGTGATATTGTCCAACTCTTTTAGTGGAAAGGGTCTTGCTCCGCGCATAGCGGCAAAGCTTGGTGCAGCCTTGGCAGATGGCGCCATATCCCTGCCGACCATAAGCGGTAGCATCTGGCAGATTCAAAAAAGTGTATTCTCGAATAAGGCGATTGCAACGGAAGAGTTGCAGGAGCAAAAAAAGGTGATCGCATTAACACCTAATAGTTTGGAAGCAACGGAATCCGCTGTGCCTGTAGCTATTGAAAAATATGAGCCTCAGGTTGCCGCAGCCGATTTATCGACAGTGATCAAGGATATCGTCCGCGCGACGGATAAAGTGTCGCTACCAGAGGCAGACATCGTGGTTTCCGCCGGCCGCGGCTTAAAAGGACCCGAAAACTGGGCGATGGTGGAAGAGCTTGCTGATGTACTTGGTGCAGCCACAGCTTGTTCGAAACCCGTATCTGACGCGGGCTGGCGTCCGCATGCCGAACACGTTGGCCAAACAGGGTTGGCCGTGACGCCAAACCTCTACATCGCCATCGGTATATCCGGCGCTATACAGCATCTAGCGGGAGTTAGTGCCTCAAAAACCATCGTGGTGATCAACAAAGATCCGGAAGCGCCTTTCTTCAAAGTAGCCGATTATGGCATCGTTGGAGATGCTTTTGAGGTTGTGCCACAGCTGATTGAAGCCCTAAAAGCGTATAAAAATAACTAAACAACAATATCGAAACAAAGTAAGTGGCTAGACATCAAGAAATTGTGTCTGGCCATTTTTATTTTGGCTTGAATATTTACATCTTTGTACGAAGGTAAGGCTTTAAGAATGAAGAAAATCAAATTAGATATAGTTGGGTTATCCTACAGTCAGACACAATCCGGAGCATATGCGTTGGTTCTTGGAGAAATTGGCGGCAATCGCCGTTTACCGATAATCATTGGAGGCTTCGAGGCACAGGCCATCGCTGTTGAAATTGAGAAAATGCAGCCCTCCCGTCCTTTAACGCATGACCTTTTCAAAACATTCGCCGACAACTTCCAAATAAAAATCCAGGAAATATTAATCTACAATCTTATCGACGGCATTTTTTTCGCTAAACTTATTTGTTCCAATGGCGAGAAATCTATCGAACTGGACTCCCGCACGTCTGATGCTGTTGCGCTGGCTGTCCGATTTGGATCTCCAATCTATACCTACGACTTCATTATGGATGCTGCAGGCATCGTGATCGAGAGCAACGATTTTGCTTTTTTAGAGAATATAGAAAATCTACCGCCGAAGGAGAATACGCTACAAAAAGAAGAAGCTAGCGCTGAGCAAGACAAAGGCCATGCCTCTCCTTACGCCAACCTGAACGATGAGCAGCTAGAAGCAACATTGAACAAAGCTATCGAAGCCGAGCAATATGAAACTGCGGCCAAAATACGCGATGAGATTGAACGAAGAAAATCATAATTACCCTAATACAATACTATGTCCATAAAATTACGATTAACCATCATGAGCTTCTTTCAGTTTTTCGTGTGGGGAGCTTGGTTAATTACAATCGCGAACTATTGGTTTGGCACAAAGCAATGGGATGGCACGCAGTTTGGAGCCATATTTGCCACCATGGGTATTGCATCACTCTTTATGCCTACACTTATGGGCATCATCGCAGACCGATGGGTGAATGCAGAGAAGCTGTATAGTCTGATGCACTTTCTTTATGCGGCCACTTTATTCTACCTCCCACAGGTCGACGATCCGCAGCTTTTTTTCTATATCATGCTTTTGGCTATGTGTTTCTACATGCCTACGCTAGCATTATCCAACTCGATTTCGTACACGGCATTGACCACCGGTCAGTACGATTTGGTTAAGGCCTTCCCTCCCATCCGCGTATGGGGCACCATTGGTTTTATTGCAGCAATGTGGTTGGTCAATCTTACAGGAAGCAAAGCCACTGGGCATCAGTTTCACATTGCCGGTGCCGCCGCCTTTGGGTTAAGTTTATTCGCTTGGACACTTCCAAAGTGCCCACCAAGAAATGTGAATAGAGAAAATCAATCCTTGATACAAACCTTCGGTTTAGAGGCATTCAAGCTTTTTGCCAACTATAAGATGGCGCTGTTCTTTATTTTCTCCATGTTTTTGGGTGGAGCACTCCAACTGACGAATGCCTATGGCGACGTGTTCTTGGATGAATTTAAATACTATCCCAAATATGCAGACTCTTTTGTGATCGAATATTCCACGATCATTATGTCTATTTCCCAAGTTTCGGAAACCTTATTTATCCTAGCTATTCCTTTCTTTTTGAAACGCTTCGGCATCAAGAAAGTGATGTTACTATCGATGTTTGCTTGGGTACTGAGATTTGGACTATTCGCCTACGGCGATCCCACAACAGGCTTATGGATGATCGTTCTATCTTGTATCGTTTACGGTATGGCCTTCGATTTTTTCAATATCTCGGGGTCGCTATTTGTGGAAACCTCAACAAACGCACATATACGCAGTTCTGCACAAGGCCTGTTTATGATGATGACGAACGGATTTGGAGCTGTCTTAGGCAGTCTTTTATCGGGATGGATCATCGACAAATACTTTACCCTGCATTTTTCCAATATATCCAATCTTGCGAGTTACCTCGAAACCGATAGCCTAAATGCGAGCCTTCTAGGCTTTGTCAAGGAACGCGGTTTCACGGTCTTCCAAGATGGTTCACTCAGCGGTGAAGTAATGCTGAAGGATTGGCATCACATTTGGCTCGCATTTGCCGGCTATACGCTTGTTATCGCTATTTTATTCGCCTTGTTTTTCAAGCACAAACACGACAGGAAAAGCCTATAAAAGTATCGAAAGATGGCCTACAAGCCATCTTTTTCATTTTTTGTATATTTGCCTGTTCATATGGAAAAAACAAACTTCATTAACATCCCTACCCTACAAAAAAGCTTTATTTACGATTGGACACATAGCAAGGTCGAAGCCATAGGCCTACCCGATCAAGCGGAAAACAGCGTCACCTCAGCTATCTTATTGATTGCTACCGTCATCCTGCTGCTAATGGCCGACTTTATCACGCGTAGAATTATTAAAACAGTATTTGTCAAGCTCATCAAAAGAACAGCAGCCACTTGGGATGACAAATTACTGGACAATAAAGTGTTGGATCACTTAAGTCATTTAATACCACTTTTTATTGCGCAACAACTACTTCTAGCAATCTTCATTGGTTTTCCAAATTTCACGGCGATACTCATCAAATGTCTTTCGGTGATCGTCACGGTCGTCGTCTTTCAGCTGTTCAGCGCGCTGCTGAAGACAGTAAGGGACATCTTAAAAACGTCCAAGGCCTTTCTTGACAAGCCACTAGACAGTTACCTACAGGTGGCTCAGATATTCCTGATGTTTGTCAGCGGCACCATTATTTTCTCCGTCGTGACTGGAAATTCGCCCTGGTCGTTCTTGGTTTCTTTGGGCGCGGCATCAGCCATTTTGATGTTGGTATTTAAAGACACCATATTGGGATTTGTCGCCAGCATACAAGTCTCGGCCAATGATTCGGTGCGTGTAGGCGATTGGGTAGAAATGGCTAAATATGGTGCAGATGGTGATGTCATCCAGATAAACCTGAACAATGTGAAGGTCCAAAACTTCGACAAAACAATTGTATCCATACCGACCCACACCTTGCTCACGGATTCGTTTAAGAATTACCGAGGTATGCGACAATTCGGAGGGCGAAGGATTAAGCGCGCGATAAACATCAAGATTTCATCGATAAGATACCTGACTGAAGAAGAAATACAGGAACTAAGCCGAATACATTTGCTAGCGCCTTATATTGACGAGCGGCAAGAAGAGATAGCTCAATATAACGACAGGATGCATGCAGACGCCTCCATGCCCGTAAACGGAAGGAGAATGACAAACATTGGCTTGTTCAGGGCTTATATTACACGTTACATACAAAACAATCCAAATGTGCATCAAGACCGCATGCTCATGGTTAGACAATTGGCTCCCACCGAACACGGTCTTCCTTTAGAACTCTATATGTTTGCAGCAAGCACCGAATGGACTTTCTACGAAGACACTATGGCGAATATATTCGACCATCTTTTTGCTGCAATTAAATACTTTGATCTCGAGGTTTTTGAGTTGCCTGCGTCAGACGACTTACGCAGCTTACTCAACGAACATATGCAAAAATCTGAGGCCATCCAGCAGCTGTAGCAAAGCACAAGCGCTGTTAAAAAGAAAAAGGTTGCCGAGGGGCAACCTTTTCTTATTTGTATGAAAACAAATTTTGTTTCAGCATATTTCGCAACAGGCCTAACATTAACCATAACACTATGAACAAAAATTACTCTGATCCAAAGGTGGGCATTTCATATTAATTGAATATTAGCAAGCCATTAAATAAGAAATTAGCGTGCTTTTTTTACCTTTTATTACTCCACTACGGTTATATCTTTCTTTGCTGTATGCAAACGGCCAAATATATCTTTGGCTTCTACCGTAAGCGTATGCTTGCCAACAGGCAGCTTAGGAAGCTTAATTTTCCAAAGGTGCGTTGACGCCACTACATCAGAGGGTCTTCTGCCTTCGATCAGTTCTTCGGCACCGTCAAAAGCGAGTACATCTTGCGTGTATGCCGGATCATAGTCGTCCACGCGTTCCATTTCTTTCCATTTGCCGCCATCTACATTGTACCGCAGCTGATCGTTTTTAGCTCCAATGTAGAAATTAGCATATAGTGCGTGGCGCTTCACGTATTTCTCTGCCACAACAGCTGGCCCAAATAGGCCTATACTATGTTTATCGTCTTTTCCCACAACCTTGTAGTCAAACGTATACGTATTGTTATCAATATGCAAGATAGCGTAGCCTTTTGGGGTTCCGTCGCGCATGGTGGATACGGGAACACCTTGTGCATTCAATTGTCCCGAATACCAGTCTCCCGATGTTGTGCCAACATTGTATTCATGATGTGGCTTTTGTCCTTTCCATCCGTGAACATCGCTGTAAAAATTCTGTTGTTGAAAATGGGTATGTGCGGACAGCGACAAAGTATTCGGATAATCTTGCAATAGATCAAACAGACGCTGTCTATCGTCGTTTCTAAACCATGCTTCATTATCGGGATTGAGGGGAATATGGAAAGCTAACACGACAAGCTTTTCTTTAGGAACAAACCGCAGATCATTCGCCACGAAATCCAATTGTTCCTTGCGGAATCCACCTTGATAGCCTTTCCCGGTTGTAGGGTGCGGATACAGCACATCATCTAACACGATAAAATGGGTGTTGCCAACATTGAACGAATAATTTGCGGGACCGAAAAGTCTTTCAAAAGATTCATCCGATAAGGAGTCACTTTTAACATCGAAATTAAGATCGTGATTTCCTATTACGTTGTACCAGGGAAGTCCCATTTGGCTGATTGTCTTTCTATAGCTGGGATGCAAGCTCAAGTCATTGCCGACAAGGTCGCCTAGGCTAATACCAAACAAAGGGCCTTTTCTTTCCTTCGCTTCATCCACCACTGCTTTTTTAAAGTACTCCATCTCGGCTTCATCATAGGCCTGTGGGTCGCCAAATACGAAAGCAGAGAATGTGGTAGGTTCTTCAACCGCCTGCAGGCCGAAGTCGATAGATTTCGGCAATTTGCCCGTTGGTGCAACGCCAGCAAACTGCAATGATGGTGATCCTTTTGGCTTGTGGAGGTGGTAGAATTTAGAATGGTTCACTTCATCCAAAGGCAGTTTATAGCCTGAAGGTTTGATCACGAAGATGACATTATCGTCCTGAACCGGCAATTGATAATTTCCTTTTGCATCGGTTTGGACGACCTGGATGCCATTGCTGACACTTACGCCGGCTAGACCGATTTCCTTTTTGCCACGTACGCCATTTGCATTCGCATCGACATAGACTACGCCACGGGCTACTTCCTGTGCCATGGCCGTTCCAGATAGAGCACACGCCAATAGTGCCCAACAGATATTCTTCATAAAATGAACGATTTGTTTGCTGGCAAACATAACTTTATGAAATAAAGAAATTGTAAATAGAGGATTAAGTTGTTGTTAGCTAAATCAAGCTAAACGGCAAAACAGCAGATAGGCATCAGCTCCCTAAAACGAAAAAAGAGCATCCAAAAATGCTCTTCGTTTTAAATATTATAAAAATCTCGGCCTCTTTAACGGGCGTTGGCAATATTGATCATCTCTAAAACCTTTTCTATTGTTGTTTTTGTGGCATCCTTCATCTTTTGGTTTCCCGCATAATCGGCATCTAAGGTTACTTGTTTACGCTTTTCCTTATACTTGTATTCCAAGGTGTAACGTGGAACATCACGACCTTCCAAGGAGTCTTTGCGTGGCGTTGTCATATCGTCGTCAACGTTCCAAAACCCCATTTCCATAGCTTTTCGGTGCAGATACAATAGATCGTCGTCTGTCAACTTAAGTTTTTGCTTCACCACCTGATTGCTTCGATTTAGGTATTGGTAATCTTGGGTGGCGGAATTGTACTGGTTCAACATGGAGTCTCTCGTTCCATAGGAAATAGTAATGTACTCAAAATCTGAAAACCGGTAAGGTGCATTTTTAATCATGTTGGAATAATAAAACACGCAATAGATAAAGAATGAACCTATAATACACAATCCAAGAAAAATAGCCTTTGTTCTTTTAGTCATGACATCGAAGAAATATGTCGCAAAAATAAACAATAAGGCCGAACTTGGAAGGTTGGCCGTTGTAGAAATCCACGAAATATGTAATTTGAATGTTAGATTTTCGGCGTTCCACAACGAACGAAGTATTTGTAGTACCAACTATCTTTCATGTCCGAAATAATGACACCTTTACGGGTAGACACATGCACAAATTTGTTGTTGTGCAGATAGACGCCGACATGATCGATGTTTCTACCACCAAACGAAAAGAAAATAAGATCCCCCTCCTTCAATTTATCTTCATATTTACGTTTTACGTTGTCCCCCATATCGCGAGATGTGCGGGGAAGATTCTTCCGATAGACCTCTTGATAGAGTATCCCTACAAAACCCGAACAATCAATGCCCGATTTCTGCGTGCCGCCTAAACGATGAGGGCTACCCATCCAATTGTCTATAAATTGGTAGAGCGCCTTATTATCCAGCTCCCTAACAGAAACGCCGAGGATATCTGCGTAGTTCTCCATTTTGGATCCCGACAATGATTTGTATCGGGCGTCGCTGGCATCTGTGGGGATCTTTTTTCCAGAAGTACCGATTTCGGTTCTCGGCCGAACAGCGGAGGAACCTTTCCGACGAGCGCCACAGGAAGCGAGAAATACGATAATAAAAACCAGATACAGGAACTGAAATATGTAACGATGCATGTTCGAAGCCATAAACAAATGTAATCAACCGTGTTCCTTGTAGCAAGAAGCGTGCAAAAATTATTATTGGTCAAAGCAAACCGCTGTTTTTAGAAAAGAGTGATTGAGTAGCAAGAATGAAATAACGAAAAGTCAATCAAGTTCACTTGTCTGAATATCGTCAACAATTTAATTCCGGCAAAAGCCTAGACAGGCTTTTCGTAACTTGCGCGAAATTAACATGGAAAAAATCAAAGGCATTATTGCCGTATTTGTTGGGGCAGCAAGTTTTGGCATACTATCAACTTTTGTGAAGAAAGCCTATGCCAAGGGCTTTACGTTGGGCGAGGTTACCGGTGTGCAGGCCCTATTCGGCATGATACTATTGTGGGCAACGTTATTGCTACTGTATGTCGGCTATCGTAAGTACTTCAAGCGATATGCCCGTAAAAGCAGTCGTTGGATGATCCTGATCAGCGGGATTTCAACCGGTGCGGTAAGTTTGCTGTATTATAAGTGCGTGCAGCTGGTTCCAGCATCTCTTGCCATTGTTTTACTGATGCAGTACATCTGGATTGGGCAGCTGATCGAATTTCTGGTGTTTAAAGAACGTCCGACACGAAGAAACATTGTTGGCATTTTTGTGATCCTGCTGGCCACTGTATTGGCGACCGGTTTATTGGAGCAAGATTTTCACACATTAGACATGATGGGGATCTTTTACGGCATGCTTGCCGCTAGTGCATACGCCATTTTTATCATTGTGAATGGGCGTGTAGGCAACGATCATCCGCCACTGCAGAAAAGTGCGTTCATGGTATCTGGTGCATGCCTCTTTATCTTTATCCTACTGCAGCCTTTTAGCTTATTTCATACAGACACCTTGCTGGAGATTGGACCTTATGGCCTGTTGCTGTCTGTTTTCGGAACGGTTCTTCCTCCAGTCATGTTCGCCTATGGCATGCCCAAAATCGGCATTTCCTTGGGCAGTATCTTAAGTTCGGTGGAATTGCCAGTTGCCGTTTGCATGTCCTATTTCGTCTTGCATGAAACGGTGTCAATGCTGCAATTTGCGGGTGTAGTGTGTATTTTAGTTGTAGTTGTTGTGCTGAATATGCCGAAGGGATCCAATAGTTCTACGCCGTAGTAGCCCCATCAAAAGATCAGCATATTAATCCGAGTTGAATCGGTTCGCACAAGCGGATGTTGCCTGCTGCAGAAACCTTAGTGATGAACGAGGAGTTCGGGAAGTTCTTCGATGTCAACCTCTCCTTGTTCGGTTATTGACACAAATTTCACAGGAACAATCTCGTTCACGAGCAAAGGATCATAGAGGGAACGAACTTTTACGTAGTTTTTCGAAAAACCATGCATATATCCATCTTTCACATCACTTTCAAATAGCACCTCGCCTACTTTTCCAAGTTGGGCTTCATAAAAAGCACGGCGCTTCTTTTCGGATAAAATGTGGAGCATCTTGCTACGGTCGCTACGCTGTGCCCCGGGTACTGCACCTTCCATCTGGGCGGCAATAGTATTTTCACGCTCTGAGTAGGTAAACACATGCAAATACGAGATATCCATGTCGTTCAGGAAGTTGTATGTATCAATGAAGTCTTCGCGAGTCTCGCCGGGGAAGCCCACAATCACGTCGACACCTATACAGCAGTCAGGCATTAAAGATTTTATCTTGGCCACACGCTCGGTATATAGTTCCCTTTTATACCGGCGACGCATCATCCCCAAGACCTTGTTATTACCCGATTGTAAGGGCATGTGAAAATGGGGCACAAAACGCTTGGATTGGGCTACAAACTCTATTATTTCATTGGCTAACAGATTGGGTTCTATAGAAGATATACGAATACGATCTATGCCTTCCACATTATCCAGTGCTTTCACTAGATCCAAGAACTTATCCTGGCGCTTGCCTTCGCGAATACCGAAATCGCCGATGTTGACACCGGTCAATACGATTTCCTTCACGCCGGATGCCGCAATTTCTTCCGCTTGGCGGACAATATCTTCAATTTTTCCGGAACGGCTGGCACCACGTGCCAACGGAATGGTACAAAACGTACAAGAATAGTCGCAACCATCCTGTACTTTCAGAAAGGTACGCGTGCGGTCGCCAATTGAAAAGGCGGAAACAAACTGTTTTGTTTCGTCAATAGGAGCATTGTGGATAACGGCCTTTTCTGTTTTGGTCAAATCGTTGATATGCTCGATAATGTTAAATTTCTCGGCTGCGCCCAACACCATATCCACACCAGGAATTTCCGCAATTTCCTTTGGCTTGAGCTGGGCATAACACCCCACGATAGTCACATAAGCATTCGGAGAATGCTTCAACGCTTCTTTTACAACCTTACGACATTTCTTATCGGCATGATCGGTTACCGAACAGGTATTGATGACATAAACATCGGCAGGGCTATTAAAAGCTGTGGTTTCGTAACCTGCATCTTTAAAGATCCGGCCAATAGAGGACGTCTCCGAAAAATTCAGCTTACAACCCAAGGTATAAAATGCGACTTTCTTACTCATGATTTCGGCAAAAATACATAAAAAGTAGCAAAATGTGAGTTGTTGAAAAATTGTGATATTGTAATGATGTAAAAACAAGTATCTTCGTGGTCACACCTTTGGGACTTTTCAGGATGAAACAATATATAGATTTACTTAAACACGTTTACGAAAACGGCGTAAATAAAACGGACAGAACAGGCACCGGAACACGCAGTGTATTTGGTTATCAGATGCGCTTCAATCTACAGGAGGGTTTTCCGCTTGTCACGACAAAAAAGCTTCACTTGCGCTCCATCATCCATGAACTCATTTGGTTTTTGAAGGGAGAAACAAATATTAAATACCTGAAGGATAATGGTGTGAGTATATGGGATGAGTGGGCTGATGCCGAGGGTAACCTTGGTCCAGTTTACGGTTCTCAATGGCGGTCGTGGCCAACAGCAGATGGACGCCACATTGACCAGATCGCACAGGTTATACAACAGCTTAAAAAATCACCCGATTCCAGACGGATAATCGTATCTGCATGGAACGTGGCCGAAATAGAAAATATGGCTCTACCTCCTTGTCATGCTTTTTTCCAGTTTTACGTTGCTCCGGCGGAGCCGGAGAAGGGTATACTCAAGCCGCGCTTGTCCTGCCAACTGTATCAACGCAGTGCCGATATTTTCTTGGGTGTGCCCTTTAACATCGCTTCCTACGCGCTGCTAACGATGATGGTCGCACAGGTTTGCGATATGGAAGCTGGTGACTTTGTACATACGTTGGGCGATGCACACATCTACAGCAACCACTTCGAACAAACAGAACTGCAATTAACCAGAGAACCGAAGCCCCTTCCCACGATTAAGATCAACCCGGCGGTGAAGGATATATTTGATTTTACATTTGCAGATTTTGAGCTGGAAGACTACACGTTTCATCCGCACATCAAAGCGCCGGTAGCTGTATAGCCAACCATTTTTACACATTGAAATAGATTTATTTTATCCACTTCTGATAAGTATGAGCAACCTGAAGATAATATTAATTGTAGCCGCCGCCGAAAACAATGCGATTGGAAAAGACAACCAAATGTTATGGCATTTGCCGGATGACTTCAAGTACTTCAAAAATAAAACTACTGCCCACTCCATTGTGATGGGCAGAAAAACCTACGAATCGATGGGCAAAGCTTTGCCTGATAGAAGGAATATTGTGTTGACCCGGAACGAGGACTGGTCGGCCGAGGAGGTCGACGTAGCCAATTCCATGAACGAGGTGCTCACCTACTGCCGTGATGAACGGGAGATTTACATCATTGGCGGGGGCCATATTTACAAGCAGTGGCTGCCTCAGGCACAGGAAGTACTTTTAACACGTGTACATGCAACTTTTGATGCAGACGCCTATTTCCCCGAGCTACCGACAGCGGAATGGAAGAAGGTAAAAAGCGAACGGCATGAGGCTGACGAACGCCACCAATATGAATTTACGTTTGAAACCTGGGAACGTATCTAAACGATTCAAGCAAAAAGAACAAGGGATAGATTTTTCAAAAATCTATCCCTTGTTCTTTTATAAGGAGGAGGTTAGTTATTGCTTTTCAATGCCGCCTCGATGAGCTCGGCATAGAAATCGCCTTCCTTCATCCCGAACGCACGAACCTGCTGTGGAATAAAACTCTGCGGTGTCTGTCCGGGGATAGTATTTATTTCAATAAAGTAGAAATGGTCGGTTTCTTGTTGCAAAAAGAAATCGACACGTACCATCCCTCGGCAGTTTAGGCGCACATAGATCGCTTGGAGAATACGCGCCGCTCTAGCCTGCTGCTCTTCAGAAAGATCCGCAGGAGTTATCTCTTCGGTCAAACCGGGAATATATTTAGCTTCGAAATCAAAGAATTCGCGTGTCGTTTTTACTTCCGTTGCCGGCAGTACCACCAGCTCGCCCGCCGAGTTTCGAAAGATACCCTGCGAAAATTCACGACCGGTAACAAACTCTTCGATCAGCACTTGCTGACCTGTATTTTCGGCGTTGAAAGCCTTTTCCAACGCTAACGTCAATTCCGACGACTCTTTCACCTTCGTCATGCCTATGCTACTACCGCCGGCATTGGGCTTAACAAAGTAAGGTAACTTCAACTGTTCCTGCACTTGCTGCGCTGCTGTTTCACGATCTGTCTCAAATAGCAACACTGATTTTGCGACGAATAATTCTGGGATATCTGCCAAGATTGCCTTCGTGTATCCCTTGTTCATGGTAAGCGCGGAAGTTAAGGCACTACAGGAAGTATAAGGAAGACCAATCATATCAAAGTAACCCTGTAAGCGGCCATCCTCTCCCGGGCTGCCATGAAGAATGATGAATGCGATATCAAAGGTCAAAAGATGTCCATTGATGACGAGTGAAAAATCCTCTTTATTCACAAGCGATTTAATTCCGGCGTCGTTCACGTGAAACCAGCTATCGACGCTGATCGTGATCGGATATACTTCATACCGTTCCGTATCCAACTGGGAATGTACAAATGCGGAGCTTTTGAAAGACACTTCCGCTTCGCCGGTATAACCTCCGGTCACTAATGCTACTTTTCTTTTCATCTGTTATTTTTCTTCAAGATATCGCCCATCACACTGTAAATGCCCTCCTTCCCCATTGCACTTATCCCGACGATTCATAAATAATGTTAAAGCTGAACAAATATAATTTGCGTTCCACGGAAAAACGAATATTTTTGCTTATTATATTAGTGGTAACGCTTATGGGCATATCGAAGCAAATTGGCTTAACTATTGCTCTTATTATTTCAAAGAATCCATGTCAAAACTGTTGTTGTATCTGAAAACAGATGCTTTTCGAAAAAATCTAATCGCGGCTTTTGTCGTTGTCCTTCTTTTATTTTTGGTTATCTATTTCGGATTACGGGCTTACACCAAGCATGGCGTTGCGATCGAGGTTCCTCAGGTGAAAGGCATGCAGATTGACGAGGCAATTCGAGTTTTGGAGAAAGCTGATCTTGAATATTATATAGACTCCGTTTATCAAATGGACATGAAGCCCGGCTTAGTTATCGAGCAAGATCCTGAGCCGAGTTCCCATGTAAAAACAGGACGTACGATCTACCTAACCATTATCACGCAGGTACCGCCGGACGTTGCTTTTCCAGACATTATTGACAAAACATTTATCGAAGCGTCCGCTATGCTTCGTAACCAATCGCTAAAAGTTGGCGATACGGTCTACGTTTCTGATATCGCGCGCGACGTAGTGTTGGATGTAAAATTTGCAGGACAACCGCTGAAAGCAGGAAGAATGGTTCCTAAAGGATCGAAGATCACGTTGGTTTTAGGAAATGGTCGTGGTGCTAGCGAGGTGGAACTCCCCAATTTAATAGGATTTTCATTGGAAGAGGCTCGTTTTGCTTTGACAGGCGTGGGACTAAACGTCGGCACATTGACTTACAGCGGCTCGGTGCTGGACTCGTTGAGTGCCAAAGTTATCAGTCAACAACCGGATAGTACGGCTGGTTTTGTAGGCATTGGCACAGCCGTGAACTTAACATTATCAAATTAAGGAGCTTGAAATGAGCGATAAAAAAAGAGGTTTTCCAAAATTTTTAAAAATTGTACTGCTTTTAATGTTAGTAGGTGGTATTGTGGTCGGCTACCTAGGCTATCAAGCATTTCTTGGTTCCAGTGTAACTAAAAATGAGCCCTACTTGTATGTTCACACCGGCGACAGCTACGCTGATGTGTTAAAGCAGTTAGAAGAAAAGAACATCGTTACAAATGTACAGTTCTTCGACTACGTCGCTAAAGCTATGGACTATCCGAGTGCTGTGAAACCTGGAAAGTACAAATTGACGGAAGGTCTATCCAACAGGAGGCTTATCGGCAACTTGCGTGGAGGTTATCAAGAGGCTGTAAAATTCCGGTTCGAGAATATCCGTTTGAAAGAGAATTTTGCAGCATTGCTGGGGAAGAACTTCGAAGCCGACTCCGTTTCTTTTCTAAATATTTTGCAAAATAATGCCGTTGCGGAGTCCTATGGTTTTACGGAAGCAAACTTCTTTAGCATGTTTATCCCAAATACCTACGAGATATACTGGAACACCTCGCCGGACAAGATTGTAGCACGTTTCCACGATGAGTACAATACGTTTTGGAACACCGAAAGAAAAGAGAAGGCAGCTGCTTTAAACCTAACGCCTCAAGAGGTGAGTGTTTTGGCTTCCATTGTCAAGGGAGAGGCATTGCATAGAGATGAGATGCCGAAAATAGCCGGTCTTTATCTCAACCGCCTGAAGCGAGGCATCCTGCTGCAAGCAGATCCTACCGTGATCTTTGCGAATAATGATTTCAGTATCCGTCGGGTGCTTAACAAACACCTGACAATAGACAATCCTTACAACACATACCGTTTTAAAGGATTGCCTCCAGGCCCTATCATGTTGCCCAGCATCGCTGCGATTGATGCTGTTTTAAACTATGCAAAGCACGACTACATCTATATGTGTGCAAAAGATGATTTTTCGGGATACCACAATTTTGCCGTTACACAAGCAGAACATTTGGTCAACGCCCGAAAATTCCAACGTGCGCTAGACGCCCGTAATATCAAGAAATAATTACTTTACAACATCAGGAAACGACCGCGACGAAGGCAACTTAGTGCTAAATAAAACAAACGGTCGTTTCCTCTTAACTATACTTTCCATTTTTACTTTTCAACATGTTTACACACGAGACCACATTAAGGACAAGATATGCAGAGACGGATCAAATGGGCTATGTGTATTATGGAAATTACGCATCTTACTATGAGGTAGCGCGTACAGAGATGTTAAGAAGTACAGGAATTTCCTACAGAGAACTCGAAGAAATGGGGGTTATGCTTCCTGTGACCGATCTTACCTGCAAGTATATGCAGCCCGCTCGTTACGACGATTTGATCACCATAAAAACCTACATCCGCGAGAAGCCCAACGTGCGTATCAAATTTGAGTATGAGGTTTTTAACGAAAATGGCGTACTTTTGAACACCGGCTCAACGCAACTTGTTTTTGTTGACATGGAAAAAAAACGGCCGTGCAAAGCTCCACAAATATTTCAGGAAAAAATTGCGCCTTACTTTAGTGTTTAATGCAGAAGAACATACATAGCTCCCTTTTACGCATCAAGATTTACGATAGGTTTATTGAATGGACAAAGGTGGCTATTATCCCAGGATTTGGTTCTCTTCCGCTATATACGGTGTTCAGTTTTTTCTTTCAAGAAATCGCGCGCGAATCTATCCTCAATAAGGCGTCATCCTTGGCTTACAACTTTATGTTGGCTATCTTTCCCGGTATTCTGTTTTTGTTTACCCTCATCCCTTACATACCGGTAGACAACTTCCAACAGAAGCTACTGGACCTGATCCAGGTTGCACTGCCGCATAATGCCTATGAATTTCTGCAAGCCACGCTAATCGATATCGTCAAGAACCAAAATTCAGGTTTGTTGTCTGTCGGTTTTTTGTTGGCAACCTTTTTTGCTACCAACGGCATGACCACCTTAATGATGGCCTTTAACAAGGCGTCTCTTGCTAAAGAAAAGAGATCTTGGCTACGTCGTCGGATTGCTGCAATAGGCCTATCTTTTGCTATTATCTTGGCTTTGGCGACGGGTATCGGTATTTTCACGGGAGCAGGCTTTATCATCAATTATCTCAAGAAACAGATCGACTACGATATATCTTGGTTTTGGACATTCATTGTCACTTTATCCCGCTGGATTGTCCTCTTTGGTATATATTTTATTACCGTAAGCATCTTGTACAAATTTGGGCCAAGTGATGCGAAGAAATGGAAGTTTCTAAATGCCGGCGCGAGTTTGGCAACTATTTTGGCCATCTTGACTTTCACCGGCTTTACCTTTTACATTGACAATTTCGGCGCGTACAACAAACTGTATGGATCGATCGGTACATTGATTGTCGTGATGATTTGGATGTACCTAAATTCCTTGATCCTTTTAATAGGATTTGAACTCAACGCCGCTATCGCGCTATCCAAACAAAGCATTAAAATTGTTAAGCCACGCGTCTACAATTCATTTAAAGCTGAGGAGTAGGATAGAAAAATACACAATCAACTACTAACCATAAGATTACAGCAAGAATCCATTCTCCATAAATGTCAATACAGAAAACGTCAATGACCAATATGGGTGGTGCAAATTAGCTTAAAGGATTCTGTTAACCCTTGTCTCGTTGATAAAATAGCGTCTAAAACATTTTTTTCACTTAATCTCTTGTATATAAAAGTTTTTCGTATTTTTGCAGTCCCTACAATGTGGGGAAAAGGAGAAAAAATAATTAATGGCAAAAAAACAAGAAGCAGAAAAAGAGTTAGCGGCGAAAAACGCAGAGCTACAAGGTGCTGACACTAAAGTAGTGAAAGACACTGAAACAATCGAGTCTGAAGCAGATTCAAAATTGATCGACGAAATCAAATCTAACACATGGAGCACACCACAAGGTGACTTCGACTGGGATTTGGACGAAAAAGCTTTCGGTAACTACAGCGAAGCTGAGCGTAACAAATTGGAAGAGCAGTACGCAGGTACATTCAACCAAATTAACCAAGGGGAGATTATTGAAGGTATTGTAGTATCTATCAATAACAAAGATGTGGTTTTAAACGTCGGTTTCAAATCAGACGGTCTTGTAGCATTATCTGAGTTCCGCGACTTACCTGACTTGAAAGTTGGTGATGCGGTTGACGTATTCGTAGAATCTCAGGAAGATGCGAACGGTCAATTGGTATTATCACGCAAACGTGCTAAAACACAAAAATCTTGGGAAGCTATCAACGATGCATTGGAAAATGATGCAATCATCGATGGTTTCGTAAAATCTCGTACTAAAGGTGGTTTAATCGTTGACATCAAAGGTGTAGAAGCATTCTTACCTGGATCTCAAATCGACATCAAACCTATCCGTGATTACGATGTTTACGTTGGTAAAACAATGGAATTCAAAGTGGTAAAAATCAACCACGAATTCAAGAACGTTGTTGTATCACACAAAGTATTGATCGAAGACGATTTAGAAAACCAAAAATCAGAAATCGTTGCAAAACTTGAGAAAGGTCAAGTATTGGAAGGAACTGTTAAGAATATCACAGACTTCGGTGTATTCATCGACTTAGGTGGTGTTGACGGTTTACTTCACATTACAGATATCTCTTGGGGACGCATCGAGCATCCAAAAGAAGTATTGGCTTTAGACCAAACAATCAACGTTGTTGTTCTTGACTTTGATGACGAGAAAAAACGTATCGCTTTAGGTTTGAAACAATTGTCAGAGCACCCTTGGGAGTCTTTGAGCACAGATTTGGCTGTAGGCTCTAAGGTTAAAGGTAAAATCGTAACTGTTGCAGATTACGGTGCTTTCCTTGAAATCATCCCTGGTGTTGAAGGTTTGATCCACGTTTCTGAAATGTCTTGGTCTCAAAACCTACGTTCACCACAAGAATTCTTGAAAGTAAGCGACGAAATCGAAGCTGAAATCTTGACTTTAGATCGTGAAGAGCGTAAAATGAGCTTAGGTATCAAACAATTGACTCCTGATCCTTGGAAAAACATCACTGAGCGTTACCCTGTAGGTTCTAAGCAATCTGCTGTTGTTAAAAACATGACTAACTTCGGTGTATTTGTTGAACTTGAAGACGGTATCGACGGTTTGATCCACATCTCTGACTTATCTTGGTCTAAGAAAATCAACCACCCTAACGAATTCACTAAAGTAGGTGAAAAATTAGAAGTTGTTGTTCTTGAGCTTGATGAAGAAAACCGCAAATTATCTTTAGGTCACAAACAATTAGAAGAAAATCCTTGGGATACTTTCGAAACCATCTTCACAGAAGGTTCCGTACACGAAGGTACAGTAATCAAAGTTGGTGACAAAGGTGATATCGTAGCTTTACAATATGGTGTTGAAGGCTTCTGCCCGAACAAACACTCCGTTAAAGAAGACGGTTCTGCGTTGAAAGTTGATGAAGTTACTGAATTTAAAATCATCGAATTCAACAAAGAAAACAAACGCTTAGTAATCTCTCACTCACGTATTTGGGAAGACCAAAAAGCAGAAGCTCGTATCGAAGAGTTCAATGCTCGTAAGAAAGAAGCAAAAGCAGCTAATTCAGCCGTTAAAAAAGTAAAAGAATCTGTTGAGAAATCTACTTTGGGTGATTTAGACGTTCTTGCTCAATTGAAAGAGCAAATGGAAGGTGACGAAAAGAAATCTAAATAATTTAGATTCTTAAACATACTTTTCTTAATCCCCAGCTATCTAGCTGGGGATTTTTTATTGACCTAAAACTGACTTTTAATCCCTAAAAGTTAAAAATTAAAACACTAATCTTGTACTATAATTTTCAATGCCAAACGCTCGAACAACGATATGCGATTTTCCACCATCTTAATATCTATTTTACTCCTATTTAGTGCTGTTATTTTTGGTTCCTGCAAGCGGAATTTTCAATACTCGGTGCTGGAAGTGAAACCGCTGGCAAGCGATCTCAATAACAAAGCGATTGCAGAGCTCGCAAAACGCAATCCCAAGGGTAAATTCTCCTTTCTGATTATTTCGGATACACAAATCGCGTACGATGAATTGGAGGCTTTTGTGAAACATGCCAACAAGATCCCAGACGATAGCATCGCCTTTGTGCTACATGGTGGAGATTTCACAGACTACGGTGCCAATTTTGAATACAACCTGTATTACGATGATATCAAAAAATTGAAATTCCCTGTAATCGGAACCATCGGCAATCACGACATGCTGGGCAATGGACGCACCATTTTCCAGCATTATTTTGGTACCGAAGACTTCACGTTTACCTATGGAAACACCGCGTTTATTGTCTTTAACTCAAATTCTAGGGAAGTAGCTTTTGACGGTAGCATTCCAAACCTGAACTGGATCGAAAAGGCCACGAGGGATTTTAAAGAGATGAAAAATATCATCTATCTCTCGCATATTGCTCCAATCTCCTTTGATTTCGATCAGGAAAAAACGCAAATGCTAGCAGACATCTTCGTAAAAACCAGTAATACGCGTCTTTCCATACACGGGCATTCACACTCTTTCGACTATCGGGAATTCTTCGATGATGGTTTTCCTTATCTCGTAGCGCCGACACTATTAAAGCGATCTTATGTAAAAGTTGATGTTGCAGATACCACTGTGACCGTACACGAATTATTTTATTAACATGCAAAAAGTATACGTGCTTCTGTGGACACTGATCGCCTTCCTGCCTGTGAAGGGGCAAATCAACAACTTAGACAGCACCTTGTATAAGTTAATGCCCGACCACGTCAAATTGCAGTATGCAGGAAACATCGGTATGTTTTCAACCGGTTTCGGCTATCGCAGCCCCAATCAAAAATGGATCGGCGACTTTATGTACGGTTTTGTACCCAGCTCCTATGCCAACGATCCCATACATTCATTAACATTAAAAGGAAAATACGTACCTATTGACAGAAGCTATCCGCATACGCTCCAAGTAGACTGGCTACAAGTTGGCCTATGGTTTAATTATTCTTTTGGTGACGATTATTTCTTGAAATTGCCTTCCTATTATGACAGTGGGTACTACTACTTTTCCACTGCAATGAATATAGGTTTAACATTGGGATCTGAAGTTCGCTATAAAAAATGGGGACTATACTATGAACTTGGGACAACCGAAAAAAGGACGATAAACTATGTTAAAAATGCAGGTTCTATAAATTTCAGTGAAATCTGGAATATTGGTATTGGATTAGTATATTATCTAAAATAACACCAATATTCCAGTGTTTCCTAGCCCTATCTTATTTTAGGCTCCGGTAAAGGTACATAGCCATCGTCATTTATCACTTTTGGAAAGCGGTGGTTTTGCCAATCTTCTTTGGCCTGTTCAATTGTTGCTTTATCCGTAGCCACAAAGTTCCAAAAAATGAAGCGTTCTTCGGGAAAAGGCTCTCCGCCGAATATATAAACGGTGGTGTTCGCTTTCATCGTGAAAGAACAGAGGTGTGCGTCCTTGGTAATCAGTATTTGCTTTGAACCATAGGCATGTCCTTGATTTTCGATCTCACCCTCCAAAATATACAGTCCGCTTTCGCCAAACAGATGAGTTCCAATATCGATTTTCTTCTCTTCGGACGACTTGATCTCGATCATATATAACGGGGAATATACCGGTACAGCCGATTTATGGCCGAATGCTTCACCCGCAATCAATTTATAGTGCACAGCATCTTCTTCCCAAGCGGGAATGTCCTTTGCCTCGACATGAAAAAACTCGGGATCCATAAATTCTAACTCCTTCGGAAGAGCAACCCAAATCTGCAATCCGTGCAAGAATTTATCCTGTTTACGCAAATAATCCGGTGTACGTTCCGAATGGGTAACGCCTTTGCCTCCCGTCATCCAGTTTACGGCGCCGGGTTGTATTTCTATTTCCGTGCCGATACTATCTCTATGCATCATGGCGCCATCAAATAGATAGGTCAATGTAGACAAGCCAATATGCGGATGAGGCGGGACGTCCAAATTTTCATAATCCGCCAAGCAGGCAGGCCCCATATGATCGATAAACACAAATGGTCCGATGGATCTTTTTTGGCGAAATGGCAATAGACGACCAACCAAAAAATTACCTATATCAGCAGCTTTCTCTTCCAGTATAAAATCAATATTCGACATAATCAAATGCTTTAAAACCCATACAATTTACAAATAAAAATCCCAACCGTAAGCGATTGGGATCTATAATATCGTTTAAAACTAGCTGTTCATTAAACGTCTATTTTCGCATAGCGTGCATTTTTCTCGATGAACTCCCGACGTGGCGCTACCTCATCGCCCATCAGCATAGAGAAAATACGATCGCATTCTGCGGCATTCTGAATGGTCACCTGCCGTAATGTACGGTGTTCTGGATCCATTGTCGTTTGCCACAATTGCTCCGCGTTCATCTCACCAAGACCTTTGTATCGTTGAACGTTCACGGAATCTTCTTTTCCCTGTCCCTTCAAACGCTGGATTGCCGCTAAGCGCTGATCTTCGTTCCAAGCATATTCGAACTCTCTTCCTTTCTTCACCATGTACAATGGAGGCGTTGCGATGTAAACATAACCTTTCTCAATGAGCTCCTTCATGTAACGGAAATAGAAGGTCAGGATAAGTGTGGCGATGTGCGAACCATCCACGTCGGCATCCGTCATGATTACGATCTTATGGTACCGCAATTTTTCAAGATTCAGCGCTTTGGAATCTTCTACAGTCCCTACACTGACACCCAGCGCAGTAAACATATTCTTGATTTCCTCGTTTTCGTAAATCTTGTGCTCCATAGCCTTCTCCACGTTCAGGATCTTACCACGCAAAGGCATAATGGCTTGAAAGCGACGATTTCGACCTTGTTTAGCCGTTCCTCCCGCGGAGTCTCCCTCGACGAAGAAAATCTCGCATTTATCTGGATCATTATCCGAGCAGTCAGCCAGCTTGCCGGGTAAACCCGAACCGCCCATCACTGTCTTACGTTGCACCAGTTCGCGCGCTTTACGCGCTGCGGCACGTGCTTGAGCCGCAATAACCACCTTCTGCACGATGGCCTTAGCTTCACGAGGATTCTCTTCCAAGTATACGCCCAAGATCTCACCTACAGCGATATCTACGGCGCCCATCACCTCATTATTACCCAGCTTTGTTTTCGTTTGACCTTCAAACTGAGGCTCTGCGACTTTCACCGAAACTACAGCCGTCAACCCTTCACGAAAATCATCTCCCGTGATGTCGACTTTCAAGTTCTTCAATAAACCCGATTTGTCGGCATATGCTTTCAATGTACGTGTTAATCCTCTACGGAAACCTGCTACGTGAGTACCTCCCTCTATTGTGTTGATATTGTTAACGTAGGAATGTACATTTTCCGAATAGGTATCATTATACTGCAGGGCCAACTCAACAGGAATTCCTTGTTTAATGCCTTCCACGTGGATAGGATCCGGAATAAGTGGTTGACGCGTGCCATCCAAAAACTTCACAAATTCCTGAAGTCCACCTTCCGAGAAGTAAACGTCCGATTTTAGTGAGCCGTCTTCCAAAGTCTCCCGCTCATCAGTTAAGGTCAACCGCACCCCTTTATTCAAAAAGGCTAGTTCCCGCAAACGATTTGCTAAGGTGTCGTAGTTATAGATGGTTGTCATGGTAAAGATCTCCGCATCGGGATGGAAAGTTACCGTAGTTCCTGTTTTTTCACTTTCGCCGATTTCCTTAACATCGTACATCGGCTTTCCTTTTTCATACTCTTGTTGGAAGATCTTACCTTCACGGTGCACCACCGCAGAAAGGTGCGTAGACAGAGCATTCACACAGGAAACCCCAACACCGTGCAATCCGCCGGAAACCTTATACGTATCTTTATCAAACTTACCTCCGGCATGGAGTACCGTCATTACGAGCTCCAAGGCAGATTTATTCTCTTTTTTATTTATTCCTGTCGGAATACCGCGTCCGTTATCGCTAACGGAAATAGAATTATCCTCGTGAATATTCACCAAGATATCCGTACAATAACCTGCTACAGCCTCGTCGATAGAGTTATCCACCACCTCATACACCAAATGGTGCAATCCCTTTACACCGGTATCACCGATATACATGGAAGGTCTCTTACGTACCGCCTCTAATCCTTCTAAAACCTGGATATTATCAGCCGAATACGTCGACGTATTTTTATTTTCTTCGCTCATGAAATTAAATTAAAATGAGTACCGTTTAACATTCAAAAATACGATTTTTTTCGCTAAAAATCAAACTTAAGACGGAATAGGACACTTAAAAAAGCAGCCCTCAGGGAGAGCGCTAACGGTATATTTTTCGAAGATTCCAATGCTGAAATGGGGAAATCTAAATTTTTTATATTAGGTTTGCTTGTTGAAAGATTAAAACTTGAAAATTTAGATTAGAATGAATAAACTATTCACAACAGTAACTAAAGTATCCTTGGGCTTGGCCCTAGCTGTCGCGACGGTATCCTGTAATCAAAACGCAAACACTGGAACGGCCAGCAGCAAAGATTCCACAGCTGCCAAAACGACAACCGATACAAAAGAAGAGAAGATCGTCTACATCAATTCCGACACCTTATCTGAAAAATACGAGTATTTTAAAGACATTCGCGCAAAACTTGAGGCGAAAGTAAAAAAAGCACAAAGTGACCTCCAATCTAAAGGACAGGCTTTCCAACGCGAAGTAGCAGACTTCCAACAGAAAGCAGCTACGATGAGTGCTTCCGAGCGCCAGGCTACGGAAGAAAAATTATCACGTAAGCAGCAAGAACTCGGCCGTTTAGACCAAAATGCGTCGGCGTCAATCCAACAAGACGAATCCACGGAATTCAATAATGTTTATAACGCTATCACCGAATACCTGAAGAAACATGCCGAGGATAATGGCTACACATTAGTTTTGACCTATTCCAAGTCGAATCCTACGGTTCTTTATGCCGACTCGAAATTGGATATCACGGCTGACGTAATTGACGCTCTGAACAAGGAATATAAAACCAAAAAGGCGAACGAAAAGAAATAGTTTTCCTACACAAATAGGAAAAAGGCTTCTCCAAAGATCGGAGAAGCCTTTTTTATTTGCTTTTCAATCATTTGATTGATACATTGCCATCGATTAAACATCATCTATGGTCAGGAACATATTGCTCGACACTGAAGCTCCATTTACTTGGATCGATATTCTCGAACCGGAGCTAGCAGACTTTGCAGATTTAAAAGAACGGTTTCAGCTACATGAAGCCTCGATAAAAGACTGCTTGCAAATCGGGCAGCTTCCTAAGATCGAAGAATTTGAGCATTACCATTTCTTGATCATTCGCTCGATACCGCGCAAGTTTGATAACTTCTCCGATACGTTAACCGAAATTACGGAACGTGTTTCTGTATTCTTTGGCGAAAATTTCGTGATAACGGTACATCGGGGACAGATTGACTATTTGGAAAAAATGGTAGACAACTTCCCGCTATCCAAACTACACTCGAGCAAGTTATTCATCAACCACCTGACCTCCGAAGCATTAAAAACCTTTGAAAATTTGGTGATCAACAAATTGAATAAACAGCTCGACAGCTATGAAGAAATGGTATTTCTTCATAAACGACGGAAGGACTTTCTAAGACAACTCTACTATATAAAGCGGCAAATTGATCTTATCCGTATTATCTTGACCCTCTACAAAGACATTGTGGACTTCTTTCATCTCAGTGCCTTCAAGAACATCTATACGCAAGATTTGAAAGACATCTATGCGCGTTCCTCATCGCTCTACCGCAATATCTCCGAAAATACGGCGCAACTATTGTCGGTATACTTTAATATCGAATCCAACCACACGAACGACATCATGCGCACACTAACCATTATCTCGGTTTTCTTTATGCCATTGACTTTCATAGTTGGTGTGTATGGCATGAACTTCGATAACATGCCAGAGCTCGATTGGTATTACGGATACCCAGCCGTAATGATTGCGATGGCTTTACTAGCTTTACTGATCTACTATTGGTTTAAAAAACGGAAATGGCTTTAACATACTCGAGGTAACCTATCTCTTTTTAGGTGTAGTTGCAATAAAGTCTTTTAGGTAAAAGGGTTCGAAATACACCAAATCGACAAATTGTTCACTCCGGTATTTTTCATAGGCCAAGCCTGATAGAAAATCGGCACTATTGGCGAAATGGGATATAACCTCTACCTGAGGGTCTTCAGCAAACAAGGTCTCAAACTTATCCGCTCCACTTCCGAAGAGCACGAAACGCTGTTGATTACTATACTGCCCGAAGAAATCGGCATCAATAATACAGGCTTCTGTATCCCGAATCTTAACACCTGCATCATCATATTTCGCCAAATAAACTTCCATGCGGCGCGCATCGATCATCGGAACCAAAACATTTCCCATAACCAACTCTGGTAGCTGTTCCTTAAACCCAGCTAACATTGCGTCTAAGGTGTTTATTGCAATTAAAGGAATATTCATTCCGTAACACAAGCCTTTTGCTGTAGAGACGCCAATACGAAGTCCGGTATACGATCCTGGCCCCATGCTTACAGCCACAGCGTCAAGGTCCTCCATAGCGATACCGGCCTCGACAAGCAACTGGTCGATGAAAACGGTTAAATGACTGGCGTGCAAATTAGGCTCGTCAGCATCGATTTTGCCAACTGTTTTCCCATTTTTACTGACAGCAACGGCACATACAGGGGTTGCTGTTTCTATCTGTAGTACAAAGATATCTTTCATAGCTGATTAAGGTACAGGGTCATGACCGTGACCACCCCAAGGATTGCACCTCAAAATGCGTCGAATTGCCATTAGACCACCCTTGAAGGGACCATATTTTAGAATTGCTTCTTTTCCATATTGAGAACAAGTAGGCGTATAACGGCAATTGGCACCTAGAAACGGAGAGATAAAAAGCTGATAGAAGCGAATGATTAAAACGAACAAACCTTGTAAAGGCCATTTAATCACCCATTTCCAAATAACGTTTAGTACTTTCATCTTTTAATCTTCCCAATACCAATTCCATCCGCTGGTGAAGCTGCGCCGAGGGCAACATTTCTTTTCCAACATATTGGAAGGCTACAAGCAAATGTAAGGAATGTTCATCAAGAAATCCAGTCAGAATTGCCTTTTGAAGGCGATATGCTTCTCGCATATGCCGTTTTAGGAAATTACGATCCACCGCTCTTTTGAACCTTCTTTTCGAAACCGAAAGAATGCAACGCACCATCGGCGCATTGACACTGTCCAAATCATTGCTGCGGATAAAGACCACGCGATAGGGGTATAATACAAAAGAAGAACCGTTATGGAAAAGACTTTCAATAAGTCTTTTACTACATAGCCGTTCTTCTTTTTTAAATGTATAGCTCATGGTGACAATACGCCGGCTCATAGGCTCGGAGGAGTCACCGGCAACATTACTATCCTTTGTGACGGTATTCGTCTGATACAGTAAGGCGTTTTCTACCTTTAGCTCTACGAGAAGCCAATACTCTTCTACCGTTAGCCGTACTCATACGCTCTTTGAATCCGTGCTTATTTCTTCTTTTTCTTTGCGAAGGCTGAAATGTTCTTTTCATGACGCTATTATGCTTGTTTTTATATTTTTGTTCAATCCGTCCCTAATAAGGGGAATGCAAAAGTACAGTTAATTTGTATAAGAAGCAAACAAAGTTTCAAAATTTTCCATTGCCCCACAAATAATGTTTAACAGAAATATGCCGATGTACTTAAGCAATTTCTAAGGTTAGGTGCTCTTTCTTATTTGTTGCGAAGAATATCCCTGATTTCGGTCAATAAGACTTCTTCTTTAGAAGGTGCTGGTGGTGCCGCTGGGGCCGCTTCTTCTTTCTTTTTCAAAGAATTTAACCCCTTAATCACTAGAAATATACAGAATGCAACGATGATAAACTGAATAACCACGTTCACAAACGTTCCATAGTTGATGGCAACCTCTGCCACACCTGCGGCTTCATCAGCTGCCGTCATCACATATTTAAGGTTGCTGAAATCGACACCTCCCGTTATAAAACCTATTGGAGGCATGATAATATCATTTACTAAGGAGGTGACAATCTTTCCGAACGCACCACCGATAACAACACCGACAGCCAGATCGACGACACTGCCGCGCATTGCAAATTCCTTAAACTCTTTAAAAAATCCCATAATGTGTTATTTATAAGTAATCGATAAACAAAGATGAAAATTAATTTTAGAAAACCACGTTTTAGTACAATTTTTCCGATTTAATTTAAGCAATTTTTTATTTAGTTAGACAATTTATGGCAACGCATTAACTGACTTTTTTTATATCTTTGTTAAAGGGCTGCATTCATTTCAGTTCGTGCGCTTTGAAAATTAAACTGTGTCAAGTACAATGAAAAAAATATTAATTGCCGACGACCATAGTATTGTCCGACTGGGAGCATCATTTATTATTAAGGAGCTCATTCCTGACGCGACCATACTGCAAGCAGAAACGTATGACGAAGTTTATACGGAGCTGAAAAAGGACACCGTCGACTTATTACTTCTGGACATTAACATGCCGGGAGGGAACAATATCAAAATGGTGAAAGAGATCTTAGAAATACAGCCACAGGTGAAGATCTTGATATTTTCTTCTTACGAGGAAAACCTGTATGCACTGCGTTATATCAGCGCTGGGGCGAGTGGCTACTTGCACAAAAACACCGCTATGTCGGAGTTGAAAAATGCGATTCAAAGTATCAGCACCAGAGGACGATATATGTCTGAGGCGGTGAAGGAATTATACATCCAGAAACTGACGACCAGCAAGTCTTCGTTCGACGGGAAGGATCAGTTACGAAAATTATCTAACCGTGAAATGGATGTAGCGAAACACCTTATCAAAGGATTGGGTATTTTAGATGTAGCCAACCTTATGGAACTTAGTTCCTCGACGGTAAGTACCTACAAAAGTAGGATTTTCGAGAAATTGAATGTCAGCAACCTTCCAGAACTGATTGAACTTTTCAAACTACACGATGAAGAGCAACATTAATTGTTGCTCTTCATTATGCTATTTATTATCGATACTGCTTAAAGCAATTGATCGATCGTAACATCGGGTATGTCCTGCACATCAGGCAAAACCAATGCCTTCCCTTTTTGATAAACATATCCTTCTTCTTGAGTTAAATCCCAAAGTAATGGGGATAAAAACCGAATACAGTTGGCAAAGCCTTGGTTTGTCGCTTTTATGTTGCCCGTATCCTTGGAATTCTTAGCTTCGTTTTCGATCTCGAAAGGTCCATCGAAGCCGCGACGGTGTAGTGCAGCGACGAAGTCATTCCAATCCATATGATCAGACCCACCAAAGCCTGGCAGCATGGCCTCGTAATGGTGCCTATCCCAATCATGTTGCGGAATAGTAACCCCAGCTTCTTTGGCCAAAGAAGGATCTACATATTGCATAGGATACATCCCACCCCACTCTATTCGCGCATTGCTCTTCAAATTGCGTGTTGTCTTAACATGAATTCTTTTCAAGCGTGAGATATCCATTTGCTCGATCACATCCACGGGATTTGTATTCTGCCAAATATCATGCGAAGGATCATATATCTCCCCATGTGCTTTACTAGGCACCATAGCGTACATTAATTTACGGGCAGCCAATACAGCGGGGAGGTTGTTGTAAGTACTCGTATAGTGAGAAGAGCGCCAGCCTTCCATAGGGCAATTTTCATATACAATGGTTACCCCTAAATCTTCCGCATACCTGACGATAGGCCCGAAAACGCGCTTATACTCATCTAAGTTCTTTTGGAAACCATCAATTTCATTTCCCAGCTCATGGTTGTACCCAACGAAGGTACCAACTTTAACATCATTCCTATCGCCACCCAGCAGATAGGCGATACGAATAAGGCGCAATAAGTGATTTTGGTTTTTGATCCTTTCACTCGGATCGCCACCGATCATATTTTCAAAAGCGCCCAACGACAATCGAAGATCCGCCTTATTGAATTTATCAATCAAGGCACGAGCATCATCGACCGAGAAGTTCTCATAAGCCAAGTGTGTTGCCGTATGATCTGCACGTGTACCATCTTTCCTGAACACACATAAATCAATACCTTGGGCACCAACTTCTTTCGAGGTATGGATAAGTTCATCTAAAGACAACTTATCATATGCGGAGCTCATCACCCAAATCGGATTATTTAGTTTATCTGCCATAAAATTCACTTTGTTTTACCCGTAAATATACCAAAAAAGCCCTTAAAAAGGGCTTCTCGTATTCGCTATATAGGAAATTCTCTATTTCTGGTTCTTTAACTCCTGTATCCCTAGACGCAAATCCTGCGACAGATTTTTAATGTCCTGCAAGCCTTTTCTAACGCGTGTGCCGGCAGCGCTATTTCCTTTTACAAAGAATTTGTCTGCATCAACTTCCAAGCCATCAACCAATGCTTTCAGCTCTTTGAATTTATCAAAATTAGCCATAATTGAAATGATTTAAGTGTTATAATCTATTAATAATTAACTGTTTTATAAAAATAGTACCTTTTGGCAAATAAAAAAATTTTTATAAAAAAAAGACAGCATAAATGCTGTCTTTTTCTAAATAGGATACGTTTTAGTCGACGTTATCGTGCAAAAACGAATTATTGGGTCTAATTTCTGTTTCACCATCATCAAAAGACAACGTAAAACGAGAAACCTGCGATTGCGAGGAATGTGGAACGTCTTCCAAAGATTTTTGCCGTCTTTTATAAGCGGGCTCATTCTCCAATTCCTGCAGACCATTGCTTGATTTCAATTTCATGCTCAATTCCTTCAAACGCAAGATACGTTCTTTCGTTTTCATCAATTGATCTTCAAAATCGATCTCTTTTGGCTCTGTGGGAACTGCAGGAGCCTCACTAAAGGTATTCCTTACAACAGGCGTTACCTCTGGTTCTGCATCTTTCTCATTTGCACCACTGTAAGCATCAAAAACAGAAGGAAGTTTAAATTCGAACATCGAGGGCGACGTCTTCAATTCAAATCCGCCGTTATTTTGTACCGGGACTTCTTCTTCTTGTTCAGGCTCATCAAAACTCAAGGTATGACGTATTACCTGTGGCTCTTCATTTTTCAAGATAGAAGAATGAATAGGCTTTGGCGAGGTGAACAGATCTACCTGTGGCTGTGCAGACATGCTTGTTGGCTCAACCGCGATGGAATTCTGCACAGGCTTAATATATGTTTGTTGGGTTGTTGCTGGCTCTTGCTTTGCAACAAACTGATTTTGAACCACTGGCTTAACAAACTGATTCGCTACAGGCTCAGGGGTTAAGGGTAACGCTATTTTTTCTTTTTCTTTCTCTTTTACGCGCTCTTCGGCTGTCTGAAAACCTGTGGCAATGATGGTTACGGACAGCTCGTCTTCAAAATTTTCATCGATACAATTACCCCAAATCAAATCTGCGGATAGGCCAGCTTTCTCTTGGATGTAATCTGTTACAATAGCAACTTCATCCATCGTTACTTCCTTCCTACCGGAGGTGATATTTAATAGAATATAACGTGCTCCTTCGATTTCGTTATCTTTCAATAATGGGGATGCCAACGCACCAGTAACCGCTTCAATAGCACGATTTTCGCCCGTAGCAATGGCATTACCCATGATAGCTACACCACTATCGTTCATCACGGTACGTACATCTTTGAAATCGACGTTGACATATCCAGGGATCGTGATAATTTCCGCAATACCTTTCGCTGCTGTCGTTAAAATATCGTCGGCTTTAGCAAACGCTGCCGTCATCGTCAAATTACCAAATATTTCACGCAAGCGATCATTGGAAATAACCAAATAGGAGTCAACATATTTGCGCAACTCTTCCAAACCTTCTTCAGCTTGAGAGCGGCGTCGTTTACCTTCGAACGTAAATGGAGTAGTGATGATCGCGACAGTAAGTATACCAAGCTCCTTTGCTGCTTTAGCCAACACCGGACTTGCACCAGTACCTGTTCCACCGCCCATTCCTGCTGTAATGAAAAGCATCTTCGTGTTGGTTCCCAACATACGCTTGATGTCTTCAATACTTTCAATAGCCGAATTCTCGCCTACATCTGGATCAGCACCGGCACCCATACCTTCTGTCAAACTCGCTCCCAACTGTACCTTATTCGGAATAGGACTCAACTCCAACGCCTGCGCATCCGTATTACAAACGATGAAATCTACACCACTAATCCCCTGCTTGTACATGTGGTTAACGGCATTGCCTCCGCCACCACCAACACCAATAACCTTGATTATCGATGATTGTTCCTTTAACATTTCAAATTGTATCGACATAAAATAACCCTATTTAACTCTTGCTAAACCACTTAGATAATCCCCCATAGGTTCAACAATTCCAATGTAATAATACCAAATTATTCACCATAGTTTTCCACAATTGTTAAATTGTGGAAAAAACCTCACTTGTGGAAAACTTACTTTTTCCCGATAAAAGTATCGTCATCTATTCCCGCATCATCCTTGATAAAATCGGAGAGGATTTTGGTGAACCAACTCTCTTTTTTACGCTTTTCTTCTGCGATTTCGGTAACCTTTTCTTTGCTCACTTTCTTCGTCACCATCTCCTGTTGAGTAGCCTCATCTTCCTCAATGGCTTGCACCCCTTTTATCAATAAACCGATCGAAGTAGCATACATCGGGCTTTTCAACTCCTCCAAGGCTTGCTTATTTAGCATTTCAGTCTTCGCCAAATATTCGTTCGGATAGCCGATGCGACAACCTATGCCGGTGATATACTCTACCAACTGCACCAAATGCTTCAACTGTGCACCGCCACCAGTGATAACGATGCCAGCAATCAAACGATCTTCATAGCCTGATGATTTGATTTCATAATATACGTGCTCAATGATTTCTTCCATCCGTGCCTGAATAATATAGGCTAGATTCTTAACCGAAATCTCTTTCGCTTCACGTCCACGGATACCGGGCACGCAGATTACCTCGTTATCTTTATTTTCATCGGCCAACGCAGATCCGTAACGAACTTTAAGTTGCTCCGCTTGGTTGCGCAACACCGAACAACCTTGTTTAATATCTTCTGTAACAATATTTCCGCCTAAAGGAATAACTGCCGTGTGGCGAATTATACCTTCATGGAAGATGGCTACATCCGTAGTACCGCCACCAATATCAACCAGCACAACACCAGCAGTTTTCTCTTCTTCGTCCAACACAGCTTCAGACGAGGCAAGAGGTTCCAATACCAACGAAGACACTTCAAGATCAGCATTATCCACACAGCGTTTGATATTACGGATATCCGTGACCCGGCCCGAGATGATATGGAAATTAGCTTCCACACGACGGCCCGCCATCCCGATAGGCTCTTTAATTCCCGGCTCGTTATCGATGGTAAATTCCTGCGGTAGTACATGGATAATCTCTTCCCCTGGAGGAAGCACCAACTTGTACATATCCGAGATCAATTGCTCTACATCTAATCGACCTACCTCATCGTAATCGCGCTTGGTAAGAATACCGCGGTGCTGAATACTTTTGATATGCTGTCCGGCGATACCTACGTTAACGACTTTAATATCCACATTCGATTGACCTTCCGCAATGGCGACGGCTTCCCGGATACTGCTTACGGTCTTTTGAATGTTGGCAACCACTCCGCGATTCACACCTGAAGACTCGGCTTTCCCCACCCCCAACAGCTCAATCTTCGTACTACCACTACGACGACCCACTGTCACGCAAATCTTCGTGGTTCCGATATCCAATCCTACGATGATCGGATTCTCCTTTTCGTTTTCTGCTAATCTTGGTTTCATATGCTGTGTATTTGTTGCTGTATATTACTATTACTGTGTTACTTAATTCATTTTCATTTTTGTCTGCAAGCTATCGAGTATCCACCCTTCTTTACGCTCACAGATGATCTGGCCATCATACTTTACATTTACTCTTTCATAGGCATCCGAGCCCACGCGCGGTAAAATATTTTTATAGAAAACGACCAGTCTTTCTAATTTTTCATCCAATTTCATGGCATTTCCCAACACCAATTGCTGATTACCCACTCGCGGGACAATTTCTATATCGCCAGCGTCATTGACATAAAGCTGCACAATCTGGTTGCTCCATAATGGATCTCCTTTCACATGCTCAACAATGGTCACCAAATCTTTGACCAATTTAGTTTCTATCGTGTCCAACGCTTTCTTATACCCTTCTTTAATGTTTCCATTCGCCACGAGCACATGTGGAACGTAACGTAATGTCACCGGCACCTTTGCTCCTTTGGTATCGATATAATATTCATTTCCGGCTCTATTGACAATCCGTAAGACAACCTCGCGTTGTTGGACAGAAATTTGGAGCACGCCGTCCATATCCACATATATTTCTGCCGCCGATACGTAAGGCAATTGCATCAATGCCTGCTCTATTTCTTCAATCGGAATCTGCAACAGTGTCTTCCCGACAACGCTACCGAACTTAGCCTTCACCAAGTCCGAAATGTCGTGCTGATCGATAAATGCCTCTTTGCCTTCTACCATCACACGCATCGCGGTGCACACCTGCGCATTATCCTTCTTTTTCACCAAGCTCATCAACATACCTACCCCGACCAGCGCAACGACCACCAAACAGGCGTAGCCTATTAGCCTCCAAGGTATATTGCGCAATGTGTTAAGCATGTTGTAACAATTCCTTTAAAGGCTTCACAAGTCTATCAATGTCGCCGGCACCAACCGTCACGACCAAGTCGGGTTTTTCCTCCTTCACGATATCCAATACCATTGCAGGGGTTACCAAGCGCTTATTCTCCAAGTCAATTTTATCCAGCAGCCATGCCGAGTTAACGCCTTCTATCGGCAACTCGCGCGCAGGATAGATATCCATCAACAGAAGCTCATCCGCCATTCCTAACACTTCAGCAAAGCCGTCGATAAAATCTCTTGTGCGGCTGAACAAATGCGGCTGAAAGATCACGGTTAGCTTTTTCGAAGGATACAGCTTTCTCATGGATTCCAAAAAGGCGCGCAACTCTTCCGGATGGTGTGCATAGTCATCGATGTATGTAGCGGTCGCTGTACGCACGATGTATTCAAAGCGGCGTTTTGCGCCGCGAAAAGAAGTTAGAGCCTGGCGAATAGCTGCCTCATCGATCTGCAATGCTAACGCTACGGTGATGGCTGCAACAGCATTTTCCACATTATGAAGACCGGGGATCCCTAGATGTAAATCCGCCAATGAAACATCATCCTTTCCGATATAATCGAAATAAAATTCACCAGATACTACGCGAATATTTTTAGCGTAAGCGTCGCACACCTCCTCTTTGGCATAGCTCAACGTCCCAGTGAATGGAAGACCTTTTTTTACGATCGACAAACCATCATCCACCACCCTCTCCAAAAACAAATTGAAAGAATCAATCAAATGTTGCTCATCACCATAAATATCCAAATGGTCAGCATCCGCCGAGGTTACGACCGCGATATTGGGGTGCAGGGTGAGGAACGAGCGATCATACTCATCCGCCTCAACCACTACGACATTATTCGCGCCGTACAATACATTGCTGTTATAATTCGAACTGATTCCACCGAGGAAAGCCGAGCAGTCATAGCCTGAATCTTTTAAAATGTGCGCAATCATTGTAGAAGTCGTTGTCTTACCATGTGTTCCTGCAACAGCAATCGTAAACCGACTCGCACTGATAATACCTAAAACCTCGGATCGCTTATACAGTGTAAATCCTCTATCTAGGAAAAAGTTTTTCAATCCCAGATCTTTTGGCACCGCAGGCGTAAAAATCAACAATGTTTCTGGAGACAGCACTTGGTAAGCATCGGGAATTAAAGACACATCGTCTTGATAGATCACCTCTATCCCCTCTTGCGCCAACGCTTGGGTCAAGTCCGTTTCCGTCTTGTCATAACCTTTCACCTCACAGCCCAAATGATGAAAGTAACGAGCTAAACCGCTCATACCAATTCCTCCGATTCCGAGGAGATAAACACGTTTTATATGATCGAGATTCATCATTTATCTAATTAATTTTAACACTTCTTTTGCTATTGTTTCATCAGCATCCAACATAGCTAGCTTGCTAATTTGCTCGCTTAGCTCAAAACACTTTGCCTCGTCGTTCGCCAAAGAAATAATGGTATCGACCAAATTTGTTCGCGCGCTGATGTCAGACACCAGTATAGCCGCATCTTTACTGACCAAGGCCTTTGCATTCTTTGTTTGATGATCCTCCGCAACGTTGGGCGAAGGCACCAAAATAACCGGCTTACCTACAGCACACAACTCAGATATCGTCCCCGCTCCAGCGCGCGAAACGACAAAATCCGCAGCAGCGTAGGCATAATCCATACGTTGTAGGAATGGAAGCAACACCACATTAGCAGGCAATCTATCGACTAACGTATTTTTCAGCGCCTCATAGTAATAGCTCCCACATTGCCAAATAACTTGAATGTCCTGCTCAACGAAACTATCTAAACCTGCAAGCACACAATCATTTAGTGTCTTGGCACCTAAACTGCCTCCGGTGACTAATAACGTCTTTTTCCCTTCTTGCAAGCCAAAGGACGCCAAACCCTCCCGTTCCCGACCTTCAATTTGCACGGAGGATCGACGAATGGGATTTCCTGTTAGCAAGATCTTCTGCGCTGGAAAAAACTTATCCATTCCCTCGTAAGCCACACAAATCTTGCTCGCTTTTCTTCCCAGCCGCTTATTTGTAACGCCCGCGTACGAGTTTTGCTCTTGAATCAGCGTAGGCAGACCTAAAGCATTTGCCATCATCAACAAAGGCCCCGAAGCGTAACCGCCAACACCAACTGCAACATCAGCCTTGAAAGACTTGATCAAGCGTCTCGCTTTAAGCAGGCTATCCAGCATCTTAAACGGCAACCCCAGATTTTTCACTAAGGACTTACGGTCGATACCTTGAATATCCAAGCCCACAATCTCATAACCAGCAGCAGGGACGCGCTCCATCTCCATGCGACCGTTTGCACCGACGAACAAGATCTCGACATCGGGTTGCAACCGTTTTAAGGCATTGGCAATCGCTATCGCCGGAAAGATATGTCCTCCAGTTCCACCACCGCTTATGATTACTTTGTGTGCCATAATGCTATTAAATTGTTCCTACAACCACTTTCTTCGGCTTCGGAACTTCATATAACTCTTCTTTATCCTTTAACTCTTCTATATTCCGGCTCACGCTGAGGATAATCCCAAGAGCAACGCTCGTGAACAAAATAGACGTACCTCCCATACTCACCAGTGGCAAAGGCACCCCCGTCACAGGACCTAAACCAACCGCAACAGCCATGTTTGCCAACGCTTGGATCGTCAAACTAAAACCTAAACCCGCCGCCAAGAAAGCACCGAATGCCCGTGGACTCAACGTCACGATACGTATACAGCGATACATCAATGCCATATATAGCAGCAGCAATATTGCGCCACCAAGGGTACCGTATTCTTCGATGATGATGGCAAAAATAAAATCAGAGTAAGGGTGTGGCAATAAATTACGTCCAACACTGTTGCCTGCACCTTTGCCAAAAAATTCGCCAGACGCAATTGTCATCTTTGCTAAATTCGCCTGGTAATTTTTATCCTCTTGAAACGACACGGTTCCCGTCGTTGCCTCCTCTGTCTTGAAAAATCCTTCAATACGACTAAAGTAGGTAGCACGCCGAGGACCGACCGAAATAACGATAAGACCCAGTAAACCAACGCCTAACGAAACGATAGCGATCTGCTTAAAAGAAATCCGTCCGATCAGCAACAATAGAATACTCGTTCCAAAAAGCATCAATGCTGTCGACAAGTTAGCCCAAGCGATCAACACAAATACCGCACAAACTGCCCCCATTATTGGCGCAAATGACTTCTTTACGTCTTTAATATCCTCCTGTTTACGCGATAACATCCGCGCCAAAAACGTGATAAGCGCAAGCTTGGCCAAATCCGAAGTTTGAAATGTCTGGTTGATAACCGGGATCGTAACCCAACGGCTAGCATCGTTCACTTTATTTCCGCCTATCAACGTAAACAGCAGTAGCGGAATGGTGATAATCATTAGCAACTTCGAGATGCCAGCATAGTAGCGATAATCCAGTTTATGGGACAAGTACATCAGGCCTATACCAATGGCGATGATCGAGAAATGCTTAAAAAGATAGAGCTCAGTACCTTTACCTTCCTTGTAAGCGAGCGTCCCTACAGAGCTATAAACAGCCAATAGCGACCAACCGGACAATACGATCACAATGATCCATATCCATTTATCTCCTTTTAATTTACTAAAAATCTGATCCATCACCGTATGCGTTTATTAAGCCTTACAATGCCATTACTGCTTCTTTAAATTTATCGCCTCTTTCTTCGTAGTTCTTGAACCAGTCAAAGCTTGCACAAGCCGGTGATAACAACACCGTATCGCCTTTTTTCGATAGGTGCGACGCCATCTCTACTGCTTCTTGCATCGAAGAGCTGTTCACAATAACATCCGTATCATCTTCAAAGGATTCATGAATGCGCACGGTATCTTTTCCAATGCACACAATCGCTTTTACCTTCGCTTTCACCAAGTCACGAAGCATCTCATAATCGTTCCCTTTATCCACACCTCCCATAATAAGGATAATGTCGGGAGAGAAGCTTTCCAGTGCATACCAAACCGAATTGACATTTGTCGCTTTCGAATCGTTGATATAGTTCACCCCTCCGATACAGGCCACATGCTCTAAGCGATGTTCAATATTGACATATGAACTCATACTTTCCTTCATCGTCTGGTTGCGCAACTCCATAGCTTTGGCAACCAAGCCCGACGCCATGTTATTGTAGACGTTATGTTTTCCCTGTAATGATAGTTCTTCAATATTCATCGCAAAAATTTCTTTGTTAGGTATGTTAATTACAATATTTTTATGTTCGTCCAAATAAGCACCTCGCTCTAGCACTTCCCTTTGCGTAAAAGGAAGGTGTAGTGCTTTCGTTTCATACAACGGCAGTGCTTTCGCCGTCTCTTCATCATCCAAGCAATAGATAAAATAATCTGCTTCCGTTTGATTGCGCACCATCCTAAATTTGGAGGCCACGTAATTCTCCAATCGATAATCGTAGCGATCCAAATGATCGGGCGTAATGTTCAGGATGACGGCAACATCAGCCCTAAATTGATACATATCGTCCAACATAAAGCTGGATATCTCTAGGACATATATGTCATAGTCTTCTCGAGCTACTTGAAGAGCAAAGCTTTTACCTATATTACCTGCCAATCCCACGTTCACGCCTGCCTTCTGCAACATGTAGTATGTCAGCATGGTCGTCGTCGATTTGCCGTTCGATCCCGTGATACAATACAGCTTAGCATCCGTATACTGAGCAGCAAACTCAATCTCTGAGATCACAGGCACATTAGATGCCTTCAGAGCTTTCACCAAAGGTGCTTTCTCCGGTATTCCTGGACTCTTCACCACGAGCTCCGCCTGCAAAATACGTTCTTCACTATGCTGCAGCTCCTCGAAAGCGATCCCTTCAGCCAACAATGTTGCCTTGTAGTGCTCTGCTATCGGTCCCTTGTCCGACACGAACACATCGAAGCCTTTATCTTTAGCCAATACAGCTGCGCCGACACCGCTTTCGCCCGCGCCCAACACCACTAAAAATCCCGATTGCGGATAATATGTCGTTGCTATATTGGGCATGTTACCTAGTTTTTAATGTGACAATTGTTACAATGGCCAAGATGATGGATACGATAAAGAAGCGCATAACAATCTTGGATTCATGATATCCTTTTTTCTGATAATGGTGGTGTAATGGAGACATTAGAAAAATACGCCTCCCTTCCCCATATTTCTTTTTTGTGTATTTGAAGTAGGAAACCTGCAGAATGACGGACACGTTCTCTAAAAGAAACACACCGCACAACACCGGTATCAGCAATTCCTTACGAATCAAAATAGCAAAAGCCGCTATGATACCACCAATTGCCAAACTTCCCGTATCTCCCATGAAAACTTGTGCTGGAAAGGCGTTGTACCACAAAAAACCAGTACAAGCTCCAACAAATGCTCCCGCAAAAATCACCAGTTCGCCAGAGTTCGGGATATACATGATATTGAGGTAGTCCGAGAAAATAACGTTACCCGACACATAGGCCAAAATAGCCAAGGTAATACCAATGATTGCAGAAGTACCAGTAGCCAATCCATCAATTCCATCGGTGATATTCGCACCATTTGAAACCGCGGTAACGATAAAAACAACTACCACGAGAAAAACAATAAACGTGACCAAACTACCTTTTAGACCAAACATGCTCAAAACCTTTGCATAGTCGAATTCATTGTTTTTATAAAAGGGGATATTCGTCTTCGTCGATTTCACATTCTCGGCATAATAACGCTCGCCCGTTTGCGTATCGGTCATGATTTGTACCGCACGTGTTGAGGTAGGATTTGTGACTTCTTGACGCGACACAATCTCGGGATGAAAATACATCGTAATTGCGATCAACGTCCCCAACCCAACCTGACCAATAACCTTGAAACGCCCTGCAAGACCCTCTTTGTTTTTCTTGAAGACCTTGATATAATCATCTAAAAATCCAATTGCACCCATCCAGACCGTCGTCACGATCATGATGATCACATAAATATTATCCAATTTAGCGAATAGCAATGTAGGAATAAGGATCCCCGCAATGATGATCAAACCACCCATGGTAGGTGTTCCGGCCTTTTGTTTCTCGCCTTCCAGCCCGAGGTCGCGAACAGTCTCTCCGACTTGCCTGTTATGCAAGGCGCGAATAAGCCGACCGCCATATACCGTGGTAATAATCAACGAAACAATAACAGCCATAGCCGTACGGAACGAGATGTACTGAAACAACCCTGCACCGGGAATATGCACATGTTCTTGTAGCCAGCTAAATAAATAATATAACATTCTTCTTTATTATTGTTCGTTAAACGTTTGTTCTAATATCTCCCTATCATCAAAATGATGACGCTGTCCATTTACCTCTTGGTATTTTTCATGGCCTTTTCCTGCTACCAAAATAATGTCGCCAGGCTGCGCCAAATGACAGGCCGCTCGTATAGCTTCTTGACGTTCAGCAATCGTGAAGACATTCTTCCGATCTTTTGCCGTTATTCCTGCTTCCATATCCCGAATTATAGCCGCGGGATCTTCCGTTCTCGGGTTGTCCGACGTAAGGATCACACGATCGCTCAAGCGCACCGCCACAGCGGCCATTTCTGGGCGCTTCGTTTTATCCCGATCGCCACCACAGCCCAAAACCGTAATAATTTGCTGGTTGCCTGCACGTAAGTCGCGGATTGTAGACAGCACATTTTCCACCGCATCCGGCGTATGCGCATAATCCACGATACCAGCTACACCATTTGCCGAACGCACCACCTCAAAACGCCCCTCTGCACCACTGATCTCACTCATCGCAGTCAGCACTTTCATGGTCTCCTGCTCTAACAAAATAGCAGCACCATACACCGCCAACAGATTATATGCATTGAAACCACCCACGAGTTTCACCCAAAGCTCATGCCCGTCGATATTCAATAGCATGCCATCAAAGTGGCTTTCCACAATACGAGCTTTGAAATCGGTCATATTTTTTAAACCGTAGCTCTTCTTGTGCGCGAAGGTATTTTGCAACATGACCGAACCATTTTTATCATCAATGTTAGTCAGTGCAAAAGCGTAGCGATCGAGGTCATCAAAAAATTTCTTCTTCGCTTTAATATAGTGATCAAAAGTTCCGTGAAAATCCAAATGATCATGGGTGATATTCGTAAAAATACCTCCAGCGAAACGCAAGCCGGCGATGCGTTGTTGCACAACAGCGTGCGAGCTCACTTCCATAAAGCAATAGTCACAGCCGTCATCCACCATATCTCTTAACAAAGCGTTCAAGGCTAATGGATCCGGTGTGGTATGCGTTGCGGGAATGATCCGCTCACCTATTTTATTTTGTACCGTAGAAATCAGTCCTACGTGGTATCCCAAGTTCTCAAAGAGATTAAAGAGTAAAGTAGCCACCGTAGTCTTACCATTGGTCCCGGTTACGCCGACAAGCTTCAACTCCTTCGAAGGATCTCCATAAAAATTAGTCGCCAATAAACCCAGCACGTAGGAAGTGTCGTCTACTAACACATAGGTAACATCCTCTTGCAATGCTTCAGGCAATTCTTCCAATACTAGGACGCTTGCACCAAGCTCCAGTGCCGTATCGATATACAAATGTCCGTCGGTATGCACGCCACGAACCGCCACAAACATGCTGCTTGCAACAACCTTCCGCGAGTCGAAACATATCGACTGTACATCCAACTCGAGCGATCCTTCGAGCTGCTGTACTGGAATAGCGTGTAATAATTCTTTCAGCTTCATATTTATCAATTCAGTGCCAATACAATTGGCGTACCTGCTTTCAATTTCACTCCAGCAACCAAGGATTGCGTTACTACTCTACCCCTTCCCGACACCTTGGTTTTAAATCCTGCATTCTCCATCGTAAAAACGGCATCCGAAAGCCCCATACCCAACACATTAGGAACGATTCCCTCTTTAATTTGCACCTCAACAAAAGGAACACCTTTTGCGGAAGAATCCGTAGGCTGTGCCAGCGCCGTCCAAGCTGTGGGATGAAAGCCCAAGGCCTCATAAACCGCATTAGAAGCTTCCTTCGAGCCTCCCAGTGTCAATGGCGTTTTTGCGCCGGCCACATTAACTTTTCGCGCAGCGAAGGTACCATGCAAGGAAAGATCATTTGCATATACCATATCCGCCAATTCTTTGAAGACAGGCCCCGCTATCGCCCCTCCATAATAACCTTTCCGCGGATTACGGATAACGACGATCATCGAGTACTTCGGGTTTTCTGCAGGAAAATAACCTGCGAAAGATGACTGGTATCGCCTTGCTCCATATCCTCTTGCCCCATCATTCATCTGTGCCGTTCCGGTCTTACCAGCCGAACTGTATAAAGGCGAGCTCAATTTTTTGCCGGTGCCTTCCGTCATCACCCCTTCCAACATGCCCTGCACCTTATCTATAGCCGTTTTTGATGCAATCTGCTTACTAATCACACGAGCTTGAAAACGTTCTACTGTGTTTCCTAAATGACGAATCTCCTTCACAAAAAGAGGAGCAACCATTTTACCGTCGTTTGCCACGGCGTTATAAAAAGCCAACATTTGCAACGGCGTTAGCCGTAGCTCATAGCCATAAGCCATTTGCACAAGCGACAATTTGCTCCAAGTACGACTGTCAGGCGTCTTCACCCAAGGTTTCACTTCCCCAGGGATCTGTAATCCTAAAGGCTGTCCCAAGCCAAAGTGATGCAATTTCGCTGTATATTTTCCGGGGTTTTCTCCGTAGTGTGCATGCACCAATTTTGCTACCCCCACATTCGATGACTCTTCAAAGGCCTCCTTCACACTCAACACCGATTTCTTTGGTGCGTGCGAATCCTTGATCGTGTGCGACGGAACTTTATATGTTCCATTTCCAATATCCACTCTTGTCGAGGTATCCACCAGCCCATCGTCCAACAAAGCCAAATAGCTAGCTAACTTAAAAGTTGACCCTGGATCGGCTCCCTGTGCGATGGCATAATTATATTTTTCGCGAAACACGCCCTCGCCATCTCTGGTAAAGTTGGCAATAGCGCGGACTTCACCTGTCTTCACCTCCATCAAAATCACACAACCATTATCCGCATCACTGGCAATAAGCTGTTTTTCCAAAGCTCGCTGTGCCATATCCTGCATATTGACATCCAGCGTAGAAATAATATCAGAACCATCAACCGGCGCGACTTCCACCTCACGGCTCACTGGTACCCAAACACCTCCTGCAATACGTTGCATCAATTGCGAACCACTTTTTCCATCGATATAGGATCCATACGCCCCTTCCAAACCAACCAACACAGTGTCGCCTTTGGTGTTTTTGTAACCAATCGTTCGCGCTGCAAGATTGGTAAATGGAAGTATCCTTTTGTTTTCCCGTACAGTAACCAAACTGGTAGAGTATCTTTTTTTCCCTTCTTTAAAAGAATGAAACAAAGGAAATCCTTTTACAACCTTTAAATCTTGATGAGAAACATTGCGTTTCAACAGCATATAGCGTGCTTTTTTTGCACGCGCATTTTTCAATTGTGCTAAATATTGTCGAGCCGATTTATCACCAAAATGCGAAGCCAATTGTCCAGCTAACGAATCGACCTTTGAATTGAACACATCACTCTCTTCAGCTGGAATAGACATGGCATCGAAACGCAACTCGTATTCAGGAACCGACGTAGCCAATAAACTACCATCGTTTGAATATATGTTACCTCGCGCAGCCTCGATCAATCGCTCCCTGATTGTTAAACTATCCACCATAGCGCGCCACTCGCCACCATCGACATATTGCAAATGCAGCAGCTTGCCAAAAACCAACAACGCGCCAAACACCATCAGCCCGAACGCCAGGTACACCCGAATAAGTATCGATTTCCTAATATTCATATGACTACGTGTTAACGTGTTACTACTTTTCTTTAACCACCTCTATTTTGATAGGTGGTTCCGTGCGCTCCTTTAAACCCAAGGTGTCTGCCCGTTTTGCTATTTCAGTCTGCGTCGTCAATTTCATCAACTCTGCAGACAAGGACTTATAATCCCAACTCAACTCCTTCACGTCGCGCCCTAATCGGTCAATAGATCTCACCGTTCGTTCAGCCAAATGGCGGTTAGAGATATACAACAATCCCAACAATGCCACAAAAGCCGCAAAAGGCAAGTTTTTAGCTACCAAATAACTGGACAGCTTCTTCGTTGAAAAAATAGACCGGAGAAAATTTTGCGTCTCTTCGACCTTCTCTTCAACTGATTCATTCATTTTTTCCTGAACTTCCTCACTTAATTCCTTGTCTTTTATCGTATTCTTCGACATCACAAAAAATTAAATGTTCCGTTCAGCGACACGCAATTTCGCACTGCGCGATCTATTATTGCTAGCCAACTCAACCTCACCTGCCGTAATAGCCTTACGACTGATCACTTTGAATGGCTTTATTTCATTTCCAAAAAAATCTTTCTCCACCTCACCCTTAAACTTCCCTTTCTGCATGAAGTTCTTCACTAACCTATCTTCCAAAGAGTGATAGGACATGACCACCAAACGTCCACCTGGCTTCAACACAGAAACAGTCTGTTCTAAAAAAGCCTGCAACGCCTCCAACTCCTGATTCACCTCTATACGCAACGCTTGAAACACCTGTGCATGATACTTATGCTCTTTGCCTTTTGGCACTAAACGCTTAATCACCTCTTTCAAACCAGCAACCGTTTCTATTGCAGCAGTCAAGCGCGCAGTCACAATTGTTTTTGCCAAAGAACGTGCATTCTGAATCTCGCCATACATACCAAAGATTCGGTGCAACTCCTCCTCGGCATAGGTATTTAAAACCATCTTCGCATCTAAATCAGCAACCTGATCCATACGCATATCCAGATCAGCATCGAAGCGAATGGAAAATCCACGCTCGGCAGAATCAAACTGATGCGAAGAAACACCAAGGTCACCCAACACCGCATCCACTTCTTTCACACCCAGCAGCCTCAAATTATTTTTCAAGAACTTAAAGTTCTGATGAATCAAGGTAAACCGCGGATCGTCGATCGCATTCTTTACCGCATCAGGATCTTGATCAAATGCTATCAATCGACCTTTCGGCCCCAGATGCTTCATAATTTCTCGCGAATGACCACCGCCACCAAACGTCACATCTACATAAACACCATCTGGCTTTATCGCCATAGCATCCATGCACTCTTGCAACATCACAGGAACATGGTAAACTCCGGCGCTAGTCATCCGAACCTCCTTCCAAGTCAAAACCTCCCATCACTTGCTCCGCTAGATCAGAAAAATCTTCCTCCGACAAAGCTCCTAGCTGTTCTTCATACTTCGCTTTCGACCACACCTCTATTTTCTCTAGGTTACAAGCCAACACCACATCAGCAGTAACTTCTGCATACTCCAACAAACTCTTCGGCAACAAAACACGTCCCGCCGCATCCAACATCAACTCGGTGGATCCACTCATGAACCTTCGCACAAAATCCCGATTCTTCGGCTGAAATTGATTAAGCCTAGATAATTGTTTCAATATCTTATTCCATTCAGCACGTGTATAAATGACCAAATTTTTCTCGAAGCCACGATTCACAACAAGCCCCTCACGCTCAACATCAGGCAGTTGCCTTTTGAGCGCGGCAGGAACCACCATTCTTCCTTTGGTGTCCAGCTTGCATTCGTATTCTCCAATCAAATAGTTCATTTCCTATGAGCCTAATCAAATTTTAAATGTAAAAGTATACACTTTCCCCCACTTTCCCCCACAATATCACACAAAAAAGTTTTCCACACCGAAAAACTGCAAAAATCACATATTGTAAAACAATAAAAAAAATTTAGAAATCGATGATTTACAATTATTTAATAAAACATATTTATTGCAAATATTTTTCTAAAAGTTCGATTGATATTTGTGGCAGAAACTCTCCTTGGTTTCACAAAAAAAACGAACATTGGAACCTAATTGAGAGAAAAGCCTCCTGCGTGGGGAAAAGTGGAGGCTATATGAGAAAAACAAAGCATGGTGGGAGAATGTGGTGGAAACGATATTCAAAGACTACGGCATTCGGAGAAACTGACACACAAACTTTCGTTATTCTCATCGAAATCCAATATTTTTGCGTAAAATCTAGCTGTCACTTTCTCTTGCCCTTTAAATAGAAGAAGCGACAGGTATGGTTTATTTTATTTTTAAATTTTTAGCATACATGTATAGAAGTCATAGCTGCGGCGAGTTACGTATTGCCGACACGAATAAAGAGGTAACACTTGCTGGATGGGTTCAAAAATCGAGGGATAAAGGGTTTATGGTATGGGTAGATCTACGCGACCGATACGGTATCACCCAATTAATTTTTGACGAATCACGCACAGATGCCTCCATCATGCAACAAGCGAAGGCTTTGGGTCGGGAGTTTGTTATTCAGGTGAAGGGCACCGTTATTGAACGGGAATCCAAAAATAGCAATATGCCAACTGGAGAAGTTGAAGTCTTGGTGAAAGAATTACAAGTTCTCAATGCTTCTCAAATCCCTCCTTTTACCATAGAGGACGAGACAGATGGAGGAGAAGATATCCGAATGAAATATCGCTACCTCGATATCAGACGTAATCCCGTCAAAAACAGCTTACTCTTCCGTCACAAAGTGACACAGGAAGTGCGCAATTATCTTTCGAATTTAGATTTCTGTGAGGTCGAAACGCCTTATTTGATCAAATCTACGCCAGAAGGAGCACGCGACTTCATTGTTCCTTCCCGTATGAATCCGGGTCAATTTTATGCATTGCCACAATCGCCGCAAACATTCAAACAACTCCTGATGGTAGCGGGCATGGATCGCTATTTTCAAATCGTTAAATGCTTTCGCGACGAAGATCTACGTGCTGACCGTCAGCCGGAGTTCACTCAAATCGACTGCGAAATGTCCTTTATTGAGCAAGAGGACATTCTTGATATCTTTGAAGGCTTAACGAGACACCTCCTAAAAACGATACATCAAATCGAGATTACCAAGTTTCCACGCATGACGTTTGACGAGGCGATGCGCACCTACGGGAATGACAAACCGGATATTCGCTTCGGGATGAAATTCGGCGAATTGAACCAAGTGTCCCAACATAAGGAATTTTCGGTTTTCAACAGCGCTGAACTAGTCGTTGGAATTGCGGTTCCTGAGGCAGCCAATTACACTAGAAAACAAATCGACGAACTTATCGACTGGGTAAAACGTCCACAAGTAGGCGCGAGTGGAATGGTCTACTGCAAATGCGAGGCTGATGGCAGCTTCAAATCGTCTGTGGATAAGTTCTACGACCAGGGTGATTTAGCGAAATGGGCGGAAGCAACGGGAGCAAAAGCAGGCGACTTGATCTTGGTATTGTCAGGGCCAGCCTTAAAAACACGCACGCAGCTAAGTGCACTTCGTATGGAATTAGGTAATAGATTGGGATTGCGCAAGCCCCATGAATTTGCACCGCTATGGGTAATCGATTTCCCATTATTGGAATGGGATGAAGATACTGCGCGCTACCATGCTATGCACCACCCGTTCACATCACCAAAGCAGGAAGACATGCACCTACTCGACACTGATCCGGGCAAGGTACGTGCCAATGCGTATGACTTGGTCTTAAACGGCAATGAGATTGGTGGCGGTTCCATCCGTATACATGATAAGGAAACACAGGCTTTAATGTTCAAACACCTAGGTTTCACTGCGGAGGAAGCGCAAGAGCAATTTGGCTTTTTAATGAATGCCTTTCAATACGGTGCGCCTCCACACGGAGGACTTGCCTTTGGCTTAGACCGACTAACGGCTATTCTAGGCGGACAGGAAACCATTCGGGATTATATCGCGTTCCCTAAGAATAACTCGGGGCGTGATGTCATGATTGACGCACCGTCCACTATCGACGCAGGCCAACTTTCGGAACTCCATATTGCGGTAGATCTTAAATAGCTCACCGTCCAAAGGTTATTCGGCAAATAACATATATAAATCGGTCCAAAAAAGGAAACGTAGCCTCTTTTGGACCGATTTATTTATCATATTGCGCAGATGCCACCACACATACGTTCTATTGGCATTTTCTTTGCGAGTATTTTATACGACGACTACATGAAAATGGCCGGATAAATTTAATCAAACGCGTATTTTCCTACGAGCACACCGCGAGGGCTTTTTGCCTATCGTCTAAAAAAAGCAGTTTTAACTCTATGGCGCAACAGTTGGCAGAAAAATTCATTCGCGAAAGCACCGCTAAGTCTTTCGACAAAACCCATCGCGAAATGATGAAGAACAATCTTCATCATTTTCAGGATGCCCTATCGCGTGGCACAGCAAAATTTTTCGATCTTGAAAATTCCAAAAAGAAAGCTCATCTGCTTAAATGGAAAGCTGTAGAAAACCTTGACCGCTATTTGCTTGATTTCGAATCAAATTTCACTCGCCGCGGAGGAAAAGTAATTTGGGCAAACGACGTGGAGGAAGCCAGAGAAGAGATTACACGTATTTTGGAACAGCATGAAGCCAAATCGATCGTCAAAACGGCGTCTATCGTATTCGAAGAGCTTGGTTTATCCGATTACCTCGGAAATAAGGGATTTGATATTACAGAAACAGATACAGGCTCATTTATAGCTCGATTGTTGCAGGAAAAGCCGTCAAATTTTATCTCTTCCGCCGGATATCTTGACCGCAGCACTGTCGCGAAGAAGTTTCACGAACAGTTCGATTGCCCGCTCGAAGCGACAGCAGAACAGCTTATAGAAAAAGTAAATGAGCTCCTGTACGAAAAATTTTTGCGGGCAGATGTAGGTATTTCGGGCGCCAATTTTTTAGTAGCCGATAGCGGTAGCATCGCTATCACGGAGAATGAGGGCAATGCGAGATTGATCAGTACTTTCCCGAAAATTCATATTAGTATCGCTGGTATCGACAACGTGGTGCCTTCGGTGCACGACATGGATCTGTTTTGGCCGTTACTTGCCTCCCATAGCAGCAGCCAAAATCCCGCTACATACAACAGCTTACTTAGTGGCCCCAGACAAAATAGCGAAACAGATGGACCTAAAGAAATGTACGTTATCCTGCTGGATAATGGGCGTAGTAACCTATTAACGAAAAAAGAACAGCGGCAAGGATTATATTGCATCCGCTGCGGAGCGTGTTTGCATGTGTGTCCCGTTTATCAAAGTGTAGGGGCAGATGGCTACGGAATTACCTACCCCGGCCCCATCGGGTCGATGGTCGCGCCACATCTACAACAAGCGGACAATCTCCATCACCTGAGCTTCGCTACACCGCTTGATGGTGAGGCATCATCCGTATGCCCAGTGCATATAGAATTGGATAAAATGCTTTTGTTGAATCGAAAAGAAGCTGTTACACAGCATTTAGTTGGCAAGAGCGAGCAACGTTTTTGGAGTGGATTTGCTTATTTGTTTCAGCGTCGTCGTTTACTTGACTTCTTTGGCGGTAAAACAAAAAATTTCTTATTCAAAAGGTTACTCAAAAAAGCTTGGGGTGATCAACGTGACTTCCCAAAGCTTGCCGATAAGTCCTTTTCCAAACAATGGCGCGAACAAGAAAAACGGAAGGATCAATAAGGATCAACATCGATGGCAATACGTATACCTTTATTATTTTTATCGACTTCAAACTGTGTGATAGCTTGTTGCATGAGCTCCTTAACCTTGGCTATACTGACATTGTTACGTTCAATCTTCAAGGTGATGGTCTGTATAAAGTAATTGCGAACGCGGGATACCAATGGAGGTTCCGGTCCGAGTACACGACTACCCAAATTGCTACGCAGTAAGTGCGCCAACCGCATAGCGCCGTCATGTGCATCCTGCATATCGGTATGTCGTACTTCCATCTTTATCAATCTATAAAAAGGAGGATATTGGTAATTTTTCCGTTCCTTTACCTCGGTCAAAAACATACCCTCGTAGTCATGTAAAATGACTTGTTCCAATACACGATGGTTGGGTGAATGCGTCTGTATAATGACGCGTCCATCTTTCTCTCGTCTTCCTGCGCGACCCGCTACCTGCGAGAACAACGAAAAGGCACGCTCGTAGGCACGAAAGTCGGGAAAGTTAATCATGGCGTCGGCATTGATGATACCTATCAGGCTAACACGACCAAAATCGAGACCTTTAGCCACCATCTGTGTTCCAATAAGAATATCAAACTCGTGGTCATCAAAAGCGGTGATAATCTTATCGAAGCCATGCTTCCCCTTGGCAGCGTCCAAATCGAGACGTCCTATGCGCGCTTGGGGAATAAGAAGTTCAAGCTCTTCCTCCACACGCTCTGTCCCAAAGCCTTTGCTTTCGATATGTGGCATTCCACATGCTGGACAGACTTGAATAGGAGGCTCACTGTGTCCACAGTAATGACAGTGCAGGTGATTGGTCGATTTATGGTAAGTCAGGCTAACATCACAGTTTATACATTTTGCTACCCAACCACACGTACTACATTGCACAAACGGCGTATGTCCACGTCTATTTTGGAAGAGAATAACTTGTTCTTTGCGTTCTAAAGCATCACTTATGCCTTGCAACAGAACGCCACTGAAGTAGGAAAACATTTGCTCTTTGCGCCCTTCCTCAGCGATATTTACAACTTGTATTTCGGGAAGCTTGGCATCGCCAAAACGTTCCTTAAGCTCAACCAATCCGTATTTATCGGCTTTCGCATTGTAGTAACTTTCTATCGACGGCGTTGCAGATCCAAGTAGCACCTTAGCTCCCTGCAAGTGTGCCAAATAAATCGCCGTGTCACGCGCATGGTAACGTGGGGCGGGTTCATACTGCTTATACGAACTTTCATGTTCTTCGTCAACCACAATTAATCCCAAATCTTTAAACGGTAAAAACACGGACGAACGTGCCCCCACCACGACCTTATACTCGCCCTTTATCACCTTATGCCATACCTCTGCTCGCTCATTATCATTGAATTTGGAGTGATATACACCAAGCTTGTCACCGAAATGCATCTTCAGTCGATCCGTTATCTGCGTTGTAAGTGCAATTTCAGGCAGCAGATAAAGTACATTTTTTCCCGATGCAATCATTTGTTCGATCAAACGAATATACAACTGCGTTTTTCCGGAGGCTGTGACACCGTGCAACAAGACGACGTCCTTTTGCTCGAAGAGTGTATTGATTTGTTCAAAGGCTAGCTGTTGTTTATCATTAAACACAAAATTGGTTGTTATCTCGACGTCAACGCCACCCAAACGGGAGACCACCTTTTCTCGAACTTCGAACACCTCTTTTTCAATCAATGAAGCCACAATTCCACCACCGACGCCTGTCATCTCCATAATGTCTTGTCTGGTAACTTCGGGATTGCTCTTGCGCAGTTGAAGAAAGGCTAATAGCGCATCCTGTTGTTTAGGCGCTCGATTTAAGGAGTCCATCAGCGCATGTAAGCTTTCCCCATCTGCAAAGGTCGCTGCCAACTGTAAAAAAGACTTACGCTTCGGCTTGAAACGATCCTTTATTTCCTCAGAGATCAAGATGTAGCCATGATCAAATAGCGATTTGAGCAAAGGAAAAACCGTTTTCTGTCCGAGAAGCTTTACGATATCATTGACTGTAAGTTCGCCCGCTAAATCCAGCGCTTCCATCACCAAGTATCCTTTGTCGGACAGCAGAGATCGATCCAAGCCTTCAGCCTCGGAAGCAACAATTTTGGTCTCGCTAGCCATCTTAAGCGCGGCGGGAAGAGCCGCTTGCAGCACTTCACCAAGGTAGCACATGTAATAAGCAGCCATCCACTCCCAGAGCGCCAACTGGCTTTTGTCGACGACCGGCTCATCATCGATCACGTTGAGGATGTATTTAGCTTCGTAACTTAGCGGAGGTTCGTGAGATAAACGGTGAACAATGGCCGCATAGATCTTGTTCCTTCCAAATTGAACGATCACTCTTTTGCCAATAGCCACATCACGATTCCATTCTACGGGCACTCTATATGTATAGGTCTTGGCAATGTACAAAGGCAGAATAACCTCTACAAAAAGTGTTTCACGATCAATACCAAATAAAGAGGTGTCAGACATAAGAACAAAGTTAGAAAACCTTCACGAAATCTTAATAAAAGAAATAAGAACCGAAACGCGAGCCGATCGCGACAATAAAAAGGAATAGCCTTCAAATAAAAAGCCTTCGGTTTATGGAAGGCTTCTTTATCGAGTAGTTTTTATGTCAAGAACGGTTTCGAACTGCCGCGACAAATAGACCTCCCCATCCAACGATGAAGCACAGTCCACCGAGTGGAGTGACAGGCCCAAGCATGGTTAATCCGTCTAGTCCGAGTAACGATCGAACGCTAAGCAAGTACAAAGAGCCTGAAAACAACAGAATGCCTAATACAAAGGCTATGAAAGAAACGCGTATAGATGCATTTTTTGCCCGCGAAAAAGTAGACAGAAACAATAAAGCCAAGGTATGGTAAAAGTGATATTGATTTGCTGTCTTCCACGTTCCTAAATGATAGTCGCTAATCTTGCCTTCAAAGCCATGTGCTCCAAATGCCCCCAATATCACAGCCGTCAGCCCAAAAAAGGAAGCTGCTAATATAATTTGTTTATTCATAAAGGAGATAAAATTCTATAACGTATGTTTTTGCGCTTATAAATGTATAAAATTAAATGCAAATTGCCTTTCAATTTTTTCAGCTTTCGCGAGCCGTCACTAATTTCGAGGCATAGATATTCCCCCATTTTTTATCGGCTTTGCTTTTTATTTTTTTATTTTTGAATCTGTTACAGGTTTGTGCGCAATGAGAAATACCATTATACTTTCAATTTTACTGTTCGTCGCTGTCATCGGCGCTTCCATATATTACTTCGCAGACTTAAACGGTAGCGAGAAAGAAGGTCTGCGTCCACTGACGTTTTTGCCCAAAGAGACGTATCTCGTTAGCACATTTCACAATGATGCGACGACCGATAATATCTTCAAGGATTTCGAGCTATTTGAGGCGTTAATCGGCAAACAGGATATGAAGCAATGGCAATTGTGGAAGGCTAAGCTGCTACGTAACGCATCCTTACAGCCCTACGTCAACGGTTCGGATCTGTACCTTTCGTTTCATCCGGAGGGCGAGAAGATCGTTTCGCTTTTCAGCATTCCAACAAGTGAGCCCATCGAAGTAGAGAGTCTTGCGGCTGTCATGGCAGAGGTGGGTAAAGAATTCAACGTTACGCACCGCGACACCTTGGGTGCTCGTATTTTCCACCTTCACAGTGGTAATAAGGATAGTATTTTCCATATTGCCTATCATAAACAGATATTCTTTGCGAGTTACTCGGACAGCCTAATAAACCGGGTGCTTGATAACAACCAGCCTAAGCTAGACAAACATGCAATCGATTACTTTGCGGAGAACAACAGCAGAAATTCGCCGTTAAGCGTTTACTTCCTACACGATGAAGTCGCTAAAATTTCGCAACATCTGATGCGTAACCGTCCCGGTAACAACATTGGCCTTTTCACATCCATTGGAGGGCAATCTGCCTGGAATCTTAACTTCAAGAATGATGCACTGATCTTGAGTGGTGAGAGTGAAACCATGCGCGACAGAAAAAATTACCTAGAGGTCTTCGGTAGGCAAAGCAAAACCACGCAAAGTCTTTTCAATTACTTTCCAGAAAATACGGCCACCTACATGGCTTTTGCCATTAGCGATCCCGCGCTCTTCCAAGATGATCTACAAAAAATGTTCAAGGAACGGGGCGAATCGGAAAAATTGTCCGATCAGCTTCAGCAACTGGAACGCAACAGCAACCTATCCTTAAACAAGGAGATACGACAAATATTCGGAAATGAATTTGCGGTGGTCGAACAAAGCAATCAGACCTCACTAGCCTTTGTAGCCCTTCATGATTCATCGCAACTGAGTCAAAACATTGATCGTATTTCTACGGAAACAGGAGATTCCATATTCCGTTTCGATCAATCCAATGTGCTGTATGCCCTATTCGGCGACCCCTTAAAATCATTTACTCGTCCATATTTTATGAAGCACGAAAACAGCATTGTGGTCGCAAATAGCCAAAGCCTGTTGCAAGACTTCAAACGGGATATGCGCAGGGAGAACCTTTTGATCAACACACTAGGATTCAAGAACTTCGAAAAGATACAAGGTAACGAGGCCAATGTGACCTATTTTCAACGCACACGCACCTCTTCCGCCTTAATCGGCAATTTGCTGAAACCCGCTTTTCGCGAGAACTTCCGCGACAGCGACGACTTCGGGTTTCAAGACTTCTACTCTTGGTCGCTCCAAATATCGGGAAACAACGGAGATTTTCTATCCAACATTTACGCCATCTATAAAAGTAAAACTGCCTTAGGAGCTACACCAGAATGGAGCTACACGTTCGAGAACCGCCCTATTACGGCACCTTGGGTGTTTGAACATTCCGACACTAGTCAATTCATCCTTATACAGGAGCAAGATCATACGGTTCATGGCATACATCCTTCCGGAAAGCAACTTTGGTCGGCTGTGTTTCATGGACGCGTGGTCGGCGAAGCTCAACAATTGGCAGATCGATCGATTGTACTTGTCACGGATCGCAACCGCCTGTACCGGTTCGACAGTAGCGGCAACGGCTTGCCGGGCTTTTCGTTGGGTTTGAGTGCGGAACCAAGCTATACGCCTACCGTTGCTGAACTTAACGGACAACAGCTTATTTTTATCCCCGCCGGTAACGAGCTTTTGGTGTACGATCTGGAAGGCAAGCGTATGGAAAATTGGAGTAACGAGAAATTGGCTGGCAACATTCTTTTTGATGTTAAAGCACGCAATAGTCAAGTTTTTATAGGCACCGAAAATGGTCATTTCTACCAATATGATGCGAATGGAAAACTGATTAAGCAAGAAGTCATTAATGGTGGTCATTTCCGAAATCCGCTTGCTTTTATTGCGCAGGAAGATGCCGGCAGCACGCTCATAGCGATAGACACCGCCAACAATTTCGTGACGATAGATTTTAAGCAGCCTGCAACAAAACGAACAGTAGGAAATTGGCATGGTAAATCGATCTTGGCTTTTGACCACATGGGCGCTACGCCAGCAAACAGATTGATTGTCCTAGATGGCAAGAAACTTTCCACACTTCAGCTTCCAGACGGCTCTCCACTATATGACTTTACCTTCACGCAAGCGGCAGAAGACAGACCACAGTTTTTCGCCAACGGAAGCCTTCTAGGCATCGCTTCGCGCGAAAATGGGCTGATTTATATTTTCGACGACAAAGGCACTGTGGTAAACGGCTTCCCAATAGAATCTATGCCGCTCTTTTATTACGGCAAAATAGACTATAATAGTGCTACCTATTTATTGTGTGTGCGCAGGGACCGAAAACTGTATGCCTTTAAGCATGATTAAAAATACGTGAATATGGCAGGTAATACAACTGACACGGAGAGCGTTTCCATAGAAACACTTCTTGTTAAAAAATTTCTTGAACCAACAAAATTGTAGTAGGTTTGCAATCTTAGATTATTTATGCTGACAGGACAAATACATTTACATTTACTTTCCGAACCTAAGAATATCGTTATCACCACCCATCATAAGCCTGATGGCGACGCTTTAGGCTCATCTCTGGGTTTGTACCATTGGCTCAAAGCTAAAGGACACCACGTGGAGATAGTATTATCATCCGACTTTCCTACATTTTTGGATTGGATGCCCGGTCGCGAAGAGGTAATTATTTATCCCACGGCGAAAGAACAATCCGAACACTTATTGGCAAATGCGGACATCATTTTTTGCCTAGACTACAGTGCTATAAGTCGAACCAACATTCTAGAGCCTCTTATCCGCGCTGCGTCGGGTCAAAAATGGATGATCGATCATCACCTAGATCCGGAAGACTTTGCGAGCTTAAGTTATTGGGACTCCAATGCGGCGGCAACTGCACAGCTTATCTATACGTTCATCTGTTCAGTAAACGGAGACCGAGAAGGCATGAGCCCAGAAATCGCGACCTGCCTCTATGCAGGAATCATGACTGATACGGGTTCTTTCCGTTTTCGTTCGACTACGGCGGCGGTACACCAAATTATCGCGTCATTGATCGACGCAGGAGCGAAAAATTGGGAGATACACGAGCAAGTTTACAACAGCTCCACCGAGAATCGACTGAAGTTTTTGGGATACTGTTTGCTCAACTGCCTAGAAGTTATTCCGGAATATAATACTGCTGTATTTTCGGTCAGCAAAGAAGATCTGCAGAAGTTTGATGTAACTACTGGAGACACAGAAGGCTTAGTGAATTATGCCCTTTCGGTAAAAGGAATTCGTTTAGCTGCTTTATTTATTGACAGAACCGAATTAATTAAATTATCTTTGCGATCAATTGGAGATATTCCATGTAATGAGATTTGTAAAAAGTACTTTAATGGGGGCGGGCATTTAAATGCTTCTGGTGGTAGTTCGAGTGACGAACTGAGCCAGGTTGTCAATAAATTCAAGTCTATTTTACCAGCATATAAAGAAATATTAACAAAATAAATTTAGTGATTAGATCAGAAAAATGAAGAAATCAATTTTATTCCTTTCGGCAGCTGTCGCCGTTTTAGCGACTGCAGCTTGCCAGAACTTCAAAAAAGGTGATGGTGGTCTTGAATATAACATCGTAAAAGATGCCGGCGCAGAAAAAGCAAAAGCTGGCGACTTGCTATCGGTGGATATGATTGTAAAGTCAGACCGTAAAGATTCGTTATTGCAAAGTACATATGATATCGGTTTGCCACAAATCGTCAACATTGCTCCAGATTCTATCCCGGGCTTATACGCTGGTGACTACAACTCCATGTTCAAGTTTTTAGGAGAAGGTGATAGCGCGGTTTTCCGTTTAAACCTAGACACCATGGCTGCAAAAACAGGACAGCCAAAGCCTGAATTTGCAGACAAGTATGTTACGTTCACTGTAAAAGTTAGAAAGCACTTCAAAAAAGGAAATCTTACTGACTCTGCATTATACGCACAGATCGACAGCTACTTCAAAGGCGAGATCGAAGGCTTAAAGAAATCCGAAGAGAGCAAATTGGCCGGTTACATTGCCGACAAAAAATTGGAGCCTAAGAAAACAGCTTCAGGCCTTCAATATGTCATTGCTGAAGAAGGTAAAGGAAATAAAGTTGTCGTAGGTGATACTGCTGTTGTTAATTACACCGGCAGATTGGTGAACGGAAGCATCTTCGATACCAACAATGCTGAAACAGCGAAGAAAGAGAACAAATTTAATCCAATGCGTCCTTATGAGCCACTTCGTTTCCGTGTTGGACACGATCCTGTTATCCAAGGATGGACAGAAGGTTTCCAATTGTTAAGCAAAGGCAGCAAAGCAACATTATTGGTTCCTTCTAGCTTAGGTTACGGCGAGCGCGGTGGCGGTACCATCCCTCCATATGCACCTCTTGTTTTCGAAATCGAAGTAGTCGATGTGATTCCTGGACCGAAAACAGAAGCGCCTGCTCCTGGTCCTATCGTAGACTCTGTCGCAACAAAGAAATAAGAATTTTATCAAATTGATAATGGAAACGCAAGATTATTAAAAGTCTTGCGTTTTTTTATGCTCGATTAGGTCTTATACTACGAAAAGACTAAATTTAGCCCCATTATCAACGATCATATGTCCACTAAACCCTATACACTGACTGATACGCATACCCATATCTACTACCATCTAGCCGATGCAAAATTGGATGAGCAGCTATCCCGTTGTTTCGAACAAGGAATAGATCGCTTGTTTCTTCCAAACGTAGACAGCGATTCTATAGCGCCGGTTTTTGCCACCGTAGAAGCTTATCCAGCCAACTGTTTCCCAATGTTGGGTTTACATCCATGTTCTGTTAAAGAAAACTTCCGAGAGGAGCTTCGTATCATCGAAGAGGCGCTATCTGCTTATAAGGTGTATGCTATCGGAGAAATTGGTCTTGATCTTTACTGGGACAAAACCACACTTTCTTGGCAAAAAGAAGCCTTCCGCATTCAAGTCGAATGGGCGAAATCGTTGGGACTACCTATAGACATACATTGCCGTGAAGCTTTTGACGAATTGTTTGAACTACTTGACGAGCTTAAAGATGACAAACTGTTCGGTATCCTACATTGTTTCACGGGAGACTTAGAGCAGGCTAAAAAGGCTATCGACCTTGGTTTTTCCCTCGGTATTGGTGGCGTTGTGACATTTAAAAAATCGGGGTTGGATGCGGTAGTAAAGGAGATTGATATGGTCCATATCGTATTAGAAACCGATGCCCCCTACCTTGCTCCTGTCCCTTTTCGGGGGAAAGAAAATGAAAGCAGTTACTTACATTACATCGCCCAAAAAGTAGCAGATATCAAAGAAACGGATATTCGTCATATCGCCGATATCAGCACCGCAAATTCAAGAAAAATATTTGGAATTTAAGCGCTTAACCATGCAGAACATATTTATCATTTACACCGGCGGAACAATAGGGATGGTAAAAGATCCAGATACCGGTACATTCGTTCCATTTGATTTCGAGCTCATTGCTCGCAATCTACCCGATCTAGCGCGTCTAAACTACAAGTTGACCGTCCATTCCTTTACACCAATTATTGATTCCTCGAATATGAGGCCTTCCATTTGGGTAGAAATGGCGCAAATCATCAAAGACAACTACGAGCATTATGATGGCTTTGTTATCCTACATGGATCGGATACGATGTCGTTCTCTGCCTCTATTTTGAGCTTCATGCTCGAGGGATTGCAGAAGCCGGTCATCCTTTCCGGATCGCAATTGCCAATCGGCGAAATTCGAACGGACGCGCGCGAAAATATGATGACCGCACTGGAAATTGCCTCGGCAAAGGAAAACGGGAAGTCGATCATCCAAGAAGTATGTATCCTCTTCGACAACAAGCTCTTCCGCGGAAACCGATCGTTCAAATATAATTCGGCAAAGTTCGAAGCATTTCGTTCACCCAACTATCCCGTTTTAGCGGAAGCAGGGATACACATCAACTACAACAGGGAAGCCTTGCTCAACAATAACGACAAGCAATTCATCATGCACACCAAATTAGACGACCATGTGGGCATGTTAAAGTTGTTCCCAGGCATCAGTCCCAAATTTATTCAGTCAATTCTGGATGCCGACGTCCGCAGTATCGTAATGGAAACATTTGGATCGGGTAATACCATGACCGACGACTGGTTTTTGGATATGCTAGCAGCAGCGGTCAAGAAGGGCAAGAATATTCTCGATATTTCGCAATGCAAGGTAGGGTCAGTGGAACTTGGGCGATATGAAACATCACAAGGACTTAAGGCTATCGGTATACTAAACGGTTACGATATGACTTTCGAAGCGGCTGTTACAAAGTTAATGTACCTTCAAGGTCATTTTGAAGATCAGGAGTCCGTAGCCTATTGGATTGAGCGCGACATTCGCGGCGAGCTGACCGTGAACGATTAACCGCGCAACATAAACATATCATGTAGAAAATTTCAAATTCCCGACTGCCCGAAGGTCGGGAATTTTTTATGCGGTACAGTTTTCCTTATGCCTGCGATCAAAAAGATGTTTCACCCGTGTCAACTTATAGAAGTCGTATAGCGCAATGACCAAAAGGATGACGCAGGTTAGGTAGAATGTTCCGTTTTCCAAATATAGATATCCAATACCACCGAAGATACCACCAATGACGTAGGCTGTCATAATGGTGAGAAGCAGGTGAAATTTATCAACCAAAGCTTTGTTTTGCCGATTCTGCCGCTTACTAAACATCGAGACCAAGATGGCCAAATCTGTCGTCAGGCCGGTAAGGTGCGTTGTTTTCACAACTGAATTGGAAATGCTCGCAGTTAAACCATTTTGAAGCCCCATAGCGAAGAGCAGTGCGGCAACCAGAAATTCGGTTTCCTGCAGCGAGTTACTGTAAAAGAAGTCAAGATACAAACCTACGAATAGAATACTCAGAAATTCCAATATAACGGGAATTGCATGGGATATGTATTGGCTCCAGCGTCCTCTACCTTGTACAATAACAAAGTTGGACAAGAAACTGCCCATAAAAAACAATAATATCCACAACAGCACAACTGCGCCTTGATACCAATTGCCTTTACTTAATTCTTGCGCAAAAACCGCATAGTAACCTGTTATGTTAGATGTAAAGGCAAAAAAAACAGTTACCGAGGCCACGTTGACCATCCCGGCAGAAAATGCCGTCAACGCCCCCAATTTTACATTATCACTCTGTGTACGATGATTACTATATTTTCTTAGCATATTGATCTGAGGGATCTTTTCTTTCCAAAACGATTTCTATTATACCCTTTACTTGCAAATCAAAATTAAGGTGTAACACCAGTCTATCATCGCTTATTTGTTGAATTTGAAAACTTTCCATTTGCTTTCCATTTTTGCGAAGCTCCAGAACGTGTCCACGCCCCTTAATAAGCCACTCAATGTCACTGCTTTGATTTGGGTCTGCGGATAGCAGTGAACGGTTTTCTTCAAATTTCCACACGCCCAAGTGCAATTCCTGAAAATCCTGTAGAATCTCCTTACGCAAGCCTTCTTGTAACTGCGAATTTGATGCCAATTCTCCCGAGGCATTGTCCTTTTCTAATCGCCACTCTTTCTCTACCCACTCTCCTTGAATTAGGCGTTCCGGGTTCTCGTGATACATCACGACCAAACTACTGCCTATCAATAGCAGCGCGATGAAAATATAGTTTATCTTAACCAATATATCCCTACTCATAACTTACCCTCCAATCTCTTCTAAAAAAAATGCTATCCATGGAATCTATCCCTTCCAACAGCTGATCTTCCAATTTCACAGGAACGATGATGGCCGAGATGCTTTCCACATTTTTACGCAGTACCTCTGTTAGATCGAACACGCTAGATTCCTTTGAAGCAAAAAGATAGCCCTCCGGAAGCACAATATGTGTGACGCGCCCTCCCTTAAAATAGTTACGCAGGTAACGTCCATTTCTTGAAATAATCAAGTCCGAATACATTTCAACTAAGTTGCTCTTGAAACGCGATTTGATCATTTCACATCCCTTGATAAAGTCTTCACTTTCGAGCCTCGAAAGATGATCCTCTTTTGTAATTCCTAATAAACTCGTAATGGAATCGCCCACATCGTATCCGCAAGCAAGCACCAACTCGACTTTCTGATCGGCATTTTTCTCCATGAAGTTCAAAACAATGCGAAGAGAGTCCACGCTAAAATCTGTCGGTACGAGAACACGTGCTATATTTGCCATACTTTACCTTTTTTTCAAAGTTACGAGGCAGGCATAGCAATGGCATGAAGCCCACATTAGTTTTCAATTAAACTTCAGCGAAACAGATTAAAACAGGATTAAAAACACCGATAAAATTAAAATAGGATTAAAAAAACAGGAAACCGTCGCCTAAGATCCGTAATAAGGATATTATGGAAAACCGTACTTTCTGTCGGATTACAACAGTTTTCGATCAATGGTTGGCAATTCTATCCGTACGGTAGTTCCTTTTCCTAGGGCGGAAGACACTGTGAGCTGCCCATTGTGCATCTTCACAATATTTCTTGCTAGTGGGAGACCGATTCCATATCCAGAAAAATTAGTGGTATTTGAAGCGCGAAAATAAGGGTCATAAATGTATGACAGTTCTTCTTCAGGGATGCCAATACCCTCATCACGAATGAGCAGTAATACACCTTTATCGAAAGCTCCCAAGGCTACATATGCCGTCCGATTGGTTGAATATTTACAAGCATTGGAAACAATGTTTGAGATGGCGAGTTGTAGAAGCGGAGCCGATCCATTGACCTTCAGCTTCATGCTATCATCGGGAAGCATACTAAAATCTGTCTTAATATGAAAATGTTCGTTGATGGCCTTAACGGTCATTTCTGCATCCATCACGATCTGATCGATGCGCACCGGTTTGAAGGTTAGGTTATTGTTTTCAAATCCTGTTCGTGCAAGTAACAGCAGTGCACTTGTTTTCTTTTCCAAATTTTCGGCTGCATCAGCAATTTTTTGAATAGATTGTTTGTACTCCTCGACTTTGCGTTCTTTGGATAAAGCCAAATCCGCTATTCCAATGATTGATGTGAGCGGTGTGTTCAGTTCATGTGAAGCATTACTCACGAAATTTTTTTGTGTCTCAAAGGATGTTTCAATTCGGGTCAGCATTTGATTGAATGTACTAGCTAGCTTACTTAATACGCCACTATCCCTATTAACGGTCAAGCGTAAGTATAGGTTCTCTGATCCGATCTTTTCCACCTCACCGATGAGCTCGCTGATCGGCTTAATGAAAGAGCGCTTTACCAACAGCGACACGACGATAACAAATAGTACGCCCAGCAAAAGCGCAATAATTAGCAGATTTCTTAAATAATTTAAGTGATGGGTGTAAAAATAATTCTCTGCAGAAACACCGAGTATGTAGCGTCTTCCTTTTTGCAAATACAACTTCGTCGAATAAAATGTATTGCCGATCTTGAAATTACTCGTCCCTGTTTTATCAATTTGCTGCCATAATTCTTTATTAAATCCGCTGCTGTGCACGATGTGGTTGTGCTCATCAAATTCAACAATAAATTCATGTTGCTTGTTGAGTTCTTCCACATAGGTCAAAGACCATTCCGTTGCGACACGTTCTCCGTTGAACATCTTTTCTGCCGCCAAGTTACGTCGCAGTTCCAATCGTTTGTAAAAATCGGAAAATGCAAAATTCGTGATGGAATACATGATGAACACCACAAAGGATGCGGTGTAAATCACTAGAATGGTAATTAATGCATAAAGAATCTTATTGTAGTTACGCATCAGCTTTCAATTTTTAACACGTAGCCCATCCCGATGACGGTATGTATTGCTTTTACAGGTGTAGCTTTCTCGATCTTCTTCCGCAAATAGTTCACATAAACATCGACTACATTTGAACCGATATCAAAGTTAATCCCCCAAACCTTATCCAAGAGCTCACTTCGTTCAAAAACCTTCTGAGGCGCCTGTATAAACAGGAGTAAAAGCCTGTATTCGGTCGACGTGAGATTTAACTCCTGACCATCTGCGTAAGCGATCTTCTTATAATCATCTATCTCTAGGAATTTGTAGGTGAATAGGCGTTTTTCTACCGACTGCACCTGTTTAGTAATTTCTTGTTTACGTCGTATGAGGGTTCGTACGCGTGCTTTAAGCTCGATAAGCTTAAACGGTTTGGACAGGTAGTCATCAGCACCGCTATCGAGCCCTAGCACTACATTTTCTGGACTGCCGAGTGCAGTAACCATCAGTATGGGTAGATCCGTATAACCCAACAGACGAAAGTTCTTACAGATGTCCAAACCATTCATTTCCGGGAGCAACACATCTAAGATAACAAGGCTGATGGCATTGTTTTGCAACTTGTGCAGCGCATCCTCATATTTGGTAGCATGAATCACCTGATAACCATCTTCCTCCAGCCCCTGTATGATGACCTCGGCAACATTTCTTTCATCCTCTACTAGTAATATACGTTGTCCATCCATAGATCCGATCTTTGCTTGCAAGGGTTTATAAACAGCTAAAATATAACATTTTTATGGATATATGATGCAGCGGTAATCTCAAAGACGAAAACAACAGATTATTTTTTTGCATGTACTATTCTTTATAAAGTAAATAAGTAAAAAAACTAGCAGATCATTATACGTTGCGCAGCACATCAGATTCTGCGGAGCTCCTTTAAATTCTTGTCTTATGCAAAGTACAAAAAAACAAAATAGCCTTATACTTGTCATAGATAAACAAGGCTTTTCTTGCGTTTCGCTAGAAACAGTCCGTGTTCAGTTTTTACATTATAAACCAAGGTCAATGAAAACGTATATTATTCGTCCACTTATGATAAGTCTGATGACGCTCTTGATGGCAACAGCGTCCAAAACAGTATTTTGCTACGAGAAGGTCGCAAAAAACCTGCATTACGCTATAGATTCTTTATCTGGAATCGACTCGCTGCTGCAATACTTTGAACAGACGACAAACGATTTAGAAAAACAGGTATCGGGGCTTAGCGCAGCACAATTGGCTTTCAAGCCTGCTGCCGATAAATGGTCGGTTAGTCAGTGTTTGGAACATATCGTACTTTCGGAAACCATGCTTTTCGAGATGGCTAAAAAAGAGCTCCAAAAAGAGGCACAACCGCAGCGCCGTAAAGAAGTTAAGGTTACCAATGAAAACCTCAAACAGATGATGGGCGACCGCACACAAAAATTTCAAGCACCACAAGAATTGCAGCCCTTGGGAAAGTATACAGATAGCAAAACCGCTCTATCTGAATTTAAAACTGCACGAGCGCCAGTCTTAGCGTATATTAAGCAAGCGGATGAAGAAGATCTACGAAACCATATTAGTGAATATCCTACCGGTACGGTAAATGGTTATCAAAACCTACTTTTTATTGCCGCTCACATGGCGCGACACATCAAGCAGATTGAAGAAATAAAAGCCAATCCCAACTTTCCAAAACAATAGCTATGAAGACATCAACCTATCATATCAACATACAAAGGCCGGCAGCGCATGTCTTTGAAACGATGCTGACCCGAGATACCTACAGACAGTGGACTGCGGAATTTGATCCGAGTTCCGATTTTGAGGGCGGTTGGAACAAAGGCGACAAGATTTATTTTCTCGGACCTTCGGAGCATGGAAAACGTCAAGGCATGATTGCAGAAATTGTTGAGCATATCCCCAATTCATTTATATCGATTAGGCACTATGGCATCGTTGATGGCGATAACGAAATCACCGATGGGCCGAAAGTCGAAGCATGGGCTGGAGCCTTCGAAAACTACACGTTCTTGGAGAGCGAAGGACATACCAGCTTGACGGTAGAGCTGGATACCAACGAAGAGTATGCGGCATACTTCGATGAAGCTTGGCCCAGAGCACTTCGCAAGCTAAAGGAAATTTGTGAACACTAATCAAATAAAAGCGGGACAACCTTTTGTGTTGTCCCGCTTTTATTTGATTGCTGCGCTAGCGTAATTATCAATCTTTATTCCACCATATTTTAGTGCTAGTCAAATCGTCTCCTTGATTCGTCAATGCACGCTGGTAGTTATCCCGATTCGTGCTCTGTTCCTTTAAAGGATATATAAATCGTGTTGGAATGGATGTACCTACTTCTGGTATAAAACGATAGCTTTGGGCGGCACCAGTACGTGTACCCGACCAAATCACATCATCCTTTTTCACTAAAAATGATGGAAAGCCTGTTCTCCGTATTTCCGACCAAGCTTCTACGCCTTGATTGTACAAGGCCAAGTATTTTTGAGTCAGTACACGTTCTTGGTTTGCTGCGGGAAGCGTAGCTAAATAGTTCGTCACATCCACCGCACTTACGCCCCATTTCTCCAAAGAAGCACGTACCCCTTTTTCATAAGCCTGCTGATCCCAATTATTGTACTCCGCAATAATAAATTGCACCTCAGCAAATTCTTGAAGCACTTCGGCATAGTCCGCCGCATTGATCACATCGCCAGGCAACGATATCGAATCTGTGGGAAAAAGATTACCGGCAGCGAGCGGCAAGCCATAGGGCTGGCCAACATAGGCGCCCTTAACATTGGGCTTCGCATATTTGGGCAACCTAGGATCTGTCGCTGTAAACGGGCCACGTTTGCCCTGCAAGGCCTCCACCAAAACATGGGACACCGCAAAATCCTTTCTGTTGGCAATCACCGTTGCACGATAAAGAGGCGCCTCATTGGGCGAGGTCGTCGTGTACTTGAATGCGGCATTATCAGCATTGGAGGTAAAAACACCTTTCGCGATAGCATCTTCGATATGTAACCTAGCCAAGGAAACATCCTTCTTTGCAATTCTATTGGCCACCCGTAACCGTAGGGAATTCGCAAACTTAGCCCAATTTGCATTATTTCCCTTGTAGATAATATCCGCAGTCCCAAACGTCGTTGCCGAAGCATACTTCAACAACGTATCGGCCGATTGTTGCAGCTCATTCAGTAGATCTTTGTAGATTTTCTCCTGCGTGGCATAACCGGGCGTCAAGTTATCGGGGTCCTGCTGTAGAGCTTGAAAATCGGGATCCGTATTGCCATACGATTGATAGGGAATATCACCAAATACATCCGTTAAACCTTGGAAAGCATAAGCCTTCAATATACGCGCAACAGCTATCTGGTTGACATTTGTACCAGCCGTACCCGCTGCCGCGATGGCGCGAGTAGACTCGTCCGTATTCAGTTTGATAATTTCGTTGAGATTGTTCAGCGCTTTATACAAACCTGTCCAATAGTTGTCGGCATAGCTGTTGGTAATGACATAGCGCGACTGATCGGTATAGATATTCTGGCTGAAATACTGCGCATAGAGCTGTGCACCGCGCAGATTAAGCTCTTCGTTGCGCAATGTATTCATCAACTGTTTTTCGGCACTCACCAAAATATACGGTGTTGAAACGGCCGATGGCCGGTTAGGATCGGTATTAATTTCCGTAAAAATATCTTTTGAGCAGCTCCCCAGTCCTAGTACTGCAAAGCCAATAATACCTAGTGTATAGATCGTTTTAAAAACTTTCATGTTGTCTTAGAATTTAACGTTTACATTGAACCCATAGGTAACAGGAACAGGAATATTTCCTCCCTCTATACCTTGCACATTTCCTCCACTTGATGTGAATTCCGGATCTATATATTTACTTTCGGTATAGATATTCCATAGATTCCTCCCATAAACCGATACGCCTAGATTCTTAACTAATTTGTTATCCTTCAACGGGATAGTGTAACCAAAGGTTACTTCCCTTAATTTCACAAATGTCGCGTCGAAAATAGAAAATGTTGTCGGGCCGTTATATTCGTTTCTAGCCCATTGCTGTGCCGTGATACGGGTATCATTTTCCACCGCATTGCTCACATCGTAGGTACCATCGGGGTTAAAAGTAACATCGGCCTTCACCCCATCAAGCACTACTCCAGTTTCACGAACGTCATTGGCAGCCGTTTTGTCTAATATCCCCGCATACATCCCCACCTTATAGGTTTGAGAGAAGAACTTCCCTCCCACGCGGCCATCGATCAAAAACCCGAGGTTAAAATTCTTGTAGCTGAAACTGTTCTGGAAACCAAAAATAAATTTAGGTAAAACAGAGCCTAGCGGAACGAGTTGCGAAGTACGCATATAAGTTCCATCTGCCTGAACCACTCGTTGCCCATCATTCGCGTAAACAAAATCATAGCCCAAAAACTGTCCATACGACTCGCCTTCACGGGCCACCAGATTCACTAAAGTGTTGCTCAAGGTCAAGGTATTCACGAGATCATCCAGTTTCACGACCTTGTTCACATTGCGCGCCCAGTTTATGTTGGTATTCCATTGAAAATTTTCGTTGCGGACTGGTGTTGCGTTTAAAACAATTTCCAAACCCTTGTTTTCTACACGACCAGCGTTAAGCACCTTAGACTCATAGCCAAAGGCAGACGATACCGGAACAGGCAAGATTTGATCACGGGTGGTATTATTATAGTAAGTCACATCAAAGCCTAGACGATTCCTAAAAAACTGCATATTCAGGCCTGCCTCCCATGAATTCGTAATCTCCGGTTTAAGGTTAACGTTGTTCAACACGGCTGGCAAGCTGTAAGAAGGCACACCAGCAAAAGCTTGTTCTGCGTTATACACCTTCAACAACATGTAGGGATCGGTATCATTACCTACCCAAGATACGCCGGCCCGCACTTTGGCAAAAGACAACCAATCTAACTTCCGTAGCGCGTCGAGTTGACTAAAGACAAAGCTTCCCGATACCGAAGGATAAAAATACGAGTAGTTATTACTCGGTAGCGTAGACGACCAATCGTTCCGAACCGTCGCGTCCAAGAACAACATATCTCTATAGCCCAGTGAAGCGCTACCGAAAAGCGAAGCTATGCGCCGTTTGTAGGTGTAGTTTTCGATCAACACCGATGAGGCATTTTTCAAATTGTAGTAGTTGGGTATAATCAAACCGCCTTGGGTAACCGCATAATCAACCTTTCGCTGCATATCCCGTACATTTCCTCCTGCCAGTGCATTTAGCGAAAAGTCATTCCACTGTTTCTTCGCTGTTGCAATAAACTCATAGTTGTATTCGTTCAGGTTATTTCCAGCTTCCTCATACTGCGAGGTACTTCTTGAATACATGGCTATGCGATCCTCTGATCTAAAGCTATAGACATCGCCGTGTACCTTTGCCTGCAGATTTAACCAGTTTGTCGCTTGATAATCCAAACCTACATTTCCGTACACGCGGTCCCGTTGTTCCTCCATGTAGCTTTCATAGGCCGACCAGTAAGGGTTATCGATGAAGCGTGTGGCCTCCGCCGCAGGGGTATTTTGCCAGCCTGTACGGTTCCAAGCCAACGGCGTACCATCTGCCCGTTTGTAGTTCTCCAATAACTTATAATCTACCTGAACCGCGCCCCACTGAAAAGCTTCCAACATAATATTCCTATTGGAGGCTCCTGCCCAAGGCTTGCCTAAAGATTCGTTCCTAACATAATTTAGCACCGAACTCACGCGCAGCTTACCCAATTGTGTGCTTCCCGAGAAATTCAAGCTATTACGTCCTAAGGTCGAATTGGGTGTAGTACCCCGCACGTTTTTATTTGTATAAGACAAACGGTAGGTGGTATTTTCTCCACTCCCAGCGATAGCTAGATTATTGGTATTGGCTAGCCCTGTCCTAAAAAAATAGTTAACATCATGCTTGGGATACAGCCAAGGTGTAGTCTGCAAATAGGTTGACGCGTCCTCGGGGTTTAGGCTGTACCATTGTAAGACGTTGGTACCATCAAGGCGTGGCCCCCAACTTTCATCTGACGCGTAGTCTACAATCTTATAGTCTGCACCACTGATATTAACCGTTTGAAATTCCGTCGAATATCCCTGTCCATAGAGCTTCTGTCTTTTTGGCAAACGAACGATTTGCTCGAAATCCAACCCCGTATTTAGTGAGATTGAAGTTTGCTCGCCCACCTTTGCTTTCTTGGTCGTGATCATTATCACACCATTGGCGGCTCTAGAGCCATATAAAGCAGCGGAAACAGGGCCTTTCAATACCGAGATATTTTCGATATCGTCCGGGTTGATATCCTGTATCAGATTTCCAACATCTTTTCCGGCACTTCCGTTAATTGTAGCCGATGAATTAAGATCCCGGTCGTCGAGCGGCGTGCCATCAACAATATACAGCGGTTGGTTGTTCCCTGAAATGGAGTTTATACCACGAAGCGTAACACGGGACGATCCCCCCATATTGCCCCCGGAAGTTGTTACTTGCATCCCCGCCACCTTCCCAGAAAGGGCACTTAAAGCATTGGTAGGACGAGTTTGCAGCTCGACACCTTTAACTTCCTGTACAGCGTAGCCTAAGGCTTTCTTTTCACGTGAAATACCCAGCGCGGTAACCACGACTTCTGCTATTTCATCTGCTACAGGTGCGAGTTGAATAGTAAGCGGGCCATCTCCAAGTTGATTGATCGTTTGGGATTCAAACCCGATAAACTTAACCGTGATGGAAGGCGTATCTGCTTTTACGAGCAGGGAGAAGCTACCGTCGCCACCGGTTAGAGCTTGAATTTTCGTCTGATTATCCGTAACTGTAGCACCTGCTATAGGTTGATTATTTTGGTCGACAACGCGACCTTTTAAGGTGGATTGCGCATATAGCTGCCCGGTACCTAGGGCAATAGCGATCCCCGCTATACTTAGATAGTTTTTTGTTTTCATTACAAAGACTTAGGGTTGAAAAATTCTTTTACGAGTTATTCAATAAATTATCGGAGACTAATTTTGATTTAATTATCTCCTAAACACATTCGACGAAAAAGGACAATACACATAGTTTCACAATGGATGTAAATGATCTGAGCGGCAAATGTACATTTATTCCATTAATTTAGTAGACTTTTATCGTCAAAAAAATGTCATCCTAAAAAGACAAAGCTTAACCTACTGTTTTACAATCGAATGAAAATTGAACAAACCTTTAACTTTCTGAACCGTTATACTTGCGTATGAAAAATCTATCTCTTCTTATGCTTTTATGGGGCTCGATTAACTTATTGGGCGCTTGTAACAATCAGCAGCAACCAAACAAACAGGCAGCGGATGCCCGTGCAGACGATAGTACCCACGAGGCCAAGCTTCAGGACTCCGTCCACTATGAACTTATTCACGATACAGATTCGATTCCTGGAAATATCAACGATGGAGTAGCCTCTCAGCTCAAGGCGCCTATCAAAGCGCTGGCCGCTTTTTATGCGGCGATGGGTGGCAGTGGCTGTGATGGAGAGACCTGCAAGCTCACTACGGCCCTAGGACTGGGAAAGCAGGGCTCTGATGCACATAAGAAATTAATCCAAGACTATTTCCCCGATGATAAAGTGGCAAAAACCGTGGTTGCGCAAGATTGCTATCTCCGCCCAAGTGGAGCTTCAACTTTTTCTGACTATGATTATTTGAATATCACCGAATATGGAGATACCTTGCGGGTGGACTACAAACTACTTCAATACAATCAGGGGACAGAAAAATGGACGGAAGGACCTGACATGTATATATTGAAGGACAATGTTTTCCAGAAAATAAAGCGTAACCTATGGACATTTGCTGAAAACTAGCTTCTTCTAGGAGGCAGTCTTCTTATGCTAAAAACGCTTTTTTTAATCACTCGAAAAATGCACACACGCCGAACAAACATTTATCAAACGTTAGCCATCGTCATTTTCGTTGGTGTGCTACTATATTTTGCACGCAGTGTTCTCGCTCCCCTCGCCATTTCGAGTATTCTCGCGATGTTGTTTGTATCGCCAAGTAACAATCTGGAGAAAAAGAGCATACCCAGATGGGCGACAGCGCTTTTTGCTGTTGCCATTTTACTGTTGGCGGCCACGGGTTTGTTTTTCTTGTTCAGTTGGCAATTGCAGAGCTTTTCGGACAACCTAGATGCCATCAAAGATAATGTCATGAATGTATTGTCTGGCATACAGCAGTGGGTAGAATCTAGCTTTGGACTCGACAGGGCACAACAAAAAGCCATCGCCCAAGAAGAAATGAAAGCTGGCCAGCAGACAGTGGGACTTACCACGACCTTCGCATCAGGGTTTCTAAGTATTGCAGTAGATACTGTGCTTGTCATAGTCTACACCTATCTACTCCTATTTTATCGCGCGCGCATCAAAAATTTCATCTTAAAACTTACCAAGGATAGCAGTAGGATGGAAACGCAGGACATTATATCGTCTTCGACCAAGGTTGCCGCAAAATATGTCAGTGGACTAGCGAAGATGATTGTTGTACTTTGGGTACTATACGGCATTGGTTTCAGCAGCATCGGCGTAGAGAATGCGTTGTTCTTTGCAATACTTTGTGGATTGCTTGAGCTGATTCCATTCGTGGGCAACCTCACCGGTACAGGTGTTACCATTTTGGGCGTTATTGCACAGGGAGGAAAAACGGAAATGATCCTTTTGGTCATCGGTATTTATGCGGTCGTGCAATTTGCTCAGACCTATATCTTGGAACCGCTCATTGTCGGCAATGAGGTCAATATAAATCCACTTTTCACCATCATCGGACTGGTGGTCGCCGAAGCTATATGGGGAATTTCAGGCATGGTGCTCGCGATTCCCGTGATCGGGATATGCAAAATAATCTGCGATCGGGTCGACTTGCTGAAACCCTACGGCTATCTCATTGGAACAGAGAAGAAGCGGAAGGTTGCTTTTAAGAAACGTAAATCCGACTGATCAACTATCTGCCGCACGTAAGGAGCTGACGCCAGCAATCAGCCTTCGACAGGTATTCCAAAAGAATCCCTTATCTTTGCCTCCAAGCAAAAATGTAGAACATGGGGTTCCTTCAAAATAGAGATCGCTATCCGTTGAAATACTGGGTAAAAAGAAGTGCCATCTTTTCGCTATGTATCGTTTCCATTCTAGTGATCGATTCATTGTACAAAGATCAAGGCCGTTTCTGGCTCAACACCGGAATTGCCTTCGCTGGCCTTTTCGGTGTCATTATTTGCAATCTTATTTTGCATGTACATTTCGATGTCAAGGATCCTATAAAATCGCCAATCAAAGTCAAGGTTTTTGGTTATTTTCTAACCTTCGGCATCTGTCTAATGATGTTGACCTTCTCCGCGAAGTTGGGTATGTTGACACATGAAGAATGTCGTATCATACAGGGATCACCAATCAACTTCTTTTTATTGTGCGGCTTTCGTGCTGCCATCCTAGATTTTATCGTGCTGCTATGGCTGTATTTCCTGATGAACGATTATTTTAAAAATCAGCTGGAGCTCGAGCGATCAAAACTTGACAAGCTAAAGGAGCGGGCTGTCAACCAAATGCTTCGCCAACAGGTGCAGCCACATTTTCTTTTTAATGCGCTTTCCAGCTTGAAGTCGCTGATCAAGAAGGACAGTATGATGGCAGAGTCTTACCTCCTACAGCTCTCCGATTATCTACGCGGTAGTTTTATGACTTCTGACGATGGGCTAGCGACCGTAAAGCAGGAATTGAAACTCTGTGAAGACTACCTATCGATGCAAAAGATTCGGTTCAAAGAAGCCATCCAATATAAAATTTGCGTATCGGAAGAAACATTTAAAGCCCATCTGCCAATCTTCTCCTTACAACCGCTGGTGGACAATGCACTGAAACACAACCACTATACTATTGAAAGTCCTTTGCATATTGACATCACCCAAGAGGATGGTTGGATTATTGTGCGTAACAATGTATGCGCACGAAAAATCGCAACCGAGGATAACAATAACTATGGTCTAAACAACCTGAAAGAACGCTTTAGTTACTATCTCAGGGATAGTGTTATCATCCGTGATCAAGGGCTCTGTTTCGAAGTACATGTTAAAATTATCCATACATGAGAACGATTATCATAGAAGATGAAGATCTCACGGCAGAAGATCTTGCATTGACGCTGAAAAGGATTGAACCTAAAACGGAGCTTTGCGCACGTCTTTCCAGCGTAAAGGAAGCTGTTGCCTACCTAAAAACGGCTCCTTCTATCGACCTTATCTTTAGTGACATACAGCTTGGAGATGGTGAATCGTTTGATATCTTTAGGCAAATACCTCCTAAGGTACCTATAGTCTTCTGTACGGCATACAACCAATACATGCTGGAAGCCTTCCAAACCTTCGGGCTAGATTATGTTTTGAAACCGTTTTCCGACGAAAGCATTTCAAAGACACTGACCAAATACAAGCTGTTAAGGCAAACCTTCAATCAAAACACCTTGGAGATGGTTCAGTCGGTACGTCCCCAACAAGCGGGCGATACCCGTAAGAAATCGCTGATCGTAATTAGTGGAGACAAGATCATCCCCATCCAGTTACAGGATATTGCCATGTGCTATATAGAGTACGACAATGTTTTTGTGAAGACGGCTGCCGGCAAAGAATATTTAGTCAATAAATCCTTGGAGGAAATGGAGCATATGCTTGGTGAGGATTTTTTTAGAGTGAATAGACAGCATATCATCAAAAGAACAGCTATCGCGTTTGCGAATACCAGTTTATCTCGAAAGCTTATATTAAATTTACATGTAGAACATCCGATCAAAATATCGGTCAGTAAGGAAAAATACCAAGCTTTTATACAATGGTTGGAGGGGTAGAAAGAACGTATCGGTGCATTCACCGGTGAAGTTGTCGGTTCGGCGGAATATTTGTCCGTTTCAGCCGATTTTCTAATAATGATTACCCACAATCCGTGCATATTTGTTGTGTGCTAACGTCGCAGCTCGGCGTATGCAGAAACTTAACAAAAATTGTGTAGCCATGAAGAAGTATGTATTGATTTTTAAAACGTCCATCCGAACCATCTTGGAGCGTTCCCATCTCATTGCAAAACTCTATAATGTATCTAAAGAAGTGAAATTTGCGACAATTGATCTAGACGACGAAGACTTTATTCTACGTGTAGAATCAACCCAGCGCAACGAAGATTTTATCTCCCGATTTCTCCATCTAGAAGGACATCAAGTAGCATTTTTGGCGGCTTTTGAAAAAGATGAGCATGGTCGCCCTCTATTACAGCCAGCTTATTATTAGTGTAAGATCATACATGTCGCTTTATAAATCAACAACGTTGCGTGGGCTTTCAACCGAGGCCCACGCAACTTGCGCTTTATATGTGATCTTGTAAGAAAAATTATTCGTCGCGTTTTACAGCCCAAACGGTGTTTGCGGCATCATCGGTCACCAACATATACTGCTTGGTAAAAGCAATCGATACGGGACGACCATACACCTCTCCTTTTTCCGCATCACTGATAAAACCGGTCAGAAAATCCTCTGCCTTTCCCGCTGGGCGCCCCTTTGAAAAAGGGACGAACATAACTTTATACCCAGAGAAAGAGGACCTATTCCAAGAGCCATGTTGTCCTATATAAGCGCCTTCGGGAAATCCATCACTTTTGTTGAAGGACAGCCCTAGGGAAGCCGTGTGTGCTCCCACCGCAAAATCTGGCGTTATCGATTTCTCCAATATGCCACTAGGCAGCTTACCTTTCCACCGGGGATCAGTGTGTTGGCCCCAATAGGCATAGGGCCAACCGTAAAAGCCACCGTCTTTCACGCTCGTTATATAGTCCGGAACGAGCTCATCTCCCAACTGGTCGCGCTCATTCACTGCCGTCCATAACGTAGATGTTTGCGGCTCGATATCCATACCTACAGGATTACGGATGCCTGAGCCGTAGATGCGCTCGCCAGAGCCATCCAAATTCACTTCCAGAATAGCCGCCCGCCGCACTTCATGTTCCATGCCATTCTCTCCGACATTACTGCCAGATCCTACCGATATGTAGATCTTTGTGCTGTCGGCATTTGGGACTATATTTCGGGTCCAATGGTTGTTATACCCTCCAGCTGGCAAACTTACTATCTTTTCCCCCTTCTTTGCAATTTCGCCGTTCTTATAAGCAAAACGCACTAATCCATCAGTGTTTGCCACATAAAACCAATCTTTAAGCAATAACATTCCGAAGGGCTGCGACAAGCCCGTAAGCACTGTATCGCGTTCATCGGCAACACCATCGCCATTGCTATCGCGCAGGCGAATGATATTATTGGGACTAGCACTTTTAAACTGGTTGCGGGCATTTGCTTTGTCTTCATCTTCATTTTTTCGTTCCGTACGAGACTGTGCGATATACACATCGCCATTTGGCGCTACATAAACATGCCTAGGACTATTCAAGCTATCGGCAAACTTGACAACGCTAAAACCTCTTTTAGCAATGGGCGTCTTCCCATCTTTCCAGCCGGTAATCTTCGAAAATTTATTCTTGGCGGGGGTCGCCAGCGGTTCTTGTGGCACGATCTGCAATCCATATTCTCTTTCCTGCGCTGCAGAATCAGTTTGATCGGACTCAGCTTGTCTTCCCCCGGCCCCGCAAGAGACCATCAAGCAGCTTATACCAAGAATTGAAAACCATCGTTGGCTCGTACTTATCCAATGTTGTATCATGCTATTTTTCGTTTTTATGTGACGAACTTATGTAGAATGGATTGTGAAGATCCTATCTAATTAACCATAATAAAAACGAAAGGTTCTTGATTTTTTTAAATCCTCACCCTGCCAAACCGCCGAAAATACTGCTTAGCATAATGGACAACACAATGAAGGTAATTATGACGTACATGCGGTCTCTTTCTAGTGCAAACGCAATGAGCGAACAAAAGACACGAAGCACCGGCGTGGCGATCAGGGCCAAAACCCCAAGCTGTATAATTTCCTTGGCGCTTCCGGCAAACGCTCCCTCAGCGATTCCTTTATAGGTCGTGTAGCCTTCGTGCTCCCCGTGAAACACACTGTAGTCAGGGATGAATTCCATACCATGCTGATACAAGTATATCGCTCCTCCCACTAGTGCTATTGCACTAGCCAAGAGCACACCGTAGCGCAGAAAATGGGCAACCAACAGATCGACGTCACGATCGCTCATTTGACTTATTTTTTTTGTAGCCATATTAGTAATGTTTTGAAGATAACATGGATTGGTTAAAATTTATGTTGGAAACCATTGTACATCATCTGGACCGCCACAAAAACAATAGCCACACAAAAAATGATCCTTAGTACCTTAGGATTCATACGTGTCAACAATTTAGCACCCGTAAACGCGCCGGCCAATACGCCCAAAATAACAGGCATCGCGAGTCCCGGATCCATATACCCACGTTGCAAATAAACGGCCGCACTCGCTGCTGCCGTCACGCCGATCATAAAATTACTGGTAGTTGTGCTTACCTTGAACGGAATGTGCATGGCTGTATCCATCGCCAGCACTTTCAGTGCACCCGAGCCGATACCCAATAGACCAGAGATAACGCCCGCAACGCTCATCAGGGAAAACCCAGCGCCCACGTGTCGTAGCTTGTAAGGTACCAGCTTATCGCCTACTGGATAGGATGCATTGAGCTTCAGCTTTTCCGCTAACGGGCTGCCTTCTGACAATGCTTCCTGATTTTTCTTGCGCATGGTCATCGCTGCCGAAAAGATCAATATAATACCAAACAAGATAGCGATGGTATTCGTTGGTGTGTAAATAGCCAATAGGGCTCCAAACACAGCGCCTACGGTAGTGGCTATCTCCAAAAACATGCCCAATCGAACATTGGTAATCCCTTCCTTCACATAGGCGCTAGCCGAGCCCGATGAGGTGGCGATAGATGCAAGCAGTGCTGCGCCTATAGCATAGCGGATATCTACGCCAAAAACAAGTGTCAATAAAGGGATGACGACCACTCCGCCTCCCAATCCGGTCAACGAGCCCAACAAGCCCGCCAAATAGGATCCGATCAGCAAAACAAGGGTAAAAACAAGTACTGTCATGATAGAAATATGGAATAAAACAAAATGGTTTCCTGCATCTTAGGAAAAAACATGTACGAAAACCGACGCAACTCTCTTTGATCCTTGCGCTAGGCAAACGTACGACTTTTGCCATTTAACTTCTATTTTGTATCAACCAAGTGACAGGCTGAACACGCCTTTTTTATCTACTCGATCTAACATCCGCCCTGTTTTTAATTACTCAGATAATCCATAACTTTGCATTTTATTAACCGCGTACTAATTACCATTTTACAGATTGCATGAAAAATCTGCTATCGATCTTGAAAAAGCTCACCCATATTGGAGTCCGTCAAGGTATGTCTTATTTAGAGAACAAAAGGATTCAAATGTTGAATTTGATAGCGTTATCTTGCATACCGCTTACACTCTTTTTTTCCATATGCAATTTTATGAAGGATCATCAATTGCTCGCGGGTATCAATCTGGCCAACAGTGCCGCTTCCGCCATTGTTTTGTTGCTGCACCACCGCCATCAATATAATGCAAGCCGAATTGTATTACTGGCATTCAACTTTATTCTATTTGCGATTGGATGTTTACTATATCAAAATGGCGCAACGTATTATCTCCTTTGCGTCCTTATTGTCACTATCCTCGTGTATGATAAAAAATGGATCCAAATTCTGGCAGGCGCAAGCATCATTGGCGTCATACTATTTGTCACCTTTTACCCGCAACAATTTCTGCATAAAGAAGCACTATCGACACAACGAAACATGATCAACACGATAGGTGCACTGGTATTTATGACGTTTATCATTAGTTTTTTCAAACATGTTCAATATGGCTATCAAGCCAAGATAGAAGAGCAGCATGCAAAACTGAAGCAAATGAATGTGGACATGCAAAAGATATTTTCCATCGTTTCTCACGATATCAAGAGTCCGCTCGCATCACTGCAGAGCGTTATCATGCTATTTAAAGAGGGATTTCTTACGATGGATGCCACCGCACAGTCTATTCAACTAGTGAGCAAGCGAATTGCTCAATTAAATAGTACCTTAGACAATCTACTCCACTGGAGTAGCAACAATCTAAAAGGATTGCAGACGAGTAAGTCGCATATCTATCTAATGGGTGTGGTGCAAGAGACCTGCTACTTTCTAGAAGCCTTGGCTGATCAAAAAGCGATAGACTTTGATATACAGGTAGACCAAGAGATCTTTGTATATGCCGATCGCGATCAGTTAAGCACGATATTACGAAACCTCATCAGTAATGCCATAAAATTCAGCTTTGCCGGAAGCACCGTGACATTGAGGGGCATGACGACGGAAGATCATGTTACACTTCACGTGTCCGACACGGGTGTAGGCATGCGACGAGATCATCGCAAAGCACTCTTTCTATCTCTTCAAGCCCCTGCTTTCGGTACTGACGGTGAGCGCGGATCTGGCGTAGGACTTGTGCTGTGCCATGAATTGATCAAGCAAAATGGGGGTAGCATCCTTGTGGAGAGCACAGAAGGAGAAGGCTCAACCTTCAGCATAAGCTTGCCGATCGGGGTATCACATCGACCAACCGTTTTTGTAGGGGATGATATGCTAGTGGAATAAGGCGTCATCAGCTGGCACATATACATGTTAAAAAAGGCAACTTTTATGTATGCATCAGCTTTTTTTCTTATTTTTGTTATGTTTAATAGTGGATACTTTCAAGTGCCAACGCCAATTGCATACTTGTTTCATTATTAACAATGCGGGGAACTTCGGTATCCCCGTATTCTTTTCAAGTCGAAAAAATAAAAGCTTCTTTACATGGACAAACTATTTGGTATAGATCAAGAATTAACATGGACAGATCTCGGAGCAGGCGTGCAACGTAAAGTGATGTCACATAATGAGGAGCTAATGCTGGTCAAGGTAAGATTTGATAAAGGAGCCGTTGGAGCATTACATCAGCATCATCATGTCCAGATTTCCTATGTACAATCGGGTCGATTCAAGTATATTATCGGTGAGCATGAACAGATCCTTGAGGCCGGCGACAGTTGCATTGTCCCGTCCATGCTGATACACGGATGTGAATGCTTAGAAGAAGGCGAATTGATCGATTCCTTCACGCCGCAACGGACTGATTTTTTATCGTATTAAAATCGATCGATCAGTAAAACTAATCGGTTGCGCTAAAACGAATCTCCTGAGACGACTGTATATCCCTAAAATGGATCGACAAGTGTTCCTGCACGCCATGCAATAATTCGTAATTGGGATTAGCTTTGAACGCTCGTTCAATCTCTGCGAAAGAGGCGAGCAGTTCTTTGTTACCTAGGCATTCCTTGAACACCTCCTCATTGAATGTACCCAAATTCCGATCTTCGGTGCTTTTGATAATCTTTATTTTTCTTGTTGTGAACGTAACTTCCATAACCTATCACTTTTGTTATTCATTTGATCCCCATTCCATGGGTGGTATCCGTTAACTCACCGTTTACACAAAAAGTTCTCAACATGATTCTTTCCCGTAGATGCACCGCAGGTTCAGGTATAAACCGATTGATCTTTGGCTGTACCGATCTGATTATCTTGATGCCAGACAACGAAGGAGGAAAACTGCGTCTTCCGACCTTTTAGTTTAGAACAGTTCTAAACTACCTTGTTTTATTGATTGGTCTGTTGCCGGCCATTTTTTCGGCGAAATAATAAATATATTTATTCCATAAAACCCGTCCAGCATTATGGAAGACATGATTCTCTACAACAGGCTTCAATTTGCCTTCACCATTACCTTTCATTATTTATTTCCTCAATTGACCATGGGACTGTCGCTTATGATTGTCTATTTCAAATGGATGTCCATGAGAACGAAAAATCCAGATTACAACCACGCAGCGAAATTTTGGATGAAAATTTTCGCTTTAAATTTTGCGATGGGTGTGGTAACAGGTATCCCGATGGAGTTTCAATTTGGCACGAATTGGGCCAAGTTTTCCGAACTAACAGGGGGCATCGTAGGACAAACGTTGGCTATGGAAGGTATGTTTTCCTTTTTTTTAGAATCTTCATTTCTCGGTATGTTCATTTTTGGTGAGAAGCTTCTGGGGCAAAGGTTACATTTCTTGGCGGGCTTGATGGTGTTTTTGGGATCTTGGGCAAGCGGTTATCTTATCATCGCGACACATTCGTGGATGCAACATCCGGTGGGTTACGAAATTCTTGAAAATGGGAAATTTGTCCTTACGAATTTCGCAGCTTTATTCAAGAATCCTTGGCTATGGCCTTCCTACTTGCACAACCAAGCAGGCTCTTTGATTACCAGTTCTTTTTTTGTCTCTGCGGTTGGGGCTTTCTATATCTTAAGCGATAAACACCGTACCTTTGGGAAGATCTTCCTGAAAAGCGGCGTTATTTTTGGCGTAATAGCCTCTATAGTTGTCGCCTTCCCTACCGGCGATCTGGCCGCTAAAAATGTAGTAAAGTACCAGCCTGCCACCTTCGCCGCCATGGAGGGCATCTTTGAGACGGAGCGTGGGGGCGCTGAAATTGTACTCGTGGGACAGCCCGATATGGTCAATAAAAAATTGGACAACAAAATCTCCGTTCCGAATATCCTCAGCTTTTTGACCTACCAACGGTGGGATGCCGAAATAAAGGGATTGAATGAATTTGATGAACGCGTACATCCAACCAATGTACCGGGGCTATATTACGCCTACCATATTATGGCAGGGCTAGGTACGATTTTCATTGCTATTATGCTGACTGCTGCCTTTCTTCTGGTCAGAAAAAAACTGTACCAGTCGAATTGGTTGCTATGGATATTGATGTTCTCCATTCCGTTTCCCTACATCGCCAACACGGCAGGCTGGTACACCGCCGAATTAGGTCGACAACCTTGGTTGGTTTATAATTTAATGCGGATGACCAGTGGCGTGTCACCAACGGTATCTTCTGGGAACACCTTATTTACGCTATTGGGCTTTGTGGGGCTTTACATCTTACTTGGTTTACTGTTTTTACTCTTAGTGCTAAAGATCATCCGTAAAGGTCCTGAACCAATCTTAGCACATTAACACTTTTTCACGATGGAAACATTATGGTTTATCGTACTGGTTGTGATGTTGGCAACCTACATTGTATTGGATGGTTATGACTTTGGGGCGGGTATCGTGCATCTTCTGGTTGCAAAGGACGATGATGAACGAAAAGCCGTGACAAACGCGATTGGCCCTTTTTGGGATGCCAACGAGGTGTGGCTTATCGCTTCGGGTGGTGTTTTGTTTTTCGCATTTCCAACGCTTTATGCCTCTTCGTTCAGCGGCTTTTACTTACCACTTATGCTTGTTTTGTGGCTACTTATTTTCCGCGCTGTAGGACTCGAGCTAAGGGGACAAGTTCACAACAGGTTATGGGAGCGATTGTGGGATAGGGCTTTTGGCATTGCCAGCCTACTATTAGCGCTGTTTTTCGGCGCGGCATTAGGCAATGTGGTACGTGGAGTAAACTTAGGCATGGTCGAAAATGGTGTAGCCCAACAGGAGGCACCCTATTTTTTTCTACCGCTATGGAACCCAACCTTCGACCCTCTTGCTGAACATCAGGGGATCATCGATTGGTTTACCATTGTACTGGGTCTGGTATCGGTGCTGACGCTCACTATTCATGGTGCCAATTGGATCATCCTAAAGTCGAATTCGAAAATCAATCTTCGGTTAAAACCTCTTATATTTCGTCTGAACCTGGTCCTATCAGTATTCGTCTTGATCTCTGCAGCGCTATGGTACTATGTAAAACCTATTGCATTCACCAACCTAGAAGAGCATTACTGGCTATGGATATTCCCCATGATTGCACTCGCAGGATTAATTGCACTATTCAACATAAAAAAATTCAAAAAAGATAGTAGTGGATTTATATGCTCCAGCTTGTTTATCCTTGGTAGCTTCGGCACAACAGCTGCCTCGATGTTTCCTATTTTACTTCCCTCAACAAACGACATAAATCCATCGCTAACGATCTACAATGCTTCTGCAAATGAATATGGACTATCTGTAGGGCTGGCTTGGTTTATCGTAGCTAGTATTCTTGTCGTCGTTTATTTCATTATTCAATTTAGGGTATTTCGAGGGAAACTAGACGACCTAGGCTACGGAGAGCATTGATTCCTGACAAGCTCCGTTGATTCCCGAATTTGTTTAATAAGGTTACTTCCAGCCGTGTAGTTGTACGAACAACTACACAGTTGGATCTGTTTCTCTGCTTGCGGGAGAATCAGCTACGAACGGTAATTAAAAAATTCAAAACAAATTAAATAATTGATTAACAAAAACTTAACACAACATTCAAAAATAAAACACCTCCCCTTGCGGCATATCTGCGTTTTTTAGCACAGTTTTTGAAAAGGCTGGATAAATCACAGTTTTTATTTTTTTAAATATTATTTAAAACAAGCATCATGCACAAACTAACGTTTAAAAACGCAGGTTTATTCCTGTTTATGCTCTTCAGCGCAGTATTCTTGAACAGTTGCAGCAAGGATGAAGCTACTGTAGAAGAAGGTTCTTACAAAATCACGATTACCGCAACAAATGTTACAACAGATGATTACATCAGCTTCGTTGCGTCTGGCTCTCCTGTTGATTTTCAGGCAAACACACCATGGAAAGTAAACGGTGCAGAACGTACCGGAGAAACAGCAGTATCTGTTACGGATGCCGACTTAGCTGGCGGTACAAAGACTGTAGTTATCGAATCTGCACGCCCATTGCGTATGGTTGCCATCGGAGCACAGTTTATCCCGACGAGACAAGCGATTTCTATCTCATTTAAAGTGGAAAAAAATGGCCAAACTCAAGTGGAAGAAAATCTACAGCTAGCGCCAGAACAATCGTTCTCTAGAAACTATTCTTTTTAATTTCAGCATACATAAGAAATTATATACGAGCGTTGTCTATATGGCGACGCTCTTTTCGTTCCATCACTCTTTCGAACGTAAGCAACACGTTCTTTAGCGAAACAGTTGTACCAAAGTCTGTTTACGCGCTGCTTAACGCTCGAAAATATATTGCTGCAACAACTCCTTATACTGATCTGTTCCAAAAGTAGAAAGATGGTCTCCGTCGTAAAAGTAAGCTTGCGAAGCATCTCCGTGCTTGATTTTTGGTAGATCATATACATCTATATAACGCGAAGCTATCTTAGATCGCTTCAAAAACTGGTTGACATAGTAACGAGCGGGAACCAAATAATCCGATTTATCCAAACCAAAACGTCTGTGTAAGGTCTCGACGACAGGATACTCGACACGATAGCTCTCTGTTTGCCCGATAAAGACAACTGGAACATTGTAGGTAGCAAAGAAAGTATCTATTCGGTTAAAATACGCGATCAGCTGCTTCTTACTATAGCTAGCATAATTTGCTGCGAGAATCACTTTATCGATCTTGGACATGTTGGTCGGTAGATAGTTTTCATACATAAAATCCATTAGATCACTTGGACCTTGGAAAACGGATGCAACACCGGGTACGGGAAAGGCTTCATCTGCCGTTGCCTGTATCAGATTGACCTTATTGTTATTAGCCAAATCGCGCAACGTAGCTGAAAACATGCCCGCGTGACAATCACCCAAAAGCAAGTAATTATACGTACTATCGGAAATTCGGAAGAGATGCTGGCGATCATAGCTATCAAAGGATGAATTGGCCAACAGGTGTCCCCTGCCAAAATCGTACTGTGCTGGCGCATACTGAACCGGATAAACACGTTGAAATTGCGCTAGCGAGGATTGACTACCGAAGAAAAGCAGCCTCTTTAATGGAATTTGTGTTAGAGAAAAGGTAATAAGTACCGTTAGTAAAATTCCCCCGACTAAAACATTTGGAGCACGAAATCGATGCCGTTTTTCCACTAAGTGATAGGCTAATGTACTAACAGCAATGGACATAAAAAAAAAGAAAACTCTAGCCTCAAAAACCTGATCCCAGGCAAAGTAGGTCGACAAAACGACAATCGGCCAATGCCATAAATACCAACTGTAGGATATCCGTGCAGCATAGACCACAGGCGCGGAACGAAACAACCTGTAATCAGGACCGATGAGCAGCACAAACAAAGTGAGCCCCACGGGTAGTAATGTGGCCGTCGAAGGCCAGCCCCAACGACCAATCTGTAGATAGCCCGACAAGGCGAGCAGCAGTGATACAAGCAGCACAATGCTGAGCAAATTTTTTAGCAACAACGACCAACGCTTGGTTAGGATTGGCCCCAAAAAAAACGCAAAAGCACCTGTCAAAAGCTCCCAGGCTCGCGCTGGAAACATATAAAAAGCAAAGGATTCTTTGACCTGCACATAATAAAACATGCATAACAGCGATAAAAGCCACAACAAGGACAGCAGCAGTATCGGGACAAAGTAAGATTTTCTTTTAAGCCATTTCCCGAATCCCAACCAAACCAACGGATAAATCAGATAAAACTGCCACTCTACGGAAAGCGACCATGTATGCAGTAAAAAGTTCAGTTGTGATGAAGGAGCAAAGTAACCCGATGAATGGTAGTAGTGTATATTTGAAACGAAAAGCGTGCTGGATAGTGCGAACCGACTGAAATCGTAAAGCTTTATTCCAAGCACAGCATAGATTAACAACAGAAACACGAGGATGACAAACAGCAATGCAGGCAAAACACGAGCTAATCTTCTAAAGTAGAAATCCTTCAAATTGAAGGTATTGGAATTTAATTGCTGACTTATTATCTGGGTCATCAAGAATCCGGATAGCACGAAGAAAATATCAACGCCTGCATATCCATCACTAAACAACATGAGTTTAAAATGATAGCAAACAACTGCAACAATTGCGAGGCAACGCAGAAATACGATATCATACCGGATGTTATTCTCTATCGTTAGCATACTCGAGCTTCTTGTACAATTTTTTCTTTCCTAAAGATAGGCAATTAAACAGTTTAGTTTTCAACGAAAAAAAAGACTTTTTTCTAGGCAAATCGAGCGACAATATTCCAAAAATTTCATTGCTAAAGTTGTAAATTGCAACCATTAGACACAACATTCTTCCTTTACATGACACAGGCATACCATCAAGACGAGACGTTCAACAAGGCAAATTTTCAAAATTCCGATCTGCGTGGATCAGAATATGATGGTTGCGTATTCACTTCCTGTATCTTTAACCAAGCAGACCTCTCAGACTGTAAATTCATCGACTGCAAGTTCATCCATTGCGACCTGAGTTTGGCGACTGTTTCAAGGACAAGTTTCCAAGATGCATCATTTTCCCATTGCAAAATGATGGGTATATCATTTGCAAGCTGCAGCACCTTTGGACTATCCTTTGTTTTCGACAATTGTCAACTGCAGCATAGCATTTTTACGAAACTGAAATTAAAGGGGCAGAAATTTAGCAATTGTGCTTTGCAGGAGGTTGACTTTACGGAGGCAGACATCAGCGCAGCAGTGTTTGAGCAATGTAATCTGGAACGAAGTATTTTTCGACAGACGAACTTGGAAAAAGCAGATTTCCAGACATCATTTAATTACAGCATAGATCCAGAATCCAACCGGATAAAAAAAGCAAAATTCTCTATGTGGGGACTATCGGGTCTACTCAGCAAATATGAAATACTGATTGCCAAGTAGGTAATCCTATCTATTCTTTTTTCCAGCAAAAAAAAACAGCTCTTAGCAGATAGCCAAGAGCTGTTTCCTGTAAAACAGTAATCTTAATTGTCTTTCATTATAGAATGTCCCATACGGTCTCTTTTCGTCCGTAAGTACGATTCATTGAATGGGTTGGCCTCGATTTCGATCGGTACATTTTCTACGACTTCCAAACCATAGCCCACCAATCCAGCCCGCTTCGTTGGGTTGTTGGACATCAAACGCATCTTGGATACACCGATATAACGTAGAATCTGTGCTCCAACACCATAATCGCGCAAATCCGCCTTGAAGCCTAGCTGTAGATTGGCATCCACGGTATCGACCCCTTGCTCCTGCAACTTATAGGCATGCAATTTATTTATCAATCCGATACCACGTCCCTCTTGGTTCATGTAAACTACCACACCTTTTCCTTCTTCCTGAATCATCTGCATAGATTTATGCAACTGAGGTCCGCAATCACAACGGCAAGAACCGAATATATCGCCGGTTATGCAGGAACTATGCACACGTACTAAAATAGGTTCATCCTCGCTCCATTCTCCTTTATATAGGGCTAGATGTTGTTCTCCTGTATTTTTCTGTGTAAATGCTTTCAACTTAAAATCGCCCCATTGAGTCGGCATATTGACCGTTTCCTCTTCCTGAATGAGCGAGTCGTGTTTTAAGCGATATTCAATCAAATCTTTAATACTGACGATCTTCAGATCAAAACGTTTTGCTACTTCTATGAGATCCGGAAGACGCGCCATTTCTCCGTCGTCTTTTAAAATTTCGACTAACACACCCGCCGGCTCAAATCCAGCTAAACGTGCCAAATCAACAGATGCTTCTGTATGTCCTGTACGACGTAACACCCCACCGTCTTTGGCGATAAGCGGAAAAATATGCCCAGGTCTTCCTAACTCTTCCGGTTTGATGTTAGGATCGATCAACGCCTTAATGGTCTTAGAGCGATCCGAAGCCGAAATTCCCGTGGTACAACCGTAGCCCTGAAGATCAACCGAAACCGTAAAATTGGTCTCATAGACCGCGGTATTTTGCCCCACCATTAGGTCAAGGTTCAGCTCCATACAGCGCTCCTGTGTGAGTGGCGCACACACCAATCCACGACCATGTGTAGCCATGAAGTTGATAACCTCTGGAGTCGCATTGCGAGCCGCAGTCACAAAGTCGCCTTCATTTTCACGATCCTCGTCATCAACAACGATGATGACTTTCCCAGCCTTGATATCCTCAATAGCTTCCTCGATCGTATTTAATTTAATTTCCATGTTGTGTTAGTCTTTCGTCTACAAAGGTAGGGTTCTTTCATGTGTTTTCTATAATACCCTTGTCAAAATCTGTTGGTTAGCGCGACAACCGCTTCCCAAACTTCGATGTGATCCATTTCCACGCAGCCTCCAACTTCAGCTTATATTGTTCAATATCAAAAAGCGAGGAGTCGGTAGTCGACTTGTACGTCAAAAACATAGCCAATGGGCTGAGCACAATTATTGCCATCCACATGCCGAAAATCGGGTCTAAACTACCATCTTTTGCTGCTTTTTCGGACATCGTGGAAATAATATGGTAAATCAAAAAGAAAATAATTGCGACCACCACTGGCAGTCCTAGTCCGCCTTTACGAATGATAGCTCCGAGAGGTGCCCCAATAGCGAAAAGTAATAAACAGGAGACAGCCAAGGTAAACTTTCGATGAAATTCAATATTATAACGAATATCTTTTTCTACGTATGACTTATAATCCGGCTCTTTCATCTCGAACACATTGTTCATCTGCTGTACCTGTCCCAAAGCGTTGCTGATCAGCATTCGTCGCTGATCTTTCGGAACATAATCTGTCAAGAAATCGTTGAATTTTTTAACCTTAATCTGAGCTACCTGCTTCTCATGATAATAGGGAGAAAGGTAGGTGACATAATTTTTAGCTTCCAAATAGATGTTTCGACGGATACTATCCAGCTGCAGACGGTTGGAATCTGTGTACATTTTCAGCTGTTTTAGATTCAACATGGAATGGTGCGTTTTAAAAAAACTCTCATCTGTTCGCTTCATTTGAAAAGCTTCCATATCAAATTTCTGCTCAGTCTCTTTAAATCGAAATCTGGTAAATTGCTGACGTGGATCGTAGCGTTTAGCATTTTTTGCTCTAGACTCCTCATAACGCACCCCGTCCTTCAAGCGCAGAATCATGTAATTATTATCTGCGGAATTCTGCATAAATCCCTCCTTGGCCAACAGCACATTATTCGTGGCATTGCCAGATCGGTGATCATAAATCATCAGGTTATACAAGATTGTTCCATTCTCATTCTTGCTTTTCGCACGAATAGAATAACCTGGAATCGTACTATTAAATATACCGGACTTAATTAAAAAATCGGCTTTCTTATTGCGCACATCCCAAAGCAGCGATCCCATCTTAAGGTTCACTACAGGAAGGATATAGTCGGAAAACAGAAAAGATCCCGCCGCAAAAAGCGTAACGAAGAAGATAAGTGGTGTCATCGCCTTTCGCAAGGAGAATCCTGCAGCCTTTATCGCTACCAGCTCATAGCTCTCTCCCAAATTCCCGAAGGTCATGATGGAAGAAAGAAGCATGGACAACGGCAAAGCCATCGACAGCTGGACGGCACACTGATAACCGATAAGTTCCATCAGCACGTACCACTCAAACCCTTTACCGATCAGATCATCGATATACTTAAACAAAAAAAGCATCAAAAGGACGAACATCACGATACAGAAACATACCATGAACGGCCTAATAAATGCTTGTAGAATAAGAATGTGTATCTTCTTCATATCGATGCTGAATTTCCCTTCGCAACCTCCGACACAAAGATACTATATTTTTTTATGCTCCGATAACACTCTGTAGATAGCCAATGGAGTTAGCCCATATTTTTTTTCGATCTTCCAGATTATCTTGTTTCACATAATCGGTAATGGATAAGGCAACATCGTTGGTAAGCTCATCTTGAATAATTTCGATTTCAAAATAATATGGCTCGTCGTCAATCCATTTAAAGCGAACGGCCTTATTCTCTTTACTAGTAACTAGCCTCGCCCTATTTACCTCATCATCCCAGATAAATTCGTATACACCATCTTTGTAATTTACATCATCGGCAAACCACTGGGACAAAGCATTCGGCTCCTGAATGTAAGGAAATAAAATCCGAGGGGATGAATTTATTATATATTCTAAATGAATTTCCACTTTTTGTTCCATACAGCTTGTTTTGGTTAATAATTAAAAAACCATTGTTGACGTTTTGTAATTATACAATTTTATTTCGGTAATCAAAATAGAAGCTCTAATTAATTTTGGCTTCTAAAGCCGCACCAAATTATCCAATTCATAATGAGCATATTGCAACACGCCCTACGCAAATCGCCTTCGAATTGATTTTTTTTCTTTGCATGTAGCGAGTATTTGCTATATTTGCATCACGAAAACGGCGGGGTAGCTCAGATGGTTAGAGCGCAGGATTCATAACCCTGAGGTCGGCAGTTCGATCCTGCTCCCCGCTACAAAAAGCAGACACCAAAGTGTCTGCTTTTCTTTTTTAAAAGGGTTGAGATACATAGTTAGAGCGCAGGATTCATATCGGATCAAGCAGAATCTTTGGCATCATACCGAATTCTTGGGGGCGATAAAGGGTTCTTGACCAGCAGTAATGGATCCTTTAGTGATCTTGCAGCTGTTTGCCACCCTTCTGGCCAAGAAAGAGATACACGGCATACGTCGCAGCATATATACTATCGTATAAATGCGCCTATTTATTGGTTAAAGATGATAGCTTTCTCTCTTGAGCTGCCTACGATTGCGCGCAAATACCTAGCAAATAAACTGTAACAGCTATCTGTTCTGTCAAACATGCTAGGACGTTGAACAAAACACCTAGAACTTCTTTTCTAAACTCTAGCTGTTTCTTCGCAAGTGCTAGCTTAATTTTGCTAAATGCTAGCATGTAGGTCGTAACACCTAGCATGTCTTCCAGAAAGTCTAGCATTTCCTTTGAACATGCTAGCATTATTCTCAGAACACCTAGCACTTTTATTAAAACATCTAGCACTTCTATGAAAACAGCTAGAACTTTTGTTAAAACACCTAGCACTTTTGTCAAAACAGCTAGCACTTTTTACAGAAATGCTAGCATTTCTGTAAAAAGTGCTACAGTTTTTTCAAACGAACAAGGCAGCCATTTATCGGCCTTCAAACCTATTTAAACGCATGTTTTAAGCTAAAAAGTAGGAAAAATGAGCCAAGCATATTTTTTGAGGTTTGTAGCATTTTGGCTCGATTATCCTAGTTTTACTAGCCGTGATCTTGTAGCTTTGCACCCCCAAAAATCCAAAGAGTGGATTATAAACATACAGACGAATATAGTTGTTCGAATAAAATCTCTCCAATGAGGTTCAGTCTGCTTTCCGTGCGCTCCCAAAATCGAATGTTTTGGGTTTGCTAAATGCGGCGGCAACCTATATTCTTGAAGATGCGGAAAAAGTCGATTTACGTAATCCATTTCTTCCTTGAAACAAATAGTCGATTATTTTTCTTCAAGCCCAAAACTTTTGAACATAATCCGATTTTTTTTTCACGAAGCCCCTCTCCAATTTCCTTACTACCATGATAGGAAATGGGATAAGTCCTCCCATCTTTCTCACAAATGTAGCGAGATCCGCTGATGCGGATATGGTCACAGCCGACTCAAAAAAAGCAAAATTTGTCGGTTTTTGTTTTTAAATGAGATTAGACAACACCCTCCTTTGCCGCAAACCTAGCGTCAAAATCGAGAAATTAAAGAGATCTTTCGTTTACCATCGCTAAAACTTTTGACATTTCCCACCTATTATTCGCATCTTAGTCGAGAAATAAATCATACGAGGTTTCAGGAAAATTGGTCAGCACTCCGAAACACTTTCCCATCATGATCAAAAGAAATTATTACCATCATTGGTAACGAGTTTGCATCTATCCATGATGAGAATGTTGGTCCTTTAAGGTTAAACCACCTGTATGTAACTAAAGCTAGCGAGATCTATCGAAGACTGACATCAATAAGTATCTGAGAACAAAGATTTACTCAGTCCTACGATTTACGGAAACTTTTGGAACATTTCTCCTGTTAACACATTAAACTAAGCACATGAAAACATCGTTTTTTACAGAGAAGGCCTATATAAATGGCAAATTTGTATCGGGTAAAAAAAAGTTTCCAGTTGTCAATCCGGCCAACGGTAAGACGATCGGTTCTGTACCGGATCTAACGGTTGCGGATTGCAAGAAAGCCATCGATGCGGCAGAACAAACATGGCAGTTTTGGAAAGAAACATCTATTGGTGAGCGCTGCAAAGTAGTCAGAGGCATTTTTGATTTGATTAACGAGCACAAAGATGAACTGGCTGAAATCATGACTAAGGAATGTGGAAAGCCCTTAACAGAATCTTTAGCAGAAGTGGATTATGCCAACGCCTTTATGGAATGGTTTTCCGAAGAAGGCAAACGTGCCTACGGAGAAACCATCCCCTCCTTGAAAGGTGATATGCGGTTGAGCACAATAAAACAGTCCGTGGGTGTTGTAGCAGCCATCACGCCGTGGAACTTCCCGTTAGCCATGATTACGCGCAAAGTAGCTCCAGCATTGGTCGCCGGCTGCACTATCATTGTAAAACCAGCTTCCCAAACACCATTTTCGGCTTTAGCGCTAGCCAAAATCGCCGAACTTGCAGGCCTACCCAAAGGTGTCCTGCAGGTGATCACCTCCACTGATAGCCGCGGCATAGGAAAAGAGTTGGCGAGCAATCCAACAGTTCGTAAGATAACATTTACCGGATCCACCGCAGTAGGCAGCACCTTGATGGCGCAAGCCGCCGGAACGGTAAAGCGTTTGTCCATGGAACTTGGCGGCAATGCCCCTTTCATTGTGTTCGACGATGCAGATATAGAGAAAGCTGTTCAAGGCGCTATTGCGGGCAAATTCAGAAATGCTGGCCAAACTTGCGTGGCCGTCAACCGTTTCTACATTCAAGAAGGCGTCTACGCACGTTTTGCAGAACGCTTAACACATGAAGTCAAGAAGCTACGTATAGGCGATGGTATGAAGAAGAATATACAAATAGGACCACTTATCAACCGAGCTGGCTTAGAGAAGGTGCAAGAACACCTTTCGGACGCGATCGGGAAAGGTGCCATCGTTTCCTGCGGAGGAAACAACATAAAAGACTTGTTTTTTGAACCCACTGTGCTAACCAACGTCTCCTACGATTCGCTTATCGCTAAGGAGGAAACTTTCGGTCCCGTCTGTGCGCTGTTCTCGTTTAAGACCGAAGAACAAGCCGTCACGCTAGCGAACGATACTCCCTTCGGTTTAGCCGCTTACTTCTACTCGTCGAATGTATATCGGTGTCAACGGGTTGCAGAAAAGATTGAATCAGGGATGGTTGGCATAAATACAGGAATGGTATCTAACGCCTCTGCGCCATTTGGGGGAATAAAGCAATCAGGACTGGGCCGCGAAGGCGCGAAACAAGGTTTAGAAGAATATCTGACCACAAAATATATCTGTTATGGTACCTAGCCCATAACAGATATATTATGCTACCATCTACCAGAGGTGGTAGCGTAAACCAAACATCACAAAATTGGGCTCAAATTCTTCCCAATCGAAATGATACTTCACTTTATAACCTCCGTAAACGGAAATATTTGCATCTGGAAAATAATAACTCAACCCCAACTGCGCATTGGAAACAGTAAAGTTTCGTCGCGCCTCTGGTGTCACCACCTCACCATCAATTTCATTAAAGCGATAGAAATCTTGACTTAAGCCCGCTCCAAGAAAGACATTGAAATTGCTTTTTTCCTTATCCAAGAACGAAAAGAGGTAATCGGCACCGGCTGCCACAAAACCATTACGCCCGTAAACTTGTCCTTGCACAGCGGAGTACGTTCCAAAATCATATTTCCCCTGAATACCAAAGGCGCCATTATAGGAAGGAGATTCCAATTGCACATCACCATAAAACCCAAAAGCCCAAGCATGATCTTGCGCTTTAGTAAGCAACGATGATAGGCTTAGCACTGCGATAAAAAGTAAACTGATATTTCTCATAATTCAATCGTTTTAATCTATTTTTTCACCTTTCGATTTTCTATATTTCTTATACAATTTAATCAAAATCATCAATAACACCGAAAGCCCGACAAGCCCTAAAACACCATACAACCAATCCACTGCCGAACGAAAGATCACCAAGAACACGATCGCAAAAAGTACCACGGTGGATAGTTCATTCCACAGACGTAAGTGAGATGACTTCCAAGTGCAGCGCTCTTCAGCCAGTTGCTTCATGATGTGCTGCGATTTAAAGTGGTAAAATAGCAATAGCGCAACAAATGCTAGCTTGACATGCATCCAACCCTGACTAAGGAAGCCGGGCGACAGATAAAGCATAGTGATGGCAGATGTGAGCATGATATACATAGCTGGGGTAGTAATTACCCACCACAGACGCCGCTCCATCAGAACAAACTGCTCGTGCAACACCTTATACTCCGCCATAGGCTTTTGTTTAGCCTCCGTATGGTAAATGAACAGCCGTGGCATATAAAACAAGCCGGCCATCCAACATACCATGAAGATGATGTGCAACGATTTCGCGTACAAATACAACATGTCGAAAAAACTATATAGAAGGGACATCTAACCGCCCCTTCCCTTCTTAATACCTAAATTCCTTTACAACGTCAATGGCATACTTCACATTGTCAAACGGGATATCGGGCATGATACCATGACCAAGATTAAATATAAAACCGTTCTCACCACGCATTCGTTCAAACAATTGATGGATTTTTTCCTTGATTACTGCTTTATCGGCGTATAGAACAAAAGGATCTAAATTTCCCTGTACAGCAATTCCTTGTGGCAAAGCTTGTTTAATATTCTTTAAATCGGCATTCCAATCGACAGAAATAACATCTGGATTGGCCTCGGCCATCATTGGAGCAAAAACGGAAGATCCTTTACAGAAGGAAATAACGGGAACCGAGCGCTTTATATTCGCCAAGATGTATTTATTGTAATAGTGTGAAAAATCACGGTAATCATTCCACGACAGTGCCAACGCCCAGCTATCAAAAAGCTGCACCGCATTAACACCAGCATCGATCTGCATATTCAGATATTGGATGGTTACATCAGCAATCTTTTGCAGAATATAGTGTGCGAGCTGCGGATCGTTGTTCAACAGCAGCTTCGTACGCTTAAAATCTTTGGATGACCCTCCCTCCACCAAATAGCTCAGTATCGTAAAAGGTGCCCCGGCAAAACCGATCAGCGGTATACTTCCGTTTAAGCGTTGTTGAATCACCTTGATGGCGTCCGCTACATATTGTAGCTTATCCAAACAGTCTACGTTTAGATTTTCCGCATCGGCCTTTGAGCGTACGGGATTACTGAACAGTGGACCTACGCCCTGCTCAAACGAGAGGTCGCCTCCCATTGCTTCTGCAGTAACCAATATATCGGAAAACAGTATGGCGGCGTCAATACCCAATAAATCCACGGGAAGCATGGTTACATCTGCTGCAATTTCAGGCGTTTTGCACATCTCCAAAAAGCTGTACTTATTTTTTATCTCCCAATATTGAGGCATAAATCGGCCCGCCTGCCGCATCATCCATACCGGTGGACGTTCCGTAAACTGCGACAAGGCCGCTTTGATCAATAGGTCGTTCTGTAAAGTTTGATTCACTTAGCTATGTTTATTTAGTTCTACTTCTATTTTCTGGATAATCCCTTGCTGCCGTTCGGTCAACCTAAGCTTTTTCGCTAGATCGATGTATACCGGCACCCTATCATAGTTCTTTTTCCGCAAGTTTATATTGGCCAAATTGATCAATACAAAGCCTTTTTCGGTATCCCGCTTCCAGGGTAAGCGCGAGGCAAGTTGAAAATGGTATTCCGCCTCGTCTACCTGATCCTGCTTTAGCCGAATATTGCCCATCATAAATTCGTAATAATTGCGTCTTCCCTTACGCAGGCGATCAGGGTTTTTAATCTCGTTAAGTAAGCGCTCTGTCTTTTCATAATCTTGTTTATGAAAAGATTGCGTTGCCAAAAAAACCGTTCCTTCCCGAAAATGGCTCCATACAACATAGCCGACACCACCAAGGATATAAACCGCAATATTGTAGTGCTGGCTGTACAGCGCATAAAGAAGAAATGCCACCGCTACAGCGATGACAATCATTCTGGATCGTGTGTTCATCAATATTAAACGGTTGGTGTGTCCGTAAATTTATAACCTACCCCACGAATAGAATGGAAGAAAACCGGATGTTTCTGATCGGGTTCGAAATATTTACGGAAAGTAAGGATAAAATTATCGATGGTTCGCGTCGAAGGATACACATCGTAATTCCAAACGGTTTCCAAAATTTGCTCCCGTGAAACGGCCTCGTTCTTACGCTCGATGAGTAGCTTCAGCAACATGGTTTCTTTTTTTGTGAGCGATGTGATGCTACCATCAGCATGATGCAACTCATACGAATTGAAATAAATGGTTTTATCGCCGATGGTATAAGAGTTGAATTCTTTCAAATCATCCGCCTTTAAGCCGCGACGAATAAGATTTCCAACGCGCAGGATCAGCTCTTCCAAATTGAATGGTTTGACGAGATAGTCATCAGCACCTTTTTTCAGTCCGGTAATGCGATCCTCGCTACTGTTCTTCGCTGTCAAAAACATAATAGGCACCTCCGTGTTCTGAAGGCGAATAGTCTCAGCTACCTGAAACCCATCAATCTCAGGAATCATCACGTCCAACACAATCAGGTTAAAACGCTCTTCCTTAAATATTTTCAACGCCTTTTTACCATCTGTGGCGGTGGTCACGCGATAGCCCTCTAACTCCAGATTTAGTTTGATTGCTTCCAAAAGATGCTCTTCATCTTCCACCAAAAGTATACGCTGTTTAGCTTGCATAGTTGTCAAATGTTACTTCAAAAATACTCCCTGATGGAGTGTTATCCTTTACTTTTATTGAGGCATTATGTTTTTGCAATACGGTCTTCACAATATACAACCCTAAACCTGTGCCTTTGGTTTTACGTGTAGACTCGTTCCCTACGCGGTAAAACTTGTTAAATATATTCTTTTTTTCTTCATCGGGAATACCCTGTCCATGATCGGCCACCGAAAATTGCAATTTCCCGAGCTCATTCTTTTTCAGCTGCACCATCACGCTGGCACAGGGTGGCGAATACTTGATCGCGTTCTCGATAAGATTATTGACCACATTAGTGATGGCAAATTTATCGGCATGAATTACGATATCTTCCTGCAGATCGGGCTTGATTACTTGCGAACTGCAGGCGTTCTTTTGTAACCTATCCACCACGATATTTACCACCTCTGTAAAATTGAAATCCTCTTTCGGTAAATTGAAACTCCGACTTTCCAACTTGGTAGTCAACAGGACGTTCTCGACCAGATCGTCGAGCCGTTCAATATCCTTTAAGGAGTTTGTCAAAAACATCTTTTGTTGTTCGCGTTCCAAGTCCCTTTTTAAAATCGTCTGTATATACAATTTCACCGATGCCAGCGGAGACTTCAACTCGTGAGTCACCGAGAGCAGGAAATTCTGCTGCTGCTGCTGCTGCTTATGCTCGCGGCTAAAGAGTTTTTTCAACCGCATCGCTCCCCAAATAAAGATAAGCAAAAAGAAAATACCCTCGCCGATAATCATGCCTCTGCGTTCGGGCTCGTAGCTCACCAACAGATAGCCCCACCATCCCAACTGCATAACGGCATAAAACACCAGAAAATAAAACAAAACAAGGGCTCTCTTCATATGCGTATAATCAATATGCACAAAAGTAACCATTTGCTGCAGGCTATGGAAATGCTAGCCTTTTTTTGACACTAATAAGAAAAATCCTTTCCTATATTTGTACATGTTTTTTGATAAAAAAGATATTTTCTTTGACCTTGACCACACCATCTGGGATTTCGACAGAAATGCTCGCGAGACATTACACGACCTGTATTTCAAGTATAAATTCGCTGCACTAACTGGCGTAGATAGCTCCGATTCCTTTATTGAAACATATACGGCCAACAACCATCGGCTATGGGATCTCTATCACCACGGTAAGATAGACAAAGTCACCTTGCGAAAGGCTCGCTTCGAAGATACCTTTTCACAATTGGGACTGTCACCCACATTGTTTCCTTGGACATTTGAGGAGGAGTACTTAGCTATCTGTCCCACAAAGACGAACCTTTTTCCGCATGCGCATGAAACCTTAGCTTATCTCTCTTCCAAGTACAGGTTACACCTTATATCAAATGGATTTAAGGAAGCTTGCGAAATGAAGCTCGAAAACAGCAAATTATCGCCCTACTTCCAAACGATCGTAATTTCAGAAAATGTAGGTGTTAACAAGCCTGATCCGGCCATATTCCACTATGCACTAGAAAATGGCGCCGCTTCGGTCGATACATCTGTTATGATAGGAGATAATGTGGATGCCGACATACGTGGTGCCCAAAACGTGGGTATTGATGCCATATACTTTAACGCTGTAGGTGCAGAGCAACCTACAGACATAAAACATATGATTATCGATCTTAAAGAGCTGCAAGCATGTTTTTAGTCGAAAAAGAATAGCCGCTTTCAAAACTTCTTAGAATCGATTTATAAAGATAATCGAAAGCTTTTTATATTTACTAACACCAAATTATTGCGTTTCATTTCTAGCAAGTGTACCTACCAAACTAATGGAAACAACAATAGCCCCTCCATAGTTAGCTATACCGGCAACATGCTGAGTCATGTCGAGCCGTAGCTGATGTGTTCCTTGTGTCAACATATTTGCCATGAAAGCTGTACGAGGTGGCACCGTGTCACTTTGGCAATAATTTCTTGTGGGATAGTTCCAGAGACCAGGCTGTACACTTCCATTAGCAACAGATGGATTTCGTTCTTGATACCTTTGTTCCGGCACACAGACCATCCTCGTGCTATACGAATCTATTTGCTGACCGTCAAGTGTTAAAACGTTCGTCGTGTAAAACCCTTCTGGCCCTGTATAGAGCACTCTAAATTTCACATCTGCAATATCGTCAGGAACAGTAAACGATTGGGTCAGGGATTTAGTCTGTGTCAATGTACCGCCCATGTTAAGGAACCCAACGATCGGCAAAGTATAATTATCTTTCGGCCATGAGTTTAAATCAGTATTACCTGAACTCACCAAAGTTAGATCGGTCTTATAGGTGTAGGAATTGTTTCCGGGCTGACCTTGGCTAGATGCTATCCATATTGTAGAGTCCTGATCTTTTAATGCCGAAGCGAAAGCACTAATATCAAATTCATAAGGTACTACCGGAGAGCTAGTCGTAATATTGACAAGCCCACTTTGGTTCCATTGTGTCGATAAGTACGGAAGAACATAACGAGCCATCTCTACTCTTCCCGCGCGATATGCAGCCGTAAGCGTTGGATCGTTCTCGGCAGACGGGGTAGCAGTTCCTTTCGCTGTTTTAAAATAATAAAGATATCCGAAAGGCTCTGTCTGAGCCGTGCCTGCATACACGTTTAGGTGCAACGCAAGTGTAGCACCTAATCCTTGTTGCTGCACTTCCGTTAACCTTGTCGCATAAACAAGCTGATCGTAATTACCTACTTCCAAGGCTACGGTGCTTGGATTAATATTTGACTCGCCGTTTGACGGGTAGAAAAGGACGCCTTCTTGAAGTTTGATTTCGCCAATATTCGACACAGAAGCTTGAGCCTTCGTTGACAAAGCTAAAATCGATTCATCTTTTTCTGTTTGTTTTTGACAAGAGACCAATGAAAACAAACCGATGGTCACCGTGAGCAGTAGTTGAAAATTTGATAATCTCATATGTATTAAGTTTAAAAGAGTAAGCCATTCTTTTCAGAAATTATCGCTGCTGCTACCTTAAATTGATCTATATAACATTTGAAAGAGATTACTCTAACCAAAAGTTACACCTGTCGCAATAAAGCGAAAAATTAACCGAATATTAATACATAACGAAACTCACTATTAAATTATTACATGAATTAATGATATTTAAAAAAATAACATTCAATTCTTAATCAAAACACCATACAAACAATCGTAAGAAACAATTTAATCAACAAAAAACCACTAAAGTAAACCTGCAAACGTTAAACCAAATTATAAAATTTCCCCAGCAACCGTTACCCTTTATACAATGACATTTAAAAGGTTGTCAACGTAAAAGGAGTTTTAAAATTTCTGAAGATTCAATTTGAGGGAGAGTAGACGGGTCACAGGCACATAAAAAAAGGTCGAAATTTCTCTCGACCTCAAACTAATTTCTTACTTCGTTTAACTATTTTAAAGAACCTTCACTTTAATGTTCTTCAACCAAACATCATCGCCATGGTCTTGAAATCCGATGACGCCAGACTTGGTCTTGCCACCAACATTGTTCAACAATTCAAACGCCAATGGCCACTTCGCTTCGCTAAACTTACTGGCCTGTAACAAGGTTGTCCAATCGCTTGTCCATAGGCTATACTCGACTACCTTTACATCATTTTGATAATGGGTAACTTTGCCTTTATTGACCACAATCTTAGCCTTATTCCATTGTCCTGCTGGATTACCATTTTGCGGTTTTGCGGGAATCATGTCATACAGAGAACCTGATTTTCTGTTTCCATCAACCCCCATTTTAGCATCGGGATGGTTATCATTATCCAACAATTGGTATTCTGGGCTAGAAATATAAATCGGTTGATCCTTAACTTCTTTCGCTAAAACGAATACACCGGAATTTCCGGAATTTGAAATTTTCCATTCAAACTCCAGCTCGAAATTCTTAAAATCATGTGCGAAAATCAAATCGCCACCATCAGGATTCGTCACTCCAGCCGGGTTCTTGGAGAATTTCAACATACCATCTTCAATAGACCATTTCGCGGGAACCTTCTCCTTATTATATCCTCGCCAGCCATTCAGGGATGTTCCATCAAAGATAATATACGCGCCATTCGCGTCCTTTTTAAAACTTTTCAGATCCACCTTCGGTAGGTTTAGAATCTCATACTGAGGGACGTTCGACGCAGCTTTTTTTGCCTGCTGTGCATTGCAAGACATACTTGTTACAAGCATGGCCGCTCCTATCACATACATAAAATTTCTCTTCATATTAAAATGCATAAGTTTAGTTGCTGATTAAAGGTAATAAAAATCTCCTTAAAAACCTCCGCCCATATCATCACCCGACTCTCCATTTTCCTTTTGCTCACGTTTCTTCGTCAGATCTTGCAAGCCAAAACGATAGGAAAACGAAAGGGTAACCATCCGCTTCATCCAACGGTGTTCAAAATCGGTAACAATCTGTGGTGTGACGGTCTGCGCACCGAATCGACGGGTATTAAATAGATCGCGAACATTGAGCGAAAGATTGGCACGTTTATTCATAAACTCCTTCTTTACGGCGACATCGACGCCCGTCATGTACTTTGTTTTTCCTTGTGCCATCACCCGTGGAGCGAAATAGTCACCACGAAGCTGAAAAGCCCAATTTTTAGGCAATTTCACGTTCGAGTTCAAGTTGGCATTCCAGTTAACGCCCTCTTGTTCTTGTATATCGAAATCCGCATTGCCTTCAAACTTATTATAGAACAGGTTTCCGTTCCATGTTGCATCCCACCAGTTGGTGATATTAACCTTGGTGATCAACTCGATACCAGCGACATTGGAACTTGTTAAATTCTCCCAACGGCTAAAGGTCACGCTGTTTTCATCCACCAAATAAATGTAGGGCTGCATCACGTCATTCATACGTCGATAGTAGGCTGTAGAAATGAAATTCCACTTGCTGTATGTCTTGGCAAAGCTAGCCTCGAAAGAATGAATATCCTCTGGCAATAGATTTGGATTACCTTGGCGTCTGTTCATCTCATCGGATACATCTGGAAATGGATTCACCTGCCATCCACGTGGACGTTGCACGCGACGTGAGTAGCTGAGCTGCACCTTATCTCCTTTATCGTTGACATCATAAGTTAAAAACACCGTTGGATACAGACGGAAATAGTTCTGCCCTCCATCGACAACCTGCTCTGCCGCAGAAAGGTCGGGATCCTTCGCGAAATAGCGCGTAGTCAGATCCACCTGCTCTGCACGAAGGCCTACCTGATAGCCAATCTTTTTGGACAATTTATTTTGATAATTCACATACAAAGCGTGCACGGCATTGGTCATATCAAAATCGTTACTGATCGAGTAATCAGGAAAATATTGATTATTAAGCGTGTTCAGGGTATCTGAAAACTGCGTATCGAATGACTTACGGATTAGGCTTCGGTAACCTGCTTCGAACTTACTATCCTCATTGAAAGGTAGCACATAATCCAGCTGAATGTTCATCATCTTACCATCCTCGCTGGTTTCATTAATCCTTCCATCGGTAGGTGAACCCGAGCTGTAGGTCTGCGTGAAGCTGTTTACACCATCTTCAGTATCCCTACCATAGTTAAAATTAGCAACAAGTTCTGCACCCTCTCGATCAAATTTACGGATAACGTCTAAATTGAATTCGTAGCCTAGATCACTTTCGGTTTGTCGCGACAGACGCGTGCTCGTGCCTGATAGCGAGGGATGGTTAAGGTAGCGATAGATCAAATCGGCATCGCGATCGTTATCGCGGACGCTTAGGTTGGTAGACAAGCCGATGGTCGTTTTATCATTCAAAAAGTAATCCGCACCCAACTTCACCGTATTGTTGATCCCACGTCGAGATGTTTCCTCAGTATTATCTATCCGACTGTCGTTGTTAAGATACAAATTGTTTCTTGCGCCAGACCCAACCATATTCCGTCTATTAAAGTTGTAGTTACCATAATAGTTGAACTTCTTATCTCGGAAATTAAGCGTCACGCCAGCCATGTAGTTATTGTATGATCCCGCAGAAGCCGTGGCCGTACCATTAAGTCCGGTGCTGATGTTCTTTTTCAGTACGATGTTAATGATGCCGGATTGACCCTCTGCATCATATTTTGAAGAAGGGTTCGTAATAATTTCTACTTTATCGATGGCATTCGCCGGCAGCGATTGCAACAATGCATTCACATCACTTCCTGCCAAGGCAGACTCGCGTCCGTCGATAAGAATCTTTACACTGCTGGATCCACGCAGCGAGACTGCTCCATCCATATCCACCTGCAAGGTGGGAACATTCTGCAATAGATCTGTTGCCGATCCACCTACACTGACTAAGCTTTGTGAAACATCAAATACTTTCCGATCGATGCCTAGGCGCATCTCCGGCGCACGTCCCTCAACGACAACCTCCTGAATCACTTTGCCGTCACCGGTCAACAAAATCTTGCCTAAATTGAGCGGATCGACACTGTTTACCTGAATATTATCGCGAATGATATCTTGTTTACCTACGTAGGTTATACGCAGCGCATAGGTTCCGAAATTAACTTCGCCAAATCGAAGATTCCCCTGCACATCGCTTTGTGCACCTAGCACATACTGCTTGTCAACCTGACGCAACAGGGATGCACTTGCCCCGATAATGGGCTCATTGGTTTCTGCATCGATGACGACGGCTTCTATTTTTCCTTTTTGGGCAAGGAGCAGAAAAGGTGAAAAAATAAAGAATAAAAGTACTTTAACGTTTTTAGTTGATATCATTGTGAAAACAAACATTTTCACAAAAAAACAAAATAAAAGCTGCTATAGTTCTATCGTAACTGTATTATTACGCTAGTGGTTTTACTCTACGGATACTGTAAGTCCTTCCGATTTTAAAATTTTTCGGTAAACCTCCATCTCCGTATATGACCCTTCCAGCACCGCACACTTACCTTCATTGTGTACTTTCCAAGCGATCTGTTCGGCTTGTGGTTCGGTATATTGTAAATGTTTAATCAGACAGGCTATTACGTGGTCAAAGGTATTAATCTCATCGTTCCAAAGGATCAGGCGGTTGGAGGTCTTAACAGCTGCCAAGATTTCATCAAGCGTAAAGGTCTCTTGTTCGGTTTGTACACTCATAATACAAAAGTAGTTATTTTTTAAAAAATGACGTACTTTTACCAACTAATCAAATGGATATAAACTATGTTTCAGTCGAAAATAGCGGGCATCGGCTATTATGTGCCCAAGAACGTATACAGCAACAACGATCTCACCCGATTTATGGAGACAAGTGATGAATGGATACAGGAACGCACAGGTATCAAGGAACGTCGCTATGCTGACAGACTTGAAGAAACGACGACAACAATGGGCGTTGAAGCGGCGAAGGTAGCTATTGAGCGTGCGGGAACAAGTGCGGAAGAAATTGATTTTATCATTTTTGCGACCCTATCTCCTGATTATTACTTCCCAGGCTGTGGTGTCTTGTTGCAGCGAGAGATGGGCATGAAAGAAATTGGCGCTTTGGATATCCGCAACCAGTGTTCTGGATTTGTGTATGCACTATCTATAGCCGATCAGTTCATCAAGACGGGCATGTATAAAAATATATTGGTTGTAGGATCGGAGAAACATTCCTTTGCACTCGACTATTCCACTCGTGGACGCGCAGTGTCGGTCATTTTTGGAGATGGTGCGGGCGCCGTGGTGCTACAACCCACAACAGAAGAAGGGAAAGGTATACTAAGCACACACCTGCATGCCGATGGTGAGGAGGCCGAAAAGTTAGCGATGTACTATCCCGGGGCTTCAGGCGGTAAATGGCTGGAAAATAAACCTACTTGGCCGGATCAAGAACTGGGCGGCATGTTGATGACTAGCGACATGTTGGAAGATGGCACCGCCTTTCCCTACATGGATGGCCAAGCTGTCTTCAAAAAAGCGGTAGTTAAATTTCCGGAGGTGATCCATGAAGCCCTGGCTAAAAATAATCTTCAGGCTGGTGATATCGATATGCTTGTCCCGCACCAAGCCAACTTGCGTATATCGCAATATGTTCAAAAAACGTTGGGACTGAAAGACGAACAAGTGTTTAACAACATACAAAAATACGGTAACACAACAGCTGCTTCCGTTCCAATCGCGTTGTGCGAAGCTTGGGAACAAGGCAAAATAAAGGATGGAGACTTAGTTTGCCTTGCTGCTTTCGGCGCAGGGTTCACCTGGGGATCTGCATTGATTCGTTGGTAACGAAGAGGCGAACAAAAAGTTATGCTTGAAGAAGCTAGTTAATCATCATTTTCTTCTGGACGTTCCAGACGTCCAGAAGAAAATTAAACAATCTAGAAAGCGATCACTTAAAGTTTCTTTCCATTTTTCTTACCAAAGCCTGAATTGAATATGAGGTCCCACAGGGATGAACTCACCCCGAAGCCGCGCTCGGGATCCGAGTAATGATGCAACATGTGATGATCCTTAATTTTCTTGAAAATACCCGATTTGAAATTGGCATGATGCATCGCATAATGGCATTCGTCGTAAATGAGGTATCCAATCAGGAAGCCCGCGAAAAAAGAGGCCAACGTAAATTCTTCAAAGAAGAAACTAAAAATAAAATAGATAAATGCAGCCATCGGTATACTAGCGGAAAGAGGCATCACCAGCCGTAAACGATCTTTGGGATAATCGTGGTGCACACCATGGAAAATAAAGTGGATGCGCTGCCCCCATGCAGATTTTGGATGAAAATGAAACACCCAACGATGCAGTACATACTCTGCCAATGTCCAAAAGGCTAACCCAAAGAAGAAGTACAGCACAACGTCTTCGACTTCCATCTCGCCGATAGCCAATGATCGATAGATTAAATAACAAATAACAGGAATCCAAAAAATCAATGGAATACTATAGTGGATTTTTGTTAAAGACTCTAAAAAATCATTTTTGAACATCCGAGTTGACTCCGTAGAGTTCGAAACATATAATTTTTTTGCCATAACAGGGAGGATTTAAATGATAACACAAAATTAACAAGACTTTAACCTTGATCAAAATTTTACTTTTTGAACTTTTTCATCGTTTTGTCAAATAATGATACCCTACTACTCCACCCTATCGGAACAATCTTTTCAAAAACCTGTATTCCAACTGTATAGACCATTTTTCAAGAGAATAGATTCCTCATCCAACAGTTCACGTACAACCTTCACTTTCGATTCGTCATTCCCAATAGATAACTCATCAACCAGTTGCTTGATGGTTTTACTTTCCACCAACAGCAAGGTCTTGATTTCCTGTCGCAAACTGTCTTCGAGGTCTTTTTTATGCAGACGCATCAAGCAGAGGTCGCACACGCCACAATACGTATTATCTTGTTCACCAAAGTATAGTTGAAGGGCTTTGCTCCGGCAGTCGGTAGTATCCAAGTAGGCATAAATCGCTTTAAGTTGGGTTTCCTTTATCGCTCTTCGCTCTTGAATGAAGGCCGCATCAATAAACAGGTTTTTATAATCTACCCTAGCCTGTAAAAATTCCAGTTGCGGTGCATCCGTTTTAGATAGGTAGCTTGCCAACTGCATTTTTTGTAAACCCTGAAACATCTCTACCACATTGCTGTAGGATGTTTTCAGCTTTTTTGCGAAGTCATATTCATTGACAGGCACATAGTATTCAAACACGCCACCGTATGTCCGTAATACAAGCTTTATCAGGGGGTCATATTTTGCGGACTGTACCTGAAATTTATAAAGCTCCTGGTAATCAATTTCGAATTTAAATCGAGATGGAATAAATACCGCTTCCGATACACTGAGCCAACCATCTCGTTCTAAAAATTTAAGCGCGCTCATGGTTGGTAAAATATCAAGCAGGTATCGTTTACAAAAATCTACGATATCGAAATCAAAGAAAGCACCTCTTCCAGCACCGTAAGCAATCTGAAAATAATTACCTAAATGATGGTATACTTGCTGAATAAAACTAATGGGCGGATAGCTGGCTTCAAAGTTTTCCCAAAGTTTATCGCGGTCGGCCTGTTGGTACATCAACACCGGAAATGCTTTTTTCCCATCCCGACCAGCCCTACCGGCTTCTTGGTAATAAGCTTCCAACGAATCCGGGATATCTAAATGCAGCACAAAACGAACATCGGGCTTATCGATGCCCATTCCAAAAGCATTCGTAGCAACAATAATGCGTACTTTATTATCCATCCACCCATCCTGTTTAAGCGAACGTGTTTGCGCGTCAAGGCCAGCGTGATAGAAATCTGCTGAGACACCATGGTTTATCAGATATTGCGCCACCTCTTGTGTTTCGCGTCTATTACGGACATAGATCACACCCGAACCACCCAGCTTATGAATCATGCGCAGCATGCGCCCCATCTTGTCGTCTTCTGCCAAGGCCATGTATCCTAGATTTTCACGACGAAAACTCATCTGAAAAACTTCTCCACCCACAAAGGTCAGTTTATCCTGTATGTCTTGTACAACAGCTGGGGTGGCTGTCGCGGTGAGTGCTAAAAAAGGCACCGTAGGATGGAGCTGCCTTAACGCAGAAAGTTGCAAATAAGGAGGACGGAAATCATATCCCCATTGCGATATACAATGGGCTTCATCGATGGCAAAAAGACTCACTTTCATGTAACGGATACGCTCCTTCACCAAATCACTATAGAGTCGCTCGGGGGACAAATACAGAAACTTAATACGCCCGTAGATACAATTGTCCAAAGCAATATCTACCTCTCGAGGTGACATACCCGAAAAAATAGCCACCGCGTCTATCCCCTTTTTGCGCAAGTTCTGAACTTGGTCTTTCATCAATGCAATAAGCGGACTGATAACTATACAGATGCCCGCCAATTGGAGTGCGGGCACTTGAAAACAAATTGATTTACCACCGCCAGTTGGTAGCAATGCCAGCGTATCGCGTCCCTGCAGCACGCAAGCAATTATCTCGCTTTGCAAAGGTCGGAATGCTTCATATCCCCAGTACTGCTTTAACAGCGCTAAACTTTTGTTTTCCATGTGTCTAATCGAGCTTCTGCCAAACATAGGCAAAATTATCCTTCAAAATATAATATTGCAAATGGGCGAACGAGGCCGTGTGGATCATTGATGAAATCGTCGCCGCATCATTCGTCCCGTCAAATATAACAGCTTCTTGAGGATTAATTACGCGAAATGTGGTACTATCAGTGACTTTGGCATTGCGGACTAAGATCCAAGAGGTATCTTCCAAGAACAAAGGTTCATAAAATTGATGCACCAATGCAAGCCGACCGAAAGGTGTTTCTATTAAGCTTACTTTGCCGGCAGATACATCAATTTTGTGAAAGCTTATATTCGATTTATCCGCGTAGATGGATAAATCAGTCCAGAGTGCGTGTTTTATCCTTGGGTGATCCAGGCTGTCCAAGGTAGAAATCAAGGCGACGCGTCCGGCGTCAATGACAGCAATAGCGATTTCGCGTTGCACATTGTACATTTTTATACCTTGAAAATCTTGATACTGCAAGCGTTGTATCGCTCTGCTAACGCTCAGCACAAAAGCACAAGAAAGCAATACAAATAGCGCGGACTTCTTAAGGCCATACCAAACCCACAACAGCATAAACAATAGAGCCACCGAAAGTAGTAAATCGACTTTACGTAAATGAATACCATGTATCACAGAAATGGGCATAGCCTGAATCAAGTGAAGACCTTTCAGCATTGCAAAGCACAGGAATGTCAGACATTTACCTAAAAATAGGTTTAACGTTACAAAGGGTGAAATCGCCAGCAATATACCGAGGTACATGAGCAAGGTAGAAGGAATAGCGATGAGCAGATTTCCCAGTAAAAAGTACGTCGGAAACTGGTGGAAATAGTATAATGCAAATGGTGCCGTAAACAGTTGAGCAGCTATGGAGACCCAAATAAGCTCCAAGCATAGCCGAAGGGGCAACCATTGAACACGAACTAGTGAACGTAACAGCGGATACAAGGTAAACAGTCCAAATACAGCAGCATAGGACAACTGGAAACCTACGTCAAATAGTAAGAAAGGATCAAAAAGCAACAGAAAAAATGCGGAAGCAAACAATGCATTCAGATTGCCATAATTTCGCTTTGCCACATCGGCAATTAGCAAAAACGAAATCATCATCCCTGCCCGTAATATGGATGGAGCCATCCCGGTCAGGATGACATAAGCCCATATCGCCAGTAGCATGGATACACACCTAAAAAAACGACCATATCTATATCTTTTCAATCCAGATAGCGACACGTTAAGCAGAAAGAAAACAAGGCTAACATGCATTCCAGATACGCTCAATACATGGATGGTGCCGGTTTCAGAAAAAGTTTGTAACAACTCACCACTAAAATCACTTCGATGCCCAAAGATCAGGGCAGCACACACACTTAATGATTCTTCATCAAGCACAACTTCCCCAAACTTGGTTTTCAATTTATGCCGCAACTTGAGTGCTTCGCCAACGACCCAGTTCCCTTGTTCACGTTCCAAGATCAGGCACTCCCTTTGCTGAAGAAATGCCTGATGATAGATATTTCTATTGGCGCAATAGCGCCGATAGTCGAACTGAAGGGGATTATATGCAGTTGGTATCTGCTGAAATCTATTTACCATAGCCACTTTATCTCCATACTTAAAAGGATTCCCAGCTTCTGTGCGTGCGACACTGACCATGACCGAGCCCGAAACAGCGAAACGATCTTTATCAAATTGTCCTTGAATAATATCTACGGGAAATCTTATTGTCTTTTCCCGAACGACGGGTTCGTCGGCAACTATACCGATTAGTAGTTGTGTGGCCTGTCCATCCAAAGGCGACGACTGATGAACAGGAAGTCGATAGGCCAATGAAAGAAGTCCCAATAAAACGAAACATGGATAAACGAACACAGAAGACAAACGACTGCTGAGGGATTTTAGAAAAATCTGTAAAAAGAGCAAAGCGATGCTAGCGATAATGGCAAACGAGCTTATCGCACACAGTGCTATATTCGAGAACTCGATGTAAAGTCCCAATAAAATCCCCAATGAGAACAAAAAAAACACGCGAGCATAAGGCGTTCTCCGTAGCACTTCCTGGACTGCTAGCGCTACTACCATTGGTAACGCATTTGGATTTTCACTTCGGATCGATAAGGCCCACTGCTTTGGTCAAGCCCCGTTCCTACGGTTTCCGCATCAAAATAGCGGCTAATGCTATAACGTGCCCAAACGTCAGTATGCCGACCTATCTTGTAACGCATGTTACAGTAAGATCGCCATCCCTTCCCATTGTATAAAGGAAAGGAATTGGCATACAGCACATCATTTTCAAAAGCATACAAGCGTGCATCGAAGGAATCTGTTGTAAAATAAGCCACCCTTGCATTAGCCTGTAATCGCCCTTTTGGTCGTGTCCAAAATAGATCTTGGTAAAAGAGCATACCGATGTCCCGTCGTTGCTCCTTATCGAAAGAAACCAATTCACTTCGGGATCGAACTTCCCAAACTTTTGATAGCTTGTTTGAAAGTTCAGCCTTATTTGATGCCTTCCTACATCGGCCAAATAACGCTCCGCTGCATCTGTATTTGCGTTCTCCTGCCGCATCCGATATCTATAACGCAAGCCAATGTCGCCTTTCTTATACCACTGGTAGGTTGCTTGAGAAAAGAGATCCACGGCGATACTGGGTGCGTCCGTACGAAACCGTAACCATGGAAATCGAACAAGATCTGCGTAAGCGACCCATGTTAACTTTCTAGCTAACTGGTACGTCACACCCGCATACACGGCTCGTTCGTTCGCGACGGTACTTCCTTCGCCCAATGCTTGACTGAAAGGTGCATAATAGGCCGGTTGATAATTGCGGTAATTCGCAAATATAGAAAGCGTTGGCGTAAGACTCGCAATCAGGCCATTTATCGTGGCCCATGTGCCATTAACCTGATAAGCAAACTCACCAAACAGATAGACATTGCGAAAGCTCATTTGGTAATTTGCCGTGGTATGAAAACTTGATTGTCCCCTAAAGCGATTGATATCGCGTATTGCAGACGAAGGTATAATTGTCCCGTTATACTGACTGTACAACGCTAGAGCGCCAAACCGCAGCCGTGCTCGTTCATAGGATACATTCATGCCCGTCGTCAGATGATCAATCTGGCGCCTGTTACGTAGTTCATTGGGCGTACGATGCAATCCAGATACCGACAACGAATGAATCTCCATACCATCCGCCGTTTGGACGCGATTGCCTGAAAGCTTACGCCAAGATACAAAGGGAACGAACGACAGGGCATGCCATTGCAATTTACCTGCAATGCCCCGCAGAAAATTATATTCATTCATGGAAGTATAACTACGTAGATCCACAGCACTTCGAGCCGTAGTTGTGATCATAGGACCTTTGCCAAAACTTAGCCCATTCCATAAAACCAATCCCTGTCCTACCTGCATGGCATAATCGCCAACAATCAACTCCTTTAAAAATCCACTTCCCCTTAGGTTAAGACTTACGCCGTAATGATCAAAGCCCCAACGCTGTTGTTCCTTAAAAAATGGCTCGCCGGCATCTTTTTCCATATTAATCGCTACACGAATATGATCGCCTACACGTAACCTATACCGCACTGTATACCTATTAGCATCCCCGAGGTAACGCGAACGTGTCGTATCAGTAATTGCATAGCCTGTCTGTCGTTGCAATATTCGAGCGTATCGAAAAATCAAATCCTGATCGACTTTACTGAGAGCCTCCTGTAAACCGCCACTTTGCAACGGACCTGACGGATGAACGACGACGAACGGGATTAGCTTTTCTACTGTTGTCAAATCCAGTCCCTCTACGGATTGCAACTCCAGTACGGAGAGAAAATTTCCGGCTTTCAGTCGATGTCCTAAAATGCTAGCTATCTGCACCGGGCTTAAAAACAATAGATGTGCAAAATCTTTTCCATCAGATTTATTAAGATCTATGGGGCAGCGCAGATAATGTCGTAGTGTCTCTGTAAATTCGCTAATGTCGACCGATTGATCCAGCCCTTCCAACAATTGTTCGACAATTGCCTCTTCCAAATCCGTAGAAAGATCAACCTGTGCTATAGCGACAGTTGTACACAACAGGCTTGCCCAAATTCCGATAAGTATACGACTAAAACGCATAAGACAACGCTAATTGAGGCGACGATCCAAGCGTAACATGGAAAGCCGATGCCAAATCAAATGCCCATTTACCCTTCATAAAGCCTACACCGCCGGTATACTGGAACGGGGAGGAAGCAAAGCCGCCTCGTAGACAAAACTGCTCGGAGAAACGATATATCAAACCGGAACGATACCGCCACGTTTCGGGATGCTCGCGCCACACATCGACTACTGCCTCAAGTTGACTCGTGACCTGCGCTAAAGCACCGACTCCTACCTCTTGGACAATACGTTGATCCACTAACGTGGAAAATTTTGCTTGCGCAATGTTTCGCCAAAAGAGGCCTAAGCTTAGATGGTCTATTCCGCGGAACTGAAAGCCCAAGTCGCCACTAAACTGTCGCTCACTTTGATAAGAATGTACAGCAAACTGATGATAGTTGACGCCGACAGAAGCAGAAAAATGACCAAAAGAGCGCACGAAAGATGCGCCAGATCGCATAAGGCTACTCAACTCAAAAACGCCATAGTTTGTAACCGTGAAACCTAACCAAGAGCCAGAAAAAACTGGAATCGCCAAATAAAAAGCTTGGCTGGCGATATCCGTTCCGACAAAATGTTGTTGAAAAGCGCTGCCTGCAGCTAGTCGCTTTAGTGAAGTAAGACCTGCGGGATTATCTTGCAATGCAAAGATTCCGTCCTGCGCTACACTGGCACCGCCAGCACCTAAAAAGGGTGCAGGAGAAAACTGTTGAGCAGATAATCGAAAGGCCATTACTAGGAGAAGTAACGTCTTGATTATCATAATTCATTATAATTGATGCTTAAAGATAAAACAAACATCGCACAAAAAAGAAAACAACGAAATAAATTTTACGAACACTCGAACGTAAGCTAGAAATCACGCGACGAAAGTCATGCTAAAATCGAAGAGAAAAAGCACGCATGCTTAGGAAACAACGCTTGAGGGAGATTATTGATCGCGGAGACAGTTTGTCACGAAAAAGAGAGGCCGCACATCGTAATGATGCGCGGCCTCTCAACCTTATAAAAATAAATTTAATTTTAGCCGTTAGACAATGCAGCAGCTCCAGAGACAATCTCTGTCAACTCCGTTGTAATCGCCGCTTGACGCGCCTGATTGTACGAAAGTTTCAAGGACTTCAATAAATCGCCTGCATTCTCTGTAGCTTTATCCATCGCTGTCATACGCGCACCATGCTCGGAAGCATTGGAATCCAAAACTGCTTTGAAAAGCTGCGTTTTTATCGCCTTCGGAATCAACTCTTCAATGATCTTCTCTTTAGAAGGCTCAATGATATAGTCAATCTCGCTTGTTGCTTTATCTGCAACCGATTCTTCCGATGGCAGTAGTGGCAACAATTGTTCTGCTGTCATAATTTGAACTGCAGCATTACGGAACTCATTATATACAATTTCTACGCGATCAATATTACCTGCTTTAAACTCGTCCATCACGTATGTGGTGACTTGCGAGACATTTTGGAAGTTCAGATCACTGTACAAATCATTGTAATTGCCAATCACTTGGAATCCGCGTTTTTGAAAAAAATCGTGTCCGCGTTTACCTATGGCAATGATACTTAAATTCCCGCGTGCGTGCTGTTCAGCATACTTGCTAAAGATCAAGTTGTTGGCCGTTTTTATAGCATTTGCATTAAATGCACCTGCCAATCCTCTGTTGGACGTTAACACGATCACCAATACCTTTGTCGGAATACGATCCTGCGTATAGGGAGAGTCATTGCCTTCAACAGAAGCAGAAACTTGCGCCAAAATATCTCTTAGCTTATTGGCATAAGGCCGTAACTGTACTATAGCATTTGTCGCACGCTTCAATTTCGCTGCAGCAACCATTTTCATGGCTTTTGTGATCTGCTGCGTGGAGGTTACCGAGCTAATCCGGTTTCTTACTTCTTTTAAATTTGCCATATACTAGCCGTAGATTGAGTATGGAGTAGTGTGCATTGAGTATCTCGATACGCAATACGCTATACCCGCATCTGATTAATATTTTGCTGCTAAATCTTTAGCGACTTTCTCTAACACATCGGTCAACTCATCCGTGAATTTACCCGCTTTTAAGCTAGCCAATACTTCAGGATGACGTTGCTCTAACTGCGTTAAATACTCTTCCTCAAACTGACGAACATTTTTTACCGGAACAGAACGGAACAAACCTTTAGTACCAGCGTAAATGATAGCAACTTGCTTTTCTACCGATACTGGAGAGTATTGTCCTTGCTTTAAAATCTCTACGTTACGGATACCTTTATCCAATACCGCTTTTGTCGCAGCATCAAGATCTGAACCGAATTTCGCAAAAGCTTCCAACTCGCGGAACTGTGCCTGATCCAATTTCAATGTACCAGCAACTTTCTTCATCGACTTGATCTGTGCGTTACCACCCACACGTGATACGGAGATACCCACGTTAATCGCGGGACGGATACCAGCGTTGAACAAGTTAGACTCCAAGAAAATCTGACCATCAGTGATGGAGATTACGTTAGTCGGGATATACGCAGAAACGTCACCAGCTTGTGTTTCAATAATAGGAAGTGCAGTTAAAGAACCGCCACCTTTTACCAAATGCTTAATGGAATCAGGAAGGTCGTTCATATTACGAGCGATCTCATCTGACGCATTAATTTTTGCAGCACGCTCCAATAAACGGGAGTGCAAATAGAATACGTCACCTGGATATGCTTCACGTCCCGGTGGGCGACGCAACAACAACGACACCTCGCGATACGCCACGGCTTGTTTCGACAAATCATCATATACGATCAACGCAGGACGACCTGTATCACGGAAAAATTCACCGATTGCAGCACCTGACATTGGCGCGTAGAATTGTAATGGAGCAGGATCAGCAGCAGAAGCAGCAACAACTACCGTATAGGCCATTGCGCCCTTTTCCTCTAAAACGCGAACAATATTTGCTACTGTAGAGTTTTTCTGACCTACTGCAACATATATACAGAACACAGGCTGGCCTGCATCGTAAAACTCTTTTTGATTTAAGATGGTATCGATACAAACAGCAGTTTTACCTGTTTGACGGTCACCGATAACCAACTCACGTTGACCACGGCCAACCGGAATCATCGCATCGATCGCCTTGATACCTGTTTGCAAAGGCTCCGTTACTGGCTGACGGTAGATAACGCCTGGCGCTTTACGCTCAATAGGCATTTCATACGTTTCACCTGCAATCGGTCCTTTACCATCGATAGGCTGACCTAGTGTGTTTACTACACGACCCAACATACCTTCACCTACTTTAATAGATGCAATACGTTTTGTACGTTTTACGGTATCACCTTCTTTAATTTCATCAGAAGGACCTAAAAGTACAACACCTGCGTTGTCTTCTTCCAAGTTAAGAACGATACCTTCTAATCCGTTATCAAATTCAACCAACTCACCGGACTGAACTTTAGTTAAGCCGTAAATACGAGCAATACCGTCACCCACAGTAAGTACGGTACCCACTTCCTCGAGTTCGGCTTCTGATTTAAAGCCTGACAATTGCTCTCTTAGAATTGCCGAAACTTCATCTGGTCTTACCTCTATCATGTTATTATTATAAGGGGTTTTTGATTTTATTTACCTTCCAAAAAGCCGCAGCGACTAAACGCCTTGACTTACAAAATATTTATCCAATTTTTGCAATTTACCTGCAATACTTGCGTCGATCTGCTTATCGCCCACACGAATGACGAAACCACCGATAACCGATGCATCAACCTTGTTCTTCAACAACACCTGAGCACCAATTTCCGAAGCAATCTTCGCCTGTATATTCTTTAAATTTTCTTCGGACAATGCCGTCGCCGAAACAACCGTTGCATTTACGATACCTTTCACGACGTTGTATTCACGAATAAACTCTTGCAGAATATCGACAAGAATTGCCGCACGGCCCTTATTGACCAAGATCGTAAAAAAGGAAACGATAAGCGGATTAACCTTATTGTCAAAAAGGGCTAGCAAAACGCCACGTTTTTTATCACCACTTATGATCGGATTTTTGAGAACAGCTTGGACTTCCGTATTAGATTTAAGGACAGCAATGATCTGCTCCACGTCGGTCTTCACGGCATCTAAGTTACCCTGCTCCTGTACCAGTTCAAGAAGTGATTTTGCGTATCTGGAGGCAACTGTAAAAATTGACATTTTATTAAATTAAAAATTAAAAAAATAGAAACTAAAAAAGCTTGATCGCTCTTCAATCTTAGTTTAATTTAACATCCTTCAACAAGTCCGCCACAAATGCATCTTGTTTACCTTGGTCTTCGAATTCCTTTGTTAACACTTTACGAGCAATATCCAAAGAAAGGGAAGAAACCTGATTTTTCACTTCAGCTAAAGCCAAATTTTTCTGTTCTTCAATTTCCTGCTTCGCTTGCTCCAAAATGCGCTTGCTAGACTCTTGTGCTTCGTGTTTAGCTTCGGAAACAATCTTATCTTTAAGTTCTTTCGCTTCTTTCAGGATCTCGTCACGCTCTGCACGTGCTTCTTTCAATAACTGCTCATTTTCGTTCGTTAAACGAGCCATCTCCAACTTGGCTTTCTCAGCTGAATCCAATGCTGCGGAGATACCTTTTTCACGTTCTTCCAAAGCATTGATAATTGGCTTCCAAGCAAATTTACCCAAGATAAAGATTACGATCAATAAAATGATAACCTGCCAGAAGAACAAACCATACGAGAACTGATTAATTAATGCTTCCATTGTATTATATAGTCTAAATATAAGATGTTATTTTTTGTTCTTTAAAAGAGCACCTTTCGCAACCAACCGTTGCAAAAGGTGCCCTGTACGGTACATTGGATTATTTACCTAAGATTAAAGCACCGAATGCTAAACCTTCTACTAGGGCACCAATGATGATCATTGCAGTTTGAATTTTAGATGCTGCTTCTGGTTGACGAGCGATAGCTTCCATAGCTGAACCACCGATTTTACCTAAACCTAAACCTGCACCGATTACGATTAAACCTGCTCCAATTAAGTTGTACATAGTAATGAATTTATAATATAAAATTTAACAAAAAATGCTTAGTGATGTGCGTGCTCTTCGACTGCCATCCCGATAAATAGAGAGGATAGCATCGTGAAGATAAACGCCTGTAAAAATGCAACTAACAGTTCCAAAAAGGTTAATATCAAGGTCAAAACCAACGATACACCGATACTACCTGGAACAGTCAACTGTTGCTGGAATAAGTATACAATAGCAATAAGTCCCATAACAACAGAGTGACCAGCCGTAATATTCGCAAAAAGACGAAGCATCAACGAGAAGGGCTTTGTGAACATACCCAACACCTCGATAGGTGCTAAGACAAATTTAAATGGAACAGGAACGCCTGGCATCCAAAAGATATGTTTCCAGTAATCCTTATTTGCTTTAAAGTTTGTAATCAAGAATGTAAACAACGCTAAACACAAAGTTATCGAGATATTTCCCGTCACGTTAAAACCTAGCGGCGTCAAGCCTAACAGATTTAATGTAAAAATCAAGAAGAAAACTGACAACAGGTAAGGCATAAACTCTTTGTAACGATGACCTATGTTAGGCATAGCCATTTCATCACGAACGTAGAGCACCAATGGTTCCAAAGCACGTCCTAATCCCTTAGGTAAAGCATTTGGCCCTTTTTTGTAGGTTCCAGCAAGGCTGATGAATCCCCAAAATAAAAGTGCAGCGGCCAAAAATAAACCAACAACGTTTTTAGTGATTGAAAAATCCAACGGCTTCGCGTTCGTAGCGTGATGATGCTCATCAAAAGTCAATGTTCCAGCAGCATCCGTTTTGTAGATCTTGCCGTGGTGCAACGCATAGTATTGACCATCCTTTTCCACAACCGTTTCGCCATGATGAAATTCTCCAGAAGAGAACACCTTAAGACCGCCATCGATCAAGATTACAGGTAAAGGAAAGCCGTAGTGCTTGCCCGCTTTTTTATCGGTAAACAACGAAAAATAATAATCGTCCTGCAAGTGATGCTGACTGTATTCCTGAATTTCATCCGCTTGGGACTTAGGCTCCTCGCCATGACCATGATGTGCTTCTTCAGCAGCACGAAGCGTGTCAAACGGGGCAACAGCAAAGAAGATTACTGCAAAAAATAAAAGTGCTCTTTTAAGACTCACCATTTTCGATTTACTATTGAATGATAAAAAATTTTGCGCAAAAATACAACTTTATTTGGCATTTGTTAACAAATGTTAGAACTTTTTATAGATTTACTTTTCAACAACCCTTATATCTTGATTTACAAGCTTATAGGCCACAAAAATATCGTACAATAAAAAGATAAAAAACGCCACCAAAAAGTTTAATTCTAAAAAGTCATTTTCAAATAAATTTAGACCGGATTGAATAAATAGATAGCTCGCCACAGCTTTAATTAAAATGCAACCTAAAAACACGAAGCTGAGGTAGTTTTTCAATGCGAAATCTGTCAGCAATAAAAGTACAGCTACCAGCAGAGAAGCCACAAATCCAAACGTGTAAATCCCGAGCAACGTGTAGTCCGTCTGCCCCCACTGGCTTTCAACACCTAATTTTTGTAACACCAAAGTTTGAACACCATACCCCAATACTGTTATCAGCAACAGTAAACCCACAAATCTCACGTACTTATTCATTCTTATTTAAATAATTGACCTGTCTTATAAATTGATACATAGACACGATAACCCCCAACATGGTTAGACCTTTCATCCACCATCCACCTTCTACCGCATAGCGAACGTCCAACCAGGCACCTAATCGGTAAAACAGGTAGATGGTCACCCCCATCTGTATAGGCATAGAAGTGAAGACCAACCATTTGTTCTTCGCTTTACTTCCCTTTTTTTCTTCCATCAGCAAACTAAAAGGACTCAAAGATAGGATTTAATATGCAGAAACCATCCTGCACACTCCGGCTTTCTTAGATTTATTCTAAAAAAGAAACAAACAATTAATCTGCAGCTAGTTCCAAAACTTTCTGTCCGATTTTTATATCGGGATAATCGAAATCTGCACCGAGCATAACTTTCAGTTCCGAAGATGATTTTTCTGGATTTTGGCGAATCACGTCCAGTATTCTATTGAGTTTATCTTCCGCAATTAGGTCGGTAGCATCCACTTCTTGCCCTACGTAGTTAATAAGGTGCCCATAGATCGTACCCACCACCATATCACGTTTCTTGGCGATATCTTCGATACTCAAACCATCCATAAACATATCAAGTGAAACGGCCTTTGTATCTTTGATAGTATCATCGTCATTCGCTACTTTAATCTTACTATCTTTAGTTTTCTCCTTTGCATGGAGTGAATCCACAACGCCGGACAGATCGCCTTCCTTGGTCAAGATATCTGCAATCGTCAAACAATGCGTAAGCTGTTCTTTCTTACGCCTGAAATCGAGCAACAACGAACGTAACTCTTCGATATATTTTTTTGTTCTCTTCTTGACCTTCCATTCTTCGATATGTTCTTGTGTTGTGAGAAGAACATTCACATCAAATTTTGGCAGAAACCAGCCTACGGCCGATTGTGTACGCTCACAAATTTTACCGTAATCCAATTGCTCTTTATCCCGAAGCATGGCATATAACTGTGTGATAAACTTGTTGGCAACCTTCTCCTGTTCTTGAAGCGCAGCGATCAATCTTTCAAAGTAGGCCAACGCTGCATCCTTGCTATCGATATTACGTTTTGTTAAGGACTCGCGGAGATCCAGCGTGACCTCCAACAAGCTCGTCCACCGAAAGCTTTGCAACAAAATCTGTCCTAAATAATGGCGCTGGCAGAGCTCCAGCACTTTAGCGACTTCATCTCCAGCCTGCATACGCTGCATAAAATCAACCACCTGGAAGTCCGTGCGTATAGAATGCTGCGGAATTTTTGATTTTAGTACCAGACCGCTTAAGCCGGTAAGCCTACTCAGCGCTACATAAACCTGCCCCGCAGCAAAGGACGTACCGGCATCGATAACAGCTTTATCAAAAGTCAGTCCTTGGCTTTTATGAATCGTGATGGCCCAGGCCAAGCGTAGCGGATATTGGGAAAATGTGCCCATCACCTCTTCTTCGATCTTATCCTCTCCCTTGTTATAGTTATAACGGATGTTTTCCCATGTCTCCCGTCGTACCGTGACATCCTCCGAACCATCCTTAAAACCTACAATAACTTGATGCTTATCAAACTGGAGCTCCTTTACGACGCCGATTTTTCCGTTGAAAAACTTTCTATCTTCACCGCTATCATTTTTGATAAACATCACCTGTGCACCAATCTTCAAGGGCAGTGTTTCCTCCGCAGGATAGGACGATTGCTGAAATTCGTCTTTCACCACTGCCTTGACATTATGAAGTGTTCCACCAAGCTGAATCAATTGTTCTTGATTAATACTATCAGCAAGCTTATTGTGGGAAGCCAACGTAATAAATTGCTCGCCCTCTTTTGGCGAGAAGCCTTCTTGGTAATGAGAATTAAGATATTCCAAGTCCTGTGGCGTGCACTCGTTGTTTCGAATGTTGTTCAGTAGGCCGATAAAATCACTGTCATTCTGCCGATAAATCTTGTTCAACTCCAATAGAACGGGAGGATGCTCACGCAGGACTTTTGCGTCGAAGAAAAATGGGCTGCTGTAGTGCTGACGCAGCAATTGCCACTCATGATCGCGCACCACCGGCGGTAATTGGTACAAGTCACCAATAAATAACATCTGTACACCACCGAAAGGACGCATATCCCGCCGCACAGATTTCAAAATAACATCGATAGCATCCAGCGTATCCGCCCGTACCATCGATACCTCATCAATCACCAAAAGCTCCAATTCTTGCAAAATAGCACGCCGCTGCTTTGTAAGCTTGATGGTGGAAAACAGTCTGCTTTTATTATAAATATTACCGTCTTGCTCGTCCCATTTTAAGGGATAATCTTCGATGAACGTACCGAAAGGAAGCCAAAATAAAGCATGCAGGGTTGTGCCGCCAGCGTTCATTGCGGCTACACCTGTCGGCGCTGTGACCGCCATTTTCTTATATGAATTTTCGCGTATATACTTTAAAAAGGTCGTCTTTCCCGTACCGGCTTTTCCCGTCAAAAACAAATGTTGATTAGTTTGATTAACAAACGAAACGGCCTGCATAAAGGCTATATTTTTATCGTCAACTTTTGGCTGTCCCATGAATGTATCCCTGATTATTGAATGAGGGACAAAGATAACAATATCTATCCGTTCCCTGAGACGTACAGCGCCACTATTGTGAATCCCAGCAGCAAATAAGCGGTGTAAAACGGCTCCAACGCAATATTTTGAGCCTTTTGCTTCCTAAAGCGCCTTTTTATTTTGTGTATTTTGGGAAAACCGCTAACTTCACCGCAAATACACAAGACATGGCAGAACATATTGATAAAGGCGAATTATTTAGCCAAATTGAAGAGAAATTAAAAAACGAAGGTTTCCAGATCGACAATATCGACCAAACGAGACCTTGGGGTGGTTTTTTTGTGATCAATGAAGATCAGGCGCAGCAGTTTGCAGATCAGTACTTCGATGGATTAGATGTACAAGGATTGAAAATATCTGGCAAATTAAGCCCAAAAATTCTTATTGTTGCCCCGAACAAACGCCTTTCTTGGCAGTACCACCACCGCAGAGCGGAAATCTGGCGCGTAACGCAAGGTGAAGTAGGTGTGGTAACCAGTGCCACCGATGAAGAAAATGAATTGAAGCGCCTAAGTGTAGGCGAGTTTATACGCTTGTCACAAGGCGAAAGACACCGCCTTATTGGATTAGAGGGATATGGTGTGGTAGCAGAAATATGGCAACATACGGATAGCGAAAACCCATCCGATGAAAGCGATATCGTGCGCGTACAAGACGATTTCGGAAGATAAGTCAAAAAAGTATACAAAAAAGGGAAGGTGCGGCAATGCTCCTTCCCTTTTTTTATTTATTGAACCATGATTTCAGCGAATCCAGAAACGAAGGTTTCGCTATAGCTACGCCCAAACCATAAGCGCTCTTACCTACTCCGCTATACTTCTCCCGAAGGGATGGTATATCAGCAACGGCCACCTCTACGTTCGACAGGGGAATAAACTCGATGTCGGCTACCGCTTCAAACTTGTTGACTTTCTTTTTCAAGCTGTATTTAAAAAGTTCGTAATCGACATTCATTTGTTTATTTGTCGTCTCATCATGCTGCTCGATAGGTTTATCACATCGAATGGTAACACGATATTTTTCGGAATCAAAGGATTGCCAAAAACTCACATCTTTCTGCACATAGTCGCGTAGCTGTTGCTTTACGACAGCCGAATCATAGTATTTCAGATATTTACGTCCGTTGCCAGTTATATAGTAAGGATTATTGATAATCGTTGTGTATTCAGTTACAAACACATTATTTATTTTATCATCGCTGACAATTTGTACGTTTGCATCCTTAAAAATCTCTCTTTTGTCATTAGAGAGTTCATTATCGACAAGATCAAGACAACCGAAGACAAAATTATTCGTATTGTCCACAACAGCTTTTTTGTTGGTATTCTTAAAATATCGGCGCATCGCGTTAGCTCTGCTATAGCGATAGGTGGTTTTTATCGAAAGCTTGCCTACATCGTTCGTTACATCAAATAGAACGTCATCAAAGATCGCAAAGTTGGGGTATTTGTATCCTTCGCGCTGTTGAATGGTACTCGTCGGATTCAGGCTGAGGTAATTTAGAAAACTGATGAATGAACGGTTTTCAAGGGTTCCGTACTCATCCCTGTAGGTGGCATCAACAAAATGCTCTTCACCGTTGTTCAGCACCTTCAAGATCACATGGTTGAAGTTGAAAAGTGATGGCAGGTATTGGCGTAAATAAAAGTCGGCGTTGTAATTTACCAACACAATTTCTGATTCTACTCCAAGATAGGCCAATGCCGTCTTCAGCAGTACCGTCTTCGCCTTACAATCTCCCTGCTTAAATTCGTACGTTACCCAAGGATCCTGCGGCTTATGACCATGCATCTCCTCTTCGTTATAGATATAGCGTACGTTGTTTTGCACATATTCTATAGCAAGCTGTATTTTTCCTTCTATGTCGTCACCTAGGGCATCAAGCTTTGCCACGAGATCTGTTGCATAATCCTGCAGTGATTTCGTTTTCAAAGCCGCTTCATAATGTGGATAAACCAGCTCCATCAACTGTTCGTAGCTTTGATCGGTGGCAAAATCAATAAAAGGAAAAACTTCTCGGTTAACGTCCACCGCATTCAGGTAGTTTTCAAATCGCAACGAGAAGGTCTCGCCCGCTGCAATCTGCCCTTGTTCAACAGGCATCAACTCGCCCATTGTATCCCTGAAATAAAGCTTTTTGTAGACCATGGGTTGCGAACGCTTATTGATCAAATCAAAGGAGTAGCTACCGTAACCCCAATATACATCCGGACTGAACCAAATATATTTAAAGCAGGCCTTACGCAAGAAATCTTTGTCTGTAAATGTCAAAACTCGGGTATCTTCTACGATAATGATATCGTAGAGTCGCACGTCCTTAATACTGACGTTTACCTTTTTTGAACTGTTAATCACACCATCCACACTTTGGTTTTCATGATCCAGCACCTTAAACCGAGTATCGGGAAGCTTATCAATCAGTTGACCATCGCGCAGGACTGAAATCCGGTGAAAAACGATATGCTCAGCCGGATAGAGCACATATTCGTTGACAGAGGCGAAATCTAAGGTTCCCGGTTGTTGAATGGAATAGGCCATCAGATTGTACTCCGCATTTTGCGTATCGTCCGTGTACTGTACTTTCTTCAGAAAATAGCAAAAATCCCGACCATCGTCATATTGCTGTTGGGAAAAATCTGTTTCCACAATACGGGAAAGCAGCTCTTCGTCGGATGTCAGATCGATCCATGAAGCCGGCTGCCCAATCTGGTATTTTTCTTCTATTTCATGTTCCATAAATGTGTGTTGCTTATTTTAATTGGCAAAGCCATCAAATAGCAGAAAAAACCGTACCGTAATTCATAAAATGTATAAAAAATAGCAAATTTTAGGGATATCGTCTTTTTTGAACATAGGCATCCTTCGGTTTTTTTTCTATTTTTGTTCTCGAAGAAAACTAGCGTAACACTACATGACGACATATAACGAAGATAGCATACGGTCACTAGACTGGAAAGAACATATCCGCCTGCGTCCAGGTATGTATATTGGTAAATTAGGCGATGGTTCTGCCTATGACGATGGTATCTATGTGCTGTTGAAAGAAATTGTCGACAACTCTATTGACGAATTTGTCATGGGAGCTGGAAAGACAATTGACATTACCGTTCACGAAAACAAGGTGGCTGTGCGCGACTATGGTCGTGGCATCCCTATTGGTTCTGTTGTGGATGTAGTATCCAAAATAAATACCGGTGGAAAGTACGACAGTAAAGCTTTTCAAAAGTCAGTGGGTTTGAACGGTGTGGGTACAAAAGCGGTCAATGCCTTATCTAGCCAGTTCGTTGTACAGTCCTATCGCCAAGGCGTTACCCGGATTGCACAATTTTCTTGCGGCGAGCTTGTTGCCGATGAGCAAAAAGATACGTCGCAACGTAATGGTACCGCAACCAGTTTTTTTCCAGACGAGTCCATCTTCCGCAATTACAAGTTCCGCACAGAGTTTGTAGAGAACATGATTTGGAACTATGTTTTTCTAAACTCGGGTCTAACGGTCAATTTCAACGGTCAGAAGTATATTTCTGAAAATGGCCTTAAAGATCTTTTGGAGCGTAATATAGACACCGAATCTATGCGTTACCCAATTATCCACCTGAAAGGCGAAGATATCGAAATTGCGCTTACACATGGACAACAGTATGGTGAAGAGTATTATTCGTTTGTCAACGGACAACATACCACGCAGGGAGGAACGCATCAAGCTTCCTTTCGGGAGGCTCTTGTGAAGACCGTTCGTGAATTTTACAAAAAAGAGTTTGATGCAGCCGATATTCGATCATCGATCATCGGCGCTATTGCCATAAAAGTGCAGGAGCCTGTCTTTGAATCGCAAACGAAAACAAAATTGGGTTCGCAAAGTATCGGTCCAGATGGACCTACTGTGCGTACCTTCATCAACGATTTCATCAAAAAGGCACTCGATGATTATTTGCACAAAAACCAAGATACAGCAGATGCCTTGCTGAAGCGGATATTACAATCGGAAAGGGAGCGTAAAGATATTGCCGGTATCAAGAAATTGGCGAATGAACGTGCTAAGAAAGCCTCGTTACACAACCGCAAACTACGCGACTGTAAGGTACATTTCAACGATAAGAACGAACGCAATCAGGAAACGACATTATTCATCACCGAGGGTGACTCTGCCAGTGGCTCGATAACCAAATCGCGTGATGTACAAACCCAGGCCGTTTTCAGTCTAAAGGGAAAGCCACTAAACTCTTTCGGTATGTCCAAAAAGATCGTTTATGAGAACGAAGAATTCAACTTACTGCAACATGCTTTGAATATCGAAGATGGATTGGACGGATTGCGCTATAACAATATCGTTGTGGCTACCGATGCCGATGTCGATGGGATGCACATTCGGCTTCTGCTATTAACCTTCTTTTTACAGTTTTTCCCAGACTTGGTAAAAGCAGGACATGTTTCCATTCTGCAGACACCGCTTTTCCGAGTAAGAAACAAAAAAGAAACCATCTATTGCTACTCTGACGAGGAGCGTCAGCGTGCCATCGCGAAACTTGGAGGCAAGCCAGAGATCACACGTTTCAAAGGTTTGGGCGAGATTTCACCATCGGAATTTGGTCTTTTCATTGGCAAAGACATCCGTTTGGATCCCGTTATCTTATCCAAAGAGAACAAATTGCCGCAACTGATGGAGTACTACATGGGAAAAAACACACCAGAGCGTCAAAGACATATCGTCGAAAACCTCCGCATAGAGGTCGACTTAGAAGAAGAACTCGCAAAAGCAGCTGCAGCCTCCTAGAGGTTGTAGCTATTACGCACAGAAAACATGTACAACCAAACCTTAATTCTCATCCAATGTCAAGATGCCGTTGGACTTGTGGCGGCGATCGCCCAGATCATTGCCAAACATCAACTTAATATCGTCACCATGCGTGAATTTGTGGACGAGGAGAACAAAAAGTTTTTCCTCCGTGTGGTCTGCAGCGGCGTACCTGCCGAGATTCCCGCATTGCAAGAAGACCTCCTATCCAATTTACCCGCACAGGCACTCGTAACCATAAATCCCGATCGCCAAAAAAAGATAGTCGTATTGGTCACCAAAGAGCACCACTGCCTTGCAGACATACTCGTCCGTCATTTCTTCCAAACGCTTAATGCTGATGTAAAAGCGGTTGTAGGCAATTACGACAGCTTGAAGGGCTTTACTGAAAAATTTGACATCCCCTACCATTTGGTATCGCACGAAGAAAAAAGCAAAGAACAGTTCGAACAGGAGTTAGCCGAAATCATCGAGCCCTACCAGCCGGATTACATTGTACTGGCGAAGTTTATGCGCATCCTCTCGCCTAGCTTCGTTGCCCGTTTTGAAAACAAGCTGATCAATATACACCACTCCTTCTTACCGGCATTTATTGGTGCAAACCCCTACCGACAGGCGCACAAGCGTGGCGTGAAAATTATCGGTGCCACCGCACATTTTGTGACGAACGACCTTGACGAGGGACCAATTATCGTGCAGCGTACAAAATCCATCAACCATAGCTATGATGTTCCTAATTTGGTAACAGCAGGAAAGGAAATTGAAAAAGCTGTGCTCAGCCACGCCATACAGCTGCTGATGGAGGATCGTGTAATGCGGCAGGGAAACAAAACCATCGTCTTTGAATAAGCGGCTTTAAATATCATCAAGATCACCGCTTGGTAGCATGATCCTGAGTGTTGCAAAAAATAAATGCCAGCACGCGACTAGCATATTTTGTGCAAGCTCAAATCCAACCATTGGCGAACAAAATGATTGATATCATTTTTTCCTAAGGGCTCCATTATTTTATGCTTGCCTGTATTTTCCGTATTTCGCGGTTATATTACAGCGATATGAAACATGGTTTCCACATTCCAGTATTAGGACTGGCATTTTCCATAGACACGCCGATTAAGGTGGCCAAATACGGTATCAATTCGGTTCTTTCCATTGTCGACGACGAGCTAATCGAGCGGATACGCTTGTTCTATCTAGCGAAAAGCGGCGAGCAACCGCAGCCAATTTCAAAAAATGAAAGCGACTATCGAGCAAAAAGGATAACAGCCTACCTCGATTTAGTCAAGCAATTGGTGGATGCCGACATAAATCGAATGAAGAACAGCGGATTTGCCATCGGTTCGGATCTAAACAAGTACTATGAGCTCCTTCCAAGCCAGAGTGCGGAAAAGCAGATCTATCTTGCCATGCTTCAACTGGAGGAAGGAAATGAAAGAGATGCATTCGCCAGCCAACTTAAGAAACTCTTGCAGCCGGGCGATATCGATGTAAATATTATGTCGAAAGTAGACAAAATGAACGTCGATAAACACGGCCATACGCTTGAAGACAAGTATTCGGATGCCTCTGCTGCCCTTCGTGGTTTCGCCAATTCTACGCTCACCTCTTCTGTTGTACTATCTGCAGGCATGAACCCACGTCTTTACAATTACCTCGCCGAGCTCCCGGCATTTCTCCCCAACGAGGCGGGAAAACTGGAAAAGAAGATCACATTGAAAGTATCCGATTTTCGGTCGGCAAACATACAAGCCAAATACCTAGCCAAGAAAGGTATTTGGGTTTCCGAGTTCCGCGTGGAATCGGGACTAAACTGTGGCGGTCATGCTTTTGCGACGGACGGTTATCTCTTAGGTCCTATTTTGGAGGAATTTAAACAGAAGAAAGAAGAACTGTTAGCAGAACTATCTACGATCTACAACGAAGCTTTAGCCAAAAAAGGATGTCGCCAACTTGCTGACCTAAAAATACGATTCACCGTACAGGGAGGTATAGGCACCGCCGACGAACAGTCATTTCTCCTCACCTATTACGGCTTCGATAGCGCCGGCTGGGGATCGCCATTCCTATTGGTTCCCGAAGCCACGACCGTCGACGAGAAAACCTTGGATGCTCTTGTACAGGCGGAAAAGGAAGACTTCTACCTAAGCAACGCATCACCACTTGGCGTGCCTTTTAACAACTTCAAGAAAAGTAGTGCCGAACAGGAACGAATCCTGCGCATAAAAAAAGGCCGCCCCGGAAGTCCCTGCACCAAAAAATACCTCATCACCAACACAGAATTCTCCGCAGAGCCCATTTGCACCGCCGCTCGCGTGTATCAACATGCTAAGATAAAAGAGTTGGAAACAAGAGAGCTTTCTGCGCCGGACTTTCAAAAGGCATTCGAAAAAATCACCGAGAAGACCTGTCTTTGCGAAGGCTTGGCAACGGCAGCTTATACAAAATACGGCATACAAAAAGCAAAAGAGAGCGCAGCCGTCGCCATCTGTCCAGGTCCCAACACGGCGTTTTTTCAAGGCATCTACTCCCTTCAACAAATGGTCGATCACATCTATGGAAGAGTACCTATCGAACTACGTAACCGCCCCAATCTGTTCATTAATGAGCTACAGCTTTATGTAGACTATCTTCGTAATTATATACAAGAAGTGGCGCATGATGCTAAAAAAATAAAGTTCGTCGACAAATTTAAAGCACAGCTGCTCGACGGTATAAGCTATTACCGCACACTTAGCAATCCACTCAGCAAACTTGGTTCTTTAAACGTTCCTTCATTTCTCTCTGGGTTGAAAGCCTTCGAAGAGCAATTGCTGAAAATGCAACTGGTATAAAAAAATGGGACCTCACGTATGAAGGTCCCATTTTTTATATTTTTCGCTAATGTTAGCAAGGGCAGTCTTCACAACAGCTACCAAACACTTTACTTCGCTACTTTGCGGAATTTACCAAAAACGCCAAGCGGAAGTTTAACACCAGCGGTGGCCTGCAGGTAAAGTTCGCCGATTTCCAGATTCTCTACAGCCGGAAACGATGTCCTGATCAAATTCTCCACGATTACGGAAGAAAAGCCCAAGGAGTATGTATTTAAAATCAAGAAGTGCTCTTTGGGATCCAGCAATTGTACCACATCGCGCATCATCTCCATGATATGGTCTTCAAGCTTCCATTTCTCACCCTTAGGTCCATGTCCGTAGGCCGGTGGATCCAAAATAATACCGTTGTACTTATTCCCTCTTTTCAACTCGCGCTTTACAAATTTCAATGCATCTTCAACCACCCAGCGAATGTTATCGATACCGGAAAGCTCTTGGTTTTCATTGGCCCAGGTTACCACCTGTTTAATGGAATCCACATGTGTCGTATCTGCTCCAGCGGCCTTAGCAATCAATGAAGCCCCTCCTGTATAGGCAAACAGATTGAGCACTTTTGGCTGCTCCGTTTTAAAAGACTTCACCGATTCCGAGATATAATCCCAATTTACAGCCTGCTCGGGAAAAATACCAACGTGTTTAAAGGATGTCAAGCCCAAACGGAACTTAATGGCAACATCGTTATTTTTGTAAGTTATATGCCAACGATCTTTAAGCTTGGGATCTTTTTTCAACCAGTCGCCTGAAGTGGCAGAACGCCCTTTGAAACGGATATCGTGCTTTTTAGTCCACTCGGATTCGGACAATGTTTTCGGCCAAACAGCCTGCGGTTCGGGACGAATTAAGATTAAATCGCCGAACCTTTCCAATTTCTCAAAATCACCGCAATCGATAAGTTCATAGTCAGCCCAATGTTGCGGAGTGAGCAGCTGAATAGTTGTTGTTGAAGCCAAAAGTTAAAATTCAAAAGTTAAAAAAATCCACGTATGAAAACATCCCGTGGAATCAAATAAGTCTACAAAAATATGAACTTAACGGCTACTTATCAAATCGTATGCTATTCGCCTATTTAATTGTTGACCGCGCAGCCTTCATCAATGGGCTGGCAAAAACAAAATCATTCAGTTCCTGCACGTCCGAGCGGAGCATCTCTTCATTAGATCCTTCCCAGAATTTTTCACCTTTGTAGAGAAACAGAATATATTCACCTATACCCATCACCGAGTTCATATCGTGCGTCACCACAATAGTGGTACATTGGTATTCCTCGGTAAGCTCTTGGATCAGTTCGTCGATTAGAATGGATGTTGCAGGATCGAGCCCTGAGTTAGGCTCATCGCAAAACAGATATTTAGGGTTCATACTTATGGCGCGTGCGATGCCCACCCTTTTTTTCATCCCACCCGAAAGTTCTGCGGGATACAGTTTATTCTTATCCTTCAGGTTAACCCGCTCCAAACAAAAATTTGCACGATCAATTTTCTCCTGCCGGCTCATGTCCGTAAACATATCCAAAGCAAACACTATATTTTGCTCGACGGTCATAGAGTCAAACAAGGCCGAGTTCTGAAACAACATCCCTATCTCTCGGCGAATGGGCACCCGTTGTTCGAAATCCATGCCCGTAAACTCTTCTTTATCGAAAAAAACCTTACCTTCTTCCGGTTCATGCAAGCCGACAATACATTTCAACAAGGTACTTTTTCCTGATCCCGAGCCACCAATAATCAAGCTTACTTTTCCGGGTTCGAAAATAGCATCAATACCTTTCAATACATGGTTGTCCCCAAAAGATTTATTTATGTTCTGAATTTCAATCATATGTTATAGCATCAAAGCGGTAATAATGTAGTCGGAAGCGAGAATGGATATACAGCCAATCACCACAGCTTTCGTTCCCGCTTGACCAACCTCTAATGCTCCACCGCGTACATAGAAGCCCATATAAGCCGGCACCGTAGTAATAATAAAGCCGAATACAAAAGCCTTGACCAAGGCAACGGTCACGGTAAAACCGTTGAAGCCGCCCTGAATCCCTTGGATGTAGTCGGATGGTGCCACCGCACCAGAGAGAGAGCCTCCAAGAAGTCCGCCCGAAATCGCACAAAAAATGGCAATAATAACCAACACCGGAACCATCACGGCCCCAGCGATAACCTTGGGCAATATCAAATAGCCCGGTGCATTGATTCCCATAATCTCTAACGCATCGATCTGCTCGGTAACGCGCATGGAGCCTATCTGTGAGGAAATGGCCGACCCGACTTTGCCCATCAGCACTAAAGCAGAAATGGTGGGGCCGAGTTCCAAAATATTCGAGTCGCGATTGATTTGACCAATGACCGTTGGCGGAATCAAGTCAGAAACCAACTGAAAAGCGATCTGTAAGGTCATTACAGCGCCAATAAAGGTAGAAATGATCACAATAAGCCCAAGCGAACCTAAGCCTATCTCATTCATCTCATGAAAAATTTCTTTTATATATATCTTCCATTTCTCGGGTCTTTTGAAAACCTTGTTCAACAACAAAACATACTTACCAAAATGGTGGAATATCATAGAGTACCTATCGCTTTAAATTAACATCATTGCAAGATACACATTTGCGGGGAAGAAATTTCACCGACACAATGCTTTCTTTTACCGAAGATATTAACAAAGTAACCTAAAACTGGTTTTATAAAAAATTAGTAAGTTATAGTTTTGACCTATATATTTACAGTGAATTAGAAAATATGGAAAACAAAATCACCTCCGGAATTTGGTTCGTCTTTATCGGCATCATTCTTCTGTTGCATAATATTGACGTCATAAACTTCAACTTTATCGCTACTCTCAAATATTGGCCTTTACTGATCGTCATTGTGGGTATAAACTTGATGGTCCAAAACCGGATGTATGGAAACTATATTAAGATAGCTGCTAATGTGCTTTTCCTAGGCTGGATTGCCTATGTAGGTTTAACGAGCCCTTCGAGTCACTGGACATCGCAACTCTTCAACAACCGAGATATTAAGATCGGCGACCTCGATGATGATGCGGAACTGCTCAATAGCGTTCAAACCGAAATAGATAGCTCGGCCGATGCTGCATCCTTGGAATTCAATGGCGGCGCAGGGAAGTTCGAAATCCGCGGTGATAGCACATCCAAACTTGTGAGCGCGCGTAGTGAAAACGATAACATGGGCATGAATATTCAATCGAAGGTGGAAGAGGGAACACAACGGGTGATCCTAAACGCCAAACCAACGAACAACAGCAACAAAAAAACAGGCAAGGTATTCATCGAAATTAATGAAAAACAATTATGGGATCTAGAGTTTAACTATGGAGCGGCCACAATTGACGGCGACTTGTCGAACGTTCGGTTCAACAACTTAGAAATCAATACAGGTGCAAGCGACATGAACCTTAAATTAGGCATGCCGCAATCCGAGGTATCCAAGATAAACATTGCTACAGGCGCTTCCAAGATACATTTCAACATCCCTAAAGAAGCAGCTATTAGCGTAAAGTATTCGTCGATCCTTTCCAAAAATTCCTTCGAGGGCTTCAAAACGAAGAAAAATGGAAAAGCCCTTACCGCGAACTATGAGGAAGCAACCATGAAATTTGACATCGAGTTGGATGGCGCTGCCAATACATTTACAATTACCCGCTATTAATATAAAAAATAGCTAACTTTGTGACTAGGCATGGAGACAAAAGACGCAATTCATTTGGCAGGGGGGTATTGTAACTCCAAAACGACATATAGCAGATTTTTAACACGGGAAGTCAAGGTTGGAAATATTCCTATGGGCGGAAATAACCCCATTCGTATCCAAAGCATGACGACCGTCGATACCATGGACACCATCGGCTCGATCGAACAGACGATACGTATGGTAGATGCCGGCTGTGAATATGTGCGCATCACCGCGCCTAGCATCAAGGAGGCAGAGAACCTAGCCCTCATCAAAAGTGGATTGAAAGCACGAGGTTATGACGTACCACTAGTTGCCGATATACATTTCACCCCTAACGCTGCTGAAACAGCGGCGCGTTTAATAGAAAAAGTCCGAATCAATCCCGGTAATTACGCCGACAAGAAAAAATTTGATCAAATCGATTATACCGATAGTGCCTACGAAGCTGAACTGGAACGTATCTACAAGAAGTTTTCGCCATTGGTGAACATCTGTAAAGAGTATGGTACGGTCATGCGCATAGGCACCAATCATGGATCTCTTTCCGATCGTATCATGAGTCGCTATGGCGACACACCTGAAGGCATGGTCGAATCTGCGCTTGAATTCATCCGCATATGTGAAGATCTAAAGTTCTACGACCTTGTGGTCTCCATGAAATCCTCCAATCCGCAGGTCATGATCAGCGCATATCGCCTTTTGGTCGAAAAAATGGTGGCCGAAAACATGAACTATCCGTTACATTTGGGGGTTACCGAAGCCGGCGATGGTGAAGACGGTCGTGTAAAATCAGCGGTTGGCATAGGTGCACTATTAGAAGATGGACTAGGCGACACCGTCAGAGTTTCACTTACTGAAGAACCCGAAAAAGAGGCGCCAGTGGCGATTGCATTGGTCAATAGATATGCCAAGCGACGTGTGGCCATGGAGCAGGAAGCACCGCAAGAAATTGTCAACCTAGCTAACCACAGCAACACGGCCGCCTATGAAGCTAAAGAAGTAAATGCTTTCATCGGAGGCGCACTAGTCCCTAGAGTGGTAGTCGATATTTCTACCTCGAATCTTAAAGATCCCTTCGTGTTGGATCCTGTCGGCTACCGTTATGATGCCGTAAACGATAAATATCATATGGGCGATCAGTCGGTAGATTTCGTTTATCTAGGCTCAAATTTACCGTCATTCACGCTGCCTGGCAACCTTAAGGTGATTTACGATTACGAGACTTGGGTGACATTGGAAAGCAAGGCAAATAAGCATCCTTTGTTTGACCTAATAAGCTATCAACAGGCAACAGTACATGATCCGGTATTGAATCTCATTCGGATTTCAAACAATGATTTTGTAGGTGAAGCGTTTGCCGATCTGAAGATCGACAAAACGGTTGTGTTTGTGCTAGAAACTGATCATCTACATGGCATGGCCGATCAACGTCAATTTTTTATTAATTTCCAAACTATCGGCCTAGATAACCCCGTCATCATCAAACGATCTTACGCCGTCGATGAATTTTCTGGGCCTGTCGGAAATGTGATGGATCCGGAGGAACCTATCTCGAAGATACAGCTTTATGCAGCGACAGATTTAGGAGCACTTTTGGTTGACAAATTAGGATCCGGGATATGGATAGATTCTCCTGCTACTCCAACGGATAAGGTAGCTTCCCTATCCTTTGGTATTCTACAGGCTACACGTTCACGTATATCAAAAACGGAATACATCTCCTGCCCTAGCTGTGGGCGTACGCTTTTCGACCTGCAGGAAACCACACAAATGATCCGAAGCCGCACGAGCCATTTAAAAGGCCTGAAAATAGGCATTATGGGATGTATTGTGAATGGTCCCGGAGAAATGGCCGATGCAGACTACGGTTACGTGGGTGCCGGACCGGATAAGATAACGCTATACCGTGGAAAGGAAGTTGTGAAGAAAAATGTCAGCGCGACACATGCCCTTGACGAGCTTATCGATATCATCAAAAACGATGGTCTTTGGGTAGAAGAAGAACCACTAACGACGGTTTAAGCTTACAAGTTAAAGAAGCATACTTTTCGTATACTGCGATTCGCTACAAAGAATTTATAAAATTTTCAGGGATTTAACGTACAGAAATACGTTTAACAACGGTCTCTGCGCCTGAGGTGACGCGAACAAAATAAACACCCGTGGTCAACTTTCCATTGGAGTCAAACGACAAATTTTGCATACCCGCGTCTAATCTACCGTTCATTAGATTAAGTACTTCGTTTCCTAGCGCATCCATTACCTTGATGGCCACCGTACCTGGCTTGGACATTTTGAAGTTTGTCGTTATCTGTTCAGCAACGGGATTGTAGAAAACCTTAACATTATTGATAAGCTTTTCGCTATCTTCTTCGGGCAAATGGGAAAGCGTAAATTGAGAAGAGCTGGTCTTAGCAGAAATACGAGAAGATTGTGACGTAGCCTGTACTCCTTGCAGCATATATATGCTTGCAAAGGCAACAAAAGCTATTTTCTTCATCATTCCTTTCATTTTTCTTAAACGTAGATATAGGTAGTTGGTATAAAATCACAATTTCCTCCCGCAACATCTAAAACCTTCTCTCACAAAGTTAATTGTTTTACCGTCATCTAGCATATGATTTTTTAAAAAATATTTTCCATTTAACAATTTTTAACAAGATTATTCGTTGTGTATATTTTTGTATATGTTTGGCACATAATTTACTGTAATTTTGCAGGATAATTTTGTTTCGAATGAAAACCCATAAGCATCACGATGCACATAAGCTTAGCTTTGCAGGCTTACTCATTAGTCTAGGTATCATTTTTGGCGATATCGGTACATCCCCGCTCTACGTTATTAAAGCTATTTTCAACAAAGGAACGATTGAGGAAGATCTTATTCTGGGTAGTCTCTCCTGTGTTTTTTGGACATTGACGCTACAAACCACCATTAAGTATGTTTGGATAACCCTCAATGCGGATAATAAAGGCGAAGGCGGAATTCTTTCGCTGTACTCTTTGGTTAGAAAAAAAGCAAAATGGTTGATCATTCCTGCCATCATCGGCGCCAGCACCTTATTGGCTGACGGTATGATTACGCCGGCGATCACCATTTCATCCGCGATAGAAGGACTGGCCATCCGACATCCGCAGGTACCCACTGTGCCCATCGTCGTCATGATTATTACCCTTTTATTTGTTATTCAACGCTTTGGCACATCCATCGTGGGACGAATATTTGGCCCAATGATGTTTATTTGGTTCAGCACAATCGGCATCTTGGGAGCCATGTATATTAAACATGCACCCGAGGTATTTTATGCCTTAAACCCTTACTACGCTATTTCCACCATTATCAACCACCCCAACGCACTATTCCTGATCGGCGCAATATTTCTTTGTACCACCGGAGCAGAAGCGCTATATTCCGACATGGGCCATTGCGGAAAATCCAACATTCGCATTAGCTGGATTTTCGTTAAGCTTACCTTGGTACTCAATTACTTTGGGCAAGGCGCTTGGTTGATGCAACATGCAGGCACGCAAATGGGCGAAAAGAACCCATTCTATGCCATCATGCCGGAAGGTTTTGTTGTATATGGTATCGCCATCGCCACCATGGCCGCTGTTATTGCCAGCCAAGCAATGATTTCAGGGTCTTTTACCCTTATTTCGGAAGCCGTGCGGCTCAACATTTGGCCTAAAGTTTCCATCCGCTATCCGAGCGACCAAAAGGGACAGCTTTATGTTCCGTCGATTAACCTTATCTTATATATTGGCTGTATGCTTATCATTGCTGTCTTCAGAGAATCGTCTAATATGGAGGCCGCCTACGGTTTAGCAATCAACTTAACCTTTATTACAACGACCATCTTGATGTGTATATTCTTGGCGCGCGTGCACATCCCAAAAATTTGGATTGTCGTGTTCGCCATATTCTACTTTACTATTGAGGTTTCCTTTTTAGCGGGCAATCTGGTTAAATTAACACACGGCGGATGGCTTACATTGCTTCTGGCAACGACCCTGTTCATCGCCATGTTCTCTTGGTATGGCGCTCGGAAGATAAAGAACAGCTTCGTTCGATTTAATGATATCCGGGACTACTTCCCGATCATATCGGAACTTAGCGAAGACAAATCTGTCCCGCTGTTTGCCTCTCACTTGGTGTATTTGACGAGTGCAAACAATAAAAATGAAATAGAATCGAAGATCATCTATTCCATTATCAACAAAAAACCCAAACGCGCCGACGTCTACTGGCTTGTCCATGTTGATGTGATGGACAATCCGCATACGCGCGAATTCACGGTAGAGCAGCTCATCCCAAATAAACTGATCCGAATAGACTTCAAACTCGGATTTAGAGAGGAACAACGCATCAGCCTACTATTCCGTAAGGTTGTTGAAGATATGGTAGAAAAAGGAGAGATCGATATTACCAGCAACTACGAAACCTTGAAGAAGCACAAAATAGCAGGCGATTTCAACTTTGTGGTGCTTGAAAAGATGATTGCCAAAACACATGATCTTAGATGGCATGAAAAGATCATTCTAGAAATCTATAAAATCCTGAAACGCTTCAGTTTATCGGAGGAAAAAGGCTTTGGATTAGATAGTAGCTTCGTGACCCTAGAGCGCGTCCCGCTAAATATCCCAACGACGAAAGAAGTCAAATTAAAAAGACTGAACTAGTTGCTCGCAGATTGGAAGGCAGTAAAATATTTATTTACCTCTTTGCTGCCAAACTCCACAAGTATACGTCACAAAACAATAAGGGCGGCCTATCTCGATAAGCCGCCCTTATTTTATCTAATCTTATTTTTAGTTTGTCGTTTTATTCAGCTTAGAGTGTTTATATCCATAAGCAAAATAGAGCACGAGGCCGATAACCAACCAAAGGATAAAGATTATCCAGTTGCTGGCTCCAAGTTCGCTCATCAGGTACAAGTTTATCAAGATCCCCACAACAGGTAATAAAGAAAACCGATATTTGAATCCCATTACCGCGAGCAGAACCCAACTGAGCCAAAACACCAGCACCAACGACTTATGTTCTACAATCTCCGCGAAGGAAAGAGATTTCCACTCATCTATCGTCCCCTGTGCATAAGTGAAGAGTAATATCCAAGCGAGAACAAAGCCTGCGCCAATCAGGTATTTTCCATTGATGTAGGGCACCTTAAATTTGGACTTGGCCGATAAACCGGCATGATCCATATATAACACGCCGGCACAGACCAAGATAAACGCGAAAAATGTACCGACACTAGTCAAGTCGACGAAAAAATCCATCTTGAAAAACAAAGAGGGAATAGCCACGACAATCCCCGTTACAATGGTCGCATAAGATGGCGTTTTATATTTCGGATGTACACGCGCAAATCGCTTGGAAAGCAATCCGTCACGACTCATCGTCATCCAAATTCTTGGTTGCGCCAACTGATAAACCAGCAAGGCACTGGTAATAGCGATAACTGACGTAACGGAAACGATGCCCGCCATATGATCAAACCCGACGTATTTGAAAACGAAAGCTAGTGGATCCTTTACATTAAGTTCCGTGTAATTGACCATTCCTGTAAGCACTAAGGTGATAGCCACATACAACACCGTACAGATAATCAAGCAGATGATCATGGCTCGCGGCAAATCACGCTGTGGATTCTTACACTCTTCAGCTGTCGTCGATATCGAATCGAAGCCGATAAAGGCAAAGAACACCGCAGCAACCGACCCCATCACACCACGTAGTCCATTTGGTGCGAAGGGCGTCCAATTATCAGGTTTGATATAAAATATACCCCCCACGACCACCAAAATGATGATACCTACTTTGATCATCACCATGATATTACTAGCACGTTGCGACTCCTTGATTCCAATGTAGACAAGCCAGGTTACCAAAAGCGTCACCAAGCCAGCAGGAAAATCGAAGATTATAGGGATGTCGCCGATTCGGGGCGCCGTCAAGTATGCGTCTAGCCCAGATTTATCTGCTGCATTCAGCGCATCCATCCCATCGGAAAGAAACTTAGCATGTGCATCCAGCGCATATCCGGGGGCCATGGTTAACCATTTCGGCAGAAAAATACCGAACCCTTCGAGCATAGACACGAAATACTGGGACCATGATATCGCGACTACGGTGTTTGATACCGCATATTCCAAAACCAGAGCCCAGCCTATTATCCAAGCAAACAATTCGCCAAAAGCGACGTATGCATAGGTGTAAGCACTGCCTGAAACCGGAACCGTACTAGCAAACTGCGCATAGGCCAAAGCGGTAAAAACACAAGCAAAAGCCACAAACACAAAAAGCAGGGAAATAGCGGGTCCACCTTCAAAGCTTGCGAGACCAATGGTACTAAATATACCGGCACCTACAATAGCGGCAATGCCGAGCGACACCAAATCACGTACGCCCAACACCTTAGCCAACCCGCTACCCTCTTGCGAATCCAGCAAAATTTGATCAACGCTTTTCTTCCGGAAAAGTTTATTTATCATATCAGATTGTTAATAATTTCATGCTCAATGAACACAAAAGTGGTAAAATTTGAGCTAATTAGCTCAAATTATCTTGGATATAATGAAATATATCCAAATAATCACCCAAAAACTGCTGTTTATAGGTGATTAAGCAAGTGGTTAGTCTATTAATATCGTCATTGCTTTGTTCGAACCCCCACACTCTTTTGCAAATATTAAAAAGTGCATGCGCGATATTTCCTACGTCTTCGTACTGAAAAATATATTTTGATTGCAGAAAACCTTCATAAAAGGCCAAAAACCGGGGGATGTCAACCTCTCCCAGCGATTTGAGGTATTTTTCGATTGTAGGTTTGGAGACATGGGCTAGATGCTCATAAAGACGGTGCACATTTACGCGATTATGCGCAATCAGCAAATGATCCAAAAGAAGCTCTATACTAATGTGCGCCAGAAATGATGCTCGAATTGGAAGATGCTGTACAATGGGATCGAGCTGCTTACGCAAGCGATGACAATGTTCCAAAAAAAAGCTTGCGCTATGAAATAGCTTGTCTACCTCGACATGTCGGTACCATCCTTCAGAAATCCAGCGCGTCTGAGGAAGGGCAAAAAGCACCGCTTCCGCGCGCTGTGGTTGAAAATTATATTGCTTATCCACATTCTTCAATAGGTCGGGCAGCAAGCCTCCCAACACGGTCTCCGATTGCGGGCTGTAACGTTCAAAGTAGTAATGCGACAAAAAATTCACGGTCCAATCTTCTCAATTATTATCGTAAGATACGGCTTAATCTCTTATCTTTGCAATCTTAGTAAAAAAATCGTAATCTTTAAAAAATGAGCTTTGTAGAAGAACTACGTTGGAGAGGTATGTTGCAGGATATCATGCCCGGAACTGAAGAATTACTGAACAAAGAAAAAGTTTCTGGATATATCGGATTTGACCCTACGGGCGATTCCCTACATGTGGGACACCTCACCCAAATCATGACCCTCATACATTTCCAAAATGCCGGACATCAGCCTGTAGCTTTGGTGGGTGGTGCCACAGGTATGATTGGAGACCCTTCGTTCAAATCTGCAGAACGTAACCTTTTGGATGAAGCTACCCTACAACACAATGTAAATTGCTTGAAAGAGCAATTGGCTAAATTCTTGAATTTTGGCGATGGCGAGAATGACGCCAAAATGGTGAACAACTACGATTGGTTTAAGGATTTCAGTTTCTTAGATTTCATCCGCGATGTGGGTAAGCTGATTACTGTAAACTATATGATGGCTAAAGACTCCGTAAAAAAACGCTTGGAGGGCGATAACGGGCTTTCGTTCACGGAGTTTACATACCAACTTATCCAAGGCTACGATTTCTATTATTTATGGAAACACCACAACTGCAAAGTGCAGATGGGCGGTTCTGATCAATGGGGAAACATTGTAACGGGTAGTGAAATGATCCGTCGTCAAGACCAAGGAACGGCCTATGCGATCACTACGCAGTTGATCAAAAAGGCCGATGGACAGAAGTTCGGCAAAACCGAGTCTGGCGCAGTTTGGCTAGATCCAAAGAAAACATCGCCTTACAAATACTATCAGTTTTGGTTGAATACTTCGGACGATGACGCCAAAAATTGGATTCGCATCTTTACGCTTAAAACAGAAGCTGAAATCGATGCTATCATAGCTGAGCATGACGCTGCTCCACACACACGTGCCGTGCAAAAAGCATTGGCCAAGGATATCACGATACGCACGCACAGCGAGCAAGATTACGAAACGGCCGTAAAAACATCGGAATTTTTGTTTGGTAATGGATCATTGGAATTTTTGGCCGATTTGGAACATGAGGCGGTTCTCGAAGTATTTGATGGCGTTCCTCAGTTTGAAATCAGCAAAGAGGCATTGACCGCTGGCATCAATATTTTAGACTTGCTGGCCGTAGACACACAGGTATTCCCTTCAAAAGGAGAAGCGAGGAAGATGTTGCAAGGCGGCGGAGTTGCCTTAAATAAAGAAAAAATCAGTGACATAGAGCTTGTCGTTTCGGCAGATAGTCTGATCAACAATACATATATCGTAGCTCAACGCGGTAAGAAAAATTATTTTTTGATTATTGCGAAATAGCGAGTAATTTCGGTGCAGAGGAAATTTTGCCTCTGCACTGAAATTCTATAATGAAAAACCTCTTTTACCTATTTGCCTTAGTACTTCTCTTTAATGTATCCTTATTTGGCCAAACCAAGCAAGTAAGCTATCATGATGTTGATGGTGAGCTGGTAGAAACGTCCGAGCAGTCCTATTTTTACAGGATCATCTCCATTGATGAACAATATCCCGATCTCCGAAAGTATCAGGAATACTACACCAAAGATGATCGCCTGAAATTAGACACCCGGTTGACTAGCGGTATGAACACCATGTCTAGAATAGGCGAATGTCGAACGTATTACCCGAATGGACAGTTGCAAGAAAAACTGCGCTATAATGAAAACCATATGCTCATTGATACTGCATTTTCCTACTATGCGAATGGCATCCTTTATGCCCAAAAGTTCTATACCGGACAAACTGAAATTCTTAACGATCTTGACACAAGAGAAGTAGACACCAAATACATATTAGTACAAGACAGCCTTGGAAAGATCGTTGTCACACAAGGAAACGGTATTTTGCCGATTTACGACCTAAATAAGATGGAATTGTTGGAGCAAGGTAAGCTGAGCGACCATAAAAAGAATGGGGAGTGGAGCGGAAAAGCAAACAAGCAAACCTTTGTGGAGACCTGGAAAGAGGATCGTTTAATCAGCGGAATAACCAAGGATTCGCTGGGCGTGGAAACAAAATACGATGAGCAAAATTTCGCGATTGCCCCAGAATACCCGGGGGGAACAAAAGCATTACGCATGTTCGTTGCAAATAATTATCGGTACCCACCAGCGGCCATAGACAACGGCGTTTCCGGTACTATACAAATTGAATTTATCGTCGAACGTAATGGAAAGATGACCAATTTCAAAGTAAGGAACGACTTAGGTCATGGAACGGGTCAAGCAGCCATCAATGCTATCAGTAAGGCAAAAAAACAATGGACACCGGGCGTGCAACGCGGAATTCCTGTCCGAGTGGCCTACGCATTACCTATCACCCTTAATCTCATGTAAATATAGCGCTAGCGCTGCGATATCCCCTATTTGAGCAAATATAAAGCTCGCAGAGCAAAGCTAAATTTGTCATCCGATACTCATCCTTTTTTTTTAAGTTTGTATGTAGGAGGATTATCTAATTTTCATGTCGAATAAAGGGAATACATTCAAAAGTTCCGGTAATAGCAGCAGCAAACGTAGCCCACGGAGTGCCGGAAATGTAACATATCAGAAAAAGGAACGCTTTAAGTCCTTTGAGAAATTAAATTTTTCAGAGGGACAGCGCAAAGCATTGAAGATTGCAGGTATTTTTTTAATCTTCGTTTCTTTCATATTGGCTGTATCATTTGTGTCTTATCTGTTCACGTGGAAACAAGACCAGAGTTACATCGCGCAAACCAATGGTGGATGGTCTACCCTTTTCCAAACAGCGGATGAAATCGCTGACGACGCCGTAGAGCTACCTGTTGTCGAGAATAAGCTGGGTAAACTAGGTGCCTTACTGGCCAATCAATTTATTTACGAGTGGTTTGGTGTGGCCTCATTCCTCTTCGCATTGATATTCTTTGTAATCGGATACAAATTCCTATACAAAAAATCCCTTCTTCCTGTGTGGAAGACCATTCTTTATGCGTCGGTCAGTATCATCTTTCTATCTGTTACTTTGGGCTTTCTGCAAGACTTCCTGACCGATTCCCCGCATATTTTGGAAGGGAAATTCGGTTTTTGGACCAATCAACTCCTGAAAGCTCAAATTGGCTCCACAGGAGTCGCAGCCTTATTGGTACTTGCCTACCTCACGGCCTTGATCCTAGTCTATAACCTTGATCTCAAGTGGACGTGGACCAGTCGGAAAAAAGAATCTGAAGAGGAAGAGTTGGACGAGGAAGAAGATAATTTCGATACTTTCCAGAACCAGCATGCAACCGCTGTATCAGCCAACAAAAACAATATTTTAGGGAATAGACGCCCGGCAGCATACGAAGACAACGAAGAAGAAGTCGAGTTGCCTGTTGCGCCCGCTCGTCCAAAAAGTATTAACGAGATGGCTGCAGAAGCAATAAGCAACAATGCTATCGCCGCTGCTGCTGCGCGCAAACGGGAAGAGCCTGATGTAGAGGAAGACGAAGAAGAGGATTTTACCTTCTCCTCCCCTGCGCCATCGCCGGCAGAAAATGAGATCACGCTGTCTATCGATAATGAGCTGGACGAGCTTGAGCTTGAAACCGAAGTAGACGACGGGCCGGCACTTAGCGTGGCCAAGGTTGTCGAAGAAAAAGAGATAACAGCAAACGACCTAGTGGCTCAATTTGGCGAGTATGACCCCAAGCTTGATCTATCGGGCTATCAGTATCCGACGTTGGACCTTTTGAAGGACTACGGTACAGGCAAGATTACCATCAACCAGCAGGAGCTAGAGGCAAACAAAAATCGGATCGTTGACACGTTGCGAAACTACAACATCGAGATTGAACATATTAAAGCGACGATCGGGCCGACGGTTACCCTATACGAGATCATCCCGAAACCAGGCGTCCGCATTTCGAAGATCAAAAACCTCGAAGATGATATTGCTTTGAGCTTGGCGGCATTGGGTATCCGTATCATTGCGCCAATGCCTGGCAAAGGCACTATTGGTATCGAGGTTCCGAACAGTTCACCCGAGATGGTCTCTATGCGATCGGTCTTGGCTACCGAGAAATTCCAAAAGACCGATATGGATTTGCCTATCGCTTTAGGCAAAACCATCTCCAACGAAGTATTTATTGCCGACCTATCAAAGATGCCCCACTTGTTGGTTGCCGGCGCTACTGGACAGGGTAAATCGGTGGGGATAAACGCTATTTTGACCTCGCTGCTTTATAAAAAGCACCCTGCAGAATTGAAATTTGTGATGGTCGATCCGAAAAAAGTAGAACTTTCACTTTTCAAAACGATAGAGCGTCATTTCCTAGCGAAGCTCCCTGGCGAAGAGGAAGCCATTATCACCGACACGAAAAAAGTCATCAATACGCTCAATTCCCTATGTATCGAGATGGATCAACGGTATGATCTACTCAAAAATGCGCAGGTGCGGAATTTGAAGGAGTACAATGCAAAATTTGTCGGACGCCGATTAAACCCTGAGGAGGGTCATCGATTCTTACCATTTATAGTACTCGTTGTGGATGAGTTTGCCGATTTGATGATGACTGCGGGCAAAGAGGTAGAAACGCCTATTGCACGTTTAGCACAATTAGCGCGTGCCGTGGGCATACATTTGGTGATTGCTACACAGCGCCCCTCGGTCAATATTATCACGGGAACGATCAAAGCCAACTTCCCTGCCCGTTTGGCATTTAGGGTGTTGTCTAAAGTCGATTCACGCACGATTTTGGACAGCGGTGGTGCGGATCAGCTGATTGGCCGTGGAGATATGCTCTTGAGCACCGGAAGTGATCTTACACGTATACAATGTGCATTTGTAGACACCCCGGAAGTAGACAAGATCTCCGAGTTTATCGGTAGCCAAAGGGGATATCCTTCGGCGTTCCTACTGCCAGAATATGTGGATGAAAATGGTGAAGGCAGTGGGTCGATGGATTTTGACATGAGCGATAGAGATCAATTGTTTGAAGAAGCAGCACGGCTTATCGTGATGCATCAACAAGGATCAACATCCTTGATTCAACGCAAACTGAAACTGGGCTATAACCGCGCAGGTCGTATTATTGATCAGTTAGAAGCAGCCGGTATTGTAGGCCCTTTTGAAGGAAGCAAGGCGCGTGAGGTGCTTTATCCCGACGAATACTCTTTGGAACAGTATTTGGAAACGTTGAGAAAAAATGATTAAGATGAAAAAACAGGTAATTGTGTTGATGCTTTTTTTATGGAGTACTTTGGCGGCTTTTGCGCAAAACGATCCTCCCGCACAAAAATTGTTGGATGAGGTTTCTAAGAAATATGATGCCTACAAGACCATACAGTCGAACTTTGGCTTTTCCGCACAGCAAGCCAAGGGTGAGTCTTATGTGGACCAAGGCACGTTGTTTCTGAACAAATCAAAAAATCAATATCGTATACAACTGAATAGCCAAGAGCTAATCAGCGATGGAAAAGCAACTTACAGCGTACTTAAAGAAGACAAAGAAGTACAGATTGCGGATGCGGATAACAGTTCGTCTAGCATAGGACCAAATAATCTATTCACTTTTTATAAAAGTGGATTTAAATATGTGAGTGCCGATGACGAACGTGTTGCTGGCGAAGTGCTGAATGTTATCGAGCTAAGTCCTATTGATACTAAAAACAACTATTTTAAGATCAAATTGCGTATCAATAAGAACAAGCATATCCATGATGTCCTTATCTTCGACAAATCGGGGGCTCGCTACACCTACACGATCAAGACGCTTTACGTCAACAATACATTGGCAAACAGCAACTTCACATTTAACAAAGCAAATTACCCGAACTACGAGCTCGTTGATTTACGATAAATTCCGATGGCAAAAACGACACTAAAGAGTTTAGCGGCCGTCTTGAATATGTCGGTCTCTACTGTTTCCAAGGCATTAAATGACAGCTACGAAATAAGCGAGAGCACGAAGCAGCGTGTAAAAGATTTTGCAAAGAAGCTTGACTATCAACCTAATGTGCTCGCGCAGTCACTAAAAACCGGAAAAACACAAACTATTGGCGTCATTCTGCCCAAGATGACAAGTCCATTCGAATCTCAGATTTTGGAAGGTATGCAGCTGACTGCGAGCGCCCTGCATTACAAGATTGTGATTATGAGCAGCATGGAGCATGAAGAGACTGAACGAATAGCTTTGCAGTCTATGGTAAACAAGGCTGTCGATGGCCTACTGTTTTGCCCTATCCATGAGCGTTCCAACGTAGATCTTGCCAAACAGATTTTCAATAAAACGCCTGTTGTCATTTTCGACCGAACAGATTATCCTTTGGAAACCCATAAAGTAGGCGTTTTAAATGCTGAAGGTACCTTTAGCGCGTGTAAACATTTATTCGAAATAAAGCGTAAGAAAATTGCGATATTCTGTGGTACCAACCAAGGGATCACCGCAAAACGACTTGCCGGATACAGACAAGCACATCAACAGTTTAACCTCGATGTTGTACCCGAATACATTGTGTTCTGCGCTATTAAAAGTATAGAAGACCTCCATTTACAGATGGAGCAACATATTGTGCGCTTACTGAAGTTACCGAACCCTCCAGAAGCCATTATCGGCGCTTCTGATACCATTACCACGCACCTGTTAGGTGTTTTGGCCAAATTGGAAATCAACGTGCCCGAACGTATCGCCGTAGTGGGATTTGCCAATACCGACCTGGCATTATCTCTGAATCCGTCGTTAAGTACCATTCGCCAACCTACGAAAGATATTGGCGCAATTGCCGTACGCAAGTTGGTAGAAGTCATCAATAAAACAAATCGAAGCCAAATAGAGTGGGAAGAAATAAATCTCCCGACTAGTATTCAGCTTCGACGATCGACGATTGGTTGATAGGTCGCCCTATTTATTTCTGATAATGCCGAGTTCTAGGCCACGCAATTCAGCTAAGCCTCGCAGCCTACCGATTGCAGAATAGCCCGGGTTCGTCACTTTGTGCAGGTCATCCAGCATCTGATGGCCATGGTCAGGTCTAAATGGTATAGCGATATCCCGTTTTTGATTTTCAGCAACAAGCTCCTTCATAACGGCATACATGTCCACGTCGCCGTCCAAATGGTCCGCTTCATAAAAGCTTCCCAATGCATCCCTTTTTACATTACGTAAGTGTACAAAATTGACCCGATGTTTTACTTTTTGGAACATCGCGACTAAATCATTTTCAGGCCCCGCACCCAGCGATCCAGTACAAAAGCAAACGCCATTGAAAGGTTTATCGACGCGGCTGATGATCGCCTCGAAATCAGCAATGTTGCTGGCGATCCTAGGAAGGCCAAGAATAGGATATGGCGGATCATCGGGGTGAATAGTCATTTTTATTCCCTCACGCTCACATACCGTAGCTATGCCATTTAAGAAATACGCTAAGTTATCGCGTAATCCGTCAAAGCCGATTTCTGCGTATATCGCGATACTATTCCTAAGATCTTCTAATGAAGGATCTTTCTCGCCCGGTATGCCCATGAGTACGTTATTTTGCAAATGTTTCTTTGCGGCATCATCGTATGTTGCATAACGCTCTTTTGCGGCGGTTGCAATTTCAGCTGCATAAGAAGATAGGGCATCCGGTCGCTCCAAAATGTAGATATCAAAGATAGCCAAGTCTATCCAATCAAAATACAGAGCCTTCGAGCCGTCTTCCATCAATAGATCTAACTGTGTGCGCGTCCAATCCAAAACAGGCATAAAGTTATAACATACCGTCTTTATACCACAGTCCGCCAAATTCTGTAGCGTTTGCCGGTAGTTCTCCAAGTAATGATCCACCTGTGCTGAACGCGTCTTTATAGCTTCGTGCACCGTCACGCTCTCCACCACGCTCCATACCAGTCCCGCCTCTTCAATAATATTTTTACGTTCCAAGATATCGGTTACCGGCCATACTTCACCATGCGGAATATGATGTAGCGCCGTCACGATAGCTGTCGCTCCGGCTTGCTTCACATCTGCCAATGATACCGGATCATTTGGGCCATACCATCGCCACGCTTGTTCTAAAAATCTATTTTCCATTGTTAATCACTTATTTATTATACACCAGACCAGCTGTTGAAACCGCCATCTACAAAAATAGTCTCTCCCGTCACAAAGGCTGCAGCATCACTTAACAGGTAGACCAAAGTACCCTCTAGTTCGGATGGGTCTCCCAAACGAGAAAACGGTGTTCCTTCTACAAATTTGTTGGCACGATCGGTATAACTACCGTCGGCGTTAGTTAGCAACGTTCTGTTCTGCTCTGTTAAGAAGACTCCAGGCGCAATAGCATTGACGCGAATCTTGTTGGAATAACGTAAAGCCAACTCGGAGGCCATCCATTTTGTAAAACCATCGATTCCGTGCTTTGCGACGGTATAACCTAATACTCGCGTGATCGGGCGGCTTGCGGCCAACGAAGATATATTAATAATTGATCCGACGCCCTTTGCGGCCATCACCTCGCCGAATACCATCGTCGGAATAATCGTACCGTAGAGATTTAATTCTATGGCCTTTAGCGTATGACCGATCTTGTTGTCAAAAATACTCTCTTCGGGGCCTATTGTTGCTCCGGCAATATTACCTCCGGCAGCATTTACCAAGCCATCGATGGTTCCCCATTTCTCCAATATACGATCTTTCGCTGACCGCATAGAATCTTCGTCTAACACATCGGCTACGACCGCGAAAGCATCACCGCCCAAGGTCTGCACCAAGCGAACGCGTTCGTTTGCCCGCTCTTCATTTCTGCCGATAATACATATTTTAGCCCCAGCTTCGGCAAGGGCCTTTACAAAAGCTTTTCCTAAGATCCCTGTTCCCCCAGTCACTACCACAACCTTCCCTTTTAAGGAAAATCTATCTAGAATATTCATAGTATGATTTTGAGTTTATAAGCCCCAATAATAGCTAAATTTTTATCTATATACAGTGCTATAGCGGTATAATTCACGATAACGATTTCGTAATAGCGGCAGAAAAAACAAAAAAATAACGCTATTTTAACCGACATAAAACAAACTATGATGAACCGTATCTTATCCTTTGGAGAAATCCTCATCCGACAGCAAAGCCTAGGAGCAAGTTTCTTCGACCAAAAGAACAATAAACTGGAAATTTTCCCCGGTGGCTCAGAAGCCAATGTCGCTGCCTCGTTAGCGCAAATGGGTGACAACGTTTCTTACAGCAGTGCTTTTCCTAGCAACGCCTTGTCGACAGAGATTTTGAGTATCCTGCAAGGATTAGGTGTGGATACGGAGAAATGTATCTCCAGTGGAGATCGAATAGGTTCTTACATATTGATGTCGGCAAATGGCCTATCTAAAGGCGAGGTAATCTATGATCGGAAGTACTCAAGCTTTAGCCAATTGACGGCCGCTGATTTGGATATAGATCAACTGTTCGAGGGCGTCACATGGTTTCATTGGACAGCGCTTAGCCCAGCGCTAAATCAGGATATGGCGAAGTTGATGGAACTATTGTTAAGAAGTGCGTCCGAGCGTGGTATAACTATTTCTGTCGACCTCAATTACCGCAGTAAATTGTGGCAATATGGGCAGGAACCTCTATCGGTTATGCCTGCACTGGTTACCTATTGCGACGTCATCATGGGCAATATTTGGGCGGCTAACAAAATGTTGGGCACAGCCGTAGATGAAAATCTGGACCGTAATACCACGAAAGAAGCTTATTTAGAGGCCGCACAGACATCAGCAGCAGCAGTATTCAGCAGATACCCGAAGTGCAAACATATTGCGTACACTTTCCGCTTTATGGATAGCCCACAACATAATCTGTTTTATGGCACCTACCACAACAGAAGCGTAGATGTGTACTCCAAGACGCTAGAAACACAACAAGTGATCGACAGAATTGGCAGTGGAGATGCTTTTATGGCGGGTCTTATACATGCATTGGTGCATGACATGACACCACAAGAAATTGTAGATACCGCTACGGCAGCTGGCTTTCACAAGCTATTTATAAAAGGTGATTTTGGCGATGGACAAATCAGTTGGTTTTAGCCAAAGCCTCAAAAACAAAAAAAGGGTAGCGAAAATCGCTACCCTTTTCTATGTTTAGTCACAACGACTAGTCCTCCTCTTTAGAAGCTAAAAGTTGATCGTATTCTTCGCGAGAACCCACGATAATATTGCCGTACTGACGTAAACCCGTACCTGAAGGAATCAAGTGACCTACGATTACGTTTTCTTTCAATCCTAACAAGTCATCACGCTTACCAGCGATTGCTGCCTCGTTAAGCACTTTCGTCGTTTCCTGGAAGGACGCTGCCGAGATAAATGACTTGGTACCCAAAGATGCACGTGTGATACCTTGCAATAAAGGACTCGATGTAGCGGAGATCGCGTCGCGAACCTCTACTGTTTTCAAATCTTGACGTCTCAACGTAGAGTTTTCTTCACGAAGCTTACGCATCGTTACGATTTGACCCGGACGTAAAGTTTTCGAATCACCAGCCTCAACAACCACTTTCTTGTCGAATAGTGAATCGTTTTCTTGCATGAAATCCCACTTGTTTACAGCTTCTTTTTCCAAGAATCTCGTATCACCTGGATCCTCGATATTTACTTTCTGCATCATTTGGTGAACGATGGTTTCAAAGTGTTTATCGTTGATTTTTACCCCTTGTAAGCGGTAAACCTCTTGGATACCATTCACGATATATTCTTGTACTGCTGCTGGCCCTTTGATCGATAGAATATCACCAGGAGAGATCGAACCATCAGACAATGGCATACCCGCTTTCACGAAGTCATTATCTTGTACTAAGATGTGTTTAGAAAGCGGAACCAAGTATTTCTTGATCTGTCCATCTCTAGACTCGATAGAAATCTCACGATTACCACGTTTCACGCCACCTAAGGTAACGATACCATCGATTTCGGTAACAACAGCTGGGTTTGAAGGATTACGCGCTTCGAACAATTCCGTTACACGTGGAAGACCACCCGTGATATCTCGGGTTTTACCTGTAGCACGTGGAATCTTCGCCAAGATGGTACCTTCTTTGATTTTCTGTCCGTCTTGAACCGAAACGTGGGCACCAACTGGAATGTTATACGAACGTAATGTGTCGCCAGTCAAATCCGCAATCTTGATTGTCGGGTTTTTCGTTTTGTCACGCGTTTCGATAATAACTTTCTCCTTGTGACCAGTCTGTTCGTCAGACTCATCGCGGAATGTTACACCTTCGATAATCGCTTCGAACTCGATTTTACCACCAAATTCAGAGATGATTACCGCGTTATATGGATCCCAGTCAACTAGGTTTTTACCTTTTTCTACTTTATCGCCTTCGTTTACATACAAGTTGGCACCATAAGGGATAACTTGGTTGTAAAGAACTTTCTTATCATCGCTAACAATGCGAATCTCGCCTGAACGACCGATTACCACTTGGTAAGGGCCATCTTCGCCTTCTTTCGCTACAGAGCGCACGTTTTCAAATTCGATGTTACCATCATATTTCGCCACGATACTAGAATCAGCAGCGATGTTAGATGCCGTACCACCCACGTGGAACGTACGAAGTGTCAACTGTGTACCTGGCTCACCGACAGACTGTGCGGCGATTACCCCTACAGCCTCACCTAGCTGAACACGTTTGCCCGAAGCCAAGTTACGACCGTAACAACAAGCACAAACACCGCGTTTCGACTCACAGGTCAATACCGAGCGAATCTCCACACCTTCGATACCAGCAGCTTCGATCTCTTCCGCTACTTCTTCCGAAATATCGATGTTTGCAGCGATGATCAATTTACCTGTCTCCGGATGGAATACATCGTTCAACGGTGTACGACCCAAGATTCTGTCATACAACGGCTCTACGATATCATCGTTCTCCTTAAGGGCTGTTTTATAAATACCTCTTAACGTAGCACAATCTTCTTCTACAACGATCATATCCTGCGCTACGTCATGCAAACGACGAGTCAAGTAACCCGCATCCGCCGTTTTCAAGGCCGTATCGGCAAGACCTTTACGCGCACCGTGGGTAGAGATAAAGTACTCCAATACGGAAAGACCTTCTTTAAAGTTGGATAAGATCGGGTTTTCGATGATCTCTCCACCGGAAGTACCAGACTTCTGTGGTTTCGCCATCAATCCCCGCATACCGCATAACTGACGAATCTGCTCTTTCGATCCACGAGCTCCAGAGTCCAACATCATGTAAACAGAGTTGAAACCTTGGTTGTCGTTGGAAAGGATATCCATAACGTGTGCCGTCAATTTGTTGTTGATACGCGTCCAGATATCGATGATCTGGTTGTAACGCTCATTGTTGGTGATGAAACCCATGTTATAGTTATTCTTCACCTCATCAACTTCGTTCGTTGCTTGCGTAATCAAATCAACTTTGGCAGCTGGGATATTTAAATCTTGCAAGTTGAACGACAAACCACCTTTGAAGGCCGTTTGGAATCCAAGCTCTTTCATATCATCCAAGAACTGTGCTGCACGAGCCATACCCGTATTCTTCACAATCTCTCCAATGACATTACGCAATGATTTCTTGGTCAACAACTCGTTGATAAAACCAACCTCTTCAGGTACTACCTGATTAAAGATTACACGGCCTACTGTTGTTTCAAGTAATGTATCAACGATTTGTCCTTCTTTATTTTTTGCTTTGGTTTTAACCTTAATAAAAGCATGCAAGTCAATCTTGTTCTCGTTCAAAGCGATAATAACCTCTTCTGGAGAATAAAAGATCATGTCTTCACCTCTTACAATATGGCTTTCTACTGATCTGCGGCCTTTCGTGATATAGTAAAGACCCAAAACCATATCCTGTGAAGGAACCGTTACCGGTGAACCGTTCGCAGGGTTAAGGATATTGTGCGACGCCAACATCAAGATTTGCGCTTCCAAGATTGCAGCATTACCTAAAGGTAAGTGAACCGCCATCTGGTCACCGTCGAAATCGGCATTGAACGCTGTACATACCAATGGGTGTAACTGAATCGCTTTACCCTCTACCAACGTAGGTTGGAAGGCCTGAATACCCAAACGGTGAAGCGTAGGTGCACGGTTTAATAATACCGGGTGACCTTTCAACACATTTTCTAGGATATCCCATACAACAGGATCTTTACGGTCAACGATCTTTTTGGCCGATTTTACAGTCTTCACGATACCTCTTTCAATCATCTTACGGATGATGAATGGTTTGTAAAGCTCCGCAGCCATGTCTTTAGGAAGACCACATTCGTGCAATTTCAAGTTAGGTCCAACGACGATTACCGAACGAGCCGAATAATCCACACGCTTACCCAACAAGTTTTGACGGAAACGACCTTGCTTACCTTTCAAAATATCCGATAGGGATTTCAACGCACGGTTACCTTCGGTTTTCACCGCATTCACCTTACGTGAATTATCGAATAACGAGTCTACCGCTTCTTGCAACATCCGTTTTTCGTTACGCAAGATAACTTCTGGCGCCTTGATCTCGATCAAACGTTTCAAACGGTTGTTACGGATAATAACACGACGGTACAAATCATTCAAATCGGAAGTCGCAAAACGACCACCATCCAAAGGCACCAATGGGCGCAACTCTGGTGGAATGATAGGCACGATCTTCACGATCATCCATTCTGGACGGTTCTCGATACGACCGTTAGCACCACGGAAAGCTTCCACCACGTGAAGTCGTTTTAACGCTTCGTTTTTACGTTGTTGTGAAGTTTCGTTTGCTGCTTGGTGACGTAAGTCGTATGACAACTGATCTAAATCGATACGTTTCAACAACTCTTCCATCGCCTCAGCACCCATTTTAGCTACAAATTTCTGAGGATCTGTATCGTCAAGGTACTGGTTTTCTTTCGGTAATGTATCTAAAATATCTAGGTATTCTTCTTCCGTCAAGAAATCCATGAATGAAATGCCATCCTCTTCTTTGATACCCGGTTGGATAACCACGTAACGCTCGTAGTAGATGATCATATCCAATTTCTTGGTTGGAAGACCTAGTAAATAACCAATTTTATTTGGAAGGGAACGGAAATACCAGATGTGTGCTACAGGAACCACCAAGCTGATGTGTCCCATACGCTCACGACGTACTTTCTTTTCTGTAACTTCCACACCACAACGGTCACACACGATACCTTTATAACGGATACGTTTGTATTTACCACAGTGACATTCGTAGTCCTTTACAGGACCAAAGATACGCTCACAGAATAAACCATCACGTTCTGGTTTGTAGGTACGATAGTTAATCGTCTCTGGTTTGGTAACTTCACCACTTGAACGCTCCAAAATAGTTTCTGGAGAAGCTAAGCTGATCGTAATCGATGTGAAGTTACTTTTGATTTTATTATCTTTTTTGTAAGACATACTTTATAAAAAGTTAAAGCTGTATAGAGAAGCCTGAGAAGTCCGAAAACATCTCAGGCATCTTGATATTAATCTAATGTGATATCTAAACCTAAACCGCGTAGCTCGTGTACCAATACGTTGAACGATTCTGGTACAGATGGCGTTGGTAAATTGTTACCCTTAACGATTGCCTCGTAGGTTTTCGCACGACCAACCACATCATCGGATTTCACCGTTAAGATTTCCTGAAGGATGTTAGACGCACCGAATGCTTCCAATGCCCAAACCTCCATCTCACCAAAACGCTGACCACCGAACTGTGCCTTACCACCCAATGGCTGTTGCGTAATCAAGGAGTATGGTCCGATAGAACGCGCGTGCATCTTATCATCTACCATGTGTCCCAGTTTAAGCATGTAGATCACACCTACGGTTGTCGGTTGGTCAAAACGATCACCGGTCAAACCGTTGTACAAGTATGTTCTACCAGAAGCTGGCAATTCCGCTTTCGAGATCCACTCTTCTACCTCACCCATTTCAGCACCGTCGAAGATTGGCGTAGCGAACTTCATACCCAATTTCTGTCCGGCCCAGCCTAATACGGTTTCGTAGATCTGTCCAAGGTTCATACGTGAAGGTACCCCTAGTGGGTTCAACACGATATCAACTGGCGTTCCATCGGCCAAGAAAGGCATATCCTCATCACGTACGATACGTGCAACGATACCTTTGTTACCGTGACGACCCGCCATCTTATCCCCTACTTTCAACTTACGTTTCTTAGCTACGTAAACTTTAGCCATCTGCACGATACCTGAAGGAAGCTCATCGCCCACGGAGATCGCAAATTTCTCACGTTTAAATGCACCCAATTCCTCATTGATCTTGATGTTGTAGAAGTGTAACGCCAATTTGATCAACTCGTTCTTATCGTCATCTGTTGTCCAACCCGTTGGGTTGATATGCGTATAGTCTAAGTCTGTTAAGATCTTTTGTGTAAACTTCGCTCCTTTAGGTACCAACAGCTCTTTGTAAACATTGTATACCCCTTGGCTAGTTTTACCGTTCACAACCGTGAACAATTTCTCTACCAAACGTTCTTTCAAGATCTTCGCAGCTCTATCGTGTGCCACTTCCAGTTTATCCAAAGCTTTTCTTTCGACTTCTTTAGACATCTTTTTAGCACGAGAGAACAATTTGGTATCGATAACCACACCTTTCAATGATGGAGAAGCCTTCAAAGAAGCATCTTTCACATCTCCAGCTTTATCACCAAAGATCGCACGAAGAAGTTTCTCTTCCGGTGAAGGATCAGACTCCCCTTTAGGGGTGATCTTACCGATCAAGATATCACCACCGTTAACCTCAGCACCGATACGGATGATACCGTTCTCGTCAAGATCTTTGGTTGCTTCTTCCGAAACGTTAGGGATATCAGCTGTTAATTCTTCTTCACCACGTTTCGTATCACGCACTTCCAATTCAAACTCTTCAATATGAAGAGAAGTGAACAAATCTTGCGATACCACACGCTCTGAAATCACGATCGCATCCTCAAAGTTGTAACCTTGCCAAGGCATGAATGCCACTTTCAAGTTACGGCCAAGCGCTAGCTCACCATTCTCGGTTGCATAACCTTCACACAATACCTCACCTTTACTTACCTTTTGTCCTTTGATAACAATAGGCTTCAAGTTGATACAAGTATTCTGGTTGGTTTTCTTGAATTTCGTTAATCTATATGTTTTTACGTCGTCATCGAAAGAAACCAAACGGTCATCTTCGGTACGCTCGTAACGGATTTTAATTTCGTTTGCATCAACGTACTCCACCACACCATTGCCTTCGGCGTTGATCAAGGTACGCGAGTCAGATGCCACGCGAGCCTCCAAGCCTGTACCAACGATCGGTGCACTAGGGCGCAACAAAGGCACCGCTTGGCGCTGCATGTTGGATCCCATCAAGGCACGGTTGGCATCATCATGCTCCAAGAAAGGAATCAATGATGCGGCAATCGACGTAATCTGGTTAGGCGCAACGTCCATGTAGTCCAAACGTTCTGGCTCGATAATCGGGAAGTCACCCTCGTATCTCGCTTTTACTTTAGGATCTAGGAAGTTACCTTTATCGTCATACTGCGCGTTGGCCTGTGCAATAGTTTTATCGTCTTCATCTTCTGCAGATAGATAAACAACGGGCTGGTCAACGACAACTTTACCGTCTGCTACCTTACGGTATGGTGTTTCGATAAAGCCCAAGTTGTTGATTTTCGCGTGTACTGCCAAAGAAGAAATCAAACCGATGTTTGGTCCCTCAGGAGTTTCGATGGTACAAAGACGACCATAGTGCGTATAGTGAACGTCACGAACCTCGAAACCAGCACGCTCACGGGAAAGACCTCCAGGTCCTAAGGCTGACAAACGACGCTTGTGCGTGATCTCCGCCAATGGATTGGTTTGGTCCATGAACTGCGACAACTGGTTTGTTCCGAAGAACGAGTTGATTACAGATGATAGCGTACGCGCATTGATCAGGTCAGTCGGCGTGAACACCTCGTTATCACGAATGTTCATACGCTCACGGATGGTACGAGCCATACGAGAAAGACCAACACCGAATTGTGCATACAACTGCTCACCTACCGTACGTACACGACGGTTAGATAAGTGGTCAATATCATCCACCTCAGCTTTTGAATTGATCAAGTTGATCAAATACTTCACAATAGCAATAATATCTTCGCGGGTTAACACTTTGATATCATCTGCAGTACCCAATTTCAACTTGCGGTTGATGCGGTAACGACCTACATCGCCTAAGTCGTAACGCTTGTCCGAGAAGAACAAACGATCGATGATACCACGAGCGGTCTCCTCATCAGGTGGTTCTGCGTTACGCAACTGACGGTAGATATGCTCCACAGCCTCTTTTTCAGAGTTTGAAGTATCTTTTTGTAATGTATTATATATAATGGAGTAATCCGCATTGTTTGATGCATCTTCTTTCGCTAGGATAATAGATTTAACACCTGCGTCAATGATCAAGTCAATGTGGTCTTCCTCTAAAACTGTTTCACGTTCTAAGATTATCTCGTTACGATCGATAGAAACCACCTCACCTGTATCCTCATCCACGAAATCTTCGATCCATTTTTTCAATACCCTAGCTGCCAAACGGCGACCAACGTATTTCTTAAGACCAGACTTACTAACTTTAACCTCATCTGCTAGATCAAACAATTCAAGGATATCTTTATCCGAATCGTATCCGATCGCACGTAACAAAGTAGTAACTGGGAATTTCTTTTTACGGTCGATGTAAGCATACATGACGTTGTTTACGTCCGTTGCAAACTCGATCCAAGATCCTTTAAAAGGAATTACCCTTGCAGAATAAAGTTTAGTACCATTTGTGTGTCTACTCTGACCGAAGAATACACCAGGGGAACGGTGCAACTGAGAAACGATTACACGCTCTGCTCCGTTTACCACGAAGGTACCTTTTGGAGTCATGTAAGGGATCGTTCCCAAATATACATCCTGTACAATGGTTTCGAAGTCTTCGTGCTCTTCGTCATTACAAGATAACTTCAATTTTGCCTTAAGAGGAACGCTATAAGTTAAACCGCGCTCAATACATTCTTGAATGTCGTAGCGAGGAGGATCGATAAAATAATCCAAAAACTCAAGCACAAAGATGTTTCTTGAATCAGAAATAGGGAAGTTTTCTGCGAAAACCTTGAACAGCCCTTCCTGATGGCGATTGTCAGAAGTAGTTTCTAATTGAAAAAACTCCTTGAAAGATTGCAATTGCACGTCCAAGAAATCCGGGTAATCGATTACCTTCTTACTTGTAGCAAAATTCACTCTTTCGTTTTGAATATTATTGTTTGCCAAGGGAATAAGAATTTTAGTTTAAAAAAACTGAGCCAACTATGCTGTAATCATGTATTTGTCAAATGTCAGCACCCATTTGACACATGTAATAATATAAATAGGAATAGACTCTGGCAAAATATTGACAGAGTCTAAACCTTTAAGGTGCTTTAATATGTGAGATTACTTGATCTCAACAACAGCTCCAGCTTCTTCTAATTGTTTTTTCAACGCTTCAGCTTCGTCTTTAGAAACACCAGCTTTCAATTCTTTAGGAGCGCCGTCAACTAAATCTTTAGCTTCTTTCAATCCTAAACCAGCTAGGTCTTTTACTAATTTAACTACTGCCAATTTCTGACCACCAGCTTCTTTCAAGATAACGTCGAATGAAGTTTTCTCTTCAGCAGCAGCAGCGCCACCTTCAGCAGGAGCAGCAGCAACTGCAACAGCAGCAGCAGCAGGCTCGATACCGTACTCGTCTTTTAAGATATCAGCTAATTCCTTAACTTCTTTTACTGTTAAGTTTACCAACTGTTCAGCAAGTTGTTTTAAATCTGCCATTTTATTTTGAATTTTTGAATGTACTTAAATAATGTTTAATTAATACACGAACTTATATTATAGAGGGCGTTCGTTAGCCTCTTTCTTCTAAAGCTTTTACTAATCCTGCAATCGTATTTCCACCCGATTGAAGAGCTGAAATAACATTTTTCGCTGGTGATTGAAGTGCTGCGATGATGTCTGCAACAAGTTCGTCCTTAGATTTAAGGGTAACTAATGCATTCAATTGATCGTCACCTACGAAAGCTGTCTCTTGAATATAAGCTGCTTTCAATACTGGCTTCTCACCAGTTTTACGCAACTCTTTGATCAACTTCGCAGGAGCATTTCCTGTTTCAGAGAACATTAATGTAGAAGCACCTTTAAGTACGCTACGTAGTTCTTCTGAATCGATACCTGCTTCAAGCAATGCTTTCTCAATCAAGGAGTTTTTCGCTACTTGAATGATGATGCCTTGATCGAAACATTTACGACGAATGTTATTCACCTTGTCTACAGTTAAATCAGCAGTATCTGTAATATAGAAATTACCATAAGATTTAATCTGTTCGGCCAAAGCTTGAACAATTTCTTGTTTTTCTTCTTTTCTCATGATTAAATTCCTGCTACTGATTTAGTTTCAACATGAATACCAGGACTCATTGTTGAAGAGATGTGAATACTCTTGAAGTAGGTTCCCTTAGCTGCAGATGGTTTCAAACGAGCAAGTGTTTGCAACACTTCCAATGCGTTATCATAGATTTTATCTGCTTCGAAGGACACTTTACCAACTGAAGTATGGATGATTCCTGTTTTGTCAACTTTGAAATCAATTTTACCAGCCTTAACTTCGGTTACAGCTTTACCAACTTCGGTAGTTACTGTTCCTGTTTTAGGGTTAGGCATCAAGTTTCTAGGACCTAAAATACGTCCTAATTTACCCACTTTAGCCATCACACTAGGCATAGTAATAATGATATCAACGTCAGTCCAACCACCTTCGATTTTGCTGATATAGTCATCAAGACCTACGAAATCGGCACCTGCTGCTTTAGCTTCTTCTTCCTTATCAGGAGTACACAATACTAAAACGCGAACAGTTTTACCAGTTCCGTGAGGTAATGTTGCAATACCACGAACCATTTGGTTTGCTTTACGAGGATCCACGCCTAAACGAACGTCGATATCCACAGAAGCGTCAAATTTAGTCGTAGTAATCTCTTTTACCAAAGCCGCAGCTTCTTGCAAAGAGTACGCTTTACCAGCTTCAATTTTGGATAGTGCCGCTTTTTGATTTTTTGTTAATCTAGCCACTTTCTTAAACTGATTTCGTTAATTAATTGTTCCAAGGAGCGTTACCGGAAACGGTAATACCCATACTACGTGCTGTCCCAGCGACCATTTTCATAGCCGACTCTACAGTAAATGCGTTCAAATCAGGCATTTTATCCTTAGCGATCGTTTCAACTTGCTCCCAAGTAATAGAAGCAACTTTCTTACGGTTAGGCTCGCCAGAACCACTCTTCAACTTAGCAGCATCTTTCAACTGCACAGCTACTGGAGGAGTTTTGATGATAAAATCAAATGATTTGTCACTGTAAACTGTAATGACAACAGGCAATACTTGACCTGGTTTGTCTTGCGTACGGGCATTGAATTGCTTACAGAAATCCATGATATTCACCCCTTTAGCACCCAATGCAGGTCCTACTGGAGGTGATGGATTGGCAGCACCGCCCTTTACTTGTAATTTTACTAACGCACTGACTTCTTTTGCCATTTTGTTTTGAATTTAATTGTTAAATGTTTGTTAGTAAGTTGGAAGCTCAAACGTAACATTTATTATTCGAAAGCTGTGCGGCTATACACCAACACAACCAAACGAGGTGCAAAGATATATATAATTCTGATTAGAACAAAAAAAGAAATAAAAAAATTATTTCTTTTCTATCGAACAATGTTGTTCTATAAGTGGCATAAAAAAACCCTTCTTCAAAGGGCTTTCTTTTATTCTTTTTCGACTTGCATATAGTTAAGCTCTAATGGTGTCTTACGACCAAACACCTTAACCATAACCGTCAATTTCTTTTTATCTTCATGAACCTCTTCAATCTCTCCCGTGAAGCCATTGAAAGGACCATCGTTCACTTTCACCGTCTCACCAACGTAGTAAGGAACATTCATGCTCTCTCCTTGTTCGGCCATCTCATCAACCTTACCCAAGATACGGTTAACTTCAGACGGACGCAATGGAATCGCATTGCCGGCTTTATCGCCCAAAAATCCGATCACACTATTCAAATTCTTTATCGCGTGTTCAATCTCGCCATCCAGCGAAGCTTCGATCAATACATACCCTGGGTAGTAGTTACGTTCTTTTGCCACTTTCTTGCCATCACGCATCTGGTAATATTTCTCCATAGGTATCAAAACCTGAGGAACTAAATGTTGAATACCCAAGCGACTTACTTCGGCTTCTACATATTGCTTTACCTTCTTCTCTTTTCCACTAACGGCACGAACTACATACCATTTTAACGATTGATCTGCCATAAAACTAACTGCTATTTAGGAGGTAATTCCGTACAACAACTCTAATAGATTGCTTGACGCCTTATCCATCACAAATACGAGAAGTGCAATAAGGATTGATGCTACAAGTACTACCACTGCAGAGCTTTGCAATTGAGCCCATGTAGGCCAAGTTACCTTCTCGGTAACTTCGATGTAGGACTCTTTAAAAAAATCAAGTACTTTAGCCATTTTTTAGTTTACCTAAATTATTTTAGCACGGGCACCAGGACTCGAACCCAGACCAAAGGTTTTGGAGACCTTCGTTCTACCTTTAAACTATGCCCGTGTAGAATTTGTTTACTGCTGCAAATATAGCGTTTAAGCCGTATTGGCGCAAATATTTTTATGTTTTTTTTGCGTTTTTTTACCCTCTACGCTAAGAGAAAAACAAGCTAATCAGCCTCAGCCAATTAGCTTGTTTTTGTATAGTAAGCGAATCTAAAAGATTACGCTAAGATTTCAGTTACCTGACCAGCACCTACTGTTCTACCACCTTCACGGATAGCGAAACGTAGACCTTTTTCCATAGCGATCGCGTTGATCAACTTCACAGTGATTGTGATGTTATCACCAGGCATAACCATCTCAGTACCTTCTGGTAAAGAAATTTCACCTGTTACGTCTGTCGTACGGAAGTAGAATTGAGGACGGTATTTGTTGAAGAATGGAGTGTGACGACCACCTTCTGCTTTTGACAATACGTAAACCTCAGCTTTGAAATCTGTGTGAGGAGTTACTGTACCTGGTTTACAGATAACCATACCACGACGGATATCAGTTTTCTCAATACCACGCAACAATAAACCTACGTTATCACCAGCTTCACCGTAATCTAAGATCTTACGGAACATCTCAACACCTGTTACTGTAGATTTCAAGTTCTCAGCACCCATACCTAAGATTTCAACTGGATCACCAGAGTTGATTACACCTCTTTCGATACGACCTGTAGCAACTGTACCACGACCAGTGATAGAGAATACGTCCTCGATAGGCATCAAGAAAGGTAACTCAGTCAAACGTGGAGGAATTGGAATGTAGTTATCTACAGCATCCATCAATTCCATGATTTTGTCAACCCACTCAGGCTCGCCGTTCAACGCTCCTAATGCAGATCCTTTAACTACTGGAATATCATCACCTGGGAATTCGTAGAATGATAATAATTCACGAACTTCCATTTCTACTAAGTCTAACAACTCTTCGTCGTCTACTAAGTCGGTTTTGTTCATGAAAACAACTAGAGCAGGTACACCTACCTGGCGAGCCAACAAGATGTGCTCACGAGTTTGAGGCATAGGACCGTCAGTAGCAGCTACAACGATGATAGCACCATCCATTTGAGCAGCACCAGTAACCATGTTCTTCACGTAATCCGCGTGACCTGGACAGTCAACGTGTGCGTAGTGACGGTTAGCTGTTGAATACTCAACGTGTGCAGTATTAATTGTGATACCACGCTCTTTCTCTTCAGGAGCAGAGTCAATTGAATCAAATGAACGAGCTTCTGACAAACCTTTATCAGCTAATACTTTAGTGATAGCGGCTGTAGTAGTAGTTTTACCGTGGTCAACGTGGCCGATAGTACCAATGTTTAAGTGCGGTTTACTACGGTCAAATTTCTCTTTTGCCATGTTTATGCGAATTAGTAATTATAAAATATTTCTTATTTAATCCTTATTACAAAAGTAAAAACTTTTGGTTTAATGAGCCAAAGATGGGATTTGAACCCACGACCTCTTCCTTACCAAGGAAGTGCTCTACCCCTGAGCTACTTCGGCTTTCCTAAAAGCTTATCTACAGATAAATGCCTCCACCTTATTTAGATACTTTCATCAAAAAAAGACAGAGACTTAATCAAATACTAAAAAAATGAGCGGAAGACGGGTCTCGAACCCGCAACCTATAGCTTGGAAGGCTATCGCTCTACCAATTGAGCTACTTCCGCTTTTTTGTTCGAAACCTATTACTAGGTTTCGAACGTTTAAAAAGTGTGGAGGGAGAAGGATTCGAACCTTCGAAGCCGAAGCAACGGATTTACAGTCCGTCCCATTTGACCGCTCTGGAACCCCTCCAGACCTGCAATCGAAATTGCATTTTGGAGCCTCTTATCGGGATCGAACCAATGACCTACTGATTACAAGTCAGTTGCTCTACCAGCTGAGCTAAAGAGGCATATTTATTTAAAAAACTCTCTTTTTAAGAACTTCTATCCTTTCAGATAGCGAGTGCAAAAATCTCATTTACTTTTGATATTTGCAAGTTTTTTAAAAACTTTTTTTTATCGTGTTAAAGAACTCTTTTCTTATCATTTCCGAACCGTATAACCCTGTTCGTTTTTGATGATGCAAAGATAGTCACTCTACCGAGACTTCAAAAATATTTTGCAAAAAAAACCGCCCTTTTCGACCATATACTTGATATGCAAGGAAATAATTTACATCTTGCACCGCATTTTTTAAGTAGCTCCTACATCGATATTCATGAAATTGACATTAAACTTCAAAAAGATACTATTCTACGCGCTCACCCTCTTTAGTTTTTCAGCTATTCCAGCCCATGCACAAGACAGCATTCCAACAAAACAGGATAACAATTTAATAAAAAAACTGATCAAGCAATTCCTCTCCTCCGAGAACGATTCGTCTCGTGGAGGCAGCCTTATCATCCTGCCGGCAGTAGGCTATGCGCAGGAGTCGGGTTTCGAATACGGCGTAGCTGGCACCTATAATTTCTATTTGGACAAATCCGACCTGAACAGCCGTACTTCAAATATTACCTTAATTGGTACCTTGACCACCGAAAAGCAGAAAAATATAAAACTTACCTCGGATATTTGGACCAAGAACAACGATTACCATATACTTTCCGAACTCCGCTATCGTGACTGGCCTTTTAACTTCTATGGCCTTGGCTCCGACACCTGGTTGGCTGATGAGGATTTCATCGGGCAAAAGCTTATCCGAGCCAAGATCGATGTCGAAAAAAGAGTAATCCCTAATCTTTACGTGGGTGCCAATGTCAACTACGAGCATTTTCGCTTTGACGATCGCGAAGCTGGCGGCGTGTTCGACCAAGATATAGTCTTGGGCAAGCTTGGCGGGCAGTACCTCGCCTTGGGTGTATCTTCTTTATATGACACCCGAAACAATACGACCTATAGCACCAAAGGTGTTTATGCGCGATTAAAATACGACTACTCACCCAACTTCTTCGGAGGCGATAACTTTACTGGAACGGAACTGGAGGCAGATCTGCGCGCCTTTAAGGAACTGGCACCTACGCTCACGCTCGCCGGGCAAGTGGTTTATCGTGGCACCTTTGGGAAGAACGTTCCCTTCTATGCTTATCGCGACTTGGGAGGCGACATGACCATGCGGGGCTACTACCTCGGACGCTACAAAGACCGTAATTATGCTACCGCCCAAGCAGAATTACGCTACCGCTTTATGTCGCGCTTCGGCATCGTGGGCTTTGGCGGAACCGGTGGAACCTTCTCCCCAGAACGCAGCTTACGCTTAGTGCCTAGCTACGGAGCGGGCATACGCTATTTCTTCAGCTTGGAGCACAATAGCACCATCCGTTTTGACTATGCTTTTGGCGAGAAGAGACCGGGAGAACAGCGACAAAAAGGATTTTACCTCAGCATCAGCGAAGCTTTCTAACAAAGGTTGCAGGCAGACAACGAGCTTGGCTCTATCGGCAATAGGGGTAACGTAGCACAAAATGCTCCTTGCGTTGTCCTTCTCTATGCATCAGTATACCGAAATGGAACAGATCGACACTCACCACCACCCGATGGTCAGCTACCATATTATTCCATAATCTCGTCGCTTTGTGGGGCTCGTGCACGATGATGACCGTCCCATGTTCCAACAAGGAAAGCGAAAACTTCGTGGAAACTTGATGTAGATCTACCCAAACGGCATCTGCCTGCTTGCCCGCTTCAAAAACCTGAAGTTCTTGCAGTTCAAGAGACGATAATACCGCGGCTAAAAGCGACCCGTAACGCCACGGAAAATAGGTCGGAAAAATAACTTCAGGTTCCACAGGTGGTTTCTTTGCATAAATCACCTGCTCTGCCAATCGATAAACGAAGGGCGAATGTGTTCCATGCCGACTATTTGCCGTCAGAAAATGTTTGACAAGTGCCCAGTAATACCACATATTGCAAAAATACAGCTTTTACCAAAGCATCAACCCGGAAACTGCAAAATGAAGCTACTGCCCTTCCCCTCCTGACTTTCCACAAATAGGCTACCCTTGTGCAACAGCATAATCTGCTTGCTCAGCGTAAGTCCAACGCCACTACCCGATTTCTTGGTGGTAAAGAATGGCGTAAAAATCTGTTCCTGTATATCTGCCGGCATCCCACAGCCATTATCCTGCATCTTGATCACCGTATAGCCGTCACGGCTCAGACCGGCAATACTGATGTAAGGTGCATCCACGTCCTTAACCGCCTCAATAGCATTTAGCAGCAAGTTGATTAAGGCCTGTTCCACCAAGTTAACATCCGCTTTCAGCACCAGCCGCGTATCTTTCAGGATAATATCAAACTCTATGGTCTTTTGTAATAAAGTCGGCTCCAGCAGTTGGTAAATATTTTCGAAAAGCACCTTCAATTGGATTTCTTGCATATTAGGTTCATCCACCCGGTTGATGAGGCGATAGCTCTTCGCAAACTGCAACAAGCCTTCACTCCGTCTTTTTATCGTATAGATCCCTACCTTAAGGTCATCGATATCTTCCTCGCCATAGCCTTTCTCCAATCTATCGTGCAAGGTCTCCGCCAATGAGCTGATCGGCGCTATGGAATTCATGATCTCGTGCGTGAGCACGCGCAACAATTTCTGCCAAGCCTTTGTTTCTGTCGCGTCGATTGCTTCATTGATATTCTGATAAACCACAATACGAAAAGTACCGTCTTGTGTTTCAAACTCCGAGCCGTGCATCAAAAGCTTGATCTTGCCCACCGCCGAACTGGCCGTTTCCATCTGCTGCGCCCCCAGTTTCATGTGGATCGTCTTTTCATACAGCTCTTGGTGCCGCTTCGTCAATCCACGGATGTTACCCAAGTGGGGTGTTTGGAAGAGCTGCTTAAAGGCATCGTTTATCCAGATCACCCGCCCTGTATCGGATTGATAAAAGATAATCGCCGAATCGAGCATGTTGATCACCTTATTGAGGTACTGGTGCTGAATCTCCTTGTCTATACTGATTTGTTTGTACACCTGATTGACCTGATTAAACGCCGAAAAAAGCTTCCCTTCCAGCGTTTCCGGTTGCTTGACCGCAAAACGGCGGGTAAAGTCTCGGTAGCGTACAGCCTCCGCAAAATCCAGCACATGCTCGATCAATTTGCGTTCCGCGCTGAACCAGCGATAGCCGATCAGCAGCCAAAAGAAAAACAACAGTACGCTATACAAATACAGCTTCAAAAATATCAGGTAGGCAATGCCCACCGCCGCTACCGACAAAAAAACTAGTTTTAAAAAAAAGAAAAATCCTGAACGCCTCATCGATCTAGATATCATATTTCTCCATCCGCCGGTATAGGGCGGCCCTTGTGAGTCCCAATTCTCTTGCAGCTTTGCTGATGTTGCCACTGTAGCGCTCTATGGCCGATTGAATCGCCTTTCGCTCCATCTCTTCCAGACTTTGCGTAGACATGTTTGCCGCGCCGATAGGCGATTCCACCACAGGCTCCTGCTCAATGGGCGAGAAAAGAATATCCACATCGCGGATGCTCTGCTGCTCGGCCATAATCACGGCTCGCTCCAAGCTATATTGCAGCTCGCGCACATTCCCCGGAAAATGGTAGTTGCGTAGCTTCTGCAAAGCTTCACGCTCCAGCCCCTCTATGTTCTTGTGATATTTTCGGCTATAAAAGTCCAGGAAATAATTGGCCAATAAAATAATATCATCTCCGCGACTACGCAGGGGTGGCACCTGAATCTCCACGGTATTTATCCGATAAACCAAATCTTTGCGGAAGCGGCTCTCATCGGCCAACGATTTTAGCGGTACGTTGGTCGCACTCAACAGTCTAATATCAACCGGAATGCCTTGATAGGATCCCAGCGGCACCACCTGCCGGTTCTGCAATACACTCAATAATTTAGCCTGCTGCTGCAGGCTGATGTTACCTATCTCGTCCAAAAACAAAGTTCCTCCCTGCGCCGCTTCGAACCGTCCCTGCCGGTCTTCGCGCGCATCCGTAAAGGCACCCTTCTTGTAGCCAAACAGCTCACTTTCAAACAATGTATCCGTCAAGGAGCCCACATCAACCTTAATATAAGGACCTTTGTTGCGTAACGATCGGCGGTGTAGAGCCTGAGCAATCAAATCCTTACCCGTTCCGTTTTCGCCCAAAATCAGAATATTGGCTTCCGTCGGTGCCACTTTATCCATCTTGTACTGCAGATCTTCCATAATGGCCGACTTCCCCACGAGGTCGATCTCGTCCCTAGACTTGCTTGCTAACGGCTTCGCTTCGCCAGATGCTTTAATCTCCTCAAATACGGTACTCAACGTTTGCAATAACAGATCGTTCTGCCAAGGTTTCACAATAAAGTCCGAAGCCCCTTGTTTCAAGGAGCGCACCGCTAGATCTACAGCACCATAGGCCGTGATCATCACTACTTTAATATGGGGGTAGACCGCTTTGATCTTCCCAAGCCAGAAAAGACCCTCGTTACCGGTGTTGATCGCACTTTTAAAATTCATATCCAGCAATACCACATCCACTGCCTCGCGGCTCAAAATATTCATCAGATGCTCTGGATTCTTTTCGACAATGACTTGCTTTACCTTCGGCCGCAGCAAAATACGTACAGCCGTTAGTAGGTCTTGGTCATCATCAACGATTAATATGGTGGCTTTCTTCATAAAACACTAAGATACTTACAATTCCAATAATCCCGCGTAATAATCATTGAAATATTTCTGCAACAACCACTGATACTGCCTGATCAACAACTCGTTGCGTGTATTATCCAATTTATTCTTTGCTGTCAAGAACAATACAGAGTTGCTATTGCCAGCATCAAAGTGCACCTGTGCTATGCGGAATGCTTCTTGGTAGCTCAGCTCCTGCTCCTGCAGGTTCTGCACGTTCTTCTTCAGGGTAAGCAAGCTAAACACGGTTTTTGCTGTCTCCTCACGAACGGTATTCTCTTGTATCTTCCGGTTCCATTTTGCTTCGTCTAGATTCAATTTCGCCAACTTCACCTGGCTCCGCGCCGCCATCCGGCTAAAGATGGGCACGCTCAAGCTCAGTGATATCCCCTTCGATGGATAATTCACCAACTGCTGCCAATAGTTATAGCCCAAAACATCCACACTGGAATAGATAGATCTGATGCCCGCATCGAGCGATAAGCTGGGGTAATATGCGGATTTTGCCACTTTAATCGTTTGTTCTGCCTCACGGATACGCCAGTCCAAGGCCTTGAAATTGGGCAACGCTTGCAGCGCTTCCTCATAAAGAGCAGCACCCGACAAGCTGCTTACCGACGATGGCATCGCTATCGGCTCCAAGGCCGGCAGCTCTGCTATAGGTAGATAAAGTAGCGCGGCCAAACGTGCCTCGCTGTTATACAGATCTCTTTTGGTATTCTCTAGCGTGTTCTGCTCCGCATAGGCCTGCCCCTTAAGGTCATGGTAGTCCCCCGGATTGATCGCACCCTCGTCCTGCATCACGGTAGCTCTGTGCAGATTCTCCTGCGTCACGGCAAGCTGCCCCTCGGCTTGCTGCAACATATCGCGCGAGGTCAACACAAGAATATAGGCTTCAATAACATCCAATTTCAGTTCGTTGATCGCGCTTTCAAACTCCAGCTTTCCGGCCTCACGCGCGCTGGCTTTACGCCGAATATCATGCAGGATTTCGAAGCCTCGAAACAACGGCGCATTCAGCGACAGCGACTGGTTACCCGAGTAGTAATTGTTATCCACGAATTGATTTGTCGTGGTATTGATACTTCGTCCTTCATTATAGCCATGCCCAACGTTACCACTCACCACCGGAAGCCGGTTGTACTGTGCTTGTTTATAATTTACCTCATTGCGTGACAATTCCAGTTCGGATCGCTGTAGATTTGGATTATTCTTTATCGCGAGGGAAACACAGTCTGCCAAGGAAAGTGGCTGGGATGTCTGCCCCAGTACAGTGGACAAGCTGCTGCAACAAACAAGGATCAATAAGCTGGCTTTGAGAAAATTTTTCATTCATTACTGTTTCCCTGCCATACACACAGCACGTGCCAAATACATAAAACACTATAAAAGAACAAAATACAATAACAACACCGGATAAACTGTCCGATTACGGACAATTGCTGTACGAGCGTGGACAATCGGACGTTTTCCTGCGAAAATGATCGGTGGACGGCACAAAGTCCCGATTAGGGCTGTCCAACAGCGAACAGCCACTGTCCGATTACGAACACCTACAAAACGGAACCAACACTAAAATACTGATAATTAAATAATTAAAAAAATGGCATGAGATTATATAGGCTATTAGCAACGGCAGATAAAAAACGCCAATTTTTACATATTTGACCTTCAAATTTTAATGGACAGACCGATAGAACAAAAGAAATGGAACACGAGACGTATTTTAACGCTCGTAGGCATCGTTGCACTCGTTAGCCTTATTGGCGCCAGCTATTATTTCACCAGTGGAAATAGCAAGCTGAACGTCGAGGCCGACCGCATCAGCATCGTGGAAATTAAGGAGGGAACATTTCAGGAGTTTATTCCAATCAACGGAACAGTATTGCCCATCAGCAGTATCTACCTCGATGCTTCGGTGGGTGGACGCGTAGAAGAAAAGTTTGTGGAAGATGGTGCCATTCTCAAAAAAGGAGATGCCATTATGCGCCTATCCAACACCGATCAAGAACTAAGCTTGGTAAACCAAGAAACACAAGTTCTCAACCTCTTGACCCAAGCACAGATTGCTCGTACCAACGCCGAGCAGGTGTCCATCAACAACCGCAACCAAATGGCCGATGTAGAACAGGCCTATCGCGAAGCCGAGCGTATCTATCGACTGAACAACAAACTCTATAAGGAGAAAGCAATTGGCAGCCAAGAATACCAGAAATCATTAAACGAGTACAACTACCAAAAGCAGCGCGTTACTCTCACCAAGCAGATTCTTCGTCAGGATTCAATATCGTCAAGCCAAAAGGCTAACCAAGACCGCGAAACCTACCAGCGTACCCAAAGTGCGCTACAGCTGATGCAACAGAAGGTTGGCGACCTAATCGTTCGCGCGCCAGTAGATGGACAGCTGACCTCCTTCGACTCCGAAATCGGGCAAAATAAGAATGCCGGTGAGCGCTTGGGCCAAATAGACGTGTTGACAGGCTTTAAGGTGCGTGCCGAAATTGATGAACACTATATCAACCGCATCTTTACCGAGCAGGTTGGCCAATTTTCCATCAGCGGCAAAAACTACCAGCTAAAGATCAAAAAAGTGTACACGCAAGTCACCAACGGACGCTTTCAGGTGGACATGGAATTTGTCGGCGAAATTCCAAAAGGTATCCGTCGTGGACAAACCTTACAGATACGCCTAGCGCTAAGCGATGAAACAAAAGCTTTGCTACTCGCTAAAGGCGGCTTCTATCAACAAACAGGCGGCAACTGGATCTTTAAACTGGATAAAGGCGGCAAAACAGCCTATCGTGTCGATATACAACTGGGCAGACAAAATCCAGAATATTATGAGGTAGTGAGCGGATTGGAACCTGGCGACAAGGTAATCGTATCCAGCTACGAAACATACGACAAAATACAAGAATTGAACATTCGCTAATTATTATACGACTATGCTAGCAAACTTTCTACGATCGGCGATCAGAAACCTTTGGAAAACCAAAGGATATAGCTTCTTGAATATCTTAGGATTGGCTTTGGGCATCGCTGTCACGGCGCTAATCTTCCTTTGGGTCGAAGACGAAGTATCTTGGAATGATAATTTTGTTAATAAGAAAGATATCTATATCACAAAATCTCAACAGACCTATGATGGGAACATCAATGTATTCGAAGCTACCCCCGGCCCATTCGCCAAAGAATTTCAACGGGAGTTTCCTGAGGTATTACACGCCGGAAGGTTAAACTGGGGCAGCAGCAACCTCTTTACGGTAGGCGAAAAGCAACTTTATCAATTTGGCTATTATGCCGATCCAGAGATTCTTTCCATCTTAGCGCCTGAGTTTTTAAAAGGTGATTTAAAATCGGCTTTAAAAGACCCTAGTAACATCGTGTTAAGTGAATCTGGAGCGAAAAAACTTTTTGGAAGCACTGACGTCCTTGGAAAAACAGTAAAACTTGACAACAACGAAGTCTTCAATGTGTCGGCCGTAACGAAAGACTTTCCAAAGAATGCGAGTTTTAGATACGATTGGTTGATTGATTTCAAAAAACTTGAAATGTCATCACCAGAGTTTGGATACTCCAACTGGGGAAACAATAGCGTGATCACCTTGGTGCAACTAGACCCTGCTGCAAACTTGGCCTCGGTAAATGAGAAACTAAAATTCTACATCGACGATAAACAAGGCTCCAAAGAACACGTAGACGAGAATTTCCTCTATCCCATGGAACGCTGGAAGATGTACAATACCTTTAAACAAGGTGTTGAACAGGAGGGTAAAATTAAAAGCATCCGATTATTCAGCTCCATCGCGTGGTTGGTACTGTTAATTGCCTGCATTAACTTTATGAATCTGTCAACCGCTAGGTCCGAGAAAAGATCTAAAGAGGTAGCCATGCGCAAAATCGTCGGTGCACGGAGAAAATCATTGATAGTACAATTCCTTGGCGAATCCCTTGTTTTTTCATTTATTGCTGGGCTACTCGCCATAGGTTTGGTTCAATTAGGGCTTCCTTCATTCAATACTTTTGTTTACAAAGAATTGGCTATTGAGCTCGACAATTGGCAGCATCTTGGCTTTATTGTGTCCATCGTTGTCGTATGTGGCCTAGTATCAGGCAGCTATCCGGCTTTTTTCCTATCCTCCTTTGCTCCCCTAACAACGTTAAAAGGAGGCAAACGAGCTGCTGGCTCGAGCAACCTCATACGAAAGGTACTGGTCATTACGCAATTTACCGCAGCTATCATTCTAATGATCTGCACGTCGATCATATATCTTCAAGTACGCCATGCTAAAAACCGTGATTTAGGATTTGATCGCAGCCAAGTGATCACAACGAGCATTCAGGGAAGTATGTTGGAACATATGGATGTGATCAAGCAAGAGTTGAAAGCGACTGGCAGTATCGAATCCGTCGGATTAAGCATCAATGACGTCCTCAATGTCGGATCCAATACTTCCGGATTTGAATGGGATGGGAAAGATCCTAAATCATCCATCCTAATCGGATTTACCTTTGTTGATCCTGAGTTTACAGACGCCCTGCATATCAAGATTAAGGATGGCCGAAACTTTAGGCCAAATTTATTAGGCGATAGCTCCTCTATTCTGATCAACGAAAGCTTCGCAAAGTTGATCCAGCCGGATGGGTTGGTCGCTGGAAAAACAATAAAGATGAACGGTTTAACATTCACCGTAGCAGGTGTTGTAGACAACTATGTCTATAATGACATCTACGGTACCGCAGAGCCCTTGATGCTAGCACCGATGCCCATTGGATATGCATATGGATATACCGGTGGCGTGTTAAACATAAGAACCGCGGCAGGTGCCGATCTACAAAAAGTCGTGCAACAAATAGAAGGAATCGTGAAGAAGTATAATCCCGATTTTCCGTTCAGCTACAAGTTCTTAGACGAAACATTCAATAATCACTTTGGCACCGAGATGATGCTCCAAAAGCTGGCCAGTTTATTTGCCATCTTAGCGATCATTATTTCTTGTCTCGGCCTACTGGGTCTTGCGGCTTATTCTGCCGAACAAAGATCCAGAGAAATCAGTATCCGCAAAGTGTTGGGTGCTTCCATTGCGCGACTGGTTAAAATGCTGAATTACGAATTTCTTATTTTGGTCAGCCTATCCTGTCTCATTGCTTTTCCTATTGCTTGGTACTTTATGAACGATTGGTTGAAAGGTTACAACTACCGTATGGAAATGCCATGGATTGTTTTTCCTATTATTGCACTACTAGCTTTATTGATTGCTTTATTTACCATCAGCACACAAGCACTACGCGCGGCGAATGCAAACCCAACCAAAACATTACGTGACAACTAGCACAAACATCGATTGATAAACAGAACATTGAACATAAAAAATTAACTAAATAACATGATCAAAATAACAAACCTCCAAAAATACTATCGCACCGAAGAAGTGGAGACGGTAGCCTTGAACAATGTGAATATCCATGTTAAAGAAGGCGAGTTCGTCGCGGTGATGGGTCCATCGGGCTGTGGAAAATCAACCCTACTCAATATTGTTGGTCTGTTGGACGATTTGGATGAAGGAAGTTACCTTTTCAACAGCATCGAAGTCGCTAAATTTAAAGAGGGCAAACGTTCCGACTTGCGCAAGCACAACATAGGCTTCGTATTTCAGAGCTTCAACCTGATTGACGAGCTTACCGTGTTCGAAAACGTGGAACTTCCCTTGGTTTACACCAATGTTCCGGCCGCCGAACGCAAACGCCGCGTAGAGGAAGTTCTAGAAAAGGTACAAATCATGCACCGCCGCAACCACTTCCCGCAACAGCTATCCGGCGGTCAGCAGCAGCGTGTCGCCGTAGCCCGTGCCGTGGTAAACAATCCAAAGCTAATTTTGGCCGATGAGCCTACGGGTAACCTTGACTCCAGTAATGGTAACGAGGTGATGCAGCTACTCACAGAACTGAATGAAGCCGGCACCACCATCGTTATGGTAACGCACAGTGAGCATGATGCCAAGTTTTCCGACCGTGTCATCCGTATGCTGGATGGGCAGGTGATTATGGAAACCGAGAATGTCGAGATTCGCTAGCAAATACGACAAGCTTTTGTACCTGATTATACTTATGCCGTAAAGTTACTTACATAACCTTATCATATCGAAATTATGTTAAATCTAAAAATTACACTCAGACAATTATGGCGTAATCGTCTGTTCACCGCCCTCAATATTCTGGGACTTGCTATCGGTATCAGCGCCTGTTGGATTGTTTTTAGGGTTTTACATTATGAATTTAGTTTTGATAAGCATATACCTGATATCGCGTACATACAACAAGTGGTTTGTGTAGATGATGAACCAAATGCTAGTGCTGGTTTTGTTGGCGTACCATTGGGCATGGCGCCTTTACTTACAGATCAAGCCCTTCCAGATGCCACAGTAGTACCGGTATATACACAATACTTCGAACGCTTGCAGATTTCGCAGTCTGGCGACGATAATCTGTCTTTTGTTGAAGAGCCCGAGAACGTCATCGGCATCAACAACAGTTATTTCGAAATGCTTTCCTATGAATGGCTTGCGGGACGTGCAAATACAGCATTAAAAGATCCGTATAACATGGTACTTCGCGATGATGTGGCCGCGACATACTTCCCCGGTTTGCAAAGCAATGAAATTATAGGAAAAACAATTACAGCAGATTCGACAAAGTACACCATATCTGGCATCGTGAAAACTTTGCCCTATCCCAGTAGTTTTCAGGCCAAAATATTTGTCCCCATACCGAATAAAGAATGGTCCAACCACGACTGGTTATCGTTAAATTCTTCCTACCTAATTTATATTAAGACAAAAAACGTCGCTTCTTTAAACAAACTATTGGCAGTAGCACAAAAAGAATACGATAAAATTGGCGCTCCAGAGCATCTAAAATTCGGTGCAGCCAGCAAGTTTGAAACATTCCCACTAGCGAAAAAACATTTTGAAAAAGCTTACGATAGTGAAGGAATATCCTCGGACAGAAATGTAATGTATGGTTTGATTGTTATAGGTTCTTTTTTACTACTACTGGCCTGTATAAATTACATCAACCTGAGCACGGCACAAATCCCTCAGCGCGCAAAAGATATTGGTATTCGCAAAACTTTAGGCGTTCGCCCACTACACATTACCTTCAGTTTTTTAGTCGAGACCTTTTTTATTACGATTTTAGCTTTGATACTCTCTTGGCCAATCGTCAAACTTTTCGAAATCGGCTATCCCGAATTTATTCCAAAGGGAATTGATGCGTTTGACAACAGCGCGTTGGTAGCCTTATTTTTGATAGGATTAATTGTAATTGTATCATTGTTATCCAGCATTTATCCAGCTTATCTGATAAACAATTTACGATCAATAGAAACACTCAAGGGAAAAATAGAACACAAAATAAAAGGTACTCGTTTAACACTTCGCAAATCACTAATTGTCTTTCAATTTGTGATTGCTCAATTCTTTATTGTTAGTGCGCTTATCATAGGTCAGCAGCTTGATTTCACCATACATGCAGATTTGGGCTTCAAGCATGAGGCAATCGTCAACATGCGCATACCCTATAAATCTTATCAAAATAGCGATGTGAATCCGCTCCTTTACAGAAGAGCGCTAGAGAAGCACTCTGAAATAGCAGCAGTTTCTGTGGGACACGAACCGTTGAATAGCAGCTATTGGGGAACTATATATCATTTTGCCGCCGACACTGGAAGAATTCAGTTTAACACTCCTCGCAAATATATAGACGAAAACTACATTGATTTATATCAAATACAACTACTTGCGGGTAGAAACATCCAATTTACAGATACGATGCGCGAGGTATTGATCAATGAATCAGCCTTAAAAGCATTAGGTCTAAAAAATCCGGAGGACGCGGTAGGCAAACAGCTTACGAGAACGGATAACGCGATCTACCCTATAGTAGGCGTTTACAAGGATTTCCATCAACGCTCTTTACGGGATAAAACAGGCCCACTTATTCTCGGCTCGTCGAACATCGCCACTCAACTACAGTATTTCAACGTCAAGTTGCCTGCAGATCGAAGAAAATGGCAGGAAGCCTTCAGCATCATGGAGAAAGAATGGAAGTCATTTTATCCAAATGCTCCTTTTGAATTCAAATTCAATGAAGAAAAAATAAAAAATCTTTACGAAAAAGATTACCGAACGGCAAAACTTATTGACTTAGCAACGGTAATAACCATTTTGATAAGCTGTTTTGGACTTTTTGGGCTCGCTACCCTTACGGCATTTCAAAGAACAAAAGAGATTGGCATACGAAAGGTATTAGGCGCTTCGATAGGCAAAATTGTAGCGATGCTTTCTAAAGACTTTGTAATCCTAGTAACTATTGCAATTGTCGTTGCCACACCGATTGTTTGGTTAGCCATGAATAAATGGCTGGATGATTTTGCTTATCGAATAGACATTGAGTGGTGGATTTTCATCGTCGCTGGTTTACTAGCTATTATAATATCGCTATTGACAGTCAGTTATCAGGCTGTAAAAGCTGCCGTTGTAAATCCAATCGACAGCTTGCGAGATGAGTAATACAACGTAAAAGATAAAAATTGAGTAAGACTGATGCCCAGAATAAGCATAGTAGTCTACGATCTAACATCTATAATCTAAATACTAGAAAATGTTACAGAACGACATCAAAATAGCTTGGAGAAACCTGCGTAGCCAGCGGCTTTTCTCTACCATTAAAATCGGAGGCTTTGCTTTTGGAATTGCTGTTTCCCTGCTTATTGCGTTGTTCGTGCAGCATGAGCTTAGCTACGATAAATTTTATCCTGAGGCAGATCAAGTATTCCGTTTGGTGGGCGTAGCCAAGCAAGACAATATCATCCGCAAGGGTATCTCCATGCCGGCACCTACCGGACCGACCTTCCAAGCAGAATTTCCTGCAGTGGAGTCGACGGGACGGATGCTTTCCAACCCCTTGTTTGGCGCGGGGAGCAATCAGTTATCTACGAATGAAAATCCGGAAAATTTCTCCGATAATGGATTCACCTACGTCGATCAGTCGCTGTTAGACATGCTGCCGCTAGCCACCGTGTTTGGTTCCCTACCTCGGGCACTTGACGAGCCCAACAGCATCGTGATCACCAAAAGCAAAGCCGAGAAGTATTTCAAAGGAGACCCTATTGGTAAAATCATCTACCTAAATAACGATAAAGACAAGCCCTATAAGGTCAATGCCGTAATCGAAGATGTGCCGAGCAACTCCCACCTCTACGGTTTCAACTTCTTTATGACCCTATCGGGTATAGACTTCTACCCGGGTGAACAGCAAAATTGGGTCGCCAGCAATTATGCCACCTACATCAAGGTCAAGAAAGGAACAGATACCGAGCTGCTTGCCAAACAGCTCACAAAATCATATATCAGCGACCATTACATTCCAGCTATCCGGCAGGCCGGCATGCAAGTAAATCCGGTATTAAATTCCGCACGGCTCGTACTACAGCCGCTCGAGAAAATACACCTCTATTCGACCGATATAAACGATTACAAGATCGAGACCCAGCAGCGAGGCGACATCAAAGTGGTATGGATCTTTGCGGGCATCGCCAGCTTTATCCTACTTATTGCAGTGATTAACTTCATCAACCTATCTACCGCAAATGCAAGCAGCCGCGCCAAAGAAGTAGGTGTACGGAAAACCATCGGATCTAGCAAAAAGGCGCTGATCAAACAGTTTATCACCGAATCTTTGCTTTATAGCCTCATCTCGGTGTTTCTAGGTATCGCCATCAGCTTTCTGCTGTTGCCCCTATTCAACAACCTAGCTGATAAAACCTTACACATTCCTTGGAATAGCTGGTACTTTCTGCCCACAGCCTTATTTGCAGCAGCAGGCCTAGGGTTGCTTTCGGGCATCTATCCCGCCTTCGTACTCTCCAGCTTCAAGCCCATCGCGGTGCTCAAAGGCAACGTATCTCCAAGAAGCGGAAGCTCCATCTTCCGTAACGGATTGGTCATCTTTCAATTTGCCACCTCCATTATCTTGATTATAGGCACGCTCATAATCAACCAACAGCTCAATTTCATCCTGAACAAAGATATTGGCTTCAACAAAGACCAAGTCTTGGTTTTACATGGAACAAGGACCTTAGGCAATCAGGCGAAGGTTTTTAAAGATGAACTCAGCAATATCCCCAGCATACAAAGTGTTGCCATTAGTGATTACCTGCCGGTGAATATCGACGGATCCAAGCGCAATGGGAATACCTTTAATCTCGAAGGCACGCAACAAGTGGAAACTAGCAAAGGAGGACAATTCTGGATAGTCGATAAAGACTACATCAGCACATTTGGGCTTCATCTGGTTGCTGGGCGAAACTTCAATATGGATATCGCATCCGATTCGGCGGCCGTGATTGTGAACCAGCGCATGGTCAACGAACTGGGCATCAAAGATCCTATAGGTGCACGGATTACTAACGGCAACAGCTACACCATCATTGGTGTGGTTGAAGATTTCATCTTCGGCTCCCTCCGCGAAGAGGGCTTAGATCCCCTTTGTATGGTTATTGGCGGTAGCAACTCCCTTATATCCGTTAAGATCAAAGCAGCCGATGCCACGCAAACCATACGGGATATCAGCAACATTTGGACTAAATTTTTGCCACAGCAACAGATACAGTACAGCTTCTTGGACGAAGGTTTTGCCTCGCTATACAACGATGTACAGCGTACTCAAGGCATCTTCACAGCCTTCGCCATCATTACGATATTTATCGCCTGCTTAGGACTTTTCGGTCTAGCAGCCTATACCACGGCACAGCGCACCAAGGAAATCGGGGTACGCAAAGTGTTAGGGGCAAGTGTATCGCGCATTATCCAGCTGCTATCCTTTGGATTCCTAAAACTGATATTACTGGCTTTGCTTATTGCCACACCTATCGCGTGGTGGGCCATGCAGAGCTGGTTACAAGATTTTAACTACCGCATCGAGGTGGAGTGGTGGGTATTTGCATTGACCGGCGGCATCAGCCTGCTCATAGCTATGGGCACCATCTGCTACCATGCCCTACGAACAGCGCGGATGAATCCCGTAGATAGTTTACGTGATGAGTGATAAAAAGTAAAAATTCAAAAGTAAAAAGTAAAAAAACCGACAGGGGGTGACAAGCATGGTGCGAAGCGCCTAAAAGCAAATGTCTCGTCTACGATCTAACTACTATTATCTAAATACGAAGTACTATGGTAAGGAATTATTTAAAAACGGCTTTGCGTAATTTGTGGAAAAACAAGAGTTATTCCTTTATTAATATTCTCGGCTTGGCCGTTGGCCTAGCTGCAGTATTCCTCATTGCGCTGTGGATACAGCATCAATTTCGGTATGACAATTTTTACAGTCATCAGGATGACCTGTATAAGGTACGCCTGAAGACTACCGGTGCTGATAACGAAATCTACGTGGGTGATATCACCTCGGCACCGATTGCGCCCTATTTCACGCAAGAATACCCCGAAGTAGAATCCGCGGCACGGATGTACTGGTCGTCGGATGCATTGCTGGCTTTTAAGGACAAATCTGTCAAATCTCAGGGAAATGAAGTCGATCCCTCTTTTTTGAACATCTTTAATTTTCCTGTTCTTAGCGGAGCGGGTGCAGATGCGTTAGCCGGGAAGCATCAGATCGTGCTAACCAAAAGCTTGGCTAAAAGTCTATTTGGCAGCGAAGACCCCATCGATAAAGTTATCGTACTGGACAATAATCACCCCTACACAGTTACCTCCGTACTCGACGATCTTCCCTCCTATACGGATTTTAATTTTTCGTACCTCATCCCCTTAGCCAACACAGATACCTATGGTACCAATTGGCGCACGAATACCTACTACACCTTTGTGCGGCTAAAAAGTGGTACAAATGTCCAAACCTTCAACAAAAAAATAGAAGACCTGATCGCCAAAAATTCGAAAGAATCTGCACGCAGTCAAGCTTTTCTATACCCCATGGCAAAACAATATTTGTACACCCGGTTTGAACAAGGAAAAGCTGTTGGCGGAAAGATTGACGAAGTACGCTTAGTAGCTATTATCGGTGTTCTGATCCTCGCCATAGCGGCCATCAACTTCGTCAACCTGAGTACCGCACGCGGACAGAAACGCGCAAAAGAGGTGGGCGTTAGAAAAGTAATTGGTGCCAGCAGATCCACTTTAGTCAAGCAGTTTCTCTTAGAATCGGTCTTGCTGTCTACCCTCGCTGGCCTTATTGCCCTCTTGCTGGTATGTATTATGCCGCCTCTCTTCGGATCGCTGCTGCCTTTTGATGTACGTTTTGAAGCAGGCAACCTCATCATTTGGTCGACATTCGTCGCTTTTACCGTATTAACAGGTGTGCTTGCCGGCCTGTATCCTGCTTTTTTCCTTTCTGGCTTTGCCGTAAGCAAGACACTAAAAGGCGGAACCCTATCGAAGAAAGCGGGCTTTAGCTTTCGGGAAGTACTGGTGGTGCTACAGTTTTGCATTGCGATTGTACTCATCATCTCGAGCATCGTTATTCGCACACAGATACAACATACGCAAGAACGGAATATCGGGTATGAAAAGGCGCAGCTCCTCGAAATTCCATTGGAAGGGGAAGCACCATCACATTATCAGGCCATACGGTCGGCTTTGTTGCAAAACCGATCGATAGCCTCCGTAGCGCGCACCGGTTGGTCTATCACAATCGATGGATCGTCTTCCGGTGGTAACTTTTCTTGGCAAGGAGCTACACCAGAACAAACTGCGAACACGTTTTTTAGATTGTATCGCGCCGAAGACAATCTCGTCAAGACACTCGGCTTAAACTTGATTGACGGTCGAGACCTCGATTATATCCGTCTTCCAGCTGATAGTGCCTCCGTATTACTTAACCAAGCCGCGATTCAAGCCATGGGGCTAAAAAATCCGGTAGGTCAGTCTATCAAATGGGGCGACGACACCTACACCGTGGTCGGCGTGATTGAAGATTTCATCATCGGTTCTCCTTATGAACAGGTTCGTCCGATGTTGATTTATACATCACAGCATTATATGTCTAACATGCTTGTTAAGATCAATGCGCAAGCTGGTGTAAAAAATAGTTTGACGACTATAGAAAACGTGTTGAAAAAGTTCAACCCGGCCTATCCATTCGACTACAAATTTGTGGATCAGCGGTTTGCCGAGAAGTTTAACGATCAACAGCAAACAGGGCAACTCACGTTCATATTTTCGGCCTTAGCCATTGCTATTTCTTGTTTGGGACTGTTGGGGCTTATCGCCTTTATTGCCGAGACAAGGATCAAAGAAATTGGTATACGGAAGGTTCTCGGAGCTTCGGTACCGGGTATTGTTATGATGCTATCTAAGGATTTTGTAAAGCTGGTGTTGCTCGCGCTTGTTATCGCTGCCCCAATTGCTTGGTGGGCAATGAACAATTGGCTGGCCGACTTCACCTATCGCATTGACCTGGCTTGGTGGATGTTTGTCTGGGCAGGACTTGCAGCGGTGCTGATTACCGTATTAACGGTCAGCGGACAGGCGCTTCGCGCAGCAATGGCCAATCCCGTAGATAGTTTGCGTAGTGAGTAGGAAAAAAGTAAAAATTAAAAAAGCCGACATGGGTGATACGCATAGTAGTGCTGAAGTTAAAAACAAATGTGTCGTCTACGATCAAACTACTATTATCTAAATACGAAGTACTATGGTAAGGAATTTTTTTAAAACAGCAGTCCGATACACCTTGAAAAACAAAGTGATTACGGGCATCAATATACTCAGCTTAGCAATTGGCATCAGCGCCACTTTGGTTATCTTTTTGCTGATCCAGTACGACTTGAACTTTGACAAGAAGGTCACCGACCGAGATCGCGTGTACCGTTTGGTGAGTGATGGCGATTTTAAGAATTCGGGCACCTTGGTTCCCTTGGTACGTATGCTAGAAACCGAACTGACAGCCATCGAGTCCGTGCTTCCGCTTTACAAGATACAGAACGCGAAAATAAAGGCCTCCTCTCCCGGCAGCAAAGAGCAGCAGGTGTTAACCAAACAGCAGGGCTTCGTCTTCACCAATAGCCAATACTTTGCATTCTATCCGCACACATGGCTGGCCGGATCGGCAGCAGCACTCGATCAGCAGAGCATGGCCGTACTGACCGACAAAGATCTGCAACGCTATTTCCCGAATGTGTCCCCCGCAGAAGCCATCGGCAAAACGTTTGTCTTGGGCGATTCTGTCACGCTGGAGATTGCTGGAGTTGTCAAGGAGATGTCCTACAACTCCGATTTCAAGTTCACCAGCTTTGTCGCTGTTGCAACAATACCGCTGTCCGCAAGCCTCAAAGAACAATTTAATTGGGACGCATGGAGCAATTACTCCGATGCCTACCAATGCCTGCTAAAGATCAAAGCGGGCACCTCCATCGAAAATATGGAAAAAGAGCTCCTCGGACTATTGGCCAAGCACAAAAAGATAGACATCGATGGTTGGAAAGACAAGTTCAAACTGCAGCCCCTTGCAGATGTACACTTCAACACGGAGTTCAACTACGGTGCCATCAAGCCGGATACCTTACGCAACCTGCTTATACTGGCGCTGTTCCTCCTTTCTCTAGGCATCATCAACTTTGTCAACCTTTCTACGGCCCAATCTATCGAACGGGCCAAAGAGATCGGTATTCGCAAAACCTTGGGCAGCTCCAAGCGAAAGCTCGTGCTACAGTTTCTCACCGAAACATGCATCGTGGCTTTCGTTGCGACCCTGCTATCCATTATTTTACTTCCCATCCTGCTACAAACCTTTGCCGGTTTTATCCCAAAAGGACTTACTTGGCAAAATTTGCCGACGGGCAGTATCGCGCTTTTCCTTTTCGGCCAGCTTATCGTTGTAACCTTAGTTGCCGGATTCTATCCTGCTTGGGTTCTTACGGGCTATGCTCCTGTATTGGCGCTCAAAAATCAGCTATTTAAAAACAGTAACCTTTCCAGAAGCAGCGGTATTCGCAAGACATTGACCGTATTCCAGTTTGTGCTGGCCCAAGTATTTCTTATCGCCGTCATTGCCGTCACCAAGCAGATACAGTTTGCTACACACAAAGACATGGGTTTTCGGAAGGAAGCCATTATCAACTTCTATATCCCGGGTTCGTACGGAAACTCGGACAAAGGAAAATTGCTAAAAAATAAGCTCAAGGCCATGCCCGAAATCAAGGCATTAAGCTTTGGTAACCAATCACCGGCCTTCTCCGGATGGATGAACACCACCATAAACACCGGCAGCGAACAGGACAACAAACTCGTGACCTTAGACTCTAGAACGGGCGACGAGCATTATCTCGAGGTGTACAATATTCCGCTCGTGGCAGGGCGCAACATCGAACTTCGTGACTCCATCACCGAGGCCATGATCAACGAAAAAGCACTCCCGTTGCTTCACCTGAAGTCGCCGCAAGAGGCCTTGGGACTATCCCTAAACAATGGCGAATTAACTGTCGTGGGCGTTATGAAGGATTTTGATGTGGCCTCTGCCCATCACGAAGTACGACCACTCATTTATTGGGGGGATAATAGAGGGTATGTTATGCATATTGCCCTAGATCAGCAACATCCCGAAAACTGGAAAACAGCCATCGATAAGATATCCAAGGAATACAGCGCACTGTTCCCTGAGGATGCCTTTGAATACCAGTTTCTCGACGAAACTATTGCAGGCTTCTACATGAAAGAACAGCAACTGTCCAAACTATTGCGATGGGCCGTGAGCTTGTCTATCGTCATTGCCGGTTTAGGCCTATTTGGTTTAGCCATATTCACGGCCAACCAGCGATCCAAAGAAATTGGTATACGTAAAGTATTGGGTGCTACAGCCGCACAAATTGTCGTCCTGCTGCTCAAAAACCTGATCTCCTTAGTGGCTATAGCCTGCCTGATTGCATTTCCGATCGCTTGGTATTTAGTCAACAAATGGTTGCAGGACTTTGCTTACCGAACGACAATCAACTGGTGGATATTTGCCGTATCGGCTATCGGCTTACTCCTTGTTGCAACAGCTGTACTCCTATCGAAAACGGTTCTTGCTGCACGTGCAAATCCAGTGGATAGCCTGCGGGATGAGTAGGGAAAAGTAAAAAAGCAAAAGTAAAAATTAAAAAAACCGACAGCGGTAATAAACACGTGACTAAGACATTAAAAGCAAAGGTTTCGTCTACGGTCTAAGTACTATCATCTAAATACTATAAAAATGGTAAGGAACTATTTTAAAATCGCTTGGAGAAGCCTTCGTAAGAACAAGGGCTTTACAGCCATCAACATATTGGGACTTGCCATCGGTATGGCTGCGGCTATGCTTATTTTCCTTTGGATTAGCAGTGAGGTAAACTTCGATCGGTTTTATCCGAATACAGATCGCTTATATGCTGTGGGTACGCGAGAGCCACTAGACAATGAAATATCAGTCTTTTTCTCGACGCCAAAACCATTAGCTCCGGTTATCAAAGATGAGTTTCCTGAAGTAACGAACAGCACCCGTGTGTCACGAATCAATGGATTCTTGTTTACCGTAGACACCAAGAAACTGACTACGCGCGATGCTGCCTTTGTCGATTCCACTTTCTTAGAAATGTTCGGACTGCCTCTTCTGTCTGGAGATCCGAAAACAGCGTTGATCGATCCGTCGAGTATCGTTCTATCAGAAGATCTGGCAAGAAAGCTCTATGGAACCACAGATGTCATCGGCAGAAATCTTGCTTTAGATCGCAATGAAGTTCTTACGGTCAGTGGGGTTATTAAACCTGTTCCAAGCAATAGCCGCTTTGCCTCTTGGGAGTACCTCCTTCCTTGGACCTGCATGGAAAAACTAGGCTACGCCGATGAAAATTGGGGCAATAGTTCGGTACTCGCTTTCGTCGAACTGGAGCCACAAGCGGATCTTCCCGCCGTGCAGCAAAAGATGCAAAAGATCCTACAACGGCATTCCGCAGATTTACGATCTGAAAGCTTTCTACAGCCTTTGTCAGAGAAGTATCTATACAGCAAATTCGAAAATGGAAAAGCTGTAGGCGGCCGCATAGAGATGGTGCGGGTATTTACCATCATCGCCGGATTTATCCTGCTGATTGCCTGCATAAATTTTATGAACCTAAGTACAGCGCAATCCGAAAGACGTGCTAAAGAGGTCGGTGTACGCAAAGTTATCGGCGCCCAAAAACACACACTTGTAGCGCAATTTCTGACAGAATCTTTTTTGCTGACAATTCTTGCTGGCATCTTTGCCATATTGTTGCTGCTGCTTGCTTTGCCGGCCTTCAGCCAACTGGTAGATAGAAAACTATCCATCGATTTTTCTTCTTGGAAATTTTGGTCGTTATTCGGTGCCTTTATTGTATTGACGGGATTGTTAGCAGGAAGTTATCCCGCTTTTTTTCTTTCTTCATTCCGCCCTATAAAAGTGTTGAAAGAGAAGTTCCAACAGATACAAGGCAAGATAAGCGCCCGAAAGATCTTGGTCGTGTTTCAGTTTGTGATAGCCATCATTATGATCATTAGCACCTTGGCTATCCGACAACAGATTCAACACGGGCAAGATCGCGAAAGCGGATACCAAAAGGATAATCTCGTATACATTCCCGAAAAAGGCGACATCTCCAAAAACATTCACCTTATCAAGCAGGCTTTGATGGAGCAGCAGATTGCCGCATCGGTCACGCGCACCATGTCGCCCCTCACCGAGCGTTGGAGTGGATGGAACGGTTTTACATGGGAGGGAAAAGATCCCAAGAGTATGCTGCAGTTTAACAGACAAACGGCAGATGACAAGCTGGTGCAAACCGCCGGCTTTACTTTAGTTGAGGGCCGTGACTTCGACCTCAACAAATTTCCGACAGATTCTAATGCGGCGATTTTAAATGAATCGGCTATACAGATCATGGGATTGAAAGATCCTGTAGGAAGCTATATTATGGATGGCGGTTCTAAGTTCCACATTATTGGCGTGATCAAAGATTTCATTCAAGAGTCTCCTTTTGATCCTGTCATGCCCTTAGTTTTCGAAGGAGCAAATGGATTTGGCATGCAGACCATGCACATCAAATTTAACCCTAGCTTGTCCACCAAAGAGGCGCTAGAAAGAACGGAGCAGGTCTTTAAAACATTCAACCCAGACTATCCTTTCGAGTACAGCTTTATTGATGAGGAATATGCTAAGAAATTTGATGAGTCTCAGAAAACAGGGAAGCTAGCCAGCTTATTTGCTGGGCTCACCATTTTTATTTCCTGTTTAGGGCTCTTCGGCCTTTCAGCCTATATGGCCGAAAATCGCATCAAGGAGATCGGTATCCGCAAAGTTTTAGGGGCTTCGGTGTTTTCACTGACGCGTTTGCTATCCGGAGAGTTTTTATTGCTCGTTAGCCTAGCCTGCATAATCGCCTTTCCAATTGCTTTTTGGATGATGGATAACTACCTGACAAAATTTACGTACCGCATTAAGATCGGTCCAGAGATATTTATTACGGCGGCTGCAACAGCGCTATTGATCACAATACTAACCGTTAGTTTTCAATCGATAAAAGCTGCACGCGCAAACCCGGTGGACAGCTTACGGAATGAGTAGGGAAAATTAAAAAAACCGACAGGGGGTGAAAAGCATGGTGCGAATTAGTCAAAAGCAAATGCCTCGTCTACGGTCTAAGTACTATCATCTAAATACTAGAAAAATGATAAAGAACTATTTAAAAATAGCTTGGCGCAATTTACGAAAGAGTAAATCATTCTCTATCATCAACATTTTAGGATTAGCCATCGGGATGGCTGGCGCATTGCTCATTGCACTTTGGCTGCAAAATATGCTTTCTATGGATCGCTTCCACGCAAAAAGTGATCGATTGTATATCATCAGTAACCGAGACACCTATCAAGGCGAGCTCCAAGCTTGGTTGAATACCCCAAAAATCATGGGACCAACGTTAAAGAATGACTTTCCAGAAATTGAAAGTTTTACGCGCATCGACCAAGGACACGAGTTTCTTACAACAAACAAGGAGAAGAAACTCGTTTCAAAAGTCGCTTTCGTGGATCCCGGCTTTTTTAACATGTTCAGCTACGAACTGCTTCGAGGCGATAAGGTCAACCCACTGGCAGATGCCAATTCCGTAGTCCTTACAGAAAAATATGCGCAGGCACTTTTCGGCGATGAAGATCCCCTAGGAAAATCGCTGGAAATAGAGTCGACACATCCTGTTTTAGTAAAGGCTGTAATAAAAGATCCCTCCAGCGTCAGCAGTCTGCAATTCGACTACCTCGTATCTTGGGATCTCGCAAAAAAAATGGGCTACGTTGATGAAAACTGGTCTAACAATTCCACGTACACCTATGTGTTGCTAACAGAAGGAACGACATTAAGTCATTTCAACAACAACATTCGCCTATTTAGTCAAAACCATATCAATGTAGGTGATAACGATATCAAATCCACAAATGAATTATTTGCATTCCCTTACAAAGACACCTATTTATATGACGTAAGCGAGCAAGGCAACTACACAACAGGCCGCATTCGACTCGTACATCTTTTTAGTTGGATTGGTGTATTCATCCTGCTCGTCGCTTGTATAAATTTCATGAACTTAAGCACCGCAAGATCCGAGCGAAGAGCAAAAGAGGTTGGGGTTCGAAAAGTTGTTGGAGCGACACGCAAAAGCTTGATCCTGCAGTTCATCATTGAAAGCGTATTAATCAGCTTTTGTGCTGCGGTACTTGCTGTCAGTTTGGTGGTTATCGCTCTTCCGTTTTTTAACAATCTCGTCGAGAAAAACCTCACCATCGCTCTCCTTTCTGGATATAATTGGTTGTTTTTAACCATCTTCAGCTTACTAACAGGAATCGTAGCCGGTAGCTATCCCGCATTCTTCCTGTCTTCTTTCAAGCCTCTTCATACCTTGAAGGGAAAAATGATGGCTTACAGCAAAGGGCTTAACATCAGGTCGCTCTTGGTAATCATTCAATTTAGCCTTGCCATTATCCTGACGATATCGACGATTATCGTCTTCCAGCAAATCCAGCATACCAAAGACAGAGACCGAGGCTATAACGTAAACGGACTCGTAACGACGAAGTTCTCTGGCGATTTATACAAAAACTACGAAAGTCTTCGCCAAGAACTACTGGCCAGCAATGCCGTAACCTCGGTATCTAAGAACATGTCTCCCGTCACTAGCCGCTACAGTAACGGATGGGGATTTAGTTGGGAGGGAAGCGCAGAAAGCGATAAAAGGATATCTTTCAATCGCTTTAGTACAGATGCCGACGCGGTAAAAACGCTAGGGTTTACCCTTGTTGACGGTCGGGATATTAATATATATAAGTATGCGACCGATAGTAATGCGATGTTGCTAACAGAAACTGCCGTCCAAAAGATGCGTTTAGAAAACCCCATCGGGCAGACTATTCAAGGAGATGGACAAAACTGGACAGTGGTTGGGGTGATCAAAGATTTTATCGTCGAGTCACCTTTTGACTCCCCCTATCCCATGGTTGTTTTTGGACCGCAGTCTTGGTTTTCGAATATACATTACCGCCTAAATACAGACAACAATACATCCGATAATCTAAAAACGATCGAGACGATTTTTAATAAATTTAATACAGAATACCCCTTCGAGTTCAGCTTTATTGATAAATCATTTGAAGACAAATTTAAGGAAGCGAAGTCTATCGGAACGATATCCATGCTCTTTGCCGGATTGACCATCTTCATCTCCTGTCTTGGGCTATTGGCATTGATCACCTATATGGCAGAAACGCGCATGAAAGAGATTGCCGTAAGAAAGGTGTTGGGGGCAAGTATCCTCCAAGTGACGTCGTTGCTATCGATCGATTTCATCAAACTGGTCCTTATTGCAATTCTCATCGCCTCACCGGTGGCCTGGTGGGCGATGGAAACCTGGCTACAAGACTATAGCTACCGGATAGAAATACAGTGGTACTATTTTATCCTAGCAGGGTTAACTGCCGTCTTCATCAGTATGGTTACCATCAGCTACCAGTCCATTAAAGCCGCAAGAGCCAATCCCGTGGATAGCCTGCGGGATGAGTAGGGAAAAGTAAAAATGAAAAACTAAAAATTAAAAAAACCGACAGGGGGGTGACAAGTATGGTGCGAATTATTCAAGAGCAAATGCCTCGTCTACGGTCTAAATACGAAGTATCATGATAAAGAACTATATAAAAATCGCTTGGCGCAGCATCTTAAAAAACCGCTTCTTCAGCCTATTGAATGTCGTTGGTTTAGCGATAAGCTTGGCAGCAGCCATCCTATTGGTTTCCTATGCTCGACAAGAATGGAGCTACAACAGACATTTTCACAACGCATCGAATATACATAGGGTTTACCTGCAAGCCAACGCAGAGTATAACTTCGAAAAGTGGACCAACCTACCCAACGCCGTCGGTCCATTTATGCTGTCCGATATCCCCGAGGTGAAATCTTTTGCGCGCTTGGTCAAGCTTGATTTCACCGGCTTTGCTTCTTTTCAGGCAAACGACGACACCTTTATCGAAAAAAACATCGTCCTGACGGACGCGGCTTTCTTTGATCTGTTCGATGTAGAGTTTTTGGAAGGCAATCGCCGCAGCGCCTTCTCCCAACCGGGTAACGTCCTTATTTCCGAGACCCAAAAGCGAAAGATCTTTGGCGATAGTCCAGCCCTTAACCAAACGATGGTCATCAACCAACGTGATACTGTCCACATCTCCGGCGTCTACGCCGATTTCCCGACAAACAGCTCCTTCGACGCCACCATCATGTTGAATATCATGGATTCCTGGATGGGCAAAGACGTGTATTGGTCAAATGCCAGTTACCAAACCTATTGCTTGCTGGATGAAAAGGCCGTACCGACTGATGTCGAAGCTAAAGCCACCGCCTTGATCGACAAGTATATCCCAAAAGACAATCAATACTACACGAAGTTCTTTTTGCAACCTCTTGCGCAGGTTCACCTCTACTCGGCAGACCTCAAAGATACCGTGCTCAGCCGGCAAGGAAACATCGCGAGTGTGAAAATGGTCGTTCTTCTTGCCGCGCTGATCATCGTTATCGCCTGCATAAACTACATGAACCTCGCTACCGCACGTTCACAACGCCACGCTAAAGAAGTGGGCATAAACAAGGTGCTGGGAGCACGACCAAAACAGATCAAGGCACGCTTCTACTTGGAAACCGGATTCATCACCTTTTTTTCCATCTGCGCCGGCCTCCTCTTAGCGTTAGTCGTCGCGCCAATATTCAACACGTTGGTAGATTCCAATATGTCTGCGGCGCAGCTTTTAAGTAAAGAAAGTGTGGGGCTGTGCCTCGCTCTTTGGCTCATCACCACGCTGTTGGGAGGCACCTACCCGGCAACCTTGATGGCAAACATCCCCTCATTATCGTTGATGAAGAAGATTACATCGTCTAAAGGTATGCCCATTTTTCGTCAAGGACTGGTACTCTTCCAGTTTACCTGCTCCATCATCTTGATTATCGGCGTGATTATTATCTCCCTGCAGATGAAACATGTAGCCAATAAAGATCTAGGCTATCAACCGACAAACATTATGATTGTACCCATACGCTCTATACCGTCCATGGACAAATACAACAGCATCAAACAGGCTGTAGAAGGTCTAGCAGGCACCGTCAGCAGCGCCACGCTGCAATCTTTCCCCGGTTTTGGCGAAAGTGGAAAAAACATCCATCGACCTGGAGCGCTCCAAGAGGGGCTGCCCACCGCCACCTCTAGCAGCAATGGACCTGTCGTATCAACCTTAGGCTTGCACCTGCTTGCCGGAACCGATTTGCCGTTGCAATTGCATCCCAACGACACAACCTGTTATGTCCTGATCAACGAAGTTGTTTCTGCCTACCTAGGGTATACTGATCCAAACGATGCCGTCGGAAAAAACATCGGCACCGAGATGAGTGATCGCTCCATCATTAGCGGCGTGGTGCGTAACTTCAATTTTAATAGTCTAAAAGGTGAGATCGGTGGTTACGTTTACTCCCGCATGAATCGCCCTAGCGAAGGATATCGCTATTTGTTACTCCGCTATGATACCAATAAAAAAGAGGATTATGTGCTCCAAGTAAAACAGATCTTTGAAACGCAACTACCACAGGCTGCTTTTGACTATCAGTTTATGGACGACCATATCAAAAAGTATTACAGCGCGGAGAGCAGAACCAACAACATCATTACGACGGCATCCCTTCTGACCATTGTAGTCGCCTGCATAGGCCTGTTCGGGTTGGCCGCATTTACCGCTGAACAACGTCGAAAAGAAATCGGTGTGCGGAAAGTCCTTGGCGCGAGTATATACAAAATTGTGAAATTACTATCCGCACACTTTTTGTTGTTGATCCTTCTCTCATTAATCATCGCAAGCCCCATTGCCTGGTGGATATTCTCCGACTGGTTGCAGAATTTTAACGATAAAATTGCTATTCCTTGGTGGTCGTTTTTGACCGCAGGATTATTCGCTACGGGAATTGCCCTCATCACGATCGGCTTTCAGGCGCTGAAAGCAGCCAAAGCCAATCCGGTGGATAGCTTACGAAACGAATAAAAGAAACACACGAACGGCAACAGATTTAAACGAAAAAAGTATGATCTATCATTTAAAAATAGCGCTGCGTACTTTGATACAAGGAAAGCTATATACAGCCATCAGTATCTTGGGATTGGCATTAGGCATTTTCTGCTCCTTACTGGTATCCACGATCGTGTTGGATGAGTTTTCGTACGACAAAGACTGGAGCCGATCGGCAAATATTTTCAGGTTACTGTCCGTAATGGAACGCGGCACCGAAACAATCGACAAGACCGGGGCGGCTTATGCCGGACTGGCGCCCGAACTAAAGCGCACATTCCCCGAAGTGGAAGAATACAGCGAGCTCTATGTAAGCCCCATTGACATGAAATTGACGCCGGAAAGCAACCAGCATATCAATCTAAAGGCCTTGTATACGGACAGTGCCGTACAGCACCTGCTAGACATCGAACTGCTTCAACAGCAGGATCTGCAGCCCACCAAGCCTGTCCAGAAGATTATCATCTCCGAGCATGTCGCGAAGTCCTATTTTCCAAATACAGATCCGCTGGGCATGGAAATCTATGACCTGCCTCGATACGAATCGAAAGCCAACCGCTATCTGATCGCTGGCGTGATGAAAGACATGCCGGCAAACACACACCTCAGGGCGGATATCGTGATCCTGAAAGACCGAACAGAGAAAGCCCTTGAAAAGGCAGATCACGGCATGTATGTCCGGCATTACCTCTTGCTCAAATCAGGCACAGAACCGAAGGCTTTTGAACAAAAAGTAAACCGCTGGTACCGTGATTACGTGACGAGCAAAAACCCGACCCGCTATGAGCTGCAGCCGATCCAGGATGCGTACCTACGATCGGATTTCCCGGCCTACCAAGTGCATAAAGGAAACCTGCAGCAAAACTACATCTTCATAGCGGTGGCGGCCCTGCTCCTGCTGATTGCCTGTATCAATTTCGTCAACCTCAGTACCGCGCGAGCCAGCAGTAGGCTGAAAGAAACGGGCGTAAGAAAAGTACTTGGCGCAAGCAAGGCTACGTTGATCAGACAGTTTTTGTTAGAATCGATGCTTGTTTTCGGTGTGTCCACCGTCCTGTCCCTACTCTTGTATACCTTGGCCCTACCCTTTGCAGAAAAGTTCATCGAGCACCCTATCGCCTTTACGCTTTCCAACAACTTGGGCTACTTCGGCGCGATTTGGGCTATCGTTTTTCTGATCAGCTTACTCACGGGGCTGTATCCGGCAGTCTTTCTATCGAGTTTTCAAACGGTGAACAACAACATCAACAATTTATTGAAAACACCACGAAATAAACGCAGCAAGCTGCGCGAAGCGTTGGTCGTCGTGCAATTCAGCCTTTCCATCGTTATCCTTATCGCCCTGTTTGTCATGAGCAAGCAGATAAATTTCATGAAGGACAAAGATCCCGGCTTCGACAGCAAGGGCTTGATTAGTATTGACCACATCTCCTTTGATGAGAAGTCTACAGCCTTCAAGGAGGCACTGAACGCAAACCCTAATATACAGTCGCATAGCTTCAGCAGCTGGCTCCCCATGGATGGCGCTGGCTACATGACACGATATATGGAAGACCCCGGTAATCCCGGACACAAGGTGGAGATGTGGTACATCGCCGGTGAACCAAACCTCGCTGAAACGCTGGGTCTGCGATTGAAAGAAGGACGTTTCCTATCAGCAACACGCCCCTCGGATGCCATCGAGGCCGACAACTACGACGACGAATCGAACGCTATGCGCCCAGCTGTTCTGACGGCAAGCACCGCCAAACGACTGCATGTCGCCCAACTCGACCAGGAGATGGGTAAAGAAAAGATTGTGCCTGTTGGCATCGTGGAGGACTTCAACAGCGAATCCCTGCATAAGCAGCTGGTGCCTACCGTTATTGTGGGTTACCGCAATCCGCAGTACGGTGCCTTGCTTATCCGCGTACAGGACGGGAAAGAGCAGGAGGTCATGCAGTACGTCGCTCGCGTTTGGAAAGACCTTTATCCCGATAAATTATTGGATATGGAGCTGATGAAAGATAAACTACAGGCGCAATATAAAGCCGAAGAGCGCATAGAAGCACTGTTTCGTGCCTTCAGCATCTTGACCATGTTTTTAGCCGCATTGGGCGTATTCGGATTGATCGTCAACACCGTCAGTCTCCGTGTCAAGGAAATAGGCATCCGCAAGGTCATGGGTGCATCCGTTTTACGAATCATGACGATGTTGTCCAAAGACTTTCTGAAGCTAACGCTCCTGGCCGCACTTCTCGCCTCGCCCCTGGCTTGGTGGGCCATGCACAACTGGCTGGATAACTTCGCCTACCGCATCGAGATCAATCCTTGGCTATTTGTAGCCGCAGGCCTCATAGCGGTGCTCATTGCCCTGCTAACGGTCAGCATACAGGCCTTAAAGGCCGCACGCGCAAATCCAGTAGATAGCTTAAGGGATGAATAATAGAAAATAAAAAAATACGAAGAGTGGACACAAGAACGGAAGTCTACGATCTAACATCTATAATCTACATACTACAACATGATCACGAACTACATAAAAATCGCTTGGCGAAACCTCTTGAAAAACAATGGATATTCGTCGATCAACATCCTCGGCCTAGCTATAGGGCTGGCATGTTGCCTATTGGTTGTTCTGTACATCCAAGACGAGCTTTCCTTTGACCATTATCATACCAAAAAGGACCGCATCTATCGTGTAGTGCACGATTGGAAAGAAAAAAATGGGATGGAAACACAGCAGATATGGGGTAATGCGCCCGTAGGCGCAGCGCTGAAAGCCGATTTTCCAGAGGTGCAAACGGTCGTGCAGTTTTCCGGTCAGATATCCATCCTGCTGAAGCAAGGCGAAAAGGCATTTCAGGAAGAACGCGTGTTCTGTATGGACTCCACGGCTTTTGATATGTTCAGCTGGACATGTATTGCAGGCAATCCCCACACCGCATTGGCCGCACCTTACTCTATCGTATTGACCGAGACTATGGCCAAGAAATACTTTGCCGACAGCAATCCTATTGGCCAAACCTTGGAAGGAGGCGTCACCGGCGGCCGCGCCGCGCCCGGCATATACACAGTCACGGCCGTCATCAAAGACCTCCCTTCCAACTCCCATTTCACCTTCGATGCCTTACTCTCCATGAGTTCGTTTCGGCAATCTTGGGCTGAAGTATTCGAGCAATGGGGTTACGTAGATTTCTATACCTACCTGCTCTTGCCCGACGGCTACGACATCCACAAACTGGAGAAACAGGTACCCGATTTTATTGCGCGCCATCAGGCATCTCAAGATGGTAAATACAGCATTCACTTCGAACCCATGCTGGGCGCCTATCTAAACTCCAAAGCAGACCGCCAACCTGGCCCTGTGGGAAACATGCAAAATATCTATATTTTCGCGATCATCGGCGCTTTCATCCTCTGCATCGCCTGCGTCAATTTTATGAACCTCGCTACCTCCCGTTCGCTGGAACGCGCCAAGGAGGTCGGCGTACGTAAAGTTGTGGGCGCCAGCCGAAAAAACTTGATCGTGCAGTTTATGAGTGAGTCGCTCCTGCTCGTGGTCTTCGCAGCACTATTGGCCTTGGCACTCGTCATCTGCTCATTGCCTTTTATGGAGATGTTTGCCGGCAAACGCTTTGCGCTGTCCAGTTTATTCCAAATGCAAACCTTCAGCCTCTTTATCGGTATTGTCTTGGTCACCTCCTTGGTTGCGGCCAGCTATCCCGCATTTGTATTAGCAAACTTCAAGCCGGTCAAAGTGTTTAAAGGTTCATCTGGCTTAGCGATGGGCGGGACTTGGCTGAGAAAAGGATTGGTCGTTTTCCAATTCGGTTTGTCCATCGCGTTGATTGCGGGCACCTTGATTGTCTTTTCACAACTGCGCCACCTACAACAAACGGATCTAGGCTTCCAGAAAACCCAAATGCTAGTCATTGATTTTAACTACGACAATCAGGTCTTGCAAAACCTGGATGCCATCAAACAAACCTTTGCCCAGCAAAAGGATGTCCTCTCCGTTTCCGCCTCCCGAAGTATCCCGGGCTCTTATTTCCCTAATGCTGGCACACAGATCGAGCTGCCCGACGGTGAAATGAAACCCTTAAACCAAGCCATATTCGAGGTGGATGTCGACTTTATTGCGAACTTCGGTATACAGATGGCCGCCGGCCGGCCCTATTCTAGGGACTTCCCCGCCGACACCATCAACTCACTGGTCATCAATGAGGCAGCGGCCAAACTGTGGGGCTACCCCGATCCAGAAAAGATCATTGGAAAGCGTTTCGCACAATGGGGACGTGAGGGGCAGGTCATCGGCGTCGTGAAAGACTTCAACTACCTCTCGCTCCATCAAAAAATAGAACCGTTGACCCTACGCCTAGAACCGTTGAGCAGCAAGTTCATAACCTTGAAGATACAACAGGCCAGCAATCCGGAAACAATCGCTAAACTGGCCGACATATGGTCCACCGTAGCGCCGCATCGCCCTTTTCTATACAGCTTTCTTGACAATAGTTTCAACCGCCAATATGAAGCAGACTATCGCTTCAGACGACTGTTCTCCGCGTTCTCGGGCTTGGCCCTTTTCATCGCCTGTCTAGGCTTGTTGGGCTTGGCAACCTACACGGCGCAGCAACGCACCAAAGAAATAGGCGTGCGTAAAGTGTTGGGCGCATCTACCTTTAGTATCGTCAAGTTGCTCTCTATCGACTTTCTGCGCTTGGTCATCATCGCTCTATTTATTGCCGTTCCCTTGGCCTGGTGGGCCATGAATCAATGGCTCAGTGACTTTGCCTATCATATTACCATTCCATGGTGGATTTTTGCCATCGCTGGCGCCAGCTCCTTGTTTATCGCCCTCTTTACCATCAGCGGTCAAGCGATACGCGCTTCCATGGCTAACCCGGTAGATAGCTTAAGAGATGAGTAGTGCGTAAAGGTTAGTTACTGCTTCGGTAGCAAAGCATATTTTTTACTTTTTAATTTTGACTTTTTAATTTTTAACATGATAACGAACTACATAAAAATTGCTTGGCGGTCTCTAATTAAGGCCAAAGCACTGAGTGCAATCCACATCTTTGGACTGGCTGTGGCCATTGCTGCCTCTACTTTGCTTTACCTGACAGCCATGTTCGAGCTGTCTTTCGATAATTTCCACGAGCACCGCGAGCAGGTAGGCTTGCTATACACCGAAACACAGCCAGAGGAAGGAACGAAACGAAGCTCCACCGTATCCTCCCCCTTAGCTCCCGTATTAAAAAACGGCTTTCCAGAGATGGAGTATGTCAGCCGATACATGAACAGCGGTATTATCCTAAGAAACGGGGACAAGCAACTGGAAGCAAGCAACAAATATGTTGACCCCGACTTCCTATCGATCTTCAGCTTTCCCTTTGTAGCGGGAAACACATCGGCCTTAAACGAGCTGGATAACCTGGTGATCGATGAAACCACGGCCAGCAACCTTTTCGGCAGTAGCTCCGTCATCGGCAAACAGGTCGAGGTCTACCAAAACGGAAAATGGGGATCAAAGACCATCAGCGCCGTGCTCTCTAAAATATCTAAAAATTCCAGCTTGACATTCAACACGCTTTTGCGTTTTGAACATAAACCAAACTACCAAGCCAATCTCAACGATTGGGGGCACGAAGACCACAGTGTTTTTGTAAAACTTAAATCGGGCTCAATAAACGACGAGGCCTTTACCAAAAAAGCAAAGCCTTTTGTGGATCTGTATTATAAAGATGAGATTAATATGCGCAAGCGCGATGGCTGGGGCGTGGACAAAAACGGCGCTTACGTAGCCCTCCACCTGCTGCCTTTAACCAAGTATCACCGCAACGATCTCGATGTTGGCCACGGCTCAGCTCCCTTGTTTCCATGGATCTTGTTGATTATTGCAGGGCTGATCCTTTTCATTGCCTGCTCTAATTTCATCAACCTATCCTTAGCCAACTCCTTTGCTAGAAATAGAGAAATAGGCACACGGAAAACGTTGGGCGGCACCACGGCACAGCTGATGTTACAACTTTGGACAGAATCCTTCTTACTGTGTCTGCTGGCTACCTTAATCGGCATCGGACTTGCTTGGGTGTTGCTGGGCCAGTACAATGCGATTATGAACTACAGCCTCTCCATCGCCCAGTTGCTATCGCCATTAAATCTTGTTTTCTTCTTGCTGACCTTCCTCCTGCTAACCATGCTATCTGGAGGATACCCCGCTTGGCGAATTGCAAAAGCCAATATTATACAAACATTAAAAGGAAAAGCATCCATCAAAAGCAGCAAGCTGCGCAATAGCTTGACCGTACTGCAGTTTTCAATCGCCATTGTCTTAATCTTGGCTACCATCATTATCGGTATCCAATTGCGCTACATCGCCGAGCGCCCTTTAGGCTTTGACAAAACGGAAGTGATCAGTATCCCCATTGGCGAAGGGATAGACCATGAAAATGCTGTACAACAAATGCGCGTAGCTCTTGCGGCACAGCCTTGGGTAGAAAGCGTCAGCGCATCAGATCTCAACCTAGGCCGTGGCCGCGATGGATCCATGTCGACCAGCCGCTTTGGCTTTGATTTCGAAGGACGACAGGTCTACACCAATTTCATGCGCGTAGATTACGACTACCTGAAGACCCTCGGTATCCAGCTCCTGCAAGGGCGAGACTTCGACCGCAGCTTCTCCAACGATACGCTTACCGTCATCATCAATAAGCAGATGGCGGCGCAGCTGGGCGGTGCTGATAAGGTATTGGGCAAAAACCTCAGCATGGATGGAAATCCGCAGATCATCGGCATTATCGACGACTTCAACTACCAGGATCTACGCAGAAAGGTGGAACCATTGACCTTATCCATCAACCCCAACATCTTCTCCGTTGCTTATATCTTTGTGCGCGTGAAGACCGACAATCTGAGCGAGAGCATGACCAAGCTAGAGGAAATCTGGAAAAAGGTAAATCCAAAGGCTAACATTGCCGCATCCTACCTCGATGAGAATACGCAGAATATGTATCGCGACGAGCAACGCTTCGTCCAGATCGTCATCAGCGGTGCGGTTGTAGCCATAGCGATATCCTGCCTCGGCCTTTTTGCATTGGCTCTACTGATGATCAACAAACGTGTAAAAGAAATCGGAATACGAAAAGTATTGGGTTCCTCAGTCATGCAGATCGTTGTTTTACTATCCAAAGAGTTTGTCAAGCTGATGCTCCTAGCTTTTATCATCGCGTCGCCGCTAGCCTGGTGGATGATGAACGCTTGGCTGCAGAGTTACGCCTACCGCATCGAAATCACCTGGTGGATGTTTGCCGCAGCTGGTGTACTGACAATTGGTATCGCGCTTGCAACCATCGCCTGGCAAACGTTGCGCGCCGCAACCAGCAATCCAGTCGACAGCTTGAGAGATGAGTAGGGAGTTACTGCCTGCTTAGATTCGGAGCTACAGGTTTTTAATTTTTATTTTTGACTTTTTAATTTCTTCATGTCCAGCATATACCTAACAACGAAAATCGCTTGGCGCAATTTGCGCAAGCATAAAGTACACAGCAGCATCAACATTGTAGGCTTACTGTGCAGCATGGCTTTTGTGCTGTTGATAAGCGCCTACATATGGCAGGCCTATCAGGTAAACGCTGGATTACGAAACAAGGATAGGCAATTTGCTTTACAAAGCAGTTATAAACAACCCGGCATAGGGCTCGACCTGACGACAGTCGGCGCCTTGCCGCGTGCGCTTAAGGAGGAGTATCCAGCGCTCGTTGCCAACTACTACCGGCTCGATGGCCTGACCTGCATCATCTCCAACGGCACGGAAGTATTTGAAGAAAACGTATCCCTAGGCGATTCCACCCTACTCAGCATGTACGGGTTTTCCTTGCTACAGGGCAATGCCAATACAGCCCTATCCAATCCCTTTTCGGTCGTCATCGACGAACAGGCGGCTATGAAATATTTCGGAAAGAAAGAAGCTGTGGGTGAGCGACTGCGTATTCGCAACTTTGCGGGAGAGCAGCGTGATTTCGAAGTGACCGCCGTAATCCATCAGGCTTCGGAGAATTCTATCATGCGCTTGATGCCCAGTATGCAGACCGCGATTTTCCTGCCCATGAGTAGTGAGCAATATTTCGGACGCGACGTAAACAACTGGCAGAACCTATGGATTGCTGGCTTCATCGAGCTTCAAGAGGGCGTCACACCCGAGCAGCTCCAGCAGCCTATAAAAAAATTACTGGAACAGCATGCAGATAAACAGATTGCCGAGAACCTGCAGCCACAGCTGAAGCCCCTTGCGACCTACTACCTAGACGACAATCAGGGAGCGATCAGACAGCTGCTTTTGGTATTAAGTTTGACAGCGGCCTTCCTCATCATCATGGCCATTATCAACTTTGTGAACCTCAGCATCAGCCAAAGCCTCACGCGGCTGAAGGAAGTAGGCCTGCGCAAGATCTTAGGCAGCAGCCGTAAACAGCTTATCGTGCAGCTTCTCGCAGAATACTGCTTGATGGTATGTATAGCAGGTCTGCTTGCACTGGCACTCTATCCGCTGCTGGCGCCTTGGTTTTCATCTGTGATGATGAAAGACCTTCCTGCCCTATCCGCGCTTCCTTTCCGCTTTTTCGTTCTGTTCTTCGCGGGCAATGTGGTTCTTGGCCTTCTAGCAGGTATTTATCCAGCACTGAAATTATCGAGCAATCCGGTTGTCAGTGCGGTCAAGAATCAATTGAACGAATATGGCGGCAAGCACCTTATCCGACGATCGCTCCTATTGCTGCAGTTTGCCGTAGCTGTGCTGGTGCTCATATCATCGGTCATCATCGCTAGGCAAGTGGATGTATTCATCAACGGACAGCTGGGCTACAACAAAGATTATTTGCTTACTGCGCAGGTGCCACGCGATTGGTCTGAAAGCGGCTTGCACAATATCCAGCAGGTACAGCAAGAGCTTAGGCAGCTAGCGCAGGTAAAAGATATCAGCCTCTCCTACGGCATACCCAATTCCTTTGGCAATGGGATACAAACGGTTAGTAAGGTGGGCGCTGAAGAAGGAGTCGACGCCTTGGTCATCACTTCCGATCAGCATTTCGCAGCAACTTACGAGATACCTCTATTGGCAGGGCAGTTTTTCGCAACACAAGAAGATCCCTCCATTTCCACCAAAGTGGTGATTAATAGAAAGGCCGCGCAAACACTGGGCTACGCCACAGTCGATGAAGCCCTCGGGCAATCGATACAGCTTTTCGATGGCGAGTTTACCGGAACTATTGCCGGCGTCACCGAAGATTTCTATGCAAACTCGATGCACAGCGCATCACCCGCTGTTGTTTGGGTTCCCGTGCAGGCCAGCATGCAGTACCGCTTTCTGAGCATCCGGCTCCAAGCAGGTCCCATTGCCCCTGCCGTCGCTGCCTTGGAACGCCGATGGAAAGAGCTGATGCCCGACGCTCCGTTTCAATACAAGTTCATCGACGAGACAATCCAAGCTATGTATAGCACCGAAATACAGCTAAAACGCGCCGCCCAGACGGCCACAGCAATATCGATGCTCATCGTTCTGCTCGGCGTTATCGGCCTCACATCGCTTTCTATCAATCTGCGCCTGAAAGAGATTGGAATCCGAAAGGTTTTAGGAGCCAACCTCCGCAATATGGTGCTGCTGTTCAGCAAGGAATTTTTCGTCATTTTTGCGGTAGCCTTATGTGTCAGTATTCCTCTTACCTATTTCTTCATGCACCGGTGGCTGATGAACTATGCGGTAAAGATCGATCTGCAGCCGCTATTATTTATCATCCCAATCATCGGTTTATCCACAGTTTTACTTTTGTTTATCGCCGGGCTAGTGCTGCGAGCCAACACCCACAATCCTATAAAAAGCCTACGGGACGAGTAATACCTCCTTCTATTTACGTTTCGGACTCCTTCGTTAAAGGGACGAGTCCGAAACGTTTTACACAAAGCAAAAAGCAAAGTGCTAAGATCGTTCCCGCAACACCATAATAGGCGTCAACCACATCCGGCGTATTCAGTATAGGTACCCAAAGCTCATAAACAAAATTACAGCCGATCAACAACATCCCGCAAACAACTAGAAATCTAGTGGGGATACCTATCAAGATCCACATAAAACCTATTCCGCCCAACATCAGGTAGCTGATAGAAAAATTGGATACATGAAGATAGAAATCAGGCCAGTGTTCCACAATAACAGCGGGGCGTAGCGACATTGTCTTACGACCAAAAAATAAAAGCATAACCAGCACGAGCAACACAATATAGGCGATCGCCGCCGGAAGCTTAGGTGCATACTTCAGCACATTCATCTTTTCCATAATTACAGATCTAACATATCGATGCAACAAAGATAAAAATACATCGAAAATTACTCTTCTCGACATCAATCCAACAAGCTAAACCACATAACAGCTTACAACCGAGCTGTAAGTTATCGTGGGGTTACTGCTCGTGTAGGCCACGCGAAACTCATGTTGCTCCAAAGACTGCAATCCGCTGATTTCACAGGAAGACTTCGTGGTGAACAGGATGTTCCACAACACATCGCCCACCTTTCGGTATTCAAAACGACATCCAGTGGCTTTCTTCCACACGTCCACCCGACAGCGCACGCATCCTGGCCGTTGCATCTGAACCTGCACGCGTAAGTTGTGTGGCTTGGGCGCTGCACCAATTGTTGCATAAGGCTTATTGGTCGCGAAGCCTGCCGATAGAATAATCCAAGGATCACCTTGGGCCACCTGTGCTATATACAAAGACAACCGGTACAGCTGTTCCTTGTGGATACGCAACAACTGATTTTTGATAGCCACACAGCGCATATCACGAAATTGTGCTTCGGCCATAGCGCGTGACAGCCGGTGCAAAGTGCCTTTCAACACCGATAACGGAGGTTCACAATCCGGAAAAAGAGATACATTCTCCTCCATACGCGCAACTACATTGTTTGCATAACGCAGGAAATTCGCTTCCCGCATTTTCTTAAATTTTAAAACAGGTTTTATCATAACCATACTTATTTAATACAGGGTGCACCACGCATCGCTTCTACAAAGCTAAACACACGTAACAGAAGAAAGGGTATCAAATTACGCCAATCTTTTCGGCTTCGGTCGAAATTTTTGGCGTAATTTGATACCCTTTTCCAAAAGATCACAATTGAAAAAGCGGCTTTACGACATGAAAAAGCACCTTTCCACTATGTTTTATTTCTTTTCACTATGCAGTTGACGCATTTCCCATAAGTTTTGCCTTTTTACCCATATCATTTGTCTGCTTTCTATGGGTTGACAGCAAGCTTCACAACCGCATCAACACATCTCCTACAGGAAATATCTCATTTTCATGCAGAAGTCAAACAGATGCATATTGAAAGGCAGCATTCCCTCTGGAAAAAGAAATCGATGCCCTCGCTTTTTGTTAGAGGTTGTCCGCAGACGAACGCCTACTGTTCGATATCGAACAGTTCAAAACCGAAACAACAAACACAAAACACTGAAAACAAGCAACATAAAACAATGGCGCAGCGCTTGCACGCTACTTAACAACCAACATTTACTAAACGAACAGGTGTATGAACAGTATATCCATAGCATGGCGCAATATTCGAAAAAACAGGGGATTCTCACTATTGAATCTCAGTGGGTTGATCATAGGCATTACCTCTTTTCTGTTACTAGCTGCGTATATCCTACATGAGCTGAGTTACGATAACTTCTTACCCAATGCAGAGCGAATAGCCTACGTCTCCTATGCCTACAAGTCTGCTGATGACAACGAATTTATCCAAGCTTCCACCACCCCCACGGCCGTTGCGCCGACGCTTGAAAAGGAATTTGCCGAGGTGGAAACCGCTGTCCGTATCTATCCCTACAATAGCGAAGGTTTAGTAAAAAAAGGAAACCAAGAAATTAAGGAAACACAGTTCCGGTTTGCCGATGAAGCTTTTTTTCAAGTAGCCGACTATCCGTTCTTGCAGGGCGATAGCAAGACAGCCCTTGCCGAGCCCTACCAAATCGTGCTGACGCAAGCCTACGCCGACAAATACTTCCCCAACCAAGATGCCCTAGGGCAAATTCTGCAAATCGATGGGCAGCCTTGGAAAGTAAGTGGCGTAGTCCCCAACCCTCCATCCTACACGCAACTTCCCTTTGCGGCCATACTGTCGAATAAACACCTGACGCGCTACCAAGAACCTGTATGGCACAGTGCCAACGACATCACCTTGGTATTGCTGAAGGATAAAAAAGCTATTCCCGCCCTAGAGAGCAAGAGCAATGCTTATATAAAAACAATCTTTGCCGACGTTTTTGAAAGCGGAGCCGCCTTAGAACTGAAAATAGAACCTATTACAGATATCCACCTACATTCCCAGATCGGTAGCGGAAACCTGCTATATGTCTATATATTTGCCGGTCTAGCCATAGGCATCATCCTGATAACAGGCGTCAACTTCGCCAATCTATCGCTGGCCCGATCCACGGAGCGTGCTAAAGAAATTGGCGTCAAGAAGGTGTTGGGAGCCAGCCGCACCAACTTATTCTTTCATTTCCTAATCGAATGTGGTCTTTTGGTACTTATCGCGTTCGCCATTTCGCTATGCCTAGCCCATGTGTTACTGCCATTTTTTGCGCAATATCTGGGAACGTCCATCGCACTCGATATCAGCTCCAGCAATATGCTGTTCCTTGCTATCCCTATTTTCGCATTGACCTTAGCCTTGCTCGCCGGAAGCTGGCCGGCCTTAGTGATTTCCGCATTCAAGCCTATACAAAGTTTAAAAGGCACCACAAAAGCAAATAAAGGCGGTTTTGCATTGGGAAATGTACTTATCGTCATCCAATTCACCATCTCTACGCTCTTTATTATCGCGACCTTGGTAACAGCGCAACAACTGCACTATATACAAACCAAAAATACCGGATTGGACCGCTCCCAGATTGTTGTACTTGATGGGGAACTGCTCACCGATAGCGAAAGGACAACCTTAAAAAACAAACTCCTTGCTCAACCATCTGTCAAGGGATTCACCGCATCATATGATTCCCCAGTGAACATACAGGGTGGATACAACATCGGCTATGTGGAAGGGAAAAAGGCAGACTTTCAAATGAGTGTCACCGCCATCCCGATCGAAAAAGATTTCGTTCCGGTTTTCGAAATTCCCGTGCTAGCCGGAGAAAACCTGAACGACGGCGATATCGCACGTGCACGCGATACCAGCAATGCACGCAGCTACAGCTTTATCGTGAATGAACAACTGGTTAAGTCATTGCAATGGACGCCACAGGAGGCCGTTGGCAAACAAATCAATTTAAATGGCCGCCTAGGACGCATTAAGACCGTGGTACAGGATTTTAATTTCGCATCCTTACGTGAAGACATCAAGCCTGTGGTTCTTTTCCCGGAATATAACTACTTTGGAAACATCTATGTAAAGGTTGCTTCGGGGAGCAATATGCAGCAGTCCATCGGCGATATTCAATCGGTATGGAAAGAGGTAAAACCACAGGCTCCTTTCAACTACCACTTTCTGGATGACGACTTTGCCAACCTCTACCAACTGGAAAGGCAAACCAGCCGCACCATGTTGCTCTTCTCGTTCATCACCATCGGCATTGCCTGCTTAGGTCTTTTTGCGCTCGCCGCTTTCCAAGCGCAGCAACGCATCAAAGAAATTGGCATCCGTAAAGTATTGGGCGCATCGACGGGTAAAATCGTGATGCTACTGACGGCTGATTTTGTGAAGCTGGTGATCATCGCTTTTCTATTGGCAGCGCCACTAGGCTACTGGATCATGCAGAACTGGTTGCATAATTTTGCCTTTCGGATATCGGTAGCATGGTGGACGATCCTGATCGCGGGCATCTTGGCGGTGTTCGTAAGCCTGATTACCATTAGCGGGCGTGCCTTCCGTGCGGCACGCACCAACCCGATCAACAGCCTGCGCGACGAATAACATATTTTCATCAGTAAACACGATGACATATTTTAAAACATATCATATTATCCATAATAACCAACCAACATGAAAAATATAGCAGTAGCAGCATTTCTATTTTTGGCCATGAGCACCTGCGCGTTGGCGCAAACCGTAAGTAAAAAGATATTTACTTGGGAGGCCAGTGACGACAACGGCAAAACGAAGCTCACCGTAAAAGGCGATGTAAACATCGGCGACGATGACCAGCATATCGAATCGCTCTCCAAAAATGGATCCATCAGCTTTGAGCAAAAGTCCAATAAATTGGAGATTACCACGGCATCGGATGGCACACTGATCTATCGCATCAACAGAAAAGAAAAGAATACGCTGGACGCCAATGATGAAAAACTCCTAAAAAATGCGCTGGAGATGATGATCAGCCGCGGTATGAATGCCGAAGCGCGCACAAAACGTATCTATGCGAAAAAAGGAACGGCAGGTGTGCTCAACGAGCTTCCCAAACTGCATGGCGACTATGCCCGTCAAAAATACCTCTCTACACTATTGACACTCGGTATTAGTAAGCCTGAAATGACGAGCATCCTAGAAAGCAGCAGCAGCTACCTATCTAGCGACTACTACGTTGCCGAGCTCTTGTCTGACGTAATGAAAAACTATCTATTGGAAGACGCCACCTCCAAGGCTTACCTAAACCTCGTTGCCAACATGAAGTCGGATTACTACCAACATACGACATTACAGAAGTTGATGAAAAACGAACTCAATAGTGAGCAAACAGCATCCGTCGTCGGGATTATCAAAGCGATGAAATCAGACTACTACCAATCCGAAGTGTACAAAGACCTGTTAAAGCAGGAATCGTTTGGCGGTGTAGCCTTTAACGAAACCTTGGATCTTGTCTTTGCTATGAAAAGCGATTATTACAAAACCGAAATCATCAAAAACATGATCAAAAGATCGCTGACGGAAGCGGATTGGACACGCCTCATCGGCTATGCCAACAAAATAGGCTCCGACTATTACCAGTCCGAGCTGCTACTGAACATTGCCGAAAAAATGCCCGACAACGAAAACTTGAAAAAAATCCTGTTTGAAGCGGCCAAAGGAATAAAATCGGAACATTACTACGGGAAGCTAATGCGGAAAATTGCAGCATCATAGCCCAAAAGAATAGAACAAGTATTTCGGTAGACTATATTATGTAAGAACAGTATGGCAAATAGCTTCTTTACGTTATTTTGGAGAAATTTATGGAAGAACAAGTTTTTTTCTTTGATAAACATCACAGGGCTGGCTTTAGGCTTTGCGGGCTTCATACTTTCTTATCAATACATCAATAAGGAAACCAACTACGATCGTTGGAACAAAAATATAGATAACATCTATTTGGTGGGACTTCGTTTGGCAGGTAACTATACAGACCAAACTCCTTCCGCATTGGCCAGTGCCATTCAGGCTAACTTCCCAGAAGTGATGCGTGCAGGCCGTAAGATAAACTATTTCTACGGAGACTATCCTATTTTTGGCGAAGAAACCATATACGTAAAGAAGGCAATTGCCATCGACTCTGCCGCCGCCCGCATTTTCGATATTGAACCGCAAGAAGGAGCCTTGTACAAATCTGCAGAGCAGCAGGAAGCGACAATGGTGACGGCCGACTTAGCAAAAAGGCTATTTCCGCAAGAGCAGTCATTTGGAGAACCCAAAAAGGTGCCTGTTTTGGCACTGAACATGGGCATGGAAGAAACAATCTATGGGATCAGTAAATACAAAGGTCCCTCCATTCTTGATTTTGACTTGCTATTTATCCGAGAAATGGGCGGCGAACAAGATCTATTCACCTACCAAACGTTTATTCAGGTCAGGCCTGGCACTGATCTTCCTTTATTGGAATCTAAGATCAACCGTTTGTTTCAGGAGAAGATCTCGAAACACGCGGACAACACTGCTTCAACTTTTTCCAACGGATCAATATACCTAGATCCATTGGCCAACCTACACCTACGTCCTCGGCACGGATCCAACAGTGCCTACCTTGGCATTTGGGTATTGGGTGTGTTATCGATATTAATTTTGGCATTGGCGGCAGCTAACTTCACCAATCTGATGTTAGCACAAGCAGACAAAAGGGCAAAGGAAATCGCGTTAAAAAAAGTTTTTGGAAACAACCGTTTCCGTGTTGCTTGTGAATTCCTATTTGAAGTATTCTTGCAATGCCTGCTTGCCGTTTCAATCGCATTGCTGTTGTTGGCTTTTTGCGGTAACATTCTGCAGAGCAAGTACAATGATGATCTAAGCAAACAGATCTTCCATAGCACAACATACCTACAGCTCAGCCTTGCCTTGGTATCGACCTGCTTGCTATCCGGCCTCTATCCTGCATTTATCCTGTCGGGCTACAAGCCCGCTCGTATGCTCAAAGGCGCCTTGATCTATGACCCGAAACGATCCCCGCTAAGAAACGGATTATTGGCTTTCCAGTTTGTCATCGCCATCGTATTTCTTGTAGGCGTTTTTACGGTGCAAAATCAAATAGATTACATGCGTCATGCGGAGAAAGGGTTTGAGCCTGGACAGGTTATCAGCTTCAAAAGTGTAGGCCTCTATTATGATGGAAAACTGAATGGTACTTTTCAAGATTTCAAAAACCGATTAGCACAGAAACCCAGCATTGCCTCTGTCGCTGCGGCCAGCAATGTACCGGGAGGAGCCGAAGCGCCTCCAAAAAAACAATTTACCCATATAGATGGAAAAGCAGAGATGGATCATATCGCCGTCGACGTCAACTACTTCGAGACACTACAGATACAGAGGATACAAGGTTCGACGGCACTTTCTCCAGAACAACTTTTGGCCGACAGCAGCAAGCACTATGCCGTCGTTAATGAAACAGCTGTTAAACAGCTGGGCATGGCAAATCCGATCGGTGCAAAGGTTAGTGGATGCAAAACAGACTTTACCATAGTAGCCGTGGTTGCCGATATGAAAGCCTACGGCTTTGAGCGTCACATCGCCCCATCGCTATATTCATTTAAAGACGAATGCGGCCCCGGCCATCTAAAGATAACCTTACTGGTTAAAGCAAGAGCTGGAAAAAATGAAGAAGCTATTAAAGCCGTAGAAGAAGAATGGGAAAAAAATCCGAATGCGGAGGCTCTTCCCTTGGATTATAACTTCATGGATCAACAGTACAACCTGCTGCATGCGAGACAGGAACGCTTGGGACAAGCGCTATACGGATTTTCCATACTATCGCTTATTATTGCCTTAATGGGCCTGTTTAGCATATCCGCTTTCCAAATCAATGCTCGCCAAAAGGAAATGAGTATCCGTAAAATATTGGGAGCAAGTGCCACAACACTTTTTGTTCAGTTGAACGGCGGGTTTCTCCGGATTATTGGTATTTCTATGCTCATAGCCACTCCAATAAGTTATCTGCTTTTGTATCTTTGGTTAGCTAATTTTGCATACAAAGAACCGATAAACAGCTGGATCTTCATTTGGATCGGAGGCCTTTTTACTTTGATGTCGGCACTCACCATCTCCTTCCAATCGATAAAGGCAGCACGATCAAAACCTATCGATAGCTTGCGCGATGAATAGCGGTGGGCGACGGTAAAATATATTGACATACTTAAAAATAGATTTTAAACGATGATAAAACTAGAAAACATATTTAAATGGTATAATGTCGGCGGGACACGCTCCTTTATTTTGAAGGACATTAACCTCCACATTGAGGAGGGCGACTTTGTTTCCATCATGGGCCCGTCGGGGTCGGGTAAGTCGACCCTGCTGAATGTTATAGGCCTTCTTGATGAACCCAATGAAGGCAAATATTACTTTATGGACGAAGATGTGCTGGCCATGAAAGCCAAGAAGCGTACGGCGCTCTTTCAATCGCACATGGGCTATGTTTTTCAATCGTACCACTTGATCGACGAATTGACGGTATATGAGAATATCGAAACGCCATTGATATACAAAGATCTGTCAGGCAAAGAGCGGAAAGCGATCGTTGCCGATATGCTCGACCGCTTCGGTATTGTTGGGAAGAAAGACCTTTTCCCAGCGCAGTTATCGGGCGGGCAGCAGCAAATCGTCGGTATTGCGCGTGCTTTGGCGGCTTCGCCCAAACTGTTACTTGCCGATGAGCCCACCGGAAATCTGAACTCCAAGCAGGGCGAAGAGGTGATGCAGCTGTTCAAACAGCTCAACGAAGATGGCGTGACCATCATTCAGGTAACGCACTCGGAGAAAAATGCCGAGTATGGCAAACGCATCATCAATATGCTGGATGGACAGCTGAAGCTTGACTAAGCTAAAGCAGGACAATAAACGAGCGGGAAACGCTATAAACAGCAGTGCGGAACGACGGATATCTGTCGTTCCGCACTGCTGCTTATTAAAGCTAACCTCCACTTTAATCCCATCACTTGGCCATTATCCTGCTTAAATCTGCGGACACACTTTCCATTCCTCCGAAAAATTAGTAAATTCGTTTTGATGAAGGAACAGGAATTAAAAGCATTAATTTCCCTGTTGGACGATCCCGATACGGAAATATACCAAGCACTCGAAGATAAGCTGATCACCTGCGGTCCAGAGGTGATTCCCCTACTGGAACAATCTTGGGAAGAATCTTTTGATGTGCTGCTGCAAAGCCGCGTCGAGCAGATCATCCACAAGATACAGTTTAACGAGGTACAGAACGACCTGCAGCTATGGAAATTAAGCAATCAGGAAGACTTGTTGGAAGGTCTGCTGATCGTCAATCGTTACCAATACCCCAACCTCGGCGAGGAGGAGGTATATACGAAATTGGCAGAACTGAAACGCAGCGCTTGGTACCACCTGATGTATGACATGAGCCCTGTAGAGAAGGTCAAGCTTCTTAATAACATACTGTTCCGCGAATTTGGCCTGTCGGGCAATACCTCGGACTACCACGCCCCACAAAACTCCTTTATCAATAAGGTATTTGAAACAAAAAAGGGAAATCCAATATCGCTGGCCTGCATATATACCCTTGTAGCGCAACGATTGGATATACCGATTTATGGGGTAAACCTGCCCAAGCATTTTGTATTGGCCTATATGAAGGAAGAAAATCCAGAGGAAGTGCTGTTCTACATCAATGTGTTCAACCGCGGACAGATCATGCGGGAAGATGATATCCGCTCCTTTTTACAGCAGCTGAACCTACCGGCAAGTGACGATTACATCAAGCCCTGCAGCAACTTGGCCATCATCAAAAGAGTACTTCGCAACCTGATTGCCGCCTACGATCATATCGACAATATCGAAAAACGACAGGAGGTGCAACTGCTGCTTGACCTTATTGACCAGGCGTAGGATAAACGCGGGCATCCAACGCCAAGCCGACGGGTATTTGTGTGCCGGTGCTTGCTTCCTGATCTGGCGCAACATTGCCATCATCATCAATACGGAAACGGAAAACGGCGAGTGCCGAGCGATCGGCTACATAGAGGTAGACACCCGTTTCACGCGGGTCGATCACTACATCCACTGGCACTCGCAATTTGGTAGCTGCGCCCGTAATGATCCGGGTTGGTGTTATAGTAGTCCCTTCTTGATCAATCAGCGAGGAGAAATTATCGAAAATTAAGATACGTCCTGAGCCCACGCTACCATCACCAAATTCGGCTACGGCAAGCACATTCTTTACGGTATCATACGATATGCCGCGTAGGTTGCGGGCATCAGCTATCTGAAGGACACGTGTTGGTTCGAAATTCCTTATAGTCGAATCCGACTCTGGAACAGCCACTGTTGCTATATTATTAAAAACATTGATCCCAGGTCCACTTCCCAAGCGCGAGGTAAACAGGCAATTATTTGCATAAGCCGCCCCCCACATTTGCTGAGCAGGTGTGCGCAAACGCTTTACAGGCTGCACATGCCCACGCCTACTTTTAGGCGTATTCACCACATAAATGCCCGCATTGGCACCCGATCCATTCACGATAAACAGGCGATTGGTGGCTTCGTGGTAAGCCAATCCACGCACGGCACTATAGGTTCTGTTCCCCATAGCTGTCAGATTCTGAAGCACGCCATTCGTCGCGCCAACACTCATACTATACACCGCAGTATCATTGATACCATTCAAGTTTGCACTCGCTTGAAAAAGGGCTTCTAGCCGAGGATGGAAATAAATAGGGCCACCGCCTTTTGCTTGAGAAACATGTTTCAATGTAAAGTTGAATTCCGAAGAATCTGCCGGATAGATGGTACGCATATTCGTATCTGGAACACCTAGGTTGGAGGTATTATACTGTTCAAAAGAAACATATAAGCGGGTAAATTTTCGCATCTCCAGATTAGGCTCTGCATCGTTCCGTTCGCAGGCATAAAAGCCGATAAGCAGTGCCATCGCACAGCAGACCTTAATTAATAGAGCGCTTTTCCACATAAATTACACGATTATAATGTTACAAAAATATAAAAATAAACGGCTAGATAGGTCGCTTCCTGCCATTAACAGCTGTTAAGTTTTGTAAAATCTTTAGGTTTTCCGTAAAATTGCAGGGTAATTACGAGGAAATATGAGCGACAAGGAATTCAAAAGAGAGAAACTAGCCCTTCCTAAGGAAGGCAAGAAGCTACTGTTGCACTCTTGCTGTGCGCCCTGTGCGGGCGAGGTAATGGAAGCGCTTATCGCGTCGGATATTGATTTTACGATCTATTTCTACAACCCCAACATACATCCACGTAAAGAATACGACTTGCGCAAGGAAGAGAATATACGCTTTGCTGAAAAACACAATATCCCGTTTATCGATGCCGATTACGATGTGGATCATTGGTTTGACTTGGCCAAGGGCATGGAGCAGGAACCCGAGCGGGGCATCCGTTGCACGATGTGCTTTGACATGCGTTTCGAGAAAACGGCCGAGTATGCTGCGGCTCATGGCTTCGACGTCATATCCAGCTCCTTGGGAATCTCTCGCTGGAAAAACATGGAGCAAATCAATGACTGTGGCCTTCGCGCGGCATCGCGACATCCCGACATGGAATACTGGACGTTCAACTGGCGCAAGAAAGGCGGATCTGCACGCATGTTAGAAGTCAGCAAGAAAGAGAAGTTCTACATGCAGGAATACTGTGGCTGTGCCTACTCCCTGCGCGACACCAACAAATGGCGTATGGCAAATGGGCGGCCGAAGATCGAGTTGGGTAAATATTACTATGGAGACGAAGAGCAATAATTTTGCAAAAAAAGTTTCCTTTTTAACAAATTAATAATTAATTTTGCAGGCTCAAATGCAGGTTTCGAAATATCTAAAACAGTATAGAATTCCGTTTTCCGGTCTTGCAGCAGGAAAACATGAGTTTGATTTTGAGATTGACGATAAGTTCTTTGATTGTTATGAACATAGCCTTGTAAAAAAAGGAAAATTGAAAGCAGACGTAGAGTTGCAGAAGCAGGAGAATATGCTGGTTGTCAACTTTCACATCTACGGCATGATTCAGCTGAGCTGCGATGTATGCCTAGCCGACTTTGATGCTCCCTTAGATTTTCAAGAGCGTGCTCTGGTAAAGTTCACCGATGAAGATTGGGAAAGCAATACCGATGAAGTATTGGTATTATCCAAAACCGATTACGAATTGGATATTGCAGCGTTACTTTACGAATACATCAACGTCCGCGTACCCTACTACAGTAAATGTACAGAGCAGGGTGTAAATTTGAGCTGTGACCCCGAGATGTTGGCCAAAATAAATGTGGACAGCGAGGAAGAACAGGAAGATAATACAGAAGAAAAGATAGACCCCCGTTGGGATATATTAAAGAATATTAAAAATAACTAAAACAGAAATACGAGATGGCACATCCAAAGCGTAAAACTTCGAAATCCAGAAGAGATAAAAGAAGAACACATTATAAGGCAGAAAGACCTACGTTAACCGTATGCAAAGAAACTGGAGCGGTACACACTCCACACCGTGCTTACACAGTAGATGGTAATTTATACTACAACGGTAAGTTAATTATTGACAACACTGCTACTGTCTAACGACATCATTCAAAGAGATTAAACATCCCAAATAGGTGTAAAATTTGATTTTTATACTTTAATTTGGGATGTTTTTGCGTATTATTGATTTAAAAATAATAACGGATGAAGATTGGTTTAGACGTTTTAGGTGGCGATTATGCCCCCAACTCTACGATAACTGGTGCTATCGAGGCCCAGCAATTATTGCAAGATGATCAACGTCTTGTTCTTATCGGCGATCAAAACGACGCCGTCGAGCGATTAAAACAGGCTGGAGCAAATCCAGATGATTTTGACTACATACATGCTCCTGATACCATTGGTATGCACGAGCACCCTACGAAGGCCATCAGCCAAAAGCCCAATTCAAGTATCGCGAAAGGTTTTGAGCTGCTGAAAAATGGAGAGATCGATTCGTTCTCCTCGGCGGGCAATACCGGAGCCATGTTGGTTGGTGCTATGTTCAGTGTAAAAACAATCCCCGGGGTGTTGCGCCCCGCCATAGCGACAAACGTTCCTAAGATCAAAAGCGGTTATGGCATCCTGTTGGATGTGGGAGCCAATGCAGACTGTAAACCCGAAATGTTGAACCAGTTTGCCCTATTGGGCAGCTTATATGCACAACATGTGTATGGCTTGACAGATCCAAAAGTGGGCTTATTGAACATTGGTGAAGAAGAAGAAAAAGGAAATAACTTAACAATATCCACCTACCCCCTATTAAAAGAAAACACCAAGATCAATTTCATAGGCAACGCGGAAGGTCGTGATCTATTCACGGATCTCGCTGACGTTTACGTGTGCGACGGCTTTACGGGCAACGTGGTCTTGAAATTGGCCGAGTCTTTTTATGTGGTTACCTTGAAAAAGGGAATGAAGGATGATTTTTTTGACAGGTTCAACTACGAACGATATGGAGGCAGCCCCATTCTGGGTGTCAACGCTCCCGTTATCATCGGACATGGGATATCTACCCCTGAAGCTATCAAAAACATGGTTTTACTTTCAAAGGACATGATCGAATCCAAATTTATCGACAAGATCAGGTCTGCTTTCAACTAATTTTATATGTCTAAAATACATGCTGCTATTACAGCAGTGAACGGCTATGTGCCCGACTACATCTTGAGCAATCAGGAATTGGAAACCATGGTTGACACGAACGACGAGTGGATTGTTTCGCGCACGGGCATCAAAGAGCGCAGGATTCTTAAAGGCGAAGGAAAAGCCACGTCTGATCTTGCTGTTCCGGCTGTAGAGGGTTTGCTGAAGAAAAGAGGGATTACCGCCAACGACATTGAGCTCATTATTTTTTGCACCAGCACGCCGGACATGCTATTCCCGGCCACGGCAAATATCCTTGCGGAGAAAATAGGGGCAAAAAAAGCTTGGGGCTACGACTTGCAGGCAGCCTGTTCAGGCTTTTTATTTGGCTTGACAACAGCGGCGCAATTCATCGAATCGGGAAAACACAAGAAGGTATTGGTAGTGGGTGCCGACAAGATGTCGTCGGTAGTCAACTATGAAGACCGCAACACCTGTATCCTCTTTGGTGATGGCTGTGGATGTGTGCTATTGGAGCCGAACGACGAAGGCAACGGACTTATTGATGCCGTGCTGAAGACAGATGGCGCCGGAGGCCCTTTCTTGAACATAAAAGGTGGTGGGTCGCTGAACCCTGCTACCCATCAAACGGTTGATGCGGGGCTACACTATGCTTACCAAGAAGGTCGCACCGTGTTTAAATTTGCGGTAACCAATATGGCGGATGTTGCTGTTGAGGTAATGGAACGCAACAAGCTTACTTCCGACGACATCAGTTACCTTGTACCCCACCAGGCAAACAGGCGCATTATAGACGCTACCGCTGAACGTGCTGGTTTACCCGAAGAAAAAGTGATGGTGAATATCCACAAATATGGGAATACTACCAGTGGAACCATCCCGCTATGTCTTTGGGAATGGGAAGACAAACTAAAAAAAGGCGATAATTTGATTCTTGCTGCCTTCGGCGGAGGCTTCACTTGGGGTTCCATTTACCTGAAGTGGGCTTACACAAAATCATAATATTTGCTTAACTTTAACAATTCATCGAAAGAAATTTATACATAAAACCTACTAGAAATATGAGTATGGATATCAAACAAATTCAAGATCTGATCAAATTCGTTTCCAAATCAGGCGTGAATGAAGTCGCTATCGAAGAAAAGGACTTTAAAATTACCATAAAGACGAATCAAGAGCCGACTTATGTAACGGCTACGGTTCCAAGTCCGGTAGCATTACCAGCGGTAGCTCCAGTTGCCGCAGCAGCTCCAGTAGCGGCTACACCTTCTACTCCGGTGGCCACAGCAACAGAAGCGTCGAATCTGATCACTATCAAGTCGCCGATGATCGGTACTTTCTACCGCGCTGCGGGACCAGAAAAACCGTTGTTTGCCAATGTGGGTGATGAAATTGCTCCAGGTAAAGTATTATGTATTGTGGAAGCAATGAAACTTTTCAACGAAATCGAATCCGAAGTTTCCGGTAAGATCGTGAAAATCCTAGTAAATGATGCACAGCCTGTAGAATACGACCAACCTTTATTCTTGGTTGATCCTAGCTAATTGCGTTTTCTTTAAGAAAGCCCAATTCATCGCGAATATTCGCATACAGTAACAACGTTATTTATCTATGTTTAAAAAAATATTAATAGCCAATAGAGGAGAGATAGCCCTTCGTATCATTCGTACTTGTCGCGAAATGGGCATTAAGAGTGTAGCGGTATATTCCACTGCCGACCGAGACAGCTTACATGTGCGTTTTGCCGATGAAGCGGTTTGTATTGGTCCTCCTGCCAGTAAAGATTCGTATTTAAACATCCCTAATATTATTTCGGCGGCCGAGTTAACGAACGCGGACGCTATCCACCCAGGGTACGGATTCTTATCCGAGAATGCTAAATTTTCGGCCATTTGCGCGGAATATGGCATCAAGTTTATCGGTGCTACTGCCGATCAAATCGAGAAAATGGGCGATAAAGCATCGGCCAAAGACACGATGAAGAAAGCAGGTGTACCTACCGTTCCTGGATCGGCAGGCCTTATTCCTGATGTAAAAACAGGTATCAAGCTCGCTGGAGAAATCGGCTACCCTGTCATCATCAAAGCCACTGCAGGTGGTGGTGGACGTGGTATGCGTATCATCTGGAAAGACGAAGAGTTTGAACCAAACTGGGATTCGGCACGTCAAGAAGCGGCAGCGGCCTTTGGCAACGACGGTATCTATTTGGAGAAATTCGTGGAAGAGCCACGCCATATCGAGATCCAAGTAATTGGTGACCAATACGGCAAGGTGTGTCACCTTTCCGAGCGCGATTGTTCCATCCAACGTCGTCACCAGAAATTGGTCGAAGAAGCTCCTTCGCCGTTCATCACGCCCGAGTTGCGCGCCAAAATGGGTGAAGCGGCCATCAAGGGTGCCCAAGCGGTAAACTATGAAGGTGCCGGAACCATCGAATTTTTGGTGGACAAACATCGCAACTTCTACTTCATGGAGATGAACACCCGTATTCAGGTAGAGCACCCAGTGACGGAAGAAGTGATCAACTTCGATTTGATCAAAGAACAAATTAAAGTTGCCGCAGGTATTCCGATATCCGGAAAAAGCTACGAGCCAACGATGCACGCCATCGAGTGCCGTATCAATGCCGAGGATCCGTTCAATAACTTCCGTCCATCACCAGGAAAAATCACGAACTTTCATTCACCGGGCGGACATGGGGTGCGCGTTGATACGCACGTATATGCGGGGTATACCATTCCACCAAACTATGACTCCATGATTGCGAAGCTGATCACGGTGGCGCAAACACGCGAAGAAGCGATTAACACGATGGAGCGTGCCCTGAGCGAATTTGTGATTGAAGGTATCAAAACTACCATTCCTTTGCATCTACGCTTAATGCGCGACCCGAACTTCAGAGCGGGCAATTTTACGACCAAATTCATGGAGACTTTCGACTTGACGGAATACCCTGAAGATGAAATTTAATAAAATTTCTTTTACATAGTTTTAAAATACCATTCTTATCAATAAGAATGGTATTTTTGTTTCTATCCGCATTTAAAAATTTACGATGTCGAAGTCTAACGATCTAATTAAAGCAATAAAAGATAAAGGGAAAAATCTAGAGGCAGAAATGTCTTTCTTTGACCATCTTGAGGTTCTCAGATGGCATATCATCCGCTCCGTTATCGCGATAGCGGTGTTTGCTATCCTTTCTTTCACTTTTTACGATTTTGTTTTCAACGACATCATCATGGGCCCCAAAAATTTGGATTTTTGGACCTACCGGATGATGTGTAAAGTTGGTGATCTGCTGAGCCTCGACGGCTTCTGTGTAGAGAAAATACCGTTCAATATTATCAATACCGAGCTGGCAGGGCAGTTCATGCTACAGATCAACTCCTGTTTGCTGATGGCCTTGGCTCTTGGGTTCCCCTACCTCTTGTTTGAAGTATGGCTGTTTATCAAACCCGCCTTAACAGATATTGAACGTAAATCGGCACAAGGATTTGTCATTTACGCATCCATCCTATTCATCTTAGGAGCACTATTTGGCTATTACATCGTGGTACCGCTTTCGGTCAACTTCTTGGCCAATGTTTCTTTAAGTGAAGAAATCACCAACCAGATCACGATCGACTCTTACCTGTCGACAATCGCCACACTAACCTTGGGCTGTGGTGTTGTATTTTTGCTGCCCATCCTAATCTTCATTCTTTCGAAAATAGGCTTGATGACACCGGAATTCATGCGCGCAAGTCGCCGCTATGCTACCGTCATCATCTTAATTATAGCGGCGATTATCACGCCTACGGCAGACGTGATCACCTTGTTGACCGTAAGTGCGCCGATGTTCCTACTCTATGAATTGAGTATTATGGTATCGGCGAATGTCAAAAAGAAAAAGCTACAAGCGGAAAAAGAATTTTATAAAAAATAACCATAACATGTCAAAGAAAATTGCAATAGGAAGTGATCATGCTGGATTTGAATACAAAACAGCCTTAGTAGAATTTCTAAAAGCGGAGGGCTTTGAGGTAGAAGACTTCGGGCCAGCTACGGGCGACTCTGTGGACTATCCAGATTTTGCACACCCAGTGGCATCGAGTGTGGAAGACGGAAATAATGAGCTTGGTGTATTAATCTGCGGAAGCGCAAATGGCGTAGCCATCACGGCCAACAAGCACCAAGGCATACGTGCAGCTATCGCTTGGCAAAACGAGATTGCCGCCTTGGCACGTCAACACAACAATGCCAATGTGATTTGTATACCCGCACGTTTCATAGACATTGCCCTTGCGAAAAAAATCGTGAATACGTTTGTGACGACTGATTTCGAAGGCGGAAGACATGCCACCCGTGTAAATAAAATCGCTTGTAGCTAAACTTAAGATAAGATGTTTAAAAACTGGATCAAGGCCATCGCATTAGTACCTGCCATATACAGCTGTGCTATTGCGCAAGACCCCGTACAGGTCAAATATGCTAATCTACTCACGCAAGAATCGGCAAAGACACACCTTACCTTGCTAGCATCGCCAGCTTTTGAAGGCCGTGGCACAGGACAAAAAGGAGGCGAGAAAACGGTTCAATATATAGCTGAACAGTTTAAATCTTTTGGCTTAAGGGCTCCGGTTCAAGGCAGCTACTTCCAACCTTTAAAACTTGTTCGCTCTTCGTATAAGGTGCAGCAATTTGCCATCGATGGAAAAGCCTATACCAACGGGAAGGATCTTTTCGTGCAGGGTGATAACAAAGAGAATGTCTTTGATGCTTCTGAAATCGTATTTGTTGGATACGGCATTCAAGATGCCAAACACAATGATCTAGCCGGGCTGGATATTCGGGGAAAGATCGTCTTGCTGATCAACGAAGGTGAACCACTAGATGAGAAAGGCAACTCCCGCATTACCGGAACGGACAAACCCTCAGAGTGGGCTAGCAGCCGCTTCAAACGTTTACAAGAGCTGGCCAAGGCGCAGCCGAAAATGATCTTAGCCACCAGCAGCACCGTGGCACAGATGATTTCGCGATTCAGCGATCGATTGACGGCAGGTAGATTTATGCTCGACAATGCTAAGGCTGCCAACGAGGGAACACAAAGCCCTCCAGTCGTTAACATCACGCTGGATATCGCCAACAGCATCTTGGCAAAGAAGCAAACAACAATTGATCAACAAAAGAAGAAACCCAGTAGCTTCGCCATTCCGATAACCGTAAAGGCAAAAATGGGGATAACGCAAGAACACTTTGCCGATCCGAATGTTTTGGGACTTCTAGAAGGTACCGACTTGAAAGATGAAATCGTCGTTATTTCTGGTCACCATGACCATGATGGCATTACAGCCGATGGAACGATCTTTCCGGGCGCAGACGATAACGGCTCGGGAACAACAGGTGTCTTGGAATTGGCTCGCGTTTTCGCGCAGGCAAAAAAAGATGGCAAAGGACCACGTAGAAGCATTCTTTTCATTGCCTTCGCGGCAGAAGAGAAAGGGCTTCTGGGCTCACAGTTCTATTCCGAAAACCCGGTGTTTCCATTGGCCAACACCGTCACCTGTTTGAATATGGATATGATTGGTCGCATCGATGATAAGCACCTAAACGGAAACCACGATTACCTCCATATTATCGGATCGGATAAGTTGAGTTCAGAGCTGTATGCCATCAACAAAAAGGCGAATGAGCAATACACGAAAATGGAGCTGGATTATATGTATGACGATCCGAAAGATCCTATGCGGATTTGCTACCGTTCGGATCAATATAACTTCGCCAAGCACAACATCCCGGTGACCTTTTATTTCTCGGGACTGCATCCGCACTACCACACGCCAGAAGACACGGTCGATAAGATCGACTTCCCAATGATGGTCAAACGCGAGAAATTGGTCTTCCATGCGGCTTGGGACATTGCAAATCGTGATAAACGCCTTGCTGTGGACAGCAACAAAGAATAATCAAGCTTGACAGCTTTGGATGTTGCGCCGTAATATAGGTGGGCTTTCCACCGCAAAAAATCCCATCTCTGCGAGGTGGGATTTTTTTTGCGGATCGGTGCCGGCACTTTCGTGCGAACAATATGCCTGATCGATTGTTTTATGCCTATACAACATATATTTATGGCATTTGTAGATTATTACAAGGTATTGGGACTGGACAAAGGCGCATCGGCAGATGACATCAAAAAGGCCTACCGGAAGCTGGCACGAAAGTATCACCCGGACATGAACCCCAATGACGAGGCTGCCAAGCAAAAATTTCAGGAAATCAATGAGGCCAATGAGGTGCTAACCGACTCCGAGAAGCGTAAGAAATACGATCAATATGGAGAAAACTGGAAACATGGCGAAGCCTATGAACAAGCCTCACGTCAACAGCGCAGTCAACAAAGCGGACAAACAACGGGTAATCCTTTTGAGGGTTTTGACTTCGATGGATACAATGGTAATTACGACACTGGCGAGTTTTCCGATTTCTTCGAACAGATGTTTGGAAGTCGTTCTGGTGGTGGGCGGCAAGCTAAATTTAGAGGCAACGACTACAACTCGGTGTTGGAGCTGACCTTACAGCAAGCCTACAACACCCATCAGCAGACCTTCACGGTGAATGGCAAGAACATACGTATCACTATTCCTGCAGGTGTAGAAAGCGGGCAGAAAATAAGGCTCAAAGGCCAAGGTGCCGACGGCATAAACGGAGGACCCGCGGGCGATCTATTTATCCAATTTGATATCAAAACAGATCCGCAGGTTCAGCGTCAAGGCAACGATCTCTATAAGACACAGGAGGTAGACCTTTACACCATGCTGCTCGGTGGTGAGCTACTGGTCGAGACCTTCGCTGGCAAGATCAAAGTGAAGGTGAAACCAGAAACACAGAACGGCAGCAGGATAAGGCTCAAAGGAAGAGGATTTCCGGTATACAAAAAAGAAAATGAGTTCGGCGATCTATTTATCAGCCTGCAAGTAAAGCTGCCAACGGATTTGTCGACGGAAGAAATAGCCCTCTTCCAACAACTGGCTAACAAAAGAAAATAAAACTATGGAACGTACTTGGATAAAGATATACGATGTATGCAGCTCTCATCAAATAGAAATTCAATTTGTGCGCGAGCTTTCCGCTAGCGGTTTGATCGAACTGATCACTGAGGAGGAGATAGAGTTCATTGATGAAGAGCAGCTCATCTTACTGGAACAATTTGCAAACTGGCATTATGAGCTGGAGCTTAACATACAGGGTATCGAGGTGGCGCGACACTTGTTGGCCAAGATAGAGTATCTGCAACGTGAGCTTGACCTCCTGAAGTAACGTTTGGTGAGATGTTGGCGATAAACATCCCACCAAACGGAACAAGAGGCTGATGAGAAACTAAATGTAGTTTACGCCGCCGCCACTACTCTGCTATATAAAGCGTATCCGTATGTAGCAACTGATCGCGTTCATTCCGGTATTCCAAGGCGTAACTATTTGGACAAAGAGCCAGCGACAACGAATCGGGATCTTTCCTTGTCAAGATCTTCGCGTACGAAATGCCACGACTATTTTCATACAGTGTATACATTTGCAGGTAGACAATTTTTTTCTTCTTTGTCAGCTCCTGCCTAATTTTAAATGTCAGATTGACCTTATCCTCGTGACAGTCGGTGATTTGCCAAAAATTACGGAAGCCTTCATCCAGCTGCAACTCTTGGGCATTGATCTCCGCTAGGTAGTTCAGCATCTTAAATCCGTCGTTCGCATGTTTGTCCTTATCGACATAATAAACCATACTCATCAACTTGTGATGCGCACTGGGGATCACCACATGCCGAACGACGAGGAAATCCAGTTCAAAGTCTTTATAAAAGTAAAAGCGCTGCTTTCCCTGAAATTTCTCGTAGTGGCTGTAATCAAAGCCTCCACGCCGATGTTGCAACACGGCAAGATGATAGTTCAGCCTATTCTTTGGCTTGGCCGTAAAGAGCACACGCACTGCCCTGCCCTTCAAGCCAAGCCGCTTAAAAATATCCCGATCTTTGGGATAAAGACTATCAAGGCGCACTCCATAATTGCCATTGTAGGCCAAGTAGTCCATGTAGAGCCACACATTGGCCTGCTGAGTCAAATTGAAATACTCGTCTACACCATCTATAAAGTGGCCATTTTTTGCAAAAGGATAATTCTTGCAGGATACCAAGCCCAAAAAGGCTAAGAAGAAAAACAAAACTTTCATAACAATACTAGCCGTATGATCTCTACCAATTGACAACGGGGCAGGCGATTGAAACATGTACAACATGACATAAAATTGTGTCGCCAGCCCCTTACGCTTGGTACCTTACCCTTTCTTGTCTTCCTCTAAATTTAAAGTAATAGGAAGCGTGTACGCTACCCGAACCTTTCTACCATTTTGGATTCCAGGTGCCCACTTAGCGGCCTTACGCAAAAGATCTAAGGCGGCTTCCCCTGTTCCATATCCCAAATCCTTAATTACTTCGAAATTACTGAGTGTACCGTCGGCCTCCACAATAAAGGAGACCACCATTTGTCCTTTCAATGCAGCGTCGACGGCTTCCTGCGGATAGCTATAATTGTCACCAATCCACTTCCTGAAGTTGGCAAGTCCTCCTACCGGCTCTGGATTTACCTCTGTGGCCGTAAAGACCTTTTGCTTTTCTGCATCTTCCTTCATCTTAGTACCGGTAGTATCTGGCTCAGCTGTGATAACCGCCGTGTATTCCACCTTATTTTCAATATCACGCACCAAACTTTTGGCTTTGCTACTGTTGAACACCAAAGTGGACAAAAGCGTCAAGCCCAATACCGGTGCTATGGAGAGGTACAGAAATTTGTATTTATTTTGTGTTTTTTCTTTAAATAACATGGCAATTCGATTTTTTAAAAATGATTTTTCGGAAAACTCATGTAAAAAATGGCTTCGTTCCACCTGCATTGCTTGTGCTACCAAGAGCTCCGCATAGGCGACTCGATCTACCGAGCTCTGCTCATCCGCAATACATTCATGCTGAAATTTGAGTTCTTTAAGGTAGAGTCGCAGTACCGGATTGAACCAGTTGAACACCCGAACCAACTCGACAAAAACGAGATCATAACTATGTCCCTGTGCAACATGTATCTGCTCGTGCGCTGCTATAACTTGATTTTCCGACACCTGATCCGCCAATACGACAGTTCTGAAAAAAGCAAAGCTAAACGTGCTGTTGCCCGACCGTAACAGAACGAGCACCCGCGAACAGCGGAAACATAACCACAGCAAGGCCAAGCCCGCTCCTATCCAATAAACGATCTGCAAGATATCCTGCATGGATGCTGCTCGATCTGCCTGTTCTGCCAGCAACATCTCCTCGCCTAGGAATAAATTCAGATCAATATTGGGAAGCGTTTCTTCCGCAATCAAGCCCCGAGGCATATCGATAAATAGCCCAATGGGAATCAACAGCGATACGATAACCGCCCCCAATAGATAGATTCTATTCAGCTGAAAGAAGGTGAGCTTTTTCAAAAAGATGCTGTACAAGGCGTAGCATAACAGCAAACTGACGTTCACGAGAATAAGATAGACCATAATAATGATGTTTATAAAGGTGGTTAAGCCTTATCTATTTTTATTGATGATTTGCATAATTTCGTCCAGTTCCTTAACATCCATCTTCTTCTCTTCCAAGAAGAAAGACAACATGCTTTTAGCGGAATTGTCGAAATAGTTATGCAGCAGTTTTCCAGTGATTAATTTCTTATATTCTTCCTTACTGATCTTCGGCAAATAGCGATGGCTTCTGCCAAATGATTCATGCGCCACGAAACCCTTGGTTTCGAGGATGCGAATAATGGTTGATACTGTATTGTATGCCGGCTTCGGATCAGGCAAGTGTGCAATCACATCTTTCACAAATCCCCCTCCCATCTCCCACAGCTCTTGCATGATCTGCTCTTCGGCTTTTGTAAGTTCTTTTAATTCGTCCATGACTCTATGTATTAAAGTAGACAATATTGCCCATAATCGATTATAAATCAAATTTAAAACTAAAAGATTAGTTTTACAACTATATTTTTAGTTTATAAATTATAAAAATACAAATAGCTGTTTTACAGCAAGATAAAATCAATCGAAATCAATCCTACCACGTAAAGACTTCTTTTGTGCATTCTTTTTCTTTCTATCCAAGCGATCTAGGACCTTCGATTTGGGTATTTTCGTTGCGATACGTTTTTTATCGACTTTGAGTGCATTTTCCACTAAGGTTAGGAAACGCTGTGTGACCAGCTCCTTATTTTTCACCTGGCTGCGGGTGTCGGAAGCATCTAGCTGCAAGACTCCTTCTTTGTTAAGTCTATTGGCCAACTTAGTAGCCAGCTGTGCACGTTGATGAGACGTGATAGATGGGGATGTCAAGAGGTTCCAGTACAAGGAAACTTTGGATTCCACTTTATTAACATGTTGCCCACCGGCGCCGCCCGAGCGCGAGGTGCTAAAAACAACTTCTTTCAACAATAATGTATGATCAATAGTCATCAGCTTTGCTAGAAAATGAACAAATGAATTATTGCAAAACAATTATAAAACCATCCTTATATTTACGCGGTTAATTAACTGCAAATGCATTACATAATATACACATTTTGTCGGTCATATTCGTTTCGCATTGATGATTTTTCACCCAAGCAAATTATTGGATAATCTCCGTGATTAAAAACAAACTATTCATATGAAAATTGGTATCGTATGTTACCCTACATTCGGAGGAAGTGGTGTGGTAGCCACTGAGCTCGGTAAAGCACTAGCTTCTAACGGGCACGAAATACACTTTATCACCTACTCGCAACCAGCCCGTCTAGATTTCTTTTCCGAAAACCTGTACTACCACGAGGTGTCGATGGCGCAATACCCGCTATTTGACTTTTCACCTTACGAATCGGCCTTGGCTAGCAAGCTTGTCGATGTTGTCAAATTCGAAAAGCTGGATCTCCTGCACGTGCACTACGCCATTCCGCATGCTTCTGTGGCCTACTTGGCCAAACAGATCCTTGCTTCGCATGGCATAAACATCCCTGTCGTTACCACCCTGCATGGCACTGACATTACCCTTGTCGGAAAAGACAAGAGCTTTAGCCCCGTGGTGACCTTCTCGATCAACCAATCGGACGGAGTAACGACCGTTTCAGAAAGTTTAAGGGAACAGACCTTAGAGTATTTCGATGTCAACCGCGACATCCGTGTGATCCCGAATTTCATCGATTTCTCGCGTTTCCACAATAAAAGCAAGGAACATTTCAAGCGCGCCATCGCTCCCGGCAATGAGCGTGTCATTACGCATACCTCCAACTTCAGGAAGGTAAAGAACACGCAGGATGTGGTACGCATCTTTAAGCGGGTGAACGACGTATTGCCGAGCAAGTTGCTGATGGTGGGCGACGGACCAGAGCGTCATAATACCGAGGAGCTGGCACGTGAGCTGGGCGTCAGTCAGGATGTACGTTTTTTAGGAAAACAGGATGCTATTGAAGAAATCCTGTCCGTTTCGGATCTTTTTCTGATGCCTTCCTCGTCGGAAAGCTTCGGCTTGGCCGCTTTGGAGGCCATGGCCTGCCATGTTCCAGTTATTTCCTCCAATACGGGGGGACTTCCCGAATTGAACGTACAGGGTATCAGTGGTTTTCTCAGCAATATTGGCGATGTGGACGACATGGCGAAGCATGCCATCCATATTTTAGAGGATTGCGATCGACTGCAGGTATTCAAGGATGCTGCTTTTGCACGTGCACAGGAATTTGATCTAGCGAAAATCCTTCCGTTGTATGAAAATTATTATGAAGAAGTCGTTTCAGCCTCGAAAAAAGGCTAAGATAATGGCCTTGGCGTGAAAAAAAAGTTTTATCTTTGGCTTTTGGGAATGCTCCAAAAAAACAAACATGAAATATAAACGTATCTTACTTAAACTTAGCGGTGAAGCCCTAATGGGCGAACAAAGTTACGGCATCGACATCAACCGGGTGATGCAATACGCTAACGACATCAAAGAAATTCATAGTCAAGGGTTAGAAATTGCCATCGTCATCGGCGGCGGTAATATCTATCGGGGTTTAAGTGCAGAGAAGGCTGGCATGGATCGTGTACAAGCTGATTACATGGGTATGTTGGCCACGGTAATCAACAGTATGGCCTTGCAAGATGCGTTGGAAAAAGTGGGTTTAAAGACCCGTCTTTTAACGGCCATTAAAATGGAACAGATCTGTGAGCCGTTCATCCGCCGTAGAGCAGTTCGTCATTTGGAAAAAGGACGCATCGTTATTTTTGGCGCTGGAACGGGAAATCCTTATTTCACTACGGATACCGCGGCCTCATTACGTGCCATTGAAATCAACGCAGATGCTGTACTAAAAGGCACACGTGTTGACGGTATCTATACGGCTGATCCGGAGAAAGATCCTACAGCACAGAAATTCGATACCATCTCTTTCCAAGAGGTTTACGCGAAAGGATTGAACGTGATGGACATGACAGCGTTCACGCTATGTCAGGAAAACAACCTTCCTATCATCGTATTCGATATGAACAAGCCGGGCAATTTAAAGAAATTGGCTGATGGTGCGCACATCGGAACGATTGTTAGTTAAGCTATTGTAAAAGAAACAACAAACATATGAACGAACTTATTTCCTTAGAACTAGATGACTGTAAGGAGAGCATGGGAAAAGCTGTTGCTCATACAGAATCTGAGTTGACGAAAATCAGAGCTGGAAAAGCATCACCTTCCATGTTGGACGGTATTGCCGTAGATTACTATGGAAGCATGACGCCACTAGCACAAGTGAGCAATATCAATACCACGGATGCGAGAACGATCGTTATCCAGCCTTGGGAAAAAAATATTCTAGGTGCTATCGAAAAAGCGATCATAGATTCTAACCTTGGTCTGAATCCGCAAAATGATGGTATTATTATCCGTCTGGCGATTCCGGTTTTAACGGAAGAGCGCCGTCGCGATCTTGTAAAAAAAGTAAAGGAAGAGGCGGAAAAAGGACGTATTGCCATCCGTAATATCCGGAAAGATGCTAACGAATCCATCAAGAAACTTAAAAATGATGGTGCTTCGGAAGATGAGATAAAATCTGGTGAAGGCGAAGTTCAAAAACTAACGGATACCTTTATCGTTAAGGTTGATCAGTTGGCCGAATTGAAAGAAAAAGATATCATGACCGTGTAACGGACATACGACTTTTAATGTTAAAAAAGGATTCTTCGTGTTAGAATCCTTTTTTCGTTTTCTTTTTTTGATTAACTTTCCTCTACAATTACCAATTTAAACAAACAAACTATGCAGCATAGTAGACGAAAATTCCTGAAACAGGCAGGCCTCGGGGTGTCAGCGGCCTTTCTGAGCCCTTATCTGTTTTCCTGCGAGCCAGGAAAAACAGGGAGCGGACCATTCCATAACTTGGGCATTCAATTATTCTCGCTTAGAGACCTCTTGGCCGAGGACCCGACAAAGACATTGGAAATGGTCGGAAAAATAGGTTATAGACATGTGGAAACATTCGGTGTGGATGCTGCTGCTGGCAGCTACTGGAATTTACCTATTGCGGAATTGAAGAAGGTGTTGGCCGACAATGGGTTGAAAACACACAGTGGGCACTACGACATGTCCAAATACCTCAGCCGAACGCAAAACGACAAAGAAAATATCGAGAAGTATATCGAGATCGCTCATGAACTTGGTCAATCGTATATTGTCGCGCCTGTAACGCCTATGGACGACCTGAACAATTTGAAAGTAGAGGATTACCAGTATGCGGCCGAACAACTAAACAAGGCTGGTGAAATGGCTAAAAAAGCAGGGATTAAGGTCGGCTATCACAACCATTTTTGGGAGTTCCGCAGCTTTGGCAACGGCACAAAAGGATTAGACATTCTCTTGGCCTTTACAGAACCCGATCTGGTAGACTTTGAGCTAGACCTATTTTGGATCGAAAAAGCGGGCTACACGCCTCAATCTTACTTTGAAAAGTATCCAGGCCGTTTTACAATGTGGCATATCAAAGATATGGACAAACAGTTTACCAAGCCGGTGGTGGGCGAGGAATACGACAAGGCGGGCTTCATGGATATTATCAAGGAAATTAAATATACCGAAGTGGGTACGGGCGCTATCGATTTCATCAATATTGCCAACTATGCCGACAAATCCGGTTTAAAATATGCCTTCGTAGAGCAGGATGATATCTACATCCCGAACAAGTTTGAAAGTATCAAGAAAAGCTACGATTACGTACAGAAGTTTTTAGCAAAATAAGAAGAGCCCCTAGGGGCTCTTTCTTATTTTGCTTTAAAATATCGTTGCTTCGACATCGCGGGCATTCGTTTCGACCGCCTGTCTTAACTCTTCCTTATAGGCCAATATCCGATCGGAAATTTCCTGTGAGGAAGTACCTAAAATCTGAGCCGCTAAAATACCGGCATTCTTGGCGGCATTGAGTGCTACGGTTGCTACAGGGATACCATTTGGCATCTGTAGGATAGATAACACGGAATCCCAGCCATCAATGGAGTTGGATGATTTTACCGGCACGCCGATCACCGGAAGGTGGGTTATCGAAGCCACCATACCTGGCAGATGTGCTGCTCCGCCCGCACCGGCAACAATAACTTTCAATCCGCGTTCTGCAGCCGACTTGGCATAGTCGAACATACGTTCCGGCGTGCGATGTGCGGACACGATCGAAACCTCGAAAGGCACGTCCAACTTTTTCAAAATATCAATGGCATCCTGCATAACAGGGAGATCGGACTTGCTACCCATAATAATGCCTACCAGCGCTTTCTTTTCTACACTCATTTTATTCTTAAGCTTTTACTTTCAATGTTTCCTGCACCCAACGCGCGTTCTTCACCGCTGTCTCGCGGTCGTCGTTGATAATACATACGTGTCCCATTTTACGGAAGGGTTTGGTATATTTCTTTCCGTATAAATGAACGAATACGCCTTCTTTGGCCAACACTTCTTCTACGCCTTCGTATTTGGCAAGACCTTCATACTTGGCTTCTCCTAACAGATTGATCATTACAGCGGTGGATCTTGCCGCGGTAGAGCCCAAAGGTAAATTGAATATCGCCCGTAGATGTTGCGCAAATTGCGAAGTAATATTCCCTTCGATCGTCTGGTGTCCGCTGTTATGCGGACGAGGAGCGAGTTCGTTGACCAAGATCTGTCCATCTTTGGTAAGAAACATCTCCACGGCCAAGAGACCGACAATCTGCAGATCGGCAGCAATTTTACGCGCAATATCTTCTGCCTGTGTTTGGATTTCAAAAGGCAGTACCGATGGAGAAATCAGGAACTCCACCAAGTTGGCCTCGGGGTTGAACTCCATTTCCACCAAGGGAAAGGTCGATACATCGCCACGGTCGTTGCGCGCAACGATAACCGCAATTTCCTTTTCAAAATCGACCAGCTCTTCTACCAAAGAAGGCTGTGGAAAGGCATCCTCAATATCTTGCACGCTATTGATGCGCTTCACGCCTTTACCATCGTAGCCATCGCGACGAAGCTTCTGGACATAAGGTAAGGCTATATTGGATTCGTAGAGATTCTCCCGTGTGGAGATTAACTGAAAAGGCGCTGTTGGGATATCATTTTGTTTAAAAAACTGTTTCTGCATCCCCTTGTCCTGAATAAGACGGATAACGCGCGACTGCGGATATACCACAACACCCTCTTCCTCCAACTTCTCCAAGGCATCGACATTGACCTTCTCGATTTCGATCGTGATCATGTCTAGGTCCTTTCCGAAATTATAAACGGTATCGAAATCGCTTAATGATCCGCATTCAAAACGGTTGCACAATTTACGGCAGGGCGCATTTTTGTCCGGATCCAACACATGCACATTCACGTTGTAATTAATTGCCTCTTGGATGAGCATGCGCCCTAGCTGACCACCGCCAAGAATCCCTAACTGCAACTCACCATAAAAATCTTTTGCCATAATGCTTATTAACTATATTATACCTGCTCGGAAAAGTATTGATCCTTGAGCACGCTTTCTTTTTCTATTTTCTTCTGAAGCTCCAAGAAGGCGCCAATTAGCGCTTCTGGCCGTGGAGGACAGCCCTGCACATACACATCTACCGGAATAATCTTGTCGACTCCTTTCACTACATGATAGCCGTGTTGCCAATATGGGCCGCCACAATTTGAACAGGAACCCATGGAAATGACGTATTTCGGCTCGGGCATCTGCTCATACAGCTTGCGTATCCGATCGGCCATTTTAAACGTCACCGTTCCGGCTATGATCATCACGTCGGATTGACGTGGTGAAGGCCTCGGAAAAACCCCCAGTCGATCCAAATCGTAGGTGGAGGCCATGGCGCCCATCATCTCGATCGCACAACAGGCAATACCAAAGCTCACTGGCCACATCGATGACAGCCGCGCCCAGTTGAGCAGATCGTCCATCTTTGCGACAATCAAGCCTCCGCTTTGTGCATGTGCTGTTGTACTCATATCTTAATCTTTTGAAGACTTAAATTTAGGTCGAAATCCTAAGGATGCCTTAGGCTTTGCCGTGGCCGTATCTTCTTCCACTAAATCTACCGATGTTTCTTGGGCTTTCTTATAGTCCCGCACCGCATAGCTCTTCGAGTTGATCAGTTCATAGGCCGATGCAGGAATGCCCACGGAAAGCACCGGTTTTTGGTGCGTAGGACGTATCCACGAGATGTCTCCCCTTTTCCATACATACACTAAGCCAATGATCAATATCCCTAAGAAAATACCCATTTCAGCTAATGTAAACCAGCCCCAACGTGCATCCGCCGCCGACAGCTCGCTGCTGCCAAACACCGTTGCCCAAGGAAAAACGAAGATTAGCTCCACATCGAATAACAAGAACACCAAGGCAATAACGTAAAATCGAGGATTTATCTGTACCCAAGAGCTCCCGAGCGCTTCTTCACCACATTCATAGGTACTAAGTTTTTCGGGATTAGGTTTTTTGGGAGAAAGTACTTTCGCCAACAGAATGGTCATACACACAAGTAGAATGCCGACAAGGGCAATCACCAATATCTTTCCATATTCTGAAAGCTGCGCGGGGTCATCCATAGAGCAAAATTAATAAATATTAACCATAAAAATAGGCAAACATTAACAAAAATAAAACAGCTCTACCTCTTCTTTTTCAGAGCTTAGCCATTCCTACGCCCATCTGACTGCTCCTGCACAAGGCAAATAAAAAGGGAAAGCCCGTTGGCTTTCCCTTTCCTTATTTATTATAGCTACTAGAAGGAATTGCCCGGCATCTTAGGCATGTTGCGCATCATTTTTGCAGCCATCCCCGGATTGGACATTTGCTTCATGACTTTACGCATATCTGCAAATTGCTTCATCAGCTTGTTCACCTCATTAATATCCGTACCTGATCCTTTAGCGATACGCATGCGTCTCTTGGTATCGATAGCATCCGGATTTTCGCGCTCAAATGGAGTCATCGAATCGATAATGGCTTCGATAGGTTTAAAGGCGTTGTCGTCAATTTCGACATCCTTTATCGCTTTACCAACACCCGGGATCATACCCATCAGATCCTTCATGTTACCCATTTTCTTGATCTGCTGTATCTGGCTCTTAAAATCGTTAAAATCAAACTTATTCTTGCGAATCTTCTTTTGTAGCTCGGCAGCCTGTTTTTCGTCAAACTGCTGCTGCGCGCGCTCCACCAAGGAAACGACGTCACCCATACCGAGAATACGCGAAGCCATACGATCTGGATAGAAAACATCCAACGCCTCCATTTTTTCGCCGGTACCGATAAATTTGATCGGCTTGTTAACCACGGACTTGATGGACAAGGCTGCACCACCGCGTGTATCACCATCCAATTTGGTCAACACAACTCCTGTAAAGTCCAAGCGGTCATTAAATGCTTTTGCTGTGTTCACCGCATCTTGACCGGTCATGGAATCCACAACAAAGAGAATCTCATGCGGTTGCGTTGCATCTTTAACAGCAGAAATTTCCTGCATCAAAGCTTCATCGATCGCTAAACGACCAGCGGTATCGACGATAACGACATTATGTCCATTCCGCTTTGCTTCTTCCACGCCTTCACGGGCAATCGCTACCGGATCAGTAGATTCCCGATTAACGTAAACCGGAACGTTCACCTGACTTCCCAAAACCTGCAACTGATCCACCGCAGCAGGACGATAAACGTCGCCCGCAACCAATAGTGGTTTCTTGCCTTTCTTCTCGCGTAGGTAGTTTGCCAACTTACCGGAAAAAGTCGTTTTACCCGCACCGTTTAAACCGGCTATTAAAATTACGGTTGGGTTCTTTGCTGTATCCAGCTCCGTAACGGAGCCCCCCATTAAGGCGGTAAGTTCATCGTTCATGATCTTCGTCAACAACTGACCCGGAGAGATACTTGTCAATACGTTCTCGCCCAAGGCCTTTTGCTTTACGTCATCGGTAAACGTTTTTGCTGTTTTATAATTCACATCGGCATCGAGTAAGGCCTTGCGAATCTCCTTCATCGTCTCTGCGACGTTTATTTCAGTGATACTTCCTTGTCCCTTTAATACTTTAAAGGCCCTATCCAGTTTATCCTGTAAATTCTGAAACATGTATTTATCTTCTTAATATGCTAAGTGCCAAAGTTACAAAATACTCGCGAAAGCTACCCTATAATTATAAGCATAAAAAATGCGACACTCAAGCGTCGCATTTTTCGGTTCTTTGACGTGTATATATTTAATCTCTTCTTCCAAATAGAATGGAGGCGTAATACAAAAGAGTCACTAGCGCACCTAAAGCTGCCACCACGTAGGTCATTGCGGCCCATTTCAACGCATCTTTCGCGCCATCGTGCTCATCGCGAGCGTGTGTAATATTAGCTTTCTCCAACCACGCAAGTGCTCGGTTTGAAGCATCAAACTCTACGGGTAGGGTGATGAACGAAAACAAAGTTGTCAAAAATAAAGCGCCGACACCAATGGCCAAAATCGTTGGATTTTGACGGGCGAACATCAGCATAACCCCGGCAAGTAGCACCCAAGAAGTCAGTTTTGAAGCGATGTTAACAATGGGCACCATAGCCGAACGGAATTGCAACCATGAATAAGCGGTAGCATGCTGAACAGCATGTCCGCACTCGTGTGCAGCGACAGCAGCAGCAGCGACACTTCGTCCATGGTATACCTCCGGACTTAAATTGACTGTTTTATTCCCCGGATTATAATGGTCAGACAGCTGCCCTTCGTTGGCCACCAAGATCTGCACATCATAAATACCGTTATCATGAAGCATTTTCTGTGCGATTTCTGCTCCAGATAAACCGGAACTCAGCGGAAACTCCGAATACTTCTTAAACTTATTTTTAAACCTCGACTGCACGATCCAACTGATCAGTGCGATTCCAATAAATATAATCCAATACATATCTTATAATCTTATTAATTTTCTATACAATGGCTGTACATCAAATCACATTCCACATACGCCATACCGCCTTGAAGATAGCAAATTTCATCCATTATGACAGCTTAAGGAGGTACTTAATTCCACAAACCTGACATTATTGCTGAAAAAAGAAGCCATTCCGAGCTACCGGAATGGCCATAATGCTTTTATGACAAGCTTTGCGGTTAACCCAAGTTCAGCATCATATTATGTTCTTCAATCATCTTCCGAAGATTATTGAGCGCATAGCGCATACGCCCCAAGGCAGTATTGATGCTCACCTCCGTAATATCGGCAATTTCTTTAAAGCTCATGTCGCAAAAATGACGCATGATGAGGACTTCCTTCTGATCGTCGGGAAGGCGTTGAATAATTTTCCGCAGATCGACGTTACGCTGGCTAAGCATCAACTTGGATTCTGCACTGTCATCGGCAAACTCCAAGACACCAAAGATGTCGTAGCCATCACTGCTCACCACCGTAGGGCCGCGTTTGGCTTTCCGGAAATGGTCAATCACCATATTCTGCGCAATACGAACCACCCAAGGCAAAAACTTACCTTCGTCGTTGTAGCGACCAGACTTCAAGGTGTTGATCACTTTAATAAATGTTTCTTGGAAAATATCCTCGGCTAGATATTCGTCTTTCACCTGCAAATAGATGGACGTATATATCTTTGTTTTATATCTGTTTAACAGAATCTCTATCCCAGCCTCTTCCCCTGCTATATAAGCTTGAATTAGTTCAAGATCACTTTTTTCTTTTAATGCTTTCATAATAAATCTCCCAGATTTAGTTTGAATTACTTGTAAGAGTAAAGTGTTTTATAGGCGCTCCTTTTTTTGATTACGTTTTATTAGATTATAGTCCAAATCAAATGAAAAAATACGAGTATTCAAATTAACAGTCTGATATTTAACATTTCTTCACACTCTACCACATTGCTGTTACAATAACCGCGCTTGAACTCTATGGTATAACAATCATCGACGATAATGTTCTTCAAAAATTTCATTTTTTTTGCTGCAATCGTCTCAGTCACTCCTTCCTTTAAAGAAAGGAGCCCCCAAAGCTTGCGCTTTTGGGGGCTCCAATTTCTTAGCAGAGCTCAGATACAGGTATTACCTGTAAAGTGGAAACGCTGCCATCAACTCTTTAACCTTATCATGGATTTTATCTAAAGCGGCATCATCTGATCGATTAGCCAATGCCTCATCGATAAATTCACCGATTTGAATAATTTCGTTCTCTTTGATACCGCGCGTCGTGATAGCTGCCGTACCGAAACGGACGCCTGATGTAACGAAAGGTGAGCGCGTATCGAAAGGAACCATATTCTTATTGGTTGTGATACCTGCTTTACCTAATACAGCTTCCGCTTCTTTTCCGGAGATATCTTTGTTGCGTAGATCAACCAACATTAAATGGTTATCTGTTCCCCCAGAGATGATGTTGTAATCTTTCTCTACGAAGAACTGCGCCAGTACAGAAGCATTTTTCTTCACCTGTTGGATGTATGTCAAATATTCATCAGACAATGCTTCGCCATAGGCAATAGCTTTTGCTGCGATCGTGTGCTCTAAAGGACCTCCTTGCGTACCTGGAAAAACAGCTAGATCCAACAATTGAGTCATCGTACGAATCTCTCCTTTCGGTGTTTTGATACCCCAAGGGTTTTCGAAGTCTTCGCCCACCATAACCATCCCGCCGCGCGGTCCACGAAGGGTTTTGTGCGTAGTGGTCGTCACGATATGACAGTGTGGAAGTGGATCACTCAACAAGCCTCTGGCGATCAAACCTGAAGGATGGGAAATATCAGCCACTACAAGTGCTCCGATTTCATCAGCCACCTTGCGGATACGCGCATAATCCCAATCGCGAGAATAAGCCGATGCTCCACAAATAATCACCTTTGGTTTTTCTTGCAAGGCGATTTCTTCTAGCTTTTCGTAATCGATCAGCCCTGTATCTTCTTTCACACCATAAAATAATGGTTCGTACAACTTACCGGAGAAGTTGGCCGGCGAACCGTGCGTCAAGTGCCCACCGTGCGACAAGTCAAATCCCAAGATCTTATCTCCCGGCTTCAAGATAGCCAAGAAAACAGCCGCATTTGCCTGTGCGCCAGAGTGTGGTTGAACGTTCACCCATGTTGCGCCGAAAAGCTTCTTCGCGCGTTCGATAGCAATCGTTTCAATTTCGTCTACGACTTCACAGCCACCGTAATAGCGTTTGCCCGGTAGGCCTTCTGCGTATTTGTTTGTCAAAACTGAACCCGCAGCTTCCATCACTTGTTTACTAACAAAGTTTTCGGAAGCAATTAACTCGATGCCTTCCTCCTGGCGCTTTAGCTCATCAGCTATTAGGTTAAAAACCACCTGATCTCTTTCCATTATTTTATTCTTAAGGAGTAAATTTTAATAAACTTCTAAATTCGATGCAAATATAGTATAAATCAAACAAAAGACTCACACCGCAAGAGCATATCTTCTTTATTATAGGTACATCTCGCGTTTGAGCTGCTGCTGTACAGCCTCATATGGATTTACCTCAACCTCACGCACTTGCTTCAAAACCTGTGCAACATACTGGTCAACAAGAGGTTCGCCGGCTTCTGTTTCCAGCACGCGGCGCAGCAGGCTAACTGTACTTTTCTTCAAATCGGTCACAGCCTGCCAAGCGACATCAGACACATACAGCTGCTGCGTAAAATTATGCTGATACTCGGCTTCAACATCTTGGATGGCACGAGAAACGAAGGTGGCTAAGGTCAGCTCTTCCTGATGCTGACGCACAAGCACCTGTATGGGCTCCATGCGGTGTACCAACACCAAAAGGCGCTCGTAGGCGGCAAACTTTAGCTGTCTTATCTCTCGATCTTCTGCACGATTGCGCTGCATCATGTGGAGCTTAAACTGGAACGACTCCACACGTGGCCACAACAGCTTAAACCCAACCACAACGGCAGCCAAGCCACCCAAAGCAAATGCAAACACCTGCGTAAAAAACTCCACAAACTCCTTACTTACCATACTGATCATTTATGTTTTATTAGTGTCAAAAATAGTCATTACACAAAAATGTCTCTAAAAAAATGTAAATTTGTTCGTTAACGAACGATATTTTAATTGAACAATATAGATATGGAAACAGCAACTGCTACAGTTCCGGTAAGCTTGACCCAAGGGGCTGTTAATGAATTGAAAAAGTTGATCGACCAACAGGAAATAAGTGCCGATTTCGGATTACGTGTAGGCGTTGAAGGTGGTGGATGTTCTGGTATGAGCTACATACTGGGTTTCGACCAAAAGAAAGACGGCGATAGCGAATATACGATTGCGGGTATACGTGTTTTCATGAACAAAGCACACGGCATGTACCTCGCAGGTATGGAAATCGATTTTAAAAACGGTTTGGATGCCCGTGGTTTTACATTTAACAACCCGAATGCGAGCAGCACCTGCGGTTGTGGAAGCTCTTTTTCAGCTTAAGGATTTTTAACAAAACGGCGCCTGTTTACATGCGCCGTTTTGTTTACCATCGTTACCCCATAAACGGTGATCTGTCCGATCTATTTTAGCCTGTCAACTCCCTAGAAAAGCATAGTCATTCTTCCGATGTTTTCCCTATTTATTCTTAAATTAAAAATCGTTAAATTAGCGACCTTTAAGAAAACAATAGCAAATTCGGATGTATAAGGAATATAAGCAGTTAAATCTGCCTGAAATAGGGAAGGAAATATTGAAGCGTTGGGAATCGAATAACATCTTTGAAAAAAGTATATCGAATCGTCCGGCGAGTAAACCATACACATTCTACGAAGGACCACCTTCAGCGAACGGCATGCCAGGAATCCACCACGTTATGGCACGTTCCATCAAAGATATTTTCTGTCGTTACAAAACGTTGAAAGGCTATCAAGTAAAACGCAAAGGTGGCTGGGATACCCATGGGCTTCCTATTGAGCTGGCGGTAGAAAAAACCTTGGGCATAACCAAAGAAGATATTGGTAAAAAGATCTCCGTGGAAGCCTACAACGAGGCCTGCCGCAAAGAGGTCATGAAATATACCGATGTGTGGAATGATCTGACCCAAAAAATGGGCTATTGGGTTGACCTTGAAAACCCATATATCACCTATCAGAACGAATATATAGAAACGCTGTGGTACCTATTGAAAGAGCTGTACAAAAAAGGCCTTCTTTACAAAGGCTACACCATACAGCCCTATTCACCCGCTGCAGGAACCGGCTTAAGCTCGCACGAGCTTAACCAACCGGGCACCTACAAGGATGTGAAAGATACGACGATCGTCGCGGAATTCCGCTTGGATAAAACGCAGGTGCATCCCTTGATCAGCGACTTAGTCGAATCCGAGGAGGAAGACGTGGCGTTCATCGCCTGGACAACAACGCCATGGACCTTACCAAGCAACACAGCACTGGTTGTCGGCAAGAACATAGAATACGTAAAAATCAAGACATTCAACCAGTACACGGGCACCCCTGTATCAGTGATTTTGGCTAAAAACCTTATCGCTAAACACTTCAAAGCAGAAGGTAAAGATGCCCCATTTCAAGATTTTCAAGTAGGTGCTAAAGTGGTACCTTGGGAGCTGGCGGGAGAATTTAAGGGCGAAGCACTTGTTGGTTTACGTTACCATCAACTCCTTCCCTACATCACCAATGAGGAATTGCAACGCGATGCCTTTCGGGTAATACCGGGGGATTTTGTGACTACCGAAGATGGTACTGGTATTGTGCATGCTGCGCCAACCTATGGAGCGGATGACTTTCGCGTCAGCAAAGAACACGGTATCCCGGCAATTTTGGTACGTGATGAAAACGGAAAGGATGTACCAACGGTAGACCGTACCGGTAGATTCGTAAAAGAAATCACGGACTTCGCCGGCCGCTTTGTAAAAGAAGAATACTATTCGGCAGAAGAACGCGCAGAGAAAGACTTCCGCCCTACAGATGTGCTTATCGCCATCAAGCTGAAGGAAGAAAATAAGGCGTTTGATGTCAAGAAATATGAACACACCTACCCCCACTGCTGGCGTACCGACAAGCCGGTTTTATACTACCCGCTAGATAGCTGGTTCATTCGCACAACCGCCGTTAAGGAACAACTTGTAGGCCTCAACAAGACCATTAACTGGAAACCGGAAGCAACCGGATCGGGTCGCTTCGGCAACTGGTTGGAAAACTTGGTCGACTGGAACCTGTCGCGTTCTCGCTACTGGGGAACACCGCTACCGATTTGGCGATCGGCCGACGAGAACGAGGAGATATGTATCGGTTCCATGCCCGAATTAAAGAGCCAACTACGCTTTGCTTTGGATTCGTCGGTATTGAGCGCAGAAGAAAAAGCTATCAACCAAGAGTATTGGGACAAATTCGATACAGACGCATTAGATCTACACCGTCCTTATGTCGATAATGTGGTTTTAGTATCCGAAAACGGACAAAAGATGTTTCGGGAGCTAGACCTGATTGATGTTTGGTTTGATTCTGGTGCTATGCCTTATGCACAATGGGGGTTGGATCATGAGAAGCTCGAACGTGGCGACGCCTATCCGTTCAACGAGGGTTATAACGAAGCTTTCCCAGCTGATTTCATCGCTGAGGGAGTTGATCAGACACGCGGCTGGTTCTTTACGTTGCATGCGATTTCCACCATGATCCGTGGATCAGTAGCATTCAAGAACGTCGTGTCCAACGGATTGGTATTGGATAAAAATGGCAACAAGATGTCCAAGCGACTTGGAAACGGCGTTGATCCATTTGCGACTATCGACCAATACAGCGCTGATGCCACACGATGGTACATGATCAGCAATGCGGCACCATGGGACAATCTGAAATTTAACGAGGAAGGGCTGGATGAAGTGCGTCGTAAATTTTTCGGCACACTGTACAATACCTACGCCTTCTTTGCCCTGTATGCCAACATTGACAACTTCAGTTACAGCGAGGCCGATATCGCTATCGAGCAACGTCCGGAAATAGATCGTTGGATCATTTCGCTGTTAAACAGTTTGATCAAAGAAGTGGACGAATGCTATGCCGATTACGAGCCAACGAAAGCGGCCCGTGCGATCCAAAATTTTGTGGATGAACACCTCAGTAACTGGTACGTTCGTTTATGTCGCCGCCGCTTTTGGAAAGGAGACTACAGCGACGATAAAATTTCGGCATACCAAACGCTATACACCTGTTTGGATAGCATTGCGAAGCTGATGTCGCCAATCTCGCCGTTTTTCTCGGACAAGCTGTATCTTGATTTGCATGCTGGATCGGGACGGGAGAACCACGAGTCTGTTCATTTGGCGGATTTCCCTGCATTCCACGCGGAACTCGTGGATAAAGACTTGGAAGAACGCATGGCTTTAGCACAGGACATATCGTCGTTGACGCTATCGCTCCGCAAAAAGACCGGCATCAACGTGCGACAACCACTGAACAAAATCTTGGTTCCCGTATTGAATGCTGCATTTCAAACTAAGGTGGAGAAAGTCAAAGAGCTTATCCTCTCGGAGACCAACATCAAGGATATTTCATTCATTACGGATACAACAGGAATCGTAAAAAAGAAAATAAAACCGAATTTTAAAGTTCTTGGCGCGAAAGTTGGTAAGGATATGAAAATCGTTGCCGCAGCCATCCAAGCACTCGACGATAGCCAAATCAATATATTGGAACAGACAGGGGCTTTGGAGCTTACAGGCACGGCATATAGTATCAAACCGGAAGATGTGGAGATTATTGCAGAAGATGTTGCCGGATGGCAGGTCGCAAACATAGGGAAATTAACCGTCGCATTAGACATCAACATTACAGCCGAGCTCAAAAAAGAAGGTCTTTCCCGTGAATTGGTGAATAGAATACAAAACCTTCGTAAAGAGAAAGGACTTGAGGTTACAGATAGAATTCATGTAAACGTAACACAAAATCCTGAAATACAAGATGCTGTCAATAATAATTTGTCGTATATTTGCACCGAAATTCTAGCAGAGTCTTTAGACTTTAAAGAATCCGTGGAGTCTGGAGATACTATCGATATTGATGGTATAGAATTAAAGGTATTTATTGTTAAAATTTAACTATGGGAACGACTAACGAAAAAACACGCTACAGTGACGCCGAACTGCAAGAATTTAAAGACATTATTCTTGAAAAGTTGCGTATTGCAAAAGAGGAGTTAGCATCATTGACTTCAACACTGAGCAACAGTAATGCAAATGGCACCGACGATACAGCAGGCACCTACAAAACGCTTGAAGACGGTTCTGCAACCTTAGAAAAGGAGCAAGTCAATCAGCTTGCTGCGCGCCAGAAGAAGTTTATTGACAACTTGGAGGCAGCGTTAGTCCGTATAGAAAACAAAACCTACGGTATCTGTCGGGAAACAGGTAAGCTCATTCAAAAAGAAAGATTGAAAGCTGTACCTCACACGACATTGAGCATCGAAGCGAAAAACAAACAGTATTAATTTTTAAGATTTTATAAAATGAGAAAGCCTCAAAATTTGGGGCTAGCTCATTTTTCGTATATATGAAAGGCTACACAAGACCTCTGTTACTTATTGTAATTATTCTTTTGGTGGATCAGTTATCCAAGTTTTGGGTAAAACTGAACATGACGATCGGTCAAGACTTCAAGGTGCTGGGCAACAAATTCCTGATTCATTTCATTGAGAACAACGGTATGGCTTGGGGAATGGAGTTTGGAGGAGAATTCGGAAAGTTGTTTTTGACACTCTTTAGAATAATCGCTGTCGCAGGTATAGGTTACGGCCTCTATTATATGGTAAAAAACAAATACCATCGCGGATTTATCCTGAATGTCGCATTGATCTTTGCCGGCGCACTGGGAAATATCATCGATTCAACATTTTATGGATTGATCTTCAGCGAAAGCACGTTCTACGAGAAAGCGGTACTTTTTCCAGCAGGCGGCGGCTATTCTTCCATCTTTCACGGAAAAGTGGTTGATATGTTATATTTTCCCTTGCTTGAAGGAAACTTCCCAACATGGTTCCCTATTTGGGGCGGAGAACATTTTCTGTTCTTCAGACCGGTCTTTAATGTCGCAGACTCTGCCATATCGGTCGGAGTGTTTCTTATCTTGATATTTCAGCGTCGCTATTTCAAGGAGGAGCATGTAGAAAAAGAATCTGCAAACAGTGAGGTACTAGAAGATTAATAGAAGCCCCGGTTCAGTTGCGAATCGGGGCTTTTTAATTATATGCCAAGGCTACACTTGCCCTTTCCCCTATAGCTTGCATATCAAAGCGAATTTTTCTAAGTTTGGACATGAAAGAAAATGCCCGTTACATCAAAACCATAGCGCTATGCTTATCGTTTTTGTTCTTCGGAAAAATATCCTTTGCCCAGATTGATGCGGCACGTCTCAAAAAGCACATCTATTTTTTAGCGAACGACAACATGAAAGGCCGAGGAACCGGCTCCAAACAGGTAGAGAAAGCAGCGAACTACATTGAAAGGCAGTTTAAACGCTACGGACTTCTTCCAAAGGGAACAGTGGGGTACCGTCAATCCTTTACCGCAAAGGTGACCCGTGTGGTCGTTCCCGATAGCATCAGACAAGCGGACAATATCATTGGGTTCATTGACAACGGTGCAGCATATACCGTCGTCATCGGTGCACATTATGACCACTTGGGCGAAGGACACCAAGGCAGCTCCAAAGATTCGCTAGGCGTAGGCAAGATCCACAATGGTGCCGACGACAACGCATCGGGCGTTGCAGGCCTGCTGGAGCTCGCCCGACATTATGCCCTTAACAAAAGCAAAGAACCTTATAACCTCCTTTTCATCGCTTTTGGTGCCGAGGAACTCGGACTATTGGGGTCGAAACACTTCACGGAGCACCCTACGATCCCGTTGGCCACGGTGCAGTGGATGCTCAACATGGATATGATTGGGCGCTACAACCCAAATAACGGTGTAGCCATTATCGGTTACGGTACAAGTTCCAAATTTCCAGCCATATTCGAAGGTGTGCAAAGCGAGATCAAATTTTACACGAGCAAGGATGGAAATGGAGGCTCTGATCAGACCTCGTTCTACCGAAAAAATATTCCGGTACTGTTTTTCCATACCGGCGGACATGAGGACTACCACATGCCGAGTGACGATCCCGAAAAAATAGACTACCGGGCACTTCGCTCAATCGTTGAACTGGAACGCCACGTGATTGACAATTCCATGCAGCAGCCTAAAATGGACTTCATATGGACAAACTAAGCCTGAAGTCAGCTATGCGTATACTTATCACAGGATCCAACGGATTTTTAGGGCAGAAACTCGTCGATAAATTGACCAGCGAAGGAAGCGCGGTAATCATCGCAACATCGAAAAGCCCAAATCGCAATCCCAACACTATAGGCTACACTTTTGTACAAAGCGATTTGACAGATGCGCAATCGTTGGAAAAACTGTTAGTAGAGCAACAGCCTACCCATATTATCCACACGGCGGCCATGACTAGTGTCGAGGCCTGTGAAAATAATCCGGAGGAGTGCGAGGCCATGAATGTAACACTAGTTGCACATATCGCGGCCTGTTGCCGCGAGCAGGACATACACCTGACCTTCCTTTCCACCGACTTCGTATTTGATGGCACGGCAGGACCTTATCATGAAGCTGACACACCGAAGCCATGCAACAATTATGGTTTAAGCAAATGGAAAGCCGAACAGGCGATCTTGCATTCAGGCTGCAAGGCCGCAATCCTGCGCACTATACTGGTGTATGGCCATATTCAGGATCCCAACCGATCCAATTTTGTGCTGTGGGTAAAAGCAAAGTTGAGCGAGAACACGGTGATAACGGTTGTTGAAGACCAATGGCGCATGCCCACTTGGGTGGACGATTTGGCAGATGCCAGCATCCTTGCTGCGACAAAAAATGCAATGGGCATATACCATATATCCAGCGATACGCTAATGAGCATATTAGAGATTGCTCAGGCGGTAGCCAACTTCTGGAACTTGGACAGTAGCTATATAAAACCCATTTCGGCTGCGGCTATCGGGCAGGCGACAAACCGGCCTCGCAAAACAGGATTTATCATCCGCAAAGCGAAGGATGAACTAGGCTTTCAGCCCACAGCTTTAGCTACTTCATTTCAGGAAATAGAAAAACAATTAGCCTTATACAATAACGTATGACAAAAAAATTTGCACGGGAATCCTATACGGAGATGAATGAACTCGTCCTTCCCAATGACACCAACACCTTTGGTAACTTAATGGGCGGCCGCTTGCTTTATTGGATGGACATATGTTCTGCCATGGCAGCACAAAAGCATTCGAATAGCCCTGTTGTAACCGTATCCGTTGATAACGTATCCTTCAAGCGATCCATTAAGTTGGGTGAGGTAGTAACGATACAGGCACAGGTCACACGCGCATTCTCCACATCCATGGAAGTACGCATGGAAATCTTTGCGCAGAATCTACCAGAAGGTACAAAAGAAAAATCCAACGAAGCTTATTATACCTTTGTGGCTATTGATAAAGAAAACCGTCCGAGCAAGGTTCCTGAACTGCTTCCTGAAACAGCATTGGAACACGAACTGTTCGAAAAAGCATCTCAACGTCGCGCTTTACGCCTAATTTTGGGCGGGAAAGTGAAGCCAGAAGATGCACTCGAATTAAAGAATATTGTCAACGCAGCACTAAAAGGTTAGTCACACCGACAAAAAAAAGAGAGCTTTCGCTCTCTTTTTTTTGTCTTTTATGCACTTTCGTTACCTAGAGCAACGATACGGTCAAACTCTTCCGCCTTCAAGGGCATAACGGAGAGACGTCCTTGGCGCACCAAAGCAATGTCCTGAAGAAATTCGTCCGTCTTTATCGTTTCCAATGTTACTGGCGTCTTAAAGGTCTCCACGGGTGCCAAGTCAACGACTACCCAACGTTCGTCGTCGGTTGTTGGATCCTGATAAAACTCCTTGACCACCTTGGCGATACCGACTACATGTTTACCTTCATTACTGTGATAAAAAAGAACAAAATCGCCCTTCTTCATCGCTTTTAGATTGTTTCGTGCCTGAAAATTACGCACACCGTCCCAGAAAGTTTGTCCATCTTTATTGAACTGCTCCCAGCTGTACTTAAAGGGTTCCGATTTGACCAGAAAATAATTCATCGTAATGTATGCCTTTTATTAGTAAGATAGTAAGAACTAGGATTCCTGTTCCAAAACTTCCATTTTATCGCCAAAATGCGCACAGTAGTCACGCAAGTCGCCGATTACTTTTTCCGCCATGGGATCGCCGCCAGAGGCGCGCAAGAAGGAATCACCCAAGGTTTGAAGCGTCTCGTAGAAGAAACGTTTCATCTCATCATAGGGCATATCTTTTGTCCATAGATCGATACGCAACGAGTTTTTATATTGAGCATCCCAAAGTGCCAAAAACATCGCTTTCGCGGGCATCTGATCGGAAGTTTCACCATCTGTAGACGACCAATCGATGCTATCGGGCACGTTACTATCGTCCAACGTTACATTTAGTTTTATTTCTGCTGTTTTCATATCAATTCCATAAAATTTTCACTATTACCATCAGGATCCCTGAAACAAGAATAAATCCTATTTCGCCGATCCATAATTTCTTCAAATCCTTCACGAAGAACCGAAAGACCATATCCGCCAATGTAACCACCACCAAAAACAAGATAACCTGCCACCATGCCAACCGAAGCTGATCATTGCCCCACTCGGAAACAATCCAAGTCAGGAAGCAGGCCACAACAATATTGAGCGGAGTTAATTTCATCTACGAGCGACCTTTTTTATTTTTTACGCCTGCTTTCTTTTTTGTCGAAGATCGTGGTCGGGATGCCGCTTTTATCGCGTACTTTTTCTCGTGAAATGCCCCTTTAAAGTCGGGATCATCCTTTTTCTTTTGATTATCGATTTCCCGCGCTATAGCTTGCCGTTCTTCAAATCCAGTAGTTTCGATAAACACATTGACCGGAATATCCTTCTTGGGTATCTCTTGGCGAATAAGCTTTTCAATCTTATCGATATAATAGGCCTCAGCAGGGTTACAGAACGTGATTGCATCACCACTGTTAAAAGCCCTTCCCGTGCGGCCGATACGATGTACATAATCTTCAATAACAATGGGCACATCGAAATTGAAAACGTGACTTACATTGGATACGTCCAAGCCACGAGCTGCCACATCAGTTGCCACCAAAATACGGATATTGCCTTCTTTGAACGCATTGATGGAGTTGATGCGCGTGTTCTGCCCTTTGTTGGCATGAATAACACGAACATGCTCATCACCATATTTACGTTCTAAATAATGAAAGACATTATCTGCCACGGCCTTTGTCTTACAGAACACAATGATGCGATGAAAGGACTCATGATCCAATAACAGATACTGCAAGAGATTGAGCTTCGTACGTAGGTTAGGCACCTCATACAATGTTTGTGTTACGGTCTGCGCCGGCGTGGCCTGTTCAGTAACTTCGATAACCGTAGGGAAAGCCAAAAAATCTCCGGCTATTTTACGCACCAACTCACTCATCGTGGCAGAGAACAATAAGTTTTGCCTTTTACGTGGTACGACCTCCAAAATTCGGTGAATCTTGCCGATAAAGCCCATATCCATCATTTTATCGGCCTCATCCATCACCAGGAATTTCAAAGATTTCGTATTGATCTCTCCTTCGAGGTAAAGATCCAAGAAGCGCCCTGGTGTTGCCACGATGATATCGCAGCCCTTTGCCAGCTGTTCTTTTTGCACTTTAGGTCCTAAACCACCGTACAGCAGTACCGTCCGCAGATCCAAGTAGCGCGAAAACATACGAATATTTTCTTCGATCTGCATGGCCAACTCGCGTGTAGGCGACAAAATGAGCGCACGTGGGTCTTGCCCTTGGGCATATTTAAGTTTCATCAAAAGAGGAAGCACAAAGGCTGCCGTCTTTCCCGTACCCGTTTGTGCAATCCCCATAACATCCTGTCCCGCTAGAAGAGGTGTGATTGCTTTTTGCTGAATCTCGGTTGGTATTTCATAACCCGCTTCTGCAATTGCATTGAGGAGTTGCTTATTGAGTTTAAAATCTTCAAATGATGCCATCTTGCAAAGATAAAAAAATCAAACTAGATCGCTTTACCAAAGCCAACATATGACAATACTATACCGTTTACCACGAATATTTCCGTTAAATTTTGATTTGAAAAGGAATTAAATCAACTTTGTGCAGTATTAATAGGTTGATAACATGAAAAAGATTTGGATTTTCATACTGCTAACTGCAGTCAGTATGAGCACCTTCGCCGACGAGGGGATGTGGTTTTTGATGCATTTGAAACGTCTCAACGAGGCCGACATGCAGAAGAAAGGCCTCAAATTAACGGCTGAAGAAATTTATAGTATTAACAATTCCTCATTAAAGGATGCCATTGTACAGTTCAATGGTGGCTGTACAGCGGAAATTGTTTCGGGACAAGGCTTGGTATTCACCAACCACCACTGTGGTTACGGCGCTATTGCGGAGCTATCCACACCGGAGAACGATCATTTGACCAACGGCTTTTGGGCAAAATCATTTGCAGAAGAGCTTAAGCCGAAGTCCCTTTATGTACGCTTCTTCGTACGTATGGACGACGTGTCAAAACGCATCTTAGGCTTGGTAAACGACAGCATGAGCGAGAAAGAGCGCGAGAAAGTCATTAACCAAGAGATTGCCAAGATTGAAAAAGAAAATAGCGAAGGGGGCAAATATGTGGTATCCGTAAAGTCGTTTTACAACGGCAACGAATATTACTATTTCGTTTACCAAGACTATACTGATGTTCGTCTAGTAGGTACGCCTCCCAACAGCATTGGTAAATTTGGTGGTGACACCGACAACTGGGAATGGCCTAGACATACCGGAGATTTTTCTATCTTCCGCGTCTATGGCGACAAAGATGGTAATCCAGCAGCTTATGCACAGGACAACGTGCCCCTAAAACCTAAACACTTCCTTCCAGTAAGTTTGAAAGGTGTGCAAGAAGGTGATTTTTCCATGATCTTGGGCTACCCTGGCCGCACCAATCGCTGGATGCCGGCAGCCGGTATTGACCAAAACGTCAACTACGCTTACCCAGCGTGGGTAGAGGCTTCAAAAGTAGGTATGGACGCCATGAAAAAACACATGGACAAAGACCAAGCTGTAAAATTGAACTATGCATCTACTTATTCTGGCGTGGCCAACTATTGGAAAAACAGACAGGGTATGATCGATGCGCTAACCAAACATAACACCGCAGCGACTAAACGCAAACAAGAAGCAAAATTCCAAAAGTGGGCTAACAAAAAGGCCAACAAAGCTACCTACGCAGAAGTACTACCGACCATAGACGCGTATTATAAAGCGACGAATGAGAAAGCTCGACATGACAACTACCTCACGGGGATGCTTCGCTCATCGACCTTTGCAGCCCTGCCTTACAGCTTGGGTGGAGCATTGAAACAATATGCTGCTGCAAATGAAGCGAAACGTGCTGAGATGCGCCCTACCTTGGAAAAAGGCTTGAGCGAAACCTTTGAGAACATCTACGTTCCTTTAGAGGTTGATGTTCTATCGGATGAACTTAATCTGTATGCAAAAAAAGCGGGTAACATCGCACCGTACATCCAAGAACTGGCACAAAAAAATGGCGGATCTTTCCAACAGCATGTCAAAGCAGCTTTTGACAAAAGCATCTTTTCATCGACGGAACAACTGAATGGTTTCTTAAATAATCCTTCGGCAGCAGCGATCGATGCAGATCCATTATACCTAATTTCAAAATCCTTGATGGATAAATACAGAGAGAAATCTCCAGAAGCGGATGCTTTGGCTGATAAGTTTCAGGCGGCCTACCGCAAATATATTGCGGGCGTGCTAGCAGCCAATCCTAAAGGAAAATATTATCCTGATGCCAACTCTACATTGCGCTTGACCTACGGTACTATCAGAGCCTTACCTGCCGATCCACGCAACGACGCCGATATCAACAATTACACGACGTTGAAAGGAACCATCGCCAAGTACAAGCCAAACGATGAGGAATTCGATTTGCCTAAACGTTTGATGGAGCTTTATGAAGCGAAAGACTACGGACGTTACGCAGACAAGAAAGGCTACATGCCCGTTAACTTCTTGAGTGATCAAGATATTACAGGCGGAAACTCTGGTTCTCCTGTGTTAAATGGTAATGGCGAACTTATCGGTTTGGCGTTTGATGGAAACATTGAAGCGATGGCGGGTGACGTGATCTTCGATCCTGTTTTACAACGTACTATTTCAGTCGATATTCGCTACGTGCTGTTTATCATCGATAAGTTCGCGGGGGCGCAAAACATCATCAATGAACTGAAAATCGTTGAATAAAGCCTGTAATCCAAATTTATTTTGATATTTGGATACAAAAATTGGATATTCGTTCTTTGTTTTTGTATATTTATTCTATCTTAGAACAAGAATTAATAGAAACTAAAATTATATAATTGAAAATGGAAAACTACAACAAATTAAAAAGCTTAGTAGCTGCTATCGAAGCTGATGCAGACAAGTTCTTCAACAATGGCAACTCTGCTGCAGGAACACGTGTACGTAAAGGTTTGCAAGAAATCAAAACTTTGGCACAAGAAATCCGTAACGAAGTAACATCAAAGAAAAACGACGAAAAGAAATAATTTTTCTCTCGGCACTATAAAAAAATCCCCTACAAACTGTAGGGGATTTTTTTATGAATTGCATGTTCATTGGCTTCATTTACAGCAGCATGTTCACCATCATCATATTAAATTCTGCTTCGGTATACCAATCGCCAATGCGGAGCCTATCGCGCATAAAAGATTGGAAAGCAGTCCTGGTCATCGGCTTATCCTTTTTCTTTGCTAGCTCGCTTACAATCTGCGGCTGGCCAATCTCCACCTTAGTCGCGTAAATATTGTAGTGTTGATCCGGAACCGCTAGACCCAAGATCATCCCCGGCAGACCGTGTGTACCGATGGGACCAGAAGATAGCGGTATAACATCGGTGTAGAAGGCGACCACAAAGATCGAATCTAAGAGCACACCATTGGCCCGTCGGCAGGTATACCCAGCGATATCACGGTATTCATTCGTTATCTTCCATTTAATGTTCAGCAAAGAGTCTTCCAAGAGAATATTACCTCCCTCGTAGTCCAATCTACTTTTGAACACTCCTTTCTCTATGTGCTGATAATAGCTGCCACTGTAATCAAATCCATACCAATCCAAATTGCGCATGATCCCTGTCTGTTCCTGTTTAACCGCATCATAGCGCGATTCAGCACCATTGAAGCTCAGCGTACTCTTGTACACATAGGAATCAGGCGCCTTACTTAACAGCTGCTCAATATAGGAGCGATCGAAGTTGTCACTTTTCGACAGCGCCATCTTTGTTTTCATAAAATTCTTCAGATGCACACGTTTTTCAAAGTGGATCACACCACCTTCGGGAAAATAAGCATGCTGTGCTAAAGCCATAGCCGAGACAAATAACATCCCAAATGTTATCAATACCAATTTTTTCATTATTCTTTTCCTCCTTTCATGGATGTGAAATCCCAACTTACTTTTAACATATAATATCGCGCTATCGTGTTATACTGGTCTTGTATGAGCGTACTGGCACTCTGCTGCCTGTTGAAACCAATGTTTTGATTTAGCGCATCGTTGATAAAAAAGTTTAATGTCAACGATTCGTCTTTCAAGAATTTCTTGGTTACACCAGGTTGCCACAGAAAACGTTGTAAGCTTTCCGAAAACACCTTGGTCGGCGCTTGATACAAGTAATTGATATTGGAGTATATTTTCACTTTCCAAGGCAGGTAGTATTCTAAATTTGCGTTACTTCGGTAGACAAAACCATTACTGTTCAAGTCCGGTTGCAGGGAGTTACGAAGCAAGCTATAGCCTGGCGTGAAGCCGATATAGAAATCAAGACCTTTTTTTACATTTCGACTAAAGTTCAACGATACCGACATATCGATGTTGTCATTCTCGCTTAAGGCTCCGTTGATGTAGTTGAAATAATTGTTATATGTCCCATCCAGACCAATATTTCCGCGCACCTTTTGCTTCTTTAGTAAATCACGACCAATGCTACTCCACAAGCTTACCGTATTGGCAACACGATCCAAGTTGGCGTAAGAAAGCGTCCTTCTTCCCTCCTCAATCAGTATATTCTGTTGAATATTGTTGAAGCGTTGCGACCAATTTAAAGAGATATAACCATATTGATTCTTCATCATGTTATAGGTGTCAAAACTTAAATTGTAAGAATTACTTTGCGCGGGACGAAGATTCTCATTACCAACGACAATATTCAACTGATCGGTATTTTGCCGTAATGGCTGTATCTGCATTAGTGATGGCAAGCTATTATTCCGGTTGAAGCGAAAAGAAACACTTTTGGCTTTCGTTATTTTATAGCGAAAGTATAAACTGGGGTTATAGGTCAGAAAACTACGACCGAGATCCATTTCTTCATAGTTATTTACCTGATACAACTCGTCATTACGAACGTTATTGGTCAAATTGGCATCGATTAGATCAGATCGGTAGTTAAACGAAAGGTTCGCTGCATGACGCGTGGTATTAAAATCAAAATCGTTACTAAACTCGTCGTCCAACACATCATACGGGCCATTGTCTCCTGATCGATTAAATGAATTGCTGATGGAGGAGGAAACACCATGACTGAATTCATATTGTAAACTGGAGCTCAACCGTTTTGTCAACGGTTCGGTATATGCTAAGGAGCTCCTAAAGTTATCTCCTCGCGATTCCATCGTCTTACGCTGATCGATGATAGATACGGTATTCGAGCTATAAAAATTCGCTTCGGAATTTAACCAACCTTCGCCATTGGTTTCATTATGGTTTCCGTTGATGCGTAGTGATATCGAACGACCTTCCTTTTTTAGCTTTCTTGTCAAATAAGCGCTGTAATCGATAGATTGGTTATCAGATTGCATTTCTTGACTAGCTATATTATCGTTGATGGCATTGCCATTTCCATCAAAGGTATTCGTTCTTTGTGTTCGGCTACTTTCGGTATTCCCTTTGGAAGCTCCAATGCTCATGGTCAGTGTGGTGAGCGAATCTATCTTAAGATCATAGCGCGCATTAAGCCGGTGCTTTTGGTTACGTGCATTGCTCGCGCTAGAATCAGACGAGTTTAACACCGCGTCGACAAGATTTTCCTGCGATGTGCGTGTGCTCTCTTCTTCATTCTCAATGATCCCAAACTTATAACTTGTATTCAGCTTATGCTTAGCTTCTTTCCAAGAGTCAGCAAAGGAAAGGCCGGTACTGATGGCTCTCGGACGGCCGCGACCATTCCAATAATCCATATTATCTCCACGCCAAGAAAAGGATACCGATCCATCGTCAGAAATTTCCGAACTGATATCGGAGAATCCGAAGCGGTCGCGATCCTCCCAATTCAACGATACAGTACCGTCATTGGAGGTTAAACCAAACACACCGATCTTCTGCGTGCCATTAAACTTGTTGAAAGCCAAAGTTCCGGTGTAGAAGCCCCTATCGGTATCTGCCCCGCCGCCACCTTCCGCTTTCCCAAACATCCCTTTTTTCGCGTCCTCTTTAAGCTTTAAGTTGATCGTTTGTATCCGTTGCCCGTCATCCACGCCCGTACGTTCGGCCTCTTCCGATTTCTTTTCAAAGAGCTGCACCTTGTCGACCATGTCCGAGCGCACATTACGTGTCACCAAGGTAGGGTCATTGCCAAAGAACTCCTCCCCGTCAACCAAGACCTTCTCCACGGTCTTTCCTTGCGCTGTTATCTTCCCACTGGCATCCACCGAAATACCGGGCAATACCTTTAACAGATCTTCGACCTTCGCATTCTTCTCGACGGCAAAGCTCGAGGCATCATACTCCGTGGTATCGCCCTTGATGACCACCGGGATCTTACCCGTAACGATGACTTCCTCCAACAATTGACTTACGCTACTCAATCCTATGCGCCCTACTGCCCCATCGCTTTCCTGCACAATTTCCTTATAAAAATCACCGTATTTCGGATACGTAACGATTAATAAATACGGAATGGTATCCGGCCGCAACAGGGAGAATTTACCATTTTGATCCGCTCGCGTATGCTGCACTAAAATGGAGTCTTTGGCACGAATCAACATGACGGAAGCGTTGGATAATTTTGTGATTTGGTCTGCATCGTCTACAACCTCACCAGTAATTTTCGTCTGCCCTTGCGCAACAAAAAAAACGGTTAAGATCAAAAACGCGCAAAGCGCGGTTAGCTTTTTCATAAAAATTGGTAGTACATGATATATCTACGAAAATATCATAATTAACTTCCGATTCAAAGGGTTTTGAAATGTTTAACATTTCCTTAACAAGTTTCTTTACGTAGTACACAGGAAAAAGATGTCGCTACGGAATAAAATTATAATTGGTAGCTTTGTAAAAACAAAAAAATATGCAGACGATAAAAGAATATGTTCAATCCAATCAGGAGAGATTTTTAGAAGAATTGTTCGCTTTATTACGTTTTCCGTCAATCAGTGCCGACCCTAAATACAAAGAAGATGTGGTGAAAACTGCGGAATTTGTAGCAGAAAAATTAAGGGAAGCCGGTGCCGATCAAGTTGAAGTATGCGCTACCGCAGGCAACCCGATCGTTTACGGAGAGAAAATTATTGATAGCAAGCTGCCTACTGTCCTTGTCTATGGACATTATGACGTACAGCCGGCAGATCCGTTGGAGCTTTGGGACACCCCTCCTTTCGAGCCTACTGTGCGCGATGGCAAGATCTATGCCCGTGGAGCAGCTGACGACAAAGGGCAGTTTTATATGCACGTTAAAGCCTTTGAGTATATGATGAAGAACGATGCGTTGGCCTGCAACATTAAATTCATGATCGAAGGCGAGGAAGAAGTGGGCTCTGCAAACTTAGGCACCTTCGTCAAAGAAAATACAGAGCGTCTACAGAACGATGTCATCGTTATTTCGGACACCTCGATGATCAGCATGGATCAACCTTCGTTGGAGACAGGGCTACGAGGCCTATCTTATGTCGAAGTTGAGGTTACCGGTCCAAACAGAGACCTGCATTCCGGCGTGTATGGTGGTGCTGTAGCCAACCCCGCGACGATCTTAGCAAAGCTGATTGCCTCTTTGCACGACGAAAATAACCATATCGCCATTCCCGGTTTTTATGACGACGTATTGGAACTATCTGCCGAAGAGCGTGCAGCGCTTAATGAAGCACCATTCGACATCGAGGCCTACAAAGAAGACCTAGGAGTAGCCGAAGTATGGGGAGAAGCGGGATACAGCAGCATTGAACGCACAGGTATCCGTCCCACCTTGGAGGTTAACGGTATCTGGGGAGGCTACATCGGCGAAGGAGCAAAAACGGTGCTACCGTCCAAAGCTTTTGCTAAAATATCCATGCGTTTGGTACCCAACCAAGATTCGCAGCGCATCACCACGCTCTTCAAAGAGCATTTTGAAAAGATTGCGCCTAGCTATGTAAAAGTTGCCGTTAAACCGCACCATGGCGGCGAACCGGTGGTCACGCCGACTGATAGCGTTGCATATAAAGCAGCAGAAAAGGCTTTGGAAGAGGCTTTCAATAAGAAGCCCATCCCTACCCGTGGCGGTGGTTCCATACCTATCGTAGCGCTTTTCGAAAAAGAACTCGGTGTAAAAACCGTATTGCTGGGCTTTGGGCTTGACAGCGATAACCTACATTCTCCGAATGAAAAATACGGGATCGAAAACTATTTAAAAGGTATTGAGACTATACCTTCGTTTTTCAAACATTTTGCAGATCTCAGTAAATAATTATATTCTGCCTGCAGCGAATAACGCTGCAGGCAGATTTACCTATTTCCCAGCAACAGCTCCGCCCCGAAACACAGCATCCGTTGCATATTACCGTAAAAATCTATATGTTTGGACATGCTTAGGATTTTGAGAAAACTACATCGCTGTACCTACCTCGCTCTGGTTCTCTTCTTTTTTTTATTAGGCTACCCTTTTTTACTTTTCTACGCAAAAAATCCTATAAGAAACTACAACAAGATCGTGTCTTTCCGACGATGGATAAGCCTAGCGGGCATCTACGCAGTGGGAATACGGGTGCAGGTGAACTTTGAAGAAGAAGTAGACTGGTCGAAAAACTATGTCATATGCCCAAACCACAGCTCCTTTCTCGATATCACGGTATTGACCTACTTGTGCCGCGAGCCTTTTTCCTTTATGGGTAAAGTAGAACTTTTGGATAACCCAATTACCCGTGTTTTTTTTGAGACCATCGACATTCCGGTTAAGCGTGACAGTAAAATATCGGCTTTCAAAGCATTTAAAAGGGCGCTCGAACTACTGGAAGATAAAAAGTCACTAGTGATATTTCCAGAGGGTAAAATCGACGACAATTTCCCGCCCACGCTGCACCCTTTTAAATCGGGCGCCTTTCGCCTGGCTACGGAACACAACGTCCCTATTCTTCCCGTCATCATACAAGACGCTTGGAAAATCTTTTGGGACGATGGCAAAAAGTTTGGTTCAAAACCGGGCGTCATCCATGTAGATGTGCTAGCGCCTATTCCTACGCAACATTTTGGAAAGGAAAATGCCGAACAATTAGAAACTGCAGTATATCGAAAAATGAAAGACCGTTGGGATCTCTACAATAAATCGTAACTTCATAGCAGTCTACAGCCAAAACGCATGGAAAATAACTTTTTAATCCAAATTGAAGACATCGGTAGAGCCTATATTATCGGCGCAGAAAAAATCCACGCCCTAAAGTCTGTCTCCCTCAACATCAAAAAAGGTGAATTTGTCGCTTTGATGGGACCATCGGGATCGGGCAAATCCACTTTGATGAATATTTTGGGATGTCTGGATACGCCCAGTAAGGGTACGTATATCCTCAATGGCATCAATGTGTCGGACATGAGCGAAAATGAACTTGCGGAGGTTAGGAATAAAGAAATTGGTTTTGTGTTCCAAACATTCAACCTGCTTCCCAAGAGCACGGCTCTGGAAAATGTCGCCTTACCCTTGATTTATGCGGGATACAGCAAGAAGAAAAGAGAAGATCAGGCATTGAAGGCGCTAGAAGACGTGGGGTTAGGCAATCGAGTTGATCATAAACCAAATGAGCTCTCGGGCGGTCAGCGCCAACGTGTGGCTGTAGCACGCGCCTTGATCAACAGTCCTTCTATCATTTTGGCGGATGAACCGACCGGAAATCTAGATACCAAGACGTCTATTGAAATTATGGGCCTACTGGAAAATATCCATGCAAAAGGAAACACCATCATCCTTGTGACCCATGAAGAAGATATTGCACAACATGCTCACCGAATTGTTCGGATGCGTGATGGCCTTATCGAAGATGATTACCGTAATCCCGATATAAAATCTGTATTGCCAAGACTCGATGCATTGAAAGAAAAAGGTTCCGATTTTGAGAAAATTTGAAACATAAGACACTAAAAATAAACCAATTACAATACATAAAATTTGATAACATTCATTTGACTTGTTTTTATCAATAATAATGTTATTTTTGCGAGAAATAGCGACTTAAATTATTAGATATGTATTGGACACTAGAATTAGCATCGCACTTGGAAGATGCGCCATGGCCAGCAACTAAAGATGAGTTAATTGACTATGCTATTCGTTCCGGAGCTCCGGTGGAGGTTATAGAAAATCTTCAAGCGTTAGAGGACGACGGCGAGCCATACGAAAACATCGAAGAGATTTGGCCCGATTATCCGACTAAGGATGATTTCTTTTTCAATGAAGACGAGTATTAATTGAACATAAAAAACGCCCTAGAGGCGTTTTTTATGTTTTTTATTAATCCTTCTCTTGGAAAAAGAGTCTTAGGATAATAGAGCGAAACGATGCAAAAAAAAATTATTCCTTTTATCCTATTGCTTAGTGTGTCATGGATAGCGAGTTTCGCGCAAACCATCACAGATAAGCAAGAGCGGGACATACAGATCATTAAGGATTTTGTTCTTGATGTTGCCGATGAAAATATTCGTCCAGATTTGATCTTGAGTAAACATGTACGTATTACGGAGACCTCAACAAATGAGGAATATGATTACCTGGAAGCTAGCATCGACGAAATACGGCTGAATCTGCAAACCAAAAATATAGAGGAGATTGCATACATCCCTTTTCAATCTTTGCCCAAGAAAGAGGTGCGGGATATTGATCCAGAAGGAAAACCGATCGAGAACATGTACTTTCTTCGCTATAAGAACCGCCAGATGCTTGCGATCTATATCGAAGAGGATAAGATCGCATCCTTTACCCTTGTATCCAAAGGCGACAAAGTAGCCCATTTTGTGACTTATTAATTTTTCAACAAAAAATTTGCAGTTCATTAATAAATAATAGATATTTGTTTTCAACGAATTAGCATGATTTCAACGATTGTAAATAAAGCATGGTGGTGGCACAACTCTTAAAGTTGTGGCAGAAACCTATTGCTTGAATTTTTTACATCAAAATATAGCGGCTTGCCTGAATAGGCAAGCCTTTTTTATTTCACGATACAGTATATGAAAGAGATTCTTACTCATTTATTTGAGTACAAAACATTTACCAAAGAGGAAGCTTACACTATCCTCACCAACATCGCCACGGGCAAATACGATAGCCATCAGATAGCCGCCTTTATGACCGCCTACGGGATGCGGAGCATACGCGTTGACGAACTGAGTGGCTTTCGTAATGCGATGTATGATCTCTGCGTCAAATTGGAATTCCCGGGTTATGATTTAATAGACCTTTGCGGTACCGGTGGTGATGGTAAAAACACCTTCAACATTTCGACTTTAGCTTCCTTTGTTGTTGCAGGAGCAGGATATCATGTGGCCAAACATGGAAACGTAGGTGTATCTTCCGGATGTGGATCATCAAACGTTATGGAGCACCTCGGCTATCGATTCACCAATGATAGTAGCGAACTACACCGACAACTTGACGAAGCGGGTATCTGTTTCCTCCATGCCCCACTTTTCCATCCGGCGATGAAGACCGTGGCTCCTATTCGCCGAGCTTTGGGCGTCAAAACATTTTTCAACATGCTCGGGCCACTTACCAACCCCGCAAACCCAAAATATCAAGCAGTAGGGGTCTTTAGCCTAGAGCTTGCTCGCCTATACAACTACCTGTATCAACATACCGAGAAGCAATATAGCATCGTCCACGCACTGGACGGCTACGATGAGATTTCGTTGACGGGAGATTTTAAAGTCATCGACAACCAAGGCGAGAAATACTATCAAGTAGAAGATCTTGGCTTCTCCAAGATCGCAGCGGACGAACTTGCCGGAGGCGATAATGTGGAAGAAGCAGCAAAAATATTCAACGATATTATCAACGGTCGAGGCAACGATGTGCAGAATAATGTGGTACTTAGCAATGCGGCCTTCGCCATTAAGACCATACATCCCGAGAAAACTTTTGGCGACTGTTTTTACGAAGCCGAAACATCGCTGCTGGGCAAAAAAGCTTTAGCTAGCTTCAACAAGTTAATTCAGCGATAGAGATGGCAGCGCTTCAAGTCAAAGTTTGCGGAATGCGTGACAGCAGCAATATTCGGGAACTCTCGGTTTTACCGGTAGACTATTTGGGATTTATTTTTTATGCAAAGTCACCGCGTTTCACGGAAAACCTCCCGCTGTTGCCTGACCTTCCGCCCAACATCCAGAAAATCGGTGTATTTGTCAACGCTACCGAAGCTTATATCCTTGATAAAATAGCTGAGGGACTAGATGGCGTTCAGCTACACGGCAACGAGTCGCCTTCCCTATGTGCTGCGCTACAACAAAAGGGTGTTAAGGTTTTCAAAGCCTTCGGGATAGAGCGCGGCTTCGATTGGGAGACATTATCCGCATACCTCTCCGTCGTAGACTACTTCCTATTCGATACCAAAAGCAACGAACATGGTGGCACCGGACAACGCTTTGACTGGCAAACCTTAGCTAGCTACCCTTTTGAAAAGCCTTATTTCTTAAGCGGCGGCCTATCGAACGAAAATATCCAAGATGCCCTCGCTATTGGCGATCAGCGCCTGATAGGCCTCGATCTAAATTCGCGCTTTGAGATAGCACCCGCATTAAAAGATATCAGTAAAATAACAAACGCTTTGAAAATTATTAAAGATGAGCAAATATCAAGTTAACGAAAAAGGATATTACGGTCCATTTGGTGGAGCCTACGTTCCCGAGATGCTCTATCCAAACGTGGAAGAGCTTCAACAAAAATACTTGGAGATTATGCAGGAAGAAAGCTTCCAAAAAGAATTTCACGAGTTGCTTAAAGATTATGTGGGGCGTCCGTCTCCTCTATATTATGCAAAAAGATTTTCCGAAAAATACGGCGCCAACATCTTCTTGAAGAGAGAGGATCTGAACCATACCGGAGCCCACAAAATCAACAACACCATCGGGCAAATTTTATTGGCCGAGCGATTAGGAAAGAAAAGGATCATTGCAGAAACGGGTGCCGGGCAGCATGGTGTGGCCACGGCTACGGTATGTGCATTAAAAGGTCTGGAATGCGTGGTTTACATGGGCGAGGTAGATATTCAGCGGCAAGCGCCCAATGTGGCTCGCATGAAGATGATGGGAGCAACTGTGGTCGCCGCACAATCGGGTAGCAAAACCTTAAAAGATGCAACTAACGAGGCTCTTCGCGACTGGATAAATAATCCGGTTGACACACACTACATCATAGGATCAGTGGTTGGCCCACACCCTTATCCAGATCTTGTTGCTCGATTTCAGTCCATCATATCGGAGGAAACAAAGCGGCAGCTAATAGAGAAAACAGGAAGCGACAAACCAGACTATGTATTGGCCTGTGTAGGCGGCGGATCCAACGCCGCTGGTATGTTTTACCATTTTCTTGATGACGAGGATGTGCAATTGATTGCTGTCGAAGCCGCTGGCCACGGTGTAGATAGCGGCGAAAGCGCTGCTACAACGGCGCTTGGCAAAGACGGTGTTCTGCACGGCAGCCGTTCTATACTCATGCAGACCGACGATGGACAGGTTATTGAACCCTATTCTATTTCAGCAGGGCTCGATTATCCCGGCATCGGACCGCAGCATGCCTGGTTATTCAAAAGTGGACGCGGTCAGTATGTAAGTATTACCGACGATGAAGCTATGCAGGCAGGATTACTCTTGACAAAACTTGAAGGTATCATTCCGGCTATCGAAAGTTCTCATGCGCTGGCCTACTTAGAGAAAATGAATTTTAAAGGTAACGAGAATGTAGTGATCTGCCTATCAGGCCGAGGGGATAAAGATCTCGACAATTACATGAAATATTTTGGATTTTAGTACCATGCAGGAGCAAGAAAACTTATTCAACGGAAAGCAAGACAGGTTGCTCTCCATCTATTTTACGGCAGGTTATCCTAGCTTGGACAGCACGATCGACATCGCCGAAGAACTGGAAAAGTCTGGCGCAGATTTTCTAGAAATCGGATTTCCTTATTCCGATCCCGTTGCTGACGGACCGGTTATACAGCACAGTTCTGAAGTTGCATTAGACAACGGAATGAACCTGAAACTACTCTTCGAACAGCTGAAAGAATTACGTTCACGAGTTTCCATCCCTGTATTTCTGATGGGTTATTTCAACCCTGTACTGCAATTCGGTGTGGAGAACTTCTGCAAAGCCTGTGCAGCGGTAGGTGTAAACGGTGTGATTATCCCCGACCTACCAATGTATGAATACGAAGACCTCTATGCGGAGACGTTTCATCAACATGGTATCAGCAACATATTTTTAGTCACGCCACAAACATCGACGGAAAGAATAAAGAAGATCGATGCGCTTTCAAACAGCTTTATCTATCTGCTATCTTCCAATGCCACTACCGGCAAGAATTTAGAAGTTGGCGAATCGTCTGTGACCTATTTCCAACGGCTAAAGGATATGCAACTCAAGAATCCTCTCGTGATTGGTTTTGGTATATCTAATTCGAAAACCTTTGCCCAAGCGACAGACTATGCCAAAGGCGCTATTATCGGCACCGCATTCGTCAAATTGCTGGGCGAAGAAAATTACTTGGAGAAAATCCGAGGGTTTGTTGCCGATATTAAAGCTTAGACCATCGTCCGTTAGTGCATGGCAAGTCACTAACGGACTTTTGGTTTTTCTCGCGTTTCAAGCCAGATTATTGATAGTGCTTTCTGCTTAGTTCGATAATTTACTATCTTTGTACAACGATGAAGATTTTTTTGTCCTATATACTGTTGTTTCTATACACATTAACGTGTACGGGAACTTCTGTGTATATGCACCTTTGTGGTAAAGGCTCCATCGCTATCATACAAGTGCAACAGCCCGCGTCCGAAAAAGAATGCCCCCTTTGTGCAAAGACGGAAAAGAAGTCCGCGGCAAAACATGCATGCAGCGACAAAGACGATTGTTGCAAAGATGTGAAGCTAGACCTAAAAAAAGGCAATCAGGAAATTGAAAGCACCGCTAATTCGCCTACTTTTCTAGCACTTTCTCCCGCGGTAATCACCTTGTATTGGATCATGCTTGTTCCACAGGAAGCGAGCGCGATAACACAGTCTACTGTGTCACAACCGCCTCCACAGCTGGCCTCGGCTAGCCCTCCCTACTTAATTCATTGCAACTTCAGAATTTGATTTTATAACGGTAAGAAACGTCGCGCTCGTAACGGATACGATTGCGAAGAAGGACATATTACACGTTACATCAAATTTTAACACATGAATTTTATTTTAAGAGGAATATTCATTCTATTTTTTATCCATAGTTCCATTTTTTCTTTTGCGCAACGCGACAGCAGCATAACCTTTGAAGTGGCTGGTAATTGTGGACTCTGTAAACAGCGTATTGAGAAAGCCGCAAAAATAAAAGGGGTATCGGAAGCGCTTTGGGACATTCCCAGCAACAAAGCAACTGTAACCTTCGACCCAGCGAAAACCTCCGCGACCTTTATTAAACAAGCTATTGCTGATGTTGGGCATGATACGGATGAAATTCGCGCAAAGGACGAAGTCTACGCCAAACTGCACGAATGCTGCCTGTACGAAAGACTAGACGGTAATTCCCGCGACAACGATACGTCCGCAGCCGACGGCCATGATCATGACCACATCGTCCGTGGTGTAGTGGTTCAGGAAAGCAATAAAGGTGAGCTTAGCCCCATTGCCGGCGTAAATGTCAATTGGTTAGAAAACCCAAAAATAATCGTGCAAACTAATGAAAATGGCGTGTTTGACCTGCAGCATGAACAAGGTTACAACCAGCTGGTGGTGAGCTTCGTTGGAATGAAGTCAGACACCATTACGGTAAAAAATCTTCACGAAGTATTGGTCATCCACGCGAAGGACAATGTGCTTGGTGAAGTTGTGGTTTCCCGAAAACAGCGATCAAACTATATATCTAAGCTGTCACCAAATCGCATCGAGATGATAACGGCCAAGGAGCTGTTTAAAGCGGCCTGCTGCGATTTGAGCGAAAGTTTCGAAACCAATGCATCTGCTGACGTCGTCAGTAGCGATGCCGTAACTGGCGCAAAACAAATACAGTTACTGGGCTTAAGTGGCGTGTACACCCAACTCACCGTGGAAAATTTGCCCGGGCCTAGAGGATTCGCATCGCCGTTGGGTCTGAACAGCATGGCCGGCCCTTGGATTGAATCTATACAGATCAGCAAAGGGATGGGCTCTGTAGCCAATGGTTTTGAGAGCATGGCCGGACAAATCAACGTAGAGCTTAAAAAACCGCATAACAGCGATAGACTATATTTTAACGCCTATGCAAACAATATGGGCCGTACCGACGTCAATCTCAATCTGGCACAGAAGATCAATGATAAATGGTCCGTCGGGCTACTGCTTCACGACAATTTCATGTACAACAAGTCCATGAATTTCAGCAATAACGGTTTTCGGGATATGCCTGTTGGGAATGTGTTTTCTGGAGTAAATCGTTGGCATTATGAAAATGGGAAGGGATTAATTGCCCAATTTGGTTTAAAATATCTCCGGGACGACCGAATAGGTGGGGAAATCGATTTTGATGAAGATCGAGACAAACTCACAACCAACAAATACGGGCTAGGCTTTGACATCAATCGAGTAGAAGGTTTTGCAAAGATAGGTTATGTTTTTCCAAACCATAAATTGCGAAGCATAGGCTTACAGCTCTCTGGCTCACATTACAGTCAAGATAGCTACTTTGGACAAACGACTTACAATAGCGAACAGAATAGTGGCTACGCCAACCTATTGTACCAAGATGTCATTGGCAGTGTGCAGCATAAGTACCGAGGTGGTTTGTCTCTTTCCTACGACAAGTACAACGAAGATATCTTAACAAACAACTTTAGGCGTACGGAAGCTGTATCTGGCGCATTCTTAGAGTACACCTTCGCTCCAAGTGAAAAATTTGATGCTGTCTTTGGTTTACGCCAAGACTACAACAACATTTATGGCTGGTTCACCACGCCACGTGCTGTTTTGCGTTATGCACCTGCAGCCAACACAAGCATTCGATTGAGTTCTGGCAGAGGGCAACGGACAGCCAATATTTTTGCAGAAAACATAGGTCTATTTGCCTCCAGCAGGACAATCGATTATGCACAACTGAACAGCCCCGGAACAGCCTACGGTCTGAAGCCTGAGGTTTCTTGGAATACTGGACTTACCCTTGACCAAGACTTTCAGTTACTAGGCCGAGAAGCGGGATTATCGTTGGAGCTTTTCCACAACAATTTCAGCAATCAAGTTGTGGTGGACTGGGAAGATCCTCGTGCCGTATCCTTCTACAACCTAGAAGGCAAATCGTTCTCCAATAGCCTGCAAGCAGATTTTCGGTTTATGCCTCTTCCCCATTTCGAAACCAAATTTGCCTATCGCTTATTAGACGTGCAAACCGATTACCATTCGGGAAGATTGCAAAAACCATTAACAGCTAAACATAGAGGCTTTATGAATTTAGCATACAGCCTGCATAGCGGTTGGAGTTTTGACTACACGATCAACGCTGTGGGCAAAAAACGCCTGCCATCTACGGTAGAAAACCCTGCTGCTTATCAGTTGCAGGCATTTTCAGAAAGCTATATCACCATGAATGCGCAGGTAAGCAAAAGCTTTGGGAAGGACAACAACATGACGATATATCTAGGCGGCGAGAACCTAACGAACTTCTTTCAGAAGAATCCTATCCTCGCCTTCGACGATCCCTTCGGACAACATTTCGATACCAATCTGCTATGGGGACCACTTACCGGCCGCCTGTTTTATGCAGGGCTACGTTATAATATCAAATAAGGTTGATCAAGCACAGCGAAGACTACCTGTAAAATGAAAAAAGTCTTGTATCGAAAATGGATACAAGACTTTTTTGATACAACGAATTGCTTTGTAAAGGTTTATTCCTCCCTTACTATCGTCTTAAGCTCTTGGTACAGCCTTGCTGTGGGAAGCCCCACAACATTTTCATAAGAACCTTCGATGGACTCAATACCAATTAATCCGATCCATTCCTGAATACCGTAGGAGCCGGCCTTGTCAAGTGGCAGATATTGTTCCACATAATATGCAACCTCTGCTGCCGTCATTGGATAAAACGATACCGCTGTAGTTTCCACAAACGTATATGTCTTTCCTTGGTAGGCGATAGCCACAGCTGTCAATACCTCATGCTGATTCGCTTGCAACGCCCTAATTGTACGAATCGCCTCTGCTTGATCTTTCGGCTTTCCTAAGATCTGCCCTTGATGCACCACAACCGTATCAGCGGTGATCACCAAACTATCCTGAAATTCAGGTAAATCAAAAGCCTGCAGCTTTTTAAGCGCTATACTTCTGACAATTTCCATTGGCGAATCCAACGGATTAAAGTCTTCCGAGGTATCTTTTACCAATACTTGAAAATCGACACCAAGATTGGCAAGCAACTCTTTTCTGCGAGGCGATTGGGAGCCCAAAACAACACGAATCTCTTTTAATGTTTCTATCAACATATTATATACTTTTAATACCTGTTCCCGTATCCCACAGACCTTTTAGGCGCAATATTTTCTCCAGCACATCACGAACGCAACCCGCGCCCCCATTTTTAGGCGATACGTAACCTGCTACAGCCTTAACCTCTTCAACAGCATCTTGCGGACACAAGGCTAAACCAACATTTTTCAAGCAGTCCAAATCGGGCACATCATCCCCCATAAAAGCCACATCTTCCCTTGACCATCCTTGACGATGCATGATCTCATTCATCAGTTGCAATTTATTAGAGATGCCTAGATGTACTTCAAGCACACCTAAATGCTGGAGCCGTTTTAACACCCCTTCAGAACGGCCTCCGCTAATGACGATAACCTGTACACCAACTTTTACGGCAAGCTGTATGGCATAGCCGTCCTTTATCGAAAATCGGCGAAGCTGCTCACCCTCTTCAGTAACCAACACCGTACCATCAGTCAACACGCCATCTACATCTAAAAACAGCGCTTTTATTTTTGCAAAATCCTGTAAAATCATATCAGTCCAAAATTAATCATTTCTACAACAATCAACTCTACGAATAAAAAACATCATTTTTGGCCATTTATTTATTAAAAACAGACGTTCAATCAAAGATTTGTCAGAGTTTAGTTGTTATCACAACTAAAAAGATCAAAACTATTGCCACATATTGTTTTTCGATGTACATTTGTCACATATCAACGTAGCAGTTGATTTTATACATAACATTGTCTTTTCATAATTTAGGTTTATAATTGGTTAGTAGCAAACCCTGACGCCCATCGTCAGGGTTTTGTATTTTCGACAACCAAGAAAAAGGCCAAGAGCAATTGTTACATACCCTTGGCCTCCCGCTATATTATTTTGAAAACTTAACTCTTTCCTTTATCGCCCGCATTTGGTTTGGCGATGGAAGTACGCATATCGGTATCTGCTTGAATATTCTGCATTTTGTAGTAATCCATAATACCGAGATTTCCATTGCGAAATGCTTCAGCCATTGCCATCGGAACCTGAGCTTCGGCTTCGATCACCTTTGCCTTTGCCTCCTGTGCTTTAGAGCGCATTTCCTGCTCGGTAGCAACCGCCATTGCACGACGCTCTTCGGCTCGTGCATTGGCCACTTTCAAATCCGCCTCAGCCTGATCCGTCTGTAATTTAGCCCCTACGTTTTCACCAATGTCTATATCTGCAATATCAATAGATAATATTTCAAAAGCAGTACCTGAATCCAGGCCTTTAGAAAGCACAGTTTTGGATATACGATCCGGATTTTCCAATACTTCTTTGTGATTGGTTGATGAACCGATAGTGGTTACGATTCCTTCACCCACACGGGCTAAAATTGTTTCCTCGCCAGCACCGCCCACCAACTGGTTGATATTTGCCCGTACGGTAACACGCGCTTTAGCGATAAGCTGAATACCGTCTTTAGCCACTGCTGCCACTGGAGGCGTATTGATTACTTGAGGATTTACCGAAAGCTGCACCGCATCAAACACATCACGACCCGCCAAATCAATTGCTGTAGCTAGCTTAAAATCTAAGGGTATATTGGCCTTATCAGCCGATATCAATGCCTTTATTACCTTGTTAACGTTGCCACCTGCAAGGTAATGTGTTTCTATTTCGTTCGAAGTAATGCGTAGCCCTGCTTTAGACGACGTGATCATGGCATTGGTAACCAATGATGGAGGTACTTTCCGCAGACGCATAAGCACCAGATTAAGCAAGCTAATCTTTACATTAGAGAGTTGTGCTGTAAACCATAGGTTGACAGGAAGTAAATACAACAACAGGAAAAACGCGACTACGCCTCCGACAATAATCAAAATCAAACTAATTCCAGGATCCATAGATTTCTAAATTTTAAGTAATACCTTAAAGATATTATTTTATTTAAAATATACCATGAATAATTGGTCAAATCATGAAATCTTTAGCCTAAAATTCCCCTGTCGACCCCAGCATCAACCTACCAGAATATAACACACGAAAAGAGGTGACAAAAGACTGGATGCAAATTTTTTATATTCCTATGTAAAGCCTTGCAATTAATAGTTAGATTTGCTTGAAATACCAGATTAAAAAAAGGCCGCATCAAGATGAAATTTAAAAAAGAAGCTATCCTGAAATGGGAGTTATTTATCGGGATAATCGTTGCTTACCTTATTATTATCGGCACTGCGGTGTACTTTTTCACTTCGATGGGTAAGAAGGTTGACGATATCAAAATAGCAAGCGATCGTCTCCAACAAAAGACCAACATAGTTAATGAGATAGACCAACAGATCTTCAATGCTATTCAGGCCAAAACGCGCTATCTTTCCAAGTTGGATATCCATGATTTACGGGAACTTACAACCCTACAGAAGAGCGTCGAACGATCGTCTGCCGGCTTAAAAGAAGGCTTCGATACTAACAGCCGGTTCTATGCAGAGATTAACTCCCTCGAAAATGCTTGCCGCACGATATTTGACATCAAGTCCATCCAAGAACAAAAGGAACATAGTGCCGAAGACAATAAAGAGCTTCTTTTGCAGGATCAATCTACCGTTAACGACATCGTCTTGGCCATTCGCACCCTAATCTTACAAGAGCGGCAGGCTATGTCGAATGGGTTTCACGAGTCTGTACTTTCACTAAAAAATACCGCCTATTTTCTTATTGGGCTACCGCTCATTTTCATACTGTTTATTTTTAACAGGGTAATAAAAATTGTACGCGAGCTTAGCCGCCGATCGAAAGAAGCACAAAAACTGAATAAAGAAATCCAAGCTGCACAGAAAAACATCGAGGAATTTAATTGGGTGCTAGCAGAGTCCAGTATATTAAACGAAAAGATAACCGGCATTGACAATGAAAACCTGATCGCAGAGACGGCTTTTAAAACTATCGCCTCTTCGTTAGATTTCTATGCGGGAACGCTCTACGTCCGCCGAATGGATTCCTATGAGTACCTTTTGAAAGAAAAAATCGGCATTGATGGTGCAAAAGAGGTACCTGCTTCGTTCGTCCATGGAGAAGGCCTCTTGGGCAATGTGACAAAGCGGAAGGAAATAAAGGTTATACAGCAAGGTGTGGAGGAGTTGATGACCTCATCATCTACGCTTCAAGGAAACCAGATTAGTACATTGATTCTTGCGCCATTAGTATTTGAACAGCAATCGCTGGGCATTTTGGAAATAGGCGGTGCGTTTAATGAGGAAGAACTCTCCAAGACATTGCAATACCTAGAGCGTATATCGCGTATCCTGGCCATGTCCATTAAGTTTGGGCAGAGCCACACCTTGGTAGAAAATCTATTGGAGGAAACACAACAGCAGACGGAAGAACTCGAAGCGCAGCAAGAAGAACTTCGGATCACGAACGAAGAACTTATTTACAAAACCAATCTATTGGAAGCGTCGGAAGAAGAGCTCCGCGTACAGCAGGAAGAGCTCCAACAGACCAATTTGGAGCTTGAGGAAAAGGCTAAACAGCTAGAAGTGCGAAACCAAGATCTTAACGATGCACAGAAAATAGTCGAAGAAAAAATTCAAGAGGTAGAGCTCGCTAGTAAATACAAATCCGAGTTTATGGCCAATATGAGCCATGAGCTGCGTACACCGTTGAACAGTATCTTGATCTTGGCGAAACTGCTTCATGACAACAAAAACCAGAACCTCAACAGCGATCAAGTGAAGTATGCTTCTGTAATACACAGTGCGGGAAGCGATCTTTTACAGTTGATCAACGAACTGTTGGATTTGGCCAAAATAGAGTCTGGGAAAGTAGAGCTGAATTATGAGCGAATCGTCACAAAAGACTTTTTACACAATATCGAGAACCTATTCATCACGACAGCAGAGGAAAAGGAAATCGACTTCCATATATCTACGGATGCTCATATCCCGGATCAATTCATTAGCGACGAATATCGACTGGAGCAAGTACTCAAAAATTTCCTATCCAATGCGTTTAAATTTACCGACAAGAAAGGATCGGTGACTTTGGCCATCCAAGCGGTTAACGAACATCTTAAATTCATTGTCTCTGACAACGGCAAAGGTATCTCCGAAGAGAAGCAACAACTTATTTTTGAAGCGTTCCGGCAAGAGGATGGCTCCACTAGCCGCAAATACGGTGGAACCGGTCTAGGGCTTTCTATCAGCCGTGAAATTGCTTCGCTCTTAGGTGGTCGCATCACGCTAAGCAGTGAACTCGATAAAGGCAGTGTGTTTACCCTCATCATCCCCTACAGCATGGCTGTTGAAGACGAATCTACAGAACCAGCAACTACGCTACTAAGTCAGAGTGTGATAGCTGCGAAACCGATAGACGATCATTCGCAGCCAACTGTAGAATCAGTAGCCGCCCCATCAACGGAAAACGCTGCCAGCAAAAATCTACTTATCGTTGAGGATGACATCAATTTTGCGGACATCCTACGTGATTTCGCTTATATGTACGGGTTTCAAGTGATGCTCTCGCATGATGGTGCAGATGCTGTCGAGAAAGCAAAACAATTTAAGCCTCATGCTATTATTCTAGATGTTATGCTCCCTATAGCTGACGGTTGGGAAGTACTCAAAACGCTAAAAGGTATTCCAGAAACAAAGCATATTCCCATTCACATGATGTCGGCAGCGAGCTTCAACCAACGCGAATTTATCGAGAATGGCGCCATTGGCTTTCTATCTAAACCTGTGTCGGAAGATTCGCTGAAGAAGGTTTTTGACAATATACACCTCAACATAAACAAAGGTATTAAGAAAGTACTGCTTATTGAGGATCAGGAGTTCCAGAGCGAAATTATTAAGTCGGCATTTGCCGAACAGCACATCAATGTCATTCAGGCCTTTTCAGCAGCAATGGGATTGACAAAATTAGAGACGGAAGAGAACATCGATTGTGTTATTTTGGACATCAAACTGCCCGATGCGGATGGTCTTGATGTACTCGATCAAATAAAAGCGATGCCCGCATACAGCGACACGCCTATTATCATCAACACGGCCTATGATCTATCTAAAAAGCAGATTGACCACATCCGACAGTACACCAAGGCAATGGTGCTCAAGTCCGGAAAAAGCAACAGCCGCCTGATCGACGAAGTCAAGTTGTTCCTGAATAAAATAAGTTCCGATGATTATTCGCCGGTCAAAAATATTGGAAAGCTAGATCAGCTGTCTGGACAAAGTGATAGCCTACAAGGTAAAACTGTGCTCATCGCAGATGACGACATGCGTAATGTTTTTGCACTGACCACCACACTGCAGGAATACATGATGGAAATAGAAATTGCCAATAATGGTTTGGAAGCGGTGGAAATCGTTCAACAAAACCCTGGCAAAATCGACATTGTACTGATGGACATCATGATGCCCGAAATGGACGGCTATGAGGCTATCGCGGCAATCAGGAAAGAGAAAGCCAATTCTAGCTTGCCTATCATCGCCGTAACGGCAAAAGCGATGAAGGGAGATCGGGAGAAGTCGCTGCAGATCGGGGCGAGCGATTATATCAGCAAACCTATTGATATTGACAAGTTAGTTTCATTGATGCGTGTATGGCTAAGTTAAGCGTATCCCATATCAGTTTTCTAGAACTACAGGAGATCGTCGATCTTTTGGGTAAGGTGTCGGGCTATGATCTGTCGGGCTATAGTAAATCTTCACTTAAGCGACGTGTGCAGCGTGTGCTGGACCTAGAGCGGATGGACTTGGTAGACCTCAAGAACGCCATTACCAACATCGAAAGCTTCCGTACCTACCTCATGAATGAGGTAACGGTGAATGTTACAGAGATGTTTCGCGATCCGAAGTACTACGCCACATTACGGGCTGAGGTGGTTCCCTATTTAGCGACCTACCCCAACCTGAAATTCTGGAGCGCAGGTTGTTCCACAGGAGAAGAAGTATATTCCTTGGCCATCATGCTGAAAGAAGTGGGTCTATACGACCGAAGTTTTATCTATGGCACCGATATCAATGGCAATGTGCTGGAAACCGCAAAAAAAGCCATATATCCTTTAAAGAAATTCAAGCTGTACAGCGAAAACTATAACGCATCTAATGCGCAGGAAAGCCTATCAAACTATTACACGGCGATGTACGAAGCGGCGATCATCAACAATGAAATCCGAAAAAACATTCTTTTCTCCCAGCATAATTTAGCGACGGACTACATCTTTAATGAATTTCAATTCATATCTTGTCGAAATGTATTGATCTACTTCGACATGGATCTCCAAAACAAGGTTTTTCAATTGTTCTACGACTCCTTGAGTGAGTTTGGCTTTTTGTGTTTAGGTTCTAAGGAGACCCTACTGAACCGGGATATCATGTCCAATTTCAAAGTAATCAATAAAGAGTTTAATATCTATCAAAAGATCAAGTAATGAGTAAGGCGGAGGATATCGTGTTAGTGGGGGGAAGTGCTGGTTCCTACAACCTTATTGTGGAACTTATCGAAGCGTTACCAACTTTTTTTGCCGCGGCGATTGTGGTGATCATTCACCGTAATCCAAAGTTCACCACCCGCTTAGAAGACACCTTAGCTGCTCGTTTACACCGCCCAATCATTCAAGCGGGCGACAAAACAACGATTTCAAAAAACATGGTCTATTTTGCTGTCCCGGGATATCATTTGCTGATAGAACCCGATCGGACATTTTCGCTGGATATTTCCGATCCAGTCCAGTTTTCGCGTCCCTCCATTGATGTTCTTTTCGAGTCCGGCGCAGAAGTCTATGCCCAACATTGCACTGCTCTTCTCCTTTCCGGAGCCAATAAAGACGGTACAGATGGCCTCACCGCTGTCCAACAAATGGGCGGACGGATTATGGTGCAGTCGCCCGAAGATGCCTTGATATCCACGATGCCAGAAAGCGCTATTCGGGCAAACGATGGCATAGCGATAGTTAGCGACCAACAGATTATTTCCTATTTCAGGAGTTTAAAATAAATGCCTATGAAAAATGTTAATCTTCTGATTTTAGATGACAAGGAGGAAAACATCATCAGTTTATCCGCCCTGTTGGCGGATGTTCAACACATCAATATCATTCGATCCACCGACCCCAATGAGGCATTGAAAATCTGTTGGAAAAATGACATCGCTATCGCTTTGGTGGACGTGCAAATGCCAGATATCAATGGTTTCGAGTTTGTTTCCTTGTTAAAATCAAACCCGAAGACGAACCATATCATGGCTATCATGGTAACGGCGATATCCAAAGAAGATCGATATCTACTGAAAGGGCTGGAGAGCGGAGCTATCGACTACCTCTACAAACCGCTCAACCCGGAGATAACGGTGGCAAAAGTGACTTCATTTGTTAACCAAATCCATATACAGGAAGAGATCAAGCAAAAAAACATCGCATTAGAAGAATCGAAGAAACAACTTACCCTAGCAAAGGAGGAAGCGGAAGAGGCGCGAAAATCGAAGGAAAGTTTCTTGGCAAATATGAGCCACGAAATACGCACACCTATCAATGGGATTATTGGGATTATCCACATGTTGCGCAACTCGCAGCTCAACCCCGAACAGCAGGACTGGATACATCGATTAGATATTGCATCCAACTCGTTACTACTGATCATCAACGATATCCTGGATATTTCCAAGATTGACTCCGGCATGATGAAAGTCGAGAATGAGAGCTTTTCGATCCGACAAAAACTGGAAGACATCCGAAATATCTTCAAAGTGAAAGCCACCGACAAACAATTGGACTTTGAAATGGATATCGATCCACGTTTGCCCAACTATGTAAAGAGCGACCCCCTGCGTATACAACAGATCATCAACAACTTTATCTCGAACAGCTTAAAGTTTACGGAAAGTGGAAAAATCACGCTTAAAGCCGAGGTTCTAGCGCAGTCCAACACCGAATCGACGGTACGCATGACCGTAACCGATACGGGGATAGGCGTAAAACCCGATGCCATTGACAAGATCTTCCTAGCCTTTGAACAGGCAGATGACGGGATTACTAAAAAGTTTGGAGGTACAGGGCTGGGCTTGGCGATTGTTAAGCGTCTGGCCGATTTGCTAAACGGAACTGTAGAAGCCAGCAGTGTGTATGGAGAGGGTTCGGCATTCTCCTTCCAAGCGACATTTGAACATGCCCAAGACTTCCCGCGGGAAGAAAAGATGGATAAAAAGGTCTTCTCTAAACTCGACAAGTTTGAGAATCTCCGCATTCTTATCGCGGAGGACAACGACCTAAACAGCTTCATGCTTGCACACATGTTGGAATCATGGGGCTGCAAAGTCGACAACGTTAAAAATGGTCGTTTAGCCGTGGAGAAAGTCAACAATAGCGAATACGATCTCATTATGATGGATACCCATATGCCCATCATGTCGGGCTTTGAGGCAATAAAGGAGATCAAAAAAAGTGAAAATCCACAAAAATCCTTTATCCCAATTATCACGATATCTGCCTCGGTATTGGAACATGAGCAAGCGGCAGCCTATGAGGCTGGTGCAGACAGCGTGATCGGCAAGCCGTTTGATCCCTTGGATCTACATCAAAAAATAAGCAAATTGATCAGCAAAAAAAGAGTACAACCTTGATTAAAAAATAATTGTTAGATTTGTTGAAAGCATATATTTAATTTGTAAAATGAAAAGATTATTTATTTTTCCTGCGATTGCAATCGCGCTATCACTAGCGGCATGTGGAGGTTCTGAAAATAAAAACACTTCTACAACCACAGAGGAAACAGCATCTACAGAGACCCCAGCGGCGGAAACAGTTCCTGGAATCGAAAATGTAGAACTTTCAAACACTATCGTTGTTGAATCCAACGATCAAATGAAATTTAACAAAGAATTACTTCGCGTAAAAGCTGGTGAAGAGGTTTCATTGACCTTGAAAAACGTAGGTACACTACCTAAAGAATCTATGGGTCATAACCTGATCGTCTTGAAACCAGGCGTAGATATCGCTACTTTTGCGGGTGAAGCTACGGCTGCAGCGGACGCTGACTACATTCCTAAAACTTCTCTTTCTTCCATTGCGGCACATACCAAATTGCTTGGACCGGGCGAAGAAGATAAAATCTCTTTTACATTGGAAAAAGGCACATACACCTTCATCTGTAGTTTCCCCGGACACTATGGTGTAATGCAAGGTAAAATTGTTGCAGAATAATTGGTGTTCATCCAAAAAACAAAAAAGCACTTATCGTTTGATAAGTGCTTTTTTATATATATACGCTTGGTTTTTTACAACTTAAATACAATTAAGTTTATTTAATTAGCTAACTTTGAGACTGTAACTATATACTAATTTTTATGCAATACGACGTAATCGTTATCGGAAGTGGTCCAGGTGGATATGTTGGCGCTATTCGCTGTGCACAGTTAGGACTTAAAACAGCTGTAATCGAAAAATACAGCAGCTTTGGGGGTACCTGCCTAAATGTAGGTTGTATTCCATCCAAGGCATTGTTGGATACATCCGAGCATTACCATAATGCCGCACACAACTTCGAAACGCACGGTATCGGACTTAGCAATCTAAAGATCGACGTCAAAAAGATGATCGACCGTAAAAATGACGTGATCGCTCAAAATACAGCTGGTATTACCTTTCTGTTTAAGAAAAACAAAATAGATGCATACGAAGGTATGGGTTCTTTCGTAGACAAAAACACCATCAAAGTAACCAAGAGCGACGGAACTACCGAAGAGCTTAAGGCAAAAAATGTGATCATCGCTACCGGTTCAAAACCTACGGCGCTTCCATTCTTACCTGTAGACAAGAAACGTATTATCACGTCGACAGAAGCACTCAACCTACAGGAAGTACCTAAGCACCTCATCGTGATTGGCGGTGGTGTTATTGGTTTGGAATTAGGTTCGGTTTACGCACGTTTGGGCGCTAAAGTGTCTGTTGTAGAATTTGCCAAGTCGATCATCAGCACGATGGACGGTGGATTGGGAAAAGAATTGCAGCGCGTATTGAAGAAAAACCTAGGTATGGAATTCTTTCTTGGACATAAAGTAACTGGCGCAACAGCAAAAGGCAAGAAAGTGACCGTTACAGCGGAAGATTCAAAAGGCCAAGCCGTGGAATTGGAAGGAGACTACTGTATCGTTTCTGTTGGTAGAACAGCTTATACAGCAGGCTTAGGCTTGGAAAATATAGGTATCAAAACCGAAGAGCGCGGCAATAAGATCCCCGTAAACGAGCACTTGGAAACCAGCGTAGAAGGTGTTTATGCCATCGGTGATGTTGTTAAAGGAGCGATGTTGGCGCACAAAGCCGAAGACGAGGGTATCTATGTGGCCGAGCGTATCGTTGGTCAAAAACCGCATATCGACTATAACTTGATCCCAGGTGTGGTCTATACTTGGCCAGAAGTTGCTTCGGTTGGTAAAACAGAAGAACAATTGAAAGAGGCAGGAGTAAAATATAAGTCCGGTTCTTTCTCCTTCAAGGCATCGGGGCGCGCGAAAGCCTCTGGTGATACCGATGGATTTGTCAAAGTATTGGCAGATAGCGAAACGGATGAAGTGTTAGGCGTACATATCATAGGCCCTCGCGCAGCAGATATGATTGCGGAAGCGGTTGTTGCCATGGAATACAGAGCCTCTGCGGAGGATATCGGTAGAATATGCCATGCGCATCCGACATTCACGGAAGCGTTGAAAGAAGCAGCTCTCGCTGCTACTGCAAACCGAGCTATCCACGCTTAAAAATACAAAGGGCAAGATATTTCCATCTTGCCCTTTTCAATTAACATAACATTATGAATTTTTATACACGAAAATGGATTAAACCCGAGGATTTAAATCCGAACGGCTCTCTTTTTGGAGGAACATTGCTACGCTGGATTGACGAAGAAGCTGTCATTTATGCAATCGTGCAATTGGGCAATCCACATGTGGTGACGAAGTATATTTCCGAGATCAATTTTGTCAGTTCAGCGAAGCAGGGCGACATCATTGAGATGGGGATTGAAGCAGTTAATTTTGGACGAACTTCGTTGACCATGCGCTGTGTGGTTCGCAACAAAATCACCCGTAAGATTATCCTGTCCATTGACAAACTGGTGTTTGTCAACTTAGATCCTGACGGCAATCCTACGCCGCATAACAAGACCGAAATTACTTACGCATATCGCGATTAATACATCAAATAGCTTCTACTTTTTAGAAGCTATTTGCTTTTTAAGGTCACGCTCCACCCAAAACGATACAATAGGAATAAGCGACAGCACGAAGTAAGTCGCCACGCGCTTGAGCGTCCATTTGTATTCGCTCCAGCACATAATTAGCATCACGACGAACAATACAACCAAAAAACCGTGTATTGATCCGGCAACCTTGACCGCTTCCGGAATTTTGGCAATATATTTTAAGGGCATGGCCACAAAGAAGAGGATAACCGTAGATATGGCTTCCCACAAGGCAATCTGTTGAAATATGCGTAACATAGTCGATCCACAAAATGATTTCCGCAAACTTACTGCAAAAAGCTTCAGTACGAAGAATTTACTTCAGTATTTACGCTAGCCTGACAAGCGCCCGCTCTTACGCGACTGTATGCGGTAAGAAACCTAAAAAACCGTTGCTTGATACCCAAAATTTTATGTATTTTTGAGGGTTCGGAATGAGAACAAAGTCTTAACTACAAATATTAATAGGTGATAACTGTTGGGGCTGCAAAGCATCGACAATTATTGTTTATGACGTTAAAAATAACATACATATGAATTACGACATCGTAGTAATCGGTAGTGGTCCTGGAGGATATGTAGCTGCTATCCGTGCATCCCAATTAGGCTTCAAGACAGCAATTATTGAACGCGAAGCATTAGGTGGAATCTGCTTAAATTGGGGATGTATCCCGACCAAAGCCTTGTTAAAAAGTGCGCAGGTATTTGAGTATTTAAACCATGCCGAGGAATATGGTATTAAGGTTCAAGGTGGCGAAGCCGATTTTTCCGCTATCGTGAAAAGAAGCCGCGGTGTTGCCGACGGCATGAGCAAAGGTATCCAGTTCTTGATGAAAAAGAACAAGATCGATGTGATCATGGGTACAGCCAAAGTGAAAAAAGGCGGAAAAATTGAAGTAAAAGGTGCAGATGGTGCAGTAAAAGAGTACACCGCAAAGCATACGATCTTAGCTACAGGAGCTCGTTCTCGCGAGTTACCAAACCTTCCACAAGACGGCAAAAAAATCATTGGTTACCGCCAAGCGATGAACCTGCCTAAGCAGCCTAAATCACTTGTTGTGGTTGGTTCAGGTGCTATTGGTGTTGAATTTGCTTATTTCTACAACGCTATCGGTACGCAAGTAACGATTGTAGAGTTTATGGATAGAATTGTACCAGTAGAAGATGAAGAGGTATCGAAGCAATTGGAGAAATCCTTGAAAAAAGCAGGCATCAATATCTTGACCAAATCCGAAGTACAATCAGTAGATACATCCGGCGACTTGAGCAAGGTTTCCATCAAAACGGCTAAAGGTACAGAGACTATCGAAGCTGAAGTAGTATTATCTGCGGTGGGCATCACGCCAAACATTGAGAACTTAGGCTTGGAAGAAGCTGGCATCAAAACCGATAAAGGACGTGTCTTGGTAGACGATTACTACAAAACAAATGTAGACGGTGTGTACGCCATTGGTGATATCGTAAAAGGGCAAGCTTTGGCGCACGTCGCTTCTGCCGAAGGTATCACCTGTGTTGAGAAAATCAAAGGTCTACATGTCGAGCCTATTGATTACAACAACATCCCTGGATGTACCTACTGCTCACCGGAGATTGCATCTGTTGGTTACACGGAAAAAGCGGCAAAAGATGCCGGTTATGAAGTAAAAGTAGGTAAATTCCCATTCTCGGCATCAGGAAAAGCTTCGGCGGCTGGTGCAAAAGATGGTTTCGTGAAGCTGGTATTCGATGCTAAATATGGCGAACTACTAGGCGCCCATATGATCGGTGCGAACGTAACGGAGATGATTGCCGAAATCGTTGTGGCTAGAAAACTAGAGACTACAGGTCATGAAATGATCAAGGCTATCCACCCGCATCCAACGATGAGCGAAGCCATCATGGAAGCGGCAGCAGATGCCTATGGTGAAGTTATCCACTTATAAGAGCATAAAAGAGGCGCAAATTTTGCGCCTCTTTTTATTTTACACGTCCTCCAACTTCAGACCGATAGGTCAGGTTGAAATGAACTAGAAACTCGTTCCTGTCTTTACTCCCTTAATTTTTCAGTACAAGCTTAGAGTCGAATATAACCGTCTCCGTTTTGCTATCATCTTTCGTACCGATCTGTTTAAACAAAATCTCGGCAGCACGACGAGCCTGTTTATCCGGATACTGTTCGATGCTTCCCATTGGGGGATTTTCCATGTATTTCCACAAAGGATAGTTCGCATAACTGATAAAAAAGATATCCCTTTTCTGCACAAGCCCTTTCTGACGCACGTATTTAATCACATCCAAGGTGACAAAATCATTGAAGGAGACAATCGCCGACGGGCGGTCCGGCAGCATCAATAACCTTTCTATAGCCTCAATATTACCAGCCTCCGTCAAGTCGGTATTGACCACATACTTAACATCGAATGACAGCTTTTCCTGCAACAGAGCATCCTTATAAGCTTCGGCGCGTTCTTGGGAAGCGAGCAGGCTTTCCGGTCCGTTGATCAAGGCAATATTCTTATGTCCTATCGCGGCAAAAGATTTAATAGCCTCCTGCATTCCAGATGACAGATCGCTGTACACTTTATTGACGCCTTCGATACGTGGCACACAGTCGAAAAATACGATAGGAATTTCCGATTCCTTCAGCATAGTTACAAAACCCAAATCTTCGGTATTTTTCCCCAAAGACATAAGGATGCCATCCACGCGATGCTTCTTGAACGTATGGATAATCTGCAGCTCTCGCGCGGCATCATCATGCGACTGTCCCATCAATACCGTATAATTCTCTTCGCCGGCCACATTTTCTATTTCGCTAATAGCCGAAGAGAAAAAAGGTTCAGAAAGACTTGGTAAAATAACGCCGATCGTAAACGTACGACGCTGTTTAAAGAAAATAGCCGTTTGATTAGGTTCATAATGCAGCTCTTCTGCCATCTTCTTCACGCGCATCGTGGTTACTAAACCAATACTCGGATGATTGTTTAGCGCGCGTGAAACGGTAGACGCCGAAATCTTCAACTTGCGCGCAATTTCCTTAATTGTAGCAGGTTTCTTTTTCATACCTTATTGGTTATTAAGTAAACAAATATATAGCTATTTCATGTGATCCAGCCGGATAGACCTAAACTTACAATTTTTTACGGTATAATCCCAATAATTAAGTTAACTCCCTATACGATTAAACCTTTACAGCTGATGGATTATACAAATATCGTCTTTTTCCACTTGATAGGTTTCCGCTAGAAAATCCAACGCTTCAATATTTCTAAATTGCAGTTCTTTCAGAAAAAAAACTTTCATTGAGGACAGTAGCGGATGTAACTCCTGCCAGTCCAAGTGCTTTAGTTTATTGAGTTGCTCTACAGGATTGCCATCAGTCAAAATGCCAATCTGCTTCTTTGATGTCGACAGTGTTTGCAAGAATGCTTTTGTCTTTTCTGGTATAAATAGCTTCAATGGCAAATGTGCATTTGCCTGCAAACGTTCAAAGTTCTCTTTATAGCTATCGCTCAGATTAAAATGGTCGAAAGTCTCTGATAACACGGCAACTTCCCCACGCTCTTCATAGACCGACTTCATAAAATCAACCATCGACTTGCTCAGCTCACGTCCTTCGGTGAATTCCACAAAATTGGCAAACAAATAATACACCTGCAAGAGATAATCACGCTTCGGAAACAGAAGGTCATCGATTTCAAGCAGGTAAACCGACCTATCTAAGCTTACATCCCATTCTATTTTATCCATTGGGCTATACTATACATAATATGGGTTCATCGCCTTCATCAGAAAGCACAACAGCTCCCGATACAGGTGGTTCGGCCATAGTTTCATTGGTCAACATATCAACACCTCGATTTAGAATATGTATGTCAGCAGTGCTCGGAGGGTTCTCTAACAGACGAACGCCGAGGAGCTCATCTGGGAGCAATAAGGAAATACCATATTCTTCAAACAAAACCCTTGTTTCATGTAAGACCTGCAACTCCATTTTACCTAAAGGTAAGACATAGCGGTAATCTTCGTCCAAAGCGAGTTTCAACAATTCATGTGCAAAAGTAGGATTAGCGCCAGTGGGGATTTTTCTAAAGTTCCCCTTCAACAGCAATTCCGGAAAAGACTCGCTGCTGGCATAGTGACATTCAAACGCCGCGGCCAATACTTTTCCTATACGCTGAGCAAAAGGCCTAGTCCCATATGTTATTAATAATTTGTGCATTATTTTAGAGTATTTGACCGTCACGCATATGTACGGTGCGGTCGGATATACTAGCCAACTCTTCGTTATGCGTTACAATAATAAAGGTCTGTTGTAGGGATTCCCGGAGCTCGAAGAACAGCTGATGCAGCGAGGCCGCATTTTCTGAATCCAAATTTCCCGAAGGTTCATCCGCCAGCAGAAGAGCGGGACTGTTCATTAGTGCACGTGCTACAGATACACGCTGCTGCTCGCCTCCTGACATCTCGGAAGGTTTATGATCGACACGATGTTTAACGCCCAATCGATCCAATAATTCCATCCCGCGCGACTCCGCTTGTTTGCGGCTTTGACCACGAATGAAGGCAGGAATACATACATTTTCCAATGCTGTAAATTCTGGTAGAAGATGGTGAAATTGGAACACAAAACCAATATGCTCATTTCTGAACAAGCTCATTTTCTTTTGACTAAGCTCTCCAATATCCACATTGTTTATCACCAGTCGTCCACGGTCCGGCTTGTCCAACGTACCGATAATATGGAGTAGCGTGCTCTTCCCTGCGCCGGAAGCACCCACGATAGAAACAATCTCTCCTTTTTCTACGGACAGGTCTACGCCCCGCAAAATAGGCAGCTGCCCATAAGACTTGTGTATTTGACTTGCCTTCAATATCATATTGCGAAGGTAAGGAAAATGAGACGAAATCAGCGCATCAATTCTAGCGGATCCATACACGCAAAAAATAGCACCGATTATCTCGTTTTTTACCAAAGAATTACTTGCCCCTTCCATTTAAAAACCATATTTTTACCACAAATTTTTTAAGATGAATATTCACGAATATCAAGCAAAAGAAATACTTAAAGGTTTTGGTGTAAGGGTTCAGGAAGGAATTCTTGCGGAAACTCCAGAGCAAGCTGTACAGGCTGCACAAAAATTAAAACAAGATTTTAATTCAGACTGGGTGGTAGTAAAAGCACAAATTCACGCTGGTGGCCGTGGTAAAGGCGGTGGCGTTAAATTGGCTAAAAACCACGACGAAGTGCTCGAACGTTCTACAGACATTATCGGCATGCAGTTGGTCACTCCGCAAACTGGACCTGAAGGAAAAAAAGTTCACAAAGTTTTGGTAGCACAAGACGTTTACTATCCTGGTGAAAGCGATATTAAAGAGTTTTATGTTTCTGTCTTGTTAGATCGTGCTAAAGGTCGCAACATCATCATGTATTCTACAGAAGGTGGAATGGACATTGAAGAAGTAGCAGAAAAAACACCTCATTTGATCTTCAAAGAGGAAGTAGATCCTAAAGCAGGCCTTCAAGGCTTCCAAGCGCGTAAGATAGCTTTCAATTTGGGTCTTTCTGGTGCTGCACATAAGGAGATGGTTAAATTCATCGGCTCCCTTTACAAAGCATACGATAGCATCGATGCTTCTTTGTTCGAGATTAACCCGGTATTGAAAACATCCGACGACAAAATTTTAGCAGTTGATGCAAAAGTTAATTTCGATGAGAATGCACTTTACCGTCACGCAGATTACGCAGCCCTACGCGATGTATTGGAAGAAGATCCAACAGAAGTAGAAGCTGGCGCATCGAATTTGAACTACGTAAAATTAGATGGTAACGTAGGTTGTATGGTGAATGGTGCTGGTTTAGCGATGGCAACTATGGATATCATCAAGATTGCCGGTGGTGAGCCTGCAAACTTTTTGGACGTAGGTGGTACAGCAAATGCTGAAACGGTGAAGGCCGGATTCAACATCATCTTGAAAGATCCTAACGTAAAGGCTATTTTAATTAACATCTTCGGTGGTATTGTTCGTTGTGACCGCGTAGCGCAAGGTGTAATCGATGCATACAACGAAATTGGCGACATCCCTGTGCCGATCATCGTTCGCTTGCAAGGTACAAATGCTGCTGAAGCGAAAAAATTGATCGACGATTCAGGATTGAAAGTTTATTCAGCAATTTTGTTGAAGGAAGCTGCTGAGCTTGTAACGAAAGTGTTGAAAGGATAATTTTCTTTTTCATAATATAGAAAAGCCTTTGGAAATTTCCAGAGGCTTTTTTTGTCACCCGCTGTTTATTTATCTTCATCATCGAGTTTCCCTTAACTTTATCAACCTTCCCCACGTAATTAAAAAATAATAAGCTATTTTTGTAAACTCAAATATAACAGGAAAAGACGCTCATTATAGTTTACTAATGGAACATACACGTATAAAACAACTATTACAGTCAGAAGAAACTGGCAAAGAAGTTATTGTTAAAGGTTGGGTAAGAACATTCCGCAACAATCAGTTTATCGCTATAAATGATGGATCGACCATTCACAATATACAGGCAGTAGTTGATTTCGAAAATACCGACGAGGCCCTGTTAAAAAGAATCACTACAGGAGCGGCTATCCGTGTTAAAGGTGAGCTTGTAGCCTCCTTAGGCAAAGGGCAACGCGTAGAGATTAAAGTTATCGAACTTAATATATTGGGCGATTCAGATCCCGAGAAATTCCCATTGCAGCCCAAGAAGCACAGCTTAGAATTCCTTCGTGAAATTGCCCATTTAAGGTTTCGCACGGGAACATTCAACGCAATCTTCAAAGTACGCAATGCATTGGCATTTGCCGTAAATAAGTTCTTTAACGAACGGGACTTTGTGTATATGCACACGCCTATTATTACTGGATCCGACGCCGAAGGCGCTGGTGAAATGTTCCGTGTTACAACCTTAGACCTGAACAATCCTCCACGTACGGAGTCAGGTGAAATTGACTTTAAGGAAGATTTCTTTGGCAAGTCCACCAACCTTACCGTATCGGGGCAATTGGAAGGCGAACTAGCAGCGATGGCTTTCGGGAACATCTATACGTTTGGCCCTACGTTCCGTGCCGAAAACTCTAATACCACGCGCCATTTGGCCGAATTTTGGATGATAGAGCCGGAAATGGCTTTCTATGAGTTAGAAGATAACATGGATCTGGCGGAAGAGCTGTTGAAGTATGTAATCAATTACGCCTTAACGGTTTGTCCGGACGAGATTGAGTTCTTACGCAACCGCTTATTACAAGAAGAAAAATCAAAACCACAGGCTGAACGTTCGGAATTGGATTTGGTTGAAAAATTACATTTTGTTATCCAAAACCGCTTTGAGCGCGTGAGCTATACCGACGCGGTGGAAATTCTTAAACGTAGCAAACCTAATCAGAAGAAGCAATTTAAGTACCTTATTGAAGAGTGGGGAGCGGATTTACAATCCGAGCATGAGCGCTACTTAGTCGAAAAACATTTCAAAAAACCGGTTATCTTAACCGACTATCCGCGGGAGATCAAATCATTCTACATGAAACAGAATGAGCCAGATGCACAAGGTCGCCAAACGGTGCGTGCCATGGACATCTTGTTCCCGGGCATTGGCGAGATGGTCGGCGGTTCTCAACGGGAGGAAAACTTGGAAAAACTGTTGACACGCATGGCCGAGGTTGGCATCCCCGAAGAAGAAATGGACTGGTTTTTGGATACACGTCGATTTGGTTCAGCACCGCATTCGGGATTCGGTGTAGGCTTCGAGCGACTGGTATTGTTTGTCACAGGAATGACCAACATCCGCGATGTGATACCTTTTCCAAGAACACCGAAGAGTGCTGCTTTTTAGCAAAAAAATATACCTATACAGAACCGCCGAACATTTTTTACGTTTGGCGGTTCTCTTTTAAGAGATAAGCTATTCCATACCTGCCCCTAAACAAGTTGGTCATCAGGGTGAACAAGCGTGTTTTTGGTGCACAATTAAATATACGATCATGTTGTTAAAGATATACGAAGATAATCCAAACCCCAAAGCTATACAGCAGGCCGTCGAGGTGCTGCAAAAGGGAGGCGTCATCATCTACCCTACCGACACCGTTTACGGTATCGGTTGTGACATTACCAATCAGAAAGCCATCGAACGTGTATGCCAGATCCGTGGTTTGCGCCCAGACAAGTCTAACTTGTCCTTCATATGTTACGACCTAACGGATATCTCCAATTACACGAAACCCTTCGATACGGCCGTATTCAGGGTATTGAAGAAGGCGCTACCGGGCCCCTTCACCTTTATTTTCAATGCCAGTGGGAAAGTGCCCAAACTACTGAGCTCTAAAAAGAAAACCGTAGGTATCCGTGTTCCCGACAATAACATCGTGCGAGAGATAGTGAAAGAATTGGGGCGTCCAATTGTGACCTCATCTATCCATGACGAAGATGATATCATCGAATATTCGACTGACCCGGAATTGATCTACGAGAAATACCAAGATCTTGTGGATATCGTTATCGACGGCGGATATGGTGGAAATGTGGCATCAACAGTCGTTGATCTCACCTCTGGTGAATTTGAAGTTATTCGGGAAGGAAAGGGAGATTTAGAGGAATATCTATAGACTCATTGTGACTTGCTCTTCTACCTTTCTTTTCAACGCTTGGTTAAAAGCTTCAAAACCTCTTTGCGTAGGCCCAAGAATCATTTTCCTCAACAGGGGCACCAACAGTCCATCAAAGTGCTCTCCTTGTATAAATAGAGTCGTCCCATTGGGTAATGGCTTCAATATAAAATAATGTTCTCCATCAAAAAGACCTGGCAGCAACAGTCGACCTCTCCAACGCAATTCCTTCATTTCTACTAATTGAAGCACCTTGGGATGCATGGTCATCTTCTTGCCATCTGGCTGCTGCAACAACACCGTTGTCGACTCCCCTTGTTGGGGTGCTGCAGTCAAAAAAAGGATTGTAGGACTCCACTCCGTGTAGGCTTTGAAATCGGAAAACACTTGCCATACCTGTTCGACGGTAGCGTTGATGTTAATTTGCTTCTCTATATCTATTTTTCGCATAGCACAAAAATAATACGGCACAAGAAGCTTTGGCTTGACAAAAATCAAGAAAACTACTTAGCGCGAATACGGCTCAGCGTTTCCGGGCTCATCCCCAGCAAAGAAGCGATATATTGCAGCGGAACCTGATTGAAATGGTTAGGATACTGGGCGAAATAGCGGGCGTAGCGTTCCTCTGTAGATAGCGCAATAAAGTCGAAAATTCGGTTTTCCATCACGGAAAAACACTTCGCAACAAATCTTTTTTCCAACATATTCCAAGCGGGCAGCTCCTTCTCAAATTGCAGGTAGTCAGCATAGGAAAGTGTCCATAGCGTCGTCTCCGACAGCGCTCGGATATTCCAGCGAGCAGGCTCTCGAAACATAAAGGAAGAGATATCCGTTAGAAAATGTCCTGCATCTCCGATCCATTGTGTCACCTCTCTCTTTTCGGTTTCGGCAAAAACACGAACCAAACCGGAACTAATAAAACTAAACTTGTTGCAACGCTCGCCCGTTTGCAGGAAGTAAGCATTTTTAGGAAGTAATTCGGGAGAAAACTTACTGGAAAAAACCTGCGCCTCCGTTTCACTGATGTCGAACATCACACTAAAAGCGCGCGTAAGCTGTATCATTAAAGAATAATAAATTCTTCTATTACCACATGTCCGACGTACTCATTGACACGCCCTATAATCTGTCGACGCATCATCGCGAGTTCATTCTTGATAACCGCTGACTCGACCCTCACGAAGAGTTTCTTGTTGTGTATATAAATTTTCTGTGTTCGGTTAGCAATGGCACTACCTATGATCTCGGGCCAAGCGGTAACGATCGATGATTCATCAAATTTAGAGCGCAAGCGGTACACTTCGATCCATTTTTCAACGGCTTCTTTAATTCCGATGTCGTCTTTCGTCGGAATTTCATCAAATTTCTTCTTATACATCAACCGTGCCTCCTTTAACCTCAAAAATACGAATTGGCTTTTCTATTTCATCGAAAATTTGTTTTATTCTTTCCCCATTTGTATCCGTCAGGAAAATCTGTCCAAATTCATCTTCAGAAACCAATTGCATAAGCTTACGGGTTCGGTATTCATCCAGTTTATCAAAAATATCGTCCAAAAGCAGCAGCGGCTTATATTGTTTACACGCCCGCAAGAAGCTGTATTGTGCAAGCTTCAGGGCGATGAGAAAAGATTTCTGCTGTCCTTGTGATCCGAACTTCTTCAAAACCATTCCATCATGTATGGTAAACAGGAGATCATCCTTATGTATGCCTTGCGTTGTGCGTTCCAAGGCGCGATCTCTATCAATGGATTGCCGCAATAGCGTCTCGAAATCCTGCCCCATCAAGGGTGACTCGTAAACCAAAGCAACCTGCTCCGCATCGGTACTCAAGAAAGCATAATACCGTTCGAATTCCGGTAAAAAGCGTTCCATAAATTGCTTGCGACGGGAGAAAATACGCTCACCGGCTTCCACCAACTGTAGATTGAGCACCTCCAAAAGTCCGACATCAAAAACGCCTTTCTCCCGGATTTGCTTCAACAGTGTATTGCGTTGCAATAGAATCTTATTGTACTGAATAAGTATATCCAGGTATTGATTATCGGTTTGGGAGATAACGTTATCCATAAATTTCCGTCGCTCTTCACTACCATCGGTGACAATACTCGTATCACTCGGAGAGATCATTACCAGTGGAAATTGACCGATGTGATCCGCTAAACGTGGATAATCTTTTTTATTCTTCTTAAACTGTTTTTTTTGATTTTTTTTTAGGCTACAGGATATGGTGTCCGATGCATAGTCTTTATCAAATTCTCCTTGAACCATAAACCAATCTTCTCCCTTTTTGATATGTTGGGAATCAATAGGATTGAAATAAGATTTACACAGGGCAAGGTAATGTATGGCATCTAACAAGTTTGTCTTTCCCGCACCATTAGGACCGGCAAATGCATTCACTTGCGCCAAAAAATCCAAGGAAGTTTCCGTGTAATTCTTAAAATTTAAGACAGAGAGTTGCTTTAGCCACATGTATGAAGGAAAATCCAAAAATAAAAATTTAATAAGGAAGGGGCAAACAATGTTTGCCGCATTCACGCTATTATTTTATTTCTTCAAAATCCACGAATTCACCGGCCGTCTGTGTACCTTTCCGTTGTTTGGCTTCTTCCGTAGGAACGTAATCCACACGAATCTCGCCATTGTTTCGTCCGTTCTGATCCTGCTGTTGCTTAAACTGGTCAAAAGGGTTGCTTTGTTGGTATTGGTAGCGTCCATTTCCTGCGCCCTGTTGCGCCTGCTGTGCTGCTTTGCCCATAAGGCGTTCGGAAAGCTTCCGTAAAGCAATGGGCATCAACAAGCGAAATAAGAACTTCACGCCGTAAAAAACCAAGAAAAATATAAGGATAAACTTTATTAAAAATTCCATGTGCTAAACTATTTGATCAAATTTACTAAAAATCTATAAACCCTTTCGTCAACAAAATGTCAGCATGAATATGTTAACAGATTTTAACGCGGAAAATCGCACACCAAGCGCGCAACGCTATGGTTAAGATGATCTTACGAAATTCCTTTATCTCCTTTTAGTCTTTGCTGCGCTAACTCCACGGCACGTACGAATTCTTCCGCCTTGTGCGAACCAATGATATAGATCAATCCTTCTTTATCCGTCAGCCAAACGGCATCTTTCCCTCCGGAATAAAAACGTATTTTACCGTTTTTATGTAGATTATAAACAGGATTATTGAAAATGAATAAACTGTATGGTTTTCGTTCGACCTTAACAATATTATACAAGTCGATCTTCACCAAACGAGAGGACCACAGTCCGCTAATTATCAAAAACTTACCGCCTACAACAGTCTTGTAATGCACCATATAGATCATGATGATCGACACCACGATAATACTCACACCGACGATAAAGAAAAGTTGGCTCGACGCCAAGTGCTGCAGATTCAGGTAATAGGCAATAAAACAGAATAATACCAAGATCATCCGTACACTTAACCAGGTCGCATCACGTCCTAGGTATTGCTTTTCCTGAAATAGATATTGTCCATCCATAGCCATTATTTATAAACCAAAGTAAACACTTTTTTTGTACTTTCCGTTATCCGATAGCGATTATCCAGTCTGTAGCCCACCACCCAAATTATATCACCATTGCCATTCAGCAAGATTGGAATCTGTTCCTTTTCAAACAGCGATATCTTCTTTTGCACAAAGTAGTCACTAAGTTTTTGTTTGCCTTGCATCCCTAAGGGATAAAATACGTCGCCCTGTCTCCAGTAGCGTAGGGTTAAGGGAAAAACCAATTTAGTATAATCTATCTTCGCCCTATCCGCCCGCGGATCTATACTGCTGTCTTCTCCTGCCGATCCTTGAAAAGTATAGGCGCCAAAAAAGACTTTGCTATCGCTCTCATAAAAAGAAATCGAATCGATCCGCCCCAGTTCAGACAAAATAGGGCGTAACAATAAGGAGCTTCGGTCGAGAAGCAATTCGTGCGTTCCCGAATAGAAGCGTCTGCCCGGTTCGCCATCCCAAGCGCGCTGCAGATCGCCTAGCACCTCCTTCGAAAAACCATAGGGATTAAAAAGTTCGTAAAGTAACCCTGTATTGCTTAGATACTGTTCCAATTCCGCGCGTTCTATTTCAACAAAATCCGCCTTTTGCCGAAATAGGCTGTCGCGAATCGGCAAGATGAAGGATTGCAACAGCGTGTATGTCTCGCTGAAGTTAGCGATGTTATCCAGCATCACCGCATCAAAATCGGGATTAACCTCCCTTAGCTTAGGCAACACCTCGATACGAATCTTATTTCGTGCATATTTGGTGGAGAAATTCGATTGGTCATCCCGAAACGGGATACCCAAGGCTGTCACATGTTTAGTTATCTGATCCGCGCTAAGAAATAGCAATGGACGAATCAAGAGGCCTTGCTTTGGTAGGATTCCACGCAGGCCCCGCAGGCCTGTTCCTCTGCTCATATTGATGAGCGTCGTTTCGATATGATCTTGCTGATGCTGCGCGATAGCAATCCATTGGGCATTTTCTTGCTGTCTTAATGCTTCGAACCAAGCGTAGCGCAGATCTCGTGCAGCCATCTGTATAGATATGCCCTTTTCGTCCGCATAGGATTCGGTATCAAATCGTTGTACGAAACAAGGCACAGCATATTGTGCCGCAAACTGCCGTACCAATGCCTCATCGGCATCCGAGTCGGCACCTCGCAAACTAAAGTTACAATGTGCCAAGCGACAGTCGTATCCCAACTGTATGAAAAGATAAGCCATCAGCATCGAATCACGCCCGCCACTGACGGCCACAATGATCCGATCATTTTCGGCAATAGCCAAGCTTTCCTGTAGGTATTTCTGAAATTGGCGAAGCAAATCCATAGACCAAAGTTAAGACAATATTCTATCCAAAAGTATTTGGCAGGAAAAATTGTGCTTTAACATTTTTTTGCTTTTTTATTAGCTATTTTTGCGCTCGTGAAACAGTACTTCATTATCGTCTTCTGCTTATGCTACGCATTCGTTTCGTTTGCGCAACAAGTCCCATCTGGTCGCAACGGACAGGGTGAAGATCGGTTGAATTTGGTAAGTTCACGGAATGCTGTTTTCAATGCCAAAACCGGATATTCCACCTATTACAACGGTGTTTTTGAACATAAAGGCAGCACATTATCCGCCGATAGCAGCATCATGTATGAGGATGAGCTGAAACAGCAATTTTTTGAAGCGTTTGGGAATGTCGTGATCACGCAACCATCGGGCACGGTTATCTATGCAGACAAGCTTCATTATGATGCTACACCGCAGATTGCGACCTTAACGAATAATGTGCGCATGGTGGATGCCAACTCGGTTTTAACGACGAATTTTCTAGTCTATAAAATGCGGAGTAAGGTGGGCACCTACACCGGTGGTGGACGTATCATATCAAAGGGTGATACCATCACGTCCAAAAATGCCTATTACTTTGAAGACACCCAAGATGCTTATTTCCGAAATAAGGTAGTGGTACGCACACCCAATGTCAAGATTTATACGGACACCATGCGCTATAACTCGGCACAGCGCATGACTTACTTCTTCGGCCCCACCAATATAAAAGGTAATAAGGGCGAAAACTTGTATACCGAAAAAGGCAATTACAATACGGAAACCGGCGTGGCCAACTTTTCAAAAAACAACCTTTATACCGAAGGAACGCGTTTTCTGAAAGGCGATAGCTTGCACTACGATCGCAGTACTGGCTATGGAAAGGCCTTTCGCAATGTGGTCTTTGTAGATACCACGGATAAATTTTACGCTTATGGAGGTTACGGCCTGTACAATCAAGCCGATGAGTCCATCACGATGACAGACAAACCGCTGATCACGATGGTTGTGAACAACGACTCGACCAAGACGACGACAGATAGCACAGCGGTGGTTGACGACAGCGCCACTGGAAAAAGAAATAAGGGCAAAAATAAGCCTGATAAAAAGATAGACGTAGACGAGCGGGTTGATGCAGAAAAAGAACCTATCACCCTGCAATCCGACTCGACTATGATTGCCACGCCGGTAAAGGAAGCCCCCAAGGTAGATTCTGTTTACATGACAGCTGACACCCTGTTTTCAAGGATGATCTTGTTGAAAGACTACAAGGCCTTGGATTTTAAGCTAGACCGCAGTGGTGGCGAATTGGATGTAGAAGAAGATGTCGATTATGGCGATGACGAGCTAGGCATCGGTGAAGAAATGGAAGGCGACGCACTGACTTTGCAGGATTCCGTGGGCGTAGATAGCCTAGGTATAGACAGTCTGGGCGTAGATAGCGTCCTGACTAAAGTTCCGGAAAAGGCTGTCTCCAAACAAATACAAAAGCCTGCTGAGATCAAGAAACCTGTAGCAAAGCAATCGAACAGGACCGCAGCTCCTCAGAAAAATGAAAAGACCGAGATTGCGAAGACCTTGCAGCAAGATTCCGTTATCCGGCAACGTGCGATTGTACCGCGGGAGGCAGAAGCCGACAGCTTGATAAACCAAGCGCTGGAAGTTGCTCAAAAACCTGACACGGCATTTAAAGACACCAGCAATCAAGCCTACCTCGATACAGCCCGTACGCGAATCGTCAAGGCATACTACAATGTGCGCATGTTCAAATCAGATCTCCAAGCTGTTGCGGATTCTGTGTATTATGGTATGGCCGATTCCATGTTCCGCTTTATGGGTAGACCAATGATTTGGTCGGACGGCTCGCAGATTTCGTCGGACACTATCTTTATGCAGATTAAGCAGCAGAAGATGGATAATGCCCTATTGATCAATAATGCCTTTATGGTCAATGCTGTGCTTGACTCCATCAAATACAATCAGCTAAAAGGACGTAAGATCACTGCCTTTTTTGCAAATAATGCTATGGATAGGCTTTACGTAGACGGCAATGCGGAGAATTTGGTATTCTCTTCCAATGACAAAACGAATACCATCAGCGAAATGTTCCACGATCGCGGGGCGCGTATCAAGATTAAAATGGAAGGCAAAAAGATTATTGACTACACCACGATTCGGAAAGTAGACCAGAAAGTATACCCTTTCAGACTAGTGACTCAGGAGAACGAGACTTTGCCCGGCTTTATTTGGCGCCCGCAAGATCGTCCAAAATCCAAACAGGATATGATGGATAGAAAACGGGAACTACCAAAAGGAGGAGCAACGAATGAAGGTGAAGAAAACAGTAAGACACCTGAAAATCAAGAAAAAGGAGCGCAAAAGGAAGGTGACTTACCGCCTAAGCCGACAGTTCCAAACAAAGTGACGCCTAATGTCGGTGTTAAACCCGGAGCCGCCGCTGCAAAACCTTCTACTGCCCTCCCCGAAAAAATGGTAGCTCCTCAGCGTTAGCCGAAATGCCTGATTTCTCTTTTCGATTTACGTAGTTCAAAACGAGCACCTACTTATTTACTTAACAAAAAATCGGTGAGTTTACTAACCGCTATTGCCCGATGGCTGATGGCATTCTTTTCTTCCGACGTCATTTCTGCAAATGTTTTATCGTAACCGTTGGGAATAAAAATCGGATCATATCCAAAGCCCTCTACGCCGCGACGTTCCGGCACAATGGTTCCTTCAATAGCTCCATCAAAGAAATGTTGCTGTTCATTAAGGTACAGCGAGATCACCGTCCTAAATCGAGCAGTTCGATTTTCGTTCGCTCCCAATCGTTCCAAAACAAGGTCAATATTCTTTTCCATATCCCGGCTTCCGGAATAGCGAGCAGAATATACACCTGGCTCTTTATCGAGCGCATCGATTTCCAATCCGGAATCGTCCCCGAAACAATAAAGCCCATATTTGTTCACCAAATAATCGGTTTTCTGTTGTGCGTTCTCTTCAAAAGTAACTCCAGTCTCCGGGATATCATCCTGACAGTCAATGTCAGCCAAGGACTTGATAATAAATTTATCACTAACGATAGCTTGCACCTCGGTTAGTTTATGAGCGTTGTTTGTAGCAAATACAAGTTCGAGCATTTTGAAAATTTAAAAGTAAAAATTAAAAAGGCAAAAGTAGAAAGTCAAAGATTAGAAAAGTAGTAGATGCGAAAGATCTACAATCTAAGTACTTCGTACTAACTACCAATAAACGTTTTGAACTCACCCCAAAAGAGTTTCTTCTTCTCTACATCGGCGAACATCTCTTCGAAGCTGAACGTGTTGAACACGGTAGCAACACGTCCTTTCATATAGGAATTATGTCCAATATCAGGCAGCTTCAGCGAAGCAGGTTCAACACCCAGTAAGGTAATTTTCTTGGGTTCGAAAAAGGACATGATGCGTTTAAAATCGTTGGGATTGTGCGCATTGGCCAAGTTCACCACGGCTACATTAGTAAGGGTCAACTTTAAAGCGCCGATCGTCTTGACGAAAGCTTCTTCTGCCTGCGGCGAAAAATAAGGATAAGCAGGATAACGCAGAATAAATAAGATACCTGTTGATTTGTCACCACTATAGACAAATTCTTCTTCGGCAGACTCTTGCGCTATCGGCATCTCTTTTGCCGCGACAGCTTCATAGTCTGTAGCGCCATGTGTGAAGATTGTTTCCGACATCAAGGCCTGTAAAGCGGCCGGATTATGCGTTACCAAATTATTCATTGCTATCAATCATGTTAACGAAAAAGGAGCAAGCACAAGGCCTACTGCCCAGCCCTGCTCCTTCTCAACTTATATTTTCCGATTACTAATGTCCTAAAATGTAGGAGAAAATCAATGGCGCAACAATCGTCGCATCAGATTCCACGACAAATTTAGGTGTATCAATATCTAATTTACCCCAAGTAATCTTTTCATTAGGCACAGCACCTGAGTAAGAACCATAAGAAGTCGTTGAATCCGAAATCTGACAGAAGTAAGCCCAAAAAGGAACATCTTCCCACTCCAAATCTTGGTACATCATCGGTACAACACAAATAGGGAAATCGCCGGAAATACCACCAGCAATCTGGAAGAATCCAACACCTTTACCGCCAGAGTTCTCGCGATACCATTCGCTCAAGTAAATCATATACTCAATACCAGATTTAACCGTGCTCGCTTGTAGCTTACCCTTGATAACATTCGCCGCAAAGATATTTCCCGTTGTAGAATCTTCCCATCCCGGACAAACTATTGGCAAATTCTTTTCTGCTGCCGCGACGATCCAAGAATTCTTCGGATCGATCTCATAATATTGCTCCAAGATACCGGAATTCACCACTTGATATAAAAACTCATGTGGAAAATAGCGCTCGCCTTTTTCTTCGGCAGCATGCCACACATCTTCCAAGTGCTTTTGTAAACGACGGAACGCCTCTTCCTCTGGAATACAGGTATCTGTTACGCGGTTGTAGTGTTGGTCAAGCAATTCGCGCTCTTGTTCTGGTGTAAGGTCGCGGTAGTTAGGCACACGTTTGTAGTGTGAATGAGCCACTAAGTTCATGACATCTTCTTCCAAGTTTGCACCTGTACACGATATAAATTGTACCTTATCCTGACGGATCATCTCCGCCAAGGAAATCCCCAGCTCTGCTGTACTCATTGCACCGCCTAAAGAAATCAACATCTTTCCACCATCTAAGAGGTGAGCTTCGTAGCCTTTCGCTGCGTCAACCAATGCTGCGGCATTGAAATGCAGGTAGTTTTTCTCCAAAAATTGAGAAATAGGACCTTTTTGTGTACTCATAGTTTTTAATTTTCTATTCCTTCACAAAGGTACATAAACTGCTCGACTTGCCCGAAGTTGTTTTGCATTTACTTCCTTTTCAACAAGCGACTAAAAACGGACCAAAAGAAAACGAGAATAATCAATAATATCGTGAGGATCACAACTTCTTGCGTACCTATCCCCCATGCTATTGTATGCATCATAACCATACCGATTAAACTATCCATTGCTCACAACGCTCCAAGAATCCCGGCTCTATATCTGCACCAATACCTATGTCGTCTGTCACCGAAACGTGATAACCGTTGAATTGTGCGCCTCCAACGACTGGATCTTCTAAATGCCCCAGCATACAGGTGTCTAGATCATAAAATTTCACATTGCTCGTCGCATAGGCAAAGTGTATCTTCGCTGCCAATGCCAATCGCGACTCCAGCATGCCGCCAATCATGCAGGGCACCTCATATTCCGCCGCCACATGTTGCACCTGCATCGCCTCCACAATACCTCCAGACTTGGAAAACTTGATATTGATATAATCGCAGGCATCGTTACGACATAGCCTATCGGCGTCCTGTTGGCTGTAGACGGATTCGTCTGCCATGATAGGGATAATTGTTTGACTACGCAGTTCCGGTAGCAGATGATCATTGTATGTCCGCATCGGTTGTTCGCAAAATTGAATCTTGAATGGCTCCATACCATTCAGCGCTTCCACAGCTTCTTCGAAAGACCATCCTTGGTTAGCATCAATCCGTAAAGGAATATCGAAGCCTACGGCACGACGTATCGCGCGTATGCGTTCTACATCATCTTTCGGCTTTTTGCCCAACTTCACCTTTAATACGGCCGCTCCGGCCGACTTGAACTGCTCGGCCTTCTGTGCCATAACTTCGGGCTCGCCCAAACCGATAGTGATATCTGTCGTGATCTCCTTGCGCTGCCCGCCTAAAAATTTATACAACGGCAAGCCGGCTTCCTTCGCCGCAAGATCATGCAGAGCCATATCAAAGGCAGACTTTATTGTTGTATTTCCAGCCACAAAAAGATGCAATTCGGCCATCCTATCGTTTATCGCCAATGGATTTTTACCCTTCCAAAGGCGTGCAAACTCGCGCGCCAGCACTAGGCAGGTGTCCTGCGTTTCACCAACAATCATCGGGAAAGCAGAACATTCACCTACACCGTAGAGACCGGTGTCCGTATGGATACGAATAAATGTATTTTGTGCATAGTCCATAATACCCGTAGCGATAGCAAAAGGTTCCATGGGAATGCTCAATCGATAGATAGCTATAGAAGTAATGATCATTTGGCCTTAAAAGTTAGATATGATGAATAAAGCTATAAAATTTATTTTAGTTTCTACAGGAATTCCCAATTTCCGTAACCTCCGTACGAAAAAACAGCAAACATACTACACGAAATACGCTTGACACCTAATTTTTTTTAACCAAGTACAACTATTTCAATCGGCCAAAACCATCAAATCCCAAATAAAAACAATAAATTAGCTCTGATCATTAACTTACAACATCTATGAAATATTACTTGCTTGCGCTGGTCATCAGCCAGTTTGCCTGGCTCACACCGAAGGCCCAAGAGAAGCCTACGCCATTAACTTGGCAGGATATCCCCGACTGGCGATACAACCGCACGAACGATGCTACGCCGAGCCCTGATAGTAAATGGCTGGCTTATATCTCCGGGCCTACGCAGGGCGACCTGACCTTAAACCTAAAAAGCACAACCAATAGCCAAATATATCAATATCCTATTGGCGGACAGAACAGTCCGATCGTATTTAATGAACACAGCAGCTACCTCGCTTTTTATAAATCGGCAGATTACAAAACGATAAAAGGTAACCAGAAAGCGAAAAAGCCAAGTCGCAGAAAACTGCAGCTGATTGCATTGAAGGACACGGCGTCCACCATCTTCGAAAACGTACAAAAGTTTGATTTTGCCAATGAGCATGGCGGCTGGATTGCCTTGCGTTTTGAATCGATCGTGCCCACAGCAAAGAATGACACGACGGGAAGAGGAAGCGACCTTTTACTTTACAACCTAGAAAATAAACAGAAATTCAATATTGGGAGTGTACACGATTATGCCTTTAATAAAAGCGGCACCTTACTCGCCTATAGCGTGGATGCTGCCGGCCAAAACGGGAATGGTGTATTCCTCCTCAACTTAGCAAGCGGATTGACGACACTGCTACAAAACGACGCTGCAACCTTCTCCAAGATCAATTGGAACAAAGAAGGGACTGCATTCTCCTTATTGAAATCTAAAAAAGATAAAGCTTACAAGACAGCAGTATACAGCTTGATTGGCGTAAAAAACGTGCTTGCGAAGACGCCCGAAGTCTACAGCTACACCGGTCTACAGGAACAGCAGATCACCGCCGGATATGGCATCAGCGAGAATAGTATACCTTATTGGAGCAAGGATCTTAGCCGTATCTTCTTTGGCATTGCCAAAATCGAAAAGACGAAGGTGGAGCCAGAAAAGACACAGGACGCGAAGGTGGATAGCCTTGCGCAAAAGGTGAAGACAGCAAGCTTGGCCGACAGCGCGCAGCGCATCACCGATTCTACAACGGTTAAGTTGGCTGCTAAAGCTCCACAAAAGCCTGCAACGAATAAAAAGGACTTAGAGAAGCCCGACATGACGATTTGGAACTGGCAAGATAAACGTCTGCAGTCATCGCAGCGCACGCAATTGGAGCGGGACAAGAGATTTAACATCATGAGCGTTTGGGAGGTAAACTCGAACAAATTCGTATCCCTTGCCGATAGCAACCTCCGCTCCATCAGCTTAGCTCCAAACCAAAAAATTGGTTATGGCCTGGATTTCTCTCCTTACGAATTTACTTCCAACTTGGATGGACAGCGCTTTGCTGATGTTTACATTGTCGATATCGCCTCTGGCGAACGTAAGCCTGCCATCGAGAAACTATACCTCAACGCCAGCTTCAGCAGTAGCTTTTCTCCCAATTCAACCCATTTGTTGTATTACAATGACGGCGATTATTATGTGTTGGATGTGAAGACATTAACAAAGACCAATATTACCAAAAACATCCCGACATCGTTTATCAGCGTTACTGACGACCACAATGTTTCCAAACCAGCGACAGGCACCTACGGCTGGACGCATGATGGCCGCTTTGTGCTATTGAAAGACAACTACGATCTCTGGAAGGTATCTTTTGATGGAAAATCACATAAACAATTAACCGATAATTGGAAAAGTAAAAAACTGCTGGCCACATCGTACAACAACATTTACCCCGACGATGAAGATATCGACCTGTCGAAAGACCAATATTTTGGCATAATCGATGATAACAACAAGCAAACAGGTATTGCTTTGCTACCGGCAAAAAGCGATAAGATGCAGATCCTGACCTTAGAGGACGCCTACATTAGTCCGTTAAACAAGGTAAAACATGCATCATCTTTCTTTTATAGCCGCCAAACGCCTACCGTTTCGCCCGAGCTTTACATGTCTACCGACAAGATGTTAACATCGCCGGTCAAGCTCGTTGCAGACAGTGCCAAACAGCTACTTTCTGCGGGCAGTAAACTGATTTCTTATATCAGCGATCATGGCGACACTTTACAAGCGGTTCTATATTTACCGGCTAACTATGTCGAGGGACAAACCTACCCGACCATCACGTACATCTACGAGCGCCTGACGAACGGCAAGAACAGCTATTCGCTCCCAGCCTACCCCGGTGGCGGCTTTAACCGCGCCATGTACACCAGCAATGGTTACGCCGTGCTGATGCCCGACATCAAGTACAAGCTAAACGATCCCGGTATGTCTACAGTGGCTTGTGTGGTGCCGGCTGTAAAGGCTGCAGTGGCAACAGGTATTGTCGACGAAAAGAATGTCGCCATTCATGGCCACTCTTGGGGCGGTTACCAAACGTCGTTCCTGATCACCCAAACGAATATCTTTAAGGCTGCGGTTGCTGGTGCGCCATTAACCAATATGATTTCCATGTATTCCCTGATCTACTGGAACTCGGGCTCGTCAAACCAAAGTATATTTGAGTCGAGCCAAGGACGCCTAACAACGGGATACTGGGACAACTGGGATGCCTATGCGCGCAACTCGCCTATTTTCCATATCAAAAACGTGCAAACACCGTTGATCATTATGCACAACGATAAGGATGGCGCGGTAGACTACACACAAGGAATTGAGTATTTCAATGGTCTGCGCCGTCTCAACAAACCGGTAGTCATGTTGACCTACAACGGCGAAAACCACGGCCTAGCCAAAGAAGTAAACCAAAAGGATTATGCTGTGCGCATGATGGAGTACTTTGACCATTACCTCAAAGGTAAAGAGGCGCCGGAATGGTGGTCAAAAGGTATTGACTTTATGGCACTTCCGAAACATTTGGAAGATCGCGCTTTTGAATAATCGAGAACATCAAACAATCAATAAGAACACAAAAAGGATTCATTGAGGATCCTTTTTGTGTTATATACGTGGCATTATCAGGCTTTTAACATGTCTAAACTACCAAACCTTAGCTCAATAAAAATTATTCGTTTATCACAGCTTGTTACAGAACGATGTTTCCTTGCTTAGAAAGATTTCAAACAAGAATACAATATCAACAAAAAAAAGCCTGTTATTTAGAAATAAACCAACAACGATCTATTTTTTTTATAAAATCAGTAACAAAATAACTTTTTTATTCATATATTAGCAACCTAATATTTTGAGGAGAAAATGATAAACGAAAGATTACCAGAACAAGGGCTGTATAACCCCGACTTTGAGCACGATGCCTGTGGAGTAGGTTTTGTAGCGCACATCAAAGGTCAAAAGTCGCACCAGCAGGTCAAAGATGCATTAACCATGTTAGAAAACATGGAGCATAGAGGTGCTTGTGGCTGTGATCCTGAGAGTGGTGATGGTGCTGGTATAATGATCCAGTTGCCGCATGAGTTTTTATGGGAGGAGTGTATTAATATCGGTATCCAACTGGAGGAGCCAGGATATTACGGCACAGGGATGGTATTTTTACCGAAGGAAGAAGAGCTCAACAGCATCTGTCGCGAGGCGATCATTGAAGCTACTGCGAGCCGAGGCATGAAGTTCTTAGGCTTTCGCGATGTTCCTGTAAGCCGCGAAGGCATTGGACCTACCGCCTTGAGTGCCGAGCCAGAAATCGTTCAGTTTTTTGTTTCCCGTCCTGATGGCGTCTCCACCACCGAGGACTTTGAACGCAAACTTTTCGTCCTAAGACGTTTTATCATTCAACTTGTTAAACAACATCAAGAGTATCCGTTGCCATTATATATTGCATCGCTTTCTTGTAAAACCATTATATACAAAGGTCAATTGACAACCTACCAAGTAGGTACCTACTATGATGACTTGAAAGATCCTCGTGTGGTATCCGCATTTGGCTTAGTACACTCGAGGTTCTCTACAAATACGTTTCCTTCTTGGTCATTGGCACAACCATTCCGCAATATTGCACATAATGGTGAGATTAACACCCTTACCGGTAATCTAAACTGGTTTTATGCAGGTGCTCGTGCGCTTTCTTCGCCTTACTTCAGCGAGGAAGAAATGCAGATCCTTTTACCTGTAGTGGACCGCGGACAATCTGACTCCGCATGTTTAGATAACGTTGTCGAGCTACTGTTGCATAGTGGTAGAAGTCTTCCACATGTAATGTTGATGCTTGTGCCTGAAGCATGGGATGGCAACACACAAATGGATCCGTTAAAAAGAGCTTTTTATGAATACCATGCAACTTTAATGGAGCCATGGGACGGTCCTGCTGCACTATGTTTCACGGATGGAAAAACTATTGGAGCTACTTTGGACCGCAACGGATTGCGTCCATTGCGTTTTGCAATCACCTCCGACGACCGTGTTATCGTAGCATCTGAAGCCGGTGCTTTACCTATCCCGGAAAGCCTTATCATCAAAAAAGGACGCCAGCAGCCGGGCAAGATTTTCGTGGTGGATATGGAGAAAGGCGAGATCCGTTCGGACGAAGAAGTGAAAGGCGAATTGATTCGTCAGCAACCCTACAGCGAGTGGTTAGACAACTACAAAATCCGCATGGATGAGTTGGAGGAGCCACGTGTGACCTATACCTACCTCAAAAAAGAATCGGTATTCAAATACCAACAGGCCTTCGGTTATTCGCGTGAAGACTTAGAAACAATATTAACCCCAATGGCCTTGACCGGCTACGAGCCGATTGGTTCTATGGGGACGGATGTGCCGTTGGCCATCCTATCCGATCAACCGCAGCACCTTTCCAGCTACTTTAAGCAGTTTTTCGCACAGGTAACCAACCCGCCAATCGACCCCATCCGGGAGCGTTTAGTGATGAGTTTGGCGACCTTCATTGGTAACGCGGGAAACATTCTAATCGAGGATAAAAAATTCTGTCACTGCGTAACGTTGGAGCATCCGATTTTGACATCGAGCGAATTGGAGAAACTACGTTCCATTGATACAGGTATTTTCCAAGCAAAAACACTACAGCTTTATTTCCAAGCCGATGGCAAAGCCGGGTCTTTAGAAGCAGGTTTAGAAAGACTATGTCGTTATGCGGATGATGCGGTACGTGACGGCTTCGAGGTAATCATCCTCTCCGATCGCGCTATCGACTCGCAACATGCGGCAATCCCATCCATTCTTGCGGTATCCGCCGTACATCATCACCTTATAAAAACAGGCAACCGCGGAGCGGTAGGCCTTGTGGTCGAAGCTGGCGATGTATGGGAAGTACATCACTTTGCTTGTCTTTTAGCTTTCGGTGCTACAGCCATCAATCCGTATATGGCCTTAGCTTCTATCCGTACGATGAAGGAGCTTGGACAGATCGAAACAGATTTGGTTTGGGACGATTTAAAGAAAAACTATGTGAAAGCCATCTGTGCGGGTCTATTGAAAATCTTCTCCAAGATGGGTATTTCGACCTTGCAATCTTACCACGGAGCACAGATCTTCGAAGTATTGGGTATCGACAAATCTGTCGTAGACGATTACTTCTGTGGTTCGGTATCCCGCATAGGCGGATTAAAGCTCGACGATATCGCAAAAGAATCCCTTTCCAAACACTGGAGAGCTTTTGGCGAGTCGCGCGTCGAGAAAAAACTGTTACCAGAAGGTGGTTTGTACCAATGGAAGCGCCGTGGCGAGGGACACCTTTGGAGCCCAGAAACCGTGCATCTTTTACAGAAGGCATGCCGTACAACCGACTACAACTCCTATAAACAATATGCATCCATTATCAACAACCAAAAAGAGCGTATGTTTACGTTACGTGGTTTATTGGATTTTGCAAAACATAGAACTCCGGTATCCATCGATGAGGTAGAACCGATCGAAAACATTATGAAGCGCTTCGCCACAGGTGCAATGTCTATGGGCTCCATCTCTACAGAAGCACACAGCACCCTAGCAATCGCGATGAACCGAATCGGCGCGAAGAGCAATACAGGTGAAGGAGGAGAAGATCCGGCGCGTTTCGAGCGCTTGGCAAACGGTGATTCGATGCGTTCAGCGATAAAACAGGTTGCATCGGCACGTTTTGGCGTAACTTCGCACTACCTTACCGAAGCCGACGAGATTCAGATCAAAATGGCGCAAGGTGCAAAACCGGGTGAAGGCGGGCAACTTCCAGGTCACAAGGTAAATGATTTTATCGCACGTTTGCGCCACGCAACACCGGGCGTGGGCTTAATATCGCCACCACCGCACCACGACATCTATTCTATCGAAGATTTAGCGCAGCTTATCTTCGACTTGAAGAATGCAAATCGTGCCGCGCGTATCAACGTAAAATTAGTTTCCAAAGCAGGTGTAGGTACTATCGCAGCCGGTGTTGCCAAAGCACATGCCGATGTGATCTTAATTGCTGGTTACGACGGCGGCACCGGAGCATCACCTATCAGTTCCATCAAGCATGCAGGTTTACCGTGGGAATTAGGCTTGGCCGAAGCTCACCAAACACTGGTACAAAACAAACTGCGTAGCCGTGTTGTGCTGCAGGCAGACGGACAGATGAAAACCGGCCGCGATATTGTCATTGCTACTTTATTGGGTGCAGAAGAATGGGGTGTGGCTACCGCAGCGTTGGTTGCCGGCGGATGTATCATGATGCGTAAATGCCACCTAAACACGTGCCCTGTAGGTGTTGCTACACAAGATCCAGAATTGCAAAAATTATTCTCGGGTAAACCGGAAGATATCGTGAACCTTTTCCGTTTCTTGGCAGAAGAGATCCGCGAAATTATGGCACAACTGGGCTTCCGCACCATCAACGAAATGGTGGGACGTGCGCAGTTCCTTAAAAAACGCGAAAATATTGACCATTGGAAAGCTTCAAAAATCGACTTCTCCAAAGTGCTTTATGTGGCGCGTAACGAACCATCTGAAAGCTTGTATAATACCCAAGAGCAAGATCACGGCATGAGCATGATCCTCGATTGGGGCTTATTGAAACAAGCCAAGTCGGCACTTGACACGAAGACGCCTGCCTTTGGTACGTTTAAGGTAAAAAATACAGACCGTACGATCGGCACCATGCTATCCAACGAGATATCCAAAATATACGGTGCTGATGGTTTACCGGACAACACGATTAACTTCAAATTTGAAGGGTCTGCGGGACAGTCCTTTGGTGCCTTCGGCGCAAAAGGTCTTTCTTTCGAACTGGAAGGCGAAGCTAATGACTACGTAGGAAAAGGACTTTCTGGTGCACAATTGGCGATCTACCCTACGAGCGACAGTCCATTGACAGCACACGACAACATCATTATTGGTAACGTGGCTTTGTATGGAGCTACTTCGGGTCATCTCTTCATCAACGGTATGGCTGGTGAACGCTTCGCCGTTCGAAATTCCGGAGCTACAGCTGTAGTAGAAGGTATAGGCGACCACGGTTGCGAGTACATGACAGGAGGAAGAGCCTTGATTTTAGGCCCTACAGGCCGAAACTTCGCGGCAGGGATGAGCGGCGGTATTGCTTGGATATACGATATTTCTGGCACTTTCCGCGACAACTGTAACCAAGAGATGGTCGATCTTGACCCACTGGATACGGAAGATGAAACTGCGATCATCGCGCTATTGAAACGTCATATCAACCTGACGAACAGTGAGCGCGCCAACTTCATCTTGCAAGATTGGGCAAATGAAAAGAGTAGATTTATCAAAGTATTCCCTAGAGAGTACAAAAATGTATTACGTAAAAAATTAGTGGAAGCTTAATATAGCGGAGGAAACAGAAATGGGCAAACCAACAGGATTTTTAGAATATGAAAGAACGCTTCCTCAGAAAGACACTGTAGAAAGCAGAAAACAAAATTATCAGGAATTTGTACACAGCTATTCCGATGATCAGTTAAATAATCAAGCCGCGCGCTGTATGAATTGCGGCATCCCTTTTTGCCACTCGGGATGCCCACTGGGGAATGTGATTCCCGAATTCAACGATGCGGTTTATGACGGGCGCTGGGAAGAGGCCTACAATATATTAGTATCGACAAACAACTTCCCGGAGTTTACCGGAAGGATATGTCCTGCGCCATGCGAAGCCGCCTGTGTGTTGGGTATCAACAAATCGCCCGTAGCCATCGAAGAAATTGAAAAGCACATCATTGAGATTGCTTTTAAGAACAACTTCGTAAAGCCAAACAAAAACTTCATCAAGACCGGTAAAAGTGTGGCCGTAATTGGCGGAGGTCCCGCAGGGCTAGCAGCAGCAGCACAATTGAACAAGGCAGGCCATGATGTCGTTCTCTATGAACGTGATGATAAAGTGGGCGGTTTGTTACGTTATGGTATTCCAGATTTCAAACTGGATAAGTCTATCATCGATCGTCGCGTAGCGGTCATGGAACAATCGGGTGTCGTATTTCGCACCAATGCAGAAGTCGGCGTAAATGTGCCTGCGAGTGAGTTACTGGCTTACGATGCTGTTGTGCTTGCTGGAGGTTCCACTATTCCGCGTAACCTTCCTATCCCAGGACGTGAATTAAAAGGTGTGCACTATGCCATGGAGTTCCTGAAACAACAAAACAAACGTGTGGGCAACTCGCCTATTGAGGTAGAGGAAATACATGCTGCAGGAAAAAATGTATTGGTAATTGGTGGTGGTGATACGGGATCCGACTGTGTCGGAACTTCCAACCGTCACGGTGCAAATAGCGTTACACAGTTTGAATTGATGCCACAGCCGCCTAAAGATCGAACCGTAGCGATGCCTTGGCCAACATACCCTATGCTACTGAAAACAACGACCTCTCATGAAGAAGGTTGTCAACGCCACTGGAGCGTGAGTACAAAAGCATTCTTGGGTGACGAAAAAGGTCACGTTCGTGCTGCCTTAGTCGTTGATTTGGAATGGGAAACGGACGCCTTTGGACGACCTACGAAATTCAAAGAGGTAGAGGGCTCTGAGCGCGAATTACCTTGTGAATTGGTTACATTGGCCATGGGCTTTTTGCACCCGCAACATGAAGGACTGTTGCAGCAACTGGGCGTTAAATTGAACGAACGAGGAAATGTAGATGCTTCCGAAACGGACTACAAGGCATCTGCGGATAAAGTTTTTGTCGCTGGCGATATGCGTCGTGGACAATCCCTAGTGGTTTGGGCGATCTCAGAAGGTCGTGAATGTGCGCGTAAAGTAGACGAGTTCCTGATGGGATACTCAGAACTGGAGCGCAAAGATAAAGCTGTCTCATACGCTTAATTTCATATACTTTAGTAAAAAGTGAGAAACCGGACTAGGTCCGGTTTTTTTTGTTTTTCACAGATTTACTTTCGCGATCGCGTTTTTTAAATTTTTAGTTTTTAATTTTTAATTTCAACTGATGCTTACCTGCTTCCAACTTAACGGCCGCAGTCTCCAGCACATTGCTTGGTGGATAGAATGTGGCCGAAGCATTAGCAGGGATAACGACATCATATACAATCGTTTTCTTACTTTTCTTCCAGCTGGATTTAATCTCTCCATAAGGCGAGGTATGCGTCACCGACGAATGTTCCAATCCTGCTGGGAAGATCGGTCGTAGCTGCACGTGTTTAAAGCCTGGCGCGGTTTCGTCTGGAACAATTCCACCGATAGATTTGAAAAACCAACCGCCAATTTCGCCAAACATCATGTGGTTGTCCGAAATATCGCGTGCTGCCTGTAGATCCCAATTTTCCAACAAGGTAGTCGCTCCATTTACAACCCACCAACCCCAAGAAGGATAAGTGTCTTGAACAGCGACTTTGTAGGCGGTTTCTCCATAGCCATTGTCCTTTAACGCATTGAGCAACGCTTTCGCCCCTAAGACTCCCACATCTAAATGAAAATTAGTAGCTTCCACACGCTTGTTTAGATTTTCGGCTACCTTTGCACGCATAGCATCGGGCACGACGCCCCAATATAAAGGGACGCTTAACTCGGTTTGTGAACCATCGGCATAGACGCCCGTTTCCTGATTAAGGAATTTTGCATTGATAGCGTCTTTGATCTTACCGCTTAACGACTCATACTTTTGTGCATCTTCGGTATAACCAAAAAGTTTCGCCGCCGCAGCCAATATACGGGCGTCGGTATAAAAATAAACCGACGAAGTAAGCTCCAAATTCGAATTTGTTTTTACAGGAACCCAATCGCCACGCCCAAAACTGGTCAACCCTGTTGGGCTGATACGATCGACGTAATCCACGTAACGTTTGATATTTTCATAACACTCCCGTAGCAGGTGACTATCCCCATAAAACATATAAGCCTGCCATGGAATAATAGCGATTGTACTTGTCCAATCTAGTCCATTCGCTGTACCATAGCCCCAACCACCGGTAGGGATAATATCAGGCAGCACACCGTTAGGCTGTTGTTCATCCCGATGGTCGGCCAACCATTTTTCGTAAACCGTGATACCATCAAAATTATAGAAAGCAGTCTCGATCGCCAAGTGCCCATCTCCGGTCCATCCGTTCTTCTCGCGCTGTGGACAATCGGTCGGATAGCCCATCAAATTTGATAGATAAGCGTTATTGGTTACGCGCCACAAATCATTGACCAGCTTGGAGGAAGTCTCTACTGTACCAACAGGAGCAACATCACTGTGCGTAAAATAGCTCGTGATATTTCGCTCATCCAGCGCTAAAGGAACCGAGCTGCTCACTTCGACATAACGGAAGCCCTTGTAATTAAACTTTGGCATAAAGACATCTTCTTTCTTACCGCTCAGGATCAAAATATCCGTTTGGAAAGGATCTTTCTCTTTGTCTCCACGATAGTACACATCAATGTTAGACATGTCTATACGTCCATCGGGCAACAAGCGTTCTCCATGTTTGATCTTGACCACTGTTCCCTCAGGTCCATTCACTTTAAACTCGCTTATCCCCGACATATTTTGTCCCATATCAAAAACATAGGTTTGGGGATCAATCCTTTTTGTAGAAATTGGCTTGTAAGCTCGCACACGCCTAATAGGAACAGTCTGTTGAGCAACGATGTTTGCTGAAGGAGCTGCACGATAACGTATTCCCTGCCATTTAGAATCATCGAAATTAGGTTTATCCCATCCCTCCTGTTCTAAACGAGCGTCATAGTGTTCTCCCGTGTAGATACTATTAGCGATAATCGGTCCGGATGATGTCTTCCAATCGCGTTCAGAGACAATAACTTCTTCGGTCCCGTCCGTATAATGCACGTGTAACTCTAAACAAAATGCCGGCCTTGCACGCCAAGGAGCGCGGTGAAAATCCCAAACGCCAATCGATTGATGGTTGTACCAACCATTACCCAAAACCACCCCCATGGCATTGCCGCCAGCTTGCAAGTGGCTAGTCACGTCGTGTACAACATATAAAGTCCGTCGATCAAAACGGGTATACATTGGATCCAAATGATGATCTCCAACTTTCTGTCCATTCAGAGATAATTCAAACAAGCCTGCCGCCGCCACGTACGCGCGTGCATACTTAACGGTCTTCTTAACTTGAAATTCTTTTCGGAAATAAGGTGCAGCTTTATGCTGTATGTCGTGCCCATCGCTAATCCAAGTACCTTTCCAACGGCCAGATCCCATCAATCCGGTTTCAAACGAGGCAACCGCAGAGGTGCTGGCCTTTCCGTCTTTATCCCATACAACAACTTGCCAAAAGTAACGCGTAGCGGGCGACAAGGATTTTCCACCATAGGTAACCAACGCATCCGGCTTAGACTGCTTCCCGGAATCCCATACGGTATTACCCCTTTTTTCCAGCAAGGCCAAGGAGTCGGTATGCACTAAAATCTGGTAGGCACTTTGTATAGCGCCTTGTCGATCATCTTGCATCATCCACATCAGACGAGGTTCTGCATTATCAATGCCAATGGGGTTTACGAGGTGTTCACATTTGAGTTGGATAGGTTTGCTCTGCGCCAATGCGCTAGAGTTCCACAGCAGTCCTGCCAAGCACGCAAGACTCCACATTACGTTGTTTTTCATCTTCGGGGTTTATGTTAGTTCACTTTGTTCCGTACAGACTCCATAAAACGACATATAGAAAAGGGCAACCCTCTTACTAATCCGTTTTAGCTACACATCACTAATGTAAGCAATCCACTGCTGATCGATCGAAAAAAAAAGAAATTATTAGGAATACAGTCGAAAAAAATTGGGCAGGTTAACGCAATTTACGATTGATTAAACGGCGCTCCTTATTTTCGATGTAGGTTTTAATGTAAGGATACACGAAAACTGCGCCCAATACAATCAGCGCGCCCACATAAAATCCCGCGCTCATGGTTTCTTTATGTCCAAAGATCAACACCGCTAAGATAATACCGTAAACCGGCTCCATGTTGGTTGTCAAGGCTACGGTAAAGGCGCTAAGCTCCTTCATCACCGCAACGCCTAAAACGTAGGCTATGGCCGTACACAGCACACCCAACAACAGCAGGTATGCCCAATCAGATCCCTGTAACCACATTTTCTCACTGAAATCCCCAGTGAACAGCATAATCAACGAGATCCATAAAAATGCACCCAGCATCTCATAAAAGGTAATGATAGTAGGACTTGTGTGCTTTACCATCCGTGCATTTAATATGGAGAATATACTAGCACAAATCGCACATGATAGTCCACATACGATTCCCCAAACATATTGAAATTCGAACGTAAAGATGAGGTATATACCAAACACGATAACCAGTCCGATTGCTACGTCAGCTTTGGATATCCTTTTCTTGTTGATGATGGGTTCGAGTATGGATGTAAACAAAGTGACGGACGATAAGGTCACCAAGGTTACCGAAACCGTGGAAATTTTTATGGCATGGAAAAAAAGCACCCAATGTAGGCCGACTACACCACCCACTGCAAGAAATTGCAGCAAACGCTCCTTTGTAACCTGTACCGATTTACCCACCAAGATAAAGTAGATAAATAAGGAAAGCGCAGCAATAAGCACCCTATACCACACCAAATGTAGCGCCGACACAGAGATGAGCCCACCTAGGATACCCGTAAATCCCCAAATCAATACGGTAAAATGTAAGATAAGGACGTTCTTGTTAATCGGAAATTGTTTCATGTTACTTGGGAGCCTTGTACTTCAACCAAAAGGCCAAGGTGAGGAATATGATATTTGGAATTAGAATTGCAATCAGCGGAGGCAACCCTCCCTTCAACGAAAACATGGTGGAGAACTGTACCAGCACTAGGAAGGTAAAACTTAGGGCTATACCTATCCCCAAGCTTAAGCCAATACCGCCGCGTACCTTTTTTGAAGAGAGCGACACGCCCATCAGCGTTAAGATAAATGCTGAAAAAGGACCAATATAGCGTTTATATTTCTCGAGCAATAAATCCGTCATCATTCCTGTTCCGCGCGTCTCTTCCTTGCTAATACGGTCATTCAGTTCATCGGTATCCATCGCCGTGAACACATTATCGTAAACTTCAAAATCCCGAGGCAACATATCCAGCGTAGTGTCACGACTCGTTCCTTTATCCATTTTCTCGCGTAATCCATCTATGGTACGCACCGTATAATCTTCGATCTTCCACTTCGTCGCAACAGAGTCCCAAGTGATACGCTCTGCTATCAACTTCTCGGTCAATTGGTCGCCATTAAATTTCTCCAAAGAAAACTTATAGCCTATGTTACGCCGTGTATCAAAGTTATCGATATAAACGTAGGTATTTGAGTCGATCTGCATATGCGTAGACATCGTCGATCCACTCACTTTCTGCGGCTTGACATATACATTTTCGAAATTGACTTTGATTTTATTGGTATATGGGATGATCCAGATATTGGACACCAAAGTAAAGGTAAAAATCAGCCCTGCTGAAATCATATAGGGCCGCAGGAAACGGTTGAAACTCATCCCGCCGCTTAAGATGGGTACCACTTCCGTCTGATCGGCCATTTTTGACGTAAAGAATATCACGGCAATAAAGTTGATGAGCGGCGTCAGCATATTTAGGAAGAAGGGAATACTGCCCAAGGCGTAATACTCCAAGAAAACCTTCGACATGGGCGCCTTGTTCTTCAAAAAATCATCTAACTTTTCCGAAACGTCAAAGACCACGATCACCACAATAAAAATACCCACCGTAAACACAAAGGTGCTTAGGTATTTTTTGATAATGTAGCGATCTATAATGTTCATTTTTAAAGTAAAAATTAAAAAGTAAAGAATGTTAAGGCGCTGCTATCTTTAGCTGATGCGCACATGTGGTGTTTGCCGCTAGCTCGAACCAGCATGAGTACGCAAGACCAACTACAAGCGTTGTCCCAACACTTTGACCATCTTTTCCTTCCAGTCATAAAACGATCCATCAATAATCTTCTCGCGTGCTTGATTGACCAACCAAAGGTAAAAATGCAAGTTGTGCAACGAGGCAATCTGTGCTCCCAAGATCTCTTGCGAACGAATCAAATGTCGGAGATAGGCCTTCGTATGGACCTGATCTACCAGAAGATCACTTTCCGCTTCAATAGGCGAAAAATCATCTTTCCATTTTTCATTCTTAATATTGATGATCCCCTGCTGGGTAAACAACATACCATTGCGCGCATTTCGTGTAGGCATAACACAATCAAACATGTCAATGCCCAGCGCTATATTCTCCAGAAGATTGATTGGTGTACCAACCCCCATAAGATAACGCGGTTTATCCTTCGGCAAAATATTTGTCACCACCTCGGTCATCGCGTACATTTCCTCCGCAGGCTCGCCCACAGACAGTCCACCTATCGCATTACCATCCCGATTGAAGGAAGCGATCACTTCGGCGGATTTTTCACGAAGATCTTTATATACGGAGCCTTGTACAATAGGAAACAATGTCTGCTCATAGCCATATAGCGGCGCTGTACTATCAAAACGATCGACACAACGTTTTAACCAACGATGCGTCATATCCAAAGACTTTCTAGCGTAGCTGTATTCGCAAGGATAGGGCGTACATTCGTCGAAAGCCATAATAATATCGGCTCCAATCACCCGCTGCGTATCCATCACATTCTCTGGGGTAAACAGGTGTTTTGATCCGTCAATGTGTGAACGAAAGGTTACACCTTCTTCACGAATCTTCCGTACCTCCGTCAACGAATACACCTGATAGCCTCCCGAATCGGTAAGAATGGGACCCTTCCAGTTGTTGAATTTATGCAAGCCACCTACTTTATGCAAAACATCGAGCCCCGGGCGAAGATACAAATGATAGGTATTGCCCAAGATAATCTGCGCCTGAATATCCTGCACCAATTCATGCTGATGAACGGCCTTTACCGTCCCGGCTGTGCCGACTGGCATAAAAATCGGTGTCTGAATATTCCCGTGTGCCGTCTCTAACAAACCTGCGCGTGCCCGAGATCCCTTATCTTCTGCCTGAAGCGTAAATTTCATATGCTTTTTTCCCTCTTACCCTGTGATAAAATCTCTGCAAAAATAGGATAAAAATTGGCAGGAAACGAGTGCCGTACAAAATCTTAATAAAACTTAACTATTTCTCCGTTGTATCTTATAAGAAGACCTTATCTTTGCTGTTCTGTATGCTACAATTCGAATACCTCATACCCTTCTTGCTTTATATTCCATTCGGAATATTAGCACTCTTGTTGATTATTCAGCTCTATTATATCTATGCTGTTTATGGAAAACTAGCGGCCTATAAAGTCGATTCGTTTCAGGAGAGTGCAAGTAAGCCGGCCTTGAGCGTGATTATCTGCGCGCACAATGAGCAAGAAAACCTAAAGGCTTTTCTGCCGCAGGTTCTGACCCAAGATTATGCCGATTTTGAAGTGGTGGTCGTGGACGATTGTTCCGATGATGACACCCCTTGGATCTTGAAAGACTTCGCTAAAAGCTATCCGGGCAAGATCAAAATCGTCGAGATAAAGGACTACATTCGTTTAAAAAACACGAAGAAGTTTGCGGTTACCATGGGTATTAAAGCTGCCAAGCATGAACACTTGGTATTTACCGATGCCGATTGTCAGCCGCAGAGTAAAAACTGGCTGGCGGAAGTAGCCGGCGCATTTACACCGGGGAAAGAAATTATTCTAGGTTATTCGCCCTATTTCAAGGAGGCCGGTTTTCTAAACAAACTGATTCGTTTTGAGACGGCACATACGGCAATGAGCTATCTATCCTATGCCCTTCGCGGCAATGCATACATGGGCGTAGGACGCAACCTAGCCTACACGAGGAGTCTATTCTTTAAAGGCAAGGGTTTTAACAAACATATGCATATCAAATCCGGAGACGATGACCTCTTCGTGAATCACAACGCTACAGCTGGCAATGTGCAGATTGTCCTGCATCCTGACGCGCAGGTTGCATCGGTACCGAAATCAAGCTGGAAAAGTTATTACAAGCAAAAGGCAAGACATTCGGGTGCATCAGTTTTGTATAAACCTGAACATAAACGTATGCTGGCAGTGCAGCTCGTTTCGGCTATGTTATTTTATCTAGTTTTAGGCCTGTGTATTGCGTTATATCCATCCCTTTGGTTTATTCCGCTTGCGGCCTACCTGATACGTTTATTCAGCCAGCTATTGATTTTTAACAACATTTATAACAAACTAGAGGTGCGCGGACTGCTTTGGTGGCTCCCATTCCTTGACGTATTTTATTATTTTTACATCTGTATTAACGGAGCTTTCAACCGCAACGCCAAACAGGGATCTTGGAAATAGTCCATTTACCCTAGTCAAACGGTGTACAAAGCATAAGAACGTTACCATAAACAATTACCTATGAACCCAACTGTCGACATCATCTATAGCTATTTCCCAAAACTATCTGAACAACAGAAAGCACAGTTTGCACAACTCGCAGAGGTCTATCCTTTTTGGAACGATCAGATAAACGTCGTGTCCCGAAAAGATATAGAAAGCCTGTACCTGCATCATGTGCTACACTCGCTAGGGATTGCTAAGTTCGTAACCGAATTTACGCCGGGCACGCGCATACTAGATGTGGGAACGGGAGGAGGCTTTCCCGGTATTCCGCTTGCTATTCTTTTTCCTGAAGTTCAGTTTCATTTGGTCGATTCCATAGGTAAAAAGATAAAGGTTGTACGCGAGGTTGCTGCGGCTTTGGGTCTTACAAATGTTGAGGCAGACCACATCCGAGCCGAACAACTGGACTATAAATATGACTTCGTTGTTTCTCGTGCGGTGACTCGATTGGCCGACTTCACCCCTTGGATACGCAACAAATTCGAGCGCAAAGATAAAAATGGTATTCCGAATGGTATTCTTTACCTAAAAGGAGGCGACCTGAAAGAAGAGATAAAAGAGGCCAAGTTAAAGGCCGAGCTGCACCCATTATCCAGCTACTTTAAAGAGGATTTTTTTGACACGAAATATGTCGTATACGTCCCGATGTAATCCAGAACGGTATCTTTATTCCTCCTTTAAAGAGGAATGCGGCGTTGTATGCGTCGGATATGAAAGGTCAAATCGCTCATGTATGATAGCAGCTGAATCCCGATAGTTTTTCAATTGCTCTAGCACATAAGCCACACGCTCGTAGTAGGAACATTGCGCTAAAAAATCTAGTGTAGGTTTACTGTAAAGATTGAATTTTGCAAGGGAATCCCCCTGCAATGTGGTATATTCAGCAATCAAAGGATCCCAAATTTCGTTAACGAGATCCTCCTCATATTCACGCTCAAATTGACGTTGCAATCGTCGAGAACCTTTTCCTCTGCGACTAAAATGGTTGTATACTTTTTGGATATTGACCCCTATACCGAGGCCGAACATGATCATGTTGTTATCATCCCCCAAAGAGTATATTTCTTTATGGTAGGCCTTCTTAGCTTCAAAATTGGCCAAAGCATCGCTCCTTTTATTAACTACAACTTCCTCAATCGCCAAGGTATCGCGGGTTATGCTGTCGTTATTTATAGTATCACGCAACAGAGGTTCTGCGTGTAAGATAAGCGGCCGTTGCGAAACGCTATAAGCGATTGACAAGCAAACTGTTGTCAGCACTATATTTATTTGGTTACGCGGCATAGCATAAATATAAAAAAGGAATCCGACAGCGGGTTAAGTTTAACTGATTTTAACTCGCTATACGGTAGCTAGCCAGCTCACGCTGATTTAGGTAATATCTTCTTTATCGGTGCCCCCTAGAAAAGTATTTATTTCCTCTCCGAGAAGATTGACCTCTTCATCCATCCCAAACATAGGGAGCTCTGTTTCTGGATTCAATTTGAGCCAAGTCGTCTCCGTATCCTTCATAATTTTCACATATTCCTGTCCATCTTTGAAGATGAGATAGGTACCGTCTTCTTCAGGAAATACTGCGTAGACGACTTCGCCGATCTCGATATCAAATGGTTCTTGTGCTCCTTCTAGTTTCATATATTAATTTTTAACCAAAGGTAGGACTTTTAAACAAAATTCTTATTTTTAGGATTCCAATTATGAACAAGCTGCAACAAATAGCACTCACCAAGATCAAAGGTGTTGGTCCGAAAACTGCCCGTAACTTACTGGCGTACTGCGGATCGGTGGATGCTATTTTCAACTCAAAAAAAAGAGAGCTGCTGCAGATCCCATCTATTGGACAAGCAACGGTAGAGGCCATCCTATCTAAAAATCACCTTTTGGAAGCCGAGAAAGAGCTTGGTTTTGTTGAAAAGCATGGCATAGACATGCTTTGGATCGAAGACGATAATTACCCCAAACGCTTATTGCATTGCGAAGATGCTCCTATGTTGTTGTATTACAAAGGTGCGGCCAATCTAAACCCGAAGCGTTGCGTAAGCATCGTGGGAACGAGAAACGCCACATCCTATGGCAAGCAATTGTGCGAGGATCTGGTAAGCGGCTTTCAAGACCAAGGCATACAGGTAGTAAGCGGTTTGGCCTACGGCATCGATGTGCACGCTCATCGGCAATCCCTAAAGCAGCATGTTTCCACCGTTGCGGTTCTCGGCCACGGCTTAGATATGATCTACCCCGCAGCACATCGAGAAATAGCATCCCGTATGTTGGAACAAGGGGGACTACTCACGGAGTTTCCGTCGGGAACCACGCCAGAGCGAAACAACTTCCCTTCACGCAACCGCATCATCGCAGGTCTAGCCGATGTTACTATCGTGGTGGAAGCCGCCCGAAAAGGTGGTGCATTGATTACGGCAGAAATAGCCAATAGTTACCATCGCGATGTGTGTGCTTTCCCCGGAAGAATAGATCAAGAGTACTCGGCCGGATGCAACTACCTGATCAAAACCAATCGGGCACATCTTATCCGAAATACGCAGGATCTATTTTACCTTATGGGATGGGAAGATAGTCGGAAGAAGGAGCGCACGATACAATTGCAGCTCATCCCTGCAGCCATGTCCGCAGATCAGGAAATGATATATCGCCTGATTCAAGAAAGACAACCTTATTACATAGACGACTTGGCACAGCAACTCGCCTGGCCAACGAGTAAGCTTGCAATGGTTCTGCTGGAAATGGAAATGAACAACCGGATCATTGCGCTGCCCGGCAAAATGTATAAACTTTTATAACCTCAATCTATAAACCTAAACACCCCATGCAAAACAAAAACAAAACGTTGTGGAAAGTTATCGGAGCATCCTCCTTAGGGACTTTGATCGAGTGGTACGATTTCTTCATTTTTGGAAGTCTTTCCATTGTGCTATCGACTAAATTCTTTCCAGCGGACAATCCCACAGCGGCATTTCTGTCGACGCTAGCTACATTCGCCGCAGGCTTTGTAGTACGTCCATTTGGTGCCCTTTTCTTTGGACGACTGGGCGACCTTATAGGCCGGAAATATACCTTCATGGTCACGCTGATGTTGATGGGTGGCGCTACGTTTCTCATTGGCTGCACGCCGAGCTATGAAAGTATAGGTTTCTTTGCGCCACTCATCGTATTGTTGCTTCGTCTCCTGCAAGGGCTCGCATTGGGCGGCGAATACGGTGGTGCTGCCACCTATGTCGCCGAGCATAGTCCAGAAGGACAGCGTGGCTATTGGACGTCTTGGATACAGACTACCGCTACCTTCGGCCTCTTTATTTCGCTCGTCGTTATTCTACTGACGCGCTTGCTATTGACCGAAGAACAATTTGACACCTGGGGATGGCGTGTACCTTTCGTCCTATCGATTTTTATGGTATATGTTTCCTACCTCATCCGCAAGAACATGGATGAATCTCCCGAATTTAAAAAAGCCAAATCAGAAGGAAAAACAGCCAAAAATCCGCTTAAGGAAAGTTTTGGCAATGTCTATAATCTAAAATTTGTTCTTCTCGCACTATTTGGCGCCGCCATGGGACAGGGCGTGGTATGGTATACGGGTCAGTTTTATTCGATGAGCTTCATGAAAACAGTAATGTTTGTAGACACCGACCAGGCCGACCTGATATTAGGCATCGCACTCTTACTCGGCACGCCCTTCTTCGTGGTTTTTGGAAAACTCAGCGATCAGCTTGGACGCAAGTGGGTGATGTTGGCCGGTATGTTACTTGCTGTGTGCACTTATCGTCCTATTTATGAGGCTATGTATCAATTGACGAACACCCAGACCAAAATAGAGCGGGAAGATCTCCGCAGCATCGACACTCATCCCGCTCAGCAACAAGAGGAGCATAAGCGCATTACCACGACGACTAAAACCTATACCGATGGCACACAAGTCACGCAAGTGGTAACGACTTTGCTTTCAGATGTCGGCAATCCCATTCTTAAAAATGGTATGCCGCAAGAGAGCAGTAAGACAACAGTACATCTACAGGGAAAAAACTATGCTTTATTGGTTGCATTGATCTTTATTCAGATCATCTATATTACACTAGTGTATGGGCCGATAGCTGCATTTCTGGTCGAGATATTCCCCGTTAAGATCAGATATACATCCATGTCTCTACCCTACCACATTGGAAATGGAATTTTCGGGGGTCTATTACCTGCAGTATCGACCTATCTTGCAAGTAACGCACATGCTCGAGGACAATCCGACTTCTATCTTTCCGGACTTTGGTATCCTATTGGCGTCGCTTCGGTATGCTTTGTAATAGGCGCCATCTATATATCTAAAACAATGACTGCTAACAAAATGGAATCTTAATCATGGAAAACCTCAAAAGAATATTAGGTGCGGTATGGATCGTGCTCGCCATCCTTACCGCCTACTTCTGTATCGTTCAATTTGGACTTCCGAAGTTACAAACCGGCCAGCAGGAAGACCTCGTGTTTGGCATCATCATTTTGTTTATCCTTACACCCATCATCAGTATAGGCTTAGCCATTTTCGGCTTTTTCGCGCTAAAAGGAGAATACCTCAAGGAGAAGATGTGATTTTTCCACACTGAATATCAACAGCCTAGCGGCTTATCGAGAAAAAATTTTCGATAAGTCCTTTTTTTTCCTACTTTTGTGGCGGGCAAGTCTCTTACGACCAGCTCCCAATGACTCCCCCAGGTTGGGAACAAAGCAAGGGTATTTGGTTGAGCGGTGCGATAGGAGTAGCTTGCCCTTTTTTATTTCTTTACATCCTGTAAGAGAAATTTCAAAAGGATATTTTCAACTGTTATTGCTCCACATTTTTTTCCGGCTCTCTTTGTGCAACTGAAAGGAAGAATACTTTTTCCTTGCTGTATTTCCCATCCGTAACTATAGGTTGCCGCTGCATTTAGCAAACACAAAACATTCGATTTTGGGAGCATACCGGAAACAGATTGAACCTCATTGGAAAGATTTTATTCGAACAACTATATTCGTCCGTATGTTTGTAATACACTCTTTGGATTTTTTGGGGTGCAAAGCTACAAGATTGCGGCTAGTAAAACTAGGATAATCGAGCCAAAATGCTACAAACCTCAAAAAAAATGCTTGGCTCATTTTTCCTACTTTTTAGCTTAAATCATGCATTTAAATAGGTTTAAAGGCCGATAAATGGCAATCTTGTTCGTTTGAAAAAAGTCTAGCACTTTTAACAGAAATGCTAGATGTTTTTATCGAAGTGCTAGATGTTTCGACAAAAGTGCTAGATGTTTTGACAAAAGTGCTAGCATGTCCAAAAGAAGTGCTAGACTTTCTGGAAGACATGCTAGGTGTTACGACCTACATGCTAGCATTTAGCAAAAAAAAGCTAGCACTTGCGAAGAAACAGCTAGACTTTAGAAAAGAAGTTCTAGGTGTTTTGCTCGAAGTCCTAGCATGTTTAACAGAATAGATAGCTCTTACAGTTTATTTGTTAGGTGTTCGCGCGCAATCTTAGGCAGCTCAAGAGAGAAAGCTACCATCTTTAACCTACAAGATTACTAAAAACCTGTTTACACACTTTAAGGGATACCGCCTTTACTGTTGGTAAAGGATCCCTTATTGCTGGTCAAGAACCCTTTGTCGCCCCCAAGAATTCTGCTTGATCCCTTTTTTTAGGATATTTTTCGTTTATTTGTAGTCCGAATTATCGAGAACTTATGAGTTGGTTTAAAAGAAACAAGGCAGGGATCAGTACTGCAACCGAAAATAAAAAGGAAGCTCCTGACGGCATGTGGAACAAATGTCCGAACTGTAAGAAGCCCCTATTGAACAGCGAACAGATTGAAAACAAGTACGTTTGCCAATATTGCGACTATCATATCCGAATCGGATCAGCGGCATATTTTTCCATTTTATTCGATGACAATCGTTTCACAGAGCTTTTCGAAAACCTCAGCTCTGGTGATCCACTTACCTTTGCCGATACAAAACCCTATCCCGTTCGTTTGGCCGATAGCCAAGCCAAAACCGGTCTAAAAGATGCTATCCGTTGCGGACACGGCAAGATGGAAGGCAAAGATGTGGTCATTGCCTGTATGGATTTCAACTTTATTGGTGGCTCCATGGGTTCCGTAGTAGGCGAGAAGATTGCGCGCTCTATTGATTACTGTTTGGAACATAAAATTCCATTTATGCTGATCTCCAAATCGGGTGGTGCACGCATGATGGAAGCGGCATTTTCATTAATGCAAATGGCCAAAACGTCTGCTAAACTAGCGCTGCTAGCTAAAGCGAAAATCCCTTATGTATGTCTTTTAACAGATCCTACAACGGGTGGTGTAACCGCCTCTTATGCGATGCTTGGAGACATTAATATTGCCGAGCCCGGGGCGCTTATCGGCTTCGCGGGTCCTCGTGTTATCAAAGAAACAATTAAAAAGGACCTTCCAAAAGGCTTTCAAACATCCGAATTCGTTTTGGAGCATGGCTTCCTCGACTTTATCGTCGACAGAAGGAACCTAAAAGCAAAGGTGGCCGCTTATCTACGTTTGGTATACGCCTAAGCGTAGCAAGTAACAATAAAATACAAAGGCTTCTTTCAAAAAGAGGCCTTTTGTATTTAAACGCCTCCCCGCAAACGTAAGAATGCCCATCGTTTTCGCTTCTGCAGATAATCTATATCTGCCTGATGCCGGTAGGCTTCACGTTCAAAGATGATGTGCAGATAAGCTTGTTGAATGTTTCTGTGGCGAAGGTATAAAACCAAAAATTCCAAAAAATACCAAATATAAAAAGGAAGAACGCCCAGTTCGAGCGCCTGCCGGATATGTATATTTTCGTGCTGCAGCAAAGTTTTATCTGCGGCACGGTCTGTGGAAATCACAAAAATAAAGGGAAAGACGGTTACCGCAACGGCACGGCCTGCGGAAAAAAAGTTAGTCCAAAATTTGCTAATTATGACTATGCCGTTCATCATTTTAAATTTAGAAATTTTTCTGTAACACATTCGATCATTGAAAAATTTTGAATATCAAACAGAGCTCGTATATTTGTTTAAGTAGAAAGTAAATTATGCCGTACAAAGAACGCGAAATAAACAAGTTATATTACACCATGGGAGAAGTGACCGCCATGTTCGGTGTAAATGCCTCTCAAATTCGGTTTTACGAACGTGAATTTGATATTCTGCAGCCCAAAAAAAATAAAAAAGGCAATCGTCTTTTCACACAAGAAGATATCTCCAACCTCAAGATCATCTACAGCTTGGTAAAGGATAAAGGTTATACATTGCAAGGTGCACGCGACTACCTGCGTTCCAACAAAAACGAAGTCAAGGAAAACCAACGTGTTGTCGACTCGCTGGAACGCTTAAAGAAATTTCTACTGGAGGTACGCGACAGTCTTTAGACTATCGACCTCCTAATTCTATTACTTCTAGGTTTTCTATCCTATCTTCTTGAATCTGAAACCGCATTAGTGTCCGCACCTTATGCCAGCCCTGTTTGCCGGCCGCGCCAGGATTTAAATGCAATAAATTCAATTTCGGATCGTACTGCACTTTTAGAATATGTGAATGTCCGCAGATAAACAATTTCGGCGGATCTAACATGATATCGGCTTTCACCTGCGGTGCATATCGTCCCGGATAACCGCCAATATGTGTCATCCATACATCAACCTGTTCGCAGGTAAAACGCTCGTGCTCTGGACAGGTCAAACGAATGTCCTTCCCGTCGATATTTCCCCACACCCCTTTGAATGGCTTAAAAGCTGCCAACGTATCCACAATCTCTATGGCTCCAAAATCGCCGGCATGCCATATCTCATCACAGGATTCGAAATACCGGAAAACGGCGTCATCTAAATAACCATGTGTATCGGATAGTAGTCCAATTTTTTTCATACTTAGAATGCTAAAAAATAAGGTTTCAACAGGTTCTTATATTCTTCCGTATGCTCAGCTCGTCGTTCGTAGATGATCAGCGTATCGTACCCCACCTCGCCAGTTCGCTTTCCAATTGCCAATAGGCTTCGGATCGGATCAGCATCGGGATAAGAGGAGATATTAATTATCCGTTGCAAGTAAAGGTTCCTCTTGGGCAACATCAATGCTACGACCTCTTCTGCCAGTCCTATAGGAAGAATACAATGAAATTCACCATGAACCGATAAATGAAGAGCCACGAAGTCCAACAACGCTTCAAAAAAAAGAAAATCGGCATGTTTCGCCAATTTCTTGCGAGGATCAGGATTATGCAGCGATTTTGTGTAAAATGGCGGATTTGAAACGATCAAATCATAGCTCACCTCGGGGTGGAAATCGCGAAAATCACTATTGATTGAGCGCAGTCGATCAGCAAAAATCGACTGGCGAAAGTTATAGGTAGCCTGTATGTAGGCTTCCTCGTCGATTTCCACAGCATCGACAAGAGCCTCGGGATGACGTTGGGCAAGCATCAGCGTAATAACCCCAGTGCCGCTGCCCACATCGAGGATCCGAGCAGCACCTTCTTGATAAGCCATGGCTCCTATGATGACGCCATCTGTGTTGATTTTCATCGCGCAATTTCCCTGATCAACCTCGAATTGCTTGAACCTAAAAATGGAACCCATATGCAAAGGTAAACTTATATTTTAGGCCTCCTAGCTATCTTCTCTTTTATAAGCGAATTAATTTTGCTATTATTGGTACAAGAATCACGTCATGGCTAAAATTTTAACTTTCCTCTTTTTACCCCTTTTCCTTTTCCCATCTATTTATGTGCAGGCAAATACAAAAAAAGCATCCTTACAGGATTGTGAAAAGATAGTTGCTGTAGCCTTGGACAAGCTGGTTCCTGCGCTGCAAAAAAATGATTACCAAAACTTGGAAAGTATATTGGGCACGATTCAAAGTGCTTGTGGTGAAAACGAATTTACACAGCGTATGCGTATTATACAGGCACTGATTGAGCGCAAAACTAGTGGAGCACTCATAGCCGACTACCTCTCCAAAAATTACCACGAAGTGCTGACGATGCGCTGGGATTATGCTGTTGAGAAAGAATACCGACGTATTTATGAAGAAAACAAAGCCGAATTTAACTACGTACCGCTCAACCATCCGATCGATTCCCTAATTAAGCTGAAGGCAAACGCCTTATTAAATTCCCCATCCTTTAACCTTACAGAACAAGAAGAAGATATCGCCCTGCTCTTTGCCGATCACTTGGACGAGTTTTATCAATCTTTTGAAAATGTGCAGCCAGCACCGCAACCTACCGCAACAGAAAAAGCCCGCTCCCAGCAGGATGCTAAACATCGATCTGGGGTGATCGTTTCCGCAGGGGCTGAATTTCCTATTACGGGCTCAGACCCTTTATTTAAAACCAATACCACCGTTGGCTTGCTCTATTCCTCAGGATTGTCTTCTCCTGTCTTTTTTGAAGGTGGTATAAAAATCAGAATTAATTCGAACGATAGGTCTTTTGACTACTTGCTATACGACGAGGCTGAACATGTCAATTCCAGTGCAAGTTTCAGTATAGGAGGTAATGTTGGCGTTAAATTGTTTGACAACGACAAATTTATTATCGCGCCTAAAGTAGGCTTGTATTACGACATTACAAATACCGGTTTAAGCGAAGTAAATTATTTTGACGACGAATATGGAGAGAGTACAAGCAGTGTTCAATACCACAATGTGCACACCATGCGAACCACCTTGGCGCTAAACCTAATGCGTCATATTATCGGTAAGAAATATATCGGTATCGAAGCAGCTTATCACTATATTCCTTACAATTGGGACAACAACCTGCTCACAAGCATCCAACCCAACTACGCTAGTTTGCAGCTATTTTTCCGCTTTTAGGAAACCGCAAAATTACACGCTGCTGCGTTGGTTGCGTACTATTTTTGTTCTGCTCCTCCCGTTAACTGTGAGGCTTTAGTTCTTCAATAGGCGCTGTATCTCGTCAAGTTTCATCAAGGCTTCTACTGGCGTGAGGGTATTCACATCCAAGTTGTTGAGCATATCGCGAATTTTTTCCAAAACAGGATCATCAATAGCGAACATCTGTAACTGGTAAGCCTGCTTTTGGATCTTACGCATACTATCTTTTATCTGTTCTCCACCGGTACGTTCCTGCTCCAGTCGTTTCAGGATTTCCCCTGCTCGACCGATCAATTTGGCCGGCATACCCGCCAATTTAGCCACATGTATACCGAAGCTATGCTCGGAACCACCTGGCACCAATTTGCGTAAAAAGATGACCTTATTGTTCAGTTCCTTCACCGTGACATTAAAATTTTTGATACGCGACATAGAGTTCGTCAATTCATTTAACTCGTGATAATGCGTAGCAAAAAGTGTTTTCGCCCTCGCGGTAGGATGATTATGTAAAAATTCGGCAATAGCCCACGCAATAGAGATACCATCATAGGTACTCGTGCCGCGACCAATTTCATCCAGTAGGATTAACGAACGATCGGAAAGATTATTCATGATGCTGGCAGTCTCGTTCATCTCCACCATAAAGGTCGACTCGCCCGAAGACAAGTTGTCGGAGGCTCCCACCCGCGTAAAAATTTTGTCGACTAAACCTATGGTCGCTTCTTTTGCCGGGACAAAGCAGCCTATCTGTGCCATGAGCACGATCAAGCCTGTCTGCCGCAACAAGGCCGACTTACCGGCCATGTTTGGACCGGTAATAATAATAATCTGCTGGCTCTCTGGATCCAGAAAAGTGTCGTTAGTGATATAATCCTCCCCGAGCGGCAAATTCTTTTCAATAACAGGATGGCGACCACCTTTGATGTCTAGCAATTTGTCCTCCGTGACCACAGGTTTGACATAAAAGTTTTTCTCGGCAATCCAAGCGAAGTTCAGCAGTACATCTAGCTTGGCAATAAGTTGCGCATTAAGCTGTATGGGCTTGATGTAGTTCGTGATATCCAAAAGCAGCTCGGCATATATCCGGCTTTCTATGGCTTGAATTTTCTCTTCGGCGCCTAGAATCTGCTCTTCATATTCCTTGAGCTCTTCGGTGATATATCGTTCCGCATTGACTAAGGTTTGTTTTCGTATCCATTCCGTGGGAACTTTATCCTTGTGTGTATTTGTTACCTCGAGGTAGTAGCCGAAGACATTGTTGAATGCAATCTTCAACGAGGGAATGCCAGTGGCTTCCGATTCTCGTCGCTGTATTTCCAACAGATAGTCTTTTCCGCCAAAGGCTACCTTGCGTAATTTATCCAAATCTGCATCGACACCATCCGCAATGACATTTCCCTTCAGGATCGACACCGGTGGTTCTGCCTGAAGCATGCCTTCCATCTTATCTCGGATAATCTGGCAAATATTCAGTTGTTCAGAGATAACACGCAAACTTTCCGAAGACGGGATATTAGTCAAGGTTTTCAGTTTTTCTACAGCATATAATGATCGCTTCAACTGTGTTATTTCACGTGGATTCGCTTTCTGCAAGCCTATTTTAGAAATAAGGCGTTCCAGATCGCCCACTTGTTTTATCTCTTTGATAAGTTCATCACGCAGATCACGATGTTCATAAAAATAGGAAACAACATCTAAGCGTTCGTTGATAGACTTCAAATCTTTGAGGGGCATCACCATCCACCTCTTCAACAAGCGAGCACCCATGGGGGAAGCCGTTTGATCCAAGACGTCGGAAAGGGTGGTCGCATTTTCGTTTGCCGAGCCGATCAATTCTAAATTACGGATGGTAAAGCGATCCAACCACATAAACCGGTCTTCCTCAATTCGAGCGATATGCGAGACATGCTGTAGATTACGATGCTCGGTTTCATTGAGGTAGTGCAAGGCTACTCCGGCAGCAAGCATCCCTAGTGGCATGCGCTCGATACCGAAACCTTTCATCGACCTCACTTCGAAATGCTTCAACAATGTTTCCGATGCGTAATCACCGGTATATGGCCATTCGTCCAGCGTATAAGTGTAATACTGGCTTCCAAATTGTTCTAAAAATGCTTTGTATTGTTTTTTTGCTAAGATGATCTCCGTAGGTTTAAAGCCCTGTAAAAGCTTATCTATATAACTTGCGCTGCCCTGTGCAACCAGAAATTCGCCCGTAGAGATGTCCAGAAAAGAAATGCCGTATTGACCTTTTTCTTCACAGATAGAGGCTAGATAGTTGTTGGACTTTTGTTGGACAATATTATCGTTGTACGATACGCCTGGCGTAACAAGTTCCGTTACCCCACGTTTGACGATTGTTTTTGTTTGCTTAGGATCTTCCAACTGATCACATATGGCAACCCTTTGGCCCGCGCGAACGAGTTTGGGCAAATAGGTCTCTAGAGAATGGTGCGGAAAACCGGCCAATGCGGTCTCGGATTCTGATCCATTGCCTCTTTTCGTTAATACTATACCCAAAATACCAGCAGCTTTAATCGCATCTTCTCCAAATGTCTCGTAAAAATCCCCCACTCTAAACAACAGCAAAGCGCCAGGGTACTTGGCCTTGATGGTATTATATTGCTGCATTAAAGGGGTTTGTTTTTTCTCTTTCGCCACTGGTAATTTATTTTTAGTGAGCCGTAAAAATAAGGTAAATGGCCCGATTTGACAAGACTTTTATAGATGGCAGCATGCTTTTGCGGCATCTCTCCTAAATGGTAGTTTCATCCCTTTATTTGATATCTCCAATAGGAATAACAGATGAATGTGCATCTCCTGAGCGGTCCACTAGGAGAATTTCAAAAAATCGCCTAGCTTTGCAGCACAATCCGTGGTCATGGCAATTAAGCGCTCTACAACAAAGAAAAAAAATACAAGAAAAAAAAGCAGTAAGGCATCCTGGAAGCAGAAGATCGGTATTTGGGCAGCCCGCATCGTCCTGTTGTTTTTTGGCTTCACGATCTTTTGGGTCTTGTTATTGACGATCATGAATCCGCCAGTCACATTCTTACAACTACAGCGTGGTTTTGAGCGGAAGGGTGCTGGCAAAGAATGGAAAATTGAAAAAGACTGGTTGAGTTACGATGAGCTATCTGATAATCTAAAACGAGCGGCTATTGCTGGTGAAGATGCGCATTTTTTGACACACAATGGTTTTGACACGAAGGCCATTCGCGAAGCTTTCGAAAAAAACCAAGCAGGCAAGAAATTGCGAGGCGGTAGCACCATCAGCCAGCAGGTCGCTAAAAATGTATTTTTATGGCCGGATCGCTCCTGGCTTCGAAAAGGTCTAGAAACCTATTTCACGGTATTGATCGAAGTATTTTGGAGCAAAAAGCGCATATTAGAAGTTTACCTAAACGTGATTGAGATGGGACAAGGTGTGTATGGCGCAGAGGCGGCGGCACAATATTATTTCCACAAATCGGCAAAAAGCCTCAGCAAAAAAGAAGCAGCCCTGATTATCGCTATTTTACCAAGTCCACAAAAATGGGATGCACGACGCCCTTCGGCCTACGTAAACCGTCGCGCAAACAGCATCGTGCGCTATATGAATTACTATAATATTCCAGAATAGTTAAAAGTCTTCTTTTGTAAAAAAGAAGACTTTTAAATCTGCGATTATCTTAGCAGGATATCAAACTCTGCCATATGCGTGTAATTGAAGTTTCCGTGCGAATTTATTGATTCAACACGAATGTATCGAGTAGATAGCGTACTGCCCAAGTTAACATAATTAGCCCCGGCATAACGCGGCAAACTGTAGGTTCCAGCCGTCAACCAATTTACACCGTCCGTGCTCGTCTGTAATCGAAATTGACTCAAAGCGCCGTTCAAACTACTACGATTGTAAACGACCAACGTATTAAACTGTTGAATCGTTTGGGCATCGATGACAAAATGATGCGGATGAAGCGTTTCTCTAGGGGACCAAGGCGTATGCCAGTTAGTACTGAGATTACCATCTAAAATATTGGTCACAGGTGACCCTGACTGATCACCTGAACTGGTTACCGTCCAAGATTGACGATTGGATAGTTCTGTACGAAAAACGGATTCCAAATTAGGCAATTGGTTATCGAACGAAAGCATGAAATGCTCCGTTTTACGAAGACCATTCGGAGCAATGAAATGTATCCGAAGTTGATAAATACCAGAACGATTTTGAAAATCACTTAAAGGGCATTCAATATATAAGCTATCATTGTTAATCGAATTTGCACCGAAAGTTATGGCATCATAATCGAGATTATTTCCATAGGGCTCCCGATCAAAATAAGCCGCTACATAATTAATGGCCTGCTGACTCTCAAAATTTCCAGATAGGACAATCTTGCCATCTACAACCGAACTGCGTAAGTTTTTCAAAGAAAAATTAAAATTTTGATGCCAGTCAGCGCGGTTGGTCCAGCTAAAGGTTTGTGAATTACTAAAAATTGCGGAACTCGTTTTTGTAATATATGTAGGATTTCTACCATAAGTTGAGTTTCCTGAGCCCATCAGTGCAGTTCCATGCGCCGCCGTTGCGGAAACGGTTCCGTAATTATGTGGGCCATTCAGCCCGTGTCCCAACTCATGAACCAGTCCGCCGATCCACTTTGTCGCCAAGTTACCGTATGTCCCCGACGTTCCTAAATATTTCGCGTCCATATGCGCATAATCTAACGCATAGCAATATCTTCCCGTTCCATAAAATGGCACACCTCCCGGATTCAGTGGATCGCCACTACGAGAAGGCAGAATAATCAAATAATGATCACTTTTTTTCTGCGTCGGATTTGCAGCGAAGTAGGCATCAACTTCCGTTTTAACTGCTCCCGAACCACCGCTATAGGGGTAAGTAGCTGCGCCGGATTCCCCCCTCACCGTAACGATATTGATCAAACTGTCGTTAACCAAATCCAAACCAAATGATCGACGGCCAAAACCTTCTCGCTCTAGGTTCTCCGCGAAAAATGACTGTGCATCGAGCAAGATACGACTTATTCGCTTTCTATAGTTCGCTACGCTATCATTATCGGTTGGAATAAAATAGACAACATTTAATTTGTAGGGGTTTTCCGCCCATTCGTTTGTTATTCCAGCAATCTCGTTTTCTGGAGATACATCTGTAAGGGTAAGTAATTGTTTTTGGCAACTCGCAACGAGCAGCAAGAGGCTAGTCCCAAGAAATAGGCTCAATGATAATTTTTTCATATATCTGTTAAATTTATAATAACTCGAACATATCAGAAAAAATTACATCCCTAGGGGCTAAATCTTAAATAATTAGGGGCAAAATTTTAAAACTTGTCATCATTTATAGATAGCGACCTCTACTTGTCCATCGGCAGTGATTTTACCACGGTACATCCCAGCAGTGTTAAAGGGCATAGCCACTTGTCCGTCTTTATTCAATACAATCATGCCACCATCGCCTCCTAGCGCCTCGATCTTGTCGACAACAGCTTGTGCTGCCTGCATTAGTGGAAGCTTTGTATATGCAACAATCGCAGCTACATCATAAGCGGCAACCGATCGGATAAAATACTCACCCCAACCGGTACAGGAGATGGCTACCTGATCGTTAGCGTAATTGCCGGCACCAATGATGGGCGAGTCACCAACTCGGCCATATTTCTTATTGGTCATTCCTCCTGTTGATGTACCGGCTGCCAAAGCGCCTTGTTGATCCAAGGCTACGCAGCCCACCGTACCGAACTTCTCATCTACATATTTCTTGTTGTTGCTCTGTTTATCATCATGATCCAAGGCTGTAGATTCTTTGTCTCTTTCTAAGATTTTCTGTAGTGCTTCCCAGCGGGGCTTTGTCCAAAAATATGAAGGATCAACCAATACTATTCCTTTCGATGAAGCGAACTCTTCGGCTCCTTTTCCCACCATCATTACATGCTCCGACTGCTCCATTACGGCTTTTGCCGCGGTGATGGGGTTTCTAATGCTGTGCACGCCTGCTACGGATCCAGCTTGCAGGGTTTTACCATTCATAATCGATGCATCCATTTCGTTTTCACCATGGTGGTTAAAAACCGCTCCTTTGCCGGCGTTAAACAAAGGAGAATCTTCCATAATTTGGATGGCCGCGCTTACCGCCTCCACGCTCGTCCCTCCTGTTTGCAGTACGCGATAGCCTTCTTTTAGGGATTTTGTCAATTCGGCAACATAAGCGCGCTCCAAAGAATCGTTCATATTCTTTTTCAAAATCGTGCCCGCTCCGCCATGTATGGCTAAGACATAACGTTTCGAATTAGATTGCTGGGCGAAGCTAAATAGCGATAGGCTCATCAACAACATACAGATGCGTAAAGTAAGGCTCATGTTCATCATGGGAAATTTTGTTCAGTGCGCCTCAAGGTACAGATTTATCGGGGAACAAAAAAGCCGGGCTGCGATAGCCCGGCTCCTAGTGTTTGTTGTTTAGATTTTTATACCTATTACTTACGTTCTACGTTGAGTACAGCTTGATCATTGCCCGCGGAGAGGTCAACCGTTAACACATAAGTAGCGCCATCAACCAACTGTCTGCCCGTTACAATACCCAAGTTACCGGGGTCTCGACCGTTAGATCCGTTTCCGACTAGAATAAGGTCGCTGCTCGTTGATAGCCCGTCGTTTTTAAACTCCCCGCCCCAACCCTTCTGATGGAAAAACTTGAAGTTGATGCTGTTTGTCGCGATCTGTTGGCCGGCAACCAAGGTTATACGATACTTCTTGCCACCTATAGGTGCCAAACATAAAGCCTTCTCGGTGGTCCACCCCACTTGGTTACCCAAGTTGGGTTTCCCCACACCTTCTCCAATAATCCATATGGCACCGGTACCGTCGGCGTTTAGTGTAGCTAAATTATCTCCCGTCATCGCTTCCACAATAAAGTAGTGACGATCAAAATCTGCGGTGACACGGTATTTACCTGGAGCCGCATTAAAACGGATCTGTCCATTTTCACGGATTATGAAATCCGTATCTAGCCACCAGTCGTCCAATGCCGGAAAATCGGTAAATATCATCTCCTGATTCGCGGTAAGTGTGAGATCCGCTGTATAGTGGTTATCATCAAGCATACGCATTTCTACGCCATTCAGCATATAACTTTGAAAAGGATCTGCTTGGTAAGTCAACGTGTTGAACGAAATACTGTACTCGCCCGGTGACAGGTAAGAAAACGGAATCTGCTGGGTGCTACCTTGCGTAACCGCTTCATTCTCCCATCCGAAATTCAAGACATTCCCATTCGCCCCAAATGCAGGCGCCTGAATGTAGCCCCTCACTTTTTGTGGCAGCTCTTTGGTGATGCTATACTGGTTGTTACCTACACGATCTAAGCGAATAGTTTCCGAATCTGCAATCAAATTCAGGTAAGGGAAATCAGGTCTCGACAGGGCGAGTTCTTTCATTTCTTCCACCTTAACCATACCCACATTTTCGAGTACAAAGCGCAGTTCTGCGGTTCCATTTGGGATATCTTTGTAGAAAGGAACAAAAATTTTCGCATTATAATTGCCGTAGCTTTTAGTCCGGATAATTTTTTCGGAAACTTTGTCGCCGCTGAAATACAGCTGAACTTTCAGTGTAGATAGCTCCGTCCCATCGTCCGCTACGGCCACGCGAAAGCTTAGGCTATCGCCGAAATATGCATTATCTGCAACCTCGTCCACCGTTAGGCTCGGGCTGCCTCCGCCCAATGGATAGCGGTATTCTTCTTTACAAGCCCAAACGGATGTCATGCCTAGGAACAGCATGATATAGTGTATTAACTTTTTCATTATTTCCAGGTATAAGAGACGACAGATTGTGCAGGAATATCATAACTAAAGTATTTACTACCGTCCGTAAATGTTATCCGCGTATTTTTCGTTTGCTCATTGGCCAACACCACAGCATAGCTATTATCAGGATTCTTGAATGCGGATAGTACTACGCCCTGCTCCGTAAAACCTTCGGTACCGATACGTACCGCCCCCGGCTTCACCACAGAAGAAAGGTGGCCGATAACAAAGTAATGGGAGTTTTTCGTGATGGTTTTATAGTCCGACATGTTGATATCCACGGCACCAAAACAGGTTTGACATCCACCTTCGCGATTGGGGCCACGCTCTGAATCTAGCATCAGGTTCCATACGATCACTGCACGGCTCCAATTATTTACCGTTCCTAAAGCCACCTCTTTCATATCCTCCAACAGGCGTCTGCCTAGATTTTGACCGGTATTCCACGTTCCGATAGAGGTTTCCGTAAAAATCAACTCTTTCTCGGGTGCTTTTCCGTGAATATCCAATAATTCCGCCTTATCGCCTCCGTAATTGTGGTATGCGGCACCCGCAAAGTAAGAGGCAGCTTTTGCATCTTCGTAAATCTTCACCGGATAATCGTCTTGGCTACTCATATTGTCATAGTTGTAGTTGTGGTCGAACGCATAAATCTTGGTACGCAGCCCCGCTTGTTGTAACTTTGGTCCCAGCGCATCACGCACGAAATCACGCTGTTCATTCCAGTACATGAACATTGAAGCTGAATTCCCCGCATTGAGCGGTTCATTCTGTGGTGTAACAGCATGAATAGCAATTCCCGCCGCTTGCATCGCTTGAATCCATTTTACAAAGTATGTCGCATAATCCTGATAAAATTTGGGATTTAGGTGCCCGCCTGTCCAGGAATCGTAGGGTGCTAGATTGGTTAAGTCGGCCACTTTCATCCATTTGGGTGCTGTCCATGGCGATCCCAATATTTTAATATTCGGATTTATCGCCAAGATTTCCTTCAAAATAGGAATCACGTATTTTGTTTCTTCCTCCTGTAATGCAAAATTAGCGATGCCTTCTTGATCATTGAGCGTGTATTCGCTCAGCGAGAAGTCGGAGCAACCAATAGCAATCCGGATATAGCTTTGCCCCATTCCATCGGTAACGCTAAATGTTTCTTGGAGAAACTTTGTACGATCCGCCTGTGTCATCTTTAACAAATTGTAGGCCGTCGATCCAGTGATTGCCGAACCAAAACCGTCCATTGTCTGGTAGCGCTGTTGTTCATTCAAACGAATAGTCCGCGGAGACATATTTGCCCCACTACCAAAGTCAACAAAGGACTTTTTAAACTGCTGCGTACGTGCGGCGGTAGTGGTGTAGATCGTCACATCACCTGTTTGTTTGCCCGGTGGCGGCTCCGGCACAGCCTCTGATTGGCCGCTAGAACCGCAGGCCATCACCATTAAACTGAATAAACTACTGAAGAGTATCGTTTTCTTTAAATTTTCCATTTGAATAAATTGGTTGTTAAGTGGACTAGTAGCCCAAGTTTTGCTTTAAGTTCGGATTTTGATCGAGGATGCTTTGTGGTATAGGCATACGGTACGAAAAGTTGGTAAACGGATACACCTGCGTACGGCGTCCACTATCTTTCGCATATACAGCATTCATGACAGGTTCTACCCTATCCAATCGCACCAGATCAAACCAGCGGTGCCCTTCAAAGGCCAGTTCTAGGCGTCGCTCTTTAAGAAGCGCGTCCAACAAGGCCGTGCGGTTGCCGCGGGTGGCGGATGACAATCTCGCTAATTTGGCTCTGACGCGTACCTGATCGATGATATCCGCTGCGGCATTAAGATCGCCGCCTTCCCGCTGTATCAAGGCTTCAGCTTTCAATAGCAAAATATCCGCGTAACGGTATTTGATGATGCTATTTACCGCTGAGCGAATTTTATACATAAACGGGTAGTTGCTTGCCGGGTAATAGTTGCTCCAACTTGTTTGGTAGTACACCACCGACTGCGCAAACCGCACTTCATCCCCTTCCTGTTGAAAGGTATTAATCAAGTCACGGGATGGTGTAACCCATTTAGCCCAGGTAAAATTAGAATTGTAGTTGGTGAGGTCGCGTCCAAACATCCAAGTAACCCAATTGCCATTTCCTGCAAAAAACTGACCTTCCAAGATAGATTCTTGTGTGTTTCGTTTTTTTGCATCCGTATTGTTATCGTTCATACCGAAGAGGTTGCTAAAATCTTCTTCCAATGCAAAGCCATCAGCGGCAAGTTCATCGGCATATTGGATAACCTTTCCGTAGTCACGCAACGGTTTCTCCGCATACACCTTTGCCAACACCGCGCGTGCCACCGATTTACTAAAGATAGTCTTGTTGGCCGTATTGTTGGACGGAGCATCGGGAATGGCTTCTAGTAAGTCTTTTTGTATCTGTTCATACACCTCCTTTTCGCTACTTTGCATCGGGAAGTAAGAGGGATAGACCTCCTCGATATTCTCCGAGGTAATATCTCTAGCTACCGTGGTGACCAAAGGCACATCGCCCCAAAGCCGAACCATATCGAAATACACCAATGCACGAAATATTTTCGCTTCCGCTTTGTATTGGCGACGTTCATTGGTTGTCAAGCTGTTGTCATTTACAGAATCGACATATTGCACCATTTTGTTGGCCAGTGCTACATCTTCCATATAGCGGCTCCAGTCGCGTGCAAGCACCGAATTTGATCCCTCAATCGAGTTGTTCTCGAATGGCAACACCTCAGCCCCCGTTGTGCCAGCATAGGCATTATCGGCATGCGCATCCCCAACCAGCAACAGGTCAAGATACCAATGCTCTTGTCTATTCCGTATCTGGTCGTACATGGCTTGACGATGACTGAGCACGGATGCTTTATCTTTAAAAGCTACATATTCACCGGCCTCATTGATCCCTTCCGTCACATCAGAGAATGAATCCAAGGGATCGCGTACAAGTGAACAACTCTGTAGGCAAGAAACAATTCCTACCCATACTATGCAATAATTAAAATATCTTTTCATGTTCATCAGATTACGGTTAAAACTCCAGATTTAATCCTACCACAAAAGAGCGATTCTGCGGGTATGTGCCCCAATCGATGCCCTGCACACTACCACTATTACCCCATTGGTTAACTTCAGGATCAAAACCTGTATATTTCGTAAAGGTCAACAAGTTGCTGGCCGATATAAAAGGCTGCAAACGGCGAATACCCACATTGGACAACCGTGCCGTCTTCACATCGTAAGACAAGGAAATATTCTTTACCCGCAGGAAGCTACCGTCTTCCACAAAGTAGCTAGAGTTTTTCAGGTCAAAACCTGCTTTCGGGATACTCGTCTGCTGCCCCGGTACACGCCAACGATCGAGCACGCGTATCGATTGATTTTTACCATCATACATTCCTTCAGTTTCCATCCGTGAAGCATTGTAGATATCATTACCATAAGATCCTTGCAAGAAAACACTGAGATTAAAACCCTTGTAGGACAAGTTATTCGTGAGGCCGAATATAAAGTCAGGATTAGGGTCGCCGATATAGGTCCTGTCTGACGAGGAAACGCGTCCATCGCCATTTACATCGCGGTAGCGGAGTTCGCCCGTCTCGGGATCCACGCCATCACTGATGTACCCAAAGAATCCACCTAGCGATCGGCCGGGCTCATTTCGAACGACATTATCGTCTACAAAATCAGATGTACGTGCGGTGCTGTAGATTCTTTGCAGTTCCAAATTCGTCAGTCGATTCCGATTGAAGGAAATATTAAAGTCCGTAGACCACAGAAATTCGCGCACTAGATTTTTACTACTCACATTCAGCTCGAGTCCTTTGTTAGTCATTACCCCTTCATTACGCATGATAGAACCCGATATGTTTGCTCCTGCTGGCACGGTTGCTGTCATGAGCATATCCGTCGTTTTTTTATGGTAATAGTCCAAGTTGACGGTCAGTCGGCTGGCAAATGCCGTAAAATCAACACCAATATTGCTTTGCGTTGTGGTTTCCCAACGTAGATCTCGTGTACGCAGATTTCCATTAATGGAGGTCACAGGCAATGCGTTTTCCTGCCCTGTTACAAACCAAGCAACCCGTGTAACATTGTACATCTGCAGGTAAGCATAGTCTGATAACCCGGATTGGTTTCCTGTTTGTCCCCACCCACCACGGATCTTCAGATCATTTATCCATGATACGTCCGACAAGAAGTCCTCCGAAGAAAGGCGCCACGCGGCAGAAACCGAGGGAAAAACACCCCAACGATAATCTGGGTGGAGCTTTGAAGAGCCATCACCACGCAAATTAGCGGTCACTAAATACTTTCCATCGAAATTGTATGATGCACGCCCAAATAAAGACATAATCGCCCAATCGGATGCACCGCTACCGGTACCTGTCCACGAAATCTTATTGGCTACATTTAACGTCTCAATCAGGTCATTCCTAAAATGCGAACCATTGATCCAGCTGTTGGTATAATCGGACGCCGTCCACGATGTTCCCCCCATAAGGTCGATACCGTGTCGCCCCCACTGCTTTTTATAGTTTAGCACATTGTCGAAGGTCAACACCGTATTCATATTACGGTTATCAGAAGCTTCGCCATATTGCGTCCTCCCCCAAGTTGTAGAAAGTGGATCCAAGAATGTAGTTGCCAAACCGTTCCGACGATCGAGCGCTAGCATGCTCTTAAATGTCAAATCAGGCGTAAAGGTTAGCATTGCGCTTCCTGAAGCGATCAAGCGATTTTCGCGTCCTTTGTTATTCTTCGTCCTTGCTATATTCTCCAATGGGCTGCTGATATTGACGCCGTAGAAGTCCGTATAATACTGTCCCGGAAAATCAGGATCCCAAATGGCGCCATAGGTCGGTGTGTTTATCGCGGACAGGACTACCCCACCACGATTCGCTCCATTTCCCGTATTGATGCCATTGCGGATATCATCGGTATACGCAATATTAGCGGTTACCTTCAGCCATTTGCGCACGTCGTTCTCGACGTTTGCGCGGAAGTTGTAGCGACGGTAAAACGAAGAATTAATAACCCCGGATTCATCGAGGTAGCCCCCCGACAGGAAATAGCGTAGTTTCTCTGTTCCGTCAGAGATAGAAAGCTGGTAATTCTGCATCAATCCTTTTGTGAAGGTTTCATCAAACCACTTTGTACGGTCAGGTAGTCCTTCTGGAAGACTTACCAAACCTATTTCATCTTGCAGCTCTTTGTATTGTGCTGCGTTGAGCGATTCCAATGTATTGGCGACACTGTTTTGTGTTAGTTGTCCATTGAGTGAGATTTTCGCATCGCCTGATTTACCCTGTTTTGTGGTAATCAAAACGACACCATTGGCTGCACGTGAGCCATAGATCGCCGCCGAAGAGGCGTCTTTCAATACCTGAATATCGGCCATGTCATTTGGCGACAGAAAATTGATATTATCCACAGGCACGCCGTCAACCACATAAAGCGGGTTGTTGCTGGCGTTGAATGAGGTTGTTCCGCGGATGCGGATGGAGGTTTCGCCGCCCGGCGCACCATTGGGCTGTATCACGGAAACACCGGCAGCCCTTCCTTGCAAAGCTTGTCCGGCAGACACAATGGGACGTTGGTTAAGATCTTCCAGCGACACACTGGAGATCGCGGTGGTCACATCCTTGCGTTTCACCGATCCATATCCAATCACGACAACATCCTCTAGGGCAGAGCTATTGGATTGCATCATGATGGCTATGCTTTCGCTTTGCACCGTTGCCGTAGCTGTTTCGTAGCCAATATAGGATATTGACAGTTCCGCTCCACGGGCCACATTTGCCAGTGTAAAATGACCATCCACATCGGTGGAGGTTACGTTGCTCGTTCCCTTCCAGGAAACTGTTGCCCCGACGATAGGCGCATTGGTTTGTCCATCTTTCACCGTCCCTCGTAAGGAAACGATTGTTTGTGCCCGCAAGGAAAAGACTTGCAGCAGCAAAAAAACGAAGAGAAAAATAGGACGCGTCATTCTTGTAGAAAATGCCATAGGTCTTATAATTTGATCTTTTTGTGGATTATAATTGTTCACCCCGAAGGGCTATGACAAAGTTAGTACGGTAGACGGGAAAAAGATTACCTAGAAAGCGTCGTCGACAGGAAAAGTAAACGGTATAACAAATTAAAAAACTGAAAATAAGCAAATTACATAATAAAGAGGAAAGACAAAAAGTAACCAGAATGATCGGTTAAAACGATCGAATATCGCCAATATCCCGGATTTTATCTTCAAATTCGTCTTTAGATCCAGCCACCTTACTGCGAACCTTCACCCGATAATTGTATACTGTGCGGAGGGAATACCGCAGAAAAGAAGCAATCTTGGTGGAATCGGTAATACCCAAACGGATCAAGGCAAAGATGCGTAGCTCGGTATTCAGCAGTTCACCTTCCTTCAGGCTGATGCGCTCATCGCTACGGAGCAATTGGTTAAAATCATCAATGAAGGAAGGGTACAAATTCAGAAAGATCACATCAAAATTACGGTACAGCTCATCGAGCTCATTCTTCACCACATCCTGCGACTTCAATATCTTATTGATGTCGTCGTATTGCTTTTGAGCGAAGCGTTTCAACAGCAGCTTACGCTGTTCGTCGATTTTATCGATGTAAGAAGAACAAATGTCAAAAAATTGGGCGATGTACTCCTCTTTAATATGGTTTGATTCCGAAAGGCTATTGTTAATGTGTAGCAGCTGATCGTTCAGCTTTTTAAGCTCTGCGTTTGCTTGATGCAGATCCGCTCGTGCTCGACGTAGTTTCTTGATTTGGGTATATAGAAAAAAGAGCGCGACGACCAAGAAAAGGGATAGCAAACTGATAACGATCAAATTTTGACGCAGTGCGCGCTTTTGCGCCAGTTCCTTTTCTTGGAAGGCGGTATTGATAATACCATAGAAAGAGGAGTTCTCGAGCGAGCGATAGCGTATGTTACAGAAGGCCGCATCGTTTATGGCTGCCTGAATAAATTGATAAGCTTTATCGATATCGCCCCTGTTATTATAACATTGTGCTAAGCTCTGTAGGGAGGCATTATCTTTAACTACGTGTTTAATATCTGATATGGCCGATAGTGAGAAATAGTACATCGCTTTATCCATATCATCTTTATTCTTGTACATCAAGCCCAGCAGATAGGCAATCAATCCCCGTTCGGGATACCGATCGTCCGTGCTGATGAGCAGCTGCTGCAAAATCTGCTCTGCTTCCGCTTCTCTATTGCGATACACATACTTAGTTGCCAAGGCTACGCGCTGCTGCAGGGACGTGTCGGGCAACAGCATCAACATAGAATCGCGGTAACGTTCGCTCAATTTAAAATATTGCTCATTATTGCTACTTTGTCCATAGTGGCTACTAAATGCGGTGTATGCTTCGAAGTAGGCAGGCAATAGCGCTGCCGGCAAGTTCGGTCGATCGACGGCTCGTAGCAATTTTTCGGCTTCGATAAACTTTCCCGTAGAAGAATAAAGACTAGCTAAGTAAAATGAAGCTTGACGAACAGCCATGGCATCGCCCCGCTGCTCCCCTAGCTGTTTGTAAAGCTGCGTATAGGTTATCGCGGAATCGACCTGATACTTACGGTAGGCAAGGATCAAATCTTTGACCAACTCTTGTTTGTCCGACAAAGAGCTTTCTTGCATCAACCGCGTTTTCAGTACGTTTATGCGTTCTAATTTTTGCTTTTCAAACTTATCCTTCGCAAGAAAGACCTGCGCAAGGGTTTGCGCGGTACTGTCTGTCCCTGTCATGGAGAAACATGGCAAGGCCAAAAAAACAACATAAATTAGGCTCCAATAAAAACGCATAGGTGTTGACTACTTAACTATTCTTTCTCTTCGTCGTCCCACCAATCTGTCTTGAGGTCGTCGATCTCGCGTCGATCTTTCTTGGTTGGTCTTCCGGTGCCACGATCTCGTTTAAGAACAGGCGCTTGGAAGACGGATTTGAAAGCATAAGTTTCCTCGACTGGTGTTTGGTCCTGATAAAACTGTACCGCGGTCTTCGCATCAACACGGCGCTCCAACAATCCAGTTACCAACACCACTTTACGCTCTGGTCCTTTTTGTATCGTATAGACGTCACCAATTTTGACGACAGCAGAAGCCTTTACATTCTGCCCATTAAGCTTGATGCGTCCTGCTTTGCAGGCCTCGGTGGCCAAACTTCTCGTTTTAAAGATTCGTATGGCCCATAAGTATTTGTCTATTCTCAGTTTCTCTTTCTCGGTTACAGCTCCCATAGCTACAAAATTACAGCAAATTAAAGTAATTTTAGAACGGTGAGTATTCTGATTCGCCAAAAATTTTTAATCTTTGTACTGAGGAAGATCGTCTGTTGTGTACAGGTAAACCGGGCTCTTCACTTTCAACGGTGGTCTTTCCATTGTTGAATTTTAACTTTTTAATTTTTACTTTTTAATTTGCAAAATGGAATTGGAATTACAGAAACTGCAGAAGCTTGTTGAAGACGCTTGGGAAGACAGAAAACTATTAGAATATAAAGAATACTTCGAAGCCATCAGTGTGGTTATCCAAAAATTGGACGAGGGCGAGCTTCGTGTTGCCGAGCCTATCGGTACACGCTGGCATGTAAACGACTGGATCAAGAAAGCCGTTATCCTGTACTTCCCTATCCGGGAAATGAAAGAAATTGACAATGGTCCGTTTGTGTATTTCGATAAAATGAAATTGAAAACGAACTACAAAGAATTGGGCGTTCGTGTTGTTCCTGGAGCAAGTGCACGCTACGGCGCATACCTTTCCAAAGGCGTAATCATGATGCCTTCTTACGTGAATATCGGTGCATATGTGGATGAAGGCACGATGGTAGATACTTGGGCAACTGTAGGTTCTTGTGCACAGATCGGGAAACATGTACACTTAAGTGGTGGTGTTGGTATCGGCGGTGTTCTTGAACCTGTGCAGGCTGCACCGGTGATCATCGAAGACAATGTCTTTGTCGGTTCTCGTGCCATTGTCGTGGAAGGTATCCGCGTAGAGACCGAAGCCGTTTTGGGCGCAAATGTGGTATTGACAGCATCGACAAAGATTATAGATGTTTCCGGGCCTGAGCCTGTAGAATACAAAGGCTATGTCCCTGCACGCTCGGTTGTTATTCCGGGATCATACACTAAGAAATTTGCAGCAGGAGAATACCAAGTTCCTTGTGCGCTAATCATCGGTCAACGTAAAGAATCGACGGACAAAAAAACGTCGCTGAACGATGCTTTACGCGACCACAACGTCGCTGTCTAATGCAACGCGCATTCGTCGATAGAGAAGATGTGAATAAAGCCCTCGATACGTTGAAAAACGGAGGGCTAATTCTTTATCCTACGGATACGATTTGGGGTATTGGTTGCGATGCTACCAATAAAGAAGCCGTTGAAAAGGTTTTCGCCTTAAAAGGCCGCGACAAAAGCAAAAGCTTGATCGTGCTGTTACACAACGACAATCAACTGGCTAGCTACGTTCAGGATATTCCGGAGGTAGCCTACGAACTGATTGAATATACAGAAAAGCCCCTAACGATCGTTTATTCGAAAGCAAAGAACTTAGCGGAGAACGCGCTTGCGGAAGATGGAAGCATAGGCATCCGTATTGTACGTCACCCTTTTTGCGAACAATTGTTACAGCGTTTTCGCAAGCCTATTATTTCAACGAGTGCGAATATTAGCGGTGCAAGTTCTCCAACATGTTTTGACGATATTTCGGAAGAGATTTTAAGCGGCGTAGATTACGTAGTAACATATGGTCAGCGAGAAAAAGGAGATGGAAAGTCGTCGACCGTGATGAAAATCGATCCGAGTGGAAAATTTGAGTTTTTACGTAAATAGATAAAACCATGAAAAAAATCATCGGTATGCTCATCTGCACATTTGTGGCATTGAACATGAGCTTTGCGCAACAGCAGATTACACCTGCTAAGAAAGGCGTGCAATACGGCAAAAAGATTGACGCTCAAAACGCCATTTCTGTTGCCGATCTGGAGAAAAAATTGCAGGCTAACGACAACTTCAACGGAAAAATAACGGGCGAAGTAGTAGAGGTTTGCAAAAAGAAAGGTTGTTTTTTAACGCTCAAACGCGCTGACGGCGAGTCCGTGATGGTTCGTTTTACAGATTATGGATATTTTGTTCCTGCCGACATTGTAGGCAAGAAAATAGCCGTTGAAGGTCGGGCAAAAATGAAAGAAACATCGGTAGAATGGTTACAGCACTACGCAGAGGACAAAGGCGCTTCAAAAGAAGAAATTGCTAAAATCACTAAACCGAAAACGGATATTAGCATCGTTGCGGATGGTGTTGTGGTTCTTTAATTCAGCGACCCCATAAAAATGTACAGAAAGGTTACTTCGTTAAAAAGTAACCTTTTTTTATGATCGAGAAGCGAGTTTGGGCGCAATACGCTTGCGCAACGTTAATTAACTTTCTCTCTCTTTTGTTTATCTTCGCCTTACATGATGCACTTACAGACCAAAGCGACACAATCGCTGAATATAGGCGGACAGCTCGTCAGCTTCGACCGTCCGCTGATTATGGGTATTTTGAATGTGACCCCCGATTCCTTTTTTGATGGAGGCCAGCATAATGACATTGCGCAGGCCATAGCCAAAGCAGAACAGCTTTTGGACGATGGTGTGGACATCTTGGATATCGGCGCCTATTCGTCGCGTCCTGGTGCGGCGTTAATTAGTTCGCAGGAAGAGATGGATAGAGCGTTACCGATTATCCGCTTATTACATCAACGGCACCCAAACGTCAAACTTTCTATTGATACGTTCCGTGCCGATGTGGCGGAGGAAGCGGTGAAAGCGGGCGCACATATCATCAATGATGTCTCTGGCGGTACCATAGATGAACGGATGTTCAGCACTGTAGCAGCTCTGCAGGTACCATACATTCTGATGCATATGCGCGGCTTACCCGAAAACATGCAGCAAATGACCGAATACGATGATATCGTGGTTGATGTAGCAACTTTTCTAGGCGAGAAGCTGAGCGAGCTACGAGCGCTGGGGGTGAAAGATATCATCCTAGACCCGGGCTTTGGCTTTGCCAAGACCATCGCACAGAACCACGAATTACTACATCGCGTTGATGAGCTACATTATTTCGGTCTACCCCTCTTGGGGGGCATCTCGCGAAAATCCATGATTTACAAAAAACTGCATATCAGCGCGCAGGAATCGTTGCCTGGAACCATAGCGCTCAACACCTTGCTGTTAAACAAAGGCGTGCAAATACTACGTGTACATGATGTGAAAGCAACCAAACAGGTCGTGGATTTATTATACTAAAAAAGGAAGCTTCGCTTCCTTTTTTAGTATTTATCAAGTATCTATCTTACCGAACTACCTGGTTTGATTGCAGATGTCGGATTAACGAAATCAAGTCTGCCATCGGCATCCTCGGCCATCAGTATCATCCCTTGGGAAGTAATACCTTTTATTTCTCTAGGTTCTAGATTGACCAAGATAGACACTTGTTTCCCTACAATATCTTCGGGTGCAAAGTACTCCGCAATACCAGATACCACTGTGCGTTGATCAATACCGGTATCAATTTTTAGCTTCAAGAGCTTCTTGGTCTTCGCGACTTTCTCCGCTTCGATAATCGTTCCTATACGGATATCCATTTTCAGAAAATCGTCGTACGTGATATTCGCTTTCGTTGGTTCCGCTTTCACGGCGGTTGCAGCATTCTGCGCTTTCGCATCAGCTAACTTCTGCAATTGGAATTCCACCTGTTCATCCGTTATTTTTTCGAAAAGGAGAACCGCTTCGGCCAAGGTATGCCCCTCAGGAACGATCGTTGTCGCACCTGCCTGATCCCAATCTTGTTCGGCAATATTCAACATAGCAAATAGCTTCGCTGCCGTGCGCGGTAAGAAAGGTTGTGCAAGCACCGCCAAATTGGCTACGATCTGTGTCGCTACGTAAAGTACTGTTTTTACGCGCTCCTGATCCTCTTTATACACTTTCCATGGCTCTTCATCGGCCAAATACTTGTTGCCCAAGCGCGCCGCATTCATAAAGTGGCTCAGCGCTTCACGGAAACGGTATTGTCCGATAGATTGCTCAATATCTTTCGGGAAGTTGGCCAACTCGGAAAGAACAGCTTGATCTTGTTCCGTCAACGCAGATCCTAGCGAAACTGTTCCGGCGAAATATTTATGCGAAAGCACCATAACGCGATTGACGAAATTGCCCAAGATAGCAACAAGCTCGTTGTTGACACGGGATTGGAAATCTTTCCAAGTGAATTCACTGTCTGATGTTTCCGGAAGAATAGAGCTTAACACATAGCGCAACTCATCCTGTTTCGACGGAAACTCTGCTAAATAATCATGCAGCCATACCGCATGGTTTCTCGATGTAGAAAGCTTATCGCCTTCCAAGTTCAAAAATTCGTTGGCAGGTACATTTTCCGGAAGGATATAATCACCATGTGCATGCAAGATCGCAGGGAAGATAATGCAGTGAAAAACGATGTTGTCTTTACCTATGAAATGGATCAAGGTAGATTCATCCGCTGGATCAGCTTGCTTTTTCCAGTAGGTCTCCCAATCTTTTCCATTATCCAAAGCCCATTGTTTTGTCGCCGAAATATAGCCTATCGGCGCATCCAACCATACATACAACTTCTTTCCTTTTGCTTCTTCTAATGGCACATCTACTCCCCAATCTAGGTCACGCGTCATGGAACGTGGCTGTAAACCCGATTTTAACCACGATTGGCACTGCCCAAATACGTTAGATTTCAATTCTTGACGCTTTCCTTCAATAAGCCATTCTTCCAACCAAGGTTGGTATTTGTCCAAGGGGAGATACCAATGCTTCGTCTCTTTCAAAATTGGTGTTTTGCCACTAAGAGTAGACTTGGGATTGATAAGGTCTGTAGGATTCAAGGAAGTGCCACATTTTTCACACTGGTCGCCGTAAGCGCCTTCATTATGGCAGTGTGGACAGGTACCTACGATATAACGATCAGCCAGAAACTGGCTAAACTCTTCATCATAATACTGCTCGGAAAACTTTTCTATAAATTCACCTTTTTCATAAAGGTTCAAGAAGAACTCTTGCGAAAGTTCATGGTGTACCTGCTCCGAAGTACGGTGATAGATATCAAAATCAATCCCAAACTCTTCAAAGCTTTCCTTAATCTGCTTATTGTATTTGTCGATAATTTCACGAGGCGTAACACCTTCTCTTTTTGCTTTGATAGTAATCGCGGCTCCGTGTTCGTCAGAACCACATACAAATACGACCTCTTTCTTATTTAAACGAAGGAAACGCACAAATATATCGGCGGGAATGTATGCACCGGCAAGGTGTCCAATATGTAAAGGCCCGTTTGCGTAAGGGAGAGCCGAAGTAATAGTAAACCGATTTTTGGATAAAATACTCAAGGTATAACGATTTTTAAATAACAATAACGACTAAAAAAGTAAACAAAAGACTTGTTTCTTTGACAAAGATAACTCAATTTGCGCTTAAAATAAGCGTATAGCATGAAAATACCTGAATTTCTCCAACCTGGCGATAAAGTCGCCATCGTGTGTCCGGCAAGCTACATCAAAAGCTCCATCGATGTAGCCGTAAAAGCTTTGCAGGATTGGGGATTGCAGGTAGATATTGGCGAAACGGTCACTACTCAGTACCATCAATTCGCTGGCAGCGACGAGCTACGCGCCGAGGATCTGCAACGCGCGTTGGACGACGACAACATCAAAGCCATCTTTGCCGCTCGGGGTGGCTACGGTACCGTGCGTATTATCGACCGCTTAGACTTCAGCAACTTCGAAAAAAAGCCAAAATGGATTATCGGTTTTAGCGATATTACCGTACTGCATAGCCATTTACAGCATAAGCTAGGCATCGCTAGTATCCATGGACAAATGCCAAAGTCTTTTGACAACAGTACCGCAGAAGCCTTAGCATCTCTAAGAAGAGCTATCTTTGGGGAATCCTTAGACTATCGTTATCAGCAATCCGAATTTCCTAATCGTTCTGGTGAAGGTTATGGACAACTGATTGGTGGAAATCTTGCAATTCTACACAGTATTCTCGCTTCAGTTTCCGACGGCACCTATGACAATAAGATATTGTTTATCGAAGATGTGGGCGAGTCGTACTACAATATTGATCGCATGCTATGGACCTTGAAGCGCGCAGGAAAGCTCGCTCGGCTACAGGGGTTGATTGTGGGGGGCTTTAGTAGCTTGAAAGACAGTGACCCTTCCTTCGGACAGCGCTTTGAGGAGATTATCCTAGACAAGGTAAAGGAATATAAATTTCCTGTATGTTTCGGCTATCCGGCAGGACATATCGAAGACAACCAAAGTTTAATTTTAGGAAAAACCATACAACTAAGCGTCAAAAACGAAGAAACTTCGTTAATATATCAAACTTTAAATCCATTATTCTAATTATCACTTTTTCGATAATCACAACGATTGTTAAAATCTAGCTTAACAAAAACATATCAAAGATTGAATAAATAAAAAAATTTCAACAATTAACCATTTTAAGCCAAATGTTTACCAAAAATATCCTTTAGGTTTAAAGAACGAATATTCTACGTAACTTAGCCTTATAAAACAAATTATGATATGGTTATGGAAATGGAATATCCAAACCCGCTTGACAAGAATAAGCCGATGACGAGTTTATCCAAAAAGGTCTATTTTCAACATACTCCTGAGGCTTTAGTCCAACAAGCACTAGATCTTGAGCAAGGGACACTAAATGATGCCGGCGCATTGTGTATCACAACGGGAAAATTTACAGGAAGATCGCCCAAAGACCGCTTTATCGTCAAAGACGAATCAACGGTAACTACTGTCGATTGGGGTGATGTGAATATTGCAATAGCTCCCGAAGTTTTTGACAGACTTTTGCAAAAGATGACTGCATTTGTAGAAGAGAAGGAACTGTGGGTTCGCGCTTGCTATGCGGGAGCAGATCCGCAATATCGCATTAATGTGACCGTGATTAATACCACGCCCTGGGCAAATTTATTTTGTCATCACCTATTTATTTCCCCGACCGAACAGGAATTGATAAATTATCAACAGGAATGGCTTATTTTTCAGATTCCAGAGTTTTTGGCGGATCCATTAGTAGATGGTACAAGACAAGAGAATTTTTCCATCATCAACTTTAGTGAGAAGATCATATTGATCGGTGGAACGGCATACACGGGCGAAATGAAAAAAGGCATTTTCTCGGTACTGAACTTTCTACTACCCCAACAAGATGTCTTACCGATGCATTGTTCCGCGAACGAGGGAAGCAACGGCGATGTAGCACTTTTCTTTGGACTTAGCGGAACGGGAAAGACCACACTATCGGCCGATCCTGAAAGAAAACTGATCGGTGACGACGAGCACGGTTGGTCACAGGAAACAATCTTTAACTTTGAAGGCGGTTGCTATGCAAAATGTATAGACCTCAGCGCTGACAAAGAACCTCAAATTTATGCTGCAATACGCTCAGGAAGCTTGCTAGAAAACACGCGTTTTTTTACAGGAACAAACAGAGTCGACTATAGTGATAGTACGATTACGGAAAACACCCGCGCGGCATATCCGATCATGTATATCAATGAAGCAAAGATGCCTGCTATTGGAAAAACACCTACTAATATTTTCTTTTTAACGTGCGATGCTTTTGGTGTGTTACCGCCGATTTCGAAATTGACAACTGCTCAAGCAATGTACCATTTTCTATCGGGCTACACGGCTAAAGTGGCAGGCACAGAAATAGGAATTAAGGAACCACAAACGACCTTCTCCGCCTGTTTCGGTCGCGTTTTTCTCCCCGCTAATCCCACAGCATATGCTACATTACTGGGTAAAAAGCTTGAAGAAAATCCTAATGTAAACGTTTGGCTGGTTAACACTGGATGGACGGGTGGCTCATACGGCGAGGGCAAACGAATTAGTTTAAGATATACACGGGCCTTGGTGAGCGCAGCAATACAAGAGCAACTTCGAGACGTGCCCTTCGTGCCACACCCATCCTTTTTGGTATTAGTCCCACAGTCTTGTCCGAATGTACCCGCATCCATACTTAACCCGCGCGACACCTGGTCAGACAAAGAAGCATACGACCGGCAATCGGATAAGTTAACAGGTCTATTTATGCAAAATTTTGAGGCTTTTCGGGAGCAGGCCAGTGAAGAAATAAGGCAGGCTTCCCCGAAATTTCTTCGGAAGATTAAATAAAACAGTAAAGGCTGTCCTTGCGGACAGCCTTTACTTTATAACTACAAAAACACCCGAGCGTGCCAACTATCTTTCAGCGGAACTTCCCACTTCTCATCCAGCTCGTTTACCAGCGTAAGCATATTGTTGAACACAATAGTGTCCGCATGAACAAGCCCATCTTTTACAAGGCTAGAAAAGGTATCTCGCCCTACTATATTAATGTTACCACTATTGGGATCGCGAAAAGCAATCTGCATACGATCAAACAAAGATATACCCAACTCCTGCTCAATTTTCTTCAAGAGATGGACAGATTTATCAATAGAGCAACCCGTCACCATCGCTTTTTCTTCGTCCACCATCAGCATTAAGAACAGGCCATATCGGATGCTGAAACTGCCGGCCAATTGATTGCCATGGGCGGTCCACTGTTCCACAAACTCCGATAGCACATCCTCTATGCGAGCAATCTCCTCGTCCTGCAGAAAACGATTGCTTTGGTAAATCCAGACTCTCTTCATAGCGTGTAAGATTAATGAACGTAATACGGCGAAATCATCAAATAAACAATAACTCCCGTAACTGCCACATACATCCACATCGGATAGGTGATGCGCGCTAATTTCTTATGCCGTTCATAAGCCCCTGCAATGCCTCTTACAAAGGTAAACAGTACAAAGGGAATAATAATGATGGACAAAAGGATATGCGTGATCAGGATAAAGAAGTAAAGGTATCGCAAAAAACCTTCGCCACCGTAGGGAGTCGAGTCAGAAGTCATGTGGTAGGCTACGTACATAACAAGGAATGCCAAAGAGCAAGCCATGCATACCTTCACCAAGTTCTCATGTAGTTTAACCTTACCTTTCTTAATTGCAGTGACCGCTGCAAATAGTAACACGGCTGTTAAGCCATTTATCGTCGCGTAAATTGGCGGTAAAAACGACAACGGTTGTACGTCGTAGCCCAACTTCTTTAAATTTACGCCAAATAAGACCGCTACTGCCAATGGTATAACTATGGACAGTGTGACGATCCATTTCTTATATTTTTTTTCTTCCTCCGTTATCATAAAACTATTTCTGCGCTATTTTAGCTGGCCTATTACGAATTTCCTCTACGACAAGCAACTTTACTTCGTCCTCCAACCTATCGACCTCTCCCTTTTGGCTTACGTCGTAAAATCCGCGTATCCTACGTTTTGAATCCAGCAAGACAAACTGATTGCTGATCAAAAAGCGTGTGGAATCAGCAGGATCCACCATGGCATCAATCAACAGTTGATCCTTGGCGTAAGAAAAAATATCGGATGAGGGGCCGAAGACGACTTTCCAATGCCCACGCTGCAAGCCCTTATAAGGCTTCACAAACGCCGCTAGGCTTTCTTGATTTTCCGATGGATCTACCGAGATAGAATAGAAATTAATAAGCGGATTTTCTTGAAATCGATCAGATAGTCCCTGCACGTTATCCATCATTAATTTGGAAAACGAACCGTCTTTTGAATAGCATAAATGCACGATATTTATCGTGGTATCCGATGCTGGGAAAGCGACTGTCTGTCCATCAAAATTGGTGAAGCTAAGTGCCGGTAGCGTATGGAAGATTGTATCTGGGTATTCCCTTCCCCAATTGCGTTTCATTTCGCCACTTAACTTCTTCTCGCCAAAAACGGGGAGAGAGACGTAATGATTGGATCCCAATCTATTAACGGCTATATATAAAAATCCTGGCACTAGTAGTATTAATGCCAGGAGAATTATTTTTGATTTACTTCCTTGAGTACGATTACTCATTGAGTTCTCTCAATTTATTAGTTGTTAGGAAACAAAGGGTGCGATTGCAAGTGGTGCAATAAATAATCGCCCTCGATCAATAACAAAACGATAAAATAAACAATAAATATAAATCCTATTGCACTACAAATAATAAAACCTGATTTCTCAAACTTCAAGTGCATGAAATAAGCGACGATATAATATGCTTTGACTAGTGTTAAAACAATGTAGACCGTATTCAACAGCATTCCTTTTTCGATAACGCCCCAGTGATGTACAAAGCCCAAGGCAATCAAAAATTCAAGTGCCGTTAGCGCTAAAAGGATAAAGAATACTTTCCAAATTCCTTTTTTATCCATGCCGCCATGGTCGTGGTGGTCGTGTGCTGCTATATTTTCGTGATGATGTGACATGTTCTATAAATAAATTATAATGCTGAAACCAATTAGATTAAGTAGAAGAAGGTGAATACGAATACCCAAACCAAATCCACAAAGTGCCAGTATAAACCAACTTTCTCCACCATCAAATACGTACCGCGATTTTCAAACGTATTGTTCAATGTCATACACAAAATAATGATATTCAAAAGAATACCTACAGACACGTGAAATCCGTGGAAACCAGTGATCGTAAAGAACAAGTTAGAGAACTGTAAGGCTGCAGTGTACGATATATCTTTGGAGAAATAAGGAGCTAAAGCCTGCGCTACAGCGTCACCTTCCAAGCCGGTAGCGGGGTTTCTTCCGAACCAAAAACCTTCATGGTGCAAATGTGTCCATTCGATCGCTTGACAACCTACGAAACAAAGACCGCCTAAAATAGTCCAAAGCATCCATTTAATAACTTCTTGCTTTTGGTTTCTATGGCCGGCATCCACTGCCAACACCATCGTTACCGATGACATAATAAGGATGAATGTCATGATACCTACGAAAACCAAGGGTTGACCATGCTCTACTATACCGGGTACAGATTGAAAAATCTTATCCGCATCAATCCAAGTGGGTTGCGCAAATTTTTGAGCGCCATAATAGAGTAAGAAGGCAGAGAATGTAAAAGCATCCGACACCAAGAAAAACCACATCATGATCTTTCCATACTCTAAGTTCCAAGGCGACTTACCACCGCTCCAAGGGCCGTCTTTTACCTTATCTAATTGCGATACAGTTGTTGTACTCATTTTTTACTATTATTGATTCAAAAGTAAGAAAACATAAATATAAATCCATAAAAGATCGAGAAAATGCCAAAATATAATGGCCAAATTCATGCGGAATTGGTTGTTAGGAAAAGGGATCGGTTTCAACGCTCCCAAAAAACAACGAACCAATACGATCAAGCCCGCAATAATATGTGCTAAGTGCATTCCCGTAAAAACATAAACAAAGGATTGCGAAGCATTATTATTTACAAAGTAAATGCCGCGTTCGGCAAACACAGACCAAGCGTGTAACTGAATGGCGAAAAACACCAATCCCAACGCAATGGTCAGCAATAAAAATAGACGCTGCTTAGCGAACTGCGAGGCTTTCACCGCACGATAAGCTAAATGCAAGGTCAAGCTACTCACAAGCAGCACAATGGTGCTATATGTGAATGCAACAGGCAATATCGTTTTTATACCCTTATCCACCCCACTTGCAGTGTAGACAACAAATCCACTCGATAAGGCTGCAAACATCATGAACATACCGATCATACCGAGCCAAAGGTTAAACTTCTTGGCCTTTCTGGATTGCAGTAATTCTTCCGTTTTATATTCTGTAGTATCCATTATTGAAAAGGAATAAAATCAAACAATAAGACTAATTGCGTCAAAGGCAAATAGAAAAACGATGTAAACATCACCTTCTTTGCCGTCGCATCCGTTCTTTGCATGGCATGTTGATAACCATAATAGGCAAACAACAAACCACCCAGCAGCGATACGGTTGTAAATATCCAACCGCTAAAACCGTAGTATAGTGGTAAGAAACCAACTGGGATCATCAGCACAGCAGAGATGAAGATCATCCAAGCTGTAGTGCCGTCTTTTTGCTTCGTCGGTAAAAGTCTAAAGCCTGCGTTTCTGTAGTCTTCATCCGCAACCCAAGCAATAGCCCAAAAATGTGGAAACTGCCAAAAGAACTGAATTAAAAACAATACCCAAGGCGTAATGACAATGGCTGCTTCACTAACCGCGGCATATTCAAATCCAAAGCCGGCGGACTTAAACGCAGCGTAATACCCGATTAACGGTGGTAAAGCACCGGGGAAAGCCCCAACAAAGACCGCTATTGGCGATTTTTGCTTCAAGGGCGTATATACAAAAGCGTAAAGAATGATCGAGAAGACAGACAGTAGCCCAGCTAAGAAATTCAAACGGACGAGCAGCAACGTGCCAAATATGCCCATAAAAACGCTCAACACCAATGCTTGTCCCGTCGTCATCCTACCTGTCGGTAAAGGACGATCAGCCGTGCGCTTCATCAATTTATCCAAATCACGTTCAATGATCTCATTAAAGCCATTTGCCGACCCGGTTACAAAAAAACCACCAATGGTCAGGATCAGCCAATTCAGCCAAATAATATCTCCCTGTTGCTTTGCGCCAATCAGAAACGAGATAGAGGCCGAAAAAACGACCGTTAAGGTCAGTCTAAGCTTTATTAATTTATTGAAATCAGAAATGAACTCCTTCATGAATACGTTATGCTAATACGTTGTTAAACCGCTGATACGGCGCCACAAATGTCCGCAACTTTGAACAAACTATCGTTTTAATTTTGTCATTAATAGCATCAAATAATACTGTGCTCCAAAAAACAAACTAGCGACCACCAAATGGGTTGTTTGCGCAAATGCAGGAACATCAAAACGTGCTAGTACAATTCCAGACATCATTTGAACGCCCACTAAAATGAGCACTATCCAAGCGTACTTACTTTGCAATGTCAATGAACTAAACTTATTCTTAACTAGAAAAAACAACAAAATTGTTAATCCCAGCGACGTGTAAGCCAACACACGGTGTATAAAATAAGGCTGCCCTAATTGAGCTACCCAATCTGTGCGCGCCAATCCACGGTCGTTCAAGTGATCTATCGTTTCTCGAACTTCTGTACCGAAAACGACTTGTACCACCGTCAACGCGAGGGTCAACATAGCGATCGCCTTTAAAGCACCAACTGCTTGACCACTCAAGATTGTTTTGTTTCTAAAGGTAGTTGCCTGATAAAACGTATATATACTAATCGCCACAATAAGTAATGCCAGCAGCATATGAACCGTAATAATCCAAGGCATAAGGTTCGTAGAAACAACAATCGATCCTAACCAAGCCTGCACAACAACTACAAAAACATTTAGAACGCTCCACCCTACAATAGATGGTTTTGTTTTTAAATAGGTAAAGGAGAAGATCGCTGCAAACAGCAAACAGAAACCGGCAGCTACGCCTACCAAGCGATTAACGTACTCGGTCCACGTTTTGGCAGCATTGAACGATTCATGCTTCAAGATAGATTCGTCGTGACGAATCTTGTCGGCCATCTGCGGATATCCGAAAAATTCGACGATTTTCGCAAATCGCTGATTTTTCTTGGCGCGTCCATCAATATATTGCTGTTCGTATCCTTCAGGAAGCTGTGTTACGTCGGTTGGCGGTACAATGCGGTTAAAGCATTTTGGCCAATCCGGGCAGCCCATCCCCGATCCTGTACTTCTCACAATTCCGCCTGCGGCAATCACTAAGAACAAAACAATGATCGTAATCCTGTTTGTTCTAATAAATCGTCTTTCTGCACGCGGATACATGGAATCCTCTTTCTACTACTTTACCTTATGTAAAAGAAGAGGTAGGTAAAACCTACCCTTCTATTATTTCTCTATTATTAGCCTTGTTCCACTCGTTTTGAATACGAACAGCCTCTTCGTTACCTTCAAAGTCGTGAGGTAAGTTCGAGCTCATCGTTTCCGAGAAAGGAACGTCCTGCGGAATAAAATCGGTATCGTGACCAGGCTTACTATAATCGTAAGGCCAACGGTATACGGTAGGAATTTCTCCAGGCCAGTTACCATGAATATGATCTACCGGAGTAGTCCACTCTAAGGTATTCGCATTCCAAGGGTTTTGTGTAGCTTTCTTACCTCTCCAAATCGAGCTAAAGAAGTTCCACAAGAATGCAACTTGTGCTAAACCTGCGATGATAGCAGCCCAAGTGATCAACATATTAACAGATACCCATTTCTCCATAAAAGGGAAAGCGGTAAATGCATAGTAACGACGAGGAACACCATCGATACCCATGAAGTGCATTGGGAAGAATACCAAGTATGCGCCGATGAAGGTTAACCAGAAATGGAAGTAGCCTAATTTGGTGTCCATCATACGACCGAACATTTTAGGATACCAATGGTAAACACCACAAAGCATACCAAAGATTGATGCAGACCCCATTACCAAGTGGAAGTGGGCAACAACAAAATACGTATCGTGCAAGTTGATATCCAAAGCAGCGTTACCAAGGTAAAGACCTGTTAAACCACCGGAAACGAAGAACGAAACCATACCGATTGCGAACATCATAGCTGGTGTGAAACGGATATTACCTCTCCATAGCGTAGCAATATAGTTGAATGCTTTTACCGCAGAAGGAACCGCGATAATCAACGTAGTAATCATAAATACACCGCCCAAGAATGGGTTCATACCCGTCACAAACATGTGGTGACCCCAAACGATAAATGAAAGAACTGTAATACCTACTAATGAGTACACCATGGCGTGGTAACCAAAGATTGGTTTACGCGAGTTTGTAGAGATAACTTCAGAAGTAAGACCTAGAGCAGGCATCACAACGATATATACCTCTGGGTGACCTAAGAACCAGAACAAGTGTTGAAACAAGATTGGAGAACCACCTTCATTAGGTAAAATCTGTCCTTGAACAACAAGATCTGATAGGTAGAAAGATGTACCAACTGTACGGTCGAAAAACAACAATACAACGGCAGATACAAGGACTGGGAACGATAGTAAACCTACAATCGCTGTCAAAAAGAAAGCCCAAATTGTCAAAGGCATCTTCCAAAGATCCATACCTTTCGTACGCATGTTCAACACGGTACTCACGTAGTTAACACCACCCAATACCTGCGATGCGATGAACAAAGTCATACTCACCAACCAAAGTGTCATACCTAAGCCTGAACCTGGGATCGAGGTTGGAACAGCGGATAGTGGCGGATAGATCGTCCATCCTGCTGCTGCGGGTCCACTTTCTACAAAGAAAGAAGCCACCATAATCACACAGGCTACGAAGAAGAACCAGTAAGATAACATGTTCATCAGCGGCGATGCCATATCTCGGGCACCAAGCTGGTAAGGGATCAATAGATTACTGAACGTTCCGGAAAGACCAGCGGTTAACACAAAGAAAACCATCATGGTACCGTGGATGGTCACCAATGATAAGAAAAACTCAGGCTTCATTCGTCCGCCCTCAGCCCATTTGCCCAAGAAAACTTCCAAGATTGGAAAATCTTTCTCCGGCCAAGCTAACTGGATACGGAATAAAATTGAAAGCAACATAGCGAAAACCGCCATCACGATACCAGTGATCAAAAACTGCTTCGCGATCATCTTATGATCCTGACTAAATATGTATTTAGTTAAGAAGGTTTCATGATGATGATCATGTGCATCATGATGAGCTGCGCCGTGCGATATAACTGTACTTGACATATTCTTTTAATAATTTCTTATTTCAATTAGTTTAATGAAGCCGTAGCAAGTTCGTTCGATACTTTCGCATCTACTGCTGTGAACTCTTTCTGCAAATCTTCAGTAAAATATTTGTTTTGCGTACTTAACCACTCTTTATACTCCTCTTCCGTTACCACAACCACTTTCTTCTGCATGTTAAAGTGACCAGATCCACAGATCTTGTTACATAACATCACGTAATCATACTTCGGATCGTTCATACGCTCACGCATCTCTTCTGTCGTTACGGTTGGCGTAAACTGGAAATAGTTAGTCATACCAGGTACCGCATTGATCTGCACACGGAAATCAGGGATGTAGAACGAGTGAATAATATCTTTAGAGATGATATGAAAACGAACAGACTTATTCACCGGAAGTACGATATCAGAAGCTTGGATATCATCCCACGCGCTTTTATCATTAAAATCGATACCGTATGAGTTTGTTGGCGTTGTCATTTTGTAGTTCCGTTTACCGATCACGCCATCAGCGCCAGGGTAACGTACCTGCCATTGGAACTGCTCACCTAAAACTTCCACCTGTAAAGCAGATTTCTGTAAATCTTCAGGAACATTGGTGATTGATCTCCATGTAAAGAAACCAAACAACACCAATACCGTCAACACAATAGCAGGAACAATTGTCCAGATCTTCTCGATAGTATCGTTGTGCGGATAGTAGTACGCTTTTGTTTTTGCCTGCATCCGGTAGATATACGGGAAGGTCAACAACAATAAGTGAACGAGAACCAACACGACCGTAATGATCACGGTGGTGACGATAAACATGGTATCAATTTTTTGTCCATGCTCGGTCACAGCATCGCGCCATGCCCAGCTTCCCCAAACCGCATAACCATAGTATACCATGGCCAAAAATGCAACCAAGAAAACGATGAACAAAACGGATTGAAGCGTATTATTTGCGAACGGATTGTATTTTCCGTTCATCTTACGCGTCAATTCGTAGATTGATAACACCTTACCGACAACAGCAACTACAGTACATACGAATAAAAACAACAGTATGTAGTAAGTCATGTTTTTGTAAACCTGTGGATCAATCTGTTTCTCAGGCTCTGGTGTTGTTGTAGCAGCGGCAGTTGTTGAGCTCGCTGTAGAACTTGCAGAAACCGAATCCGTAGCTGCAGGCGCAGCAGCAGCCGTGTCAGCAGCAGCCGATGTATCAGCCGTCACGGAAACGGAAGTATCTTGCGCTGTTGAATCTTGCTGAAGGGCAAAACTAGGTGTAGAGCATAACAACCCTACGGCTAGTAAGCATCCGAACACGGCCTTGAATCTGTTATTAATTTTGAATTTCATTTCTTATTAAGACGTTTAAACGTTTTATGCTATGACTAGAAACTATATTTGATGATGTAAACTCTCATCCATAAAAGGATGGTTCTTCGGCGCCAACGGATGTTTGCTGAATTTGCTCATCACCAAGAATGTAAATAACCCAACGAAGCCAATAGCTATTCCGATTTCAAGAGGACCAAATCCGCGGTGAGATTCTACCGTACCAGGCATGATCATGATGTAGTAATCCAACCAGTGGCCACATAAAAGTAGGATAGCTACAAACAACATCATACCTTGTTTACGTTTCGCGTCGCGGTCTACCAATAGCAATAAAGGCGCTACAAAGTTAATGATAATGCTTAACCAAAACCATGGTTTGTATTCTGGTTCCCATCTTTTGTAGAAATACACCGTTTCTTCTGGGATATTTGAATACCAGATCAACATGAACTGAGCGAACCATACGTACGTCCAGAAGATTGAAAATCCGAACATCAACTTACCTAAGTCGTGCAAGTGGTTTTCGTTAACCCATGATAAATAACCAGCTCTTTTCACCAAAATAGTGATCACAACGATGGTCGCAATACCACTTACCCACATTGCGGCAAAATTGTACCAGCCGAACATGGTGGAAAACCAGTGTGCTTCAAGCGACATGATGGTGTCAAAAGACCAAATTGGTGTTGTGAATCCGAAGATAACCAAGAAGATCGCTGAAAGTTTAAAGCTCTTTTTGTATGAATTCAAGCCGCCTTCTAAATCTTCTTTATAAGACAACTTGGTTAATATAAAAGCAAAGATACTATAAGATCCCATGAACAAGATCTGACGAATCAGAAAGCCAGGGACGTTCAGGAATGCAGATTTTCCAGCAACAAGCTTATCATAAGCAGGGCTTTCAGGATCAGTAAGTCCTTCTGCGTTCCAGTGATGGTAAAGATTATGTGATGTTAATCCGAAGCCAACGATAACCAATAAGATGATTGCGGCTATTGGTAACACACCTGCCATTGCTTGTGGAATACGGAGTAAACCCGCAGACCAACCAGACTGCGTAACCATCTGAAGCGCGACAAAGAAGGCACCAGCGGCACATACACAAGTGAAATAATAACCCATCAATAATAGGTTTGCGTATGTACGTTCAACCATAACATGGTCACTTGACATGAGGCCGAAAACAATGGCTATAACACCTACAGCAATCGCAACTATACTGGTTATCTTAGCGACACCAGCAAATTGAAATTTTTCGCTGAAATTATAATCGTGATGATGATTGTGAGTTCCCATTTATTATATTGATGTTAGATTATTTTTTTTGTAATTCGTGTACATACATGACCACCTGCCAACGTTCTTCTGGCGACAATTGGGAGGCATGAGACCCCATCGAGTTATGACCGTAGTAGATCGTGTGATAGATTTTACCATCTGTCAAATCACTCATCAATCCACCCCGAGAGGACGACGCAGCATCAGACTTTTGGTATGATGGTGGCGGCGGGAAAGTCTCCAAACCACGCGTACCACGTGAGTCGGTCACCGAACGCTCTTTCGTTATTGGTCCATCTCCCTTTCCTTCTTTACCATGACATACAGCACAGTAAGTGTGGAATAATGCATCACCTTTCGCAAGGTTCTCTTTTGTTATGGTCAACGGACTCGTCAGTTCGCGGCCAGCACGCTCGTACTCCTCTAGCGAGTTTGCAAACTCAAAGCGTTCGAACCCGATTGGGTTGGTGCCTGCCGGTGGTGTTTGAGCCGTAATTCCGTTTTTAAAATTTTCGTTTGGCTGATCCGGATTGAATGCAATCGGATCATACATATTTCTGGAGAATTCCCATCCCGTACTACGTGTCTTTCCGTCGCCGCAGCTGGAAATTACTGCAGCCAAAGCAAATGCAGCACATACAGATCCAAGAAAACTCTTCTTATTCATAGCTAACATATTTTCTTTCATTGTATTTAACCTCAACCGCGCCAGCATCTTTCAATAATGATTCAACCAAAGCGTGATCTGTATTTTCACGAGCATCAACCGCAATAATAAAACGATCATCCGACGCTCTCAAGTCCATCACACGAGGTGCACGACCTGGGAACAAGTGGTTGCGAAAGAAGAATGTAGCCACCATACCTAGGGCACATAATAAAATCGTTACCTCGAATGTTACCGGAACAAAGTTAGGCAATGGCAAGGAAGGCTTACCACCCACGTTCATTGGCCAATCATGCGCCATAGTGAAGTACAACAAGCTAAAACCCAAGCAGGTACCTAAAGCGCCGAAACAAAACGCTGCAATAGGTAAACGAGACGGTTTTACACCCAATTTAGCTTCTATTCCGTGAATAGGCATTGGCGTGAAACAATCATATATGCTGATATTCTTTGCTTGCAATTTCTCAATCCCGTGCATCATATCATCAGGATCAGCAAAACTACCTAATATATATTTTGTATTGCTCATTGCTATTATTTTTGTTTTAATGCGTTAATATCCTCTTGTGTAACGGTGTCGTACTTATCCAACGAGTTAGCAAAATGCTCAACCTGCTCGGCAGGGAATGCACCTTCTTGCGCCAACTTAGTTTTTTGTTGCAACGAAGCCGATTTCAATAATAACTTCACCTCTGCGATTGCAATACCTGGTAAGAAACGTAAGAACAACAAGAACAATGTGAAGAATAAACCAATCGAACCGACGAAGATACCAACGTCTGTCCAAGTTGGGTAGAACATTGCCCAAGATGAAGGCAAGTAATCGCGGTGTAATGAGGTCACGATAATTACGAAACGCTCAAACCACATCCCGATGTTCACGACGATTGATAGAATCCAAGAGATTGGAATACTAGTACGGATTTTCTTGAACCAGAAGAGCTGTGGAGAGATCACGTTACAGGTCATCATTGCCCAGTAAGCCCAAGCATAAGGACCAGCAACACGGTTTGCAAATGCATACATCTCATATTCAGAACCAGAATACCAAGCCACGAAAAGCTCTGTCAAGTATGCAATACCTACAATAGATCCTGTTGTCATGATGATCTTATTCATCGACTCGATGTGGAACATCGTGATGTAGTCCTCAAAATTCATCACTTTACGAAGGATTAACAACAGCGTCTGTACCATGGCGAAACCCGAGAAGATCGCACCCGCAACGAAGTATGGCGGGAAGATCGTGGTGTGCCAACCCGGAATTACCGAGGTTGCAAAGTCCATAGATACGATTGTGTGTACTGAAAGTACGAGTGGCGTAGAGATACCTGCAAGAATCAAAGAAACGATTTCAAAACGTTGCCATGTCTTTACAGAACCATTCCATCCAAACGATAGCACACCATATACCTTTTGTTTCAATCCCGTTGCACGGTCACGAACAGATGCGATATCCGGTAGAAGACCACAGTACCAAAACACCAAGGATACAGTAAAGTAAGTCGAGATCGCGAAGGCATCCCATACAAGGGGTGAGTTAAAGTTTACCCAAAGGGAACCAAATTGATTCGGAAGTGGAAAAATCCAGTAGGCCAACCAAGGACGTCCCATGTGGGCAACAACATACGTTGCGGCACAGATAACGGCGAAGATCGTCATCGCCTCTGCGGAACGGTTGATGGAGTTACGCCAGTTCTGGCGGAAAAGTAATAATACGGCTGAAATCAACGTTCCGGCGTGACCGATACCTACCCACCAAACGAAGTCGGTGATATCCCAAGCCCATCCTACTGTTTTATTCAGACCCCAAGCGCCGATACCCGTCCAAAAGGTGTATCCAACACTCACAACCCACAACATGGCGCCTAGAACAGCGACAGTGAAGCCTATCCACCATGCTTTGTTGGGTTTATTCTCAACCGGTAACAAGATGTCATCAGTCACTTTAGCATAAGTGATGTTCTTGCCGGTTATTAATGGTTCTCTTAATATTGATTCGTTATGCGATGACATAATTGCTTTATTTCAGATTACAATAAAATTACGCTTCAAATGAATTTCTAACTTTCGTCATGTAGCCAATGTTCGGTTGAACGTTGATCTCTTCCAAGACGTAGTAGATACGTTCGCTACGTAATGCTTTAGAAACTTCCGAGTTAGGATCGTTCGCATCACCGAAGATCATAGCATTTGCGCTACATACTCCAGAACATGCCAACTTGATATCACCATCTTTCAATGGACGACCTTCAATCTTCGCTTGAAGCTTACCTGCTTGAATACGTTGGATACACATAGAACATTTTTCCATTACCCCACGTGAACGTGTTGTTACATCAGGGTTCAATACCAATTGTGTAAACTCGTTGTTCAAGTAGTTGTCAAAACGTGAATCATTCCAGTAGTTGAACCAGTTGAAACGACGCACTTTATATGGACAGTTGTTTGCACAGTAACGCGTACCGAAACAACGGTTGTAGGCCATGTGGTTTAATCCTTCGGAAGAGTGAACCGTAGCCAATACCGGACATACCGTTTCACATGGAGCATGCTCACAGTGTTGACACATCATCGGCTGGTGAACAACTTTCACATTTTGGAAATCATTCAAGTTCGCGATATCATCTTCTTTCGTATAGTCTACACCATCTTCTTCAATCGTGTAATAGCGGTCAATACGCATCCAGTGCATCTCACGACGACGACGAACCTCATCACGACCTACTACCGGTATATTATTTTCGATATTACAAGCAACAATACAAGCACCACAACCAGTACAAGCGTTCAAATCGATAGCCATTACCCATTTGTGACCTGGCGACTCGAACTTGTTCCATAAATCGTATGATTTATGTGAATCTGCAAAGCGGCCAGACTCTGACGCTGGGTTTTTAAGGTATTTAGCAAATGTAGTCTCGCGGATGATATTTCTTCCTTCGATGGTATGGTGTGTTTGCGTTTGTGCCAGTTCGTAAGTACGCGATACTTTCGACAACTTCACTTTAGCCGTCGTTTGTGTTACGCCATTTTTAACCGTTGCAAACGGATAAGCATTGATACCAACGTTATTACCTGCTTTACCTACTTTCGTACGTCCATAACCAACGGCTACAGAAGCCGTTCCTAAGGCTTGTCCCGGTTGTGCCAAAACAGGAAGCTCTACCGAGTAGTTGTTTCCTTCCACCGTTACTACGCTGTTTTCACCCAAGCCTAAAGCTTCAATATCTTTTGGATTCAACGCAACATAGTTGTCCCAAGTAACTTTAGAAACCGGATCAGGCAATTCCTGTAAGAAGGCGTTATTTGCAAAACGACCGTCACGGATAGCTGCAGACTCATATAAAGCCAACTCAAAACCTTCGCCAGCTAAGGATTTAGCATATCCTTGGATATTTGCTGCTGCACCCTGCACGTTACCAGTAAACGCGTAAGCTTTTGCTGCCAATTTACCTTTGTATTCGAAACCTGTTTGTAACACATCTTTCCATTTCTTTGCGCTACCTGCTAAAATCTGTGTTTCCCACACATTTTTCACGAAGTCAAAGATGTTTACGATGTTTCCAGACCATATCAATAAGCTTTGTTCCGCTTGGCGGGTATTGAATACCGGATTGATCGTTGGTTGAACGATGGTGTAATAACCTTCTCTAGAAGACTCATCACCCCAAGATTCCAAGTAGTTGCTGGTTGGCGCAATAGCATTCAATTCAGAGGCCGTTTCATCTGCACGATCAGCAAAAGATAACGTGAAGTCGATTTTTGCCAAGGCATCTTTCACCACTTTCGTATCTGCATAATCATACAAAGGATTTGCGTTAAGGAACAACACCGCTCCTACCTTACCTGCTGCCGCATCTGCCAAGAACGTAGCAAATGCATCTTCCGAACCTTGATATTTTTTAGAGAAATTATCTAGATCGATAACGGTACCATAAGCGCCGATAGCCACGTTGATGGCGTTCGCTAGGATTTGAATATCGACGTTGTTAGCGCCCGCAACTACTACAGCTTGGCCTTTGTTTTTCAACAACTCCTGCGCAGCTAACTTAATGGCTGTTGCGGCACGTTGGTTACCTGCTAATGCTCCAGGTAATGACGACCCTGTAATTTCGTTGTATAAAGAAACCAATACAGCACCTTCTTCAGATGGCTTAACAGCAATACGAACGTCAGCGTTCGTACCGGTCATGCTCATACCCGCTTCAAACTGGATATGGCGAGACATCTTGCCACCTTCTAAGGATTTGTAGTTTCTGTTTTTGATGTAATCTTGTGTATGTTCTTCGCCATCTAACCAAGTACCTAAGAAATCGGCACCTATAGACAGGACAACCAACGCCTTCTCAAAATCGTAAGCAGGGATTACTGCTCTACCGAAGCTTTGCTCGTTGGCTTTGCGAATACCACTATATGATATTGCATCAACCTGAACCAAATTGGTTGTTGGGAAAGATTCTTTAAATTTAGCAATAGCTTGTAACGTAGATGGGCTGTTTACCGTTCTCGAAACAAGGGTGATTTGCTTGCCCGAGTTAGATGCTTTTACTAAGGCTTGTTTAACGGTTGTATCTAATTTGCTCCACTCTACATCTTTACCAGCAATCTGCGGATTCTGCAATTTATTAGTCATGTCATACAGATCCAAGACAGAAGAAACTGTCGCTGACTCTGTACCTTGCACTAAACCAACTGCATTAGGGTTTGCTTCTACCAAGATAGGACGTCCTTCACGTGTTCTGATCAAGACACTCTGCCCATTGAATGATGAAGCATAGTAATTAGGAATACCTGGGGTTATTTCTTCTGGTTTGATAACATAAGGCACTGCTTTATGAACCGGTGTACGGTTACATGCTGCCAATGTCACAGCTCCCAAACCGAATCCCAAAGCTTTCAAGAAGTCACGACGAGGTGTCTTTGTGCTCAATCCAGCTTCGTTCAATACATCTTCTACAGGAATAGGCTCGGCAAACTCACCTTTGCTTTTCTCTACGAAAGCAGGTGTTTGTTGCAATTCTTCCAAACCTTTCCAATATTTTTTGTTGCTATCCATTTAAGCTTTATATTAAAGATTGCGTATTTTCTTATTTAATTATTAATAGTGACACTTACCACACTCTAGTCCACCGATCATTGCGGCAGTCATCTTCTCCCCTTTCTTCAATTTTTCGTGCGCTTCGATCAATTGATCATAGTAAGCGTTATCTGTATTGACCTCAGTTGTTTTGTGACAGTCGATACACCACTTCATTGTTAAAGGAGAGTATTGGTAAATCTCTTCCATTGTTTCTACTGGACCGTGACAAGTTTGACATTCAACACCAGCAACAACAACGTGCTGTGAGTGATTGAAGTAAGCAAAGTCAGGCAAATTGTGAATTCTAACCCACTGGATAGGCTTCGGATTGTTCCCATACTCCCGTGTATCTGGATTGTAATCCAATGCTCTGTAGATCTTCGCAATCTCTGGAGAAAGTTCTCCGTCGTAATGATCAGATGCCGTTACGGTGTTGTGACAGTTCATACAAACGTTTGCCGAAGGTATAGAAGCATTTTTCGATTTGAAAGCACCACCGTGACAATATTGACACTCGATCTGGTTAACACCGGCGTGAATCTGGTGAGAGAACTTGATCGGTTGCACGGGCTCGTACCCTTGGTGAACACCTACATTCCATAATGTGTTCCAACCAGCAACAGCTAAGAAAGCAACCAGCATCAATACTGTAAAGCCAACTAGCTTCTTGTTTTTCACGAATGCCTGCGCAAACTTCGCAAAACGATTCTCCTCTACAGATTCGTTCCGAGCTTGTGCCGCCTCGATAGCCGCTTGGTTATTCGCGATAACTTTCTCTAGTGTGCGGATAACACGGTTTAAAACAATAATGATCACCACAGCCAACACCACGATAGCGATCAAACCAACAATCATGAAGGTGTTCGCGTCGTCTGTTTTAGCTGCACCAGCCTCAGCAGTTCCACCCGCAGGGGCTTCAGCAGCTTTAGCTTCCTCGTCTTTTACGTAGGCAATAATGTTTTTGATTTGGTCGTCGGATAAATCGGTGAAGGCAGTCATCACCAATTTATTGTTCTCTTCAAAAAGTTGAACAGCTGTAGGATCGCCAGCAGCCACCAAAGCTTGTGAATTCTTAATCCACTTCACCAACCATTCTTCATCATGTCGCTCGGTCATTCCAGCCAAAGCAGGTCCAACCACTTTCTTGGTCACACTGTGACAGGTTGTACATTTAGACTTGAAAAGCGTCTGACCCTCTTTAACGTCCTGCGCATGCGACATTGTAACGGCAAATAACAACATCAAACTAACTGACATCGTCTTCGCAAGTTTTCCCAATACGGATGAGATATTTCTCATATTTAGCACTTTATACTATTTATTTATGATATAAAACTTTTAAAATACGTCGTCTAAATGGTCTAAACCCTCCAAACAATGCACAAAAGTATAACTATTTAAGCAATCACTGACAATTTAATGACGCAAATTATCAATTTAAAACCATTCTAAATAACTCGCTAAATGGCACCGTAGACCGTGTTTTTGGGGTATAACTTATCGAAAATCGGGATGAAAAAAGAAGCCTTAGGGAGCAAAAATTCTTGACACACAGAAAACAAAGATTTTAACAATTTTCACGAACTTAGCCTTCATGCATACATACCCTTTTTACCTCGTCTTTTTTGCCTTCATTTGTCTGTCTTGCGGACAAACGGTAGGCTCACAATCCATGGAAGAAAAAAATACTATCTTTAAAACTATGAGTGATACGACCAAATACAACAAATTGACTGCTGAAGAGGAATATGTCATCGTCCACAAGGGCACAGAACGTCCGTTTACCGGTGAACTATTAGATAATAAAGCAGAAGGCACCTATTTGTGCAAGCGCTGTGATGCGCCGCTATACCTTTCGAAAGACAAGTTTGAATCGCATTGCGGATGGCCGAGTTTCGACGATGAAATTTCCGGCGCGGTTAAACATGAGACGGATGCCGATGGACGACGTGTGGAAATTCTTTGTGCTAAATGTGGGGCTCACCTCGGACATGTCTTTAAAGGCGAGCGGTTTACAGAGAAAAATACGCGACATTGTGTAAACTCGCTCTCCATGAAGTTCGTACCTACAAAGAAGTAGAGGACTCCCGAATGATCAGTTGGCAAGGAATTGTCAACTGTCTTACCTCTTTGAGCTTCCCTTCAATCTCTGCGATCAGTGTTTGAATAAGCTCGCGCGTCAATTGTTCGATATCCTGAGACACGACGCTGATCGATGGATCGTGCAGTTTGAAAAGCGTATGCTCATCAAAAGCCACCATTTTAGGCAACGTCGCTTTATGTTCCTTAAGCGCCTTTAAGCCGTTTACTGCCAAATAGTTTGTAGCAAAAAGCACGGCATCAAGCTTGTTATCCACCACAAAATCAATAATTTGCTCGTGCGATTCCTCTTCGGTGGTCTCCAAATTTAGCTTTTTGATAAAAGACTGCATCCGAAACTCGTCCATCGCTTCCATATAGCCATCTAATCGGTCGCGCATCTGTGTCTGATTGGAATAGAGCGATATGAGACCAATTCTTTTGTTGTTAGATTCGAGCAGGTGCTTTGTGGCCTCGTAGGAACCACGACGATTGTCCGACACCACATAGTTTGTTTCCACAGAAGGCACGAAACGGTCAAATAAAACCAATGGTATATTACTCTGTTTGATATGCGAAATGGTATCTTCCAATCCCTCCGAAGGGGTAATGATAAAACCATCAACCTGCCGATCCATAAACAATTGGATCAGCTCTTTTGCCTTATGCTCGTCATTATCCATACTACAGTAGATAATATGGTAACCGGTCTCGTAGGCGCGTCTTTCAATATGTTTAGCAACATTAGAGAAAAACGGATTAGCTATATCTTCCACTAAAAGCCCCAATATCTTCGTCTGTCCCGTACGTAAGCTTTTAGCTAGTTGATTGGGTTTGTAGCCTACTTTATTGACATAGTCCAGTACACGCTTTGTCAGCGCATCACTGATTCGCTTTTCTTTTGCCTTGTCATTCAATATAAAGGAAACAGTGGTAACGGAAATACCCAAAGCTTTTGCAATATCGCTAATCAGCACTCTTTTTTTCATAGATCGGTTTATGTATTTATAATTCGATTACCAATCTACTAAATATATTTAGCAAAATAGTGGATAGCGCTAAAAAAAATATTTTGCTAAAAGGTTTTATTAAGGTTGACACTTTTTTTTCGTATTATTATCCCCTTTAAACAACCGACAGAATGGCTACAGAGTCGGCATTCCGACATAAAAGGAATGAAAAGCCAAGCCATTTTACAGGTTTAGTGGATAATCGATCATGATAAAAAAACAATACATACCCTTTGGGCTGCTTGCTCTTGCCCTTGCTGCAAGCGCCACGTCAGCAACGGCTCAAAAGTTGAACAAACACGTCAATTTACTGATTGGAACGGGTGGGCATGGCCACACCTATCCAGGTGCAACCGTTCCTTTTTCTATGGTGCAATTAAGTCCGGACAATGGCAAAGGTGGCTGGGATTGGGTTAGCGGCTATCATATTTCTTCCGATAGTATTGCGGCATTTAGCCATATGCATTTAAGCGGCACCGGTATTGGCGACTGGCTCGATATCGCGGTTATGCCGATGCTCGCACCGGTAACATCGCCCAAACCAGATACGCGCGTGAAGTTTTCTCGCCAAGATGAAACGGCTCAGCCTGGGTACTACAATGTAAAACTCGAAAACGGCATTCAAGCAGAGCTAACGAGTACCGAGCGCGTCGGTTTTCATAAATACAGCTTCCCTGCAGGCACCGCGCAGCCAACCATACGACTAGATCTCGACCATACCTACAACTGGGATAAACCGCTCGAGACAGAAATACGGATCATCAACGACAGCACCTTAGTTGGGAAGCGATATTCACAAGGCTGGGCAAACCGCCAGCGTGTCTATTTTGCCTTACGCACAGCAAAACCGATTAAAGAAATCTTGTTTAACGGCGCAAAAACAACAAATTCGCAGCGAAGCACAGCGATTAGCAATGATGGAAAACAGGGCACTATGAAAGCCGTAAATGCCCAACTTGTCTTCGCGAAAAGCAATAACATTGAAGTCAAAGTTGCACTTTCCATGAGCAGCGAACAGAAAGCCTTGGCTGCACTTGCTGAAATCCCTAACTGGAACTTCGAAGGCGTCAGACAACAGGCCGATATGAAATGGGAAAATGAACTCGGAAAAATTAAGGTAGAAAGTAAGGACGAACGCCTAAAAACAATTTTCTATTCTGCACTATATCATACCGCCGTAGCGCCAACCTTATATTCCGATGTCGATGGTGCCTATAAAAATGCCAAAGGCGAGCAACATAGCATGGCCAATGGTGGGCAGCGCTATACCTTTTTCTCCATGTGGGATACTTTTCGTGCGTTAAAGCCGCTATTCACCATCACACAACCCCAGCGGTATACAGACATCCTTAATAGTCTACTGGCTTTCCATGATGAAAATGGGTTACTTCCCGTTTGGGATCTCAGCACTTTCGAAACCAACACGATGACGGGATACCATTCTGTTCCAGTACTGGCCGATGCTGTCTTGAAAGATTGGCCGGGCGTGGATGCCGAACGTGCCTATCAGGCTATGCGCAACAGCGCATTCCAAGAAATTCGCGAGGTTCCCGCGTACATCGAGTATGGCTATGTACCACAGGATGTCAACGGTGGCAGCGTCACCAAGACATTAGAATATGCATTTGACGACTATTGTATTGCACTCGTAGCAAAAAAACTAGGCAAAGAAGACGACTACCAACTATTCAGCAAACGCGCGAAGAGCTATATCAATCATTTTGACCCACAAACTGGCTTTATGCGCGCCAAATACAAGAATGGAAAATTTGTCGAGCCTTTCGATCCGTTTTACTCGGAGCACGACTTTGACAAAAGCCAATACATCGAAGGTAATGCTTGGCAACATTCTTTCTTTGTGCCACACGATGTGCGGGGCTTGGCAAAGTTATTCCCTAAGAAAAACGGCTTAAGCTTGATGCTGGATACGCTTTTCAAGGCACCTTCCCATATGACGGGCGAGAACCAATCGCCCGATGCCAGCGGCTTTATCGGGCAATATGCACATGGCAACGAGCCTAGTCACCACATTGCTTACATGTATGCCTATATCGGTGAAGCCTGGAAAACACAAGAAAAGATCCGCCATATCGTTGACTCCATGTACCACGACCGTCCTGATGGTTATGCCGGCAACGAAGATGCAGGTCAAATGAGCGCTTGGGCCGTCTGGTCTATGATGGGGCTATATCCGGCTTCGCCGGTTGGCGGCGAATATGTTTTCGGAAGCCCGAGCTTGGACAAGGCTAGTATCAGCATGCCCAACGGGAAAACGTTTACCATCGTAGCCCACAACAATAGCGCAAAGAATGTATACATCAAGTCGGCAAAACTAAACGGGAAAGCCTACAATAAAGTATACATCAACCATCAGGACATGTTGCTTGGTGGAAAACTCGTGTTTGAGATGTCGGATAAACCGAACAAAAAATTCGGCAAAAAGCGATCGAGCTGGCCGACATCCATGGAAAACTAACAATTATCCCGACAAAAAGGCAGACGCTATATTAGGTACAATTATTGAAGTATAACGAGCGAAGGAGAACTATAAATGACTGATTTTAGTAAATTGAACATTCAGGACTTGCCCGATAATGAAGGCAATAACCAAACTGATTTTTACGACAACTTTCGCGTAAAGTTAAATACTGTTGAACAATTCCCAAGCTTGTACACGTTCAAGTTTATCGTTAAAGCAGACGCAGAGAAGCTCGACGAAGTAAAAAGCATCTTCACACACCCAAGCACGAAGTTTGCGGAAAAAGAATCGTCCGGCGGAAAATACAAGTCCATTACGGTGGAAACTTTTGTTAATACTGCCGAAGATGTGATTGATTATTATAAAAACGTCTCGAAAATAGAGTCGGTGATTATGTTGTAGATAAAACAAGAAGCGCTATCAATATGACAGCGCTTTTTTTATGGGATAAAAAAAGCTGCACCATAAGGATGCAGCTTATAAATTATGATTTGCTAAACTTATGCTTTCGATGCGTCGTTTGCTTGTTTGTCTTGTTTTGGTTTATCTTCACGTGGAGGGCGAGGCAACAACACTTTACGAGAAAGTTTCATTTTACCTTGCTTATCGATATCCAATAATTTCACGCTAACCATATCGCCTTCTTTGAAAACGCCGTCCATCGTTTCTAAACGCGACCAGTCGATTTCGGAAATATGCAATAGACCATCTTTACCAGGCATAATCTCTACAAAAGCACCAAATGGCATGATCGATTTGACTTTACCTTCATAGATCTCGCCAATTTCTGGTTTCGCAACAATCGCCCGGATGCGAGAAACAGCAGCGTCAATAGATGCTTTGTTATCAGCAAACACCTGAACAATACCTTTTCCATCAACTTCCTCGATAGAGATAGTCGAACCGGTTTCACGCTGCATTTCTTGAATAATTTTACCACCTGGCCCGATAATCGCACCGATAAATTCTTTATCGATTGTTAACGAGATAATGCGTGGAGCATGTGGTTTGTAATCTTCACGAGGTGCATCAATTGTTTTCTTCATCTCGTTCAAGATGTGTAAACGTGCTTCTTTCGCTTGATCCAATGCTTGGGTTAATACTTCCCATTTCAAGCCATTGATCTTTAAGTCCATTTGACAAGCAACGATACCTTTTTCGGTACCGGTAACCTTAAAGTCCATATCACCCAAGTGATCCTCATCACCCAAAATATCCGATAAAATGGAGTATTTACCACTTTTCTCATCCGTGATCAAGCCCATTGCGATACCAGAAACAGGCGCTTTCAATTTCACACCAGCATCCAATAAAGCCAAGGTACCTGCACAAACGGTAGCCATAGATGAAGAACCGTTAGATTCTAAGATATCAGAAACAACACGGATCGTATACGGATTATCGGTTCCTTCAGGAAGTACCTGCTTCAAAGAACGCATAGCCAAGTTACCGTGACCAACTTCACGACGGCCAGGACCACGATTAGGTCTTACCTCACCTGTAGAGAACGCCGGGAAATTGTAATGTAGAATAAACTTATTGTAACCATGGATAAAAGCACCATCGATCATTTGCTCATCGTCTTTCGCACCTAAGGTTACCGAAGTCAACGATTGTGTTTCACCACGCGTAAATACGGCCGAGCCATGTGCCGCAGGCAAATAATCTACTTCAGACCAAATCGGACGTACCGTACGCACATCACGACCATCCAAACGAATACCTTCATCCAATACCAAGTTGCGAACAGCATCATACTGCACATCATGGTAATATTTTTTCGCCAAGAAAGTCGTTTCCTCATCGATCTCCTCACCTAATGTTTCGAAGAAAGCTTTTCCGATTTCCGAAAACTTCTCGGTACGCTCATGTTTTGTTGAACCTGATTTTGCAATCGCATATACCTGATCGTAAGTAGCAGCAAATACAGCGTCACGTAGCTCTAGGTTAGCTGGCTCATGATTGAATTCACGCTTCGCGTTAGAACCTACTAAATTAGCAAGCTCCACCTGTGCAGCTACTTGCTTTTTGATGGCATCATGTGCAAAAGCAATAGCTTCCACCATCTCGGCTTCTGAAATTTCTTTCGATTCACCTTCCACCATCACGATATCCTGTGCAGAACCCGCAACGATGTATTCCAAACTCGCTTGTTCCAATTGGGACAATGTTGGGTTGATGACCAACTGACCATCGACTTTAGCAACACGCACTTCGGAGATCGGCCCGTTGAAAGGGATATCCGAAACAGCCAATGCAGCCGATGCAGCCAAACCGGCTAAGGCATCAGGCATAATATCTTTATCGGCAGAGATCAAGGAAATCATCACTTGCGTATCTGCGTGATAGGTTTCTGGGAATAGCGGACGTAATGCTCTATCGACCAAACGGGAAATTAACACCTCATAATCCGACAAACGTGCTTCTCTACGCAAGAAACCACCTGGGATACGACCCGTTGAAGCATACTTCTCTTGGTAATCAACAGATAGTGGCAAGAAATCAACACCAGGTTTCGCTTCGCGCGCAGAAACCACTGTAGCCAACAACATCGTGTTGCCTTGCTTCAATACCACGGATCCGTCAGCTTGCTTTGCCAACTTACCTGTAGATAACTCGATCGGGGCTAATCCGTTGCCCAAGTCGATCGATACTTTTTTTTCGTTATAACTCATTTGTAATTCATTTCGACATCGGTTACATCTTTTTACCTATGTCATCTTATTTATAGACCTTTAAAAATCACACAAAGTTAAGTAAAATTTATACGTTATGCCGCAGCTTATAAAAAAACAATGCCGCCCCCTAAATAGCGGTGTGCATCGGCAACGTTAAAAGCCCTTAACATGCTTGAGCAGCATCTTCTACTCCGACCGGCACTGCAGAAAGTCAAACACCCAAACAACAAAAAAACCATCTACTTGTGGTAGATGGTTTTCTTTTTACTTCTAAAAGCTTATTTGATGATATCACGTAAACCTAATGCTTTGATAATAGCACGGTAACGGTTGATATCTTTTTTGTACAGATAAGCTAATAATGAACGACGCTTACCTACCAACATTTGTAGGGAACGTTGCGTGTTAAAATCTTTTCTGTTTTTTTTCAAATGCTCTGTTAAGTGAGCGATTCTTTTAGTGAATAAAGCTACTTGTCCTTCTGCAGAACCAGTGTTTGCTGCTGCACCTGCAAATTCTGCGAAGATATCAGCTTTGTACTCTTTACTTAAATACATCTCTTGAATAATATTAAAGCGTTAAAAATTTAATGAATTGCCTGCAAAGGTAGGGATTAAAAAGTCAAAATTAAAAATTAAAAAATAAAAATCTTGGCAAATCCCGAAAAGATCGCGAAACCAACCGCTACTATGTGATCCATATCTTAGGTACAAGCTTAAAGCCTCTAGCCCGCAATACGCATTACGCAATGCGCACTATTCCTCAATCACAACATGCTTGATGTTCTTGCGATCGTGTGTATACACAATATGTATCAGCCCTTTCGAATCCTGCATGATGGTAGGATAGCTAAACTCGCCCTTTTCCTGATCCTCTAGCTGCAGCACATCGGTCCAGTGCATACCGTCGGTCGATTTGGCCAAACGTAGTTTCGCACGTCCCTCCCACCAGTCCTTGCCGGGCAAGGCGGGGTTGTATACAATGTAGAAATGATTGCCTACGCGGATAGCATCCGTCCCGGAATTGGGATTGATTAAATCGGTTTTCTCTAGTGGAGACCAGCTTTTACCGCCATCGCTAGACCAAGCCGTTGCCACCACACCTTCCTTGCTACGGCAAAGTACCTGCAAGCGGCCATCGGCATGCTGCACAATACTAGGTTGAATCACATTCATCTTGGAATCGTGTGCTATGGGAAAAGCTTTCCAGGTCCGTTGTTGATCTTCGCTACGTTCCACGTGCGCCACCCATCGATCTTCATTGATTTCCACACTGGAGGGAGAAAGCACGCTGCCATCAGCCAACGCAATGGGCTTATTCTTGATAGGCCCTAAAATGCCCGATGGCAACTTCTTCGCTGCAGACCACGTTCTTCCGTCATCGCTAGATGTTTTCACCATACCCCACCACTCGCGCGGATTCGGTCCCACTTTATAATACAAATACAGGGTACGCTCATTCGGTGCACGAAAGAGCACCGGATTCCAGCAGGGCTGCTGTTCGGCATCGGTCAGGTTTCCATCGCCCCACACTTGCGGATCCGTCCACTTACCATTTTCATAACGCGCCCCCCAAATCCGCACATCGGCACTGCCTTCGTGCGATCCGGCAAACCAACTGGCCAGCAGCTGACCGTCTGCCGTCTCTTCGATCGTCGACGCATGGCATTGTGCAAAGAATTTGCCCGTCTCAAAAAGGAACTCCGTCCGCTTCACTACGATCTTGGATTCTTGCGCACGTAACACCTGAAGGTTATATGCACAAGCTAACAATAATACAATAAATCTCATCGAAACATCCCTTATTTACTATCCAACTGAATGACCGTTGCATAGTTCAACGTTGCCTGTGGTTTCTGCAGCGTTACCTGATTACCTTTTTGGCTCCATTTTACTTTCCCTTTAGCACCTAAAACACGTACCTGCTTTGCCGAAAATCCTTCAGGCACGGTAAACACGTAGGTCGATGGCGCGACATATTCTTCTTCTTTCGAAAGATGAAAAACATTCACCTGCTTGCCATCCTTACTTTTTGTGTAATAATAATCGCCTTCGTGGTAGGGCGCAACAGCACGTGTAGCAAACACGGCTGCTCCATTTGTATCCATCCAAGCGGAAAGCTCTTTCAATCGATCGTAGGCAGCCTGATCGAAATCGCCGTTAGGCCCGGGAGCAATGTTCAACAAATAGTTACCGCCACGCGAGATGATCTGCACCAAGGTCTCCACCAACTTCTTAGTCGGCTTGTATCGGTCGTTAGGTACATACGAAAATGAATCGCCCATCGTGATGCAGCTCTCCCAAGGAATGTCCAGCGGGTGTTCAGGAATCGCCTGCTCTGGCGTAACATAGTTTTCCCAGTTTCCGGGCACGGTTCGATCTACCACGATAATTCCCGGTTGGTTTTTACGAGCCATGCTGCCTATGCGATCCATATCGATATCCTGTTCTACCTTGATAGTTCGTTGCCATTCTACCGTAGGATCGATGGTTTTGAACGGACGAACCCATCCGCCATCCAGCCAAAGGATATCCACTTTGCCATAATTGGAGGTCAACTCATTGATCTGGTTAAAGGTAAACTGCTTATATTTCTCCCAACGTTCTGGGTATTTCTCCGGATCGTAGTTCACATTCCTATCTTTCGGCGGAAAATAAGGCCACCAGTAGTACTCGGTATGCCAATCAGGCTTCGAGAAATAAGCTCCTATCTTAAAACCTTCCTCCCGGAAACTCTTAAAAATCTCTTTGGTAACATCCGCCTTTGGATTACCTGAAAAAGGGGATTTCGACGAGGTAATCTTGTAGTCGGATTCCTTGGTATCGAACATCGCAAAGCCATCATGATGCTTCGTTGTAAATACCACATACTTCATACCCGCCGCTTTAGCTGCATCAGCCCACTTCTCGGGATTAAAATCTGTTGGATTAAACGTCTTTTGCAGATTTTCATAGTTTTGCACATACGCATTATAGGTCGCGCCATGCTCCGGCTTACGTTGCGTCCAGCCTTCGTCTTCCGGGCAAAGGCTCCAGCTTTCGACTATCCCCCATTGACTGTAGGTTCCCCAGTGCATAAAGAGCCCAAACTTCATATCTTGCCATTGTTCCAAGTTCTCGATTACCTTGGGATCTGTAGGCTTTTGGTAACCCGATGAGACATTATGGGCCTGTGAAAAAGCCGCACCAGCCGTAAAAGACAAGGCTACAGCTAAAACGTTTTTATAAATCGATCGCATGCGTATTGATTAAAATAGCTAATAATAAAAATGAATAGCCAATATACGGTTTATCGCCAAGAACAGCAAGTTGGAGGCATAGCAAAACCTCCACCTATATTTCGTTTTCGACATATTATTTTTAACAAATCATTGAAATAAAAAACAATTTTTATAAAATTGTGTTTCGTAATTAACAACTAACGGAAATGAGATAATTATGAAGAAACTATTTCAATTGACCAAATTAACAGCTGCAACATGCTTTTTTATTATACTCTATGGGTGCAATAAGCAGGACGTCCCATTGCAAACTGATGCACTATTCGAGCCATTCTCGCAGCAAGAATTATATTATTGGCACGAGGATGATAGAATTCTTATCTCCCAAGACCCAAGTCTGGTGCTTATTGAAATCGACGGGGCGACTTTGGAACAAGCACAGGATTACCTTCCCCTCAGTCAAACCAAAGGCATCCGCATAGGAGATAACAACAAGCTCCAATTGATTACGTCGACTGAAAATGCACTCAGCGTTTTTACTCGTCATACAACGAATAGCGGAAGACTCGCCTTCTACCCTGCAATAAAGACTGCTGGCAACGAAAGTACGGCTTTCATCACCAATAGAATTTCCGTGAAATTTCCAGATAACAGCGCTTCGACCGCCATAGATGCGATAGCACAAAAATATAATCTAACTTTTGTAAAAGAGACATTATATGCTGCACATATCTTCGAATCGAGCAACGCGAAGCAGGCCTTAAAAGCAGCAAATGCTATTTATGAAAACGAAGATGTTCTTTGGAGCGGTCCTGATTTCATTATGTTATTTAACAACAACTCTGTTCAACAAAATCCGCCCAAATAGAACTTTTAGCATGCAGTTAGCCATGAAAATAAACATACAGAACCTAACTCTACAGGAGTATAGATAACTTCAGAAGTTACACAATACTCCCAAGCAGATCACTCCTAATTTATTTTAAAAAAAGCTAATTAAACTACAACCTCACATCAAACCATTAATTAAAAAAATAAACATGAGAACACTAACCAAATTAATCAGGCTACTTAGCGCAGGAGCATTGATATCAATCTATTTATCAGGATGTAATAAAGAACTGCAAAATGCAACCAACGAGAACCATTTAAAAACTAACCTACCCCTCGAATTACTTTCTCAAGAAGAATCGTATTACTGGCATGGAAAAGACAAAATCTATTTTAAGCCTGATCACAAATTGGTATTAATTGAAATTGAGGGAGACCCATCTGAACTAGCAGACGAGTATCTTCCTCTTGATCAAACAATAGCGACAAGAATAGAAGGCAAAGATCGGCTACAAATTATCACCTCTAGTGAAAATGCAATCAAGTTATCAAGTCTCCAAACTAAAAACAACAAAAAATCTTCTTCCTATACGGCTATAAAAACCACACAAGGAGAAAGCACTGCTTTTATAACTAATAGAATTTCCATAAAGTTTCCAAAAAACAGCAGTATTATCGCAGTAAGTGATCTAGCAAGAAAATATGGTTTAATTCTAATAAAACAAACAATATATGGAGCATATATCTTCGAAATTCCGGATCCAGACAACACACTTCAAACAGCCAACACAATCCATGAGAATGAAAATGTTGTTTGGAGTAATCCCGATTTTATAACAATAATTAGAAAAAACACAGACACTTTGTATCCGCTACAATATTATTTAAATAACACGGGGCAAGGAGGAGGTACTTTTAATATTGACATCAATGCGCCTGAAGCATGGGCGATAACTACAGGTTGTAACAATGTCAGGGTTGCTGTAATTGACGATGGAATAGATCCACATGATGAATTTACCGGTCGTTTGTTGTCCGGATTTACCGCAGGCTCGAATAATACTTTGGGCATACCTCTCAGCCATTCATCGAAAGGACATGGGGTTAACTGTGCCGGTATTATCGGCGCTGCCCACAACAATGGAGAAGGGATTAAAGGGATAGCACCAAACTCACTACTCATTCCAATAAACATCTTTCCTTATGCACCAATAACAGGAAATTCAGCGGGCGCAGCTACATCATCCGATATTGCGACAGCTATACACTGGGCTTGGCATCCAAGCTTTGGAAACGCCGATGTTTTAAGTAATTCTTGGGGCGGGGGGAATCCTTCAACTGATATTACTTCAGAAATTAATAACGCAAGAACTTCTGGCCGTAGCGGTAAAGGTTCCGTCGTGGTATTTGCATCAGGAAACGGGGGAGCGTCTTCGGTAAGTTATCCAAGTAATGTAGCCGGCGTGATCGCTGTAGGTGCAATTGATAAGCAAGGCAATATTTGGAACTACAGCAATCGCGGCAGTCAACTAAGCTTAGTTGCACCAAGTGGCGCACTTAACAATACTGGAGATGTTGTGACCACAGATCGAATGGGGACTTGGGGATATAGTAGCGGAAACTTTTCGCATGTTTTCGGAGGAACTTCCGCAGCTTGTCCACAGGTGGCTGGCGTTGCTGCACTTATACTTTCTGTCAATCCTAATCTTACAGAAGCCCAAGTTAAGAATGTCTTACAAAACACCGCTACCGATATGGGAAGTTCGGGATTTGACAATACGTTTGGCTATGGAAGAGTAAATGCTCAAAACGCACTGCGATCAGTAAGCCCCACCATCACAGGTGTTGATCAATTCTGTAGCAGTGCCAACTATACGCTAACGAACCTTCCTTCTGGCGCAAGCGTTTCTTGGTCAGCAACGGGAGGTGCTACAGTATCATCCAGTGGCAATTCTTGCACCCTTAGTCGTGCGGGAACTACTAATATGCTTATAACGCTAACCGCAAACATTACAAGTGCTTGCGGAGCCTCGTTAAAGATCACAAAAAACATCGAATCTGGTGTTTTAAATGCACAGAATATTTCAATTTACACCTCCAGTACGAGTACAACAATGAGCCCATCAATCCCCATACACGTAGTGGCTGGATATTCAGGAATGGACAGATGCAATATCCTAGAAGTTCAATGGGAAGTTAGCCTGAATCATAACTTATCCAATGGAAATGTAGCATGTGACCCAGACAATGGTAGCAGCAAAAACATTTTCTTTCAATCTCGTGGAACCGCCACTATAAAAGCTAGACTGAGAAATAATTGTGGCTGGAGTGCATGGAGCTTACCAAGCTTTATAACTGTAAACTAATACTAGTTAAAAACGAGATAAAAAAAGAGACAATTTTACTAAAAGTTGTCTCTTTTATGTTTCACGCCCTACAACGGGCGATGTTCCAATACCCAAATCTTATTATACCAAGCTACATCAGCCGTACATGGGCGATCTTCATCAGCCGTAAGCTTCCTGATCTTGACAACAATTTGCTCCCCAGCTTTATACTCCACATCAAGATTAAGCAGACCAACGGGATCGATTTGCACCTCCTCAACGTTTAAGAATGGCTTAAGCCGAGTCTTATCGCTCGAACGGAATCTATATAAATAATTAGAGCACTTTACGTAATCACCCGTGGCTACGACAAGAAATTCATCATCTGCTAGACCTAGGCTATCTGCTTTTTCACAAGCCGATATAAAAAACATAATAAACAAGAAAAATAAAATTGCTAGTCTATACATAACACTGGTTTACAACATAAAACGCGGTAATAACCAAGCTCGCTACAAAGGCGAAATAAAAAAATAACTAAAGAAATAAAAGAGATTTGCATCTGGTTTAAACGCGCACAAAAAAGCCTGTATCGCAGGTGCGATACAGGCTTAGTAATTCTTAATTAGATACTTAATTCACGTCCCAAAATATTTTTGTATCGCGGGTATCTTTATCCTTAACAGCTTGATAATTTTGGTTATTGTAAGTTATTTCGCTGGATGGATACGTCAATCTAACCGGTGGATTTGCAGAACTAGCTAAATTAGCAGTCTGGAAAGTCAGCTGAGGATACCCAGTTCTTCTGTACTCAGCCCAGCCCTGCTGCGCTTGTAGGAAGCCAAAATGCAACCACTTTTGTGTATAGATCAGCGACAATTTATCTGTTGCACTACCTACATAACTCACCGTAGAGCTATTTACAAAATTGTTGATAATGGCATCAGTAGGCTTAACCTCCGTCTTAATACCAGTAGTATTTAAGTTATTTAAATAGTAATAGAAAGTTACCGATTGCTTCAACGCGGTCTCGTAAGCGGTCTGTGCAGACGCTGTATTTCCCCATCGCTGAAAAGCTTCTGCTTTCAAAAAGTTGACCTCAGAAGCGGAGATCACTATCCCAGGCAATGAAGGATTATCGAAGAACGTTGCTGAGTCCAGGATAGAGAATTTAGAAAATTCCGTTTCAAACTGATTCGTTGTGTACTCGATCGGCATGGCCTTGTACTCTGTATTCGGGATAAAAACACTATTAACCGTTTGCCCGAATTTATCATAAAATACGGGGATACGAGGATCATTAGCGGGCAACATCACATCGTTCAACATATGATCTGTTGCATAGTAATTAGCTCCCTCTAACAAAGCATCTCTGAGTGATCCGGTGTATGTGGTTAACGGGCGCAACAAGATGTCCGATGTCAAAGGAGAATAATTCGCTTGGTTATCTCCATCCACCAATGGATAAGTTGCAGGATTGTTTAGCAGTTCCATTATCGCTGCAGATGCAGTGGATTCGCTGTAATTGGAGATGCGCATCAGTAATCTCAGGCGCAGGGAATTAGCGTAACGTTGCCATTTCGCCATATTTCCACTATTTAATATATCCGCTTTTGAAAAACCAGCATTTTGCGCAGCGGTACCAAAGAATGATGATGCTTCAGCCAATCCACTAATAAAGGAATTATATAATTCAATCTGATCGTCGAATTTCCCCAACTGTATATTACTAGAACTAGGAAGACTCCCTGCCTCAGAAAACGGAATATCGCCGAAATTATCAACAAGCTTGGATGCTTCATCGTAGAGCACAACACGAGCAGCCTGCATAAAAACTTCGTTCGAAGATTTTTCTGTCTCATCCATGCCATTGTAAGCGACTTCCATCGCGCGGTAAATACCCAAGACACCTGGAGCATAAAAATCTCTCCAATAATCGTTAAGGTAGCCATCACTTTGCTGGTACATCGTGTTTGAAGGACCAAAGGATGCCGACTGCGTATATACAGCCGAATGCAATAGGATAAAGGTACGATAGTGCCAATATGACGGTCTTACGCGATCGTTATTTAGTAAATCGGCGAAGAAACCAGGTAAACTCTGTTGCGTCGATGCATCAGGATTCTGAAAAGCATCCTCTAGCTGGTTTTTGCAGGAACTGACAGTTAACGTTAACATCAGCACCAATGCATATATAATTTGCTTTCTCATTTTTTCTAATTATTAAAATTTGTCTAGAAGCTTGCGTTAATAGAAAATCCGAAACTTCGTGTTGCTGCAGAAGAACCGACATCAATTCCTTGACTGTACCATTGATTTCCGACAGGAGATTCAGGATCAAGATTTTCAAGCGTACGATAGAAGTAGAAAAGGTTACGACCGACCAAAGAGAATCTCAAGTTATTCAGCTTCAATCTTTCGCTCACGGTGTTAGGTAGACGATAGCTCACCGCTAGCTCACGCATCTTAATAAAGCTGTTATCAAACACAGATCCTTTTTCGTTCCAAGAGTCATAGCCCCAGTTAAAAGTGTTCAAATAGTAATCTGCAGCAGAGATGTTCACATCGTTTTTCTCACCCGTATTCACGTTGACGCCATCCAATGTGATCCCCCCTTCTCGATAGTCCAAAGTATTTTCGAATAAGCCTGCTCCTGTTTGATACTTAGTAGGCTGAGATACCATCTGCCCGCCGAAACGATAATCTATCGTGAAATCTAACGAATAATTTTTATAATTGAACGTATTCGTTAATCCACCTATCGCCTTAGGCAGGATATTACCGACTTTCTCGTACCTTGTCTTGTCTATGATGTAAAGACCATCATCCGAAATAAGTAGATTGCCATTTTCATCGGTAGCGCGTGGGTAAACATAGATGTCGCCCAATTTATCACCATTTTTAGCCACCACCCTTAGCGAACTCTGATCCGAGTCGTAGAAAACTAATTCTGACAATCCGGCAGGAAGTTCTTCAACGTAGGAAACGTTCTTAGAATAATTTAATCTTGTTGTCCAGCTGAAATTTTCCGTAGCTATCGGCGTTCCGCTCAATGAAATCTCCAAACCTCTGTTAGCCAACTTTCCTACGTTCACGATCTGTGCTGTTGCGCCAGCCGAATAAGCCGTGTTCAGGTTCAAAATTTGATTCTTAATTACGTTATCATAATAGCTGACATCAAGACCTAAGCGACTATTAAAGAATTTCAACTCTGCACCAATCTCGAATTCATACTTACGCTCTGGCAACAAGTTTAGATTTCCGTAATTAGATCCGTATGTTAAAGAAGGAACAGATCCATTAATGGTCTGTAAAGATGTTTGGTTATAAGCAACATTTGCTTGATAAATGCCAGCGTCGTTACCCACAATACCATAAGAAGCGCGTAATTTACCAAAATTAAATTTGTCGGAATTTATCTTGAAAGCTTCGCTAAAAACAAAACCTCCACTGACAGATCCATAGTTATAAACGTTATTTGGCGCAGGAAGCGTTGAAGCATACTCTCTTCTTAAGGTCCCTTCCAAAAATAAATAATTTCTGAAATCGAGATTCAACAAACCAAAGTAAGCATACTTCAACATCTCTTTACGGGCATTAGACGCAGAAAAAATTCCGTAGCTATTGTTCAAGCTAAACCAATTTTCCGTAACAAGTCCATTTGTCGTACCTGATGATTGATCATTGAATTTCTCTTTTCTCGACTGAAAACCGCCACTCACAGAGAAATTAAGATCCTCCGAAATGGAGTTAGAATAGGTTAACAATAGATCTCCGTATAGAATATTATAGATGCCTTTTGCCGTCGTAAATCCACCCGTACTGCTCGAAGAAGAGTTATATGCCGTGGGATATTCGTTGTAGCGCATATCTTCTGATTGCGCAGCCGTTACATCGTTACCAATTCTTCCCCGGAATTTTAGATTTTTGACCACATCCCAGTTCAACGTTGCACTGGTTAACAAACGGTCTTCACGCTCATCGTAGCTATTTTTATATTGATTCCAAAAAAGATCTAAAAGATTAGATCCACGCATATTGTATACAAAAGCTTCCGGACGAGCTGTAGATAATGTAGAATACTTGTACCCCTGAGAATTTTGGTATGCCGATTTCAACAAAGACATATCTTCACTGCGGTTGATAAATCCAGCGTAGCTTCCCAAAACCTGTCCCAATAAATATGTTCTGTTATGCGTATTGGTATTGATATAAGTCGCTACGATATCTGTGCTAATCTTGTCAGATAGTTTAACCGAAGAATTTAAGTTTAACGTGTTTTTGTTTTGCTTCGAACCAGGACTCGTGCTTTTATAATCCATACGAGTTGCACTCAAGCGATAGTTTATCTTATCTGTTTGATTAGAGATCCCTACATTGATATTCGAGTTGTACCCATTGTCAAAAATGTTCTTATAGTTATCCGGTTGTGCCTCGTATCTACGCGTAGAACCGTCCCACCACCTTACTTCTTCACCAGTGAATTTAGGCCCGAATGAACCATATGCACTGAAGTATGGTCTACGACCAGATGGAGAGTTTGGATCGGTTATCCATCCCTCCGCAGTTGCTCCAGCAGAAAGATTCGTTGCTTCGTCGTAACCAGGACCATAGATATTTTGAAATTTCGGAAGAAAAGCCGCTCGTTCTATAGATCCGTTATAACTGAAATCAACGCCTAAACCTCTATCTTTTGAACCTTTTTTTGTAGTGATGACGATAACACCGCTCGCAGCATCAGATCCATAAAGTGCACTCGCAGCCGATCCTTTCAAAATACTCATACTTTCAATATCTGCAGGATTCACATCGAGAAATCCATTACCACGGACACGTTGATCGTCCCAATAATTGTTATTATTTCTCCCGGTAGCGCCACCTTGCTGCTCATTACGGATGATTACACCATCAACAACCAACAGTGGTTGCCTATTGTAGTTGATAGAATTGATACCACGAATTTGGATATTCACGGCACTGGAAGCTCCACCTGGAGCCGCCATAACCGCAACCCCTGGCGCTTTACCATATAGCGCTGTAGCAACGTTTGTAGTACCCGCTTGCGTCAACTCTTTTGGCGTAATGTTGCTAACGGCATAACCTAATGCTTTCGCCTCACGTTTGATCCCTAACGCCGTGACGACGACTTCGTCTAGCGCACCTGCATCCTCCTTAAGGTTAACATTTAATCGATTTCCGCTCACAGTTAACTCCTGTGTTAAATAACCGACCATGGTAAAACGCAGTTTTGCACCTGCGCTAACTTGGATGGAGTAGTTTCCATCAACATCTGTTTGTGTGCCATTCGTTGAGCCCGGTACGGCTACCGTCACTCCTGGAAGAGCACCATTGGCGTCCGTTACTTTTCCGGTAACGGTCTGTTGCGCAAATAACGTCGTGATGCTAAAAAGCATCAACAGCGTTAAGCTGCACCATTGTTTGTAAACTCTGTTCATAGTTGTTGTATATTATTGTGTATTAGTTTCGGATGTACATGTATGGTTTGCTGCATCGCGATGCAGGCACTTGCAATAATCTGTGTATGGGGTAGTTTAGAAACCGAAATATCGGTCAATCGAGATAGACGAGGAATACAGTATTCTTGAATCGAGGAAAATAATGCAGGAAGAAGTCCATCGCCAAAGCCCACAGCTTTGCCGCTCACGATAATACGCTCGGGATTCATAATATGGATCAGCGTGGAAAGCCCCTTTCCTAACATGTGCATAATATGTTTAACAGCAACCAGAGCGACCTGATCACCTTGCCCGAAAGCGGAGATAACATCTTCCAAGACCAGCTCTCCCTTTGCTGCGACAAGAGCCTGCAGGCAAGACGCCTGCCCTTCGACAAGTGCATGGTTGATAGTCTCGAGCATGCTAACCAAAGAAGCCTCCACTTCTAGACAGCCCTTTTTGCCACAGGAACATAGCTTTTGGCTATTGGCAAGCGGAATATGACTAAACTCTCCGGCATAACCACTATGTCCTCTGTACAAATTGTTTCCAATGATCATTCCTAGCCCAACCCCCCAATTAAAGTTAATAACCAAAAGATCCGCGCATCCTTGCCCGTTGCCAAACTTATGCTCAGCAATAGCGATGGCACTGGAATCATTGGCTACCGATGTCGGATACCCTAACGAACGTTGCACATTTTCTTTGATCTTATGAAAGGGTGAGCTAGAGGGGAACGATTGGTTGATACCTTTTTCACTGTCGACAAAACCTGGCATGGTTACACCAACAATGCAATATTGTTTTTTTTCTTCCGGTAAATGCGACAGTTGTTCTTTCGTTTTCGCTATTATGCGAGCAAATGCTTCTTTATCGTGATAGATATCGGTATTGATCTTTTTTGTAGGGACTAGTTCGATATTTTTAGCATCCAATATGGCAATGGATGTATAAAACTGATCTATGGCTATAGCGACAATACTCGGCAAATGATTTTCACAGAGCGAATACCGCATAGCCCGTCGTCCTCCTGTAGAGGCGGCAAAACCGTCTTCAACCAACAATTGTTTAGCCAAGAGCTTATTCAATTCGCTGGTTACCTTCGGAATGCTTTTTCCTGTATATGCGCTTAATTCGGCGACCGATAAGCCGTCGGAATAATACAATTGCCTGATTAGTTCGTTTGTCAAATTCATTGCAGCTTAACAGCCTATCCATTTAGGTAGTCATCATAACTGGCCGTGAAAATAAAAAAAGATATTAAAAGAGCAAAGCTTTTTAAAAAAATTAATAAGTTAATGTTAATTTTTAAATTACATAAACAGCAACTACCTGTGTTAAAAGGCTATATCGACTATTAAATTTGAGACCAAGCTCAAGACTATGTAACAAAAAAGGGGGCTTACGCCCCCCTGAAAAACAAAACCTTCTAAATACTAATTAACATCCCACCAAACCTTTGTCGCCATCCACTGTAATGCATCTTTACCACCTGTTGCAGAAACGGTATTCGCTGCGTTATACTGAAACTCGTTATCGGCATAATTCAAACGGAAGTAATTTCCAAAAAGACCAACATATAAATTGTCTGAAACCGTAGAACGTGGCGTTCTATCCGTTTGCCGTTGTAGAGCCCAAGCTTCATAGGGTTGACGAAAATTATCGATCCAACGTTGCGCGTAAATCAAACGAAGTGCTGCATCAGTAGATAGCGCTGTTGTAAACGCGACCTTTGGATTGGCCGTTATCCACAATAACTCGGTGGCTGTCGGCAAAGCAGTAGGCTTATTGACAACCCATACCGGACTAGTGCGGGCCATGGTCGTCCAGAAATTAACCGAAGAACGCACACCACTTTCGTAATTTGCTTTCGCATCGACTAGGCTCGCTGCTCTTCCCAATCCTTTCACAGCCGCTTCGGCTTTTAAAAAGTAAACTTCAGCCGCAGTGATTAGCAAATCTGGGATATTTTTATCCCGTCCGAAATAAAAATTGAAATTTGAAATACCGTTACCAGTCCCCTTCATTGTCCAATCGGCATCTCGAATAGTGTAGTTATAAGGATCGCCTCCCTCTGTCACACTGACGTTCTGTTCCTTCGCCACCCACTGATCGTTGTAATTGGTTTCAAAGAAAATTTTTGCGCGTTGGTCAAAAATACCCGATCCATTTGTTGCATTGGAATTGCTCATCAAGTTCCAAGCAGTCGTTCCCATCCGTAGATAGCAATTGGCGCTGAAAGACCATTCTCTTGATTCTCCGGTATAGCTTTGCGCAGCGGGGCTAACGCCTACGTGTTCCATATCTTCCAAAAGTGGCAAGGCTAACGCTTCCTGCACATGTGTTGTGGCCAAAGCAGGCTCTATATCCTGCATACGCATCGCATAACGCAGGCGCAATGAATTTCCGAATTTCCGCCACATGGCAATATTATTCCCCAACAAAGTCTCGGAAGTACCTAAACTAACTTGTGTAGAAGCAGTTGACAACCCATTAACAGCTTCCTTCAGGTCATTCAATAATGCGATATAGATATCTTTTTGAGAATCGAACTTAACGGAATAATAGGCACTACCCTCGTTAGCGCGAGCAGCCTCCGAATAAGGCATATCACCAAAGATATCGGTCATTTTAAAAGTCTTGTAGGCTTTGATGATGGCCAACATACTTTTTACATTCGTAAGGGTCTCCGGATTAGGCGACTCATTTATTGTTTTTTCCAAAAATTTGATCGTAAACAGCGCCTCATAATAATCTTTCCACAAATCATTACTAGCGGCCTCCATACGATATCCAGAAGAACCAACGATAGTTCCTAATTGGGTTATTGGATAAATAAATGAATTGGCAATAGATTGTTCATTCCAAGTTAGCTCCAAACTGGAAAGCACCCCATTAAACAAGCTATTCACGTCGGCAGTTTGAGCTTCTTTCCAAGGCTTATTGACTTCCTCAAAATCTTTTGTGCACGAAGTCCCTGCAAGAAAAACAGTGCCAAAACACAGGGAGAAATATAGTATATTCTTTATTTTAAAACGTTTCATAATCTCTAAAATTAAAATGAAGTGCTTAAACTGAATCCGAACGAGCGTACGCCTGGTAAAGCACCAAACTCGATACCTTGTGCGTTTCCGATACCGTTGACGGCTTCAGGATTTAATTTATCAGGCAAGCTAGTATAAATGTAGAACAAGTCACGTCCAATCAAGGATGCATTTAGATTCTGTAAAAATTTGGTTTTCTGAACGAAGGCTTTTGGCAATTGATACGAAAGTCTTACTTCCCGAAGTTTGATCCACGAATTATCCATCACTGCAACGCTACGTGGCATATTAATATTTGACCAAGCAGCATAGGTTCCAGCATATTTCCACATATAATGTACGACATCCGTATTCGTAGTTCCATCGGCAAAAACACCGTCCATGATCACCCCATGATTGGCTGTTGTTCCATCAGGATAGGTATATGCCAATCCGCCACCGTTTCTTTCCAACAAAGTCTCTGGAGCCTGCCCATTTCCCATTGCAGTGGAATAGCTTCCACTCCAAATATCGCCGCCCCATTTGAAATCCATCAATCCATAAAGCGAGAAATTTTTATACCGCAACGTTGTTCCCAAACCACCGGTCATCTTCGGATTCGCATTTCCTATTGCCACCTGCTCAGATGTAGTCGCATAACGCGTGCCTGCCGGATTACCATTGCCATCAAGAACACGCTCAACTACACGTTTTCCATCACGGTACACAAAATCGTGTCCATAGATCGTACCATAGTTGTCGCCTACCTTTACCTTCATGGTTACGCCGTTTGCACCGAACATTTGATCCAAATAGTATTCATCAATACCGTCTGCTAAACTCACTAACCTATTTACGTTGTGTGCGCCATTCAGCGTAAGATCCCAAGAAAAATCTGGGGTCTGAACAACTGTTCCACGCAAGGTAAATTCAAACCCACGATTCAGCAACTCTCCCGTATTCGTACGAACCGTAGAGACACCGGAGGACGGAGCTACGTTCAAATCCAAAATCTGCGAAGTAGAGTTCACCTGATAGAAGGTGAAGTTCAACCCCAATCGGTTTTGTAAAAAACCTAAATCTGCTCCTAAATCGTAGGAATTAGAGCGCTGAGGTTTCAAAAGATCCAATGGCAACAAATTCGAGGTCAATGTTCTCGTTGCTGATCCACCAAAAAGAGCCGAATTATAGATATAGGTAGTTTGATAAGGTTTTGCTGGGCTCGCACTTCCAGCAAAGGCCAGACGCAATTTTCCATATTCAAACCAACTTGGTTTGCTGACCCACTTATTAGAGAACACATAACTTAAAGATGCAGCAGGGTAAGGATAGCTGTTCGTGCCGGACGGCAAAGTTGACGACCAGTCATTTCGCCCGGTCAATTCCAAGAACAAAATGTCATCGTAAGAGATGTTCGCTATAGCAAACAATGAATTTATTTTCTGTTCTGCTCTATCCTCTTCAGGCTGAAAATCTGCTGCGTTACCTTGTCTATTGATATTTTTTAAGAAGAATAGATATGGTACATTAAATGGACCATCATTCCATCCTTGAACCGCTCTATAATTTGTTTTCCATGCACTTCCACCTACGGAAAAGCTTCCGCTGAACTTTGAGTTCCATAGATTGTCTTTATGTGCAGTAGCCAAAAATTCCAAATTGCGATCGGTAGTCTTGTACATCTCGTGCCCATATTTTCCGTCTACGCCCAAGGCGTCGATAGGATAATTTTTCTTTTCCAACTCGTCAGATGAGAAGTTACCGGAGACACGCCCCATCACATTCAACCAATCGGTTAACTCTGCGTTTAATTTGATCGTACCCAAAAGCTGATCCCGATTCAATTGGGAATTGTTCATATAGGTATTCCAGTAGATATCCTTCCCGTAGCCACCGTAAGGATAACTTAAAGGGTAGGTATTGGTATTAAACAGGTTTTTACTTCCATCAGCATTCCGGTAGACATCTTGCTCAATATTTTGATAATCTCGCGACATACCATAGGTCATAAACTTGCCCCAAGCATTGTTATTATTACCCACGTCGGGTGAATTAAGACGATCGAAATTAATATAGCTAGCCGTCACGTCAGCGGTGACTTTCTTAGAAATCTTTACACTACTTCCAAAATTAAAGGTATTGTTACTAAAATTACTATTGGGCACAATGGCGGTATTATTCTGCCTTGTGTAGGATACACGGATGCTTCCCAACTCGTTGGCACCACTGAAGGCTACGTTATGAGTTTGTGTATTACCTGTACGATAAAACGACTGCAGGTTGTCCGGTTGAGGCGAGTATTTACGCGTGGTACCATCCCACCAAATAACGTCCTGCCCTTCCATTTTTGCTCCCCAAGAGGCACCTGTACCGTACCAACTGAAGTAATCCCACGTATTTTTACCACCTGGAACAGCACCTTGGCTATACCAACGTTGGTCAGACAGAACAGAACCTTGCCAAGGGTCGGCAATAGGATACCGCAAATTTCCAGAACCGTCCGTTGGTAATGTCGGCACGGCGGAGTACAAGGCTATCGCACCACCATAACCATACTCGTTCTGCATTTCCTGAAAGCGAAAAGGATCATTAGATCGGTAAGAAAAACTATAATCAATACCTAACCCATCTTTGACCTTACCTTTTTTTGTGGTAATCAAAATTACCCCATTACCACCGCGCGCCCCATATAATGCAGCCGCACTTGGTCCTTTTAAGACATTGACTTCTTCAATATCGTCTGGATTAATAAAATTCAATACCGAACCCCAGTCTTGGTAAGAGCCATCCACCTTGTTGATATCGTTCCCTCTACTGCCGATAGGATTATTGTCAACCGGCATTCCATCCACAACATACAGCGGCTGATTACTACCTGAAATCGATGTATTTCCCCGAATAACCACGCGCTGCGAACCACCTTCAACACCGTTCGGCACACTAATATTCAAACCAGATACTTTCCCCATCAGACCAGTAGCTAATGTAGGAGGCTGGGCTTGCGTAATATCTGCACCACCAACCTTCTGAACCGAATATCCGATCGACTTTGCCTCCCGTTTAATACCTAAGGCCGTCACGACAACTTCATCCAGCGAACCTTCCATTACCTTCAATAGCACATCCAACCTTGCACCTTGAACCGTAAACTCCTGAGCGATATAGCCCACTGTCGTGAAACGTAGTTTCTCGCCTTGGGAAGCCTGAATGCTGTACGCACCTTGCGCATCCGTCTGCGTGCTTCTAGTTGTACCTGGAACAACGACAGTAACACCTGCGAGCGCTCCGTTTGCATCTGTTACTCTCCCCGTAACAGATTGTTGTGCAAATAACGTGCTGATGCTGATCAACATCAACAGCGATAAAATGCAACCTTTTTTGTAAAGTTTGCTCATTTTCGATTAGTTTATTTGTGTAGTAATAATTTGGTCATTACGCGTCATCGCGACGGGTAGGTTTTGCTAATTTTCCTGATTAGTTGTTTGTATATAATTTTGTTGATGAATTATCGGTTATGCTACTAAATGGCTGTTTACAGCAGTGCGTACAGCAACTATTAAGTCAAATCATTTAAAAACTCGGTTAATAAGTATTGTAATCTCAACTTTTTTAAATTCAATATCTGTAGAGTAATCCAACAAACATTGCCATCCTTTTTACGCTGTCCTATCAGACAGTTGATTTTTAATCTTCTTCTTCCATTCCAATTGTTGTACCGCTATACAGGCAGACGCAAGAATCTGCACATCGGCCATGTTGGAAATTTCCAACTTTGTTTGACGGGCTAAGCGTGGAATACAATATTCTTGCACTGCCGACAGAATCTGCGGGACCAAAGCTTCTCCAAAAGCAGCCCCTCGGCCACTAACGATAATCTTTTGTGGGTTCAAGATATGGATCAACGTAGCAATACCCTTGCCGAGCATATGCGCAATCTTCTTGATCGCGCGTATTGTCAGCTGATCGCCTTTCTCATATGCAATGAGTAGATGCTCGAATTGAATCCCCTTCTCTTGGGAAAAAATATCTTCCAAATAAGAGCGTTCGCCATTGGCCAAGGCCTCCTGAATATCGTCAATTGCACAATGGAGAGATGCCTCCACCTCTAAACAGCCTTTCTTCCCGCAAGAGCATAATCTGCTTTCATCAGCGAGCGGAATATGACTAAACTCGCCTGCGAAACCACTATGACCACGAAACAAACCACCTTGAATGATCATGCCCAACCCTACTCCCCAGTTCAGATTAATCACTAGCGCATCTTCAACAGATTTGGCTGCTCCAAAATACTGCTCTGCAATCGCAATCGCCGAAGAGTCATTTTCGATGTAGGCGGGAAGATGGTAGCGTTTACGGATGTTATCGCGAAGTGCATAGAGCGGCGAAACAGGGCTATAAGAGTTATTCACCCCCGTCTGTGCATCGACAAACCCAGGCAACGTAATACCGATAGCGAGCACCGAGCGTTCGGAAAGACTCGCCAAGACATCATCAATCATGCTCAATAAAATAGCATAGACTTCCTCCTCGCGTTTCAATTCGATAGCACTTTTGTAGATCGTCGTGACTGGCTTATTTTCGATATCAAAAGCGCCTATGCTAACGGAATACTGATCGACCGCAACGGCTAGCAGACAACCATGCATAGCTGTACGCAATGCGAAATTCATCGCTCGCCGTCCGCCAGTAGAAGCGCGCAAGCCTACTTCTGTAATAAGCCCATCATCCATCAGCTCGTTCATCGAGCGAGTGATAAGAGGAATACTCTTCCCAATCCCATCGCTGACCTCCGCAATAGACTGTGTACCGTTAAAGTACAGATGCTTTAATATTGTTGATTTTAGGTTATCCACAATGCCCCGTGATTAGTTAGTTAAAGCAAATATATATTTGGGAAGAATATCTTCCAAATACTTTTTAAAAAAATTAAAAAGATGTAGCATATATATTACAATTAAACAAACCTATTTATTAAAAATATTATTGTCTTAAATAATCATCTTCACGTGTTATCGCGCATCAACGTTAGAAAAACATCGTCTACTTCAAAAATTTACTGTGTTATCTGTGAAATATTTAAAAAAAAAAAAGAGTTCAAAGTAGGTAAAAAAAATGTATCACTAAACATCTAAACAAATTGTACCTTTATGCTACACCTAAAATCAAACTGTCCATGGAGACTTTACAGGCCAAACAACGCTACTATTCATTGGATGTATTTCGCGGTGCCACCGTGGCACTCATGATACTGGTCAACAACCCTGGAAGCTGGGCGCATACCTTTGCACCGTTAAAGCATGCGCCTTGGCATGGCTGCACACCGACCGATTTGGTCTTTCCATTTTTTCTTTTTGCCGTTGGTAATGCCATGTCCTTTGTCATTCCGCGTTTACAGGCGGCCGGTGCATCCGTTTTCTGGAAAAAAGTTATTCGACGAACGGTATTGATCTTCGCCATCGGATTTTTCCTAAATTATTGGCCTTTTGTGCAATGGACAGGCGATAACCTAACTTGGCGCGAGTGGGTCAATACGGCCGATCCTGATAAAGGAATACGTATTATGGGCGTTCTGCAACGCATAGCCCTAGCCTACGGCTTTGCTTCCGTCCTAGCCTACTACCTTAAACCCAAAAATCTGATCTACATTTCCGCGGTTATTCTTCTTGGTTATTGGAGCCTAACGGTTTTTCTTGGCGGCGATGATCCCTATTCATTGGCAGGGTGGTTTGGTACCGACATCGATAAACAGCTTATCGGGCCGGCACATATGTACAAAGGTGAAGGTGTAGCCTTCGACCCCGAAGGGCTCGCTAGTACCATTCCAGCGATTGTGCAGGTCATCTTTGGCTATTTGACGGGTGTTTTCATTGCTCGACAAGGATCGGTGGACTGGCTATGGACAAAAGTACCATCCTCACAAGAGCCACATTTTAAGTTGCTCAGCGGTCTCTTTGTAACCGGATTTATCAGTTTGCTGCTCGCTTGGGCTTGGTCCTTAGGATTTCCCATCAACAAAAAGATATGGACCAGTTCTTATGTACTTTACACCATCGGGTTGGCCATGCTGACGATCGGAAGCATGATCTGGTTTATAGAGGTACAAGCTGTAAAAAATAAACTCACCAAATTCTTTGATGTTTTCGGCAAAAATCCACTTTTCATCTTCGTGCTCAGTGGGCTGCTCCCTCGATTCCTAAGCCTTTTCCGTATTCAAGACGGTACTTCCGAGGATGGATCCATCGTATACACGAGTGCGCTGAACTGGTATTATCAGCACATATGCGCAAAAATACCGGGCATTCCGGAGTGGGGCTCGCTAGCCTACGCATTAAGCTTCTTACTACTGATGTGGATTATTGGTTATGCATTAGATAAAAAGAAGATTTATATTAAAGTTTGATAATACCATCACGGCTAGGACAAAATCAGTCCTTTGAACATAGTAGCCCTAAGCCAAATAAAAAACCCTGTGCATGTTTTAACATACACAGGGCTTTCATCTTGAAAAATATCTTTTCTAAAAAGCGTAGTCCTTAGCCAATACAAACTCTCCAGTTAGCTTGGCATCATCCGAAGAACCGCCAAGCAACAACGTGAATTTACCTTTTTCGGTTTTCCATTGTTTGTCCAGCCCCCATAACTTGAGGTCTTCTTTAGTAAGCACAAAAGATAATTCTTTCGTTTCACCTTGCTTAATCGCCTGCCGTGTAAATTTCTTCAGTTGTTTCACCGGCGTCACGACGCTGCTCACCTCATCGATCGCATACAGCTGCACCACCTCTTCACCATCGCGGTTTCCCGTGTTCTTCACATCCACACGCACTGTGCAGGCAAAATCATCGACCTGCTCTGCAAGCGCTACCCGAAGGTTGCTATAGGTAAAGCTGGTGTAACTTAAGCCATAACCAAAAGCGTAGAGCGGCTTTGCATCAGACTCCACGTAATCGTGGTGTTTTGGCTTTGTATGGTTATAGTGCACAGGAAGCTGACCTACATAACGAGCAATGGAGATAGGCAATCTTCCCGCAGGGTTATAGTCGCCAAATAGCACATCAGCAATCGCCAAACCACCTTCCTGACCGGGATACCAAGCGTTCACGATAGCAGGCACATGTGCCGCTGCCCAGTTGAGGTTCAATGGTCGCCCCATAATAGTAACTAAAACCAACGGTTTACCGGTAGCCTGCAAAGCCTGTAATAATTTCAATTGGTCGCCCAAAAGATCCAAACTTGCGCGGTCAAATCCTTCGCCGCTTTCCATATCGCTAAGCGTACTAGCTCCACTATCCACGTTGGCTGCTCCGGTAGCTTGATAAGATGTCTTAAAATCTCGAGCACTGGATCCCCCTAAAACGAGTACGGTCACATCCGCTTCGGAGGCCGCCCGAACGGCAACTGCGATATCAGAAGCAGTGGTATCCCGAATCGCACAGCCTTTCACGTAATCCACTTGGGTATTTTTAGACACAGCAGCACGAATTCCGGCAAGCACCGTTTTCACTTTTTCTTCCGGCTGCGGCGCAGTGTAATCGCCCAATTGATTGTACATATTATCAGCATTCGGCCCAATTACGGCAATCCGCTTCAGCGATTTGCTCAACGGCAACAGCTGGTTGTCGTTCTTCAATAATACGACCGCCTCGCGAGCCACCTTGCGAGCAAGGTCCAGGTGCTCCTTCGTCCCTACCTTCTTATCGACAGCCTTTTCATCCACATACGGCCGATCAAAAAGACCTAAGGCAAATTTTTGATAAAGCACGCGTGCCACCGCGCGATCCAACGTCTGTTGATCTACACGACCCGTTTTCACCGCCTCCAACAGGTTCTGGTTGTAGCCAGATCCGCTTAGATCCACATCAAGGCCTGCGTTTAGGCTTTGTTGCGCCGCATCCACCGCATCGGTTGCGGTGCCATGTCCTCCATTAAGACCCGAAATACTCAACAAATCGGAAACCACAAAACCTTGAAATCCCCACTGTTTACGCAGGATATCATTCAACAGCCAAGGATTAGCCGAACAAGGAACGCCATCAATAGAATTGTAAGCTGTCATCACCGATGCTGCTCCAGCTTTCACCGCCTGTTCAAAAGGAGGCAGAAAGTACTGCAACAGCGCACGCTCGCCAACGCTCACACTACCACCATTGTGTCCTCCTTCGGGAACAGCATAGGCCACGAAATGCTTCAAGGTGGAAATAATCTTGTCTGCCTCCCCAATCTTTGTTCCCTGAAAACCGGTAACCATAGCCTTTCCCATTTGTCCTATCAGATAGGGATCCTCTCCATAAGTCTCCTCCGTTCGTGACCAACGCGGGTCGCGTGCTAGATCCAGCACAGGCCCATAACCGTTCTTACCGCCTACGGCGGATGTTTCACGTGCAATAGCACTGGCCATCGATTGGATCAAGGTCGGATTCCAAGTACTGGCCTGCCCAATAGCCGTTGGAAAAACCGTTGCTCCGATAGCCATGTGTCCATGTGGTGCTTCTTCGGATAGCAGCAATGGAATTCCTAAACGCGTACTATCCAGCATAAAACGTTGAATAGCATTGGTCGCTTGCGCCGCTTCCTTGGAACTCAATCCATTGGTCAAGGTCTTCTGGGTCCAAGGATCCGCGCGCAGTGTGGCCCACAGCAAACCGATATGCTGCTGCTTGACAACATCCTTCAGTTTTTGGCTGGCCCGAACGGTTTTCCCTGATTTCTCGTACATCTCCCAACCCAATAACTTGGAGAGCTGCCCCACTTTTTCTTCCACCGTCATACGGCCGAGCAAATCATCAACCCGATCTGTAATCGGTAGCTTACTATTCTTGTAGGGCAGCACCTGTGCCTGCCCTGTCAAGAATAAACCGGTCATCCCCCATATCAATAAGTACTTTATCTTCATGCTTTTCATATTCTTTTCATACAGATAACGAGCGTATACAGCTGCCATCTGCTGCTCTATGTTTATATTCTCGCCTCAGCTACTGTATCGATGTTGGCCTAGCCTCTTTTGCCACACCAAAAGTAGATGAAGGTGATGTGCCCATCTCAAACTCCAATGATCCACCTTGCATCAAATCAGCATAGCTGATGTAAGATTTCTCGTAAGGCTGCCCATTTAACTTCACAGACTGTATATACTTAGCTTCTTTGCTGTTGTTGTGCGCAATGATCGTCAATGATTTTCCGGCATCCAAAGCCAGCGTAACCTTATCAAAAAGCGGGCTACCAAAGATAAATGGCCCACCGGCTGGCGACACTTGGTAAAAACCTATAGCCGATAGCACATACCATGCAGACATTTGCCCAACATCTTCGTTACCCGATAACCCATCAACCTTGTCGGTATATAAGGTGGCCAATGTTTGACGCACCCGATCCGCTGCTTTCCAAGGTTGTCCAGCAAAAGGATACATGTAGATCACATGATGGCTAGGTTCATTACCATGCGCATACTGTCCAATCAAACCACTGATATCAGGAGATGCTTCCTCGCCCAAATCGCCCTCTACCACAAAAAGAGAATCCAATTTATTGATAAACCGCTCTTCGCTACCGAAAAGGCCTATAAAACCATTCACATCATGCGGCACCAACCAGGTATATTGCCAAGCATTTCCTTCGGTATAGTCATTAGCCAAGTGCGCGGAATGAAAGGGATCAAATTTGCCTGGTCTAAAGTTACCCTGCGAATCCTTCCCACGCAAAAATTGAATATCTTTATCGAAATAATGTTTGTAAGCTTGACTTCTTTCACTAAAGTAACGGTAGTCCTCTTCTGCACCACGCAACTTGGCTACCTGCGCTAGGCTCCAATCGGCAATGGCAAATTCCAATCCTTTAGCTACCGACTCTACCTTTTCCTTATCATAGGGCACAAAACCGTATTTCTTGTACGAGTCCAGTCCACGGTCATCTTTCATCGCCGAGGCCTTCATTGCTTCGTAAGCCAAATCTTTGTCAAAACCTTCTACACCTTTTAAATAAGCATCCGCAACCACAATAATCCCCGGATTACCGACCATACAATCGGTCTCGTTACCAACCAAGTGCCACACCGGCAATTTGCCTTGTTCTTGATAAATGCGTAACATCGTATTCACCATATCTGGCAAACGGTCGCGATGAATAATACTCATCAATGGGTGTGCTGCGCGATACGTATCCCACAATGAAAATGTCGTATAATTGTTTCCAGATGCCAAGCGATGCGGCTTGAAATCTGAGCCCATATAATCACCATTGACATCATTGAAGAGCGATGGTGCAATCATCGTATGATACAGTGCGGTATAGAAAATCTTGCGCGCAACGCTATCCTGAGTTTCCACCTTTACCTTTGCAAGTTCTTCATTCCAGGCTTGGTCAGCAGCTTTTCGCGTAGCATCAAAGTCCCAGCCGGCAAGCTCTTCCTGCATATTTAATTTAGCGTTGGCTACGCTAACCGGTGATACCGCCACTTTCACCAAGAGCAGCTGCTCGCCTTCATTTTTAGCGAAAGTTAGCTCCCCATAGGCACGTTTTACACGGATGCTATCGCCAGCCTGCACAGCCGTGCTATCGGCTAAACGAATCTTGACAACCGGTTGCGAAAAGGTGGCTGTGAAATAGATCTTTTGGTTTTTTGCCCAACCCATTGAGTAGCGGTATCCCGAGACTACCGAGTCGTTCTCCAAAACAATATGTCCTTCCTTCTCTCCTTCCCAACCAATACCTGCATCCAAATTGATCAACACTTTAGGTGTTTCCGCTTTGGGAAAGGTGTATTTATGAAAGCCCACGCGAGCAGTAGCCGTGAGTTCGGCATCCACATTGAAGCGATCCAAGTGTACGGCGTAAAAACCTGGACGCACAGTTTCCGTTTCTCGTTTAAAAAGAGAGTAAGCGCCCGTGCTTTCGTCAGCAGCAGTGCCGCGATCGAAACGTACATCGCCGGTGAAGGGTAAGAATACGATATCGCCTAAATCGCCAATACCGGTACCACTCAAATGTTGGTGCGAGAATCCCATAATAGTAGAATCGGAAATATGGTAACCCGACACCCAGTCCCAACCGGTAGAAATATTAGATGGCCCAAGCTGCACAGCGCCATAAGGCACGTTTGCGCCAACAAAAACGTGGCCATGTCCGCCGGTGCCGATGTATGGGTCAACATACTGTGTTAAGCTCTCCGATGTTGGAAGATCGGCGTTAACGCCGCACGCCGCCACGGCAAGGAACGGCGCTCCGAAAAAAGCGAGTTTCTTCACGAAACTTTTTACTACGATCATAAATACGAAACTATAGTGTTTGGATAAAAAATAGGCTAAAGCAAAGGAAAAATACCGAATATGAAGCTCCTTCGACAATGACCGCCCTAAATTAACGTTTTAGCAATTAAAACGGAGAATATACCTACATTTTTACAGAAAAAATCATCTTTCAATGCTTACTAGAAATTATTCGTCAAAATTAAAAACATATCAATAACTTAGTCCTGTCCAAGAAAATGCATTCTTTCTGCACAACAGCAGTCGATCTCTTAATCTGTGGGCAAAATAACCAACACAGCTAACATGAAAAATCGTTACAGGAAGCGTTCTGGCATTATGGTTGCCATTTTTTTACTATCAAGCCTCAGTTTATGGGCGCAAAGCAGCCGAACGGCTTGGTTCGAGGAAGCACGCTATGGCATGTTTATACATTGGGGGCTTTACAGCGCGGCTGAAGGACTATGGAAGGGAGAAAAGTTGCGCTATGGCAACAATTATGCAGAATGGATCCGCTACAGAAATCGCATTTCTAAAGAGGAATATGGCGAGCTAGCAAAACGCTTCGTATGGGATAAGATCAATCCGGAAGAATGGGTCATTGCCGCAAAAAAATCGGGCATGAAATATATCATCATGACCTCCAAACACCATGACGGCGTTGCCCTGTGGGATACACAGGTAGGCGACTACTCTCTCACAAAGCTATCGGGCAGCAACCGCGATATCATCAAAGAACTTGCGGACGCCTGCCGTAAACACGGATTGAAACTGGGCTTCTATTACTCGCATTGGATAGACTGGGAACATCCCTACGCTTGGGACCATAACCAAGAACTGACAGGCCATGTGACCGATGCCCAATTCGATCAGTATTGGCAGGAAAAAGCTATTCCGCAATTGCGCGAACTATTGACGAACTATGGCGATATTGCAGTGATGTGGTTCGACATGTGGATACCTTATCAAAATACGATATTCAAGAAAGAACAATTGGAGCAGGCAGCTTCCTTGATTCGCGAATTACAACCCAATTGCTTAATCAACTCCCGCTTAGGCTTGCCAAAGGATAGCAAATTTGTCGACTTTGAAACCTTGGGCGATAACCAATTTGGATCCAGCTATACCGAACACCCTTGGGAAACACCGGGCACCATTGCCCATTCTTGGGGATACAATGGGCAGGAGCACGAATGGAAATCTACAGGTCAGCTTTTCGAATCGCTCATAGGTAATGTCGCATTGAACGGTGATTTCACCCTAAACATCGGCCCGCGCGCCGACGGTTCTCTTCCTTACGAAAGCATCTCACGCTTGAACGACCTCGGTGCCTGGCTAAAGCAATATGGTGAGGCGATATATGGGAATACAGGGCTGAGGCTCGCTGCCAATCAACACGATTGGGGAAAGCTAACACGCAAGACGGTAGAAAACATTGTCTACCTTCATGTTTTTAACTGGCCCTTAGATCGCATCCTGCGTGTCACCGGGATCAACAGTATGCCGAAGAAAGTTGAGCTTTTGTCGAACAACCAAACGCAGACTTTGCCTTTCGAACAACAGGGACCTCTGCTACATATTACACTGCCCGACAGACAGGCAGATCACTTTGTTTCTGTTTTGCGGGTGGAATATCCATCCATTGATCTTGACGCTAATGTCGTTGCCGAATCTACTTTCGGTGGTTTTGGATTGACCGGAATCAACGCCAAAGAAACAAATAAGCTGAGCCATGCCCGCTATGATGGAAAACGCCCAGCCCACGTTAAAACAAGCGAAGCGGCAATCAGCTGGGACGTCTACTTTCCAGAAGCGGGTACCTACCGCGTAGACTTATCCTCACACAACCCCAATGAAGAAAATATCAGCATCACTGTGGCCTTAGGAAAACAACAGTTGGATGCCGTCGTCAAACCGAGCGGCAAGATTGTTGCCGAGCCCAATGAAAAGAACTATACCGACGAGTTTGTTGACCAAGCGCTCGGCGAGATGATCGTCGACAAACCAGGTAAATACACCCTAAAGTTTCAATCGCAAAGCCACAAAGCACTTTGGTTGAACCATATTTGGATCATCAAAAAATAGATCCTTGATTCTCTCCTGCCCAATCGCACCTTAGGCGATAGGGCAGGATTTTCCCCAGCCTCCCCGAGCCTTCAACAAAGCCGACTATTCTTAGAAACCAGCCAACCTCTCTTTAGTCAACAAAATAATTTTCTTAAAAAGATTTGCGACTTATGTAACAGAAGCATACCTTTGCGTTGTTTATACTAAATCTAAATAAGAACAAACCAATAAGGCGGCAACCTTGACCCTTGTTCTAGTGTAAAAACAACGGAAGTAACAGATGGACTCGACATAATAAAAACATCAGCGCCATAACGAACGGCAATTCGTATGGCGCCAACAAACTGATCCAACGGCAATTGGAACAGTCAACTTCACTACGCTAGTCGCGTAGCCTTCTTCTAACGCATGACCATTAAAAGATGAAACAAAATAGTACTTTTTTTATAATTCTTTGCATGCTGCTCTGTTTTTCCCAATCCATAGCACAGCAAACAGCCCAAACCTTTACAGCGCGCGTCCTAGCGAACGGACAAGCTGTAGCAGCGGCCACAGTACACATCGATGACCTCGCTGTACACAGCAACGACAACGGCATATTTACCTTTCAGGCTATTGCCGGATCCACCGTTAATATAGAGATATCAGCTATCGGAACCAAACGATTAAAACAAAAGTTCACCATTCCCCAACAAACCGGCGATCCGATAATTTTCATACTGGACAACAATGAAAACCAGATTGAGGAAGTCATGGTGCTTGGTAGAACCAAAGTGCAAGAAGTCAACAAACAAGCCTACAATGTTACCGCGCTAGATGCCACCAAATTACACAACACTACGTTGGATCTAGGCCATGCGCTAGACAGGATTTCCGGCGTACGTGTTCGGGAAAGTGGTGGTGTGGGATCTGACATGAACCTCACCTTAAATGGTTACACCGGCAAACAAATTAAGATATTTATCGACGGTATTCCCATGGAAGGCTTCGGGTCGTCCTTCCAGATCAACAATATTCCAATAAACTTGGCTGAACGTGTGGAGGTATATCGGGGCGTAGTGCCCGTGTGGCTAGGAGCGGATGCTATGGGAGGTGCAATTAATATCATTACCGGTAGTTCCAAGAGAAACTTCGTCGATGTATCCTATTCGTACGGATCCTTTAATACACATCGCACCACGCTCAATACGGGGTATACGACAAAGTCAGGTTTCACATTTCTGTTAAACGCTTACCAAAATTATTCTGACAACGACTACAGATTTACCATTGCGGACTACGGCCCGCGCGGAGAGGATATGCAATTTAATCGCTTTCACGACACCTACCACAACGAAACTGTTATTTTACAGGCAGGTGTGGTCGATAAAAAATTTGCAGACCAACTTTTAGTGGGAATCAACTTAGGCAAAAACTACAAAGAAGTGCAGACTGGTGCGAGGGTTGAGGCTGTATTTGGCTCTTGGTACCGCAAGGGAGACATCGTAATGCCTAGTTTAAAATATAGGAAACGTGATCTTTTTACGAAAGGGCTTACTGCTTCGATCAACGCAAATCTCAATCTAGGCCATGAGCAAAACATTGATACAGTGAACGTGAGATACGAGTGGTACGGCGTACCCATATATCGATCGGGCGTGGGGAGCGAAAATAGCCGTACATTATACAGGTTCAGTAACAACATTGGAGTTGCAAATGCGATGTTCAGCTATGACATCAACGAACATCATTCCTTGGTTCTAAATAATGTTTACAGCACCTTCAACAGACGGGGTTCGGATGAACTTTACCCAGAAAATGAGGCATATGAGCGCCCACGGAAATCGAGCAAGAATGTTACTGGCATTGATTACCGATACAATCACAATGGAAAATGGAGCGTCACTGCATTTTTCAAGAACTATTTCCAAAATCTACAATTCGCCTCTAGCTACAATCCTTCAGGAAATTGGGGTGATGTGGCCTATGTAAACAACCAGACAAACTATAACAAAATAGGCTATGGTGCAGCTGGAACCTACTTCTTATCGAGCAATCTTCAAGTTAAGGGTTCTTACGAAAACGCAAAAAGACTACCCGAAGCAGACGAAGTTTTTGGCGATGAAATAGTTCGATCAAGCAATCTTGAGCTCAAGCCAGAGACAAGTTATAACTATAACCTTGGAACGTCCTACATATTCTCTATTCAACGTGATCATCAATTTGCAATCGATGCCGGTTTGTTTTACAGAGACTCTAAAGACTTTATACGTGAAAAATTAGCACCAAATGAGGTTAAAACAGTATTGGAAAATCGCGCTAGCGTAACAAATCTGGGAATGGATACGGAGATTCGCTATTCTTATAAACGGATCTTCACGGCTGGTGCAAACCTATCCTACCACAACCTCCGAAACAACACAAAATATGAAGGCGAAAATTCCAATGTCAGTCCAACATACAGGGATCGCATTCCGAACAATCCCTACCTATACGGTAATGCGGACGCAACGTTATTCTTACATGATGTTGGCCGAAAAAACAACAACCTAAGCATCGGTTATAACCTACTCTATGTGGGCAAAGTATATCTGTTTTGGCCGAGCCAAGGTACAGCATCTACCAAACGTAATATCCCAAAACAGCTCATTCATGACATTAACGTGGTATATACCCTTGCAAATGGTAAATACAATGTCGGTGTGGAATGTAAAAATCTTACCGACGCCCTAGCCTACGACAACTTCAGTTTGCCAAAACCTTCAAGAGGTGTGTTTGTCAAACTACGTTATTTTCTATCAAGTCATTAATTCAACTTTACACATAAATTCTTATTAATTAGCATAGCCATGATCAAAAATTTCAAAAGCTTAGCCCTATTGTCAGCAACAGCGATAACCACAATGGTTGCCTGTTCCGATAGCAACACACCTACGCCAGAACCTGAAACGCCAGGTGAAGGCACCAATGTTAAATACGTTATTGCTGCTCATCCCACCAGCGCCGAAGCCGGCACGGCAGACTATTTATTGACAGCCGATGACCTCACCAAAGGAAGCATCACAACGAGAGGAAACGGTATTGAGCAAGACGGCAGTTACCGTTACTACGTGGCTAGCAAGAACAAATTCTTCAGTATGCTATACGGACAAGGAAACCCTGGAGCGGTAACATCTTACTTTTTAAATGGATTGGGTGAACTAACAAAATATTCTAATTTCGTCACCGAAACTGTTCAGGTATTTGCGCCCGTAAAAGATGAATTGGTGTTGATCAAAGTCCCTCGGTCGGGAAATGAAAATGCATTGTTATACCGTATTAATGCGGACAATCCACAAATTACTTCTGAAAAGGAATTAAACATCGTTAAACTAGCTGGTAACGGTGAGCGTGCGCACTTTACTTGGGCCACACAATTTGGTGATAAAGTATTAGCGCCATACATGAGTATTAAAGGTTGTTGTGGTGACACATTCGGAACAGCTTATCCGGACAGTACATGGGTAGCCGTTTTATCTTATCCTGATCTAACGCTAGAAAAAGTAATTAAAGATAACCGGACAAGCTACTTGGGAGGCTACTTTAAAAATGGTCTACTTGTTGACGAAAACGGTGATGCCTACGGCTTCTCTGGAGCATCTGTTGCTATAGGAGGAAATGTCGTATCCAAAAACCCTTCCGCTATAGTAAAAATCAAAAAAGGAACGACCGAGTTTGACAAAGATTACTTCTTTAACTTTGAAGCGAAAACAAATGGCTACAAAATCAACTCTGCGCGCTACATCGGAAAAGGTAAGTTCTTAGTTCAAACATACAGCGCTCCGAAGGCAATTACCGGCATAAATTTCTGCATTGTTGATGTCTACACACAAACTGTATCTTGGGTTACCGGATTACCAGAAAAGATTGCTAGCACGACTTCAAGTAACTACGGCGCACTTTCTGAAGATGGAAATAAAGCCTTCGTGGGCTTAACGTTGGAATCTGGTGATAGTTATGTATACATATTCGATGCCACAACACATACAGCAGTACAAGGGCTAAAAGTTGATAATGGTACAATCACAGGTATCCATAAATTAACTTACTAAACATTCATTATGCATAAGGCTCCGAACGTTCAGTTCAGAGCCTTATGCTTTTTATTTTTGCCTGCGGTTGCTTTACAGCGCCCGCACAAGTCAAAACCAAAATATTTCGAAGCCTAATAAAGCCTATTCACTAGTAAACCGCCTTTGTCTTCTCCTTAAGCCACGAGGCTTCTTCAGCCGTCAGCCGTGGTGCAAGTTGCTCAAACACCCAAGCATTGTATGCATTAAGCCAATCCAAGTGTCGTTTTTCCAATAGGGACGTATCGACCAAGTCGGTAGCAATATAGCATAGTGTCAAGGTTTCAAAATGCATGAACGTCCCAAATTGATTCGACTCCAACACCTTGCTTAACACTAAATTTTCGATACGGATGCCGTAGGATCCTTCCCGATAAAGCCCCGGTTCTATGGAGGTAATCATCCCTTCTTCAACTGGTATATCGACATTGGAAGGGTTGAAGGTATGAGGCCCTTCGTGCACATTCAGGAAAAAGCCAACACCATGTCCTGTACCATGTCCATAGTTACGGCCTGTTTCCCAAATTGGACGTCTCGTTATGGCATCAATTTGGTAGCCACGCGTGCCCTTAGGAAAAACCGCTTGTGAGCCTTCAATGGTTCCTTTAAGCACAATTGTATAATCCGCTTTTTCTTCTGCCGTAGCTTCACCAAGGGAAACCACTCGCGTAATGTCCGTCGTTCCGTCTTTATATTGCCCCCCTGAATCGACCAAAAGAAGCCCTTCTGCTCTTAGAGTTGCGTTACTCTCCTCCGTAGCCTTGTAGTGCGGCAAGGCACCATGTTCCAAATAGCCGGCAATGGTATCAAAAGAGATATCGACAAAATCCTTTCCTTCGGCACGGAACTCTTGCAGCTTTTCCGCAATGGAAATCTCCGTTAGATTTCCATGTGAAACATGCTCTTCCAGCCATTTGAAAAAACGTGTCATCGCGACCCCGTCTTTCAACATGGCCTCCCGCGTGTGGGCAATTTCCACCTCATTTTTCACCGCCTTGAGGTGCGTGGACGGATTGATATCTTCCACAATCTTAACTCCGTTCGGCACACTATCGTACATGGCAAAGCAAGTACGCTTTGGGTCTAGGAGGATACGCTGCGCATCTAGTGATCTTACCGCTGCGAATACGTCTTCATAGGGCTTCAGTATGATTCCAGCCTCGGCCAACCGCCCTTGCTCATCTTGATGGAGCTTCGCCGTATCAATAAAGAGCGTATTTCGTGTTTCTTCGATTAAGAAAAAGCCCAATACCACCGGGTTACATTTTACATCCGTTCCGCGAATGTTTAGCAGCCAAGCGAGGTCATCTAACGATGAAATCACATGCGCCGTCGCACGCTTATCCCGGAGTTTTCCCTTCACCCGTTCGATTTTGCTTACCGTGGATTCGCCCGTGGTCCGCTCGTCCAACAGATAAGCTGGTCCGTTGGGCAAGGCAGGTCGGTCTAACCAAACAGCCTCCAACAGGTCTACATGTCCATCGACAACAATATCCACGGCGCCCATTGCTTCTTCCACGGCTCTCGCCACGGCCAGAGATGCAGATTGTCCATCGAAGGCAACTTTGCTACCTGCTGGCAACACCTCCGCCAACCAAAACGCATACTCAGCGGCTCCCTGCACCTTCAGCTTTACCAATTCAAAGCCCGTGCCATCCAACTGATCGTTGGCCTGTACAAAGTAACGCGAGTCCGTCCACAGGCCTGCAAAGTCCTGCGTGATAGCCAAAGTACCCGCCGATCCGGTAAAACCGGAAGCCCATGCGATACCCTTGTAGCGCTCGGGTAAGTATTCACTGATGTGTGGATCCGAAGAAGGAATAATATAGGCGGCAATACCACGAGCATTCATTTCTGTCCGAATTGCCGTTAAGCGTTCTTTATGTGCCATGTCATTTTATACTAGTGCCTGCAAGTTAAAAAATATGTGATACACTTGGTAGTAGCCGCAAACATCGCTTCGTAATAATGACATAAAAAAGAAGCTTGACATGGCTACACTGCAAAAAGCAGGCTGCTTGACAAACCAAAATTCGATATGTTTGTCTAAAAGAATATGCGTATGATCAAAAATATACTTCCCACCTTACTACTGTGTATCGGTTTATGCTGCAATACCGGACTGCGAGGGCAAGCTACAAAAGAAAAAATAAGTGCGGCTTATCAAACATTTGCAAACAGCGGAAAGCTTACAAATGGCGTCGCTTCCTTCACAGTGTTGGATGGCAAAACGGGCGAAACTGTTTTCTCCAACAATCCTGTCATGGGTTTGCCCACGGCATCCACGCTAAAAGTCATCACCTCTATCACAGCACTAGACATCCTAGGACCGGCATACACCTATAAAACACAATTACGTTACACTGGCGATATCGATAGCTTAGGCGTGCTCCACGGCGACATCATTGTCCGCGGCAGTGGCGACCCAACTCTGGGAAGTGATCGTTATGCGCAGGCCAATAGCGAAACGTTGCTCAACAAATGGATCTACACCATCAAAAACGCCGGCATTAAGCAAATCCATGGACGTATTATCGGAGACGATCTACACTTTAATGGAAATGATGTACCGGGAGGATGGAATTGGACGGATATCGGAAATTACTATGGTGCCGGCATATCCGGCCTGAATTGGCGAGAGAACAAACTAAGCCTACAGTTTTCACCGGCAGGGGTGGGTCAGCCAGCAAGCCTTCGAAATAACAATATCGGGATGCCACAACTACAGTTTATCAATGAAGTCACCACGGGGGGGAATGGCTCGGGCGACAATGTTTATGCTTATTCCGCCCCATACAGCGACATTATCTATCTACGCGGAACCTATGGTAGAGACTTGAAGAAAGTAATCGAAATATCTATGCCCGACCCGGCACTTTACCTTGCGGAGGAACTCCGCCTTTCCCTAAACAACCAAGGCGTAATGGTTGATAGCGTTGCGACGAGCAGTAAGCGTCTTTTAAACCAAGGCGAGCGCCTATCGGCGGATAGCAAAACGTTAGACGAGCATACTTCTCCGTCCTTGAAAGATATTATTCACTGGTTTAATCAAAAAAGCATCAACCTCTATGGCGAAGCATTGCTGAAGAGCTTTGGTTTGTTGAGCGGCAACAAAGCCGAAACAGAACAGGCCGCTAAATTGCTTGCTAAATATTGGGAGCAGAAGCTAAAAATCCCAATCGGTGAGCTGAACATCAAAGATGGCTCTGGCCTATCCCCACAAAACAGGGTTACGAGCATGGCGATGGCTAAGATCATGCATTACGCCAAGAGTCGCCCTTGGTTTAGCGAATTTCAGAAAAGCCTGCCGACAATCAACAACATGAGCATGAAAAGCGGCACTATAGGTGGTGTGCTAGGCTACACGGGCTACCAAAGCAGTGCCTCGGGAAATAGTTTTACCTTCTCCCTGCTATTGAATAACTATAGTGGCAGCACCGCATCCATGAGGCAAGATATGTTTAAGCTATTGGATAATTTGAAATAAGCCCAAAAATTAGTTAATCCCATGCCTATGTTTTAGCTTTGTAGCCTGACATATAATTTTATTGTTAGTAAGGTTATAAGATGAAGTAAGGCTAACACTTCTCCTGATCTGTAAAAGTATCATCCTCAGGTAAAGTAGGCCTATTCAACTTTTAAGTTTTACTTTTAATTTTTTACTTAGAAAAATGAGTAGCAACAGAAAAAAAGACGCGTTGGATTACCATGCAATGGGAAGGCCCGGAAAAATTGCTGTCGTACCAACGAAACCACACAATTCGCAGAGAGATCTATCCTTGGCCTATTCACCGGGCGTTGCCGAGCCTTGTTTGGCTATCGCGGAGAATCCCGAGGATGCCTATAAATACACGTCCAAAGGAAATTTGGTAGCGGTTATCAGCAACGGTACTGCTGTATTAGGCTTGGGCGATATCGGTGCGCAAGCGGGTAAACCGGTGATGGAAGGTAAGGGTCTTTTATTCAAAATTTTCGCCGACATTGATGTATTCGACATCGAGTTGGACACCAAAAATGTCGATGAATTTGTCAATATCGTAAAAGCGCTGGAACCTACTTTCGGAGGTGTCAACCTGGAAGATATCAAGGCGCCCGAGTGTTTCGAAATCGAACGTCGTTTGAAAGAGGAAATGAATATTCCGGTTATGCACGACGACCAACACGGGACAGCTATTATCTCCGGAGCAGCCCTTATCAATGCCTGCGAGCTTATAGGTAAAGATATTAGCGACATCAAGATTGTGGTCAACGGAGCTGGTGCCGCGGCAATTTCCTGCACGGGCATGTATATCTCGGTTGGTGCGAAAAAAGAAAATATCATCATGCTTGATAGCAAAGGTGTGATCCGTAGTGACCGCGAGAACCTGGATAAAAGCAAAGCAGAATTTGCGACGGATCGTGATATCTACACGCTAGCCGATGCTGTTGCCGGTTCTGATGTATTTATCGGTCTTTCTGCAGCAGATGTGCTTACCCCAGCGATGCTCTTAACGATGAACCCGCGTCCTATCGTGTTAGCAATGGCCAACCCGAATCCGGAGATAGCCTATGATCTAGCTTTGGAAACTCGCGACGATGTTATCATGGGTACCGGTCGCTCCGACTATCCAAATCAGGTGAACAACGTTCTAGGCTTTCCGTACATCTTCCGTGGTGCCTTAGATGTACGCGCTACAGGAATCAACGAAGACATGAAAATTGCTGCTGTCAAAGCATTGGCCGCGCTAGCAAAACAACCGGTGCCCGAAGAGGTAAATCAGGCTTACGAAACCAGCAACCTCAAGTTCGGCCCTGATTACATCATTCCAAAGCCAACCGACCCACGTTTGATCACCGAAGTGTCTGTTGCGGTAGCAAAGGCAGCTATTGATTCGGGTGTAGCTAGAAAAGAAATCACCGATTGGGATAAATATAGAGACGAGTTGCGCAAGCGTTTAGGCAAAGACGATGGCATTATGCGTAACCTGACGACCAAAGCAAAGCAAAACCCGAAAAGAGTCGTATTCGCCGAGGCGGACAGCTACAAGACCCTTCGTGCAGCACAGATCGTAAAGGAAGAGAAAATAGCTTTCCCTATTCTTTTAGGTAACCGTGAGAAAATCGAAAGCCTCATTAGCGAGTATGATTTCGATCTTCGTGAGGTAGAGATTTTGGATCCGAAAGAGGAAATTGACTCGGAACGTTTCAAAAAATTTACCCAACATCTTTACAAAAGAAGACAGCGCCGCGGCATCTCGGAAAGTGACGCCAGTAAGTTGATGACTAACAGAAACTACTTCGCTGCATCCATGGTGCAATTTGGCGAAGCAGACACCCTTATCTCGGGCTTGACACGGAATTATGGTGCGACGATAAAACCTGCACTGCAGGTCATCGGTGCTAAACCGGGCAGCCGTGTAGCAGGTATGTATATGATGCTTACAGCAAAAGGACCTATTTTCTTTGGCGACACCACCGTTAATGAGGATCCCAATGCAGAAGAATTGGCGGAGATCACCTTGTTACTCGAAAATGCGATCAAACGCTTCAATATCAAGCCGCGCATCGCATTGTTGTCCTACTCCAACTTCGGCTCGAACGACGGCCGTATAGCTACTAAAGTTCGCGAAACAGCGAAAATCCTTCGGGAGAAGCATCCTGAAGTGATCGTCGACGGCGATATCCAAGCCAATTTTGCATTGAATAGTGAGCTATTGAAAGCCAATTTCCCGTTCAGCACATTAAATGGCGAAGCGGCGAATACGTTGGTATTCCCCAATTTGGAATCCGGTAATATCGCCTATAAGCTTTTGCAAGAAGTAGGCAATGCCGAAGCAGTTGGCCCCATCCTTTTAGGGATGAACAAACCCGTGCACGTTTTACAACTCGATAGCTCCGTTCGTGAAATCGTTAACATGGTAACCATTGCCGTAGTAGACGTACAGGAACATGAGAAGAGTGTTAACTAGTCGTTTTAAAAAGCATACAGTACGACCTTTGTAAGGCAAGGCATTCGCCATTCGCTACGAAGGATAAAATATGACCAAGCAATCTCGTATCAACAACATACGGATTGCTTGGTTATCCCTTTCTTGCAACAACACATGTTAAAGCGCTTTGATGCTTTTTGGGTTAACGACTTTTATGCACAGGGCGCCCTGTTTTATTTTTTACTTTTTAATTTTTACTTGTCTGATGTACGATTATTTTAGTGGAAAGCTCGTTTTTAAAGCACCAACCCATGTCATTTTGGATGTCGCGGGGATTGGCTACCATATCCATATTTCCTTGACCACCTATTCGCAAATCAAGGATCAGGAAAACTGCAAACTCTTTGTTTCCTTTCAAGTCAGAGAAGATGCGCACACCCTTTATGGTTTTGCGACCGAAGGTGAACGACAGTTGTTCAACCACCTCATATCGGTATCAGGCATCGGCCCCAATACAGGCCGCATGATGCTTTCTTCGATCTCACCGGAAGAAATACAGTCGGCTATTGTGAACGGACAGGTGCAGATTATACAAAAAATAAAAGGTATAGGCCCGAAGTCGGCACAACGCGTTATCCTCGAACTACAAGACAAGCTGAAAAAACAAGGTCCCGACGCATTAATGCCATTGCCAGTCGCTAGCCTTTCTATTCCGGAGGAAGCACTTACAGCATTAGTGATGTTAGGCTTCGCTAAACCACAGGCCGAAAAAGTATTGAACAGCTTAATAGCTATCGATGCGAGCCTAAGCGTAGAAGCCTTGATTAAAGCCGCGCTAAAACGTTTATAGGATTTTCATATAAATAAATATTAATCCAAAATATTCAACATTTTAATTTTATAATAAAATGTAATACAATTGGTTTTTTCCTAAAATTGGTAGATATTTGTATCTAATCATTGATTAACTGCTTATGAGAAACTAATCACTGATTATTTAACTTATTTGCTGTTACCTGTTGAAGAGACTAATCAATTTGGCATTGCTATGCCTAACCTGTATCCTATGTATTTGTTTTGCCTTACAGGCTCAACAGGTAGTGCCCGCCAATATCCAGTCAACAGATTCCTTGAAGCTCCCCTATCGCTTTAAAGATTCGCCCTTCATTCGTCTTCAGCAAACATACTACCCGTTCAATTTGCAATCTCCTTCCAATATCCAACGCGAGATAAGCTACGATACGGAATCCCGGCAATACATTATTCGTGAAAACTTGGGCAGCAAGATGTACCGCCCTCCGATGTACCTCTCCTTAGATGAATACAAGTCTTACGAATTTAAAAGGACACAGAAAAACTATTGGGAGGAACTTGCCGAGAAATCACTGATGGAAGAGCGAAAACGACGACTCATTCCTATCATTGAGGTGAGTAGCCCCACCTTTCAAAAAATATTCGGCGGAAATACCATAGAAATTACGCCCAGAGGAAGTGCAGAAATCATCTTTCGTGGTCAGCGTAACACGAACGAGAACCCTATGTTCAATGAAATACAGAGAAAGCAGTGGGGCTTTGACTTTGATCAAAACATCAACCTCAACCTCCAAGGTAAGATTGGCGAGCGTGTCAAACTGAATGCAAACTTCAACTCCCGCGCACAGTTCGATTTTGAAAACCAAATCCGATTCGACTATGTCGCCAAAGATGACGCCATCTTACGTCGGTTGGAAGTTGGAAATGTCAACATGGCCTTGAATAGTAGCTTAATACAAGGTTCCGAATCCCTCTTTGGTGTAAAAGCGCAATTGCTATTTGGAAAGCTTACGTTTACGGGAGTCGTCTCGCAACAACGTTCTCGCCAAAAAGAATTTACCATAACCAATGGTTCTCGCGATAGCAATATTGAGCTCAATCTTGACGACTATGAAGCCAATCAGCATTATTTCTTAAGCCAGTATTTTCGCGACAACTACAATCAGGCCTTGGCTCTCGCCCCGATTATCACGACTAATATCAATATTACACAGATCGAGGTATGGGTAAACAACAGATCCAACAGCTACGAAGAAGCGAGGGATGTGCTCGGTCTACTGGATTTGGGCGAATACAGCCCCTACAGCAGCAACATTACCCGAGGCAGCGCACGCAATCCCTCCACCGGCCTGCCCGGACAAAACAGCGGACAAGTGTCGAACAATCTGCTAAGCCAGCTTGGCGACAATGGACGGCTATCGAGCGGCAACTTTGTGCAGAGTTTCTTCGCCGCCACAGGGGGCACCGACAATTATGAAAAACTAACCTATGCCCGCAAATTACTGGAAGGCAAGGATTACTTTCTAAATGCGAAGCTAGGCTACATTTCCCTACTCTACCCACTCAACCAAGATCAAGTACTATCCGTTGCCTATCGCTACCTCCTCAATGGCGTCGAGTACCAAGTAGGGGAATTTAGCACCGATATCCCTGTGACACCATCCAATCCAACGATGTTGTACACCAAGCTTCTGAAAGCATCCACCTTGAAGACCAATCTGCCAACTTGGGATTTGATGATGAAAAATATTTACTCGCTAAACTCGTATAATATTTCCAATAACAACTTCTACCTACAGATCTATCGCAAAGAGGATGAAACGGGCACCGATCGGCCGTCTATGTTTGAAGGACAACGTACCCAAGGAAAGACATGGTTGCAGCTATTGAGCTTAGATCGACTAGATCAAGCGCAGGCAGCAAACCCCGACGGGCTCTTCGACTATATGGACGGCATCACTATAGATGCCAAACGCGGGAAGATCATTTTTCCTTTGGTGGAGCCATTCGGTGAAGACCTTGCTCGGCAATTTGCGCCGGGGGAAGATGTGCTCGCTGAAAAATATACGTATCCGGAGCTCTACAGTCAAACCAAGGTCGATGCCCAACAGAAATTCCCAAATAAAAACAGGTACTTCCTGCGCGGTCGCTATAGCTCCACTTCAGGCACCGAGTTTCAACTGGAAGGTTTCAACATACGCCCGGGATCGGTACGCGTTATGGCGGGTGGTATGCGCCTAGAAGAGGGACAAGACTTCTACATCAATTACGAGCTTAGCACCTTACGCATTCTCAATGAAGCCATGGTCATGGGTGGCACGCCAATCACCGTAACCATGGAAGATGATGCCATGTTTGGCATGCAGCAGAAAACGCTGCTCGGCGGTCGCTTCGACTATACGGTAAACGAAAAACTTCATGTCGGGGCCACCGTGATGAACCTCACCGAAAAACCGCTTACCGAAAAGGTCAATATTGGGCAGGAGCCTATGTCCAACACCATGATCGGCGCCGACATCAGCTATAACAGCCCCTCGCGCTGGTTAACGCGTATGGTCGACAAGCTGCCATTCCTCAGTACCCGCGAAGAATCGCAGGTCTCTTTCTACGGTGAATTTGCCCAACTTATCCCGGGGCATCCACGCGGCCTAAATACGGCCAACAGCCAAGCAGGAACCACCTATGTCGACGATTTTGAAAACAGCGTGTCCTTTATAGACATCTTGGGTAGAAATGCATGGCAACTATCCAGTACGCCGCGTATGTTTGCCGAGTCAAACCTCGTCAACGATCTACAATATGGGTACAATAGGGCCTTACTTGCCTATTACAACATTGACCCGGTATTCTACAATAATAGCTCCCTAACGCCAGCCAATATCAGCAATGCAGAGCGTTCCAACCACCGCGTTCGCGAAGTGCTGGAGCGCGAAATATTCCCCTACAAAGAGAGCCGAACCGGCGGAGCCATCTTTATCAACACCCTGAATCTAGCTTTCTACCCTACCGTGCGTGGCCCCTACAACTACAGCAGTACAGGAGTAAATAGCGATGGCAAGTTTACCAATCCGCTGGCCAAGTGGGGCGGCATATTCCGCAAACTCGACCAAACCGATTTCGAAGCGGAGAATATCGAATTTTTGGAAATGTGGATGATGGATCCCAGTTTAACCAACCCCGAGAAGACCGGCGGTGATATCTACTTTAACCTCGGGAATATTTCCGAGGATGTGTTAAAAGATGGACGCAAATCGTTGGAAAATGCCATTCCCCTAACGGCAGATCTATCACAAACTGATCAAACAAACTGGGGTTACGTGGTAAAAAACCAACCCGTGATTCAGGCTTTCGACAACAACAACACCAACCGATTGAAGCAAGATGTCGGTCTCGACGGCCTAAGTAATGCCGAAGAGAGCTCCTTTTTCGGTCAGTTTCTATCACAGATGCAGGGCCTACTTTCTGCTGAAGCATACAATCGATTACGCAATGACCCTTCTTCCGACGACTATCAATATTTTCGCTCCAATGCCTTCGACCAGCAAGCTGTGGGTATATTGGAACGCTATCAATATTACAATGGCATGGAGGGTAACTCCCGCACCAACGAACAGTCGCAACTTGATTTCGGCGTAGAGACCTCGGCCAATACCTTGTTGCCGGATGGCGAAGATCTCAACCGCGATAATACCATGAACGAGATTGACGAATATTATCAATATCGGCTATCTACACGCCCCGAGGATATGATCGTTGGGCAAAACTTTATTGTTGACGAAGTGATCTCGGATGTAAAGCTGGCTAATGGCAATACGGAAAGCGTCAAATGGTATAAGATACGTATCCCCATCACCGCCTATGAAAGCAAGCAAGGCGATGTGAACGACTTCAAGACGATCCGCTATGTGCGGATGTTCATGACCAACTATGCTGATACAGCAGTAATGCGTTTCGGACGGCTACAGTTTATCCGTGGGGAATGGAGAAGGTATAATAATGAGAACATGGCCAACAAGGTCATTAGTGATCCCAGCATGGGCGTAGTACCTTCTGACAACTCGGTATTCCATGTGGCCAATGTGAATATTGAAGAGAATGGAACACGTAGCCCCATTCCATATGTCGTGCCACCGGGCATCAACCGGCAGGTCGATTGGGGCAACAACAACTACAATGTGCAGCTCAACGAACAGGCGCTGAGCATCGATGTGCTAAACCTACGTGATGGCTATGGTCGCGGTGCGTACCGAACTGCCAGCCACGATTTTCGTCCCTATGGCAACTTGGAGATGTTTATTCACGCCGAAGGAGTCAATCTACAAGATGGAGACTTTAGGGCATTCATTCGTGTCGGTACCGACGATAAATACAACTATTACGAGTATGATATTCCACTAAAGATTACACCTTACGGTACCGCTTCCACCGATCTTATCTGGCCGCAGGAAAACCGCATGCTTGTTAAGATCGATAGACTGACGCAGGCAAAAATAGCACGCGATGCGGCTATGCGCAACGGTTCTCCTTGGCCACTAGATATACCTTTCGAATACTTCGATGGCGCCGCCAAGATCACCGTCGTCGGTACACCGGATATCGGAAAAGTGCGGTATTACATGCTGGGCGTAAAAAACCCGCTGCAGGGGAGCACTACGGCCAATCGTTTGGACGATGGTCGCGATCTGAGTGGCGAATTTTGGTTTAATGAGCTGCGCCTGACAGATTTTGACGACCGAGGGGGATGGGCAGCAACCGCACGCATGGACATCAAATTGGCCGACTTTGCCAATATATCCGTGAGCGGAACAAAAAGCACTATTGGCTTTGGCGCCATCTCGCAGGCCATGAACCAGCGTAAACGTACAGATGACCTCTTTGTGGATATCACCACCAACGCCGAATTCGGCCGTTTCTTTCATCCGCGCCACGGCATCACCATCCCTTTTTATTTCAACTACTCGCGGCAGGTAGCCACGCCAGAGTACGACCCCTACAATCCGGATATCGAACTTAACACCGCATTGGCAACCCTCTCGGCCAACCGCCGCGATTCGCTTCTACGATTGGTACAGGATCTGACTACACGAAAAGCTTTCAGCTTTATGAATGTACGCAAACTACGAACCAACAATGAACGGGCGGTGCGTATTTGGGATATTGAAAACATCAGTGCCTCCTACGCCTATACATCTTACCAGCACTACGACTACAATATCGCCAACTCCACACAACGCACCTACCGCGCAGCATTGGATTACAACTTCAGCAATCCGAATATCAAATTTCATGAGCCGTTCAAAAATATCGTCAAATCCAAGAACCTGTCTTTCATTCGAGATTTCAACTTCAATTTGCTGCCTACACTGATCAACTTCCGCTTGGATGTGAACCGTATTTACAACGAAAACACCATGCGCGACAATAGTTCGGATAACACCCTGCCTACCTACTACAATAAGAATTTCAACATGAACCGAATCTACGGCATCAGTTGGGATCTCACCAAGTCCTTGCGGTTGGACTTCAATGCAACGAACTACAGTATTATCGACGAGCCTGCAGGGCGAATCGATGGCATCAAGCAGGATACCATGTGGGCGAATTTCTGGAAAATGGGTCGAACCACAGACTACAACCACATGATGAACTTAACCTATACGCTCCCTTTAAACAAGATTCCCTACTTGGAATGGGTTAATATCATCACCCGTTACGGCACCCAGTTTAACTGGCAAAGTGAACCCTTACTAGCGATTCAAAATGACGCGATCAGCATTGGAAACAGTATACAAAACAACCGCACCATACAGATCAACCCCAATCTGAATTTTAGTAGCCTATACAATAAGTTTCGCTTTTTCCGGGAAAATATGCGTCGCGATGCAAAAGGACCGAAAGCCGTATTAGCCCAACTCCTGTCTTCCCTGCGTACAATAAATGGCGCCTACACGAAGAATGAAGGTCAATTCCTTCCCGGCTATACCCCCGGTACCAATATCCTCGGCTATGATTTCAATAGCAATGCTCCAGGTTGGGGCTTTATACTGGGCAGTCAATCGAATATCCTGAATCGAGCTATAGTCAATAGCTGGGTTTCTACAGACAGTCTACAAACGAGGATGTACACCAAGACCTACGCCGAAAACCTATCCTTAGTGGCCAACGTAGAGCCGTTCCGAGGACTTCGCATAGACTTTATTTTTAACAAGATAGACAACTACAATTACAGCGCCGCAACGCAGTTTACCAGCCAAGGCCTGCTGGAAAGTATTTCCCCCTATCGAACAGGAAATTACAGCATTACACAAATTGCGATCAGTTCCGCATTCCGCAACCATACCGAGTTATTTCAGCGCTTCGAAGAAAATAGAGTAATTATTTCTGCTCGCTTGGCAGCAGGCAATCCGAATGCGGTAGATTACCTGGATCCGGAAATGTTTACCGATGGCTACGGCAAGGCGCAGCAAGATGTTGTTGTCAATGCATTTTTGACGACCTACCTTGGCCACGATGTGAACGACAGCAAACTAAATAAAAAGCCCAGTATCCCGCTCCCCAATTGGCGTATTTCCTACAACCAATTGGCCAATTTACTCGGCATCACCGATGTCATCACCTCTATCGCGCTAACCCACGCCTACAGCTCGCTGTACTCCATTAGTGGCTACAATTCCGTCCTCCGTTATAAAGAAACCGATGGCATGCCTTCAGAAAGGGATGCCAACAACAACTTCCTGCCCGAATATCAGTACGATCAAGTGTCTATTCTCGATCAGTTCATTCCTTTGATCGGCCTCGACCTTCGCTTCGCCAACAACCTTTCGGGCACTTCCGAGCTACGGCGCATCCGAAACATGAACTTCTCCGTCACCAACGGGCAGATGTCCATGCTGACCGAGAACTCTTTCGTTTTGGGCGTTGGTTATCGAAAAATGGGCGTACAGCTCCCATTTGGTCTGTTCAGTGATAAGAAATGGAATGGCGATATCAACTTCCGACTGGATGTAGCCATCAACGATCGAAAGACCATTGTGTACCGGTCTGACCTTCAAGATGCGGAGATTTCCGCTGGTAACAAAAGTATCAGCTTCAATCCCACTTTGGACTATGTCATCAACCAACAGTACAATATACAGTTCTTCTACAATTCCAATGTGGTGCGTCCCTACACGTCGCAAAACTTTGCCACCTCCTATACCAACTTCGGTATCAACTTCCGCATTTTCTTCCAATAAGAGGATCAGGAATAAGTTAACCTGCAAATGACTGGTATGTCGGAGAAGTCATTTATCTTTGTGCCTCAACAGGAATTGATATGGCAGAGGACTTAACGATCGCAACCGGCACCAAAGAGCAACAATACCAATTGCTCAGCAAACAAATTGCCGCCTTAGTAATGGGTGAAGACGATATAATTGCCAATATGGCCAATATCGCCGCTGCACTAAAAGAGCAGTTCAACTTTTGGTGGGTGGGCTTCTATCTGGTGAAGGGTGAACAATTGGTCTTAGGTCCATTTCAAGGCCCAGTGGCCTGCACACGCATTGCTTATGGTAAGGGCGTTTGCGGAAGTTCTTGGGAGCGTCAGGAAACACTTATCATTCCCGATGTAGAGGCTTTTCCTGGGCATATTGCTTGCAGCTCCCTTTCGAAATCGGAGATCGTCGTCCCTGTATTTCATGAAGGACAATGTATTGCCGTATTAGATGTTGATAGCGAAAAATTGGATCATTTTGATCAGATCGACAAGCAATATTTGGAAGAAATCTGTACGTTTATTGTACAGGAAACCAACTAGGAAAGTACTTCTTTAATCTCGACATTCCAAATCTTCACAAGTTTATCGTCTCCAGCAGTGACTAACTGATTGCCGTGCCAAATTGCGGCGTTAATTGATAAACGATGTGCATCATAGCCTCGATCTAGGCTGACATTTTTAAGCAAGGCAAGCGAAGAGCTATTCCAAATCTTGATGGATTTATCACGGCTTACGGTCGCGAAAACCGGAAAGGTAGGGTGCAATAAAATACCATACACTGTAAACAAATGAGGCGTTAGCTCTTGTACTGTCGACAGATCTTTCTGTTCCAATTGATAGAGCTTCGCATCACGCCCGCCGGAAAATAAAAATAATTCGTTCGATGCCAATGAAGTGACGGGCATGTCATGTACCTTCCGTTTTGTAATCTCTTTAAAATCCGCTATATCATACAAATATATATAGCCGTCTTTATCACCAAAGGCAAGCTGGTTTTCGCCCTGAAAAGGCTCGATCGTACGAACAGTGGTTGGCGAAACCCGAAAACGGTAAAGCAATTCAAAATTGTCTATTGACCATACATAGGCCACACCTTCTTCTCCAATCGCGATAAGCTCACGTTTCTTCGTTAATGATCGAATAGCAAAGACGGCACCTTTCTCCGTTTTCATCTTGTGTAGCAATGTTTGTTGCTCGACATCCACACACCAAACCTCCCCATTACGCATACCGATCACCAAAATGGACGAACCGGGCAACAGATGAAGTGCATACACCGAGGAGGGAACAGAACAAAGAATACGTTTAAACTTACCGCTACCTAAATCCCATTCGACAACCCCCTTATCATTACCAGCGGTAAAAACGCGCGATGACTGCAAACCAGAACTGATCGCAAAAATAGGATTTTGATGCCCCGACAAGGTGGCAGATAGAGAAACGTCGACTACGTACATAATAAAAAAGTGCTACACAAATATACAGCACTTGATAAGTTTTTATGTCATTAAAAAGCTAAGACTATTGGTGTCTACCTTCTAAGTTCTTGGCTAAAGTTTGCAAATCCAATCCTTTTTCCCGGATCAAAACAAGCAAATGGAACAGCAAATCAGAGGATTCGTTGATAAAATCAACTTCGGTTTCCGCAAGAGCTGCTATAACCGTCTCTACCGCTTCCTCACCAACTTTTTGTGCGATCTTATTAACCCCTTTTGTGCGTAATCGATTCACATACGATTCCTCACTTGGATTGCTATACCGATCTTGGATGATCCGTTCCAATTGAAAAAGGAAATTTTGATTATATGCTGTTTGGAAGCAACTTCTTGATCCGGTATGGCAAGTCGGGCCAACGGGCGTAGCTTTTATCAATAAAGTATCTTGGTCACAATCAATATGTGTAGAAACAACATGCAGAAAGTTACCACTTTCTTCTCCCTTGGTCCATAAGCGATTTTTACTTCTTGAGTAAAACGTCACTTTTCCATCCTGCTGAGTTTTCGCCCAGGCTTCTTCATTCATATAGCCAAGCATCAATACCTCAAGGGTTTGATTATCTTGAACAATTACGGGAACTAAACCGTCTCCCTTTGCAAAATCTAGCATACTACAAAGTAAAAAATAAAAAGATAAAAGTAAACCCCGTTCACTTTATCACAACACTATCTAACGATGATCCCCTGTTCTTGCAACGTGCGCTTTAGATCAGGAATAAGGATCTCGCCATAGTGAAAAACCGATGCGGCCAAAGCAGCATCGACATTAGCCTCCTTAAAGGTATCAACAAAATGTTGCTGTGTACCCGCTCCGCCAGAAGCAATCAGCGGAATATGAATACGATCGTTAATCTGTTTCAGAAACACGTTATCGAATCCGTTTTTTGTACCATCGTGATCCATAGAAGTCAATAGGATTTCTCCGGCACCGCGATCTTCGGCTTCCAAAATCCAAGCATCTGTTTCGAAATCCGTCTTGTCGCGACCACCGCGCAAATAAACGAAATTACGACCATCGGTAAAACGCGTGTCTACCGCTACCACAACAAACTGCCGACCAAAAGACTTCGCCAAATCATTGATCAACTGCGGGTTTCGCACCGCAGCAGAATTGATCGATATCTTATCGGCGCCAGCATTTAGCAACAATTCAGCATCACGAAGCTCGTTAATACCGCCGCCAATAGTAAAAGGAATATTTACCTGACGAGCTACGGCCTTCACCAAATCCAGTGTGGTCTTACGCTTCTCATGCGTTGCCGTAATATCCAGAAACACCAATTCATCCGCACCCTGCTCCGAATACTGCCAAGCAAGTTCCACCGGATCACCGGCATCCCGCAGATCCACAAAATTCACCCCTTTTACCGTCCGTCCGTCTTTCACATCTAAACAGGGAATGATACGTTTGGCTAGCATATTAAAAGTTGATCAACGATTTTAGGTTCCAGTCCTTGATTTCCTCAATCGTGATCTTGTGCTCATAAATAGCCTTACCAACCACACAGGACTCCATACGTCCAAGGTCGGCCAATGCTTGAATATCTTTCATAGAGCTGATGCCACCCGAGCCGATCAATTTAATAATAGGCGAATGATCCAATAATTTTTGGTAAAGCTCTACACCGGCACCACCGAGTTTGCCATCTTTGCTGATGTCCGTACATAAAAAACGGAAGAAACCTAGTGCCAAGCACTTATCAATATATTCAATCAGTTTGATTGGCGAACTCTCCAACCAACCCGAATACTTGATCACTTCATCCAGCACATCAATGGCGATCACAATATGGTCCGCATATTTCACACGGCCTTCGTTCAGCTTACTAAGCTCTTCCAAAAATGTAGGGTTGGTGATGGCTTGTGTACCCACAATAACGCGAAAAACCCCGGCATCCACCAGCTCTTTCACTTTGTCAATACTGCGAACACCACCACCGTATTGTACTTTCATATCCGTTTTTTGGATAATCTCAAACAAATATTCCTGGTTGCTGAAGTCGCCTTTAGCACCATTTAAATCGATGATGTGTACAATCTCGGTACCGTTTGCATGGTATTTTTCGATCTGCTCTTCCAAGGAAATCTCGTAGGTCGTTACCTCGTCATAATTACCTTCTCTTAAACGGACAACCTTTTTGTCCAAAACATCAATTGCAGGAATGATATACATATTTAAGTAATAAGTTAAAATTCAAAAAAGTTAAAATACATAGGCTGCAGCCAAATAATTAAATTACAGCCTTTAAAGATATTAAAAACAAACCATATAACTATAGTTTGGCGAAATTTAAGAGCAACTGCTCGCCAGCTTTGCCCGACTTTTCGGGATGAAACTGCACCCCAAAAAAGTTATCCTTTTGCACGGCTGCCGAAAAAGCGATGCCGTACTGGCAAAGTGCGGCGGAATAGTTGGCATCAGCCTCGATAAAATAAGAATGTACAAAATAAAAGTAGCTGCCATCCGGCACCCCTTGAAATAAGACATTCGTTGCCGTAGCAGAAATACTGTTCCAGCCCATGTGAGGAACTTTCTCGCCTATACGTTCATCGAAATGTAAGGTTTTCAAGGGAATGATTCCTAACATATCGGCGTCTCCCTCTTCAGAAAAACTACTCAGCAATTGCATGCCCACACAAATTCCCAAAACCGGCTTCTTAAGCTGTACGATCTCGTCCACCAGCCCCGATTCGCGCAGTTTCTGCATCGCTGCTCCCGCATGTCCAACACCGGGTATGATGATACGCTCGAAGCCCGCGAAGTCTTCCACTTCGTTAATCATGCCATATGCAACGCCAACGCGATCTAAAGCCGCGGTTAGCGAAAATATGTTTCCGGCACCATAATTTACTATTCCTATCATTTTTATTCGTATTGGGAACCTGTATTCCAATTTCAGTTATCGGCCAAAGCTAAGCATCGTTATCCTTTAACGTATAATCGCCTGCTGTCCAACCCTTATAAATTATCCTACGGCTTTCGTATCGGTAAATTATAAAACCCCTTTGGTGCTTGGAAGCTGCATATTCTCGGCATCTCGGCGCACCGCTTTCTTAATAGATTTTGCAAAGGCTTTAAAAATAGCTTCGATCTTATGGTGCTCATTCTCGCCCTCTGCTTTGATGTTCAAATTGGATTTTGAGGCATCAGAGAACGATTTGAAGAAATGAAAGAACATCTCTGTTGGCATATCGCCGATTTTCTCTCTATTGAACGTCGCATCCCAAACAATCCAGTTCCGACCACCAAAATCGATGGCAACTTGCGCAAGGCAATCGTCCATAGGCAACGTGAAGGCGTAACGCTCAATACCACGCTTATCCCCCAATACCTGCAGAAAGATCTCGCCCAAAGCAATCCCCGTATCTTCAATGGTATGGTGCTCATCGATATGCAGGTCGCCTTTTGCTTTAACCGTCAAATCGATGGCTCCGTGTCGCGCAATTTGATCCAACATATGATCGAAGAACGGCAAGCCCGTGTCGATGCTTGCTTTGCCCGATCCATCGAGGTTTAGCGCGATATAAATATCCGTTTCATTCGTTTTACGGTGATGCACACCACTGCGTGTCCCTAGCTTTAAAAATTCGTAGATAGCTTTCCAATCGCCACTTTCCAGCGCAACAACATTCGTCTCATACACCAAGTTCTCCGTGCTGCCCAACGTATCATTATTGCGTAACCAGATCGCCTTTGCACCCAAGTTTTCGGCAAGCTTCACATCATTCAATCGATCACCAATGACAAACGATTCAGCGAGGTTATACTTTTCCGTATCGAAATAAGCCTGTAACATCCCGACACCAGGTTTACGCGTTAACGCATTTTCATGTGGGAAAGTGCGATCAATATGTTGGTCTGCAAAATGCACCCCTTCGGCAGCGAAGGTCTCAACGATAAATTCATGTACCGGCCAGAAGTTCGCTTCCGGATGGGAGTCTGTCCCAAGTCCATCCTGATTCGAAACAAGGACAAGCTCGAAATCCAATTCCTTGGCTATTCTCGGTAAGTATTGCAGCGCTCCAGGATAGAACTTTAGTTTTGCGAAGGAATCGATTTGCTCGTCCTCGGGCTCCAATATGAGGGTGCCATCGCGATCGATAAACAACACTCTTTTCACTATTTCAGGCATATTCAATGTTTCGTATTTTAAAAAACCACCGCCTTTTTTAGAGCAGTGGTCGCAGGTATTATTTCTTTACTAATCTTCAACAACACTATAAAAAGCCGCTATTGCCTTTAGCATCAGCGCATTTTCGGCGGGTGTACCTATGGTAAAACGCAAGCACCCTTCACACAGCTCCACCTTGGATCGATCCCGCACAATGATACCTAGATCCACCAAATACGTGTAGAGCGCTCGAGGCTCCTCCAACTTGACCAAAATAAAATTGGCATCCGAAGGTGTGATATGTTGTACTTGCGGCAGTTTGATCAATGCTTGCGTAAGGGCTTCACGCTCGGCGACGGTGCTTTTAATCCAATCGTTAACCTGCGCTACGCCCTGTAAGGCATCCAGCACAATTTCCTGTGTCGCTTGATTAATATTATATGGTGGTTTGATCTTATTGAACACGTTGATGATCTCTGGGCTGGCAAAAGCCATTCCTAAACGCAACGCGGCAAGCCCCCAAGCTTTTGACAAGGTCTGCAACACCACCAAATTAGGAAACTCCTGTAAATCCTTCGTAAATGAAGGCTGTTTCGAAAAGTTGATGTAAGCTTCGTCGATCACTACAACACCATCAAAATTAACAAGGATAGTCTCCATATCTTGTCGACGTATGCTGTTGCCTGTAGGATTGTTTGGAGAACAGATGAAAATCAACTTGGTATGTGCATCGATAGCAGCGGCAATACCGTCTAGATCCAACTGATAATCGGCCGTTAAATTGACTTTTTTGTAAGCCACGTTATTGATGTTTGCCGAAACTTCATACATCCCGTAGGTTGGTGGCACCAAGATCACGTTGTCGCGTGCAGGCTCACAGAAGGCACGAAACAAAATATCGATAGCCTCGTCACTACCATTACCTAGGAAAGTCTGCTCGGGCGGCACGCCTTTTATTTCATACAGTTTATCTTTCAGGCTATGCTGCAGGGGATCGGGATAACGATTATAGTTCTTGGAATACGGCGAGCCAAAGGCATTTTCGTTGGCATCCAACAATACCGATGCTTCGCCCTTAAATTCATCCCTTGCCGATGAATAAGGCACTAATTTCCTAATATTATCCCTCAATAGAGCGTCCAGGCTGAAAGACTCTTTCATAATTTTTTTGTTGAGCGTGTAAACTTAGAGAATTTGTTTTTGTCTACAAAATAATTGTGTAGCATAAGCTACGAATTCCTTGTTTGAGAACATTCCATGTAACTATTTTTGGAAAGTCGAATGATGCTCTACACAGGATGCTTACACGGGAAACCACTTTCCTTCTTCCGAAAGTGCCGTCCGTGGAAAAACAGTGCTGCTTTCCTCCAACAGCGGTTGCAAATCTTTGTAGCGCGCAGAGTAATGACCTAGCAACAACTTCTTTGCCCCCACGGTTTGTGCAACCTGCGCAGCCTCTAGGCTGGTGGTATGAAATGTCTCCTTGGCGCGATCTACCATATCGTGCAAAAAAGTAGACTCATGGTACAGCAGATCAACCGCTTGAATAGACTCGAAATAAGCCTCGTTCATCACCGTATCCGAGCAGTAGGCGTAACTGCGCGCCGCCGGTGGCGGAAAGGTCAACTCGGCAGCCTTGTATACCGTCCCGTTCTTATCGACACAGTCGATACCTCGTTTCAACAGTTTCAAGTAGGCTACAGGAACCTGCATTTGCTGCACCTTTTCCGTACGTAGCACGGCTGAGCGTTTCCCTTCGTCAAACCGAAATCCGGTACAGTCTATTCGATGCAACAAGGGAAAGCTGCTCACCTTCAAGGCCACGGTATCCAGAATCAACTCTGGCTGATGGGGATTCGTTGGATGAAAGACCAAGTTATAACGCAATTGGGTATCCGAATGCTTAAACTGAAGATCAATGATTTCTTTGAGTGCCGCTGGCCCATATAGATGGAGGTCCGCTTGCCGACCAACAAGATGTTGCGAAGAGAGCAATCCTATTAGGCCTAAATAATGATCGCCATGTAGATGGCTGATAAAAATATGATTGATTTTTGTACTTCGAATACCGTAGCGAAAAAGCTGCATCTGCGTCCCCTCCCCGCAATCGATTAAAAAAAGCTGTTCGTTGAAATTCAGAACTTGGGATGTCGGATGCCGACCGTACATAGGTGTTGCCGAGCTATTGCCCAATATCAAAACTTCAAATCTCGTCATCTTATTCGCCCCTCAAATCTAGTCTAATTTCATTGCCAAAGATCATATCCTCGGCATTGGAAACCGATTCAGCAACTTTAAAATACCCCTCCAAATTGGTAATCTTCAACAGATCGATCAGTTTCTTATTTAAACCCGTCAAGATAAACAAACCGCCTGACGCTTTGCAAAGGCGGCGCGCAAGCAAGCCCATACGGATACCGTCTTCATCCGCATCCTGCACTTGGCAAAGGTTCAACACAATATTTCGCTGCCCACCGGTATGACGCAACATAAATTCGCCCTTCAACTTGGCTGCCGCCTCGCCATTCAGAAAATCCGTTAATGGCTCGATAACAACATACCGCTCATGTTTGTCCACTGTAAACTTCATCGATAATTACTTTTTAATAAAAACATCACGCTGCCATAAGACAAACAGCGATAGAAAACTGCAAGGCCGCCCTCTTGACAGGAACGGCCTGCATTTATTTTAACACGATCTACTGGTTTAACCAATAGTCTGTAGCGCCTGGCGCACATTATTTTCTACGCGTGCCAGCACCTCGCCCGCCTCGGGATAGATAAATTTTTCACCAGCTATATGCTCGTAAAGTTCGATATAGCGCTCTGAGATCGATTGCACAATCTCGTCCGTCATCTCCGGCACATGCTGCCCGTCTTTGCCCTGAAATCCATTTTCGATCAACCACTGACGAACAAATTCCTTGGAAAGTTGACGCTGAGGCTTATCTTCCTGTTGGCGTTCTTCATAGCCTTCCGCATAGAAATACCGTGATGAATCAGGCGTATGGATTTCGTCCATCAAGCAAATTTCACCTTCACTTTTCCCAAATTCATACTTCGTATCCACCAAGATCAAGCCTCGTGCCTGCGCCATTTCTGCACCACGCTGATACAATGCGCGGGTGTACCCCTCCAACTGTACGTAGTCCTCCTCCGAAACAATACCTTGTGCGATGATAGCTTCGCGCGAGATATCCTCATCATGTCCCACAGCGGCTTTGGTAGTCGGTGTGATGATAGGCTCCGGCAACTTATCGTTTTCCTTCAGCCCCTCCGGCAAGATTACACCACAAAGCTCTCGCTCACCCTCACGGTAAGTGCGCCAAGCGTGCCCTGCCAAGTAACCGCGAATAACCATCTCTACTTTGAAAGGTTCGCACTTCTTTCCAATCGTTACGCTTGGATCAGGAACCGTCAACACCCAGTTTGGTAGGATATCGACCGTCGCTTCCAAAAACTTCGCCGCAATCTGGTTTAACACCTGCCCTTTATAGGGAATTGCCCTCGGCAACACCACATCAAATGCCGAAATACGGTCCGATGCGACCATCACCAAGTATTCATCCGCAATGGTATATACATCACGCACTTTCCCACGATAAAAGGCTGTTTGCCCTTCAAAATTAAAATTTGTTTCGTTTATTGCATTCATATTCAATTGTGCCAAGCACTCCTTCGTTATTTCTTAAATATCACCGTACGCTTCTAAGATACGTCTCACTAATTTATGCCGAACGACATCCGCCCCGCTCAGATGAATAATCTCAATCCCCGCAATGCTATCTAAGAGTTTTACGGCGGTAGCAAGCCCCGACTGCGTTTTCTTGGGCAAGTCAATCTGTGTCAAATCGCCCGTCACTATAAACTTCGCCGTTGGCCCCATACGCGTCAAGAACATCTTAAGCTGCATATCTGTAGCATTCTGCGCCTCGTCCAAAATAACAAAACAGTTATCTAATGTACGGCCACGCATGAAAGCAAGGGGAGCAACTTCGATAACGCGTCGTTCCAAATAATCCTTCAGCTTATCTGCGGGAATCATATCATCCAATGCATCGTAAAGTGGTCGCAAGTAGGGATCCACCTTTTCTTTAAGATCACCCGGCAAAAAGCCAAGGTTCTCTCCTGCCTCCACGGCCGGACGTGTCAGGATGATGCGTTTTATCTCTTTATTGCGCAGCGCGCGCACCGCTAACGCAACGGCAGTGTAGGTTTTTCCGGTTCCAGCAGGGCCAATGGCAAAGAGAATATCGTTCTTCACGATGCTGTCCACCATACGGCGTTGGTTGGCTGTCCGCGCACGAACGATCAATCCGTTGGGACCATACACAATAGGCTCTCCTCGAAAGCCCGTCGGCTCCGTGGGTTCCTTCTTCTCCGATCGCCCGGAATGTACGCCTACCAAGTCCTCCAGCTCATTTGAATTCAGCGATTGAAACTGCTCGATATGATCGAGGATACGCTGGAACACCTCCTTAAAACGCGCTTGTTCGGTTTCTTCGCCCAATACTTTAAGCTCATTCCCACGGGCTACCAAACGTAGCTTCGGAAAGCCTTTTTTCACCAGTTCAAAATGTTCGTTTTGGGCGCCCCATAACGTCATTAAATTGACGTCATCCAATTGTATCAATACTTCGTTCAAATTTATTCGGTTTTAAATTTCTGTAATAAATATAACTGTTTTCTACGGTAAACCTACAACAGTTCCGCTCAACTTTTTGTAATGTATTGGATTGAAACCTTTTAATACTTCAAAAGTACAAACTATTCTCATTTATTTGCGTGTAGCATCAAAAAATGGACAATTTACCCATTTAAAAAACTTTATTGCGCTTTCTTTTATTACTTTTGTAGTCCCTTTTTCGGCAGAAAGGAATACAGCATTTTTCTTTAACTTTTTAGTATCTTTAAGGGGTACACTATGGGAGTAATTACGCTAACAACAGATCTGGGACACCGCGACTTCTATCAAGCAGCCTTGAAAGGGAGCATTATATCGCAATTGCCCGATGTGCGTTTGGTAGATATCACACATGAGATCCCCTCTTTTGACATACAGCGTGCAGCAGTAGTATTACGTAATGCTTTCCATTACTTCCCCAAAGGGACTGTGCACCTCATCGGCATAGACACCGTATTTCAGGAAGGAGCACATTACACCATGATGAAATTTGATGACCACTTCTTTGTGGGTGCCGACAACGGTATTTTCAGCATCATTCTGGGCGACAAGCCAGCGCAAGAGCTCTTCGAGATTGACATTATGCAAGACCTGCGCTACCTACACTTCCCCCTTGCCGATATCCTCACCAAGGCAGCTTGCCATATCGCTAAAGGCGGCAAACTGGCTGAAATTGGACAACCTAAAGACAGCCCTCTTAAAAGGGTGATGATCCAACCTTTGGTTGATAATAATACCATTAAAGGGCACGTTTCCTATATAGATTCTTTTGGCAATGTGATCAGCAATATCAGCAAAGAGCTGTTCAACGATGTGCAACGCGGACGCGGCTTCAAATTACACTTCAAGCGCAACGAAACCATCAACCGATTAAGCTGGCACTACAACGAGGTGCCTGAAGGCGAGAAACTATGCCTATTCGGTATAAGCAATTTCTTGGAAATCGCAATTAACAAAGGGCATGCTAGCCGCTTGTTAGGGCTACACCAAGACGAAATCATTATGATTGAATTCCTAGACAAACAGCGTCGTTAATCCTTTTGTTCCGTCGGTGGTCAAAATGCTTTTGACAATGTTTTTCTCAAATCAACGAACATGAAAAAAATAACGTATCTGACCATCCTAATTTTTAGCTTTTCTATGCTATCGACAATGCTCTCAGCGCAAGTAACGGTGAGCAACGACTCTGTCAATTACGAGCAACAGCGACAGCGGGTGAACAAAATGTTGGAAGAACGTAGCCAGCGCTTCGGCGAATTTGACCTGAGCATACAGAAAAAGACGGGTATTTTTGGCATCTTCAAAACCAAAGGCGATATGCAGAAGTCCATCGACATCCTTAAACAGGTAGTCATCACGGACAACAACATCTTTATGGAAACCAAGCGCTTGCTAGACCTTAAAGACTATGAAAGCGATCGTCATGCCGCCCTAGCGAACGAATACGACAAACAGGTATCTGCCTATATGAAGACCATCACCAAGCTGCAGGACGAAAACGATAAGCTACGCGTGCAGCTGGAAAGCATGGACCAAAGCGACCAACAGAGCAATTTCTTCGTATATCTATTGGGCTCGGTCATCATTATCCTTTCGGTGCTTGTTGTGCAGCTTTTCCGGCGGCAGAAGTCCAAAATTTGACGCAATACTGATAAGCCTACTTAAAGAATACCGTACTTTTGTTTGCAAAATTGACGTACAAGGATGGCCAGAGCGCGATTGAATAGTGGTAATACCCAATCAGAAGACTTACCCAAACCCAAGCTAAACAAAGAGTTAATAAAAAAAGCTTTAAAGATCTTTTCTTACCTGCAACCCTACCGCGGTAAATTTATCTTGGGTATGCTGTTTCTCACCTTGTCCAGCTTAACCATGTTGACCTTTCCAGCGCTGCTGGGCGCCATGATCGATGCCGCTCAAGGCCGACAAACATACCCTTGGCTTCCTGCCGATGTTTTGCAAATTGGCGCCATATCCATGGTTATTTTGCTTTTTCAATCCATCGTCTCTTTTGGTCGGATACGCCTTTTTGTAGAAATCGCAGAGAAAGCGCTTGCCAACATCCGGAAGGACACCTACCACAAACTGATCACGCTCCCTATCGAATTTTTTGCCAACCGCCGCGTCGGCGAACTCAACAGTAGGCTTTCATCCGATTTAGCGCAAATACAAGATACGCTCACCACCACACTTGCAGAGGTTTTACGACAAACCATTAGTTTGGCTTTTGGGGTTTGTCTTTTGGTATTTGTCTCGCCGAAATTAGCTTTGATGAACCTGTGTATACTACCCATCATCGTTGTGACGGCCATGATATTCGGACGCTTCATACGCAATTTGTCGCGGCAAGCACAAGATCAACTCGCTGATTCCAATAGCATTGTGCAGGAAACCCTTTTGGGTATCAGCAATGTCAAAGCCTTTGTCAACGAATACTACGAAACTAGACGCTATGCCGGCAAACTGGATGCTGTCGTTAGCCTAGCCGTTAAGGGAGCTACCTATCGCGGTATGTTTGCCTCTTTTATTATCTTCTGCATCTTTGGCGCCGTTATCGCCGTGATCTGGTATGGTGCATCGCTGGTTTCCACGCATGAAATCACCGTGGGCGATCTCACGACCTATATACTCTATTCTATGTTTGTGGCAGGCTCCATGGGTAGCTTCCCAGAGCTTTACGCCAATATACAACGATCCTTGGGTGCCAGCGAGCGGGTTTTGGAAATTCTAGCCGAAGAGCAGGAAAACATAGCTATCTCTGAACACAACAAAGAGATCGAACATAAAATACACGGTGCGCTCCGATTCGAGCAGGTAGGCTTCAGTTATCCGTCACGCGCAGATAGCCCCATATTACGCAATGTGTCTTTTTCGGTGCAAGCCGGTCAGAAACTCGCATTGGTAGGGCCTAGCGGCACCGGCAAATCCACGATCGCCTCCCTCGTGTTGCAATTCTACAAAGCATCCACCGGCAATATTTCTTATGATGGCCGCGACAGTAGCCTTTTCTCCCTCACCGATATCCGTAACCAAGTAGCCATTGTACCACAAGATGTACTCCTATTCGCCGGCACAATCCGCGAAAACATCGGCTATGGAAGACTAGATGCCGATGCTGAAGATATCATCAACGCTGCAAAACGTGCCAATGCCCATGATTTCATCATGGCCTTTCCACAGGGTTATGACACGCTTGTTGGCGAACGTGGCGTTAAGCTATCTGGAGGACAACGTCAACGTATTGCCATTGCTCGTGCTTTATTAAAAGATCCGGCTATCCTCATTCTGGACGAGGCGACCTCCGCCCTAGACTCCGAGTCGGAACGTTTGGTTCAACTGGCTCTTGAAGAGCTCATGCGCGATCGAACTTCCATTATCATTGCCCATCGCCTAAGCACCATCAAAAATGCAGACCAAATTGTGGTCATTGAGAATGGGCAGGTATCCGAAATGGGGAATCATGAAACGCTTATGGAGAAAGGAAGTGGTCTATACCACCATTTATACTCGCTACAGTCTGCACGACAAACTATTAGTTAAAATTCTGTTAAAAATATTTTTAGTAAAACCTTTTTCAGGTTTCCGTGTTTTTCTATATAAAGAAGGTTATAGAAATTATAAAAAGAAGAATCATGGAAAAAAATAAGAATGGATTAGTTGCCTTTGCACTTTTAGGTTTGGCCGTAGGAACTGCTGCATATTATTTACTGGGTACCGAAGATGGAAAGCGCCAATTAGACCGTGCAAATGAAGGCGTTAAAAGCTTGACGAAATCAATCAAAGAGCTTTCTAAAAAAGAAGCTAAGCGTGCTGCGAAGTTGGCAAAATCAGCAAAAGCAGACCTCGAGAATTTAAAAGACAAAGCTAAAGAAGCCGGCAAACATGCCCTAGATTCGGCGTCACAAAAAGCGCAGCAATGGGCGAGCAAAGCATCTGACGCAGCACATAGTGCAAGCGACAAAGCGGACGAAGTGATTGCAGAAGCAAAAGCGGAAATCAACAAAGCCTAAAACGGCAAATTTGGAGATCAGCCCGTTTTCGACGCGAAGTATTCGTATCTTTGCTGGCGTCCATGAACACACTCCAACAAGTTAAAACGTTAGTCTATAAAGATATTGTTTTAGAATGGCGCTCCAAGTACGCCATCAATGGTATCTTATTATATGTGGTATCTACAGTTTTTGTCTGCTATCAAGCATTTAAATCTGTAGATACCCTTGTATGGAACGCCCTGTTCTGGATAATCCTACTCTTCGCCAGCATCAACGCCATTAGCCGAAGCTTTACCCAAGAGAGCCCTTACCGACAGCTTTATTATTATACAATCGTCAGTCCTTCGGCCATTATCCTGTCCAAGATTATATACAACAGTTTGGTTATGATCTTGCTTTCTACCATTGCCTATACCGTCTACTCCATCACGTTTAAGAATCCAATTGGCGATCCATTATTGTATGGCTTCACGGTCCTATTAGGTAGCATCAGCTTTGCTTCGGTATTTACCATGGTCTCTGGTATCAGCGCTAAGGCAGGCAACAATAGCACACTCATGGCTATCCTCAGCTTCCCCGTAATCATCCCCTTGTTGATCGTCCTGATAAAACTCTCTCAAAATGCCCTTACGGGCTTGGATCGCGCCATTAGTACCGGAGAAATCGTCGTCCTATTGGCAATTAATGTAATTACGATTACAATTTCTTTGTTGTTATTTCCTTACCTTTGGCGTGATTAATTTTTCAATTTTCAAACATGAGAAAATCTTGGTGGAAAATATTAGGACTAGTGATGGTTGCTTCCGCTATTGTGGCGGGATTGTTAGGGCCGGTTCCTGCTTTATTCCTTCTTCACGAAACAATTAGAAATGTGTACTTCCACGTTCCCATGTGGTTTGCCATGGTTACCCTGTACCTCATCTCGGTTATTTTCAGCATTAAATACCTTAATTCGGGAAAAGTTGAGCACGATTTAATGGCCGTGGAAGCCGTCAACACAGGCATTATGTTTTGCGCTATGGGTCTTTTTACGGGCATGCTATGGGCAAATATCACTTGGGGTGATGCTTGGCCAAATGACCCAAAGCTAAATGGCTCTGCGATTGCGACCCTGATGTATTTGGCCTACCTTGTACTACGCAATGCTTTGGAAGAAGAGCAAAAAAGAGCGAAGATCTCCGCCGTGTATAACATTTTTGCATTTCCAGTGATGATCGTTTTACTCTACATTTTACCCAAGTTGACGGACTCCCTACACCCAGGAAGTGGTGGCAACGGCACTTTCGGTGATTTGGACATGAACAATCAGATGCGTCCCGTGTTTTACACATCTGTGATCGGCTGGATCTTGATTGGCGTTTGGGTGTTTACCCTGCGCTATCGCCTACGTTTATTAGAAAACAAGAAGAATCAAATCGATTAATTAAAAATTCACCCTACAGTCAATAATCCAACTGACTCATAACAATAAAATGATGAAAAATAGCATTGCAGCCATTCTCCTTTTCTTATCAAGCAGCAACCTGTTTGCACAAGGGGATATTGAAATGGCGACAGGACTTCGCAGCTCAGGCAAGATATATGTCGTGGTGTTGGTTTTACTGACTATCTTCGCGGTGTTAGGCATCTCCCTGTTCCTGCTGGATCGCCGAATTAAAAAACTGGAAAAATAAACCCTCAAAATAACCGGATTCGTTATTCATGATCATCAACCAACATCGGAAATTTACCCCCATCAATATTGTGTCGGTATCGATTGTTGGCTTGGCGCTCTGCATGGGGGTGTTTCTCCATCTTCCCGAGCGAATCACACCGATTCTATTTGAACCGGCCATCAATAATTTAATTGGTGTCAAGCTAGGAGACAACCTGCGTCCCGGGGAGAATGTTTTCATCACCCTGCTCCTTACCCTGCTGCAGGCATTTTTCCTCAACAGGATCGTCAGCCACTTTAATTTCCTTGGCAAGCCGAATTTCCTAACGGCATTGCTATATATGACCTTGGTGAGCTTGTTTGCTCCTTTTTTGGTGCTATCACCGCCCTTGATCTGTAATTTTATTGCCATATGGATGTTGGGAAAGCTCTTCAACATCTACAAACAACAAGATGTTAAAGGCTTGATGTTTGACCTCGGCATGATCGTCGCCGCCGGAAGTCTTATTTACTTCCCATTTATGCTGATGATGATGCTGTTATGGATCAGTTTAGTCATTTTCCGACCTTTCAACTGGCGCGAGTGGGTCACTCCACTACTGGGGTTCAGCACCATCTACTTCCTGCTGGGTGTTATATACTATTGGCTGGGCCGCGTGAAGGAGTTTTACGCCATCTTCGAACCTTTGGCTTATCCCTTCCCTAGCGAACTTTCCTTGAATGTCTACGATTATTTGGTGATCGTACCTATCATCATCGCCCTGTTTTTCTTCCTTTTCGTACTAAAGGATCAATTTTTCAAAAGCGTGGTCCACCTGCGGAAAGCCTTTCAATTGCTGTTTTTTATGGTATTGATTACCCTCGTGTCGTTTTACCTCAATGAGCACATTACCATCAACCACTTTTTATTATGTGCTCCGCCCATAGCGATCTACTTGGCCTACTACTTCACCCATTCCAAATCGAAATGGCTTTACGAAAGCTTATACCTGATCATCATCATCACCATCCTTTACTTTCAGTTTTTCTAAGAAAAACAGCTAACCACCTATACATTAGATGATTAACCTTTTTTAACAAATTGAACTAACGGAATAATTAAAAATTAGATAGTTTTGTAACAAAATTTGACACAGCAATCATTTTAGCAACACGTCCAAAAATAGAGGGCCCAGCATTAAAAAGCCTAAAGATGAATAGTGGAAGCTGGATTTGCTATCATGCAACACATACATATTATATGCACAGAAATTTAATAGGAAGTTTTACTAAAATAGCGTTAAAGTTCGTTTTGGGCTTGGCCGTCTTTGCGGCACATAACGGCTACGCCCAGCAGTCCACCTCACACTCGCCCTACTCGCAGTTTGGTCTTGGGCAGATGCGGGAAGACCTCTTACCGCAAACGCGTGCTATGGGCGGGATATCCGCAGGTGTCCGCTTTTTAAATGGCCTTCCTACATTGAATATCGCGAATCCTGCATCCTACTCTGGGCTAAATAGAACCATCTTGGAAGCCGGTATGTACGGAAACTTTACCCAGCTATCAAAAAATCAAAGTACCGATCAAACGGCCGACTTTGCATTTGGCCACTTGGCGATTGCTGTCCCGCTCGCAAAGTATGGTGGACTCGCTTTTGGACTTATTCCTTTTTCTGATGTAGGTTACTCTTCCGCTTCATCACAGTCGATTGACACCTTAAATTACCAAACATCACTCTCTGGACAAGGAGGTATAAACAAAGCATTCGTAGGCTACGGCGTATCGCCGATCAAGGGTTTAAGCGTTGGTGCTAACGTGGGATTCCTTTTCGGAAACCTCTACGACATCACCAATGTACGTTTTCTAAACCAAGCTGATGCCTACCAAACGGAGCGTAGAGAAACCCGTAACATACGCGGCGCGACTTTAGACTACGGTGTGCAGTATAGCAAAGCGCTTGGCCGGAAATACAACCTTACCGTGGGCTATAGTGGAAGTCTAAACAACCAGATTACTGCCAAGCGAGATATGATGGTCACCATCTCGGAGAACAGCTTTGACGACGATTTCATTGCGCCGCCTTCGGATACCATTAGCTCACGCGCTTTGGGCAACAGCTCGCTTAGCCTTCCCCTGAAACATAACATTGGTTTCACCCTATCCAAAGGATACAATTGGATGGTCGGTGCAGACTTCAAGTATACCGATTGGTCCAACTTTGAGATGCCACAGAACCAAGCTCGACTTGGAAAAAGCTATGGTGTAGCAGTCGGTGGACAGATAAAACCGGATCCAACGTCTGTTCGCTATTGGAATCAAGTCGATTACCGACTGGGCTTCCGCTACAACAAGACACCGCTCGTTTATCGTAACCAAAACATCAACGATATGGCTGTAACCGTAGGTTTCGGATTCCCCCTACCGGAGACCAACTTTGGGCGTACCTTCTCACAGATCAACATCTCTGGAGAATTCGGGCAGCAAGGAACACTGAACAACAACCTAGTTAGAGAGCGCTATATCAATATCAACTTTGGATTTACAATCAACGACTCGTGGTTTATCCGCCGCAGCTTAGACTAATTATGCCTGCATCAGCAACAAAAATATCAATAAAGTTGCCCCTATTGCTATGTTTATGGCTAGGGGCAACCTTATTTTGGGCTTGTGAAAACGATCTACGCGATGTGGAGAAAATCGCCAATATACAGCAAGAAGAAAATGTGAACGTCTCCAAGGATGTAACCGTAACATACAGCGACTCCGCTGTCGTGAAGGCAGAACTTACGGCGCCCGAGCTTCGGGAATACCCCGACAGTATTGGCTTTTATGAATTTAAAAAAGGCACTTTAATCCGTTTCTTTGACGAAAAAGGAGTAGAAAGCCAACGTATCAAGTCCGATTACGCCAGCCAAAAACCCAAAGAAGGTCTTACGGAATTTCGACGAAACGTCGTTGTCACTATGGCGAATGGCTCGATTATCAAAAGTGAGGAATTATTTTTCGATGAAAAGAAAAATATCTACTACAATACCGTACCCATTACGTTTGACCTGAAGGATGGCCGCGGTAGCTTTCAGGCCACCAGCTTTGTATCCGATACCGATTTCAAGAAGATCGACGGTCAAAACATGACCGGCTACTATGTCCCAAGTAGCAATCAGCAGTTTCCGATGATGGGACGTTGAGGAAGCTCATAACAATTATTATCAAATTAAGTTTCTCTGCATCGTAATTTTTTATATTTTTTTTCATAAAAGTTGTATCTTGCGCCTTGTTTTTAATGAAGGTCAATTAAATAACTGAAACAAGCATTTACAAAATAAACACAGTATATAGACTATGGGATTAATGAGCTATTTGCGGAACCGAGCGGGGTTGGTAGTTACCATCATCGGTTTGGCAATTGTTGCGTTTTTATTAGGGGACGCCATCAATGTGGGTACTCCTTTTTGGGTAAAAAGTCAAAATCAAGTTGGTAGCGTAAACGGAGAGTCTATCGATTACCAGGCATTCAATGCGCAGGTGGATCAGACCACCGCCATGTACCAACAACAAATGGGCGGAGCTGCTTCACCGCAAATTCGTTCATACGCTGTTCAACAGGTATGGAATCAATTCGTATCACAGGAACTACTAAAACAAGAGATCGAGCGTTTAGGCCTTACTGTAGGCAAAGACGAATTGAACAGCTTGGTAACCGGAGCAAACCCTTCACCGCAGATTGTGCAGGCATTTACCAATCCGGAGACTGGTGTATTCGACAAAAATCAATTGAACACCTTCATCAGTCAAGTAAAATCGCAGGGAACGCCAGAAATGGTGCAACAGTGGGATATGTTGTTGGAGAATATCAGCAATGAACGCTTAAACCAAAAATACTCCAATCTACTGAGCAACAGTGTTTATGTAACATCCTTGGAAGCACAGGAAGAATATAATCAACGCAACAAACTGGCTAATTTCAAATATTTGATGTTGGATTATTCATCCGTAAAAGACGGTGAAATAAAATTGAGTGACTCCGATTTCAAGACTTACTATGATGCCCATAAGAACGGCTTTAAAAATCCAGAAGAAACCCGTTCTATCGAATACGTATTATTTGATGCTACACCTACGGCTAACGATACCGCCGCAGCAAAATCCAACATCGAGCAGTTGAAAGCTGAATTAATCGCTTCCAAAACAGACTCTTTGTTTGCAGCCGTTAATTCAGACACAAAACACCCTTTCACTTACATCCGCAAAGGACAGGTAAGCCCTGATTTGGATTCCGTTATCTTCAACGTTCCTGTAGGAACAACAGTAGGTCCATTCTTATCAAGTGGAGTATACGAAATTGCGAAAGTAGTAGATGCTAAATTTAGCCCAGATTCGGTAAAAGCATCGCACATCCTTTTAAACGCTACTGCAGAAGGTGGTGTTGACAAAGCAACAGCAAAAGCAGATTCTATCAAAGGTCTTATTCAAAAAGGAGAAAGCTTCGCCGCTTTGGCCGTACAGTTTAGTGTAGATCAAGGTAGTAAAGTAAATGGTGGCGAATTGGGAACCTTCCCTCGCGGACAAATGGTACCTGAATTTGATGAAGCCGTATTCTCCGGAAAACCAGGCGAAGTTGTTGTCGTAAACAGCCGTTTCGGTACACATATCATCAAAATCGAAAAACAGATTGGTAACTCCAAAATTGTCAAAGCAGCTATCGTTGACAAAGCAGTGAGCAGCGGCAAGGCAACCACAGATGCGGCCTACACCAAAGCTAACAATTTCTTTGCCGACGTAGACGGAAAGAACTTTGCAGAAATAGCCAGCAAGCAAGGCGCTAAACTACAAAAGGTAGACCGCGCTGTAGCGATGGACAATAACTTCAATGGTGCTGAAGTACCTAGAGAACTTATCCGTTGGGCATTTGAAGCTAAAAACGGTGCGGTTTCAGAAAAGATCTATGATACCGAACAACACTTCATCGTTGCGCGCATTGTTGATATACAGCCAAAAGGAACCCTTTCTTTAGATGCGGTAAAACCACAGATCGAAGCACAGGTAAGAAACGAAGTGAAGGCTAAAATGTTAACAGAGAAACTGAACAACGCGTTGAACGGTGCATCGAATATCGATCAAGCGGCACAGAAGCTAGGTAAATCGGCTGTCGCTGTAGAAAACATTGTATTGGCAAATCCAGTGCTTCCTGGCGTATCGCTTGAGCCTGCCGTAGTGGGTACCGCTTTCGGCTTACAACCAAACAAAGTTTCGAAATCGATAAAAGGTATGCAAGGTGTCTATGCTGTTCAGGTCAACGGATTTGTTAATCCTGCAGAACTAGTGGCAAGCGATATCGCTAGCCAAAAGAAACAAATGCAGACGGCAAAATCACAACGTGCTTGGTCGTCTATCTATCAAGCGCTTCAAAACAAAGCCGATATTGATGACAATCGCATTAGATTCTATTAAGATATAATCAGTAACTTTATAGCCGATCAAATCATGATCGGCTTTTTTATTTTGGTACATTATGGAGATTCAAGAAACGATTGTAAACAAAGTAGCACAAAGTGGCATCGTCACCGTTGATTTGGCGAATTACGCCCCACAGCAAGACATCCTGATCTATGACATCAAGGACAATTTGTTTCATGGTCTCATACTAAAAGAAAAAGATTTCCGCACCTTTATAAAAGAGCACAATTGGGAGCAGTATGCTGGAAAGCACGTTGGCATCATATGTTCCGCGGATGCTATTGTTCCTACTTGGGCCTACATGTTGTTGGCAAATAAATTGCAACCCTATGCCGAGTCGGTGCACTTTGGCGACAGAGAGCAGGTGCTCAACACCCTTTTCACGAGTGCCCTAGCTGGTATAGACTATGCAAACTATCAAGACGAACGTGTGGTGGTCAAAGGATGTGGCGACATTTACGTTCCAGAATCGGCCTTTGTTAAATTTACCGTAGAGCTCAGCAAGGTGGCCAAAAGCATTATGTACGGTGAGCCCTGTTCTACCGTTCCGGTTTTTAAAAGAAAAAGTTAAACCATTGGCACCCATTATTGTCAATCCTACTATGAAAAAGTTATACGCGGCATTTCTATTCCTTTTTGTTAGCATCAGTCTTATACAGGCGCAAACATTGCCTTACCTGCCCAACCCGACATACAAAGAAGGGGAAAAGCTGACCTACAAACTTCGCTACGGCATCATTTCCGCTGCTACCGGCACCTTGAAAGTAGAAAAGTCAAAGCTGCGCTTCAGCAATCCAAATACCTTCCATCTGTCGGCCTTTGGCCAAACATCGGGAGCCTTTTCGGTTTTCTACACCGTCAAAAATCAATACGACTCGTACATCGATGGTGATAACTACCTCCCTTACTTGTATACAGAAGATATACATGAAGGCAATTATACCCGTAAAGAATATGCAACCTTCGACCACAAGAACAAGAAGGTATCTGGCAAAAAGGGAACATTCAAAAGTCCAACAGCCCAATTTTTTGATTTGTTGTCGGCCTATTACTTTTCGCGCAACTTAGACCTATCTTCGCTCAAGAAAGGCGATTCGTTCAAGATCAGCTATTTCTTAAATGACGAGGTATCACAGTTGGGTGTCAAATACATTGGCGTCGAGAAAATAAAAACGTCCTTGGGAACTGTTGAATGTATTAAATTTAGCCCAGAAATTACGCCCGGACGTATTTTTAAGAAAGATAGCCAGTTGTTTCTATGGGTTACCAATGATGGCAACAGAATTCCGGTGAAGGCACAGGTAGAAATCCTAATAGGTTCCGTAACCATGGAATTGGTGCAAGCCAGTGGCTTAAAGCATAAACTGGGCGAGCGAGTAAGTTATTCAAAATAATAAAAAGGAAATGATTGAAGTAGGCCATGTGTTGGTACACGAAGACGTAATTAAGAATGACTTCGTTTGCAATTTGACGAAATGCAAAGGCATTTGTTGTATTGAGGGCGACGCCGGCGCACCGTTGCAAGCTCAGGAAACCGATATCCTGCGTGAGATATACCCAAAAGTAAAACCTTATATGACGCCTGCGGGCATCCAAGCCATCGAAGAGCAAGGCACGCATGTAGTGGATGCTGATGGCGATCTGACCACCACTTGCGTTGATGGCAACAAAGAATGTGCCTACGTCACTTGGGAGAATGGCATCACGAAATGCGCTATTGAAAAAGCTTATGAACTCGGAGAAATAGACTGGAAAAAGCCCATATCCTGTCACCTCTACCCTATTCGTACCACGCAGTACCCCGAATTTCAGGTGCTGCATTACGACCGCTGGCACATTTGTCACGATGCATGCACTTTCGGCAAGGAGCTAGGTGTACCTGTATATAAATTCCTGAAAGATCCTTTGATCCGTGAATACGGCGATCAATGGTACAAAGAATTGGAATTAGCTGTCGAAGCTTTATAATCTATTTCTTATATTTATTGCAGTTTTAACCGCTTAAAACATATGGTTATATAACCATTTTCCATGCTGAAATTAAAAGATATACAAACTCCAATAGCACAAGAGCTTAAACTTTTTGAGGGTCGATTTAAGGAATCGATGCGTAGCTCTGTCCCTCTTCTCAATCGTATCACCCAATATATCATCAAGCAAAAGGGGAAACAAATGCGCCCGATGTTTGTTTTCTTGTCAGCTGGACTATGTGGCGGCATCAATGACTCTACATACCGCGGAGCTTCGTTGGTTGAATTGCTCCATACAGCATCTTTAGTACACGATGATGTAGTGGACAATGCGAATGAACGCAGAGGCTTCTTTAGCGTTAATGCGCTATGGAAAAACAAGGTCGCAGTATTGATTGGCGACTTTCTTTTAGCAAAAGGGCTGCTGCTATCGGTGAGAAACGATGAGCATACCCTGTTAAAGATCGTCTCTGAAGCGGTAGAACAAATGAGCGAAGGGGAACTGCTACAAATTGAGAAAGCACGTAAATTGGACATACAGGAGGATATCTACTTCGAGATCATCCAAAAGAAAACGGCATCCTTGATTGCTTCCTGCTGTGCTTGCGGCGCCGCTTCAGCTGGAGTCGCGGACGACCAAGTGCAACTTTTGCGCAGCTTTGGTGAGAAAGTAGGTATTGCCTTCCAAATTAAAGACGACCTGTTTGACTTCGGTTTGGATGATGTGGGTAAGCCGGTAGGAAACGATATCAAGGAGAAAAAATTGACCCTACCGCTGATCTATGCACTTCGAAACACATCCGCTTCGGAAAAAAAACGTATCATCAATTTGGTGCGCAACCATAGTGAGAACAAGGAAAAGGTTGCGGAGGTGATTGCCTTTGTCCGCAGCAGCGGAGGCATGGATTATGCCACCGAAAAAATGCTGCAATACCAGTCCGAGGCTTTTGCTATATTGGAAACTTTTCCGCCAAGCGAATACCGATCGGCCCTGGAGCAACTAGTAAGATTCACAACAGAAAGAACTAAATAAAATACACGGATGAGCCACGAATTACTGTTTTTTGGAGGATTTATTATCTTCATCGTCCTGATGTTAGCCATCGATCTAGGCCTATTCTCAAAAAGTGATAAACCCATATCCTTGAAGTCGGCCGCGATCATGAGTGGCATTTGGGTTCTATTTGCCTTGGCATTCGGTTTAGTGCTCTACTATTGGGGCAACGAACTGCATAACGTGCATGATTTCGAAACGCTGCAAACTATTATTGCCAAGCATTACCACAATATCAGCCCTATAGCCAATGACCTAGCAGGAAGCATACAGCTGTACAACAAAACGCTGACCATTGAATACCTCACGGGCTACGTCGTTGAATATGCACTTTCCGTAGATAATATCTTTGTGATGGTGTTGTTGTTCTCCTCCTTCGGCATACCTGAGAAATATTACCACAAGGTATTGGTTTGGGGAATCATTGGTGCCATTCTCTTACGTTGTATTTTTATCTTCGTAGGTGCCGCCCTTATCGCCAAGTTTGGTTGGATACTCTACCTATTTGGAGCGTTTTTGGTATACACCGGTATAAGCATGTATATCAATAGAAATAAAGAGGAAGAAGTCGATCCACAAAACCATGCCGTGGTTAAATTTGCTTCCAAATATTTCAAGGTAACCCCTCGTCTTGATGGAGGCAAGTTCTTCCACATAGAAAATGGTGTGCGCTACATGACGCCACTGTTTCTCGTGCTGTTAGTCATCGAGTTTACCGATCTTATTTTTGCAGTAGACTCCATCCCCGCTATATTTTCCGTAACGAAAGACCCCTATATCGTTTTCTTTTCAAACATATTTGCCGTATTAGGTCTTCGTTCGATGTTCTTTTTGTTGGTCAATATCATCCACAAATTCCATTACCTAAAGGTTGGATTGGCTTTTTTGTTGATTTTTATTGGCGCAAAAATGCTTTTACATAGTTGGCTTGAAGAATTCGGCTTTCAAACGATACATTCCTTGATCATTATCATCTCGATACTCGTGATCAGCGTCGTAGCCTCGCTGATGTTTCCAAAAAAAGAGAATTTATCCTAATATCACAGAAAAAAGACTCCGATAGGGGTCTTTTTTCTGTGATACGAATTTTACAATGTACCGTTCGTGTAAAATCTTATAAAATGATAACTTCGTAAAATTTATCTTAACAATGAACTGGAATAAATCAATATTACTCGCAGCAGCTTTATTTTCGGCGGCTGTACAGGTCAATGCACAGGACAACATAATCAATGCATTGAAAAACAATGCAAGCGACAATAGCAAAGAAGGATTTAAATTTACCGAAGTGATCAACTTGGGTAATACCTCTATCAAAAATCAAGGATCATCTGGTACTTGCTGGTCATACTCAGGCAACTCGTTCTTGGAGTCGGAGATGATCCGTATGGGCAAACAACCTGTTGAAATATCGCAGATATTCACGGCACGTAATACGTACATCGAGAAAGCTAAAAACTTCGTTCGTTTACACGGCGATCAAGCACAAGGTGACGGTGGACAACTGCACGACGTATTAACGATATTCCGCCAGTATGGTGCAGTGCCACGCGAGGCCTACACGGGTCTTCAGGCAGACCAAAGCCTCAACAACTTCTCCGAAATGGGACCTTTGTTGCAAGGCATCACCGAGACGGTTGCAAAAAGTAGAAAGCCAAGCAGCACCTGGCTAAAAGCATTCACTGCTGCCATGGATGCCTACCTTGGTGAGGTACCGGAATCTTTCCAATATAAGGGCAAGAGCTACACGCCACGCACCTTCGCCGACCAAGTGGTGGGCATCAACCCCGATGACTATGTAGGCATCTCCTCCTTTGACGAGCATGCTTACTACAAACCGTTTGTTCTTCTTATCCCAGACAACTGGTCGTTTGAACGTTTCTACAATGTGCAGATCAACGATCTAACCGACATCATCGACAATGCCTTGAAAAATGGTTATACCGTAGCTTGGGCTACTGACGTATCGGAAAAAAGCTTCAGCTGGAAAAATGGCGTAGCTTATGTACCGGAAAAACCATTCGAAAAGATGAGCGAAGAAGAGCGCGCAAACATGTTCAATGGCCCGAAAGCTGAACCTGCAATTACGGCAGTACAACGTCAAGAAGCCTTCGACGACTATAGCACCACGGATGATCATGGTATGCACATCGTAGGTCTTGTGAAAGATCAAACGGGAAAAGAATACTATATCGTGAAAAACTCTTGGGGAGAATCCAATGACTATAAAGGATATATGTATGCAACAAAAGAGTATGTTCGTTATAAAACGATATCAATTTTGTTACACAAAAAAGCATTGACAAAAAATTTATCATCGAAATTAGGCCTTTAGGCTATCATTTCAATGGATATAGAAAATCCCAAGCTATATAGCTTGGGATTTTTTATGGAAATTTCGTAGCTTAATCTTCATTACAAATAGCACCCCTCAAAACAACAATTATGAAGAAGCTACTTTTCACCCTTCTTATTATTCCATTCTTGGCCGTTGCGCAAGAAAAAGGAATTTCCTTCGAACACCAAACAAATTGGGATAAGGTCAAAGCCAAGGCCAAAGCAGAGAACAAACATATTTTTGTGGACTGCTTTACAACCTGGTGCGGCCCTTGCAAATACATGTCATCCACCATATTTCCACAGGAAAAAGTGGGCGACTTCTTTAACGCTAACTTTGTTAATCTTAAGCTACAAATGGATCAAACCAAAGAGGATAGCGATGATGTGAAATCATGGTATCAAGAAGCCGATCGTTTTGCAAAAGACTACTCCGTCCAGGCTTATCCAACCTTTTTGATTTTCAGCCCGGAGGGCGAGCTCGTGCATCGTATTGTCGGTGGCGGCGAAGCGGATGATTTTATTGCCAAAGCACAGGCTGGGCTTGATCCAGAAACACAGTATGTGACCTTGGTCAAAAAATTTGAGCAAAATCCGCAGGATGCTGAATTGGCGAAGAAAACCGCGAAGGCAGCCATGAGCGCTTATGACCAAGATCTTGGCAAAAAAGCGACAGCGCGCTACATTGATCTTGTTGGCGGCCAAGGCTTATTAACGGCGGAAAACATCCAGTTTCTCAGCCAAGGTGCCACGTCTAGCACCTCGCCAGCATTTATCCTTATCAAAGAAAATAAGGAAAAGGTAGACGAACTATTGGGTGGGAAAGGCAGAGCAGCCAATGACATTTTAGCCGCTGTTTTAATCAACGAAATTGTTATTCCAGAGATACGCGACAAGGGTGATGACGTGGACTTTGCCACGCTAAAGACACGCCTCGAAAAAGAACATCCGTACGTGGATACGCGTGTTACATTCGGCAATATTAAAGCACAATATTTTTTCAGCAAAAAGAACTGGCCCGCCTTTAAGGATGCCGTAAATGATTTGTTTGCAATAAGCGACAGAAAGGTACCTGCTAGCACATTAAATTCCTTTGCATGGTCAGTTTTCGAAAATTGCGATGATGCAGCCTGCATTCAAGCGGCCCTAAACTGGAGCAAGCAATCGCTGGAAGGTAGTGAAGAACCTGCGTTTTTGGATACCTACGCCAACCTGCTCTACAAGTCGGGTGATAAAGAAAATGCCATAAAATATCAAGAGAAAGCCGTAGCAAAAGCTAGTGATAGTGAAAAAGAGAATTATGTAGCTACGCTAGATAAGATGAAAAAGGGCGAGCAGACTTGGTAAAAGAATAACGGGTGCTTTATCCTCTTGGATAAAGTACCCTCATCATATCGTGACTAAATCTTTGCCCTGATCCTGCTGAGGGTGACCTGTGAAATACCTAGATAGGAAGCGATATATCCCAGTTTGATCGTATTTATTAATAGCGGTGCACGCGCCATCAATTCCGCATAGCTCTCGGTCGCTGTTTTAAAAAGTTTGGACATCAGTCGGAACTCGATCTTCAAGGTCTCTATTTCCGCTAGCCTACGTCCCCAATTAGCAATTCCAATCGAGTTCGAAAAAAGCTTTTTCAGCTCCTTAGTATCGACTTTGTACAGTACCGATGGCTCCATAGTTTGGATGCTTTCATAGCCGGAGCGTTCATGCACGTAGCTATTCAGCGAGATAAGCGCATCACCCGGAAAGGCAAAATCCAAGATCACTTCTCGCTCATCCTTAAGATAAAAGATGCGGCAGGAACCCGATTGTATAAAGTAAATAAAACGACAATTCTTTCCGGCAGCAATTACCTCTGCTCCCTTATCGAAAGCGACCTCCTCGAACAGGCCGGCCAAACGCTCTTGATCGTCTTTCTGCAACGCCGATATCCGGTTGATGATGTCTAGGGTGTCCATTTCTTTAACGTCAATTCCCTCCCGTCCCATACCGCGTATGTACAATGGTTAATCCATTCGCCTAAATTGATGACCCGACAAGCTGAACACAGGCGGATATCATAGGGTACATGCCGATGTCCGAATATAAAATAGTCATAGTTGGCGTCCTTGAGCTGTTCTTTCGCATATTGCAGCAACCACTCCCGATCTTCCCCTAGAAACGTTTCTTCGCCGCCACTAGCGGCACGGCTATGCTGAGACCAGCGTTGCGCAATACCGATGCCCAAATTGGGGTGTAGTCGTGCAAATAGCCATTGGCACAGCTTGCTTCGGAAAAAGGATTTTAAAAACTTATATTTCGAATCTCCCGGTCCAAGACCATCACCATGGTGTATAAAGAAACGCTTCCCGTCACGCTCCAGCAAAAGCTCATCATCCACAATCCGCGCCCCTAGTTCTTTTTGTAGATAGCCAAACATCCACATATCATGGTTGCCTTTGAAAAAAGTAATCTGTATGCCTAGATCAGCCAGTTCGGCAAGCTTACCAAAGAAACGAACAAAGCCTTTGGGCACCACCGTTCCGTATTCAAACCAAAAATCGAATACATCACCTACCAAAAAAAGCTCCTTAGCATCGTGCTTGATGGCATCTAGCCAACCGACAATGCGCAACTCGCGCGCGCGTGATGTCGCTTCTGGAAGTACACCCAAATGGAAGTCTGATGCAAAATATATCTTATCTCTCATGCTGTAGGCTCAAAGCTATACAAATATTGACGTATAAACAAGCATCGTAGACGCACACGAAACCTTTCCTTTTCAGGTTAAAAGGGAGAAATGGGAAAGCTTCCGCGCTTGGTATTTGCGTTTCGGGGCACTTTTTGTAACTTGCATAGAAACACAGGCGCCACGCGCTTAAAAAAATAATCAGATTATGAATAGAAATTTGGGAATTATGCTTTTGGCACTCAGCTTAGGCGCCTGTCAACAGCAAAAAATTATTGAATCAAAGAACGATATCGTGTTAAAACCCTACCCGACAACCGAAAAAACAACACAGCAAGACAGCTACTTTGGAACGGCGGTAGACGATCCTTATCGCTGGTTGGAAGATGATTTATCTGACAAGACAAAGCAGTGGGTCGCGGCCGAAAACGAAGTCACTGACGACTACCTCTCCCAAATTCCTTTCCGGGAGAATATCCGGAAGCGATTGGAAGATCTATGGAACTACGAGAAAGAGACTGCCCCTTTCCAAGAGGGCGACTACATCTATTACTACAAGAACGATGGCTTGCAAAACCAATATGTTCTGTATCGCAAGAAAGGCGAGGATGGCAAAGAAGAGCTTTTTCTCGATCCCAATAAGTTCTCTGAAGATGGCACCACTTCGCTAGCCGGCATTTCCTTTAGCAAAGACGGATCGCTCGTCGCCTATCAGATTTCCGAAGGCGGATCAGATTGGCGCAAGGTCATCGTTCTTCAGGCCGCCGAGAATAAAGTCATCGGCGATACGCTAATTGATGTGAAATTTTCCGGACTTGCTTGGCAGGGCAACGAAGGCTTTTACTACAGCAGTTATGATAAGCCAAAGCAAGGATCGGCCCTATCGGCGATGACTGATCAGCATAAGCTGTATTTTCACCAATTAAACACCCCGCAGAAAGACGATAAACTAATCTTTGGTGGAGCCACTACCCCGCGGCGTTATATCGGCGCTAGCTTAACGGAAGACGAGCGTTTCCTTATTCTCTCGGCGGCCAACACCACGTCAGGAAATGAACTCTACATAAAAGATCTGTCCGTGCCCAACGCCGCTTTTGTTAGCGTAGTGGATAACATGGAAAAAAATCACTATATCATCGACAATGAGGGTACCAAGCTATTTATCTACACGGAACTCAATGCGCCGAATGGTAAGGTCGTCACGGCCGATTTCACAAAACCTACTTCGGCAAATTGGCAAGACCTTATCAAAGAAACCGACCAAGTGCTATCTCCTTCGACTGGTGGCGGCAAAATCTTCGCTAACTACCTAAAAGATGCCACTTCCCTCGTTAAACAGTATGATCGCAGTGGCAAGCTAGAGCGCGACATCGAACTTCCCGGTGTGGGTACCGCGGCAGGCTTTGGCGCGAAGTTTAAGGATAAAGATCTTTATTATTCTTTCACCAATTACGTAAACCCCGGCACGATCTACAAATATGATATTGCCAGTGGCAAATCGGAAGTTTATAAAACCTCTGCCATTAAGTTCGACCCTTCAAAGTACGAATCCAAGCAGGTATTCTACACATCGAAAGATGGCACAAAAGTACCGATGATCATCACCTACAAGAAGGGCATCAAACTCGATGGCAGCAATCCCACGATGTTATACGGTTATGGCGGCTTCAACGTTAGCCTTACCCCTTCATTCTCGACGAGCAACGTTATTCTACTAGAGCAAGGAGGCGTGTACGCGGTTGCGAATCTACGTGGAGGCGGCGAGTATGGCGAGAACTGGCACTTGGCGGGCACAAAGCTGAAGAAACAAAATGTGTTTGACGACTTTATTGCGGCGGCGGAGTACCTGATCCAAGAAAAATATACCTCGTCAGAAAAACTGGCGATCTCTGGCGGTTCCAATGGCGGGCTACTGGTGGGCGCTTCCATGACACAGCGTCCTGAATTGTTCAAAGTGGCTTTCCCAGCAGTAGGCGTACTCGATATGCTCCGTTACCATAAGTTTACTGCCGGTGCAGGATGGGCCTTTGATTACGGCACGGCTGATGACAACAAGGAAATGTTTGACTATTTATACAAATACTCGCCTTATCATGCCCTGAAACCGGAAACGGCTTATCCGGCCACGATGGTCACCACAGCCGATCATGACGACCGCGTAGTCCCAGCACACTCCTTTAAGTTTGCTGCGCGTCTTCAGGAATACAACAAAGGCAGCAATCCTGTTCTTATTCGTATTGATACCAAGGCAGGGCATGGCGCCGGAAAATCCACCGCTATGGTCATTGCTGAGCAAACCGACAAATGGGCGTTTATGTTCCAGAACATGAACTTGCCTTACGCTGAAATTAAGTAAGTACAATCTATAAGTACATGCTCCCGATGAAGAATAGTGCTCGTCGGGAGCATATATACTATCGCATAAATGCGCTTATTTATAGGTTAAAGATGATAGCTTTCTCTCTTGAACTGCCTACAATTGCGTACGAATACCTAACAAATAAACTGTAACAGCTATCTGTTTTGTTAAACATGCTGGGACTTCGAACAAAACACCTAGAACTTCTTTTCTAAAGCCTAGCTGTTTCTTCGCAAGTGCTAGCATAATTTTGTTAAACGCTAGCATGTAGATCGTAACACCTAGCATTTCTTCCAGAAAGTCTAGCACTTCTTTTGGACATGCTAGCATTTTTGTCAGAACACCTAGCACTTTTGTCAAAACAGCTAGCACTTTTAACAGAAATGCTAGCATTTCTGTTAAAAGTGCTAGACTTTTTTCAAACGAACAAGGCAGCCATTTATCGGCCTTTAAACCTATTTAAATGCATGTTTTAAGCTAAAAAGTAGATGAGCCAAGCATTTTTTTTGAGGTTTGTAGCATTTTGGCTCGATTATCCTAGTTTTACTAGTCGTAATCTTGTAGCTTTGCACCCCAAAAAAATCCTTGAAACGAAAAAAGGCACCTCTTGCGAAGTGCCTTTTTTGCGGTCTGGACGGGACTCGAACCCGCGACCCCATGCGTGACAGGCATGTATTCTAACCAGCTGAACTACCAGACCAAAGTCTTTAAAAGAATGATTTCCGTGGAAATTGTGCGGTCTGGACGGGACTCGAACCCGCGACCCCATGCGTGACAGGCATGTATTCTAACCAGCTGAACTACCAGACCAATTTCTTTTAAAGTGTATTGTAAAGAACGTTTTTGAAGCCCTTGCTTCCCTTGTTTTTGCGGTCTGGACGGGACTCGAACCCGCGACCCCATGCGTGACAGGCATGTATTCTAACCAGCTGAACTACCAGACCTAAACCCTTCTTCCGAGAAGGTGTGCAAATATAGTGTTTATTTCGATATCTGCTAAACTTTTTTAAAAAAAACTAGTCTACAGCGCCCTCTTTCATCTTTTCTGCGTTTTCCGCAAATTGCAAGGCATCGATAATCCCCTGAATATCACCATCCATAATAGCGGGCAGATTATACATGGTCAAGCCTATACGGTGCTCGGTAACGCGTCCTTGTGGATAGTTGTATGTACGCACTTTTGCCGAGCGGTCACCGGTTGATACCATCGTCTTCCGTTTGGCCGCAACATCGCCATGTTTCTTCTGTACTTCGAGTTCATACAGTTTATTCCGCAACATCTCCATCGCCAATTCGCGGTTGGCCAATTGCGAACGCTCTACCTGACATACAACGACAATTCCCGAAGGTTTATGCGTCAATTGTACTTTAGTTTCTACCTTGTTCACGTTTTGTCCACCGGCCCCCCCTGAGCGAGAGGTCTGCAGTTCGATATCCCCTGGGTTCAATTCCACATCGACTTCTTCTGCTTCGGGCAATACGGCTACTGAAGCAGCAGAGGTATGCACCCTTCCTTGGGTTTCCGTATCAGGAACACGTTGCACACGATGTACACCCGACTCATATTTCAGTTGCCCGTACGCATCCTCGCCAATCACCTTTAAGATAACCTCCTTATAGCCGCCAGATGTACCTTCCGTTACATCCATCACCTCATTACGCCAGCCTTTCGTTTCAAAATAACGTGTGTACATACGGTAAAGGTCTCCAGCAAATAATGCAGCCTCATCACCGCCTGTTCCACCACGAATCTCGATAATGGCATTTTTAGCATCCTCAGGATCCTTCGGAATAAGCATAAGTCGAATCTCTTCTTCTTTTTCTTCCTTTTGGGTATACAGGAGATCTTGCTCTTCCTTCGCCATTTCCCGTAATTCCTGATCCTTTTCATTCACCAGAATATCCTTGTTTGCATCCATGTTGCTCACGATATTCCTGTAAATATGATACTGCTCAACGATTTTCCCCAAGTCCTTGTATTCTTTATTCAACTTGGCAAAACGCTTCATATCGTTTATGGTTTCGGGGTTGCTCAATTCAGCTTCCACCTCTTCCCATCTTTCTTTTATGGCTTGTAGTTTCTCTAACATAATACGTATAGCTACCAAACAGGCATCATCTGCCTATCTTTGTAATAGCCACAAAAGTACGTAAAATTTTGGTATTAATGCGAGGAAACCGCTTTCAAGCCGATGATGGAAGCGATAAGCGTCACGATAAAAAACACGCGCCAAAAGTCCGCAGGTTCTTTAAAGACAATGATGCCCACTAAGACCGTTCCCACAGCACCAATACCCGTCCAAACGGCGTAGGCCGTGCCCAGGGGCAAGCTTTGGGTTGCATTCATAAGTAACAACATACTGACGACCAAGCAAAGGCCAAAACCGCCATACCAACCATACATTTCGGTTCCCGTAGTGGTCTTTGCTTTTCCCAAGCAAGAGGTAAATCCAACTTCAAATAGACCGGCGATAATTAAAATAATCCAATTCATAGCTTCCTTTTTTGATGCTAGCAAAGTTCGTCATTCCGCCGTTTCCTCCTTTTTACAAATGCTAAAAAAACGCCCCGGGAAATCCGAGGCGTTTTCATCAGGCATATATCGACCGTTAGTCGGCCAACACGGAAAATTCCGCTGCAGAGGCAAAATCTTGCCCATCTTGGGCGCTCAAGGCAGTAAACCGAATGAAACGCGCTTTTGTAGGCTTCGCCAGCATGATGGTTTTCAATTTACCATCACGATTAAACTCTCCTTCCGCCACCGTGTCACTCCAGTTTTTACCATCCGTGCTAAGCTGCAAACGATAGCCTTTTATGCGTCCGTTTGCTCCGTTTTGTCGAGGCAAATACGTAAAACCCTTCACTAGCTTAAGCTCACCCGCATCAAAATCTACCCAATGCGGATACTGTGCTACGGTTACCGAGTACATGGTATGCCAAATTGTCGATGGATCACCATCCACGAGATGTTCCGCATTTCCTTCTCCCCTTTCTTGGCTGGATGCCGAAAGCACTTGCATGCTAATGGTCTCTATCTTTGGAAAACGCAGACTAACTTTCGATTTCTCGTTATCGGCGTACCAAGCAGATACCTCCGCCGCATCACGTAACACAAATGGCGTAGTATATGGCTGTGCAGGTTTATTACCTACCTGTACCATCAAGCGGGAATCGCCCCGTTCGGAAGCAACCTGCACCTCACCTTTTTGGTCGCGCACGATGCGGATGGGCATATTCCCCGCTAAGGCAACTTTGGCCTGCAAGGCCTGGTTATGTTGCTGCAATGGCCGAATCAAAAAACCGAAACGCTGTGCAGAAGCCCTGACGCGATCCTGTTCCAATGGCGGTCCCTGTCCACAGCTGTTACCACCAAGGCCAGTCACATCCGCCAAAAGGTAGAGGTGCGTGCCGGAACTTTTAGGCAACTGATGCGTATGGGGCGCTAAAGTCATCTCTAACTCGCTCCAAGGCAAAGCCGAAGCAGCAAATTGATCCTTTGCAACAAAGAGCAGACCGCTGCCAGCGCTATTGGTCAATGCACACCAGCGTAAATCTTCCCTATTTCCGGTCGACTGTGGCTTAGGCCAAGGAAAATATTGCCCTTCGACCGTACTATCATAGCGTTGTATAAACTGCCCTGTTTTCCTGTCGGCATAGTTGTTTACCGGACCACGACCATAGTAGCTGTACTGCCCATAATCGGCAGGTATCTGCATAGCAAAACCTAGATGCGGAAGGATCAAGCTACTGTTGTTCGACGTGATGCTGCTCTGCAGCTCGATAGAACCATCCGGATAGACGGTCCAAATATAATTGCTGGTAAATTTAAAGTCGCTTTTATTAAAAGGCACATCTTGGTGCTCGTCCAAGGTATAGGTGCCCGAGCTTCCTCCGCGAATTGTCGCTCCATGTGCGGCCTGTGATTCCACCGTATAGGAAAGCACATAAGCGCCATCCGCTCGCGGATAAGCATTCGCTTGCAAGGCCCGGTGTTTCAACTGATGCAGTCCCTTTTCGAACCATTGCTGATAAGCCCAGTTATCATTGTCCAGTGGTGCACGTAGCGCATCCAAGCGCGGTCCTTCGCCATCGCGGATAAGAATATTACCGCCATAGACAAGCTGGTAGATGCTTCCCGTGGCATCGTCAAATTTCACCACAAAGTCCTTCCCTTTTAACACTTTTAACCCAGCTTCGCCGTTGATCTGTATGGCTTCCCCCTTTGCTACGCTTACTATAGATGGCCACATGTCGGCAGTTTTAACGAGCAGCTGCTCCTCCATCTGCACCTCGCCGGCTGCCGCCCAAGGCCGATCCTCTTTGAGTAGAAACTGCACTTTGACAAAATATTCTGATTGGGGATCAAGACTAGAAAAATCATACGGTATCGAAACTTGACGCCCCGTTCTTGCCGCTATGTTTGTCACATCGCCCTTAAACGTAGCCTTTCGCTCGATTTCGACACCATCTTTCCATAGCGACCACAGCACATCATAGTCGTCCAAACTGTTGAAATAGTTTTTATTGAATATTTCTACCGTTCCCATTTGCATATCTACCGCACGTACGGCTACATTCTGGTAAACTTTACGTACTTCAAAATAGGCCGGTTTGGGTGTCAAGTCAGAAAACACTAATCCATTCATCACAAAAGTACCGTCATTAGGCTTGTCCCCAAAATCACCACCATAGGCCACATACCGCTCACCCGTAGTCTTGTCATAGGCATACATCGATTGATCTATCCAGTCCCAAATAGCTCCTCCCATAAAGAAATTAGTCGATTCGATTGCTTCCCAATAGTCAATCAAGTTGCCGGTGGCATTACCCATGGAATGGGCATACTCCGAAATATGAAAGGGATACTTCAACCTGTACTTCCCTTTTACCGCCTCGCGCACCCAGTCGATGGACGGGTATTGGTTCGAGCCCATATCGACAATGCTATTATTGCGCTCGTACTGCACCGGACGAGAGACATCCACCTTCTTAATGGCTTCGTAGGCGGCCACAAAGTTCTTTCCAGGACCCGCCTCGTTACCCAAAGACCAAATCACGATGGCCGGATGGTTAATCGTCGCGTGTACCATCTCCAAGTTGCGCGCTACATGTGCATTTTTCCATTCCGGTGGGTGCGACAGTGAGGCTTCACCATAATAGTATTCATGGCTTTCTAGATTTGCTTCATCCTCCAAGTAGATACCATATTTGTCGCAGAGGTAATACCAATAGGGATCGTCGGGGTAATGCGAATTTCGAACATGGTTGATGTTAGCCCTTTTCATCAGCTTCACCTCCTCTTCCATCTGCTTGCGCGAGATAACTTTTCCCTTTTCGGGGTTTGTTTCGTGTCGGTTTACACCTTTTAGCTTTACCGGCTTTCCGTTTACGTAAAAATAACGGCCGGCAAGACCAAACTCATCCTGCTGCGCCGGGGTATCTTTGATTTCTACCTTACGGAAGCCTATATAACTGGACACCACATCGACCACTTTTCCTTTTCGATCCAGCAACTCGGCAATCAACGTATACCGATACGGATTTTCTGCAGACCATTTCTGTGGATTGTCTACTTTAAGGGCTTGGTCGACAACAGCGGTAGCTCCTTTTTGAACCGTCCCTATCGAGCGCCGCAAATTGATGGCGTCAACCTTCACACCTTCATCGCTATAAAGCTTATTGGCATATAAACTATACCGAATAGCGTAACCTGCCACATCCTGTCCAGCTTGGTTTGTTACTTCGGCCGTCACCTGTAAACTGGCCTGTTTGTATGCGCTATCGAGATCGGGAATGGCGACGAGATTACGAATCTGCACCTTAGGTTTGGCCGAGATAGATACAGTTCGAAAAATACCGGGAAGCCGAAACATATCCTGAGCCTCCAAGAAGGAAGCATCGGAATTGCGATATACCTCCACCGCAACAATATTCTCTCCTTTAGCCCGCAAATATTTGCTGATATTAAACGATGCGAGGTTTCTAGAATTTTTTGAAAACCCTACATATTTACCATTGATCCACAGATAGAAGAAAGAGTCTACTCCATCAAAGTTGATGTAAACCTCTTTGTCCTTCCAATCCGCAGGCACCGAGAAGCTACGACGATAGGACCCCACCTCATTCCGGTCTATATAGGTCGTCCAATGCTGAGGAGGTGTGCGCATCACGCCACCCCGCCAATCGTCTACCTTCACTTGGTGTTGAAAGATTACAGGCTGGTTCACATAGATTGGCACGCCATATTTCAAGGTACCATCCTTTTGAATACCAAGGATATTCCAGCTCATTGGCACGGGCACATCGTCCCAAGCTGCGGCATTAAAATCAGACCGATAAAAATCCTGAGGCCGTTCGGTGGGTGTTTTGGCCCAATGAAACTTCCACGTACCATCCAACGAGCGCCAATATTCGGAATACTCCGGCAACACGGCACGTGCCGACTCCACCTTCTTAAAAGAGAAATGATAGGCGTGCGGCAATTCTTTATTGAGGGATAATGCTTCGGGGGATTCCCATTCCTTTCCGGAAGGATGCGCCTGCTCCCCATAGGCAAATCCGGGAATAGAATCCACCGCAGGTCGGCTCTGTCCCAACAGCAGCAGTGGAAACATAAAAAACCAGACAATCTTGCAAGCAGAGGTTATGGTGTTAGTCATCATTATACGATATCGTTTTAACAAAAATTGGCATCCAAATGCAGAAAAGCAAGTCGAGATGATGCACTTTACAAGCAACTTGCGCTAAACAGCTGTTTATCTGGAAGTACAAACGATTGTGTAATTTTTTCCTATACACGATTTATGCTTGGGTGGGCAACGGATGACAGGCGCTAACACAAACATATGATCAATGAGTAGCACGCCTTAGCATGCTTCCGTTTATCCACAAAAAAAGGCGCATGACTGCGCCTTTTATCTTATTAAAACTAAAAATCAGGTTATGCTGATGCCGCTTCGGCGTCAACCGTGGAAAACTCATCGAATATCTCCGAGAAACCTTCGTAATCTTCATCACCGCTGGGCGTGAAGCTGCGAATGCCCTTTTCTTCCACATAAGCTTTCAATTCGGGATGAACCTCCCCATCAGGGAATACAGCGATATCCGTAAACGATAGGGCGCCTTTGTATAGGTCCACGTACGATCCGTCGCCATATGGAGCAGCTTCCTCGGCAGAAAGATCCACCTGAGCGGCCATCTCGCCGTATTTCGCACCCAAGGAGCCAAACTCTTCATTAGCATAAAGCGAGTACATCACTTTCGCATCTTTAAAAGCAGGATCATCCTTGTAAGTGGTCTTGAGATAAGCCGGTACCATGGCCGAGAACCAACCGTGGCAATGCACCACATCGGGTGACCATCCCAGCTTTTTCACCGTCTCCAGCGCTCCCTTGCAGAAAAACAACGATCGCTCGTTATTGTCTGCAAAAAACTCACCCTTCTCGTCACGAAAAACCTTTTTCCGCTGGAAATACTCTTCATTATCCAAAAAATAGACCTGCATCCGTGCAGCAGGTAATGAAGCCACTTTAATGATTAGCGGATTATCATTGTTATCCACCACGATGTTCATTCCCGACAACCTTATCACTTCGTGAAGACGATTTCTGCGCTCATTGATATTACCAAAACGGGGCATAAGAATCCGGATTTCAAATCCTTTTTCTTGCATAGCTTGCGGTAACTGGCGTGTAATTTCAGAAATTTTACTTAGTTCAAGGAAAGGCGACATCTCATGGGTTACAAACAATATTTTCGTTTTTGCCATCTCCAATTGTTTTTTTATTTATCGAATAGTAAAATCGGTACACAAAGGTACGAATATTTTGTGGATTTTACAATTAGTTAGTTTTCACAACTTTATATTTCGGATTTATTTATGCAATTTTACGCCCTTATTTAACGTTTTACGGTGAAAATATTTAAAACCAAAGAGGAACTCCAAACGCATTTGTGTGCGCATAGACAGGTGGACGGCAAGGTCGCCCTTGTTCCGACCATGGGCGCATTACACCAAGGCCATCTCGCCTTGATTCAGGAGGCACAGCAGGTAGCTCAGCTCGTGGTATGCAGCATTTTTGTCAATCCCACACAGTTTAACGACCCAAAAGACCTCGAGAAATATCCGCGTCCTATAGAAAACGACATAGCGTTGCTTAACGCAGCAGGATGCGACGTTCTTTTTATGCCTAGCGTGGAAGAGATGTATCCCGCAGATGATAAACCTTGGCATATTGACTTAGGTAACCTCGATAGTATCTGGGAAGGTGAAAAACGCCCCGGACATTTTCAGGGCGTCACGCAGATCGTCTACAAGCTCTTCAACTTGGTAGAACCCGATATCGCTTGCTTCGGACAGAAAGATTTTCAGCAGGTGATGGTTATCCAACGCTTGGTGGATAGCAAAAAAATGCCGATACGCATTTTGATCTGCCCAACCGTGCGCAGTGCGAAAGGATTGGCCTTGAGCTCAAGAAACAGCCGCCTCTCTGATGAAGGAAAGATCAAGGCTTTATGCCTTTACCAAGCATTATCCTACATCAAAGACCATATCGGACAGCAATCGGTAGCCGAGGTCAAAGAGGCCGCAAACAAAATCTTGATTGCCGCAGCAGAAGTGACGGTGGAATACCTTGCTATCTGTGAAAGTCGTAGCCTAGAAGAAGTTTCCACCGTAGAGCCGAGCAACAGCTACGTTGCGCTGGTTGTTGCCTGGATTGAAGGCGTTCGTCTGATCGATAACATGATCTTGAGTTAGACATATTCTGTAGTAGTATATGCTTACCCCTTGTTTATCAATAAAAAAACAGCCAAAAAGTGGCTGGGTACCTATCAAGCATGCTTGGCTGGGCTTTCTGACACGGAGCATACAGATTTTAGAAAAAAATAAGGTAATTTTGCAGCATGTTAATTGAAGTAATGAAGTCAAAGATTCACCGCGTTCGTGTAACGCAGGCTGAATTGAACTATGTGGGCAGTATCACGATAGATGAAGATTTGATGGATGCGGCAAACATCGTCGCCAATGAGAAAGTGCAGATTGTAAACAACAATAATGGAGCACGCCTAGAGACCTATGTCATTACCGGCGAGCGCGGCACAGGCACCATCTGCCTCAACGGCGCAGCAGCGCGCATGGTGCAAGTGGGCGATATCGTTATCATCATTTCCTATGCACATATGACACCCGAAGAGGCAAAATCGCATAAGCCGGGCTTAGTTTTCCCAGATGATAACAATAAATTAATTGTATAATATCAAAAGCATTCCCTAATTTTATAGCGCTATCGATTTGGTAGCGCTATTTTTTTTGATGCATAAATTGACAACCACATACCGTTCCCTCATCGCTTACCTCTTAAGCGCTTGGACGGTCGCTATTATTATCAGCGGCGTGGTGTTTATGCACAAAGAGATCACCTCTACCGGTGAGATCATCACCCACGTTCACCCCTACGACTTTACGAAAAAAGGACAGTCGCACCATCACGAGTCGGATGCGGAGATCCAATACTTAAACGTCGTTTTTGCAGGCGCTTTCCTTGCGCCCACTCTACAGGTCTTCGAAATGGCCATCACGCCGCGCCAGCTCCACATACACTTTGCAGAGCTTGTGGCCACAACGGTGTCCCAGTCGATCTTCCATTATGACCTGCGCGGACCGCCCTCGATTGCCTAACATTCCCTACACAAGTTTAAATTTAATTACATCTCATCTTGACGAATCTTGCCAAAAGGTACGTTGTTGTGTTTACTAGGGCTTTTCGCCCCGTTGAAAACTATCTAGCGCAGTGTCCCTTTTTGCAAAACTTGCCGGCATGCTTGGCTCCCGAAGCTGTTCTATCTTCGGCTGTTGGCCCATGCTGAACGCTTTCGTGAAGACGAACAACACATCATTTAAAGCATTTTCACATCTATATACATGATCAACATATACTACAGGCTTTTTGCCCTTGTTCTTTTCCTCTCACCTATCCTTTTATTTGCGCAGAACAACCTCAGCGGCACCGTCACCACAGCACAGGGAGAGCCCGTTATGCAGGCAACCGTGCTCGTCGAGGGCAGCAGCATTGCCGCGGCCACCGATAGCCAAGGAAAGTTCACCCTAATGAAAGTACCACAAGACAAATCGACCATAGTGATCCGTGCGGTAGGCTATCAAACCAGCAAAAAGGTATTAACAGCAGCACAGAAAAGCGTCCCTATCCTCATCCAGCTGCAGGAAGACAACTTAGCGATCAACGAAGTGGTGGTCAGCGCCACACGCTACGGTATCGACCGACGTGAAGCCCCCGTTGTTGTCAACGTGCTCGGCCCGAAACTTTTTAACGCGACGCAGTCTGTCGCCATGTCGGAAACATTGGCCTACCAGCCCGGTGTGCGCGTAGAGAACAACTGTCAAAACTGTGGCTTTTCCCAAGTGCGGCTAAACGGACTCGAAGGAGCCTATTCGCAGATACTTATCAACAGCCGCTCGGTATTCAGCGCTCTAAACAGCGTCTATGGCCTCGACCAAATCCCGACCAGCATGATCGACCGCATCGAAGTCGTGCGCAGTGGTGGATCAGCCCTATTTGGTGCCAACGCTATTGCCGGGACGATCAACATCATCACCAAAGATCCCGTGGAAAACGATTGGCAGATCAAATCCACCAACTCGCTTACCGGCGGAAGCTCCTGGGATAATACCCTCGACTTTAACACCTCTTTTGTGGAGGACGACCTCATGAATGGGGTTACGTTCTACGGTATGCACCGCGACCGCCAGCCTTGGGACGCCAACGGCGATGGATTTACCGAAATAACCAAGCTGCGCAACACAACCTTCGGTGCCAAGGCTTTCTTCAAGCCTTCGGAATTTGATAAAATAACCGTCGACATGAGCGTGCTCAACGAGTTCCGTCGCGGGGGCGACCGCCTCGATTTGGCGCCGCACTTCAGCGACATCACCGAGCAGATACAGACCAACTCCATCATTGGTGGCATCACCTATGACCATTACTCCAAAGATTGGAAACATAAGCTATCGCTCTACGCTTCGGCGCAAAAAAGCAAGCGCGATAGCTACTACGGTGGCCTTGGTGGCGCTCGTACGCATCAGGATAGTGTAGTTGCGGCCAACTCTTATGGCACAACCGACGACTTTGCTATGGTGGCCGGCGCACAGTACAACTACAACTTCGAGCGCGATGTGTTCACCGCAGGTGTAGAATACAATGGAAACCGTACCGAAGACCAAATTCCGGCCTACCAGCGCAGCATCGATCAACGTACGCATGCCGTAGGCACCTATGCACAGTATGAGTGGAAGCTGCTTGACCAACTGAAGGCCCTAATGGGTGCACGCTACGACTACACCTATGTGGACGGCACCTATCAACTGCTAAGCAACACGCGTCGCTCAGACCAAAGCTTTGGCACCTTGAGTCCACGCCTAACCATCTTATACGACATCACCGAGGCCTTGCAGTTTCGCGGTGGTTATGCGCGTGGCTTCCGCGCGCCTCAAGCCTTCAACGAGGATATGCACGTCACCTCTATCGGCGGACAGCAGGTATTTGTGTTGATGGGCGAAAACTTAGAAACAGAATATTCCAACGCCTATACCGGCTCGCTGAACTATACGCGTAATTTTGGCAACACGCAGGCCAGCCTATTGGTCGAGGGATTTTTCACCGATTTGCAAAATCCGTTCACCACGGTAATGACCTCCGAAGAGGCGGACATTATCTTACAGGAAATGCGCAATGGTAGCCGATCCAGCGTATATGGAAGTAATATCGAGCTAAGCGTCGCTCCATCCAGCGCACTGAGTATCCAGGCGGGAGGAACCATACAACGCGCCAAATACAGCGAAGAGCAACTCATCTTTGAAGGCGAGACCGATGCCGACGATATCCGCACGACACGCTATATGCGCACGCCCAACGTGTATGGGTATTTGAATACCAACATCAAAGCGACCAAGCAATTCGCCGTCGATGTGACGGGCGTATACACGGGTGGCATGCTTGTACCGCACTACCAAACGGATGGCCGCATGATCGTTAAGGATGCACCAGACTTCATGGAGCTCAACCTCCGCCTAGGCTACACCTTTGCCGTTAAGAAAAACTTCAATGTAGAAGTGTTCACTGGCGTGCAGAATATGTTCAACGCCTTCCAAAAAGATTTTGATACCGGCCCATTTCGGGATTCCGACTATGTATATGGACCTACTAAACCGCGCACCTACACGTTCGGCGTGAAGATAGGCCATTTCCATTAACAATAGGCAGCGATGAGGGATAGTAGCAATCATCCCTCATCGCCTCCTAAAAAACAGTACGACATGAAACGATACCTGATTACCCTCCTTGCCTTCTGCGTCAGCATGCAAACCTATGCCCAACATCGGGAGGCGGTCAAGTGGATCTCCTTTGAACAACTATCGGAAGCGTTACGTGTAGATCCAAAACCCGTGTTCCTGTTTTTCCATACCGACTGGTGCGTGTATTGCCGAAAGATGGACAGCGCGGTGTTCACGGATCCGAAAATCATACATACCCTCAACAACGACTATCACGCTGTTCGCTTTGATGCGGAAAGTGTAGACAGCCTGTCCTTCGACGGACAGATCCTGACCAACAAGCGCTCCAAGAAAAGAAGAGGAAGCTACCACGATATTGCCAAAATCTTGGCAGCACGCCATGGCGATTTTATATTCCCCACCACATTGATACTAAGCCCCGACTTCACGGTAAAGCAGCGCTATTTTGAATATTTGAGTCCTGAGAAACTGTCGAACGCCCTGCAATAGCTTTGCGAGGGTATAGTTTGTTTGAGGTTTTTGCAAAAAATATAGAAAATAAATTACTCCAATCAAAACGAAAACCTGAAACGAAACTATATTGTATATTTATCAATATAATTAACAAATCATTTTGTAAGCAATCAGCATGTAAAGACCACGTATATTTGTTTGCATATGTAACCCTATTTCGTATTTATGATCAAGCAACACATACTGATTCTTGCACTGATTCTAGCCTGTGGTTTTCGTGCCCACTCTCAAGAGAAGCTGCAGATCAACGTTGCATCCGGTATTTCCATACAGGATTTTAGTTGGTCCATAGCAGGCAATGCCGACGGAACAAACCCAAATATATTATCTGAATTAAAGTACCAGAATATTGTCGGTTTAGGCCTCAGCGTAAACGGAAATTATAAAATTCTTCCAAAGACAAGCGTTATTTTGACGATTGAAAACAGGCAAACCCTTAGCGGAACAGGCAGTGACATTGACTATCAACATGACAACCGAACAACTCCAACTTATGAACTACATTTTAACAGCTCCAAAGGAGGTATGCAGCATCTACAAACAGGACTCGCCTACAATCTCTATAAAAATCCTTTTGTAACAGTCGATGCAAACGTCTCTTACATAAATACCTCCCAAACTTTTTCCATGACCTCGTCATCGGTGCCAAATCTTGACACCTGGTACAGCACACGCCAACAGGGTGTACAAGTTGGCACATCCTTCCATACGCATCTAGGAAGCAAACTACAGGCATTAGCAACTTTATCCTACGCCCTTGTTGATTATACGGGAATAGGAAACTGGAACTTAATCCCTACGTTTGAACATCCCGTCAGTTTTATGCAAGAAAGCAACGGAGCTCATTATGGCGGCTCTGCAGGACTATCCACAAAAATATCCTCCCGGATTTCTTTCTATATAGCGGGAGGATATTTTGCACAACAAATAAATGCCGGAAGAGACCGAACTTTCTTACGAAACGGAGTAAGACAGGTAACGAGATTTAATGGAAGCCGAGCGGCATCCATCGGATCCAGTCTTGGACTACAGATTAACCTATAAAAGATATAATATCTAGTTTTACAAAAAACCGGTAAACGACAAGCTTGACGCAAAAATTGGTATTCATAGTTTACGGATTAAATATATTCGTCGATACATACCGAATTGCAAGTCTATCACCGACAGTAAAGCCGCTTCCCCAACTTCTGCCACAACTATTGCCATTAAAAATTGAAGACGGATCAGGATTTAAGGACGTATTATTTGTATTGGGAACTGTATATGCGCCGTAAGTGATTGGGCTACCATCACGATTAGTAATCGAAAAGAATTCACCTTCTCCATATTGTCTCCAATTGGTATGTCTTATGCCAATAGCATGGCCTATCTCGTGAGCAATCAGTGTTCTCCTTTGAGAAGCATTTAAGTTTCTCCACTGGAACAAGTTAATATTAACTGATTCTCCTACAACTAATTCAATAGTAGCTATACCCCAGTTCATTGTTGGCCATGAAGCAAATCCACAGATCGTACTAGATTCATTATATCCGCGAAAAACTAAGTCAGCTCCAGCTTCAGTGTAAACTCGTGTCATAGTAACGCGATTGGGCATGACGTTCCTTATTTCACTAATACCGCTTAGGACGTCTCTATGGTGAGTTAAGGAGTTCGCAATAAAGTAAGTAAACGAACGCAATAGATACCCTAACGCACCAATACTATTTGGTCGAATAACCGCCTGTCTAGGCTGCGTTTTAAAAAGCTCCGACCTTTTTAATAGAATATCTTCCTCGACAAAGATATCTTCTCCTTTAATAATCGCCGTCGCTGTATCAAAACCAAGTTTAATGAGAGCAGCTTTCACATTCGACAGGTCCTCTTGCTCCTTTGAGACGACTGCGAGATTTTCTTTTTTACAGGACTGGACAATAATTGCACATAGTAATCCAGCGATAAATAAAACTTTAAACTTCATAATACATATGTTTATATGGTAAAACAATGGTTAAATATAAACACATTTTGTTTCAAAAAATATTGATTAAAAACATTTTATACAGAAAAAAAATACTGCAGTAAATTCAAAACAAACAACTAAAAATCAGATTTTTAAACAAATAAAAAACTATATTCCAAATAAAAAATCTGATATAATTACAAATAACAAAATCGCTATAAATTTCCCGATAGTAAATTCACCAAAACATTTCTATCAAATAACTTCTAAGCTTCGTCACAACCAATAGTCGTTACATTTCATTTAAACTATCCATTAAAACTATTCATCATTTTTTTTATGTTTGCTGTAGCAAAACGGCAAACATATCGTTCTAACCACAAAATGTATTCAAATAATTTTATGAACATCCTACCTAAACTAGCAATTATCGTTACACTCGCTGTGGCAACTTTTTCATCTTGTTCAAAAAACAATGATCTAGATTACGAAAAAGCACTAGAAGAACAACGAATTCAAGACTCCATCAATAACGCTCGCATACAGAAACTACTGAAAGAACAAGCTCCGGCGATCAAAGCTTTTGCGGACGCGAATTTGGTGAATGCGAAACTGGATACGGCTACCGGTATATGGTACCAATTAGTTCAAGCTGGAGATGATGCATCCTATACCTATATGGTGATGAACAATTCACTCGTCGTCCCTAACATTACGGCCAAGTATAAAGGCACCTTACTTGACGGGACAGTTTTCGATCAATCACCGATTGATAAGGACTTTACCTCGTCTTTGCGTAATGTAATCGGCGCATGGCAATTGGCTTTCTTCCCTAAATCGATTAGTGTTAATGGAAATACCTACAAGGTGGGAGGTTTGACAACGAACGGATTAAAAAAAGGAGGTAAAATCAAGTTTGTTACCCCCTCTCCTTGGGCTTATGATGCGCAATCTATGGACAAAATTCCGGCCAATTCACCGCTATATTTTGAGCTCGACGTCGTTGATGTTAAATAAAAATAAATAATAAATCGTGCTGTTGTAGCATGCTAACAAAAAACAGCGTTATATTCAATTGAAAAAGACTAGAGATATTTATGAAAAATCTATTTAAACCATTAATCGCATTCGCTGTAGTTGCAACTACCTTCACGGCCTGCATGGACAAAGGTGACGACATTGACTATGAAGGTCAGGCTTTGGCTGAAGAGAGAAGATTCGATTCTGTATTAAATTCACAAAGAAACGCGATACAAGCCTATGTCGCAGCCGAATTTACGAACCCTGTGACAGATACTACATCTATAAATTTGCCAAGATTGGGCAAGAAGGTAACTCGTGGAATGTACTATGAGATATTATCTGCACCGTCTAACAATACGTATGAATACAAATACAGCGGTAGCGGATTTGTTGTCCCAACTGTAAAATTGAAATATTCCGTATCGACATTAAGCAAAACCGTTGTTCAAAGCGATGCTACAGGTGGAACTTACACATTGAACTACAATAATGCGGCATTCAGCTTCGTTTGGCTTTACTCATTTTACCCTTATTCAATTTCTTACAACGGCAATCAAGTAAAAATCGACCAATTGGGAGGACTTACAAAGGACGGACTGAAAACAGGAAGTAAGTTTCGCGTGATTTCTCCGTCAATTTGGACAGAGACCAACGCTTCATCATCGACTATCCCTGCAAACCAACCTTTGGTTTACGAATTTGAAGTAATTTCCATTGAGTAATAATATTATAAATACATTAACAAAAAGCTATCCTTAGAGATAGCTTTTTTTGTTGTCAATCAGTTTACATAATGCTCTCCTACTTCCCTTTAAACTTCGATTTCGTCAATATATCCTGTGCATCGGTATTGGCTAGCAACTGCGCTAAAGTAATTTCAGGGTTTCGCTCCATATATTGTCGCACAATTTGCCAGCCTAAATACGTTCCGAGCTTCGGTGCCGACTCATTATTTTCGCCGAGCTCGGCGGTGAACGGTCCTTCCGTGAAATAGCGCTGTATACGAAGATAATCCGTACTGTAGAGCAGATCTTCCTGCAGAAACCAAGCCCACACTTCCGGCTGATAAGCTTTGGCCCATTGCAACTGCGCATCGCTGTAGCCAATCTTAAGCGTATCTGCCGTATGGGGCAACATAGAGTCCAATGCCAAAAGCAATTTCCCTTCGTAAAGCATATGTTGCAGCGTATTTCTATCGGTTTCACCTTGTGGGATGAGCTCCTGTCGCAATACACTTTCCACAACACGGGGTGCGATGTATGCGGGAGCAAAGCGCTTGGAAAGATAGCGCGGAATAGTCTTCACCAAGGCAGGATAAAACTCCGAATCGGCGCCGAGAAACATATCGAGGCCGATGCCAATATACCCTTCCCCAATGGGTACCTGTACAGAAAAGCCCGAGAAAAAGGAGATAAAGCGCGGCACCGTGTAATTGGGAAAGTAATATTTTACGTACTTGAATGCTTGCGTGAGCTCTTTCTCCTGCTGTTTCATATCGGGGTATACCTTTGCGACAGCAGCTTTTAGCGCAAGGAAGTCTTTTTGCTGCACAATGTAAGCCAGATTCTTCTCTACGGTTTGTGGATCTCGCGGATCGCCTGCCTCCAGCATAAAGGGAACATAATCCGCATAAAAAGCACCATAGCTGGATGACCAGCGCGCATTTGCAGTAGCCAACTCTTCAGGCTCTACCTTACTCAAGGCCTGATCAAACCGTTCTATTTTAATATCTACGGGAATATGATCCACAGGAGGCAATTTCTTTTCCTGCCGACAGCCTGCGCTGCAGAGCAGCATAACAAACAGAGCGAACGGTATGATCTTTTTTGGCATCCTTGCTAATTTTTTGTGTTACGACAAAAGTAATTATTAATTTTACATATATAAATCCGTTAGCAATGACTCCATATTTCAAATTTTTATTTTTTCCCGTCCTTTTCTTCCTTTTCTCCGTTCATACTACGAAAGCACAGTATTACAGTTACGATAAGAACATCTCCTTGGGACTAACGTTTAGTCCGAACATGAGCTGGTTAAACTATCAAGATGGGGATAGTCGCGAGAGCAGCCCGAAAGTAGGCTACGCTTATGGTCTTGTAGCCGATCTGGGATTTGCCCGCAACTATTACTTCTCAACAGGACTACTGATCAACACACTGTACAGCCAGTCTACTGCCAACGGAAATGCAGACCTAGTGGAGGATAAAACGTATCGCCTACAATATGCAGAAGTGCCTTTAGCCATCAAGCTAAAGACCAATGTGGGAGGTGCCGCTCGTTTTTACGGACAATTCGGATTCACCGCAGGCGTTAAGGTTTCCGGAAAAGAGCGCGTAGAAACATCTACAGGCTATCGCGCTATCGATGGCGATGACATCTTTAGGCTCGGATTGTTGATCGGTGCTGGCGCCGAATGGAGGCTGACAAACAGCCTATCGGCCATGACCGGCTTATCGTACAATAATGGCTTTACCCGCACAATGAGAGATGGTAGCCCCAAGCTATCCTATTGCGCATTGAACATTGGCTTATTATTTTAAGGAACATTGACTTTACAAACGATGAAGATAGCATTAGCGCAATTAAACTACCATATTGGCAACTTTGCCGATAACAACAATAAAATAATCGACAGCATCGAACGCGCCAAGACAGATGGCGCTGATTTGATTGTATTTGCAGAACTTGCCGTGAGCGGTTACCCCGCCAAGGATCTACTACGCAACCAGCGCTTCTTGGATCAATGTGACGCAAGCCTACTGGAAATTGCCAAGGCCTGTCAGGGCATCAGCTGTGTAATTGGCGCGCCGGTGCGCAATACCGATCCAGAGGGCAAAGCCTTATACAATGCGGCGGTGCTTCTTGAAGATGGCGCAATCAAGTCTATCACCAAGAAAAGCCTACTGCCCGACTACGACGTGTTTGATGAATACCGTTATTTTGAACCCAGCGCCACTGTATCCTGTATAGATATCCGTGGCGAGAAGGTGGCACTAACGATCTGTGAAGATTTATGGGACGATGAGACCTCCAACAACTATGTTGGCGACCTGATGGCCGAGCTCCGCAAGGAAAACCCCACAGTGATCGTCAATATCGCGGCCTCTCCTTTCTCGTACGTACACTTCGAAAACAGACTGCAGGTATTAAAGCGAAACGTCATCAAGGCGGGTTGTCCGCTGGTATACGTCAATCAAATTGGTGCGCACACTGATATTATTTTTGATGGCCGCTCCCTGGCCTTGGATGGACACGGTGAGATCTTGGCCGAGCTCAAAGGCTTCAACGAGGATTATCGACTCGTCGACATAAAGGCGCTTGCCGAGAAAAAAGAACATCAAAAAGATGGAGAAATAGCCTTGATCTACGAAGCCTTATTGTTAGGGATACGTGATTACTTCCACAAATCGGGCTTCAAGAAAGCGGTATTGGGTCTATCCGGCGGAATAGACTCGGCCATTGTTGCGGCACTGGCCTGCGAAGCGCTTGGCGCTGAAAATGTAATGGCCATCTTGATGCCGTCCATCTACTCGAGCGATCACTCCCTGAAAGATGCCCTTGACTTGGTTAACAACACAGGCTGCGCACACCGCATCATCCCGATCAAGGATGTCGCATCGGCCTTTGACGTTACTCTCGCAGAGACATTTGCGGGCAAAGAAGCCGATCTCACCGAAGAGAATATCCAAGCACGCATCCGCGGCACGCTGCTGATGGCCTTCTCCAATAAGTTTGGCCACATTTTGCTCAATACGTCCAACAAGAGTGAAGCTGCTGTAGGCTACGGCACACTTTATGGTGATATGGCGGGATCACTCAGCGTTATTGGCGATGTCTATAAAACGCAGGCCTATGCCTTGGCCAACTATATCAACCGAGAGCGGGAAATTATTCCGACGAATACCTTGGTGAAACCACCCTCTGCCGAGCTGCGCCCCGGCCAACAGGATTCCGATTCGTTGCCTCCCTACGATATTTTGGACAGCGTGCTGTACCAGCTGATCGAGCTCGAAAAATCGGCATCAGAAGTCGTTCAATCGGGTTTTGATGACGCCTTGGTATCGCGTATTGCGAAACTGCTCAATAATGCAGAGTTTAAACGTTTTCAGGCGCCGCCTATTTTGCGTGTCAGCCCCAAAGCATTTGGCAATGGGCGGGTAATGCCTTTGGTTGCAAAATATACATTTTAACATTAAACCATTGGCAAGCAGCTCCGTCTAACATATATACAACGATATTTTATGAAAAAGTTAGGATATATTTTCGCACTCAGCTTATTCGTACTTTTGTCTTCCTGTGCATCAACGCAGTATAACACGACAAAAATGCAGACCCAAGATTTTGGGCAGTACAAAACCTACGGATGGCTTCCTCCGGTAGATTCCCTATCGAAGAATTATTTCAATAACGATATTGCAAGAGCCAATATCTTGAATACAGCAAACAAAGAACTGGAATCTTTGGGTTTAACTTATTCTAAAGACAACCCAGACGTACTATTTCGCTACATCCCCATCGTAAACAACAAAAGCCGTTTGGTTTACCATTCCAACGTAGGTTGGGGCGGCATGGGACCATGGGGTTGGGGCATGGGCTGGGGCTGGGGTATGGGCTGGGGAGGCGGCTACAGCTACCCGGTTGGTAGCGAGAAGTTCCGTTATGCACACCTTATCATCGAAGCCCTAGACAGACAGAGCAATGCGGTAGTGTGGCAGGCAAGAGGTTCTTTTGATACCAAACAGCCTGAACGCGCCATCAACAAGTTGCCTAAAGTTGTTAATGGTATCTTTAAGAATTTCCCCGTCAAGGCAAGACGCTAGTTCGGAGGAAGCTTCAATAGATACGAACACGTATAAAAAGATAAAAGGCGAAGCAATCTGATGCTATATGCATGTAGATTGCTTCGCCTTTTTTTATCTCGCTCCCTAAGATTCAGTGTTCTTAACGCCTCCCAAAATCAATAGTCTTCCGTTGTCCATTTCGCCAAATAATTTCCATGGATGCAGCATCGATTCCATCGGTTTTAACTTCACGGATGGGAAACAATTCCTTGTTAGTCCATTTCTCGCCCGATCGCTTCCACAGCATCAAACAGGCTAAATTTGTGCCTGCAGCGACCTCTTCCTGTACATTGATTACGCGGCTTTCCACGGCTTCAGGATGTAAGTTTTTGCAGGAAACCAGCTCCGGAGCATGCCATCCGAGCAAGGAAACAAACGCCAATTGATAAACACCATTATCCATAATGATCGCTTCTTGTCCCTTGTACCTTACCGTTTTCTGCTGTATCGTGTTGCCCGGCAACTGAGGCAAGGCATAGTGTCCTAAACGAATGACTTGGTTTTTATCTCCCGCAAAGCGATCGACCCGAAGGATGCCGTTTGCCAAGCAGAGGTCGGCTAGTTGCATTTTAACCGTCTCATCCGACGCTAGGACGGCATCCCGATAATATACCTCCTGCTCGTATTTCTTAAAATTGTACATACGCAACGACTCCCAACCTTTTGCCGTTTTGAACGTATAATTCATCGCAATCTCCCCCTGCTTACCATCTGCCTGCCAAGGAAAGGCGCTATTATAAGCCAGCTTATTATAGTTTTCTGTACCCTGGTAGTAGCCGGTCTGCTTACTGTTGCACCATGCCCGCAGTTCTGCTGCCCCAATTTGTTTGTAATCTGTTGTCAAGATATTCGAACCTTCGGCAAAGGTCAGGAATGGCTTTTCTTGCGTTATTTGCTTATCCCAAGCGCCATTATTCTCTGTGGCAGACCAAAACACATTATCTTGAGGCAGCAACAAGCCTAGAAAAAATTTACCCAACCAGTATACACTACCCCGACAGCTATACTCTTGCACTGCCGGATCAAAAGCACCATAAAAGCCTAGGGTAGGTACGCCTTCATCCAAAAATTCCGGATGTTGTAAGAACTGTAGTAGAGATCCTGAAGCAATACGGCGCATCCAGCCGTAGTTGATCGACTGATCTTGCAAGGTGCCCAATAATGGAAAGGTAACAGCGGCGCCCATGCGGTAGGAAATGCTGCGTCCCCACATAATCATTTTACCGTCTTCAGCAAACATATACGGGTAATAGTTAGCCATATCTCGTAGATGCGTGCGAAAATGCGCGGCATATTCCGGATAGATTTTATCGCCATAAAACATCGTCCATAGTGTCCCGTACATTTGGAAAGCCCACATGCTGTAGTAGTCGTAGTATGGACTATCCGTATACCATCCCGCACCACGGTAGTCTGCCAAACATTTTTCTAAAAGCGACTTTAGACGTTCTTGGTCAATGGCATAGCCCTTTTCGTTAAAGAAGCTCAAAATCATGATGTTGAAGAAGCGCCAGTTCATATCGATGGTAGGGCCATTGCCATAGCTCAGCATGGTTTTGGCCAGCGCATCTTTGGTTTGTTGATCTAGCGGATCCCATAGTACCTCTGGGGCGGCGGCCAAGGATACCGCAAGCCCCCCAAACTCCACCAACTTTTGGCTTGGCCCGCCCTTCGCCGGCAGCGGCTCTATATAGGTATCCGAGCTAGGATCCAACATACGTTTGAGCTGATGCCGGTAATAGGCGCCCAAATCGATGCCGGCAATCTGTATGCCCGGTTCCTCTCTTAACAAGGGGATTGCCACAAACAGCGTCCTGCAAAGTCCCTCCATCTTCTCTGTAGCGGTATGTTTACCATCGCGAGGATAACTGCGACCGGCTTGCTTAGGAAACTGCATGGGGCTGTCCATATGGGGCACATGGCGAAAAGCACCTTCCAAAAGATAGCGTGCAGCATCTTTCCAATGCTCGCGGGAGACCCCCGTTTCAGGACTGCGCTGGTAATCGGGATGCACGATCTGGAAAACATCAGCTGTCTGTTGTGCTCGCACAGACAGCAACAACAGCATAAGCATACTTGCTAAAGCGACGCGAAGTGCACAGGTATTTTTTAATACAAAGCGGAAATAAACCATAGTTACGACAAATAAAATTAAAACTTTGGCGTCCATTGTAACACCTGCACCATTGTAGGAGCAACATCCAAGAGGCCTTCACCATCCTTTTGGTCAGTTTGCTGAACGAACAGTGAAAGTTGCTTGCGGCTACGCCACAGCTCCGTGTCATAAGTCGGCTCCCAAGCGCCGAGTGTCTGCTCGGAGATATCGAATAGTTCATATTTCTTGGCTTCAATCCGGTTGAGTTTATATACAGACGCTCGGCTACCACGCTCTTTATCACGAAACAGCAAGCATATGGATGCCTTACTCCCTTTGCCCTTGACCAACAGCTGCGGACGGGAGATCGGAATCTCCTTGGTGCCGTGGCCACTAAGTGAGAACGGTACTGTACGGAAATCCAAGGATTTGAGCTTCCATTGGCCATCTACATAATACATGATCTTATATTGTGGAATCTTACTGTCGGCCGCACGCCAATAGCTGGCAATAAATGGATTTCCCGCTTCATCGGCCGACATACCGGTTTGGTTGATTAGTTCACTCTTCTCCGGGATACGCAACGCATACTCTGCAGTGGAAGCCGTAATGGGAAGAGCATAGCGCTCGCCGCTTGTCCGTTGCCAAGTCAAACCACCATCTTTAGAACAGGCATAGGCCATATCATGGTTGCTCGCCACATCTGGACTTTCCCGCCACACCCAAGAAATATGAATGGTGCCTTTATTGTCAATATATGCTTGCCAATACGCATTACGTTTTCCTTCGCCATTGATCAGGTTGGTATGCAAGCGTTTCCAAGCACGCTCACCCGTATCATAACTGTTGATCACCAAATTACCGGATCCCGATCCTCCATCGCGGTAGAAAAACAAAAGGTTGCCATTGGGCATACGGAAAAACTCCGGATAAGTGACGGCCTTCTCCTCCGTGCCGATCATCGGTTCTTCTGCCCCCAAGCTGAGGGTACCAGCTGCGGTAGATCGTGCATAGCGCAAACGCCCATTGTGATGATCCCAAGCCACATGTAGGAAGCCCGTACCATCAAGCATGATGCTGATGACGTTGTGTGCATCCTTTGCATTGCCCTGATAGTTCGTTTTCGCTAGCTGCCACTGCGTACTGCTCAACTTGCGTTTGCCCAGTATTACAAATCCATCCGTATCATAATAGGCAATGTACTGCAGGGAATCATTGCTCACCAATGAATTTTTGCGGAAGACCGCCGTGTTCACCGTATTTTTGGCCCAGCCTTCACCAACGTTCATGCTGCTGATTTGCTTGTGCTGAGCCTGCGTCGCAGAAATCGAGCAAAGCATCAAACCGATCGTCAGGGATAGTGCGGCATATTTCGTTCGTATGTTCATTTTCATTCTTTAATAACCTATACTGTAATCTTTTTTCGCATCGTCTCCAGACCATATCCGCTTGGCACTCCAAGGCAGTTCTTCCGCCGTCCAAAATGCGTCATCTGCGGAAAGCCCCAAGGGGAGAAATAGAACTGAACAGAGGTAAGGGCTGCCTTGATTGTTATAAAAATCACCCAAACCGGGCTGATCACCATAGAGACCGATAGTTAACCAACCGTCTTTGTAGGTAGACGGGCTTTGCATCGTCTTGCGCAACATCGCTGTTAAAGCACCCCGAACCTGTCCCACGGGCAACTCATCAGGCAGGCGTTTTTTCCAGGCCATGTCCGCCAAATGGTGGAAAGCGGCCCCGCGATAGATGATCGAACGTCCAGAGGGAGGAAAGCTGCCGTCGGCATTGATCAGGCGCTCCTGAATAATAGCATAGCGCTGATTACGTTTCTTTATCTTGCCAAACATGTCGTTATAGGCCTTTGTCTTTGTTTCTACGACATCCATAATGCCTCCCAAAAAAGGATGGATGACAAAACTGTTGTAGTAATCGTATGCATAATGCGGTCCATCCATATACATCCCATCCCCCACATACCATTGTTCCAGCTGCTGCAATGCGTAATCTACGCGCATGACATCCCAGTCATAACCAAATTTGGCTAAAAAAGCCTCATTCATGGCTGAAAAGAGGAGCCAGTTGGAAAAGACGGGTTTAAAGCGCCGCGTCGTACGAATAGCATCCGCCAAGCGATCTTTGGTGCTTTGGTCCAAGTTTTCCCACAACCAAGGGCAGCGCACCATCGCCGCGGCTATAAAAGAGGCATCCACCAACTGCTGCCCCCCCAGATCGAAGCGCATGAAATCACGGGCATTGCTGTCCAATGCATTTTTTAGCCCTTGGATGGTCCATGTCCTATATTGCTGCCGGAGCTTCTTTTCTTCCGCAGGGCCATCGTCCAGGGCCAACCAAGGAGATATGCCACACAGCACACGGCCGAGCACTTCAACATACTGAACCTGAATACGGTGCTCCCGATTATCCACATTTTTAGAGGTCACTTGCGGCATGCCTATGCGCAGGCTATCGTGTGCCAAGAGGCGAATCACCGGACGCGCCATACGGTCCATTTCGTGGATCCAGTAGGCACGGTCATTTTTTGCCTGTGCCTGAACGGTTATGGGCATCAATCCCACCATCCACAACAGTGTTATAAAAACCAACGTTACTTTCATGTCTATATTCGACTTTATCTTTAAGATAGGCTTCTCAAAAGAAATTCCATTTGAGAAAGCCTCCATATATCTACTTCTTGAGGTGGCGATACATCTCAACCCCTGCGAGAAGGAAAGCGCCTACACCAAAACTTGCCGTAGATTGCGCATCGACCACCTGCCCGGGGATGGCTTTCTCGCCAATGGGCTGCACATACCCCACCCGTCCATCAGGCTGCAGCGCCGCGTTGCTAAGGAAGCTCCAGCCTTTCCGGGCAGCTTGTTCGTACTCCTCTCCTTTAAAAAGGCCGTGGTTTATTCCCCATAGCAGGCCATAGGTAAAAAATGCGGTGCCACTCGCTTCTGGCCCCGGCGCATGTTGCGGATCGAGCATACTGCGCGTCCAATATCCGTCCGTTTGTTGACTAGTAACGATAGCTTTAGCCATCTCTTGGTAGCGCTTGATGTAGCTTGCGCGATCGGGGTGGTTCTTTGGCAAGTCTTGCAGGACCTTCGCTAAACCAGCAAATACCCATCCATCACCACGCGCCCAAAAATCTTTCTTGCCATGCGCACTCTTGTGCTTGGGATACACATACTTGGCATCCCGGTAATACAAAGCTTCTTCTTTGTCGTACATAATGCTATCTGCATACTGCAAGTAGCTGTGCAACTTCTCCAAATAGATCGGATCCTTGGTATGCTTGTATAGCTTGGTCATTACGGGCATCACCATGTACAATCCGTCGGCCCACCACCAATAGTCATTGTTGGGCGTATTCACTTGGTATTGCATAACCTCCAACACGCGGGCGATCTTATGAGGCTGAGGATCCAACTTGTACAGGTCCAAATAGGTTTGGAAACAGATTTGCCAGTCGCCAAACAACACGTAATCGTCGGTTTCACCGTAGCTATATTTCCAGTTTTTTTTATCGTCGGATTTTGCGCCCTTCCAATCGTTATGCTCGGCCCAAGCTGTGGAATAGGCCAAGTAGTTCTTCTCTTTGGTCAACTTGTAAAGCTCCATATTGCCGGTATGGTAAGCTGCCTGATCCCAAAATGACCATACTTGGGGTTTGTGCTCGGCTTGCCAATGCTTGTTGGCGCGATGGAGCTGCGCTAATACATCTTTTTTCTTAAAGGATTGTCCAAAGGCTACACTATAGGTGAGTAAGCAACACACAATTAGATTTACGTACATTTTTTATTCGGTTAAACGTTTATTTTATAAATGGCGGCTCATCGTCCACGATGAATACGGTCACGCTGATTGATGAAGAAGCATCCACCAGTGTAGACAGCGTATTACAAAAATAGGATTTCGCTAAAATCACGATGTTCAATTTCAGCTTATTTATTGTGTAAAAATGATTCAAATCCGCTTTTTTAGGTTAACAAACGTCGCTATATTAATAAATGTACAAAAAACATTTAAAAAATTTAGCCACATTCTATATCTTTATCCCGTCGGCTGCTATCGGTTGTTACAGACTCTTTATTGCGATCGACAAAACGAGCTAGATCGTTCAACGATTCGATTAGAACCAAAAGAGAGCATACTATTTTTCGCCTATGTCTTTACATAACATCCTTCTTGCATTTTGCATGGTCATTTTTAGCGGCCAACTTGTACAGGCACAAGTTCCAAAGCACCTGGAATATTTTGATTTGGCCGATGTGCGCCTACTCCCGAGTGCCTTTAAACGGGCCGAGACGACGGATAAAAACTATTTACTGACCATGGATGCCGATAGGCTATTGACACCATTCCTTCGTGAAGCGGGCTTGCCGACCAAGAAACCTAGCTACAGCAATTGGGAAAACACGGGACTTGATGGCCATATCGGAGGACATTACCTCTCCGCCCTCGCTTTGATGTATGCTTCCACAGGAGACACAATGATCAAGGAGCGCCTCGACTACATGATCAAAACACTGAAGCAATGCCAAGATGCTAATGCCGATGGATACATTGGTGGTGTGCCTGGCGGAAAAGGTATTTGGCAGGATATCCGGGCAGGCAAGATCAAAGCTGGAGGCTTTAGCCTAAACGACAAATGGGTGCCGCTTTACAACATCCACAAGACCTACGCCGGACTTCGGGACGCCTATTTGTTAGCTGGCGATACCACGGCGAAAAAGATGCTTATTAGCATGTCCGACTGGGCGATACGACTTGTTGAGCAGCTTTCAGAACAACAGATTCAGGATATGCTGCGCAGCGAGCATGGCGGTTTGAATGAAACTTTTGCGGACGTTGCCGCTATTACGCAAGATCCGAAATATATACGACTGGCACGCCAATTTAGTCATCAAAGCATATTGGATCCACTGCTGCGACAACAAGATAACTTAACCGGCATGCATGCCAATACACAGATTCCGAAGGTATTGGGCTTTAAACGCATAGCGGATGTAGCACAGGATAGCAGCTGGAATAATGCGGCACGTTACTTCTGGGACAATGTAGTAGAACATCGATCCATTGCTTTTGGAGGCAACAGTGTAAGCGAGCACTTCAATCCAATAGATGATTTTTCGAAAATGGTTCATAGTGTTGAAGGACCCGAAACCTGCAACACCTACAATATGCTTCGATTGACCAAGATGCTTTATCAAAGCAATCCACAGGGAAAATATTTGGATTACTACGAACGTGCGCTGTACAACCATATTCTCTCTACCCAGCATCCCGAACATGGCGGCTTTGTTTACTTCACGCAGATTCGTCCGGGGCACTACCGCGTGTATTCACAACCGCACAGCAGCATGTGGTGCTGCGTAGGCTCGGGCATGGAGAACCATGGCAAATATGGAGAAATGATCTATGCGCACAGTAAGAACGACTTATTTGTGAACCTTTTTATCCCCTCCCGTGTGCATTGGCAGGAAAAAGCTGTTGTGATAGAACAGGTCAATACATTTCCAGAGGAAGCATGGACGGAACTGCATATCGATCCGGCAAAAAAAACGACATTTACCTTGCGTATTCGTAAACCGCAATGGTTAACGGGCGAAGCTGTGGTTACTGTCAATAGCAAGCCTTATACATCGGATAAAAGCGACAGCACATGGATCAGCATCCGCCGTTCATGGAAGAAGGGAGACAAAGTTCGTATCGACCTGCCGATGGGTATCCATACGGAACAATTGCCAGATCATAGCAACTACTACAGTATCCTATACGGGCCGATTGTGTTGGCCGCACGGAGCAACAACGGCGACACGCCCGGCCTTCTAGCTGACGACAGCCGTATGGGCCATGTGGCACAGGGGCGTCAAATTCCCCTGAGCGAGCTGCCCGTATTAAGTAGCGAGCCTAGCGCCATACCGCAACTGGTCAACGCGCAAGTTGACAAGCCCCTGCACTTCACGCTTTCGGGTGTCTATCTAGGGCGGGAAGCAGTGCAGATGACCTTGGAGCCCTTCTACAAGATTCACGATAGCCGATACATCATGTACTGGCCGCAAGCCACCGCCACGGAATTGCACAATATGCAAGAAAAGCTCGCACGCGACGAACAAGAAACTTTAGCACTGGCCGCCAGAACCATGGATCGGGTGGTATGCGGCGAGCAACAGCCAGAATCAGATCATTTTATCAAAGAAGAGCAGACGACAGCAGGCGTCTTCGACGATGTGCGTTGGCGAGAAGCCAAAGGGTGGTTTAGCTACCAGCTGAAAAAAGAAAGCGACAAGCCCACACAACTCTATCTCAAATACCTCGCCGAGGGGCAGGATCGCATAACCCAGCTGCTGGTGAACGACGAGCTGATCGGCCAAGTAGAAGCTACAAATAGCGCAGGAGATGACAACGTGAGAACAGTCGTCTTTGATCTTCCTGACAGCTTCAAGGCCGCTAAAAATATCCAGGTGAAAATAGCCGCGAAGGGTTCGGTGCAAACACATAAAATACTGGAAGTACGTTTGCTAAAGCCATAGGAAATTAATACGCGAAAAGTAAAGCTGGAACTTGGTATCCGGCTTTTTTTGTATATTTAGAGGACTAATACTTTACCCAACGTGAACCGTGCGCTACTACTTTATTCCCTAACCATTTTCGTCTGTTTGCTTACGTCTCCTTTCGCTTGTGGACAAGAGATCGGCGTTACACCATTAAAGATCGAAAAAGAATTGCCCTCCTTAACGATCAATAGCACTTTCCAAGATCGAGATGGCTTTATATGGTTTGGTACCGCGCAGGGGCTTAGCCGCTTTGATGCGCATAATTTATTGAATTTTAAGCTCACTGAAGAAGAGGGAAGAATAGTCGATGATCAGAATATAACAGATATCGAGGAAGCAAAAAACCATCTATTGCTGGCGACAGGAAGCGGTCTTTACACGCTCAACAAACGGAGCTACAGCATTCAGCCATTTGCCAATAGCGTATTGAAAGACCGCCGCGTTACGGCCATGTTTGTGGACAAACAGTCCAACATCTGGATTGGGACGAACAATGCCGTCTTCGTGTTCCGATCCGACTTCAGTTTAATCAAAAAGTATACACACGATCCCAAGTTGAAACATTCTATCCCGGCGGGAACCACCAATATGTTTTACGAGGATCGTGAGGGCAACCTGTGGATGGGCATATGGTGTGCCGGACTGCACAAACTGGACAAAAAAGCAGACCGGTTTATCCCCTACCCAACCTTAGGGGGCCGCAACAATCCCTTTCGTATGTTTCAGGACGACCATGGCCAACGATGGATTGCAAGCTGGGGTGATGGCATGTATCTTTTTAATCCCCAGGATGGAAAAGACTGCTACCGCAGCGTGACCATAAAAAACAAACGAAGGGGCGAAGGCAATGAAGATCTTTGTTACAACATCCTGCAAGATCCACAGCGCAAATATATTTGGGTTTTGTCGTTCTCCGGCATTTCCACCTTCCGCTACACGAAAGACAACCAATTGGAAGCGCTGGATAACAGTGTGCTCTTCGATAATACCTCCAATATTTTCAACGACCTGTACCTCGATAGAACAGGCCTATTATGGCTTTCCATAGGCGGCAAAGGGGTATCTACCATTAGCTTTGACAAACCCCAGATTGAGAACCTAACCTTTGACAAGGTCAAGCCGCGCTACAGTATCCTGCCCAACCTAAATATGCTCTACAAAGATCGGTCTGGCGATCTATGGTTCAACTTAGAACGAATAGGCCTTGGAAAAATAGCAGCTAACACCGGCGAGATGACCACCTATAGCAATGCGCAGTTTAAAGACTTGATTTCTATCCGAGCGGTGACATCCGCCCTAGAAGTGGACAAGCAGCTATGGATAGGCTCCTCTTATGAACCCACCATCAATGTCTTCGACAAAACAGAGAAAAGCATCAGCCTGCGTAAAAAAATAGATCTCAAACAATGGTTTCCGCAAGCAGATGTTCCTTTATTCTTTTTTCAGGATAGTAGGCATGCCGTTTGGATTGCGACAGCAAATGGTGTGTTCGTAAAAAAAGCAGAGGAGCAGTCTTTTACGTTTATTCGCAGCCTGCAGGACTACATTGTGGGGATCAGCGAAGATTACGCAGGGTCTATCTGGGTAGCAACGAAAGGACAAGGCATCTATCAATTTCGACATGGGGAAATAGCAGCCCCCGCACTCCACTTAGGGAAGGAAACACAGGGAATCTTTACCGACCAAATTGAAACCATCGCGGCAGATAAAACAGGCAATCTATGGATCGGCACAAAAGATAGCCGTTTACTGCGTTATCATATTCAACAGCAACGCACCACGGAATTGGCAAATACCGGCTTATTCTCCAAAAACCAACTATTGGACATTGTTTGCCTCGACGACGTCGTGTGGCTATCGACTACCCGAAATATCTACAAGGTATCGCCCATTGACAACAGCATCTATGAGTACGCTGCCGATGATGGACTTGCGGTGAATATGTTTTCAAAAAGAGCGTATACGGTTGATGCGATAGGAAAAAGCGTTTATTTTGGCGGATACAACGGTGCCGTAGGTTTTAAGAAGACCGCATTCACGCCTCGGCAGCAAGCACAGATCGTTGTATCGGACGTTAAAGTGAACAATGTATCCAGTATCATTCATGCTGACAACAAGAAATTCAATCTCCATGCACGCACCCTAGTCCTAGAGCCGGAGGATCAAAATATAGAAATCAGTTTCTCGTCCATGGAATTTGCACATCCCGATAAAATCCGCTTTGCCTATAAATTGGAAGGCGTCGATCGGGATTGGGTGTATGCCCCTCGAGAGCGCCTCTTTGCGACCTACAATAATCTCGGAAAGGGCGACTATCGTTTTTTGGTGAAAGCAACGGATTTAAATAATAAATGGAATGCTGATGTGACGACCTTGGAGATCACAAAAAAACCAGCTTTCTATGAAAGTAACTTGGCCTACCTGCTCTATTTTTTGCTGTTGGCGGCACTACTGTATTTTCTGATCAGCTTCTCCCTGCATCGCTTAAAGTTGCGCAGTGACCTGCGTATTGCACAGATCGAGAAAAATAATGCTGATGAGCTTATACAAACAAAATTGAGCTATTTCACGAACATTACACATGATCTGCTGACACCACTTACCATCATCTCCTGCCTCATAGACGACGTACAGATCACCACGCAGAAAAACCTTTCGCAGTTTGAAAAGATGCGTTTCAACTTGCAGCGCTTAAAGCGGCTTTTGCAGCAGATATTGGACTTTAGACGTATAGAGAACAAACAAATGGAACTCCGCATTAGCGAGAGCAAATTGACACCTTTCTTTGAAGAGATGGGCTCCAGCTACTTTAGCCCGCTCGCCAAACGGAAGCATATTGATTTTCAAATTCAAGGAATGGCTAGCGACGAGGGCATGTATTTCGATATCGACAAATTGGACAAGATTGTTTTTAACCTGCTTTCCAATGCGTTCAAATATACACCAGAGGGCGGAAAAATATCGGTCTCCTATGATACCGAATGGAAAGGTGAAGTTCATTTCTTACGCATCAGCATACAAGACACTGGCATCGGTATTGCGCAGGATGAGATTGATAAGATCTTTATCCCCTTTTACACCAATAGGCACACGAAGCAGCAGGAAAGCAATGGCATCGGGCTCGCTTTGACCAAGGATTTGGTGCTGGCGCATCGCGGGCATATCAGCGTAGACAGTGTCATCGATAGGGGCAGTTGCTTCACCGTGCTGATCCCTGTAAACAAGGAAAGCTATACTGAAGCCGAACTGCAACATGCGCAACAGCTGCGTGAAGTGCCTTCTGAAATTACCGTGGCGGAAGGGCAGCACTTCCACCTTCCCGCGGATCTGCAAGCCGAAGCGCTTAACCTGCTACTCGTAGAAGACAACGAGGATCTACGCACCACGATAGCTAGCGTGCTGGGCAGAAACTACAATGTACACAGTGCTTCTCAGGGCCAAGAAGCATTGGCAATCCTACAGACAACAGACATCGATATTGTGGTGAGTGATATCATGATGCCCGTGATGGATGGACTTGAATTCTGCCGGACAATAAAGGCTAATGTGGACAGCAACCATATTCCCGTCATCTTATTGACCGCCAAAGCGAGCATGGACGATCGGATTGCCTGCTACGAAGCTGGCGCAGACGGCTATATCAGCAAGCCTTTTGAAATCAAGATTCTTGAGGCCCGAATCCACAGTTTCGTGATCAATAAAAGGGTGCGACAATCGGATTTTAAAACCAATCCGCAGATCAATATTTCCTCCTTGGACTATACCCCCGTTGATGAGCAATTTTTGACGAAAATGATTGCCCTCATTGAGGAAAATCTGGCCGATGAACGTTTTGATGTGTTGATCCTTGGAGACAAGCTAGGCTTATCAAAATCTACCTTGTACCGTAAAACGAAGGTTCTTCTAGACCTGTCGCCGAGCGAGCTCATCAAAAATATACGGCTAAAACGCGCCTGCCAGCTCATGGATCAAGACAAGTCTATCACGGTCAGTGAGGTAGCCTTTTCCACAGGCTTCGCCGATCCGCGTTATTTTTCCACCTGCTTTAAGGCTGCTTTTAGCATGACGCCAACAGCCTACCAGCGAAAGGCTGCAGAAGATATTGTCACGAGAGACTAGTGCTTGGAAGCCTACTTACCTTTGCCGTAATATGCCTCCAACCGATCGAGCTCGGCCAGCGTTAGGTGTATAACGGCAGCATGCTTGGGCGAGCTGAAGTTGACGGCTTTCATGACTCCTTCATTAAAGCGCCCTAGGTTGGTGAAAGTCTTGAAATCCGTTGTTTCACTAAAGCCAAAATTGTGTGGATTGATACCATAAATATCGTACATCAACACCCATCTTTCCTCCCCTATTCGCTTCCATACATTGGGAGCTTCGCAAGCAGTTGGTTCAGGATCGTAATAGGCATCATCATACTGATATCCCTCTTGCAGTTTGTTCGAAACAGCCTGTTTGATTCCCGGCGTACCATCGTGAGCAACATAAAACATATGAAAGGTATCTCCTACTTGGGTAATATCAGCATCGATAAAATTCTTGTTGAATTTGGGATACTGGAACAATTGCTTCGGTTCGGTTTCCAACCCGGTAAACGTATCATTGGCATAGGCGTAGTAGAGCCTATTCAGTCCATTCCCAAAACGCATGGTGAAATAAACCATGATCTTGTTTTTTTCCGCATCGAAGATAAGCTCCGGCGCCCACATACAGCCTACTTCCTCCCAGCCGGGGAAACTTTTATCCAATCGAACATTGGATCGCGTCCAATGGATAAGGTCTTTGGAACGCATAAATACCAGTCCACGGTTGTTGCCCCAGCCGTAGGTTTTTCCATCGCGCTCCCATTCGGTCGTGCGATAACCTTTTTTTGCTGCGAAAATATGCAGATCGGTCATGGCCATATAGAAATAACCGTCCGGACCACGCATCATATGAGGATCCCGGATTCCCTTTTGCTCTGCAATGCTATCGCCAGCAATCACTGGATTGCCCGCATTGATATCCGTAAAACGATAGCCGTCACGGCTGCTGGCAAAGTGTAGGCTATGCGTATCGTCCTTAAAATAGACCATTAGGTAGGCTGCTAGATCTGATTTGTCTTGCTGCGCATACAGGAACACGGGCATTAGGCCATAACAAAAAAACAGGAAAAGTAGCTTGTGCTTCATGGAAAAGAAATGTAAAATGGTTTAAAAATAAACAGAGACGTCGGGGACAACGTCTCTGCACAACCAAGCCCCCCAAAGGCTTAGCATGTTTATTTCACAGGTAATTTAATGACTGTAAACGAATAGGGTGCAAAGGTTTGCGTCAGGGATTTCCCCTTTAGCTTGATTCCTGCTTGCTGCGGCTTGATTTTCAGCGGTTCCTCTAGACTATTTGCAACGTCTAGATCGGCATTTGCCAAGGTAAGCTTGCTTCCTTCAGTTGCAATTTTACGTTTGGTATCGATCTGAAATGTCGCATCAATAGCTTTGCTGTTGTAGTTTACAAACTTGATAAGCAGCTCCTTGTTAACCTCATCGTAGACCGAAGAGGCATAAAGACTATCTTGACCAACAACGTTTTGCTGATTGCGCTTAATTGGAATAATGTCTGTACCCTTATTCAACGAATACAGCTTCTGCACTTGATAGCTCGGTGTACCGTAGACATTCAGGTTATCCACCCAAATTAGATCAGGCGACCATTGCCAACCGTCGACATGCCCAAAGAGTGGTGCATAGGATGCCATGGTGACCACATCGGCATTGCGTTCAAGACCGGTTAGGAAGGCAGCTTCCGAAAGGGCAGCCTCCCAAGTGCTACGTCCCGGACCATTCGGCCGCGTGGTATGGGATGCATACTCGCCGGCAAATATCTTAGCTCCATTTCTATCGTAATCATCGTAGCGCGCAGCGCCCGACAGAAACCAGGAAGGCGGACGGTAGTAATGCTCATCGATAATGTCGATCTGCATGCCGCGCAGCCGCTGATCCAAAAAGTCAAAACGCTCGCCTTCGGGATCGGTTCCCGAGCTGGCGATAATCGCTATCTCGGGATGCTTTTCGTTGAGCACCTTCTTGAATGCCGCGAGACGTTCGATATATTGTGGACCCCAATTTTCATTGCCGACGCCCAACATGCTGAGCTGGAAAGGCTCGGGGTGCCCCATGTCTGCCCGCAACTTACCCCAGGTGGTATTTGTAGCGCCATTGGCAAATTCAATCAAATCCAGCGCATCTTGGATATAGGTTTCCAACTCCTCCAAGGGAACCACCTCGCCTGTATTAAACTGGCAGGCCATACCACAGTTCAGAATAGGCACCGCTTTGGCGCCGATGTCTTCTGCCAACAGAAAGTATTCGTAGAAGCCCAAACCAAATGTTTGGAAGTAGTCGGGTGTCAGGCGATTCTTAAACTCCGTATTCCAACGGTTGATGATCAACTCGCGCTCCTCGATAGGACCTACCGTTTTTTTCCATTGAAATCGGTTTGCCAAATCGCGACCTTCGACGATACATCCACCGGGGAAGCGAATAAAACCGGGCTTCATATCGGCCAAGATCTGCACCATGTCTTTCCGCAGGCCTTTAGGCCTGTTTTTCCACGTCTCGGTAGGAAAGAGCGACAACATATCCAGTTCCGCACTACCCGCACCGTCGATCCATACGTTGAGCTTCGCTTTCGCGGTGGTCGATGCAGCCGTAAATTTTACGGAGGCACTTTGCCAATCCGGCTTATTATCTAGGGCAAGCGTTGCTTGTCCAATACGCGCATCATTTTCATCCAAAAGTTCAACGCGCAAGCTTAGTCCGGCAGTGTGCTGTTTGTATAAGAGCGAAAACTCATAGTCAGCACCTTGGCGAACGCCCATTCCACGAAACCCTTCATTTTGCAGGCCCATTTTTGAAGCGCTTTCCTTGGTAACTTTTAACGAACGAGCATTTCCCTTTCTTTTGACATCATTGACAATCAACAGGCTACCTTCAGCTGTGTTTTCCAACTTCTTCCAGCCCATCCACGGATTGTCAAACTCAAAAGAACGATTTTTGACCAGCTCGGCATAAATACCACCGTCGGCACCTAGATTAATATCTTCGAAGAAAACGCCCCACATATGTGGGGATATTTTTCCAGCAGGCTTGTCGAGCTGCACATCAAAGCGCAATGGTGCCTGTGCCCATAGGCCAGACGCACTTATCGCTAATGCTGCAGTCAACAAAAGTACTTTCTTCATCAGCTTCTTTTTAGCGGTTTACAAATCTATAAGCCGTTTTGGACGTATAGGTTTGTCCGGGCTTCAACAGCGTAGATTGGAACGTTGGCTGATTGGGTGCATCCGGAAAATGTTGCGTTTCCAAGCAGAGAGCCGAACGGAATGGATACACTTTTCCACCTTTACCTTTGGGATCTGTATCCGCCATAAAGTTACCACTGTAAAACTGTAAACCGGGTTCACTGGTAAAAATCTGCATCTCAATACCCGTTGTCGGCGCATACAGCGCCGCAACCTTTTGATAACCTTCTTTCTTGCTCAACTCAAAATTATGGTCGTAGCCTTTTCCGATTTTCAATTGCTTGTTATCTTCCTCAATACGTTCACCAATGCGGTGTGCCTCTCTAAAGTCGAAAGCAGTACCTTCAACCGGCAAACTCTTGCCTGTAGGAATCAGCGTTTCATCTACCTCAGTGATGGCATTGGCATCAATCTGTAGCTCGTGATCCAAGATGGTCGATGATCCCGCACCGTTCAGGTTGAAATAGGCGTGGTTGGTGAGGTTAAGCACCGTTTCTTTATCCGTGGTGGCTTGGTAATCAATTGCAAGCTCGCCGGCGCTATTCAAGAGGTAGGTTACTTTCATGGTCACCGTACCGGGATAGCCGGCTTCTTTATCTGGCGAAGTGTAGGCTAACGTAACCGAGCTATCCGAGCTGCTCTCGACATCCCATACTTTATTGTAGACCCCGTTTGTTCCACCGTGCAAGGAGTTTTTTCCATCATTCTTTTCCAAAGCATAGGTTTCACCGTTCAAAGAGAATGTAGCATCTCCAATACGGTTGCCGTAGCGGCCAACGATTGCACCATAGAAATTGCTCGCATGCTGCTTAAATTCATCTGCCGTATCATATCCTAAAATAATATCGACCGGCTTTCCTTCCTTATCAGCGACATTTAAGCTTACTAAACGCGCACCGTAATTCGTTAAAGTAGCGCTTAGCGAACCATTTTTCAAGGTATACAATTTTACTTCCTTTCCATCGATGGAAGCTGCGAAGCCGTTAGCAGCCGAATCCGTAGTCTCGGCTTGCTCGGCCTGCTTGGTTGTGCCTTGCTGACAGGCGTAAGTCAGCGAAGCACAAGCAAGTAGGGTAAAAAAGATCTTTCTGTTCATCCTATTAAAAGTTTATTTTGGTAGAGGTTAGCATTTAAGACCAAAAACGCACGTAAATCGCTGTTACCAATAATAAGGTAACCACGATCAAGGCCATAACCGAAGGTTCTACCTTGAACATCTTGCGATCCAGCTCGAAAGCTTTCGGATTTTCCTTTGGTCCGAATAAACTGACAGCAATCATCAACACCAACGTAAAGGCGAAGGCCAAGCCCATGCATATTTGGAATGGGATTTCATATACGCCGTGTTTATTGAGATAAGCGGTATAAATCCACGTCTCTGGTCCAAACACCTTTGTGGCAAACTCGTTGAAGAATACCGACAAGCCGAAACCCGTAATCAAACCGGTGATGGCAGCTGGCCCTGTCGTACGTTTCCAGAACATCCCCAATAGGAACATGGCAAACACACCCGGACTGATAAAGCCGGTATATTTTTGGATAAAGGTGAAACCACCAGCACCACCAATGCCCAACGTATCGTTCCAAGTAAACAATACCGAAACCAAGATCGAGATCACGATGGTAATCTTACCGACCCAAACCATCTTCGCTTCACTGGCTTCCTTACTGATATACTTTTTGTAGATATCCAAGGTAAAAATCGTTGCAATACTATTTGCCTTACCTGCTAGACCAGCAACGATAGCTGCCGTCAAGGCTGCCAAAGCAAGGCCCTTCATTCCATTAGGTAAGTAGCCTAAAATTGCGGAGTAAGCATTATCGGCATGGAAAACTCCACCCGGTGCCATCTCTTGCTGTAGCGCTCCATTTTTATACAATACGTAAGCAGCAATACCGGGCAACATGACGATGATTGGCATCAACAGTTTCAGCAAACCCGCGAAAAGGATTCCCGTACGAGCCGTCTTAAGATCAGCACCAAGTGCACGTTGGGTGATATACTGATTACATCCCCAGTAGTTCAAGTTCACGATCCAGATACCCGCTAGGTACATCCCGATACCGGGCAACATGAGGTACTTGTTGATATCCTCCTGTGAAGCGCCGGGCCCTGGTTTTTCAACAATCATCTTGAAGTGGTTCGGCGAATCTTCCATCAACTTGTTAAATCCAGCTAACACGTCTTTTCCTAAGCCAAAATGCTCACTCACAAGCGTAAGGGCCACATAGGTTGTCGCTACCCCACCGATGATGAGTACCACCACTTGAATAACATCCGTGAAACCAATAACGCGCATACCGCCCAAGGTAATAATAACGGCAAACACAGCGAGCGCAACCATAATCATGTGGAAGCTGTCGCCACCACCAGCCATGCTTGATATCGCAATAGCTCCTAGATAAAGGATAGACGTTAGGTTGACAAAAACATAAAGAAACAACCAGAACACAGCCATGATCAGACTTGTCGTCTCGTTATAGCGGTTGTTCAGGAACTGCGGCATCGTGAAAATCTTGTTCTTCAGATAGACCGGAATAAACCAAACGGCGACGATAATAAGGGCTACCGCGGCAATCAATTCATAGGCAGCGACGGCAATACCGACTTCAAAGCCATTACCGCTCATTCCAATAAATTGTTCGGCAGAGATGTTGGAAGCGATAAGCGATGCACCGATGGCCCACCACGTTAAAGATCCTTCGGCAAGAAAATAATCTTTACTGCTGCTCTGCGCACTCGTTTTCTTGCGATAAATCCAGTAACCGTATCCGGCTACAATAAAAAAGTAGATTACGAAAATAACGTAGTCTACGGTTGCAAATTTTTCCATGTTTTTGTGTACGGGTTTATAATGAAGGCTTTCCAAGGAAGAGCATGCGCTACGAACTTTGGAAAGCCTTTAGGTTTTATTTTTTTAGCAAATAATAGAGCTCATTCCAGCGAAGCTGATTTTCTAGGTTCGTGAGCGTTGTATTTTCATCGATCACAACATATTCCAAACCAGCGATACGTGCAAAGTCTTCAAGATACTCTGGCGATAGGCTCAAGCTATACGCCGTATGATGGGCACCACCCGCTAAGATCCAAGCACTACAACCGGTTTTCATGTCGGGAAGAGGCTTCCACAACACCCGAGCGACAGGCAATTTAGGCAACGCTTCTTCCACCGGAACACCTTCTACTTTGTTGACGATAAGACGGAAACGCGTGCCCATGTCCACTAGGGACGCATTAAGCGCTGCTCCACTAATACCGTTGAACACCAAACGGGCAGGATCAGCCTTTCCGCCGATGCCCAAAGGATGAACTTCCACGCTAGGTTTGTCGGCTGCAAGTGCTGCATCGACCTCCAGCATGTGAGAACCCAGCACCATGGCATTATTAGGGTCAAAGTTGTAGGTATAATCTTCCATGAAAGCCGTTGTGCCAGGAAGTCCTGCGCCCATCACTTTACATGCGCGTACCAACGCAGGCGTTTTCCAGTCACCTTCACCGGCAAAACCGTAACCGTCAGCCATTAGGCGTTGAACAGCCAAGCCCGGTAATTGAATCATACCGTGAAGATCTTCGAAGGTATCCGTGAAGCCTTTATAGTTTCCAGCTTCCAAGAACTTGCGCAGACCAATTTCTATTTTAGCGGCTTCGATCAAGCTCTGCCGTTGTTCGCCACCCTCCAACACGTTTGCCGCCAAAGTATAAGATGCCTCATACTCGGCTAGTAGCGCGTCGATCTCCGTTTCTGTGACCTCGTTGATAACGGCCACAAGATCGCCAATTGGGTACGTATTGACAGCGAATCCAAACTGACTCTCTGCAGAAACCTTATCGCCGTCTGTAACGGCAACGTAACGCATATTATCGCCGAAACGAACAAACTTAGCACCTTGCCAATCTTGCCATGCGGCAGCTGCACGTGCCCAAACATTGATGCGCTCGATCACTTCTTCATCTTGCCAATGGCCGGTAACGACCTTTCTGCCGATGTTTAGGCGGCTCACGATATGGCCAAATTCGCGGTCTCCATGCGCACTTTGGTTCAAGTTCATAAAGTCCATGTCGATGCTGCCCCAAGGGATATCGCGGTTGTATTGCGTATGCAGGTGCAACAATGGTTTCTGCAAGGCCTTCAATCCTCTGATCCACATCTTCGCTGGCGAGAAGGTATGCATCCAAGTGATTACCCCAACACAGTTACTGGCCGTGTTGGCTGCCACAATCGTGTTGTAGATTTCCTCTGTATTCTTCACGATTGGTTTGTAGGCCACCGTCACGGGAATCCCATTGTGCGCGGAAAGATACTGTGCGATCTCTTCAGCGTGTACAGCAACTTCACGTAGGGTTTCTTCACCATATAAATCTTGGCTTCCTGTAACAAACCAAACTTCTAAGCTTTTTAAATCAATGTTCATTTTAAAATACGTTTTATGTCGTTGAGCTAAAGGTTTTTTGTTTTCCACACCTCGTCTGCTCGATTTTTAAATATATTGTACTGAATTATTCCTGTCCGTAGTAAGCTTCTCCACCGTGTTTACGCTCGTAATGCTTTTTGATCAGGGCGTCTTTTAAACGTGGTGCCTGTGGATTGATTTGCTCGGTGAGGAGAGCCATTTGGGCGACGGTTTCGAGTACGGCACTATTGTATACCGACTTGATTCCTGTTTTTCCCCAAGCAAATGGAGCATGGTTGCCCACCAAAATCATCTCGACTTCTTTGTAATCCAATTTCTGTGCTTCGAAATGGTTGATGATCTGAAATCCCGTTTCATATTCGTAGTTTCCTAGGATCATCTCATCACTCATGGGCGGCGCACAAGGGATATCTGTAGTCAGGTGGTCTGCGTGGGTGGTGCCAAAAATAGGAATGTCGCGTTGGCTTTGCGCCCAAGCAGTGGCGTAGGTGGAATGCGTGTGGGTAATTCCGCCGATTCCTTCCCAGTGCTTATAGAGCACGGCATGCGTTTTTGTATCCGAGGAAGGGCGCAGTGTACCTTCCACAATTTTACCGTCGAAATCGACTATCACCATTTTGTCGGGTGTCAACTCATCATAAGGTACGCCGCTAGGTTTAATAGCAAAAACGCCTTTAGAACGATCTGCGACACTTACATTTCCGAAGGTAAACAACACCAAGCCTAATTGAGGCAATTGCATGTTGCAATGGTAAGCTTCGTCTTTTATTGATTGATACATGATATAAATTAAAAGTCAAAAGTTAAAAGTCAGTGCGATAACAGCGGATACCGCTTAAGCTTTATGGCTTTCTATAAAGCCGCCCACCTCTTTGTACCGCTGATAACGTAGGGCATAAATGTCCACCATCTCCGGACGAGGTTCGTAGGTTTTCTCAAATCCTTGACCCATTGCATGCATAGCATCTTCCACTTGCGGATAGATCCCCGCCACGGTAGCGGCAAACATTGCAGCGCCGATAGCACAAGTTTGCTCGGTCTTGTGGATACGGATAGGCATATTCATCACGTCAGCCATGGTTTGCATAATATAAGGCGACTTCTTTGCTACCCCACCTAAACCAATCAGTCCTTTGACCGGAATACCTTGCTCGACAAAGCGATCGGCAATACTTTTAGCACCGAAACAAGTTGCCTCCACGATCGCACGGAAAACACGTGGGGCATCAGTCCCCAAGTGCAAGCCCTGAATTGCTCCTTTCAACGTTTGATCCGCGTCCGGTGTGCGGCGTCCATTGAACCAATCTATAGCCAATTCCGACTGTACCGTTACCGGTAAAGCTTCTGCTTTTTTGCTTAGCTGCGGGATAAGTTGACTATCGATGATCGCTGTAATCTTAGCGACATCATCCTCCGCAATACCCTGTGCATCTGCCAACAAGTTCGCTACGGGCCACATCAAGATCTGCTTAAACCAAGCATAGGCATCACCAAAAGCCGATTGACCGGCTTCCATGCCTATCATGCCGGGAATAATAGAACCATCGACCTGTCCACAGATGCCTTTTACCAAGGTATCTGCCACTTCCTCTTTTGGCGCAACAAGCATGTCACAAGTGGAGGTTCCCATCACCTTACTTAAGTAGTAAGGTTCTATTTGTCCGCCCACAGCCCCCATATGGCAATCGAAAGCGCCTACGCCGATCAACACATCGGTGGATAAGCCCAACCGTTCGGCCCACTCAGGCGACAAGTTGCCCGCGGCCTCCGCCGAGGTAAAGGTTTCTGTAAATAGACGTTCGGTAATACCATCCAATAAAGGATCTAACGCACTAAAGAATGCATTGGGCGGTAAGCCTCCTTCGAAATCTGCCGACCATAAGGATTTGTGTCCTGCAGCACAAACCGACCGCTTGATATCTGCGGCCTTTGTGCCACCCGTCAGCAAGAAGGGGATATAATCACAGTGTTCTACCCAAGTATAAAGCGAGGCACGCACCTTTTCGTCTGCACGAAGGATATGGAGCAATTTTGCCCAAAACCATTCCGACGAATAAATGCCACCTACATATTGCAGGTAATCTACATCAAACTTTTTCGCATGTTCATTGATTTGCTTTGCCTCCAGTACCGCTGTATGGTCTTTCCAGAGTACAAACATCGCATTAGGATTTTCAGCAAACTCGTCCAATAAGGCCAAAGGAACACCCTTTTCGTTTACCGCGATTGGTGTCGATCCTGTTGTATCAACCGAAATGGCTTTCACATCTTTCGCTATCGTGGCTCCGCCCGCTTTGGACAAACAGTCCTTAATCGTCGATTCCAACCCTTCGATGTAATCGAGCGGGTGTTGACGAAATTGGCTGGACGAAGCATCACAGAAATCACCTTTTTTCCATCTAGGGTAGTAGAATACCGATGATGAAATTTCATCGCCATTAATTGCGTCCACCAGAACCGATCGAACAGAATCACTTCCATAGTCCACGCCGATCACATAAGATTTATTCATTATTTAAATACCTTTTGGTTTATAATACTGATTTATAATACGACTTAAAATCCAATAGCCTCTCGTTACTAAACCACCGATAGCGAGTGTTCTTAGATTATTAGTGTCAAATTAACATTTATTTTTTTATAAAAAGAAATTTTTGTTTAATTTTTCAGGAAATCCGTTTAGCAATTGGAATTGACGCGGTTGACGACGTAGCGCGGAAGCCCTGATAACACGGGGGCAAATATGTTTTTATACTTTAACGGATGAATCCTGACAAAAAAAATTTGTGTTTTCCACCTACTATTTTATAGCTTTGGGACACATACCGGATCATTGCTCATCCGCAAACTTAATGATGAAGAGAAATTAATATGGACTTTTACAAAGGTGAACCCAGCATTCTATTGGCGGTTGACTGCATTATCTTTGGGTTCAATGGTGAATCACTGGAATTGCTTTTGATAAAAAGGGGTATTGAACCAGAGCGCAACAAATGGAGTCTGATGGGCGGATTTGTACAGCCGACGGAGAGCCCCGAAGGAGCTGCCTCGCGTGTGCTAAAGGAACTCACAGGGTTAGAGAATGTGTATATGGATCACTGCGGTATATTCGGTGACCCCAAACGCGAAAGCCATGAACGTGTAGTCAGTATGGCTTATGTTGCGCTGATCGACACCCACAAATACGAGCATATCATCAGCGATCATTACGAAGCGAAATGGTTCCCATTGGATAAACACCCTGATTTGATCTTTGACCATGATCAAATGATCACTACCGCCAAACGGGCCTTACGAACAAAGGCCGCCCTCTATCCTATTTTATTCGAATTGCTGCCCGAAAAATTTACGATCCCACAGATCGCGTCGCTTTACGAATGTGTGTATAATATCGAATTGGATAAGCGAAATTTTAGCCGTAAGCTACTATCCTCCGACTTGATTATCAAACTGAAAGAAAAGGACAAGGAGAATTCTAAAAAAGGTGCATTTTATTACCGACTGAACACAGATATCTATAAAGAGAAGATTATGTCGTTCCTACGTTATCTCCCAAGTTGGTCGATGGAAAATGAATAAGATGCACTGCTTGGCATTTGCTGCCAAACAGTGCATCAAAACAGGTATTTCTATTTAGGGTATCCTGGATTTTGCACTAAATTTTCACCCTCCTTATTGTTAAGCTGAATCTCTGACAATGGGATAGGCAAGAGCGCATTATGATCTTGGAATCCGCTGGTAATCTTATTAGCTGGTCCTTGATCGGTATTTAAGGCCATACGTTCTTTCAGTTTACCCGTACGCACCAAGGTCATACGACGATTTTCCTCGGCAATAAGTTCTCTAGCGCGTTCATCCAAAATAAAATCAACAGTCATCTGCCCGGCATTAACCACACCAAGTAGTGCATTACCTGTACGTGTACGCGCATCTTTAAAGGCTCTGTTGCGCAGGATATTGATATCTGCTGCTGCACCCGCCGTATTGTTTTGACGGAGACGTGCTTCTGCGCGTAACAGGTAGGTTTCGCCAAAGCGCATCACCGGCCAGTCTTTCACCAAAGCATATCCAAAATCGTCCAAAGGATCATAACCTCCCCATTTGGTTGGGTATGGATACCACACCTCCAAGCTATCCGTCCGGAAAGGAATAACTTTATCGCCAGTGCGAATGGTTACATTACGCACGCCAGCATCCTTCGCAACACGGAAGCCGGCTGCATCAACGCCTATTTCCGCACTGAAATTGGGACGGTTATAATTTGTCGTTCTGCGGATATTATAATTACTGTTGCGGATATCGCCATCAAGGCCTCTCCACACCGTGTATTTCATAAAATTGCTTAAGCGCAAACGGCCATTTCCGCGACCGCCTAGCGAATCAGCATTGACCATTCCATCCCACTTATGGTACCCCGGTTGCCAGACCCGACGATGTTGTGGATTATCAATGGTTCCACCGTTAACTTCCCGATTAAACTCCAGTTCAAAGGTCCAGATAGCTTCCGTATTACCTTCCGATCGGCGCATATTTCCTTGGCGAAACATATCCCGGTAATAATCGCCTCCTTGTGCCAAGTAATCGCCATAACGCGCTTCAATTAACTTATATTTTGCGCCATCGATAATTGCTGAAGACATGACTTCCGATTTTGTAAAATAGCTTGCGTCGCGCACACCGACACGTAAAAAGGCTTCTGCCGCCAGCTGTCGAGCCATGTCTTTATTGATACGGCTTTGGGTTGTAGCACTGCCTACTTCCGGCAAATTAGCCACGGCGAAATCAAGATCCTGTTCGATAAGTGCATCAATCGTAGCAACTTCCGTGCGCTTGTAATTAAAGGTCGGCACAGTGATCGACTCGGTCAACAACGGAACTGCCCCCCAAAGCGTGACCAAGGTATTGTAAGCGTAAGCACGGAAAAAACGGGCTTCGGCAGCAGCCTTCGGATTCGCTTCTTCCGATGCCTTAATAATGGTATTGGCATTATTGATCAGCTGGTAACATTTGTTCCACATGTAGCTAACGCCAGCATTTTCGGAGTTCAGATCGGCATACTGGTAAAACGGATTTTCAACGCCTTGCGTAGAGCCTGCACTCGTAATATCCATACCGATCTGCCAACAGGACAAGAAGCCCTGCTGCCCACTGTATCCCCAAAGTTCAGCATATATATAGTGTAGACCGATCAACTGGTTTTCAATGGTTGATGGATCATTTGCTCCCGCGTCGTAATTAGAATATGGCTTTTCGTCTAAGAAACTGTCGCTGCACGAACTTGCTCCAACGGCTAGCAGCGCAAGAAGAGAGAATATTTTTGTGTGTTTATATATTGTCATGACTGTATATTAAAAGGTAAGATTTAAACCAACAACATAAGTGCGCACCATTGGATAATTTAATGCATCACCAACACCGTCTACGCTATTCCCACGCGGAACATCGCGTGCCTCTGGATCCCAGCCTAGCCAATTGGTCCATGTATATAAATTGCGTCCGCTAGCGTAGGCCGTTATGCCACCAATACCGATTCGGCTCGCCACTGTTTTAGGCAGATTATAGCTAAAGGTTACATCCTTTAAACGGGTAAAGCTCGCATTAGATGGAAATCCGTATCCGTATATATTCGACCGATTGCTTAAAGACCGCCATTCATTACTTTGGTTTTCTGGCGTCCAATAACCTAATGCTGCCGGTGTGCTACGTCGACCCATTTCATCAGAGGCACCGCCAATCTGTGGATTATTACGTAGCGCTCCCTGTGTGGTCGTGATAAAGACGTTTAGGCTAAAATCTTTGTAAGTAAATGTATTCGTTAAGCCGCCTGTCCACTTCGGCGCAGTTTGTCCCAGAATTCTACGGTCATCATTATTGATGATTCCATCGCCACTTAAGTCGGCTAGCTTCACAGCTCCTGCCTCGGCTTGCTCATCCCAACCTTTATTGACTCCAGCGGCGATCTCTGCTTCTTGCCAAATACCCACTTTCGTGTAATCGTAGATTACACCAACGGGATGCCCGATAAACCAACGGTTACCTAAATCATCTTTACCGTCACCGTAGATATCTACGATTTTGTTTTTGTTATGGGCGAAAACTACGGTCGTAGACCAAGTAAAGTTCTCTTTAGCAACATTTTTAGATGTCAAGGTCACATCAATACCCGTATTTTCGAGTTTCCCTAAATTGCTCCAGACCTTGTCAAAGCCAGTTAAACGCGGTAAGTTTTGGTCCATAAGCATATCTTGTGTATGCGTTTTATAAAATTCAACGGTACCTGTTAAACGGTTATTCCATAGACCAAAATCAACACCGGTATTGAAACCTGCGGTCTTTTCCCATCGTAGATCGCCATTTCCCATTCGTGTTCTTAAACGTATTGCCGCACTAGATAGACCGCCCATCGCCAATGGATTGGAATCCATCAAAGCTAAAGCCTGATAAACAGTAATTGCTTCGTTTCCAGAAACCCCATAAGAGATACGCCATTTTAAATTATTAATTACATTTTTGGTGTTTGCCATAAAGGATTCGTTGTGAATATTCCACGCCAAAGCTGCAGACGGGAAAGCCCCATATTTATAGTTGCTACCAAAAACGGAGGCTCCATCACGGCGAACCGTTAATGTAGCCATATAGCGGCTATCATAAACATAGTTTAATCTTCCCATTTGTGAAATACTACGGTACAAGTCAGCAAAAGAAGATACTTTCTGCGTAGAAGCGCTACCTAAATTTCCCCATCCTAGGGCGTCATTCGGAAAGACTTCGCCTGTCGCAATAGCTTCTTGATAATATTTGCTTTTCGACGCGTATAATCCTGTAAAGTCCAAATGATGCAAGCCAAAGTCCTTTGTATAGGTCAAGATATTTTCAATGGTATACGTCTGTGACTCCCTGTTGGTAATTCTGCCTAAACCAGCGAAATTATAGACTGACTCCCCTTCGTATTCGTTGGTACGCTTGGGCACAAAGGTATAACCTCCGTTAAACTTGTATTTCAAACCAGCTAAGGGCGACCAAATCTGACCGAAGTTCATTTCCACGTAGCCGTTCAATGTCACGTTAAACTCTCTTCTCTCTGGGTTTAACGTCGTCGGCAACAGTGGATTTGTCCATAATTGCTCGGAGTACATAGGAAACTGCGTAAGCGTACCGTCATCATTGAACATTTTTGCATATGGGCTCATGGCCGCGGCTTGCATCAAGTTGGCACGGCCGCCATCCCGATTGTGCGAAGCAATAAAGGCAGAGGTTCCCGCAGATAAGTATTTGGTGGCTGTAAAATCTGTATTCGCCCGGAAGGAGTAACGTTTATAATTATAGCCTTTTAGAATACCTTTTTGGTTTAGATAATCGGTCGATATAAAATAGCGTGCGTTCTCGCTCCCGCCAGATATGCCTACGTTATGGTTCTGTATGACACCCGTCTGCATCACCGCATCAAACCAGTCTGTCGTAGTTCCGTTGATATAATTATCGTATTCAAATTGATTGCGTACCGGACCTCCATTATACAACGCCGAATTGTTTATCCGTGCGTATTCCTGATAACGATTGAGCAATTCCTCTCCGGAAACCGGCTCCAATATGTGCGCAGCTTCTTCCACACCACCATAACCGCTATAGCGAATCGTAGGTTTACCCGTCGTTCCACGCTTTGTTGTGATCAAAATAACCCCATTAGATCCATTTACCCCGTAAATTGCCACTGCAGATGGATCTTTCAATACTTCTACCGATTCAATATCGTTGGGATTGATATCGTTGATGGATCCATCCGTTCGCGTTAATGGAATCCCATCGACCACGATATACGGACCGCTGCCGCCGCTCATCGAATTTTGTCCTCTAACTAATGTCGAGGGTGCGTCGCCTGGTACTGAAGACGCTTGGGAAATATTTACGTTGGATACTGATCCCTGAATCGCCTGCATCACGTTTGTCACTGGCAAACGAGACAAACGCTCTTTAGGCACCGAAGCAACGGAACCTGTAATATCGGAACGCTTTTGCGAGCCATATCCCACTACCACGAGCTCCTCCAGCATATTGTCGCTAGGGCTAAGTAATACATCGAGATTATTTGTCTGACCCACGGTGATTTCCTGCTCCGCATAGCCTACATAGGTAAACAGTAATACGGCACCACGGTTTACGTTGAGCGTAAATTTTCCGTCTGCAGCAGTCTGTGTACTTGCCGTTCCCCCTTTAACCACGACGGTCACGCCGCCCAGTGCGCTGCCATTTGTCACGTCCTTCACCTGTCCACTGATGGAGGCTTGCTGCGCGAAGCCCGGCAAAGCCGATAGCATCACACAGAAAAGCATTAGAAATGCTTTGAAAGTTGATTTTGTAATAATTTTTAGCATAGTTTGTTGGTTGTTGATTCTTGGTTAACATTTCATCTATCCCGTAGCAATTGCATAATTAGGCTGTCGATAGATCTCTTCCTTCTCTTTTTTTGTGTTTAATTTTGGTTCATACTGCTGTTTTTTGTTTGTTTAAAATGGTCATTAGCATGATACGTTAGGCATCGAAGGATCCCCTTGTACAATTCTATCTGGCAAAGGCCAAATGCAGTAAACGTTTTGTGCTAACTTCTTGGTTTATATTTTAGCTTGACGGCCTTGGCACGTCATTATCACAACAGCAAATATAGAGAGGGGGGTAGAATTCGATGTCTAATTTTGGTTCAAAATAGTCGAATATGGCTTCAAGGCCGATGATAACACTGATTATCAAGGCATTTTCTTGAAGCCTTCTTTGCTAATTTTCCAAGTACCATCCTTTGGAAAGCCGGGAAACTCTCCGGCCGAGTCGTCCCAACCTTCCAACATCATGGCAACAGCCGTAAGTAGACCGCCGTTACCGGGCAAGTAGATTCGCAATCGGTCATCCTGATAATTGTGCCCATTTTTCAGATACGTGTTTGTTTGAATATCCATAAAAAGAGCATCCAACGCTTTTTGAGGTAAATCTAGGCGTGCGGCATTCATGGCCGTCATCGGGAAATCCCATCCCCAGGTATCTTTCCAATGCCATTTTGACCATACGGTATCCCATGTATTTTTCATAATGGCTGTGTCCAGCTTGGTCGAATTGGGTACCATCCCCAACGCTCCTAAGACTGCAGGATGGTCTGTCATCCATTTCGGAAAGGTATAACTATCCGTAGCGGTTTCCGTAGCCAAATACACATTGTCTTGAACTGGTAAAGGAGCCAATTTATCGATTACCTCCTTCCATTTTTGAACAGGAGCCTCGCCCAAGCGTTCTTTCCACCGGAGCGCGGTGCGTAAAGCCCAGTCCCAATAGGCTAGCTCATATGTCGGATTTTTCGTTTCTGCCGCCTTAAACACCTCTTGTGCCGGAATAACACCCAGCCCCAAATTGTACCGGTCCTTTTTGTTGTCATAATAGGCATAGTCGGCCATAAAATCTGCCGTAGCAAACACTAGTTCCTTATATAGTTGCAAAATAGATGTATCAGCATGATGTCGATAGGCCAACTCGCTCATATAAATGATGTGAGGCTGTTGCCAAATAAGGAATGCCGCAACGGAAGAAGGACTTTCGTTACCCGCATGATCGGACATTTTTATCCAGCGCACGCCTTGATATCCTTGGCGCTCTGCCAATAGCTTTGCCTTATCGAAGGTTCGAAAGTAATACGCCAAGGTTTTCTCCATGATTTCCGGACGTCCCCATAGCGCATAGTGCACGCCGTGCCACCAATGCATCTCGGTGTGCGGCTTGCCATACCAACTGTTAAAGGTCAATCCCGTTTCCTGGGGAGGATTGCTTCCCGCACACTGCACCTTGGTAAGGTATTGCGACAGTACCACGCGCCGCTCCAACTCCTGTGCACGTGGATCGGTACTACCTGCAAAGTCTACCGCAGCACCGCTTTTCCAGTAGGCAGCCCAAGAAGCGGTACTCTCTTTTTCCGTCTGTTTATAACTTAGCTTGCTTTCATCGAATTCATTTTTAGCAGCAAAAGAACATATCAACTCAAAAGTATCTGATTGTGTATTCGGTGTAAACACGAAATGGTGTTTTCCCTTGTGTGCATAGTGCCCTGCTGTGGATTGAAACCGAGTAAAATAAGTGATCCCCGACAGGATATGTTCAATCAATGCCATCGTGCTATTTTGCACTAACAAGGCGGAATGATGTTTCGATTCTTCTTCATAATATACGGCTTCATCCAAAAATTTCCCCGTTGGATAAGGATATCGCAGGAAAACCTTGATTCGTCCCTCGGCAATTAAAGATGAAGAAACTTTTACCGCCAGTCGATCGGAACTCTGCCCAGCAACAGTCCACACCTCCACAGGCTGTCCTTCCACCTGAAATACACTATGTATTATCCCCGTCCATAAGTCAATGCTTTGTTCAATTCCTCGTATATCGCCTACCTTGGCCGTTTCTCCGTTTCTACGTTTGATCTCCAAGCCTACATTTCCAAGTTGCAAACGATGTGGATTAACACGGTAATATTCCGTCGCCTCCCGATGTCGATCACTTTCTTTGTGCTGTACGCTATATTTTGCCTGTCGGCCTTCTGCGTTAAAGTCGTAGGTCTTCAGCGTTTCCTCGAAGTTAAAGCCGCTTGTGTTTGGAAAACTATTCCATCCCCATTCAGATTGTGTGCCCAAGGGAACGCCATTGCGATAGTACACCGGAAAAGATTGCATACCAGTGGCATCGACCGTGTAGGCAAAAGCACCATTACCAACGGTCAAAGAAGCCAGCGTATCCATGCTATTATTGACAATATTGTGCCGTTGCACGACAGCCTTACGATTTATGTTAGAAGGCTGTTGCGCCCAACAGAAGGGACAAAGCAGCAGTAAAAGCCCAAAGATGATATTCTTTTTCATCGCATCTATTTGAACGTTGTCTATCGATAAATAGGTAAGCGTACTCTAGCATGACCGTACTTGGTCTAGGGGCGCTCGCCAACACAGAGGTTTTACCGATCATCAATCAAATGAAGTAATCGCTTTCCCGTTGATAACTACATTTTTGAGCGTTACCTGCTCGAGGTGATCTACTTTATAGGGCTCTTGAACACCATCAATACGGCAATTTATCATCGTAAAATTCGTTACTGGCGAAGACTCGTAGGCATTGGACAATACCGCATACTTACCGCCACCCTTTACGTTCAAGTTTTCCACCCATACATTGCGGATCGTCGGAATATGCTTGCCCGGCTTTTCATAGAACATATTGAACCGCACGGCGGCTTCCTTATATTGCCCTACTTCGGTATTATAGAAAAAGACATTCTCGATGACGCCTCCGCGGCTAGAGCTTGTCTTTATGCGCAGTGCTCTGTCCAGATTTGGACTATCCATCACGTTGTTTAGCGCGTAAATATTCCTTGCGCCGCCAGCGATCTCACTTCCGATCACGACACCTCCATGCCCATCTTTCATCATACAGTTTTCGATGATGTGGTTTTCGGCTGGACGACCAATATTCCGGCCATCTTCATCGCGTCCTGATTTGATTGCAATACAATCATCTCCGGTATCAAAATAACAATCTTTAATCCATACATTTTTGCAGGCTTCCGGGTCGCACCCGTCATTATTAGGACCATGGCTTACAATTTTCACACGTTCTATAAGCACATTCTCACACAAGACTGGGTTAAGGTTCCACATCGGCGAATTGATCATTTTCACATCGGCGATCCACACATTTTTACAATGGTAAGGCTGCACAAAGTTGGGTCGCAGGAAATGTCCATCGCCATATATTCGCTGCCTAGGGTCAAGCTCTTCCGCCATCTGCTGATGCAAGATTGCTCGGGCAGGCTTTTGCTCGCCGGGTCTATTCTCCTGCCACCCATATTGACGTGCTCCACACCAATACCACCAATGATCGTTATTAGCGTTTCCATCCAAAATGCCTTTTCCGGTAATCGCTATATTCTCTTCCTCATAGGCGTAGATGAAAGGTGAAAAATTCATACATTCCATACCTTCCCAACGGGTAAACACCATAGGATAATCGGAGCTATCGCGGCTAAATAAAATTGTTGCTCCTTCGCTAACATACAAATTAACATTACTTTTCAAGTAGATTGCTCCTGTCAAGAAAGTGCCTTTAGGCACGACCACGCGGCCGCCACCGTCTTTATTGCATTGGTCGATAGCTTTCCGAAAAGCTTCCGTGTTTATGGACGATCCATCTCCCTTTGCGCCAAAGGTCGAAATCAGGTAATCTTTTTTACGGAACTGGGGAGCAACAATCTGTTTCTTCAATGTTTTAATTTCAGCAAGCGGTTGGGAAGCCATAGTCCAATGTGCATCTTGCGCCATAGCGCAAAGGAGGCTTACATTTAAGAGGATACTGCCGATCAATTTCTTTATCATAGCGGTTTACATGTACTCGTTTACTTTAGCATTATAGGTTTACAACAACAAGATATCAAAAAGAGCTGTTATGTGTATCCTGCGCTATCCTGAAATTACAGCAGACTTCGGCAACGTATCATGAAAAACAGGCTACCCGCAAGTAACCTGTTTCAAAATTGTTGACATAGCGGACTAATAACCCGGATTTTGCATCGCTTGTTTTTCTGCACTATTCAACGGCCGACCTTCCGTTTGGATAGCATCTAAAAAGCCTTGCGGAATGGGTCTTAGGTAATGCTTGTTTTCCAGCGGATTGGCTTCGTTGCTAAAAATCTGGGCGCGTTTAACCAGTGTTTTTGTTCGCGATAAATCTTCCCAACGCATCAGTTCACCCATTAATTCGCGGGAGCGTTCATTCAGGATAAAGGCCAAAAATTTCTCTTGGTTCGATCCTGCAGCCAAAACGTCGTAGAATTGGTCGGTCGCATTAAAAATATCGGTTGCACTGCCGAGGGTCATCGCCGTTGCTGTGGCGGCTGTCGTCTCCGCCATGTTGTTGGACTCATAATAAGTATTGCTTTCCGAAAAAGACACGAAGGCCGTTGGCGGCACCACTTCGTTATTTTTATAAGCGATCCCGCCATCCACATAAGCCGATCGCACTTCGCCATCCTTATATGCTGCACGTGCACGTACCGCGTTAATATAAGGTATTGCCGCCTCATAATTGCCCTGTCGGCCTAAAGCCTCAGCCACGATAAGGTAGGTTTCCGCGACACGTGCCAAAATGCCATCGCGATTTCCAAATTGATTCGCCACCCCATTACGCGAACCATCCGCAAACTTCGACATGGTCAGGTAGCGACTTGCTTCGTAATTGCCATGATTACCTTTGTAGCTTTGGGCATTTCCGCTAAAGTAGCGCACAAACATATGGGGCGCACGACGTCGGATATTTTCTGCCGTATATCGGCTATCACCCGCATCATTAACGATATATTTTATAGAAACTTCACCTCCCTTAAATTTCGCTGTATTCACTAATTCGGGCGAAGGAGCGGTTGTCGCATCCCAAGTGGGCGCTGCTGCTGGTCGGTTACATAAATACTCGGTTTTAAATGTCTTCCAAAAACGGGAGTCGTTCACCCTATCGTACACATCCACAGCGTAATCGGAGGTACGAAGTCGCTGAAACTCGCGACCGCCGGGGATATCACGTTGCATACCTGCTAAATTTTGGTAAACAGATGGAAAATGTAAGTGCAATTGGTTCCCATAGCGACCGGCGGTAGCAACATTATCCGAAAACTGTGCTGCCAAAATGATTTCCGGAAGGCTTTCATTGGGGCCATCGGGTGTGGTAAAGTTCCAAAGATCACGGAAATTATCTGCTAGGTGATGTGGGCTTTCCTCGATGACCATACGACCATAGCGTATAGCCTGTTCCAAGTCGGCATCTCGGGTATCGCCATTCCAATCCGCGTAAAGTTCACTGGCCCGATATAGATATGCTTTTGCCAAGAAATGTGCCGCTGCCCACTTGGTCAATCGACCTCGCTGCGCTGGCGTTTCGGGAAGGAGCGAGAACGCTTGGCTAAGGTCAGCGATCACCTGTTCATAAACTTCCTTCGGGCTGCTTCGCTGAAACTCCAATTGCACCGTAAAGGCCGGTTCCAGTTGGATCGGTACGGCACCATACTGTTTAACCAATTTAAAGTAGTTAAAACCACGAATAAAATGGGCTTCGCCTAATCGGGTGTCTTTCGTTCCCTCATTGGTGTAGAATGTCGGGATATTCGCTAGAGCGATATTGGCAGAATTGATCGGCACATACATATTATCCCACACATCGGTTGCCTCAGCGGTGAAACTATTCAATGTAGAGCCGTAAGACCCCCACATTTCTTTCGTGCGGTCGCCACCGATCCAAAATTCATCCGTCCCATAATTTGTTGTAGCATAAGCCCACTCGTAATTAAAATGAAACTTTAATGTTTGATAGATGCCCGTTATGAGACCGTCCAAGCCTTCAGTCGTTTCATAATCAGCTGTATTCCTTGCTGTCAGAAGTTCCTCATCCAAGAAGCTCTTTTGGCACCCTTGGGATAAAGTGAAACTGATAGCCGCCAGTACCATATAGATAATTCTCTTGTTTACTAATTTCATCGCTAAAGATTTAAAAACCAACATTTAATCCAAACACAACGCCTCTGTTAAAAGTCGAGCCCCCAAGGTCTGGATCTATCCAATCAACCTTGGAATATAGCAACCCGGGGTTCATCGCTTGCGCGTATATCCGTAGACGAGAGAGCTTAAGACGCTCCGTCAGGTTCGTAGGTAAGGTGTAGCCTAAGGACACATTTCTTAATTTAATAAAGGTACCATCCTGATAATCCATGGAGCGCATGTAAGGGTCGCCACCGGCATTGTTATAATTTGGAGCCGGATATTCATTCGTCGGATTGCTCGGCGTCCAGTAATTCACCTCTCGCTGTGCAAATCGTCCTTGCAACGCTTCGGCTCCACCCCTCACCATAAATCCGCCACGGCCGTAGATAAAAAATGTCAAATCAATATTTCGATATGCAAAGGTATTGGCGAAACCAAAATTCCATGTTGGGGTGCTGTAGCCAACAATTTCGCGATCATTGGCATCGATAAAGTAGTCGCCGTTAGCATCTTTAACACGGATATCCCCTGGCCTAAAAACACTTCCATTCTCGGCAAAGCGAGCCATTTCGGCCAAATCTTCCGGTGTATCTTGCCAAATACCTACTTTAACAAAGTCAAAATACGCGCCCATCCGTTTGCCGATAAAACGTGCATTTGAAGGGTCATCAAATTTACCCTGTGCAAGTTCTTCCAGACGGTTTTCACTGTAGGTGAAACTAACCGTTGAATTCCACGAAAAATCGGTAGTCTCTACATTCACGGTATTTACCGTAATATCTATTCCCTTGTTGGAGGTCTGTCCTACATTGTCCCAAGTAGTGGTATAACCCAAGATGGTCGGTATGTTGCGTGGCAACAAGAGGTCTTTTGTTGTTGAAGTGTAGAAGTCCAGCGATCCACTGACGCGATTCTTAAACAATGCGAAATCTACTCCATAATTGATTTGCGACGTTTTCTCCCAACCTAATTCTTTGTTGGGCATGGGCAAGGGATCTCTAGTGGAGGGATCGGAAGGCACATAGCCCGGCTCTACCAAATCTCCCCAAGTGTAATAAAGAATCTGGAGCATCCCCAATGTCATGTAAGGATCGACCGCTGAATTTCCAGTCACCCCATACCCAATCCGGGCTTTTAACTGATTAATCCAAGTACTATTCTCCAAAAACTTTTCTTTATCCAATCGCCAGGCAACTGCTAAGGAAGGAAACGTATCCCATTGGTATCCTTTCGCCAAAACGGAAGAACCATCCCAACGCATGGACCCCGTAAAGAGATATTTACCATTGAAATCATAATTCAACCTAACCATATAAGAAGTCAACTGCTGTTCGATAAGGTTGGAGGAGAAGCCTTGTAGCGCATCGACCGAGTTCAACTGATACCATTTTTGGTAGTTCCAAGGTAAATTGACGGCCGTCATACTAGATGATTCCGTTCGATTGACGGTAGCAGTCTGTAGGAATGTAGCACCCACGTTATGCGCGCTCGCAAAAGTCTTGTTGTAGTACAATAAGTTATCCAATGTCCATGAAAATCGCATGTCTTGGTTAAGCTGCGCATAATTCGTAGAGCCCGGCTCCCCCGCTCCTCTGTTAACGGATTGCTCATCCATCCAGCGGCCATTGCGGTTGCTATAATAGTCAGGACCAAAGTTTACTTTATAGCGGAGTCCTTTAACCGGCTCAACTTCTGCATATATACTTCCGAAATTGCGAAATACCAGTCTTTCATTCACATTGAAGTTTGTTTCTAGGATAGGATTTTGGATGTTCACATCTCCACCGGGCAAGTTGATACGCTCACCATTAGCATCAAACGGCACAGCATAAGGTAGCATGGCTCGGGCAGCGAAGTACAGGTTGCCTGGCCCTGTGGCATTGGTTGTCGCATAGCCATAATTTTGGTCACCATAGGTACTGTTCAATACAGCCCCCATGCGAAACCAGTCTTTAGGTTTAATATCTATGCTAAGTTTGCCTGAGTAGCGCTGATAGTCCTGTCCGAGCTGTGTTCCATCCTGCTTAAGATATCCAAAAGATCCGTAAGCCTGCACTTTCTCGGTACCACCGCTAGATGACAAAATATGGTCATGAGTGACACCGGTTTTAGTTACGTAGCCCGTCCAATCAGTCGTTGGCACAAGGCTTCCATCCCAAGTACCATTTTGCCAACCCTTTAAGACGTTTGCCCAAGCAATGGGATCCTGTCCGAAGATGGTTTCATCGCTCGCCTGATCGGGTTGATCGGGGTACTGATCGATCCTGCGAAACGCGTCACGTCGGAAATCGATGTATTGTGCCGAATTCATCATCTCCGTCAAATCGTGCAAGTTTTCTATGGTTGATGTCCCAGAATAATCCAGCGTCATATGTCCGGTCTTCCCTCGTTTTGTAGTGATGATGATAACGCCATTTGCACCTCTAGAGCCGTAGATCGCCGTAGCGGAAGCATCTTTTAAGATATCCATGGTTTCGATATCCTTTGGATTTAAGAACTCGATGCCGCCAGAATTTAGGGGTACACCATCAACCACATATAGCGGCGAATTACTAGCCAAGATGGATCGCTCGCCGCGCACACGGACAGACCCTACCTCGCCAGGTCGTTCATTGGATGTAACATCTACACCTGCAGCACGACCTTGCAACGCCTGCAACGAATTGTTTACCGGCATGGCCGTAATCTCTTCACTACTGACGGTAGTAACCGATCCTGTCAAATCTGATTTTTTAACAACATTATATCCAACGACGACCACTTCCTCCACCACTTCACTTTCCGCCGCCAACAGGATCGCGATTTTGTTCCGATTAGCAATTCGCTGTTCCTGCGCGGTGAAACCTAACATCGTGAAGACCAAGGTTCCCTCTCCGGGAGCGCTGATCTGAAAAGCACCGTTGGCATCCGTTGTCGTAGCCACCGCTGTGCCTTTCAGCTTTACGGTCACGCCGGGTAGCGCACTTCCTTCAGCATCTTTTACGGTACCCGACACCAAACCTTGCGCTCGGGTGGAGAGCGCAAACATTAAAGTTAGGCACACGAGGAAAAGCTGCTTTCGAAAGGTCAGCATCCGGCCTACATCCATCATTTTTTTCATCTGCATTTTGTTTTGTAAAAATCCCTAAACACCTATATGGTTTTGAGCAAGGACTTAAATAAAATCTCACAAAGAAGAAATAAAATAAAGAAACCCGAACTATTCGACACACAACAGTTTATGCGAATTTTGATATGCAGCACATTCCTAAATTTCGACGATACGATTCATTTCATATCGAAGTAAACCTTAATAACGATAAAATGGCGGGTGTTGGCGGTTTATCTTTCTTCCCTAGCAAGTCTTTCTCAAAATACCTCCCTCAAAAAACTATAAGGGCAAGGTATGCAAAGCGGATAAGTGCAGCAACCTGCCGTATCCTGCGTACAGGAAAGTCAATAGGATTATTCAAGGCAAAAACAAGTATTTACCGCAAAAAAATAATACAAATACGGGGATTTAAGCCTGAAATTCCCCGCGTCAAATGGAGGGGCGAATATTGATATAAAAAGGGACCTCAAGCTGTTTGGTTTCCTTTGATTTAATAATTTGAGCAGCATACTTTCCCATCAGCTCAAAATCCGTCGAGATGGTGGTGATACCGTTTAAGATAAATTTTTTCAAAGGGGTCTCGTTGTAAGAGATGATACCAATATCCTTCCCTACTTGATAATTTTTAGCAATAGACTTTTCAAGGATGAGTACCAAATCATCTTCCGCAAGATTGATATAACATTCGCCCTTCTTTATCGGTTCTTTGGCGAGGCTGCCAACGAGTGTATGATCAAAAGCATATTGCTGGCAAAATTTATAAAAACCTTTAATAATCGCTTTTGGATAATCGCTATTATCGGGAAATATTAATTTGAGCGCTCTATATCGGGACAAAGGCTCCAGCGCTTTCTCCAGCGCCTCATAGATATCTTTTTCATAATTTTCGTACACCGCATCAATATGGCTCCCAAAGCCATCCACCATCTTGCCGAGTACGAGCAATTTATCCATAGGTATTAAGGAAAGTACCTCTGGAGCTTGGTCACGTCCTTCCTTGAAATGTGGGAAAATGACATATCGATCGTATTGTTTCGTCAGATTAAGCAAAAGAGTGCGCAGATGCGATATATCACTGTTGTAAACGAAAAGATCCAGCGAAGCCTCTTCTCCAAGTTCGCGTGCCAAGGCGTCGTAAACAATCTTCTTATGGGCACTGAGTTTATTGAGGAAGAGTGCTATTTTCTGTTTGTTCACCACATCGGACTTCGCAACGAAGTATCCTTTTCCTGGCGTGGAAGAGATAATATCCAAACTTTTCAGATGTTTGTACCCTTTTTCAACAGTATCACGTGAGATATCCAGATGCACGCTGAGCTCATTGATTGAGGGCAGAATGTCGCCTTGCCGAAGATGACTACGCTTGACGCCATCGATGACCGCATCAGCCAATTGAAGATACTTCGGCGTTGAGGAGAAGTCGCTAATCTGAATGCTATGAATGAATTCCTGATTGTTCATGGTTGCTTCATCTACGTGATGTGCTAAAGAAACGGTTTTTTGCATACAAATGCAATTCCTGTCTTCCAAGTTTTTTGACCAGCTTAAAATGACCTGCTGGGACGCATCAATACGCAAATAGCTTCACCGGTCCCTTCAGGCCACTATCCATTATTTTCCAACCACTTGCATCGAAGTTCTTGTAGTCGATATTGACAAAGTTTATTTCGTGATAATTTCGCCAAGACACCTTACGCTTATCTAAATCACGCACGCGGTTGGACATGAGATTTGCAACCTCTACTCGAATGATGTTATCCCCCTCCTGTAGAAGCGATCCAATCTCCAGTTGAAACGGATGCGCCCATAATATTCCCGCTTCTTTATTGTTCACAAACACCCGTGCACTTTCGCCTACCTCGCCAAGCGTCAGTAGATACGATTTATCCGGTCGCTTACGCAATTTTACCGTGGTTTCGTATTGAGCGATGCCCGAAAACCGATTGGCATCCTGATCATTCCATGTCGTCCAAAAAGCGAGTTTTTTCAATGTGCGAGATTTGGGTAACACCGGACCACCACTTAGGAAACTTACTTTCCACGGTTGGTTAAACAGTGGTAGTTCCTCCATCTTGTCGACGTACCGGTAAGCAGCTGCTTGCGTGGAATCATCGGATACGGCAACAATCCATGCATACCCAGATGGGATTTGTAAACGGACTTGGCCTCCCGCATTGGGTAGCACAGCTATTTTGCCGGTCTGAGGATCCAGCAAGGTATAGTTGCTACCAACAGCATTTAGGCGGAAAACATCATCAATTGTTTCCCCACTGTGGTTAACAAAATAGTAATACGTCTTCTCGTTGCCTACTCGGCGACTAAATTTCAACTTCGAACGCACCAACCGCTCCGGAAAAATATGCTCCGTTTCGAGTGCCGATTGGACATCTTCCGTCAGGTATATTTTGCCTTTACCATAAGCGGTATACTGGTTCTCTCCTTCCTCCGAAAATTTTAAGCGCGCACGGAGATCGTGCAATTGTTTCTGTCGCTGAGCTACATTATGCAAGCCGGGGACATCCTCCGGCAAGCCTTGAAATATAAGCGTGGCTCCTTCTTCGGCGAGTTCAAGCAATTTAGCGAAGGTATTTTCCGAAAAATATTGACTTTTTGGAACTACGATAGCCTTGTAAGGACGTGCATTCTTTGCGGTAAACAATTGTCTGTGATCCATTCTTGCTTGTTCTAGAATAGCGTCTGACACAAAATCAAAACAGTATCCCGATTGTTGCAGCCCCATACTTTGTTTATAAAAATCCGTTGGATGCAGCCAATGGTCGACGTGATGCACGCTAAGCGTCTTAAATGGCGCTTCGGTATCGTGCCATATGTCATAAATTGGCCAGTAGATCAAGAGTTCGTTATCCGCTTGTGTAGATTGTAGGATGGACTGCACCCGCGTCACGTACTGATTGAGCCCTGACATATGCGTCCACAGCGGGTTGTTACTCGTAAAATTTACTGACGCATAAAATAGCCAGCCTGGGAATGGTATATCGGCAGGCGAATAAGTGGTGCCGTGGTAGAAAACATGGTTCACCCCCGCCAAAAACAGCTGTTCAATCTCAGGCTTAGCCTGCGACAACGACGTTCTAAAATGCTCAGTAAGCCAAGTAAATGTTTCCGAGGAGGTATATTTTTTGCCATGGGTATTCGTCGCCGAAGAGGCAAACTTGAACATCATAGGGTCAGGGTCGACATTGCGGATATCTGCTGAATCTCGACGCAGTCGTGGAATATTGAAAAAACTGGAACCGAAGGTTTCACATTCAGCAATATCCGTGCTAGCGTACAGATCAATGAGGTTTCCTGGCGATCCGTGTGCTTGATTGCGAGACAATGCTCCTCGCTCCTGTGAAAAAGACGTAAAAGGAATCAAAAAATTAGTACGAAGAATCTCGCTTACTACGTCACGGTAATCCGATTTCACCCGTGCTTCCCGATCTTTATCGTTTCCCTTTCCGGAAAAATCAAGGAGATGATCTTCCAGTCTATAATTTTTTCGCTTCCGAAATTCATCCAGAAAACTATCGGTCCAATTTGCCCCATACACCTCGTAACTATCGTTAAAAAAAGAGCGTATAGGAATTTCCCTTGCTTGAAAAGCCTGCGTAAAGGATGTCAAATAATGCTCCACGGATGTCGCCCCGAGATGATCGAGTGTAAAACCTTCACCACCCGGTGCAGCGCGTTTCACCCGCTGCTTGGTGCGCCCAGAAAAGAGTGCCATCATACGCAGGTCTTCCGGCGCAGACCATTGTCCCGTTGTTTTTCCGATGAGCTGGTCTAAATTGATCTCTTCGCCATTTGCCTTGAAAGCGCGGAGCGCCTGCAGTTTTGCGAAAGTTTCCTTCTTTTCTTGTGGCCCCAACGGGAAGTTTAAAGTTTCACCTGTCTTCAACAGCACTTCATCCAAGAAGAATTTGCTGGCGGCATCTTGATCGGTGACCTGAGGGCCACCGAATGGCCATCCTGTACCTAGGTTCATATCGACGCCAAGGCCTAGATCAGCTGCTTTTTCGGTGGTAAATTCCAGCATGTCCATCCAAGAGTTGGATAAATAAGGGATGTACCGAGCTTCGTAACCCTTTGCGCCATAAATAGGAGTTACCTCGACTCCTCCAAAGCCGACCTCATCAAAGAGCTGTAGTTCACGTGCTATGTTGGTTTTATCCACAGCCGACCCCATCCACCACCAGCGGGTCCATGGTTTCATTTCTTTGGTGATGGAGGGCCATCCTTCCTGTGCAAATGTGGTATTCACCAACAACCCACAACATAGCAGCGTTAACCATCTTCTTTTCATCATGCGTTAATCTAAATGGAATACCGAAGGAAGGGGAGTTGATACTGGGGAAAAATCAGCATGGGTTTCCATTATATCCGCCATATATTTCCACCAGCGCTGCACCACTTCTGTCTTTCCAAGATCTTGTGAAGAGCTGCCGCTAAGACGCTGCACGGCGAATAAGGAATTGGATTCTTCGTCAAAAAAAATCGTGTAATCGGCGATACCATTTTCCTTGAGAAGCAACACCAGTTCTGGCCAGATAGCTGCATGTCGTTTTTCATATTCCGCGCGCATTCCCGGCTTCAATTTCATCTTAAAAGCAATTTTCTGCATTCTTATATTTTTTTATGAATATCTATCTCTATTATACTTAATGTACCCTTCGCATCTGCATCGTTACGCGCAACACCATCGTCCAGTTTCTTTCCCCCTACTTCGGCATGTTTGTTTTCAGCGGCGACATAGGAACCTCCCTTAAGCTGTATTTTAACGCGTCGGCCTCGCACTGTAGGAAATGATAACGTGCAGTAACCCAAAGTTGTCTCCGTATCGCCATCAAACACCAATTTATCGTCTACAAATACCTGTAAAGGATAGGATCGCGATCTAAAATTATTCAATTTTAAATCGATCTCGTCGATATCACCTATCTTTTCCAACTGATATTCGATCCAGGCGGTTTCCAATTTCCCGTCGTTCACCCAATCCGACAGCTCATTATCATCGCAGGAAGCCGCGGCCCTATCGGCGTTGGCACCCGCTTGAATCTTTGCGATAGCGCGTGTCTCGCGTGTTAACTTCAACTTAGGTTCATGAAGCCCTTTACCTCGATCAAGGTTGGATGGCAATCCTATTTTGGAAGACTTCAAGAACAGTCCCTCCTGCTCCTCCACAGGTGATACGGACCATTGCACTTGATCAGGGATCAATCCGTTTGCTTGCGCTTTCAGCTTAACCGCTCCCGCAACTCCGTATTTCGTCCGTAGCAGCACCCTATTCACACCACATTCTACAGGAATAGATTGCGCGAGGATATAGTTATTAGGTCCTTGTGCAATACCGCCCCGCCAATCCATAGGTCCATCGAAAGAAAAATCAACCATGTTCGTCGCAGTAGGGCAACGACGACCTTCCTTATCCAGTACCTCTACGTCAACAATCACCATATCGTTCCCATCCGCATAGAGTCCATTTTCACCATGCCGATAATGTAATTTTAGTTGATATGGTTCCCCTGCCGTACGTAATATCCGTTCATTCAGTAGTCTCCCTGTTGCGTCAAAAGAACGTGCTTTCAACTCTCCCTCCACAAAGTCGATTGCAGGAAAAACAAAAAGGAACTGTGCCGAACGCACCCCTTCGGCTTGCCGCACACCATTGACAAGAAGTTCCACCCGTTCGCCGGCACTGATCACCTGTACATCTTTTTTTGTGCCAACGGGATAATTCCAGTGCCCCACGATGTGCAGTCCTTTAGGATCGGGATCCACCCAACCATCCCACATCACCTGATGTGCGTAAAAGCCGTCCTTTGGCAGGCGCATGGCATCTACCTCGCCACTTCGGCGGTAGTTTTCCTGTCCACGGTAATGGGTGTTGGAATCAGAGAATATGATATTCAGCCCACCGGAACTTACCCGGCGGCCTGTCCCGGGCCTAACGCGCCAATATTCCCACCAGCGGCGTACCGTTTCCACGGCGTGTTGATCTTGGTTTCTGTTATAATCGCTCGCATCATTTCCCTTGTAGAGGGGGCCCTCTCCTTCTTTATGAAAAGGATAGCTATGCTCGTCCCAATATTTACGTAAGCCTTCGTCGCGCATATACTCCGTGGCTATCATAGGGTGTTTCGCGCTTTTATTGATATAGAGCATTTCGCCGCCATATTCGGCCAGCTTGCTATCCAACATCTCACGCGAGCCAATTGCTCTTCCTCCCTGCGGGTCGTATTGATCACGGATCTGCTTCATCTCGGCCATATGGGTTTCGGAGATCGATTCATTACCGCTTTCGTAAAACAGCACACTGGGGCTGTTACGGTAATAGATAATGGCGTCGCGTATAAGTTCCTTACGCAGCTCCCATCGTCGCCCTTCGACATCTTTCTCGGCATCGCCGGCAGGCAACATTTGCAGGAGTCCAACCCTATCGCAAGATTCTACATCTTGCCGCCACGGTGTTACGTGCATCCAGCGTACCAAGTTCGCATTGCTTTCCACCATCAGCTTATTGCTAAAATCACTGAGCCAAGGGGCAACAGCCAACCCTACTGCAGGCCATTCGTTGCTGGTGCGCTGTGCATACCCCTTCATCATTAAGACTTGGTCGTTTAAATAAACCATGCCTTGCTGAAAGGCAGTTTTGCGAAAGCCCGTCTTAGTATCGACCACATCAACGGTCTTTCCAGCCTGCTTGAGCGTGGATCGAACAGTGTATAGGTAGCCATATCCCCAGTTCCAAAAGTGCACATCACCTAATCTATCGGTGGCCTTAACGACCTTTGTGGCGCCTGCCGCTAGGTCAAACCCAGAAGAGAATGTCTTGACCAGACGATTGTCTGCATCAAATACTTCAACCAACAGCTCGCCTACCTTCTTTTCGGAGGTCTCGTTACGCAGCTCAGACTCCACATGGAGATCAAGGGTTTTCTTTTGAATATTGATATGGTTACCATATACATAGACCCCTTGCGTTCCCAAATTGGAATACAGCGGTAATGTTTGATAAAGCGCTTCCTTAACATGTATCCATACGTTTTTGGGGATGCCTCCATAGTTTGCGTTGAAGTTTTTATCATTCCATTGGTAGGTACTATTGCTTACCTTTTCCCGATAGTTCCAGCTGTTATCGGTGCGCACGGCCAGCACATTTTCAGCATCTTTGCGCAGGTGCGCAGAAATATCTAGCCCAAAGGCCATCACCCCATTTTCATGTCGTCCGATAAAATGACCATTGAGGAAAAACTCTGCCCCATGCCTAACGCCTTCAAACTCTAAAAACACCTTGTCCTTACGCAGCTCTTTGGGCAAAGTAAATTTCTTACGATACCACACTACGGCAGTACTATGCTCATGGATGGGCTTTGCGAATGCCTCCTCTTCGTTCCAAGCATGCGGCAAGGTTACCACTTTCCAATCGGTATCGTCGAAATCTGTCGTAGATGCTGCCGGCAGATCGCCAATATGTAGGCGCCACGCCGCATTGAAACTGTAGGTAGCATGTCCCTGTGCGTCGGCTAACAAAGCTTCTGCGCAGAGTAATAGGACAATCAGATATTTTGACATAGCTGACATGAGCTTAGTGAGGCTTATCTTCCAATAATTTGTACAACTCGGTTCCAGCAAGCAGAAAACATCCCAAACCATAGTCCTCAAAATCGGGCACCGTAGCAAAGCCTAGCGGCTGCCCATCCTTCGGTTCTTTACCTGTTCCTTGCACATAGCCCAAGAAACCCGAAGGGTGCACTGCTTCATTCAGCATCGCCTGCCAAGCCTTTTCTAAGGCTGGGCGATAGACCGATGCGTCTAAAATTCCTTGATTGATGCCCCAAGCCATGCCGTACACAAAAAGTGCAGTACCTGATACTTCGCGCCCACCGAAATTGGTCGGATCATGCAGACTTACATTCCAAAAACCATCCTGCCGCTGCGTTTTTAGTACGCCTTCCATCAGGTCTTTATAATCTTGTAAGTATAGCGCCCGGTGCTTCTCGTCTTCTGGGATAAGCGAAAGCACACGAACCAAGGCTGCAACGACCCAACCATTACCGCGCGACCAATAACAGTCTTCGCCATTAGGCTCCTGGTAAGGCGGTACAAAGTCGCGATCGCGCCACCATAGTTTGTCCTTCGCATTGTACAACCCGCCACCTTCTTCATTTTTAGCATAGCTGTACATACGGTACATGTAATCAAAATAGCGTGGATCATCAAACATCACTCCTAGCTTCGCGAAAACTGGCATGGCCATTTGAATGGCATCGATCCAGGTCCAATCATCAACTTTACCCGAATCCATTACAAAGTCTATATTCTTTTTAATTCCAAGAACTCTTTCCTCTTGCCTATCCAATTCATAGAGATCAAGATAAATCTGTCCACAAGCTTGATCATCTGCATTACGAGTTTCAAGCCCATTCCGCAAGCCCCATTGATGTTTGGTGCCCCAATCTACCGCATAGTCGTAATAACGTTTGTCGCGGTCAATACTATACAGAGCCATAAGGCCTTCGTAATAAACGGCTCTTGTCCATATATTGCTAGGGCGCCAACGCGTCGTGTAGATAGGCTTCCCTGTATCCGGCCACTTTGCCATGAAATAAGCGTTTGTAGAGCGCAAAACGTCTAACACTTGCTGTTTGCTCGTTGTAGCCTTGTCCTTCTTTTGCTGCACTTGCGCAGCGCATGCTGCCGATAATGCCGCAATAAATAACATCAAACCAAATGACAGTAATCTTCCTCTCTTCATATTATTTTAGATCATTGCTTCTTTTAGAATAACCGCCCGTCCTTTAGCTAAGGCGCGAGCTCCTTTAGGTTTACTGGATAAGTCACCGTTACGATAATACCACATCATATGCACATAGGCAACCTGTAGCATCCTGTAATGCCGCCTCTAGCCTGTCTACCCGCACTTTAAACAAGAACTCACGCGTGCATCGATGGCCTTCCTTGAAGCTATTTTTTTAAAAATTTACCTAGCCCAATATTTTTATTTTCGTTTAGATAATTTGCGATTAAACTAGCATTGCGTTCGGCACCCGCCTTGATCGTGTGCGTTGCATCTTTGGCGCCAAAGTACTTTTCAGCGACCAGCGCTCTCCCTTCTTTTTCATATTGGGCGATTACCAAATCCTGTAGGGGAATGAAAAATGCAGATGACTGCACGGCAGCCTCCTGCGCCCAAGTAGCATAATCAGATCGACGAACCTGATCACCTTCCCAAGCATTCCGTGGTATTGGAGAGCAAATGATGGCTTTAGCGCCCTTGTCTTGCACATTTTTCACAAACCTTCGTAAGTAGAAACCATAGCTGTAGACCATTTCCTTTTGCTTTAACAAGGGATTATTGACCTCTTGGTAGGTATCTCCATTTCCCTTAATTGTACCCCTGGCGCGCAATGTATCTACAATGGGACTAGAGTCGTTATGCCCAAACTGCATGATTACGTAATCGCCCGGCTTAACCTGATCTAATACCTGTTGCCAAAGTTTTGGATTATTGTAAAACGTTCTGCTACTCGTTCCACCCAAGGCCCGGTTTTCAACACGAATGGACGAGGTATCAAGGTGTTCGGCAATAAAGCTACCCCAGCCCCATTGTCCGTTGCTGCCATCACCCCTACCGTTTTTCACGGTAGAATCACCAATTACAAACAAGGTAGGTCGATCTCGCTTGATACTGAATGCACAAGTTATGATCAAGCATAGGGCGACCAGCATCTTGGTCATCAGATTTCTTTTTATATTCATTATTTAATATACTGAGTCAACGGATGTTTTAAGGTTTGTAGTCCCGCTATAACGGAGGAAGCATTTTCCATGGCGCCATCATGATTTGTATGTGTATGGTCGCCGGGGAAGTATTTTTTCTTAACGAGATCTGCACCTATTTGCTCGTACTTGAGCGCGGTAATCTCGTTGAGGTCGACGAAAGCGACCTGCTCCTCTTCCGCAATTTGCTTGGCCCAAAGTCCAAAATCTTTATTTGCTCTCTTCACATGTCCCGCCTCGTCCCATTGATTACGAGGGATCATGGACAAGACAACCGGAATCACACCTTTCTTTTTCGCAGCCCTTACAAAGCGGCGCAGGTTCTCTCCATATGTTCGTACCACTTCCTGCTTACCATCTCCCCAATCCAACAGCAAGGAATCCTTTCCTATGCCGCGAAGAACGCCTCGATAACCTTGTTTAGTGGTATCGGGGGCGCTACCTTCATTATGCCCAAATTGGATGAACAGATAGTCGCCAGGCATCAACAAAGCATCTACACGATCCCAACGGCCTTCTTTTTGGAACGTACGTGTACTTCTTCCGGCCATGGCATGATTGGCCACGGCGATACGTGTGGTATCCAAAAATTCGGGCAATAGGCTTCCCCATCCCCAATACTGTTCGTTATTGTTACGAACCGTCGAGTCGCCAATTAAATAGATCGTTGGCTTGCGCTGCACCGTAAACGATAGCATGATTACGGCAAGTACTATTGTCACTATTACTTTTCTCATTGTTTGTTCATTACATATACGTTCTCTATCAGTTCCTATCCATATCGGCATAAAGAACCGCATCACGGTCACAGGAAAGCAGGCTTCCATCCCATTTCAATTCCGCCATTTGAATACTGCTTCGACGTTGTTCGTAGGTGTCTTTTCCCTGATTTTCCGGTGTTCTGCCGGGATGGGTAAAATAATAGATATAGGCCCTATCCTTCTCGACCACCACATCAGCATGCCCGCCGATAACTTGATCATCCTGCCCTTTTCCCGCTGTTGCCAAAATTAGCTCCGGTTGCTTCGTCCAATTCAACAGATCTGCAGAGTGATAGACCGCCAAGCCTTTCCATGTGTCCACGATCATCCAATATTTTCCTTTCCAAGCAAAAACTTTGGGCCCTTCGCCACGTGTAGCCAGTGCTTTTCCTTTATCTTCCCAGTGAAATAGATCTTTGCTATCGGCATAATACACCGATTTCCCATCTTTCTCATTGTTATACCACAATCGAAATCCGCCGCTGGGCAATGCCAAGACACAGGCATCGATTACTTTATCGGAAGACAGGGCTAAGGTAGACTGGTAAGACCAACGCATGAGGTCTTTGCTCGTAAAATGCGCTATACTTCGCGGATGCTGCCAATCTTCAAATACCCCGGGCACTATTGTCAAGTACATATGATAAAGACCTTTGTGGAAAAACACGTCCGGTGCCCACAGTGTTGGCGTGCTATGTGGCGCATCGAAGGCCGCATGACCTTCATAGTTCCAGTTCACCCCATCGGCCGAGCTAGCCACAGCAATGGAGGTGCCGTGCACCCAAGTTACGGCAGACAGTCCCTCCGACTTTGCTCGTCGATTGGTGTACAGCATAAACCATTTTTTCTTCTTAGCATGCCAAATCACGACTGGATCGGCGGCACCATCTTCCACCGGATCGCGGAACAACGGTTTTGCAACTTTGGTTTGTGACGCTCGCTCAGGATGTACGATGTCGACTTGCGGAGGCGATGGTTTATCCATGCCCGTCCCGAGGTAGTAGCCCGTATGTGGTGGCTGGTTGTAAGCAACATTTTGCCAAGCGATACTTAATCGGTATTGGGGATCGTGCATCAACGTATAAAGCCTGTGTTCTGTCGGGATTGTCGTGCTGTAAATACGCAACGACTGATTGTCATCGGCTCGGAGAATAAGTTCTTCGCGCCAATCGCCCAGTATATCGGCACTCAAATTGGGTGTACTTTTTGTACCGTTGATGGACGAAGCACCTTCCGCTCGAAAAATAACACCTTCTTTATACTTTTCTATATAGTTGCTATTCAACAGTTCTCGGCTAAGGTCAGCGTCCCACCAGATCAAGAAGTTTGCTGATCTGGGTGCAGAGCCAACTTCATTGCCTTTCATGTCATACAACGATTTAGATCCCAACCACCACATATACGCCCCTTTATGCTCGGGGTCTATATTCGCAGCAACACCGCGAGGTACATCTTGATCGATCGCTCCCTTAAAAAGAATATCTCCCGTTCGGGCGTCGCGCAAGGCTGCCCCAATACCTTTGCGACCACCTTTAAGCTCATGGATTCCAAACACCTCAAGTCCGGGCCTGTCGGGATCTAGGTCCGAAACGTGCAGCGCATCGCCATGCCCCAGTCCAGTGCTGTATAGTCCGGTACCGTCATCGTCGATAGTTATGGCACCAAAAATTATCTCGTCTTTCCCATCCTGATCCACGTCAGCAACCGAGAGATTATGGTAGCCTTGGCCTGAGTAAGGATGTTGCCTCTTCTCGGTATCAAACACCCATCGTAACTGCAGTTTTTTATCTTTAAAATCCCAAGCAGCAAGGGCGGTCCGTTCGTAATAGCCACGTGTCATGATCACGGATGGATGTTTTCCGTCCAAATAGGCAACGGCTGCCAAAAAACGGTCTGAACGGTTGGCGTTGGTATCACCCCAGCTGCGCAGATCACCCCGCATGGGTAGGTAATCTACGGTGCTGATTGCTGCACCAGTCAAGCCGTCGAAGACCGTTAAAAACTCGGGCCCCTCCAGTATTCGGCCGAATGTTCGCGACCGCGCGACAGTATCACGCCAGTCAGCCTTTGCGTCACCTATCACATTGCCCATCCCATCCTTTGTACCATCTGCCGTTTTACAAACCAGCTCTGCACGGCCATCTCCATCTAAATCGTAGAGCATAAACTGTGTGTAGTGTGCGCCCTCTCGAACATTTTTACCCAAATTAATTTCCCAAAGCATGGTACCGTCTAATTTGTACGCCTGAAAGATCGGCTCATCGGTAATCCCGTTATGGGCATTGTCATGTGCCCTACCCGTTTGGTGAATCACAATTTCATAAGCACCATCGCCATCCAGATCAGCAACAGAAGCGTCGCCAGGCGTGTAGCCACTAGGTGTGTGCAAAGGAATCTCCAAATATGGTTGAATGGGATCCTTGGCTTGCATCTTCACTGTCGCCAACAGGATCTCCTTACCTTTTATCAGTTTCATCAGCGTGTACTGAACATCTTTCTTGTGATCCACGCCGCTGTCCTGAAAATTTGTTCCTTGAAGCAGAGGTTTGTCGGCGAGTTTCACCATGGGCTCGCCCGGATACTGCCTATACAGGACAAATGCTGTTTCATAATCATCGCTCGCCAATAGGCGCCAGCTTAGAAAGCTGGATGTCTCTGAGGTTTTTAAGGCGATCAATCCACGATCAAGAAACTCGACCTGCCGTTGTGCCTGTGCCGTCCATGCCAGCATAAGGAGCGAGAAAAACAGGATGGCCGAAAAAGCGTTATGACGCGCGAAGGTCAGGAGGCAAACGTTTGTTTTCATCGTCAGTATTATTTTTTTACAACGGCTTTACCATTCACTTGCACCTTGTTCAACTGGAAATCTGCGATGTATTCCTGCTGTATTTGAGCGCGTTTGGATGCATTTACGGTCATGTTATCAAATGTAAAGTTGGAGAGCTTATATTGATCAGACTTGTCAACGTCGAATAGGATATCGCAATCCAAGGTGATATTCTTCAAGGTAATATGTCGTGCATACGACAACTTGATGTCTTTCTCGCCTTTCAGATCAAAAAACTGCGTCCAAGGCTTAACAAACAGCAGGCTGTTGGCGTTGCCGGTTATATTTTCAATCAAGATATGCGCATACTCCTGCGGGGTGTCCGGCCGCATTTTTAGCTGCAATAATTTCTTGGCTTTGTCCAAGGTGTTATTTCGGAAGATAACATTATAGCTGTGGATGGATTCACTGCCGCAGGTCAACGCACTATGACAAAAGCCGAATGCGCAATCTTCGATGATGATATTGGAATTTGCACCGTTATTGGGATCTTTATCCGCACGCGGCCCTTTGCCTCCTTTAAGTGCTATGGCATCGTCGTTTACCGAAAGGTAACAATTTTTGATCAATACATTCTTGCAGACATCAAGATCTATGGCATCCGAGCTAGGCGCTTTCACCGGCTTTTCCGGCGCGGTAATCCGTAAGTTCAACAGCTTCAGATTCTCTACCTTATAATAGTGCGAGGTCCAAAATGGTGAATTTTTCATATGTATACCCGATATCTGCACGTTTTTGCTATTGGAAACATACAGTACTCGCGGCCGCATTTCATCCATATTGGTGCAGTTTGGATTAAATGCTCGGCGTAGCCAAAAAGCCTTCCAATAGCGTAGCCCATTCCCATCCAAGGTTCCTTTTCCGGACACGGTAAATCCGTCCACCTTATCGGCATTGACCAAGGCCGAAAAATATTTTAGCGTTTGTCCTTCCATCCGTGTTAGTTGTAGCGCAAAATCAGCAATATCATCACTACCCTTTAACACCGCACCTTCTTCGAGGTGCAAATGTGTCTTCGCCTTAAAAAATAGAGATCCACTAAGGAAAGTACCGCGCGGGATAACCACAACGCCACCACCAGCTTGATAGGCCTTATCAATCACGGCTTGGATTTTCTCGGTTTGCAGGATGGTACTATCTTGCACAATGTCAAAATCGGTGATCCGGTAAGACTTTCCTAAAGCCTGCAGCGTGGTGGTCTCCGCATTTTTGAACCAAGGCGAGACCACAGTTCCGTCTGGAAATAGATCCTGAGCTTTGACGTGTCCGTAAAAACAGATACATAGCAACATTGAAGTTAATATAGCGATTTTACTTTTTTTCATTATTCCTTTAATTGATGGTGTACAAGACAACATGTTGGTTTATTCTAGCCCTTAGGTTAGCACAAGAGCTAAATGGATGTTACATGCTTGCTAAGCTATCAAGTAAGTCAATTAAAGGCAACCTGTAGTGTCCTGTAGTCACTAGCACATTCTAGTTTTTGGGCATCTATCCGCTTCGCCAAGCGATTTTAATGCGTTTGTAAAAACTTCGTGATGAGCTCTGATAGGTTCTTGTTTTGCTTTTGTTAAGATCGACTACATTCCTACCTGCACCATCCTGTATCGGGAGATTCGCGGAGGGCCACTTTAATCCTTATTTTAGCTTCTGTTCGAAGCTATCGCTTCGAGCGATTGAAGCACCGTATAAACCATTTACCATGTCATACATCAGAATATTTGTCATTATCTTATGCATGAGCTCACTCAGCAGATCAGTGCAAGCGCAAGAACAAAGTCTAAAACAGGAACGCATCAAGGTCGATGCTCCTTTTCAGATGCCCGAAATCAGCATTCCGAATTTCGATCAGGCACCACGATTCAATATTATCGATTTCGGGGCCGTGGAAGGTAATAAAGAACGGATATCCGAGGCTATTGCGCAGGCGATTACCGCAGCCAATAAACAGGGTGGGACAGTGCTGGTTCCGGCGGGGACATGGATCACCAAGCGCATACATTTAAAAAGCAACGTCAATCTTCATCTCGCCAAAGGAGCGACACTACTTTTTTCCGGTCTACCGGAGGATTATTTGCCGGCAGTATGGAGCAGCTGGGAAGGGTTGGAATGCTATAACTACTCGCCATTGATTTACGCCTTTGAAGCAAAAAATGTCGCCATTAGCGGCGAAGGGGAACTCCGTGCAGAGATGGATACCTGGAAAAAGTGGTTCCCTAGACCGCAAGCACACATGGAAAGTATTAAACGCTTATACAATTGGGCGCAGGACGAGCTTCCCGTTGCGCAGCGCAATATGGTGAACGACACCTCCAACCTACGTCCGCAGTTTATACAGTTCAATCGCTGCGAGCATGTGCTGATCGAAGGCATCAAGATTCGCAACAGCCCATTTTGGACGGTACATCTCTATTTGTCGAAAGACATCGTTGTCCGTCACATCGACGTCTATGCACATGGGCACAACAATGATGGCATCGATCCGGAAATGAGTCAAAACATCTTGGTGGAGAATTGCATTTTCGATCAAGGCGATGATGCCATCGCTATAAAATCGGGAAGAAACCCGGAGGGATGGCGTTTAAAAATACCTTCTAAAAATATAGTCATCCGACAGTGCGAGGTACGTGCCGGCCATCAATTGGTTGCCATAGGCAGCGAGCTCTCTGGTGGAATAGAAAATGTATACGTAACGGACTGCCAAGTCACCCCAGAGGCGAAACTCATGCATCTTGTTTTTATAAAAACCAATGAACGTATGGGCGGATATGTCAAAGGGGTCTATTTCTCCAATATTCAGGCGCACAACCTACAGGACGGAATATTGGGCATCGATACCGACGTATTGTACCAATGGCGCACACTCGTTCCCACACGCTTAAAAAAGTTGACGCCCATTCAAAATATCAATTTAGCAGATATTCAAGCTAGCAAGGCAAAATTCATTGCTAAAATAAGCGGAAATGCAGATTTACCGGTAACCGATGTGTCATTGAAAAATGTACGTCTAAGCAACGTCGAAGAAGAGCCTATTCAAAATAAACATGTCAAAAACTTTCGCTACCTCGAATAACAAAAACAGCCCTTCATAAACATGAGGGGCTGAATCTTGACTAACCTAATATGAAAAAACTCCAAAATAGCAGAACAATAGGCTGATTGACAGGACGTAGGTATAGAAATTCTAGGTTTCATCCCTCCATTATATTCCAATTTCTGGAATAGCTTTATTTGGTATCACAGCGCAGGACAAGTATAGCTGATTATTTTAGGATGGGCAACCTGCACCATCCTGCGTCGTCATCGTCGAGCGTACTCGCTAGGTGGAAAGCCAAATTTGGCCTTAAAATTTTTCCTAAAATATTCCGGATCACTGAATCCGACCATGTAGGCAACCTCACTCACATTGAATTTCTTTTCCCGCAACAGCTGTTGCGCCCGCTTGAGGCGCACCTCCTTTATTAAATCGGCCATGCTATATCCTGTTAAGGCTTTCATTTTACGATATAGCTGGGCACGGCTCAACCCTATGGATTGGCAAACGCTGTCTATCTTTAAATTGGAGTCCGACAGGTTCTCTTCCACATAAGCCAATATCTTTTGTAGCAAGGCCTCGTCTGGTGAAGGCATATCGATCGGCGAAGGCTCGAGGGCGATTTGCTGCTTAAACTTATCCTGCATGCGAAACAGCGCCAACAGCTGGTTCCGTACCTTTAGCGCCAGTACAGGAAGATGGAAAGGTTTCACCATATAGTCATCGGCTCCCGTTTCCAGTCCTTCTATTTCAAATTCTACAAGCGTGCGAGCGGTTAACAGTATAATCGGAATATGGCACATCAAGATATCTGCTTTTACCTGTCGCGTAAACGAGATTCCATCAACCTTAGGCATCATCACGTCGCTGATAATTAAATCGGGCATCTGTTTTCTTGCGATCAGTAAACCATCCTGACCATTCGCCGCTTCCAAGATGTGATAGTCTTGCCGGAAGAAATTGGCCAAGTACCTGCGCATTTCCTCATTGTCTTCCACCAGCAAAAGTGTGCATCGACGGGGTAATACTGTACGTGTGGCGTCCCCGTCAACAGGCTTTGCTGTTGTTTGCTCCACAGAAAAATGTGGCGCATCGCTTTCTTCTTGTCCTACGCGGTCAATAGCTAACACGCCATCTCCAAGCGGTAAAAACAAGCGAAATACCGTTAGCTTATAACGCTCCGTGTACGGCCTACTTTCCACGGTCAACCTCCCACCATGCATTTCTACCAAAGATTTGCTATAGGTAAGTCCCAAACCGGAGCCACCAGCCACGGCGGATTTCCCTTGCAGAAAAGGTTTGAAGATACGATCCATATCCTCGGCAGATATGCCAGCGCCGTTATCGATAAATGCAATAACAAGCTGTTCCTCGATCTGGCGCACACGCACCTTAATCATTCCTCCTGCCGGCGTGAATTTTAACGCATTGGACAACAAGTTGTAGCATACTTTTTCGAGCTTATCTGCATCGATCGATAGCAGAGGAATATCCCCTTCACAGGACAACTTCAGTCGAACTTTCTTCTGCTTGGCCTCTTGTGCGAAAGAGTTGACAACATGCTCAACCAATAGCGTGACATCAGCCAGCTCGAGGTGTAAACGCTCGTGCCCCGTCTCAAACCGCCGGATATCCAACAGTTGATTGACGGTTTTTAGCAAGCGATTTCCATTATTTTCCATCGTCTGCAATTGCTCTTGTACTTGACCATTTTCTTTGCCCCAACCTTTCAGCTGTTCTATCGGTGAAAGAATAAGCGAAAGCGGCGTTTTTATCTCGTGGGAAATATTGGTAAAAAACTGAACCTTACTTTCGTGCAGTTCACGCTCTTTCTCATGCAATATCGCCTCATAGGCGAGCTTTGACTTCAATTTAGTATACCGACGGATCGCGTAGTAAAAAAGATAAAGCAGCAGCATGAAAACAAGGGCATACACCACATAGGCAGCTTTACTTGCCCATATAGGCGGTGCTACAGCAATAGCTAGCGTAGTGGGCGATTCCATCCATATGCCATCGCTGTTGGAGGCCTTCACCTTAAAGACATAATCCCCGGCATTAAGGTTAGAATAGGTTGCAACACGTTTACTCGCATCAGTATATATCCAGTCCTTGTCAAAGCCTTCCAACATGTACGCATATTTGTTTCCTGCCGGGTTTGCATAGTGTAAGGCTGCAAATTCCAAACTGATGCTTTTATCTTCATGTCGAAGGTCTAGTGAAGAACTCAAGTAGAGCGGTTTAGTAAGCACCACACGGTCATTCACCCGCTGATTTACTTCCACAGGCTGGTTTAGGATTCGCAACTCGGTGAGCAGCACTTTCGGAGGATTGTTATTGGTACGAATACTATCGGGAGAGAAATAACTTACCCCTTTGTTGCCTCCAAAATAAAGCCTATTCGCAAACTTGCTTTTATGGATCGCCCCTTCAGCAAATTCATTGCTTTGCAATCCATCCTGTTTTGAAAAAGTACGAATAGCAAAGGTTTTGCGATCTACTCTGGAGATCCCCTGTTTATGGCTGAGCCACACAAAACCTTTGTCATCCTCGGTGATACCCGCAATGGTACCTTTAGGCCAAAGGTCAGTCTGTTGCGAGAGATGCTTGATGTATCCGGTTTCTGGATCGTAATAATCTAAGCCATTCCCTGTTCCAATCCACACGCGATGGTCACTGTCCTCAAAAATATTGTAAATTCGGCTATCGCTAAGCGACGAAGCTCCTGTGCCCTGCTGCAGCTGTTTAAGCAGCGTCAATCCGTTAGCGTCTTTCTTTAAAATGGCGATACCTCCACCTTCCGTTCCCGCCCAAAGCTGTTCTTTACTATCTTCATAAAGATACCAAACATGTTCATGCGGAAGTAGACCCTGCACCGGAAAATGTACCATCGTATCCCTCGCTCTGTCGTATCTGAAAATGCCATTCCATGTGCCCAGCCATACATCACCCAATCGATCTTCTACAAAAGAGAACACGGCGATGTTGTCAAGCGATGGAATATCGATCCGGTTGATCTGGTCGGTCTTTGGATCATACCGATCGAGCCCTTTCTGCGTACCGATCCAAACCAAGCCCTTAGAATCGCAGAATATCCGCTTAACATAATTGCTTTTTATGCTGTGTAGATTGCTTGCATCGTGCTGAAAATGTCTGTAGGTTCCGTCTTTGGCGAGCACACTAATCCCTTTACTTCGGGTTCCAACCCAAAGGTTGCCCTTATTATCCTCGCCAATGGCTCGAATGGTATTTTCCAATAGGGAGTTTTTACGTTCTGGATGATGGTACATGTAGTGGAATGGTGTCGCATCCAAATAGCTCCGATTTATTCCATTACTGTACGTCCCTAACCAAAGAACATGTTCGTCATCCAAAAAAAGATCACTAACGTAGGCGTCATTGATAGACCATGGATTTTCGGAGTCCACCGTGTACACCTTTTGTTTAGCTGTTAATACATGCTCTTCCACCAAGGTCGTTTTGTCATTGTCCAAGAACCAGCGGCTATTGTTGTAGGTGTAGCTAACTTGCAATCGATGGTCACGTCTATTGATTTTGCCAGCTATTTCCCGAGGTATGGCCTTATTGGCAATTCGATCAAAATCGTCTGTCTCATAATTGTATCGACAGACAAAATTTTCGTCAAAGGTCGATATCCATATATCCCCTTTACTGTCTTTCAAAACATTATGAATACGGTTATTGACGATACTTTTAGGGTTGGAAGGTTCGTATCGATACACGCGAATACGGTAACCATCGTATCGACAAAGACCTGACCAGCTCCCAAACCACATAAAGCCATACTTATCTTTTGCTATGCCATGTATCGTACTATGGGGCAAACCGTTCTCGGAAGTGATATGGTCGAATTTCAGCCGTAGAAACTGTGCCTGACCGACAGCTGGGTACAGCAGCAGCAAGCAGCAAGTCAACATCAAGTAGAAATTTCGTAGTCTGTTTTCCCCGGTTAGCATGTACGCAGAAATTGATCGTGCTAAATGTAGACAAAAAGATCGAAAGATCGGGTTTTAGCGACCAAAAATGCGTTTTTCTATATCCAGAGGCAACATGATTCAATTTTAGGGGATGAATGAACTGATTTTATGGGACAGTTTAGCAACACAGACACTAGCTTTGAAAAGCTGTCTTTCCTATCGTGTTAGACATCGGGGTCAGCCCCAAATGAGGAAGCTAGTCAAATTACCTTCGTTAAACCTATTTGCAATTGTATGGAAACTTTAGTTTTTACGTCAAGCACACGTGCGACCAACAGTTTTGATTTGATCAAATCGATAAAAATAAATGACTTCTCGTCTACACCCAAGTACGTTCAACTTGCGGATGCGATTGTGGAAGCGATCAAAAATAAAATTGTGCAGGTCGGAGAGGCCTTGCCCTCCATTAACGACCTCAGTTATCATCTGCAAATTGCTCGCGATACCGTAGAAAAAGGGTATCGAAAATTACGACTCGAGGAAATTATAGCGTCTTCTCCTGGGAAGGGTTACTTTGTTGCTAAGGAGCAGGTCTTTCGGCTGCGCATCGCTGTCTTTCTCAACAAATTGAGTGCCCACAAAAAAATTGTTTATGATGCCCTCGCCAGTGAGCTGGGCGATCAGGCATCGTTGGATCTCTTTGTTTACAATAGCGACATTACGCATCTGCGTAACCTATTGCAGGGACTAGCACAGCCCTACGATCACTACGTGGTGTTTCCTTACTTCAAGGAAGGGAAGGATAAGGCGGCGGAAGTGCTCTCCAGCATCCCCACCGATAAGCTGCTCTTGCTGGGACGTGAAGTGGAAGGGTTGAACGGTGATTTTCCGGTGGTATGCGAAAACTATGAACGGGATATATACGAAGCCTTGGAGAGCATCCGAGAGCCCCTTTCTAAATACAACCTGCTGAAACTCGTTTTCCCCGACCATAGCGACTATCCCAAAGCCATCATCAAGGGATTCTACAAGTTTTGCCAAGAGTATGCCTTTGAGCACCTTTTGGTTGACCATGCTGGACGCGAGCATATCAAAAAAGGAACCTGCTACATTAACCTTGCCGAAGATGATCTTGTCTATCTGCTCGACAAAATCAGCGCCAAGAACTTGGCCATCGGCGAAGATGTGGGCATTATATCGTATAATGAGACGCCTTTAAAGAAATTTATCTTAAATGGTATCACTACGCTATCCACAGATTTCAAACTGATGGGAGAATATGCGGCGGCCTGTATTATGAATAATCTAAAAACTAGACTAGAAGTCCCCTTTTACACGGTACTTCGCGCTTCCGTTTGATGGAAACAGCATGCTACAAGGGGATAACATATCCACAGGATACGTCAGGATGCGGCTTATCCTGCGAATGTGTAGTTTAGCAAACTTATAAATCGATACCTCAAAACCTATGAATCTATATCGTCTATGCCTGCTTATCATCTTTTTAGGAGGATACGTCAGCCCTAGCCTAGCACAAGTTAGCAAACAGGTCCAATATCTTTCCGGGACGGACAATGAACATACCGTGGAATGGGATTTTTGGGTTACCGGCGGCAGAAAAGCAGGTAAATGGGATAAGATTGCCGTTCCCTCCCATTGGGAGCTGCAGGGATTTGGCGCCTACAACTACGGGAGGGACTATGTTACCTATGGAAAAAACTTTCAATTTCATGATGAAAAAGGCATCTACCGCCACAGCTTTCAGGTTCCTAAGAGCTGGAAAGGAAAGCGAATAGCGATTGTATTTGAGGGCTCGATGACTGATACGGAGGTAAAGATCAATGGGCAATTGGCCGGCGAAAAGCATCAGGGATCTTTCTACCGATTCAGTTACGATATCAGCGATAAGATTCTTGTAGGCAAGGATAACCAATTGGAAGTAACGGTATCCAAAATGTCGGATGACAAAACAGTGAACAATGCTGAGCGTTTGGCAGACTATTGGATCTTGGGCGGTATTTATAGACCTGTTTACTTGGAGGCCACACCAACGGCGCACATCAGCTGGACAGCTATAGACGCGAAAGCCAACGGCAGCTTCCGCAGCCAGGTTTACCTATCGGGAATAAGTCAGCCGGGCACGCTACATGTTGATTTGAAAGACAAAACGGGCAAGACCGTAGCGACAAAAACAGTATCCGTGGCGGCGGGCGACACGGTAAAATCTATGGAGCTGCAGGTCGATCAACCACAGCTGTGGACTGCAGAAACGCCAGACCGGTATGAGGCGCAGTTTACGCTCCGCAGCAAGTCTACCTCTCCCTACCTACACCACGAGCGCTTTGGATTCAGAACCATAGAGGTGCGAAAAGAAGATGGCATTTACGTCAACGGTGCCAAAGTTAAAATGAAAGGCGTAAATAGGCACGTGTGGTGGCCCGAGACAGGTCGATCGGTGAACAGAAAGTTAGACCTGCAAGATGTAAAGCTGATCAAGGAAATGAACATGAACGCTGTCCGCTGTTCACATTATCCGCCGGATCAGTCGTTTCTAGAAATCTGTGATTCACTAGGTCTTTATGTTTTAGATGAGTTGGCGGGTTGGCAAAAAGCCTATGGAACATCCGTAGGGAAAAAATTGGTAAAAGAGATGGTTATTCGTGACGTCAACCATCCGTCCATTATCCTTTGGAGCAACGGCAACGAAGGTGGGCATAATAAAGAATTGGTGGATGAGTACCGCAAATACGATCTATCGGATCGGACAGTTATCCATGCACACCACCGCCCAGGCAATGAAATCAATGGTATCGACTGTAACCACTATGAAGATTACTATTCGACAAAAAAAATCCTAGAAGGACCTAATATTTATATGCCTACGGAATTTCTGCATGCGCAGGATGATGGGGGCGCAGCCGCAGGTTTAGCAGATATTTGGGAACTGCACTGGAATGCCAAGCTGGGCGCTGGTGGCTTTATTTGGGACTTTGCAGATGAAGGTATAGTACGGACGGACTTCAACAATACCATCGATGTGAACAAAGTAAACGCTCCGGATGGAATTCTAGGGCCACACCGAGAGAAAGAAGGTAGTTTCTTTGCCATTCGCGAGATATTTTCGCCTGTACATATCAAGATGAAAAGTTTAGCGCCAGATTTTGACGGCCGTATTCCTTTAGAGAACCGGTATCACCACACCAATCTACAGGCTTGTCAATTTACCTACAAACTGGTCAATTACCAACGTCCTTATGCCAACTTCGCAGGTATCGACAGCGCGCAAAGCCAAGTGATAATTAGTCCGGATATCGCACCAACAGCGAAAGGTCAGCTCCATCTAAACCTACCCCAAGATTGGAAAAACTATGACGCCCTGTTGCTAACAGCGATTGATCAACATGGGGAAGACATCTATACTTGGTCTTGGCGGATTAAATCAAACGCAAGCATTCTCGCAGATGTACTACCTTTACAAACCGCAACAACAGTAGATTTGCAAGAGGATTCGGCAAATTACATGCTAAAAGCAAATGGCATCAGCGCATTTATTTCTAAAAAAACCGGTCTTTTAGCCGAGTTGGCCAATGATTACAGCATGAAGCTATCCTTTCAAAACGGCCCCGTGCTGGTGGATGGGTCAGCCACTTTAAAGTCATCCAAGCTGTATAGTGATGGCAATAAAAGAGGCATAGCATTCTTCTACGAGGGAAGCCTAGATTCTGTCCGCTGGACAATGCACCCCGACGGATGGCTACAGCTGGAGTATGCCTATCAAAGTAAGGGCAATGTGCCTTTTGCTGGTGTAAGCTTCGATTTTCCGGAGAACTATGCGATCAGCGTGAAATGGCTCGGCAATGGACCATACCGCGTGTGGAAAAATAGATTGCAAGGTGTTACGCGCAACACTTGGGAAAATATGTACAACGATTCCAAAGCAGGAATTGGCCCATGGACCTTTCCAGAATTTAAAGGTTATTTTTCCGATGTCAGCTGGATGCAGTTCAATACTACACAGGGAAAATTTCTAGTAGCGACCGCGCAAGAGGATCTGTTTGTTCGCCTATTTGACTTTTATGGAATATCTGGGCCTAAAGGATACCCTGCGCTACCGACGGGCAATATTTCATTCTTAGATGCCATACCGCCGATAGGCACTAAGCTAGCGATGGGAATCAATAGCAAAGCAGCCGTAAACGGCCCTGCGGGCGAATTGACGGCACTGAACAGAACGATATCAAGAACATTGTATTTCTACTTTGGCTTACCGAAGGGAGAGAAAGAAAATACACAATTTATCATGCCTAAAGTGAACGTGTTAACCGACTAGTTGGTACCGACACTGCGCAAGACTCTTAGTTTAGTTAGTTTATGTCTTGGGATGGTGGCCGCCAGGCACACCATCCTTTGTCTTTTATAAGCATCGCGTGCGCAAATCGGCAATCGATACCATATGGCGTTACTTCAAAATTTCCGCCAAAAATAGCAAGGTATGTTGCCAAGCACGGTCAGCCATCAACTTATTGTATTCGGGTGATGCAGGATCAGTAAACGTATGCCCGGAGTTGGCATAGGTGATGAGCTGCCAATCTGCTTTCCCTTCCTTCAGTTCGGTTGTTAGCGCTTCCAAAATAGCCGGCGTTACCCCTTTATCTTCCGCAGGGTTTTCCACCAATATTTTTGCTCTTATAGGTGTATTGGGTCTCGCTTGATCTTTAGCCAATCCACCATGGATAGACACCACACCTTTGACAGGAAAATTTCCACGTGCAGCTTCCAATGCGCCCGTTCCACCAAAACAATAACCGATCACAGCAAGGTTATCGGCATCTGCACCAGCCTTCTTCAGCTCTTCCAACGCGAGTTGGATCCGATGTTGGTAAGCTGCGTAATCGGTTTTGTATTTGCCGGCGATCTTTCCTGCGGCAGCGTTATCTTTTGGCGTATTTCCTTCGCCATAAATATCAGCGATGAAAGCGATATACCCTTCTTTCTCTAAAGCGATAGCTGCGTCCTTGGCCTCCTGATCGATACCTTTCCAAGCCGGTAGAATGAGGACTCCGGGCCTACTAGCTCCTTTTGTCGCTGTTACCAATCCATGTAGTTTTTGTGTTCCATCGTTGTATGACACCGATTTTAACGCTTGTGCCGAAACACCCGCCCCCATCCCTAAGAGGCATGCTATAATGAGAATCTTGTACATATATAATAATCTATTACCTAAGGGTAGTAACGTCCGTTTGCTGGGATTGTTTTGTGGCATGTAATTTTTCAAGCGACATAGCGGCTTTCGCAGGCAAGACCCGTTATTCCAGTACGCGATAGACAATGGATTTACCGTCCAAGTTTGTTTTCTCAATAATGCCATATTCGCTAAGCACCCGAAGGGTACTGTAGGTCGTTGCCCAAGAGACAGGCTTAACGGATCTTAGATGCATCCAAAATGCCCCTACATCCCGAATACATTTGGCGTCACACACAGCCTCGACAATCCAAATACGTTTTTGGCTTATTTTCAGCCCTTTTTCCCGCATCCTTGCTAAGATATCTTTTTCCATATGGGTTAACTCATGTATACAAAGGGAGGTATGATCGATCATGCCTCCCCTTTGGATAGTTTACAAACTAATTCTTGTCACAATATCGCCATCCGGATCATTTGATGGCTTTGGTGTCTCGCCTTTCTTAGGCCGACCTCCTCCTTTCGCTTTGTTGCTTACAAAAGCATTTCCCGCCGGATCAACGACCACCGTATTGGGGAGTGATCCCGTTTGTATTTGCTGTACAACACTATAGTCAGCAGCGTTAATAACGGTTACCGTTCCTGCGCCGCGGTTGGCGACAAACACGCGATCTTTAACGGAACTGTAGCTAATGCCTAGAGCACCTTCTCCTGCCGGAATTGTCTGCAAGAGCTTACCACTATTAGCATCCAGTACGGTCACGTTAGCCGATCCTTGGTGAGCAACAAAGAGGTGGTTTCTTTTGACATCGAGCGCAAGATTAATCGCCCGCTCGCCGCCTGTTGCAAAACTGTCGATCACCGCATCATTCTTCAAATCATAACGTAGCACTTTATTTTTAACGATGCCATACAAACGATTTTTGCCGGGATCTATCGCGAGTCCAGTGGCGCCTGCAACTCCAGAAAGCATATGGCTAAAGGTATTGGTCTTTCCGTTGATAGCCCAAATGCCAGCTTTCACATCAGAAACGTAGATCATATTACGACCTTCGTCCACCAGCACCTCACGCGTATGGCCACCTTCTTGTCCATTCGTAATGGTTGCAAGTGTTTTTTTGCTTTTAATGTCTATGGCTATAACAGCACCTGCTCGTGTTCCTGTTCCATACAACGTTTGCGTTTTCTCGTTAATGCCAAGACCAAAGGCTCCAGACTCCAAGGAGATGCTGTCTGTTACCTGCAGACTATTTGGATCGAGCTGGAAGATCGTGGGCTTCTCGGCATTTCCGCGTGTTGTAGCCACATAAACCGCATTATTTTTGCTGTTGAACACCAGCTCATAAACGCCGTCGCCAATCTTAGTAGATTTTTTAACCGTCTGCGCATTTCCTGTTATTGCTACTCCGCAGGTGAGCGCTAAGGCTATGCTGTATATATATTTTATATTCATATCAATTTATCGTTTCTGTTTAAATCCGGATTACTTTTACTGCAAATTGCTTTGAGGGGATAGACGTGCCAATCCTTGTATGGCGCTCATGCCGGTGACGGTAATTCCTTTTTTTGCTGTAGCGGTCTTAGGGTCGATCACGTAGACCGCTGGTTGCGCGTTGCTAGCAGTGATCCCCAAATAGGCTTTCCCATCCGATGTAAAAGGCCAACCGATACCATCAATCTCGCTAGCAGCAGGGATACCTGTTCTGATCCACGTAAATTTTTTCGTGCTCATCTGTACGATAGCGTATTGGCTAGCCGGTTGCTGCCCACCAGCCACGCCCACTTCATTGTACATCTCCAATAAGAAATAGTCTTCAGCAACATGCCATACACGTTTGAAGCGGTAGCCTTGCGAAGCGGTTTCGATGTCGAAGTAGTAGTTTGCATCGAACGCATCCGAGCCTTTCGAAATCAATAGCGCTCCAGCCTTCTTTGTGGTGGCCGCTGCATGGGATCCGGAAAACACATAGGTGTTCCCCGTTTCGTCATTGGCGATGTGGGAGTAACGTGCCGAGCGGAAAGTACCTGTAGAATAGCTCAAACGGCTGTCGCGGTAAATAGCTTTGACATTTAGGTTTTCATCCAGCTTTGCTGCATAAACGCTATCGACGCTTGCCGTTTGCCCCGTCGGAGCCGAGAGCATAACGCCCACAAGAAACTCTTTGTTTCCAGCATCCACAACACCCGTCAGCTCTGCCGTCCGGTTGCCGATAAAGTTTTCCGTAACCACGGACTTCTCGATAATCTGGTTACTGTTTTCGGTGTCGATGTAGTAATAAATCACCCCTGTTTTTGTGCCACCGTCCACGTTAAGGGTTCGCCCGCTTCGAGATGCAACCAAGTATTTATCAAAGGCACCGATTGTCGTGAACCCAACAGGCAAGACGAAATCACCATTGGTACGCAAAACACCGCTATTATTCAGCTGGTATACTACGCCTGGCGAAGGATTTCCTTGCTGATAATTTAAGGACATGACGGCAGTCGTTCCGTTGTATACAAAACGATTGCCTGTGGTGGTGGATTCGATGGCAGATCTTGTATCAACGATGGTATCTTTTTCTAAATCGTCCACCACAAAGGTGTATGAAGCTTCGTCCGTTTGAGCCGATATAAAGTAACGATCTGTCGATCCATTGTTTCCGGTATCAGGTGTACCGTTATCTTTACTGCAACCTACAGTGGCCAATAAGGCAAGGCTTAGTACCCAAGCATTATTCTTTAAATTATTCATTTTTCTTTATTTTGTGATTAATTATTTTCTTTTGAGCAGGTAGTAGCGAAATTTCACGTAAAATGCACGTCCGGGTTTCATCAGACTGAAATTGTCGTAAAGCTCTGCATTTGTAAAATTTTTGGCTTCCAAAGTGAAATTGTAACGGCCGTTTTGCATACTGTAGGTCGTCGTGAAATCGTGTGATAATTGCTCTGGAACGGTTAGCTTTGTTCCGCCCACGCTTTCCCATTTTAGGAAAAACTCATGTACATAGTTAAGGGTATAGTTTAAATTAAGCACGTTCTCTTTAGCTCCGAGGCCATGTATGTAATATGCGGCATCGGCATTACCAAACAAGTAAGGGATGTTGGGCATACGGTCGTTATATTGACCGCTGAGAGCGGTGCCTGTCGCACTGCGCAACATCTCTTTGTTACGCATATCCTGATAGGTGAATACACCACCGAGCATCAACTTATTGCGGTAGTAGTAGCGTGCTTCCACATCCACACCGACATTCCGTACTTTACCATGGTTCACATTCATGATCCCACCAAATCTCGCCAAATCCATCCGGCGGATGAAGTCCCTCGTATCCCGGTAAAAACCGCTTAGGTCAAGATAAAGCGTACTGTTATCGGCCAATGCCCTATTTAGCGTAGCGCCTAAATTATAGTTCATAGAATTCTCGGCGCGTAAGGAAGCATTTCCAGCTTCGGCGATCTCGTCACCAAAAAGTTCATTATCGGTAGGCAAACGATAGGTACGTTCTATCGATGCTTTAAACTGGTAATCTTTCAAGAAATAGGTTCCTGCAACCCCATAGCCAGAGGTATTGTAACTTTCACTACGTTCTTGATAGTCGGGATGTGCTTCATCTCCAGCATTAAATGGCCCAATTACTTTCTGGTAATAATTTTTACCGAATACATTTAAGTTCCAGTTTCGGCTGTGCCTATAGCGATAAGAGAGTCCAAGCACATTTTTCAGACTAAGTCTGCGCATACGATCGAGCTCCGTCATCTCATCGAGCGGCAAGTTGGAGTCCGCTTTACGTTGCGAGCCCGAATGTACATCGTTTATGGCTACGCTATGCTTTTCATCAATACGGTAGTTGATGCTCAAGGTAGATGAGTAGATGGAATTGCGATAGTCAGCGAGAGAGTTCACTCCTGCAGACTCGCCCTGTGTTGGCGATGGTGTAGCTTCGCCTGCCCAGTTATAGCGGTAAGAAGCCGTGTCAACATTGTGCCGCTGACTATATGTATAGTTTCCGGTTAACCGCACGGTAAGCCCTTCTGTAAACAGATTCCGCTTATAGTATTCTAATGATGGGATAAGGGAATTGCCATTGTTTTCGCGTGCACCATATACCCATTCGATGTTAGAAGGAGCGGTCTGAATCTCATCCTTCTCCTGGCTCCACGTCATCCCCACAAAAAACCGGTCGGCCCAAGGGCGATTTACCCAACCGATCTTCCCAACGACACCCTCGTTTCTATAGGCATCGTGAAACCGCCTGAACCATCGCTCCTCGGGTTCGAAACTCAAGCCGTTCAGCAATCTCGCTTTTACCCTATAGTCATTATCGGAATAGTTTTGATAAGCATTGACCTGAAAAGAAAAACCTTTGGCTGTGGTATGCCCTAAAATAACGTTGGTGCGATACGTGTTGAACGAGCCATATGAGTAAGATGCATCCAAAAAGGAGTTCGTCGTTTGGTTGGTCACAATATTAATGACACCACCTATAGCGTCAGCGCCAAATTCGATGGGCACTACGCCTTTATACACCTCAATTCGTTCGGCTAGGGAAACGGGTATGTTATTCAGTTGGAAAGAAGATCCCGAAGTCTGCAACGGCACCCCGTCCATAAAGATTTTTACATGCCTTCCCGTAAAACCGTTCAAGGAAATATTGACGTCAGAGCCTACACCACCTGACTCGCGCACACGGACACCCGAGGCCTTGCCAAGCAGTTGCGCAAGATTTAACGTGGAGTTGTACTGCGATTTCGCATCCAGCGCAATGACATTGAAGGGCGTTTCCCGCACCTCCTGAATGGCCGACTTCCCTTCCACCACCACCTGTTCGATAGCGGTATTTGGATCTCTGGATAAGGTGAATTGATGACGCTTTACCTCGCCACTAGCTAAAGAAAACGAGATCTTCTGGGCGACATACCCCAAGGCGCTTCCTATCACTTCGTAATTACCCGCATCGACAAGTAATACAAAATGTCCATCCCGATCGGCCTGTGTACTATAGCCCGTGTTGGGAATATATACGGTAGCACCGGATAAAGCACTGCCCTCACTATTTCGAATGTAGCCTATAATTTTGGCCGACTCTCGGTGTTGTGCAAAGGCGGAAAACAAAGAAAAAAAGAAAACATAAAAAACGACTGCACTTAATTTTAACATCGTCCACCTAAAGTTTACATACATTTTAAAATTGCTATTGGTATTTAGATTAATTATAAACAACTTTGCAAATGTATTCGGTTTTCTTTTTATCGGATAGCGAAAAAAAGGACTAAAATTAGCGAAATTAGGTATGCATATTTACTCTCGAATTGTCGACGTCGACAAAGAACTCTGCAACATTGTCGTTCCCGACGCCTATCAGGATGATGTACCTGTCAGCCGCTACGAGATCCATTTCAACGACCCAAATTACGTGGGTTTCAGCGTGCAGGCGATACACACCGCTGGACTGCACATTCAGGATACGAAAATTACCGCCTATAAGACGGTGGCCGATGAATTTTTCACGACGGGGCAACATGTGCGTTTCTTTTTCTATCTGAAAGGAAATACCAATGTAGAAAATGGAGCAGGCAACCAAAATTACAACCACGATGTGGGTATGTTGCAGCGCAATTTTTTGGATGATTCTGGCGGCGGCGGCATTGTGCACATCCATGAAAATGATGAGACTATGCATGTGATTATCAAAATGTCTCGCGATTTTTACATCCATCTTCTACAAGGCGAAAATTGGATCGGAGATGATAGCTTTCATCAATACATCCTATCTGGCGAACCCGAAAACCGTCCCAACCAAACCTTCTACATAGATCTAAAAATGCTGCGTATTTTACAAGATATCCTAGCCGGTGCTGACATGGAAAATAACGCTTACCATTTTTTAAAATTAAAATTGCGGGAACTTCTTTTTAGCATACATCAACTTACCAACTTTGGACCTTCCATACCCGGAAAAGATAGCACGATATCTTCTTTAGACAACTTGGAAAAGATTCGCGCGTATTTAAGCTTACATTTGGACAACCCACCAAGTCTAGTCGAACTTTCGAGGAAATTTATGATCAATGAAAAAAAATTAAAGCAAGATTTCAAACGTACCTATGGCAGTACGATCTATGCATTCGTAATACAAGCGCGCATGGAGAAGGCAAAAAAGTTACTTATGGAAGATCATAATGTAAATGAGCTTGCGGTATTGTTGGGCTACCAAAGTGTATCTCATTTTATTAAGGTTTTTAAAAGCTACCATGGCTACACCCCAAAAGAAGCACTTAAACAGTTTAAGGCTATCTCGATGAATACTGGCAAACGCCTGCCATTTCTCACGAGCTCATCGCTCTTTTTTCCCTTTCTTTACGAGCAACTCTTGCTGCTGTAAAAATCGTCTTGATCCTGCATGCGCCTTTTCCAGCTCATGCACCTAGTCTACGTAACCAATTTCATCTACCCGGACGTAGTAGTCGTCACTGCCGAAACGCGTTCCGTCTTTCTTGTACCACAGGCCTTGCTCGCCACTGACTTCAACCGTGACCTTATATTTTCCTTTGGGTAAGCTTGGACTAACAAATCGTATTCCATCATCGGATACCTTACTGTAGAAGTCCACCATCACCTGGTGTAAAACTCGATCTTTTTTATCCGCAATAACGATCCGGCCGTAGCCACCATGACGATCGGATGTTCCTTTGATGTAAAACCTTCCTCCTTTGAACAGGAATTCAATCTTCTCGCCTCTGCGATTGGAAACAAAAGGCTTTCGGGCAGGTATGGAATTAGAACGCTGACTGATGACGCGGCTCTCATTGGCCAGTGGATCCCAACTAGGTAAGTAGCTAGGGATCTGTAACCGCTCGCTGATAGTTTCTAGCGGTAGCCATACCTGCGTAGCTGCCTGCCCTTGCTTGGGGTATGACCATCGATCACCCATATACATCAATACCGTATCCTGCTGTTGTACAATTGGGAATACAAAACTACATTGCGAATTGTAGGTCAATGATCCTGCTGGGCAAAACAGTCCCTGTTTCTTCCAAGGACCAGCAATGGAACTTGCCGTATGGTAGTGGTTATCGTTTCGTTCCCAGCTTGTCAGACTCGAGCTTAAAAGATAGTAGACGCCCTCTTTCTTGAACATCGCGGGCGACTCACCCACGCCGGAAATTTGCGAAGCCACCTTTTCCTCGGCCTCCTTATAATCTGCGCTCAAACGGTATATATCGCCATGATGTACCAATAAATAACCTTGGCCATCATGATCTTGAAATGTACCCATATCCCATTTCTTGATAGGCTTACCTTGATACAGTAAAGGTCCTTGAAAGCTATATTCTCCGTTGATGGTTTTACTGACGGCATAGCCGATATAAGGATCTTTATACTGCAGGTCGTCGCAATGCATCAGCATGATATATTCCCCGGATTGTGGACAGCGCATTACCTTTGCCCGCTCCCCTATTCGGCCGGGCCCAAGTAGCCCCTCCTCTTGCTTGGGAAGCGCCAATCGTTCAAACTTCCAATGTACCAAGTCGGATGACGAGTAACAGCTGAAACCTATAAAGTGGTTTGTGCTATCGGTTTTAAACTCTCCGAAAAGGTAATATTTACCTTCCTCCTCCACAACACATGCCCCGTGGGCATTCACAATCTGCCCTTGATCATCAAACCAAGGCACGCCATTTACTAAGGCTCGATGAGGTTCCTGCGCAAAAACACTTGTCATATGCAATGCGAGCCCTAAAAAAAAGATAAAATAGTACGACTTCATAACTGTAATGTCTGCTGGACCGCTTTTTATTTTTCTTTCAACGGAAAGCGAAACACCGTTACGGAATACGGCTTCAGTATCCATTGCTTCTGTTCCAAAAACTCCGCATGTAGCTGTTCATGCACAGGAAGAACATTCCTTGCTGCCAACTCTCCGCTAAGTGTAGATTTTTCGATCGTCCCTTTGGCCAAGGTAAAGCCTGACAGATCAACGCTTGCCTGAACCTCCACCGGCAACACATTTACAGCCTTCACGATCAAGCTATTGGAGAGGCTATCCTCCAGCACGGAAAAACTAATACGCTTGCGTACGCCTTCGTTCGTCTGATCGATCTGTACAGATGTAGGTATGTAGGCGCTGCCCGTATTTACCCCAAATAGCTGTTGCACGTAATAGGATGGAGAGATTCAAGTCCGTGTTGGAGAAATAAATCAAATCCGGACGCCACTGTGTAAACCCTTCTTTAGCCAACAATGGCGCGTAGGAGGTCATCTTCACGATATCTGCATTTCTTTCCAAGGCTGTCAAATAGATCGCTTCAGCCAAAGCCACCTCGAGGTTGCTCGCCCTTCCGTCCACATGTGCTGCATACTCGCCAAGATAAACCTGCGATTTCGAACGATCGTACTTATCGTAAAAATCTTGATTGTGAATGAACCAGCCAGGCGTTTGATAATAGTGCTCGTCCATCACCGGAACCTGCAGCTTATCCGCGATTTCCCAGCCTTCTACATAATCCGTTCCTTCGAAAAAAGGCCCTGCCGTACCAATTACCTGTATATTGGGATATTTCGCACGAACGGCTTCATAAATCATGGTGAACCGTTCTTCAAATACATCGGAGATCAAATCTTCATTGCCCACACCAATAAACCGCAAATTAAAAGGTTCCGGATGTCCCGCTGCAGCACGCAGTTTGCCCCATTTGGAATTTTTATCGCCGTTGGCCCACTCAATTAAATCCAGCACCTCTTGCACATATTCATCCATATCTTCTAGGGGGATACCACATTGCTGCCCACCCAAGGGATGTCCATGGGCATGCGAATTTTGACAGGGCACACCTGCTGCTACCACCGGTATTGGTGCGGCGCCAATATCTTCACAAAACTGAAAATATTCATAATAGCCCAATCCCGCCGTTTGATGGTAACCCCACATGTTGCGTTGTGGGACACGCGCCTCAAGCGGGCCAATGGTCTTCGACCATTGGTAGATATTCTCTATCCCATCACCATGCGCCAAACATCCGCCAGGAAAGCGAACGAAACGCGGATTTAAATCAGCAATAGCCTCTGCTAAATCTCGTCGAAGACCGTTCTTACGCCCCCGAAAGGTATCCTGAGGAAAGAGCGATACCATATCCAATGCCATCCTGTTTCCATTTTCAACAGACAGCTCAAGATGCGCCGACGGGTCAGTAGATACTGCTGTGAGTGTCAATCCATATTTTTGCCAGCCTTTACCTTTCACCTTTAATTTTCCCGTTGCAAGTGTTTGACCATTTGCCGCGCGAAGAATCACCTTTATTGTGGCGGCGCTGCCCGCTTCGCTGCGACAAAAGAACGATAGGTCATAGCAGGCATCTTTTTGTATCGCAATGCCGTCAAATCCGGCATTCGATAATGTGCCGCTACCTTCAATCGTTGCATAATGCGGATTGTTAGGATGTATGGGTTGCACACTGTCGATCTGGAAACGTAAGTCGCCGCTCGTAGACCAACTTTTGCTGGCATTCCAGGTTGTATCACGTCCTAGTTTATCACTAATTTGGTATTCAAAATCTCTATTTTGCAGCAACTCCGCATATAGTCCACCATCTGCGGCATAATTGAGATCTTCAAAAAATACACCAACCAACATATCTGTAATGTCCTTGCCTTCTTGCGGGTTAGGTTTCACCGAAACGTTGACCGTTGAGAGATCTGCAAAACGTTGTTCATCATCGATACTGCGTTCGGACCACAAGCCTGCGCGAAAAGTCGCCAGTTCGTGTGCATCTAACAATTTCCTTAATAACGGCCAAGCCACTTTCAGCACGCTACCCCGAACCTTTTCATCGTTCAGTACAACTTCAATCCTCTGTTTTTTTAGTTGCTCCAGCTCTTGTAACGTAGGCCGTTGCATGTCGGCGAGCGTCGGATAATAGGTTTGCCTTCCCCAATGGACAAAGTCTGCCGTGGCCGTATAGGCATAAGGTCCTTTAGGATCTCCATTTAAGCTCCATACACAGGACCATTCTCCCTTATTGTTCTTCCATAGTACAGGGTCAATCATGCGCTTTTCACTACCCCAACGGCCGTAATCCGATTTAACGAAAGCGATCTTGCTGTGTAATACGGTCCATTGTTTTGCGTCTAGACTCCAAGCATAGCAAAGCCCATCCCTGCCTTCATTTTTAGCCTTCGCGTAGAGCAATAGGTAAACGGAGTCTGGCTCGGCAACTGTCGCAGCATGAACGACAGTCCCCATGCTACAGAAAGACAACAGAATAAAGTAAATAACTACAATACGATTGTTCATCTTTATGGTTTTTCAGATAAGGCCCGCTCGTTCTTTGTAAAAAGCTTTGACTCGCTTATCGATCATCTCTATTAATTATGAATATAGCTACCGTTGCCATCACGAAGCTAGAACTGGACCGAGCTATCGTTGATAACATATTTCTTTGTGTTCAACAAGGCATAGACTTCAGCTGCGGCCAACAGAACAGGGCCGTAACCATGTGCCGCAAATTTGTTGACGGGACGGTAGTAGTAAAATGCGGGATCGAAGCCCATGCCGGTTCCCACACAGGTGCCTTCTACCTGCCCATCGGCATTGATCTTGGTGTGCACAGCATTCCAAGCCTGTAATACCATTGGTCCATAGGCCTTAGCATCCAACCATCCAGCATTAATTCCGTGGGCGATGCAGTAAGCATAAATGGCCGTGGCCGATGTCTCCAAATAGGAATCGTTCTTATCCAACAGTTGATGCCAAAAGCCGGTACCATGTTGTAGCGGAGCCAATCCTGCGACATGCTTTTTAAACTGCTCCAGTAAGGCCGCTCGTGCGGGATGTTGCTCCGGCAGCACTTGGAGGAGTTCCACTTTCGTCAGCAAAGCCCATCCATTAGCTCTAGCCCAATGGAAAGCCGGATGCGGGTCCATATCCTGAACCCAGCCGTGCCTATACAGCCCCTTTTCTTTGACAAACATCTTGTCCGTAAACAACCAAAATTGTTTAATAGCTTCTTCGGTATATTTTGCGTCGCCCGTTAGCTGCCCCATTTGCGCCAACGCCGGCAAGCTCATGTACAGATCGTCCAACCACAAAGTATTGGGTTGCGGCCTATTGCGTGCCAAGGTACCATCTTTAAGGCGAAATTCCTTGTTCACGATATAATTGATGTAGTTGTCGATAACGGCCTTAGCTTCCCGTTTGAGCAGTCCGGCCTGCTGCACCTTAATCAGCGCGGCACACATCGCTCCGGCATCATCAAGAGCCTCGGGGTGGATAACGGAATGCAACGGAGACCGATAGCCGGGGTTCTCCGCTTCTAATGCCCTAAACTTAGGTAAAGCATCGAGTATAAAGTCCATACGGCTGCTGCTGTAAGCGGCATACTTTGCATCTTTAGTTACTTCCGTTGCACGAAGCATAGCGCCATAGGTTACTCCCCATTCGTAGCTCACCAAGCGAAAATCACCTTTCCTGAAGATAGTTGCGGTATCGATCTGTTCGACATCGCGTAATTCCTCGCCTGTGCCTTTGTTCTCCAGTATGGCAGGTGTTACCCGTTGCAAGTAGCCATAAACCTTATCCATATCTAGCTTAATACTATCTATCGTTGTCTCGCCATAGCGCACCGGATAGTCGGGTTTCAGTAAATGCAGGGGTGCATTGGCATCATTTGTTTCGACAGTATCGGTGTTTTTGACGTTTTGCGCTGGCTGGCAACCGTATAGGGCTAACAAGGTCAGCGAAAAAATAGAAATTCTTTTCATGTTAAATAAGTTTACTTCCTGTATGCACTGCTGCGTGGTTAGGCTTACTAATATACATGCAAAACGACAAAAAACCGTTATGGGGTGTCATGGGGTAGATATATAAGAAGAGCAGGTTGGAGCGAACCCAAACCTGCTCTTTATTACTTTAAAAGCATCACTTTTTCCGAACAGCCTATTTACAGCAAACGGATGCCATTTTTTGCAAAGTGGTAACTGATGGATATCTCATGTGATCCATTACGCATACCACCGATACTGGTACTGGCCATTCCAAACTGGTAGCCATAGCCCACACGTAACGCATTACTTACGGTAAACGAAGCGAGAAACCCTAAATCCTTAGTCGTGGCATAGTTGGCTCCAATACCAAACTTTCGGTTTAAAAAAGCGGTCGCGGAAAAATTGCCCAACAGCTTGTTGTTATCCATCCGAGCAAGCCACGCGCTAGTTTTTACGTGAAAACCGGGATCCACCTCAAAAAGGTAGGCAGCGATAGCCGCATAGTTTTCGCGGAAAACGGCCACTTGCTTGAACTGCTCGCCACCAATTCGAGGCAACGAAAGTCCCACATAAAAATGTTCGGGTCGATAATACATAAATGAAAGGCCAACGGTACCTACTTTTTCATCAATATCTTGCCGTAAAGAAGGGTCACTCTCCTCTAGACGGGAGAACCGTACATTGTATAAGCGCATACCTAAATTTATGGCACCCGATAGGTAATCGTTTTCGGAAAGGCGAATGGCATGTCCGTAGAAAGCATTGACCTCTGTGTAGCGTTCTGGACCTATCTTATCATATAAAACATTCAGGCCCACCGAAGAGCGTTCGTTTTTAGTTTTCACATGGCCGCCCATCAGTACGGTCGTTGGTGCGCCCTCCATATTCACCCACTGTTTGCGTCCGACGCTGTAAATCTTGCCCTGATCGGCACTTAACGTGTAGGCCTGGTTAATTTGGTCAGGATGCTGTACATAATGCAGGTAGGATCCTATCTGCTGTTGCGCCTGCACACGCGCACTTGCAAAAATCAAGGCGAAGATGCCTACTATACATCCGCTATATAATATATATCTATTCATGTTATCGCTTTAAATAAAACCAACCATTTTGATGCATCTTTTTGCCATCCTGCATCCATTCAAGTTTGAGAAAATAGGTTCCATCATTCAACAGTTGTCCGGATGAATTTCGACCATCGAATACCCTATCTGCATTGTTGTAATTGTCCATGCGGAATAGAAGTTGTCCCTGTCTATTGAATACTTGCACATTATTTTCGGGGTAACGTTCTATCTCTCGAATGACCAATACATCATGTTCACCGTCGCCATTTGGGGTCAGCACTTTAACGATATCCATCGCCGGCAGCGCCAACACAAGCAATTCCTGACGAACATCTGCTGCAGCCTCCCACAATTGGTTTCCTGCCTGCGAGGCCACGACGCCCACTTTTCCTTCTTGGTGTGCTTCGACGGCATCGCCCTGCACCGCTGCTATTGCCGGATTCTCCGACCGCAACGTAATAGGGAGTCCAGATGCGCTTTTAGCGACCACTTCATAGGGCTTATCGCCAACGGTCAATGTCGGCAACGGATCAAAAGATATGGTCTGTATTCCTTTGGTTACGGTTAGTGTTTTAACGATAGGTGCGGCTTCTTCCCATGCGATGTTACCAGCCTGTTGCGCGGTGATATTGGCGGTTCCCACACCAACAAACTTAAGGCGCTGGTTGTCCACTTCAACTACCGCAGGGTTATCGGAAATATAAGTTATCCTGAGCCCCGATGTGGCTACCGCAGCGGGAACTATTTCGCCTACATCAAAGGTTTTATCTTCCATATCCGGAAACACAATCTCCTGTGGTTTCCGCTCTAGTGCTACAACCGCCACATTCGGTGCCGTTTGCGCGGCCATACCCTCGCCAAGATAGAAGCCCGGGTGAGGAGGTTGATTGTAGGCGGTGTTCTGCCAAGCAATAGCCGACCGATATTGTGGATCATGCATGAGGGTATACAAACGGTGTGTCGTAGGTATAGCTGTTGAAAACACCATCAGCCTTTTACTGTCTTCAGAGCGGTAGATAACCTCTTCGCGCCAATCTCCTAAAATATCAGCACTTAGGCCGGGCGTTGCTTTAGTACTGTTGTTGGACACGGCGCCCTGATTGCCGAATGTGGCCAGTCTTTTTACAGCATTCGTGTTCCAGTCCCATTTATCGATATTCGTACCATCAAGCAATTCACGTAGTAGATCGCCATCCCACCAAATGCCGAAATTCATCGATCCCGGACGTGCTGGCGTAATCTGTTGTCCGCTGACATTATACAGACCGCCTACCGCAGACCACATCTCGTAACCGGGGTATCTTGGATCGATATCTGCTGCCATGGCGCGACCTATATCTCGGGTCGCGGGAATACCAAATAAGGTTTCACCCGTTGTACCATCCACTAAGGTTACAGCAAGATCTTTGTAAGAAGTCGGTGATTCATGGGGCATCCAAACCAATTGTTTGTCTCTATTGGGATCCATTTTACTGACATGCAAGGCATCACCATGCCCCCTCCCTGTCACATAAAGCCCGCGGCCATTATCATTCACGGCACTCGCTCCATTAATAATCTCATCTTTACCGTCATTGTCCAAATCAGCAACGGACATCTGGTGGTTACCTTGGCCGGCATAGGCTTCATTGCCTCGCTTATTGCTATCGAATACCCAACGACTTGTTAATTTGCCATCGCGCCAGTCCCAAGCCGCCCGCACCATTCGGGTATAGTAACCACGTCCGAAAACCATGCTGGGGCGTTCGCCGTCTAGATAAGCTACCGCAGCGACAAATCGATCTACGCGGTTGCCATAACCATCTCCCCAATCAGCTACACGTCCCCGCTCAGGAATATAATCTACTGTTGCCAACGCTTTACCGGTCAACCCCTCGAAGACGGTTAAATATTCCGGGCCTGACAAGATAAATCCATTCGGTTCTCTCCAGTCGGCATTGGCATCGCCAATCACTGTTCCTTGTCCATCAACAGTACCATCCGAGGTGCGTAGTGCTACCTCTGCTTTTCCATCGCCATCGAAATCGTAGACCAAAAATTGCGTATAATGCGCTCCTGCACGGATATTCTTTCCAAGATTTAATCGCCAGAGTTTTGTTCCATCCAGCTTATATGCATCAATGTAAACGATACCACGTTGACCGGCCAAATTGTCCCCACTTAGGGTCGGCTCCCATTTTACCACCACTTCATATTCACCATCGCCATCGAGATCGCCCACACTTAAATCATTCGCCGTATGGGTGTAAGCCGTTCCGTCTTGAGCAACACCTGTTGGAGGAATATCCATCGGGATGGATAAAAATCCTTGTGCCCAAACATCCACCGCCTTTGATGGCTCTTTTTCTTCGCCGTCTTGCACCGGTACCACGATATACTTACCATTTTCCTCGGTTACATCTTGATAATTGGTACTTCCGACAATAGGCTCTTCATTCAACTTGATATCATTTCTGTACACGTTGAAACCCAGATTCACGGGTTCACTCCCCAGCAATCGCCAACTTATAAACACCCGATTATTCGATGGCCGTACCGCAACAACGCCTCGATCTAAGGATTCTACCCAACGCGGCGTCGTGACTACTTCATCAGGACCAGGTTCCGGCTCAGGTTCAGGTTCTTCTTCCGTGACCACCAAATGATAGCGCTGTATGGTGGGAAGCGATATTCCCGCAGCATTATTTTTTAGATAGGCCGCATAAGGCTTATTATCTGCTCCCGCAGCTATGGTCAATCGGGAGGTACCATCATCCAAGCCTGTCGTTGTTTCATTTCTTGCTAACTCCCGAAAGGATGTGCCATCTTTCTGCAAGTAAAAAGCACGCGCTTGTGCACCTTCCATAAAACCCAGAAGAACACCCGCACTAGCATCACGATCTATGTTGAAATCCGTTGTTGCCGTATTGGACAAACGTCCGAATGAGGCCCATTGTATGGTGGAAATTGGGCTATGTATCACCGTTGCACGGCTTCCATCACCAGCGTTCATAAAGCCGATATAAAGATGATCGTTGGCGATGGTCATCTGTGGATGGCGTGCTCCCGAACCATTACTAACCTCAATGCTCTGCCAAGCATTGTTCTTAAAATAACGAATCGCCGCATTACCTGTGGTGCTATTCCAGGCTGCCATACTCATAAACCCTATGTAGGGCACATTTTCGCCGTCGAAAGCAATCGATACCGAAGATGCGATATCGTTACTTGCAGGCCCCGCTCCAACAACTTCCCAAACGCCATTTACATAGCGCTGCACCATCGGCACATTGTCGCCTCGTGCTTCTACATACACGATATAGGGAATATCATCCTTATCAAAAGCTAAGGCATGATTGCGTGATTGCGCCAATTGGCTCACCGGATTGATCAAGCTTCGCGTACCAACGCGAGGATTTCCAGCAGCTGTTCCCATAGGAAGCCAACTGTTGCTGGAAGCATCGTAATACTTGATGGCCAAATAATGATTTGTCTGCGCCCCAGACCCCGTACCGTCAGCATAGGTCACGTAAATTTTTCCTTTTTTGTCCGACCAAATTCTAGAATAGCTGTTGGCAGTGGTTGTCACAAAAGCGCCAACCTGTTCCCAACTACCGGTAGCAACCATCCGCTTCACCAAGAGTCCATCACTCGTGGCAAATACCGCGTAGGTTTCTCCATTGACCGTCGTCGTTACCCCGGGATATGTGGAGGCAATTGCTGAAAGTTGCGATTCTGTTCCAAGGAGTTCCCAAGTATTGGGCGGATAGGTTACTTTCGGCAAAATATACCGCTGTACGACAGGAGTACTGATTTCAGCTAAATTTGGCTTTAAGTAGATAATATAAGGATTTCTATCTCCTCCCGCTATCAAACCTAAGCGAGACGCATTTTGATCAACTCCCGTCGCTGTCGCATTTTGGGCAAGTTCAACAAAAGCATTGCTCCCTTTTGAAAGATGAAACACACGCGCCAACGTACCCTCCATATATCCTAGGAAAAGGTTGCCCGCATCATCAACATCCACATTAAAATCACTGGTTGCAGCATCAGAAAGACGACCAAAGGAGGCCCAATCTCCAGCTGATACCGGCCGATATACGACCGTAGCGCGACTCCCATCCGCCGCATTCATAAAAGCGATATAGAGGACATCATTGGCAATGCTCATCTGCGGATGGCGTGCGCTACCTCCGTTAGTCACTTCCAAACTTTGCCAAGCGTTATCTTTGAAATATCGAACAGCAACGGTTCCCGTGGTGCTGTTCCATGCTGTCATACCCAAATAGCTGATGTAGGGTACGTTAGCCGAATCAAAAGCGATGGAAACCGATGAGGCAATGGACGTACTCGCCGCTCCCGAGCCAACGAGTTCCCAAGCACCGTTAACATAACGCTTTACCATAGGGACGTTGTCTCCTCGAGCTTCCACGTAGACGATGTAAGGAATATTGTTCCGATCAAAGGTCATGGCATGGTTACGGGACTCGACGAGCTGACTCACAGGGTTGATCACACTACGTACACCAATACGAGGACTACCAGCCTCGCTGCCCATGGCTATCCAACTGTTGGACGAAGGGTCGTAGTACTTGATGGCGAGATAGTGATTGGTTTGTGCTCCCGATCCGGTACCATCCGCATAGGTTACGTAGATTTTACCCGACCTATCTGCCCAAATGCGGGAGTAAGTGGTTGCTGTTGTAGCAACCACATCACCTACCTGCTCCCAGCTATTGCTACCGAGCATACGCTTTACCACGAGTCCATCGGCGTTTCTAAAAACAGCGTAAGGTACTGTCGTCTCACCAGATTTTACAGTCGTGATCTCTGGATGTGTAGATACCGTAGCAGATAATTCGGATGCGGTCCCTAGCAGTTCCCATACATTTTCATTCGTTTCACTATCACGCACGATTCCCAAATCTTTCAGCCCTTGATATACAATTTCTGCCGTAGCAGTGGCTCCTTCTCGATTGGTATGTAGGTTGTCTTGTGGGAAAAACGCCTGTACGGCATCGCTCCCCATGAAATCATAAAGGTCGGCAACACGGTTGTTTAGATCTAGAAAATCCACAGTTTCCGATTCAGCTATCTGTCTAGCCCATAAGCCATAATCTTCCAACGATCGAACGGTGAATCCTTCTACAAAACTATTTCTGGGTACAGGCGATAGCACAACAGGCTTTACCCCCTTAGCCTTGGCCTGCTGCACGAAATATCGGAGATACCATCCATAGGAGTGTACGACCTCTTGCTTACCATCGGGATTAGTGACATTTTGAATATTGTCACCCGTACCACGCAGGCTGGCTTTTCCATCGCCAGTAACGCTTCCGCCATCATTGTGTCCAAACTGCATCAGCAATACATCGCCGGCAGAGAGGCCTGCCAACACTTGGTCGAAGGCTCCACTGGCATAAAATGTACGGCTACTATGCCCTGCAATAGCCTGATTATCAAAATCGACCTGACCGTTAGCATGCTGTTCTTTTAGGGCAGTTCCCCAGCCCCACAAGACTCCATCTGGTCGTTCTTCGTGCCCACTTCTTACAGTAGAATCGCCAATCAAAACGATACGCGTTTTGTTCATGATGATAAACCCAACAGAAAGCGCGGCAACAAAAGAAATCATTCCTAACAAAAGAAATCGCTTCATAATTTAGTTTTTTGTTACTAGTATTTAATATGGTTAACCCTTAAATAGCTTTGCCGTGGCACAAGGCCGAGACAAATTCGAATAAGCGGCTTGCGCTGCTGGAAAATCCGGTAGCTTTTCCAGCAGTGCCTTTGATGCTTTGATTCTTAGAAATCTACTATTGCTCCCAACGAAACGGGAGATACCAATTTTCAGGTTGCAATAATTTGCTACGGATGGCTGCGGCATTTGCCACCCCATCCTTACTTAGCTTTTGGTAAACCTTATCGGCCAAAAATGTAGGATCTTGGCGTCGTCTCGCGATGCGCACTAGGTCTTCCCACCGGCTCCCTTCGAAGGCCTGTTCCAATGCAGCTTCTTCGATCAAATAATTTTCAATAAACAATAAGCTGTCCGCAGGGTTGTCAATAGTGCGGTTACGTAGATATGCCCTTCCACGAATACCTTCATTACGATGCCAAGTACTGCGGTAATTTGGCACATTGCCCATTCGTGCGTCAAAATCATAGGGCCATGGAAGATGCGTTTGCATCACATCGGTTTTATCGCTTTGTGTCGGATCGTCATAATTGCTGCGTAGCCCATTGTTCAACAACGCTAGAGCCAGTTTATGCTTTGCATCTCGGTTTGCGGCTTCCGCAAAGCGTAAATGTAGTTTCGCGGTGCGGTATAAGAACCACTTGCCATTACGGCTAAATTCGTCAATAGGTATCAGGCTAGCTATATCCGTGTACTCATCGGTATATTTAGTGACGACTGGGCGACTATTTACATTGGAAACAGACAGTATTTTCCTACCGTCATAAGGCACCCCATTCCATTGTTCCTGTTGATCCCATAGATCCAAGACTTCCTGACTAGGTTTCAAGAGGTATGACCCACCCTGAATCGCAAAGTAGCGGATAAATGGATTTGCCTGTCCGAAGTTACTTGCAAAAGGCATAGTCCATACCCATTCCGAATTCCACAAGCCATCCTGCGAGCGCGAGAAAATCGATCTCCAGCCCAAGCTTTTGCTGTTCACGAATGTTCGAATATCTTGCTCCCTGTTTCGGGCATAGCCCACAGATAAATCGTTATTGTCTGTGACGGAGCGTTCCTTAAGCTTGAAATAGTCAAACCGCCATGTATCATTCCCCATATTATCGTAATACGTCATTACCCTTTTGTACGCATCGGCGGCCTTCAGATAATCGTTGCTCCATAGGTAAAGATCTCCCATCAAAGCATACTTATTAACAAAGAATCGCTCCAACGAAAATCCATCAACAGCAAGTCGTAACGACTCATCATCTGGATACACGCCTTTAAAAGGCAGGGTTTCCATATCACGAATTAAATTCGTCAACAGCTGTTCGAATGAAATGATGGGATACTTGTTGTCATCAAGTACGTCGTTCATATTTTCCAATGGATCGGTTACGTAGGGAACTTGACCAAAGTGAATACCCAATTGCAGGTATACCCAAGTACGCACCCCCATGATATCGGAATAGCGCCTATTGTATTGATCAACATCCATTTTGTTTTCGGCGCGCATCAGGTCAAAATTGGATAACACATCGTTGCAGGCCAAAATAACCTCGTAAAATTTACGGGGGTTAATATAGGGATTGTTGGTACTCATTGCGGTCACATCATTCGCATTGATTTCATGCAAGTAGGGATCGGCTTGCGGCGTTACCGTTAAGAGATCAGCACGCAACTCGTTCAATAACACATGCTGCTCGGCCAGTCCGAGGAATTTACCATATACACCGATAACCGCTGCATCGGCATCAAAGATATTGCGATACATTTGCTCTTTCAGCAAAACCTCTTTCGGCTCTACGTCAAGAAACTTGGAGCAGGATGTGCTTCCCAACATAGTTAAAGCCAAGCACAGGCTATATAAGATCGTTCGTTTCATATACATTCTATTTTCTTTATCCTCGACAGTACCGCCACACAGTTCCTTTCGGCGTGCTGCATATCGGTGAAGCTGCCCATTACTTATTAAAAACCTGCACGCACTCCTACTTGAAATGTTCGGTATTGGGGCGCTAAGCCGATATCTACTCCTTGATTAAAAATGGAACCACTGGAACTGAATTCCGGGTCATAACCTAAGTATTTTGAAAGCGTGAACAGGTTATTCGCACTGAGATAAACCTGCACCGATTTTAGTACCGCTTTATTCAGTGGCAAACGATAGCTCACACTTACCGTACGCAGCCTGAGGTACGATCCATCTTCTATCCAACGATCTGAAAATGCAGCATTCCCCATCGGGTCACCCCAATTGGCACGTGGAATATTGGTCTGTTGCCCCTCCTCTTTCCAACGATTCATCACGGCGGCACTTTGGTTATCGTAATTGCTAAGTGCCTCGCTGTTTCTGCGCACCGCGTTATACAGGTCATTGCCTAGAGAGTAGGTAAACAGCGTATTGAAAGACCAGTTTTTGTAATTTAATGCGGTGGTAAAGGCACCAAACCATGCTGGATTAGGATTTCCGATGATCACACGATCTTGGTCATCGATGATGTTGTCGCCATTCTGATCAACGTAGTGCACATCTCCAGCTTGAAAAGGCACCAAAGTTCCATCAGACAATTGCCTATTTAATCCAGCAGAAGCGGCTTCTTGTGATGTCGTGTAGATGCCATTTGTTTGCAAGCCGTAGAATTGGTTTGCTGCAGCACCCACTTGGGTAATCATTTGCCCGCCATAGTACGATGTTTCAAATGAACCATCGGGCAATGCTGTAACCTTATTTTTGTATTTGGACAACTGTACACCTAAGTCGAGCGTGGTATGTTTCGTTTGCAGTACTCGACCATTGATGCCTAGTTCGATACCTGTATTGCGCATCGATCCTCCATTCAAGAAGACCACATCAATCCCTGAATGTGCCTGTAAGCTTTGATAGGTCACCATATCCTTAAATTGGTTTTGATAGACGTCCAAAGAAACGTTGACACGTTCCTGCGCAAAGGAGAGATCAGCACCAAAGTTGGTTTTCAGAGCGCGCTCCCATTGCAACTGCGGATTGCCGATATTACCACGAATCAAGCCTTGCACACCAAGTAGATTTTGCGAGAGGTAGTAGGATTTGGCGGCGTAATCACCAATATCATCATTTCCACTCCACCCGAATGATCCGCGTAACTTCAGCAGGTCTATCGTCGATGATGTAAAGAAATTCTCGGCAGAGACAATCCATGCTGCATGAGCTGCCGAATTAAAAGCAAAGGCATGTTGTCCAAATTTCAACATATTATGCTGTGGATCTGAACCAAACCGAGATGATCCATCTATAGCGACATCCCAAGACAACAAATAGCGATCTTTATAGCTGTAATTGTTAGTCAGGTAAAGGTTCATCCAGTTCCAATTTCCGAATCCACCGCGTATCTGCCGCAAAAGATTACTCCCTGATCCTACATTGACATAGTCGTCGTTAGCCGTATTGAATCCTAGACCATAGTCGTACTCTGCTTTATTAGATTGCACGCGAATCCCGAGACGGGAATGCAATTGATGATGCCGCCCAAATTTATTTTTGGCATCTAGGTATGTGTCGTTAAAGAGATTAAACATGCGTCGCACCTCGGCACCAGATTGGTTACTTACCTCGGCAATGGGTAGATTTTCCGCATATACGCCAATCTCCGGCAGGAAGAAATTCTCCCGTCCCTTGTCATACACCAACCCAGCAATACTTTTCACGCTGTATCGATCATTAAAAACAAAATTAAAATGGATGTTCCCGATAAAACGATAGCTTGTATTGCTTCCAATTGTATTTTCGCTGACCAATACCGCAGGATTCGTTTGATTGAAAATATCAACATCAGCCAATCGCGGCGAAAAACTACCATCATCACCAAAGACATTGGTAAACAGCATAGGCGATTTAACCAAGGCTGTCGACAAGGGGCTGGAGAACGATTGGATTCCTTGGTCGCGCAGATTTTGTTGATTGTAGTAAAACGAAAGGTTGGACTGCATGGAAAACTTCTTGGATAACTGCAAGTCGCCATTCAAACGCATGGAATACTTCGTAATTTCATCATGCAATAAAATCCCTTGGTCGTTGATGTAGCCTGTGGACAGTGAATATTTGGCGATGTTGTCTCCCCCCGTTACCTTCAGGTAATAGTTTTGCGAAATGCTATGGTCGAAAACAACGGATTGCCAATCGGTGTCGTTGTTGTAGCTGTAATAATCCGCGGTATTCATCGTCGCAGCGAAATATGGCTTAGCCGCAATTTCCGCTGACGATAATCCCTGTGTACTTAAAATTTCAGAGAGGTAAGATCGGTACGCATTACCCTTCATGAGCGGCAATGCTTTTGGACGTTGGTTGAAACTACTGAAAGCGCCGAAGTTAATACGGGTAGCTAATTCATTGGCATGCGAGGTCGTAATAAAGATAACACCATTGCTGCCTTTCGTTCCGTACTGCGACGAACCGTCCTTCAATACCGTAATATTATCAATATCGCGGAGGTCGATGTTTGCCAAACCAGACTCAAAATGGTTTTTTATGAGCTGATGACTGTAGTCATTATCTTCATAAAGCATACCGTCAACGACGAGCAAGGGCTGCGAGGTTCCATAAAAGGAGTTGATACCACGCAAGGTAATGTTAGCACCGGCGTTTGTCGTACCAGATCGGCGGACGGCATTTAATCCCGCGACCTTTCCTTGCAAAACAGACGCCGCATTCTCCCTGATGGTGCTGCTCCACTGATATTTCCTTAGGTCTACGACCTCTATGGCCGCTGCGGTGGACAGCTTGTTTGTCTCTTGGTTAAATTGGATCGCCGTGCGCAATGAAGGGTTATAGTCGGCTTCGTATAAGACAATATCAATCTGCTCCTGTTCTTCTTTCGAAAACACGATTTTATCTTGGTATCCGGCATACTGTACTAATATTTTGACATTGCGGGAGGGAGCTTTTAAGGTGAACGTACCATCATTTTCTGTAATAGCGACGGAGACACCTTCAATGCTTACATTGGCACCCGCGACGGGTTGCCCAGTGGATGCAAAACGAACACCCCCTTTAATTTCAATCTCCTGTACTTCACGTCGATATATTTCGTGTGAGAATACAACACCCGATTCCGCCAACACCCTTTGAGTGGGTAGTAACGTCATCAAGGCAAATCCTCCAATAAATACTTTCTGTATCAACTGCATGTTCTAATTGGTTTAGTTTTGTTTTACTTTAGGTACCAACCTTATATAATCCAAGACAAGTGTATTCGTTCCGTTAGCGGTGGTTGCTGCGCCCGTGAGTTGAGCCCAAGCCTGCTGCAACTGCGCAAGTTCAAACTCCCCTAAATACACTTCGTTATAGTTTCGCAGCTCCACGTTCGTATATGGAAAGCTACGAAGCTCGGGAAACTGGCTCTGTCCCTGCTCGTCCAAGACAGCCATGCCTAGAATAGACAAGCGTTGTTGGAACACATTGGCCTGAATATCATTGACAGCGCGCCAATACACATCATAGCTGGTGCTTAACAAATGAGGTAGTCTGTAATTTACCGACAAGAGCGACACGCCATGGTTTTGGATCATCACATCTTTAAAAATTTGACCTAAAGGATCCTTTTTCTCCCGCACAAAAGTGGAATTGCCTACGGAGGCACTGATATTGGACCACTGCTCTCCTTCAATTTTCAAATCCAGTAGCTTGTTTTGAAGAGGTAAGTTCGGGGCGCGCAACACATGTACGAATCCGTTGCTCAACGGAATGGTTTCCACGATATCCGCTTTATTAACGGGAATGGTAACGCCAGAAATGCTCGTTACTTCGGCAGGCAAATCTGTACTACTGTAGGCCTGCGCGACGAGCAAATCGCGAACAATATGGTAGCGGCTAATCTGTAGGGACGAATCGGCCTGATTTCTATAGTTAACGTACGGCAAGAATCCATTTACTTCGCTGTCGAAGATTTCATTCTCCAAAACGAAATATGTAAAACGATCTTTTTCCACACGCACGTCACCAAGGTTCTGCAGAAATTCATTGTTGAGCAATGAATCTCCTGGATCATCGGGCGAGGCGGTGGGTAGCAAGTTGTATGTGCTCAAACTTTCCACAAACAGGTTTTGGCTATAGGTGGTGTTTTGGCTAATGTATTCCCACAAATTCAGTTGCGGCATTAGCGGACCATCAATGAGATGGTAAATACCATCGCTGCTTCCTTTATTTGGGTTTACAAAACCCACGCCTCCCACGCGCGAGTTTACCAAATCCACAATCTTTCCACTTAACATCGTCAGCTGTACGGTGTCACTACTGCTGTTCAAGCGGTAGGTGGAAACCGCAATATGGTTTTGCACAAAGCGGCGAAGCGCCGTGGCATCAGCCTTTAGATTCGTAACCAAGGATTGAATCGTTTCATTGCGCGGCACAAACACGGTGTAGGCAATCTTTCCGTCCAAGTTGTTATCCAGCCCAGAAGATTTCAACAAATCCATAAACAGGGTTGCATTTTCTTCCTTATTCAATCGCTCCAAGAGACTTTGGTTGACATCTGTCAGACCTTCGGCAATGTGTTCATCCCAAGGATCGGAGCATTGCACCAGTCCAAAAGTCAAGAAAACAAAAGCCAGTATAGGTATTATGCTATTTTTCATCAGTATCTATTTAGTATCTTCAACATCCCTTACGGATACACCGCCTCACCATTTACATCAAACATCGGATAGATCTGCTCCATATCCACCGGTATAAAGTGTACCATATCCAACAGGAAACTTGATGCGTTACCATTGCCCAAGCCAACAAGCTTCAGGGTTTGTCGATCCGTCACGTCCACGTCCACAATGCCTAGCATCTTACAATTGTGCACATTGGAACTCGACGAGGCAGTCACTCGCTTATAACCAAGTGCTTCCAATTCCCTTGCAGCAAGCGTCGTATTTCTGTATTCTCCTTGATTGAGCTGTCTTGAAAGTTTGTTGTTATTGAAGTAAACATCCATAAGGTTACCCGAGCCATTCGAATTCTGTATCGTCCGGAAGCTCAACCATACCCTATATCGTCCTCGCACGATGACCGGTGTTTTGAACTCTATGGACGTCACCGTAGCGGTATTCGTGCGCAATTGAAAGGATAAATAATCGCCATTGACCGATCCTGCACTGCTACCACCGCCAATGGAATAGTCTACCCAGCCTGAGCCCTCCCATTTGATATCCTTAAAGAATCCATTATAGGTGCGTAGCCCAAGTCTTTTATAGACACCCGCCATCCGAATTTCCGGTTGATCTGCAGGATCCCAATATACCGGAAAGGGAAAGCGCTGCTTGATGTAAATATTATCTTTCAAATAGTGTAACACACCGTTTCTTGCCGTATTATCACTAATTCCTCGGTCTACTTCTGCCCCCAGCTCGATGTTTCCCAACCACTCCTCTTCATTGATTAATACACGCTCTCTGTCAACCTTAACGAGAATAATCTCGTTGTTTACTTTGGTCGTGTGCGACGACTGCAACATCAAATCAGAGACATACTTCAATTCAGGCACAATATGGTAGGCCATATGCATGTAGAGGCTATCCGTCGGGTTCTTTGGATCTGACGTGTTCTGGTAACGTTCTTTCAGATCATCCAAACTTTGGATGCCGCGCTGTGCGAACACCGTATTAGAAATGGCTAACACCGAATAGTACTGATCGGTCTGCACACTGTTCAACAGTACATCTAGTCCAGTAGCTTGAAGGGCTTCCGCAAAAAGGCTCAATTGCGCATTAGCAAGTACCTCTTCCATGACGGTGCGCGTAATAGGCGTAAACACCTTATCAACACCGTGTACCCAGCCGTTTCCTGTTCGTTGATTGGGCAGAATAATCACCGATTCTTTGTTTAGTAAAATCTCCGAATGCCCATCAACATTGCGCACGGATGTGGTGATGAACATACCGCCCACCGCATTCTTTGTGATCTTACCATCGCGAAAGTTGCTCGTCGAAATCGTGTCGGTCACGATATGCTGGTTCACCAATAACTTCACTTCTTCATCGCTTAAATCGGCAACCGTACTTTTCCCCAAAGAGCCCATATAGGTGCTCATCGCCGCGTTATTAGGCGCAAACACGGTATACGTTCCCCAGGCATCAAGGTAAGAAGCCGTACCGGCCTTCTTTATGGCTTCATAAAACAAGGTATAGTCGGTCGAGTTTTTTAAAAAAGTAGCAATGTTTGGGGTTTCATCGGTGGTTTCGGTGAATCCTTCCTTTACGCAGGCTCCTTGCATCAGTATGATGCAGAGGCCGAGTGTCCAATAGACAAACTGTTGAATATATCGTCTTTTCATAACCGTCAATTAATTGGTATAAAATGGATTTTGTATCAATGCCTTATTCATTTGCAGCTCCGTGAAATAGATAGGTAGATAATGGCTATTCGGATCTCTATATTTACCCAGCATGGACTGTTGCCTATCGACGGGGGCGTATTCGGTGACCATATTGGTAATAAAATCCAAGCGCGCATAATTGTCTCGGCGAGCAAATCGTAACACATCAAACCAACGCTTACCTTCATAGGCAAACTCCCGAGCTCTTTCTTCCAATAGAAACGTCGTAATAGATTCCGGATCAGAGGGACTAGGGTTAAGATCGTTAAACGACAAGGCATTGGCCCGCTCACGGATTTCATAAATCAAGTCCAAAGCCTCCTGTCCACGGCTCAATTCATTCAATGCTTCCGCTTTCATCAGCAATACATCGGCGTAGCGATAGACCATCCAGTGGGTATAGGACTCTTCCAAAGTTTTACGCAACTCCCTATTGATCCCTTGATACTTATAGATTTGCCCACTCGACGCGTCCAAGGATCCGCGATCGCCGCGAACATCAAAATTCTCGGGATTGGATTCGTCAATCATATAAAGGGATTCATAAACATTGTTTCCTACCAAATAGGTTGGATTTTGCCGAAACAACACGTGAAAGGGGTTCAATTGCTGCCGGTCGTATTGCAGCTCAAAAATACCTTCAACAGAATTTCCTTCCGCGAACAGCGTATTCAACCAAGTGGATGCCGCACCTGGCACCAATTGGAATTTTCCAGATTGGATAATGACATCACAAGCCGCCAAAGCCTTTTCGTAGTCATTTTGCCAGAGGTACACATCGGCCAGTAGGGCATTAACTGTATTCTTTGTGATCTTTCCTTTGTCCATAGCCACCGATCCACCGAATGTTTCTTTCACCATTCCGCCAGCGCGTGTGAGGTCGGCAACTACCGCTTCAAAAACCTGTGCTTGGGTAGATTTCGGAATCATCAAATTATCATCATCAGATTGGGTGAAGGTAAGCTTCAATGGCACGTCGCCCCAGATCCGAGCCAAATAAAAATTCATCCATGCACGAATGGTCAAGGCTTCGCCGATGTAAGCATCTAGATCTTCCTGCGAGAAGGTAGGATCCATCTCTTTCGCTTTTGGAGCGTTGTCAATCACATTATTGCAAAGGTTAATAATACGGTAGTATTCGCCCCAATTGGTTAGCGTATTAGCAGACATGAGATTGGCAAAGCGATACTCATCCAATACCTGTGTGGTGAAGGCAGAAAGCTCCACCATATTGGTGCGGATCTCTCCGTGCATAAATAAGGAACTAACCAAGTTACCGGAAGTTAACGAAATATAGAGCCCATTTACGGCCGATCGAACATGCTCCTTTGTTTGCCAAAAATCTTGCTCCACCAAGCCGTCTTGCGGTTTAAGATCGAGCCACTTCGTGCAGGAACTAGACAAGGAACCTAATGCAAGCAGGAAAATGCTAATATGTATATGAAGTTTTTTCATTGCTTTAGTTATGTATGGTTAAAATCGAGTAGATAGTCCGAAGGTGAAACGCATGGTGGGTGGTGTTCGGGAATTGTCCCAAGCCACACCAAATATTCCCGACTGCATATTGATCTCTGGATCTTGCCCGAGGTAGTTGGTCCAAGTGAAGAAGTTTTCGCCCGTTACGTACATGCGCAGGTCACTCATGCCTAGGCGATCGATCAAGGCCTTTCCGAAAGAATAGCTTACGGTTGCTGATCGAAAACGTATAAACGAGGCATCCTGCACATAACGATCGGATCCCAACCAGTTGTAACCCGCTCCCATCAATGCACGCGGCATATCGGTCACGTCGCCTTCTTTTCGCCAACGGCTCAACACGGCGGTAGATTGGTTGTCGTAATTTGTCATTTTTGTGGTATGCATCATCGCGCCGTTTACTACATCATATCCTACGCGGAAGTTGAAAAACAAGTTGATGCGCAGTCTATTTTTGATGTTGATCGAAGGGCCAAATCCTCCAGTAAATCGAGGGTTTGAATTTCCGAGATAAACAATATCGCGTTCGTCGATGCTTCCATCATTATTGATATCGGCATACTTCGCATCCCCTGCCTGAAATACGTAATCGGTGGAAGGATAGTTGAAGCGCATGTAAACAGGCTCGCCATCGGGACCAAAAATCTGGTTGCCATCCACGTCGCGCGCGATAGTCTCCTCCGTAGTTGCGTAAACGCCCAAAAATCGATATCCATAAAATGATCCTATCGGATTGTTCATTTGTAGGATACGCTTAAACTCACCGTTCACGGTACCACGTCCCGATTCGTTCACTAAAAATTCCGGAATTTCACGGATGACATTCATGTTACGGGCAATGTTGAATGCAAAATCAATCGTCAAGTCTTTCGTGCGGTAGGGCGTAGCGTTCAATCCTACCTCCCAACCTTGGTTATCCATGGTTCCGGAGTTCAGCCATATGCTGTTGTAACCGCTGATGTTTGGAACACCCAGATTTTCGAATAACATATCTACCGTGCGATTTCTGTAGACGTCCACATCTAGCCTCACTTTGCGATCCCAAACTTCAATGTTGAAGCCGACATTTTGCCCTTTGACGGTTTCCCATTTCAGATTTCTCAACTCCATGTTGGCCGGAAACACACCCGTTTCACCGAGGTAGGTTGTTTCGTTATTGATGATGTTGCTATAAAAAAGGTAGTCTGCGCGTGGGGCGCGACCCGATTGACCGTAGCTGGCCCGTAAACTCAGTTCATTGATGAAAGGGATATTCTCCATAAATCGCTCACCGGAAACGCGCCAACGGGTCGATACGGAAGGGAAATAGCCAAAACGATTGTTCGCGCCGAACTTGGAATTAGCATCCATCCGAAGCCCTGCATTGATAATGTATTTATCATTGAGCTTATATTGGGTGCTAAATAGACCTCCAATGGCACGCGATTCGCCTAGACCTGCACGTAGCGCCAGCTCATTGTTCTGTGTACGGCCGGGATTGGATGGATCCGTCAACAAGGTAGATGCCGTGTTGGATATCATCGACTCGTAATTCAACCCACGCGCATCATCCGTTTGCCAAGACAACAGCATCTGCAGATTATGCTTTTCGGTATTCACCGGGAAGTAAATCAAGTTAGACTTGGTCTGCAAACGAAAAGAATCATAATCGGATTCGCCGGCTCTGTTCACCACCGTCTCCGTGAAAGGACGCCCTGTTGCCAGTTGCGGCAAGAAGCTGTTTACCCGCGTGTTATTGATATCAAACATAACCTGAAAGTCAGAGATCAACTTATTGGGTATGATATCATATTTGAGGTTAAAAACGGGCGTGATACGTTCCCCACCATGCTTATTTGTTGCATATTCGGCCATCGCTGCCGGATTGTAGGTTCCAGGATAAGCACCTTGGATATTCCTTTCTGGCGAGAAGTAGACGGGCATAATATTGCCATAATTATCGTATTCATAGAGGCTCATGTTGGGCATCTTGATATAGGCCGTGCCGCGAATATTATCTTGGTTATCGTTGGAATTGACGTAATTCCTGTCCGTTACGGTATGTGTATAGGCGATGTCGGTACGAAAGCGTATACGATCGGAAATTTCGTAATCGAGATTCAATCGGGCCGAGATCCGCTGCAGGGCTGTACCCACGGTTACGCCACGTTGTCCTAGGTAAGCGACCGATGAGTAATAGCGCGCTTTTTCGCCTCCTCCTTGAATGGAAAAGGTGTGATCGTTAGACAGTCCGGTTTGCGTGATGGCGTCAATCCAATCGGTATTTTGGCTGTAGTTGTTGTAATAATACACATCTCCCGGATCGTATTGAAACTCCCTCGAGAGCAGCGTATTCAGCGGCGTTCCCGTACGATTCATATACATCTCAGGAATCAATTGTGAATATTGATTTCCGTTCAATAAAGGAATAGCGCTGGGCAAGTTGGACATCGATCCGCGGAAAGAGTAATTAATCGTCGGCTTAGACATGGTGCCACGCTTGGTCGTGATTAAAAGGACGCCATTTGATGCTCGTGATCCCCACACTGCCGTTGCTGCAGCATCTTTCAATACCGTAATCGTTTCGATATCTGCCGGTGCGATATTCAACAATTGGGCATAACCGTCTTCATCCGCTGTCCCGAAATTGAAATCGCCGGGAATACTGGTTTCATAGGGCATTCCATCCACAACAATCAGCGGTTCTGCATTCCCACTCAGGGAAGATGTACCGCGAATACGGATAGACATTCCCGATCCCGGGTCACCGGAATTGGCAGAAATATCAACACCGGGCAGGCGGCCCTGTAAAGCTTCATCAATGGAGCTAGATTGCAATTCTTGAAGTAACTTGGCGTTGATCGATGCTGTCGCTGTTGTCAAATCGCGTGCAGAAATATTGAGCAGCCCCGTGTTGGTTGGTGCTTGTTGTGCCGTAATTGATACTTCTTCGATCTGATTGTCGTTTGAAATCAAGGACACCTGCAGCTGTGTTTGCTTATTGATGGGCAAGGTTCGCGCGTGATAGCCGATATAGGATATATTCAGTCTATTGGTATTGCTTTTTAAGCTTATTGCATAATTCCCCTCCATATCCGTGGTCACGGCAGTCAAGGTTCTGTTATCCGCACCCCACTCCGCAACGGTCGCTCCCACAATGGGTTCCTTGCTTTTGGAATCCACAACCTTTCCACGTAAAACCGTCTGCGCCAGCGCGGGCTCTATCCCGAACCATAGACATAGCACGATCAAAGAAAAGATATATGTCGACTGCGATTTCATAAGTATATAATTCATTTTCTTTAGGTTCTTGGTTTAGTTTAGATATCCATTAAGTTCATGGAGAACGATACGGTTACTGATATAAAGGTTGGTATTGTTTACCGCGGATACTGTCTTGCCGGAAGCATCTGTAAAACGAAGGTTATTGACGGCATTCGCGATACCTACGATAACCGACTGATCGCTGGCATCCTTCAACAAACTAATTCCTGAAATAACGTCTTGGTTTCCATCTGGAGCGACATTGATATTAGTAAGGATATGATGCTGGAGAAAACGTTCAACTTTTGTTCTATCTACCAAATCTGTCGGAGCTGTGTTGCTCGGCAATACACCAGCGTCAACAGCCTGTTGAATAGCTGCATTGTTTGGCATCAGAATCGTATAGGATGAACCGGCAGCGATACCGTTAATCGTTAAATCAGCAGCTCTATATAAGGTCGAGTTGACGAGATAATCGCGGAAGCGGCTGGTTTGCGTATTAGCATTGGCCACACGGTTGACCGCCTGTCCGGCAGTTTCAGCAGAGAATTCCAAAAGGTTATCCACATAATAGATACGACCATTGTTTCCGAATTTGGCCGAACCGGTTATATGAACGGATTGCCCTAAAAATTCATTTCCTGCAGCATACATATTGCCATTTTGCCATTTGATAAATTCTCCCGGAATAATTTTGTCGCCGGTTTGTATGTAGCCACTGCTATTTTCAATATTCGCCAACTCATCGTTAGGCGTCTCGACAATGTGGGTGTAGAGTATCCGTTGAAGACGTGGTTCGGTAATCGCATGCCCGATAACATTATTGTTTCTATCGCGCCAGCTCCACTCGTTTATTCGCTCGTTATAAGCGTAGCCCAACTGTTGCAAAAGCCTATCGGAAAACAGAAATACCGTAAACTGTTGATTTGGGTTAGTGATGATACGCTTATATTCTTTGTTCAACAGCATCAACATCAACGAATAATCAGGATCTAGGATAATATGCTTGTAAACGGTGCTGAATAGGTTGGATTCCTGCACTTTGCTTGTTCCATAAAAGAAACCATTACTCAACATCTTTTTATCGACGATATCCTGCTGCACGAAAGTAGCGGGCTCTTCATGCACGTTAAACTTAAGCGAAAACTGGCTTGGCCAAACGGCATTACGCCACAACAACGTGTTGACAAAATCGGCTAGTACCGTCTTCGGAACATTATTTAAGGTCTTGTAGTGCTCCAACAGAATCGTGCGAACCCAAGGTATAAGGACGTCATTTTTTGGAATGAACAAGGTGAAAGCATCCTGCTGCCCGTCGTTGTCCTCCTCTTTTAGATAGTTTTCATTATTTAAAGAAAAGGTCAATAAGGGATCATAAACTTTTACATACACCTGCGCAACCTCTCCGGTACGATATTCGTAGGTTTTACTAGCCGCTGCATTTGGTGCATAGGTAACAAAGAACTGGTTTAAGATAGAATCCCTAAAGAAGCTATAATCATCATGCTCGGCCAAATAGCGATCTAAACTTGGTTGTGGCAATGTAACGGCATCCACTTCGTGTATCACGCCGTTCTCGGCGATGATGTCGGCCTTTAACACCTTTGCTCCCATAAAGTTAAAATCAGCCCAAGTAACATTGGGGTGAAAGAAACTATAGTCTGCCGCTGTCAGGTTGTTCATCGACGCATACTTCTGGTGGAAATAGGTGACGTATTTGTTGTTGTTATCACCATCGATGTAATAGGGCGTTCCAAATGTCACCGAAACATTATTGCGGTTTGAGGCGGTCACGATCAGCTCCTGCTCAACGCCATTGATGCGCACTTTTTGTTTTTGAAAGCCTTCATAGTAGGCTGTTCGGCGACGAAAGCCTAAGCCTTCAACCCAACCCAAATTACTTTGATAATCGGCAATATGATTGGTTTGAAAGGCGTTATACACGAGCGCATAGCGTACAATCTGCGCAGCGACTTCCTCGGGAACTTGCTCTACCGTACCATAACCTTCTTGCGTTAGAAAACGGTTGACGGCTTCATCATTTGGCGCAAATATGGTCCAATAGCCTGCCTGATCCAACGTTTCCTTATAGCTTGCTTTCTCGATTAATCGGCGAAACAAAGAAAACCTACCTTCTTCTTCCAATCGTGTATAGATCGGCGATTCCAAATTTTCCGGGCGGTTATAAAAATTATCAAATGCATCTTTTCTACAGCCTACGCATAAGACGATAAACAAAACCCAATAAAAGGTTACTTTGTAAACACGCATAAATTAGCTTTATAGGTTTATAATTATTTTATATTCACGTATATATTGGTCAGTCGCTTGCGCTAAAAACATATTCTATTGCCCAAAAGGACAAGATTAGTTGCTATTTTCTATAATAGAGGTAACACGCATTGTGTAAACCCTTATGGTTGAAGATAACGGAGAATATGTCGGTGCGCTAATGGTTCCTTTATAAAACCGGTGACTGCTACTTACTCTTCAAAATTTAACTTCTCTGGTCTAAATTGTATCGTTATAATTCAAATATATCAGCTGTTGCAGGGAGTCGCAACCTGTGGCATCCTGCCAATATCTTACAAAAGATAAGTGAACATGCTATAATTTAAGCAGTCATGGATTAGAGCTACAACAATGGCATCTGCTAAAAGCATTTATCTAATTGTTAAATACAGCATGTTTTTTTACTTCGAATTTGCGCCGTTACCATCCTGTTGCAACCTGCCTGTAGCTCTTCCTATATTTTTCAAATAAAAAAAGCGAGCTTTCTTCATCAGATTGCTCGCTTTTTGCTAGTTACCATCGGGTTTTAGCCGACTGTTTTTTAAACCGGGAGGCCAATGCCATGTGGTAAAATCATCCGGTAGGGATGGATCGTAACTTTCGAAATCGATAATGTGAGCTTGGAGATCAAGCCTGTCCTGTTTGATACCCTGTAAAACCATCTTAGCTATTTGATAGGCGCCATAGGTATTGAAATGCGTATTATCCTGCAAGGGTTCAGGCTGTTCGGAGAAGGTATTGGCTGCATAATGTACAAACGCACGCTTAGAGTTCTCTACGCCCAAGCGCTGGTAAAAGGCACGGGTCATCCTGTTCAAATCAATTAGCGGAACGTCTAGCTCCGCGGCGACTTGGCGTGCTGCCGCTGGATATTCGCCTAGGGTATATAACAAATTACCGTCCGCATCAAATGCTCGTCGCGCGGTGGAAGTAACGATAACAGGAATTCCCCCTTTTTTCCGAAACTCCTTTACGAATAGACGTAAACGCTCGGCGTAACCATGGAACGCTCCTGCTTTTTCGCCCTGCTCCTTTTGATCGTTATGACCAAATTCGATAAACAGGTAATCACCTGGTTGGCTGACGGATAATATCTTGGCCAATCTATTAGAAGATAAAAAGGAACTGAGCGCTAGCCCCGATTCGGCATGGTTGGCGATGGCAACCTGTTGATCGAAGAAACGAGGGATCATTTGCCCCCAAGATGCCCAAGGCTCATCTTCCTGATTGACGACTGTGGAATTACCGGCCAAAAATACAGTGGTGATAGTAGAAACTGCTTCGATCCGTATATAGTCAATACGTGTGGTACGTTGGAATTCTAAGGTCAGCTTATCATCCCAGTCCAACTTCGCCGCCTCGCGTGGCTTTTTCAGTTTCACAGACTCCCCATTATGGATTAAGGGGCTCTTGATATGAACGATAAAGCTGGTCGCTATTTTCTTTCCCGCAGGAACGATCTGATCCTCCACATGCAAGCGCCGCGACTCCGACCGTATCGTGCTGTGATAAGCGGTGTCCTTATCACCATGGTAACCCACGGTGACCCGATAATTGCCTTCGGGCACATTGACCGAGAAGTAAAACGGTTTGTTGCTAGCAAGCGACGCTTGCTTACTCCCCTTTTCAATCCGTATATCGTTTTCGGTTCCAAATTCGAAACCATAACCGATGGAAGAAGAGAAGGCTTGAGGCTTCGTTATAAGGACATCATCCTTCGCATACTTCTTACCAAAGGAAAAATTACGGATAAGTTGTTGAGCGAATAGTGCTTGCCCTATAGGAAACATCAAGAGAAAAAACAGAAAGCATGTCCGGTAGCGGTAGTGGGAAGTAAATCTCCCTGCACAAATGCTTACGATATTGCAGAACAATGGATACATAATTGGAAAAAATTGAAAATAGAGAAAATGTAGCAAGGTGGCAACCTGCTCTTTCCTGCTGAATCACATGAACAAAAAGCGTTGATTTTCGTAGGGTTTATGTACGGTAAAGAACAATGAATTTACTAACTTTGTGAAAAATTATCGAATACAATGGCAACAAACAGAACTTTTACCATGATCAAGCCAGATGCTGTAGCAAATGGCCATATCGGAGCAATCTTGAATGATATTATCGCAGGCGGTTTCAAGATCGTAGCAATGAAATACATCCAGCTGACAGCTGAATCGGCAGGTAATTTCTACGCGGTACACAAGGAAAGACCTTTCTATGCTGACTTGGTATCATTTATGACTTCTGGACCTATCGTGGCAGCGATTTTAGAAAAAGATAATGCGGTAGAAGACTTCCGTACGTTGATTGGAGCTACTGATCCTAAGAAAGCAGAAGAAGGAACAATTCGCAACAAATATGCAGAATCTATTGAGGCTAATGCCGTACACGGGTCTGACTCGGACGAAAATGCAGAAATCGAAGGTAACTTCTACTTCTCTCAATTCGAGCGTTTCTAGCATCTAGCAAATAGCCTGAACAATAAAGGTCGGAAGAAATTCCGACCTTTATTGTTCAGGAAAACAGACGCACTATCCCCGCTACTCTTAGAATCCTCGTTTTCCAAGGTATTCATTTTCTTTCTTCGTCATCAGCTCCTTGTCTTCCTTTTTCTTATCGTGGAAACCACAAAGGTGAAGCACACCATGGATAATAACACGATGTAATTCGTCGCGTTCAGAAACGGCAAACTTTGCGGCGTTCTCTGTGGTTCTTTCAACCGATATAAAAATGTCTCCAGCGATAACATCCTCCTGCTCGGAGGAATCGAAGGTCACAATATCGGTGTAGGTGTCATGATCCAAATATTCCTTATTTATTTCCAGCAGATAAGCGTCAGAGCATAAAATAAAATTGAGTTCGCCAATTCGTTTGAAGCCCTCTGCCTTGATCGTTTCGCCGATCCATTGGCGAAGTTTCTGCTTATCTTTTAATGGGTACGCAATGTCTTCGTTGAAGAACAAAATATCTTTCAATGCCATCAGTTAAAATTTAGTTTCCATAAAAGTCTGTAGGATAATGGTTGCTGATACGGTATCCAGCAGTCCCTTTTCCTGACGCTTGCTTTTCTTTTTGCCGCTTTGCGCAATAACGCCTGCTGCCATTTTAGAGGTAAAGCGCTCATCGACTTCGACCACTTGTATACCCGGAAATGTCTTGCGAAGTTTGCGGACAAAACCAGTCACATGCTGCGCCGATTCTGAAGCCGACCCATCCATTTGTAGGGGTTTGCCTACCACAAAAGTCTCCACCTGCTCGGTAGCGAGATATGCGGATAGAAAATCCCAAATCTTTTCCGGGTGCACCGTTGTCAATGCCGTTGCAATAATCTGCAACGGGTCTGTCACGGCAATACCGATCCTTTTGGTACCATAATCAAATGCCATTATGCGCATAGCAGGAGTTCTTTTGGTACAAAAATACGATTCCGAATGCAGCATGCGGCTACGGGAAGCAAATAAAAAATCTATATATTTGATAGATTAAAAAAAAGCAATGAAATATACCCTTTATTTGGTTTTACTTTTGCTGGGCACGAAACTGAGCTTCGGACAAAGTTACCAGCAACACATTGAGGATTTTAGAAAGCAACAACTAACGAGCTTGTCTCAACAAGCTAAAGGCCCTATTGCCCAGCATAACCTCCAATTTTTGGCGTACTACCAGCCCGATGAATCATTCAAAGTACAGGCTACGGTGGAGAATCTCTACAATGAACCTAGCTTCCGTATGCCCACATCAGATGGCACAAGCAAGGAGTTCAAGCGCTTCGCATGGGTACATTTTACATTAAAAGGCCAACAATTCAGCTTGCCTATTTACGAAAATGTCAGCCTGTTTCAGTCAAATGTACAGTCATCCTATCTATTTTTTCCTATATTAGATAAAACGACCGGCGAAGCGACGTATGAAAGTGGGCGCTATATCGATGTAAAGAAGCAAGATATCGTTGACGGCAAATTGACCATTGATTTTAACAAGGCGTATAATCCGTACTGCGCTTACAGTTCGGGATACCGATGTCCACAGCCCCCAAAAGAGAATTACCTAGCAATCGCTATCGAAGCCGGCGAAAAAAAATACACAGGACCCAAAAATCAACGCGAACAGGACAGTAGCATGGCGAAGAATTTCACAGATAAAGAAAAGAAGCTGATAACGGCGGGCAAAGCCAACGAAAAGATGTATGTTTTACAGACGACAGTGAAACGTGATTCCCTTATTTTGCGTACACAGTCTGATGATATCAAACATGACGACCCCAGCTTACCGCTCCTGATGTCAAGGATGTTGGCCACCGTGCACGATCCGTCCCATCCGGGAGTAGGCATTGCCGCACCACAAGTCGGTGTAAACAAAAACCTAATATGGGTGCAACGCTTTGACAAGACGGCGCAGCCTTTCGAAGTGTATATCAATCCTAAAATAATCTGGCGGTCAAAGCTTTTACGTAAGGGCGCTGAAGGATGCTTATCCATTCCCGATCGTAAAGAAGACGTCATCCGGAATTATAGCATCAAATTGCAATATGTGGACAGGAAAAGTGGAAAAACCGTTGAAGAACTCGTCGAGGGATTCTCCGCAGTGATTTTCCAACATGAGGTAGATCATCTCTATGGAATCCTCTACCCTGATCGGTTAGAAGAGCAGCAAACAAAAGAAAATGTTCTACTCAATGAGCATATTCAATTTTATTCGGAGAAAGGAAGTATTGTTCCATAGTCATAAAACAGAAAAAGAGCCGCTTGGCTCTTTTTCTGTTTTAACGCGCTACGACATTTATCTCGTACAGTTTATCCCATTGTTTTCCGGTCACCAATAGCCTTTTGTTAACGCTATCGTAGGCAATACCGTTTAACTCTTTGTCGGTTTGTGATGCATGACTGTGTAAACCCATCAGATTAAGTTGTCCCTCAATAGCTCCACTGTTCGGATCAATAATGACAATGATATCTTTCCCATAGACATTTGCATAAACCTTACCATCGATAAATTCCAATTCATTTAAGGAATCCTGCGGTCCTTCGCTCCCATATACAGCAACCATCCCTATCTCTTGAAAGCTTGTTGGATCTATAAAATATAGCTTGTTCGACCCATCTGATTTGATAAGGCGAGTTCCATCGTAGCAAAGCCCCCAACCTTCCTTACTATTCTGATAGGAAAAAGAAGAAACTTGCTCGAAAGAAGTCTTATTCAAAACGAAGCCTTCATTGTTCAACCAAGTGAGCATAATAATGTTGCTGCCGACAATGGTCATGCCTTCCCCAAAATAGTCTTGTCCGTTGGCGCTCTTTCCTACGAATTCCTTTTTTTGCAATACTTCGCCTGTCTTCAGGTTCACGCGGCGAATCGATGATATCAGCTGGTTTCCCGCACCTGTTGATTCATACAATACACCATTATTATACTCCAATCCTTGGGTAAACGCCTCGGTATCGTGCGGATACTCGTTAATTTTCTCAAAGGTATATTGCCGTGGAGACTCTGGCACAATAGTAACGTTGCTGTAAGCAACATCTTCCTTGCCAGCTTTGTAGACCTTTGCCACTAAATTTCGAGCCCCTAGACCGATGGATTCAGTGTCCAAGGTTACCATGGAAGTATCTTGTTTGCGGTCAATTACCTCTCCGTCTATTGCGTATACAACAGAATCAATCGTGGTATCCGGGAAATGCATGCGTACGGCAACCTTTTGCCCAAGCACAATAGTTTCTCCAGATTTCGGAGACAAAAATTCGAATTTACCCTGCTGGGATTTACACCCCGCGAACAACAAGGTGCCTATTGCGATTACACTTGCAAGCTGATTTATTTTCATGTTTTATCTAATTACTCCAAAAAGCATCTTTAATTACTTCAATATGGTTCTTTTGCCCTAAATATACGGAAACGATGTCAAAACGAATCTCTCCTTCATGTTCCGAAACATACAGATAGGCATCTGCTGCTCGGATTAATAATTGCTGTTTTCTATGGTCTACGAAGGTATCTGGCTCACCAAATAGCGTAGATGTTCGTGCTTTGACTTCCACGAAAACCAGGGTATCGCCATCCTTCGCTATAATATCGATTTCACAATACTTATCCCGCCAGTTGGTCGTAACAATAACGTATCCTTGACTCTTCAGGAAATCGGCGGCCATTGCTTCGCCCCTTTTACCGTCTTCTAAGTGTTTCGCCATATCCTATTTCACTATAATGTTGCCTAGAAATGTGCCCAACAGTTTTTCTGCTTCCTTCAGCTTTTGGTATTTGGAGAGCAAGATTTCCATATCTTCCGGCGTCGGTCCGGCTTTAAGCTCCTCCCGGATCTTGAACATCTCGCGTTCTACTTTGCGCTTCTTAATCCGGTAGACCGCTTGAATCGTCAATTCTTTCAGATGCTCGCGCTCTAGACTGACATATATCTTCCGTTTGTCGTCGTTCCAGTTGGGGCTCAGTTCATAAGGAGTAGAAACACAGGTAATGGCCAAATCTTGCACGTCCTTATCCTCATGCGAGAAGAAAAACTTGGCTTCAGGAATTTCGAAATCCTCTGCCTTTTTTTTGAAGACATCGACGATAAATGCGCTAGGTTTATCTTCAAAGCTGATATCATCAAGAGCATTCAGTAATAGTGGTGCCACGGGCACGTCACCATCACCCTCCCAAGTAGCAAGCTCAGCACCATAGTTCAGCAATATGCGCACAATCTCACGCTCCTGTAAAATCTCCGCCGTAATCACCTGCGGGCTCTCTACCGGAGGGAGGCCAATCTCCGATCGCTCCTGTTCTGTTAAGAAGAAATCTGCCGGCGGCATATCAAAAGGAGGCATATCCCCAGACGGAGCTTGCTTTGGCTGCGCCTGTTCCTTCCGCTCCTGCGTTTTCGCTTTCTGCAAGCGCATCTTATTGAGCTCGGTCAATAATACACGCTCTTCAATCTCCAATAAACGGGAACATTGCTGGAGGAATACGGAAACTTTAATTTCATCAGGTATAAGCGCGATACTCTGTACCACCTCGCGAATGACCTCTGCTCGCTTAATGGGGTCGCCTCCCGTATCCTTTAACAGGATATTGGTTTTGTAAAAGATAAAATCTTCTTGGTGCTTATCGATATACTCCTTGAAAGCCGAGGAACCGAAGGTTTGCACATACGAATCGGGGTCATTCCCATCAGGAAAAAGAAGCACCTTCACATTCAGTCCTTCTTCCAAAAGCATATCTGTTCCGCGCAACGATGCTTTAATCCCCGCCGCATCGCCATCATATAGAATAACGACATTTTTCGTAAAGCGGGCGATCAGTTTAATCTGTCCTGTCGTTAGGGAGGTCCCTGAGGAGGAGACTACATTTTCGACGCCTGCTTGATGCATAGATATGACATCGGCATATCCTTCCACCAAATAACAGGTATCGTTATCCATAATGGCTTTCTTCGCGAAATTTAAGCCGTATAGCACATCCGACTTATGGTATATTTCGCTTTCCGGCGAATTCACATACTTCGGCACGGATTTCTCCGTCTTCAAGGTTCGCCCACCGAAGCCTATAATACGCCCCGTAAGGTTGTGGATAGGAAAGATTACCCGCCCGCGAAAACGATCGTAAACACTGCCATCATCTCGCTCTATGGATAGGCCGATCTCCTTGAGATAGTCCTTGTGAAATCCTGCGGCCACAGCGGCATCTGAAAGAACAGTCCATTGGTCCGGCGAATAGCCCAAATCAAACTTTTTGATGATCTCTTCCCGATATCCACGCTCCTTAAAGTAGGATAGCCCGATAGATTGTCCTACTTCTGTAGTCCATAGTTGCTCTTTGAAATACTTTCCAGCCCAACCGCTCAAGACATACAAGCTTTCACGCTTATCTTGTGCTGCCAATTGTGCTGGCGAACGTTGTACCTCCTCAATTGGGATACTGTATTTGTCTGCTAGGTACCGAATAGCCTCTGGATAGGAGTACTTCTCGAGTTCCATCACAAACTTGAGTGAATCCCCCCCCACACCACAGCCAAAGCATTTATAAATCCCTTTGGCAACGGACACATGGAAAGAGGGCGTCTTTTCATTGTGAAACGGGCAATTACCAATCAGAGAGGTACCACGCTTCTTTAAGTCCACAAAATCACCAACGACCTCCTCAATGCGCGCCGTATCCAATACCTTCTCTATCGTCTCTTTTGTAATCATGAGCTACTACTTAACCCTCTCCGAAATACTATTGTATGAAATCACCTATTAAATTAAAAGCAAGTTACACAGATCGTCAGTAAAATGCAACACTGTATTAGCTTAACTCAAGTAGCTATTAGGAGGGATAATGGTATAAGGGGCGATAGAAATTTCGCTTTCCAACACGCTATTTGCACCTATTTCCACTCCTTCGCCAATCAATACATTCGCCCCGATGTGCACATTGGCTCCAATATTCACAAAATCTTCGATGATGCTATTACTATGTATAACAGCCCCAGCATCGATCAGTACCTGTCGTCCCACTTGTACGTCTGGCATCAACACCGCTTTCGCAAAAACCACCGTACCCGATTCTATTTCAGCATGTGCTGATACCGTAGCATCCGGATGAACCAATACGGGAAAATCGCGTGCACCTAAGTCTTGGAATGTTCGTTGACGTAGCCCTGCATTTCGAATCGCTAACACATATGCCGATGTAGGATCGTACTGATGGTTGAGTTCTACCGTATAATCCAATACGGTATCCAACAGCAGCGATTTATCAATACAGCCTTTTATATCTATTCCCAACCGTTCGATCAGATCAATTGTCATCTTCGCCTGTGCCGTTGCACCGTAAACATATATAGCCATAGCAACAAAGGTAGCAAACAAACCGAATTCCGCACAGCAGACACACTGCGAACAACATCTTAAAAAGGTAAAAATTCAAAAAAAACTAGAGGCGCCTTTAGGTTCCCGAAGGACTTGTCAACAAAGCGCAAGCCTTCTTTAGCCTACCGTACTCCAGCTTCGGAAAACAACACAATAAAGTCCAAGATCAACGAGCTTTCCTCCAACCTCGGTAAGGCAACGATGGCTATCAAAATAATTTCCTTATCCATCAATATCTGGTCAACAGTCATCAACGTCTCCTTACCAAACATCAGTGTTCCATTCTACAACATCAGTAAAGCTTTGTAGAACATCAATCTTGATGCCTTAAAGATCAATGTTACATTGTTGAACATCAACGTCGATCCGCCGCAGATCAACCAACGAATGCTACGTAGCATTCGTTAGCCGACAATGCAATTAACTATAACAACACCCACCTTCCCCAAACAAAAGGTTGTCACAAACATTTTGTAAGATTGCTAAGAGATGCTGAAGAACGCCAACGGCGCACAGTCGTCTGTTTTCCCGACATTGAAGCACGTCTTTGTCCGTTTGATGCACAAATGAATAACTGATGTCTATGAAGGTGCAATAAAGACATCCGTCAAACAAAACCTGATGCTACGCAAGCAGATTCTGTTGTTCTCCGATACGGAAAAAACACCTGCGGAAGAGAACCGAACATCTTACAACAGGAAGAAAACAGGTGAAGAAGAGTTTCTGAAGCCCATCAAAGGAAAGTATTCACTTGCCGATAAGCGAATGCTACGTAGCATTCGCAGCTTGGGGAATGCCAAAAAGTGTATCGCAGACTCCCTGAAGGCCGTTTTGTTAATTGGAAGTAGTGCGTATTGGGTAATACTTAATGCGTGTTTCCAGCTGGTTAGAAAACAGAAGAGGTTGTCCAAAAAGCAACTACCTTTCGTCATTGCGAGAAGGAGGAACGACTGCGAAGCAATCTTAGAAAATAAAATGCAGATTGGTTTCCTACGGAGCTGCCTCCCTCGTTCGTCATACTTCCTCTCAATGACGCATGTTTTGATCAATTATCTTTTTGGACAGGAGCCTCGTTTAAAGTTATCCGTCAGTAGCCGGACTACTCTCCCATCCGCCAGCTGGCGGACAATATCTCGGTAGTGCGTAATGCGTATTGAGTAATGCGAACTAGATGGCGTGTAAAACACAAAAACAAAAGGCCCCTCCAGTTTCCTGAAGGGGCCTCGTTTAAAATTATCCGTCAGTAGCCGGACTACACTCCCATCCGCCAGCTGGCGGACAATATCTTGGTAGTGCGTAATGCGTATAGGGTAATGCGAAATTAGATGGCGTGTAAAACACAAAAGCCCCTCCAGTTTCCTGAAGGGGCCTCGTTTAAAATTAGGCGCCGACCTACTCTCCCACCTGTTACGGCAATACCATCGGCTCTGGCGGGCTTGACTTCTCTGTTCGGAATGGGAAGAGGTAGACACCGCCGATATAGGCACCTGAATATCTTTGCAAAGTAAAAAGTCAAAATTCAAAAGTAAAAAACCTTACAGCATTTTTTAATTTTTATCTTTTAATTTTTAATTGCATAATGACATGCATTGAAAGAAAGAAAAAGAAGGAAGACAACAACGTTCTACCGGCGTGGAAAGCTTCGGGCTATTAGTATCACTCGGCTTTGGTCTCTCAACCTTTACACCTATGACCTATCAACGTTGTCATCTACAACGACCCTATGAGGAAGTCTCATCTCGTGGCTAGTTTCGCACTTAGATGCTTTCAGCGCTTATCTATTCCGGACGTAGCTACCCTGCCGTACACCTGGCGGCATAACAGGTTCACCAGCGGTCCGTCCAACCCGGTCCTCTCGTACTAAGGTCAGATCCACTCAAACTTCCAGCGCCCACAACAGATAGGGACCGAACTGTCTCGCGACGTTCTGAACCCAGCTCGCGTGCCACTTTAATGGGCGAACAGCCCAACCCTTGGGACCTTCTCCAGCCCCAGGATGTGACGAGCCGACATCGAGGTGCCAAACCTCCCCGTCGATATGAGCTCTTGGGGGAGATCAGCCTGTTATCCCCAGCGTACCTTTTATCCTTTGAGCGATGGCCCTTCCATACAGAACCACCGGATCACTATGTCCGTCTTTCGACCCTGGTCGACTTGTTGGTCTCACAGTCAAGCAAGCTTATGCCATTGCACTCCACGTACGGTTACCAAGCGTACTGAGCTTACCTTTGAAAGCCTCCGTTACCTTTTTGGAGGCGACCACCCCAGTCAAACTACCCACCAAACAATGTCCTCGACATGATCGAGTTAGAAACCGAATACAGAAAGGGCGGTATTTCAAGGTTGATTCCACGGATCCTAGCGAACCCGCTTCAACATCTCCCGCCTATCCTACACATCCTGTACCCAATTTCAATGTTAAGCTATAGTGAAGGTGCATGGGGTCTTTCCGTCCCGTTGCGGGTAACCGGCGTCTTCACCGATACCACAATTTCACCGAGCTCATGGCTGAGACAGCGCCCAGATCGTTACACCATTCGTGCAGGTCGGAACTTACCCGACAAGGAATTTCGCTACCTTAGGACCGTTATAGTTACGGCCGCCGTTTACTGGGGCTTCGATTCAATGCTTCTCTTGCGATGACATCCCCTCTTAACCTTCCAGCACCGGGCAGGTGTCAGGCCTTATACTTCATCTTTCGATTTCGCAAAGCCATATGTTTTTGCTAAACAGTCGCCTGGGCCTTTTCACTGCGGCTGCTCTTGCGAGACAGCGCCCCTTCTCCCGAAGTTACAGGGCCATTTTGCCGAGTTCCTTAGCCATGATTCACTCGAGCACCTTAGGATTCTCTCCTCGACCACCTGTGTCGGTTTACGGTACGGGTTTTTATAACCTGAAGCTTAGCGGGTTTTCTTGGAAGTCTGATTACCTGCACTATCCACGCTCCCGAAGGTTTGCGGTACTATCATGTTTCAGCACAGTCTGCGGATTTGCCTACAGTCTGTATACCTACGCACTTTAACGAACTATTCCGTCAGTTCGCGGCAGTGTCACTACTCCGTCACCACATCGCAGTTATAAAAAGTACGGGAATATTAACCCGTTGTCCATCGGCTTGCTCCCTTCGGATGCGCCTTAGGCCCCGACTAACCCTGATCCGATTAGCGTTGATCAGGAAACCTTAGTCTTTCGGTGGGCGGGTTTCTCACCCGCCTTATCGTTACTTATGCCTACATTTGCTTTTCTATAAAGTCCACCATCAGTCACCTGACGGATTCACCCCTCATAGAATGCTCCCCTACCAGATGTAGCTTGTGCTACAAATCCATAGCTTCGGTAATACACTTGATGCCCGTTTATTATCCACGCCCGGCCGCTCGACTAGTGAGCTGTTACGCACTCTTTAAATGAATGGCTGCTTCCAAGCCAACATCCTAGCTGTCTGGGCAACCGGACCTCGTTAGTTCAACTTAGCGTATATTTGGGGACCTTAGCTGATGGTCTGGGTTCTTTCCCTCTCGGCCTTGGACCTTAGCACCCAAAGCCTCACTGCCGGCCATATCTATGTAGCATTCGGAGTTCGTCTGGATTTGGTAGGATTTGACTCCCCCGCACCCAATCGGTAGCTCTACCTCTACTAGACTCTATGCCGACGCTGTTCCTAAAAACATTTCGGGGAGTACGAGCTATTTCCCAGTTTGATTGGCCTTTCACCCCTACCCTCAGGTCATCCGGAAACTTTTCAACGTTTATCGGTTCGGTCCTCCATTACGTGTTACCGCAACTTCAACCTGCCCAAGGGTAGATCACAAGGTTTCGCGTCTACCTCACCTGACTATGCGCCCTATTCAGACTCGCTTTCGCTTCGGCTGCGTCCCTGAAGGACTTAACCTTGCCAGATAAGAGTAACTCGTAGGCTCATTATGCAAAAGGCACGCCGTCACAGAATAAATCCGCTCCGACCGCTTGTAAGCACACGGTTTCAGGTTCTTTTCACTCCCCTGTTCGGGGTTCTTTTCATCTTTCCCTCACGGTACTGGTCCACTATCGGTCTCTCAGGAGTATTTAGCCTTGCCAGATGGTGCTGGCCGATTCCCACAGGATTTCTCCGGTCCCGCGGTACTCAGGATACCACTAGCGTCGTTCCGCTTACGTGTACGGGGCTATCACCCATATTGCCCGGCTTCCCATCCGGTTCCACTTCGCTCGACGAATCACATCTCGTGGTCCTACAACCCCGCTATTGCCGTAACAATAGCGGTTTGGGCTCTTTCCCGTTCGCTCGCCACTACTTGGGAAATCATTATTATTTTCTCCTCCTACGCTTACTTAGATGTTTCAGTTCGGCGCGTTCGCGTATTATACAACATACCTTCAGTATGTTAGGTTGCCCCATTCGGAAATCCACGGATCAAGTCACATTTGCTGATCCCCGTGGCTTATCGCAGCTTATCACGTCCTTCATCGCCTCTGAGAGCCTAGACATCCCCCGTGTGCCCTTTGTTACTTTCTTCGCTCATATACCCCTTTTGCTAGGTATATGGCTGCCTTTGTTCTACAAATCAAACAACTCGTGCTTGACTTTCAAACCATTGTTGTCTTCTCTTGTGTTTTCTTTCTTTCAATATGTCAAAGAACGGATTCGAAGTAAAAATTAAAAAGTAAAAATTAAAAAAACTGTACAGCTTTTGACTTTTAAATTTTGACTTTTTACTTTGAAATGTGGAGAATAACGGATTCGAACCGTTGACCCCCTGCGTGCAAGGCAGGTGCTCTAGCCAGCTGAGCTAATTCCCCTTTTTTGTAGTGGGTAATGGGTAGTGCGTAGTGCGATTTCAATGTCGCCATAAAAATTCGCGGTACGCAATACGCTATACGCATTACTTTCCGTAGTCCCGAGCAGATTTGAACTGCTGACCCCTACATTATCAGTGTAGTGCTCTAACCAACTGAGCTACGGGACTAGCTTATCTTTCTCATCTTCTCTCGGTATCCACGTCCTCTCGGGGTGGGCACTTTCTTCTTTTCTTAGATGTTAGTAGGTAGATATTAGTACTTAGACAGGGTCTATATACTACATACTATCTACTAAATACTTTTTAACGATCATGATGTGGCGCAACGAGTGTCAATTAGGACACTCTAGAAAGGAGGTATTCCAGCCGCACCTTCCGGTACGGCTACCTTGTTACGACTTAGCCCCAATTATCGGTTTTGCCCTAACACGCTCCTTGCGGTTACATGCTTTAGGCACCCCCAACTTTCATGGCTTGACGGGCGGTGTGTACAAGGCCCGGGAACGTATTCACCGCGTCATTGCTGATACGCGATTACTAGCGAATCCAACTTCACGGGGTCGAGTTGCAGACCCCGATCCGAACTGTGAATGGCTTTTAGAGATTGGCATCACATTGCTGTGTAGCTGCCCGTTGTACCATCCATTGTAGCACGTGTGTAGCCCCGGACGTAAGGGCCATGATGACTTGACGTCGTCCCCGCCTTCCTCACCGTTTGCACGGGCAGTCTGTTTAGAGTCCCCACCTTAAATGCTGGCAACTAAACATAGGGGTTGCGCTCGTTGCGGGACTTAACCCAACACCTCACGGCACGAGCTGACGACAGCCATGCAGCACCTAGTTTCCTGTCCCGAAGGACTGATCTATCTCTAGATCATTCAGTAACTTTCAAGCCCGGGTAAGGTTCCTCGCGTATCATCGAATTAAACCACATGCTCCTCCGCTTGTGCGGGCCCCCGTCAATTCCTTTGAGTTTCACCCTTGCGGGCGTACTCCCCAGGTGGATGACTTAACGCTTTCGCTTGGACGCTAACGGTATATCGCTAACATCGAGTCATCATCGTTTAGGGCGTGGACTACCAGGGTATCTAATCCTGTTCGATCCCCACGCTTTCGTGCATCAGCGTCAATCACCGCTTAGATAGCTGCCTTCGCAATCGGAGTTCTGAGACATATCTATGCATTTCACCGCTACTTGTCTCATTCCGCCATCTTCAACGGCATTCAAGTTCTTCAGTATCAAGAGCACTGCGACAGTTGAGCTGCCGTCTTTCACTCCTGACTTAAAAAACCGCCTACGCACCCTTTAAACCCAATAAATCCGGATAACGCTCGGATCCTCCGTATTACCGCGGCTGCTGGCACGGAGTTAGCCGATCCTTATTCTTCGAGTACGTTCAGCTATCTACACGTAGATAGGTTTATTCCTCGACAAAAGCAGTTTACAACCCATAGGGCAGTCGTCCTGCACGCGGCATGGCTGGTTCAGGCTTCCGCCCATTGACCAATATTCCTTACTGCTGCCTCCCGTAGGAGTCTGGTCCGTGTCTCAGTACCAGTGTGGGGGATTCTCCTCTCAGAGCCCCTAGACATCGTCGCCTTGGTGAGCCGTTACCTCACCAACTAGCTAATGTCACGCGAGCCCATCCATATCCTATAAATATTTAACAGCTTCTCCATGCGAAGGTGCTGTCTCATGCGGTCTTAATCCGGATTTCTCCGGGCTATCCCCCTGATATGGGTAGGTTGCTCACGCGTTACGCACCCGTGCGCCACTCTCACTATCTTCGAGCAAGCTCTCCGATAGATCCCGTCCGACTTGCATGTATTAGGCCTGCCGCTAGCGTTCATCCTGAGCCAGGATCAAACTCTCCATTGTAATAATGAATTGTTCGATACCAAGCTATTTACTAATAAATAACCGGAATCGTTTTTGTTGTATCTTACGATCCGTAATTGACAGGTTGATTTTTTGTTATTGTATAACTTTCATCTTCCGACTACTCGTTACGCTACATGATCATCTTTCTTAAAGAACTTTTCTCGCCGCCGCGTCGCGCTTTGGCTTTTTATATATCGTGGCATCGCTGCACGAACTATCTTGTTTGTTTCCCTCCTTCTCGTTGGGACTGCAAAGGTAGAAGAATTTTTCGGTTTCGCAAAATAAAGTTGAACTTTTTTTTCGACGCTCTTTCAGGCTTTCTAACCGTGGAAACGCCCTTCGTTAAAGGCTTTTTCCATCTTCTGTTTTTCGCTTTTCAATCGTCCCTCCCTTGCGGAGTGGTGCAAAGATAGAAACTTTGGCATATATCTTGCAAATTATTCCAGCTTATTTCTTTCGGACAGCACACAAGATGCTGGAATACTGCGCAATATTTTTGAAGAAAAGCGATAACTAAAGCTTAAACCCTGCCTTTATATGCGAACATGTCCGATTTTCCTTCTCAAACTATTTCGATCTTACATTGGGCAACAAGCCCGTCACGATACCAATCAATGGAAGATAAGCGCATACTTGGAATACATAGGCGATACTTGTTTTGTCGGCAAGATACCCTAATGATGCCGATCCGATCCCACCCATTCCGAAGGCAAAACCAAAAAACAAGCCAGCAATAGTTCCCACCTTACCGGGAACCAAGTCCGTTGCATAAACCAATATTGCAGAAAATGCGGAGGAAATGATCAAACCAATAAGCATGGCAAGCCCCACCGTAGCTATCAAACCTACATGAGGCAGTAAGAGCGTAAACGGCGCAGCACCAAGGATAGAAATCCAAATAATCAACTTTCGACCGTAACGATCACCCAAAGGGCCTCCCAATATAGTACCTACCGCAACTGCCGCAAGAAATGCGAACAAACAAATCTGCGACTGCTGAACACCTAAATCAAATTTATCGATCAAATAAAAGGTGAAGTAACTACTCATGGATGCCATGTAGAAATATTTCGAAAAAATAAGGATCAACAAGATGACAATAGAGAAAATTACCCTACCCTTTGTTAGCCCGGGAGCATAAACAGAAGAGGCGGGCGGAGCGGGACGGCGTTTCCGTTCGGCCAAGTTTTCTTTGTACCATCGACCGACAATGGTTAAGACAACGATGCCCAAAACGGCAAAGAAGGCAAACCATCGAATATTAACCTGACCATAGGGTATAACGATCAAGGCCGCCAAAAGTGGACCGATAGCACTTCCTGCATTCCCTCCGACCTGAAAGATAGACTGTGCCAGCCCCTTACGTCCGCCAGAAGCTAATTGCGCTACACGGGATGCCTCTGGATGAAAAATCGACGAGCCTACGCCTATCAACGCAACGGAAGCCAAAATAAAGATGAAATTGCTGGCAACAGATAAAAGGAGCAATCCCAACAAGGTGAATCCCATCCCGATGGCCAGCGACTGCGGATTAGGTCTTCTATCTGTGTAATTCCCAACAAATGGTTGTAGAATGGAAGCTGACAGCTGAAAAACAAGCGTGATCAACCCAATCTGTGTAAAGCTGAGATTAAAATTCTCCTTTAACATCGGATATACCGAGGGAATAACTGATTGCATGAGGTCATTCAATAAATGACCGAAGCTAATAGCAAATAAAATACTGTAAACAGTATTTCTTATAATCGGCTCTGCCGATGGATGTAGTGCTTTCATAATAATGGATTAAACGGCTTCAATAATTTCGTGAAGAACAGCGCAAGCCTGCGAAACATCTTGGCTTTGAATGGCAAGAAACAGCTCCTCATGCGATTGCTGCGTTTCGACAAAGACAGTTGTGTCGACATACATTTGCTTGAAGGCAGAAACGATATGCTTAGACGAAGCTCTATACAGCTCGCTTAGAATGGAATTTCCACAAGCATCAGCTATAGCTTGATGAAAAGCAATGTCGGCCTCAATACATGCGACTAGGGCATTTGCGTCGGCTTCGATCTTACGTTTTTCCAAAGCTTGCGCTATCTTTGAGAGATCATTATCGCTACGCTGTTGGGCTGCCTTTTCTGCTATACGCACTTCCAACAACTGCCTCACCTCCAACAAATCTGTTAAAGCGGCTTGCTCAAAAGCTGCACCGAGGTTCTCCCTTCCCTCGCAATCAACGACAAATGTTCCGACCCCCTGCTGCACGTCGAGATACCCTTGATTAGCCAAAATTCGTACAGCTTCTCGCACACTGGAACGCCCCACGCCAAACATTTTCATTAACGCAGGCTCTATGGGCAGCTGACTATGCAGCGCCAATTCACCGGATTTTATTTTAGCTCGGATACGTTCTGCTACCTCTTCCGCTAGTGATGTTTTCTTAATCATGATTTAATTCATCTGATGATATGATGATACGGCAAAGATAAAAGAAAGTATCTGCCGAACAAGTAGCTTATGTAAAAATTTTCCTAAAGAATTTGGTGAGACTCTTTAATCGTGTTCATCACGAAAATACTCTTGGTTTGCCCAATACCGTCAATTTCTGATAAACGATTAACAAAAAAATCATGAAAATCGTCCATGCTGGAAGAAATAATCTTCAACATGAAGTCAAAGTCGCCGCTGATATTATAGAACTCTATCACTTCAGGGAGTTGAGCAACTTCCTGAATAAACTTTCCTGCCGTTTTCTTATTGTGTACGCTCAGCGCAATCATGCATAGCACGGTTAGCCCCTTGTTTACCTGCTTTTTGTCGAGTATAGCTACATATTCCTTAATAGCGCCTGTCCGCTCCAGACGTTTAATACGCTCATGGGTTGGTGTGGGGCTGAGGTGTATATGTGCAGCAACTTCTCGCACGCTTAGCTTGGCATTTTGTTGAAGCAGTCGCAAAATTTCTAAATCCTTGCTGTCCGCTGCGAGCAAGGCACCTTTATACTGTTCTTCTTCCATCATAAAAAAACGCAATAAATAGAACAAATAATCAATTACAAGACATATAAAGAACAAATGTTCTAAAAATAAATTAAAAAATAAAACAAATGATTTCTGCGCGTAGATTCGCAAAAAATGAGACCTGCATGAACGATAGACGAAACACGATTCTAGTATTGGCATCTATAGGCACTTTTGTAGAAGCCTTGGATATCGCCATCATTAACCTGACGATCCCTGCGATACAAAGACAGTTCTTGATAGACCACGATACCGTACAATGGCTACAGACACTTTATGTATTGTTTTTCGGAGGCTTTCTTATTATTGGCGGGAAACTTAGTGATCAAATCGGTTGCCGCAAGGTGTTTCTAATCGGGGGAACGGTCTTTTTATTGGCATCATTTGCAGCTGGTATATCGCCCAACTTCCCTGTCTTAGCAATTGCACGTGCTGCACAAGGCCTTGGCGCGGCATTATTGATGCCTGCGTCGCTAGCCACGGTGACCCATACGTTTGTTGAGCCGGCGGAACGAAGTCGTGCAATCGGGATATTCAGTTCCTTTGCAGCAATAGGGTCCGGCAGTGGTCTTTCCGTTGGCGGCCTCATCAGCACCTATTGGAGCTGGCACTGGGTATTTTTAATCAATGTTCCTATCTTGGCCGTCACATTGTTGCTTGCCCTTACATATTTTCCAAAAGAACGGCCTAGTGCTACAACAAAAAATAGCGACATGCTTTCCGGCATACTACTGGTCATAGGCTTACTTTTTTTAACTTTCGGCATACACGACCTCGCGCATTTCCAGCAGCGTCCTTATTTTGTTACGGCTTGTTTCGCTAGTGCATTCCTGTTGTTAACACTTTTTGTCCAGCGTTTGCGAACGGCCAAACAGCCTCTTATTTCTTTAGATCTTTTCCGGCACCGATCATTGGTCATTTCCAACTTATCTTTCTTTATGTTAGGTGCCTTGTTCATCGGATTTCTGCTCTTGGTGTCGCTTATGCTACAAGACGACATGGGCTACAGCTCGGCTTCCGCTGGACTTCTCCTGGTTCCCTTCAGTGTCCTATCGGCACTGATTGCTAAATTTTTGATACCGACACTCAGCAAAAAGTTAGCTCCCGCCAAGCTGGGTATCTTAGGGATGTGCTGTATGTTCTGCGGATTGAGCTTACTGCTTATTGCTATCTATACCTATCATCCCTTGGCGCTGGTGCTATGTGGAGCGGCCTGCATCTCCGGAATTGGTATGACCATCTGCTTTACCAGCCTATCTATTCTAGGCGTCAAAGATGTAAGGCCTCAACATTACGGTATGGCATCTAGCTTGACCAGCACCAGTTATTTTTTGGGAGCCGGCATTGGATTATCGTTCGTATCCTTTTTAGGACAATGGTTTCCGAGTAGTCTTGCCGTTGGCCCCATCGGTCTAATCGTGCTCATCTGCTACGCCCTTTTTGCCATAGTATTACTTGTACACCTAGCCTACGTTGATAAACGTATCCTTGCAAAAACATTACAGAGAGCGAACGTGTAAGCCGCGCACATTTCCTTATTTTTACCCCAAGAATACAGCTTATAGATATGACAAAATTAAACGGAAAAACGGCGTTGATCACCGGCGGTGGACGAGGTCTAGGTAAAGCCACCGCTATCGCGCTAGCCAAGGAGGGCGTTAACATTGCCATCAGTGGGCGCAATGAGGAACAACTCAAAAGTACTGTAGCTGAACTACAGGCATTTGGCATTACAGCTACTTATGCCATATTCAACGTTGGAAACCAAGCAGAGGTGAATGCCGGCATTAGCCAGATCAATCAGACATTTCCACAGATCGATATTTTGATAAATAATGCCGGGATAGCTGCATTTGGAAGCGTAGAGGACATGCCAAGCAAAACATGGGAAGATATTATTCAAACCAATGTGCTGGGCCTTTACTATGTTGCCAAAGCGATGGTTCCCATTATGAAAGCACAAGGGCAGGGCGACATCATTAATATAGCGTCTACTGCTGGGCTTAAAGGAAGTGCTAACTCATCGGCTTACAGCGCCTCCAAATCAGCGGTCATAGGCTTTTCGGAATCTTTGATGTACGAAATGAGGAAAGAGAACATCCGCGTAACAACACTTACTCCAAGCACCATCGCAACAGACATGACCATGGTAGATTTGAAAATTACCGATGGAAATCCAGACAAGATCTTGCAACCGGAAGATTTCGCGGAGCTAATTGTAGATGTGCTGCAATTCAACAGGCGTGCGCTATTGGCCAACGCCTCTATATTTTCAAGCAACCCTTAAATTCATTACAAAAAACACAACATAAACACCTCTATATTGTAGTTTTGGCACATATTTTGCTAATTACAATGTTCATAATTTAGGTTAATAATTGGTTTGGAAGTCCCAAAGCCGCCCGGCTTTGGGCTTCTTTTTATCTTGATTATGAGGTTTTAGGCAATTTTAGCATACCTAAATTTTTCTTACAAAACAAGATTAATTAACATGATGAACCGATATCTCAAACTGTTGCTGTGTATACTTGTCCATGGATATTCTCTGGCTGTGCTTGCCCAACGCCGTCCGAACATCATTCTTGTATTGGCAGACGATCTAGGCTATTCAGATATTGGCTGCTATGGCAACCCTTCCATTGCTACGCCTTTTTTGGACACTATGGCTCGGGAAGGTGTACGGGCCACGCATTATGTCGTGACCAATCCCACGTGTACGCCTTCACGTGCTGGACTACTCACGGGACGGTACCCCACACGTTACAAGCTGAGTGATCCCATTGGCCCTGGAGCAAAGGTCGGACTCCCACAGACTGAAATAACGATTGCAGAAATTTTGAAGAACCAAGGCTACCACACCGGCTTGATTGGCAAGTGGCATCTAGGCGACCAGGCTAAATTTCATCCAAATACACAAGGTTTCGATTACTTCTATGGCATGCTGTACAGCCATGACTACCGCTCCCCTTATGTACGAACAGATACCACGATAAAGATATTTCGTAACAAAGAAGCCGTAGTTACACGCCCAGCGGATTCCTTACTTGGAGAGATGTACCATGCCGAGGCTATGAAATTCATCGATCAGCAAGACGAGGCTTCTCCCTTCTTCCTCTACTATGCCCACAATATGCCTCACCTACCCGTTGCAGAAGCTTTTCGAAAAAAGAAAGATCTAGAGGAACATCCCGCTGGCCCATTAGGCACGGTGTTGGAAGAGCTGGATATGCGCTTGGCACTACTGTGGAAGCATTTGGAAGCAAAAGGGCTTGCAGAAAATACGATCTTTATTTTCAGCAGTGATAATGGTCCTTGGATTGAATACCCTGTACGCATGTCGGGGGATGGAAAAACAAAAAACTGGCACGTCGGTACTGCTGGAATGTTTCGCGGATCAAAAGCGCAAACCTACGAAGGAGGTATTCGCGTACCACTGATTGTATATGGTCCAAATTGGGTCGGAAAGGGAAAAACGATACGTAGCGCTGTGAGCAATTTGGACATCCTCCCAACTATAGCCGCTTGGACAGGTGCCTCTTCGCAGCAAACACTCGATGGTCAATCTATTGCGGATCTCTTAAGAGGCTCAACCCCCGATCGAGGCTATACACATCGACCAATATATATCGTCAACCATGGGCTCTTGGAGGCCGTAAAAAATGGAGACTGGAAATACCGAGAGCTGAAGGCTGGCGTCAACAACAACTCAGGCAAAGCTTACCCGGCTGCATATGAACTCTTTAATGTCGCTGCCGATCCCAGTGAACGCACGAACGTTATCGACGAATATCCGGAAAAAGCGCGTGCGATGAAAGCTTTATTCGATAGCTTTGACGGCCATATCAACTGACATTTCGCACTCAAAAGACACCGCCAAGAAAGATAAAAAAGGAAAAGGGGCTTTTGAGAAATTTGTTCCCAAAAGCGCCCTTCTCACGACTAAACTACTTAGCTACATCGACACTGTACAACTTGCTATGTATATTTTTGAGGGTAGCCTCGGGAATTTTGATCACTTTCCTATCGTAAGTCATGAGCCCGTTTGTTTCTACCTCTACGTCCGTCGTTTGTGTATAGACGCCTGCGGACAACCCAAGGGGAACCAAGCTCGCTAGATTGGAAATAACCTCTTCATAGCGTTTTTGTAATTCCTCTTTGTTTTTAAAGGATTGATAGCCCCAATTGTCTTTTTGTTGCCATGTATGTCCTTCCACAGGAAGCCCCAGTCCACCAAATTCGCCCAAAGCCAGAACAAACTTATCGCCAAAAATAGCTGGATCGGGCATAGCAGCATCTGGGTAGTTGTGGATGTCCAAGATATTTCCCGTGTACGCAAAATTTCCCCCACTCGCACTATTCACCAAACGTGATGGATCATACTGCATAGTCCATTCCGTGATTTCTTTGGTTTTGAACTGCCCCCAAGCTTCGTTAAAAGGAACCCAGATGACGATACTTGGGAAGTTGTGCAATACATCCATAATGCTCTTCCACTCCTTCTTGTAGATCGCTTCGGATGCTGCGCTACGTTCTTTGTCATGCTTTCCGTTTGAAATTTTACCGGGTTGCATATCCCAAACATTACCTCCAAGATCGCCGCTAGGCATATCTTGCCAAACGAGTATACCCAAGCTGTCGCAGTGACGGTACCATCGCGCTGGTTCTACCTTGATGTGCTTCCGTATCATATTAAAGCCCATCTCTTTGGTTTTCACGATATCGAATTTCAAGGCTTCATCCGAGGGAGCGGTATGCAGACCGTCAGGCCACCATCCTTGATCCAACGGGCCATAATGGAACACAAATTTATCGTTTAGGAACATCCGTTGAACACCTTTCGCATCTTTACCGACGCTGATCTTACGCATGGCAAAATAGCTATCTGCTTGGTCAACAACCTTGCCCTTACGCACGATCTTCACCTGTAGATCATATAATTTAGGACTATCAGGGCTCCACAGTTGTGGATTTGCAATTTTAAGATCAGCTTCCGTACCCACAGCGACAGATGTCTCCGCAATTTTTTTCCCTTGATCGTATGCCTCCACGTGCAGCAAATCTCCAGCTTGTGCCGCGTCAACCTGCGCAGATACCTTCAATGATGATGCATCCACATGAGGTGTCTGCTTTGTTTTGACGATGTAGGTCTGCGGAACGCTTTCCAACCATACGGTCTGCCAAATGCCGGTCACGGGTGTATACCAAATACCATGCGGATTGTTGATCTGCTTTCCTCGAGGTTGAGGGCCATCGCTCGTTGGATCCCATACGCGGATACTGAGCGCTTGCTTGCCTCCTTTTTTAAGAGCCGAAGTAATATCAAACGAGAAGGGATCAAATCCTCCTTCGTGCTGGCCGATATGTTGGCCATTCAGATATACATCACACTGCCAATCTACAGCTCCAAAATGTAAAAGCACTTTTCCTTTCTGCAGTTTCTTATCGACCGTAATATCATTATGATACCACAGTGCCTGATCCTTACTGACACTTTTACCAACACCAGACAAGGCAGACTCCACTGCAAACGGCACCAAAATATCGCCATCCCACGTTGAAGGTACATTGGTCTCTTCTTTACTTGCGATTTTGTACTTCCAGAGACCGTTCAGATTTTGCCAGTTCCCGCTACGCTTCAACTGTGGTCTCGGGTATTCCGGATGGGGCTTTGACGCATCTAGCTTCTCTCCCCAAGGGGTTAAAATCTTGTCTCCAGCAGGCTTCCACTGTTGTGCAAAGCTCAGGGAAAACGACGTGGCAATCACACATGCCAGGGCCATTGTTCTTTTCATCATTTTAGTTTGTTTTCTCTTTATATATTATTCTATTCTTTTACTCTCCGGTCGGGACGCAGCAGCAGAGGGTTCAGCGTCTAAAGCAGCCTTTAACTTTATAAAGGCAGGGTGATCAGGACGCCAAATATTGACGGTCTCTAGCAGCCCATTTTGATAATCATACAGCTCATAGGCAACAGGAGCATCACCCTGTAATGGCTCCCATGCAATCAAACGGTAGCGTTTATCACGAACCGCTCGACCAAGCTTTCCATCGCGTGGAAAACAGTGATATACATATTCTTTTGTGCTTGTCGTTTCATTCTTCAAAAAAGAGACAAAACTTTTCCCATCTAAGGGCTGTTGTGTCGTCTTGATAGGAATTTCACACAGCTCGGCCAAGGTTGGGTAGATATCCACCGTTTCTACCAATGTCTGTGTCTTCACCTGTCTTGACATCGCCGGCAGGTGCAACAGCAGTGGTATGCGATTTGCTAGCTCGTGGTTTACATGTTTCGTCCACATCCCCATCTCGCCCAACAGGTAGCCGTGATCGCCCCAGAGCACCACAATCGTATTGTCATCCAGCCCCGTATCATGCAGCTGCTGGAGTACTTTTCCAATTTGCGCATCGACATAACTTACGCCAGCATAATATCCGTGGATAAGCTTCCGCGTTACACTATCCGGAAAAGGGTCGCTCTCGGCCGACGAGGGAATTCCGAGATATTGCACAATTTCACCATCACGCTTATTCGCATAGGGTAATGATCCTTCGGGATTGACTTGTGAAGTAGGCATAGGCAATTCCTTCGGATCATATAAATCCCAATATTTTTGGGGTACAGAAAAAGGCAAATGAGGTCGAGCAAAACCCACTGCCAAGAAAAAAGGTTGATCTTGTCCCTTAAGCTCCGAAAGACGCTCGGCAGCAAGCTGTGCAACCCGGCCGTCGGCATAGGTTTCATCAGGAACATCCAAGCATTCCCAAGGTATTCCTTTACGTAAAGCATTGGCGTCGGTCCAAGATTTGTTGGCAAAGAGCGCTTCTTCCCTTGTTTGTCCCTTGGTTGATTTGTCCGCATACTCTATCACCAAATCGTGCGCATGTGGCACGCTCCAGGACTGTGTATCGTTATAGGTATTGTGGCCCACGTGAAACACCTTTCCGATCGCGGCGGTGTAATAACCGTTCTCCTTGAAATGTTCGGGCAAGGTTGTAGCCTTCGGATAGAAATCGCGAAAAGCTCGCCCAAAGTCATAAAGTCCTGTCGAGGTGGAGCGTGATCCCAATAACAGATTATAGCGTGATGCCACACATACGGCCTGATTGGCATATGCACGTTCAAAAACATAAGCCTGCTGGGCAAATTCATCAATCTGTGGGCTTTTGGCGAATTGATCGCCATAGACACCCAAGGCAGGACGTAGATCATCGACCAAGATGAATAACACATTGAGCTGTCTAGGTTTACTTATTTCCGTCGTAGGATTCAATTTATCCAATGGATAGCTAACGGAAAACCCTGTGGGGTCTGCCGTTCCGTCGGTCATGGGTGCCCGAAAAACCGGAACAGCAGGTTCTTGGGCAACCGCCCATCCCCAACAAAGAAACAGCAGCAAACACAAACTGATGTTTAACATCTTCATACCACTACTTAATTTTTTCAATTTGACTATCATATACCGCCTCTGTAATTCCATTAATTTTTAGCCCTACCCGTGCAAAAATAGCGCTGGAGGAAGATAGTTCATCCGCAATATCGAAGCGCAAAGTAACTTGGCCATCGACCATTGACGTGGATGCTTCCCTCGCTATAAAGTGCCCCAAATCCACAAACTGCGTATCGTTGATCAACAGATTTATTTCTTCGAGCGTTTTCGATGCATCCAATTGCGCAACACGACATGTGGCTACAAGTTCCGTTCCTTGCAACTCATATTGTATGTCGGAAAGTGCGAAATAAGGTTGTACAGGGAAATCAACCTGCGCCTGTCCGCTTATGTTTACAACGAGTGTATCGGATGTATGTGCCCAAGGCCCATTTCCGGACACGGTGACCAATTTATAGGTTCCATTGAACAGGGATGATGAAAACGAACCATCTTGTGTCACGAAAACATCGATCGGTGTTTTGAGCGGAAAGCCGTCTTGCCACAGTTGCAAACGAACAGATTCATTCGACCCACGTACACCGACCGGATTACCATTGTAGGTAACCCTTCCCGTAAGCCTTGCTTCTGGGGCATCGTAGTTATCTAAACCGCATGCCGACAATAAGGAGCAAAACGCAACAACGAGGATTATATATATTCGTATTCTTTTCATGACTTTATTGGTAAGGGTTTCTAACTAGTTTCGGATTTCTATCAATCCATCCTTGATCAACAAAATTGTAGTAATTCTGGTAGCGGAAGTAGCGCGGGTACATTGTGTGGCTTGCTTTCCTCTTTTCAAAGACCCATTTGTTGTGGTTGGCAGTACCAGGAGCATAGATCTTATACGGAAACAGCACGTAATGCGTGGCTGTGGGCGATTCCTGTCCGCTCCATAAGGTATGAGCGATACGCCAACGCTTTACATCCCAATAGCGATGGTTTTCAAAAGCGAACTCCACACGGCGCTCGCGGATGATGTCCTGCAAGGTCACTTGTGTTAGCGGCTGAATGCCCGCTCGCTCCCGAATCTCGTTTACGTATCCCGCTATCTCAACCTGCGTCTTGTTCAACTCCAAAGCCGCTTCTGCAGCAATCATCAAAAACTCCGCATAACGAAACCGGACGAACCACATGTCACTACCTCTACCGCGGGTGGATGCATCCCTATTCTCTTCGACAAACTTCCTAATATTAAACCCTGTTTTATTTACATATTGATCATTAGAAGTTGTTGGTCCATCTTGTCCGGTTACCACACCATAGGGCGCTTCGACAGCACCCGGAACACCTGTCCGATCACGCCATTGCCCCCCCTCCATATAGCGAATGCCTGCTTGGTAAGTAATGGTTGTTCCTCCGAAATCTGCACCGGAGTAGATCACGGTGCCGTACAAGCGTGGGTCTTTGCCTGCAAAGACATCCGATGGATTATCATAATACAGATACTCCCCCGATGCATCCCTGAGCTTCAATGCGCCATTTCTATTATCGATGTACTCAAAATCCTCCACTAGATTTAATATCGGTGTCACGATATTCGCATCGATATCACCCCGAACTGAAGATGCAATAACATTATTCGTAAAACCATGCGTTTGCCCGGGATAGATATAATCTCTTGCCCAAATAACTTCTCCACTAGCTTTGCTGCTCACGGCTTCATAAAAATTCTTTCCTTTATCGGGATTGACATTATGGAGCGCATAAGGGCTAGTATTGACAATCTCCAAAGCTGCTTGATAGGCCGTCTCATAAAAACCAGCTGCTTCGGAAGAAGGAATACCGACTTCGCCGCCACTCGTTTGCACATCTGGCGTATTGACATTGTATTTGGCGATAGAAGCTGCATATAAAGCCGCACGTGCTTTCAGGGCGAGCGCCACCCACTTGTTGGCGCGCGCTGCATTGGTGTTCTTATCCGCACTCAATATGGCTGCTACGGCTGTACATTCATCAATAATGTATTCATAGGAAGCCTGCTCAGTCGATCTAGCGATCTGAATTGCGGCCGGATCCATACCGGGGGCGTAGTCAAAAATATCATCGCCGACCAATGGAACCCCACCTAGGCCTTTTACCATCGTAAAATAAACCCATGCCCGAATAAAACGGGCTTCTGCGATATACCTGCTTTTCACCTCTTCGCTCAGGGTGGAACCATTGATGCCTTTGATAAATTCGTTGATATTCCTAATTAGGGGATAGTCGTAGACACGCCATAAGTCGTCTCCATAATTCTGCATATTATTGGGGCCGCCAGATGAGTAAGCTGCTTCATCCAACAGGCCAAAGGAGCCCGGATCTCCCAATTGCTGCCCCCAGTCCATACGTCCGTAAAAATTAGCCAATACGGCTAAAATTAGTTTTTCATCGGCATAGATATCTTCTTCGGGTAATATAGATTGTGATTCGCGATCTAAAAAATTGGAACAACCTGCGGTAATGGCCATCGTCACAAGCAACAGGATATGTATAAAAAACTTGTTCATGGTTAAAAAGTTACGGTTAAACCTAGATTGACTACTTTATTTGTGGGATACTGAATACCGGATTCCGCTGTGAGTTCAGGATCAATCTTCATTTCACCCAGATTGTCGATGCTGAATAGGTTCTGCATCATCGAATAAACCCGTAAATTCTTTAAGCCCCATCGTCCCGTCAGGCTGGATGGTAAGGTATAGCCCACTTGAAGATTTCGGAGTTTAAGATAGGTGATGTTCATCAACCAAAAATCGCTGTGCCAATAGTTGCTATGCCCCTGATTACCGCGGATAAGCGTTGGAAATCTGCCGGGTATAAGCTCACTATTCGGATCCGTGATATCGCTGAGCATCCATTGATTTTCCATGTAGTATGCGGCGTTATTACCTCCATCATGGAAAGGCAGCATACCTTCTGAATTCGCGCGATAAGAGGCGAAAGACGCCCCGGTCAAATCCATAGCTATATCAAAACCTTTATATTGCACACCGAGATTAAACGCAAAATTCAAGTAGGGAAGTCCGCCTTGACGATACCCAATTGGACGTTCGTCTAAACTATTGATAACGCCGTCACCGTTGACATCCTCATACTTGATATCACCAGGGCGAAGGGTTGTATTCCCTTGACGATCATTATCCACTTTATAGTTTTCAATCTCTTCCCAACTTTGAAATTGCCCGACTGCATGCAACCCCCAGTTTAGAAAGGCATATCGATTGGTAATCGTATTGCGGTATTCATTCCATGCATTACCAAACCGTGGCTTATATTGTAATCCGTCAAGCTGTCGCGCATAGGTAAAATTTCCTCCTACAAAATAGTTAACATGGCCAACTTGGCTTCGCCAAGTTATACCTCCGTCCACCCCGCGGTGCATATCCGAGTTTAAATTTTCATAGGGCAAGCTAAACCCAGCTTCTGCAGGGATCAGTAAGTCCTCGCGTGATGCAGGTAGATCGGTACGCTTACGATTAAAGTAGTCTAACGTTCCGGACAGCTTTCCTCCCAGCAGGGTAAAATCGATCCCCACATCGAAGCTATTTGCACGAATCCAAGATAGATTCGTGACGGGAAGGCCACGCGACTGCGCCCCCACGACATACTGCCCATTGATGGTAGCGCCTCCCTGATCATAGGTATATCCCGGAACAAAGCCAAAGGCGTAATAAGCCCAATCGTCTAAATTATCATCGCCTAAGACCCCATAGGAGGCTCTCAGCTTGAGGTCCTGAAACGTTCGGCCAATGAAAGAGTCCTTAATAAAATCTTCCTGTGTTACTCGCCATCCTGCAGATACCGACGGAAATAGCCCCCAACGGCTTCCGGGAGGGAATTTCCAAGAACCATCGTACCTTCCTGCTACCTCTAAAAGGTACTTACCAGCATAATCGTAATTTACTCTTGCTGCAAAGCCCGCACGCGCCTGCGTATCAATCCCTTTATCATCAAAATCATCAATGGTTTGAAAATACAGTAAGCTCAACTTATTGGATGCTGGACGGTCATGTATCCAAAAACCGGGTTCATCCCTCGCTATGGCTTCTGCTGCCAAGACGGCATTCAGGTTGTGCCTACCAAAGGTTTTCGCATAATTCAAGGTAGCCTGATAGCTCAATTCCTCGACCATACGAACATCTCGTTCACGCCAAGGATTATCCATTGAAAATACAACGGGATAGGTGTCTGTATCCTCGTCGTAGTCATACAGTTTATACGTAAATTCTTGATTGTCCATCCATTTATTGGCGAGATAGTACCCCACCAATCCGCGTAATTTCAGGTCTTTCGTTAGTGCATATTCCGCATTGAAGTTGAGTTGCATCACGCGCCAAGTCTCTTTATATTCGCCAGATAAATCGTAATTTAACATACCAAAATTGGCCTCCGTATTTGCTGCCGTACGAGCTGGGTATAAAGGATTATCGTTTGCAAAGGGTCGAGCAGTTGGCAAGTTACGATAGATGGCAAACAGTGCCTGCCACGTATCATCCTGACCGGGTACGCCAGGCTGCCTCCTTTTTTCTATTCGTCCATTTAAGTTCCCCCCGATCTTCAACCGATCAGAAACGTTTGCTTCTAGATTCAGCTGTACATTGGTTCTATTAAAGCCTCCATAATTGCGAATAATAGACTGTTGATCCAAATGTCCTGCGCTGAGGTAGTAGTTTATCTTCTCTGACCCACCACTAGCCGCTCCAGAAATATACTTTTGAGGACTTGTTTGCAAGATATAGTCGTACCAATCGAAGGGACGGTAGCCCTTTTCGGTTCCCTGTTCCCACTTAGCAAGATCGTCCAAAGAAAACTGCGGATTTTCCACGCCTAGTATAGCATCGGACTGTATATAACTTTTGATGTAGGTGGAAGCGCTTGCCGGCTCGGGGAAACGAAACATGTTTTGCCATCCATAGTAACTGTTGATACTAAACTGGTTTTGATCCCCGCGCGAACCTTTCTTTGTCGTCACCACGACCACACCATTGGCCGCGCGCACACCATAGATTGCGGCAGAAGCATCCTTTAAAACGGATATGGATTCGATATCATTGAAATCCAAATTATTAAATTGTCCAGCATCTTTCTGTACACCATCAATAACGTATAGGGGATTTCCCATATTCCGAATATTGATATTGGTCGACGCTCCTGGTCGACCATCGGGCATTCGGCTATTTACGCCGGCGATTTTCCCGACCAACGCACCGGAAGTCGTCGTAGCAACCGATCGCGAAAGATCTTTCGAGCCAACGGTAGAAATAGCACCCGTTACCGACTCTTTCTTCTGTGTGCCATAGCCGACAACCACCACTTCTTCCAAATTGGAATCGTCCGGCTCTAACGTCACCTCCAAAAGCCCCGTACCGATGCCGACTTCTTTAGCCACATAACCTACAGATCGCAAACTAACGGCAGTCTCTCCAGCAGGTAGGTTCAGCATAAATTTTCCTTCTTGATCCGTGGTCGTACCTAAAGAAGGATCGGACTTGGACTGCACAGTAACACCTTGTAACGGATTGCCTTTATCATCTCTAACGATCCCGTTCAGCACCTGTTGTTGCAACAACAAATGTCCATAATCAACGGTGGGCAATGCCACGGCATCAGCAGGCACAAATGCACTTACCAAGCAGCAAAGCAGCATATAGGTGAAGCGCAACGATTGTATCGGATTGATTGTCATGGATAGTTTTGGGTTTATGTTTATAATCGTACAAACCAAAGTTAGCCTCCCATTTCGGAAAAAGATTTTCAAATCATATCAATTTATCGACAATTCGTCTCATTATCAGCTAACCAAAACCCTATTTTTATCCAAGGTTATGTATACCACCACTTGGAAGGTCTTATACACCTATCCGCGGTTATTTCGTCTCCACGGGTCCGACAGTTGGTCCTTTCACCTGCAAACGACCATCTTCCGTTACTTCCAACGGATCTATGAATACTAGCCTTTGATCGCCCGTTTCTGTGGTTCGTCCATGGTAGACGCAAAGACGCCGGCCATCTTTGGTTATCAATACACTGTTGTGCCCTGTTCCAGAGACAACACCACCCTTATCGGTATTTTTTTGCAGAACAGGGTTGAAAGCTGATTTTTTGAATGGGCCCAATGGTTGGGTCGCTGTCGCATAGCCCACAGCATAGTTTTCTCCTGCAAAATGGTTCGCGGAGTACATCATGTAGTAGAGCCCTTTATGTTTAAACAGGTAAGATCCTTCAGTCCATCGACGGTTTACCTCGCCCGATGTCACGGAACGGCTTTCCCACTCCGCTTGTTGATCATCCATCGCCAACGGTGGCCGCAACAAGAGTTCGGGTTCACCGATTACGCCAGAAAAATCAGGTTTCAGCGCTATGCCATATACCCAGCTTTCCTCAATTTCCTTATATAGTCCTTTATCCTTCGCCCAAGTTGCTATCTCCGATTGAACAGGGTGCTTGTAGCAACAGCGCGAATAATAAAGGTAACATGTGCCATCTTCAGCAAAATAGACGTTGGCATCGATAATGGGATAGCCCGGATCAAAAAGCGGCTTACCTGTCATATCTTCAAAGGGCCCGGTAGGCTTATCGGCCACGGCCACCCCGATACGATAATTTTCCAATTCATTTTTTGGATTATCCTTCCAATGTGCGCTGTAAAAAAGATAGTACTTTCCTTGATGTGCATAAACCTCGGGCGCCCAAAAATCTTTTGTGCCCCAGCCTTTTGCCTGCTGCGAGGAATATACTACTCCCTGCTTCTTCCAATGGCTCAAATCTGGAGATGAATACACTACAAAACCATGCTCCGTACCACCTGTTCCATAGAGATAATATTGATCCGATGTTTTGTCATACAGGATGTAGGGATCCCCTAGGGGAATATCTAAGGGATTATCCGTTTGTGTGGCCTGCCCACAAGCAATCATCGTTTGCAGTACTGCCACAAACCATGTCAATATCAAGTTGTATTTCATCGTTTACGTTTAAATTGAGGCATTTTCTTCTCGTCAAGGTTGGGTGTATTAGCTTCAAACTTGGGCCATCCATCCTTCCAAACTAGGCGATCCAGCATCAGCACGCGGCGGCTGGCACCTGACTTCACCTTGTCATTATCTTTTAGTATAGCATGGTAGAGCAACCAATATTGGCCATCATCATCGGTGATAATTTTTGCGTGATGGCCTGGCCCGGCAATGGTATCATTGCCCTTTAACAATAAAGTTCCATTTCCGCGTTGGGTGATGGGTTTTCCTGACCGATCGAGATATGGTCCGTTCAATGTCTTGGACCGGGCTGTCAAAACTTTGTACTGGCTATTTGCTCCTTCACAGCAGCTTCCTTTGGATCCGAAGAAATAGTAATAGCCATCACGCTTGTGCAACATGGCAGCCTCCCAGTCCCCCGCGGCAAGCTGAATTTTGGTTGCTGCTGGCATAGCTTTGGTCGCATCGGCCGAAAGTCCAATCATGTGAATACCTTGGTTAATCCCTTCGCCAAAACTTCCCCAAATGAGATAGTTCTTGCCCGATTCTTCAAAAAAGGAAGGATCGATGGAGTTGGGCACCTCCATCTCTTTTGACGTAAAGAGCTTACCCTGATCGACAAAAGGCCCTTTCGGCGTTGAAGCGATGGCTAGCCCGATCCCCGGATCGGCATCACCCCATAAGGAATAGGAGTAGTATAAGTAATATTTACCTTGGATGAAATTGATATCTGGAGCCCATAATCCGCCATTTTTTTTCCAATTCGGCTTCTTTGTAAATACCTCGCCGATATATTCCCAGTTTACCAAGTCTTTAGATTCCAAAATGGGCATCAGCCTACTCCCTTTTCCGTCTCCCCAGTCGTCTTGTGTTCCATAGGCATAAAACAAGCCGCTTGCCTGATCACGGATAACGGTCGGATCGGCTAAAATCGGTTCGAATACCGGATTTCTATACATAGATACCGTGTCCTCAACAGAAAAGCGTGACCGGGCGATTCCCGAAACACAACCCCATAAAGAGGGACTGATCAGTAGTACTAAAAATAATGGAAAAACAGGAAATCGAGGACGGTTATCTCCTCGCCCCAGCAAACTTAGGTTTGTTTTCATTCACCAAATTTGTAAAATGATTTTGGCAAAGCATTGCTTATTTATTTCAATAAATCACTAATTTGTCTCAAAATAACAAGCATAAACCTTATCCATCCATGCAGAAACGATTATTACTCTTTGTCGGCATCCTCTTGATCGTGCTCGTCGGGCGTGGACAAAGCTACTATTTCAATCATTTTGGGGTTGATGATGGGCTATCCAACAATGCTATTCTTTGTAGTGTACAAGACAAAAGCGGATTTTTATGGTTTGGTACGAAGGATGGGCTAAATCGTTTTGATGGATATAATTTCAAGCAGTTTTATAGCGATACGGACAGCAATACCGGCTTAGGCAGCAATTTTATCCATAGCCTGATGGTAGATCGGAACAACCACATTTGGGTAGGTACCGATCAAGGAATTTATATATACAATCCTTATTTGGAGTTGTTTTCCGCATTTAAAGGCGAGAATAAAGGGGAGATACTGCAGATAGAGGAAGATCGATCTGGGAATGTATGGTTTATCTCCAACAATCGTCTTTTCTGCTTCCAACCTACAAATGGGCAATTGAAACAACAGACAGATGTCGGAGAACAAGTGGTTTCGGCCTTTGGGTTTGATAAGCATGATAACGTGTGGGTTGGCGGCAACCAATCGCTAAAAAACTTAAAAACGGGCGCTAGCTTTATCCTTCCTATTGCACATGCTGCCGCACAATGGATAGAGAAGATCTATCGCGACGATCGGGAGCAATTTTGGATAGCGACTTCAAAACACGGGCTGTACACCCTCGACCCTGCCAATGGCAGCATCAAACACCGGTTGCCATCTATTGACGGCAGCCCCCTGTTCGTTCGCGACATACAACAAGCTGATCCTGCAACCTTTTGGATAGCGACAGAAAGCGGTGTCATCGTATACAACAGTCACAATGGACAACACAATTTACTCCGCCAGCAGGCTGATCACCCTTGGGGACTGTCTGACAATGCGGTGTATACCATCTGCAAAGATCATCAGGGAGGAATATGGGTAGGCACCTTTTTTGGCGGGCTCAATTATTATCATCGGCAGCACAATATTTTCCATAAAATTTTCCCTCGCTTTCTAGTGAGTTCGATTCAGGGACATGCTGTTCGGGAAATTACACAGGACAGGCGTAACCAGTTATGGATAGGCACAGAAGATAATGGCCTCTATGCTTGGGATAAGAACAAAAATGTATTCCACCGCTTTAACACAACAAACGGACTATCGCATACCAATATACATGGTTTGGCCTTAGTGGGCGACAGCCTTTTAGTAGGCACATTTGATCGCGGCCTCGATGTAATTGACACCCGAAGTGATAGGTTGATCAAACATTTTGACACGCAGAACAGTGCAGGTTTAAGCAATAACTTTATCTACCAAATATACCGCACAAAAAGAGGCCGCGTCCTACTGGCAACAGCACGGGGGCTAACTGAATTTTTCCCGGGAGAAGATCGATTCCAACTGATCAGAGAAGCGCCCGACTATATATTTTACACCTCGATCTTCGAAGATTCAAAAGAGAATATATGGCTAGCAACTTGGCGAGACGGTCTATACCATATCAACCGTGAAACAGGGCATACCAAGGTTTATCTCCATCATAAAGAGGATTCAACGAGTCTAAATAGCAATCGTGTCAATCGTATTTTTCAGGATAGTTTCGGACATCTCTGGATTGCAACGGAAAATGGATTGGCTCTATGGACCACAGAGGGACAGCATTTACGCCGATTCACCAAGGCCGATGGCCTGCCCAGCAACCTCATCTTGGCCATGCAGGAAGACAATGTCCACAACCTGTGGATATCGACCACTCGTGGTTTGGTAAGAATGCACCTTCCTGACTTTCGTCTGCATGTCTACGACAAGGAATCTGGGCTTCTGGATCTACAGTTTAACTACAACTCGACATTTAAGGATCCGACTGGACAACTCTATTTCGGCTCATCTTCGGGTCTTATTCAATTCCATCCGGACAGCCTCTTTGAAAATAGCGCTAGCAAAGTACCCAGTCCGCTCTACATCACCCGCATACAGGCGCTACAGCGCGACCTCCGCGTTGGCGGAACTGGTCCTGCCATCGACTCGTCTGTTACCTACCTTAATCATATCCACCTAGAACACGACGAGTCGACCATCAGCATTGATTTTGCTGCGCTACATTTTTCCTCTTCCCAATCAACGTCATACATGTATATGTTGGAAGGATTCGACAAAGATTGGATCTTTCTACGCAACAGCCACACGGCACATTTCACTAAAATTCCCCCGGGTAACTACACCTTTCGGGTAAAAGCAGTGGATGCAAACGGAGAAGCGCTATCTGAGGAAAAAAAATTACACATACGGGTTTCGCCTCCCATCTGGGCGACGATACCTGCGCTGATCACCTACGTCCTCATGGGCGGCTTTCTTCTCTATTACATCCTCCGTTCTTACGACCGGAAAATAAAGGAAAAAAATCGGCGTCGACTGGAGGTGATCAAGAGCCATCGCGAACGCGCACTGTTCAAAACAAAAATGGACTTCTTCGCACGCATAGCCCATGAAATCAAAACGCCACTAACGTTAATCAAAGCACCGTTGGAACGTATTATGCATAGTGAACATGAAGATCCCAAAACAGGGAGGCTACTGCAAACCATGCAACAGAATACTGAAAAGCTGGTTACACTTACCAACCAACTCTTGGATTTTAGGCAAATAGAAAGCAGCGAATATAACTTGAAGTTGGGATGGCAAAGCATAAATCATCTGCTTACGGAACGTCTACAAGAGTTTCAGCCTGTCTTCAACCAACAGGAGTTAAGGCTTAGCTATCATTGCAATGAAGTTATTGATGCCCTTGTGGATGTCGATATCTTGGCGAAGATACTCGACAACCTTTTGACCAATGCAAGCAAGTATGCCGAACAGCAAATCATCGTGCTCTTAAATCTAGTCGATCAGGGCAGCTCTTTCTGTATAACAATTAAAAATGACGGGCGACTGCTTTCAAAATCGGAAATAGATCATATCTTCAAACCCTTCCATCGTGCGTCAGAGCATTATCAAATAGAGGGCTCCGGATTAGGATTGGCGCTAGCCCATTCCTTTGCGGAACTGCATCGGGGTGAGTTATTTTATTTAGATAACTCCGAAAATTTAAATATATTCGTAATTAAGATACCGATACGAGGAACCTATGGCTAACGAAAATCAACTGAAGCCCACCATTTTGGTAGCTGATGACCACCAAGAAATTCTTGATTTTATCGCGGACGATCTCAGCGAGTACTATTACGTTTTGAAAGCGGCGGATGGTGAGCAAGCATTAGCCTGCTTGGAAAACCATCCGGTAGATCTCATTGTGAGCGACGTGATGATGCCCAAGATTGACGGTTATGAATTATGTACACGCCTAAAAGAGAACCTTCATTTCAGCCATATCCCTTTTATTATGTTGACGGCGAAGAATAGCCTGCAATCAAAGATCGAGGGATTGGAATACGGCGCAGACGCCTACATAGAAAAACCGTTTTCTCCTACTTTCTTACAAGCACAGATTACCAGCTTATTGCGAAACAGACAGCATGTCCGCGCGCACTACAACCACTCGCCGAGTAGCCATATTCAGAGCAGCGCACTCAATAAATCTGATCGCGTATTTTTGGAAAAGCTAAACTTGCTGATTTTAGACAACGTCACAGAACAATCCCTTTGTGTCGATCTGTTAGCAGACAGAATGAATATGAGTCGTCCTACATTGTACCGAAAAATAAAGGCTTTATCTGACCTCTCCCCAAACGAACTCATTAATGTGACACGTCTAAAAAAGGCCGCCGAATACTTGAACGAAGGCCAATACAAAGTGTACGAAATTTCTAGCTTGGTCGGTTTCAGCTCCTCCTCCCATTTTATACGCAACTTCCAAAAACAGTTCGGCATCAGCCCAAAGGAGTGGAGCGAACAGCGAAGACAATCGTCTTAATAAACGTTAGGTAAATGCGTCGTTCTTCTTGTAGAAAGTTGGGTATAAACTTGTCCGTACTAGGCTAACTTACTATTTTTGTTAAAATCAAACTAGAAGTCTCGCTATCTTATGGAAGCAATCATTGCATACTTTTCGCACATAAATCCCGTACTTGCTGCATTTTATGCTTCTATTTTCACCTGGCTTGTCACCGCACTAGGTGCTTCTTTCGTTTTTTTCTTCAAAACGATGAACCGCAATTTTCTAGATGCGATGTTGGGGTTCACCGGAGGAGTAATGGTAGCAGCCAGTATATGGAGTCTTTTGATTCCGGCCATAGACATGAGCGAAGGCGAAGGTTTTTTCCAGGTTCTTCCAAGCATCATCGGATTTCTACTGGGTGCCGGCTTTCTATTTGCGCTGGATAAAGTACTTCCCCACTTTCACGTGAATTTCAAACAGGTTGAAGGAGTAAAATCGCCCTGGCAAAAAACCACATTACTCGTTTTGGCCATCACCTTACACAATATTCCTGAAGGGTTGGCTGTTGGGGTTTTATTTGGCGCCGTGGCCGCGGGTGTGCCGGATGCCAGTATCGGAGGAGCGGTAGCTCTTGCCATGGGTATAGGTCTACAGAATTTCCCAGAGGGCATCGCTGTGTCTATGCCACTGCGCGGAATGGGTGTGTCTCGCCGTAAGAGTTTTTACTACGGACAGCTGTCGGCTATCGTAGAGCCCATGGCCGCAGTATTAGGAGCCCTCGCTGTTGGATTTTTCACCCCGATCTTGCCGTATGCCCTTGCTTTTGCTGCTGGAGCGATGATCTTCGTTGTTGTTGAAGAAGTTATTCCCGAAGCCCAACAGAACAAAAATTCCGATTTAGCTACCTTGGGCTTCATTGGTGGATTCATTGTAATGATGACTTTGGATGTTGTGTTGGGTTAGCCCGAAAATCAATAGTGAACGATAAGATAAAAAAAACCTGAAGCGGAGAACTTCAGGTTTTTTTCTACTAACCAATTATTAACTAACCTAATTTATGAAAAAAATTACTCTATTGTTATCTATAAAACGAGGGTGTATTAGGTTTAGTGTTTCAGGCATTCGCCTTTAACATATTTTAACGAAGCAACTTCAATTGTGCATAGTCAGTAGGCTATCTTTTTCAATATCTACAACATGCAGCATCTCTCTTAAAATATGGTTGAACACGCGAACGCTCTCATACTTAAGCTATATCAACAACGATATAGCCTGAAAGATGCTAATATCTAGAAATTAGCTTATCAAATGATATAGTTGCAAGACCACGATAGCTAGCAATACCAGCACTAACCAAAATAGCTTCAACGTAACAGGCACGGTGTTGATTGATTTAAATAACTTATATAGCATAATCTCTTTTACTCTTCTCTATTGGATATCTCTGTTACTTTTGTTTTGCCAAAAGGATACTTTCACCAAAAGATAGCACGTGCAAATGTATAATATTAAATACTATTTTTCAAAAAATATTGAAAGAACACAGTGTGATGAATGGAGTAATTGAAGCTTTATCAAAATGCCTGCCCATTAGCCCTCGGACGGGAGTCAGAGAACTTCTGGGCATTCATTTGATAACTAAACAACATATATGAAAAAAGCAGGCTGACTAACACAGCCCTCTACTTTCCAAAAGAAAATTCCCAGATCTGAAAGATTGAACAATCCAAAACGCACGTATACTCCCCAACTGCTTTGTGAGCAGCAAATAACCTCCATAAAACGGGATTGAAGCCTGCGCATTACACAAACGGCTACAAAGTCTATAAAGATAGTATTTAATTATGAAAATGCAAATATAACTGTATTATTTTTAGGATATTTAACATCTATTGCGTGATTTATTATAATTGTTTAAACAAATATAGTGGTCGCATATATAGGTGGGGGTGACATTTCACTTATCTTTTACTAGCTTTGTAGCTATATGAAACTTCTAATATTCGACCTAGACGGCACGTTGATCGATACGTTGCAGGACTTAGCAAATTGCTGCAACTACGCGCTTGAGTTGCATGGTTTTCCTTCCCACGAGACATCTGCGTATAAATATTTTGTAGGGAACGGCATACACACGTTAATAGAACGTGCCCTTCCAGAAAGCCAAAGGCAGGCAGCTATCATCGAAAAAGTTAAGACGGATTTTGTCCTGTACTACGAGCAACATGCTCAGGATCATACCAAACCGTATATTGGTATCCCGGAATTGCTTGCGGCGTTAAAAGAGAAGGGTTATTTACTTAGTGTCGCATCTAACAAATATCACGAAGCAACGGTTCCGCTGGTAAAGCACTACTTCCCAAATATCAGTTTCGACTTAATTTTAGGGCATCGTACAGGCCGAGCAGCGAAACCCGACCCTGATATCGTCATCGACACATTAAACACGCTATCCGTCGCCTCCGACAACTGCTTTTATGTGGGCGATTCATCGGTAGATATGATAACAGCTGTTCGAGCAGGCGTTAAAGCCATCGGGGTCACTTGGGGATTTCGTATGGAAGAGGAACTACGAGAAAATGGAGCAGATTACATTGTACATGAGCCATTCCAACTATTAAAAATTATCTAAAAACGTCATTATATTCTCCAAAAAAGACAAAACAACTGAAAAAGTCAAAATTTTGTCAACTAAGGTCTACAATTTTAGTTAAGATGCTTGATTAGACAGAAAAAATAACGACATTTGTATCATCATAATTTAGGTTTATAATTGGTTAGCTAAAGGTTTTCATTCTCCCCGTTTGAAAACCTTTTATTTTTTTATAAACAAAAAAATACGGGAAAAAGATCCCGTATTCTCAACCAATTTACATTATATTCAACAAACTATTTTTCTATACTTTGTAATATTGCTCCCAGCCTTTACGTGGAGGTGGGCCAACCAACAAGGCTTGTGCGAATTTATCGTTAACCACTTCCTTTTTCACGGGATCAAAAGCAAGCTTCGCATTGAGCCGTTGAGCGATGACGCCTAAGCAGAATACTTGACTTAGCGGACCAGCGATAGCAAATGTAGAGCGCGTTTTCTCCTCACCTTTACACGCCTTTAAGAAATTCGCAAAGTGATTGGAAGGAGTCTGTGGCACTTGGGGTAATTTGCTTGCCATTTCTTTTGCCTTCTCCTCTGGGATAATCTGTAGCGTGCTAGCGTGCGAACCGCCTTTGAAGGTTAAATCCTTTCCATAGATTATTTTTCCGGGATTAAGCTTTGCCGGCTCTATTTTACCGGTGCTTGGTGGCGGAATATTCGGGTCGAGGCCGGAAACGCCATAACCTTCCGGAATCGGAGGAAGATTATCCAAACCATCATACCAATTGATATCTAAAGCAGGCATTTTCTTGCGTGCCGCAAATCGGAATTTTAGCGTAGACGACATTGGAAAAAAGAAAGAATTATGCCCATCCAACGAAACAGCTTCTACAGCGGTAGGTAAGCCCAAGTCTAGAAACTCATGTGCCGTATCCAAAATATGTGCTCCCCAATCACCTAAAGCCCCCATACCAAAATCAAACCAGCAACGCCACTGTCCGTTAATAAAATCCTTATTATAATCGTGGCCTAGGGTTTGCATTTGCCATAGTTCCCAATCCAACGTATCTGGAATCGTTTCTGCCGCGGGGAACCCTTTTATATTGGTATCCCAGCTATGCCAACGTCTTGGCATATTCATATGCGCGTCAATACGAGTAACGTCTTTGATAATCCCGGCATCTTTCCAAGCCTTAAACTGGAAGTAGTTTGCTTCGGAGTGTCCTTGATTTCCCATTTGGGTAACCACCTTTGGAAACTTCTTAGCTTTCTGCATCATCAGCTCCACTTCACCGAATGTTTGCGCCATCGGTTTTTCTACATACACATGTTTACCGAGATCCATAGCCATCATGGTAATAGCAAAATGGGCAAAATCCGGCGTGCCAACGGTCACCGCATCGATTTGGTTCCCCATTTCGTCAAACATCTTTCTGAAATCTTGGTAACGAGGCACATTAGGGAACATCGCAATCAACTCTTGCGTTTGCTTTGCACCCATATCGACATCACATAAAGCAACGATATTACATAAGCCTGTTTTATACAGCTCTTTAATGATCTCTCCGCCACGATTACCAATGCCTATACCTGCTAGGTTAACGCGTTCATTGGCTCCCGCTAATTTCACCTGTCCGAGTAAGCTATTAGACAGCAACATGGCACCGCCGGCCATCGCCGTACGGCTGATGAAGCTACGACGTGATAGATAATGATTCATTTTCTCCATTTTAATGATGCCCTATTTTACTTTCTTCACCTTAATACTGCGGAACGACACTTCATCGCCATGATCCTGCAACAGAATATGTCCGGTGCTTGCCTCACCAAATTTATCCCAATCTTTATACTTGCTGATTGCGACGATATCCTTAAACGCTTGTGAACCGCGCTGGTAGGAAAGCATTTTCACACCATTAAGGTAGTGGGTCACCTGATTATCCGCTGTAACGACAACCCTTCCACGGTTCCATTGCCCGATAGGGCGCCGTGCGCGGGCATTACGATCTGAGGTAATCAAATCATATAGCGAAGCCAAGGTACGGTTTCCATCTCTACCCAATTTCGCATCGGGATGTTTTTCATCGTCCAACACTTGGTATTCCAACCCAATAGCCGAACCAGATGTCTTCTCTTTCAGCGTCACAAAATACTTCACCCCACTGTTTGCCCCTGGTGTTAGCTTAAATTCAAAAGAAAGGTCAAATACTGCATATTGATCTTTAGTGATGATATCCCCTCCGTTGGTAGACTCGCCTCCATCCGAGCGCAACACTTTAATTTCTCCATTTTTAATTTGCCAACCTTTACTCGGGAATGCGTCACCACGCACGCTACGCCAACCATCCGAACTACTGCCGTTAAACAATAATTTATAGCCGGCTTTCTTTTCTGCGGAATTGAGGTCATTGGGTTTAAGATTGACCACATACACATCTTTAGGAAAAGCTTGGGGCTTTAGGTTTTCCGTTTGGATACGGATATTTTTAAAGTACACTTTCTTGCCATCTTGGGCATCAGCTATGCTGTGAACCTGAAGACCGATAAAACCACTGGCATCAATAGTATCCACCACATAGGCAACAGGAACACCGTTGATCCAAGTACGCAGCTCATCACCAATGGCCTCGATACGCAGGTGGTTGAACGCATCTGCTTTATAAGCTGTTTTCGCCTGTTCATTCAGATCCAAGGGATAAAGCCAATCTCGGCGGGCCTCATCATAAATACCGCCACTCCATGCTCTTGCCGAAGGATCAATCTCGACCTGCCGACCATAGACGCGCCCGCGCCCATTGTTTGCCGAAGCATCGATATGACTACGTGTTTGGACGCCAGAATTGGTTTGGTTGCCTTCTAGCTTGATATCCAGTTCTAAGATAAAATCACCATATTCTTTTTCGGTAATCAGGAATGAATTCGGGGTTCCCTTGGTCATGGTACCTACGATTGCGCCATCTTCTACGGTGTAAGGAGCTTTACCTCCAACCGACTTCCAGCCTTGTAGGCTTTTGCCATCAAAGAGATCTTTCCAGCCTTTTTTTGAACTGGCGGACTGCGCTTGGCTATTGCTCGGTAAACAAAATAATAGGAGCATACCACAGGCAGGCAGTAATCTTCTGAACGAATTAACGTAGTTCATTATCATGAATATTTAGTTTGATGTGTTTATAAAAATCGTTAGCCCCCCGCTCCTCAACAGCCATACATCCTTTTTTCAAGCAAGAAAAAATCTATAATGGTTTATAATTATGCGTTTGCTATCGGTACAAGTATATTAATTATTTACTAGCAACGCGAGTAAAAAACATGTTATCTACGAAAACGTTTTAGCCCGTTTCTATAAAAAAAACGCGCAAATAGATGATTTGCGCGCTTGTACAATCTCTCGAAAGAGCGTTGCTATGCCCGATAATAACGCAGCTCGATAATATTATTCGGAATGGGAAGACTATTCCATTCTTTATGGATTACCAAGGCCGCTCCAATAGCTGTCGCTTGAGCCATCGAGGCGGCATAGACCTCCATGTCTTTAAAGCTTCTCGCCAATAGATTCATAAAAATACTGTTCTTACTAAATCCTCCATCCACGAAAATACGTTTTACGGACTTATGAGATAGCGTAAGCCTAGTAGACGCCACCTGCGCAGACACTAAATAAACCATCAGTGCGTGATAGGCCTCTTCATAATTGGCAAAAGCTGCTAAATCTAATGTACCGAATGCGTCCAAATTAACGGGGATGTCCTGACCTTCGATTAAATGGTCTACAGTAGGCCAATCGATCTCTACATTTTTAAAACGTGCAGTCGTAACATTGAAATGTTCCGCAATACGTTTTGTCTGCAGCTCATGTTCATAGCCAGCAAACAATCGCGAGGCCTTCACAGGCGTCCCAGCGTAAGTCATATAAAAAAGACAATCTTTTTCAAGCTCTTCCTTCGTAAGCACTTCCTCGTTAAAAGGGTTCAGGGAAATACACCAAGTTCCTGTAGAAATCAAAATGAAAGGCTCATGAAAGTTGAGCAGATAGGGAATCAATGCTGAAGAACTATCGTGCAGCCCCACACCTACTTTGTAGGTGCTTCCTGGGAAAGCGGCAGAGAAAACCTCGTCGCCTCGAACAATCGGTGCCAGTTTTTCTGCTATGCCCGTATCGCTTACCCACTGGTGATAGCGATTATGTTCAAAATCCCATAATGCGGTGTGGCAACCGATACTGGTCATATCCGTATACATCTGCCCCGACACCAAGAAGCTCAAATACTGAGGCAAATGAACAGCAAATTTCACCTGCTGAAAGACATCCGGCTGTTGCTGTTGTATACGATAAACCTGCAGGCCAGAGTTCAGGCTGCCTAGAGCAGGCGATGCGGTCTGCAAAGAAAATTCCGCGACGCCCCCATAAGCTTCATGCAGAGCACGCTCCAAATCTCTCGGATAATCTTTGAGGTAATTATAGAGCGGTGTCAAAGGACGACCGCTCTCATTTAGATAGACAAAACTTGCTCCGTAAGATGTAAAATTTATGGCTTTAATATCAAATTCATCGCGACGGAAGACTTCATGCAGGGAGTCGAAAACGGATAGCCGTAGGCTTTCCAAGTTTTCACAGGCATCCCCATCTTCATCCTCCGTTTCCAAAAACCGGGCTGAACGCTCAAAAACGATCTTATAGTGCTCGTCAAACAAAAAAAGTTTCTTGTTTGTCTTTCCTACATCGAAAACGGCGACAACCGGTATGCGTGCTTTCCCCATAAATGAAATACTATAATCCTGTCGCTACTGACTGCGCACCACGCTCTTCAACCAGCTTATTTCTAACATCCAATTCATTGAACAACGCTACAGGGTTCAAGGCCGCCCCACGACGTAGACGTGCTTCTGCGACAATGGCACGCACGTCTGTCCGGTAGGCATGTTGTAAAATCTCCTGCGCGGCAACCACGTCATTGTTTTGTTGCGCAGCCTTCAAAGCCGTACGATCGACCAACAGTGCTTGCGCGTAAGCGATCTTTATAGCATCAACAGATTGCAACAAATCAACCAGTGGGTCTTTCAAATTGTGGGATGCATCGATCATCCATCCCAAACTTGTTGCATGATCGATACCTCGTGCATCCATCCCGTCAACCAGTTCGTTGAAGATCAAAAATAGCTGATAGGGCTTAACACTTCCCGCTGTTAAATCGTCATCAGCATATTTACTATCGTTGAAGTGGAAGCCCGCCAATTTGCCCTCCATCAACAATAATGAAACGATCTGCTCAATGTTAGCATTTGGCAAATGGTGACCCAAATCCACTAAGGTGTAGGCTTTATCCCCCAATTTATTGGCCAGCAGTAGCGATTGTCCCCAGTCGGCAATCGTTGTCGAGTAGAAATTAGGTTCAAATGCTTTGTATTCCACAAATAGCTTCCAATCTTCGGGCAGATGCGCGTAGATCTCTTTCAAGCTTTCCAGCGTATTCTGAAATGCCTCGCGAAAGTTCAACTGTCCTGGAAAGGAAGATCCATCAGCCAACCATACCGTTAGCGCTTTCGAGCCCAAGGCAATACCGTGGTTGATCACCTCGATATTGTGGTCGACAGCTTGCTTACGCACCTTTGGATCAACGTGATGTAAGGATCCAAATTTATAACTGTACTCCTGCCCAGGCTGATCTTGGAAGGTATTGGAATTCACGGCATCAAATGCCAATCCGTAAGATGCTGCCAACTCCTTAATTTTTTCAGCATCTTGGGGAATGTCCCATGGAATATGTAAGGAAATCGCTCCGCTAGACTGGTTCAAGGCATGCAATAAGCCTACGTCTTCAATTTTCTGCTCCAAATTGCCCGGTTCCCCTTTTCCTGAAAAGCGACCGAAGCGCGTCCCACCAGTGCCCAAGGCCCAGCTTGGTATAGCGATTTGAAATTTCTCTAGCTTTGAAATAACTTCTTCAACATCGGCAATATCTTCTGCAATAAAGGCGAAAGCGCGTTCGTGTTTAGCTTTGAGTCCTTCGTTATGTTTTTCTATATGTCTTTTATCTATTCTCATCTGAAAAAAGTAAAAATTAAAAATTAAAAAATGACACGTTAGACGTGACAAGTTTTCGGATAGCATTGCATCAGCGCAACGATATCTTTTAAAAAATGTTTAGCGTACAAAGGCCATGGCGACACCACCGTCCACGTTCAACACGTTTCCGGTAGACTTGCTTAAGTTGCCTCCTACGAAGGTAAAGCAAGCATTCGCAATATCATCTGGCAAGATGATCTGATTTAATAGTGTACGTTTTGCATAATAGGCTGGCAATTCCGCTACCGTTATGCCATAGGCTTTTGCACGGCCTTCTGCCCAGCCACCAGCCCAGATATTACTATCGGAGATCACCGCATCAGGGTTAACCACATTGACACGTACACCAGCGGCTCCTAATTCAGCAGCATTCAAGCGGCTTAAGTGCAGTTGTGCCGCTTTAGCACTACCATAGCCGGCATTGTTAGGTCCGCTTACCAAAGCATTCTTACTAACGATATTCACCACATCACCACCAACGGCCTGCGCCTTCAACACTTTAGTGGCAGCCTGCGTAACCAAGAACTGTCCTTTCACCAAGACGTTATATAACAAGTCCCAGTCTTTTTGGGTGTGATCTTCAATGGTTTTGGAGATGGACAAACCAGCATTATTAACAATAATATCTACGCCTCCAAAGGCCAATGCCGCTTTCTTAAGCGCTTCTTCGATCTGTTCTTGATTGGTTACATCCAGCTCTGCTGTGGTTACAGCATCCTTGCCAAACACGTCTATAAATTCCTGCTCAGCGCCTGCAAGACGCTCGGCATTCATGTCGTTCAACACGACTACGGCCCCCTCGTTTGCAAATCTCTTGGCAATAGCTTTACCTATTCCACCAGCACTACCCGTCACCAATGCAATCTTACCCGACAAAGGCTTTGGCTTCGGCATACGTTGAAGCTTAGCCTCTTCCAACAACCAGTATTCAATATTAAATGCTTCCTGGCGAGGTAAGGACGTGTATTCACTCACCGCCTCCGAGCCTTTCATCACGTTGATGGCATTGATATAAAACTCTGCGGCAACACGCGTTGTCTGCTTATCTTTTGCAAACGCAAACATCCCTACCCCCGGATACAGGATGATTACCGGATTACGATCGCGGATAGCCGGACTGTTCTCATGTTTGCATGTCTCGTAATACTCGGTGTACATCGCCCGGTAGTCTTCAAACAATGGCGCTAACTGCGCTTTTACAGCTTCCACATCGCTCAAGTCGGCAGCTTTATCCAAGTTCAGGACAAGTGGTTGAATCTTCGTGCGCAAGAAGTGATCCGGGCAGCTTGTTCCCAAAGGAGCAAGACGTTCCAAATCATTGGAGTTGATATACTCTAATACCTTCTCATCATCCGTGAAATGGCCAATCATGTGGCGTTCGCTGGAACAGAAACCACGTAGTATCGGCGCCAATTTTGCAGCCTGTTCTTTTCGTTCCTCTGCAGGTAGGCTTTCCACCTTTTGTCCTCCAAAAACAGGTCTACTCTTTCCGTAGTTCTGCTCTAAATACTCTGCGCAGGCTTCAATAACATCTAAGGAGTTTACATAGCTTTCATAAGCGGTATCTCCCCAGGTAAACAAACCGTGCGAACCGAGCATAATACCACGGATTCCCGGATTTTCCTCCAAGCAAGCGCGTAGTTGCAGACCAAGATCAAATCCCGGCTTCTGCCATTCCACCCACCCTATTTGCCCATTGAAAAGCTCTTGCGTGATCTTCTTACCATCTTTTGCCGCAGCGATGGCGATAGCAGCATCGGGATGCAGGTGATCGATATGTGCAAAGGGAAGGAACCCGTGAAGCGGCGTGTCGATCGATGGCGCCTTCGACGCCAAATCGAAGATACAATGGTTGAACAACTCGACCATTTCGTCTTCGTGCTCAATACCGCGGTAGACTTTCTCGAGATTACGCAAACGCTCAACATACAATGCTGCCAGTCCCGATTTTTTCAACGTACCGATATCTCCTCCCGATCCTTTGATCCACATCACCTCCACTTCTTCTCCCGTCAAAGGGTCTTTATCTATTAGCTTACAGGACGTATTTCCGCCACCATAATTTGTAATTCTTAAGTCTGATCCCAATAGATTGGAACGATATAACAATAAAGCAACTTCATCTCCTTCAAGAGATTTCGCTTTGGCATCATCCCACAAGTAGTTTACGTGTTTATATTCTTTCACGATTCAAAATTTTTATGTGTACTATTCTAATGTTTTTGCAAATCCAACTATACAGATGGAAAGGATAATGGTCACGATACCAGCGACGATCGACGTGTAGGTCGACTTATTAACGCCCTTCCATTCTTTCAAAATAACTCCCCATGCATTGGAGATCAAGATAATAAAGGCCATGTGCAGTATCCATGAACTGGCACCATTGCCCAAACGGCTTTCGCCCATGCCATAGAAGAAAAACTGCAGATACCAGGTTGTTCCGCCCAACGCACAGAGCAATAAATTCTTGCCCAGCGGAGCCGATGACTTCCCATAGTCTGAAAATGTTTTATTCTTGGTCAACAGATAAAGACACCATATGACATTGGTGGTGAACCCTCCCCACAAGATCACGATATACGTGACATTGTTTTGGTAAAGAAACTCGCCCTGATTAGGATTTGCGGCTTTCCAAAGTTCATTCGCTACATCGGCCATCGGCTTACCCGCTTCGATACCGAAATTGAAACAAGCACTAAGAACGCCCGACACGATGGCCACGGCAATACCGATACCGAAATTAAAATCGGACTTTGTTTCGGCAGATAGACTAGCCAAGCTCTTTTCTTTCAGCATACCGGCGCGACCACAGAGGTAGATCCCAAGCACACAGACCAAGAGCCCTACCAGCACACAACGCCCGGCATTAGTGGTCAAGAAATAGTCTATACCTTGTTTACCTACTGTTTCGTTAAAGAAGTAGTAGATCGCCGGCATCAACGAACCAAACACCATACTTAAACCCAAGATCACACTGCTTCCCAAAGACACCCCTAGGTAGCGAACGCCCAAGCCGTATGTCAATCCTCCGATTCCCCAAAGTAACCCAAACAGATAGGTATAACCGAGGGTTGACGTACCTGATTCACGAATGATATCCACGAAATTCGGGATGGTTATGTAAGCCGCAATTGGCGGCACGATGATCCAAGAAAACAATCCTCCCAAGATCCACATAGCCTCCCACGACCATCCCTTAACCTTTTTGTAAGGTACATAAAAGCTCCCCGACGCAAAACCTCCAATAAAGTGGAATATAACTCCCGCTAATGCATTCATAAATTATGTTTTAAAATAAGATAGATTCATATTGATGCTCCAAGATAAAATGAAAAATGGGTAAAACTGTTATGCACTGTCATGCTAACACCTTTTACCCTTTTCGCCCAGATTTACATATGCTTTCTACATTTGTTGCTCGAGTAAGTTGACCACATCTTTCTTACGTTCGATGGGCAGTACCTGCAAATCCATCAGCTTTCCGTTGCGCAACACCCCGCTTACGGTGGTTTGCTGACCAGCATGCAACTTAAAATCTACATCCCATTCTTTGGGCCACGCAGGGAACAATAGAATTTGACCTTCCACAGTTTGTAACAGCATTTCCTGTAAACCGATCATCCCCGATCCGCCCCAGTTATGATCGGGAACCCAATCAAATCCCGGCCCCCAAAATGTCGGAAAGCGGCGGTCGGCATTGCCTAGTTTTAACAAGGTCAACCGCTTGGCTTCTTCTGTCAAACCAAGGCGAGCGGCAAAGATATTATCCTGCTTCCAGCCCACATGGCTTCTGAACTTCTGCACATCCGGATCATGCCAATAGGCGTTTTGCGCTACGTCGATATCCGGCAAGCCTACCCCATATATCCCCCAAGGGAATACTGGATACAACTGCGGAGATTCCGTGTTATTTACCCGAGCCCACACTTGGGCGGGCGCTAGCATCTTCTTTCCATCCAATGTTCGGGTAGGCAATGGCGGAATCTTCGCTAAGAAAGTTTTAAAATAAGCACGTTGGGTAGTATCCAGCACTTGATCGGGCAGCAGCAGCAACCGACTGGTCACTTGCCGCAGGGCTGCTATTGTGGTCGACGCGTTGTAAGCCATCTTATAGGTCTCTGCCGATGATCCTGGATAAAAAACGAGATGACCATCCTGATCCAGCACTTTGCTTCCGCGTTGTCGCGCGCGATATTGATAATGCTCATCAAAAAAACGGATGCAGCTTTCGACAAAAGGCAGGTAGCCTTTGATCGACTGGCCTCCGTAGTTATGGGTTTCAAGCATCATCATACAAAACTCCAGTACCGTATCCCACTGATACTCCAACCAAGCATTATATTCCAATCCCGGATCATAATCTTTGGGGCGTTTCCAGTTGTATTCTGCCGGATTGGGTAGTCCAAAGTTTTCCAACTGTTCGGTAAAACTTGCCCCGGCATGTCCCCAGTAGACCTTGGATCGCCACTCTGCATTACGCTGTATGCGCTGGTAAAACTTAAACTGCGACGCCATCATGTCTAGGTCTCCACTTTTGAGCATCGGCCAATATACCAGTCGCTGGTTTTGCGCGGTATGCGTTCCGCCGCCCCAATTTCTAAAGTCTGGCGTAAATGTAAAGCTGCTGTCTACTCCTGAAGGGTCGTAGGTAAAGAGGCCACCGTTAAACTTCGTGGGGTATTCGCCGTAGGCATTGCAGGCCAACATGTAGCGAAAAAGCTGATAGTTTCTCCCGATCTGCCATGCTGCATCTGCTGTATCCTTGGCTGACGGATGGATGGCGATGTAGCTGCGCGACCAAAAATTTGACCACCATTTTTCGGCCTTTTGTTTCACTTCAGGCAACGCGCTCCATTTTGTAGTCTGTTGTTCAACATACTTTTTCCAGTCGCTCAGCTCAGCAGCTTGGCGTACCAACAAAGTCGCCTGCAGCCGATGTGTCGTGGCTGCCTTTTGGCTTTTTAAGCGCCAGCCCATAAAGTCGGTATCCAGATAACGTCCATGGTGATAGCCATCGAACAGCATATGCTGCCCCTGCAAGATACCTCCCGATATGAGGGGGTAGAGCGGATTGAGTAGCGAGTCTTTCACCGATTCCAGCTTTTGCTGTCCAACGACGATATCAAAAGCTGTTTCCGGTTTGTTTTGGTGAAAGAACAGCAGGCCGTTGGGTATTGCAGAGATGCTGTCCCGATGCGTTACCACCGGTTTCGGCGGCGCCCATTTCCACGAGTTGGCATTGTTTTCCTTTTTTTGCGGATAAAGATCTTTGTAGCGCCAATTTTCATAGGTTGCTACGAGCTCCACCTTCTTATCGGCTTTTATCTCTACATGCACATTGGGTGCGTGCACATCCACCCAAAGGAGCAATTCGGCTTTTACACCATTGCTCTGCCCGGCAATAGCTACTTGCCCCTTTTCCAACAGCAGTTCCTGCCGGAACGCTACGCCTTCAAATGGATTTGGCGACATGTTCAAACGCACACGTCCCAGTTTCAGTAACGTATTATTCTCGTCAAAAGCGCCACTCTTTCCCAGATAAAACAGGACATCACCATTTTCCACCCACACATTCAGGCCGATATCGCCAGCACCTACGGGCATCGACTCGGATGAATTTTTACTTGGGCTGGTCCACAGCACGTGGTAGCCCTTCCAATCAAACGACTGCGCCTGGAGCTGCTGCAAAGACCATAAAAGAATAAGGAAGGTGATAAACGTACTTTTTCGATTCATATCCATGTTATCCCTTGATCTACCAATCGTCGGTTCGGAACGAACCTACGGGCAATCCGTTTACGCCAAATATTTCCCCTACGACAAAATCCCGAAAGGCATATCGTACTGCAACAGGATGTGGAACACGCGGTGATGACGCGACAATCGTCTTCCCCTGTATGTTTGCCGTCGCTGGGTAAAAAACTTTATTATCACCTGCGATTTCCAGCGTCGTAATTTCTTTACCAAAAGCGGTAAGCCCCAAGGGCGCATCTTGGAAACGCAATGTCGCCGTACTTCCATCAATGGAGAGGCTATCGAAGCTTGGGCTACGGTAAGCGACGGCTTCCAAGCCATAGCTTCCACCCAATGCCAATAAAGCAAGCCGTTCGCCACCCTCCTTTTTACGTGCTGGGTGAATACAATTTTCTTCCCCCAAATCCAATGTCACGGCCATGCCGCTATGTGGAATATGTTTTAAAGATTTTCGCTGTGCATCGCGCAGATATGCGGAGTTATACTTGCCTCCCAATAAAAATGGCGGCAGTGAAGCATAATCAAAGGGTGCTATTTGCGTAAAATAAAAGGGAAGTTGACCATCATTCCACAGCTTCCTGTACTGCGTTACCATGCGCGGAAATAAAACTTCGTACGCCTCAGGACGTTCGTAATTGGATTCTCCCTGATACCAGATGATGCCTTTTATCCCGAAACCGATCAAGGGATGAATCATGCCGTTATAGAGCATAGTGGGCACTCGATTCTTATCTTTCAATCCTTCTTCTTGCTGCGGGATCTTGATGTCCTGTTGATCAGCGAGCCACGCGGCATCCATCCAAGCTTCCACATTAGAGCCTCCATAACTGCTCACGATAAGCCCCACCGGAACCTTCAACTGCTGGCGCAGCCTTTTGCCAAAGAAATAAGCGGTTGCGCTAAAGTTTGCCACAGTCGATGGACTTGCGACTTTCCATCGTGAGGGTTTACTATCGGCTGAGGGTTTCAATTGTGGATTTCGCGGAACGGTATATAAGCGCAACTGCTGATCTTCGCTATCCAAAATTGCTTCGGTACTTCCCATAATGGGCTGCGCAGGATATCCTTTCATCGGCATTTCCATGTTCGATTGCCCAGCACACAACCAAACTTCGCCCAGCCAGACATCGGCCAGCGAGATGTTTTCATCCGCTGAAATTTGTATTGCATAAGGACCGCCAGCTTTGGCCGTCTGTACCTCTTGACGCCAACTGCCATCTTTATCGGCTTTTGCCTGATAGGTCTTATTATCCCAAGAGGTTCGTACCTTCACTAGGGACAAGGGCTTTGCCCAGCCCCATATAGGCACATTTTTTTGCTGCTGTAAAACCATCCCATCGGTAAAAATCGCCGCGAGGCGAACTTCAGCTTTCAAGGACACTGCTGCAAGGAGCAACAGCAAGGTGAGGATTTTTTTCACGCGAAACAGTTTAAAATTTTCAGATCTAACCTTAGCTTATCGGGCAGGCAGCCAAACCGACATATCACCAAACTCCCGATTACCCCAAGCAAAATACGGAATAAGCCGTACAGATACGGCTTTCTTTTCGTCCTTGGAAAGCGTACGATACAGGCTATTCCATTGTCCAGCTTCGTCTGTATATGCCTTTCCTTCCAAGAAGACCAAATCTTGTCCCAACACGGCATCATGAACCGGCTCGAACCGTTCGGCTGTCTTGATTTTTAATGCAAAAAGATCTTGTTCATTAGCCACATCTGCTTGTTCTAAACAGTAGACCACAGGACCGCGTTTTACAGCAACCTGATTCCGTGTTTCCTCCACCAATGGGTTCGCCTCCATAAATTCCACCTCCATCGGCAGGTGGATACGAATACGATCGCCTTTCTTTACCCCCCCTGCGAGCTGTGCATAGCCCTTATCTACCTTGAAATCTACCTTTTTATTATTGAGATGAATTTCTGCTTGGGATGCCCATCCGGGGATACGAAATTTCAGTTGGTAGTCGCGAGGTACTTCTTCTACGACAAAAGTAGCGTCGCCATCCCAAGGATAATTAGACTCCTGTTTGATCTTGATGGCCTTCGCGTTAAACTTGGTATCCAACACATTGCCCCCATAAAGGTTTACCCAAACGGTATTTTCCGACAGGCCGTACGCGTAGTTTGCTACCTCGGCTATCGTACGCACCACATTGGGTGGGCAGCAATTGGAGAGTGCAATGTAGGGCACACGCTTCTTGGACCAGCGTTGCTGAAAAGGCAGCGCATGGGAGAAACTGAGCGGATTGGTGTATAAAAATTTATCGCCATCCAAGCTTATTCCGGATAGCACCGAATTATAGAGGGCCAACTCCAACACATCCATATATTTGGCATCGCCCGTCAAGTTGGTCATGCGCCAGTTCCACAGCATGTTGCCAATATTGGCGCATGTTTCGTTATGCGCCGTCAGATTGGGCAGTTGGTAATCTCTGCCAAAGGCTTGATGTATCTTTTGTACTTGGGTTGGGTCATATGATGTGCCATCGGGCGATGTCCCGTCATACAACGAACCAAGACCACCGGTGATGTACATTTTATGTTGCACAACATCGTCCCATATGTTAAGAAGTCGATTACTCAGCGTCGTATCTTGCAATTCGGCACACAGATCGGCTACGCCGGCATACAGGTAGCTAGCGCGTACGGCATGCCCCATCGCCTTATTTTGCTGGCGGAATGGGATGCGATCTTGGTTATCATCCGTACCATCTTCGATCTCGCCTTTGATGTCTACCAAGTGTTTGGCCAGCTCCAGGTATTTCGGTTCTTTGGTCGTCCGGTAGAGCTCGACCGTGCCCATGTAGTGCGAAGGGCATATCGCATTACGCGCCAAGGTAGGGTTCGATTTTTTATAGAATCCATACAGGTAGTCGGCCGCCTTGATGGCGATATCCAACAGGTTACGTTGCCCGGTAACGCGGTAGTGAATACATCCGGCTGTCATCAAATGCCCGATGTTGTAGGATTCAAAGCTCAAGCGATCCTGAAACTCGATGTTCGTTCCCGCATTACGCTGATCGATCGTTGCTTTCGTATAGATATAGCCATCGGCACGCTGCGCCTTGGCAATGACCGGGATCACCTGATCGATCATCTGCAAGAGCTTCTTATCTTTAGTCTGTGCATAGAGTGCGCAAACGGCTTCCAGCGTTTTGTAAAAATCGCCATCATGGAAGGAAGGGCCTTTGTGCTCGCCTTGTTCAAGTCCAGCGGCGATTTCAAAATTCCGATAAGCGTGGCTGATATCGGCCCTAGTGTACACTTCCCACAGATTGGGCACCATATGCTCGTAGCATGTTGCCGTCCGATCGGCCCAAAATCCTTTTGTCCAAGTTACATCGCCCATATCCACAGCCTTCTGTAGCGCAAATGGGCTAGAACTCGTGTTGGTTATCGCACGCTCCTGCGCGGACAGTCCCTTGCTTAAACAGAGCAGCGCAAGGCCTATACCGTATATTTTTTTATTGATCATTTTTTATCCTTCCCTGTAAAAAATCTATTTTTCCCCTTTTTCAAACCAAAGCAACTGCACATCTCCTGCTAATCCCGCCGGTTGCAACGCTTTCAGAAATTTTGGCGTCGCCGTCGTCTGTATCATCTTCTGCTCGGCCTTGCCACTTTCTTCATAGCCAAATCGATTGCCCCAAGTATGATAAACGTTTATTTCCAATAGATTTTCACCTTTTTTCAATTCGTCCGTGACATCTATTTCATAAGGCTTTGCCCAGATCACACCCACTTCCTTTCCATTTAGGAACACTTCGGCCATCCCTTCCACATCGGCTAAGCGAAGTACTGTCCGCTTACTTTTCAATTTATTGGCCTGTTTAAAGCGTAAGGTATAGCTCCCTTTGCCTGCATGGTAGCGCAGGGTTTCTTCTTCCGAATCGGTCCAAAATGCAGGAACTTCTTGCTCCATTGTTTTCGCTTCCTGGCCTTCGAGCTGCATTGTCCACTTGCCCTTTAAAGTTTCGGCCCGTTGTTCTTTCCAAACCGGCAGATCTAGCTGTTTGTCGCTCAAGAGTATAAACAACGATTGATGAGGAGCAAAATTTACGGAAACGCCGATACGGCCATCATCATTTCTTGTTTCTACAGCACGTATTTTATCAATCACCGCATCATACAAGTAAATATGGGATGCTTTTCTACGGAAAGAAAGCGCTACTTCACGTGCTACACTATCCTGATTGCTCAGGAAATAGCTGTCTACACCGTCCACATGTCGGTGGTTCCAAGCGATCGTCTCGTTCTTCTTACTATCGATAATCAGATCTTCTGCAATACCCAGTGCCTTAAAGTCGCTACCTTCATAAGCGCCCAGATAGATCTTTCCCTTCCCCAGGCTTTTGACCTGCAAACCATGATCTGTATGCATCCCATCAAATAAGCGGCCCAATAGCGTATGAAAAGCAGCTGAATCCTGTGCTGTAACAATTCCATTTAGTTTGCTAGGCTTGGTTTGGAACAAGATCGTCGCTCCAGCTTCCGCCAAATCGGCAAACTTGGACAGCACGGCCAGTGAGCTCGCTTCCGGGTTAGGATTCAACAGGTGCTTGTCCGGCACGACCAATAGCTTGTAGGCGATATGGTCTGAAAACTGGACTGCACCATCAACCACTTTTGCGCCCTGTAGCAATGCATGTGGATTAAACGAATCATAGGCATATCCGCGCAGCGGATCTACCCAATCTACCGGATTGTACATATTGGCGGAAGTAGTCACCGCAGCAATTTTTTGTAAAGGTTGTCCTTCGTTGGCCAGTTTCTGCGCCGTGCGTGCAACACGATCTGCACCGATGATCCCGGGCAACACGTCTACCAATCGATCGGGCAAGAGTGCCCGCCGAGGCACTTCTTCGCCGATAAATACCGCCACATCACGCACCGGCTTCCCTTGTTGGAGCAACTGGTGGCTGCGAATAGCGTAGTTTACCCAGGCTTTGCCCGGCTTCCACCATAGCTGATCGCGCTGGAAGTAAGTGCCCACACCGTCCAACGTCATACCGGGCTTGCGATCCCTCCAGGGGTTGTGCACATACACATGGTACGCTAAATTATTCACGCCCAAGGTATAATTTAGATCCTGCACAGGCTTCAATAGTCGTGGGTGTTCGTCCCATTGCATCCGGATCTGTGTAAACGCTTCGGACATCACGACATTCTTGCCGTAGATATGTGCCCCGGATACCGCATCCAATACATCGTTGGGTTTATCATGCGACGGGCTTCTGAACCAAAATTCGCCCATGGTGCGATCGGTTAAACTAAAGTGCGAAAGGCCATCACTGGTCATAACGGGCGCGGTTGTTTCCGCCGTAAGTTCCACACCATATTTATCAGACATCTTCCGTAAGGTTGCAAAACCTTTGTCGAGCAAGAGGGCTGCAATGGTTTCGCGGTAGTCGTGCAAAAATGCTTCGGAGGCCTCCACACTGTTCACGACATAGCCCGCCAGCACGGGCAAATAGTCCTGCAAGGCGTAACCGTTTCGCTTTTGAAATTCTTCAGGCATGCGTTTCGTCCAGTTTTGACTTCCCGATTCCCAGGAATCAATATGAAAGACCGTCAGTACGTCCTTGGATAAACCGGGTTCGACGGCTTGCTTTGCCTTTCCATACCACTGTTCAAACTGGAAGGCCACAATATCGGCATCCAATTTATCGCATTCCAATCCCTTTCCCGCACCAGCGGTTTCATTTTTGTGTCCGGTACTGGTATGCCCTACGCGAAGTATTTTCCACAATCCATTTGGCAGATCCAGTTCCACTTCGCCACTGGCGGATGGTGCAGGAAGTACACGAATATCTTGTGCCTGAATGATGTTTTCGTTCTGGATATCGGCAGGCGATGTTGGTAGCGAAACGCGCCATATCTCGCCCGTTTTTCCTTCAAACTGATTTATTTTTGCTTCTTCAAAGAGCGTGATGCCTAACAGCTTCAATGAAGGCTTCCACTTGCCGATATCCAGATCTTCTGCTCCTGGCTGCGATCCGCTGGGATCGTACACGAAACGGTAGAATTTTGACTTGGTTTGTGGCAAGGTGTGCGTAACGCCATTGTCCCAATCGAGCCAACCCATCCGGGGGGATTGTAGCTGTGTCAGTAGTTTGAAGTCTTTACCATCATCGCTCACCAAAACTTGTAAGCGGTTTGCTTGGTAATTCGATGCGTTCCACTCGATCTTGAGGGTGTTTGCTACAAAAGGTTCGTCAAACTCATATTGTATCCAGCCTGGTTGGGAGCTTGCAAAATGTTGCTTGTTTCCTTTCTTGGCCAAGCGTTGCAGATCTTCGCCATAGCTGTTGCTCACCTTGGGCACACTCGTCTCGCTACTTTTGTACCACTGTCGCTGCGCAATGGCGTATAACGCGATATCCTCATAATAGCCTTCATTACGTTGGGGCTGCGGCAGCTTGATACGAAGCTTGGATTTTCCGTTGATCGACAAAACCGTATCTGCGGATACAATCTTTTGCATAGATTTTTCTGCTGTTATCCAAGGCCCACCTGCGGTGGCAAAACCATCGTTGGGAAACATGGCGATCTTGATATTGTACTTCTTTGCCTCGGCGACAATATGGCGGAACATCTCCCACCACTGGGGCGTTAAGGTTTCGGTTGCCGGCTCGAACAAGGGCGGATCGGTCTTTCCTTTGATGGGCGTAAAGTAGGCCCCTGCAATATTATTTGCGGCCATAGCCTGCAAATCCGCAGTAATGCCTTCTTTGGAGTAGCTGGCGTGCATAAAATACCAAACGACCCAAGGTTTTGCCTGTTGATAGGACTGCTCGTCCAAGGCGATCAGTGAGGCCGGAATCCCTTTGATCTGCGCGTTAAGCGCCGATATGCAGCACAGCAGGCCTCCGAGTATATAACTTTTTATCTTCATTCGTGAGACTTACTTTTTGCTTACTTCAAATGGTTTCAAACGGAAAGAATACTGGTAATCTTTAGCCGGAATCTGATATTTCTCCAAGGGCTGCGACACATCTGTCCAAGTATCATTTCCTCCGATTCCCATTTGCAGGTAATCAATGTTTAAGGTGATGCGGCTCTCTTTCTTCAACTTGTACCAGTGTTTTGTTTGGCTGATCTGCGTCTGCGAAAAAGGCCATGCACTCATTTGCAAGGGTTGTTTACCCGTTACCATAAGACCAAACTTTTTGTTGTGCAAGCTAAACCAACGCACGTCCATGCGGTTCCCGTTTTCCTGCGGATACAGATAGGGCTCCATAAAATCGTCAATGTTGCTACTGTAAACACCTAAATCAAAACCATAGGCTCTATCGGCATAGTTTTCCATTGCCCCTAATCCGTAATATTGGATACTATCAAACTGCGGATTAATACCTAGCTGCATTCCAACTTTTGGAATGTTGGGCAGTTGCGCTGTGGTATGCAAGCGATAATCAACGCCGACAGTTCCGTCCTTATAGATCGTATAGCGCACATTTAGCTGAGCGGAATCGCCAGACAAACTGTAACGGCTTTCCAAGCTAATGCTGTCGGCACTTTCCTTCACCACGATATCGTTGAACACAACGGTATTGTACCAATACTTCAGTTTCAACTGTGGCTTCCAACCACGGCGGTCATTGTCTGTTGCTGGACGTGTAAAATTGGGTAACAAGTCCCCGTTTACAATCGTCTCGTTTTTATAAACAAGTTGCATCAATGCGCCAGATTTTTTGCTTAACGTCGCCTCGAAATCTTGCCCTAACACGCGATAAGAACTATCTTGTTGTTGCAGCTGTAAAGCTTTGCCTTTACTCTTGGTTACTGTCGGCCAACCTTGCACTTCCTGCCAGCGGAGCTGGCTAGAGGAAACGACAAAACCTTTTGCCGCCCAAGCGGCATCCTCTTTTAACCGAAATTGCACATCCAACTGGTATTCTTTATCCGATACCCGTTTTAATGGAATATGCGGGAGCAGATCCATTTCTAGGCTATCGCCAGCAGCGACATTGATGGGCGGTAGGTTGATCTCCCGCAAGACGCGGCCATTCTCTTGGAGCAGCAATACTGCTTGATAATGATCCAAGTTCAATACGCTGGAGCGGTTTTTTATCTTAATCCGTGCGTTCTGCGGTTCGAGTAAAGTCACCTCGGCGGCTTGGTAGATGCGTTTATTTTCGTACATGGCTGCTTTGGGTCTGTTCCAGGCATCGACGATGCCGTTCAAACTGAAAGCTCCATTGTGTATCTTTTCACCAAAATCGCCACCATAGGCCAGTACTTTCCCATAAACGGAATCTTTACGAGCGAGTGCCTGGTCTTTGTAATCCCAGATAAAGCCCCCGATGAGCCGTGGGTGTGCACGGAAGATATCCCAAAAGTCCTTGATGTTTCCCGTGGAGTTTCCCATAGAATGGGAGTATTCGACAAACAGAATCGGTCGGTGGTCGCCATTTTGCTGATTCAGCAAAAGTTCCGGCGTGAATACACCCGGGTAAAAACGCGATACGATATCCACGTAATACTGATCTTTACTATTCTGTAGGCGATGGGAATGATCATTGGATTTTGGATAACGCGGATCAGACGGATCGATATAGCCCGGCAATTGATGACTACCCATGCCCGGCTCGTAGTGTACCGGACGGGTGATATCAAAATCATGGATCCAAGCTGCCATGGCCGCGGTGGTAGGGCCACGTCCTGACTCATTGCCCAATGACCAGATCACGATCGATGGGTGGTTCTTATCGCGTTCCAGCATACGCGTCACACGCTCCATATGTGCGGCAAGCCACAGCGGATCATTCATTAGTTTACCCCCAAGGCCATGTGTTTCCAGATTGGCCTCATCCATCACCATCAGTCCATAACGGTCGCACAGCTCGTAGATGTACGGATCATTGGGATAATGTGAGGTGCGGATGGCGTTGAAATTAAACTGTTTGATCTGCCGGATGTCGGCTTCCATATCTTCACGCGTCAAAGCCTTGCCCCGCTCAGGGTGATGGTCATGCCGGTTTACGCCATAGAGATAGGTTTCTTTACCATTGATCAGCAGCTTTCCATTTTTTGGGGAGAAGGCGATATCGCGGAAACCTACGGCACAGCTCTTCGCTTCCAAGAGCTTATTGTTCTTATCGTAGAGGCTCAGCACCAAGGTGTACAGGTTCGGATCTTCGGTCGACCATTTCTTTGGATTTGAAATCGTGGTTTCCAGTAGACCGAATTTCACGTTATCCAATCGGGGATAGATCTCGTTAAAGATCTGATCGGCGTCCTTTTGGAGATCGTCCTTTAGGATCGGCTTATTGGTGGCATCATAGAGTTGCGCTTTGACGACAAAGCCGCGGATGCTATCTCCGGAGAAGTTATCGATCTTCGGGCGTAAAGAAAAAATGGCATCTTGCTGGTTTTCATCCAGTTTCGCCTGCCAATGGAAATCAGCGATACGCACCTTAGGCTCGGCCATGAGAAACACCTCTCGGTGTATGCCGCTCATGCGCCAATGATCCTGATCTTCAAGATAAGAAGCGTCGCTCCAGCGGATCACCTGTACCGATATCCGGTTCTTACCGCCATGCAGATAGGGTGTTACGTTAAATTCTGAAGGCAGGCAGGAATCTTCGGCATAGCCGACGTATTTATCATTCACCCACAGATGATAGGCCGAGATCACACCGCCGAAATGCAAAGTGACATTCATTCCATCCCAATTCTTGGGCAGTTCGAAACTGCGCTGATAAGATCCTACAGCATTGTAGTCTGTCGGTATTCTCGGCGGATCGATGGGCTGAAAAGGATAAACCGCCGATCGGTAAATCGGAATATCGTAGCCCTTCATTTCCCAATTGGAGGGCACCTGAATTTTGTCCCAGCCCTTGACTTCCTGCAAATGGAAGTCTTTAGGCGCATCGGCAGGTTTGAAGACAAATTTAAAATCCCATTCGCCATTAAGGAACAGGAGCCTATCGTTGTTCGCTCGATCGTTTTTGAGCGCTGCCTCTACCGATGCATAGGAATAGGCGGTGGCACGAGCAGGATCACGGTTGATGGAGGTAATCATGGGGTTTTCCCACGCAGAAGCTATTTTGCCGTCAGGTACCGGCGGAATAACGGCCGGTTTTCCATCCACTGTTTGCGCCTGAACAAAGGAGCTGCTGCAAAACAGGCTCAGCGCTATCGTCAAACAACCGTATACCTTACGCCTCATAATCCACTTCATAAGTCGTATCTTTCTTCAGCTCGATGCTATACTGATCTTTCCCGGTATTTACCACTGTCCCTTGCTTACAACGTGGGACAACTTTGCTCTTCAGCTGTAGCGTACCCACGCCAATGGGGGACTTAACCGTTATCTTTTTCTTGGACACAGCAAGTTCTATTTCACCGGCTGGTGTCGGTACTTTCCCTTCCATCCATTCCAAGGAAGCCAAGTAAGGATTGATGGTATACTTTTCGTAACCTGCGGCCGTAGGCTCCACGCCCAAATAATATTTCCCCAATAGGTATATCGGGCTAGCGCCCCAGGAGTGGCAAAGACTTTTTCCAAATTCGCGTCCATACATCGCATAATGCTCTGCGCCTTTTTTGTCGGGATTGTACTCTTCCCAAAAGGTCGTTGCTCCCAGTTTTAACATCCCACCCCAATAGTTTTTCATTTCCTTCATCACATAATCCTTCTCTCCGAGCGCACAAAGTGCTTCCAGCTCATAGTAGCGCATGTAGGGTGTCATGATCTTTTGAATGGCATCGTTCAACAATACCTTATCCTTTACCGCTGTCCGCTGCGCCGCAGAAAGGTAATCGAAAAATATCGCAAACATATTGGTGTAGCGCGTTACATTATCCGTTTGCTTACCATCGATCCGGCTATGGGCAAATGCACCTTTTTGTTCATTCCAGTAATAGTCGAAGATCTTGGTTTTTAATTGTGTTGCTTCTTTCGTGTAGCGTTGCTGATCCTGCTGTTGTCCAACTAGGTCCGCACACAGTGCCATGGTTTCCAAGCTGCGGCATAGCAGCAACTGTTCAAAACTCACTTCGCCCTGCTTGCTGAGTCCATCGGCCCAATCAATAAACACCCAGTCGCCCGAAAGCCCTTGCATCAAGCCGTCGCTATTGCGGCGATCTAGGCAAAACTGCATCAGCGACTTCATGCGCGGGTAGATACTCGCAATAAACTCTTTGTCGCCGGTATACTGGTAATAGTCGTAGATACTCAAAAACCAATAAAACGTGTAGTCCATAATGGTGTTGATATGGCTCACAGTAGGTTCTTTACCGCGTAGCGCCAAAATGGTTCGCTTGACGGTTTCCGAGTCAAAGCCCAAGTAGTAATTCATGGCGTAAGACTGGTAAGCATCGCCACTCCATATCCAACGGTCGCGCTTGATACCATCAATGTAAAACTCACGTGAGGTAAGCTCCATCGTATATTTGGCCACATTCCAGATTTTGTTCAACTCTTCATCCGAGCTCTTGAAGGCGCCGCGATCTTCCACCGGCAAAAATTCGTATTCCATGGAAGCTCCATTAAATGCTGCAGTTCCTTGCGGTTCGATGTACACATAGCGAAAAGCCTTTGACAGGGCAAGCGTGCTATCTTTGGCAACTTGCTTATCAAGCTCGATGATATCCAGCGTTTCGCAGGTAGCTGTTGCTAGCGCTTCTTCTTTAGATTCGCCATAATAGATGGCCAACTTACCGCTTCCTTTCAACTGATGCAAGCTTAGAAAACCAAAGGTATTCTTGCCAAAGTCGATCAGCGTTCCCTTTCCGTGCTTACTACTCGCTACCGCCTTTTCCGTACGCGTGGGCAGTCTAAATTTCGAAGGCAACTGTGCGACGTTGTTAAAGTTCCAATAACCAGCTTTTACATAGGTCGTCCCCGATTGATCGGATGCTTTACCTGTTTCATCAATCCATTCCTTATCTTCGTAGGTCACTAGCCAGTCTTTATCTGTATTAACTGCCTTGCCAGAAACATACAAAGCGGGCACTTGCGCCTGGTTATAAACCTTGACATTTATTTTTTGCTTGCCCTTGCCCAATTTTAACGTCTTCGGCATGCCGGGCAACATCTTTCCATTCAGCTTTACATTGTACTTGCCTTCGGCATGAATGGTAATCTCCTCTTCTTGCTGTAGGTTAAACTCTTTATGAAATTCAACGAGTACATAATGACTATCCATTTTCCAGAAAGGTGGAAAAAAAGTACCTCGTTCGGTCCGCCGATTCTGCATATCATTGCTGAGCCACACTTCAAAATCGCCCGGATACCAAATCCAGGTACCGCTTTGCTGCGCAAATAAAAAGATGGCGGTAAACACAAAACCGATGGTTAAGATTAGTTTTTTCATTCCGATGTATTGTTTGTCATGGGTAGGTGCGTGATCACGGTTTCACTTTTGAACGATGAACATATGTATTGTCTCAGTTAGCAGTCCTATTTGCTTATCGATTTATGCACGGTACCAACTACAAACATACCGTAAAAGCCTATTTTGTATTTATGATATTTTCTCTAGCTATTATAAAATATTGCCATACTCTGCAAACAAAGCAAAAAAGGGGTTAGTTGGCTAGGATAAACAGTCTTCATAAAACAGGATAGGGAGTTTGCTAGCGTCACTAACAAACTCCCTATTTTTAAAAAGATAATATCTGCGAATATCAGATCCTACTACCATCTTCCTTGCTAATGAAAGAACAGGTTGAAGCTGATCATCACAACGAAAAGGATACACCAAGCCCATTTCACGGCAGGGCGTCATTGCAAAATGGGGCTATGTTTGGTTGTTTATGTTTTTTAATCCCAGAGGGATTAGATATTTATAGCCATCGGGGTTAAATTGATGTACGACCCCGGATGGGGTCGAATATCTATTATTGTTGTGTTTCTATAAAGATATGACCCCGCTGGGGTCAAAATATGTGGTTGCAAAATAAAACCGATTTTCCATACAACACAAAAGACTGCAAACAACACTTTTGCAAGCTTTTGTAAGTTTTGACTTCAAGTCTAGTAGCCCTATTCGGAGTTACTACCGAGAATGTACAGCTGCACTCGGCTTTGATCCGCGCAGTGCATACCACAGGATGACGGCATAACAGACCAGCGGCACGATATATCCGACCTGTGTATTGTCTTTGGCCATATCGATAATACCTCCCGTCAGAAACGGGAATATGGCACCGCCAACGATAGACATGATCAGCCATGACGAGGCCTGTTTGGTGTCTTTTCCCAGTCCCGTAATACCCAAAGAAAAGATCGTTGGAAACATAATGGACATAAAAAATCCCAATCCACCTAGTGCATACAAAACGACCATGCCCGAACCAAAGATGGCCACCGCAGCCAAAAAAATGGATATGCATGCATACAGGGAAAGCAGCCGGCTCGCTGTGGTGTAACGTAACAGAAAAGTTCCCACAAAACGCCCCGCCATAAATAGCAAGCCATATACACCCAAGTAATAACCGGCGGTTTTCTCATCCACACCCGCACCTTGCTGCGCCATCCGGATAAAGAAGCTGGTTACACAAACCTGAGCGCCGACATAGAAAAATTGTGCCACAACGGCAAAAGCGAGATGACGGTGCTTAAGCGCTGAAAAAAAGCCTGTTTTCTGTCCCGTACCACTTTCTTCTTCTTTTATTTCTGGCAGTTTAACGAATACGAAGATCAGCGCAATCAACAGCAGTACCGCACCTAGAATAAGATAGGGCAACTTCACGGAAGAGGCTTCTTCTGCGAGGTAGCTGATGCGCGCTGTTTCCGTCATGGCATCCATCTGCTCTGCTGAATAGCTTCGGCCGGATAGGATAAACACCGTTCCGATTATTGGCGCTATCATAGCTGCCAAACCGTTGAACGAGGCCGCTAGGTTTAACCGATGTGTGGCCGAACTTGCCGGGCCTAAAACGGCCGCGTAAGGATTGGCGGCGGTTTCCAAAACAGCCAGCCCACAGCCGATGATAAACAGCGCGATGAGAAATAGTTCATACATCCGCATGTTTGCCGCGGGTATGAAAAGAAAAGCACCAAGCGAAAAGGCAAGCAAACCAATAATAATGGATGCTTTATATCCCCATTTTCGCAACAGAAAGCCAGCAGGAAGCGCCATCACAAAGTAAGCGAAGAACACGGAGGTATCCACCAGTGCAGATTGGCTATTGTCCAGCTCGCAGGCTTTCTTTAAATGTGGGATGAGGACGCCGTTCAAATTATGTGCTATTCCCCACAGGAAAAACAGGCAGACCACCAGTATAAACGGAAAAAGGTAGTTTTTCGATGAATGATGATCAACGCTTGCGGGTTCATTCGTATTGATGTGCATAGGAATATGATAATGCTTAAAATGTGTTAGGAAACTACTTCTTTGCGTTTCGCCAATAAAATATGGTCAGCCACGAGCACCACTTCGCCGTGTTGGTTGATTATTTCCACATGCTCCACCACGGTTCCAAAAGCCGGATTTTTAGCATCGGATTTTTCGGAAATGGTGACCTCTGCATGGATGGTATCACCGATGAATACAGGCTTGACGAAACGTAGGCGATCATAGCCTTTGGAAAACGCTTCCGGGTTAATAACCGAGGCCGTGAGGCCTATACCTATCGCGAATATCATGGTGCCATGCGCGATACGTTGTCCAAAGGGTTGTGTTTTGCACCATTCGGCATCCATATGGTGCGGAAAGAAGTCGCCGGTATGGCCGGCATGAACCACAAAGTCGGTTTCCGTTATGGTGCGCCCCAAGGTGACGCGTTTATCTGTCAAGCTGTAATCTTCAAAAAAAATAGATTCAAAATGCATGTCTTTTAAATTAAAAAGTAAAAATCAAAAAGTTAAAAGTCAAAATTGACGTGGTGTGTGAAGTCTGAAAAATGATCACACGATATCGTCAATTTTTTCGCCACCTGCGGCACTGCTTTTATAGGCTGCTTCAACAACGGCCATCGTGTAGATGACATCTTCGACTGCGGCCGGCAATACGTCGATTTCACCAATTTTAAAGCGCATTAAGCTCCCCATGCTTCCAATAAAAGCATCGGGAAACCAAGAGCCTTCGATCGGATAATCGGTCCACTTATATTCACCTTCCAACGATTTGATGCAGTAAGAAAACTGATCGGGAACGCCATGTGGATAATCCATCAATAAGCCCATTTTAGCTTTGATAGCGCCTTTTGTTCCTTCCCATTTGATGAAACTTTCTTGATGGTCGGGTCCGAAATCGTGATCATGGTTGGTGTTTACAACGGCGTGCATCGTATCGCCGTAATCTAACAACAGGGTGGTGCGGCTAGAGGATAATTCCTTAGCCGGATGCTTCAATGTTTTGGCATAGACACTTTTGGGATTCCCTAAAAAGGATCGGATCAAATCGATATAGTGTACGCTATGGTATAAAATTTCAAGCCGTGGATGTACCATGACATGCGGAAATAATTCCCAGGGCGTGTGTAAGGTAACGCGAACTTCCATATCGTACAGTTCACCGATATGCCCTTGTTCGATCAGCCAACGCGCGGCATTGACAAAAGGCGCTTGACGAAGTTGGCAATTGATCGCGGCCACGAGTTTCTTTCGCTTACAAACGGCTAAAATAGCTTCGCTGTCTGCATAGTAATCACCCATTGGTTTTTGGATCAGCACGGCAGCACCATCCGGCAATGCTTCTAGGGTTTCTAGAAACTGGTTGGGCATAATGGTGATGTCGTAGACGGTATTTGCCGGTGCCTGTGCGACAGCCTCCGCTACCGTATCAAACACGTGGGGAATAGCAAAGTCTTCCGCCAATGCCTCCGCCTTTGCTTTGGTGCGGTTCACTATACCATAAACGTGAAAGCCTGCTTTTTTATAGGCGGGCAAATGGGCATCCTTAACAATACCTCCTGCTCCGATTATCACAATCGGCGACATCGTCTTCGGTAAGACTGCTTTATAGGGAATAGTTATCATGTTAATAGATTTATCTTCGTTTGTGCTTCTTCTAAGAGTTTTACACTGGGGCGTTCTGTCTGTACAGCCAGGTTCACCATCTCATCGATGATATGCGCAATTGCCGGCCAGTTGGCCAAACGGGGCAAGGTTCGAGCGGTTTCATGCAATGGCCCCAGCTTTGAATAAAAACCGATCCGCTCGTTCACCTCCGCGTCAAACCAGGTACTGTAGCGGCATCCGACGCCGCCAGCCAAGGTTAGGCTTTTATCGTTCTGTGCAGAAACCGCATAGCGTAAGAAATCGTAAGCCAAGTTCTTATGCCGGCTACCTTCCGCAAGGGTGTACAGCCAGTAAACATTCAACGATGGCGGCATTATTCCTTCCTCCGCGGGAATGGCTGCAATGTCGACCTTACCGCGTACCGAGGAATGCGTATCAATATGTGCCCAGGAAGCAAAGCCAAACCAGTTGACCATCATGGCGACTTCTCCTCGTGCAAAAGCCTCTCCGGCCTGTACGGATTCGTAGGAAAGCGATTGTGGATGTAGGGCATTTCCACGCTTGAACAAATTTCGATAGAAATCCAGCGCTGGGATAGCCGCAGCTTGTTGAAGCTGAATTGTTCCGTCGGTAGCTTGGAGTTCACCTCCGCGCGACCACAGCTGCAAACAAAAGTCAAACACTGCATTATGCCCATCGGGATAGCCCGCAAAGACCGTCCCATAAAGATTTTCATCAGGCCGACTAAAAAATTCCGCAACCTGCAGAAATTCATCCCAATCCTTGGGTACGGTAAGCTCCAAACCATATTGTGCAAGAAAACGCTGCTGTTCGACCGCTGATTCAAAAAGATCTTTACGGATCACCAAACATTCTGGGCCGTCGTGAAAAGGAAGTCCATATAACGTGCTATCGAAAGTCTGCATACCCATTAAGCTTGGCGACCAAGCTGTTAGGCCGCCCTCTGGTGGGGCTGCCGCTAGAAAACTGTTTAGTTCGCATACTCCGTTTTTCTGATAAGCCTCTGCCAACCAGTCTGTGTTCAGGTGAGCAAGATCCCATTCACCATTTTGGAGGCCGTTGTGCGCGAACATGATGCTGTAGAGCTCTTCCAGATCCATCGACACAAACTCCATTTCCACATCGTTGAAACCTGCCGCCTGATAGGCTTTCCAGCACGCTTCCAAATGACGCTCGAACGGCTCAAACTTGCGAACAGCAAAACGTAATTTAACCATATAGTTCCTGTTTAATCTTTTCTGTATGTTCGCCCAAAGCCGGAGATCCTTTCCGTGCTGTTAAGCGCTCGCCATCAATACGAATCGGGCAACGTGTGGTATCATAGGTAAATCCATCCCCCATAACTACGCGTTGTAGCATCTCCAAAACTTTAAATCCTTCGTGTTGGGTTAACCGATCCCAGTTCAACACATCAGCGCACCAAATATCGGCCGCCTCCAATATGTTCAACCAAAAGAGCGTTGGCTGCGTCGCAAGGTGCCTAGCCAATATTGCCTTGATGGCAGTGCGTTCCTGAAAAGCCTGCTCACCATCTTTAAAATCTGCCAAGGCGGGGCAATCCAGTAGCTTAGCTAAAAAAGGAATGGACCCCATGGCTAGCGCGAGAAAACCATCAGCCGTTTTATAGATTCCATAGGGAGCGGCCAAATAGGCGTGCGCGTTACTTACTTCGGTGCGCTGTGGCAAATGCTTCCCATCCCGAAAATAAGTGGTTACTGTTTCAAACTGTATGTCCACGGCCGAGTCTAGCATGCTAATTTGAACATGTGCGCCTATGTTTTGCACCGCACGACGGTATAAACAGGCTAGAATAGCGCTGGCTAGATTCATACCGGCGAACATGTCCACGATGGAAAGCCCCATCGGCACTGGGCCGTTGGGCGCGTCGCCGCTCAGCCAGGTCATGCCTGTCAACGATTGCAGCAAGAGGTCTTGTCCTGGCTTTTTTGCCCAAGGACCTACCTTTCCATAACCCGATATCTCGCCGTAGATCACAGTAGGGTTGATTTCGCGCACACTAGCATAATCAAACCCTAATCGCTCCATCACGCCAGGTCTGAAATTATGCATAACGACATCGGCTTTCGCTACCAAATCACGAATGACCGCCCGGTCGCTTTCATCTTTCAGGTCTAAAGCGATGCTTTCTTTATTCCTGTTTATGGCATGAAAGACGGTGGAAGTGCCGTTCAAAATCGTATCGGAGGTGTACATCTGCCTACATATATCTCCGCTAATCGGCTTTTCTATTTTGATTACCCGCGCACCTAAATCGGCCAAGCGTAAACTGGCTAGGGGCCCCGAAAGAAATTGGCTAAAGTCTACTATGGTAAAATCTGCTAGTGGTAACATATTACGGTCTTAGGTAGTCTGCATTTATTTGTTCATTATCCTGTCCCACACGCGGTGCTGGCTTACTAGAGAACAGGTATTTCCCATCGATATTGTACACGCTGCGTGTTGTTTTCAGGCTGCTGCCATCTTGCAAGGCAATGCCTTGCAACATTTGTGCATCGCCAAACCCTTGCGCATCAAAAAACGCGTGATAGTCGTTCACTTGCGCACACCAAATCCCCTGTGCCTCTAGTTTCTCCTCCCAGACTTTTGCGGCGCCCTTCAGCAATTCCCTACCGAGGGTTTGCATAATCAGATCTCTGTATTTAAACCAAGTCGAACGATCTATGTATGGTGCTGGCGGCAAACCCAGCGCAGCGGCAATCTTAGGCAGATCGCCCATAGCCAGGGCAAGGTAGCCTTCGGCAGTCTTGTAAACGCCATACGGAGCACTCAGATAAGCATGACCGCCGCCTCGCGTTTCGGCACGTTGCGGCAGTTGACCTCCATCATTAAAATAAGTGGTCAACACTTCAAATTGCATATCCAATGCTGATTCCAATAAACTTACCTCGACCAATACGCTTTTTTTTGTGCGTGACCGCTTTAGAAGAGCGGCCAATATCCCCTGCGTCAGGTGCGTTGCGCAATACATATCGATCACAGCCAATCCAAAGGGAACTGGATTATCAGCAGCACTGCCTGACAACCAAGTTAAACCGGAAACTGATTGTACCAAAAGATCTTGACCGGGCTTTTTAGCCCAAGGCCCCTCATCGCCGTATCCCGTGACCGTTGCGTAGATGATCGAAGGATTGAGCTGCTGTACGGCTTTATAGTCCAAGCCTATCTTCTCCATCACACCGGGCCGGAAGTTATGCGTTATGATATCTGCCTTTTTGATCAGCACCCGAAGGATTGCCAGATCGGCTTCACTTTTCAAATCGGCTGCATAGGATTCCTTATTTCGATTGATCGTATGAAAGACCAAACTGCTTTGATCGACAAAAATATTTTTGATAGCGATCTGACGACCAGCTTCGCCCACGAGCGGACGCTCGATTTTGATCACGCGGGCACCCAAATCGGCTAAGCGTAAGCCTGCCGTAGGAGCAGCCATAAACTGGGCGAACTCCAACACGACTAATCCTTCCAGTGGCCTATTATCCATGTTTCTCGTCCATTAACCGTGACTGCCTATACATTTCATTGAGCTGCTCTAGTACCGCTTGCTCATTACCCCCATTTTTTAAGTAATCCACGACGACATCACCAGCATGATCTTGAAAATGCATGTGCCCGAAATAACGTGGTCTTAAAAAAGCACGCTCCAAGGTGGGCAACGTATTCAAAAAGAAGTTGGATGTGCGTCGGTTGACTTCCACATCTTGCCAAGCTTTTAGATGACCCGGTTGTCCGCCATTATCCACATACAGCGTAGCCTGCACTCGCGGGCTACCCACAAATTGCGCGTAGTCCATCGCCACGTCAACATAAGCACTGCGCGCAGAAACCGCCAAACCTGCACCACCTAATGTGCTGATCATTGATTTCTGATCGTGAAGCGTTACCAGATCGTGAAAATGCAATAGCTTGCGTGCATAGCCATTCCGCGCATAGTTCGAATAGCCATAGGCAAAAGGGCAGTAAGCTATCTCATCGTTATTGACCATATCCTCAAACACCATGAACGGATTTTTCTTGTAAAAGCGATTGTCCACGCGATCGGCCAATGCCTTAAACAGGCTTAAGGCTTGCTTGCCGATAAACGGACTGATGACCTCTTCTTCTTTCTCGCAAGGCGCTTCGCCTAAGGAGCAGCAAAACATATAGAAGCTCATCAATACGTCTATTGGCAGGAGAGAAAATGCAACACGACCTTGATCGGCCAGTGCCAAAACATCATCAAACGTATGTGGCAGTGCCAGCCCAAGCGCAGACAAAAGATCTGGACGGCTGGCGGCAACCGGCGTGGCAGCGTCTATCGGCAATGCCCATTGTTTATTTTCGAAGTTGTAGCTGACATAAGACTTGCCAACACTGTTCAAGTGCTGATCTTCTAGATACGTACGATCCAGATAATCGTCAAACGGAACGATAACTTTCTTGGCGGCAGCGTGCCCGGTCCAAGGGTGGTCGATAACCAGCAAGTCGTATTCGGCGGCAAGCTGTTCAATAGATTTATCTGCAAATTCCTGAAGGGTACGCTTTTTCCAAATGATTTCCACATCGGGATGCAGCTCCTCATAACGTTGTGCTGTCGCTACCATCGGCAGTAAGCCGCGGCTATGCCCCCAGGTGATGCCCTTTAATTGAATTTTTTGTGCCATATGTTTTTGAGGTATATAGATTGTATGTTAATGTATTATTTAAAGAACAGGTATAAGCCAATCATCACGACAAAAAGAATACCCCAAGCCCATTTCACGGCAGGGCGCGGTTGTTCAATCGTCAGCCGGTAGGCCATTTCATTTTGCTTCTCGAATTCCGATTTGCCCACTAGCAAGGAGATAACGATCCCTAGGGTCAGCAGTGCGACAAACAGGTAAAAAGAGAGCATCAGGTAATGCGGCCAAAAGCTATAGCTGTTCTTCGGAAATACCCAAAGGTAGAGTATACCTGTCCCGAGGCTCAGTACAGCACCAAACGTCAACAACGTGTTTACCGCTGCCCTGTTGGTCCTTCTCCATAGCACGGCTAATAGAAAAATCACGGCCAAAGGTGGTGCGATAAAACCCAAAATAGATTGGAAAACGTCAAACAGATTGAGTCCTTTGATCTGATCGATGGCCAGAGCAACAAGCACCGAAGCCAAACAGCCTACGATAATGGTATAACGACCTGTCTGCGTAATGGCACGGTTGTCCGCCGTCGGGTTGATATGCTCTAGGTAGATATCCATGGTAAACACCGTGCTCAACGAATTTAGTGACGAACCTATTGTTCCCACGAGCACCGCTATCAGTACCACGATCACCAAACCGTTCAAACCTGTCGGGAATAAATTCGTGACCATCGTCATATAAGCCAGTGAAGGATCTTCCACCCCTGGAAACAGGATATAGCAGATCACACCGGTGAGGATAAACAAGGGCAAGGAAAGGATTTTGAGCCAAGCGATAAAGTTCACGCCAAGCTGCCCTTGTTTCAGATCTTTTGCGCCCAACACCGATTGCACCATAGCTTGATCGGTACAAAAGAATGCAATGGCTGCCACCGGATAGCCCAACGCAATAGCATACCAAGGATAGTCGGGATCGCTGGCTGGACGGATCAAGGACCAATAGCCTTCTGGTGTATTGGCGATCAGGCCATCAAAACCGCCGATCTTGGCCAAGCCTAGCCCGGTAAGCAAGGCGGAAACGACAATCAGCAGGATCATTTGAAAGATATTGATCTTGGCTACCGTGCGCAACCCACCAGTGTAGGCAAAAAGACCGGCCAAAGCGACCAACACGGTGACGGATTGCCACATCGGAATACCTAAAATTTGACGCACCAAAAATCCACCGGCAAACAGGCCGAGGGAAAGCCAAGATATCAACATTTTGACTAGGGAATACCAAGCCAAGATAGTTTGTGTGTTTGGTCCAAAGCGCTTCCCCATAAACTCCGGCAACGTGCGTACGCCAGAAGCAATGTAACGCGGGGCGAAGACTACAGCTAGCAGAAATAAAAACACGAACGCATACCAATCAAAATTGACCGCTACGATACCAGTCGTGTAGCCCACCGTGGCAAAGGCAAGCAACATAGAAGGCCCTACATTTGTAGCCCACATATTGAATCCAATGCTGTACCAGCTCAATGACTTTCCGGCCAGAAAGTGTTCGGCACCTTCGGCACGCCTGCGCGAAGAAAAAAGACCAATGGCCAGCAAAGCAAGCAGGTAAACGATCACGATACCATAATCGACGACCGTTAGTTTATCGAGCATATTATTCATGATCGGTTACAGATTTACGCCATATTTTTCGAGCAGCTCTTTCGGGCGAACCGGCTTTCCGCTGCGCAAGGATTCATCCATAGCTTGTAAAAGTGCAATAGTTCCGATGCCTTCTTTCATATCAGGAAAAGCTTCCGTATTGCTACGAATGGCTTGAGCAAAATATTCCAGGTAGTTTTGGTATTCGCCTGCATGATGACTTTTACCCTCAAAGCGAAAGTAATGTTTCAGCTTATGCTCCCAGGTCAACATTCGTTCTTCACCGGTTTTATCGGTGATCGCATAACGCAGATCCATATAATCCGCTTGGTTACAGCCTTCCGTCCCGCGCAGAATACAGCTCATTTCGCTGTCGCGCGTCACCGGCTGCACCGGACCGGTATAAGCGCCACTCACCCGCGCTATACGACCATCTTCTGCCTTAAAAATAAAATGCATAGTGTCCGCATTTTGCAGACCGCCTTTTTGGCCATTGGCACTCAACATCCCGTAACCCATGACTTCCTCAATATTGGGTAGATACCAGCGTATAAAATCTACGGGGTGGCTCAATCCGCCATATAGCCATTTGAAAGAGGACTGCAAGGACCAAGGTTTATCTAGAAACCAACGATGGTCTGCATGGTAGTAGCCTTCTATGGTGATCAGCTCGCCGATCAATCCGGCTTCATAATCCTGACGTTGCTTTTTCATAGGTTCAAAAAAACGAGAGCTTTGTCCTACGAAAACGCGCTTACCTTTCTCTTTAGCGAGCGCCAGCAATTCGTTGGCATCCGCAAGGTTATCGATAAATGGCTTGGTACAGACGACATGCTTTCCATGCTCCAAGGCCAAGCGGATGTGCGTGGCATGTAGATGGTCGGGCGTGTAGATGGCTATTGCTTCGATTTCTTGATTTTGTAACATATCCTCATACTGATTGGTATAGTTATGAAAGTCGAACTCTTTCATGCGCTTACGCCCCAGCTCTTCGTTGAGATCACAAATCTGTACCAATTCAATATGTGCACTCTGTAGCGCGGCCGACATGGTGCTACGCCCTTCACCCAGACCTAAAATGCCTAGTCTTAATTTTTCTGTTTGCATGATTATTTCTTATAAAAAATCCAAGTTTCGTTTGCTGCCGTTCCCTCAATCCCCTGTTGATAGCTGCCCATCAGTTTGTTCCATTCATCCACGCGTGGATTATCCTTTGCCGTTAAGGGATCTATCTCTTCAAATTTTTTGCCTTTCGGAAAGGAGATGTACAGCATCAATTGGCGATCGTTGCGGTAGAGCAATACTTCCTCAAAGCCAGCTTGACAGAAGCCCTTGGCCACTTCGGGCCACTGCTGATATTGTTCTTCATGTGCTTTCAGGTAGGCTTCCTGTTTCGCTTTATCGTCTACGAGTTGCGCGGTTAACAGCACATAATCCGTTTCTTTTGCGGCCTCGCCAACAGCGCAACGTGTCCTATCGAAGCTGTAAAATAGGCTGTTGAAAACCTTATACTCCACCTCGGGATAATTGGCCAACCAAGCGCCAGCCAGCTTTTTCCCCAGCTCGTCGGTGGTTTGCAGCAAGGTGTAATCCTTCCAACGGAATACCTTCGTGGCGTCCGCTCCCTGACGCACAAAAAATGCCTCCACATCTTCTTTCTTCACCAGTTGCTTCGGATCATAAATCTGAAAGAACACCGGCTTGGTAAAAGGGATATACGCATTGAATACTGCATGGGCTGCTATCGGATGCTTCGATTTATGGAGGTGCTGATAGGCTGGTTGTAGACCCGCCTCGCTTACCAATTGCGGCTCTACCTGCGGGCCGTTATTTTTCCAATCCACGCTAGGTCCATTTGCATTTTGCAAGATTTTGTTGGAAGGAAACCAGTTGTCGGACACGGTCATGTAGGCTGACCCCTCATCGGTGTAGAGGTAAAACCAATGATCAGGAATATGCGCATAGGGCGAGACATAGATACTGTCGATCACGTTATACTGAATCTTCGTTCCGGGCTGTGCCGATAAGGTATAGATGCCCGCCACATCGTACATGAAACGACCATACCGCGTGATGCGGTTGTGTTGCACACGATTATTTTTCATGCTGTTCACCGTCGGTGTCCAGCCCCAACCAAGGCTGATGCCGCTGTAGGGTAGATCAAGCAATTCGTTATGCACGATCTGTACATTGCGCACAAAGCCAGCACCAATGCCCACCGTTCCCCAGTCTTCGTTGCCCACCGCTTGCACAACGTTATTGGCGACGTAGGTACCATCCGTTAGCCGCCGCTGATCGCTCGCGATCAAGGGCAAGTGAGCTTCCATTTCTTCATCGGAGAAGGTTCCAAGCAGCAGGCCCGAGCCCGCGATGTCCTGAAAGAGGTTGCCCTGCACGGTGTCTTGAAAGTTCCCTTCCTGATAATCCAGGCCGGTGGATGCCAGATGTTGGAAGACACAATTTACAAGGCTTGTGTTCCGTGTGTTTTTGAATAGTACAGCCGCTGCCGGCCGCCCCAGCCAAGCTTGATTTTCCAATCCTTTCTTATCCGGTGTGCCGGGTTTTTGTAATTTGTAGGCATCCACGAAATACATGCCTGCCTGCAAAGCTACATGCCCCCGTGTATGTGGGCGCAGCCAGGTGCTGTGCTGAAATTGCAAGCCATTAATCTCAAGATGCGCAACCGGCTGTTCCAAAGTGCCGTTTACCTGAACGAGGGTTTCCAAATGAGGCACGACCACCGTCGCCGTTTGCATATCTTCGCCCTCCCGGGGATAGTAGTACAACTTATGGCTATCTTCGTCCAAAAACCATTCGCCGGGTTGATCTAAAAACTGTAGTGCATTGACCAATCGGAAGGCAGAATTGCCATGTTCTTTGGATAGCCAAGGCTTTGGCCAAGGATGCTCATTCTGTAATTGTCGCTCTGGCTCGTGAAACGAAAGGACAATGCTGTCGCGAAAGACTTTCGCATCTTGAACGCGTAATTGGGCGATGGCCCACCATTGGTGGATAAAAAACTCCATGCCAGGCTGTACGTTGAATTGTGGGAATACATTGGGTATAGTGGCCGTTCCCTTATTAAAATCCCAATTTACTATCCGCGGTAGTTCTTTGTCGTTATGGCTTTCTGCGCGCACAGCCTTTTTATCATTTACCCACATTTGCCGAAAGGCAAAATAGCGACCGGCCAAATGCGGAGCATCAGCGACAAACAGCTTTTTACTTATGTCCGCGGCTATGACCGATAACTTGCCTGCAGGCTTCCACCCATGTACTGATAGACCACCGGAAAACACCGCGCTTTTGCCCAACGCTTTGATCCGCGTGGGGCTATCGGCTGTGCCGCTATCCTCTGGCCGGATCAAGATGGTTTGCGATGGCTTATACAGCCCATCGCCTACCCAAATGGTGATGCCGCCCACCATGCGCGGATCGTGCAATCGACGCCACTCCCGTGCCTCACGTAATGCAGCCTCGAGACTGCCGAATGGTTTCTCTCGGCTACCATCAGCATATTCAACCGCGCTTGCCGCGACATACATATCGCCTGCCTTTACCCTTTCAAAAAACACAAATAGGCCGATCAATGCGACCAGCAGCAGCTTTGTTTTAGTATCCATCATTCTGTCCAAATTCTCCCGGATTTGTTATTGCATCTAAAAATTGTTGCGGTATAGGCCGATTGACATGGTACGGCTGTACCAAGGTGATATCGGGATTATACTGCTGTACATAATTGTATAACTTACCCGTACGTTTGAGATCAAACCAACGGATATGTTCACCACAGAGCTCACGCCCTCGCTCCTCCAAAATAAAATCGATATCCAAATCATCCTGCACGATAGCCATCTCCGCTTCCCTACCTGGTTGAGCAGCACGCCGACGCAATACATTAATCAGCTCTGTAGCACGAGCTTTGTTGCCGCCAGCACGCATCGCCTCCGCTTCTGCCGCAATCAGGTACATCTCGGCTAATCGCATCACGATCACATCCTTTGAACCCACCTGCGAGCCTGCTTCAGGCAAATTGGGATCATCATATTTCTTGAGCGCTGGAAAGTGTACATTGAAACGCGCATTACTGCTCACCCGAGCACCGTTGTAGGTATCATCGATATCCACCAAAGCATACGGTAGATTGCGTTTCTCTGTGTCCACCTTTTTCTTGGTAAACCACAGCGCCAAATCACCGCGGGACAATGAAGATCCCACCAAACTAGTGGGCTTTTCGAAAGCCGCTAGATCATCGGCCGTCCAGCTATATTGATTGACATTGAGGTAATATTTTTCACGGAACCAGTCTTCGTACCGGCGATCGATATCTTCGTTGTACAACTCCAGCAGATGGCGCGTTGGCATAAAGCACATGCCGCCGGAGTTGGAATTACGGTCGGCACCATATGCCAAATCGCGTACCATACCCGCTTTAGCCGAATACTTGGCCTTAAACCAAATATGTAACCGATTGGGATTGTTGGGTTGAGGATTCAGCGAGTTTACCGTGGAATGGGTGATGGTAAACAAAGCCTCCCGATTGTTCTTGTTGTTTGCCGGCAGAAAGACTTCTTCCGGGGTTTCATACAACGATGTCTGTAAGGCTGCTTGGTTATTGATCACATATTGCGCCGCTTCCGAAGCCAGGCTATAGTATCGGTCTTTTTCAGTCTGCGCAGTTTCATAGGCCACACGGGTAAGCGCCAATCTCGCTTTTAGTCCATAAGCCGCCTTTAAGGTTGCGCGGCCGATGTCGGCGGCCGGAATAGGTGTGACCGGCAGATTGGCAATAGCGACATCTAAATCGGTCAGCATAAGGTCGTAGAAAGCCTGTTCTGGCGAACGCTCGGCCGTAAGTACCGCCGTTTTGGTTTCTGTCGTTCTTAAGTCTACACCTCCATACTGCTCTACGAGGTGCCAATAGGCATATGCCCGCAAAAAAGACAGCTCGCCCAAGCGAGATCGCTTCTCTTCTTCATTCGCAAAAGGTATCGCTTCAATACGTTCCAGTCCGGCATTACAATAGTTTACAATTTCATATAATCTGTTCCACGTATTACGTATCTGCCCCACCGTCGAATTGAGCCCATCGTACTTGGTCATCTGCCTACCGTATCCGGAATTGGCAATATTTATCCACAGATCGGTACCACCTTCGGTCAACATCAACATATCCTCACGCCCGTAAAATTGAGCCCCATAATACACGTAAGCCGAATTGACCAATGCATTGATTCCGTCTTCGGTAGAAAAAACCACATCGGCCGTTGTTCCTCCCGGATTATATTCATCTAAACTGCAGGCATTGAACATACTGACCAAGCCCATTCCTACTATATATTTTAAAATACATTTCATGGTTTAAAAATCTAGGTTAACACCAAAAACAAACTGCCGCAACAGCGGGCTTTTCGCCGAGCCACCGCGTTCCGCATCGTAGTTCTGCACCAAATCGCTCTTAGCCCAAGAAAACAGGTTGTTACCCGTCAGGTAGAAGCGAACAGTATTCATTTTCCACTTGTCTAGCATTTCCTTGGGCACCCTATAACCAAGTGTCACTGTTTTCAGCTTGACGTACGATCCGTCGACATAGCTGTAGGTTTGATAGCCCAGGTAATTGTAGAAATTGGTCATGCTGGGTTGTGGAAAATCGTTACTGGGATTTTCAGGCGTCCAATAGTTGAGGTAAGCAGCCTGATTTCCCCGTCCTTGCGGATCAAAAGCACCCGTGAGCTCGTAATCCATCATTTGCCCCCATCGGGCAATGGCATAGACGTTCAGGTCAAAGTTTTTATAGGAAAAGGTATTGTTAAAACCCAATGTCCAGCGCGGCGAGGTGGTACCAATGTAGGTCACATCGTTCACATCATCAATAACGAAATCGCCGTTTAGATCCGCGAGTTTGATATCTCCCGGTTTAAAGGACTGTGTTTTCTCGCTGTCCTTGAAGTATCGCGCAGCTTCTTCGGCTTCGTTTGCCTGCCAAATCCCCAATCTTTTGAACGTATAAAAAGACTGCAGCGGTCGGCCGATCAATAAAGATTCTGTTTCACGAGTTGTCGTACCGATGATGTCTCGACCATCGATAAGATCAACGATTTTCTCACGGTTGGTTCCGAATGTAAAGTCCGTGCTCCACTGAAATGCACCCGTTAGGTTCTTTGTATTCAAAATAATCTCCAGTCCGCGATTGTTGCTACTGCCGATGTTCTGATAGATCTGAAACGGCGTATTATTGCCCGATCCCATTGATGTGGGCAAGGTGCGGGGCAGCAAAATATCGGTTGTTTTGGTGTCATAGAAGTCCGCTGTAAGGTTGACGCGGCTGTTGAAAAACTGTGCGTCCAATCCGAGATTCCAAGATGCTGAACGTTCCCAGCCAAGATCTTCATTACCTATCAAGGTATTATACACATAATAAACAAATCCTTGGTCTTGAAAAGCCGCGTTGGTATGTCCCGTTACGCCCGACTGCGTTCCATACTCGCTAATACCCGAATTTCCGGTTTGCCCGTAGGTAGCCCGAATTTTCAAATCGTTCACCGGTTTCCAGTTGAACCAGTTTTCATCACTCACCCGCCAGCCTGCAGCTACGGAAGGGAAAGATGCCCATTTGTTTTCCTTCGACAGACGAGAGGCACCATCCCATCGGTTGGAAACGGTTAATAGATAACGTCCTTGGTAGGAGTAATTTGCTCGAAGGGCATAGGAAAGCGTTTGGCTTTGAATATATCCCGAGCGAATCACATAGGAATCTTTATCATTTGCACCGATATTATGCCACAATTGTTGCGGAACCAACTGTCCAGTTCCTTCCATGTAAGAGGTATTTAATTTCGATTGTGTCCACGATGTCAATGCCGTCAGCCCGATACTGTGTTTCCCCAGTTCAGCATTGTAGTTGATAATATTATCCCAGTTTATAAAACTTCTGTTTTCGCTCGCTATACTCGCCAAGGAATTAGGAAACTCCCCAGCCCGATCGATAGCGCTTTCGCTCTCAAAATCTTTATTATTGTGGTAAGAAAGGTTTACGCCGAGGTTAGATCGAAAAGAGAAACCAGCAAACGGCCTAATCTCTGCAAAACCATTGGTAATGATATTGGTGTTGGCGATCCGGTGCTGCGCCGTGAATTCGTTCGCTTCATCAGCTAATGGGCTTACCTTTCCCTCTCTGCCCAACGGCCAAAGGACAATCGCTCCTTGCTCGTCGTAAGGCAGCCCTAAGGGCACATTGGTCGCTGCGCGCCATAAAACAATGTCCGCACGCTCGTTTCCATCATAGTGCGTAATCTGCGACGAAGTACCAACTTTCACCATAGATCCCAAATTCTGATCAACATTGAGGCGTAGATTGAACTTATCGAGCGCATCATTTTTGAAAGAACCTAACTCGCGGTAGTATCCGCCGGAAAGCAGTCCTTTGGTACTCGCATTGCCGCCGCTAATAGAAAGCTGATGGTTTTGTACAATACCCGTATGAAAGACTTCCTCTTTCCAATTGACCCATTGATTTTGCTGTAGCGCAGCCCATTCACCTACGGTAAAGAGCGTTTGGTCATCGTCTGGACTACTCCATTGACCAGCTGTCTTTGCCGCTTCGCGGCGTAAGGCAATATAATCGTCGCCCGTCCGCATTTCGGGATACTGCGCCCAGCCATTAGCGCCCACATAAGCATTGTAATTCACCACAGGACGTCCCTCTCGCCCTCGCTTTGTGGTAACGATGATAACACCATTCGCACCTTGCGAACCGTAGATTGCGGTAGATGAAGCATCTTTTAACACCTCCATGGAAGCGATATCCTGTGGGTGTATATCGCTGATATTTCCACCTTGCATGCCATCAATAATCACCAAAGGACTATTGGCACCCGGAGCCGTAGACAGGGATCTTTTTCCACGGATGGTGAGGTTCACGCCAGAGGTCGCACTTCCCGATGAACGGGTGATATCCAGTCCCGGGACTTGCCCCTGTATGGACTCCAACGCATTTGAGGCCGGAGAGCGCACAATATCCTCGGGTTTAACGGAAGTGACTGACCCCGTAAGGTCTCTCTTCTTTACCGTACCAAATCCGATGACAACCACCTCATCCAATGCCTGATCGTCGCGCTGTAGTACGATGTCTAGGGCTTGCCCTGCCTGCGCGTCTACTGTCTGCTCTTTATAGCCGACCGCAGAAAAAGACAGTTGCCCTCGCGCGCTGTTGAGGCGTAGGGTAAACATCCCTTGCTCATCTGTGGCTGCCGATACCACAGCATTGACGAGGGAAACCGTTACACCGGCGATGGGCTGTCCATTCTCGTCGGATACCTTCCCTTTAATTTCCTGTTGCTGCTGCATACCCCACAGCGGAAGCGCTGTCCGAGCAGAGTCAGCTGCCGAGGCGACAGGCTGCAATCCCAGTAACAGCACCCAGGCTCCCCATGCGCCGGAGTGGCGCAGGTTCAGCTGGGGAAATCCAAAGGATTTCTGTTTTACTCTTTTTACCATCATAGATGTAAGATTTATAGGTGTTAGCTTATTTTGGTTTATTTATTTTTTTCTAAAGGGACGGTAATGTCTCCAAGTTTAGATTTTATCAGCAATGTCTTTGTTGTTGCCGCGTCCCCCACGCGAACAATAGCCAATGCCTTTCCTTTAAATGTTTTTCGAGCCGGATTGCTGAGCCCGCGCAAATCTGCCTGAAAACCATTATCCGTGCCCAAGATTTCAACGCCTGCGCTGCCTTGGAAAGAGATTTCGATGTCCTCATGCAGCACAGCTTCCCCCTTTTCGTCGATAAGCTCTACTTCGACGAAATAGAGATCTCGGGCATCACCTGTTTTAAAATCATCATGGGTGATGCGTGTCTTTAGTTTAGCCGCCGCACCTGCGGTACGCTTCACCGCCTCCTGCACCGCCCGCCCGTTTTTATACTTCACCACCTTGATTTCACCTGCGACAAATGGCACCTTCCACGCGGCATGCAAACGATCATCCGTTTTGGATGATTTTCCTAGGCTTTTGCCGTTCAGGAAAAGCTCCACCTCATCAGCGTTATTATAGTAGGCCCATACGTCGACTATATCGCCCGATTTCCAGTTCCAATGCGGCAGCAGGTGCAGCACATCTTTATCTGTCCATTCCGATTGGTACATGTAATACACATCTTTCGGGAAACCCGCCAGATCCACGATGCCGTAGTAGGAACTACGCGCTGGGTAGGGGTAAGGTACCGGTTCTCCCAAATAGTCAAACCCTGTCCATACGAAAATACCGGCGAGGAAATCACGTTTCTTCACTTCCAGCCAAGCGCGCTCGTGAGACGTTCCCCAATAGGCGGCGACATTGTCATAGGCCGAGACCGTGAAATCGGCGTTGCCATTGGTCACAAACTTATCTTTGCTGGATGCTGGCCAAAACTGAATCGTGTCATGCAATGCATCGTACACGCCACGTGTTTGTAGGCCTGATGTCGTTTCCGACGCGATCAAAGGCACGTTTTTAAATTCCTTTGGCAGTTTGTCGTAATCCTCAAACTTGTAGTTGAAACCCAGCACATCAAGCGCTTCGGCCTGCGCGATGAAGTTTTTCACATAATTGGTTTCGGTCAATGCGGCGGTTACTGGACGTGTATTGTCCAGCGCCTTGACGAAATTGGCCATCTCTTTGGTCAACACCGTACCGGTGCTGTCAAACTGCTCCCGGATTTCGTTACCGATACTCCACATGAATACCGATGGGTGATTACGATCGCGTTTTACAAATGCAGCTAAATCCGTAAGATGGTGTTCTTTAAAATCTTGGCTATAGTCAAACTTGTTTTTCTTCTTTTGCCACATATCAAAGGCCTCATTGTAGACCAATATCCCCAGCTCATCGCACAGATCGAGCACTTCTGTGGCTGGCGGATTATGTGCGGTGCGAATGGCATTGACACCCATCGCTTTCATCATGAGTAGCTGGCGCTTGGCCGCCGATTTATTAAAGGCTGCACCGAGCGCACCGAGGTCGTGGTGCAGGCATACGCCCAAGATCTTGAGCGGCTTTCCATTTAGGGAAAAGCCTCTTTCTACATCGAAAGCGATGCTGCGGATTCCGACACGTTGTGTCTGCGCATTAAGCTCGTTGCCCTGCATATCGCGCACTAGCATGTGCAAACTATACAATTCTGGCGAATCCACATCCCATAATTGGGGCTTATCAAGCGTCAAGGTGTGATCTATTTTATCCGTTCGAAGGTCTACTTTACCGGTAGCCACAGGTTTTCCCGTTGCGTCCAGTAAACGTAGCTCAACTTGCAATTTTTTGTTGCCCGGGTTATGCACCTGCGACTGTATGCGAACTGTTGCCTTTTTAGCAGAAACAGTAGGCGTGCTGACAAAGGTTTCTTCGGAAAAAAAATGGGTTTGCTGTTGATAACGTAAATAAACATCCCGGTAGATACCAGAACCGGAGTACCAGCGTGAATTAGGCTGTTGACTATTGTCTACCCGTACAGCGATAACGTTCGTCTTCCCGCCATAGTAGAGATAGGGCGATAAATCATGGGAGAACGAAAGGTAACCATTGGTGTGCTTGCCTAGGTATTGTCCGTTTATCCACACTTCGGTATAACGATAAGCGCCACCAAAATGTATGCTGATGTGTTGCCCTTTGTCTTTTGTCGCTACTTGAAAGCTTTTACGGTACCAGCCCACGCCACCCGGCAATGCGCCGCCCGCATTGCCTGCCGGAAATTGCGACCCAAAATCGGAAAGAATACTCCAATCGTGCGGAAGGCTCACCTGCTTCCATTTGCTATCGTTGTAGGCCTCGCGGCGAAACTGTAATTCATCGGCAAGGCTGAAACTCCAGCCCTCGTTAAAGCTTATCTGCCGCTGGTTTTGCCCAAAAGATGCTGTCGACAGCAAAAAGAAAAGAAAAACATATAAAATTCGAGTCATAATCATAGTCATCAATTGCTAAACCTAATTCTTGAATTGCAGCTTGCTCTTGCCTAGATCGTTGGACGTAGCGAGGGCTATACCGCGGTTTCCTGCGCTATCCACCGCACAGTAATAGTGATAAACAGTGCCTTTATGCTTCAGCACAAAGGATTTATGAGCATACTGCTTATCGAAGCTTTCGGAAGATTCCACGAGGTTTTCTCCTTCCCAATCGGTCCAGTGAATTAAGTCTTTCGATGCCGCAAAGCGGTTGAACCCGCCGTTTCGATCTTTCCAAAATGCGCCAAAGTAGAACATCACCCAAGTACCATTGATCTGCTGAATCATTGGGTCTCCGGTGATGCCCACAGGGTGATGTACTACAGGATCTTTGCCGTAGCGTGTCCAATGGGTCATATCGTCGGAGACGGCCATCCCGATACGCTCATACCAACGGGTAGGCTTGTTATTAGCCAATGAATCGCCAACCGCATTGTAATACATGATAAAGCGGTGGCCAGTGTGCCGTTCCGGATCTTCGATGACATAGCTTTTAAAGAGCTTATGCCTATTTTCCCACCAACGCACGTCGGTATCGGTATCTCCTAAAACAGGTTCATTCAGCCGTTGCCATTCCATCGGTTTGGTTGGCTTTTTGGTGTTAAAGGCCATGCCTATCGACAAAGGTTCAGGCTCGTAGCCAGCTGTCGAGCCCCCGAAATAGGACATCCAATATTTTCTGTTGAAGCGGTGCAGCTTATAACTTCCGCCCCACTCGGTATCAATCAGGGCATTGTAACCCGCCCGTTGCTTTGCGTCCCACTTTCCATCATCTTGCTTTGACATTTGCTTTCCTAGGGTTTTCCAAGTCAATAAATCGCTACTTTCAGCCAACCAGGTTTCATACCCCTGTCCATCAAACACGATATAGGTCATATACCATGTTTTACCGTCTTTGTAAATACTGGGGCAGTCCATAAGATCTGTCTTCTTACCGGGCGTCAAAACAAGTCCGTATTTATGGGGAGTCTTTACTTCCTGATAGATGGCCTGCATCTCTTCCTGCGACACTGTAGTTGTTTGCGCGCTGGACAACCTAGCGACGGCCAACAAGCCAAGGAGTATTAATGTGTTCTTCATCTTATTTTCTTTTTACTTCTTTCTTGGTAGAAAGTGCTGTGTTGACGACCTGATAGACACCAGATCCCAAGCTGAGCTCCAGCCCTTCGGGCGTCTTCTTGGACTTAAACTGTTCTATGGGCAACCCGTTGACGGTGTATGCGACATCGGCGGGCAATACGATTGTACAAAAGCTGTTTACCGGAATGGCCAACTGATAATCATTGCCGCTTCGATGTACCGAAATCTTTCCATATGGGCTTTCGAAATCCAAGTCGCACTGTGCCACGCGATCCAGTAGCCGTGGTGCTATGCGTATATGCTTGTAAGCAATTGAAGTTGGCTCTTGCCCCAGTCCGCCTAAGCCGGTATGAAACCATTCCATCAAGTGCCCCAGCATAAAATGGTTGTTGGAGACATTGGGCAGCGCGGCCCACGATTCGGTGAGCGCCGTAGCACCCTTACGTATTTGGTAACCATAGCCCGGCCGTGTATCATCATGGTGCATCGCGAAAATCAGGTCGTCGCGCTGCTGTTGCTGAAGTACTTGGAGCAGATAGCGGTGTCCAATATCACCCGCGGTAAAAGCCGTATCCCGCTTCGCGATATCGGCTACGAGGTTCTCAAAAACCGGCACAACCTGATTACTATCGACCAAACCGCTGTACAAGGGCATCGCCAAGGAGGTCTGGCTGCCAGAACCATAATTTGCCGAATCCGCATGGAAGAAAGCTTGCTGAAAAGCGTCATACACCTTGGTTTTCAACGAATCGTACAGCAACTTACCTTCCTCATCGCCCACTATTGTCGCTATGTTTGCCAAAGCCTTTAAATCATCGTAGTAGATGGCCGTGGCCGTAATTCCGGCAGGCGTTAACTGAGACACTCCCGGCCGTTCTGGCCCGAGGTCATACCAGTCGCCTAAACCTTGATAGAGGATGTTTCCCTTGGCCTTGGATTGTAGGTATGTGATGTAGCGCTTCATCATGGGATAATTTTCCGTAAGGAAGGTCTTATCGCCATACCATTGGTAGGCATACCAAGCAAGCAGTATCGCACTCGATCCCCATTCGGGCGAGTCCCGAAACATGTCACCTCCCCAGTCAAACTGTACATATTCCGGTGCAATTTCAGGTATCAAGCCATCTTCGGTCTGTGAGAAACGCATGTCGCGCAGCGATTTCTTGAACAGACGTGCCACGTCATAATTATACTGTACGGATGGCCCCATGAGGTGCAACTGTTCCAGCCAGCCTAATTTCTCGCGGTGTGGGCAGTCGGTAAACACGCTTACCATGTTGCTCTTAATAGCCCAATCGATCAACCGATGAATTTGGTTGAACAAGCTATCGGAACTGCGGAAAGTCCCGATCTGCCGAGCGCTATTCCGAATATGCTGCGCCTTGGCCTCTAGAATCTGGATGCTATTCGGCGCTTTCGATCGTTTTTGCAGCTGTGCGTAGCGAAAGCCATAATAGGTGAAACGCGGATGCCAGGTTACCTCGCCCTCTGCACCAAAGATATACTGGAAGTAATAGGGACTGCCCGAATGTTTTTGATTGGGTAGGCCATTTTCGTTTAACAACTCGGCGGGATAAACCCTAACGGTATCTCCGGGCTTACCTTTCATCGTCAAGGCAATAACACCTGAGGCATTTTGTCCGAAATCATAAACCTCATTTCGCCCGTCAGATCCATTTGCGAGCTTCTTCCCGATAAACTCCTGCATCACGCGGATGGGATCTGTTTCCTGTGCCGTAAGCGCTGGTCCATTCACAGGAAGTGCATTTTTCCAGGTCCGATCGTCGTATGTTGGCGAGCTCCACGAAGAGGGTAATACCGATGCGTCGTAATCTTCGCCACCATACATACTCGAAAACGTAATTGGCGAAGAGGCTACTTTCCAACTTTCATCGCTCACGATGGTTTCTTGCCGGCCATCGTCATAGGTATTGACGATTTTCATTTTCAGTTTTGGCAGGCCGAAGGCTACTTTATGCTTCTGAAAGCGCCCCTTGATCGGTGGAATATAGTAAAAGCCATTGCCCAGCAATACGGCCAAGGTATTGTTCCCTTTTTTCCATTGCGGGGTAAGGTCGTACACCACGTAGTAAGCTTCTTTGTCATATTTCGTCCATCCAGGTTGCAGCAAGGCATCATCGACTGGCTTGCCGTTCAGCAATAGCTCATAATGGCCCAGTCCGGAGATGTAGGCCATGGACGATTTTAGTTTACGATTGAGGCGCACATTTTTTCGAAAAACAGGCAGGTCGTAAGTCTTATCGATACGCAGTTTACTGGAGCTGAGTGGCAGCGGATTGATCAGCGAATCGGGCAAAATTTCCTTCGTAATCCATTTTGCTGCGCCCCAGTCTGAAGGCTGCACCAATCCCGTGTGAAAAGATTGCACCGCACTAGCCGCAGTATTCCCTTGGTTGTCTCGAACATGCAGACGAACGTAATAGGTACTACCTGCGGCCAATGCAGCTCCTGCATAGGGTATATGCAGGGATTGGGCTGAGGTAATCCATCCGGAATCCCACAGCAACTTACTCCCCCCGGAGATACGACGCTGTCTACTGACTTCTATTTTGTAGGTTTGCTGTTGTACATCGTGCCCATCGCTTAAGAGCTGCCAACTGAAAGTCGGCGCAAGGGTATTGATCCCCAGCGGGTTTTCTCTTCCGGCTATCAAGACCTTATGCACACTTAGTTTTGTACTGGCGGCGTAGGCGTGCAGCAACAGCACATTAAATAGTGTCATAAAGACAATAATATTTTTGTTCCGCAGGATGCCCATTTTCGCTATTTTCAAACTCGTTCTCATGCGTTTACTTTTTGGTTATTAAGGTCACGTTTTTTTGTTCCAGCCCTACAACGCCTATACTATCCACCTCCAGCTCTTCACAAATAAATTTGCTATCGTTAATGAGAATATTTTGCGCATCTCTCAGGGAAAGATAGCGTGTACCGCGTCCAAAGATGCGATCGAAGCGGACGCCCTCCAGCGGAGACTCGGGGATACCCTCGACTTTGATGCAGTCGCTGGATGATCCGATGTATATATTTTTCAGTTCGATGCTGGAGAAATGGGGTGTCAATATATTTTTCTCGACCTTGAAATCCCGGCTCGCCTGCTGGCCCACATGCAAGGCTTGTCCCAGCATATCCCAGCGCAAAGCGGAGTGCTGCACATCCATCCGGATATTTTCGAAGCGGATTTTTTCACCGCCGCCCCCACGAGGTCTTCGCGTTTTAAAACGAATGCCCACATCCGTGCCGGTAAACACACAATCGTGTACGTAAACCTTCTTGACCATCCCTGCTGTTTCGCTGCCGATGGTGAAGCCGCCATGTCCCTCTGCCGAAAGACAATAGCGCACGACAATATTCTCTGACGGTCGGTTTACGCGCAAGCCATCATATCCGCGGCCCGCCTTTATGGCGATGCAGTCATCGCCCGTGTGCAACGTGCAATATTCCACCAATACATCTTTGGAAGATTCAATGTCTATACCATCGCCACGTTGTATGCCTACCGATTGTATCGTCAAGCCGCGAATCACCACACGCTCACAATAAGTAGGTACCACATTCCAAAATGCAGAACGCTCCAAATGCAGTCCTTCGATCCATACATCTTGACAGTTTATCGGAGCGATCAAGGCCGGCGGAAAGATAAAGTCCGCCGTCTTACCATCGTAAATCCGATTTTCGACCGGCGTTTTGCTATCTACAATATTTTCGATGACATCATGTGTCATTGTTTTCTCGCGCACCGTTCCTGCTCCAGGACCTATCAGCTTTCCGCTTCCAGTAATCGCAATATTTTTAGCGCCATTCGCGTAAATACAAGCGCCCAAACTATACAGCTCCACGCCTTCGTTGCGCGTGAAGACCACGGGTAGAAAATCTGCTATTTCTGAATTGAACTCTAACACAGCCCCCTTTTCGACATGAAGATTGATGTTGCTCTTCAACTGTATTCGTCCCGAGCGATGATGACCGGCTTGAAGCAGGAGGATGCCTCCGCCGGCCTGCGCTAAGCGGTCTATCTTCTGCTGGATGTCTTGCTCGCCCGCCACGACTGTATCCCGTCTATCGGGAAATGTGGGCCGAGCGAAGTCCTGCATAAAAAATGGCGAATGCACCGGCTCAATAGCTATAGGAAGCTGATCTGCTCCCACCTGATCCGCTTTGCGCAGGCTACCATCCAGCTGCCTTTCCAACGGAACTGATTTACATCCGTAGAATAGCGCTAGCAACAGCAAGAAACATATAGCATGGACGATCCTCATTGAAAAATACGTTTCATGTAACGCGTATTCGCGCCAAAATTTTCTTTTACCATCCGGGGCGAGAGACTGGCATCACGCGACCGTTCGATGACAAGCCAGCCCTTCCAACCCATCTTATCCAAGGTTTGTTTTACCTGTGGCATATTCAAGCGCTTATTATTTTCCAACCATACCCCATCTTCATCGGTGCAATGAATTTGGCAGATGCGCTTTCTACCTAGAATTTTCAATTCACTGATCAAATCACGACCTTCTTTCAAGGGGTTGGAAAAGTTGAAGTAGATTTGGATATGCTTCGAGCCGATATCTTTCAGCAGCGCAACTTCACCCTGCGCATCGAGAGCCGTTTCGATCCCTACAATCACACCAGCCTTCTTAGCCATCTCGCCCACGACCTTCAAACGCTCGACAATGGCGGGACGCAATTCGGGATGTTTACGCAAATCTCCTTGGATGCCCAATGGAAGAAAGGCAACCTTCACGCCCATTTGTTGACAAGTTGTCAAACAGTCACCAACCATTTGCTTATAGGTAGGCCTAGTCGCAAAGGACTGCGCATAGAAGCCCGTCATGGCCAAGGAGCAGATCTCTACGCCTGTTTCTTTAGATTTATTTAAAAATTCTTCGCGGGTGGCAGGATCAGACAGCTTGCTTTCAAACGTATCACGGTTGCCAAGCCCACCCATATCGACTTCCAAACCATCTGCATCGATCTCTTTGCTGAGCTCAAAAGCACTGAGCTTCTGCCGCTTCAAGATCATTAAGTCTATCACGGCTACTTTATAGCGTTGTTTGGGAGCCTGCTGTCCCCATAAATTTGTCGAGAACAGTAAGCCCCCACTAATCCATAAACTCTGTTGTATAAAACGTCTTCTGCGGTGATCCATATCCTATTTTCCTTTAAACAGTTTTTCCAATTCTTCATAATCTATCAAGGCATTTGCGGGCAGCTTTTCCCCTTTATCCCCGAAGCTATAAAGCGCTTCTTTCTTTTCTATCGTAACGGTAGACTCATCATACTCCCCATCTTTCTTCTTCAGCACGTCGGCATTCAATTGGAAATAACGCGCCACAAAATCATAGACCGGCTTCCGCTTGGAGTAGCCGAAATCATGACCTTCCTCAGGCAGGTGTACGTTGGCCACATCGGCGCTCTTTCCGTAATAACCGTAGATTGTTTGCAAGTAGGCGAAATCGTGCTCGGGCATATGCGCTGTCCAATCTTTTCCATCGGATATCACCAACTGTGGCCGTGGAGCAGCCATGGCCGCTATTTCGACATTGTTGGTACCACCGCCACTGCTGTGGATGGGCAGGCCACTTTCACAGGGACAACCACCATAGAAATAAGAAGAAAGGGAAACGACAGGGATACTCAACGTAATTCTATCATCTAATGCCGTCATCAAGACCGTGTGGCTTCCCCCGCCCGAACCGCCACAGATAGCCACCCGTTGGTTATCTATTCCCTGGCCCGCTAACATATAATCCAATATGCGAATCGCGCCAAGCGTCTGCACGGTCATGGACAAACTCTTCCGGTGGTCCTCGGACTTAAATTGCAACAGCGATTCGCCCCAGGCAAAGAGGTCATAACTCACCGACACAGCCCCCATCTTGGCCAGCATAGCACAGCGAACCTGCGCATCCTTGCGATAGCGATGATCGGCCCAGTGTCCGTCTGGACTTAAAACTAGTGCGCTACTCTTTTTTGGCTTTGATGGCCTGTAGATGGAGCCATTGACGTAGACACCGGGAAGAATTTCCAGTGCAAAATTCTGAACCGTATAACCCGTAAATTCCCTCTTTTTGGACAAAATGGCCTTCGAATCCGGCGATGCCGGCAATGGCGACAGTTTTAGGGCCGTAAACAACTCTGGGCGAATGGCCGCTTTCCTTTTCTCCCAGCTTGCCCTATCGTGATATTGTGCAGCCAGTTGGTCTAAATAATCCCAACCGTCTTTCACCTCCCAACGGTAGTATTCGTATTCCTTGAGTTTATATTTCTTCTCGCCTTCCTTATTGACCTTCAGATCGAGCGGGGCTAATACATTTTTTAAGGTTTCATCCACATCAGGACGAAAACGCCAACGGGCATAGTTCAGGTATTTCCCCGCAACCTGCTCTTCTTGGTATTTAATCGTAATACCATAATGCTGCTCGAGCAATCCCAACACTTCTTTTAGTGGTTTGCGGTATTGATCGTCCGAACTCTGCGCCCTGCTTTGCATAAACAAAACATTTAATATCGCGGCTATGAATAACGTTCTAAACATGGTCTATGCCTCCTTTCTTGGCTAATTTGCGGTTTGCCCGCCAACCGTGAAAGTACAGGTTGGGGTCTAGATCGGGCTTTGGATAAAATAGACTGGCAAAGTAGCCGATGAAAATCACGATGAGATGGCTGTAAACACCCAACATCAATTTGTTGTGCGTGAAGTTGAAGCTGCCCAGATCAAGCAAGATCATTTTCTGCCCACCGATTTCAATCTCGGTGCTGGTCAAAAAAGCATACGCAGTAAAGAGGATACAGACAAAAATAGCGATATTCACCCCCTGTGCATTTGCGCGCTTGGAGAACACACCGAGCAGGAAAATACCGACAATCCCTCCCGAAAAGATAGCGTACAACGTGAAGATGACCCCCAAGATACTTTCGCTACCGAGCTCGACATAGATAAATCCGATGCCCATCGAGATCAATCCCGCTACAGCTACCATTGAACGGCTTGCTTTCAGATACTCGTTGTCTACACGATTGGGGCGTAATTTTTTATAGTAATCTTCAATGCCCACGGCCGCTAAAGAATTTAAATCGGCACTCAAACTACAGATGGCCGCCGAAACCATGGCTGCCAAAATAAAACCGACCACGCCGACAGGGAGCTGGCTCATGATGAAATACGGGAAAACGCTATTCGGGCCGATTCCTTCGGGGAGCGGTTGCTGCTGGTAGTAGACGAAGAGCGCTGTTCCGATAAACATAAATAAGGACCATACCGGTACGGTGAGCAAAATCCCCATCAAAGAAGCGCGAATAGCCGATTTATCCGACCGAGCTGTGAGATAACGCTGAATCACGGTTTGATCTGTTCCATACTTCTGTATGGCGTAGAACATCCCGTTGATGGCCATCACCACGAAGGTAAGCCTTGTAAAATCGAGGTCATATGGGCCAAAACCGGTTCGACCGTTTTCGGAGGCCACACGCCATACTTCAGGCAAGCCGCCCTGCACCGAGAAAATAATGACCAAAAGGCAAAGAATGCCACTGGCGAACAGCATAAAACCTTGAAATACGTCGAGCCATATCACGGCTTCAATTCCTCCCAAAAGATTAACGGTTACAATAATCAATCCGACAACGATGATAATCCAATAGGTATGTATATCGGTCATGCTGGACAAGGCCACTGCAAGCAGGTAAAGTACCGTGCCCATGCCCGAAAATTGTCGCAGCACGAATGCTATTGAACTGTAATAACGCGCAAAATTTCCGAAACGTTTTTCAAAATATTCATAGGTGCTTAACCCAATAACCTTGCGGTACAGCGGCACGATAAACCATACCGTGCCCAAAAGCACGATAGGAACCATGAGCCCCTGCACTAATAGTATCCAATTGTGCGCATAGCCTTCTGCTGGGTAGCCCAGAAAGGTGACACTGCTGATAAGGGTGGCCAGGAGTGACATGCCGATTGCCCAAGACGGCACACGTCCTTTTGCGGAGAAGTAAGCTTCGGTAGATTTTTGATTTTTGGCATATTTGAGCCCGAAATACAGGGTGACCAGCAAGACTGCCACAATAATACCATAATCAAAAACACTTAAAATAGGTTTATTCATCATTCATTCGGTTTACGTTGTTGGGCCAAAAGCCCATAATTCTTCTGTCCAAGGATAGCTACCGGGCTTCATGGTGATCGCCAGTTCCTGCTGCGGAACGTGGCTACGGATCAGCCCGGGTGCGTATTCCTTTTGGGGCAAAAGAACGTTAATTTGTAGTGCTTCCAGCACCGCGTTTGCAGTTGCTCCACCCTCTATAATCAGCTCCTTGGGCATATCCTCCCCTTTTAGCATGCCCACCACCATCGCCATGCTCTTGCGGATAACATCCGCTTTTGCGACAACGCCCGGTAATACGGCAAAGACAGCGACTTGATTCTTCTTAAGCAGGGCGAGCAGTTTCTTGGCGACTTCCCATTCGCCACCTGTCTTCTGCCAATATATTATATTTTCTTGCGCTAACGCGTTTATTCGTGTAACACTTTGCTCATGATTGGACCCGCAAACATAAAGCACCGGTCTTTGACGTGCAAAGGCTGGTTCTGCCACTATTGACGCGCCGGTATTACGCTTCCGCAATAAAGCCTCAAAAAAGGCTGCCGCCCCAGCGCATAATGCCTCGTGGGGAATGTTTGATGCCCATTCGTGCAGCGCTTCCCAGTTATCAACTGCTGGGAGCACGCGTTGACGATCTGGTGTCCAATCCGCCGCTTTAGGCACGATTGTCCAAGTCTCTCCCCCCACGACATCCAACAGCTTGCTTGAGCGCACCGGAAACTCCGGATCTTGCGCGAAAGCAGTCTGGGCAATAGGTTTGCCGGCAATCCAATACTCCTCACTACGCACCACCCGGTTCAGGTTTAGATTTACCGGACAGAAGAACTGATAGGCTGGTTTAAACAGCGCACGAAAAAAGGACAATTCCTCCTGGATGTGTCCGCGCAGGGCAGAATCGAACTTTAGGTAGACCCAATCCCAGTTTTGGGTACTTGCGGCGGGGAACAAACGGGCCAAATGGGCAAGCGCCTCATCGATCTTGAGCGATCTGGAATTGCTATTGAGCACCAGCACGTCGGAGCTCGTCGGATCTTCCAACTGCTGCACAATCTGGCTGGAAAGACCATACCGCAGGGCGATGCCTGCAATTTCGGCAGCTCCGGTCAGATCATCTGCAATCACCAATATCGATCCCATTACGCTTTGTTTTATTTGTTCAATGCCAATTGTACGGCCGATTCTATTGCTAAAATCATCGCATCTGGACTAGCCACACCTTTACCCGCAATTTCGAAAGCTGTACCATGATCTACCGAGGTGCGGATAATAGGTAGCCCCATCGTGATGTTTACCCCTTTGACGCTGTCCATCTGCTTTTTCTCGGCATTCCATTTAAATCCTGTCAGTTTGAAGGGGATGTGTCCTTGGTCATGATACATCGCCACAATGCCGCCATAGTGGCCGGTAGCTGCCTTGGAAAAAAGCGTATCCGCTGGCACGGGCCCATCGACATCAAAGCCCCTTTCCCGGGCTTCGAGCACTGCTGGTAAGATTTCCTCGTCATCTTCCGTCCCGAACAATCCGGAGTCCCCGGCATGGGGGTTCAAACCGGCAATACCGATCTTCAAGTTACTTTCGCCCAAGCTGATCAAGCCCTGTTGAAGCAGATCAACGACCTCTAGGATACGTTCTTTCTTCACCAGATCACAGGCTTGCCGCAAGGATACATGGGTGGATACATGGATCACTTTCATATTATCTTCGACCAGCAGCATGGCATATTTCTTGGTGCCGGTATAGTGCGCGTAGATTTCGGTGTGCCCCGCAAAATGATGCCCCGCTTCGTTGATAGATTTCTTATTGATCGGACCGGTTACGGTCGCATCGATGCTGCCCGCCAGTGCTAGTTCGATTACTTTGGTCACGGACTCGAAGGAAGCTGCGCCGGCTTCTGCGGAAATCTCGCCGAAGGTTACTTTCGACAGGTCTGTATTTTTAAGATCAAATACATCGGCTGTTCCACTAGAAAACTGAGCATCAGCAACTTTATCGATCCGGTGGATGGTCAATGGTATTTGCAATTGTTCCGCGATCTGTTCAAATACCGCTGCATCGCCCACCAAAATGGGGCTACAAATATCTTGCACACGGCTGTCCAACAAAGCCTTTAGTGCGATTTCAGGGCCTATACTGGCCGGATCGCCCATTGTTATACCGATAATAGGTTTATACATGATTTACCAGATTCAGTTTTATATTTTCTTTCGTAACTAGTGCTTGAAAGGCATCAATGAGGGCATATTCCTCTTGGCTGCTCAGTGTATGCAAAGGCGGCATCATAAAGGGTTCACACAATCCCAACTGTTTCATTAGTACTTTTAGCCCCCACAATGATTCACCTAATGATTTATTGGCTTGATAGAGCGCTCCAATATCGTCCGACTGCTTTTGCAAGCGATCTGCTAGCGCCGTATCTTGCTGTTCGACGGCCCTGCACATGTCTGTATAGATCGCTGGAGCAAAATTTCCGGAGCTTGGGATAATGCCATCACTACCATGCAACAAAGCGTAGGCACATGCACCCGCCCAGCCCATGTAATGTTTAAAATCCGTGCGATCCTTCCATAAGTGCAGGGATTGATCAAGACGTTCCATACTGCGTTCAGAATCTTTCACCGCTACGATCTTAGGGTGATAACTCAACCGATCAAGCAGGTCAAGCGGGATAGACATATGTGTTGTTGCCGGAATATTATAGACGATCAGGTTATTCGGGATAGCCTCGGCCAGATCAAGGAAATATTTTTCCATTTGTACCTCGGACAGCTTGTAATAGGTCGGCAGTGTAGCTGCTACAGCTGCCACACCTAGGCTATGTGCCGAATGGGCAAAGGCAATAGAGTCTTCCAAGATATTGGACGATATGCCTACGTATAGTTTACTTTCTATAGGTTTGTGCGCGACGGCTACCTGCAGATATTCTTCCTTAAAAGCGTTGGATAAGGAAGCAGACTCACCCGTTGTTCCTAATATAAATGGAATTGCTCCATTGGCATAGAGGTAAGCGAATATGCGCGCCACGGCATCTTGATCCAGACTTAGGTCTTCTTTCAAGGGCGCAACGACCGGAACGATCGCTTCTTTGTTTTTCAATTCTTCTTTCATGTTAATAGGCCGCATTAAATAGGTTTATAGCATCCGGCAGAGTGACTTCTCGCGGATTATTGATTAGTAGTCTTGTTATCTTGAGGGCATCTTCAGCCATCTGTGGAATAGCTTCTTTCGGAATATCCACATCCCGCAAACGTGCTGGTATACCACATGCTTCGATAAGCTCACGTACCTTGGCAATACCGGCCTTGGCGGTTTCTTCATCGCTATCTTGCCGGGAACAACCCAACGCAATAGCGACCTCGGCATATTTCTTAGGCGCAGCGCTGTAGTTGAACTCCATCACATAAGGCAATAGCAGCGCATTGGAAAGTCCATGTGGCAAGTGAAACATACTGCCTAAAGGATAGGATAACGCGTGCACCGCAGCGGTATTGACAGGTCCTAAACAGAATCCACCCAACATGCTTCCCATAGCCACTTCGCTCCTCGCCTGCTCATTTTTCCCGTTTCTCACCGCCTCGACCAAGTTAGCCGCGATAAGACGCATACCTTCGAAGGCATACATATCAATAAAAGGCTGTGAAAATTTATTGGTGTAGGCTTCCAGGCAGTGTGTTAACGCATCAAGGCCCGTTGCCGCTGTGATGGCAGGCGGCACACCGAGCGTCAGCAATGGATCGACATACACCGCATCAGGCACCAAAAATGGGCTGATAATGCCTTTCTTCTGATTATCATCATCCACCAAAATGGCATTTGGAGAAACCTCGCTTCCTGTTCCGGCCGTACTTGGGGCGCAGATCAGGCGGACGGATCTTCCTTGTAACAGCCCATTACCCACAATTTCTTCCAGCGATTGGCTGCCACTCAGCTGTGCTGCAACGAGCTTGGCGACATCCAAGACGCTGCCTCCTCCAATACCGATGACGGTATCAGCCTGCACGGGTCTATATTGCTCCAAAATATTTTTAAAATCAGCGAATGAAGGCTCCTGCTCGATGGTTGTATCGACGAGCAGCTCGACACCTTTTCCTTCTAGATGGGCAAAAAAATCGGCCAAGGATTCCAGCAAAGGTTTGATGGTCATAATGATGACCGTTTTGCTACCCTGCGCAACCACATCTTCTGCAAGCTGAGCTAGCACTCCATTTCCAAAAACGAGCTTCCCCGGAAAATTAATCTTTAACATACGCGCTGCTGACATTGTTTATTTTTCGTGTTATTATTCTTCTTCGGCTTTGTAGGTTTCCAAGCTAGGCAAGCTGTAGCCCTTCACTTTTGGCCAAATACCATTTTTTATCTTTCTTCGCTTCAGTTTGCTGGGGTCTACCACCACGTGCTTCATTTTTTGCCTTCTCCAGGTATAGACAAAGTGAAGCATGCCGTCCTGCGTCTGGATAACGGCAGGATACGAATATTGACTGATCGGCGAATCTTCCAAGATCAATACGGCATCCCAATTTTTACCGTCTTTCGATACCGCAACATTCAATGGTGTGCGTGCTCCCTTTGGATTATCTTTCGGTGGCAGTACGTGGTTGTACACCAGTACATGTGTACCGTTTTTCATGGTTACAGCATCCGTGCCCGAGTTGTTGTTTGGAAGGCTGATTTTCTTTAACGGCGACCAAGTTTCTCCATTGTCTGTCGACCAAGATTCAACAAGGGCCCAGTTACGGCTACGTGCCAGTATTTGTAATGTGCCGTTACCATGATCCAGAATACTCGGTTGTATGGCGTTCAGGTTGTCTTCCCCCCGTGCTATCGGCCCTACCTTTCGCCAGGTTTTACCAAAGTCGGGGCTGATTTCGAAATGAATATTCCAGCCATTTCCTTCGGTGCTGGTCGGCGCTATTAAATTACCATTCGCTAGTAACACAGGCTTATTCTTGACTGGGCCAATGTAACCTTCGAGAAGCTTTTCTGCGGCAGACCAGGTTTTGCCACCATCGTGCGAACGCTTGATCATTCCCCACCATTCCGAAGGCTTAGGGCCGATTTTATAAAATAGCAGAAGCTCGCCCCCGGGCACTTGATACAGCACCGGATTCCAGGTAGGCAACCTACTGCCATCTTCCTGCACACCGTCGGCGGCAGAAACCGGAGGTGTCCAAGCTCCGTTTTCAAATCGACAGGTATAGATTTCTACATCGGGATGCCGCTCGCGCGTGCCCCCGAAAAAAGCATAGACCAATCCGTTGGGCGTTTCGGCCAGTGTGGCGGAGTGGCAGGACGGAAAAGCTGCTTTCTCATAGATAAATTCATCCTTGACAATCCCTTTTCGCCATTTGTAAAGCGCATTCTCCTGTGCTGCCCCCATCAGGGACAACAACAAAAGAAGAACCGTCGCTATTCGTTTATCCATTATCATATCCTATTGTTTGATCTTGAATTCGTATTCGCCAGAGCCGATCTCGAGCAAGACCTGGTCTTTTTCTGTTTCTAAATAGTGGATGCCCTCAACCTTGTCCAGCTTCTTGCCACGTTCTGTGATAGCGTCCAATGCCGCTGTGGGCATAGATACACGTGCGCTGCTGTTTGCCGGAATATGTATCTTCCACAAAAGCTGTTTCTTGTCTCTTTTCCAAGAAGAGCGGATCAAGCCGTGCAAGCTTTCATAGCTTGCATCGACATGCTGTAGACCTTCCACAAAGCTTGGATTCATCACAATCGACTCGAACGCATGATCTCCCGATTTAATCCCGGCCAAATTTTCGTAATACCAGATCAACAGATCGCCCAGCATCATCACGTGGTTCTGCGAATTCATCTTAGGATGTGCCGTATTGCCGTTCCAAAGCTCCCAAATGGTGGTCGCTCCGTTGTCGATCATGTATCCCCAAGAAGGGTATGTTTTTTTTGTTGCCAATGTATAGGCTAGATCTGCCCTGCCCATTTCGGTGAGCGTACGCATGATCCACTGCGTACCGACCACGCCCGTACTGAGGTGTCCCTTATTTTCCTGCGCTATAATCTCCACAATGCGCGCCGCTAGCCGATCCTTGTTTTCTTCTTCTACAAGTTGAAAATACATCGCCAAGAGATTATCGGTCAAACTGTTGCTACCATAATATCCAGCGGCATTGTAAAAGCGCTTATTGAAATCTTTCTTCAACTGCATAGCCTGCGCAGCATATTCGACAGTATCCTGCGCCTGATTCGTCAACACACTAAACCGTTGCATGGTATGCAACAGATGATAATAGAACGCCGAAGAAATTAAAGCACTGGGATATTTCTTATCGGCGATTTTGCCTCGTCCCTCTTCGATACTGGCTGGCGGAAAGCACCAATCGCCATAGCTATCCTTGGTGAGGATACCGTCCTTGTCGGTGTACCGCAAACGCATGTAGGCCATCCATTTCTTCATGGCTGGATAATGTTTTTCCAAAACACGGACATCTCCATTCTGCTGGTAGAGCATATCCGCAATAAAGAGGTATGTACCGGGCCAACTGATATTATCGCTGTAATAGCGCCAAAACGCCGGTGCTACATCCGGGATGGCTCCATCCTCCTTTTGTGACAAGCGGATGTCCTCGAGCCATTTCTCGTAGAGCAGCGTATTATCAAAAAGAAAACTTTCCCCATAGGCACTCGTCGGTCGATCGCCCAGCCAAGGCTGCCGTTCATTGCGTTGCGGGCAATCTACTGGAATACCCTTGTAATTGGATGCAATGCCCCACCAGGCATTTTGGTGAATTTTATTCAATAGCGCGTTGGAGGAATGGAAAGTGCCGATACTGGCCATCTCATCATACACAAAACGGCCCACGAAATCCTGCTTTTGCAGATCGCCGGGATAGCCATCTATTTCCACATAACGGAATCCATGGTAGGTAAAACGCGGTTCCCACTCTTCCTGATCACCGCCTTTAAGAATATACAGATCCGTCGCTTTGGCATCACGCAGATTTTCGGTGAAGAGCTCTCCATCATCCTGGAGCGACTCGGCGAAGCGTAACCGAATGGCCGTGCCCGCAATACCTTTCACCCGCATCTTTACCCAACCCGAGAAATTCTGGCCGAAATCCAAGATATACCGACCTGTTCCCTTCTTGCTTATCGCTACAGGAGCAATGTCCTGCATCACTTTCATATCACGATTAAGCTGGGCTTCATAGCGCCCCCCAGGCTCTTGCACGTAATCGGCTTTCATCCATGTTGCATCGTCAAATCCGGCATTTGCCCATCCCAACATTTCCTTACGAGCGTCATAGCTTTCTCCATCATACTCATTGTTTGCCGTGATAGGGCCGCCAGCAGTGCCCTTCCAGCTATCATCGGTCTTGACCACCTCTGTGCTCCCGTCCAAATAGGTAAGCATAAGCTGCATCTGCATTTTGGGAAAGCCGAAGGTCTTAACCTTGTAAGGCTTTGCCTGCCGCATGGCATAAAAACGGCCGTTGCCCAATATAACACCTATAGCCTGCGGTCCTTCTTGGATCAGGGCGGTGACATCATGCACATGGTATTTGATATTTTCTGTATAGTCGGTCGGCGATGGCGCAAGCACTTGGTTGCCCACTTTTTTGCCATTGATGTAAAGTTCATATAGACCCAGCCCCATAATATAGGCCGTTGCTTCTTTCAGGGGTTTACGCAGGGTGAACTCCTTTCTAAAGTAACGTGCCGAGAGCTGTCCGGAATCTTTGTTGTCGGAGGGAAAATATTTATCGAAACCAATCCAACGCCCCAGCCAGTCTTTATAGTACAACAGGCCCATGCGCCAAGATGCAGGAACTGACCAAGAAGATTCGCCCTTATTGGTGTACACCTTTACTTTCCAAAATACCGCTTCGCGGGATGAAAGTCCTTTGCCGGCATAATAGGCACTGATGCTATTGGACGACTTCGTTAGGCCCGAGTCCCAAAGATCACCCACATTTTGGTTTAGCTTTTCCAAGGATGAAGCGACAAGAATGTGGTATGCAGTTTGTTTTACGGCCCTTTCGGATGCTTCGATTTTCCAGCTCAAGCGAGGCTGTTGTTTATCGATGGTCTGTGGATTATCGAGCAATTCGCAACGCAGATCGCGCACATGCGTACTAGCCCGCAGATCAACAAGGATCAGGGTACAGACAAGGATTAACAGATATTTCAGCACATTCATCTTTATTCGCTTTGCGGTCTACTGCCCAGAAAAATCAAAATACAGTTGCATATGTAATGCCCGTATGGGCTCTTTCTCGAAATCGTAGTACACATGCTTCATGCCCATAGGGCCTGTGGTCTCCGGCTTTTGTGTTTTTGTACCAATGGCCGAGATACCGTTCATAAAGGAGATATCACCCGAAGGGAAGGTTGGTTCCATATTTTTCCAATCGGTATCCTGTTGTTCCTTTGGAGTGTACAAGCGTAAAAAGACATCCTCCCGGTCGGTAAAAACACGAAATGATTGTGATTTCAGCTTAAATGTCGCCCAGTACATATTGGCGTGGTATCCTTTAAATTCAGGATATTCGAAAGGCACTTCGCCGGTCGCAACATCGTTGTAGGCTTTTTCCCATATACCGAAACGGTTACCCTTTATTCTGTTTTTCCATACTCGGTATGGACCCATCCCCATGTATTCCACGCCTTCGATTTCCTTTTCAGGCAGATCAAAATTTACCCCCACAAAACGGGTGAAGTAGCTTTCCGGAAAATACTGCACGTGCATTTTCAACTGGCCGGAAGGATAGATTGTCCATTGCAGGGTATTGTAGCTTTCTTTTTTATCAAAAGCCGATTCGATGATCAAGGTATCGGCGAGACGACGCATGCTGAACGACTTGTAGTTGTTTACCGCTTCCTGCAATACGGGGCCTTTGCCAAAAGGAATCAATCCTTTTCCGTTTTTCACTTCCTCTAACAGGCCGGTCGTCTTATCAAATCGATAGTGGATGCCGCCAGCCTGTACCAAAAAGGCATCTGCGGTCTCCTGCGCTTCCACTTTATCACCAGCGGTTTTCAGCTTCGTCGCCGCAATGCGGCTGGGCAGGCTTATCGGAAAGCTCCAGGTGAATATTTCCTTGCCATTGCTATCGTTGGCCTTGATGTACAGCGCATCGTAGCTGTGCCAATCTGCCGGCAGATCAACCTTTAGTATCCCCTTGGCATAGGGTGCAATATTTGGAGAAGCCATAGTGCCAGTTTTTGAACTCGCCGAAGTTCCTTCCAGCTTGCTTAGTTCATAGCTAAAGCTACAGTTTGCAGTATTGGTAAAGGCATAGCGGTTTTCAATCGTGAATTCGCCGTTAAAAGCAGCAGTCATTTCCCTTTTTTCGAAGAAGATGGGACTCCACACCTCTTTTATGGTGTAAAAACTTCCTTCCCGTTCATAATGAGGACCAACGATGCCATCGGCTCCTCGATTGCCATCAGTATCCAATATACCGCCCTTATCGGTGCGTTTTATACCCTGATCCTGGAAGTCCCACAGGAAGCCTCCTGCCGACAGAGGATTGGCCCACATAGCTTTCCAATAATCTTCAATGCCTGCACCATGTCCGCCATCATACATACCATGCAGAAATTCGGTAGGCATCACGATATTATGACCATGGTCATACGTACCGATACCGTAATTGTACTCGCGGTAGTGGGTCGTTTCGAACCCTCCATATACGGCCCAAGGATAGATAAGCGGTCGTTTCTGTATGTCCTGTTCAAAGAATGTCGCATCCAGCTCTGGGTTATGCCCACCTTCATTGCCATTTGCCCAAAAGATAATGGAGGGATTGTTTTCGGACACGCGGATCATCTCTTTCAGCAATTTCGTGCCCGTTGGCGTATCGTAATGCCCATGCCAGCCCCCCAATTCATTCATCACATATAGTCCAAGCGAGTCACAAACGTCCAAAAAATGGCTATCGGGCGGATAGTGCGCCATACGGACGGCATTCATATTCATCTCTTTCATCAGCAATACATCGTGGACACTTAATGCTTTGCTCGTTGTACGTCCCGATTCTGGATGAAAGGAATGTCTGTTTACGCCTTTAAATTTTATTTTCTGCCCATTGATGTATACGCCGTCACGTTGGCGTACCTCAATCGTCCGGAAACCTACCTGTTGATGGATACGGTGCTGTTCTTTTCCTTTTTGCGAGAGGATCACCTCTGCTTTGTATAGATTGGGAAATTCGGCCGACCAAAGTGCTGGCTTTTCAAACGTCCCTTCGACCCAGGTTTCCGCTCCTTGCACGGCTTGGTGTATGGGCTTACCAAAGGCTTTGCCCTCGGCATCGTAAAGCTGCACGGCTACTGCATCGGCTGTTCCTTTCGTGTGTAGCTTCATGCGCAGTGATCCATCGGCTTTGGCATCGACCGATAGGCGTTCGATGTGGTTCTTCGGCAGAATCTCCAAAAATACGGGTCTGAAAATACCGCCGAACACCCAAAAATCGCCTTCGCGTTCAGCCGCATTGACGGATTTATTGGCTGAATGTTTAGCGACCTCTACTTCGAGCAGATTCTCCTTGCCCCACTGTAGAAACTTGGAAATATCGTAGGAAAAGGTGTAGAAAGCGCCTTGATGTGGCGTGCCCACCAATTTACCGTTTACCTTCACCTGCGCATCGGTCATGACTCCTTCGAAAACCAGATTTACCTGTTTGTCCTTCCAACGGCGATCCACGGTGAAACGATGTCTGTAGCTTCCGATCTCTTTCCCCTTATCCGCCTCTTTATTGAAACCATAATTGTATTTTCCGAAGCCTTGGAGCTCCCAGTTGGACGGAACGGGAATCGTGGTCCATTCACCGGCCTTCATGCCTTCGGACACTTTAAAATCCCACAGGATGCCATCATCTTTCCCTTTTCCGGACAGGTATTGCTTTACCGATTCCTGGGCCATCGTGCGGCCAGCAAAGGTAAGGAGTAGGCTGTACAGGAAAATACGGGTATAAAACTTCATATGCGGCATGCTTTATTTTATTTTAAGATTCTTATAAGGGTTATCTGTTCGAAAGGGCAGTGCCGGTATGCCCGCGGCATTCTGCAAATTGGGCTGGGCTGCTTCGTCCCAGGCGAAGCGAACCTGCTTGATCTTTTCGTTTGCGGGATGCACAAGCTCAATGGTTTTGCCTACAATCCGTGCTGAAGCGGCAACATATTGTCCATCGGCTGTCGCCACTTCGAACCCCACAATCGGCTTACCATCGGCTACCCGCAATCCATCGGCATGCTTGAAATGAACGACGGCCTTGTGGTTTCTATACTGCACTTTGGCCAGTTCAGGCCCATCTGCGGTAACCGGTAGGTGATAGGTCTTGCGGAGCGCTTGTGCTGCAAAACGCGCGCCTACGTCCCATTTATCGGTAGGGTGTAGATCTTTTACATCATCAACCAGATCCGTGGTCACAATACGTCCCGTATGCGGCAACTGCAACAAAAGATCCTGTGCTTCGCGAAACTCGGGCAAGACTGTACGCGCCATACGCTCTTTCCCTTTCTCGTCCAAGGAGTATTGAAAGGGCGCTATCTGGGTAAAATAGACGGGGAGCTTATCCTCGTTCCAGAGCTTACGCCAGCTTTTGATCAGCGTCTTGAATTTATAGGCATAGTCGATATTTTCTTTTAGAAACACATTGGTTTCTCCCTGATACCAGAGCAATCCCTTGAGCGTATAGGGTGCGAGGGGAGCGATCATCGATTCGAAAAACTTGCCTGGGTCGCCACCGACCTTCTTACCGCTAAAATAAGGTTCTTGTTGAAAGGCTTCTTCGGCTATCCAGGGTTCAATACGGCTACCGCTTACAGCGGAAGAAATAATGCCCACCGGCACGCCAAGCTTCTCTTGCAGCATTTTGGCAAAAAAATAGCCTGGAGCAGAGAACTGCCGCAGTGCGGAATCCTGTGCGATGCTCCATCCAGCATAGCTGCTATCGGGCTTCGCCAAAAACTTGTGTCGCACCAAAAACAAGCGGATATTGGGATTATTGGCCTGCTTGACGGCATTTTTCGGAAAATTATCGCGCTGTCCATCCTGCGGTAGTTTTTCCAACTTACGCATTTGGAACTCCATGTTGGATTGCCCCGAACAGAGCCATACCTCGCCGATCAACACATCGTTTAGCAGGATGGTATTATCCCCGCGAATTTCCAAAGTTTGCCCTTGGGCATTGGCCTTCATGGGCGACAGCATCAGCTTCCATTTTCCTTCGGCATCGGCTTGGCATTTTTTCGTCTGTCCGTTGAAACGCACCGTCACCTGTTCACCGGGGCGAGCTGTTCCAAAAATGGCCACGGGTTGTTGCTGTTGCAACACCATGTGATTTGCAAATATATTGGGAAGCACGACCGACGCATGTGCCGATAACGCGATCCAAAACATTCCTATTGCGAGGGCCAATCCTTTCATCAGTTCAATTTTTCAGCTTGCAACGAGGAGATACCATAAGCGGCTTCGGTAACCGAAGTTCCGGCATCCTTCACATCATAATCTTGATCGGTAGGGGTATCGGCATTTGGATAACGTCGTACTTCGCCTGTACGAAACGATACCTTGTTGATGTTTGCCACGGGCTGAAAGAACAGCTTCGTGCCTTTATCCTGTCCATTGATAGCCAGTTGGAAAGAGCGCGTAGACACGTCCGCGATGAGCGTAATCTGGTATTGCTCACCTGCTTTATAGGACTGCACGCCTGCATTTCTATAGCCGGCTTTATTTTTTATCTGCCCGTCTTTGTCGAAGATCAGGCGACAGGCTGCCTGCCCCCTATCATCGGTCAGCTCGATCTCCAACAGGCCATGATCCGCCTGCTTGGGCGATATGCTAAATGTTATCTTCGTTTTCTTGGCCGATTGGATCACACGATCGGCCTTTGCATAGTCAAAAGGGTCTTTATCGCGCAGCAGCAGCTCTTTGCCCTCAACGGTTGCACTGGCCCAAAGCGGGCTATAAATATTCCAACGGCTGTAGGCTTCCGCCGCATTCGTTACAAAATCGTCATTTACATTTTTTTCTACACTAGAAACAACAGGAACAGGGACTTTTGCGACCCACATATCCTCTTTGTTCATGCTGTAGGTAATCCACATATCGCTGCCTGGAGTCGTACCATTTCCTTCCTGGATGCCGCGCACATACTGCGGGCCATAGGATTTGTAATTTCCGCCATAGCGCATGGTGCTGATCTCTCCATTTACCAACAGTAGATCGGTGTAACGCAGACCGTCCGCACTGGTAGAGATGGCTAGCGGCCAACGAAATTCGGACGGATTGTATACCGTTACATATTTATTGTCGCTGGTTTTCTGTCCCCATATCTTGGCATTGCTGTTGACAAAACCGGGCGCGCGCAATGGGGTATAATCCCAAGTCTTTCCATTGTCTTTACTGACGGATGTTAGGGCGTGTTTCCACAAACCAACCACGCGACCATCTGGAAGGTGATAGTAGGCAAATGCTTTGATCGGACGGTGGTAGGGCACTAAAGGATCGTTCCGGTCGGCCTCTTCTACCCACTGCTGCATCATCAGCGGATTTTCCATCAGCTCTTTGCAGGCCGCGACAAAGGCTTTATCCTTACTTTTGGAGTAGAAGGGATATTGTGCGAGCTTCTGGTTGAACGAACTGTTGAAGCGTATAAAATAAATTGGCCCGAAAGAGCCATCTTTATTGATCTCGCGGACAACGCGGCCGATACCATTTCCGTCATTGGGGTCGTCCTTTGCATCCAGGGCCACGCCATAGTAGCCAATTGTCAACAATTTACCGTTCTTAGCGGTATAAAAGCCCATGCGTTGGTGCATAATGGCGTGTAGATTTTTGCCCGCTTTATCGGTACGCTCCGGCTTGGTAAAACCTTCTGGAACGAGGTAAGGCGGAAAGAGTTCCTGCGGCTGAGACCAATCGTAGCCGTTCTTGGAAGTCAATAGCAGCGTCTTCCCTTCGGCGATATGTTCGCCAATGGGGTTGCTCAAAAACTGTAGGTAGTAGGTATTGTTCCAATAGGCCAAAAATGGCTGGTGGTTGTAGGTAAAACCATGCCCTCCGGCCAGTGCCGGAAACTCGCGGTTGGCACGGAAAACCTGTATATTGTGCGTCCCCACGGCTGGCGTCAGCTGTCCATGATGGTAGTCCACGTTGGACAATGTTTCCCCCACATATTTTACTGTATCCTGCGCCATCACTGTTGATGAGGCACCAAACATCAGCAAAGCAATTATTTTCGATTTCACTACTAGTCCTTTCCTTTTAACAATCTTTTCAGGTCCTTTTTCGACGCTTTAAAGATCGTTCCATGTTTATGTCCTTCAGGTACAACGATCTTTTCGTTTACCTTTTCAAAATGTTTAAAATCGGTAGTTGCCACGGCCTCATAGCTTTTGCTGCCATAGGAATCAAAATAGATCAACCACTGGCCGCCTACTTTCACTACGCTTGGCCCTTCTGTCAGGTAATCAGAGAATGGCGTGGATACCTGTTCAAAAGGTCCGAGGGCGTTGTCAGCAAAGGCAACTTTCAAATTTCTGTTTGGCCGTGTGTTATCTTTCAAGACCAACACATAGCCATCCCGATCTTTTTTAACGATCACCGCATCGATAATACTAAATCCCGGATCAGCAAAGAGCTTCGTTGGTGTAAAGTTGTTGAAGTCCTTCGTGGTGGTGTAATACATCCGCTGATTGTTGTCTTCGGCCTCCGCTCCTTTTGGGAAACGATGCGGAATGGTCGACGCCCAGATAATGACATAACGATCTTCCTGCTCGTCATAAAAGAGCTCAGGGGCCCAAACATTTACGGTGGAAGGCTCATGCTCCATCACGGGGATGATCTTTTCGTCTTCCCAGTGTATAAGATCCTTTGATCGCGCATAGCCAATCCCGCTGTCGCCTTTCCAGGCGATGGTCCATACCAAATGGTAAACACCTTTTTTATCGCGCAACATGGAGGGGTCACGCATGATTTTCTGTGTGCCCAAAGTTGGCTTTAAAAACACGCCCGGCACTTCCTCCCAATGATAGGCATCTTTGCTATACAGGTAACGAAGGCCTTCGTTGGCCGGTTCACGAAAGGACGTGAACAGGTAAACATCCCTTTGGCAGGATGCCAAGAGGGATGTTACTAACACAAAAACTAAAGCCTTTATTAAAAATTTCATTATATACTATCTAATATCAGCACCCAATCGTTGCCATCTTTCTGCTGGCCTTCGGGCTTAAAGCGCTGCACGCCTTGGTTATCAAACTTGCCGATAGCCTTTGTTTCTCCGTTACGAGGATTGAACCAAGAAGCTTCGACTTTATCGCCTTTGATTTTACCCATATTCACCGCGATTTCCCGCCCGTTGTAGGTATAGATAAAGGCATAGTCATCCGTACGCGTGGCCAACAAATTATCGTATTTGTCTCCCGCTTCGGCGATGATGCTCTGATCGGGAACACGCTCAAAGTAATGTCCGCGGGAGAGCATAAGATCTTTCAGGTATTTCATTTGCGATGCCCCGGGCGCTTGTAATGCCGCCGTCCACAACTCCTTGGAGCCATAGGCAGTGCTAGTGTCCGTTGCCGCATGCATCTGCATCACCGAGTTTTGTCCATACGTGTAGCCGAAAGCGCCCGCGAAGACCGACCAATAGCCGTATCGGCGCACATCGTCGGCTGTCCAACGAGGCTCTTTGATATCGTGTAGGCCTTGTGGAATACCTTCATAGGAAGGTTCGCCATCGATGGTAGGTTTTACGGGGCTACGCTTCCAGTCGGCCTGCATAAACTTCCAGTTATCTTCGCCGTAATGTTTAACCTCATTAGCCGAGGTATCTTGATCGTAGCGTCGGTGACCGGACTGCACCATGTTGAAATCCAACCAAGACGCATCGTGAAACCAATCGGATGAAGCAGTGCGGCCACGAGGGTGATAGGTCATCAGGTGATTGGCATCAATGGATTTGATGGTTTTACCGATTTCCTGCCATACGGCAATCGAGTCGGAACCTTTGATATCGCCCCCATTTAGCCAGATAATATTTTTTTTGTCCTTCCAGCGCTCGGCGAGAAAACGGGCGTACACTTTTGCCTGCTCCGGCGATACCTTTCCATCTTTTACCGGGGATCCCCATACCGGAACAAGGGCCATGTACAAGCCTTTGTCGGCAGCATTATCGATGATGTAATCGATATGATCCCAATAATCATATTCTTCGGCCACATCGGGATTGCTTCCCGCAGTGACCAACGGGCGTGCGATATCTTTATTGATGATAGATGAATCGCCGTAGACGTTGACAGAAGGAACAGTATGCAGTACCATCGCCTGAATTACATTAAAGCCCTTGTTCTTACGATCTTCTAAATACACTTCTGCTTCGTCACGATTTAACTTATTGAATAAAAGCCATCCGGTATCACCAAGCCAAAAGAAAGGATCTCCTTCTTCGGTCGCGAGGTAGCGGCCATTTTCTGAGATCTTCAACCCCGTGAGTTCTTGTTTTTCTTGTTTTGCCGTGCAAGAAAACAGTGCGCCGGCCAAAAGAATCGGTACCAGTTTTTTACTCATCATCATGTTTTATTTTTTTTTGATCCAAAGGATCTCTGTTGCGTTTTTATAATTGTTCACCGTCACCATCTTTCCTGTTTTTAAGGCTTCTTTTTGGAGCACCTTACCTGTTTTTGGGTCGATATGCAGTAGGTTGTATGCACCTTTCAAGCTGGATAAATCAACCTCTGTACCCTTGGCGTTAGTGCTATACAGGATAATGCCCGATTGTCCCTTTAACAGCCAAGTGCCCTGCCCTAGTGCGGGAGTCATCGTTGCGGCTGCCTCGTAAAATCCGGGCGCTTCTACCTTTGGCAAGTTGGCCATAGAGCCACCCGCCATAAAGACAGCCCAAGCCATTTCCGGATAATTGTCGCCGTGGTAAAGCACGCCCTTTTCAGGATATTTCGTACGGTATTCACTCACCGCACGGTATACCTGCTCAGCGGATGTTTTCTTGGGTTTTAGTAATCGTGCATGCTGGCGCGGCGCTAGATTTTGTCCACCTTGCGGCGCATATACCGATCCGTCGGCTTGATAATGCCAGTAGCGGATATCGATAAGCTGAATTTCTTTTGCGCGTTTGGGATCGGCTAAGATCGCATCTTGCACATCTTTGGTTGTGCTCAAGGCGATGATAGGGCTCTTGCCGGTTTCTTTCTTCCATTCGGCAATGACATCGATCCAAAACTCCACGAAATGCAGCGGTCCGGTATATTCGGCACTGATCATCTGGATGACGCCCGTATTGTCCTTAAAATTCTCCAAACACTGGCGGATGTAGGCCCGATGTAGCGCTCGACGAACCGGATGGTTTATATCATAAAACTGCTCGGCCATGAAAATACGTTTATCACCTGCGTAAGGGACAGGCTCGGGAAAACCTACTTCATTGATGTTATTTGCGGTACGCCAAGGAAAGTCGGCATAGTGCGCACCAGCTTCAATAATATTATGTTGAAAATAATTCTGGTGAATCAACACCAACCCCTTCTGATCGGCAATATCTGCAAATTGCTTCAACCTGTTCCAATAGAATTTGTTATACTTCGTCAGGTCGTATTTTGATAGTCCATCGTAAGCCGCTCCCTGTCCACTCCTTGCAAAAGGCAATTCGTAAAACGGTGGCCAAACTTCGCCATCCATACGGCGGATGCGTTCATGGTCATCACGACGGCGATCATACCACAGTCCATAGTTATGATCGATGCTTAAGGTGTGGTTAGCCAACATGCTATCTGCCGTTACTTTGAGATCATCCGTTAAACCCAGCCCTTCTTCACCGGGAACAAAGCGTGTGATATGGGCCTTAGATTTTTCTACCCCATGCGGACGAGCACTACCGTTCCACCATTGAATATCTGATTTCTTTCCGACCAACACTTCGTCACCACGTACCAACCAACCGTGGCGCAAGGCCATCGCTTCAGCATATGCTGGAGCGATTTTCTTTACCATCGGCAATTGATCAACGGTTTTCAGTCCTTGAACTTCGTCCCGCAATTGCTGGCGCGCATCGGCCTGCGCAATAAAGTCTTTCAGTTGTAAAGACGGTTGCGCTGCCTGCTTGGTCTGCTCCATCGCTACTTCTACCGCAGGACTGCTCGAGGCTTCGCTAAGCACGGGTAGTAACACCGTCCTATCTTTGGCGGCAGCCCCTAATCGCTCTTCCAGCTGCGCATAATATAAGCTCCGCGGTTTGATATGTTCATTGGATTGATCCCAAAAGCCATCTCCCTGAAACTGCGCCCACACGCCGAAAGCCCAGTTTTGGGCGGTTGGTGGCTGAAAGCATTCTACCAAAGCGGCGCTACATTGCCAAAAAACGCTGTTTGCTGCTGTCCAGCCTGATCCCTGTCCATCTTGTCCACGGTTTTTGAAACTAAGTGCCTGTGCGTCGATATCGATGACATCAAAGAGTGTTCCTGATGACCAACTATCAATCGCTCCGCTAAAACTATAGGGCTCGATCGCTTGGCATTGCACAAAAGCGTTTGGACCAGCTGCGAGATAGCCCACAGCAAAATCATGATAGCCCTGCTCGGCATAGAGTCGCTGAAACAGCGTCTGCTGCCCTTTGGTATAAAATGTATAGCGTCGCTGCCCTCCGATTTCGGACACCGGGGCAAGCGATAAACAATCTTCGACGGTTACTTTACTGGCTGTAGGCAAGACATAAACCGCCGATCCTGCAAAATGCTTAAACTGTATCCTACGCACCCATACATTGGAGGCGTTCTCTACGGTTATCCCCATCCAGCGGTGATCTTCATCCTTCGCATTGGAGGCATCAAACGCAGAAACGAGATTCATGTTTTCTATCCCGATCTGTTCTAGGCATCCCGTCCAATTATACTGTTGAACAGTAGATATTCCAAAGGACTGGTCTAACGCCGTTGTTAATGGCGCATCGATCCGTAATTTATTACCTTCAATAGCGGTGATTTTACGTTGCCACATCAGCTCCCGCTGCCCCGGCTTCCAGCCCAATGAAGTAATGCCTCCACCGAAATGGTCTGTACCGAGGGCTTTAATCCATTCCTCGGTTGATGGACGCACGATTGCGATGGCATCTCCCACCTTATAGCCCGAAGCATTAGCGACCGTAAATGCCATCGCATTAACAGAAACGTAAGCATCGGTGATGCTTTGTTTTTGGCCATACTGTCTATTGTCTTTTCCCTGCACCTGTATAAGCGTCTCACGCGATACACCACCACCATAGAGCGTAGTTCCAACGTTGCCAAATCCCGCCCCACGGAGCACAACACCAGAAGTATGTAGTTTCAATGAACCTCCTAAGTGGTATGTTCCCGCCTCCAGCAACACCGCTCCGCGAAATCCATTTTTATCTAAGGGCAACTGCGCTACATAATCAATTGCACGCTGTATGCGGAGTGTAGCATCACCATCTTTCCGTGGCACAAATATCTTGGCGGACACTAGCGGGATAGCTTGCTCTCCGCCCATATAGCCGGCATAAGAATAATCGGGAATACGATTTCCTTTTTCGTCAGACGTGTAGGTTAACGTATTATTTTTTTGCACGCTGATCGGCGAGAGTTGCTTCTGCGCATATCCTGCAAGACATGCGCCGAAAACAACCAGAAAAACGGAGACCCTTTTTCTAACACACAAACTACTATATACAAAAAAATTCTTCAACGTAAAAGCGAATTAATAAGGCTTATAAAGCTAAAAATAAACAGATTACCCAGCGTATTCTTTGTTGATTTCAAGGAAAACAATCAGGATATATTATCTTTATTGCTATTACAAACATAGCTAAAAACGTATGCAGATGGTTGTATTATTTTCTCCAGCTATTGTATCATTTTAGCGGGTGGACGCATGCAATTGGGGAGAAATGCAGATAGGGATAACAGTATCGTATAAGATTATAGTTAGATCGCCATTGAACAACAGTGATAAAAAAAACGAGACGCTCTTCTACGATGCGTCTCGGTTTGTATTTCCAAATACTATTGTTGGTAATCGAATGTGCCCATTCCTCCCGAATAATCGAGCCAACCCTTCGTCTGTTGTAAGTAGGAATTGTTTCCTAAAACTGTGGCGGTAAGTCCGGATATATAATAGTTCGGACGGAAAAGAATAGTTACAGGAGCATTGTTTACCCTATCCCACTCTTGATCCAGTGGCGCTCTTGTGAAATAAGTTCGGTAAACATCCTTAAGTTTCGCTATCTCCGTTGTGAAGTTTGCGGCATCAGGGTCGATTAGAATATTCCGCAATGCCGGAGTTAATGGATCACGAGCAAAGGTTTTGGATTGCCAGTAATATCCCGTTCTTTTTGTGCCGTTGATAGGTGCCAAGCCAAGCTTCTGCACGGAATTTCCGGACTCTTGCAGATTATCATAAAGCATCCACCGGTGCACATCCCAAAAACGTTTACCCTCATATGCTAATTCTATACGGCGTTCGTACAAACAAGCTTCTATAGCCGCGTATTTTGTCGTCAAGGTGCCTAGGCCATAATTGTTTGCCGTTGGAATCCCTACACGCTGGCGCACCTTACCGATATAAGCAGCGGCGTTGTTAGGATCACCCTTGGCTGCGTAACACTCAGCTATGTTTAGCAACAACTCGGCATACCTGTACTCAAAGATATCTGTTCCAGAAAAAGCAAAATTGACACTATCTGCGGCTGGGTTGGACATCTTACGCACCAAAGCGGGACTGTTAACTTGGTTGTTGCCAAAAAAAGTTCCATTGTTCGCTGTTGCATTTGCTTTCCATCTGTAGAACCAGGTAGATTTGTTGTCATTCCCTTTGATTCCCCATTTCGAGCCTGAGAACGCAAAAGTGCGGTAGAAGCGAGGCTCCCTATTTTCAAAAAAGAACGTATCCACGTAGTTTGTAACGCTGGGGCGACTTCCATCAGCCATTGGAAACAAATCAAGCATTTCTTTTGTCGCCGCGATGCCGCCGCCACCGCGATAGGAAGCGGGACGTACGGAGTTTTCCCAGTTGTTGTTATAGCCCACAGAACTTGTCGGAGTAGTTGACAGTAAGAATACCATTAATGCTTCTGAATTAAATGCGTTGTCAGCTCTGAAGGTCATCTCTGCCCAATCTTTCGCATTGCTACCAAATAAACCGTACCCCGCGGCGGATAATTTCGTTTCAGCATCAAGACCAGCATCCAAAGCTCTTTGCCATTTTTGGCTACCAGAATTATCCCAGTCTTTATTGTACAAGGGACTCGCAGCGGTGAGTAACACGCGGCTTTTCATCGCTAAAGCGCCAGCTGCAGTAAGTCTACCATAATTAGCGGCATCCCAACGCATAGGTAAGAGTAGAGCTGCAGAATCCAAATCGCTTACAATTAAATCGAAACACTCTGCAGCTGTTGCCCTAGGCTGTCTGATTGTCTCATCGGTACCACTATTCTGCTGTACGGTGGTAACAAGTGGTACCCCTCCATACACGCGCACCAAGTCAAAATATTGCAAGGCTCGCAAAAAATACATCTGACCCTTTGCTGCTGTACGGAAAGATTCAGAGAGTCCCGGGCCAGATTGATCAATTCGCTGAATTAAAAATGTTGCAAATCGAATACGGGTGTAGGGGTTGTTTTGCACGTTGGCAGCAACTGGGTTTCCGAAATAACCATCAGCTTGCGATGCCAGCTGGAGATTTGTTGTCGGGTTGGTGTAGCTGGTTACAGTACCGCCAATTTCCTCGGTCATCCGTGCTCTATTATCGTTATACAAACCGACAATTGATTGCTGGGGATTCCTATAATTTACAAAGTAATAGTTGTACAGCCGATCGATGTACCAACCGGTTTGAAGTTCGGTCTCGAAAATACTGTCATCGTATTTCTCAAAACTTTTCATCTCTTCCAAAAAATCGGTTTTACAGCCGGCTGCTATAGCCAGTGTCAAGGCTGCAAAAAATAATATTTTCTTTCTCATGGTGATCTTCTTTTAATGTAATAAACCTTCGGGTTACAAGCCCAAATTAACGCCTAAAGACCAAGTTCTCAAGGTTGGATAGCCCACATTTGGAGCATCATACATGTTGCGGAACTTTTTAGGATATGGATTATAAAAATCCCATAAATTGTTTCCGGAGATGAATAGTCTTGCGTTATTCAACTTAGCCTTTACTACCCATTCTTTTGGCAAGGTGTATCCCACGCTCAAGCTACGCACGAACATGCGGAATGTAGGTAGCATAAAAAAGTCTGAGTTTCTTCCAGCAAATTGATCAAAGTAAGCTAAATTAGGATAGGCACCGTCTGGATTGGTAACTTCATCGTACATATCTGTTAGATAAAGCGGCTGCGACCAAAGCATGTGCGTACTGCTTGTCCCCTGTTTGATGTAGTCCAAATAATTTACGCCGCCCCAGCTGGTAGAAATCTGCGCTTGTAAGGAAATACCTTTGTATCCAGCATTAAGGTTTGTTGTGATACCGTAAGTTAGATCCGACTTTCTTAGGATATCCAAATCTTGACCAGTTCCTTTTTCGATAGCGCCGTTCGGGCGTCCGTATGTTTTACTATCGGCGTCCAAAGCACCACGGACATCCTCATACACCAACATACCTTTTCTCATCTGTGATTTGTCTGTGATATCGAAAAACCGAGGTGCTGCACCATCGACTCCAGAATTTGCAGCATTCTCTGTCAGGTAAGCCCAATATTTGTCAATATCCTCATCTGTGCGCAACATACCGTCTCCACTTGATGTATTTTTCCATGTGCGGTAGCCATAAACTGCGTTGTTGAAACCGGTGTTACCCACAGCACGTCGGGTTTCCATCTCTGATGGATAATCGAATGGTCTATCGAAGTATCGGGTTGTTTTGTAATTCCCCATACCAAAGTTCATACCTATGGAATAGTTGAACTCATTCACATTACTTCTCCAAGTCACGGATACCTCTCCGCCCCATGCTTTAACACCCGCATAATTTTGTTCTGCAAAAGCGCCACCTACAGAGATAGGAACATTCAATGCGCCTGCCATATCAGTCAACATGTCGGAAGTAGTATTATAATAGCCATCAAGGGTCACATTTAATTGAGATTTAACGAAAGACATGTCTAGACCAAGGTTTCGTTGAATGGTACGATCCCAGCGAAGGTCTCTGTTCGGATCGGGATCTGGCGTGATACCTGTTACATACTGACCGCCATTGCTACCGAAGCCCATTCCCTTATCAGTTGCTGCGGAATATAACCTTGCCCATCGCCAAGGTTTGACGTTGCTATTTCCTGTGATTCCCAAAGATCCCCTAATTTTAAAATAGTTCATCCAGGTGACGTTATCCGCAAACCAATCCTCATCGGACACAACCCATCCTGCGGAAACACTAGGGAAGAATCCCCAATAGTTTTCAGGAGCAAAATTCGTGGATGCATCAGAACGGAATACAAATTGCAAAAGATATTTGCTCTTGTAGTTGTAGTTAACACGACCCAAATAAGATAGTGTACCGCTTACTGTCCGATAGGTAATGGTATTGGATGTATTAAGTGTACCGGCAGATATAGAGGTACCATTGTAAACTCCACGTGTGGGATTATCGTAAATCTGGTAGCGATCTTCCCAGTTGGCGGTAGTCTTTTCTACACTAAACATTGCTCCGATATTGTGATCGCCAAACTTTTGATCATAGTTGGCAAAAAAGTTCAGCTGATCATTTTTAGAGGTTGTATTATCATATGTCACACGAGAGCTGGCGTTATTGATGACCGGCGGATCCCATACCGTGGTAGGTCCATACAAGTGGTTTCCGGGCGTGTTGGAATTCGTGGAGCGTGATAGTAACAGAGGTATCATCACTTGTTCGGTATTACTAGCCGCCTGGGTAATGCCATAATTTAGTTTGAATGATAGTCCTTTCACGAAAGGCACATCATACTGTAGCGAAAAGTTCGCATTGTAGTTGAAATCTTTGTTGGTCGTTTTTGACCCGTTATTCAATAGCTCATAGTAGTTCCAGTTGGTCACCGAGTTATTACCACGCACATTTCCCAATCTGTTTGGTCCTAATGCGGGTGACACGTACTGATCGACCCCGTCAATATTGTAAATCCAAGGAATGTACTTGGGCATGTGCAACAGAATATTGTAATCGTTTTGCTCCCCACCGATACCATACGAACCGTCGTTGATATTGATTTTGGTAAATGACTTCTCTGTATTGGTATTTGCTGCGGCTATCGTAGCTCCCAAGCGGAAGTTGCTGGCGAGCTTCACCTCGGAGCCAGCGCGGAACGTCCAGCGTTGAAAGTCCTGAGCTCCCAGATTTGGGCTCTGCGTGTAAAAAGACGCTCCAGTGAAGTATGTCGCTCTTTCCGACCCACCACTAAAATCTAGTGAATGCTGCATAGCATTCGCTGATCGCCAATCGTTGCCCAACCAATCATAATTCAACGAATCCATGCGTGTCAACTCGGCATCTGAATAATAGAAATTATCATTCCAACCCAGCGCGCGTCCAAAACTATTAGCAAAATCTCCATATTGGCGGGCGTTCATCACTTTCCCATGACTTACAGCATCGTTTGTCTGGAATTTACCGCTATAGGAAATACGTGGAGGGCCAACCTGTCCTCTTTTTGTCTTTACAACAATGGCTCCCTGTGATGCGCGAGAACCGTAGATTGCAGCACTGGCATCCCGCAACACCGTCATACTTTCGATCTCCGAGACGTCCAACATGTTAAACCTTTCGAGTGACGGCTGTCCGGTTTGAGGATCCACTTGAATCACGTCATCGATGATAATCAGCGGTGTTGTTCCCCCACCGTCTTTTCCCCAATTGAATTGCTGCCGAATGCTCAAACTTGCCATAGCTCCTGGCCGGGTGCTACCTCCAGAAACATTCAATCCCGGTATTTGTCCACGCAACGCTTCAGAAACGGAAGCAACGGGTAAGTCTGCTAGCTGCTTCATATCTACGGAAACAATCGATCCAGTAACCTCTTTGGCACGTTGCGCACCATAGCCTACAACGACTACCTCATCCAGCGCATCTAACGATTCTAGCTTAACAGTAATGGTAGATAGACCTGCAACATTAACCTCCTGCACTTTATATCCCACGTAGCTAACGATAATTATGCTATTTTGCTCAGGCACATTTATGTTAAAAACGCCATCCTCACCGGACTTGACACCGGCCTTGGATCCTTTAACGAGAATAGTTGCGCCTACTACAGGCTTTCCATCCTGATCCAGCACTTTACCGCTGATTCCTACAAATTTTACAGCATGTACAGCCGCCTTGTTCGCCAACTTGGATGCTAACAACGTTGTCGGAGCCAATGCGATCAAAGGACAGAGCAAACGGAAAGTATTCCGCAGCAGCCCCTTTTTAATAAAAGCTTGATAATTCATTGGTTTTAAATTGTGTTTATAAAATAGGTTCAAAATATTGGATAACCAAACTTCCCACGAGGCTATCCGTCTTTATGCTTTATTGTTTTTTCTACTGGTTATTGATGTGTTGTCGTCGGTGTAATGGTATTGACTTTGTCAATATGATACATACTTCATTCGATGCTGTATCTTTCTAAAAAACGACCTTTGCTTTCTTACGATTCTTTTAATTGGTTAGTCTTAAAAAAATAAATGCAAAACACATGTTCAATACGGTCTATTTTGTATCCCCGCGTGCAGGAGCAAAACAGCGTGTATCTATCACTATCACAAAGAAAAAGAAATCCAAAAAGATATTATTATAGTCCATTGCCTATTTACTATAAAATATTAGCATAACACAACATTACTGTTACAAAACAAGATGTTAGGTGTTGGGGGCTCCCTTGCGTTGTTGTCACAATCATTAAATAGATCACTTGGCTTTACCCGATGAGAATCGGCGAAAAGGTCACAAAAAAGAGGCTGTTGTCCTGACAGCCTCTACTAACCAATTAAACAAAGTAAGCCTTAATATGAGAATTACTGGGGCTTGACTGTCTTTAGCGGAACTACGCTATTCAAAAAATTTTCGATGTGCGCGTACCCTGTATTACTGATTACCGAAGCATCCTTTGGATTGTTCGGGTCTAGTCCTACCTTTCGTTCATAATCATCTGGAAGACCATCGTTATCAGAATCTTTATATGGTTTCCCTTTATAAACCGGATAACCGCCCACCTGCCGGATATCAGTGATGATACCTTGCTTATAGGAATCTGCGGGCAGTCGGCGCTTTACGTAAGGTGAGGTTGCAATTACTTCTTTACTTTCTTTGTAAAATACTTTTCCCGTTTTCACCTGCCTAACGATACGTTGATCTACCGCATCACGCTTGGGCAAGGTTGCCCCCACATTATCTAGTACATAGGTATATGACTGTTCGGCGGTCATAATCTTGCCAAAAGCAGCAAGAGGAAATGGTTTATCCACCCTAATTTTCGCCAACACGGCTGGATCTGCATCGGGTTGTACCCCTCCATCCCAATTATCTTTTGTAACCTTGGCATTGCCTTCGATCACATTCCCTCCTACAAATGCTTTCCCAAAGGTATTCGCAAATTCTTTGTCACGCCCAGATTCCGGCTTCAGAATGCGGTATGAGATAGGTTCACCCACCGGCGTTATCGGTCCCGGCTTGTAATAATTATTGATAAAATTATAGAAAGAGCGATGATCGCCGCCATCCGCTGTACGATTCCACCAGTTCCACACCACATTATTGACGAAACCAAAGTCGCCATACATACCTACCGAAGGGTTTCGACTGATATTTGAAGCCCAAAGGTTGCGCATAAAGGTGCTGTTCAACCCGCCGATCGTACTTCCAAAGGCATGGTTATAGGTATCTAAAGCTTCCGAAAAGATCGAATTTTGGATGGTGATATTTACTGTCGGCAATTTCAGGTTCTGTCCTTCACGATCGTACACATGTCGATACATGGACATATTTTCATCCAATCCCCAGCTAGCGGAAACATGGTCGATGATAATATTGCCCACACCATTGCCGCCCAAGGCATCATCGCGGCGAGTTACATCTGTCGTTCCGCGACGAAAACGCATAAAGCGCACGATCACATCGTGTGTGTCGATCAGGAAGGATTCGCCGGCAACACAGACCCCATCGCCGGGAGCCGTTTGTCCGGCAATCGTGATATATGGAGCCTGTATGGTGATAGGTGTTTCCAATTGGATAATACCGGCTACGTTAAACACAACGATCCGTGCACCACCGCTTTCGCAAGCTTCGCGCAGTGTTCCAGGGCCGTTGTCGGCCAGACTGGTAACCACCATTACACGGCCACCACGCCCACCTGTGGTGTAGGCTCCGCCGCCTTCAGCTCCCGGAAATGCGGGGATTGTTGCTTGTGGCAAATCTTCTGGTTTGGCGGCGTCCGGAAGATAAGGTTTACCTTCTGCTTTCATAACTGCCTGTGCTTTTTCCCAAGCTTTATCCGCGCGGAGCTGTTCCAATTTTTCGCGTTGTGCAGCTATCGCTTTGAGCGAGTCGGGAACAACTGGATATTGTGCATGTGCCCACATAGGCAGGGTACATACCAAAGCAATGAAGGTATTTCTTAAGGATAAACGCATCTCGGTCTATTTTGAAGTCAGTTCATTTAAATAGATTTCGATGTTTGCATAGCCCGATTCCGTAATTTTGGCCGAGTCACTAGCGTCTTTAGGGTTTAAGCCCATCTTGATTTCTGCCTCATCGGGAATGCCGTCGTTATCCGTGTCTTTATAGGTTTTGCCCTTGTACACAGGATATCCACCTACCTGCGCAATATCGGTGATGATACCTACTTTGTAAGAATCCTTCGGCAGGCGACGGTGTTCAAAATCCTTCTCCGGCAAGGTTACATTTTTTAAGGGTGTTGGTTTTCCGTCACGCACCTCTTTGACGATACGCAAATCGACGGGGTCACGCTTCGGTAGCGTTGCTCCTGCATTTTCCAAAACGTAGTCGTATGACTGTTCCGCACTCATGATATTAAACTCCGCATGTGGAAATGGCTTTGCCGCCTTCATGGCCGCAAAATAGGGCGTAGCTTCCTCGAAGGTCATGCCATTGCCTGCTTTGTTTTCCAGCTGCACACCTCCGTTCCAATTGTCCGTTGTTACTTGCTCGTTTCCTTCCACAATGTTCCCCGACACATAGGCACGTCCAAAAACCACGTATGGCAGCTTGCTCCGGCCAGATTCAGGCTTCAAGATACGGTAGCTGATGGGCTGTCCTGCTGGTGTAGCGGGCCCTGGCTTAAAGTAATTGTTAAAGATGTTGTAGGTCGCTTGATAATCACCACCGTCTATGGCCCGATGCACCCAGTTGTAAATCACGTTATTGGCAAAGTTGAAAATTCCATTCCATCCAATAGATGGATTTCTAGCGGCGTTATTAGCCCATAGGTTACGCATGAACGTACAGTTTTCGCCACCAAGGGTACTACCAAAGGCATGGTTCCACGTATCTAGCGCTTCAGAAAAGATAGAGTTTTGAATCGTGATGTTAACCGTCCCGCGCTTTTCTTCTTGCTTACCTGTACTGTCATTATACATATGCCGATACATTGACATATTTTCGTCCAAGCCCCAACTGGCAGATACGTGGTCGATCATAATATTGCCCACCGGATTGCCGCCGATCGCATCATCGCGCCGACCAACGTAGGTTTCGCCACGGCGGAACCGCATATGACGGATAAGTACATCATGCGTATTGATCCATACCGATTCGCCGGCGACACAGACACCATCGCCAGGAGCTGACTGACCAGCTATGGTGATGTAGGGCGCGCGGATGATCAACGGAGTTTTTAAGCGTATAATCCCAGCCACGTTGAACACGATAATACGTGGCCCTCCTTGCTCGCAAGCTTCCCGCAGTGATCCCGGTCCGTTATCTTCCAAACTTGTGACGACGATAACCTTACCTCCGCGGCCACCAAAACTGTATTTACCGCCTCCCTCTGCACCAGGAAATGCAGGAATCTCTGCCTGCGGCAGATCGGTAGGACGACCAGCCCAAGGAATATAAGGCTTTCCTTGCTTTGCATAAGCTTCTATAACGGGCAACGCTTTTCCCCAAGCATCATCAGACTGCTTTGTCGCACGCTTCATCATTTCCTCGGATGCTTTCTTAACGTCTTCCGGAATCTTGGGGTACTGCGCTTTCACCGTTTGTAGCGTCAACAAACTTATCCCTATCAGCAGACCTGATATCAACTTCTTATTCATATCGTAAATTTTATGAAACCTGTAGGCTTATATCCTATAATCATTACATTAGCAACTCAAAGCTAGCAAGATAAACATTGGCTTACTTATATTATTTTCACTTAATACTATAGCATGTTATCTTAACCTGTAACAAAACTATTGCCTAATTTCCATACATCAAATTTTCAACGAAAACTACCGCTTACAGCGCAATTTTCAGCGACATAGGGGTGCAATTACAGCAAAATACAGGTTAAAACGGATAAATAGACCATAGAATAATAATAAACCGCCATTTTGCATATATGCAATGACTCATCGTTCAAGAACGGTGAGTCATTGCAATAAAACAACATCATGTTGTCGCCTAACAATTTAGCATTGTATGCATACATTATCTCATTGCAGATAAGCAAAAAACTGTTGAAGCAATACTATAACACATTGTAGTCATACAGTAGTCCATTGTTTACAAACGACAACGTATTGTTTATAAACAATGGAGCATTGTTCATAAACAATACACCATTGTTTTCCTACAACACGCCATTGTTTTGCTACAATGGTTCATTGTTCATTGACGACAAGGCATCGCTCTTATGCAATAATCCATTGTTTTTCTGCACAGACGTTTTGTAGAAATAATTTGACGCATTGAAGGGAATCTCCTTGATAGTAATTGAGAGCGGCGGAACATTGATCTTCCTGTATACAATTTCTATCATCAATGCACAAATATAGCCCGACAAAACACGAGGTAACATTTGACATGTTACCTCGTTGTTTACCGCTGATACTTGAGCGTATTAAAGCAAGGGATCAAAGTTGCCAACACCATTTAGACTGTTCCAACCTTTCGTTTGTTCTAAGTAGGGAGATGCATCCAAAATCGTTTGGTGTATCCCGAAATAATAATACTCAGGGTACCATTTAAATGTCCAGCGTGGAGAGGCATTGGTACGATCCAAATCATCTTTCACACTGACGACAAAATGATTGTCGTACAGGTAATCCAGGTACTGCTCGTAGGTGGTGATTCCCGCGGGATAGGATGTCGTATTACGATCGGCGACAGGTGCGCTTCCATTTGCGAGCAGCAGAGGGTCTCCGGCTCCAAAATATTCACCGTTACTTGTTTTCACTTTTATCGTATAGCCTGTACGTCGTGTCCCGTTCAACACCGGAATACCCAAACGCGTATTCATACCTGTAGCATCATCAAACAACATCCAACGTCTTAAATCATAAAAGCGCTTTCCCTCATAGGCGAACTCGATTTTACGTTCGTTTAACACGGCTTTAAAAAGCTGATCTCTGCTGCCGGCCACATTGCCCAGTCCATAAGAACCGTCATTGTTCTCCAAGCCGGCACGCTCGCGAATAGATACGATTCCCTGCAAGCCTTCGCTTAAGCGACCAATACCGATGGCACTTTCAGCCAGGTTAAGCAACACTTCCGCAAAGCGCATCTCCATGAAATCGGTTCCACTCTCTTCGAAATTATTGATATTATTACTTGCTGCGATATTGGAAGATTTACAGATATAGATGCCGCTGGCATTTGCACCTTTTGTTTCCGTAGAGGTATAGGCCGTGCTCGCGTTGCTATCTTTTTTCCATGCGTAAGTCCATACCTTAAAGTTAGGATTTGCGCCATAGGGCCAGATGGCACCATTATAAGCGAATGATTTATAGAAGCGAGGATCTCGGTTTTTATAGAATTTATTGGGGTCATAGCTGTAGGCGGAAGTATTGTCGTCTATGGCCTTGCCATCTCTCATCGGGAAAGATTCTACAATCTGCCGAGTTGGTGAAACTGAACCCGCACCATTTATTTCTCGAGGACGTATAGCCTGTTCCCAACCGCTATTTTTTGTAAAATTACCTCCTTTGGCAACGTTGTTAAACCCAAATACGATCACCGCTTCTGCATTGTCGACTTCCTTAAACCACATCCTTCCCCAAGCATCTCCATTAGCTAGGTTACCTTCTTTAAACAATCCAAAACCATTTTGTTCCAGTAGTTTTTTTGCTTCTACGTTAGCATCATAAGCTAGCTGCCATCGTGACGCATCGTCATTGGGGTTAAACTGTGGGCTTGCCCATGTTAGCATAACCCGTCCTCGCAAAGCAGCCGCTGCTCCACTGGTAATCCGCCCCCAGTTAGCGCCGTCCCACCTTCCGGGCAGCAACGCTATTGCCTGATCGATATCTGCATTGATCTGCGCAATGGTCTCCGAACTTGTGCTTCTTGGAATTGAATTTTCTTCATTATTCCCTACCGCCGGATTCTGTGCCTCCAATACGATAGGTACTCCTCCATATAAGCGCATTAGCTCAAAATATTGCCAGGCACGCCAAAAATACAATTGTCCCTTAAGCGGATTTTTAACATCATCGGCCAAGCCATATTTTTCTACCTCCGTTAAAAACATGTTAATCTGCCGTAATCGCGTCCAAGTATTATTGCTGATGTTCGTTCCCATCCGCTGGCCAAAATATTTGTTAGCGTGGTTGTTTATATTGGATATTAATGGCCATTCCTTGTTGAAATCTGTCTCTCCGGCCAATTCGTCCGAAGTTTGTGCGAAGATAGTACTATAGGAACCGTTGTCGGAGGCTGTCTGCGTTGCCATAAATCCGGTTCCGTTATTGGCTGGAAGGAAAAGACCATAAACATAATCCACATAGGCTTGTGCCAATACCGGATCCTTGAACACATCCTCGTTCACCCCAGTTAAATCGCGTTTGTCTTCGAGAAAATCTGCCGTACAGGAACTTGCTAAAAGAGCGGCGGTTAATATGATAGTAATATATATGTACTTTTTCATTTGTCTATTCCGTTATAACATTTCATTTATAGGGTTAAGTTCAAGCCAAAAGAAACCGTGCGAAGGTTAGGAAAGGCGTCCCAAGCGGTGCCATACGTGTCTTTATAGGAAAAGGCGCTATACAGACCAAAGGGATTTAAGGCACTAACATATACGCGAGCATTCGAAACTTTCATCCTATCGACCAGTGACTTAGGCAAGGAATAGTTTAAATTCATACTGGTGACGCGCATACGAAAAGCACTAACGCGCCAAAACTCTGAACTCACGTTGTAGATATTTTCCCAATTGGGATTCGGCATGGTACCCGTGGGGTTGATTTCAGGGTCATAGATATCTCCCCATATTTCCGGCAGATTATTGTATACGCGCGTGATGTCGTTATTCAACTTTTTTCTCTCCGTCGAACCGATCTCGGCATATCCGCCAAAATCACCACCAATAACAGTCTCAAATCCTACATTCTTATATCCCGCCCTAAGCGTGATACCAAATCGGTAAAGATTGTTTTGTTTATGGCTGAGCTGTACTTGATCATTTTGATCTATTATACCGTCCGGCGCGGCAAACGTTCCATCTGCTTGTAATGGTCCACGTACGTCGCGATAATAAAGCATCCCCGGCTTAAGATCACCGACGTTAGTTCCGAAGACCGACTTAATATCGTATTCGCTAACGTATGCATCTATATCATCTTGGGTCTTAAACATCCCCAAATAGTCATACCCCCACATGCCCACATCCTCCGATCCACCATTACTTGGATTCCAAGGGTATTTCTCATAAACAGGGTCGTAATCAATGTGCTTTATCTTTAAATCTGACCAAGCGAAACGCGTGTTGATTCCATAATCAAAATCTTGTCCTATTTTATCGGACCAACCTAAAGAAATCTCATATCCAAAAGTATTTACGCGTGCATAATTTTCAGGTGCCATAGAGCCCCCTACCGAGACGGGAGTATTGCCTACACGCTCCAAAAGAATATTATAAGCTTTGTTGTAAAACCCGTCAATGGTTGCTGACAAGCGGTTGTTAAGAAATCGAGCATCAATCCCTATATTATTCTTAAATTCATCACTCCAAGTGGCATCACGATTCGGTGATCGATCCATTTTCATACCTGTATTCGCATTCCCATTACCACCGAAAACAGGTCCTTTACCAACCTCATATGTGAATCTTTGGCGCCAAGCCCAGATAGGGAATTGGTCATTTCCCATCAACCCGGCAGAATACCTCAGCTTCAAATAATCAATACCTTTTACTTTAAAAAAATTCTCTTCGCTGATGACCCAGCCTGCCGAAGCAGAATAAAATTTCCCCCAATAATTCTCGGGAGCAAATTTATTCGAGGCATCCGTACGGAATAAAAACTCAAACAAATACCGTTCATCATAACGATAATTCAGACGGCCGATATAGCCTAATGATCCTGATTCGTACGCAAATGTTCTACCGTCGACAGCACCAAAGGCCGTACCAAATTGTCCGTTGGTGGTTTCGATAGGATCAGCCTTCCACACATCTTCCTGCTGGCCATCGGCATCCCCACGTTCTACGGAGAAAAGGCCACTAAAGTTATGTTTGCCGATCTGCTTGTCATAGGTCAGGAAAAAGTTATATTGTGTATTGGTTCCGTTTTCATTGGAAAAATAAAGTCGGTTTCCATTGCTAACGGTGAGCGCGGTAGGGTTGGTCGCGCCTTCATAAATATGACCGTTCGATCCCAAACGGGAAAACTCATACAACTGGTAGCGTGTCCCGATCTGACTACCACGAGAGCTACGCATATTACGTGTGTACGTTGCCCTTGCTTTCAGTCCTTCCACAAATGGAACCTCATATTCCGCTGCAAGATTCACCGTAAAGAACTTCGTTCCGGTTTGCGCCAAGTTATTCAGTCGTTGAATTTCATAGTAATGATAGGCAGACAAATCATTGGTACGACCGGGAAGTTTCACCGGCAGGCCATCGATATAGGCTGGTACATATGGAGATGCTAAGAGTAGATTTTTGTAATCGTCTTCCGGACCTTCTCCAGATACCTTATTAAACGTTCGATCAAGTTGATCCTGATTCCCGGACAACTGTAGCGAGACCTTTAGGTTGGATGCCACTTTAACGTCCGTTCCGGCGCGAAAGTTCCACTTGTCGTAATCCAAAGTTCCTAAATTTCCGTTTTGCTTTTGGTAGGAAACTCCTGCAAAGTAGGTTGCGCGCTCCGCTCCGCCGCTGAGATTCAATGTATGTCTCGTGTTGTATGCTGATTTCCATGCGTCATCCAACCAATCGTGGTTGATCGTTTGAAAATGATCAAGTTCATCCTGACTAAAAACACGGTTCCTATACTCTGTGGAAAGCGGATCAAAATCGGTACCATTTGGACCATTCATAATATTGAAGTATTGTCCGAACTGATAAGCATTCATCATTTTGGTTCGATACACTTCATCCGTGATACCATAAAATCCATTATAATTAATTTTTGGGGCTCCTACTTTCCCGCGCTTTGTTGTAACTAACACCACGCCATTAGCGCCGCGAACACCATAAACAGCGGTAGCACCATCTTTTATAAGGGAGATGCTCTCAATTTCCGAAGGATCCAAGTTATCAAACTGTGTCGATTCAGGATTATTCTTTTCATCTACCTGAATCATACCATCGATCACATACAGTGGCGCGCCAGTTCCAGCATCTTTACCATAGATCACAGGTTTCCTAATCTGCAACGTAGCTTTAGATCCAGGTCTTGCCGAGCCCCCATTGACCTGCAAACCTACTAGACGCGAAGCCAGTGCTGTTCCCAAGTTGGTAGCTGGAATATCCTCGATCGCCGCTATGTCCACAGTTTCCACCGCCCCGGTAAGATGCGCTTTCTTCTGCGTACCGTAGCCCACCACGACTACTTCATCAATCGCTTCTGCAGGTTCGAGCTTGATATCTAAATTTGTTCGGTTGTTGATCGCGACCTCTTGGGTCTTAAATCCTATAAAACTAACGACAAGCGTTTCACTTCCCGGAGGAGCGTTTAAACGGAAAACACCAGTTTCATCGGACTGGGTACTGGTATTCGTGCCTTTTATTGTGATCGTAGCTCCAATAACCGGTTTACCCGCAGCATCCAAAACCCGCCCCGTTATATTGACAAATCGCCCTGAAATGGATGAGATGCTGACAGCATGCTTCGCAGCTAGCAAATTTCCTGATGGCAACAGGAGAATGATGGGACAAAGAAGCCCCAAACTCCGCCGAAGAAGTCTGCTGTTAAAAATTAAATTAGCATTCATGGTTACTCTCTTATAAAAATAGGTTTACAGCTTATAATGATTGTCACTTACTTTCAGTTCGCCCGTTTACGCAAAAAAGAAAGAATCCGCTAGACGCAGCCAGCGAATTCTTCCAGTTTTACTACTTACTTCCCAGCATGTTTGTTTGCCTTTCGCTCTTCCCATCGCTTACCCTCTTCTTTGAGATCATAGCCTTGAGAAGATAGGTAATTATTTATTCGGCCTTTGAACTTACCGAATACTTGGTGCTTTTCTCTTGATCCTGGTTGATCCATGGCCAGCTCTCGTGCTTCGGTTAAATAGCTCAAGATTTTGTCTTTCTGCTCCGAATTCAATGTGGGGATCATGTCTTGGTAAGCGCCATAAGTGAGCGGCAACACCCCATAAGTCATGCCGTCTTTAATCTTTTCGATCTGCTGCTCACTCGCCAATGGAAGAAGTTTTTTCAAAAATTGCTTGTGCAGCTTCTGCAGCACCAGGTCCTCTTTTTCTTCCAACTTACTGCGTTTGTTATCCAACGTTTCTTTTTGCCCAGCATATTTTGTTTTCAGCGCTTTAATCTTCTCTTCACGTGCCTCATGGTGGCTATTCAGGTTATCATACTGTTGTACAATAACGCCACGTGTTTTATAATAGATTGTGGAATCAGACATCCCCAATTGGGCGACAATCTTATCCGAACGCTCCGTAATGACCTGCAGGTATTTGTCTCTTTCGGATTGTGCGAAAGTAAATTGCAGCATGCATAACATCAGCAAGGCCAAGCCTAATTTTATTGTTGTTTTCATTTTACAAATGGTTGCTTTGTGATTTATAATGGTAACGTTTACGCGATACCGATTCCTCTTCTCTCTGCGTAATCATTTTACAATTACGACCTTATGTCAACAATGTAGAACATTTGTCCTGCGCAACGTTCTTTGTTGTACTTTTATACGAAACAGCACTAGAAGCTATAAAAAGCTGTATCTGATGATAAAAACAGTAAACACAAGTCGCGGATGGTCTTATCCATCTATAATTGACAATTCAAATTAACGTAATATTAATTCTTTAATAATACATCGAATTATCTATTTATTATAAAATATTATCATCAATAATACAAAAATTGAAAGCCTGATAGCTAGCCTGATATGTCGTCATTCAATTAGGAATAATAGCTAAACACCGAAAAAACGCAATTTCCGATAAGTTTGTACAACCAATAGTATAACAGTTGAAAAATCACCGCACAAAAAAACAAGTGACAATCTATGAAAAAAGGCTAAGAAGAACGTATCTCCTAAAACATCAGACAGAAAGGAGAGGCGAGAACTATGTAACATTATCCATTCATTATAATATATTACCATTCATTTGGAATAAAAAACAGTATATTAGCGAACCGTTATAAAATTGTAAACCCTTTGCTAAATAAACCTTTCGAAGACTATGAAACCGTTGTACAGAAAACTTCCTGCAAAACTGGAAAGTTCCTTTTCCGCGAGACATGACGTTATGCCCAACTTTGGGAATGTATGGCATTACCATGAAGAACTCGAGTTGCATTATACTATTCGGGGGGAAGGCGTACGATTTATCGGGGACAATATCAGCAGCTTTGCACCTGGCGAGATCATTTTAGTGGGCGAGAAGCTATCGCATGCTTGGCGCTGTAGGGACGAATATTACGAGAACAATCCGGAATACAATATTGAAGCGATTGTATTACAGTTTCTACCCGACTGCATGGGCAAACAACTCTTGCAGCTGCCCGAATCTTACCTACTTCCCAAACTTTTCGAAAAAGCAAAAAGCGGTTTAATCGTCAAAGGCGAAACAAAAAATAGGGTCGCCGAGCTGATGCACCATTGTGTTGAGGAAACAGGATTTGGCAAAGTAATCGCCTTACTACAAATTTTACAGGTGATTGCTGAAAGTGATGAATGTGAGACCATCGTCAAAACTCAAACCACCTTCCACCAATCCAATGAGGCAGACAATATTCGTTTAAACAATATCTTCAACCACACGCACGCCCACTACAAAGAAGACATCACGCTGGAGGATGTTGCGAATATAGCCAACCTTAGTATTACTTCCTTTTGTCGGTATTTTAAAACGATGACCCGAAAGACCTACTACGATTTTTTGGTCGAGATTCGCATCAGCCACGCCTGTCGGCTATTGGTGGAAAACAAATTACCTACCGAAGTAATCTGCTTTGAATGTGGCTTCAACAATGTCTCCAACTTTTATCGACATTTCAAAAAAGTGATGGGCCTTACACCCCTAGAGTACAAAAAGCGTTATTTAAGCAGAAATTAACAATGGCAAAGAATTTTATTGCACTTCCAGCCCATCAATATATATTCCTTTAGCGTCTATGCCGCGAACAATAACACGGTAGGTTCCAGCATTGATCATTGACCCCGTAGTCGTATTCACGTAGTTCCATTTTCCTGCACGCGTAGCATCCAGCTGTAATGGTTCCGGTTTCTTCAATACCGCTCCATCTAAGGTCTGCAATTCCAGCGTTGCCGATTTCGACTGCTGAAGGGCATTGTGATACTTTAAAGTCAGGGAATAAATGTCGGCAACCCCTACTTTAATTTCAAACTCTACCGAACCATCATTATCGGTAAACTGCAAACGTTCCTGCTTCAGAAAATCGACCTTTGCCATTCCAGCAAAAGTAGTTGCGACATTTGCCTTATAGGTATCGGATTTTTTGAGATCGTAGGCAGGCTGCAAGCCGCTTTGCTCCTGAACGGCAAAAAGCTGTGCCTGTGCCGTTGGTGGATGATAAAGTTCATCGCCTTGTAGCACCTTCCGATATACATGAAACCGTTCTCCTTCATTGTTCAGCACGGAATCTCCGGTTAGCTCCATGCTATCTATCTTGTTTTTTGTAATGGCGTATACGTAAGCCGGCTTTTTAAACGACAGCTGTAGATTTTGGTCGTCGGATTGCACAAAATCAGCAGCGTACAAAAAGCTGGGCAAATAGTGGAAGGAGAGTTTTGCTTCCTGATCGTACACCTGCCCAATATCCATCCAAGTACCTAGATACGCCACTTTTCCTTTTTGAATGTAGTCTCGGGCTTTTATGACCTCCATTTTCGGTGCTGTAGCTTTGTTGATGCTGGACACCGCGATAGCCTGAATAATAGCCTGTCCCGATGCAACTTTTGGAAAACTGATCTCTAGCTTTCCATCCACTGCCTCCACGGTGTACACACGCTTCATAGCACGGTCATGCCCCACCTCCTTCCAGATATCGATATCTTTCGCTACCGTTTTACCATTGACTGCCACATCAAAAAGCCGCATCCCGGTAGCATTATCATTTGTTCCGGCACCAAGCCAAGGCTCGGCGAAATATAGTTCTACCCTATATTGACCGTCAAGCAGTTTAAAATGGTAGCGCAGTTGATCTAAACCGTAACGAAAAGTCTGAAACAAAGGCCAGTCTGCGGTGCCTTTTATCGGATCAAATGTACGACGCTGGCTGGCGAAGGTTGATGATATGCCATAGCTATCCGCCCAAGAAGTAGAACCAAAAGACGTAGTCTGTGCATATACCTGATCAGCCAGCCAACGCTGCCCAAAGCTATCTGTATATTCTGGACCGCCACAATTCACGCGGTAGAGATATTCCACAGCAGCGTCAGGCTTCAATAGTGACGAGCCGCGATCGATCAGTTTTTCAAAATTGGGACTCTGCGGCAAGTTCTGGAGAACGATAGTGTCACGCGCAACAACTTTCCCTCCGTTCTTCCCCGTTACATACAGCACATTGTATCGAACCGGAACTCCATTAAATTCAAATGGCTTGCCGAAACCCGGATTTTTCTGCGTGCCCAGCGACTCGCCGTCGACATCATTAAATAGCTCCACTTCCTCGCAATTTGAATAGATACGAATTCCATCTTTCAACCCTGGTTTCAGCCATCGATTGGGCCAAGTATGCGATGCAATATGCACCATCGGCCGAGAACTATCGCCATAGTGCGCTCTATACATATAGTAGGCGTCTGTAGGCTCGCCCCAAGGAGTTAACAGCCCCTTATAGTTGACAGGACCAATTTTGTCGATGTCGCGATAGCCTTCACCCCCCTGCACCCGGCCCGGATTATCATGGGAGTTCCAAAGCCAAAGGTAGTGGCCAATGCTTTCCTGTTTCACCGAATCGGCCAAGCGCAATTTGGTTTCCAAGATTTCAGTGAAGCGATCTTCGCTATATACCGAATGATTGGGCAGATAGGGAGCTTCGGTATGCAGCTCTAAAGTCCGCCAAGCGCCATACTCCCCCACCAAAAGCTGTTTTTTCAGGTCTTCGCCGTAGGTATGGTGATCGCCTCCGTAAGTACCGGTCCAGTTTTGTGGCACATCCCAATCGGTTCCATCGCCTCCATTACAGGTGGTTACCAAACGCTGCACAGAAGCAGTAGGGTCCAATTTGCGGATGATGTCCATGCACTCGCGCGCAAAATCTGCCGGTAGCGTACTTTCGTTTTCTATACCCCACAAGAAAACTGATGGACTGTTGCGTCGTTCTTTGACCCAATCGCGCAGAAGCTGCTTAAAATTTTCGCGAAATGCAGGTGTATCAAACCAAATATGTGCTGCCATCTGCGTCCATAGCAAGATACCATGCTCGTCCCAAAATTTCTGGTAACGTAGGTTATGCGGTTGGTGCGCATCTCGAAAAGAATTAAAACCCATGGCCTTCATGTCTTTTACCCTTGCCAATATTTCCGCCTCGCTGAAGGCATGGGAATTGCCCAACTTATGTTCATACTCTGCAATACCGTGTATAAAAACAGGCTTTCCGTTTACTAAAAGTTGGTTGCTCCCAAGCGGCTTAAGCCCTTTTGGCCAGCGCACCGTACGTATACCGTATGGCGTTCGCTCGCTATCCAAGAGGTTGTTTCCTTCCTGAAGTCTAGTCTCCACGGTGTACAGGTAAGCGTTTTGCGGCTCCCATAGCGTAGGATTGTCGACGGTCATTGCCGACAGGCGAATTTCTTTGGTCGTAGATGGAGCAATACGCACCTGATCGACGGAGCTGCCGACACGCTTGCCATGGACATCCAAGAGATAAGTGACCACTTTGATATTACGCTCGCGCGTGGATGTATTCTGGATTTCGATCTGCTGTTGTATAGTTGCTTTACTCGCATCAGCGGTCTCATCATTCCAATAGTGCACACCAAAGGGTGCGATGTTCAGTTCATTCTTAACAATTAAACTAACCGGGCGAAATATACCCATGGGCTGTGAACCTTCCGAGAAACCTCGCTCGGTAGAGCAGCCGCCATCCACCCAAGGTAGGTCTTGAATGCCCTCCGGATGATCAGCTCGTACCGCAACGATATTCTTTCTCCCATCTGTGTAAAGAGCCTTGGTAACGTCTAGCGTAAAAGTCGTTCGGCCTCCCGCGTGGTAACCTATACGCTGCCCATTCAACCAAACGGTGGCATAAGATCCGACCCCTTCAAAAAACAAATAGAAACGTTTACCTTTCTTCGAGTCCTTCCATGTAAATGATTTTCTATACCAAGCATATCCATGCAGATTGCCGTGCAATTGCCGACGATAACCGGCGTAGCTATCCCAATTGTGCGGTACATCAACACGCTTCCAGCCAGCCATTTCTTTATAATCGACCTTTTCAAATCCTTTATAGCGTAAGGTATCCTGTTCATCCATTGCCGTAAGCCATTCACTATCTAGTGATAGAGAGCGACGTAGCTCTTGCGCAACAACAACAGATAAAAAGCTCCAAAGCAAGCAAGAAACAACAACAAGCTTACGTATCATTACAACAGGTTAAGATCAGCATCAAAAGTATAGGTTTTATTCTTTTTCGTTTCCAATGTTATGGTCTTGCCACGGTATCGCAGTCTTAAAGGCTGGCCAGAATTGGATTTTACCGTCAGTGCTTGCAGTGTTTTTTCTTTCCATTGCATATCGATTTCAAAATTACCGCGAGCTTTAAAGCCCTGCACCTCCCCTTCGGAAAGCGCAGCAGGCAAGGCTGGCAAGATGTCTATATAGTGAACATGGCTCTGCAACAACATTTCTCCAATACCAGCTGCTCCACCAAAATTACCATCGATCTGGAACGGTGGATGCGCGTCAAAGAGATTGGGATATGAGCCTCCGGCTTTATCCGCCGGACGCAGTAACATTTTCACCATAGCATAGGTATGCTCGGCATCTTGGAGTCTTGCCCAAAAGTTGATTTTCCAAGCCAAGCTCCAGCCTGTACCGTCGTCGCCACGCATCTGCAACGATTTTCTTGCTGCCTCCATCATCCTTGGTGTATCGTCGGCATTAATCTCCCTACCGGGATGCAATCCCCACAGGTGCGATACATGGCGATGTTTATTTTCCGGATCATCCAGATCTTCCATCCACTCTTGCAATTGTCCATAACGACCAATTTGATTCGGCGCAATCTGCGGTAACAACTGCTGAATAGAATCGCGCAGCGGCTTATCTTTACCCAACAAATCCGACGATTGTAGAAATACAGAAAATAGCGCGCGAATAATCTGGTGATCCATCGTGGGACCTTTTACCAAGCCACCATTTTCCGGCGAGTTGGAAGGGCTACTCACCACCCATCCCGATTGGGGATCTTTCACGAGGACGTCTTTGAAAAAAAGCGTCGATCCCTTAATGATATCGTAATAATCGGCAATAAATTGCGGGTCTTGATTGTAGAGGTAATGCTCCCAAAGATGCGTGACCAACCAAGCGCCACCTGTAGGCCATATACCATGGTTGGCATTGTTGATAGGTGCGGTGCCGCGCCAAATATCCGTGTTGTGGTGCAACACCCAACCGCGTGCGCCATAATAGGCTTGCGCGGTCTCTTTACCCGACAAGGACAATTCACGGATCATGGCGAAGAGCGGCTGGTGAAGCTCGCTCAGATTGAGCATCTCCGTTGGCCAGTAATTCATTTCCAAATTGATATTGGTGGTGTATTTACTTCCCCAAGAAGGTTCCAGCAAGTGATTCCAGATGCCCTGCAGATTTGCCGGCTGGGTGCCCGCTCTGGACGCCGCAATCTGTAGGTAACGGCCATATTGAACATATAAGGCCACCAAAGCCGGATCTGGCGAAGTAACAAAACGTTTTAAGCGTTCATCGGTCGGTATACTATCCGCAGGCTGCCCGCCAAAATCTAGGGCAAATCGGTTGAATAAGGCTTTATAATCTCGTTCGTGACGCGACAGCAGTCGCTTGAACGATTTCTTTCGCACCTGCTTGTGCTTTTTTGTTAGTTTTTGAAGAAAGTTCGCATCGGTTTGTTGAGCATGCTTGAAATTAGTCCCTGCACTCAAGTAAAGGGTAGCCTGATTGGCTTGCTCAACTTCCAACCAACCATCTTTTTCGCGAATCGATCCTCCATCGAGTTTGATCGTCAAAAAGGATATGCCTTCTAGTACTCCATTCTTGACCTTGACCTGCATGCCCAATGTCTGTTTATCTACCTTCCAAATACGGTAGCCTGGATGCTTCGCGCTCATGCTGACAGAAAAAGAAAGTTGCTTCGGTTGATCAGCGCTTAAGGCAATGACAATCGCACGGTCTGGATAACTGGCCATATACGTCCGTTTGAAAGAAACTCCTCCTTGTGTATAACGAACTTCAGCAAGCCCTCGATCTAAAGAAAGGTTACGCTGGTAATTGGTGACATCCGCGGTAGGGAAACGAAACAATAGGGATCCAAAAGGCTGATAAGTCGCTTGATAACTCCCTACTTTAGGCACATCGGCATCCTGCACCCAATATTTCCACTGTCCGACAATGGAAATAAATTTCCCCTTCGCGCTGCGCAGACCAATTTCCTGCTTTGGATCCTTATAGCCCGATATCCCTCCTTTTCCGCTCAGGTTGATGACCTGAATGGCCAAGACATTGCTCCCTAATCGTAGCTGTTCTTTTGGGATGCGATATAGTCGCTTTTCTTGATCACCAGCGGTATGCCCCAGCAGCTGTCCATTGAAAAAGGTATAATCTTCTTCCCGCACTTTGTTCAAGTCCAACAGCCAATCGTCCTGTAGATCCTGCTCGTCGAGCTCGACTGTCTTACGAAACCAAACTGCACCATCCACGCCTTCCAGACCTATATCTTCCCAGCCTTCGTAGGCAGGCACCTGTATCGATTTCCACGCGTCATCAGCATAGAGGTAGCTTGCCGGACCATCCTGCTTACCCCTCTCTACCGCTACATGCGCCAACCAAGCGGCAGGATTTTCGGAAGCACTTTTGACTCCCATAAACTCCTTTTGGGCCAAGGCTTCCGCCTTTCGCTGTTGCCCGGTATCGAGCAGTTTACGGATACTATCTAAATATTGATGCGCGCCGGCCTTGTTATAATCTCGCGGTTCGCCCGTCCACAGCGTTTCCTCGTTAAATTGAACCTCTTCCTGCACAATACCTCCGTAAATCATGGCACCAAGCTGGCCGTTGCCGATAGGCAGTGCCTCTTCCCACCGTTGTGCAGGCTGCTTATACCACAAGCGCTGCTGCGCTTGTGTAAACAAGCCCCAACACAGAAAGATAAACCACAAGAATAACCGCATGGGAACCATCGCCTTTTATTTTTTTGCTTCTATATTATTGCTCATAACCGCAGCGCCTAAGTCGCCTGTAGCTATCTGTTTTACCTGACTAAAATTATTGCTATGCACAAAAACATCCGCATTTTGCTGCCCCACAAGCTCCAGAAAAACATTGGTACCAGCCATAGGATAATTTTGTTGAATATTTACGCCCTTTACATCCTCCAATAAGAGAAGTGGGCGATCAGCTAGGGGCGTAAAGTTTTGGATAGCCCGAACTTCGAGCAGTGCCACATTCTTTGCTTTGATAAAAGGTTCGCTAGCGACATCAACCTGTACATTATTGAAGGTTATCTTTTCCGCATTTTCTAGGGAGAAACCGGCCTTTGCCTGCATATTGATATTGTTGAAACTCACGTTTGTTATAGGCATTTCTGCCAAGCCTCGCAAAAGGCCTACCCGATTGGTAGAACCGGTCATATCGCTGATATAGATATTTTTAAACTGCGGTGTACGCTCACTGACGGGCTCTACTTCCGTTTTCGCATATTGCATGTCCATCACGATAGCTTGGTCGCGGATATTGCGCATCACAATATTGCTGACACGGATATTTTCGACGATACCACCACGTCCGCGTGCAGTTTTCAACCTAATCCCCCGATCGGTGCCATCGAAAACACAATTGGAAATAACAATGTTCTTCACGCCTCCCGACATCTCGCTGCCTATCACAACGCCTCCGTGCCCACGTAGCATCGTACAATTGGTGATGGTATAATTTTCCGCAGGGATATTCACCAATCTTCCCGAACGATCTTTACCCGATTTTATAGTGATACAGTCGTCGCCAACGCTGATGTGGCAATTGGCTATACGCACATTGCTGCACGATTCAGGGTTGATCCCGTCCGTATTCGGTGATGGCGGGTTGTCTATTGTGACTCCATCCACCGTCACGTTATCACAATACTGCGGATTGATGGTCCAAAAAGGTGAATTTTGAATCTTGATATCTTTGATCTGTATATTCTTACAATTCAAAAACTGGATGAACGGAGGGCGCAAAAAGCCTCGCTCTATCCAGCCCGGAAGATCTGGCGCCAATACATTTGGATTTAGCCGTTTAAACTCCTTTTGCCACTTACTATCTTCTGTCTGCTTCTTTACCTCGATTTCGGAGTAGCCCCACCACTTCTTCCCATGTCCGTCAATAATTCCACGGCCTACAATAGCGATATTCTCCAACCCATTTCCGTAGAACAAAGGCGAAAAGTTTGTTACTGCCGTACCTTCCCATCGCGACTCCACCATGGGCAAATAGTCATCAAAATTATCGCTGAAGTGTAGCTCGGCACCCGCATCGATAAATAGCGTGATGTTACTCTTAAAATGAATGGGACCGGTAATGTATTTCCCAGCAGGAAAATAGACCGTGCCACCGCCTTTTGCTGCCGCAGCGTCAATTGCTTTAGCGATTGCCTTAGTATTGGTGCCTGTACTATCATTTTTCCCACCATATTTCAGTACGTTGTAATACGACTGTGCCTTGCCGAACGGCATCAGCACAGCCACAAATACGAAGAGGGCAAAAATTCCTTTTTTCATCATTTCAATTTTACTTTTAGCGATTTTAATGTGTTTGATTTAGCAACTAGCTTGCCATCGGCATATACCCGGAACCCTTTTCCCTTTCCGTAGCGGTCTCCTTTTTTATCCCAAAAAATACTCACCGTTTTCTCTTTGTAAGCAATATCCTGCAAAGCGAAATAATCCCATTCCCCATCTGGAATAAGCGGCTTCAACATAAAACTATTGTCTAGCGCAGGCTTGAAACCAACTAAATCCTGAATAACTGCATCCGCAAAGGTGGAGTGGTTATAAAATTTGCTGCGCGGATGATCTCCTTTCAGCCACTCACCATTCTGCTCATCCTGATATTCGCCGATATAGGGCTTTCCGTTCATAACGTGCGCTTTTGCATACTGCTGTATTTCGTGGTAGAAGTCACTTTTGCTTAGGTTTCCTTTATGTTTTGCGGATGAAAGCACATTGGCCATAGCCCGCAGGGTCTGCGAGGTGGCGAATGGCCAGATGGCACCGTCCCATTCGCAACTATGTCCTGTACCACGCGTGCGGAAGGTAGGCTCCCGGCGCTCGGCCGTGGTATGTCCCCAAGGTGCTCTAAAACCAGCCGTATCGATCGCCTGATTCCAAGCGACCGCGTAGCTAGCCTTATCGGGAACAACCCCAAAATACCAAGGGATAAAGCCTATTGCTTCGCGTGCAGGATGCAGGCCATCTTTTTCTAATCGTGTCTTAAAGAATTGATCATCCTTGTCCCACAAGGAGTCCAGCAGCTGCTGCTGGATCAACTGCGCTTTTTTGGTATATTTTCCTTGTAGATCTTTACGGTTAGCCATAGCCGCTATACTAGCAATCGCCTTTGCATTGCCATACATATAACTATTTATTGTAGGGCGCATATTCTCCACTTTCCTACCGCCCGATACGGATTCTTCCATTCCATCTTTGACATCATGCTGCCAAAAAAGTCCATTAGGCAATTGCCGTTCCTTTTCCCAAACCGCATAATCTTTATCCAGCTCATCCAACCTTGACAGGAGGTAATCCTTATCTCCCGACACTTGGTAGTAGGCCAGCAGGGCATCGGCAAGCCAAGAGCTAAACTGATGGAAACGTGGCTTCGACTGCCCTTCATCAGCATGGTAGAACCAAAAATCCGTATACGCTTTCAGAAAGTCGCTATTTTTCAACCACCGACCTTCATAGAGGTGATGTCCCAAGGCGCAACTGATGGAATTATATTTACCGGCATGCTTCACGGGCTCGATAAACTCGGTAACAATCGTTCCCTCGGGCGTACTTTTTATATGTTTGCGAAAGGACCACCAACGGAAGTAATATATCTTTTCGATTGCTGCATCTGGACAGTCAAACAAGGGGATATTATCTTTCATCCAAGCGGCCGACGAATCATTGGAAACAAGGTTGATCACCGCTTCGTTATCATCCCGATTGAACTGCTCCACATAGCCCTCCAATTTGGCATCGAGATCCGTTTGCGCCCATCCTAAAAAGGGCATCAACCCCATTACTAGTACCAAAAACTTTATGCTCATCCTATCTCCGTCCTTACAACTTGATTTCACCATAATAACCAAATAAATCATCCATGTCATCTCCACGGTTGTCCACATCCGCATTGTAGGGATGCTGCAATTCCGTATCACTTACAAAACCCAAAATAATGGCTTCGCCTTTTGGGAGTTTCAACTCCTGCTTACCTGCCGCAAACGAATAGCTGTGCACATCGATCATCGGCATATATTGTATTCTTAACGCATTACTTACTTTGGTATCTACCTGCCCATGGTCGTTCGCCGTAGCGTCAATCTCCAAAACCGGCTTCGCTGCAAAAACCTTATCCGTGCTATTGAAGTAGCCAACGAGGACTTTCACCGGTGCTTTAGCTTCAAAGCGGAGGCTTGTACCCTCTTGTTTCTGTTTTCCGGCATCGATCATCACCGCTTGTAAACCTTCAAACTCTTCGGGCAGGTGCGTTACAACCAGTTCTTGGTCTGTATATAGGTTTACTCCTTTCTTTAAACGAACCAAACGGGTGCCCTCGGGAAGCTGCACGGAAGCGACTTCCAGCGGTTGCCGCTTTTGTTCCGCAGCTCCACCACTCTTGGAAAGGGAATCTATCGACTTCTTAAAGTTAGCGAGTTCTGCTTCATAAACAGGTAACATTTCCGTCCAATGTTTAAATGTGGCATCCACGCCTCGCATTGGAATTTTACGCTGCTTGGTTTGCATACTATTGGCATACAGATAGCTATCTGCGGTCAATTTAGCGAGCTGCCTATATGCCTCTACGCTACGTTCCAAATCGGGCAGCGCCAACTGGAGCGATTCCACATCTTTGGTATATTTAAACTGCAGCACCTGCACGGCGGCTTTGACCTTGTAACTATAGTGTCTGGCCAGAGCCTCATGGATGTAGATATCGTTCTTCAAGCGTTTGAGTTCTGCCTCTTGCGGACCAGCGACCTCCAAGGAAGCGATTCGCTTGACGGCTTTTTCGGCATGCTTGACGATCTCCTCGGCTACCAGTATCGGTGTCTCGCCGATGTGCGGCTCTCCCTTAAATTTCTTTTCCGCGTAATCGATGATCATCTCCCCTTCCGGCGCTTCCGATTCATATAGCAAGGTAAACAAGCCGTAACGATAGGGATTGATGAGTTGCGTCATCAACATCCCCAAGGAAGATGTCTGCCTGTTACCATCCGTGATCCCAAAGCGCCTTAATATTTTTGGCGATATCTCGCCTACTTCATTTAACGCATCCAATATGGCGGCAGCCTTCTGCTCGGTCGTTCCATACCGGTTGGCCAGCGTGGCTATCCAGTACGTGGAATCTTCATCCTTGTTTCGCGATGCTTGCCACGCGTAGCGTGCCCACGCTTTATACCACATCCAGTCTCTATCCACCTGCAGTAGACGTTCATCAACTTTATCTGCTGTATAGGGCCAGTCCCAATAGGAGGCTTGCGGATAGATATGTATTCCATTCGACAAATGCACTTCGTGCATAGCTTTGACAGACTGCTGAATAAAATCGGGGGCACTGTAACGAAATGGCTCTAGGTTAGCTAGAATATGTACGTTTTGAATATGCACTGTACCTATCTTTCCCAACTGCTGATGTAGTTCAGCCCATTTACCACGTGGCGTGTAGGTGGTCAATGCTTCACCGTTGTACTTGGCCATCGTGTACAGGTTTTGATAGATAGGTAGCGCCTCCTTCATCACGGCAGGAGCATCAGTGTCGTGTGCGCGTAAAATAACGGGCGGCTCGATGACACTGTTGATAGCCTGAAGACCGTCTTTCACGCCCGGTAAAATGGTTTTTGTAAACCAATTGATATCGTCTTGACCTACACCTTCCATCGCCTCGCCCAAGGTGATCAACAGACCAACATTTGGATATTTAGCCACGAAAGCTGCGATGGATTTGCGGGTATAGTCTTCTATCAGCGGCGTGATAACACGATTGCGTTCCTGCGTTTTCAGGCCATGCCGATCGGCAAATGGCTTGGGAAGGATGATATTGTAAAACATCTGTATAACCCATATGCCACGTTTGCTGGCCTCTGCGGTCAAAAATTGGTAGATTTCTTCATTTTTAGCGAAGGTCGCATCGTCAACCTCCAAGGCGTAAGGATAGTCTTTTAATTTAACCAACGAAGAAAAAGGGTGTCCATTCCACAGGTATAATGTGTTATATCGATTCTCAACGAGCATATCGAGATACTTTACCCAAAGATCTTTATCGTAGAACCAGGGAAAAAGCTCTTCGGTGTAGGGATACTCATACACATCTCTGCCCGGTAAATATTCCGTTTTCTGCATCCCTATACAGGTACCTCGGAGCACCATTTCTGGAGCGTCCAAGAGTGCTATATGTTGTTTTTCGTATGCCGCCTGATGCACCATTTCTTCACAGCCGTAGAGCAGCCCTGTCTCGTCGTTACCGACGATAACCAAAGGTGATCGGCTATCTTTCCGGTAAATAACAAAAGATTCTTTGGCCGTCAAGGAATCCAAAAGATTCCTTGGTATCCATCGATCCCATCCAAAAGAACCTTTAACACCCACCAAGACGTCGCTTTTCTTCAATTTAAGCCGCGAGTCAATTTTTTCTTTTTTTGTTTGCGCTCCCAAATGATTGATAAGCCGATCTAACGCAAATGTAAAGCGCTCATTGTTCGTTACCCCCTCTTGTTGATACAGCACCCTAATGGGCTGTGCCAAGGCGCTCGCCATACCGACAAGTAGACATAAAAACAATAACAAAGCGAACTTCCTACAAAGACGAAACATAAACTCTTATTAATACGACGTGTACAGAGAGGAGTTCTTACCAATTGGAATAGCTTGTTAGCGCCCGTTGAATCACGTCCAACGAATCCTCTCCTTCAATGGATCTTTCAAAAGAACGACTTTATTCTTGGTCTTTACTCTGTATAATTATCTACTTTTTACAACATGTTATCATCGCTGGTAAAAACAGCTAAAAAACGACCAATTTCCTTTCAAAAGACCCCTTTGAGCAGGCTTTTCACCCAACAAAAAACACATTAAAACCAGTAAATCCTTGCAATTATGTTATTTATTTTCCAACTTTAGCCCATTCTGGTCGAACAATAATTTTAAAATTATAGTGTTATTGTATCATACGAAACATTATATTAATCACATTGAATTTATGTTAAAACGATTTCTATTAGTCACCATTACAGCCTGTTCCTTATCTGTCTTTGGGCAGACAAAGCCTATGTTACCTTATGCGATACAAAAAGGCTCGCTTAGTGAACAGTTTTTGAATTTGAGCAACCTCTCAAAATCGCAGAATGCTGACTTTAAGATCATTCGCAAAACGAACCTGGAAATTGTGCGTAAGAACGTACTGGACTCCATTTCTGTGTATCAAAAGGAAATTGCGGAACTTAAGGCGAATTCATCATCTTCCGTAACAACCGTGAAAAACTTAAAAGATTCGGTAACCACCTTGGATACCCAATTAAAAGCAGAACAACAGAAAACGGATAGCATTGCTTTTGTAGGCATAGACTTTGCAAAAGGAACCTACCACACCATGGTGTGGGCCATCATCATTGTTCTGGGCATTGCGTTTCTTGCTACGCTAGCTTCCTTTAGAAAGGCGAAGGTGGACACCAATGAGCACAAGAAAACCACGGAGGAGTTGCAGGACGAATTGCAAACCTTGCGAAAAAAATCCATGGAGAAAGAGCAATTGTTGAAGCGACAGCTTTTGGACGAACAAATGAAACGGAATTCCTAAAACCGATCATAAAAAAAAGACGTTTGCTCAGCAAACGTCTTTTTTTTATTTTGATTGCAGAGGTTGTTCAAGTAGACCTCCTTTTTCGCTATCTACAACGAGCTTGGCCTTATTCGGATTACCTTTTACGATCCAGCGCACCCGCACTTCCCGCATTCCTTCAATATTGGGCACTTCGATCTGTTCAGGCTTGTATCGCTGCTCCGTGGTGACGTTGAAATCCTTATCCAGCACACGTAAGCCGGTGACGACATCTACGCCCTCTAGCCGGATATGGTCGGGACGTTCGATCTTATAGTTCAAATCATGATCAGAATGTGTGGGAATGATACGACTATTCCAAACCGTCGCGTTGACTTCAAACAGATTCCCTCCGAGCGGCTTAACATCTGTTTCCAAAACTTCCAGCTTGGGCGTATGATGAGCGTGGTAAATGGTGAAAGCGGCATTTCGGTGCGCATCTTCCAACAGCAAGAATCCCGGATGGTTTCTCGTATAGTTTTTCTTTGCTCCACCGATTTCTATTTTCCCAAACTGGGGGTGATCGTATTCCTTCCATGGCACATAGGCGTCTCCAAAAAGTAGAAGTTTATCAAATTCATAATACTCGTCGCTCTGGCGTAAACCTTGCCCCGCTTTTTCGTTGAACAGCTTATATGTCGTCATCAATTCGTTGGAAAATGTAAAAACACCGCGTGCAAGAGCTATAAAATCTATCTCCCCACCAAAGACGGTATATAGGTCTTTATGAATAACGATATAGTTGTAGCCGGGAAGCATGCGTTCGCCCACCTTGCCCAGCGCATCATACACCTGCACATCTGCCCGCGAATAATATTTCTCGTCCTGCGCCGCTCCGGGCCCGCGCAGAATCATCCCGCCATAGTTGTGGTAGGACTGCGCGCCAGCGATATTCTTATGTGCATAAAAGAAAGCCTTTACCGCCTGCGTCTCGGGAAGGGTGCCTGGATAATACAAGGCGCCATTTTGCACATAATTGGGCTGCCAGTTCCATCCCCAATCCCGGTTAGGATCGTAAGTTCCGGTAATATCTTCGTTCACCAAGCCATCACCATCGTTGTCAATACCTTCAAATCCGAGCAGCTCATAGTCGCCTACCTCGCCAGCCTTTACAACAACCATCCGATTAGGATTGTCAGGATCCACCTTATAGCGGCCAGTTTTTGACTTTCTGCGCATCATGACGATATGCCCATCGCCATCCAGATCATCATAGAGATCTTCCGCTACAGCTCCATCGCCATCGTTATCAAACGGCCGCCTTCCGGTACGGGAGGAATGCATGGTATTGGGTTCATGTATAAAATAATCCCGAGAATCGGGGTTGATCGTTGGCGCAATATAAAACACCTTGTCCTGCAGCAATTCCTTAATGAAGGGCACACTGTGGAAGTTTTCAGCGAGATACCAAGCGGTATACATCGCAATCTCCGATCCTTGCAATTCATTGGCGTGGATGTTACCGTCTATCCACATTCCGGGTTTACGCGCAACATTACCCTTGGAAAAATCAGAGATTGTCAACACGAACATATCCCTTCCTTCATAGGACTTTCCGATGGATTCATACTTCACCAACTGCGGATACGCTTTCTGCAGGTCTTGGCAAAACTGGGCAATCTGCTTATTGTCGTGGTAGCGGCTCCAGTTCATAGCCACCTTTGGGTTTGATGGCGACCCGATCGCTCGCAATCCAGCAATTTCTACAGCCTCCTTTTCGCCTTTTTGCTGTGCATACACAAAATTAGATCCGCAGAAGAATGTAGCCAATACTATATATATAAGTCTCATGATGTTCAAAGTTATAGGTTTACGTTAATGGTTTGCTCGCCTGCAGTAGGGCATCCTGCAGTTATCTCTACGCCACCTTTCCCTTGAATAAGCCAAGAAAACTGTTGCGAAGAACCGCCTTGTAGTGTAGGATATAGTTGTAAGCGCTTGCCGCTTAAAAATTTCTGATTTTTCTGCAATGTACATACAGCTTTCATTTTGGATACATGTTTGATCTTATCTGCAATCTCGGGGTAGGTCGATAGCATGCCTGTATTCACCACACGGATGTCTACCCGAAAGATGTTGTCTCCCAAGGGCGTGACCACAGGCGGTTCAAATTCGAGCCTTGCCATATTGTTCAACAAGGATAGCACAAATTCAGTATGCGCATCCGTTGCACTTTGTAGAAACACCTTCGGAGGATTGTTTCTAAAGATATCCACCACTCCGCCAACCTCAACTTCTTGCTCTGGGAAATCAGGATGCTTGATTTTGGTCCAAGGCAATAGGGCTCCTGTCACATTATTCGTGGTAGCCCATTGTAAAAATTGATCATTGCCGTTTTTAGATGCAGCACTGGCTTTTGTCTTCGTGGAGTCCTGCAGCGAAGGCCACCACACTGGCGTTGCAAAGCTATACTTCCCATGATGATAGTAAGCCGTATTGGAAAAATCGCCACCTTGTGCAGCAAGCTTTGGCGCAGCCCCCAAGGCTGAGGTGGCTCGGTTGTAGATACTGCTCACAAATTTGGATACCTCGACGTCCTTGGCCGACCATGACCCAATGATGCGTTCGCCCGCTTTCCGCGGATCGAATGTCTCGGGCTCGGACAGGTTATTACCAAGGCCAAAATGCAATACGGCCGCAATTTGTGGATGATCGAATATAAAGTCGACAATGGCGCGGGTTTCCGGTTCAGAAGCCGCATAATCGCCACTTTCTACTGTAAATGGTCTGTAGTCAAAGGTGAAATTTCGATTGATATTTACTCCCCCGTCACCATCCTCGGCAAAGAGACCATCTTGATCTACATCTCGCCCTTCTGCATACAGGTCGTATATTCCCTGCTGCCCTTTGCCGCGATCAGCCTCGACCAGGTAATCCGGATGTCCACTATCGGGCAGATATTTCCCACTGACACGACGCACACGCATTTGAGAGATAATACCATCACCGTTCAAGTCTTGCGCCGGGTCTTCGTTCAAGCGACCATCGCGATCGTTGTCAATGACGCGCGCATTTCCCGACAGCCATATTTGCGATGCGGTGTTACGCTTGTAGGCATCTGGATTTAAAATGGGAACAATCCAAATGGAGCGTTCGCGGAGCACAGCGGCTAACGAATCTTTCGGCAGATTCAATATGTTTTTAGCCAGTTCCACGGCACTCAGAATTCCCGCGGGGTGTTTGCCATCAATTCCTGCAACCACAAGCAAGGTGGGTTTTGCAGCTTGGCCGGCTTGAATCTTGATCAGCGGAATAGCTTCGCCTCCAAAGCTCTTTCCAATGCTGGCGGCTCCTGCTCCTGAACGCGTGGAAATGTCTCGAATCTCAGCAGTAAGCTGGCTGTAAGTGGGATAATTGAGCTGGCTCCAGGCAGCAAAGGGGAGCATCGCAAGAAAAACGAATAGGCCTATCTTCATAAAAACCGGTGTAGAATGTTGTCAATTAGTAAATTGAAACTAAACTAAGCATTACAAACCAAAAGTCATATGAAACCAAAGTAACATTTCGATAATAATCGACGGTACAATCGGCTTTGTGAAGAAAAGAAGCCACCATAGATCGACGCTTGTTTCATAAATTCTAAGCCCCTTGAAAACAGACGTGAGCTATACGTATTTACGCCCTCTTCAGGGATCGATCTCGCTAAGAAAAAATACGGTTGGGAAAGTTTGCAGGATAAAAATAAAATTATTATCACTAAGCGTTTTGCTTTTAAATAGATATAGCTTATTTTTGCCTTCCAAAATCCGGGTGTGAAAATCATCTGTTTTAAATTGATTAATAATTATTTAGTCCCTATAATATGCCCAATATTGGTAAAATAGCGCAGATTATCGGCCCCGTAGTTGATGTCAACTTCGCCGACAATGAGAATCTTCCTAAGATTTATGATGCCTTGTACATTGAGAAAGACAATGGTCAACGCATCGTATTAGAAGTGCAACAACACTTAGGTGAGGATCGTGTTCGTACCATCGCCATGGATGCGACAGAAGGTTTGGTTCGTGGAATGAAAGTTGTTGACACGGGAGCACCGATCAAAATGCCTGTTGGTGAAGAGATCAAAGGTCGCGTATTCAACGTAGTAGGTGATGCTATTGATGGTATCCAGAATTTGGATAAATCTAATGGCCGTCCTATCCACAACGTGCCACCAAGATTTGACGAGCTATCTACCGAAAGCGAAGTATTATTTACAGGTATTAAAGTAATCGACTTACTAGAGCCTTATGCTAAAGGTGGTAAAATTGGTTTGTTCGGTGGAGCTGGTGTGGGTAAAACCGTATTGATCCAAGAGCTTATCAACAACATCGCCAAAGGACACGGTGGTCTATCTGTATTTGCTGGTGTGGGCGAACGTACACGTGAGGGTAATGACCTATTACGCGAGATGTTGGAGTCAGGCATTATCAAATATGGCGACCATTTCATGGAAGGCATGGAAAAAGGAGAATGGCCTCTAGATCAAGTAGACAACGAATTGATGAAAGAGTCGAAGTGTACATTTGTTTTCGGACAGATGAACGAGCCTCCAGGGGCACGTGCTCGTGTTGCGCTTTCTGGTCTTACAGTAGCGGAGTACTTCCGCGATGGTGATGGCCAAGGTCAAGGTCGTGACGTTCTTTTCTTTATCGATAACATCTTCCGTTTTACACAAGCTGGTTCTGAAGTATCCGCGCTATTAGGCCGTATGCCTTCAGCGGTAGGTTACCAACCAACACTTGCGACGGAGATGGGTTTAATGCAAGAGCGTATCACATCGACTAAAAACGGATCCATTACATCTGTACAAGCGGTATATGTTCCTGCCGATGACTTAACTGACCCGGCACCAGCGACAACGTTCGCTCACTTGGATGCAACAACGGTATTGTCACGTAAAATCTCTGAGCTAGGTATCTACCCTGCGGTAGATCCATTGGATTCTACATCTAGAATCTTATCACCAGCGGTATTGGGCGACGAGCACTACAATACAGCGCAACGTGTGAAAGAAATCTTACAACGTTATAAAGAACTACAAGATATCATCGCCATCTTAGGTATGGACGAATTATCGGAAGAAGATAAGCTAACGGTTCACCGCGCTCGTCGTGTACAACGTTTCTTATCTCAACCTTTCCACGTAGCGGAGCAATTTACAGGTCTTAAAGGTGTACTTGTTGACATCAAAGATACCATCAAAGGCTTCAACATGATTATCGACGGTGAAGTAGATGAGTATCCTGAAGCAGCGTTCAACTTGGTAGGTGGCATCGAAGATGCGATCGAGAAAGGCAAGAAACTATTGGCAGAAGCAGTTTAATAGTACAGAGTATAGCGTATTGAGTAGTGAGATATGATCATGACTCAATACGCATTACGCAATACACAATACATCACTAAATGAAATTAACAATCATTACTCCAGATAAATTAGCATACGAAGGTGAAGTCACTGCGGTGACCGTCCCTGGAAGTGCCGGTTCTTTTCAAATTTTAAAGGATCACGCTCCTATTGTGTCTACTTTAGAGGATGGCAAAGTCATTATTCAAGGAAACGAAGGCCAAATTATTCTGGTCATTAACGGTGGAGTTGTGGAAGCCAAGGAAAATAACATCACAGTATTAGCAGAAGGAATCGTTGAAGAATAAGTAAAAGATACAAAGATGAAAAGCCCTTAAGACTTCCAAGTTTTAAGGGCTTTTTTATTGATGTTGTATTGGTTGGTGTCGTGATCTCCCTACTGAATTTCGCTGCGAAAAATAGGGCAGTTTAGGTAGGCTTCAACTACGGCATTTTTAAAACTTTCTCCAACAATTTGAACATTTTAAGCAGAATTCGAGCATTATCAACGGAAATTAGAAAAACAAAAAAACATACTCATTCTAATTTTAGTCTACTCGATGAAAAATAAAATTTTATATGAGTATTAGTAGACAGAATTAAAAAACATAAAAAATAAAAATTCAAAATATTAAACTTTTTCAAAATAATCTGTTTTGCTATTGTAAAGAATTTCGAATAGAACTAACTTAACCAAAGTGAAATTCGTCTGCGCAAAATCTTGGGGAAGGAAGACATTTCGTAACAGACAAAAATCAACATGAATATGCAGTATTACAATCAAGACACGTACATCTATTTGAACGGAGATTTTGTGAAGGCTTCGGAAGCAGGAGCTGATCTCTTCGGGCAATCCCTTCATTATGGCTATGGCGCATTTGAAGGCCTACGGGCGTACAACACTCACCATGGGATACGCATATTCAAAGCTGAAGAACATTTTGACCGTCTACAACAATCTTGCGAGGCTATACACCTGCCCTATACATGGAGCACGCAGCAATTGATGGATGCTACTTATGAGTTGTTGGAGAAAAACAACTTACGAGCGGCCTATATACGTCCATTGGTTTTCTCGGGTCCCAACATGCACCTGACGGCAGCAACAACGGCCAACATTATGATAGCTGCTTGGGAATGGGGACCTTACCTCGGTCAGAACCTACTACGTGTTTGCACATCAACCGTCGAGCGGCCCAACCCAAAATCCTTCCCAGTAGAAGCAAAAGTCTCTGGACAGTATGTAAATGCTATTCTAGCGAGTAATGAAGCTATAAAACGCGGATTTGACGAGGCCCTATTATTAGATCAGGATGGATTTGTAGCGCAGGCATCAAGCGAAAACTTATTTATAGAAAAAGATTTTAAATTATACACCCCACCTTTGGATCAGGTGTTCCCAGGTATTACACGCCAAACCGTGATCGAGCTCTGCAAGGAGCTCCATATTGATGTTGTTGAGAAAAAACTGAGCATTCAAGATGTTCTAGAAGCTGATAGCGCTTTCTTAAGCGGAACAGCATCAGAAATCATCGGCATCAAAGAAGTTAACGGCGTTACATACAAAGAGGACTGGGAGCATACCATCGGTGCATCTATCCAAAGAAAATACAAAAAATTAGTTTTAGAAGAAGAGAATTATGAAGTCATCATCTGACCAGGAAAACGCATTGAACAAATACAGTCGCATCTTTACCCAAGATGAAACGCAACCCGCTGCCAAAGCCATGCTGTATGGCATCGGGCTGACAGATGCGGACATGGAAAAGGCGCAGGTAGGCATAGCAAGTATGGGCTATGATGGAAACACCTGCAACATGCACTTGAACGACCTTGCACAGGTCGTCAAAAAAGGTGTGTGGGGGAATGGTCTGGTTGGACTTACTTTCGGAACAATAGGTGTGAGTGACGGGATGAGCAACGGTACCGACGGTATGCGGTACTCTTTGGTTTCTCGCGATGTCATTGCCGATAGTATAGAGACTATCTGCGGTGGGCAATATTATGATGGCTTGATCGCCATCCCAGGATGTGACAAAAACATGCCAGGCGCCGTCATGGCTATGGGCAGATTGGACAGACCGGCCATCATGGTCTACGGTGGAACCATCGCACCGGGACACTATAAAGGGCAAGAATTGAACATTGTCTCGGCTTTCGAAGCGCTGGGTCAACGCCTTTGCGGCAACCTATCCGACGAAGATTATGAAGGTATCATCAAGCATACCTGTCCTGGCGCTGGTGCCTGCGGTGGTATGTATACCGCAAACACTATGGCAGCAGCCATCGAGGCTCTAGGCATGAGCTTGCCCTACTCTTCCTCAAACCCTGCCGAATCCGAAGACAAGAAAACCGAATGCACCGATGCCGGTAAATACATCCGTGTATTGTTGGAGAAAGATATTAAGCCGTCCGATATTATGACTCGCAAAGCGTTCGAAAATGCGCTACGCACCATTATTATATTGGGAGGAAGCACAAATGCGGTGCTACACTTTATTGCTATTGGAAAGTCTGTGGGCGTCGACATCTCGCAAGACGATTTCCAACGTATGTCGGACATAACCCCGGTATTGGCCGACTTTAAGCCTTCCGGAAAATATCTGATGCAGGATTTGCACCAGTATGGTGGCACGCCTGCGGTGATGCGGTATTTATTGGACGAAGGCTTATTGCACGGCGACTGCCTCACGGTAACAGGCAAGACTGTGGCAGAAAACTTGGCAGACGTCAAATCTATTATCGATTACAACCAACCTATCGTCAAGCCTTTAAGCAACCCTATCAAAGCGACAGGCCACTTACAGATTTTGTACGGAAACCTCGCAGAGAAAGGATCGGTCGCTAAGATCTCCGGAAAAGAAGGCGAAAAATTCACAGGCCCTGCACGCGTTTTCGATGGTGAACATGAACTAGTTGAAGGAATCTCAACGGGACGCATAAAACCAGGCGACGTCGTCGTTATCAAGAACTCGGGACCCAAAGGCGCTCCAGGTATGCCAGAAATGTTGAAACCCACTTCCCTCATCATCGGTGCAGGTTTAGGAAATTCGGTGGCTTTGATCACCGACGGTCGCTTCTCTGGCGGAACACACGGATTTGTGGTGGGCCACATCACTCCAGAAGCGTATTCTGGCGGTCTGATCGGTCTTGTGGAAGATGATGACGTCATTGAGATTGATGCGGTGAACAACTCGTTAAACCTTGATGTGAGCGATGCCGTTATTGCCGAAAGACGTGCTAAGTGGACACAACCGGCATTAAAGGTTAGCAAAGGTGTATTGTACAAATATGCAAAAACCGTTGCCGATGCTTCAGAAGGCTGCGTGACAGATTTATAGAAATTAAAAAGGGAAAAAATTAAAAATTAACATGGTAGAATGTCAACCAGTTTTTTGACTTTTTACTTTTGACTTAAAAACGATGAGTACACTGGAAAAAACGGAAACTATGCCTCAGCAGGAAACAGAAGCGAAAACCCAATTGAGTGGTTCGCAGGCGGTCCTAGAGGCATTGATCCACGAAGGCGTAGATACCATATTTGGTTATCCAGGTGGTGCGATTATGCCAATTTATGATGCGTTGTATGACTACAATGAAAAACTAACGCATATCCTCGTGCGCCATGAGCAAGGTGGAATCCACGCAGCTCAAGGCTATGCACGTACTTCTGGCCGTGTGGGCGTCGCATTTGCGACGAGTGGACCTGGCGCAACAAATTTGGTCACCGGCCTTGCCGATGCCATGATTGACAGCAATCCAATCGTCTGCGTTACGGGACAAGTGTTTGCTTCGCTGTTGGGAACAGATGCCTTCCAAGAGACGGACATCATCAACATCACCACGCCGGTTACGAAATGGAACTACCAAGTGACGGATGCAACCGAAATTCCTAGTGTACTGGCAAAGGCTTTTTATATCGCACAGACCGGCAGACCGGGACCTGTGTTGATCGATATTACTAAAAGTGCACAGCTGCAGCTATTTGACTACGAAGGTTACAACAAGTGTGACCATATCCGTAGCTACAGACCAAAACCGATTGTCCGCAAAGAATATATCGAGCAAGCGGCAGCTTTGATCAACGAAGCGAAAAAACCGTTCGTTATCTTCGGACAAGGCGTTATCCTTGGACAGGCGGAGCAAGATTTCAAAAATTTCATTGAAAAAGGAGGCTTCCCTGCAGCAACCACGGTAATGGGATTAAGTGCATTGGAAACCAGCCATCCGCAACATGTAGGTATGCTCGGTATGCACGGCAACTACGCCCCTAATGTGATGACCAACGAATGTGATGTGCTCATCGCGGTAGGCATGCGTTTCGACGACCGTGTTACCGGTAGACTGGATAAATATGCGAAACAAGCGAAGGTTATCCACCTGGATATCGACCCCGCCGAAATCGACAAAAATGTAAAAACTACAGTTCCTGTTTGGGGTGACTGCAAAGAAACACTCCCCTTACTCACCGAACTTCTACAGCCGCGTGACCACAGTGCATGGCTAGCACAATTCCGGGAGTTGGAAAAAGAGGAAATCAAAGAGGTTATCCACAATGAATTGAACCCAACAACGGAAGTCATGACCATGGGCGAAGTCATTCGCGTATTGAATGAACTCAGTGGTGGCGATGCCATTATTGTGACCGATGTCGGTCAACACCAGATGGTCGCCTGTCGTTATGCACAATTCAACAGTTCGAAGTCTAATGTCACCTCCGGCGGATTAGGCACTATGGGCTTTGGTCTTCCAGCAGCCATTGGCGCTTGGTATGGTGCACCTCATCGCGATGTCGTCGCCATCATCGGCGATGGAGGCATACAAATGACCATTCAGGAACTTGGTACGATTATGCAGTTTGGCGCAAAGGTGAAGATCTTGATCCTGAACAACGAGTTTTTAGGTATGGTGAGACAGTGGCAACAACTGTTCCACGACAAACGCTATTCTTTTGTCAACATCACCAGTCCCGACTTTGTTGCTGTAGCCAAAGGCTATTACATCGATGGCAACAAAATCTCGGATCGCAAAGATCTATATAACGCCTTAAAAACCATGTTGGATCATGATGGGGCCTATCTATTGGAAGTAATGGTCGGGAAAGAAAACAATGTATTCCCTATGGTTGCACAAGGAACAAGCGTATCGGAAATCCGCCTGAAGTAAAAAGTAAAAATTAAAAAATAAAAAAAGTATGGCGACGTCAATCGACATCAAGCACAGGGCTTATGAGTTTGCAAAACAAGTCATACTTTTTACCAGCGAGCAACAATACAGTAAAGTTTACACGTCGATGATTGATCAACTTATAAGAAGTGCATCATCGATCGGAGCAAATCTTGTGGAGGGATACGCTGGATCGTCAAAAAACGATTTTATTAAGTTTTATACTATAGCGTTGAAATCGGCAAATGAAACCAAGTATTGGATTTGTTTATTACGAGATACGATACTGCAAGAACAAAAGGAAAAGCTAAATAATTTATTGAGAGAAGCCGACGAATTGTCAAAGATAGTCGCGACAATCATCATCAAAACGAAGAGCAACGATTAGATTTTTTAATTTTTCTCTTTTTAATTTTTAATTTGGAAATGGAAAAACAAGAATATACCATCACCTTATACACGGAGAATTCTATCGGGATGATAGGTCGTATCTCCGGTATTTTTTCCAGAAGGAAAATCAACATCGAGAGTTTAAATACTTCTCCTTCTGAGGTAGAAAACATACATCGTTTCACCATATTGATCACCGAATCGGAGGAGGTGGTCCGTAAACTTTGTCGTCAAATTGAAAAGCAAGTTGAAGTACTTAAAGCATACTATAACACCGACGAAGAGTTGATTTGGCAAGAGCAGGCGCTTTATAAAGTGCCCACAGATGTGATTGCAGAAAAAGCTCCTGTGGAGCGCTTACTACGTGAATACGGCGCTTCAGCAGTTGTGATCCGTAACGATTACACGGTATTCGAAACCGCTGGACATCGTGAGGAGATCGATAAACTAACGGCTGAACTAACCAAGTACAGATTGATCGAGTTTGTGCGGGGTGCGCGTATTGCGATCATCAAAGACAGCGCTGGCTTTCACTCGAAGCTAAAACAGTTCGAACGCGAAGAGCCCGCTCCTGAAGTGGTGGAAAATGAATTTTTGGATCAGGCTGACAAAGTCTTTACAATGTAATTGACCATGGATAACGTTTTTAATTTCATCATCGATGCACGTAAGGCATTCATCGAACTGATCGACAGCCTATCAATCGAGGAGCTGAACGAGATTCCTGCAGGATTCAACAACAATATCATTTGGAACTTCGGCCATATCGTCGTCAGTACACAAGGGCTTTGCTACTTGCGGACAGGCATACAATCTGATACTTCATCGGTAAAATACCTAAGCGCCTACGCTAAAGGTACAAAACCAAGCTATACCGTAGATGCAGAAGAAGTGGCTGACTTACGCGCATTGGCTTTGTCGACTATTCAACAAATCCATGCCGACTATGACAAAGGCGTATTTGCGGCGATTACCCCTTTCGAAACATCAACCTACAAAACCAGCCTGAACAGTATTGAAGAGGTCCTGATTACAACAGCTGGACACGACAATCTGCATTTTGGCTATGCGCTGGCGCAGCGTCGAGCATTATCAAAGTAACAATCAACCTTAAAAAACAAAAAAAATTAATAATAAAACAATGGCAAATTATTTCAACACATTACCTCTTAGAGAACAACTAGAACAGTTGAGTCATGCAGAATTTATGGAAACCGCTGAGTTTGCAGATGGCGTAAACGCTTTAAAAGGTAAAAAAATCGTAATTGTAGGTGCAGGCGCACAAGGGTTGAACCAAGGTTTAAACCTCAGAGATAGCGGTCTTGATATCTCCTACGCACTACGTAAAGAAGCTATTGAACAAAAAAGAGATTCTTGGAAGAATGCTACGGACAACAACTTTACTGTAGGAACATATGATGAGTTGATTCCAACAGCAGACCTTGTGATCAATTTAACACCAGACAAACAACATACGTCTGTTATCAATGCGGTAATGCCTTTGATGAAACAAGGCGCAGCGCTATCTTACTCGCACGGATTCAACATCGTAGAAGAGGGTATGCAAATCCGCAAGGACATTACCGTTTTGATGGTTGCACCAAAATGTCCAGGATCTGAAGTTCGCGCAGAATATTTGAGAGGCTTCGGCGTACCCACACTAATCGCGGTACACCCAGAAAACGATCCAGAAGGAAAAGGATGGGCTTATGCAAAAGCGTACTGTGTAGGAACAGGCGGACATCATGCTGGTGTATTGAAGTCGTCGTTCGTAGCCGAAGTAAAATCAGATTTAATGGGTGAGCAGACCATCCTTTGTGGACTTTTGCAGACAGGTTCGATCCTATCGTTCGACAAAATGGTAGAAAAAGGCATCGACGCGGGCTACGCTTCGAAACTGGTACAATATGGTGTTGAAGTAATCACCGAAGCCTTAAAACATGGTGGTGTAAGCGGCATGCTTGATCGTTTGTCTAACCCAGCGAAAATTAAAGCATTCCAAATTTCCGAAGAACTGAAAGACATTATGCGTCCGTTGTTCCAAAAACACCAAGACGACATCATGTCGGGTGAATTTAGCAAAACCATGATGGAAGATTGGGCAAACGGCGATGTAAACCTATTGAAATGGAGAGCGGAGACCGGCGAAACGGCATTCGAAAAAACACCTGCAGGCGATGTTAAAATCGGTGAGCAAGAATATTTTGACAACTATGTTCTTATGGTTGCTTTCGTAAGAGCAGGGGTAGAATTGGCTTTTGAAACGATGGTAGAGGCAGGTATCAAACCAGAGTCGGCTTACTATGAATCGCTGCACGAAACACCGTTGATCGCCAACACAATTGCACGTAAGAAATTGTTCGAAATGAACCGCGTGATTTCCGATACGGCAGAGTATGGTTGTTACCTATTTGACCAAGCATGTAAGCCTTTGTTGGCCGACTTTATGAAAAAGGTAGATACCGACCTTGTGGGCAAAAACTATAACGAAGGAAAAGACGGATCGGTAGATAATGTACAATTGGTACAGGTAAATGAAATCTTACGCAGTCATCCTGTAGAGGTGGTGGGTGTAAAATTGCGCAAAGCGATGACCGCAATGAAAGCCATTAAAACTGTCTAATAATTTCGTAAATTAGACGACCAAAAAAAGGGGCAAAACCTTGTTAACAAAACTTTGCCCCTTTTTACTAAAGCCTTCCTGAAATCGCTGAATCAGGCAGCAGGAACTATCGATTTACGATATTTCTAACACACAAACATACTTTTCAGCACTATTAGAGAAAGAGAAAATGGGAAAAACATTAGTAGAGAAGATTTGGGATGCACATGTCGTGAAGCGCGAAGAAGGCTTCCCCGACATCCTGTATATCGACACACATTTAATTCATGAGGTGACTTCCCCACAGGCCTTCGATGGTTTAAGGAAACGCGGTCTACCCGTGTTGCGCCCGGCGCAAACTGTAGCTACTGCAGACCACAACGTACCTACCTTGAACCAGCATCTTCCGATCAAAGAAGAGTTATCACGCTATCAAGTGGACATGCTGACAAAAAACACCAAAGAATTTGGTGTAGAACTCTATGGTTTGGGGCACCCTTATCAAGGTATTGTACATGTTATCGGTCCTGAACTCGGAATCACCCAACCCGGAAAAACAATGGTGTGTGGCGATAGTCATACCTCTACGCATGGCGCCTTTGGAGCCATCGCCTTTGGTATAGGAACATCACAGGTTGAACAAGTCTTCGCTACACAATGCCTGTTACAGCAGAAACCTAAAACCATGAAAATAGAGGTCAATGGTGAATTGGCAGCTGGTGTAGGTGCTAAAGATATTATCCTGTACATTATCGCTAAAATATCCGCAGCTGGAGGGACCGGATACTTTGTGGAGTACGCAGGATCCGCCATACGCTCTTTAAGTATGGAAGGTCGTATGACCATCTGTAATATGAGTATCGAAATGGGAGCAAGAGGTGGATTAATCGCTCCGGATCAAACCACATTTGATTACGTGGAAGGGCGCCAATTCGCTCCGAAAGGTGAAGAGTGGGATAAAGCATTAGCCTATTGGAAAACCCTGTATTCCGATGATGATGCAGAATTCGACGCCGTTCTTACTTATGATGCAGCAGATATCCAACCGATGATTACCTACGGTACAAACCCGGGTATGGGAATTGGCATTACAGAAAATATACCGACAACGGTATCACAACCGGAAAGCGAACGTCCATCTTATCAAAAAGCGATCGACTACATGGGCTTCCATGATGGTGAATCGGTTTTAGGAAAAGCGGTGGATTATGTTTTTATCGGCAGCTGTACCAATTCACGTATCGAGGATCTTCGCGAAGTTGCAGCCTTCGTACAAGGAAAACAAAAAGCAGAGAACGTCGAGGTATGGATCGTTCCAGGTTCCAAGCAGGTAGAGGCACAAGCCAAGGAAGAGGGCATTGACAAGATTTTTGAACAAGCAGGTTTTGCCTTACGCGAGCCCGGTTGTTCAGCATGCTTGGGCATGAATGAAGATAAAATTCCAGCTGGAAAATACTGCGTATCCACTTCAAATAGAAATTTTGAAGGCCGTCAAGGTCCAAATGCACGTACCATGTTGGCTAGTCCTTTGACAGCTGCTGCAGCGGCCGTAACGGGTAAAATTGTTGACATCAGACAATTGATTTAAGAGGTGGAAGATAACGCAAATACATACGTTATCATTTCCTTAGGAAGGTAAAAAACACAGGGACTTTGTATTTTTTTACTTTTTAATTTTTACTTTTTACTTTTCAAAATGAAGAAATTTGAAAAATTAACATCTCAAGTGGTTCCACTACCTATTGAGAATATAGATACCGATCAAATTATCCCTGCGCGTTTCTTGAAAGCAACGACAAGGGATGGTTTTGGCGATAATTTATTCCGCGACTGGCGCTACGATGCAGACAACCAGCCGAAGGCCGATTTTGTGATGAACAACCCTACCTTCTCCGGCAAAGTTTTGGTAGCTGGTAAAAACTTCGGTTGTGGTTCAAGTCGCGAACATGCCGCTTGGGCTATTCAAGATTACGGCTTTGATGTTGTAATCAGCTCTTTCTTTGCCGATATTTTTAAAGGTAACGCATTAAACAACGGTGTATTACCGATTCAAGTACCTGAAGAGTTTCTACAGAAAATCTTCAGCGTGGTTTTTGCAGACCCAACAAGTGCGGTTAGCGTAGACTTGGAGGCTCAAACGGTAACGATCGATGAAACGGGCGATAGCTACTCTTTTGAGATCAATCCTTATAAAAAATCATGCTTGATCAATGGCTATGACGACATTGATTTCATCTTGAGCCATAAAGCGGAAATCGAAGTATTTGAACAAAACAGATAATGTCAAACCCCGTCGTCCATATCGCCAATTTAAATTTGCACTACGCGGCAACGGCCGTGCTATGCGATTTAAATTGGCGTGTATATTCGGGAGAACACTGGATCATTGCCGGAAAAAGTGGTTCAGGAAAATCGTCCTTGGCCAAAGCCATGGTAAAATTGGAAAAATCTTCCGGTGAGGCGAGCTTTCATTTTGATCCGGAAAACAGCATGCCTCCCCTAGCCTATTACGTTGCCAATTGGTACCAATTTGCGAACCTCGAAGGTGACCGTAATTTTTATTATCAGCAACGTTACAACAAGCAACAGCAAAACGATACCCTTACAGTTTATGCTGATCTGCTGCATTTCGGACAAAAACACCAGTTGGATTTCCACGATGCAGAGCCTATTTTGTTGGCCCTAGGCTTCGAAAATTGTCGGCAAACACAGCTGATCGAGCTTTCCAGCGGCGAGCACAAAAAATTGCAACTAGTGCAAGCATTATGGCTAAGTCCACAACTACTTATCCTTGATGAACCTTATACCGGCCTAGATAAGCGTTCCCGTGCCCGTCTTAATACGATGTTGGACGAGATGGCTAATGCCGGGAGTACATTGATCCTGATCACAAACGATCGGGACATTCCTTCCTCGATCAACCGTTTTGCACAAATCGAAAATGGTCAGTTAAATGCCGTTGCCGATTTCAACGATATTAAGCAAGATGAGGAAAGACAACGAAAACCCTTTCCTTATTTTCTGCAAAAGGCACCGGTGGTCGATAGCGACACCATGATTTCGTTACATAACGTATCCGTGCGCTATGGCGAGAAAGAAGTGCTTAAAAACATCAGTTGGAAAGTAAAGGTCGGCGAAAAATGGTTGTTACAAGGACCTAACGGCTCGGGAAAATCTACGCTACTGAGTCTTTTAAATGGCGATCATCCACAGGCGTATGCCAATGACATCGCTCTATTCGGTAAAAAACGTGGGTCGGGAGAAAGCATTTGGGATATCAAGCAGAAAATTGGTATCATATCGCCAGAACTGCATTGGTATTTTGATAAAAACGCTACGGTTTGGCATGCCATAGCATCCGGTTTTTACGACAGCATAGGCTGGTTTTTACAGGTCAAATACGAAGAGAAAAAACAAATCGAGCAGCTCTTAGACTTCTTCGATCTGTTGGAGGATAAGGATAAATTGTTGCATACCCTTCCGTTGGGGAAACAACGGTTGGCGTTACTTGCGCGGACGATCATCAAAAATCCACAGTTACTGATCTTGGATGAACCCTGCCAAGGTCTAGACAGATCACAGACAGCACATTTCAATGCTGTTTTGGATGAACTTAGCAGCTACGGCAAAACATTGATCTATGTAGGGCATTACGAGTCACAACTACCCAGCTGTCTGGACAACAGGTTGGTGCTCGAAAAAGGCGAAGTCGTTATTTTAGAGTATGCGTAATTAAATGACGATTAGCGCCGGTAGGGCTGCATACCTACGGCAATGATTTAAACATTAAATAAATAGAAATTAAGTAAATAAGATAGGTCAAGTAAAAGGGTAAAGCCAGTTTTTACTTTTCAAGTTAAGCAAAATGAAGAAAAATATTTTAATTATACCCGGCGACGGCATTGGACAGGAAGTCACCACTTGGGGCAAGCAGGTTTTAGAGACCGTAGCACAGCATTATGGCCACGAATTTAGCTTCGACGAAGCAATTATGGGGCATACTGCCATCGAGGCTACCGGAAATCCACTGCCTGATGAAACCTTGGAAAAAGCAAAGGCTTCGGATGCCATACTTTTCGGAGCTATAGGGCATGCGAAATATGACAATGATCCATCGGCAAAGGTAAGACCAGAACAAGGCTTGTTGAAAATCCGCAAAGAATTGGGACTTTATGCGAACCTAAGACCTATTCTTCTTTTCGACGAACTTTTGGATGCTTCCAGCCTCAAGCCTGAAGTGTTACGTGGAACCGATATTTTATTCTTCAGAGAGCTAACAGGTGATGTCTATTTTGGCGAGAAAAAACGAAACGAAGATAACACCTTCGCTTCCGATTTAATGAACTATCACCGCTATGAGGTAGAACGCATTACGCGCAAAGCTTATGATGCAGCGAGAACACGTAATAAACGTTTATGCTCGGTAGATAAAGCCAATGTATTGGAAACCTCCAGACTTTGGAGAGAGGTGGTTCAAGAGATTGCGAAAGAGTATCCGGATGTGGAAACGGAACATATGTTTATCGATAATGCAGCAATGCAGCTGGTAAAAAACCCTAAAAAATTCGATGTGGTATTGACGGCCAATCTCTTCGGCGATATCCTCACTGATGAAGCTTCGCAGATTGCCGGTTCGATGGGTATGCTTGCCTCGGCATCTATTGGTGATGGCACCGGATTTTTTGAACCAATACACGGGTCGGCACATGATATCGCCGGCCAAAACAAAGCGAATCCACTAGCATCTATCCTGTCGGCGGCTTTGATGTTGGATATTGCTTTCGGTTTGCAAGACGAAGCCAAAGCGGTAACAACTGCGGTAGCGGAAACGTTAAAGGCCGGTTGGAGAACAGGCGATATCGCCAATGCGGAAACAGCTCCCGATAAGATCTTGGGAACCAATGAAATGGGCGCAAAAGTATTGTCGTTTTTCAAGAAATAATCATATAAAACAATGAAAGTCAGCCGCTCTATATAATTATATTACTGAGGTAACACTAATGTACACAGCACAGGTTTTTGACTTTTTAATTTTAACTTTTTAATTTAACAGTTATGCTACACGATCCGAATCACTTATATATTTTCGACACCACGCTTCGCGATGGCGAGCAAGTACCAGGATGTCAGTTAACAACACCGGAGAAAATCGAAATTGCAAAAGATCTGGAATCACTGGGTGTAGATATTATCGAGGCAGGTTTCCCAGTATCGAGCCCGGGAGACTTTCAATCGGTCGTAGAACTTTCCAAAGCCGTAGACAACGTCATTATATGCGCGCTGACAAGAGCAAACAATAACGATATTGATGTTGCTGCCGAAGCGCTCAAATTTGCAAAACGCCCACGTATTCACACCGGTATTGGTGCGTCCGATATGCACATCAAATATAAATTCAACTCTACACGGGAGGATATTTTAGCACGTGCGGTTGCCGCGGTGAAACATGCCAAATCCTATGTGGAAGACGTAGAATTTTATGCGGAAGACGCCGGTCGTGCTGATCTCGCTTACCTAGCACAGATGGTGGAAGCCGTTATCGCCGCCGGTGCAACCGTTGTCAATATTCCGGACACCAATGGCTATTGCCTACCGGATCAATATGGTGCAAAAATCAACTACTTGAAAGAGCATGTCAGCAATATTGATCAGGCCATTATTTCGGCACACTGTCACAATGATTTGGGCTTGGCAACAGCAAACTCTATTGCTGCTGTGCAGAATGGTGCCCGTCAGGTAGAGTGTACGATAAACGGTATCGGCGAACGTGCCGGAAACACTTCCTTGGAGGAAGTTGCTATGATCTTGAAAGTACATCAGCAGCAGTTTCCCGGATTAACGTCCAATATTAACAGTAGGCTGTTCACGGCAATCTCCCAAAAGGTAAGCTCCATGATGCGTATGCCTGTGCAACCAAATAAGGCAATTGTTGGAAAAAATGCCTTCGCGCACAGCTCGGGAATCCATCAGGATGGTTTCTTAAAGCATCGCGAAAACTATGAGATTATCCGTCCGGAAGATGTAGGCTTGGATGAAGCGGGTATTATCTTAACAGCTCGTTCTGGTCGCCACGCCTTAAAGCATCACTTAGAGCGTTTAGGTTATCAATTAGATAAAGACGAACTTGCGGTAACGTACGAGAAATTTTTGGTCGTTGCCGATGCCAAGAAAGATCTTTGTGATGACGATCTTAAAGCATTAATGCAATCCTAAACAAAAATTATAAAAAGAGCTACGGGGTAGCTCTTTTTATAATTTCATATGAAGCAAAAGCACGAAAACAATATCGGTAAGGACTTCCTAATCGGTAAACGTTTTTGACTTTTTTATTTTTGACCTTTGACTTTCTATCCGCTATGGATTTATCAACCCTTTCTCTAGACTCGCAACAGGCGGCAGAACGCATCAAAGATGTTGTCAACCGTACGCCTTTGCAATATAATTTACATCTTTCCGAGAAATATGGAGCAGAGGTGTATCTGAAAAGAGAAGACCTACAAGTCGTACGTTCGTACAAGCTTCGCGGAGCCTATAACAAAATTGTCAGCCTTTCTGAAGAAGAGCGAAATAAAGGTGTCACCTGCGCCAGCGCTGGCAACCATGCACAGGGCGTTGCCTTGTCTTGTAAAAAACTGGGTATTAAAGGCGTGATCTTCATGCCCGGTCCTACGCCACGTCAAAAAATAACGCAAACGGAGATGTGGGGAAATGGCCAAATCGAAATCGTGTTAACCGGCGATACGTTTGACGATTGCCAAAAAGCAGCTTTAGACTATACTAAAGAGCACGGCATGACCTTTATCCCACCTTTCGATGACCTGAAAGTCATCGAAGGCCAAGGAACGGTAGCCGTCGAGATTTTAGAAGATCTACCCGACTTAGATGCGATCTTCATCCCTATCGGCGGTGGTGGTCTATCATCAGGCGTGAGCTATCACATGAAAAAACATGCGCCAGCAGTCAAGCTTTATGGCGTAGAACCGGAAGGGGCGCCTTCCATGCTGGCCGCTTTGGAAAACCAAGGTCCTATTGAGTTGGATCAAATCAACAAATTCGTGGATGGCGCTGCGGTAAAGAAGGTAGGATCACAGACCTACCAAATCAGTAGCCAATTGTTGGATAGCGTAAAACCTATCCCCGAAGGAAAGATTTGCACAACCATCCTTCAACTGTACAACAAAGATGCAATTGTGGCTGAGCCGGCCGGAGCATTATCCATTGCGGCCTTGGAGTTTCATAAGGAAGAGATAAAAGGAAAAAAGGTGGTGTGTATCGTCTCCGGTGGAAACAATGACATCGACCGTATGAGTGAGATCAAGGAAATGTCGCTCTTGTACGAAGGCTTTAAACACTATTTTATCGTTCGCTTCCCGCAACGTCCTGGCGCCCTAAGGTTACTGGTTACGGAAGTCCTCGGACCTAAAGATGATATCACAAGATTTGAATACATCAAAAAAACAGAACGAGAACGTGGCCCCGCTTTGATTGGTATCGAGCTCAATGACCCGAAAGATTATACCAGCTTTATCGAAAGATTAAAAGCTTATAAATTCGACTTTATCGAAATCAATAAGGACCAGACACTTTTCGAGTATTTGGTGTAACATACAGATCTCTACATAAAAAGGGTCGAAAGCTGATAAACTTTCGACCCTTTTTTATATCCTGTTGTACAGAATTACTCTTTCTTCTTCAACAAATTCTTTTCTATAGGCTTGTTGATAACTCCCAGTTTCCGTCCCGCCGAAGACGTCGAAGAGCCGCTGTTCCGTGAAATCGACGAGCGATTTACATTCGTCGAGGTGGCTCCTGAAAGGCTGATTGCTCGCGCAATCATACTTTCTGTCGGGTCTGCAAAGTTCTTCGATATGTTATCCGGCACATTAGATACGTTCACTGTTAAGCCATCCCAATAATCTGTAGCACCTTCGCTATTAAGCGTCTTGAACGAAGTTGCCCATAAGGAGATAGTTGACATAATCTCCTGCTCGAAGAAGCCGACAGGCTTACCATAGGTACGATTCGTCTCTGCGATAAGCACAACATCCATGTATGGCTTCAGTACGTTGATCAACAGCTCTGACGCGGAGGCCGTTTCCTCGGTAACCAAAAAGTAAACTTTTTGATATTCCGGATTGCTGTTCTGACCGAAATTCACCGGTGTAAAATCATACCCGTTTGAGGCTCTTTCGGTATAGGGTTGAAAGTTGGCATTTACTTGATAAGTAAACATAGGTTTACCCGATGCAGACGGCCCCACAATCTTATTCGCCAAGTAGCGCGCTGTACTTACGTATCCGCCCGTGTTGTAGCGCATATCAACAATAAGCTCTTGAACTCCTGCAGTAGCAAATTCCCGAAATATACGTTCGAAATCTTGGTAAGTTTGGTTGTTACCCGTCACCTCTTCAAACGAAGAAAAGGCAAAATATCCTATTTTTGTGGAATAGTTGTAGATAGTATCTGCCAAAATAGGATTTATGTTGTAGGTCTCGTAGCTCAATGTGTAATCTTTATCCACATCGTTTACAGTGCGCATTTTCAAACGTAAACTGTTCGCGGCGATGGCCGTATTTAGCTTCGTTTGAAAATTATTAAATGCCGCCGTCTCCACAAAACAGCTTCCACTTTGGTTACAGCTGTAAGCTGCCGTAACGTCTGTATCATCGTTGATAGCTAAAAGCATAGAGCCGCGCGTAATACCCGCTTTCTGGGCTGGCGACCCTCCCTCTACAAAGTAGAGCACAGGAGCAGCCAAGGTCTCCGAAATAATGCGCCATCCAAAATACATACCATAGCCATCATTGGTATCCATGCGTAATCCATTGCTGCTTCGCTGTTGACTCCCCGAACCATTATCTTGGATAAACGAAAACCGGTCTATACTTCCGTTATAACCGGCGTAAAAGGGCGTAAGTGCTTTTAATGCGCTCAGCACATCCTCATTGCTACTATAGGCCGCTGTAAAGGTTCTAAGGACGGTGTTATCGGGCACATATTCTGTCCACAGTGATTGTTGATTGTAGTAGTAATAAATACTATCACGTATCAATTGTTCCTTCGTATCCTCGGGTTCGGGAGGTTCGGGAGTTGGTTCCACCTCCTTTTTACAGCCCACCACGAGGCCAAGGCATATTAACAAAAGCAAATATTTCCAAGTTTTCATATAGCGGTATTTAGCCAAATATACACGAATATACGAGGAAATCTCAGCCAATGGATTTATGCCCTAAAATTTAACACATTTTAAAGTTAATTAACGCCAAACAATGTGAAACGGCAATTGTTTAATCTCGTAAACGTAAATAGTAAGCATATGAAAGCAGCAAGTATTTTATTTTTTCTGACGATGATAACTTTCGTCAGTTTTGGGCAAACAGATAAAAGCAAAAGAGCAAGCCCGCCCGACAGTGTTAAGATAACGACGCAGGACGGTATCCAGATAGCGATACAGTATAGTAAACCCTCTTTAAAAGGCAGACAGCTAGGGGTAGATATTGCACCCGTAGGGAAAGTATGGCGTACAGGCGCTAACGAAGCGACGACTATTGCCTTTGACAAGAATGTCACGATAGAAGGTAAAGCGCTAGTGGCTGGCAAATACAGTCTATACAGCATTCCTGGTGAACAGCAAACAACGCTTATTTTCAATAAGGTGTGGAACCAGTGGGGAACAAAGTATGACGAAAGCCAAGATGCGTTACGCGTGGATGTTTCTAATGCCGCCGCAAGCGCTAGTCAAGAACAATTTACCATCACCGCTGCCCCTACAGGCATCGTGACGCTAACTTGGGGCGAGCATGCTATTCCTTTTCAGGTGAAAGCCGGCAAATAAAAAAAGGTTAAAAAAAACGGGCTTTGCGAATAACAGAGCCCGTTTTTTTAGATGTCTAGGGTCTATTTATTTTTCAGATATTTTTCTAAAAACTGATCCTGCTCCCATAAGGTATGTAGGATATTCGCTTCCGATGTGTAGCCATGCGCTTCAAATGGGAGAAGCACCATCCGCACGGGTGCCCCGAGGTTCTTGAGCGCTTGGAAGTAACGTTCCGTTTGTAGGGTGAAAGTACCCGGATTGTTATCGGCAGCACCATGAATCAACAACATCGGTGTTTTCATCTTATCAGCATGCATGAACGGCGACATATTATTATATACTTCCGGTACATCCCAATAGTTGCGCTGCTCCCGTTGAAAACCGAATGGTGTCAATGTACGGTTGTAAGCGCCGGAGCGTGCTATACCCACAGCAAATAAATTAGAATGCGTCAATAGGTTAGCTGTCATAAATGCACCGTATGAATGTCCACCAACTCCAACCTTGCTACGATCAATATACCCCAACTTATCCACCGCATCGATTGCAGCTTCTCCATTGGCAACGAGTTGCTCAATAAAGGTGTCGTTAGGTTCTTCATTCCCTTCGCCAATGATCGGGAAAGCGGCATCGTCTAGCACAGCATAACCTTTATTAACCCAATACACAAATGATCCGTAGGAAGGGTACGTAAAGGTGTATGGATTGGCCGTACTTTGTCCAGCCGTGTTCTTATCCTTATACTCCGTTGGGTAGGCCCAAATCAACAAAGGCAATTTCTCCTTCTTATTTTTATCGTAACCTGCGGGTAGGTACAGTGTTCCTGAAAGATCCACACCATCCTTCCGTTTGTAGTGGATCACTTCTTTTTGAACGCCGGCCAAGGATTTAAATGGATTTTCCAATTGTGTTAGCGCAGAGATCTTTCCGCTGCGTATGCTGCGCACATAGTAATTCGGGTAATCTGTTGGGGATTGTATAGAAACCAAGATGTCTCCTTTCTTCACATCCAGAATTCGGCTTATACTTTCTTTTTTTCCTTCCAGCTTCGACGTATAAAGACGCTTCTTCTTGAGCGAGGCCAGATCCAATTCATCGACAAACGGGAACTGCCCCTCCTTGGTATAGCCGTCTCCTACCCAATAGCTTTTATTATTCGCAACAAACATCACATAAGCCCCCCATTGATTCTTGGTTGTATAGACATTTCCCGGATCACTATATACATCCTGCGAATTTCGCGTAGAAATGATCTTAGACGCCTTAGTCGTCGGGTTCAATAATAGCGTTGTTTCATTCCGCGTATCGTACCATTGCGTATAAACCAAGGCATGGTTATCATCGCCCCACAAAATGCCGGCATACCGATCGGCGAGTTTAATCAATGATGTGGCGGCATCGGTAAATGGCGCGTCCCAAGAAAAGATTTCGTCTCTATATTCCACTTTCTTTGCCGCATCACCTCCATCCAATGCTTCCACATATACTAACGATGATGGCTTATCGCTCCGCCAGTTTAAACTTCTCTTCCCTGTGCGAGTAGATGAAAATCCCTTAGGCAACACCTCGACCAACGGCGTTTCATTAACGGTTTTAACCGTCTGTTTCGTTTCCACATCAAATACAATGGTCTGTTGTGGAAAGTTGTAATAAGGCACAACATAAGAAAAAGGCCGTTTCACCGTCGTAAGCAATAAGTATTTTCCATCCGGTGAAAAAGAACGTTGGCTGTAGATCTCCGCATCCCGCACTTTAGTTTGCTTACCTTCAAGATCGACGGCATATAACGCCGATTGGGTCAATGTTTCGAAATTGCTTTCATCTTGCGGGGTTTTCAACAAATCTTGGTAGGTGCGCAACTGCGACACTTGGCCTCCACTAGTGGAAACAATAGGACCTTTAGGTAGATCCTTACTGCTATCTATCCAGGCAGCACGGTTTGTGGGCAGCGTACTTATCAGCAATCGTCTTCCATCCTTATACCATTGAATAGGGCTCCCCAAGCTTGCATTCAGCACACCTTCGGTTAATCGTCGTGCTTGTGCGGTGAGCAGATCCAAAACCCACAACTCCACACCAGTAGCCGTAGTGTGTGTAAAGGCTACGTTTTTAGAGTCCGGCGAGAACAGCATATGCGCTATCCGCGCATCGGTAGGAAGACCCTGCACCTGCACTTCTTCGGAACCGTCAAACTTCTTGATTTTTATATTGTTCAAGTAACTCGTCGCACTCGCCATATTAGTTTGCGGATTCACCCGCAGTCCACCCAACCGTACCTCTGGCGCATTCAACTCATCCAAACTCTTATAGGTTGCTCGGTAAGAGAACACGATCCAACGCTCATCCGGACTAATCGTCACCGCCGGTGGTCGCTGGTAATCTGCGAGCTCCAAAATCTCTGTCGACGGCTTTTGATAGGTGATATTCTCCTGTGCATACACATAGGAGCAGAAAGAAATAAATAGTAGGGAACATATACGCTTCATAGTATTTGGATTTCGAGGCAAGTTAGAAAATAATTATGGGAGCACTTTGATGTTAACACAATTGTTATCAAACGGAGTAAAGTACGTAAAGGCTCCGCAAATACCGTTAAAGTTAAGTCAAAAAAACGGCGGTTTTATACTTGAAAGGTTTGTTAAAAATACGGTATATTTTACAGGGAATTTTGCCAATAATTTCTGTTTTAAAGTTTTCAACATTCTTTGCAGAAACTGTATACCAGCATTTTATAAGAAAAAACAAGCAGGGAACCGCATTTATTCCTTCCTTTTCACAGACATGTGGAAAAGTATCGTTAACGAGCCCAAGTAAAATGTTGGATATTTGTTTCACTCTAAATGCAAGTCTGCTTTCGAGTCTCGTGTTTTAAACTTCTAGGCTGTCGTACGGACATCCGACACATAAACTTAACAACAACATGGCAAGAATCATTAAATTCGAAAAAAATGACTGTGCTCCATGCGCACAAGTGTCAGCTTACTTAGATAACAAAGGTATCACATACGAAACAATAAATCCTTTTGACCAACCTGATTTGGCAGCAAAATTCCGTATCAGAACAGTACCAACCGTGCTTGTGTTGGACAATGAGGAAGTACAACAACGTATCATCGGGTTTAAACCTGAAGAACTGGCGCAAATCGCCTTATAAAAGTCCTTTATCCCGACACCGAAAATCGAGCGAGCAATGGTCCATTTATATTACGATTCAAAAACTGGAAACGTACAACGTTTTATCAACAAGGTGATTCAAATCACTGGTTGGCAGGCCCACAAAATTGAGGAAGACCTCAATGTGCGGGAAGCAGGACACTTGGTAACCTTTACAACCAAGCTAGGCTGTGTACCTGACAAAACGCAATCGTTTATGGATAGCTATGCCAGCAAGATTTTTTCGGTAACGTCTAGCGGAAATAGAAATTGGGGCAAGAACTTCGGACTTGCTGCAGACAAGATTTCTGAAGATTACGACGTACCATTGGCCATGAAATTCGAACTTTCGGGAACCATGGAGGACATCAATCAATTTATTGACATTATTAAACACCAATACAATGATAGCAAACGAGGTAGCCAAAAATTGGATATTGCTTAACAATGAAATCATGATTAAGCATGATGACGAGTACAGCTTACATAAAGACAAAGAAGCTGTGCGCGCCTATTTCCTGGAATACGTGAATAAAAACACGGTTTTCTTTTACACGCTAAAAGAAAAGATCGACTATTTAATAGAAAACAACTATTACATCAATTTCTACGAGTCCTTTACATTCGAAGAGATTGAAAAGGTGTTTAACTTCGTTCACGCGAAAAAATTCCGTTTCCAATCCTTTATGGCGGCTTTTAAATTTTTCCAAAGTTACGCCTTGCGTGATGACTCTGGAGAAAAATTCTTAGAACGCTACGAAGACCGTGTGGTGGCGGTTGCTCTTTTCCTAGCACGTAAAGAAGGTGTACAAAAAGCTATCGAGTACGCCGAGATCATGATCAATCAAGAATATCAACCTGCTACCCCGACATTCTTGAACGCTGGTAAGAAACGTTCTGGAGAGTTGGTATCTTGCTTTTTAGATGAGATTGGTGACAACCTTAACGGTATTGGATATGCTGTAGATTCTGCCATGAAGCTTTCTTCTATCGGGGGAGGTGTATCGTTCAATATTTCTAAAATACGTGCTCGCGGCGAAGCGATCAAAGGTGTAGAAGGCCGCGCGGGCGGAGTTCTTCCGATCATGAAGATCATGGAGGATACCTTCTCGTATGCCAATCAATTGGGCCAACGCCCTGGTGCCGGTGCCGTATACCTTAATATCTTCCATTCAGATATCGAAGAATTTTTGGATTGTAAAAAAATCAATGTCGATGAGAAAGTGCGCATTAAGTCTCTTTCCATCGGTATCATCGTGCCCGATAAGTTTATGGAACTTGCGGAAAAAGACGAGGCTTGTTACCTCATCTACCCACACACGGTTATGCAAGAATATGGTCAATATCTGGATGAATTGGATATGGACAAGATGTACGATGAATTGATCACCAATCCGAATGTCAAGAAAAAGAGAATCAACGCACGCCACCTATTGGTTCGTATTGCACAAACGCAAAAAGAATCGGGCTATCCATACATCTTTTTCAAAGAAAACACCAACAAGGCACATGCCTTGAATGGTTTGGGTAAAGTGAAATTCTCCAATCTGTGTACCGAAATCATGCAGGTTTCTGAAGTATCGGACATCAATATTTATGGGCAGGAAGACACCATCCGTTACGGTATTTCCTGTAATTTGGGTTCGTTGAATATCGCTACAGTGATGGACAACAAACGCATCAAAGAGACTGTAAAAACGGCGATGCGAACCTTGACCGTGGTAACAGACGTGACCAACATCGATATGGTACCCTCCATTGCAAAAGCAAACAGGGAGCTACACTCGGTTGGTCTTGGGGCTATGAACCTACACGGTTTCTTAGCGAAAAGCTTCATCATGTATGAATCTACAGAGGCATTGGATTTTGCCAACACCTTCTTCATGATGATGAATTACTATTCGCTAGAAGCATCTATGGAAATTGCCAAAGAAAGAGGCAAAACGTTCACAGGCTTTGAAAAATCTGCCTACGCAGACGGTTCATATTTTGATCGTTATACAGAACGTGAATACCAACCAACGACCGATAAGGTAAAAGAACTTTTTGAAGGTATCAACATCCCGACAAGCCAAGACTGGGAAAACCTGAAAGCACAGATTAAAGAGCACGGTATTTACCATGCTTACCGTTTAGCCATTGCGCCAAATCAGTCCACATCCTACATCATGAATGCTACGGCTTCTGTTATGCCTGTCGTGGATATTATTGAAGTACGCGAATATGGTGATAGTACAACCTATTATCCAATGCCTTATTTGACGAACGACAACTACTTCTACTTCAAGTCGGCTTACGATATGGATCAGTTTAAAGTATTGAAATTGATTTCCGTAATACAGCGTCACATTGATCAAGGGGTATCCACCATCCTGCATACCAATTCCAAAGATTCTACACGTGATTTAGCTAAATATTACATTTATGCGCACAAAATAGGATTGAAATCATTGTACTACACTCGTACACGGAAATCTACCGTAGAAGAATGTATTTCTTGTTCAGCATAGAACATAGGCATAAAAACGAAATAGTAAACGAATAACGTCAAGCATAAACGTTACGAAGGTAACACACGAGAAGGAGAAACCGATAACAGCAATTATCTACGTTTCTCCTTCCGTTTCTTCCCCGAGAACAAGTGTTGTGCGACTCCAAAAAACGAATAAGCATGAGCAAACAATTTACCGCCGTAAACTGGAATACACCAGATAACGATTACGTTCTGATGTTCTGGGAACAGAATATCAAACAATTTTGGATCGATACCGAATATATACCATCCAAAGATATTGACAGCTGGAAAGGCTTAAGCTGGGACATGAAAGAATGCTACAAAAAGGCATTGGGAGGTTTAACCCTATTGGATACGCTACAAAGCCATACGGGAATGCCAAAAATCATCGATCATATCAGTTCTCTACAGAATAAGGCGGTGTTATCGTATATGTGTATGATGGAAGCTATCCACGCAAAATCATATTCCACGATCTTTACTACCGTATCCACCACCAACGAGATCAACGATGTATTTGGCTGGGTAAAGGAAAACAAATTCTTGCAATACAAGGCGGCGACCATTGACAAATACTACCGCGCAATCGATAAAGAGAGCGTAACCGACGAAGAACTGTTCATGGCCTTAGCCGGATCGGTATTATTGGAGTCTTTCCTATTCTATTCGGGCTTCTTCCTGCCATTATGGTTATGCGGACAGGGACAAATGGTGGCTTCGGCAGATATCATCAAGAAAATCGTTGCGGATGAGTCTATCCACGGAGTATTCGTTGGCTTGATCGCTCAAGAGGTATACAGCCGCCTACCAAATAAAGAGGAAGTGAAAGCTCGTTTCTTAAACCTGTTGAACGATCTTTACGAAAATGAATTGAAATACACCGAAGAGCTATATACAGTTGTTGGTTTGACTGCTGAAGTAAAAGAATATGTGCGTTACAATGGAAACAAAGCCTTGATGAACCTAGGCTTTGACCCAATCTTTGAAGTAAAGCAGGTTAACCCTATTGTGTTGAACGGCTTGAATACCGAAACAACACAACACGACTTTTTCTCGAAAAAATCAACCAACTACGAGAAAGCTATGGAAATCGTTCATTTAAAAGACGACGATTTCAAGATGGAAGTTGCTATTGAGATTTAACTAATATTTTTTGTATAAAATATAAAAGGCTCCGCAAAAAACGGAGCCTTTATCGTTTTCACAATATCTAGATAGCTGTAGCCAAACAGAATTGAAGACGACTTGTGTTCTTAAAACAAAACAAGTAAGTCATGCCCTGATATACTATACCCCATCGTCCACCTCAATTTAGCGCTTACTCTTACTGCCGAAAATAACAGCGATGCTCCTGCTTTATGCCCGCGGCAAGCTAACAAGTTTATATATTAAGTCGTTGGCAACACAAAAAATTAGCTATCTAAGCATACCTCATCGCAAAAAGGAAGACGCAGCAATCTACATGTTACCATGATAGGAGATTGCTGCGTCTTGGTTTCTTTTTCTTACTATGAAGAAAAAATATTGGGTATTTTAAATATCCAGCTAGTAATCGATCTAAGGCGCTTGATAACCTTCGTTTTGGGTAAGTTTCGGATTACGCTGTAATTCATCCATAGAAATTGGGTATACCAGATCGGTTGGTTTAAAAATTGCCCCAGAACCATTTGACGCGCCAACTAATGTTTGAAAAGTAACCTGTCCTTTTACCGTTGCTGAAATATTTGGGAACATGCCGGTCCGCAAACAATCGTCCCACATTTTAAATTCCAACGGCAGTTCGCGTAGGCGTTCTTTCCACACTTCTTGTACGAATTGATCCACCGACAAGCCTTGCAATTGCGCGGTGATCTGTGCTACCGTTTCACCTGTTGTGCTCGCGCGCGCTCTCACTTCAGCCAAATGGCCTGCTGCAGTTGCAACTCCAGTTGCTCTAGCTTTTACTTCCGCCGCGATCAACAAAGCTTCCGCATAACGATAAATATTACGATCTTTCGTCGAACGACCGGTATTTAATAATGCTTCTTCTTCTACAAATGCCCATACCCCCGCAACAGTACCCCCATTCCACGTTTTGTCATTCTGTGGATTAGTATACGACCAATGGTAGTACTGATTAGGCTTAATACGCAAATCATCTTCTTCATATATATTCAAAAAACGATTGGTTGGACCGTAAACACGCTCAAAGATTGTATACTTATCGAAGATAGCGTTAGCTGAGGCTGTAAAACCATACGTTGGCCATGAGCCACCAGGATTAATCACCGCATCAAACTCCATAGCATATATGGTTTCGTCCAATAGATCCGAAGTACGCAATTTATTAAAGGCACTATTTTCCGCTAGGTCGGTATTCGGGGTTAATGTGTGACCCGACTGAAGGACAATATCAATGTAAGGTACTGCTTCGTCAAATTTGTTTTGCTGCAGGTATACATTAGCCAAAGCCATTGCCGCTACATTTTTGTTCACACGACGTCCACTACTATTAAAGATTCCTGCAGGCAAGGTTTCCACCGCAGCAATTAAATCGGACTCAATTACTTCATAAACTTCTTCCGGGGAGCTGCGCGGCAAAAAGAAATCTTGATCTAAGCTTGCGTACTGATCAGTAGACAAAGGTAAACCCCCAAACATTTTTACCATAAAAAAGTAGTTGAAAGCCCGGAAGAATTTAGCCTCCCCAATTAATGTCGCTTTCGCATCATCAGGCATTGCGATGTTAGGAATATTCTTGATCGCACTATTGGCTATATTAATAGCTTGAAAAGCAGTACGCCAAATTTCATTTATTCTGTTTGAAACGATGCGCGTATTTTGCTGTCTTGTTAGCAAACGAGAATACTGATTGATCTGCTCTTGCCCTTCATAGCTATTTTCAAAATAGCCCGTCAACATGACTGGAATTGATGCAAACGGCCCTTGGTATGCACCGTTAGCATTTCCATAAAAAGTTGGTGCACCCAAACGGTACAACATATTGACGTTTTCTTGCGCTTGCCCCTGCGTTTTGTAGTAGTCGGCTTCACCAACGTCAGTTCTTGGATTTTCGTCTAAAAAATCTTTACAGGAACTCATGCACAACGTAGTTGATAAACTAAGTCCTAATATGATATATTTAAAATTCATCTGTCTTAAGTATTAAATGGTTAATTACAACGTTAGATTCAAACCGAAAGTGAATGTCTTTGCTCGCGGATAAGAGAAGAACGTCACATTTTGACCGAATTTATTTCCATCACCGGTAGACGTACTTTCAGGATCATATCCTTTAAAGTCTTTGGAAGTGATTAACCATGGGTTATTCGCACTAGCATAAACACGCAATCCAGAGATACCCAAACGTTCTGCCCATGATGAGTCGAACGAATAACCTAGCTGAATCAGGTTAAAACGTAGGAATGAACCATCCACGATCCAAGAAGAATCGATACGCGTATCCTGACCAGCGTGACCACCATTAGTCAAGAAAATAGCTTGTTGCATTGTGTTTGGATTCGATGGACTATAAGCATCCGTCAAAATTTCGCTCAAACCATTGGTGATACCAAAACGATCGTAAGTAGAGTGATAGAATTGTTGTAAAGTCTCGACACCATAGACAACCTGCATATCAACCGTCATATCAAAATTCTTATAGTTGAATGTATTGATAAAACTTCCTGACCAATCTGGAATCCCTTTACCCAAGATTTCCTGATTTGCCGAGCGCTTTGGTCTACCTATTTGTTCCCTGGTAATGTCGCCATTCTCAAAATCTGCCTCGGTATATATACCCTCGCGACGGTATCCATAGAAACTATTTAAGTTTTCTCCAACACGAATAACACTGTTTGGACCAGATACAAAGCTATTTTGAAGAATATCTGCGTTATTGTTTGCCAATTGAACGACACGATTCTGGTTGTAGTTCATATTGATCGTAGATGTCCATTGGAAATTTTCATTACGAATGGGTGCTCCGCTGATCATAATATCAAATCCTTTGTTGTTTACCGCACCAATATTCTGTGTTACGAACTCAAATCCAGATGCATTTGGAAGTGGCGCTTGCAAAAGCAAATCTGTCGTTCTCCGATTGTAGTAGGAGATATCAAAGTTCAAACGATTTTGAAACAACGCTAATTCGAAACCACCATCGATCGTTGTTGTTTTCTCCCACTTCAAGTCGTCATTACGTAAATTACCTAAGTAAGATGTTGACACACGCGTACCGCCTAACAGTTGCGTATTGTTAATGGCTCTACCAATGGATTGATAAGGTGCAATTTCGGAGTTACCGGTGATACCAATGCTACTGCGTAATTTCAGATTGTTTAACCAAGAGACATCTGCTAAGAATGATTCCTTAGATGCGACCCAAGCCAAACCCATAGATGGGAAGAAGCCGAACTTGTTATTCGCACCGAAGCGAGACGAACCATCATAACGACCTGTAACCGTAGCCGAATATTTATCATTTAATGTGTAGGCAGCACGCATAAAGTAAGAATTCATACCCCAACGTTCGTAAGCAGATTGTGGTGCCTGCGGTAAAGAACCAGCCGCCATATTATTCCATTTAAAGAAATCGTTAGTAAAGCCTTCTGTACGATTCATACTAAATTCGCGCTCCCGCCCTTGCCAAGATAAACCAGCTACCGCATTAATACGATGATTGTTAAATTGCTTATTGTAGCTCAAATAGGTTTCTTGTTGCCAGTAGAAGATATCTTCGTTTTCAATCTGTGCCCAACCGTTTGGACGAGAAATATTGTGTAGCAATACGGAAGAATAGCCACGGTACTGTCTCCTTTGCTTATCTACACCATATTGGGTTTTCAAATCTAGGCCATCAGCCAAATGGAAAGTCAACGCTGCATTACCAAAAATTTGCGTATTGGCGCGCATTCTTTCTTGTAGATCTAAGATAGCAACTGGATTGGACATCCCTTCGAAGCCTAGAACACCATTGACTGTTGATGAACCAGAAAAACTATATTGTCCGTCTGGCTGATAAACCGGCAACCAAGGCAACATCTCGATCATCGTACGACGTGCCTCTTGCCCACCGCCATCTTCTGGTGTAAAACGGCCGTAAGTATGGTTCGCCGTTAAGTTTATACTTGTAGAAAGCCAATCTTTCACTTTCGAATCGTAAGCCAATTTACCGTTCACACGCTTGTTGTAGGTGTTATTCACGACCCCTTGCTGATCGGTATAATTAATGAAAGCACCCACAGAAGATTTTTCATCACCTTGTTGGATATTAAGCTGATGATTTTGAGAAACAACAGTGCGAGTTGCTTCCCTTTGCCAATCGGTATTATACAATGGATTACCATTGGAATCGAAATAGTTTGGATCATTAAACCAATCTTTACGATCCAAAGACCAATTGTATTTATCAGGCATATAACGGTTTTCATTTTCCAAACCTATCATAAATGCTTGTACCCACTCTTCTGCATTCAAGAGATCCATATAGCGTTGTGGAGAACTCACACTGGCCGATCCTTGGTAGCTAATAGATCTCGTGCCGTCTTTATTCCCCCGCTTTGTCGTCACAAGGATGACGCCATTCGCACCGCGAGCACCATAGATGGCCGCAGATGAAGCGTCTTTCAATACTTCCATACGCTCGATATCATTCGGATTTACTAGGTGAAAATTTTCCATCACCACGCCATCCACTACATAAAGCGGGCTGGAAGAAGAGTTGATCGAAGCCGTACCACGGATTACTACGCGGTTTGCATACGCACCGGGCTGGCTAGAGTTGGAATATACATTCACACCAGCAGCCTGTCCGCGTAGGTTGTCCAAAGCACTAAAGCTTTGATTCTTGATCATATCCTGTCCCTTCACCATAGAAATGGAACCGGTTACATCCGATTTACGCATGGTTCCATAACCCACGACGACAACGTCATCCAGCAGTTCACTGTTGGAAGTCAATGGAAAGTTTAGGTCTCCCGTACCCACGGGCAATTCCAGCGTTTGATAACCTACAAACGAGGTTGTCACCATTTGTCCAACACTTGCTTGCAAGCTGTAATTCCCCTGTTCGTCAGTTTGTGTAGCAACATCAGTGCCCTTCACCGCAACGGTCACACCCGCAATCGGCTTTCCGGTTGTTGCATCCGTAACACGTCCGCGAACAGTTTGCTGTTTGACAAGACTTAAGGAAGGCTTCATGTTGATTGATTTAGCATTGGCTTGAACATGACCATAGCTGGTCGCCAATACGGCCAAAGAGAGAACCCATAGTTTTCCCTTGGACGGCTTTAATTTGTCAATGTTCCGCATAAAATTAATGTTTATACAATGTAGTTTAGCTTACGATTTACTAATTGGGCGTTCGTCAATAGACATACCTTGAACAGGCAGGAAAAAGACAAACAGGTTTAAATCAGTATAACGTTAACACTAATTAACACATTTACTTCCGAACAAAAAAGCATTTACCAAACTTTATTACTCATTTTAAACCTTTTAGCAGTTATGCTAAAACGATATTAGCACCCCGTTAAACCTCTTCAGATAGCCTGTTAGAGTGAATAATAACAAAACTTGCATTCGAATATACCCTGCGATAAATATCTATTTGCTAAAAATACCGTAACAAAAAAGCTCGATCCAATGATCGAGCTTTTCTGGCAATAGAAGGAATCGCTGTTCTCTTACTTAGATATTTCCCTTCTTCATTTCCTTGATCGCATAATCTACAGACCTTGCAGAGAAAGCCATGTACGTGAGTGATGGATTCTGTGTCGAGGTCGAGGTCATACTGGCACCATCCGTCACAAAAACGTTTGGCACTGTATGCATTTGATTCCATTTGTTGAGCACCGACGTTTTCGGGTCATTCCCCATACGCGCGCCACCCATCTCGTGGATATCCAACCCTGGTGCTTGCCAACGATCGTCTCGACGAATGTTCGTAAATCCAGCCTCAACGAACATCTCTTCCAAGGTATCGAGATAGTCTTTCTTCATTTTGGCATCATTATCATCATAATCGATAGCGATTTTCAACAAAGGCACACCCCAATCATCCTGCTGTTTTGTGTCTAGCGCCACGTAGTTGGAAGCTTTCGGAATCGTTTCCCCCATCATATGCGAGCTGACACCCCAGTTACCAAGTTTTGGGTTCAATAGGGAATTTTTTAAATCTTCGCCCAAACCGCTACGGTCCGAATTTGCCGATCGATAAGCGCCAAACCCTGCAGCATAACCTCGTAGGTAATCTGTTTCCTGTTTATGCAAATTGCGAAAACGCGGGATATATCCTCCACCAGCGGGATTACGACCATCGGTTTTGAAGTCTAATAGCCCTTCATATTCGGCATACATCCGTGCGCTATAATTGTGGAAAGCGACATACTTACCCAAGGTTTCGCTATCGTTACCCAATCCATTTGGAAAACGGTTGGAGCGCGAGTTAAGCAGGATCAAGTTGGTGTTAATTGCTGCTGCATTCACAAAGATCAACTTGGCATAGAAGTCCATTTCTTCCTTTGTGTTCCTATCAATGACCTTCACCCCAATGGCACGTCCCTTCTGCTCATCATAAAGGATGGAATGTACAACGGAATCGGGGCGTAAAGTCATATTTCCGGTCTTTGCCGCCCATGGCAAGGTGGAAGCATTGGAGCTAAAGTATCCACCAAATGGACATCCACGCTGGCAAAGCGTACGGCTTTGACATTGGGTACGCCCTTGCTGAATATGAATCGGTTCAGGCTTGGAGATGTGCGCACAGCGTGCTGAAATAACTTTACGCGCTGGATATTTAGCTTCAATTTTCTGTTTGAAGTACTTTTCAACTACATTTAGCGGATAACTCGGCAGAAACTCACCGTCGGGCAACTCCGGCAGTCCATCACGGTCGCCGGCAATACCGGCAAAACGCTCCACATAGTCATACCAAGGCTTTAAATCCGCATAGCGAATCGGCCAGTCCACGGCAAAACCATCACGTAAAGGGCCTTCAAAATCGAAGTCTGACCAACGCTGCGTTTGGCGTGCCCACAAAAGTGATTTGCCCCCGACCTGATACCCGCGAATCCAATCAAATGGTTTCTCTTGAACATAGGGATGCTCTTTGTCTTTCACAAAAAAATGCGCTGCATCTTCATGAAAGGCATAACAACGGTTCACGATAGGATTCTCCTGCTGAACGGCATAAGGCATCTCACCTCGATGTTCAAACTCCCAAGGATACATATTTGTCGTTGGGTAATCTTTCACATGCTGCACATCACGACCGCGCTCTAGCACCAACGTCTTTAATCCACGCTCGCTCAGCTCTTTGGCTGACCAACCACCACTTATACCCGAACCAATAACGATCGCATCATAGGTGCGTTCCTTCTCCGAATCAATATTTAGATTTGCCATGCTTAACCCTTCACTTTTACCGCTCCATTATATCGTCCTGGAACCAATTCATAAATCAATTTATTCTTCATCACATACTCCGAGTTCAGGTAGCCCTGAATAGTACGTTGTTTTGCAATCTTGGCGAAAACATCTTCCGCGCCCAGCTGCTGCAAATAGGCGAGTACCTCTACTGCCGGCTTACCAGACAGCTTTTTTGCGTCCTTCAGTCCCTTTAAAAATTGATCCTGCTCTTCGGGGCTGTGGCAATCATCCAACATCTTCATCACAAATAAATGTAATTTGAGTGTTTTGGCACCCGGACTATCCGTCTCGGGAATGATCGCTTCGACGATTTCAGCAAGAAGGGCCTCATCTGATGCACTCATCTTGATATGCTGGAGTGCAATGGATGCACTGCCATCCGTCGAACAAGACGTGGCAATCATCATCCCTCCTGCCAATACAAACAACTGCTTGATGGCTGATCTTCTATCCATAACGTTGGTGTAATTAAAGTGCCTAATTTAGTAATAATTATATTATTTTGATCTGCTAAAACGATTACAGCAAAATTTTATCTACGTCAACCAAACTTTCTACGACATAGGTTGCCGTCTGTAATTTCGCGCGCTCCGCGGCGAACCGAGACGCCGCGATACTGCGTAATCCAGCGTCTTGTGCAGCCCGCAGTCCCGTAGCGGTATCTTCCACAGCCACCAATTTTTCCGCCGGGATTTCCATCTTTTCGATAGCCAATAAATACGGCTCTGGATTTGGCTTCGCATGAACCACCTTCTCCCGCGTCACAAAAAACTCAAAAAAATCCAGCAAGCCGTGGTGTCCCAACACCGTATCTACGGTTGTTTGATAACTGGAAGTTACCAAACCAATCCGCTGGCCCGCGGCACGTAAATTCTCCAAAATCTCCTTGGCAAAAGGCATTAAAGAAATCGTGCGCATATCCGCGCGCGCATAAGCGGCTCTCGTTTCTTTCCACATAAATTCTTCCGTGGTCTCTATTCCCCAGTTCTGCTTCAAGAAATGTATGTTTCGCACCAATGTATGCCCAGCAAAAAGCGTCAGCCAGTCTTCAAAGGTTATTGTCAAATCAAAATTCGCCGCCAATATTGGTTGCCAACTGCTAAAGTAAAAATGTTCAGAATCGATTAATGTTCCATCAAGATCAAAAAGTACGCCTTCTATATGTTTCATTGCATAAATGTAATAGTAATTCACCAAACAATAAAGCCCATCTGCCGCTGGCCATCTTCTCCGATATGCCAGCAAGCAAAGCATGTGCGCAGTTCCTTGTAAATGCCTCTGTATTTTATTAAGTTTGTTAAACAACAAAAGTGAGACTATTTTCACAAATCGTGCCTCACAAATAGATAACAGAGAACAAATATCAGGCTACGAAGAACGGCCTAATGACATAGCTATTAAACAATGAAAGTAATTGCAGTAGGAAGAAACTATATAGACCACGCGAAGGAATTAAACAATCCAGTGCCAACGACACCTGTGATTTTTATGAAACCTGATACCGCGATACTCAAAGACAACAAAGACTTTTACTATCCCGAGTTTTCAAAAGACGTACATTACGAGGTAGAAGTCGTGATCCGCATTTGTAATGAAGGTAAACATGTATCGCCAAAATTCGCACATAAGTATTACGATGCCATTGGTCTTGGTATCGATTTCACTGCACGAGATATACAGGCCCAGCATAAGGAAAAAGGGCTTCCTTGGGAACTGGCCAAGGCTTTCGACCACTCTGCCGTAATCAGCCCTTTATTACCCAAGGAAGATTTTCCGGACATGAAACAAATCGCGTTTTCCATGCTCAAAAATGGTGAAACCGTGCAGTCAGGCAATACGCATGATATGATTTTTGATTTTGAAACATTAATTGTGTTTATCTCTAAGTATATCACCCTACGCAAAGGCGACCTCATTTACACGGGAACACCTGTAGGTGTTGGCCCTATTGCTATTGGCGACAAATTTGAGGGACGGATTGGCGATCAAACGATGTTCACCTGTAACATTAAGTAAAACTAACCGTCCTAAAAGAGCGATTAAGAAGGTTATCAAAAAACAAGAAAAGCGGATGAAGAACTACGGAATTTTACTGATTTATTTAGGTATGGCTTTGAGCGGTTGGGCACAGAACGATCAGATCATTACCGCACGAACCTATCCTCAGGGCTATTTTAGAAACCCGTTAGATATCCCGATGGATGCTTCTGGCACCTTTGGGGAGCTCCGCTCCACACACTTTCATGCTGGCGATGATTATCGTACCCAACAGCGGATTGGGCTTCCCCTTCATGCCGCAGCAGATGGTTTTGTATCACGTGTAAGGGTACAGATAGGCGGAGGTGGAAACTCGGTATACATCGACCATCCAAACGGCTACACCACCGTGTATCTGCATATGGATCGATTCAATGATGCGTTAACGAATATCATCCGCGCAGAACAATATAAACAAAAACGCTTCGATGTGGATGTTACCGTAGCTCCAGAACAAGTGAAACTAAGCAAGGGACAGGTTATTGGCCATGCAGGAAACACCGGAGGTTCGGCTGGGCCACACCTACATTTCGAGATTCGCGACAGCAAAACACAGCACCCGCTCAATCCACAGTTATTTGGACTTCGTTTCAACGACCGCTTTAACCCTACCATCAATAGCATCCTTGTTTACGATTTGAATGACGAGCTTTTTAATGAACACACGCCACGTAGACCTTTTCCCGCACGTGCCACACAAAATGGGCGCTACGGCTTGAACGCGGGCAATCCAATTTTGGTATCGGGCAAATTCGGACTCGGTATCAGCGCTATCGATAGACACCGCGCCGGTGGATTCCAAAACGGCGTGTACTCCATTGAGCTTTTTCTTGACGGCAAAGCGATTTCGACGGTACTATTTGAAGAGTTGGATTTCAACACATCTCGCGCTATACATGCTTATATCGATTATCCATATTGGAAGAGCAGCAAAGCCAAGGTGCAAAAGAGCTTCAAAGATCCCGGAAACCCGATAGAAATTTTCCATATCCTTGAAAACCGAGGTGTTATCAACCTGCCGGACAACGAGCTACACGAAGTGAAATATGTAGTAAAGGATGTGCAAGGAAATTGTAGCGAACTAAACTTCCAAGTTAAAAACAATGTCAACGCATCCCCAACCGTTGCAAAACGACATGGCCTGCAACTGTTCCAATGGGACAAAGAGAATACTTTTGAGCGCGATGATATACAAGTACAGATGCCCAAAGGCGTCCTTTATGACAACTTAGATTTTGAATACACTAATACTGCGCGGCCTACAGGTGGCTATTCGTTGACGCATCGTGTACATAATGGATTTATCCCATTATTCTCCACCTTTACACTACGTATTAAACCTACAAATCTTCCCGAACATTTGCAGCAGAAAGCGCTGATTGCCTCTGTGGAAAACGGATCCGAAGGAGGCAAATTCGAGAACGGATGGGTCACGGTCAATACGCGCAGTTTCGGCCGTTTTTATGTGGCCGTGGATACTGTCGCTCCAACCATTGTACCTAGAAATTTCAGCAATGGTAAGAACGTCGCTGCCCAGTCCAAGATCGATTTTACGATCAGCGACAACTTCTCGGGCATACAGTCTTTTAACGCGTATATAGACGATCAGTGGGTACTGATGGAGTACGACTCTAAAAACAGACACCTATGGCACCGCTTTGATACCGCTCTCAGCAAGGGTAGCCACCGATTTAAATTGGTCGTTACCGATTGGAAAGATAATGAGAAGACTTACGAAGCATCATTTACGAAATAATCAACATCAAACAGTAGAAAAGATCTGCACATTTCATCGTGCAGTACGATCAAAAAAGATAAATCAACTATTATGGCAGAATTAAATGTCGGCGACAAAGCGCCCGCGATCCAAGCGAAAAACCAAAAAGGAGAAACAGTGAGCTTATCGTCTTTTCTTGGAAAAAAGGTTATCCTCTATTTCTATCCCAAAGACAATACGCCCGGCTGTACAACGGAAGCCTGTAATTTCCGCGACAATTACCAATCTTTGGTAGACGAGGGATTTGAAGTCATCGGCGTTAGCATTGATAGCGAACAATCGCATCAAAAATTTATCAGCAAATTTGAGCTTCCTTTCAATCTCTTAGCAGATGAAGACCAAAAAATAGTCAACGACTATGGGGTATGGGTAGAGAAAAATATGTACGGCAAAAAATATATGGGCACTGCGCGCACGACCTTCATCATCGATGAAGAAGGTACTATTGCACATGTTATAAAAAAAGTGGATAACAAAAATGCCAGTCAGCAGGTACGCGACTTATACAAAAGCTAAACAAACCACCATAGGTCGCCAAATACTGGAGGTCAGGTACACATATCTAATTACTAATTTTTATATTTGCCTCTTATGAGCAAGCAAACAGACGATTTTTTTAAAAATATAATAGGACACGCCAAGGAATACGGTTTCGTGTTTCCTTCAAGTGAAATATACGATGGCTTGAGTGCCGTTTATGATTACGGACAACTGGGCTCCGAATTAAAAAATAATTTGAAGACCTACTGGTGGAAGTCCATGGTGCAGTTACATGAAAATATTGTGGGTATCGACGCTGCAATTTTCATGCACCCTACCACTTGGAAAGCTTCCGGACACGTTGATGGATTCAACGATCCTATGATCGATAATAAAGACTCCAAAAAACGTTACCGAGCCGATCAACTTATAGAAGATAAGATCGATCGCTACGAAAAAGACGGAAAAACAGATAAGGCGGCACAGCTTCAACAGGATCTTGACGCTGCGCTCAATGCAGACGACTTGGCGCTTCTAAAAACTATTATTGAGGAGCACAACATCGTTTGTCCTATATCAGGCACCAAAAACTGGACCGATGTACGTCAGTTCAACTTGATGTTTGCGACACAAATGGGAGCCATGGCCGATGGTGCGGAGCAGGTTTATTTACGTCCTGAGACTGCACAGGGTATTTTTGTAAACTTCCTGAACGTACAAAAAACAGGCCGTATGAAGATTCCTTTCGGGATCGCGCAAATTGGAAAAGCATTTCGCAATGAAGTAATCGCCCGTCAGTTTATCATGCGTATGCGAGAATTCGAGCAAATGGAAATGCAATTTTTTGTACGTCCTGGATCCGAATTAGAATGGTATGCGAAGTGGAAGGAAACTCGTCTAAAATGGCATTTAGCCCTAGGATCTGATCCAGCAAAATACCGCTACCACGATCACGCGAAATTAGCTCACTATGCCAACGCTGCTGTGGATATCGAGTTTGAATTTCCTTTTGGTTTTAAAGAAGTAGAAGGTATACATTCACGTACGGACTTTGACTTGAAACAACATCAAGCATTTTCGAAGAAGAAAATGCAGTATTTTGATCCAGAAATCAATCAAAATTATATTCCATACGTTATCGAAACGTCAATCGGATTAGATCGTTTGTTCCTCACCGTATTAGCTAACTCGCTCGTCGAAGAAGATCTTTCAACGGATGAAAAACAAGATTCACGTGTCGTGCTCAAATTTCACCCTGCCATTGCACCGGTCAAAGCAGCGATCTTGCCACTGACCAAAAAAGACGGCTTACCAGAAAAAGCGCGCGAAATCATGGCCAAGTTGAAGTTCGATTTCAACATCCAGTACGATGAAAAAGATGCGATCGGAAAACGTTACCGCCGCCAAGATGCGATCGGAACACCTTTCTGTATCACCGTCGATTACCAAACGCTAGAGGACAATACGGTTACCATCCGTCACCGAGATAGCATGGAGCAAGAGCGCGTTCCCGCAGCCGAACTCGATAAAATCATCGGTAGTTTGGTAAGTTGGACCAATCTATTGGAAAAATTAGTTTAAAAAATTGGACGTCCTGCTTGTTGCCCACCCGGCGGCGATAAACAGGACGTCACTTTTTAAAAACACCTTTTACAAGGTGTGCTGTTCGCCCGCAGCTTCTTTACTATCAAAAATCAATTATATGCTGTCCATCCCATTCATCTTTCAATACGATTGAAAAAGAAGATGTCTCTCCAGCGGCTTCCAGTAATCGTCCTCGAAACAGCAATTGTACATTATTCGGAATAGCACTGTTCACCTCAAAACTGCGCAACAGCGTATTTGCCTCATCATAAACCTGCACACGATAGCCTACAGCTAGAGGCTGCAATACATTACCCAGAAATTGATTGAAAGCAATAGTTTTATTAGTAGAGGAGAATGATGGCACAATCAATATCTCAGACTGATCTAATATAGGATTGACCAACGTTACATTGAAAGGAGCATAAAATTCCGGATTATGGGTTCTACCGATCTCAATACGAGCAACATGGCTTAAATCGATATCGTCCGTAAATTCAAACTTAATTTCGCTAAAATAACGTTTGAGGGCTATTTCGCGCTCCATATGTCCCGTCACAGTAAAGGTATCCAGCTTACCGAAAATCTGTGCCTCGTGGTTTGCAAAACGATTGCCCATATAAAATGAGGAGAATATCGTCGATGTTGGCAAAATAAGCGATTCGCTGGATTCGTTGGTGACGAAAGAAGCGATGTATTGTCCGGCTGGTAGCGATAATGAGAAATCAGCTAAGCTTTTTGCCAAGAAATCATAAACACCTGAATGGATTAAATCTTTACTCAGCGCATCAAAAACATGGTAGTGCAACGTTTTCAGGCTCGTATTTTGTACTGTTCCTCGACCGCCCACGAGACGAATATTATCCAGCTTAGTGACCCCTGTGGATTCACGGTAGTCGCTTGCTTCGCCACGAAATCCAGCTTTTGGAGTGAGTTTAATAAACAAATCCCTTTGCAGGTCTAAGCTGATATCCAGCAAGGAGAACACGAATGTATTTTTTGTCTGTGCCGTATTCGTATTATTAAACTGGTTTTCGTCAGAAATCAGGGTATATTGCTGCCCATTTTGCGAATAGGATAAAGAAAAAGATTTAGGCCCGGTGCCAGATGAGCCGATATCCAACCCAAAATCTTTTACATAAGCAACACCGGAAAGCGGAATTTTTAGCACAATTTCGTTTGCGCCCGTGATGGTTAGTCCAAACCCTGGTGTATAGCTTTCAAAACTCCAGCCTGTTGCGAAGGAAACCGGAACCAGCCCCCCGTTGTACGTCAATGTGGCTCCACTACCCGTGTAAATGTCGGGCTCCAACGTCCCTTGGTTGAAAGACCAAAAATAGAGATAGCCTTCTTCCACAGCATTCGTGCTGCTCAAGGAAGTTGCGCCCGTAAGTCGCGGCAACTGCGCACGTTGACTTGTGTTGAATTCGCGGATAGCCTGATCAAATTCCTTGAATCTGACCGCTACCGTATAGCTTTCCTTTACATCATCCTCCGGATAAGATTCTCGCTTACAGGAACTAGCAAAAATGATGGTTAAAATGGAAAAGCTATACCATAATGTGTAGGTACATTTTCTCATAATACGCCGAGCAAGTTTTAATCGGTCAGACTAAAGTAAGCGATAAACGGCGTACTGAAAAATGTATTTCAAAGATAAGAGATATTAAATACTTAAAAACGGATACAACGCTATTTCGCCAATTCTTCTTTTAATTTTCGTTCCAACTGTCCGTCAAGAGGATACGTAAAAGCATAATTGATGAGCTTCAAATCCTTAGCATTTACCAACAAGTAATGCGGCAATTTTCGGACAGCATAATTCGTTACCATAAACTCTTGGTCGGCTGCATTCAGTCTGTAATTGTGCTTGCCTAAAGACAGGTCTTTACTGGCTTTCTCCCAAGCGTCGAAATCCTTTTCCCAAGTAAGGAAAATAGGTTGAACGCCCAATTTGTGTAGTGCGGCCGACTTATTTTTTAATTGCTGTATATCGGCCTTGGCTTCCTTGTTCCAGCTCCCCCAGATCACAAACAACAGGCTGCCATCAGCGCGTAGATCAGCCAAATTGAGACTGTCACCAACGATATTACGCGGATGGATATCCGGAAAATCGGGCATTTTCGCAAAAAAATCATGTACCTGTTCTACTTTGCTCATCGCTTGTTTATACATCGATAGTTGCTTTAAACTATCGGGCATACCCGTCAAAATCTGATAGTACGTACTATGGTTATCTTTTCCTATTTTGGATTCTTTGATCAAATAGATCTTAAAAGCCGCAGCGACGGTCGGGTCGTCAAGATATCGCTTTCTTAACTGATCCGGATGACTGTCACGTTGCTTGGATAACCGTTCATACTGTTCTACAGCCCCCTGATAGGTCTTCGGGTTATCAAAGGACAAACGAAGTTCCGCAGATTTTTTCTGCAAAGCTGCCAACTCCTGTTTCAGCACGTTCTCCATCGTTTGATAATTGTTCTGGGCGACAGAATTTGTTTGGAAAGAGCCCGATTTAATTGTTCCTCCCGACACATTCCCTTCAAAATGATAATCCTTTCCATTTTCAATATACACTTTAAACTTCTGCTTCTGCATCACTACATTGTAGAAGTTCGGTTCATCCAATTCGCCCGACAAGGTGAAGGATCCGTTTAAAACGCGTGCAGAAAGCAGCGGTTGCATCGTGTTTTCATCTGTGTTAATGTACACTTGGGTACTGTCCGGCAAATCAACCTTTCCTGTCAACTTTACCTTTACCAAATTGGGGTAAACCACGCTATCCTGCTGTTCTACATTCTGCTTGGCAGTAGGGTTACACGCTAGAAATAGAAATCCGACAAAAAGAAAAATAAGGAAGTGCAATCTGTTCATAACTGATTTATTTATCTAAAAATATAGAAAAAATAGCGATAGCTCGCTATTTTCCCTATATTTTTTTTGCGACCTTCTTGCCATTCACCAATACGGTCACCATCTTGCCTTTAGCTCCCGAAATTCGATAATCGACAACGACGCCATCTTGCCACCTGATATCCAAGACATAGTTACCACGTGCTTTAAGTCCCTTGACCTCGCCATCGCGCCAAGCGCTTGGCAACGCCGGCAGCAGATGTATGTAGCCATCGTGCGACTGCAAGAGCATCTCGGCTATGCCAGCCGATCCGCCAAAATTTCCATCTATTTGGAAGGGTGGATGCGCACAAAATAAATTAGGATAAGTTCCGGCTCCCACGCCCTTGTATCCTATATCATCCGCAAAAGCAGGCTTCAACAGCTGTCTTAATATCTCTAAGGCATGGTCTCCATCATGCAATCGAGCCCAAAAAAGAATCTTCCATGCTCTAGACCAACCTGTACCCTCGTCGCCCCGTACTTCCAAGGTTTTCCGTGCTGCATCTGCCCATTCGGAAGTCGATATCGGCGATATGAATTGAGCGGGATATAGCCCATAGAGGTGTGAAACATGTCGATGTTGCGGCTCAACTTCGGGATAATCCTGCAACCATTCCATGACGCGACCCGAGGCACTCACAACAACGGGCGGAGGAATGTTCTTCAACTGCCTTTCCAACTCCACCACAAAGGGATCCTGAAGGTTTAAAATCTTGCTTGCCTCCAACACTGATCCATAAAGCTCGCGCACAATCTGGTTGTCGATCGTTGGCCCCATCACAACCGCTGTTGTTTTACCATTCGCTAGGCGAAACGCATTCTCCGGAGATACCGAAGGCGAAGTCACCCACCAGCCCGTCTTTGGATCCTGCACTAGGGTAGCCTGATAAAATGCCGCGGCTCCTTTCAAAATGGGATAAATCTCAGCAAGGTATTCGCGATCCTGCGTAAAAAGATAGTGTTCCCACAGGTGATTGCAAAGCCAACCCGATGCCGTACTCGCTCCCCAAGAAGCCTGTTCGCCTGGAGCGGAATATCCCCAAATATTGGTCATCATATACACCACCCAGCCGGGTGCATTGTAGTAAGCTTTTGCTGTACTTTCACCCGATTTTGCGATACGCTTGATCAGCTCAATAAAAGGACGATGGTACTCCGATAAATTTCCGGTTTCCACCCCCCAATGGTTCATCTGCGCATTAATATTGAGATGGTAATCCCCATTCCATGGCGTTTGGATCTGATGGGCCCACAAGCCTTGCAAATTCGGTGGTAATGCCTTTTCCACGTGCGGAGCAGTACTACAGATACTTAAATAGCGTCCAAACTGGTAGTACAATGCAGCAAGTCCATTATCTTGTGCGGGGTCTTGATAAAACCGCTGAATGCGCATATCCGTAGGTACCGTATCTCGGCTTTCAGCATCTTTTAAATGTAAAGAAACACGATCAAATACCTGCTTATATCTATGTTGATGACGCGCTAATAATTTCTTGAACCGCCAGTGATCTGCACCCTGAAGTATATCTTGATTCGCTTGTATGGGATCATGCCCATAATAATCTGTGGATGCCGTAAAATAAATCAACACCTCATCGGCATTTTTGATGATGATTTGGTTGTCATATACCTGCCGAGTACCTCCCTTAGCTTCGATTCTAACCCGCCCGGCAAACTGCAGTCCGTTCCCTCCTTTTCCATCGGGTAAGGTTCCTTTCCAGTTCAGCTCTTTTTCAGAAACCTGCATATCCTGAACACGCTCATCTCGATAAAAATGGGTAGCAAAGCTAATCGCTTTTTTTTGGCTCGCCGTCAGACGGATCACCCCCATATTTTGATCAAATGACGTGAAATACTCGCGCAAATACCGGATATCCCCTGCACGGAAGGAGGTGCTGGACACCGCGCGCGAGATATCCAACGTACGCCTATATTCCGAAATATCTCCGGAAATGCTATGCAAAAAATTCAAGTAACCAAAATTCTGAAAACAACCGTATGGAACATTTGCTCCATTTCCGTAACCAGAACCAGCACCTCGACACACAAAATTTTTATTGACCAGACGTTCGGCCTCGTCATTTTTGTCAGCAAACAGCAGTTGCTGTATGTCCGACACACTTTTATACGCTTCGTAATTATTTGGATCTTCTGAACTTCCAGACCACATGGAAATCTCATTGAGCACAACGGATTCATCATGTACTTTTCCATTTGGCATCATGCCTATCCGTCCATTACCCAATGGAAGACTCTCCTCCCATCGCGCTGCAGCCTTATTATACCACATCGTCAGGGACTGCCCTTTCAATCCCGCACCATCAAAAGAGCCCGCTGCAAGCAGCAAAAAAATTAGAAAGCGTATCATCATAATCTATTTAAAGAAAGAGAAAGCAGCTACAGAAAAGGTTCCCCCTACCGTTTCCTTAGGCACAAATCGAAGAAATTTAGTCGATACAGGCTTCTCGAAATAAATAACCTGCTCAATAGGATTCGCTTTGATATTTGCATATTCGCCAGCTTTCAAAGGCGTCCACTTTTTCCCATCATTACTTGTTGACACTTCATAGCGCAAAACCACACCATCGGTTTTGCCATCTTGCCGAGGCAAATAGCCGATGGCAGATACAGGCTGCTTCAACTCAAAGTCAACAGCAGTAACTACAGAACCAATCGCTTCAAATGTCTCATTCTTACCATCCATCGCCTTTGGAAGACCTTTTAGATTCTTTATACTAAACGCTGCTGTAGTCAACCGCTGCTGCTCAGATTCTCCTTCATCGTAAGCAAAATCTTCTGCATACTCGGAGAACAACCCGAAATCACTTAGCGTAGGTGCTACCGGCGCATATAATTTGACCTGAAGCTTTGAAGCCGTCATCGGCTGCGCTAATTTGATCAATCTGTTTGCTCCAACACTCGTTGCTGACACCAAATGTTTCCAAGCGCCATCTCTGTAAACGTCGATAGAAACGCTATCCAAACGTTGCCCCAGTTTAATATTCTCCCGTAAACGAATGATATCAAAGGTTTTTTCGCCGTCCAATGTCAAGGTCAACGTCGGATTTAAAACCGCATCGTCCGAAGCATAATAGCTATATCGGTCTTCGTCTAATATCCATTTAGGCCCAAATTTATCCGAACTTGCACGTACATTGGATGCCGTAACATCTGCGCCCTTGGCCAGATTTTTCGAAAAAGTAGCCTTAATTTTTTCTCCAAATGCTTTCAACGATTTCACATCGTTTGCATGTAAATAGCCATTTGGCATCGGAGCAAGACCAAGGTTCATGTTGGCTCCGCGGCCGACCGACTTCAAGTAAATTTCGAAAAGCTCATCCGGTGTCTTGACTTTATTATCTTGATCAGCATGGTAAAACCATCCCGGACGTTGTGGTACGTCACATTCCGCAGGAATCCAATGGCTGCCGTTGCGTGTTCCGGAAGGCGACTCCGAATAATCGGATTGCCCGGGAACCGGCGGCTTTCCATCAACGCCTTTGGGCGTGAAGGTAGCCCAACTCGTTTCATCCGCAAAGCCATGCTCATTCCCGACCCAGCGCATATCAGGCCCCACATCGGAAAAGATCATCGCCATAGGCTGTTTCTCTCTTACGATAGGCCAGGTTTTCTCGTTCCAAGCATAATATGTGGTACGATCTATTGTGCGCTTTTCATTTCTTCCCCCATAATAGCCATCTCCGCCATTGGCACCATCGTGCCATGAGGTGAAGAGGGTTCCATATTGAGTCATCAGTTCCGTCAGCTGCGCCCGATAGGCATCTGCGTAGGCCGCCGTCCCATAGCGAACGTCGTTTCTATCCCATGCCGACAGATACACACCAAACTGCATACCCTGTTTGTGTGTTGCTTCCATGAATTCCTTCACCATATCGCCCTTGCCGTTTTTGTAGGGCGAGCTTGCAATACTGTAGCTCGTCGTCGCTGTAGGCCATAGACAAAATCCATCGTGATGCTTCGCGACGGATATTAGCCCCTTGAATCCTCCTGCTGCTGCAGCACTGGCGATTTGGTCAGCATCAAAATGCTGCGGATTGAAAATCTCGGGGTCGGCATCGCCATAGCCCCATTCCTTATTTTGGAAGGTCGTTGGTGTAAAATGTATCAAACAATATGTTTCCATTTCGTGCCAACGCAATTGACGTTCAGAAGGCAACACTCCATATGGCTTAGGTTCTTCTTGAGCCTGCAAACAAAGCGGCAGCATTAACGAAAACAAAAACGATTTATATCTTTTCATGATAGCTTACTTGAATTGGTGAAAATAATAATAATTGACGAGATATTAAACACGTCTTCTTGAGAAAAAAACGAGCATATCTATTTTGCGACTTCGGGAAATAGGCAAACTTGGCGACAAGGCCGCTAAGCGTCAGAAAAACTGTTCAACAACCACTAGATCAACAGGAAACATCATAAAAATATTACAAAACTTTGCGTGTCAAAACACCACTCCGACGCAGTTTCGAACAAACATCCTACAACTAGCACAATGGCCTTTTAAGCGGTAAAAACACCCACTATGTTGATTATATTTCGTATCTTAATGCACATTATTTCAAATTTGTAAAAAATGGCAACAATAACATTCAAAGGTACAGCGATAAACACGCACGGTGAATTGCCAGCAGTTGGCTCAACCGCACCTGATTTTAAATTAACCGCAGGTGATCTTTCTGAAAAAGGCTTAAGTGATTTCAAAGGAAAGAAGATCATCTTGAATATCTTCCCCAGCGTGGATACCGGAACCTGTGCAGCGTCGGTACGAAAATTTAATGAAGAAGCAGCAGGGTTAGCCAACACCGTGGTATTATGTATATCGCGTGACCTACCCTTTGCACAGGGGCGTTTCTGCGCAGCAGAAGGAATAGAAAATGTCGTTTCTCTTTCCGAGTATAAAGACAGTAATTTTTCGGATGCCTATCAACTAAAAATCGTAGACGGTCCCTTAGCTGGCTTACTAAGCCGCTCCGTGGTCGTGATTGATGAGAATGGACAGGTGGCATACACCGAACAGGTAGCTGAGACAACGGAAGAGCCTAACTACGAAAAAGCGCTGGCTGCGCTGTAAATAAGAAGCGAAAGAACAAGATATGTAAAAGGCGGGAAATCCCGCCTTTACTATGCTATATCTATTTTGTCGCCTCTAGTGCTTGCAAAATATCGCCAATAATATCATCCTTGTCTTCAATACCGACGGAAAGACGGATACTTCCCGGCTTGATACCCAGACCAAGGCGTTCTTCCTCCGACAACTTTGAATGCGTAGTAGAGCCGGGGTGAGTCGCAATCGAGCGCGCATCACCCAAATTGGAGGTGTATAGAATCATCTTTAGGGAATCAAGAAACCTGTAAGCGCGTTCTTTGCCTCCAGCCACCTCAAAAGTCACTATTCCGCCGCCCGCTTTCATTTGCTTTACGGCCAATTCATATTGTGGGTGAGAAGGTAAGAAAGGATATTTAACATCCACAATCTCGCTATGCTTTTCCAAGGTTTCGGCAAGCGCCAGCGCATTACTGCAGTGCCTATCCATCCGCAAACCGAGTGTATCAATACTTTTAGACAACACCCAAGCGTTAAACGGAGACATCGCCGGACCAGTGTGTCGTATAAAGAACATCAGCTGATCAATCAGCTCCTGCATACCAACGATGACACCGCCCAACACGCGCCCCTGACCATCCATGTACTTGGTGGCCGAGTGTATCGATAAATCGAACCCATAGTCCAGTGGCTTCTGCAGGTAGGGCGTTGCAAAACAATTATCGATAGCAAAGATGATATGCGGATACTTCGCTTTTAGTTCTCCCAAAAAAGCAAGATCGGCCAATTCCAACCCGGGGTTGGAAGGCGACTCCAAGAAAACGATTTTTGTGTTTGGCTGAATAGCCTTTTCCCAAGCTTCGCTATCTACAGCATCCACATACGTATGCGTAACACCCCAACGCGGAAACAGCTGCGTAAATAGCTGATGCGTCGACCCAAAGATTGCTCGTGAAGAAACAATATGATCTCCGTTACGGATAAATCCTGCAAAAGATGCGAAAACGGCCGCCATGCCCGATGCGAAAGCCAAACCAGCTTCAGCATTCTCCATGATGCACACCTTATTGATAAATTCTGTGGTGTTTGGGTTTGCATATCGTGAATAAACCATTCCCTCTTCTTCTTCCGCAAAAATTGCCCGCCCCTGTTCAGCACTATCGAAAATAAAGCTTGATGTTAAATATAACGGAACCGAATGCTCCCGCGTTGCTGAGCGCGGGGCCTGTTCCCGAATGATTTTAGATTGATCTTTTTCCATGATGAGCAAATTTAATTTTTTTAGTCTAGTACTTTGATATGTTTTTTAATTTTTCTGTTGCTAAAAGCAAAAACTACAGCAACGCAGTACGCAACAAGAGCCCGACAGGCTGATGTAAACCATCCGCCGTTTTTCGTAAATAAACTTTGTACCGCTCAGAAAGCGTTAAAAATCTATTTTTCAACTTTTGGGGAATGATTTTTGCACCTTGTTTAGAAGCGCCAATACGTACATGAGTAAAAGCAACAGAATTTAAAAAAGACCGCTAGAGCGTTAAAGGGAAACTTAAAATCGGCTAAAAACGATTTATTTATTTTAGCCAAAAATTTGCTTTCTTGTATTTAAAATACTATGTTAGCATATTATTTTAATTGTACAAAATCCGCTAACCAAAAAGTATTTGTATGAAAAGATTACTACTCGGATTAATGCTAGCCAGCCCTTGCCTACTATGGGCACAAGGGTCGCAAGTAAACACACAAAGCCAAAAAGCCGTCGGGATGTCAGGCGCCGGCTCCGCACTATTTATTGATGAAGCCTCGATCTTTTATAGCCCAGGCGCGCTTTCAAAGATGGACCACAATGCCATCACTGTTGGTGCTAGCGGTGTAATGTATCGCTCAGCATTCCAGCAAATGGGCAGCAGCGACGTTCATAACACGAAGTTTAAGATCACACCTCCCTTTGCAGCGTTCGCGACCTTTGGCCCAAGCAACAGTTGGTGGAAAGCTGGTATCGGCGTATACACGCCGTTCGGGGGTTCCGTAGATTGGGGCAATGAATGGCCCGGCCGCTATGAGTTGAACCATTTGCAGCTGCGTGCGATTTTCATACAGCCCACAGTGAGCTTCAAAATCACCGAAAACTTCGGTATCGGCGGTGGTTTCGTGTATAACTTTGGACAGGTCGATCTTTCACGCTCCTTACCCATAGCCAATACGGATGGACAGCCTGCACAGGCACAACTAACCGGTGTAGGTACAGGCATGGGCTTCAACGTCGGCGTACATTACCACTTGGAAAATGAATTTGCTGTATCATTAAGTTATCGATCGAAGGTTGTCACCAAACTGCGTGATGGAGATGCCGAATTTACGGTGCCAGCGGCAGTCGCGGCATCCTTTCCTAACACAACCTTTGATGCGGAACTGCCCTTACCTGCTTCGTTCAACCTCGGACTAGCTTTTCCTGTAGGGGAAAAAGTGGACATTGCTGCAGATGCTACACTGATCGGGTACGACATTTACAAAGAATTGGTCTTCGATTATCAAGACAACACCCCTCTTCTGCAGGATACCAGACAAGTTAAAAACTACCAAAATGCCTTTTCTGGAAAGGTGGGCGTAAACTATCAAACCACCGATCATCTTGCTCTCCGTGCTGGTGCTGGCTATGTGTATACGCCTGTGCAAGGCCCGTATGTATCTCCCGAAACGCCGGACAACAACCGTGTGATGGGATCCGTGGGATTCACCTATGACATCAACGACCGTTGGGACATCACGGGAGCCTACGTCTTCCAGCGTCTCTTGGAGCGTTCGGTGACAAGCGCCGCCACAGGCCTCTCGGGAACGTACAAAACGAACATCCATGCACCAGGTATATCACTAACTTATAAATGGTAATCAACATGAAAAGAGCATTTAATCATACATCGCTTTATATAGGTCTTGCAGCACTGGCTTTAGCCGCCTCCTGTAAACCAGAGATAGATAGCTTCGAAGCGCAGGCAGGAGAGGCAAACTTTACAAAATACATCGCCGTTGGAAATTCACTGACCGCTGGATTTGCAGATGGTGGACTCTACTTGGAAGGACAAGACGTCGCCTACCCCAACTTGATTGCCGAACAGCTGAAGCAAGTTGGAGGTGGCGAATTCCGCAGTCCTTTATTTTCCGAAGACCAACGCAATGGGTCTGGCTATTTGCAATTGGCAGCCTTGGTGGACGGGCAACCGCAGATGACCAATGTCACCAGTAACCTCGCCTATCGAAGTTCGAACAGATTGACGAAATTTACAGGAGAGATCGAAAATTTGGGCGTTCCCGGCATGCGTCTTGATCTGGCTTTTGCTCCGCAATTCGGTGCCCTGAATATGTACTTTGAACGCCTACTTACCGATGCCGAAGTTAACCAAAGAACCTACTTTGACTTTGCCGGCGGCAGAAACCATACGTTTTTCAGCTTCTGGCTGGGCAACAATGATGTTTTGGGCTATGCGATGAACGGCGCCGTGCAAAACCCGCAAGATCCTACCACGACACTTACCAGCGTCAACACATTCAATACTAGATACACAGCTTTCATTGATAAGCTAACGGAAAATCAGCAGAAAGGTGTGGTAGCGACTATTCCAACGGTCACCAGCATCCCTTACTTCAACACCGTTACTACAGCGCGACTAGAGGCTGGGGTATCCGCAAGCACGGGCGGTCAGTTTACTAAAATCTATATACAAACGGCAACTGGTCCACGAGAAGCAACAAGCGAAGATCTGTTTACACTAACCTTTCCTACAGACACTCTTGGAAAAACAAGCAACGGTATCCCAGGCTACGGCCTAATCCAGCTGAACCCTTTGGCTGATCGATTCGTTTTAGATAAAGATGAGATCGCCGAGATCAATGCACGGGTAACGGCTTTTAATGAAATTATCAAAACCGTTGCAAGTAACAAAAAACTGGCTTTAGCCGATGCGCAAGCTTATTTAAATCGTGTAAAAAGCCCAGGCATCATCTATAACGGTGTCGGTGTTAATGCTTCATTTATCACCGGAAACGCGTTCTCCTTGGATGGCATACATCTAACCCCAATGGGCAATGCACTTATCGCCAATCTATTTATTGACGCTATCAATACCAAATACGACAGTAGCATCCCGAAAGTGGATGCAACGCAGTATCGCGGTGTTAAATTCCCGTAGATATGTAAAAGAACACACCTGTATACCATGGCAATGGCCCAGCTCTTAAGAACGGCTGGGCTTTTGCGATTGTTGAGCCGGCGTAGAAGTAGCATATGTAGGCATTTATGTTCACGCAGCAAAACATGTTCATCAGAACAGCTATCGTAACTTTCTTTTGTTATCCAGAAAGCCTATCTTTGAACAAAGGTCTTTTCAGAAAAAGCTAGCGGCGACATAGTCGGTACATCGCTAGCTTTTCATAAGACTCTTAAATTCTAACAGGCATGAAAATACACTTAAATCGCAAAAACGAAGCGGTACATTTTGAAGCATCGAGTGAGCTTTCCACCGTGAAAGTAAATATCGACGGATCGGAAAGTATTGGTGGAGAAGGTAAGGGCGTGCGCCCGATGGAACTGGTGCTTATGGCTCTAGGCTCCTGCAGCGTATTCGACCTGAGCAGCATTCTTAAAAAACAACGGCAGGAAATTACGGACATACAAGTAGAGGTGGAAGGAAAACGTCGCGAAGAAATACCAAATACCTTCACCCACATACACATTACATTCACTCTAATCGGAAAAATCGACGAAGAAAAGGCTCAAAAAGCAGCCGAATTAGCCGTCAAAAAATATTGCTCGGTGCATGATATGTTGGCAGCTGGCGGCGTAGACATCACCTACAGCATTAACTTCGGTTAACCTGATCTTTACTCCAGATCTTTTCGGCCCATCGGCCCACAAACCAAAAGGATACGGCCAGCAAAAGGAAAAAGATCGTCCGGTTGATGTTATCCCAAAGATATTCTACAAATCGCGTGTATAGGTTTAAAATAAAGAAAACGAAACCTATGTCACGCGATACGGTATCTTTCACTTTCATACCATATAGCGCCAAACCCAGCGACAGCGCCACAGCCAATACCCCCCAATACAGGATGTGATATTGCCGTACCTGTGTCCAAGCGTCGAAGCTACTGTAGTTTCCAAAAATAGACAAGCACCAAAGGGCAATCATACTGTACAACAGCCCCACGACATAGCTGGTCGATTGAAACGGTTGTAACATTTTCACCTGCGGTTGCCCCCAGATGGAAAAGGCTGTCAACAACAAGCCGAACAGCGTGAACCGCAATGGGTAATTCATTCCCCAAAATTTAAACCCCCAGTTACTATGAGAGGCGGTCTCCGTGGCAAACCAAATGCCGAGCGCCACCAGCGTAAAAACCCAAATAAGTTTAGAATTTAGCTTGACTGATAAAACGGCATAAATGACAATGGAGAGTAGAAATAACAACGTATACTGGCTGGTGCTGCGATCAAGTACTTGTCCCAAAAAACCAATACAAGCTGCCGTAGAAAAGGATCCTGCCAACATCATCGTCTCATTGGAAAATGCCTTTTCCGGATATTTCTTTTTATTGCGGAAGCCAAGCATATAAAAAAGGATTGCTAATCCGGCAAAGAACAAACAGAAAACAATATTTGGCGTTTCATAAAACTGTTCCACGAAGCGAACCAGCGCATCATCGGCAAACAAAGAAAGTACCGAAAAAACAAGGGACACCAAAGCAACCCAAAAGGCATAGCGCGCAAGAATTTTCCATTCAAATCCTTTCTCGTCGATGCTCGCTTTGAGCTCGTCCACCTTATGATCGTCCAACATAGCATGATCCTTCCAATAGGTCAACGCGTGCTCCACCACCTCTTTTTCTTGCTTTGTTAGGTCTAGTTTTTTCAAAATGATTTTCCCATTCTATACCTCAATAATACAAATTAATGGCCAAAGAGTTCACCTATCATCTAAAAATCAAAATTTATTATTTCGGCGACAGGTCGTGCCCCTACTCCGTTTAAAATTCTGTACCTTTGTAACTTGCAAAATTCAGAACAAAAAAGCATGAGTTCCTCCAAGCAGAACAAGCATATAGATCTAGGCGAACAGAACGAAATTGAAGTATTTGGCGCGCGAGCGCACAACCTCAAAAACATCGATGTAAGCTTCCCCCGCAATGAATTGGTCGTTATTACAGGATTAAGCGGCAGTGGAAAATCATCCTTGGCTTTCGACACCATCTATGCCGAAGGACAACGTCGGTATATGGAAACCTTTTCGGCCTACAGCCGTCAATTCTTGGGAGGAATGGAGCGCCCCGATGTGGATAAGATTGCAGGCCTAAGCCCTGTGATATCCATCGAACAGAAAACCACCAACAAGAATCCGCGCTCTACAGTTGGGACGATCACCGAGATCTACGATTTCTTACGCTTACTCTACGCGCGAGCAAGCGAAGCCTACTCCTACGCTACCGGAAAGCTTATGCAACGAATGTCCGAAGAGCAAATTGTGGAGAAGATTATGGACGAGTTTAAAGACGAGCCCATATATATTTTAGCTCCCGTGGTAAAGGGACGTAAAGGACATTACCGCGAGCTTTTTGAACAGATTCGTAAGCAAGGCTACACTAAAGTTCGCGTTGATGGGGAGATCTTGGACATCGCTCCCAAGATGCAAGTCGACCGCTATAAGATACATGATATTGAAACCGTGGTAGATCGGCTCTATGCTTCTGAAGGCGACCGCAAACGGCTCTACACTTCCGTGATGCAAGCCATGAAAACGGCCAAGGGTATCATTAAGATTGCAAACAAAGAGGGACGCGAGCACTTCTTCAGCCGCTACCTGATGGATGCGGAATCGGGTATTTCCTACGATGAGCCACAACCCAATACATTTTCCTTCAACTCGCCTTATGGTGCCTGTGCAAAATGTGACGGCTTAGGTTACATCTTCGAAATCGATAAGGACATTGTCGTGCCCGATAAAAAACTCAGTATACAAAAGGGTGCTATCTTGCCTTTGGGGCCTGCTCGTGAATCATGGACCTTTCAGGTGATTAAAGCCGTGGCAAAGAAAATGGACTTCAGTCTCAGCACAGCGATAGAGAAATTGAGTGATGAACAGCTCGATATATTACTATTTGGCGGTGAAGAACCGATGAGCCTAACCGTTTCTTACGGCAGCTATGGCTCCCGCGAATACAATGTGCAGTTCGCTGGCATCTTTAAGATGCTGGAGGAGATCAATGGCAAAAGCAGCGACGATGCACCTGCTTTGGACGATTTCCGCACACGGGTAACCTGCCCATCCTGCAAAGGCGCACGTTTAAAGGAGGAATCTCTGCATTTCAAGATCGACAACAAAAACATTTCCGAACTATCGGCAATGGACATCAACAGCTTGCAAGAGTGGTTCGACGGCATTGAAGGACGCCTTAACGACCGTCAAAACACCATTGCCTCGGAAATACTAAAAGAGATCCGCGCGCGGATCGGTTTTCTACTGGATGTTGGATTGAGCTACCTTACCCTCGATCGTTCTTCAAAAACTCTCTCGGGAGGTGAAGCGCAACGCATACGTTTGGCCACGCAGATTGGTTCGCAATTGGTCAACGTGCTCTATATATTGGATGAGCCCAGCATTGGGCTACACCAACGCGACAACGAACGACTGATCAACTCGCTTAAAAACTTGCGCGATATCGGCAACTCCGTTTTGGTGGTAGAGCATGATAAGGATATGATTCTGCATGCGGATTATGTTATCGACATGGGGCCGGAAGCCGGGGTGCACGGCGGACAAGTGGTAGCACAGGGCACACCAAAAGAAATAATGAAGGCGGACTCCCTCACAGCCAGCTACCTCAACGGTCAAAAAGAGGTAGCAATTCCTAAAGAACGTCGCGCCGGAAGCGGACAAACACTTTCATTAAAAGGAGCTTCAGGAAACAACCTGCGGAACGTCAGCGTCGATTTTCCTTTAGGAAAACTGATTCTCGTAACAGGCGTCTCCGGATCGGGCAAATCTAGCCTTATCACCGGAACATTATATCCCATACTCAACAAACACTTCTTCCGAGCGAAGACAACGCCGATGCCGTACAAATCTATTGAAGGTTTGGAGCATATCGATAAGGTCATCGAGATCGATCAGAGTCCGATCGGACGCACGCCACGATCAAACCCGTCCACCTATACCGGCGTGTTTTCGGACATCCGCACCTTATATGTACAACTACCTGAAGCAAAAATCCGAGGCTACAAACCGGGGCGCTTCTCCTTCAACGTTAAAGGCGGACGTTGTGAAACCTGCCAAGGCGCCGGCTTGAAGATCATCGAAATGAACTTCTTGCCCGATGTGCAAGTACCTTGCGAAACCTGTCAAGGAAAACGTTATAACCGAGAAACACTGGAGGTGCGCTACCGCGGAAAATCCATCTCCGACGTATTGGATATGAGTATCGATGAGGCTGTGGATTTCTTTGAGAACATCCCATCCATCTACCGGAAGATAAAAACCTTGCAAGATGTGGGCTTAGGCTATATCACCCTCGGACAATCTTCCACTACACTTTCTGGAGGCGAGGCACAACGGGTGAAATTGGCAACCGAGCTATCTAAAAAAGACACCGGAAACACTTTTTATATTCTCGATGAACCGACTACTGGACTCCATTTTGAAGACGTCAATGTGCTGCTTGGTGTGATCAATAGATTGGTCGATAGAGGCAATACCGTATTGATAATCGAACATAATCTGGATGTCGTCAAAACCGCAGATTGGGTGATCGATATGGGCCCTGAAGGTGGTAGAAATGGCGGGCAACTCATGTTTGCAGGCCTGCCGGAGGATTTGATCAAACAGAAGAAAAACGAAACCGCACGATTTTTAAAACTGGAGATGGCTTAAGCCATCTCCTCTATTTTCTACATCACTCGTTCAAACTTCCCAAACAACTTCCAAAAGTGCGACGCTGTTTCGGCGCCATATACTTCCTTCTTCCAATCATTTAGCACCAGCGCAATATCCTTCCCGGCTAGTTCATAACGGCCGAAGAATGGCGTATCGCCATCAAAGTAACCGAAATGATCGCCTAGTGTATGTAAGATATCAACGGTAACCTGCTCAAAGAACAAAATCATATGCTCCTCAAAAGCAAATCCGACGGGATGTGGAATAAAAGAACTATTCTCCACCGCTAGAAATTTGTTATTACTATCAAGAGGAAAATGTATTATGGGGCGTTTTTCGATAGGCTGCCCCACAGGATCATATTGCCGGAAATACTCGCGATCCAAAAATGGAATTTTAGCAAAGCTGCCCCCATCCTCCGAAACGGATTCGACAGGAAAATAATCTTCAAAATTGAGGATTTCATTTACGGTAAGCTGCTTCTCCAGCAATTCGGCAATTGGTATGCTAAAATATTTTGCAATCTGTAGCATGATTTCAATTTTCGGCTCCGCCCGTAGCTCTTCATAAGAGGAAATATTACCTCTCGTTAATCCAAATAGGTCTGCAAAAGCCTGTTGACTTAGCCCTTTCACGTTTCTTAGCTTCTTTATATTGTTCCCAATTTGGCTCATCCTAAATTATTTTCAAAATATGTTGTAAATTTATTTGCAAAATAATTTTGCATTTCATATCTTTATGCAAAGAATATAAGCAAATATACAATTTAATTAGCCAATGTACTTTAATAAGATTGAAAAATATATAGAAAACAGCGGATTCAGCATCAGCAAAAAAGATGAACATGACGGTCTCTTCATCATTGAAAGTGATGCTGACGGGATTCGCAACCTTATTATTGGGGTCGCGCCACCTGTTATCATCTTTGAACTGTATCTTTTCACGATGGCTGAAGATCGACTGGAAATCTTTAAGTCTTTACTTATTAAAAACAGGGATATCATCCATGGCGGATTTGCGCTGACCGAAGATGGCAAAAAGGTCATTTATCGCTATACGCTACAGGTACACAACTTGGATCAAAACGAATTCGATGCCGCCGTTAACTCGCTGTCATTATTACTAAGCGAATACTACGAACAACTTATACAATTTTCAAAAACATAACGTGATGAATATTTTCAAAAGACTTTTAAAGATAGGACAGGCGGAAATCCATGCGCTAGTAGACATGATGGAAGATCCGATAAGCCTTACCGAACAAGGAATCCGAGACATGAAGAAGCAACTGCATGACAGCACGGAATCAGCCGCAAAAGTAAGAGCATCCATTATCCGCAGCGAAAACCTGATCACAGAAAAAGAACAGGAAGCCGCCCAAATGGCAGAGAAGGCCAAACTAGCACTCAGCAAAGCACAAACAGGCGAGTTGACGACGGAACAAAGCGAAAGACTAGCGGCAGAAGCACTTTTGATCAAGAAAAGAATCCTCGAAGAAGTGCAGGCATTAAGCCTAGAGATCAGTGAGCACGCAGGCAAGCGGGAAGAGATAAACAAACATATCGAGGTCCTGCAGTTCAATATCAACAAATGGGAAAAAGAACTGACCACATTGCGTGCGAAACAAAAAGTAAACGAAGCAGCCTCCATGGCGAACCAACAGATGGCGAACATTGATAGCAACAGCACTTTAGATATGTTGCAGCGCGTAAAAAATAAGGTAGCTAACGATGAGGCTCTTGCAGAAGCCTATGCCGAGATGGCTCAAAATAAAATAGAACTGCCCGACGAACAGAAAGCCGTGCAAGATGAATTAACAGCATTAAAAAAACAAATGGGGATTGACTAACTATGAAAAGATTCGAATACAAAACCGTAAAAGTAGAGCCAAAGGGATTTTGGCAAACAAAACTAGATCCAGAAGAGCTGGATAAAATCCTGAATGCACTCGGCCAAGAAGGATGGGAACTTGTCGGTATGCAAGACCTTGCAGTGAGTGGCACTTCATGGACGTTTCACTATACATTTAAAAGACCCCTTAACTAAATCATTCAGTTCACATGGACGCTATCCTACATTTGCTATTTAATCCGCTACCCAATGCCATCATGACGGTATTGACGGCCATCTCTCTACTCTATTGGCTGTTCACGATGCTGATGGGTGATGGTTTTGACTTTGGCGATGCAGATGCAAACATCGACTTCGACGGTGCAGACGTCCACGAGGTAGACAGCCCCGACGATGCCGATTTGCAAAGCGATGGCGAGCCCTCATTATTCTCTAAAGCGATGAACTTTATCAATATTGGAAAGGCACCTCTTATGGTTATTGCCACGCTATTCAAATTTATCGGTTGGCTGATCACGATCGCATCTTCCTTGGCATGGAACCTGGCCCAGTTCGGATGGAAGTCCATCTTGGCATTGATTCCCATCTTTATCCTGACCTATTTGCTGATGCACTACGTCACGATACCGGTGGCCAAGCTCTATAAAAAAGTGGGCTACACCGGTGAAGAGCCCCACGACTTCTTAGGACGCGCGGGAAAGATGCGCACCTCTATTGAAGGAGACCGCATAGGGTCTGTCGAGATTGTTATCGATAGCGATGTGATACGCCTATCCGTAAAAAGCCATGATGGCGCTAAAATTGCCTACGATGACTTGGTGGTGATAACTGGGGAAACAGCCGATAAAAAAATCTATTACGTTAAAAAAGAAATAAACTTACAAAGCATCTAAATTATCTTAATCAATGACAAGCAGCACTTTATTATTTGTAGACGGACTCACGGGATTAGTTTTGATCGCCGTAGGCGTAGTCGTATTCCTCATTCTAGCATTTTTTGTAGTACTCAGCATGTTCTACAAAAAGATCCCTCAGGGAAAAGCCATTGTTAGAACAGGTGTGGGAGGCTCCAAGGTAGCTTTCAACAAAGGAATGTATGTGGTACCTGTATTCCACAAAATGGAGATCATGGACATCTCCGTCAAGAAGATCGAAATCGCACGTATGCAACACGACGGCTTGATCTGTAAAGACAATATACGTGCAGACATCAAGGTAGCCTTCTTTGTGCGCGTCAACAAATCCGTTGACGACGTGATCAACGTCGCACAAAACTTAGGCTGTGATCGCGCAAGCGAACCGGAAACATTAAAGAATATCTTCGAATCCAAATTCTCGGAAGCATTAAAAACCGTAGGTAAGAAATTTGACTTCATCGAACTTTATGAAGCCCGCCGTGAATTCCGCGAAGAGATCCTCAACATCATTGGCACCGACCTGAATGGCTACATCCTAGACGACTGTGCCATTGACTACCTCGAGCAAACTGAACTTAAATTCTTAAGCCCAGACAATATTTTGGACTCAGCGGGTATCAAGAAAATCACGGAGCTTACTGCACAGCAAAACATCAATGCCAACCTCATCCGACGCGAAGAGGAAAAAGTAATTCGTAAGCAAAACGTGGAAGCGCGCGAAGCCATCTTGGAGCTCGACAGACAGCTGGCCGAAAAAGAAGAAAAACAACGTCGGGAGATTGACAACATCAAAGCGAGGGAAGATGCTGAAATCACCAAAGTACGTGAAGAAGAACGCCTGAAATCGGAAACCGTGCGTATTGCGACCGAAGAACAACTGGCCATCCAAGAAGAAAACAAACTGCGCCAGATTATCATCGCCGAGAAAGCGAAGCTACGCACCGACGCCGTAGAAACCGAGCGTGTGGAAAAAGATCGGGCATTGGAAGCCACCGAACGCGAGCGTATCGTTACCCTAGCGCAAATCGACAAGGAGCGTTCCATTGAGACCGAAAAGAAAAGCATTCAGAATGTGATCAAGGAGCGCGTACAGCTGGAGAAAGGTGTCGTGGAAGAACAGCAATCCGTAAAAGATGTTGAAACGTTCCGCGAAGTGGAGCGTAAGAAGCAGGCAGGCGTTATTGCCGCCTCACAGGAAGCTGAAGAGCGCTTAATTGCAACAGTTAAAGCCGCAGAAGCAGCCCGGATCGCTGCAGAACAAGAAGCAGAGAAAAAAGTGATCGACGCGGAGGCAGCACGCAAAATTGCAGAAAAGAAAGCTCAAGAGCTGTTAATAGAGGCCGAAGCCAAGAAAGAAGCATCAGCCAAAGAAGCCGAAGCACGCAAAATTATTGCAGAAGCACAGGCAAAAGAAGAGGCTGCGATTGGACTATCAGAAGCGGAAGTAATGATCGCAAAAGCGGAAGCCGAAGAAAAGCAAGGTACCGTAGAGGCAAGCATCATCGAAAAGAAAGCGGCAGCATTACGTACCGAAGGATTGGCGCAAGCGGAAGTGGTACGAGAAAAAGCCTTGGCAGAAGCAAAAGGCATCGAAGAGAAAGCTGCTGCTATGAAACAACTCGACGGTGTGGGTAAAGAGCACGAAGAGTTTAAATTGCAGCTACAGAAAGAACGCGATATCGAAATGGCGCACATCAATATTCAGAAAGATATCGCCACCGCACAAGCGGATGTGTTATCGGAAGCCTTGAAATCCGCGAAGATCGATATCGTCGGTGGAGAAACCATGTTCTTCGAAAACATTGTACGTCAAGTGTCCAACTCGAAAGGCTTCGATCATTTGATCAACAACTCGAGACATGCGACAGACATCAAAAACTCCCTTATCGGCGAGCATGGCGACGGCGACCTTGGCGAAAAAATCAAAAGCTTGGCAGATAAGTACGGCATCTCGTCCAACGATATCAAAAACCTAACCGTCTCGGCCGCTTTGTTAAAGTTACAACAAGCTGCCTCTGACGATAAAGAAGATAGTGGATTTATAAGCTCTCTATTTTCATTAGCAAGCAATTTGGGCGTATCCAACAAAAAAATCAGCTTGTAAACACGATACAGTTACCGGCCTTCGTCGGTACAAGCCATACTGTTCAGGAGCCCGTAGGGCACCTGAACAGTGCTTAATTGATCACAAAAATTGCGTAATAGCAAGAAATGACGATGTAATAAGCTTAAGTCATCCAAGATTTACACACAGGAATGCAAGAAAACAACGAAGTAACAGCAACAAACAATAGCCTCGACGCGGGCGCATATGAAATCATCCGTAAGCGATTATTAACGCAGAAAGATGAGTTATCGACGCGGTTGCAAACCCTCAACCAGGCTAGAAAAGAGATTTTCAATGCAACCTCGTTTGTATTGAAGGCAAATCAGCGCATCACCACGGACAACAACTGTGTTGCCCGCGGGATCATTGCCTTGGAGAATGTCTGTATCTTTGGATACAATGTTCACTTTGGCCTTCGCTCAGAGATTAAACTGGAAGATGTTTTCAGCATCTACCTCTTCGAGAACAACCAATTTATTCCGCAGACGCTCGATCTTATCCATGATGCGGCCTTTATGGCCGATTACCAGAACCTCTATAAATATTACCGAGATTCCATATTTGCACGCTTTCGCCGTACCGAGAATTACCTGTATATGATTTTCCAAACGAGCAAGAAAGCGACGGATCTCAAAGCTTTCAAGTGGCTCATAAAAGATGGGAAACTGCACTATCAGGATGATCGAAGCATACATGAAGTACGTCTGCCCGACCAGTTTGAATTTGAATGGACAAAAACTGGTCTTGAAGATCGGCGCTTAGGAAAATTTCCCCACGTATCGATCCTAGACAAAGTTTTTATCGAAGCATTGCATGGCGATATCACGTTCAAGGTCGAGGACAACACCGATAGCGGAAAAGGTATTTTCTCAGAAAAAGTTACCAACCTTGATCAGCAGCTCGATGACGCAGAGTACCACTATGCCGATTTAGGCAATCTAATCGCCATACGCATCAAACCTTATCAGGAAGAATTTCGTGCTTACGTTTTTAATCAGCGCACGAAAGAAGTGGTTAACCTCAAATCCCTGAACGACTCCGCGATCCTACTGCCCGATAACCAAGGTATTATCTTCTCCAATGGCTACTATCTTCAGAATGGCACACACAAGCTCTTCGACGGTGGTCTCGAAAACGTCACCTTCCTACGCAAGATAGCATCCCCGAATGGCGAGGATTTCTTATACGTCTTTACGCAAACGGAAAGCAACACCTACATTCTGATGTCCTACAACATCATTCAACAAGCTGTCGAAACACCCATTATCTGTAATGGCTTCACCATATTTCAAGATGGCAGCCTGACCTATTTCCGCACGGAAGCCGAAGCTACTAGGCACCATCAGGTACAAATTTGGGACACCCCCTACATGGCCGTCCTAAAGGAAAACGAAGAAAAGAAAAATGACCCGCTGTACAAAGTCGGCAACAAGCAGATTGTACAGGCGATGGCCGAAGCACAGGAAGTGATCCAATTGCTGTACAAGGAAGATAGCTACGAAGGTCTCTACGAAGACATTCTGAAGAAATCCACCAGCTTACTGGACTCCTACTTTTGGATTGAAGACGAAGCATTAAAAAACCTTGGCCAGCCACTCAAGCAAATTCGAGAGGTAGCCAACACGGCCATCGACGAGTTCGTTAAAGTACAGGCACAACGCAAACATGCCGAAGAACGACTATCAGCGGCAAAAAAGAAGCTGGAAGAACTACAGTTTACGGTCAATAGCACAACAATTACGCAGCTGGATCAGCTGGTCAACCAACTCGCTGATGCACGCCGTAATTTAGGCGAAGTAATCGAACTAAAAAGCGTTCGCTATGTAGATCTTGAGCAGATCGAAAAAATACTGGTTCACCTAAACGATATCATCGAGGAGTTGTCGCAAAAAACCATCTCGTTCCTCTTAAAAGATGATGCTCTCAACAGCTATGAAGCGCGTGTGGTTGAGCAACGTAAATTGGTCGAAGCTATACAGAAAGCCTTTGATGCGAAAGCGATTGAAGAAAACAACTTGGCTATATCGACCGAATTGGAGTTACTGATTGACATCTTGCATAGCCTCAAGATCGATGACGCCACACAAACAACACAAATTGTAGAAAAGATATCGGTTATCTTTGCCTCCCTCAATGAGGTACGCGCCCAACTGACGCGCAAGCTACAGTCCTTGAAGAGCAAGGAAGCTACGGCTGAATTTTCTGCACAGCTCACTTTGCTGGAACAATCGGTAACCAATTATCTGGAACTTTCTTCATCAGCCGAAAAAGTAGAAGAATATTACACCAAAATTTTGGTGCAACTGGAGGAGCTAGAAAGCCGTTTCTCCGAATTTGACGACTTTGCCCTCAAAATTGCCGATAAGCGCGATGAAATCATCAAAGCCTTCAACAGTAAACGCGAACAGCTTATCGAGCAAATCAATAAGCGCAGCATCGCTCTAGAGCAGATTGGCCTTCGTGTGTTAAAAAACATCGAAAACAAATCCAACACCTTCAAAAGTCGGGAAGAGATCTTGAGCTTTTATGCGGCCGACCTGATGATCGATAAGGTGCGCCAACTCGTCGCGGAACTAAAAGGACTGAACGATGTTTCCAAAGCAGAGAATTTGGAAAACCTGCTCAAGAAATCGCAGGAAGATGCGCTACGAACGCTGCGTGACAAGTCAGAGCTCTACGTGGATGGCGAAAACATTATCGCCCTCGGAAAACATAAATTTACGGTCAACAAGCAGTCGCTGAGCCTTACCTTGGTGAGGAGAAATGAAGAGCTTTTCTACCACCTGACGGGAACAAGTTTCTACCAAAAAGTACGAAATGACGAGTTTTTGGCCTACGCAGACATTTGGGACCAAGAGTTGATCTCGGAAAACAAAACCGTTTACCGCGGGGAGTACCTAGCTTACAAAGCATTTTTGGCATCTCAGGAGACATCCGATTTTGATGCGGAAAGCTACATCACCCAAACGGTGGAACAACAGTACTCGGAAAGCTACATGAAAGGCGTGCACAACATCGATGCATTAGCCATCTTTCACGCACTGGAGAAACTGGACAAGAAGCTGGAACTTCTGCGCTATGAGGGTTCCTTACGGGCTTCAGCACAGCTCTTCTACAATCATCTTCCCGAAGAGGAACGATTGCGTCTGGCGCGTTTGATACAGTCTACGCATCGTGTGTTAAAAGCATTTCCTACTTCCACGCACTACCAATCGGCAATTACGGAAATCACGAAACAGTTTCTTGCAAAACCGACACAAACGGGGGGGACGACTGTTGAAGCCTCCGAGCTAGCAACTTATCTTTTTGAGACCTTTACACGGTATGGAAAGTTCGCCCTCGCCGAGCAGGCCGACCACCTTCGCCAGGAATTTTTACGGTTTTTGGGCGAAAAGAAAGCGCAGAAAGATTTTGAAAGCGATGTGCAAAGCAGTCATTTTGACCTTACGGATCGATTCTATTTGGCACTTAACTGGCTACACTCTTATGTTGATCAGCAAAAAAATGCGGAGCAGCTGAAGCATTTGATCTCGGAAACAGCCGCCGCCCTCCTCTTCCCGAACGATAACTATCAGCTTGTTTTCGCGCACGAGGATATACATATAGAAAATCTCAAAGGCAATCATCCCGCCTTAGAGAACGGAAGCTACAGCATCCCCTACCATGACTTTATCAAAAAACTAAGCAAGTTTGCCAAGGAGGATGTACCACGTTATGGAGCTTTCACCAAGCTAAAAGAACAGATCAGCAAGACCTATGAAAAGGAGTTGAAGATCAACGAATTTGAGCCTAAAATCTTAACCTCGTTTGTCCGTAACAAACTGATTAATGAAGTATATTTTCCGCTGATCGGAAACAACTTGGCAAAGCAACTGGGTGCTGCCGGCGACAACAAACGTACCGCACGCATGGGCATGCTCCTATTGATATCGCCCCCGGGGTATGGAAAAACCACACTGATGGAATACCTCGCAAAAACCATGGGCCTGCATTTTGTCAAGGTCAATGGTCCCACAATCGGTCACCATATCACTTCCATTGATCCCGTCGAGGCAAAAACATCGGGCGAACGCGAAGAGCTGAAGAAGGTAAATCTGGCCTTCGAAATGGCAGACAATGTGATGCTGTACCTCGATGACATCCAGCATTTAAGTGCTGAATTCCTTCAAAAGTTCATCTCCCTAGCCGATGGTCAACGTAAGATCGACGGTATCTTTGACGGCGAAAGTAAGACCTACGACCTGCGTGGAAAACGCTTTTGTATCGTCATGGCCGGTAATCCATACACCGAGAGCGGCGCTAAATTTCAGATCCCCGACATGTTGGCCAATCGGGCCGATGTATACAACTTGGGTGATGTGATAGGTGACACCGAGCACCTGTTCAACCTCAGTTTGGTCGAAAATGCAGCTATTGAGAATAGTTATCTCGCGAAAATTGCCGGCAAGTCTTTCCCTGATTTTTACGCGTTAATCAACTTTGTCGAAACTGCTGCCGAGCAGCTTCCAAACCTGGAAGGCAACTACCTTAAACAGGAGATTGACGATTTCATCGCTGTATTAAGGCATGTACTTACTATCCGAGACACGGTGGTCAAGGTGAACCAAAACTACATACGTAGTGCCGCCATGCAGGATAGCTACCGCACGGAACCGCCATTTAAGATGCAGGGGTCGTACAGGAACATGAGCAAGCTAGTTGCACAGGTGGTACCGATGATGAACAGTAAAGAAATTGAACAGGTGATATTGGCACACTATGAGAGTGAATCGCAAACCCTTACTGCCGATACAGAGAGTAACTTGCTTAAACTAAAGCAGCTTGCAGGCTTACAAACTCCAACTGAACAAACACGCTGGGCAGAAATCATCGAGATCTTCCGTAAGAACAATAAGCACGGCGGGCTTGGTAAAGACGAGAAGGTCTTTGCGCAGCTGCTGTCCTTCAACGAGAATCTCGAAGGGATTATAAAGGCTATTCAAAACAAAGATTAAACAACAAAAGGGGCATGCCCCTTTTGTTGTTTTACTACCATCGTCCTCCTGCGCCACCGCCGCCGGAAGATCCACCACCGAAGCTTCCCCCACCGCTGCTAGACGAACCGCCGCCCGACCATCCACCTCCGGAGGATCCACCGCTACTGCTTGAGCTACGTGTCTTCTTGGGAATCGTTTCCGTTCCAAGATCCTCATTGTGCTTACAAAAAGCACATCGGTTAAATAGCTTACGCAGTCCCGTGCTGCTATAGGTTGCAGCCTTGAGGGTCTTAGAATCGCGCAATTTATATGTTTTAAAACCGCAAGAGGGGCACACGGCGTGGGTTGACTTGCCATCCCAACTCAATACACGTCTTTCCTTGGTCAGCTTATTGATCCACACCTCATAAAATTTGGTTTCCAACGACTCTTCTTTAAGCTGCCCGGCGCTCAAGTAACTTTTGAAAGTCTTTAAATCCACCACATCTCTGTTTTGCCGTTCCCAGTTCCCACTATCATCGGGCGCAGCAAAACGTACTGCCGTCTTCCGATATTTCCGCAACAAAGCAAAGAAGCTAAATAACATCAAAGGAGAGAACAGGTAAGGCACGATCGCTGCCCGTTGGAATTGTTGGAGCGCTTTGAGTTTGTTTTCCTCGTCGAGAAACGACTTCTTGATTTGTCCTCGAATTTCGTATATCTTAAACAGTAGCACATAGCTCCCACAAAGAGCCAACAGGTATGGAATTCCCGACGCTTGGAACAGCCTTTCCATATCGTTGAGAAACACCGCGAAAAACAACATCAAGAATAGCAAGGTAAAGCCCGCAGCAGGAATACTAAGCAACACATAAGCGAACCAGCCTGTGCAGCCTTGTTTCTTTTCATATTTCAGCGCCCCTTTCCACTTCCCTCCCGATCGATCTAACCAAAAATAGAGAATAGCATACAGCGCGATGACAGACAGAGCAAAGAGAAAATTTTCATTACGGAAGCTCATATAAGGTCTAGCTTCTGGCATCATCCGCTCCAATTCGGCTTGCACATCATCGGCCAACAAGGCCTGCTCCACCGCTCGTGATACTTCCAGCACTCCTGCGTCGTAATCACCGTTTCGAAAATTCGGCACAAGATACTTCTCGCCCATCCGATGCACATATACATCCGGAAAAATTCCTTCTAGACCATAGCCAGACACAAACCGATATTCACGTCGATCTTTTGCCACGACGAGCAACAATCCGTTATCTGCGCCGTTCTTCCCAATTCCCCAAGTCTTAAAGACCGATAGCGCAAACTCAAAAATATCCAGACCTTCAAAGTCATTGATCACCACAACAGCATACTCACTGCCCGATCGTTCTTCAATAGCTCGGGATATCGTGTTGATCTGCTCCAGCGTACCTGCAGAGAGAATTCCATCCGGATTACTGACATAGGCATTTTTATCATGCTCCATAGGGTGCGGGAGCGAAGACACCGTGTATTGCCCCAACGCAGGACTGCACATCCATAGCAAAGGCGTGAGCAGAAGAAGATAGCGCCGTATATCTCGGCGAAAGATTAGAAGCGTATGCATATGTATTTTAATAAGCAGGTATTAGTTTAGTACTACCCTGCAAGAATCGTGCAAGATCTTGTACTTTATTTTGACAAAAGAACAAGGTTTTGAACTTCGTAAAGTCGCATCAGATTAGCAAGCATTTTCGTAACTTTGTTCTCGTATGTCAGATATTATTCAGTTGTTGCCCGATTCGGTAGCCAACCAGATTGCTGCAGGAGAGGTGGTTCAACGCCCTGCTTCGGCAGTGAAGGAATTGGTGGAGAATGCTATTGATGCAGGAGCAGATAAAATCAAGATTATCGTAAAGGATGCTGGAAAGTCGTTAATTCAAATAATCGATAATGGGTGTGGTATGAGTGTGACCGATGCGCGTCTTTGTTTTGAACGACATGCGACCTCGAAAATCCGTCGTGCCGAAGACCTTTTTGCGATACGCACCATGGGCTTTCGTGGCGAGGCGATGGCTTCTATTGCGGCGATTGCCCAAGTAGAGCTTAAAACACGCCGCGTAGAGGATGAACTCGGAACAATCGTAGAAATTGAGGGATCCAAGGTCGCCAAGCAGTACCCAGAGGCTCTACCTTCAGGAACTACGATATGCGTAAAAAATCTTTTTTACAATATTCCTGCACGTCGTAATTTTCTGAAAAGCAACGCGGTGGAAATGCGGCATATCATTGATGAGTTTCAGCGTATTGCTTTGGCTCATCCAAGCATCTTCTTTAGTTTGCATAGCGATGGAAACGAGCTATTCCATTTACCGTCCGAAACGTTAAAACAGCGTATCGTACATCTATTCGGAAATAGCTATAATCAGCGCCTTGTACCCGTTGAAGAAGAAACCACCATCATCGCCCTACGCGGATTTATAGGTAAACCTGAATACGCTAAAAAAACAAGAGGAGAACAGTTTTTCTTCGTCAACAACCGCTTCGTCAAAGATCCGTACCTGAACCATGCGGTCATGAGTGCCTATGAAGATATTCTCCCTACGGAGACGTTTCCACTGTATGTACTTTTCATCGATATTGATCCTGCTAAGATCGATATCAATGTCCATCCAACAAAGACGGAGATCAAATACGAGGACGACAAAGCGATATATGCCATTCTACGGTCGGCGATAAAACGCTCCATCGGTAGGTACAACATCGCGCCGACCTTAGACTTCGATCAGGAAACTAGTTTCGCCAACTTAATCACTAGCAAACCCTTAGATGAAATTCAGGTGCCAACCATATCGTTCAACCCTAATTTCAATCCTTTTGAGGACCCTAAATCCTCATCAAAATCGCGTAGTTCGGCTTACGTAGAGGGCTTTGAAAAGAAAGCGGGCATTCCACAAAATTGGGATACCCTATATCAGATTTCGGAACAGCAAACCGCTGAACAATTGGCGCTTCATCCCACAGAACCAGAAACGGGTGCACCGACAACAACTGAGCGCACACAGCAAAAAGGAAATTCAACGGAAAGTAAGAAGCAATTTTTTCAGCTGCACAACCGCTTCATTGTTTCTCAGATACATTCGGGCTTCATGCTGATTGATCAACAGGCGGCTCATGAGCGCATCCTGTACGAACAGTACATCCAACAGCTGGAAAACAACCAAGGCACAAGCCAACAGAGTTTGTTTCCACAAACCGTGGAATTGAATAGTGCTGATTTTGCGTTGATGGAGGATATTCTTCCAGAGATACAGACATTAGGATTCCAACTACGCCCATTCGGAAAAACGACCTTTATCGTGGACGGTCTTCCTGCCGACTTAGGATCAGGCATCAACGAAGCCAAAATTCTGGAGCAACTTTTGGAAGATTTCAAAAACAATAAGGACGCACTACAGCTTAATAAGAGGGACAACTTGGCTCGTAGCTTGGCAAAGAATGCCGCCATCAAACCGGGCACCTCATTGGACAACCAAGAAATGGCCGAGCTCATCGACAATCTGTTCGCAACGGAATCGCCTAGCGTCTCCATTTTTGGTAAACCAATCATCGTCACCATAACCTTGCAAGAGCTTATGGAACGCTTTAATAGAAATTAAGAACAAAAGTCTATATAGTTTATTTTTAAAATATGTTTTCGAACCTCACAACAGTCGTTAAAAATCTATTGATAGCCAATGTTATCTTTTTTATAGGCTCACAACTCATTCCTCAAGTAGCATATACATACCTTCCGGCATTTTATCCTGATTCGCCACATTTCTATATCTGGCAGGTGATAACCTACATGTTTATGCACGCTGATTTTGGGCATATATTTTTCAACATGTTTTCACTGATAATATTCGGCCCTATACTCGAACAAACATTAGGATCCAAAAGGTTTATCAATTTCTACCTTGTATGTGGTCTAGGCGCGCTGCTATTACATTTTTCCGTGGATGCGTTACGTGTTTTCCAGGCAACCGGCACCTTGTTCCCTTATCGTACTGGACAAGTAATTACGGGCGTTGATGAAATTTATCTAAGCCCCATTTTAGGGGCGTCCGGTTCGGTATTCGGTATTTTGCTTGGGTTTGCATACCTCTACCCAAACATGCGCCTGATGCTCCTTTTTCCACCAATACCCATCAAGGCAAAATACTTAGTTGGTGGGTTGATCGTTATTGAATTGTATATGGTAATCACCAAATCAGGAGGGAACATTGCCCATATGGCGCACATAGGTGGGGCTCTTTTTGCTTATTTGATGATGAAATTATGGGGCATTCGTAAAGGTTATTAATATTGAACATGAAAGAAAGCGCGTTAAAGACATTTTGGCGGGACACCTATCAGGGTCAATCACCTGTACCTTTTATTATTTCGGTGCAGGTTCTTCTGTTTGTGCTCATCCATCTTTTTGAACTGATCCAAGATATTGGGCTGGTCAATTTCTCTTTATACAACTATGTGAGCAATGAGCTTACGCTACCGCTTTCTTTTCTCCAGTTTATAGAGCAACCTTGGAGCCTACTTAGTTACTCTTTTGTATATACGGGCTTGCTCAGTCTTATTTTCGACTGCCTGTGGCTATTTTGGATGGGCAACACCTTTCTTAACTTCTTAAACAGAAGGCAATTTTTGTTTGTTTACATCTCATCTATTCTCGTTGGCGGGCTCATTTATCCGGCATTAGGTATGATTCCTGTGTTTCAACATAGTACGCAGCTGTCCTTTCAAGGCGCATCGTTTGCATTAGGGGCGCTCGTTGCCTCAATAGCCACCTTGGTACCTCGCTCGGAAATCCGCCTCATTCTGTTTGGCAATGTTTCCTTGAAAAATATCGCGCTGGTATACGTCGTACTTTCTGTAATATTCATCGGACTAGTCAATAAGGCCGGCGCAATTACCTTTCTGTTTATTGCCCTTTGGGGACTTCTCTTCACGCGAGCACTGCAACAGGGCAATGACTTCAGCTTATTTTTCCAACTACGGAAACGCTCCAAATTGAAAGTCGTATATAAAGGGAAAGTATCCAAATCTACATATACATACAGACACCAGTCAGACCTGCCCAACCAAGAAGAGATCGATGAAATTTTGGATAAAATTTCAGTAGAAGGCTACGAAAGCTTAACTTCACAAGAAAAAGAAGTGCTTTTCAAAGCAAGTAAAGACGAGCAGTAACATGGCAAAGAAGAATATTTTCAGGAGCGACCTGGGATTTTTTAGTAAGACAGTATTTATTTGCAATATTATTGCGATACTCCTGTTACTGCTAAGCTATGCTGCGGCCTACATCAATCCGAAAATCATTTGGCCCATTGCTTTTTTCGGATTGGGATACCTGCCGATCCTTCTCCTTAATATAGGTTTTGTATGCTATTGGCTCGTGCGTAAGCCTAAATATGCCCTACTGATGGCTCTTCCCATCTTGCTAGGCTGGAATTTGCTAAACCAACATCTCGGTTTTCGGAAACAAGAACATCGAACGGAAAAACCCGATAGCACCTTGCGTATCATGACCTTTAATGCGCATCTATTCACAGAGATCGACAAGATCCCCGCTACCGATGTTAAAAATGATGTCATCAGCTTAGTTAAAAAGACCAACCCCGACATACTTTGTTTTCAGGAGTTTTTTTCCAAGATAAAAGGGACCAAAAAGATGACAAAACGTATCGTGGAAGAAGCAGGATTTCAAGATTATTACTTCGAGCCGGCGATGAAAAGCGAACACGAAGCCTATGGTCAGGTCATCTTCTCTAAGTTCCCCATCATAAACTCCGGTACTATTACCAAAAACGAATATGGAATAAACCGGATTATTTTTGCTGATATTCTGCGGAACAATGATACAATTAGGGTTTATAACGTACATTTACGCTCATTCGGTTTACAGACAGAAGACAAAGAATTTATCCAAAATCCCTCCCACAGTGCAAATGAAGAGCACGCAACACGACGAGTAGGCCGAAAGCTGAAGTATGCCTTTGAAGGCCGTAGCAGACAGGCTGAGGCATTACGCGATCATATGGATAGCACACGCTACCCTATCATCGTCATGGGCGATTTTAACGACACGCCCATGTCCTACAGCGTGAACCTTATCCGCAACGGCCTAAAAAACACCTTTCGTGAAAAAGGAAGCGGCTGGGGCGTAACTCACTATGAAATGCTACCTTTTCTCCAGATCGACTATATTTTCTGTAGTCGAAGATTCCATGTGGAGCACTATCACGTCGTCAAGGAAAAGCTTTCCGACCATTACCCCGTTTGGGCAGATATTAGGTTTTAATCCTAAAATCCAGCTATCGTCTTGACTATGTTTATTCGCATGGCGTAGTTATTCGACCCAAAGCGGATAATCAATATAGCCTTGTTCGCCACCACCATACATCGTTGACCTGTCCAGCTCGTTAAGCGGGGCATCTTTTTCAAACCGCTCAGGCAAGTCTGGGTTTGCAATGTATAACTTGCCAAAGGAAATAAGCGCTGCAACACCTTTTTCAAGTTCCGCTTCGGCTGACGCTTTATCATAACCTGCATTAGCAATCACCGTCTGGCGAATCTTGGTGCCAAAGAATTCAATCTCATTGTCAGCACCATAATGTTCAGGCGAAGCGAAATGAGGACTGCGCCGCATGAGCTCTACATAGACGAAATCCAGCTTATTTAGCTCTTCAATGAGGTGTATATAGGTAGCAGTAGGATCATCCAACACAATATCGCCATATGGATGGAAAGGAGATATTTTAATACCCACCTTTTCGCTGCCCACCGCAGAAATTAACTCTTGCATTACCTCCAGCACAAAACGGGCATTGTTAGGAATGCTACCGCCGTAAGCATCCGTCCTTTGATTGGCACTTTCCGCCAAGAATTGGTTGGGCAGATAGCCATTGGCTGCGTGTAGCTGAACCCCATCAAATCCGGCCGCGATCGCATTCTTTGCGGCTTGTCCATAGTCCTTTATAGTCTGCTTGATTTCTGGGATAGTCATTTCCTGAGGTATCTCGTAATCCTTCACGCCCTGAGAGGTAAAATGCTTCATTCCCCGAATAGGCAAGGGCGATGGTGCAGCTGGGAGCTTGCCATTCCGGTCTACGGAGTGTCCTATGCGGCCGGTGTGCCAAAGCTGGGCAACAATGATACCGCCTTTATCGTGCACGGCCGTTGTAACCTTTTTCCATGCTTCGATCTGTTGCTCGGTAAAAATGCCGGGGGTGAGCGGACTGCCGGTAGCATCTTCACTTATCCTGATGGCTTCGGTAAGCAGCAAGCCTGCACCTGCCCTTTGGCTGTAGTATGCTACTGTCATATCACCCACGAGGCCATTCATGTCTGCGCGACCTCGCGTCATTGCCGCCATCGCTATTCTATTTTTTAGGCTCACATCGCCTAATTGTATTTTTTCTAAAAGTTTCATATTGCCTTTTCTAAAATTGTTACCGTTGACCGAACGCTAGTAGATATCCCTTATTTACCGATTCTTCTACAATAGTAGTATATTGTTGTCGATGCTCATCATCGGCGCCGTCTGCGGAAGATATTTTTTCACCAAGCTCACCTAAGTGAGATATTTTTGTAATTTTGGCTCAACCGAAAAATATATTAAGAATACATTGAAGAAGTTATTAGCAGTATTAAGTAAAGCAGGTTTCGACGGTTTCCTGTTAATGATAGCCATCATGATTCTGTTGGCCTATTTTTTGCCACAACCAGGCATGGTTAAAGAACCTGTGTCCCTAGAGGAGATTGCCAACGCAGGTGTCTCGTTGATTTTCTTGTTTTATGGTATGCGACTGAGTGTTGAGAAACTAAAAGCTGGGCTTGCCAATTGGAAGATGCATATTATCGTCCAGTTGACAACCTTTTTATTTTTTCCGCTTATCGTTTTGGCATCTCGCCCCTTATTCGTCAACACTGATTTCGAGCTACTTTGGTTGGGCGTATTTTTTCTAGCAGCTTTACCGTCTACCGTTTCCTCTTCGGTGGTCATGGTTTCCATTGCTAAAGGCAACATTCCCGCAGCCATCTTCAATGCGAGCATTTCCAGTTTAATCGGCGTAGTGGTTACACCACTTTGGGTTGGGTTGTTCATCGCTTCGGCGACGGGCGATTTTGATGTCACGGATATCGTCATAAAGTTGATTCTTCAAGTCTTGTTACCTGTCATCATCGGTATTGCCCTAAACGCGCGTTTTGGAGCCACGGCCGAGAAATATAAGAAACAGCTCAAAATGTTCGATCAGGCAGTTATCCTCACCATCATTTATACTTCATTTTGTAAGTCATTTTCCGAACACCTTTTTGAAGGTTTCACCGCCCTTGAACTTGCCGGGCTCGCCATGGGAATGATGGTTTTGTTTTTTGCCGTATTCCTTTGTATCGGCCTACTCAGTCGCTTGTTTGGCTTCTCAGATGAAGACCGTATTACCGTCTTATTCTGTGGTTCTAAAAAATCTTTGGTACACGGCACTGTCATGTCGAAAGTGCTGTTTCAGCACAGCACCATCACCGGCATCGTATTGCTACCACTCATGCTCTACCATGCCCTGCAATTGATTGCTGCCAGCATCATAGCGCAGCGTATGGCTCGACGGAAAGAAGGATAACTTTTTTAGGTCTGCCCCGTCTATTCTTTTTTCGCAAAAGAATACTATTCAGAGAATCAATCTGTGAGGCAATTTCTATATTCATTCGTTAGTCCGTAGCGTCAACATGTTGACATCTACGGACTAGCGAATGAACAAACTTTACCGGCTTCCGATTAACACTTTATAGCCCTAAATCGCAAATTCTTTACGAATAATTTCTGCTCCTGCGCTTAAAGCACTTAACTTACCTCGTGCTACGTCGCGAGACAAAGGAGCCATACCACAGTTTGTCGAAGGGTAAAGGTTTTCTATATCCACAAACTCAAGCGTTTTACGCAGGGTATTAGCTACTTCTTCAGGAGTTTCGATCGTGTTGCTTGCCACATCAATGGCACCGACCATTACCTTCTTCCCACGAACCAGTTCAATTAAATTTAAAGGCACATTCGAGTTGTGGCATTCCAACGATACGATATCAATATTAGATTTCTGTATTTTCGGAAAAATCTCTTCGTATTGACGCCACTCGGATCCTAATGTCTTTTTCCAGTCGTTATTCGCCTGTATACCATAGCCGTAGCAGATATGCACTGCAGTCTCGCATTTTAAGCCTTCAATGGCTCTTTCTAGCGCTGCCATGCCCCAATCGTTAACTTCGTCAAAAAACACATTGAATGCAGGTTCATCAAACTGAATAATATCTACCCCTGCCTCTTGCAGCGCTCTTGCTTCCTCATTGAGTGCCTTCGCGAATTCCCAAGCCAATTTTTCTCGGCTTTTATAATGGTCATCGTATAACGTATCCACCATAGTCATAGGCCCCGGTAAAGCCCATTTTATAGGTTTATTAGTCTGCTGACGTAAGAATTTAGCATCATCAACAAAGACTGCTTTTTGACGAGCAACCTCCCCCACAACAATAGGAACACTCGCATCATAACGATCACGAATTTTTACGACTTTTCGATTTTCAAAGTCTACACCACTTAAGTGTTCGATAAAAGTGGTCACAAAATGTTGACGTGTTTGCTCACCATCACTAATGATATCAACCCCTGCCAATTGCTGCTCTTGCAACGAAATACGCAAAGCATCTTGTTTTCCCTCGATTAACTGATCGCCCTCTAACTTCCAAGGTGACCATAGCTTCTCCGGTGGTGCAAGCCAAGCGGGTTTCGGTAAACTTCCCACAATTGAGGTGGGCACTAATTTCTTCATATAAAGCGTATTTTAATATATTATATTGATGAAAGAGCGAAGTTGGTAGACCACTCTTCTAAAGCACTTCTGTGCGGTTTAATGAAATGCTCTTCTGCAAATTTACCTTGTTGTATAGCTAACTGACTGCGCTCTTCTCGGTTGTACACAATTTTTGTTAACGAATGGTCCTGATTTTTCAAACTAGGCTTATAACACACACCTGCGGCAGCATTAGCATTATAAATTTCAGGTCTGTAAATCCTCTGAAACGTTTCCATTGTACTAATGGTGCTAATTAATTCAAGATTTGTATAATCAGCTAGTAGGTCTCCAAAGAAGAAGAATGTCAAAGGTGCGGCGCTATTAGCTGGCATAAAATACCTGACCTGCAAGCCCATTTTTTTGAAGTATTGCTCTGTTAAAGATGAATCATTGGGCAGGTATTCATAACCTAATATCGGATGATGATTTCCTGTCCGATTATACGTCTTATTATCGGATACACTCAAACAGATAACAGGCGCTTTGTTAAAATGCTGTTTGTACGTTTCTGAAGCCACAAAATGCTTGAATATATTGCCATGTAGATCCCCAAAACCTTCAGGAATGCTAAATTTATCTTTACCCTTGTTATGCTCTAACAGCAATACGCTAAAATCATAATCGCGCACGTAAGAGGAAAAGTTATTTCCAACAATACCCTCAATGCGTTTGCCGGTATAGTGGTCGATAATATGCGTTTTTAAAATCTCAATTGATGGGAATGTCGTACCGCTACCATCGATATCAATATCAACAGAAACAATCTCTAATTCAACTGCATAGCGATCGCCATTAGGATTATCCCAATTTGCCAAGCTATTAAAACGATTATTTATCATATTAATAGTATTGCGCAAATTTTCTTGACGACTTTCGCCTCTTGCCAAGTTAGCAAAGTTGGTCGTGGTACGTGTACTATTGGCTGGTATATAGTCCTCATTAAAATAAATGCTCTTTAAGGAGAACGTAAAATCAGATTTGATGGCATGCAGCGTGTTTTCCATATCTTCGTTTAATTTATTCTTGAATTCTCCTTCATGATCATCTTCATGCTATTAAATTCAGTTATTTTGTCTTACAAATTTCAAAATAAAAGATGAATTAATCTAATTTACCTTCAAATCAGACAATTATTCTTTTACAGCGTTTGCAAAAGATAAATATACTTTTTCCGACCATAAAAACTAAATAAAACAGATAATTTTTCTTGGCAGACTTAGCAGTATTCGACTTTGGGCTGTCTAAAATACCGCTTCCCTATTAGTACCAGGCCTTTGTGAAAAAACATGAATGTGCAGATCTTAGGTTATCCGCCGACAAAGTGGGATCGCAAACAGTACACGATTGAACCGAACAAAATCGATATTCAGGATTTTATAATTCGAAAAACCAAATAAATCAGGTAAATTAACCTCGTTTTACCGTTCATGCAAAACAAAAAACTATAAAAAAGCTAAAAATAACGATATGAAAGAAAATCAGTCTGTAGATGGTGTAGATAGCATTGACCTACAATTACTAAACATACTGCATAATAACTCAAATATCACGACAAAGGAACTTGCACAAATGGTAAACCTTTCTGCCTCGCCGGTATTTGAACGCGTAAAACGTTTGGAAAAAAAAGGTTATATTAAAAAATACATTGCCATACTGGATGCCGAAAAGCTAAATCAGGGCTTTACGGTATTTTGTAACATTAAACTAAAACAGCACGACCGCAGCATAGGGCATAGATTTGTAGAAGATATCATGGAAATTGACGAGATTATAGAATGCTACAACATTTCCGGCGACTATGATTTCCTTTTAAAGGTAACCGTGCGCGACATGAAACATTACCAGGATTTTGTGTTTAACAAGCTTGGTTCTGTCGATAGTATAGGCAGTACACACAGTACTTTCGTTATGGCTGAAATAAAAAACACGTATGGCGCATCAGTGATCTAGCAGAGCTTTGCTGAAAGCATTATTTATATATCATGAAGCATCCATGAAATCCAATGCTCGTCTCACAAACGCATCGCTCCGGTTTTTCACTTTAAAGTAAGCCTCTCTGCCGAAGTAAAAGCGTCCCACCAATGCTTCAATATCGCTCTCGATAACTTTTCGAAGATCATTCTTCTTCCGATCAGATATCAAAAATCCTTCTCCACGAACGAAGTCAATGAATCGATGATACTCATTATCCGGCAAATGGTAACCCTGAAGAAAATTATCAATCGAATAAGCTGGCAGCTTCTTGGTAAAACGCGCATAAACAAATTGCTCGATAAAGCTATATTGAATCAAATCTTGGTAGAACAAGCTCAAAGCGTTGGAATCAACCGGAACCACCACATCGGGCAGGATACCGCCCCCACTATACACCGGCTTACCAGCTTGGGTTTTAAAGGTTTTTCCATGCGCATAGAGTGTATCCAGCGCCCATAGGCCTTCATACATATTATTGAAATCGACCATATTGGACCAATTCGGACTATATTTCTTTTGGATACTTCTACCTAAGGGTGTAAAGTAACGAGCGATACTAAGATTTACTGTCGAGCCATCAGAAAAATCATACTGCTCCTGAACAATACCTTTGCCATAGGATCTTCTACCAATGATTGCTCCACGATCCCAATCTTGCACGGCACCTGCTACGATCTCACTGGCGGATGCCGTATTTTCATTGATCAAAACAGCCAGCTCTCCACTGGAAAAATTACCACCCTCATCGGAGAAATAATCTTGTTTCTCTTCGTGTGCACCCTCCGTATAAACAACCAACCGTCGATCACTGAAAAACTCACTCGCCATCTTGATGGCCATATGAAAATAACCTCCACCATTGTCTCGAAGGTCGAGAATAAGCTTCTTGGCACCTTGCTTTTTCAACTCCACCACCGCTTGACGGAACTCATCACCGGTGTTAATACCGAACCTTCGTACCTTGACATACCCAACCCCTGGCCGTATCATGTAGACCACGTCCAACGAACTTACCGTTACCTGATCGCGCACCACTTTAATTGGTTTTGGTAGTTCGTCGAAATCTCGTTTAATATGAATGTTTAGGGAAGTACCCCGTCGGCCACGAATAAGTTTCTCCACGCTTTCTCTGGAAATATTGATTCCTGCGACCGTTTTGTTGCCAATCTTCAACAGTTTATCACCCACACGAAAGCCTGCTTTTTCCGCAGGTCCACCACTGATCAAGGAAACGATCATCAGGGTGTCATTCAAATTGAAATATTCCATTCCAATCCCTTCAAATGTACCTTCTAAGATTTCCGTTTGCCGTTGTGATTCATTTGGCACGAGATAACTGGAATAAGGATCCAGATGCGAAATGATGTGGTTGATGGCACCATTCTGCACGGAGTCTACATTAACACTATCCACATAACTGTCGGCCACCAAGTCCAACAGCTGTTGTATCTTCCAAGTATTATTGGATAAACCAATGGGCACCAAACTATTCCCAGGCTTGCTGCCCTGCTCGTCCACATAGTTCTGTCCCAACAGGATGCCCAGTAGCAACACTGCGGCGTATGTAGCTGCGACAAATAGATTTCGTTTAGTACCTTTCTGCATGTATAAATTCGTTTGCAAAATTAAATAGTTTTCTTCAATTTGCGCGGTAAATTAACACGTATTTGCTTAAAATACACTTAAAAACGACTATTGTTTCGTAATGATCCCGTAATATTTGAAAGTGCTGGCAGATAATTTCTTTTTTCCATTTCACATCAGCAATTTTGCATGTAACTTTATCCATCGTTGGACAACTAAAAGACATCAGCTTTGCACGAAATAGAACCCTACTATAATTGGCGCGACGATTACATCGCAGCAGAAGACGAGAAATCGCCATTTTACGGCGTCATTTATAGCGAATTTGAATTTGATAAGAAGATCTATAACTTTCTCCTCCATCCGCAATGGGACGATTTTGGATCCCAAACCTTATACATCAAGATTCTCTATGTTGATTATGATAAGGGATTTTGCATTATGGAATTTATCGGAGAATGGAATGACGCCATTTACAACGACATCATGCTCTTAAAACGCGAAGTCATTGACATGCTTATCGCCGAAGGTATCGACAAATTTCTATTGATCGGAGAGAATGTGCTTAATTTTCATGGATCGGACGATTCCTATTACGAAGAGTGGTATGAAGACAGTAGCGATGGTTGGATTGTGGCCCTGAATTTTAGGGAGCACGTCATACAGGAATTTAAATCGCACGGCATCGATTACTACATACATTTTGGCGGCGAGTTAAACACCTTTCCTTGGCGCACATTGAAGCCAAAACAACTGTACCACCATATTCAGGAGCGCATCAACAAAAGGCTCGGGATGTAGCGATACGTACAAATGAGCGGGGTAATTGTACCCGCTTCTCTATTATTTTCATTAACTTTGTTAGCAAATAAATACGTTAAAATTATGTCATTCAGAATAGAAAAAGACACGATGGGCGAAGTACAGGTTCCTGCAGATAAATACTGGGGAGCACAGACTGAGCGTTCACGTAACAATTTTAAGATTGGACCTTCGGCATCTATGCCAAAAGAAATTATCGAAGGCTTTGCCTACCTTAAGAAAGCAGCTGCCTATGCAAATCATGAGCTTGGTGTCCTACCGGTAGAAAAACGCGATGCCATTGCAGCTGTTTGTGATGAAATTCTCGCTGGAAAACTTGACGATGAGTTTCCGCTGGTTATTTGGCAAACAGGATCTGGCACCCAATCCAACATGAATGTGAATGAGGTTGTCGCCAACCGCGCGCAAGTGTTGGCTGGCGGAAAGATAGGCGAAGGGGAACCCGTATTAAAAGCGAACGATGATGTGAACAAATCCCAATCATCGAACGACACATTCCCTACAGGCATGCACATCGCTGCCTACAAAGCCGTAGTTGAAGTTACTATTCCAGGTGTAGAAAAATTGCGCGATACGTTGCAACGCAAATCGGACGAATTCATGCAGGTCGTGAAAATTGGACGTACCCATTTAATGGATGCTACACCAGTGACATTGGGCCAAGAACTATCCGGCTATGTTGCCCAGTTGAACTACGGTATCAAAGCGGTAAAGAATACGCTCGCTCACCTATCCGAACTAGCGTTGGGCGGTACTGCTGTAGGAACCGGATTGAATGCGCCCAAAGGATATGATGTCTTGGTCGCAAAATATATTGCCGAATTTACGAGCTTGCCATTCGTGACCGCTCCAAATAAATTTGAGGCTCTAGCGGCACACGATGCAATCGTAGAGACACATGGCGCCTTAAAACAGCTTGCCGTGTCCTTAAACAAAATTGCTAACGACATCCGTATGTTGGCGTCTGGCCCGCGTTCAGGTATCGGCGAGATATTGATCCCGGAAAATGAACCCGGATCGTCCATCATGCCAGGAAAGGTAAACCCTACGCAATGTGAAGCCCTAACGATGGTTGCTGCACAGGTAATGGGTAACGATGTTGCCATCACTATTGGAGGCACGCAAGGACATTATGAATTGAATGTATTCAAACCTGTCATGGCCGCCAATTTCCTACAGTCGGCGCGCTTAATCGGTGATGCCTGTGTGTCTTTTGAAGAACATTGCGCGATCGGAATCGAGCCAAATTACGCCCGCATTGAGGAATTGGTAAACAACTCCCTTATGCTTGTTACAGCATTAAACACGAAAATTGGGTATTACAAAGCGGCTGAAATCGCACAAACAGCCCACAAAAACAACTCCACCCTAAAGGAGACAGCCATTGCTTTAGGCTATGTAACGGCTGAAGAATTTGACGAATGGGTAAAACCAGCAGACATGGTTGGAAGCTTAAAATAAATAGGTGATAGATCTATCCGGACAAAAGATAAAGATAACAGCATGCTTGACGATTATGGCGAGCATGCTGTTTGTTGTAAGCAGCTGTGTGCGTCATTCGGAAATGCAAACCGAAGGAGCTGACTTCCTGCAAGGTGTTTGGGTGCAGGACAGTATTCCGCATCAGTCCCAAATGATGGATTACACCTTGCACGAATTTAAGTTTATTTGCGACTCGGTATATACAACGATGCATGTTAATGCTAGCGTGCAGCGCATTCCCGACTCCTGCTACAAAGATGGCGAATGGACCGAGTATGCGAAAGGAGTCTATGTGATGCGTGGCGATAGCTTGATTGGCGAAGGCATTTACACCAAAGAGAACGGCAAATACAAGACGGCAGGATGCTATAAAACAGGCACCTACCTACCTCGTTACCGTGTCGCTTACCATGATGCAGATTCGTTGGTTCTAGAAAGTCGCTTTGACCAAAGACGCCTCGTCCTGCGTAAAATACATAGCATATCTTGTGTGCCCAAACGGCGGTGGGAAGATTAAGAATCTAGATCAATATAAAAAGCGTTTGTCCGACATGAACAAACGCTTTTTTTATCAAACACGGATCTCTGTCCTATGGACAGATGCCATTAATTGATCAATTTATTATCATCGGTAGATGACTTCAACAAATGTGTTTTCAAGTCGCTCTCGGCTTGAATCAATTCCTGCTCCACGACTTTACGCTTCTCACGTCCTTCACGCTGTATCTGCAGCACCTGCTCAATGGTAGAAACGATATCCTGATTAGCCTTCTTGATCGTCTCGATATCAACGATGCCACGCTCGGTTTCTTTTGCAATATTGATTGTCGATTCCTTCAACATTTCCGAATTCCTCCGCAGCAGCTCATTAGTGGCATCAGTCACCGCTTTTTGAGCTTCCAACGCTTTTTGCGAATGAGCAATACCAAGCGTCAATACCATTTGGTTTTTCCATAAAGGAATAGTATTCACCAATGACGACTGAATTTTCTCCATCAAGGAAGAACTGTTATTCTGTATCAAACGGATTTGTGGAGCAGTTTGCAAGACGACCATCCGCGTTAGCTTAAGGTCATGCACCTTACGCTCAAAACGTACAACATGTTGTTCCATGTCTTTATATTGCTGAATCTTATGCTGATCGCCAGACTCTTCCGCCTCGGCCTTCATTTGCGGTAAGGTGACGCTGTGCACTTCCTCCAACTTCTCTTCACCAGCAGCAATATACAGCGATAGTTCCTTGAAGAAATTTTGGTTTTCGACAAACAGTTTATCGAAGATGTTGACGTCCTTCGCCAGATTCTTGTAGTGGCCTTCCAACTTAAGCTCAATCTGATGAATGTTTTTCTCTACACTTTGGTACTCTGTACGCATACGTTGCAACTTCTTCTTCAGATTGTCGAAAAATGGTATCAAAGGCTTTTTATTCAGATTCTCATCAAACGATTTGATGTCGGAACGAAGGTTTAGGAGAATATCCTCTGCCCCACCCATATCCTTAGTACGCACCTGCTTTAAGATCTCATTGGAGAAATTACTCACCTTAGTTTGACTTCCCACGCCATATTGAATGACGTCGGTGGTCGAGGTCAAGTTAATCTTGCTCTTATATTGTTGAATTTGGGATTTCTCCTCATCGGTAAAATTTACAGCTACCGACTTGTTCTTATCTTTCTGGTTTTCTTCGTATGTGGTTAAATCGAGATTTGCCATCATCTATTCGTTTAAAAGGTTTCTATTTTTTAAGCTTTGAATGTATACATCTGTTTCCGCAGATACATCTAAAATACCAGATTTAAACTGGTTGGTCACTTCCTGCTCTATCGCTATTGCGGCTTTCGCAATAACATCTTCTAACTTTTTCTTCGACTCCATCGTCACGCTGTTATTCAGTCGCGAGTTTTCGATCTCGTCATATTTCATCAAGACGTTAACCACGGTAGCATGTCGCACCAAAAATTTCTCAGCTTCCATCTTGTCGTTACTTTCCAAGAGTTGAAAAAGATGTATTATTTTATCTATGTTTTGATGGATCGCTCGATTATCGATCTCCTTTCTCCAATGGATAAGTCGCTCGATGAACAGCTGCGGCGTGTCCAGCACCGCTTGTGGCAGCTGCTGCACCCGATTGCGCGAGGCCGCCGTTGGAATCCAAGCCAACGGCCGGATCTCAGCGAGCTCCAAACGTTGTAGGTAGGGCTTCGCGCGGTTTAACAGCAGACCATTACCAACGATATAGGATGTCACAGATCCGCCCAATGTAAGCAACATCGCCTGCGACAACGTCCCAAAAAAATAGATGAAAGACGCAAATAACGCCAGCTCTACCATCAATAGTGCGATTCCCATGGCATACCAAGAGCGTATTTTACTCTTGCGCGCCTGGTTAAGCATTACAAATGGAAAAATATGGACAGGCAAGGGAACGAACATCACAATAGATATGAAGGTCCAGGTCAATTGCTGTAGCTCCCAGCGTCTAGATTTCTTTGTAGCGAATCCCATTCTGCAATTTACTTATTTTTTTTAATTCCTTATGCTATAACTTAGTAGCTTTGATCAATTCTCATTCCAATGCCAGCGATCGGCACAAAACCCCCTTTTCCGAATACTGTTTTATGCTCCGAGACAGACAAACTGACCACTTAACAAGGTCTAATCCACTAACCACGGAAAAAATAGCAGCTTATCCGATCAAAAAATAAATTACCTTTAGCCATGCAAAAGCCGATTCCATACCTCGTCACGCTACGAATACTTGCTACTTTTCTAGTTATCCTGATCCACGCCTCTACCGGATACTTGAATCAATTTAACGCCACCTCCTTGGAGTGGAATTATGCCAACGTCCTGAACAGTATGTCTCGATTCTCGGTTCCCCTATTCCTCATGATCTCTGGAGCGCTGCTATTGAACAAACAGGAAGACAGTTTGGTTTTTTACAGAAAACGCATGACTCGGATTCTATGGCCTTTCCTATTTTGGATCGCGGTATACCTGCTGTATTATTTTTACAGGTATACCAACTTTGAAGTACTGCCCGCTCAGCGCGTTATCGAGATCAGCATCGACAAGATACTACATGGTCCCAGCGCACATCTATGGTTTCTATACATGATCCTAGGTGTATACCTCGCTATCCCTTTTCTCCGGATCCTCGTGCAACACGCATCACACCGCGACCTCTATATCCTGTTGGGTCTATGGGCGGCATCACTGCTTATCATGAACAAAAGCTACGCTTCCTACATGCCAAAAATTGACCTCACATTCTTTTCCGGTTACCTAGGCTATACTTTGTTGGGCTATCTTTTGGCAAATAGAGAATGGAGGATTTCCACTCCTGTGCTCATCATCTCCATCCTACTGCTCATCCTATTTAACACCTTGGGAACTTGGCAATACAGTGCATCGATTAACAAGTTTTCTCCTGCTTTTTACGGCTACCTCGGGCCGAACAACGCGGTGCTAGCTAGCCTCGTATTCCTACTTTGCAAGAGGCTTTGCGTACAACCTCCTTCCTCTTGGCTTCAAACACTAGACAACCACAGCTTTGGCATCTATCTGGTGCACATCATCGTGCTTAACTATGTTCATCCATTGGTTAACCTGCCAATCTTCTATAAAATTCCGATCGCTACGCTGGTAACCTTTATCGGGTCCTTTGTGGCCACCTACTTGATTCGAAAAATACCTTATGGAAGCGTTATCAGTGGCTAATTGCATCTGTCCGCGTCCTTGAACGTCGTCTGCCACGGCCAAACAAAACGTGCGCAATAAATGCCAACGCGCTAAATGTTGTACCGACGATACAAACGCCTGCCCAACCGTTGTACTGCCAAGCAAGTGCTGCCAAATAAGTTCCCAATGAGCCTCCTATAAAATAACAGACCATATAGACGGTATTCAACCTGCTCGTTGCGTCAGTCGGAATAGAGAAATAATCTGTCTGGTTCATAATATGGGAACTTTGGAGACCAAGGTCGACCAAGATAATTCCGATGATCAAGCCCGTATAGGTGTGCTGCCCAAAATAAATGAAAGCCCAGCTGAGCAATAGGATTAGAATCGCTCCATAAATCAACTGGTACACGGAGAAACGCTGGTTAAATCGCCCCACAAACGCGGCTGCAAATGCGCCTACGGCACCAATAAGCCCAAAACTCCCCACCACGGAAGATCCCGCATGGAAAGGAGCTCCTTCCATATGAAAGACCAAAGTAGTGAATACCGCCGACATCGCGCCAAATCCCATTGCTCCCCGAAAGGAAGCCAATTGCAGCTTAGGTTCGGTTTTTGCCAAATGCCATACCGATTTCATTAACGATCCGTATGAACCTTTAAAATTAGGCTTTATCTCGGGTAGAAAAAACCACACCAACAACCACGTTAATACCATCGTCCCCGCAGCCAATTCAAACATGGATCGCCATCCCCAATACTCCCCGACGATACCGCTCAGAAAACGAGATAACAGGATACCCATGAGCAAACCCGACATCACCAAGCCAATACTGGAGGATTTCTTTTCAGGAGTAGCCAACACCGCGGCCATAGGCACAAAAATCTGCGGAATAACGGAAGTAACCCCGATAAGAAAACTAGCGATGTAGAGTAGCCAAAGTTGTTGTGCAAAAGCCATCAACAGCAATGCCGCGATAACGAACAGCAAATCGATTAATATCAGTCGCTTACGAAGCAATTTATCGCCTAGTGGCACAATAAACAAAAGACCACAGGCATAGCCCAATTGTGTCAGTACAGAAATCTTGCTTACCGTTCCCTCAGCCACTTTAAAATCGCTGGCTATTAAGCCTAACAAGGGTTGATTATAATAGTTGTTTGCCACCACCAAGCCTGACAAGATCGTCATTAGCCAGAGAACAGTGCTGGTAAGTTGGGGTTTTGTTTCTTCGGTATGCATACAGTGGTATCTAGAGGCGCCAAGGTAACCAATAAACAAAAAGCCCACAACCAATGTGTGGGCTTTAAACTGTAATTTTACATTACGCTTTCTTTTTATAGATATAATTATCTGCTAAGTCACCTTCGATCACTTTTCCGTCTTGATCCAAATGAAACAGTTGGTTCTCGCCCACCTTCAACTTAAGGTCGGTGTCCTTTCCTTTCAGGTGGATGACCGATCCGTTATCATGCCACATAATCTTACCATTGTCTTCGATCGTTTTCCCGCGATCTAAATATTCACTGCTAATCCGGAAGGTTTCATCCTTATTAATGACGATGCTTGTCTTAATCCCGGGACAGTCGGCACAAGGGATTGTTGCTTCATATGTTCCGGCCCAATCAATAGATTTTTGAGAGTTATCGCCAGTAGTTACTGCTTCGCTCCCTACCGAAGAGGTATCAGTCGATCCAGTCTCTCCAGAGGATGACAAATCCACGCAAGAGAACAAAGATGTACAAATAAGGACTAAACCCAACATTTTTTTCATAACAGCATTCTTTAAAGTGTTTGACATGATATTTTAAACACCTTATTAACGAATTAAAGAGAAAAAAGTTTAAAAAAAAGGTAAGGATTTTTCTAAACCTTACCTTTTTGACTTTAAAAACTAGTTGAGGCTACTCTTCCCAACGTATCTTCTCTTCAATAGCTCCACGAAGGGGCTCACGAGGCTCGCTGTTGTGGTGACCTAAATAAAACAAACCAATACATTTTTGGTTTTCTTCAAGCTTCAAAAACGACCCGAGGTGGTTGATCAGACCAGGTGTAGCCCAATAGCCGCCTATACCCAAGGAGTGCGCAGCAAGCCACAGGTTCTGTACAGCGCAAGATGTAGCCGCCAACTCTTCCCATTCAGGCAACTCTCCGGTGTAATTTACCACGATGGCAATGGCAACATTAGCCGTGGTGGCTTTTTTTCCCATATTGACCTCCGTCGCTTCGCTATATTTCTCCGCCGGTGTAATCTCTTTGTAGATGCCACTTAAAGCCGTTCCCAATCGCTGTAATCCCTCTTTTTGGAACACCACAAATCGCCAAGGTTGCGTCCGTTTGTGTGTTGGAGCTGCATTTGCTGCCTCCAAAATCGTTAATAGATCTTCTCTGCTGATATCTTGGTCCGTAAAATTATTTTGCGTTACCGTTCTTCTATATTGTATAGCTTTTAATACCTCGTTTTTCATATGTTATCTTATTTACTTATCTGTTTCTGTCTGTATCCCCTATGCTCTTTCTTCCCAAATTGTTACGATATGTAATATGGTACGTACCGCTTGTTCCATATCTTGACGACTTACCCATTCCATTTTACCATGAAAGGCATGTCCACCAGCAAACACATTGGGGCAAGGGAGCCCCATAAAAGAAAGACGTGAACCATCTGTACCGCCACGGATGCTTCGTCGCTCGGGTACTAGCCCCGTACGCGATATGGCTTCCAATCCGATTTCCATAATCTGCGGATGTTGGTCCAAGACCTCTTTCATATTTCTATATTGCTCATTTACCTTAAATTGATACGTTACCGCAGGATAACGCGCAATAACATCGTCAATGATCGCACGAAGTTCTGCTTCATGCTTCTCCAGATTTGCAGTGAGGTGATCGCGTATGATAAAATCTATCGCTGCACTGTCGACACCGCCCTGTAAATGATTGGGGTGAACAAAGCCTTCCTTTTTCGACGTTGTTTCGGGAGACAGGCGGTCTTTAGGAAGTGCCCGAATGACTTCCGCAGCTACTTTCAGTGCACTCACCATCTTGCCTTTGGCGAAGCCTGGATGCACCGAAACACCTTGTATAGTGACCTGCACGCCATCTGCCGAGAAGGTTTCATCTTCTATAGTACCCGCACGTTCGCCATCCATCGTGTAGCCAAAATCCGCGCCTAATTTATCGAGATCGACGTGGTTTACACCCTTGCCAATCTCTTCATCCGGCGTGAACAGAATTTTGATCGTACCATGTTTGATTTCCGGATGGCTCATCAACAAACGCGCCGCATCCATAATTTCGGCTACACCAGCCTTATCATCGGCGCCCAACAACGTGGTACCACTGGCGGTAATCACATCATGGCCGATTTGGTTTTTAAGATCGGGATGTTCACCAAAACGGATAACAACGGAAGGATCATCTGGCAAAACCAAGTCCTGTCCTTGGTAGTTTGCATGCAGCAGAGGCTTCACCTGTGCACCAGAGCAATCTGGCGATGTATCCACGTGGGAACAAAAGCAAATCACCGGTACATTCTTATCCGAATTGGATGGTATAGTCGCATACACGTAACCGTGCGCGTCCAAATGCGCATCAGCGACACCAATCTGTTGCAACTCCTCTACCAACAAACGGCTCAGATCTTTCTGTTTTGCCGTAGAAGGAAATGAATTTGATTGCGGATCGGACTCGGTATCAATCTGTACATAGCGCATGAAGCGTGCTACCACTTCAAAATCTGATATGCTATTAATCGGGAATGAACTCATGCTCTTCGTTTTTGATGCTCCAAAAATAACAAGTTCTGCACGATAATATAAGCTTATTATGCAATTAACTGTTAGCAAAGCGAATAGAATATTGCCCATCTAATGAAATTGATGGGCGCGCGGTTACTGCTTATCTACCCAGCCAAAGACCTTTGACAAAACATCCGAGCTACGGGTCCCGCCGATATTTTGACGAATCTTCAGTTCTTGATCTGCTACCTTGACAAAGAGACCATCAATGGCGCGTTGCGTCACATAAGCAGTCAGATTTGTTTCTACCTTATTGGAGAACGGTAAACGGTTGTAGGCCGATGTCAATTGGCTCCAATAGTCAGAAACATTATTCTTTCCCATTGCGGATTGGATAATGGGCGTAAAACGACTTGTCAACTCAGTGTTTGTCGTCGTTTTGAAATAATTCGTGGCGGCATTTTGCTGTCCGCTCAACAAAATCGCATAGGCATCCTTGATGGTCATCTTCGACAAGGAATTGACGAAGACAGTACCCGCTTCAGAAACTGCTGTTTCGGCGGCTCTATTCATGCTCGTAATAAACTGATCGCATAGAGCGCCCATACCTACGGCCCGCAAAGCTTTTTCTACCTTTTGTGCTTCCTCAGGCATCAAAATCTTGACAACAGCGTCACCTAGATAACCATCTTTCACCGCAAGCGATTTGATACTCGCTTGCAATCCGTTGCTCAAAGCTTGCTTGATCGCATTGTTAGCCTCCGTAGTGGTGATATTACCGCTCGCCGTAGATTTTGTCGAGGTCGCCGTTGTTTTCTTCGTTGTATCAGACGTTGTATCTAACTTCCCCAAGATCCCCTTTAACTTAGCGGACACCTGCGCTTCGGTAAATGATGCCTGAAAAACTAACAGGCCTATCGCCATCAATTTAAAAACCTTCATACTATGTTTATTTCTTTACACCAAAGGTAATGATTTTTCGAAGACCAATACTCTTCGAATCTACCAAGACAGTTCGGCCATAACCGGAAAATGATCCGATGGAAATTTACCTAGATAGGTGTCGGTGAGGATTCCATATTTACGAACCCGAAACGGTGTCGTGATAAAAATATGATCGATGCGCCCCTGCGTTTCTAGACTTTTGCCCCAACCGTTGAATGTCGCATTTGGCGCATAAACAATCTTTGCCTTATCATACACATCCTGCACGACACCACTTTTAGCCAATGTAAAATAAGCTTCGTTCGTTTCATCCACGTTGAAATCACCAGTCAAGATTAAGGGCAGGTCACGCGCAAATTCTTTAGCCTTTGCTAAGATGAGCTTGGCGCTCTCACGTCGTGCAACCACACCCACATGATCGAAGTGTGTATTCATAAAGATAAACTGCTTTCCTTGTTCCTTATCTTCCAAAACAGCCCAGGTACAGATTCGAGGCAACACCGCATCCCAGCCCTTATTAGGCTTCTCCGTATCTGTCGCTGATAGCCAAAAGGTGCCACTTTTCAGCACGTTGAATCTTTGCTCATTATAAAATATCGCCGAATGCTCCCCAGCTTGCTTACCATCATCCCTGCCTACACCCACATAACTAAAACCGGGCAACAGCTGTTTCATATCTTCAACCTGTTCGTAAAACCCCTCCTGAATACCAAAGACCTCAAATTCATGAAATTTGATTAGGTTGGTCAATGCCTGCTTCCTATCATCCCACAGGTTGCCTGTATCGGAATTGGTTTTCATGCGTATGTTAAAAGAGGCGACCGTTAACTCCTGTGCATCAACCACGAAAAAGAACAAGGAAAGAAATAAAGATAATAGACTAATTTTCATAAAAATATCCTTTACTGGATTAAAAAAAAGAAACCTGCTAGTCGAAGCATCGATGCAGGTTTCCGTTAGCTGTAAAAACGATTATTTTCCCAATAAACCGTTTAATCTCTCCGGTTCATCGGTAGAAATATAATCAATCTGATGGTCGATGAAGTAACGCATATCGTCCTCTTTGTTCACCGTCCAAACATTCGTTTTCAATTTTAGATCCTTCGCCTCCTTGATCCATGTTGGATTTTTCTGATAGATCGAAAGATGATAGTCAATGCCGCTTAACTTGGCATCCTTAATTTCCTGAGGAGTTTTATCACCCATCAGGTAGTGCACCATCGCCGATTTATCCAACTCCCTTAATTTCACACAGGCATCGTAGCTAAAAGCAATGTATTCAATCCATTTTTGCGCTTTTAGTTTTTTCACCAACGCCACGGACAATTCTGCGGATTTCAGCGTACGTTCTGTTCCCAGCTTGTTGGTTTTCAGCTCAAAAACAAGCTTCATATCCTTCTGCTTCATCCCTTCCTTCAAGTAGGCTTCTGCTGTTGGAATAGATTCACCATTCGGATGTTTCTTAGTCAGCAGTTCCTCATAAGTTGAGGTAGCAATATCCAACCCATAGAAATCATTGTCATGGTTCACCACCAAAACATCGTCCTTGGTAATATGTACATCGAACTCGCTCCCCCAAGCGTGGAGTTTCGCTGCTTCATGTAGAGATGCCAACGAATTTTGTGGAGCTTTGGTATTTTTCCAAGCGCCACGGTGTGCGATCATCTGTGTCTGTGCAAAAGAGGCCAAGCTCATAGCCGAAAAAAGTGTTAGTATAACCAGGGATTTTTTCATTATTATCTACTTTTGTTGTGTATATGCAGTTGATTTACCTGACGAATATACCCAATTCAAGTTAAGTCAATATTAAATTAGCGTTCGCCGTTCCATTCTCCATAAAATTGTTGCAGAAACAACTCCATGAATTGATGTCGTTCCGCAGCAATCGCCTTTCCCGCGGCTGTATTCATCTTATCTCGCAATAATAGCAGCTTTTCATAGAAATGATTCAGCGTAGGTGCTTTGGTATTTTTATAAGCTTCCTTCGTTAGCTGCTCTTCAACAGGGATCTCTGGGTTATAGATCTCACGGTTCTTGAACCCACCATAATTGAATGCCCGCGCAATACCTATGGCCCCTATCGCATCCAATCGATCTGCATCCTGAACCACCTCCAACTCCTTAGAATGGAAAGTAATTTCACCTAAAGATGCTTTAAAGGACATATTTAAAATAATCTGTTGCACATGTTCCACCGTGTCCCCATCGACCCCAATGCCAAGCAAAAACTCACCCGCAATCCGAGGACCAATGTGCTCGTCACCATCATGAAACTTGCTGTCGGCAATATCATGTAGTAAGGCAGTCAGCTCGCACACGGTATGATCAGCGGACTCTGTTTCGAGAATCAGTTTTGTGTTATTCCACACGCGTTGAATATGCCACCAGTCGTGTCCCGATTCCGCATTTTTTAAACGCTCTTTAACGAATGTGACAGTCTGTTCGATAAATGAGTCCTGCATAACCTTAGTTTTCTTTTGTTCCTTCGTACAACTCGTACTGTAATAATCTACAGTCCAATTTACCATTAAAAAACTCAAAACGACGCGATGCACGCAGGCCTATTTTTTTAGCCAAATCCGGATTTCCTGTAAAAACATAGCCACGATAGCCCTTACACTCCTGCTTGAGGAAATCGCCCACACGCTTGTACGTCTCCTCTAGCTTACTATGTACGCCCAATCGTTCTCCATACTCCGGATTAAACATCACTACGCCATTCCCTTCTGGCACAGTTGTCTGTGCGAAATCGCCAACTTCAAACGTGATGAGGTGCTCCACACCAGCCGTACGTGCATTCAATTTGGCAATCTCCACAGCTTCTGGCGCGATATCCGACGCCACGATCTGTGGCAGGTTAGCTTTCTCCGTAATCTCTTTAATACGACGACGCTCCTCAAAAAATACCGCTTCGTCATATCCAATGAAGTGCATAAAAGCGTAATTCATGCGCTGTAATCCAGGCACACGGTTTTGGGCGATCAAGGCAGCTTCAATAGCCAATGTTCCTGATCCACACATGGGATTGACAAAAGGCGATTTTTTATCCCAACCTGTAGCCAAAATCGTGGAAGTAGCCAAAGCCTCCAACATAGGTGCTTTACCAGGATGTTTACGATAGCCATGCTTGGCCAAGGTTTCACCCGAAGTATCAATAAATATTTCGGCACGTTCCTCCATCCAATGCAGATGTATAACCGTTCGGTTAAGTTCTGGCCCACTATTCGGGCGCATTCCTTTTTTATCTTTGATCCGATCCACAATCGCATCTTTCACCTTCACATTAGCAAACAACGGCGTCGTGATGGTTTCGTTGTGTACCGTGGAGGTTACCGAAAAATAACCGTCGAAAGGGATGATATCCTCCCACGCAATCGTCAACAAATTGCGGTAAAGCTCCTCTGGATTATGTGCGCGAAAAGCTTTGATTTCGTAGAGCACTTGACTGGCCACACGAAGATTTAAATTTAAACGAACACACTCGTTTACAGAGGCTTTTATCTCCACGCCGGTATTAAAAGCACGGACGATTGGGAATCCTAAATCCTTGACTTCTTGCTCCAAATATGGAGACAACCGTCTATTACAGGTGATGATTACCTTATTGGGGGTGTTGAAAACTTCCATCATATTTTTGCAAAGTTACTTATTCTGCTTAGCAAAAAATGCTTAATTTTACAGTTTAATAGTTTTGATATGGAAATAAGAGGAAAAGTTCACGAGATAGGCGCAACGCAACAAGTTACCGAGTCGTTTAAAAAGAGAGATTTGATAGTCGCGTATGCTGAAAACCCACAATTTGTAGAATACATTCGTTTTGAATCTACTCAAGACCGCGTAAATATATTTGACAATTTAGCCATAGGCGATGAAATCGAAGTTTCCTTTAACTTACGTGGACGCCCTTGGACAAACAAGGATGGTGTTACCACCTACTTCAACTCTTTGGTTGCTTGGCGCGTAACAAAATTGGCAAACACGGCACAATCAGCACCTGCACCAGGTTATGCAGATATGCCTCCAGTAGATATCTCTTCTTCAGGTGCAGATGACGACGATTTGCCGTTCTAAGCATACTAGAAAGCATAAAAAAACCTTAAAGTAATCTTTAAGGTTTTTTTATGCGATGTTATTCCGGAAAAACAATTTCTATTCGTCCCTCGCGCCCTTTCCATTTAGGTCCAGACTCCAATATCCTAATTACTTCAGCCGCTATTTGAGGCGTACTGGGCTGCTGCATCTCCACCGCATAGGCTGTACCATTATTATCTATCTTAAAAGAAACATCTATTTTTCTTTCGCTATTTGATCCAGAATAATGCGTTGACAGGAAATCCGCAAAAGCATCCCATCCATCAACCGGCACCGCATCAGCACCAGCAAGCGGACGAACAGACATTTTCGTCAGTACCTCATCCATCAATTCCACTTCCGTCACGTTACGAGCACTTCGATTTGGTAAATGCCGCATCAGCACCAATGTACACACCGTAACAAACATCACTGCAGCCACCAAACCTATTGCCAAACGTTGCCAACCGAAGAAATAACGGTTCTTCTGCTGCGCATGCTCCGTCAGCCGACGCTCCAAGCGTTGCTGTAAAAGGCTCAACGACTTCGCATCCACGCCATTCTGCAGCCGATAACCATCGATCGCATCTTGAAGAAAGGGATCATCCAAGGCTTCCCGCTCCAAGGCATGCATATCTTCTTTACTCATCAAGCCGTGGATGTAATTATGTATTCTTGACAGCTGATAGTTATTTTCCATTTCTCTTACTTTCCATACATATCTTCAGGTTGCGCTTACCATTCTGAATGTAGCTTTTTACCTGATTAAATTCCAAATTCATTTCTGTTGCAATATCTTTATAGCAACGTTGTTCAAGATAAAACAACCGTATGCAGCCGGCTTGCTTCTCTTGCAAACTGTCTAAACAGATCTCCATTCGTTCAAAATCCTCTTCCGTCCACTGATTTTCATCATGCTTCAGGTCAAGTTTGTTTTCCGACTCCAACAAATGGTTTTCTATATCGACAAAGGTACGTTGCTTCCCTTTGCGCAGCTCCATTAAACAATAATTACGCGCAAAGACATATAGCCAACTTTTGAAATTATCAACCTCATGCTGCCGCAATTTATCAATTAGCTGTTCGAAAATCTGCATAATTGCATCTTGACTAGCCTCTTGATCCTGAAGGTATTTATAGCACAAACCATAGAGCAAAGACATATAGGGAGCGTAGAGCTTCCCTAGTGCTTGCACATCGCCCGTATTTCTATAATGCAACAACAGCTCCTTTTCGTTCATGCAATTTTTCCTTCCATAATAAGATGCTCGAAAATAACAAAATCCATATAAAATCGGCAGAAATCTTCAACTACAGCCTATATTCTTACAAAGCATGATCCTACTATCGGAACAATAACAAAGCAATAGCCAAAGTAACCAAGACGTTAAAGAACTGTGCTATCAAAAAAGCGTAAAGCGGCTTCTTGTTACTGTGGACAAAAAGATCCTTAAAATTTGTTTCCAAGCCGATCGATGTAAAAGCCAGCGCAAACCAAAGTCCTTGTATACTTTTGAGGCTATCCTTGACCAGGTCTACACGTTCTGTGGGAATAACAAAGGAAAAAAGCAAAGAAGCTAAAACAAACCCAATTACAAATTTTGGAAAGCGCTCCCAAATGACCTTCAACGTCGGCTTTTCGGCATGTTCAGCGCTCTTTGATTTTGAATAGGTCCAATATATACTGATCGCAAAGGCGGCTATTCCCAGCAAAACATTTTGCGAAAACTTGACAATAGTACTGATCTTCAAGGCCTCTTCACCAACCAATGAGCCTGATGCCACTACCGCTCCCGTAGTATCTATACTACCACCAAGCCAAGCGCCTGTAACTTCTTGTGAAAGCCCCATCCAGCTAGCCATGTAGGGCATAAAAATCATCATCGGGATGGCCGTGATCAACACCAAAGAGATAACGTAAGATAGCTTTTTAGGATCTCCTTTGATAGCGCCCGAAGTCGCTATGGCGGCAGAAACACCACAAATGGAAACTGCGCTGGACAGCATCATCGACATCTCCTGATCTATCTTGAGCTTCTTACATAACCAAAATGAAAAATACCACACCGACAGTACCACAATCAATGCTTGCATCAAACCCAGCGAACCTGCTTTTAGAATATCGCCGAATATCACCGTCGTCCCAAGTAGCACCAACCCAATTTTCACATACAATTCGGTAGCAAGGGCCTCCTTAAACCAGGTCGGCAAGGTAAACAGATTACTGATAGCCAAACCGATGGCCAAACTGAAGATGACCGCTTCTAGATTAAGATCCTTAACCATCCCATTTCCGGCCATTAAAAGAGCGATCAACGTAATAACAAATACAACCGGAAAAACCAGCAACAGAAACTTCACGGGCTTTCCCAAAAGCACCGCCGCAACAATTGCTACGCCATACACCAACAAAAACTGACTGCCGATATGCTGTATATTATGAAGCGATAGTACATGATCTTGCAGATCGGAGAGTGCACTCCATGAAAAGGCTGGTTTTGGAATGACAAGCCCCCATAAAGACAATCCTATAATGGACAATCCCAAAATAACAACGACCCAATCTTCTGTAACTACACTTTTTTTCGATACTGACATCTAACTACGGTTTTTGATTAGCAATAAAAAACAATGCAATGAAAGTAAGGATATTATCATAGAATAGCAACGTAGGCTATATTAGAACCACAAAAAAGCCTGTCACAATTCTGCAACAGGCCCGTTTATAAAAAGATCGATAGTGCCGGTATGTTAAAACATGTAGCGATTTTCGTCGATCAGTTTTTTTGCGATGCGCTGACGTGCATCCTTGACATTAAATGGCTCCGCCTTGGTGAAGCGTCTTAACCCCACCAGCATCATCTTCAGCTCGTCACCCTCGCCGAAGGAATACAACGCTTCCTTACCGGCTACATGCACTTTGTCCAACGATGTGTAAAGATAGACGCGAGCCATATCTGTCGGCAATGCCGCCGCATCTTCACCTTGCGTGTGAAATATCTTCTCTGCGCGCAATAGCACGGATTCTGCGACATAAACATAACCGATGATGTCTGCTATATTCATCAGGATTTCTTCCTCCTTGGCCAAAGACATCATCAGCTTCTGTACCGCAGCACCAGCAATCAGGAGACCGGCTTTCTTTAGATTGGCGATCAGTTTCTTTTCTGTTGCAAAAGGTGTTTGATCGTCCTCACCAAAATCAGGAATAGCGAGCAGCTCATTGGCCACAGCCGTTGCTGGTCCCATAAGATCTATTTCGCCTTTCATCGCCCGTTTCAGCAACATATCTACAATAAGCAAACGATTCACCTCGTTTGTTCCCTCGAAAATACGGTTGATGCGCGAATCGCGATAAGCGCGCTCCATCGGCGCTTCTGCAGAATAGCCCATTCCACCGTAAATCTGTACGCCCTCATCAACCACATAGTCCAACATCTCCGAACACCACACCTTGATAATCGCACATTCAATCGCAAACTGTTCCACCGACTTCAGCTTCGCCTTCGCTTCTTCCATTCCCGATGCAACCAAAGCTTCGTAAGCATCATCAATATTCTGTCCAGCACGGTAGGCTGCTGCCTCGGTTGCATAAAGTCGTGTCGCCATCTCCGCAAGTTTATAACGCACTGCTCCAAACTTGGATATAGGAAGGTTGAACTGCACACGCTCATTGGCATAGCGTACGGCCTGCGTTATCACTGCGCGGGAAGAACCAATTGTGGCCGCGCCCAATTTAATACGGCCGATATTCAGGATATTTACGGCGATCTTAAAGCCATTCTCCCGCTCCGACAGCAGATTTTCTACCGGCACAGCGCAGTCATTGAAAAATACTTGCCGCGTGGATGACCCCTTAATGCCTAATTTATGCTCTTCGGGATTCATGCTGATTCCACCGAATTCTTTCTCCACAATAAAGGCCGTCAAGTTCTTGTCGTCATCGATCTTAGCAAAGACAATAAAAACATCGGCAAAGCCTCCGTTTGTGATCCACATCTTTTGTCCGTTGATCAAGTAATGGGTGCCCTCCGCATTCAATTTCGCCGATGTACGTCCAGAATTAGCATCAGAGCCCGCATTGGGTTCCGTCAAACAGTAGGCTGCTTTCCATTCCCCTGTGGTGAGTTTTGGGATATATTTCTGCTTTTGCGCATCATTACCATAATACAAAATCGGCAAGGTACCAATCCCCGTATGTGCCGATAAGGCCACGGCAAATGAATAGCCGCCCCCAACTGCATCGGCCACCAACATAGAGGTGTTAAAGTTCTTACCAAATCCGCCATACTCTTCCGGAATGGACACGCCAAGCATACCCAATTCCCCCGCCTTGTTCAAGAGATCCTGCATCAAGCCCTCTTCCTGGGCATCAATGCGCTCCAATTTATTCAACACCTCGCTATCAAGAAAATCACGACATGTCTGGCGTATCATCTTTGCTTCTTCATCAAACTCTTCAGGGATAAATACGTCGGTATAGGGAGTTTCTCGAATAACAAACTCTCCTCCTTTGATTGCGTTGCTCATATTTATTTGTTTAGCTAAATTTCAATATTATTTTACGGTGACCTTGGTGTAGGTTACAAGATTTCAAAAATACCAGCTGCCCCTTGCCCGGTTCCCACACACATGGTCACCATTCCGTAGCGCTCGTTTCTTCTTTTTAAATCGTTCAACAACTGCACGGTCAACTTCGCACCGGTACAGCCTAGAGGATGCCCCAACGCGATTGCTCCACCGTTGATATTAATTTTCGATTCATCCAGCCCCAACTCCCGAATGACGGCCAACGATTGCGATGCAAAGGCCTCATTAAGCTCAAAAAGATCAATATCTTCCTTTTGTAAATTGGCCATAGCCAATGCCTTTGGAATGGCGGCGACCGGACCAATGCCCATGATACGTGGAGGAACGCCTGCAGCAGCATAGCTCACCAAGCGCGCGATAGGCTCTACCTGCAGCTCTTTCAGCATCTTCTCGGAGACCACCAACACGAAAGCGGCTCCATCAGATGTCTGGGACGAGTTTCCGGCGGTGACACAGCCGTCAGCAGCGAATACCGGACGTAACTTAGCCAAAGCCTCCGCCGAAGAATCAGCCCGCGGCCCCTCGTCTTTATCGACAATATATTCGCGGGTGGCAATCTTACTGTCTTTGATATACGTTTCTTCTACCTTAATAGGTACAATGCCGGCCTGCAAATGTCCGCTCTGCTGTGCCGCAACCGCTTTTTGATGGGAGCGTATTGCAAAAGCATCTTGATCCTCACGCGAAACGTTAAACTCCTTGGCCACCGCCTCGGCCGTCAAACCCATCCCCCAATACCAATCGGGATTCTCTTTAGCAACCACGGGGTTAGGGACAATCTTCCATCCACCGAAAGGCATGCCCGACATCACTTCGACACCTCCAGCAATGATGCAGTCTGCCATACCAGCCTTGATCTTGGCAACAGCCGTTGCAATGGTTTCCAACCCCGAAGCACAGTATCTGTTCACTGTAACACCGGGCACTTTATCCGTCTGCAATCCCATAAGGGATATCAATCTACCTATATTCAACCCTTGCTCAGCTTCAGGCATGGCGTTGCCCACAATCACATCATCGATCTTGTCGACATCCAAGCTTGGTATCGTAGACACCATGTGCTTGATCACCTCTGCGGCCAAATCGTCGGCACGCATAAAACGAAAAACTCCTCGCGGGGCCTTGCCCACCGCGGTACGATATCCTGCTATAATGTATGCTTCCATTTTTCTAGTATTTAGTATTTAGATTTTAGTACTTAGACATTGTAATTTCCTTCTTTAGTATTCGTTGCTTCCGCATTGCGTAAACTACGCTGTAGCGCATAGTTAATTTTTTGCAGCTCAGCAATTTTACCCAATAAAACATCCAAATGCTGTGCCGATAAATAACCAAGCTCTTTAGCAATGATTAACTGAGTTTCAATTTCAAAAGTAGATCCATGCGCTATAGCTAAAAATTGAACAAATTCGCGGTCTGAGTTACGTCCAGCCCCCTCTGCAATGTTAGACGGCACAGAAACTGCCGCTCTATTTATCTGGCTAATCAGATTGAAACGCTCTTTATCGGGAAAGTTAGCGGTCGTCTTATAAACATCCGAGACCATCTCCATTGCTTTTTGCCATAATTTCAATTCCTTATACTGGTGCATATCTACCTACTAAGTACTACCTACTATAATCTATTTTAATTTCTCAAAGCCTTTCCTTTAGTTAACATATGTTGTATGCGTTCCAGCGTTTTACGTTCGCCACAAAGCTCTAAAAACGCTTTCCTTTCCAGATCCAGTAAGTATTGCTCAGACACCTCCGTTGGAGCCGACAGATTACCGCCACACATCACCCATCCCAATTTTTCCGAGATCTTCTTGTCATGATCGGAGATATAGTTACCAGCGCGCATCGACGATGCGCCGACATAGACGATGCCCAATCCTTGGTTGCCGAGCACTTTGATATCCTTTCGCGGAGCCGGCTGCACATAACCTGCATCGGCAAGCTCCAAGACCTTCGCCTTAGCGTCGGCCAATAGGCGTTTTCTGTTCATCGTTATCGCGTACTTACCTTGTTGCAGATAGCCCAACTCTGCAGCTTCAACCGCCGATGTCGATACTTTCGCCTGACCAATAGTTAAGAACCGCTCTTTTAGCGTGTTCTGTACAATCTGATCGGGTTGGTAATCATCCGAAGCACGTAAGGCGAACTCCTTTGATCCACCACCACCAGGGATAACGCCAACACCAAACTCCACTAGCCCCATGTAAGTCTCTGCATGCAGCTGTACAAAGTCAGCGTGCATGGAGAATTCACAGCCGCCGCCAAGTGTAAGCTGGAATGGTGCCACGACGACAGGAATAGACGAATAACGAATCCGCATTGCGGTATTTTGGAACATCTTAACAGCCATATTAAGCTCGTCATAATCCTGTTCTACAGCCATCATGAAAATCATCCCAATATTAGCCCCGGCCGAGAAGTTCTTACCGTCATTGGTAATCACTAATCCTCGATATTCTTTTTCAGCTAGGTCGATCGCTTTGTTAAGTCCTTGGATTACCTCGCCTCCTATAGTATTCATCTTGGTGTGGAAAGCACAATTGATCACGCCGTCACCCAGATCGGTAATCGTCACGCCGGCATTCTTCCATACTGTCTTGCTCTCACCTAGATGATCAAGCACAATAAGATCGGCAGCACCCGGAATAGGTTTATAGCTTTTGGACGTGATATCGTAAAAATTCTTTACGCCATCTACGATGCTGTAAAACGATTCGAATCCCGCATCCAACATCTCCTGAACCCATGTCGCAACTGCGCCACGCTGTCCGGGTAAACGCTTTTCCTCACTTGCAATTTTAGCTATCGTCTCCCGCACCCCCAAGGCATCCCACACCTCAAAAGGCCCCAATTCCCAACCGAAGCCGGCACGCATGGCATCATCAATTCGATAAAACTCGTCGGTGATTTCTGGAACCCGATGTGATACATATTCAAACAAAGGATAATGCATTGCCCGAAAAAGGACGGCGGCCTTGTCGGTACCTTGCTCATAAACTTTCATTCGCTTCCGGATATCCTCCACCGGCTTGGTGGCTTCCAGCGTGCTAGATTTAATTTTTTCCTGCTCTTTATAACTTAACGATTTAAGATCTAGCGACAGGATCACGGAGTTCCCTTTATCGTCTTTTTCTTTTTTATAAAAGCCTTGTTTTGATTTCTCGCCCAACCATTTATTTTCTACCATCTTGCTGATATACGCAGGCAGTTGGAACACGCCTTTAGCTTCGTCGTTCGGCGCATTTTGGTCCAAACCGTTAGCAACATTGACCAACGTATCAAGTCCCACCACGTCCGCTGTACGGAAGGTAGCCGATTTAGGGTGCCCCATTGCTGGCCCCGTATATTTGTCAACCTCTTCCACGCTTAGATCTAGTTTCTCCACCAGATGTGTCAAAGCCAACATGGAATAAACGCCTATACGATTACCAATAAACGCTGGCGTATCCTTACACAGCACCACCGTTTTCCCCAACATCTTGTCACCGAAATGTGTCAGAAAATCGATCACCTCAGCCTTCGTTTCCGCTGTTGGGATAAGCTCAAAAAGCTCGAGGTACCGAGGTGGATTGAAAAAATGGGTGCCACAGAAATGCGCTTTAAAGTCCTCGCTGCGCCCCTCGGCCATAAGGTGAATGGGAATACCAGATGTATTTGATGTAATCAGGGTGCCTGCCTTGCGGTACTGTTCAACCTGATCAAAAACAGTCTTTTTGATATCCAATCGTTCAACGACCACCTCAATAACCCAGTCGCAAGCAGCGATATCTTTCATGTTATCTTCAAAGTTTCCAGTGGCAATACGGGATATATAACTCTTGCTATAGATAGGTGAAGGGTTTGTCTTCAAGGCCGTCTCCAGCGATGTATTGACAATACGGTTTCTGACCAATGCACTTTGCAAGGTTAGTCCTTTTGCTTCTTCGGCAGGCAGCAACTCACGCGGAACAATGTCCAACAGCAAGACCTCTACACCAATATTAGCAAAGTGACAAGCTATTCGTGACCCCATCACCCCGGAACCCAGAACAGCTACTTTTTTAATACTTCTATTCATGTTATCCTATTTATTTTCAGTTTATAATCTTCTACTTGTCGATCTCGACTTTCGGCGCATAGCTCGCCGCCAAGGCGTTAATCTTCTGCAGCGACTGGATTAACTGTCGCCGTTCTTTCGCGGGAAGCTGTGCATCCAAAAATTCATTAAACTCCCGCACCACATCCTTCGCTATTTTACGCTTCTCCTGACCTAGCTCGGTCAGGTAAACCTTCACTGAGCGCTTATCGGAAGCATTTACTTCTCGGTAAATAAAGCCTAGTGATTCCAAATTATTCAACACCCTGGATAGCGAAGTGGTCTTAACACCTGTTAAATTTGCAATTTGGGAAACCGGAGTTCCTTCTTTGTGGATATTGATTAATATATACCCCGCAGCCTGCGTGAACCCAAACTCAGAGGCTATCACGTTATATTTGTTGGCTACCGTCTGCCAACAGGCTTTCAAAAAATAATCAATCGTATTTTCCTGGCTCATAATCTGATCTCTATTTTGCTATGCAAGCATAACAAATCTACAGGATTAGATTGATAAAACAAACTGTTTTACCATTTTTCTTTCTTCAACTTGACAGCGCTTAGCCTTAAGTCAAAAAAAAGCCCATATCTGTTAAACAACGAATTCCAAAAAAATATTTCGATGTTGAAAACTTTTAGACACTGATTTCCTTATATTTAGAAAACAAAGAAGCTTCATTATAAACAGGAAGGAGCTTGTTGCTAGTAATATTGCATTACCTTTGTAATCTAAACATACACATATGGCATTAGTAAATATCCCCCGCTTAGATCTTTTACAATACACGGAAGGTTCTGCCGAGCAGCGCCAACAGTTTGTTCAGGATATCGGAAAAGCATTTAACGAAACTGGATTCGTGACCATCGCTAACCACGGTTTGAGCCAGGAGCTTATTGATGAGCTATACCAAGTGGTCAAGTCTTTCTTTGAGCTTCCAGATGCGGTAAAAAGAAAATATGAATACCCCGAGCTTGCAGGACAACGTGGATACACGTCGAAAGGCAAAGAGAAAGCCAAAGATGCAAATACGCCAGACCTCAAAGAGTTTTGGCAACGTGGCCAAACGATTGTTGGTGAAGAATATTCAAAAGCCGATTTTCCAGATAATATAATTGTAGAAGAATTGCCCCGTTTCAACGAGGTAACAGCAGAAGTTTACACCCGCCTGGAAAATGCCGGCCGCGATCTGCTCCAAGCAATTGCTTCTTACCTAAATCTCGAAAAAAATTACTTCGAGCAGTTCGTGATTAATGGTAACTCCATTTTACGCGCTATCCATTACTTCCCTATCGAAAATCCGGAAACTATATCGCCTGACGCAGTACGTGCTGGAGCGCATGAAGATATCAACCTAATTACCCTCTTGATCGGCGCAAGTGCCGACGGGCTGGAAGTGCTCACAAAAGAAGGCGACTGGTTCCCAATAAAAGCCAAAGGTGAGGACATTGTGGTTAACGTAGGTGATATGTTGCAACGTTTAACGAACAACAAGTTGAAATCCACAACACATCGCGTGGTCAACCCACCACGTGAGCTGATGAAGACTTCCCGTTTTTCGGTACCATTCTTTCTACATCCAAAATCGAGCATGAGCTTAGCGAGTCTAGACTCTTGCATTTCGGAAGATTACCCTAAAGTGTACGAAGATTACACGGCTGGCCAATATCTGGATGAACGCCTTCGAGAAATCGGGCTGAAGATGTAAGGTGCCTAGCAAGCTGTAAAAACTAGAATTTAATATAAAAAATCCACCGCCGATATACGGAAGGTGGATTTTTTATATCTCTCAAGCGCGCCTTGAAAAGGCTACCGATAAAGTAGCAGTTTTTACTATTTAGCGGGTATCACTTTATTGTAAAAATAGAGCGGGTTTGCTAGTAAAGAATCTGCTTTAGCTTTTTCGTATGCATCTAGCCGCGCTGTTCCTGGCATAGGCGCTAGTCCTTGTCCGGAAAGCGTCTTTACAGGAGTCGTGTATTGCACGCCCATACGAGGGCTCGCCACGGGGATAGGCACTGGATGAATCTCCACTACAAATGGTCCCTTTGTCGTATTAGTCGGATAAAACGACGTGTCGATAGGTGTGAATTTCCATGCCGTATCTGGCTTGGTAAATTGAATATTTCTAATCGTACGATCGGACAATTTGTCCGTTTGCCCATAGAGCAAGCCATTGCACAAACTAAATGCTAGTATAAAGAGGGCTGTCTTCATAATCTAATAAGCTGATTTATTGATTACTATAAATATACTTGTTTCTATTTGTTTTCTAACAAAACCCTTGTTAAATTGTGTTAAATGCACATTTAGAAGCATTTGCATCCCTATTTTTGTAACAAATGAAAAAACGGAGTATTACCCTTATAATCTGGTTGATGTCTATTGCGCTATTGGGTGTCATGGCAATGCAGTATTATTTTGTCCGGGAATCTTACAAACAAAAGTCACAACTGTTCGATGAGGCTGTCACAGCTTCACTCCTGACGGTGGCAAGCAAGATCGAAAAAAGGGAAGTTTACGATTTCGTGAAGGACCAACAAAAGATCGATCGAGAGAAATACCGTAAGGAACAAGCCAAACAGAAGAATCTGGCGACGCAACTTGCCTTGCGAAAACGCATCGAAGAGTTACGCATGCAGCAGTACGAACTTGAACAACAGTTTAAAGATGAGGAAGATCTGCTACGCTCACGCTTTCCACTTATCGCGTACATCGAAAACCCGTTTTATGAAACATATGTTAAGCGCACAAGATACAATGATCTCGTAACCATCAGAATTCTTCCCGGCGAGATCGATCGCGAGGTGCAGAACAATATGGTGGAAGTGTATGCTACAAAAAAAATACCGACTGTTCCTGCCAAAGATGATAGTACGCGCTACCTCGCTTTCTCTAACACCTACAATGTTATCAACTGGGTTGTCCGTGCATTACCGCCACGCGCCGATCTGAAAATTGCTTTTCAGATTCATGCTTTGGAAAAACAGCTACAGTTGAATACTGCGCAAAACATTATAGACAGCGTTGCTGTAATTGGCGGAAAAAACAAAGAATTGGTAACGAGCATCGCTGCAGCGGAAGAACTATCAAAGCGCCCGTTCCGGGATCGTGTGAATTTTGCCTATCTACAGCGAGAGCTGGAAATTGAATTTAGCAAGCGCGATATTCGCTCGCCTTTCAATATTGAGGTGCGTGATGACCAAAGCTTGTTGATCTATGAGACGTGGCGTAAGAAGGAAGGCGATAGAGATGTGCAAAAAGCCGTCTACAGCACACGATTGTTCGAGAACGACCTCGGTCGGTCGCCTGGGCGTGTATCGATTTATTTCCCAGACAAACCTTCCATTATCCGCGATAATATTAGCTACATGCTATTGCCCATGGCCGCGCTATTGGCTTTGCTAATCGGTGCCTTTGCCTACACATTGAGCATTATTTTCAGGCAGAAAAAGATATCGGAAATGAAAACCGATTTCATGAACAACATGACCCACGAGTTTAAAACGCCGGTGGCCACGATCATGATCGCTAGCGAATCGCTTCGCGACCCCGAGATATCGTCGGACGAGCGTCGTGTAAATCGATTGGCCAACATCATTTATGATGAAAATGTACGCTTGGGGAACCATATCGAGCGTGTGCTAAACATTGCCCGATTGGAAAAAGAAAATTTAAAAATCGAAAAAGTCAACGTGCATATCAACGAAGTCGTCAGCGGCGTGTTAGATAGTATGGCCCTCCAATTGCAGAAAGCGGATGGTGTATTGACCACCGATATCTCCGCATTGGATGATCTTGTTGTGGGTGATGAATTGCATCTATCAAACGTATTCTTTAATTTAGTTGATAACGCGATTAAATATAGCCACGAAGCACCCGACATTACGGTAAAAACCTTCAACATGAAGCACAGTATTGTAATCACTATTGCCGATAAAGGAATGGGTATGACAAAAGATCAAAAAGAGAAAATATTTGATCAATTCTATCGCATCCCTACGGGCAACATACATAATGTCAAAGGGTTTGGCTTAGGCTTAAGCTACGTAAACGATATTATTAAACGACTTAATGGCAAAATTCAGGTAAAAAGCGAAAAAGACAAAGGCACGACCTTTGAACTAACGTTCCCGCTGAAAAGCGCTAACCTGAGCTAGAAAATTAAATGTATTATCTATATGCAGAAAATATTATTAGCAGAAGACGATCCTAATTTGGGCGAGCTTCTTAAAGACTATCTGGAATTAAAAGGAAAATTCGATGTAACACTTTCTCAAGATGGCGAGGAAGCGCTCGTTGCATTTCGGAAAGATAAATATGACCTTTGCATCTTTGACGTCATGATGCCCAAAAAAGATGGTTTTTCCTTGGGCAAGGAAATTAGAAAAATGGACAAAACCGTGCCGATTATTTATGCCACAGCAAAGGGCATGATGGAAGATAAGACGCAGGCTTTTGAACTGGGCGGCGATGACTACATTACCAAACCTTTCCGTGTCGAAGAGCTGCTGTTGCGCATAAATGCATTATTGAAGCGAGTATCGAAAGATAAGGAAGAAGATATAGCTGACAAATTCGAAATTGGCGAATACTTCTTTGATTATACCAGCCAAATTATCTCTTACAAAGGACAACAGCAAAAGCTCTCCACCAAGGAAGCGGAATTATTACGTCTGCTGTGTTTGAATAAGAACGATGTACTCACGCGCGAAGAAGCGCTCGTGAAAATCTGGCACGATGACAACTATTTTACGGGAAGAAGTATGGATGTTTTTCTGAGTAAGCTCCGGAAATATCTTAAAGAAGATCCTAACGTAGAAATTGTCAATGTTCACGGAAAAGGATATAAGCTATTAGTTAGTTAACGAAAAGAGGCCTGCTAAATTAGCAGGCCTCTTTTCGTTAACGCCAACCTCCGCCTAGCGCTTTGTAGATCACAATTTCATTGAGCAACTCCTCTTTTTGTATCTCAACCTCATCGAGTTCGGCAGCCACGGCATCTTTCTGCGCCGTAATTATTTCCAAGTAGGAAATCCTACCAGCAACGAAAAGTTCATTCGCTGCATCAACCGCACTACGTAGTGCCGTAACCTGATCCTGAATATACTGTTCTCGATTTTGGATATGCTCTTGAGTATTTATCGCATTTGACACTTCATTGTAAGCTTGTAAAACACGCTTTTCGTATTCCAAGAAGCTTAATCCATATGTCGCTTTGTACGTCTCGTACTGGCTCTTCAATTGCCGCTGGTTAAATAGCGGAGCCGTAAGGCCGCCTAGCAATCCATAGGTCAGGGACTTATCAAAATCCACCAACTTGCTGAAGCTAAATGTCTGTAGTCCCATGTACGGAGACAGCACCACGGTTGGTAAAAAGGCTGCTTTCGAAGCCGTCACGTCATTCTCCGCACTGAGTAACAAGAAAGAAGCTTCCCGAATATCGGGACGACGCGCCAGCATTTGAAACGGCGCCCCCACCTCCAGCTTCTCGAACAGGCGTTTTCCACCTAAAGCATCTTCCGGACGTTCCACAGGTGTATCAAATCGTCCAACTAAATAGTTGATGTGATTTTCCAACAGTGTAATCTCTTGTTTAACTTTCTCGCGCTCGGCCTTTGAACCAGCAAGGAATGCAGCAAACTGCTGCACGCCCAACTCGGATGTACGACCGGCTTCCTTTTGTAGGATAGTCATCTCCAAGGCACGCTCGTTAAGTCTGATGTTGTTATCAAAAACTCGAATTTTAGCATCCAAACTCAAAAGCTCATAATATGCCGACGCTATATTGGTAACGAGTTCGGTTTCCACCAGTCGTCTTGCCTCATTCTCGGCCAATAAAGAGTTGAAAGCGGAATTTTTTTGGTTCCGAATTTTCCCCCACAAGTCGAGCTCCCAAGAAGCGCGTACGCCTATAAAATAATCGGGCACAGCAGGCTCCGGTATCTTTTCGTCATCGTTCAGATTTCCCGAAAAATTGGTATCATAATTACCGATGCCAGCTTCCGTATAGAATCCGTATTTACGCAACCCCGCTTCTGCAGCCAAATCTAAGCTAGGAAGCAACGCTGCTTTACGTTGTTTGAAGCTCGCCTGCGCTATTTCGATGCGCTTGATCGCCTGCTGCAAATCGTAGTTGTAAACCAAAGCCGAATCGATCAGTGTTTTGAGTGCGGGATCCGAAAAAACCTCCTGCCACGGACGATGTGCAATGGTTGACGTGTCAACCGTCGTTACCGAATCTTGCGCGAATGCTGCTGGTACTTCCGCCGGCGTCTTCTTCTCCAGCTTGCGAGGTACCGAACAAGACATCACTAGGGCAATCACAGCCAACATGGTCACTACAGGTACCGCTTTCTTTACATTGTCCTTTCGATCTTTCGAAAACAGCACATACAATCCAGGGATAACGAGAACTCCCAAGAGCGTACCGATAACCATCCCTCCCACCGAAGCAGTACCAATCGTGCGGTTACCGATTGCCCCGGCTCCAGAGGCCATCATCAGAGGAATCAACCCTGCCACAAAAGCGAACGAAGTCATCAAGATCGGACGCAAACGCGCAAAAGCGCCCTCGATAGCGGCCTGTATAACATCCATTCCCTGCTTGCGTTTCAACACGGCATACTCCACGATGAGAATAGCATTCTTTCCCAAAAGACCGATCAACATCACAAGGGCTACCTGCGCATAGATATTGTTTTCCAAACCAAACACCTTTAAAAACAGGAAGGATCCAAAGATTCCGGCTGGTAAACAGAGAATGACGGGTAAGGGTAACAGGAAGCTTTCATACTGCGCCGCAAGCAACAGATACACAAAAACAAGACAAAGAGCGAAGATGTAGATCGCTTGATCGCCAGATATAACCTGCTCACGGGTCATACCCGACCACTCAATAGCATAGCCTTGAGGCAGCTTCGCCGCCAACTGTTGCACTGTTTCTATGGCCTGTCCTGTACTGTAGCCGGGTGCCGGCTGTCCATTAATCATGGCCGAAGTAAACATGTTATATCGTGTGATCTGCTCAGGACCATATATACGTTTCATGGTAATGAAGGCCGAATAAGGAACCATTTCGCCATCTTTCGTTTTCAGAAACAGGTTCAGCACATCTTCAGGGCGTTGACGATAATGCGGGTCTGCCTGCACCATCACCTTGTACATCTGTCCAAAGCGAATAAAGTTGGTAGCATAGAAACTTCCCATTAACGTTTGCAGGGTGTTCATGGCATTTTCCACGGAAATCCCCTTCTTTGCCGCCAAATCATAGTCGATTTCTAACATATACTGTGGAAAGCTGACATCAAAACTTGATGATGCGCTTTCGATAGCATCGGTTGCTGCTAGATCTTTTAGAAAGGTCTGTAGCACCTCCGCCGTCTTGCTCAGATCTTCATTACCACTCCTATCCAACAGACGTAGTTCAAATCCAGAAGCATTACCAAAGCCGGGCACCGTTGGCGGAGGAAAGAACTCGATCTCGGCATCGGCGATATGTGCTGTCTTTGCCCTCAACTCGGTCATGATCTCTTCCAAGCCTTGGCTACGTTCGCCCCAGCTCTTCAAGTTGATCATCCCCATACCGTAGGAAGCCCCCGAAACCTCGGTTAAAATACTATATCCGGCAAGCGTAGAAACTGTTTCGACGGACTCCAGACCGCGAGAGATTTCATCAACCTCGTCCAAAGCACGTTCCGTTCGATCTACCGTTGCTCCCGGAGGTGTTGTCACACTCACATAGATCATCCCTTGGTCTTCTGTGGGTATGAATCCCGAGGGCAATACACTACTTGCCCCCCAAGTGGCGACAAAGAACAACAGCAACAGACCTACGGTAATCAAGCGTCGGCCAACTATTTTAGCCAACAAGCTCCGGTATTTACCGGCTGTCTTATCATAGGACGCGTTGAACTTTTTGAAAAACTTAGCCAACCAACTGTTGGACTCCTTTTTGTCGTGCGGTGAACGTAAAATAAGTGCGCATAAGGCTGGAGTCAACGTCAAGGCATTAATACCTGAGATCACAATCGCGGATGCCAAAGTCAGGGAAAACTGTCTGTAAAAAATACCAACAGGCCCTGACAAGAAAGCTACGGGAATAAATACGGCAGACATCACTAATGTAATTGCAATTACCGCAGCCCCAACTTCTTTAATAGCGGCCAAGGTAGCTTCCATCGGTTGCAGATGCTCTTCCTCCATCTTGGCATAAACAGCCTCGACCACTACAATACCATTATCCACCACAATACCTATTGCTAGAACCAATGCAAAAAGAGTCAATAAGTTAACAGAGAAACCTAACATCTGCATAAAGAACAATGCACCAATCAAACAAACCGGAACCGCAAGTATAGGGATAATCGTAGCGCGGAAATCCTGCAAAAAGATAAACACCACTAAAAAAACCAAAATAAAAGCTTCAATCAGGGTCTTCACAACGCTTGATATGGAAGCGTCTAGAAATCGGGAAACATCGTACCCCATAGTGTAGGTCATTCCTGGGGGGAATGTCGCCACTTTTAGTTCCTCCATCCGAGTTTTTACGCTTTCAATCACATCCTGCGCATTGGATCCGGGCAATTGCTTCAACATGATCGAAGCAGACGGACGTCCGTCGGTCTTTGACACCATTTCGTAATCCAACGATCCAAATTCAACATCGGCGACATCACGTATGCGGATGATAGATCCATCGGCATTTGCGCGAATGGGCACGTTGGCATACTCTTCCGGTTCGGAGAATTTACCAGGATAACGCAATACATATTGCTGCATGTTCACCGTTTTATCAGAACTAATTCCCGTTTGTCCGGGGGCGGCTTCAATATTTTGACGTCGAAGCGATTCTACAACCTCATCGGTAGATATCTGATAGGCGGCCAAACGATCGGGCTTTAGCCAAACGCGCATTGCATAATCGCGCATCCCCATAATCTGAGCGAAGCCCACTCCTTCGATACGTTTTAGTTCCTTTAGGATATTGATATCGGTAAAGTTGTAGATAAAGCGCTCGTCGGCGGTTTTATCCGAGGTGTAAATGTTTAGGTACATCAACATACTGTTCACCTCTTTCTCGGTGGTCACCCCGGCGCGGATAACTTCTTCGGGAAGCTCATCCAATACCGTCGTCACCCTATTTTGCACGTTGACGGCAGCAATATCGGGATCCACACCGACTTTAAAGGATACTTGGATGAGGGTTGTCCCGTTATTGGTTGTCACCGTATTCATGGAGGTCATACCTGCAACACCATTGATCGCTTTTTCCAAAGGAATAGCTACCGCGTTAGTACTCACCTCGGCATTCGCACCGGTATAGTTCGCCGTAACCACTACCGAGGGCGGGACAATATCCGGAAATTGGGTAATAGGCAAAGTAAATAGGGCCAGCAATCCCAGCAAAGTAATAAAAATAGATATTACCAAAGATAGGACAGGCCGCTTTATGTAGGTTTCAAACATAATCAAACTGTTAAAAATGTAAAACGCTTATTTTTTTATCGGACGAACTTTCATACCATCACGAAGCGCTTGTGCACCTTCGTAGACGATTTCTTGGTCCGGACGCAATCCCTCTTCTACGATGTAGTAGTGTCCGACACGTTGGCCGGCACGAAAAGGCTGCATTTTAACCGTTTCATCTTCATTTAACACATAGACATATGTTTTGTCCTGAATTTCAAAAACCGCTTTTTGAGGTACAAATTTCGTGCTTCCTGTAGAAATGGGAACGGCGATTCTTCCAGAAGCACCGTGTTTTAGTAAGCCATCGGTGTTTGGAAATCTTGCGCGCAACGAAATAGATCCAGTATTGGGTTCAAATTCGCTCTCCACGATTTGCGCAGTACCCGTATGCGGATATTCTTGTCCATTTGCCAAAATTAGTTTAACTTCTTGGTTGAAGCTGTTGCTACTAAAGTTCGAATCACTCGCCAAGGTAAGGTATTCCGATTCGGATATGTCAAAGTAAACATTCAAGGCACTTAGGTCAGATATACTTGTTATTAACGCACCCTCTTCCAGTAAGGAACCCGTCTTCAAAAGGATGCGGTCTATACGACCATTAAAAGGTGCTCGAATTAAGGTTTGGGATAATTTTGTTTTTGTTTGGTTGACCACTGCCTTTGCTTCCTCCACCTTCGACAATGCTGCTTTGTGCTGCACTCCAATCAACTCTTGTTCTGTTTTAGAGACAATATTCTTTTCAACAAGCTTCTTTGTCCGCTCTTTTTCAAGCTCTACTTTCTTAGCTTCGGCAATGGCATTATTTAACGCTGCTTCCGCCTTAGCATGGTCGGCTCGATATTCCTCGTCATTAACCTGGAAAAGCACTTGTCCTGCCTTTACGATAGCACCCTCATCTACATATACTTTCTCTAAAAATCCACTTAAGCGGGAACGTAACTCTACGTTTTTACGCGCTTGAATATCTGCGATGTATTCTTTGTAAATCGTGGTGTCCATTACGGTCAGACTCACTACAGGAACCTGGCGTTCAACGGTTTTTGCCGTATTTTCTGTGCTCTTTACGGTACAACTGCCAGCTAGCAGCGCAAATCCCATATAAGGGAGTACCAATGAAACTATTTTCATGTACTATATACTGTTTAAACATATGATAAAAGGGCATGCGACCTCATTTCATTCTTCTCTGCTTAGGCAGGATGAACGAAGATATCCCTAGATTTGGGAAACTATTGGGAAAACAGAATATATTAAAAGGGTTTTAACCGATACAGGAAAGAATAATAACCGGGAATAATCTGCCGTTTTTTGGCATCGTAAACGGGGTGTTTTTGATCTTTCGTGAGCGGCCTAAATAGAAAAAAGGCGCCCAACACCAAAACAAACAACGGGAGAATATAATCTGGATAAGGAATAGCACGATATTCCTCATAGCGAATTTCGACATCATCGGTTTCCTTATTGACGGGCAAATCGAGCACGTCGTCCAGCACAAATTCCAAAAGCGATTCTCCATTCATTAGGTAATCGTCCTCAATTTCAGGAATATTTGCGCTGGCCTCATAACCGAGAATATTGAGATAGCTCAGCAAAACAAAGTAATGAACCAATCTAAGTAACATGCTTAACAAAGCTAAGAACCTCCGCGTAAGCAGACAATGCACAATTGTAAAAAACCTGTTAAAAAAAACCGCTACTCGTCAAAAAACTGTTACATCGTGGTTGCAGCTATATTCATAGCCACAACCACGTGCCTTGCAGTACTGTTTACAAGTCTTTGCACCAAAAAGATTCGTTAATAAAAACCTCTTTTCGCTGCATTATGTGCGATGTGCTATTTTCTTCCACCAGCAATTTTGGCTATAATCCATACAACCACAGCAACCACCAATACGACTAGAATGATACCCGACCAGACCCCTGCCTTAAAAATACCGCCAATAACTTCACAACTTGTCAACATCGTGATTGCAAGAGCAAACACGGTAAAATAAGAGAATCTTTTCATAATGTGTTTTTTTTAAGAGAACAACGCTGCTGGAAAAATGTTGATCGTTAAAGGGAATTTGTTGGATAAAATAACCAAATTTACCCAAAGTTGTTCTGTCGGCATAACAGCTTTTGCCTTACGCAATAGGTTGACCATCTCTTCAGTGAGCGGTTGTTAAGGCTCCCGCGGATCTATTCCTTCGGCCTTTCGCTATAAGCGATTATATGCTAGGGATAAAAATTTAATATTGTAAGCGACATCTCAAGCAAACAGCCCAATCACCCTTATGTACAGGATGGTAATCTCGCTAATAGTGTGTATCTTCGGCTATTAAATTTTAAACCGTAATTTAAATGAGCAAGAAAATCCTATATAGATATAACGCTAAATACCCCTCTATAGCAGATTTAAAAACTAAAGCGAAATCCCGAATCCCGAAATTTGCCTTTGACTACCTACAGGGAGGCTGTAACGAAGAGCTTAACTTGGCACGAAATGAATCTGATTTCGATGACATCTTGTTAAAACCGCAATATCTACATGTCGCAGGCGACATCGATATGTCGGTAGAGCTCTTCGGACGTCGTTACAGTGCTCCTTTCGGCATTTCTCCTATTGGCCTACAAGGACTCATGTGGCCTAATGCTCCCGAGATATTAGCTAAGGCTGCCGCAAAACACGACATCCCATATACCTTAAGTACGGTTTCTACCAGCAGCATTGAACGTATCGCCGAAGTATCCGACGGGAAGGCGTGGTTTCAACTGTACCATCCAACAGAAGATAGACTACGTGATGACCTGCTCCGCCGGCTTAAGGAGGTCGAATGCCCCGTATTGGTGGTTCTAGTGGACGTCCCTTCTTTCGGACTTCGTTATAGAGAAATAAAAAGTGGATTATCCATGCCCCCAAAAATGAACATCGCCAATGTCGTACAGGCTATGTTAAGACCCCTGTGGGGAATAAAAACGCTGCAGCATGGCATCCCCTCTTTTGCTACACTGAAACCCTACATGGAAAAAGGGCTGGATCTGAGTCAACTCGGACAGTTCATGAACAAAACGTTCACTGGAAAAGTAAACATCGAGAAAGTAAAAGCAATCCGTGATATTTGGAAAGGCCCTTTGGTGCTTAAAGGAATTACTACCGAAGAGGATATGGATGCTTCCATAGCACTAGGCGTTGATGGCGTTATAGTGTCTAACCACGGTGGTCGTCAAATCGATGCCGGCGAATCATCCATTCAATCGCTCATTCATTTAGCGCAAAACCCTGCTTACAAAGATAAAATCAAGATCATGCTCGATGGCGGAATTCGCTCGGGTGTTGATCTAGGGCGAGCTTATGCCGTAGGTTCCGATTTCAATTTTATGGGTCGACCGTTTATGTATGGCGTGGGTGCCCTTGGCGATGAGGGTGCAGAACATACGATAAACTTATTCAAAGCACAGCTTTATCAAGTAATGCAACAGTTGACCTTGGAAAAGATCGATCAATTTCCGGGACGTCTAATACATCGGTAACCAAAAAGGTTCCTGGTAAAAAAGCACTTTCCTTCCACGAAAATCTGACAGTGGGGAAAGTGCTTTTTTTGATGAACATCCTCCAAAATCTATTCTTATCTTTGCAGCATGATAGTTGCTGAAAGATACCATGATATATCCTGCGGACACCGCGTTGTAGGCCATGAAGGAAAATGCCGCTACTTGCACGGGCACAATTATCGCATCCATTTTACCGTCGCCGCCGAACAACTTGACGACATTGGACGCGTAGTGGATTTCTCGGTCATCAAATCAACACTATGTCAGTGGCTGGAAGAGCACTTCGACCATAAATTTCTGATTTGGGAAAAAGACGAGCTGCTCCCCGCCTTGCAAAGCATTACAGCAGATAGCTTGGTCGTTGTGCCATTCAATCCAACGGCAGAGAATATTGCTCAATATTTGGTTGAACAAATTGGCCCAGCACAATTAAAAGATTACGCGGTGAAATTGCTTTCCTGTAAAGTAGAAGAAACTGCAAAATGCTCAGCAAGCTATACGCTATCGATTTAAAACGGTTAACTACTTAAGCTCCACCAATACCGGACAATGATCGGAATGAATTGCCGTCGGAATGATCTCCGCAGCAACCAAACGTTCTTGCAGGGGTTTGGAAATCATATTATAATCAATACGCCAGCCTAAGTTTTTGGCGCGAGCGCCGGCGCGATAGCTCCACCAGGTGTAATGATGCGGGTCCTCATGCAGATGCCTAAAAGAATCAACATAACCCGAATTGATAAAATTTTCCATCCACTCTCTCTCGGCAGGTAAAAACCCAGAGCTATTAGCATTGGACTTCGGGTTATGAATATCTATTGCGCGATGACAAATATTATAGTCGCCAGAAACTACCAAATTGGGTTTCTCAAGTAGCAAAGCGTCGCTATATGACTGAAAATCGGCCAAAAACTTGTATTTAAAATCCTGCCTCACGTCGCCCGTAGTGCCAGACGGGAAATACACGCTCATCACCGATAGGTCTTCAAAATCCACACGAATCATGCGCCCTTCGAAGTCGTAGTCTTCATGTCCGCATCCATACTCAATATGCTTCGGCGTTATCTTCGTAAAAATAGCCGTACCACTGTATCCTTTTTTCTGCGCAGGATACCAATAATGTTCGTACCCCATCTGCTCCAAAAATAATATTTCGGGAACCTGATCGGGCGTAGCCTTAATTTCCTGCAGACAGATGACATCTGGATTCACATCCTTTAACCAGCCTAACCAATCTTTTTTCAAAGCAGCCCGCAAGCCATTGACGTTATAGGTAATGATTTTCATTAGTATTTTTGAGAAGAAAAAAGATCCGCAATTTTAGTAAAAAATCCGCTTTTAGGTGCCAATCCGGCAGCCTTTCGCTCCAAGTTCAGGGCTTCCCGCTTCGGTAGCACAACCATCGACATCCGCACATTGCTGATCGGACGATCCCGCTCATCCGTTTTAACCTCAGCAATACTATCGACGGTTTCTAGGCCTTGCAAAAGCTCCCCAAAAACGGTATAGTTTCCGTCAAGGTGTGGAGTTCCTCCAATAGTCGTGTACGCTTGTCGTTGTGCTGCTGTGAGCTTCTTGCCTTTCATCCGTATCTGCTCTAATGAATCTAATCCTGCGTTGGTGAACACCCTTCCCTGCACCAAATAAAACTGTGACGCCGAAGACTGCTTGGCAGGATTATCATCCCTTGCTGCGCCAATCGTCCCTTTCTTATGAATCAAGCCTTCCTGTATTTCCGCTGGAATAGTGTAATCCGGACCACCATTTCCCAATGCTTGTTTCTCCGCAGCATGCCTTGAATCGGGATCTCCACCTTGCACCATGAAATGATCGATCACCCGATGGAAAAGCAAGCTATCGTAATAGCCTTCCCGAACGAGGCGCACAAAGTTATCTCGATGTTTTGGTGTCTCATTATACAACTTCAGCAAGCAGGTTCCCTTATCGGTCGTTATCCGCACATAATGGAAAATCGGCGTTTTCGCACCGACCTGTCCTGCCAAAAACACCACGCAACAAAGCAGGATAATTTTTCTACTAATTTGACTCATATGAGGGTTTTAAAATGTGTATGTATCTTCAAAATAATCAACAATCAACGATTTCATGATGAGCTCCTGCTCCAATAAAGTGTAGTTGGGTATAGGTTTTACCAGTTCCCAATGTGGCCAGCCCTCTGCATCTAGGCCTTTCAGTTCATAAAAGCCCATGGCGCTGAAAAGCCTGCAGGTAGCGATATGCATCAACTCCTCTTTCTCCCTTTTGGAAAAAGTTTGCGGCCCTTTGCCCAGTTCTTGAACACCTATCAGAAACAAGACGACTTTGATATCCGGTTGTTCCATATCGAACTCCCGGGCGAGTGTACGCTGCAACTCAGCCCACTTCTTATTTACCTCTGCTATTTTCATATGTTTGCTACTTGTCCTGCTGCATCCCGTATTTTCACATTCCGCATAGAAAAGTGCTTGTACCTGCAGCAGCTAACAAAAGTAGGAAATAATTAAAGACTTTCTTTTTCTGTACCGTCATAATCCAGCTAAAACGATGCAACAGCCAAAGACGGCCTTAGCCTTCTTTTTTTAATTCCTCGATGAGATCTTGACAACGATCCGCAATCATATGGTACACCGGCTCAAACTGAGTAGCATCAAAATACGGATCAGGAACAATGCCATCGAGCAAAAACATGTGCACTTTCTTTTGGTCGTCTTCATTACGTGCCAAGGCGAGCACGTCCCAATAGTTGTTCTCATCCATCACGAAAATATGGTCGTACTGATCGAAAAAATCGTAAGCAAACAATCGAGCACGCTGTGCTGAAATATCAACGCCATACTTTTTCGCGACCGCTACCGAGCGCTTATCTGGGCCCTGCCCGATATGCCAATCTCCAGTACCTGCCGATTCGATCGTCCAATCGAGCCCCTGCTCCTTGACCAAATGTGCCAATATACCATGAGCCAAAGGGGAACGACAGATATTTCCCAAACATACCATTAAAATCTTCATGCCCCTAAAATAGGGTATTCTCCGAAAAGAAAAAAGGCAGATCGCGTGAACGATCTACCTTTTCCTAATCAACCATATATTCAATTAATATTCAACCGGAAAGTTGAACTCAACTGTTCCTCCTTCAGAAACACCTGTGATACGCACGATGTTGCGTTTTGTCGCCGCCAATGCTGATTCAACATCATCAACATTGTTGACCGGCTTACCGTTGACATGGGTAACGATAAGTCCTTTTTCCACGCCAAAGTATTCAAACATCCCACCACGATGTACCTGTGTAATTACCACGCCCGAGTTTGCACCAAATTTCTTCTTCTGTGCATCGTTAGCTGGGGTAAAGCTTGCACCGAGCTTATTGAAAATCTCCGTTGCGCTCTTGCTGTTTTCGATTTCTTCGGCAGATTTCTTAGCTTCCTGTGCTTTCAAGGTGACCGTAACCTCTTTTTCTTTTCCTTCTCGTTTGTAGGTAAGTCTCAACTTATCGCCAGGACTAAGGCGTGCTACGCGTTCCTGTAAATCTGAAGATGAAAAGATTGTATTACCTTCTACCTTGGTGATGATATCACCTTTTTTGATACCCGCTGCCGCTGCCGCACCGTCTTTAACAAGATCTGCCACATACAAGCCATTCACATCATCTACATTTAACTCTTTACGAGCGGTTTCATCCATCTCGCGGAAGTTAACGCCTACGTAACCGCGTTGCACCGCACCAAACTTCTTGAAGTCGTTAACAATCTTCTTCACCAGATTTACCGGGATGGCAAATCCGTAGCCTGCATACACACCCGTAGGTGAAGCGATAGCCGCATTGATTCCGATTAGTTCTCCTTGTGCGTTAACAAGCGCACCACCACTATTTCCCTTGTTAATTACCGCATCCGTTTGGATAAATGATTCGACGGCTGTTCGTGCAATAGACTCTTGCGGCTGTCCATAGCCATAAGGAGATCCCTGTCCCTGTCCTTGATCACCCAAAATACCAATCTGACGTCCTTTTGCACTTACGATACCTGCCGTAACGGTTGATTGTAAACTCAAGGGATAGCCAACAGCTAATACCCACTCACCGATACGTACGTTGTCCGAGTCTCCAAACTTCACGAAGGGCAAATCCTTCGCATTTACTTTCACTAATGCCAAGTCAAAATCTGGATCGCGACCGATAACTTTGGCTTCCAACGTACGCTGATCCGTCAGCTGCACCTCAATCTTGTCAGCGTCTTCCACCACGTGATTATTCGTGACGATATAACCATCAGGAGACACCAAAACGCCCGAACCGGATGCCATAGCTTGGCGTGGTTGCGACCTACGCTGTTGAGGCATCCCAAAAAATTCCTCAAACATATCGAATGGTGATCCGCTACCCCCGCCACGCTGCGAGTTACGAACCGACATCGTGACCTTAATATGCACAACACCCGGCGATACTGCCGCCGCTGCCTGCGTAAAATCCGGATTCCCGGTAGATGACAAAATTTCTGCGCCCGGATTATTTGCAAAATAAACCTTTTGCTGATCTTCGAAGGTCATTTTCTCCAACTGTTTATTCTCGAAGATCTTATACCCTCCGATAGCCACCGCACCTCCGACGAAGGCTGTTAATAAACTTACTCCTATCTTCTTCATGTTACTAATTGCTATAAATCTCTATTTTAAAAAAAATCTTTAGTTTTACACTGTTGTTAAAGGTTAAGTCAAATGTAATACCATTAGAAATGCCTTGTCAACTTTTGGCAGTTAAAAAATGTTAACTAAATTGGTTATCTATAGTTTTTTAACATCATTTAACAATCGGAACAACTTTTGTAACAAGAATATTAATTTCAATCCAACTTTTCAAGTAAATGAGTGAAAAATTATTTTTTTCAAAATATCAAGGCGCAGGGAATGATTTCATTCTAGTGGACAACAGGACAGGTTTTTTCGATCGTTCCAACGTTGATTTAGTTAAAAGTCTTTGCGATCGGCGATTTGGAATCGGCGCAGACGGTCTTATGCTACTTCAAGATATAAAAAACTTTGATTTCGAGATGGTGTACTTTAATGCTGATGGCCGCGAAGGAACAATGTGCGGAAACGGAGGTCGATGTATCGTAGCCTTTGCTCGTGACCTTGGACTGATTAACGATAACACTGCCTTTTTGGCAGTAGATGGCAGCCATGAAGCCAAAATACAACGTGAACAAGTAGATTTGGGCATGATAAACGTCAGCACGACCGCCCGCGATGGTGCTGCATATATCATTAACACCGGCTCTCCTCATTATATTCAATTCGTGGAAGACCTGAAAAATCTATCCGTATATGATGCTGGCTATGCTATCCGCAATAACGACACTTATCGTGAAGCAGGCATCAATGTGAACTTTATCGAACAAGAGTCCGACGGCGGTTACTTTGTACGCACCTTCGAACGTGGCGTGGAAGATGAAACGCTAGCCTGTGGAACAGGAGCAACTGCTGCAGCCATGGCCGTCGCGCTAGCAAACGGACTTGAAGGGCATTTAGAAATTCCCATTCGCGTCCTTGGCGGACAGCTTTATATTAGCTTCCACCGAGCCGGAGACTTGTTTACCGATGTGCGCCTGAAAGGACCAGCACAGTTTGTTTTTAGCGGAAAAATCTAATTTTTTCACATTTAATCCCACTATCGGCTCACGCGAGCCGATGAAAAGACTAACTATATTACATTTTATGTATATTAGAGCCTTTTTTTAGGCGCTCTAGAAACTTGCATGCAACAAATTGACACAAAATTACCATTCAAATTAGTTTATTCGCTGGGAGAACATCCTTACTTGGGTTTCCTGATTGAGCCACATGTGGTTCAACTTAACCCAAACGGTTCTTATTCACTCAGCTACAAACGAATCTTCACCAATACCGTTGGTGATTTTGCGTCGGCCTTGCAAGATGACGATTATCAGATCATTAAACTGCTCGACGAGATCGAACAAACCAATATCATTAAGCGGTATAACAAAAAAGCGATGCGCCCTGTAGATTTCTTCGGAAAAATCTTTGATCAGAAGATCTATGATTATATCCGTCCGAAGATTGAACAAAAGATGCTGTCGGTATTGGAAAGAATAAAAGGGAAGCCGTTATTTTTGATGAGTAAAGATGGCTACCCCGCCGATCAGGAGTTAAAACTCGCCGAACAGCCGATGTCTATCCTTTTCCATTTTCGGAGAAACGAAGAAGAAACACGCTACTTTCCAACGTTGAAATATGACGGACAGCGGATAGATTTCATGTACAAAGGGGCGCAGGTAGTCGTCAACAAACAAGCTTGGCTTTTGCTAGAAAATACGCTCTATCATTTCGATCAAGAGATGGACGGCAAAAAGCTAAGCCCTTTTCTTCATAAACGATACATCGCTGTTCCACGATCCACAGAGCGGAAATATTTTGAAGCCTTCGTCACTGGCCTTGTCGAAAAGTACAATGTATATGCGGAAGGCTTTGAGATTAAGACCCACCGCGAAAATGCTTCTCCCGTACTAAAACTATTCTATGTAGCGTCTGGGGAATCATTTGTGCAGCTGTCTTTCAACTACGGCCCCTACGAATTTTCCGCCGGATCCCAACATCCTGTCACCGTTCGTTTGGAGCATCAAGAAGAAGTTGACCACTATATCTTTCACCGTATAAAACGATCGCTGGAATGGGAGCAGCGACAAGCCAACTACTTGGAAGGGCATGGCCTCGAAAAAAAGGACGCCCTATTTGGCAGCTACGTCTTGCCGGAAGGCAATGCTTCTATACTGGAGTGGCTGAACAACAGCAAAGAGCAATTGATCGAACAAGGCTTCATCATCAAACAGGCCAAGGGGGAGAAAACCATATTTATCGGAAAAACTTCTTTGGAGATAACCATTGAAGAGAGCAATGACTGGTTTGACATTCAAGCAGTGGCCTACTTCGGTCCCTATGAAATTCCATTTCTAGATCTACGAGAGCATATTCTCAACAGAAACAGAGAATTTATATTGCCGAATGGCGAGATAGCCATCATTCCTGAAGAGTGGTTTTCGCAATATGAGCATCTTTTTCAGTTTGCAACCAAGAAAGATAGCTTGAAACTCAGCAAAACACATATCGGACTTGTTTATGAACTGTCAGAAAATACGCAGGTGTCTTTTCACCGCAAGCTGGAGCAGCTTTTAAACTTCGAGCAGATCGAGGATGCAGCACTTCCTGAGGCATTTCAAGGAGAGTTGCGCCCCTATCAACGAGCAGGCTACAATTGGTTTCACTTTCTCCAGCGTTACAAATTCGGGGGATGCCTAGCTGACGATATGGGTCTCGGAAAAACCGTGCAAACCTTAGCGCTGCTGCAACAGCAAAAAGAAGAATTGAAAGGTAGTGATCATGCAAAGGTATCTCTACTGATTCTCCCTACCTCACTGATTTACAACTGGCAAAAAGAAGCCGAAAAATTTGCACCGCAACTCCGGATACTACTCCATACGGGTAGTAACCGATTAAAAGATCCATACGGATTCACACATTTCGACTTGGTTATCACCACCTATGGCATCGCACGTAGCGACGAGGAGATGTTGGCAAAATCATTCTTCAACTATATTATTTTGGATGAAAGCCAACACATAAAAAATCCGACATCCAAATCATTCAGAGCCATTAAAGGTTTAAAAAGTCGACATAAGTTGGCCCTCAGTGGTACTCCTATAGAAAACTCGGTGGCCGATATTTGGTCGCAGATGCATTTTTCCAATCCCGGTTTACTTGGTTCTTACAGCTATTTCCAAAAAGAGTTCGTAACGCCCATTGAGAAAAAGAAAGATGAAGACAAAGCTGCTCGACTGCAGGCCATCATTAAACCCTTCATCCTACGCCGCACGAAAGATCAGGTAGCAAAAGAACTTCCGCCAAAAACCGAGCAGACCATCTATTGCGAAATGTTGGACGAACAAGCAGAGCTCTACGAAAGCACAAAGTCGGAATACAGAAATGCCATCTTGGACAACGCCTTAAAACAACAAGGAAAGGGAAACCAAATCATCCTTCTTCAAGGCTTAACCAAGTTAAGGCAGATAGCCAATCATCCGCTCATGTTGGATCAACAGCGGGACATGCCCTCGGGCAAGTTCGATGCTGTCATCGAGATGATAGATTCCGTATCTTCGGAAGGCCATAAAGTGCTTATTTTTTCGCAGTTTGTGAAACATTTGCAACTGTTTAAATCCTACTTTGAAAGAAAAGGAAAAGCTTATGCTTATCTGGATGGAAGCACTCGCGATCGTGCAGAAGCCGTTTCCACATTCAAGGAAAAAGCAGACATCAACCTGTTCCTTATCTCTATAAAAGCAGGGGGTGTAGGATTAAATCTAACCGAAGCTGATTATGTTTTCATCTTGGATCCATGGTGGAACCCAGCCGTTGAGCAGCAAGCTATCGATCGATCGCACCGCATTGGACAGACGAAGAACGTTTTCATCTACAAATTCATTAGCAAGGATACCGTTGAAGAAAAGATCTTGGCATTACAAAATAGAAAACGTGCCATATCTTCCGCGTTGATCACCACCGAGGAAAGCTTTGTGAAATCGCTATCCACTGAAGATATACAAGAACTACTGCGTTAGAAAGCTACTTACTTTCTTTAAAAAGTAACGAACTAACCCGTAGAAGCGCGCTTATCGATAAAGGTGATGGGCTTTCTGCTTAATGGGTTGAAGATAATCTTTTGCAGCTCTTCCGTGGACCTCCATTCTATACGAGGGCTAACGCGCAGCTTTGCTCGGAAATGATCCTTTACTTCAGCTAACATTTCTTCCGACTGCTCCTTGGCACTTATATAAACTACAATTTCATCTGTTCCGATATCGTTATCAAATATCTCGATGACGTGATGTTCAATATTCGCAAATCCTGCCAGCAGATCGTGCATCGCCGGCGGATACAATGTTGTCCCCTTGTATTTCACCATATGTTGCTTGCGTCCCTCTACTGGACCTATGCGGTAGGTATGTCGACCGCAGGCGCAAGGCTCACTGTGACGCCGAACAATATCTCCCGTCTTAAAGCGCAACAAAGGAACACCCTGCACGCCAAGTGTGGTAATCACAAGTTCTCCACTTTGCCCGTCGGCAACGGGCTGTTCGAGCTCATCCAACACTTCTGTAATGATGAGATCCTCATGCACATGCCCCCCTTGAAAGAAGGCACATTCGGTAAAGGCAGCTCCCATTTCCGTTGACGCATACGTAGAATGCAGCCGAATAGGCCATTTCTCCCTGATACGCGAGGTCAACAACGAATCCTGAAATTGCTGATCGCGAAGTGACTCTCCGATACAAAGTACCGTCTCCACGCCCGAGTTGCGGTAGTCTATCCCATGTTGCTCGGCATATTCAATCATCTTTAACAAAAATGAAGGCACCGCAATTAAAAAGCGCGGTTTATATTGCAATATAGCATCCCATTGCATCTGCGGCACACCAGATCCGACACGCAGGATAGCAGCTCCCATTTTTCGTAAGCCTAGAAAATAAGCTAGTCCCGCCATAAAACGACGGTCCATCGTGGTCATCAGCTGCACAAGATCGCCTTTTTTTATGCCGATGGTTTCGAAGGAACGCATCTCATTGTATGCTAAACGTTCCAAGTCAGCCTCCGTAAGACCAAAGGATACCGGCCTACCTAAGGTGCCCGACGTAGAACAGTAATCTACAATTTCAGAACGTTCTACACAGAAAAACTCTTCGTTATGTTGTTGAATATCGTCCTTACTCGTTGTGGGGATTACAGACAAGTCCTCGATAGTAGAAATGGCATGCACATCAATGCCATGTTTAGCGAACAATCGACTATAATACGGTGACTTTTCCTGTAGGTAGTGTAACTGACGACGTAAAAGCTCTTCTTGATATGCTTTGATCTCTTTCGCGGTCTGTCTCTCCATTACCAATTTTTGTTCCATCATTATTTACCATTTTCTCTTAGGGACTTTGTCTAACGCTTATACTCCTAAGCTTTCTAGATCAAAAAGAAAGCATGAAGATATAAAATTATTCACATATTAATCCCCTTTTGCGACAGCCATGTCTTTTTCGGTTCCTAGATATGTTTAATCGTTATCCTGAGCAGCCTTAATCTTTTCCAAAAGCGTTGGCTTGCCAACAATTTCCGCACAGGTTGCAATAGCGCCTACCGTCACGCCCAAAATACCGTGCATATAGATTCCATGTCCCGTTAAAAACAGGTTTTCCACTTTCGTTTTTGGTGATATAAACGTTTTCAGTGGGTCTTCGACGTCTTTTACGTGGCCGTATAAATTTCCTTCATGCATACCAATGTAATCCCGGTACGATAATGGTGTCGAAACATGGACATGCATCGTCGCTTCGCCTAATCCGGGAATGAACTTCGTTGCTTTTTCCAAAAGTAAATGGGCTCTATCGGCTTTAAAGCAACTATACTCCTCGCCTCTTGATCCCGGCTTTACCACGGTATTGTGTGTATCTCCCCAAGGTGCAACTTCCTCAAAATGCATATAGCTGAGCAGCGTCAGCGTATCTGCATAGCCCGGGTTTTGTGGATCGGCAGTCATCGATAGCATAAACATACTAGGCCAATCTTCGAGCGAATACCGAGCGGCGCCCCATACAGATGCTATACTATCGTGATAATACAGATTGCTCGCTTCGTAAGGAATACTATTGGGCTTAAGCACAACGTGTACACTACAAGCCGATGTCGTCACGGGCAGCTGTTGCACACGATCGAAGAACGGCTTCCTGAAGTATTCACGACCGACCAACTTCAGCGCGCGCTTGGGATCAATATTCATGACAAACAAGTCCGCAACAAATTGCTTCCCACTACTTGTACCGACCTGTGCTATTTTTCCAGCCTCCATAGTCACCGATCGTACTTCTTCACGCTTGAATGCCACTCCCCCAAGTCTTCGTAATTCCTTAATCAACGCTTTACTGATCTGACTTCCTCCACGCGGACAGCGATAAGCACCCAGCAAATATGAATTCAGCGCCAACGCATGCACATAAAACGGAGTCTTATCGTCTTCGCCTGCATACAGAAAATTATTGCCTACCAATACCGCGCGCAACTTCTCATCTGCTGTCAAATCAGCGAAATATGCTTTTACACTGCGGTGCAAGACTTCCGTTTTATACCCATCGCCATCTTCTACATAATACAGCGGAAAGGCATGGCAAACATAGTCGAGATCTTCTACATATTGTTGCAGCGCCTTTCGTTCTTTTGGAAAATAGGGCAATAAATAATCGACAAATGCAGAGTATCCCTGTGCAATAGGAAAAACAGCTTCTTGATCGCCAAAGGTGATACGATCGAACACCGTGGGCATGCGCTCCACATCCAATTGCTGCATGATGCCCAAATAGGAAAAATACTGATACAGGTTCTGCCCTTTCCCCAATCCGCCGATATAATGCACACCGGTGTCGAAGAGCTTTTTGTGACGCGCAAAAGTCTGCAAGTTACCACCAAATTGGTTGTTTTTTTCGAGTACACATACCCGCATGCCTTCTTTGGCCAATGTGACGGCAGTAACGAGCCCCCCAAGACCGCTACCAACGATTACTACATCATATTTGCTGGAATCAGGGCTCATCTTACATAGCGTATAACAAATTCAGAGAGCCTAACGGCCTTCCAGCCATCCCTATCCAGAAGGGGCTCTTCCTTAAAGGTATATATTTCTTGAAAAAAACTCAACTTTTCTACCTGAAAATCTGAAAGCAGAAGTGTAGGATGAACAACAAGCACATTATCTGCTGCATCCATCGTTTCCGTAAAGTTTACCTGCCTATGCTTCCGCCAATAAATACTCTCGGCAACTGCACGCTTTTCAGCATCCGCAATTATCCCAACCACCTTACGTTGTCCTTTTTGAAGGGACAAGAGGTAGTCAAATTCGCCATAGCTATCCGACAAATGATTTATTTTTACAGCTGCTGCAATTACATCCCTAAGGCTGTGGTAGTGCGTTGCATAGGCGTTGATATGACGTTTCACGGCATCTACGATCTCTTCATCCTTGAATAGATAAGCCAGCACGATCTTTTTTGAGAAGTAATGTACTCCTTCAAACTTATGCCGCAGCTTTTCGTAGTTCGATCGGTAATGTTGTGTAATTTGTTTGGTTCTGCTACCGTAATCCACACCAAAATTCGTATCGTTAGCGCCGATACGTTCTCCAATCACAGGGTTTAAAGCACCTCCAAAAATCAGAATATCTCCCTTGGGAAGTACATCGCCATTACCGAGAAGATAAACAGGCACCACATCAAGGTCAAATTCCTGCGCCAAGAAAAATGCTCCTTTATGGAAGCGCTTTACGACATTGTCATAAGAGCGCGTACCTTCCGGGAAGACGATCAACGAATATCCGTTTTTTACTTTCTCGCGTAAAACATCCACACCATTATCCAGTCCTTTACTAACAGGATAAAAGCCCAAGGCCTTTACCGCCCTCCCAAAAATAGGTGAATTCCAAACCCAATCGTTTACCAAAAAAATGCCTTTTGGTACCAGCATCCCCATAGATAGTGTGTCCAAGAAAGAGCTGTGGTTCGCGATGACGACTGCCGGTCGATCAAAGGTTTCCCTGTACTCGTTCCAGTTCTTATGCTTTGTACGCGGATCCATACACAATACAGACTTCATAAAAAGAGCCATCATACGTCTGAAGATATGATCTTTTCGAGCACGACTTATCGGTAAAATCATCAACGCTGTTCTACAGAGGAAAGATAAGATAATAGTTCCCAAGCCGTAATACAGAAAAAAGAGCATCGAAAAAAAGGCGATACTGACCGTGAACGGAGATTTCCCTTGCTTGGCCCTATTGGAAATAAAAAAACGGAACAAAATCGGGTAGAATACAAAAGTGATGATGACGGCGGCAAAAACACCAATAAGTGATACCGAAGCAATAGAAAGTAGAGCCGGATGTTTAGCAAAAACGAGTGCCCCGATTGCCAGAACCGTGGTGAGCACCGCCAACAAGATAGAGGTTCTGTAGGTCTGCAATTCGTCCTCTCCTGTGCTGTATTGCTTCTGTAAAGCCGCTGTCATGAAAATACTGAAGTCTACGCCATGGCCAAAAACCAACGTACACACAATCGCGCTAAAAATATTGAACTCCAATCCAAGCAATCCCATCAGTCCTGTTGTCACAAGTCCGGTCAGAGCAATCGGAACTGCGCTAAGCAGGACCAATTCCACACGACGGAAGAAAACCCACAGGATGAGCAGCACTGCAAAAAAGGAATAGCCCACCAGTCTATTAAAATCGTCGCGAAGCTGACCTAAGAAGTGCTCATTCAAATGTTGACGATCGATCACCAAAACGTCATTGGTTTTATCGATCTGTTTCAAAAACTGATCACGTTTCTCCGGTGCTACTTTTACCAACGTGGAAATTGTATAAAAACTATCGCGTGATGCTAGGAAGTCGGCGGTAGACAAGAGTTTGGCTCCCATGATCTCTTCCATCCCCATCGGTGTATGCTGTTGCGCGATGCGCTCATAAAACATATCGTGCGTATGCGGCGAGAATCCATATTTTTCTCCTTCAGACACCAACTTTTCGCGAAGGTCATTTCTTCTTTTTATATTCCAAAATTTATCCCACCGCTGGAGATACGATGCCTGCGCCTCACTGGATAATGGAAACATCGTTAAACCCGTGTAGTGAATAATCTGATTGCTTGCCTTGGCACGCTCCAACGAAGCGAATAAGCTATCAGCCTTTCGAGCAGCCTCGTCAAAACTCTCGCCCGAAGAAACCAAGTACAGCGACTTTGATGAAGTGTTTAACAAGGTATCTAGCTTCACCTCTGTTTCACGCAACGCTTTCGGCACAAAATTTAAAGAGGCGAGGTTATTATTATACCCTACCCGACCACTGGTGAAACAGCTGATCAGCAGTAACAAGACACACATTGCTATTAGTGGTTTACTCCGTTCAAAAGAAAACCCAGCGATTTTGTCGATCAATGAATTGTATCGTATAGCCTCCCTAGGACGATACAGGTGCGGTATTAGAAGCAGTGTGAATACCGAGGATGAAAATATACAAATGGAAGCGAAAATTCCCAAATCGATCAATGCCGATGAATGTACAAAAAGAAGACATAGAAAGGCTACGGCGTTCGTTGCACCACTCATCAAAAGCGGCCTTGTCAACTCCTTATACAAGGCACGCACGTCTCCCGACTTTTTGAAATGCGTCAGTACATGCAGGGAATAATCTATTGTGATACCAAGCAACACCGCCGCAACACTCAACGATATGGCCGAAATGATAGGCTTATACAAATAAAGACAAGCGAGAGAAAGTGCGACGGCAAAAATGGTTGGGATAAATACCAACACGGGTATATAAATGCGTTTGTAGAAAAGCACGAGCAAGACCATCAATATAGACATCGACAGCAATACCGTCGTGGAGATATCCGTTTTTATCTGCTTGGCGTTGGCAACCGCCACAAAGGTTGAACCATAGTAGGATAGTGATTGTCCAAGAAACTGCTTTTCTAGCTTTTCACGGATAGTTTCCAAATGGTCTACAAACCTCGTGTTGTGTTCCGTATCCGCGCCTCGAAAAATTGGATCCACAAAAAGAAGTATCTTACTACTATCGCTACTCGCAACAAAACCATCCATCAGGATAAATTGATCACCTATACCTTGCTGTCTAATCTTTTCTAAGCCCAAAAATCCGAGACCCAAAGGATCTTTTTGTATAAATCGGCTCGTAACGAAGCCAGTTGGCGACAAAAGTGTACGGTAATTCTGTGCCATGCGTACGGCGATGGAATCTGGGGAGAACCTCTTTTCCATCTCCGCATAGGCTGTGGAATCTAGAAAAAATGGCAAGTTTCGGTATACAAAGTTGTAACTGTCTTCGAGATCCTGCTGCCCTACCTGTCCAGAAATACCCTTTACAAAAACGGTATCTCTTGCTAGTGAATCGACAAAAGCCGTGGCCATCGCCGACAACCTTTGAGGCGATACAGTATCCGTTTTCTCTAAAAGTACCGTGATCTTGTCCGCGAAGTTCATCTGTTTAATGGCGCGGGAAAGCTCATCAGCATCATCGTTTTTTGGAATGATCTGTGTAATATCTTCTTCAAATCGGATCTTGCTGGCTAAAAAACCGCAGCCTACCAAAAAGGCCAGTGCGATCGAACACGATAGCAACTTGTACCGTTGCACCAACAGATAAATATGGTAGAACATTCTTTCCATTATCGTGTTGATACGCCCCTTTGCTGATTAATCTTCAAAAAAAAGTAACTGGAGAAACCAATCAACAACGACATCACAGCAGCTAAGAGCAAACTTCCGACAACATACTGCCACACATGTGATTTTATAGTATCCAACGAGATCCGGTCGAGTTCGAGCGAAGCATTGGAAGGATACAACAATCCTCCGACAAGCAGAGAGGCATAGATAACAAAAGGAATCAGTGGCGCGAAGCTGATATTGGAGAAGGCAAAAGCCAATACTTTGTTCAATCGCAAGAAAACCGCCAATGTGATGGTAAGGGCTGTCTGAAATCCCCAAACGGGGGCAATCCCCATGAATACGCCGAGTCCAATGGATAATGCTTTCTTCTCTGGAGAGTCTTCACTGCCGAGAATGTTTTGCTTAATGAAATCTACTAGATTTTTTTTTTTAAAGTTGCGAAAGAAATTGCGCGGCAAAATATAGAAGAACGTTAGCAATACCAATACCGTATTTAAAATGCTTATACGAGTAAAGTCCTTGAAAGGACGAAAATGAGATACCCGTTCCGTGGGGTCATACAGCACACGGATCGGAATATTTGCGACATGTACACCAGCCCATGCGGCGCGCACAATAATTTCTATTTCGAATTCGAACTTACGCGTATAAAACTTTTTGCCAATCGCTGCCAGCGGATACGCACGAAATCCCGATTGTGTATCGGTCAGCCTCACGCCCGTTTCAAACCAGAACCAAAAATTAGAAAACCGGTTTCCAAAGCTACTTTTACGCGGGACGGAATCATGCGTCATGTTACGACTGCCGATCAACAATACGGGCTCCGTAGATTCCGCAAGATGACGTACAAACGACGGAATATCATCCGCATAGTGCTGCCCATCGGAATCTATGGTTATGGCATAGCTGAAATTACGAGATCGGGCGCGTTTAATTCCTGCGCGGAGCGCCAATCCTTTTCCGCCGTTCTTTTCGCGCGTAATAACATCCAAGGTCGGATATCCCGCCAAAATTTGAGCGGTTCCATCTGTTGCTCCGTCATTCACCACGATAATATCCTCGGTGTAGCTTAAGACAGCATCCAAGACACGCTTTAACGTCTTCTCGTTATTATAGGTGGGAACGATCACCACAATCCCCAATCGCTTCATTTCCGCCGCAGTTGTTTGGTGCTCCATATTCCCCTTGTTTATTGGTTTAACGTACGCTGTTCTTCAGCCGTAAAAAGATGAGACTGCTTCACATAACGTTTCACTAATGATTTTACGGCCGTAGGCTGTGCCGAAGTGTTCGACAATATCATCTGCTTATCTTCGGCAATATTCATCTTGTATTTCAGTATCTTTGGCGAATTTTCCTGAATCGCCAAACGTATCAAGCGAACCTCCACTTGTTTGGGTGACAATTTGATAGCTCGCTCCAACAGGGCAATTCCTTGCGACACCATATCCTTTTTTGCCGACCGCTCGTTCAGGTAGCGCGCACGCAATGTTAGAGCCGCACCCTTATAGGCGAGCAAAACGGGATCATCTTTTTGATAGTCCTTCAACAGTTTGTAAAGACTTTCCGTCGCTTCTTTCGAAGCCTTGGCTTCTTCAAATTGCTTGCGTACGGAATCGAGCTCGATTCCCCAAGAAGAAAACAGGGTCAAAAATACAAGCAATAAACCTTTCATAACTACTTAATTTTATAGACGTTCGTCAATTTCAATGCCACAGTATCACCAAAAGTAGTCACATTTTTAACTTTAATAGTTTGTTCATCTCCAGGCTGCAACTCAAGCAGCAAGGTTAACACGGGGTTTATTTCGGGATTTATGAGCGCCATAAATTTCACATTAGACGACCGTGTCATAAAAAGGGAATGCGTAGTGATCTGCTCTGTCAAGTCTTTAACAATCTGCATCATGCATACTCCGGGAGTTACGGGGTTATCTGGAAAATGTCCTTTAAATATAGCGTGTTTTGGATTCAAGCGGATGCCAACGACATATTTGTTATCCGTTTGTTTGTCAAAATGCTCAATAGTGTAAAAATCTTTTAATAAACTCATTCTAATAGGTTATAGTACCGACTGCTTCTTGTCCAAGTTTAACTGCATCACCAGCGGATATTTTTTATGTTCTATCATTACCTTTTTTGGTAATTTACCCTGCACATCATCAAAAGAAATAAGGAACCGTTCTTTCCCACTTTTGGCGACGGCAATACGGGCAAGATGCCGCTCTTCCATGCTGTAGAAACGGTCATCAACCGTATACACCGGATAATGTTGTTTATCCATAAAAATCAATGCCTGCTGTGCATAGCGACGTTCTGTCAGTGCTCTAAATATATGTACTACCTCTTTGACCAACATTTTCTTGTTCAAATCTGCCATAGCAGTATGAAGCACATATCGATCTGGAAAAACACTCACATCCAACAAGGTTTGTCCAAAATCACTGAGTAGCGCAACACGGTGCACATCGGGTGCTACTGTGCGGATCACGAGGTTACCGTTAACATCCTTGCCAAAAGCCTGTACCTGCGAGCGGTAAACATAGGTATGCGTGCTGTCCACGTAATAGCTATTCAGTTCCTGTTGGTGCGATTCCCGAATACCTACCGCATTCGGATACTGATAGGACCGACAACTCCCAAGGAATAAGACAACAAACGTGCTATAAATTAAAAACCGAGTCATTGATCTGTGCATTAACTTTTCTATTCTTTAAAACAAATCGTGTATAGTCGTTCGAGGGTTCGACCAAGGTCACCTCTTCTACCTGCGTATCGCTGCTTGAAAAAACGAGTATAATTTCCTTGATATACTTTTTCGTATCGTTCAACTTGGGCAATAACTTCAATAAGTTGACTTCCCCTTTCTTGAAATAAGAAACCGTAAACTCTTTCTCGTCATACACCGATCCACGCATACTCGACGACACCAAACGGCTAATTTTTTCAAACTGTTTGCTATTGCCTATGTCCATGCTCGTCTTCTTCCCTTGGTCATCGATGAAAATTTTATTGTTCCGGAAAACCATTTTGTACTGAAAAGGAGCGGTGTAAGACCAGCTGAAACGATCGGGCTGTTTGAGGTATATCTTTCCCGATGAGGTTATCGGTTGCTTGACAAAACTCATATGCTTATACTGCACAAAATCGGCAGACAGCGTCTTGATCTGTGCAGATCGCTTTAGCGATTGCTGAAAGGCCGTCACTTCGCCCGTGGTCATTTTTCGTGTTTGCGCATTACTTAAAAAAGGAAGCATAAACAACAACATGTAAAGTATCTTAAGCTTCATATGCTTGCAAATTTAACAAATCATCGACAGAAACACAGACATAACCTTCAGCTTTCAACATAGGCAATATCTTCCGAAGCACGTTCACCGTCCGCTGTGTGGTGTCGTGCAACAGAATAATGTCTCCAGATTGCAGCTTCCGTAGCACCCGACGGAGGATGCGATCTTCATCTTTGATAACCGTATCCAACGAACGATTGCTCCATCCGATAGTCTGTAATCCTAGTCTTTGGACTGCCTTGGCGACCGAAGGATTAGTGACCCCAAATGGAGGACGAAAGAAAGTTGGCCGTCGGTCTACTGTCGCCGAGATGATGTTGTTGCATGTTTCCAGCTCCGCTATGACCTGCTCCGTCGATAAGAACCCAAAATTGGTAGTATGGGAAAAGGTATGATTAGCTATTGTATGTCCATCGCTAAGGATCCGATTGGCAATGTCAGGAAAATGCTGCACCTCTTTGCCAATGCAGAAAAACGTCGCCTTAAAGTCAAAGTCGCGCAGCAGATCGAGAACCGGCGGCGTAAAGACAGACGGGCCATCGTCAAATGTCAGGGCAACCTGTTTAGCCGCAGGGTTTTTCTTACGATAAAAAACCCGCAGGAAATAACCTAATCGAATATCAAATGCGCCCCAAGTAGTAAAGCCTAGAAGGATCAAAAGACTAGTTACGAAAAAGAGCCAAGAACCACTAAATATGGCATAAGCAAAAGCTAGCGCCATCAGTATAAGGTTGCAAGGCAGTACCCACTTGTGCCTTAGCATGCCTGAATTAAAATCAAGGCGTGGTCTTTCCCTTTTAGCTGGTTATATACGAGAATGGTTTGCGGTTGTTGTACAGCGTGGTTTTCTCTCCAGTGTAAGGAATTCGGAACGCGTTGGTTACGCAGTATCGAAGCAGCCACGGCAAGCCCAAAAGCCGAACAGGAATCATACTGTCCAGATAGATGTTTATAGTAAAGTGGAGAAGCATGCGGCAGAATCTCTTCTACAGTTGCGTAATAGCTATCTTCTTGCAAATCGCCATTGTAGCCCAAGAGCAACGTATCTACATCGCTAGCATGCAACGCATTGGCGGTCAAAAAGTCCCTAATAAAAGTAGAGAGGCCGCTGTCTCCCAAACGATGCTGTATGGTAACGTCCACGAGTTTCGCGTAAGTGCTTGCACTTCTTTGCGTGTCCAGCGAGAAAAAAGTAGCTCCCTCGCCATAATTAACGCCTGGGGTGATACTCGTCTTTACAGTTTCTTTCGTATCTGATGCTTTAATCTCCTCTACCAGCTGCAGTAGGCGATAAGTATGATCGGATACCTCATCAACACCTCCCACTAATAGCTGATTTTCTTCTGCTTGTTGAAGCTGGAGCAGCGCGTCGAGCAGTGCCGACTCAAAAGATATGGAGCGGTTTACATAAGTAAAGTTATACCCTTTGCACTGCAAGCGTAAAGCGATCTGCGCAGCTACGGTGTTATGTGTAGATTGGATAAAGGATGTGGGGGTAAGAAATTCCTCATCATTATCCAAGATATTGCGAAGAAATTTCTCTGAATCTTCCGAGCAACCTAAACCTGTCCCCGTAATAATCGCATCAGGCAGGGATACTTGGGCTTCGTCCAACGCTTGCTGTGCCGCATAAATCCCCATTTTGATCCCGCGGGACATGCGACGAATCATAGCGGGGGGGATAAGCTCTTTGTAAGCAGGCTGCTGGGCATAATTAATTGCTTGGCACAACTCTTCTGCTTCGTTTAACAACTCCGAACGCCAAATACCTTGCGCTGTTACCGCTCCGATTCCATTAATGAATACGCTGTTTTTCATACTTTCGAAAATATCAGGGTTGAACAGTTGCCACCAAAACCGAAGGAGTTGGATAATACATGGGATAGCGGTCGGTAGACGGTTGTTGTCTGCGGAATAAGGTCAAGCTCTTCCATTTGCCGCTGAAAATGTAAATTAGGAAACACCACGCCATGCCGAAGGGCCAAAATGCAGAAAACAGCCTCAATAGCCGCCGCAGCTGCCAATGTATGTCCAGTAAAGGCTTTTGTAGAACTAAATAGCGGCATTCTATCTGAAAAGATACGTGTCAAAGCGCGCCCTTCAGAGAGATCGTTGTTGGGGGTTGCCGTGCCGTGCGCATTGACATAATCAATCGCTGCTGGATCTAACCCAGCAATATCCAACGCTTTGCTCATCGCTAAAAAAGCGCCTTCACCATTTTCAGACGATGCCGTCTGATGAAAGGCGTCGTTCGCATTCCCGTATCCTTGTAGATAGGCTAACGGCTGACGTCCTTCCTCCTGCAAAGCGCTTGCAGATTCTAGCACCAAATACGCTGCGGCTTCTCCCAAGTTGAGTCCACGGCGCTCATTGTCAAAAGGCTGACAGTAATCATCAGTCAATATCATCAACGTCTTGAATCCGTTGATCGTGAATTTGCTGAGCGCATCCGTTCCACCCACAATAACGCGATCCAAACGCCCCGATTTGATCAGCCGAGCCCCCATCATGATCGCATTAGCTGCCGACGAGCATGCCGTGCTAATCGTAGTGACAATTCCTTCCAAGCCGAGACACTCGGCAATTTTATGGGAAGAATCGCCTGCATCATGTGTACTGATATAGGGGTACAAAGTAGGATCGGTGAGGTATTCATAGAAATAACGCTCTGTATAATCCATACCGCCTACACTAGTGGAGGAAATCAATCCTGTGCGTAGCGAATTGATATCATCTATTCCCGCACTTGCCACAGCTGCTTTAGCCGCATAGGCGCCCAACAATGCTGTGCGTGTAAAATTATGTGGCTCAGTAATGTCCAAGGCTGCAGCTAAGTCTTCATTGGAGCGTTTGATTTCTCCCACGAGGATATGTTCGCGATGCTTGGTGTCGAAATTCTGCACGCGTGAAATACCATGTCTCCCTTCCAACAGCGCTTGAAGATTTTCATCAACGGTATTTCCTATCGATGAAATGATACCTATTCCCGTAACTGCAATACCCGTATGAACCATTACTTCGTCCTGTTTTCGGCAATGTATGCCGCCATGCTTTCTATAGACTGAAAAATAGTCTTTCCTTGCTTAGGATCAGACAACTTAATTCCATATTCTTTGTCCATCAAAACGATCAGCTCCAAGGCATCGATAGAATCCAACCCCAGCCCGTCTCCAAATAAAGGATCGCTATCGTTGATATCGGCAACAGTGATATCTTCGAGATTCAGCACTTCAATGATCTTCCCTTTTAATTCTTCTTTTAACTCTGCCATTTCTAGTATATAATAAGTTCTTTTTTATTCGTTCACAAAAATAATACATTAACCCTCAAGGGTTCGAAATAATGAAGAAATGTTTTCTTCCGTGTGCTGTTTTTCTCCCTCAGGTGAAACAATATACAAAACCGCCTCATATTTTTCCTGAAAAAAATCGATCCACCCACATAGCACACGCTTCGCTTTTCCAGAAACCAACAGATAATCTGCATAGGTAGACACCATCGTTACAGGAAACTGATCAGCAACAAAAAAAACATTTTCGGTCTGCAATTGATGCCGGATACTGATTTCCCCAGCGCATATATTAGCTAGCGTGTAAACGAACGTTGCTGGGCTCGGAAAGAAATGATCACTATCCTGAATACTTTCTTGATGCTTCACATCCGTATCCAAACTTCCAGATTTGTTGACCAACACCAATGCTAACCCATCGGTTGGCTCGCCGTCCAAGATATATTCTGCAGCTAGCGTAGCTAATTTGCTCAGCGAATCCATTTTAAAAAACTTCGGATAGGCCGCATTTCGTTGTTTAAAGGCCTCTTTTGCAAAGGCTGAAAAATCGTCTTCCGTCGAAACAAACTGTTCTTCAGTATCCACAACGATCCGTTGCTTCGCAACGACACAATATTTATGCATGTAGCTCCCCATCATCTCTTTTCTATTAAGATGGCTGCGTTGCTTCCCCCAAAACCGGATGCAGTCTTCAATAATCTCTGAATTGGCGCCGATGTCCATTCGCTGACCACCTGCAATGCTTCTGTTGTTCCGAGTTTTTGAAATCCTAATGTGGGGATCGACAGTCCCTGTTCCATGGCTTGAAGAGAAATAACAGTTTCCAACAGTCCAGCAGCACCTAGCGTATGTCCAAAGTACCCCTTCAAACTATTTACAGGAACATGTCCAAGTCCTGATCGGTTGAATGCAATAGCTTCCATTTCATCGTTATAAAGCGTTGCTGTTCCATGAGCGGATATAAAATCAATATCGCTCGCAGAAACTCTGGCCTCCTCCATGGTTCGCCGAACACTTTGATACAATCCCTCTCCGGTTCGCGAGGGCCCAGAGATATGGTTGGCATCGTTGATAGCAGCATCTCCGGTCACTTGGAATGGCCCCGCTTCAAGGGATAGGTATACACATGCAGCGGCATCTCCTAAAGATACGCCAGCCCTGTTTTGATCAAAAGGTCTACAGGGGAAAGGACTCATCGCTTGAAAAGCCTGAAACCCCGAAAGCACAAACTCACTCGCTTCATCGCCCGCCAAAACAAAGGCATCATCATACAGCCCCATTTGTATTAACCGCTTGGCGACAGTGATTGCCAAAACGCCTGAAACACAAGCATGCGAAACAATGATAGGTTCGGTAACTATATGCAGTTTTCGCGCTATTTTTCGCGCTAACACCGTTAACATGGCCTGTGCTGCATCGCTTTCTGCTAAATAACCAATCTCACCTTTCGTGGTTGCCAGTACAAAGGCTGTGCGCGGACCCGGTTTATGCTTTTTTACGATCGGCTCCGCCGCTTTTAACAACATACCTTCGAGCGTCGTCTCATGATCCGCCTCGTTCCCCACTTCTGCTACTGTATAGGGAACTTTCGCAACGAAAACATCCCGTACTAAGCCAACATCCTGCTGTAGAATGGCGCTTTTGCCAGCCAACAGCTGCTGCCAGTTTTCTTCAACATTGCTACCCAAGGGCGTAACGCAATTACGTTCATGGATGTACACTGGCTTCCAAGTAATCAAAGCAGACCTACCTTTCGCTTCCAGTTCAACATAAATTCCGGAATGCCCAATACGAGGTTATTATCTTTATCGAGAAAGACTTGCACCGTTTCTCCTTGACAGACCAACTGATCAGCATCGTTATATATCCTGAATCGGAAAATCATCTTCGCCGCGGGAGTATCCACAAAAGAGGTTACAATACGGGCATTGTCGCCATAGCGCAGCGGAAGCTTATGCTCACAACGAGATTGAACGATCGGCGTGGTATACCCTGATCGCTGTACCGTTAAATAATCGATGTGGTGCGCCTTACCAAAGGCTTCCCGCCCCTGCTCAAAATAAAGTATATAATGTCCGTGCCAAACAATGCCCAAGGAGTCGACCTCACTAAACCGAACAGGTATGGTAACAGTTTCTGTTAATTCCGTTTCTTCGCTAAATGGTCTTCTTCTTTTTGTCATAGATGATGGCGATGCTTAGGGTCAGGATAAAAAACAAAAATAGTAAAATAATAGCAGGAAGAATAGCCGTAAGTCCGGCATGTCTTAACAACACATCATAAAAAGCACTTAATCCCCAGTTCATCGGCGATAAGACTGATAGTTTCTGCATGATATTGGGCATCAAGAACACGGGCACCCAAACGCCACCAAATGCGGCCAGCACAACCGTTAATGTAGCTCCAAAAGGAGCGGACTGCTCTTGTGTACTGGCTATGGTGCCTATTAGTATGCCCAAACCTATGGCGGCCAATCCGCTGAAAATAGCAATCAGGCTCAGTAAGGGAAAATAACCCTGCACCTGAAATTGATGAAGACCTAAATAGGGGAAAAGATAAACCCCAACGAGCAGCATCAGGTAAAACTGAATAAGACTAACGATCAGGTACCCCACGGTCTTGCCCAGCAGGAATGTGGCGTAGGAAGTCGGACTGGTGCTGATGCGCACCATAGTACCCTGTGATTTTTCTTTGACGATATTAATCGATAGCGGCACCACGATAAAAAAGATAGCGAATAAAGCCCAAGCAGGAACATTGTGCTGAGCGGCATTCGGAATCACCGTCTTTCCATTCTCGTTGTCATCAACCTCTTTAAACGAAATGAACTGCTGCTCGGTAAAGTTGTTATCTTGTTGTTCGCCAAGCTCGGACTGGAAGGTACTATATATTGTCTGCGTTTCGATGTTGGATACAAGCTTGTCGATAGACATCTTTACGGCCGTTTTAAATGCGGCTTGTGTTGCGGGATCAAAATAGAGTTTAATTTCTTTTGCTGCGACAGGGGCTACGGCAATCCTTCTCGTTGTATCCCCACTAAAATCAAACTCCGCCAATATCTTATCGACATTCTGCTTCACATGTACATTAAGATCTTTACTTAGATCTTTGGGCAGCACAATGGCGAGCTGATAGGCGCCCTGATGAACCAAGGCTTTAGCTTCACTTTCCGAGATTGGTTTCCCCCCGAGTTGACTGATAAGCTCAAGCGATCCATCCTTAGCAAAGCTTTGTTTAATACGCAGTGAAATGCTGTCCTGATCATGATCAACAAGCAATACCTGCATCCGCGTCCCCAACAAAGAATCGAAGGAGCCACTTTGGACCATTGTCACTGCAACAAGGAGCAGCATGGGCATGACAAAGAGGATGACGATACCGCCAATATCACGGGATAGCAACAACAACTCTTTTTTTATAGACATCAACAGTTTAGACATCCCTAAATCCTTTCCCTGTTAGATTGATAAAGACATCCTCCAAATTGTGTGCCTGAGGTACAGATGCAATAAGTGCTTCCGGAGCTCCTATACGCCATAGTTGGCCCGATTCGATGATGCCCACGCGCGTACAAAATTCCTGTGCTTCCTGCAGGTGGTGCGAAGTGTATACGATGGTTGTTCCCTGTTCATTGAGCGCCTGCAAGTAATCTATAATGGCTTTTTTTGAATGTACATCAACACCTACAGTGGGTTCATCCAAAAAAAGTACTGCTGGCCTATGTAAAACGGCAGCCAATAAATTGACTCGTCTCTTCATCCCTCCAGAAAATGTTTCGACACGCTTGTCCTGATGCTTATCGAGGCCAAGACTGGCCAATGCTGCGTCTGCCTTTTCTTCCAATGACTTGCCTTTAAGGCCGTACATGCTACCAAAGTAGCATAAGTTCTCCTTGGCCGTCAACGAGGGATATAACGCGAAATCTTGCGGCACAACACCGATAGCAGCTCTAAGTTGCCGTGCTGAATTACTGTATGAATAACCGTGAACGGTAAATGCACCAGCACTCGGCTTTACCAGCCCACAAAGCATCGAAATTAATGTTGTCTTACCTGCTCCATTAGGGCCAAGCAAACCAAAAATTTCTCCCTGAGAAATCGTAAGATTCAAATTTTCAACAGCAAACGACTGCGATCCTTTGTATTTTTTCGAAAGCGAGTCTATATGTATGACAGTCTTACTCACACCGATTTTTTCAACTTCTTAAAAAACTGCTCTTCCAAATCGGCTAAACGCAATAAGTCATCTGCCAGTTTATTGTATACGTCATCTTGGTTACTCCGTTTCTTATATACACGGGATGCATCCACCGCGAAATCTCGCCAAAGGTCGCCAATGGCTGTCATCTCCTTGGAAAGGGCAATCAGCGCGTTATTATTGATCTTTTGCCCAGCTTCCTGTAAAAATGCCGAATAAATATAACGGAAACCTCCACCGCCTGTACCGATCTCCTCTTGCATACGCACCATCTGTGCCAGGTAATAGTTGGCTTTTTTTACCCCTACTTTCTTTGGCCATTTTCGAATAGCCCTCGATACCATGCGCATCCCCCGCACACCTACAATGGGCACCGGCGCCAACATATCATTGCAGGTTTTACGAATAGCTTTGACAATAGCACCTTCCCAATCAATCTGTTCCGGAATATGAATCGGGTAATAAATGTGTCCTTTTGGCGCCAATACACCTTTTGCAAAACGAACTTTCTCCAATTCGCTTTCGGTCAAGCGATGTACCACTTCCATGGTAGGGTCGCTGATTAGGTATTCTCCCCCATCCTTCCCATACACAACAAGGTTGTGGGCGTTAAAATGGAAACGATAATCTTCAGGAAAATATGGAAGATGATAAACACCTACCTGCAGGCCACAGGGAATGTTATTTTCCAAATTTTGGTCCAGCACCTCTTGCGCCTTTCTTTTATCGGAGAACTTTTGCCGCTTTATCTTCAAGCCCAGCCTTTTTGCCAATCGATTGAATATCCATCCCGGCGCCGGTCTATAACTTAAGCCTGGAGCGTGGTTCACCTTCAAAAAGGGTAGATACACGTAAAAAAGACCTGATCCTATCCCAAATACCATCGGTTCACTAATTGGCAACCCTCTGTTTTTCAATAGGTTTGAGGCCACACCATTCTCACAATGTGCCGTAATATGATGTTCAAAATCTAATTGCATTAATCTCCTGTATAATTTCGTAATTGGTCGATGCTGATCTCAAATGTGTCGGCATATTTTGCCAAGGTACGTTCATTGAGTCGCCGGAAAACGTTAGGCTTGCTATGCCTTTTCACACGCCATTTCCACATCCCGGTGTAATCAGCTACCAGTTGCCAATCCATCCTTCGCAGTTCCATAAAATAAACGATGGGACTCACTTTATTGTTCCGCACATCTGTTCGAGCCTGCTCAATGCGCTCCTGCAGCTCCTGCATGGTGTGATCCTGTACGACATTCTTGGCATCCCATCCTGTGCTCAACTCGGTCGTATAATCGCCATTCTCGTCCACGGCATAGTATAGCTCGCGTGATCCCTTCTCAAAAACACGTCCATTATCCTGAGGTACTTCTGATTTTTTCATAACAACTACTGTTTTTTAAGGAACAAATTGATTTCTGCAGAGGAAAGTAGCTCACCATCGTGCTTGGCTTGCACCAGCATCGTACAAATTGAGTAGTCATCAGCATCGAACTTCGAGGTCAGTGTGGACTCCGTCAAAATCTGCTGCCCTACTTTGGGTAACATGATAACAGTCATCTGTTTCACGCCCGAAATAAAGCCTATAATTCTTTTATCTGATTGCGGATCATAATCTTCAGCATAAAAACGCTGCCCCACAATGGAGGAGCATGTTTGTGCCATATTTTCCATTAGTCCGACTTCCTGCAAGGTGTCGCCTTCTACAAAAATATTATCTGGCGTGATAAGAAAACTGCAAAGCACATGTTCGGCCGAGATATCTAAAATAGCGTCTACCATCAACATAGGCCTCCTATGAGGAAGAAAATGCTCGATATCTATGCTTGTATTATATACTTGTTCGCTCATTTATTTATCCGCTATGACAGTTTTCATCTGCGCTTTGGCAATGATTTCACCCTCTAATTTAGTAATAATTTCTACTAAAGTGACACCCATAAACTCCTGGATAATACGGATCTCCGTAAAAACCTCCTGATCGACATTCGGCAAAGCGAAAATTTCCACCTGCTGCATGGAACCAATATACCCTGTAGGCGCAGGCTCCCCTTTTAAAAAATACCCAAAACCGGTGTGTAACGCCACAGATTGCGCCATGTGTTCCAACAGGCCACTCTCCTGCAACTCCTCGCCCTCAACAAAAAGAATATCGTTGTTTACCAAAAGTGAAGCAACAAGATGATCGCCCCCATACGAAACCAAGGACGACACCATCACCATGGGCGCTCTTTGGGGAATGAGCCCCAACAACTGCTCAGCAACGATGGGTAAATTCATCAGCACACTGTTAGATAAGCATAGGCGTAAGTAAAGCGCGCACTCTCTGGCACGCAAAGCATAATACGCTGCCCCTTTTGTAGGCGTCCACTATGGAACAACTCCTCCAACATCAGATACACTGAACCGGCACCGACATTACCTACATCACGCAAATTCATATACCATTTCTCGCGCGTAATCTCGATACCTGCTTCGGCGAAACCCTGATAGAGCCCATCAACAAAATAATGGGAAGAAACATGTGGCAAGAGATAGTCAATATCATCAGGTGTTACGGCATGCTTATCCATCGCCATCTTCATACTTTCCACACCTTTTACCAAAATATGTTTGTCCAATAGCTTCGTATCTTGCTTAACGGCAAACACAGATTTTGAAAGCCATTCTTCCGAAGGAAAGTCTGAAAATGCTTTCAACTCACCATCCGCAGTTTTTTCTGCTCCGGCATACATACATACCTCGAGTTCATGCGCGTAAGAATAGCCTTCCATCCACTCAATCTTCAAGGATAAATTACCTCGTTGCACATCTTCCAACAAGAAAGCACCGGCACCATCGGAGAGCATCCATCTTAGAAAATCTTTGTTAAAACCTATTATAGGTTGTTCCTCGAGCTGCTTCAGGTTTTCCACTTCCTTATTAAAGTGGTCGGCCAGCATCCAAGATGACATGCGCTCAGATCCCGCGCATACTGCATTTTTCGTGTTGCCCGATTTCACCGACAGGTAGCCAAATTTAAGCGCATTCATTCCAGCACAACAATTTCCCGCCGCAGAATTTACTTCTAAATTTCTGTTCCCCAACATACCGTGTACCATAACCGCATGAGAGGGCATTAGATAATCTGGAGACGAAGTTCCGCAGGAAAGTAGCTCCACATCGGTGGAACGAAAATCATCATCAAAAAGAGCACGTACCGCTTCAGCAGTCAACGCAGCATTGGTATGTGTAGGCTCGCCGGAAGGCGTAAGTGCATAGTAACGTGTTTTTATTCCGTTATTACGCAACACAATACGACGCGCTTTCGATTCTTTATCATTAATCTTACCCAAATAACCTTCCATCTCCTCGTTATTGATGGGATCGTTAGGTAAAAATTTTGCTATTCTATTTATATAAACTTCGCTCATGTTAGATTCCTTCGTAATGCTGTCGTTCCTTTCTGTATTTAACAAAATACAAAAGAGGGTAAAGCAATAATTCTATCAGATAGACGATAGGGGATATCCCATAGATCGCAAACACGACATAGTACTTAAATATATTGACTAAGCGCTTGCGCTTACTGGGGTTGCGTAGAATAAGGGACGACCATATTTTAAACATCCGATTCCCTTTCTGATCCATTGACACTAGAAAAAAACGATAGTCAATGGCACCATGCATTACCAACTCTTTCTGTAGACCTTCAAAAATACCCTTTTTTAGGTAAGGTAGAATAATTTTTCCGTATTTATCAGCAGTTTCTATCTCTTCATCGGATACACCAGGCTTCGGAAAGATCCCATAAGGTCTTCGTTTCACACCCGAAAACATCCAATCAACGATCGTCACCACAGAGACCAAATTATGATGCCTATCGGTTAACGCAATATTTCCGACAAGCTCCGCACCGACCTCTTGCAGTAGTACCTTCAGTTTGTCCTGCGCTAGGGCCCACATATTACGGCTGCCACTTACGGACACCACCGGCTTACCGTCCAATAGTTTATTCGCAAAGGCGCTCTTCAGAAATGAATTGATGGGTATAGAGGGCGTCAAGTACCAAACCTGATAATGTAAAACAATCAGATCATAGCTCTTCTCCAAAATGTGGGGAGCGGGCGGATGAATTTCCGCCGGTACTTGCTTGAATGTTTCGGGAAAGGTATTAAAGAAGGCTTCTGAGGTCCAGGGAAAGGGGAAGCTCTGCAGCATCTTAATTTCATAGAAATCAACTTCCACTTCCGTATCCTCTACAAATGGTTTTGCTATAGAAGCAGCAATCTGCTCCAACTGTCCCGATTGGGAGAAGTAAATAAAAAGTATCCTTTTCATGTGCGCCATTTACTTGTCCTGCCGTGCTCGCCAAAAATCGAAAAAGTTAAACCATTGCAGGGGGTATCGTTTGAGTATATTCTCCACACTTTCGGTATATGCTACAAGATACGAATCCACATCACGACGCTTAACCTGCTGGGCACGGCGTGCATAGAGGTGGTAATGCAGATTTTTTTCTTTCATAACGTACACGAAGATGACCGGAACAGCAAGCCTTGAGGCAATATGAAAAGGGCCTGCCGGAAACGTCGTCTTTTCTCCTAGCAAATTTCCTTCCAGTGTTTTTGATCCTTCGAAATAACGGTCGCCGGTAAAGCAGATCAACTCGTTATTAGACAACGCATCATTGATTTCAAACACGTGGGATAGATCATCCTTGATCTTGATATACTTTATCGAAGAGCCCCCAGAAATCCGTTCAATATATTCCTTGATGATCGTACGTTCTTGATCGACAGTGACTAGGTTGATCTGAAAATTCAAATCTATGTCAGCAAAGAATTTTTCTGCGATTTCGAAATTACCGACATGAGCCGAAATCAATATCCCTCCGCGTTGATCAGCCAACGCTTCTTTTAAGGTATCTATGCCATCGAATTCGTAGGTGAAACGATCTCGCAACCCAGCCGAGATGGCAACTTTATCAATGATGGTTTGCCCAAAAACATAGTAAACACTATAAACAGCAAAAAATGCCCTCCACGCCGAGTATTGCTGCCGCTCACGTAGATAATAGTAAATAGCTTTAAAGCTTTTGGGATTGAAAAGGAAGTAATAAAAAGAGACAAAGACCAAGAGCAAATAAGCTGCCCTTACACCGACCTTTTTTATAAGAAATACAAATATTTTATAGCCAAGGAGTGTCCCTTTAGATTTTCCGTCCCATTGGCTCATCGTTATGTTTAGTTTTTAGCAGCGATTTTACGTTCTACCACGTCGTAAAAATCCTGAAACGTCACCATTTCTGCAAAATCTGCCTCAACCAATTTAACACCAAAATTAGACTCCATGATAACCACCAAATCGACATAATCCAAGCTATCAAGGTCAAGCGATTCTTTCAAAGATGCATCTGGACTGATAACCTCCTCGTCTACCTCAAACTCCTCGATCAATATTTCGTTTATCTTTTGATGTATGCTCACCTTATTCATTATTAAATTTCTTGACTACCAAAGCGGAATTGGTTCCTCCAAATCCGAAAGAGTTAGACAAATATATATCAAATTCTTGTTTTATTGTGCTGGAAACAAAATTTAATTCTTTAATATCCTCATCAGGTTCTTCCAGATTGATCGTCGGCGCGATAAAACCATGTTGCATCATCAATGTCGAGTAGACAATTTCCGATGAGCCAGCCATCCAGCATTCATGACCCGTCATCGACTTCGTTGAACTCACATAGGGACGATTTCCGAAAACCTCCAATATTGCTTTTGCCTCATTCGCGTCGCCAATGGGCGTCGATGTTGCGTGCGCATTTATGTAATCCACTTCTTCCGGCTTTACACCCGCCTGTTTCAAGGCTCGTCGCATGGCCTTTGCAGGACCTTCGATGTTTGGTGTCGATATATGCCCCCCGTTGGAAGAGAACCCGTAGCCCATGACCTCCGCAATGATGGGCGCTCCTCTTTCGATCGCAGACTCGTAGCTTTCCAATATGACGGTGGCGGCTCCTCCACTCGGCACCAACCCGGTACGTTTCTTGTCAAACGGACGAGATGCTGCTGCTGGATGATCGATATCTGTCGCAAACACGCCTAGTCCATCGAAACTAGCCATGGCATACGGATTGATTTCTTGCGCACCACCACAGATAATAAGATCCTGAAGTCCCTGTTGGATAAACATAAAACCAAGCCCAATCGCATGCGAACCACTGGCACATGCCGCGCTGATCGTCATGTTCACACCAGAAAGACCGAAAATAGTCGCCAAGTTCATGGTTACGGTGGAATTCATCGACTTGAAAATTGCGCCGGAACCAATTAGTTGTGTATCTTTCTTCTCCCGAGCAATATCCGTTGCATCAATAATCGCCTTGGACACACTATCATTCCCGTAAAGGATCCCCACTTCCCGTTGCTGAAAATCATCCTCGCTGATACCGGCGTTGCGCAAGGCTTCCGTAGTAGCCATATACGCATACTCAGATTCCTCGCCCATACTAATTCGCTGACGACGACTTAACACCTTTTTCAAATCCGGCGCAGGCACCATTCCCGTCAAAGGAGATTTAAACCCGAAATCAAACCGGTCAGCATCAACGACAATCCCGGACTTTCCTTCGAAAAGCGATTGTCTGACTTCCTCCAAGTTGGTTCCGATACAGGAGTAAATCCCCATACCTGTGATCACGACCCGTTTACGCATACCTTCGCTTATGAATAGATTCCACCATTAATATTAATCACTTCGCCGGTAATATAGGCCGCCTTTTTCGAGGCCAAGAAACACACTACATCCGCCACTTCCTCTGCCTCTCCAAAACGGTTTAACGGAATCATCTTCACCAACTCCTGCTCATCCATATCTTTCGTCATCTCCGTCCGGATAAAGCCCGGGGCAACGGCATTAACCGTAATATTACGCTTGGCAACTTCCTGCGCCAATGCCTTCGTCGCTCCCACCACACCCGCCTTAGCGGCAGAGTAATTAACTTGTCCAGCCGTACCTTTAACACCAGACACCGACACAATGTTAATTATACGCCCATAGCGTTTACGTAACAACTTTTGCATAAAAAAGTTTGTCACATTGTAAAATCCCTGCAGCGAAGTATGGAGCACCGACGACCAGTCCTCGGGAGTCATCCACATAAAAAGGCCATCACGAGCTATGCCTGCATTGTTCACGATCACTTCCACAACCGCATCGGGATGCTGTTCCGTCCAAGCAGTTAATACGTCCAATACCGCTTTGCCATCGCCGACATCAAATTTCAGCATGTCTCCTGTGCCGCCCTCCGCCTCTATCAAGGCCAAGGTTTCTCTCGCAGCAACTTCATTGCCCTGATAGTTGATCAGGACATGATAGCCCAATTCGACAGCCAACTTTCTACATATGGCTCGTCCTATACCTCGTGATCCGCCTGTTACTAATGCACTCTTCATAATTACCGCATCAAATACTCTTTCACCTGCTGTATTGCGGGATAGAGCGGTTTGTCATCCGAAAAAGCGGGAATAATCTTCCTGATATCGTCATAGACCGCTTTCGTCTTTGAAGATACAAAATTCTGATAATTTAAAATATCTACAGCCTGCGCAATAGAAATCATCTGTATAGCCAACACCTCGAATGCGTTGACTACAACTTTATGTGCTATTACAGCGGCATTGGTCCCCATACTTACGATATCTTGATTGTCGTTATTGTTGGGAATACTATGGATATACATCGAGGTAGATAGCGTTTGATTCTCTGCGGTAGTCGATGTCGCGGTAAATTGAGCACCTTGCATCCCAAAATTAAAGCCTAGTTTCCCCATATTAACGAAAGGAGGCAATATCTCGTTGATCTTCGTATTCATTAGATAATTCAGTTGTCGTTCGGACAACATTGTCAAGCGGGTGATGGCCAACTTAAGCTTATCCATTTCGAGCGAAATGTAGTCGCCATGGAAGTTCCCTCCATGATAAACATTCTTATCTTCCACCGAAATAATGGGATTATCGCTTACCGAGTTAAGTTCGTCTTCCAAGATTTTCCCTACTTGTGTGATCGTTTCCAATACAGGACCCAAAATCTGGGGCACACAGCGTAAAGAATAGTATTCTTGCACCTTCTCCTTAAAAATCTCTTCTTGGTTATTGCCGGAATAGAGATCCTCTTCTCGCTTTTTGATGAGCATACTGTCCTGCAGGTGCTCCCGCATGCGCGCGGCAATTTCCTGCTGTCCGTGGTGCAACTTTACGCCATTCAGCGTCTCTGAATAATGATCATCGTGAGCTTTCACCAATTCGTTCATGGTACAGGAGAGCCAAATAGACCAATCCAAGAGCTTGCGTGCATGAAAATAGTTGACTAAACCCACACCTGTCATAACCGAGGTACCGTTGATCAAGGAAAGCCCTTCACGTACCACCACCTTGATCGGCTCGAGGCCCAATTCCGAAAATACATCTGCCGTTGGCCGACGTACACCCTGATAAAGCACCTCTCCTTCACCGATAAGAACCAAAGCTAGGTGAGCCAACTGCACCAAGTCGCCACTAGCACCGACACCACCATGTGCAAAAATCACGGGAGTCACCCCTTTATTAATAAAGTCCTGCAACAGGTCGACCACGCTTCTATGTACGCCGCTCTTTCCTTTAGAAATATTCGTCAGACGCGTCAACATCGCCGCTTTCACCTGCAACGGAGCTAGTAAATCTCCTGTTCCGGCTGCATGGCTACGAATCAAGTTGTACTGCAGCTGATGCGTATCTTCATCCTTTATGCGGTATTGTGCCATCGGTCCGAAACCAGTATTTACGCCATAAATCACCTTATTGGCGGCGAACTCTTTCAAAAACAAATGGCTTTTTTCTATAATATCGATTACCTCAGGCTGTACATCAAGCGGTTGTCCATCAAACAACACTTCATATATCTGGGATAACGTGAGCTTTTTATCAACTGAAATCATCTATTTACTCGTTGTTTTCTAATTTTAGATTAAGGTCAAAAAAGCACAAATATAACTCTTACATTTGTGTCATATTTAGACACCTGCAAAAGTAATATATTTTAGTAGTAATCCGTTACGCATATGAATATCGAAGAAGTAGATATTTTAATTATTGGCGCTGGCCCCTCCGGATCTGTTGCGGCGGGATATCTCCAACAGCGAGATATACGTATTAAAGTTATTGAGAAATCCAATTTCCCAAGGCTGGTTGTTGGCGAGAGCCTCATCCCGCGGGTGATGGATCATTTCGATGAGGCAGGATTGCTCCCGGCCCTGCAATCGCAAAACTTTCAGAAGAAGCCCGGCGCACGTTTTATCCGAGGCGAAGTGATCAGCATTTTTGATTTCAGCAACAAATTTGGGGAAGGTTGGGATTACACTTGGCAAATACCACGCGCAGACTTCGATTTGGTCATGGCACAAGAGCTACAAAGAAAAGGAGTGGATATAGCCTTTGAGACGGCTTTAGTTGATATCACGTTTGATGGCAGCACATCGCTATCAACGCTTGAGGATAAATACGGAAATCGTTCGCAGGTACGCGCTAAGTTTGTCATTGATGCCAGCGGATATGGACGTGTATTGCCGAGGTTATTGCAACTGGATAAACCCTCGCAGCTGAATCCACATTCGGCGATATTCTCGCATGTGGAAGACATCAACCGACCGGAAGGCATAGAGGGTACGCAAATATCCTTCGACGTATTGAACACCGAGGTTTGGCTATGGGTTATTCCGTTCTCCAATGGACGCACAAGCCTTGGCATTGTTGCTGATACGGCTTTCATCGAGCAGCTGAAGGGTGATGCCGGTACAACGGAAGCACTCAAAAAAGCGATATCATTATCTGATTTTTACGTAAAGCGCTTCGCCAATACCACTTTTGAGTTTGAACCCGTACACCTCAAAAATTATTCGGCAGCGGTAACCAAAATGTATGGTGATGGATTTGCACTCACTGGAAATAGCTCAGAATTTTTGGATCCTGTTTTTTCATCTGGTGTTTGTTTCGCTACCGAATCGGGCATTCTGGCGGCAAAGCTTGCGTTTCGGCAGCTGCAGGGGGAATCCATAGATTGGCAAGTTGATTTTGCTGACTACATGCAACGAGGAATCGATGTATTTACCACCTACGTTAAAGAGTGGTACACTGGAAATCTGCAGACCTTGTTTTTCCATCGCCCAGAAAACCAAGATGTCAAACGGAAAATATGTGCCGTCTTAGCGGGTTATGTTTGGAACGAAGAAAATCCTTTTGTCAAGAAGCATGACCGTGTGATTCGTACGATGGCCTACATGCTAGAAAACAACCAAACATTTTCACACGAGCATATCGACTAACAAATGTAATGGATTTCGAGGAGTCGAAATCCACTACATTTTAGTATAAAGTTAAGCTATTCAAAATGTGGTAACGCTGCATGAATTCGCGCAACGGTCTCATTTTTTCCTAGACAGGAAACGATCTGAAAGACATCCGGTCCAAATTTACCCCCTACAAGCATAATACGGAACGGCATCATGAGCTCACCAACCTTCATCCCCGAAGCTGCAATCTCCTCCTTAAAAAAAACCTCTAAAGATGATGCTTGCCAATCCTCAAAATCGTCGAATTTCAGCGCCACTTGTTGGAAGAAGGCTGTCTTTTCAGCACTCCACTTTGGTTTCACTGCAGCGACATCAAACGTAGAAGGGCGCTCGATAAAAAATGAGGCTTGACCCCAAAAGTCTGAAACAAACGTCAATCTTTCTTTTACCAAGGTTAAGATCTCCAACAGGTAATCATCAGCGATAGCAACCGCAACATGTTCTTCAACGAGCTGTTTTACCTGTGGCAAAAGCGCTGCATTGCTTGCTCGCTTTATCCACTCGTGGTTGAACCATTTGGCTTTCTCAAAATCAAACTTGGCTCCGGCCTTGCTAATTCGTTCCACGGAAAATTTTGCGATCAACTCCTCCTCGGTGAAAAGCTCCTGCTCTGTTCCATCATTCCAGCCCAACAACGCCAACATGTTGACGAAAGCCTGCGGTAAAAACCCCATTTCTCGAAACCCTTTGGTAACATCGCCGCTCTTAGGGTCTGCCCAGTTCATAGCATAAACGGGGAATCCTAAACGATCACCATCCCTTTTACTCAGTTTGCCATTGCCATCGGGTTTTAAGATCAGCGGCAGATGCGCCCATGACGGCATCGTGTCTTTCCAGCCTAAATATTCCCATAACAAGATGTGTACCGGCGCCGACGGCAACCATTCCTCACCACGAAACACGTGGGAGATATCCATATTTTTATCGTCGACAACGACCGCAAGGTGGTATGTGGGCATTCCATCCGCTTTCAGCAAAACCTTATCATCTACCAAGCTAGTTTCAAATGAAACACGTCCACGAATCATATCTTCGAAAGATACCGTTTCGTCGACGGGCATCTTGATCCGGATCGTATGGGCGACGCCATCGGCCAACAAAGCAACCGTTTCTGCGGCAGGCAAACTCAACGAGTTGCGCAATCCCAATCGGTTTTCATGTGAATAGCGAAAATTTGGATGGACTTTCCGTTGTTCTTCCAGTTCCTCTGCCGTGTCGAAAGCATAATATGCAAAGCCAGCCGCAACCAGCTGTTCCGCATACTGTCGATACGAAGGCTTACGCTCGCTTTGACGATAGGGGCCATAGCTTCCCGGATTGTTCGGGCTCTCATCGGCTTTAATGCCACACCAATCTAAACATTCTGTTATATAATCTTCCGCACCAGGCACAAAGCGTGTCTGATCGGTATCTTCGATCCGCAAAATAAAATCGCCCCCATGGTGGCGCGCAAAAAGATAATTAAACAAGGCCGTGCGTACACCTCCCAGGTGTAGTCCGCCCGTCGGGCTCGGCGCAAAGCGCACCCTAACTTTTCTCTGCAAACTCATAACCGCAAAACTACGAATTTATCACGGAAACGCCGTACCTCACACATTGATGCCTATCTTTTTACGAATGTCAAAAAAATGCCTATTTTGTAGACCATGATGATAAACAAGGACCGTCTCTATCAATACGACACCAAGCAGCGCTGGAAAGTATCCCTGTTCCTATTTGCCGCACTCATTGCTGGCGCCTCCTTATTTTACACCAACTACCTTGTAAAAAGTCTTTCCAAATCGGAGCGCACCAAGGCCGAGGTATGGGCAATGAGCACACGCAGCATCATCACTATGCCCGATGTGGACGACCAATTCATCAGTTTTGTATACGCTGTTCGAGATAGTCTTTCCATTCCCGCGATCATTACCAACGAAAAGGGAGGCATCATCTTTTGGCGCGATCTGGATTCAACAAAAACAAACATCAAAGAACATGCAGATTCAGCGAACGACAATATACATTACGACCCGATTTATTTTGAGAAACAGCTCGCCACCATGAAGCGAAACCATGCCCCTATCGCGTTACATCTCGATACTGGAGAAATTTGGTCGGTATACTATCGCGATTCAGATGCTTTACGTCAGCTTCGCATATTTCCGTACCTGCAACTTTCTCTCATTGCCTTGTTTCTCATTATTGCTTATACCGTCTTCAATTCCATTAAAAAAACCGAGCAAAATCTCGTTTGGGTAGGTATGGCCAAGGAAGCAGCACATCAATTGGGAACGCCTATTTCCTCCCTTATGGGCTGGCTGGAGTTGGTACGCACCAAGTTCGACGCCGAAAATGACAGCATCCTTAACGAGATGGAACGCGATGTGAAACGCTTAGAGATCGTTGCCGATCGCTTCTCGAAAATAGGATCAATCCCCACACTGACCAGTCAAGTGGTTTATCCGGTTATCCAAGAATTTATACACTATTTTCGGGTACGCACCAGTGAGAAAATATCCTTTGAACTAACGGGAGACAACACGGTGGAAGCGAAACTAAATGTGCAGCTTTTCGACTGGATCATCGAGAATTTACTGAAAAATGCAGTCAATGCAATCGATTCCGAAGGAAAAATAGTTGTCAACATCATAGATAACATTGCAAAAGAGGAAATTTTTATAGACATTAGCGATACCGGAAGAGGAATTCCAAAGTCAAATTTTGACACCATCTTTCAACCGGGTTTTACAACCCGAAAACGAGGCTGGGGACTTGGTCTTAGTTTGACCAAGCGTATGGTAGATTACCATCAAGGACAGATATTTGTAAAGGAATCAGAAATAGGCAAAGGAACAACATTTAGAATCATACTTAAAAGCAATCTTCGATATGAACCCACTCAAGTCTGACGAATATCCAGCTATTTATACCGATTACATCGAAAATGTCGTTGGCCCTGTGCTAGAAGAATTGCAGGAACAATTGACCAGCTTCCCCGAATTTATCCAAGGCATCACGGAAGATCGTGGCGACTTTAGCTATGCGGAAGGAAAGTGGACAGTTAAAGAAGTTCTTTGCCATATTTTGGATACTGAGCGGGTGATGGCCTACAGAGCCCTGCGTTTTGCCCGCAACGACATGACAGAATTGGCGCCATTCGAGCAAGATGAATTTGTACAGAATGGACGTCATAATGAACGTTCATTATCCAGTATCGCAGAAGAATTTACCTACCTGCGGAAAGCTAATCTTTTGCTGTTTGACACTTTCAACGAGACGGAGTTGGCACGAAAGGGAATGGCATCTGGCCGTTTGATAACCGTAAAAGCATTTTTGTATGTCATCGCGGGACATCTTACGCATCATCGCATTATCCTAAAAGAGCGGTATTTAAGCAACGAAAACATCGAGCATGCCGAACATCTGGTTTAAAGAGCATTCACTGGAAGAAGTGAATAGTATTTTCCAAACATTCATGACCGGGTACTTAGACATCAAGGCTATAGAAATCCGCGAGGATGCTCTTGTTGTCAGCATGCCGGTTACGGATAAGGTAAGGCAGCCCTTCGGAATCCTACATGGTGGAGCATCAGTCGTGCTAGCGGAATCGGCAGGGAGTGTAGCCTCCAACCTGGTGATCGATGCTGAGCAGTACGCTGGTGTAGGGATGGAAGTAAATGCCAACCACCTTAAATCGGTGCACGGAGGAACGCTAATCGCAATTTGTTCTCCTCTTCATCTGGGCCAAAAAAGCCATGTTTGGGACATCAAGATAAGTGATGAGAGTGATCGGCTGATTTGCGTATCTCGATTGACAGTCGCCATCATTGAAAAAAAATAACATTTTTTTAAAACAATATCCACATCTACATTGTATTATATACAAATACCATTAATTGGTTTTATGATACGGTTTAGGTTTTAGCGAGACTCCGCCCAACGTAGTCTCGCTAACTTTTTACAGTAAGCAATCGTTTGATCCGCTTTTCCTGTTCAAAATGTCAATATATTTTATTAGTCTTGTATTACGATAGTAAAAGTGCAACTGCGCTCTCCGTATCCATAAACACAAAGACTAACAAATTAAAGAAAAATGACTTCAACACCAACTGGAAAAACAGAGTTTCGCCCCATGGCAATATGCTGCGCGCTATTCTTTATCCTCGGCTTTATCACATGGGCAAATGGAACACTTATTCCTTTCTTAAAAATTGCCTGTAACCTAGAAACTGATTTGCAAGCCTTTTTTGTCACCTTCGCTTCCTATATCGCTTACTTCTTCCTCGCCATCCCAAGCTCTTGGATACTGAAGAAAATAGGATTTCAAAATGGGTTGGTGGTCAGTCTAATAATTTTGGGATTAGGATCATTGGTTTTTATTCCCGCTGCTGATAACAGAAGCTATGGACTTTTTCTAGCGGGCATTTTCATTCAGGGTTCAGGCATGGCTTTACTCCAAACGGCAGTTAACCCGTATCTGAGTATTATAGGCCCTATTGATAGCGCAGCACAGCGTATATCGATTGCAGGATTTTTCAATAAGACGGCGGGTATTATCGTGCCGATACTTTTTGGTACGCTATTTTTAAAAGATGCAGGAAAGGTAACTGCACAGTTAGAAGCAGCCACGGATGTAAATGCTCAAAACGCAATTTTGGACGGCCTAATTGCTCGTGTGCACACTCCCTACATCTCTTTGGCTGTCATCTTTGTCGCGTTTGCGATTTTCTTGAAATTCACTAAACTGCCTGAAGTAGATGTCGATGCAGAAGATGAAAGCGATGCAACACAAGTTTTGGTACGTAAAACTAGCGTTTTTCAATTTCCACACTTATTCTTGGGCTCCTTAGCCATCTTCTTTTGCGTTGCCGTGGAGGTTATGGCCGGCGATATTATCGGTGTTTATGGTCGAGAATTAAATGTAAATAGCTTCTTTGTAACGTATGCGACCGCCTTTACATTACTATGTATGCTCTTTGGTTACATCGTTGGTATCATTGCCATTCCTAGATTTGTGTCGCAACAATTTGCGCTTCGAATATGCACTATCGTGGGATTACTCTTTACGACAATTTCTGTTTTTACGACAGGCACAACCTCTTTCATATTTGTTGCATTACTAGGCGTAGCAAACTCCCTGATGTGGCCAGCCATCTTCCCCCTTGGGATCAAAGGCTTAGGTCGTTTTACGAAAACTGGGTCAGCAATCATGATTATGGGTATTGCTGGTGGAGCTATTTGGCCTCTGATATACGGTTTATTAAAGGATACCTTGCATGTAGACTTTCAGCATGCCTTTCTTTATGCTATGATTCCGGCCTACCTCTACATCCTTTTCTTTGCTGTAAAAGGACACCGTTTAGGTAAATAGTTTTTTACGGTTCGACGAGAGTGACCTGATACAGGCGCTCGGAAAAGAATACTTTAAAGGCTTGTTCAGCTGCTTAATGCTAAGCGTTGAACAAGCCTTTTCTTTTTCCTTTACACAGCTATGTTGTTTGATTAGTCCGCCTCACTCCAACAGCGATAGCGTAGATTTCTCCAACAGGATCTCCCGATGCTCCCCTTCCCCTAGGTACAGAACGTTTATAAACAATCTAACTCTCGCTTTGTCTTATATGATCAAACATCCGGAAGAGAAAATCACCGTCGCTCAACTAACTGGCTGACGTAGCACAGCTCTCTCCATATCTTTTTTTCCGCAGCGCCTATGAAATGACACCACTGCAATACCTGACGTGCCCACGATTAAAGTAAGCTTCTTCGCTGTTAAAGAAGTCAACGAGCACGGTGGGCAACATCGTGCCCCAATTTGGCTTTGATAATGAGAGCGCTTTTATACATTTACTCAAAAGAATTTGGAATGACGCCAATAGCCTATCGGAGGGCGTTTGGAGAAAAGAACTCGAAAGCGAGTAAGTAAACAAGGGTTCTTGACGGGCCATAAAGGGTTCCTGACGAGCCGTAAAGGGTTCTTGACAGGCCATAAAGAGTTCCTGACGAGCCGTAAAGGGTTCCTGACGAGCCGTAAAGGGCTCTTGACGAGCCGTAAAGGGCTCTTGACGAGCCGTAAAGGGTTCCTGACGAGCCGTAAAGGGTTCCTGACGAACCGTAAAGGGTTCTTGATGAGCCGTAAAGGGTTCCTGACGAGCCGTAAAGGGTTCTTGACCAGCCGTAAAGGATTCTTGACCAGTCGTAAAGGGTTCTTGACCAGCCGTAAAGGATTCTTGACCAGCCGTAAAGGATTCTTGACCAGCCGTAAAGGATTCTTGACCAGCCGTAAAGGATTCTTGACCAGTCGTAAAGGGTTCTTGACCAGCCGTAAAGGATTCTTGACCAGTCGTAAAGGGTTCTTGACCAGTCGTAAAGGGTTCTTGACGAGCCATAAAGGGTTCCTGACGAGCCGTAAAGGGTTCCTGACGAGCCGTAAAGGGTTCCTGACGAGCCGTGAAGGGTTCCTGACGAGCCGTAAAGGGTTCTTGACGAGCCGTGAAGGGTTCTTGACGAGCCGTGAAGAGTTCCTGACGGGCGGTAAAGGGTTCTTTACTGAATAAACAAGGGGAGCTACTCGCGTTGAGCAGCTCCCCACATGACCAACATCGTGTTGGATAATGCTTATTTTTTCACCAATTTAATAAAATCGGCAACGACATTTAAACTCTCATCAAGAACGAAATCAAACTCGGTCTTTGGTTGTGGCTCTCCTTCTTTCCAAAGCGGAAGTCCACGAAGCTCCAAGCCCTTATTAATACGTGCTCTATTTTTTGCTTTCGCTTTGTCACGTTCTTTCTGCAACTCCACTTGGTTTAGGCTAATCTCCTGAATGGAATCAAGTTTCTTAAATTCGTCGATATCTTCCAACAAATATTTATATTCCGGCGATTTTTTCATTCGTGCCTGGTGGATGCTATTTAGCTTTTGATTTACACTAACTAAATCTGCTACACGCTTGAAAGAAGAAGCATTAATCTGATCCCAAGGTAAGGCAGACGGTTCCGAGCTTTCACCAAACTTCTCTGCTGTATACTGGGTTGGGAAAACCACATCTGGCGTAACACCCTTATGTTGCGTGCTACTTCCATTGACCCGGTAGAACTTACCCATGGTAATGTTGATCTGACCAAATTCTGGAGCACCATTCGGGGTATCTGGGTCTTTGCTGTCACCTTTTGCTTTCAACAACAGCTTGTTGGTGGCACTGATAAAGCGAGACATCTCAATAGCCGACTGCACCGTACCTTTACCATAGGACTGTGAGCCTAAAATTACACCACGTCCATAATCTTGGATCGCTCCCGCGAAGATTTCCGAAGCGGACGCAGAAAAACGATTGATCAAGACGCCGAACGGACCATCCCAAGATACACCTGCTTCTTCGTCGCTATCCACCTCTACGCGGTTTCTAACATCACGCACCTGTACAACTGGTCCTTTGTCGATAAACAGCCCCGTTAGCTCAATTGCTTCCTGCAAGGAACCGCCACCATTATTACGCAAATCAAGAACCACCGCATCCACTTTTTCTTGGCGTAGGGTATCCAAAATCAAACGCACATCACGTGTCGTACTTTTGTAGTTAGGATCGCGCTTGCGATAAGCATCAAAATCAATATAGAATTTCGGCAACTTGATCAAGCCTACTTTATACATCTTGCCGTCTTCACCTTTCACCTGTTTGATTTCTTTTTGCGCAGACTCTTCCGCCACAACTATTTTCTCGCGCTTCAATGCAACCACTTTAGGCTGTGCAGTCAACTCCTGCCCTGCGGGAATGATCTTTAAGCGCACCGTCGTTCCTTTAGGACCTTTGATTTTAGCCACCGCAGCATCTAGTCTCCATCCTATAATATCATCAAACTCACCATCGCCTTGCGCCACGCCAATAATACGATCATCCACATTGAGGCTTTTGTCTTTGAAAGCAGGTCCTCCAGCAATAATTTCTTTAATGGTAACCATTTCGTTTTCCATCTGCAAACGCGCCCCGATTCCTTCAAATGTATTGGACATGCCTTCGTTAAAAGCCTGCGCAAACGAAGGATTGTAATACGTTGTATGTGGATCTACGGCATCTGTCAGCGAGGTCATAATAAGCTGAAAAGCATCATTTGAGTTGGTTTTCTTCGCTTGAGAGATAATATTCTGATAGCGTTTGCGTAAGGTTTCTTTATGTTTCTCTACATCAACAGAGTCTTTCTCGGTACTCGTTAAGCGCAGGTTCAACAAATCATACTTCACCCGCTTGCGCCACTGGTCTTTCAACTCGGCATCCGTTTTAAAGTAAGGTAGCTTCTCGCGGTAAGCGATATAGTTCTCATTGACGCTAAAGTTATGATCCGCATCAATCTGCGTTAAAGCGTACTCCATTGCTTCGAGATAACGTTTGGAATACACATTAAAAATGTAAAATGGGGCAGAAAGATCCCCTTTTCTAAAATCTTGACTGATGGTATTTTCAAATTGCTTAAAGTCTTCAACATCCGACTCCAGTAAATAGTTACGCCCTTGATCCATAGACTTCAGCAAATTCGCAAAAACTATACGCGATAGCGAATCCGTCATGGGCACCTTCTTATAGCTGTAGTTCTCTAAGAGATTAGCGACTTCAGACGCAATCACTTCATGCTGGGCGGAAGGCTTCAACTCCAACATCCCTTCTTCCAAATTCACACGGGGCTTTGATCCACAGGCAACGACCGATATCAATGCCAGACCAAATACTATATTCTTAAACATATAAGAGATTTTATTTAAATACATTAACTGTTATCCTTTCAGTACACAAGCGTTGAGCCTTGTTTTGCTCGCGCTAAAAATACTGAAAACGAACTAGAAAATAAGAGCAACACGTAAAATAATCAACACACGCATCTTATTAAAAACTAAATTTACGTTTAGATAACCAAATATCCCGCCAAATATTGTGTAAATATATAATTACACGGAGGGGAAGCTCACATTTAATTCATCAAAAACAGAAAATGTTAAAGTTGGTTAAAAAACGGAACGGATGTTGTTTTAACTACGCAGCAGACGGTAGTGCCAGAAAGCTTTCGCTATACGCAACCAGCCTGTAAGAAAGTTTTTTATACATTTGATAAAATCGAAAAAGGACATAATATGCGCTCACCGAGAAAGTACAGTGCCGCCATCGGACTTGTTATGACATGCTTTGCCTACGCAAACGATAGCTTCGCTCAGGAGCAATCCCCATCACTCGATCCAGCTGGCTACGTTAATAAATACGACCGTAACTTTGCAGGCATAGGTCCAAAGGTCTATGTACTTCCCGCACCACGCAGCCGAGAAGAGCTTCTGATCGACTCTTATAGGGAGAAGACTGTATTTCAAGATAGCATCGACCGAGCATTGGATTTCCAACAGCTCCTACAAGAATTCAAACCCACAAGCAATGTTTCCAATGTTCAGTACCTGTTATCTCCACTCCCAGCGACATCATTGGCGTGGAATAATCTCGTCGAACGGGAAATTGACCGAGGCAACTACAGTACAGCTTATGGTTTACTTCATGCTTATGCAGCAATATCATTGCGTGAAGGTGCCACCCATCAAACGGCAGGCCTGCTGCAAAGTGCCCTTCAACATGCACAAAAGACGAACAATACATTGGATATCGCTACGATCCAGTATAATTTGGGCAATGTCTATCTGTTCGACAAAAACATTCAGCAAGCCGGCTTTTTCCAAGAGTCTTATTATAAAAATGCATTAAAGCAACAGAGTATCGTCGAACAGGCAAATTCATTGGTAAAGATCGCTTTAATCCAAGCATACGACAAAGATTACCGTTCCGCAGAGAGCAACATTATCAGAAAAGCTATTCCACTTCTAAATAGAGCAAAAGCCTACGACCGAAAAATTATCGCGTGGCAAAGCTTGGCTAAAATATACCAGTTGCAAAATAAGCACACCGAAGCGCAATGGTTTTTGATACAGGCCAGAGATCTTGCAAAGAACAAAAATTTCCCTAACGAGCTTGCCGAGATCGAATACATGCTGGCCTTCTCGAAATTTATTCAAAAAAACTATAAAGTCGCTCAAAAGGAATTTATACAGGCCGATGCCCTCGCTAAAACCGAAGACAATAAAATGCTTCAGCTGGCGATCATCGATAAACTCGGCGAAATCTACATGAGCCAACATGATTTAAACAAAGCAGAAGACGCCTTGTCAAGCTACGAAGAGCTGCGGAAGGAACTTTTTAAGGATTAGCTTGGTCGATTACATACCCGAGCATGTAATTTTGAAATTTTTCGTAGTAGACCTGAAAGGCATAGGTCTTCTTTTCTTTACGCAACATTAAAGTCATGACGCCCTGTGGACGATACTGAAAAGGTAAAATAGTCATGTCGTCCAAAAAAGAAACGCCTTTGTTGCCTTGCAATTTATATACCGCTTCCTTCGCACACCAACAAGCATAAAGCTGTTCAACGTTATTGTTCTGAATAAAGCCTAACTCTCCAGGCTTTAGAAATTTTTCTTTAATTCGCAGCACCTTATCTTTCACAATTTCCAAGTCAATGCCACATTCTCCCTGCTGGCTCATCAGCACCCCGGCATAATCATAAGAATGTGTCAACGAAATCTTGTAGGGATAGTCGGGCAGAAAAGGTTTGCCATTTTCGTCAGAAGGGCACGCGATATAGCCTTCAGTTCTTAACAGATAACGGAGTAAAACGCGCGTAGCCAACCAGTGTAAGGTGCGTTTCCCCTTAGAAAGACTCTCTAGCTTGGCCTTTTCACGTTCATCCAGCTGTAGGCGGCCAAGCAGCTCTTCTACCGACTCCTCAATCTTCCATATGGCAAATTTTGTTTCATTATTCAGTTCCCGGAGATATACTAAACCCATGTCGATAATATCAAATTAATTTTTTTACGCGTTCCTATAATCCTAAAATTACGAAGTTTAAGAATAATGCAAAGCCACTTGTAAAATAAAATATTAAAAGTTGCTGAAATTGAAGCAATAGTGTATTTTTGGAGTCCTCTTTCAAAACCAAGAAAAGGGATACGGAATACAGCACATGATATTATCAGATAAAAGAATTTTAGAGGAAATTGACAAGGGCACGATCGTTATCGAGCCTTTCGACAGAAAATGTTTGGGAACAAACTCCTACGATGTTCATTTGGGCAAATACCTCGCCACCTATATAGATGAGGTTTTGGATGCCAAGAAGCACAATACGATCAAACATTTCGAAATTCCCGAAGAGGGATTTATCCTTCAACCCGGCACTTTATATCTCGGCGTGACCTTGGAATACACCGAGTCACATGGGCACGTCCCCTTTCTGGAAGGAAAGTCCAGCACAGGTCGTCTCGGCATAGACATCCACGCAACGGCCGGCAAGGGCGACGTAGGTTTTTGCAACACATGGACCTTAGAAATCTCCGTTGCGCAACCCGTTCGTGTATATGCAGGGATGCCTATTGGCCAATTGATCTACTTTGTTGTCGAAGGCGATATTGAGACTATGTACAACAGTAAAGGAAATGCGAAATACAACAATAAAACCATTCGACCTGTCGAAAGCATGATGTGGAAAAACGCTTTCTAGTCGACCACATAAAAAGAGAGGGGTGAACAATATCACGCCTCTCTTTTATTACAGAAAGCTTGTCTAACCGCCGAATTCCATTAAATAAGATTTTAAAAACTCATCTAACTCTCCATCTAGTACCGCCTGTGTATTAGAAGTCTCTGTACCTGTGCGTAGATCTTTGATCAATTTATAGGGATGGAGCACATAATTTCGAATCTGCGACCCCCATTCAATTTTCTTCTTTGACCCCTCAATTGCCGCCGTTGCTTCTTGACGCTTACGCATCTCAATTTCGTAGAGCTGCGATTTGAGCAAGCGTAAAGCATTTTCCTTATTTTGGAGTTGCGAGCGCGATTCCTGATTTTTGATAATGATTCCCGTAGGCTTGTGATGCAAACGAACTGCAGTTTCGACTTTGTTTACGTTCTGTCCCCCGGCACCGCCCGAGCGGAAGGTATCCCATTCAATCTCCGAATCTTTTACATCGATTTCAATATTGTCGTCCACCAACGGATACACATAAACAGAAGCAAAAGAAGTGTGTCGCTTGGCATTAGAATCAAAAGGGGATATCCGTACTAATCGGTGAACACCATTTTCTCCTTTCAGGTAACCATAGGCGAAGTCACCAGAAAACTGTAAAGTAACAGTTTTAATCCCGGCTACATCTCCTTCTTGGTAATCCTGCTCGGTAACCTTGCATCCGTGTTTTTCGCCCCACATGATATACATACGCATCAGCATGGCGGCCCAATCGCAAGACTCCGTTCCGCCAGCACCAGCAGTGATCTGCAAAATAGCATCCAACTGATCCTCCTCGGCACTCAGCATATTCTTAAATTCCAACTCTTCAACCTGCGTCAATGCTTCCTGATATTGACTGTCCGCATCCTGTTCGGTGGCGTCACCAGACTGCATAAACTCATACATCACCCCCGCATCCTCTACAGCCGCACTTACCGCATCAAAATGCTCGGTCCAAACCTTCAGGTTCTTTATTTCATGCAGCACCTTTTCTGCCGCTTTGGGGGCATCCCAAAAATCGGCTTTCAATGTAATCTCGGTATTAGCAGCAATTTCTGCTTTCTTGGCATCAATGTCAAAGATGCCTCCTTAGGGAAGTTACTCTATCCCTCAAGTCCTGAATCTGTTCTCTGGTCATAACCAAAAGTAAAAAGTAAATATGTAAAAACGTAATAACCCTAGCTGATATCACGAAATACCTAGGTTTCAGGATAATTTTTTAGAATTAACTGTTTCAATACTTATCTTTGGTACAAACAACGTTAGACTTTATGTTTCCAAACATCGACTTTACCACCACCCAAGCGTACAAATATTTAGCCGACCATTACATCACGGTCAACGAAAAATCATTAAAGGAACTTTTCGCGGAAGATCCGGAGCGTTTTCAAAAATTCTCCACACAATTGGAAGACATCCTATTTGATTTTTCCAAAAACAGGATAACGGATGAAACCATTGCTTTACTCGTACAGTTGGCCAATGAGTGTCAACTCCAGGAAGCTATCACCGCCATGTTTGCCGGCGAAAAGATAAACGCAACCGAAGGACGCCAGGTTTTGCACACCGCGTTGCGCAACCAATCGAACGAACCAGTAATAGTCGATGGTGAGGACGTGATGCCAAAAGTCAAAGCTGTTCTTGAGCACATGAAAGACTTCACCAATCGTATCCTTTCGGGCGATTGGAAGGGTTTTACTGGCAAAGCCATTACTGACGTAGTGAATATTGGCATTGGCGGCTCCGATTTAGGTCCGGTGATGGTTACCGAGGCACTTAAGTCCTATAAAACGAGACTTAACCTGCATTTCGTATCCAATGTGGATGGCACACATATCGCCGAAACATTACAGCAGCTGAATCCTGAAACGACACTATTTTTGATTGCCTCAAAAACGTTTACCACGCAGGAAACAATGGCCAACGCACAATCGGCAAAAAATTGGTTTTTGGATGCCGGCGCTGCAGAGGCCGATGTTGCCAAACATTTTGCCGCACTAAGCACCAACGAAGAAGGTGTTGCTGCATTTGGAATAGATACCCAAAATATGTTCGAATTTTGGGACTGGGTCGGCGGACGCTATTCATTATGGTCGGCCATCGGCTTATCCATCTCCTTGGGTATCGGCTACGACAATTTTGAGGAGCTCCTTAAAGGTGCTCACCGTGCCGACAAGCATTTCCGCGAGACAGAATTCGAAAGAAATATTCCGGTTATACTGGCACTTTTGGGAATTTGGTACAATAACTTCTTCGATGCGGAGAGCCATGCCATCTTGCCTTACGACCAGTATCTACACCGATTTGCAGCCTATTTCCAACAAGGAGATATGGAAAGTAACGGAAAATATATCGATCGCAACGGGAACCGTGTAGACTACCAAACAGGACCAATCATTTGGGGCGAGCCAGGTACGAATGGACAGCATGCTTTCTATCAGTTAATTCACCAAGGCACAAAGTTGATCCCCTGCGATTTCATTGCGCCAGCAGTTTCCCTGAACCCTTTAGGCAACCACCATCAGCTTCTTCTGTCGAATTTCTTTGCACAGACAGAAGCCCTCATGAATGGCAAGAGCGAGGAAGAGGTAGTCGCCGAGTTGAAAAAGGCCGGCAAATCAGCGCAAGAGATCGAAGCACTAAAAAACTTTAAGGTATTCGAAGGCAATAGACCAACGAACTCCTTCCTCCTCAAAAAAGTTACCCCATACACGCTAGGAACCTTAATTGCGCTTTACGAGCACAAAATCTTCGTACAGGGCGTTATCTGGAACGTATACAGTTTCGATCAGTGGGGCGTGGAACTAGGTAAACAACTGGCCAATAAAATTTTGCCTGAACTGGTTAACGACGAGGCCATTGCTTCGCATGATTCATCCACCAATGGATTAATCAATCAATACAAAAATTGGCGATAATATACCTCGCAAAGGAGATATAAATACAAGGAGATATCACAAATCCCAGAGCCTAAAATGTTCTGGGATTTTTTTGTTGCGATATTTCCCGATCTCTCGCCGTTGACCACATCAAACAGCAAGCGAAAAGTATACTTTCCATGATTGGAGATCCCCCTATTTGCCTACACGCGTAAAATTGTAGTCACAAACTTCCGTTTTAGGTCAAAATTAGCGAGATTTAGCTTGACAACTAATCAACAGATACATGACTTTACAAAGAAAATTACGTTTTGCCCTATGTGCTGTTTCCATAACGGCCTGCGCAACTACATTTGCGCAATATGGTGGAACAAGAACACAACAGCTCGACCCCGTTGTCGAGAAAATAGTGAAAGAAGCCAATGAAAATTCGCAACTGGAAAACCTGGCCTTTCAACTATTAGATGTTGTAGGGCCAAGACTCGTCGGAACGCCACAAATGAACAAAGCCAACGACTGGGCCGTAAAAACTTTTCAAAGCTGGGGTCTAGAAGCAGAAAAGCAACAGTTTGGCGAGTGGCGCGGTTGGGAACGAGGCGTCTCTCATATTGACATGACGTCTCCTCGCTTGAAAACCCTTGCCGGCACGCAACTTGCCTGGAGTCCATCCACAAAAGGAAAAGCGATAGAAGGCGAAGTGATCGTCCTGCCAACATTTAAAGATTCGGCAGACTTTGTCGCTTGGCTACCAAAGGTCAAAGGCAAATACGTGATGACATCCATGTACCAGCCTACGGGCCGTCCTGATCATGACTGGGAAAAATACGCGCGACCAGAATCTTTCGAGCAGATGAAAAAAGAGCGCGATTCACTTGTACAGGTATACAACGGCAATATCAGCAAAACCGGCTACTCGGCAAACTCCATTCCGGGCAAACTCGAAGAGGCCGGCGCGCTAGGTGTTTTGTCCAGCTTTTGGTCTAGGGAATTTGGCGCCAACAAGATCTTCGGCGCAAGAACATCAAAAGTGCCTTCTGTAGACATCTCCTTGGAAGACTACGGGCTTCTTTACCGATTAGCCAAAAATGGCATTATACCGAAGGTAAAGATCGAAACGAGCTCTAAAGACTTGGGTACGGTGCCCTCCTTCAACACTATTGCCCAGATAAAAGGAACGGAGCTTCCGAACGAATATGTTATTTTGTCAGCACATCTAGACTCTTGGGAAGGCGGATCCGGCGCTACAGATAATGGCACAGGAACATTGGCTATGATGGAAGTTGCGCGCGTGCTCAAGGCCGTATTTCCAAACCCGAAGCGAACGATCTTGATCGGACTATGGGGCAGCGAAGAGCAGGGATTGAATGGTTCTCGTGCTTTCGTCCTTGACAATCCGGAAATTATAGAAAAAACCCAAGCGGTATTCAACTTAGATAACGGTACAGGACGTGTAGAAAACATCAATGGATCCGGCTTTGTGCATGCCTACGACTTTATTGGACGTTGGATGCAAGCGGTGCCCAATCATATTACGAAAGATATTAAGACCACCTTTCCGGGGAGCCCGGGCGGCGGAGGTTCCGATCATGCTTCCTTCGTTGCTGCAGGTATTCCAGCCTTTATGCTAAGTTCCCTTTCTTGGGGCTATTTCAACAACACTTGGCACACCAACCTCGATACCTATGACAAACTGGTGTTCGACGACTTGCGTTACAATGTAATATTAACGGCGGTTATGGCCTATAAGGCAGCCCAAGAAGATAAACTTGTGGATCGCGAACAACGCGTGATGCCTACAGGCGGTGGGCGCGGAGACAGCAGCTGGCCTGCCATCCGTCAGCCACGTCGCACAGGCGTTGGTTATTAAAAAATCTACTGTCTTTCTTCCAACTGCGCCTTTCTCAAAGAAAGGCGCTTGTTGTTTCTATAGATCTTAACGGTAATCAGGAAATAGGCCAAGAGCAGCGGTCCATATACCAACCCCATAATACCAAACAAGGGCAAACCTATAATGACTCCCACTACGGTGATCAAGGGATGGATATCCCCCACTTTTTTATTAATAATAAACCGCAACACATTATCGATATTGATTACCAAGCCAAAGCCCCAGATGAGCAGACCGATACCCGGCCAAGTTTGTCCTTGCGAAAGCAGAATCAAAGCCGCAGGCACAAAGATCAACGGAGGCCCCAGCAAGGGTATAAACGACAGTATGGCGCAAATAACACCCCAGAATAGGGCGTCGCGCACGCCAAAAATCCAAAAACCGATCGCTAAACATCCCCCCTGTACGATAGCAATAATCGTCTGCCCGACAACGTTGGAATAGGTAATATTCTTCAACTCCTGCCCGAAAACAGCAGATTGCTGCTTATCAAAAGGAAGATAATGAACGATTCCTTGTTCAAAACCGCGGTAATTGACGAACAGAAAATACAATATAAAATACATCACCGTAACCTCGATAAAGATATTCGCAGCGCCTCCAAGCACAGAGGTGAGCAGCTCGCCCAAGAAGGCCGCACTTTTTTCCACCTGCTCTGTGAGCAGATCCGGTTTTCCAAACGTATCGCCAGCAAACTTGTTGATGGCATCAATCATCTGCGTGATCCATGCCGGATCTTGCTGCAGCTTGATCGCCTTCTTCAACAACATACTGCCAATACCAACAAAAGGCAATACGATAATAAATATAGAGATGATAATTAGAAAAACGGCAGACAGCGCCTTCGGCCAATGCCAGCGTTCAATGAGGAAAATATTAAGCCGCCGGAAGAGCGTATACATCACCATGGTTCCTAAGATGGCTCCATAGATCCCACGCATAGCATACAACAGGATAGCACCGAGCGCAAGAACCAAGATAAGAATAATGATATTCCGTTCTTTTTGCGAAAATACGGGATTGTTCATACAGTCAATAGATCTATTACCTGTATGAACAATCGCCTAAAAATTTGGTTTTCGTTTTTCTAGAAATGCAGAAACCCCCTCTTTAAAATCGGGGCTTGAAAAGGCCGTACCAAAGGCATTTATTTCGGCATGGTATCCTTTTTCCGAGTCGGCCAAACCCGTGTTAACCACTTCTACGGCTCTAGCTATTGCCGAGGATGATTTCGCATACATTTTTTCCAATAGCATTAGGCAGGTCGGTATCAAACGATTGGCAGGAACCACATGGTTGACCAATCCCCATGCCAACGCATCCTCTGCCGTAACCATATCGCCCGTCATGATCATTTCAAGCGCTTTACCTCGACCAACAAGTTGTGGCAGCCGTTGCGTACCACCATAACCTGGAATCAGCCCTAGGGAGACTTCAGGCAAGCCTAACTTAGCATGCTCGCTTGCCACACGTAAATGGCAGGCCATCGCCAGCTCTAGCCCACCGCCTAAAGCAAATCCATTCACCGCAGCAATTACCGGCTTCGGAAAACTATAGATCACGTCCATCACCTCTTGATGTCCCCAAGCGGCTAACTCGCGCGCTTTATCTTCTGACAGTCCATTAAATTCTGCGATGTCTGCACCTGCAACAAAGGCCTTTTCACCAGCTCCAGTAAGTATAATACCACGCACAGCGGTATCCTCTTTTAGCCTCTTTAAAATCGTCGAAAGCTCGATTAGCGTTGCTCGATTCAGCGCATTCAGCTTCTCGGGTCTATTGATTGTTAGATAAGCCGTCTTATCCACTATGTCCAGTAAAAAATTGTCCAGTTTCTCCATCCTCTTAAAAATTTAAATGTAAACTAACCCGATAGGCGTCTTTTTGCACATCAGGCAAGTCCAAATAATTTAGGCGCTTCACATATTCAACGCGTAATATTCGGAAGATATTATCAATGCCTACCTTTCCCTCCCAATAAGGCGATTTATCCATCACATGTGTGAGAGTTTGCCCCTCGGCGTTCCGATCAAAGCGAATGACATTATCGCTCACATAGGGATTATTTCCATCCGTTAAGTTGCCATAGAACATCTTCACGCCCCATAATTCACGTAGGTTTAACCGTTTAATCAAGGGAATCTTGTTAAAGATAAAACCTTCCAACTTGTGTTCAACCGCAATCCGTACATATTCATCTGCTACAAACTCCGTGCTCCGCATCAATGTATAATCGATAACATGTCGATCTTCTTCACGGAACACGTCAGGAATCTCCAACAAAGGGTAAGGCAATGTGCCCCATATCTTCCCTCCTGCCAAAGTAAGGTCGGCGAAGCCCAGTTGCTTCAGAAAGAATCGTTTCGATACCGAAGCCCGAACTGCATCAAAGGCGTAATTGCCGCCGCGAAAGCCATCTAGACCACGATTGTACTGCAAATTGAATACTGGATATTTTTCGATAATGGTGTTCCGTGATAGATTGCGGTAGTAGAATTTCTCGTTGGGCGCCCAGCGCAGGATAAACTGCAATTCATTGGTATTAATCTCCGGCATGGAAACCGCGTTATCCGCCGACGATATAAACTGCAAATCCCCGATTGCACGCCGTTGATGATGAATAATAGAACTCGCCAAACTCACATGGTTGCCAAATTCGATCAAATGAGTCAGCTGATAGGCATCAGTATCCATCCACTTGGTGGGTCGGTTTCTGCGGATAGACTGAAAAAAGCTATCCCCTTTTCTAAATCCAAGGTTACGACCGGGATCAAAGATATCGTGCTGCACCGCCGCTTGAATATAGTGCGCCGGAAATTTAGCTACAGACTCTCCATTCAACGAAAATGTAGGCCTAACAAAGTACTTCAATGCCCCATCCCTTATTCCGTAGGCTAGATAACCTTCTATAAACAACTTTTCCGAAAAAGCGGCGGTCGTGCGTCCGCCTATACGTATACGGTCCCCTTCAATGTTGTTTCTCGAGTACAGGTATTCCAAGGGACCAAATTCTATCGGCCCAACAGGATAATACCCTAGCCCCAATAGATAACCCAAAGCCAACATGGTTTTGAAAGTCCGGTTTTCGTTCAAGGAATCAATATTCGTATATACACGGCTTTCAATAGGAGAAAGCTGTAAAGGTCGTTTTTGGTCAACCAATTCAGACTGTTCTTTAGCTACCGGCAGAATCTCTGTGGGTGCGCCCACAAATACATCGTCCGAAAAGGAGGGATCAAAATCATAGTCGTAGTTTAATGAAGTCTTGCGCCCATAAACAGCGTCCCGTTTACCGGTACCGAAAACAATGTTTACGGAGCTTTTCTCCAAAAACATGAAGTTGTCAGCATTGGGCTGATAGATCAGCTCTATATTGACATCGTTGACCCAATTCAGATTCGATTCTTTGTTGACACGAAGTTCGGCTAAGCGCACAGCAAAGCGGTCGTCCATGCTAATGTGCAAACGACCACTCAACAAGAGATCTGTCTTATTTCGCGGCTCAAAACTAACTTCGATGAACCTGCCAGCGTCATTCTGCACAGTATCTGTAAGATAATACTTATAGAATACCGGCGCGTTATTCGCTATAGGGCTCAAAAACAGCTTATCGATCAGAAAAATATTCTCATCGTATATTTCGATATCCTGAAAGAGGTAGGACAGATAGGATTGAATATTGTGATTGTTGACATAACGCGGATCAAAATCTGTTTGCTTAATCGATTTCACCCTTTTTTTAAAAGCCTTAGGATCATTTTTTGAGTACACGTCGCTCAACTGCTCTTGCATAAACATGGTAAGCAATTTATTTCCTGGTGAGGAGATCGTATCGACATTTTCAAAAACAAAACCGATACTCCCCAGCCCTTTGCTATAGCCCTGAGCCGGATTGACTAAACCAAATTGCAACTTATCATATTGCTTGAAGGTCAGTCGAGGTTGGTTCTCCAATCGATTTGTTCGCTTATGCTTAATCACTTGGTCTATAAGATCGACCGCAGGATTACGGTTCTTGTATTTCACCTTTCGGGACACTTCCACCGCATCCAACAGGTGTTCATTGTTCTCAAGCGCAATAGAGAGATCGCTTTCCTCTCCGCGATAGTCAAAAATACGATCTGTATATCCGACCGCAGAGATCAGCAGTTGAAAGGGAGCTTTACGATTTGTCAACAGTTGAAACCGCCCCTCAGCATCACAGGATGTTCCTTCTGATGCACCAACAATGGAAACACTGGCCTGCGCTATACCTTTAGTGGTAGCCCTGTCAACAATCATACCCTCAACCTTCTGCTGCGCATTACCCTGTTTCACGAAAAAACAGAGGGAGAGTAAGCATAAGATGATTGTTAACAACCTGAATTTCCGCATAATCAAAAGTGGTCTCGCATAAAGATACAATTTGTAATATAAGATAGAAATGAAATTAGAAAAAACAAACGAAAACCGCATTTCCAGTATCATGGAAAAAGAAAAGCTCGCCGGAGCGAGCTGTATGTTTATGGTGTAGCGATTAGTAGAGCGCTACAACAAGCCAATAATAAAGTCCGGGTAGATCCCAAATGCTAAGGTTAGCAACACCGCAATACCCAGCACCACCTTGTAGGTACCGGCAAGCTGCAGCCCCTGCTGGTTTGCTGTTGAACTATCTTTGAAATACATGTTGATAACAACATGTAAGTAATAATAAACCGCCACTGCAGCATTAATGGCTGCGATTACGAGCAGCATGACATTGTAACTGCCCATGACGTTATTGAACATCATAAATTTTCCAATGAAGCCCGCCGTGAGCGGGATCCCTGCCAAAGACAACATAGCAATGGTTAATATGATCGCTAGCAGGGGCTCTTGTTTAGCCAAACCGTTGAATGATTCAAACTGATCCGATCCGGTTCTGCGCTTGACCACAATTAGGGTGGCAAACGCAATAACGGATGCCAGACAATAGGCTGATGCATACATTAAGATACTGGAAGCCGAGGCTGCTCCGATAGAAACAATCGCAAAAAGCATATAGCCGGCATGCGAGATGCTGGAGTATGCCATCATCCGCTTAAAGCTTGTCTGCACCAATGCAGTAATGTTTCCAAGGAATAATGTAATGATCGTGATGGTTAAGAGCACCGGTGTCCAAAAGTCATTGAGCGGCACCAGCACCGTTCCAAATAGGCGAAAAAAACCAACGAAGGCGGCAACCTTAACCACCGTACTCATGAAAGCGGTAATTAGTATTGGGGCTCCGTCGTAAACATCCGGTGTCCAAAAATGAAAAGGCGCTGCTCCAATTTTGAAGCAGAGACCACACAGCATCAGTAGAATACCGCCATAAAACAAGGGAGATACCTGATCAGTAGCCAACACGTAGTCCCGCAAACCACTGAGGTCAAATGTGCCGGCCGCACCATACATCAATGTGATGCCGAACAGTAAGAATCCTGTTGAAAAAGCGCCCATTAAAAAATACTTCAGTGCCGCCTCATTGGATGCCGCATCATTTTTACGAATGCCCACCAGAATGTAGAGCGCCACCGACATAATCTCGATGCCTACGAAAAGCATGGCGAAATTATGATAGGCCGTTACTAACAACGCGCCCATCAAGGAAAGCACCAATAAGCAGTAATATTCGGCGACATGCTCACTAATTGATCGGAAGTATTCTTTGGAAAGCAGTAAAATCAATACCGTTACCAAAATACATAGGGCAGAAAATGCGATCGCATAGCGATCAAACAGCACCATGCCATGGTACAAAGGTTTGGCATCCAGATCCCACTGAAGAACTAAAAAACCTAACGCCACGAGCAGTCCGACTACAGTGACGGGAAGCAGCGCATTCTTGGCCTTATACAGCCCTAAATACAACAATAAAATTCCCAAGATGCCTAATGTAATGATCGCCCCCATAATATGTTCAATCGCTAATTAAAATTTTATTTGATTTAATAAGTTCGTAACCGAGGCTTCCGAAAGCCGCAATATTGCATTGGGGCAAACCCCTAAAAAGATCGTAAAAAAGCCAATGATAAGTAAAACCAATAGTTCATATCCCTGAATATCAACCATTGGCTTTGCCTCAACGGCAATCGGGCCAAGCATGGCTTTTTGGTAGAACCTTAACATATAGACCGCTCCTAAGATCAGCGTCAAGCCCCCAAATACGGCATACCATACACCATAACCGAAAAGACCCTTCAGCAACAAAAACTCGCCGACAAAGCCATTCGTTAACGGAAGACCTATAGCGCCCATCAGCAAGATCAAAAATAAGATCGCCAGCTTAGGCATAGGTTTTGCGAAGCCTCCCCATTCCGATAAATTCCTGCTGCCGGTTCTTCTTTGCAGCACATCAATCACCAAGAATATGCCCACAACGCTCAGCCCATGATTGAGCATCTGCAATACGGCTCCTTGCAAGCCCGTTGGCTGTAGAGAAAATACACCGCCCGCAATTAAACCTACATGGGCAATGGATGAGTAGGCCATAAGACGCTTCGCATCCTTTTGCTTAAAAGCAATAATCGATGCATAAACGATACCGATAACACACAAAATAAGAACGATATGCCCGTATGACAACACTGCAAAAGGTGTTATGGGCAACAACCAACGTAACAAACCATAGATACCCATTTTTAGCATCACGCCTGAAAGCAGCATAGTACCTGTTGTTGGCGCATGTGTGTAGGTATCCGGTTGCCAGGTGTGAAATGGAAAGATCGGTATCTTGATTGCGAACGCCAAGAAAAAAGCCCAGAATACCCAGCGTTGTGCATTTTCAGAAAGATGCAACTTCACCAAGGCATCCCACTCCAAGCTACGAATAATCCCTTGATGATAAAGATAGATCAGGGCTACCAGCATAAGAATACTCCCAAAAAAGGTGTATACAAAGAATTTTATATTGATGCGGATACGATCTCCCTCCCCCCACAGTGCACAAATAAAATAAATGGGGATCAAGGCTACTTCCCAACCTACGTAAAAAGAAAATGCATCTCTTGCCAAGAATACGAGCAATAATCCGGCTTGCATAAACGAGATCAGCGCGTAGAATGATCCTTTATGATCTTTCCCGAACGATGACAAAATGATGAGCGGCATCAGTCCATTGGTCAACAACAGCAACGGTAAGCTAATCCCATCCAACCCGATATGGAATTGAAGTCTGAGCAGATCGATCCACATCCAACTTTGCTCAAACTGGATAGAGGCATCCGGTACAAATCCCAACAAAAAGGGAACCGACAATGCTAACGATAACAAGGAGGTAAACAAAGCAATCCATCGCGCCGACTTGGCTTCTTTTATGAAACACAAAACAAGTGCGGAGACAACAGGTGCCAACAATAATATAAATAAGTTATCCATTAGATAATCAATAATTTAAACAATCTAAAAAGCCTAACAAACAGCATCAGGCACCAATTATAGTTAACTGTAAAACATTCCATACATCAGAATAGCGATGATACTGACAACCATCATGATGATATAGAACCCTACATGTCCGCTTTGCAACAACCGGATACCTCTTCCAGAACCCGTAAAGAAGTCCCCAACGCCATTCACAAAACCGTCGATACCCGTTTTATCTACATATTTAAAGAACACGGTCGACAACTTACCGAGAGGTTTTACAAACAGTGCATCATACAGTTCATCCACATAAAGCTTATAATAGGACAATCTATACAGCAAACTTTTCGGTTTTTCATCCGCTTCAGGCACCTGTGCATTTTTCACGTACTTTATGTAGGCGAAAACCGCCATGGCAATAGCGCCCACGACAGACAATCCCATCAATACATATTCGGTTGAATGACTCAAGGTCATCGTTGTGCCCGCTACCTCGCCCGCTTCAAGAATAGGCGCTAGAAATGCTTGAAGTTTATGCTGTCCACCTAACACCTCCGGTACGTTAATAAAACCGCCAACGACAGAAAGAATAGCCAGTATAATCAATGGCACCGTCATTGCCCATGGCGATTCATGCAAATGATTTTGCTGTTCGGCTGTTCCGCGAAACTTTCCAAAGAATGTCAAGAATACTAATCGAAACATATAAAAAGAAGTGAACAGGGCAGTGATTAATCCCAATACCCAAAATATAGGTTGATGCTGGAAGGCGTGGGCAAGAATTTCGTCCTTAGAGAAAAATCCTGCGAAGGGTGGTATACCGCTGATGGCGATGGTACCTATCAGCATCGTCCCAAATGTTAGCGGCAGCGCTTTACGAAGCCCCCCCATTTTACGCATGTCCTGTTCGTCGTGCACCCCATGTATAACGGAGCCCGCACCCAAAAAGAGAAGAGCCTTAAAAAAAGCATGGGTCAGCACATGGAAAAAAGCCCCGGTGAACGCACCTACCCCGAGGCCTAGAAACATGTATCCCAATTGGGAAACCGTAGAATATGCCAATACTTTCTTGATATCATTCTGTGTGAGCGCGATAAATGCCGCAACAAAGGCGGTAACAACACCCACAACCGCCATGATCTCCATAGATAGCGGAGCCAGCAAAAACAGCACATTGGAGCGCACCACCAAATAAATGCCTGCAGTCACCATCGTTGCCGCATGGATCAATGCGGAAACTGGGGTCGGACCAGCCATCGCATCAGGCAACCAAGTAAATAAAGGTATCTGCGCCGACTTGCCTGTTGCTGCTACAAAGAGTAGAAGTGTGATACCGACGACCATAGGCGTTCCTACCGACAATCCGTTCGCGGCTGCAAAAACCTCACTGTATTCTAAACTTCCAAAGGTTTCTAAGATAAAAAACATGGCAATCAAAAATCCAAGATCACCAATACGGTTCATGATGAAAGCCTTCTTTGCTGCAGCAGCATAGGACACGTTCTTAAACCAAAACCCAATCAACAAATAGGAACAAAGCCCTACACCCTCCCAGCCGATAAACATCACGAGATAGTTAGAACCCAGCACCAAAATCGTCATAAAGAAGATAAACAGATTGAGGTAGGCAAAGAATTTCCCAAACCCTTCATCATGGGCCATATAAGCGCAAGAATAGACGTGGATCAAGAAACCTACACCAGTAATGATGAGCAACATAATCGCGCTAAGCGGGTCAAGCAAGAAAGAAAGTGCAATCTTCAACGAACCTACAGCAAACCAATCGAAAAGATGCAGCGTAAAAGATCCCGAGGATCCAGCCTCACGGGCTGCAGAGACCTCCAGATAGGCAAGTATACTACATACAAAGGAGATCAGCACAACGGCAGACCCGATAACACCATTGACCATCTTCGGCACGCGATTTCTGGTTAGGCCATTTATGAAAAACCCTAGCAAGGGAATAAGAGGAATAAGCCAAATTAATGCAGACATACTATCTATTTAACGTAAAAAATCCCAAAATCTACTACCAACGAAGTTTGCTCAACGACTCTATATCTACCGATCTCGTGTTGCGATACACCATAATGATAATCGCCAAGCCAACGGCTACTTCGGCAGCCGCCAACGCCATGATAAAAAACACGAAAACCTGTCCACTGGCATCACCCCGATACGCCGAGAATGCGGCCAGCAATAAATTGACCGAGTTCAACATCAGTTCGATAGACATCATAATGATAATCACATTTCGACGAATAAGTACTCCCGTTACGCCGATTGCAAAAATGATGCTGCAAAAGATGATGTAATGGTTTAGCGGAACGCCTTGTATTTGTGTAAGAAAATTATCCATTATACTTTTCTCCCTTCCTTTTTGGCCAATAAAACTGCGCCTACCATTGCCGTTAACAATAAGATAGATGAAAGCTCAAAAGGCAATAAAAATTCATTGAACAACACTTTTCCCAAATTTTTGACCAAGCCCACTTCAGCATTGCCAATCACCATTTCGTTGTTTGGTGCTATCACTTTGAAAGCGCCCAAGAATGTAGCGATTAGGCACATCCCTGCAATAGCGCCCATAATCTTCACGAGATTGGACTTCATTGGTTCACTCTCTTCATTCATATTCAGCAACATGAGTACAAAAAGAAAAAGCACCATAATGGCTCCCATGTATACGATAAAGTTAACCACCGCTAGAAACTGTGCGTTCAGCAAAATATAATGTATCGTCAGCGTGAAGAAGGTGACCACCAAATACAGGACGCTATGTACCGGATTCTTCGTGAAAATGGTCATCAGGGCAAAGAAAATCGCTAAAAAAGCAACTAAATAAAATACAGACATCCTAACTGGTTTTATCTTGGATTAATTTGGTGATATCGAAGCTTGGCTCTACTAACTTATCTTTACCATAGATGAAGTCTTTCCGCAAATATTCTGCGGTAACATGTGGTCCATCAAGATAGATAGCCTCTTTCGGACAAGCCTCTTCGCACAGGCCGCAAAAGATGCAGCGCAACATATTTATTTCATAAACGGCCGCATACTTCTCCTCTCTATACAAGCTTTCTTCCCCTTTTTTCCGTTCCGCGGCAGTCATTGTAATAGCCTCTGCCGGGCAGGACAGCGCACAAAGACCACATGCGGTACAGCGCTCGCGTCCCTGTTCGTCACGCTTCAACGAGTGCTGGCCTCTGAAATTTTTGGAATACGGTCGTTTTTCCTCCGGATACTTCACCGTAGGAATTTTCTTGAAAAAATGTCGGATAGTGATGCCCAACCCTTTCGCTATCGCAGGAAGATACATACGCTCCCAAAAATTCATGGGTTTCTGTTCAATAACCTTTTTTCTATTTGATAATGACTGCATAGTTTATTCTTTTATTGCCCTGTCTGGCTACGTCAACGCTTCCGTTAATACTCCCATCAAAAATCGATCTGCCGCTAAGGAAAATAGGTATCCTTCACGATAGTAATCACGCCAGTTAAAACGATATTGGCAATCGCTAGCGGAATAAGCATCTTCCATCCCAAGTTCATCAGTTGGTCATAGCGGAATCGCGGCAAGGTCCAGCGTATCCACATGAAGAAAAAGATAAAACCGAAAATCTTTAGGAAAAATGCCAGCACACCTAACACGGTGATCCAATTTTGGGATAGCCCAAGATCGTTCATAAACGGAAAGTTGTAGCCACCGAAGTAAAGGGCAGCCATCAATGCCGAAGACACAAACATATTGATGTACTCGGAAAACATATACAAGCCCAGTTTCATCGACGAATACTCCGTATGGTATCCGCCAACCAGTTCGGTTTCACACTCGGGCAGGTCAAAGGGCACACGGTTACATTCGGCAAATGCACAGGTCATGAAAATCAAAAAGCCGAGTGGCTGCACCCAAATATTCCAATTCACAAAGCCCGACTGCTGCGCCACAATCTCACTCATCGATAAGGTTTGCGTCACCATTAGCAAGGCAATGATCGATAATCCCATCCCTATTTCGTAGCTAATGCTTTGTGAAGCCGCGCGAATAGCTCCCAGCAAGGAAAATTTATTGTTAGAAGCCCAGCCACCAATCATGATGCCATATACGCCTAGGGCAACCACGCCGAAGATATAGAGCACCCCCACATTGATATCAGCAACCTGTAGCACGATCTCCCGATTGCCAAAGGTCAGCGTTTGCCCCCAAGGTATCACGGCCGAGCTGATACAAGCTGTTATAATAGCCAGGGTTGGACCTAATATAAACAGCGGTCTATGCGCCCCAGCAGGAATAATCTCTTCCTTAAAAAAGAATTTACCTCCATCACATAAGGGTTGTAATATCCCTCCAAACCCAGCCCTATTGGGTCCGTGCCGGTCTTGCATAAAACCGGCTATCTTACGTTCGGCCAGTGTAGAATACATCGCTATGACAAGCGAAACCGTAAACACGATCACGACCAATATTAATTTCTCTAGAATGAATACTCCTTCCATGTGTTTAACTGCTTATTTTAAACGTTCTGTTCTTGCCAACTGCTCCACATTTGCTTCCTGCAACTTTGGATTATTTTTGATGACTGGCGGCGGCGTAAATACAGCATAGTGATTCGCGGTGATCACCGACTCCTTCTCTACAATGGTAGGCTCCTCCAACACCCAATCGGCAGTTTTCTTTTTCTCAAATCGACAGCTATTGCATATGAATTCGTCTACCTCATTAAACTCATCCTTCCGACCCGTTACGCGTAAAACTTCCTCTCCCTTGTACCAAAGCGTCACTTTGCCCGAGCAGGTTGGGCAGTCCCGATGGGCATCCACCGGCTTAGTAAACCAAACACGGTTCTTGAAACGAAAGGTTTTATCGGTCAACGCTCCGACCGGACATACGTCAATCACGTTGCCAATGAAGTCGTTGTCTAGGGCATTTTCTATGAACGTCGAGATCTCCGAATGGTCTCCACGATGAATAACACCATGTTCACGACCATCCGTCAGTTGGTTGGCCACATACACACAGCGGTAGCAAAGGATACAGCGGTTCATATGCAGTTGGATCTGCTCGCCGATATCGATTCGTTCGAATGTACGCCGTTCAAACTCATACCGTGTTTGATCTGCCCCATGCTCGTAGCCCAAGTCCTGCAATTTGCACTCGCCCGCCTGATCACAAACTGGACAATCCAAAGGGTGGTTGATCAACAACATTTCTACAACGCCTTTTCGCGCCTCAACCACATCCGGCGAGGTAATGTTTTGAACTTCCATACCATCCATGACCGTCGTGCGGCATGAAGCGACAAGTTTGGGCATTGGACGAGGATCCTTCTCGGATCCTTTGGATACCTTCACCAAACAGGTACGGCATTTTCCGCCACTTCCTTCCAACTTGGAGTAGTAGCACATTGCTGGAGGAACGATGTCACCACCAATCTGGCGGGCAGCATTCAATATCGTTGTTCCCGGCGCCACGTCCAAAGCAATGCCGTCTATTGTAACTCTAAATTTTCCTTCTTCAGCCATCGTTTTTTCCTTACATTACTATGTATAAAACTCTACGAAACAACAGGAGCTAATGGATCCGCATAATGTGCTAATCCAAAATTTCTCGTTTGGGATTCCTGAGGATTCAAAATGTGCCATTCAAACTCATCTCTGAAATGCCTTATGGCGCTAGCCACCGGCCAGGCCGACGCATCTCCCAGTGGACAAATGGTATTTCCATCGATCTTACGCTGAATATCCCAAAGCAGGTCGATATCGGCGATATCACCATGCCCGTATTCAATCTTGTGCAATACTTTCTCCATCCAGCCCGTTCCTTCCCGACAAGGAGAACACTGACCACAACTTTCATGGTGATAAAAACGGGTAAAGTTTAGTGTGTTACGCACGATACATTGGTCTTCATCGAATGCGATAAAACCGCCCGACCCCATCGCTGTACCTGTCACAAAACCACCATCGGCCAACGATTCATAGGTCATTAACCTTGCCTCTCCTTTTGCAGTCTTCGTCGCCAAGTTGTTCGGCAAGATCGGCACCGAAGATCCACCTGCGACCATGGCTTTGAGTCGTTTACCGTTTGCTATGCCGCCACAGTATTCATCAGAATAGATGAATTCTTCAACAGGCAAGCCCAACTCGATTTCGTAGACGCCAGGACGAACCAAATTCCCGGACGCCGAGATCAGTTTTGTTCCCGTACTGCGTTCTATTCCGATCTTAGCATATTCTTCTCCACCATCATTCACGATCGGCACCGTCGCAGCAATAGATTCCACGTTGTTGACCACCGTAGGGCAGCCATACAATCCAGCTACCGCGGGGAATGGAGGCTTTATCCGCGGATTGCCGCGCTTACCTTCCAGAGATTCCAGCAGGGCTGTTTCCTCGCCACAGATATAAGCGCCACCACCAGGCTGCACATAAACCTCGAGGTCGTAGCCAGAGCCTAATATATTTTTTCCTAGATAGCCCGCAGCTTTCGCTTCAGCGATCGCTCGTTCCACAATCCGTATCTGCGGCATCATCTCGCCGCGTATATAGATATAAGCAGTATTTGCTCCTAAGGCATAGCTCGAAACGATCATACCCTCCACGAGTGCATGTGGAATTTTAGTCATCAAAAAGCGGTCTTTGAATGTTCCCGGCTCCGATTCATCCCCATTACACACCAAATAGCGCGGTACGCCCTCCGGCTTCGCCAAAAAGCTCCATTTCATGCCTGTTGGAAAGCCAGCACCTCCGCGTCCGCGCAGGCCCGATTTCTTGACCTCCTCCACCACATCATCCGGCGACATTGTTTTTAGCGCCTTCTCTACAGCACGGTACCCCCCCTGTTTACGGTAAACTTCCAGTGTCTCGATTCCCGGAACATCAATATGTGTCAGCAATAACTTACGTGCCATATTTATTGATTTTTAGCCTTTTGTTTTAGATCGTCGATCAATTGATCAACGCTATCTTCTGTTAGATTTTCGTAGAAGGTGTATTCGGGGCCTATTTGCAACACTGGCCCGAAGCCGCAAGCAGCCACGCATTCAACACCTCGCCAAGAAAAGAGTCCGTCTGCCGTAACCTCACCTTCCTTAACGCCCAAACGCGTTTCGATATGTTGCATGATACGTTCGGCGCCTACTAGGCAACAAGGTCCTGTGCGGCAGATTTCCAGCACATACTTCCCTCTAGGCTGCAAAAAATACATCGTATAAAAACTCGCAACTTCGTAAACCTCTATTGACTTCAGCTGCAAATACTCGGCGACCTTGTCCATGGCATCGACACTTAGCCAGCCAAATTCGGCCTGCACCAGATGTAAGATAGGTAGCAATGCCGATTTCTGTTTCCCTTCGGGATAACGAGACACCACCTCTGAAAATCTGTCCAACAGTTCCGGCGTGAATGTCACAATCATATTTTCCTGAACACTAAGCATCTAATTCTCCTGCTATTACGTTTAAACTACTCATGTTTAAGATCGCATCAGATATCAGCATCCCACTACTCATGGGCGCAAACATCTGATAATTGATAAACGATGGACGTCTGAAATGCAGTCTATAAGGCGACCTGCCTCCGTCATGTATCATATAAAATCCCAATTCGCCATTGGCGCCTTCGACAGCATGGTAAACTTCCGATTGTGGTGTTTCCCATTCGCCCATCACGATCTTAAAATGGTAGATCAAGGCCTCCATATTGGTGTACACCTGCTCTTTGGGCGGCAAATAAAAAGCGGGCACGTCGGCATGAAAAACACCCTTCGGTTCACGAGCGATCTTTTCCAATGCCTGTTCGATAATGCGAAGTGACTGCCACATCTCTTCGTTACGCACCATAAAACGGTCATAGACGTCGCCCGTAGTGCCCACAGGCACATCAAAATCAAATTCTTCATAGGAGCAATAAGGCGATACAACACGGACATCGTAATCCACACCTGTTGCCCGCAATATAGGTCCCGACCAGCTATAGCTCAACGCCTCTTCCGGCGTTACTGCAGCGACGCCAGAAGTTCGCTCAATAAAAATTCTATTTCGTACAAAGAGGTTCTCGAACTCTTTTAAGACAGGCGGAAAACGTTTTAAAAACTCAGCGATCTTTTGAAAGGCCACTTCGTTAAAGTCACGCTCGAATCCACCGATACGACCAATATTGGTCGTTAACCGCGCTCCACAGATCTCCTCAAATATCTCATAGATAAATTCCCGCTCCTGCATCACGTACAGGAAGCCAGAGAAGGCGCCGGTGTCCACTCCCAAGATGCCGTTACAAATAATATGATCTGCAATACGAGCGAGTTCCATCACAATCACGCGCATATACTGCACCCGCTTCGGAATTTCTATTTCCAAGAGCTTCTCCACGGTCATATGCCAGCCCATATTGTTGATAGGAGCGGAACAATAGTTCAGGCGATCAGTCAACGGCGTAATTTGATAAAACGGCCGATGTTCAGCTATTTTTTCAAAAGCCCGATGTATATAACCAATCGTAGACACGCCGCTAACAATCCGTTCGCCATCGATCTGCACCACATTTTGAAACACACCATGCGTAGCGGGGTGCGTAGGACCGATGTTGAGTGTAATCAACTCGTCCTGCGGATCGTTATCGAAGTATACGGCGGCATTTGGTGTTATTTTGGTGATAGGTTTACTCATCGTCTCGGTCTATTTATATTAGCGTCCAAAATAAAAGTCTTTTTTATCCACGCGATTCGGGTCTTCTAACGGATACTCTTTGCGCATTGGAAAAACATCCAATTCATCCATGTTCAAGATCCTTCGTAAGTCGGGATGCCCCTCGAACACAATGCCGAAGAAATCGTAGGTCTCGCGCTCCATCCAGTTAGCGCCATGCCAAAGCGTTGTCGCCGTGGGAATGGTGGGATTGGGTCCAGCTATAGGCACCTTGATGCGCAAGCGCACGTTTTGTAGCATGTTGTGCACATGGTATACCACACAGAAATCCCTCTCCTGCTTGGGGTAATGTACCCCGGTAATATCCGTCAAATAGTTGAATCGCAATGTGGCGTCGTCCTTTACAAAAGCAAGAAACGCTATGATAGACTCCGCCTCAACCAGCAATGTCAATAATCCATGTGGCTCGCCCAACACGACGAAGTCATCTCCAAATTGGCTCTGAAGTGTCGTAATGATGGTTTGATTATCCAATTTATCCATTCCCATTATCGGTTATGATGCCATATTTCTCCAACAACGCTTTATATTCGGGTGTATTACGGCGGTTTAGCGACTCATTTTTAACGATCTCCTGCAGTTTCAACACGCCATCAAGGATAGCTTCCGGACGTGGTGGGCAACCGGGAACGTAGACGTCCACGGGAATAATCTCGTCAATACCTTGCAGCACGGAATAGGTGTCGAAGATGCCACCGCTGGACGCACAAGCACCAACAGCGATGACCCACCGTGGCTCAGCCATCTGCACATACACTTGGCGTAACACCGGAGCCATCTTTTTAGCAATGGTACCCATTACCAATAGCATATCTGCTTGTCGGGGAGAAAAGCTCGGCCGTTCCGCACCAAAGCGAGCCAGGTCATACGTAGAACCCATTGTCGCCATAAACTCGATACCACAACAAGAGGTTGCGAACGGTAATGGCCACAATGAATTGGCACGCGCCAATCCTATAGCTTTATCTAAAGTCGTTGCAAAAAATCCTGATCCTTCTACACCTGGGGGCGCTTCTGCCAATGTCACTTTACTCATGACTATCGTTTTTTGGTTTATACTAAAGTTTAAATTGGTGGAGGAGATCCCTTACGGGATGCGCAATGATGTTCTAATCCCAATCAAGGGCGCGCTTCTTGATGACATAGATAAAGCCCAATAGCAGCAAGCCCATGAAAATGAACATCTCTATCAAACCCTCTACGCCGAACTCGCGAAAGTTCACTGCCCAGGGATACATAAATATCACCTCCACATCAAATATGACGAACAAAATGGCAACCAAGAAATACTTAATGGAAAAAGGCTGTCGAGCATTACCAACAACTTCGACTCCCGATTCGAAAGCGCCCAGTTTGTTCTCCGTACGAACTTTAGGGCCAATCAAATGGGTTCCGATGATGGTTAACACACCGAATCCAACGGCTACACCTAATTGTATTAAAATAGGTATATAATCTACTGGAGTGCTACTTAGGTTTACACTTTCCATAATTACTAGTTTATTATCTGTTCTCAATAACAAATATATCATTTTTTACCAATAAAAAAAGGGACTGCAAGCAGTCCCTTCAAATTTTAATGATATTTTAATACTATAGCTGATCAACAAATTGCGTTGCAATTTCATCATCTGGTCTAACCTTCAACGTCTCTTGGAAATAGGTTTTCGCTTTCGCGTTATCTCCTTTGAAGTAGTAGTAATAACCAATGTAATTGTTACCATCCGCTACATAAGAATTGCTGGTTTCATCGGTTTTACCTGATGCTTTGATGATCGCCAACAATTTGTTGAACGAATCCAAATACAAGCCTTTTACGTTCTCCGGATCGTAAACAACATTATCCAACGCTAGCTCAGACAACCCTTTAAAGTAAAGTGCATTTACTTGGTATTTATCAATAACTTCTTGTTTCGTTGCCGCAGTAACATTACCTAAGGCTTTCACAGCTTCGTCCAACAGAGGTTTTGCTTCTGCCAATTTTTGCTGACCTAACTCTGGTGTCACTTCTTCATCCTCACCTGGAGAAATGATCTTCGATCCTTTTTGGTATTGACCAACACCCAAGTAGTAGTTCGCGTCGTAATAATAATCAGAAGCTGTATCTACCGCTACGACACGGAAAATCTTAATAGCATTGTCCACATCACCATCTTGGTATTTCGCGAACGCAGATTCTGCAATTTCTGTTTCCAAGTTATCGTCTTCTGTTTGCTTCTCTACAGCTTGTTTAAGCAACTCTCCAGCTTTAGCTTCATCGCCAGCGCTTAAGTTTGCCAAACCGGCGTACAAGTAGTCACGTGGAATCAAACGCTCTGGCTGCACTTTAGAGAACAAGGTATTCATGTACTCTGCTGCTTTTGCATAGTCTTTGTCTTGGTTGTAGGCAATGTACCCTAAGTAACGGTATACCTTAGCATCTACACCTGGCGCGTTCGCCAATTCTTGCGCTACGGTTTTCAACTCTGCATAGTTTCCAGAATATACCAAGAAATCCGCGTAACGTGTTTTTGCCTCTACAGAATTATCGCCTGTCAACTCTAAGTATTTCTTGTAGTTCTCTACACCTTTCTGGTTGATTTCGCGGTATTGATCTTCTGGAGCTTTCAAAGACGACAAATAATATGTCTCTGCAAGCTCGCGGTATAGCGGTGCGTAGTCTGCATGCTCTTGCGTCAAGGCTGTCAATTGCTCCAACACTACATCATAGGCCTGTGCTCTTCTAGAAATTACCGCCTGCCCAATTTTTGGAGCCAACAATGAAGGATCCATATATTCTGCATCGCGATAGTTTACATAAGCTTGGCTACTTTCACCCAATCCGGCATAAGCGTCACCTAATGCTACCAAAATAGTCGCATCTTTCGCGTTTTTAGCTTTTGCCTGCGTTAAATACTCGATAGCTTTGGTGTAGTCAGGCTTTGGTGCGTCGATATATCCTTCTCCGATATACAACAATGGCAAATAGTCCTTCTTACCCAATCCAGATACCGCTGTAGAGAACTTTGTCTCCGCTGCACTTTGATTGCCGCTCATCAAGTCGACAATACCCAACCCTACATTATTTAACTGTTCTTTCGGCGCGTTTGTCAAGCCTTGATTAAACACATAAGCTGCAGAATCCAACTTATCGTTAACCAAATGAACCTTACCTAGGTAGAAATAATTCTCCCCATCCTTCGCTTTCTTCTCCACCAAGTTCTGCAGAATAGTCTTCGCTTTATCGTACTGCTCCGCTGTCAACGCAGCTTTCGCATCTTTTAAGCTTTGGGCACCCGCAGAACCGATTGTTCCAGCCAATAATAGACTTAAAAATAATTTGCTGTTTGTCATAATCTATTTGTGTTCTATTTTATTCTTCGTTAAATTAAATATTATCCCGTACAATGATTTCGCGTCCGGGCATCGTTGCCGGCACCAAACCAGCCTTCAACACAATCCGCTGCCCACGATCTCCTGTTAGGAAGGCCGAGAATCCGATGCCCAAACCTAAATTCGGTTGGTAATTCAGCACATAAAATGTGCGTTGCAATGGATATTGTCCGGCAGCGATGGTTGATTGATTTGGCAAGTAAAACTTGTTATCAGCCTTTTCTCCAAGCGTATTCTGCACGCTCAAGATACGAATATTATTTTTATTTGGAAACGAGCTGATCAAATCTCTGTATTCGTTATATCCTAATATTCCAATACGATCGGAAGACTGTGACACCTGCTCCAACACGCTTGCAGCGCCACTTCCGGCCTCCACATAGTTGGAAGCGACCTTATCCAGCTTTCCAAGTTCCTGCAACAGCCTAAAGCTGCTGGAATTGATATTATCAAAAACGATCTTCCGCTTGTCCGAGCTCTGTCCGCGCATCGCTTCCGTCAAATACGTAATGGTAACGCTCGTATCGGCTGATTTAGTATTACCAACAACAACTATTCCATCCGACCAAAGTGGAAATAGGCGTGGCGTGATGGAACGCTTCTTAAAAGATGCTTCCTCTTGCTCGTTCAGCGGTCTTGCCAAAATAGCCACGCTGGCTTTCCCAGAAACGAGTTCACGTATGGCCAACACTTCCGGCTTCGCGATAAAATTTAGCTTTGCATTGGGATAAGCCGACAAAAAGACCTCTTCTTGCTCCCTCAACAGGGGTAGCGTGGATTCATCCACCGCAACAGCCAGCGTACCTACCAAGATATCCTCTTGAGATTTTTCTGTTTGCGCGGCGTCGGCGTTCTCCCCTCCACTTCTACTTCGTGAGCAGGAAGTCGCTAAGATGGCCAAAACCAAAAACAGCTGTATGATACTTTTCATTCGATCTAAAATATGTTTTCTGTGACTAAGTTTATTTCTAGCTCTCTTAAAATCTAACCGCGCGGCAATTGTTGTCTTGTATACTATTTAGAGTCTAAAAGATATCCGAAAGTTTAACGGCTCTGCAATTATTGTCTAAAATTATTTTGCCACAATCGCGCGAAGCGCATAAAGGAATATACAATCAACAATATCCCGAAAAGCTTCTTATATGTCGGATCTATTTCAATGGGAAAGCCGCTCCAAAAAATAATTAGAAGGCCCAAAGAGAAATAGAAAGCGAACATCGCTAGGCCTAAAATAGACAGAAATCGCTGGGTTGGCGATTTCTGACTAAATTTTCTTGTGCTGTTACGCAAACCGTTCATGTTACTGTTGTAGGTTTAACGTGATCGGCAATGTGTAGGCTACACGAACCGGACGACCGTTCTGAATACCCGGCTTCCATTTTTTCGCTTTCTTCAACACATTTACCGCAGCTTGACCTGTACCGTAGGACAAATCCTTCACCACCTTCACATCAGTTAAGCTACCATCACGCTCAACAACGAAAGAAACAACAACTTGCCCTTTCACGCCGGCATCGATAGCTCCTTGAGGATAGGTATAGTTATCACCTACCCACTTACGGAATGCGGCTAAACCACCAATTGGCTCTGGATTTACCTCTACTGCAGTAAAGATCTTATTTGACGACTCTCCGTCAGGATCACCAGTTGCGCTACCTGTAATTTGACCTTCAACTTTTTTAGGACCAAACTCACCAGTAGGTACACCTGCTGCGCCTTTTGTACCTTTCAAGGTAATACGGGCTGGAGTCTTATTTTCTTTTTTGATTTCCTCTTGGGAAACAACCTCTTCCTTCACTTGATTCTGAGGCACCACTTTAGGCTCAGGGAAACGCACCAAATCTTCTGCTGGTGGCTCCTGCGCGATACGTTGAGGTGGCTCTTCCTCCTGCGGAAGTGGTTCTTCTTCTTCTTCCGGCTCTGGAATATCCAAATCTTCTAGCGTTACCTCTGTGATTACCGGAGCTTCTTGCACAGGCTTATCTGGGAACACTTTGATGTTGAACATTTTTGGAGCACTCAAAACAAGAACGGTTGCGGTAATCGCGAGTAGACCAATATTAGTAGCCTTCGGCGCGTATTTGCGCAAGTCGTAGGCACCATATTCTCTATTTCTATTCGCAAAAACGACATCAAGCCATTCTTTTTTGAATATATCTAATTTAGAACCAAACATATCTTAATTAATTATGCGATTAGTCGTTAAATAGACCGTCGCGTTTTAAAACCTCTATTTCGTCACCGTTGATCTTTGAAATCATGTAGCGTTTGATGTCTACAATCTTCATCTCATCTAAGATATCGACAAGATTACGTTGTACAGACTTCTCGCTAGGTCGAATTACCACGATCAAATCTTTACCTCCAGAACGAGCTGGTACTTCTTTTTGCATCTTCAACAACACCTGACGAATACCTTCCTTGCTATAATCTATAGTTGCCGGCGGGTAGATCGGTTTTGCTAATTGCCCATAGTACCAAGAGATTTTGTTGTCCGATCCTAATAAAAGCGTAATGGAACGGTTGTCGGCAATTTCCAAATTGTCGTTCACATCCATTTTGTTCTTATCAGGCATAGCAACGTCCATCGCCTGTGGTTTATTGAGTGACGTGGTTAACATGAAAAAGGTAATCAACAGGAACGCTAAGTCAACCATGGCGGTCAAATCGACCTTACCACCGGCTTTCTTGGCTCTAACCTTGCCGCCTTTGCCACCTTTACCACTATCTTGATTTAATTCTGCCATTTTCTTTTGTAATTATACCCTTATTGCTCCGCTCTCAAACCGGTTACAAAACTGAATTTGTTTTGCTTTTGGTTACGTAGGGTTTCAATAATTAGATTAACAGTTGGATACTTCTCTTCTGCATCAGCTTTGATTGCAACTTTCATCGGTCCTGGATCAACGAAATCCTTCTCTCCTTCGCGTGAACGGTTGTATTCAATTGTTGCTTTACGAGCTTCCTGAACCCAAGAGTACAACTCATTCGACGCGGTCTCTGTACTATCTACAGGGATACCTGGTTGAATGCCTTCTTTACGTTGCTCATTGGCTAGAGAAAGTAATTGACGTAAATTTTTGATTGGCACACCGAACTCATCCAGTTGCTTGAACTTCTCGTAATCTTCCGCAGAAAAGTTTACACCATATTTCTGCGACATATTTTTCAACGTGATCTCGCGGACAGTTGGGTTCTTAACACCGAAGAAGATCTTGCCACTTGCGACCGAGATAACACCTAAGTTATCATCAGGAAGCTTATCGGGCGTAGTCGACTGTGGAGTATCCACAACCAACACTTCTGGCTGGCGAGCCGTTGCCGTTAGTACGAAGAATGTAAGAAGCAAGAACGAGACGTCACACATCGCCGTCATGTCGATGGAGGTACTGGCTCTTTTTACTTTTGCTTTACCCATTTTTCTTTACTTCTTTAATTAACAATTCTTATTCCTTTTCTTGATGATGATCTTTCCACACAAATTCCATAAAAGAATTTGAAAAAAATCATTTTTTCTTATTTGTGGTTCGCCGCGTACGTTTGTACGATAGAGAAACCAGCCTCATCGATAGAATAAGTTAAGTTGTCAATTTTAGCTGTCAAGATGTTGTACATGATGATCGCAAATGTAGAAGTAGCGATACCTGTTGCTGTGTTAATCAAGGCTTCAGAGATACCATTCGCCAATTTTGCTGAATCTGGAGCACCACCTGTTGCAAGTGCCGAGAAGGCCTTGATCATACCTGTTACCGTACCCAATAGACCTGTCAACGTACCGATAGAAACCAACGTAGCAATTACGTTCATGTTTTTCTCCAACATAGGCATTTCCAATGCTGTTGTTTCTTCGATTTCTTTTTGGATAGCTACAACTGATTTTTCTGCATCTAAACCTGTGTTAGCCGATACGTCTTTGTATTTCAATAAACCAGCTTTAACAACGTTTGCAACAGAACCTTTTTGTTTGTCACACTCAGCAATAGCTGAATCGATGTTACCGCCATTGATTAAAGATTGAATTTTTCTAACGAAGTTACCTACGTTACCTGTTCCAGCTGCTCTGCTGATAACCAAGAAACGCTCGATAGAGAATACCCATACCATCAAGAATAAACCGATCAAGACAGGTACAATTACACCAGCGTGGTAAACCATACCCAAGTAGTTTCCTGGTTTCGGTTGGTTTTCAGGATTATCTTCAAGGAAATTTGACGGGCTACCCATTACATATGCCCAAACAACGTAACCGATGATGAAACAAATGATGATTGCTAAACTCGCAAATAAATTACCTGAATTTCCGCCTTCTGTCTTAGCAGGAGTAGTAGTTTTTGGTGCGTTTGCCATTTTTTTACTAATTTTTAGATTTTTACTGTTGTTTAATATTAATGTTTAATTCAATTTGTGCAATTTATTGCCACCTATCTTGCCTTTAAGCAAAACAAATATACCATTTTGTGTTAAAAATAAAATTTTCTCTGCATTAATTTATACATCTTTCAATGGGCTCCATATTAGATAGACCACCAGCGGGTTCCTTTCCTTCCTAATTAGGTCATCGCCTCATGCTTTAACGCCGTTTAGGGCGATATATTTTACAATGAAAACTATTTTTTTTGGTTTATGCAAATTAAAAAATCATTAACTCCCAAAAATAAGTAAGTGTTCACTCATCGAAAAACAAAGCCACTGAATGTTCTAACATGTTCCAACTAATGTCAAAATATGCCGGTATGTCGTCAGGGAAGCGTCATATTTGGTTTATGCAACCGATTGTAAGTGTTTATCCGCCAACCAATTTCACCGAATAACCTTCTGCACGAAGCAAATCAAAAATCTTATTTTTAAAATCCCCTTGAATTATTATAATTCCATCTTTGGCTGATCCACCCACACCACATTTCTGTTTAAGAAGCTTAGCTAAATCATTTAAGTCATCATCCCTTCCAACAAATCCATCCACAATTGTAACAACTTTTCCCTTTCTAGCCTTTTTATCCAAGGAAACTTTCAAACGTTGCTGGTTCGACGGTAGGGTATCTTGCTCAACAGCGGAATCGGATTCCGTATAGTCGAAGTCGCTCGCTGTGGAATAGACAATACCTTCAAATCGTTGCTTTTTTTGCTTTGCCATGCTTAACAGATAATTTTTAAAGATTTATGTTTTATGGTAATATCAAGTGTGGTTCCCATTTCTACCGGCTCGCCATCCACGTGTACCGGTCCTTTCTCATCCCGAACAATACGAATAGATTTACCCGGCAGTATTTCCACGTAATCGGATTGATCTGCGCTTTTTGTAAAAAGGTGGAATACCATTTTAGGCAAGAGGTACAGGGGAAACTTCTGAACAACGCAAACATCCAAGATACCATCCGTAATGGAGGCCTGTGGGGCGATATAGGCATTATTTCCATATTGCGGCGAATTTGCCACACTAATCATAAAAGCTTCCTTTTGATACTTCTTGCCATCAATAATCAAGGTATACGTGCTGGGCTTAAAATTGCTCAGCACATTTACAGCCGAGCGCAAGTAGCCTATTGGTCCCCGAATATTCTCTGTCGCGAAATGATCACTTACTGAGGCATCAAAGCCCAAACCGGCGATATTGAAAAAATGACGACCGTTGATCTCCCCCGTATCCACTTCCACGGTTTCAAACCTGTTGATCCGTCGGATGGCTGCCGACTCATTTAAGGGAATACCAAGATACAAGGCCAAGCCGTTTCCAGATCCTTCCGGGATAATGCCCAAGGGCATGTCTGTGCCCATGATCGCAGACCCCAGCTCGTTGATCGTACCATCACCCCCCACTGCAACCACCGCATCATAGCCTTCCTCAATTGCCGCCTTTCCCAATTCAAATGCATGATTGGCGTGGTCGGTAATCTTAAAGGTAGGGTCAAATTTTTCCAGATCAAGGACTTCCAGTATCTGTTTATTAAAGGCCGTCTTTTTCTTACCTCCAGATATCGGGTTAACCACAAACAAAATCCGCTTTCGTTTACGCATGTTCTACATTCGATTTTAAGGTGATAAAGATAAAGATTTGCAAGCATCAATTCATCGTCAGGCCGATTAAAATAACCATAAAAAACTACCCAATTAACATCGACCACAAGCTTTAGGAGGCGTGATGCACAGCAAGATGTGGCACAGCTTTTACAAAACATTTTCTTTTTCAGCTTTCTTTATCAAGGAAAGGTTTGTATTTTTGTCTACGAAAAAAATGTGGACTGATTTGCGTAAGATACCCTGCCGGATATCTTGGGAGATTGCAACCACAGTAAAAAAGTGCTAAAACCAACAATTCCGTTTTTCCACTTACGTTGCACGTCTCTTCCAACGCGATCTTAAAAAACGCTCAATGGCATATTTATTTACTTCAGAGTCGGTGTCAGAAGGGCACCCAGACAAAATTGCAGATCAAATTTCTGACGCTTTGATCGATAATTTTTTGGCGTGGGATGAAGATTCCCGCGTAGCTATAGAAACACTGGTAACCACAGGACAAGTGGTGCTGGCGGGTGAAGTGAAATCGAAAATCTACTTAGACGTACAGAAAATAGCACGATCTGTTATTCAAAAAATTGGTTATACAAAATCGGAATACATGTTCGAAGCCAATTCTTGTGGCGTGTTGTCGGCCATACATGAACAGTCGGCAGAGATCAACCAAGGCGTTGATAGAAAAACAAAGCAGGATCAAGGCGCTGGTGACCAGGGCATCATGTTTGGTTATGCGAACAACGAGACAGAAAACTATATGCCTTTGGCATTGGATTTAGCACACCGTTTGCTGTTTGAACTCGCCGTTTTACGCCGCGAAAATGCAGATATCACCTACCTTCGCCCCGATGCGAAATCACAGGTTACATTGGAATATAGTGATGATCATAAACCACTACGCATAGACACCATTGTTATTTCAACACAGCATGACGATTTTGCTCCTGAAGCAGCGATGCTCGAAAAGATAACACAGGATGTAAAAAACATTTTGGTACCTAGAGTAAAAGCACAGCTGAAACCAGAACTTCAAGCGCTGTTCAACGACGACATCAAGTTCCACGTGAACCCCACTGGAAAGTTCGTTATTGGCGGACCACATGGTGACACCGGACTCACTGGACGCAAGATCATTGTCGATACCTACGGCGGCAAAGGTGCTCACGGTGGTGGAGCTTTTTCAGGAAAGGATCCTTCGAAGGTTGACCGTTCAGCAGCCTACGCAACGCGCCATATTGCCAAGAATCTCGTTGCCGCAGGCGTTGCAGATGAAATCTTGGTACAGATTTCTTACGCTATCGGCGTGAAGGATCCTATGGGAATCTATGTAAACACCTACGGAACAAGCAAGGTAGGTCTGAGTGATGGCGAGATTTCCAGCAAGATTGCTACAATCTTCGATATGACACCTTATGGTATAGAAACACGCCTTGGATTGCGCAACCCGATTTATTCGGAAACCGCAGCCTATGGTCATATGGGCAGAACACCACAAACCGTGAGTAAAACCTTCGAAAGCTCAACAGGCGAAACGAAAACCGTCGAGGTAGAACTATTTACTTGGGAAAAACTAGACTACGTGGATAAAATAAAACAAGCATTCTCGCTTTAATACGACGCGTACCACCATAAAAAAATCCCGTTTCAGATGAAACGGGATTTTTTTATGGTATAACTTTATGCCTTTTCCTAAATATCAAAGTAATCCTCTAGCTTTAATCTCCAAGTATTTGTTGATGGCATTTATGGTCAAATCTTCCGGTGCCGTATAGATTGTCTGTATCCCTTGTCGATGCAACTCCTGAATCACCAATCCTTTATCGTATACAAACTTCTCGGCAATAATTTGATTATAAACATCAATCACTCGGGGTCCGCTTTCTTTGGACATAGCGACTAGCTCGGTATTTTTAAACACCACCACTACCAATATATGCGTTTTCGCTAGCATGCGTAGGTAGGGCATCTGCCTTGCCAAAGCGTCCGTTGTTTCAAAATTGCTGTACAACATCAACAGCGAACGTTTGTTGATATGCCGGTTGCAGAAAGCATAGAGGTTTCCAAATTCCGATTCCTTAAAATCTGTCTCAATACCATACAGTTTGTCTGATATCAGCCGCATCTGATTATTCCGCTTTTCGGCAGGAATATGGTTGCCGATTTCGTTTGAAAAAGTCAACATTCCTGCCCTATCCTGTTTAAGAATCGCCGCGTTGGAGAGCACTAAAGTCGAGTTAATGGCATAATCCAACAAGGTTAGTCCTTTGAATGGCATGCGCATCACTCTTCCGGTATCGATAATCGAGTAGATAGGCTGTGATTTTTCCTCTTGGTATTGGTTGATCAACAACTTCTGATGTTTAGCTGTAGCCTTCCAGTTGAGATGCCGAAATTCATCGCCCCTCACATATTCACGAATATGATCGAACTCCAAGGTAGCCCCAATCTTTCTTACACGTTTTACGCCAAGTTCTACCAAACGATCGGTCGTTGCCAGCAACTGATATTTACGCATCTGGATAAATGAGGGATAGCAGGGAATACTTTGTGGTTCTTGTAGCGAAAACTTACGCGCGAAAAACCCCAAATGTTGCACCAAGGCATGGCAGCGATTAAAGGTGTATAGGCCTCGACTGGTAGGCCTAATATTATAAAGCACACGTTTCTCTTGTCGAGGTTTCAATGGAAAAGCGAAATCGACCTCCCGCAGCTGCAATTGTTCTGGAAATTCTTCCAACAGACGCAGGCCTATTTTCACAGGATAATAGCTCTGCACTATAATCGACAATTCATTTTCGTCTCCATTCGATAGCTTTTCCGGATAGTCTCTTATCAGGGCTACTTTCCCTTTTCCGACAAATAGCACGGCAATATCCCACATGCAAAAAGCAAGGAATAGCCAAAACAGCACACTTACCGGCAGCAGTAAAACTCTTATAAAAAAGGCCAGCACGAAGCAAGTGGCAAGGAAAAGGATGCCATAAAAAAAACGGTTCGTCAGGTATAAGCTCCGAAGAAATTGCATTATCGAGGAATTTCTATAGCATCCACAATTTGTTTAATGATAAAATCACTGGTGAAGCCTTCCATCTCCTTCTCCGGAGTTAATAACACCCGGTGCCCAAGGATATTAGGTGCCACATACTTGACATCATCCGGCGTTATAAAATCTCGCCCCTGCAGCGCTGCGCTAGCCTTGGAAGCTTCCAACAATGCTATCGATGCACGAGGGGAAGCCCCAAGACTCAAATTTGGATTCGAACGGGTATTAAAAATCACCTGCACGATATAGGCAAATACATCTTCATGTACATACAATTGCTTCACCAGCTCTTGGAAGCCTATGAGCTCCGCGATACCGACGACGGGCTGCACCAAATCCTCTTTATCGCCTGTTTTCTGGGCATGATGCTCCCGCAGGATTTCCATTTCCTCTTCCAAAGCCGGATAGCCGACATTGATTTTGAAAAGAAATCGATCGAGCTGTGCCTCCGGTAATCGATAGGTGCCTTCGTGCTCAATCGGGTTTTGCGTGGCAAAGACAACAAAAGGTCGCGGCACCGGATAGGTCGTCCCATCGACGGTCACTTGCCGTTCAGACATACATTCAAAAAGCGAAGACTGTGTCTTGGCCGGCGCTCGGTTTATTTCATCAATCAAGACGATATGCCCAAAGATAGGACCTTGCAAAAATTGAAATTCATTGCTCTTAAGATCGAGGATAGAAGATCCCGTCACGTCGGATGGCATAAGATCGGGTGTAAACTGTATACGCTTAAAGTCGCCCTGCACGCTCTTAGCGATCAGTTTTGCCGTTAACGTTTTTGCGACACCTGGCATCCCCTCGATCAAGGAATGCCCGCCAGCTAATATAGCGATGAGTAACTTTCGAATAACATCGTCTTGCCCCACAATAACTTTCTTCACCTCCGATTTCACGGCATCCATCTTTTCCTGCAACACACTTAAGTCGATCCTATTCTCGAAATTAGGCTCATATTTACTTGCTAGTTCACTCATAATATATTGGCTTTACTTTTAAATTCTTCAATTTGTTTATGTACCTCCATAAGTTCGCTATCTGTGGAGTAGGTAATCTTCCGATATTTGTTTACCAAGGCCACAATTCGTTCGCAATCGGCACGTGGAACACCAGTTTTCTTCGACAACTGTTCTGCAAATCCGGCATCTTCCAACTGCAGCGTATCAATAAAGAACTTCGTGCGCAGATCGTATAGAAAGTATTCTATTTTCTTTTGCAAGAGATTGCTGTCGTTACCGTTTTCGTAATACAAGGTCGCAATGGTTCTCGCAAACTCCTTTGACAGATTTTTCTCGGCCTCGACAACAGGAACAGCCATCTGCTCCCGCTTGCTTCTGAACAGCAAAAGCAGCAACAGCCCGAAGAGCAACAAGTACCACGCTTGTCGAAGACCTTCATTTTGGAGCAATACCCGCAAAGGCGTCCTCGCGATCTCTTTACTTTGAAACAATGCATCATACCAAAAAACACGCTTGCGCGCTATCAGTTTTAATGCCGCGGCGCCGTACAAAAAGTTTTGTTCTTGCAGCATGTAGTAGTTTGTAAACATAAGAGGCTCCAAATGAATTAAAAAGCGTCCCTTTTTACGCCGCACTTCCACAAAATTGGGCAGTTGACGTCCCCCCGCCTCAAAATATCCGGCCGAGCGCACGCCAGTAGAATCTATCCCGTAAAATAGTCCAGGGTATTCCAAGTCCTTGTAAAAAGCCTGTCGCCCATTGCTCAACGCGAACACCCTAGCATTTAGGTCAACGGTTTCGCCAAAATCCTGTGGGTAATAATAATCTTGACTTAAGCCCAAACTATCCAATAAAACGGGAGGTAGACTATTTGATGAAATAAAGACCTCACCTCCTCTTTCGACAAACGCCAGAAGCTCAGCAATAGATTCCTTCCCTTCATAAAACTGGTCTACGACGAAAATAAGACTGGCATTTTCCTTACCCGGCAGAAATCGTTTCAGATCATCATAATTTGTAGATGTGAAATCCTTCACCTCACTGCTATCTGCCAGGATATGCGGCAGTTCGGTGCGTGTAAAATATAGTCCAAACGGTATTTTATCCCGTTGATCGTAACTTCGCGACCAGTCAATCTGACTATCTTTGGTGAGATCGATGAAGACAATTGCCAGCAAGGTGACAATCAGCAGCGCAATACCTAATTTTCCAGTCCCCTTCATGCCCATTTCGATTGAAAGTTTAAGAAATAACCCGAAAATGATGCGTATTGTGCAGCATCCATGGCCACATTACCATACCATACACGATTAAGAATAGTCACGTTCCCGGCAAATTCCTTTTTCAAGGTCTCATCCTGCAATTCATCAATAAGCTCCACATGTGACTTGGAATGTTTCCAATCTATCCAGCCTTTTTTTGCCAACAGCTGTATGTTAAGCAGGTTGAGGTAACGGATCGCCCTCACAAAGTCTTGCTCTTTCTCGGCTTGCGCAATATAGCCGGCCAAATCGACGTCCATCAGGTTTCTTTCGACGAACTTGATCTCATCGCCTTCTTCACGTTCCTCCTCGCTAGGGCTCAACCAACGTTGTCTTGAAACAATGATACGATAGACAATCCACACCAATACAGCCACGGCCAATAACGCTAATATCTTATATACAAAATCGGAAAATTCAAAATAATTGATGTCAGGAAATAGTCCTTCTAGCCAGCGGCCAATTCTATCGAATATCTTCTTGAACAACCCAATCTGCTGTTCGCGTACCTGATCATAATCAAACTCCTCTCCTTGATAGTCTTTAGAAAGTCGATGGAACGTCGCTGTATCAACTACAGGAATATCCGTTAATTGAGGTACGTGATCGTAGTATCCTTCTTCCAAAAAGTCGTCTACCGGCGCCTCTGCTACTTCCGGCAGGCTATCGGGCAGGATTTTTGGCGAAATAGAATCCTGTGCCAGCGAGAAAAAGGGCAGAAGCATGAACAATGCTATTGGAAAGAATCTAAAGCTCATTAGCCGGCCCTCCCAAGCGATCAATCTTTTCATAAATATTCTCGCCGTATTCTATTTCTTTGATGGTCTCGTAAATAATGCCGTAAACTAGCACAGAAAACATATAATATACAATGTAAAGTAGCACAATGAGGGTCGCGCCGAAGGAAACCAACATTCTACCAAAGATGCTATCAAAAAAGGTGTTGTCAAAACCGATGGTGTTATAGGCAATAATCCCTAAGATCAAGGTCGGCATCAAGGACAGCATCATCAAGAGCACTTGAAAAACAAAACTGACCACATAAGAAGATACGCTATAATCGATCATTTTCTTGCGAAGCATGGAAAATGTCTTCTGCAAGCTTCCACCCGCATCCACATAGTCTTCCCTGTACAACAAGAATGCACAAAAAAACCAAACGCCAACGAATGTTCCTAAAATACCCATTGCGAAACTGCCTACTAAGGGAATAAATGCCAAAATAAGCATCGCCACAGCGATAGGAATGATGAGGATAAACATCGCCACTATCGCGACAACTAAAAACGTCAGATATTTGCTTAGATGCTGTACGAACGATTGCCATACGTCCCGCGAACTAAAATCGGTATTCCTATTATTTTTAAGCAAGATGAAATACTCGATTGCCAAACCAAAGAACACCATACTCACCAACATCAATCCGAAAAAGGCAGATATCGCGATTCCTATGATATCGAGCGATTCCGAGAAATCCTGTGTCGTACTTAAGTTAATCCGTGTGGTACCGTAATAAATCAACACCAACATGCAACATAGCGGGATAACGGCTAACTTAAATATCGTTTGGAAAAAATGCCGCAGCACCAAGCGCAATAGGTTAATGAAATCTTGGACAATTTCGCCAAGTTTTCGTTCTTTTCGAAATTCAAAGTCTATTTCCATCCGTAAATCTTGGCCATTTTATAGGGACGAATCACATAGAAGTAGAGAACCGCCACGAAAGAAACCGTTATGATCAGCGCACACATCCAAATGGAAACTTGGTAATGCCGCGTGACGAAGCCTTCCAAAAAACCAGCGAGCACAAAAAAGGGAACCGTACTGACCAACACCTTGGCAGCTGTTCTAATACGTCGCTTAAAGGATTCTATCCGTGTATACGATCTTGGAAAAAGGATACTATTACCAATAGCAAGACCACAGCCCCCGGCGATCACAATAACAGAAAGCTCAATGGCACCATGTATCCAAATGGCTGACATCGCCTCACCCATTACGCCATGTTGATAGAACATGTAGTGAAATGCGCCGACCATAATACCATTGTTGAACAGGATATACCCCGCTCCTACACTGTAAAATATGCCGAAAGCAAATCCCAAAAAAGCTACGCGAACATTATTAATGGTGATGGCCAAGGCTGATCCCATTTCACTGCCTCCGGCATAAACCCCCGCCGGATTGCCACTTTCAATATTCTTGATGCTCATATCTACATAGTGGTCTCCAAGAATAAGTCGGACAAAATCGAGATCGTAATAGGCAGATACGAAACCGATGGCAATGGAAAAACAAAAGATAAGTAAAGCGTAGAACAACGGACGCCTCAACTCCCAAATAGCCTCGGGTATCTCCCGCTGAAAAAAAATCTTGATCTGGTTCTCGGACGATTTTTGGTCGCGATAAAGCTGCTGGTGCGCTAGGATCGCCAGTTCATTTAGGTAGTCTTTCGTTTTGGAATGCGGGTAGAATGTCTGCGCATAAGCGAGGTCGTTGGTCAATTCCATATAGTTAGCGGCCAATAGATCCGGCTCTACATTCATTTTATTACGCAAATTGCCCTCGATCAAGACCCACTTCTCCTTATTCCTATCAATAAAGGATGCTTCTCTCATCTGTTAAGTATGTAACCTCGATACCAAACTTAACGAAATTTGACCGCAATTGCAATTATATTCTTATTGAAAAAAAAGCAACCGAATCAATAGAACCGGCTGATTACTGCAGGCCTATAAATCGTTGAAAATAGCACCAATGCATAACCCCGCGGTCCTACAATAAATGCACAATAAAAGATCTTTGTCGTTGAATAATTGTAGGCGTCAAAACTATTTCGTAAATTTCGCTAGTAAGAGACCACAATGAACAGATTGTTGATAAACACACCGCAAAACGTAAAGTTCGAGTACAAACTCGCTTCTTTGGGCTCCAGAATTATTGCATTTGCTATCGACTACTTTATTATTGTTTGCTATGCTTTACTGATCTTTTTCTTCCTGAGCCAGATCGGCCTGTTCAATGCGTCGGATAATTGGTTGATGATGGGGGTATACATGCTTTTTCTTCTACCAGCGTTCTTCTATCCATTTTTAATGGAAACCTTTTTTAATGGACAAACGGTCGGAAAGCTCATCATGAAAATAAAAGTTGTCAAGGTTGACGGCACGCGAGCCAATATCTATCAATATTTTGTACGTTGGGTATGCACAATCGTCGATATTTTTCTGTGCGTCGGCGCGCTGGGGATCAGCAGCATCATAGCCACCCGCAATGCACAACGGATTGGAGACATCGCCGCCGATACGGCAGTGATCAGCACCAAGCAGGATATGTTTATTCAACAAACCCTATTTGCGGAGATTACCCAAGAACACCATGTTACCTTTCCGCAGGTATTGCAGCTCTCGGATGAAGATGCCAACATTATCAAAGAGGTGTATAGGAAAGGATATGAGCGTAAAGACTACAATATTATCCTTGCCTTAAGCAATAAACTGGTCGAATTGCTGGACGTGAAGCCACAGATGCGCCCTGAAGAGTTTATCGATATCGTTATAAAAGACTACTACTACACTTTTCGCGATAGGTAATCGCTGAAATTAATCTGCTATTTGAAGGTCCACTCGACGTAATTGATATTCTTACTATCGGCAAGATACTTCCGTTCATAATAGGTCTTGATCGCCAGCACATCATCGACTAGATTAGATTTATAAAGATCGGTGGTTTCTCTTTTCTTTTGCAATTTAAGCCCTTCAATCTGTTCGAGGGTATACGCATAAAAGCCATCATTATCCGTTTTCAGATGCATAATCCCAGCATCGGATAGCAAAGTCTTATATTTTTCCAAGAATTTTGGGTGTGTCAACCGCTTTTTTTCGCGACTAATCTGGGGTTGCGGATCGGGAAAAGTAATCCAAATTTCGTCAATCTCTCCTGCGGCAAAGTATTCTAAAATTGTTTCGATCTGAATGCGTAGAAAGCCTACATTCGTTATTCCTTCTTCCAGTGCAGTTTTGGCACCACGCCAAATTCGGTTTCCTTTGTAGTCAACGCCAATAAAATTTTTCTCCGGGAAGAGCTTCGCTAGATTAACCGTGTACTCCCCTTTTCCACAGGCCAATTCTAAGATCACTGGTTGCTCATTCTTAAAGAACGTGTTAGCCCATTTCCCCTTAAATGCTTGTCCAGCTTCCAATTGTACAACGTTTGCAAAGGTCGCCACCTCCGCAAATTTCCTTAACTTGTCCTTACCCATTTTTTGATGTTTTGTGGGCAAAAATAACCTTATATTTGCAGTATTCAATAGATTGATGTGGAAAAAGACGCTAAAATATTTGTAGCTGGTCACCGCGGAATGGTGGGATCAGCAATTGTTCGGACACTGGAGAAAGCCGGTTACCGCCATATTATCAAACGCACGTCGAAGGAACTGGATCTCCGCGACCAACAGGCTGTATCTTCATTTTTCGAAGAACAACGCCCGGATTATGTTTTCTTGGCAGCAGCAAAAGTTGGTGGCATCGTCGCCAATAATACCTACCGTGCGGATTTCATTTATGAAAACATCGCTATCCAGACCAATGTCATCCATCAGTCCTATGTAAATAAGGTTAAAAAATTGCTGTTCCTCGGCTCTAGTTGTATCTACCCTAAATTAGCTCCACAACCACTAAAAGAGGACTACCTGCTCACTGGATTATTAGAACCAACAAACGAGCCCTATGCCATTGCAAAAATTGCTGGAATAAAGATGTGCGAAGCGTATCGCACACAATACGGCTGCGATTTCATATCCGCTATGCCGACAAACCTCTATGGTATAAATGATAATTACCATCCCGAAAATTCACATGTTCTCCCGGCACTTATTCGGCGATTCCATGAAGCAAAAATACAAGGTGCGGAAAGCGTTACAATTTGGGGAACGGGAAGCCCGTTAAGGGAGTTTTTGTATGCAGACGACCTAGGCGAAGCATGCCTTTTCCTAATGGAGGCCTACAGTCAAGATCAATTTATTAATATCGGTGTCGGCGAGGATCTTAGCATAGGATCATTAGCGTTACTGATCAAGGAAATTGTGGGATTTGAGGGAGCGATTTTATTCGATTCCAGCAAACCTGATGGCACGCCACGTAAACTCATGGATGTCACAAAAATCAGAGAATTGGGCTGGAAGCATAAGGTTTCACTAGCTGAAGGCATTAAATTGGCTTATGCCGATTATATAGCGAAGCATACAAATTAGTATGTTTCGCTATTTGTAGGGAGCCCAAAATCGGGGCTTTCATCTTCCACAACAAACCCAGCAGGAAGGTCTTTTTTCTTCTTTTTCTTTCCACCTTTCGGTTTGATAAAATTCGTGATCTTACCGATAATAGAACTTATTTTACTTTGATTAACCTGTCCCACAGCTGTTTCAGAAGCCAACAAAACGACCGCTTTTTTTAGCCAGCCTGCATTACGGAGCAAGGTCGAGTTCAATACTAAAGGGGTTCCAATTTGCAAAACATTCGTTAACCAATCCGCGTCTTTACCTTTCATGGCCTTTCCGATGTTGTTTGCTACGCCTTTCACAATGCCGGCTCCCGGAACAACCGATGTGATATTTTTCACAAAGCGTATCGGAGCCTCTATTTTGTTTTTTAATAGGCTATATTGATCCAATAAATAAGCTTCCTGCTCCCGCTTTCGCACATTAACACGTGCGATCTCAGCTTTCAGCTCTTCTAGATTATTTATTTTTTGTGAACTCTTCATGTATATTCGTTTTTACTTTCTCTTCAATTACATCATCGTCTTCATCGCCATCCCATTTGTTAGCCAATTTTCGGATTGTCACATTCATAAAAATAGACTCCAATTTCGGCTCGAAAGCGCGAATGAGCAACAAAATCACAAAAAATATTACGCCTGTAAGCAGAAAACCCAAAGCATTGCTGTGCAGCAACTCACCAAGAAAAAAACCGAGAGCCAACGAACAGAAGAAAACGATGAATAACGTAAGAATGACTTTGGAGACATCGAGCACCAACGATCCTGCAATGCGGGATCCCTTAGCCAGAGCGCGCAATTTTAATAATTTGATCTGCGTATCGACGTATTCCTTTCCTTTTTGGAACGTGCCACTAAATGAAAATTTTTCTTCTTCCATGAATCCCGTTTTGCGAAGGGTTACCAGCACCGATCTGTCTGCATGCAAACATTTCCAGCGCGAGCCATTCCCCCCTCTAAAAGTTAATTTTAAACGGGGCTACCTAAAGCAGCCCCTGCTATATTATGCATGCTCTTCGATCTCGTCGTCGATAATCGATTCCGTTTTAGCGACTTTCGATTTTACGACGGCAACTAATTTTTCTTTCAGATCTTGCAACTGATCCAGCTGCTCCTCAGCACGTTCTTTTATCGCATCACCAAGGTCTGCCAATGAGTCTTGGATCTTGTCTCTTGTTTCCGATCCCTTATCGGGCGCAAACAATAGACCCAATACTGCACCAGCTGCTAAGCCTGCTAACAACGCTGTAACTATTTTACCGTTTTCGTTCATAAGATTTGTCTTTTAATAATACTAAAGTTATACAGACGATATATGTTTAACAAATGATCGTTCTAATCGTTTTAAAAATACAAAACTATTTTGGCCTATAACGACCAACATATCGATTAACAACAAAAATCTATCCAAACTTCAGCATGTCAGTTCGATGGAATTTGATTTTACTTTCTTAATCTTTATCTTTAAAGCAACCATTTGTAAATCAATATGCTCGTCAAAACATTTAGCAGTGCCGTCCATGGCATCGAGGCTACTTCCATCACCGTTGAGGTACACATTTCTACCGGTACTAAGTATTATATTGTCGGTTTACCGGATAACGCCATCAAAGAAAGTTGGCAACGCATTGAGAGTGCAATCGCGACGATTGGCTTTCGTATGCCACGGCAAAAGATTGTTGTCAATTTGGCACCAGCAGATATTCGCAAGGAAGGATCTGCATACGACCTATCTATGGCCATCGGGATTTTGGCGGCCTCCAATCAAATGTCTGCACATCTCCTCAGCGACTACCTGATCCTGGGCGAGCTCTCGCTAGATGGCGACATACAACCCATCAAGGGAGCGCTTCCCGTTGCCATCCAAGCCGAAAAAGATGGCTTTAAAGGGGTGATTCTTCCTGAACTAAATGCTCGGGAGGCGGCTGCCGTTCAAAATCTACAGGTTCTACCAGTGAACAATCTACGTGAGATCGTAGCTTTCTTCAACGAGGAGGAGAAAATTGAACCGCTTAAGATCGATATTGAAAATGAATTCCTCCATCATATCAATAATTATGAAGTCGATTTTGCAGATGTGCGGGGGCAGGAAAATATAAAACGTGCTCTTGAAATCGCTGCCGCAGGAGGGCATAATGTCATCTTGATAGGTCCGCCAGGGGCGGGCAAAACCATGCTAGCCAAACGACTCCCTACCATCCTCCCTCCGCTTACACTATCCGAATCCTTGGAAACAACAAAAATACATTCGGTGGCAGGCCAATTGCATACGCAAGCCGCGCTCATGACCACGCGCCCCTTCCGCGCCCCACACCATACTATATCCGATGTGGCCCTGGTAGGTGGCGGTTCCTATCCACAGCCGGGAGAAATTTCCCTCGCCCACAATGGTGTTCTTTTTCTCGATGAGCTACCGGAATTCAAACGATCCGTCCTAGAGGTGATGCGTCAACCTTTGGAATCCCGTAACATTACCATTTCACGCGCGCGATTTTCTGTCGACTATCCCGCAAGCTTTATGCTTATCGCCGCCATGAACCCATGCCCATGTGGCTACTACAACCATCCGGAAAAAGAATGTATCTGTGGTAGCGCTGTGGTGCAACGTTACCTCAGCAAAATATCTGGGCCTCTACTAGATCGTATTGATTTACATGTGGAGGTTACGCCCGTTGAATTCAATGAACTGGCCGGCAAAAGCAGCTGTGAAAAGAGTATGTCGATTCGCAATCGTGTGATGCAGGCTAGAATGGTTCAGGAACAACGATTTGACCATGTCGACCACATACACTGCAATGCACAGATGAACAGCAAAGCGGTACGGGAGCTCTGTCAAATATCGGAAGAAGGCACGCTGCTACTGAAGAGGGCCATGGAAAAACTTGGTCTATCGGCGCGCGCTTACGACCGCATTCTTAAGGTGGCGCGTACCATTGCGGATATGGATCAATGTGCAGCTATTGAAAACCAGCATCTCGCCGAAGCGATACATTTTCGAAGCCTAGATCGGGAAAACTGGGCCGGTTGAGTTAAAAACGGCTCAAGAAATGACTAAACGCCCAAGGGTAGGCCAACAAGGTTAATACAACTCCGGTCAAGGCACCGAAAAGATGTGCATCGTGGTTAATACCATCAGCGGATTTCTTGGCTGCCCATATGCTGTATCCTACAAAAAGAACAGCGAAGAGATATGCAGGCATCGGAATGATCATAAAAACCCCCAATTCAACCTTCGGCTCAAAAAGAATAAAACTGAATAAAACCGCACAAATTGAGCCCGAGGCACCCAAACTATAATAGCCCGGATTATTCTTTTGTTGTATAATGGTGGGAATATCGCTCAGAACCATACTCACCAAATAGAGCAGTGCGAAGTACAGATGACCTAGAGGACCGCTGAACTGCACAAACATTTCTTCGAGGGGGAAGCCAAAATAATAGAACGTCACCATATTGAATAGGAGGTGCATCCAATCCTTGTGGATAAGTCCACTGCTTAGCACCATATAGTAGCGAGATCTGTCGCGAAATATACTATAGGGGTGAAGCATCAACTTCCCGTACCATTGCGGATTTGAAAAAACAAAAATACTGCAGGCCAATGTCAAAACAAAGATTATAGAGGCTACAGGTGTGTTATAGAGATTTTGAATCATATCTATCTTTTAAAAACGGTCTTCTAGCAAAAAAACGTATAAAGCCTTCGTCCCATGCGAACCGACAACTGTCGTATTTTCAATGGCATTGGAACGACTCGGCCCCGTTACGAGCGTAATCATCGAGGGTTGTTGATCTGCATATTTTTCTTGTATCCGCCGTAGACCATGTTTAATATCCATGACTAACTGGGAGGTCTTTGCCACCACAATATGTATCGGAGGGTAGGAAGAAAGTCGCCGTCCGGAAGCTTCAGCATTGCTGATTAGTACACTACCACTTCGAGCAACAAGCGCTTCGCAGCTCGTTATTCCTGCCTCGGCATCCAGGAATTGATGTGCTGTGGTGTACACCGGAAAACCATACTGTTCCAACAGTTGTTGGATACCTGATTCCCAAGCAAATATCTTTTTGAGTTCTAGGGTCTCGGCTAGCAGAATTAGATTCTCAATGAGGCTAATTTCTCCGTCGCAATACACGAAATGACCACCGACCTGTGTTAGCTCACGGGCGAACGTAACATCTAAAGGTTCCTCTTCATCTTTGTAAAGCGGCGAATCCTCGAAATCGGCGTAGGGATTATCTCTTTTCTGAAGCAAAGCCTGACGAATCCTCTTCAACATCCGCTCTTTGGCCGTCGTATTTCTAATATTCATCTTTATCTCCGAAAACGTAGTCCCTAATTAAAAAAACTTCCCCCGCCACTGGCGAAGGAAGTAATATCTATATGCGCAAAAGGATATTAACCTTTGAAGTCGTTTTTATCCGCGCTATTTACATCACTGTTACCGCTATCAGGAGGTAAGTCCAGGGGCAGATCCGTTTGTGGAACACCGCCTCCATCAGCGCCTCCATTGACGAATTCATCGTAGGTAGTACGGTTATCGAAAGGGCGCTTGCCCAAGATCTCTTCTAGATCCGTTTGGAACAAAATCTCCTTCTCGAGCAATTTTTCCGCAATCTTGATTAAGCCGTCTTGCTTTTCAAGTAACAACTGTTTTGTACGTTCGTATACCGCGGCGATCAAAATGCGCACTTCCTCATCAATCAACTCTGCAGTTTGATCGGAGTAAGGTTTCTGAAACTGCGAATCGCCAGAACTATCGCGGAATGACACATTACCGACCTTATCATTCATACCGTACACGGCGGTCATGGCATAAGCCAATTTAGTAATACGTTCCAAATCGTTCTGTGCTCCTGTACTGATGCGTCCAAAGGTGATGTCTTCGGCAACGCGACCACCCATGGTCATAGACATACTATCCAACAGTTGCTCTGTTGTGTAAAGGAACTGCTCCTTTGGAAGATATTGTGCATAGCCCAACGCTGCGACACCGCGCGGCACAATGGATACTTTAACCAAAGGATCGGCATATTCCAAAAACCAGCCTGCGATAGCATGTCCCGCCTCATGGTAGGCCACGATTTTTTTCTCGTCCGGAGAGATAATTTTGTTTTTCTTCTCCAAACCGCCAATAACACGATCGATCGCATCCTGAAAGTCCTGCATGTCAATCGCCTTTTTGTTTTTGCGTGCAGCAATAAGCGCAGCTTCGTTACAGACGTTCGCAATTTCCGCTCCCGCGAAACCAGGTGTCTGTGCCGATAATTTCTTGGCATCCACTTCTTCGGATAGTTTTAACGGCTTAAGGTGCACGTTAAAAATATGCTCACGACCTAAAAGATCGGGTTTATCAATGGAAATCTGTCTATCAAAACGTCCCGGACGTAACAACGCTGAATCTAACACATCCAACCTATTGGTTGCGGCTAATATAATAACGCCTAAGTTAGTCCCAAAACCATCCATCTCGACGAGCAGTTGGTTTAACGTATTTTCACGCTCGTCATTTCCCCCCATAATCGAGTTCTTGCCACGCGCACGACCGATAGCGTCGATCTCATCAATAAAGATAATACATGGCGCCTTTTCCTTTGCCTGTTTGAACAAATCGCGTACACGAGACGCACCGACACCGACAAACATCTCTACGAAATCCGATCCGGATAGGGAGAAAAATGGCACTTGTGCTTCACCTGCAACAGCTTTGGCCAATAAGGTCTTTCCAGTACCCGGAGGGCCTACTAACAACGCTCCTTTTGGAATTTTACCACCTAGATCTGTATATTTCTTAGGATTTTTCAAGAAGTCTACAATCTCCATGACCTCCGTCTTAGCCTCCTCTAAACCGGCCACATCATTAAACGTGATATTGATCTGCGATTCCTTATCAAATAATTGCGCCTTTGATTTGCCAATATTAAAAATAGCACCGCCACCACTTCCGGCACCACCGCCCATGCGACGCATAAGCAACATCCAAATGGCAACGATGATCAACAGCGGAAGCATGAACGAAATAAACCAACCGGCCCAAGGGTTTGATCGGTCCTCGTAGCTAACCGTTATTTTCGTTTGCCCTGTTTGCACGCTATCCTGCGATGCCTGCAACTTCTTGTCCAAAATTTCGGCAGATGGTTCGGTAAAAACATATTGCGGCCCTACCGAAGGACTGAGCAAAAGCGAGTTGGCATTAGGCGCTACCTCTTTATATTTTTCTTCACTTAATTTATCCTTTTTGATATATACTTCGACGTCAATCAAATCGTTATTTTTGAAAGCAACGAGCTTTTCCACATCACCGGGACGAAGCATTTTCTCTTCAAACTCGGCATACGTGATTTTTTTTGTAGACTCGCTACTAAAAAAATACTGTAGCCCGAAGAAACCAAGGATAATCAATATCCATAGCCACATCATATTAAACTTCGGCGGAACAGGTGTCACTTTCTTACTTGGGATTTTCTTCATTATAATCTGTTATGTCTTTCCTTCTTTGTTAAATTTTTCAAGCACTTTGGTAGGACTGCACCTGCGCATCACCCCATAGGTCTTCTATGCCATAATGGCTTCTTTTTTCGGTTTTGAAGATATGCACGACCACGTCGACGAAGTCAAGAAGAATCCATTCGCCATTTCCATGCCCTTCTTTGTGCCATGGCTCTTGTCCAAAAGCCTTGTAAACTTCTTCTTCCACACTTTTTGCAATGGCGTTAACCTGTATCGTGGAGTCAGCATGGCAAATCACAAAATAATCTGACAGGGTTGCATTAACCGTTCGCATGTCCATCCGCACGATCTCGTGTGCCTTCTTCTCCTGCATGCCCAAGACTACCACCTCTGCGAGCTTGCCCGACAATTGTGTTTTCGTACTTTTACTCATTAAAAAACATTAGTTTTGAACAATATTTACGCTTTTAAATATTCTCTCTTGCAAAATAACACATTTTCCCGACTTTCCCTGAGACAAAATTTAATTGTTCTGGATGAGTTATCGTCTACCAACGATTATTTGAAAGAACTTTTGTCAAATATTAAGCCACTTACCGAAGGTACTGCCATTATGGCAAGGTACCAAACAAAAGGCAGGGGCCAACGCGGGAGCACTTGGCTTACCACGAAAGACGAGAACCTCACCTTCAGCTTTCTGCTTTACCCTGATAACCTCGCTGTGGAAGAAACGTTTCGTTTAAATATGCTTATTTGTTTAGGCATACAAGAGGCCTTGGCGCAATACCACATCAAGGCCACCGTCAAATGGCCCAACGACATCTATGTACAGGACAAGAAGATTGGTGGACTATTGATTGAAAATAAACTGAAAGGAGGCTTGATACGCTCTTCTATTATAGGGATCGGCCTCAACGTTAACCAGCAATCTTTCCCGGCAGCCATTGCACACAAGGCGACTTCCCTACTCTTGGAAACGCAAGCAGAAACCCCGTTCCTCATCGAAGAGTTTTGCGTCAACATACTGCATGACATTATGCTGTACTATCAAAAACATACCGCACAAGACACAGCAGAGATCCTCTCGGCATACAACAATGGATTGTACAGAAAGGGCATTGCGGCCAAGTTCTTAGTTCAAGGACAAGAACAAATAGGATGCATAGCAGGAGCCAATGCGCAGGGGAAACTTGCGGTATACATGGGAGAACAGTTTGTGCATTTTGATCTCAAGGAAATCAGCTTTATAATATAACCGTAAATTTACGGGCTGTTGCCGATTGCCCTATATTCTTTTACCAAATGTTTCTTAGCTTTGTTTAAACTTTAGAATAAATTTTAAGTCCATCATAGAAAGTAGGATTAATAGATGAAAAAATTAAGCTTAGTAGTTGTTGCCGTATTATTTACGGTTTTTGGCGCGGTTGCGCAGATTTATAACCCTGTAAAATGGTCCGTTGCATCAAAGAAATTAAATAGCAAGGAGGCTGTTGTTTTTGTTAAAGCCACTATTCAAGAAGGCTGGCACATTTATGGTTTAAACGTTCCTGACGGAGGACCGATTTCGACGAGTTTCCAGTTTACGGCGTCCAATGACTATGCTTTAAATGGAAAAGTTGCGGCGCCCACGCCACAGTCGAAATATGAGAAAGATTTTAAGATGAACGTTCCATTCTATGCAAAAGAGGTAACGTTTCAGCAAAAGGTTAAATTAAATAAGAATCAGACGACCGTAAAAGGTGTAGTGGAATTTATGGCTTGTGATAAGAGCCAATGTCTTCCACCCGATGAATATGCGTTTAACGTCACAATTAAGTAGTATTTGTGCAGATAAGAAGTATAAAAGGCAGTTTGTTTACTGCCTTTTTTTTATTTTAGCACCTTATCAATTTCAGGCATGCGTTTATTAACAAAGTACGTTGTACTTTTACAACTATTAACATACTCCTTTCTTCCTACAGCGTTCGCTCAACAGGACAGCCTTATATCCTTAGAAAACGTGGAGTTTGTCGACGGAAGCACGGCGACAGACACGAGCTCATCAAGCACAGATAGCGACAGCTTGCTCAGCGTCCCGGAAGACCTAGTTTTCAGCGATGGCGCTACCGACAGCTTAAGCCAAGATAGTGTTTCTACAACAAATACAGCTTTGCAGGGAGGAGAAAACCAAGAAAAGCAGTCCCTTTGGGGTATTTTTATTGCCGGCCTGATTGGTGGTTTTGCTGCTTTCATCATGCCCTGCATCTTCCCGATGGTACCTCTTACCGTTAGTTTCTTCACTAAGCGATCTGGCTCTCGCAGCAAGGGTATTTCGCAGGCTTTGCTCTACGGACTGTTCATCATCGTGATCTATGTAGCCTTGGGCATGTTCATTTCCATCACCTTTGGTAGCGACGCACTCAATGAGTTCTCCACCAATGGGGTATTCAATTTTATATTCTTTTTGGTGCTGCTGCTGTTTGCCGCTTCATTTTTTGGCGCTTTCGAGCTTACGCTGCCCAGCAGCTTTGTCAACAAGATCGACGCCAAGTCGGATCAGGGCGGATTGACCGGACTGTTTTTCATGGCCTTCAGTTTGGCTTTGGTATCGTTTTCCTGCACAGGTCCCATCATCGGTACGCTGCTTGTTGATGCCGCATCCAAAGGCGAACGCATGGGGCCAGCCATTGGTATGCTCGGATTCTCCGTTGCATTGTCTTTGCCGTTTGTGTTGTTCGCTATGTTTCCTTCCATGCTGAAGTCCTTGCCCAAATCTGGCGGATGGCTTAACAGTGTGAAGGTCGTGTTGGGCTTCCTCGAGTTGGCCTTGGCACTCAAATTTCTGTCCAATGTCGACCTCGCCTACCATTGGAACTGGCTGGATCGGGAAGTATTTTTGGCACTTTGGATCGTTATCTTCGGCATGATGGGGCTGTACTTGATCGGCAAGATCAGCTTTGCGCATGATAGCCCGGTCACGCATCTTTCCGTACCACGTACGATTTTTGCTATTGTGGTCTTTTCCTTTGTGGTGTATATGGTTCCCGGTATGTGGGGAGCACCGTTGAAATCGATCTCCGCGTTTCTTCCGCCATCAGCCACGCAGGATTTTGACCTTTCGGTTGCCAATTTCGCCGCCGCAACGCCAGCCCATGCCGACGGGAAGACCAAGAAGTACTATGAGATTTTCCATGAGCGCGGAACACCCAAGGGATTCGAGCCTTATTATGACTACGAAGAGGGCCTCGCAGCGGCTAAAGAACTGGGCAAACCGGCGCTGATCGATTTTACCGGTTGGAACTGCGTTAATTGTCGTAAGATGGAAAATAGTGTATGGATCGATCCACAAATTGCTTCGATATTAAAGACTGAATTTGTGATGATCGAGCTCTTTGTTGACGACCGGACGGAATTAACGCCCGAAGAACAATTTGTGTCAACATACTCCGGCAAGAAAATCAATACGATAGGCAAGAAGAATAGTGATTTTCAGGCGGCAACATTCAATAGCAATTCCCAACCGCTCTATGTTATCGTAGACAACGACGGAAAGGTATTGCTTCCACCCACAGGTGCCAACTATGATGTTGCAGCCTATAAGGCCTATCTACAGCAAGGAATCGACCTATTTAAAAAGAAATAAGATACAATCAATCTATAACATGAAAACGATAAAAAACATTGCAGTTTTAACCTCTGGCGGTGACGCTCCAGGAATGAATGCTGCCATTCGAGCGGTAGTAAGAGCGGGTATCTATAATGGACTTCATGTATTTGGTGTACGCAGAGGATATGATGGCCTCGTGCAAGGCGATATGTTTGCCATGGATGCAAAGTCTGTTGCCAACATTATTCAACGTGGGGGGACGGTTCTGAAAACCGCAAGAAGCGACGAATTCAGAACCTACGAGGGGCGAAAACAAGCCTTTGAAAATATCAAAAAGCTAGACATTGATGCGCTTGTCGTTATCGGTGGTGACGGTACATTCACTGGTGCCTCGAAATTCATTGAGGAGTTTGACATTCCTATCATCGGTATCCCCGGCACCATTGACAATGACCTTGCAGGAACAGATTTTACCATCGGCTATGATACGGCGATCAACACCGTTGTTGATGCCGTTGACAAAATACGTGACACCGCGGAATCACACGACAGGCTTTTCGTTGTGGAGGTGATGGGTCGCGATTCGGGATTGATCGCGTTACGTTCCGGTATCAGTACCGGAGCCGAAGCCGTCTTGATTCCAGAGTTGCAGGTGGACTATGACGCTATTATGAAACGATTGGATAAAACACGGAAGAACAAATCGTCACGCATCATTATTGTCGCTGAAGGCGATAAAGAAGGAGGACTTGTGGTAGCCGAGCGTATACAAGAAAACTTCCCACACTATGATGTCCGCCTATCCATTTTGGGCCATATCCAACGCGGTGGCAAGCCGACATGTATGGACCGTGTGCTGGCAAGCCGCTTGGGTGTTGCTTCCGTGGAAGCATTAATCGAGGGGCGCCGCGGAGAAATGGCCGGATTGATCTGCGGTCAAGTTCAATTTACACCTTTCAGCAAAGCCATCAAGCACATCGATAAGATCAACGAGAATTTAACGAGAATCGTGGAGATCCTATCCCTGTAACCAATAGGCGCAAAAGCATAAAAAAACCGGCGGTCGTTTATAGATGGCCGGTTTTTTTATGCCTGAAATTGCTTATTTCAGTACCTCTTGTAGTTTTTCCTCTAGTGCAGGCCCGCGCAAATTCGAACCAATGATCTTTCCTTCCGGATCAATTAGATAATTTTGCGGAATTCCTTTAATCGCGTAAAGTTCAACCACCGGCGACTGCCAAAATTGTAAATCAGAGACCTGAGGCCATTGACCAAGTTCGTCATCCGCTATAGCCTTCATCCAATCATCTTTCTTACCGGGACGATCGAGCGACACACCTAAAACCGTAAAATTCTTATCTTTGAATTTATTAAATGCAGCCACAACATTCGGGTTTTCGTGGCGGCATGGACCACACCAGCTTGCCCAAAAATCGATCAACACATATTTACCACGTAAAGACGATAAGGCTAGATTGGTACCTGTTGTATCAGGCAAGGTGAAATCTGGCGCCAAGGCACCTACAGATAATTTTTCCATAGAGGCTATTTTTTCTCCCAAACGTTTACCCAAAGAAGTCGTTTTCAAGCTAGCAGCTAAACCTTCGAAAGCAGGCTTTACAAAGGACGTTACATTATCTGGCGAAGCCAATTCGTCGAGAATGGTTAATGCCACGTAGCTGTTTGGGTTTGATTTGACAAACTCTTGATTCAAGGCTTCCTGCTTCTCATAAATAACAGACGCTTTATCTTGCAGCGTTTGGATAAAAGCTTCATCTTGCTTTTTATCATCCGGTGCAGCCTCGTACTCGGCATTCAATGCCTCAAATCCTTGTTCAATCTCTTTTATAGAAGTACGATATCGAGCAAAGTCGTCATTTATCGCATTTCCTTTTGCTATAGCCGATTCAAATTCCGCACCCTCCAGCTTAATTACGCCTTTAGAAAGGTAAACCGTATTCATCGGCGGACGCTCGCCGCTTTCACGCAGCTGCGACATCGTTTTACCATCGGCAGACAGGAATAAGCGTGCCTGTGTAGGCTCCGCCACCGTTCCTTGGTATTTGAAAGCACCATCTGTAATAGAAGCTGAATCGATCACACCTTGACCATTATCCTGGTATTGGATAAACACTTTTGCTCCCGCTGCAGTCTTCCCTATCTTTCCATTCAACGTGAACTCTTCCTGTGCAAAGAGCAAAGCCGGAGCCATACCCAAAGACATCAATATTCCTTTTTTCATTGTATATTTTTATTTATGTAATTGACCTGTTTAAAATCTATTATATTGTTTCCGTTTTGTTACCATCGGCCACTTGCGCCGCCTCCGCCGAAGCCTCCACCACCAAAGCCACCAAAACCTCCTCCGCTGCCACCGCCAAAGCCGCCGCCACCAAAGCCACCACCATTTCCACCACCTCCTTTACCGAGGCTGTTCAATAGCGTCCACCAAAAAAGATCCGAAGAACCTCTACCAGTAAGAACACGCCCTCCGCGGTTTCCGCCACCGCCATTTCTGGAGATCAAGGAAATGACTACAATGACAATAATAATGATCACAACAACCGGAACACCACCGTTTTCACGTTCTTTTCGCTCTCTTCTCGGATCCGCTTTGTATTCCCCTTTTGTATAAGAAATTAAGGCATCGGTGGCTTTATCCAGTCCGCCATAATAGTCTTCCTGACGAAATGCAGGCGCAATTTCATTTTGAATAATGCGATGAGCAATAACATCCGGCACGGCTCCTTCCACGCCGTAACCTGTCTGAATGGTAACTTCGCGGTCGTCCAAGGCTGCCAACAGTAAAATACCATTGTTGTTACTACCTTGGCCTACACCCCATTTTTGAGCGAGTCTCACCCCGTAATCATGAATTGAAAATTCGCCAGTAGAGCGCATCAAAACAACCGCAATTTGGGTAGACGTGGTATCTTCAAATGCCAGCAGCTTTCTTTCCAAGGCCTCCACATCTGCCGCACGCAAGGTACCAGTATAATCGTTGACCAATTGCCTGGGCTTGGCGGGAAGCTCCTGTGCCTGCCCAACAAGAGAGCAGATAAACAGAAATAGTACTATTAGAACCGTATACTTTAGGTCTGCGTATAGACCAGTTATTGTTCGCATGAAATTCTTAATTTTTACCAAAATGAATATCGTCAGGCAGCTCATTGACATCATCCAAGCCACGCGGAAAAAAACGCTGCAGCTGTTCGCCGGCATGTTCTATTCCCACGACCAATCCTTCGACCAACTCACCATTTTTGAAAAAAGCAGCCATCTGCTCTTTGGTGTCATCCCAAAAATGGGATTCCACCTGTTGGTTGATACCTTGGTCACCGATGATCGCGAACTCATGGTCTTCCGTAGCCAAATAGATCAATACGCCATTCTTAAGGCGCGTTTTATGCATGCCCAGCTTCCTGAAATAGTGAATAGCCGCCTCGGTAACTGATGTGGCTGCAACCTTACGATCCACGACCAAACGGATCTCGCCAGAGGTCTTTCCTTCAGCCACACTAATGGCCTGAACGATCCTATCTTGGTCAGCTGTTGAAAATATCTCCATTGTTATACTAAACTTGACCGGCTGTGCAAATCATGTTGTTACAAATCGGCAGCAGCGGCATAAACACAAACATCCAATTCGATCTTAGAAAGATACCGTCGGCGCCTTATCCGATCCTTCTGCAGCTTTGAATGTACCTTTAGCCTTGAAGCCAAACATACTTGCCATAATGTTGTTCGGGAAGCTGCGAACGGTCGTGTTGTAATCCTGCACGGCCTCATTATACGCTTTACGCTCTACCGAAATACGGTTCTCGGTGCCCTCCAATTGTACCTGTAGTTCTTGGAAATTGGCGTTTGCTTTTAAATCCGGATATGCCTCTACGCTGACCAGTAGACGGCCAATAGATTGTGAAAGGGCATCCTGCGTTTGTTGAAAATTTGCTATTGCCTCATCCGATAGATTGGATGGGTCTACTGTAACCGAAGTCGCTTTAGCGCGAGCCTCCACTACGGCTGTTAATGTTCCCTCTTCGTGCTGTGCAGCTCCTTTGACGGTTGCCACGAGATTGGGAATAAGATCTGCCCGACGCTGGTATGCATTTTCCACTTGCGCCCATTTGCCTTTGACGTTTTCATCTTTGGAAACCATGGTATTGTATCCACAGGAACTAAAAGAAAGCGCGGTAAACAATCCAACCAAAACAATTAGTAATCTTTTCATGTGCGATGTTTTAATCTATTTTCTATAAAAATAATAAAAATGTTTAACAGTATAAAGCACTAATCAAAGGCTATACCAAGCTTTGAAAATGATACACTTTGGCAGACATTGCGTAACTTTGCAGCGTTTTGGGATAAAAACCCAGCTTTATTGTATGCAAAAAGAAATTGAAATTGCCCTAGCGCCCGAATTCATTTACGATACCGAATACTTACTCAACGTAGGAAGTAAGCAGTTGAAGTTAGATAAAAATCGGATTAAAGGCCACCACATCCGTAAACGCTCGATCGACGCACGCGGGCGTCAGGTACTATATCGGCTACGTGTTGTTTTTTTTATAGACGAGCCCTATACCCCCGAGATCTTCTCGACAACAATAAAAAAGGTTGATAACGCACCCATCGTTATTATTATTGGTGCCGGACCTGCGGGGCTGTTTGCTGCCTATAGATGTTTGGAACGAGGGCTGAAGCCCATCGTCATTGAGCGTGGCAAAGCCGTTCAGGAAAGACGGCGAGACTTGGCGCGCATCAACCGGGATGGGGTCGTCAATCCGGAGTCCAACTATTGTTTTGGCGAAGGCGGCGCCGGCACTTATTCTGACGGCAAGCTATATACCCGATCGAACAAGCGCGGCGACGTACAAAAAGTGTTGCAGATCTTTGTGCAGCATGGTGCTACGGACGATATTCTGGTGGATGCGCGTCCACACATTGGTACCAATAAACTCCCGCATATTATCGAGGACATGCGTAACTGCATCCTTTCGCACGGTGGCGAGATACGGTTTGACACTCGCGTAGATGACATCCTAGAATCTTTTGGGCAGGCACGTGGTGTGCGCACCTCAAACGGCGAGACGATCCATGCTGATCATGTCATCGTCGCTACAGGTCACTCGGCCCGTGATATGTTTGCTCTTTTCCGTCGCAAAGGCTGGCTTGTTGAAGCTAAAGCCTTCGCCTTGGGTGTACGTATCGAACACCCACAGACGGTTATTGACCAAGCGCAGTACCATTGCAGCACACGTCATGAAAATCTGCCAGCAGCCTACTATAGCTTGGTAGAACAGGTACAGGATCGCGGTGTTTTTTCATTTTGCATGTGTCCGGGAGGCATCATCGCGCCCTGCGCGACAGCTGCTGACGAGATTGTGGTCAACGGTTGGTCGCCCTCAAAGCGCAACAATCCCCACGCCAATTCGGGCACTGTCATACAGATTAACCTCGAGGATGTTCCTGCCTCGGCTTCCGATCCATTTGCACTATTGGACTTCCAGCAAAAGATCGAACAACAAGCTTTTCGTTTAGGCGGCGGGCAGCTTGTCGCTCCGGCACAACGCATGGTTGATTTTGTGGAGAGACGCGTATCGAGCAGCCTACCTGAAAACTCCTATAAACCGGGAACACGAAGCGTAGATCTTAACGAAGTCCTACCCGACTTTGTGCACCAGGCTTTACGAGGAGCACTTCCTTTGTTTGGAAAGAAGATGAAAGGTTATTACAGCAACGAAGCGATCCTGGTCGGCGTAGAATCTAGAACATCTTCACCGGTACGTATCCCGCGAGATAAAGATAACCTGCAACACCCCCACGTCAAAGGGATCTACCCTTGTGGCGAAGGTGCCGGCTATGCTGGAGGCATTGTATCTGCTGCTATTGATGGGATTAACTGTGTGGATGCGATCAGACTGTAGCGCGCTCCATTTGCTACGGAAGCATAAGCTTTTCTCGTGGTAAGGCGCATCAAAAATTTAAAAAAGCTATTGACAGATAAATATCAAATCACTACCTTTGTACCACAATCAGCGAAAGTAGCTCAGTTGGTAGAGCACAACCTTGCCAAGGTTGGGGTCGCGAGTTCGAATCTCGTCTTTCGCTCTAAAAAGCTTTCCATAAAATGGGAGGCTTTTTTTATGCTTTTTATCCTCCTCAGCCTCGCTAGGGATCATACCGAATTCTTGGGGGGATAAAATTTAAGCATATAATTTCATTACTCTGTACAGGAAGAATTTTGCATCCCTGACTCCGCGGAATATACTCCTAAAGGCTTTAAGTTTTGCATTGAAGGATTCGGCTGAAGCATTTGTACTATTATTGTCGAAGTAGTGAAGGATATCTGTGTGGTGTGCTGCAATTGACCGAGCGACACTCTCAAAAGATGCAATACCGGAGTTTTCTACCTGATTGTGCCACAGGCCAAGCTTGGTAAAAGCTACCGTCTTATCCTTGCATTTGTTGAAGATATCTCCCAGTGCCATCGCCAAATCATACGCTTTCTTTAACAGGGGAAAACGTACAAATAAGATTTCCGCACGATGCTTTTGGCTTTCTGTCCATTTGGAAGGATGTTTGAACAGCAGGTATCTTGATCTTGCCAGTAGCTGTTTGATGGTATCGCCATTGGACAGCAGCTCAGGGTCGTAGGGAATACCTTTCTTACGGGCACTGGCGATCTTCCTACTCTCTTCATCCAGCACCTCCCAACGATACCTTATACGGAGTTCCTGAACGGCATCATAAACCAGTTTCTGCACATGAAACCGATCGATGACCCTTCTGGCATTCCCAAAACACCGGCGGATTGCCTTTGCCATATTGGGAGCCATATCCATCGTTACTTCACGAACTTTATTTCTCAACCTGAGCGGGATACGTTCCAGTACAGTGATGATATCTTCTGCCTTTGTTCCCTTAATGCTGGCCAAGATGGTGCCTTTTCTTCCCTTGGAGGCTTTGCTGCCCACAACGGTATAGAGTTCGCCATTGCTAAAACTGGTCTCATCGATACTCAGCCGCTCGGAGATATTTGCCGGAAATACCGTCCAGTACTCGGCGTGGTGTTTCTGATCCCAATCATGAAAGTCGCTCAGATGGTTCCTGTACTGATCCTGCAGCTGCTTACCATCCAGCTGAAAGAGAAGTCCCAAAAGATGCGCACTGATGGGATGGTTATCCAAATATCCCCTTTAAAAAAAGCCCGAATTCCGTAGTCATCCGAGCACCTTCATGAACGAGGTTCCAATCCCTGGTAATGATCTCCCGTGTATCCAGCACGGTCCAACGTCTACGTCTGATATGTAGGGTGACTTTTTGGCCCCGGATGGGAAAGTCCTTGATCTGGGAAACCGGCATAAAGCCTTTGGATTCCAGCTTACTGTTTTCATAGCCTGAGGGAGCAATGTTCCTTTCATCAAGATAGATGTGAAGTTCTCCATCAACCTTGGAAACATCAATAATATCAAAATAATCTAAAAGCCCTTCGGGCATCAATAAAGACAGTAATTTACGTTCAGCGTCTTGCAAGATAATCTATTTTAAGAGCGCTAAGCTAAGAATTTATTCTATGCCCCCCCAAAGATTCTGCTTGATCCCTCGCTAGAGCATGTTTTAACAGCTCCGAGATGGACGAGATTTGCTAGAAATGCTACGTAGCATTTGACTGTCTTCATTTAAAATTATTCTTTTGACGAGCGTCAAAACGTTATTGTCTACTGTTTGCTTTTTCTCGCTGTATGCTTCTTTCACTTCGAGAAACAGCAATATGCTTTTGAGCAATGATCGGTTTTCATTGAAGTATGACTACTTTAGATACTCAGCTGCATTATTTATTCATTTTAGCATCAATTGATTATTGTCGAGATAAATAAACGCCTTGACGGAGTATTGCCATTCAGCGATAAGTATCAACTTGCCGGCTGCAGCGAATACTATTGCCGAGACAAAATTCATCTCATTAAAAACATATTTCATATAGATTAATTGAGGTGTCGCACAACGAATGCTACGTAGCATTCGTTCGCAAAAAATCTAGAAATCTATGTATTAGGAGTAGTTCCCTTTCTTGAAAAGGGATTACAAAACATTGTTATCTAATAAATTAAAGCCAAAACAAGCCTTAGCTTCGTTGAAAGATAAAGTCTCCTATCGATTAGCTACTGCTGTAGAGCTGAAATTGTACTCCAACGCAACATCCTACGGAAGTGGGGAAGCTTCAGGAAACAAATACAGACCGATGGCTGAAGAAAAGCAAGTGTACCTTGACTTCAGCATAGTTTCCTGTGCAAACAAAAAGCGTTCGGATGTCCGAACGCTTTCTATATGCTATTTTAAAGTTTACTTTACTTGCTTTCTAAGCCTGCAGCAACCAAATTTTCGACATAGCTGCGTACAGCTTCGTTGGAAAAACGAGAGGTCACGTCAAAAGCAAAAGCATGCACCAACAAGATTCGAGCAGATTCTTCGCCGATACCGCGCGCGCGCAAGTAAAAGAGTGCTTCATCATCGAACTGTCCCATAGTACAGCCGTGCGAACATTTCACATCATCTGCAAAGATCTCCAACTGTGGTTTCGTATACACTGTTGACTTATCACCAATCAGCATATTATTGTTTTGCTGGAAGGCATTGGTTTTTTGCGCATCTTCACGAACAAAAATCTTACCATTGAAAACCGCTGTAGACTCGTCTTGTGGGATATTTTTATACCATTCGTATGATTCACAATGTGGCTTCATGTGGTCTACAATCGTATGGTTGTCAACAAATTGCTTACCCGACGTAAGATTGATCCCGTATAGGTGAGATTCCACCTGCTCCGCATCCAAACGAACGTTAATGTTATGACGCACAAAAGATGCTCCTGGCAAGTTACAGTTGTAATTATTATATAAACTATGTTGCTCTTGGTAGATCTCGGTATGGTGAATGTAGTTACTAACCGCTTCGGAAACCTGCAGGTAATAGTGCTGCATTTTCGCATTTTCTTCCACAACGATCTCCGTCACCTTATTATTCAGGTTTTTGGCCGTACCGTCAAGCGTGATAAAAGATTCAACGATTTCCACTTCGGCATGTTGCTCCAACACGATCAGGTTTCGTGTTTGGGCGAAGAAAGATTCGTCGCTACTAGCCACATGCACAATATGAATAGGCTTGCTAACCACCTTATTTTTAGCCACGGCGATGTATACGCCAGCGGTCTGTAAGGCCGTGTTCAGCTGCACCATCACATTATCCGATTTATCTGCATGCTGGGCATAGTGCTTCTGAAAATTGGGCTCGGCGTGCGCTTCCTCAATTGGCTTAACCACCAATCCGATCTCATCTTCCAAGCTCGAAAAAGCAAGCACATACTGTCCATTCACTAAGACGATACGATGTGCATCCAAGTCAGGGATATCAGCCTTACTCGTATCGATATCATCAACCGCCACATCCGTATTCAATACATAACTTGTATTTGTTAAGCTATGCAAGTTGGTGTATTTCCATTCCTCATTCTTTACTGTAGGAAAACCTTCTTGCTGAAAACGTTCAAAAGCAGCTTGACGTATTGCCGTCAGGCTGGCGGGCTCAGGAATCGTTTCTAACTCTTTGAATGAGGTAACGATTTGTTGATATAATGAATCTGCAACTATTGTACTCATGTTATTTTTTATCAATCCGCTGTTTAAATTATCCATAGATAAATCAAATTAGACGGTTTGCGTATCGTATTCTTTTAACCAGTCGTAACCTTTTTCTTCCAATTCCAAGGCCAACTCTTTTGGACCTGTTTTTACAATGCGACCATTGTAAAGTACGTGAACAAAATCTGGCACGATGTAGTCCAACAAACGTTGGTAGTGCGTAATCACCACGAAAGCATTGTCTTTGGAACGCAACTGATTGACACCATTAGCCACGATGCGTAAAGCATCGATATCCAATCCGGAATCAGTTTCGTCCAAGATAGACAATTTCGGGTTGAGCATGGCCAATTGAAAAATCTCGTTCCGTTTCTTTTCACCGCCAGAGAAACCTTCATTCAACGAGCGGTTAGCTAAATTAGCGGAAAACTCGACCAATTTTTGCTTCTCTTTCACTGTCTGTAAAAATTCCTTAGCTTCCATCGGAGGCAATCCTTTATAAGCACGGATATCGTTTACCGCAGTCTTTAAAAAGTTAATGTTAGATACGCCGGGAATTTCGACGGGATACTGAAACGCAAGGAACAAACCTTCGCGAGCACGATCTTCAGGGGCAAGATCCAACAAATCAACGCCATCCAACAAGGCAGCACCGTCTGTAACCTCATAGGAGTCACGGCCGGCCAATACGTTACCTAGGGTACTTTTTCCAGCACCGTTAGGCCCCATAATGGCGTGAACTTCGCCGGCTTTAACCTCTAAATTTAGTCCTTTTAATATTTGTTTGTCTTCAACAGACGCGTGTAAATTCTTAATTGATAACATGTTATTCTGTATTGCTTACTGACCCTAACCACTTTCGAGGAAGCAGGGTCAACGATTAATTTTTATCCTACTGAGCCTTCCAAGGAGATCGCCAACAATTTCTGTGCTTCGACAGCAAACTCCATCGGCAATTGGTTCAAAACCTCTTTCGCATAACCGTTCACGATTAGCCCTACAGCCTTCTCCGAATCAATTCCGCGTTGGTTTAGGTAGAACACCTGATCTTCACCAATCTTAGATGTTGTAGCTTCGTGCTCTAACTTGGCACTGCGATTTTTATTTTCGATGTAAGGAAAGGTGTGTGCACCACAACGATCACCGATCAACAGGGAATCACACTGCGTAAAGTTACGCGCTTTGTCGGCGTTTGGCCCAATCTTGACCAAACCACGATAGCTATTGTGACTAAGTCCTGCAGAAATCCCTTTTGACACGATTTTCGATCGGGTGTTTTTCCCCAAGTGAATCATCTTCGTTCCCGTATCAGCTACCTGCTTGTTGCGGGTCATGGCCACCGAGTAAAACTCGCCAACGGAATTGTCACCTTTCAAGATAACGCCTGGGTATTTCCATGTGATGGCCGAACCCGTCTCTACCTGCGTCCAGGAGATTTTCGCATTGTCTCCTTTGCAAATACCTCGTTTGGTCACGAAGTTATAGATACCACCCTTACCATCTTTATCTCCTGGATACCAGTTTTGCACTGTTGAGTATTTGATCTCAGCGTCGCGTTCTGCAATCAGCTCCACGACAGCGGCATGCAACTGGTTTTCGTCACGCATTGGCGCTGTACAGCCTTCCAAGTAAGAAACATAGGAACCTTCGTCCGCCACGATCAATGTACGCTCAAATTGCCCCGTATTTTGGGCATTGATCCGAAAATATGTCGACAATTCCATCGGGCAACGAACACCCTTCGGAATATAAACGAAGGAACCGTCGGAAAACACCGCGGAATTGAGCGCCGCATAAATATTATCCGTCTGTGGCACCACTGTTCCCAAATATTTTTTGATTAAATCTGGATATTCCTGTACCGCTTCGCCAAAAGAGCAGAAGATAACACCTTGTTCTTTCAGTTTTTCACGGAAGGTAGTCTTTACAGATACCGAGTCAAACACCGCGTCCACGGCAACAACACCGGCCAAAATTTTCTGTTCATCCAAAGGAATGCCCAGCTTCTCGAACGTAGCCAATAACTCAGGATCAACCTCGTCCATGCTTTCCAACTGCTTTTTGGCTTTTGGCGCGGCATAGTACGATAGATCTTGGAAGTCTACTTCTGGATTTTTGAAGTTTTGCCAAGTCGGCATCTTCATGCTCAGGAAATGACGGAAGGCTTTCAAGCGCCATTCCAACAACCATTCGGGTTCATTCTTCTTTGCAGAAATCAAACGAATAGTATCCTCATTAAGCCCTTTAGGGGCAATTTCCATTTCTATATCGGTCGTAAAACCGTATTTATATTCTTCGAGTTCTAACTCTTTTAGTAATTCGTCGTCTTTGGTACTCATTTCTCTTCCCCTTTAAATTATCGGCGATTCCTACCTTATTTTGGACTACAAAGATACGATTTAATAAACAATTACATCTATGCTAGCCACGCATAAAGCCGACTTATCAATAAAAAAATGACAAATCTCATTTTTACGCATTTTAAAGCACTGTGGCCTAAGTGTTTTTTACATTAGCATGATGCCCAATAAGAACGATCAATAAACATATTCACTTAACATAAATTTTATCTATAATATTTCCACAGGTAAAATCCTTTAAATCCGAAATAAAATTTCGTATGTTTACTGATTATAAAATATAATATTCACTGAAAGCGAATACGAAAAATGCCCTACCAACCAGATAAAACAGATCTAAAGATCCTGAAATTACTACAGGAAAACGGTAGAATCACCAATTTGCAATTGGCTTCTAATATCGGTTTGTCTCCCGCGCCGACCCTTGAGCGCGTGCGCAAGCTGGAGAATTCAGGCTTTATCAAGAGCTACCATGCTTTTGTTGATGAGGAGAAATTGGGTTTGGGCATTAAATCGTTTATACAGATTTCTTTAGATTTTCATACCCACAATGCCATTCCCGAATTTGTGGAAGCGGTTAAGGCTATCCCGGAGGTCACGGAATGTCACCATGTGACCGGCAACTGCGATTTCATACTGAAGGTATATGTGAAAGACATCAAGGCCTATGAAGGCGTTATCATGGAAAAGATATCCAAGATTCCGTTTGTGAAAACCTTTCAAACGATGATGATCATGTCTACGAGCAAGAAAGAACCTATTGTCCCTTTGGCGTATTAATCCCTTATCCATGCAATCAAACCATATAGATTACGAGGATCTAGCGCTCATTTTGACCTGGCCGGATGCCACGATAAGGGGCGACGAGAAGTGGATGATGTTTTTCAAAAAAATCGGCGTCGTAAAAAATCTAAACTTCAAAGTTGGACATACAGGCATTGTTATTATCAAGCGCAGCACGGGAGAGATGCTTTTCTATGATTTTGGACGGTATATTGCGCCACGAGGGTACGGGCGGGCTCGTTCCAAGTTTTCTGACCCACGGCTGGAGATCAAGTTCAAAGCAAAATTCGAGGACAGCAAGATCAGCAATCTCGAAGACATTATCAGTCAGTTAGAACTGCTCAAGCCAGCAATGTATGGCGAAGGTATTCTCTATTTTTCCATTGCACGAGGCATAAACTTCGAGTTGGCTAAGGCATATGGTGATGATTGTGTACATCAAGGTACCTATCCTTATGGGGCGGTTGCAAAAAATAACAACAACTGCTCGCGCTTTATCACGCGGATGCTTATGCGTTCGTCGAAGACTTACCGTTGGAACCATAGCATTAATTTTCCGGAAACGATCAAAGCAAGCCCCATCAGCAATGTGGTTAATGCCGTAGCCGACCGCATGGTGTATTCATTTACTGCAGAAGAAGGCTTAAAACACTTTAAGATGAACCGTTGGCAGTCGTTTGGTTTTCTTTTGCAAAAGTTGGGCGACAATGTAAATCGCACAAAAGCCGCATTGTTACCCAACGATTTGATCATCGGCTATATGGCCTTTGCATCCAAACCCATCTCGGTGCCTGTAGATGCCCAATACCTAGGAGGTGTAGGCGACGGTGCTTGGTTCTCGGTTCAGCCGGCTCCGGAAGAAAAGGTGCTTATCAAACGTTTCACGTCAAAAGGCGAGCTAGAATATGTGGTCTTGGGCGAGCCCATGGAACCCATCAACTTAACGGAAGCATTCGAGATCACCTACGATAGCCACCTTTTATTCACCCATATTCGTCAATTGGGACGGAAGATCAGAATAAACCATATACAAAAGCTGGCGCTAGAAACCTACCAATACAAGGATCTTCAAGAGCGCTATGCTTAACGAATTTGCCAGTCTATAGGCTCTTGATTGGATGACAGCAGGTAGTCATTCGCCTTTGAGAAATGTTTGCTGCCGAAAAAGCCTCGGTAAACCGATAAAGGCGAAGGGTGTACAGCTTTCAACATGAGATGCCGTGTATGGTCTATCAGAACTGATTTCTTTTGCGCATAGCTTCCCCATAGCAGAAATACCACATTGTCGCGTTTCTGGGAAATCGCCTGTATCAATTGATCGGTAAACTCCTCCCACCCTCTTTTCTGATGGGATGCCGCCTGATGGGCACGCACAGTCAACGTTGCATTCAACAGAAGCACGCCCTGCTTGGCCCAAGAGGAAAGATCTCCACTTGTTGGGCTGATAAACCCTGGGATATCCGTTGTCAGCTCGGCAAAAATATTCTTTAACGAGGGAGGCAATGCCATGCCGTTTGGCACAGAGAAGGATAAGCCATGTGCTTGTCCATCATTGTGGTATGGATCTTGCCCTAGGATAACAACCTTAACGTTGTCGAAAGAAGTCAGCTTCAAGGCGTTGAACACCAAGTCTTCGGGTGGAAACACGAGCGATATTTTTCGCTCCTGCTGGACGAAAGCCGACAGATTTCGCATAAATTCCTGTTTCAGCAAGGGCTTTAAGATGGGTTCCCAACTGGGGTGATAACGATCTGACATAACACAAATGTACAATTTTACAATTTTATAGGACGAACAAGTTGTATAAGCTCCAAAATAACCGGATATTTGTGGCAATATTCATCACTAACGGAAATTTTTATGTCAAATATAGTTCGCATCATTCTTGCCAGCTTGTTACTTATCGGAACGGTGGTACTCTTTTGGTTTGGACACTGGGGCTTTGGTATTCTAGGTATTCTCCTCAGTATTCTTGCATGGGTAACGGTGTTCTTTAATGAGAACATGCTATTGGCGCAATGGTTCTTGCGCAAAGAGAACATGCCGAAAGCGGAGCAGTGGCTTCGTAAGATTACAAATTACGAAAAGCAGTTGATTTCTGCCCAGCATGGCTATTACCACATGCTATTGGGTATCTTGGAATCACAGCGCGCACCACTACAATCCGAGAAGTTCTTCAAGAAAGCCCTTGCTTTGGGTTTACATATGGATCATAATGTTGCCTTGGCAAAATTGAGCCTTGCGGGCGTCGCCATGGCGAAACGAAACAAGCGAGAAGCCGAAAAATTACTGTCGGAAGCTAAAAAAGCAGACAAAAACAAATTATTGGCCGATCAGATCAAGATGATGAAAGATCAAATGTCGATGATGGATAAGCAGCAATTCCGCTACTCTCGATAAGGTAGTTGTTTTATAATTACGGAGTCAATAACCATCAATTTATCTCGCATAAATAACACAAGAGGTTGATCTACAGATCAACCTCTTGTGTTATAAACTTACCTTCTTCTGTGCTGTCTTCAAAGACTAGCAGCAGCTTTTTGGGCTTTTCCTGCTTCCAATCCGCGTACTTGATGGTTACGGGCACCGGCACATTCTCTTCAAATAGGTAGTGCAAATAATTTTGCCTATCCTTAATATTGATTAATATCCTTCCCATTTTTAAAGAGGTAAAAAGATGCTTTTTGCCGCTCGCGTCAAGCACCTGCGTCGCGTAAGTATTCAGCTTGAATTCCCTTTGATCCATGTGGTAGGAAATCAAAAATAAATCTATCGACAAGGTATCATTATCAGGATCAAGATGCACTGCTTTGACATCGACTTGTATATCGTCCAACACATTACCCCTAACCTCTTCTTGCGCGTGTAGTAAGCCGCACGACAGCCATGCAAACATGGCTAAAAACAACCGAATGCTCTTCATGGTTATTATCTTAATCGATCTGCGGACTTAATTAATTTATCATCCTTGCGGATGCCACTGATGGCCATCGCAAGAAAAATAATAGATACAGGCAAAAGAAAGAAGCCTACGCCAATATTTCCTGCTTTCAGGCTTTGCGATATGGCATCAAGAACGGCATTTGCCGACATAAACATCCACAATCCCAACAAGACGATCAAAAGGATCTCTATCCCAACAAAAAGCAACTGTCTTTTCCTATTTTTAAACAGGAAAATAATAACAACAGGGAAAAGGGAAACTATACCCGCTAGAATAGCTTGAGGAATTGCGGTGCTTTCCCGACTCATTTCGTTGTTCACGGAAGAGTATATCCCGGTTACGAATATCTGTTTGCCAAGGCCAACCAAATCGATAAAACTGACATATGGAAAAATAAATAGGCCGAGCAACGTTATTGCTGCTGCCAATAGCCAAAGGCTCTGTACGCGTTGAATCATAGTTCTGTTTTAAACTGAAGAACAAATATACTATAAACAATAAAATAACCAATTTGATTGCATGTATGTAATAATTAAGATTCAAGTGGCGGACTGTGGTAATGGAATTGTTAGATTCTGTATTAGGCCAAGGAGCTTAAGGTACTTTTAGCTACCTTTGCTCCGTGGAAAACATCATGCAACGTTATTTTTTGGAAATCGCTTACGACGGCACCTCTTACCATGGCTGGCAAGTGCAGCATAATGCGGTGTCGGTGCAGCAGCGCGTCAATGAGGCGTTAGCCAAAATTTTGCGTTCCCCCGTGGAAACGGTCGGCGCAGGACGTACCGATACAGGTGTACATGCCAAACAATTGTATGTACATGTTGATGTCGAAGCCGGGCAGATTCCAAATGCAGATCGCTTTTTGCACGCCTTGAACGCGCTACTGCCTTTTGACATTGCAGCGCGTAGGCTACTCCCTGTACAGCAAGATGCACACGCTCGTTTTGACGCGGTGGAACGCTCCTATGAGTACCACATACATTTCGACAAGGATCCATTCTCCATCAACAAGTCGTGGCAGTTGCGAGACTATCCAGATGTGCAACGCATGAACGAGGCTGCTGCATTCCTACTGGGTAAACAAGATTTCGGATGCTTTTCCAAGAGCAATACGCAAGTGTTCACCAATATTTGTACGGTAACGCGTGCAGAATGGGTCGACGTTCAAGGGCGATTGATCTTTCACGTTACGGCAGATCGCTTTCTGCGCAATATGGTGCGTGCCATTGTGGGCACTCTGCTGGATATTGGACTGAAGAATAAAAAAGCTTCTTCCATTCTTGACGTTATCCAAAGCCAAGACCGCGCAAAAGCGGGCACATCCGTACCTGCGCATGGTCTTTATTTAACAAAAGTTATTTATCCTTACATTAGTACTGAATCTTGAGCGAGCAAAAAATATCGGGTAAAACCTACGACAGCAAATTGCTGAAACGCATGTCCCAGTACATGCGCCCCTACCAGGGTATATTTTGGGCATCGGTCATCTTGACCATCTTGTTGGCTGCCGTAGCGCCGGCACTGCCTATGCTTATCGAATATACATTGGACAACTATATTTTGAAATCCGATGCTTCGGGCTTGGGCATGATGCTGATCGCCATGCTGGTTTTATTGGTTGGCCAAACTGTTATACGTTACTACCATACCTTGGCCACGAACGTGCTGGGACAAAATGTGATTCGCGATATCCGTATTCAGGTGTTTAACCACATTACCCAACTGCGACTAAAATATTTCGACAATACGCCTTTAGGCAAATTGATCACCCGTACGATCTCCGATTTGGAGACCATATCCAATATTTTTTCCCAAGGACTGATACAGATCATCGGCGATCTCCTGCAATTGGTGGTTATCCTAGGCGTCATGTTCTACACAGACTGGACACTGACGCTCATCGTGCTGGTTCCTATGCCGCTAATGGTCTGGGCCACCTACATTTTTAAAGAGTCGATGAAATCGGCTTTTGTCGATGTACGCACTTGGGTATCCAATCTAAACACCTTCCTGCAGGAACACATCAGCGGTATGGCGATCATACAGTATTTTTCTCGCGAGCGGCAGGAAATGCGGAAATTCGACAACATCAATCAAAAACACCGAGACGCACATATCCGTGCGAACTGGTATTTTTCGATCTTTTTCCCTGTTTTGGAAATTATACTTGCCATAGCAACGGGGCTTTTGGTATGGTATGGATCAAAACAGATCTTGTCCAACGACATCTCGCCTGGCGTCGTCGTGGCTTTCCTTATGTACATCAATATGATTTTCCGACCTATTCGCGAATTGATCGATAAATTCAACACCTTACAAATGGGTATGGTATCGGCAGAGCGCATTTTCGATGTGTTGGACACACATGAATTTACCCCCAATGAAGGAACCTACAGTCCGAAACACATTGAGGGGCGTATTGCATTCCAAGATGTTTGGTTTGCCTACAACGATGAAAAATGGGTACTTAAGGATGTGAACTTTGTCGTTCAGCCGGGCGAAACACTGGCACTAGTGGGCGCTACCGGAGCAGGTAAATCATCCACTATTAATATCTTAAGCCGTTTTTATGAAATCCAGAAAGGTAGCATCCTGTTGGATGACAAGGATATACGCAGCTATGAGCTGAGTTACCTCAGAAACCACATTGCTACGGTATTGCAAGATGTTTTTTTATTTGCTGACAGCATCTTCAACAATATCACCTTGCACAATCCATCGATAAGTCGTGAAGAGGTTATTGATGCCGCAAAAAAAGTAGGTGCCTACGACTTTATCATGCGCCTCCCTGGAGGCTTCGACTATCAAGTACAGGAACGTGGCGCCACGCTGTCCTCTGGGCAAGCGCAGCTTATTTCCTTTATCCGCGCACTTGTGCACGATCCCACGATCCTGATCCTCGATGAGGCTACTTCTTCTATCGATACCGAAACCGAGCTATTGATTCAAACGGCTATCGATAATATGATGCAAGGGCGTACCGCCATCGTGATTGCACACCGCTTGTCGACGATACAAAAGGCCGATAAGATTATTGTCTTCGATAAGGGCGAAATAAAAGAAATGGGTACACATAGTGAGCTCTTGGCGATAGACGGATACTACAAAAAATTATACGATCTTCAGTTTAACTCCCTTAGCATATAAAAAAGGCATGACACAGATCTGTATTGTTACCAATAAGCAATCTGTGTCATGCGCTTCAATTTGTGCCTAGCTAACCTATCGATTATCGGGGAACTATTACAGGTCACTAGGACTTGATATCTTTAATTCGGATGAATCATCTCGTGAATCTGTCGCATGTAGAATCCTTCGTTCATGGATTTTGTAAAATCGATCCATTCATCGTGCGTGAACGTAAAGACGATCTCCCGTACAGGAGTATTTAAAACCACTCTTGCCACGCCATCCGGAAAACGGAAATATTCTTCGACACCCATTTTTTCTTTAATGACCTCCCAAAAACTCCGGTATTGCTCGGCATCAAACGTCAACAGGAAAGTTTGGTGCCAGATGTAGCAATTTCTACAGTGTTGGCAGTAGCTCACCGTCGTTGTTCCGTTCGAACTTAAAATGATGGATTGACACATTGTTATTTTTATTTAGAACAAATATAAATAACAATGCTTAAAATGCAAACTTTAGCATCAAAAAAGGCTACACTTTTTGGTGTAGCCTCTGTTATTTAACATTTTTTAATTCAATCCACGTTTCTTCATCAAGTAATCGGGATTTGGATCCTTACCGCGGAAGGTGCGATACATCTCTGCCGGATTACCCGTCCCCCCTCTTTCCAATATATTACGACGGAATGCATTTGCTGTACCCTGGTCATACAATGACTTTTCTTTGAAGGCTGCAAAAGCATCCGAATCCAACACTTCCGACCAGATATACGCGTAGTAACCGGCGGAGTATCCACCCGAAAAGATATGCTGAAAATAGGTGCTACGGTAGCGTGGAATAATGGCATCAATCAAACCGATCTTTTTCATAGCCGCCGTTTCAAAGGCATTAGCATCGGCTGGAATAGGTGTCGTTGCAGCATGGTAATCCAAATCCAGTAAAGATGCTGCTACATATTCCACCGTAGCGAAACCTTGATCGAAAGTTCCTGCTTTCTCCATCTTCGCAATTAAGGAATCTGGGATAGCTTCTTTTGTTTTGTAATGGCGTGCGTAAGACTTCAACACCTCCGGATCAGCCGCCCAATTTTCCATAATCTGAGACGGTAACTCGACGAAGTCGCGAGGAACAGATGTTCCTGCCAAGCTCTTGTATTTTACGTTGGAAAGTAATCCATGCAAGGCATGTCCAAACTCATGAAACAACGTTGTAGCTTCATCAAACGTCAACAATGCAGGTTCGTCACCGACCGGCTTGGTGAAGTTGCAGACGATAGAAATCACCGGTGCGACACGTTTTCCATCTTTAGTTCCTTGCGAGCGGAAAGATGTCATCCAAGCACCGCCACGTTTAGATTCCCGAGGGAAGAAATCTGCATACAGCAGTCCTAAGTGCGAACCATCTTTATCTTTAACCTCATAAACTTCAACCTCAGGGTGATAGGTCGGCACGTTGTTCAAAGCAATGAATGTCAAGCCATAGAGCTTATTAGCCGTGGAAAAAGCGCCTTCGCGCACCGCTCCAAGACTAAAGTAAGGCTTGATCTGCGCTTCGTCCAGCGCGAATCTAGATTTGCGGATCTTCTCTTGGTAATAACGCCAATCGTAGGGTGCAACAGTAAATGTATCCTTGGCAGCAATAATTTCCTTTTGAATATCCGCGGCTTCGGTTTTGGCTTTTGCCAATGCCGGTGTCCAGATCTTGTTCAACAATGCGTAAACATTGGCTGGATTCTCGGCCATGGATTCCTCAAGCACATAGGCCGCATGTGACGAATATCCGAGCAACTTCGCTTTTTCCAAACGCAAGTTAGCGATGGAAACTAGCGCTTTCTTATTATCGTTGTTATTGCCATTGTTGCCTCGCTTTTGGTAAGCCTCCCAGATCTTCTTACGCAAATCACGGTTATCGGCATATTGCAAAAAAGGCATGACGGAAGGATTTTGCAAGGTGAACAACCACTTCCCTTCTTTTCCTTTCGCTTTAGCGGCATCGGCAGCAGCCGTTTTTAAATCTGCAGGTAAGCCTGCAAGATCAGCCTCTTTCTCAACCACGAGCTCGAAAGCATTCGTTTCAGCCAATAAATTTTGGCTATATTCAGTTGTCAAGACAGAAAGCTGTGCATTTATTTTTTTGAGCTTCTCCTTATCCTTAGCAGAAAGATTAGCCCCGGAGCGGATAAAGCCTTTATAAGTTTCGTCCAATAGCTTGGCGCCCTCAGCATCCAGATTCCATGTATCTTTTTTCTCAAAAACCGTTTTTACTTTCGCAAAAAGCTTCTCATTGAGCGATATCTCGTCGGCATGGGCCGCAAATACCGGCGCTAAGTCCTTATCAATAGCCTGTATGGAATCATTGGTATGCGCACTGTTGAGATTGCGAAAAACCGTAGACACATTATTCAATAAGCTACCTGCATTTTCCAATGCAACGATAGTATTTTCAAAGGTAGGTTCTTCCGTATTGTTCACGATAGAATCGATCTCCAAGTTGTGCTGCTCCAATGCTACTTTGAAAGCAGGACGGAAATGTTCGTTTTTGATTTTGTCAAAAGGAGGAACTTGAAATGGTGTATCGTAAGCTAATAATAATGGATTATCTGTTTGCTGGGTGTTATCTTGATCTTGGCAGCTCACTACAATCGTTGCCAACACCAAACAATAAGGTAAGAATCGCTTTCTACTCATTACTTTTATTTAAAATTTCTTGCAAAGATAAGGATTAATAGCCTGTAATAACAAAACTTGCCGAGAATCTATAGAACCGTTACAGGGAAAGCATCTGAAATAGGAGCTTGGCGCTATTTTTGAATATCCTATATAGAGACCACAGGCAAAAGGCATGTGGTTGGAAACATTAAATTAACGAGATATGATCGGAATAGTAGGAGGTGTCGGCGCACTTGCTGGACTCGACATCGCAACGAAAATAATAGAAGAAACAAAAGTAAGCAACGAGCGAGAACATCTGCCTTTGCTACTGCATGCGCATGCACAACGCATCAGCGATCCGGCAGCATATTTAATAGGCAGGGAAAACGAAAACCCAGCTAAGGCCATTGCACAAACCATATGTGAATTGGAAACTGCTGGAGCCACTATCGTGGCTGTACCATCCCATGCCGCGCATGCATCACGTATTTTTGATTTGATACGTGAAGAGCTTGAACATCATGGTAGTCAAGTAAAACTTCTACATATGATTGAGGAAACGGCTCTATATATACAGCGTAAGCATGGGCATCAGGCAGTGGCGGTGTTAAGCAGCCTAGGCACGAAAAACAATGGTCTTTACCAGCATGCGTTAACACAGCATGGGTTGCAAGCGCTGGAACCCGACCAAGCTTTGCAGGATAAGATTCAAGAAGCGATCTACGATCCGACTTATGGTATTCAGGCGGTGTCAGCACCGGTCAGCAACCGGGCGCGTAGCGAAATCATTAAAGTAATTGCTGAGCTCAAAAAGAAAGGCGCTCAATCGATCGTGTTTGGCGATGCGGATTTTGCACTTGCTATCCCTGAAAAAGAGAGTGATGGTTTACCCATCGTCGATCCAAACAGGGTGCTGGCACGTGCGTTGATTGCTGCCTATGACGAATCGAAGCTACGCTCGGAGGAAGTGCTGGCCAACGCCTAGGCTCAACAATGCGGCGTTTATCCAGAAAAAAGTGTCTTCCACCAAGGTTTCCGGATAGCCACATATAGTTGCCCATCTTCTTCCTTGAGCGGATAAGTGGGAATAAAATTTCCTTGTCCTACATCGCCCTTTCCTGTTTGCAAGTCGAACTTATGGCGATGAAAAGGACAAACGATGTTATTCCCCTCACACCATCCTTGTGAAAGATCTGCCCCTGCATGCGGACAACGGTTGCCGACAGCCTGCCACTTGCCCTGAGAACGGACAAGGCAAATCGTTTTGCCGGCAACTTTAATCTTTTTTATTTCCGCATCGGCAGTTGGTAGTATGGGAATCACATGCCATTCAAGCTTTTCCATACCTAAATATAAGGAGATTTTGCATATCGAGCCATCCTATAAAAAAGAAACGGGCTTTCGAAAAATCGAAAGCCCGCTTTACTTATCTTGATGCCTTTATTCCTTATTGGAATTTCTTTGCATTGATTTTTCTATCACCTTCAGATAGGTAGATCTTACGCAAACGCATAGATTGTGGCGTTACTTCGATATACTCATCTGCTTGGATGTACTCCATACATTCTTCCAACGAAAACTTGATTGCTGGTGCAATACGGGTGTTATCATCAGAACCTGAAGCACGCATATTGGTCAACTGCTTACCTTTAGTGATGTTGATTGTTAAGTCGTTATCGCGGATGTGTTCACCCAAGATTTGTCCTTCGTAAATATCCACACCTGGATCAACGAAGAAACGACCACGGTCTTGCAATTTATCAATCGAATAAGCAGTGGTAGAACCTGTATCCAAAGAGATCAATACACCCGCCAAACGACCAGGGATTGTACCTTTCCAAGGCTCGTAACCTTTCAAGCGGTGTGCCATAACAGCCTCACCTGCAGTAGCTGTCAACACGTTGTTACGCAAGCCAATGATACCACGTGAAGGGATGGAAAACTCTAAGTGTTGCATTTCACCTTTTGATTCCATGATCAACAACTCACCTTTACGCTGAGTCACCAATTCGATCACTTTACCCGATACATCACCCGGTACATCCACTACCAATTCCTCGATAGGCTCACATTTGACACCATCGATTTCTTTAACGATTACCTGTGGCTGACCTACTTGTAGCTCGTAACCTTCGCGACGCATTGTCTCGATCAATACGGACAAGTGAAGAATACCACGGCCGTATACTAACCAAGCGTCTGGCGAATCCGTAGGAACGACGCGTAGCGCTAAGTTTTTCTCTAGTTCTTTTTGCAAACGATCGTAGATATGGCGAGAAGTTACAAATTTACCTTCTTTACCAAAGAACGGTGAATTGTTGATCGTGAACAACATATTCATCGTAGGCTCATCGATGTGCATTACTTCCAGTTGCTCTGGGTTTTCAAAATCGGCGATAGTATCACCAATTTCGAAGCCGTCAATACCAACAACTGCACAAATATCACCCGCATGAACCTCTGATACCTTGATACGACCTAAACCTTCGAAAACCTGTAGTTCTTTTACGCGTGATTTTACGATCTTACCGTCACGCTTAACCAAAGAAACCGGTTGGTTTTCTTTGATTACACCACGTGCCACACGACCGATAGCGATACGACCAACGAAAGTAGAATAATCTAGTGACGTTACTTGCATTTGTAACGTACCTTCAGATATCTTAGGAGCAGGGATATGCTCAAGAATTGCATCCAATAAGTCCGTGAAATCAGTCGTTGGTTTTTTCCAATCTGTCGACATCCATCCTTGTTTTGATGAACCGTATAATACTGGGAAATCTAACTGCTCTTCGGTAGCGCCAAGGTTGAAGAAAAGATCGAATACATTTTCGTACACTTCTTCTGGACGGCAGTTTTCCTTATCTACTTTGTTTACAACAACGATTGGCTTGATGCCCAATCCCAATGCTTTACCCGTTACGAAACGAGTCTGCGGCATTGGACCTTCAAAAGCATCCACCAATAGCACCACACCATCAGCCATTTTCAATACACGCTCTACCTCTCCACCAAAATCGGCGTGACCAGGGGTATCAATAATATTGATCTTGACATCCTTGTATTTTACCGATACGTTTTTGGAAACGATGGTGATACCACGCTCACGCTCCAAGTCGTTATTATCTAAAATAAGCTCACCCGCATTCTCGTTTTCACGGAACTGATTGGTGAAATATAAAATTTTATCAACGAGGGTAGTTTTACCGTGGTCAACGTGTGCGATAATCGCAATATTTCTGATGTTTTGCATTGAGCGATACTGTATTATAAAAAATTCGAGGTGCAAAGATAATTATTTTGCACCTCAATTTTTTATTTTTTATATTATTATTTTATTACGTTTAATTCCTTACCCACTTTCGTAAAGGCGGCAATGGCCTTATCGAGATGTTCCTTTTCGTGTCCCGCGGATATTTGCACCCGTATTCGGGCTTTTCCCTGTGGCACAACGGGATAGTAAAATCCGATCACATAAATTCCTTCATCGAGCATTTTAGCGGCGAATTCCTGAGCCAATTTCGCATCATAGAGCATTACAGGAACGATAGGATGAAACCCTGGCTTGATATCGAATCCGGCTTCGGTCATTTTCTCGCGGAAATAAGTTGTGTTGGTTTCCAGTTTATCACGGAGTGCAGTGGTTTCGCTCAACATATCCAATACAGCTACCGATGCTCCTGCAATGGCCGGTGCTAAGGTGTTGGAAAACAAGTAGGGGCGTGAGCGCTGACGCAGCATATCAATAATTTCTTTGCGTCCCGACGTAAAACCGCCGGAAGCACCGCCTAAGGCTTTGCCCAAGGTTCCGGTGATGATGTCTACACGTTCGATTACGTCAAACAACTCGTGTGTGCCACGGCCAGTTTTGCCAATGAAGCCCGAGCAATGCGATTCATCGATCATAACCAACGCTTCGTACTTATCAGCAAGATCACAGATCTTATCCAAGGGTGCTACAGAACCATCCATGGAAAAAGCACCATCCGTGACGATAATTCGGTGACGCGCTCCGGCTGCTGCTTTTAGCTGCTCTTCGAGATCAACCATATCGCAATTTTTATAACGGAAGCGTTGTGCTTTACAAAGGCGCGCCCCGTCGATAATGGAGGCGTGGTTGAGTTCATCCGAGATAATAGCATCTTCAGCACCTAACAGCGGTTCAAAAACACCTCCATTGGCATCAAAAGCGGCAGCATACAGAATGGTATCTTCGGTCCCCAAAAAGCTGGAAATTTTGGCTTCCAATTCTTTGTGTACATCCTGGGTACCACAAATAAAGCGTACGGATGACATGCCATAACCGTGGCTATCTATTGCTTTCTTTGCAGCTTCTACTACTGTGGGGTGTGAGGACAATCCTAAATAGTTGTTGGCGCAAAAATTAATAACCTCTTGCCCAGAGTCTACCTTAATATCAGCTCCCTGAGGCGTCACGATAATGCGCTCTTGCTTGTACAAACCTGCTTCTTTAATGGCTGCAAGTTCTTTTTCTAATGCCGGTTTTAACGTTTTAAACATGATAATTCGAAAGTAAAAATTCAAAAGTAAAAAGTAAAAACAAAACAGCTTTTACCGAATCCATGCGATCTATGAAAACTCCTATTAAAGCCCCCTCTTCGCACAGCGACCTACCTACTATCAACGAAGCACTTAGATCTTACTCCATGCGAAGATAAGGCAATATTTTAAATGTACACTAAGAAATCGATTGCACAAATTTACTCATAGCGCAACGCCTCTACGGGGTCGAGCTTGGACGCCTTGGAAGCTGGATAATAGCCGGAAAGTATGCCAACGACTATACAGACGGAAATACCAAGTCCCATCCACTGCCAAGGGATGATAAAATCTGCCCCAAGGGCGAGTGCTAACAAATTGCCGATCGACATACCCAATATAATGCCTGCAAGCCCGCCTAACAAACATATCACGATGGCTTCCATCAAAAACTGCTTACGAATCACGTTGGGGGTAGCACCGATAGCTTTGCGCACACCGATCTCTCGTGTACGTTCTGTTACGGATACGAGCATGATGTTCATCAAGCCAATGGATGCTCCCAAGAGCGTGATAAATGCAATAATAATCGCCCCCATGGTTACATAGCTCAGGTTCTGCATGAGGATCTGTGCAACAGCGTCGGATTTTATGATTTCAAAGTCGTTCGCTTGCTTTGCATTTAACCCCCTAATTTTACGAAAGGTAGCAACAGCCTCACCTTCCGCGGCATCCATTTTAAACGGATCGCCGGACATTACGGTAATTATAAAAGAGGGATTCCCTCGTGCCATCATAGCACGCCCGCGCGACAAAGGGACAAAGCAAGCCTTGTCTGCCCCAAAACCAGCGCTGGAGCCTTTACTCTCCAAGACGCCAATCACGGTAAAGCGATCGCCTCCTAAGGTAATATATTCACCCAATGGATTTTTGTTGTTTTTGAAGAGCTTATCTTTAACTTCCTTGCCAATGATAACCACGCCGTTAGCATTTTCTACATCTTGGCTGGTCAAATTACGACCATCTTCTAGTTTGTAACCTGAAGTTTGCAAGTAATTTTCATCGGCGCCGAGCACCCCTATATTCGGATTTGTCTTCTCTGTTTTATATTTGGCCGTTGCACCCCAAGTAACGTTGGCACTTACGGAAACCAACGCGCTAAAATCAAAATTCCTTTTGAAATCCAGGGCATCTTGATAAGTAATGGACGGAAATACTTTTGCTTGACTCCCACCATCGCCAATACGAACATTGACACCTCGGTTACGGATATTAAAAGAATTGGATCCCATCGAGGAGAAGGAGTTGGTCAATGAACTCTGAATGGCATCAATGGAAGTAAGAACGCCGATTAAAGCCATAATTCCGATGGCGATAATCAGGGCTGTGAGGAATGTGCGCAACTTGTTGCTTACAATAGACTGTAAGGCCAACTTTACGTTCTCCCGATAAGACATGTTAACCGACATGGTAAGTTCTTTCTACCAAAATACGGGAAAAAGTTAACATCAAGAAAGCAAAAGGCAAAATTTAGGGCCACCGGTGGTAAACCTGTGGCCCAATTAAATGGATACTAATCGATACGCTTCCATGTTTCGGTTCTTCCCAACAGAGAAACCCCCATGTAGCCACGGATATCTAACTTATCTTTTCCTTTTACGGTCATCTTGCAACTGTAGGTTTTACCGGACTTGGGATCATAAATCTGCCCTCCTTCATAGGTGTCGCCATCCTTACTGAAGTTTGTCAAGATCTCCAATCCTTGGATCTTGCGACTTCGTAGGCTCGCATCTGGATTTTTTTCATCTTTTTTATTGGCATCCTTGATCCAATAAAGCTTGCCGAAATACTTGTTGCCTTTCTTATAGATTTCTATCTTTCCTTCGCCGCTCGGATTCTGCCATTTTCCAAGGATGGGATCATTCGCCTGCGCGAAGACAAAGAACGTCAACAATACAGCAAAACATGTTAATGCAATCTTTTTCATACGTTTAAAGTGTCATGTGTGTGAATAAATGGAACGCGCTTAACAGCCGTGCGTGCGTAGGGACGTTCATTACTATTGTTTATAATCTTGATTAAAGATACAGATTTTTTATATGCAAGCATAGTAAGTTACGCACTAAATAATGTTAAAAGTTTAGCAGTCCATTCAAGCAACATGTCATAAAAGACTATTTAGGATTTCAGTGCAGGGTATTTTGGCATTTTTTTTGACCTGATAGGCTAGTATTAAATGTAAAAATCTAAAGCTATGCGGTTTATTATCAGCCTTTTGCTAACGGGCGCCATCATCGCCGTGGCGGCGTATATTGTTCCTGGAGCACATGTAGATGGCTTTGGGTGGGCCATTGTCACGGGACTTGTAATCGGGTTGGTAAATGCAATTGTTGGAGGCATCCTACGCCTTTTCACTTTTCCACTGAATTGGTTAACCTTTGGGTTGGTCTCCTTCATTATAACCGTATTGATGATTATGCTAAGCGACAGCCTTATGGGGAGCAAATTTGATGTGGACGGATTTTGGACAGCCGCATTATTTGCTATTGTCGTCGCGGTAATTGAAATGTTTTTGGGTACAGCATCCAGCGATAGACGTTCATAACAGCTGTCGCTGTCACCAAGCAGCACGGTAGGCTCAGCCTCCGTTTTAGGATAGCGGCTTGGCAAGTAGCGTACGGAAGATTTCGTAGCGTTCTTCTCCTATTTTCTTTCGAAGACGCTGCTTGGCCTTCTTAATAGCATCGTTGGTGATGCCCAATACATTACTAATCTCCGTTGTACTTAGATCTAGTTTCCAAAGAAGGACGATACGCAGATTACTTTCCGATAATTCAGGAAAATTATTTTTCAGCTCCCGATAAAAGTCGGGATACTCCTGAACAAATGACCGTTTGAACTGCATCCAATTTTCTTCGGTCAGAAGATGTGAAGTCAGCAATTTGGACAATGGGACGTCATTTTGTGCAGCTGAAGCAGATATCGTATTTACTGCGGCATCCTGTAACTCCTTTATCAAATGGTCTTTCTGTTCCGCAGAACGGTGGTACACAGCAATGGCTTCCTCGGCATCTGAGAGTTTATCATCCAACACCTTTGCCTCTTCTTCAAAATGCAAGAGTAGCGCTCGCTGCTGCAAGCGTTCTTGTTGTCTATTACGGTACAGAATCAGACCTACGATGGCCGCAGAAAGCAGCAGCAAGCCTCCAACAGTAAGCAAATAACTAAGTTTTTGCTTCTCTAGCGCATATTTCTTGTCGGCATCTAACAGGCGTTCTGTGATCTTCTTTTGGTCTGCCAGCCAACGTGTTTGTTTGGTCACATTCTCTCCATCGAAAAGGTTTAAACTATCTTGCATTGCATATAGCCTGCGTCGTTGCACCACTTCCGTCTCTTCATCTTTCTCCATCACAGCGATGTCCAACAGCAGCTGGTGCATAGTATTTCGGTGCACAATCAAGTTTTCATGTGTCTCGGCAAAGGAGCGAACTTGGGCGATATAACTCTTCGCCTCCTTAAGATGCCCTTCGTCCAGCAGTAGTCGCGCCAAGAGGTTGACCGCATATAGTCTGTTGAGTTCAGCGCCCTTCCCTTTCGACAGTTGGAGGTCGCGTTCGAAATGTGCTATCGCGAGCTGCCTATTGTCGCGCCCCCATTCCAACAAAGCCATGTTTCCGTAGATCTTCGCTTGGCGGATGATATCATTTTCTGCCTGAGCCAGCTGCATGGCTTCACCAAAATACTTCTCTGCCCGCGTGGTATCTTTCAGCCGTAGCGCGTAGAGTCCACGATTGTCGAGCAAGGCGGCACGCTCTGATCGGCTTCCTGAATCTATCGCGGACAAAGAACGGCATAGAAAAATATCAGCTTGCTCGTAATCGCCGATAGTTCCTAAAAAATAGCCAATTTGTTTATATACTTCTGCAGAAAAAGGAGGAGCGATTTTACGGTTACGATCGACAAGAAATACGGCCTCCAGCATGCTTGGCATGGCCATGGATATGCGCCTGATCCGGTAGTAATAATAACCACGCTGCGCCAAAACGAAAGCCAGTAAATCTTGGTCGCCAAGCGACCTTGCTTTCTTTAGCGCCTCCGCGTATAGCTGCTCGCTTTTTTCGTTTTCTCCATCAAATTTATCTACGTAAAACTGCGCCAAGGTGATGGCATAGGCAACTTGGTCTACATCATCCTTTACCGTAACAGCTTCGGGATTTAGTTGCTGGGAATCTTTAAAGTGATGGTAGTACCGATTATAATCTTCAATAAAGGAGGCTCGGAAATCTTGGCTTTCCAAAACAGTAGCAACTGCCGATGCGCTAAAGCACAACAGCAAGCTAAGGCAAATAAGAATGTGCCCCAAGCATAATGTCCTGATTTTGGATTTCCTCATAAATTTGGTTACATCCCCCGCATCAAATTGTAAGGAGCAAATTTAGGGATAAAAAAAGAACGTGCAATTGTAGGACGAAAATAATTAATTGATCACTCGCTTAGCTATTCTTCCAAAAAAGCTCGCGATTGTTGATCAATTCGTTGTATCTCTGCATCCGAAAGGCTCAACCACTTGTTATCTAGATAAGACCAATTAAAGTAATAAACGTCAAATACCAACCGTCGAGCATAAAGGTTGGTCTCTATTGCAAGTCGGTCAAAGTACTTCGGTCTATTCAATTTTGCTTCGTAGCTTGATAAAAGCGCTCTCATCAAATTTTTACGTTCTTCAAGCGGACTCACCGTATCATTCTTCCGATTTACGATCATTTGCGAAACAAGCAATTCTATACTTGATATTTCTTGTATAAATTGCTTTTTTGCTTCTTCAGAATAATTTTCCTCCAGTGCTTCTAATCGGTCCATCCGTAACTTATAAATATCGGTGATTGCTGTAACCACATTTTCATGTTCCCTAATTTCGGAAAAAGCATTAAAACTGGACAGTCCCATGAGACCAAATTGAACAGAGGGCGCATTATACAAATCGTTCAATAAGGGATAAGCAAGAATGACCTCGATCAAATCTCTGGTTTTCAGCCCCAGCAAGATAGATTCTGGTATTTGACACACTTCCTGTTTTTGACGATCCGTAAGCGTATTCCATTCCGGTGAAGTCGGTTTCACCGGATATTCATAGGCCAATTTCACATCGGACATTATCCTATCTTGGTCGATCTCTTGATTAACGGCAGTGTCCGTTTCACAAGAAGCAAACAGGATACAGCATCCCAACAAGAGATTACAAATTGTTTGTTTAAGCATCATACGAAATCAATATATACAAAAAACTACAGATAAAGCCTTCGGCTTCACCTGTAGTTTTAAGAGATTGTATTTTTAATTAGTATGCTCCAATGAAGAAGCTGCCAGATTGATTAATTAACTTGGCTCCTTTTTTAACCTCATTTGTTTTCCAGTTAACAAGATAGATGTTACCATCTTTTCCACTAGCTGTTAACGGTACATATGCAAAATCTCCATGTAGACCTATATTTTGGTATTGACCGAAGGTAGATGATAATCCTGCGTCTGCCTCAATATCTATTGCCAATTTCGTTGCTGTTCTCGCGGTTAAATTAACTAAAGCAACGTATCCGCCTTCCGAATCAGCTGTAGTATAAAGTACGATGCCGACACCGTCCTTGATGTATCTCCAAGCTTTAATAGCTGCGCCATTGACTCCCAAAGCCGTATTGAGATCAAAATTGTACGAATTATCATACTCACTTGTCTCTTTGCTAATTTTAAGAATCTGTGACCCTGATGTTGCAGTAGCTTGATAAATGTGTCCATCAGTACCAACATATTGCGTCATCGTACGATAAGCATGATTATTGACCTTACTTACTGTTGACGTTATAACTTTCGGATTTCTCAAAGTAGGATAATCTAAAACAAGCGTTTTTGTTCCATCCACATTTCTGTCAGTTGGCCATGAAGGAACTCCGCTGGCGTTGATTGTTGGAGTAGCTGTTGGATCCACTTTGCTAACGTTACATCCGATAAAAACTTTGGTCTTAGCTTCATTCAACACAGGAACATCTATCCGGCTCACTCCATATCCAGCTGCGCGTTCCGCATCAGACCAAGGAAAGGTGAATTGCGCTGTATTGGTAATAGCCGTTGCTTCAAGATCTAAAAGAGCAATACGGACTTCGCTGTCGCGGTTTTTATAAACAAAATTAGGTGCTGTTCCTTCGTAAGCCAACGTTGCAGCTCCCGCGTAAACACCTACACCGATACCTTCAGCAGCTTTAGTCCAACGAGGAGACGTACCCAAGATAACAGCTGTATTCAATTCAAAACCTACTTCTTCATATTTACCCTCACCAGAGACTTTATATTTATTAAAGACACCGCCTTCTGCACCAGTATATTGGATATTGTACAGAAAATTTCCGTCCGCCGAGGCTTGTACACGAGCTGTACGGTTCGATTTTAAGGCAAAGCCTTTATCTTGATCGAAAATACGTACTTCATAGTTGGGGTCAGCAGCATTTTCTACAGATATAGCGTACGCTCTCGTTCCTCCGTCGCCTGGTGTTCCAGCAGCATTTGGAAATGCTGCTGTCAACGAAATCCAGCGTGCAGCAGGCTCTTCTCCTGGCTGTTCGGTTCCGGGTTCAACCGGATCAACTGGCGAATCATTTTTCGAACAGCTAGCAAACGAAATACTTCCGATTACAGCGCTGAACATTGCCGCTCTAAATAGATTTTTTTTCATAATATCACTTATTAATTTTTATAGAAACTTATTGATTGTGTAATTCAACTTAACATAAATCCCTCTCCCTGGCTTTTGGACCATAAAGTTGTCGTAAGCCTCGGCATTGAAAATATTTTTACCATCTAGGCTAACAACTAGCTTCCCTGATGGAAAACGGTAACTTGCACCAATATCGTGAACGAACTGTGTGGGGGTACTTGACCATTCGGGCTGCCCCCAAACAGTATAGTATTGACCTACATATCCAGTATTGTAATAGACGTTTAAAATGGAGTTCTTTTGAAAAATATTATTCAGTCGATATTGCAGATTAGCATTGACTGTAAAAAACGGTTCGTTCGGCACCTGAGCATTGTATAGGTCATGAGGTTGCCCGTTTTCATCGAATTCTTGTTTGAAGACATTATTAAACTTCGAAAAATTGACAATAGCATTTAATTTGTTATCGTATATGTAGACAATTTCTGCTTCAAATCCTCTGGCTTGAGTCTTACCAAGGTTAACATAACGAGTGGTCTGAATATCTGCATCTTCTGGATTCTCTACCTCCCTTTCGTCTACGATTTGTTGCGTTATTTTATCAAACCCATTTCTCCAAAAAGCGCTACCATAGAAGGAAATCCGATGACGACCATGGTCTATTACGCCATATCTAAAACCTAGGTTGTAGTTAATGTTTTTTTCTGGTTGCAGCTGTAGATTCGGTAGTATGTTGATTTCCGGGTCACCGTAAAGCTGCGTTTCATTGGGCATAATGTAGGCATTCTCTAAAGAACCTATGACAAATAGATCCCGTACAACCATGTAGGATAAAGTTGCGCCATACCCAAAGTTATCCGCAAAAGTAGTCGTGTCCCTACGCACTATTGTACTCTGTCCGTTCTGATTCACAATCTCAGGCTTGGTTTGTTGTGTTCTATTGGCCGTATATTTAGCAAGAATATTTGTCCTTAACCTGTTATTGAAGGTCTGAGCTTCATAGTTAAAGGATAGAATATTTTTACTTACGATACTTTTTGTTATTAGATCACGATCAATCGGGTTTAGTAAATCGTTATCATCCCTATCTGTTTTCTCGAATTTATGATTCAAAGAGATCCGATGTCCGGGCAAAATCATGTATCCTAAATTTGAACGAGTATTGGTGATTTTGCGATCAATTTGTGAGATTACCTTTTCTCCTTGCTGACCACCCAAGGTAGTTCTCAAGGGAACGCGCTCTCCGAACTGAATAACCTCTCGTACTGTCCCATCCCAGTTGTAAGCTAGGCCCACTGTATCCTGCAAATATGTGCCTCTATCACTACGAACGGCATTTACATTCAACGCCAATCCCTTCACAAATAGATCTTTTTTAGAGTAGTTCAAACTGAAAACATGCGCATCAGTTTCTGTGAATCGTCCAACATAAGGTGTCGCCATCGTTGTTCCGTGGGGAATTTCGTTATAATTATCAGAGATATTATAGCCGAGAAAGAATAAATCTGCCCATTTTACATCTGTGAACCCCAATTCAAACCGCCCACCTAGAGATTTGTAAGTATTATTAAATCTCTTGGCCCTGTAGGGGCGTATGATTTGCTGTAAATGATTTACGTATGTGGTTGAGCGCCCCCATGTTGTAAAGCTGTTGTCCGTATAGGTGTGAAATCCCGAAAACCGAGCAGAAAAACCGGTCCTTTTGTCTCTAAAAGTAGCACCAATATCAGATTGGAAAGTATTAAAAGATCCATAGGAAGTTGCTATGGTTACGTTATTGGTGGATGCATCCTTTTTAAGCACGACATTTATTGCACCTCCGACATAGTCTCCAGTTAAATGAGACGGAAGAACGCCTTTATACACTTCAATGCGTTCAATCATTGCTGGCGGTATATTATTTAAATTAAATGACGATCCGTAGGTGGACACCTCTATCCCATCCAAAAATATACCAACTGTACTTCCCGACATACCGTTCAAATTGTAATCAACCCTTGAGCCGATTCCACCATTTTGGCGAACGCGTACCCCCACTGCCCTGTCTAATAATTCGTTTGTGGTTAGGTTTCTTAACGACGCTTCCTTCGTCTCGATGACTGCCACAGCGAATCCTCCTACTTCTAGATCACGTTTCTCCGTATTACGATGTATGGAAACTTCTTCTATATCAATAGCACCTTTCGCCGAAACCACGATATTGAACTCCTGTTGGTCCTTATGAACATCAATAAAAAACCTTTGATGTTTTACTTCTATTGAAGTCACTTCAAGCTCTCTTTTACCGAAAGGGATTTTGGAAAGTTCGTACCAACCCATTGAGTTAGTCGTTGTGACATTCTTTGTGCCTATTAGCTTTATAGATGCCTGACCAACAGGAACCCCATCTTCCGTTTTAATCTGTCCGCGAAGCGTAGCCAGCTGAGCAAAAGCGTGGGAGAAAAGTGATGTCAAGAGGAGCGCTAAAAAAAGCTTTTTCATTATTCAAGATTAATATATTATATTTGGGCAGTCTTTAGAACAAGTCTAAATTAACCGTTGCAAAAATAGAATTAATCTAAATAGCAAAATGATAACATTGGAAAATAAACATGTAGATTCCGAAAAATATACTTCGGCGCTACCGCTGCAATCCTTCAACAAGTTACAACTGATGATGCAATATGTCATTTGGGAAGAGATGAAGGAAATTGACGTGTTGTTTCCGTCTAATGGCTATCTTAATATTCTTTGCAGCCCGGAAACGAGCAATTTCAACTATTCCATAGATGAAGAATTATTGCAATTCAAATCCCCTCAAAACATTATACAGCATGTTAAAGTGGGACAGCACTTACATATTAGCGGGCAACGTAGGAAAGACCAAGCTATCATTGTCTTTATTCCTGAATCATCTTTATCTAATATGTTCCCTTCAGGAACCGCACACACTACGCAGGTTGCGGACAGCAGTCGGCTGAGCTTATTAAAATCAAGGGTTCTTCATATTCATGCGACCGCACATATTGCAAAAAACCTCCGCATACAGAGTTTATTACTGGATGCTTTGGCTTTACAGCTAGAGATGCTGAATGCACGCAACGAGTCTACGATCCATACCGTTCTGTTAGAAAAGATTGTACAGGCGCAGCAACTTATTGAGAAAGACCTAACGAAGAGCTATACCATTAGCGAATTGGCGAAAGCGGTGGGAACAAATGAGCAGTATTTAAAAAAATATTTTAAGCAACATTTGGGCAAAACGATTATGCATTATGCCCTCGAAGCGAAAATGCTTCATGCCAAGAAGTTAATTATGAGCGGCGACTTCCGAATAGCCGATGTGGCACGCATGACTGGGTATAAGCACGCTACCCATTTTAGTATGAGCTTCAAAAAGTTCTTTGGTATCCTTCCTACTTCTTTGCGTTATTGTTTACTGTTTTTTCAGGGAGCTAGTGTCGAGCTTGCCGAATTTGAGTTGTTGACATGTATAGAGTCGAGCAACGTCCTGAGTTGGTGTATTGTTTAACAACATAATACGTTGTAACAACGAAAAAGCCCACCGAAGTGAGCTTTTCCATTATATTTTATCAATTATTCATCGAACTTCCAGCGTACGAATGCCTCGATAGCTTCGTAATCCGCCAAGCCCAATTTATGATAAAGTTCAGCAGTTTCACTGGTACGATCTTCTGCACGCACCCAAAACTCACGTGGATCGTCTCCTGGGAATACCGGCACATCCTTCTGCGATTGGTGCTTGAAGATAGCTAAGCGTTTACGTTTCACCTCCTGCGGAGAAAGCGGCACTGCCATCTCGATCTCGTGGATAGGATACTCGTGCCAAGCGCCACGGTACAACCATAACCAACAATCCTTCGTCCACTCATCTGTCTTCGACAAACGTTTAAGAGCCTCGAATAAAATATCGAAACATACCTTGTGTGTACCATGTGGATCTGCAAAATCGCCTGCAGCGAAAACCTGGTGCGGCTTCACCTGACGTAGTAATTCCATGGTTTGGATGATATCATCTTCATTGGATACCTCTTTGGAGAATTTCCCACGGTCGTAGAAAGGCAGATCTTGAAAATGTATATTCTCATCGGGCAAGCCTACAAAACGAGCACCCGCGATTGCTTCACCTTTACGGATCAAGGCCTTAATGGAGCGTATGATCTCTGGATCTACCTGATTAGGCTGTTTTGTTTTGAAAAACTCGCGAGCTTCCTTATAAATCTTTGTTGTAACGCCATTATCGTCATCCACCGCAACGGCAAAATCCTGAACAAACTCCAAGTAACGTAGTACATCATCATCCCATACCGCCGTATTACCGGAAGTTTGATAGGCGACATGCACATTGTGTCCTTGGTCTGCCAATCGGATAAATGTACCGCCCATAGAGATTACATCGTCATCTGGATGTGGCGAGAACAGGATGACATTCTTACGTGCTGGCTCTGCGCGTTCTGGGCGACTAGAGTCGTCCACACCGGGCTTGCCTCCTGGCCAACCTGTAATCGTACGTTGCAGCTCGTTAAAAATCTTGATATTGATATTATACGCAGGCCCTTGCTCCGTGACCAACTGCGCCATACCATTGTTGTTATAATCTTCGTCGGTAAGCTTCAATATGGCTTTGTTTAGCTTTAAGGAAAGCCAAACCACTGCCTTTTTGATCATCGAATCGGTCCAAACAACCTCATGCGCCAACCATGGTAAATAATAACGGGTGAGTTGCGATGCAGCATCTTCATCCAATACGAATTCAACTTTGTCGGACAACTGTAGGAAAGTTGCAGGAATATCAGCGGATATCTCTCCTTCTACAGCTTTCTTAACAATTTCTGCTTTCTTCTCATTCCAAGCCATCAGGATAATCTCCTTTGCTTTGAAGATCGTGCCGACGCCCATGGTTATAGCCTTTGTAGGCACATTTTCCTTACCTCCGAAATCGCGCGATGCATCTCGGCGGGTCAGGTCGTCCAAGATAACCAATCGCGTACCAGAATTCGGCGCTGAACCGGGCTCGTTGAAGCCGATGTGCCCGGTACGTCCGATACCCAGAATCTGAATATCCAGTCCGCCTAGGGACGATATTTTATGCTCGTAGGCTTCACAAAAAGCTTGAATAGCTTCCTGCGGCAACGTACCATCCGGAATATTGATATGATCTTTTGGAATATCGATGTGGTCAAACAAGTTTTTATTCATGAATGTCACATAGCTTTGATCCGCATCTGGCTTCATAGGATAGTATTCGTCCAAGTTGAAGGTCACGACATTGCTGAAGCTTAATCCTTCTTCTTTATGGAGCCGAACCAATTCTTTGTAAACGCGAACTGGGGTCGCTCCAGTTGCTAAGCCCAGAACTGCCGTTTCACCCTTTTCTTGTTTTTGTTTGATGATGGTAGCTATGCGATTTGCGACATCCACAGAGGCTTCGTTCTGACCGGGGTACACTTTCACCGGTACGCGTTCGAAACGTGTTTCCTCTAATAAGTTTAATCTTGCCATTAATAAGGAGAATTTATATTGTTAACAACCTGAATAACAAATTTAAAAAATAAAACCATTCAAAATCTAAAAAATCAGGCGAAATCCTGCAAAAAAATGCAGAAACAGCAAGGCAATCGTTTGTTATCACACCTTTTGGAGCAAATCAATGGCTTTCGCGAGGCTGTCGGTGTCTTTAGCGAAGCACAATCGCAATAACTTCTGCTCGCAGGGCTCGCTGTAAAAAGCCGCTATGGGCACGGTTGCAACTCCGTGGTTGATCGTCAGGTGATGCGCGAACTCCATCTCCGAAAGGTCACTAATCCCCTGATAACTCAGCAGCAGAAAATAGGTGCCTTCACTCGGTTGAACAGCAAAACGAGATCCACGCAATCCTTCGGTTAAAAAGTCGCGTTTTTCCTGAAAAAAAGCCGGAAGGTCGCGGTAACGACGCTCTTCCTTTAGATAGGTTGCAATAGCCATCTGCATGGGCGTATTCACACTAAACACATTAAACTGATGCACTTTTCGAAACTCTCGACTAAGCTCGGGCGGCGCAATGGCATAGCCCAACTTCCAGCCTGTGGTGTGTAGCAGCTTGCCAAAGGAGGCAATGACGAAGCTACGTTCGCGCAATGCGGGATAAGACAGCGCGGATTGGTGTTGCCGACCATCGAACACAATATGCTCATAAACCTCGTCGCTAAGCAGGAAAATCGAGCTGTCGCGCAAGATCTCCTCCAACTCTTTAAGATCATCCGGGCTCAGCACTTTTGCGGCAGGATTGCTGGGATTGTTTAGCATGATGAGCTTAGTTTTATCACTAATAGCTGCCCGTACCTGTTGCCAATCGATGCTGAAGTCGGGGGCCAATAAACGGATCGGCACCACCTTTCCACCGAACAGTTCCACGCTAGGCCGATAAGAATCGTAGGCCGGTTCAAAAATAATCACCTCGTCACCTGGTCTTACCAAAGTAGCAATAGTTGTAAATAGCGCCTGCGTACCTCCTGCCGTTATCGTAATCTCGGTTTCCGGATCGACAGCAAGCCCGTAAACATCACTCACCTTATGAGCGATCTGTTCGCGCAAAGGCATACAGCCTGGCATAGGAGCGTATTGGTTAAAACCTTTTTCCATGTATCGATTGACCAGCGCAATCAATTCTGTTGAAGCGGGGTAATTCGGAAATCCTTGGGACAGGTTAAGTGCTTGGTGCTGTTCCGCAAGGGCTGACATTTGCGAAAACACACTTACGGCTGTCGTCGGAAGCTTGGAGTCTAAGAAAGGGCTTTGAAAGGATTTTGTCATTTTAGCAAAGAGTTATCCTACTAAATTAATAGATTATTTATATTTGTTCGATTATACATGAACAAAATAACGGCACTTATGAAAAAATTAATATTGTTTGCTTTTTTTGCATTCCCTTTTTTAGCGTTAGCGCAGACTAAAGAGGAACTGATCAAGCAGGTTAAGGCTAATCCAAAAAATGTAGAGAGCTTAAAAACGATACAACGTGTGGGCGGCTACTACCCGGAATATAAAGAACTAAGGGCTTTGTATGACGGCTTGGACAAATCGGTGCGAAAATCTAAAGACGGACAGGCGTTCAATTATTATTTAAAGCGGTTAGAAAATAGCTCGGTGGGCAAAAAGGCCCCCGGTATTACACAACTGACGCCTGAAGGAGAGCCTTTTTCCTTGACCGACCTGCGCGGTAAATATGTGTTGATCGACTTTTGGGCTGCTTGGTGCCCCGACTGCCGCAAGGAGAACCCTAATTTGGTGAAGACCTATGCGGAATTTAAGGATAAGAATTTCGAGATTTTGGGCGTGTCTTTTGACCGCAAGCTGGAAGATTGGGTAAAAGCCATCAAGGACGACAAGCTAACATGGAAGCATATATCCGACCTACAGTCTTGGCAAAATGCTGCGGGTACGCTTTATGGTGTACGCTCCATACCCCAAAACATCCTCGTTGACCCGGAAGGCATTATTGTCGCGCGCAATTTGCATGGTGAAGATCTGAACGTCAAGCTACGGGAATTGTTGAAATAGCTCTTACAAGACGATACGAGCTATATATAATTAATTACGTATAGCTCGTGCCGTCAAAATATAAAAAGTTAGAGCCTATCATCCTTAACCAAACAACGCACGAAATAAATCTTCGAGTTTGGCTAGCGGACGGATGGCGATGTCGTACTTCTTAGCATCTAGACCTTTCGTGTTGTATTTGGAAATAAAAATCCCTTCGAAGCCCAACTTCTCCGCTTCGGCGATACGTTGCTCTATTCTATTAACGGCACGGATCTCACCGGACAGGCCGACTTCGCCGGCGAAGGTCAGTTGGGAAGAAAGCGGAATATCCTGTTGCGAGGAAATCAGTGCAGCCACGACAGCAAGGTCAATGGCTGGATCTTCCACCCGCAGGCCGCCGGCTATATTTAGGAATACATCCTGCGCACTCAGGCGAAAGCCAAATCTCTTTTCTAGCACCGCTAAGAGCATGCTCAACCTTTTCGTATCAAAGCCTGTACTGGTACGTTGCGGCGTTCCGAAGGCAGAATTACTCACCAAAGCCTGTACTTCGATCATGATAGGGCGCATACCTTCCAGCATAGCGGCTATCGCCACGCCACTGACGGGTTCTTCACGCTGTGACAGCATAATCTCAGAAGGGTTCGAGACCTCCCGTAGTCCCGAGCCTTGCATCTCATAAATACCTAACTCTGAAGAGGATCCAAAGCGATTCTTTACGGCACGCAAAATACGGTAGACATGATGGCGATCGCCCTCAAACTGCAGCACCGTATCAACCATATGCTCGAGCACTTTTGGCCCGGCAATGGAGCCATCTTTTGTGATATGACCGACGATAAAAACCGGCGTACTTGTTTCCTTCGCAAAACGCAACAGCTCGGCTGTACATTCGCGTACTTGAGAAACCGAGCCAGGAGCCGATTCAATTTGCGAAGAGTGCAACGTTTGAATAGAGTCGATCACCACAATATCCGGCTGCACCACCTCCACCTGCTTAAATATATTTTGGGTAGACGTTTCCGTTAAGATATAGCAATTGGCTTTAGAATTTTGTACCAAGCGTTCTGCGCGCATCTTGATCTGCTGCTCACTTTCCTCGCCAGAAATATACAGTGTCTTCACCTGTGGAATGCCCAAGGCCAGTTGTAGCATCAGCGTGGACTTCCCAATGCCCGGCTCCCCGCCAATCAACACCAACGATCCAGGGACAATACCGCCGCCTAACACACGGTTAAATTCGCGATCGGGTGTTGCGAGGCGTTGCTCATCTTGATACACAATTTCATTGATCACCGCCGCCTTGTTAACGCGCTTACCGGAGGAGGGAGCTGCGCTGCTGCGCCATTCGGGAACCTTGGAATTCCCTTTCTCCACAAGCTCTTCCACGAAACTGTTCCACTGCTTACAGGAGGGACATTGCCCTAGCCATTTAGCAGACTCGTACCCACAATGTTGGCAGAAATATGTTGATTTTGATTTAGCCATTCTACGAAAATAACAAAATCGACGGTAAATATTTTTCAAAATATTCTTCTGCGTTGTAACATCTTCTGCTTACTTTCGACTTATAGCCCATATGAACAAAAATCTGGAAATAGACTTTGTGAACCTGTTGGAGGAGAATCAAAACATCCTTCATAAGATCTGTCGGCTCTATGCCGAAGATTTGGAAGCGCACAAAGATCTGTTTCAGGAAATGGTCATTCAGCTTTGGCATTCTTACCCGAAATTCAAGGGAGAATCGAAATTCTCCACGTGGGCCTACCGTGTGGCGCTCAACACAGCCATTTCGCTGTACCGAACGAAAAAGAGGCGTATTTCCACGGTCGAGCTCGACAATTCTTTACAAAACATTCACTACGAAGAATACGATGATGTACAAGAGGAACAGCTACGTTTTCTATACAACGCTGTCAGACAGCTCAATGACATCGAAAAAGCGTTGGTGTATATGTATTTAGAAGACAAGGATTACCAAGAGATTGCAGAAACCCTAGGTATCAGCGAGGTGAATGCGCGGGTAAAGATGAACCGCATCAAAACAAAATTAAAAAACATGTTAAATCAGCAAGGAGGCTTATAATGGACGGATTGGATTTACTGAAACAGCATTGGAACAAAGACGACAACTTTCCAAAAATAGATAAGGAACAAATCAAACGCATGTTGTACAAAAGCTCCAAATCTATCGTCAAATGGATATTCATAATCAGCGTTATCGAGCTGGCGCTTGGCATCATTTTGAGCTTTAGTATTACCATGGAACAGGAACATCATTCTCTTGTATACGAAGTTATCTATGCTGCCTATGAGATTTTGTTCTATGTGGTGATTTTATACTTTATGTACAATTTCTTTTCCAGCTATCGAAATATCAAGAATACGACCAATACCAAGCTACTTTTAGAGACCATTCTGAATACCCGAAAGCATGTCAATAACTATATAAAATTCAACATATACTGTATTATACTCGCCTTTTCGGTAGTATCTATTGAAAAGATTGTCCAGGAAGTACAGCGTAAACAGCTAGGTGAAGCCATCGCTTTCTCCTTTTTTATGGTTTTGTTTGTTTCGCTTTTCTGCTGGTTATTTCTTTTGATCGTACGCTTCTACTACAGAATTCTATACCAAAGGCTGGTACGAAAATTGGACAACAACTATGAAGAGCTTATCAAGATAGACGAGTAGATCTAATTTTCATTTTCTTTTAATATCCGTAGAAAATTGAGTCCCATAATTTTGGCAATATCTTGCTTAGTGTATCCTCTTTTGAGTAAAGCTTCAGTCAGTACCGGAAATTTGGATACATCCTCCAATCCCTGTGGTGGAGATTCTATGCCGTCAAAGTCAGAACCTATGGCGACATGGTCTATCCCAACTTTTTTCACGAGGTAATCAATATGATCGAGAAGCAACGATAGGGGCGCGTCTGCTTTGCGTCGTAACGCTAAAGGAAGCTGCTCGTACTGACGAGTGGCCGAGAGGCTGTAGTTTCCTTTGCTACCGAAATGCTGTTTGTAAAGCTGCTTGGATCGTGCGGCAAAATTAGGATCTAAAAACCCGGAATAAAAGTTGACCCCAATCACAGCGCCATTTTTACGCAATGCTTCCAGCTGTGCGTCTTTCAAGTTTCGGTAATGCGGCATCAAGCTGTAGGCATTGCTATGGGATACCAGCACGGGCTTAGTGGTTATGGCCAACACATCATAGAATGTCTTTTCACCGACATGCGACAGATCGACCATCATCCCCAAGGCATTCATTCGCTTGATCAATGTTTTGCCAAAGGCAGAAAGACCTTTCCCTGCATCGCCCTTTGTTTTGGATTCGATTGCCGCTGCACTTGCCCAAGGTAAATTGTAGTTCCAAGTCAGCGTGAGGTAACGCGCCCCCCGTTTATACAATGCCTCCAAGTTATCCAGCGACTCTTCAATCATGTTACCACCTTCTACACCAATCAAAGCTACAATCTTGCCTTCTTTCCATATGCGGTCCACATCGGCACTACTCTTTGCCAATGCGATATCTGTTGCGTTGGCTTTCAGCATCTTTTCCAGCGCATCAATCTGTGCATTGGCATGCTTGAAGGCCTGTCCCTTCCCAAATTTCTTATCGTCAGACCATACGGCAAACACTTGCACATCTACCCCTCCCTTTTTTAAGCGCGGAATATCCGTATGCCCTACCGAAAGCTGCTTACTTAAGTCCCTTCCTTTAAGCAAAGACTCATAAATCACATCATTATGTCCATCTACGACGATCAAACTTTGGTGAAAGTCCGACTTGTTTTGCGCCAAGCACATATTTCCGCCTAAGAGGGCTGCCAAGCAAAGGAGCAGACCATTTCTGCATACCTTATTTTGTTTGTTGGATGTTTTCATAAATGGCGTCTTGTATACGGCTACGAATATTTAAGTCCAATAATTTATTGCTTACCTGTGGATGAACACGATTGGAAAGGAAGATATAGATTAACTGATTTTGGGGGTCTATCCAGATACAGGTTCCCGTATAGCCCGTATGTCCATACACCGATGGATTGGCCAACTTGGAAGGATATCCTTTCTTTGCATCGGGATCGTACCGGTCAAAGCCGAGCCCGCGCCGGCTGCTCTTCGATTGTCGAGAAGTAAAGAGGTCGATGGTCTCTGGGCGAAAGTAGCGTACTCCGCCATATGTACCTCTGTTGAGCAGTAGCTGACCATAAATTGCCAGATCATTTGCGGATGAAAACAGCCCAGCGTGCCCAGCCACACCTCCTGCCATCGCCGCGCCTTGATCGTGCACATATCCCTGCAACAATACTTTTCGAAAGGAAGTATCGTTTTCTGTAGGCACCATGCGTTCCTTCGCGAAGCGCTCCCGCGGATTATACCCCGCCGTCTTCATGCCTGTAGGACGATAAAGCAGCTCCTGCACATATTGATTCATGGGCTCTGCGGTCTCATGCTCCGCAATTTCCTTCATGACATACATACTAATATCGCTATACACATAGTTCCCCGGAGGTTTGACGGCCGACTTCAACATCTCGGGCCACATGATGTCGCGGTAATAATTGTTCAGTAGGTAGGCGCTATCGGCAACCGTAACCTCGTGTTTGTCATCTTTGAACCGTTGCAGATCGCCGGGCTTCAAGTTTTTATAAAAGGGAATAAAAGGTGTAAATCCGGCTTCGTGCAACAACACGCTGCGTAGGGTGATATCTCTTTTATTGGATTGCTTCGCCTGTCCCAAATAATGCCCCATGGTACTGTCCAAATGTATAATACCGCGTTCTTGCAGGTGCATGACAACGGGCGTAGTGCCCATGATCTTGCTGACCGATGCTAAATCGAAGATGTCATCGATCTTCATGGGATGCTTTTGGGCGTAGGTATGGCTACCATATGCTTTTTCGAAAATTACCTGTCCATTTTTGACCGCCATCACCACCATGCCCGGTGTTGCTCGTTGCTGTATTGCCTCCGCTGCAATTGCATCGATCTTGGCCGTCATCTTAGCAATATCCACGCCCGATCCTATTGCATCGGTATATTGAATTCTCGTCTGCTCCGTTTTCAGCTTCCCCTCTGTAATGGCCATACCGCCGAAAATCGACATTGCGGCATACTGCTGTGCCTGTTTATCAAATTCAGGGTAGCGTAATTCGGAAAGCCCAGCTACCCTTAAGTTACTTGTCCATGACTGCTGCGCGGTCGCTGTAACAAAACGCACGAGAATAACCTGCTTTTTATTGACAATAGACTGCCGAACTTTCAGGAGGAGGTCACTGCGCAGATCCTCATCCGTTCCCGCAACAATAATTGTATTGAAATACTTGGTTTGCTCGTCATAATGACTAAAATCAAATGCCTTCACATCGGCGTACCGACCGACCATATCGGTAAACGCGCCATACGTTGATGGTGAGGGCGTAACCACTGCGATTTTACTATCGTCCAAGCGTTTTAAGGGCACTATTTTCCCTGCGTTTTGTAGCAAGATTGTGCGATTGGGAATAGTCTGCTTAAACTGCGCAAAAAGTGGCACTACGTTGATAAAAACGATTAAAAAACTGAATAACGGAAAAATTCTTCTTTTCATGGGATGGGCAAATTGCTATTTCACGCCTAGTATTGCTACGTAAATTTATAAATAAAACGCAGAAATAGGCAGCTGTTGAGGAATAATTTCACCGACTATGTTCATCCGCATACCACAGCGAGTACATGGGTTCATGTTGTATATGCCCCTAAATTTAGCTAAGTTTGATCTATGCCGGAAGTTTTAGCAAGCAAAACCATATTCTCGTTATTAGAGGTGTCGCGTAGCGTACAAAAAACGATTGCCGATCGGTATAAGAGCCTATATTGGATCAAGGCCGAGATGAACAAGCTTAACCATTACACCCATTCCGGCCATTGCTATCCTGAGCTTGTCGAAAAAAAAGACGGTAAGATTGTTGCAGAAATGCGATCCACACTATGGAAAGCCGATTTCCAGCGTATCAACCAGCTTTTTATTAAACAGCTGGGCGAACCCCTTCGCGAAGGCATCACGATGCTTTTTCAAGCGGCAATCAGCTACGATCCGCTTTATGGCTTCAGCTTAAAAATTGTGGATATTGATCCCACTTTTGTCTTGGGCGAGTTAGAAAAAGAGAAGCGAGATAGTATCAACAAATTGCAGGAAGAAGGGCTCTTTGACGCGAACCGCCGCCTTCGCTTTCCGATGATCGCCAAGCGCTTAGCTATTATCTCCGTGGAGACAAGTAAAGGGCTATCTGATTTTTTCAAGATCATCAAACAAAATCCTTGGGGATACCGTTTCGAGTATGCATTGTTTCCAGCCCTATTACAAGGGGATAAATCCATTCCTTCCATCATAAAACAATTGGCCGTGATTGCCGAACACATCGACGAGTTTGATGCTGTGGCGATTATCCGCGGCGGAGGAGGCGAAGTCGGACTTTCCTCTTACAACAATTACCTATTAGCGAAAGCCATTGCCCTCTTTCCACTACCTGTGCTGACGGGTATAGGCCACTCCACAAATGAGACCGTTAGTGAAATGGTGGCGTATAAAAATGCCATTACACCAAGCGAGCTTGCCGATTTCTTGATACAGAAGTTCCACCAGTTTGCTATTCCGGTGGATGAGTCGTTACGTCGTATTATCGAAGCCACCAAGAGCCGCTTTATACAAGAGCAACGCCATTTGGACGAGCTTTCCCGTTCGATTTCCTGGAGCAGTAAAGCTCGCTTGGCAAGTCAATCAAACGAACTGAAGAGTACGTCCTCCCATCTGCAGTTATTTAGCCGGCAATTGCTGCGCGAACGCGCGTCCGAACTACACAGTATCGATCGATTGCTGCGTTTGGCAGATCCCAAACAGCTGCTAAAACGCGGCTTCAGCATCACCCGCATCAATGGGCAAGCCATTACCGATGCCGCAAGCTTGGCGCCCGGAGATGAGATAGAAACCTCCTTCTTTGAGGGAACAAGCTATAGTAAAGTTTTAAAAAAGTAACATCACACAACATGACAGCAGACTACACCTATGAAGAAGCCTTCCAAGAGCTGCAACTGATCGTTTCGGATATCGAATCGGGTCAAATCAATATCGATGATCTCACGACGAAAATTCAACGTGCTGCCGCTCTGATTGCCGTTTGCAAAGCCAAACTCAGCGCCTCTGAAGTAGAGGTTGAAAAGCTGTTGGCCAAGCTGCATGCCGAACATGAAAGTGGGATAAATCCCAGTAATGAAGAAGAATAAGAAGCATTAAGCATCGCTATCAATATGCGAATGAGTACTAAGGAAGTCGTTCCAGCATCTTAATTTATAATTATCAGCTGATCGCCACAAAAGTGGCAAAACCGATTCTCAACCTCTTGAAAGCGAACGAAAATCTTAGAAATTCGTTACCTTTGCACCGTATGTCAAATAAATCGGAACAAAACGCAAAATCCTATATCCAAATAAAGGGGGCGCGGGTCAACAACCTGAAAAATATCGATGTCAACATTCCAAAAAATAAGCTGATCGTTATTACGGGCATGTCGGGTTCGGGCAAGTCATCTCTTGCTTTCGACACGCTTTATGCGGAAGGTCAACGCCGATATGTCGAGAGTTTGTCCTCTTACGCTCGGCAATTTATGGGACGTATGAACAAACCTGAGGTAGATTACATCAAAGGTATTGCTCCGGCTATTGCCATCGAGCAACGGGTGATCACTTCTAATCCGCGTTCTACAGTAGGAACCTCCACGGAGATTTATGACTACCTGAAGCTGCTTTATGCACGTATCGGCAAAACGATTTCACCGGTCTCGGGGCAAGAGGTGACAAAAGATACCGTGTCCTCTATTATCGATGAACTGATGGGCTACCCCGAGGATACCACCATCACCATCTTTGCGACTTTGTATCCTGTTAACAAGCGGAAATTAAAAGAAGAACTTTCGTTGTTGTTACAGAAAGGCTTCGTCCGAATCCTCTTTGAGGATAAAATACAAAAGATCGAAAGCATCATCGACGATAAAGAAGTCAAAAACCGCGATTTTAAGCCCGATGAGCTACAGATCGTTGTTGATCGCGTACGATTAGATAAACAAGACGATACCTATAGCCGCATTGCGGACTCGCTACAAACCGCTTTTTTTGAGGGCAAGGGAGAATGTTACATCGATATCGATGGCGTAAAAAAGCACTACTCCGATCGGTTTGAGCTGGATGGCATCACCTTCGAGGAACCAACACCTAATTTTTTCAGCTTCAATAATCCCTATGGCGCCTGTAAGCGTTGCGAAGGCTACGGCAAAGTGATTGGCATTGATGCAGACCTAGTCGTTCCAGACAAAAGTAAATCCGTGTATGATGGGGCTATTGCACCATGGCGTGGCGAGAAAATGGGCGAATGGCTGGATCGCTTGGTGCGTAACGCATTGAAATTCGATTTCCCAATCCATCGCTCCTACGGTGACCTCACGAAGGCGCAACAGGAATTGTTGTGGACCGGTAATAAATATTTTTCTGGGCTGAACCAATTTTTTGAAGAACTTGAGGCGCAGACCTATAAGATACAGTATCGCGTGATGCTTTCGCGCTACCGTGGTAAAACAGACTGTCCGGAATGTAAAGGGTCGCGTCTACGAAAAGATGCTACCTACGTCAAAGTGGCTGGAAGATCCATCACGGATATCGTTCTGCTTCCCTTGGATGAAGCATTGCAGTTTTTCACCACCCTGTCGCTTACGAAAAACGAACAAACTATCGCAAAACGCCTACTGGCAGAAATCGTAAACAGACTACAATTCTTGTGCGATGTAGGATTAAGCTACCTAACACTCAACCGACTCAGCAACAGCCTTTCTGGCGGCGAGTCGCAGCGTATAAATTTGGCGACGTCATTGGGCAGTTCTCTGGTCGGATCCATTTACGTGCTGGATGAGCCCAGCATCGGTCTCCATCCGCGCGACACCCAACGTCTAAGCGGTGTTTTAAAATCACTACGTGATGTCGGCAATACCGTAATCGTGGTCGAGCACGAGCAAGAAATGATGGAAGCAGCGGACTATTTAGTAGATATTGGTCCAGAAGCAGGCATCAACGGCGGTAACTTGGTATTTGCAGGCACCTATGACGAGATCTTGACCGACAAGCAGAGCCTAACAGGCCGCTACCTGAACGGCGAACTCCGCATCGCCACACCGGCAAAACGCCGGAAATGGAGCGATTCCATTGTGGTTAAAGGTGCTCGGGAAAACAACCTACAAGGCGTTAACGTTGCTTTTCCTTTGAATGTGTTTACGGTCGTAACCGGCGTCTCTGGCTCGGGAAAAACATCGTTAGTCAAACGTATACTTTATCCGGCCTTGCAAAAGGCCATTGGCAACTATTCCGGCGAGCAAACAGGGATATTTGATGCCCTCGAGGGCGATATAGAACGTGTCGAGCAGATTGAAATGATCGACCAAAATCCTATAGGACGCTCATCGCGTTCCAACCCGGTAACCTATGTGAAAGGCTGGGATGAGGTACGCGCCGTTTATTCGGCTCTTCCAGCGGCAAAGGCGGCAGGCCTCAAGCCGGCGGCTTTTTCGTTCAACGTGGAAGGCGGTCGCTGTGACGTTTGTCAGGGAGATGGTGAGGTGAAAATCGAGATGCAATTTATGGCCGACATCGTATTGCCCTGCGAAGCCTGCGGCGGTAAGCGGTTCAAGCAGCATGTGCTGGATGTAACCTATAAAGAAAAATCAGTTTCTGATGTGCTGGATTTAAGTGTAGATGAGGCTATTGTTTTTTTTGATGACCAACCAAAGATCTTGGCGAAGATAAAACCTTTACAAGATGTTGGCCTCGGCTACGTGAAACTTGGCCAACCGTCAAGCACACTTTCTGGAGGAGAAGCACAGCGCATTAAATTGGCCTCATTTCTGATAAAAGGAAATAACAGCAAAAAGACCTTATTTATTTTCGATGAGCCGACAACCGGGCTTCACTTTCATGATATTCAGAAGCTGATCCGAGCATTCGACGCGCTGATTGCGCTGGGCAACAGCATCTTGGTGATTGAGCACAACATGGAAATGATAAAAACAGCCGACTGGGTTATTGATATTGGTCCTGAAGGCGGAAACAAAGGCGGTAAAGTCGTATTTGAGGGAACGCCAGAAGGTTTGGCAGCATGTAACGAATCTTATACAGGGAAGTTTCTGAAAAATCACCTACTTTAGTCGCTCGTTCTTAAAACTCAACATAGTATGTGGAAATCATTCTTTACAGGCTTATTAAGCGTGGCCCTTGCCGTCCCAGGCATGGCACAGCCTGCACGTCCAAAGTTAGTGGTAGGCCTTATGGTCGACCAAATGCGATGGGACTATCTTTACCGTTTTGCTGATCGTTATGGCAATGATGGATTTAAGCGGCTATTAAACGATGGCTTTTCTTGCGAGAACACCATCATCAACTATATCCCTACCTACACGGCCATTGGCCACAGTTCGGTGTACACCGGTTCCGTGCCGTCTATTCATGGCATCGCGGGAAACGACTGGATTATCCAAGCTACTGGCGAATCTATGTATTGCACGCAAGACAACAACGTGCAGGGTGTGGGCACAACGGAAAAGGAGGGACAACAATCGCCGCGCAACCTTTTGGCCTCCACGGTAACCGACCAGCTTAAGTTGGCCACGAATTTCCAATCCAAGGTAGTGGGCGTAGCAATTAAAGATCGTGGTGGCATCCTTCCGGCAGGACATTTCGCAGATGCGGCTTACTGGTTTGAAAGCAAATCCGGCGACTGGATAACGAGCAGCTTTTATATGAAGAGCCTACCTTCATGGGTAAGCAAGTTCAACAAGCAGAAGCTGGCTGAAAAATATTTAAAACAAGATTGGAATACACTATATCCGATCGAAACCTACGCGACTAATAGCATCGCCGACAACAATCCTTACGAGGGAAAATGGGCCGGTGAGGAATCTCCGACGTTTCCACGTAAAACATCGCTCTTGATGAAGGATGCGGGCTATGAGCTGATTAAAACTACGCCACAGGGTAATACATTTACGTTGGATTTTGCGAAAGCCGCCATAGAGAACGAGCAGTTAGGGAATAACCCTAGCAAAAGTACCGATTTTCTTTGCGTCAGTCTTTCGGCAACGGATTATGTGGGGCACCGTTATTCTCTCTCGGCTGTCGAGATTGAAGATACCTACCTCCGCTTGGATCGGGACATAGCCGATTTCCTCGCTTATCTTGATAAGACCGTAGGAAAAGATAATTATACCCTTTTCCTTACAGCAGATCATGCTGCATCCTACAACCCGATGTATTATACCGACCAGAAAGGTAATGGAGGCTATCTGTTCGATCGACAGATCCGCAGAAACCTTAATGAAGCCTTATCTGCAGAATTTGGATCGGACAAACTGGTGCGTAGCTTAACAAATTATCAGGTGCACCTCAACTACCCGTTGATCGATTCGCTATCATTAGATTTGGAAAAAGTAAAAAAATCCATTATCAAAACACTGAAGAAAGAAGAAGGCATTGCATATGTCGTGGATATGGAAGGTGATCAAAACATGTTTATTCCAGCGCCGCTCCGCGAGAAAATCATTAATGGATACAACCGTAAAAACAGCGGGGCTATACAGATCATTGCTGAGCCACAGTGGTATTCCGGTTCCCCACGAGGCACGGGTACCACACATGGCGTATGGACGGCTTACGATTCACACATTCCTTTGGTATTTATGGGATGGGGAATCAAGCATGGCGTGAGCAACAAAGAAGTACATATTGTAGATATCGCACCAACAATCTCTTCGTTGCTACATATTATGGAGCCTAACGGGAATATTGGCAAACCTATCGTAGAGGTCTTGGGGCAATAGTTTCAGGAGCGAACTAATTTCCGTAACTTTGTATACAGAATTACTCGATTAAAGGAGAACATATGCTTTCTAAGAAAACAAAGTATGCCATCAAGGCGCTAATGGTTCTAGGACGAAACTATGGAAAAGAGCCGATGCAAATCGTAAAAATTGCAGAGGAAGAGCGCATTCCAAAGAAGTTTTTGGAACAAATTCTATTGGAAATGCGTAATGCTGGCATTCTCTACTCTAAGAAGGGCGCCGGTGGGGGGTATAGCCTGAACAAGGCTCCCGAAGACATCTTCCTTTCACAGGTGATGCGATTGATCGATGGACCTATCGCGTTGCTTCCCTGTGTCAGCCTTAACTTCTATCGTTCTTGCGAAGAGTGCGTAGAAGAGCATGCTTGCGGTATCCGCGACACTTTTGTCGAGGTCAGAAATGCGATGCTACAAATATTAAACGATACCAGCGTAGCGCAGCTGATCAATAAGGAAAAACAGCTGTCTTTTGATATAGACATTGAGTCATAAACGAGAAAGAGGAGCAAATTGCTCCTCTTTCTCGTTTATAGGCATTCCATTAACTTTTCGAATGCCATCCCACGTGAGGCCTTCAAAAGAATGGTGCTGTCTTTTATCGGTTGATCGAGGAGTGCTTTTCGAGCTTCCTCCGTTGTCTTATAAAATTCAGCGGCTTCGTGCTGATGTTCAGCAAAAGCCTTTCCCACAAAAATAGTACGTTGCACAGGAATGCTATTTGCCATTACGACCAATTTCTGGTGCTCGGCGAAGCTTTCTTCTCCCATCTCGAACATATCACCCAAAATAATTGCCTTCTGCGGAGCTTCAATAAAAGCAATATTATCCAAAGCGGCGGCCATGCTGCTGGCATTGGCATTGTAGTAGTCGGCAATTACCGTATTGTGCGCTGTCTTTGTTATTTGTGATCGATTATTTGTTGGGGCGTAACCACTAATTCCACGATTTATCTCGTCGTCTGTCACACCAAGAAAGGCTCCTACGGCTGCTGCTGCTAAGATATTTTCCGCATTATAGGATCCAGTTAGTTGGGTATCCACGGTATAACGTGGTCCTTCGTTTCGTTGCCATGTTATTTTTAAGAAAGGATTGGCCAATTCCAATCTGCCGACAATAGCATTTGATTGAGAAAACCCGTAGCGCACCACCTTATCGATATTTCGCTGCCGCTCCATCTCTGTCAGATGCTCGTTATCCCCCTGTATAAAGAGCACGCCAGCATGGGATTTTAGGTAATCGTAGAGCTCTCCTTTTGTTTTTTTAACTCCCTCGAAGGAGCCAAATCCTTCAAGATGTGCCTTACCCACATTAGTAATCAAGCCATGTGTAGGAGCGGCTATTTCGGAGAGGAAAGCAATTTCCCCTTGGTGGTTTGCGCCCATCTCAATGACCGCTACTTCGACACTATCGTCGATAGAGAGCAGCGACAGCGGAACACCGATATGATTATTTAAATTCCCTTTGGTGGCAAAGGTCTTATAGTGTTGGGATAAAACAGCGAACAACAGTTCCTTGGTTGTCGTTTTACCATTCGTGCCGGTGATTCCGATCACCGGAATATGTAATTGCTTGCGATGGTGACGCGCAAGATCTTGTAAGGTCTGCAGCACATCCTCCACCAAGATAAAGCGATCGTCCGTAGCATACTTTTCCTCATCGACCACCGCCAAGCTAGCCCCAGCGCCAAGGGCATCGGCGGCAAATGTATTCGCGTTGAATTTTTCACCTTTTAACGCAAAGAATATGCTCCCTTCAAGAATATTGCGTGTGTCGGTAGCAATCAATCGGTTTTTAATATAATGTTGATACAACTGCTCTATGGTCATGGTCGTTCGTTTTCAACAAAGGTAAGCATCGTCCGTCTAAAAATGAGGTTGCTTTTGCTTCAATTTACATCATCCTCATTTTAAGCAGCTACACATAAAAACACATGGGCGGCAACTGTTCACCCTGTTGCCGCCCATGGTTCTATATCGCATCTGTCGTATGTACCTTTAATTTAGCTTATACGCTTTGACGCTGTTATTGTTAAAGGTTGGGATAAAAATGGTATTAGATTGCGGGTGATATCCTAAATCTGCCGTATTCATCTTTCCGCGTACATCCAGAAGCTTATCAAAGGAACCGTCTGCTTTGACATGGTAAATCAGTCCTCCCCAACAAGTGACTAAAAACTCATCGTTACCGATGGGCTCCAGACCATCTCCGCCAAGCTCAAAGCCTTTCGCAATTATGGAACTCTTCTTATTGGCATCAATTTTCCAAAGTTCCGGTCCAACCAATGCATACAGATGTCCGTTGGAATATTTTAGTCCATTGACCGAAGGTGTATTTTCCAAGTAAACAGCTGGTCTATTGTTTCGCATTTGGTATATCTTTCCCGATCGCGTATCAGAAACGTAAACCACCCCATTATCATCAATGGTGACATCATTTAACATGACGGCTCCTGGGAATTCAATTTGGTTAACCACATTACCCGTGACTACATCAATCACCCAAACCGAGGTGACGTCGGCCACGTACAACAAATCTTTATATAGCGCTAAGCCCTTAGGGGCATCCATTTCTGTAATCCAGTCTTTTTGCTTGATTGATCCATCCAAATTAAGAATGGCGACGCCGCCTTTGCCATCCTTCGCCATGGCATCGCCGTCAATGAGCGAAACATAGAGCAAATCGTTTTTGGCCGAATAAAGCACAGACTCGGGCGTCGGAAGATCCTTGGTTTCCCAAAGTTCGGTAAGCTGCCTTTGGGCAAATGCTGTCGTGGATAGACAGGCTCCCAAGGCTAAAAAGAATAATTTTTTCATGTATATCTGTTTTTCTAAGTGATCTATTCGTATCAAGATTTGCAGTATCCACGTACCTTAATCTGCCTACAAGATATAGCTTTTTTGCAGATTATTCCATAAGTGTACCCCTTCATAGTAAACGAATATATAGCCACATTGTTTAGATATCGTCTTTTTTGATCCATTTAGGAACAGCCGTAGGTTCGTAGCGTTCCATTTTATCCAAGAGCTCCTCGATGGTATCTGCCACCAGTAGCATTGATCGATTTTCAGGCTTTAACAAACCTTCCGCCACCATATGATCGACGAAGCTGATCAGATGTTGGTAGAAATTATTGGTATTAAGCAGGCCTACAGGCTTTTTGTGTAGACCGAGCTGTGCCCAAGTAATCATCTCAAAGAGCTCTTCGAGTGTTCCAAATCCTCCGGGCAAGGCAATGACGCCCTCCGCATAGTCGTTCATAATACGCTTCCTATCGTGCATGGTATCCACGGTAATCAGCGTTGTGATGCCGGTATGCTCACGCTCTTTGGAATTCAGAAAATGCGGAATTACGCCGACCACATTTCCACCTGCCTCCAGCGCCGCATTCGCCACTGTCCCCATCAATCCTACTTTACCACCGCCATATACCAATTGAATATGACGCTCGGCCATAACGCGTCCAGCATGTGCCGCCTGCTCCCGATACACATCGCTGTGACCAAAACTCGATGCGCAATACACGACGATACTTTTTAGTTTCATACACAAGTATAAACAAAAAGCCGCAGGTTTTACTATCCTACGGCCTTATTGTCTTCTTTCAGCTTCTGTTATTGCACAGGCTACAGCGCTCTATTTTTTTCTTCGGAATCTGTTGAAGTGCGTTTGGTCTGCTGTTTAAGGTTTCCAAACTTATAGGTATAGGTCAATCGGATCACCCGGTTATCATTATACTGGCTGAATTGGCTGTCGAATTCCGCAAAACTGGTAGAAACGTTATTTTTCTGCGTGCGGAAAATGTCAGTTGCTGCCAATTTCAAGGAGCTTCGTTGATCCTTAAAGTTATAGTTTACACCTACATCAGTTCCCCATCGTGTATGGATCTTGTACACATTGTATAAGAAGGGGCTGTTGTAATTAACCGATAGTTCGGCCCCAAATCCTTTCCCTAACTTGAAATTGTTGGTGCTTCTGCCTTGGAAAAAGAAAGAGCCTTGATTCACCACAGAATCAGCTATCGCTCCTTTAAAATGCATGTAGATTCCTGTCAAGTTATTGTTCATCGTCCAAAATTTGCCAATCTGTGCTGGTGCATTAATATTCAAGTAAGAGGTCATACTACGCTCAAGATTCACCTGTTGAATCCACGATTCACCAGTTTCTGCATTTTGCCCTAAGCTTTCCACCATGGCGTCGTTTGTAATATCAGTTCCCAGCGTAAAGTTGAACATCTTCATCAGTGTATAGTTCAGCGTAAAGCCATCCGTATACTGGGGTCTGAGATATGGATTCCCCAACATGAAGGTAAATTTATCTATATAATAGGGCATGGGGTTTAAGAACCGATAGTTTGGTCTTGAAATCTTCCTCGCGTAGCTCAGCGAGAGGATATTATTTTCATTAAAGGAATACGAACTACCTAAGGAAGGAAACAGATCGAGGTAGCTCCGTTTATTGATCGTATCCGTTGTTATTGAATGCGCATTGGATTGGGTATGCTCTGCACGAAGCCCCAATTTGATGCTTGCCTTCCCAAATTCGCGACTATAATCTAGATAACCGGCAGCAATCTGCTCGGTGTAGACAAAGTGGTTTTGCCTCCGTGGAAACCGCTGCCATGTTTCGTCAACAAATTCTTCGAACGCAAGGTTATTATCCGATTTTACTCGGCTGTATTTTAGCCCGGATTCGAATTTCCCCTTTCCAATATTTTTAACAAAATCCAACTTACCCACGTAGATGTTTATATTAACGGGCATAGCGGTACGCCAATATTCCGGATCGCGTACCAATACGCCATTCGGAAAAAAAGTCTGATAATCATAAGCTATATCCGATCGGTTACGGAATGCTGTCCAGTCGAGATCCAAGGTTAATTTACCACCGAGGGTATCGACCTTCAGTTCGTTGTTAAAGTTTATCGAATAGCGATTAAATGGCGTCTTACTATCGGTAATTGTATTCAACACCGAATCTACCGATCCTACTTGTGGCCCTATTTGGGTATGGCTTCGATTGACAGACTGCTCATCATCATTATCCCCAGAAAACTGCAATAACATCGTATTTCTCTCCGAGGTACGTTGTTCAATCCCGACTTTATAATTATGTGTTTTATTGGTTTCTACCAAGCTCGCCTCTTGATCAAATACCCTTGTCAACTCCTCGGAAGAGATGGTACGCATCAGATCCAAATCAAACTGACGTTTATTACGGGTAAAGCCATAGTTCGCGAAAAGGGTGGTGTTATTCTTCTTGTAGTTTAACGTCAAGGAAGAGTTCCCGCGAAAATGTTGGCCTTGTGCCGCACTGGCTAGCACTGTTCCGTTAAAACCTTCTAACCGGTTCTTTTTTAACGTGATGTTGATTGTCCCGACAGAACCTTCAGCATCATCCTTTGCGCTTCGACCCGTCGTTACCTCAATACTTTTTATTTGATCACCGTTCATGGATTTCAAAAAGGTAGCAAGCTGTTCGCCGCTCATAAAGGTCTGCCGCCCATCGATGGTCACGTTCACCCCTTGCTGCCCCATGAGCTGCAGGTTTTCATCTTTATCCACGCTAACACCTGGCGCGCGTTGCAACACTTCCAAAGCATTGTTGCCCGCCGCTAACGTCGAGTTCTCCACGTTTAGAATAAGTTTTCCATCCCGTTGTTGCACCAAAGGTACCCGTCCTTCGACGGCGACGGCATCTATGGTGTGCGCTTGAGCGATCAATTGTATATCATCCATGACGCGTGTATTGTCATCTGTTTGGAACACGGCTGACTTGAATTCCTGAAAACCCACGGATGTAGCTTGCAGCACAAACTCGCCTTTCGGCACGTTGTTAATTTGGTAGCTCCCTTGCTCGTCCGTAATGCCTGTTTTTATGACGGCGCCCGCCTTTGCCGTGAGCAGATAAATCGAGACATTCGCCAACGGTAGTTTTTCGGGCGAAACAACCTTTCCTTTTAAGGTTCCTTTCGGCAGTTGCTGTGCCTGAAGGGAGAGCGCGGCGCACAAGAAAAGGTTAATCAGTAACATTAAGTAAGTATAGTTTTTTTTCATAAGTCGATCAATACCTTGCTTAGCTGCCTGTTGCACGTACAGCTAAGCAAGGTGGTAAGTAATGGAATAGTTCGTTTGAAGCCAGCTCTATTTGTCCGCTTTCTTCTCTTTTATTTTCACGCTTTTGTCTTTCACTTCAATCGTAACATTAGAACCATCGATGGTGATAATGGAATCTTTCTTACTGTCGGTCACATCTGAAGACGATTCCATTTGCACATCTGCAATTTCCTCATCGCTATCGTCGTCATCATCATCGTCATCTTTGGGTGCTTCCTGTGCACAAACCAACCCTGTTGGGGACATAGTCCATTCGGTATATTTCTGATGATCCTGATCAGCATAGTTATTTAGACACTCCCAATAGGATACGCCACGAAGCTTATTGCCCATCTCGCGATCCAGTATCACTTTTGCTCCACGGGGCAAGTACACCGTTACCCCGACATATTGGTCTCTATCCAATGCATTCTTCCGCAATAGGAAATGGCTCGGGAACAAGGTGGTTTCTCCGTCTTGCACCGCTTCATATACAATATTTTTGGCCCGTTCAGCCGCCAACTGGTAAGTTTTTCCTTTGGCCGAATAGTTATATTGTATATAGGGCTGTGCCAATGAATCAATACTTTCAAAAGTAATACCGATATCATCGTGCAAGTAGTTTCGTAAATCTTGCCCATCGATCTGAATATTAAATTTCGATCGTAAAGAGTCTTTTTCGCTAGCATCCAAAATCCGTATGTCCTTTTCGGTAAAATGATACACTTTTCGCGCTGTTATATTGCGTTGCACATTGATCGTACTTTGCTCGCGAAAGTCTTGTGCAGCATACACACAATAGTAAATGACGCCAACGATAGATACGATCCATGCGGCGAACATTGTCAGTGACAAATAATTATTAATTTTATCTGTTTTAAAGAGTACTCTTACCAACCAGAGAAAAAGCGCTAAAAACGGGATGGTCATGGCCATAAAACCGAAAGACAAGGCTATTACCGCATCGTCGGTCGATAAGACGGCGAGTGGCGGAAACAAGATCGGGTTTTCAAGACCAAAGAGGTTCATCATGTTGAAGACATAGAAGATAAAAAGACCTAAAATATTCAATCCCGTAAAGATCAACATCAGCCATGCAATCATCTTCCCGATAATGCCCAAACATCCGCCCAAGGCGTTTCCTGCCGTGCGCGCACCACGACTAATATGCTCTCCAGCTCCGGCAAATTCGGAAGAGAACGTTTTTACTTCTTCATCAAAGGATTTTTTAAAGTTCTGCAAATTGGGCACTTCGCCGCGCATAGACATCTTATCGGCACGCGTTTCTGCTACGGGCATCACCATCCAAAGAATGATGTACACCAAGAATCCAGATCCGCCAATCAACACAAAAAGCACCAACAGCACACGTAGCCAACGTGGTTCCATACCAAAGTAATGAGCCAAACCGCTACACACACCACCCAATACCTTGTCGTCCGGATCGCGCATAAGCTTACGCCCCGTTTGACGAGGATCTTTATGAAGCGGTGGTTGCTCGTCATTTTGCCCTTCACCAGCCTCTTCGCTCTGCTCAAAGTCACTTACACGTCCCATACGCGTAATAACCTGCTGCACATCTTCCAAGTTGATGACCTCCTTACGTCCCGTTTGGATACGTTCGTTGAACATTTCGGCAATTCGGTTTTCGATATCTTCTAAAATTTCCTTGCTCTCAGCACTATTACCAAAATGCTTCTTGATATCGATCATATAGGATCGGAGCATCTCGTACGCATCTTCCTCGATGTGAAAAACGATGCTGTTTATGTTTATGATGATTGTCTTATTCATGACCTTGTTTAATAGTTAAGATTAGTATTGTGGTTAATTTCTGCCTTGCAATGACGTTTCCACGGCAAACAAAAGCTCTTTCCAAGTAACATCCAGTTTGGTCAGCACAGCGCGACCTTCGCTCGTGATTTCGTAATATTTCCGCGGAGGACCTGATGTGGACTCTTGCCAATTATAACTCAACAGCCCATTATTTTTCAACCTCGTCAAGAGCGGGTACAATGTTCCTTCGACGACCAGCAACTGTGCCCTTTTAAGTTCCCCGATAATATCTGATGCATAGATCTCCCCTCGGGAAATTATAGAAAGGATACAGTATTCCAGTATCCCCTTCCGCATTTGGGTTTGTGTATTTTCCGCTATCATAACAATACAAAGATATATGCTTTATATTGTACTATGCAATACATAGTACTATAAAAAACAGAAATTTACCATAACATGCTAAAAATCAACTATTAAATTTTATAATCTTTTAAAGAAAAAATGTAAAACGATGGTTTTCAATGAATTTTCATCGTGAATATTTGAAAGTTGCATAATAAACACGACTTTTATAGGTAATGCTGAGATTCTTATACAACTACTCCTTATCCATCATTTGGGGAATATTAATGTTGCTCTTGATGGGGCTTCCTTCAGATGACCTGCCCAACACCAACTATTTTGAGGGTTTTGACAAGCTGGCGCATTGCGGCTTTTTTTTCGTTTTTACCGTACTACTGCTGCGAGGGTTTATCTTGCAGTGGAAAGGTAGAGGCTCGAAAATAAAAACATTCATCGTCGTCCTGTTTGTTACCAGTTTCTTGGCCTTCGGAACGGAAGCTATTCAGCTGTATTTTTCTTTTGGGCGCATGGCGGATTGGTGGGATATTTTTGCAGATTACATGGGCATTGGCATGGCCTTGATGGCATATCTGCTGCTGCACCAAAGAAAGCAAGGTTATTAAGCCTATGAAGAAAAGATTTATTTTTTTTATCGCACTTTTCGTACTCTTAGGCTTAACAAGCTTACAATCCTGTGCTGTTTTCAAGAAAGACTGCGGTTGTCCTTCTGCTTTGGGCGGCAAGCAGCGCTAGCCAATGCTATGCTATGGCGAGCACCGCGATGCAGACGCGACAGCCTTGTTCAGCGAGGGCACGCGCGGCTGAAGCAATGGTTGCAGCGGTGGTGAGCACATCATCTACCAAAAGAATGTTTTTACCGGCCAACGCTTGCGCATCTAAGCACGCGAACACATGTTCTACATTTTCATAACGATCCATTCTGCTCATGGTGGTCTGACTGGGGCTATTTACCAATCGAACCAAACGCGTCGTATCTATATCCAGCTTCAGTACTTCTGCAAGCCCCTGCGCGATATACTCGCTTTGGTTGTACCCACGAGCTTTCTTTTTTTTATGATGGAGAGGTACCGGCACAATAAGATCCAATTGACGAAAAAAAGGAGATATCAGCAGTTGTTGCCCAAACTGTCGGCCTAGATAGATCCCTATGTCAAAAGCTTTTCCATACTTTAACTTGTGGATCATGGTCTGTACTAGGGAGGATTTTGAGAAGGACAAAAAGGCTGCTCCCATTTCGATAGGCGCTTTAAACTGTAAACGTCGCATTACTTCATTGTCCAAGAAAAGATAGTGGTCGTTGATAGGCAAGTGATACTGGCAGTAGCTGCACAACAGTTCTTCCTGATTTAGCAGTACATTCTCGCAGGATGCGCATAGCGGAGGAAACAAGATAGCGATGAAGCTATCCCAGTAGCGTTTGACTTGCATAGGCCCAACATTGGTATATGCAAATGTACTTTATTTTTTAATTCGCTACCAAATCGCTATCTTTTTCTTTGATAGCCAATTGTCCACAGGCCGCATCAATATCTTTGCCTCGGCTACGACGAACATTCGTAATCACCCCTTGACCACGCAGGTAGTCTGCAAATTGATCGATCTTATCTGCTTCTGCATTGACGAAGTCGGCAAGTGCAATAGGATTGTATTCGATGATATTGACCTTGCAGGGAACATGCTTACAGAATTTGGCCAATTCTTTAGCATCCTGCAACTCGTCGTTAAAGTTATGAAAAACAATATATTCGAAGGTTACCGGATTCTTGGTCTTAGCATAATAATATTTAAGCGCTTCGGCCAATGCCTGCAATGAGTTTTGTTCATTGATCGGCATAATCTCATTCCGCTTTTGGTCATTTGCAGCATGTAGCGAAAGTGCCAAATTGAATCGCACTTCATCGTCGCCCAGCTTCTTGATCATCTTCGCAATTCCTGCCGTAGACACCGTTATTCGCTTAGCCGCCATATTTAATCCATCGGGCGCGGTGATCCGCTCCACAGATTTCATCATGCCGCTATAGTTCAAGAGCGGCTCGCCCATGCCCATGTAAACGATATTGGTTAAAGGCTGTTGATACTTTTCTTCGGCTTGCTTAGCAATCAATACCACTTGATCGTAGATCTCGTCGGCCTGAAGATTCCGCTTTCGATCCATATAGCCTGTGGCACAGAACTTACAGGTTAGGCTACATCCAACCTGCGAACTCACACATGCTGTCATACGATCCGGTGTAGGGATCAACACGCCCTCGATCACGTTGCCGTCATAGAGGGTGAAGCTACTCTTTATGGTTTTGTCGGCACTGATTTGTGATTGCCTAACGTTTACCGCGCGAATCACGAAGTTGGCTTTCAAAGTCTCCCGTAAAGGTTTGCTGAGGTTACTCATTTGATCAAAGTCGGTACATGATTTCACCCACAACCACTCATAAATTTGTTTGGCACGAAACCCTTGCTCACCCATTGCGGTGAGCTTGTCTTTCAAATCCGACAAACTTAAACTTCTGATATCGATCAATTTACTCTGCTTTTCCACGATGCAAAGATAGGCAAAAAATAATGAAGGCCATATGTGCTTTAGGTAGTCCTTTTGTAATAAAGTGACAAATTGAGATTGAATTACGGCTTCCCCAAACTGGCGGAAGCCGTAATACGTTATTTTTTTCTTCTTTTATAGCTTCGCCAAGCGAACAGAACCACCGTTGCCAACAGGATAAAGGGCCATAAACGTAGCACAAAAAGAAATACCTCTCCGATGAACAACCAACCGTCTGCGAAAGCCTCTTTCAACTGTATCCAAAAATTTTGACTACCAATCGGCAGATTCGCTTGGTATTCAAACAGCTGAATACTCAAACTGCTGTAAGCAATCTGATCTTTCAGGCTACGCATAACAGACTCCTGGCTATCGATTTCTTCTTGCAATTGGCGAATTTGTTCTTGGATTTCCAGCAGATCCTTGACGCTTTTTGCTTGGCTCACCATCTGCTGGTAACGTTCTAGATAGGCTCTTTTGCTTTTCAATCTAGATTCCGAGTCAAAATATTGCAGCGAGACATCCTCACTCCGCAATGATCGCTCGGTAAGCTTATCGCCACCCTTTTCGATATCCTTTAGGAATTGGTCAAGATGTGTTGCTGGAATACGCGCAATCAAGGAATAATTGCTGTAGCTGCCAGAGCTTGACAAGGTCTCTTGTTCGTAGTAACCGCCATAACGCTTTAACAAGGCATCCATGGCCTGCTTACTTTTGCCGATCGCTTTCGATTCCACCGCGATATTGCCACTGCGTATAATCTTCTTGTTTTGGGAAGTTGTTGTGGTTAAAGGCGACTTGGGGTCGACAGCAGCTTGCACATTGGCTAACGCATGCATTTCTGCCTGCGGAGCGGGTTCTTCCATCACGTCCAACGAGATAGCTTGCTCTTCTACCGCCTTAGCGGTAGTCGCAACCTCTGCTTTGTTACAGCCTGCGAAGAGGCTAAAAGCAAGAAATAGAGAAAAACAATATCCTTTCATAACATCTGTTTTTTGTTAGGTAGGATGCATTGTTTTCCTCTATTCCATAAATGGTCTCAAATTTTATTCTGCCTTTTTCAACGCTTCTTTGACTTTCGGAATGATTTGCGTGCCATACAGCTCAATGGACTTCATCATATCTGTATGGTCTGGGCTACCCACATCCATGTGTGCAGAAAACCGCGTCAGGCCGAACATTTCGATGGTATGTAGGATCTGTTCAACAGCCTGATTAACATCTCCAACGATAAGATGTCCGTGAATAGAACGTCCGAAATCGTATTGCGAACGCTGATAGGGGGGCCAACCACGGGAAGCGCCGATGCGATTCATCTGCCCTGCATAGATGGGATAATATTTATCAGCTACAGTCTTTGCGTTTTCGCCGAAAAATGCGTGCATATGTACCCCGACCTGAAAATCTTTCATATCATGGCCATTGTCTACCCAAGCTTGCTGGTACATTTCAAAGAGCGGCTTAAAGTTCTCTGGTGCACCACCAATGATGGCAAACATCACGGGCAATCCGAGACGAGCGGCACGAATAACCGAGGAGGTTGTTCCACCAACAGCCACCCAAATCGGCAACGAGTTGTTGACTGGACGTGGAAAAATCTGTTGGTTAATTAACGGTTTTCTAAACTTTCCTGACCATGTAATGGTATCTTGCTTATTCAAGCGCGTCAAAAGCTCCAATTTTTCGTCGAACAGATCGGCATAGTCCTTCAAGTCGTAGCCGAACAGTGGGAACGATTCAATGAAAGAACCACGGCCGGCCATCAATTCCGCCCGACCATTTGACAAGAGGTCAACGGTTGCGAAATCCTGAAAAAGCTTTACCGGATCTGCAGAGCTTAATACGGACACCGCGCTGCCCAACTTGATATTTTTGGTGATTGTTGCCGCTGCCGCGAGAATTATTTCTGGTGAAGCTACCGCGTAGTCTTCCCGGTGGTGTTCACCGATTCCGAAGAAATCGACGCCGACTTCATCCATCAATTTTACTTCTGCGACGATCTGCTGCATCCGTTCTGCAGCGGGTTGTATCTTTCCTGTTGTGGGATCGATTTGTACGTCCCCGAACATGCCTATTCCTAATTCAATCATGTTTTTCTTCCTTTCTTATACAAAAGTAAGTTCATTTTATGTGGGGCACATTGACCTACATCAAGAAATACCTATCCGTGGATATACTCTTTGGTGCCGTAACTCTGAATCAATTCCCCTTCGAAGGTCAACCATTCCTGCCATCGCTTGTCGACGTCTACATCCACCGAATATTTACGGGCGAAGTTGAGGAAAGTTGTATAATGGTTGGCTTCAGAGACCATCAAGTCGTGGTAAAAAGTCGCTAGGGCTTCATCTTTAATATTTTTGGAGAGCACCCGAAAACGTTCGCAGCTACGTGCCTCGATCATGGCAGCAAACAGCAGTCTGTCGATAAAAGCTTGGTTGCGGGAACCATCCTTCTTCGCGAATTTAAGTAAGCGTCCCACATAGTCGTCTTTACGTTCTCGGCCTAGGCTGTACCCCCTTTCCTTGATGATGTCAATCACCATCTGGAAATGTTGCATCTCCTCAATGGCGATAGCAGTGAGCTCGTGCACCAAGTCTTCATATTCTGGATTCTGCGTAATCAGCATGATGGCGTTGGAAGCCGCCTTTTGCTCACACCAAGCGTGGTCGGTCAATATTTCGTGGAGATTTGACTCTGCAATGTTTGCCCAGCGGGGATCTGTCAATAATTTTAAACCTAGCATATCAGTCGCGTATCATTTGGATCAAAGATACGAAAAATAAGCCTGTGCCATTTATTCATCGGCACAGGCTGTTTAGATTTTCTAGCCAAAAAAAGCTTCCGTATCAAAGCCATAGCTTTTGAGTACGTCGGCAGGCACACCATTCCACACACCCGGTCGATTTCCGGCGTAGCCAATGTCTTTGACGCCTATTTCGCTGGTAAAAAAGCCCGATGACGTCAGATTGCGCATCAATGAAAAGAAAGCCACACCTTGTTGCATTTCAGGCTTTGCCGTTTCCGGATACGCGATTTCGTCGATCAACGTGATCTGTTGTTCATTTTTGCATTTGATAAAGGCATTGCCAAAGCGCTTTTGGCATTGTACGTCGAGCCATTTCAGTCCGCCACGCATCGGAATTTTATTATCCGGCAGGTCTTTCACCATAAATTCGATAAAATCGGGCACGCCCGCTTCCGAAGCACTCCCCGAAGTTTCATCCTTCGGAATGATAATATCGGCAAGCACGGCTATCGTCGCCATCTCGTGATCGGTAAAAAATTTCTCTGCTTGGAGTTGCTTATTCCGTTCGTGCTCGAAATCCTGCACGCCCGGCAGCTTGTCCGCATCAGCTCCCGCTGCAACTTCCGTAGTTTTTTCTTGCTGGCAAGAACTGGCAGCCAATACGCCAGAACCCGCTGCTATAAGGCCCAGTGCCTTTAATGATTCTCTTCTGTTCATGATGTAGGGTTAGCCGTTTAACTTTTTCTTTTCTTCCAAGATATATTCTGCCGTACGCATGGATAGCGCTAAGATTGTCCATGTAAGGTTTTTATCACCTTGTTGCACAAATGGCCCTGCATCGACGACATATAGGTTTTTACAGTCGTGCGCTTGCCCCCATTTGTTGAGCACGGAAGATTTCGGATCGTTGCCCATACGTGTAGTACCGCCTTCGTGGATAATTTTACCAGGGGCTTCCAACCCGTACAAGGTATCGGCACCGGGAATATCGGAGGTGATGATCGCGCCCATTTCGTGCATGATCGATTGGAAGGTTTCTTGCATGTGTTTGGCTTGTGCCACTTCTTCATTCGCCCATTTATAATTGAATCGCAGTACAGGGATACCAAATTTATCTACACGCGAAGGGTCGATCTCGCAGTAATTATCTTTTCTTGCCAAAGCCGTTCCACGGCCGGCCATGCCGACGTTCGCGCCATAAAAGCGGCGATAGTCCTCTTTCAGGTCCTTACCATATCCGCCAGAGGCTTTCTTCTCGCCATTTTTTCCAGCAATCTTTCCATTGACACTCGGTACCCAATTGGTGAAACCGTAAGAAGGCATCCGCAGACCGCCACCATATTCAATATGGTATCCGCGTGGGAATGTAAGTTTGGAGTTGTCTTCCCACCATGGCGAGTAAATATGCACGCTACCAACACCGTCTTCGTTATAGCGTTTACGATCGAGCAACTGCGGAAGAAATCCAGAGAGACTTGCGCCGGTAGAATCGTGCAAATATCGACCTACAAGTCCACTGCTATTGCCCACACCTCCCGGATGTGCTTTGGATTTAGAATTGAGCATGATACGTGCACTTTCACACGCGCTAGCACCTAAAATTACCGTTTTGCCCTTTACAGCATATTCTTGCATATCTGTTGTGCTCACGTAGGAAACACCGATAGCAACTCCTTCATCGTTGGTCAATACTTCGCGCACCATAGCATTATCGATCACCTTAAGATTTCCGGTTTTCATAGCAGGCATCACCAAGCAGGAAGATGAAGAAAAATCGCCATACACCTTACAAGAACGACCACATTGACCACAATAAAAGCAGGTGCCACGACCTTTGATTTCTGGAGAAGCCTCCGTCAACACCGATCCACGGCCCGGTATGACCGGCACGCCCGCCTTTTTAGCGCCCTTAGCAATAAAAAGTTCATTTAAGCGCGGTTTTGGTGGTTTCATAAAAATCCCATCGGGTTCATTCCTAATCCCCTCCACTGTTCCATAGATTCCAATCATGCGATCCACGCGATCGTAAAAAGGTTTCACTTCGTCATAGGTTATTGGCCAAGCTTCGGTTTCGCCATCTGTAGGCTGGAAATCGTCGGGTCCCATGCGCAAGGATATGCGGCCCCAGTGGTTTGTTCGACCACCAAGCATGCGCGCGCGGAACCATTCAAATTCTGTTCCGGCAACAGTCGTATATGGCTCTCCCTCCAACTGCCAACCACCAAAGGCAGCATCAAAGTCACCAAATGGACGTGTGGTCGAGGCTCCTCTACGCGGCGATTCCCAAGGCCAGCGCAATTGCAACGCATCCTTTGCGGGATCAAAGAACGGTCCTGCTTCCAACATCAATACCTTAAGCCCCGCGTGGGCCAAGATATAGCCTGCCATGCCGCCGCCCGCACCCGAGCCTACCACAATGGCATCATACACTTCTGCATTTTCTTTTATTTGATAATCGGTCATAATCTCTTCTCAATGATTAAACGATAACGGTTTAAATGGCGCGTAATAGTTGACACTAATACCATTTAGCTGGCTAAATATAGAAAAAACATTTTAAGCATCAGGTATTTGAACGCGTATCTTTTTTGATACCCTTAGGAAATATGCGCTGTTTTTCATCTAACTAATCAGGTTTAAAAAAACGAGATCAGGGAACAACTACATGAAGAAACTACGGGATTGAAGTCCGAAACGCACAGCTTATTTCTGTTTTTCGAGTTTATTTTTGGTCTCGATCCACAAGGACATATATTTACTGCTGTTCAGCTGTTGGCTATGCAAAATTTCGCCTATAAAATTAGCTTGCCTGTGGCTAAACAAGTTTTCCTTCGTTGTTGCTAGGCATTCGAAAAAGCGAGGTAAGAACTTCGATCGATCATAATTGACGCGAAGTAATTCGCCACCCATCATTTGTGCCTGTTGCCAAAGCGCTTCATCGCGATATAGCAGTGCAGCCTTTTCGACAAAATCGTCCCTATCATCGGTGATAAATCCATTCCAGCGATTGTCCTGCGTCATCGACTCGGCCGCCACTGTGCTACTTACCGTTGGCGTCCCCGTTTGCATGGCATCCACAATTTTACCTTTGGCGCCTGCCCCAAAAGCAATGGGCGCTAGCAGCACGCGGTACCTTTCCATTGTCTGCCTTGCATCTGCCGCACGATCTTTAACCAAAAAACGATCTTTAGGTTGATGCAACTGATACACCTTTTCACTGGCGTAAGCGCCGTAGATATGCATTTCTGCCTCCGGAACCTTTTGCTTCAGCAGAGGCCAAACCTCCTTTTTCAATATTTGCACGGTATGCCAATTCGGCTCGTGCAGGAAATTGCCGATGAAAATAAAGTCTTTACGCGTTGTAAAAGAGGGCCAACCTTCGTTCTTCAGCCCAGCAAATACGTGTTCTAGAAATGGCAAATAAAAGAGCAATGCCTTCGGGATATTGAATTTTTCCTGTAAAAGGATCATTTCCTCTTTGGAGATAATCAAGGAAAGGTCGCTACGGAGGATGGATGCTATTTCTCGCTTGGCCGTATTATTATAAAGGTCTACAGCAAGTTTTCTTTTCGTTGCCTCCTGTCGTGCCGCACGCAAGAAATGCAAATCTTCGGTGTCAAGAACGGTCAATGCCTGTGGTGCAAATTGGCGCACACGCCATCCATATTGCTCTTCAATCATAAACCGATCAAAAACCACCACATCGGGCTTAAGGTCGGCAATAAAGACATCGAAGTTACTGTCATTCAGCCTAATTTCCACCTCCTCGATATCCATCTCGTGCAAAGGATGGCTATACGTGGTCTTGCCCGCTGCCGACGCAAACAGCAACCTATGCCCCGCTTCGGAAAAAAGCTCCAGCAGCTGCACGATACGTGTGCCCGCCGCCGATGATTTCGGTTCGGGCCACACCAAGCCAATAAACAATATCGTTTGCATGAAGCGAATATACGTATTTGACGTGGCTGGGACAACGGGGGCGATGTTCCCATTCTTTTTGCAAAAAATAGGGTGCACTAGCGTACACCCTATCCCATTATTTAAGTTGTATATAAAATTATCTTCTTCTGAAAACGATAGTTGTACGTATACTCCCTTCCGTATTGACGAGAGTCAAGCGAGTCACCGTTTGTATAATGCTTTCTTGAACTTCGTAGGTTCTGCCATCAAAAACCATTCTTTTGTTCGTTTCCAAGTTGTAGGGAAAAGATCGGGTTTGTCCTGCTCCGGCAAATACATAAGCAAAATTATCCGACTTAAACTCTAGATTCTCGCCTTCGCCTACCAGTGTTTCGCTCACATCGGCCTGCCCAGATACGCTAACGGTTCGCACCACATCAAACCATTTGTTTGCGCGAATAATATTTAGCGCTGTATCGCGCTCGATATTGTCTACCGTTTCCTCGCTACAAGAAAGTAACGCGAAAGAAACTAGTCCAAAAATCAAAAACATCCAACTTCTGGATAACGACATAAATCCTCTCATAAATCTATATTTAATTGTCTATGTATCGCTAACCAAGTATAGTGCCAAAATTTATTTTACCCTAACAATAGCCTTCCCGACTATTTTTAAAAAAAATGCCAAAAATTTTTGAATTACGATATTTTCGTATATCTTTGATTCGTTCAGACTTAACGATATGAAAGCTAAAACAAGTATTAAACTAACCCTGATAGGCCTCCTACTAACAGCCAGCGCGAGCGCGCAAGAGTCACAAAAAGCCATTGCCAAGGTGCATTACATCTTCACCCATGTGAACGACAGCACCCAACGCGAGAAGTTTCTACGAGACGAGGTCGTCACCTACCTCGGCTCAGCAGGCAGCTATTACACGAGCTATTCCAAAACAAGAGCAAGCGAAGATGTAGAGAAACAAATGAAAGATCCTGCATTTGACGGAAACCTCACCATCACGCGAAACACATCAGCAATACCAGAGTCATATTTGTTCGAGGGAGAGAAACTCTCGGAAATTGTTACCGTTGCTGGAGACAACTTTGTGCTAGAGGAAGAGTCTCCCGCGCTCGATTGGAGCATCGGTGAGGAAACCAAAACAATTGGTGGCTATAATTGTCAACAAGCAACAGCAACTTTCAAGGGTCGAGCGTACAACGCGTGGTTTACGAGCGAGCTCCCATTTTCTGCAGGCCCTTGGAAACTTCGTGGCTTGCCGGGGCTAATATTGGAAGTCAGCGATGCAAAAAAAGAAGTCCAATGGACGTATTCCGGTTTTGACAAACTAGAGAACAGCGCGATAGCCATTGCAGCCCCAGAAAATGCAAAGCAAACAAACCGAAAGGAAATTAATAAATTACAAGAAGCCTTTAAAGCAAACCCACAGGCCTACATGGAGGCGAAAGGTAGGATCATCACTTCGGGTGTTCCTGCTTCTTCTGCGGGGGGCAGCGCTAGGGCTACCATTTCGGTGCAAGGAACGAATGCTGCTGGAGGCGGAGGCTCGGCGCCAGCCATGGATGCCAGCCGCATCAAGTCCGTCAATATCAAGAACGCAGACAACTACTCGCCATCACGAACTACAAATAATCCAATCGAATTAATTCCATAGACTGTTGCGCTTCTATCTAATCTTTATCTGGACGTTCTGCTGTGCAATCTGTTTTGCACAACAGGGCACCATTTCTGGACGGCTCATCGACGGAAAAACAGGTCGTGCTATCCCCTCGGCAAGCATCAGCATCAAATCTGCAGACAAGAAGATTGTCGCTTTTAAGAGCACGGATGCCCAAGGCGCTTTTCATATTCCTTTTTCGAGAGATCGTGCTATCCATACCTTGGAGGTGAACCATTTAGGTTATAAAAAATACAGTATTCCATTACAAGATATTGCAGCGAACTTTGTGATAAGCTTAGAAGAGCAAGCGATCATATTGGAAGATGTGGAGGTAAAGAGCAAGCCAATGATTCGCCGATTGGGCGATACGTTGGCCTATGATGTGGGGCAGTTTGCGCAAGAAGAGGATCGAAGTATAGGCGATGTTATCAAAAGGCTCCCGGGTATGGAAGTATCCGAATCAGGTCGTATAAAATATCAGGGAAAGGAGATTTCAAATTTCTACATCGATGGCGATGACCTTTTAGATGATCGCTATGCCTTGGGTACACGCACCATTCCGCATAGAATGGTGAAGGACATACAGGTACTCAATAATCACGAGCACCTCAAGGTGCTCAAAAACAAACGATTTACCGATCAGGTAGCCCTCAACTTGGTGATCAAAGACGACGCGAAGCTGAAGCTTACCGCAGAAGCGAAAATTGGCGTAGGGCTTCCCAAACAATACGACAGCGAGCTGAACAGCATATTGTTCAACAAGAAATATAAAATGCTGAACGTATTAAATGGCAACAACAGTGGCATTGACCTGAGTAACGAGCTGATCGGTTACAGTCGGGACAACACGCTGGCACGTCTGGGAACGATGCCAATCAACAATTTGCTATCTTTAGGCACAGTGGGCGCGCCTCCTTTGGCCAAGCAACACTATTTCTTTAACAATAGTGGCGCCATCAATACCAATAACCTCTTAAATCTCAAGCGGAATTGGCAGTTGAAATCCAATATACAAGCACTCTATAACCGGAGTCACCAAAACTTTAGCGGACAAAGCGATTTTATAACAGCAACAGAAACCGTTTCCTTTTACGAAACACAGCAAAGCGAATTGGAGGAGTTTCTTGCAGCCATCCGCCTGTCGGCTAATAAAAATGTAGATAAGAAATATATCAGCAACGCCTTGTCCTTGGAGTATGAAAAAGAAAACGACTGGGCCTCCATACGCAGCAATGAGCAGGGAATCGGCGTCAACCGCCAGCACAAGATCCGCGGATTATCCAACCAACTGGAATATGTGCCAGCATTAGCAAATGGAAAAGTCATACAACTAAACTGGTTTCTCAATTACGGATCAAAACCACAATCCATGTATTTGCAGCCCGGAATATTCCCTCATATACTGCATAACGGCCAAGCTTATCAGGAAACGATTCAGCGCTTGGATGTCCCCAACTTCTTCACGCGGATTTCCTCTGGATACCGCTTACCTAAAGGGAAGATCAGCCAATATTATGGGTTCAACGTCAGCCTAGAAAACCAACAGCTGAGTTCAAGCATCGAGATCGACCAAGCGGGCCTTATCAGTCTGGCGGCGCTCGACTCCAGCATCAACAACATGAACTGGCAACGGGGGCAATATATGGGCAACGCCGAATATGGATGGAAAAACAAACGCCTAGAGACCTCGCTTTTGCTTCCTTTCGGATTCCAGCGCACCTCCTACGAGGACGCCAATTATGAGCTCGATGAAGCGCAAAACCGCTGGCTTTTTATGCCACACTTTCGCTTGAAATACCGTGCTTGGCGTGAGGACGAGCTGGACTTTAGCTACAATTTCTCGAACAATTTCGGAAATATCCAAGATGTGTATCGCGGTGTCATTATCCGCAACTACCGTTCGCTATCGCAAAACACCGCAGAAATCAATGAAAGCAACACACATACCCTCGCCTTCAACTATCGACTAAACCGAACATTCGACATGTTATTTTCCAACATCGGTTTAAATTATAGCAGACAACAACGGGAAGCCATGTTGTCTCAGGTCATCAGTAATGACATCTCCCAAACTATTTTACTTCCCATGCCCAACAATGTGCATACGATTAGCGCACAGTTGGGGGCCGACAAGTATGTAATGCCCTTGAAGGGAACCGTCAAACTGAAGACGAACTGGGCCTACACAGAGTTTCAGCAACTTTTTAATGGCTCGTTGCTTCCCTTCCAGAATGTAAGCTATGGCTTGGATCCGCAAATGACCATCAAGCTATGGAAACGCATTGACTTTGCTTATCAGGGGAGTTTGCAATGGTCGGTATCGAAGCAGCGTGATTTCCCAGGTTTTGAAAACAGCATCTTTTCTGCTACGCAGCACATCAGCATTCCTTTTTATCCATTTAAGGGAGCTCATGTCCGTATCAGTGGAAGGCACCTCTACACGCGTCAATCTGTCCAACGCGACCTCAATTACTTCTTTGTGGATGCCTTTGCACGCTACCGTATCTTGAAGTGGAAGACGGATGTCGAGCTACAACTGAGCAATTTGGGCAATATCAAGACTTTCCAAACCTACAGTATATCATCGAACCAACAGTCGCAAAACAACTATGAGTTGCGCGGACGAATGGCTATTCTAAAGGTTATTTTTGCGCTATAACGCTTGGTTTATTCTTCGGTTGCTGCTACAGCTATCTTATAGCAAGAAGGAATGCGGCGATTATGAATAGGCCGCATTCCTTCTTGATCTGCTTTAATCCCACCCAGGATTTTGTTCCAAAACGGTCGGATTTTTTGCTATCTCATCGGTTGGCAAAGGCCATAAATAATCCTTCCTAGGATCGAACCTACGCAACGTTGAAGGTTGTAGTATGATGTAATTCCTTTCATTTACATTGGTGGAAGCAGACCAGCGCAACGTCGGACTGCTGGTATATTCATTAAAGAAATAACTTCCAAGTATGGTCTTTGGCAGTTCTATTTCCGCCGTTTTCCAGCGGATAAGATCCCAATAGCGGAATCCTTCAAAGGCCAATTCAACGTGCCGCTCACGTCGGATCTCGGTCAGCATATCCAATCCGTTTTCATTAACAAAGGTATTTGTCAAAGCCGGCATGTTCGCAAAATTAGGGTTGGTTGTTGTGCCGATATTAACTTGAGGAAGACGAGCTCGCAGCAGATTAATGGAGCGGTTTAGTTCTATATCCGTGATGGAACCATTTAGTTCAAATATAGCCTCGGCATAGTTCAGCAGGACCTCCGCATAGCGCAAAACGGGGCGGTCAATAAAAGATGCTTGGATATTCCAAAATTCCTTGTTCGCATATTTCCTTAGCCCAAAGCCGGTGCCTTGTGTAGAGGGATTGGGGATGGTATAGTTTCCACTTGTGATAAATTCATCGCCGCGTTTGAAAATGGTAAAGGCCATACGAGGATCCTTTTTATTAAAGTAGGAAGCGTGTGTTGTAGTTGCATCGGGCTCTTGATATAAAGGAGACTGTGTTATCGGCAACCCATCGGCCATTAGATAACTTTCCACGAAATTTTGCGTTGGCAAAACGGTATTCCCCTCCAAATAACGTTGTACCGGAGTACTGGAAATACTATTCTCACGGTTAACACCATACACACGAACAATGATATTTTCCCGGTTACTTCTACCCTCACCCGCCTGTTGAAAAAGGTTAAAATAAGCATCGTTAAGCCTTTCGCCCTGTACGCCTGTACGTTCTTGGCTAAAAAGACTGTGTGCGCCCGAAGATATCACCGCTTCCGCGGCTTCCTTGGCTAAGGTCAAATGTCTGCTGTAGTCTCCATAACCGTGGTATTTTGCCCTCGTCCCTTCGAAGAGTGCCACACGTGATTTAAAAGCCATTGCAGCGGTATTCGAAATACGTCCATACTCGCCTGAGGAGACCAACTGATCCGGAGTACGAAGCGATTGAATAGCAAAATCCAAGTCTTCATAGATCAACTGCAACACCTCATCTCTACTGGCTCTTCCCGCATATATTTCCGGATCGTTTACTTCCAGCGGCCTCGTAATCAAGGGAACACCGCCATATGCGCGTAATTTCTCGAAATAATACATCGCTCGGAAAAACCGAGCCTCGCCAACGTACCAATTTACTTGTTGCTCGTTTGCACCGTTTGCCAAAACGAGCGGAGCATTGGCAATAAGATTGTTCGCTTGGTATATCCGGTAATAGTTGTATACCGTGTCTGTTGTGGGCGCAACACGAGAGCCATCGCTGATGGTATTTCCGTTCAACCCTGGGTAAGCGTCTGTTGACCAAGTATCTTCGGCAACCTCGTTAGCGGTTAGTCCTGGAAGCGTCGTGTAAAAGTAATTAGCCGCTAGTCGAAGATCCGCAGTTGTATTCCAGAAGTTATCGTCACTAATGGTCGTTTCTGGTGTAAGATCAACATCACAAGAAACAAACAGGCCAAAAAAAAGTAGGCTAAATAAGGTATAATTTAATAATATCTTCATAACAGGTAGGAATTAAAAATCTAGGTTTAAGCCGAAAGAGATCGTCGTAGAAAAAGGATAAGGGGATATCGAATTTGCCTCTGGACGCATTTCGGGATCGATAATACCCTTGAATACGCCGAGACTAGACACGGTCAACAGGTCCTCACCAGACGCGTAAAACCGAACTCTGGAGAATGGCAGGGCTGGGATACGTTCTTTCCGAAGGGTGTAACCAAGCTGAATATTCTTCAGCCGCGCATAGGCTCCATTTAGAAACCATTTGTCGGAGTTTTGGAAATTCTGGTTTCCCGACAGGAATGGTCGTGGGAAAGCGGCATTGGTATTCTCTGGTGTCCAATAGTCCATTTGGAAACTCATCGGCAAATAGTAGGAAAACAAAGCCGGTTGGATCAATTCGTTGCTAGGCTTAAATTTTCTTTTTGCAATACCTTGCACAAAAACACTAAAGTCAAAATCTTTATAGTTTAGATTCAGATTGAAGCCGTATTGATATCTCGGGTTAATATCGCCTAAGTATACTAGATCACCGGTATCTCCTAGTCGGTTTCCACCAGGACTAATCTCGCCGTCGCCGTCCAAATCCACATAACGCACATCACCCAAGCCGGGTACACCTGCGACATTAAGTATACGCTGGTAACTCGGAGCTTGTTGCAGATCCGCTTCTGTCTGAAAATATCCGTCTGTTTTATATCCCCAGATTGAATTCAACGCGTAGCCTTCCACCAATCCATTGACTCCAGAATTAATGACATCGTTAGCACCGCCATATCGGATCAATCGGTTTTGGTTATCTGCAATATTAGCGGATACACGGTAATTGAAGTCTTCGCCAATTTTGTCACTATACGTCAACGCCGCCTCCCATCCCCAAGTTTTCAATCGGCCTTCGTTGGATTTTGGAATGTTTACGCCTACGGTCTCCGGTAGACTTACCGTGACCAACATATTATTGTTGTATTTATTGTAGTACTCGAAAGCTCCAGTTAATTTCCTGTTGAACATGCCGAAATCAAGACCTATGTTTCGCGTTTCCACGGTTTCCCAAGTAAGACTTGGCGCCGTCAACCGAGCACGATACACATAGGCTTGGCGTGTATCGTTTAAAACCACGTTTGTATTGGACGCGAGCTGATCGATAAAATCGTAGTAGCCTATGCCTATCTGCGACCCGACTTTCCCCCAAGATAATCTAGGTTTAAGCTCCGTGATAATTGATGAAAGTCCGGAGAACCAATTTTCGGAAGCTATGTTCCAGCCAGCAGAAAATGAAGGAAACACCTTCATCCGATTTCCACGCGTCAATTGGGAGCTTTCATCGCCACGGATAGTAGCTTCAAAGAGATATTTGCCGTCAAAATTATAGTTAAAGCGTCCGAAGTAGGATTGCATTTTAGACTCTTCAGCAAACTGCAAATTGGATTTATTCGCTGGATTTGCCGTGAAATTTAAACTTGGACTATCGTTCACATATAGATTGCTGGTCGTCGCATTGACTCTATTGTAGTAGTAATGTATGAACTGGTATCCACCCATTAAATGAAAAGTATGCTTGTCAGCCAACGTGTAGTCATAATCTGCAATAGCCTGAAAATTCTGCCGCAAAGTGTTATGGTTTGTAACACTGTAGTTGTTAGGGTTATTGAGTTGACTTGCCGAAGAGGCTTCTGGCCCAGAATAGAAAGTTACTGTACGCCTGAAGTTTCTATTTTCATAAATCAAGTTCTCTCTCCCGTAGATCGCCTTCAATTCAAAGCCCTTGATTACGTTATTCAAGGTTGCAGTAACCGTATTCATGTAGTTGCTCTTTCGATCACGATTGAAACCTCCATCTTCCAAAAGCGCATAGCCGTATGCTGACGACGAACCGCTCCTATAGTATGTACCGTCTTCGTTAAAAATCGGAAAACGCATGCGCGAGGAGAAGAATTGCCTCAACAAAGAGTTCCCACCTCCTTCGATACCCCATCCTCCGTCTTGAGGGTTGTCGGTTGCTTCATTAATGTAGGAGCTCGCCAAATCGACTTTAAAATACTTATTTACCTGGGCGGAGATATTCGCTCGCGCGTTCCACCTAGAGAAACGATCGTCGCCTACTTTAAACATCCCGGCTTGACTCATGTTTCCGACGGACGTCAAATAACTGATGTTATCGCTGCCGCCAGAAATCTGTAGGTTGTTGTTATAAAGCCCGTAAGCATCTCTCACGACCTGATCGATAAGATTTTCTTGGTTATAGGTGCGCCAAAGACCGTTATCACCCAGCACAAAAGTTGGCCCATTCACGGCATAAAGTAAATCTTCCTCATTGTATTCTGGCGCTAAACCAGCATTGGCACGGGCCAGATTCATGTAGTTCATCTCATCAATGAGCGAGAGCCTCTCGGGAATATTCCCCGGCCGCTGTGAAGCTACATTGCTTAAAACGGCAATTCTTGCCGGTCCTTTTTGTCCCTTTTTAGTTGTTACCAACAGTACGCCCCCGGCAGACTGGGCACCATAAATTGCTGTCGCACCGCCATCCTTTAACACCGAGATATTCTCAATATCATTCGGGTTTAAAGCTGTAAAGGTAGACGTGGCACTTACCACGCCGTCGATGACAATGAGCGGATCCACATTACCGTTGGCCGAAGTTGCCCCACGTACCTGTATGCCGAGACCTTGTGCGCCTGGACGTCCTGAACTCCGGGTGACGACCAATCCTGGAGAAGCACCCTGCAACATATTAGCAACGGTGGGTGAGGGTCTGTTTTGCAGGACTTCTTTGTCAATCTGTGAAACCGCGCTTGTCAAATTAGACTTTTTCTGTGTTCCAAAGCCTACCACGACAACTTCTTCCAAAGTCCCGTCTGCATTTTCTAAGATGATATGTGTTGCCTGAGAACTACTCACATCTTGCGTGAGGTAGCCCACACTTGTAACAGTCAGCGAGGCCGCTTGACCGGAGACGAGGAGCGAAAAGCTCCCTCCACGATCCGTGGTCGTCGCATTTTTAGTCCCTTTTTCTGTAATGGTCGCCCCAACTATTGGAGAACCATCCTTTCCAACAACCTTTCCTGTAACGGTATGCTGATTACTTGGAACGTGTTTCTCAGTCGGCGCAGGTATCAGGTTCGCCGCCAAACTGCCCTTCAAGTAAAAAAATAAAATCGGAAATAGCAGCGCCATTTTAAAACGCGGCCAACATGATTTTGATGTTGCGTAAATTCGGTTCATTCTTGTCTGATTAGTATTATAGCTTTAAGGCAATGCTAGAAACTACAGCAGAACAAAAAAAAAAATAACCGAAATCAATCGTTTGCATCAGTCACGAAAACGTTGTATAAACCTAGAATCTATTTATCATTGAAATCTGGCTTTGTGGAAGGAAGGTCGAGCGGGAAGATTGGCTAATGAACGGTCACAAATGTTCGGGGGTTACACACAGCATTGGCATTTCCATATTGCTCTGGAGAGACTCTATATTTATTAAAAGTGTAAGAACAACGAGATTGGAAAGAGCAATTTTCTAGGAGGATTCCCTCCCAGAAAATATGATGCCTCCAAAAATGATTGAAACGACTAAGGTGAAGTCAAATTGATGTCAATCTCATAACTTCCTGCCTTATAAAAAGCAAAGAGATAGCCGAAGTAAGATGAAGTCCCTCCTATTGGGGACGTTCCTCCCACCCCACCTGCATAATGCAAGATATGTCTTGATCCTGTTAAAGGAAAAGGGAAGCTATTCACATCTATAGTAGCGGAGGTTCCATCCGCCGAAAAAGCAAAATTTTCTGCCATATATTGCGGAATATCTAAAAACGAATTGGACACATATCCCAAGTTATTTATCGGGTAAAAAATCATATCAGATACACGAAGCGGAGTTTCATTATTAAAGTACCTAAAGGTTATTCGATTTCCATCCCCAGTGCGACGTACCACATATGCAGCTGACGTAAATCCCAATCGATAGGGCGACTGCTGCAAAGAGACTCCCGAACTCGCTTGCAAAGTAAGTACCAAGGCCGAATCGATTCGGATTTCTCGGCTTGAATTTTTAACAAGGATATCGACCGTATACCTACCTAAAGGAGTTCTTGCTGTATCCGCTTCGGTGTAGAAAATCAATTGTCCATTGAGCGGATTAATATCGAGGACAGGACGAGCAACAATACGCCGTTTGCGGTTTATCTCATCCAAAGATTGCTCTCCACCAGTGAATACACTATCCCAAAGCGAAACCTCAACTTCATAATTAAATTTGGACATCGCGTCGTTACCGTTTTCATCGCGTATTGCCGCGATTGAAGCGTGAATTGGTAAAGATGAGCCATCTGTGTTGAGCACTGGACCTCGCCACCTTGCTCCACCAACGGGAATTACAGCCTGCCGAGTGTCGTATTGTGCACCGTCGCTTAAAAAACCTGAGGTGTCCATTTTTGAACAAGCAACACAAAGAAAAAATGCGTATAAGATCCCTAAATATTTCAGTTTTAAAATCATAATTTCTATGCTTAATTAGGGTTAAAATTATAGGAGCCTGCAAAGTTCACGTTCGATCGTAAAACATGTAGCCTGGCGTTCCTTGTTATTAAGTTATGGGTTTGCATCTCTGCTCTAAGGTCAGCTGTAAGGTTTGGATAATTTGCTCGTAGCTTTACATACTGTATATAAAGCGCTCCTATCCCCCTTACAAATCCATCTTCTCCTTGACTTTCGAGCCCTCGCAGAAAATCTCCTCGAAGCCCATCTATAAAAATAGCTTCACCATTAGCATTTTGAACGGTCTGTCTGCTCCTTTGGTACGAATCCTGCAACTCGATATCCGTCTGTGGAAAAACCCACATGTTTAAAAAAAGTTGAAGGGTATCAAGAGGGATGTTAGCCAATGTCCTTGGTGGGTCTAAGGCCTCCGTAAATCCAGGGAATGATTTTTGAAAGTGCCTAATACTCAGATTTTTTGCCGCAAAAAAAGTTATGCCCGACTGATTGATTAATGCTTGGCTGTTTGTCAGATCGATAATCCTTAACAAGGAATCAAAATCACCCCGATCTTGATTTTTTAAAGATAAAAAGTCGTACAACAAAAGGTTTTTTTCAGCTTCTGATTGAGCGGCCAAGCCGCCATCCAGGTAATATTCGTCCTGTTTTGAGCAGCTTACGATAGTAACCCATGCCACAACCAGCCCGATCGTGAAGCACGTAATTCTATAAATTGTTTTCATAAGATTTCTTTCATTTTTTATTACTAAAACCATATGGGATAATTCTCGATTAGATTATTGCTCCTCGCGAGGACATTTGGATGTATGGGAAGAGACCAACTGAAATTTTCGTACCAATCCGTCGTGGTAATGCTTGGATGATAGCGAGGCATCTGCCTTGTGCGAACTAAATCGAAAAAGAAATGCCCTTCGCCGATGAGTTCGACCCTTCGCTCCAGTAAGATCGTATCCCGGATATTGCCATCGCCCGCATATATTGGCCTCATGGCCCGCATGCGTACTTTATTCAGTTCCATTGCCGCTTCGGAATTTCGGTTTAACTCTGCCAATGATTCCGCTCGCAACAAGATAATATCAGGTAGTCGTGTAATGATAATATTTGACTCGTTTATGTTTTGGGATAAGGTATCTGCGGAGCCTCCCTGCAGTGTACGGTACTTTCCTAAAAATGGGATATCGCTGTTCCAGGTGCTTTCAATGTACCATACCCCACGGCGAATATCCCGCTGTCCAGTCGGGAAAAGTTGCGTTTTGATAGCCGGCCGCGGTATCAACAGATAGTTTTCAGAGCCTCCGCCTCCATCACTTACATCCCTATACCAAGGCCGTCCCAAAAAGTGTTGATAGAACTGGTTGATTCTCAATTCCGCTTGATCGGAGCTAAAATTTAGTTCAAAAATCCCTTCCCTTGATTTCCCAACAAAGACGCTAATCAAAGAAGCAGAATCCGTTACCATTTGATATTGACCGTTGTCAATCACCTCACTGCACAACTGCTCTGCTTCCTCATAGCGATGTAGCCAAGCCAAGACATGTGCTTTGATCGCCTGCGCAGATCCACGGGTTGCACGGACGGCGCGGTCACCTGTAGCATATTCAACGGCCAAATTAGAGATAGCATAATCTAAATCGTCTATAATCTGTTCAAATATTTGCTGTTGACTCGTTCTGGCTATGGCATCTTGCTGAATACCTTGCAATTGCAAAGGCACATCCCCAAACATCCTCGCCAAAGTAAAATAGGTTAAGGCCCTGATAAATGCGGCCTCGCCGGTATAACGTTCAAATTCTCCGGTACCATATCCCGATATCGTACCCGCCATTTCCAGTATCAAATTGGCCTGAGCAATCACCCGGTAAAAGTCCGTCCAGTCCGTGCCCCCTCCCAATAGTTCGGTACGTGAGTTATTTTGTACCAACGAATATGGGCGGACATTATTTGAGGTTGCGAGCTGATAAATTCCGGAACGGGCTTCGCCGAACATAAACAATTTGTTCGGCAATGCGGTACGCAGCAAATCGTATGCTCCCGCAACGCCTTGGTTGACGTCCATTGGCGTCTGCCAGGCGTTCCCCGCTACGGGTGTCTGTATGATGGGCTGGTCAAGAATACTCGTGCAATTAGCCATAAACAGTGCGGCTAAAGAAATCGCTACGTAACGACATAATTTTAATACTTTCATACCTCTTTTTTCTAAAGTTCAAAACTCAAACCGAAATTAAATCTACGCGGTAAAGGATAGCCGTTTCCTTGATCTATCCCAAAAAAATCAACATTCTCAGGATCCATCCCACTGTATTTGCTTAGGTGGAATAAGTTGTCTACAGCGATGTAAGCCGTTAATCTTCTACCGCCAAACTTATCCAAAAAAGGCTGAGGAAATTCATATCCGAAGCGAAGTGTACGTAAGCGTATAAAGCTTCCATCTTCCAAGAACAGCGAACTTGGCACAGCATAGTTACCTACAAAATCGTAACTTGTAAGTTTCGATCTCCAAGCATTTAGTGTGGGATAACGAGCATTGGTATTATCCGGCGTCCAAATATCCAAGCCGGCAAGATCAGGGAAGTTATCTTGGAAGAATGGATAGTTCACATTCCCCCCTCCGGCCCAACTGGCATCTTGCATTCGGTTGGCCAAAGCACGGTTGTATACTTTTCCTCCAAAAGAATAGACAAACAACGCATCCAACTGAATGGCCGAGTTTCCCGCCATCTGCCACCGAAATGTTTGATTTAGGCTACCGGTTAGTTTAGGATTAGGGTCTCCCATATAAACCAAATCAGCACTATTTTCTCGAAGATCGATCTGATAGTCTCCATTCTGATCCTTCAACCAAATATCACCGCCACGGTACCTACCGCCAAAAAACAATGGGTTTACGTTAGTTCCGGTATAAGGATTAACCGGCACATCAGCATCTGTCGGATAGACGCCTAAATACTCAAAGAGATAAAATCCATTCAATGGTCGGCCAACCATCAAGTAAGGAGCCGGGGATCCTCCACCGGATCGCTGCATACTTCTCCCTAAATCCGGCAACCTTAAGACTTTGTTATTATTTCTTGAGGCCATGAAGGTGATATTGTATTGAAATTTTTTGTCCATAGGAAAGACATAAGCCGTAGCTGAAAATTCGACCCCGGTATTTTCAATAGCACCGCCGTTGATATAAATTCCGCGATAACCTGATGTGCTTGACAAGGGCTGCTCAAACAGATAATCTTCATTAGACCGATAGTAGTAATCTACCGTGCTGGTAACGCGTCCGTTGAAAAGATCCAGGTCCAGTCCTACTCCGTAAGAGGTCGAAGATTCCCAACCCAAATTGGGTAAGGGTATACCGTTTCCCCCTCCATAATTAGGAGCAACAATGGGTAAGCCGTTATATGTCCCTGTTGTATTGTAGCGGCCAAATGCAAGATAATTGTCCTCATACTGCTGACCTACGCGCCCCCAACTTCCTCTTAGCTTACCGAGATATAGCCAGTCCCCCATAGTCTTTTTAACAAAAGATTCCTCTGAGAATAGCCAAGCTGCAGATAAAGAGGGGAAATACCCCCAACGATTATCCCTACCAAACTTGGACGAACCATCTGCACGCCATGTTGCATTCAGCACATATTTACTTTTAAAATCATAGACAAGTCTTCCATAATAGCTCAACAGACCATACGTGAAATTATCCGTTCCCAAACGGATATTGGCTTGAGGGTAGCCTCGAATTACCTGCTGGTTATCCGACGGGCCACCTGTACCACTCCCTAAGATGCTGTTGGTCTCATTGGTATTAATGGTGTTCCCTACGACGACATTAAATGTATGTACTCCTCCAAACGTTTGATTATACCGAATCATGCTTTCGCTCATCAGGGTCAATGCTTCTGATGAAAAATAGCTTGCAGAAGGGCGCATATCATTGTTGATACTGGATGGATTGAAGATGTTCTGTCTTCCAAAAGAGTAGATTGCCGATCCACGAGTACTTAAATTAAGAAAGGGCAATACGTCATAAGCCATCTCTATGCGGGAGATGATCTGTCTATTGAGATTGGTATTTACCGATCTTCCAAAAGCATCGACATACTCCTGAAACAAACCATCGCTTGGAGCTGGATTAAGCGATGAGGTAAATTGATTGCCAATGGTAGCCTGATTGAATTCGCCGCCCCGTCGCCGACTTGCGTCTGTTTGATTTATATTTGCACTGGCCACAATGTTAAACTTCTTTACAGGAATAAACTGCCCATAATAGCTCAATCCATATCGCTTGAACCCTGAGCCTAAAATGATTCCGCCTTCATCATAATAGGTTGCGCCTACCCGATAATTTGCATTTTCGGTTCCTCCCCGAATGCCCAAATTGACATCTTTAAATGTCGCATTACGAATGAATTGACGCTGCCAATCTGTGGAATTGTTGTAAAATGGGTTCAAGCTATCTGTTAATTCAATTGGCATATCAGGAAGCTGCTCACCTCCAAAGTCACGCACATTGATATACTCTTGCCACAGTGCTATTTTCGCATTTCTCTCTGCATTTCCACCTAGCGTTGGCCGTAAAGCAGGAAAATAGGAGGTTCCATACATGGTATTTAGCGATACGATCGGTTTCCCGATATTTCCGCGCTTTGTCTTGATCAAAATGACACCGTTTGCACCGCGAGAACCATAAATGGCCGTAGAAGCGGCATCCTTCAGGATGTCAATCGACTCCACGTCATACGGATTTATACCCGCCAATATGCTCGTCAACTGTTGTGTGGGATCCGATGGATTAAAATTGTCCTGCTCCATAGGCACACCGTCAATCACAAATAAGGGCATGCTTATCACATTGGAATTAGCCTCTCGAGACATTGCTGCAAGACCGCGTACCTGAATATTGCTAGCACCGCCCGGCATACCACTGTTGTTCTGTACCAATACTCCCGGAGCCAGACCTTGAAGCAAACTTTCTATTGTCGCTCCGGGTCTATTTTGAATCTGAGTCCCTTTTACGCTTGAAATCGAACTGGTTACCAAGCGCCTGGACTGCTCTCCATATCCCACAGAAACCACCTCGACCTCCTCTATCAATCCCATTTCCGCAATCAATGTAATGTTGACTGTCGCTTCTGTTTTCAAAATACGCTCCTGTCGTACATATCCAATATTTGTAAAAACGAGTGTATCTCCGGGGCTCGCCATGATACGATAAGCTCCGTCTCTTCCCGAAGCAACTTGTATTCCCCTTTGTTTTACTTGAACAGAAACACCTTGTAGGCTCTTCCCGTCATTATCCGTAATCTTCCCAGAAACAAAACTTTGCTGGGTTTGTTGTACAGCTTTTGTACGGCGAACAATTATCGCCTTATTTTGGATCAAACATTCCAAATCCGTTTCACGAAAAAGGAGCTCTAACACTGCATCCAGTGGTCGATTACTTACATGTAGAGTCATGGGTTTGATATCCATAATATCCCGATCCTCATAAACGAAAGAAAAACCTGTTTGCTGTGTTATCGCCAACATTATCTGCTTCAAAGAGGTATTGGAAATACTTAGACTTATACGTTGCGCATTGGCAATAGCAACAGACCCCATTATGAAGAGTAGATAGAACAAGCCAATCAGCCTCACTGAGCCCCTGACCCTTCTATTGGTAAAACTACGTATGCCAACATATCGTTTTCGTGTAATTTTCATTAATAGTTGATAGTTTTTACAATACAGATTGCTACAGGACCTGTTCCTCGAAGGATACATAATTAGGTCGCCCTGTGCTCGGTATTGTTTTGGTTATAAACTCGGTTAGTTAATTTTCTGTAGATCGAAACTTCTCTAGTAGTTAGCAACATAACGAGAGTTATTCCTCGATCAACAGTATACATAATTTCATTTTAGTATTAATCTATAGTACTTACCCTCCTTTCTTCAATTTTGAATTTAATCCCTGTTTTCCATTCGATAGCCTGCAGGACAGATGATAGTTTTGCATCGCGTCGAACCATGGCTGAGAGGCGCACATCTTTAAAAGCGCCCATGTCGACTTCGACATCATACCAGCGTGATATCTGTCTCCCAAACTCCAACAGCGTTTGGTTATCCACAAAATAGACCCCCGATTTCCACGAAGAGACCTCCACGCTATTGACCTGCTTAACCATTACATGTGAATCAGCGGTAATTATCGCCTGTTGCCCAGGCGATAGTTTCGTCTGTTTACATGATGGACATGGGCTTATATTAATCTGCCCACTATTGAGTGTAATGTAATATCGTCCGTCATCCGCGTAACTATTCACGTTGAAGCTCGTTCCCAAAACTTCGACACGTTGCCGTCCTACTTGCACTACGAAAGGTTTTGTCGGGTCTTTAGAAACATCAAGAAACAGTTCTCCTTGCACCGTTACTAAGCGTTCATTATCCTCGAATTTCGACGGATAAGATATCGATGAGGAGGCATTGAGCCACACACGTGTGCCATCCGGAAGCTGCGCCTGATAATGAGCCGCTTTTGCTGTCTCAAGTGTTAGTTGTTGTATATCTTTTAGGGTCAGTAGCTCCTCTCCGTCCTCATAGTGAATAGCCTCGTCTCCTGAGGCAATTCCATTTTCATGAGCCGACAAAACAATGGTTTTACCTTCCGATGTGCGGAGGACAGCTTTATTGGATGGGGGCATGACATCATCCCCGTAGGGAGATGAAACAGGTATGGACACGAGCTCTTTAGGACGATCATTGGTATAGCGATACACTGCGAGCCCTAAAAAAGCAAATAGGCAGACGGTTGCTGCAACTGCAAGCAACCGTTTAGGGCTATACGTTTTCTTCATCTGTTGATGTAGCGTATCGTTCACCTGCATCAAACGTGTAAGCTGCAGAGCAGACAAGTGATCACACTCATTTTCAACCCGTTCCAATTCTACAGCGATAAGCGTCCTTAACTCCGATTCATCTGCGGAATCGAAGGCACAGAATAGCTCTTGCAGCTCGCATGCGCTACAATTCTTATCGAGAAATTTGCAAAAAAGCACATGTAGTCGTTGTTCGCTTTCCATATCGGCCATTTATTCCAATATGCTTCAGCGACAATAACACACTACTCTGAAAGAAAATATTTTTAAATTTTAGTCAAGCATCAGCAAGGCGATCAACTTCACGAGTGTCCGTCCTTGGGATTTGGATACATATTCCTTGACGAAGGCCGTCGCTTTCACCAAATGGTTACTAACGGTGGAACTAGAGATTTCCAACATTTTAGCCGCTTCCTCGTAGCGAAGCCCTTTTATTCGACACAGCTCAAAGACCTTGCGTCGTTTTTCGGGCAAGAGCGCTACCGCCTCTTTTAAGAGCGCCAAACTTTCTTTTAGTATCATGTTTTCTTCAGTATGCAGGTAGCCTTCTTCGAAAATTTGTGCAATATGTTGCTGTAGCTTGGCTGTACGAGCCAACTTACGGTAATATTGGTAAACACAGTTTTCTGCAACTTTGTAAATCCAACCTCTAAAACATTGATCCGGATTTATACGATGACGGTTATCCCAAAGAATGATGAATGTTTCCTGCAGCAACTCTATTGACAAATCCTCCGATCCGGTGAGTCGAAGTAGACGACCATAGATACGCGGGCTATAGTGATTATAGAGGCTGTCGAAGGCACGTCTATTATCGTCCTTCAGCTTTCGTAGCAGTTGCTCTTCTTGTTCTATGGGATGTATTTGTTTCATGATCCGACGGAATCAAATTTATAAAACAAAAATTAAAAAAAACAAAAACAGAAAAACGAAAATGTAGAGAAAAGCACAACGCACCGGATAGTTTTAACTGAAACCAGCAATTGCGCCCCAAAGGGTATTCAAATTAGGAGGTACCCCCTTAAGTTATTATACAGATTAAAGCCCAAGTTAAAGGGGCTTTAATCTGTGTTTTCTCAAACTGTCAAAGTCAGTGCGATCAAATCTTAACAGAACCACGAAACCCTCGGGCTCCGTAATAGGAATCGGCACCGTTATGGTAGGTGAATACCTGATCATAACGGCGATCACAGAAAATAGCGCCGCCATGTTTCCTAATTTCTGGGGGCGTCGCAACCCAACTGGAGGTCTTCAGATCAAAATTTCCAAGTTGTTGAAGCTGTCTATATTCCTCCTCCGTCAAGATGTCTATACCAATCTCCTGCGCCATGTCTAGTGCACAGTTTTCCGGCTTATTGGCTTTTCTAGCGTCTAGCGCTTTTCGGTCGTAGCAAATACTACGGCGTCCTTTGGGGCTTTCGGGCGAGCAGTCGTAGAAAATAAATGCGCCGCTCACCGAGTCGAACGCAACAACATCGGGCTCACCTTCGGTACGCTCCATTTCGGACAAGATGGCGAGTTTTTCTGGGTGCTGCTCCAGTCGCTGCTTAACATCTTCCCACTGAAGATCTGGGTGCCGCAACATATTTTTATGGAAGCGATCGGCCAAAACGGTTAAAAGCTCAGCTGTTTCTTTTGGATCAAGCTCTACATTACTATTTTTCATATTGCCCTGTTTTACATACTGTAATGGAAGTTATTCTATTTATAATGGCGCTGTTGATCAGCATAACAAAAGTAATTATTATCCTCTTATTTTCGAACAGCCAAAACTTCCTAATTGTTTACCAATTCTTGCCTTTCATTTGTAGTGTCAACAAAACAGCTCATGATTATACAAAAATTAAATTTTACCCTACTCATCATCACTTTTATGACCGTTTACGCCAACGCGCAGATCAGCCCTCCAGGACTTGGCGACGGCCGTACGACATCCTGGTTTGCCATAGGGGCAAGGCAAGATTTAAACCGTGAAAAAACTTGGCAATCCATGAGCTATTTAGGATTCGGCAGGAAGAGCAACCCTGATAACACGAATCTACTTTTCAAACCTGCGATCTCGGTGCTCAACCAAGAGTTTTACCATCCTTTCCGAAAACATTGGCAAACGTCCTTCGCGCTGAGCTATCGACGGCAGCAGGAATACGAGGAAACCTATTCCTTTGCTACGAAGGAACCTTCCTTACAGCAGGAGTTCCGTATGTACGCAAGGCTCTCCCGATCCATCAAGATAAAGCGATTTACGTTGACGCCCACCATACGGCAGGAAATTAGACGTTTTTTTCAGCCTAATTTCGGCAACACGACGGAACCCCTACAACTCCGTTCTCGTTTGCGCATGCAGTTGTCGACAACTATTGATGCGGAAAAGGAGCACAAGCTCATACTGAGTTCTGAGCAGCTATTTTCGATTAAACAAGCTAACGATAGCAAGGAATGGTCGAGCTTCAGCTACAACGAAAGCCGATTTATGTTATACTACAGCTATTCCCCAAAAGATGCAAACCTGATTTTTGATGTAGGATATATGCACAATCTTATCGGTCAACATGCGCCATCTAGCGTACATTATCTCGCCTTCGATGTGGTCTTGAAAAACCCCTTTCATACTTTTAAGGAGCATGGTGCACCATAAAGAATAAGAAAAAAAACAGGCGCTAGTTTGACCATAAATCGTTAATTTCACAGTTGATAATTCATCAAATTTAGTAAAAATTGCATGCATATCCGTGTTAAGTTATTTACAAAAACGAAGAATCTAGCATTTCTGTGGGCTATGCTTTTATTAATCACATCTTGTGGCGCCCCGGTGCGACGTCACGAAGGCCTTCTATTGGATTCTCCACATGTGGAACCAAATCGACCGGACAGTGTCCTTTTCAGCAATAACCGGATACGCATTTCCAAAATAGATTCCGCGAGCTATTTCCAAGGTAGGGAGACACGCACGCAACCTCAAGATAGCCTTCCTTACCTAGAAAATTTGGACGAGGTGAAGCGACGTTTAATGGGGCGTGTCATCTTCGGCGCATCGAGCTACCTCAACGGACTAAGTAGCGTCGATACCGCAGTCGATGGGGCAAGCCTTTATCTCGTACGTTTTGCTAATGGCGACTCGCTGACGTTCCGCGAAAAACCTGAGTTTACGGAGATTGGCTTCGTTCGTTATTATCCAACCGAGGATGTTCTTGTTTTTGAAGGAGGCCACTCTTCCGACTATGCCGTGGATCTCCGAAATGGCTTGGTTGGCCCAGAACTTGTCGGCAACCCTAGTTACATCGTCCAATCGCCAAGTGCGAAATTTCGGCTGAACGGATGGTTTCCGGGGCAGGAATGCTCGAGCTACTTCATTCAGCGAAAGACCAAAACCGGCTATCAAAAATACGAGGACATCCCCCTTCACCTTACGGAGGAAAATTTTGACCTATGTACGATTGTCGATAGCAGATGGGCTTCCGACAGCACGCTGTTCTTTCGAAATACCTATTTCGATGGGTTTAAGGATCAGCGATCCGGCTTTTTCAAATTACTCATTCTTGACAACGAAGAGCATTCACAGTAGCTCTCCTTCTCAGCTAAGGCCGAGCTCGCAGCCCAACCAAACGCAAGTCTCCAAGGTTTTGGCGAGCCGACCTATCCCTTTGGCCGGAACTCGATAAAACTACACTAAGCGGGAGCGATGAAGTTTGCATACCACTGTCCGGATGACTTCACGATACGTTTTTGCGTTTCGAAATCGACGTGTACCAATCCAAATCTGGGGTAGTAACCCTCCGCCCATTCGAAGTTATCCAAGAATGTCCAAACAAAGTACCCACGGACATCCACCCCCTCTTGCTTTGCGCGAAGCACCTGCCTCAAGGCATCCTGTAGATACTGGCGCCTTTGCACATCGTCCACCTTGCCGTCCACAACCTGATCGGTAAAAGCCGCGCCATTTTCCGTGATGATCAACGGCGGAATATTAGAATAGGCACTATATTTCTGCAAAATATGGTAAATGGACTCCGGATACACCTCCCAGTTCATTGCCGTCATGGCTACTTTCCGCTCTTTGGCGCTTACAATTTTCGCCTGCAAGAAAGGAACGAACAAGGCATAGCGTATAATCTCCCGGGTATAATTTTGTAATCCTATGAAATCCATATCAAACTTGAGATCGGCCTCATCATGTTGTTTGATATGTTTTTCGATCCGTCGCAGCACCTTGATCTCACTTGTCGGATAGCCCATTCCCAAGAGTGGCTCAATAAAAAGCCTATTCAGTAAGACATCCGCTTTTCTAGCGGCAATGATATCGCGTTCACGATTGCTGAAAGGTTCGACATGTGAACAGGAGAAGGTTGTTCCCACCATACTATCCTGCTGTAGGGATTTAATAATACGTGCTCCATGCGCCTGCGACAGAGCCGCATGATGCGCCACGGCCAAAAAGTTATCCAAGCCCTTTTTACCAGGTGCATGAACACCGAAGAAGTAGCCCGCTGCGCTAAATACCGTAGGCTCATTAAGCACCATCCAATGCTTGACACGATCGCCAAAATATTTGACGCAAAGACCTACATAGTCTCCAAACCAGTCTTTGACCGCTCTATTCACCCAGCCTCCGCGCAACTCGAGAGCATGTGGTAAATCCCAATGGTAGAGCGTGAGCCAAGGTTGAATACCGAGCTCCAATGCAAGATCAATAAGACGATTATAGAAATCGACACCTTCCTGATTGATGGTTCCTGTACCTAATGGCATGATTCGGCTCCAGGATATGGAAAAGCGGTAATGCCGAATATGCATCCGATGCATTAATCGAAGGTCTTCAATATAACGGTTGTAGAAATCACAGGCGATATCTCCCGTATGATTTTGGAATATTTTATTCTTTTTCTGCACGAACACATCCCATATAGAAAGCCCTTTACCATCGTGCTCATGAGCTCCTTCTATTTGATAGGCAGCCGTAGAAACGCCCCAGACAAATGTATTGCCAAAGGCTTCCTTAGTTAAATGCATGAATCGTTTTGGATTTATTGATTCGTATCTTTAACAAGAATCCGTATTTCACATTCCCCATCTATCTATTACGCAGGCTTGATTTTTTGAGACCTAAGCGGAGAATAAAAAGAGGAAAACTGGTTTAAAAACAAACGGAAAACAATGCGCTGGAAGAAGTACGTTATCTTTTTCATCATCTATATTGTTTTACTGAACCATACTTAATTTACACTTACCAAGTTACGCATAAAAAACATAAACACCACATAAACAAAACATTAAGTTTGTATTAACAAGAGTCTTACTTAAAACTGTCCTAATCAAGTTCAACCGCCACCTACTGGGCGCTATTCTTATCGAGCCGATAATAGCGCCGATTTTTGCTTTACATGTAAGTCTTCTTCATCCAATACATACACCTGATAGCTATCTCCATGTGGATAAACCCGAATGACTACATGTCCTTGCATGGACTGATAACCTTTTTGAAACCATGGTCCATAAGTAGCAACGGTCTCTGGATGCATATTCGTCGCATAGATCAATCGTTCTCCGATATTTCCCAACGTCTTTAGGCGATAATAAACCTCCTGTCCTGGTTGGTCAGAACTGTAGACCTGCTGCACGACGACCCGAGGGTTTAGTGTACCCAGTAACGTGGCATTGTTAGCATCACGATTTCCATGATGATCAAGCACCATGGCATCCACCTCACCCACTACAGCGGCAATCGGCGATTCCACATCAAACCAATTCGGCAACAGCCCGTCTTGGAGCCCCGTATTGTCAGCTCCATTGTAATAATCAAAGCGCCCATACGAGATTTTAAATGCCATACTCAGGGGATTCTCATTATATTTCCCTTTGTAATAAGCAAGCATATCTTCGGCGGAGAAGAGCGTATCGACCTTTTGTGTTTTTGGATTCCAAATCGATGCATTGTTCTTGACATTTAGCATATGGAAGGAAGGATACTGCTCAGGTGCTATCTTTAAACGAATTTGATCGTGCTGTCCTACTACCAGCTGCTCTACCCGAAGTTCTTTTGAAGCACGCATATAATCTGCAAAATATTCATCGCCGGATAGAATCTTCGAGAGATCCGCGGGAAAATCATATTTGGGATAATCTCTATCAATCAGCGTGCCGACAGGGAGCTTCGCCAACAGTTCCGGCACCGCCCCATAATGGTCGCTGTGGAAATGACTGACAATCAAATAATCGAGCGTGTCGGATGAACGAATACCGACGTTCATTTTTTCGATATACCAAGTAATCCGTTCTGCCACCGACATCGTTTGGTCCGGAAGGGAAGAGGTAGCTTTCAATGGAAAATTAGTCCGCTCAAATTGTTCCTTATCTACCGTCCCTGCATCCAGCAGCACGGTAGTTCCATCAGGTAACTTTAACCATGTACTGTTGCCCTCTCCCGTATTGATATGATGAATATCCAAAAATCCTGGGGACCACATGGGTAAGGTATCTTGTACATCGACAGCCGAAAGACTTGTTTGCTGCAGAGGTTCTGCAGTATGCAGTTCAAGTCCAATCCATAGACACAGTGTCAATAAAAGTGATTTCATACGGCTAGTTTATATTATCTCGCTTGCTTTTTAAGTAATCGATCAGGAGTTCAGGTCGATCCGTCTGAATGATATTGACCCCATTATTGAGGTACCAATCGTATATCCGACTGTTTTCCAATGCTAAATCATCTTGGTGACCAGCGTTATGCTTTGGCCACAAGGAATTTACCCAAACTTGATAGCCCGCGCTGCGCAACATCTTAAAGTCGATCATGTTGGACTCATCGTCCCCTACCGTAAATTCAAAACCAAACGGCTTAGCTGCTGCGGTGAAGTTGGCAATCTCCTGTACACCTTCTCCCCTTTCAAGATGAATAATCGGCATATAATGAATAGAATCTAACATGGCTCCAAGATCGTCACGCACCTTTTCATAAGGCGCCGCTCCTTTAAACAGTACCTCGTCCAACATGTTTCGGCTCTTTAACATCGGATACACCAGCTGTATATAGTCATACCCTTTATCAAGGTTGAGCAAGGTCTTCCCTTTTGTCAGTTCTAGAATGTCCTCTAGCCGAGGGATAGACATTTGTGTTGCAATCCCCAAACCATCTCGTAATCGAAAATGCTGAAGCTCCTCCCAAGTGTAGTCGGCGGCTCTTCCTTTCCCCGTTGTCGTTCGGTCAATCAATTTATCGTGCATCAACACCAATACACTGTCTTTTGTCATTGCTAAATCGATCTCCACCATATCTATCCCTTTTACTATGGCCAATTTAACCGCCCAAACAGAATTCTCTGGCGCATTACGCCAATCGCCGCGATGGGCCACCACCATAACCTGATTCGATTTTTTGAAGGCGGTCAAGGAGGAGATTGGCCTTCCATAATTTGCAGAAATTTGTCCTTTACAGGCGATGGCAATTAATAATCCAGTAAGTAGAGAAAATAGTCGATAGTTCATTTAAAAAAGGTTTAGATATAAAAAATGAGGGGCACAAGCGATATGGCCTGTGCCCACTTTATTTGTGTTAATTATAGCCTGTATTTTGCAAGGTAGCCGGATCTGCATTGATCTGACTTTGCGGAATGGGTTGCACCAAATGGTTTGCATTGATCCGAATATTCTGGAAGCCTGGTGTTCGTGAAAAATAAGCATTCATCACTTCAATAGCTCGATCTGTACGAATAAGGTCAAACCAACGGTGTCCCTCACCAACAAACTCTAGTCTTCGCTCCAAAGATATCGCCTCACGCAAGGTCGATTGGTCTGTAGTATTCGTTGGACTGGTCAACCCAGCTCGAAAGCGCACCTGATCCAATAATTCCGCAACGCGTGCAGGATTTCTATTTGGCGCTTCGTTATAGCACTCAGCCAACATAAGCAACACGTCAGGATAACGCAATACAGCCACATTACTGCCACCGTCCACTGGATCATTTGACGTCTGCCTGAATTTACGGGTGAAAACCACGCCATTGTTCCTCAGCCCAACATAGGCTTGTCGGCGTAGATCTTGCTGGCTATACAGTTCGTACATTTCGCGGGTAGGTAGGTTGTGTCCTTTGGCACCGCCAACCGACCCCGAGGGACTGAAGAGCTGAAATGCGAGACTGCCCTCGGTGTTTCCGTTTACACCGGAAGCAAACTGCACGCTAAAGATCATCTCTTGGTTATTCTTATTGCTTGGGTCAAACACGTCCTCCGGATCGGGAAGCAAGCGGTATCCCAACGACAGCACTTGATTCAGCACAACGATGGCTTCATCATACTGCCGGAGTGTGAGCAACACCTTCCCCTGCAGGGCTAACGCGGCACCAAGAGTCGCGCGTGCTTGTCGATCTGCATTTGGAGGGAGCAGGGCAACACTCTCCGCCAAATCGGAAAGAATTTGCCTATACACCTCTGCACGAGGTGTACGCCCTTGGCCGAAATATTCATTGACATTGGTCGTTTCATTGATGACCAGCGGCACATCGCCAAACACCCGAACCAAATTAAAATAGGAAAGTGCCCGAAGAAAAAGCATCTCCCCTCGGCGATGATTTTTTATCGTCTCATCCATCATAACGGGCTCGATGCGGTTAAGAATGACATTACACTGCTGGATACCTCGATAGGTATGTGTCCAAGCGCTATTTACCACGGTATTGAGCGCAATAGTGCTGAAAAGATCCAGTTGTCCGTAGTTCCCTCCATCGTTTGCAGGCACCTCACTATACGTATTGTCCGACGGTATTTCACCGAGAACAATAAGACCACTCCCATATTGACCTTGCCGCTGCAAAAGACCATAAGCGCCATTTACACCCGCATTTATCTGCGACTCATTGTTATAAAAATTTGTCACCGTTCGCTGTGTAACGGGCACTAGGTCAAGAACATTTTCCGAGCAGGCAGCAAGTAGGCAGGGCAATATCAACATCATTACCCATCTGCCAACATATTTATTTTTCATCGTCTTATGCATTAAGTATTTCATTTATAAATCCGAATTAGAGGGTCAAGTTCAACCCAACCAAAAATGTACGTGCAACGGGATAATTTGAGTTATCATACCCTTGTGTAAGGGGATTATCGGTAGACGCATCGACACTAAATCCTTTGTAAGGTGTTATCGTAAACAGGTTATTTGCCGAAGCATACAATTGTAGACGCGATAGACCAATCATCCGTGCCGCTTTTTCAGCTAGAGAATAAGACAGTCGAACATCCCTCAAGCGCAGATAGTTTGCGTTATCGAAGAAGACATTCGAAGCTCTTGTTTCACGACGGTTGTTGGAGAAATTACCAAGATTCGGAGTGGCATACGTTCCGTTGGGATTGTTGACCGGATGATAGCGATTATCAAAATAATCCTGTGATGGCACGGCAAAACCTTCGCCTACGGAGATAACGGTGGAAAGTACACGACTATAAATCTTCTTTCCGGCTTCCCCTTGCAAGGTAAAGCTCAGATCAAATTGCTTGTACTTAAAGTTATGGGTAGTTCCGTATAGCAAGGTAGGCGCTCCAGTTCCAAAAGTGGTCTTATCCTGCGCATCAATAACACCATCACCATTGAGATCTGCGATAATGTAGTCGCCCACTAGGGTTCCGGCCATGGCAGGCCCTTCGTTAATCTCCGCTTGCGATTTGTAAATGCCGGTTACTTGGTAGCCATACATCTGCGCGATAGGTCCACCTACACGCGTTAATGCAAAATTATTGGTCCCCGTAATGATTTGGGTTTGTCCGTCACCCAAAGCCAGCACCTTGTTTCGGTTTGTGGAAAGATTCGCTGCTGGCTTCCAGCTAACGGCTCCGAGTAATATAGGTTTGTTTGTTCCCAGTTGCAACTCAAATCCCCAGTTTCGCACACGTCCTATATTTTGCAAGGAGCTGGTGTATCCCGACTGCCTTGGTACCGGAACCGAAAGGAGTAGATCATTCGTATTGGTTACATAGTAGTCTGCTGAAATATTTAGGAGGTTATTCACGACATACATGTCAACCCCGACATTGGTCGACTCGGCCACTTCCCACGAAAGGTTAGGATTTGGCGCCGTCCCCAAGCCTACACCTCCTGCAAGCGCGTCGTTTCCGTCTAGATAATTCTCAATGGACAAGAGTGGATGAGCGCCATATTGCGGAATCTGGTTATTTCCCGTCTTTCCCCAGCTGGCGCGAAACTTCGCATATTGAATGATCTTGTTATCGGTATTAAAAAAAGATTCCTCGCTCAGCGTCCAACCGGCGGATACCGCGGGGAAAACACTCCATTTTGTATTAGCTCCAAAACGGGAGGACCCATCCCGCCTGATGGATCCAGAAATCAAGTAACGGTTGTCGTAGTTGTAGTTGATACGACCGAAATAAGACAGCATGGTCCATTCCGTCTGCGGTTGCAAAACCTGAAAGCTCGTTCCGCCCATCACATTTCGTAATTGGTCGTCTTGAAAGTTAAACGCATTAATTGCCGTTGTGCTCAAGTACTCATATTGGTAGGAATGTCCTGCTATAGCCTCCAAATTATTCACGCCAAATGTTTGCACGTACGAAAGGATATTCTCCGTCAAAAAATTCTTTCTCAAGATCGTTCCACTCGACGCTCGAGTGGCATCAGGAGCAGCTTGTCGATAGGTTCCAACAGTCGATGGATCGAACATGCGGCTACTGATCGCCGAATAGTCTCCGCCCAACGAAGTTTTAAACGTCAATCCCTTTAAAAGATCAACCGACAAATAGGTGTTTCCAAACAACTTGAACTCATCTCTCGTATTATCGATCATCTGTATCATCGCTAAGGGGTTTTCTCCCAAGGCTCCATCTGTGGGCGTATTCTCACGAATCTGCTGCGAGATATTTAAATCACCTGCGGCATCATAAGGCGCAAAGAAAGGATAGCTGATCATGGCGATTGCCAGCGGATCGGTTTCCCATGACCCGTTGTTGTTGAACAAGTTTCGCTTATTGTAGGAAGGATTGGCCGTTAAGCCAAATTTAAACCGCTTCGAGAAATTACTACGGAGGTTGAAGTTCGTCGAATAGCGTTCATAGTCTGATCCGATAATTATTCCGTCCTGTTTAAAGTAATTACCAATGACAGCATAGTTTGTTTTTTGATCTCCTCCCATGACCGTTAAAGTATGGCTTGTCATGGGAGCTGTGCGGAAGATTTCATTCAACCAATTTGTATTGGTCAATCCGGGCTCTCCTGCGAGATATGGAGCGAGGTAGCCTGGGATCAATTCCCGTAACGAAGCTCCTCTGCTACGGCGCGTCTCTGTATCGTCCGATTCGCTACGATTCACGGGATCTCTAGAGACATAGCCTGTATTCCGAGACTCATACATAAACTGCGCCATATCATACGCATCTACAAATTTTACCGCATCAGCACGTTGTTGATATCCCAAAAAAGAGTTTAAACTTACGGTCAGTTTATCGCTACTGCCTTGCTTTGTCTCCACCATGATAACACCGTTCGCACCGCGAGAACCATAAATAGCTGTCGAGGCTGCATCTTTCAAAAATTCGATAGATTTTATAGTATTAGGATCGATCGCGTTTAGCCCCGTTCCTTCGGTCATCGGAAACCCATCAATAACGACCAAGGGGTCCGTTCCAGCAGTCAATGTTCCGGTGCCGCGCAACTTTATTTTACTGTTCACACCTGGCATAGCTGAGCTTTGCACGACCTGAACGCCCGCAGCCCGCCCCGAAATAGCCTCCGCCATTGTGCCTCCAGCATAGGCGGTAACATCCTCCGAGCGTAAAGACGAAATCGCCCCGGTGACGCTAGATTTTCGCTGCGTTCCGTATCCCACAACGACGACATCATTCAATAGATTCATCTCCTCCTGCAGGGTGATCTCCATAAGGGAAGTACTAGAGGCAAAGGCTCTCTCTTGGCTTACAAAGCCTAAAAAACGGATATCTATCAGGCCGCTTGGCTTGGAAGTCTTCAATGTAAACTCTCCGGCGTTTCCGGTTCGAGTTGCCGAATTTCCCTGCTGTTCAACGATCGTAACGCCTGCTAATGGTTTTCCATTAGCATCGCTTACCGTACCAGAAATCGTTTGCTGTCTCGTATTGCTTGCGGCCAATACTTGCACGGACACGCTCCGATTGCCCGTTTTAAAGCGGAGCGGCAACTGTTCGCTGAGGTAATCTAGCACCTGTTGAAGCGTTTGATTTCTTAGGTTAATGCGCTCTATATATAGTGAGGCGATTTGTTGTTCCGAAACGATAAACGAGTACGCTGATTGCTTCGTTATATCGTTAAGTATCACCGACAATTTCGTTTTGTTCTGATATGTCAGTGTAATCGGTTTTTGGTTTAATTCTTGAACAAAAGAAATTTTAGATAAGTGTTTTGCCTGTACACTATTATTGGCCAAGTACAGGCAAAGAAGACCTATCATACAATAATTTTTCATACATTTGAAAAGTTAAATTATTAATAGTAAGAGTCGCTAACATTTCGCAGATGTTGCACTCTAAAATTTTTCAGAGAGCGTCACACTATGTGATGCTTTCTTTTTGCGCCTATTTCCGATGTTCTATTTCATATCGCTGTTCTTTTACTTTGTTAATAGTCAGTCCAAACGGAAACGCCAATTCTTCGAGTGACTGTTGCGCCGTGCTGTAATAAAAAGTTCCGCTTATTTTAGGTATCTCCGAAAGAGGAGAGAGCTTGTTCACGACCTCTATCTGGTAAAGGGTTTGTATCTGTTCTATGGCCTCGGTCAACGGCGTATTATCAAAGGTGAGATGTAGATCCATCCGAGAAGCTTTATTCTCACGAACTTCATTTCTATCCGTCCGACTGTCGAATACCCAAAGATCTCCCGGCTTTAGTAGGCTCCCCTCCGCTCCTGTCTTCCCCACGCGCACTTTCCCTTCGTAAAGAGCAACTTGCTGGGTCAATAATTCCTTTCGTGCCGTCACTTTAAAGATTGTTCCCAAAACCTTAGTTTCTACTTTTCCGGACTCCACAATAAAACCACGGCCAGTATGTTTGATATTAAAAACAGCTTCGCCAGAGAGCATGACTCGACGACTATCTCGATTGCTGAACGATTTCGGGTACTGTAGTGAACTATGGTCACTCAAGATCACGGTACTACTATCCGGTAACAAGATCGTCTTTGATGCGTTGCCTGCGGTCACGATCAATAGATCCGAGCTGGATATGTTGTTTTTTGACTGGTACAGCCACATAGCAAGTCCAAGGGCAATGAACAATGTAATGCTGGCAGCAACAAGCCTACTCCAACGTAGTCCTCGTGTTTTCGTCGCTCGATTTATCCCTCTCCACATGTTCTTTTTTTGAGCCTCTGTCGGGTTCCTATTCGTCGATTGATCTGCATCCCACAAATGATGTAGATTGTCATCATCGTATTGATCAATGTTTTTGTTCGCCATCTGCTATTTACAAATTATGTCACGACAATGCCTTAAAAACGACTGTCTACTGTAAATACGTTTGCCGAATTCAAACTACCACTTGTAGGGCAATTTAATTTGGTTATTTAACAATTTATTAATATTGGAAAAGGAAAAAGTGATTTGAGCCAACTAGCCTTTATAAGACCTGGCCTGTTCACGGAGAAATTCTGTTGCACGGTTGAGATGGTTCCCAACGGCACTGATCGATATGTTGAGGTATTGCGCGATTTCCTGGTAGGATAGTCCTTCGTGATGGTACAATGTAAAAACTTCTCGGCGTCGTGCAGGCAGCCGTTCTACGCACTGGCTCAATAATTTTCTGCGTTCAGCTAAGAGGTAAGAGGAGTCTTGGTCTTCATCTTCTTCTGCCAGCGGCAGATTCTCCTCGTCTAACCGTTCTTCACGTTGTTTTCGGTGCCAGTTGGAAATCTGTTGCTTACTTGTGTTAAACAACAGCGCATCCATTTTGGTCTCATCGTCGATTTTACCTCTTGTTTTCCAGATATGAATAAAAATATTCTGTACAATATCGTCGGCTTGATCATCATCTGCAAATCGCGCAACAAATCGATATACTTTTTTATGGTACGATTCAAATAACTGCTTAAATGCCTGATGGTCGCCCCGCTTAATGCGAGCCAATAACAACTCCATAAACGACAATATTTTTCCACCAAAGTTAATTAGCCCTTTGGAACATTTGGTTAACTGGTACACAAATTAATAAAAATTTAACAGTGAACATAGATATTGTTTCTCCATTATCGTAAAGCTTATAGAAATCAGGTTGAGATCTGCGTTTACTTTTGCCAGCGCGAGCGAGATTTTGCTTCATCAGTTCGATATCAAAAAAATTAAACAATCGATTGCTTTCATGTTGCGTCGCGAAATAACAGAAAAGTGTCTTAATTTGGATGCTTAAAGCTTGAATTTTAGTCTTACCAAAAGAAAAATGAACCTATCCGCTTTTAACTACAGAAGGACGATTGGATTAATATTCCAAAACCGAAATGCACTACAGCAGCAAAATACCGCTAAGAAAAATAACTTAGCCCCCCAAGTACATCTATCTCCTCTTACGGTGCCTGATGAATCCAGTAATTTTGATTTATTATGCACCAAAAACAATCGACTCTCTGTAACGATCATATTAAAATCCCTATCCAAACTATTTTTTTTCAGCGCTATATTTTGCTTTACCCAAGCTTGGGCGCAGTCTACGAAACCCCAACAGATCTATGTTGCTTCAACCGGAAAGGATAGCCAATCCGGCACCTCTTCCCGTCCTTTTGCTAGCCCACAAGCGGCACTGAAGCAGGTCACTAAGTTGAAAAAAGACGGCTACAAAGGCGCCGTTGAACTCATCCTTCGTGAAGGAACCTACTATTTAGACGAGGCGCTGTTGATTACGCCCGCCGAATCCGGTAGCGAAAATGCACCACTGACAATTAAGGCCGCAAAGGGTCACCGTGTGACGCTCAGCGGCGCTGTGCCGTTGCACTTGAAATGGGTACATCAGCAATCAGGTATCTGGAAAGCGTCAACTCCCAAGGGCCTTGTTTTTCAGGAACTGTACACGAATGGAAAACGGCTACACAGGGCGAGGTATCCTAATTATGACGCCACAGTACTTCCCTTTCAGGGCTATGCTGCCGATGCCTTAAGTACAGCGCGCGTACAACGCTGGAAAGATCCGACGACCGCTTATGTCCATGCGTTACATATCGGTCGTTGGGGAGGTTTCCACTACCGCATCAGCGGTAGGGATCAAGATGGTCAGCTCACCTTTTCGGGAGGCGAACAAAACAATAGGCCGAGTAAGATGCACGAGACCTACCGCTATGTGGAAAATATAGTTGAAGAGCTCGATGTGGCCAACGAATGGTTCTTGGACGAAAAGACCAACACGCTCTATTACTACCCCGAGAAAGGTATCGACCCGAACAACGAACAGTTCGAAGCGCCACTGCTAGAAAATATCATCACGATACAAGGGAGCTTAACACAACCTGCGCACAACATTCGCCTTGAGGGAATACGCTTTACCCATACCGCCCCAACATTTATGAAGACGGCCGAGCCGCTGTTGCGAAGTGATTGGACAATCTATCGGCAGGGAGCGGTAAAAATCGAAGGCGCAGAACGCTGCGAAGTAACAGGTTCCGACTTTGTGGATCTAGGTGGAAACGCAATCTTCATCAGCAATTACAACCGTGATATTCTGATTGCCAACAATCTCATCGAACGATTGGGCGCTGGAGCCATCAACTTTGTCGGTAGCCCCGAGGCTGTACGTTCTCCCGCTTTTCGTTATGAAAAATCTGTCCCAATTACAGCGATGGATACCCTCATCGGCCCTAAATCGGATAATTTTCCAAAAGACTGTGAAGCCAGCAACAACCTCATTCGCGACATCGGCTTGATCGAAAAACAGGTTGCGGGTGTCCAGATCTCCATGGCCTCCGCTATCCGTGTGCTACACAACAGCATCTACCGTGTGCCACGTGCTGGTATCAACATTGGCGATGGCACTTGGGGCGGTCACGATATTGCCTACAACGATGTCTTCCAAACCGTCCTCGAGACGAGTGACCATGGCGCTTTTAACTCCTGGGGGAGAGATCGATTTTGGCAGGCCAACCGCGGGGAAATGAACAAGGTCACGGCGCAACATCCAACCTGGGTTTTGCTGGATGCCGTACAGCCCACACAGATCCGCAATAACAGGTTTCAGTGTGATCATGGCTGGGACATTGACCTAGATGACGGATCAACGAACTACCAAATTTACAACAATCTTTGTCTCAGTGGCGGACTAAAACTTCGAGAAGGGTTCTATCGTACGGTGTACAACAATATCATGATCAATAACGGTTTCCATCCGCACGTATGGTTCAAAGACAGCCACGATGTATTTAGAAACAATGTGGTGATGCGTAGCCATGCTGATATTCAAGTAAAATTTTGGGGCGACACCGTGGATTATAACTACTACGCATCGACGGATGACTTGGCAAAAGATCAGAAAAAAGGAATAGATGCACATAGCGAGGTCATTGATATGCAGTTTAAAGATGCCGCAAAAGGCGATTTTCAGCTAGTAGGAAATCTTCCCAAAGGATTTAAAAATTTCGATATGAATTCTTTTGGCGTAGAGCATCCTCGCCTTAAGAAATTAGCAGAAACGGCACCTATCCCCACGCTTTCCACACAAAATGCCTCCACTCAAACCTCGGTCTTATCTTGGAAAGGGGCACAATTTAAATCGATAGCATCCTTGGGCGAGCAATCTGCGGCAGGTCTCCCAAGCATGGCGGGCGCACTAGTGGCACAGCTGGAAGAAAACAGTCCGCTCTATCTTAGTGGCCTACGTGCGAGCGACGTTATAGTGGAATGTCAGCATGAGACAATCGACAACAGCGCAGATCTCGAACGTATCGTTAAGCGAGATAAATTCAGAGATCAATTAACCGTAGTTATTTACAGAAATCAAAGTAAGCAAACCTTACTTTTGAAACTATAAGCATGTTATGGCGACTTGTCCTGCGATTTAAATTGCAGCGGCGGCTATTCGAAGAATAGCTTGCACAACATGCCTAAAAAAGCAAATGGCCAACAGTAGACATGCTACCGTTGGCCATTTCTTTAACAAAAATCGCTATTTGTATCTGCACTTCATTACTGCACCCACCAAGGTTTACTGCGGATGTTGTCGTTTCCGCTAAACTGGGTTTGTATAGCCGCGGAAACATTTGCACCATTAATATTGTATTCCTCCTGTGGATACATCCAGCGATAGGCCGTTTGTACGTTGGCAGATTTGCGCAAGGCAGGATATCCGGTCCGTAGATGATCGAAATAAGCAGAATAGCCTCCCTGATGGAAGGAACGCAAATATTTCTGCATCATGATTCGCGCAATCTTTTCTTCGTTGCTAGGCACAGCGTCCAAGCGTACGCTCGTCTGTTGCAGATAAGCATCAACCTTAGCCGCTCCCACGAAACTGGACAGCCCTTTTGCATAGGTCTCGTAGAATTTAAAAGCCGAACGAACACCTTCATTGTACACCGCATTAGCATCACCACTTATCCAACCACGCACGATCGCTTCTGCCAAGATAAACTGCTGCTCGGCATGGCTGATCAATTGTAACGGCTCTGTGGTAGCATCTTGTGTATACCTTTCAAGCACTTTTGAGAGCTTGCCGCGTACCGCTTTAGCATTTACCTGTGCATACGGGGCAATAGGATCTCCTCCTTCGTAAGCCGCAAAATTGTCTAAAGCCAGCCCCTGTTCTTCTGCCTCGCGCGTGCGCGTTGCCAGCATGAACAAGCGTGGATCTTGATGGTCCTGTAATCTTTTGATAAACGTAGAGTCCATATACATCCCCGAGCCGTAGCCGCTGGAGTTAAACTCCGGGTATCGGTTTCCATCTTGGTTCAAAAACTGCAGTTGTGCATCATCGTTTTCACCTATAAGTGGTTCGTTTTGGTAGATCGACGCGAATTGGCTTTTGATATTGAGGCTCGCATCGTTTTCTTTCATCGACAATGTCATCAACACCTTCAAGCGAAAGGCGTTCACCGCTTTGACCCATTGCGCAGCTTGCTCTCCATAGATGATATCCCCTTTGATAATTCCTCCTTCTTGCTCCTGCAGGATATCGTTAGCCTCTTCGAGTTCCTTCAAAATTCCCACAAAAACATCTTTCTGGCTGTCATACTTTGGTGTGTAAACCTGCGACGTTTCCCCTTGCAAGGCTTCCGAATACGGGATATCTCCGAAAGTTAGGGTCAGGTTGTAAAAGTAATAGGCCCGGAAGAACTTTGCCAACGCCAAATAGGTAGGATCTGCCACACGGACAGCTTCCTCCTCCATTTTGATCACATTGCGCAACTGGCTGTAGGGATCAAAACTTCCCCTTTGCCAATTATAGATTTGGTTAGCGTTCTCGCCATCAGTCTGCACAATCATCTTTAAAGTATACAGGGGCGAGGTACCACGCCAAGCACGAAAAGCGTCCCACTCCACCTTAGGAAGCAGAGCCTGCGGATGCGCGCTGGCAGCAGAATTTGGGTTTTCGTTGATATCGGTTAGCTTTTGGCAAGAGAATAGCGCCGAAACGGCCGCAGTAGCCAAAAAAAACTTTGTTATTTTTTGTGTCATTTTCATCTTCATTCTTTTCTAAAATAGCTGGTTGGCCTTGTTAAAACTTAAAATTCAAGGATACACCAAGGTATCGCGTCGACGGGTCCTGTAAGTTCGCGTCGTTACCAATACCAAAATCAGGATCAACATAAGGGACGTTTTTCCACATCAATAAATTATATCCAAACACCGAAGCATCAAGACCACTAAGGGCTTTGGACTTAATAATTTTGTTGACGTCGTAGCTTACTGCCAAACGTCTTAGCTTAACGAAAGAGCGATCGAACACATTAGCAAACAGTTCGCTTTCCTCTTCGGTGACCCGCGCTTGGTAAGGGTAATTTTGGCTCCACGACTGCCAGCTTACCGTGCCGGTAAATGGCGAGTAGGTACGCGTATCGGAAGTAACATTCCCATTGGTGTCACGGATCAACTCACCACCGGTCACGATAACCCCCGTAGGCTGATAGGCATTCTGTCCCGTTTCATATTCCTGATCCCTGTAAAGCGTTGACGACGGATGTTTACCGCCCCACCACATCTTCTCGATGGTCTGCGAGTTCATCACACCGCCGATCGATCCATCGATATCCAAATTGATGGTAAAGTCCTTAACCTTGAAGGTATTCATAAAACCAAATTGCCAATCGGGATTGAAATGCCCCAACATGGTGGGATAAGGATCGCGGATAGGCATGCCCGTATTTTGGTTAAGAATTAAATCGCCATTGGCAGACTTCTGCCAAGTCGTTGCATAGTAGGCATCAGCACGATCACCAACCTTCCGATTTTCCAGTACATTCACGCCCGGATAAATGCTTTCGATCTTACGTACCGAAGTGCTCCAGTTCACGGTTGTATTCCAAGCAAAATTATCCTGCTTAATGATTCCTGCCGTTAGCATCACTTCGAAACCTTGTGTGCGGTTTTTAAATCCGTTTACCTTGCGCGAGTTGAATCCCGATGCCTGCGAGGCTGGCACGTTCAAGATGGTGTTGTCATCAATAATGTTATAATAGGTCAAATCAAGCGACAAACGATTTTTGAAGAAACCGAAAGCTGTACCGAGCTCGTAAGATTGTGTGTTTTGCGGCATGATGCTCGCATTGGCCAATACGCTAGGGTATACTACAGAAGGTGTGGTTCCGTAATTGAAATCCTTTTCGTAGAATGCCTGTAGGCTATAAGGCGTCAAATCATCGGAAGCAGAAGCCCATGAACCATAAACCTTCCAGTAATCCACCTGTGATGCAATCTTGAAATAATCCGAAAGGATAGAGCTCACCGATACCGAAGGGTAACTATATGAACGATTGCTTTCCGGAAGCGTAGACGACCAGTCGTTACGTAACGAAAAGTTCATATAAGTAGACCGGAATACGTCTAAGTTTAAGGAAGCGTAGGCACTACGGATTACCTTCTCCCGAATGTAGCTATTCGATTTATCATCTCCAGAGATCAATGTTTTGATAGGCCCTTGGCTATTTCCGATGTTATAGATGAAAGGGGCAACTAAACCATCGGTGGAAATAAATGCGTTACGGATATCTCGTTTAAAAGTCGAACCACCGGCATTTAATGTCAAGCCAAAATTTTCGGAAAACTGCTCTGTATAGGTCGCCAACACATCGGCATCAAAGTTCACCTGCTTGTTGTCCCAAGTCTTGTAATCCCCGTTTCGGGAGTCGCCATAGTTCATATAAGATTTAGGCACCTGCATATCTTCAAACAAGGTCTTTTGTCTGGCTGAGACGCGTCCCTGCACCATGAATTTGGAAGAAACCTTCCAGTTGAGGGTACTCTGTCCGTGTAACACATCAAGGTCGTGCATTTGGTTCAGCTCGTTTGCTGCAAAGTAAGGGTTATTGTACCAAGCGTAATTGTAGTTTGCTTGACGGAACCCCTCTTGCCCCGGTATGTAGTAATGCTCAGACAATTCTTTTCCGTTCACATCATTTCCCATCCACAGTAAAATGGTGTACATGTGGTTTTTTGGCCCGTAGCCATAGCGCGGATAGTTAGGCGATTTCACCTTGTTGTACGACAAATTGAGATCAAACTGCAAGTTGGGGGTGAAGCGATAGGAGGAGTTGATATTTGCGCCACCCGTTGTCAGCTGTGAATTGGGCACCTGACCTTTCTGAAAAGCATATTTCCCAGAAGCGAAGATGCTTAGCTTATCGTTCTTGTAAGCTATTGTCGCGTTGTTTTCCGTCACGAATCCTGTACCTAGGAAGTCTCGCAAGTTGTCATGTGCTACCCAATCGATCGGCACCCGCTCATAGCGCGACTTATCATCATACATTGTTCCACTGACATCTCCCCACCAAGGAATGACTTCACCTGTCTGCTTATCGCGGATGGGGCTATTCCATTGCGGCACTTGAATACCGCTGTTCAATTTCGGTCCCCAAGCCATATCACCATCGGAGATACCACCATCGGCTCCGTCCCAAAACTCATACTTGCCATTGGATCCACTACCATATTCCATTTGGGATTCCGGAAAAACCGTAAAACCAGCTGAAAACATGTTGGTGCTCCCGACGGTAAATTGCAACTTATCGGCTTTTGCCTGCTTTGTAGTGATTAAGATCGCTCCTTCTTTACCACGCGCTCCATATAGAGAGGAAGCGGTTACCCCCTTCAGGACGTTAATATTTTCAATATTTTGACTCGGTATATCGTAGAAGTTTGTTTCTACAGGAATACCATCCACTACGATCAAAAGGTTGGTTTTTCCGCGCAGGTTAAACGATGGTGCTTGAAAGATCCCTGTGGGGTTGTTGACGATCAAACCGGCCACTTGTCCCGTCAACGCGTTACCGATGTTCATGGTCTTCGACTGTTGCAATACTTCCGTATTGACCTCCTGCGTAGCATAGCCGACTTTCTTCTTCTGCTTTTTGATACCTATCGCGGTAACAACCACTTCTTCAATAGCCGATTCCTCCTTGGTCAATTCAATCGTCAAGCTGTTGCCATTGTAGCTTTGCTGCTGCACCTTATAGCCCATCGCCTTGATTTCCAAAACATCCCCTCGCTGCGCTTCGATAACAAATTTACCGTTGAAGTCGCTAGAGGTCATCTGCTGGGTACGCAGGTTTGTGATCGTCGCACCAAGCAAAGCTTCTCCGCTCTCGCTGGTAATCTGTCCACTTGCTGCTCCCTGCGCGCCAACGGAAATTGCGGCAGAGGCCTCATCAGTGTTTGGCTTTGGAGTTGACCAGGCCCCATGTATGGACAACGCCATAGAGAGGCCTAAAGCAATCGCCAATTTTGTCATTGGCTTTGCTGACCGGAAGTTTAATTCATTCATTTCTTTTTCGTGGAATTAATAATCGATCTATGTTTTAGATCGATGCAAAGCAAGAAAAATGCTGTTAAGCCACTGTTATCGAAAAAAGAAATATCAAAGAAAAAAGAAGGGGTTGTTTTAAATGATTATTAAGGCAATTATCCGCTTGACAATGAACTTAAGCTGTTCATGTGCCTCTGTTCGCCTATCCGTTACTGTTCTCGGGGAACGACCCCACTATATTCTTCAACGCTAAAAATCGAAATATTAGACAGGAAATCATCATATACCAGCATTTTCAACTTTTCGGACACAAGTGCATAGGTCTTATACGATTTGCCTTGATATGCCCATTTCAGCCGAACTACTTTTAAGGTCCTATCTGCGGCATAGGCTTTTACAATTTCCCGCTTTCTATCGTTGTAGCGCTTGCACAGATTCTCATATCCCGTCAAGCGATCGATCATGAAGTTGTGATCAACCGTTCGATCGTCCAGTGTGATAATACCGACATCGTCCGCTGCTATGTATTTATCCATAAATTTTCTAACAGATTTTCGCGTGGCTTTGAAGTTCAGCAAAACCAATCCATTCTTATGCAGTATCTGATCGTAACCTCCTTGCTCTTTAGCATAGCGCAAAACCTCTTGCCAAGAAGAAAACTGGGGCACTTCAGCCGTATCTCGCCTTTGCGTTTCCACGAAGGCATGTGCTTTCCCGTTCGCATGAACGGCATCGCTTACGTTTGTAAAAAAAGCGCCCAGCAGACAGACATAAAGGATAACGTGTTTTCTCATCATTAATAGATTAAATATCAGATGCAATATACCTATAACATCGTTATTCTTAGAGGGGGGAAACCGCCAATATAGAGGGGTAAACTCAAACAGCTGAATATTTTTCCACTTGGCGAAGATTTCATAGATTCGATTCTGCTAGTCTTTCAAGATCGCTATTTCAAACATCGTATCCCAATTTTTTCCAGTTACAAAGAAGGTTCCGGATTCTTTATTATAGGCAATTCCATTAAGCACGTCAAGGTCTATATGCTGCCCTACTTGCTCACTCAATGCAGAAAGATCAATTAAGGCCTCCACAGTTCCCGTTTTCGGGTCGATAACCGCGATGACATCTTCCTCAAAAAAATTAGCATAAATCTTCCCGTCAACCCATTCCATCTCGTTGGCTTTTGGAATAGTTCGCTCATTGGTGGCCACATTGATATATCCTTTTTTCGTAAAATCCTTTGGATCCACCTGATAAATCGTCTCTGATCCATCAGACATATATAGTGTTTTGCCATCATTGGTTAGCCCCCAGCCTTCCATTGCTTGAAAATAAGGCAAACTATCGATTTTCTTCAAGCTTTGTGCATCGTAAACGTAGGCGAGATTGTTTGTATAGGTCAGCTGATAAATCTTACCCTGCAACACGGTGGCTCCTTCCCCAAAAATAGCGTCTGGCAGTTCTACTTTTATGATTGGCAGCCCTGTGTTAGGATTCACTAGCCGAATACTCGATTTTCCCTGCTTACCACTTCTGCCCATTCCATTTCCAGTACTCTCCATGAGGTTACCTCGATAGAACTCTAAGCCCTGTGTGTATGCACTTTTATCATGGGGATACTTCTTGACTATGCGGTAACGCCACAATGCCGGTTTCAACGCAGGTAAAAAATCAAAAGCCAAAGATTGTTCCTCTCTGTCTGCGCCGTTGTACAAGATCGCACGAACCACCTGCTTTCCAAAACGTTCATTCGTAAGGGTATGCTTAACGGCTGTATTGGCCTTTACCACACTCAGTTTATTGTCTCCCAAGAAATAGGCAATGGAATCGACCGTCCCGGAAAGGCTATCCAATAACAGTACCAGCTCTTCGCCGGGCACATACCTGCTTTTGATTCCTTGAAATTTTATACCCTGCGTCAAAGCCGGCGATCGATCATTTTCTTTATTTCGATCTTTCTCTTCGTTGCCACAGGCCATAAAAACGATTAATACCGTCAAAACAGCAGCGATTAGCTGCAGATATTTTGTTTTTTCGAATGATTTCACACTATAAATGTATCCATATTATTTGAATTTTCACCCATTAGGAAACAATCTATGGCAAAGGAGCTTCTTCCTTAACTTCGCGGATCAATACAACACCAAACCGACCAGCATTTCCATAAATTGCTGTGGCACCTGGATCGTCCAGCTTGGTCAGTTCATAGCGTTTACCGTCTACTCCCAACTGCTCAAATTCATCAACTGAAATTACTTTACCATCGCGTATATACAACGGAAGCTCTACTTCTGCAAACTGTCCGTTCTTCTTACGATATGTTTTCCCGGTAACCATATGGCCAACGGCCACATAGTTTCCATCAGGCAGTTCATCGTGGAATTTCTTTTCCCAAGACGACACATTGATAAGCTTTTCCGTTAGCTTTTCATAGCGAGCAAGGGTCTCCCTATCTTCCGCAGTCATGTTATGCAAAAAAGCGACAATCTCGTGCTGCGTTTCCCTTAGCGTATACCGTATCCTAAATGGTTTACAATCGATGCAATTGGGTTTGTGAGATGAAATGCGTAATATCCCCACCTCGTTAATCATAGCGCGGTAAGCCTTTGCAACCTCTGCTGATAAGGAATAACTACGACGGAGTACGTCTACTTTTTCGTTTCCTGTACCTGCTACGAATTTCCCCAGTTGAAAATGAATATGCAACTGACCATCGGCAAAGGAAAGATTACCTATTTCAATTTTGGTAATCGAATCTTTGGTTTCCGCCAGTAAGGAGCTGCTTACTGGAAGAAATAAGAGCAGCAGAAAAATTTGTCGTATGTTCATATCGTAGCGCTTCAGATACCGCTAAGATAATCTTATCCGTTCTTTTTGATAACTTTTATTTCTTCGTTTGCATATTTAAATCATTTCCCGCTTTGATCACTGCTTCATTCACGGCCTTTATTTTTTCCAGCCGCATCTTTTCCACCTTTCTGTCGTAGGTCAATAGGCCATTGACCTCGTGCTCCACGTCAGTGGTCTGCGTGTAGATCGCAACGCTAAGCCCCTTGTATCGCACAAGCTGTTCCACAAAGTCCATCAGGAAAACGTAGCGATCGGTTAATGCGTCGATGGTTGGTTCGTAAGCGTAAGCATTGTTTTCCACCGGCCACATATGCCCGCGAACGAATAGCCCCACACCACCAAATTCCCCCAAGGATGCTGCGCGCTTATCATCCGGCTCGGAAGCTCCTTTTGGGCCTACATAGATATGTGTATCCACAAAGTCACCATTTCCGGGGTCTCCATAGGCTTTCTGATACGAAGGATTATTGTTGAATCCTGAGTTTCCGTTAACCAATCTCGAGGGATCATACTTCTTCGTCCATGCGGTAATATTCTTCACATCGAAGGCACCCCAATTTTCGTTAAATGGCACCCATGCAATAATCGACGGTGCATTGTAATGCTGGTCAATAAGCTCTTTATACTCTTCACGAAATGCCGTTCTGTATCGCGTTGTATCTTCATCTGGATACCATAGGCAGGGCATATCCTGCCAAACCAACAGCCCCATTTTATCTGCCCAATAGTAGAACCTTTGCGGCTCGGTCTTCATATGCTTTCGGATAAGGTTGTATCCCGCTCTTTTCGTGTATTCGATATCAGACTTCAAAGCTTCTTCCGTTGGCGCCGTTAGGATGCCATCCGGCCAATATCCCTGATCCAAAAGGCCTACTTGCATCACAAATTCCCCGTTCAACAATGGGCGCACCACATCATTCACTTTACCAAGTCGTACATCTCGCATCCCAAAGTAGCTCTTCACTTCATCAACAGCATTTCCTGCACGGTCGAGTAGTGTTAACGTTAAGTCGTACAAAAAGGGGTCGTTCGGCGACCAAAGGCGTGGATTTTCGATGGGTATGAAAAATGTTTCTCCCGATTTCGCTTTTATGGTTGGCAGCGCTTTCGATCCGCTGTAGGCCACCGCCGAGACTGTCGCCTTGTCCGATGTTTCAACAGTCACTTGCAGGCGCTTGCCATCAACATCGGGCAATAGCTTAATCCGTTGAACGTATGTTTTGCTGACCGGCTCGAGCCACACCGTTTGCCATATCCCAGAAGAGAAGGTATAATCACCCCGGGGGCCATTCTTTCCGGAAGGATAACGACCATCATTACTGTCGTGGGCTGCAACAACCAAGTTATTCTTACCCGGTTTTAGAAATTTGGTGATATTCAACGCAAAGGCATCATAGCCGCCAGCGTGCGTTCCCGCTTTCTGCCCATTGACGAATATCGTCGCATCGTGATCTACCGCTTCAAAATGCAGGATAATATCCTTGTCCTTCCAATCTTTTGCAATTTCAAATGTCCTCCGATACCACATATTGATTTCTTGCTTACGCTGAATGCCCGAGAGGAAAGATTCGGGACAGTAGGGCACTAAAATAGGCTCGAATTTTCCTTCAAAAGCAGCTTCTTTTTCGGGATTCAGCGCGTTCGGCGCATCTTTTCCGCCTATGTAATCCCATTTTCCGTTTAAGCATTGCCAATTCTCGCGCGACAGCTGTGGTCTCGGGTACTCGGCCAAGGGAACTTCCGCTTGGGAGGCGGCTTCGGTCCATGGCGTCGACAATAGTGGCTCCTGCGCCCAAACTTGGCTAACGAATAGGAAAAATACGGCAACGATCAGTAGTTGTTCTCTTGTTCTCATGGTTTACTGGTTGATGTAACTATGGTGAATATACGCAACTAAATTGTTTTATCACAATCATCAGTATTCAAAAACGAGAACTTAACCTTAGACCTTTTATAGCATTCCCCTGAGCCGTTAAGCGAATAGTCCAACCACAACCATTCGCCTTCCCAATGGAAGCCAGGTAGTCTTTCCCTTATAAACCACAATCTTAACAGGCCCGTGTTCACCGAATCACTTCGCATGCAGAACGGTGAATAGGACTTGCTTAAAATACAACGAATAGGGAACTTGTTAATTCTTTGTTAAATCGTTATAGCAAGTATTGCAAACTGTAAAAATAGCCTTACCTTTGTGTATTCATAATTAGGTTTATAATTGGTTAGTTAGTTAAAAATCCTAGAGCTCCCCGCTTTAGGATTTTTTTATTTGGTAACTACACGAAGTCCACAGTCCTGTTACCTGTTCGGACATCTGTTATTCAATTCAAAATAAGATCTTTATGTAATGGAGCATCCAGCACTATGCATGGCAGTCTCGCTATTTAGCCACATACCGACCAATAGTTTTATGTTTTAGCGATTCAATATGTAATACGCGATCCCCGGCAAACCATCGATTTTCTATCTTCCGCACCTTCGCCAACGCGCTGTCGGCTACAAAAATAGTATCTCCTTGGAGTCTCAAGCTGGGCTGCTCAAAATCAAGCATATCTCCTATGGAGAAGCCTTCGCTATATTTCCAAAATCGCGTGTCAGCAACCTTGTCGTCACTGCTTGAGCACGCACAGCAAAGAAAAATTAGCAGGGCTTTTTGTAAGCATAAACGCATAATGTTGATCCACATTTGTTTACTTATTTACAGATTTTATCAAAAATTACGGTAGAGGAATTGATTGCTACATTTCCATTGATGAATCGTCCACACCACATCATAGGCTCCCGCACCGTCCCCATTACTCATGTATAGGAACAAGTGATCATCCGTGCCTACGGCCAATCCAAAGGTGGAAAGATCCGTATTGGGCATCAGAAGATTCACGATGCTCTGCGCAGGAAAGCGATAACTTTCCGAGCCATCTCTTAAAGTTATGGATTTTATTTCATTCATATTGCTATAAACGTAGCCATCAATACCCCAAGGTTCCTGCTTGTCGATCTTCTCGATAGCACCCGCTGCATTTCGCGTGTATAGATGAGCAGCAACCAAAAATTCACCATAAACAATTTCAATTTCTCTATCGCTGGAAGGATCGCTGCATATCAACAGGCCACGAGCAGGATCATGCCGCCGGGCCCATTGCGGTAGATCAACGAGTAATTTAATCCGGCTGCCATGCATCATTCCTTCTTTCGTTTTATGGATAAATTTTTCAAAGCCGGATCGCCGCAGGCTGTAGTCTGGATAATCAATCCAAGACCATTCCTGCCAACCATCATCATCAACCGGCCCCCGCAGGGCAAATACTTGGTTGCTATGAACCCGGTCAACCACCGTTCTATTTTTACCCAACCTCACATTACTGAAACCGTCCTGATCCGCTATAATTGCGAATGGACTGTATTGTGCTTCTGCACAGTAAGCGCCGAGAAGAACAATACAGAAAATTAGCCCTACCTTTTGTATCATAGCGATCATATGGAATTCACCACAAAGTCTTAACACGGAAACCACCAGTGTATGTAATAAAGATATCCGCCTTTTAGGTACAAGCGTACTTGCCCATCCGATTCCCCATTTGGCGCCTCCGCTAAGTGGATCACCAACAGCTCTCCTTCGCCGTCCACGTTCAACAGCTGTGCTTGGCTTGCCGCAAAGGGGAACATCTCTCGAAGATCCGCTAATGTGGTTTCGCCAGAAAGCTGCCGATCGCCATATTGTATAAAGTCAGCCTTCGTCAACCGAAATTCATCAACGGCCACCTTATCTTGACTTCGTTCAAACCGAGAACCATTTTTATAGAGGTAAGCGTCATCAGCATGTTTGCTGCCATCTTCCTCTTCGAAAATATAACTGCAAGGCTGCAAATCCATCAAAAGATTTACACTATCTGCTTTTCCAAAAACTGCTTGAAATGCATCATAGGTAAAAAACCGTTTGAGTTTTCCATTGAACAACGCAGCATCGGTATTAAAAATTTCGGTCTCCGCATCCTCCTGCGCATGAACTACCGCGGTAAAGCAAAGAAGCAACAACGCAATAAGGAGTATATATTTTTTTGTCATATGGATAAGTGTTGGCGTAATTCATGCATACTTTTCTTGGACACATCTAAGTCAAGTGACTGTACTATCCCTCCGCTATTCCTGCTGATCGTTAATCTGCTGTACACTCTTCGGTGCAGGGAAAACAATGGTCGCTCTTTGAAAGGTAGGGTATATTCTTCTATCGCAAATTTATAGGCATCCCGTGGATAAACTTCCTTCCCAATACGCACCTGTAGCGCATTGATCTTACAGAGGTTGTTTCGGTAGCCAGCAATGATCAGAATAGGCAATACAATAAAGCCAAAAAGGCTGAAAACACCAAATCCGGTCACCTGATTGGTATTATTTATTATTCCAATGAGATTGGAGAGCGATGCAAAAGCTACAATGGGAAGCAAAATACTGTAAAATAGTAGCGTCTTATACGAAAGGCAGATTTTATATTCCATAATCATTTAAGGCTTGATGATTGCATTATTTCAAAAATTTGCAGGATCTCCTTGATCATCCTAATCGAATAGCTCTGTTGCGCAAGATCGTTTGCAACCTGTTCTGTCAGCAGCATTTGTGAATGAGATATGCGAGGTTGTCGACCAGTATTTTACAGGATAGGGACTCCGGAATTTTCCCCCGGATGTCCCTCACCCGAAACGTGAACACTATTAACATAAACCTTACTATTGCTTAATCGGAAGTGATTGTGCTTTTGCCGTCTTGCGGCTTCCGCATGCTTAGCAACATCACTTCCCAAGCCTACTCTTCTGTTGCCTGCAGCCCTACCCGTTTAAAATACTCTTGCTGCACCTGTAGCGACTTGTCTGCCTGCGCAGTAAGCATGATGTTTTTGAGGTTGATTTCTTCCCTGATTTTACTCTTTTCCAAGCTATCGGTCGCCTCCACATAGCGCACAAACAGCGGTCCATATTGGTCTTTTACGATCAGCATATATTCGCCAACCTGTTCGTGAAAGTTCTGTGCCTCTTCACTGGGCTGCAGCTCTTCCAACAGCGCTTTCATCTCCGCACCATAACTGGCTATGCGTTGTGCCTTCTTGAAACGCGCTTCGTAATCGAATTTATCCGAGTTACTTCCATCAAAAGCTCCGCCTTGAAGCTCCTGATAACGTTCATCAACAACATTCATCGTCTTCAGGAAAAGATCGGCCGTTTTCTCATTATAGGCATATTCCTTTCCTCCACTACAGGCTTGCAACAGCAGGACACAAATGGAGAGTACAACTAGTTTTTTCATCAGTTTCTACTTTTAACTAGGTGAAGGAACACAATTTTAGGCAAAGGGACATCATTCCTTTACAATGTGCTGGACATACATTTATGATTCGCCAAAGGCAGGCATTCTTTTTTTAAGTTAACGGTTCTTCCCAGTATATGAAATGCTTAGGCATAAGTAAGCGGAATATGCAACACCACCTGCTTGCCTCCGTCAGGACGATCGGTGCTGCTGATCATGGCTTTTTTTCCGAGTAGGTTGATGCGTTCTTGGCTTATCGCGCCAGACAAGGATTTATGCGGATGTGTGCTCGAAACGGGCTCTGTTTTTCCACTATCGCTAATGCGTACAACGAGGAGATCCTGCTCCTGAAAACTAAAATCGATCTCGATTTTCCCATTGCCACTATCCAAGTCAATACCATGGAGAATGGCATTCTCCACGTAGGGCTGTATCAGCATAGGCGGTAACAGCACCGCCGTTAAATCTTGGCCATAGGGCTTTTCTATGGTATACAGAAAAGCATCCTCACAGCGCATCTGTTGTAAGGATAAATAGTTTTCCAAGGTGTCGATTTCCTCGCTCAGCGGCACCAGATGTTCGCGACTAAGCTCTAAGCTACTGCGCAGCAACCTACTAAATCTGTTGAGATATTTTATGGCCTGTTCTTTTTTGTCCAAGCGCACAAAACTCTGCACAGCAGCGAGGGTATTGAAGATAAAGTGAGGCTCCATTTGCGTGCGCAACAGCTGTTGTTGCAACATCATCTGTTGTTTCTCTTGGCGTAAACGTCGCTGTCGGAAGCCATAGTACAAGAAGAAAATAGATAATGCCAAGATCACGGCAAACAACAGAACGATAGCCAGCCAGAGACGGTTTTGCTGCAGCTGCAGCTTATTGATCTTGATGCTCTCATTAAGCGTTTGGATAGAGCGATCTTTGGTTTGCAGCTGGTAGAGTGCGTTCATCTCCGCGATGGCCTGCGTGTTTTCCGTTTGGTATATTCCTTTTTGGAGCTCGGCCACCAGCCGCAGCAGCCTGATTGCTTCGTTCGGCCTGCCCGTCAGCTGCTCGTATGCAGCCACATTATGGTAGTAAATTAGCATATTGTCTGCATGGATAACGTCCGCGTTGTCTTTGAGCAGCGCCTGCGCCCTAGCGATACAGGCTCGGGCCTTATCGGCCTGCCTACGTTCCACATAAACTGCCGCGATATTGCAGTAGTCTACAAACAAATTATTGAGCTGCACATTCGTCGGGTCACCTAATTCGGCCAGCGCTTCATCCAGCTTGGCCTTTTCGACTTGGTAATGCAAAACGGAATCCGCTTGGTCCTTCAACTCGAAGTATTGTATTTTGGCATCATACAGATAGCTTGTATTATAGCGTCCGGGGTAGGTGCTATGCAAAGCCTCCAACTTAGTTAAATAGTTTGCGATACTATCTACGGGTCGTTGTCGGACATAGAGCACCTGAATCATCTGCACCAACACACGCTGTTTATTGATATGTCCTTCCGGCAGCGAATCCGACAACAACAGTGCAGCACGATTCATCTTTTCACAAAGATCGTATTGAAACATATTGTGGTTGCTCTGTGCTGCCGACAGCAGGAACACCGATCGTGCCTCGGGCGAAAGCCCTGTCGAAGAGTCAGACAACACGATGGCAGCGGCCTTGTTGTAATAGTATCCTGCTTCGTTAGCTTTGGCCGCTTGGTTTCGGATATTCCCCATACCATTGTAAACAAGCGCTTTCAGCCGCATATTCCCGGTAGTCGGCTCAATCAAATCGACAGCCTGTTCAATAATAATACGGGCCGAGTCATTACCTTCCATGGCATATAGGCGTGCCATACGATATTTGGCATCCACAAGTAATACGGTGTCGTTCTTTACCGCGGGTAGGTCATGGTAGTACTTCCATTGAGCAAGCAAGCTGTCGCGGTTTTCTGGCGACACATCGACCTTGTCTAGCACTTTCATTTCTTGAGCAAGCTTATCGCGTTCGCTCGTATTAATTACCGCCTTTTTGCAGGCCTGCAGGCCCATTATACCGCAGAAAACAGCGATGAAGAGACTTCTTTTCATTTGTTGGGAAAGAGCAGATTGAGGATCGAGTTTTTTCTTCGCGTGGAAATCGGAATTTCTTCATTATTTTTTAGGATGATGTATTCCGATCGGCTGACACCCGATACATATTTCTTATTCACCAAATACGATTGATGGGTACGCAGGAAATGCGGTGCAGGCAACAATTCTTCGTAATATTTAAGTGGTTTTGAGATCAGCTGTTGGGATCCGTCGTTCAGGAAAAAGAAGGTGTAGGGCCCATCCCCTTTGCAATACACAATATCATCAACAGCGACGATCCTCGAATTATTGAGGGTATTCAACACGATATGCTCAGGCAATGTACCCTGATCCATGGACTGCTGCGTTAGTGCCAACTGCTGCATCCATTGCGGATTGTTTTCACTTTTACGACGGTAACGGCCGAGCGCCTCATTCAGCTCACTTTGGTCTATGGGTTTCAGTAGGTAGTCCAAAGCACCAAACTTGATGGCCTTGATCGCAAAATGATTATAGGCTGTGATAAAGATAATATGCTGTGGAATAGGCTCCAGTTTGGCGAGCAGATCGAATGCCGTACCATCCCGCAGCTGTATATCCATCAAGATCACATCGGGTACCTTCTCCGTTATCAGCTTGCGTGCAGTGCGCACGGTATCGGCCCAACCAATTAGCTCCACATCGCTCTCCTGTTCCACCAAATAGGTGATTTCCCGCCGCACGGCCGGCTCGTCTTCTATGATTGCCAAGGTCATCATTGTTGCTTTTTGCGTTTATTGTAAAGATAACATAATACACGCTTTTTAGATATGCTTTATTTACAATCCGCGACCAGCATTTATGAATTGTCGACTGTACCCCTATCCGAGTCTATAGCCTTGTTAAACGCTAAGTCAATGAAGCTCCTCTATTTTATTCACCAAACTGTCCGACAGTGAACAGCGACACGTCCGATAATGAACAAACAGCAAAAGGGACATAAGACACAAACAACTATAATACAATCTATTAACTTTTTTGGCAAAAGCCTTGCCTATTTCTTGGCATGTAGAACAAGAAGCTTTTCATGAAGTCCAGAAATCATCAAACTGTTTACCGAAAAGATACTGGTATTCACCGAGAAAGAAAGACCGCTGGTCTAATTGATCTGTCAGCGAACATCGAAGGTTCCTACTTTTGAGACATCAAACAAGCAATTAAAAAATTAAAAACATACAACACCCACAACCATGAAAAAGACATTAACAAGCATCGCCACAGCACTGATCATGATCAGTTCATTTTGCTCCTTTGCCGCAGACAAGAACAACCCGCTTCGAAATTTGGAATCTGCCAAGATCATTACCACCTACCTCGAAGCTACCACACTCGGCAGCATAGACCTGAACAAATACCTTTTTGCTGACGATTTCCAATATCGCAACAGCGTAAACAAGGATAGCTACAACAAAAAGCAATACCTCGAATTCTTAAAAGCACATAAAGGCGTGACATTCAACTGCAAAACCAGCTATGAAATTCTGGACCAAAGTGGTAAAGCATGCGTCGCCAAAGCAACCATGGTATTTAAACACTTTACACGCGTAGATTACATCACGCTTAACCAAGATAAAGACGGTTGGAAGGTTAGTAAGGTCGTCACCACCTATCCGTAGACAATTTGCACCCTATACTTCAGCCTAAAATAAAAAACATGCAACCTAAATGATTGCATGTTTTTTTACACTGTAGCTAAAAGCAACTATGTCAAGGCCGAGAGGCAATAGTCCATTCGGTTTTTAGTACCCGATTCCCTTCCTTCCTGAAGGTCTTCCCAGCATCTTGACTGATAGATGCGCTCTCCGGACCAGCGTTTTGCCGATCCCCAAATGCAAAGCCATAGCAGCCTTGCTGGGTAGCCGAGTGCAGCACGACAACATATTGCTTGCCCGCCTTAACGTTTATATGCGGAGACAGCGTAAAAGGCTTTGCAGACCAACCGATATCAGCGGCGGCAATGCTAAGAGTTTGCAGCGCCTTATCACCTGCAGGTTGCCCTTCTTCGCTCTCATAGAAACTGAGCAGTAAATCTTCCGTCGGATATCCACTTTTCAGTGTGGTGATAACGAAACTATGCAGCTCACCGCTGGCGTTCGCTGTAAAGGACTGCGCCCGTTGTATGCTATTGCCAATATCACAAAATGCTCGAAACTCGCTTTCTTCGGATTCTACCGGTTCTTCCGTAGGCTGATGTCTTTCACGCGTCATACTAAAAGAAGTGATACAGTGCAAAGGTTCGATCGCGCCGTCCGCATCAAACGTTAGCGGAGCCCAAAAAAAGTTAGCCAAGGCCTCGTTCTTTGCCGCGTTATTCCAAAGGTCGCTTCCATATAAAAACACAGTTTCGTTATCGACTTGGAGGGCCGTCACAAAAGAAGGTTGTCCACCGCAAGAATTGTCGCTGATCTGTATACCCTCGGACCAAGGGCCGAGAGGCGATTTTGCCGTTTTATAGGAAGTTCCTGTGCCAGCACAATAGCCACAGTTAGGATCGGAGTAAGTGAGGTAATAGATCCCTTTTCGCTTAAACAAGGCGGGCGCTTCGGTGCGGCCGCTCGTCACTAAGTCCGAAACGCGCCCGGTGCCCGAGAGGTAGTCTTCGGTTAATTCCTCAATAACGATAGCTCCATCTCTGCGCCAATCGGTAATAGCCAAGTAGCAGCGTCCATCTTCATCCACGAAAAGGTCATGGTCGCCATTGTTCAAGCCGGCAGCGGGCTGGGATGCATTGACAGCGATTTTAGGCTCCGCCACTTCCACAAAGGGACCTGTCGGGCTCTCCGATGTAAAGACACGATATCCGGATACATTGTCATATACATTGATCCACAACACATATCGGCTTGTATTTGTATTGAACACCACATGAGGGCGAAAGCATCCATAGGTTTTCCCGTCGCAACGGTTCTGCCATAATTCGTTCTGCGCATCAAACAAGAAGCCCTCATCGGTCCAATTCACCATATCTGTCGACGAGTACGACTTAAATCCACAAAATGGAGCTGTTTTGTTATTCCACTCAAAACCACAATCATAGCTCGTGCCATAGAGGTAGTATTTACCTTCAAAATAGGTCACTTCACCATCATGAGCATCCACCGCCCTACCGAGCTCATCAAATTTCGTCAGTTGATCACCAGATCGACTAAAGTTCTTGATCGTCTGTGCATAGACGATCCCATGCATCAGCAATAGCAAAATTATCCAGGCTTTTTTCATCTTTCCGTACATCATTCAGCTAGCATGTCGTTGCCAGCAGTAGAACGCTCTAAAAATACGTCATACCCCGCTACGCAAGATGGTACCTTTTGACAAAAAGCTTATACAATATGATACGCCATTTTCTTGCCGATCAGCCCCTCTTGTAGGTCCAGCTATATCCGAATCGCAAAAATAGCAAGCCAACGAACCCAAAGGTCAACTGCAGATAGTTGGTTTCTCGGAGCATAATCATCTGCACGGCAATCCATCCAACAAGAACAATTCCCTGCAGCAGAAGCGCAGGATTAGCCAACGGCTTTTTACAAACAAGAAGTAATACTGTGGCAAGGCTTAAAAGGCCATTGCCGCAGAACAGGATTATTCCCGGGATCAAAAAATTGTCGAACGGACTGAACCGCAACATTGTCGTGTCCATTCCCAAGGAGCTTCCATCCGGATACCGCATAAAGCCATACCCCGCCAGCAACGCACCTGTAGCATTCACCGTCAGCAAAATAATGATCAAGACTCGTTGCCAGTTGACGTTCCTATATTTATTCATCCATTAAAAACTGATTACTTAACAGATTGGTCTTCCGGGCTTGCTACGGCGTCCCATTTCTTAAAAATAAGGGCAGCCATATCCAAATCTAGCGCATCCATCTCGACCAGTTTAAGCGTTTTCACCATCTGCAGTGTACCGTTTTTATATTTTAAAAAATGGGCTGTCTTTAGATGCGATTGATAAGCAGCTTCGTCTTTGTAAATCTCCAATATTCGAAGCTGTGTGGAATCTGTTTGCTGGAACATGGGAAAGATCGCTATCACTCCTTTTTCCAATCGCAGGGAGGCTTCCGCTTCTTCCTGAAGGAGAGCCTTGTATTCCACTAGGTGCTCTGGAAAAAGGGTAATCTCGGCTATACGCACTTTAACACCTGTTTCTTGAGCGCTACTGTTGTGGGTCAAGCACAGCACACACAGCAGGGCAAACAAAAGGCGAAGCAACCATGTCGAGGTTAATAAATCCTGCGTAGTTTCTTTTAGCATATGATCTTGGTATTTCGCTGTATGGCCTAGTCTCTTATCCGAGGAGCTATGCCATTCAGCATGAAGAAGCAATTTAACAATTTATTCTCTAATGGAAAAATATTTTCCTCATCGACTCATCGAGAGCCATTGCCTTAAAAACGGATAGCGTTAAACAAGCCAGCCATAAAGGTGTCGTAATACGTTTTGGAAAAAAATGACACCGACGCGCTATTTGTCTTATGGCAAATACTTTCCTTACAGGTTGTTCCATATTTGTGCCATACATAAGAAAAAGAATATGAAAACAGTATTGATAACAGGGGCTTCTTCGGGAATCGGAAAAGCCACGGCTCCTCCATCGCATCCCACTGTCCTACTTAGCGTCCTATCTCGGCATCACCCAGTCCTCGTTAAGTCGTATACGAAAGAACATCCGTTAAGTGAATGGCAGCTTAGCATGTCAAAATTAAGGGCTATGGATATTTTGGCACTAGTGCGTACCGAAGAAATGCAACATATTTGTTAACAAACCGTTAATTAGCGATCCGTAGATTAGTTTGGCACAGCATTTGAAAGTATGCTAGTATTCATAATTTAGGTTAATAATTGGTTAGTTAGTAAAAATCCTGAAGCTCCCCGCTTCAGGATTTTTTTATTTATGAACACTATACGACGCTGAGCTGCCTTAGTTGGCAGGATTGGCCACGATCATTTGCACCTGTACCCAACCACCTGCATCGATCTTCAATCCTTTTTTGAAAGAATCCGCATTTCCTTTCGGGTCAAATTCATAGAGGTTAGCTTCTCCGCCATCGATACACAAAGCTGTGTAGTATTTACCTTGGTATACCAGTGGAGCACGCACCATGGCGACAGGGCTCAATGGCGTATTCATCAACGTAACTTTCTTATTAGCAAGATCAAGCTTCACCACCTGTCCTACATTTTTTAGTCTGTCCCTGACCGAGGTCATCATAGACTCATATTGTACCGTAGCAAAGGCAATGTTATCGCCCACATGGGTGATCCCCATAAGGCAAGCCTCTTTGTCTAACTGGCTAGACACATCGAAAAAGTAGCTTTCGTCAAATTTTGATTCGCCTTTTTTTATGCGTACGATTCCAGATTTGCCTCCAAGGCCTGTCCAAAACTTCCCTGCACTAGCCACAAAATAGTGGTTACCATCTTTGTCGGTATCTACAGATGAAAGGTAATCATACCCGATACCCGCTTTGGTAGCATTGCTTTGAATCACCTGCATATTATTCATCGCCGGATAATCATACACTAGTGCGGTTACACCTGTTGGGGCATACGCTTTTGTCTGGCTGTTGTAGAAATAACCGCCTAGGATAAACTTGCCGTTGTCCACATAACCTCGCCCTACGTAAAAACCTTGTCCGGGATCTGCCGCGTCGTAAGGAACTTTAAGTTCGCCTTTTGCTACCACTTTAAATGAAGGAATTTCGATACGCGCCCAACCTGCGGTTCCTTTGTTATCGTCTACGGAGCCCAACACAAGCAAGGTATTGTCATCCACAATATTCAATGATTGAAAATAATTGGGCACAACGCCGTCGGTCAAGATAGAGCCATTTAACGTAATCTGTCCGTCCTTACTCAATGCATACTGGTTGAATTTTTTTTCGGTGAGGTTCATCATATAGATATATCCACCGTGCTGTATGTAACGTGACCCCTCTGCTTCAAATCCTTTCCCCAAGAAGGATAAGGTTCCTTCGGTAAGTGATTTTGTACTCCCAAGATACTGTGGCCCTTCCAACCAAGTCGCTACGGTAAAGTGCTGTCCCTCTTCGATGGGTCTTTCTTCGTTTTTGTTGCTATTGCAGGCGGTATTTAAGATCAACGCTGCGCCAACAAGGCCTAAAACGACTGCCGCTCGGCGCATTTTGGTTTGCATGTTTTTAAAAGTATTCATTCTAGTTCTTATTTTGGATTTATATGATATTGTAATTTGACACTTAAAAATCGACCCGGCTTTTGCAACATGAAGTTGTCATAGACTTGCCTATCCAAGATGTTTTGACAGTCCAACGCTACGGTCAACGGGTTGCTCACCCGATAGGAAATCCCCATGTCCTGCACAAATTGCGTAGGGATCATATTTTTTTGGTCGGGGCTTCCCAAGGCAGGCCAAAACAACGCATACTCGTGTACATAATGCGTGCTCAGGTAAAAGCTAGCCCGTTCGGCAGGCAGCCAACCTCCAGTAGACTTCAGGCGCAGGTAGGCATTAGCCAAATGTACAGGCATGTTTTTCATTCGCGCGTTGTAGGGCGCCAGCGAGTTTTCACGTTGTCTGTTACGCACATCCTGCAAGGTATAGTTGACAGCGAGCTGCAGGAGGCTTCCCCAATTATAATTCGCGTTAATTTCGAATCCCTTGGCTTGAATGCGGCTCAGGTTTTCGTATCGTGCCGTCCCGAGGTGGTCGGCTTCGCCGAGCCAAATCAGATCCCTTGTATCTCGGAAAAAGAGCGCCGTAACGAGCTGCAACTTTTGTGTCGCGCCCAATGGCCAGTCCCAGTGGCTGGATAGATTGGCGTTGTAACTTTTTTCAGGCTTCAGTCCGGGCGCGTTGAGCAAGGTTGTGCCATCACCAAATAACTCCGTTCCTTCGGGGATACGGATGCTGCGCTCGGCAGACGCCTTGAGCATCCAAGATTCGTTTACGGTATATTTCCCCGCATAACCCATGCCCCAGTCCAGACCATTTTCACGCAACGGTATCAGCTGCTTTTGCGCGTTACCTTGATAGCTGTATGCAAAGCTTTCCGCATCATAATAAAATCCTTTGGCGCTAACGATATGCGTAAACGAACCGTGGTCCCGTTCATAGGATAGTCCGATATAATTTTTGTTCAATTGTTGCGGCTCCCGGAGTGGTATGGTCCACTCTGCCTCATTCAAATCGTCCTTTCCACGCCGGCCGAGCCATTGTCCGTTCCAAGCCAAACGTAGCCGACTCTGTTCGTTAAGACGTAAGGTGGAATAAGCGCGCCACAAGTGAATACGATCATAGAAGTGGTAAATAGATTTACGCGAATAAATACTACTGAGTTCACCCTGCACCGCACTGGGTAGCGCTTCACCCGCCCAGTTGAATCGGTTGGAGCTGGTATCGGTTGTGGTAGCATCCACATTGCTATACATTCCGAACACATCCACATCCAATTTTCCATGCCACATATTGGCCTTGCTGTACTGCAGCGTAGGCATGATGCCCCGCTCTTCGTAACGTGCCCTACCATACACATAGGCCATGGTACGGCCATGCTGTATGCCGCGCTCCAATCCAGATACATTCACTCCAAACAGTAATTTGTCTGCCCAGTTGCGCTGCGTCCATCCCAGCTCCACTTTGCCAAGATAAGACGTATAGTCATCGTTGAAGCGCTTTGCGCGGAATCCTTCGATAGGACGGCCAAATTCATCGGGGATCTCCACGCCTGGCCCCCATACTTCATAATTATTCTTCGATTGGTTGTAGAAAAAATTCCCTTGCAGCACGAATCCGTTCTTTGTCTGTGCCCGGCCGGAAACACTTGCGCGATGTGTCCCGAAGGATCCCAATGCGTAACTGAGGTTGAGGTAGGGCTCCACCTCTGTCCGGCTAACGATATTGATGGCGCCTCCTAATGCATCGCCTCCCAGCGCAATAGGCACCACCCCTTTGTAAATGTCCACCCTATCAATCACATTGACAGGAAAGTTATTAATGAAAAAAGCGCCTCCCATATAATCCATCGGGATGCCATCAAGAAAAAATTTGATACCGCGGCCAGAAATACCATGGATGGATACCGCCGTTTCAGAACCAAAACCTCCACTTTCGCGCACCCGCAGACCGGGAGCTTGATCCAGCAGCCTGTTGAAGTTGACATTCTGCGCTGCATATTCGCCCGCATCAATCGCATCTACAGCGAAAGGCTGCTTTAAGAGCATCGCTCGATTAAGCTTACGTTGAACCTCCACTTCTTGGAGATGATGACGCCTAACCGATGTCGTGTCGATCGCCTCTTTTTGCGTATCCTGCGCCTTCAAAGTCGCCGGTATCAACATAACAAGAGCCCATGCACTCATCATGAGAGGCTTTAACATATACTTGAAAATCGGAATATCAATTGCTTTCGTGAGGAGCATTACAGCGTAAAATATTTTTGTATTTCTGTTTTAACACCAATAGGCAACCCATCCTGCAGCTCGCGACTAGTCGCAGCTATCAAACCACAATTTTCATCGATGAGTGCCTTGTAGCTTTCTCCGGGAGGCAGGGAAACAAGATCGTTCCAGTTTTTGTCTTTACAGCTGAGGTCAGGCGACGCTATATGTACCGTTGCGGCCATAGCGGGATCATTATTTGTAATAGAAACAGCACCGTCGAAATCTATCTTCTCCAGCTGGCCCCACATATTGCTGTACACACGGCACTGGCTCTGTGCGCCCAGCTCAATCTTTAGGTCGCCATGGTAAAACGTTTCCGTATGTATCCCCTGTGTATTATCCAATGTTGCCACGCGCTGAAAAAGCGGAGCATCATTGGCCAAAGGCCAGAGCAAAATGGGTAAGAGAACTGCTGCTGCATACTTCACCCAAGCTTTATTATAAGACAGTAAACGCATACTTTGCTTTGCCTTCGTATGCGCTTGTATGTTTTGCCATATCTCTGCTTCCAACATATCTTCGCGATTCGGCGTAAGCTTAATCGTATCAGGAATCCCCAATTCCTCCTCGCCACGCAACCATGCTTCTACTGCAGCACGTTCCTGCGCCGAGCAGGCATTTTGATGATATCGCGTCAACAGCTGTGCATCTATCTTATCCATGTCTTTTGACCTCTTTAGCTAGATAGTTGTCAAATACATCGAATACCCTAGATGGAACTAGGATTTTTTACATAAAATTTTTTGCTTTCTCTCGTAAGTAGGTTAGCGCACGTGTTATGTTGGCTTCCACAGCCTTAACAGAAATGCCGAGCTGCGCAGCAATGACTTTATTGGGAAGGCCATCCTGTCGGCTCAATACGAATACCTCCCGGCAACGCGGATGCAGCTCTGCTATGGCGCGGCTCATGATAGCATCCGCTTCCTTTCCATCGAGGTACTCATTTAAACAGAAAAGTTCTTCTTCCGACTCATCGATGGGATCGACCTGCTTTCGAGCAAGTCGACGATAATGCTCAAAGATCTTCAGGCGAAGGGCGCCGCTGAGGTAAGCGCCCCATGATGTCTCGATGTGGATATGCGCGCGGCGCTCCCAAAGCTGGCGAAAAAGCTCTTGGATCAGTTCTTTAGCCAACTCCTCATCATTGCTCAATTTCAATGCTTGATAAAACAAAGCTTTCCAATGTGCTTGGTAGGCCTCCGTAAATTCTTTTTCGTTAATGGGCACCGCTGTCTCCTATTTTGGTCAACATGACGGTGACAAATATAATATTTAATTAGATTGATTTTAAATAATATGTTTGAAGAAGACATTCCAACACTCAACCAATAACTATATTATCGCTGATCGAGCTCTCGTTCATTTAGGGTTTTCGCTTTCTCTTGCCCCGGTTGATGTAGATCAATAGTCCCGTTATCGGCAAGGAGGCTGCAATAAGGCTTGCGAAGAAAGCTGCCAATTTGCCTGTTAGACCAGCGATACTACCCATGTGGATATAGTAATTTAGCCGTCTAAGTTTCTCCCCATTGCTCATGTCAGCAAAAAGTTCTTGCCCCAATAGCTTGCCCGTATAGCTGTCGTAACTATAGTAATCGGTTCGTGCATAGTTGGCTCCCCGCATGGTTTGCACGGCGATATAAAGTGGCGCAGCGGCTGACATCGGACGATGCACTTCCAAGGCATTGATTCGATGAGCAGCTTGAAGATGTGTTGCAAATAGACTATCCATCACAAGTTGACGACGTTGCTCCTGCAATAGCACGGTCTCATAACCCGTCGTATCCGATCGATATTCCCGCTCTGTATACGCAATCGTCTTCCCTCCGTTTGCCAACCATTGCAGCGACTGATCTACCCATGCAAAAGACCATACCAAGCCTGTAATAGCGATGAAAATTGCTACCCATGACATGTAAAAGCCAAGCACATTATGCAGGTCGTAGGTTAACCTTTTTCCAGAGGCGTTCCATTTGATGCGAAAACGTTGCTTGTACCCTTTTCGGTTTGCTGGTTTCCACAACAGCAAGCCCGTGATCATTAACAGCACAAAGATAGCCGTTGCATAACCCACGATGGAAGCTCCTACCTCGCCCATGGCTAAGTGCATATGTAGATCAAGCACGATAGCAAAAAAAGAATGTGGGTAGTCGAATGCCCCGATAGACTGCCCCGTTTGGGGATGAAGTGGCGTGGCGTGATATTGACCCGCTCTATCCAGCGACCAAACGGTGCTCAGCAGTTCATCCTGCAAATAGGTGATGGAATAAGCCCGTTTGATTTCTCTGCCTGCAAGTAGCGAATCCGTATTTGAGAACAGCTTTGACGGAGGCGCAATCGATGCTCCATCCCTCGCAACGGACCTATAGGTACCATAATTACAGAACCGTGAAATCTCCTCCTCAAATACCAGCAAGCAGCCGGTTACAGCCACCACAAACACCACCACACCCGATATCAGTCCTAACAGGAGATGTAGCACGCGGATGGTTTTTCTTTTCATAGCAGCTCGGTTTTACACTTTTAACGCGTAAAAATGCAAAAAAGTAAGGAAAAAACAAGCTTACCGAAAGTGAACTAGTGGTCAGCCCATTCCTGTTTGTCATGCGCTGACAGGCATTTTAATTTCCACTGACAATAAAGAACAATCGGCTCCGTTTCGACAGAATTTTGCAACATACTTGTTAACAAAAGGCAAAATAACCGTTTCGAAAACTTTTGGCACAGGATTTGAATACATGTTAGTATTCATAATTTAGGTTAATAATTGGTTAGTTAGTAAAAATCCTGAAGCTCCCCGCTTCAGGATTTTTTTATTCATATCCCACTGACACACTTAACCGCACACGCACAAAGCCAAACAGTAATAATGGTAGCATAAGTGGTAAAACGGGCACCGATTCCCAACTTTTTATGCCGGAACTTTGTTGTGAAAGAAAGGATTCCGTCGACCGCTAGCGCTATTGCCCTCCCTTCATTGAGGCTACCGCATCGTCAAGAGCCTTTCCCTGTAAAAACAATGGATAAGAAATTGATCATGGAAAAGAGAACACTAGGAAAAAACGGACTGCAAGTATCTGCTTTAGGCTTGGGCTGTATGGGGCTCAGTTTCGGATACGGTCCTGCCACAGATAAAAACGATGCGATCGATTTGATTCAAAAAGCAGTCGACTCGGGTATCACATTTTTCGACACAGCAGAATGCTATGGTCCATTTACCAACGAAGCGTTGCTGGGCGAAGCGCTACTGCCCGTTCGCAACGAAGTTGTTATCGCAAGCAAGTTTGGCTTTGAAGATGGCGACTCCAAGAAGGGTTTGGACAGCCGCCCAGAAAGAATAAAAATTGTGGTGGAGCAATCGCTGCAGCGGTTGCGGACAGATCGTATTGATCTTTTCTACCAACATCGCACCGACCCGAACGTGCCGATTGAAGAAGTAGCGGGAACCATAGGCGAGTTGATTCGCGAAGGGAAGATCTTGCACTGGGGACTTTCTGAAGCGGGGACGGAAACCATTCGTCGTGCACATGCCGAGCAGCCGCTAGCCGCACTGCAGAGCGAGTACTCCCTATTTTATCGCGAGCCCGAAACGTCTATCATCCCTCTTTTGGAGGAGCTAGGCATCGGATTTGTGCCCTTTAGCCCTTTGGGCAAAGGCTTCCTGACCGGCGCAATCAATGACAAAACTAACTTCGATGCTACAGATTTCAGAAACATCGTACCGCGATTTTCCGAAGAAAACCGTAAAGCAAACCAAGCCTTAGTGACCTATCTACAGCAAATCGCCGCTGAGAAAGAGGCTTCGCCCGCGCAGGTTGCTTTAGCTTGGCTCTTGGCCCAAAAGCCTTGGATAGTGCCCATTCCCGGAACGACAAAACAGCATCGCCTAGCGGAGAACATCGGCGCCCTTGACCTCAGCCTATCGCCGCAAGAGCTGCAGCAGATTGAAAAGGCCGCCGCCGCTATCCCCATTCATGGGGCTCGCTATCCCGAAGCATTACAAAACAGAGTAGGAAAGTAAATCATCGAACATGAGGAAGATCCGCAATGTATCCCTTATCAGCATCGGCTGCATGCTGGTAGCAGCGCTGTCACTACAGGCGCAGCACAAGAACAAGCCTTTGCACATTGCCCAGCAGGGCAGCTTTGCCGTGGGCGGCACTATGCTACGCGAAGCTGGCGACTTTGACTTGGCACAGCCTCTAGAAGCAAGCGGACAAACGTACCACGGCGACCATGCTTACGTTTTCTATCAAGTGCCTGCCAAAGCACGCAGCTACCCCTTGGTATTTCTACACGGCGCTGGTCAATCCAAAAAAACCTGGGAGAGCACACCCGATGGACGAGAAGGTTTTCAAAACATCTTTCTCCGTCGCCGCTTTCCCATCTATCTGCTCGACCAGCCACGGCGCGGCGAAGCGGGGAAAGGCATGGTGGAGAGTAGCATAAAGCCTACTGCCGACGAACAGTTTTGGTTCACCCAATTCCGCATCGGCAACTATCCAGACTATTTCCCCCATGTACAGTTCCCTAGAGATAGTGCCTCGCTTGTGCAGTTCTACAGACAAATGACACCCAACACCGGCAGCTTCGATGCGCAAGTCGTCACCGCTTCCGTTTCCAGCCTGTTCGATAAAATCGGTACCGGCATCTTGGTTACACATTCCCAAGGAGGAGGTCCGGGTTGGCTTACAGCGATTGCGAACAGCAAAGTGCGGGCCGTGGTCGCTTACGAGCCCTATAGCGGATTTGTGTTTCCCGAAGGCGAAGTACCGGCAGCTATTGCCTCGTCAGGCCTTTTCGGCGCGCTGCGTGGCACAGCTATCCCCTTGGCCGACTTTATGAAGCTGACAAAAATTCCTATCGTGATCTACTATGGCGATAATATCGCCAAAGAACCAACCACCGTATGGAATAAAGACCATTGGCGTTCCGGTCTAGAAATGGCCCAACAATGGGCCGCCCTGCTCAACAAGTATGGCGGTGATGCACAGGTCATCCACCTGCCCGAGGCGGGCATTTTAGGGAATACACACTTTCCTTTTTCCGACCTCAACAACGTGCAGGTTGCCGACGAATTGTCCCGTTGGCTTAAGCAAAAAGGCTTGGATAAGTAATCGTGGTAGCCATACCCGTAATCCATATACCCTTGAAAAGAAAATGTTTAGGGACATTTGTATAGTATGATGACAAGGATAAAAAAGACAACAATGGAACAACTAAAATACATTATAGTAGCCCTTTTTATGGCGAGTGGCATGATCGCCTCGGCGCAGGACAAATCCAAAAATACATGGGGACTGGTATATGGTGACGCTATTACAAAAAATAGCAAGGGCCAAGTGCAGATACACCCTGTGCATTATGAATTAAATGGCATCCGCATTGCGGCCAATGTGTACACCCCCGCTAATTACGATCCGACCAAACATTACCCCGCTATAGTAGTTGCACATCCCAACGGGGGCGTGAAGGAACAGACTGCCGGCCTGTATGCCCAACGGTTGGCAGCGGCCGGATATATTACCATCGCTGCCGATGCAGCCTATCAGGGCGCTAGTGCTGGCACACCTCGCCATACCGACAAACCACAATTCCGTACGGAAGACATCCATGGAATGGCTGACTACATTACGCAATATGCCGGAGTTGATGTGCATCGTGTAGCTGCACTGGGTATTTGCGGTGGAGGCGGCTACACCCTAAAGGCCGCCCAATCGGATAAACGCTTTGCTGCCGTGGCAACGTTAAGCATGTTCAATTCGGGCGAAGTGAGACGCAATGGTTTTCAAAATTCCCAATTAAATACCATCCAAGAGCGCTTGCAGCAGGCCACTGAAGCCCGTGCACAGGAGGCCGCCGCCGGGGAGATTAAATATGCAGGCGTAGCAAGCATCAGCGACGAAGAAATTGCCAACACATCGACCGATCTGTATCGCGAGGGCTTCACCTACTATTACCGATCTCATGCTCACCCCAACTCGACCTTCCTCTATACCACAAGCAGCCTCTTGGATTTGATGACTTGGGATGCAACCAGCGGAATCGAGCTACTTAACCAACCGCTTTTGATGATCGCAGGCGATCGAGCCGACACCAAATATATGAGCGACGAGGCTTTCGAAAAGGCGATCAACAGCAAAACAAAAGAGCTATTTCTATTAAAGGGTGCTACCCATATCGACACCTATTGGAAGCCCGTTTATGTCGATCAGGCTGTGCAGAAGCTCGTGGATTTCTTTGGCAGTAATTTGAAGGGACAAGATTCTAATCATCAATAGATCACTGTATGAACAACAAAAAGCTATCCCTTTTATGGATTATCCTCTTTAGTACCTTCACTTCCGCGCTTCAAGCTCAGCATGCTGCGAATGGGCACAATTTACTCAGCGCCAAACAGAAAAGCCTGATTGCCATTGCTGCTGTTGCGGCCAAAGGCGATCTTCCGAAACTAGCGGCGGCGTTACATTCCGCATTGGATGCTGGGCTCAGCATCAACGAAGGCAAGGAAGCGCTTGTACATCTCTACGCCTATGCGGGCTTTCCACGCAGCATCCGGGGTCTACAGACGTTTATGCATGTCTTGGACGAACGAAAGGAGAAGGGTATCCGCGATAGCGTCGGTGCAACAGCTTCGCCCATCGACCAAAAGGAAGACAAGTATCACCGCGGTAAGCGGGTGCTCGAAGAGCTAACTGGCGCAGCGGAGAACGGCCGTTCGGTAGGCTACGGTGCATTCGCTCCGGCTATCGATGTGTTTCTCAAGGAACACCTCTTTGCCGATATCTTCGAGCGGGATGTCTTGAGCTACGCCGAGCGGGAGTTGGTCACCGTATCTGTACTAAGCAGCCTCGGCGGACTAGAACCCATGTTAGCATCGCATTTAAAGATCTGTTTCAATGTGGGGCTTAACGCGGAACAGCTACAGCAATTTGTTGAAGAGATCCGTAACAACATCGGCGAACAAGAAGCGGATGCAGCTCGACAGGTACTGGATGTTATTCTCGCAGAGCAGATGCCATCCCAATAGATACATTTAATATATTACAGATGAAAACTTATCCCAACAGCATAAGCCTTTTCGGACTCAGCCTCTTTATAGTTACGGCTTGTCAGCTAGACAGCCCGTCGCAAGCAGATGTCGAACACAAGAGTGCGCAGCATAGCTTTCCTCGAGGAGAAAAGGTTACCAACAACAATTTCACAGGCGAAGTATGGCTCAACTACCTCGTCGAAACAGATAGCGTCCACAACGTCAATATCGGCGCAGTGACATTCGCTCCCGGAGCACGAACCAATTGGCATTACCATCAGGGCGGACAGATACTGTTGGTCACCGAAGGTCGGGGGCTCTACCAAGAAAAGGGCAAACCCATTACGGTTATTGAAAAAGGCGCTGTCGTTAAATGTCCTCCAGATATTGAGCATTGGCATGGCGCTACGGCAAGCGACTCCATGACCCACGTTGCCATCGGCACCAATACCAACGTTGGCGGCGCCATATGGCTGGCACCCGTCACGGATGAAGAATATCGCCAACACGAATTGTAAACTCGCCCTGACGGATTGTAAACGAAAGACCTGGATCATCTTTATATTCTTGATATTTAACCCAGTAATACAGCGATATGCGGTGTATTCCCGGGGAGATATATGTACGAAGTACGATCTTGCGGCAAGCGGAAATTGCTGCAGGTCGTACTCCGTCAACAACACAAAAAAAAGCAAGATTATGATACAGCTACTAAAACAATCACGCTTGGCGGCCTTCGGAACGGCTGTTGCGCTATGCTTTTCCTGCAATAGCGAGTCGATGGATCTCGCAAAGTCCTTGGCCTCTAGCTACGACTACCACGACAAGGAAGTGACGTTAACTGGAGAATTTGATTCGCCTTTCTTTATGTTCCGTTCGCAAAATTCGACCACCATACCCATGGCCTTTGCCGTGAAGTCACATGCATTCAGTTCAGAGAAAATCAGCGTTTCCAATGTAATTCTTCCTATGGGAGCCGATAAAAATAGCGTCGTCTTGGAAATGGCTCCGGATCAGAAGCAATACGCCCTCAAAGATTTCAACATCTATGATGAAAATGGCGAAAAATACAATTTAGATACCCACCCATCCTTCAAGATCAGCGGAAAAGTGCATTACAGTGAAATGGATAAACCTGAGGCAGAGCGCAGTGCCGATAACTTTGCCTACGAAATCAAGGATGTACATATTGTAAAAGATTAAGTAACAAGCATACAAAATTAAAGAAAACGCTTATGACCATTCAACTAGGTGATGCTTCGGCATTTGGATACGTTATTTTGGCTATTGCCGTTATCATGGCCGTAGGAATTTATTTCTCCTACCGCAAATCGGGATTCCTGAAGTGGAAATATGTGCTGGCGGTGATTATTATGCTCGTCGTCGGGGTAAAGTGGCTGATCGAAAATTAAGTCTTCCTGATTGCTCATATTAAGCTTTTGGTAATACTTCATGCTATCTCCACTTATTTAGAGATCGGTTTCCATTTTCCTTTTTTGAAGTACATGTTATTAAATTTCGTGGAATAAAACACTAAATAATAACCCCATGCACTTCGATATGTTGTTGGGTTGCCAGCCATAATGTGTGAGGTGGGCTGATCCATCTGAACGATAAGCCGCTCAGAATCGTATGGCTTTGTCGTTGTAATTGTTCCTTTGAAAATTTTGCTAATCTTTTTTTCCTCCGTCACATACAGATAAATGGAGTCGTTTTTCCTGATTTCAAACCTAAAATGATTGTATTGCCAGTCGGCCTGTAGACCAGGAAAATAGTCTCGGTCAATGATGTACTCCCCGTAATAGTCCTCTTTCTTCAGTTGCGTTTTAGCCGTCAGCCACTGTACGCTCAACGATAGTAGCACGATACCGAGTACGCCAAGCCACATAAACCCAATCAATCGGCCAACTATTTCCTTTCTCACCAATAGCCAGATCACCGCGAGGATTGCGGTCAAGGGCAAGAGGATAAAAGCGAAAAATAAATTAAACCCGAATCCCATTTTATTGTTTCTTATTAACGTTGAGCTTTTCTCGTATACACCTGTTTATAAATGATTTTCACAATCTATAAGCCCGCCAAAACCTCGGTCTGTTCGATTAATCGTTTAATAATACTCGTTGTAGAATCGCCACTAAATTCACTGATAGACTGCCCCATCCAAATATTTACGAATTCCGACAGTTTGTTCGAGCGGGCTACTTTCCTCAATTCGGCTGTTAGTTTGTTTTGATAGGGGTAGGGCAAAATAAGCCCGCTGGCTTCGCTCTCGTCGACAAATATATTTTTTATGCCCCGCGCAAAGCGTCCAGAAAAGCTTTTCGTTAGCACAATATCGGACTCCTTGGCTCTTCTCGATCTATCTTTTTCAAAATCATGCAGCGCACTTTCTGCCGAGCCCAATAATAAGCTCCCTATTTGAAATCCGTTTGCCCCCAGCGCACGAGCGGCCAATAGGGTCTTTGCATTATAAATACCTCCGGCATAGAGAAGAGGTACTTGTACAGCTTCGCTTACCTGTGCCAATAAGGACAGTCCGCCAATCGCTGGAATATCCTCCGTCGCAAACGTTCCACGATGCCCACCGGCTTCAATCCCTTGCACACAGATTATATCAATATCTGCTTGCGCTAATAGTTCCGCCTCTTTTACCGAGGTGCAGGTACCAATTAAAACGGTGCCCTTACTTTTTAAGCGCGCGATACTTTGCGGATCAAGGTTTCCAAATGTGAAGCTCACAATTTTACAGTTCTCGTCCATAATCGCTTCGATTTGCTCCGCATAATTATGCATGGCCAAGTCATCGATCGCGGGAAGCTTCACAGCCAAATTGTATCGTTGGGCAAGCTGCTCCATCCATGCCGTCGCTTCGGCGTAGTCTGTTCGCAAACGGTCATCTATTGCTGGAATATGATGTACAAAAAGATTCACCGCAAATGGCCGCTGTGTAAGCATTCGCGTCTTGTGGATTGCGTCTCTGCATTGATCCGCATGGAGGTCCGCCAGCGCCAACGAGCCTAAGCACCCAGCAGTGCCGGCCGCAGCAACCATTTCGGGCGTAGTAACACCAAACATTGGTGCCTGTACAATCGGGAAGTCGATACCCAATAGGCGGGTGATATCATTTGTCCATTTCATCGTTGATGCTTGGTTTTCAATGTGTCTGTCCAATGTTCTAATTTTGCCTTTTTACCGTACGTTGTTGTCGATATGTGTGTTAGCAAAGCCAATAGTGTCAAGGCGGCCGAAACACCCGAAACTACAAATATTTTCCTCCGCATGGCCGATCGTTTCTTTGTGAGCCACAGCAGTAAAAATGCTACTACAGGATAAGCCCACAGCCCTAGGATTACAATTTGAAATGCCATATTTAATACTTTCTAGAAATTCGTCGAAGCCCTAGTTCTTTGATGGTACGATGTTGTAAAAGCACTATCACTGCTTTGAAAATCCCAGGGTTTCGGATTCTTTTGCATAGTTTACTCGTCGAAATTAAGCTGTTCTCTCATTTCCTTATTAAATCGAAACTGTTCCTCCGCTGAGATAGGCTTCTTTGAAATTTTGTTTATTTCCTTACCTTCCTTACTCCACAAATAAGGATAAAAGGTAAAAACAGTATCACTATCCAACCGCGAAATATCGGCTCGCCATGTTTTCCACCTGTAGCCGCTGTAAAACTCGTCTAAATTGCTGTTAAAGCAGAACTGCAAAAATCCGGTGTAAGTAAGATCTAACGGCTCAAACTCCAAATTATCGGGTGAAAAATAATAAATCTTACCTAAATCATCGCCAAGTGCACCGCCATTTAAGAGGAAGAAGCCGCCAATGACGTCATCAGCAATCAATAAAAATGAGGGCGTCTCTCCAAATTCGCGAAATGATTTCCCCTTATTCCATTCAGGCAGCGTTCGATTGAGCCTGTCGCTTCCTGAGCCAAGTATCCTAATCCAACCATCATCTACGACAACGCCACCAGTCTTATATACAATAGCCCCCATCGGAGACTTCGTTGTAACCTGTGTTCTATACAGCGATTCTTTTGCTCGGTCTACATTGGCATCCAAAATTTCGACTTTATTTTTTGCAGATTTAAGAAGATCTTCAACAACAGTCCACCCCTCCTCTCCTCCGTTAAGTAGTTCTTCGACAGGTTGAATTTTACGCTGTGCGAACAATGCTAGGCTTGAAAAAACAAACATAGCTGTCATAAATAATCGCGATATTCTTGTTCTCATATTGGTTTTGGGTGAATTGCCAATTACGTCAGAATAGCTCCCTGCTAAAGCCGGCGACATATCTAACGGAAACGGGTTAAATAAACGGAACGATATTGTTTCCATCGTTGGCAATCAGGTATAATAATCTATATCATCAAATATATACATAATCCGACGAAGCCCAATACGCTTCCCGAAAGAATACTTTGTTTTCTTTCTTTTATTGCGCCGATACAGAGAAGCTCCCTTCCCAACCTACATATCGCTTTAAACTGTTCAAGAGCGAACAGCCAACTGTCCGTTATCGTACAAGGAGCCATTTAGACAAAATATTCAACAAGCTAACAAACAGCTGATTATCATTTTTGGCAAAGGCGTTGCATATTGTTTATCAGCAACAGTCTCGACGGATAGCGGCAAAAAAGACAAGGTCATTACAGTAAAATGTTCACCGAGTAAAATGCCACGTTCACCGAGAAACAAAGGGGTTCGGTCTAATTGTTATTCGATAAACAGCTGCACCGTTCTACCTTTGAAGTATCAAATAAGAAAAAACAATTAAAAAATAAAATAGTAAAAAAACACAGCCATGAAAAAGACATTAGCAACCATCGCCACCGCCGTCATCATGATCAGTTCATTCGCTTCATTCGCCGCGGAAAAAACCAATCCATTAAAAGATGCTGCATCAGCAAAGATCATCAGCACCTATTTGGAGAGCAGCACCATCGGTAGCGTCGAGCTGAATAAGTACCTTTTCGCCGAGGATTTCCAGTACAGCAACAGCGCCAACAATGATACATTCAATAAGAAAGAATATACTGCATTTTTGAAAGCCCACAAAGGCGTCAACTACGACTGCAAAACCAGCTACGAAATTTTGGACGAGAGCGGACAAGCCTGTATCGCTAAAGCAACCATGGTCTTCGAAAACTTTACCCGTGTAGACTATATCACCCTTAACCAAGAGCAAGATGGCTGGAAGGTTAGCAAGGTAGTAACTACATACAAATAATAGCCTTATAGATTTTTGTTTCAATATCGCCATGTCGCGAGACATTGCATTGTTTAGTTTAGTTAATAAAGTCTGCAGCCATGCAGACTTTGTTTTTTTATGTCGACAACATCTTGATCGGCTGTCTCCATGCCTTTTGAAACTTACGCTTTTAAAATTAATCCTGATTTTTGCATTTACAGATCTAAACACGGATATTGACAAGCATGATGCAGCCTGAAAATCGGAGACGCCCACCCTACACCCACTATCCCCTCCTAGCCGATGAGCGTGTCAGCCTTCGGGAAATTGTAAATGAAGATTTGCATGCCCTTATGGAAATCAGCTATTACGACGGGCAGCAGGCACAAAACGTTCTCGAAGCAGAGCAGATGCTCGATCGCATCCGTTTAGATTATCAACGGGGCGACTCCCTACATTGGGCAATCGTCGACACGAATAGCGGAAAGATTGTAGGCACCTGTGGTTACTACCGCGGCTTTGCCAACAACGCCGGGGAATTGGGCTGTATCTTGTTGGCGCCATACCGAGGACAAGGCTATATGTCGGCCGCGCTGTCTTTAGCGATAGCCTTTGGCCAGCAAAATATGGCGTTGGAACGTATATGGGCCGCTACCGACCGCAGCAATGCTGCTGCCCAGGCACTACTCGCGCGCCTTCACTTCGTGCAAGGAAAATCGATGGGCAGCGAGGATGAACTCCTGTACGAATATTGGGGCTGAGCACCCAAACCTTAATCCATACTTAATATAGAGTTAATATGTGAACCTATACATTTGTAGCGTTTTAAACGTTTTAGCAAGCACCTAAGCCTAACAAAACGTCTGTCACAAGCGCATACAAATGACTATTATCCAGCGATTAAAAAGCGATGATCAAACGGCATTGAAAGAAATCTTTGAGCAATTTGGCGAAGAGGTTTACGCTGTCGCATTTCGCTTTCTCAGAGATCGTTATGATGCAGAAGATGTTGTGCAATCTGTATTCTTGAAACTTTGGAATGCAAGAGCTTCCATGGATGAGTTGGGAGCCGTATGGTCCTTACTCTATGTCATTACCAAACGTTTGGCGTTAAACAAGCTCCGTGATCGCATGGCCAAGCCCATGAATGAGCAGCTCGCAGAAACCTTAGAAATAGTCCATGATATAGCGGCGGATTCCCGCGTACTATCCCGTGAAATTGCCGATATTGAGGCCGTAGTGATCGATCGGCTACCCAAGCAACAGCGCATGATTTACTTGCTCCGCAGAGACGAAGGTCTATCTTACAAAGAGATTTCCGAGAAACTCAACATTTCGCCCAACACGGTACGCAACCATGTGGTGGAATGCCTAAAAGCCTTTCGCAAAGGCTTCCGTAAATACGGTTACCACTTCCTTTTATTTTTTTCGTTTTTTAACTAGTCCTACCACCGAAAGCTCGTGTTCTGCATATAGATGAGCACGAGAAAAAAGGATACACAGCGCTTTACAGATTTGTTACAAAAGCAAATCGATAATCGGATTACTGAAGATGAGTTGCTGGAGCTGCATTACCTCTTGGAGCTTTTGGACGAGCACGCACAGCAGCAGGGGCTAGATCAGGTAAACATTAGCCGAATCGGCGAAGAAAATTGGCCCCAAGAACGCCAACAACATGTTTACGGACAGATCGCGGAAGCTATCCAAGTTGATCAAAAATCTGCAGATCAAGATGCGATAGCAATTCCGGTAAAGAGCAAAACACCATGGCTTCGTCGAGCATCCCTTGCGGCCAGCATAGTGATCATGTTCGCTCTTTCTTTTTTTGCTTGGAATTCTTGGATACGCCCGAATGGCACAACGCTCAACGACCAAATTGCTACAGAAGCAGAACAAGACATCTATTTACAAGAAAACAATACCTCTTCCCTGCGCTTACCAAATGGACGGCAGATTGCGCTGGACAGCAATGACCATAGTGCTTTAGCCGCATCCGGATTGGCGACACTTCGCGATGAGCAGGGCAATCTCTATTATCGGGCACAGCACGCTAAAGAAAACGAATCGGGAGCGGCTGATTATTTTACCTTCACCAGCGCCAAAGGTCGCACCACACGGCTGGTGCTCAGTGATGGCACAGAAGTGACGCTCAACAGCGCATCATCTATTCGCTATCCTCGCGCTTTCAGCGGCACAGCGCGCGAAGTGCAATTGCTAGATGGCGAAGCTTTCTTTGACGTTACCCATGATGCCTCACACCCATTTTTGGTAAAAGCGAAAGAAAACATCATCAAGGTGCTCGGCACGTCCTTCAATGTTTCCGCCTATGCGGATGACGAAGAAGTCACCACCACCCTGCTGGATGGCGCAGTGCATTTTTCCAACGGTTTCCACAGCCTGCTGTTACAACCCGGCGAACAGGTTACCGCCTGGAAAAACCAAAAGAAACTGTTCAAAAAACAAGTCGATGTTCTGGAATACACTTTGTGGCGCGATGGCTTCTTTATGTTTGATGACCAGTCCGTCTCGTCTATACTAACCACCGTTAAGCGCTGGTATGATATCGATGAAGTGTCTTTTTTAGACACCCCATCCGACAAATTTTCCGGCACATTCAAACGTACAAAGTCGCTGAAGCAACTTCTAAAGAACATGCAAAAGATTGGACATTTTAATTATGAAATCACAGGAAGGAGGATTATCATCATGAATTAACCGTAGGACCTAAGCGCATCCATACGGGATCAAAAAAATAGACCAAGAACGCTGGAACCGTTCTTGGCCAAAAGATATTGGTCCTATCAAATAACAGCCGCGAAAGCTAATTATTAACAGAACAACATGTTATCAAATGTATAAAAAAATAAGCAAATCCTATTGCCTTTTGGGGCAGTACCCTAAACTGTTTTGGCGAACGATGAAATTAACAGCCATTCTTGTTGCCCTTTTTTCCCTACAAGGCCTCGCTGCCGTGCATGGGCAACGCCTATCCCTACATGTAAACGGCAAGTCGGTAAAGACCGTCCTCTACGAAATTCAACGTAAAACTGGTTACGACTTTCTATACAGCAGCAAAACACTTGATCATACCAAGCCGGTAACCTTGCACATGGACAATGCAGCGCTGCAGCAGGTACTGGATGCCTGCATGGCTGGCCAGCCTTTAGCCTACGAGATTAATGATGGCACCGTTTTTATCAAGCGAAAATCGCCAAGTGAGCGCAGCGCCGTATCGCAGCAGCGAACCGTACTTGGGGAAGTAAAAAGTGCCACGGGCGAACTGCTTCCAGGAGTAACCATTGTGGCCGACGGATCAACAAAGCGCAGTACAACAACGGATATGCAGGGAAAATTTTCCCTCGTACTAGATGCGAACAGCAAATTTCTAACGGTAAGCAACATTGGCTACCACAGCCAACGCATTAGCCTAGGCAACGATGGTGTGCTGAGCATTATCCTCGAAGAAGAAGTGGGCGAGCTGGATGAGGTCGTCGTTGTGGGATACGGCGAGCTAAAGAAAAAAGAGATTACCTCCGCCATCTCCTCGGTAAAAGCAAAAGATTTTAACCCCGGATCGGCACGCTCTCCGATGGAGCTGATCCAAGGTAAGGTTGCCGGATTGAATATTACTCGTGAACAGGGCAACAACCCCAACTCTGGGGCATCTATACAGTTGCGTGGCGTAACCTCCATCAGTGGCGACAAATCACCCTTGATCGTTATCGACGGTATTCCGGGCGGAAACCTTGATCTGCTGCAGCAGGATGATATCGAATCTTTCGACGTTCTGAAAGACGGTTCGGCAGCAGCGATTTATGGAACGCGCGCCAATGCAGGTGTCATCTTGATCACCACCAAGAAAGGACGTGCCGGAGAACCAACCTTCAACTACAGCACCTATGTGCAAAAAGACTTTGTCAATAAAAGACCCGACCTGCTTTCCGCTTCGGAGTACCGCAATATCATCGCGACCACGCCCAACACAAAAGCGCAGGATTTAGGTGCTGATACGGATATGTACAACGCCCTGATCAACACCGGCAATGCCAGCCATTACCACAACCTTTCTGCCTCTGGCGGTACCGACAAGGCAAACTACCGCGCCGCACTATTCTACAACGACCTACAAGGAATAGCAAAAGAAAATAGTCGCGAGCAAGTTGGCGGACGCCTCAACATCAACCAGAAAGGCCTTCAGGGAAAGCTGGAGTTGCAAGTAAACATGGTCGCCAATTTCAACAAGGCAAACCTATTGGGCGGCAGTGCCGGCGACTTTGAGCAAGCCGTGAAGTGGAACCCTACCGCGCCGATCTATAAAGAGGATGGCACTTTCTACGAAATGCAGGAAAACTACAATCCTATCGGCAAATATGCCAATCAACTGAACCAGCGCGATCAGCAAACCTTCTCGGGAGATGCGCGCTTGACGGCACATCTGACGGATTACCTCTCTGCAGCGATGTTTGGATCCTACCTGCGTGACAACTGGAACAACCGCGCTTATCGCTCGATGAACGACTGGGGACAGCGCGTAGGGACGAGCTGGAATGGCTTAGGCTTTGCCTCAAAAGGCAACGAATTAAACTGGAGCAAGACTTTCGAGCCTACCTTAAACTTCAAGAAAACCTTCGCCGAGCAGCACAGCGTAAGTGCCGTTGCAGGTTACAGCTACCAGTACAACACCCGCGAAACCTTCGGCGCCGAAAACAACGGCTTTACAACCGATGGTTTTCTAGACTGGAACTTGGGTGCCGGTTCGGCAATCAACGATACCCGCTTGCCTCGTCCGGGCGTCCGGAGTTTTAAAGACGATAATACGCTGATAGCCGTTTTCGGTCGTGTAAACTATTCCTTCGCTGATAAGTATTTTGTGCAGGCTATCCTACGCCGTGAAGGATCTTCCCGCTTTGGTATCAATAACAAATGGGGTAATTTCCCTGCGGCATCCATCGGATGGAACATCGCACAGGAAGATTTTATGCAAGATGTGGGTCTTATCAACGACCTGAAATTCCGCATGGGCTTTGGCGTAACAGGTAACCAAGGTGTGGGTAATTACCAATCGCTTACAACGCTGTCCACGGGTGGTGTGTACCCACAAGAAGGCGTTTATTACCAAACGTATGGTCCTTCCAGAAACGTCAATCCTGACCTTCGCTGGGAGCGCAAGGAAGAATGGAACATGGGTCTTGATTTCAGTGTGCTGGACAGCCGGATCTCGGGAAGCTTGGATGTCTATCGCCGCGATACCAAAGATCTACTTTACCAGTATGCTGTGCAGCAACCTTCTTTCGTGCACACCAACCTGTGGTACAATGTGGGCACCATTCGCAACAGCGGCGTAGAACTGACACTCAACGCTTTCCCGGTGCGCAATGATCACTTCCAATGGGAAGTCAATCTAACGGCCAATTCGCAGTTCAACAAGCTGACGCAACTGTCGAGCGAAACGTTCAAAGTATCATTCATCTCCCTTGCAGATATTCCTAACCCCGGCGCTATGGGACCGGCCATTCGTTTGGAAGAAGGCGGCACGGTAGGTAATTTTTACGGAAAACGTTTTGCACAATTTAGCGAAGATGGCCAATGGATGTTTTACAAGGCCGACGGATCGATCGTTCCTTCGGGAGAGGTTACGGAGCAGGACTGGACCATTCTCGGAAACGGTATGCCCAAATACGTACTTGGTCTTAACCAACGCTTTTCTTACAAAGGTTTTGACCTCAGCATGTTGATCCGTGGAAAATTTGGCTTTGATATCCTGAATCTTCCAGAAGTATTCTACGGAAATACACAATATCTGCCTAACAACATCTACAACAGCGCCCTTTCGCGCCACAACGCCCTGAATGCAGCACCGATGTATTCGGATTATTACATCGAGCGCGGCGACTTCGTTCGTCTGGACAATATGACCTTGGCCTATACCTTCAATCTGAAGAGTGCCTACCTCAAAAATCTGCGCACCTATGTTTCTGGACGTAACCTGTTTACCATTACAGGCTACAGCGGGCTGGATCCAGAAATTCGGGACACCGGACTAGATCCAGGGGTTGATGCCCGCGGCTTCTACCCACGCACGCAGTCATGGACCGTCGGTCTTAATATTGGATTTTAACGGAGAAATAACATCATGAAAAATATAGTTTTTAAAGGAATAACATGTTTGATGCTCGGCTTAACGGCATCATGTACCGATCTGAATGAGACCGTTTACTCAGATCTATATAAGGATAATTTCTACAGCAACAAGCGGGAGGTTTTACAAGCAGCACAACGCCCTTTTACGCATATGCAATCGTGGATCGCGCCGATTCGCGGGGATGGCTACTACTACCACGCCGAAATGTCATCGGATCAAGTTGCTTGGCCACAAAAAGGTAGACACGCCTATGATAATGGCGACCATATGCGTCAGCACTACCATACGTGGGTAGATACCGAAGGCCGCCTGCGCAACGCTTGGCAAGGCATGTGGACTGGCGTTGGCTATTGCAACGCTGCTATAGGTGATATCGAGGTACTCGATCCGGCAAAGCTTGGCATGCCCAAAGAAGAGCTTGATGCGATTCTGGCCGAGCTCCATGTTTTGCGCGCCTTCCATTACATGAAACTGATGGATCTTTGGGGAAATATACCCATTGTGACCCAAGTAGGCGTTCCTATGAATCCTCCTACCCGTCCGCGTGCAGAGGTCTTCCAGTTCATTCGCCAAGAACTGGAAACCTATGTTCCCCAATTACTTCCTTACACGCAAAACCTCGTTGGCCGCGTGGCGCAAACGGGAGGTTACGCCATGCTTGCGGATCTGTACCTCAACGCAGAGAAGTGGACAGGAACCCAGATGTGGGACGAGTGTATTGCCGCTTGTAATAAAATTATGAACGGAGAAGCCGGTGGCCTTGGTGGCACACCAAAGCTTGCGGGAGATTTGCTAGAAACATTCGCCAACACCAACCGCAGTGCACCAGAAGCCTTGTTTCAATATGCATACAGCCAAAAGGGAGGCTTCGTTTGGGATTGGATCCCTTTGATGGGTTTTAGCAATGTAAGCGAGGCCTTAGGTGTAAACTATGCGGGCAACAATGGCTATGTTGTCATCCCGACCATGTTTGACTCCTATGCCGATAATGATCTCCGCAAGAGCACTTGGTTTCTCTTTGGCCCACAATATAAATTGGGTACCACGCAGCCTATCTTGGGTACGGAGGAGTATAACGGCAAACCGTTGATCTACGTAAATAGCATCCGCAGAGAAAGTCAAGGAGACATAACGAGCGCCGGTAAAATGGCCGAAGGCGAAGAAAATAGTGGGGCACGTTTTCACAAATATAAAACGGGCCTGACGGCCGATGCCAACTATCGCGAAAACCATTTCATGATCTACCGACTAACCGAGATCTATTTCTACAAAGCGGAAGCGCTTATGCGCAAAAACGGAGGAGCAGCAACAAGCGAAGCTGTAGAGCTCATCAATGCGTCGCGTGTACGCGCATTTCGGCCTGAAGACTGGAACGCTGCACGGTACACGACTGCCAGCCTGACTTTGGACGAGCTGTTGGCGGAGAAGGGGCGTGAGTTTATCTTTGAAGGCAAACGCCGCACGGATATTATCCGTTTTGGTCGATTTATCAATGGTTCCTGGTGGGATCATACCCCGACCAACGATGCCCAAAAGGAAATATATCCTATTCCATACACGCAATTGGCCAACAACCCTAACCTTATTCAAAACCCAGGTTACTAAGTGCTGCCAAAATAAGTTCCTTGGCAAACAACAACTTGCCAAAGACATATAAAAAAGAAGGCTGCCTCCATTTGTTTGGAGACAGCCTTTTTTCTTTGCGAACTCAACAAATCATTCCCGCTCATAGACAGCCAGCTTCACCGGCCCCAATAAGCCGGCACTATGCAGCTTGCTATTCGCATTATAGGGGTTGACGATGGTCCATCGCTTTTGCGCCGATGGCGCTAGCTGCTGATCACCAATGAGGCTGTTTACCCATGTGTTGGTCACCTTAATGCTTAGCTCGTTCTTTCCTTCGCGACAATAGTCGCTAATATCAATTTCATAAGGGTTGGTCCACACATTACCCACCAATTTATCGTTCACGGAAACGCTGGCTACCACGCCAACTTGCCCGAGCTGCAACACGATTCGCTTGTTCAACTGCGCAGATAAATCGGGCAGCGCTATACGATAAACGGCACTCCCCGAAAAGTACTTCACTTCGGCATCCGAGCTCGTAGACCAGTCCGAAAGGTCGTTAAATGTCTTCTTAAAGGAAACCGAATCTGGGCTGGTAAAGGTCAAGTCCCAACTTCCCTCAATCGGAATCGTGAGCGCTGCGGCGGGAAAATTTGCTTTAGCAAGCGTGGCCGCTGGCGCTGCTGTCTCCTGGTCGCGGAACACAACAAAGGCACTTCCTTGGGCGCTGAGCTCCATCGGCACTGTAGTCGTTTCCCCATTATCACTGTAGTCGGGCAAGGCGCGGATCTCACCAGAAACCGCATCCCATAGTGCCGGCCCTTTTCCACTGATACGGAAAGAAGGGCTAAAAGTGATTGGCTGTCCGCTCTGGTTAGTCAAGAAATAAATATCACCGTCCGATAAGGTCCTATGCAGGTAGTGCACAGCAGCATCGTCTTGTAGCTGCACATCGGGACGCAGCTTAAGCAGGGCAAAGGCCTCTTCCAGCGACATGCCTTCCAGCAACAATCCTTTTCCGTAAGCATGGCTTTTCACCGACTTTCCATCTATATTTCCCCACATCTTATCGGCCAGCTCTTGCACCACTTGATCAGCCCTCCCAAAATCCTGCAAACTGGGCGACCTTTTAGGTCTTGGCCCCAACACAACGCCGCCAGCCTCTACCAGTGCGGCAATTTTTTGCAGCAATGCAGGGCGCATGGTCTCCAGCGGAGGGAGCACCAATATCTTATACGAAACCCCATCGGGAAGCGTAAAACGACCATCTTTTAGGGTCATGCGCGACAGGATCACTTCGGCATTCATGTAATCAAAGTCGTAGCCTTTGGGTAGGGATGGTTGTTGCACGCCTGTCATTTTCGGTGCATCTTCGCCGATAAAATAAGCTACATCAGCCACATACTTGCCTTGTTGCAGCATATAATTGCTACGTTTTAGGTAGGCCAAAAAACCATCCATCTCATAAAACCAAGTGTTTAAGCGGTTAAAGTCGTTTCCAAACCAAGCATTTACGCCCGGCAGCTTGTCGGCATAGGGCTGATGGATGTACACGTGTAGCAGGCTGTTGTTGATTCCTTCCGCAAAGAAGCGATCGCCACGCTCCTTGAACATGGCGGGATAGCGTCCAAAAATATTGCCCGCCGCGGTAAAAGATTCCGCAGAAACCTTATTTTTCCCATAGATATGGGCTGCGGAGGATGCCGCGCGATTCTCGATATCACCCAACTCCCCTTCGCTCCAAAACTCACCGCCCACTTCATCCGACTGTCCTCCATATTGCAGGAACTCGCCCGGGAAGCCCCAATGTCCATAGTTCTCCAGCCAAGTCGTTAGCCCATGTTTATGACTGATCTTACGAAAACCACCAACAAATTCATACGCCACTTGATCGGCCACAAAACGCCGCATATCCCATAAAAAACGATCGGATTCATCTTGACTGCCCACGACAAAACCATAGTAGGCTGGCAGGTAAGGTTTGGGATCGTAGCCGAAGGCCTCTTGAAATTTTTGCTCAAAATCATCCGTCCAGTTCTGTCCGCCGGTTTCATAGCTATCCTGCACCACCACCTTAAAAGACTTTCTATCTTGTTCCGGCACGCGGCGAAATATCTCGCCCACAAAAGCATCAAAATGCGCTTGCACATGCTCTTCGCTCATCTTATCGATCTCCAAGCCTTGGCCTCCGCCCACGGCTGGCGCATTGAATGCGCCCGTAGGCAGCATGCCAGTTTGCATAATAATCCATTCACCAGCCGGCACCTCCCAATCCAAAATACCTTCGTTGGATACCATATCCGTTAGGTTTTTTACCGAGGCGGGATCGACGGCATGTGCGGGGTCATCGCTTTCCGCTTGACGCTCCCACATGTAGTGATGCCAAAAAGGAAGCGGCGTAGGGTGCATCTTGGCAAATACCTTCTCTTCGGTATGCTCCACTTTAGGTGTGGTCGTCAGTTCTACTTCGGCAATTCCAGCCTCGCCCTGCACCTGGTCGACGAGCAAACGAAATTTCCTTCCTTCGGCAGCGGCAAACGAAACAGTGGCGGGCGCAAAAGGATCGAAGCCTACGTTCACGGCTGGATTTGTTCGATCGACGCGGAACGTCTTGATTTCGACAAACTGCCCATCACGTTCCACCTCTAGTCGCACCTGAAAGGCCGCAGCCTGATGAGCGGGGTGAATGGTAAGGCTGCGCGCAGTAAAAGGCCTATCCATTGTAAACAGTAGCTCCGACGGCTTATCTTTTAACAGACGAATACCCTGCCTATGCTGCTTATCCAGCAAGCTCGTCAAATCACCTTCTAGGTTTCCACTTATGCTGGGTTTGCTGTTGGCGAGGGAAAGATGATAGTCTTTTGGTACTTGAAAGGCCAAGACATTCGTCCGCTGCAGATTCGCGGGATAATGCCCCACTTTGCCGGTGAAGCGCACGCCGCCTTTCACCAAGGTATCTGCAGCATACAGGTAGCGCATTGCTTGGTTTTCCTTTACCCAAGGTCCTCCAGACTGGCTCCAACCGGGCCCATTGAACATGCCAATGTCGATCCCCAGCTCGGTCGCAGTTTTCAAGGCCGTATGCACCGCATCCCACCACGCATCGCTAAAAATATTGACTTTGCCCCATTTTTCTTTTGGGATATCATCGAGACCTATATTCCCGATAAATGCACGGTTGATTCCTACTTTCTTCATCGCATGGAGATCCTTCACCAGCCCCTCCTTGGAAATATTGTCGGAGATCCAATACCAGTAAACACTCGTTTGGATGCTATCGGGCGCATTCGAAAAGGTGGATGCCCTCGTGGCCCAATCGTTCGTCAGTTTATGGGACGAGCCGCAGGAAAAAAACAAAAAGCAAAACAAGAACGCTATCGGTCTCATGTATATCAGGTTTAAATACATTATTTTAGCAATCATCAAGGTATATCGCCTCGTTACGTGCCGCAAAACAGGTCGTTGACTAGGCACAGGTCATCCAAAACATCAAATCTAACAAAAACCTGCACGGAATTACTTGTCTGAATTGATATTAAAATTGTATTTTTTGATCTTATTGCATTGAGGTATTGGGTTGCAGACAGCAGCTCCCTTCGAAAGATAGGCTTATATATTGCGCTTCAGGTTGGCCTTTAATTTTTCTAAAAATTAAACCGCAAATTCGATTAGGCTCACTGGTATTTTTGGTAGGCAGCGGCCGAAGTCGATACGGCGAACATCTAAGTAGCAGCGCGGAGACTACTGGCAATAGAGGAGATCGCCGGTATGAAATTTTCCGATGAGCTCCTTGCTGTATTTAGCATCGATGATGTAGAGCAAGCCTTTGTAGTGCGGTCGCTTTTCGCCTCCTTCCAATGTCTTGTTTTCCTTGTCGATAATGATATTCATCGTACTTTTTTCATCATCAAATAGCGGCACATATTTAATCAGTTTATCGTCTAAGGTCCAGGTGTACACGTCGAAAGGTTGCATAAACTCGCCCTCCGTCTTTACGGCCGGCCCATACTGTTTGTTTAATGCCTGGATAAATTGTTCGCTTTCTTGCTCCTCAACCTCCCCTGCAAGACCGTTCACCAACATAATTTCGCCGTTCAGCGTTGTCGCGATGTTCAGGCTATTGCATATCAACTTTCCGAAGCTGGCCAATTCGTCGGTACTGCGGTAGTGAAACTGCCGATACTCTATCCAAATGGGCTTCCGATCTTCCGAAAATTCATCGTCATAGACTGTAAATTTCTGCAAGGACATGTTCTTGACGTTGAACACATCGGGATAGGTTTCATCCTTGGTATTTTCGGGCAGCAGTGTCGCGATTTTGGTATCAAAATCGAAGTTATCCAGCTTCAACACTTCCTTTGTTAAGGGCTTAGTCTGTCCGCGACAGGCACTGATAATCGCCAACAAAGCCAGTAAGGGCAGTAAATTTCTACGTTTAAATATGATCATGGTTACTATTACATCTACTATCAAGCATTCGCTTCGGGGAACTGCCCATCAAGAGGCCTCTCGCTTGTATAAACAATTTTTCGGTAGCTAGGTTTTTCTGCGGATCAAATACAGGTGTTTCCCGTCGGGCGCATAGAGTGCAAAGCCCAAGGGCGATTGGTAAAAGTGCATGTTGAGGTGCTGCACCCCCGATCGCGGTTCCAGCACTTGGTACACACGAGTTTGGTAGCTGTCGTGGCGCTCCTTCTCCACTACCAAGTGAGGCATACGAAAGCGGAAGCTGCTATCCGCAATTGTAGTTTTAAAAAAGCCTGTTCCGCGCCAGCCAACCACTGCTGTACCTCCTGCACCACCACCGATAATGTGGAAGTATTTTATTTTCTCCTGCGGATGAACATGCTCCAACGTGACATCCGCAGGCAGATAGGGCTCGGGTTCGCCACTGCGATACAACTCCTGCTCATAGCGCACGGCACTTTCTGCATCAGTCTCAGATTGGTACTCTCGATGTCTCTTCCACAACACATGCCAGCGATCATCGATACAGTAGTAGCAGGCCGAGCTGAAGGTTCCTTCTTGCACGTAGGTGCGCACAACGTAGTATTGGCTATTTTCTTTCGCCTCCTGTAGCGCCGCCTCCAGTTCTGCTGCCGGCATCGCAAAATCTGCGTTGTGCACCTGCACCGGCTGTCGCGTGGTATCGCCGTTCAATGGCCAGGTGCGAAAGTGGGCATCCTCCTCCTTTGTGGACAACAAAAAACCATCGACTAACACCGTCCAATAGCCATTATAGCTTACATAGAGCGAGTCGACAAGCTGTCCTTCCTTATCGATCTTATAGTAGCGAGTATCACCTTTGGTATCTTCATCTCGTTGGGCGTCGCAGTCGATAATTAACTGCTCGTTGACCGACTGATACACACGGATAGGATTAGGAGATGCCGATGGGTTCACTTCGGCAACACAGACCTGAGTCACCGAAAAGCCATCCAGTTGGTAAGCGGTATCAATTGGCGGATACATGGCATAAGCCGCGGGCTCGGCCTCTTCGTTGCGTTCATAAATTCCCGTATCCTTGCTTTTGACATACCAAAAGGCAGCTAAGGCAACACATCCAATCAATAAAAGATAAAGTATTTTTTTCATTTGCAGTTTTAGCTGTTAAGCATCCCTCGGGATGCCTTTTCGAACCGCGATGCTGTCATGCGGCCTATTGCAAACATAAGTAAAATATGCTTCCACATATAAGAATACAAGTCTATTACGTATATTCGCGGAAGCCGACGAAAGCCACCTTGAGCCGCTAGTCGAAGATCCATTAACGTAGATATGAATTGTACACACTGCACCAACGAGGTTAACCAAAACTACTGCCCGAGCTGTGGACGGGCTTTAAAACTGAAACGCATTAATGGTCATTACATTGTTCATGAAATTGAGCATATCCTGCATTTCGAGAAAGGTATCTTATACACCATCCGCGAATTGCTGACACGCCCTGGAAAAAACATCCGGCAGTTTATTACCGATGACCGCAGTAGGCTGGTGAAGCCGGTAATCTTCATTATCATCTCTTCGCTGATCTATTCGCTGATCAATGGTTTCTTTCATATCGAGGATACCTACATGAAGTATGACGGTGCGGCAGACAGCAGCATGGTGTCTATCTTCGCATGGATACAAAGCCATTATGGGTATGCTAATATCATTATGGGCACCTTTATCGCGCTATGTTTAAAGATGTTCTTCCGGAAATATCCTTACAATTTTTTCGAAATCCTTATCCTGCTTTGTTTTGTGATGGGTGTCGGGATGTTGATATTCGCTCTTTTCGCACTTATTCAGGGTATTCTACATTACGAGCTTATGGGACCTGCCGGCGTGTTGGGCATCATCTACTGTACTTGGTCTATCGGCCAGTTTTTTGATGCGCGGAAGCCGTCAAGCTATATCAAGGCATTGGCCGCTTATCTCTTGGGCGCCCTTTTGTTTATGTTCGCGGCCATTATCCTAGGTATCACAATTGATGCTTTCATCAAGCATTAGTAAAGGGGTATTTTAGCCAAAAGCATTCCTTATACAGCACATGGACATTGTCAACGCATTATACCAGCACATCGAGCGTGAGCATCTTTGGGAGAAAAGTATCTCATTACGACGAGATGCTTTTCTCAGCGTGGCAGGAGTTGTAGAGACCAACCTATTTTATATTTGTTCGGGCAGTTTGAAGATCTCTGTTATTGATGAGCGCGACGAACATATCATACGGTTTGGCTACCGAGACAATTTCATCATGGCTCTAGACAGCTTTATCTCCGAAAAACCATCAGAATTCTATATCCAAGCCATCAAAAAAACGGAGCTGAAAATAATATCAAAACAAAATTACCTCCGTTTTATTCATGCAGACGACGAACGAAAAACACTTTGGGACATCGCCTTACAACAGCTTCTTTTACAACAGCTAGACCGAGAGATCGATCTTTTAACCATATCCCCCAAAGAAAGATATCTCCGCGTTTTGAGACGGAGCCCGCAATTGTTTCAGGAAATTCCCAACAAATATATTGCATCCTATTTAAGAATGTCTCCAGAAACACTTTCTAGATTGAAAAAGTATTGATCTCCGTCAATGTTTACGGATGCTAAAGAACAGATATTTGTAAGCAAATAGATGTTATGGATACACAAGAGTTAATCAATGAACTTTCCGAACTGACGCTGAGCAACATGAAAGAAGCTCAAGAATTTCTAGCACTATCTAAGGAGAAGCTAAATCGCCAACCTAGTAGCGGCAGCTGGAGTGTGCTAGCTTGTATTGAACATTTGAATCGATATGGTGATTTTTATATCCCCGAAATCAAAAGTAGATTGGAAAAGTCGCGTACAAAACCCTCCGAAACGTTTCAACCGGGATTGTTGGGCAATTATTTTGCGAAAAGTATGCTGCCGAAAGAAAAATTGAACACAATGAGAACTTTTCAAGCAATGAATCCGTTGGATAGCTTACTCGACAAGCAAGTTTTAGATCGATTTATAGTACAGCAGAGGGAGATCTTGATGCTACTTGACAAAGCAAGAGCGGTAGATCTCGCGAAGATAAAAACATCGATTTCCATATCGAAATGGATAAAACTTCGGCTGGGAGATACTTTTCGGGTTGTTGTATACCACAATCTGCGGCATATTGTACAAGCAAAAAAAGCACTAACCTTGATCTCGCCTAGTTAGGCAATAGGCCACGATCACTGCATCTTATCGTTTTTCGCTACATCATGCACGAAGAGGTATTTCTTCCTATGAAGATGCGACACCTACATCCATCACGTTCATTCCTGCACGTGAAGATGCAACACTTTCATCCATCAAGTCCATTTCTTCACGTGAAGATGCGACACTTTCATCCATCAAGTTCATTTCTTCACGTGAAGATGCAACACTTTCATCCATCAAGTTCATTTCTTCATGTGAAGATGTGACACATTCATCCGTCAAGTTCATTTTTTCACGTGAAGATGCAACACATTCATCCATCAAGTTCATTTCTTCACGTGAAGATGTGACACATTCATCCGTCAAGTTCATTTTTTCACGTGAAGATGCAACACATTCATCCATCAAGTTCATTTCTTCATGTGAAGATGCGATACTTTCACCCGCCGATGTCACGTTGATATCCCTCAAAATGGAAGTTTCCTTTGCCGGAGAGCCGACAATCTTTGTGACATGGGTGCTAGACTAGAGATCTCGAGCATACCCTCAATTTAAGGAGCTTCTAAATTCCAGGGGAGTCATGTCGGTTTTTTTACGGAAAAGCTTGTTGAAGGACTGCGGATATTCGAAGCCCAGTTTGTAGGCAATCTCGGCGACGGAAAAGTCGCCAGCAAGGAGATATTCCTTGGCCTTGTCGATCACCTTTTCATGGATGTGCTGCTGGGCATTAAGACCTGTGTATGCGCGCAGCATATCACTGAGGTAATGGGTAGATAGGTTGAGTTGCTGCGCGATATATTCCACCGATGGCAGTCCCTTCTGCAGCGCTTCTTCTTCATCAAAATACTGGTTAAGCAAGGTCTCTAGATCGCTCAGCAAATCGTTGTTCTTTGTTTTACGGGTGATAAACTGCCGCTCGTAAAAGCGGTTGCTATAATGCAACAGCTCCGCAATTTTCGAGAGCATAATAGGCTGTGTGTGTCGGTCTATATGTTCGTATTCCGCTTCGATTTTCTTGAGAATATCAAGGATACCCGCCTCCTCTTTTTCCGAAAGGTGCAAAGCCTCGTTCACCGCATAGGAGAAAAAGCCATAATTCCGAATGTCCTGCGCCAGCGTATCGCCCGCCAGAAAATCGGGATGCAGCAGCAGCATCCATCCCTCACCGCATTCCTGCACAAATTGGCGGGTCGTCTCAATATCGAACGATTGGATCTGCTTGGGCGAAAAGTAGTTCATCACCCCCTTATCAAAATCATAGCTCTGTCGCCCGTAGCGCACCTTGGCCTGTATATTTTTCTTGATAGGGATGCTGTAAAAATCTACCGTAAACTGCTCCCATATGCTATTCTCCTGCAGCTGCATATGGGTCACATCGATGATGCTCATCAGCGGATGTAATGGCTCGCGGAGCCCCAGCAGGCGATGAAATTCGGATATAGAGCGGATGATGTGCATAACCTTATTAAAATATAAATGTACAAAAAATGGCAACTACAGCCCTCCTGCAGTTGCCTTTACTTTTTTTACTGACCGACAAAAAGCTTACCAACCTCGTTGTGGTTGGCCTCGCGGCCGATTTCCTGCAAACGATTAAAAAACGCCTGCGCATCCTGCCCTGCAACGTAGCGCAGTTGGCTCTTATCATCTGTTGCAGCTTCGTAAACAACTTCCGCAATTTGCTCTGCTGTGGAAGCCGTCTTCATCATCTCTTCAAAGCTAGCCCACAGCTTCCCCTCGATTGATGCATAGTCCGGATGACTGTTCATATCGATGGATCTGCCGGCAAAGTCGGTAAAGATACCACCTGGTGCCACCGTTTTTATACCGATGTTGAAGGTTGACAACTCAAAGGCCATGCTCTCTGTCCATCCTTCGAGCGCCCATTTGGTAGCGTGGTAGGACGAGCCTAAGGGAAAGCCGATCAAGCCGCCAATGGAAGTCGTCGTGATAAATAGGCCGCCCTGCCGCTCGCGGAAATGTGGAATAAAAGCCTTCGTCACGCGGATCACGCCCAACAAGTTGGTATCGATCTGCCGCTGCAACCGCTCATCGCTAACAGACTCTAGGCTGCCCATCAGGCCATAGCCGGCATTGTTAAACACGACGTCGACAGGCTGCGATTCCGTTACCTGCTGCACCACATCGTTAATCTGCTGCGGATTGGTGACATCCAACGCCCATAGCGTGACGTTCTCTAACAGGTTCAGCTCCGTTTCTTTTTCGGGGTTGCGCATGGTAGCAATTACGTTCCAGCCGCGACTTTGAAATAGCTTCGCGGTGCTCTTGCCTAATCCGGTAGAAGCACCGGTAATAAAAATTGTCTTTTGCATATTGTCTCCTTTTAACATTTGGATACCACAAAGTTCCGTTAGCAGCAGTTGGATGATGTTTCCAAAATGGATCATGTTGTGTTCAAAATGCGGAAGTAGCGTCATCCATCATTTTACCAAACCGCAAGAGGCAACAAACAGCTTCGGCATTGATTCAGTTGTCGCCTATTTTTACTAACTTGGAATCTATGCGCCAGCTTTTATTTTTCCTATTACTTTCGCTTGCTGCCCCTAGCTTTTCGCAGCAGGCATCTATCATGAACCAAGGCGGTAGCCAAGAGAAAAACTACTATACCGAACTGCAATACAAAAACGTGCGCGACAAGATTATTGTCGAGGCGCGCATAGGCCAACGCAATTGTCGTTTTATTGTGGATACCGGAGCGCCAACAACCATTACTGCTTCGCTGCATCAAGAGCTAGGCCTAGCCATTATGGACCGTATTCCTATACAGGATGCCAACGGCGGTATCGATAGTTTGATGGTTAGCAAAATTCCTGCGATAGCCTTGGGCGGTGTCTCTTTTTTGGATATCCCCACGCTGGTGGCTCATGATTCCTTTCTTTTCGATTGTCTGCAGGTAGACGGTTTTATCGGCAGCAACCTCCTGCGCCAATCTATTGTGCGCTTACTGCCCAAGACATCGCAACTTATCTTAACAGACCAGCTGCAGCGTCTTTCGTTGGATAAAAAGCAGGCCATCCCCATGCAACTTAATAAAGTACAAAGCTCCCCTTACATCAGCGTTCGAGCGAAAGGAAAGAAGTCTGCAAGTATCACGTTGCTGTTCGACCTCGGCATGGAAGGCTTGTTTGACCTTGCCTTAAGACATTATACCATGCTTGAGCAGGAAAAGATCTTTACCGATATCACGCAAACACTGGGCAGTGGCAGCTTGGGCCTACACGGTCGTGGCAAGGATACCCTACAGTACAGGTTGACCCTTCCACAACTACTAATCAGCAAGGCGACATTAAGCAATGTCTCGGTGCAGACCACCCCTGCCGACAATTCTAGAATCGGCGCCGGACTGCTCGCCTACGGATCGGTCACGCTTGACTACAGGCATCAGCAATTTTACTTTGAGCCCTTTAAGCCCATCCATGTCCTCGCCAACGAGCACTTCCCCATAGCTGTCACCTTGCAGGATAGTAAGTTGGTGATTGCGTCCGTTTGGCAAGAAGGTTTACGCGACAAACTTCAGGTCGATGATCAAGTGCTGTCCATCGACGATATAGATTACAGCAACGTAGATCCCTGTAGCTTCTTTGTTAATAAGAAGGTGTTTGCCGATAAGCAGCAGGCGTTAGTCACCGTCAAGAAAGCAGATGGAAGTATACAGGCGGTTGCTGTGTGCAAGGAGTAGCTCGCGGCTATTTTTGGGATTCGGGAATTCTTCCTACGTTTAACCTGCGATCTATTTTATTTTATCCGCTATTTTGCTGCGCTCGTAAAAATCCGTTCCCGATTTAATGTTCAATATCTCGTCGATGGCTTTCCTTTTGTCAGCAGCTTCTTCGTAGCAAGATTTGCATATCAAATATCCGGCCCAGTATAATGCATTTCTAGGTCGCAGGGGTTCATTCTCCCGATGCCAGCTCGCATACACATCCTTATGCATTTCCTTCTCGAAATCTTTCCATATGCTGGCGGCCCGTCCTTGGAAAGCTGCGTAGTCCCCGTCCGTGCTGCCCGTGAAAAGTTCGGCTAAAAATTCTGCAGCGCCCTCCCTTAAGGCATAGCTCAGCAGGTTATTTTCGCGGCGCATTCCTTTTTGATTAAAGTGAATCATTTCGTGAAAAACCGTCACCGGAATATGGTCAAAATCGAGCACCCATTTTTGCAAATCTTTGTTCCAGTTCGTCGAGTTTTCCGGAGTCTTACTGAGCAGCTCTACCCCAATGATTAACCCATTTTTGGAAATTGTTCCATTGGAATTCAACCTTCCTACCACGAAATATATATCGCCAAACTGGGCCTTCGGGTAGACTTGCTTAAATTTTTTAAAATTGTTCACAATAGTATCCCGAAAAAGGTGGACCTGCTTTAAGTCTTCTTCTATAGAAGCGTAAAATCCCTTTCCTTGCTCGACTGTAGCCACAAACTGCTTCCTGTCCTTAATCTTGTATCTGTAGAAATCCCGCAGACCTTTCGTCCCGCGAGCGAAGTAATTCTTTGAAAATAACGCCTCAATATCTTGACTGTTTTCATCCATTTGATGAAAAGCAGTGTAGAAATTTTCAATATCCGTGCTAATGATCTTGAAATCCTGCCTTTGCTGTCCAAAAGCATATAAACAAAACAGGAACAGAAAGGATAAAAGGGTTAAACGCATCGTTAGGTATATGTTTACCAAGTGTACGCAATAATTTCGTTTATTAGGGCAATGTAACTCCACTTTTTCCGGTCGGGATGTACTAGAAATCTGCACAAAGTAGGTATATGCAAAATTAGATACATCGCATTCCTAACGTACAATTGCTAGCTACCCTGGCAGCAGTTTGCCACTATTTTGATGCTGAATAGCTATTTTTTGAACAGATCCGGCTATCTTCCCGCAGGTATTAAGCGTATCTTTCTCCCGTTTAATTCGTATCCCATGCAAGATAATTCCCTTGGTGCTGTTTCGACCTCTAAAAAGCATTTTGTCACATTAGATGGCCTACGCGGTGTTGCGGCCCTAGGCGTGGTTCTTTTCCACTTTATGGAAATTGCTGCGCCCGACTATCGCGACAGCTTTATTCCGCACAGCTACCTCGCGGTCGATTTCTTTTTTTGCCTGTCGGGCTTTGTCATTGCCTATGCCTACGATGGCCGCCTGCCGCAGATGGGGAGGTGGACCTTCCTAAAGCGTCGCCTCATTAGGCTGCATCCGCTGGTGCTTATAGGGGCTATCATCGGCTTACTGGCCTTTATCTTCGATCCATTCAACGATCTGATCAAATCCTTTAGTCCTCTGCAGGTGCTGCTTTTGTTTTTGAGCGCTTGCTTTCTCATTCCCTACCCCATTGTTCCGCAACGCTATAACAACCTTTTTCATTTGAATCCCCCTACTTGGTCACTTTTTTGGGAGTATATCGCCAATATTATTTATGCTTTATATCTCGTACGAGCGCCTAAAAAGGTATTGTGGCTATTGCTCGGCATCTCGGCCCTGCTGCTCTGCTGGGAATCCTACCGATCGGGCTACTTGGCCGTGGGCTTTGGCGGCGACAATTTTTGGGCAGGTGGTATACGGCTGTCTTTTTCCTTTACCGCAGGTCTTCTGCTCTTCCGTTATGCCCCTTTCTTTCGAGTGCCGCTGGTTCCATTTTGGCTGTTAGCCATTGCCTTGGCTCTGGTATTTTTTATTCCCTATTCCGAAATCATCAGCCCTATAGTTGATCCTATCCTTGTTATTTTCTACTTTCCATTGCTGATTGCGCTCAGTGCTGCGCAAGGACAAGCTGGCCACGCCAGCCAAAAGTTCTGCCGCTGGCTGGGCGACATCTCTTATCCGCTCTATGTACTGCACTATCCTTTTATTTGGATTTTTATGAGTTACGTGGAACATGAAAAACCGACTCCCAATGAAATGGGCATGCTCATCGGCTTGGGCATGCTGCTGCTTCCCCTCCTTTCGCATGTCGTTTTACGCTGGCTGGATGAACCGATTAGGCACTGGCTAAGTCGGCAGGGGTCTGCTCGTAAGGTGAGGTAAGTTGTTGAGCTTTCAAGCAGGATGTTTGTGATTTTGGTCGTCGCTTCTATCAAATTAAATCCCTTCCAACACCTTTCGTATCCAAGCTACGGCCTTGTTTATTGGTTCACGATTGCTGGTGAAGGCCGTATTATGCCCGAGTTCCGGAAACAAATAGTAGGTATAAGGCTTTTTCAATGCGATGTGTTTCTCGAGCTGTTCGATGGACAAGCCTACAGGAGCCTGCACATCCTTCCCTCCGAAGATCCATAGGCCGGGAGTGGAAAGCTGCTGCAGGATAGCATTGGGATCTGTATCCACGAATGCATACCTATCTGGGTCGTTCGCAATATGCATGCGGACTTCAGCTTCAGTATGATTGGCCCAAAAATTAGGCTTACCTTCCGTAAAGAACTGAAACCGCAACTGCTCCAATGCCGTAACCAGCGCACCGCTAAAGATCACCATAAAATTAACCTTCGGGTTCTCCTTGGCGGCTATTGGAATAATCCAGCCCGCTTGGCTTCCGCCGATGAGCCCCAATTTTAGATGCTGCTGACCCAAATAAGCAGACAGATGGTTGATGGCCGCGCTGGCATCATCTGCCAATAGCTGTAAATTTGCCGAATCCACATTGTTGGTTCCCACTTCTGGCCCTGCATATATGCCCTCAGACTCCCCCACGCCGCGCTTGTCATAGGTGAGTACACAAAAGCCTTCGCTGGCCAAGGTCTTTGCAAAATCGACCATTCTTTTTTCCTTTCCCGATCCATGCACAATAACCAAGGCCGCCTGTGGCTTCGGCGGCGAATAGATGCTCCCCGACAGCTTGACGTTGTGGCTCAAAAAATGCGTATGCTCCGAGGTATAGGACACTTCCTGTGCGAAAAGCTTACAAGACAGTAAGGCACAAACGAAAATAGGGACTAGCTTATGTAGTGAAAACATACTGTACGTGTTTTTAATTGAACCGCTGGCGGCATAGCCAAAGGGCGTGCATGCGGTTAAACATCAGGGGCGAATTTAGCACGAAATTACGATCCCTAAAGGAAAACTAGGTGAAGACAGGGATACGCTCGGCAGATGTAGGAATTGGCTAGGTAAATAGCTTTGGATAGCTATCTGTCATTGCTTTTTTGATGAACAGCAGTCAGCCGAGCCGAACGAATATATTTTTTATCTATTTATAGAATTATTCTTTTGTAACCTGCATGATTGATAACTTTGTGCTATGCATAAATTTTTCCTACTGTTGTGCGCCACCTTGTTGGCGCAGGTACCGCATGCCCAAGAGGCTCAACTCGGCCAGCAGCGCGAGATCGCCCTGTACAAAGCCGTGGTGAAGTGCGCGCGCGAAACTGTAACCGGCATATTGCAACAGGTAACGCCCGAGGCAGTGACCATTCAGACCTACGACGGTTCAAGAACGATTCCATCTACATCCATAAAATCGGTCAAAGTGAAGTTTGACAAGAAGAAAAACGTACCGATCTTTCGGAATCTTGCGCAGGGAGGATTAGACGCCATCGTGGATCCCGCCTATACTTCGAGTAGGCAAAATTTAAACCTGAACCCCTACGGCCAGCCAATGATCGATGAAGATGGCGAAGAAGATACGCCCTTGGCAGACCGCATACTGCTCGGCGGCGCTATGATTGCTGGAGCCGTTTTGGGAAATGAGGTTGCCAAAATAATTCCAGCCGCAACTATTGAGACCTTCCGCATTCGCTATTCCAAAGAGCGCTACCAAGGCTTATATAAAGAGCTTTCCATGTATTCTGTTTTTCTACAATCCTCCGCCGATTATGAACAGATTCTGAAAGAGAAGCTCAAACGCGCCATGGAGGCCAATAAGCTGCAGATTTGATCGGCAGTATGCTTGCCTGTCCTTAAAGAGTTTTATGATGAACTCTAAATAGCGCTAATTCGTCTTAAATCTCTCGAAGGATTGCCAATATTTGTCCTTATACAAATCGTACTCGACCCGCAGCTGATCTGAATAGGCCTTCGTTTGCTCGTGCAACACTTTCGATGGCTTTCTAAAATCTTTGCAAGCGAAGTAAATTTCCCTCATGTTGTCGGCCGTTTGCCTACCGATATTTAAATAACCATCCACGTCTTTCAACTTTAGCATTAGCTCATCCTCAAATTTGTTGAGTAGTTCATACGCCTCATTGTCGGGCAAGCCGTTGCTCTGACTACCATCATACGGAATTCTTACCTCCAAAATCCAGGGATGTGATGCTTTACCATCCCATTCCAGTAGTGTAGCATCAACAATTGCAAAGAGTGGTAAACCATTATTTAACTCTGCTGTTAAACTGGAGTAGTTATCATTTGTCGTATCATAACGCAGTTCTTCATACTTCTCCACAAACTCCTTCTGGCGCCAGATCAGAAAGTCTTTAAGTTTTGCTATCGGGACAAGTTCTTTCTCCGCATCAGCTCTGCTAATAACTTTTATACTATCTATGTTTTCGAGACAGCCTAGTTCGCCCAAATAATTATCTATGAAAATGTAGGCCCCTTTTATGATCTGTTCTTCATTTTCCTCGGTCAACTCGTCGTGGATAATCGAAATATCAATTTCGTCAGGATAATCAGGATAGTCATTTGAATAAAAGAAAAGATTAGCATCATGAAATTGGTATCCTCCCATATTTATGCCCACATCTTTAATGTCCTCCGCAGGTTTAAGTGCGGTGAACCTCCAACCTTCGATCTTTGGTGCTTGCGCCACAATCTCCTCGATGAAAACAATGTTTTTCGTGCAACCATCAGCGGTCAATATGAGTTCGGCGGTAGCTTGGTCATACATCCCGGTCACGAAAAATAAATCCTCGTGTAACTCTTCAAGTTTTGGCGAAAGCTTGTCAAAAAAGTCACTTTCAATGTTATCGCCATTTTGCACAACATGAAAAAATGTCTTTTCATTGTTTTGAAACCAATCCCAAAAATCGGCGTAACTTATTTCTGATCCTTCATTTTCACTTGACATTCCTTTCGATATATTCATGCTGTAATTCAAAAAAATTGATTCACAGCAATAATACTTATTTCCGTTAAGATAATGAAATAGGAATAATGGCCCCGTTTGCTTTTGCGTGTGGCATGTCTATTACGACATTTACGTTCCACAATTGTTCGCTCCTGAACATCCGTCTGTCCGTTATCGTACAGCTTAAATTTGAACATAAAACCCTAAACATCTACATATCTTATACTTACAGTTTTTGGCAGCGCTGTTGCATCTCTTATTACAGATGGACATGCCAACAAAAGGAAAGCATCTTTGCCGGGTAAAGGTTTCACCGAACAAAGTCCTGCATTTACCGAGAAACAGCCGTGATCCATCTAATAGATATACAGGAGCGAGCTTTATCGCCGTACTTTTGGGATATCAAATAGGAAATAATAACATAAAAATATTAAAAGACATTAAAAACACAGCACCATGAAAAAGACATTAACAACCATCGCAACAGCCATCATTATGATCAGCACATGCTCTTCATTCGCCGCAGAGAAAACAAATCCTTTGAAAGATGTAGCATCCGCTAAAATCATTACCACCTACTTGGAAGCAACCACTTTGGGCAGCGTAGAATTGAACAACTTCCTTTTTGCAGCCGATTTCCAGTATAGCAACAGCGCCAACAAGGATACATTCAACAAACGCGAATACACCGATTTCTTGAAAGCACACAAAGGGGTAAACTTTGATTGCAAAACGAGCTACGAGATCTTAGATCAGACAGGAAAGGCCTGCATGGCTAAAGCAACAATGGTATTCGACAACTTTACGCGCGTAGACTACATCACGTTGAGCCAAGAGCAGGACGGCTGGAAAGTGAGCAAAGTGGTTACGACCTACAAATAATAGCCTTATAGATTTTTGCTTCCATATCGCCTTGTCGCGAGACATCGCATTGTTTAGTTTAGTGTAGTTAATGAAGTCTGCAACCTTGCAGACTTTATTTTTTGGGTATTTCCCATTTTTCTACAATTCCGCGATTCTTTGCTCTACATATAAACTGGGCGCTTGCTACATCTATTGACCTCTCAGTCTTTACAATTCTTTGATCCAGACCCGAAGAATTGCTCATAACATAAGCTCATCACTCAAACCTATACGAGCTTACGCGGAATAAATTCATATGTAGTAGAAAATTCCTTATATTAATGGCAGTGCAGGCTTCATATGAAAAGATTATACCGCTTCATAAACATACTATTTCTATTGTCGATAATCCTCTATCTCTGGGACGTTTTCTATATAGATCATCCTGTTAATAACATTTCCTTTTCGAATAAATTAGGAGATAACGAGCACATCGACTTTGGCAGCTATGGACTGATTTATCAACATTATCAGCTGGATACTTTCGAAAATCGCTATAATCTAAAAAAAGAATTGATGGGATGCTTATTGGATACGACGATTATATTTAAACAGGAAGGCTTGTTAACCATCCGATTTTTAGTCAATAAAGCTGGTGAGGCAGATCGCTTTCGCCCTACATTTATCGATGCAAAATACCGAGAGCTGAATCGTACAGAAGACGAGCAGGCGATACACAGGGTTATTGCCTGTTTAAAATCAAAAAAGCATTGGCAAAAAGGAACAGTACAGGGGAAACCAAGAAAATACCATACCTATATGAACATACGCATTGAAAACGGCAGAATTAATGATTTCTTTTAGAACAGTAGTAAAAATCTTTCTTGTTGGGCTGCAAATTGTTGTGATCAGCTCGTCGTTAGCGTATTTTATATACCATTATTTTGCTGGATCTTATTCCCATAGATTTCATTATGCAGAGTTAAGGCAAGGATCCCTAAAATCAGATTTCATTTTCTCCATATTGGGCATGCAATATCCCAACAATGCGGATGTGTTGCATGAACGATCCGTAGCTTTTAATAAACGGGGTATGTATGCGCGGGGATTCCAATTACTTGATTCAGCTGTACATATTGATCCAGCGTCACACCTTGGCTACAGAGGCTGGATAAAGCTTCATATGCTACGCGACTACAAGGGGGCTTTACGCGACTTCCTTCGACAAGACGCTTTAACAGCAGACCATGTCGATTATCCAATGAGCGAAAATATTCATTTCTTGAAAGCAATATGTTACGACAAATTGGGCGATCATGAGACTGCTTTAACTTGTTTTGATACCGCGCGAACTTCTTCTATGGACGGATTTGTTGACTATAAAATCGATCTATATAAAGCCATTGTACTTTTTCAGAACAACCGCGAAACGAACGCTGCAGCAATCTTTCGGCAAGTACTAGAGCAATACCCGAAATGTAGCGAAGCTTATTATTACTTAGCAAGAATTTACAAGCACAGTAATCGAAAAGACGAGGCCGCCACATGCGCTAGTCTAGCTCGAGCCTACTACCTGCAGGGCTATAAACTTAAAAATGCGTACAACGAAATGCCTTATGAAATTTATCTTGAAGACATCAACTTACTTAATTGCCAGATAACGTCAACGCAGGTTTCTACAAACGGAAACGCAGACCGAAATTGATATAACCTGGATCAAAGGCCTCGGCTTGGAAATAGAACTTACTTTTGAATCCGATATAAGGTTCAAATCTTCTTACCGTAAACTGAACACCAGCTTGTCCATTGAAAGCAATTTCGTTGCCGGCACCATTCGTCAGGTATTCGTAAGCAGTTCCAGCACCAACATAAATCAATGGATTTCTTTTAAAGAGGAATAGATTGTAGATATAATCTGCACCGACAAAACCAATATTTGCATTGCTAAATCCCGCCTGCAATTGAAGTGCCTGACGGTTGGTAAGGTCGTATTTTCCCTGTACTCCATAATATAGATCGTAGCTGGGCGACTCTAACTGAAAATCTGATACGACACCTAAAGATATCTTCCGCTCCTGTGCTTTTACAGACCAGCAAAAGAAGAATAAGAAAAACAACACAAAATGCTTAAAAAAATGCATGGTACTTGATTAATTGATGGTCACTTTGTCACCAGTCGCAAATTTATAAACTAATCCAAATGACAGAAACTTTAACACAATATTTTTCAATACAAACCGAAATAACAATGTCGATTCGGTTTTTTATTTTATAAAGGAACATTCGTAGCTTTGCAGAACAGCCTATGCTAAGTTTAAGAAATTTTATCGACGTCTATTTTTTTCGGCCACTCAAAAACTTTTTTAGTAGGCTACTTAGGAAAGGTTCTTCCTCAACGAAATCTTGCACTGTATATAGGAAAGATGGCAATCTATACGTCGTCACGACATTTAAGACAGACACGGGACTTCTACTCGAAAACCTCCCAATATATAGGCTTCAGGAAGATGATGCTGTACTTTTTGATAAGCTTATTAGAGAATCGTTGGAAATAAGCAATAGGATTGTACGCGTCCCCAACCGAGAGGAGACAGCCGCTACGCAGAAATTACTTTTGAAAAATTTGCAAGAACGATCTTTTAAGAGTCTTTACACAAAAGCCAAGGCTTGTGGTATTTTTATTGCGAAGACCGAAATCACGGTTTACCCTTACATTACGGATAATCCTAAACGTGGGATGAGGGAGATTGCGGATCGAAGGGCTCGCTTTGAGGAAGATGAGAATGGACTAAACCTCGCTATTGCATATTTAAGGGAATGTCTTTTTGATCATCGCGATTAACAAGATCGCACAAACATGCGATACGGGTTGGTTCGCCAACACCTCAAGCAGCATATTCTCTTTTTTGTTACCTTATTGTTTTATACAGGCGACAATTCAAAATCGACAACGACTGTTATTATGAGCTATTGCATGTGGTTCGTGCAGCATAAATGAGCCATTTACTCAAAAACCATATCAAGACTGCGGAACTTCACCCATTCATCTCGCTTTTCACTGCTATCGCTGATAGCGATAACCGTCAGCTTATTTTCTTTGCTGGTTAGGTTTTCTTTATAAATCAGGTAATATGTGCTGTGCTTGTCCCGGTCTACGACCTTTGTCAGTTCTTGGATAATATGATCTGTTTCCTGTTCTCCATTTTCATCTAAAAAGATCGGACGATCCTTCGTACTTTCTATTTTTTTATCGAATGTCTTCTCCCCTAGCGTAGTACTGTAGGCGCTGTATAGTGCTTTGCATTGTGGATTATTTTGCACCTCCAGTTCGTAACAGAAAGCTTCACCCGTAGTTTTCATGTAATAAACAACAAGGCTTTCTATTTCGCCTATTTCCAACGACTTAAAGGTAAACGTATTGCTGTTGTCAAAGGCGAACTCTTCGTAATCCATGTTTATGTTGTATGTAGCATTGCTGTTATCATCTTTTGTCATGCGGAAGCTTTTCAGCAGCGTATCCAGCTGTTGATTTAATGCGATTTTATCAACCTGAATAGATTCTTTCTGTTGAATTTCTGATGTGGTATGCACCGCTTCTTGGCTAGTCGTGGAAGACTGTGAATTACGCTCTTGACAGGAAAAGAAAAGCACATAGATCGGCAGGAAAAGCATATGGATTAGGGTTGTATTTTTTGTGTTCATGAATGTATCTGGATTATATGGATGTGCTCGATTAGTGACGGTTTTATGCTCCCCTTTTCCAAGGATTGACCGCTTAAAAAGCTTACTGTGCTTAACAAGAGGCTGAACAATATGCCGATTTTTTTTCTCATGTTTATGCTTTATCAAATGTACGGCCTAATCTTTTAAACCTCGCTGCTGTTTATGATTTGGTATAACCGATTTACGATTCGCAGTTGACTCGACCGCTCCCGGCGTCAACAACAAAGATAAGATCAAGCAAGGTATAAATAAATCCAAGTCATCAGACATTGTTTTTAAAGTATCTGATCTTACGGATGGTTTGGACTGCGTGTAAGCTAAAGCATCTTATACCTCGTCCATTGCTTCGCTTGGTATGTACAAGGCATTTGACCTTATGGACAAATTCGCTTGCATACCCGATGAGTTGGCCTATAGATCGGCCAATATGGCGTTACTCCACGCCAAGTCTTCGTCCCCCCTCCACACATCGTCTTTAAAGTCGGATGGTGTATCCGAGCCTAGCGTTGATGTATCCGACTAGTAATGGAAGTTCATCCGACAGTAAGATACTCTTTATTTTACGTCAGATACTCTTCATTTTCCGTCAGACAAAGACATTTTACGGTAGGATACTTACACTTTCCCGTCAGATGCTCTATGTTTTACATCAGATAAGGAGACTTTTCCGTCAGATACTGTATATGTTGCGTCAGCTATACCATATTTACCGTCAGACGGACATCCGCATCCATAGGTTGCTATACATTTTAGGTAGGATAAAGCATCTATTACGTCAGATTGTTTAAAAGACTTGTCGGAAATGGCGACTATCTTTTGTTCCAGCATTCTATTATCCATTCCCGCCAGAGGGATTTTTGCTGATTGTGCTGCTGAAATCCATGTAAAGTAATCGGCTCTTGACGTATCGCTACAAATTTAAACCACCCGAAACGGATTGTAATCGAATTCTTATTTTACAAAAAAGCGCGCTAATATTGTAGGGAACAATCTGTAAGGATGAGAAAGATAGTCGTTTACACCCTGTTGGTATTTATATTGGTCAGCATTATATTCACGCTGTGGTTCATCTGGGTATTTGGCCCAAGCAGACATATCGGTATCGCGACGCTGCGCAATATTGTTATTGATCGGGCGATCCTGATCAGTATCCCCGTGTCCCTTGCTTATTTTGCTATCCACACGTTGATCATTAAAGTCAAGAACAAATGGCTTTTGACGCTGCTGACGATCATGATTTTAGCACTTCTATATGCTGTTGTCGCCTATTTCTATCTGTTCCATATTATTATCGTCAGCCTCTTGCAAGATCCGTTTGTCGACTGACAAACAACCGATTTCTATACAGTAGCAGTACCACAATCTAGATAAAATCATCCACTCAACAACGTAAAGCTAGGCATATGCGCATTATATATCTAATCGTGTTAAGCACAGCACTGCTCGCCCTCTCTTGCCAACAGGCGACAAACAGCAATCCTGCTAAAATAAGTACGACAGCGCAACAAGCTGTTTTGGATACGCTAAGCAAAAATATGAAAGCCACTATCACTGATCTCAGCGAAGCCAAACGGCTACCAACCAATAAATTTCTCCTCAAAAGCTATTACCCGCTGTCAGCTCAAGAGCTTGAGGCCCTGCAAATAGCGGAACAGCAAGAGGGTAGCTTCGCCTCCGATGTTGCCGATCAGATCCGTTGCCGCTTGCTTAGCGCCGACCTTAAAAATGAAAAAAATGACGAGGTGAAATTGGAGAACGTGGAACTAAACCCACTGTACCTACAGCGCTTTGGCTTGTGGGACTACGATAATATGTTGTGCCAAAATGTGGGTATCTCGATGGCTACGACATCTGCCTTTTCAACACTCAAGGGGTCTATAGGACTCGAGCTGCACTGGGGCGAACAGGCGAAGAAACAGATCGACATTTCGGTAGCTATAAGCATTGAAGATAACTTGGTTGATTAAGGTTTTCGATATGGCCCATCAATTGCGTTTTACGGCTGCAGTTGAAAAGTGCTCATCATCTTACGATAGTCAAAACCATCCATCCAAGAGATCTTCCATTTATCGCCTTCCTTCACCGCCTTGGTTGCGACGTTGAGGTCGTTGCCCATGTTCCATTGATAGGCATAGGAAGCCCCATCCGGCTTTACATCCCCAATGCGGAGCTGATCTTGGTAATCGTCGGGTCGATCTTGGCAGTTGCACCAGGGACTAACTCCCGTTCCAAATGGAGGCAGTTCACCTTCGTTCCAAACCAGCTTGTTCTCCAGCATCTTTTGGTTGATCTGCTTAGCTATTTGATTATAATTATCGATGAAGCTTGCCGAAAATAATTGTGTCGCTCGAAGTTCGTCCAATCTTTCTTTATGCTTTTCCATATCAAGCTGCCTGTAGCTGCTGTCGCCGTTTTTCGGATCAACAGGAACGAAATCACTCCCTATTTGCTCCTCTTCGGCCCATTGTACCATGCGCTTTGTAAGCTGCAACAACGCCATACTATCTGCAGAAGCGGTATCAACATTCTTGGAGCTGTCGGCCAGCTGAGATTCCGTGCTTGTTTTTTTATTTGAGCCAACAGAGGTGCAGGATGCTGCAATAAAGAGCAACATTGTAAATAGCATGATGCCCCTACGCAAAGCGCATATGTTACGGTATGTTTTCATATAGTGTTCTTCTGAAATCCCCTTGCTTCTTAGTTTCCTATGTAGATCCGCTAATGTCATGTTAATCAAGTGTTACCTGAGCAACTAGTAGGAGAACAATCTCTTCTCCATCTTTTCCTATCAATGTACCTTGAACATTCACAGCGTAATATTGCTGAAGTGGTTTAAACGTGTCTTTCTCATATATTGGTCTAAGTGCTATTAGGTCACTTTTCAATCTGTTCCATTTTATCGGTTTTGTCAATTCGACTAATAGTCTTTTTCCACCACGGTCAGACAAAATTTTCCCAAATAGGTTTTCATCCCAACCCCGAGGTTCGCTTACCATTATTCTAACTGTTTGTCCTTGTAAACCCATTATTATGGTGATGCCTTCCCGCTATCTGTAGTAATAAAACCAATTGCCTTCGTAATTATGGTCGAAATTCTCCTTGCTGTCGAGATTAATGTTGAATTCCTCACGTTTGAAATAACCGAACTCATTATATGCTCCCAAAAGGTCAAAATACTTGTCAGCCCATAATTTTCTTACATCACTATGCTCAAATTGTTTGACCTGAAGATCGGTATAGAGAAAAAACGTTACTTGCGAAAAACACTTCGATATTTCCCAAAGATCTTTTTCGTTAAGTTCTTTTTTTAGTTGCATGATCTTGTCTTTGGAAACTTTCTCATTCGCTTCGATTTTCGCTACTGGCTCGAATGCACTATAACAAACCCAAATATTGTCTACTTTGTACTTTTTTTTCTCCCTCAGTGCTTCCCTAAACCTGTCTGCTATAGCTTTCTGCTTTTCCTTGTCGAAATTGCCAAGTCTGTCTTTTTTTTTGAAAATTTGTTCCTCGTGTTCGAATTCAAAGCAGATATTCAATCGTGGCCGCTTTCCATCATCCATCATATCGTAAATGATATTGATGGGCTTAACACCAAATGTTTGATCTATAAAGTTCGCAAGATTGATGAAGTCCGGATTCATCGTTGCCTCGCCAAGCATTATCCGCTTGGTCGCTTTATATTCTTTGTCGGATTGCATAATCATCTTTTCAGAATCATCTTATAATGGCACATCAAATCTAAGGTTCGGGAAGCGACAATTTTCATCGCCTATCAGCCCAAGTCGAACAGTCCAAATTTACAAAAATTTATAGATCGAAACCATCTATTTCGCTTGCGACAGGCCGATACATATCGCGTTTTCGCCGTAGCCTTTTAATGTAAGGTTACACAGGGTGTCACGCTGTATTATTTTTCTATATAATTTTTGTTTGCTAATTTTTTTAGTATATTTACATCGTATTTGTTGCTGTTCGCTTCAGCACCTAGTATTTACAACTTGGGCTATCTCATCATGGGATAGCCTTTTTGGTTTCCCGTTGTAGGCTTCCCCTTTCCACGGACAAAGTTCGGCAGATCGACTTACCGTATGAAAGTAATATTTTCGCAACGGCTGTAGTCTTTTTTTGATAAAACGGTATATTTGCTTGCTTTTCATGGTAAAATCATCAAATTCCTACAAATTGATGACCTGCGCATGCAGCAAGATGGAAAATAGATGTGATGCAAAATAACGATTACGGTATATTGTCGGACGAGGTGTTAATGGACTTGATACGCCACGATGACCAACAGGCATTTGCAATGCTTTACCAGCGTTACAGTGGTGCCTTGTATGCGCATGCTTACAATTTTATCCATGATCGGGAAGAGTCCAAAGACGTATTGCAAAAGGTCTTCGCTAAAATTTGGGACATCAGAAACCAACTGCCACTGCATATTAATATTTCCGCCTATCTATACCAAACCGTTAAACATGCACTTATAAACCATATTGCGCGCAGTAAAGTTGCTGATCGTTATGTGGAGAGCCTCAGCAGTTTTGCTAGTAGTTATGTTGCCGACACCGACCACAGCATTCGCGAAAAGCAGCTGCAGCAAATCATTGCGCAGGAGATCGCGCAGTTGCCACCCAAAATGCGAACAATTTTTGAGTTGAGCCGGATAGATTACTTGACGCATCGACAGATTGCAGAGAAGCTCGGCATTAGTGAAAAGACGGTCAAGAACCAGATCAGCAATGCGCTGAAATTATTACGAGCGAAACTCCCTGAACTGCTTTTTCTCTTAGCCTTCTTCCCTCCAAAAAATTAAGCCTAGTTTGCGAAAAGCCCCATTGTTAACAACATATTAAAAAATAATTATTTTTTTTCTAGGACCACTGTCCCACTTAACTGTCTACCTATATAACGAACAATATGAAGAGCCACTTTAACATAGATTCCGAGATCCTGCAGCGCTATGCAAATGGAGACTGCTCGCCCGAGGAGGAAGCCCTTATTGACGCTTGGTTCGTTGATTACAAATCCAAATTGCCTAAACTCGAACTGGACGAAGCGACTGTGGAAGCAGATTTGGCAGACGTATGGGGACGGTTCGAGCTGCAAGATGATCGTAAAATACAGAGACTGCCGTCTTGGAAAAAATGGCTCCCGATAGCAGCTTCGTTGTTAATCGTTGGAACTGCAGCCTACTATTTTTCATTCGATCGGGTTGAACAACGTACAAACAAGGTAGTTTCAGAAGCCCACGTGAGCACTACCATGCCCGAACCGATCCGCATAAAAGATTCAAAGGTTGATGTTCCTGCAGCAGAAAACGGTGCGGTACTGATTTTATCTTCCGGAGAGAAAGTATATCTGAACAATTTGGGGCAAGCAGAAAGCCGCAGCGATCATCAGGTTGATATCGATCTGAGCAGCGGCGAGCAGATCAGTTATAAAGCCGGCGAAACAGCTAATCAGCAGGGGAGCTCAGCGACCAATACCATCATTGTTCCGCCCGGGAGCGTATACAAGATATTATTGGCAGACGGCACGAAAGTCTCCCTCAACGCGGATAGCAAGCTTACCTTTCCGATTGCTTTTCAGGGATCAAAAAGGGAGGTCTTCTTAGAAGGCGAAGCCTATTTTGAAGTCACTAAAAGAACGTCGCCAAGCTCCATCGGTGGGGAACATCAAGCATTTGTGGTACACGCCGGTTCGGCAGCAGTGAACGTACTAGGCACAAAATTCAATGTAAAAGCCTACCGCAACGATAAGAAACATAGCTTCACGCTAGAAGAAGGCTCGATTGCGCTATCTGTTCCGACAAGCCCTGCTCCTCTACTGCTTAAACCGGGACAGCAGGCCTTGCAAGTGGATAAGCAGCTTGATATTAAAGAGGTGGATATTGATAAGGAACTTGCTTGGAAATCTGGAGACTTTTATTTCGACGGAGAAACGATTCAGGAAATAATGAGTCAGATCAGCCGCTGGTATGCCATCGATATACACTACATGGGCCCTATGGGCGATCAACGGTACATCAGTAACATTTCGCGCCGCAAAAGCTTAAAAGAAGTTTTGGAAATCTTGGAAACAACAACCAATCTAAAATTCAGCATACAACAAAATGATAGGGAAAGGAGGCTGATGGTTATACCGTAAACACATTTTTACCTTATTAACGTGTTTTCGGAAAGAAACTAGGAGCGCAGCCACGCCCCTAGTTAAGGATTTTCGAACACAGCATCTTGGATCAAGATAATTATGAATTACATGAGCCCTACGGAAATCAGCAGGAAAGCTCATGTTCAAAAATCAGCAAAACAAATGTACCATTATTTTTTAGCTAAAGAAAAGCTGAAGGATCGTTCAGTACCTCCGAACACCCGCTTCTTTTCGAACTTACTAATCAGATTAATCATGCGATTTCAACTACTATGCATCGTATGGCTCGGGTTCTTCCTGCAGTCTGCTTCTGCTCTTCACGGACAGAACAGGATTGACCTCCACGTAGAAAATGCAAACCTTGAACAAATCTTGCAACAAGTGCGCAAGCAAAGCGGATACGATTATGTCATCCGTCCGGAACAACTAAAAAAATTCAGTCCACGTAGCCTAAACCTATCGGCAATAGAGCTGGAGACCATTTTACAACTCTGCTTTCAAGGGCAACCATTAGGTTTCATCTTGAAAAATAACACCATCATTGTGACCGATGACCAGCAGGAGCGAACCCTGAGCGGAATCGTCACGGACAGCAAGCAACGTCCCCTTGCTGGTGCCACTGTGCGCATAAAAGGCACTAGCCTGCAAACAAAATCAGATAGCAAAGGTGTATTCTCTCTAGAAGGTGTACCTCAAAAAGCTGTTTTGGAAATCCGTTATCTGGGCTATGAGGTACGTCAGATCGACCTGAGCGGCACGCCAGCAAGCGAGCTGGGCCCGATCTTTATCCTGAAGGAGCAAACTGCCGCCCTCGAAGAGGTTACGGTAATGGCCAATACCGGTTATCAAAAACTTGATCCTAGTAAAGCAACGGGATCCTTGGTAGTGATCGATGAGAAGAAAATTCAGGAAAGTCCTGCATTGAGCTTGATGCAACGATTGGAAGGGCAAGTACCGGGATTGCAGGTTAACATGAAAGACAACAGACTGTCTGTACGCTCGCCTAACAACTTCTCGGCAGGAAGCTATGACAGGCAGCAATTCAGTTCACCATTGATCGTTATCGACGGGTTTCCTGCTATGCAACAACAATTGACGAACAATCCAACCGGTAACAACCGCCTTTCCGCAACAAGCCAGAGCCCGAGCATCTTAAACAACTTTAACCCAGATGACATCGCGAGCATTACGGTGTTGAAAGATGCAGCAGCAGCCTCTATCTGGGGCTCCCGTGCAGCCAACGGGGTAATCGTGATCGAAACAAAATCAGGACGTGGTGGACGCAACAGCATAAACTTCTCTTCTACATTCGGTATCACGGCTCCGGCCAACCTGAACAGACTACAACGGATGAATGCCCGTGAGTACATCGAATTTGAGCAAGAACTATTCGACAACAATTTCTATGCAGATCCTTCATCGGCTTGGCGCTATGCAAATGTGAGTGAAGCCTTGACCACGATGTTCCGCGCAAAACGCAACGAGATTAGCTTGGCCGAACGCGACGCCATACTCGCCGAGATGGGCACGCGCAACAACAGCGATCAAATACGCGATAACCTCTTGCAAACCGCGCAAACGCAACAGTACAATCTTTCGTTTAACGGCGCCGTAAATGGTGCGCAGTACTACGCGTCTGCTGTCTATAACAAAGACCGTCCAATCTATAGAAATAACGAGGCTAATAATCTGGCCTTAACGTTCAATATCAACAACAGCTATTTTAATAACAAAGTTAAAGTAGGTTTGGGCCTTAATCATACTATCCAAAAAAGTACGGTAAACGATGGCGCTAAAACAGGACTAGGAACCAGCAACCTTGGCCTTACACCTTACGATATGCTGCGTGACGAAAATGGCAACTCCATAGATCGCTATTACTTTTTCACGCCACAGGTAGCGCGTGAGCGCTTTGAGAGTCAAGGTTATCTCCCGTGGAGCTACAACCATATGGACGAGCTGCAATACAACGATGATCGTTACGATAACAACATGACACGTATTATCGGTAACATCCGCTACTCTCCGCTGAGCTGGCTAAATGCGACACTTTCGGGAACGTACCAACGGGGAACCTTAAACATGGAAAGTCTACGCGACAAAGAGGGGTATTTCATGCGCTCCCTGATCAACGAGGGTACGACGATACAAAATGGCAGATTAACATATGGGATCCCGATGGGCGGACGGTTTATTACCTCAAACTCTAAGACAGACGAGTACGCTGTTCGCTTTCAGTTGGATGCCAACAAAACATGGAACGAGATACATAAATTAGATGTTTTTGCGGGAAGCGAAATCCGGCAAACCTATAATATGGGCTACCTGCAGACTCGGCTAGGGTTTGACAAAGATACCTACCAGTCCACAGCAGTCAACCCCATAGGTTCCTACACGACCATTTATGGCTCAAACAAAAATTATGCGATACAAGATAATCCGATCAACATCACTCGCCAGCGTTACCTCAGCTACTATGCGAACGCAGGATATACCCTAATGAACAAGTACTACCTGACAGGAAGTATGCGCTTTGACGACGCAACGATTATTGGTATTGAGCGCGCCAAGCGAGCGAAGCCTTTTTGGTCGACAGGTCTACGTTGGGACCTACACAAGGAGGCATTCCTCGAAAATTTGAACCTGATCAACACCTTATCCCTTCGCTCAAGTATTGGAACAGGAGGTTCGGTTCCGGTTGGAGGTACATCTTTTACATTATACAGTCCTTCCATAAACGACTCCTACACACAACTACCGAACGGCTCTATTACCCTTCCGGCAAATCAAATGTTGGGCTGGGAAACAACACGTACATTCAACATCGGCATGGACCTCGACCTGTTCAGCAACCGGCTTTCGGCAAATGTAGATTACTACAGCAAACGCTCTTATGGCATTGTCGCACCTGTTCCGTACAATGCAACGTATGGCTGGACGACCTTGCAGTTTAATACGAGCAATATGAAAAGTAGCGGTGTGGATATACAGCTTGCTGGCGATATCGTTCGAAAAGGTGACTGGAACTGGAACAGTAGCATTAACCTATCTTACAGCACGAATGAGGTTACAGATAGCCGCTTCGAAAACCTATCCAACACACCAGGTAGAACATCCGTACCTCTTGAGGGATACCCTATCGATCAGCTATTTGCCTACCGATGGGCCGGGCTGGATGGAAAAGGTCGCTCGCAGGTGCAAGATCTTCAGGGAAATATTGTAGATGCTGACGGATCGACGTTCACCTTTACTCCCGACGACCTAGTGTACATGGGCCGCGCGACAGCACCATACTTCGGTGGTTGGACAAATGCGCTGCGCTACAAAAATCTGACCTTGACCGCGCGGGTAACGATGAACTTCGGACATAAAGTCCGCGGCACTGATGTAAACTCTACACAATACCCAAACAACACGGCTGGATTTAGTGGGTTTCTATCGAACAGCAAAACCTTGACAAACCGCTGGCGCCAACCGGGTGACGAGACCTTTACTGATATCCCCGGTGTTGTCAACACCAATTTCAACAGTATAGATCGCTATGTATTTTCAGACATCAATGTGTTTGATGCAAGCCACATCCGTTTACAACAACTTTCCCTTGATTACAGGTTCCCGGCATCGATGCTTCATGACTACCGGACGTTCAAGTCTCTGTCAATAGGTTTCGCAGCGACGAACTTAGGTCTTCTATGGAAGAAAACAGACCGCGATATTGATCCAGAATATATGTTCAATGGCGACTACAACAGCATGCCGCCTGTACCTACCTATATGTTCCGTTTGAGTGTTGGATTTTAATGTATTCGTATCATGAAAAAAACTTTTAAAACAATAAGTTTACTTGCCCTAGTCCTCCTTACCGGTAGCTGCAGGGAATATGTGGAAATCGATCTGGTTGGCCTAAGTGAGCTAAAATACACTGACGATTACCAAAACATGCTCAACAATAGCCTACAGGTCGAGCAATCCTTTTACTATCCCGTCTTGGCCAGCGATGACATCGGCTCTACGGATGATGTATACCTAAACCGTCTGTACACCGCCGATGCGAACGCATACACGTGGAAAGCAGATATCGCAGGAGACAATGCCGAAGATCAGGACTGGGCGAGATTGTACAACCAAAACTACAAGTTCAACTTGATCGCTTCGGAAGTGTTGCAGAGTGAGAATGGCACAGCCGACAAGAAGAGAAATATACTTGCTCAGGCCAAAGTACATCGCGCACTTAACTACTTCTATCTGGTGAACATCTATGCCAAGCAATACGATGCCGCTACTGCAACGACAGATATGGGTGTTCCCTTGTTGACAAGCCCAGATCTTTTTGCCTCATTAGAGCGCGCTTCCGTACAGGCCGTATACGATCAGATCATATCCGATTTGACGAGTGCCATCGCTGATCTACCTGTGAAAGCAAACTACAACATTCTGGCCTCACAAACTGCAGCGAAGGGCATTCTAGCAAGGGTTTACTTGCAGATGGGCAATTACCAAGAGGCTGCACGCTATGCGGAGGAGACACTCGCCAATCAAAGCGGGCTCGTGAACCTCAATAATTACATTGCGGCTCCAAATACTTATCCCTATGTGCTGAACGATCCGGAGGAGATTTTTATAAAGACCTTAGGTATAGCCGCTCCAACACTCTCCCTTAATCCCGAGTTGCTGGCCCTCTTCGAGCCGGGCGATCTTCGCAAAGAACTCTTCACGGCCGATGGATCAGCCTTTGGCTCGTGGCAGGCTTTCGCAGGTACGGGTTACTGGAAACACCGCATCATGTTATTGAATCAGAAAGTCACCAACGGCCCTAACGTGCCGGAGATGATGCTGATCAAAGCAGAAGCTTTGGTGCGCGGCGGCAGCTATGCCCAAGCCCTGCCCATCCTAGATCAATTGCGGGAACAGCGCTTTCGTCCACAGGATTTTAACAGTTTAACCGCGACAAGCCAGCAGGCCGCTTTACAGCTGGTCATCAATGAACGCCGGAAAGAGCTTATGGCAAAAGGTTTACGTTGGTTTGATCAAAAGCGTCTGGCCAAGGAAGGATTGGTGGCTACACAGACAAGGGTATTAAAAGGAGAGACCTTTACACTTGAGCCCGGCAGTAATCGCTATGTTTTGCCTATTGCTAGCAAATACATCGTACTCAATCCAGAGATCGTGCAAAATCCAAGATAATATAGCAAATAGTAGCTTTTGGAAGGGCAACCCGAATGATACGGGTTGTTCTTCTGAAGGCTCATTGAACAGCATCTTTTGGTGCTGTATAGGATATTCTTTACGTAAAATTTAAGACCTATGTCCATAAACGACAATACGCCTATCGTACAGGTAGTAGACCTCTCGCACAAATACAACCTACAATGGGCTGTACGCGAGATCAACTTTGAGGTACAGAAAAATGGGATCTATGGCCTCCTGGGTGCCAATGGTGCCGGAAAATCGACCACCATGAACATCATGTGCGGCGTGCTTAACCAATCGCACGGCAAAGTACTGATCCGCGGGATTGATATGGCACAAAACCCCGTTGCTGCAAAAAAGCACATTGGTTTTCTGCCCCAGCACCCGCCCTTATTGCCTGAGCTAACCGTGGAAGAATACCTTATCCATACGGCTAACCTACGCCTTATGCCGGCAGAAAGCATTCCGGCGGCACTAGACAAGGTGCTCGCTAAATGCAATATTACCCATTTTCGCAAGCGTCTACTCAAAAACCTGTCCGGCGGATACCAACAACGTGTAGGTATTGCACAGGCCATCATCCACGAGCCTGATTTCGTTGTACTGGATGAACCGACCAATGGCTTAGATCCCAACCAGATCTTGGATGTACGTCATCTCATCCGCGAAATCGCCAAAGAAAGAACTGTTGTGCTCTCTACCCACATCCTACAGGAAGTACAGGCATTATGCGACCATATTTGGATGATCCATGAAGGACGTATGGTTTTCTCGGGCTCTATGGAGGAGTTTGACAGCCAAGTAGCGCCCAATAGCGTAATGGTGAGCATGATTTCGCCTCCCTCGATCGAGCTGTTGCAAAGCCTTCCCGGTGTGCTCGACGTCGAGCCTATTGGCCATATCAAATTCCGCATACGCTCGGCCAACGTACAAGAGCTTACCCAGCTTCTTGTGGAAAGCAGCGTACAAGAGAAATGGAACCTGATCGAAATTTTTTCGGAGAAGAGCTCGCTCGAAACTGTATTCTCCGAAATGACCAAAAGAAAGCGTAAAGCGTAACGATTATTTAAGCACATGAAAACAACACTCAAAATAGCCAAAACAGAGCTGCAAGTACTTTTTTACTCGCCTGTCGCTTGGCTCATCCTGATGATATTCACCTTTCAGATAGGTTTTTTGTTCACACAAAACTTTGAAGGCATGATCCGCGTGCAATCGATGAAAATAGATCTGGTCAATGCCACACAGAGTTTATTTTCATCGGCCTGGGGCGGTATCTATCCCAAAGTACAGAGCTACCTGTACCTTTACATGCCCTTGCTGACCATGAGTATCATGAGTCGCGAATACAGCAGTGGATCCATCAAGCTGCTCTACTCCTCGCCCATCACTAATAGCCAGATCATATTGGGCAAGTATATCGCCTTGTTGCTCTTTGGTTTGACGCTGACGCTTACGGTAGCCATATTTGCGCTGTTCACCATGTCGACACTGATCAATACAGACATCGCACCGTTATTGACTGGTGTCTTGGGGCTCTTTCTCTTGCTCTCTGCTTACAGCGCGGTGGGGTTATTTATGTCTTCACTAACCAGCTATAACATTGTGGCAGCCATTGGTACACTCTGTGTATTTGCCTTGATGAATTTTGGCCGTGGCCTTTGGCAGGACATTCCTTTTGTGCGCGAGATTACCTATTGGCTGGCTATAAATGGCCGCGTAGACACCTTTATCGCTGGGCTGATAACCTCGGAAGATTTCTTCTATTTTATTCTGGTCGATGTGCTGTTTATTGCCTTCACCATCTTCCGCTTGCAGGCGGTGCGCAAGAAGCAATCTGGGTTGCAGCACCTTATGCGTTTTGGTGGTGTGACGCTGCTTGTTTTTTTGGCTGGCTATATCAGTACGCTCCCTGCCCTTAAGGGATATTATGATAGCACCTATCAGAAAAGGAATACATTAACGGCCAGTAGTCAGGCCATTATGGCTAAATTGGATGGCGATTTTACGATAACCACCTATGTCAACATGCTGGAGGGCAATAACTTTATTGGCCTGCCCGCAGCCTACAAAGGTGACGTTGCTTCCTTTGAAAAATACATCCGTTTTAAACCGGAAACCAAAATGCGCTACGTGTATTACTACCACGATGCGGAAAACCCCATCCTTGATCGGCAGTTTCCAAACCTGAATACCGAGCAACGTCTGGATACGCTGAAAAAATTCAACAAATGGGATTTTGATATTGTGCCTTACAGTGCCATTCAGGATGAGGTTGACCTTTCAGACGAGGATTTCCGTTTTGTTCGCGTGCTGGAACGCGAGAACGGGCGCAAGACTTTCCTTCGGGTGTTCAACGATATGGTGCGTGTACCGACAGAGTCGGAAATCAGCGCGGCCATCAAACGATTGGTCATTGACCAGCTACCCGTCGTTGGTTTTGTGAGCGGACACGGCGAACGCGACAGCAAATCATCACAGGATCGCGACTATAAGACTATCACGCAGGAAAAAACCTTCCGCTACTCCATGGTCAACCAGGGTTTTGACTTCAAAGAGATTGACCTCACGAAGGATATTCCAGCAGATATTAATATTTTGGTTGTTGCCAACCCGCGTAAAAACTACAGCGAAAGTGAGCTGCAGATCCTGCACCGTTATGTAGAAAAAGGGGGGAACATGCTGCTTACCGGCGAGCCGGAACAAGCCGCCATCTTTAATGAAATAGCACGTCCGCTCGGCGTAACGCTGGAAGAAGGGGTGTTGGTAAAACAGCAGGAAGCCCTGCAGCCCGATTTGTTGACCTTGCAGCCTACTGCCGCAGGAGCCGACTTTTCGTTTTACCTCAAGCCCTTGATCTCCCGCCAAGAGGTGATCACCATGCCAGGCGCTGGTGGGTTAGTAGTCACTAAAGATAGCCCTTTTAAGGCAACGGCATTATTTGCGAGCGACAGCAGCGGCACGTGGAACGAACTGCAACAGGGCAATTTCATTGATGCCAAGCCGGCATTTGATCCGGAGCTGGGCGAAAAACAAGGGGCAAGACCTACCGTGCTGGCGCTCTCGCGAACATTGGGCAAAAAAGAGCAGAAAATTTTGGTGACTGGTGACGCCGACTGGATCAGCAACAGCGAACTGTTTATTCAGCGCAACCAGGTTAATGCCGTCAACTTTTCGCTGGTGAGCGCAGCCTTTTCTTGGCTTAGCGACGGGGAAGTGCCGGTGGATATGCGCCTGAAAGACCCTATCGATAAAACGCTGCGCATTGGCGAATCCAGCTGGACTTATTTTTCCATCTTATTTAAGATCATCATCCCGCTGGGCATGCTGGCCATTGGCTTGATTATCTGGATCAGAAGAAGGGGGCGTTAACCATGAGCTTGATAATCGATAAACAGACTGCCGACGATCTGGCCATTTTTGGCCAGCGTGGCAAGGAATCCGTCTTCGGCCTATTCAACAAAACAGCTACTGCAGGCGGTGCCACATTATTAGAAGAATGGTTTACTTATCCGCTTTCCAAGGGCAGCCAGATCGAAGAACGGGCGCAGACCATTGGGCATTTTATTGCGCACCCCGCCGTATTTCCTTTTGAGACCAGCCTCTTCGACCAAGCGTTATTTTATCTGGACATGGCCGATGAAAGAAGCCGTCTGCACCAAGGCAAACAGACCTTAAAGGAAAAAATGCAGGCCCTGCTTGGTGCAGATGATGCATACAATAAGGTGATTGCGGGCCTTGTGGCCTGCAGTGCTATCCTGCACGGTTGGAGAAATTTTCTCGAGCAATCCCAGACACAAGCAGCAGGTACGCTGGGTAGACAATTAAAAGATTTCGCCCGTCGATTGGAAGGCAGCGCGCTGGAAAGCATACCGCTATTGGATGAAAAAAAGAAGATAGACCGGCAGCAGGTTATCCTGTTGGACAATATTCTTCGTTTTGAAGAGAAGGATTTGTTTCAGGGCATGCTACGTGATATTTATACGCTTGATGTCTATATGGCGGCCGCAAGCGTTGCGCGTGAGCGCAATTTTGCCCTACCCAAGATCATCGTCGATGGCAGCGATACGCTACGCTACGAAGCTGTCTTTCACCCCTTGGTACCGCAGGCAAAGGGCAATAGCCTTTCTATGGATCGTCAACATAATATTACTTTTTTGACTGGCGCCAACATGGCCGGAAAATCGACTTTTATGAAGTCTTTGGGCATTGCGCTGTTCTTGGCTCACCTCGGGTTTCCTGTCCCGGCCAAAAGCCTAGAATTTTCGCCACGCGAAGCTATCTATACGTCCATCAACCTGCCCGACAACATCCAAATGGGCTACAGCCATTTTTATGCGGAGGTGCTTCGGGTCAAAAAGGTGGCGCAGCAGCTGGCTGAGGGGAAAAAGCTCTTTGTGATCTTCGATGAGATGTTTCGCGGAACAAATGTGAAAGATGCCTATGAGGGTACGGTGGCCGTTGTTGCCAAACTATACCAGCATCCGGGCTGCCAATTCGTGATTTCCACACACATTCTAGAAGCTGGTGAAGCGCTGCAGCACAGCCATCCCGACATCCGTTACGTTTTCTTGCCTACGATCCTGAAAAATGGTATCCCCCACTACACCTACCTCTTGCAGGAAGGCATCACGGCAGACCGACACGGCATGGTCATCATCCAAAACGAAGGTATTCTCGACCTATTAATCTCTAAAGAATCAAAACGCGTATGAGCTTCTTAACGGACAAACAGACACTGAAAGATCTCCATATACTGGGAAAATACCGACGTGATTCTATTTTCTCGGTTTTTAACTGTACCCAGACCTTCGGAGGCGAGCACCTATTGGAGAGAATGTTTCAACAGCCGTTGACCGGCCTAGCGGATATCAACAAGCGTAGCGATCTGGTTGCTTTCTTCAGGCGACAGGAGCAACAGCTCATCATCGATCTGGAGGATCTAGACCTCGCGCAAAACTTCATCAGCGGCGATGCTGGCGGCAGCATGCTACAGAGCGGTCTTTACATTTCCCGCAATTGGCTGTGGCAAAAACTTGGGCTTCCTGAAAACCAGACTCACTTTCAACGTGCCATCCGCGCGGTGGTCCGTTTGCTTGCTCAGCTCCGCGCTTACATCCAGAGCCTCGGAATCGAGCAGCATCAGCCATTGCTTGGCGACACCCCTTTAGCAAACCTTTGGATACTGGAAAGCAAAGAGCTGCACGCACTCGAAGAACAGCTCGCGCAGCACGCAGAAAATCTACCCTTTGCACTGGCCGTTCGCGGTGACTACCTGCTGCGCTACAGGTGGTCCGACGCTTTGCGTGATGCATTTTCGATGATCTACTTCATCGACACGTTTCAGTCCATCGCCCAAGTGGCCAATGCGCGGGGTTTCATCCGCGCCGAAGCTCGGCCTGCTGAAGAGCAGACCTTGCTTTTCAGTAATCTATACCACCCCACGGTGCCCAATGCCGTCGGCAATGATATTGCCTACAGCAAAGACAGCAACCTGATCTTTCTAACCGGCGCCAATATGGCCGGAAAGTCTACCTATATGAAGAGCCTGGGCATTGCCATCTATTTGGCACATATGGGCTTTCCTGTTCCCGCCGCACAGATGCAGTTTTCCATCAAGGAAGGTCTCTTTACGTCGATCAATGTTGAGGATGATATCAGCCTGGGTCATAGCCACTACTATGCCGAGGTGCTACGCGTGAAGACCGTAGCAGAGGCCGTTGCACAGGGAAAACAGTTGCTGGTGATCTTTGACGAGCTCTTTAAGGGTACCAACGTGAAGGATGCTTTTGAAGCCACCTTTGCCGTTACCGCAGCTTTCCAAAAGCATACTTCCTGCCAATACCTGATCTCTACACATATCGTGGAGGTGGGCGAGCAGTTGAAAACGGTAGCTCCGCAGGTGCAGTTCCTGAAAATGCCAACCATTATGCGTGGGCAGATACCGACCTACACCTACCGTGCCGAGCCGGGCATCAGTGCGGACAAGCACGGTATGGTGCTTATCCATAAAGAAAACGTACTCGAATTACTAGAAAAAAGCAGATCAAAATTTTAAAGCATGTACTTTAGACCCTTATTTTTAACAACACTGGCGCTATGGACCATGACCGCACAACCGGCGCTGTCCAACAACGTAGCGGAAACGTTTCAATCGCAGCCGCAGAACGGTGATGAAATTCCTTTAAACCCCCATGTAAAGGTGGGCAAGCTACCGAACGGATTCCAATATTTTATCCTGCGCAATGCCGAACCAAAAGAGCGCGTATTGCTTTACCTGGCCAACAAAGTTGGTTCCATACAGGAAACCGATAAGCAGCAGGGACTAGCCCATTTCTTGGAACACATGAATTTTAACGGCACAACACATTTCCCAAAAAATGCACTGGTCGATTACCTCCAAAAGTCGGGCATACGCTTTGGTGCCGACCTGAATGCCTACACGGGCTTTGAGGAAACGGTGTATCAGCTTCCCCTCCCGACCCAAGATCCCGAGCTGCTCAAACAGGGCATGCTTATTATGCGCGATTGGGCAGATGGTGCGCTACTGGAAGACGAGGAGATCGATCAGGAGCGTGGTGTCATACTCGAAGAGAAAAGACAGCGCGGCGGACTATCCCACCGCATGCAAGAAAAAACGTTCCCCTTGCTGACCAACCAGTCGCGCTACGCTTATCGTATGCCAATCGGTACTGAAGAGGTATTGAAAAACTTCAAGTACGCCGAAATCCGGAAGTTTCACAAAGACTGGTACCGCCCGGAGCTTCAGGCATTAATCGTTGTCGGCGACATCGATCCTGCGAAAATCGAGCAGGAAATCATCGCGCAGTTTTCGACCTTGAAGAATCCGAAAAACGCACCGAAATCGAAAAAATATAACATCCCTTTAAGCGGCAAAAACCAGTTTTTGGCATTTACCGATGAAGAGGTGACGCAGACCTCGCTCCAGATCCTGTACAAGCAGCAGGCAAAAAAGACCGAACGTTTAGCGGATTACAAAACTTCACTGGCCAAGAGCCTTTTTATCCAGCTGACCAATACACGTTTGGGCGAGCAAACACGTGAGGCGAAAACACCTTTCCTTGCTTCCTCGTTGAGCAATGGTGCGCTGCTCGCTAACCTCGAAACCAACGGCATACAGATCATGCCGAAGCCAGACAGCCTACAGTCCAGCATCCGTGCCGTTTACGCTACGTTAAAACAAATAACGGAATATGGCTTTACGAATACGGAGTTGGAACGCATCAAGGCAGACTATCGAACCATGCTGCAGCAGGGCCTTAAAGAATACGACAAGACACCGTCTAAAGCTTTTATGGACGAGATCTTGGCGCATTATATCAAAAATGAACCCGCTCCATCCTTTGAATTTCTACAACCTGTATTATTGAAGGCGGTCAATGAAATCACGTTGCAGGATCTGATGGCTTACCAAGCAGATTTTCAGGCGACCAGCAACCGCGACATGATACTGGTATACCCTCAGGCCAGCAAGGAGGTGCCACAGGAAGAAACGATCAACGCTTGGCTGAGCGAAGCCCTGCAACAGCCGGTTGCTCCCTACAAAGAGGAGATTGCAGAAACCGCGCTGCTTTCTTCTTTACCACAACCGGGCACGATTGTGAGCGAGAGCAAGGACGAAAAGGTCGGTACAGAGACGCTTGTGCTCAGCAATGGCGCAAAGGTTATCTTGAAGCCCACGACACTAAAAAACAATGAAATTCAGATCACCTCCTTCAGCCCCGGAGGTTATTCGCTTTACCCGTCGGCAGACTACCAATCGGCCGTCAATGCAACAAGCATCGTGGTCAACAGCGGTTTAGGGCCATTTAGCTCGTTACAGTTGTCGCGCTACCTCAACGGCAAAAATGCATCGGCAAGCCCGTTTATTAATGAAATCGGCGAGGGCATCAAAGCATATGGTAGCAAAGAGGACTTAAAAACCACCTTCGAGCTTATCTATGGTTATTTCACCGCAACACGACTGGATAAATCATTTAACGAAGCAAACTTGGAGAAATCCAAGATAGCACTTAAAAACAGGCATCTGCAAGCGAATGCTGTATTTACCGATAGCATCGCAACCCTGCTTTACGGCAACGATCCACGAAAAACTGGGCCTACAGCCGCGAAGATCGATCAGATAGACCTGGCACGTTCACTAGAAATTTTTCAGGATCGCTTTGCTGACGCATCCGATTTCACCTTTGTCATTGTGGGAAATATCGATCGTGAGCAACTAGATCCGCTACTTACCCAATACTTGGCTACACTTCCAAGCATTGGAAGGAAAGAGAAATTTGCAGATAACGGCGTTTACCCATCAGAAAAAGCAATAATTGCGTCGATCCACAAAGGGCATGAAGACAAGTCTACTGTCGCGATGGCCTATTTAAGCGCCTACCCAGACTACAGCGAGTACAATAACCTCTTGATGGATGCGCTGTCGAGCTGCCTTACTATCAAGCTAACGGAACGCCTTCGCGAAAAAGAAGGAGGTATCTACTCCATCAGCGTATCGCCATCGCTGGCCAAGAATCCACGCAAACGCTTCGGCATGAATATTTCATTCACGACCTCGCCCGAGCTGGTCGAGAAGTTGACGAACGCCACGCTGGAAGAAATTGACTTGATCGTTAAAAATGGCCCGAGCCAAGAGGATCTGGACAAGTATATCGCCGAGAAAGTGCTCAGCAGCGATCAACAGCTGGAGCATAACGAGTTCTGGTTATCCTACCTGCTTAGCAGTTCGGTCGACGGTTTAGAACCTGCGCGAATCTTTAAGGAGAAAGAGTTGATCAAAGCTATCAAAAAAGAAGAGATACAGTCTCTTGCCAAGAAATACCTAAGTAAAGAGCATTTCTTTCAATTTGTGCTTTACCCTGAAAAATAAAAATTAGGTTTTTGTTTCAATATCCGACATGTCGTGAGACATTTCATTGTTTAGTTTAGTTGCAGCCTGCCTCGTGCAGGCTGCTTTTTTGTATGTTTCTTTATGAAATATACCATCGTGTTTCCATCAATCCATGATTTCTGTTAAAAAATGCTAAATCCATCGTTGACGATCTCTTTGGCATATGATTTGAATGTTTACAAGTATTCATAATTTAGGTTAATAATTGGTTAGTTAGTAAAAATCCTGAAGCTCCCCGCTTCAGGATTTTTTTATGTTATAAAGGTTTGTGTACTGAAACATGCAAAACGTATCTACAAACACTAACCTTTAAAAACTTGCTTTGCTAAAACCTTGTCCGCCACATTAATCCCTTGATAAAAGGCTTCTTCGAAAATCGAGATACCGCTTAAATCACTGTGTGCAAAAAATATTTTTTCTTCTATGGGTTCAGCTAGGTGTTGTTTACTCGACGAGTTCAGAAATCCGGGAACCGGACAGATCATGCCGTGACCATGCCTGTAAATTTCCATAGATTGCACCTCTTCAGCAATTCCATAATGCGCAATAGAGAGATCATTCAATATAAATTGTTTCCACTGCTCATCTGTCCATTCAAAAAGTTGCGCACGACTTTTCTTGACATCTCCATCGTCCATACTATGATAGTAGGAAATTACAAATGGACTACTAAATTGCGCTAAGCTTTGCTGTTGTGCATAAACATAACCCAATCCCTTAGCGCCGTGAATCACATTATCCCATGCCAATGGTACACCATCTGCAAAAGGAAATTTATTTAAAACCAGGGTAGCAACAACCCACGGTACGTACGTAAAATCTTTAGTCAGTTTAGAACGTTCCGGTATCAAATATTGGTTAACAAATTGTGGACAACAGCTGATTACGAAATCGGCTGTTATTAACGAAGAACTATTTGATATTTCGTCGTAAACTAACACCTCAACACGATCGTCTTCAATGGATATTTTATAGGCCAGTTGTTCCGTCAAGACCTTCCCTTTAGATTTAGCTGTCAAATGACTTGTTAACCTTGCATTCCCTTCTTGCCAAGTCAATACATTATCGTAGTCGTCTATTAAATCGTGTTTACGTGCGGCAAAATAGTGTATTCCCGCGAATGCAGAAATATGTTTTGCACCTAGACCGTAATCGTCACGACAACAGTAATTCACGTAATTAAATAAGTATTCGCCACGATAACCTTCTTTCAGCATCCAGTCATGCATCGTGTACTGATCTAAGCTTGTCAATTCGTGTTGTTGAGAAGCGTGTGCAAGTGGTATATCAAAAACAAATTTATTGTCTTTACCTTTCTGACTTTGAAAATTGGTCATCTGCTTTAAGAACCTGGAAAACTCCTCGGTTTCGGCCTCTTCTAAGCCATAGCGAGGAATAAGCCCTTCTTGCCAAGTATTACGCAGAAATAGCCGTACTTGCGGTGCGAAAGAAAGTTGCTCCGGATCGAAAATTGGGTTGTCCTTCGCATCCCGTCCAATAATAATTTCACATTCTTCCAAAAAACGAATCAATGCCGTATTGGATCTGTTTGGAACAGGAAGATAATGCGCACCTAGGGGATATTTAGAAAATTCATTTTGATCACTTTTTGCATTTCCTCCGACCTTTTTTTCCATATCAATTAATAGAAAATCATGTAGACCTCCATTAGTCAATTGATAGGCCGCCGACAATCCGGACACTCCACCACCGAGAATAAGGATTGGTGTTTTTAACGTCTTCGAAGGTTTAGGGAAATCCGGAAATCTTAGACGATGACCAAGAACATGATGCGTTCCTGTAAGCTTTAAAAAGAGCTTGTTACCAGCCGATTTGCATGAAGATAAGAATCTAGAACCAACCGCAATGAAAATTGATAAGCTTAAGAATTTTCGTCGTGAAATATTAAATTTTGCTCCACTCTTCATCAAAATAACGAACTAAAATTTGGTTGTCTAACCGATTAATTTCAACCTCACGGTTAATCATATCTTTCGGGAAATCGATCAGCTTGGAAAAATTGTAATCATAAAACCTTAGATCGGCTACACGTTGGTTTGTACGATTAAAATTCACTTTCATATCAGGCGAAAAAATACAGAATCCCCATTCTCCGAAAGATGGTACATAGGCATGATAAGCACTAATATTGGGATAAACGGAAGCGATGGTTTCATGAATACACCAATACGATTTTGGCGCAAAATAAGGAGACGTCGTTTGTACAGATATGATACATTGAGGCTTCATAAGAGGCCGTAAACTTCTGTAAAAACTATTCGTATACAGTTTCCCAAGACTATAATTAGATGGATCAGGAAAGTCTATAATCATAACGTCAAATTGTTCCTGAGCTTCTTTTGCCCAAATAAAAGCATCTTGATTAACGACCGTAACGCGCGGGTCGTTTAAGGCATTTTTGTTATAGCTTCGCAGAATTTCATTCGTTTGAAAAAGTTTAGTCATACCTTCGTCGAGATCGACAAGAACGACTGATTCAACGGATTCATATTTCAGTATTTCCCGAACGGCTAAACCATCACCACCTCCTAGCACGAGTATTTTTTTTGGAGATTTGGACACAGACATCGCTGGATGTACCAGTACTTCATGGTACCGATATTCATCTTTGGTACTAAACTGTAAATTATTGTTTAGGAACAACTGATAATCGCCCATCGCTTCCGTTAAAACTATCCGTTGGTAGGGTGTAGAATGCTTGTAAATCACATTACTGCTATACAATTTACTTTCCGAGAATTTCAATAATTCATCAGAAAAATAAAAGGTCGTAGCAATAATAGCCAAGCAGGTCAACGATTTAATTTGCAGCTGTAATGGCTTTTTAAGCTGTTTTGAGAAATAGAATGACAACAGTACTCCTACAATGATATTGATTATCCCGAACAATAAAGAAGTTCCCATTACGCCTAACTTAGGAATAAGCACTATTGGGAAAAGAACCGAAGCAATCAAAGCACCGATATAGTCAAAAGCAAAGACATTAGACACAAGGTCTCGAAAATTCACGCGATCGCGAAGGATATTCATGAGCAATGGAATCTCCATTCCGCACAAACATCCGGTCAGAAACACGAATAAATAAAGTACAAATTGAAAATGTTCTACCTCTTGAAATAACAAAAATAGGACAACCGAACTTGTACCGCCGATCAACCCAATGAGCAACTCAATATCAATAAAACGATCGAACAGGTTCTTCGTGATAAACTTCGCCAGATAAGAACCTACGCCCATTGAGAAAAGATAGGTGCCGATTACAAAGGAAAACTGCTTTACAGAATCCCCTAAAAGATAACTCGCTAAGGCTCCGGCAACCAATTCATAGATTAATCCGCAAGTAGCAATAATAAACACCGCGATAAGCAGAAAAATTGCCAGATTTTTCTTTCTAACCATGAATAGCGGCAGCAATTATAATGGATATCCCAATAATAAAAGCAGCAAAAACAACTGCTAATGCGACATTCTTATTTTTTACAATCTCTTGCCAAGAATTTTCTGGTGTGAGTCTTTCCAAAATCCAATAAGCGAGTAAAAGTACGGCTATGCCAATCAGTGAATAAATAACTGAGGCCGCGATTCCTTTATAAAAAAAATCATAATTCATAGATGTTCTCCTTTCTTATTATTTATGACCTGTTCCGTAATCATTATAAGTTCTTCTATAATAATGCATACGAGATCCGGTGTATGTATGATCTTCTAATGCGCTGACTTTCGTACTTGTACTACATGTACCAGCATATCTGACAAAAAAATGTATCGTGTATTGGATAGCGAAAAGTAAAATAAGCACCGCCAAAAGCTTTTTAAACTTCAATACATCCATGTAAGTCGGCACTTGTTCTGTTAGTAAAGCGGAAGAAGAATTCATAGCGAAGAATTTTCTTCGATACAAAAGAATCGTCCCTATTAGTGCGATATAGATAAAAAGCAACGGAAAATAACTTATGCCTCCATAGATAACTTTATAATCTTCTTCTAACGCTATTGTAGTATTTACCTGTCTTGCCGAAGAGGTAGAAAAAATAAAGTGATAATTTCCTGGTGGGACTTTGCAAAAATCAGCCGTTATGCCTGCGGCATAATTGATATCGTTAGGTAGATGTCTGATTTCTTTCGTCTGGTAAACTTCATTTGTTTTTTCGTCGACTAATTTGACAGCTAACAGAAGCCCCTCTCGATTGGATTCGGAGATTCCGATAAAATCCAGTTGTTGTAATTCTTGGGACTCCAAAGCAAATGATTCGCCGATAAATTCGTTATTCGGCGTAGTACCTATGAATTTTTGATCAAAAGTAAATTCGTAGGATTTTAAAAATGGCTGATTGAGTATGTAGAACGAAGCTCCTAAGGCTAGCACCATACATAATGAAATCACAAACAATCGTTTTGAGACGATGGATTTCCGTTCTACATAACGATGATATTGATTAAAAAAACTGTAATAACGTTTTTCATCCCAATAAGTCCCCTGATAACACTCTTCACGATCTTCTATATATTCTCTGGAAATCAGCTTATTTTCGTCGTTGTTTTTAATGTACGTTAACGTAGTGGATTCTTTTTCTAAATCCTCAAAAACAAAGCCTTCAGCATAAGAAACATGTTGACTGTCAGAATAAGTCATTTCATAAGTTCCTTTTTTGTAACGACAGTTATTGTCGGAAGTGAACGTCAATTCGTGGCGCGGAACTTCTTTCAGCACACAAGCGTAATCACTACCATCGCTAAAGTAAACCGTTCTTTTTGTATGTGTCAACCCTACGTATTCATTGGAATACTCTTGAAACTTATTAAAGCGCTGTATTTTCGTGATAATTGTAAATTGACTACGGTCATAGGAAATATGTTCACCAATTGTAGCCCAAAGAACATGCTCTGGTTTGTTGAAAGTTTTAACAAAAACCCAATTTTCAGGATTGTCTCCTTTAAAATAACTGTGACAGTTGACACAGATAAAACCAAGGTAATCCGTTATTGTAAAATTGAAGACATGTTTGTGCTGACATTTTGGACAAATGATATTCATATCCTATCGATTTACAGTGATTTCCTTAACAACTTTCGATTGAAAATATGCTTTAAACACTTGGCTCAGGCCTTCAACCTTCTCCGTATTATCTCTTAAGTAATTGCAGAGATAAATATCCAAAGTTAACTGTTTAAATTCAGGCCAGGTATGAATACAGATATGGGATTCCATCAAACAAATGGCGACTGTAAATCCGCCACCATCGAAAGTATGCGTTGATAGCCCAACGATATTTAACTTGTTCTTTTCAATTTCTACGGTGGCCGTTGCAAGAAAGTCGTCTATATTTTTTAAAAGACTTTCTTCATCAACTTGTAATGTGAGCAATTTATGTGTGCCGGGATTGTACTGCGCAGTCATTGAGTTAATCAATTGGATTTCCTTCAAATATAGTAAATCATTTAGTTTCAAAAAACCGATTTAATTCCGGCGGGATTTTCTTCTCACAGTCTGACAAAATGTTTGACAAGATGATTATGCAACAAATGAAATAACGATGATAGCGACATTGATCAACTATGTACTGCAATTTGGACAGCTTAATGCGCAGCAAATTGACTATATCAGTGACAAGGCGAAGATAGTGCACCTCCAGAAAGAAGACTATTTTTCCAAAGCTGGAAAGACTGCACGAAAAGTAGGCTTTATTGTCGACGGAGTCATGCGTGTTTGTTATTATGACAATCAAGGTGCAGAAATCACGATGTATTATGGAAGAACATAATTTTGTAGTCGATTTAGACAGCTTCGATAACAACATCCCTTCCTCGGCTTATGTACAGGCGATCACGGATTGCACACTCATCATATTTACAAGAAAAGATTGGGAAGACCTCACGAATACCATTATCGGATGGGAAAGTATCGTGCACAAGATCGTCAAAAAATCCGTGATCCAAAAATTAGACGGAAGGAGTCCACTGGTTTCCGAAGACGCTACTACGCGCTATTTTGCCTTTATGGAAAAATATCCGCAGCTCCTCCATCGCATCCCACGGTCCTACTTAGCGTCCTATCTCGGCATTACCCAATCCTCGTTAAGCCGTATACGAAAGAACATCAGTTAAGTGAATGGCAGCTTAGCTTATCCAAATCAAGGGCTATGAATATTTTGAAACTAGTGAGTGTCGAAGAAATCCAACATATTTGTTAACGAACCGTTAATTAGCGACCCAAAAATTACTTTGCAACGGAATTTGAAAACATAGTAGTATTCATAATTTAGGTTAGTAAAGATCCTGAAGCCTCCCGCTTCAGGATTTTTTGTTCATACGCCATTAAGGCAGTACAGTACATGGCAAAGATCGTCCATAGTTCCTAGCGCGTTGTGATTTCCGCCATCGACAAAGCAAAGCGGAACCCGTCATTTATGCCTCCATATCTTCTACTTGTCCAATGGCGAACATCTTATTGTTCGTTATCGAACAGCTAAATGAATACGCAAAAACATAATAAACTCATAATCTATTACTTACCATTTTTGGCAAAGCGGTTGCATCCGTCTTTACAGATAGCAAGCGGCGAATAGTGTGGTTAAGCCCATCGGTAAAGATTTCACCGATCAAAGCTCCACATTTACCGAGAAACAGCCGCAATCCATCTAATAGATATTCAATAGAAAGTATTAGCGCTGTACTTTTGAGGTATCAAATAGGAAATAACAACATTAAAATATTAAAAGACATTAAAAAAACACTACCATGAAAAAGACATTAACAACCATCGCAGCAGCCATCATCATGATCAGCTCATTCTCTTCTTTCGCAGCAGAGAAAAACAATCCGTTAAAGAACGTAGAATCGACAAAGATTATCAATACCTACTTGGAAGCAACCACGCTTGGCAGTATCGAATTAAATAAATTCCTTTTTGCTGATGATTTCCAGTACAGCAACAGTGCAAACAATGACACATTCAACAAGCGCGAATACACCGCTTTCTTAAAAGCACACAAAGGCGTAAACTTTGACTGTAAGACAAGCTATGAAATCTTGGATCAAAGTGGAAAGGCTTGCATGGCAAAAGCAACGATGGTTTTTGAGAAATTTACGCGTGTAGATTACATCACCTTGAGTCAGGATCAGGATGGTTGGAAAGTAAGCAAGGTTGTGACTACTTACCCTTAATAGCATAAAGATTTTTGTTTCAATACCGCCATGTCGCGAGACATTGCATTGTTTAGTTTAGTTATAAAGTCTGCAGCCTTGCAGACTTTGTTGTTTTTTAAAGACATGTACTTTTTATCGGAGTTCAGGTAGCTCGGCTGGCTACTTTTCATATAACGAATCCTATTGCTATTACCTAAAACATCAAAGCGATTACACATCGCGTACTACCAATTTTTATACAATTACCCGAGAATTGTACGCGCGAATCCAATCGAGAGTTCTTACTTGGCATTTGCAGGAAATTCACCGCATTAGCGGCCTTAGGATACAACATCTAGCAGTTATGCCATAATACCTATTGAGGTGGAGGCCAAACAGAAACACGAAAGGCTATCGAAATAGCCGCGAACACAAACATGTTAAAACACTTAAAATCAATGGGTAACGGCTATTTTCAAAAAAAGTTTTGTTAAAATTCAATTGTTACAGAAACTTCATAGACTATGAAAAATTTAACAATTTGTATTTTTATCGGATCGCCACATAATCTTTGTTTTTGACATCGTTATCCCATAAAATAAAAAAACGACACACTTAGTAGGCTTTTTTATAAAAAATAATTATTCTTTTTTTTATATATAGCTTTATTGTGGCGGAACCGAAAAGCCAATCTTAATCTCTCCAGATTAAGAATAAACAACAGAGTAGGACCATTGTAAATTTTTTTAATATGAAAAGGACACTAAGTTTGACCATCCAAGAGGTAGAGAACCGAAACATGCCGACCTTTTTAAGTGAAACAGCACTTTCAGTCGCAAGATGTACCTCGACTTGTACGACATGTACCTGTTCTTGCTGTTGCAACAATGGAGACCAACAAGAGATGGTATCTGCCCTCTAACTGGATTTAATAGCTTTGGGGCTATTGATCCCCAAAGCTATTTCAAATCCGATGCATTTTACTAACCTTTTTTATTTTGCACATATGAGCACGAAGAGCATCTCGTTAAAAAACCTGAGTATCTATAAAAATGCGGAACGCACTTACATCGGCCGAGGCGATGGCTACCTTTCCGTACTGGAAGGGGAAGACGTATTCTTGGTGAATGACATCTTTTCGGCATTGTTGGACAACGACAAAAAGCTGACCTATCAAGAACTACAGCAGTCTATCGTGGAGAAACATACCGTTGACGACAGCTTTTTTGATGACATCATCAACTGGCTGACCTCAAATGGAATACTGATACTAGAAGATGACAACGCGAGCTCGCCAGAGGCACAACAGCTCAACTTAGCCATCATAGGCCTGCCCGACGATGAAACGGAGATCCTATTGCAGAAGCTGCAAGAGGCAATGGGCGAGGAGGTGAAAATAGCCGCACAGCACCTAGATGGATTAGCCAACGCTGAAAACAGTGCCGCTTTGCTATTTACACCAATCCTGGACAAGTCCATCAGCAACTGGGCACAACAACTTTACGAAAGCAACATTCCGCATATCTATTTAGATTTTTCACCCTATACAGTCACCCTAGGACCAGCGGTCATTCCCTCCATCAAAACGCCTTGCCTGAAATGCTTTGCCCGCCGCAGGATTGCAAATACGGCAGATCCCAAAAACTACATGAAACTGATCCGGCTGGATAACGAGGTGTTGACCAAGACCTCGTTTTTGGATAGCAATTTCCATCGCACCTTGCTGGAATGGCTTGCCGGTGAATTGCTACGCTTGATAGCTTCCAAATGGACCTCTGCCGGCATTGTTGCCAAATCTAAATCCATCAACTTTGCCACAGACGAGTTTGAAACGGCCAAGATCATTAAAACCGTAAATTGTGAGGTGTGCAACCCTCACTTGGTTTTCAGGGCATTAAACGGGTAGCACATGAGGACACATAACGCCAACCGCGAGGTTACGAAATACCTATCAGGCTCATTTGCCGGGTTTCTATCGGGAAACATCTACTTTATTCCGAACAGGCTTTTCATGCCCAAAGAGCTACACCATACAGCCTGCGAAGGCCGCAACTTGCAGTATGTGGGCGCACAGCTGGACAGCTTGTCTGGCGGCTCCATTTCTTTTGATAAGAAATCGGCTATCCTATCCACCTTCGGCGAGTTTATCGAGCGCTATAGTGCCTCGTTCCAGAGTGAGCATAGCCACAAACTGCACCGAGGCATCAGCTACCGCGAGCTCGAGAAAACGGAAAATGTGGTCGATGTCAAGTACCTGAGGCATTACCAAGAAACACAGTTCGGGCAGGCTAATTTTCCATTTGCACGGTTAGAACCCGATGATCCGATCGACTGGGTAAAGGGGCATTGCCTTTTGCACAACGAAAGCTTCTATTATCCAGCAGAGCTCGTATTTCTACCTTACAAGCTCAGCGGGAGCAAGCATTATTGGGCACAAACTTCGACAGGTCTATCGGCACATATCACGGCCGACTTGGCTATGGCCGGCGGCTACCTGGAGTGCGAGGAGCGCAATGCCTTCAGCCAGTGGTGGTATCGCCAAGATAAGATCGACTTCATCAAATACGACGCGCAAACGGTACTCAGCGAGTGCCCCTCGGAACAGATCCGCATCCTGTTTGCCAATGATCGTGTCAAGCTTGATGTGTATGACCTTGGCGAGTTTTCCAATGTGGAAACGGTAGTCTGTTTTTTGCAGTTCGAGTACAAGAACCATCCCTATATATCCATCGGCTGCTCCTCACGGTTTTCCAAAGAAGAGGCCATCACAAAGGCTTGCTTGGAGGCCTATCAGGGGATTGATTTTGCGATACTCTTGTGCAACAAAGAGGGCTGGATAGATGACGCCAAGGATGATTTCTCCAAATTAGATGAGTTTGATAAGCATTTTGCCTACTATAATAAGTTTTTGGACATCCGACAGCACGTACCGATCTATTTGGATCTGCTGCACAACAGCTCTGGATACCGCAACAGGCTTGTCCATTTCCCGGGCAAGGTCAGCCACTTCGACCGAGCAGAAATACAGCAGAAGGCCACAAACATCAACTATTTACTGACCTTTGATGTGGCGACATCCGATGCTCGGCATTGCGGCTACCATGTGTATAGGGTCGTGGTTCCAGGGTTTCACCTGCTGACAGGGAATTACAACACCCCATTTTTAGGTTTCTTCGAGGAAAACGAAGAGCTATTCACCCATTTTCCTCACCCTTTTCCATAATCTGCCATGATCTTTACGAACAACCTATTTAACGACTACATCTCGAGCTGCACGCGCGACTTTATCGAGACATCCAAACTGCAGGTCTACGACGTGCAAGATTATGCGATGCATATCTCGGGCATTATGTCCAGCGACTACTACATGAAGGAGATCTTCAACTCCACCTTGGAGCTGGGCAATGTAAAAACAGTGGCACTGCCAGCATATGAATCATCAGAAGCGCTACGCATTTGGCACAAGATAAACAAAGCAAGGAGGTGCATACGGCATTTCTCGGCCACCGAGCAACTGAACTTGCACGAGCTGTCATCGCTATTGCAGAACACTTTATTCATCAGCCGCGTCGATGCACATGGTAACGATGTCAAACACCGAAACATCCCCTCGCCGGGAGGCCTCTATCCCATCGACCTCTACTACCTGAACCTAAAGGCTATCGACGGGCTGGAGGTGGGCGCCTATTACTATGATCTACACCAAGGCAGCCTCAAAAAGGTATCGGATGAGACCATTGATGCGGCATTCCGCGAAAAAGTGTTTGATGCATTCTCCGTGACGGAGGGTGTGCCCACAGATATCGATTTCTTCAACGCCAGCGGCGTGGTCATTCTGGGTGGCACATTGAACCGCACGGCTTTCAAATATTTGGACCGAGGCATCAAATGGGTGTTCACCGAGGCGGGCTCCCTGATGAACAATATACAGCTTGTCGCCACGGCACAGGGAGGTGTGGGCACCTGCCCCTGCGCGGGCTTTATCGATGATGCCATCGCCGAGATCATCAATTTCAGGTCTATTGATCAAGTACCCATTATCAGCATAGTCGTGGGCAAACCCGTTAAGTAGTCATGTTATGAATCTGAGCTTAAACACCGAATATCTGTTGATTGGCGATATCGATCGTCAGGAAGTCGTGGTGCTGAAACACAAGCGTACGCATCGGGTCTTCCGCATGAGCAGCATGGAATACCGCATCATCGAACTTTATGCCAAGGGATATTCCAAGCAAAAGATCATCGCAACATTTGAGGCCGACTATGAGATCAGTATGGAGGTGCTGGATGCCATTATCAACTCGGCAACGACCCATTCCTTTGTTGTTGCGCGCGGCGGTTACGAACAGTTTCCCAAGTATAAGATACAACGTAACTTTATCTCGCTGTTGAACTACGGTATCTTTCTGGCCTTAAAACGCCTAAAGTTAAATCCAAACCGGATCAAGCTGGACACTGGCGGGAGTTTCAATTTGGCAAAGATCATCAAGTGGACACCGCGGCCCGTTCCCGCGCCCCTGTATCGCGCAGGTTCTCTAGCGCTTTTGGGGCTGCTGCTTTTTACGCTGCTATTCTTCGTCCTTTTTCGCGCGCAGTCCCTAGACTTCGCTCTTGTTTTTTACAACCTCAGCCACATCGGTTTTTTAACGATGCTGCTGATCGCCTTCCCTATTTCGCTGGTCATTTCGTTTTTTCACGAGCTCGCGCACTACATCGTCTACAAACGAAACGGCGGCACGCAGCACGAGCTGGGCCTAGGGCTGCTCTACGGATTTATACCAATCTTCTATACGGCGACGGAGGATATGGTTATTTGGCATAATAAATGGACGAAGATCAAGGTAGCCTTAGCGGGCCTAGCATCTGACCTATTTTTTCTGTGCCTGGGCCTGAGCCTATATGCATTGATAAGCTCGCCTTGGATCGCTGGCATTTGTTCATTTATTTTCCTGAATTTGGTGGTCAAGATTATTTACAACTGTAATCCGTTTTCACCCGGATCTGACATGTACTTTGTGTTTCTCGACTTGTTCAACCTAGATATCTCCTTTACCAATGCGCACGAGCAGGTAAAAGCGTTACGCAAGAACAAGCACACGAAGATACATTGGGGAAGCCTGGCCTATGCATTGGCCTGCTACCTTAGTATTACGGTATACCTGTTGTCTTTTTTATTGATTTTGTCTTTCCCGATTTGGATTAATTTTTTCATTTAATATGGATACACAAAACCTAATCTTTCAGTTGAAAAATGTTGACCTTAAGATCGAGGGCACCTTCATTCTAAACGACATCAACTTGGATGTCCAGAAAAATGAGCGTGTGTTTATCCTGGGCAATAACGGATCGGGAAAGTCCTCCTTGATCGAAGTTTTTTTGGATAATATCAAAGCCAGCGGCCAGATCCTGCGTCGCATGCCGGCAAAGCGCCACATAGGTTTGCTTTTCGATCAGGTTCCTTTCTCGCCACTCTATAAGGTCAAGGAAGTCGTACACCTATATGGACTGCTTTTCCATCTGGAACAAAATGCCTATCAACCGATCTTGGAACGATTGAACCTTCCGGCTATTATGCACAAAAAGATCGGCAAGCTCTCTACGGGCGAGCGCAAGCGGCTTGGCCTCTTTGCGGCCCTTTTCCACCATCCACAATTGCTGGTGCTGGACGAGCCGCTGAGCGGCATAGATCCCAATAGCGTGCAGCAGATCAATGAATTGATCTTTGCGCATCCACGCACGGTGATCATCGCCTCGCACGATTGGGAGAGTGCCGTCAAGTATGCCGATAAAATTGTTTTCCTGCATCAAGGAACGATCCTTGGCGGCGGCGCACGAAGCCCCACAGAATGGCTGTCTGAGGACTTCATCCCCTTTAACGAGAAGGTGGTGATTCAGGCCGACAGCGGCTTGTCGCTGGATGAGCTCAGGCGCCTTGCTCCGCTGACATTCGGCTACGAAAACCAATATGTGCTTTTCGGCTTTAATGCATCGCTGCTCGACTTTCTCTCTACGGCAAAGATCACCTACTCGAGGGCGCAGAAATCATTACATGATATTTACTACTACTTAATGACTAAACATGAATTGGAAGGCATTACTCTATAACACCTACTTGGATAGCTTGGCTTTTTTCCGCGTAAAAATAGCCCTGTTTTTTTCGTTTCTTTTTCCGTTGATGCTGTTTGTGATATTCTGCACCATCTGGGGCCGTGCAAACAGTGCATACATCGAGTTTCTTCTTCCGGGGATGATCGTGCTGATGTCCATCAGTGAAGGGCTATTTTCCGTCGGCCCCGTGATCAAAGATTACTATGCCTCGGGCATGATCAAACTGATCAAATTTCTCCCGGTCGATATCGCCCTATTTTTTATCTCGTTCATCTGCAGCCGCTTGGTATTCTTCTTGCTGTCGGTGTTGCTGCTGCTCATCACGGCCAAGGTATTTTTTGACTACAGCGCCGTAGCGATATACCCACGGCTGTTGGCCGGCAGTATTTTGAGCTTGGTTACCTTTTCGTTATTGGGGCTGTGCATATCCTTTTTAAGCAAGAAAGACAACAGCCGTACCCTGTCGAATATCGTGTATTTCATCCTCATTTTTATCGGCAACCTCTTCTACGCAACGGGCATACAAAGTGGTGTGTTCCGCTTCTTTCAGGATTTCTTGCCAACCAACCATCTGGTCGCTTTCATGCGCTCGGAAAACTTCAACCTGCTTGTCGTCTTCGCGTGGATCGTCGTACTGGCCATTGCTTTCCGCTTGCTGTTCCATAAAATAAGATACAGTCGGTCATGAGAAAAGTATTAGCATGCACAGCTCTTTTTTTGGCTTTAATGGCCGGTTGCCACGACTCGACATTGACGAACAGCACCTTTGTGGGGCAAGACACGGACAGCCTATTCTTCCATACTGAAGATGAAATCGAGCAGGCCTTTTCCAGCAGTTTTGCCTTGGGCAATATGGACACCCTTGTGCGCCTCGAGAAGAGGCTGCAAGCCTTTGACGGCCCGCTCGCGGCCTACTGGCGGGGCTATATCGCGTATTTGCAGGGAATATACCTGTTTACCGAAAACAAGCGCGACTCCTCTTCGCTGTATATCGAGCAAGGCATTGAAGTGCTCAAAAGCCAAGAGCTATCCTCCGAAAGCAGCGCCCTGTTGGGCATGCTATACAACTTCTCGGTGCAGTTTAGCAGCAACGTCATGATCCCCGTAATCAGCCACAAGGCCGACAGCTATTTCCAGCAATCACTAGCGCTGGATTCCAACAACCTGCGGTGCTACTTGGGCATGGCCAACAAGGACTACTACACGCCCGAGAAATTCGGGGGAAAGAAAAATGTGAACGACCTGTTGCAGAAGGCCCTAACAAAGCCGGACCGGCTAGACGAGGATGCGCGGCTGCCCAGCTGGGGGCGCGAGCAGGCGTACGAGCTGTTGATCCGGCATAATTTTGAATCGGGAAAAGTGGCCGCTGCCAAAACATATTACAAAGAGGCCGTTGAGCTGTTCCCGATGAATTATCAATTAATCCGTTTATCCTCATTATTTTTAGAATGAAAAAGAAACTGATCCCTCACCTGCTGAAAATAAGCGGGATGTTTATTGTGGCTTTGCTCTTGGTTATACCTGCACGGGCGCAAACTGGTCAAGGTGTCCTAAATGGCATCGAAAAGAAAATAGATGATGCCTTTAGCCAAGCATTCGTGACAAAGAAGCCCGATCAGCTGGAGAGCATAACGAAACTTTTGAAAGAACAGAAAAAATCGGCCCTGACAGACTATTGGCTGGCCTATGCCTACTACCTGAACAGCCTTTACTATGATAGCATAGGCGATGCCGATGAGGCCGAGTCGACGCTTTCCACCGGCATTGAGCTACTGAAATCGGGCAGCCAATCGTCCGAAAGCTATGCGCTGATGGGCACCATGCAAAACTATTCCATCAAGTTTATGAATATGCTATCGGCCAATAAGGCGGCGGAGGAAGCCACGCGTAACCTGTCCAAATCCATCAGCCTGGAGCCAAAAAACTTGCGGGGCTATTTGGGCTTGGGCCTTCAAGATTATTACACCCCCCCAGAATTTGGCGGCGCCACAAAAACGGAGGGTCTGCTGAAAAAAGCGCTGAGTATGCCCGATCAGCCGACAAAGAACCCAACGATGCCCTCTTGGGGTCGCAATGAAGCCTATATCACGCTGATCAGTTATTACATCAAAAAGAAAGATCTGGAAAAAGCAAAACAATATTATAAAGAAGCGTCAGCCAAATATCCGAATGATTATAGATTGCTCTCTCTATCTAAGAATCTTTTGTAGTCTGCTCATAAGCCTTTCCCCCCTCCTTACGCTGGGACAGCAGGCTTTTGAGGGGTTGGTCGTCGATGCGAACAAGAATCCGCTTTCCTATGTCTCGGTCAGCGTTGTTGCCCATGATTCGATGAGCACCCTGACCGATAGCGCGGGCTATTTTTCGATAACAGGGCTGCCCTCCGCTACCGAAGTAGAGGTATTATTCTCTCTGTTGGGTTATCAGTCCAAACAGGCTATTCTGCGCATGGGTAGCAAAGAAAGCCATATGCTGCTTGGCGAGTCGCAGACTTTACAGACCGTGGAGGTGTGGCGCTCGGTGAAAGATCTCACGTCGATCAATCTTGGCAAGCTGGATATATATACCAATCCCATTGCTGGGGCAGATGCACTCAACGCCCTGCAGATTTATGCCTACTCAAGCAATGTAGACGAAACGGCGAACCCCTCTTTTCGGGGGAGCGAGGCGGACCGCTCGCGGGTGTTTATCAACAGCGTACCCATCAACAGCCCGGTACGAAACTCCCAGATAAACGGTGTGGGCAATTTCAGTATCTTCAACACGGAGCTCATCCAGTCTATCGATGTCTTTCCGGGCAACCCGCCCTTGATCTACGGGAACACGGGCGCCGGTTTAATCGACATCAAAACATCCGAGTCGGTGAAAAACAGCACCCAGCTTAGCCTCTCCATCGCCAGTGTGGGTGCATTGATCAACCGCAACCTGTCTAAAGATGCCTTTACCCAGATCTATGCCAACCACCAATTTGATGGGCCGCTCCTGAAATTGAACAGCAAGGGCCTAGGCTTTCTCAAATCGTTCCGAACGACGGATGTCGGGTGGAATAGCAACTGGAAGGTCTCGGAGGCCGACAGGCTCAATTTTTATGCTTACTACATTGATGAATATGCCGAGCTGACATCGACAATAAATTTCAGCAATGGGCTGAACCAATCGGGAAAAAGGCGGGGCTTCTTTATCATGAACTACCAAAAGTCACTGTCAGACAAGCTGAACCTTGCCCTGAACAGCAGCTATGATATGGGCAAGAGCCGCATTGACTTCCTGCAGATCGATGTCGCCTCGACCTCCAGCACCCTGTTCAACTCCCTGTTGCTGAATTACCAAAAGGAAGGGCTGAATATCACGACCGGGCTGGAATACAACCTGCAGCAAAGCAGTATGCAGGGTGTGGGGCCTAGATTTTACTACAGCAATCACGATAGCTCGCAAACGCAAAGTGTGCAGGGCGACTTTGGCCAGCACATCCTCGAATCTTTCTTGCACGGCACATACAGCAGCAATAGGCTGACCTACAGCTTGGGGCTGCGCAAAAACGTGCCCTTGCAGCACGATGCCAACGGCATAAAGGGCTCGGACAGTTACTTTAGCTTTCAATCGTATATCAAATGGAAGATCAGTGCCATCCAAAACCTGATCTTCTCTGCCGGAAGATACCATAACTACACCGAGCCGAATGTCATGTACCAACGGCAGGCTCTCAATCAGACCGATCAGCTGGCGGTGGATTATGTGCTGAAACGAAAGAGCACTTCTTTTAATGCTTCGCTGTATGCAAAGCGTGAGCAGGGTATGTCCAACACCAGCTACGAGTTTTTGGAAAGCATGGCTTCACAACGAGAGATCATCGGCTTGGAGCTTTCCGTCCAGCAGAATTTTTGGAAGTACTTTCGCTTGCTTTCCTCCTTCAGCTTGATGGATGCTTCTTTCGATATCGAGGGCACACGCTACAATACGTCTAACAACATTCCCTATTTTTTCAAAAATGCATTGACCTTCAGCAAAAATAGGTTCAACATTTCATTGACTGCGCTCAACAGACCCGGCACACGGTATACCAGGGTAGTCGACGGCAACTACATCCCGGAAGCGCGGGCCTACGAACCGATCTACGAGCAGCAACTGAATGGCTCGCAACTTGGGGCCTACCATCGCTTGGATCTCAACATCAGCAAGCTGATTCCCATTAAAAACAATCTGCTGACACTTTACTTCAACGTCAACAACCTCTTGGGCGCTAAAAACCAACGCAACTTGATCTACACACCTGACTTCTCCGGATCTTCCTTTGAACATTTCAATGGCAACGTCATATTCCTTGGGGCCAACATAACTCTTTATTAGGTAAAACACTTTGCAAAAGCGCTTTACGGATGGCACAATGTGATCTCCCAGCTCCCCTTAAACCCGATCCTCTGGATGAATAGATTTTGATTTCGAGATTCCAATGTTTTCTGCTATTACCATTATATCTAAAAGACATAATTTGAGAGGGCTTATCAAACACCTTTTAAAACGAAGGGATAAGAAAACCGTATACCGAGCTAAAAATGACCAATTCGACAATGAGCCTTTTAGGCAATAACATTGAGCTTCTGACGATATTCTGCTAGGCCCGATTTTAGGAACTTTGTGATTATAAAAATTTCATTATATGATTATAGTAATGACAGGCGGCACGAGTGGGATTGGCGCCGAAGCTTTAAACAAAATTCGTGAAAATGAAGACAACACGGTCTTTGTTGGTGCAAGGCATGGAAACAGGACCTTGCAAAATGGTGCAAGGGCACTAACGTTAGATCTGTCTTCCTTAGAAAGTGTCAGGGCATTCGCGGAAAATATCCAGCAAAGCATTCAGCCGCACAAAATAGATCTATTGATCCTAAACGCGGGCGTGCAAGCAGGTAACAATAGCGAAGTTAATGCCGATGGCATTAATTTAACGTTCGCCATAAACCACTTATCACACTACCTGCTAATACGTTTACTCTTACCTTATATCGCCAAGGATGGTAGGATTTTGATTACGACCAGCGATGCTCATGATGCCCAAATTATTCCATTTGGACCAAAAACTATGGACATTCATAAACTGGCATTTCCCGATGAGAGTAGTCCAAAAGGAATGGCATTCTACGCAGCTACTAAACTATGCAATATATTGACTGCGGATACGCTACATCATAGCGTGCTAAGTCATGCTAACATACAAGTTATTGCTTACAATCCTGGTTTAACGGGTGACACGGGGCTGATGGGAAAGCAAACGGGGCTGCTGAAGATCGCTGTAAAAGTAGTCAGACCAATATTTCGATTTTTAAGCCTATTTAACCCTATGTTTTATATGAACACCGCGAAAAAATCTGGTGAAATTCTAGCTGGCTTAGCCTTGGGGAATATAAAATTGCCAAAGGGAAGCATGTATGCTTCTGTAGTTCGGGGAAAAGTCACATTCCCAAGCCCAGCAGTACTGGTAAAAGACGAAAATTTAAAAAGAGATTTATGGACGAAAAGCGCTAAAATGGTAAATTTATCAGCAGAAACAGTCTTATAAACATGTCCAATCTTTTTACCTCCGCCATTGTGTATTCATTGGATACAGCTACGCAAACAGAGTACGACAACATCCTCACGGAGCATGTGATGTTATTCCAACTTTCTGGTGAAATGACATTTGAAACGTCGGAACAGAAGATCGTGGCTCAGCCCGGACAAATTTATCTTGTTAGAAAACATCAATTTGTTAAAGCCACCAAAAAACCCATGGGTGGGCAAGCCTACCATGCGTACCTATTCATTTTAAAGGACGATGTGCTTCGTCAGTATGCCTTAGAAAAAGGCATCACGGTCCCTCAGCGATCAGCGTTTGATTCGAAACACTTTCTACTTTCCAAAAGTTTGATATTTGACTCCTTGATCTCATCTTTCTCCTTCCATGCTCGATCCACACTAGAGGTTGACCATCCCCTATCGGCACTCAAGGTTCGGGAAGCTATAGAGATACTGCTCCTGACAAACCCACAGCTGGAAAACTTTCTCTTTGATTTTTCTGAACCGTTTAAAATAGATCTTGAAAAGTTTATGCTGGCAAATTATAAGTTTAATGTGGGCATGGAACATTTCGCGACCCTCACCGGAAGAAGCTTGGCCACCTTTAAGCGAGATTTTCTAAAGGTATTTGGCGAAACTCCGGGACGGTGGCTGCATCACGCTCGATTGAAAGAGGCTCATTACCAAATTCAGAAACATAATAAAAAGCCCTCAGAAATATTTTTGGAAGTTGGGTTTGAAAGTTTCGCTCACTTTTCAAATGCATTCAAAGCTAAATACGGATACACACCTAAGTCTATTGCGCCATCGGTGTAATACCTCCGTCACATGGTGCACATGGCAACTCCGATTAAACATATAGATCGCTGTTAAGCACTTTATGTTAATTTTGAAACCGCTTAAAAATACACTGGTCGCTCAAAAAACGAAGGTGTTATTATGCTTTTTTTATCTTTGATCTGTCATTTGCCGCTCTTCCTAGCTGCAAATACATTGACATGGTGGAATTGTAACCTCCTCCCAAAAAAACAGCTAGATTATTTATGCTTTGGATAGGTTCGCGCAATGTAATATCCCGATTGCGGTTTGCATGGGCAAAAAAAAGCGACTCTTTTGAATCGCTTTTTCTGTAGCCCGTAGGGGAATCCTATCGTCGGACTTTTAATCTCTTTATCAGTCTTTTACAAATTTTAAAAATCAATTACGCCACAGTTGACGCGCTGATTTGACATACATTTAGCTGCAAGTGCTTGTCATTACTAATATAGCAAAAATTAGCAGATAAAATAATTCGGTTTCGATATTGATATACTTGAATATCTTGGCAATACAAATTTGCAGTGGTTACAAGATATTCATCAGCCTGATTATGCCAATTTGTACCATAAAAAGACGATGGCCGACTGTATATTATTTTTTTCTTTTGCTAAAAAGTAGTTAGCTAACTATATTGATTTAGGTAAAACATTTTCTTATCTTTACTAATCGTGTTACGATAAGACCCAATTTTTAGGTCTTATTGTAACACAAAAGGTAATATGGCAGACAGCGTTTGTATATCAGAACATCTTACTAAGCCCCAACTGGAGTTCTTGAAGTTGTTGGACGACTATGAAATTCAGTTATTCAAATTCTCCGAAATTGAGCTGTTGCTAAAACAAAAGTTTGATAACTTAAGTGAAGTCTTAGAAAATCTGGTTGATAAAGAGCTTCTTGTACCGATCGAGAAAGGCAAATTTTGTAGACAAAGTTTAGGGATGAATATGTCATAGGAACGTTAATCGTAGAGAAAAGTGCCGTAGCATATTAGTCGGCGCTAAATTTACATGGGTTGACGGAACAATTTTCCAATACCGTTTTTATTCAGAAGACTTACAGCTAATATAAAAACGGGAATCATACATAATGGTAATATCAGACATAGAGAGTTGATTAACTGAAATTATTCTAGCCAAAACGATGAGATCTCAAACATACATAAATATTCAACATCAATTAAACATTAAACTATTCACCTCCTTTACAATAAGTTTCTGCCATAATTTGAAATTCTCATCAGAGGGGATTATAATAACGTGACAATGTTTATCGTCAAGTGCGTTTTGGCTCCTATGATAAAACTGCCCTTTGAGCGCCTCGCCATCGCCTGGATATATCAACGCAACTTTTTTAGCCTGAAAATATTCGTGATAAATATACATTTGTCTTAAATCATCTGGAGAAGGGCTATATCCGTTCAAATTTTTCCATTTGGTGTCTAAAACGACCACACTGTTAGTCGTCCTATCAACCAAAACGATATCAGGTCTCATTGCAGAACTCGTATTATTAGATCTCCAAAACTTCTTAGTGATCTGCCCACTCACTTGGTATGTCGGTAGGTGCTTTTGTAAAACGCGTAAAACGAACTGCTCCCATAAAACATTCATATCGAACAATAGCGCTAGCACATTCTTACGACCTTTACTAAAGTCAGGATGGTAATTTAGCAGAAGCAATTCGGCGATTTCCATAGCGCGCTGATATACGATAGTTTTTCTATTGTAGGTTATCCTAGAAAAAGTGAAGCTATTGATCTTAATTCCTCGCTGTTCTGGAAAATTCAACAAAAGATTCCCAATTTTAGAAGCTAATAAATTATTCCTATTCACACGTGATAGCAATTGCAATGCGGCATATAGGATCTGATGCAGCTCATGATCTACCGAATATTTGGTCGTTTCGATATAGAATCGCTCTTGGTGAACGAGGTTTTTCTGCAGATGCTTAGAGAAAGACAATTTACCTTTCAGCGCCGTCGCATTCTTTTCTTCGCGGAGGTACTTCTTGACCAAACCGTGATGAAGCAGGGATTCTAATTCAACGATATAAAGCTCGAAATAAAGATCTAAAACCGAGTTGTGTTGCAGTTTAAGATTGGATGAACCACTATCTTTCACCGGGAATCCCCAAACCGTACGAATCATGTTGATCAACAAACCTTGCCACTTTTGTTGATCGTTTTCATTTTCTTTTTTATCAGCTTTCGGCAAGACCTCTATCAAGACATCCCCGACCTGTAGTACACCCACGTATTCACAAAATTGAACTCCGTGACGAATCAATTTGAAAAAAGGCGTGTAAACACCGTGAAAAGCCACTAGCGCATCATGCAAAGACTGTTCGTCTGAATCACCCAGTTTAAAAACAAGCTTTTGATGCTCGAATACTACTATATGTCGAGTACCGTTTTTAAGCATTTCCCATCAATAATTCAATGGCTTTACCAAAATCAATCTTGCTATTGGTTTGATTGCGATAATCTATGATTCGGTAAATGGGTTTATTAGCGAAATCTTCTTTATAGTCATATTCGAAATCCGCAAAAATATTGCTTTTGCTCTCCTCTATTTCTACAAAACCTTTGCCCAATACTAGTCCGATCTTACCGTAGTCGCCAAAGAAATATTCTTGTAGCAATGGAATGATATTTTTGTAGAACGAGTCTATCACACTTTCTTCATCTTTACCTAGAAAATAGGCATGACCAATACAATGATCGCGATCAATCAGTAGTTCAATACGCTTATTGATCGTTTCTAAGATCGAGGATGCTGGATAACCAAATACCATTTGCTGCATTTGGGACAACTGATAGTTAGGCATCATCTCTTCAAAAACAAATCGTCTCCGCAGCGCACTATCCAATGCTTCTACCGAACGATCTGCTGTGTTCATCGTACCGATAATGTACAAGTTAGAAGGAACGGAAAACTTTTCCTTACTGTAGGGCAGCGTTACCTCCAGCTGCTCGGGCATACCCGCGCGCTTAGAATCCTCGATCAGTGTAATCAATTCCCCAAAGATGGCGGATACATTCCCGCGGTTGATTTCGTCAATAATGAGTACATGCGGTAATAATTCTGCCTTGTTCTCTTTACTAATTGGAGCTTTTGATTTGACTAGATTACTTACATAATTCAACACCGACCAATACGCCGAACTATTCGATCCGCCAATGACAGCCCTAAACTCCTTATCAATATTATTAATGGTCGAAAGATCTTTAATGGCATCGTACAACTTACGTAATCTATTGTATGAAATCGTATACCCTTTCTCCCTACCTTGCTTAGGTTTAAGTTTGAGATTACCATTACTTGTAATATTTACGATGTCGATCGTTTTTGAATCAGTCAAAAGTGGCAATTCGATAAAGCTATTCGCAGACAATTTTTCTTGGGTCAATTGAATAAGATCTCCCCAAGCATCTTCAAAACCGTAGGCCTGCAACTGATTATCAACGATAGCAACATTCTTTCTAGCGGATCTTACCACCTCTTTAAAAATCCCATCTTTAAGCCTATAAACTACCGACTCATTTCCCTCGCTATCCTCTTGCAGATCGGGCTTAATCCCTTCCACAAAATCTTCGTAACTCATCGATTGGTGAAAAGTAGTAAAGACAATTTGCCCCGCTTCCACCAATTGCTGGTATTCTTCCTTTACAAAAGATCGATCTTGTTTTAAATTAAAATTCGGATTCGCGATTGAAATTGCTTTGTTTATTGTGTGGTAAGTCTTTCCTGTACCCGGAGGGCCGTATAATATTTGGTTAAGTGAGCGATCCACCATATCAGTATATTGATTTTCTAAATTATTCGTGCTGACCTCAATTTGTACTTCATCAGTTTCGAGAGCTTGCCAGAACTGATCCCCAAATTCAAAATAATCTTGATCCGCAGGCTTTGTACTCAGAATTTGCCTCTGTAATTGATAGAAAGTATCCTTATTATCAACATTGAGATTCAACTGTTGACTAATATCTACAAGCTTCTGTTTCTTAAAAATGTTAAGTAACTTAAAATCACTATATATGAAAGCCAATTTCCATTTTAGAGTATCGCTCAATTGTATGCCATCAATATCTTCAAATCGGTGCGCTATAGCCGCTTCGACTATCGTTACCAACATAACTCTTATATTATCGAACACCTCTTCTCTTGATTCGCCGTATTTAGCGTACCAAGCATACTCCGCATCACTGCGGCGTCCATCGCTCACATAGTTCTTATGCTTTTGATCCTTTTCGTAAATGCCAAACTTGAAAGAGGAACCGCCCCAAATACTTCCTAGTTTATCGACCTTAGCCTCTAACCAATAACAAAAGGAATTTTTCTGGCGATTGCTGTACTCCTGCAAAGTCATGTTTTTGATGCGCTCCAGCGGCCATTCGTACTTAAAGTCTTCAATCAATTGATATCTTGGATCAGCCATATATTATGTTCGCGTGTTTCTAAATAGAATGTTTTTTTGTTTTTCCAATCTTGTAACAAGATTGGAATCCTTCACAGTTAAATTACAATTTGCTAAATTCAATCGTCGTATTTCATGAATTTACCAGTACCATATGAGTTTATTATTAGAAGACCTTCCTCGCCATAGCCAGCATAGCCATAATAACCTATGAATTTTACAAAATAATCAGTACCGTTAATTTCATACAAGTCACCAGGACCATCGGTGATAGAAACTTCATACCTTCCAGCTTTAATTTCATCCTCTACGAAAATAAAATCAATGTCTTCGCCATCCTCATTTAAAGTTCCCGAGTCCAGCTCAACCTTAGAGTAAACTTGATCAATAGAATGCTCTTCTATCGATTCTGTTTTGTCAATTTTGAATGATGTAAATAACATCATAATTACCGCCAAATATCTCATTACCTATTCTTCTTAAAATTCTCTGCTTGTTCTAACACATTCTTATATACATCATCCTGAGTAATCGGGGGATAACCATATTGATGGAGTTTAACAATGATATCCATTTTCAACTGAGCCTTAATGTCATCCCGATCCGACCAGTCTGGATATCTAGCCGTACTATCTACAATAGCTTTAATTTCTTTAGCTAGTTCAAGCATTTTATCAGAATCGAACTCAAAACCATACTGCTTACAAATCATATCAAGGATGTCGTAGAATGCCTTTTCTTCATAATCAATACCCAAGTCTTGAAAGGAGTCCATTTCGGAACGTAGCTTAATGATAAGATCCAACATCTGTTCGGCTGTATCAAACTGAATACCTTCATAATCCAAAATATCGCCCTCGCTCCGCTCATTGTATCTATTGATGATGCTCTGCAAACGACCCGAAAAATCCTGTCCTTTTACCTTGTTGACCTTCTTAAAATCTTGTATAGTTTGCTTTAGCAACCGCTCTAATATCTTGATTTTGGTATTAGGCAGATCCAGATCGGATATTTTTTCGATAAACTTATCATTGAACAAATCAATCGCATTAGCTTTGTTGTCATCCAACTTGAATATCTCCTCCACCCCTTCTGAGATGATCGCCTCTTCCATTAACGCGGCCACCTTCTCATTCATCTGAGCGGTATCTGGTGCATCACCTTTGGTCAGCTTGACCACAATAGATTTAATAGCAAAATAGAAATGGATTTCATCCACCTCTGTAGGGGTAAACAGCTCCGATCCGCTGACTAAATTATATGCCGATTTCAATTTTTTAGTCACATTCACAAAGAAGTTTTCAGAATCCTCCGTATTCAAAACTAACTCCGAAGCCCTATTCAGACAATTTAATCTCGCAACAGGTAGACCTGTGTAATAATCGGATGTGTCAAACTGGTGAAAGAACTGACGTAATAGGTCAATTTGATCTCTGACGATAATCTCCGCTTTTGTGATATCTTCAAAATCATCATCCGCAGTTTGATTGTTGAATAATCCCAAAGCATGATTGAGGTTCTTCTTTATACCGATATAATCAACTACTAACCCACGATCTTTCCCTGGATACTTGCGATTGACACGGGAGATAGTTTGTATTAAATTATGCGTTTGCAAAGGCTTATCGATATAAATGGTATCCAAAAAAGGAACATCAAAACCAGTCAACCACATATCGACCACAATAGCAATCTTAAAGTTTGACTTGATTTGCTTGAACTGGCGATCTAATTCAGATTTATCTTCTTTTCCTAAGATATTCCATAACCTCTCGTCATCATCTTTATTCCGCGTCATGACCATCTTGACACGTTCAATCGGCTTAATTTCTATCTGTTCCCTTTCAGTCAATCCTTCAGCCAACATCACCTCCCCCCACTGCGGACGTAACTTTAAAATTTCTATATATAGCTTGTAAGCGATGGTTCTCGAGGTACAGACAAACATCACTTTGCCCGCAACCGTGGCATTCTCCTTCAAACGATTTTCATAATGGGTTATAAAATCATTCGCTATAGCGCTCAAGCGATCACTATCACCCAACACCACATCCATTTTAGCAATCGACTTTTGACTGGCCTCCACGTGATATTCCGAAGCGCCCTCACGCATGACGTTCTCATAATATTGTTCGATCTCCTGAACTTTATTATAATCCAAATTGACCTTAGCTGCTCTCCCTTCATAGACTAACCGGACGGTGATCTCATCATTAACCGATTCGAACATCGTATATTGATCGATGACATCACCAAATACTTCCAAAGTTTTGTCTATCGGTGTTCCAGTAAACCCTACATACGTTGCATTTGGCAACGAATCATGTAAGTATTTCGCAAAACCATAGGATTTAGTGACCCCTTTAACCTCATCGATTTTTACCTTGAGGTCTAAATTGACTTGCGAGCGATGTGCTTCGTCCGATATACAAATGATATTGCTTCGGTCGGATAGTATTTGATCGTCTTCAGCAAACTTCTGAACCGTGGTTAGAAAAACACCACCACTTTCTCTACCTTTCAACCGCGCACGCAAATCCTGTCTTGAGGTGATGTTGATGACATTTTCATCCCCAATAAAATCTTTGGCATTTGTAAAATCGCGAGACAACTGATCATCCAAATCAGTACGGTCTGAAATGATAATGATCGTGGGACTAGCAAAATCAGTCGAGCGCATCAGCAACCGAGACAAGTACAACATGGTAAAACTTTTACCACAACCCGTGGCTCCAAAATACGTCCCCCCTTTTCCATCACCATGAGGTTTACGGTGTGCTAGAATATTTTCATACAGTTTATTCGCGGCATAATATTGAGGATAACGAGTTAATATTTTGACTTCGTGCTTTGAGGTATCTGGAAACAGTACGAAGTGATGAATAATATCGAGCAGCCTATTATGATTCAGCATACCATGCACAATAGATGTGGTGGTTTCTATACCCGTTAAGGCTTTCTTCTCATCGCCAGTGATCTTGTTCCATCCATAAAAGAATTCGTAGGACGAAAATACTGTACCTGCTTTATTATTCACACCATCGCTGATCACACAGAAGACATTATACTTCATCAGCTCAGGAATATCTCTGCGATATCGAATGGTCAATTGCTTATAAGCATCGTGAATCGTGATCTCCTCTTCGATCGTGGTCTTAAACTCAAACACAACAACAGGTATGCCGTTGATATATAAGATCAAATCAGGGATACGCAATTCAGTCCCTTGAATTTCCAACTGATTGACGATCTTAAAAAAATTATTAGAAACATTGTCGACATCAACATAGCGAATATGTAAATCTTTCTTTGCAGGATTATTACGTTTGAAGATCAATCCATCCGATAGCAATTTGCAGATATATTTATTCGATTCGTATAAGTTAGAAGCGGACTGAAAAGCTATTTCGTTGACTAGGTTTTCTAATTCTATTTCTTCTAAGTCAGAATAACGAGTTATCAGATGGTTTCGCAAATCTTCCATGAGTAACACCTCCTGATTAGAAGTTCTATTTATAGTGGCACCGCTAACGTATCGGTAACGTTCTGATGTAAGAAGGTGTATAAATGATTGCTCTAGCTGTAATTCGGTATATTTCATAATTTAGTTATGAGCTACTATATTCTTCAAGAATTTGATGATAGGAACGTTATTTACGTCTTCCTTTTCCAAATTTGGGTGCAAAACATTCTTCCAATAAAGGTTAGCATTATAGGGTTTACCATCATTCACTAAGTAATCTTGCGGGTATCTCAAATTTTGAGAAATATCACCACACTGATGCGCTGGTTCAAACGTTGGAATATTTACTTGAAATAAACCACACGAATAACTTTCCTTTTCTTGATCTAATTTAAATTGCTGATAAATTGATTTTTGAATCCCGGTTTCAAAAGGAATAAAACCGTAGATATCTCGCGCCATAATTTCTGCAGCATCTGAATCGCATATTACGTGATATTTAATGTTGAATCGAGAAAATATTTTTTGAAAAAAAGGAATATTATTGACAGTCCCGCAGTTTACGACAAAAATATCCTTCGACGTCTGTACTTCATTTAGATATCCTCTTAGGATAATTTCTTCCGTCGGTCCCTCAATCAAAATCACCTCATCGGCATAAAAAGATTCACATATAAACGGATTGAATCTCAAAACCTCATTCATTTCCTGTTTAAGTTCGTCCTTAGTTCTTATATCTTTCGATTCTTTCAAGAATTCGTCATTTATTTGAAATAGACGTGTGCCTTCAGAAGTTTTGATCATCCTAACAAGTGAAGATTTTTCTTTCGTGATATCGATCATCTGTGGAGAATGAGAGGCACACAACACTTGGTACGGGGTATCAGACTCACTGACTTTATATATTAAACTACGAAGCTGCTTCATTAATTTAGGGTGCAAAAACAACTCAGGTTCTTCAAACAAAACAATATAGTCCTTCCTATTTTCAAGTCTTTCGAATTCCTCTGCAACATCTTTAAGTAACAGTAATGAAAAAATAGCAGACCTGACAGCCCCGTGCCCTATACGATCGTGATTGGTAGGTATATTAACATCTCTTTCTCCCATGTTGTTATGTTCAAAATGTATAGAGAAGCTTTTGCCAATGGAGTTTTCAGTCCATTTAGACTTGTCCTTTTCAGTTAACTCTATTTTAGTATTAGGGAATAAAGATTGGAAGTACTTATTCACTTCGTCTTTATAAGACTGTATTGACACAGGATTGTACAGCTTATTTTGCAATTCCTGAATTTTAGCTTGCGCTTCCTTTAATTCCTGCCTTTCTTTGTCTTCAAGATGAGCAGTAGCTTTCTGCTTAAGAATCTCATTAATTATCGCTTCTGCCTCTGCTTCAGTTGGCATGGCCTTTATAAAAATTGGGGTAGGTAAAGCGGCTTGGAATACGGTATCTAAGCCTATACCACCATAATTCTTCGCGACCCATCCATTATCTTGATAATCCCAGGTAAAATTCTCAGCTTTTTCAAAGGTTATTTTCGCGCCAGCTTTAGGTTTTAAAGAACGCTTGATCTTTAGCATGTTTTCGGGATTGAGCCACTTTCGCAACCCCTCTCTTTTGTTCGCAATGGAATCTTTCTGAAAATCATAATCATCTAATTGAACCACAAGTTCGAACTCAATAACATGTTCAGAATTCATCCTGTAAATATCTTCGACCGTAGGAGCGGAATTCTTGTAAAAAAACTCGTAAGCTTTCAAAAAACTAGATTTACCCGCGTTATTTTGCCCTAATAAAAAGATCGTATTGGATTTATTGAATTCAACAGTGTTATTATCGATACCGCCACCAATACCTCGAAAGTTGTTTACTCCAAATGAGATTATTTTCATATTTTGATTTTTAATAATTGGTTTTCACTCACTTCTCCAACGTTGCCAAACGCGACAACAATAAGCTTTGTAGTTGCTTAAGTTTTTGGTTTATTTGTGTGTAATTGTATATCTGCTTTAATAAAACCGCTGTTTGCTTATCGTAATTTATAATAACGTTTGACGTTGGTAGAAGAATTTCCAAAAATCTCTGATTTAAAATGCTTAAATAGCTTCTAGTCGATTGCTCTGAAAATGCTGCGAACTGATTCTGAAATTCTTGTGATTTAAAAACACTATAGAGAAATGATGACCGCATTTTATGTTTATCTTTTATACGATAGTAAGTTATTTGTGGAGTTAATACTACTTTCTCATGGTTTGTAAAGAGCATTACGGTTTTACCTATTGTTGCCTTATGTGTTATAAGAACGTCATTATCTTTAGCAAATCCAATTCTCAACTTTCGAGCTTGATCATTGGAAATAAAATTACAGTTTGTTAAATCTGCACAATATTTCTTTACATTGTTTACCATAACAAATGGAACACCTTTATGTACAAAATCAGAAGACTTAGGATGTATTTCACCGTGATTACCATCTTGATTTTTGAAAATATAATCATTGTCAATCAAATGCTGTAGTTTTACTATCCCCCACCCCTCGGGAATCTCCTTCCCAAGCTCATCATTCCAAACCATTTTACCGCCGGAAGATTTATAAAGTTTTCCCGCTTCATTAGAAAACTCAAAATCTACAAACCAGTGTTTGTATATAGCCTGTGCTGTAGCCTCCAATTTTTCGCAGATCTGCTCGTTGACTTTTATTTTGTTAGCTATAGTCTCGTATTGTGCTACAATCTGTCGCTGTTCTTCGATGCTAGGAATCTTTACTTCAATCGACTTCAACGCATCTAAATGAAGTCCGCCCCTAACGTCAGCATCTGTATAGAACCAACATTGCCTGTCAAATTCTTTACGTCTAAACCATAACATCAAATATTCTGGCAAAACATCAGAAGATGTGACTTCAAAAACATCGTAAGCTGGAGAAACAATAAAGTCATAACCGAAAGTTGACATAGAAATAGGCAATCTTTTATCACGCCCTACGTGCATTCTATTACAGGCAAATTGGTATTTCTTTACAACTTTATATTTCTTTAAATCAACACCAATAATATTTGCCACGGATGGCATAAAGAATTTATCAATATTAATCCCAAATAATACCGTGGCATTTCCATCAGTATTTTTGTTACTGATAAATTTGACCATATCACCCAATCTTTTATAACTCATATCCTAAAGTTTTAAAAACATTGGAAACCTCTCCTTTCAACTTGCTTTCTTGTTGAAAGAGATCTTTCAGTTCGGCCTGTAAGCTTTGCATCTGTTCATCATAATCCAGACTTTCATCACGGTTGACGAATTCAATATATTTACTCGGCACCAAAGAATAATCTTTCTTACGCATTTCTTCCAAACTGGCACTGTAAGAATATTCAGGGATATCCTGATACGTTTCCCGCCAGTTTTGCTGTTGCCAGTTGTGATAATGGATAGCAATGTCAGTAATCTCTTCTTCACCAAACTGAATAAATTTCTTTTCAAACGGCTCACCTTTCTGACGCAAATCCATGAACAAAACTTTACCTTTTCGGTTACGATAATTTTTTATACCGTCGTTCACTTCAACTATTCTTTCGGATTTATTTCGGTTCAAAATCCATATCGTCACTGAAATATCGGTTGAATAAAACATAGATTGAGGCAAAATTAAAATAGCTTCCACCAAATCATTTTCGATAATCTGCTTCCGGATTTTATATTCCTCACCACCACCGCTCAAAGCACCGTTCGCCAAAATAAATCCGGCAACGCCATTCTGAGAAAGCTTTGAGATCATATTCAGAATCCATGCATAATTCGCGTTTGACTTCGGTGGTACTTCGTAGCCCGCCCAGCGAGGATCATTCATCAATTCATTCTCAGCGCGCCAATCTTTTAAGTTAAAAGGAGGATTAGCCATAATATAGTCTGCTTTCAGATCCTTGTGTTGATCATCACTAAATGTATCGGCTGCTTTCATGCCCATATTCGACGAAATACCACGAATCGCGAGATTCATCTTAGCCAATTTGAAAGTCGTATTCGTGAGCTCCTGCCCATAGATAGAAATATCTTTTTTATTTCCTTTATGGTTTTCTATGAATTTTAAGGATTGTACAAACATACCACCTGAACCACAGGAAGGGTCATAAATCTTACCTTTGTAAGGCTCGATCATTTCTGCTATCAAATTCACAATAGTCTTGGGCGTGTAGAATTCACCCTTTCCTTTACCTTCTGCGATAGCAAACTTGGAAAGAAAATACTCGTACACGCGTCCTACGATATCATGAGATTCGTCTTTCAGTGTATCGATATTATTGATCGTATCTAACAATGCCGAGAACTTCGACTGATCTAATCCCAATCGGGAGAAATAATTGTCAGGCAATGCACCTTCTAACGATTTATTAGTTCGCTCGATAGTTTTTAGTGCCGAATCGATTTTTAAAGTGATGTCTTCTTGTTTGGCCTGCTCCATAACATACGTCCACCGAGATTCTTCAGGTAAATAAAATACATTTTCCGCTTGATAGAATTCTGGAATTTCCAAGAAGGCATCTTTCCCTTCATGCCGCAGTTCTTCTCTACGCTTTAGAAACTTGTCGTTAGCAAATTTTAAAAATATTAGACTCAAAACAACATGCTTATATTCAGAAGGTTCAACAGAGCCTCGTAGTTTATTCGCGGAATCCCAAAGAATTTCTTCAGTAGATTTAGTCTGGACTTTTTTAGCCATTTCTAATTTTCATTTTTTTTAAAGCTAATAAACCACACTCGATAAAATTGCATAATTCATTTTGCAAGGAGCACAGTTAATAGGTGCCTAAAATTACAGAAAAAAAAGCGTTTACTGTACGGAAAACCGTAATAGAGTATAAAGAAGCTGGATGCTGAAAATTCCCATGTAACTAAATATTAGCTGGAGCAAGGTGTTAAGTCATTCGGTAGTGTACAGGAGGGGTTTGCTATGCTACAACTAAAGGAAGTTATAAAAAGTATCTCTCGAGGTAGTGGTATAGAGCAAGCGGAAGTTGGGCAGTAGCCCTACTTTCTGTCCCTATGCGCTGCAAACGGGCTTTTTAGTATCCTCCGGGGATACTACACTAGTCATACAATGATATAACGGCTTATTACCGTATACTCGTGGCTATACTTACAAATTAATGAGGTGCCATTAATCCGTCAAGTTATTTTGCCTATTAACAAGGCTGCTTACTAGAATTCAGTATAGAGGGTAAGGTAGGCAGATTATTGTAGATGTTTTAAAGTAGCAAAGGATTGTTGTCATAAGCATTAGAAACACCAATCTATTTTTTGCTGAAAATAGGCTACAAACTAAATATTGTTTAAAATTTTAGATGCATTAAATCCGATAGGAAAGCGTCTACAAGCCGTCCATTATTTTTTGAACACTTATTTCCAGTGCATCGCAAACCTCCAGTAACGTTGCCAAGTTGTAGTCCTCCCTTGCATTCTCCATTTTGCTAATCTTTGCTGCATTCACTGTTTCGCATCTAGCTGCGAGTTCTTCTTGAGATAGCCCTGATTCTTTTCTTGCCACCCTTATGTTTTTGCCGATTTTCACAAAATTATCTCTATACTTTTCTTTCATGCAGAAAAAGTCCACATTAAATTGAAAATAAAACTTGTCGAATTCGACAAGTTTTATTTTTTTTTATATCTTTGCTTATGAATAAACAGTAATTAACAATACTCGCGAGAGATCGCATTATATTAAGTTAAACGAGCCTCACAACCGAAATCTGGTAAATTTTATGGCATGTGAGAGCGAGTGAAGCGCCAAAGTCCTACCTTTGTAGGATAGGGCTTGCGCCCACTTGTCTTGTACATGTCAGCTTCTCTTCGGAGAAGTATAGCCTAAAGTCAGATTTTTTTGATTATTAAGCGGGCCCCACCAGAGCCTCGGTTGTACTAAGATGCGGGTTGCAAGCCCATCTTTATTGGAAAATCTTTCCAAGATTCAAGGCTTATAAAAAAGAGTGAGCCATGAAAGAAAAAAAACAACTTTACAAGAATCTCATTAAAGCGCCAGAATAGCTTGGGCACCGATTTTCTATGCTCTTTTGTAAGCTCAAACTAACCCTTGCATAGAAAAACCTAATCCTTCTTTCTCATCCACTAAGACCTAAAAATAATGCGAAAATTACGCACAGGGGAATGCTATGCTCTTTTGGCAAGCAGCGAAAACCCTTTATATAACGATATACAGATTACAAATAACAGGACATCCGGAATCTTATGCTGTATCCTGATCGGCCTTACATTTTTGTTGTTTACCGCGCTAGCTTCCGCCCAGAGTACCGGATCCAAAAAAAGGGGAAATGGGCAACTAGCCGGTTTGCAGCTCAAGATCGGCGATACCGTACCTGAGCAGTTTTATTCGGAAACACTGCAGATTATAGATAGCACCGGTGCGACCACATCGGCCGCAATTGCAGAATGGCGCAATAAGCGTCTTGTCATTATTGACTTTTTTGGCAGCACCTGCGGCCCTTGTATCGCCTGGCTAAAAAAAATGGATAGCCTAGAAATTGATTCCCGCGCGGTTATTATTCCCGTCACTTCAGAAAGCGCAGAGAAAACCCAGCATTTTTTGTTTAGGCATAGCCTAAAGACTTTCGGCGTCTACGGAGATTCTACGATTAGAGGATATTTCCCCCATATCTTCCTACCGCATCAAGTGTGGATTCTCGATGGAAAGGTGGCCGCGATAAGCAATGGCAGCAAGACCGATCCGCAAAGCATAAAGGCTGCATTGGACGATGGTAAGCTGAACTTTCAGACAAAAACAGACATTAACGTGGATCTGGCTAAGCACTTGGCCAGTAATCCACTTATCAAATTTGATGATAAGCTAATTAGCAGCTTCAACATCACTAGCCGAATTGAAGGGTTGAACGGGCGAGGCTATTTTCAGCAGGAAGGCAAAAGTATATTCTACTATTTTAATGGCACCATCAACGGTATTGTCCAAGAGCTTGCAGGCATTCCTTTTAACCAGATCAGCATAGCGAAGGACGCTAGCACTCGACTGCTTTCTCCTTCATCTTCCGATCGCTACTGCCTGCAAGCGATTAGGCAAGGTAAACTCGCTAGGGATTCTCTTGGTAAATTACTTCTGCCTGAGTTTGCTACACAGATGGACTTAATAATCTCCCATGAGCAGCGGAATGTTCCGGTCTTTACGATCACTGGCGCAAGCGAGGTGACGAATACGCAGGAAAGCGACCGTATACCGATCCGCCTGCTTATGGATGAACTGAATTATTATGCGAGTTGGGCACCCGGCAGGCCAATCTATGTGTGTGATAATCCGGAACTGTGGATCGATGGTAGTCTTTTGGATCGTCCGAAGATACGACAGTTGCGCAGCGATCCAGGGAAACTCAGCAAGGAACTTGAAAAGATGGGCCTAAAAGTTAACAGCGATACGCGCACTGTGCGCTTTCTGGAAATAAGTGAAAGGGGGGCTTCATAATGAGAGTTAATTACATGATGTTTCTTTTGGTTCTAAGCTTCGGGGCTGCCTTTAGTAGCCTGCGGGCGCAAGAAACTGGGGTCACAATTATCTTGCTAGATTCCATCTCCGGTAAGCCCTTATCCGGCGTATCGATAAGTTTTAGCGAGGCGGCGAAAAACAGATTGACTGACATAGAAGGAGTTGCTAGGTTGATAGGCCAGCCAAGCGACACCTTAGCTATATCGCTAATTGGTTACCGCGCTAAGCGTCTGGTCTATGAGCAGCTTAGCGAGCCGTACAGGATATTACTTTCTCCGCTAAACAACATGCTGGAGGATGTACAGGTCGTTAGCACGGGCTACAGCCGGGCAAACAGCCGCGATAATGTCGGGGCAGCCGATGTGATCGGACAGAACAAACTCGATCGTTCCGTCTCACGCGATATTCTCTCACGCATAGAGAACAACTCACCTGGGCTGCTTTTTAATCATGGCCAGGCCGCAGAAACCGACCGCTTCCTCGTGCGTGGGCGAAGTTCCATTTCCGCTGACGCGCGGCCACTAATAGTACTGGATAACTTTCCCTATGAAGGGGATCTAGAGAACATAAACCCCAATGACATTGAAAGCGTCACGGTGCTCAAGGATGCATCGGCAGCATCGATATGGGGAGCTAGAGCCGCAAATGGCGTGATCGTGCTGACCAGCAAGAAGGGAAACAGGGAAAAGACCAGCGTTGAGCTCCGTAGCTATCTTTCGGTACGTGACCGGCCAGACCTGTATAAAATTTCCCAGATATCCTCAAGCGATCTCATCGATCTGACCAAGGAACTTTATGAGCGTGGGCTTTTTGATGGCGCAAGTTCGGGAAGCCTATATGGCCAGACCAATGCTATTCCCAAAGCTGCCGAGATCCTGATTGCAGGGGATCCTGACAGCGAGGCTCAGCTTGATGCGCTGCGCGGCAACGATGTCCGGAGCGACATCTCGCGATACCTTTATCGTACAGAAGTTCTCCAGCAGTACAACGTAAACCTGCGTGGGCTTCAGGGTAAAGCTGATTACTTTATTTCGGCAGGTTACGATAAGGGACAGCACGAGCTTGTAGGTGCAGGTGAAAACCGGCTCAATCTGCGCTCAAACATCGGTTATACCATCAGTGAAAAGCTCCGGATCGATCTGACCACACTTTACACGCGCAATATTTCCGAAAACGGTCATAACCGCGGAATGGAAATTGGCGCTTTCGGCAAGAGCATCTTTTCCTACCAGCCCTATGACAGGCTAATTGATGATGCAGGTAATCCGGCAGCTATCTATCCGGCACTAAGAAAAGGTTACGTTGATACGATCGGCAGCGGCCGTCTGCTAGACTGGACTTACCGACCGCTTGAAGAAATCGATCGTGAACAGCATACCACCGACCGCCAAAATCTGCTCTACGCGGTGGGATTGAACTACCGGATCCTTGATTTTTTAACGCTGGACCTAAAATATCAGTACGAAAACCAGAACAGTAGGCTTTCGGCGCTCTATACTGCTGATTCCTATTACGCCCGTCACCAGATCAACCAGTATTCACAACTCGGGGCAGATGGCAGCATCAAGCGCATTGTGCCACTGGGCGCGATATACCATAATGAGGAAAATCGGACAACAGCACATCAGGGACGCGGACAGCTAAATCTCGATAAACGTTTTGCAGACCATCACTTGTCAGGGTTTGCCGGTTATGAGATCCGGCACAAGCAGGCGCGGCGAAACCGATATGCTCCCTATTACGGATATAATCCGGAGTACAGTACGGTGGTTTCAGCACTGGATTTTCTGACCTACTATCCGCTTCTGCAGAGCGGATCGCAGCGGCGCATTGAAAACTCACAGTCCCTTTCTTCGGGAACGGACAACTTCGTATCGGCCTACGGAAGCCTGAACTACAGCTACGCAGGAAGGTACTTTGTGGAGAGCAGCATGCGCAGGGACGAGGCCAACCTTTTCGGGGTAAACACCAACCAAAAGGGAACCCCGCTCTGGTCTATAGGTGGGGCCTGGGAGATCAGCAAAGAGTCTTTTTACAAGAGCACCCTACTTCCCTATCTCAAGGCGCGCCTTACCTACGGGGTCAACGGGAACATCTCTCGCGCTACCTCGGCCTATACCACGATGCTGATGCTCAGCGGCGTGAGCCATCCGAACCTAGCGGGACAGATCAACAACCCTCCGAATGTAGACCTGCGCTGGGAGCAGGTCAAAATGGTCAACTTTGGACTGGAATTCGCGAGTAAGGGACAGCACCTTTGGGGACGCGTGGACATATACAATAAAAACTCTGATGATCTGCTTGCGCTTATCCCAACGGATGCTACCTATGGGTTCTCTTCGGTATATGCCAACTCGGCAGAAATGAACACCAAGGGGATCGACCTGCAGCTAAACGGGCAGGCAAACATCGGCAGGGTGAACTGGCAGGCGAACCTCAATTACTCCCACAACAGGAACCGCGTGACACGATACCTAATGCCCAGGGCATCTACAGGCAACGTCTACGTCACGGCAGGTGCGATCAGCCCATTGGTCGATCATCCCCTATATTCTGTTTTTAGCTACCGGTGGGGCGGTCTTAATTTCCAGACCGGACAGCCGCAAGGCTATGTAGAGGACGCAATATCAGACGATTATTCCGCTATATACGGTTCTGCGCTGGAAGATATGCAGTTTCATGGCTCGCTGCAGCCCACCCACTTTGGAAACCTGCTCAACTCTTTTTCCTACAAGGCCGTATCGCTGTCCTTTAACATCAGTTACCGCTTTGGGGGCTTCTTCCGCAACCCTTCGCTTTACCAAAGCGGATTGATCTATGGTCTGGGTGGACACGGCGATTACGCCAGACGCTGGCAGCAGCCAGGCGATGAGCTTTCTACGCACGTACCGGCTTTCGACTACACGCAGAACGCTAATCGCGACTTTTTCTACCAAAATGCGGAGGTACATGTTATGAAAAGCGATGTCATCCGGCTGGAGGATATCAACGTTTCCTACCGATTCGCGCTTACTCGCCGAAAGAACAGTCCCAGCATGACCTTGATATTTAACGCAGCACAGCTTTCCATGCTCTGGGCCGCGGCACCCGGTGGGATAGATCCCTATTTTGTAAACAGCGCTATTACCCGTCCGCGGTTTTCTCTCGGCGCAAACCTAAGCTTTTAGAAATGAAGAATTATTATATACTTTTTATGGCGATCGCCGTCCTTTCCTGCTCCAAGGAGGCCTTTTTGGAAAAGAAGCCGGACGACTCGCTGGTGATACCGCTAACACTAGCAGACTATCAGGCCATTCTCGACAATGATATGGTGATGAACGGCAAGGGATCGACCGGCTCGGGGGCTGTACCAATCATTGGGGAGATGGGTGCAGACAACTATTTTGTACGAGACGTAGACTTCCCGAACTTTCCACAGCAACAACAGAACGTCTACATCTGGAACACACAGGTCTACGACGGATCTCAACTTTTGGACTGGGATTATCCCTACCGCATCGTGTTTTATTCCAACATAGTACTGGAAGGGCTTGGACAGCTGCAGATAAACACCGCGGATCAAACCGCGTACAACCTTGCCTATGGAAGCGCGCACTTCTTCCGCGCGCATTCCTTCTACCATTTGGCGCAGGTATTTGCTCCCCATTATGACGCCCAGCAAGCAGAGGCGCTGACCGGAATACCGATCCGTCTGGGAACGAGCTTTGATGAAAAGATCGAAAGGGCTAGCTTAGCACAAACCTACAGGCAGATCATCAGCGATCTGGAAACCTCGGTGCTGCACCTGCCCGGTGCTTCCGGCCGCATCAAGACACGGCCCAGTAAGCAGGCGGCTTATGGTCTACTTTCCAGGGTCTATTTAACGATGGGCGCATACCAGCAGGCCAAATTATATGCGGACTCCTGTTTGGCCCTCAGCAGCGGGCTATTGGATTATGGGGAACTCAATGCAGCATTGCGAAATCCTTTTCCCCAGCCCGAGGTAAACCCTGAGGTCTTGTTTTCTTGCAAGATGACCGATATTGTCAGCGGACCGCTGTGGACTACAAGGGAGCGTACCGATAGCATGTTGTATGCCTCTTACCAAGACGCTGACCTGAGAAAAACCGTCTTCTTTCGTACGGTTGTCGGAGGGATGAGCTTTAAGGGAAGCTACGAAAATAACTCTTTTCTTTTTGCTGGTATTGCTACGGACGAGATACTGCTAAACCGTGCGGAATGCCATGCAAGGATGGGCATGGTTGAGGAAGCTATGGAAGACTTACACTATTTGCTGGAGCACCGTTACCAGGCTGGATCTCTTGATATGGAACGATTTTCGGGCACTTTGCCGCAAGCTGAAGCATTGGAAATTATACTTGAAGAGCGAAGGAAAGAGCTGCTGCATCGTGGCCTACGCTGGACTGACCTGCGTAGACTGAATGCCGAGGGAGCAGAAGTAACCTTGCGGCGACAGATCGGTTCGCAAACCTATACGCTAGCGCCGGGCGATCCGCGCTGGGTATGGCCTATACCCGATTACGTTTTAAGCTTCAATCCTGACATGATACAGAACGATAGGTAGACGTAAAAAAGCCGGATCCCATTTCTGGATCCGGCTTTCCTGTTGATGAAAACGTCACTTACTCTGCTCTGAACAAGGTTTGCTGAGATGGCGTGTTATCGTTAATCAGGTTTGGATCCGCCTGCATCGATGTAAATCCCTTGGCACAGACCACCTCATCGCCTTCGCATGGGTTTGTTGGAGCGGTGCCTTCTCTATCATAAGAGTACACGCCTGTATCTGGATTTCTAGAATACCAGTGCAAGTCAGTCTGTGCACTTTTCTTTTCGCCGAAAGACATTAGTGTCGCGCTTCCAGCAGTTACCGCCAAGGCTACCAGCGGTAAGATCATTTTTAAAATTTTACTTTTCATGTTAATTCATGTTTTAAATTAAGAATCTGTTTACGTTCGTCTTTTGGCCGACAAGCCCTAGGCGAGAGCCCATCCCGGACTCCGGCTTCGCTGTTTTTTCCTTTTCCTTTCTGATAATGAATTTTTCAAAAAAACATGCCCCTATCACATCTTCACCGCGCAGCGATCTTTATTTTCTACTGCTAAGTTCGTTTGAAAACAGGTGCTGCAGTGAGACCATGTTGCGCAAAAACACGACAGCTTTGCACAATAAGCCTTGCAGCGCGAGGATTACAGATGAGAATTGGAGGATCAATAGGATTGGGGGATACTAAAGGGCAGGTTTCGACCTGTCTATGCTTTTGAACGTTTTAGCTGGAAACTTCGAGGTGGCATGCCGGTAAACAGCTTGAAGGTTCGCTGAAAGGAGCGGATCTCGCCAAACCCGCAACGGATACTGACCTCCTTGATCGGGAACCCGCGCAACAATAGCTTTTTGGCCTGCTGGATAACCCTTTCGTTTTTATAATGCCGTATTGTCCGTTTATATACCGATCTGAATATTCGGTCTAGATGCTTTGATGAGTAAGGCACTTGGTCGTAGACCTTCGCAAGATCAAAACCTGCCCCTTGCTGTTTTACCCCTTCCCTTACTCGCGACTGGGCGAGCATGCAATAATGCGCTGCGCTTCCGGGAACAAAATTACCCTTGAGCTTACGTTTAGAAAGCTTGAGCAGGCGAGCGAGTTGCCTTATGATATCAACCTGTCTGTCCAGTGGCCTTTTATTTAAGCCTCGGCATAATCTACGGATCAAAATTTCTGTCATCTCTCCCGCGTAAAAATGCTGGCTTACAGCTGTAGTGGACGCATTATTCGTCTTCAGATCAAGTAGTGGTTTTAAAAAAATAAAGTCTTTGGTGGCATGCTCGTCGAACAACCGAGCGAGAAAGTAAAAGCTAAAGATACGCCAGCGTCCTTGTGGTAAAGTGACCTTGTAACTACCCGAGGGCAGGTAAGCGTAGATCCCCCGACGGGCTTCAAGAGCGAAGACTTTTTTTTCTTCGCGCATGAGCAGCATCCTCCCGGTAGATTGTAGTAGGTATATTCCATGCACGTCCCCCATGGATGTTTGCGCAGAAAGTTTAATTGGCCGGTTGGTTTGAATTTCAAGGTAGGAGATAAATCCCAATTTACCTTTGAATTCTTGTTCGATACTGGTTCCTACATCTGATCTGCGGTAAATAACGCTACCTATGCCCAGGGAAAGCGCAGGACAAAGGTCTCCCCTTGCAGCCTTTGACAAGGGCTGTCCAAAAAAAGATCCGGTATCCAGGTATGCACTTTTTCGCATATTATTTCCACTAAGCATTGCGCCTTTTTGCGCTTAATTTGGTTGGACATTCTCCTTGGATAAGATCCGATCTTCAAAATGTAAAAGCAACTTTTTCACGTTAAGTACCGTTTTGTATACGTTTGATTCCATTTTCTATGCAAAACACCGTTATCTGCCACAGCATTTTGGGCTAAAAATCGGTATTGGAACCCAAAATTTTTATCGATTTACAATATCATTCTGCGTAAAATCTCCTTGCCAGCACGAGTTGTTCACAAGTGAGGTTTCACACCAATCTTTTAGCAAGATGTCCACAACTAATTAAAGGAATCGCGACTTAACATCCAAGCAGTGGGATAGTTAACGATATAGAGGTGTAATCGGTCGTTTTCGCGGTGTAGATGACAAATAACGCCCCTAAAATAGGCCGAAAACGAAGGTACGAAAACAGCTCTTTTCGACGGATTTCGTCATATTTTATCCTCATCGGTGCAAAGTTTCAAATAAGTAGCATCGGTTTTACTGCTAAATTTTTGCATTAGGCGTCTTATAAAAAAGCACTATCCGAAATTCTCCAGTTGAACAACTTCGTTTTATCGTATCAACGAATCTAGGCGGTAGACTAAGAATGTTAAAAGTTGTAAAATATTAAAGTCACTTATTTAATGGCATATTATTTGGTTGTATGTTAGTATTCATAATTTAGGTTAATAATTGGTTAGTTAGTAAAAAATCCTGAAGCTCCCCGCTTCAGGATTTTTTTGTTAACATTCATATCCGCTTTTGACCAATGACTAATTGACGCTCAGTGCTCATGACATAAAGTCTTATAACTAACGAGTATTAAAAGGCATAATAACTCAATTAGTTTTTAACGAAGCATCTAAATCGAAACTCGCTATAGATGAATGACGGAACTATAAAAGAATGTCATTTGCAGTCCGATGATCGATACAATACTTTTTTGCGATTCTAAGATATAGTGAAGTCAATACTGCAGGAAAAAAGACGCTAACCATAAAAAAGGGTATTTACCCCTTAATATTGTTTTATAAAAGTATTGTCTTTATATTTGATGGGTAAATACTTTCAAAGTGAAAAATATAGACGTAGACAAACTTCTTCATGATATTTTTGCCGATCAAGTATCTTTAGATCTAAAATCCCGCTTTGAGGAAAAGATTGAAGAATATGGCGTAACAAAAACTAAAGCATTAAAACTCCTTAATGTAGACAAAGACGTTTTTGAAGACATTATAAGCGGTACTGCAAAGCAACCAAATCTGATTCATATCGTCAAGATCGCTGAGTTTCTAGAGATCAATGTTGATGATTTTATTCAATTGGTGCTCAAGAACCAAAATGCAGAGAATATAGCTTCAATAGATCGCGCGCAAAAAGTTAGATTTCTCATGAAGAATTTCGATGTCAAAGCCTTAACAAAATTGGGTTTCTTTATTAATAGCGATGACATCGATGAACTGGTAAATCGTGTATTACACTACTTCGGCTATGATTCTATTCGTCAGTTTGAGGTAGAGCTAGTTACACCATTATATAGCAAATCGAAGCGCCAATTTTCGGATAAAATGAAAGACTTTTGGGTCAAATCAGCTTATCAAACATTTCGGAAAGTAAGCAACCCAAACGATTACGACCGCGAACGCCTTAAAGACGTTTTGGTCAAAATCAAACCGTATTCGCAAGATGAGAAGAATGGTCTTTATACTGTATGCCGTGCTTTATATAATGTAGGAGTGACTGTTATCTTTCAAAACTATTTGCCGACGACGCATGTGCGTGGAGCTACATTCATCGTAAATGACAAGCCGTGTATAGTTTTGACAGATTATCTGAAGCGTTATCCGACCGTTTGGTTTACCCTTTTACACGAACTACACCACGTTTTGTTTGATTTTGACGCAATAAAAACTAATCAATATCATCTTTCAGATGATCAGGATCTATTTCTGATCGAGGAGAAAGCTAATACGTTCGCGCGGGAATACTTCATGCCTAGATCTCATTTCGAATATATCAAGTCTTATATCAAGAATGACTATATGGTCGAACGTTTTGCTAAGGAGAACGAGGTGCATAAATCTATTGTGTATTCATTCTATACTTGGTATCAAAAAGAACTTTATGATAAAAGCTTTCATGCGGCATTTAACAAGTATTATCCGAGTTGTAAGGTTGCAGTGTCTAAACTTAACCCCATTACTTGGGACGAAGCTAGTGTGCATGAAACCAGTGAGAAGATTAAAGCAGTATTCGAAATCAATTAATAAATCCAATATATGATGGAAGAAAATAACAATAAAAAGACCCAGCAAGAGTCTGAAGTTAGTAAGGAAGATCTAGAGCGATTAGAGCTTCTTCACCGCACGCATGAGAAAAAAGGCAAACAACTTACCATAGACGGAGAGTCTGGTAGTTTAAGGGAGATTGACGAACTACGGGGACTTATAGGTAACCAATTGGATAATCCTGAAGAGAAATATGAAATCTATTATGGTGGAATCCGTAAGTTACTTATGGATCATCTTCCCAAAGGAAAGGACTACAAACAAATGCGCGATATTATCTATGACGAGAAAAACATCTTCCTGAATATCGGTAAGCGTAAAAGCGATGGTGGTGGCGTCAGAGGATCAGATGGACGAATGGCTTTCCAACCGGTTATGAAGGATATCTTGGACGTCGTGATTATGTGGGTCGGGGGCTCACAGAATCCTTTCGACCTCTACAGGGATTTATATCTGCTTAATGAAAAACATGGATATCCCCATGAGCAATATGACGATTCAACAAGAGGTATGGCAAATGCCATGCTAAAGTTGGCTGAGGATGATGAGATTACAGAATAATAAATACTTTTAACAAAAGATAAAATACTATGAGAAGTTAACTGTCGGAAAATTAGAGGCGATATTAAATTACAAAAACTCAGGAAGATCCTACCCAACCTGAGTCTTTATCTTTTTACATTATCGTCAAATCAATCGGCTAGGACTGAAATGAGGATTAGGTAATATGTTACATTTAAAACGGTGCAAAGGTATGGTTTGTTTCAAGCAGTACCAAAAATAATCCCAATTCCTCTTTTCCCGATTGATTTCATAGTCGCTCACTGGCGAATAGTGTGATTACATGGTGTTTTCATAGCTAATCAACTGTGTCTACTTTTATTGATTGAATATTTAATGAGACAATTGATTAAGAATGGTAACAAGAGATTATTTTGTTCAGCAGACAATACGCTTAGCTGAACTGGGAGAAGGGAATGGCTACGTATCATCGGTAGACCTTTTGAAACTGATAAAGGACGAGGAAGTTAAGAACTACGTCGTAAATAAATATGATTTAGCAGAACCAGTAGAGATAGAACTACCGAAAATAGATTTGTTAACTGCTATTGTTGCTAGATATGTTAATCGCTTTGAGACACAACGTTTTAAAGTTACTGAAGACAACGTTACTACCTCTTTCTCGGATAACGAAGAAAAGGATATGGAGTTTACATTGAAAAATGGAACATTGGATGAATTTGACGTTGATGAACTAAATGCCATAGCACTATATGATTCTATACGTTTGTTTTATGATAACAGAAAATTAAGTCAATACATCACCTTTTTAAAAAAGGAAGTTCGAGACAAGACACTTTTAGAAGCTGTAAATCAGTCTTGGGAGGACAGGTTTGCGCAAGGTAAAGCTATTCCCAATAAAAAGATTTTCCGTCTTCTTTACGATAAGCTAGAAGAGCAGCATTACGTGAAGGCAATAAATTCTGATAAATTCCGTGAATATGGAGTAGGAGAGACGTTTGCTGTAGCATTTTTAGAATTAGCAAAGCTTGCTAAGCAGAACGTTAATACTTTTTTTGTAAGCTCATTCGCAATCAGTGAATCTAAAATAGAGATTATCTTAAGAAGTTCTCTCGAAAAGCATATTCCAGCATTGGGCGTTGTATATCCTTCCATTACCATTCGCAACGATGATCAGGGTAATTCTTCATTTGGTCTATATAGCTCATTAGAATTCAAACTAACAAATATTGACCGTGATGGAAACGTACATCTTTTCCCCAACAAGAAAGAAGAGAATATCACAACGGACAAAGCATATACGCACACCGTAACCACCGAAACGTTTGTCGATAGTTACGTTCAAATAGAAGATTTCTTTGCAGACGTAGAGAATTTTGAGGATAACTTCTACTTTATGAAAAGTGCGGCAGATCCAGATCAATTAAGAGCGAAAATTGCGGAAAAGATTCTTGGTCCACGAAGTCCGTTTAAGGGTATTGGGAAGTTGACAGATCTGTTTACCCGAGAAACCTCTTCTCATGTAGATAATTTGGCCGCTCTTTTGAAGTTATGTGGCCGTGCGGAAATGATTGATATGAATTTCGATCTCAAGTTTCAGCTAAGATATATAATATCTAACGTGTTATTGTATGGCAAAAACGGTATTGACTGATCATGATTATTAAGTAGTAGCCTATAAAGTTTCGCTCAACTAACAGATTGATTATAAACAATTAACACCTAGCCTTCCCTAATTCATATACTTAGTATATTGCAGTATGTGAATTGGGGAAGCTGATTTATATTAAATCACATAAGCAAAGTATAGGTAAACTACAAGATACATGAGCTACTAAGCACTCTACAAACTGTTGAACAGCTTTACAAACCAACAGAAGGAAATAGCACCACAGCGTTCTGACAATTTTACATATAGAAAAGGTACCTAAACTAACACAGCACTTTTTTTGATATTCAGTACCACATACGATAAAAATATATACTTTCACCAGATAGTTTGATGGACGAGATACAGATCTTCTAAGGTCATAACCGAAACTTTAAACATCCCCTATAGAGGATATTGAACCATTTTGAGAAAAAAGTGCTGTGATACTTTTTCAAAATCCTTTAACGTCAAGATAAAGGATTTCAGAAGTCGATACCAAAGTGTGGGGTTATAAGTCACTATTTCTTCAGATTAACCAAATTACCTGCTCCGCTCCTAGGCTTTGACTATGTACTTTAAGGGCGACGGGCAATATTTATAAGAATAATTAGCGCTGAATTTGGCATTTTATCTCTCAAAATGATGACCAAATGCGTCATTGGTGCTTCATTATCTTCCTTTTGTTCAAAGATGAACATCTTTTTGTCCGCTATCGAACAGCTAAAATAACGCCCGAAAACATAATAACCTCACGATCCACCACTTACGCTTTTTGGCAAAGCTGTTGCATCCTTCATTACAGATGGCAAGCGGCCAGTAGTGTGATTAAGCTCTTCGGTAAATATTTCACCGACCAAAGCTCCGCATTTACCGAGAAACAGCTGCAACCCATCTAATAGGTATTCATCAGCAGGCATCAGCGCTGTACTTTTGAGGTATCAAATAGGAAATAATAACATTAAAATATTAAAAGACATTAAAAATAGCACTACCATGAAAAAGACATTAACAACCATCGCAGCAGCCATCATCATGATCAGCTCATTCTCTTCTTTCGCAGCGGAGAAAACCAACCCGTTAAAGAATGTAGAATCAGCAAAGGTTATAGGTACCTATCTGGAAGCAACTACGCTTGGCAGCATCGAACTGAACAAGTTCCTTTTTGCAGATGATTTCCAGTACAGCAACAGTGCGAACGATGGCACATTCAATAAGCGAGAATACACCGCTTTCTTGAAAGCACACAAAGGCGTAAACTTTGACTGTAAGACTAGCTATGAGATCTTGGATCAAAGTGGAAAGGCTTGTATGGCAAAAGCAACGATGGTATTTGAGAAGTTTACGCGTGTAGATTACATCACCTTGAGCCAGGATCAGGATGGTTGGAAAGTGAGCAAGGTTGTGACTACTTATCCATAATAGCATAAAGATTTTTGTTTCAATACCGCCATGTCGAGAGACATTGCATTGTTTAGTTTAGTTATAAAGTCTGCAGCCTTGCAGACTTTGTTGTTTTAGCCATTTACTTCTTTAGTGGAAATATGATATAAACAGGCTTTTATCTGTGCGAACCGCTGTTCGGCAGCTTTGGAAAAAATTTTTATAGATAGCGGTGTAGAGTGAGGATTTAATTGGCATGCTTATGTACATTTAGCCCCCTTTAATACGAATGGGCCCTTTGATATGATCGATGTCGACAGGCTCTCCCTTTTGTGTGATCAGAACTTTCCCCTGCTTCTGCAATGCAATCGCTACTTCAACGATTTCTTGCATATGCGCACGCCAATCCTTGGGAAAAAGCTCTCTTGCTATCTCAGACGGACAGAACGTTTTTTCGCAACCACGCGCCTTGGCAGTTGATAAGATACTTGCGATTATTTTATCATCTTTCATAATAGCTGAAACGCAAAAGGACATGTGGAAGTTTTTACTAGATCGCTTTAGATTTCGTTTCTAGGTATGGCGGCATAATATATGAGGTCCTCATTTGTTTGCTACATCACGCTCAAATGTGAATCCTTCTTTGTATTCCCATGGCCCGCCTCTATATATCCACAGATCCATACCGATTGCCTGAGCGGTGAAGGGCATGAAGCTTTCACTGAGCTCTTTAAATAATTCTTTTGAGGCAGCGGGCGCAACTTTATTCTGCACAGTTATATGCGGCATAAATCGCTGCTTATCCTGTGGAATCAGATCCTTGGCAAACGCATCACCTAACTTATGGTGGAGATGCTGTAAAATACCGCTCTCGATTTGGAAAGCTACTCCAGCTCCCAAATGCCGAAGACCGTTAACCTGCATGTCGAAAGGTTCTTCGATGATCTCACCTAACACGGCAAAAGTGTGCGCGTTGTCCGGCAACTTATGAAATAATGTAAGATGGGCTTTTAAATAGTTCCGCTCGACTGGAAAGTGCTTTTTGCGAAGTTCATCAAAAAAGGCTTGGCTCTCCTCATCTAGTCGAAGCGTCAATATATAGGTTATGCTGTCTTGCTTCTCTTGCATCGCTCTGAACAATATTTAACTTCATCCCAACTCTTCTCCCATTTTTTACGCCAGGTAAATGGTCTTCCACAGGCGGCGCAAATCTTCTGCGGTAGATCTGGCTTTTTAACCCCTTTCATCTTTCCATTGCTTTTTCATCGCAGCATATCGCGCACTGGCCTCGGCCTGCTTCCATCGTTTATAAAACACGTCTGCAGCAGCGGCCTTTTCCAAATCACCGGTGCCGCGTTCCAGTAGCGCATAATCCTGTTCCCTATCGTACTTTTTCCCTCCCTTGTAGTTCGCATAGCGCCTTGCGCGCGTATAGCCCATCTGCAAATATTTGCGAGCCATGTCCGCACCTACAAAATCATCTGCTTTTAGATAGTCCTCGAACATCGCGAAGATCTTAGCACTACTTTCTTCGGCAATGGCTTCGGTCTTGAAGCGCCAGTGCTGGCCAATTTCTGATTTGTAGGGCTCACAGATCAGCACTCCCTGCTCCCCCTTACCCACACGGTATTTCCATGGGCTCGCTCGATAATCAATATCGGGCTTCCATGGATAGTGCTTTTTATCGAAGTTCAGGTAGCTCGGCTGTCTGCTTTTCATGTAACTAATCCTATTGCTATTACCTATAAGACCCAGTTTATGTAGAAAGGGTTTGGCAAGAGCTATGGTATTTTTATAGAGGTCTTTGTTCGCCAGATAAATAACTGTTTGCAATATCAACATTAACAAGCTTTTAGTAAATTTGGATATGCCATCCACTTACTTCAACTGCAGAAAAGCTTTTGATTTCCGGCCACACCCTTATCAGGTCGGAACGTTTTTGGGATCTAGACGAGGCTATGAGGATAACCTATTCCTTGTTAAGATCTACGAAATCCAAGCTGCGCAATTCGCATCATTTTATGATTTTCACTTTACCTATGCGCGTGAAAACAAAGTCTCCGACAAGGACTTTTTTAAATACATCTGGGATATTGTAGCTGTACGCATCGCACACCTCAAACGCCGAGATCCTTTTTCATCTTACCGGGAGCAGAACCAAAAACGACTTCATCAACTAACGCTTTTCCAGACCTTCCTCCGCGAAATGGATAAATGGAATCTTCGACCGATCGAAGAGTTACTGGAACAAAAAGAACTGCTTATTACCCAGCAACAAGAGCAGATTGTCGAACTTCAATCAAAGCTCCGTGTACTGCAGGAATATGACGTGGCGGTCAAAGCTATGGTACAAGATGATCACTTGCCTACCTTTATTGATCTGATCCAGCAGATGAGAAGCCTTCAGCTACCTAATGGAAGAAACCTATTAAGGAGCGATCACGAAAGTCCCTATTACAAAATGCTGGCAAAGTATTTCAGTTATGAGGGTAAAGATATTCCAGTCGACACGCTTCGGAACTACTTCGGCAAAAAGGCACGCGAGGATAGCCGCAAAGGGGTCGCTATTCCGCAAGACAAGAAAATATTCCACATCGTGCTGCGCGAGGATATCACAAAATAGCTCGTGCGGCTTCTGTACATGACCAACGCACCGCGATGGTCATTCATTTTGGATCCATATGCCGCATTTTTGTGTTGGAATCCTGCCCGCTGAAAGCTTGCTGACCGGGCGGTCAAAAACACAACTTATGGAGATACATGTACTATCAAATGAAGAGCTGTTAAAGTTCAAGCGCGAACTGCTCGAAGAAATCAAAACTCTGCTAGAAGACCGGCCGACTGAACGGCAGTCGCAGTGGCTACGTAGCGCACAGGTGAGAAAGATGTTGGGTATCTCGCCGGGAACATTGCAGAACCTACGTGTTAACGGCATACTTCCGTATCGCAAGATCGGCGGTAGTATGTTTTACAACGCTGCTGACATCCAGCGCATGATGAAAGGGGGAAAAGTTAATGGATAATACCGTCTTATTTCCACAGCATCCCTCTACGCCATTCTTTAAGCGCGTGGCGCAGGACAAAAGGTTACGACCGTCGCATGTTGCCTTACTATCAGCCTTATTTCAGCATAGCGATTATCCAAGTTCCGCTACATTCAGGGCAAGTAGACGAAAGCTAATGTATTTTTCACGGATACGCTCTATCTCGACCTACCACACTTGCCTGAAGCATCTCATAGCATATGGCTACTTACAATATGAGCCTTCGTGGCATCCCAAGCATGCAAGCGAGTTTCGCTTTATAACCATACAAGAGGAGGATTATGCCTAAAGCTGATGAAAATAATAAATCAGTTCGCTTTACCGCTGCCTCTGATGAGCGCCTAACCAACCTCTCTTTAAAATTGGGACGCACCAAACGTCAGCTCGTTATCGAAATGGTGGATTACTTCTACAAAAGCAAAAAAGATCCGGCAGACCTGAATGATGAGGTATTGAAAAAAGAACTCTCGCGCGGCATCAATCGAATAATCTCTTTCTTTAGGATCCAAGAAACGGAATTTCACATCCCCATCCTCTCCATCACCGGAGAAATCGCAAATGCCACCCAATCAATACAGGAAGGGATCAAAAAGTTATTGGATCAACAGATTGGGATAAATACGACCGTTTCTCAAAACCTGGCCCGCCAAAAAGTAATCGAAGATTTATTGGAAAAGGTACTTATGGGATTCTTGGGCAAGGAGAAGCTAAAATCAGCTTTCCGAAAAATCTTGGAGGACTACATTGCCCAGAGGGAAACGATTGGCTGGGCGAGCTCATCTACGAAGAAAGATGAGCTGGTAAAACAGGTGCGTGCGGCTGTGGATAAACTGTAAACAACATTCTATGTTCATAAACATTACCGATTCGCAAACCGGCGACAATAAGGGGAGCGCCGCCGCGTTGGTTCAGTATCTGGAAAAAGAGAATAAAGATCGGCATAGGAAGGATCAAGAGTTGTGGTTCAATGGGCAGCAGCGCGATGTCTTACCGCAGCTTGTACGCGTTGCAATAGACCAAAATATTGCAAAGCTTTCCAATAATGACAGCAAGTTCTTTCTGATCAACATCAGTCCCAGCCAAAAGGAACTTGATCATCTGATTTCAAAATACGGAAAAGATGCAGCGGGTGACGTATTAAAAGAATTTGGCGTGAAGATGATGGATGAATACGCCCACAATTTTAAACGGCCGGGCGTAATGGATAACCGTGATCTCCTTTGGTTCGGAAAGCTCGAACAGCATAGATACTACAAGCATAGCGACAAAGAGGTGAAAAGCGGTGAGCGAAAGATCGGCGAGAAAAAGGAGGGCAATCAAATGCATCTGCAGATCATCGTTAGCCGGAAAGACATCACAAACCGCATCAAGTTAAGTCCGTTGAATAACTCTAGGGGAAGCAATGTATCCCACTCTGCTAAACTGGGCCAATTTGACCGAAGGGCTTTTAAGGAATCTGGGGAGTTTGTTTTTGATCGTATGTTTGATTTTCAGCGTAACCTTAAAGATACGATGCATTATGCCAGTACCATGCGTAAGGGTACTATTCAGGATAAAACTACACTTTACAGCTTAGCCAACCTTTTGACAAATACCGACCACTTGCTGGCAAAAAGTGAATTTCTTAGAACAAGCAGTCTCAATAACGATACATCGCTTGGGATAGTAAACACTATAGCGGAGGCTCTAGATGTAATGCCTGGCATCAGCGCTGGCGGGCCATCGCAATCGGATATGTCCGAGGAAGAAAAAAGAAGACGTAAACGACGCAGAAAGCTATGATAGGATGGTTGAAACGAGTTTACGTGTTAACGTTTTGCGATTTTTATAACATGTTATGAGCTTCATGTTACAATTCATCGATTTCCTTAACATGAGCTCCAGTCGTTGATTGCGTTTTAAATGGCTGGTATTAAAAGTACAGCATCTTGGTTGGCTTATAGGATTATCTACATAAAGGGCTGCCAACTAATAGATTTTTCGAAAGAAGTTTAGGCAAAAACCACATAACTAAAACACTTTAAAACAATGATTTACAATAGATACTTAGAGGGTTACCGACATTGATGTCGGTAACCCCTCTATTATAAGAAAAACTGTGTGCAAAGATATCAGAGCTTATCGGACTTACAAATGCGTTATTTAATGCAATAGACAACCTAATTATGCGATGAGCCGAATAAATATTTTATTCGGCTCATATATTCGTTATATTTGAGCCGATTAATTAAAATAATCGGCTCATGGCGTACAATTGGCAACTAGCGGGCTGGCCCGAATTCACTTATGATGTGGCTCAAATTCAAACGACCATTCTTGCGTTTGCGCAGGAGACTGGGGAAATGAATGGCCTTATACAGGGATTGCCCGAAGAGCTTAAGCAGGAAACCATTCTCCAGCTTATGCTTTCAGAAGCGATCAAGACATCTGAAATTGAGGGGGAATACATCAGCCGAGAGGATGTCATGTCTTCCATCCGCAATAACTTAGGACTAAATGATATTCCGGTCAATGTTCGAGATCGACAGGCCTCGGGTGTCGCGCAACTCATGGTGCAAGTGCGAGAAACTTTCCAAGAACCTTTGTCACTGGACATGCTTAAATCCTGGCATCAGTTGCTATTTGCTCATCAGAGTAGCATTACGTCAGGAGATTGGCGCCACGGTAGTGCACCCATGCAGGTAGTTTCAGGAGCATACGGCCGAGAAGTCGTTCATTATGAAGCTCCTCCTTCGGATCGGATGCTGCAGGAAATGGAAGCTTTTGAGGGCTGGTATAATTCGACATCTTTCTCTTTGGAAGGCCCGATAGCGGAAGCGATATTGAAGTCAGCAATCGCACACCTCTATTTCGAATCTATCCATCCTTTTGAAGACGGCAATGGAAGGATCGGCCGTGCAATAGCAGAGAAATCCTTGTCCCAATCGCTTAATCGTCCGGTGATGTTAAGTCTATCCAAAACTATTGAAGCAAATAAGCAGGCCTATTATAATGCATTGAAGCAAGCACAGCGCGCCCTAGATATCACCGAATGGATTGCATACTTTGCACAGGTAATTTTGGACGCGCAGCGTGATGCAAAAGCGATGGTATTGTTCAAGCTAAAGAAAGCTAAGTTTTATGATCATTATAAAAACCAGCTTGATGAGCGGCAGACGAAGGTCATTGGTAGGATGCTTAGCGAGGGGCCTGCTGGTTTTGAAGGTGGAATGACGGCAAAAAAATATATGAGCATTACGAAGGTTTCCAAAGCAACTGCCACGCGTGACTTACAGCACCTGCATGCTATAGGCGCATTGATCGCAGCGGGCGGCGGACGGTCTGTTAGGTATGAGCTGAATCTCAGATAAATTTCCTTTACCCTATTCGTCCTGTATAGTCATTACGATAACTCAACGTAGTTAAATCCACATCGATAGCCTGCGTAAGCCAAGGTCTTAAGAGTAATATTGTGGAAAGTCACTTTGCTAAAGAAGGGAATGTCTATCTTTTGCTTTCTACCAATAATAGAAACAAAATGGTATAATCCTTCGGCAAATAGGGTGCTTTCAGAGCACTGCCTTTGTCACTTTGTCTACCTTTTTTAGTCCCCCGGTCTTAAAAATCTCTGCCGGATTTTTTATATCCAGCTTAATAAGATATATAGTTGGTTTTATTGCTGACATATGCTTAGATTGATTATTTTAAGACAGTCCCACTGCATTAGGGTAGTTTCTAAATGCATTTCCAAAAGTTTCAGTAGCCACGTGGTTGCTGAACTTATATTCTTCGTTAACACCCGTGGCCGTTCTTAATTTGATATGCCCATACTGCACAACAGGGATTTGGTAATTGCCTTTAAATCTTTTGTCCCTGCTGCCGTTTTTATTTACTTTGGCCCAAGTCCTATCGATCACCGTTGCATCTGCCGGCACAGACTGTGTTTCCGTAAATCTCACAGCGCTTTGCTGAAAATCGAGTTCGTTCAATACGATCAATGCGAAATTATTCGATTTACTATACATCACCACAAAACTTGGATAGATGTAAAGATCTGCACCATTCGCGTTCTGAAAATAAAGAGCTTGAATATTTGATCGAAATTCGGGAATGGATTTCATTCTAAAATGTACCATTGTCCGCTGGACAACTGTACTCGCCGAAGATCTTGTTACGGCTCGATCTTCGTAATGGGACTTTGTAATATCCCAAATTTTTCGACACTTCGTCAAATTAATAAAGGCGGTGACAAGCGCATCGTATTTTTGCTTTTGTTCCACACCAAAATCAATATCAAATTTTACATAAGAGGCCTCCATCTGTTCTTTAGTTTGCCGGATAGCCTCTCGCCGGGTAATCATATTGTCGCTTATACGCTTCAGAATATCCTTCTTGATCAGTCCATAAAGCAGCACGTAGCTCATAACCTGCTTTGCCCTAGTAACCGTCAAGGAAAATTTGATTTTGGAGAGATCCCTAGCCAGAGACAGACGCTGCTCCCTAGCCAACAGGATAGCTTCTTTTATACCATGCATTCCTTGACTCGTTATCTCATGGATGTCCGCACTGTAGATATTTTCACTTCTATTTCCCATTGGCACAGTAGGAAGAGGTAGAGTGGGATCTACTGAATTTGGTGTATTACTTCCAGATATACGTTGCCTATTGTATATTCCCAGTCCAGGTATACCTGTATTCAAATGTACGCCCGAACTTCCGACGTTAATATTTGCGCCTCTTACACCAATAGATGTGGAGACACCGCTTCTACTAAAATTTAAGTGAACACAGGGAATAACCTTTATCCGTCGTCTAAAAACCCACGCCATACATCTATGTTTTAATTTTTTTTTAAATAATCTGATCAAAATAAACAGTTAAAAACCATCGATTTTTACGGCTTTCCGTATCTAGCGCTATTCTCCAACAGCCAATTGCATACGATATCTACCGCTGTTTTTAACATATGGATTCTAGGTAGAAATTTTTTCCTTTACTTGCTTATCAGGAAAGAGGATCGATACTAGAACTGATAAAATCAGAATACCACCGACTATCCCCATAGAAACCGGTGAAAAGATATGGTACCATGGCGAGATGATCATCTTGAGTCCGATAAACGTCAGTATGACAGAAAGACCATAGGGCAATTTGCTGAACATATGAATGAAATTGGAAAGTAGAAAGTAAAGTGACCGAAGCCCAAGTATGGCAAATATATTGGATGTGTAGAGAATAAATGGATCTTTGGAAATCGCAAAAATGGCGGGGATAGAGTCTACTGCAAACAAGACATCTGTGAATTCGATCACCGCCACAACCACTAAAAGTGGTGTAGCAAGTTTCATCCCGTTTTGGATCGTAAAGAACTTTCCTTGATCGTAGTTGTCTGAAACCTTCCAGAATTTTTTTACTAACCGTGCGCCAGCTGTTTTACTAAAATCTTCGTCTTCCTCTTCTTCTCCGCTTCCCCAAGATTTAATACCCGCAAACACGATGAAATAAACCAAAGGCAGTTAACACAATATTGATATTCCATGGCAAAACTGAAATTCCAAAATAGGTCAATATTGGGTTTAGATACGTCAGATTGATAAGCCCGACACCCGCAAAAATAAAGATAGCCCGGAAGATCAATGCACCCAAAAGACCCCAGAACAGATAATGCAGTCGCTGAGAGCTTCTTCAAAACATTAAAATCAGAACAGATATATGGTAACAAACTGGTATCCAGGGGACAAATGAGAATGGATCTGTTCGAATATATAGAAATCTGGTACAATAGAGATCGTTGTCATTCTACACTGGGAAATCGCACAATCGAACAGTTTAATAACAAACAACAAGATCTTAAAAAACTGCTTAACTGAGACTGCCGAGTTTATTTGCAAGTCCAATTTCTTACTGGAAAAATCGATCCTTTAAATCTCGTATAGTAATCGGTTTAAAATTATTGGGCATGGACGGATACAAACTTCTAAAATATCTTCTAGCTTGTTCCTTTAAATTTGGATCGAAGACATAAAAATAATTATCATGGATTTCATTTATACCGGACTGTCGGAGATGTTTGCAAGAAAATTTCTTTTTATCTCTCAATGCTTTAGCCCGGAGATTTTTCATGCTTTTATAATTGAATCTGAATTCGATAAATACTGCTATATCTTTTCCGTCGGGATCTTTTGTCATGAGCATAGAATCCATTGACTTGTTATTCGTTCGATTTTCCGATCTAGCAACTTTACTTTCTACACAATCCATATCTAGTACAATTACGTCTGGATCAAAACAACAATCTTTTTGAGGACACCCTTCTTTAAGAATTAGTGCGTTCAGATTTGTTAGGCATTCTTTAAAGCCTATCAAAATACCATGTCTAATGGTTGATAACTTAGAATATCTCACTTCAAATTCCGTATTTCTCTATTCGATCTAAAGCGATATTGAATGATTTAAATATTGGGTCTATTTCATTATTTAAATCCCTATACGTATAGCTCACGCCATTTCTCTCCGCTAAATAGAAATTTACGTCCGATAGCGTTTTTTCTTTCTCGGATATATATCGAATAGCACTAATAAAATCTGGGTTATGAGTTGCAATGAAAAATTTTGCTCCAATATACTTATTTATAAGAACTATAATTCTAGCATACTCAACTATCCACTGAGGATGTAAGTTTGACTCAGGCTCGTCAAATATCAATAATGTCTTGCTATCTATATACCCTAATTTTAGAAGCATTTGTAGGATACTAAAAGATTTTATACCTGTAGCGCAATCCAAAAGATCAAATACCTTACCGTCCTCTAATCTACTAAAAGAAAAATTCATTGACGCTATAATATCGTCATCATATTTTACATCTCCTTTCAATATTTCTTTCTTTATAATATTTGTTATGTAGTCATTTGCATTTACATACTTATTGCTACTTAACATAGCATTTAGATCGTTCCAATGCGGATTGTCATCGCTATACTCACCCAACATCATAGGTGTATCAATATAAATAGTATTTTGTATGCTGTAAGGTATTGATAATTTATTATCCCTGAGAGATAGCAATGTCTGATCGATCTCTAAAACATCGAGTTTCTTTGGAAGTTCATCGGTATGAAATATTTTTTCCAGCTCATTTTTTAACAGAAAAGTATTTCTTGATCTAAGAAGCTTGAAAGAACTATCAAATATCTCAGAAACTTTAACCTTTAACTTTTCGATAGGTAGACGATTGTCATGATCGACAGAAACGTCAATTCCGAGTATATCATTTGCTACAAACAACAATCGTCGATATTGCATTTTGTTTGCCTCCCCCCCATCTAAATTAAAGAGTAGATGCACACGATCTAATTGATAAAGTAAATTTTGCAAAGTATCTTGCGATGGTACAGAATTTATTAACCGATCATTCAGGTTATCCAAATCATTCATCAGTTCCTTTCTTAATCCTCGATCAGCGCTACGAAGATCTCGGACAGCAATATCCATGAATCTAATAACGCCATTAAGTCTTTCTTTTAGGTTCTCCGCGACGAGCAGATTATAAGAGGAGCTAATTTTAAATATGTAGTATAATATTTTCGATAGTGTGCTTTTTCCGCAACCATTCTCACCAGTGACAACAGTTATACCATTTATTCCAATATCAGCACGTTGGATTGCTCTGTAATTATGAACAGCAATTTTTATATTCGATTCTTTAGTCATAAATTCACTCATAGCAATATACAAAATACTTCTAACAAATGTAACATAAAAATATTAGAAGGGCATAAATGTGCAACAATGTTTATTACCAACTGGATTACCTCTGTAAAACCATCAGCACTATCACCGTATTTTAGCAAATTTTGCGTAGATCCCTCTTTTTGCTGAGAGATCACTATCCCCTCTTCAACTTCCGCTCAAGCTTGGACATATCCTGCGCGACTCGGCTGTCTAGCAACTTTGCATAATGTTGTGTGGTTTTAATATCCGTATGCCCCAACATTTTTGAGACGGTCTCAATAGGCACGTTATTAGCAAGCGTCACAGTAGTCGCAAATGTATGCCGTGACATGTGGAATGTTAACGCTTTATGGATCCCACACAATTGAGCGATCTCTTTGAGGTAAGCGTTGGCCTTTTGGTTACTCGGAACCGGTAGAACAACGTTTTTCGATGAGCAAGGAGGATATTCTCTATACAAGTTTATTAATTCCATTGCTTTTTTAAGCAGAGGTATATTCGAAGTAGTTTCTGTTTTTTCACGACTAGTCAAAATCCAGAGTTTTCCATCTACCCCTTCCCCGATCTCCTGCGGCGTAAGCTTTTTTACATCCGCGTAGGACAGGCCAGTGTAACAACAAAATATAAACACATCACGGACATGTGCTAGCCGTTGTTCAGTTAACTCCTTCTCCTCTAATCTGCGGAGCTCCTCTTTTGTTAGAAAGTCTTTCGGAGTTGCCTTCGCTTTGTTCTTATAAAATGTAAACGGGTCATCTTTGATCCAGCGATGAGCTATGCATATGCGTATAACCTTACGAAAATGTTTGATATACTTTGCTGCAGAAACTTCCGAACAACCTAAGTCTGCTCGCAGAAAGAATTCATACCCTACTACAAATGAATGATCAATGTTGTTAACCTCAATATCCCTACGCTTGAGCCCCTGTTCCAAATAGCTGCGCAGGTGAGAAATGGATGTATTATACCCCTTAAGCGTGTTGGGTTTGAAACCACGGCCCAGCAAAGCTTTTACCTGCGCATTATGCTCGGCGAACACCTCCAGTAACTTTTTACGCTCAATGTCTTTCCCTAGGAATTTCAATTTCATGATTTCTGCAGTAACAGTTGTTTCGTTCCTAACGAATGTGTGATGTATTTCCGCAACTTTATGTGCAACGGTATCGAGATAGGAATTGATGGAACGGGCATCTTCTTTAGATCCGTTTACACGGTTTGCATGCGAGTCCCAACGGGAAGGATCACACTGACGACCAACCGAAATTTCTTTCTGCTGGCAATCCACGGTAATTCGCAGGTAGATGGGCTTTGGACCGTTTTTGTAATTTTTTGGCTTCTTAAGGAAGAAGGACAGGGAATAGTTTGTACTCATGATACATCATTAAAAAGTTAAACAAAATTAGCCATGCAACTAAAATCTGTCAAGACGTCTAAATCCGAAACATGTTCGATACCAGAAACTTAAGTCCGCATATCGCGTCAGTACTTCCCAAACAATGACGCCCCAAATGACGCGCTTTTTCTTTGGGAATTTTTGAAAAAACCGATTCTCCGTAAAAACACAAAAGCCTGCAAACAACACGTTTGCAGGCTTTTGTAAGTTTTGACTTCAAGTCTGGTAGCCCGTAGGGGAATCGAACCCCTGTTTCAAGAATGAAAATCTTGCGTCCTAACCCCTAGACGAACGGGCCATTTGCTTTTGGTGATGCAAATATAAGGGCTCTTTCCGTATCTCCAAAATAATTTTTCAGCCTATTTTATAATAGGCTGAAATTGAAAAGATTATTTTTTAGATAAGATCAAAACCAATATCCCGACGGAAATATTTACGCTCGAAAAAGATCCTTCCGGCATCTGCGGTGGCCTGTTGCAGGGCATCGAACAGATTATCTTGAAGCGTCGTTACCGCCAACACGCGACCACCCGCCGTTACCACCTTGCCATCTACCTCTTTCGTTCCCGCATGGAAAACGATGGAGTTCTCGACATTCTCGATATTCGTAATCTCCTTGCCCGATTCGTAGTCGCCCGGATAGCCACCCGACACCAACACCACCGTCACCGCGGTTTGCGGGCTTACCGTATAGGAACGTTGATCCAAGTTGCCTTGCGCTACACCTTCCAGCAGATCTACTAAATCTGACTCAATACGTGGCAATACCGACTCCGTTTCCGGATCGCCCATGCGCACATTATACTCAATTACAAAAGGCTCGCCATCCACATTCATCAAGCCAATAAAGATAAAGCCCTTGTAAGGGATGTTATCTTTCTTCAGGCCATCTACCGTAGGTTTGATAATGCGCTCTTCCACCTTGCTCAAGAAAGCCTCATCAGCAAATGGAACCGGCGAAATAGAACCCATACCGCCCGTGTTAAGGCCGGTATCCCCCTCGCCAATGCGTTTATAATCTTTTGCCGATGGCAATACCTTATACGACGTACCATCGGTCAATACGAACACCGACAATTCGATACCTTTCAAAAATTCTTCGATGACCACCACCGACGAAGCAGCACCAAATTTAGCATCCGCAATCATCGCCGTTAGCTCCGCTTTTGCATCGTCCAACGTTTCGCAGATCAATACCCCCTTGCCCGCTGCAAGGCCATCCGCCTTCAGCACGATCGGCAACTGCTGCGTCTCGAGGTATGCAAGTCCTTCCTCCAGATTAGACTGATCAAACGAACGATAAGCTGCCGTAGGCACACCGTGACGTTGCATAAACTCTTTGGAGAAATCTTTGGATCCCTCCAACTGGGCTCCTTCCTGCTGTGGCCCGATAACGGGAATATGTTTTAGATCCTCGCGACCTAAGAAGAAGTCGTGAATACCTTTTACCAAAGGCTCCTCTGGCCCTACCAGCACCATATTGACGTTGTTGGCCAGCGCAAAAGCGCCAATTCCTTCGAAATCCGTCACCTTGAGGTCTATATTTTGGCCATACTGACCCGTGCCAGCATTGCCTGGAGCGATAAACAATTGGTTTAAGCGAGGACTTTTCGATAATTTATATGCAAAGGCAGATTCTCTTCCGCCTGAACCGATAATTAAAATGTTCATATCGACAAAGATACCGATGAAAATCAATAATCTACAAAAATTAATTGGGTGTACGTATTTTTTCGTAAATTGAGTAAATTTTTGACCATTATGATTTGGAAAACACTTCCGCTCCTTGCCCTCTTTATGCTCATTTTCAACGGCTCTAGGGCACAAGATATACAAGGACTATTAACGAAGATTAATGCCTATCATGATTCCAGACCGATTGAAAAAATACACTTACACCTTGACAAAACCACCTACACGGCCGGCGAAACAATCTGGTTTAAGGCCTATGAAGTCGTTGGCGTCGAAAATCTATTATCCAATTTAAGTAAGATTATATATGTCGACCTGATCGACCCCAAGGATCGCACCATATCGGCGCTAAAGATTCCCTTGACTAGCGGGCTGGGCGTGGGCGACATCAGTCTGGTAGACACCCTGATTGAGGGAACATATCGCTTGCGTGCCTACAGCAACTGGATGCGCAACGACAGCAGCAGCTACTTCTTCAACCAGAATATAGAGATCAGCAATGGTCGTCTCGACAATGTGCTTACCAAATCGGGGCTGCAAGGCGAGAATTACAGCATTGTGCTGCAAGACCTCAACCAAAAGCCCTTGGCCGATGCCACCGTACGCTACCAGATCAGTTTGGGCGACAAAAGCCTGAAGCGCGGCCGGGTGAACAGCGATGCGGAGGGAAAGATACAGATCCCCTTTCGGGAAGAATATGGCAATGCCAAGCTCGCCATCAACTTTGACAACAAAGAACAAGCGCCCATTCAAAAAATATTCAAGCTGCCCCCCGCACAGCAGCAGGGCAACAGCGTACAGTTCTTCCCCGAAGGAGGAAACCTTTTGGTAGGCACCATCAACAAGCTGGCGGTTAAAGCCCTTCGGCCAAACGGATTGGGTATCGCGGCAACGACCTATGTTATTACCTCGACCGGCGACACCGCGGCCATCGTGAAAACCAATGCTTTGGGCATGGGTGCTTCGCCCCTCTTTGTAAACGCGAACGAAAGCTTACGTGCCCTCACCCTCTTCGATGACGGCACCCAGACCGAAAGCGAGCTGCCCGAGATAAAAAAATCGGGACTCAACATACAGGTCAACAACGGCAACAAAGCGAAACTCTTTGCACAGATCAACCTCAGCAGCGATAAGCAGGACAACAGTGATATTTACTTTATGCTGCAGCACAACGGCCGTGTATACTATGTATCCAAGCAGGCGGCCTCCAAAAACGAACTGATCTTCTCGGTGGCCAAGGCGGAACTTCCCGCAGGAATCCTCACCATCAGCATCCTGAACAGTCGCTTCGAACCACTTATCGAACGCCCCGTGTTTATTGCGAAGGAAGAAGAATCCCTTCCCCTATCGACCACGCTCAGCAGCAACAGCGCCAAACCCCGAACCCAAGTGTCGGTAGCCCTGCAAGCCGGCAACGCCGCAGATACGACACGCTATGCCGCACTCTCGGCCGCGGTGGTTAACATCAGCAAAGCAAAATTTGATTCGGCCAATGCCGGCAATATCCTATCCAATCTTTTTCTCGCTGCCGACATCAAAGGCCATATCGAAAACCCAAGCTTTTACTTCACCGACGAAAGTAGATTGGCCGATTTGGACAACCTATTGCTTACGCAAGCCTGGCGCAAGCTCGACTGGACCGCCAACCTCGATGGTAGCAGCGGCCCCGCCTTTCCTGCCGAGCAAAGCATCAGCATTAGCGGACAGGCACGCAAGCTGGGACGTAAAGCACCTGCGTCTGGCGCCAAGATAACGCTCGTATCGACCCAAAATTTTATGGCCTTTATCGATACCCTCGCTACTGAAGAAGGAAATTTTGTGTTTGACGAGCTCGCCTTTGCAGACAGCGCAAAGTTCTTGATCACCGCAAAAGACGAAAAAGGTAAAAACAATATTGATATCATCTTAACGCCCAACACCATACCAACCATCGGCCTCAACAAGAACGAGCCCACGGTTAAGAATGATGTTAATAGCCTCTTGCTGGACGAACTACTGCAAAGCAAAAAGTATTTCGCCGGCTTGGAGTCGCAGGGACTGATGGAAAAGAGTATTGCCATTGAGGAAGTGGTGGTAACCGCCACCCGACCGCGGCATAAAGCCTCGGAGAGCTCGGCCAACCTCAATGGTCCCGGCAATGCCGACCAGGTGATCTCCGCCGAAGAGCTTGAGACATGCCCGACACTGGACATGTGCCTCAACGGGCGGTTAATGGGTGTCATTTTTCAAAATGGCGTGCCCTATAACACGCGCAGTATGGCCGGCGGCGGCGGTGCCATGCAGATTGTTTTGGACGGGATGTACATCGAGGGTGATCAGTTATCCATGATCAGCCCTATGGATGTACAAAGCGTGGAAGTGCTGCGCAACATAAACTATACGGCCATTTATGGCTCTTATGGTGCCAATGGGCTCATCATCATCACCACCAAGACAGGCAAGGATGCTTTCCGTAATTACACGCCTAAAGGAATCATTACCCTACAACCCAAAGGCTACCACCTGAACAAAACCTTCTACAAGCCCGTTTACGAGGCCGGTTCCGAGACGGCACTAAACCAAGATTTGCGCACAACCATACACTGGGAGCCAAACATCATTGCCGACAAAGAAGGCAAAGCAACTTTTGATTTCTACATCGCGGATGAAGCCGGGCAATACCTGATCACCATTGAGGGCATCGATTTCGCCGGACGCATGGTACACAAGATACTCCGTCTCGAGGTCAACCCTTAATGATAGAAAATGGGGAGCGACGCTCCCCATTTTTATTACCTATCGCACCATCGTCTGCTCTTCGGCATCCAACTTGGCAATCATGTAGCGCTTGATAGATGCCCGTTGCACGGCATCCAACACATCGACAACATTCTTGGTCACGGCCTCTTCACTAGGCTTAATAAGCACAATTAGATCCTGTCCTCCCGTTGCCTGCTTGACCTGCTCCTGCACCTGAAGGAGCAATTGGCCCAGTCCCAGCTTGCCATAGCCCACTTTCTGCGGAGCAGATTTCGGTGTCTCGGACGCTCCCCTATAGTAAATCAACTCGTTGTTGGCTGCCAACAGGAGATTTAGCGTGCGGTCTTCACTCAAGAGAATGGGCGAGCTTAGCGGTCCCGTCTTGTCGGGCATGGCCACATCTAAACTATTGGGCGTTTGTAGTGAAGTGGTCAACATAAAAAAGGTGATCAACAGAAAGGCTAAATCGACCATAGCTGTTAAATCAACCTTCGGCATGGGCCTGTTGCGGATACTTCTACGCCCTTTTTTTCCACCGTTGCTGTTGCTGTTTGTCAATTCTGCCATAATCGTGTATTTAAAAGTAAAACATGGGTTAATTAAATTCTTGATGATTTTTTCCGTATTTTTCCATAAACTTAGGATAACAAGATTATGGGGGAATTCATCAAAACACAAACAACTGATCATATTGCCTACATCGGACTTGACCGCGGAAAGTCAAACGCCATGCACCTGGAGATGCTGCAAGAACTACTGACAGAGCTACGCACAGCCAGTGACAACCCCGCCATTGAAGCCCTTGTTCTGCATGGCAAGGAAGGATTTTTCTCCTCGGGCCTCGACCTGATTACGCTGTACGAATATGATGAGTCTACGATGCTGCAATTCTGGGAAACCTTCATGTCGCTGATCCACACCTTGGCCGCTATCCCCAAGCCGGTGGTAGCCTCCATTACAGGGCATAGCCCTGCGGGCGGATGTGTGCTGGCGCTCTGCTGCGACTACCGCATCATGGCAGAAGGCGAATACGTCATCGGGCTGAACGAGGTGCCGGTGGGCATTATCGTGCCCTCGAGCATCTTTGCGCTATACAGCTTTTGGATTGGGCAGCCCGAAGCCTACCGCAACCTACTGGAAGGTAAGCTCCTTACGCCCACTGCGGCACGGGAGATAGGCTTAGTAGACGAGCTGGTGCCTGCGGCCCGTATACAAACGGCTGCTACCCGCAAAGCCAAAAGCTGGACGCAGTTTGATCGCGCCGCCTGGGGAGCAACCAAGGTTAACCTGAGGCAAGAGCTGCTGCGAAATATGCAGGAAAACAAAACAGAAGCCATCCAACAGGTGTTAGCACAGTGGTGGCGACCAACAACACGCCAGATTTTGAAGACAATAATCGATAATCTCACTAAAAACAAGGGGTAAATATGGTTCAAGGTGCACTAAAGGCCGACGCGCTGCTCGGCAAGACCGTTGTTGTAACCGGCGGAGGAACAGGACTGGGCAAGGCCATGTCACACTATTTTTCGGAATTGGGCGCTCAGGTGCTGATCACAAGCCGGAAGCTGGACGTGCTGGAACAAACGGCACACGAGATACAAGCCGCCACGGGCAACAAGGTTCTTCCAGTTGCCTGCGATGTGCGCGATGTGGAGCAGGTGGAAGCGCTCTTGGCACGTGCTGAAGAAGCTTTCGGCCAAGTAGACCTCTTGGTGAACAACGCTGCGGGAAACTTTATATCGCCCACAGAACGCCTCTCGGCGAATGCCTTCTCTACCGTGATCGATATTGTGCTGAAAGGCACCGTCAACTGCACGCTGACCTTCGGAAAAAACTGGATTGCCAAAAAGCAAAAAGCTTCCGTTCTGAATATTGTGACTACCTATGCCTTCACCGGCTCGGGCTATGTGGTGCCGTCAGCAATCGCCAAAGCTGGTGTATTAGCCCTGACCCGATCGTTGGCCGTGGAGTGGGGCAAATATGGCATTCGGAACAACGCCATCGCCCCGGGACCATTCCCCACAAAAGGTGCTTGGGATAGGCTGCTGCCCGGCGACCTACTCGAAAAATTCGACTTCAAGAACCGCGTGCCGCTGAAACGCGTGGGCGAACACCAGGAGCTGGCCAATTTGGCCGCCTTTTTGCTATCTGACTTTGCCGGATTTATCAACGGCGAGGTGGTGACCATTGATGGCGGCGAATGGCTGCAGGGCGCCGGCGAATTCAACAATATGGAAGCCATCCCTCCCGAGATGTGGGATATGATTGCAGAAACTATTCGAAAAAACAATAAATCATGAGAAACTTAATGCTGGCCTTCTGCTGCGCGGCGATGTTGTTATCATCCTGTAACCGCACACAAAAGAAGACAGAAGAAACAAAAGACTCCATTGCCGACAGCGTGCAGCAGGCAAATTCGCAAGCAATCAGCGAGGTGATTACCCGCTTTGCTCGAGCCTACATGAGTCAAGACAACCAAAAGGCCAATGCGTTGATCCATCCCGATCTCGGCCTCTACATCATCTACCGCCCGGGCGCCATGGATACCTACCAACATGTGGACAGCATAGACTTCCAAAAACCCGTGCCGGAACACTTTCCATACACCAGCTTCGAAAACGATTATGTACTGACGTTCGGTGAGATACCTACCTACGATTGTGGCGGCGAAAAATGGGACAAGCTGGGCTTCTTCTGCGACACAACGCGACAAGCCCATCAGCTTTCCGAAATTGCGGCCTTCAAACAGGAGTTCAAAGAGATCGATGAAGCCGCCGTGGCAGAGATCAAGAACCTCGAAAAAGACACCTATCGCGTGGTGCTTACACATGCCGAAAACCTGATTTTTCACGTGAAAAAATACCAAGGTACTTGGTATGTATTTGTGCTAGACAGGGCCTACGGCTGGTGCGACGCCTAAACCTTGCCCACGGAAAATGATTTTGCACATAATACACCGTAAATTAACGGTGTCCCCTATTATTGATTCAAAAGAAACCCCTATATTTAGACAAAAAAAACAGCTATCTATAATGAATACTATTGACCAAGCCACAAACAATCGCATACAACAATGGTTAACCGCTGAATATGACGCAGAAACCGTTGGACAGGTTCAAAAACTTGTGGACAATAAAGAAGAAACAGAATTAATCGACTCTTTTTACAAAGATTTGGAGTTCGGTACAGGCGGTCTGCGCGGCATTATGGGCGTAGGTTCCAACCGGATGAATAAATACACCATCGGCAAAGCTACACAAGGCTTGGCAAATTACCTGAAAAAGCAGTTTCCCGAGCAGCAGATCAAGGTTGCCGTCTCTTATGATAGCCGCAATAACTCCCAAAAATTTGGCCACTTGGTGGCCAATGTCTTTTCGGCAAACGGTATTCAGGTATACCTTTTTCAGGAATTACGCCCTACCCCCATGCTTTCCTTTGCTGTGCGCCATTTCGGTTGCCAGGGCGGCGTGATGCTAACGGCATCCCACAACCCCAAAGAATACAATGGCTACAAAGCCTATTGGAACGATGGCGGACAGCTGGTAGCGCCGCATGATGAAAACGTGATTACGGAAGTAAACGCCATACAGTCGGTCAGCGAGATCAAGTTTGACCGCATCGAAGCTAACATTACCTTGGTCGGCGAAGAATTCGATCAATACTATATTGACGCCAATAAAAAGCTCAGCATCCATCCGGATGCTGTGGCTGCACAAAAGGATCTTAAAATTGTGTTTTCTTCCATCCACGGAACGGGCATCACCATTGTTCCGAAAATGCTGGAAGCTTGGGGATTTACCAACATTCATTTGGTAGAGGAACAGGCTACGCCAGATGGTAATTTCCCAACGGTGATCTACCCGAATCCGGAGGAAGAGGAAGCGATGTCCATGGCCAAGAAAAAAGGTGAAGAGCTAGATGCCGACGTGGTCATGGCCACCGACCCCGATGCCGACCGTGTAGGCCTTGCCGTGAAAAACCATAAAGGGGAAATACAGCTGCTTAACGGAAACCAAATAGGAAGTCTCTTGATATATTACGTCCTGAGCTCTAAAAAAGAAAACGGTAGCTTAAAGGACAACGACTTTATCGTGAAAACGATCGTTACCTCGAACCTGATGAGCGATATCGGCAATAGCTTCTCCGTCAAATACTACGAAACCTTGACAGGCTTCAAATTTATCGGCGAGGTGATCACCCGTGTTGAAGGACAAGAGAACTACTTGGTAGGCGGCGAGGAAAGCTATGGCTTCCTAGTGGGCGACTTGGTGCGCGATAAAGATGCTGTTAACTCTTGCGCTTTCATCGCTGAAATGACGGCTTACTTCAAAAACCAGGGTAAATCGTTATTCGACGTACTTTTGGAGATCTATGAAACATACGGATTCTACCAAGAGAAGCTGATTTCCCTAACGAAAAAAGGAAAGGCTGGAGCCGACGAGATTAAACAGATGATGGCAGACCTACGTGCCAATGCGCCACAATCACTTGGTGGTATCGCCGTAAAGGAAATTCGCGACTATGCAAACAGCGTGTCAACGGTTCTTGCCGGCAACACACAAACGGCAATCGACCTTCCAAAGTCGGACGTATTGCAATTTATCACGGTGGATGGCGATGTGATCTCGGCGAGACCTTCTGGAACCGAGCCTAAAATCAAATTCTACTGCTCGGTAAAAGAGAATTTAGACAACCGAGGGCAGTACGAGGACGTTGCTGTGAAGCTGGAAGAAAAGGTCAAGAATATTATGGCAGACATCGTAAAGAACTAAGCATGGAGAAGTGGACATTACTCGACTCCAAATACATCATCCAACGACCTTGGGCGACCTTGCGTGTCGACAAATTGCAGATGCCCAATGGAAACGTCAAAGATGAATACTATGTACTGGAGTATCCTACTTGGGTGAATATGGTGGGCATCACCGAGGCGGATGAAGTGCTTTTTGTACGACAGTATAGACACGGGTCGGGACAAATTATGGTGGAGCTTCCCGCAGGCGTAGTGGAGGCGGGCGAAGCACCCGAATTGGCGGCACGACGGGAGCTGCTCGAAGAAACGGGATATGCCTTCGACTCCATCGAAAAGATATGCGAACTTTACGCGAACCCGGCAACCAGCGGCAACATTACCCATACCTACCTGCTCAAAGGTGGGCGAAAGGTGCAGGAACAAGAGCTGGACGCGTCCGAAGATATCGAGGTGGTGCATATGTCCATCCCCGAGGCACGGCAGTTTTTGTTCGACAACAAGATCGGTCAGGCTCTACATACCTCCGCTTTATTCTACACATTTCAAAAATTAGGTTTGCTTTAGGCAAACCTAATTTTATTTCCTAAAAGGGGCTGCCGCCCGAATAATCCACATGATTTTTGTACCTTTGCGCCATGGCAAGAGAAATCTTTGAGACAAAACGAAAAGCACTAAAAATTAATCTTAACCCAGACATCTACGGCACCTTTGCCGAGATTGGCGCCGGCCAAGAAGTAGCTCGAAACTTCTTCGAAGCAGGAGCCGCATCGGGCACGATTGCCAAGACCATGTCGGCCTACGATATGGCCTTCAGCGACGCCATCTACGGCGTAGAAGAGTCCGGTCGTTATGTCAGCCGCACCCGCCTGAACAAGATGCTCCACCACGAGTTCAACCTCCTTACCGAGCGTCTACACGGGGAGAAATATTGCTCCAAGAAGTTTTTCGCCTTTGCCGACACCGTTACCACCCTTAATTTCACCAAGACAAACGAACCTCACGGATGGATCGGCGTGCGCTTTCAGCACGAGGTGGGCGGCCCTGTCAATGACATCGTGATACACGTGCGCCTGTTAGATAGCGACTCGCGGTTACAATCAAAAGTGTTGGGCATCTTGGGTGTGAACCTTATTTTCGCGGCCTACTATTATGCTGAGCATCCGCAAACAATGATTGAATCGCTGGTGGACAATCTTTCCGTAGGCTCAGTAGAAATCGATTTGGTGAAAGTTTCGGGCCCTGTATTCGAACAGGCCAATGAGCGCCTGCTGAATCTATACCTGATAGCCAAGGGTTTTGCCAAAGCAGCAATATTCCGTCCGGATGCCAAGGCAGCACAAATCAAAGATTACTTATACAAGAAAAATATCATTATCCTGCGCACCAAGTATCGGCAGAAGTCAAACCCCAACTTTGACTTGTTCAACTTGGCTGTGGAGCAGTTTAAAAAGAACACGGGAGCAACGCCAGAAGACACCGTGGTGCTGATCGAGGTATTGATGGGTAATGTGCTTGATGAAGATAGCTCCATCACGGATGAGGATTTGAAATACTTTGCCGAGCGAGCAGAATACCTCTCCTCGACAGGCAACAATATTATGGTGTCCAATTTCCACCGTAACAACCACTTGGCCGAATTTGTAAAATCTTTCAAGCCCAAGCATGTCGGTATTGCAACCAACGTAGCCAACCTGAAAAATATCTTTAACACGCATCAGTACAACAAGGAAGAGTATACCAACGAACTGCTGTCCTACATTTCGGGCATGTTCAGCAAGGATGTGAAGCTCTATGCCTACCCTTACCTCGACAAAAAAACTAACGAGATTGTCACTACGAAAAATATGCCCGTCGCAGATGAAGCGCATCACCTTTTCGACTTCTTGATCCAAAATAAATACATCGTCGATATCGAAAACTACGATGAGAAATTTGTAAAAACGGTCTAATCACCGTTTTTACAAATCTATCTCTTCCCTCCACCTTCACATCACCTCGTCACTTCCATCACCGTATCACTTCCTCACCACACCACTACATTTAACTTATCACTTCCACATCACTTCGTCACCACATCACCTTATCACCTCGTCACTTCCTCACCACATTTCCACCAATATTTCAACTGGGATGGTTTTTGTACTACATCTATTGTACATTTGAGAAAAGTAAACGGTTTAACACAATGAAACGGATATATTATGGAATCCCTGCGCTACTGTTTATCGTAGCCTCCTGTGGCGGCGGCAAGTATGCGGCTACCGAGAAGATCTATGCGGAAAAGGCAAAGGGTTTTGCCGAACAATACAAACAGTCACCGGTGGCGGGGCAGCTCGATAAGGTATTATCGACCAATAAGGAATGGATAGCCTCGACTAACTTCGGCACACGCAAGCCCAATTATGTGATGATACATCACACCGCACAAGATTCACTGGCACAGACCGTAAAAACCTTTCACAACGAAAAAGTAGGCGTCAGCTCGCACTACGTTATCGGTCGTGATGGCAAGATCGTGCAGATGGTAAACGATCTTTATCGTGGACACCATGCTGGCGCAGGCCGATGGGGAAACGACACCGACCTCAATTCTTCTTCCATAGGTATCGAACTGGACAACAACGGTCTCACCGACCCTTGGCCAGACGCGCAGATTGCCGCGCTGCTAAGCCTCCTGCAGTATCTTAAAGACAGCTATAAGATTCCGCAGGCCAATTTCATTGGGCATATGGATTATGCGCCGACCCGTAAAAACGATCCTTCCCGATTTCCTTGGAAAAAACTGGCCGATCGCGGCTTCGGCTTTTGGTACAACGAGGTATTGGAAGAACCGCCGCTAAACTTCGATCCCAAGTTGGCCCTGCGCATCATTGGATACGACGTAAAAAACGTCGATGCTGCTATCAAGGCCTTTAAGATACATTACATCCAACGGGATACCAACACCGCAACACTGACTCCGCAAGATCTCAAGATCTTATATGCAATCTTTAAGAAATACCTATAGCCTACAAGCTAAAAACGCCCGCTGTGTGGATACACAGCGGGCGTTTCTGCATAAAAGGATAACCGTTTTAGTTACGCCTCTGCATATTCTTCGATAGAAGGGCAAGAACAGATCAAGGTTCTATCCCCTTGCGAATCGTTTACCCGGCCTACTGAAGGCCAAAACTTATTTACCTTCAAGTAAGGTAACGGATATGCCGCCGTCTGTCTGCTATATGGTCTGTTCCACTCGTCGCCAGTAACCACTTCCGCAGTATGTGGCGCGTGCTTCAATACATTTTCCTTTTGATCCACGTCACCCGCTTCTACTGCAGCAATCTCGGCACGGATAGCGATCAAAGCATCACAGAAGCGGTCAAGCTCGGCTTTAGATTCCGACTCGGTAGGCTCTACCATCAAGGTGCCCGCCACAGGGAAAGATACCGTTGGTGCATGGAAACCGTAGTCCATCAATCGCTTCGCGATATCAGCCACTTCAACGCCTACATGTTTAAATCCGCGGCAGTCCAAGATCATCTCGTGTGCACAACGACCGTTTGCGCCCGCATATAATACCGAGTAGTGACCTTCCAAACGCGCTTTGATATAGTTTGCATTCAAGATAGCCGTCTTCGTTGCAGCAGTCAAACCATCCGAGCCCATCATCGCGATGTAGGCGTAAGATATTGTTAAGATCGATGCTGATCCGAAAGGAGCCGCAGAAACTGCAGAGATACCTTCCTCACCTGATACGGCAACAACCTCATGATTCGGTAAAAATGGCACCAGATGCTCCACCACACCGATAGGGCCCATACCCGGACCACCACCACCATGTGGAATACAGAACGTTTTATGCAAGTTCAGGTGACAAACGTCGGCACCGATGAAGCCCGGGCTAGTTAAACCAACCTGCGCATTCATATTAGCACCATCCATATACACCTGTCCGCCATGCTCGTGGATGATCGCACAGATTTCAATGATAGATTCTTCGAACACACCGTGCGTTGATGGATAAGTAACCATTAGGGAGTTCAAATTTGCCGCATGCTCTTCCGCGCGCGCGCGCAGGTCTGCCACATCGATATTTCCAAATTCATCACATTTTACCACCACCACTTTCAAGCCAGCCATAGAAGCTGAAGCAGGATTAGTGCCGTGTGCCGAAGCAGGGATCAAACAGATATTACGATGGCCTTCGCCGCGACTCTCGTGGTACGCACGGATCACCATAAGCCCAGCGTATTCACCCTGTGCGCCGGAGTTGGGCTGGAAAGACATTTTCGCAAAACCAGTAATCTCAGAAAGCCAATCGTTCAACTCGTTGATAAGCTGCATATAGCCCGATGTTTGATCGGCTGGAGCGAATGGATGTAAACCACCAAAATGAGCCCAAGTTAAGGGAACCATCTCGGTTGTCGCATTTAGCTTCATGGTACAAGATCCCAATGGAATCATGGAATGACACAACGAAAGATCCTTGGATTCCAAGGTTTTGATATAACGCAACATCTCGCTCTCGGAGCGGTAACTGTTAAAGATTGGGTGAGTCAAGTAAGCAGATGTACGAACCAACTCTTCTGGGATAGACGGAGACAATGCTTCGACCATTCCTGCGAGGTCAATATCATTCACACTCTTTGCCTTAATCTTAGCAAAGACCTTAACGATAGTTTGAATATCTTCGAAGGTCGTTGTTTCATCGATAGAGATACCGACAACACCCTCGTGATAGAAAAAGTTCAATTCATTGTTCAAGGCTTCGCCTTTTAGCGCGCCAACTTGGTCACCCACGACAACGCGCAATGTATCAAAATATGACGAATTTGTTTGCTCGTAGCCCAGCTCTTGCAATGCCTTATCCAATAGTTTTGCTAAGTCATTGACGCGGCTTGCGATATTTTTGATCCCTTCGGCACCATGATACACCGCATAGAAAGAAGCCATAATGGCCAATAGCGCCTGTGCCGTACAGATATTGGATGAAGCTTTATCGCGACGAATATGCTGCTCACGCGTTTGCAAAGCCATACGCAAAGCGTAGTTGCCATTCGCATCCGACGTTACGCCGATAATACGACCAGGAATATTACGTTTGTAAGCATCTTTTGTAGCAAAGAATGCTGCATGAGGACCACCAAAGCCCATCGGCACACCAAAACGTTGTGAGTTGCCCACAACCACGTCAGCACCCCACTCGCCTGGAGGCGTCAACAAGGCCAAGGAAAGCAAATCAGCAGCCACACAAACCGTAATATTTTGCGCATGTGCAGCAGCGGTGAATGATGCATATTCAGCAAGCGTACCGTCCGCCGCTGGGTATTGGATGAATACCGCGAAAACATCATTTGCCAAGTTTGCCTCTTCGATATCCGCTACGCGGATCTCTACGCCAAAAGGAGTGGCACGTGTCTGCAACACATCCAATGTTTGTGGAAAAACATTTGGCGTAACCAAGAATACGTTGGCTTCTTTGTTTTTGCGCGCACTGTACAACATAAACATGGCCTCGGCCGCCGCTGTAGCCTCATCCAAAAGGGAGGCATTCACAATTTCCAAACCCGTAAGGTCTGAGACCGCTGTTTGGAAATTTAACAAAGCCTGTAGGCGCCCTTGAGCGATCTCCGCTTGGTAAGGCGTATATTGTGTATACCATCCTGGATTTTCCAATACGTTACGCTGGATAACCCCTGGGACGGTCACATCATAGTACCCCTGCCCGATGTAGGATTTAAATACTTTGTTTTTATCTGCAAGCTGTTTTACTTTGGCTAAGTAGGCTTTCTCACTCAGGGCCTCGGGTAAGGCTAGGGCTTTTTTCAGTCTAATTTGGCTGGGAACGGTCTGCTCGATAAGTTCATCTACCGATTGCACGCCTAGGAAGGCTAACATTTCTTGCGCCTCTTCTGCCCGCGGGCCGTTATGGCGATCCTGAAATTTTTCTTGATAAAATACGTTGCTCATTTTTGCGCTTAACTTTTTCATTTGCATCGTCCTATGCCCATCCAAACAGGCCTGTAGAAAGACACTTTTTCATATACGTTTTGAGAGTGCAAAAATACGATTTTAATTGCGAATAAATAGGGGGCCTTTTCATTTCTTAACGGTAAAAAAACGACAATCGATTGCGCTGGCCTAAAAGCCAACAAACAACTGATTATGAAGACCTAAATCCCTTTACTTTGTAACAAATTGATGCGCTTCTCCGCTATAGCTCCGTTAAGAATGTGATAAAGTCCTGTATCCCTTTCTCTTTATTGTCGAAACCGATACTTTGCTCGATTAAGCGTGTACCATCATCGATGGTCAAGATGTAATCTACACCATCGCGGCAGCGTGCACACTCCTTGTACTCGCGATCGAACAGGTCAAGCTCCTGTAGATACCTGCCCAGCCTGTTGAAACGATCCTGATCAGTTTGTTTGACGGTGTTTACGGAACTCTTGTTACAGGTATTTCCACGTAGATCTCTACGCGTCTGCTTGCTGTTCATCACAATGGTCTTTTCCGTGCCGCACCAGCCCGAGGCAACAACGAGTTTTACTTCAAGCCCTTCAGCAGGTTCCATTACCGCATCTTTAGAACAAGCGCTAAAAACTAGGCCTATAAACACGAAAAAGAGTTGTATTTTTTTCATAATCTAAATATTTATCCCTTGTTTATTAATCGAAAAAAATAAGATCTTCGCTACAGTTGGCCATCAAAATAAATAAGTAACTTTATTGCATATTTGCGACCTATAGATGTTTTATGTTGAAGCTTTCCGTACGAAACGAAACCAGTCCCTTGCGCGCCGTAATCTTAGGTGCAGCGCATAGTAACGGCCCTACGCCAAAAGCAGAAGAGGCCTACGACCCAAAATCACTGGAACACATCTTGGCGGGCACCTATCCGAAAGAATCGGACATGTGCGCGGAGATGGCCTATTTTGAAGATGTGCTGAAGAGGCATGGTGTAGCGGTATACCGACCAGAGGTAATCCCTGATCTCAATCAAATATTTTCACGCGATATCGGCTTCGTCATCGACGATTACCTTATCAAAGCCAATATCCTCCCGGATCGTGCGGGAGAGTGGCAGGCCATTGCCCAAATTGTGAGCCAAATCGATCCCACAAAATGCATAACGCCGCCTGAAGAGGTACATATCGAAGGTGGCGATGTGCTGCTATGGAACGACTTTATCTTTGTTGGAACCTACAAAGGAGCCGACTACGCCGACATCAACACCGCTCGAACCAACATGCACGGTGTGCGATTTCTACAGGAACAATTTCCGCACAAGACTGTCAGGGAGTTTGATTTGGTCAAGTCGATGACCAATGCCCGCAAAAACGCGCTGCACTTGGATTGTTGTTTCCAACCCGTGGGTCAAAACAAAGCAATTATCCATGAGGCTGGCTTCAGAAATCCCGACGATTACCGCTATCTACGGGATCTATTTGGTGCAGAAAACCTTTTCCATATCGATGCCGAGGAGATGTACCAAATGTGCAGCAACGTATTTTCCATTTCGCCCGAGGTAATCGTTAGCGAAGAACGTTTCGGACGCCTGAACACCTGGCTACGCAAACAGCGTTTTACCGTTGAAGAAATTCCATATCATGAGATCGGCAAGCAAGAAGGATTGCTGCGCTGCTCTACACTACCCCTTTATCGCGATTAAGAGCATGACGACACAAACCACCGATACGCTCCTCTTGGTGCGCCCTTATCACTTCCGAAAAAACGAACAAACAGCGGTGAACAACTACTTTCAAGAAGAAGTGGTTGGAGAAGATGTTACGCAACGCGCCCAGCAGGAGTTTGACAGCTTCGCGCAGCGCTTGGCGGACCACCATATCAACACCTTGATCATGCAGGATGACGGCCGCTATGACACGCCGGACAGCATATTTCCGAACAACTGTATCTCTTTCCATAAACGCACGGCGGTGCTCTATCCCATGTTTGCGGAAAATAGACGGCGAGAACGGCAACTGCACTACCTGCAGGCGCTAGGCGGATGGGGTTTGCACTTTGATGATATCATTGATTACACGCAGCATGAGCAGGAAAATCGTTTCTTGGAAGGCACTGGCTGTCTTATACTCGATCGCATCCATCGCGTAGCCTATTGCTCACTCTCGCCGCGGGCGGATGCCGGCATTGCGCACCAATTTTGCCTAGACTTGGGTTACGACCCTTTCATCTTTGAAGCCAGCCAAACGGTCGATGGCGAACGAAAGCCCATTTACCACAGCAACGTGATGATGGCCATCGGGACCAGCTTTGCCGTGGTATGTCTGGAGAGCATAGACAATCGCTACCTTCGGGAGGAAATGGTTCAGCGGCTTGAGGATGGAGGAAGGCAGATCATTGCCATCACAGAACAGCAGATGCAGCATTTTGCAGGAAATATTCTAGAGGTGAAATCGGTCACCGGAAAACCACATATTGTCATGAGTAGTCAAGCCTACGAGCACTTTACCGAAGCACAGATTCAGCAACTACAGGCTTTCGGAGAAATAATCCATGCGCCCCTAGATACCATCGAAACGGCCGGAGGAGGAAGCGCACGCTGTATGCTAGCGGAAGTGTTCTACTAGCTAACGATCGTTCAGCAACTCGCGGCGCACGCGACTGAGGCTTTCGGGGGTGATGCCCAAATAAGAAGCCACCATCCATTGCGGAACACGCAGCAGCATGCCCGGATACATCTCCATAAAGGAAAGATAGCGTTCTTTCGCCGTCATCGCCAACAGGGAATTGATCCGCTTTTGCTGAATATAGATGTTGCGCTGTAAAGAGTTTTCCAAAAAGCAAGCAAAAGCATTGCTCCAGAGCGAAGCCTTTTCCATAAACTCGGGCTGAATGAAGACAATCGTGGAATACTCTATCGCCTTGATGTAATAGTCGGAAGCCTTATTAAAATATTGGCTTGCTCGGTCGGATATGATCCAATCTTCGGGAGCAAACTGTAGAATATGTTCGCCTCCTTTTTCATCCAACGAGAAAGACTGCAGCAAGCCCTGTTCCACAAAGAAGGCGTAGTGACTAAGCTCGCCCGCGCGCAGCAAAAACGTATTGTGCGGAACGGTGCGGAATGAAAAATAGGGCTGTAGCTGCTCGAATTGCTCGGCTGTAAGACCGCCCTTCTCGCTGTAGTATTTGTAAAATCTACTATCAACCAAATTATAAGCTGCCTTATCCACTAGTATACGATCGTAAATTTAAAATCTAAGGGATTAAAATGCTTCTCAAGCTCTTGGATAAGCTCTTCGCCATGCTTGATATACAAGGCTGCGAAGTTCTCGGAACGCTCCTGAAGGCCACCATTTGGGAAAAGCTTATCCTTGACGCGTTCAATCTGTAAGAGGGCATCATCGTAATTATGCTTATCGGCCTTGAGCAATTTCTTCTCCAAGCTGTTAATGGCCTTTTTGAGTCGTGCTTTGACCGCTTCGGTGCTGGCACCTAAGCTTGGGTCTATCTTATGCGTGCGTAGCTTTATCTTGCCGAAGATGGCGTTGAGCTCCATCCACTCGTCGCGCAAATTGAGCCGGTGTTTCGTATGTCGGCGTACATATTCATTTTTCAGCGCATCCGTAGACTTAAAAATACTCTTGAAAGTCAGATCCAATCGATAAATCTTGCCCGTTACACTATCATCCGTAATCATAGCCGAATTGCGAGGTATCAAAATCGGAAAGGGTACATCATACTGATTGAAGTTAGCACGTAACTGCAGCCAATAGACAATTTCTGCGCCACCGCCTATGTAGGCCAAGTTGGGGAGGATAATCTCCTCATACAACGGACGCATCACCACGTTGGGACTGAACCGTTCTGGATACTGCTCGATCTCTGCTTTCATCTCCTGAGCAGTGAAGTACAGTTGCTGGTGGAGCACCTCAAAACGACCATCTTCAGTGCGCACAATACGCTCCCGAAACTCGTCTGTTAGGTAAAAAAAGTTAATATCTCGTGCATGCACCTGCGTTTGAAAGCCCAGCTCTGTTAGCCTCTTGGAACTGTTATCGATTGCCTTCACGCTTTTTTCTTCGAGCACATCCTGCAGGATATACGGGATAAACGGCTCTTTAAGTGCTTTTCGATCGGCATCGATAATAACGAGTCCCTCCTGCTTGAAAAACGCATTGACCATATCGCGCGTAGCATCTGCTAACGAGCGATTTTGCAGGTAAGCCTGCTCAACAATAGCCTTCAGCCGATCTGCATTGGGTGAAATGCCGAAGGTATTGCAATATTGTTTTACCGTATCGGCAATGGTCGACGTAGACATGCGACCCGTCCCTGAAACAGCGGGCACATCCCAAGAAATCTTCTTGCCAAAAACACGCGTGTTATTGATCTCGGCAAAATCATGATCCTCCGTGGCCATCCAATAGACGGGCACGAAATTGTACTCAGGAAAAGCTTTCTTGAGATCCTTGGCCAAACGAATGGCCGAGACAATCTTGAAAATGAAATAAAGTGGTCCCGTAAAAATATTGAGCTGATGGCCTGTGGTTACGGTAAATGTGTTGGGTTCCTTTAGCAGCGCAATATGCTCGGCCACGCGTGGACTGTCTGCCAGCGTGGGTCCATACTGCTCTTCCAACTGGGAAACCAACAGCGACCGGTGCTGGAATCCCTGCTTGCGCTCGATTTGCGCCCGAAAGCCCTCTAAGTCGGGACGTTCGCCATAAAATGGCTGCAGCCGCTCGTCGTTTGCCAAATAGGCCAACAACGTCTTGGAAAAACTACCAGTATCGCTATAATCGATATATGTTGCTTTCATTAATCTCTTCTACGGTGTTATGTCTCGGGTCACATTCCCCCCAGCACAGCACACGGATGTTGCTCTGCTTGTCAGGATCCTTCATTTTTGGGTTATCGCCCTTAACAGCAGGTTAAATTACATATTTTTAGTAAAAGGTCTTCTATACCGTTCGATTTTATTGTTTATTTGACAATAGCTTTATAGAACGTTTTATTCGAGACCCAGCTGCTGCCTATATTGCTGGCATCAAGACCGAATAATTGTGTCGAAACCAAGCATTATCCCAACATAACAGCATAAAAAAAGCACGGATAAAATACCCGTGCTTCATATAAAAATGCTTTTTCGTTATTTAACAATCGTTCCGTAAAGATCAAAGTCTTCGGCGCGATCGATCGTTACTTGTACAAAGTCGCCGATGCGGGCGTAGTTATCCTTGGCATTTAACACCACTTCGTTATCCACTTCCGGCGAATCGTATTCGGTGCGTCCGATAAAATAATCGCCGTCCACACGGTCGATCAACACTTTATAGGTTTGACCAACTTTATCTTGATTCTTTTCGAAAGAAATGCCCTGTTGTACCTCCATAATCTCTTCTACGCGAGCTTCTTTCACCCCTTCTGGCACATCGTCAACCAAATCATAAGCATGGGTTTTTTCCTCATGTGAGTAAGTGAAACAGCCCAGACGATCGAATCGCGTTTCCTCTACCCATTCCAACATCTCCTGATAATCCCGCTCGGTTTCGCCGGGGTAACCACAGATTAGTGTAGTACGCAAGGCTATATCAGGAACCTTATCACGGATTTGGTTGACCAAATCGACCTGCTTTTGCTTGGTGGTTCCGCGGCGCATAGATTTCAACATACTGTCACTGATATGCTGTAAGGGCATATCGAGGTAATTGCAGATATTAGAACGCTCGTTCATCGCATCCAGTATATCCATAGGGAAACCCGATGGATAAGCATATTGCAAACGAATCCACTCGATACCATCGACATCAGAAAGGTGGCGCATCAGGTCGGAAAGGTTACGTTTGCCGTAAATATCCAAGCCGTAGTAAGTTAGATCCTGCGCAATAAGAATTAATTCCTTCGTGCCGTTGGCCGCCAAGAATTTAGCCTCCTTCACCAAATCTTCGATCGATTTGGAGACGTGTTTACCGCGCATCAACGGAATAGCACAGAATGAACAAGGACGGTTACAGCCCTCGGCAATTTTAAAATACGAAAAATGTGATGGCGTAGTCAATAAACGCTCGCCAAGCAGTTCATGGCGATAATCAGCACCGATAGTCGATAACAACTCCGGAAGGTCGTTGGTACCGAAAAAGGCATCTATGTTCGGAATCTCGGCCTGCAATTCGGGCTTGTACCGCTCCGAAAGGCAACCCGTAACGATAACCTTGTTTACCTTACCTTGATCTTTCAACTCAGAATAGTGCAGGATAGTATCGATAGATTCCTGTTTGGCATTATCGATAAAACCGCAGGTATTGATCACGACGATATCATTTGCACGGATGTTGCTAGCCTCGTGCACGACCTCCATTTGGTTGCCCTTCAGCTGGCCCATCAATACTTCCGAGTCATGAATATTTTTGGAGCAACCCAATGTGACGACATTCACCCGCGGTTTGCTAACCGGGGAAGCTGTCTTTGCATATTTTGTTTTCATCTTCTTCTCTTCATCGCGAAGGTAGAACGTGTAGCCACATCTTCTCCTCGCTATTGCTTACCGAACCTTGACCCTCACGGCCATAGGTTATATATACTATCTCAGAAAGGCTGTCCTACTTAAACAGGCTTTCCACAAAATCCTTTTTGTTGAACAGCTGTAGGTCACCTATTTTCTCGCCTACACCGATATATTTAACTGGAATCTTGAATTGATCCGATATACCGATCACGACACCACCTTTGGCAGTACCATCCAACTTCGTCAAGGCCAAGGCATTGACATCCGTTGCCTGCGTAAACTGCGTAGCCTGCTCGATTGCATTTTGCCCTGTTGAGGCATCCAGCACCAACAGAATCTCGTGGGGAGCATCCGGCACAACCTTCTGCATCACATTTTTAATTTTGGTAAGCTCGTTCATCAAGCCTACTTTATTGTGGAGGCGACCTGCCGTATCGATAATAGCCACATCATCACCGTTGGAAACGGCTGACTTCACCGTATCAAAGGCCACAGACGCCGGGTCAGAGCCCATTGGCTGCGCCACAACGCGAACACCTACCCGCTCACCCCAAAGTTGTATTTGGTCTACCGCAGCCGCCCGGAACGTATCCGCAGCTCCTAGCACCACTTTGTTGCCCGCCTCTTTTAGCTGGTGCGCCAACTTACCAATCGTTGTCGTTTTGCCCACACCATTCACCCCAACAACCATAATGACATAAGGCTTGTGATCGCCATATTCAAAGGTTTCGAAATCATTACTGTTATTTTCAGCCAGTAGATCCTGAATCTCTTCCTTCAAGAGTTTGTTTAGATCATCCGTACCCACATATTTATCCCGAGCGACGCGCTGTTGGATACGATCAACGATCTTCAAGGTGGTTGTCACGCCAACATCGGACATCACCAATACTTCTTCCAGGTTATCCAGCACCTCGTCGTCGACGGTAGATTTACCGACAACAGCCTTGGTAATCTTGGAGAGAAAACCTTCTTTGGTTTTTTCCAGACCCTTATCGAGCGCCACTTGTGCCTCTTCTGTTTCCTGCTTTTTCTTAAAGAAATCGAATAATCCCATAATGTCCTGTATGTATGGTTATGCCTTGCTTACAACCTGCCAAATATAGTCAAAATCAGCTATACAAAAAAAGCCCTTTCGGCGTATACCAAAACGGCTTCTTTTATTTTTTAAGCGATAATCTTAAAAAAGGGATTGTCCCTGCGTTGCTTACTTAGTAGCTGCTGCTACGACATCTTTCACTTTGTCGTTGTGCACCATACTCTCTTTGAAAGTATAAGCTCCAGTTTTTGCAGATTTAGCGGTAAGAACAACTTTAGTAAACTCTTTACCACCACCTTTTTGTAACGATGCAACTGCTTTCTTTGCCATTGTCTTTTATTTTTAGTCGAGCCGAAGCTCAAACGGTTAATTACTTAATTTCTTTGTGAACAGTTGTTTTTCTAAGCACAGGGTTGAATTTTTTCAACTCTAAACGCTCAGTTGTGTTCTTTTTGTTCTTTGTGGTGATATAACGAGACATGCCCGGAAGACCACTTTCCTTGTGCTCAGTACATTCTAAGATTACCTGTACTCTATTTCCCTTTTTAGCCATTGTTTTACGTTGTTTAATCCGCGATCAGACGGATAGATTTCATGAATATTTTGATAACAGGCGGTAATGATTAAATAGATCCTTTTTGGATAAATTTGTTGATTACTGCTGTAATACCGTTTTTGTTGATAGTCTTGATTGCTGATGTGGATACTTTCAACGTAATCCAACGATCTTCTTCTGGAATGTAGAAACGTTTAGTCTGTAAATTCGGGTAAAATTTACGCTTAGTCTTAACGTTAGAGTGCGAAACGTTATTTCCTTTTAATGCCGCCTTGCCTGTTAAATCACAAATTCTTGACATGATATTTGATTTTTAATGTTATCTGTTGTCCTTTTACTCTTTTCACAAAGAGTTTGCAAATATCAATATTTCTTTTGTGAATTGCAAGCAAGGGAAAGAATAATTTTTAAAATTTAGGAAACACCTTGCTGAGAGTAGCAAAAATACTGTTTTTTCCTCCCCGTCACAGCGACCAACCGCACAAATAGTTTTCCACAATTCACATCGGCGAACGCCGAATCTTTCCCGCGACCTTCGTATCTTTGTGCTTTCACGATCGATAGATGCTCCATAAAACGAAAGGAATAGCCTTAAAGACAACCAACTACTCGGAAAGTAGTATCGTAGCCCATGTGTTTACGGAAGCTTTCGGTATGCAATCCTATCTGATCAACGGAGCAAAAAAGCCGAAAGCCAAGATTGCCGCCAACCTATTCCAGCCTTTGCACCCTTTGGACATGGTGGTATACCATAAAGACAGTGGCGGGCTACAGCGCATCAAAGAAGTGCATCAGCTTCCCGTGTTGCGCGAAATCCCCTTCGATCTGACCAAAAGATCGCTAGCCCTATTCATCGATGAAATTCTGTACAAGGTCTTGCGTCAACAATCCCCTGACCCTTACCTTTTTCACTTTATACAACAAGCTGTCCTCTGGATGGACAGCAGCCAAAGTAGTCTCGCAAATTTCCATTTACTTTTTTTAATTAAACTCAGTCGTTTTTTAGGCTTCCTCCCATCACACCACGCTTATAAAAGCTTCCCCTACTTCGACCTTTTGGATGGTGTTTTCTGCAACAGCTTGCCTGCCCACAGCCATATTCTACAAGAACCTCATACATCCCTCTTCGAACGGCTGCTAAAAACAGGTTTTGAGGAAACCCAGCAGATCAAAATGCCCAAAGAAGAACGTAAATATCTTTTGGAAAAAACATTGGAATTCTACAAGCTGCATACAGAAAACTTCGGAAGCGTGCATTCCCTAGATATTTTAGAAGAAGTTTTTCAATAAAAATTTAGTTTCGCAAACTTTTGGCACGCTATTTCGTTGAAATACCGAAGTAACGCAATTATTTTTTTACACATAACTAAAATAAAATTTACCTATGGAGTGGTTTTTAAAAACTGTCAAAGAAAACTACGCGAACTTTGAAGGTCGGGCGAGAAGGAAAGAGTTTTGGACGTTCGTATTATTTGTTTTCCTAATCTCAGTGGCGTTGAACATCGTCGCCGTGATTCTATCTTTTATTAGCGGTGCGCTAGCCGGAATTGTTTATTTTGTCGCTGGTATTGTATCGCTTGGTCTTTTGATCCCAAACTTGGCCGTGGGGGTGCGCCGCCTGCATGACACGAGCAACCCGACTTGGTACATCGTGCTTGCGTTCATTCCTCTGGTAAACCTGTATTTCCTGTACCTGATGATCAAGGAAGGCGATGTGGGTCCAAACGAATTCGGTCCTGATCCAAAAGCTGAAGGAGGGGATACTTTCAATAATTTCCCACCAACACCAAACAATCCGTTCACGAACACGAACCCATAAAATAAAAAAGCCAGATTCTAAGAATCTGGCTTTTTCACAATAAATATATTTGAAATCTATTTTAGATAAGCTTTACATTTACCGCATTAAGACCTTTACGGCCTTGCTCGATTTCGAATGATACGTGATCATTCTCACGAACTTTGTCTACTAAACCTGAAACGTGAACAAAGATCTCGCTCTCGCCAGAGTTAGGAATGATGAAACCGAAACCTTTGGTCTCATTAAAGAATTTTACTACGCCTTCTTGCATTTTAATTTTATTTTGTATTAAAACTAAAGGTATAAATTATTTTTCAATGTGCCTTTATTTCTTCTAAAATTTTAAACGAAAACATTTTTTCCTCGTCAAACAAAGCGTATACATTTTTGTATGAAGTATAAAACAAAGAACATGAAAAAATTTGCAGGTCTATTATTAGCGGTTTGTATCGCCACATGCGCCGCCGCGCAAACAAGCAACTATGAATTCAGTAGAAAAGTGTCTACACGCGGCTATGCCGAAAGAGAAGTAACACCAGACATCGTCTATTTGTCCATTTCTCTGCGTGAGTATCTTGTCGATGGAAACAGTAAAAAGAAAGTAGATATTGAAACACTGGAAAAGCAACTGCACGATGCGGCTCTTTCCATCGGTGTGAAGAAAGAAGATTTCACCATCCAAAATATCTATAGTTACAACACCGAAACCAAGAAAAAGGGCAATTCCGAGCTGCTGCAGGCCAAACAATACCGGTTGAAGATCACCAATCTCAACGGCTTGAACAGCATGATGGATAAAGTAGATGCTAAAGGGGTACAGAGCACATCCATCAGTGGATATGACCACTCGCAAAAACGCCAAATTGAGAAGGAACTCAAAGTTGCTGCCGTACAAGATGCGCGCGCCAATGCGGAGATTATTGCCACGGCAACAGGAGACAAGATTGGGAAAGTATTGGGTATCAACGACAACAGTTCTTTCGGATGGAACGATATTATGCCTACTCCCCGGGCTTACAGCATGGCTAGAGTGCAGATGGAAGCCGCGGATGGCGCCGGCATAGAGCAAGACCTCGACATCAGCGTACGCCCCATCAAGCTTACCTGCAACATAGACGGTGTCTTCGAGCTATTATAATAAAACCATACCAATGGATGCACTTGAAAAAAGTCGATTGGATAACGAATTCAGGTGGGTGGAGCGAGTCTCCACCCTTATGGATAGTAAGTTTAGCATCGGTGGTTTTCGATTCGGCCTAGACCCGATCTTAGGTCTATTCCCAATCGTAGGTCAAGGCATCAGCTTTGCGACGGCACTGTTGCTGGTGCTGATCATGTACCGCCACGGTGTAAGCTCCAAAGTCGCGACGAAAATGTTACTAAATGTGATCGTCGACGCCGGCATCGGTGCCATCCCCCTGCTGGGAAACGTATTTGATTTCTTCTTCAAAGCCAATAAAAAGAATATTAAGCTGCTTAAAGCCTATCATTATGACGGCAAACACCAAGGCAGCGCAAAAAAACTGCTTGCCTTTATTTTTGTATCACTTTTACTCCTATGTGTGTTCATGTTCTATGTGCTTTGGCTCCTTGGCGAGTGGGTAATCGGTTTATTTTGATTCCATCACTTTGCTCAAGTAAAATCGTATTTTTGTAGCGATATGAGCAAAACGAGAATCTTTGCCCTGAGCATCATTGCATTGATGCTGGCGGCATTCTTTACCAACCCCAGTCAAGAACAGCACGAGGCCACGATTCGTGCCAAGGCCATTGATCTACTTAAGCAACATGCCGGTACAAAAAATAGCAGTGTCGTCGATTTTGGCGTCCAACTCTTCGGTAATACGCTGATCGATCAGTTTATGAAAAACCACATCTCGGTTAAAAACTACTACCTTTTTTCGGTGACTAAAGTTCGATGGGAACAGGAAGAGCAAATCCTCGGTGTTGGCGCATTTAAGACGGTGTGGCTAAGTCCGAAAATAGACGAGAAAGCATCAGAAATCGTGGATATGATCAAAGCGAAATAAATGCTGGACATTCTTTACCAAGACGAGGATCTTATTGCGGTAAACAAGCCTCATGGCTTGCTCGTACACCGTTCCTCCATCGCAGCAGATACCTCAGAATTTGCATTGCAGATCTTGCGCAACCAGATCCAAAAGACCGTTTACCCCGCGCATCGGCTCGACCGAAAAACGGGAGGTGTACTACTCTTTTCTCTAAACAAGGAAATGGATGCCCTCACGCAGCAGCTCTTTGCCAATAAAGTCATGCAAAAAAGCTATCTCGCTGTGGTTCGAGGGTTTACCGAAGACCAAGGCACGATAGATTATGCTTTGCGCAAAGAGAACGGCGCGCTGCAAGATGCCGTTACGCATTTTAAAACACTGTCTCGAACAGAGATCGACCTCCCCTTGGGCAAATTTACCACCTCCCGCTACTCGCTGGTAGAAGCCAATCCAGAAACTGGGCGAATGCACCAGATCCGTAAGCATTTCGCTCATATCTTTCATCCCATTCTGGCCGACCGTCCACACGGATGTAACAAACAGAATAAACTGTGGAAAGACAGATTTGATATGGATACCATGATGTTGCATGCCCAAACCCTGCAATTCCTTCATCCGAGAACAAACGCTCCCATACACATACAAGCACCTCTGCAACCGGAGTTTCTACGTGTGCTAAACCTCTTAAATATAGCGATATGAAAGAACTAGCCCTTGAAGTGCTACTTACCATACAAGGTATTGCCGCCGCGTCTGGTCTTGTTTATCAAGATAAACGCATCAGCATCGTGTCGGATAACAGTATGCTTCTGTATAATTATGATATCAACGAACAAAAGCTTTCTAAAAAGACGCTGATCTGGAGCGATATTGCTGAAAATGTACCCAAAAAGGACAAAGCAGACTTTGAGGCTATCACAACGATAGATGGTATGTTCTATATCTTCGGATCAGGATCTGGCGCAGGCAGAAACAGCCTCATCATCTATGATCCCAAGCGGGATAGTAAGGATAGCATAGATTTAAAGCCTGTCTATCAAGAGCTGATGCAGCAGTTCGATGTTTCCGAAAAAGACTTTAACATCGAAGGCGCACTAGCCTTGGGCAGTGAATTATGGTTGTTCAATCGAGGAAATGGCCCGAGCAAAAAAAATGCGGTATTCATTCTAGAGAAAGGCACCTTCCGCCCGAAAGACTATTTTGCCGTTGAGCTGCCGCCTTTACAAGGCGTAGAAACAGGTTTTACAGATGCCACACTTGTGAATGGCAACATGTACTTCACTGCAGCCGCAGAAGACAGCAATTCCAGCTACCACGATGGCGAAATTAAAGGAACTCTAATCGGTCGCCTCAACCCAAAAACACGCCGAGTGGAGTACACCCAAATACTGTCGGAAAAACATAAGTTTGAAGGGCTAAGCTTATTCGAAAAAAATAAGCGTAGCCTAACGTTTCTGCTGTGTGAAGACGAGGATACCGCCGTCGCCGCATCCAAGGTTTACAAAGTCAAGATTCCACGATAAATCGATTGCGTAAAATGCAAACTAAACGTAATTATCCGGCAGAAATGGTGTTTTTTATCTATTTTTGAAAAAAATGAATTTATCAGATTGCTATGATTAAAAACACTGCGCTCTCCGAGCACCACGCCAAGCTTGGAGCTAAAATGGTGCCTTTTGCAGGCTTCAACATGCCTGTTCAATATTCAGGAATAAACGATGAACACCAAACCGTTCGCACGGGTGTTGGTGTTTTCGACGTTAGCCATATGGGTGAGTTTATCCTGAAAGGGGAGAAAGCGATCGATCTAATTCAGAAAATATCATCCAATGATGTGTCTAAGTTGTATGACGGAAAAGTGCAGTATGCTTATATCCCGAACGAAACCGGCGGCATCGTGGACGATTTCCTGACCTACCGCATCGACGAACATACATACTTTTTGGTGGTCAATGCCTCTAACATCGAAAAAGACTGGAACTGGATCAGCAAATACAACACCGAAGGTGTGGAGATGAAAAACATTTCAGACCAAACGGCTCTATTTGCTGTGCAAGGACCAAAAGCTGCCGAAGCGCTACAGTCGTTAACCGAAATCGAGTTGGCGCCAATGGCGTATTACACCTTCGAGAAAGGAACCTTTGCCGGCGTCGCGAATGTTTTGATATCAGCAACAGGCTACACCGGTGCTGGTGGTTTCGAGATCTATGTAGCCAATGAAGATGCACATAAGGTTTGGGATGCTATTTTTGAAGCAGGAGCGGCATATGGTATTAAACCAATAGGATTGGGTGCGCGTGATACCCTTCGTTTGGAGATGGGATTTTGCCTATACGGAAATGATATCGATGACAGCACCTCTCCGCTTTCGGCGGGTTTGGGCTGGGTAACGAAATTTACCAAGGATTTTGTGAACAGTGCCAACTTGAAAGCAGAGAAAGAACGCGGTGTAGCACAGAAATTGGTTGGTTTTGAGATGATCGACCGTGGTATTCCACGTCACGATTATGAGATCGTCGATGCCGAAGGCAAGAAAATCGGTCGGGTGACTTCAGGAACGCAATCGCCTACCTTGAAAAAATCGATAGGACTTGGCTATGTAGATAGCGCATTTGCGAAAGAAGGCACTGAAATTTTTGTCAGTATCCGCAATCAGCCAATCAAAGCGGTAGTTCGCAAACCACCATTCGTAAAATAATAAAGGGATAAAATAACGAGGAGCTATTATTTAGCTCCTTTTTTTTTGCTCTTCTCCGCTAACGCGTCTTCGGCTTTTTTAGCGGCATTCTTCTTGACAATTTTCAACAAAACCACTTTCAGGTACACCAAAACTACCAGCACAGCAATCGAAACAAACAGAAAAAGGTGGTTTCCTGACTGGAAGGACATAATCCCGCTATATACCAAAAAGGCGATGGCGAAATTGAGAACGACGTTTAAAATGAAAAATTTTGTCATGGATATTATTTACCTGTAGAGACCACTACCTTCTCCCGGATAAAGAAAAAATAGACGATCCCAGCTATGATATTGCCAAAGATGATAAAAATAATTAACAACAGACGCTCGGTGTTCGATAATTTCCTGGAGAGCATCAGCTCCCGAAGAACCAGTACGGTCCACAGCAAAGATAGCAGCAGAGCTATACTGACCAGTATATCCGCAAAGGAAAAGTGCAGCAACTTCATCACAATAGCCAAGAAATAAAATCCCAGACTGAAATAAAATGCCTGCTTGGTTTGATGAGCTAAATTCCGCATGGGGTAAAAATACGGAAATCATCCTAAAAATAGCGCTGCCCGCTCATGGTTCTGTAAGAAACAGAGCGGGCAGCGTTATCGTTATACTTTCGATCACAAAAAATCGACTTATGGAAAGATGCCCAATTCTTCGTAGGACACACCGATTTTGTTTATCGCACAGATGAATGCCGCCGTACGCAGATCGCCCGCTCCCTCCAAAGACTGGTAAATATCCCTGATCTCCCGGTAGGATCCTATCATCGTATCTTCGAGTCCCGAGTGTACCAAGTCTATCTCGTCAGGCCCACGAAGGATGGTCTTCCGTTCAAGATCTGACACCCGTTTGCCAGTCATCGACTCAATAATATCGATAAGCTCTTTGTACATATCGTCGCTGAACCGTTTCTCTAAGCGTCCGTAACGCACACGGCTCAAATTCTTCAACCACTCAAAATAGGATACCGTCACCCCGCCGGCGTTCAAGTACACATCTGGGATGACCAACACACCACGCTCAGCCAAAATCTCATCCGCTTCGGAGGTCAATGGGCCGTTAGCAGCCTCTCCCACGATCTTTGCTTGTATACGACCGGCATTTTCTTTATGGATCACACTTTCCAAGGCGGCGGGGATCAAAATATCACAAGCCTGCTCCAAGCCTTCTGCAGGATCAGAGAAGTTCACCGCCCCCGGAAAGTTTAAGATCCCGCCCGTACTTTGACGATGCGCCTGCACGGCATTCAGATCTAGACCGTCCTCGTTATAGATCGCTCCATCATACTCGATCAGACCGACAAGCTTGGCGCCAGCCTCCTGGAAATATTTTGCCGTATGGTAACCTACATTGCCCAAGCCCTGAACGATCACTCGTTTGCCAGCGATACCTGTACTCAGGCCTAGCTTTGCCATATCCTCTTCAAAAGAGCAGGCTTCGCGCACACCAAAGAAAACACCGAGGCCCGTTGCTTCTGTACGTCCGCGCACACCGCCTTGCGAAATAGGCTTTCCCGTTACGCAGGCCTGCGCATTGATCTCTCCCGGGTTGAGGGATGAATAGGTATCCATAATCCAGCTCATTTCGCGTGCTCCAGTCCCGTAATCTGGCGCTGGAACGTCTATTGCCGGCCCAATAAAGTTCTTTTTGCAAAGTTCCGAGGTGTAACGTCGGGTAATTTTCTCCAGCTCAAACACCGAATACTTCTTCGAGTCGATCTTGATACCGCCCTTGCCCCCACCAAAAGGCACATTTACAATCGCACACTTGTAGGTCATCAATGCTGCCAAGGCCATAACCTCTTCTTGATCCACCTCCATACTAAAGCGAATCCCCCCTTTACAAGGTAATTTGTGATGGGAATGTTGAACCCTATAGGCTTCTATAACTTCAATTTTCTCGCCTATTCTTACGGGAAATTTTACGCGTAGAATGGAATTGCACGCTTTGATTTGATCTAGGATCCCTTTGTCGAATCGCGTTAATTTAGCCGCCTTATCAAAATTGCGCTGTACACTTTCAAAAAAGGTATTGTTTGCTGTCGCCATAACATCGCTGTTTATGTGTTTATGTTTGGTTTTTTAACGAAATAAATTTAAGAAACTTTGTGCTGGATCTGGCCGTCTTTGGCCCGAGCATAAAACATTTACCTTTTTTACGTTTGAAACGCCGTTTTGTTTTGGAACAAGTAAAAAAAGCGCTAAAATGCAATGACTTTAGTGAGGAATATTGCTTTTCATTAAAACGAAAAAGGAAGCCTTTTGGCTTCCTCTGCTAAACTTTATAGATCATGACTAATATACGTCAAGCTCAGGATCAATTTCTTCTTTCCAAGCTAAGATACCACCTTTCAGGTTGGCCAAGTTGTCAAAACCCTGTTGCTCTAAAAGCATGACCGCTTGGGCACTGCGCTTACCACTTCTACATTGGATGATAACCGGCTTGTCCCGATCAATCTTATCGGCTTCGATAACAATGCCAGCCAAGGGGATATTTACCCCGTTTAGGTTCGATACTTCATATTCGAAGGGTTCGCGGACATCTATCAATTGAAATTCGTCATTGCGATCCAGCATGTCTTTCAATTCTTGGACTGTAACTTCTTTCATATTTTTTTATACTTTTATCCAAATATACTATTTTTAAAAATAGGGAGTTCGCTTTCTGCATGATTGCCAAATAAAAATTACAGAACGTTTAAAAACAACAGATGATCGGAAAATTTCGTCAATATACACTCTTGGTATCCCTAATGGGTGCTTCTTTTTTGCCTTCGGCAAACGCACAGGTTGCCGACTACACCGATGTACAACGTATTGTCGAAACCTTGGCCGCCGATGACATGCGTGGACGGGCTTCTTTAAGTGCGGATATTGCACGCGCAGCAGACTTCATCGCTTCGGAATTCCGACAGGCAGGTCTTAAGCCCTATGCCGAGGAAAACTACCGACAGAGCTTCATGGTGACGAAGGTAATCAATGGCAAGCAAACCGTTCAAGTGAATGGAAATGCGCTACAAGAAGACGACTTTATTGTGCTCAATAATGCGAGCAGCCTCTCTTGGGACAAGCAATCGAAGGTGGAGAACATCGAGATCAAAGCGGGAGAGGATTTTTCTCAGCGATTTAGAACAATCGTACGCGAAAATCCCAATAATGCTATCGTATGGGTAGATCCTTCATTTGCACCTATGCTTGCTCGATTTAAGAAGATTTTCAACCGAGAGAATGTAGTGCCCAAACAAGAAAAAACAGATGACGGACCAAGCAAGGTTTTTCTATTAAAAAGCGGGGCCGTGCAAAGCTTTCAGATCGCAGCGACGACGACAAGACAGGATTTTCCGTTGTTTAATGTCGCCGCCGTTATCCCCGGAAAATCGAAAGCGGACGAATTCGTCATCTTCTCGGGACACTATGACCACATTGGCATCTTGGATGCCGTAGGACAAGATTCCATTGCCAATGGCGCCGATGACGACGCCTCCGGAACAACAGCCATGATTGCGCTAGCTAAATATTTCAAGAAAGCAGATATCAATGAACGTACACTGATCTTTGTCGCCTTTACAGCAGAAGAAATTGGTATGTTCGGTTCCAAATACTTCTCCAATAAGATCGATGCAGATAAGGTTGTAGCGATGGTCAATATCGAGATGATAGGTAAAGATTCAAAGTTCGGCCCTAACAGTCTTTATGTGACGGGCTATGATAATTCCAATTTGGCAAAACTGATGCAGGAAAATGTAAAAGGAACAGCCTTCACCTTTCATCCAGATCCTTATCCGCAACAAAACCTGTTCTATCGTAGCGACAATGCGGTGCTCGCAGCGCTGGGCGTGCCCGCACACACTTTTTCGACCTCGCAGATTGACAATGATAGCTATTACCACACCGTAAAGGACGAAGTGGAAACACTGGATGTCAACAATATAAAAGCGAGCATTGAAGGAATTGCCAAAGGCGTAGAGGGAATTGTCAAGGGATTGCAGACACCCACACGTGTAGAGAAACTACAATAAAAAAAGCAGGTTAAACCTGCTTTTTTTATTAAGAACTACAAAACAGATTTCTGCATGACGTAGTCGTCCAAGATAAAATGATAATAAGGGATATCGACTTCCTCAACAACCTCAAAATCCTGTTTGATATAAAAGTAATAGGCCTTGTTGTTACGGTTAACATTGAGCTCTAAGGTGTGAAGCTCTGTTCGCTTTGCTTCTTCTAGTGCAAAATCAAGTAGAACCTTTCCGTATCCCCGGCCTTGGGCTTCCGGCAGGAGATATATTTTTTCTATCCGCAAGATAGCCGGCAGCTTTCTTTTAAGTCCGATAAACCCGACAGGATTACCATCTTCTAGCGCAAGAAAAAACATACAACCTTCATGCATAGCCTCCAATAAGCCTTCCGGGCTATACATTTTATCCAGCATAAATGCTATTTGATCAGATAACAATACGCCGGCGTATCCAGCGCGCCAACTGCGCTGTGCGAGGTCTTCTATAACCGCGCGATCCTTTTCACCGGCTTCTACGATCTCCATTAGAGGCGCTCTCCCACGGCAACAAATTCATCCGTATTAAATCCAAGATAAAAAAAACCTTCCTGCTCTGTTTCGAACACGTTTTCGGTTACTTTCCGCAAACCAACGAGTGATTTAAGTTGCGTTTCATCTACATAAATACGCTCGCCTTTTGCTTTCCACTTTTCGAACGATTGTCGCACAAATACGATCCGCTTTCCTGCCACAAACACAACGATGTTGATCGCCGATGCATAATGGCTGAAATTAGCCGAAAGGCTATCACAAGCTACATTTACGGCCTTGTATTGCTGTTCGATAAGGTATTCTAGGGCTTCGTCCAAGGCCTGTTGCTTAAGCGCGACACGCTTGATTTGCTCTTGGTCGTATTGGGTATCCTGTTTCGTAAGAACCACGTCCACCTTGATTCCTTGAGCGAGCAAAAAGTCGATATGATAGTCGTCAGTCAGTATCGTTGGACTCCATTCCAACAGTTGGCCTAAGTTTTCGCTGTCCAGCGCATCCGCGGAAAGTATGATCAATGCTGGCTCTTGATTTTCTCTAACAATATGGTGCGAGGACATTGGTACTGCAATCTAATTTATGGATGATAGTGTGCGCTCCATGCACGATTATGCGCCGAGCTGCTTGAGCGTCATGTAGGCCATGAGGCCAATACTTGTTTTCAGGGCTTTTTCATCGATGTCGAAGGTTGGTGTATGCACGGCGGAGGTAATGCCCGCCGCTTTATTACCAGTTCCTAAGCGATAGAAACAAGCGTTAATTTCTTGAGAGTAGTAAGAGAAATCTTCTGCTGCAGGCCATACGTCGAGCTCCACAACATTGTCCGCTCCAAGATATTCCACCGCATATGCTCTGGATGATTCGGTTATCTGTGCTTCATTGATTAAAAATGGATAGCCTTTGCGCACTTCAAAATCGCAGGTAGCCCCCATGCTTTCCGCAATGCCGACAGCCATCTTCACCATGCGTTCATGCGCATCTGCACGCCAACGCTCATCAAAAGTACGAAAAGTACCTTCGAGATATACTGAATCGGGAATCACATTGGTAGCACCATTACCCACTATCTTACCCCAAGAGAGCACCGTTGGCGTTCTGGGGTCAGCGTTTCGGCTAACAATCTGCTGTAATGCCGTTATGATCTGCGCAGTGATAGCTATTGGATCTATATTTTGGTGTGGATGCGCGCCATGCCCTCCACGCCCCGTGACGGTCATGAAAAGCTCATCGCAGGAGGCCATGTATTTGCCAGCGCGAAAGCCCACTTTACCCGCGTCGATCGGTGGCATAACATGCTGACCGATGATCCCTACAGGAGTAGGGTTTTGCAATACACCCTCTTTAATCATTAGGGATGCACCACCGGGAAGACGCTCCTCTCCTGGTTGAAAAATAAGCTTTACAGTACCGCCAAAATCCGCTTTCAGCGATTGCAAAATAGCCGCAACACCAAGCAGGGATGAGGTGTGTACATCATGCCCGCAGGCATGCATTACGCCACTATTTTGCGATCCATAACTACGCCCTTCCACTTCTTGAATGGGCAAGGCATCCATATCTGCACGTAGCGCTAATACTTTTCCTGTGGGCTTGTCGCCATGAATCAGCGCCACAACACCTGTGCCGGCCATGCTCTCATAGGGAATCCCTAGATCGTCCAACTTTTGCTTCACAAAAGCTGCTGTTTGGTATTCTTCAAACGAAAGCTCCGGAAATTTATGCAGATGCCTTCTGATACTGACCGTCTCCTCGAAGAAAACCTCCGCAAGTTGCTGTATTTTATCTTTCAACATCGTGAATCCCTTTCTATTATTCGTAAGCCCAAATATCTTCTGTAAACACAAATACGTTGCTGTACTGCGAGCGTAACACGCGCATGAAATTGGTTGCATCTGCACGACTACGGAAATCGCCGACCTTAACGCGGTAGTTCGGTTCGTCGTAGTTTACGTAGCTTCCAATGTCTTTATACGCATTCTGGAAGCGAGACTGCACCGCATAGGCCTCGTTTCTGCTTGAACCTGAAAAGATCTGCACCCGAAATCCTCTCACCTTAACGCGTTTAGCGTTCTTTTTATCCACCACCTTAGAGCCAAGGCTTACCATGCGTGCAGTAGTAGGATTGATACCATGTTCTGCTCGGAACTCTTGCAGAAGGCCGATGAGCGAATCTTTTTGCACTTCGACAACGCCGGTTTGGGCTTTCCCTACCTGAGATAGTCCGATAAACACAAAACCTAGTATCAATCCTTTGTATAACATCTTTATTCTAAATTTTATTAACTGTTTTTTCCGTGACAGTTTTTGTATTTCAAGCCAGATCCACAAGGACACTCGTCATTACGACCTACTGTTTGCTCTTTGCGAATGGGCTGCGTGATTTGTTGCTCACGCGTGTCTTGATCTTCTTCAGAAACACCTGTTGGAGACGCCAATTCTGCCTTCGTCGCCTTCACCTGTGCGGGCTGTGCAGGAACAGGACGTGCTGCCTGAATATGCTGAGGTTGCTGCTGTTGACCCGGGATCTCTCCTTTGAACAGGAAGCTTACAATTTCTTTATTCATGGATGCCAACATGCTCTTGAACAGGTTATAGGCTTCCATTTTGTAGATGATGATCGGATCTTTCTGCTCGTAGACGGCATTCTGTACAGATTGCTTCAAGTCGTCCATCTCGCGCAAATGTTCTTTCCAAGCTTCGTCGATCAATGCGAGTACGATACCTTTTTCAAAAGATTTGAAAACCTCTTTACCTTGAGATTCTACCGCTTTATGCAGATTAGTCGCAACTTGTATGCCACGAATACCATCGCTAAATGGCACAACCACATTCTCAATCATCGCTCCGCGCTCGGCCAATACATTCGTTAATACCGGCAAAGTTTGCTCGGCAATATGCAGAGCCTTTTGGTGGTACTGCTCAATGATCTGCTGGAATAATTTATCCGTTAAATTAACGGCATTCGTTTGTGCGAACTCCTCGGCAGATACCTCGGGGTTGATGGCAAATAAGCGAATAACCTCAATTTGGAAATCCTCGTAGCTTCCGCCCTCTTTAGCCTCAATCACCACGTCTTCCACCACATCAAAGATGGTGTTGTTCAAATCTACGTCCAAGCGTTCGCCGAAAAGGGCGTTTTTACGCTTCGTGTAGATTACCGTACGCTGTGAGTTCATGACGTCATCATACTCTAACAAGCGTTTACGGATACCGAAGTTGTTTTCCTCTACTTTACGTTGCGCTCTTTCAATCGATTTAGTCAGCATGCTGTGCTGCATCACCTCGCCTTCTTCCACACCCATTTTAACCATGATGTTGGAAATACGCTCCGAAGCAAATAGACGCATCAAGTTGTCCTCCAATGAAACGAAGAACTGTGATGAACCTGGGTCTCCCTGACGACCTGCACGACCACGTAACTGACGGTCTACACGACGTGATTCGTGACGCTCGGTACCGATGATCGCCAAACCGCCGGCGTTGATTACGTCAGCAGTCAACTTAATATCCGTACCACGACCAGCCATGTTGGTGGCGATGGTAACCTGTCCCGGACGACCAGCCTCCGCAACGATATCAGCCTCTTTTTGGTGAAGCTTCGCATTCAGCACGTTGTGCTTGATACCACGCAGCTTCAACATCCGACTCAACAATTCGGAAATTTCGACGGACGTCGTACCGACCAATACTGGTCTACCCTCTTCGGTCAATCGTTGTATCTCCTGCGCTACGGCATTGTATTTTTCTCGTGCTGTGCGGTATATAAAATCCTGACGGTCGTCACGTTGGATCGAACGGTTCGTTGGAATTTCTACCACATCAAGCTTGTATATTTCCCAAAGCTCGCCCGCTTCCGTAGATGCCGTACCGGTCATCCCGGAAAGCTTATGGTACATCCGGAAGTAGTTCTGCAGGGTAATGGTTGCATAGGTTTGTGTAGCATCCTCCACTTTCACGTTCTCTTTGGCCTCAATTGCTTGGTGCAAGCCATCCGAGTAACGACGGCCCTCCATTATACGGCCGGTTTGCTCATCAACGATCTTGACTTTTCCTTCATCAACGATATACTGATCGTCGATTTCGAATAGCGTGTATGCTTTCAGCAACTGGTTGATGGAGTGGATACGCTCTGATTTAATAGAGTAATCGCGTAACAATTCTTCCTTCTGCTGTGCTTTTTCCTCTAATGGAAGATCCGATTTTTCGATATCGGCAATCTCAGAACCTACATCAGGTAAAATGAAGAATGATGGATCTTCACCTGAGGCAGTAATCAATTCGATTCCTTTCTCGGTTAACTCCACCTGATTATTTTTCTCATCGATCACGAAGAACAATTCCGCATCCACCTTAGGCATGTTACGATTTTGCTCTTGCATATAGTATGCCTCTACTTTCTGCAACAACTGCCGGTGGTTGCTCTCAGAAAGGAACTTAATCAACGCTTTATTTTTTGGTAACCCGCGGTATGCACGCAATAGGGACATACCTCCGCCTTCTACTTCGCTGTTACCAGCAGCAATAGATTTTTTGGCATCATTGAACACCGTATTGATATATGCCTTTTGTGCGTTAACCAAACGTTCGATACGTGGTTTAAGCTGATAGAACTCATGTTGGTCACCACGCGGAATTGGTCCGGAGATAATAAGTGGCGTACGTGCATCGTCAATCAAAACAGAGTCGACCTCATCAATCATGGCAAAATGCAATTTGCGCTGCACCATGGCGTCTGGAGTTTGTGTCATATTGTCGCGCAAGTAGTCAAAACCAAACTCGTTGTTCGTTCCGTAAACGATGTCAGAAAGATATGCTTTTCTACGTTGCGGCGAGTTCGGCTGATGCTTGTCGATACAATCGACGCTCAATCCGTGAAATTCGAACAAAGGTCCGTTCCACTCAGAGTCACGACGAGCTAGGTAGTCATTCACCGTCACGATATGTACCCCTTGACCAGAAAGCGCATTGAGATAAGTAGGCAATGTACCTACCAAGGTTTTACCCTCTCCCGTAGACATTTCCGAAATTTTACCTTGGTGTAATACGATACCACCGATCAACTGTACATCATAGTGCACCATATTCCAAGTAACTTCGGTGCCTGCCGCCAACCAAGAATTCTTCCAAACGGCTTTATCACCATGAATAGTAACATTGGGCTTACGGCTAGCAATTTCACGGTCAAAGTCGGTCGCGGTAACTTCGATTTCTTTATTTTCAGAAAGACGACGTGCTGTTTCTTTAACAACGGCAAATCCTTCGGGCAATATCTCCAATAAAACCTCTTCCAATTTCTTGTCGCGGTCTTTAGATAGCTTATCAACCTTTTCGTAAAGCTCTGTCTTTTTACCCATATCCACCTCGTCACGATCCGCTTCTGCTTTCAATGACGAGATTTCTTCATCTATTTCCGATAAATATTCTTTGATTCTATTTTTGAAGGCCAATGTTTTGCCACGAAGTTCATCGTTTGACAGCGACGCCAACTTTTCGTACTCTTCTTTTATCTTCTCAACAATAGGTTGTATGGATTTAATATCTCGCTCCGACTTACTGCCAAATAATTTACTTAAAAATTTCAACATACTATTTTTTTTATCTCAGTTTACCGCTGTGCAATAATGGCTCCAATCCTTTTTTGCAGACATTTTGGCACTAATCGGGCAAATTTACTTATTACATGTGATAACTAACAGAATTACAAGTTATTTTTTTGTTTCGTAATCCTATTGTTATGCCTCGCTTTTCCATTCCCGCGATTTCTATTTATCTCCGGACTTATAGTTATCGAAAAAGACAGCCCGGCAGTTATTAGTTCGTTAAAAACAGAGATTGGGTCGAAGAAGGTATTATACTCAAATCCAACGCTTTGTCAAACATCTGCTGAATGGCACGACGCCCCTCATCACCCAAATTCTCCGAATATCGATTGACGTACAATTCAATATGTTTATACATCACCTCCTCTTCCATTTCTTGCGCGTGTGAACGAACGTAGTCGACACTTGATTTTGGGTGCGCAAAGGCATACTGTACACTCTTCCTAATCAACTCATTTACACGAAGCTTCAGCTGTGGGTCTAAACTACGTTTGATAACAATTCCCCCCAAGGGAATGGGACTGCCCGTGGTACGCTCCCAGTAATCGCCCAGATCCACCACCTTATGCAGACCTTTATCCTGATAGGTGAACCTATTTTCGTGAATGATAAGCCCTAGATCTATCCGTTCCTCCAACAAGGCCTGCTCGATGTCCGAAAAGACTAGTGCAATCTTATCCTGCAGAGCCGGCAGAGCCAAGCCCAATAAAAAATTGGCGGTAGTATATTTTCCGGGAATACCAACCCTTAACTTGGAATCCTCTGTGGAAAGCTCTGCTTTGCCGTCAAGAATTGCCTGCAAACGTGCAGCAAGCTTCTCATCTTTGGCAATCAGCAATGGTCCCACCCCAAATCCTAGCGCACTACCCGCATCCAATAGCTCATAATCTTTTGCCGCATAGGCAAAGGCATGATAGCTTAGTTTCGTGATGTCTAGTGTGCCGCTAAATGCTTGTTGGTTTAAGGTTTCCACATCTTGATATTGCACGTCGAATTCCAAACCTTCGGTATCAATCTTATGGTGGATCAATGCATCAAAGATAAACGTGTCGTTTGGGCAAGGAGAAAAGCCCAATGTCAATTTCATATTCATTTTCTTGTTTCCATATTCTTCTACTAATCGGCGATGTTGACAGGTATATATAGACATATCATCGCATACTCGCCTCTAGTAGATTACAAATTCATCTTAAAAAAATAAAGCAGCAGCAATAGTCCGATAAACGTCGTTAATATAATGCCTTTTGCCACTTGATCCTGCGGTTGCTCTTTCCGGAAAAACACACGTACCAAGATCATGTTTATGCCTGCTGCAAGCACATAAAACACAATAGGCTTGTTTGGGAAATACTGTGCAATCAGCGCGGTATGATGTGTCAAGAAAAAGGCAATCAGCGGCGCAACAGCACCGATACCGACCCCTGTAACTACGCTATTTCGCATCATCTACGCTAAAAGTCCAAGAATTCAGTTCCGTTATGGCGTGGTGCGCCGTCATATCAAATTGAGTAGGCACAACCGATACATAACCTTTGCTTAGCGCATACACGTCCGTATCTTCGCCCTTATCGAGCAACTGGAATTTTCCGGTCATCCAAAAATATTCACGTTGGTAAGGATCCAATCGTTCATCAAACTCCTCGAACCATTTCGCGGTGGCTTGTCTACATATCTTAATTCCCTTAATTTCTTGGCTAACATGCGGAAAATTAACGTTAAGCAAAGTCGCCTTTTGCAGGCCGTTTTCCAGCACCTGCTCAGCAATGGCGCGCAGGTAGGGTCTACAGTGTGAAAAGTCAGCGTGGTGCGAGAAATCGTCCAATGAAAAACCAATGGATGGAATACCCTCAATAGCGCCTTCTACCGCTGCCGACATCGTTCCTGAATACAACACGTTAATGGAATAGTTGAGTCCATGGTTTATTCCGGACACACAGAGGTCGGGCTTCTTGCCCTTAAAGATCTTGTTAACGGCCAATTTGACACAGTCTACTGGCGTTCCCGAACATTTATACATCTCTACACCTTCATAAAGATCGATTTTATCCAAACGCAGCGGTTTTCCAATAGTGATTGCGTGCCCCATTCCCGATTGCGGACTATCGGGGGCAACCACCACTACCTGACCTATTTTTTGCATTTCCTCTAATAGAACTTTGATACCGGGCGCGGTTATGCCATCGTCGTTAACGACCAAAATTGTCGGTTTCCTCTTTGTCATAATGCGAATTTATGAAAAAAGCGCCATGAATTGGCTATTCCATAAAAGAGTTACATCCTATGGATAAATGGCAACGTTTCCGAAGAATGCCCTAGTGCAAACCAACATTAAGCGCTATCTTAGGAAGATTATCAATCTTTGTTTATTAAATACATATTATGAGTCATACCATTTTCGAAAGTCGTTACGCTATTGGCCCCAACGAAACCAAATCACTGGATACCAAAGGCCTTCGCGAGAATTTTCTTATCGAAAAAGTGTTTTCAGCAGATAAGATACACTTTGTTTATACACATTATGACCGCTACATGGCGGGGGGCGCAATGCCGGTTCTGGGTCGTCTACAACTGGAAACAATCGATGAGCTGTTGAAAGAACCTTATTTTTTGTCGCGACGAGAATTGGGTATCATTAACGTGGGTGGCGATGGAAAAGTTGAGGTAGATGGCACTTCTTATGACATAAACCACAAAGAAGCTTTGTATATAGGTAAAGGAGCAAAGGAAGTGTTCTTTAGTAGCAACGATTCATCAAATCCAGCTAAATTTTACCTAAACTCTACGCCTGCACACCACAGTTACCCTACCAAGCGTGTTACCAAAGCCGAAGCCAATAAAATTGAACTAGGCTCATTGGAAACCGCAAACCACCGTACCATCAACCAAATGCTATTGAACAAAGTGGTAGATACCTGCCAATTACAGATGGGGATGACTGAACTTAAACCCGGTTCGGTATGGAACACCATGCCTTCGCACACCCACGACCGACGCATGGAGGTATACTTTTACTTTGAAGTGCCGGAGGCGCAAGCTGTTTCCCATTTCATGGGTCCAATTGACGAGACACGCCACATCTGGATGCAGAATGAGCAAGCGGTTATATCACCACCTTGGTCGATCCACTCGGGCGCAGGCACCAGTAACTACACCTTTATTTGGGGCATGGCGGGCGAAAACCTAGACTATGACGATATGGATAAATGTGCGATCACCGACTTACGTTAATTATATTTTAGCTTTACATACAACATGTCTATACTACATAAATTTGACCTCACGGGGAAAGTAGCGCTGGTTACGGGCTGCAAAAGAGGTATTGGAAAGGCTTTAGCAGAGGCCTTGGCTGAAGCGGGTGCAGATATCATCGGCGTTTCCGCATCGCTGGAACTCGAGCATTCTAAGGTAGCAGACTCCATAAAAGCCCTGGGCAGAAACTTCTACCCTTACCAATGCAATTTCTCGGACAGGAAATCACTTTATGCTTTCATCGAACAGGTGAAGAAAGATCATCCGGTTATCGATATTCTTTTCAACAATGCGGGAAACATCTTACGTAAACCTGCTGCAGAGCACCCCGACGAGATGTGGGATGAGGTTATTGAGATCAACCAAAATGCACAGTTTATATTGACACGCGAAATAGGAAAAGAGATGCTTTCACGTGGAACGGGAAAAATCGTGTTCACAGCATCCTTATTAACGTTCCAAGGTGGTATTAATGTTCCGGGCTATGCTGCATCCAAAGGAGCTATTGGTTCGCTAACGAAGGCTTTCGCCAACGAATGGGCTAGTAAAGGCGTCAACGTCAATGCGATCGCTCCTGGCTACATAGCAACCGACAATACGGAAGCTTTACGTGATGACCCTGAACGCTCAGCGTCCATCTTGTCCCGTATCCCCGCAGCGCGTTGGGGACAGCCCGAAGATTTTAAAGGCCCAGCCGTCTTCTTGGCTTCCGATGCCTCCGATTATGTACATGGCACCATCCTTACCGTCGATGGCGGATGGATGGGGAGATAAAAACAAAAAATGGTATGCTTTTGGCATCCCATTTTTTGTTATACGTACAAGCCCTTCTTATCGATAAACTCGCGTACCTTATCGACGGTATAGTATCGGATATCCTTTTTGTCTTTAATACATTTTCGCAGAAAGGTAGATGACAACTCCATCATTGGTGTTTCGGTCATGATAACCGAAGGATGATTTTTATATTTTCCTGCATCATAGCCCGGCCGTGGGTACACAATTAATTTATAATCCCGCAAGATCACATCGGCATTCTTCCATTTAGAAAAACCCTGCAGGTTGTCCTCTCCCATAATCAGCATAAATTCCTTGTTAGGATACTTCTCACGCAGATGGATAAGGGTGTCCACGGTGTACGAAGGCTGCGGAAGGTTAAATTCAATATCTGAAGCACGCAACTTATCCTCGCCTTCTAAAGCCAAGTTGACCATCTCCAGCCTATCGTACATATTGCCCAAACTCTTCTTTTCCTTAAACGGATTCTGCGGAGATACAACGAACCAAACTTCGTCGAGCTCCGTAAAATTGCACATATATTTAGCGATGATCAGGTGGCCCACATGAATGGGATTAAAAGAGCCGAAAAACAAGCCTACCTTCGCCATAAGATATCTATTTGTTAAGGAAATCCGTTACCAGTTGTTCCGCTTCATCACATGCAGTATCCAAATCGAAGTTGTTCAATACCACATCAAACTTATCGGCGTAGCTAAGCTCGGTTTCTGCCTTTGCAAAGCGCTCCTGTAGCTTCTCTTCCGAATCGGTGCCGCGACCCGTTAAACGCGCTTTCAGTACATCCAGCGATGGCGGATTAACAAAAATTGCCAAGGCTTTTTCCGGAAACTTAGACTTCAAACGCAAACCGCCCACCACGTCAATATCAAATATCACTGATTTACCTTCTGCCCAAATACGTTCCACTTCCTTGCGTAACGTACCATAGAACGTTCCTGCATAAACTTCTTCGAACTCAATAAATTCGTGTTTCGCAATCTTATGTAAAAAATCTTCCTTGCTTATAAAATAATAGTCTTTCCCATCAACTTCCGCTCCGCGTGGGGCGCGTGTGCTTGCCGATATCGAAAAGACAATCTTATCGCCATGTTTCTCCAAAAGTCGTTTAACGATCGTTGTTTTTCCTGCACCGGATGGCGCAGAAAATATGATTAGTTTGCCGCTCATTTTTATAATACGTTAAGCAGTTGTTCTTTTATTTTTTCCAGTTCCTCCTTCATGCGCACCACAATTTGCTGAATGCCGGCATCATTTGCTTTCGAGCCTAACGTATTAATTTCGCGACCCATCTCTTGAGAGATAAAGCCAAGCTTCTTTCCGTTAGAATCCGACGCATTCAAGGCATCGATAAAATAATTGCAATGGCTGCGCAGACGAACTTTCTCTTCCGTGATGTCCAACTTGTCGATATAGAAAATCAGCTCCTGCTCAAAGCGATTCATATCTACATTCTCCTTTCCTACAGCCTCATCCAAGTAATGGCTGATGCGCTCGCGTATCAGTGGGATGCGAGAACCCTCTGTTCCCTCCACTTGCTTCAGATAAGAAAGGATCATCTGTACGCGCGACTCTAGATCATCCTTTAGGATCTGTCCTTCATCTTGCCTAAATCTATTGAACCGTTCTATGGCTGCGTAATAGGCATCCATAAGCACCTTGCCTTCTTCTTCATCCACGACATCTTCGTTTGACGTGACGACCTCGGGCATATTCAAGGCCATTTCGAATAATGATGCGTCTTTCTCGCCCACCTGAAAGGCTATTTCTTGCAGCTGCTTATAATATTTAGTCAATAACGTTGCATTAATGGAAGAGGCTTTGGCTGTTTGGTCGGCATACTCTACCGTCACCATAATATTCACCTTGCCACGCTCGATCAACTTGCTAGACTCGGAACGCAAGGCAAATTCTTTATCGGAAACAACCTTTGGCAAACGAAGGTTTAGCTCTAGAAATTTCGAATTCAGGGATTTTAATTCGACGGTATATTTAACTTTCCCATTTTCTTGGGAACCAATACCATACCCTGTCATAGATTTTATCATATGCAAAGGTATGAAAAGTAAATATGAAATTAAGCTTTATAGTTTTCTTTCGCCCTACCAGTCGTGTTTGGCAATAATAACACTCATATAGGTTTTATAAGCTGCGCCATGAGGCACACGTACAAAGCCTATACCTATATCCTGAAGCGATCCATTCCACTCGTCCATACCAAGTACGTGCTTACGATGCATAAAGCCCGGCGACCCCTTGCCAATAATAAAGGCTTTGATGCCATCCACTGCTGTGGGATGATTGGCAGCTATGGATTCGAAATTATTAGCCGTCCGTTTTTTCAGCCAGTCGCTGCTCAACGAATAGCCCGCCTGCACGATAAAATGGTTAGGGCCTATCCCTTCGGGATTATTATGGTCAAAGTAATTTCGCTCAGCCATATCCCTTGCGCGTTGTTCGGCGGCCCTAGCGAGGTCATTGTTCCAACGGAGCTTTACTTTCGAAACCTTCGCGACATCAAATCGGATACCCAAAGCGCGCATCATCGCCCTGGGGTTATCCCGAAAATCAAGCAAGTAAGTATAAGCTTCTTTGGCCGCAGCTTTATCAACGGACACCTTATTACGCTGTCCATACAACGCCGTGTTAAGTAATAGAAAAAGTAATATTGAGCAAATACGCATGTGAATCGTTCTTTACGATGTAGACTAAGAAATAGCTTGATTGTTTAACGTCTACAGTGCAAAGATTATTCTTCAAGAATAGGCACCAAGAGATAAGATGCGGAGAATCAGCGGAAAATTAATTTATAAAAAAAGGAAGCTACTTAAATAGCTTCCTTTTTAGCACTCATTTTTTCTTTAATGAGCCCGAATATGATCGGTAGTACGGATACCAAAATGATGCCGATAACCACCTTCTCAAAATTATCGCGTATCCACGGTATATTACCTAGGAAGTACCCTGCTAGGGTGATGCCCACAACCCATAGTATCCCACCAACGAGATTATAGGTTAGGAAGATCCCATATTTCATTTTCCCAACACCGGCCACAAAAGGAGCGAAAGTGCGTACTATAGGCACAAAGCGTGCGATAATGATGGTTTGCGGACCATGTTTAGCATAGAAGCCATGGGTCTTCACGATATATTCCGGTTTAACCAGTTGCTTTCCGAACAGACGAAGCTTAACGAATTTATCTCCCGCATACTTCCCAATCAGATAATTGCATGCATCGCCCAATACGGCTGCAACTAGCATCAAGGCAATACTCGTGGATATATCCAACATTCCTTGCGCGGCAAACATTCCGGTAGCAAACAGTAGTGAATCGCCCGGCAAAAAGGGCATGATGACCAATCCGGTTTCCACGAAGATAATCAGAAAAAGGATCAGGTAAATCCAATAATTATACTCCGCGATAAGGGTTGCCAAATGATCATCTATATGCAAGATGAAATCAATGACCGCATAAATAACTTCCACAATAGGGGGTTTAGATATTGTTCAACATGACCGGCATAACGAGCATCAAAATATCCTCATTATCTTCCTTGATTGCTGGGATTAACAAACCTGCTCGATTTGGTGTGCTCATCTCGATCACCACCTCACTTGAACTCAAATTGTTCAACATCTCCACCAAAAATTTGGCATTGAAACCAATTTCCATATCCTGCCCTTCAAACTGACAGCTCAAACGTTCGTGGGCCTCGTTGGAGAAATCCAAGTCTTCCGCCGATATATGCAATTCGCTACCAGAAATCTTCAAGCGAACCTGATGTGTGGTCTTATTGGCAAAAATAACCACCCGACGAAGGGTGTTCAAGAACAACAGGCGATCTACCGTTAACTTATTCGGGTTTACCTGTGGGATAACGGCCTCATAATCTGGGTAACGCTCATCAATCAAACGACAGATCAAATGAATATTTGCAAACTGGAAAAAGGCATTCGTATTATTATATTCAATCGATACAATGGTTTCATCGGAAGGCAACGAAGACTTTAATAAAGTCAGCGCCTTTTTTGGAAGGATTAACGATGTAGGCTTCTCGGAACTTACATCGGTACGACGGTAGCGCACCAATTTATGTGCATCGGTAGATACAAAGGTGATACCTTGCTCTGCCAACTGTACCAATACACCTGACATCGCCGGACGAAGTTCGTCGTTACTTACTGCAAAGATGGTCTTATTGATGGCTTCAGAAAGTATCGACGCACCCAAAGTAACCGTAGAAACATTGTCCACCACGGGAATTTTGGGAAAATCGTCTGCATTCTCGCCACTCAATTTGTATTTACCGTCGCCGGCACTGATCTCAATGGCCAATGTGTTGGTATCCACCGAAAAAGCAACGGGTTGATCAGGAAGAGTTTTTAGTGTTTCGATCAAGATTTTAGACGGCATAGCCACACGTCCCTCTTCTTTCGCCTCGATCTGCAGCGATGTCACCATACTTGTCTGTAGATCTGTTGCTGAAATCGTCAACAAGTTATCTTTGATTTCGAACAAGAAATTTTCAAGGATGGGAAGGACTGTACTACTGCTTGAAGCCCCGCTAATTGCCTGTAATTGTTTTAATAAAATTGAAGTGGATACAATAAATCTCATTTCCTGAATTTTATAGATTTTTATATGCAATATTACAGAAAAGAATCTACATTTTATAAACACAATGTGTCTTAATTCCCATCAGAAATTAATTAATTAGTACATTTGTGCAATCAAAATATGCAGTTCAAAGATATCATAGGCCATGAAGAGGTAAAGACGCATTTGCTACAAACGGTGAAAGACAACCGGGTGAGTCATGCGCAGCTTTTTTTAGGCCCTGAGGGCTCTGGAAGCTTGGCTCTTGCCGTAGCATACGCCCAATATATAAACTGCGAAAATAAACAGGATGATGACAGCTGTGGAGTCTGCAGTTCCTGCAACAAGTATCAAAAGCTGATTCATCCCGATCTACATTTTTCCTACCCGTTCTTTGCCAAGGGAAAAGAAGAGGTCGCGGTGAGCTACTTGGATGAATGGCGAAAAGCCTTTCTTTCTAATCCATACATGGGGATTGATTTTTGGCGACACAACCTAGATGCGGAAAACAAACAGGCCAATATCAATATTGCGGAAGCACACGACATCATCAAAAAGCTTAGCCTAAAAGCCTTCGAAGCGGAATACAAGGTGCTCATTATGTGGCTGCCCGAATTTTTGGACGTGCAGGGCAATGCTTTGCTCAAGCTCATCGAGGAACCTCCGGCAAAAACACTCTTTTTATTGGTTGCCGAAAATCAGGACCGCATATTAAATACCATTATTTCGCGCACGCAGCTGGTCAAAGTATTTAAGCTAGGCCATGACAAGGTAAAGGATTACCTGATTACACAAAAACATGTGGATGCACAGCGGGCCAATGAGATAGCCTTTATTGCTGACGGGAATATACAGGCTGCACTTAATTTGCTGGAGGAAGAGGCCAACCCCTATTTTGAACTGTTGATACAGTGGTTGCGATTTATTGTCACCGATGCGGGTCTACATATCATCCGATTTTGCGAAGAGGACTTTCCAAAGTTAGGGCGTGAAAATCAGAAAAATTTCTTACTTTATGCCATTAATATGCTGCGACAGATTATTCTCGTGCAGCAAGAATTACAACAAATGGTGCTTTTACAGGGGCAAGAGCTGGACTTTGTTCAGAAGTTTAGTGTGAATTTTCGGGGGGATCAGCTCGAAACGGCTATTGACTTTTTGGAGAAAACGCATTATAAAGTAGAACGCAATGCAAATCCTAAAATATTATTTTTAGATTTATCTTTGCAATTAGTTTTAATATTTAAATATCAAACGTTCCCACAAGGGACTCAATATATATAAAAAAAGAAAATATGGGATGTGGCAGTTGCTCATCCGGAGGTGGGTGTGGTAGTACAGCTACTACTGGAAAAACCCCTGCGGGATGCCAGAATAATGGCTCTTGCATGACTAGCGGATGTAATAAATTAGACGTTTACGATTGGCTCTCCGATATGGATTTGCCATCAAATTATAAACCATTTAATATTGTAGAAGTAAGATTTAAAGGATCGCGTAAGGATTTTTATATCAATACCGATAACCTTTATTTGGAAATGGGCGAGATGGTCGCTGTAGAGCCTTCCACTGGAGGTTTTGATATTGGCCATGTGTCCTTGACCGGTGAATTGGTGCGCTTGCAATTGAAAAAGAGCAACGTAAAGGCGGATGCCGTGCTCAAGAAGATCTACCGAAAGGCCAACGAGGCAGATGTACAGAAGTACAATGCAGCGAAGGACTTGGAATGGGAGACGATGCACCGAGCGCGTAACCTAGCCTTAGAGCTGGGTCTGTCGATGAAGATCTCCGATGTGGATTATCAGGGAGATAAAACCAAAGCTACCTTTTACTATACTGCAGAAGGACGCGTAGACTTCAGAGAACTGATAAAACGCATGGCGGAAGCTTTCCGTATCCGAATTGAGATGCGGCAGATAGGCATGCGCCAAGAAGCCAGTCGATTGGGTGGTATAGGTTCTTGTGGACGCGAGCTGTGCTGCTCCACTTGGCTAACCGACTTTAAGACGGTATCCACTTCGGCGGCGCGCTATCAAAATCTATCGCTCAATACGCTGAAACTTGCCGGACAATGTGGTAAGTTGAAATGTTGTCTAAACTACGAACTAGACAGCTATATGGATGCCTTGCGCGATATACCGACCAATGTAGAACGATTGGACACAGAGGTGGGTATCGCCTATCTCCAAAAGACGGATATCTTTAAAAAGGTGATGTGGTATGCTTATCCTGGTGCAGAAAACTGGATTCCTTTGGATGTGTGCAAAGTCAAAGAGTATGCAGAACTGAACAGAGAAGGCCGCAAAACGCAGGATATTACCGTAAATTTCGTTACTGAAGAGGTTCAAAAACCTATCTCTTACGATTATGAAAATGTCGTTGGCCAAGATTCGCTGACACGTCTTGACGACAAGAACAAACGTAAAAAGCGTAAAAAACCAAAAGGAAAAAGAGAGCCCGGTACAGAAAACAAGGGTCCGGAACAAAGACGTCCGGAAGCAAAAAAAACCGTTACCAAAGAGACGCGACCGGCTCCTTCACCGAGAAATGAGCAACAGAAGGACGACACATCGGCGGCAAATAAACCAAAGAAGAAGTTCAACCGTAATAAAAACAGGAATAGGAACAAAGGTCCGGAAAATAACAAAAGTGCGGGAGGCGAATCTTAATATAGAAAACTAGTCTGTTTAAAATAGTGATTACATTTCGCCATGGCGAGCAAAAGGAATGACAACAACCTCTGGAGAAATCTCCGCAAGAAAGCAATCAATGGAGATTGCTTCGTCATACTTTCTCGCCATGACGTATTTTTACGTCGGTTGGTTACCTTTTTAAAAACAGGCTGATTTCGCTAAAAAATGACCGATTTTTTGATTTAGACTTATAGCATGAAAAATATCTCGGCACTTATTTTGCTTTTAGGCGCTCTTTTTTTTGTTTACGCTTGCGGCGATCGCGCTTACTACGAACATAATGAAAGTATTGCCAACCACAGCTGGAGCTATAGCGATGTACCAAAATTTGATGTTCATGTAACGGATCCAAGCATTCGATACGATATTTGGGTGAACGTTCGCCATACCAATGCATATCGATATGCCAATCTTTTTTTCTTATTGCACGAAAAAGGCCCCGCAGTAAAAGATACCGTACATCGATATGAAATAAAGCTCGCCGAACTGGATGGGCGATGGACGGGTAGCAGTGCGGGCAGCCGCTATGCCAATAAGTTGTTGGTGAAAGAAAACTACCAATTTCCCGATTCCGGTGTGTATAGCTTCTCCATTGAGCAAAATATGCGCGAAAACCCTCTTCGTGATATGACTGATGTCGGTTTAACGATTGTCAAAAAGCCATGATCAATTTTATCCGTTGGTTGCTCCTTCCTTTATCTTTTCTATATGCTTGTATCATTTGGGTAAGAAACCGACTGTACGATCTTCGTCTACTAAAAAGTACCTCCTTTAATATACCCGTAGTTGTTATTGGGAATCTATCGGTCGGCGGAACCGGAAAAAGCCCGATGACCGAATATGTTTTGCGTATCTTATCGCCAGCAAGGGCTATCACCGTTTTAAGCCGTGGATACGGACGTAAAACCAAAGGTTTTCGCGAGGTATCCGTGGGAGACGACGCCAGCCAAAGTGGTGATGAGCCTTTACAGATTAAGCGAAAATTTCCAGAAACAAGCGTTGTTGTATGCGAAGATCGCGTGAAGGGCATACAACATATATTACCTCACGTTGAAGGCGTACTCCTCGACGATGCATATCAGCACCGGGCGCTAACACCTAGTTTTGCTATACTATTATTCGATTACAGATCGTTGCTAGCACCGCGCCTTCCATTACCTACTGGAAATTTCAGGGACGGCATAGGGGAAAGTAAACGAGCAAATATCATCGTGATCAACAAATGTCCCGCAGATTTGAATGCCTCCGTAAAATTTGAACTGACAGCAAAGCTTCGTGCCTTTAGCCAAGCAGAAATATTTTTCGCTAAAATAGCTTACGATCGTTTAACAAACAGCGATGGCGTTTATTTTCCAGAAGAGTTCTTGGAAGAAACCGCGGTATTGCTCGTGACTGGTATTGCAAATCCACAGCCTCTATATGAATACTTGTCAACCAAGGTGAAGTCCATACAGCAAATTAGGTACAGTGATCACCATCAATTCACTGCGCAAGACCAACAACGCATCGCAGAGAAATTCAATAATATACCGTCCATTGGTCAAAAGATTATCATCACAACCGAAAAAGATATCCAACGTCTCTCCGTTGATTTTTTAGCCCAGTATCCTATCTATTTTACGCCAATATATCCAAAGATACTTTTCGATGAGGCTGCCCTATTCGAAAAAATGGTTCGTGATGCTTTTGGAAAATGAGAAATGTAAATAAACCTTAATGGACGTTAAATTACCCTAAATAAACAGTTCTAAACAAACAAGTTAACATACATTACATTATTTTTATCAAAACAAATTTGTAGATAAGATGATGTATTTAAAAAGATTTTTAGTCGGCTGCATGCTCCTTATTGGCATCAGTGGCTATGCGCAAGAACGACAAGGTCGTGGTAACATGCAAAATATGGATCCCGCAGAGCGGGCAAAAAATACCGTAACAAGGCTGACTGAGCAACTGCAACTGGAAAAGAGCCAACAAGATTCCATTTACAAACAGGTACTTCAACAGGCACAGGAGGAAAAGATAATTTTCAGCAATGCAGGTGATGATCGTGAGAAAGCTCGCAGCGCGATGCAAGCTTCTCGAGAAAAATACAGTGGAAAAATCAAAAATTTCCTGAATGCAGAGCAAGCGAAAAAATATGATGAGCTGCAACAGCAATGGTCGCAAAGACGACCTCGACAAAATCAGTAACACGATGCTATTATAGCCAACAACTTGAAAGTGCCGGATAAATTTCCGGCACTTTTTTTATACAGCAACGATCTAAGCTCATCGAGTTAGGTCAAATTCGAGCATATAGTTAACGAATGTTAAACTGTAACAGGCCTGATACAATTGATGCAATAAATGCTGTTATATTTCTGTTATTATAACAAAAGGAATTATTCTTAATGGTTGAACAATAAAATTATAATGTCATGAAAAAAATCATTTTAACAGGTATCAGTTTATTATTTGCTATTACATTGACTTTTGCACAAAGCAACCCGGAAGAAGCCGCTAAACAGGAAGTTGCTGTACTCACCGAAAAATTGACCCTAACGGAAGATCAGCAAACGAGCGTCTTGCAGATTGTTTGGGAAGGAGCAAAAGCGAAGGCCGCCGTTAAGGAGGATGCCACGTTATCGCCAGAAGTATTAGCAGAATCATTAAACAAAATCCAAGCAACTACGGATGCACAGGTAGCTGAAAAGCTATCAGATGAACAAAAACCTGTCTTTGAGAAGCTTGTTTCCGAACGACCAAAGGAAACGGTACCAACGCCGGTGCAAACTCCAGCGCAACCCGTACAGCCTTAATAAGAAGACTTCCGAAGGATTTAATTGTACTATTGCTTGTCAATAGATCATTAGACAGCAATTCTTAGTAACAGGAATATAGGTAAACAGAAAATGCGAAGCTATTTAAAGCTTCGCATTTTCACATTCAAAAATTACACAAAATACCTTTAGGAAGTTTTTAGCTTCTTCTGTATATCTTGTACATAAGTTTTAAATTTCTTGTCGGTCTCTATCAAATCTTCTACTGTTTGGCAGGCATAGATCACGGTGGAATGATCGCGGCCACCAAAGAAGCTTCCAATAGATTTCAACGAAGACTTGGTGTGGTTCTTCGCCAGATACATGGAAATTTGACGTGCTTGCACGATTTCTCGCTTACGCACTTTAGATTTCACCATTTCTACAGGTACCTCAAAATACTCGCAAACCAATTTTTGGATATATTCCATGGAAATCTCTTTGTGTGTGTTCTTCACAAAGTTTTTCAACATAGATTTAGCCAGATTTAAATCGATTTCCTTTCTATTTAAGGTAGACTGCGCTAAAAGTGAAACCATTGCGCCTTCGAGCTCGCGTACACTGTTGTCAATTTGCGTGGCAACATATTCCATGACATTTTCTGGCAGTTCGATACCATCGGAATACATTTTTTTCTTCAAAATGGCCATTCTGGTTTCCAAATCAGGGATCTGGATGTCTGCCGACAATCCCCATTTGAAACGACTCAATAAGCGTTCCTCCAATCCGGAAAGGTCTTTAGGGGCCTTATCCGAGGTAAGGATGATTTGTTTCCCCGATTGATGTAGGTGATTAAAGATGTGGAAAAAGATGTCTTGCGTTTTCTCTTTACCCGCAAAATTGTGCACATCGTCCATAATAATAACATCCATCGCTTGGTAGAAGTTTACGAAATCGTTGATCGTGTTATTCTTTAGGGAATCCACGAACTGCTGACAAAACTTCTCACAAGAAACATAAATCACGAGCCTATCCGGTAAATTTCTTTTGATTTCATTACCGATAGCTTGCGCTAAGTGAGTTTTACCCAATCCCACATCGCCATAGATCATCAAAGGATTGAATGACGTTCCACCAGGTTTGTTTGCTACTGCAAAACCTGCCGAACGCGCCAAACGGTTACACTCCCCTTCAATAAAATTATCGAAGGTGTAATGATGATTAAGCTGCGGATCGACCTGTAATTTCTTCAATCCAGGAATAACAAAAGGATTTTTGATATTCTTGTTCAAAGCTACAGGAACAGGAATAGATTGCTTTTTACCTTCCGCACCATTGCCGTTAGACGGAATGTTGGTGGTGTACGGTGTATTAGCAGATGATTTGTCTACGATGATGTTGTACTCCAAACGTCCTTGTTCACCCAAAAACTTTTTAATTGTTTTGCGTAGAATACCGACATAATGTTCCTCCAACCATTCGTAGAAAAATACAGAAGGCACTTGAATAGTTAAAACGTTTCCATTAAGACCCACCGCTTTCACGGGCTCGAACCAGGTCTTGAAACTTTGCGCAGGAATATTGTCTTTTATGATTTGAAGACAGCTATTCCAGACACTTGTACACGTTTTTTCCATTCTTAAATTGTTAATAACTTGAAAACCAATATTTGACAAAAAAATTGTTTAAAACTTTCACTTAAGACGAAGATGACAAAAAAATTTGAGCTAAAAAACTAAAATGTTAAAAAATAGTAAACACACAACAAATCAGCAACTTAAGTCTATTTTAGAGGTATTTTTTTACTAAAGATTCGTCCTTTTAGTAGTTTTCAACACCAACGTCGCGCGGTCGGGAAACCTTCAATTTTTTAAGCTAAAATATACAATAGCGCAAACCTGTGTGGAAAACTATTGACTACTCTTCGTTTTTAAATATACAGGTTTTTAACGCGAAAAAAAAGGGAAGATTTGTTAAATTTTCCCTTTTAAATTTTTATTATCAGTGGTTTAGGAAACCATTGCATCCGTCTTGATAGACGGCGCAAGTCTCTTGGAGGCCGTAACGATAGAAACAGCATCATATCCACACAATTTCCAAAGCTCTGCTTGTTCACCATGCTCAACGACTTCATCAGCTATTCCTAAACGCACAACCTGCGCATTGTAACAATGGTCAGCCATAAATTCCAATACGGCCGATCCAATTCCGCCCATTAACGCGCCATCCTCTACCGTAATTATTTTGCTGTATTTACTAAATACTTCATGCAAGAGCTCCTCATCTAACGGTTTAGCAAAACGAAGGTCGTAATGCGCTGGGTATATACCATCCTGATTAAGCAACTGTGTAGCTTTAGCCACTTCATTTCCAATCGCACCAAAGCTGAGTATCGCTAATTCCTCACCATCGTGTATTTTCCTTCCCTTTCCGATCGCAATTTCCGTAAAAGGACGTTTCCAATCGGACATGACCCCATTACCACGCGGATACCGTATTACAAAAGGGCCTTTATCAGGCAACTGTGCAGTATACATCAGATTACGCAATTCCTCCTCATTCATCGGTGCAGAAACGATCATGTTAGGCACACAGCGCATGAAAGCTATATCGTATGCTCCATGATGCGTAGGCCCATCGGCACCCACAAGGCCTGCTCGGTCCAAGCAGAGCACCACATTCAGCTTCTGTAAAGCTACATCGTGGATCACTTGATCATATGCGCGTTGCATAAAAGAGGAATAGATATTACAAAACGGAACCATTCCCTGTGTAGCGAGGCCTGCACTAAATGTAACGGCGTGCTGTTCAGCAATACCTACGTCAAAAGCTCTATTGGGCATCGCCTTCATCATGATATTCATGGAAGAACCTGAGGGCATTGCCGGCGTGATACCCATAATCTTGGTATTGCTTTCTGCAAGTTCCACCAAGGTATGTCCAAAAACATCTTGGTATTTTGGTGGCTGAGGTTTATCAACTACACTTTTCTTAATCTCTCCTGTTATCTTGTCGAACAAACCTGGAGCATGCCATTTTGTTTGATCTTTCTCGGCAAGCGCATAGCCTTTTCCTTTAACGGTTACTGCATGCAACAGCTTGGGGCCAGGAATATGTTTTAGATCTTCTATCGTCTTCGCGAGCTTCACAACATCATGTCCATCTACCGGACCGAAATACCTAAAATTCAAGGACTCGAACAGGTTGGCATTTTTCAACAAGGTTCCCTTGATACTTTGTTCCAATTTTTTGGCCCATCCATAAGCATCAGGCCCGTTCTTGGATATTTTGGCCAACACTGCAATGAGGTCGTCCCGAAATTTGTTGTAACTTTTTGATGTCGTTATGCTAGTCAAATATTCTTTCATTGCCCCTACATTGGGATCAATGGACATGCAGTTATCATTCAATATAACCAAAAGGTTGGATTTCTCGATACCGGCATGGTTCAGCGCTTCGAAAGCCATACCACCGGTCAAGGCACCATCCCCGATAATGGCAACATGCTGCCTATCGGTTTCGCCTTTATATTCTGAAGCGACGGCCATGCCCAATGCTGCAGAAATAGACGTAGAAGAGTGGCCTACACCAAAGGTATCGTAGTCGCTTTCTCCGCGTTTAGGAAATCCAGATAAGCCACCAAAAACACGGTTGGTATGAAATACTTCACGTCTTCCGGTCAGGATTTTATGGCCGTACGCTTGGTGACCCACATCGAAAATAATCTGATCATAAGGCGTATTGAGTGCATAATGTAGGGCAACAGTCAATTCGACCACCCCTAAACTGGCCGCAAAATGCCCACCATTTACCGACACGATATCAATGATAAACTGCCTTAATTCATCGCAAACCTTCTCCAGTTCTGCGGGTTTTAACTTCCGTAGATCGTCGGGATAGTTTATTTGCTGTAACAGTGGACCTGCCTCTACTTGCATATCTTCTCTTGTCTATAAATAAGTTACAAATTAACAACTTATTCGCTAAACTACAGAACAATAAATCCAAATAAAAGTTTAGCTTGGCGTCGCTAATTCAAAAATTATGCCGACATATTCGCTATCAAATACTTATTTTTGGTCAAAATATGCAGACGGAAGCTTACGAAATAAAATTGGAGCAATTTGAAGGGCCTTTTGACCTTCTATTGTTTTTTATCGAACGGGATGAATTGAATATCCATGATATTCCTATTTCCAAGATAACGGATGACTTTTTGGACTTTATCCAGAAGATGCAGTCCCTCAATATCGAGCTAGCAAGTGAGTTTATCTTCGTAGCTTCTACCTTAATGCGTATTAAGGCCAAGATGCTGTTGCCGCGTCCGGAGCTGGACGATGCCGAAAACGAAATAGACCTCAAGAAAGAACTTACGCAGAAACTTATTCTATACAAGCAGTTCAAGGAAATATGTGAAGATATGCGCCTACTAGAAGAAAAGCGTGGCCGTGTACACAGTCGAGGCAATATTCTTAGCGACAATAAAATAGCGAGAAAGAAAGATAATACCGACGAACAGCTGGATTCTTTTGATCTCTATAAGCTTATGGTTGTGTACGAAAAACTAATGTTTAGCTACAAGCATCGCATTCAGGAGGTTACCCATACCGTCGTGAAATACCCATACACCATTGAGCAGCAAAAGCGTGCCCTCGCCGAGCTTATAGACATCAATAATAAACTTGATTTCCAACAGATGCGCCGGCACTCTGAAAACAAAGTGCAGTTTGTCTATAATTTTTTGGCCATGTTGGAAATGCTTCAACAGCGATTACTGGAAATCCAAGTTGGTTTGGGCTACAATAATTTTTGGATAGAAAAACGAGCTGATCTAAACTAGTTTTTTTCATCACGTAGTTGTTCAAGGCATTTTTTTAGGAAAGAAAATCTATCTGCTGCCGCTATAGTCGGCAATGCCCTGCAGGCGGCAATCCCCGCCTTTAAAGCATCGGTTGGCTTATCGGCGAATAATAGCTTATATCTCTCCAAGGTACCTTTCTCCAAAATTTCATCTACAATTCTCAAGCCCAAAGCTTTGTTCACATCAAAATAACTGCTATCCAAACACATTTGCAGCATCTTCTTTTCGGGCATCACTTTCATTAAGCTAGCCATCACCTGAAAAGGAAATATTCCCAGTTCTATTTCCGGCAATCTAAAGCGTACTGAAGCTGCAGACAGTACATAAGTACATCCTAATATAAGGAGGAAAGCTCCAGCTATGACGTCTCCTTCAACAACCGCTATGCTAGGTTTATGAAAACGTTCCATAACCTCGCCCAGCGAGAGATCACTATTTTCTATATGCGGATTAGTTATATCCAATAGCGGATCGCGAAAGGTTTTAAGATCCATACCTGCGCAAAAGACAGGGCCTTCGGCGCGCAATATTAGCAGCTTTATAGCAGGGTCTGCATGCGCGATAGCCAAGGCATGTGCAATCTCATTTACCATCGTCGGTGTAAACGCATTTCTCTTTTCGGCACGCGCTAAGGTAAGATTACACGTAAAGCCTTCGTTTTCTACCCGAATAAAATTATACTGCATGGCTGATCAATTTTCTAAAATTCTCTGTTAGCTGATCGATGCTTCCTTCCGCCTGCGGCCGAAACCTTTTCAAAAGCAATTCACTCGATATATTTCCGACAAGCTCATCCTGTGCAAATGGACATCCACCATAGCCCATTACAGCTCCTTCAAATATACGACATCCGGCTGTAAACGCCGCCTCTACCTTAGCTAGGGCCGTTTCCGGTCTACTATGCAGATGAACGCTCATTTCTACTTTTGGGAAACTATCATACAACACGGAGCATAGCTTTTCAATAGCATCCGGCGTAGCCGCGGACGTCGTGTCGGCAATAGAAAACTTTCGGACACCAATAGTCACTAGCTTATCCATCCACTCGCCCACCATCTCCGGATGCCAATGGTCTCCATAAGGATTACCAAATGCCATGGACATATATACCATCAATTCAGGCGAGGTTTCATCGGATAATATAGCCTGAGATGTTTGAATAGCCGAAAACGCTTCCACACTGCTGCGATTGGTATTCCGCTGCTGAAAAGTATCCGATACTGAAAAAGGATAACCAAGATAATCTATCTGCCTATATGCACGTCCAAGTTCCGCTCCCCTTTCGTTGGCTATAATGGCGATCAACTTACTAGCCCCTTTGCTTTCCAATCCTTCGAGCACCAAGCCCGTATCTGCCAATTGTGGCACCGCTTTGGGCGATACAAAACTTCCAAAATCAATATAGTCAAATAGGCCACTTTGCAGCAGGCCATTTATATAGCTTATCTTATCCGCGGTTGGAATAATCTTTTTTATTCCCTGTATGGCATCCCGCGGACAATCTACCAAGGAAATTAAGGTCTGTTTATGCATCTTTTCTAATCTCTCTGGATATAACCATTTTTTGAATGGCACTAGTGCCTTCGCCAATGGTACATAATTTGGCATCGCGGAAATATTTCTCTGCCGGATAATCTTTTGTGAAGCCATATCCGCCATGTATCTGCACACTTTCGTTGGCCACTTCCACCGCTACTTCAGAAGCGTACAATTTGGCCATAGCACTTTCCTTAGTGACTTTCTTACCCTCATCTTTCAGCTGTCCCGCTTGGCGCACCAACAGTTCCGACGCTTCTATTTTTGTTGCTAGATCAGCAATGCTAAAGCCTACCGCCTGAAAATCATAGATCTTTTGATTGAACTGTTCGCGTTCGTTGGCATAGCGTAAAGCCGAAAGATAGGCACCACGAGCAATACCCAAGGATAGCGCAGCGATAGAAATACGTCCGCCATCCAACAATTTTAAGGCCTGCACAAATCCATCCCCTTCCTCGCCAATAACCTGATCTTGGTGTACCTTACAGTTATCAAAAAATAAACTCGCTGTTTCCGAGGCACGCATCCCTAGTTTATCGAGCTTCTTTCCTGCTGAAAACCCCGGTGTACCTTTCTCTATGATAAAAGCCGTTACGCCTTTCTTATCCCCTTTGGCGCCTGTCCGCACCATTACGACGGCCACATCACCACTGATGGCATGGGTAATGAAAGTTTTGGAACCATTAATAATGTAGTATTCGCCCTCTTTTACAGCCGTCGTGGATAAACCACCAGCGTCAGATCCGGATCCCGTCTCCGTCAGCCCCCAAGCACCAATCCATTCTGCAGTAGCCAATTTGGGCAGATATTTCTGTTTTTGTGCTTCGTTCGCAAATGACAAAATATGATTGGTACATAAGGAGTTATGCGCCGCTACAGACAAACCAATAGACCCGCAGACTTGGGAAATCTCATCCAAAATAGTGATGTATTCTTGGTAGCCGAGCCCTGCACCATTATATTGTTCTGGCACGATAGCCCCCATAAAGCCGTATTCTCCTAGTTTCTTAAACAGCTCAACAGGAAAATGTTGCCGTTCATCCCAATCCATGACGTGGGGTTTAATAAAATCGCGTGCAAATTGTTTGGCACTTTCCCGTACCAAAGCTAATTGTTCATTTTCGTAGATACGTAACATAATATTTTGTAAGTTTATACTGGATTTACGAAAAATATAAAATAAAATTCATATTTTAAAATTTTAGTAATTCAATTCATATGAACCTTTTGTAAATTGATAATTTCTTAAAAAATAACCAAATATGCTGGAATTATTACAACTGCTGAAGAGCAAAATAGAGAAACTTCATCTGGGCGGTGGTCCAGATAAAATACAGAAACATAAAGAGAAAGGAAAGCTAACCGCTTGGGAACGTGTATTTACTTTACTTGATCCGGGCAAGACCTATGTAGAAATAGGTAGGTTTGCTGGGGATGATCTTTATACCGAACACGGGGGCTGTCCGAATGCGGGCGTTGCCGTGGTTATGGGTTACATTTCAGGTCGATTGTGTGTGGTTGTATCCAATGATGCGACCGTCAAAGCCGGCGCTTGGTTTCCCATTACGGCAAAGAAAACGCTGCGGGCACAGGAAGTGGCCATGGAAAACAATCTACCGATCATCTATTTGGTAGATTCTGCCGGTGTTTATCTACCTATGCAAGAAGAAATCTTCCCAGACAAGGAGCATTTCGGTCGCGTTTTCCGCAATAATGCCAAGCTATCATCCATGGGTATCCCCCAAATCTCAGCGATAATGGGTTCTTGTGTTGCCGGAGGGGCTTATTTACCGATCATGTCGGATTACGCACTAATTGTGGAAGGAACAGGATCCGTTTTTCTAGCAGGATCTTATTTGGTAAAATCTTCCATTGGTGAAGTTATAGACAATGAAACGCTTGGCGGCGCCCATACCCATTGTGAGATATCCGGCGTGACAGACAATAAATACCCCGATGATGAAAGCTGTTTGACAGCTATTCGCCATATCGTTGATAAATTTGGTGATCGTCCGAAAGCCAATTTTTCCCGAATTGATGCTATAGCTCCTGCACACGGAGCAGATTTCATTCCGTCCTATCTGCCGACAGACCGATTGAAAGCTTACGATATGCGAGAGATTATTAAAGCCTTGGTGGATGCTGGATCTATGGAAGAATATAAGACCGATTACGGGAAAACCATAATCTGTAGTTTGGCACGTATTGACGGATGGGCCGTAGGTATTGTGGCTAACCAGCGAGAAGTTGTGAAAGCCAAGAAAGCTGGAAACGCAAATGAAATGCAAATGGGGGGCGTTATCTATTCCGATTCTGCAGATAAGGCAGCGCGATTTATTATGAATTGTAACCAGCAGCGCATCCCATTGGTATTTCTGCAAGATGTTACGGGCTTTATGGTAGGTTCTCGATCGGAGCACGGGGGCATTATCAAAGACGGCGCAAAGATGGTCAATGCGATGGCCAATTCTGTTGTTCCGAAGTTTACGTTCATTGCGGGAAACAGCTATGGCGCCGGAAACTACGCTATGTGTGGAAAAGCCTACGATCCGAGATTGATCTATGCATGGCCCACCGCGCAGATGGCGGTGATGAGCGGTGCCTCTGCGGGCAAAACACTGCTGCAAATTGATGAAGCAACGATGAAAAACAAAGGCATCAACCTAGACGAAGAAGCGCGAAAAAAACGTTTAGAAGACATAGAACAGCAATATAATGAACAACTTAGCCCTTATTATGCTGCTGCTCGATTGTGGGTAGACGGTGTGATCGATCCACGTGAAACAAGGTCGATTATCTCCCTAGGGATAGAAGCTGCTAACCATAACCCCGATATACCAAGATATAACGTAGGTGTTATACAGGTTTAAAGACAGAAAATACTACATGTTAGATATATTCAATTAACCGTTTACCATCTCATCATAGATGTTTTTAAACGCTGCCAAGCTATCAGGGTTGCGTACCACGTCTCGCGAAGCGACCGCTGATAGCTCTTTGCCCGAAAAAATCTTCTTGATAGGTATTTCCATTTTTTTTCCACTCAAGGTATAGGGTATATCGGGTACCTTAAAAAGAAGATCGGGTACATGCCTCGGACTGTATTGCGTGCGAATAGCATCTTTCAGCGATTGCGCTATATCCGCTACCTGATATCCGTCTTCCATTTGTAAAAACAGCAACATCAGCGAGCTACCATCTGATTCATCCGTGCTAATGACAAGACTGTCCAAGATATGATCCACCGTTTGCACGGCATTATATATCTCTGCTGTGCCAATACGTACACCTCCGCGGTTTAGTGTGGCATCCGATCGACCGTACATCATAATTGCTCCCGTCTCTTCAATAGCTATCCAGTCGCCATGACTCCATAGGCCTGGCCGTGCGGCGAAATAACTTTCCCTATATTTTACATGACCTGGGTCATTCCAAAAAAATACCGGCATAGAGGGCATCGGTTTTTCTATTATAAGCTCTCCCACCTCATCGTACACTTCTTCCCCTTCTTCATTTAACGCTACAATCGCAGATCCTAATGTCCTACATTGGATTCTGCCCGCATAAACCGGAAGTAATGGACATCCGGAAAGAAAGGCACTACACACATCTGTTCCACCACTCAAGGAAATAATTTGGGCATTCGGAAATTTAGCCTGCAGATTTTCAAAAGTAGCTTCCGGTAATGGCGACCCTGTAGAACCAATCACCTTTGGCTGGTAACCATCTATTTGGAGATCATGTATGGCAGAAAAATAGGACGCACCGGCTCCGAGATGATCCACCTTGACACGTTTTACAAAGTCCCAAAAGTTTATATGATTATTGTAGGAAATAGCACCATTGAACAGGCAAAGACTGGCTCCGCATAACAGGCTCGAAAGCGCATAGTTCCACATCATCCAACCGGTCGTTGTGTACCACAAAAATTTCTCTCCAGCTTGCACATTTTGGTGGATTGCTAACGCCTTGAAATGTTCAATAAGGTTTCCTCCCGAACGATGCGTTATAGCTTTGGGCTTCCCAGTTGTCCCCGATGAGTATAGTATCCAAATGGGAAAGTCAAATGGTACCTCCGTAAATACTAAATCCGTTGGCCTGTAGCTTTCAAACAGCTTCTGCCATGTAGGACTATCAACTTGCATACATTCCGTTAGAGTGAAAACTCCCTCTTTAATAGCTTTCAAGGTGTTCTCTTTCGAATAATCCTTACCGTTGTAGCGGTAATTCATTTCTATGAAAAGCAGCTTGGGCGATACTAGAGAAAAGCGTTCTACGATACTCTTATCTCCAAAATCCGGTGAACAACAGGACCAAATCGCACCGATGGAATTTACGGCTAAAAAAATCGCTATTGCTTCGATGCTATTAGTTAATACTGCGACCACACGATCGCCACGTTGCACGCCCTGATCAATTAAATATTGCTGCAGTACAGATACTTTATTACGAAGACCGGACCAGCTTAATTCTTGATAATTATACTTTTCATCGGTGTAATACAAAGCTATATCAGCTGCCCGCCTACCTTTAAAAATATGAGCTGCATAGTTCAGTGAAATCCCTTCAAACCATTTTACCTCCGTGAAATCTGTTGAACTATTATCCCAGTTTAGCACCTGTTGATAATCGCCACTATAGCTGATATCAAAGTACTGTAATAATACTTCCCAAAATTCTTCTAATTGCTCGACAGACCATGAATAGATATCATCATAGTTTTGTATATCGTAGGACAAAAAACTCCGTACATAATCCTGAAAATCAAATAGAACGGAAGATTCCTGATACTGTCTCGAAGGACGCCAAAGCGGATTTTTCATCGCGTTTACAAATGGTTTACACAGCTAAAGTAGTAAAAAAAAATAAGTATCAGGTAGGTTTCGGTTTAGTTGCTATTGGAAAAAAAAGCGCTCAATTGCAAATATCAATCGAGCGCCTTCTAAATAATTACCTTCACAGGTTTAAGCTTTATCTGTACTGTCTGACTTAAAAGCATTCCATCCCTGTGCCTTTAAGCTGTGTACGTGACCAGATTTTGATACCATTTCGTAACCTGCAGCTTCTTCAGTAATATATCCAATGATAGAAATATCTAACTGATTTTTCACTTTATCATACTGGTCCTGCGGAACCGTAAATAGTAGTTCGTAGTCTTCGCCACCACTAAGCGCACATACCGTTGGGTCGAGCCCAAACTCACGAGCTGTCTCATAAGTCATCGGATCGACTGGGATCTTTTCTTCATACAATTTACAACCTACCTTAGAAGCTTTACAGATGTGTAAAATTTCAGAAGCCAACCCGTCCGATACATCAATCATAGCATGTGGTTGTATACCATATGTTTCGAAGAGTTCCACCACATCTTTACGCGCCTCAGGCTTCAACTGTCTTTCTACAATATAATCCTTACCTTCCAGATCTGGTTGAATGTTAGGGTTTTCTAAGAATATCTGCTTCTCACGCTCTAACAGTTGTAAACCAACATAAGCCCCACCCAGATCGCCGCTTACGCAAAGTAAATCGCCTTCTTTCGCACCGGAACGATAAACAACTTTGTCTTTATCGGCATGACCAATACTGGTTACAGAAATAACTAAACCTTGTGCTGAAGCAGAGGTATCGCCACCAATAAGATCCACATTAAATTTTTTACAGGCAATCAATGCTCCTTCATAAATCTCCTCCACTGCCTCCAAAGGAAATTTAGAAGATAGTCCAATAGAAAAAGTAATCTGCGAAGCAATACCGTTCATGGCATAGATATCGCTGAGATTAACCTGAACAGCCTTATAACCCAAATGTTTAAGTGGCACATAGCGTAAGTCAAAATGTATGCCCTCCAACAAAAGATCGGTGGAAATGAGTGTCTGTTTATTGGAAAAATCAAGCACAGCAGCATCATCGCCTATTCCTTTTATCGTAGAGGGTTCGTTGACTTCCACAGCCTTTGTCAGATAATCGATCAAGCCGAATTCACCCAATTCGCTAATATCTGTTCGTTCTTTGTTATCAAACATCCATTTAAAATTAAAAAGTAAAATATAAAAAAGTTAAAGCTATACTCCACGATGACGAAGCGTTATCAGCGGCGTAAACTTAACTTTCTCCAATCCCATATTAGCCCTATAAACCGAAACGTTCCGAAATCTCCAACATGCGCTCGATAGGTTTTCTAGCCCTCACCACCACATCTGCCGGTAGATCAACTTCAGGAAGTTCGTAATATAAGCAATTATACAGTTTCTCCAGTGTATTCAATTTCATATGTGGACAGTCGTTACAAGCACACACATTATTTGGCGGTGCCGGAATAAATGTTTTTGTCGGACTGGCTTTTTGCATCTGGTGCAAGATCCCTGATTCTGTGGCTACGATAAATTGCTGCGCCGGATTTTCAATAGTGTATTTCAACATCCCTGAAGTAGAACCGATATAGTCGGCTTGGCTTAGGATATGTTCCTCACATTCGGGATGCGCTATAAACTTAGCTTGCGGAAATTGACTCCGTAGATCAACGATTTTATCCTGCGAAAAAATCTCGTGTACCATACAAGCGCCGTTCCAAAGAACTAAATCGCGCCCTGTTTTCTTTTTGACATAGTCGCCAAGGTTACGATCAGGACCGAAAATTATCTTTTGATCCTTCGGCAAGCTTTCCACAATCTCCACTGCATTGCTTGAGGTACACACGATATCTGACAAAGCTTTGAGTTCTGCTGTACAGTTTACGTATGTAATCACCAAATGATCAGGATACTGCTCTTTAAATTTTGCAAATAAATGCGGTGGACAGCTATCCGAAAGCGAACATCCCGCTTTTAAATCAGGTAACAGTACTTTTTTCGACGGAGATAATATTTTTGCTGTCTCTGCCATAAAATGAACTCCAGCAAAAACTATGACCTCAGCATCGGTCTTTGCCGCTTGTTGAGATAAGCCCAAACTATCCCCTATATAGTCTGCAATATCTTGAATTTCAGCATCTTGGTAATAATGCGCCAAGATAACGGCATTCTTTTCTTTCTTAAGTCGCTGTATTTCAGCAACAAGATCTAGTGTAGGATCTACCGGCTCATCGATATAACCTTTGGCCTCCAGATCTTTTTCGAAGGTTGTGTCCATTTATCGTTCTTCTCTACAATTTGATGTGCACTTTGTTTGACTAAGCGACTCTACAAAAGTAAACAAAGAAAATGAAACGAAATCCACATTCCCTTTTTCCAATAAATGATAATGTTTTTTTAAAGAAAGAATCTTGTTGTTTATTAGTCTGTGGAAAATGAGGATAATTGCTGGAATTTATTTTTTGATTAGTGAGTTTTTTCGTGTTATCAACAATTTATCCACAGTTTTCAATCGCTTAAGTACTGATTTTCAATTCTGTGATTTTTTCAGTTTTTCTCTTTCCATATTTTACTGTTGATTTTTTACTGTTCACAATTTGTTAATATCTGCTTCATTTTCTCTTAATTTTCAGACGGTAAATGTTAGCTTTTGGGTGCAGCTGTGGAAACTTTAAAAGTTTTCAATTTTAGTTAACGGTTTATGTACAGGTTTTCCACATATTTTGTTAATTTGTTTCTTCTAATTCAGATACAGCGCACGGTTAATTACGGATATGGCACATAGAAAGGTGGATTTTTTAATTATTGGCTCGGGAATAGCAGGATTGAGTTTCGCTTTGAAAGCTGCATCCTTAGGTAAAGTGTTGATTATCACGAAATCTAATGAAGATGAGTCTAATACTAAGTATGCGCAGGGTGGAGTAGCGGCAGTTGTGGATAAGTCTGATAGCTTTGAGAAGCATATCGTTGATACTGAGGTTGCTGGCGATGGTTTATGCCATCCACAAATTGTGGAAAACGTTGTGAAAGAAGCTCCAGAGCGTATTAAGGAGCTTATTGATTATGGTACAAATTTCGATAAGGTCGATGAGGGGCACTACGACTTAGCCCGCGAAGGTGGACATTCCAAGCATCGCATCCTCCATTACAAGGATATTACCGGTTATGAAATAGAGCGGGCATTGTTGGAACAAGTGCATGCTCACCCAAATATCGAGATGTTGACACATTATTTTGCAGTTGATCTCATTACTCAGCACCATAAGGGCGTACATGTGGATAAAGGTACTCCAGATATTACCTGTTACGGTCTATATGCTTTGGATACACGGACGAGTAGAATAGAGACATTTCTTAGTAGGGTGACTTTAATGGCGTCTGGCGGCGCGGGCCATGTTTATGCAAGTACAACGAATCCTACGATAGCTACAGGCGATGGAATTGCTATGGTTTACCGGGCGAAAGGGAAAGTACGTAATATGGAATTTATTCAGTTTCATCCCACCTCACTTTACAATCCGAAAGAGTCGCCAGCATTTTTGATATCAGAAGCTGTTAGGGGCTTTGGCGGTATTTTGCGGCGCGTGGATGGTGTTTCTTTTATGGAGGAATATGACTCCCGAGGTTCATTGGCATCACGGGATATCGTGGCTAGAGCAATCGACAATGAAATGAAGAAATCTGGTTTGGATTTTGTGTATTTGGACATTACGCATAGAAAGAAAGCAGATATATTGGCTCATTTTCCGAATATTTATGAGAAATGCCTTTCCATTGGATTAGACATGACTAAGGATTATATTCCGGTGACCCCAGCTGCACATTATATTTGTGGAGGTGTACAGGTCGATGAGGTGGGTAAAACGTCTATACAACGTCTCTATGCCTGCGGTGAGTGTTCTTCCACTGGTTTACACGGAGCTAATAGATTAGCTTCTAATTCGCTCTTAGAGGCGGTAGTGTATGCGCATCGTATTTTTGAGGATGCTAAGGCTATTTTTCCGAATTTATCTTATGATGAAAGTATCCCCGATTGGGATGAATCGAAAGTTGCTTCACTTAATGAGGAGATTTTGGTAACGCACAATCTTCGGGAAACGCAGAAATTAATGAGTGACTATGTAGGGATAGTGCGTTCTGATTTCCGCTTGGATCGTGCTATGCGCAGATTAGGTTTTTTACACGAGGAAACAGAGGATTTTTATAAGGGAACGAAGTTGTCTGTTAAGTTGTGTGAATTGCGCAATGTTATTCAGGTAGCCTATTTGATCGTTAAATCGGCGATGCAGCGTAAGGAAAGTAGAGGTTTACATTTTACGACGGATTATCCGCAAAAGTCAGACAGTTTACATGATACCATACTATAATTATGCCGACAATTCTACCTATTAAAGGAATTTCGCCCCTTATTGGCGAAGAAGTATATATCGCTGATAATGCGACGCTGGTGGGCGATGTCACTATCGGAAATCATTGCTCTATATGGTTCAACGCTGTAGTTCGTGGAGACGTGAATTATATTAAGATTGGTGATTATACGAATATTCAGGACGGCGTAGTCGTGCATTGCACGTATTTGAAGAATGGCACGGACATAGGTAGTTATGTCAATGTCGGTCATCAGGCTATCGTTCACGGTTGTGTGGTTCACGACTATGTTTTAATAGGGATGGGGGCTATTGTTATGGATCGAGCTGTTGTGCAGTCGAATGTAATTATAGCTGCTGGCGCTGTTGTATTGGAAGATAGTGTGTTGGAAAGTGGATTTCTATATGCTGGTGTACCTGCAAAGAAAATTAAACCATTGACTGAAGAGCAATTAGCTATGTTGAAGCAGTTGCCGCATAACTACGTGCTCTACAGTTCTTGGTTGAAGCCGGAATAGCTTTTTAGTTTATGCCTTAAGGTTTTGGTAACGTGATCGTTTCGTTTTGATCCCAGTTGGCTCTTATGGTAAAGGTCTTTTCCAAATACCAGATGTTTTCAGCCTGTTTTTTAGCATATACGTCAGCTGGATCCCATTTACCGTTTTTATTTGCATCATAGATAATACGCAAGGTATATTTTCCGCCAGGAAACTTGTCGTATATTATTTTGTTGGTACTTAGATCCAATAAACGGCTATCGTGTATCTTTTCTTTTTGTTCATCAATAAGTTCCACTATATACTGCATAGTGGAGTCAGTGCCATTTATAGCGAAGCTGATATTACCATAGTTGTCTGATTCGTCAAACGTAAATTGTGTTTTAGATTCTTTATTGGTGTCATCAAAAGGACTTTTTAATGCACCTTCCTGGATAACGAACTCATAGTTACGTTTGGCGCGCCAATTAAACCGTATATGATAAAGGTTTAGGTTTACGCTATCTTGTTGTAATTGAAAATTTCTACGTGAAACAGAATCTTCATAAACCATTATTTTCGCTTTGTCGACATTCGCTAATGGGGTAAGGCTTGTCAATTTGATATGGCTGGTGCGGTCTACTTTATTGGTAATGTTCAATATAGGCTTTATTTCTCTATCGAATTTAACATTTCTGCCTGTTCGAATTAGTATCGTATCGTTGATTGCATTGCCACTTTGCAAGTTGAGCTTAATGGAATCTAGTTCAGTTGGGCTGAAGAAAATTCTAGCCGAGTCATTTTGGAGACTATAACGTATAATTTTTGAAGCATCTAATTCTGTTGGATGCAATATCCGTAATGTGGGGTTTTCTACAGGTTTATTAAATGTCAGTAGTATATTGCCTGTTTGCTCTATTTTCTTTTCTAATGTACGAAAGTCCTTTGGATAGGCTTTAGTTATCTCTAATTTGATTCCCGTAGTATCTTTGCTGAGCACAATACTGTCATTTAGGAAGCCTATCCATTCATCATTTCCATTGAATATTCTATCGTTATTTTGCTCTTTAAGCGCATATATTCGGTATGTATTTTCTCTTAGATTATTGAATTTGAAGTTACCTGATGTATCGACATTGGTGAATATGTTCGCTTTCCTCTTTCCAAAAATACTGTCTTGACTGGTCGGGATAAGTAGAACTTTGATGTTTTCGTCCTTCTTCATGTCGAAAGCTTTCGTAAATCCATTTTTTACAGATCCGCTGATTGATAGAGAGTCAAGTTCTGCCCCTGTTGCAAAAACATAATTGTAGTTCAGTAAAGCATTACCTTCATTATAATCAACTAAGCCTTTTCCGAAGTTGATGGTATAGGTGGTATTTTTCTCTAGTGAGTCGGGCAGCTGTATAACTAAGTTTTTCTTGCGAACTTTAAACAGCGGCTGTTCGTCAAGATCAGGGCTTATGCTAAATTCTTTAAATTGATTATTTAGTTTGATATACTCGTCGAATGTTAATACGATCTCCTTATCCTTGAAGTTGATGCCGAAGTTAGTTGGTGATTCATTTAACACTTTAGGTGGGAGCGAATCTTTAGGCCCACCAGAAGGTCTCTGTACATTGGCACAGCGGCTGAATGTCAATAACAGTAATAAAATAAAGCCTGCAAGTGCTATATTTTGTGATTTACGTATTTTAAGGCTTTTTAAGCCATTTTTCTCTTTTTTGGAGTACTGTGTCATAAATTATAAAATAGTCGCTTAGAAGGCTTTATTTTAAGTTTTTTAATTTTTATTCAAGTTATTGATTATCAATTATTTAACTCATGTGTACCATTAAAACACTGATATCGGAAGGCGATACTCCAGATATTCGCGAAGCTTGACCTAATGTACGCGGTTTTACTTTTAATAATTTTTCTCGCGCTTCGATAGAAAGAGAGTTTAGCGATTTATAATCGAAATCCGGATTGATTTCTTTATCTTCCATCTTTTTCATTTTATTGACAATCTCCATTTCTTTCTCAAAGTAACTTTCATACTTTACTTTTATCTCTGCTTGCTCAATGGTTTCTTCGTCAAATTTTGAAAGGAATTTTTGAAATTCATCATCAGCTCTCGAAAGATCAACGATATTGACCTGTGGCCTACTTAATATGTTGAACAACCTCGATTTTTGAACTACTGCGCTTGATCCAGCTTCTTGCAAAATAGGATTTATCTGATCGACTTCTACACTATGCTGTCTCATGTAGTTGACGATGCTATCTGAGTTTTCAATTTTTTGATTTACCTTGGCTAAGCGCTCCTCCCCCACTAATCCCAATTTGTATGCTATTGGAGTGAGTCTGATATCGGCATTGTCTTGTCGAAGTAGGAGTCGGTGCTCAGCTCGCGAGGTGAACATGCGGTAAGGTTCCTCCGTACCTTTGGTGACAAGATCGTCAATCAGCACCCCAATATATGATTCGGAACGTTTAAGTATCAATTCATGGAGATCGTTCACACGCTGATGTGCGTTAACACCGGCAACAAATCCTTGTGCTGCGGCTTCTTCGTATCCTGTAGTACCATTGATTTGACCTGCGAAAAATAGATGCTTCACGCGTTGTGTTTCCAAAGTCAAGTCTAATTGCATTGGTGGAAAATAATCATATTCTATGGCGTAACCAGGCCTATACATTTTTGCATTTTCAAAACCTGGTATCAATTGTAAAGCTTTCAATTGCACATCTTCTGGAAGCGACGTAGAAAATCCATTGACATAAATTTCTACAGTTTTAAAGCCCTCTGGTTCCACAAATATTTGGTGTCTGTCCCTTTCTGCAAATCGATTTATTTTATCTTCTATCGAAGGACAGTATCGAGGACCAAGACCTTTTATTCTGCCCGTAAACATCGGAGAGCGGGCAAAGCCAGTTTTCAATACTTCGTGCACTTTGTCATTGGTATAGGTTATCCAGCAACAGCGTTGTTCAGTTGGTATCTCTACATCGGTATAAGAAAAGCGTCCTCTTTTTTCATCTCCCCACTGCTCTTCCATTAGTGAGTAGTTCAATGAGCGTCCATCTATACGTGGTGGCGTTCCGGTTTTCATTCGCCCTGCTTCGAAGCCTAAACTTACGAGTTGTTCCGTCAGTCCTGTTGCAGCCTTTTCGCCAGTTCGGCCGCCACCAATCTTTTTCTCTCCGATATGTATTAAGCCATTTAGGAAGGTGCCGTTTGTCAATACAACGGCATCAGCTTCAATACGAATTCCTAATGATGTAATTACTCCTTTAGCCTGACCATTTTCGACGATAACTTCTTTTACGGTATCCTGCCACATATCGACATTGGCTAATGACTCTAAAGTCAATCGCCATTCTTCAGCGAAGCGCATGCGGTCATTTTGCGTACGTGGACTCCACATCGCTGGTCCTTTTGATCGGTTAAGCATTCTAAATTGGATTGTGGATTTATCAGCTATGACTCCAGTGTATCCACCCATAGCGTCTATCTCACGAACTATTTGACCTTTAGCTACACCGCCTACTGCTGGGTTGCAGCTCATCTGCGCGATAACACCCATATTCATCGTGATCAATAACACCGATGAACCAAGGTTCGCTGCTGCTGCTGCTGCTTCACATCCTGCGTGGCCTGCCCCTACTACTATAACATTGTATTTTTTAAACATGATTATCTAAATGTGTTTCACGTGGAACAAGATTAAATTTTATAAATAAAAGATATTGTTTCACGTGGAACGTATTATATAAATTCTGCCAATTCCATCCAGCGCTCGGATTTTTTATCCAGCGCTACTTTTAATTGTTCTATGCCCTCCGCCTGCTCTTGCAATTTGTCGTAAGCAGTCGTTTCGTTCATCTCTTTTTGTTTATCGGCGATCGATTGCTCCATCTCCTCTATTTCCTTTTCCAAGGTTTCGTACTCTTTGATTTCTTTGTAGGATAGCTTTCTCTTATCCGTAGTCAGATTTTTTTGTGGGACTACTTCTTTGATAGTTGCTTTGTCTTTCTGTGCTTTTGCCTTTAACTCTTCTTCTGCTTTATGGTCTGCGTAGTTACCGTTGTATATACGAATGTGGCCTTCTCCTTCGAAGATAAAAAGTTGCTCGCTTAACCTGTCAATGAGATAACGATCGTGAGATACGAGTATAAGGATGCCGGGGTAATTATCTAAAAATTCTTCTAGTACGTTTAATGTATCTATATCTAGATCGTTGGATGGCTCATCGAGAATAAGGAAGTTCGGACTTTTCATTAATACACGCATCAATTGAAGTCTCTTCTTCTCTCCCCCACTCAATTTGCTAACTAAATTAAATTGCTTCTCTGGCGGAAATAAAAATAAGGTTAACAGTTGTGAAGCGGTTAGATTATCTCCATTCGCCATGGATATATATTCCGCTACATTTTTTACAACGTCGAGAACTTTATCTGTATCTTTGAACTCTAGTCCACCTTGCTGATAGTAGCCGAACACCGTAGTTTCTCCGACGTCTACCGTGCCGGTATCTGGCGACACTTGTTCGGTTAATAGATTCAAAAATGTAGTCTTTCCAGTTCCGTTCTTTCCCGCTAAACCTATACGGTCTCCCTTTTTGAAAGTATAGCTAAACTCGCTGATAATGGTTTTTCCGTTGTATGACTTGCCTAGGTTTTCAATTTCGATTATTTTAGAACCCTGACGCGACACTTTAACGGAAAGCTGGACGCTATCGTTTTTACGCGGACCTTTAGATTTTTCTTCCAGATCATAGTAAGCTTCGATACGCGCTTTAGACTTTGTACCGCGAGCCTGCGGTTGCCTACGCATCCATTCCAATTCTTTCTTGAGTAAGTTGCGCGCCTTATCAGCCATCGCTACATCTATAGTTTCTCGTTCCGCCTTCTTCTCCAAGAAATACGTATAGTTTCCTTTGTATAAATATACCTCTCCTCTGTCCAGTTCGCGGATCTCGTTGCACACATTATCTAAAAAATATCTATCATGCGTTACCAGTAAAACTGTTTTGTTACCTGTGGTAAGTAATTTCTCTAGCCACTCGATGGTTTCTATATCCAAATGGTTGGTGGGCTCATCGAGAATATAAACATCCGGTTCGTCGATTAACAGTTTAGCTAACGAGAGCCGTTTCTTTTGTCCGCCAGATAACTCATGTATGTTCTGTTCGAAATTAGATATATGTAGCCGATTTAAGATCGTTTTTATATTGTATTCATATTCCCAAGCCTCTAAAGCCGAAAGTTTATCCGTTAGTTCGGCTAGCCTATCGTGATCTATATCTTCAGAAGCAAGAAGCTCTTCATAGTCCCTGATCAGTTGCTGCTGCTCGTTGTCTGCGCTGTAGATAAAGTCATTGACAGTCTTCAATCCGTCAAAATTTGGCTCTTGGTTCAAAAAGCCAACCTTCAGGCCTCGCTCTTTAACAACCTTTCCCGCAGTGGGCGATTCCACTTCTGCTAATATTTTTAGTAAAGTTGATTTACCCGTACCGTTTATTCCGACCAAGGCTACTCTATCTCCTTTTTGAAGGCCAAAATGCAGATTTCTAAAAAGCCATTTATCGTTGTAGGAATGCCCCAGCTGTTCCGTTGATAGTATACTCACTTTTTTAATATTTTGAAAATCAATGTATTATATAATTTTATATTGAAAACGCACTTTGTATTTCTAATGCTGATCAATAGACAAAATTATATATGTTGAAATGCTTATCTAGCCGCTCTTCGAGGATAGACTATTCCAAGCACAAAAATAAGTAAATATTTGTGGTATTCGCGATATAGAGTGCTGTCGCGATATTAATTTACAAAGTACGGAGATTTAATTGAGCTTATAGGAAGCTATCAAATTAAATCTGGGGATGTCTACCAAAAAGTAGTTGCCATCGACTTCCTTCAGCATTTCATAATATCCTTCCATAAATCCGATGTCACTCTTGAGGTTGCAACCCGATGTATAACGGTGTACGGCACCTGGCGATAGCACCGGCTGCTCGCCTACAACACCCTCTCCGTCAACACTTTTGTACTCGCCATTCGAGTCAAAAATATCCCAATGTCTACTTATCAGTTGGATCGTATAATCACTTAGGTTCTCAATCGTAATTTGATAGGAGAACATAAAATGCAGCTTTTCTGGATTTGAATATTCTGGCTGATAAACAACATCTACGGATACCTTAATACCTGCTGTGATCTGTGTAGTCATTTGAAAATAAACTTATTAGTCCATGCCAAATTATCAAATTATATCGAGATGTCAAATTTTCTTTTATTTAGTTTGGCAAAGGGCATGTGCGCGTGCGCGAATATTTAGTAGTTTTGAGTATGTCAAAAGGAACATTGTATCTCATTCCGGTGCCGTTGGCGGAAGCTGCAGAACAGGCAAGTTACACTGCTTTCCATAAGCAGTTGATCGAGGAGATAGATGAATATGTAGTGGAAAATGAGAAAACAGCGCGGCGTTTTTTAAAATTGGCCGGGCGCACAAAGCCACAGAGTGAATTGATTATCCACGACTATGGTAAGCATGTACGTGATAAGGTTGACTACAACCATATTTTTCGATCAGCGCAGCAGGGAAAGAATATCGGATTGATGTCCGATGCGGGTTGCCCAGGTGTAGCCGATCCGGGAGCAGAAGTGGTGGCCGAAGCACACAAACGTGGTATACGCGTTGTCCCACTTGTAGGGCCTAGTTCTATTTTATTGGCTTTAATGGCTTCTGGATTCAGTGGACAAAAATTCGCTTTTCATGGCTATTTGCCGATTGATAAAGCAGATCGTTCTCGAAAATTAAAGGATCTCGAATCTCAGTCGGCAAAGGAAAAGCAGACACAGATTTTTATAGAGACCCCTTTTCGTAATAATGTGCTATTTGAAGAACTCTTGAAACACTGTAAGCCGCAAACCAAAATTTGCGTAGCCTGCAACTTAACAGCGGAGGATGAAATGGTGATGACTAGATCCGTTTTGGATTGGAAGCAACAACAAGTGGATCTTCATAAGAAGCCAGCAATTTTTTTAATTTATGCCCAATAAATAAGGATAAGATATGTTTGAAATGCTACCAGAGCGCGTAACAGAAGAAATGTTGTATGCTGCATTAATTGCTGGTGCAATACGAATCCTCGTGTGGATTGCTTTTGCATATACCATTTATAGTACGTTAAAGCTCATCAAGAAAGAAAACCAAAATATATTGCCCAGTCAGGCTTGGTTCGTGGCTCTACCATTGTTTAATATTTTTTGGAATTTTGAAGTTGTACGTCGATTAACGGATTCCCTCAATAATGAATTTTACGACCGGCAGGTGGAGGTAGACGACCGGCCTACGCAAAAGTGGGGAATGTGGTTTGCTTGGACCTTTCTGATCAGCTTCTTGCCGCTGCCCATGTTTATTATCATTGTGGTTTCGGTATTGCATTTGGTGTATTTTATAACCTATTGGGTGAAAGTGCATGAGCATAAGGTGCTATTGAAAATGCATATCACACAATTTGGTAAAGATTATAACGCACATAAAAACGAAGATGAAGATTAGAGAACTTACCCAATATTTGGAGCAGCTTGCTCCCCTATCCTATCAAGAAGCCTACGATAATTCCGGATTGTTGGTTGGAAACCCGGATGATGACATTCAGCGTGGGTTGATATCGTTGGACTGTACAGAGGATGTGTTGGATGAAGCCATTGAAAAAGGATGTGATATTGTGATCTCGCACCATCCTATTGTCTTCAAAGCTTTAAAGAAGCTGAATGGAAAAAACTATGTAGAACGCGTCATCATAAAGGCTATTAAGCATAATATTGCGTTATACGCCATTCATACCAACCTAGACAACGTGTTTGGTGGTGTAAGTAGTAAGTTGGCTGAAAAATTGGAACTCGAATCGCATGCTGTGCTACAGCCTAAAACAGGGCTAATGAAGAAGCTTTCGGTATTCGTACCCCGTACACATGTAGAGCTCGTTCGGGAAGCCTTGTTCAATGCAGGCGCCGGTGCCATAGGCAATTATGATCAGTGCAGTTATAATACGGTTGGATATGGAACGTTTAGGGCATTGGAAGGTGCTGATCCTACGATTGGTGAAGTCGGCCTACAGGAGCGGGTGGAGGAAACTAAAGTGGAGGTTGTCTATCCGGTGAACAGGGAGCGGGCCGTATTATTGGCGATGTATCATTCGCATCCCTATGAGGAGGTTGCACATGATATACTTGCTTTGGAAAATACCTTGTATACGGTAGGGTCTGGCGCCATAGGTAACTTGCCTAGTCCTATGCGTGGGGAGGCTTTCTTGTCTTATCTCAAGGAAAAGCTCAATTTACAGGTAATCCGACATACGCGTTTGTTGGATAAGCCCATCAGCCGCGTGGCGGTGTGTGGCGGTGCAGGTAGCTTTCTCTTAGCCGAAGCGAAGCGATCGGGAGCCGATATCTTTATTTCGGCAGATTACAAGTACCACGAGTTCTTTGATGCGGAAGATGAAATCGTGATCGCTGATATCGGACATTTTGAAAGTGAACAATTTACACAAGAATTATTATTGGAAATTATTCGGAAAAAATTTGTTAACTTTGCTGTCCTATTGACAGAAATAGAGACAAATCCTATAAAATACTACAGTTAATGGAACAAACCGTAGAACAAAAGTTAAAAGCATTATGGGCCTTGCAGTCCATTCATACGAAAATAGATAAGATTCGCCAGGTACGTGGCGAGTTACCTATTGAGGTAGCCGATCTAGAAGACGAGATTGCGGGTCTTGACACACGCATCGAAAAGATCAGAACTGATCTTGACGACTTGGAGGATTCCATTGTTAAACGTAAGAATATGATCAAAGATGCGCAAGCAGCGATCAAGAAATACGAAGGACAGTTGAACGAAGTGAAAAACAACCGTGAGTACGATGCTATTTCGAAAGAAATCGAGATTCAAGGTTTGGAGATCCAAGTGTGTGAAAAACGTATTCGTGAAGCCGAGTTCGAAATCAAAAACAAAACGGAAGGTTACGAAAGTACGCTTAAAAACGTTGATTACAGCAAAGGTGAACTTGATGTGAAGAAACAAGAATTGGAAACAATTACTTCGGAAACACAGAAGGAAGAGGATGCGCTAGTTGAAAAGGCAGATGCTGCAACTACGCATATCGAAGATCGCTTGCTTAAAGTTTACGATAAACTACGTGGTTCATTCCGCAATGGTTTAGCGGTAGTTTCTATCGAGCGTGATAGCTGTTCAGGATGTTATAATAAGATCCCACCTCAGCTACAATCTGAAATTCGTCAGCGCAAGAAAATTATTATCTGCGAACATTGCGGTAGAATTATTGTCGATGAGGGCATCGTTTTCGAAGAAGAGAACGGTTAATTCGATTCAAAGCATAAGGAAAGGGCTAAAGTATATTTACTTAGCCCTTTTCTCGTTTTAGACCTAAATAAGCAAGGATATTTAAGTGACTTTTTTGGTTTAGTAGGTTATACTTTTCGTTTATATGCAACATATCTGATATATTTACGAAGAAGTCCTAAATTAAATTACTTTTGATCGAATTAATTAGTCACTTATTTACATGAATTACAAAAAATCTTTGGTTTGGCAAGCCCTACTCTACTCGAGTTTCTTGTTTTCCAGCGCTCAGGCACAACAGAAGGAAACCTTGTTGTTGCGCAGTCCAAGTATAAGCGATAAGCATATTTCTTTTGTATATGCTGGTGATATATGGATCGCCGATAAAAACGGCGGCAATCCGCGTCAATTGACGGTAAACCCAGGCGTTGAACAGAACCCTATGTTTTCACCCGATGGACAGCAGGTTGCATTCACGGGGAATTATGACGGTAATAACGATGTTTATGTGGTGTCTATTTACGGAGGAACCCCTAAACGCGTGACGTTCCATCCTTCATCCGATGTATTGCGTGGTTGGTTAAACAATAATGAAGTCTATTTTACGACAACCCGTGAGTTTACCTATTCTTTAGGGTCACGATTGTACAAATCGTCATTGTCATCCGATGTTTCAACAGCGCTACCTATGCCAGAGGCTTACCAAGGTAGTCCCTCAAAAGATGGCCGCTACTGGGCTTATATCAAAAATACAGACCCTACGGAGCGGGATCGGGTGGCTTTCAAACGTTACCGAGGAGGTGGAATGCCCTCTATTTGGATTTTTGATACACAAACTAAGGAGGTCGAGGCCATTCCCGGTGAGCGTAGCAATGATGTCAAACCGGTTTGGTTAGGTGACAAAGTGTTTTTCCTCTCGGATCGCGACAAGATCGTCAATATCTACAGTTACGATACAAAAACCAAAAAAGTCGAGAAGATAACAAACTACAAAGATTACGATGTACGTACATTAAACGGCAACGGTAATGAGCTTACTTTTGAGTATGATGGTCGCGTACATATTCTGAACATCGCCAACAATAAAGTAAACAGTTTGGCTATTCAGGTTAATGTAGATGCGATGTACAAGCGTCCGCACTATATCGATATGGGCAAAGATATCCGCTCCTATACGATATCCCCTACCGGACAACGCGCGCTTTTCGAAAATCGTGGAGAGATATTCTCTGTGCCGAAGGAAAAAGGTGATGCGCGAAATATCTCCAATTCGCCTGGTTCGCATGAGCGATATCCGTCTTGGTCGCCCAATGGAAAATGGATTTCCTTTATATCCGATAAAAACGGGAAGTATGAATTGGTTTTACGGGATCAAATGGCAAAAGATGATCCTATCTATATCAGCTTAGGACAAACGTCTTTTTATTTTCAGCCAACCTGGTCTCCAGATTCCAAGAAGCTTTTCTACAATGATGCGCACCTCAACCTGTATTATGTAGATATTGAAACCAAAAAGATCACTTTGGTGGACAACGATAAATTGGCTTCTGTTACCGGTAGAACATCTAACCATTTCCAACCCGCTTGGTCATACGACTCGAATTGGATTTCTTACGTGAAAAGCCTAAATAATGGTGTACGCACGTTGTTTATGTACAATTTGGAGACAAAGCAGCAAACCCAGATTACCGATGGCATGAGTGCTGTAAATCAACCCACATTTAGCCGCGATGGTAAATATCTGTTCTTTACAGCGAGCACCAATGTAGGGTTGACAAATTCTGGTCTGCATATGTCTGCTTACGAAAAGAATGTAAGCTTTAATGTATATGCATTTTTACTTTCTAAAGATACACCGTCTATTTTCAAGAACGAAAGCGATGAAGAGAAGGTAGCGGAGGACAAAAAAGAAGATAAGAAAGCGGATAAAAAAGAAGATGCAAAGGCTGATAAGAAGAAAGACGACGATAAAGATGCAAAGAAAGATGCGAGCAAAGAGGATGATAAGAAGCCTAAGGTCAAAGTAGATTTGGATGATATCAACAGCCGTATTGTGGCTTTGCCATTGCAACCAGGCTATTACAGTCTAGACGGAAGTACCGAAAACATGCTAACTTACATGCGCGGACGCTCGATTGGTGTATACGACTTGGTAAAACTGGAAGATAAGACTATTGTTGATAATGCGAATGGCTTTGAGATCAGTGCAGATGGCAAGAAGATGATATACAGCAACAACCGCGAGTACTTTATCGTGGCGGCAGGCCAGAAGCCAGCGCCAGGAAGCGGAAAGATTGAATTCAAGGATATCAAGCAGCTGGTTGATCCGGTAGCAGAATGGAAGCAAGTATTCAACGAAGTTTGGAGCATGCAGAAGGAATTTTTCTATGTAGAGAATATGCATGGTGTGGACTGGAATGCTGTTAAAACAAAGTATGCGAAGTTTTTACCGTACGTAGGACATCGGTCTGACTTAGGCTATCTATTGAATGAAATGATGGGCGAAATGGTCGTAGGGCACAACTACATCTATCCTGGCGATCAACCATCGAGTCCTTCTGTCAATACAGGTACCTTGGGTGCGGATTTGGAAGCTACATCCAATGGATATAAGATTAATAAAATCTACACACGTTTGGATTGGAATCCTTCCTTCAAAGCGCCATTGGCCGAACCGGGTTTAAATATCAAAGAAGGCGAATACATAGTCGCTGTCAATGGTATTCCTGTAAATGCAGATATTAACCTTTATCAACTGTTGGAGAATGCTGTCGACAAGCAGGTAACGTTGAAGGTAAACGCTACGGCATCCCTTGAGGGCGCTCGCGAGGTGATCGTTAAGCCTATTTCCTTTAGTGATGAGGTAGCCTTGCGTAGAATGGAATGGGTGGAAGCAAACCGAAGAAAGGTCGATGCAATGAGTAACGGAAAGATAGCCTATGTCTATATGCCAAATACCGGCGGCGAAGGCTATACTTATTTTAATCGTTACTATTTCTCCCAAATGGACAAAAAAGCTCTTCTGCTCGACGAGCGTAATAATGGTGGCGGTTCGGTAGCGGACTATGTGATCGACTTGCTTTCCCGAGAGCTTATTTCCGGATGGAAGATTCGTGATGGAAAGAGCTTTACCACGCCAGGAAATGGAATTTTTGGCCCTAAGGCGATGATCATTAACGAGAATGCGGGTTCTGGTGGCGATATGATGCCTTACATGTTCCGCTTCAAGGGATTAGGTAAGTTAGTTGGCCGCACAACGATGGGTATTCTTGTCGGTATCTCAGGCTATCCTCCGCTGTTGGATGGTGGTAGTATCACCTCCCCTAACTTTGGCATCTTTGATCGGGATGGTAACTACATCATCGAAAACGAAGGTGTTGCACCAGATGTCTTTGTGGAGCAAATGCCGAAAGACCTACTTGAAGGCAGAGATCCGCAATTGGAAAAGACGGTTAATCTCCTGCTGGAGGAAATGAAAACTTATCCGTATAAAGAATTAAAGGATCCCAAAGATCCTATTCGGGTAAAATAAACAAAGAAGGAGCGAATTTTCGCTCCTTCTTTCGTTATCTTCGTTTTGGGAAACGCTAAATTAAACTTATGAATACGACGGACGGATCGATCAAAAATCCATGGGTAGATTTATTCCAGCTTTTTGTATGGCTGTTAATATGTACAATAGGGATGCAGGTCGTTTTGCTTATTACTGCTTTGATTTTCGGTAAAGAATTGAGCGATCTTGCCGTGATTATTCCGAATCGCGGACCAGATTTTTTCTCCTATTTGGCTTTGGCATCGGGCTCTCTGGGTACTTTTTTACTTCCCGCCTATTTTTTTCAACAGCGCCGGCGGGAGTTTTCCTTGTTTCCAACGGATAATCCTGCAGACTGGAAGCGCTATATAGGCCCTATCCTTTTTTTGTTTGCCTTGGCTCCTTTGATGAACCTGATCGGTGAGTGGAATATGCATATGCAACTTCCGGAATCCCTTTCGAAGATAGAAGCATGGATGCGTCAACAGGAAGATAATATGGCGCAGTTGACTGGGCAGATTGTGATGACAACAAGCTGGAAGCGCTTGCTCTTGAACATTATCGTCATAGGTATGCTTCCTGCTATCTGTGAAGAGTTTTTTTTTCGCGGAGCGTTGCAGCATATTTTTAAACACATTTTAAAGAATGAACATGCAGCTGTTTGGGTCGTTGGTTTTATTTTCAGTGTTATACATTTCCAATTTTATGGTTTTTTCCCACGGTTCATATTGGGTGTTATATTCGGTTACGCGGTGCTGTGGACAGGTAATATATGGACGGCTGTGCTTGCCCATTTTGTAAATAATACGAGCGTAGTAATAATTGCATTTTATTTTGCTCGCCAAGGAAAGGGGTATGAGGCACTCATGGAAGTCGACACTTATCCAATTATTATGTATCTTGGCAGCTTCGTTTTTAGTGCGATGATTGGATTCGCATTTTATCACTACATAAAAAAAGAAGCTATATGGAAAAAGGCTGGGTAAAGATAGCTACCTATTCGAACGAATTGACCGCAGAGTTAGCGAAGCTTGCGCTGGAGCAAAATGGCGTTATGGCCGTCTTATTAAATAAGCAGGACTCTTCCCTGAAGTTTGGTAGGATCGAACTCTTCGTGCAGGAAAATGATCAAATCAAGGCAGCTGAAATAATGGAAACGAACGACACCAACGGACTGAATGAAAACTAGGGCGATAACTGGCTTCTTTTTTATTGCTGTCCTGATTGCGGCTGTATTGTTGGGGCCTTATGTGTTTATACCATTTTTTACGGTATTAGGTGTGTACAGCGTCTATGAATTTTACAAGATGGTGCAAACAGAGCAGTCAACACCCTTGCTGTGGACAGGGATTTTCTCGGCGCTGGCCGGATTAACCGTACTTGGTGCTGTTTTGCTTGGATTTATCCCAGAAACAAGTCTATTATTGGCCTTCTCGTTCGCTTTTGTGCTATACATTACCGCCTTGTTTAGAAAAACAAACTCAGCGATTCAGGACATCGCATATACTTTGTTTGGCCTGCTTTATGCCGCGGTTCCCTTTGGTATATTTATATGCTTGGGTTTCGTGACGGGGATATACAACCCCTATATTCCCTTGGGTTTCCTAATATTGCTTTGGACAAATGATACCGGCGCGTATTTGGCAGGAAAAAGCTTCGGCAGAAGGAAACTCTTCGAACGTATTTCGCCTAACAAAACATGGGAGGGCTTTATCGGAGGTTTGGTATTGGCTGTGGTCGTTTCGCTGAATCTCGCACGCTATTTCGATGCGCTATTAAGTTGGCAGTGGTTGGTGTTGGCGCTGATAATAGGCTCGTTCGGTACCCTAGGTGATCTTGTGGAATCCATGCTTAAACGTAATACTGGCGTGAAAGATTCTGGAAATATCCTGCCCGGGCACGGCGGTCTTTTGGATCGATTTGATGGTCTTTTAATGGCTGCTCCTTTGGTGTATTTATTTCTGAAATTCTTTGTATTTTAAATTGAACCGATGAATATAGAAAAACAAACGTTCGACTTTCTTAAGCAGTTGAAAGAGAATAACGATAGGGAGTGGTTTCAAGCAAATAGGGAAGCTTATGAGGCAGCCTTAGCCAATGTGAAAGCATTTATCACGGCATTGATCAAAGAGCTTTCCTCCTTCGATCCACATATCAATACGGATATACAGGCTGGAAAGTGTCTCTTTCGGATTTATCGAGATACCCGCTTCTCCAAAGATAAGACTCCCTACAAAAACTGGTTTGCTGCTGGTATTTCCGTTGACGGACGTAAATTGGACGGGCCGGAATACTATCTGCATATCGAGCCGGGAAAAAACTTTCTAGCAGCGGGCTACTGGCGTCCCGAGAAGCAACACTTGGATAGCATTCGTCAAGAGATAGACTATAACTTTACTGGCCTTGAAGAGGCTCTTCAGCAGGGCGGATGGTCCGTGGATGATTTATCATCAGAAGATAAATTGAAGCGGGCCCCAGCCGGTTACAATGAGGATGATCCACATATTGATGTGCTCAAGCTCAAAAGCTTTATTCTGTACCAGCCTTTCGACGATAAGCAACTATGCAGTGCTAAAGGTTTAGAGCTTCTTGTGGATACGGCCAAGCGAATTTTACCATTCAAGAGTTTTATACACGAAGCCCTGGATCAATAAGGAAAAGATAGTTTGCCCATACAAACTGCCGGTGAATCTTTAATCTGTGTCACGTTTTCTGGTTTTCCGGCAATCGTTTCGTTCGCCAAAATGGCGAATAGACAAGCTTCCTTCGCATCTGGATTCAAGTTCAATGCCTCGAATGAAGCCACCTTGGCTTCCGGTAGAAGATCTTGGATGAATGTTGTCATAAGCGGATTATGTATGCCGCCCCCACTGATATAGACGGCTATTTCGGTAAGATCTACGGCTTGTCTTTTTATGGCATCTGTCATTGTGACCGCGGAAAATCGCGTCAACGTTGCCAAAACATCCTGCGGAGACAAAGCTTCTGTGCCCGAATTTCGCAGTGCCTTACGTAAGAAATCTAGGTTAAATAATTCTGGTCCTGTCGTTTTAGGGAAGGGCTCATCGAAGAAACTTTCTTCCAATAAATGCTGAAGTAAAGGGTTGTTTACAGAGCCTTTGCTAGCTTCCTCGGCATTCTCATCCATTTCTCTACCAAAAAAAGCATCCATATACTGGTTTATCAAGGTGTTTCCCGGACCTACATCTGTTGCGTATGCAGCAGCAGCACTTCCCTTGCTTGGAAGAAACGTGAAATTGGCTATTCCACCGATGTTCAGTAAAAAACGACTTTCTTTGTCAGAACGAAAGAGTAGAAAATCGCCATAAGCGGCAAGCGGAGCCCCTTCTCCCCCTGCAGCGAGGTGTTTCTGTCTGAAATCACTCAAGGTGATGATACCTGTTTGGACAGCGATATGATCGGCATCACCTATCTGCAGCGTGCTATTGGGGTAGATAGGATCCTGCAGAAGCCTTCTTGGCGCATGGTAAACGGTTTGCCCATGACTTGCGATAAGGTCTACCTCGGAAGCGTTTATTTGCCAATCACTAAGCGCCTGATTGATCATGTGCGCATGTACTTCGCCCACGTAAGCGTGAAGGCCGCAAAGCGCTTGTTGGTCGATTTGCCGTTTCGCAAAAACAGAACGAACCCTTTCCCTGAAAATGCGGTCGTAAGGCAGCGTTGTAAATTTTTCTAAGACCAAGCTGGACGCTGTTCCGCTGCCGGATATGCTACACAAGGCGATATCCAAGCCATCTAAGGATGTTCCAGACATCAGTCCGATAATGCGTCGGGTTTGCTTTTTACCGATTTGATATAGTCGTTCGATCTGCGCGTTCATTGTACTAAAATACGATAAATCCATCGGTAAACGGCCGCAATTACACATACGATTGTGTGAAAATGTCTAATTTTTGGTTATGTCGAAGGATAATTATATTTTTGGGCAAAGAAAAAATATATGAATTTCCCAGCAGAATTAAAATACACTAAAGATCACGAATGGATTCGTGTGGAAGGTGACGAAGCCGTTATCGGTATCACTGATTTCGCGCAGCGCGAATTAGGGGATATCGTGTTTGTCGATATTAGCACCGTAGGTGAAGAGATCGCAGAGAACGAAGTTTTTGGCACTGTAGAAGCTGTTAAAACGGTTTCTGATCTTTTTATGCCTGTTAAGTCAACAGTTTTAGCTGTTAATGATGCTATTGATTCTTCACCTGAGTTAGTAAATACAGATCCTTATGGAGATGGCTGGATCATCCGCGTAAAATTGTCTGATGTAGCTGATGTAGAAGCACTATTGTCTGCAGATCAATACAAAGCTGAAATAAACGCATAGTTCGTATAAAATGACAGCATAATTAGGGCTTTCCCCATAGGGTCGAAAGCCGACTGTTTGTATAAAAAAATGACCTGTTTGCTAGCTAAACAGGTCATTTTTTTATGGAGTATTGATCAATCTATTGCACCGTCAATACCACATCACTGATTACTTTGGTTCCTTGGACTTCAATCGATGTTTTTACATCTGCGTTTTTTGTAACAAGTGTCTTTTTATCCAACACATAGGATCCGATTACGCTACCTACTTCGTTGGATGAATCGTCTAATAGTTTTCCGACGACATCGATAACGTAACCATTTTCGTTTTCTTCTTTAAACGTAGACGTTGTTTCTGTTTTGGATATAAGTGGATTTTCACCCATATCTGCGCTATGTTGCCAAGTTGCACCAACAGCGACTGGATTTTCTGGAAGCGGTGTAGAGATACTTGCAAAGGAGGTTTTATCCATTCCTTGCCCAATACCTTCCGGTAGGATTACGTCAACCGTTTTGCCTTTTGGTGTCAATATTACAGTGATGACTTGATTAATGATCTTCTCGAACTGCGAGCCCATCATCTTGGCCATTTCATCTTTTGGCTCTTCTTCCGAATTGTAAGACATATTCATCATTCCCGCATCAACATCTACCTTTACAGCCTTTGTGACAGTTTCGATCTTAAAATTTTCATCCTGTTTTTCCGTAGCTGTCATGACCATTTTCATATTCATGTCCATAATCATACTTTGCGGTCCTTCCACATCGGTTTTAACTTGCATCAGCATATTTATGGGTTTGCCAATTTCGGGGTTTAATTTGAAATCAACGGCCTTTTGGGCGAAAGAAACGAATCCGAGACAAAGGGCTATTCCCGTAACGAAGTATTTTTTCATAATAATATCTATATGTAGTGAATATAATAAAAAAAATGGAAAGAGAATGTAAAAGCCATTGTTTCTAAACACTTAAACATAAAAAAAGGTATCCATTAGGATACCTTTTCTATGTATATTTTTAATACCGATTACTTTTTCAAGTAGGACACTTCTTTTACGGCTTTTACCACTTTTGCAACGCTTGGTAATGTCGCTTCTACCAAAGTAGGTGCATAACCAAGAGGAACGTCTGCAGAAGTAACGCGAATAACAGGTGCGTCAAGGTAATCGAAGGCATCTTTCTGCACACGGAATGCTACCTCTGAAGAGATAGATGCCAAAGGCCAAGCTTCTTCTACGACAACAAGTCTATTTGTTTTCTTAACAGATTCAATGATTGCAGGGAAGTCAATCGGACGAACAGAGCGTAAGTCGATCAATTCCACATTGATGCCTTCTTTTGTCAATTCTTCAACGGCAGGAAGTACAACCCGCGGAATCATTTTTCCGAAAGACACGATGGTTACATCCGTACCTTCTTTGATGACGTTGGCTTTTCCGATAGGAAGGTAGTATTCTTCTTCAGGAACAGGGCCTTTATCACCATACATCACTTCAGACTCCATAAAGATAACCGGATCTGGATCAATGATGGAGGACTTTAATAAACCTTTAGCATCGTAAGGGTTTGATGGTACAACGACTTTCAAACCGGGAGTATTTGCATACCAATTTTCAAAGTTCTGAGAGTGCTGAGCAGCCAATTGTCCGGCGTTACCTGTAGGTCCACGGAAAACAATTGGGCAAGAGAACTGACCGCCGCTCATTTGACGAATCTTTGCCGCAGCATTGATCACTTGGTCAATCGCAACCAAAGAGAAGTTGAAGGTCATGAATTCGATAATTGGACGTAAACCGTTCATGGCAGCACCAACACCGATACCAGCGAACCCTAGTTCGGCGATAGGTGTGTCGATGATACGTTTTGCACCAAATTCTTCCAACATGCCTTGGCTTACTTTGTATGCACCATTGTATTCGGCGACTTCCTCGCCCATCAAGAATATTTTATCATCTTTACGCATTTCTTCGTTCATTGCTTCACGAAGTGCTTCTCTGAATTGTATTTCTCTCATCAGTTGTAAAATTGTGTCTTTTTTGAATATCGCAAAACTACTATATTTAATTGATATATCGTAATGGATTTGGCGCAAAAAAGCCTAAAATATGTCATTATTTGGGAGTTTTCCCCAACGTAGTTTAGCGTTCTTTATGACAGATAGTTAAGGAGTTCCTGTAAGAACACGTTCAAATTTTTTATAGCTGGGCCGATTTGCCATGCCCCCCTGTTTCGGGGTTCAATATAATTTGACGTTGCTCGAAACTGTAGGACAGGAATGTTCTCCTGTGCCGCAACAAAAAATGCAGCTACGCCCTCCATCGATTCAACAATGGGCTCATCGTATGTATGCCGTAACTGCTCAATACTGTTGGTGTTGCCATGCACTTTATTTACGGTGATGCCTCGTCGTTGTGGAGTGACTGGTATTGCGAAAGGCGGTGGCGGCAATTGTTGTCTAAAGTGACCTTCCCCGAAGCCCAATTCGGCAATAGGGAGAAAGCGTTCGTGATCTTCAGCACCAAAGGCGAAGATTTCGTCTTCCACAATTTGGTAAACAGCGCCCAATTCGTCATCGCTGTCAAGAATCCCTCCTATTCCCACCTGTACAATTAAATCGGGTTTAATTGTTTGGAGCGATTTAGTCAGCGTATAAACGGTAGCAAGCATGCCCACGCCGCTTATCAGGAAAGGAATGTCCTGTTCCTCAAGAAAAGCGATAGATGGCTGTATTTCCGCTTGGGTAGCTGCAACAACAAGTATATTCATGGTGCGATAATTGCTTAAGAAGGTGAAGTTACTAAAATATACTTTTTTGCCCTATCTTTGTTTTTATGATCTATATCACAAGACGCGAAAGATTCTGCGCAGCACATAAGTTGTTTCGCGAAGATTGGTCGACAGCACAAAATGAAGCCGTATTCGGAAAATGTTCTAACCCAAACTGGCATGGACATAACTATGAGCTTTTTGTCACGGTGAAGGGCGAAGTAAATCCTGAGACGGGCTTTCTTATCGACCTGAAGAAGATGAAACAAATTATGCTGCGCGAGGTGATTGATAAGTTAGATCATAAAAACGTGAACCTGGACGTGGATTTCATGGCAGGAAAGAGAGCATCCACAGAGGTTATCGCTATAGCGATCTTCGATGTTCTTCGCCCATGTTTCGAGCAGGAAGGGGTTACTTTGCATGCCGTTAAGCTGTACGAAACGGAAAACAATTTTGTGGAGTATTTTGGTTGATGCTTAGCAGGATTTCTTTTGAGCGATTTTGCCATCAACATATTATAGAGCCTAAGTGCTCACCTATGATAATTTTTACTATTTACGTGAACAAAAAATGAGTAATCTAACATCTTTCGAAGACGAAGAACAAGAAGGGTATATTAAGATCGATCGATATAATGAGAAGCAAGTAAAGGATATTGCGGCGCATTATCCGGCAATATTGGAGTCTCTAGGTGAAAATCCGGCGCGAGAAGGATTGGTCAAAACCCCCGAACGCGTAGCAAAAGCTCTTCAGTTCCTTACGCACGGCTACGATATCGATGCGGCCAAGGTACTACGTAGCGCTATGTTTGAAGAAGATTATAGCCAGATGGTCGTGGTTAAAGATATCGAAGTATACTCGATGTGCGAACACCATATGTTGCCTTTTTTTGGAAAGGCACATATAGCCTACATTCCTAACGGTCATATTGTTGGATTGAGTAAGATACCACGTGTGGTGGACGCATTTGCACGTCGCCTTCAGGTACAGGAGCGCTTAACCAATGAGATCCGCGATTGTATACAGGAGACATTGAAACCAGCCGGTGTAGCCGTGGTGATGGAGTGTAAACATATGTGTATGGCAATGCGTGGTGTGCAAAAGCAAAACTCCGTGACGACAACCTCTGCTTTTACGGGGGCTTTTCAGAATGATGTTACACGATCTGAGTTTTTACGACTGATCACAGCATCTTTAGACTAGGTTGTAATACCTTATAAAAGGCACTTTTCATAGCTAAAAAGTGCCTTTTTTCGGCTAATGCCGTGTACACTAGAATTTTAATTTTTGTTAAAGTATTTCGGGATATCGATGTACTTACTACATTTGTGATTATGCTTGGTAGCGAAGAGGCCTTAGAGGCCTATCTTGAAAAGACCTGCGATGCAGAGAATGACTTGTTAAAACGCATAAATAGAGAGACCTATTTGCGAGAAACGATGCCTCATATGTTATCTGGTCATTTTCAAGGGCGTGTATTGTCGATGTTGGCGCAGTTGCTGCAGCCAAAGCGGATTTTGGAGATCGGGACATTTACGGGATATGCTACCCTGTGTTTAGCGGAAGGCCTTGCAAAAGAAGGGGTTATTCATACCATTGACATTAACGAAGAACAGCAGGAACGCGTGCAGCAATATTTTGATGCCTCGGTTTTTGCTGATCAAATCAATTATCATATTGGCGATGCCGCCGATATCATCCCACAGATTGGGGGTGAATTTGATTTAGTGTTTATCGATGCGGATAAAAAGAACAACCTTTTTTATTACGAAACGTTAATTGATCATGTTCCACGTGGAGGAATGCTGCTGATCGATAATGTACTGTGGAAAGGTAAGGTACTATTGGATAATCCCGATAGCCAAACGCAGCGCGTAAAGGAATTAAATGATTTTTTGGCAAGCGATGATCGCGTAGAGAAATTGATTTTGCCTATTAGAGACGGGCTTTTTGTATTACGCAAAAAGTAATTGTTGAACTAAAAGTAAATATATGCAAAAGACAGGTATTGGTCGGTACATTCTTGTGCTGCTGATGTTTGTGTTTACTGTCAAGACGACAATTGCACAAAAATTTTCACCGAGTAGTTATATTGCTGAACACAAAGCTATTGCACAGCAGTTGATGCTCGAAACAGGGGTTCCCGCATCGGTTATTCTCGCTGTAGCGATTCATGAAAGTGCTTACGGAAATAGTAGAATAGCGCAACACCTGAATAACCATTTTGGAATCAAGGGTAAGAATAATAGCCGTACCATTCGCTCAGCATACAAAGGGTATAGCTCCGTTAAAGAATCCTATTTGGACTTTATAAGTTTTCTGAAGAGACGACAATCGACGAGCAGCCTATTTGAAGACCATGGACAGGAAGACTATAGAAGTTGGGTCAAAGGCATCGGTCGATCGGGTTATTCGACAACAAAAACATGGTCATCCAAGGTGCTAGCAACAATAAACCGCTATAACCTCGACGAATATGACGAGATGCTGGAGCAACCAACGCAGCAATTAGCAGAAAGTCCCAATAAGTCAGCAGATATTCTCCTAACGGCGATGGAAAAGCAAGAATCCTCGACATCGTTTAACAGTGCACAAACCCACATCGTGCGAAAAGGCGAAACACTTACGGCGGTAGCTAAACGTTATGAAACATCTGTCGAAGCATTAAAAAGACGAAATAACCTCCAATCTTCTAAACTTTCTATAGGCCAGCGATTATTATTGTAGATGAAAAGAAACCAATTCTTCCTTTTCTTTATTGCTTTTTTAGTTTTATTTGCGGCTTGTAAGACGCCCAAATCAAGAGTTTTACAGTCTCCATCAGGACAAACGAACGGTCGCACGGGAACCTTTGGTTCCAAACCAACTCGATCGGGAGGTACTTCTACATCCGGCATGGACTATATTACGCGCTACAAAGATATCGCGATAGCGGAGATGAACCAGTTTGGTATACCGGCGAGCATTAAATTGGCGCAGGCTTTACTGGAGTCAGGAAACGGAAACAGTTATCTGGCAAAGGAAGCCAATAATCACTTTGGAATAAAATGTGGAGGCGTATGGAACGGAAGGTCTGTCAACAGACCGGACGACAATCTAAATGATTGTTTTCGGGTCTACGATAATCCAGAACAATCTTTTAAGGATCATAGCCAATTTCTACTTAGAAAGCGTTACGAGAAGCTCTTTATGCTAGATAAGGATGATTATCGCGGATGGGCAAAAGGGCTGAAAGAGGCTGGTTATGCAACCAATCCCCGCTATCCGGACTTATTGATTGACTTGATCGAACGATACCAACTGTATCAATATGACCGCGCGGAACGCTCGTACATAGCGAAAGAACAACGCGAAGAAAAGGTGGAGGAGATTATACAGGAAAAAGCAGTCGTGGAGCCTGAAGTTAAAACTGAAGAGATAAAAACGGCGGTGGCGATGCTTATTCATGAAGTGAAAGCTACAGACACCTTATATAATATAAGTAAGCGGTACAATGTAACCGTTGAGCAACTGAAACAATTAAATGGCTTGGAGTCAGACAACCTTTCTATCGGACAGCTTTTGGTTATCACCAAATAAAAGCCTAAAAGGTGTTAAAAAATAAAAACCTAATATTCTTTCCTGTAGTTTTATAGACGTGGAAACCATCAGAATCTTATTCATTGTATTTCTACTTTCAATTTCTTCTTTTTTAGGCTTTACGCAAACAAAAACCGTTCAAGGCATCGTTTTTGATAAGGATACGAATCAACGTATTGGCAAAGTGTTTATAAAGAACGAGAAAACGAAAGAGAATACCTTCAACAATGTGAGGGGTGAGTTCGATATGCATGTATCACAGGGCGATCTAATCGTGACGGAGAAAGAAGGTTTTTTCGCCGATACGATACGTTATAATGGACAACAGGTGCTTATGGTGTATCTAAAGCGATCTTCCATCTATATTCCAGAAGTCAATGTGGTCGCGCGGCGATCACCGGAAGAGGTTTTGAAGCAGAGACGCGAGGACTTTAGCAAAGCATATAAACTAGCCGACCCAGGATCGATATTTTCAGTGGGTCCAACCGGTGCCGGCGTAAGCATAGGCTCGATCTTCAACATGTTGAGCCGCGAAGGAAAGAATGCGCGGCGCCTAACCAATATCATCCAGCAGGAATATGAGCAGAATGTAGTGGATTCAAAATTTACGCCGGATTTGGTTTCAAACCTAACAGGGCTAAGCGGGCAGAAGCTAGCTAATTTTATGCGTAATTATAGACCAACATATAACTTTGTGTCTATAGCATCTCCCTATGAGCTTTCTTCCTATATTCGTAGCAAGTATGAAATATTTAAATTAAATCCTAACTTGCGCTTTTTACCCACGTTGCCTGACATTAATTTAGAAGTTAATAATTAAGAAGATGATGTTTAACAGAATCAAATTACTTACCGTTGTTTTTACGCTTTTCATTGGCCAATGGAGCTTTGCTCAGATCGATTTGAAAAGATTGCGTGCAAAGCCGGATACAAACTTAGTTGACGCGCCAAAGTCGCCAGTGTCTAATATTAATCAGGTTATTGTACCTATTCCTAAGCTAGCTCTAGAGGTTGACTATTGGAAGCATTGGACGAAGTTAGGATTAAACCTTAACCAAGCATATTTTAATAAACATTGGAATGCGGGAGGAGTGAACTCTATCGCAATACTTGGAACAGGATGGCATAAATCAGAATATAATAAAAATAATTTCAATTTTACGACAGAGCTTGATTTACGCTACGGAAGGATTCAAAATGACTTTTTGGATAGAGAAGCACAAACGTTATCGAAGAAAAATATCGACCGTATTTTTTGGGATAATAAGCTTGCTTATAAGTTATCTCAAAGCTGGGCCGTATACGTGTCGTTCACGTTTGAATCGCAGTTTGACGCTGGGTATACTTATACAAGAGACGTCAACGGTGCCGAAATAGTTGATACGATTAAGACAAATTTCATGGCTCCAGGATACTTTACGGAATCATTCGGTTTGGAATACAAACCAGATAACACATTTTCTTTAAGATTAGGTACCGGTACTGCGCGACAAACACTTATTTTAGACGATCGTATAAGACCCCTTACTGGAGAACAGTATTTTCGTAAGAACGGACGGTATTTAGATGCTAACGATCCAAGTAAAGGAGAGTCAACATTTGGTGTGGAGTCTGGAAGAAGCTTTAGAAATGACCTCGCGTTCCAGCTGACAGCGAATCTTGACAGGAATCTTTCTAAAAATCTTCATTTGAAGTCTAGGTATAATCTATTTGCAGACTATACCGATCTCGGCGATCCTGCGCACCGCTTAGATGCCGTATTAACTGCGAAAGTGACCAGCTTGGTTAACGTTTCTCTAACGGGCATTGTCGTTTATAACTCATTGGAACAGCCCGGTGTTCAGGTCAGTCAAGCTTTGGCATTAGGAATTCTGTACAGCCTACCTCGATAATTTAGCAAAATTTGAGAAAAACCGTACTTTTCCTTTCCCTGTTGGGGCTTATTGTTGCCTGTAGCGCGCCCAAGAGTCGTGTTTTACGGGCAACGAATGTACCTGTTTTAAGAACGGATACGGTCAAAATAAATATTGACTCTGCTCGTCCCTCTGCATTGGGAGAAGCGGCTGTGACCGAGGCACAGCAGACGGCTATTCCGCCGATTATGACCACTGAAGATCGTGTGCAGCTATTGATGCGTACGGGAATCAATAAAAATGCCGATTGGACCGAAGCCATCCATTACGATATTCGTAAACCTAATTTCGTTATCATACACCATACTGCGCAGCATAGCATCAATCAAACGATACGCACTTTTCAGTTGGAACACACCAAAGTTTCTGCACACTATGTTATAGGGAAAGATGGGCGAGTCGTACAGATGCTCAATGATTACCTTCGATCATGGCATGCTGGAAAATCCAAATGGGGAAATATCACGGATATGAACTCCATTTCTTTAGGTATAGAACTCGATAACAACGGCCGAGAGCCCTTTCCAGAACCACAGATACAGTCGTTGATGAGCCTATTGGATACGCTTAAGACGAAATATCAAATCCCCTTCACCAATTTTATCGGACATGCCGATATCGCACCAACACGGAAAGACGATCCTAGCATGTTTTTCCCTTGGAAGCGATTGGCTGAAAGAGGCTTTGGCGTATGGTATGATGAATCTAACCTGAGCGCTGTCCCTACAAACTTCAACCATGTGGATGCATTGCGCATCATCGGCTATGATGTCAGCAATTTGCGTGCGGCCATTATCGCCTTCAAAAGAAAGTTTATAGTAACGGATGTAAGTGAGGTGTTAACAGATCATGACCGGCGAGTTCTTTATAACCTATACCGTCGCTACTTTTGATCGAACAAGAAATTGAAATGCCGCGGCCAAGACGATGACGAGCGCACAACCAACAAGGTTAAGCCATAGATAGGCCATCATATCTGCTTTCCAAATGATGCAGACAATAATCTCCGAGAGTATAGCTGCCCAGAATACCGCCTTACCCATAATCTTTTTGATGTAGAAAGCGACCACGAATATCCCCAATATAGTGCCGTAAAATAAAGAACCAAGAATATTCACGGCCTCCAAGAGGTTGCCTAGTCTACTCGCGTAAAGCGCCACAACAAGGCTGATAATCCCCCAGAATAGTGTAAATAGACGTGATGCATTTAGGTAGCCACGTTCGCTTCCTTTCTTGTTTACAAAACGTTTATAGATATCGATGACAGTGGTGGACGAAAGGGAATTGATAGCACTGGCTGTGGCTCCCATCGAGGCCAAAAAGATAATTGCAATCAGTAAACCAATCAGACCTTGTGGAAAGACCGAGGTAACGAATGCAAGAAAGATATAATTGTTGTCCTGGACATCGGCCTTCTCATCATTCTTTTTGAGTACCGTTTCTACCTCCGCGCGGAGCTGTTTATCTGCTACAGTATATTTATCCAGCTGTTTGCGAATATCGTCTACGCGGGTTTCGTCATCTGTCTTTAGTGCATTAACAAGCTCGCCTACTGCGGCCTTTTTTTGGTCAGCAAGTGATTCATGACGATGAATAATGGCATTATATTCATCACGATACTCACTTTTTTGTACTTTATCGACCTCTACTCTATTAAAAAATAGAGGTGCTGTGTTGAATTGGTAATACGTGAAGACTAACACGCCGATTAGCAGGATGCAAAACTGCATCGGAATCTTCAGTAAGCCGTTCATTAATAAGCCCAGACGGGAATCTCGAACAGAGGAACCGGTAAGATAACGACCTACTTGGCTTTGGTCAGTACCGAAGTAAGATAGCTGCAGAAAAAAACCTCCGATAAGGCCGGTCCACACCGTATATTGGTTATTCAGATCCCAGCTCCAGTCAATGGCATTCGTTTTTCCAGATTTACCCGCAATATGTAAAGCTTCAGCAAAACCAACATCTTCTGGAAGCAGCCGCACCACCATGAAGCCGGCAGCGAGCAGCGAGGCGAAGATAATGCCCATCTGCAGCAACTGTGTATAAGATACCGCTTTGGTGCCGCCCCAGACAGTATACAGGATCACAGCAGAGCCGATGATCAAGGTGGTGTAGGTCACATCTAAACCGAGTATACTGGATAGTATAATGGATGGTGCAAAGATGGTGATCCCAGTAGAAACACCACGTTGTATAAGGAAAAGCAATGCAGTTAATACGCGCGTTTTTACATCAAAACGTTTTTCGAGGAACTCATAGGCGGTATATACCTTAAGTTTGTGGAAAATGGGGACAAAGGTGATGCAAAGAATGATCATGGCCAGCGGAAGGCCAAAGTAAAACTGGACAAAGCTCATTCCCGAGGTATAGGCAAGGCCCGGAGCCGATAGGAAGGTAATTGCGCTGGCCTGTGTCGCCATGACAGAAAGCCCTACATTATACCAAGGAAGCTGTCGATCGCCAACGAGATATCCTTCAATATCTTTTATTCCCCGGCTTCTGTACATGCCATAGGCGATGATAAAAAGCAGGGTGAGGAAGAGTACAATCCAGTCTGTCGTACTCATGAAAAGAATTCAGTAAACCAATACATAAATAAAATACAGGCGACAAGCCATATACAAACCAGTATATAAAATTGTCGCCAGCTTTTTACTAAGGGTGGTAAACCGTTATCGATCACTTGGTTTTTCGGGCAATAAAACGCTAATAAAGAAGATCGCGAAGATTAAACCAATAACGATACCGCCGATAAAGCCTAAGAATGTACCGCTAACAACGGTAGAAATTAAAGCGCCGAACACTGTTCCTACCAATAAAATAATGCTTTTTGCATCGATAGTTTCGTTCTTTTCTACTTGATTTTCCATTATGATATGTATGCTAATTTTCTTTTGTTAACAAATTTACAAATAATCTAGTAGCTCCGGGAACTCCTGCGGGTAATTGTCTAAAAAAAGATAGCCCGGTATACATGAATTTTCCTTTGCCCATTTTATAAATCAACAAGGAGCCCTTGTGCGGAGACTCGTTCTTGTCCGCCATTTCTAAAGGAGTGCGGTAGCTCGGATCGATATTTTCTGCAAAATATAGACCTCGTTCTTGCACCCATCCTTCAAAATCCTGCTTCGTAATTTTATTCGGATAGTTCAATGCCGGATCGTTGCTTTGTACAAAGCGAACCTCTGCGTCTTCCTCGGTGACGCGAGCTCTAGATAAAGAAAAGGGCTTAGGTGCAAACTCTTCTTCCTGCAATCGGCTGTTCACATTGTATTGCATCAACACCACACCGCCATCGTTGGCGTAGCGGTACAGAATGTCTAGTGCTTTGCCGACCTGAGGGTTCACATTCAAGAGGCGCACGCCGCAGATAACAGCATCATATTGTGCGAGTACGGAACCGTTTAATTTTGCTATATCCAAGAGGTCAACCTGTATGCCTAGATTTCGTAGGGCTTCCGGGATAAGGTCCCCTGCACCCATAATATATCCGACACGTTTTATCGGGTTTACGATGCTGATTGGCTGCAGCTTAAGCTCGACATTCGGGAACCAAGCTTGTCGGGGTATATGTTCGTAAGCGATTTCCCGAATACCTTTAAGAGGCTGCCCATCGATGTTGAATGTTAAAGTTTGCGATGCGTCGGCTCCAATGTTGGTAACGGTGACGGTTTTGATGACACTGTTTCCCCGTTCCGGAAAAGAAAGCTCGAAGGTTCGTGGCGCAATGTTCCATCCCTTCGCGGTTGAACCAAGCTGAATACTGCTTGCACTGCTTGAAGCCGAGTTGCGTTGGAATGTGATCTCCACTGTTCTTTTTTCTCCTTGAGGGATGAGCAGGGCTTGCTGTGATAGGGATGCGCTAATGGCCGGAACCACTTCGAGGTACTCATGCACTTCGCCGCGAACAGGATCAACAAGCCGATATTGTATGGCCTGCTGTACCATGATAGGCACTTCACCAATCTGCAGTTCAATCTTTGCCGTCGGAAGATCTGGGTTCATGGGATAGCCGTAATCCTTGGACTCTACAGCAAATCTACCTAGCGTATGCGGTTTAACCAACCAATACGGCTGTGTGGTGCTGTTTGCAAGGGTAGTTGAAGAAAAGGATATCAACTCATTTTCGGGGAGTTGTTGGTCAATCTTCTGACCATTTATTGCTGAAATATTGGCCTTAACGCCGGGGTTGCGGATAATGATTTCTGTTTTGAAAGGTACCGATGTGCCAGCAACAGCACGCGAGCTGGAAACGATAGACTCGATGCGGAGACCGGCGCAGGCCAAAAGGAGGTCTTCCACTTCTTGCGTTTTTCGTACTTTCCAGTAGCTATTAGGAAGTTGTTGTATGGCCTTCCATAACTTCGCTAAAGCGGGGATTGAATGTTGTGGAGCGCGGTCGTCGAAGCTATTTCTTAGGCGGTCAATATCCTGCTGTATAGCGGAGGCACCTTCCACCCTATTCCAAGTGAGATCAATACCATCAAAAAGATCGTTGCTTGCTTTTTCACCGGCGACATATTCGAAAGATTCGATAAAACGGCCATTGGAAGACGCCGAGCCAAAGCCTTGGCTTTTATGTTGAGATCTGCTAAGAGCTGATATTTCGCCGTAGGACTGCCCCAGCAAGGGATTGAAATTCCCTATATCGATCTTCAATTGGTCTTTGCTCTCTCCCTGCATACGCATAAAACTGGCCGTATTCCAAAGTAATCGCTTTGCTTGCCATATGCCGACTTCTTGGAGCTGCTCGGGAAATTGTTTTGGATCAGCGGCAGCCAAAAATGCCTCATGTGCTAAAATAGCTGATGCTTGGTGGTGCCCATGCCCGCCTCGTTCGTCAGGAGGAAAGCGTGTGATGATCACATCGGGTTGTAACTTACGGATCAACCAAACCGCCTCACGAAGAACTTCGTTCTTCTGCCAAAATCGAAACGTTTCATCGTAGGTTTTTGAAAATCCAAAGTCGTATGCTGAAGAAAAATACTGCTCTCCACCATCGATACGTCGTGCTTGCAGCAATTCTTGGGTACGTATCAGCCCCAACTCTATGCCTTGTTCTGTGCCGATGAGGTTTTGTCCGCCGTCACCGCGGGTTAAGGATAGGTAGGCTGTTCTCACTTTTCGCTCGGAAGCGAGATAGGCAATAAGCTTGGTGTTTTCATCATCAGGGTGCGCAGCAAAATACAGTGCAGACCCCAGTACAGAGAGTCGCTCCATCTTTTGGCGAATTTCTGCGGATGATAAAGATTGAGGTGCTTGCGCAAAGGAGAATTTAACAAAAAAAGAAGCAATTAAAATGCGGATATAGTGTCTGCCCATGATCTAAAAATAGAAAATATTTTGCGGTACAAAGCGTCTTCTTAGGGTAAAAGTTTTGTTGCTTCGATCATTTGGCGATTATGCCGGAGCCTTTCGTCGGTGGGCAAAAATAAAGGGACTCAAATCGCCATTAGAGTCCCTTTACCAACAATTAAAAATCTTTTTGTCTACAGCTCCAATTCAGCAATTTGAATTTCGAAAAAACCAACCGTAGTTGTCGACAGTTTTTAAAATAGTAACCTTTAGTATTAGTAAAAATAGTATTATTTGCTAGGAATTGTTGATGAGATGAAAAAAAACTTTTCCACACCGCGCAAGTTATGAACAAGGGTGCTCTCTAGAGCCCCATCCTACAATAATCCGCACGGAAACATTTGTAACAAAGCCTGCTATTATTTATCGATGGAGCCGAGCACGCGTTGCATAAAACCATTCAATGCGTCTTTTTTCGAGGCCCCGTCTTTGATAAGTTTATCCACTTCTACCGCACCATACATATTGGAAATCAATTCGCCAATAACATCGAGCTCCTCATCTTTTAACGATGGAATTTCGGTTAGCGCCTCCAACGTTTCAATCGTTTCCAAAACAAAATCTGCATCATTCTGCTCGATAAACTCGATAAGATGTTTAATTACTGGTAACTTCATTTAAAAGATCTATTAGTCCGTCAATTTTGTTTGTTTGTACCTGATTTACCAGTTGACCGTTTTTGAATGCGGCAAAGGTAGGTAGATTATTTACGTTCGCCAATTTCCTAGATTCAGGAAACTTCTCCGCATCAACGATCACAAATGAAATATCCTCGTTTTCCGTAGAAAGCTTTTTGAATTTCGGCTTCATTATGCGACAATTACCGCACCACGATGCAGAAAATTGAACCAATACCGTCTCATTACTATTTACAACTTCTTGTAAAGAGTCATTATCTAATTCTTGTAGCATGTGTAATGTATATTTGAAGAAAGGAAGGAAAGAGCCTCCCTCCTTTCTGGTGAATTAATGTTACTAGTTGGCTGATAGGTAAGAAGCAACACCCTCACGAGTAGCGTTCATTGCATCTTTTCCTTCTTCCCAGTTTGCAGGACAAACTTCGCCATGTTTTTGAACGTGCGTGTAAGCATCGATCAAACGGATATATTCTTTTACGTTACGTCCCAAAGGCATATCATTTACCGACTCGTGGAATACTTTTCCTGTTTCGTCGATCAAATAGGTAGCACGGTAACTTACTGCTGAACCTTCTACCAAAGTGCCATACTCAGGGTGCTCCACTTCTTTCATTTCCAAGATACCTAGCACGCTAGATAAGTTACGGTTTGTGTCAGCGATCAATGGATATTCTACTCCTTCGATACCACCATTATCTTTTGCGGTATTTAACCAAGCAAAGTGCACCTCTGCTGAATCACAAGAAGCACCGATAAGGATTGTATTTCTTTTAGCAAACTCTTCTGCTTGCTCTTGGAAAGCATGTAATTCTGTAGGACAAACAAAAGTGAAGTCTTTTGGATACCAAAAAAGTAATACTTTCTTGCCTTCTGCCTGTGCCTTCTCAAAAACGTTAAGGGCGATGTTGTCACCTAAGTAATCAATAGCATCAACAGTGATGTTCGGGAAATTTTTACCTGTAAAACTCATAATATTTTGTTCTTTATTTTTCTTCTACAAAAGTACTCTTTTTTTGGGCAGTAACGAATCAAAATTCTTGATATACTATTGTTAAAATCTATATTGTTTTGCTTGGTATTATAGATTATGATTATTTAATAAAATCAATAAAAAGACTATTTTTGTGCAGTAGGTTTTACCTATCGGATGGCCCCGTAGTTCAACGGATAGAATAGATGTTTCCTAAACATTTGATAGCAGTTCGATTCTGCTCGGGGCTACATATAGAGAAGGGCTAAATAGCTCTTCTTCTTTTTTCAGTTTCAATAGTATTTTGTTTTAACATGCTTCGTAGTACGAGTGGATCCTGAGCAATTATCTTTTTTTGTAAAGCACACCATCAAATTTTAAAGCCCATAAGTTTATCTCCTAAGTAATTTCGGTATCCCTATTGCGCCTAGCATTACTAATTTCTCGATACGTAATGTCTTGAAGATCATTTTGAAATATCGAAAAGGAAGTCCAATATCTTTTAAAAACGGTTGATTCCTCCGCCGGGATTAATGTCTTAATTTTTCCGACTGTTTGTTCGATAAATTCGGAGTTTCTTTTATATATCCTAATTGGGATGGCAATGATTATTCCTTTATTAGTGCTTTCATTATAAATTTTTAAAAAAAAATTAGGCGGATAAACGGTGGAGATAACCTTATCCCAGTGAGGACTCCAAACTTCTGTACCTAAAAAAATAAGATTTTTATTAGCAAATTCTTTTGTTTTATATTTTGAAGTCCATTTCTTGTTGTTACCTAAATTCCATTTCATACGACCAAATCCTAGCCATTTATTTTCAAACGTAAAAGTTTGGAAGGTTCTGATATGGCAATCTTCCTTTATCTCAAACTTAGATAGAAGAGCATCTATAACAGAATAAATATCCTTCCAATGGTCCCAGTCATTTATCTCGAAATCCACAGAAGAGTTTATATTAAAAACCATAAATCGAGGTATAATTAATTTATCGAATTCGCTGTATACTATCCCTTTTAGCTTTCGCCATATGTGTTTGAAAAAATGAAAAAACTTCATCCCAATTTTATTTTGCTAACAACAATTGTCCGGTCTAAATTAACCCAATTTTATAGTAAAGACTAATTCATGTCCAAAATAATTCCTGCCAAAGAGATTGATTCACAAGGGACGAAAGAGCTGATTGAATGACAGGAATAAGCGGAGAAGGGAGGTTTCTCAATCTCCCTTCTTTTCTAAGTATATCCTAGCGGCACCGTTTTCCGCGTAGTGCCTTTTTGGCGCCCCTTTTTGGACTTTTTCTTTTTCTTGCCCCACCATACATAGAAACCCGTAATGGGCAACGATGCACAAATTAGGCTGGCAATAAAATAGAGAATCTTAGTTGTTAATCCTCCGATAAATCCCGTATGTAGACCAAAGTTGGAACGGGAAACCCATTCTGCCGTATTGCTGTCATCGATTCTCTTTTGGGTGCGTGGTAGCAGTTCCAAGGTGTTTCTGTCGAAACTTAAATCGCGCCAACGGCCCGCATGCATGTCGGTGCAGGCATAAACGGTTGTCTCCTCTTCGTGTGGATAATGTATAATAACGGATTCCTTATTATACGCAGCGATTTCTTGGCGGACTTTATACCAAATCTTGTCGGCAACGACGAGCGCATCGGCCAATTTTTCGTTCTCGGGCGGCTCCACCTTTTCCATCTTCACCCGTGGTGGCATGCCACCACTCAGCCATATGACGGATTTCCGCATCCACGGAAAAGCCATAATAAGGCCTGTCAAGCCCATAACCAGCGCAAGCGATAGGGAGTAGAAGCCCAATACATTATGCAGGTCGTAGTTTATCCGTTTCCATTTCGCTTTCGTATTTATGGTTAGACTTTGTTTGAGCATGCGTTTGTTCCATCGTTTTGGCCACCATAAGATGATGCCAGTTATCGTGACGACGACGAATACAAAGGTGCCCCAGCCGACAATTTGACGACCGATCTTGACAGGAAGCCATAGATGCCGATGTCCTTCGTCCATAACATGAAAAATATCTTCATGATCTACTAGGGCGAGCACTGCGCCGGTATAAGGATTAACATAGGCAATGGAATCGCTGTTTTCGAGACTAACCTTCACCGACTTATCCAAGCCATAGTACCAGGCACTTTCGATATGCAATTCGGGATATTGTGCTTGAATTTTTTTGTAGAGGGCGCTTGGTGGCAGCTGCTTTTCCGAGGTCTGTGGATCCACATTGATGTAGGAGGTTGTGAGCTCCTTGATCTCCTGTTCGAACACTAGCACACAGCCTGTTATCGAAAGGATGATTACAATGATGCCGGAAACCAAACCGAGCCAAAGGTGCAACCAATCATTTATTTTTTTTAATCTATTCACGTTAGAAATCTTGAAATCCTTTAAACATAATAGAGGCCCCTTGCAAGCAAACTGCAAAGGACCTCCTGATTGAATGAAAAAGAGTATTATTTATTTAAGTTATAAAGTATCGGCGTATCGTTATCACCACCTTCGATCTTAGCACCTCTGGTCAGCTTGTCCGTTTCTGGATCATATTCCCAGATGTAAATGGCATCTGCCGTAGGGTCGTTGACCGCAATGTAGGCTTTTCCGTTATGGACAAGTGCCGAGCTGGAGTTGGACACCAACGGGAAATCCAGTTTCTTAACCACTTTTTGCGTGTTAACATCCACGATAAGATATTCCCACATCACGGCATACCACCAATCGTCCTTTACCTTGACATTGTTGGCAGCATCATGCGCGGAGATCAAGAGTGCTTTTCCGTTACCTAGGTATTGTACGCCCAGCTGGTTGTCACCATTCCGTTGCGCGCTTACGTTGAAAAAGTAGTCTTGGTCCAAGGTCTGCTCACCATCCTTAATACGGAAGAATCCTGTAGGCATGTTGGCTTTACCGCCTCCGAGCATAGGCATCGGATAGGTCATCAGGTAGGTGTAGCCATTATCTTTGAACTTGTGGAAGTAGCCATTTCTTACCGGGCCAATAGGGTTCGAGCGGAGGTCTTTTCCGGTTAATTTAAAGTTGGCAAAATTCGGATAGTCCACGACTGCGGTATAAGTGGTATCGTAAACGACTTTGGTAATCTGATTGTATAGGCTATAACCAAGGAAAATCTTATCGCCTTGTGAAACCATAGCATAAAGGCGAATTTGGTGATCTTTAGGGACTGCTGTTCCCGTGTCAAAGGTTCCTGATGCTGTTACATCCAGTGTGTTAATGTCAACAACGGTATATTCATTGCTACTGCGCGGGCCGAAGGCCAAGTGGGTATCGTCCAGCCAGGTGTGCCAACCAAGGTATAGGCTGGAAAGGGTTGAAAAGGGAACGACCTTTATGGTTTGTAATAGACCGTTTTCGATGCTGTATTTTCCGAATTTTTTGGCTGTAGGATCCAAGTGGTAAAAGTATTTACCCTTTTGGATTTTGTTTTCGCCCCAAGTAAAGATGCTGGTTACATCCGTTCCGTTGCCTACGGGTGTAATCACGCCGTTCATTAGGTCTTTGATGGGAACCATAAACGTTCCGTTATCGGTGCTGTAAGAAATAATGAAATTGGGCTCTTCCTGTGCTGGTGTGTCAGGTTCGTTAGATGAGTCGCTACAAGAGACCGACAGAAAAGTAACGGCTGCTAAAGCTAGCGAGCCAAATAGGCTTCTTTTAATGATAGAGTACATAGTTATTATTGATATAATTATTATTTAATGGATTGTAAGAAATAGCGGAACTTGATGGCGTAGGAACGACCAGGTTTCTGCAGCTTAAACATATCATAAGCGATCTCATCGGTGAGGTTGCGCCCCTCGATCGTAACATTGTATTTGTTCATGCCGAAAGAATAGGTTAAAGCAATATTATGCAGCCATTGTGCCGGAATGTAATCTTTCGTTGACTTGTCGCCGAGTTTCGACCAGCTCAAAGAATAGTCGTTTACAAATTGGAGGTAGTAATTGATGAACAAGTTCGTGTTTTTTTTGCCGAAAGCATCACGTACAATCGTGCTTAGATCGGCATTACCGTAAAGCCATGGTTCATTGGGTGTTCTGTTTCCGTAGCTGATTTTCGTTCTATTCGTTCCTTTTATATACTTTTCACGGTCTACCGCATTGTAATAGCTCAGGTTGACCATCGCTCTGATCAGACCTCCTTTATAGTTGTAACGCAGTTCAACGTCAGCTCCGTTTATCTTGATTCCACCCTCGTTGGAAGAATATCTTCTAGTGCCAAATTGCCCTTCGTAGGTTGTGTTGATGATGTAGTCTTTAGCATTACGATAGAATAAGCCCCCATCAAAAAACACATCGTGGTCACCTTGAACATATTGATAGTATAGAGAAAGATTGTAGTTATCGCTGTTTACAGGTTTTAAACCGGGGCTGGCATCCACGTTGATGCCGTCTCCGTGAAGTTCTACAAAGCTGGGAAGTCTATATGCATGCTCGTAGGAAGCCTTGATACCCAATTTCTCTAGAATGCGAAAATTGCTGGCGGCGCCGTAGCCGGTAAAACTTGTTGACTCGTCTGTCGAGGGATTTTCTCCGCCTTGGGTTTTACCAATTACGGTATATCTTTTGACAAAAAAGGAGTTGTTTAATCGTTCTTTTAATAATACTTGTTGGTAGTTTAAACCTGTAGTATGTTGTGTGGTACGATTTGTTTTGTTATAGAAATCGTTGTACGGATCAATTTCGTTGTATGATTCTCGGGTAAAGCTATTTACGTTGTGGTTTAACGTAAAGATGTGGTTGGGCCTAAGGGCATAGTTTACATTGGCCTGTGCAAAAAAGGTATTATTTTTCTGATGCTGTATTGATTTATTTGAAGTGAGCTCTCCGGCATTGGGAAAGTAAGTGTCCAAGTGGTAGCCCAGCCAAGTGTAGTCGTTGTAAGAGGCTGTGTCGGTAATAACCGACTTACTATTGGAAAAGTTTGTATACATCGAAGCAGAAAGACCATCGGTAAACAGGCGGTCTTTACGATATCGGAAGCTCGGTGTGAAGCTTCTTGTCGTGTTGTGCACTTTCCCCAACACTCGTTCTTGGGTAGCTCCGGTCTGTACATCATTGTCTACAAAGGTATGAGTGAAGCCAAGGACGGCCAGATCGGCCCACTTCTTATTGCTTAGACCTACCTCAAGCTGTGTCATGTAGGACTCGTAGCTATCGTGAAATCTTCGTGCCGAAGGTATAGTATCGTAGGACTGCTTAACGGAACCAAATTCATCGTCGCCTACCGTTCTTTTGGGAACTACTAAGTAGAGGCCAGCCTCAGGGTTGGTCCGCATCAGGTAGTTGTTGTCCGAGTAGTTATAATATGTGTTCAGGTTGAAACGAAGTCCAGTTTTAGGCTCTGTGTATCCGGCGCTTAGTGCTGTTCGATGGGTGTTAAACGAAGATAGGCTGTAGCTGAGGTCAAGAAACTTCGACTTATCCCTGTTAGTCACGATATTGATTGCGCCTCCAAGTGCATCCGATCCGAGGTAGGCGGGAACGACCCCCTTGTATACCTCTATCCGCTCGGCTATATTAACCGGGATGTTATTGAAGGATAGTCCACTGCCCATCGACTCGATCGGTATCCCGTCCATGAAGAATCGGACGTTGTTGCCTGATAATCCATTAAGCGAAAAGCTAAAGTTGGAACCGAGTCCCCCCTGTTCGCGAATACGAATACCTGTACTACGGTTCAGCAATTGGTTGATGTCGGTATTTGTATTGGCAAATTCTTTGGTCTCGATAACGTTGACGTTGAAGCCGGTTTCCTTGATCTTCTGTGCCACACGCCTACCTGTAATCTCAACCTTTTCGATATGATTGGCCGATTCAACAAGTTGAAAGTCGGCGCGTAGGAGCTTATTATCCGCAAGAGTTATTTTTCGCTCCTGCTCTTGGTGGCCTAGGCTGTGTACACGAAGTAAATAATTTCCTTTGGAAGACTTTGTACTGATCTCGTAGTCTCCCTTTATGTCACTAAGCGTCTGCTCGCCGGTTGACAGATCGATTTTTGCGCCGGCGATTCCTGCCCCGGACGTTGACGTAATTTTACCTGTGATTTTGTAATACTGGCCTTGTACACTTAAAGTAAGGAATAACAATAGTGAACAACAGGTCCATTTGATATCAAGCATTTTATTTAGATTAATTATATATAGGAACGTAGCCTATATATCGATTAACCGAAGGTTTGCTTGAAAAAAAAGTTGAATTTATTTTATCCGGTCCATTCTGACGATAAAATCGACTGATTTTGAAAGGGTTAGTGTTTTTTGGATTTTTTTGCTTTTAATGGAATAGCTCCACACAGCGTGATTATCGTCTTTATCATCAATAGCAAAATAGACCATATCTCCGTCTACGATCACATTTTCTTTGCGCGTACCTTTATCGAGAGGTAGCGCCAGCTTGTGGAGAGTCCCGTTGTCTAGATCAACGAGATAATACTCAAATTGGTAGGTTGAATGGTGGTTGGAGAAGTCGGTATACTTATCCTTTTGCTCGCTACGGATGATGGCTTGCTGATTTCCGAGATACCAAAAACCGTAGGCATGGTTACCTATCTGCTGCGAGATGTTAATCATGTAATTTGGATCTAGTGCGTCGTCGCCCTTCTTTTTTCGGAAGATAGCTGTAGGGGCGTCAAGCTTGTTGCCCAAGGCAATACCGGGGCAGCTCATGAAATACAGATCGCCGTTTTCGTTCTTGGCTGCATAAGATTGCACTGTGTTTATTCCGCCAGGATAAGTAGATCGGGCGTCGGAATGGGTACTTTTCAGACTTAGCGTCTGCATGTTGATCGTGCTAAAATACATGCTGTCGGATGTCGTGTAGTCGCCATCTGCCAAGTATTTGCTATAGGAATAGCCCACCCACAGCTTTTCATGATCGTAGTTAACTACGCCGATATTAAGCTGATCATATCCCGCTGAGATGCTTTTGGGAAGAGGCAGCTTTTGTTGCTGGAGCAAAGTCATGGACTTGGTGTCAATAATATGCATAAATCCGATACTTCCCTGATCCCGCAATACGGTAAATAGCATTAAGGTATCTGTATTTTCCTTCCAGATGAAATGCTCTACATCACCAATCTTACCTAAGGAGATAGAATCCCATGCGGCAAGTGTATTTCTTTCTGATAGATCGTAACGGACAAATTGGTTGGTTTTGTAGTTCAGTTGAAAGAAAGATCGGCCTTTGAGAATAAACTCCCGATTGAACGTAGCGCTTGGAATAGATGCTTCCCTTTGCTGGGAAAGGCTGTCGAGCCTATCCGTTAATATAAAGTTGTTCGGCCCTGTTTTGTTTAAGTTGTAAAATGAAAACGAGGCAGAAAAATCGTCAACAGGCTGTTGTTTATCGGATCGCGGCGAACAGGCAGAAAGCAGGCAGAAAGAAGTGATAAGGAGCAAGAAGTTGTGACAAGCGCGATTTTTAGCCATAAATACCTAGGTAATCTGAAATTGCTTTTTAAGTTTTCGTTGAATAGGTGGAGGCAAAAAGGCCATTTCGTCCTTTTGGAAGACCAAGAATTTATTTTCAGAAGGATGTTCGGAGAGCACGTAGACTTGATTCCGCTTAAAATGAAAGACCCTATTGTTTCGCGTATCGTGAAGCGTAAAATCTCGTTTTGGCTTGAACATAATATTTCCGGATAGCGCAATGCTTCCGGCATGCAGATCGATCTGCGCGGAACTGTTTTTGCTCAACAACAGGTCGAAATTTTGCTCATGCTGCCAAGCCACATCGTGTTGCTTGTTGTCTGCATAGAAAAGGCTTTTTTCGGAAGCATCAAACTGCAGGCGGACTGCCGAAACAGCAACCACGAGCAGCAAACAGGCTGCGGCGGCATAGATGGGCCATAGCACGCGTTTTTTGGTTACAAGTGGTGTCGCGCTAGGCGCTTCGTTTGCTATATGAGCCGTTAGATTTGCCCATATATCCGCCTTGACCGCTTGATCTTCTTCCGGCATATCTTCTTCATCTTCCCAGCGATCATTGTCCAACCATTTTTGCACGGCATCGCGCTCTTGGTCGGTGCATTGACCAAGCTCGTACTTTTCTAAAAGTGCCTTGCTAATTTCCATGGTTATTCTTACTATGTCCTGATCTATACTTCTGCTTATCAAAAATACGAAATATATCTATTTGTATATGGCTAAGCATCATTTTAACTGCTGTTGGTGTCTAGGTGCGTTCGAAGCGTCAGTAAGGCCTTGCTAATATGGTACTCCACGGCCCGCTCGGATATAAGAAGCGCCTTGGCAATCTCTTTGTTACTGAGTCCCTCTTCCCGGCTCATCTTAAACACATTTTTACATTGCTTGGGTAGCGATTCAACAATACGCTGCAGTTTTGTCTGCAGCTCTTTAACATGTAATTGCTGATCTTCGTATTCCGTTAAGCTTTGTTCTTGAATAATATCATGATGCCTTTGTCTGGTGGCTTTGTTACGGATGTATTCCAAGGTGCGTAATTTCACCGACCGAAGGAGGTAGCGCTCTGCATCGAGGATAGATAAGCTCTCTCGCCTCTCCCATAAAGACTTGAAAATATCCTGCACAATTTCCTTGGCATCGTCTTCCTGTTCGGTCGTTTTCAATGCAAAGCGATACATACGATGCCAAAAGCTTTCAAACAATGCTTCGAATGATGCTTGCGTAATCGTGATACCTTCGTTATGTATAGGGGGTTCCAAATCATCGCAAATATACATTATTTAGAATAATTATAAATAATAATCTTCATTTTTCCCCTAATTATTTACCAAAATAGACTTGACGCAAAAGAAATGCTGTTTGTAAGGGTGAAACTTACACGAAGCAACCAATTCCTTTTGTGTTAAGCTTCGTATATTCTTATATACCGCAGCATAGCTGAAACATTTGATATTGGGATTGAGCGACTGAAAGATGGCGTCAAAGTCCATCCAACGTTTTTCTTCATCCAGCAGATGGAAGATCGCACGTTCTGTTTTGTTCAAGTTTTCATTCGTTGTCATTGTGCTATTATTTTCCAAAGCGATAGCTTAACGTGAGCAATACTTTCCTGTTGTCTGGTCTAGCGGAGTGGAAGATGGTCAGATCGCCAAATGTGCTGCTGTACCGAGGATTTCGGTTGCGTACTAAGCCGTTCACGGCTAATTTTAACATCGCTCTATCGGCCCATAATTTTTTCTCAAAAGCAAGATCGACGCCGTAGTTCTTCTCTTTCCTTCTGGCTCCGCTGGTTATCCCCGAATTGTAGTAGGCGATTAGTTCTGATCGCATGGTCCAAGGAAATTCTAGTGTATGCTTGCTGTTCAACGTCCAGCTCGAGCCTTCGTTGTCCAGCACGGTACCGTCGATCTCGCCACGGTAGGCATTATGGAATGCGTTGAGGTAATGACTTCCACTCCACCACGAGGCGAAACGATTGTTGTACATCACGCTGGCACTGTAATTTGTAAATTGTCCGATGTTTTCGGGTCTACTGTAGGTTTCGTTGGCCGATTCGCCTGCACGGCTGACGAAAGTGATCACATCACGGTTGTTGCCATAGCTCAAGGTGGTAAACAGTTTATTTTTGTAGCTGTGTCCTATCTCAACGATGGTGCTTTTTTCCGGCTTAATATCCGCGTTTCCCTGAAAATAGGTGAAAGCGTCTTCATAAACCCGGAAAACGTTGACGTCATGGTCGCTAGGACGTTGAATACGGCTGCTCAACGATCCGCGCAGAACGTGGTTTTCGGTGAGGTGGTACATCAAAAATGCATTGGGAAACAGGTCAAAGTAGTTATTTCGATCGCTTTCTCCGGTTGTAACTTGGTTCGCCTTGGTAAAGGTGTATTCGCCGCGAAGACCCAGTTGGTACTCTATTTTTGAGAGCTTGCCCGAATAGGTGAGGTAAGCAGCCTGCACATGTTGTGTATATTGGAAAGCGTTCGAAGAATTCCTGTCATTTACCCACATCGAATTGGAGAGGGTGTCATTTTGTACGGCATTGTCAATAAAGAGGTGCGTCGCTTTCCAACCCAATTCTATTTTTTGCAGGTTTTTCAATGGCCTGCTGTAGTCCAGTCGCGCCGCGTAGGTGGTATTGTGGAGATCCTGTAGGTTATGTCGAGCAGAAACACCGGTTACGTTGTTACTGCTGGCAGCATAGTAGTCCGTGTGGAAGATATTGTCGTAATCGTTTGTATGCGGTGCGAAATCGATGTTGGCCTTAAGATAGTGATCCTCTCCACGGTATTTTTTTGCATAGTTAACGTTGAACGTTAGGTTATTGTAGCCTTCATCAAAGCTGTTGCGTGTTGCTGCCCGATCGATGCTGGATACGCCTCGACGATAGATATCCATATCGATGTTTGAAGTAGAGATAAATAAACCTTTGATCCAATTGATGCTCGCTTCTAAGGTACTGTTGCTATCCGCCTCGTATACAAATCCAGTATGCAAACTATGGTATTTCCCCGGGTCGAGTATACGTTCTTCCCGCTGTACTTGTCGTCTTTCCGGATTTGCGACATCGCCGAAGGTGCGCTCGCTGTAGGAACTTTCCTTTGATGATTCGTATCCTCTAGAAGCTTGTAAGAAGACGTTCAACTTTTCCGTTTTGTAGTGTACGCCACCGCCAAAGCTTCCTTGCGACTTGCGCGATTGGCCGCCCCGTACAAAAACATCGGCCCCAAATCCACCACGTCTATTTTTCTTGGTGACGATATTGATCGCACCTGCACTTCCGGCGGCATCCTCTTTTGCTGAAGGGCTACTCATCAGTTCTAGTTTAGAAATATCGCGTGCCTGCATGCCTCTTAACAAGCTTGCCAGTTGAGCGCCCGTGAGGTACGTCTCTTTACCATCAATCTTGACGGTTGCACCCGTACGACCTTGAATCGAAAAATTTCCCTTGCCATCAGATAGTACTCCCGGTGTTTTTTCTAGCAGTTCCAATACATTGTTGCCTTCGGCTGCGACGCTACCTTCTACATCGACAACCATCTTGTCGACGTATTGGCGGATCCCGGGAAGCTTGCCCTCCACGTTCACGGAGGCCAGCGATATGGGTGCTGTTTTTAGGATGATTGGTGCTACGGTTTGCTTATCTCCATTTTTTAAGCTGTAATTTCGGCTGAACTGCGTTTGCTGCCCTACGGCCGAATACCGCAAGAGAAAGGTTCCCGCACGCTGGATCTGTACGAGGTAATTTCCACTTTCATCAGTGATGGTTTGCCCTTGCGAAAGCGAGTCGGGCAGGAGCAAAATGTCGACGGATACGTTCTCGAAGGCACGCCCATCTTCATGGAGAATCTTGCCGGTTAATGTTGTTTGCGCAAATGTTTTGCAGACCATGCCTGCGCAGAGGAGGAAAAGCGTTAATAAATGGATGTTCATGAATGATAGATGCAGGGACTTGCTAGCGTTTTTAAGCGATCCCCGCAGCGCCATGACGGCCTGCAGGGATTTTTTGTTGTTTAGATTTTTATCTTGTCGATTTTTAGGACGGTGTTTCCGTTTTCTACAGGCGCACCTTTACGTCCAGCTTCCTTATTGGTTACATATACCGAGCCGGTTGCTTGGTCTATGCTGATCGTGTTTGGTAGACCTTTCGTCGCGATACGCTCTTTTACCTCGAACGAATTGCAGTCGATCACGGCTACTTCGTTTTTACTGCGGTTGGCCGTATACAGGAGGTTGTTCTGCTCGTCGTAGGCAATGCCTATTGGCGATGAATCATAGCCTAGATAAACTTTGAAAGCGATCTCACCTGTCGCTCCATCCAGTACCGTAATGTTGTTGTCATTGGATTGGCTCACAAAGATGCGATTGTTCTTTTTGTCAAGAGCGATGTTCAAAGGGCAGTAAGACCAAGTCTTGTATTTTCCTGCTAGATTCCCAGATTTGCTATCGTAAACCACAACATTACCTTCCATATTGTTTGCATCCGTTCCATAAACCAAGCCTCTTGAAGCATCGACGTTTACACCAAGCAAGTAGGCGCCTGGCAGATCAAAAGATCGTTGGTAGGTATTTGTTGCGCCATCGATTTCCCAAATAGATGGATTTCCATGATCTGAAACATATACTTTGTTCCGCTCTTCGTCTACAGCAATTTCCCGGATTTTGGATTTTTCCTTTCCACTTGGAATAAGCTGCTGTTTCTTGCTGCGTAGATCAATGGCGCTCACCGCCCCCTGCAAGGAATGGCCTACATATAGGGTTTGTGTTTTGTTGTTCAGCGCAACACCAAAAGGCAGGTTTTTGCCCACGGCGATAGAGTCTTTTATTGCTAGATCATTTGCGTCGAGTACATAGACATAGTTGTCCACTTCTTTGTTGAACCCCTTGCGTGGCCCCGTAACGTAAACCTGTTTGTTGCTGGGGTTAAACACCAGTTGATAAACTTCAATGGGAAGCTTTTGCGTATTGGCTATCTGGAAAGTTGGCTTTGCGTCTTGCGCAAAACTACTGAAGGAAGAAAGGGCAAGACCGATGCCTGCGAGAAGGTGTTTCATTGTTCTTGTTGTTTGTGATATTTAGACTTGTTTTTAATAAACCTTTTAAGGTAAGTTGCACAGGCTCCTCTTTTCCGAAGTCGGGAATTGAAAAAAATGGAAAATAGCGTTCGTTTGTGCAAGATCCTAGGTGGTATGAACAACGTAAAGCCTGTTCTATTGGCAGAGTTTTTGTTGAGGTTCGACGGATGGGCCTATGGTCAACTAAATCCGTAATCAATTAAATAAGTAAGAATATATCAACCGTATGCAGCTCCAAAGACAATACAGCGAGAAGCTTTTGGCTATACAGCAAGCTAATGAATCATTGAATAACAGCCCTTCAGATCAAACGGAAAGGGAAGATTGGTTTGATATTCTAGCGCAATTTGAAGTTTCTTTTTTACAAGAAAAATCAAAAATGCTTTACCATAGATTGTTTGATAAAGGCGGCGATTTTCCAGCCAATCTGTACTTGGATGAAGACGATTACCGTTTTTTTGTAGATAAATCGCGCGCCCTATTGCTAGCCTTTGCGCCGCAATATCCAGAAGCTTGGATCGAGCTGGGCTTGCAGCATGTGCTTTGCAGAAGAGCCTATGTCGACAAAGGTCAAGCTTCTTTCTATCTGCAAAAGGCTATTGATGCTGCCGTGCCGGCAGCCAGCGCCCTTTATTTATACTATAATGCCCTAGGTATCTTGACCGATATGGAAAAGGAAGCTGCTAGTAGCAAGCTCCACCAAATGGCACAGGAGGGAGATCTTTGGGCGGTAGCCTATAATTCCCATCTTGAAGTTTGGAAAGATGATTTTGAATCGGTGTATGAGCACATACAGCCACTAGCGCAACAGGGAGACAAGAAGCTTCAACGGCATTACTACGAAACACTACAATACTACTATGCGCGTCGCGGCGAGATAGATCTTCAACGGCAGGCGTTGGAGGAAGGCATTAAAGAGACGGATTCTTCCTACTGCAAGTTTGTGTTGACAGAGCTCAAACGCCGAGAAGCAACCTCCGCAGAACAATTGGAAGCGCTTATTCCGAGTTACCTTTTGGCCTTTGAAACGGGAATAACCGATGCCGCAGTGCAGATTGCCCTTATCAAGCTATCCAACATTTCTGCAGATGATCAGAAAGTAGAGGATTACAGGGATATCGTTTTCTATTTACAAAAAGCTTGGGAATACAATAATGCTTATGCAGGCTATCGTTTGGCCTGTCTATATCTTTATAATGAGCTGTTGCAAAATGTGGCTCAAGGGATGGAAATCTTGGAAGAGCTTCAGGATAACTACGATCAGCCGGATGCACAGGTTGAGCTGGCCGAGATCTATCTAGAGGGTCGCTTTGTGGAGCGAGATGAGCAGCGTGCCCGTTCGATATTTCAACAACTTGCTGATAAACAAGTGCCCTATGCGCAGCTGCGCTTGGGCAACTTTCACGAATATGGAAGCGCCGAGAAGCAACCGGATTATGCACAAGCTTTTTCGCTATACCAACAGGCGGCTCAGGCAAAGTTGCCACAAGCACTTTATCAAGTAGGGCGTTACCTAAAATATGGTATACATAATGGTGAACCTGATCTTCAGGCGGCCATGCCTTATTTTGAGGAAGCGGCGGCAGCAGACAACGCCGTAGCAATAACAGAGCTGGGCATCGCGCAGGAACTGCTTTCACCACCAAATTATCCAGAGGCATTCCGCTATTTCACGCGTGCCGCGGAATTGGGCTATCCCTACGCCTATTTTCTGCAAGGGGTTTACCTTGAATACGACTACCATCAATCCGGGGCCAAGCTTCCCGAGGAGGCCTTTAAAAGCTATAGCCAAGGAGCGGCTGGTCACGACTTGAGCAGCATCTACGAGCTCGCACGTTGCTACCGCTTTGGCGTTGGCACCGAGGCAAATCTAGACAAAGCGATGGATTTTTATCGGCAGGCTGCGGAACGAAATCATGCGCAGGCGCTCACCGATCTAGCGCTATGCCATGAATATGGTTATGGTGTTGCAAAGAATGACGATAAGGCCATGGAGTATATTGCTAAAGCCGTCGATTTGGGTTATGCCTATGCCTATTACGTGATGGGACGTTATTATGTGAATGGTATGGTAGAGCAGCGCGCAGAAGAAGGCTTGGCACTGTTGGAGCGCGCTTCGGCAGAAAATATTGCGGAGGCTAAATTGCTGTTGGGCGACTACTATTTCTTTGACTATGACCAACGGGGCGAGTATGATCGGGCGTTTGATTACTATAAGCAAGCGGAAGAGCTTGGAAGCCTCACCGATGGCTTGGGGATGTGCTACGAATTCGGTGCAGGTGTAGAAGCAAACGCCATGCAAGCATTTAAATATTACCAAATGGCCGCTGAAAAGGGGAACGATGGAGCAATTTACCGCTTAGGTCGATGTTTTTATTTCGGAATTGGTACCGATGTAGATAAGGAAAAGGCATTCCAATACTACGAACAAAGTGGGCAGCAGGGTAATATTTACGCCCGCTACTTTGCAGGCTTGCAGCTCTTGCAGGGCGATGGCGTCCTCGCCGATCAGGCCAAGGGAGCCCAATGGATTCAGGATGCTGCCGAAGGGGAATATGCAGAGGCGCAATATCAGCTAGGAAACTGTTACCTGATGGGCGATGGTGTGGAAGAGAATGAAGATATTGCCTTGCACTGGTTTCAGCGGGCAGCAGAAAACGGACATGAACAGGCTACAAGGATTATGAAGGGTGCAAGAGGATAATTGAACGATGAGTAAGGAAACAGCATACGCATTTCAGGTGAACTTAAAGGGCATGATTGCCCTGTTGTCGGAACATTTGTACAGTGATCCGAACACCTTTATTCGGGAACTTCTGCAAAATGCGGTGGATGCGATAACGGCCATCCGTTATTTGGATGAGGAGCACGCTGGGGAGATAATGGTTACATTGCCCAATGAGGCAGAAGATAGCTTTGTTTTTCAAGACAACGGAATTGGGCTTAAAGAAGAAGAGATACATCGTTTTCTTTCCGTCATCGGAGAAAGCTCCAAGGGTAAAGACCTTAATGAAGCAAAAGACTTTATCGGCAAGTTCGGCATCGGCCTATTATCCTGTTTCGTCGTTAGCGACGAGATTGTCGTCGAAACATGTTCTGCGTTGGAAAAGATAGCATGGCGCTGGACAGCCCAAGCCGAAGGTGATTATAAAATCGAACGGATGGATGAGGAAATCCCTTTTGGGACACGTGTTATCCTAAAGCCAAAAGCCCAGTTCAAGCATATTTTTGAATATGCCTACTTTAAAGGGAAGCTAAAACACTATGGCGATGCGCTGCGCGAAAAGGTTGTGCTGCAAAAGGGCGAGATGCAAGACGTCCTCAACACCCAGCAACCCGCTTGGTTAAACTCTTCCGATAGAGGCACATTGCTGGACGTCGGAAAGGACACGTTAAATGTGAATTTCCTAGATGCTGTACCATTCCATACGACGCATGGCGATTGTACGGGGGTATTGTATATCCTTCCTTTCAAAACGCAGTTTAGCAGCAAGCAGCATCACCGTGTTTACCTGAAACGCATGTTTCTGTCTGAGGAGGATCAGTCTTTATTGCCCAATTGGGCTTTCTTTGTGCGCATGCTCGTCAATACCGAGGGGCTTAGCGCAACAGCATCGCGGGAATCGCTGATGAAAAATGAGCTGCTCCAGAAAACAAGAAAGGAAATCGCCGTCGCGCTCAAAGATTATTTGAGAAATTGTAAGGCCATAGATCCATCGGTTTACAACAGGATCATACAAACACACTTCTTGCATCTTAAAGCGTTCGCGCTAGAGGATAATGACTTCCTAGATATTTTTCTGGATGATATTCCATTTGAAACAAATCGAGGACAGCGGAATTTTAGGGAGATCAGGCAATTTCAGCAAACGGTATACTATAGTGCAGATTTTGAAGATTTCAAGCAAATCGACCGCATGGCCGATACACAGGGCATCCTGCTCATCAATGGTTCTTACACCTTTGACACCGAGCTCTTGAAAAAGATCGCTACGCGCTATCCCGATCTTTCGATAAAGGCCATGCTGCCCAGTGAGCTTGTAGGCACCTTTGTCGATCTGGATGCGGAGCAACTGAAGCGTCTCTCTACATTCAAGGATCTTGTTCAGCAAATATTGGATGAACATGGCTGTGCGTTGGAAATAAAACATTTCAGGCCACATGATACACCCGCAATATATACCAAGACCGAGCAATCCAACGTGGAGCAAACGGTGAACCAGCTCAAGGCTGATGCGAATCCCTTTGCGCGCGTACTGAAGTCGGCCGCGAAGCCTCGTCAGCGGCCTATCCTCTGCCTAAATGCCGATAATGAGCTGGTGCAGCAGATTGCATCCGTGACTGATCGCTACCTGCTGCAGTCTATCGTCGAGGTTCTTTACGTGCAGGCCATGATCTTGGGCAAGTATAATGTCCAAGAAAAGGAAATGAAGATATTGAACAATGCCCTGAAAAACCTCATCGTTATGGGGCTCACAAATTTTGTTAACATTTAATACACAGCGTGCATGTACACCCTGAAGATTCAAAAAATACTTAACCAGATCGACCGCGTCGATAACAACAATGAAAAGGTGCGCCTGTTGGTGCAGGCGATACAACTTGCCGATGACAACCAAGATATCGAATGGGCCTACGACATGAGGCTGGAACTGATAAACTACGAGATCGATCTTGCCTTCTCGCCCGAGTCTTTGCCCGCCTTTGCCTGGATACTGCAGGCCCACGATGAAAACCCCAATCTGTTCAATGAAGAGGATTTTCTTTGGCAGTACAAGTGGATGATGTCCGAGCTCTATGACAACCCCGATGTCAGCCGGGAGCAGATCGAGTCGGCATTACAGGACTTCCAAATGCGCCTGCTGCGCAATGGATACGGAAAAAGAGCGATTTACAACGAAAGGCTCAGCGATGCATTGGTGCAGAAAGATAATGATCTTATCCAGGCGGCATTAGAAGCTGTAAATAGCTTGGAGCGGGATGATATGAGCGACTGCGAAGCCTGTGAGATGGATGCTGAGGTATCTGCAGTCCTGCTCCGGGAAGGTTATAAGGCCGCTTATGAAAAGGCACGTCCACTATTGGAAAAACAGTTTACCTGTGCCCACGTGCCTCTGCGCACAACAGTGAATCTGACTTACGCAGCATTAAGAGCCGATGCCGGCGAGCAAGCCGCTGAATTGGCCGCACAAGCCGAGATGGAGATCTATAAAAAGGAAAAAGACTCCTCTATCCTGTTGTCTGCGATCAAACTGGCAGCTTATTACGCGAAAACAGATCTCTCCAAGGCCAAGGAGTGGTTTGAGCGATTTATCCCGTGGGCAGATGGACCGGCAGACCGTTCCATGTTCCAGATAGCATGCCTGCTTGTGGAGTCCATGGAGGCTTTTGACCCACAAGAAAGCTTTACGCTTGATCTTTCGGAAACCCATAGCTTGTACCGCGGACAAAATTCGTTCACCGCAACCGAGATTGCCGTGCATTACCGCGAACTTGCCCACAGTCTGGCGGCTCGTTTTGATGAGCGGAATGGGAACAATAATTTTCAAAAACAGCTTTCCATGGCAGCTATTTAAGGGAGGTAGAAAACAGCGTTATATGAACGGCATATTGAAAGGTTTTTCTTTTTTTTGGACCATTTTTATTGGTTACTTTATTTTTGTCCACCCGGCGATTATTTACTATTCGACGAGTTATGAAAATGTAGACCTTTCTACCGTCAGTCCCAATACCGCGCTGGCGATGCTTGCCCTGAGCGGTATCCTTTGGTTCATCGTGGGCTGTCTTTCGCTGTGGATTTTGTTGCGGTACACCTACTTTGCTCTGCGTAACATACGTATCCTGCTGCGAGACGGCGTGCGCCTGAGGTCCACGGTTGTCGGTGTGACCTTGTTGAAAGGCGCTAGTAGCAAATCCGTGCCCAAGACAATTGTGCTAGAGCTGGTTAATCTGGAGGGAGAAACTATCCGGCACAGCATGAGCTTCAATGATTCGAAACCCGAACAACAGCGGTATAAGGTAGGTTCGATCTGCTATCTACGTGTTGACCCTTCCTTCAAGAAGTTGCCGAGTGTGTTGCTGGAAGAAAGTTTTGTTAAAGTAAACTGGGTTTTACCCTTGGTTTGGCTGCTCTTTGTGGCTTCGGCGATCTATTACTTCTTGTTTTCCTATCAGTTGGAAAGCGCGGGCTATGGCTGGCGATTCCTAAGTTTCTGGCATCCGCTGATTATTATTCCTGCATGTTGCCTGTTTTTTCCTGGCATAATTTATGGGTTTAAAAAGTTTGTCTTTATGAAATTCATGAACATGGGCAGGGTAATGGAGTTCTTGAAATTTAAGGGAAAAAAGACGTTGGCATCGATTACTCGAGCGGAGCAGACCGGAACTTTAATCAACGATCAGCCAGAAATTCGATTTCATGTTGAGTTCCTCGATGGTGCTGGCCGTAAGGTGTCGGCTCAGATCAAGAAAATCGTGTCCCTCATCGATGTTGCACAGGTTCGTAGTCAAAAAGAGGCATTCGTGTTTTACAATCCGAGCAACCCTCAATCTGTTGCTTTTGAACAGGATATTAACAAACAATAATCGCTACCAACCATGAAAAAGGTATTCGTAAGATCTTTAGTTAGCCTATTTATTACAGCTTCTTTGTTGCAGATGAGCTGTCAATCCTTTGTCAATAGCCTCAAAGAGACTAAAGAGGGCACCACAGATATAGATACGACAGCTGCAGAAATTGAGCCGGCACCTCGGTCAAGCCAAGAGGCTGTTGCAGTCGAGCAAGAGGAGCGCGCAGACGAAACGCCTTTTTTGGCAGATTCTTCAGCGCTGATCGCTGCCGAGCGGTCGCTGCGCGATCGGCCGGAGCTTCGCGGACAGGATATTTTTATTTACCGTTCGGTGCATTTTTACGACGATGGGCGCATATCCCTGAAGGTTCAGCATCCGCAACAAAAGAACTATGTAGACTCCTACGATTATCGGGATGGTAAATGGTCTGACCCCTCACCTGTTGTGCTTTCCAAGCGCGATATTGTTGCCAAGGATATCGTTAGTCTGAACAGCTTGCCTTTTAAGACGGCTAATCAGGTATTTCTTCATTTAAAGGAAAAGTTGCAACAGATCGGTAGCCGATCAGAAGATTATACGGTGTACGCAATTACGTCGGGTAACGAAATAAGATGGTATCCTCGTACCATTTCCAACGAGCGCAGCAAGTACAGCATCGAATTTAATGCTGATGGAACCATTCGTTCCTTCGAACAGGAATAGTGAGCATGGCTACTCTTGGAAATTAAGCGGCTTTTATGTCCTTCACAATTGGCGACGATACCGGCGTCGGATCCAACGCCCATCGTGCAAAGGGACTTCCCAAGGTTGGGGAAATAGGCGACTTTTTAAACCCTTTTAGGTTAATAATGTCCAAAGAATAGTGATGTTTGATTGGAATAATTAGTTTTTTAAAATATCCCGAGGACCTAGGTTTTCGGGATATTTTGCTATGCATCTATCCAAAGCAACTGTTTTCATCGCTCCGCAGTTCATTACCATTCCTCCAATTCACGTCCTCTGTAGGAATATTTTCTTCTTGCCCACGGAGTTGGCGTGGACAAACTCTCGCGTCCATCGCTGAAGTTTCGGCAGCGATGCTGTCCATGAACTCTTTGGCAATAGATTCTATTTTTTGATACACAATACTATCGCTATTTGGCTGTTGAATCCTTTCTAAGGAGAACAGATGCACTTGTCCGTCAATAGATCTGCATTCAAAGAGCTCTCGGTACCCATTAAAATCGCAAATCAATATGTTTATGAATTCACTAGCTCTAGTTATTTCCACGGTATAGTTGTATTCCGAGCCATCTTCTAATGGCACTGTAAATTGCGTTTTATAATCCATACTTTTTGTATACGTCGAAAATATGAAATTGTTTGCAACGTACTGGGATATTTTCTCTTCCGTCTGACAAGTAGAATTGTGTTCGGGTAATTTGTGTTGTGTCCGTGATAAGCTTCCACTTAAAGTTAACTTTGAAGTCCAATAATACGTTTTAGCTAATGATATTATAAAAGCAATTTAATGTTTCCGTAACATTAGACTGCTAGGTTTGCGGCAACTAATACGTGAAGAAATGTATCCGAAACCATCCAGATTACTCTGGCTGTTACTTTCACTGAGTGCCGCATCTCTCCCTGCCGGCGCGCACAGTACAGAAAGCAATAGCTTAACAAAAACAATTAATAAAGATCAGCAAAATTTACGCGGTAAAGTTGTCGACTCGCAAGGAAACCCAATCGCAGGGGCGACGGTTACAAACACGCGTACCAAGCAAAGTTTACAAACAAGCATAGACGGAACCTTTGCTATTCCTGGTAATGTAGGTGATGTGCTTTCGGTGCGTTACATCGGATATAATCCGGCAGATATGCCCGCAACGGGAACGGACAATATTTTGTTTTCCTTGGAATCTCAATCGCAGGCAATTGATGAAGTTCTTGTTTCTATCGGCTACCAACGCGTTCGTAAATCGGATGTGACAGGAGCTATCGCCAGTGTGAAGGCGGAGGAGTTAAATTTGAACTCACCAAAGCTGGGACAAGCTCTAGTAGGTAAAGTAGCCGGCGTACAGGTCATGCAGACCTCTGGAGCGCCTTACGATGGCACAAAGATCCGCGTACGCGGAATGGGATCCATCAACGCGGGTTCAGATCCACTATATGTAATTGATGGTTATCCTGCGGGGAATAACCTAAATATCAATCCCAACGATATCGAAACCATCGATGTATTGAAAGATGCAGCTTCTGCGGCCATTTATGGTTCCCGCGCCGCGGCGGGTGTAGTACTCATCACAACAAAAAGAGGTAAAGAAGGGAAGAGCAATATTGATTACGACCTAGTAACGGGATTCGGGCAGCTCTCCAAAAAGATCGATCTACTCAATGCAGAGGAATTTATCGACTTGATCATCGATGGACGTAACAATGCTTATAAAGATTTGGTCGTTAACAGAGGCATGACTTGGACAGATGCTATGCGGATGGACAATAATGCTGCGCGTGTCGCGCGCGTCGGAAACGCAGGATCTGTGTCCATCCCTGAGGATTACTATGATTTTGCGACAGGTACGGCCAAGAAATCGCAGTATGATACAGACTGGCAGGATGCCCTTTATAGAAATGCACCTTTCCAGCGGCACAACATATCAGCGACAGGCGGGAACGATAAAACACGTTACTTGGCCAGCGTAGCTTACCAAGATCAACAAGGTATTATGCTTGGAACCGATCAGCAGACGTTTAATTTCCGAACCAATATTGACTCGAAGGTAAATGACCGCTTGACCGTTGGAGCCAACGTAGCATTCACCTATAACGATAACAATGAAGTGACGACGGGCCGCTACGACCGCAGTCCATCAATGGCCGCCTTGATATACCTACCAACGTTGCCCGTCTATAATGAAGACGGCAGCTATGCGCAGTATCTGATGGGTGATCTATCTGCCAACAACTATGGTATACAAAACCCGGAGAATCCATTGGCTTACGTGACCATGATCAAAAACAACCGTCGCGGCAAGCGTGGCTTGTACAATGCATTTGCGGATTTTGAGATTCTGAGCGGTTTGAACCTTAAGGTGAATGGTGGCCTGTCTACATATGATGAGAAGTACGAATACTACAGACCAACAAGTATCTCCGACGGAAATAACAGACCCTTCTCGAATCAGGCTAAGACAGCGGCTTACGCTGATGCCAACACACGAAGTGAAATCGATAAGTTGGTCGAAACGACATTGAACTACAACAAGACATTCAACGAGAAGCATCAGGTAAACGCGTTATTGGGGTATTCAGCACAGCGGACAGATATCGACGTTATTGAATTGCGGGCTAGAGGTTTTCAAAACGATAAGATTGGCGAGATCAGTGACAAAGGGGCAGATCCATCGAACTTCACGCTACAAGATGCTTTCAAGCGCGCAATCACCTTGCAGTCGTATTTCAGCCGTGTGATGTATAACTACGATGCAAAATACTTCCTATCCGCATCCTTCCGTACCGACGGATCTTCACGCTTCGGATCGGAGACAAAATGGGGTACCTTCCCTTCAGTTTCTGCAGGCTGGACATTGTCTAACGAGGAGTTTTATGGCGATTGGCTAGGTTCCGGTTCGTCGATTAAACTGCGGGCGAGCTGGGGCTTGAGCGGTAACAACAATATTGGGGATTACCGGAACAAAACGACCATGAGTACTCCTGGTGGTGTGATCATCGGTGACGCGGTAGCGACGGGTTACTGGCCTAACGATTTTCAAGATTCTGGATTGGGATGGGAGTCAACCTCGCAGTATAACGGGGGGATCGACATCGGTCTTTTCAATGGACGTGTCAATGTGATGGCCAACCTTTACCGCAGCCGTTCATTTAACCTGTTGTTCAATCAGCCTGTCTCGGCCATCTCTGGCGCGACAGCAGTCTTGACCAATATGCGCGACAGTAAGGTAGAAAATAAGGGATTTGATTTACAGATTGACGCTACACTCATAAGAAAAGAGAATTTCCAATTGGGCTTCAGTGGAAACATCAATGTAAACCGTAATAAGGTGCTTGATCTTGGCGGTGCGGCAACCATTATGACAAACGGTGCCGAGCGTTCCTACATCACCCATATTACCCAACAAGGAAGTCCTATTGGCATGTTCTATGGTTTCCAAGTGTTGGGCGTAGCCACTGAGGATAACTACGATAAAGTTGCCCCTTCTGCAGGTTCTACAAACCCAATGCAACCCGGAGATTTATATTTTGAGGATGTTGATGGAAACGGAATCGTCAATGATGCGGACAAGCGCGTTATCGGCAATCCACATCCCGACTTTACCTACGGTTTTGCATTGAATGCATCCTACAAGCAATTTGATATCCGAGCTTCTTTCAACGGATCGCAAGGCAATCAGGTGTTGGACGGTTATGATTACTACCTATACAATATGGAAGGATCCGGAAACCAGTATGCCGACGTTGCACAACGTTACCGTTCGGCGCAGGATCCCGGTAACGGTAAGGTATACCGCGCGTCACGCGCAGGAACGCAGAGCAACAGCACGCGCCTATCTTCCTTCTACCTACAGGATGGTTCTTTCTTAAGGATGACCAATGTGATGTTGGGCTACAGCGTACCGCAGTCGCTAAGCAACAAACTAAAAATTGCAGGCGTACGGATTTTCGCTAGCGTGGAAAACCCGTTCACGATCTCTAAATACAAAGGATACAATCCAGAGCCAGATTACAACCAACGTGGAAACTTGACGCCAGGTGTAGATTATGGTTTATACCCATTAGTTAGAGGTTATAACCTTGGTTTAAAAGTAACATTCTAATATTCGAAGATTGGCCCCCTGCCTAGGTGGAGGGTCTACTATTAAAAATACAGTAATGAAAAAAAGATATATTTTACCCTTTCTACTTTTGAGCCTAGCCTCTTGTAAGGAAGATTTTCTAAATCAGTTAGACCCCAATAAAGTAGCCGTAGAGAACTATTTTGAAACGGAGAATGACGTTCTACTTGCCGTCAATGGTGTATATCAGGCTTTGCGCTCAGGGAATAACATTGGTGAAGGAAGTGGGCTGTTCAGTGAGGAACGTTCAGACAATACAGGACGTGACGACAACCAGTCGAATGCTGGTGAGCCTTTCCAGTTTAACGACTTCTCCATTCTGCCTAGCAATTCCTACCTGAAAAGCCATTGGGCCAATATGTTTGATGGTATCTCCCGTTGTAATACGCTTCTTTCACGCATCGATCAGGTTTCTTTCACCGATGAGGCCTTGAAGAAGCGGTATATTGCGGAGACCAAGTTTGTTCGTGGACTACTTTACTTCCACATGGTGCGTAAATTTGGTGACCTTCCCTTGGCGATAGTGGAAGTGACAAGTAAGGAGCAGGCCAATGAGTTGGCCTTCCGCCAGCCTGAGGCTGTTATCTACCAGCAAATTGTCGCTGATCTTACTGATGCACTGGATAGCAACCTGCCCAACACGCAATTGGAATATGCTGTAGGAAGGACATCTAAGGCAGCTATAAATGCCATATTGGGTCAGGTGTACCTGACGATGGGCTCCACTGTCGCCGAAGGTAGCACAGAAAACTTTCAACGCGCAGAGCAGCATCTGAGCGCTGCATATGGCATGCGGACCTTTGGCAAGCTAAATGAGATTCCCTATGAGCAGGTGTTCGATGTAGATAGAAAGATGGACTGTAAGGAGTTGATCTTCCAGGTGCAATATCTGCAGGGCGATCAGAACTATAGTTCATCGATTGCGCGCAACAATCAAGCACGCGGAGAGACCGTAAATTCGCAATACCCTTCGACAGGTATCGGAGGCAATGTCACTCCGGATTTGGTGAAAGATTATGAGCAAGGTGATGGCCGCAAAGACTTCTCAATCAAGTTTGCTGCTAATAGCCAGGTAAATGACTATTTCATTACCAAATTCAGGGACAATAGCGACGCTGCCGGGACGGCCGGTTGGGGTGGTAACGACTGGATTTTGATTCGTTATGCTGATGTGATGCTGCTGCTGGCCGAAGCAAAAATGAACTTAGGCAAAGATGCAGAAGCTATCGTGTTGCTGAATGAGGTACGCGAGCGTGCTGGTCTGCCCAATTACGCAACCTCGAGAAACAACACAAGTTACAATACAAAGTATCCAACACTGAAGGACGCTATTTTACACGAACGTCGTGTAGAGCTAGCCTTTGAGAACCACCGTTGGTTTGATTTGATCCGTAATTACAATGCTGCGGAATTGGTCGCGTATTTTAAAGCAAAAAGTCAGGCCGACTATGGAAATGCACAGCTTTCCAATATCAACACCAAAGATAGGTACTACCCTATTCCTTTTGATGAATATCAGCTTGACCCGACGCGTATGTATCAAAATGCGGGCTATTAACCGCTAAGCATGTACAAATTGCTAAAAATAACATGCCTGATGCTTGTGTGGTGCTGTTTCTTGCCCACACAAGCACAGGTTACTGCGGCCTACGAAACGCCGCAGGATTGGGTGGTCGCGAAGAATTACTTGGCGACCTTTTTATTGAATCAACATCCGGAAATCCTACAGCGCATGTTGGCGGAGGATAAACAAATAGCGGAACTATTGTCGAAAAAGCAACAGCGCTATGCCGCAAGCTTAGCCTGTAAGGATCTGGACTGTATGCTGCAGGCCTTCAAATGGAGCCCACAAGAGCTCGAATTGTTTACGCAACGCTGGACAAAACGCGTATCCACGGATGCGGGCCTATTAAAGATGCTGGAAACGCAGCTGTTGCCGAGTCAGGCTTATGGCCCGTCTGCCGGTGTACCTGCGGAAGCCTACTTTGCGAAAGCCATTCGGCAGGATATGGAAGCGATGAATCTCGTAATCGATATCTATGCCGGTGCAAAGAAACCCAATTACCCGAAGATCGATTCTATATCTTTTAACGTACGTGATCCGCGATACCTTGGCCTACTGCTTGATGTGCGACAAGACGTGTTGACCGATATCAGACAGCCCGAAGATGCTTTTCACACGACCTTGCTAACGGCGGTTCGCTTGTTGGAGGTTAATGAGCGTTGGGATGCCGCGCAGCTCGAGCCGCTGATTGAAAAGGAAAATAAACGGGCCTACGAGGCGATATCCAAGACAGATTTTGCCCAATATCCCTACAGTTTGCTGTTAACGCTGGGCGCAGGGCCAGAGGTTTACGGACAACCGATAAGCCCGGGCGGTATGCTGCGCAGCCGAATGGCAGCGCGCAGTTATTTTGACGGACTAGCTCCCTTTATTGTTGTCTCGGGCGGACGTGTGCATCCCTACAAAACGACCTTTATTGAAGCCATCGAGATGAAACGATACCTGATGGAGGTGCTCCGAGTGCCCGAAGAAGCGATATTGATCGATCCTCATGCCCGACATACCACCACGAACCTACGCAATACGGCACGTATCCTGCTGAAATACGGATTTCCAAAGGATAAGTTTGCCATTGTAAACAGTAGCGTGGCCCACATCAATGCTGTAGAACGGATGGCGGATCGTTGCATGCGCGAGCTTGGATATGTGCCCTATGTACTTGGTAAACGCGTGAGCGATGTTATCCTCGAGTTTAAGCCGCGCATAGAGGCCTTGACGATTGACCCCGATGAGCCTTTGGATCCCTAACAAATTTGCTAAACCGTTTTAAATGGTTATTTTAGCTCTAAATTAAAATCAACATGCTTCGCAATCTTAAACCCTATCTTTTTTCGGCTTTACTGGCTACGGCGAGTATCAACCTATCGGCTCAGCAGATAGCCGATCAGGTGAATGTTTTTTTGGGTACATCGGGCGACCACGGGCAACTGTCTCCGGGAGCCTCTTCCCCATTCCATCAAATGGATATCGCCCCACAGACCTCTCCAAATCTCCATGCCGGCTATGAACATTATGCCAAGAAGATCGTGGGCTTCACCCACAATCGTTTCGAAGGGGTGGGATGCGTGGGCAGCGGCGGTTTGCTGATGGTGCAGCCTTATGTCGGAGAACAGGTAGGCATTTTGGAGAAAAGCAGCGAACAGGCGGGTCCGGGTTTTTATGAAATTGACTTGAAAGAAGGAATTCAAGCCCGTTTTGCGGTACACGAAAACTTGGGCATTCATCAATATACATTTCCGAAAGGAAAAAAAGGTGTCCGGCTCCGGCTAAACCACGCCTTTAACGGGGCTTTTGTTTCCAATGAGTACAAACTATTGGCCGATGGAACCCTACTTGGTAAAGTTCGTGCAAAGACCACTTGCCATGCCGGTACCTATAGCATATATTACGCGATTAGTCTTCCCAAAGGGACAACGACAACAGCGGATCAAGAGGTGACTATCGCCTTGGAAAGCGAAGCTGAGCGGGCAGAACTTAAAGTTGCCTTTTCTGCTGTCGATGAAGCTTCGGCCTTGCAGACATTGCACAAAAACAAGAACGTCGACTATGCCTCTTTGAAGAAAATAACACTGCAACATTGGAACGAGCAGCTGTCGCACATTCAGGTAGAGGGCGACTCGGATCGCGTTAAGCTATTCTACAGTCTTTTCTATCGCACCTTGCAATCGCCTTATCGCACCTCCGAGGCGGATGGTCGCTATCGGGGCACCGATGGACAGATCCACCAAGCCAAAGGACAGCGCTACCACGGTTGGGCCATTTGGGACAATTATAAAACCCAGCTGCCCCTATTGGCCTTGGCTTTTCCAAGCAAGTATCAAGATATTGTTTCATCCATCGCCGATCTTTATAAATATGGAAAGTATGATTTCGCAGGTCCGCAAGAGCCCGCTAACTCCGTACGTACCGAGCATGCTGCGGTGGTTTTACTTGATGCCCAGCGCAAAGGATTTAGCCTAGATGTCAAAGGCATCCGCGACTCGCTGATCCGCGATACTTCACGTTTTGACTTCAGTAAGCCCGATAAGTATTTGGAGGCTGCTTATGATATGTGGGCTATGGCACGGCTGTTGCCGAAAGACAGTGCGCATTACAATGCACGTAGCCGAACCTATAAGAACATTTGGAATAAAGAATTTAGAGATCTTTCCCAGCGGGATGTGGATCGCATGTCTGCACGCAATATGTATCAAGGCACCATACGCCAATACCGTTGGAACGTACCCTATGATATGGTCGGGCTTACGCGCTTAATTGGCGGTAAGGCCGAGTTGTCGAAGCAGTTGGATGATTTTTTCGACAATTATTATTTCAACCGCGCCAACGAACCGGATATACAATCGCCCACGCTTTACTACGCCAGCGACAAGCCTTGGCGTTATCAGTCCTTGCTGCATGAACTGGCCTTAGATACCGTTGTGCAGTACTACTTCAATGACAACAGTCGCGGGATCGATCCCTTTATAGACCGCATCTATAAAAACGAACCGAAGGCTTTCGTGCGCACGATGGATGATGATGCTGGCGCCATGTCGGGCTGGTTTGTCATGACGGCATTAGGCCTACAGCAACCCTTGGTCGGCGCACCGGTGTATTACCTGAATGTTCCCTTGTTTCCATCGATCACGTTAGGCGAGGGAAAAAACAAGTTAAAGATTACTGTTCATGGTTTCAAACAGGAGAACCGCTACATACAGCGTGTGCGCCTTAATGGCAAAGACCTGAATCGCCTTTGGCTACGCCATGATGAAATTGCAAAAGGCGGTCATTTGGAGATCGATGCAACGGATAGCCCAAGCAAGTACGGGCAGGATACGATCTGGATTGCAGACTTGGAGAAGGACGATAAGTTGTAGTTCATTATTCCTGGCTGTCCCAAATATCCGTCAAACGCGTCCATTTAAAGACATAGTTGTTGATGTTCCCGCTAGTCAGGCTTTCGCTGCTGTTTTCCTTGGCATGCAACAGCTGATCAAATTCATTGGAAACAATAAATATGTTCAGGTTTGTTCGATCTATTAAGCCAAGGTAGTGACGAAAGATCTTTTTTATTTCATCGGCCGTGCCCCCTTCTGCGGGTACGGCTATATTTTGGTCTACTTCGGCGATGTACAACTCTTCCGGTACATCGTCTATCGCAAATTTTATGGTCTGCGAACCACTTTTCAGCGTAATCGCCATAAAACTATGGATGCCTAGCGCCGTGCCATCCTCGTAAAATTTAGGTAGCCCAAATTGGGCGACCTGTGCATCCTTATTTTGCGCCAGTAGCTCATCATAGAGCTTCAATAATACCGACTGCTCCACGTTCTTTTCAACGGCGATAACGGCCTGCAGCGTCTTGTTTTTTGCGTCGCTGATATACTCCGTCGTGTGGAAATCCACACCCTGAAGACGAGCTGTGGGTGTTGCGCTGTTTTCTAGGCCGATATTGCTGTATTCCTGCTTTAGCGCTCCTTTGGTCAATGTAAACGTTCTATCAATGGCTTTCGTGCTCTGCTCGTCGCCCGTAAGTTCTTGCGCCATTTGGATCGGGTTGATTTTGGCCAGCGTGCGAGGATCAATTTCGGGCATTTTGAACGCCGCGAGTTTCAGCGCGGAAAGATCGATCGCTCCAAACGCTGCCGCATTTGCTGAGCTTTCTTTGTAGAGCTGCTCCAGTTCTTGCACGTAGCTCTCGCGATTCTGCGGCAGCATGTGCAAGCAAAAGCGGTTATCCTTTTCGCTCGTGCCCAAATAGCGAAACCAGATTTTCAAGCTTTCTGATGTTACTTCAACCTTCTCCACACTATCCAAAAGTGCCCCAGTTTGCTCGATGCGCGCATTGGTAAGCGATTTAAATGTAGAAATCTCTAGGCTACGCTGATAGGGATAATCAACGATCAAGCTGTCGCCTTTCAGCTGTATGTGCAGCTGCATGTCCATCAGCATCTCCATATAAGACTCGGTTATGCCCCTGAAGGCTTCTCCATCGGCTTTAACAATTTCAGCAGCTTTCCAATAGCTTTCTTGTTGCTGCGCAGCGCAGGCGTTGAACAACAGAATACAAACAAATAAGGGCAATAATCTCATGCTTTCGGTAGGTTGTTTATTTCGATTTATGTTGATATCCATCCTTCAAATATCATACCTAATAACATGTGCAAAGACTGTATAGCGATCTAGCGTTTAAAAATTATAATCTACCCCAAAGCTTACGTAGCGAGGGAACAGCCGGTATTCGGTCGTGTAGCGCGAGATGTCCGTGAGCATGGCATTTCTGAATGAGCGGGTGTTGAGTATGTTTTTAGCCGTTATGTCAAACCGGGTTTTGTATTTTTTGAGTTCGTAAAACACCGAAAAATCGGAGAAATAATACGTTTGCGCTTTTTGTTGGGGCAAGCTTCCAAAGCGATACGATTCGTTCTTAAGGCTGAACTGCAAATCGCTGCCCAAGTTTAAAAAGAGATGCAGAAAAGCTTGGCTGTTTGTCAAGGTATTTATCGTGCCATCGGTGCGGTAGCTATTGCTTTGAATGCGGTACGATGTATATATATTGAAGCTAGATTTCCAAGAGCTTCGGAAGGATAGTCCATAGTCGTATGTGTTGCTTCGGATTTGCCTGCTCCCCAGTCCGGTTACCAAAGTTTCGTAATCATCCCTGTTGAAGCCAACATCCAGACGCATATTTCCATGCAAGGATTTTAAATAATAATTCAGTTCTCCTTTATAATAAGTAGCGGTTTTATTTTTGAGCAAGCGCTGCTGCACAAGATTAAAATTGGGGTTGAGCTCGCTTTCCGTTCCAATGTAGTCAAACAAAATCTGGTGCCCGATGTGTACCCTGGCAAAAAAGCGATCGCTCATATTCCCATACGTATACAGGAGTGTCCCGCCCGAGCTGCTTAAGTTCACGAAGTTATCCATCCCTTTTACAAAATTACGTACACCGCTGCTGTAATAGTTGGGTATCAATTCGGGAAGTGTAGCATTTTGCTGTTGAAAAAAAAGGTCCGTTTCCAGTCGTCCCTTTCGGTGTATGGCCCATTTTGCCGATAGGCCTGGGGAGAGCTGCAGGTCGTTCTTGCGTTTTTGCTGCTCAAAATTGGCCAAACGGCTATGTACCATGCCGGCTTGCAGGCGCGGAGTGAGCTCCCAGCGGCGTTGTTTTACCGTGTATTTGCCAATAGCGGAAGTTTGAAATAAGCTTAAGGTCATATCATTGGCAAACGCTGGGGGCGATACAACCATTTGTTGCGCTGCTTCGGCGGTCGGCAGTAGCTGCAATTGGCTGTTCAGCTGCTGCTGTTGATAGGTTGAACGTAGCGCGAGCTCAAGAAAATTGCCTTCTTTTTGTCGGCTTACATAATGGGAGGTCGCCCCAACGTAGCGTAGGTTGTTGGCTATCTGCTGTTGTACCTCACTCACCGAGTCGGTACCAAAAAGATCTTGGTAATAATATTGGTTGATGCTGTAAGCAACGGGCGACTGTTGGCTAATGAAGCGTAAAGAGCTAATCAATGCTTCCCGCTCCGAGAGTTTGCGGCTGTACGTAAGGTTATGGTTCGTGAGGTGGCCCTTATTTTTGGTGGTTTCCAAGCTCGCTACGTTATTAAAAACAAGCTCGCCCAACTCGTTGCTGTTCAGCGATCCTAGCGTTCCGGTATAGTTCAGCATGGCGCTGGCGCTAGGCTCATACTGCAGTTCCAGTTTGGTGAAATAATTATCGATTTTGCGGGTAAATTCATAGTTTTCGGTGATGCTAAATTGAATGTCTTCCAGGTTATATTCCTGCACCGTATTGCGGTAGAATGTTTTTTTCGTAGTGTTGACAAAGCCCAGCCATTTGATTTTCAATGCCGATGTAGGGTTTAAAATGGTATTTAATGATACCAGCTTGTCATTATTGAAGTTCGTGCGCCGATAATCGAAGTAGGGCAGGTTGGGTGTGTTATCAATAAGGGTGGGCGTGCCTACATCCACGCCAATTTGCCCGGGCTCGTTTGCCGAGCCGGACTGAATGAGGTGGTTGATGCTGCTTACCGCATCGTGTCCATTGTTGTTGGCGCTAGCCAATAGGTAATATTTGCTGCGCTTGCTAAAATTCATCAGGTTGGCGCTGGCTTGGTAATATTTTAAATCGATCGCTGAGCCCTGCAGTCCCACCGTGCCCATCCACTGGTTTTTGCTGTCGTCTTTCAGCTGCAGGTTAAGGGCTACCTTGTCCGAGTTTTCGATGCCTTTTAGCTGCTTGTTGTTGGAATAACGTTGCAGTACTTGAATTTTTTCTAGCGGCTGCACGCTCATATTTTGTGTCAGCAGGCGGTAGCCTTTTTCGAAGAAGTCGTCGCCTTCTACCATCACCTTTTCCACTTCTTTGTTGCCAATCTTGATGCTTCCATCGGTGCCTACATTAATCCCTGGAATCTTGCGCAGCAGATCTTCTACATTGCGTTCATCGCCCTGTAAAAAAGAGTTTACGGACAGTTCGACAGTATCTCGGCCATTTCGGTAAGGCTGTTTGGCGTGTACGATTACCTCTTGTAATCGTTGGACACCACCGGGCTGCATTTGCACATCAATAAGGGTGTCGGCTTGTGTGGGTACAACTCTTAAGCTAATCGGCTCGAAACCAAGCGCCCTGAATTGCAGCATCAATTTTTCGGTCTGCGCGTGCTGTAAACGATAATTTCCCCGCTCGTCGCTAAAGGTGTAGGCCAGCATTTGCGAGTCGGCCTCAAGCCTTAAGTCTACGCGCACGCTAGGTAAAGCTTCACCGTTGAGGCTAACCCTGCCCCGTATGGCGACCTGTGCCTGTGTAAACAAGGACAATAGGCATAGCCCAAGACATCCTACCGTGAGCCTAATTTTTCTCCCACTCATATACCTGCTCTACACTACCGCGAATCTTTTTACGTTCGACGGTTACGCCTTCCACGAGGGGCATTTTGCTCATCATCATGCGCACGTGCTCTTCATTTGCGAGATCTGCTTTTTTTATGTAGTTCTCCAGACTGAGTTTGGGGAGCGAATTCATGTATTTCTCGTTAACGGGTATGCCGCCTGTAAAGGGGTATTCGATTTCTTTCAGCAGCCAGTAGTGCGGGTTGGCTCCTTCGTTGTATAGCATGACGATAAGACCCGGCAGGCCAGCAAATTTGTATGGCCCGGCAGGTACCGGAATATCTTCCGTATAATAGGCCACGATCGTAGTGCCGCGGTAAGCTGCGGTAGCTTTATGGCAGATATATTTGCCCAGCGTATCTACATCCGTGTAGTTGGTGTTCCAGTCCAGAGTAGGGAAATCGTCGCTAATCAAGTAGTTGCTACCTTTGATTGAGTTCGTTTCCAGCAGTTGCGTCGAATTGTTTTTTTGGATGACGATGTTTCGGTATACCTTGCCCATATCTATCATAACCGACATACTGCCGCTCATTTCTCCGTCCTCTTCCTCTTCATTGCCAGCATTGGCTTTAGACTGTGGTATCGAATCGCGGACGGAGGTTTTCACACCGTCCTGAAAATAAACCTCTTCGCGATAGGTCGCCATGGGCGATAGGATGTATTCGTACACAGCTTTTAGCTTTTGTCCATAGGAAGCCGTAGTGCCCAGTGATAGGAGAAAGAATAAAAAGTATTTGTTCATGATCGTTGGGTTTGAAAAAGCGAGGCTGGGCCTCGCTTAAGTTTTGCATTTGAGATTCGACTGAAATAGATTTCTAGGACTTATATCCCTAGGCTGCCATCTGCAAGCATGTGTCTGTACATGATAGCTGCGGATCCGAAGAATCCTGAGCAGGAGTTTTCTACATAAGTTGACGAGGTGAAAGAATCGATCACTTGCCCGTTAGTGTTGTACACTGTAAATGTGTAAACACATTTTTTTCTAAACATTGCGTTGTTTTCTTCTGTCGATTCGGCAACTTCAGCTTCGCTGTTGTTTTCGGTAGGTTTTTCAGTCGCTGTTTTTACATCAGCGCTTTCTTTTGGAGCGTTTGTGTCCGTGCCGGCAATAGCCGCTGTTGATAGCACCGTTACGGCCATCAAGCTCATAAATAATTTTTTCATTTTTATCATTATTTTGTTTTACCATCCATGCCTTTGGGGCATGTTTTAATTACATGGTAATAAAAATAGGATGAGGGAACGTAATTATTGAGTTCGCTTAATATTCGTAAAGAGCGGTTTATTATTCGCGTATATTTAACGGGTTTTTGATTTTATGAGTATGCTGAAACCGCTGCGCAATTGTAAAGGTTCCTATACTAGATATAGCGACGAGAACGAGATGTAAAAAAATCTGCACGGTTGCATAACAGCCACCTTAAGGCGTAGTTGGCCATGTTTCGCCGTCCGCGGTCTCCCCTAAGCCACCTCTAGCACACTAAAAAGAAGGGTTCCAATCGCCTAGAACAGCCGATATCGTATACTGCCGGAGATCCTTTTTGCGTAATTGTTTAGACCAAGATACGCGCTTGGAGACAGCGCTGCCGCCGAGACCTTTGCTGCCATATTCAGCATAAAAGGTCGTTTGTTCCTTATTTGGGAAGTTTTTGTCTCCGGGCCAAGGGTGCCAACCTTCTGGAACAATGTGTTTGCCCAGTTCGCAGTTGATGAATACCGTTTTCGCATAGGGGCGCCACGGGCGTCCTAGGTAAACCTTGGTTACTGCGCTATCTTTTGCAAGCAGCGTGCAGGAATCAAATACAAAGCCATGCTTGTCATGTGCGGTGGTCGAAGCCGCCGTGATGTAGGAGTTGCTTAAGCTCTCTATCTGGCAATTTAGAAAGTAGGCTGTTGCTGCGCCGAATATAAAATCTGTTGTTCCGGAAATCAAGCAGTTTTCTACAAAATTTCGTGTGCCCGCTTTGGCCAAGTAAAAGCTGTCTTGGTTGCCCAAGATGTTGCAGTTGCGTATGCTGATGCGGTCGCCTTCCGTATGCAGAGCCACCGCTTGGCCTACGCGGCCTGCGGTATTGATGATGGTCAGATCTTCCAGGCTACAGTCGTTGGCCGCCATCAGCAGCACGTATGACGTATAAGTGCTATAGTTCGCATTTCCCGTCACATCAATACCACGAAAGGGCTTGCCCGAATAGTCGTCGAAGCTGATGATCGTTTTTTCGCGACCTTCCCCTTTTAATCGGACGTTTCTTTTATAGGCCGGGATCACGATTTTCTCGTGGTAGGTACCCGCTTTGATATGTATGGTTACCAGCCTCTCTGCATGATCCCTTACTTGATTGATCGCCTCTTGGATCGTTTTGAAATCCGCATCGCCCGCTTGCGATACCACGAGCTCCAGTCGGTTGTCCGTCGTTTGTGCGCCCGCTCTTAGCAGCAGAAAACAAAGGATGGCGCATAGCAAAGTCTTGTTGAGGTACATCGGTCTTTATTTTAAAGGTTCTATCCTAAACCAATCGATGTCGGCATAGCCACTATCGTTGATGGTCTGTTTTCTAGCAGCATACAGGCCCAAGGTGGCGCCGATCCATTTTCCGGGTTTTGCGATGAAAGCCTCGCCCACGGGTGTAAAAGCTTTGCCATCCAAGCTGTAAGACCAGTGGCAGATACCCCCTTTTTTTACGATCACGCGCAGGTACACATCGCTTTTATCGGCTACTTTGGTAACTTCCTGCGCGGTCTCCTTGCCGTTGGTAAGCCCATTTTTGCAAGTCCCGTAATACAGCACCTGCTCCCCTTTACGCTGTATCAGGTAGAGGTGGCTGTAGTCCTCGCCAATCACGGCAAAACCGGCAACTTCGCTTTCCAGCTTCGGGTTACCAATCAGGCGCAGCTTGCTGGTCGCCATAAATTCCTCGGCCGGAAATTTCTGCGTCAGTATATTGGGAATATCCAACAGGTTTTGCGCTTCCGGGGGCGGCAGTTGGGTGTATAGGCGGAGGTGTCCATGGTTGCTGGGCATCAGCCAAGTGCCGTCAGGGTTGGCCTGCCACTGCCACTGTTTCCCCAAGGTTGTGCTGTTAAACTCGTCTGATTCGGCGGGCGTTTCTATGGGGTATGTGTTCCCGACATTCGGCTTTTTGTAGGTCAGCACCGGCTCCCCTATTCCTGTATTTTTTTTGTCCGCGCCAATCACCGGCCAGTCGTTTGTCCATTTCATGGGCTGTAGGTGCACGATGCGTCCATAAGCGTCTTTATCCTGAAAGTGCAAGAACCAGTCTTCGCCCGTTTGGGTGTCTACCCAAGCCCCTTGATGTGGTCCGTTAATGGGCGTATTTCCCTGGTTCATCACCACTTTTCGTTCATAAGGGCCGTAAATGTTCTTGGAGCGTAGCACCAGCTGCCATCCGGTGGCTACGCCTCCCGCTGGTGCAAAGAGGTAGTAATATCCATTTCGTTTATGCACTTTGGGTCCTTCGATCGTCGGGTCAAGCTCGTGCCCATCATACACGATGCTGCCGCGATCCAACACCTGCGTGCCCTCCGCATTCAGGCGGGCGATGGCCAGTACGCTTTTCAGTCCAGCCCTGCTGCCGGCATAGGCATAGGCCAAGTAGGCTTTTCCGTCCTCATCCCAAAACGGGCAAGGGTCTATGAGCCCTTTTCCTGCAAATACCAATACGGGGTCGCTCCAGCTGCCGGCAGGATCCTTAGTTTTGGTCATGTAAATACCGTAATCAGGGTCGGGGAAGTAGATGTAAAACTCGCCTTTATGAAAACGGATGGCTGGTGCCCATACCCCATTGCCATGCTGAACGCGGCTAAACACATCCAAGGGACGTTGGTAAGGGAGCACATGCGTAAGGATACGCCAATTCACCAAATCCTTGGAATGCAGCAGCGGAAGCCCCGGGGCATGGTTAAAGCTAGAGGCTATCATGTAAAAATCGTCACCCACGCGAATCGCATCGGGATCGGAGTAGTCGGCATGCAAGATGGGGTTTTTATATTGCCCATTGCCTAGGTCGGCTACCCACACCGAAGAGATATTTTTCTCCTGCGAAATGGCGTAATGGCTTGACGTCAAGAATGAGCAAAGCGATAAGAGCACAAGTTTATTCATCACAGCGATTTTGGATTTATATTGGTACTCACAAGAATACATAATTTCAGGGCGGTAACAAACAAAGAAGTGTGCAATCGTTACCGGCAACGATTGCGTTTAATTTTATGGATTAGTCCAAAAAAATGTAGAAATTCAGCGGCATAAACAACATTGTAAATCTAGGAAGCTCATGAACAGGTATTTTATTTATGGAGTTGGCAGCCTTATGCTGCTGCTGCTATGTAGTTTTGCTTGGCAGAAGAAGAAACTTACCGTCTGGATGATGGGCGATTCCACGATGGCCATCAAGGCCGAAAACAAATACCCAGAGACCGGTTGGGGCGTACCGTTTGCGACGCTGTTCAACGAACACGTCCAGGTAAACAATACCGCAAAAAATGGACGAAGCACCAAGTCCTTCATTCGCGAGGGACTTTGGGATGGCGTACAACAAGGCCTGCAAAAGGGCGATTACCTATTGATACAGTTTGGGCATAACGATGAAAAAGTGGACAAGCCCAATGTAGGCGTAACCGTCGACGAGTACAAAGCAAACCTCGCTCTTTTTGTGCAGGCAGCACGCGCCAAAGAGGCCATCCCCATTTTGTTGACCCCTATTGCGCGGCGATCCTTTGTGCAGGGCAAACCAGCCAACACGCACAAAGCATACGCCGAAGGCATGATGGAGCTGGCCGATAGCTTGGACGTAGCGCTGATCGACCTGACGCAGCTAACTGGAGCCATGTTGGCGGAAAAAGGCGAGGCCGAATCAATGGCCTATTTTCTGCATCTGCCCGAGGGCTCGACGAACTATCCACAAGGCGTTAAGGACAATACCCACCTCAATGTGGAAGGAGCCGACGCCGTTGCCCGGCTGGTTGCGGAGGCCCTAAGCAAGCAGCATATACCCTTAGCCAAGGAATTAAAAAAATAAAAAATATAAAAATACGACATGAAGAAACTTGTTTGTGTAGAGCCCGGAACCTTTGCCTATGTAGATGAAGCAATCCCCGAACCGGGCCCCGGGCAATCCTTGCTACGCGTGCGTAAGATAGGAATCTGTGGAACGGATATTCATGCTTTTGCCGGTCGTCAGCCCTTTTTCTCCTATCCCCGCGTGTTGGGGCACGAAGTGGCGGCGGACTATGTGAAGGGAGATGCCGAAGGATTTTCCGAAGGCGACAAAGTAACGCTCATTCCCTATTTTACCGAAGGTAAAGATATCGCCTCGCGTATGGGCAAGCCCAATTGCAGCACCGATATGCGGGTGCTAGGCGTGCATATCGATGGCGCTATGGCCGAATATGTAGTGGTGCCTTCGGCGTCGCTCCGTAAAGAGGAAGGCTTGGATTATGATGACTTGGTCTTGGTAGAGCCCTTGGCTATTGGCGCGCATGGCATACAGCGTGGAGGCGTCATTCCTGGAGAATATGTACTGGTGATCGGTGTTGGCCCGATAGGCTTGGGGATTATAGCCCTTGCCGCCATCGCCGGAGCCAACGTGATTGCGCTGGATGTGGATAATGCACGCCTGCAGTACGCCCGCGATCTAGGTGCCACGCATACACTATCTGGTCGAGATACGGATGTGTTTGCGCAGCTGCAGACCATCACCGCCGGCGATATGCCGACCCTAATCTTTGATGCTACGGGCAATACGGGAGCTATTAATAATGCTTTCCAGTATATGGCTCATGGTGCTCGTTATGTGTTGGTGGGGCTACAGAAAGAAGAGATCCACTTTAGCCACCCTGAGTTCCACAAGCGGGAAGGTACACTCATGAGCAGCCGTAACGCCGTGGCTAGCGATTTTCAATACGTCATGGAGCGCCTGCGCGACAAATCTTTGAAATCGGATCAGTTTATTACCAGAAGAGTGAATTTTAGCGAGGCTGCGGCGCTATTTGAAGATAGCAACACTCCGCTTAGTAAAGGCATTAAAACAGTGATTGAGTTTGATTGATTATAGCACCACTAAAGCGCTTTAGTGAAGGGCTATCGTCCTGCCCTATTCCAAAAAACAATGCTGGGCTATGTCGTTCCGAGATATCCTGCAAAACGCAAACGTTACCGATAACGTTTGCGTTTTTAATTTAGGGGCCAATGCAAAGTAAAACCAAAATTATTGAGTAAATTTCCGGGCAGCCAGTTGCTAGGAAGTAGCTTGTGTGATAGAAAACTTAAGCCTTATACGCGTTCCATTTTTGTGTGTCAACCAAAATTTGTGGGTAGCACCTGTGTATGCAGGCGAGGATGCTTTGTCACAAAGTCGTGTCAAAGGGCGGCGTCGGCTTCTGCTAGCAAAGGTGCAAAAGAGCTTGTTATCAGTGGTTTTGGGCGCTTGGTGTGCCTCGTCGGTCATCGCGCAGGATAGGGAATTCCGGTAACGATTGCATAGTTTTTTCTTTACAATCACAGGCAAAGCATGTAGACTTGTTAAAACAATCGCTACCAATTTTAAGCACAGCTAAAAAAATGATAAGAAAAAAAATAAAAGGGGATAGTTTTAGACCGGCGGCCGTTTTGCTGCTTGGCCTCCTGAGCCTTTCTTCTTTATGGGCACAAGAGCCCGCGCGTCCTATCGTTCAGCAAGCCAGCTTTCCAAAAGACACCTTATTTATTGCCGATTTTGGAGGCAAAGGCGATGGACAATTTCTCAATACCGAAGCCATCAATAGCGCTATTGCCGCGGCAAGCGCAAAGGGAGGTGCTGTGGTATCGCTCCCTGCAGGCCTATGGCTAAGCGGCCCTATCGAAATGAAAAGCAACGTCAACCTGCACATCTCGCGGGAGGCCATTTTGTTGTTTTCCGATGATTTCAATCAGTACAAGCTGGTGGAATCCAATTGGGAGGGCGAACCGGCTTGGCGTAACCAAAACCCCATTTCAGGAAAAAATCTAGAAAATATAGCCATCACCGGTACGGGTATCATCGATGGTAATGGCGGCGCTTGGCGTATGGTAAAGCGCAGCAAGATGACCGAATCGCAATGGAAGAAGTTGATTTCTTCGGGTGGTGTGGTCGATAGTAAATCGAATATCTGGTATCCTTCCGAAGGATCGCTACGTGGTGCGCAGCAAAAGAAGGCCGGCGTTATGCGCCCGGGCACAACAGCGGCAGATTTTCAAGATGTGAAAGATTTTCTGCGCCCCAACCTGTTGGTGTTTACCCAGTGCAAGCGGGTGCTGTTGGAGGGCGTCACCATACAAAATTCGCCCGCCTGGAACCTGCATCCCTTGATGTGCGAAGATCTCACGGTGCGCAAGCTGCTGGTGCGCAACCCTTGGTATGCCCAAAATGGCGATGGCTTGGATATCGAGTCCTGCAAGAATGTGTTGGTGGAAGACTGCACCTTTGATGTGGGCGATGACGGTATTTGCATCAAATCGGGAAGAGATAAGGCTGGTCGCGATCGCGGCATGCCCACGGAGAATGTAATCATCCGCAATAACATCGTTTACCATGCCCATGGCGGTTTTGTGATAGGCAGCGAGATGAGCGGTGGTGCCCGCAACATATGGGTAGAAAACTGTTCGTTTATCGGTACCGATATCGGCCTGCGCTTCAAGACCACCCGTGGTCGTGGCGGCTTGGTGGAGAATATCTTTATCAACAACATCAATATGGTGGATATTCCCGGCGAGGCCATCCTCTTCGATATGTACTATGCAGCGGTAGATCCCGTTCCTTTGGTTGGCGAGCAGAAGCAGGCCGTCACTGTGGTGAAGCGCCCTGTTACCGAGGAAACGCCCCGCTTTCAAAACTTTGTGATCCGCAATGTGCATGTCCATGGAGCCGATAAAGGAATCTTCCTGCGAGGCTTGCCCGAGATGCCTATCAAGAATGTGCTTATAGAGCATGCGCAGATCTCGGCCAAGAAAGGGATAGAGATTATGGAAGCCTCGGATATTGTATTGAAAGATATCACCTTGGCCAGTCAGGAATCCAGTCCGCTTGTGCATATTGACAACAGCGAAAATGTGCTGGTAGAAGGCTTAAAGCCCGTAAACCCCACCGATCTATTGATCGAGTTGACAGGCGAAAGCAGCAAAGGCATCGTGCTGCGCGCAACAGATGTACAGCAAGTGAAACAGCAAAGCCGTCTTTCAGGCAACGCGAAAAAGAATGCACTAACTATTAAACCCTAAAAAAGATACTTCAACAAAATGAAAAAGCATATCATCCTTATACTTTGTTTGTTCTTGTCTATGCCGGTGCTGAAGGCCCAAAAGGCGGTTTCCGAGCAGATGGCACTGACGGCCATCGACAAGTTATTTAAAGATGCACGGTTCACCAATCCCGAGAAGGGACCTACTTGGACCTACGACATGGGCGTGGTGCTAGAAGGTGTGGCCGAAGTGTGGCGCAACACCGGCGATGGCGCCTATTTTGATTACATCCAAAAATCGATGGATCAGTTTATATCCAAAGATGGGGATATCCGCAATTATAAAGCCACAGAATACAATATCGATCATGTAAAGAACGGTCGTTCTCTATTATTCCTGTATAAGGTAACCGGAAATCCCAAATACCTAAAAGCCAGCGAGAAGCTGTACACCCAATTGAAGTCGCATCCCCGCACTAAGGAAGGGGGCTTTTGGCATAAGCAGATTTATCCTTACCAAATGTGGCTGGATGGATTGTATATGGCACAACCCTTCTATACCGAATATGCGGCCTTGATGAACATACCGAGCATTTATGATGATGTGGTCAACCAGTTTACCTATATGGAAAACCATGCGCGCGATAGCAAGACCGGCCTCTTGTACCATGGTTGGGATGAATCACGCCAAGAGCGCTGGGCAGATCCCAATACGGGGCTTTCCAAGCATTTCTGGGGTCGCGGAATGGGCTGGTTTGCCATGGCTCTTGTTGATGTGCTCGACAATTTTCCGCAAGACCACCCTCGGCGCGGCGAGTTGCTCGCCATCTTGACGCGCACCTTAACCGCTGCAGCCAAGTTTCAAGATCCTAAAACAGGCGTATGGTTTGATGTGATCGACCTCGGTACACGCGAAGGCAACTATGTGGAGGCTTCGGCTTCCAGCATGTTTGTTTATGCGATGGCCAAAGCCGTTCGTAAAGGATATGTTAAAGCCTCTTTCCAAAAAAATGTGGACAAGGGCTATGCAGGCCTGCTGAAGGAGTTTGTGACGCCGGCCGGGCCAGACCGCGTAGATCTTAACCGCGTCGTGGAGGTATCGGGCTTGGGCGGCAAAAAATATCGCGATGGTAGCTTTGAATATTACATGAGCGAGCCTATCCGCAGCAACGACCCCAAAGGTGTGGGCGCCTTTATCTTGGCTTCCTCCGAAGTGGAATTTGCCAAGAAGCCCCAGCCGAAGAAGAAGGTACTCGTTACCCTCGATAATTTCTACAACAAAGAATTTAAGAAAGGCCCTAGCGGGCAGATGGAGCCTTACCACTACCTATGGAATGGCGATGATAACAATGGCTTCTCCCTCTTGGGGCGTATTTTTGAGCAGCACGGTGCTGCCTTGCATACCCTGCCGGATGCTCCGACAAGCCAAAACTTAGCGAAGAGCAAGATCTACGTGATCGTGGATCCCGATACGGAGAAGGAAACCGAGAAGCCGAACTTTATGACCGAGGCCCAAGCCAAGGAGATTGCCAAGTGGGTGCATAAAGGGGGCGTGTTGGTGCTCTTCTTAAACGATGCCGGCAACTGCGAGATCAGCAAGTTCAATATCCTGCCGCAGCAGTTTGGCATTACCTTCAATGAAGATAGCCGCAACCGCGTGCAGGGCGATCAGTTCGAGATGGGCGCTATACAGATACCGGCCGGAACGGGCATTTTCGATCGCACGAAAAAGATATATATCAAAGAGATATCCACCATGCAGGTGAAAGATCCTGCCAAAGCAACCGTGCAGGATAAGGGCGATAATATTATCGTGACAGCCAAGTATGGCAAAGGCACGGTATTCGCTATCGGCGACCCTTGGCTATACAATGAATATACGGATGGACGTAAGCTGCCAGCCGAGTTTCAAAACTTTGATGCAGCCAACGAATTGGTGAGCTGGTTGATAAAACAGACAAAATAATTAAGGAAATAGGAATCGTATAATGTTGCTTTCAAGAGAAAATTTAGAGAAAATCACATCGGCGGATGTGCAGTTGCCTGCGGCAGACTCCTTTGCGCTGCCCGAGCGTGTGCTGCAATTTGGTACAGGGGTGCTGTTGCGCGGTCTGCCAGATTATTACGTCGATCAGGCTAATAAGCAAGGCCTGTTCAACGGACGCATTTTAGTGGTGAAGTCGACCAGCTCGTCTGGTGCCGATGCCTTCGAGCAGCAAGATGGGCTATATACCCTCTGCATCAAAGGAAAGAAAGATGGGCAGGAAGTGGTGCAGTATACGCTAAACAATGCCATCTCGCGCGTGCTATCTGCTTCTACAGACTGGAGTAGCATTTTAGAGGCTGCTAAAAATCCGGACCTGCAGGCTGTGTTTTCCAATACCACCGAGGTGGGCATTGTAATGAGCAATGATCAATTGACCGATGCGCCACCGGCCTCCTTTCCCGGAAAATTGTTGGCCTTCCTGTATGAGCGCTATGGCTATTTCAAGGGCGATCCCGAAAAGGGATTGGTGATTTTGCCTACCGAATTGATCTCGGACAATGCGCAAAAGCTGAAGAAAATCTTATTGAGCTTGGCCGCACAGAACAACCTCGAAACGGCCTTTGTCGTTTGGCTAGAAGAGGCCAACGACTTTTGCAATACCTTGGTAGATCGTATCGTGCCGGGGCGCTTGCCCGCGGCGGAGCAGGCGGCCACGGAAGCGCTCTTGGGTTATCAGGACGAGCTGATGATTATGGCCGAGCCTTTCAGCCTATGGGCCATCGAGACCGATTCGGCGCGCGTGCGCGAGAAACTTTCCTTCGCACCGGTAGATGCCGGTATTGTATTGGTGCCTTCTATCGACAAGTTTAAAGAAATCAAGCTTCGCTTACTCAACGGAACGCATACTTTAAGTTGTGCGGCTGCGTTGTGGAGTGGTTTTAGCACCGTCAAGGAAGCGATGAACAATAGCACCTTCAAGCAGTTTGTCCGCGGGCTTATGCAGCAGGAAATTGGCAAGGCTATTCTAGATCCCTATATCGAGCAGCAGGATGTAGACGCCTTCTCCAGCAGTGTGATCGATCGCTTTAGCAATCCCTTTTTGGATCACCGCTGGGAAAATATAGCCCTCAACTTTACCTCCAAGATGAATATGCGCAATATCGCGCTGTTGGATAAATGGTACAGCAAAAACCTGGTGCCACCCCAGCATTTTGCGCTCGGCTTTGCGGCCTACCTCAAGTTTATGGATACGCAGCAAGCAGATGGTAAATATGTGCAGCAGCTACCGGCTGGCAGCGTCACCTTGCAAGACGAGTTTGCGCCGCAACTGCAGGAATACTGGAAAGAACCCAACAGTCTCGTGCAGCATGCACTCAGCGATGAAAGCCTTTGGGGCAAAGATTTAACCAAATACCCAGAATTTGCATCCACCGTACAACATTATTTGGACGAGATCAACGCATCGGGCGTATTGAAAACAATGGAAAAGCTAAATACAGCATGGCCAGTAGAATATTAAGGATACACCCCAAGGACAATGTGCTGGTGGCCTTGCAGGATCTCGCCCAGGGCGAAGTGATCGAATTTGAAGGAATAGATTATCAATTGGTCGATGCTATCCCGGCCAAGCATAAGTTTTTTATGCAGGATATGCAGCCCGCCGATGAGATCTACATGTACGGCGTGCTGGTGGGCAAAGCACAATATGCCATTCCGCGTGGCGGATTGATGAACACCGATAATACCAAACATGCGGCCGACCCCTATACGTTTCGGCCATACAACTACCATTGGGAGGCTCCAGATGTTTCCCGCTTTGCAGGGCGCACCTTCAATGGCTACCTGCGTAGCGATGGGCGTGTAGGTACCGCCAACTACTGGTTGTTCATTCCGACGGTATTCTGTGAAAACAGGAACCTTGACGTCATCAAAGAAGCCTTGTACAATGAGCTGGGCTATTCGGTAACGGGCAAATACCGTGCTTTCACGCACGAGCTGTTGGCCGCTTACGAAGAAGGCCAAGATATCGAGCAGCTTTCTCCGGATGCGCTGAGCGTGATCACGCATAAGCAAAATCGGGTATTCAAAAATGTCGATGGCATCAAGTTTTTAAATCACCAAGGGGGCTGCGGTGGCATTCGGCAGGATGCCGCGGTGCTGGGCAAGCTGTTGGCAGCCTATGCCGATCATCCCAATGTGGCTGGTGTGACCGTATTGAGCTTGGGCTGCCAAAACCTGCAGCTCACGGACCTGCTGGCCGATATCAAGGCGCGCAATCCACAATTTGATAAGCCCATGTTTGTCTTTGAGCAGCAGCAGTCCAAAAGTGAAGAGCAGCTGATCAAGGAAGCGATACAAAAAACCTTTACGGGCTTGGTGGAAATCAATAAGTTTACTCGCCAGCCGGCACCATTGAGCAAGCTTACCTTAGGCGTGAAGTGTGGGGGTAGTGATGGCTTCAGTGGCATCTCGGCCAATCCGGCGGTGGGCTACACCTCCGACCTGTTGGTGGCCTTGGGCGGCAAGGTGCTGTTGGCCGAGTTTCCGGAGCTCTGCGGTGCCGAGCAAAATCTGATCGATCGCACCATCGAACCCCAGGCGGCGCATAAATTTATGGCGCTGATGGGTGCTTACAGCCAAGCGGCCGAAAATGTAGGCTCCGGCTTCCACATGAACCCCTCGCCCGGCAATATCCGCGACGGTTTGATCACCGATGCCATAAAAAGTACCGGTGCGGCCAAGAAGGGCGGCAACTCGCCCGTGGTGGATGTGCTCGACTATACCGAAGAGGCCACCAAGCCGGGGCTTAATCTGGTGTGTACACCCGGCAATGATGTCGAGGCGACGACCGGCAAAACAGCTTCGGGCGCTACCTTGATCTTGTTTACCACAGGCTTGGGTACGCCGACCGGCAACCCGATCTGTCCGGTTATCAAAGTGGCCACCAACAATGCCCTAGCCACACGCATGGCCGATATCATCGATATCAATACAGGCGCCATTATCGATGGCGAGAAAACCATTGAACAAATGGGCGAGGATATCCTCGAATATTGTATCAAAGCGGCCAGCGGAGAGGTGATCCCCAAAGCTGTACAGTTAAATCAAGACGACTTTATCCCTTGGAAAAGGGGTGTAAGTCTATAAAACAAAGAGACATGAAAGCATTTTTAGACGACAATTTTTTATTGCAGAGCAAGACGGCGCAGGATCTTTACCATCAGTTTGCGAAGAACCAGCCCATCATTGACTACCATAATCATTTGATACCCGAGCAGATTGCCAATAACAGCCGTTTTGAAAACATCAGCCAGGTATGGCTGAACGGTGACCACTACAAGTGGCGGGCAATGCGCACCAACGGCGTATCCGAAAAATATATCACCGGCGATGCCTCCGATAAGGACAAGTTTTTGAAATGGGCCGAGACGGTGCCTTATACGTTGCGCAATCCACTGTATCATTGGACACACCTCGAGCTGCAGCGCTATTTCGGCATCACCGATCTTTTATCGCCCAAAACGGCGGAGAAGATTTACGAGGAGACGGCGGCAAAGCTGGCCGAACCGGGCTATGATGTGCGTGGCCTGTTGAAGCGCATGAACGTGGAGGTGGTATGCACCACCGATGATCCTATTGATGCGCTGAACTTCCACCAGCAGTTTGCCCAAGAGCAGGATAGCTTCAAGATGCTGCCTGCCTTCCGTCCGGATAAAGCGATGAACAGCGACGACCCCTCGGCGCTGAACGCTTATATTGGGCAGGTGGAGGAGGTAACCAACCGGTCGATCAGCAGCTACCAAGATTACCTCGATGCCTTGAAGGCTCGCCATGATTTCTTTGCCCAAAATGGATGCTCGGTATCTGACCACGGGTTAGAGCAGATTTATGCCGAGGATTATACCGACCAAGAGATTGCTACTATTTTTCAGAAGATCAGAACTGGGCAGGATTTGACCTATGTAGAAAACCTGAAATTCAAGTCTGCAATGCTGGTGCAGTTTGCCGAGTGGGATCACGAAAAAGGATGGGTGCAGCAGTACCACTTGGGCGCCCTGCGCAATAACAATGCGCGCATGTTGCGCGCCAACGGCCCCGATACGGGATGGGATTCCATTGGCGATTTCAGCCAGGCAAGGGCGCTTTCGAAGTTCCTTAACCGACTGGATAACCAGGATCAGTTGGCCAAGACCATCCTCTATAACCTCAACCCGGCGGATAATGAGCTGATGGCAACCATGATCGGTAACTTCAATGACGGCTCGGTGAAAGGTAAGGTGCAGTTTGGCTCGGCTTGGTGGTTCTTAGACCAGAAAGACGGCATGACCAAGCAAATCAATGCGCTGTCCAACATGGGCTTGTTGAGCCGATTGGTGGGTATGTTGACCGACTCGCGCAGCTTTCTTTCCTTCCCTCGGCACGAGTACTTCCGCCGTTTGATCTGTGATATCTTCGGTGAGGATATCGAGAAGGGTGAACTGCCCAATGATCTGGAATGGATTGGCAAGATCGTGAGCGATATCAGCTACCACAATGCCAAGGAATATTTCAATTTTAAATAGGGGATGGCACAAGGGAAAATACTCAGCTTCGGTGAAATATTGCTGCGCATCTGCCCAGATCTAACGACAGATTGGGTAGCTGCTGGGCAATTGCCCTTTTACGTGGGCGGTGCCGAGCTGAATGTAGCCACAGCCTTGTCCTTGTGGGGCCTTCCCTCGGCCTATATGTCGGCTATGCCGAGCAATGCCATTAGCGAAGGTATAGCGCAGCACCTGTTGGGCAAGGGACTGGACCTATCGGCCATGTGCTGGCAGGGCGAGCGCATCGGCATCTACTACCTGCCGCAGGGCAAGGATGTGAAGCATGCTGCTGTGGTCTATGATCGGGCAGGCTCCGCATTTGCCAGCCTGAAGCGGAGCGATGTAGATTGGGATGCGCTGCTCGAGGGCGTCAGTTGGTTTCACTTTTCGGCCATTTGCCCAGCCATCAATGCCACGATCGCCGAGATCTGTTTGGATGCCGTGCAGGCTTGCCAACGCAAAGGAATCACGGTGTCGCTAGACTTAAACTACCGCGCCAAGCTTTGGAAATATGGCCAAGAGCCCATCGAGGTCATGCCGCAACTGGCGGCGTATTGCGATGTGATCATGGGCAATATCTGGGCGGCACAGCAGATGCTGGGCACGAGTTTGGACGATCAGTTTAAGGTAAGCCAATCGCAGTACCCCAAGGAGGCGCTATTGGCGCAGGCCGAGCGCAGCAGTGCCGAGCTTAGGGCGCGCTATCCGCGTTGCCGCTATGTGGCCAACACGTTTCGATTTGACCACCTCGAAAAAGGCATAAAATATTATACCAGCCTGTATGGACAGGACGGACTTTTGGTTTCAAATGAGTATCTTTCCGAAAGCATTGTAGATAAGGTCGGTAGCGGTGATTGCTTTATGGCAGGACTGATCTACGGCCTTTATCACGAACAGGACGCCAGTTATACGCTCGAATTTGCTACCGCCGCCGCTTATGATAAGCTGTTTATCCCGAGCGACGCAACCGTAAGTTCAGTGTCGGACATAGAAAAAAGAATTAAACATGAGTAAGAAACAAGCGGTTTTAGACGCTATTTTAACGCAGGGGATGCTTCCTCTGTTCTTCCATGCAGATGCGCAGGAGAGTGTGACCATCGTGCACACCCTATATGCTGCAGGCATCCGTGTTTTCGAATTTACCAACCGAGGTGCCGAGGCCGGTGCCGTATTCCAAGCGCTGGTTGAGGCGCGTGATGCCGATATGCCGGGGCTCTACTTGGGCATTGGCACCATCAAGAATACCGAGGAAGCCGAGCAGTTTTTGGCCTTGGGGGCCGATTTTATTGTGGCGCCCATTGTAACGCCTGCCGTGGGCGAGCTGGTGCACAACGCGGGGCTCCTGTGGGTGCCGGGCTGTATGACGCCTACGGAAATCGCCTTTGCGCAAAGCCATGGTGCTTCCCTAATTAAGCTTTTTCCGGCCAATATCTTGGGGCCTGGCTTTCTGTCGGCCATCCGCGAGCTCTTTAAGGGGCAGCTGTTTATCCCGACTGGGGGCGTCGATCTAGAGATTGGCAACCTTACGGACTGGTTCAAGGCCGGTGTATGTGCCGTCGGTATGGGCAGCAAGCTGATCGATCCGAAGCGTGTGGAGGGACTCGCCGAAAGAACAGCGCAAGCCTTGGCCTTGGTCAAGCAGGCTCAACAACATTAATCCGTTGCGCTGCGCGCTTTGCGGGCGCAGCGCAACTATAAACCTATACTTCGTAAACCACAATTTTTGATATTTTTATTTTAACGTTTTAATTTCCAAGCTACCAATGACGAATGATAAAAAGGGAAACTACAGATGGACCATATGCGCCCTTCTGTTTTTCGCAACCACGATAAACTACATGGACCGACAGGTGCTTTCACTCACTTGGAAGGATTTCATCAGCCCCGAATTTCACTGGACCAATAGCGACTATGGCCTTATCACGGCGCTGTTTTCTATTTTCTACGCCGTAAGTATGCTCTTCGCGGGGCCTTTCGTCGATTGGATGGATACCAAAAAAGGCTTTCTTTGGGCCATCGGTATATGGTCTATAGGTGCTATTCTGCACGCTTTCTGTGGCATCGCTACCTCAGGTATTGTGGCTGGCGAATGGTTTGTGGGCTTCGAAGGTGCCAAGCATGCCATAGGGCAGGTCAATGATGTTGCCCGTGTTATCAGTGTCAGTGTCGTCCTTTTTATCTTTGCGCGCTTTGTGCTGGCCGTGGGTGAAGCCGGAAATTTCCCTGCTGCCATTAAGGCTACGGCCGAGTACTTTCCCAAGAAAGACCGGGCATTGGCCACCAGTATCTTCAATGCTGGTGCTACCATCGGTGCCTTAGCGGCTCCCTTGACCATTCCGGTTATCGCGGCCTACTGGGGATGGGAAATGTCCTTTATTATCATTGGTGCCTTGGGCTTTGTATGGATGGGCTTTTGGGTATTTCTATACAAGAAGCCCCACCGCAACCCCAAGGTCAACGCTGCCGAACTAGCTTACATCATGCAGGATGGCGACCACGAAGAGGAAACGACGCCCGAAGTGGCGGTGCCTGTGGTCAAGAAAAAAATGTCTTTGGGAGCCTGCTTTAAGTACAAGCAAACATGGGCCTTTGCCTTCGGTAAATTTATGACCGATGGGGTGTGGTGGTTCTTCCTATTCTGGATGCCGGCCTATCTTTCGGCAGTGTATGATATCAAATCGTCGGACACACAGGGGCAGTTGGCCATCTTTGTGCTCTATTTGATTACGTTACTATCGATTATCGGGGGCTGGTTGCCCAGCTACTTTGTGGATAAAAAAGGTCTTAACCCCTACGATGGCCGTATGAAGTCCATGCTTATCTTCGCCTTTGTGCCGTTGGCGGTATTGTTTGCGCAGCCTTTGGGGCATATCTCTTATTGGATTCCCGTGCTGTTGATCGGCTTGGCTGGTGCAGCGCACCAATCGTGGTCGGCCAATATTTTCTCTACCGTGGGCGACATGTTTCCGCGGCGCGCCATTGCTACCGTTACCGGTATTGGCGGTTTGGCCGGCGGTGTGGGCTCCACCTTTATCAACTTCTTTTCGGGCAAGCTGTTTGACCATGCCAAGGAAACACAGATGGCCTTTATGGGCTTTCAAGGTGAAGAGGCTGGTTATTTTATCGTGTTTTCCTTCTGTGCCGTGGCTTACCTGATCGCCTGGACGGTGATGAAGACTTTGGTGCCGCGCATGCAGGTGATCACCGACTAAAAGATCGACTTATTTTAATACCTACCTAAATAATTTTAACCATGCAGTTAGATTTAGAAAGCATATTCTACGGGGATGAAGATATCCCCGTAGAATATGCCCTGCAAGAACAGATCGACCAGCGCGAGTTCTTGTCGAATGGCGAGATGTTGCCCTGGACGGGCGAAGTCAGCGAGGTGTTCTCGCCCATTTGTGTGAAAACCAAAGATGGCATTCAACGAAAGCGTATCGGCAGTTATCCGGTATGTACGGAGAAGGAATCTATGGAGGCCTTGGATGCTGCGGTGAAGGCTTATGATAATGGTCGCGGCGAATGGCCCACCATGAGTGTGGCTGATAGGATTGCCTGCGTGGAGCGTTTTACGCAGCAGATGATCGAGAAAAAGGATATCGTGGTGAAGCTGATTATGTGGGAGATCGGCAAGTCCTACACAGATTCGGTGAAGGAGTTTGACCGCACGGTGGAATATATCTACGCCACGATCGATGCGTTGAAGGATGTGGATCGCGATTCCTCGCGCTTCCAGATCGAGCAGGGTATCATTGCGCAGATTCGCCGCTCGCCTTTGGGCGTGGTGCTTTGTATGGGGCCCTTCAACTACCCGTTGAATGAAACCTTTACTACGCTTATCCCGGCGCTTATTATGGGCAATACGCTTTTATTTAAACCACCAAAGCATGGTACGCTGTTGCATTATCCCCTGCTGGAGGCCTTCCGGGCTAGTTTTCCAAAGGGGGTGGTGAATACCATTTATGGCCGGGGCAACAAGATTGTTCCACAGCTGATGCAGTCGGGCAAGATCAATGTGCTCACGCTGATCGGCTCTAGCCGTGTGGCCGATGAGCTGAAGAAGTTGCACCCTCGTGTAAATCGCCTGCGCGCTATCTTGGGCTTGGATGCCAAGAATGCGGCCATCGTTACCAAAGATGCCGACCTCGACCTTGCGGTCTCAGAAACGGTGCTGGGTTCGCTTTCCTTCAATGGGCAGCGCTGCACGGCACTTAAGATTATCTATGTACACCGTAGCATCGCACAGGAGTTTTTGAAAAGGCTGAGCGCAGAGGTGGGCAAGCTGAAATATGGTATGCCTTGGGAGCAAGGCGTGGCGCTAACCCCGCTGCCCGAGGTCAACAAGCCGGCCTACCTAACAGAATGCTTGGAAGACGCGAAGAGCCACGGCGCTAAAGTGGTGAACGAGCATGGTGGAGAGACCTTGGCTTCGTTCTTCTACCCGGCTATTGTTTATCCAGTTAATGCGCAGATGAAGCTGTACCGCGAAGAGCAGTTTGGTCCGGTGATTCCGGTGGTTCCTTTTGACGATTTGGAAGAGCCAATCGAATACCTCATTGAGTCCTCGCACGGACAGCAGGTGAGTATCTTTAGCAACAATGCGGCGGTAGTCTCGTCCTTAATCGATCCCTTGGTTAATCAAGTGAGCCGTGTCAATGTCAATAGCCAATGCCAGCGTGGTCCAGATACGTTCCCTTTTACAGGGCGTAAAGATAGTGCCGAAGGTACGCTGTCTGTTGTGGATGCCTTGCGCTCGTTCTCTATACGTTCGTTGGTAGCCACTAAGAATACGGATAAGAACAAGAAATTGCTGAACGAGATTGTGGGGGATAATAGCTCCAACTTCCTGAGCACAAAGTATATTTTCTAATTTTTTCTTTTGGATCGGGCTGTCCAAAAAGATAATTGATCAAATCAAAATGCGTCATTGCGAGGAAGTATGACGAAGCAATCTGCATTTTGATTTTCTAAGATTGCTTCGTCGTCGTTCCTCCTTCTCGCAATGACGAAAGGTAGTTATGTATCTTGATTATAACGGCATTTATCGCCGTAATAGCAAATTCATACAAACTTTTAAGTTTATAAAAAATAAAAAAGACGGCGTTAAATGCCGTCTTTTTTAAAGAAATCAAACAACATTGCCTTGTGGGTATTGGATATAAATTTTATCATATGTCCTTATGAAATCACGTATATTACGTAATTTTACTCATCATGGCGTTCGAAAACTATACGATAAAAGATATTGCCAAGGCTTTAAACCTTTCCCCTTCCACGGTATCTAGAGCACTGCGCGACAGTTACGAGATCAGTGCGGAAACCAAGAAGCTGGTGATGGCCTATGCCGAGAAAATCAACTACCGCGCAAACCCTATTGCGCGCAGCCTGAAGGAACGTAAGAGTTACAGCATAGGTATTATTGTGAGCGAGATTGCTAACAACTTCTTTTCGCAAGTTATCGACGGTATTGAATCGGTTGCCTATGGCAAGAACTACCAAGTCGTGATCTCGCAGACCCACGAGTCGGCCGAGCGGGAGCGCCTCAATGTGGAGCATCTCTACTCGCGGTCTACCGACGGTTTGCTGATGGCGCTCTCGGCAGAGACCAGCGATGTCAGCTACCTGCAGGATCTTATGGCGAAAGGTTTTCCCATTGTTTTCTTTGATCGTGTTCCCGCAACTATCCCCGCGCATCGGGTGATTGCCGACAACAAGCAGGGTGGCTACGATGCGGTGCACTACCTTGCCCAAAAAGGCTGTACACGTATTGCGCATCTTACGAGTGCACGGGGGCTCTCTATTAGTAAGGAGCGCTTGGAGGGCTACAAAATGGGGCTGTTGGCGCATGGCCTAGAGGTAGATGATGCCTTGGTGAAATATTGCCAATATGGCGGTTTGCACCAAGGAGAGCTGGAGCAGGTGGTTGAAGAGCTGGCGGAAACCGACTACGACGGTATTTTCATCTCGGGCGATAAATTGACTACGGGTTACCTACAGGTGATGAACGAACGGTATGACGAAAGGATTAAGCAGGTGGCCATTGCGGGGTTCACGAACTCCAAGGTGGTCAACATCTTCTCGCCTACCATTACCGCAATTCGCCAGCCTGCCTTTGACATGGGGCAGCGGGCAGCCGAGCTGCTGATCCAGCAGATCGAGGCCAAACATGCGGCGGTCGACTTTGAAACGGTGGTGCTGCCCACAACGCTCTTGGCCAAGAAATAGCAGCCTACACCGATCAATCATCGTCCATCGATCGCCAACGGCGAGGCGATCAAAAAATGCGAATAGCCAACAAAATAGCATGAGAAATTATACGATACGTCAAGTCAGCGCTTACGATGCGCAGCTGCTGAAAGGGCTAGCCGCCCTAACCGTGGATGTGGTGGCGGGCAATGCTTCCATCGGATTTATGGACGATCTTAACCTTGAAAAGGCCAGTCTCTTCTGGGCGGATGTATTCGAGCGGGTACTTGCGGAAAAGGTTGTTTTATTGATCGCGACAGACGATGCTACCGGTCAGGTTATCGGCACGGTGCAGCTGCATGTTGCCCAACCCGACAATCAGCCCCATCGCGCGGATGTGGCAAAGATGCAGGTGCATAGCCAAGCGCGGCGCTTGGGCATTGGCGAGCAGCTGTTGCTGGCCATCGAAGTAGCTGCCAAGAAACAGGGAAAACATATATTGGTGCTGGACACCGTAACGGGTAGCCCGGCCTCCTTTCTCTACCAAAAGCTGGGCTGGATAAAGGTGGGCGACATCCCCGAATATGCGCTATTCCCTGATGGTGACTATTGCAGCACCACCTATTTCTATAAGAAGCTCTAAGCCTTGGGTGTTTTGAAAACAGCCAAGCGGCTGGTTAGCGCAAACATCAAAAGGCCAAAACAGGCAAATACGCCAAAGGAGTAGCGGAGATCCAAAATCTCGGCGATGTAGCCGATCAATGGCGGTCCCATCAAGAAGCCGAGGTAGCTCACGCTGGATACCATGGCCAGCGCCACGCCGGAAGAGATGGTTTTGTGTGTGCCCGCCACCGAATACACGGAAGGCACATTACAGGCTACGCCTAGTCCCACCAGCATAAAAGCGAGCGTACAGAAAATCAGCTGTGGAAAGACCACGGCACTCATCATGCCCACAAACATCAAGATACCGCTGATCTGCAAGGTGCGCTGTCGGCCGATACGGCTGATCACGGCATCGCCAATAAAACGACCGGTGGCCATCATCACCATAAAGGCGGCATAGCCCAAGGTGGTTAGGCTGTCGGGAGCTTTCACAATGTCGTGGAAATATACGCCACTCCAGTCAAACATGGCGCCTTCGGTAGCCATGCTGCAAAAGCCGATGACACCCAAAGAGATCAACAAGCGATCGGGCTTGAACGAAAAGGATTTTTTTTCAGCCGTTCCAGTGAGGTCCTGCAGCAGGTAGCTCCTGTTTAGCAGGATGTTGAGCAACATCATGCCCGTAACGATATAGAAATGCACGGAGGTGTTTACCTGAAAATTGAGTGTAGCCAGTCCTATAAGGGCACCCGTAAATCCGGCTATGCTCCAGGCGCCGTGAAACGACGACATAATGGACTTTTGGTACATGCGCTCGGCAAGCACTCCTTGGGTATTGACCGATATATTGCATATGTTGCCGATGATGCCGAATAGCAGCAGCGCACCGCCGAGGTGCCAAGCATTTTGCGCAAAGGATATGCTGCACAGCACCAAGAGGTAAAGCAGGGCGCCAATGGGCATCAGCCGATGGCTGCCATACTTGCTAACCAGTTTACCGGATAGCGGCATGGTAATCAGTTGCCCGATGGGCAACATCAAGAGCACCGTTCCCAGTTGAGCCTCTGTAAGTTGCAGCTGAGCCTTGATAATCGGGATGCGGCTTGCCCAGCTCGCGAAGGCCAATCCCTGCCCGAAGTAAAAAAGGGATACGGCAAGGCGGATGCGTTGTTTGTTTTCGGGAAAGTGGGAGGCCGATGGGCTGCTTGAAGAAGATTCCATGATATGGGCTGTTTGCTGCAAAATTACGTCAAATTTCCAATAAAAAATGCGTAACTTGTAATACATCATAAACCCTTAACATTTACCTGCAATACGATGAAAAGCATTCTTTTGGGCCTATTCTCCCTTTTTATTTCCGTTGGCGCTTTTGCCCAGTCTACAGATAGCGTATGGCTGTTTTCCTACTTTGTGGGCAATGGCGAGGATGGGCTGCATTTGGCCCACAGTGCAGATGGGTTCACGTGGAACGCTATAGACAGCAAAGCTTCTTTTTTAAAGCCAGTGTTGAGCCCAGATAAGCTGATGCGGGACCCTTGTATCATCCGCGGCAAGGACAACCGCTTCCATATGGTGTGGACGGTAAGCTGGACACAACGGGGTATCGGCTATGCTAGCTCGCCCGATCTGCTCAACTGGTCCGAGCAGCAGTATATCCCCGTTATGGAGCATGAAGCCAAGGCGCGCAACACTTGGGCACCTGAGATTACCTACGACCCAGTGCAGGACGAGTATATGATTTATTGGGCTACCACAATTACGGGTACATTTCCCGAGACGCAGGTGCAGGAAGATAATGCCTATAACCACCGCATGTACTACGTGACTACCAAAGATTTCAAAACGTTCTCGGACACCAAACTGCTGTATGAGCCGGGCTTTAACTGCATCGATGCCAGTATTGTGCCCTACAACGCTGGCTGGCTGATGTTTATTAAAGATGAAACCCGTGTGCCCGCACAAAAGAACCTGAAGATCGCCTTTGCCGATAAGTTGACGGGCCCCTACTCGGCCGCAAGTGCGCCCATCACGGGTAAATACTGGGCGGAAGGTCCTACGGTCACCAAGATCAATGGTCTATGGACGGTCTACTTTGATAAATATACCGAACATAAATATGGTGCTATTCAATCGGCAAACCTGAAAACCTGGGTTGATGTGTCGGATAAGGTGCAGCTGCCGAAAGGCCTGCGGCACGGCACGGTGTTTCAGGTATCCAAGGCAGAGCTACAAAAGATATTGTCGGCCAAGTAGTTTTGTGTTTCTTCTAGCGCTTTAGTGTGATGGTTGTGAGCAATTAAGCGTCTTTTATTTACGAATTTATTCGGCGGTTAATCTTATTTTTCGTTATTTTTAAGGAAATATCTGTGTAATAAGCTTGCTAACCGCTATGTACCATGCTAAATACCTACAGTTTGCTCCCTTTTACTTAGAGGAGGAGGTTCGGAAGACTGGATATCTAGGCTTCCTGCCCTCGACATACCATCAGGGCGTTACCGCCGATTTATGCTACAGCTGCTGCGAGCTGGAGCATATCCTGCTGTTGGAAATCTATGGCGAGGTTCCTGCTGGGGGATTTCTGTTTAAGTTGTTGCCACAGGACTTCTTCTTTTGGCAATGCTACCAGCTTATGGGGCAAGCCAAGCTGTTGCTGCGCAAAAAAATTGTCTTGGCAGAAAATCGATGTTTGCCCTTTGCATCCAGCAGACGCCGTATTTCGATGGCTATGGATGAAGGCAAGGTTCGTTTAATCTGTGTTGGCTATAAAGAGCCTATACTGGAAGCGCTTTTCCAAGAATATCCAGCAACCGGAAATTTTCTAGGGTATAGGCCGGAAACTCCGCCTCAAGATGTCCTGCTGCCAGATGTCGGGATAAATTTTCGCTTTCGGGAGGTCTTCCGGCAGCTTTCCTGCCTGCAGTTTCGTGCCTTCCATACGCGTAGCGAACTCACCCTTTGCTTGGGGCGCCTTTTTCAGGAGCTGGATACGGCCCTGCAAAAGGAGTCGGACAGCGGTGGGCGCTCCAATCTGCAGATCTACCACCGCGCGATACAATATATAAGTGAACATTACAAGGAAGATATGAGTAAGGAAAGCATTGCCGATGCGCTCGCTGTCAGTAGGCGAACCCTATTCCGGGCTTTCGAGAGCAAGCATATCAAAATAGCGGATTTTATACAACAGCTGAAATTAAGAAAAGCGCAGGAGCTGCTCCAGCAAGGCGAAATGTCCGTGGAAGAGGTGGCCAATGAGCTGCAGTTTCCCAATCGCAAATACTTTAGCCGTGAGTTTAAAAAGTTCTTTTTTGAACCGCCTTCATCGATCAAAAGAAACACAAAATAATACCCGCATAATCTCTGTTTCACCCTGCAGATGCGTTGGATGCATCTGGATCTGTCCGATAAGCCTAGTGAAAAGGTTCGGATGCATACGCATCAGGCACGGATGCCTAGTGAAAAGGATCGAATGCATACGCATTAAGCGCGGATGCCTAGTGAAGAGGCTCGGATGCATACGCATCAGGCACGGATGCCTAGTGAAAAGGCTCGGATGCATACGCATCAGGCACGGATGTCTAGTGAAAAGGCTCGGATGCATACGCATTAGACTTGGATGCCTAGTGAAGAAGTCCAAATGCATACGCATTAAGTTCGGATGCGTAGTGAAGTGAGTCATTTCACTAGTGAAAAGCATTTTTCATTAATGAACGGTATTGTCTCTTTAGAAAAATGGCCTTTTTCACTATGTGGGGTCACTTTTTTAGCGCGCTAATCTGGTTTTTTTGGCCCGAAAAACTGTAAAAAGGGGGTCAAATAGTGCCAAAAATTTCGGGTCGACCCTAAAAAGTTGGCACTATTTGACCCCCTACTTCTAAAAAAGACCACTGATCTTTGTAATGTTAATGGTTTAATTAATTACTTAAAAACAACATGTTATGTTCAAACCAACATTACAATTCCGAAAACTGTCGGAGGTCCAAGTGGGACAGTACGCAGAGAGCATTTTGGTCAAGATGACTGAAAATGCCAATTTGTTTCCAGATCCAGATCCAGCATTGGAGTTTCTGGAAGAAACGCTAACCGCTTTCAGACGCGCGGTAGCCGATGCCGCTTTTCGCGACATGCGACAAGTGGTGATCAAAAATCAGCGCTTTACGGAGCTAAAGTCTGTGCTGTTTGATTTGTCGCTGTATGTGACGAAGGTAGCTCAGGGAAATCGTGCCTTGATCTTGGCGGCCGGCTTTATGCCGACCAAGGTGGCAACGCCTCTTGGGCTGGCGCCGAAGCCTACAGACCTACGTGCCACCGCGGTGGCCGCCAGACCGGGAGTGGTCGAGCTGCGCGTCAACGTTTGGAATGCGGCATTGATGTACTTCTTCGAGTACCGAAAAGTACAGTCTGAAGACGTGTGGGAGCGCGTGTCGAGCTCACGAGCCAATATCGCGATTAGCGGTTTGGAAAGCTTGGAGCGTTACGAGTTCCGTGTGGCCTACGCCACAACAAATCCCACGCTGACGTACAGCGATGTGATTCGTTCGGTCATTATGTAAAAAGGTGCCCTAGATGAATCGCAAAAGGCTACCTCTTTGCGCGATGGTCGCGCAGTGACCCCAGGGGTCGAGGTAGCCTTTCCTGCATCTTGCTTCGCTTCGCCAACTAAATCGTATATTTATACTATTCAAAATAGCTTCGCCATGATAAAGACTATTGTTAAAAGCCATCCCTTGCGAGACATTATCTTGGATTTCGATGATGCCATAACGCCACCCCAATTTGAGCAGGAGGCGCTGGCCCACTACTACAAGGCGCACGACCTTACTTATGCTGTTCGCCTCGAAGCGGCAGCGCGCATGCCTCGTCTGCGCGCGGTATATGCGGTGCTCAGCGACCTGTTGCTGCGCAGCCTGGCCATCGAGCAGGACCTCGACTTTCTGGAAGATGCCCTAGGCATCGCCAAGTCGCCAGACCTTGATTCCTTCGAGGGCGAGCTTACCATCAGGCTGGAAGATTTCTATAGCATGACCCTAAAGCATAGTGAAGACCTGCATGGCGTGTATGATGTGATTTGCGCGTTGACCGATCAGTATAATGCCGATATCCAAAAAATTGATGAGGACGAATACTTGATCGATCCGATGTATTTCGGGGTGCTGCACGAACTTTACGGACGATACGACGAGGTTTCCGTGCATACTGTGTCGCTAGATGATGATAATCAGAACTTCTTGGGCGCTTATGGCGATGTGGAGAAGGAATATTTTGCCTACACGGACTTTGCCAATCTGGTGTTCGAGAAATATGGGCAGTTGGTGCCGGCAAGCGATAAGCTGTACCGTCGCGTGGAGCTGGTCGAAGCCAAGCTGAAGGAAAAGCTGGATGAAAACCCTGGCGAGAGCTTGTAAGCTGCTCCTCCAAAGGGTTTAATACAGGTCGGGCTCGGTTATGCCCTTCTCATTATACGATGCTTTATTCATTTGAAAATGCAGCTGTGTCATACGGTTCAAATAGACTTTCAGGGGTTCCAAGTTATGCTCCTGCCGCAGCTGGTCTACGCGGGCAGAATCTAGCAAACCAATTTTCGGAATCGCCCGTCCCGTCGTGCGCACAAGGTAGGTCACTTGCGTGCCGAATTGCTGCTTCTTCCCCGCATTTACCTGCACCCGATCAAAAAGATAGGCGTAGTTTTCCGGATTGGCATTCTTTCTTCGCACCTGTTTTTTCATGGCCCGCAATACCTTGCGCTGAAAGGCCGGGTCGTGGTCGCAATGCTGCACCAGCAGCCAAAAATGATTGGAACTCTCCTTCCCTACTTCCCGATAGCCCAAGTAGCCGTAGCGTGAAAAGTAAGCGGCAATATTCTTTTGGTTTGTCCGAAATACGCTGTCTTTAAATGCATCCCAACGGGCATCGCTATAGTCTTGGTATGCGCCAGTTCTTACCTTTGCCGCCACCTGATCCGTGGTCACCATCTCCGCGAGATGCGCCTGTATCCGCGATTGCTCGCCAGCAGGTAGCGATTTGCTGCTGCTGCAACTCTGCAGGCCTAGGTAAACGACGAATAAAAGCAGACTGTTTTTCATGGTTTATAGCATTAATCGTAAGCTTAAAAATAGGGAATATCGCTCGCAAAAACGAATACGGGCTTATGTTTATTTGTTTGCGGGGCTTTGTCTTGCTACCTAGAAACGGATTGCGTTTGGCACTGAAAAGCTGTATATTAGGGCTTATCTAAACGTATGCTTATGACTCATCAATTGGATTTCTTTACCCAGTATGGGCAGTTTTATTTGGCCGATAAGGATGCTATCCACGGAGGGGATGGACCCGACTTTTGGTCGGATGCTGCGCATAGCGAACGCTTGGCCGTAGATGAAGGATTTCTAGGCGTGGTGATCGAAAACGATGAGTGTATGGCCAAGGCTTCGCTTTCGATCTTGGAATCGGCTCCCGAAATTGATGCCTCCGAAGATGCAGACCATATTGTGGAGGCTAGCATCGAGCTGAAATCCGGTTGCCTACAGGTATTGGATTGTCCCAACAGCTTCGTTATGTTGGAAATACCCTTGGAAAAAGCCTGCTACCGCGTGCGTATATATGGCTACAGCCTTGACCTTGCCTATCAGCCCCAGCCAGAGGATTATCTCCATATAGCGATATGGAAAGCGGACTTCGCGCCAAAGGTGGTGCTGAGGCAGTGGATTAGTGGGTATTAGGGGATGATCTCGGTTCTCAAGGGGGCTCTGTGAGACGAAGCGATCGGTTATTTCGTCAATCCTTCGTCACATCCAAAAAAAACGTTTAAAAGGGTTGCTATTTTATGGACTAGCACTTACATTTGTGAACAGTCGACTTCGTAGCTCAGTTGGTAGAGCAACAGACTCTTAATCTGTGGGTCCTGAGTTCGAGCCTCAGCGGGGTCACAAAAGCTTTCTTAGAAATAGGAAGGCTTTTTTGTTGGAGAGCTGTTTCTGCTGTTTTGCTATTTAGTCATGACTGTTCCTATCCTTGCCCGCTATTTATTGAAAAGTTTTTACCTGTATGCGCCAGCATCGCGCTATTTGGCTATGCTTGCCCCATTTTCTATGTATAACTTCTTGATATCGATAAATAATGGCATTTAAGTTATCAAGAACCGTTTCGTCATTTAATTCCCTATATTTGTTATAGTATTTTAACGAAAAAAAGTGATGACCGAATTAGTTTTAAAAGGTAAGATTGACCAAGAAAAACTTGCTTCCATTGTCAATTTTCTCAAGTCTTGGGGTATCGATGTAGAAGTGAAGGATACGGTATCGAAGAAAGAGGATCTAGTACCTCCTTTTGCAGAATCCTTTGGCATGTGGGCGAAACATGATATAGATATTAAAAATATCAGGAAAATGGCTCGTGAAAGGAGAACGAAGACATATGGCGAGGGTTCTTTGTGATACAAATCTTTTCGCTATCTACCATAGCATTCAGCTATTTACGCTCAATCTTAAAGATTTCACGTTCGTTCCCGATATAAAGCTATATCTGTATACTAATAGACGCCTCGTTCCTATTTTCGCAGTACATATTTAATCTCATAATTTCAATCCGCTCTGCTTATTGCGAATTGCGTGAAGGTTGTCGAAGATATATGCGATAACGTGCTTCAACAATATCGGAGAAAGACACAGGATTGTAGCCGATATTTTTCCAAACCTCAGTAAATTACCAAGTGGCATTATGCTTAAAAAAATAAAAGCACTATTCTTTATAAATTTTGCGCTGATAGCGTTCGGCGTAAACGCGCAAACTCGTTTTTCTGATAGCACAAAAGTGGATAGTTTGACGTTCGTTCGTACAAGGGATATCATTAATAAATTGTCTCATGATCTTTTCGAAAAACATACCTATACAAAAGATGAAAAGAGTTTGCCATATCGATTGTTAAAGCCAAAAAATTATGATAGCACCAAGAGTTATCCCGTTATTATTGCCTTTCATAATTCTAGTAGGATTGGGAATGATAATGAAAAGCAATTGGAGCATCTATCAAAAATATGGATCAGAGAAGATGTTTATGATAGGTATTCCGCTTATGTAATTGTCCCTCAATTTAAAGAGCGGTCATCTACGTATTTGAAAGCTGATGATGGATCGCTGAGATCGGTGCCTTTTAATGATATACATATGGTATTGAACTTATTGGATGATTTTCAAAGGAGATACAACGTGGATAAATCCCGAATTTATCTTATAGGCTATTCGATGGGCGGATCAACGGCTCAAAATATTTTAAACCTTGCGCCCGATAAATTTGCTGCCATTGTCTCGGTTGCCGCTGTTCCGGATTTCTCAAACATCCATTCGCTCAAGCGGAAAAGTGTTTTTTTGATTCATGGGAAGATGGATGCTGTAAATCCATACGAAGGGTCTGAAGAGCTTTTTCAAAAATTAAAAGGCAATAAAAACGTGGTTTTTAAAACTTTCACGGAATTGAATCATGATAATATTACGATCCCACTACTCCTAGATAATAAAATACCTCATTGGTTGTTTAAACAGAAGAAATAGAAAATTGAGACTTTATTGTTTTTCGATCGTGACTGGCAAGTTGAATGAAGATCGTTGAAAATAAATACGATATCGTGATTCTATTATATGTTCGAAGTGTAGGTAAATTTGCTCAGCATGAGACCGGGTCCCTAGCTATCAAAATAATGACAACATCGTAGCCTGAGCGATCCGCAGGCGAACCAAGCTCGAATAGCGGTTGGATTTTGAACGAACATTTTCGCTTGTTCGAAAGACCGAGGAAGTTTTTATGGAATGAGGAGTTGCCAAAGCTTTAAGTATGACAAACTAAAAACGAAATAAAGGAAATGGTATGTGAAATACTTTTTCATTTTTTATTTAGTTTGGCGTATCTTAATAGCGGTAATTCCAGAACGGAATGCCTTTTAACCCTTTTTGAATCAAATTATTAACGAGAATGGCTAAATTAACCTTGTTATCAACATACATTATTAGACTAAGACATAAAAATAAACAAGATGACTTGTTTCTAAGCGACGAACTCTTCGAAGGTCACTTTGATGATTTTTTGATTTATAGAGAGAATAATCACTATTTAAATGATAAGAATAAATCTTCAAAAAAGTCTTTAAAAACTAAGTTTGAGTTAGTGAAAGCGGTATATGGCGAACTAAACACGGTTTATTACGGAATTTTGTTTACCGGTTTATCAGGGGAGAGTGGAGAAGTAATAGATGATATTTCTGGTGAAGATCTATATACGATGGATGAATCTCATGCAAAGATGGCACCTATGTATTTTTATTTAAAAGTGCCAAAAAAGAGAAAATTTGGTTATTTGGTAGTAGAGAGGAGAGGGAACTATGGTATTAAGCAGCTTTTTAACGAGTCAATTAACGACTTTTTTTATAAAAATGCCATCGACCTTAAAATTAGCTTTAATAACTTCTTAGTTTCGACAGTATTTCAAAAGATAATCGAAAAAGGTGTTATCAAAGAAATAGAATTTATTAAGCACGAACTTCCTAGTGATATTGCGGATCTGTATGATAAAGGTCATGAAACGAAGCAGATAAGAGGTAAGTTTAAAAAAGTTTTTGTTGCGACAGCTGGATTTCCTGTAAAGGGAATCTTAAATAAGCTTTATTGGCAAAGTGGCCGAACAGAAATGGTTGAAATTCCCGAGTTAGACGATAAATTTAATGAGGTAAGTTTTGAGATCGAGTATAACGGGTCAAAAAAAACCATATACATGAAAAATATTGGTCAAAATACACCTGACTTTAATGTAACTGAGCAATTGGAATATGACCGTGGTCGCCCAACTATTGAATCATTGGTTAGACAAACAGAAGTTTTGATTCATGATATGGAAACTTATCACGAGTCTCTTACGAAAAATGGAAATGGATAAAATAAATATTTTAAGAATACTTAAAGATCATGTTAAAACCTTTTATCACGTAAAGAGTCCAGAATCTATTTCTTGGATTCAAGTATTTTTTTTTATCGTCGCTCCTCTTTGTCCTGCCTATCTATATGTTTTTAAGAGCAATTTTGTTATTAAAGAAGAATATGTAAATATTATCATCGCCGGCGCGTCTATATTAGCCGGATTTCTATTTAATTTATTGGCGTTATTTTATTCAATTAAACAGAATGTCCTAACGAAATTCTCTTCTGACTCTATCAAAATTAAGATAGTTAACGAATCAATATCAAATACAGCATTTAATATCGTAACATCCATTCTGTTGTTAATATTTGTAATATTCTGTAATAACATAAACAGTTTTCTGACAAAATGTTTCACGTTTCTATCTGTGTATTGTGGTGTTGTCTTTATCCTAACATTATTTGTAATCTTGAAGCGGATGTATATTATAATAAAATCCGATCAGTAGAGGCGTCGTATTAACCGTGTAAACCTGTGCGTTATCTCAAATCTTAGTAATAAATAGCCAATTTCAGAAACCGTCACAAGTGATGTCTTGTTTGAGAGATTTACAGGTAAATTTTAGATAGCAAATTTACTTTTCGATAAGATAGTATTCGTTATGAATTTCAGGCTTTTGAAAGACTCCTGTTTTGCACTTTTCTTTTAACGCTAGAGACAGGTTTTGAGTGAAAGATCGTTGAAAAGGAACACGATGTTATGTTTTCTTAATATGTTCACAGTACACAGAAACTGTAGATTGAAATTTGCTCAGAATGAGATTGAGCCTCCCTCTGGCCATCCAAAATAAAGGCTACGTTGTAGGCTGAGAGCTGTATAAAAACAAAATTACCAGCGTTTATTCACTAAATGCTTATTAATGGCTTGACCGATAATCTGTTTTTTCTTTTTCAGCTGTCTAGAGAACGAATTTGTTTCAAACTGTTTTTTACAGCGTTTGATGTACGTGAGATAGTTTGAAGGTTGTTTAGCTTCTACATCAGTGTGGTGAAAAATAAAATCTCCTCTATCATCAATCACCAGCGAGTAACGTCTGCGGAATAACTGTTTGTTTTCAATTTTATTGGCATGCTTCAAGGGGGAATTGTACAGTTTTTTTACTTGATTCAGGTATACCGCACGAGGAATCGTTGGATTACTTGCGGATAAGCGTACTGCACGACGTGAGCGTCGTTTTATAATCTCGATGACACGGCGGTAGTATTTTGCAATGTTAGTCGATTTTATAAGTGTATTATAGCCTCTGAACTCAAAGCCAAGATAATTCAATGGCGAGTCAATCAACGTTTTGTCATTTAGAAGTTTAATAGCAGTGGTTCTTTTGTCTCCCGCTTTATTGTAAACCATTTTTTTAAAGAGGAAGCGTTCGGTCTTCTCTTTACTGATTTTTACTTTAAAACTTAAAATCAGCTCATTGACAAAGTCATCGACGTATGACATTTCCTCAGGTTTGCAAAGTATAAGGATATCATCTGAGTATCTACGGTAATGTGCTCCGAGCTTTCTCGAGATTTCATTTACGATTGTCCGGTCAAATTCGATTAGATATAGATTAGCTAAGATCGCACTCAACGGTAAACCTTGGGGAATACCTATCATCTCGTTCCTACCACTTTCATTTCTATCTCCGCGAAATGGATTTTTGTATATTCGCAATTGTCCCTCCCTAATTGTCTTCCTAAATTCCTGGTTAGATTCAAAAAAACATTTAAAACCCTTGTTGCGCCTTATTTTTGCAAGTTTAGATTCATCAAAATTTCGGCTGCCTTTTTTCTTTAAGTCATTGTATAATATATAACTAAAGTTAGTGCATGACTTGTACACGTTATAGTGATCCGGAGGAAGTATCTTCTCATTAATAGCATATGCCCAGATATCGTATAAAATCTCGTGATGTAGAGTTGAGAAGAAGCTTTTAAGGTCAATAGCCAAAACTGCTACATCGCCTTGAGATTCTACTCGGTCGTTTATCTCGGCAAAAACCTCGTGGGCAAAATGAATATTACTTTTACCGCTGCGATCTGTTTCACTTATAGGGATCGATCGGTACGCAAGTACTGCCTTGTCCAATTCCCAGTCCTCTTTCAGTTTGCTTTCATATGCAGATCCTAGTAAATGAGCATAGTAAGAATATATTAGAGAATCAAAATGGCTAGAGTAGTGTAGTGGCCTGTTTTTGATAGATTTATCTGTTCCTGTACCATCCAATCGTTTATGACTGTGTCCACGTGATTTGGGGACTTTGACATGGTGTCTTTTTGGATCAGCTTTTTTATATTTTCTGTCGGAAAGAATGCGATGAATTAGTGGGAAAAAAGCATATGTAGCGACATACTTTGGAGAGGTTATTTTTCGATAGTAGTCTTTCCAATTCGTATTTACGCTTAAAGAGGGAGTGATATGCATGTAACCCTTACCCTGTAGCCAGTCTGGTTTTCTTTTCATAATTTAAAGAGCTTAGCAATGGGCTATCAATAATGCATATTGTTTACATACCACCGTTTGGTGCGGACCAGGACCCAATAACTGAGTCATTGTAATTTCGATAAACTAAAGTCTAATAGAATGATGATAAATAGTTTCAACAGAAAGAGTACCTTCATAGTGATGGCGTTCTTAATACTGGCTTCTTTAACTTCGGTGAGCGTGACAAGCTGTCTTATGACAATTGTGAGCTCGGCATTAAACCTTATTGACAAACGTCAAGCCTGTTAATAACAGTAAAACCGCAAAAGGTTCTATAATCCTGCCTAATTGTAAACTGCTGTTTATCCCATTGACTAAGCAATTCAAATTTATTAAATTGCGACAACAATTAGTAATTTATTTATGAAAAATAGTACAGAAGTAGCTAGAGGAAAGTACGTGTTTGGTATTACGCCAAAAGAACCAAGTAAGGCTTTAAAGCTTAATGATATTGTTTCACTAAAAAGTCATCCTTATCAAATTGAATATTCAGTGCCTAAGATTGGGGCGTATGCTAGATTTACACCACCTCTAATGATAGTGATTGAGGTTTTAAATAAATCTACCCACGACACCTTGACTGGACTTAGGGACTCTAATCAATACAAATGCCTTTTCTATTCTACAACAGAAGGGAAATTTGAGAAATTATGGTTTAAAGGTGAAGAATTAAAGTTTATTTCTGAGATTGCTAATGAGGATTTTGGCGTAACCTCTCCAAGCATAAATGAATGGAAAAAAGAGTTGATTGGAAAAGAGGTGGTTTTACAAACAGTTGATCTAGAGTTAGGTAAGCGAAAGACTTTTCAAGACACTGTAGATGGTCGTTCGAAAGTAAAAGACAGTAATTTATTAGATTATTTGCCACCTGTAGGATTAATAATAGATCTAAAGTACGAGGATGATCATACTAAGCACAGTGAAAAAACAGGCAAGATAACTACACAAAAGCAGGGGTTACAGGCAAAAATTAAGTGGTTGAATAATGAGTCGGGCAAAATTAGTGAGGAATTTGTTCCATTAGTGTGTTTGAAGTTTGTAACCTTCAATGATAGTGCAGTTTTGTATAGTACAAACAAAACTTATTTTTTACCGTTAAAAGAGCGTAATGCACTAGAATCAAATCCAAATTTACTTTATAAAGCTTATCCGGTTCATTTAAAATCGATCACATTTAAACATTATTACTATGTTTACAGTGTGTTTAATAGATTTTCTGAAAAGTCTAGTGTATTTTCAGAGAATTTTCCTGTGACATCTTTCCTGAATTTTGACGAGATGCTTAAAGATGGGTATGATTTAGGCGATCAAATCAAGATCCAAGCATTTTTTGGAAAAGAAAATATCGAAAGCGTGAAAGGGAAATGGTATTTCATTAGTTATATCGATAAACAAGAAAACCACACTGAAAGGATCATTTATATTCAGGATTTTGCTGATTTAGGAGAAGGAAAGGCAGAACCATCCAAAGGCGCTCTTAGATGTAATTGTTTACTTCGCGGTGGGGCAATTAGAAATTTTAGAATAGAAGGAATTAAAAAATGTGTTCAGATGCCCGATGAGTTTGAAAAGATATTTTTTGAAAGAATCTAATTTTTTTAATCTAATAAAAATATTGTAGTTTATTTGGAAGATCACATATTGAGATGAGACTTTCCTTTACGGGCACAGTTCCCAAATAGATTATGAAAACAAAAAAAACCGCCTACACTCCTGCAGGCGGCCGAAAAATCATACCCAAGAAACATTCCCGTTAGGGAATTATCCAGCGGTTTACTGCATTATGCTCTGCGGAGAGCACAAGCTTATAAAACTTTTTGCCGGCAAGTGCTACGGGTAGCGCTATAGAAGCCTTTCCTTTGGCGAGGTCAACTTTACCAAGGGACGTATAGCTATCCGCTTGTGCTACCCCTTTTTCCTTAAAGGTATTGCTTTCGGCTAGGAAAAGCTCCACTTGACCCTCTTTGGCAAAGGGCGTCCATTCGGCTTCTATTTTGCCGTCGACCAGCTTAGCTTTTGGATCGGCGATGGATACCTTACCGACGAAAGGCACGCCATCCAGTTCCCAAGCCTGCTGCTGCGGAATATTCACCTCGAGGTGGCGCGCTACAGAAGGCAGTATATCGACGATAGCCGGTTGGTGCGCATGGAAATGCTGATTTAGCCCCTGCTTGTTGGTGGCGATCCAGATGGTGCGCTCGCGATCCGTTTGGCCACCGTGGGAAAGGCCTGTGGCTACATCGCGACCATGATCGGTGATGATCACCACCATCCAATCTTCATTGAAATACTGCTCGCGGTATTTGACGGCGTTGTAGATATCGCCCACCTGTCTATCCGCTTTGTGCACGGCATCATACATCCCTTCGGCATCGCCGAAGATATGGCCGGCATTATCCGTATACTGCAGGTACACCCAGCTGAGGTCTGGCGCTTCCGTGCGGATGCTTTGCCAAGCTTGTGCCGTAACCTCCTCATCGATCTTGCTGATGTAGGTGGTCATCTTATCGTGCGGAAAACGAAGGGTATCCAGCTCGTAGCCGTCGTAATGGTAATCGATTTTCAATTTGTTGGTCTCCGGCTTTCCTTCGCCCAAAATTTTCGTGCGGTTGTCTAGCCAAGTGGAGTAGATGCCTAGTTTGCGATTGGGTTGCTGGGCTTTGAGGTGACGGAAGATGGTCCAGTAGTTGTAATTGGGGGCGCTAACATCATTGCCCCATACATTGTGCTTATTGCCCCAAGTGCCGGTGATCATGCTGGTGTAGCATACCGCGGATATGGTAGGCGTTTGCGAGTAGCCGCCACGCTCGCCACCCATGTAGGCGCGCGTGTATCCACCATCTTTGGAGATTTCATCAATATTGGGCGTATCCTCCCGCTCGATCACATCGGCAGGGATGCCGTCTACAATCACCAAGAGGGCTTTTTTGACTTTCGCTGTTGGCGCTTGCGCGAAGCTGCCGGTGCTGTGCAATAGCGCTAGGCAAAGGCCCAGCAGGCCGTAGTTTAGTTTCTTCATTGGATATACTCCCATTTTACATTGTCTTTGGATAGTTCTACCTCGAGGTGTCCCGGCGCAGTGCCATGGAACACACCATGCCACCAGTTGCCCGATACGGCGCCGGCAGTAATAAACTGTACACCTTTGACCTTGATTTCCTCATAGAGGTGCATATGCCCTTGTAGAACCAGCTTAAGGTTGTGATTTTCAAAAAGATCGAACACCTGCTTTTGGTTTTGGAAGGTATCTGCGCCTGTATAGCGGCCTTCCAATACGGGGTAGTACACAGATAGGAAGGGAACATGCGACACCACGACAATAGGCTGCTCTTGTGGCGTTTTGCTTAACAGATCTTTCAGCCAATTCAGCTGCTCGGATTTGACGCTGTATTGGTTATTCTCTACCTCCACGCTGTTCAAAACGATAAAGGTGCAGCCTTTATGCGTAAAGCTATAATAGGTGTTGCCAAAGGTTTTCTCGAAGGCTTGGAAATCGTTCTTGCCATGGCGGAGGGAGCTCGGCAGGCGATCGTGATTGCCAATAGCCATATGGTAGGGCTTGTTGGTTTTATCCAGCAGATCCTTTAACTGAGCGAGTCGCTTTTCGCCTTGGGGAACATCCGCCGGTTTAAGGTTATCGATATCGACATTGTCGCCACCGCTAAGCACAAAGTCTATCGACTTGGGCAGTTTTTGCAGGCGTTGGGCAACTTGATGCAGCGTGCTATCGCTGTGGATATGTAAATCCGTAAGAAACGCAAATTTGAATTGCTGTGCCTTGACGGCAGGACTGCTGCCCAACAAGATGCTGAGCAACAGGATGATGATGTGGGGTGTCTTTTTCATTACCAGCCAAATATTTGTGTTAAGTTAGGATTTAATCGGATTTCATTTTGCGGAATAGGGCGATAATAATATTTTGGTGCTTCGAAGGTACCGGTGCGTTCGATGGTTTCTACCGTGCCGTTAGTGCCTTGCGAAAGGAATACGCCCACATCCTGCCCGAAGGTGCCCGCGCGGTAATATTGTAGTTCGCGGCCCAGGCTGTTTTTCTCTTTTACGGCCGGAATTGTGGCCGAAGCGGGTAGTAGTTCCAGATCTGGAATGCCGTCGCCGGTCATATCATGCTTGCCTAGGCCGGAGAAATAGATTCCCTCGCGTTTGTTCTCCAATAGCTTGCCTAGGTTCCAGCGCATCAGGTCATCAAAGCGGAAGCCTTCGAAGGCCAGCTCTACACGACGCTCGCGGCGCACTTCCAAGACGAGGTTGCGCTGTGCGCTCGCTATGTTGCTGTGCTTGGCAGACATCACGGGATCGATGGCTTGCGCCAAGAGCAGATCGGGCATGCCCGCACGCTTGCGCAGCAGGTTGATGCTGCGGTCAAGATCCGCTTGCGTTAAGATGCCCAGTTCGGCTTTGGCTTCGGCAAAGTTGAGCAGCACCTCTGCATAGCGGTAAAGTGGAATATCCAAGTTGCGGCGTGTCTCCACGCTGAGGGTGTTTTGGAACCCCTTGATTTGGTGGTAGCCGGAGAAGTTCTTGGCCAGCTGCTGCACGTATAGACCCGGCCCTTGGGCATAGGTATGCGAGTAGATAAGCTCCCAGCCCGGGAAGGCGTAGGACTGTGCCAAGCGGGGATCCCGGTTTTCAAATTCTTGAACAAAGGAGAAGCGCTCATAGCCGGTCTGGCTGGAGTAGAAAGAGCCATCGCGCATCAAGTAAGCCTGTAGCAGGTCGCGTAGCGGATAATACTCGTAGTTGCCAAACATGCCCGGCCATTCATCGGCATTCAGCACATTGTTGGCGTAGAAGCGACCCAAGACCACCTCGGGGTTGTTATCGAGGTTTTCGCTGAAGAACAAGCTGGCGTAGTCGGTTTCCGGATTGCCGGTATTGTGGATGGAAAAGCCGCCTTCATTCATCACTTGGTTGCTCAAGGTATGCGCTTTTTCCAAAAAGCTGCTTGCTGTGCTCTTGAGGTTTAGCTCGTCGTGGTATTTGCGATAGGTGCCCTCGTACAGCGCAAAGCGGCTGTATTCTTGCAGCACCACCCATTTGTTTACCGCGCCCAGTGCAGCGCTTGGGTTGACATGCTGCGCGGCATATTCGAAATCTTCCATGATCTTGTCGACCACAAAGGCACGCGGATCGCGACCGGCAAAGAGGTAGTCTTCATCGTTTGCTTCCAAGGCTTTATCTACCCAAGGCACATCCGAGAAGCGTTTTACCTTATCCACATAGAAGCGGGCGCGGAAGTAACGGCCCAGGCCTTCATAATGTGCTTTTTCGCTCTCGCTGATCTGCGCTTTGCGCATATTTTCGAGGTAGAAGTTGGCCTTGCGCAGCTGGGCCCAATCCTCATGCGACCAGCCGGTAGTGATGGTGGTAGCGGAGGCATTTCCCGTCATCAGGTTCTTGATCTCTGTGTTGCCGGTGGTGCTGGCATTGTCCGTGGTGGCATCGGCTTGGTAAATGCCCAGTCCGGAAAAGTTGTACATACCCACGATAAAAAGATCGAGGTCATTGGCGGTATTGAAAAAGCTCTCCTTGTTAATTTCCGTCTCGGAGCTCAGGTCCATAAAGTCGTCGTTGCAACTGCTGCTGGAGAAGAGGACGGCGCCGAAAAGTGCTAGTTTAATATATCTGTTCATGCTTGTTGTCGTTAAAAGGTAAATTGAACGCCACCCGAGAAACTGCGTTGAAACGGATAGGTAAGTCCGTTACCCACACGGCCGGGGCTCTGTTCGGGGTTGGTGTACGTATTTTCGTTTAAGGTCTCCGGATCGAAGTAGCGCTTCACGGCCGACCATTCCATAATGTTTTCGCCGCTGAGGTATACGCGGATATGGCCAATCTTCGCGCGCGATGTCCAAGCGCTAGGCAACGTGTAGCCAATAGTCAGGTTTTTAAGGCGTAGATAGGCGGCGTTTAGCATGTAGTTGGTTTGCGGAATGGCTAAACCTTGCGACTCGTCGATGCGTGTACCCAAGTTGCGGTCGGCCAACCAAGACTGCAGCACCGGATAGGCGGCATCGAGGTTTTGATCGGCGAGGCCGAGGTTGAGGTAGCTTTGGGAGTGACGTGCACGCTCGGCTTCGGAATCGCCTTCGGCGCGGTAGAAGTCCAACAAGTGACCGTAGAAATTACCGTAAGGCTGTTGATAGGTTCCCCAGTAAAGGTAGTCGATAGGGTAATAGTCGCGCTTGCCAATACCTTGGAAGAAAGCACGTACATCAAAACCTTTCCAATCGGCCGATAGATCCAAGCCAAATTGGTAGCGCGGCGTGGTATTGCCGATGCGTTTTAAGTCTTTGGTATCACCAAGGGTGTAGCCCTTTTCGATAACGCCATTGCCATCCTGATCTACATATTTCGGCCAGCCCGGAACAATAGATAAGGCTCCCCAAGGGATAATGCTCGATTGATCCAGCGCGGCAATCTCATCGGTGTTGGCAAAGAAGCCATCGCTTTCCAAGCCCCATATTTCGCCTAGGCGCATCCCTTCGTAGTAGGTGGTGATGCTGTTGTTGGGGTTGTCAAAACGGATAATTTTCGAATAGGAGTCCGACAAAAGGAACTTGGCGTTGAAACGTAATGGGGCGTCGGCAAGATTAAACTGATCTTGGTAGGATACCGTGAGCTCCCAGCCATTTGTCCGAAGGTCGGCGGCATTTTCGTTGGGTTCCGCCGCGCCTAAGACATTGGGTAGCTCGCGTCCAAGGGTCAGCATGCCCAAGGTTTCGCGCGAATAGTAGTCGAAGCTGGCGGCCAATTTGTTTTGCCAAAGCGCCATATCTAAACCGAAGTTGATGGTGTTGACTTTTTCCCAAGTATAGTTGGGCGATACCAAATAGGGCACGTCGATGTAGATTGCTTGATTGCCGCCAATAAGGTAATTGGATGTTTGCTTGGCCATGGAAGCCTGGTAGCCATAGTTGCCTACGGCTTGGTTGCCCAGAGCACCGTAAGATGCGCGCAGCTTCAGTAGGCTAAGCTCGCTCAGGTCGGCAAGGAAGTTTTCGCGGTCTAAGCGCCAAGCCACGGAGCCTGAAGGGAAGAAGCCAAAGCGTTTATCTTTTGGGAAGCGCGACGAACCATCGTAGCGGCCGTTGAATTCCACGATATACTTATCGTCATACATGTAGTTCAAGCGGTAGAAAGCACCACGCAGCGCATAGGTGTCTATGCCCTCGCCCACGTTCATGGTGCCGGTAGCAAATTGCACGGTAGGGTATGTTTCGGAGATCAAGCCCTGACGACTTAAGTTGAAGCCTTCGTAGCGGTAGCTCTCTTGGTTAAAACCCAACACGGCCGATACCTGATGTTTATTGAACGACTGTGCGTAGGTACCGAAAATATTATAGACGTTGTAATAGGAGAAGCCTGCTTGACGCGATGCTTCGCTGGTACCTTCCTTGCGTACATCATCTGGCCCAAAGCCAATGTCGTACTGCGTGCGGTAGGCGTTGTAGTTCATGGCATTGCGCTGGAAGGTGTAATCGGCGTTCAGCTTAAACTTGTTGTTGAAAAAGCGAAGCTCGGTGTTGAAGGTAGACTGCACATCCATACGTTTGATGTCGGTTTTACCGCCATCCACCATCTCGGCAGCCAAGCGGCCTACGGTGGTATTGGCCCAGGTGCCGTCGGGGTTTTTATCGTAGCTGGTCGGGAAAACATTGTAGATGCCCGGTAGGTCCATACGCGAGGGCGTTAAGCGGCGGTTGCTGCCCAATACCGTGTTGTTGCCTATGGAGATGAAATCCGCCAGCTTATAGTTCACTTTTGCGCGGAGATTGTAGCGGTCAAAGTAGTCGTCGGTCAAGATGACGGGCGAGTTTTGACGGTTGTAGCTGCCGCTGAGGTAGTATTGTGCCTTATCGCTTGCTCCGGAAATGGAGACGTCATGTGTCTGCGCAGAGTTCCAATCGGATAGGAAATAGCGGGTCCAGTCCCGATCGCCCATGTATTCCCACTCTGCGGGATTGCTAGGGTTAATGCGTACGCCGGGCGTAGATGGATCATCTGAGCGTTGTCTAGCGTAATCGTAAAACTGATCGGAGTAGTTGACGTTGTTCCAAGGCGTATTGTCGGTCGAGGTCTGCAACAGGCGCGAAAACACATATGGATCAGTAATCTTATCGGGCATCACGGTGGGGGTATTCCACGTGAAATTATTGCTGTAGCTCACTTTTGCATCGCCCTTGCCGGTTTTGGTGGTAATGATGATAACCCCAAAGGAGGCGCGAGCACCGTAGATGGCTGCTGCGGATGCATCTTTGATGATGGAGAAGGACTCGATATCCTGCGGCGCAATACGGATCAGTTCGGCCGTAGTAACCGGCACGTTGTCCACCAAAATCAAAGGATCGCCTCCGTTGATGGAAGTGATACCGCGGATGTTGATGTTAGGCGTAGCACCGGGAGCACCCGAATTGAACTGAATGTTCAGGTTGGGCGCGATACCTTGTAAACCCTGCGCCACGTTGGCAATGGGGCGGCTTTCCAATACGTCGCCACTCACGTAATCGACGGCGCCGGACAGGTTCACTTTCTTTTGTGTACCATAGCCCACCACAACCACTTCATCCATATCGTTTAGCACGGGGTCACGCAGCTGCACCACCACGCTGGAGCGTTTGCCAGCGGAGACAATGTATTGGCACTCCTGCTTGGGCTGTAGGCCAGTGAAGGTTACCTGAATGCAGTAGTTGCTATCGGCCGCCAAATTGGCGAAAACGGCTTTCCCCTGATCGTCGGAGAGACCGATGCGCTTGAAGGCCTGTAGCTTGTCGTTGGATAGGGTGATCGTTGCATTGGCCAATCCCTTGGATTCGGCATCTTGCACGATGACCACCACCTCACCGCTTTGTTGGGCGATGGCCCAGCTGCCCATGAACACGGTCAGGAGCAGTAACATGATACCTTTTCGGGGTATACTGTTTGTCAAAAATAATCGCATATCTGTGTTAAAAATTGTGCATAGTTTGTCCTGTCCACCCATTTTTGGCTGGATATATTCAGTTGTTTTATTGTTGTTTTTTAGTTTATGCTACGAATAGTGTATGTGTTTTTCTGTTCGTTCCAGTCCATTTGCAAATCGTTGGCGATGCAGATGGTCGTCAAAATCTGCGCTATGCTATCTTGCTGGTCATAGGAGCCGTAAAAAGACATCCCTTCCAGTTCGCTTGCCGAAAATGTGATCTTGGTCTTGTAAAAAGAAGCCAAGGCCGGCAACACTTCGGTCAAGGGTTTATGGTGAAAAAACAGCATGCTAACCACGGGTTCATCCTCGGTCGCTGTTTCTGTGCTAATTGGCGGTATCATAGGTGTTTTGGAGGTCGTAGCTTCTTGCCATTCCTGCCCCGGTGTAAGGTAGGCTAGCAGCTGTTGCTCCCCACTATGCAGCAGCTCGGCGATGGATACCTTTCCGGTGATTAGGCGCACGCGTGGCTTGGCACCGGCTTGAGCTTGCTCTATCCAAAAGGAGGTGCCCAGCGCGGTGGTGATGATATCGCCCGACAATACAGAGAAAGGGCGTCGGCGATCATGGGCCACCTCGAAGAAGGCTTTTCCTTCCAGTTCTACCGCGCGGCTAAAGGCTTCGAAGGGTACTTTCCAGGTTAAGCTGGAATTGGCCGCCAAGCGCACTTGGGTGCCATCAAGCAGGCTGATGATGGTATCCTGCGTGGAATTGTTGTGGATGCTTTGCTCGGTAGGGCTATCGGCGGTTAAGGTTTTTATCCGCGATAGCTGGGCGTCGGCCGGAATGCTGGGCTGCTGTTTAAGAAGCTGCGATCCGGCAAATACGAACAGCAGTAGGGAAGCCGCGATGGCGATGGACTGCCGCGGGAATCTTTTGACGCTTGGCTCCACTGCTGCAGGGCGCAGCCGCGCATCGATGCCTTGCTTCAACAGGTCTTTGTCTGCCTGGCTTGTCTTGGGCTGCTCGTCCGTGATATCCAGCTCGTGCATCCACTGCTCCATGCGGCGTTTTTCTTCCGCATCGAGCTGCCCCTTGAGATACCTGTCGATCAGCTTTTCTAATTCCTGTTTTCTGTCCTGCATATATCATGTAGTTGCGGAAAACGACAAGCGTACCATCCTTTTTGGATTAAGAAAATATGAACTTTAGGTAAATAAAAAAACAGGGCTTAATGGAAGATCAAACAGAGGCCGATAAGCGTCAGTAGCGAGGTGTCTAGCCGCTCGGCTTCCATATGTTTGCGTATTTGCTGCAAGCCTTTGCTCAGTTGGTTCTTGACGGTTTGTGTAGATAGGCCAAGGTTTTCGGCAATCTCTTGGTTGTTGAGCGAGCGGTAGTATTTGAGCTGGAAGACTTCTTTCATGCGCTCGGGCATATCATGCACCGATTGCTCAATGGCGTAGAGCAGGGTTTCGTAGTGTTCTTCATAGCCTGCCGACGCGAGATGTTCGCCGCTTTCGGCGGTATCCACGAGCAGATGATATTGATCGATATGCTTTTGTTGCACCCCTTCCCGACGAAAGTGGGTAAATACTTTAAAGTAAAGTGCAGAAACGAGGTAGGATTGAAGCGAGGTTTGGATCTGTATGCTGTGTCTTTTTTGCCAGATGTCCACAAAAAGATCTTGCACGATGTCCATCGCCAGCGCGCGATCGCCCACTTTTTTTAGGGCAATAGCGAGCAGGGTATCCCAATAACGATCGTAAATGCCATTGAAGGCCTGATAATCGCCCTGCGTTACCCTTTGCCAGAAGATCATATCCAAGGATGTTGCCATGAGTCGTACAATGCACTGTTTAAGGTCGCCACAAAGCTGAGGCTTTAATACTAGCTGAACATTAAGGCTATATGAAAGAATTGTTAAAGCGTGAGTAATGGGCTTATTTACAAGTTTGCTATTGGTGGCTGATGGATTTTGCATATGGCCTTTAGGCGCTTCACTAGCAGAAAACCTTTGGTTCATACAGGGAACTCGCTGTAGCAAATGCCTAGGGGAATGCCTACCTTTAGGAAAAAAGAAGCGTTTTATTTATATTTCAGGGAGGCTAGTTTAAAAAGAATGTTGGAGCAGTTTAAGCATCATATCAATAAGTTTGTGCGGGTAGACGAGGAGGAATTTGCGCAGATATTGACGTACTTCAAGAGACAGCAAGTGCAAAAGAAGCATAGCCTGCTGACGGAAGGACAGGTGTGCAAGACCAATTATTTTGTGTTGCAAGGCATCTTGCGGAAATTTTTCATCCATCAAAAAGGCGCTGAACAGACCACGGAATTTGCCATTGAAAACTGGTGGATGACGGAAACCTTCTCTTACCTGCATAAAACGCCCAGCGAGTTTTCCATACAGGCCGTAGAGGCTACGGAACTGCTTGCTATTCATCAGGATGCTTATGATGAGCTGCTGGATAAGCATCCGGTGATGGAACGCTACTTTCGCTGTGTGTACCAAAAGGCGCATGCCGCGGCGCAAATGCGCATGAAATTTATCTATGGACACTCTCGGGAGGAATTGTACCATAACTTTCGAAAAAGCCAACCGGAATTTCTGCAACGTGTTCCGCAGTATTTAATCGCTTCTTTCCTCGGCGTGACGCCGGAATACCTTAGTGAAATTCGGAAGAAAAACCTTTCTTAAACCAGTTTAAGTTTTTGCTGCTTTTGATTGGGCAATTTTGAAGAAGCAAATTAAAAACAAAGACAATGGAAAAACGAATTGACATCAGCAACGTAGAACCGCAGGCCTACAAGGCTATGCTTGGAATGGAAAGCTATTTGGCGAAAGCCGACCTATCGGTGACCCTCAAAGAGTTGATTAAGATACGTGCCTCGCAGATCAACAATTGTGCGTATTGCTTGGATATGCACTGCAAAGATGCGCTTAAATATGGGGAAGAACCTCAACGTATCTTTATCTTGAGTGCTTGGCGCGAGGCGACGAAATTCTTTACCGAGGAAGAGCAGATCGTGCTGCAAATGACCGAAGAAATCACCCTGATCCATCAGCAGGGATTAAGCGCGGAAACCTACGGGAAGGCCGTGGCGGTCTTCACTGAAAACCAAGTGGCGCAGATCATCATGCTTATCGTGACAATCAATGCTTGGAATAGAATTGCGGTAAGTACCCATAAAGATATAGAGGTTTAGCTGCTATGGAGATCACCGCAGGTAGAGCTGATCAACTTATACGCATCTAGAATTTGAAACAATGTTATCTCTAAAAGAGAACATTGTTATCACTACTTCTTTTCCAACAAATTCTCTAGGTAGATGATTTTGGATTTCTCCGCTTCAAGTAGCCGTTCGTAGAGTTTTTGATTTTCTTCGTATACGGCGACAAGTTTATCGATAGGATGAAAAGAACATTCGTTAGCATAGATAGCGCCATTATTGGCGCTATTATCGTGGAAATTATTGAAGAAATTAAACACCGCCTCTTCACTGAAATTTTTGATGGACTCCGATGTTACACCTAGTATGCGCGCCACCTGCTCCAAAAGTTTGTCTTCGATTGTAGCACTTTTTTCGATATTGGACACTGTTTGTTGGCTAACGCCTAGTTCTATCGCTAGGGCTTCTTGCTTCATGCCTCGCATTTCGCGGATCCTACCAATTTTACGGCCAATATGTGTTGTATTATCGAGTGTATTCATGATCGAAGAATTAATAACAAATAATCGTTGAATATACGAAAATTTAATGTGGATGAGAAACTGATTCCTCTTTGCGAAACCTATTTAGGAACTGGTAGGTTCGTCATCTCCTACATTGTATAAAGCCTGCGCCCTATAAAAGTCATTCGCATGCAGGATGGGTTTTTTAAAGAAATCAGAGAAATGCTGGAGCTGCTTGGCAATAAGCCACAGATCTACTTGGTTGGGGTATTCTTGGTGGAGGCTGTGGTACCAGGCAAAGAAGTCTTTTCTTGCTTTACCGACCAATACCATTTGACGCAGTGGGTTATTCTCTTGGCTCATATTCAAATTAATTTGATTTTTATAAAGATAGGTATTTCGGTTGATTGCCAAGGGAGTAATCGCCGTTATTTTCTGTAATTGATAAAAGGAACGGAATTAATTTTTTTTCAAAAGTCGGGTTATAAGCGGAATATTGACTTTGTCGGTTGTCAAGTCAACGAAATAAGCAGATTGCCAAAGCTGTGTTTTTTGTGCTTGAGCGTTGTCAACAGTATCCCAAGGAGGATAAACCCTAAAGCCTCTTTTTCCGTTTTTTTTATCGTCCGAAAAGATAGTGTGTTTCAATAGAGCCTCTTTTGGAAAAATAAAGATTCCGGAAAGCAGTGGTGTCTGCGTAAGGATAATTACGTAATCGATACGGTCGCTGATGTGGTAAGGACAAGTTACGCCTGTGGCATCACGCTTCCATAATGTCACAAATTGACCAATCTTCCGCGGTGTGATCTTCGCTTTTCTAAATGCGATATTGTCGTTGCCGAGCTTTAACCGATGTGCAAGATATTCCTGACTCTCCGATTCCGCTGTCACCGAATGCAACGTGAGGGAAGAGGGTTTAAAAATCTTTTGGTCTAAAAGATTGATTTCTAAGGGTACAGTGTCTAGTGTGTGCATGGATAGGAGGCAATGTGTTTAAGTGGGATCTTTTCAAAGATATTAGCTATTTACAGAAGCGCAAAAAGTAAATTTAGTGATCTACTCGCATTCAAAATGATCCTTATCTAAGGATTTACCCAATGCTATGTATTATTATCGTCGATCAATTGCCGTAGGTTGCTATTAAAATCGGGCAGCTTATCGCGCAGGTGCCCAAAGAAGGCGAGATCGACATTTTCAATGTCTACAAGCGCCTTTTGAAGGATGGCCGAGCCACTGTCTGTCAGTCGGATAGATTTTGCGCGGGTGTCCGTTTTGTGTTGATGTCTGTTGATGAAACCTTTGTCTTCCAATGTGCGTAGTACTTTCGATACCATCATCCTGTCGGCATTGCTTTGGTTGGCAATGTCTACTTGGGTGACAGATTCGCTTTTTTTCGAAAGCCAGGCCAACGCGGCCAACAATACAAACTGAGTTTGCGTTAGGTTCAGCGGATCTAGAATGGCTTTTTGTTTGCGTTGCCACAATAGGGTCAATTGTCCCAACAGATAGCCCGGGCTATCGTTGGGGCTTTTAAAATGAAATTGTATGTCGTCCGTCATGATATGTAGTAAAGGATAGTATGGGCTGCTTTTAGCAACTATATGTTTCCTGCTCTTCGATGCCCACAGATACGTTATTTTGTTTCCAAGAAAGTCAATTTGTAACCATCAAGATCCTTGACATGGAATGCTCTTCCGAAAGGAGTTTCAATAATCGGCCCCACGGTTGTAACACCTTTGGCCATCAATTGCTGCGCTAGCTCGTCTACATTTTCTTCCACGGCAAACCAAAGTGCAACACCAACGCCTAATTCTCGGTCGTCAAGAGGCTCCAGTGGCGTGCGGATAGCAAAGCTCGCTTGTCCTTTGTCGTATTTGAATACACAAGCCTGTGGATTTGTGTCGCCAATTTCAAAACCCAGCTGGTTTACATAGAAGTCTTTTGATGCCTCTAAATCTTTAACCTGTAGGGATGCAAATGTCAATTGTTTCATGATGTTGTTTTTTTGTTGTTGCAAATATAATAGTCGCGACAACAAAAAGCAAATGTCCTGTGTTTTTTAACAATTCGCTGAAGGTTTGTATTACTAACGTTTTCTGTAGAGAAGAACAGTATCCGTCTGTTGGTCAGTGCGTAAAACATTGCTCTCAAGATCTAGCGGACTATTGCAGATATATAAAAGCGTTTCTTCTTTTCGTTGGATTTCGCAATAGGGACAGCGAGGACTGTTGCTAGCGGGCATAACAAGTTTGTCGTTCTTGCGAAACGCAGGGTAAATATCTTCGCTGCCCAGTAGCTTTCCTTTTTTATCGCGTGTGCTATCGTAAATGGTATATCGTGTGCTATCTGTTTCTTCGACGACGATGCGGATATCTCGGTTGCTTTGGGCATGATGCCAAAGCCCAGTAAAAGGCTCGGTGCCGGCCGTTTGCTGTTCTTGTGGAACAAGCTGGAAGAAAAGAAAGATAAAGTATGCGTAGATTTTCATAACAGGAACGATGAATGCTGCGTGAAGAAATCTTCCTTCGCGATGCGATAGGTATCGGTTGGCGCGTCAAAGCAAAGCGAGCAGTAGAGGCTGTCGGTTGTACGCTGGAGCAATGCATCGACGTTACCTTGCTCGATGAGCTGTATAAGTTCAGCAAGCTGTTTTTCGGCGCTTTGCTGCTGCTTGCTTTCCTGCGCAGATACAGCGGTACAAAAAAGGAAGATGGATAAAATCGATAAAACGATATTTCTCATGGGATGTCGATAAATTGTTTTGTCAGCTACTCTCCTATCGAATGGAACAAAATTCGCTCCAAAATAAACCATCGCACATTAGCCGTCATCCAGCAGAAATAAGACGCCCCATCAGGCATCGCTTGATGGGGCATCGTGTAAGGGGCTAGACGGTGTTATTTTACCTCTTTCAGTAATTCTGCTATCGCTTTTTCCAGCTGTTGATCTTTGCCTTGTGCAATAACTTCCGGCTGGTTTTTGACTTCAAAAGTTGGTTTTGTTTCATTATTTTCCAACCATTCGCCAGCCTTGTTCTTGGCACTGATGGGCACAGCTCCCCAAACCACGCCATTTGGAAGGCCTTCCCAGCCTGCAAAGCTACAGGTGCCGGGAACCGGCATGCCTACCGTTTTGCCGATACCGAGATCCGTGTACCCACAGGAGAAACAGTGTCCATCGCTGTAGTTGGCCTCATTGAACATAGCCAAAGTTGGCTTGGTCCAACGGAAGGTGGGCTCGTAACCGACGGAACGGTCTGCCGTGGCATAGTCTAGGAATTTTTCTCCAGTAAAGAACATCGCTAGATCAGAAACAAGATCGCCCCCTCCGTTGAAACGGGTGTCGACAATAACAGCGTCGCAATCGGCAAATTTACCCATCATCTCATCGTACACGTTGCGGTACTGGTTGTCGTTCATGCCGGAGATATGTACATAGCCCAGCTTTCCTTTGCTGCTGCGCTCTACTTCTTCTTGATTTTTCTTCACCCAGCGGCGGTAGAGTAAAGCAGCTTCTTCGCCTAAAGAGATCGGCTTGATGGTCAGTTGCTGGCGCTTGCCTGTTTTTGGATCTAGGATTTCGACCAGCGTAAACTTATCTGCTTTTCGGTTGAGGTATCGGGCAACATCGCGATCTGCGGCAATCAGCTCACCGTCGATTTTCTCGATAATGGATCCTGGAGCAATTTGGAAGGAAGCCTTGTCTAATGGGCCACCTAAGATCACCTCTTCGATGCGGATGCCCTCTCCCTGATGATTGTAGTCCATGAAAATCCCCAAAGATGCAGTGGCATCGCCGTCGGCAGATCCTCCTGCATAGCGGGCACCTGCGTGGGAGACATTCAGTTCGCCCAGCATCTCGGAAAGCATCTCCGCAAACTCGTAGTTGTTGCTGATATGAGGCAGGTATTTCGCATATTCCACGCGAAGGCCGTCCCAGTCGGCACCGTGCATATCGGGCGTGTAAAACATCTTCTTGGTACGTTGCCACACATGATCGAAGGCATCTTTGAACTCGGCATCCTTGTCGAGCGACATTTCACTTTCGATCTGTATAGCGTCCCGTTTGTTGTTGTCGGGGTTGATCTTTGTTATGCGGCCAGCACTCAATAGGAAGAACGATTTTTGCTCTTTATCCCACTCCATGCTTCCCCCGGAGGCATCGAGCGCGATTTCCATTTTTGTTTCCTTGGTACGCAGGTTCGTGCTCCAAAGGTTTGCACCTTTCTCAAAGCGGGCTAGGTAAAGCAGCTTTTCGCCATCTTTGGACAGCAAGGCATCAGAAAGTGCCGATGAATGTATGGTTAACCGTGCTTTTCGTTCGTCGATACCCTCCCAGTCGATCTTCAACGGCTCCACGGCTAGTTTACTTTTTGTGCTGTCCTTGGTCTCTTTCTTCTTGTCGGTGGAATCTTTCTTGTTGACTTTCTCCAATTCTTTCAAGAGGTTGAAGTCATCCTTGCTCATGTTGTACCGATCCCATGCATCTTTGGTGAGGAACAGGGTGTAAACATCCAGTTGTGATCCTCCGCTGAAGGCGTGGCTCTTCATGCCGTGGCGGTTGCTGAACCAAAGGATCTGCTTGCCTCCGTTTGCCCACTGTGGCTTCATGTCGCTGTATCCACTTTTCGTTAGGTTGACCATTTTCTTTTTCCCTTCTGCGTCAAGCAGTACCACCTCGCTGTTGGCCATGGTGGGGCGATAGCTCGCTAAAAGCAATTTGCTGTCGGGACTCCAAGTAAAGTACTGGTCGCCATCGCTCATGTGAAAAAGCTGCTCGGGCGTGAGTAGGGTCACCACATTTTTTGAGGCGATATCGAGCACGCGCAGTGTCCGCCGGTCTTCGATGAAAGCGAGTTTCTTGCTATCAGGAGACAGTTGGGGTAGATAGTTGTCCTTTTGGTTGCTCACCAAAGGTTTTTCCTCGATCAGCGTAGAGGCGAAGAAGAAAGGCTCCTCCTTGCGTACCTTGCTGGCTTGGAAAATCTGCCAACGGCCATCGCGCTCGCTGGCGTAGACGATGGACTTGCCATCTGGCGCAAACTGTACGAAACGTTCTTGCGCAGGGGTAGTCGTAATCCTCTTGGTTATTTTCCCATCTACGGAAGTAACGAACACCTCCCCACGGGAGATAAAAGCCACTTCTTTTCCATCGGGAGAAATCGACATTTCGCGCACTCCACCATTGATGTCGATATGGCTATCTTGGTTTGCGGAAGCCTGCGATTTGATGCTGACAGGTACTTTTGTAGCTGCAGCGCCCTCTTTGTAGGTGTATAGCTCGCCATCGTAGGAAAAGCAGAGCAGTCCATCTGTGGAACTACTTAGCGAGCGTACAGGATGCTTTTTAAACTGTGTAAGTTGAGCCTGTTGCTGCGGTTGTGCTAACGACAGTTTATGGACGTTGAAATTTCCGCTTTGCTCACTCAGGTAGTAGATGGATTTTTCATCTTTGGAGAAAAGAGGATGTCTGTTCTCTCCGTAGAAGGAGCTGATCTTTTGGTGTTTCCCACTTTTCCTATCCCACAGCCAAATATCGCGGGCTATGGATGACTGTTGGTGCTTGCGCCACTCGTTCTCACCGCCTTTCTTGTCGTGGTAGATCATCTTTTGACCGTCCTTGCTAAATTGCACATATTCTGCGGGCGAGGTCAACAGCTGCTGTATGCGGCCGCCATTTGTCGACACGGTGTATAGCTCGGGCTGCGATCCGGTAGGGTATTGGCGGTGGCTGGCTATATCTTGACGGCCTGCACCAAAGACGATGCTCTTACCATCGGGTGTAAAGCTATAAGGATATTCCGCCGAGGAATGAAAGGTCAGTCGTTGTGCATCTCCACCGTCGGCATCCATCAGATAAACATCAAAATTACCGTAGCGATCGGAAGCGAATGCAATTTTTGCACCATCGGGGCTCCAAACGGGCATAAAATCATGTGCTTGGTGGAAGGTAAGTCTTGTTGCGGCACCTCCTTGTGTAGGCACCTTGTAAAGGTCGCCCTTGTAGGTGAAAGCGATCTGTTGTCCGTCCGGCGAGATCGCCGGATAGCGCATCCATTGCGGCTTCTCGCTTATCTGCGCCTGTGCCAAAGGAAGGCTTGCTGCAAGGAGCAGGGACGAAATGACCCGAGTAAAGTTTATTTTCATGTATATGTGTTTGTTATTTTTCTTTGCGTTTACCACAATGAATTCCAACAAGTTTGATTGTCAGTAGGCCCTTCTAGGGCTGGCCATCCGTACGGTTAATGTTTCGTTGATGCGTTACGCGGGCATCATCATCAGGCTTGTCAGTTTTCGGATGCAATATACGAGATGTTGCACTCGAAAAAAAGTAACGGTTTCGCTTTAAAGGAAGAGACTGTTTCCGGTTTTTGAGCTTTCGATATAGTGCATAAAAAAAGGCCGCTCCAGAAACGGAACGACCTATTTGTATAGAGGAAGGGAATTTTTAGCTTTTAGAAGGCGTAGCGTGCGCCGATCTGTAATTGCCAAGGGTTACCGTTGTATCCAGCAACACCGGCGGTATTCACTTCGTATTTGAACTGTTGTGCCGCTTGATCGAATCCGGTTACGCGGTACAGCGCTGTGTTGCCATAACTTCTGTATACGCCCCACTCTTTGTTGAGCATATTGGCGAAGTTGAACACATCTACCGAAAGCTCTACACCATGTGTTTTATAGAACTTGATTTCTTTAGCAAGACGTAAGTCGATGGTTCCGTAGAACTCATTGATACCGGCGTTACGTTCGGCAATTGTTCCTGCTGCCGATGTGATAAAATCTTTGATGCTTTGGCTGGCGTCGGGGTTGTCCAAAATAGCCTGCAAGCCTGTTCTTAGGTTTTCAGGAGTGCTTGTGCTGTTAGGGTCGAACACAAAAGCAAGGTCATTGGACGAGGTGACGAAATCGCCATTGGTGTTACCGCCCGAAAGAAGGCTATAGCGCGTACCACCTGTACCCGTGAAACGAAGACCGAACTTCACACCCCAAAAAGTAGGCGCTGTACCATAGGCAACGACTTTATGTCTGAAATGGTTCGATGAGTAGGTCACCGCGCTAAGGTTACGAGGATCATCGACCACAGGCTGAGAAAGTGTAGCCGAGTTGGCCACATTACCATTGAAAGAGGTGTTGTCCTTGGTGTCGTTCCACGTGTAGCTTGCCGTGATTTCACCATCTCCATAGTAACGGTAAGTTCCGTCAAGGACAATAGCAAACTGATTCACCTTACCAAGACTTGTCAATTCCATCACGCGACCCAATTTGTCTGAGCGACGTCCTTGTTGCCAGTCTGGCTGTCCGTTGTTTGCTGGGATAGTATTCGCCGGAACAAACACACCTCTATTTGCTTCGTTACTCAAGCGGAAGAAAGGATCTACAACCATGTTACGGTCAACATAGGTATAGTTGTTGCGCGCGAGGGTCATGTATCCCGAAAGGCCTAGTTTGAAACGGTCAGTAAGGAATTTGTTGTAGGAGATATTTGCTTTATACACCGTTGGTACCTTGGCATCTTCTCCTGTGTAGTTAATCATGGGTAACTGGTATTGCTCTAATGAAGGGATGCTACCCTGATTTTGTCTGTAAGCAAGGAAGTCAGGTGTTGGTACAAGTGGTGTACGCACATCTACTGTGGCAAAGTTTGAACCATCGAAAGTAAGGTTGTTGATGATCATGTAGTTGTTGATATCCGAAGCGAATATACCGGCACCTGCACGAAGGTAGTCTGTTTGGTTTTCGTTGATATCCCAGTTGAACTGTATACGTGGTTGCAAGATGAACGAGGCAAGTTTATTGTCTGTGCGGATGTCAAGCTCGTCGTACACCAATTGATTGAAGGTGGCTTTAGGGTAGGCTGCATAGTCCATACGTAAGCCAGCTGTCATTTCTAAACCAGCGGCGATGTTTTTACGCATTTGTCCGTACAGGCCAATATTCATGATCGTTCCGTTTACTGAAACATCATCCTTTAGAGGAACCTCGCGGTAATAGCGGTATGGCTGCATATTGTTGAAGTTCTCTAGGGATGTGACGTCTCCAGAGTTGGTGAAATGGAAGCGTCCGTTTACCTCAGATCCGTAAATAGACTTTGATTGTGTGGCCATCACATCTACACCGAGTGTGTATTTCGCAAAGTCCGTATCGAAAAATAAGTTATTCGTTAATTGCAGTACATTGTTCTTAAAGCTCTCTTGCGCGAAACGGTGACCACCTAGTTGAATGGACGTGGATAGGTTGCTACCCCCAACATTGGACACCACGTTCTCAACGATCGCTCTTGGAATATAACCATTACCAATTTGATCATTTTGTGTACTGTTCTGATAAACATATAAGTGTTGTACTTTTAGCTCATTCGTTACCCTTGGGGAGATCGAAGTACGTAAAGTTGCTAAAAAGCTATTGTCGAAATTCTTGTCGTTACCGTATGATTCCAATAGGTTGATGTTGGAGTTGTCGCCTAAGCCCAAAGGATTGTAATCGTAAGTTAGATTGTTTCGGATGGTCAATAGGTTTTTCTCATTGATCTGCCAATCTAAACGAAGAAATCCTGCATCAGATGTTCTTTTCTTGTCGATAGACCCAGTTTGCTGCTGTGCGGATACGCCGTATTTATCGCGGGCGATGCCTAGATAGCGATCCAAGGTTGTCTGGTTGATGCGGTATAGTACTTCGTCAGCTGGAGACTGCACATCGGCGATCAGAAGTGAACGGTTGTCCTGCTGTCTGTCCCACACTAAGAAAAAGTGGAGCTTGTCCTTGATGATTGGCCCACCGAGGGAGAATCCATACTGATTGGTCGTGTAATTTCCTATACGGTCGTTTCCGCGAATATCGTAGTTGCTGGTCAAATAGTCCGCGCGGCTGAAGAAGAAGGCCGATCCTGTCAATTGGTTGGTTCCGGCTTTTGTCGCAGCACTGATCGTACCGCCGCCGCTTCGGCCGAAAGTAACATCATACTGGTTCGTAACCACTTTAAATTCTCGAACAGCTTCCATAGAAACGGAATAAGGGGCACCACTACGAGATGTTGTAGAACCCGATGAGGTCGGGTTTTTGGCATTCATCCCATCAATGGTAAAATTTGTTGATGACCCAAGCTGCCCGGCGATGCTACCTCCGCTGGTTAATGGAGATAGATCTGTAAGGACGGTAAAGTTACGTCCGTTTACAGGAAGCGTATTTATATCTTTCGACGAGAAAGCCGTTGCAGCACCGAGGTAGTCTTTGGTGTTTTTCAAGCCAAAGGCGCTGATTTCTACAGCGTCAAGTGAGCGTGCAGTGGATAGCAATTGGATACTCACCTGCGCCACGTCGCCTTGGTTGAGGTTCACACCGGTAACTATACCCTCTCCGTCTTGTATATGTGTTGCCGTAACGGTGTATGGCCCGCCAAGGGGAAGCTGCTTGATGTCGTAGCTACCGCGTTCGTTGGATACGGAGGTTGTGGTAAAACCGGTGGATTCGTTTTTGACGCGAATGGTCGCGCCGCTGACCGGAGCATTTTGCTCGTTGCTGATTGTTCCTCGAATAGAGGCCTGTGTACCTTGGGCAAGCGCGCCAACGTGCAACATAAGGCCAACCAAGGAAAGTAAAAAACAACTAAGAATGTGTTTTTTTTGAGTTGAAACCATGGTGGAGTGTTTTGTGTTGTTGATGCACAAAGCTATTCGTACAATATTAACTGCATGATAGATGTGTTTTAAGTATTTGTTAAGAGGGTATGGTATTTTGCAAAAAAGAGCGGGTTTATGTTTCAAAGAGCGTATTGCTTGTCGAAACATAAACCCGCTAGCCGGTATTTTATCCTTTTATTTTAGCTCCTTCAGAATTTCTTCTACCGCTTTTTCCAATTGAGGATCTTTATCATTCACGCGATCTTGAACAGAGTTTTTGACCAGTATATCTGGTGCTACACCCGTAAGTTCTAGGTCGTCCCCATCGAGGGTATAGCAACCCCAAGCCGGCACCCGGTACATAGAGCCATCAACCAATCCTTTGGCCGAGGTAAAGATAATCCATCGATAGGTTTCTGTACCGATGATTTTCCCTAATTTCAGGGCTTTGAAGCCCGCTGCGGTCATCTCGGCATCGCTCAATGACTGCTCGTTGATGAGTAGCACGATGGGTTTTCCGGCAGGTGTAAAGTTCCCCTGCGGAGCTTTCTTTCCGCCACGATACTGCCACTGTAGATAAGGACGTTGTTGTAGAAAACGCAGCACTTCGTCGTGTACATTCCCGCCGGTGTTGTAGCGAAGATCCAAGATGATGGCTTCTTTGTTGTTTTCTTGTTCGGCCATATCAAGCAAGAATGTCTGTAGTTCTCCCCCGCCCATATTTTTCATGTGGGAATAGGCAATTCTATTATTGCTTAATGCGTTCACTTTTTTACGATTTCCTTTTATCCATTCATCATAAAGTAATTCTTTGAAATCGCCGCCAGACTGTGGACGGATATTCACCTGCTGTTCTTTGCCAGCACGCGAAACGGTGAGTTGGATTTCCGGAGCAAGAGAGGGCCAAGTAAAGTAAGCGTCACGATCTTTTTTCGGATCTATTTTTTCGCCGTTCACGGCAACCAAGATATCTCCCGCCTGCAGGTCTACACCTTTGCGGGATGCAGGCCCATTGGGCAATATACGATCGATCTTCAGGGGTTGTGCTTGGTCGTAGACAATACCCAGCTCGTTGGTTACAAAGTTGAAATTCTTGCGCTCTTCGGCTCCGGCAGAGCTAAATCCTAAATGGGATGAGTTGAGCTCGCCCAACATATCATTCAGCAATATGCGAAGGTCTGCACGTGTATTGATGCCATCTAGGTAGCTTGCATATTTCGTTTTTGTCGCGTTCCAATCAATGCCGTGGAATTTGCTGTCGTAGAAATTCTCTTCTATGCCTGCCCAAGTTTCATAGAACATCTGCTGGAATTCCTGTGCTAAATCTTTTGTAAATTTATAGCTCATGTTTACTTTGTCGAGCTTATTGCCTTCCAAGCTATATTTTTGGATAGATCCAGCGCTTAAAGCATAATATTTACCGCCTACCTCAATCAGGTCGCCAATAAAACCATCAGCCACTTTTTCGGTTTTGTTTTCTTCAAAAGGTTCGGTTACCAAACGGTACACGGCACTTTTTCCTTCGTGGTTGGACGAGAAGAATACGTAAGTCTTATCCGCTTTCTGGAAAACAAGCGGATTGTATTGTGTTCCCAATGCAGGGCTCACTTGGCTAATGCGGTCCGACAAACGGTCTAGGTCAATGCTGACCACTGGTCTTTTGTTCGTGGCAGCGGGGCTGCTGCTGGTTTTGGCCTTGTCGTCTTTTTTTGCAACACTGTCTTTTTTCTCCGTCTTCGTTTCGCTAAATAGCTCATCGAACTTGCTGCTGCGATACGGAGCATCGATGTTTTCTAACGCCATTTTGTAAATGCTCGAAAACTGCATGCCTGTTGGGTAGGAAGGTTTCGTGCGGTTGCTCGCAAAGTAGATGTATTTACCATCGGGTGACCAATAAGGATTGGCTTCGGTAACGCCGGTGTTTGTCAGGTTTGTCGTGCTGCCGTTGGCAATGTGGTGCACGAAGATATCTTGTTCAAAATTGCGAATAGCAGTGAATAGTACATAGGCGCCATCCGGAGAGAACGAGGGTGCTGAGTTTTGAAAGGCCCAAATTTCATCTTTTACGATAACCGTGCTCTTCAACGTTGCGAGATCTAATAAGCGCACCTCGTCCCTGCCGCTCAGGTAAACGGCTTTCGTGACCTCGGCATTAAAGGTTAGGTTTCTGTTGTTCCGTAGATCACTTGTCAGCTGTTTGGTATCGCCCGATCCATCGGCAGGGCGGGTGAACCAATTTTGGTAGCCTTGATGCGTTTGGCTGAATAGTAAGGTCTTATTGTCTTTCAGCCATTTCACCTCCATGGCACGTTCGCCGCGATTGGGCATCTTGCGGATAAATTTTCCTTCGATGTCGCTCACGAACACTTCTCCGCGCGATATAAAGGCGATTTTTTTGCCGTCTGGCGCAACATCGAAAGCGCTGATGTTGTTGCTGACGTCAAATTCCTTTTCTTTCCCGAGCACCTTGTTGCGGCTCAGTTGTATCGTCGGTTGTATCGTTTTCTTTGTGTTCGTATCATACAGATAGATCTGATAATCTTTTTCAAAAACGATTTTTCCTCCCTCTGCAGCGACAGACGGCCGTTTTATGGATTCCTTGAAATTGGTCAGAGCGACTTTCTTTCCTGCTTCGAAGGTGTACAGGTTGTATTCATCATTTCCTTCGTCTGAAGCAAAGTATATATGACCATTGCGATCAACACTGGGCCAAAAGTCCTTGCCAATATAGTCTGTGTACTGTTTAAAAGTTTTAGTTTTCGGGTCATAAGAGCGGATGTCCGGATTGAATGCGCCTTTATATCGTTTTCTATTGGCAGATGAATAACTCTCCCAAGAATCGTTGAAAAGAAGCTCTCCCGAAGGTGTCTGAACCACGCCATGGATGAAATTAAAGAAGTGTGGCAAGATGCGCTCGGCAGTTCCCCCATTTCGATCGACTTTGTAGCTGGAAAACCTGTTGTAGCGCGAGGACGTGAAATAGATCGTTTTGCTATCCCATCCCCAGCTGTCGACCTCATCGGAGCCCTCATGATACGTGAGCTGCTGTATGTCTCCACCTTCTAAGGGCATGGTAAATACATCCATGTTTCCATTTTGGTTGGATGAAAATGCCAACCATTTTCCATCTGGTGATATTTTTGGTGCAATTTCGTTGCCTTCCATGGCGGTTAGGCGAAGGGCCACGCCGCCTTGGCTGCCTACTTTCCACAGGTCTCCCTCGAAGCTGAAAACTAGCGTACTGCCATCTGGGCTTAATGTAGGGTAGGAAAGAAAGGCCGGTTGTTGTTGTGCCATGGTCCAAGCACAACTGCCGAAAGACAGACCTAAAAAAAGAATTGTTTTGATCATAAGGAAAGGTAATAAATCATCTGTTGTTTACGTCATCTACTATCGGTTTGAAAATACCGTTAAACCGGTTGAAATGAGCGATGTCGTTTACCTACAAATATATCATTGTAAAGACTAACTCGTATGTTGGTATTGTATTTTTTACAAGCCTCGATTGCGACCTCGTTGTTTTATTTTGCGGCTGCGGTTGAAGAGCATGCGGCGGAGCTGTAGGACGCCAACGGTGAGCTTTCTTTTGGAACTGAGGTGCGGAATGGCCATACAGACAAGCACGGCTATGCAAGCGGCTGTGCCCAATGCTCCGCCGTAGCCATCGAAATAGCGACTGGTGTGAAGGTATATCAATCCAAAGAGCAGGCCCGCGATAACGATGCCCAGCATGTTGGCCAAGCGGTCGCTGCTTACCATGCCTATAAATGAAGCCCCTATGACAACGAGGGGAATATGCTTGGAAAGGTCGGGAGATAGCCAGATTGGAAAGCAGTGGGAGATCAATCCGACGGCTAGTGCCAAGAGCGCTGAAGCGCGGACCGGCCCCTGTTTGAATCGCATATGAAGCAGATGCGTGAGGACGGCACTTGACGCGGAAAGAATGAGAATGATAGCATTGATCATGCGCCGTTGAAAAAATAAATTAGAAAATAGGTGATGGTGACGCCCAAAAAGGCAAGTGTACCAAGCTTGCCCCCAACGCCTTGCATAATGCTTTTGGAAACGATGAGAAAAATAGCGGTAAACATACTTGCCGCAAAGATAAAACCCGGTCCCGTGGCTATCTTGGGGCTTGACATGCCAACAAATGCACCACAGTAGATAGCTACAGGGAGCTTTTGTAGATATACCGAACGAGGGCGTAAGTTGGGAAGAAAGGAAGCTGCGGTGCCTACAATGGCTGCCGCCAGCACCGGTCCCAATTGCAAGATCTGGTTGATATAATAGCTGCAGATAGCGCCGATGGGCACCCATAAGGCGACTTTGAGGGATTCGTATTCCTGATGTTCCTCGTGAAGCTGCACTTTCATGTAGGTATAGAGGAGCAAAATCGTCAAGGAAAGTAGCGTAATTGGAACTAGGTAGCTGCGGCTATTTTCCCGAAAGATACTATACAGAAACAGTGCCTGTATAAAAAAAAGCAGGAGGATGATGCTATAGCGAATTCCTTTTTTCATGTTTTAGTTGCGCAAAGTTAAGTCTTTCGCTGGAATCGCTCCGTCAAAAGACAGTATTATGCTCCTGTTCTGACACTTTGGCTTGATGCTTGTGAAAATAATGGTAATTTAGAAGGGAAAAGTCTGTTATATGAAAAAAGTGCTGTTGTTGCTTTGCAGTTGTTTTGTTATAGGGATGGTTACCGCACAAGAGCGGGCGGCAGATAAATGGATATGGGGCCCGTCGATAGGTTGGCAATATCAAAGTGGGAATTTTTTAAAGGCTTCGGGCTGGGGATTATTTGCCCCTAACGACCGGCAATATATCAAGATCGATGCTGGAGCCAATTTTACCTGGATGCGCGATCAAACAACGGTCATACCGGAATTGGGCCTGACCTACTATTTGAGCAATAAATTGATCTTTCCATTTATAAAGGCGGAAGCTACACCCTACACGATTACACCAAAAGTGGGTATTGGATTGTTGTCCATTATCGATCTTGGATTGGGGTATGGTTTTTCCATGGGCACGAAAGACGATTTTAAGCCTATCAAAGGATTGACAGGTTCGGTTAGCTTAAATATTCCACTAAATTTCCATTTGCGATAATTGTCTGTCGTCTTGTCTGTTGTCTATGGTGTAGTTTCGCGATTGATGGTCTGTGAAGTGCAAGAGGAAAGACGATCTTTTAGTACATGAAATAGTGATTTGGCAAGCCAATTTTTTTTCACGATCACGACCAGCTGGAGCTTGGAATTTGCCGATTGCATACCTCAGAGCTGTTCGTTTAAAATGTTGAAAATTAATGTCCTAAGCTCGTTCGGAATTTTTGCCCCTCTCCAATAAAAAATCTAAATACGCTTAAATATCTGATACATAAAAGTTTCCCAACCGTCATGTTTGTCAAAAAAACAGAAATAAATTTTTAAACATCACAAAAAAAAGATACTTTTGCATCCCCAAACTGCTATTGCGTTAAGGGTTGAGAAATAAATAATTACAGTAAAAACAGATATGACTAAAGCAGAAATTATTGCGGAGATCTCTAACAAAACGGGCTTAGAGAAAGTAGACGTTCAAGAAACAGTTGAAGCGTTTTTCAAAGTTGTGAAAAGTGCCATGGTTAGTGGAGAGAATGTGTATGTTAGAGGGTTTGGAAGTTTCGTGGTAAAGAAAAGAGCAGAAAAAACAGCACGTAACATTTCGAAGAACACGGCGATCATTATTCCGGCACACTTCGTACCAAGCTTCAAACCTGCAAAAGTTTTTGTAGAAAAAGTTAAACAAGGAAACAAGTAAAACCTGATGAAGACCAAACAGATAATAGTAATCGTAATTGTTGTTGCCCTAATGGGTGCATTGCTTGCGCGCCCTATTAAAGGTTTGGTGGAAGAAAATAAAGGAGCGAATGCTTCCGCCAGCGCGGAAGCTTCTTCAGCTTTTAATCTCCAAACAGTCTCCGACATGACCAAGCAATCGATAAATGGTAGCTTGGCGCAGGAGATAACGGCGTTGGAAGCAAAAGTAGCAGAAGCGGATGGTGAAGAAAAGCTTACTTTGTTGCAGGAACTTGCAAAAAAATGGGATGATTTAGCCAAATATGCACCTCAAGGATTTATTTATGAGGAAATGGCGAAAATTTCTCCTAAATTTGAGTATTGGTTGAAGGCCGGTGATGCCTTCCGTTCTGCGTACACGAATTTGCAAGACACTGCTATGGCAACCGCATTGAATCAAATGGCTATACAGTCGTATGAGCATGCTGCCGAGCTGGACGCAAACAACTTGGACGCAAAAACGGGTTTAGGCGCAGCCATGGTAACGGGTACGAATAACCCGATGGCTGGTATTGCTTTGTTGAGGGAAGTTGTCGCAAAGGATCCAAAAAATATTCAAGCAAACAAAACGTTGGGGTTGTTTTCATTGCAATCCCGTCAATTTGACAAGGCTATTGAACGTTTCAAAACCGTTGTTGAATTGAAACCCGACGCTGAATCGTATTTCTATTTGGCGACGGGCTATGAAAATATTGGGTTGAAAAATGAGGCTATCGCCGCTTTTCAGAAAAGCAAAGAATTGGCCGCAGATCCAACCCTTTCTCAGTTCATCGAACGTCGTATCGAAGAACTAAGTAAGTAATTAACATATTTATTTATAATCATTTAAAAAAATTAAAGCTATGCCAAGCGGAAAAAAAAGAAAAAGACACAAAATGGCTACTCACAAGCGTAAAAAACGTTTAAGAAAAAACAGACACAAGAAAAAATAAGCTTGTTGGTCTTTTTGGCTGAAGCCGCATAAGACGTCGTACAATCTATGGTTTCGCTCCGGTAAAACTGTAGATTGTATTTTTTCATTAACGAGTTTTTTTATGTTTCATCAGACAGGATGCAAATCGTAGCATCAGGTCTTAAAAAAGTAGCTGTTGGTAAAGGAACTAATTATCGATTCTACTCCCGATAAAGGAGTGACTATTGCTTTACTACAGGACAAACAGCTTGTTGAGCTGAACAAAGAAAAGGCTGATAATAGTTTCGCCGTGGGCGACATTTACCTTGGGCGGATCAAAAAGATTATGCCCGGTTTAAATGCCGCATTCGTAGATGTAGGCTACGAAAAAGATGCGTTCTTACATTATTTGGATTTAGGGCCACAGGTTCAGTCTTTACTCAAGCTGACGCGTATTGTAAAGAATGGCAGCTATCAAGAGAAGCTGCTCAATAGTCTGAAACTTGAAAAGGACATCGATAAAGCCGGGAAGATTTCGGATATTTTAAGCCGAAACGTGCTTTTACCAGTACAGATTGCCAAAGAACCTATCTCGACGAAGGGACCCAGATTGAGTTCTGACCTCTCCATCGCAGGTAGATTCGTTGTATTGGTGCCATTTTCAAGTACAGTTTCCATCTCCAAGAGGATTAAAGGGAATGCCGAACGTACGCGACTGAAGAAAATTGTAGAAAGTATTAAACCTGCAAACTTCGGCGTGATCATACGGACGGTTTCTGAAAACAAAGGTGTCGAAGAACTACAGAAAGACCTTTTGGACTTAATCTCTAAATGGGAGCTTTTTAGCAAACGCCTTAAAACTGCTGAACCAACGCACAAGGTGCTCGGAGAAATGGATCGTGCATCCACTATTCTGCGGGACATCTTGACGGATGAGTTTGCGCATATTCATGTGAATGATTCGGCCTTGTACGATGAAGTAAAATCATATGTACAGGAGATTTCACCTGATTTGGAAAAGATAGTTAAGCAGTATAAGCATAAGGAACCTATCTTTGACCATTTTGGTGTGGAGCGCCAAATTAAGGCTTCTTTTGGCAAAACGGTAAATCTACAGGGCGGTGCTTATCTAGTGATCGAGCACACCGAAGCACTTCACGTGGTGGATGTGAACAGTGGAAACCGGATAGCTAGTAAAGAAAATCAAGAAGAAAATGCTCTGCTGGTCAATAAAGAGGCCGCAAAGGAAATCGCAAGGCAATTGCGGTTGCGTGATATGGGCGGTATCGTTGTGATCGATTTTATCGACATGCATAAGCCGACCAATCGTAAAGAGCTGTACAGTTATCTGAAGGAATGCATGGTTAATGACCGTGCAAAACACACCATCCTTCCGCCAAGTAAATTTGGCTTGGTGCAGATAACGAGACAGCGCGTCAGACCTGAAATGAGCGTGGTGACAAGTGAGAAATGTCCCGCATGTGGAGGTACTGGCGAAATCCGCTCGAGCATGATATTGCTTGATGACATCGAGAATAATTTGAGTTTTATCTTGCAAGAACAAAACGAAAAAGGAGTGACACTTTCCGTGCATCCTTATATAGGCGCCTACATTACGTCGGGTTTGTTCTCAAGGCGAATCAAATGGTTTTTCAAATACGGCAAGTGGATTAAAATTAAGACCGTATCATCTTATTATCTGACGCAATTTCGATTCTTTAATAGTAAGGAAGAAGAAATTAAGTTATAAAAAGAAATTGAAAAAGGGTAACACGAGCTGTTGCCCTTTTTTTATGTCGTTACTTTAGAGAGATTCCTCTTTAATAATTTCCAACATTGCCTTCAGCTTTGCTTCTGTGGAATCCTCATTTAGCCAGTGTATCTTGACGCCATCCTTTTCCATTTTCCGAAAAAAGGTCATCTGCCTTTTGGCATACCGGTGTATCTCTGTTTCGAGCTTCGTAAAGTAGCGCTCTCTATCCATGTCTCCCAAAAGGTACATGGAACTGTATTTGTATTCGAGTCCATAGAATTGTAGCTCGGCGTGTGTTACACCTTCTGCCAACAGCTGTTCGACTTCTTGTATCATTCCTCCGTTCAGCCTTGCTTTTAGTCGCTCGCTGATGCGTTGCCGGCGAAGGTCAAGCGCAGGATCTAGGCCGAAAACCAGCGGATTATAGATTACGGCTTCTTTCGCTGGCAGGAATCCGCTCTTCAGCGCCTCCAAGATCTCCAAGGCGCGAACTATTCTTTTGTGGGAGCTGTAATCTATTTTAAAATCGGTTGGGATGTCGTACGTTGCTAACTTCGCCTGCAAGGTAGGTTTGTCCAAAGAGACCAACTGATCTCGAAAGGATTGGTCAACCGGTACCTGTATATAAGGCTGTTTCACGATGAGCGAATGCATGTACATGCCCGTTCCACCGACGGCGATCGGAGCTTTACCTCTTGCAATGATGTCTTGATAGGCCGTGTGGAAATCACTTTGAAACTGTGCGATATCGTAGCGCTCTTTCGGATCTCGGATGTCAATGAGATGGTACGGGATGTTCCCATAGGCGTCAAGATCTTTTCCGGTACCAATATCCATACCCCGATATACTTGCCTAGAATCGATGCTGATGATCTCGCCGGCAATCTCCTTGGCAAAAGCTATGGCCAGTGCTGTTTTGCCAGAGGCTGTCGGTCCCAAAAGGGTATATAAAAAATGAGGAGGGGTTGTTTCCCCCTCCTGCATGTTATCGTTGATTGTCTGTTTTATCACAGTACAAATTTAGTCCATTTTTCATTGCTCTCGTTGCTGGCAACTACATTTTGTACAAAGGCCATTCCACGAACGCCATCCTGTACGGAGGGAAAATCCAGTTCTTCTGGTGTAGGTGTTCTGCCTTCCCTTTTTGCGCTCGCAGTAGCTGCGAAGTTTCTGTAGATGTTTGCAAAGGATTCCAGCAGGCCTTCCGGATGTCCGGCAGGGATGCGCGTGTTGTGCGTCGCGAAAGAACTTAACGTGTAGGGAGCAGCATAAGCATTTCCCGTGCGGTAGATCTGACGTGGCTGATCCAGCATTTTGATGATCAGGTTGTTTGGGTCTTCATTGGCCCATTCTAAACCACCTTTTTCTCCGTAAATACGGAGCCTTACTGCATTTTCTTCGCCGGCAGATATCTGCGAAGCCATTAACACACCTTTCGCTCCATCTTCAAAGCGTAATAATACCGATCCGTCATCATCCAGCAAACGGCCTTCCACGAATGTTGTTAAATCAGCACAAAGCTCCGTGATGCGAAGGCCGGTGACGTACTCAGCAAGGTGCGCAGCATGTGTTCCTATATCGCCCATCACCAAGGATAAGCCTGATTTCTTTGGATCGGCTCGCCAAGCAGCACCCGCATTTCCTTCTCTCTCGGATAATCGGCTCAACCATCCTTGCGGATATTCCACCACAATTTTACGGATCTTGCCAAAGTGTCCGTCTTTTACCATCGCTTTGGCTTGTTTCACCATTGGGTAGCCGGAATAGGTATGCGTCAAGCATAGCGTACGTCCTGTGCTCTCTACAATTGCTTGCAATTCTTTTGCTTCATCCAAGGTAACGGTCATTGGTTTTTCAACAACGACGTCAAATCCATTTTCCAAAGCCAGCTTTGCTGGGCCGAAATGCAAAAAGTTTGGCGTAACGATGGTGAGGAAATCCATGCGCTCTCCCTCAGGAAGTGCGGCTTCCTTGCTTATCATCTCCTCGTAATTGGCGTAAACTCTATCAGGAGCAATAAAAAGGTCTTCACCCGATTGTCTGGAAACTTCGGGGTCTACGCTGAAAGCTCCGCAGACCAGTTCTATTTTTCCATCCATAAAGGCTGCAATACGGTGAACCGCGCCAATAAAGGCGTCCTTGCCCCCGCCAACCATACCCATACGTAATTTACGTTTCATAAGATTGTCTTCGTTTTTAATGTTTTTCTAGGCTAAATATACATATCGAAAGTGGGTTTTCATAATCGGAGAACCAACTTTGTGCTTCCGCTATTGCAAACGGAATAGCTCTCGTCGGCATGCTTTAGAGGCGCGTCGGCGGGACTCGTAGTCGACGAAATTTGACGTAATCCATTGACGATAAGGTAGCATTGCGGAGCGATCTCGCCAACCTCTTTGAAGCCTAGTGTTGCAAGATTGGAATCTTGCGACCAGTCTCGATCCACATAGGTCATGATATCGTTGGGCTGAAAATCTTTTATGAAGGATTTAAGCAGTTTGGATAGCCCTCCGACAACCCGAAAGTTTGATTTGTGGCAAAAACGGATCAGCTCAAAGGAGCGGTAGCCTTCGTGCTGGTCGCGCATCCGTCTTCCGCCGCTGAAGATAGCGACCGACAGCAGTTCGCCGTCCTGAAATAGACCATAGCGATATTTTCCCGGGATCGCCATTTGGAGGTGGTGTTCATCTAAAAAGTTGATGCTTACGCGTTTGTCGATACGGGCAACAACCGTTTTCCTAGCGTATACGACCTGTCCATTGCCATACAGTGAAGCAAGTCTCGCGCAGAGTTTGTCGACATCTGAGACAACCTGATCGTAGTCGATGTGAATGGTTCTATTCAGAGCATTAGGCAAACGCTTTTCTACACCTGGTAGATAAATGATTACAGATAAATCCAATTCTGGAGCATGCAAGGTTATAGTACTCTTCTCGAATTTCTTCGTAAAAGTCGTTCCTAATAGTTTTTCTACAGTTGTTATAAAACAATTTATTCTGTCCTTGTCTGGGGCGTTCATTCTTCCTACAAAGTTAGCAGAATCTAAATGGGTATAAATTATTATTGATACCTTTGCACAGAAATTGAAAAGTATGAAATTACCTATAGTAGCATATGGCGATCCCGTGTTGAGGAAAAAGGCGGAGGAGATAGATGAAGACTACCCCAATCTTAAAGAAACCATTGCTGATATGTTTGAGACGATGTATGCGGCGCGAGGTGTTGGTTTGGCAGCTCCGCAGGTCGGTTTACCTATTCGCTTGTTTGTTATAGACGCTTCTCCCTTTGCGGAGGATGACGAGGATGGCGAAGGCGATCCTTCTTTGAAAGATTTTAAAAAAGTATTGATCAATCCCATAATCTTGGAAGAAACCGGTGAAAAGTGGGGCTTTAATGAGGGCTGTCTCAGCATTCCCGATATCAACGAAGAAGTGATGAGACCGTCCAATGTATTGATCAACTACCTAGATGAAAATTTTGAAGAGCACGAGGTACAATTGAGTGGATTGGCAGCGCGTATCGTTCAACATGAGTATGACCATATTGAAGGGAAGTTGTTCGTTGATAAGCTAGGCCCACTGAAAAAAGCCATGCTGAAAGGAAAATTAGACGCGATCTCCAAAGGGATGATTCGTGTGGGATATAAGATGAGATTCCCGCAAATAAAGAAGAAAAGATAGCCGCTCGGCTATCTTTTCTTCTTTACAGGGCTAACCGCCGATAACCGGAAGGGATAGTTTGAACTTTACGGCGATGAGCCGAATGACGAATATGATGGCTGCCGATGAGAATGCATTTATCGTGCTGTTCACACCGACTAGACCGAGAACGATATACAGAATAGCTCCCAACAAGCAGGCTGTAGCATAGATTTCTTTTCGAAAGATGAGCGGTGTTTCGTTCATTAAGGTATCTCGAATGACGCCCCCCATAACTGCTGAAAACATTCCCAACATGATGGCAGCGATGGCTGAAGCGTCGAAAGACAAGGATTTCTGTACACCAACGATGCAGAAGAAACCGATGCCGATCGCATCAAAAAAAGAAAGTGTTCGTGCTAGTTTGTCCAGTTGTTTATTGGCCAAAATGGATATGCTTACGCCTATGAGTATGGCTATAAGATAATTGTCATCGTCTACCCACACGGGACGTAGGTTTAAGAAAACATCTCGTAATGAGCCACCTCCTATCGCCGTAACGAAGCCGGTGAATGCCGCTCCGAAGATGTCGATATGTTTGCGATTTGCTGCCATGGCTCCCGATATCGCAAAAACCATGGTGCCTAATAAATCAATGGAATAGATGATGTTCATTGGCGTATAGTGCTACTGAAACAATAATACGCAAAAAAATATTGGGTTGAGGGAAAGTCTTCATGCTTTAGAAACCAACAAGAGAAGGACTGTGCCTTCTCTTGTTGGTATACTTCAGAAAATTCGATTGTACCTTCTGGTTTACTTTTCGTTTTTATTGTCGTTTTGTGGAGCCGTTAGCTGTTTCGATTTTTCTTTCCAAGCGGGCGAATTATAATACTCTGTAAGTTGCTTGGCATTTTCTTCTATTTTACTGATTTTTTCCTTCCACTCTGGCGAATTGTAGTATTCCTCTACTTTGCGTGCGTTCTCCTCTATTTTGGCAATCTTGTCTTTCCATTCCGGAGAGTTATAGTATTCCTCGATGCGTTTTGAGTTGTTTTCAATCTTAGCAATATGCTCTTTCCATTCTGGCGAGTTGTAGTACTCTTCTACTCGTTTGGCATTTTCCTCCACCTTGGCAATATGCTCTTTCCATTTGGGCGAGTTATAGAATTCCTCCACACGTTTGGCATTGGTTTCGATTTTGGCAATTTGCTCTTTCCATGCCGGCGAGTTGTAGTATTCCTCTATCCTTTTGCTGTTGGCGGCTATCTTAGCAATATGCTCCTTCCATGCTGGGGAATTGTAATACGCTTCGATACGTTTGGCATTGGCCTCTACCTGCGCGATATGCTCTTTCCACTCGGGCGTTTGCATACGTTGCTGCAGTACATCAGCCTCTTTTTGTAGTGCTATCGGTGCAATGGGATCGATGGGCGCTAATGTTGGTAACGGTTGGATGGTGTCGAGCGGAGCAAGTGTAATGCTGTTTATTTCTGTCGTATCACAAATCTGCGCCGTTAGCTCTTCGCTTACAGCTTCCCCCATAGGCAGGAGCTCGAGTTCTTCCATTTGTTCGAGGCTTATTATAGCAGGGTTTTCCGCTGGCTGTTGTTCTTTGTTTTGTGGTGCAATCCAAGCTACGGTAACTAAGGCCACGGAGCTAAGCAGCAAAGCAATGAGATGTTGCTTAACATTGATATAGTTCTTTTCCATTTTGGTTATTCTTTTTATTCGGTGTAGTAAATGATGGTTTTTTCCAGTGGCGGCCATGGCATAGGCCGGTGCAATGTGATGACTGTTTAGCTCGACCGACATCAATGCTTGTGCATAGGCTATTGGGGATGGTACCCATTTAACAACCATATCGTCACAGGCATGCTCGCGTTCGGCTTCAATATGTTTTGACAAGAGCCAGATAAATGGATTGAAAAACAGTACGGTTTCCATGATAACCTTGAAAAGGTTAAATAGGTAATCATTACGCTTGATATGTGCTAGCTCGTGAATCAAAATTGATTCGACTTGTTTCAAGTCAAGATGGGTGACCAGTGCTATTGGAAAAAGTATAATGGGTTTTACGTGACCTAGCGTTAAGGGCACGGATACTTTTTCGGAAAGAAAAAACCTAACTTTCTTGCTTGGTGTCAGCGTTGCGCTAATCCGCTGAAATGATTCCTGCCACAGGCTGGGTGCGTCCTGTAGTCCCCTTGTTTTTAGATAATGGAGCTTGGAGAAACTGTTTGTGAACAGGATCATTTGTATAAGTAGTCCGATGACATAGAGCGAGGCAAACCAAGGGAACATAGGTTCTAAAGCATGTAGGATATGCGTTGATGCCTGTATGTCCAAGAGCTGCTCCGTTGTGAAATCTATTGGAGATGATGACAAGGCGCTTCTCGAAAAATCCAAATAGTGTACAAATGTGGCAACGAAGCAAAAGAAAATACTAGCTTGTGCGCAGAGGGCCATAATGTATTTGTTTTTGGCACTTGATTTTGGAAGCGCAACATAAACTAGGCATAGTAGGCAGTAGATAAGTACGCCTTGCCATAAAGAGTGTACGATGCTCCACCCTAGCGCATGTGTGATGTTTTGAAAGATAGCGTTCATAGCTTATGAGTTTTCAAGGGTATTTAAGTATTCTTTTATAAGATCAATCTCCTCTTTGCTTGCTCGCTGATTGCCTAAGGCTTGCATCACCAAGCGTGCCGTAGATCCATTGTACACAGCATCGATCATTTTATCCAAGAATTGATGTTGCGTTTGTTCTTTGCTTAAAAGCGCTTTATACAAATGTGTTTTTGAGGAGCTGTCTCTACTTACCATGCCCTTGTCAAACATAATTTGCATAAGCTTAAGTGTTGTCGTGTAACCGATATCTTTTTTGTCAAGTTGTTCGTGCACGTTGCGTACGCTGCTCTCTCCTTTTTCCCAAAGGATTTGCAATATTTCCATTTCACTATCTGTCGGCTTCATTTGATCTACGAATTTGTTCGTAGATCAAATGTACGAAGTCTTTCGTATATTCCAAATGTTTTCTAATTTTTATTTTAAGATTGTTTGTGCGACCAGGCTTGTTCGCTGCTGCGACGGCCATATACGTTTGTTCGTTGCTTGTGTAAAATGGCCTTTAAGGCTTTTTCAAATAGCAAAGGAATATTCTTCTCAAAAATATCGCGCAGTATTCCAGCATCTTGTGTGCTGTCTGAAAGAAATAAGCTGGAATAATTTGCAAGATATATGCCAAAGTTTCTATCTTTGCACCACTCCGCAAGGGAGGGACGATTGAAAAGCGAAAAACAGAAGATGGAAAAAGCCTTTAACGAAGGGTGTTTTCACGGTTAAAAAGCCCGAAAGGGCCTCAAAAAAAAAGTTCAACTTTATTTTGTGAAACCGAAAAAGTCTTCTACCTTTGCAGTCCCAACGAGAAGGAGGGAAACAAACAAGATAGTTCGGGCAGCGATGCCACGATATATAAAAAGCCAAAGCGCGACGCGGCGGCGAAGAAAGTTCTTTAAGAAAGATGATCATGTAGCGTAACGAGTAGTCGGAAGATGAAAGTTATACAATAACAAAAAATCAACCTGTCAATTACGGATCGTAAGATACAACAAAAACGATTCCGGTTATTTATTAGTAAATAGCTTGGTATCGAACAATTCATTATTACAATGGAGAGTTTGATCCTGGCTCAGGATGAACGCTAGCGGCAGGCCTAATACATGCAAGTCGGACGGGATCTATCGGAGAGCTTGCTCGAAGATAGTGAGAGTGGCGCACGGGTGCGTAACGCGTGAGCAACCTACCCATATCAGGGGGATAGCCCGGAGAAATCCGGATTAAGACCGCATAACACTGTGATTTGGCATCATGTTACAGTTAAATATTTATAGGATATGGATGGGCTCGCGTGACATTAGCTAGTTGGTGGGGTAACGGCTCACCAAGGCGACGATGTCTAGGGGCTCTGAGAGGAGAATCCCCCACACTGGTACTGAGACACGGACCAGACTCCTACGGGAGGCAGCAGTAAGGAATATTGGTCAATGGGCGGAAGCCTGAACCAGCCATGCCGCGTGCAGGACGACTGCCCTATGGGTTGTAAACTGCTTTTGTCGAGGAATAAACCTATCCACGTGTGGATAGCTGAACGTACTCGAAGAATAAGGATCGGCTAACTCCGTGCCAGCAGCCGCGGTAATACGGAGGATCCGAGCGTTATCCGGATTTATTGGGTTTAAAGGGTGCGTAGGCGGTTTTTTAAGTCAGGAGTGAAAGACGGCAGCTCAACTGTCGCAGTGCTCTTGATACTGAAGAACTTGAATGCCGTTGAAGATGGCGGAATGAGACAAGTAGCGGTGAAATGCATAGATATGTCTCAGAACTCCGATTGCGAAGGCAGCTATCTAAGCGGTGATTGACGCTGATGCACGAAAGCGTGGGGATCGAACAGGATTAGATACCCTGGTAGTCCACGCCCTAAACGATGATGACTCGATGTTAGCGATATACAGTTAGCGTCCAAGCGAAAGCGTTAAGTCATCCACCTGGGGAGTACGCCCGCAAGGGTGAAACTCAAAGGAATTGACGGGGGCCCGCACAAGCGGAGGAGCATGTGGTTTAATTCGATGATACGCGAGGAACCTTACCCGGGCTTGAAAGTTACTGAATGATCTAGAGATAGATCAGTCCTTCGGGACAGGAAACTAGGTGCTGCATGGCTGTCGTCAGCTCGTGCCGTGAGGTGTTGGGTTAAGTCCCGCAACGAGCGCAACCCCTATGTTTAGTTGCCAGCATGTAATGGTGGGGACTCTAAACAGACTGCCCGTGCAAACGGTGAGGAAGGCGGGGACGACGTCAAGTCATCATGGCCCTTACGTCCGGGGCTACACACGTGCTACAATGGATGGTACAACGGGCAGCTACACAGCAATGTGATGCCAATCTCTAAAAGCCATTCACAGTTCGGATCGGGGTCTGCAACTCGACCCCGTGAAGTTGGATTCGCTAGTAATCGCGTATCAGCAATGACGCGGTGAATACGTTCCCGGGCCTTGTACACACCGCCCGTCAAGCCATGAAAGTTGGGGGTGCCTAAAGCATGTAACCGCAAGGAGCGTGTTAGGGCAAAACCGATAATTGGGGCTAAGTCGTAACAAGGTAGCCGTACCGGAAGGTGCGGCTGGAATACCTCCTTTCTAGAGTGTCCTAATTGACACTCGTTGCGCCACATCATGATCGTTAAGAAAAGTATTTAGTAGATAGTATGTAGTATATAGACCCTGTCTAAGTACTAGGTACTAACGACTAACATCTAAGAAAGAAGAAAGTGCCCACCCCGAGAGGACGTGGATACCGAGAGAAGATGAGAAAGATAAGCTAGTCCCGTAGCTCAGTTGGTTAGAGCACTACACTGATAATGTAGGGGTCAGCAGTTCAAATCTGCTCGGGACTACGGAAAGTAATGCGTATAGCGTATTGCGTACCGCGAATTTTTATGGCGACATTGAAATCGCACTACGCACTACCCATTACCCACTACAAAAAAGGGGAATTAGCTCAGCTGGCTAGAGCACCTGCCTTGCACGCAGGGGGTCAACGGTTCGAATCCGTTATTCTCCACATTTCAAAGTAAAAAGTCAAAATTTAAAAGTCAAAAGCTGTACAGTTTTTTTAATTTTTACTTTTTAATTTTTACTTCGAATCCGTTCTTTGACATATTGAAAGAAAGAAAACACAAGAGAAGACAACAATGGTCAGAACGTGTTCGAGCATTAGTGCACGAATACAAGTAGGACAAAGGCAGCCATATACCTAGCAAAAGGGGTATATGAGCGAAGAAAGTAACAAAGGGCACACGGGGGATGTCTAGGCTCTCAGAGGCGATGAAGGACGTGATAAGCTGCGATAAGCCACGGGGATCAGCAAATGTGACTTGATCCGTGGATTTCCGAATGGGGCAACCTAACATACTGAAGGTATGTTGTATAATACGCGAACGCGCCGAACTGAAACATCTAAGTAAGCGTAGGAGGAGAAAATAATAATGATTTCCCAAGTAGTGGCGAGCGAACGGGAAAGAGCCCAAACCGCTATTGTTACGGCAATAGCGGGGTTGTAGGACCACGAGATGTGATTCGTCGAGCGAAGTGGAACCGGATGGGAAGCCGGGCAATATGGGTGATAGCCCCGTACACGTAAGCGGAACGACGCTAGTGGTATCCTGAGTACCGCGGGACCGGAGAAATCCTGTGGGAATCTGCCAGCACCATCTGGCAAGGCTAAATACTCCTGAGAGACCGATAGTGGACCAGTACCGTGAGGGAAAGATGAAAAGAACCCCGAACAGGGGAGTGAAAAGAACCTGAAACCGTGTGCTTACAAGCGGTCGGAGCGGATTTATTCTGTGACGGCGTGCCTTTTGCATAATGAGCCTACGAGTTACTCTTATCTGGCAAGGTTAAGTCCTTCAGGGACGCAGCCGAAGCGAAAGCGAGTCTGAATAGGGCGCATAGTCAGGTGAGGTAGACGCGAAACCTTGTGATCTACCCTTGGGCAGGTTGAAGTTGCGGTAACACGTAATGGAGGACCGAACCGATAAACGTTGAAAAGTTTCCGGATGACCTGAGGGTAGGGGTGAAAGGCCAATCAAACTGGGAAATAGCTCGTACTCCCCGAAATGTTTTTAGGAACAGCGTCGGCATAGAGTCTAGTAGAGGTAGAGCTACCGATTGGGTGCGGGGGAGTCAAATCCTACCAAATCCAGACGAACTCCGAATGCTACATAGATATGGCCGGCAGTGAGGCTTTGGGTGCTAAGGTCCAAGGCCGAGAGGGAAAGAACCCAGACCATCAGCTAAGGTCCCCAAATATACGCTAAGTTGAACTAACGAGGTCCGGTTGCCCAGACAGCTAGGATGTTGGCTTGGAAGCAGCCATTCATTTAAAGAGTGCGTAACAGCTCACTAGTCGAGCGGCCGGGCGTGGATAATAAACGGGCATCAAGTGTATTACCGAAGCTATGGATTTGTAGCACAAGCTACATCTGGTAGGGGAGCATTCTATGAGGGGTGAATCCGTCAGGTGACTGATGGTGGACTTTATAGAAAAGCAAATGTAGGCATAAGTAACGATAAGGCGGGTGAGAAACCCGCCCACCGAAAGACTAAGGTTTCCTGATCAACGCTAATCGGATCAGGGTTAGTCGGGGCCTAAGGCGCATCCGAAGGGAGCAAGCCGATGGACAACGGGTTAATATTCCCGTACTTTTTATAACTGCGATGTGGTGACGGAGTAGTGACACTGCCGCGAACTGACGGAATAGTTCGTTAAAGTGCGTAGGTATACAGACTGTAGGCAAATCCGCAGACTGTGCTGAAACATGATAGTACCGCAAACCTTCGGGAGCGTGGATAGTGCAGGTAATCAGACTTCCAAGAAAACCCGCTAAGCTTCAGGTTATAAAAACCCGTACCGTAAACCGACACAGGTGGTCGAGGAGAGAATCCTAAGGTGCTCGAGTGAATCATGGCTAAGGAACTCGGCAAAATGGCCCTGTAACTTCGGGAGAAGGGGCGCTGTCTCGCAAGAGCAGCCGCAGTGAAAAGGCCCAGGCGACTGTTTAGCAAAAACATATGGCTTTGCGAAATCGAAAGATGAAGTATAAGGCCTGACACCTGCCCGGTGCTGGAAGGTTAAGAGGGGATGTCATCGCAAGAGAAGCATTGAATCGAAGCCCCAGTAAACGGCGGCCGTAACTATAACGGTCCTAAGGTAGCGAAATTCCTTGTCGGGTAAGTTCCGACCTGCACGAATGGTGTAACGATCTGGGCGCTGTCTCAGCCATGAGCTCGGTGAAATTGTGGTATCGGTGAAGACGCCGGTTACCCGCAACGGGACGGAAAGACCCCATGCACCTTCACTATAGCTTAACATTGAAATTGGGTACAGGATGTGTAGGATAGGCGGGAGATGTTGAAGCGGGTTCGCTAGGATCCGTGGAATCAACCTTGAAATACCGCCCTTTCTGTATTCGGTTTCTAACTCGATCATGTCGAGGACATTGTTTGGTGGGTAGTTTGACTGGGGTGGTCGCCTCCAAAAAGGTAACGGAGGCTTTCAAAGGTAAGCTCAGTACGCTTGGTAACCGTACGTGGAGTGCAATGGCATAAGCTTGCTTGACTGTGAGACCAACAAGTCGACCAGGGTCGAAAGACGGACATAGTGATCCGGTGGTTCTGTATGGAAGGGCCATCGCTCAAAGGATAAAAGGTACGCTGGGGATAACAGGCTGATCTCCCCCAAGAGCTCATATCGACGGGGAGGTTTGGCACCTCGATGTCGGCTCGTCACATCCTGGGGCTGGAGAAGGTCCCAAGGGTTGGGCTGTTCGCCCATTAAAGTGGCACGCGAGCTGGGTTCAGAACGTCGCGAGACAGTTCGGTCCCTATCTGTTGTGGGCGCTGGAAGTTTGAGTGGATCTGACCTTAGTACGAGAGGACCGGGTTGGACGGACCGCTGGTGAACCTGTTATGCCGCCAGGTGTACGGCAGGGTAGCTACGTCCGGAATAGATAAGCGCTGAAAGCATCTAAGTGCGAAACTAGCCACGAGATGAGACTTCCTTATAGGGTCGTTGTAGATGACAACGTTGATAGGTCATAGGTGTAAAGGTTGAGAGACCAAAGCCGAGTGATACTAATAGCCCGAAGCTTTCCACGCCGGTAGAACGTTGTTGTCTTCCTTCTTTTTCTTTCTTTCAATGCATGTCATCATGCAATTAAAAATTAAAAGATAAAAATTAAAAAAGGCTGTAAGGTTTATTAGTTTTGAATTTTGACTTTTTACTTTGCAAAGATATTCAGGTGCCTATATCGGCGGTGTCTACCTCTTCCCATTCCGAACAGAGAAGTCAAGCCCGCCAGAGCCGATGGTATTGCCGTAACAGGTGGGAGAGTAGGTCGGCGCCTAATTTTAAACGAGGCCCCTTCAGGAAACTGGAGGGGCCTTTTGTTTTTGTGTTTTATACGCCACCTAATTCGCATTACTCAATACGCATTACGCACTACCAAGATATTGTCCGCCAGCTGGCGGATGGGAGAGTAGGTCGGCTACTGACGGATAATGTTAAACGAGGCTCCTGTCTAAAAAGATAATTGATCACAACATGCGTCATTGAGAGGAAGTATGACGAACGAGGGAGGCAGCTCCGTAGGAAACCAATCTGCATTTTATTTTCTAAGATTGCTTCGCAGTCGTTCCTCCTCCTCGCAATCACGAAAGGTAGTTACTTTTTGGACAACCTCTTCTCTTTTCTTGCCAGCTCGAAACACGCTGTAAGCACTACCCTCTACGTACTACTTTCGATTAGCAAAACGGCCTTCAGGGAGCCTGCAATCCACTTTTTGGCGTTTTCCAAGCTGCGAATGCTACGTAGCATTCGTTTATCGGCAAGCAGATACTTTCCTTTGATGGGCTTCAGAAACTCTTCTTCACCTGTTTTCTTCCTGTTGTAAGATGTTCGGTTCTCTTCCGCACGTGTTTTTTCCGTATCGGAGAACGACGGAATCTGCTTGCGCAACATCAGGTTTTGTTTGACGGATGTCTCTATTACACCTACATAGGCTTCAGTTATTCATTTGTGCATCAAATAGACAACGACCGGCTTCAAGATCGGGGGAACAGACTGCTGTGTGCCGTTGGCATTCTTCAGCATCTCTTAGGAATGTTACAAAATGTTTGTGACAACCTTTTGTTTAATGAAGATAGGTGTTTTTATAGTTAATTGCATTGTCGGCTAGCGAATGCTACGTAGCATTCGCTAGCTGATCTGTGACGCATCGACCTTGATGTCCAACCACTGTTTGTTGATTTCTGGGGATGCAACAGTGATGTTCTACAAAGGGATACTGATTTCCTACGATGCAACACTGATGTTTGGTAACGAGACCTTGATGCCTGTTGACCACGTATTGATGGATGAGGATAGGCTTTTGACACTCACCGATTGGATGTTGAGATTGTTGAAACCTTAGCTGATGCTACGCTTTGCTTTACCATTGCAGGCAAATCGAACTCCGTAGGCTGAATAGTTTTACAGTATGTTGACGTACCCTTTCGGTATCATTCTTCCTCATAAAACTCGATTAAGGATGCCATGTAGGTATTATTCCATCCATCTACAATATCATCAAAAGCTTCGTCAGGGATATTGCTATGGTTTACCTCAAACGAGCTTCCTTTTTTATGTTCATGTAATTTAATGGTCACTATAGAGTTTTCTTCTTGCTCTCCAAAATACCATTGTTGAACAATCTTTGCGTATGGCTCTAGACTAATGAACTTTCCTGTGATCGCACCATCCCACATGGAAAATTCACCTCCCTCAGTTGGGTCGATCTCAACGATATCGCCTGTCCATAGGCGTATCGTAATCTCTGTTGTTAAGGCTTTGTAGATGTCTTCAGGACTTGCGGCAACGATATAGTATTTTTTGAAATCTTTCATGTTGATGGGTTTTGTTATTCCTTCCTTATTGTGGTAAATTTACACAGAATAAAACGATAAAGTGATGAGTAACTTTCTCCCAAATGAACTTATTGATAGATTACGTAAAGAACAGGATTTTGATCATGAGGCTTTCGTTGATACACATGAAAAAGGAGATCGTATTACTTCTATTCGCTTAAACCCTAGAAAGCATGCGCTGTTGGATATAGCATTGCTAGATCCAGTACCTTGGTGTTCAAAGGCCTACTATCTTGGTGAACGTCCGGTATTTACGTTGGATCCGCTGTATCATGCCGGATGTTATTACGTGCAGGAGGCCTCATCCATGTTTTTGGGTCATATTATTCGCACATTGGGCTTAGAGAACGCTGCTATAAGAGCACTTGACTTGTGTGCCGCTCCAGGGGGAAAATCCACGTTGATAAACGCTTATTTGGGGGATAAAAGCCTTTTGGTAAGCAATGAAGTTATTAAAACCAGAGTAGGGATTCTGGAGGATAACATGAATCGTTGGGGCATGCATAATGTGGTGGTTACCAATAATGATCCCTCGTCTTTCTCGCGTCTTCCCGGATATTTTGATCTGATGGTAGTGGATGCCCCTTGCTCGGGATCCGGTATGTTCAGGAAAGATCCTGATGCTATTGATGAGTGGTCGCTAGCGAATGTTAAGCTCTGTAGCGATCGACAGAAGCGCATATTGGCCGAGTCAATCAGTACGTTGGTTACTGGGGGATACCTAATTTATTCTACTTGTTCCTATTCGACGGAGGAAAATGAGGATATTTTGGACTGGATTGCGCATGAGTATGGCTTTAGTAGTGTAGAACTGCCATTGGATGACAGTTGGGGTATTCAGCCAACCCAGTCTTCGGAAATGAGCGCACATGGATATCGATTTTATCCACATCAGCTGCAGGGAGAAGGATTTTTTGTGGGCGTGATGAAGAAAACGGAGGCACAAGAGACCTTTAGTAGAAAGAAAGCAAAGCCAGAGAAGAGTGCTGTTCCAAAACAGGCATTGGCAGATTGGCTGCTTCCTAATGCTGCGCTTTATGCCTTTATGCACGGAGATGATGTCCATATCTTCCCAAAGCGGTATGAGGAGGATCTGAAGTGGTTGCAGCGTGTGCTATACATTCGTAATGCAGGCACAAACATCGGTAAATGGATAGGTCGTGAATTGCTGCCCTCGCACGAATTGGCATTGAGCGTCTTCGTCAAAAGTGATCTTAAATCGCAGGAAGTGCCGCTATCTGTTGCTCAGGAGTTTCTCCGTAAAGACAACCTTGATCGTGATATATTCGTTGATGTTGGCAACGGATGGTGTTTGGTGCGTTACTATGGAGTTAATTTGGGCTGGGTAAAGGTATTGGCGAATAGAGTTAACAACTATTATCCTAAGGAGTCTCGGATTGTACATCTGTAGGCGATTGATGCGCAACGATAAGATGAACGATATCGTCGGCGACCTCTCGCTTACTCTTTAACGCGAATGCTATTTGCGTACCGTCCTTACTTAATACGGTCACTTTATTCGTGTCGCCGGCGAAACCTGCTCCTTGATCCTGCATGGAGTTTAATACGATAAAGTCCAAGTTTTTACGAGAAAGCTTCCCTTTCGCATTTTCGATTTCGTCGTTCGTTTCCAAAGCGAATCCAACCAAGGTCTGCTGTGCTTTTTTTCGTTTTCCCAATGTTGCTAGGATATCCGTCGTTTTCTGCAAAGCTATCTGAAAAGTATCGTCCTTTTTTTTGATCTTTTGATTGGCTACTGTTACTGGCGTATAGTCAGCTACGGCGGCACTCATAACAATAATGTCTGCTTGATCAAAGTAACCATCAGTGGCATTTAGCATCTCTTTTGCACTGGTTACATCTATCCTCTTGACCGATGCGGGTGTTGGCAGGTGCGTGGGACCGCTAATCAAGGTAACCTCAGCGCCGAGGGACGTCAGCGATTCCGCAATGGCAAAGCCCATCTTTCCACTGGAGTGGTTGCCGATAAAACGAACAGGATCGATTGCTTCGTGCGTTGGTCCAGCAGTAACCAAGGCTTTTTTCCCTTTCAGAGATTGATGTTTTTCAAAAAAAGTATAGATAGCAGCATACATGTCATCCGGCTCTGCGAGACGCCCCTCTCCCACAAGACCACTTGCAAGTTCGCCTGTTCCGGGCGCTATCATGGTATTGCCAAATTGTTCAAGACGTTGAATATTTGTTTGCGTAGCGGGATGCTTCCACATATCCAGATCCATCGCCGGAGCAAACATTACTGGGCATTTCGCAGATAGATAGGTGGCTAAAAGCAAATTGTCGCAGGCAGCATTCGCCATTTTGCTCAGTGTATTGGCCGTTGCAGGTGCTATGAGCAACAGGTCTGCCTTTAATGCAATATCGACATGATTATGCCAGACACCGCTCTTCGGGTCGAAATACTCGGAATAGACTGGATTTTTAGATAGCGTGGCAAATGTCAGTGGGGTGACGAAGTTGTGGGCGTCAGGTGTCATAATAACCTGCACTCGAGCGCCCTCTTTGACAAGCAATCTTACAAGAGATGTAATTTTATATGCGGCTATACCGCCGCATATACCAATTACAATATTTTTGTCTTTCAAAGACATCTAGCTTATTCTTGCTCTTTAGATGGATTTCTAAAGTAAACTTTATCATTCAAAAATTCGTCAACAGCTACAAGGGAAGCCTTTGGTAGACGCTCGTAATGCTTCGAAATCTCGATTTGCTCGCGGTTTTCAAAAACTTCTTCTAAGTTGTCATTGTTGCTAGCAAATTCAGATAGCTTTCCGTTTAACTCTTCTTTGACGTCTACGGCAATCTGATTAGCACGTTTAGCGATAACAACGATAGATTCATAGATGTTTTCCGTTCCTTTGTCCAATTGTCTCAAATCGCGTGTTACTGTTGAACTTGGGATAGAAGTGTTTTTATTTTGACTCATTGTGTAATGTATTATGAATTTCCAATTTATTTTGAAGAAGAATTAGCTTCGCTAACTTCTTTAGCTTCAGCTTCTTCTTTCGTTATTCCTAATTCTTTCTGCTGTTGCTCGCGCATTTTGTTGATCTGATCCATGCGTTTCACAACAAAGGCAATTTCTTTTTCTGCACTGGAACGCAGTTGATCCGCGTCATGTTTGAATTTACTTTCTGGGTAATGTTCAACGAATGCTTGGTAGTAATCAATTGCCTCATTATAGCGGGCTTCTTGCCGATAAGGCATACTATTTTGTGCGAACAGGTATTGTGCTTTAACGATAAGAAACTCGATCTCTTCTGCATACCTTGTGTCAGGATACTCACGAAGCATGCTCTCAAATGCTATCACAGCAGCGCGGTAATCATCGGGCTGCCCCATATCGAAGTATAACTTCGCATTGGCGTACGCTTTTTGCTCGAGTTTATCACGAAGCTTTTGAATATAGTCGCCGGCTTCCTTAGCCTTTTCACCATCGGGATATAAGTTGATGAAAAGCTGAAGTTCGTCGATGGCCTTTCGTGTATTTTCCTGGTCGAGTGAAAATCGGGGAGAGTCTTGATAGAAACAGTAAGCAGACATAAACCTACATTCTTCCGCGCGAGGGCTATTCGGGTAGGTTGTCGCAAAGTTTTTAAAATGGTACCTCGCCGACGTATAGTCGCGGAGACGATAATTGGTGTACGCGGTATAGTAGTACAAATCCTCAGCCTCTGACTGTCCACGATACTTGCTCATTAAATCGTCAAAAAGAACCAATGCCTTGGAATACTTCTTCTTTTCATAGTACTTGACTGCTTCCTGATATTTCATGGCAATGTTGTTACTGGCTCGTAATTTTTCGAACTTGCTTTTACAACCTGCCGCAACCAAAATTAACATGGCGCAAGCAACTAAGGATACTATACGTCTATTTAAAAACATTTTACAAAGATACATCAAAATCAAATAAGATTCAATTAAAATTTAGCGGCGCAATATACCGCTAATTGTAGCTTAAGTCTACTTATTTAAAGCTGTTTAACATTCTTTAACCTGAGCGGTCGGCAGATGTCAACGAAATGTTGAATTCGGGCTTCCTTTGTTTTGATATGCGGAATAATTTTAATAATTTGATTATCTTTACCTCACAAAAATTTTAATACAAAAATGACATTACTAGAGCGAGTAGAACAAGCATTAGACACCATTCGTCCCTACTTGGAAACGGACGGTGGCAACGTGAGCATAGAAGAGATCACGCCTGATAATGTGGTTAAATTGAAATTGTTAGGAACCTGCGCGAGTTGTTCCATGAGTATCATGACATTCAAGGCGGGCTTAGAACAGGCGATTCGTAAATCTGTACCGGAAATAACGGGCGTTGAAGCAATCAATTTGACTGACATGAACGACCCGAATGCAATTACGCCTAATCAGCTGTAGGGTTAACACAATTTAACAGGCTTCTTCTGAGAAGATTGTATAAATTTGGAACATGACAGGAAGGATTTTTTATGTGTTGATCGTTTTTTTCTTTTTTGTGCTGACATCTGTTCATGCACAAGAAAAGAAAATTATTCAATTCAGCGGACTGATTAGTTCGGTTGGGGGAGAGCTTCCTGTGCCTTTTGTAACCGTAACAAATAAAAGCTACGGAAACCAAGCCTTTGCGGCAGATAATGAAGGTTATTTTTCATTTGTCGCGCACGTGGGTGATACCATTGCTTTTACGTCGGTAGGCTTCGATCCTGTTAGCTACGTTATCCCCAACACGCCTACCGATAAATTTACAGCGAGAATAAATATGAAGAGCTTAGTCATTGAACTCCCAGCGGTTATGCCCTTTCCTTGGGCAAGTATCGAGGAGTTTAACATGGCTTTTTTGGCGTTGGATGTAAATAATGATGATGCCTCTCGTATTCGAAGAAGCTTATCTCCGGAGGCTTTGGCAGCCTTGTCTCAGGTGACACCGCGCAGTGCGGAAGAAATTCAGACCTTCAATTCCATGCAGCGACATATCAATATGAATAACAAAGCCATTAATCAGCGCTTTGCGAATCCGCTGTTTAGCCCCTTGGCGTGGGGATCATTGATTAATTCGATCGTCAAGGGAGATTACAGCAGAAAGCGACTGCAATATTAAGCTCATTCGCCACTGCGAATCGCGTCGCTACGGATCTCGCGTACGCTTAGCGATGAAGCTAAGTAGGAAATAAGGACGGCCACCAGCATTACGGTAGCGAAAACAAGTAGGAAGTCCATTGGGCGGATGTCCACGGGGTAGATATCCATAATGGCATTTGCGCCATCGCCAGTACGAATAATTCCATATTCCTGTTGTAATACACAAAAAGCCAATCCTGCTCCAATTCCTATAATTCCTCCGATAAAAGCAATCATAACGCCTTCATAAAAGAAAATTCGCTGTATAAGCCAGTTGTTTGCGCCCAAGCTCTTCAGCACGCTCATATCCTGTTTTTTGTCGATTACCAACATGGTGAGCGACCCAATAATATTGAAAATAGCGATAATTCCAATTACAGTGAGAATGAAAAAGACAATCCATTTTTCTGAACGAACGGTTTTGTAGAGCAATGGATTTTGTTGCTCTCTACTCTTCACAATATATTCGTCGCCCAATAATGCTTGTGTTTCTTCTTGGAGTTTAGCTGTTTGTAAAGGATCTTTGGCGTAGATCTCAATGGCCGAGATTTTATCGTACTCGTTTAGTAGATCTCGTGCAAAGTCTATCGGCGTGATGATTAGATTATCAAACCCTTGCTGATACTGTAGCAGTCCACAAGGTGATATCATGCGGATGTTGATGTCGTCCATGGGGTTGACACTATTTCCAGAGCTTCCCTTTCTTGGTGAAAACAGTTGCATGAAGTTATCGACGCCCTGTAGTGGTATACGTAGATTTGCTTGCACCTGGGCGCCGACAAGGGCAAAATTGGTGCTATCCTGGAAGATGTGCAGATTCCCCGCATAGAGCATTTCCTGATGATCTGCTTCCATCAGGCTTTTCGGTTCGACACCTTTGACCTGTGCAATAAACTGTTGGTTGTTGTATTGTATCAATACCTTATCTTCTAAGACTTCTGAGTAGCTCTTAATAGCTTGATTCTGACGTAACTTTAGAAAGACCTCCTCTTTGGCGTTGAATACCTTTCCTTTTGTCGGTTCGATCCGTAATTCTGGCGCGAAGGTGCTGTACAGCGAGAGGATTAGATTTTCCATGCCGTTGTAGAAAGAGAGCACGATAACCAATGCCGCACTACTGACCAATACGCCCACGACACTAATCGTGGAGATAATATTAATGGCGTTAACCGATTTTTTGGAAAACAGGTAGCGTTTGGCGAAGAACAGCGGTAGTTTCATGTTTATCCTCTTATATAAGGGTTGCTGGTTTTCTCAAAACCTACGGTTGTATGTGGCCCGTGCCCAGGATAGACGACGGTGTCGTCAGGTAAACTATATATTTTCTCTTTGATGTTATCCAGTAACTGCTGATGATTTCCTCCAGGCAAATCCGTGCGGCCGATGCTATTGCGGAAAAGTACGTCTCCACCAATGAGAAATTTCTGATCGGGCTGATAGAAGCAAAGGTGAGCTGGAGAATGGCCGGGCACCAGTAGGATGTGTAGTGGGTGTTTGCCGATTTGAATGATCTGCCCTTCCTGCAAAAAGGTCTCTGGAATAGGAGATAGTTCGTAGCGGACGCCAAACATGGGCGCGCGATGTTCTACATCTACTAAAACAGGAATTTCGCCTTCATGCATTTGAGGCATTAGATTGTACTGTTCATACATCATCCTGTTACCGAGTACATGGTCAATATGGCAATGGGTATTATACAGAGCAATAGGCTTAAGCTTATTTTCTTCGATGAAGGTAACGATCTTTTGTTCTTCTGCTGCATCGGACATCCCCGGATCAAATATCGCGCAATTTCCTAACTCGTCGTAAACGATATAGGTGTTTTCCTGAAAAGGGTTAAATACAAAGGAATGAATGTTTAACATAGCCCAAAAATAGGAATTATTTCCAAGTAAAGGTACGGATCAGTTGCTCAATATCCTGCTGTATAAAGTCCAACACCGGTTGTATCGAGTCTAGATTTGGTTTTTCATTGAAGTAGAGTGCTCCACGGAGGTAGTGCTTGCTGCTGTCCGAAACGAAAAATTGTAGGTTGGAAGCTGTGTTGCCGTGAATCAAGTAAGTGACGCCGTATAGCTTCTGTGAAGGGCGGTGTATTTTGACTTGATCGATGGAAGTTGCTTTCGCGGTATGTTTAAAAGCAAAGGTGCGCGCATCTTCGGTAAGTTGTGCCAAAGGAGCTTTACTATTGATTGCAAAGTAGCTCATATGCAGGCGAGCATTGAACTGCGGAAAATCTAAATTTTTCCAACAGGGGTGCGCATCGTCTGACAGATCCGTGTTTAACGTGGTATAAGTCGGTTGTTCGAAAAGAAATGGACAGCCCGTCGTCGCTTGTTTATAGTCTTTTTCTGGTAAGTCTATGCGATAAAATCCTCTCGGCTTTGGCGTATAATCTGCAGAATGGCACGCAAACAGTAGAAAAACTAAAGAAAAGAAAATAATGTTAACGGACCTCATTCCAGATTTCCCAATTCCTTTCTGCTTGTAATACCAACATCTCGTAGCCATTTTTTATTGTAGCGCCGCTTTCCTTTCCTTTTCTTAAGAATAGCGTTTCCTCGGGGTTGTAGATAAGGTCATATAACAAATGATGCGCTGTGATGGCCTCGTAAGGAATATCTGGACATTCATCCACATTTGGAAAAGTGCCTACTGGAGAGCAATTTATCAATAATTTGTGCTCATTTACAATGTCTGCTGTTAAATCGCTGTAGGTCAAGTCACCGTTTGCTCTGCTACGGCTGACGATTTTATAGGGAATATTCAGCTTTTTCAATGAATAGTATACAGCCTGTGCTGCACCACCATTGCCAAATACTAACGCTTTTTTGTGCTCGGGAGTCAGTAATGGTTTTAAAGACTGCTCAAAACCGAAGGCGTCGGTATTGAATCCTTTTAAAAATGCCTTGCCATCGCGACGTTCAATCCGCACACAATTTACCGCTTTTATCTCTTCAGCCTCCGGCGATAGCTCGTGTAGAAAAGCCATCACATTTCTTTTGTGTGGAATGGTTACATTGAAGCCGTAAAAATCGGAATCATCGCTGTAGATGGCCTGAAAATTTTCTAGCTCCTCTGTCGGATAAAGATCATAGTTGACACCTGTGATCTGTTCATTCTCAAATTTATCTAGATAAAATTTTTTGGAAAAGGAGTGTCCTAACGGATAACCTACGAGACCTAATTTTTTCATGAATTGCCGGTGTATTTACGGATGATGTCGACGATGATTTTGTTGCCTTGTAGCTGTGGAAGATAATCGAACAAAATATAGAATTTCTCGGGGTTGGTCGCCAAACCCAGTTCCAAGAAGTTCAGCGCCTCGTTATACTGACCATTCGCAAAGAGATAGGCCACTACACGATAATACAGTTCCGATGCTTCTGGATTCTGTTTGATAGCATCTGCCATCACATCAATGGCTTCGATATATTTTCCCTGTTCGAAGTAAATCGAAGAAAAATCTAACCAGGCCTCTATATCCGTTGGATTGAGTTCAACGACTTTGGTGTAGGCAAATTCAGATTCCTCGAACTGGTTGAGCTTGTATCGCGCGTCGGCTATCGCGAACCAATAGTCTGGATTGCTATCGTCGAGTTCTAGGGCTTTTTTATAAAAATGTAGGGATTCAAACGGACGATCATCGAAATCTAATGTTACGCCAATGCCAAACCAACCATCCGCAAGTTGAGGATCTAGTTTTACCGCTTTCTTATAGTTTTCACGAGCCTCTTCCATCAACTCTAGTTTTTCGTAACATTCCCCAATAGCACAGTATACATCGGCGGTAGGTGTTTCGTATTCAAAACTTTGTTTGTACACGTCGATAGCTTCGGTGTATTTCTGTGTGCTGACCAGCACGTTTCCTTTGTTGAAATATGCTGGAACAAAAGATTCATTGATCAGCATGGCGTAATCGTAGGAATCGATCGCTTCTTCAAATCGTTCTAGCTTTTCGTAGACCATGCCTAGGTTAAACCATGCGGCGTAGGAATAAGGATCTTTGTCGATATATTGTTTGTAGAAGTCAATGCTCTCTTCAGGCTTCTCTAGTATTTCGTAGCAGAAAGCCAATGCATTTAAGGCATCGTCGTTCTCCATGTTTATCTCTAGCGACTTTTTGAGGTATTCGATTGCTTTTTCATAATCGCCCTTTACCTGAAAGAGCTCTGCGGTCTGCAGATAAGCTTCTGCAGTATCTTCGCCCATTTCTATGGCTTTCAGAAAAAGAACCTCCGCCTGTTCAATATCGCCCTGCAAAAGGCAGATGTTGCCTTTCAAGAGATATACCTCGCCACTGTTGGGCTCTAGCGCTGTAGCCTTGTCAAGTTGGCGTAAAGCATCGTCAAACTGGTTTATCCTTCCATAGATTTGTGCCTTCTTAAGGAGGAACAAGGTTTCGTAGGGATGTTGGCTGGTTGCATATTCGGCGACTTGCAAGGCCTTAATGGGATCGTTTTTCTCGATGTAAAATTCGATTATGCTTTCAAAAGCCTTGGCATCAAAAAAATATTGATCTTGGTTACGAAGCATTTCTTCGTAGCGATCAACAGACAGTTTTTGTTCCTCGGGCGAGCCAAATTCGAAATCTTCTTCCATATCACTCCTTTCATTTTAATTTTAAAATCGCTTGAATCCTCACTGTAGAAGAAATTTATAAAGAAAATGTGGTTTCTTGTCGTTTTTGTTTTCCACATATCCACATACGGCTATACAAAGATAGCTTAAATATTTGATTTTAAACAGAAAAGCCGATCCTCACGGATCGGCTTTCTTATCGTTTTATAATTCTTAGAAAGAATTATTTTTTGATTTCTACACGACGGTTTTGTACGCGGCCTTCTTCAGTTGAGTTAGATGCAACTGGATTAGCTTCGCCATATCCGTTAGCAGAGATGCTTGATGCAGAAACGCCAGCGTTAACCAAGTATTGTTTAACAGCGTTTGCACGGTCTTTAGACAAGTTCATGTTGTAGTCTTCAGAACCTTCTGCAGAAGCATAACCATCTAAAGTAACTGATGAGTTAGCTGAACGTAATTCTTGAGCTAATTTATCCAAAGTAGCGTAAGATTCAGTTTTCAATACAGAGCTATCGAATTCGAATTGAATAGGAGCGAAGTAAGCACCAGCAGTAGCTTCTTTAACTACAGGCTCTGGGAATTTGATAGGACATCCTGAACCATCTACTGCAGTACCTGCAGGTGTTCCTGGACATTTGTCAAATTTATCAGATACACCGTCACCATCAGAATCTTTGCTCAATTGATCAACAGTACCTTCTAAAGTAGATACGCGTTGTTTCAAAGCTTCAACTTCGTTACGCAATGAAGGATCTTTCAACTCATCGTATAATGTTGCAACAGGGTTAGCAAAAGTTAAGTTTTCTTTGTCACGTGAACCTAAAGTGAACTCTAGACCACCGTAAACATTAGAGAATTTACCTTTAACATCTGAACGACCTGGACCGTACAACAAGTTGTCGTCTGTGAAGTTCATCGTGTAACCTAAGTTCAAGGCAACAACTTCAGATAATTTGAATTTCACACCTACACCTACTGGTACGTAAGCTGCTAATTTGTAATCGCGGTCACCAGTATTTTCTCTGTCTCCAAAGATTTCAGATCCCCATCTTTGTCCCTCTGGGTTGCTTTGTACGTTGTAAACTTCGTTACCTGTGAAATCGTTGTTTGCATATTGAACAGGGTTGTTCGCGAATACACCCAAACCTACTTTAGCGTAGAAGTTAACTGCATTTTCTCTTCTTAGGAAGTCGATAGTACCTAATTGGAAAACACCATTTAAGCTAGCTGCCCAGTTTACATCAGTTTCTGCTGATCTTGCACCCAAAGAGTTTTCTGGAGTTGTTACTAGATCGCTGTTGAAAGTTTTGATACGACCACGGTTACCTTCCAATTCCAAACCGAATAGGTGAGAGAATTGTTTGCGTACAGTTAAACCATAGTACTCACCAACTTTGTTTTGGAAGTAACCAACTTTTTGACCGAAGTTGTTGGATCCACCTACCAATACGTTTGGAGTGGTGATACCGCCTTGAATACCGATCGACCAAGTTCTGTATTGTGATCTTCCACCAAATACAGTTGGAGTTTGTGCTTGAGCGCTCTCAGCAAAACCTAAAGCGGCGACTAAAGAAGCTGCAACAGCTGTTTTTTTAATTGTAGAATAGTTCATACTCTTGTTTTTAAGGTTATTAAAATTTTTAATTGTTTTCACGTTTTCAATTTTAACATAACTTAACAATAACGGTGCCAAAAAATATCCCCCTCACAAAAAGTTTTGTTAAAGACCAAATTTACTGACAATCAGCAAAAATGTTCGCGTAAAAGTATGTATATAATTTAAAAGCGCAAAATTTTTTGAGTTTTTTTGCCCGAAAGTCAATAAAAACCGATCTCATGTAGTTAATAAACTACGCTAAAGAATAAAATGTATAACGGCAAGCGATAGTCCGCCAAGTACAGCGCTGACCGGAATAGTGAGGATCCAAGCCCACAATAAACTGATCGTGACACCCCATCGTACCGCCGATACCCGTTTAACGACACCTACACCGATAATCGAACCGGTAATGGTGTGGGTGGTGGACGCCGGAATACCGAAATGTTCTGTAACACCTAGAGTTACCGCACCTGCCGTTTCAGCGGCAACACCTTCCAACGGGGTCACCTTCGTGATTTTTGTTCCCATTGTTTTCACGATCTTCCAACCACCGCTCATTGTTCCAGCGGCGATGGCGATATAACAGGATAAAGGTACCCAAGCCGGCATTGCCTCAAAGTTGGGAATGACCTGTTCTGCGATTAAGGCTGTTGCAATAATACCCATGACCTTCTGCGCATCATTTCCACCATGGGCGAAGCTTAGCGCGGCAGAGGAAATTAATTGACAGATCTTAAACCACTTTTCTGCTACTGCTGGTCTAGCATGTCTTGCGAGATTCATGATGATCAAGGTAATGATAACGGAAATAAACATCCCGAGAATCGGAGCTAAGACAATAAAAGACACTGTTTTTAAAATGGCACTTTGATTTACGGCAGTTAGTGGGTTTGCTCCACTTATCCAAGCGTAGGCCATTCCAGATCCGGCAAAGCCACCAATCAAGGTGTGTGAAGAGCTTGACGGAATACCGTAGTACCAAGTAAAAAGGTTCCAAGAGATTGCCGCCACGAGGCCGGCAAAGATAACCTCCAAAGTGATATATTCTTCCAGTACGGTCTTGGCAATGGTATTGGCTACTTTGTGGTCGGTAAAGTAAAAGTATGCTGCAAAGTTAAAAAGTGCAGCCCAAAGCACGGCCATAAAGGGCGTGAGTACTTTGGTTGAAACCACGGTAGCGATAGAATTGGCCGCATCATGGAATCCATTGATATAGTCGAATGCGATCGCAAGGATCACCACGACGATCAATAATGTTGAAGTTTCCATATATGTTATGATTACTGAATGCTGGGGTTAAGCATTCTTCACTAAAATACTTTCTAATACGTTGGCCACATCCTCACATTTATCTGTAGCATCTTCCATGGCAGAGAGTACTTCTTTTGTCTTGATCAATGTAATAGCGTCTTTTTCGAATTCAAAAAGTTCGCCCACGGCTTTATCGAAAATATAATCAGCTTTGTTTTCCACACTGTTGATGCGTACACATGAATCTGTAATGTTGCGGATGTTTTTAAGATCCCGTAGTTCATTGACAGCAGTTGCCACGTGCTCTGTTGCTTCCACGATAAGATCCGTGATCTCTTTCATGGCTTGGCTTGGGGTGTGCACCTTGTAAAGTTCCATGCGGTTGGATGCTCCATGGATAAAGTCGGCTACGTCATCCAAAGAACTTGCTAAGGCATGGATATCTTCCCTGTCAAAAGGGGTGATAAAATTCTTTCCTAGTTCCAAGTGGATTTGGTGTGTGATATTATCGCCTCTGTGTTCAAGGTCTTCTAATTTTTTATTCAGATCGGCGCGTTTGGCCAAATCTGTGGAATAAACCGTTTCCTGCAGTAGTTTGGCCATTTCGATAAGGTTGGAACCTGCCTGTTCAAACAAAGGAAAGAACTTCTTGTCCTTTGGAACGAAATACTGAAAAATGCTATTTAAAGACATATTGATTGAATTTCTGCAAAATTATGAATGATATGTTAAGTTAATGTTAAGTTTTCCATTAAGGATGTAACACTAATCTCATATTAATTGTTTTTGGCGGGTTCTAATGTGAAGCCAAATGTTGTGCCGATGCCCTCTGTACTTCTGACGTTTACATTCTGTTCATGTGCTTCAACGATATGTTTGACGATGGCCAAACCAAGACCTGATCCTCCAATTTCACGGGAACGGCTCTTATCTGTTCTGTAGAATCGCTCGAAGACTCTTGGTAGATTTTTTTCTTCTATACCAAGTCCGTCGTCGGTAACTTCTACAAGAATCTGCTCAAACAGCGGAAATATGGAGATCGAGGTTCGCCCGTTCTTCTTTCCATATTTGATGGAATTATCGATCAGGTTTATAAGCACCTGTTGGATACGCTTTCTATCGGCCTTCACCAATATCGGATGATTTGGCTTGCCCTTGTAACGAATTTGTATATTGCTTCCGGCAGCCTTAGCCTCCAAGTCTTCCATACACTCCTTGATCAAGGTAACGATATCAAACTTTTCGATCGTCAGCGAGATAGTTCCTGTTTCCAATTTAGAGATCTCGTCCAGATCATGGATAAGATAACTCAGCCGGTCTAGGTTTCTCGCTGCTTTATCGAGGAAATTCTTTGCAATATCCGGATCGTCGTCTATAAGCCCGTCTTGTAGTGTCTCCACGTATCCTTGTGTGGCGAAAAGCGGTGTCTTGAACTCGTGCGAGATATTGGATAAAAATTCTTTTCGAAATTGCGCCTGTTCCTTCAACTTATTTATCTCGGAAGCCTTTTGTTTTGCCCAATCTCTAACTTCCTTCTCTGCGTTTGCGATGGGATCGTCCGCGATATGCTCTCCGAGGGCATCCTTAAGATCTTTGCCTAGCTTCAGGTTGTGGATGAGCTTATAGACATTGCGAATGCGTTTATATACAAAACGCTCGAAAAGATTTAGCAGCACAACGAAGCTTAAAATGCTTATTGCAAGAAAAATGAGGGCAGCTACAGATAGACTTCCTCGATGAAAATAGTCTGTTGCAGCGACAAGCAGAGCAAAACTGCAGGAAATAAGAAGGACAAAGACTCTAAAATTCATAAAAAAAGCTTCGTTAAACGAAGCCTAAATTACAAATACTGTATTAAAATAATGTTAAAATGTAGCAATTACCGTTTTTCCGCCTACTACTTTGTCGCCGATCTGCACATTGACTTTGGTGCCTAGGGGAAGGAAAAGGTCTACTCGAGAACCAAATTTGATGAATCCAAATTCTTCGCCTTGCTTCACCACATCATTTTCACCAACATACCAAACAATTCGTCTGGCCATGGCGCCAGCGATCTGGCGGAATAATACTTCCACGTTGGATTGGTTTTTGACCACAACGGTTGTGCGCTCGTTGTCGGTCGATGATTTTGGATGCCAAGCGACAAGAAACTTGCCGGGATGGTATTTAAAATAAGACACTATTCCGCTGATTGGGTTTCTGTTGACATGCACATTAATGGGCGACATGAAAATAGACACCTGAATGCGGCGATCTTGGAAGTATTCGCTTTCTACCGTTTCTTCAATTACCACCACTTTGCCATCTGCAGGGCATAGCACGATGCCATCGTTTATACTAATTTTTTTGTTTGGGCTTCGAAAAAATTGCAGGATAACGATCAGTAGGAATGCCGAGAGCAGATATAGAAACCATTTTACGTAAGGCGACGCATCATAATAATCTGCCAGCGCATTGCTTACAAATGCAAATAGAACAACGATTGCCAAGCTTGTATATCCTTCTTTGTGGAATTTCATGTCTCAATTTTTTTGCAAATATATGATATTCGTCGCATTCGGCTAAGGTTGTTTTTCTCTTTCGACCGTTAAGCTGTTAAAATTAAATACGCCGGCCTCGCTAATACTAAGTTTGCCTGATATTGTCAACGTGTCCGCGATGGGTTGCCCCTGTTCATCTATAGAGGGGAAATAGTAGGGAATATCCTTGATGACCATTTCCAAATATTTGTTTAGCGCGGTGGTCTTCAAGGGTTGACTAAGGGTTATCATTTCCGGATCACCTTCGTTGCTCAATGACACCCTGTAGGCGAATTCTTCTTCCATATTTTGAAAACTTGGATTTGCAGCAAATGCACCATTCAATTTGTCGGAAAGGTAAGCGTTGAATCCGCTATAATCATCAAAATTACACTGTTTGAACAGCATACGTTCTCCAATGATAAAAGACTGCGAGGGGATGATTGTCAACGGCACACGGTATCCCCGGTCCTGAAACAGATTGAACCCTTCCGTTAGTACGCCATTTTTGTCATACACTTCTTCAGTAAACAGCACTTTTTTGTTCTTATCGTCTACCATGTTTGTTGTCCAGTATCCCGAAGGTAGTCCGTTTTTGATTTTCCCTTTTCTCTCGAAAAAAGGGAAACCATACTCGTTATAGAATTCGAAAGGCATTTTAAATTCATAGTTTCCTTCTCCCGCAACCACACGCTGCCGTCCTAGCCGATCCCAATAGTCTGAAATTGTTCCTCCACCGTTGTCAAAGTTAACGGTGAGCATGGGCTTTCCATCCGGATAGTAATATTTCCAATCGCCAATGGGGCGATTCTCTTTAAATGTAGCTTCCCATTTTAGCGCTCCATTGGGGTGGTAGGCCTTGAAAGCCCCCTCTTTAACGCCTTCATTGTAGTAACCTGTTAAGACTACCGTTCCATTCCTATTGAAATCCTTAAATTCCCCATGGAATGCATTTTTGGCAACAATGAATTGCGAAAGGCGCTCAATAGATTTGAACTGACAATCTTTGTCTACAAGATAGTAATGGTCATCATAATAAAAACGAACGAGCCCTTCGGGAGCTTTCTCAAAAAGGGTATCTTTCTTGACCACTTCCGTTTGCCCAAAAGAAGACAGTGCGGTCAACCATATCCATAAAAACAATTTAAGCTTTTTCATAAATTCATTTAGTGTGCTTCCAACCAATTATTGCCCTGCCCAACTTCAACTTCTAGAGGTACTTCAAGCGCTATCGCCCCTTGCATTCGATCTTTGATGATGTCGGAAAATTTTTCTACTTCGTCGCTTGGGACATCAAATACAAGCTCATCGTGCACCTGCATTATCATCTTGCCCCGAAGTCCTGATTCGTCGATATCCTGTTGAATATTGATCATCGCAACCTTGATAAGATCTGCCGCAGATCCTTGTATTGGCGCATTGATCGCATTTCGTTCCGCAAATCCACGTACAGTCATGTTGGCCGAATTGATATCTCTTAAATAACGCCTCCTTTTGAGGATAGTTTCTACGTATCCCTTTTCTTTGGCGAATTCTACGGCCTTGGACATGTACTGCCTAATTCCAGCGTACTGGGTAAAATATTGATCAATCATGGCTCCGGCTTCTTTTCTAGGGATACCCAGGCTTTGGGATAACCCGAAAGCAGATTGCCCGTAAATAATGCCAAAGTTAACAGCCTTCGCATTTCTTCGTTGGTCAGCACTTACCTCGTCGAGTGATATACCGTATACACGGGCTGCCGTAGCGCGGTGAATGTCGTGTCCTTCGCGAAAAGCCTCCAACATACCTTGGTCTTTACTTAGTGCAGCAATCAGCCGCAGTTCGATCTGTGAATAATCGGCAGATAGCAACACATGGGAAGCATCGCGCGCGATAAATGCTTTACGTACTTCGCGTCCTTTCTCCGTGCGGATAGGGATGTTCTGTAGGTTAGGATTTGTCGAACTCAGCCGGCCGGTAGCGGCAACGGCTTGGTTGTATGAGGTGTGTATGAGTCCAGTTTCGGCGTTTATAAGTCCGGGGAGCGCATCTACATAGGTAGATTTTAGTTTTTGTAGCTGCCTGAAATCCAAAATGTCCTGTACAATATCGGATTTATGCGCCAGCGTCAATAGCACATCTTCACCGGTTTTGTACTGACCGGTTTTTGTTTTCTTTGCTTTGGGATCGAGTTGTAACTTGTCAAAAAGAATTTCGCCCAACTGCTTCGGCGATGCGATATTGAAATGTACCCCTGCTTTCTCATAGATAGTGTTTTCCAATCGCTGGATATCTTCTTGCAAAAGGCCAGAGAACGAGCGAAGCGTGCCCACGTCTACCTTAACCCCATTTTTTTCTATTTCAGCCAAGACGTAGATAAGTGGGAATTCTACGGTTTGCGCCAGTTCCAATGTTTTGGTTTCCACAAGTAGCGGTTTCAATACTTCATGTAGTTGCCAAGTGATGTCAGCATCTTCGGCGGCATATTCCTTTACCTTTTCGACATCTACATCGCGCATGCTCAACTGGTTCTTGCCTTTTGGGCCGATCAGTTCCGTAATAGATACCGGCGTATATCCGAGGTAATTTTCGGCGAGGATATCCATGTTGTGGCGGGTGTCCGGATCGATAAGATAGTGCGCAATCATCGTGTCGAAAAGCGGGCCTTGAACCTTGATACCATAGCGCGACAGCAACAACATGTCGTACTTAAGGTTCTGTCCTACTTTTTCGATAAGCGGATTTTCCAGAATTGCTTTAAAGATGTCTACTGTCGCTTGTGCCGATATAGGGTCAGCGGCAGTGGGAACATAGTAAGCTTTTCCTTTTTCAAAAGAAAATGATATGCCGACGATTTCGGCGGTAAGAGCGTCTAGCGACGTAGTCTCCGTATCAAAGCAGAAGCTTTTTTGCTTGGATAGCTCTTCTGCTAAGGCCTGTTGCGCGGCCGTTTCGTCGACCAAGATGTAGTTGTGATCTGTGTTGTGGATGTTTAGCGTAGGCGTAAGCGGTTCCTGCGGCGCTGCTATCGCGGTCACTTCGACCGTTGCTGGAGCAAATAAATCCATCTGTCCCGTAGAAACGCTATTGTTCGCTTCCCCGATACTGAAGTCGTCTCCAAAAACGCGCTTTCCGAGTGTACGGAATTCCAGTTCGGCGAAAAGAGGCTCCAGCAGGGCTCGGTTCGGGTCTTCTAGCTCGAGGCTTTTCTCATCCAGCTCGATAGGCACATCCAGTAAAATGGTTGCGAGCTTTTTAGAGATTCGTCCCTGCTCGGCGAAGTTTTCCACGTTCTCCTTGAGCTTGCCCTTTAGTTTGTCGCTATTTTCAATGATGCCTTCCACCGATCCAAATTCTTGAATTAGTTTTTTTGCCGTCTTCTCTCCAATTCCGGGTATTCCGGGGATATTATCGACGGCGTCGCCCCAAAGGCCTAAGATGTCGATGACTTGAGACACGTCCGTAATTTCCCATTTGGAGAGAATTTCGGGTACGCCCAAGGTTTCGGCTCCATTGCCCATTCTCGCCGGCTTATAAATAAAGATGTTTTCGGACACCAGTTGTCCAAAATCTTTGTCTGGCGTCATGCAGTATACCGTAAAGCCTTCCTTCTCCGCCTTTTTAGCGAGCGTTCCAATGATATCATCCGCTTCAAAGCCATCCTGTGTGATGATGGGAATGTTAAAACCTTCTATAAGGCGAAAAATATAGGGGATGGAGGCCGCCAAGTCTTCGGGCATTTTCTCGCGGTGAGCTTTATATGCTTCAAACTCGATATGGCGACTGGTGGGCGCTTCTGTATCAAATACAACGGCAATATGGCTGGGTTGCTGGTTCTTGAGCAATTCCAATAGCGTATTAGTAAATCCCATAATTGCTCCTGTATTGAGTCCATAAGAGGTCAATCGGGGAACCTTACTCAACGCAAAATAAGCTCTGTAGATAAGAGCCATACCGTCCAAAAGAAAGAGTTTTTTCACCGCCATAAAATTTAATCGTCTATCACAAATGTAGGAAAATATAGAAAGCGAACCTTCGGATACAACGTAAAATATACGTGCATGTTTTCCGTATTTGCTAAAAATAATTGATTAACACCATCTTTCTAACGTTTAATTTACGATTTTTGTTGGATGAATGTCGGTAATCAAAATACGAACGGTGGATGCGCGGATTAGTTACTAAATCGACCGGGAGTTGGTACCTGGTGCAGGGAGAAGATGGTATGCGTGTGGAATGCAGGATCAAAGGAAAATTCCGGACGAAAGGAATCAAAACCACCAACCCCATTGCTGTTGGCGATTGGGTGCACTATGAGCTGGAGCCCGATCAGGAGAGTGCTATTATTACCGAGTTGGAGCCGCGAAAGAACTATATTATCCGCAGATCGGTCAACCTATCCAAGCAAACACAGATTATCGGCGCTAACCTTGATCAAGCTATGCTGGTCGTGACATTGGCGTCACCGCCAACTTCCCTTGGTTTCATCGACCGGTTTTTGGTAACGGCAGAGGCGTATGGCATCCCGGCAATGTTGATTTTCAATAAATTGGATCTTTTTTCGGAAGAAGGCCTAGAAATTTTGGACGATTACATGGCTATTTATGAGCAGATCGGTTACCCCTGCCTAGCCGTTTCAGCACAGGAAGGCACGCATGTAGACGAGATTCGCAAAACATTGAAAGATAAGATCACCTTGGTGTCTGGACATTCGGGAGTAGGAAAGTCCACCTTGATCAATAGCATTGAGCCTGCTGTGGCGCTACGGACGGGGAAAATATCCGATTGGTCGGATAAGGGCAAGCATACCACCACCTTTGCGGAGATGATCGACCTTTCTTTTGGTGGCAAGCTGATCGACACGCCCGGTATACGGGAATTGGGTATTGTGGATATCGAAAAGAATGAGCTATCACATTTTTTTCCAGAAATGCGCGCGCGATTGAACCAATGTCGTTTTCACAACTGCAGACACATCAACGAGCCCGGCTGTGTGATATTGGAAGCCGTCGAAGATGGTGAAATAGAGACCTCCCGATACGAGAGTTATTTGAGCATTTACCACAACCAAGATACGCGCAACTAACTTATTCTAAACTGCTGAAAACTTTACAGAAACAACTTTGTTGTTAGAAAGAAGAAATGGTATGGATGCTTGATGATATGCGGCCTCGTTAACCTGTTTTTCGGCATATTTTAGTGTATTATTTTGTTCGTGTTTTATCGGTTTTTGGGATTTTCACCAACTATAAATTAACGTATTCGTATGAAACCAATTTGGAAATGGATCATCGGCATTTTTATCCTGCTCGTGGTAGCTCTTTCGGGGGCTATATGGTATTTCTCTAGAAACTGGAAGCCTATTGTGGAAGAGAAGTTGCAAGAGGTCATCAAAAATTCAACGGATAGCTTGTACAAACTTAGTTACGACAAGCTGGATCTTAACCTTGCTATAGGCAATGTGACCTTGGAGAATGCAATGCTAGTTCCCGATTCAGCCGTTTATGCTCAAATGGAGGCTGTGCAAAAGGCTCCTGACAACTTGTATGATATTCGGTTGAAAGCCTTAAAGATTAGACGTTTTGGTATTATCGATATACTGACCAATAGAAAGTTAACGATAAAATCCATCAGTTTAGAAGATCCTGCCATCCATTTGACGAATAAGTACCACGCATATAATGACACCGTCGTTTCTGAGTCGAAAAAGACCTTGTACGAGAGTGTAAAGGATGTGCTGCAGTCGGTAAACGTACGGGATATCATGATGGAGAACGTTTCTTTCAAATATTCTAAATTAAGCGAAGGCAAAAGTTCTGATTTCGCAGTGAAGGATATCAAGATCTCGGTACACGATGTTTTGATTGATGAAACTTCATTGGCAGACACTTCTCGGTTGATGTACACGAAAATGGTGGAGATCGTCGTTCCCGGTTTTACGTATAATTTTGCAGATGGATTCTACCAAGCAAAGTTTGATGAGCTGAAGATCAATACCCGCGAACAGAATATTTTGCTGACTAATGTAGATTACAAGCCCGTGATGAACAAAGCGGCCTACTTTAAGAAGAAAGGTAAGAATGTGACGATGGCCGATTTGCATTTTGATACTTTACGCATGGAGCAGTTGAATTTCCGTGCACTTATGGATAATCAGCAGACCATTGCTAAGAAAGTGCAGATCAAGAATGGCCATGCCAAGTTGTACAATGATAAGCGCTATCCGAAAAGTCCGAAAAACCAAATCGGGCAGGCTCCGCATCAAAAGCTTCTACGCGTCAAGCAGCTGATTGACTTGGACAGCGTATTTGTAGAAAATGTGGATGTGTTATACGGCGAGATGAGCGGAAAATATCATCGTGAAGGGCAGATTTCCTTCGACGGTGCTACAGGAATTTTAACACATGTGACCAACGATTCGGTGAAGCTTGCGAAGAATAAATTCATGAAAGCTGATCTCCGGGCAAAAGTGATGAACAGCGGAAGTCTGCATGCAACCTTTTCCTTTGACATGCTCAGTAAAAATGGCGCCTACAGCTATGCTGGTAGTCTGAAGCCCATGCAGGCTCCTGCGTTTAACAGGATCCTGACACCATTACTGAATGTAGAAATTGGTTCGGGTAATATACGCAGCGTACGTTTTACGATGGAAGGAAACGATTATAGGAGCTGGGGTGACTTTCGCTTCGATTATGATAACTTGAAGATTAACTTGCTCAATGAAGAGGGAGAAAAGAAAAAGAAAAAGATACTTTCTTTTTTGGTTAACCAGCTGGTGATCGATGATAGTAATCCTGATGCCAATGAGGTTTATCATATCGGTAAGGTTAACCACAAGCGTGTGCCGGAGCATACTTTCTTCAAAAATCTTTGGCAGAGTTTGTTGGATGGGATCAAACAGACCGCAGGCATCAGCCCAGAAAGGGAGCAGCGTTTAATCGGATCAGCGCAATCGGCTAAAAAGGCCGTAGAACAAACCAAAGGTTCGGTGAAGAAAACCAAAGGCTTTTTAAATAGATTGTTTAAGAAGGACGAGGAGAAACAACAAGAATAAATTCATGAACAGGCATTTATTGTATGCCTTCCTTGATTATTCTTAAGTTTGCAACCTATGGGAAGTATTGTCAGTTTTTTTAAATACCTGATCAAATATAGAACCAGGCTCGTTGATCAAGTGATGTTTTATGTCAGCATGGTCTGCGCGTTGGTAGCGATTACTCACCTTGGCTATATCACGGATAGGGAGATTGCGGCATTCTCTGAAAAAACGGTGATCGGGCTGTTCTATTTTCTGTTTCTTGTAGGAGCTCTTCGAACTGCCGCGGCAATTCTCGCTCAAAAGAAGCTCAATGTGTCCCATATCGCAGGTATTGTATTGACAACCTATTGTTTGTTCATTGTCTTTGCTCGTCTTAATAATGTGTACTTTTTCGCCAAGCTCGAATGGATATACTTGGGAATCGCCATCACCTTTCTTTCGGAGCTGTCTAGAAACAGCCTCTTTTTTGATAATTTCTACTTTAATCCGACGATCTTATTCATTATTAGTTTTATTGCGCTTATCCTTCTAGGAACAGTGCTATTGATGTTGCCTAGAACGACCCTTGTGGCACCACTTAGTTTTGTGGATGCACTATTTATGGCAACCAGTGCAGTTTGTATAACAGGGCTCACGGTAACCGATATCTCGACAAACTTTTCTTTGTTCGGCCAAACGGTGATCATGATTTTGATTCAGGTAGGAGGGCTTGGCATTATGACATTTACGGGCTTCTTTGGATACTTCTTTTCTGGAGGCTTCTCCTATAAGAACCAATTGATGTTCGGCGAGATACTTGGCGAGAATAAATTGAATGCCGTGATATCCACATTATTGACCATTATCTTCATCACGCTATTTTTTGAGCTCATTGGCGGCGTGTTGATCTTTCTTTCGTTAGATCCGGCACAATTTGACTCCATTGGCGAGCGTACTTTTTTTGCTGCCTTTCATGCTATTTCTTCCTTTTGTAACTCCGGTTTTTCCATCCTTGAAGGAGGGATACATCATACCGCATACCGCTTTAACTACGCTTTTCAGGCTTGCTTAGCAGGAATCTTTATCTTGGGTGGATTGGGATTTGGAACGGTATTTAACTTTTACACCTTCGTAAAGCAGCTGTGGCAAAAAGCTGTACATCGCTTGGTGTTGCGCAGGCCTTTTGTGCATAAGCCACGTTCTTTCTCGTTCAATACCCGGTTTATTCTGCGATGCAATGCCGTGGTTGTCGTGCTCGCGACGCTGTTCTATTTCTTGTTGGAGCAACGACATACGCTTACCGAAGATGCTTCGCTCTTTGGCGAATGGATAACATCGTTCTTCATGGCCAATTCTGCACGTTCGGCAGGGTTTAATAGTGTGCATATGAATTTCCTAGCAAATCCTACTGTGATTATGGTGGTTATCCTGATGTGGGTGGGTGCTTCGCCGGGATCTACTGGCGGCGGCGTGAAAGTTACTACGGTAGCTTTGGCATTGTTGAATATCTTTGCTTTAGCGCGCGGGAAAGAATCCATTGAACTCTACAAGCGTCGAATAGCGGCGGAATCCGTCAATAAAGCATTTGCGATTATTTTATTATCGGCCGTTACGATCATGTTCAGCTTTGTACTGCTGAATTTTTCTGATCGCGACAAATCGCTGAAAGCACTGTTGTTTGAAACGGTGTCCGCCTACACGACCTGCGGGCTGAGCTTAGGGATAACCGCTTCACTGTCGGCAACCAGCAAAATGATTGTGGTATTTACCATGTTTGTAGGCCGTGTTGGGACGTTGACCCTGCTTGTGGCGTTCATCAAGAATACAAAGAACAAGAGCTATATTTATCCGACAGAAAAGATTTTATTTTAACCATGAAATATATTGTTTTAGGACTTGGGCATTTTGGGCGTTCACTTGCCATACATCTAACCGAACAGGGACATGAGGTAATTGCCGTCGATAAAAGTCTTACGATTGTCGAACAACTCAAGGATAAGATTACCCATACTGTATGTATGGATACTACGGATCGCGAAGCGATGACCTCCTTGCCCTTGAAAGATTCTGATGCGGTTATTGTGGCGATTGGCGAGGATGAAGGAGCTTCCCTGCTCACCACAGCACTGTTGAAACAGCTATCCGTTCGGCGGATAATAGGACGCGTGGTGTCTGAACTCCAGAAGACGGTATTGCAGGCCATGCAGATCGACGAATACATCATGCCCGAAGAGGAGGCTGCAGAGCGTCTCGCGATGCGTCTCGATAACGTGGATATCATCGACTCCTTCAAGGTGTCCGACCGTTATAGTATTGTTGAAACGCGTGTTCCAGAAAAATATGTAGGTATGACCTTGAAGGAGGCCAACCTGACAAATACGTTTAAGGTGATCGTGCTAACCACGGTGAAATCTTACGAGAAGGAAGTGAAGGGCAAGAAGGTTCCTTATAAGGAAGCGTCAGGGATTGCTAGTTCGGATACTGTGCTATCGGAGCAGGATTTGCTTGTGCTTTTTGGCGAACTTTCCGACATTCAGCGCTTGATTCAGAAAAGTGATTAATAGCTTTACCTTCTGATCTCGTTGGATTGCGATATTTATACTGGTAATTTCAATTCATTTCTATATTTTTGGCAGGTAGCAAAACTAATCTTTTGATTAATCCTGTGCTTGGGCAAGTGCGTTGGTCGTCATATCATCACTTGACTATTTCACATGAGCCAAAAAAAGCAAACGAGATAAAACGTATATGAAACAGTGGTTTAAGGACAACTCAACACACCTTGCAATAATTGCCATCTTTATTGTATTGGTGTTTTTTTATTTTTCACCGATTTTCGGCGGTAAAACGCTTGTTCAAAGCGATGTGATGCAGGCGGAAGGAAGCCAGAAGGAGCTTTTTGATTACCGTGCAAAGGACGGACATGCGCCGTTGTGGACAAATTCTATGTTTGGCGGTATGCCGACCTATCAAATTTGGTATGAACATGCGAGCAATGTAGCCAGTTACATAAACAAAGGCATCCGCGCTGTTTTCCCAGTTCCTGCAGATATTGTGCTGCTGTACCTTTTTGGTGGTTACTTTCTGTTTTCGGTATTGCGTTTAAAACCTTGGCTTGCTGCTGTGGGCGCTATTGCACTGGCCTTCACATCCTACAACTTTATCTATATCGAAGCTGGGCATGTGAATAAAGCATATGCCATCGCTTATTTGGCGCCGATTATTGCTTCGGTACTGCTCTGTTTCCGAGGTAGTCGTTTGTGGGGACCTATCTTATTGTGTTTATTCCTCACCATGGAGATTCGGACCAATCACGTACAGATCACCTATTATCTCTTTATCGCATTATTGGTGTACGTATTTATTGAGTTGTTTTATGCGATTCGGGATAAGAAAATAAAAGGCTTTGCCCAGGCATCTGCACTGCAGGTGATTGCAGCTGCCGTCGCCATATTGGTAAACGCTTCGGTACTGTTTCCAACCTATGAATATAGTAAGTTGACTATACGTGGAAAAGCGAATATCCAAAAGGTAGAACAAGGAGCGAGCGATAGCGGACTAGATCGCGAGTATGCGTACCAATGGAGCCAAGGTGTAGGGGAGAATATCACGTTTTTAATTCCGAATGCCTATGGTGGTCGTACCGGCGGTACATTGGATAAGAATTCTGAGGTGGTGAAATTTTTCACCAAGATAGGTGCTCCAGAGAACCAAGCATTACAATATGCCGAACGTATTCCTACATATTGGGGAGAGAAGATGTTCACTTCGGGGCCTTGGTATTTCGGAGCAGGTGTTTTCTTCCTGTTTATTTTAGGTTTGTTTATTGTCAAGGGACGCGTGAAATGGTGGGTGTTGAGTGCTACAGCGCTCTGTATGCTGTTGGCTTTCGGTAGACATTTCCCTTTGGTGTCCGATCTGTTTTTTGACTATTTCCCGATGTACAACAAGTTTCGTGCGGTAGAGTCTATATTGGTTATCCCGGCGATACTGATCCCGCTTTTAGGCATGTTGGCCGTTAACGAACTATTTAATAGAGCTTCGGAAATCCCTAAACTTGATAAAACGGTATTGTATACGTTTATTGCGATGGGCGGGTTTTGTTTGTTGGTGGGGCTAATGCCTAGCTTGTTCCTCGACTTTAAAAATTCAGGACACCAAGATTACATTAATAACATAGGTCAACAATTGGGTGGGCAGAGTGCTGGGGCAGAATTCTCGAACGCATTGATCAAGGATCGTTCATCCTTGGCAAGTAAAGATGCTTACCGTTCCTTTTTTATCATTGCCATTACCTTCGGATTGGTTTGGTTTTATATCAAAAAGAAGCTCAGCATGCCAGTTTTTGTTGTTGTGTTAGGCATTGTGACGCTTGCCGACCTATGGGCCGTGGATAAGCGTTACTTGAATAATGATTCTTTTATTGAAGAGAAAGCAAAAACACATATCGTTGAACGGGAGGTGGATCAGCTGATCCGTTTGGATAAAGACCCAAGCTATCGGGTGATGGACTTGACGACAAATCCTTTTTCGGATGCAAGGGCTTCCTATTTCCATAAGAATATTGGTGGTTACCATGCCGCCAAATTGATGCGTTTTCAGGAAGTATTGGAGCATCAGTTCAACGGAGCGATCAATGAAGATGTGTTGGATATGTTCAACGTACGCTATCTGATCACGCAGAACCCACAAAATGGTGCAGAACAGATTCAACGTCGTAGCACAGCTGCAGGGAATGCATGGTTTGTAAACAAGGTAACCTTCGTCAAAGATAATGCGCAAGAAATGCAGGCCATCAGCAGCTTCGATCCAACGAAAGAGGCCTTCGTTCATGAATCGTTCAAAAACCAGTTGAACACTTCTAAGTTGGGTCTTCCATCCAACGCAGAGATTCGTTTGGTGTCTTATCATCCCGATACCTTGAAGTACGAATCGACGTCGCCAAATGATGCGTTCGCGGTTTTCTCTGAGGTGTACTATGAAAAAGGTTGGAAAGCATATATTGACGGCAATGAAGTGCCGATTATCCGAGCCGATTATTTACTGAGAGCGCTGCAAGTGCCGGGCGGGAATCATAACATCGAGTTTATCTTCGCGCCAGATTCCATTCGCATTAGCAACCTGATATCGCTTGTCGCGTCCATCGTGCTCGTATTGGGACTTGCTGTTGCAGTCTTTTTCAGCTTTCGAAAGAAAGATGGAAAAGTCGTAGGCGCTAAATAGGAAAGCTAAAAGGTAAAATAAATATAACAAAGCCGCTAGGAAAGATACTTTTCTAGCGGCTTTGTTATGTTAATACCCTTTTGAGATAGCCTATTGTATTAAAAAAGCTTAAGTTGGGGATCAGAAATGCGGAAGGTTTTTCGGTGATGTGGCGTAAGTCCGAGCTCCAAGACGGCATTTCGATGCTTGATAGTTGGATATCCTTTGTTCGCAAGCCAGTCATATTGCGGAAAGTCCAATGCAAGTTTATCCATGTATTCGTCACGATAGGTTTTCGCTAAGATAGATGCTGCCGCAATAGACAGGTATTTCCCATCACCCTTTACAATACATTCATGTGGGATATTGTTGTAAGGTTTAAACCTGTTGCCATCTACAATAATGTAGGCCGCTGGCGTCTTAAGCATGTCTAGTGCACGGTGCATGGCCAAATAAGAAGCATTCAAAATGTTGATGCTGTCAATTTCTTCTGCAGAAACACTGGCCACGGCAAAGGCTAAAGCTTCCTGTTCGATAATTGGCCTTAATGCCATTCTTTTCTTCTCAGAGAGCTGCTTGGAGTCGTTGAGTAGCGGATTGCAATAGTCCGCAGGAAAGATTACTGCGGCCGCGAACACTGGCCCGGCAAGACAGCCTCTTCCAGCTTCGTCGCAACCTGCTTCGATAAACTGCTGTTGATAGGTGGAAATTAACATAGGACGAAAATACAAAAAATATAGTCGTTCAAGGGAATTGCAGAACAAGCCCTTGCTGGATTTTGGCTCGCCGTTCACGCGCAAATAAGCGCTTCCACATGTAACTTCTCTGTGATGCAGCGTCGTTTACACTATTTTACATTTCTTATTTTTTCCTTTGTAAGGTGATAAAAGAGCAATTTGTAGAACAGGTTTTCCTGATGAAGAAGCATATCTCATGAGGCTGTATTTAATATCGATCGTTACATTTTTCATCACCTCTGCTGCCTTTGCACAGAAGGTGCAAAAAGTGACGCTAGAAACATTGGATGGCGTAGACATCGATGGCAACCTTGATGAATGGCCAGCGTTGGTCGATGTCGGAGGCGAAGGTCTTTGGTCCTATCAGCTTGTCAAGAGTGGGGATGATATTCATCTCGCCGTTCGTGTGTCGGATCCTTTGTTGCAGCAAATGGCAGCGCGGAACGGTATTGTGTTCAGCGTCGTTTCTCAAAAGAAAAGCAAAGGCGATGCACAGTTGATATTTCCATTTCCTGATGGAGAAGTAAAACGTGCGATGCGAAATGAGGATGTTGACCCTAATCGAGACAACAAAGAAGCATTAATTGAACGATCAAGGGGATATTATGTCCAAGGGTTTTTACATGTTCCCAATGGACTTCTTTCCCTGCAGAATAATTATGGTGTGCAAGTCAAAGCAAAGGTGTTGGCTGATGGCCTAACATACGAAGCACGTATTCCTAAAAGAGCTCTGGAAGAAAACGAAAAGCCTTTGGTTTTGAAGATTGGTATCAATGACGGCTTTTCTTTTTTGCCCGTGGCAAAAAATCGTCCGATGCCAGCACGATCCAATTATGGATATGGCTACGCGAGGCCTGCCGCTACAAAATCAAAAAACAAGCAAACATTAGTGGTACTGCTTGAAACAACAATCCATTAGAAGAAGAGATCATGAATAATATGAAACAAATGTTGATAATGTGCTGCACATTTATTTTGCTGTGTGCAGGACAAAACGTCACTGCGCAGACAGGAAAAACGGTGCAGGGAATGTTAAGGGATAAGGAATCCCGAATAGTTGCGGGAGCATCCGTACAATTGATTGCCGGCGCTGATACCATGGGGACAAGTTCCTCGCAGGCGGGGATCTTTACTTTTTCGCCGGTGAAGGCAGAATCTTTTAAAATTAAGGTTTCCAGCTTGGGCTTTGAGCCCTTTGAAAGGGAATTTACCTTTCCTGCTGGTCAGGAAAAGATGATTATTCCTTCTTTTGAATTGCAGGGTATCGCCAATATGTTGGAGGAAGTCGTCGTGGATGGTGTTTTGACCGTTCAAGTAAAGGGAGACACATTGGAGTACACCACGAAAGACCTTAAGCTGCGTGACAATGCTTTGGTTGAAGATGCATTGAAACGTTTGCAAGGTGTGGAGGTGGATAAGGATGGTGCCGTTACCGCCCAGGGCGAACAAATTACAAGAGTGCGGATCAACGGTAAGGATTTTTTTGGTGGAGATGTCAAGACGGCGACACAAAATCTGCCGGCTGACATCATTAATAAGATTCAGGTGATCGATGATTATGGTGATATGGCCAACCTAACCGGAAATAAAACCGGCGATGCGCAGAAAATCCTGAATATCGAAATCGATCCCGAAAAAAATAAAGGTTATACGACGACACTCCGTGCAGGCTATGGAACGGATAATCGATATCAGGCGACAGCAAGTGCCATCCTGATGCGTGACAAAATGCAGTTCTCTGTATTGGGAAATCTGAATAATATCAACGCGCCGTTGTTTGATTTCAATACGCAAGGGGGAGGTGCACGACGTCGTATCGGTGGTGGTGGCGGTCCGGGGGGCGGTGGCAATTTTGGTGGATCAAATGGTATCACTAATACAGGGTCGATAGGTTTAAACTACCGTCAGGATTTTAGTGATAAAGTCACCGTGTACGGTAGCTACAGCTTTGGTCATGATGATAATGTTGCTTTGTCGTCTAGTTTGAACAGATATCTATATCCAGATTCTACATTGGACAGAAATACGGAGTCTGATATCAATACTATTGGCAATGCGCATCGGTTTGAGGCCAATCTCGAATGGAAACCTTCCGAAAAAGACTTTATAAAGGTGACGCCGCAAGTGAGTTACAGGCAAACGAAGACCAATAGTTTTAGTTTTAGTGATAACTTGATAAACGGCACGTCCTTCAATACAGAAGATAACCGTTTAGATGGCGTGTCCACGTCGCCGAACGTGGGCATAAGCGCCTTGTACAACCGCCGTTTGAATGATAAGGGTAGGAATATCTTTTTCAATATGAATATTTCTTCCTCGGGAACGAAAGACGACCAAGACCGTATTATTCAAACTTTGGTTGGCGACCCAAACAATAGCAACATGGATGTTGATAGTCTTTACCGACGCACATTGGCCGAGTTGGACAACAAAAGTTGGAATGGTGGTGCCACGCTATCTTACCTAGAGCCGGTAAGCCAGTATGGCAAGATCGAACTGTCTTACGACTACAACATCAATACCTATGACAATAATCGCAAGCAGGATGCGTTTAACGCAGACGGTAGCGCCTTAGATGATCCTCGCTATGTGTTTAATCGCATGTACGATTATTCGTTTAGTACCCATCAATTTGGAGCAAACTATAACTTCAACAACGATAAGATTAAGTATGCTATCGGTTTGGCTGTGCAACCTACCCTTTTGGATGGAGATGCATCTATAGATGGTACATCCATTGCCATCAATCGCAGTGGATTTAATGTGGTGCCAATTGCTCGATTTGAGTATAAATTCAGTAGACAGAAAAATTTGCAGCTTAATTATTCGGGTCGTGCAAACGAACCTTCGATCACGCAGATTCAACCGTTTACCGATAACTCCAATCCCACGAACATCGTCACGGGAAATCCTGACTTAGCTGCAGAATTTCAACATAACCTACGCCTTCGCTACAATAGCGGCGATTTTCAAAAAGGAAGAACCTTCTTTATGGTGCTTAACGGAACCTTGACAGACAATAAAATTGTGTCGAACAATCTCCGTCAAACGGATCCGGCCTTGGGAATTGTGCAAGAGACCAGTTACTTGAATGAAGATGGTGCCTTTAACATGCGAGGCTTTTATCATTATGGCCAATCGTTTAAGAATAAAGTATATAGTTTGAATTTCATGGGTAGCGTGACCTACAACAACAACCCATCCTACACGGAAGGTAGCCTAAACAAGGCACAGAACTGGGTTTTAATGCAGGGTATGATGTTCCGCTATCTTCCATCGGAAAATTTGGAGATTAACCCTGGCGTGCGTTACAGCTGGAACCATACCTATAATACGTTAAATGCACGTTCGGTGATTATGCAATCTTGGGCACCTACTTTGGTTGGTTCGGTTAACATAACGCCTACAATCGTATTTGGAGCCGATCTTTCCAAAACATTCTATCAGGGTAATGCTTTTAGCGAAAATCCATTCATCATCAACACCTATGTGGAGAAGAGAATGCTTAAAGGGAACCGTGGAGCACTACGCTTGCAGGCCTTTGACTTGCTGAATGAGCAGACTAACATTTCTAGAACGGCAACGGATATCTTGGTTTCGGATAGTCGTGTAAACCGCTTGGGAAGATATTTCATGGTTATGTTTACCTATAAGCTTTCCAAATTTGCGGGAGGCATGAACCCGTTCCAAGAAGATAAGGGGCCGGGAGGAATGGGCCGCCCACGGATGTAATATGGAATAAATAAAGAGTTGTGTTCTATGAGCGGCTGTAGTTTGGAAGAACTGCAGCCGTTTCGTTTATTATTGCTTACCTTTGTTCCTTGGTTTTTAGTCGCATGCGGATTTAGAGAAGAAGATCTTTATCTCTTCATCTGTACTTTAGTGAAGGTTTGGATGTCCGTAGATAAGGTACCGGCATGTCGAGGCTTTAATTTAAAATTTAATTTGAAGAATATAGAATATGAAATAATCCGCTTGGATAATGGTATCCGGGCTGTGTTTCACCGTCAGTCGTCACCGATTACGCACACCTGCTTGGTGGTCAATGCGGGTTCAAGAGACGAGTCTGAAGGTAAATTTGGAATGGCGCACTTTATCGAACATCTGCTCTTCAAAGAAACAGCGCGGCGGTCTATGCAGCAGATTTTGAACCATCTGGAAGCTGTTGGTGGCGACCTAAATGCGTACACCACAAAAGAGTATACCTGCATTCATGCGTCCATATTAAAGCCACACCTCAGTAAAGCCCTAGATCTTTTTGAAGATATCATTTTTCACTCTACCTTTCCGGAGGACGAAATGGCAAAGGAGAAAGGGGTGATTGCCGACGAAATGGCGTCCTATCTCGATAGTCCAGAAGAATCTATTATTGATGACTATGAGGATATTATTTACAAAGGTTCTGGATTGGGACATAATATACTCGGACTAGAGAAAGATCTGCAAAGTTTTTCATTATCTGATGTCGTCGATTTCTTAAAACAGAACTACAACACCGAAGATATCGTTATCGGGATTACTGGAGATTACGACCTGAAAACCGTAGAAAAAATGGTGCGTCGCTATTTTGAACCGGTTCCGAGTAACATTCCGGAACGCAAGCGCATAGTGACGGCATCGGTGGAGGCAACGCATTTAGAAATACCAAAGCCGATCAACCAAGTGCATTACATGGTGGGTGCGCCCGCATATGGTATGTTCGACGAACGGAAGACGGGTTTGCTATTGCTTAATAACATGTTGGGTGGCTTTGGGATGAGCTCGATCCTTAATTTATCTATCCGCGAAAAGCACGGTATTGCTTATACTATTGAGTCCAACTATACCGTTTTTTCCGACGCGGGATTGTTTACAATTTATTTCGGAACAGACGAAGAGAAAGTAAAACGAGCAAAAAAATTGGTTTTCCGAGAATTGGATAAGTTGAGGGAGAAGGGCGTTACCGAGGGACAGTTGCGGAAGGCTAAGCATAAATTTAAGGGACAGATTGCCCTTGCAGAAGAGGGACGCATGAGTATGATAATTGCCGTAACCAAAAATGTAATGGACTATGATCGTGTTATTTCCTTACAAGAAGTATTCGAAAAAATTGATGAAGTGTCTACGGCAGATTTACTGAACATTTCGCAGGATATCTTCGACCCGAGCGGCTTAACATCGTTGGCCTTTGTTCCGGAAGACTGATTGTTGTAGCATGTTCTTTTAAGATTTTAATTGTTTAATTTTGATTTTTAATTAGAGCCTAGCGGCTCATCGTACACCATAATTATTTTTAATGAAAACAGCTTATATTTTTCCTGGCCAAGGAGCTCAATTTGTTGGAATGGGGCAAGACTTGTATAATCTAAATGAAGCGTCGAAAGCGTTGTTTGAACAAGCGAACGATATTTTAGGTTTTCGCATCACGGATATTATGTTTGCCGGTACTGATGAAGATCTCAAACAGACTAAGGTAACGCAGCCAGCGATATTTCTGCATTCGGTGATCTTGGCAAAGGCCTTGGGCGAAAGCTTCCAGCCAGCCATGGTGGCGGGACATTCTTTAGGTGAATTTTCGGCCTTGGTTTCTGCTGGTGCGCTCTCTTTTGAAGATGGTCTTAAGTTAGTTGCGCAACGTGCAAATGCTATGCAGAAAGCCTGTGAAGCACAGCCTTCGACGATGGCAGCCATCCTAGGTTTGGATGATGAAACTGTTGAAAAGATATGTGCACAAATCGAAGATGTGGTGGTGGCCGCAAATTACAATTGTCCGGGGCAATTGGTGATTTCAGGTAGTATCGAAGGTGTGGACAAGGCATGTGCACTATTGACAGAAGCAGGAGCTAAGCGCGCGCTAAAGCTAAATGTTGGTGGAGCATTTCACTCACCCTTGATGGAACCCGCAAAATTGGAGCTACAGGCGGCTATTGAAGCTACAGAGATCAAAGCTCCTGTATGTCCTATCTACCAAAATGTCGATGCAAAAGCCTATACGGAACCTGCAGACATTAAAGCAAATCTTATCGCACAATTAACTGGAGCCGTCCGTTGGACACAAACGGTACAGCATATGCTGGCAGATGGTGCTGAAGCATTTGTCGAAGTTGGTCCAGGAAACGTGTTGCAAGGTCTCGTGAAAAAAGTAGACCGTTCGGCACAAACTTCCGCCGCAACGATCGCATAAATATTACCTAAGAGCCTCGAATTTATCGAGGCTTTTTTATAGCTTGTCTGTATGAAAATTTCATTAATAGTTTTACTTCTTATATTTAGTATGCAAGGTTTTGCACAGGAACAGTTTGGAAGTGTATACACCAAAATCATCACCGAAGTGAATGCACACTCGCAGGCCTATTCTAATTTAAAACAAGCGACGGAAGAGCTAGGGCACCGCCTGACAGGGTCGGAACATGGGAAAAGAGCTGAGCAGTTTGCTTTTGACCTCTTGAAATCCTACGGATACGATGTACGCTTCCAACCTTTCGAGATGGTGTCATGGAGCAGGAAGTCGCTGGCCATCGATATCGGCGGGCAAACGATTAAATCTGTCGCGTTAGCGCATTCTCCAATTGCTGCACACAGCAAATCGCCTTTGATCGATCTAGGTAACGGACTAGAAGAAGATTATGTTGGTAAAGATGTGAACGGCAAGACGGTGTTGGTTTATTTACATATTTTACCGGGATCGCCAGAAGGAACAAAGAATCTTCATCGTTCTGAGAAGACTGCCATCGCTATGCAGCATGGTGCTGATGGTATCATTTTTATTAACTCGGTGCCCCAAGGCGTGCTTTTAACCGGAACGGCTTCCATTACAGGAGATCTGATCAAAATTCCTGCCGCATGTATCGGTTACGAGGATGGGATGGCCATCAAACAACAGCTGGAAAAAGGCGAACGCCCCATTGCGACCATAGATATGGAAAATGAATCCTCGCGCGTTAGCGCCCGTAATGTGATTGCTACCTTAAAAGGCAAGAGTAAAGAAAAAATTGTCGTTGGTGGGCATTTAGATTCGTGGGACTTGGCTACCGGAGCCATTGATAATGGTATAGGTTCCTTTGCGGTGATCGATATGGCGAGAACGTTAAAACGTCTTCGTATAAAACCTAAGCGGACTGTCGAGTTTGTCCTGTTTATGGGTGAAGAACAAGGTCTCTTAGGCTCGAAGGCCTATGTTGCAGCAGCAGAAGCAACTGGTAGTATAGACGAAGTGGCTTTTATGTTGAACTTCGATATGACCAATGCGCCGACGGCCTTTCACAGCTCTCGCGAAGAGATGCAAAATCTGTATCGCGACTGGTTGGTTCAATTGCAGTCTGCCGACAGTACATTTAAGGGCAAGAATAATATCGGCGCAGGGCTACATAGCGATCATCAGCCTTTTATGCTAGCGGGTATTCCATATGGTGGCGGTGCTGGCGGGATCCTTCCTAATAATGCCGGCGCTTATTATCATTCCGACAATGATGTCTTCAGTTTAGTGGATAAGGCGGGTCTGGAGCAAACGGTGAAGCTCGGCACCGCGCTGGCCTATAGCTTGGCGCAAACGGCTCATATCCCAGCATTACGACTGAAAGACCAAGAAGTTCCTGCTTATTTGGAACGATATGGACTAAAGGTGCCGCTTACGGTATCTGGCGAGTGGCGCTGGTAGTATAAAATAAAGGGCGATGAATAATAAAACATCGCCCTTTTTCTATTTTTTACACCGTTTCCTTCGGTGGGAAATTTTTGTGTTTCCTTTTGCTAATCTTCTCGTAGTTGACCGGCTGCGGTACTTTGATGTAATAGCCTGTTCCGTCATACTCCCTTTTACGAGGGTGCTCCATACAGGTCGTTGAACAACATCCAGACAGTTCCCATCCACATTCATCACACTGGGTGAAGTGTTCGTTACAATCAGGGTTTGCGCAGTTGATCATTTTTGGGGTTACTTTGCCGCAATTTTTGCAGGTTGAAACCACCGTAGGGTTGACAGCATTTACATCGACCGTAACGCGGTTGTCGAAAACGTAGCACTTCCCGTCAAAATCTTTACCACCAGCCTCTTTTCCGTATTTAATGATACCTCCATGGAGCTGGTAAACATCTTCAAAACCTTCTTTTAAGAGTAGCGCGGAAGCTTTTTCGCATTTAATGCCCCCTGTGCAATAGGTGAGGATCTTTTTACCTTTATACTGTTCTAGTTCCTTTACTTTCTCCGGAAATTCTCTGAAATTATCAATGTCCAAGGTTACTGCGTTCTTGAAACGACCCACACTATGTTCATAGTTGGAGCGGACGTCTAGGATGACGACATCTTCCTGATCTTTCATTTCCATGAACTCGGTGGGCTCCAGATGTTTCCCCGTTTGTATGTTGGGATCGATGATCTCCGGATTCCGCAGACCTGAATGTACGATTTCTGGCTTGTAACGACAGTGCATCTTTATGAAAGAGGGCTCCTCAACATCGTCTATCTTAAATTCAGTCTTCGCAAAACGTGCATCAGCATGAACCGTATCCATATACTGCTTACAAGCTTCCGCTGTGCCTGATACGGTGCCGTTCAAGCCTTCTTCGGCGACGATAATCCGGCCTACAAGGCCTAGGGACTGACAAAATTCCAAGTGTTTGGCCGCGAAATCTTCGGCATGCTCGATAGGGCTGTAACAATAGTACAGCAGTGTTTGATAATTACTCATATGCATTGATACCGCTGCAAACGGCGTTTAATGTGTTTAAAATTTATTGGTGCAAAGTTACGGAAAAAAAGCAGTTCTCATTTGATGCTCGTCACTTTTTGATCAATGGTGTCAAAAGATAGGTCAACCCATTCATTTTGATTTCATATAGTGTTGCTAACTGCATACCTAACTTCCCCTTGGGAAATCCCTTTTGTCTATACCAAACAAGATAAGGTTCGGGGAGTCGACACAACAGCCAACCTTCATATTTGCCAAATGGCATCTTTGTATTTGCGAGCTCGACCAGTAAGCTCGGATCTAGTGGATTAATCTCTTGTTTTTCCATGCTTTAGACGGTGTAGCAATAAGCGGAGTGCGATGACCCCGTGATTGATTATATTCGGTAGCGTGCCGTAGTATTTTTTTAGTATGGCATAGCGTTCCTGCAAGCTCTGCCGATGCCGTTTTTGCGAGGTTCCCCCAACGAGGTATTTTGCTACATATCGCTCGACGTTGACGGTTTTATTTGCCTTTTTTGCAGCCTTTATGATCCAATCGATGTCCGAACTGAGTTGGTATTGTGTGTCATAAGGTGCGGCCAAGCTCCGCTTGATATAAATGGCTTGATGGCATACGTTCATGCCGTATCGGAAAGACTTCCAATTGAACGTGGCGGGCACTTTATGCCGGCGATCGCCGATGATAAGACGGTCTTCGTCAACCAATTTTGTCTCCCCATAGAAAATGTCTGCATCGATACCCAAGGAAAAGATGTCTTCCAAGGTTTGGCTGTCGTAGAGCTCATCCCCAGAATTAAGAAACAGAACATAGTCGCCACTTGCTTTTTTTAGCCCTTTGTTCATAGCATCATAAATGCCCTTGTCCCTTTCCGAAACGAGCACATCGATATGTGTGCGATAACGGTCGATCAGATCCAAAGTGCCATCTGTAGATCCACCGTCGATCACGATATATTCCACCTGCTTGTAGGTTTGTGTAGCGACCGATTGAAGCGTGAACTCTAGGTCGCGTACATTGTTGTATACGATGGTGATGATCGATATCGTGGGCTTAAATGTTGTCATTTAAATGTGATTGTTTACAAAAATACGAATAAGCAAACAAGGATAGTAATAGGATGCATTAATTCTGTAAAGCGTTAAAAATGTGTGAAATCAATGCGGATTTGTTGGTGTATATCAAAAAATAGTACTAATTTGATGTCCAATTTAACTTGATAACCAACGCTATGGTTTCGCTGAAAAAGACGATACTTAAATATATTCCGATCGATAAATTTTTTCATTCGCGCTCGTATTCGCAAGATGGTGAGGACATGATTATTCGTAGTTTCTATGAAAATGTGAAGCGCTATAAGGGCTACTATGTGGACGTAGGTGCGCATCATCCTTACCGTTTTTCTAATACTAAGTATTTTTATAACCAAGGTTGGCGCGGCATAAACATTGAACCTTCGCCGCAGGTTTTGGGTCTATTCCGTTTTTTTCGACGTCGGGATGTCAATTTAAATATCGGTATCAGTGATAGTCCGCAGGAGCTCACCTATTATTGCTTTAACGAGCCTGCCTTGAATGGTTTCTCAAAAGAATTGTCGGAAGCGCGAGACCACACGCATGCGCGGTATCATTTGCTTAAGACCATCCCGGTGAAAACGTTGCCTCTTTCCGAAGTGTTGGATACCCATCTTCCGAAGGGGCAGAAGATAGATTTCTTGACTATTGATGCAGAAGGTTTTGATCTCATTGTGCTACAGTCTAACGACTGGAAGCGGTATCGGCCGAAATTTGTATTGGTAGAAGATGCCGTTGATTTGTTACAGCTTGACGATTCCGAGATCTATCGATTTATGGTCGATGCCGGTTATCGGTTGATCGCCAAAACGATACGCACGATGGTGTTCGAAGATCTGCAGCGCGCTTAGTTCTTGCCAAATCGCTTCTGCCAATGCTTGTGGATGTAACGGAGCAATCTTTCGGGTAAGGATCCTTTTCGGGTTGCATAAAACTGCTTGATGGCCTCGTAAGCTTTCTTGTTTTCTTCTATTTCTGCCGGAAAATACTTGATTTTGCTCTGGGCAAGCTGTACCTGATAGACGTTGTCTAGGTCAGAGTGTGTGCCCGAACCGTCGGTGCCAATATTTTGCACCATAGATTCACGCGAGTAAAGGACAAGTCCTTCGGCGCGAAAAACAGAGAGGTACCATCGGATTGCCCAAGAGTTTATCGTACCAGCTTTAAAAGCCTTCACCTGTTTCCAAAAATTTTCGCTACCATCTATGCTGAATCGCTTGATGTCCGATCGGCTAAAGTCTTTGGTAAGTTGATTTATGTCTGGATTGAATTTATCCCAAGCGCGTTTCCAGGTTGCCCAGCCCCAACTATTGGCAACCCGGAAGAAGAATGATTTTGGCAGTCGTTTCGGGTGTTGTACCGGGTACATATAGCCGCTGATTTCCATCACACGTTCTTCATCTTGGTAGCGCGTAAGCGCATCATTGAAATAGTTCAGCGCGTAAGGAGATGTTTCTAGGTCATCTTCCAATACAATGATCTGTCCATGTTCATCGATGATCTTTGTTACGCCATCGATTACGTTATCTGCCAACCCCCAGTTGCGGCTGCGCTCCATGATGGTAATATGTTTGAAATTCCAAGGTTCTCGGATAATGGAACGTACTTCGTTGACCGCCTCTACGGCATCAGCATTCTTAGGGGCATCCGCAATAATGTAAAGAAGGGATTGCGCCGCCAAGAGGTTCTTCTCCAACGCGACCAGCGTTTTTCTGGTGTGTTTGGGCCGGTTGTAGACAAATAAGACAATAGGTGCTAGCATCGCATTACAATCATTCCTAAAAATCAAAGATATAAAGTAATTCCAGTTTTGGTTCCTTTTTGCCTCTTTTTCTCTGTTTCCCTTGGATATGTTTGCTAACTTTGTTGTTTTAAAAGGTTTCATGAGCGAAAATGCCAAACAAAATACGCTGAAGGGATTATTCTGGAACACGATCGATCGCTTTGGTTTTCAGTTGGTGGCCACTATTGTGGGCATTATAACGGCGAGAGCGCTCAGTCCTGACGATTTCGGCGTGATGACAGCTTTAGCCATTTTTACGACTATAGCTACCACGTTTGTAGATAGCGGATTGGCGACCTCGTTGGTTCGCTCTCCAGAAGTAGATGAAAGAGACTATTCCAGCATGTTCGTGTTCAATTTGGTGGTGAGTATATCGCTATATGGTATCCTTTTTTTTACGGCTCCTTACATCGAGCGTTTTAATGGTATTGAAGGATTGACGATTTATGCCCGGGTTTTGTTTCTTCAGCTCATCATACATTCCATGGGAATCGTGCAGTATGTTAAGCTGTTGAAAAAGTTCGCGTTTAAAGAAACTGCACGAATCAATGTCCTCGCAGTAGTTTTTTCCGGATCTTCGGTCATTGTATTGGCGATGACTGGATTTGGTGTTTGGGCAATCTTGTTGCAATCGTTGCTGTATTCGTCTTTTCGAACAATTATGTTATGGATATGGGGCGATTGGCGATTGGATCTGTCTTTTTCTAGAAAAGTTTTGCGAAGACACCTGCAGTTTTCGCTGTCCTTCATGGCGGGAAGCATGTTGAGGAAAGTGTTTTCCGATAGTTATTACGCTTTTATCGTGAAGCACTTCCCCCTTCGGCAAGCAGGCTTTTACTTTCAGGCGAATAAGTGGGGAGAAACGTCTAATTTGATGATATCTTCCATTATTCAGGGAACAACCTTGTCCACCTTGGCGCCGATCCAAAATGACTACCCCCGCTTCTTAAATGCCTGCCGAAAGTCAATGAAAACGTTGGGATTTATTTTGTTCCCCGTTAGTCTATTGGCGGTTGCCGTTGCTCGACCGGCTTTCGTCTTCTTCCTGACGGACACTTGGGAAAACTCTATACCGTATTTCCAACTGCTTTGTTTTGGTGGGATTTTTATTTCCCTGACCGATCTCAACGTCAATTTTTTGAATATTAAAGGCAAATCCACGTACACCTTATGGTTGGAATTAATTAAGATTATTTTAGCCGTGGGACTTTTAATTGCGACCTATAAACAGGGAATCTTAGCGATTATATATGGGCAGATAGCAGTGCGGCTGATTTTCTTTGTCGTTAGTGCGATCTTGAGCGGTAAAATATATGGTTACTCCTTTATGCTGCAGATGAAAGATCTGTCGGGTACTTTTTTAAGCAGTCTGTTAGCTTTTGTTGGAGCTTTCTTTTTTGCTTACTACTTTGTGGACTTGCCAGAGCTACTATTGCTTGCCCTACAAACAATCTTGTTTGCTGGGATATACCTTCTATGTAGCCAACTGAGCAAAAACGAAATATGGATTGAATTGTTACAGATGTTAAAGAGTAAATTAGCGAAACAATAAGATGGAAGTTGCAAGAGGCCATTGGGTAGGTTACGAGACTATTTTTTACAATCTAAAAAATAATAGATATAGCACGTCGATAGATAAAGTTATCGATTACGGTAACTTGGAGATCGATATGGAAGGCCTATCGGCATATTTGGATTATGGATATAGTGTTTTTGGGCATACTCCCGTCAAGCATGTCCGTTATTTGCTTTCCAACGAAGTGCTCCATGAAGAAAATGGCAAGCTCTATATCCGAAAGGAAGACGATCGGGTTGCGAAAAGAATTGGCATCAGAAGTCATGAAGATGATGTTTTGGGTAAAATTTCTGGAGCGATCAATCACTGGGCTGCGGGCTTTTCCGAAGACGTGCTGATCCCAACAAGCGGTGGGTTTGATTCGCGCCTGATGAATGTGTTGTTGCAGGATAAACAAAGAATTCATGCATACACCTATGGCACTTCCTTTAATCAACATATGTCTCGTGAGACTGTCTACGCACAGACTCTTTCCGAGCGGTTGGGTGTATTTTGGGATCAGGTAGATCTTGGTACCTTCAACAGCTATATGAACGATTGGTATGGACTTTTCGGACCTTCCGTAGGAGCCTCGGGTACCTACCATATGGAGTTTTACGAGGTCATTGCAAAGCGGGAAAGCCATATGAAGCTGCACTTATTGAGCGGAATAATCGGAGATGCTTGGGCAGGAGCGGTGAATGTGCCTGCTGTGCCTGATGCCGATTCTTACCTGAAGCTGGGCTATACACATGGAATGAGTGCCGATGCGGCCTTAGCAACTGGTGTGGATTATCGTTCGTTGGTAGAACCAATCTTTGAAGAACAAAAAATAGCGCTTCAGCAACCGGAGTATCGTATTATTACGGCTATGCGAACGAAAATGATGCTCTTGCAGTACTTGATCAAAGTGCCAGCAGCATACGGTTTTCCGGGCTACTCGCCTTTCTTAGATGAAGATATCGCCTTGGCGATGCTGAATCTTCCGGCCGAAAGGAAAGCTGACCGGCAATGGCAACGGGATTTCTTTAGAAAGAACGGGGTACTTTTCGAAGAAGAGAAGCATAATTATACCTATCAAAATTCGTTAAACTATCATGCCTTGCTTCACCATCCTTTAGAACCGCTGGATATAAATATCTTACGCGAGGTGATTAAACCGGTCTATCTGGATTGGATCAACAGCAGAGTGGCGACGATTGGCGCTAAGGAAAAACTATTCCAAAGACTAATGCATACCCCTAAAGTGAAAGAGGTGTTGAAGAGGCTAGGGTTTAAAAATGGGCTCCTTCGTGCATATTTCGCATACATCACGTTGAAACCTATAGAAATCATGTTAAAGAAACGGAATGCGTCATAAATTACTTTTCGTGGGCGATGTCGTACTGCAATCGGCACCAATGTTTTCTGAGGAACTGCAAGCGTTGATAGAAGATCAAGATTTTTGCTGTTGTAACGTAGAGGCTCCTTTGGCTGGATTCGGTGCTGCGGTAAAAAAGACTGGTCCTTTGGTGAATCAGCGTGCTGACGCGGCTCCTTTGTTACGTAATTTGGGGTTCGATCTGTTTGCGATGGCCAATAATCATATTCTGGATTATGGAGATATGGCTTTACAACATACGATGCAGGCTTTTGGTGCGGATGTATTTGGCGTGGGGACAGAAGAAGAGGCTTACGGTATGTTGGTAAAGGAATTGGATGGCATTCGTTATGGATTTGTTGCCTATGGCGAGAACGGTTTTGGTGCACTTAACGGCGATCGGGAATACGGGCATGCTTGGGTCAACAGTCCGCGAGTAGATCGAGATCTTGCTACTTATAAAATGCAGGTCGATACCTTGATCGTGCAAGTGCATGCTGGCGTAGAAATGGTCGATGTGCCGATTCCCGAATGGCGGGAACGTTATCGGCAGCTGATCGATCAAGGGGCGGATGTCGTTATTGCACATCACCCACATGTGGTGCAGGGGCGAGAGGTCTATAAGGGTAAATCTATTTTTTATAGCCTTGGCAATTTTTACTTCGATGGTATTTCGGACTCGGAAATGTGGAATACTGGAGGAGTCCTGCAGCTGGTAGTCGATAATGGGGAGATACAAATTGCAGATTTACTGCTCGTATCGAAACAGGGAAATATGTTGTCGATCAAGCCAAAAGCGGAGATACAGCAATGGTTGGAACAGCTGGACAGGAAATTAATGGATGCAGAAGCTTATCAAAAGTATGTAGATCGTGTTGCAATAGATCAGTGGGAACAGCATCATAAAAACTACTATGCGAAGCCATTTAATGGGCTTGCTCGTTATTCATTGAAAGCGCTGGCCAAGCACGTAAAGCGACTGTTTTTTAATCGAGAGGTCGATTATAGTCTTCTGTGGCACAATATGGAGATTGAAAGCAACTTTTGGATCGTTCGACGGGCGATCCAAAAGTTGCATAAAAGCAAATAGTTAGATGACCTCTATCTGCTTGGCAAATTCTCTTAATTTCGGATGTGTAGGATCAAGGTCCGTTACCAGATAAGACACGTCGCGCAATGGCGCAACCCGCATTTTTTGGTTGGAATTTAGCTTCTCTGTGATGCTCAAAATCGCTAAGTTCTTAGAACATTTGATCATCGCGCGCTTTATTTGTACAACTTCCCAGTCCGAATCGGTAATACCTTCATCCAGTGAAAGACTGTTGGTGCCCAATAGACAAAGGTCTACGCGCAAGTCAGATAGTTCATTGATGACCTGTGCACCGGTGACAATGTTGGTGTTTCTTGATAATTTTCCGCCAACTAATATGACATCGATGTTTTCTTTTTCTGCGAGCTCAAGAGCAACCAAAGGGCTGATCGTGAAGAATGTACATTGTATGTCGTTGGGTACGAGCCGTGCCAACTCAATCATTGTCGTTCCGCCGCCAACCAAAACTGTCATCCCATTTTTTATCAATGAAATAGCTTTTTTCGCGATATCTTTCTTCGACTCTTTAGCATAAACGTTTCCTTCCTGAAAAGGAAATTGAAAGGATTTGGACAAGGCTCCGCCATATACCTTCAATACTTGCCCATTTTCAGCTAATTCATTGAGGTCTCTTCTTATAGTATCTTCCGATACGTTGAGCTGCACGCTCAAGTCAGATGATAATACCTTGTTATGTAAGTTTATCTGGTGGATGATATAGGCTTGTCTTTCTTCCTTTAACATAATTCAATCGATTAATTGTTGATAGCTATTTCCATATTATTCTGACTGATTTTCATCAGTTGGTTTATTTTTCGTTACGCCTGCTTTGAAACGCGGCTTAAAGCCAGCAGGTTTGTTTGCTTGTGGCTGTTCAGGTCCTGTCTCGGCCTTTGCTTGTTCCGCTGGGGCTTCTTCCTGCGCGGCTTGTTCGGTAGTTGCAGGTTTTGTTACACCTGCTTTAAAACGCGGCTTAAAGCCAGCAGGTTTGTTTGCTTGTGGCTGTTCAGGTTCTGTCTCGGCCTTTGGTTGTTCCGTTGGCGCTTCTTCCTGTACGGATTGTTCGGTAGTTGCAGGCTTTGTTACGCCTGCTTTGAAACGCGGCTTGAAGCCAGCAGGTTTGTTTGCTTGTGGCTGTTCAGGTTCTGTCTCGGCCTTTGGTTGTTCCGTTGGTGCTTCTTCCTGTGCGGATTGTTCGGTAGCTGCAGGCTTTGTTACGCCTGCTTTGAAACGCGGCTTGAAGCCAGCAGGTTTGTTTGCTTGTGGCTGTTCAGGTTCTGTCTCGGCCTTTGGTTGTTCCGTTGGTGCTTCTTCCTGTGCGGCTTGTTCGGTAGCTGCAGGTTTTGTTACACCTGCTTTAAAACGTGGCTTAAAGCCACTTGGTTTAGCTGCCTGAGCGTCTTCCGTTTCTGCTTTAGGTGCTTCAGAGGTACTGCTCTGTGTCGCAGGAACGATTTCCGGAGCATTGCCAGCCTGTTCTTCCACATTCGTGGATGGTGCGACCGTTGTTTTAAAACGAGGTTTAAAACCGGCGGGCTTTTTCGATATTTCTGTTGGAGGTGAAGCAGGCTGTACCGTTTCTTTGGCAGAAATAGTCGTTGCTGCTTGTTTTTCCACTTCAACATCTACCAAAAGGTACTTTTTGCGTAGTTTATTAAACCAAAATTTCTTGGTATGATCGAAGCTTTTTTCACCCATTTGGGCATAGTGAACCCTGAACTCTTCATATAAAGAGTGTTCCTCGTTTCTCAAAAGCGAAATGTCAATTTTCTTTTTCGCGAAAAAATCCTCAAATGTCGTCATCTCCAAGCGCTAAATTTAATAAATATTACCAAAATCCCATATGTATTTTATAGGGTAATAGCGATAAAGGTAAGATTGAAGGGGCACTGAAATAAATTGCTTCCTATACAAGAAAAGGGCTTACGCCCTCTTCCTCTTATTTTGTCCCGTAGCAGGGGCGCTAATCCATATTGTGGTAAACGGCCTGTACATCGTCATCTTCTTCGATTTTATCGATCATTTTCAAGACCTCAGCAGCCTGCTCCTCATTGATGCTGGTATTCGATAAAGCAATACGCTCTAGCTTTGCCGATTTCACTTCAATGCCTTTTTCCTCAAGTAGGTTTTGCATATTCCCGAAATCTTCAAAAGATGTTTGGACGACAACAACATCATTGCCTTCTTCATCTGCCTCCACATAAAGCTCTTCCAATCCTCCATCAATCAGCTCCAATTCTAGTTCTTCTACATCTGTCTCTTCGGACGCGTTAAAGCGAAAGACAGATTTTCGTTGGAAAATAAAATCTAATGAACCGGTTTTGCCAAGGGAACCTCCAGCTTTCGTGAAGTAGCTTCTGATGTTAGCAACAGTACGATTCGTGTTGTCCGTTGCTGTTTCAATCAACACGGGAACCCCATGCGGGCCGTATCCTTCATATACATATTCTTCATAACCTTTGGCGTCTTTCTCGGAAGCGCGTTTGATGGCTGCTTCGACACGGTCTTTCGGCATGTTCACCGCCTTCGCATTCTGTACAGCTGTACGTAGACGTGAATTGTTCTCGGGGTGAGGGCCGCCCTCTTTTACGGCCATCGCGATTTCTTTTCCTAAACGTGTAAACTGTACGGCCATTTTGGCCCAGCGTTTAAATTTTCTTTCTTTTCTGAATTCAAAGGCTCTACCCATGTTTTATAATGCTCTTTTGAGGTTTTCAATCATGTCTTTTGTCATGGCTGCCAGATCAAAATCTGGTTTCCATCCCCAATCGTTACGTGCGTAAGCGTCATCGATACTGGCTGGCCAAGAGTTGGCGATAGCTTGCCGGGGATCATTTTCGACATAGGACATCTCAAAATTAGGAAGAATTTTTTTAATTTCTTCCGCAATTTGAGCCGGTGTAAAAGATAGACCAGCCAAATTATAACTGGAGCGTATGCTGATCTGCTCAGCTGGCGCATCCATCAAGGCGATTGTGCCACGAACGGCGTCTTCCATGTATAGCATGGGTAATTCTGTTTCTGCTGAGAGGAAAGACGCATATTTACCCTGTTTTAAAGCTTCGAAAAAGATGTGTACAGCATAGTCCGTGGTGCCTCCCCCAGGGGCTGTTTTCCAAGAGATGATGCCCGGATAACGGATGCTACGGATGTCAAGGCCATATCGGTTGTGGTAATATTCACATAGGCGCTCTCCAGCTAATTTACTGATACCATAGATACTTGTCGGATCCATGATGCAGTATTGATCCGTATCTTTCTTGGGTGAATGGGGACCGAAAACGGCAATGGAGCTTGGCCAAAATATCTTGTTAATGCCTAGTTCCAAAGCCAGATCCAAGACGTGTAAGAGGCCATTCATGTTTAAATCCCATGCTTTTTGAGGATACTGCTCACCAGTGGCCGATAACATGGCAGCAAGCAGATAGATCTGTGTGGGTTTATATTTTTCAAACAGGGCTTTTAGGGCTTCCTTGTCCAATACATTAATTGTTTCGAAAATCTCACCTTCTTTGCGATTGTTAGGCTCCCTAATATCAGAAGTGATGACATTTTCGTTGCCAAATTTTTGGCGGAGGGCAGCAGCCAATTCTGATCCGATTTGACCATTTGCCCCAATCATAATAATACGCTCTTTCATTGCTGCAAAGATAGGTCATTTTTTGCGCAACTGCACATACTATTTCCCTGCGTTGATTAATACAAAGCTGCCTTTAAACTGTTGATAATGACCTTCTGATGTGTGTATTTCGGATTGATAGATATAGATGCCAGAGGGGCATAGCGCTCCCTGTTCATTCCGCCCATCCCAGATGACTTCGCCAGCCAAACCTGCACTTTTGTTGCGAATCAATCGGTTGACTACTCTTCCATTGCTATCGTAAATTGTCAGGTTTAACATCGGATTACGTTCCGAAAATGCGTAATTAAAAACAAGTATGCTTTCCGATCCATTACCACTTGGAGTAAAGGTTTTTCGATCGAGCCACCACGAATTTTTTTCCACTTTTTTTTCCACATCGGTCGAATTTCGATATCCGGGCGTTGCGCCTCCCACCAAAGTGGATGCTGAACTGAAATTTCCTTTGCTGTTGGTGTCTTCTTCACTGGATTGTCTTTCCAAAGAGATGCCTTTGACATCCGCCAAAAAAGGTTGATGCATACTGCTTTGATAGAAGAGGCTATCGATTAGCCGTTGTTGATCGTATAATAAGACTATACCACGTTCATTGGGGTACGCTGGTAAGCTTTGCATGGCGATAAAGTTTTCGCTTACCGCATTTGGATAATCTTCCTGCACGCGTTGCGGTGAGCTGCTTAGCACTCGATAGTCGTCAGGTTCCATAAGCAGGTCTTCCGTACTGATTACCCGGTTTCCAATCCGCCATCCGCGAAGGTTGATGGTTTTGTTTGACCGATTGTAGAGCTCGACAAAATCTACACCGTTGACTTTCGGATTGAAGAGAACTTCGTTTATGACGAGATCGTTGTAAAGGCTCGTAGACGAGCGGAAGAGCGAGATCGATACCGTTTGAGATTGTCCGCAATAGCGGATGTCGCGAAAGTGTATAGCGATAGGTGTGTCCCATGTCAACGCTGCGGATGTGTACAAGGTGAGGCTTTCTGTGCCGAGCTCGTAACGGGCTATGGAAAGGTCGACGGTTTCGACCGTAATTTCGCTATGTTGACCGAAGGAAACGTCTGCGACGGAAGGAAAGACACCAAATACAATGCTTTCGTCGTTGATCTCTTGAACAGTAAGCCTAATAGTAGGCACGTAACGCTCGTCCCAAATAGAATTTTGTTGCGCGGGCGTGCCACCGTTTGCTGCTTCGGAAGCCCTCCAGGTGTTGCCGTTGTTACACGGAAGATTGGGATTAATGCGTTCAAGGCTCCATCCACCATTTCTTTTTTGCGGGTTTCCATACCAGTTGTTGCTATACGAGACGTGGTCGACGACCATTTGCTCCTTATTCAATAAACTAACGGTTCCGTTGATGTTGTTCAATATGCGCCAAGTTTGTATGGGCATGACATTACCGTATCGTTCGAAATGCGGTGCGGCGCTGGCTGCCACCAGTAGGATATATTGTCGAGGCGCCAAGTAGTAGTTCCCAAGTCGAATGGAGGTGTTGGCGACCTGTAGCGTGTAATCTTCAAGTGCAATAACCTGCGTACCATTATTATAAAGTTCTATGTACTCATTTGTAAACACAGCATTACTTAGGGGGTGAACCATCAGTTCCGATACAACTAAGCCTGTTTGTGCGTATCCATCCAATATTGATAATATTGAAAAAATTAACAAACATTTTTGTTTGATTTTTATTGAATTGAGCATGTTTTTATAGAATTTAAAAAAGTTCGGGCGAAGCTTTTGATAAATTTTACATAATAAATTATAAAAGGAGCAGCTTATTTCGTATGTTTGGTTCCTTGAAATAAATTTACAAAAAATTTAATCATTCACATACAAACAAAACAAATTTAACTATGAAAGTTGCAGTAGTAGGCGCAACAGGCCTTGTTGGGTCAGAGATCTTGACCGTTTTAGCAGAACGTAATTTCCCGGTAACAGAATTGATTCCTGTAGCATCTGAGAAGAGCAAGGGTAAGGAAATCGAGTTTAAGGGAAAGAAGTATAAGGTCGTGACACCAGCCGAAGCTATTGCACTAAAACCACAAGTGGCTTTGTTTTCTGCTGGAGGCGGCACATCTACTGAATTTGCCCCCCTTTATGCAGAGGCAGGAATTACCGTGGTAGATAATTCATCTGCTTGGCGGATGGATCCAACAAAGAAGCTTGTTGTGCCAGAAGTTAACGGTGATGTGTTGACGGCTGACGACAAGATTATTGCCAATCCGAATTGTTCGACCATACAAATGGTGGTCGTACTAAAACCTTTGCACGAAAAGTATAAGATTAAGCGTGTTGTTGTTTCAACATACCAATCCGTTACGGGGACAGGTGTGAAGGCTGTTACACAATTAATGGATGAGCGCGCTGGAAAAGAAGGCGAAAAGGCATACCCTTATCAAATCGATTTAAATGTCATTCCGCATATCGATGTATTCCAAGAAAATGGTTATACAAAAGAGGAAATGAAGATGATCAAGGAAACGAATAAGATTATGGGCGATGATAGCATTCGCGTCACGGCAACAACCGTTCGTATCCCTGTGATGGGTGGTCACTCGGAATCGGTCAATATCGAATTTGAGAACGATTTTGATCTAGATACCGTACGTGCTCTTTTATCAGAACAAGAAGGGGTAATTGTTGTAGATGATCCGGCGAATCTTAAATACCCGATGCCGAAGGATGCGCATGGTAAAGATGAAGTTCTTGTTGGTCGTATCCGTCGGGACGAGTCTCAAGATAATACCTTGAATCTTTGGGTTGTTGCAGATAACCTTCGTAAAGGTGCTGCTACCAATGCTGTTCAAATCGCAGAATTGTTAGACAAAAAGGGATTGATCTAGTTTTCAATCTATCCAGTTAATACTACGGAAGGCTACACTATAACACGTGTAGCCTTTTTTGATGCTTATTTTTTCTAGCTTGTTACCTGTTGTTCGGATCGATACGTGCTTAGCCGTGGGATAACGATTTTTAGCGAAGTATATGTGTAGTACATTCATTCTCTTTCATGAAATGGGCTGGCGGTAATGGTTCTGCTTTTGATAATTGGAAGATTGTTTTGCTTAGTTAGCGAGATCGAAATCCTTAAAGCGCTGGAGTTCTTCTCCTATCTTCTATACGTTAGGTAAAGGCACAAAAAAAGCGGACTTTCGTCCGCTTTTTTTGTGGTATGATAAATCGTTGAACGATTAACGTACTTGTGTAAATTCCCAGGTGTTATCAAAGATGAATGCACCATTCAATCCAGTTGTGATATATCCTTTTCCGTTTAAGGCGAATCCTACTGCTTTTTCACGAGCGTCTGCAGGAAGTGCTTGATGCTTGTCTGTCCAAGAGTCAGATGCAGGCTCATATTTCCATACTGTACTGGTGATGCTAGATCCGCTGCGACCGCTAACCACATAACCTGCATTGCCTACAACAAATGCACTAGCATTGTATTTTCTTGCATCGTATGTATAGGTATCGTCATTACGGTTCAAATCAGCAAGAGCTGTCCAGTTTGTTCCATCAAAGGAGTAGAAATCTTCAGGTAAGCTGGAGCTGTTTGCATATCCACCGCCTACGTAAGCTCTGTCGCCAATAACGAACGCAAAGGCAAACGCTTTCTTGTATTTAAAAGGAACAGAGATTTCTGACCATGTGTTCGTCGCAGGATCGTAGCGGTAAAAATCGCTAAACTTAGCATCTGTGCGAGTTGATCCTAACCCAACATAAGCAAAGTTACCTAAAGTGAAGGCTACAGCGCCATAGCGAGCTCGGCCTGGGAAAGGAGCGATAGCAGTCCATACCTTGGTTGCTGGATCGTAACTATAGAAGTCATCAAGATCTTCGGAACCTGTAGATCCTGTACCAACATAACCTTTTCCGTTGATCGAAAATCCTACGGCCATTTGGCGGGCTTCGCCAGGGAAATCAGTAATGTCAGTCCATGTCGAACCATTAAAACTGGAACCATCATTAACGACACCTTCATTTCTGACAAATCCACCTACCACGTAAGCTTCGTTGCCAATAGTGAAAGAAGCTGCCCCATTTCTAGGATCGTTTTTGAAAACAATCGATCTTACCCATTCCGTTGGTCCCGTATCGGTAGTATCCTCATCATTATCCTTCTTGCACGAGTTGAACGATGTAAAAGCAATAGTGCAGGCTAAGATTAACAATAGCCAATTTTTCTTATTCATAAATTATCTAAATTTAGTGTACAATATATTCAATTTTATTTTGGGTCTTGCATTTTCGACGGCGATAAATGCAGTATTAAATGTGCTGAAGGTGCTAGCCGTGCCAGGAAACACCGAGCTCAGGTAGAGCGAAGTGTTATCGTAGGTGCCGGTAGACTTGAGATTCTTCATATACAAAATCATGTTGAAGGTATACCTTCCATTTCTTCCTGCTTGATTGCCTCCTGCAAAAGCCGCCTGCTGAACGGTTCCTGTGCCAAACGGTGTTGGTATGAATGATGTGGGAACCCCCTCGTGGTTCGCAACAAATAGCATCAGGCTACCTGGAATAGGATACATCGTGTTGGCCGGCGAACTGGTCTCGATAACCAATTCAGCCTTGTTGATCGATATATTTTCATCCTGTAAAAATTCTTTTAACGAAGGAAAGTCTAACTTCGCTACAACACCAGTTCCCGATTGTACATAGGTAAGGCCAGATGTGGTACTCGTTTGCATCTCGCGGTTGACTGCCGTCAAGGGTTCGAATACAGTTCCTTCACGGTCATATGCAATATGGTTAAACTGCAAGCTGCGGTCAACAAGACTCAATATTTTTGATCCTGATCTTCTAAAACCGTCCGTACCGGTGTAGCTATAGTTGATCTTTACTTGTACGGTATCATTAAAGGCAAGTACCGCCGTATTTTCTTCGTCAGGCACCAACACTAAGCCTTTAAAATAATCGCGAAAGTTTTCGTTGGATGACACGCGTAGATCATTCGCTTTGATAAGGTCGAAAAAATTCTGCCCTATGGACGCGTCTAGACGAATATTTAGGGAATCCAACGCCCGCACACGCGGAGCAAAGCTCGCAGCGCCTATACTTACGGGATTGTAGTCGAAGGTTTGGTCATTGAAAATAGATGCTCCGGTTACATAAATTGGCAAGGCAGTATTTTGGATTCCTCCGGTAAGCGTTTTGGATTCCAATACTTGATCCAGTTGGTGAACGCTGATGCGTTGCACTTTTGTCGTGTCTCCGAAATAATAACGATTTGTTGTCGGTCTTAATACCAAATTCAAGGAATCGAATACCGCTGCTTCGGGAATGTCGTTGGCTATACTGGAGAAACCTATCCTGAAGTAAGAGGTCGATTTAACTTCGCCAAAGCGACTGTCGGCGGCTTTTCCTACCAATACACTGCCCGTACCTGCAGATGGCATATTGTTCAGTTGAACCGTAGAAGTATTAACCGTAAAGGAGTCGATAAAAGATACGCCCACATTGTTCGTGGCGGTATTATCCAACATCACGCTCATATCTTTGTCGCACGCTCCCGCTATGATTAGTATAAAAACTGGTAGTGCAAAAAAGGTAATACTTCTCTTTAAAAATTGATTCATACTTATTATTTGACTAGCAAAAGTAATCAAATGAAACAGTTAACGAGTGTTATATTTTGTTAAAATACCCTTTGACTTAACGCTTGCGAAATGGCGTTTCTAGGGATTTATGATGTATTCTTCTCGTTTTCGTTCCAGCGAACTGTTAATCAGTGTTATATTTTGTTAAAACTAGCCGATTACTTGTGCGTTGCAAATCTACTAATTTAAATTTGTATTAATAATGTTAAAAAAGTATAAAATCCTGCTTGCACTGATCGTCTTAACGGCTACTGGAATGGCCATGGTGTTGTTGTTTTGGCTGGTTGGGAGCTATAAAAGTGAACGCGAACTATTTCTTGGAACGGCAGAACGTTCCTTGTTCAATGTGCTACAAAAGTATTACCAAAATGAGTTTGCGGAGTCCCCGAAACGAGCGCGTACCGATAGTTTAGAGAGCCAACGCCGACATAAAGGAATGCTCAATTTGTTAAAACATGTCTATCCAGATTTGGATGTCGCCCCTATGCGTACTTATCTAGATACCGCTGATTTCCGACGCGGCAGAAATCGACGAGGGCGGGATGACGAGCATGCTAAAGAAACACCGAACGAACTATTGCCGCTGTACTTACTGGAAAAGATGGACTTTAACGCGCAATTGGTAGACACCTTGGAAGCACGTTTGGCGAAAGCTTTGGCTCGAAACGGCATTCAGGCCAAATTTCAGCTTTCTACGGAAATTATTCCGCGTGAACGTTTTGATCAACATGTCCGAGATAGGAAGAAACAGGCCTACTTATTTACTCGTCCCATCTTAATCAACCCCGAGAACGAACAATTCCTTTTGGCGAGATTCGATAACCCTTGGCCATATTTGGCTGTTAAGTTGGGTGGACAATTTGTTTTCTCCTTGCTCTTGCTCACGGCGTTGATAGGTACCTTTATTTATCTATTGAAAACCATTCGAAAGCAGAATCAATCAGCCATTCTAAGGAAGGCATTTGTTAATAATATGACGCATGAGTTGAAAACACCGGTGTCTACCGTAATGGCGGCCGTCGAAGCTATACAACGTTTTGTGGCCAAAGACGATAAAGTACGGATGCATAAGTACTTGGATATTTCGAAGGCAGAGCTAGAGCATTTGAATGATATGATTGAACGGGTGCTTGCGCTTGATGTGGACGAGACACATCGGGTGCGTTTGACCAAAAGTACGTTTGATTTGGTACCTTTTGTCCGAAGCTGTCTAGAAGTGGCTACTATTGCTACACAAAAGCAGGTGAAGGTGATTTTTAATCCCGATGTGGAACGCTTAGATTTACTTGCGGACGAGGCACATTTAAAGAATGTTCTTGGTAATTTGTTGGACAATGCAATAAAGTACTCCGATGATCCCGTGCAGATAACGGTGACCTTAAAAGACCGCACAAATGATGTGGTATTGTCCATCGCTGATAAAGGGAAGGGGATTCCTGCTGAGCATCTACCTAGGGTTTTTGATATGTTTTTCCGTGTCCCAGCCGGGACAGTACATGAGGTCAAGGGATTCGGCTTAGGTCTCGCCTACGTCAAACATGTGCTTGAGCAGCATGCTGGCCGCATTCGGGTGCAAAGTGAAATTGGAAAAGGTAGTATATTTACAATCAATATTCCTAAAAACCAGCTATAATGGTAGACGTATTATATGTAGAAGACGAAACAAGCTTAGCTCTAATCGTTTCGGATAGTTTGGAAGCGCACGGTTTTCAGGTCGTTCATAAGCAAAATGGACGTGATGCGGTTATCGCCTTCAAACATAAGAAGCCCGATATTGTTGTTTTGGATATCATGATGCCGATGATGGATGGATTTTCCGTAGCGCAAGAAATTCGAAAAGTCGATTTGCATACACCGATTATCTTTCTGACCGCCATGACGCAGACCGAAGATGTGGTTAAAGGATTCCACCTTGGAGCCAACGACTATGTGCGTAAGCCTTTTAAGATCGAAGAGCTTATCGTGCGTATTGAGGCGCTTACGAAAAAGGCAAACATTGTACAGGCACAAAAGCAGTATCAAATTGGTCATTTTACCTTAGACACGATTAAATCAACCTTAAGCTTGGGCAACGAGCAGGAGAAATTGTCTTTCCGCGAAGTGGAGCTACTGCGAAGGCTGTACGAGCATAAAGACGAGGTGGTGCCGCGGGAAGAGATTATCCGTGCCTACTGGAACGATGATACCTATTTTACCGGACGAAGCCTAGATGTTTTTATCAGTCGCATACGAAAATACCTCTCTAAAGACGAAAGGATCAAGATAACCAATATCCGTAGCATTGGATATATGTTGACGATTGACTAAATTGTGCTGATGAAAGCACTTGTTATCGTTGACATGCAATATGACTTTTTGCCCGGTGGACGCTTGGCAGTCCCTAATGGCGAAGAGATTATTGACGTTATTAATACTATTCAAAAGGACTATGATCTTGTTGTTGCTACGCAAGACTGGCACCCTGCCGACCATTATAGTTTTATCTCCCAACATCTTGGGCAAAATGTTTACGATACGATCATGCTGCAGGGACTCGAGCAAACACTCTGGCCAGATCACTGCGTACAAGGGTCACCTGGTGCCGATTTTGTCGCTGAATTGGATACGCTTAAGGTAGCGGCTATTTTTCGAAAAGGAATGGACAGACATATCGATAGTTACTCTGGTTTTTTCGATAATGGACATCTTCAGGCCACCGGTTTGGCGGGCTATCTTCACGCCAAAGGTGTGAATGAGGTGCACGTCTGTGGCCTCGCTGCTGACTACTGCGTTTTTTTTACGGCTATGGATAGTTTGCAAATGGGCTTTGAAACCAGCATCCTGCTTGACGCGACTCGAGCAATCGACCCGGCAAAACTAGCGGAAAAGTTGGCGTTGTTCCGTTCCAAAGGAGGGAAAGTTCGTTAGTAGACCTGTTGGTACAGTGCGCTGAATAGCCATTTAAAAGTCTCGATTGTGTTGTGCTTTATAAGGCAGCTGTTTCTATGTACGGTATCCGCTAATTAGCTGTTAGAAAATTTTGTGAATATCAGGGCGGCCATGTTTGATGGTACGGCTATTGCACGAAAGCTTTGGGTGATGTGCGTGACTGTTTTGTGGATTGGTAAAAATAGCGGACGACATCCTAAATTTGATATCTTTGTAAAAAAATAATACATGAAAGATACGACGTTAAGCCGTAAAGAGAAAATAATGAAAGTAGCACTTTCGCTTTTTGCTACGAAAGGCTATGTAGATACGTCAACGAAAGAGATATCGGTAGAAGCGGGCGTTTCCGAGGCTCTTATATTTAAGCATTTTGGGAATAAAGATTCTTTGCTAGCGCATATCATAAAAGCTGGCTATCGTCGTGTGCTATCGCATCATAGGGGCATGATGACCTACCGAAACCCAAAGGAATTTCTGCAGAATATGATTTTTCTCCCCAGTAAATTGGTGGCTGAAGAACCTCTTTTTTGGAAACTGCAGGAACGACTTTCGCATAATAGCTTTTCTAAGCAACAACACGAGCAATTTATGAAACCTGTGCAGCCCATTTTGGTTAAAGCTTTTACTGAGCTGGGTTATAGAGATCCGGAGTTGGAAACACAGCTCCTGTTGTTACTCATCGATATGCTTTGGAAGCGTGAAGCTAGCGGCGATATCAATAATGGCGTAAGTTTGTCGCAGCTGCTGGAAAAGAAATATGAACTACTATAGTGCATGTTTTTGCGTGTTTTTATTTTAAATATGCAAAAATTTGACATTTTCTTTTTTTCATGTATATTCGAGGCGATAAATTACTAGATATGATCAAGAAACTTTTGCTTTTTTTAATATTGGCTGTGTGTATGCTTGCCGCCAAGGCGCAAAAAAAGCCCGATTTCGTACAGGTAATAAACAGCAAGAATGCCTGGGTCGATTCTGTTTTCAATAAGCTGAGTCAAAAAGAGCGCATTGCCCAATTGTTTCTCGTTAGAGCACATACGAATTTGGGTAAGAAATATATTGACTCCGTTGCGCAGGTGATTCGCAAAGAGCAACTTGGGGGGCTAGTGGTCTTTCAAGGTGGCCCTGTGCGTCACGCCCAAATGTTCAACCAGTATCAAAAGTTGAGCAAAGTTCCTTTGTTGATTACCTACGATGGAGAATGGGGCCTTGGGATGCGTATGCCGGACTCCACGCTATCCTATCCTTACCAAATGACACTGGGTGCTATTCAGAACGAACACCTTATCTATGAGATGGGAAGGCAAATCGCACGCGATTTTCAACGCATAGGTATGCACTTTAATTTTGCTCCCGTGGTGGATATTAATAATAATCCGAAAAATCCGGTGATCAACTTCCGCTCTTTTGGTGACAACAAATATAATGTCACCCGCAAAGCAAAGGCCTATATGGATGGAATGATTGATGGTGGAATAATTGCATCACTAAAGCATTTTCCCGGTCACGGGGATACAGATGTCGACTCGCACCATGATCTCCCTCAATTAAACTTCTCCAAGAAACGTTTGGACACCTTAGAAATTTTTCCATTCCGAGCGTTGATCAAGGCGGGTGCGCCAGCCATTATGGTGGCGCATATGAACATTCCATCCTTGGATGCTGCGCCTAATATCCCTTCTTCCATATCAAAGAAAGTAGTCACGGATCTTCTGCGTAAAGAGCTAGGCTTTCGTGGGCTTGCCGTAACCGATGCTATGGACATGAATGGCGTGAAGAAGTTCTTCCCGAATGGCGAAGCTGATGTTATGGCAATCGAAGCTGGCCATGACCTCTTGGAGGTGTCAGAAAACAGTGCCCGCGCCATTGATCTGGTTGAAAAGGCCGTAAAAAGCGGTCGCATCAAGCAAGCGGATTTAGACCAGCGTGTCAAGCGCGTACTGGCCGCGAAATACTGGGTTGGGCTCCATCAATATAGGCCCGTGCCGATGCAAAATCTGTTTACAGACTTAAACAGTAGCGCGGCAAAGCAGCTTGTGCAGCGTCTTGCCGATGCGGCGGTGACCGTCTTAAAGGCCGATCGGCGCATAAAGACCTTTGATCGTCGTGCAGAGACCGCGATTGTATCGGTGGGGATTGGACAGGCGCAGGACTTTGAAAAGGAGATAGCCACGCAGCTAACGGAAAAGACACAGTTTTTTGTTACAGGGAAGGAGACAGAAGATCAGTTAAAGGAATTGCTGAAGGAAATCCGAGGTTCGCGTCAGATTCTTTTGGTTGTTCATGACAACAGGCCGCGTCCGCGCAGTGAGTCAGACCTTTCGGAGCCTGTTCGGGAGTTTGTCGACAAGCTTGCCGGAAGGCGAACGATTACCGTGATGTTCACTAATCCTTACATGTTGGATAACCTTTCTGTCGATCGAAGTAGTGGCATCATCATGGCTTACCAAAATGATGGTTTTATGCAGAAAGCTGCCGTTAAGCTTCTACTTGGGCAGATCAAAGCACAAGGAAAGCTTCCTGTAGCGATCAATAAGAAGTTTCAATATGGCGATGGGCTTTAGGAGGTTCGTTTGGAGATCTGTACAATGTCATGCGGGTTGCTCTATTTGACGTCAACGATTCAAAAAGTAAAAACATATTATAGACAGAATATACAGGAACATCCCCTGCAATATGAATGTTGCCCGTTTCTACGCTAGATAGAAACGGGCAACATTTTTTTTAATGCGATATTGTTAAGTAAAGCGATTCGCTATTAGCATATTGCTAAATCTTTCTCCCAAAAATTGCTACGAATAATGGCGGATATTGATGCATAAACGATATTTTTGTGAGAGCTTAAATTTTGAAAATGGCAAACGAGCGAATCTCTATTTTTGATATGTTTAAAATCGGTATCGGACCTTCGAGTTCGCATACGCTTGGCCCTTGGCGGGCGGCGCAACGTTTCGTTGACCTGCTTAAACAACGGGGAGCGTTACAACATACCGTCGGCGTAAACATATTGTTGTATGGTTCGCTTGCAAAAACTGGCGTGGGCCATGGAACGGATATAGCGACCCTTCTTGGGCTTAGCGGAGACGATCCCGTCACGTTCGATGTGTATCAAGTGATGCCCAAGGTGCATGATATAAAAACTTCCGGAAAGATTTTCTTGGGCGGAGAGAAGGAGGTGCCTTTTTCGTACAAAACGGATCTTATGTTTCTGTACGCCGAAAGCTTACCCTTCCATCCCAATGCCGTTACCTTTCAAGCTTTTTTGGCTGATGGTACGGCGATTTCGGAAACATATTATTCTATCGGCGGCGGTTTTGTGGTTCAGGAGAACGATGCTGATGGCGTGTTGAGCGAGGTGGACCTGCCTTTTCCAGTGGATACGGCACAGGAGCTGATGGTGTGGTGCATGCGTACGGGATTGAAGATCTCGGAGCTAGTGATGGAGAATGAGCTCTCTTGGCGCAGCGAGGAAGAGACGAAGACCGGCGTACTACAGATATTCCATACACTCAAAGATTGTATATACAAGGGCTGCCATACCGCCGGCGTACTTCCCGGCGGGTTGCTCGTGGAACGTCGGGCGGCCAAAATGAACCAGCGGCTTTTAAAAGGTCGGTCCTATGCTGATTACGATACTTGGCTTGCTGCGATACGCGAGGGAGGAAAGGATTTCGGTTATATCCTAGATTGGGTAAGTTGCTTCGCTTTGGCAGTCAATGAAGAAAATGCATCTTTCGGTAGGGTCGTTACGGCGCCAACAAATGGCGCCTCAGGCGTTATTCCTGCCGTGTTACAATACTATATCACTTTCCATGACAGCTACCGCGAGGATAAGATTATGCAGTTTATTGCGACGGCCTCCGAAATTGGTTCTATCTTTAAAAAAGGAGCTACAATATCTGCTGCGATGGGGGGCTGTCAAGCGGAAATAGGCGTGTCATCAGCGATGGCTGCAGGAGCATTGACGGAATGCTTGGGCGGATCCCAGCGACAGGTGCTGATGGCTGCTGAGATTGCCATGGAGCATCATCTCGGCCTTACCTGTGATCCGATTGGCGGCTTGGTGCAGATTCCCTGTATCGAACGTAATACCATGGGTGCGGTGAAGGCAATAACAGCAGCACAGCTGGCGTTAAATTCTAATCCGGATAAGGCCAAGGTAAGCTTGGATGCTGTGGTGAGCACCATGTGGGATACAGCGCAAGATATGAACGTGAAATATAAGGAAACTGCCGATGGTGGTTTGGCGATTAAGGTGCCGCTCAGTCTTCCAGAATGTTAGGCCTTGATTAACGGGATAGAACAATATGCTTGAAACCGCAGGGATTAAAGAAAGGATTTTAATATGAAATATTGTGCCCTAGCTTCAGGGAGTAATGGTAATAGCTATTACATAGCGAATGGGAGCGATGCCGTGCTAGTCGACGTGGGTATAAATACCAAGCATATGGAGTTGCGTATGGCGAGGTTGGGTATTAATCCAGCAAGTATCTCGGCTATTTTCATTACCCATGAGCATTCCGATCATATTTGCGGCCTGTCGGTATTCTGTAAGCGCTATCAAATACCTGTTTATATCACCGCGGGCTCCTACAAAGGATCCCGGTTGCAGCTGCCGGATTATCTGGTGCACATCATCGAGCCCAACGCCAAAGTCGATGTCGGATCCATCTCAGTATATGGAATTCCGAAATACCACGATGCGAAAGAGCCATGCAGCTTTTTGGTAAGCAATGGAGCCTTTAATATTGGTGTGTTGACGGATTTAGGCCGAGCTTGCGATAATGTAAAGCATGTGATCAAGCATGCTGATGTGCTGCTGCTGGAGGCCAACTATGATGAGGAGATGCTCGAAAAGGGTCGGTATTCTTTTTATTTGAAAAATCGAATTCGTAGTGGTTGGGGGCATATCTCGAATCGTTTATCGTTGGAGGTTTTTTTGGAAAGTCGAACACCGCGTTTACGACATTTGATCTTATCGCACTTGTCTGGACAGAACAATACGGTTGAATTGGTGCATGCCACCTTTGCACCCCACTGTACAGATATCAAGCTATCGGTAGCCACTAGGTTCCAGGAAACGGAACTCTTTGATTTATACGCCCTCGCCAAAGAGGAAACGGTTGAAATCCGTTTGGAACAACAATACATGGGATGCCAAACAAGTCTATTTACAAAGGTTGACGAAGCCTAGCTGGCGAAAGGGACGTGGCTTTATGACGATCAAAGAGCGAGTGCTGCATATCGCAGAAGAGAAAGGCCTTTCGAAGGTTGCTTTTTTTAAAGAGTTAGGTCTATCCTATGCCAACTTTAAAGGTCCACAGATGCGATCTTCTTTAAGTGCAGATGCATTGGTCGTTGTGCTGCATAAATATCCTGAAATTAGTCCGGCTTGGTTACTGTTGGGAGAAGGGGTGATGCTACGCGCTACATCTGCTGATGCGGTTTCTACGGATGCATCCCTGACAATCGAGCCGCTCAACAGTGCTTTACAACAGGTTGTGTCTGCACAGGAAAAAACCATAACGCTGTTGGAGCGGCAAATTAGCCTGTTAGAGCAGGAGTTGCAGGCCTATAAGAAATAAGTTTCTACGCTTTTTGGGCAAGCTATAAATTTTGTGTACCGTTGATCAACAGCATGCCAAACAAGGCTGCAATATGCTGCTTGAGTTTTTCTTTCACTTCCTCAATATCGAGTTTTCTACCCAGCTCACGCTCCAATGAAGTGACATCTTTGTCGTCAATTCCACAGGGGATAATATGACCAAAATAACTTAGATCAGTATTCACGTTGAAAGCAAAGCCATGCATCGTTACCCAGCGTGATGCCCGCACGCCCATGGCGCATATTTTTCTTGCTTTCTCGTTGTCCGCATCGATCCATACACCCGTAAATCCATCATAACGTCCTGCACTGATTCCGTAGTCCGCACAGGTGCGAATAACAGCCTCTTCTAAGGTGCGCAAGTACAGGTGGATATCCGTAAAGAAATTGTCGAGATCAATAATAGGGTAACCTACAATCTGTCCCGGTCCATGGTAGGTGATATCTCCGCCGCGGTTAATCTTATAAAAGGTAGCCTGTTTAGCTTGTAGGCCTTCATCGTCCAATAACAGGTATTCCGGATGTCCGCTTTTTCCTAGGGTATACACATGGGGATGCTCCGTGAAGATCAAGTAATTTGGCGTGATGGTGTTCGTGTCATTTACGCGATTGTCATGCTTGATGGCAAGCGTGCTCGCAAAAACAGCTTCCTGCTTATCCCACGCTTCTTGGTAATCCAGCAATCCCCAATCCATGAATTGAACCTCTTTATTCTGCATCTGTTGTTCCATTATCTCTTTTACCCACTGCGGAAGGAGTACAGCAATGTTGTCCTGCAAATTTACACAATTCGAAGAGAAAACATGCTTATCAATATCCGGCCGATGTCAAGAGTGAATAAAAACGATTATCTTTGTATCCTTATACAAAAAGTACGATAAGCAATTGTAGGCCAACAAGGAAAATGAAGGCTCGCATGATGAATTATCGAAATAGCGAGGAACATTATGGCAAGAACAAAAATATACGATACAGCAATAAAACCCGAAACAGCTGTTTTGGTATCGGTCATCACGCCCGATAATACCGAAGCAAAAGCCCATGAATACTTGGAAGAGCTTGCTTTTTTGGTAGAAACGGCTGGTGGTGTGAATAAGGGTGCATTTACGCAAAAGTTGGCCTATCCTGATCGGGCAACCTTTGTGGGAAGCGGAAAGTTGGAGGAAATAAAAGCATACATCATTGCTGAGGAGATCGATATGGTGGTGTTTGATGATGAGCTATCGCCTTCGCAGCTGCGTAATATTGAGAAGGAGTTTCAAATAAAGGTTTTGGACCGCTCGAATCTGATTTTAGATATCTTCGCACGACATGCCCAAACGGCACAGGCGAAAACGCAGGTTGAACTTGCTCAACTACAATATCTATTGCCCCGTTTAACGCGTATGTGGACCCACTTGGAGCGGCAGCGTGGAGGTATCGGTATGCGCGGTCCTGGGGAAAGCCAGATCGAGTCGGATAGACGGATGATCCTGAACAAAATTTCCCTGCTGAAAGACCGTTTAAAGCAAATAGATAAGCAAAATGAGACGCAACGCAAAAATCGAGGTGAGCTTATCCGTGCTGCTTTGGTAGGATATACCAACGTGGGTAAATCGACGATCATGAATATGATCTCTAAATCGGATGTACTGATCGAGAATAAGCTTTTTGCGACTCTGGACACCACGGTACGAAAAGTGGTCATCGACAACTTGCCTTTCTTGCTTTCCGATACGGTCGGGTTTATTCGCAAGCTGCCGCACCATTTGGTGGAATGCTTTAAATCCACCTTGGATGAGGTTCGCGAAGCGGATATTCTCATCCATGTGGTTGATATCTCTCATCCGAATTTTGAAGACCATATCCTTGCAGTCAATGAAACATTGAAAGAGCTCGGCGCTTTGGATAAACCGGTGATTACGGTATTCAACAAGATTGACGCCTACAAGCCGGCCGTAACCGAAAGCGAGGATGGTGAAGAAATCAAAACCACTTTGGACGACTTCCGTAATTCTTGGATGGCGAAAAATGCAAATCCTGCGATTTTTATTTCTGCAACGGACAAAACCAATTTGGAGGAGTTCAAAGAAAAGCTTTATGAAATTGTGGTTGCGCTGCACAATGTGCGCTACCCGTACAATAATTTGTTGTATTAAGCGTATTAACGTTTGTTGGCCACTGCTTGGCAAGCCAACAAACGCTTAAGAAATCTTGTCCCAAGAGATGTTTGGTCCGCGTTGCGCCAAGTAAGCCACCAGCCGTCCATTTTTTTGCTGTGCAAGGCCGGGATCTTCCTTAAATATTTCTATAACAGCATTTCGTGCCTCGCTAAGTATCGCTTGGTCGGATGTGAGGTTGGCTATTTTCATTTCCAATATACCTGATTGCTGCGTGCCCGATATATCACCAGGACCGCGCAATTGCAGATCCACTTCAGCAATTTCAAAGCCATCGGATGTACGCACCATGGTCTCTAGCCTTGTTCTACCCTCCTTACTGAGCTTGTTGCCTGACATTAGGATGCAGAATGATTGCTCTGCACCACGACCAACGCGTCCGCGGAGCTGGTGTAACTGGGATAGTCCAAAGCGTTCCGAATTTTCGATAATCATCACGGAAGCATTCGGTACGTTTACGCCAACCTCTATCACCGTGGTGGCCACCATGATCTGTGTCTCTCCTTTCACAAAACGTTGCATCTCAAAGTCCTTATCCTTGACGGGCATTTTTCCGTGCACAATGCTGATCTTGAAGTTAGGTAGCGGGAATTCGCGCTGCAGGTTTTCCAGTCCGGCCTCTAGATACAGGAGATCCATCTTTTCACTTTCCTTTATCAACGGAAACACCACGTAAACCTGACGCCCCTTGGCGATTTCGTCCCGCATAAAGCCAAACACCCGGAGGCGCTGGTTTTCAAAAAAATGAACGGTTTTAATAGGCTTTCTCCCTGCGGGCAGTTCATCAATCACGGAGATATCGAGATCGCCATACATCGTCATGGCCAATGTCCTGGGTATCGGGGTTGCGGTCATGACGAGCATATGCGGAGGGATACTGTTTTTGCGCCATAACTTGGCCCGTTGTTCGACGCCGAAGCGGTGCTGCTCATCGATTACCACAAAACCTATGTTCTTAAATTTTACCTTATCTTCGATAAGTGCATGTGTGCCAATCAGTATATCTAATGTCCCTTCCTCCAGCTGTTGGTGGATAATCCGGCGCTCTTTTGTGCTCGTGGAGCCTGTTAACAGTTTAACGGTACAGATATCCTCTCCCAAAAGTGCGCTGATGCCTGCAAAATGCTGTTGTGCGAGAATTTCTGTCGGCGCCATCATACAGGCCTGGTAACCATTGTCGATGGCTAGTAGCATGGACATTAGCGCAACGACCGTCTTGCCAGAGCCGACGTCGCCCTGAACTAAGCGATTCATTTGTGCCCCGGTATTGGTATCTAATCGTATTTCCTTCATTACGCGTTTTTGCGCACCCGTCAATGGGAAGGGCAGTCGTTCGTTGAAAAATGTGTTGAAGGAATTGCCGACTTGGTCGAAACGATGCCCACGATACTTCTGTGTGTTAAGCTGTTTGTTGCGTAGTAACCGGAGCTGAATGAAGAATAGCTCCTCGAATTTGAGCCTCCTTATTGCAGCATTAAGGTCGTGTACCGTTTGCGGGAAATGTATGGATAGTAGTGCTTGCTGATAGCCGATCAGTTTATGCTTTTCAAGAAGGTATTCGGGTAAAGGCTCTTGAAGAGAACGCAAGATTGCCTCTAAGGCAGTTTGTTGCAACTTCTGTATGCCTTTAGTGTCCAGATTGAACTTTTTAAGCTTCTCTGTCGACGAATAAACGGGCTGCATGGTGAGGTTGCCTATCTTTTTTTCCTTGTTATCGAAAAGCTCCATCTCTGGATGCGTAATGGAAACTTGCCCATTAAATGCTGTGGGCTTGCCGTACGCAATATAGGCGGATCCTACTTTTAGGGATTTCTTTAGCCATGGGATGCTTTGGAACCAAACAAGCTCCATACTGCCTGTATCGTCTCGGAACTGTGCAACAAGGCGCTTACCTCGTTTCTCGCCCAGCTCCTGCAGGCTTATCAATCGACCAAGAATCTGCGCACCCACCATATCGGCATGTACTTCTTTTATTTTATGGAACTTCGTCCGATCGATATATCGAAAAGGATAGTATTGGAGCAGATCGCCGATGCTAAATAGCTGTAGCTCCAATTTAAGGACATCCGCCTTTTGTGGTCCTACACCTTTCAGGTACGCTATCGGGGTTATTGCAGATAAATCAGCCATTTTAGGAACGGCTAATTTAAGAAAATATTTTTTGTTTAGCCCGTTTTAAGCGATCTATGCTTTAGACGAAGATAGTACAGTTGATCTGTTGCAGCGAAGCATGGATCAATAGGTCAAAATGGGTTTTCCATCTCGACAAGAGATTCCCTTGGGCTTTCTGTAGGCCATGCAGTTGATCCGCGGAGCAATCATTGGGCGATAAATTGCGATGACCAATTCATAATCTTCAATAAGTTCCTGCAGTTGCTGTTTATCCGTTGTATTGTGATAGACTAAATGATCCAATCCACAGATCGTCTGTATATCTATCATTTTCCAATCCTTCGCATTGGTACATGGTTTACTATGAGCTAGGTTAATGATAGCTTCGTACTTTCGGTTGGCCATTTTTTCCAACTCTGGTTCAGGGTGGTCACTATAAGGATTGCTTTGCATCTCTCCTTTACTGCAGCCTGTCAATAGCACGACGAACGCAATAATTCTTAAAAGGGGATTTTTGATTAATAACGGCATAAGTAACTCGATCAAGTGGTTATGGGTTTATGAAGACAGGTCGGTTGTTTTCGCAGCGGATACCTGATGGGGGCATGACAAGCATACAATCCGATATTGTTCCATATTTTTTATTAAAAGCTAACTGTGCCTCCGTAAATCGCTCTACGAGATTCAGGAAGTGTTGGGTCTCGCTGTTTTTGGGATAGGCAATATACGATGCAGGACCTCCACAGGCCTTGCTGCCTAGCGCCGTAAAGTCCCATTGTGCAGGATCTGTACAGGGCGTTTTATTTGTGAGGGCTTGTATTGCGGTGTGTAGTTGGCGAAGCTCTTCCTCCGCAGCTGGCCGAGTGTTAAGTTCTGCTTTGTCACATGCTGCGTAGCATATAGCCAAAATGCTGAAAAAAATCAACAGTAAGGATTTCATATCTTTTACGTTTCGTTGGTTCGTTTCTCTTTATACGAAGGCGACCATGCAAACGCGACAGTGGTCAATTCTTTTATTTAGGAATTTTTCGAAAAATAGATCGTTGATTGCGTTTCGTTAGCGAATTAAGAATTTTCGTAAGGTCTGGAAGTTAAAAAGGATAATGGCCATTAGTAATATGCCGTAGGCTATGTACTTGCGTGGATCAACGGGCTCTCTAAAATAAAAGATGGCTAATAGAAACGCGATAATTGGATTTATATAAAGTAGTACGCCTGTTGTACCGGAGGAGATTCGCGTCAATGCATACATGCTTAAAAACAATGGAATGATAGTAAAAACCACTGCAATGAGGATGATCGATGTCCAAAATACGTAGCCTTGGGGAATGGGGTGCCCCTGAAGGATGAGGATAGGGATAATAAACAGGGAGCAAATGGAGAGCTGAATGGCCAATACATTAAGTTTGTCAAAGCCCTGCAGTACGCGCCCGCTAATGAGATAGAAAGCATATAGGGCGGCAATAGCCAAAGACCACATTCCATCGATAAGGGATCCGCTAGCAAGTAAACTGACACTGACAAGCGCGAAGGCCAAGGCCGCCCATTTCCAAGCGTTGAGCTTTTCCTTGAGAACAATAAATGCGGTAAAAGTAGTAATCAGCGGGCAGATCATATAGCCAAATGCAGCCGACTGGACGCTGATGTAGTTGATCGCGTAGATGTAGGTGTACCAATTGCCAAAAATACATATTGAGGCAAACAGCGTCAGCATTATTGCTCTTTTCTGTCCGTTAAAGGGTAGGCTACTGAAGTGTTTGATATCTTGATGTAGTGCCTTCTTTCTAAATATTAAGATGTACATCCATAAGATTACCAATCCGCTTAGGATACGAAAATTCAGGATGTCGTCAGCAGGCCATCCTTTGAGCCAGCGTACAGGGATGGACATAAAGCCCCAAATCAGGGGGGCTAAAAAAGCCGCAAAAAAGTAGGTTTTGCGGCTCTCCATATTTTCGGTATGTTTTTCCACCTATTAATCTTTCCAGGCAATCACGGATATTTCGACATTCACATTTTTAGGAAGCGTTTTTACAGCGACACACTCGCGTGCCGGCTGGTTCTCCGTGAAATATTGCGCGTAGACCTCGTTGATGGTAGCAAAATCGCCCATATCGCTGATAAAGATGCTGGCTTTTACCACATCGTTAAAGCTATATCCCGCGTTTTCCAATATAGCGGCTACATTTTTTAGTACTTGGTGGGTTTCGTCTGCAACGCCCGAGCTAACAAGTTCCATGCTTCCTGGGATCAACGGGATCTGCCCAGATACATAGAGGGTTTTTCCGGCTTGGATTGCTTGGTTGTAAGGGCCGATTGCCGCAGGCGCATTTTCTGTATTTAAGATTTGTTTTTGTGACATGTTTTAAAGCGTTATAAGAAGATGTAAAAGTTAAGCCAAGTAGGCCGAATTGACTAGCACCAAAAGCTATTTGTCGAAAAATATTTTGTAGACAATAGCCAATACAAACATCGTTATGGCGATTATATTCATAACGCGCATTGCTCTTCGGTTGAAACGAGAAGAAGCCGATAGTTCGGGTTGATTGTCCTTTGGTTTCATGCAGCTAATTTACAATCCAAAATCTGAAATAGCAAAATTGCATAGCCGAATAAATAAACGGAGGATTCTTTCGTTTGTTGTAAAATCATTAACTTGTCTATATTGTCATCGGTGATCTGCGTATGGAGCCTTCCTTATCGTCTTCACCAAAAAAGAGGGATTGTATGCAAAAACAAAAAATAGCACTTGTTAACGGACAAATCATCAATGGGCATGATGTATTTCTGGGCCACGGATTGCTTATGGATGCGGGGCGGATTCAGGGGATATTTCCTAGACAAAATATTCCAGTGGATTACACTCAGGTTGACGTACATAAAAGCATCATCTGTCCGGGACTCATAGATCTACAGATTTACGGAACGGGGAATGATCTGTTCTCTGCGGAACTAACCGTGGATAGCTTAGGCCGAATCGAAGATGGCTTGCTGAGGCAGGGATGTACGTCCTTCATGTTGACTTTGGCAACCAATAGTGCTGCTGTGTTTAAGGAGGCTATTCACGTCTTTCAACAAGCTCCGAGGAAGACCGCCTTAGGTTTGCATTTGGAAGGCCCCTTTCTGAATGCAGCAAAAAAAGGAGCGCACCCAGCGGAACATATGCTTATCCCATCACTTGAAAATATAGAAAGTTTATTGTCTGAAGACCAAGGTGCAGTCAAGATGATGACCGTCGCGCCGGAGTTGATTCATCAAGCGGCTATCGATGTACTACAGAGACGCGGCATCTTGCTGAGTGCGGGACATAGCGCAGCCTCATTTGAAGAAGCGATGCTCGGATTTTCGAAGGGAATACCTGCAGTGACGCATCTATGGAATGCCATGTCGAGTTTCCACCATCGCGATACCGGACTGCCTGGAGCTACCGTTCGGCATGAAGGTGTAATGGCTTCCATCATTGCAGACGGCGTGCACGTGGATTTTGAGGCGCTGAAAATTAGTAAACAGTTGTTGGGCGAGCGGCTTTTCCTTATCACAGATGCGGTAGCAGCCTGCGACAAGGATATTTATCAACATGTGCGGCATGAGGATCACTACACGATGCCGGATGGTACCCTTAGCGGTTCTGCACTCACACTGCTGCAAGCCGTGAAGAATTGTGTTGAGCATGCAGATATCGCGTTGGACGAGGCTTTACGAATGGCTACATCCTACCCTGCGCAGCTTTTGGGAAGAACAGATATCGGAAATCTAAACAGCGGATCTTTGGCTAATGTGTTGGTGTTCGATGCTGATTTTGTGCTGCAACAGGTGTATCTTGAAGGAGAACGTTTCGCTTAAAAAAGATAAGTAACGGACTAAAATAGGGCATTTTTCGTCGCGTAGGCTTAAAAAGTGTAGTTTTGCAATCTATGAATTTGAAACCGATAAAAAGTGCAGCAGCTTTGACCCTTGTGGCATCTGTACTGCTGTTTTCTTGTGCATCGCGTAAGAATAGAAAAAAGGCAAAGGAGCTGAAGTCTCCTGCTGTCGAGCTTGTGCTAGCGGATACCGCGAAATTGGATAAGCCATTGTCTGCGGTCACGCCTCCAGTCGTGACACGGGCGAAGCCCGCGGCAGACGCCCCTATTGAAGCCCCCTTGCGTGTAGAACTGCCGACGGTGAGCCGTGAGTTCCGCGGGGCTTGGGTTGCTACGGTCGCCAATATCAATTGGCCCACGAAAGGTAATTACAACACGGAATCTCAAAAACAGGAAGCTATTGAGTTGCTTGACTTCCTAAAAGATAATAATTTTAATGCCGTTATTTTTCAGGTTAGACCATCCGGAGATGCCCTGTATGATAGTCCTTATGAACCATGGTCCTATTTTTTGACGGGCACAACCGGTAAGCGTCCTGCTCCTTACTATGACCCATTGACATTTTGGGTAGAGGAAGCGCATAAAAGAGGCTTGGAGCTTCATGTGTGGTTAAATCCATATCGCGCTCACCATTCTAGTGGAGGAGCGGTTGGTAGCGAGTCAATGGTACGCAAGGCTCCCGAGATGGTGCTGCGGCTGCGCAACGGGATGTATTGGTTCGATCCGGCAAATCCTAAAACACAAGACCACGCGGCAAAAGTGGTCATGGATATTGTGAAACGCTACGATATTGATGGGGTGCACTTTGATGACTACTTCTATCCCTACGCCGAGTATAATGGTGGAGCTGACTTCCCTGATGACGCATCGTGGAGTGCCTACCGTGGCTCCGGAGGCAAACTTTCGCGAGGCGATTGGCGTAGAGATAATGTGAATCGCTTTATCGAAAGGGTATATAAAGGCATTAAGGCCGAAAAAAACTACGTGAAATTCGGAATCAGTCCTTTTGGTATCTGGAAGCCTGGCTATCCGGCCGGAATCACGGGTTCTTCGCAATATGATGAGTTGTATGCCGACGCTAAACTATGGTTGAATCGTGGGTGGATCGATTATTTTACCCCACAGCTTTACTGGCCGATTGATCCGGCGCGGCAGAGCTTTACAGCACTTTTGCGCTGGTGGGAGTCCGAAAATACGCAAAAGAGGCATGTGTGGCCAGGCTTGAATACGGTGGAAGTGCGCTCGCCAAATCGGCCGCAGGAAATCGTTCGCCAAATAGAGGCCACCCGGCAGCTTATCCCCAACAGTGTGGGCGCCGCACATTGGAGTATTGCGGGCTTGACCAAAAGTCCCAATATGGTGCGCGCGTTGAAAGACGGACCCTACCATAGCAAAGCCCTAATACCGAGGACGCCGTGGTTGCAGGTTAATCCGCTATTGGCACCTACATTGATCTTGACCTCCGAGAAGAGTAGCGTATTTGCAAAATGGCTACACAAACAGCCTGATCAGGTTTTTCAATGGGTAGCATATGCGCAGTATGGCGATGTGTGGGAATATGAGATCCTTGATGGCAGGCAGAGCGAAAGAAGCTTTCCGAAAATGAAAAACGGCCGAGAACTAAGGGCTATTGCGATAAAGGCCATAGATCGTTTAAGCAATGAGAGTGAGTATGTTGCTAAAAGAGCAATTTAGTACTATAACTAATAATTTACAGAACTACCTAAAATTTTTGGGTAGTTTTGTTTTTATGGGTAAGCGGATTGTAGGATTTTTTGTGTTTTTTGTTTGGTGGGTTCTGTCTTTTCAACTGCGGGCGCAGGAACGCCCTACTATCGTGCAGCGTCCGATTACTTGGAATAGCACACGTGAAGATCTTTCGCTGTCCTATCTGGAACAGCGTCATGGCATCAAAAGCGCTTCGGTGGAGATCGTTCCAAAGATGGTGGTGGTGCACTGGACGGATGTGCTTTCTGTAAGTAAAACCATCCGTACCTTTGATCCGGTGCAGCTTCCGGGAAGGCCCGGCCTCAAGAAAGCTAGTCTGCTAAATGTTTCTGCACAGTTTGTTATTGGACGAGATGGTACGATTTTTCAGCTCCTTCCCGAAACAACTTTCGCTCGCCATACAATAGGTCTCAACTATTGTGCTATTGGGATAGAAAATATAGGGTCTGCCCGTTATCCGCTAACCGAAGCGCAGCTCAAAGCCAATACAGCCTTGATCAAATATTTGATGTCGAAGTATGATATTCAGTATGTCATCGGGCATCACGAGTATCAAGCCTTTCAAGGAACCGAATGGTGGAAAGAAACCGACCCCGGTTATTTTACCAAGAAATCTGATCCAGGGAATGCTTTTATGGAACAGCTTCGTTTGAACTTGGGCATGCAGCAGTCGATTGTGGCGAAGTAGTGTCATGCGATAAAATCGAAATTTTCGTTTCTAATGACTTGTCTGCTTTTTTTAATATTTTCTTTCCAAGAGTAGGGGTTTTCATCTACTCAATGTCTGTGTTTTCGTGTTTCTGCATACTTTGTCTGCCTTTTTATGGTTATTTTTATTTAAAAAGTGCATAGTGTTGCAGTTTAAGGAAAAATAACTTACTATTGCTTGAGAAATAGATGAAAAGACTTCCATTGAGCCTTTTTATGAATAAACTTCAAAACAACTACCATGAATAAAGCTTTACTCGTAGCAGTTGCTTTGGGAGGTGTGATACAAGGTGCCTATGCAGGCATTGTTCCAGAGATATTTGGGACAAGTTATCATGCATCGCCCAAAGGTAACTTTCCTAATCAAATTGAGGTTTCCGGAATCGTACGTGATGCTTCTGGACCCGTAGCTGGTGTAACTGTAACGGTGGTCGGTACCTCCGCCGTCGCACAGACCGATCAGAACGGAGCCTTCTCCATTTCGGCAGCATCAGGCAACACACTGCGCTTTTCTGCAATCGGCTACAAATCCAAGGATGTGTCCGTCGAGGGTTCGACCGCAAACGTGCTGTTGGAAAATGATGATACCTCGTTGGATGAGGTGATTGTCACAGCCCTAGGCATAAAACGGGAGAAAAAGGCACTGGGATATGCTGCGCAGGATATTAATGCTGATGAGCTTATGAAAAATAAGAATCCAAATATTATTAATTCGTTGAACGGAAAAATTGCTGGTGTGAATGTTACAAATTCCGGCGGCGCGCCAGGAGCCTCTTCTAATATCGTGATTCGTGGTGGAACTTCTTTGGAGCGCGATAACCAACCTCTTTTTGTTATCGATGGTGTTCCCATGGATAATTCAACTGGGCAAGGAGATAACTCCGCATTTGATGGAAATACCAATATTTCAACGACTAATGGAAACCGAGCGCTCGATCTGAATCCTGAAGACATAGAATCGATCTCCGTTTTGAAAGGGCCATCTGCTGCTGCGCTTTATGGATTGCGAGCTGCTTCTGGAGCTGTGGTTATTACAACGAAGAAGGGTAAAGATGGAGCTACACAGGCATCTATCAGCTCCCGATTTGGAACGAATTGGGTGAATAAGCTTCCCGAGCAGCAAACGTTATATGGTCAAGGGTCCTATTACAATGGATCTCTCGTCGAGCAAACCTTTGAGTCTTGGGGAGATCCCATTGCAGCTGGAGAACTGCGCTATAACAATTTGCGCGACTTTTATGAAACAGCAACTTCCTACGACAATTCTTTTAACATTTCTGGTGGATCGGCAAAAGGGAATTTCTTTTTATCGGGATCTAACATATATCAAACTGGTGTGGTTCCAACGACAGATTTTAATCGATCGACTGTTAGATTCAATGGTGAGCAGAAGCTTGGACGTGTTACCGTCGGCGCAAATGCTTCGTATGCTATGAGTGATACACGTAAAACACTAACCGGATCTGGGCTGTGGGGGGCAGGAGGAAATGGCTATATGGAAGGCGTCCTGATTTGGCCGGGCAATGCGAATATGAAAGATTATTTAAATCCAGATGGTTCCAATAAGCTTCTACTCCCGGAAGTAGCTTTAGAAAATAATATGGATAATCCTTATTGGTTAATTAATAAGAATCCTCAAAATGACAAGACGGATCGGATCATTGGAAATATTTATACCAATATTAATGTTGCGGATTGGTTTGATATTACATATAGACTCGGTATAGATAATTTTACTACGCAGTTTAATTCATTGGTGTCTGAAGGTTCGAGTGTGAAATTGGCATGGCAACAGGGGATGATGTCGAATACGGATAGAAAATACCAATACCTGAATAGCAATTTGATGTTGAATTTCAAGAAGCAAGTGAACGATTGGGACTTTGGTCTTTTGCTGGGTACGACTGCTGAGGATACAAAAATCAAATCTACATCCGTGAGAGGTGAGGGGTTTGTCATTAAAGGATTCGAGAGCATTGAAAATTTTGATCAAACGGATAAGTATTATGCACAGGTATTTAATGACAAGAGATTAGTCGGTGTATATGGTGATTTAAGGATCGGGTATAAAAACTATGCTTACTTGAACTTTACAGGGAGAAATGACTGGTCTTCCACTTTACCAATAGCGAATAGATCATTCTTCTACCCATCGGTTTCAGGATCATTTATTTTTACAGAATTATTGGCAAAGAACGATTTCTTGACATTTGGTAAGTTACGAGCGTCATGGGCTTCGGTAGGCAAGGATGCTACTCCTTACGTTACCAATACTTACCTTTTTGGCCCGGAATTAACGATAGGCGGAGGATTTAGAAATCACTGGACAAGAGGGAATAACCAGTTGCAACCAGAAAAAACTAACGCTTTCGAGGTAGGAACTGATTTACGTTTCTTAAAAGATCGCTTGGGCTTGGAGTTTACCTATTATCAAACAAATTCAATCAACCAAATTTTACAACCAAGAGTTTCCAATGCTACGGGCTATATCTTGACATACTACAATATTGGGGAGCTGAACAATAAAGGTATTGAGTTGACTTTAAATGCGACACCCATAAAAAGGGAAAATTTCACTTGGAATACGGCATTGAATCTATCGCACAATACGGGTAGGGTGGCTGAATTGATAGGCGGATTGGATATTTTATATGTCACCGATGTGCAGGTAGGAACTGGTAAAGCTGCATCTTATAATGACGGAGATTTTATGGCTTTGAGTGGTTCCGTTTGGCAAACAGATGATGATGGAAATCTTTTGCTAGACTACGCGACAGGAAGACCACTGACAACCAATACAACGACGACTTATGTAGGAAACAGAGAGCCTGATTTTATTGGCGGATGGAACAACTCCTTCACATATAAAAATTGGGATCTTTCGTTTTTATTTGATTTTCGTAAAGGAGGTGATGTCTATAACGCATCGGAATATTTGATGACCGTGTATGGTACAGGCCAAAAGACTGGACAGCGAGGAGAGACGTTGCAGTTTACAGGCCGTGCATTGAATCCTGAGACGCAGCAATATGAGACGATTACGAGAGATGTTGTGGCAGATGAGGCATTTTATAAAGATGTATACACAAAGCACACACCAAATTTTATAGAAAATGTCAATTGGTTCAGATTACGCTCTGTTTCGTTGAGTTATTCGTTAAACACGGAATATCTCAAAAGAAGCAAGTTTATCAAGGGGGCAACCTTTAATGCTACGGGGAACAATCTTTGGCTGCTTACGAACTATTCAGGTGTAGATCCTGAGACTAGCGCTGCAGGAGCTGGCGTTGTCGGTTCTGGCTCTGTGGGTGTTGATTACGCGGGAGTTCCCGCAACAGCCGGATTTACGGTAGGTGTTAACTTAAAATTTTAGAAGATGAAGAAGATATTATACCTTTTGGCCATATTGGGCAGTTTTTTTCTGGAAGGCTGTAACAAATGGTTGGATATTAATAATAATCCCAATAGCGCAAATTCGACTGTTCCTTTACCGGAGCAACGTCTGCCTTCCATACTTGCTCAATTTGCGGATGGGTACGAAAGTGCGGGTACAAGAGCTGTCCATGTGACCCATCAATTAGCAAATGTTTATGGGGCAACTACGCGCAACTACTTGCTTACACGGTGGTACTCCGACGCCGCTGCTGCGAATTGGCCTTGGCAAGCTTGGTATGTAAATACCGCGGTAAACATTCAGCCTATGATAGAGGCTGCCGAAAAATTGGAGGCTTATCACTATGTTGGTGTGGGCAAGATCATGAAGGCATGGGGCTTTGGGTATTTGGCTGACTTTTACGGTATACTACCTTATCGGGAGTTCGATAATCCAGAGATTATCACGCCGGCGTTTGATGATGCTGAGTATGTTTACAGTCAAGTTATTCCGCTTTTGGATGAGGCGGTTGTAGATCTTCAAAAAACGCAAGGTGTTGCTGCGCCAGATTTGTCTCTAGGAGACACCTATAACCGAGGTAATGTGGACAACTGGATTAAGCTTGCTTATGGTTTAAAAGCTAGGTTCTTGTCCCATCTCAACAAAAAATCCGTTTACGATGAAGATGCCATTTTACAGGCGTTGCAGAACGCTCCTCAGACAGCGGAAGAATCTACTATTTTCCAATATATTGATCAAACGGAAACGACAACTTCTACAGCTCAATCTGCTCTACAATATGTGAATACATCTGCATCGACTAGATTATCGAAAATGTATTTGGACTACATATTAAATAGATATACCGGTGCGCCAACAGGGGGACAAGATATGCAAGATCCCCGTTTTCAACTTTTGGTTCCGCATGCTCAAGAACCTGATGGAACACTACGGCCATCTATTGGGGTGGATTTTTCCTCAGATGTGGTCTTAACCGGGCCGGTAGCTTATAGTTATTCTCCAACGACCAATAAATTTAGCAATAAAGATTCTGTGTACGTACAATTGCGCGAGGCAGTAGCGGCAAATGGAAGGGTTTTGTCAACGGGAACTTGGTATAACCATAAAGACTCAAAAGGTTTGTTGTTGACTGGCGCCGAGATGAAATTTATTGAAGCGGAAGTTCGTTTTCGAAAGGGTGAGTCGGCTCTTGCCTTAGCGGCTTACAAAGAGGGGATTCGTATTCATATGCAAATCATGGATATTGCTGCGAATGATATAAGTGGCTTCCTAGCAAGTTCTTCTGTCATTCAGAACGCTTCTTCATTGACGTTGAGTCATATCATGATTCAGAAATATATCGCGTTATCTTATTCTCCAGAACAATGGGTGGATATGCGTCGGTTAAACTTTTGTACAGATGCGTCCGGCAATTATAATGAGTTGACAGGTGTATACAAAGGTTATAAGCGGCCTGTACATGTATATACCGAGGCCTATCCTTCAGCAACAGATTGGCCTCGTCGTTTCGCTATGGCAACCTATGAAGTGAATTATAATAGTCAGCAATTGCGCTTGGCTGCTCCTACATTTGATTTACCAACTTATATCAACGAACCGATATGGTGGGATAAGGAAGACTAGTTCGGCTATAAATTCCCGAAAGTTCGCTTTCGGGAATTTTTTTTATTAGCATTTCTTGTTTATGTTTGTTGTACAATTAAAAACGCATAAATATGAAAAGAATAATTGTTGGATGTGCTGTTCTAGCGCTGTTCTTCACATCATGTTCAGCCAATAATCGGCAAAATACCGAAGGTGCAGTCAATGTTGATAGCGCTATGGATACGGCTAGAGCCGAGATTTTGCCTGGTGCCGATCAGCTGCAGGCTTACCTACCATTGTTGAAAGCAAAAAAAGTCGGCTTGATGGGGAATCAGACGTCTATCGTCGGCGCTGAAAAAGAGCATTTGGTGGACGTGTTGTTCAAAGAGAAGGTAGATCTTAAATTTGCCTTTGCGCCAGAACACGGTTTCCGTGGTGAGGTAGAGCGTGGTGAGAAGGTCAGCAATGAGGTGGATACAAAGACAGGTTTGCCGCTTTTTACTTTATATGGAGGAAATGAAAAGCAAGACTCGATTGTAAAGTCGATTGATGTGATGATTTTCGATCTGCAGGATGTTGGTGCACGCTTCTATACCTATATCACTTCGCTACATCGCGTGATGGAGTTGTGTGTAAAACATGGTAAGGAATTGATTGTCTTGGATAGACCTAACCCATGCGGCGACCAAGTGGATGGTCCTGTTCGTCAGGATAATAAGTTCAAATCAAACGTTTCTTTCCATAAGATTGCCATGGTACACGGCCTTACCGTAGGAGAATTGGCAAAAATGATTAATGGTGAGCAATGGCTGGAAAACGGAAAGCAATGTGCACTAACGGTCATTCCGGTTCAACATTGGGATCATAAGGTTCGCTACGAGTTGCCGGTTGTTCCCTCGCCAAGCTTGCCAAACCATCTGTCGATCCGTCTCTATTCGTCTTTGTGCCTGTTTGAAGCAACAGATATATCTATTGGTCGTGGAACAGATTGGCCTTTTCAAGTGATTGGTTACAGCGATCCCGTGTATGGTGACTTCACGTTTACTCCTGGAGAGAAATCCGGCATGACCAAGCATGTAGAAGGTAAAGGGGAGATGTTATATGGTGTTGACCTGCGTAAGCTGGATGCCGATAAACAAAGATTTACCTTGCAATATGTATTAGATTTCTATAAAAAGATGCCAGATAAGGGGAAGTTCTTTGCGCGACCGGAATTCTTTGATAAACTCGCTGGAACAGACCAGCTTCGCAAGATGATTCTTGCGGGAAAAAGTGAGGCCGAGATACGGGATAGTTGGAAGTCTGATCTGGCAGATTATAGGGTAATGCGCAAAAAATACTTGCTTTATCCCGATTTTGAATAACACACTATACCGAAAAGTTGAAACACGCCTTTGTGCGTGTTTTTTTTTGATTTTGCATAAAAGCGTTAAAAAACGCATAAAAATTTTGATTTTAATATTTGTTAACTATATTAGTGCAGGTTTTAGCGTTTACCTTTATTTTATGATGTAAGAAAACGCAGTTTTATTACCTTATTATGGCGTGATTGCTTATTAACAACTAACTAATTAACAATGAGAAAATCATTATTATTTTCTTTGACGGCAACCGCATTTCTGAGTCTCGAAATGGATTCTCTAATTGCGCATCCTTACCGAGTAGTCGTCCCGATGCATGATCATTCTCCGCAACAAGCGCAAGTGAATGGGGTTGTACGGGATGCACGAGGTCCTGTTTCTGGCGTAACGGTAAGCGTCGTAGGCTCGTCGACCTCGTCGATAACGGCGGCGGATGGGAGCTATTCTATTGCCGTTCCAAACAACGCGATACTTCGGTTTTCTTCGATAGGTTATAAACCGCAAGAAGTACGCGTATCTGGAACTTCGCTGGATGTCCTTTTGGAGATCGATGAAAACTCCTTAGAGCAAGTAGTGGTTGTCGGTTATGGTCAGCAGAAAAAGGCAAACCTAACCGGAGCCGTGTCGTCGGTAGATGTGGAGAAGACTTTAGGAAGCCGCCCAATTCCAGATTTCGCTAGGGGTTTGCAAGGAACTGTTCCTGGGCTTTCCATACAGGTTCCCAGCGGAGAAGTTGGCTCTAACCCTGTAATGCGTATACGTGGGCAAATTGCGTCACAAAATGGCTCTAGTAATCCTTTGGTTTTAGTTGACAATGTGGAGGTGCCCAGCGTGCAGGTGGTAAACCCGGACGATATAGAGACGATTACCGTATTAAAGGACGCTGCCGCGAGCTCGATTTATGGTGCTAAAGCGGCCTTTGGTGTTGTCTTGATAACCACAAAAAAAGGAGCTAAAACAGATCGTACGGATGTAAGCTACTCGGGGAATTATTCGTTGCAGTCTCCTTTTGCCGATATACAGCTTGCCGGGATTGAAGGGTTACAATATACCTTGGATGCTCATGATAATATGAAGCAGGCTGGTCCGGCAGGAGGTTTTTGGCGATTAAATTGGGAGAGTTTTGAGAAGATCAAAGCCTGGCAAGAGCAATACGGTGGAACTGTAAAAAACAGCGATCCGGTAGTTTATGGTCGGGATTGGTATTTTGACGGTGTCGATAAATACGGCTATCGTGTCTATGACGCTGCTGATGCGATGATCAAAGATCGTGCATTTTCACAGCTACATAACGTAGGCCTCAACGGCAAGCGTGGCGATACCCAGTACAATTTCTCTGTTGGCTATTTGGGACAGGAGGGTATGATGAAGCCAGCGAAGCATGATGATTATAAACGGTTGACATCCAATTTGAATGTGTCGACAAAAGTATCCGATTTCCTAACCCTACGTGGGGGCGCTATGTATGCAGATGGTACCAAGCGTTATCCAAACTCCACTAATTCTGGCGGATTTACGGCCGACCCTTGGTTGTACTTATACCGTTGGAGCTCGTTATTTCCGATAGGTGTGCAAGAGAATGGTGTAGACCTTCGCGATCCAGCAACAGATGCTTCTTTGGCCCACACAACGACCAAGCGTGATCGTTTCATCAACCTGAACGTGGGTACAACCATTCAGTTAATGAAAAATTGGGATGTTAAAGCTGACTATGCTTACACTTCACAAGTGAATAGCTTGTTTCGCTCACAGCCGACGATTACGGCTGCAGAGCCTTGGTACAGCCCAGTCGTGTGGAATGACGAACTGGGAAATCGCGTGTTTGTGGATGAAAATGGGAATCCAACAGATACCGGTGGTATACCGGGATATAAGTTTCCGATGGTAAATTACGGGACCAAGGCAAACTCCTATGTGTATCGCAATGCTTTTGAATCGCAGAAGCACACCTTCAACGCATTTACCACCTTCCAAAAGAATTTTGCCGATGCGCATGATCTGAAGGTTATGTTGGGTACCAACATTGTGGCGGATGACGAGTTGTCGAACTGGTCCAACCGAACGGAGCTTATCAATAATGACAATCCACAGTTTGATTTTGCAACAGGCGTGCAGACCTCCGGTGGGGCGGCAGATTGGCAGTCTCAGTTTGGTGTTTTTGGCCGTGTCAACTACGCATTTAAGGATAAATATCTGCTGGAAGGGAATCTACGTTATGATGGAACATCGTTGTTTCCGGAACGTTTGAGATGGAGATGGTACCCATCTGCATCCGCAGGATGGGTGGTGAGCAACGAGTCGTTCTTAGAGCAATTAAATCCAGTGTTAAGCTTCCTAAAGCTTAGAGGATCCTACGGTATTATCGGTGATCAATCGGTCTCTAATGGGCTTTATTGGGCACGGATGGGCATTTCTCAAAATAACTGGCTGAGCTCCGATGGACAGCGGTTTTTTCAGCTAGGTACACCGAATCTTATCTCCGATGGTATCGGTTGGCAAAATATCGAACACTTGAATGTCGGTGCGGATGTGCGTTTGTTCAATAATAAATTAGGTTTTGTGTTCGAGTGGTTTCAGCGTTCAACGACTGATATGATTATAGCTGGAGATGCCCTTCCTGCAACACTCGGTGCGGCGGCTCCGAATGGGAATTACGGTAATCTTCAAACAAGAGGTTGGGAAATAGCTGCGGATTACAGCTTGCAATTCGAGAGTGGTCTTCGTTTGAACATCAATGCAAATTTAGCGGATGCTGTAACAATGATAACCAAAGCCGCGGATTACAACACACCTTTTGAAAATAGGAATATCCACAATACTTGGGTAACAGGGAAGCGGTATGGGGATGTGTATGGTTACGTAACGGATCGTCTCTATCAAAAAGATGATTTTATTTACGATGCGAATGGAAATTTTACGCAGACTACCATCGTGTTCGACGGAAATGCCAAACGTACAAATATGTTAGCGGGGGATAATCCGGTTTATCAAACCTTTTTTGAAGATGGCAACCAGATTCTTTTGATGTCTCCCGGCGACGTTAAGTTTGTTGATGTCAATGGTGATGGGTATATCACGCCAGGGAATAATACTTTTGGAAATATGGGGGATCAGGTGGTTATCGGTAACTCTACGCCACGTTACGATTTTGGTTTTCGTTTAGGAGCGGAATATAAGGGCTTTGATTTTGCGGTGTTTGTACAGGGAATTGGTGAAAGGAAAATTTGGGGTGACGGACAGCTCGCTATACCGGGGTATTTCTCGAAAGAAGGAGGCATGCCGAAAGTTTTTGCGACAGATTATTGGCGCGAAGATCGTACCGACGCCTTCTATCCACGTGCATGGAATTACAATGGCTCGAACTCCAGTTTTGTGATGCGTCCGCAGACGAGATACATGCTGGATATGGCCTATGTCAGGATAAAAAACATAAATTTTGGATACAGCGTGCCCACCAAAGTCCTGAACAAGATGCACCTGTCTAGAGCAAGAATTTATGTGTCGCTGGAGAATATGTTCACCTTCGATAACTTGAGAGGCCTGCCGATAGATCCGGAGACGATCTCGGGTAGTTCAATGTTGTTGTCCAACGGTAATTATAACCTAGGTCGCACAGGAACTGCAAACCCGACATTTAAGTCGGCTTCTATGGGTATACAGATTGGTTTATAGTAAAAGGGAAAAAAATGAAACTATCAAAAATAACATATGCTTTAGTTGCACTATCTATTGCCTTCACTGGATGTGACAAATTTCTAGATAGACCTCCCCTGACGACAGAACAGGATGAAACCGCTTGGGTAACGGAGGACAACGTACGTTTGTATGCAAATAAATTCCTGCCTGATTTTTTTGTAGGATATAATACTGGATTTACCACAACTTCTGCTCCATTGATGGGGTATACGTTTAGCGACGATGTCCTGTCCTTGGGTAACCAGAGCAATTTTACGCGAGCTGTACCCATAAGTGCTATTTGGAGCTATTCCAATATTCGATCATTAAATGTTATGGTGGATCGAATCGAAAATAGAATGGGTGCGATTCTTTCTGACGAAGCCAAGTCGCATTGGTTGGGCGTAGCCAAGTTCTACAGAGCCTGGCGCTATGCACAGCTTGTGTTTACATATGGCGATGTCCCCTATTACGATTATCCTGTTAGCGATACCGATTTGGATGCGCTTTATAAGCCGAGAGATCAGCGTGACATGGTGATGGATGCGGTGTTTGATGATCTGAAGTATGCTATGGAGGTTGTTCGTTTAAATGATGGCGACCAGAACTTAAATAGGTATGTTGTGGCCGGTATGATTGCGCGGATAGCTCTGCAAGAAGGTACCTGGCAAAAATATTACTACGAAAACAATGCGCGAGCGCAGAAATTCCTGGAATTGGCGGTCACTGCTGCAGATTTACTCATGAGTAGTGGGCGCTATGATATCGTCACAGAGTATCGCGCGCTATTTACTGCTGAAAGCTTGAAGGATAATCGAGATTGTATTTTCTACAGACATTACGACGAAGCGATTGCTGTGCAGCATTCTATTGCGACCTATTCCAATCTAAGAGAGACCTTGGCGATAGGGCCGACAACAGATCTGCTAAAATCTTACTTATGTCATGACGGGCGTGTGTGGGAGAATTCATCACTTGCTGACGCGGATAAATTTGACTTGTCCACGATGATAAAAACTCGTGATCCGCGTTTCGAGGCTACGTTCCATCGTAATCCTTCCGCGTTGAATAGGGCGTCGTTGTTTTACATCACGAAGTTTCTTCCGAGAAATATTGAGGCAATTCATGAGAATCCGGCAAACTCGCCTGTGGTAAACTTTACGTCTAACCGTAACACGACAGATTATCCTGTGCTACGCTATGCAGAGGTGTTGCTGAACTGGATCGAAGCTAAAGCAGAACTATCCACGTTGGGAGGTGTGGCTGTTACCCAAGACGATATCGAAAAAAGTATAAACAAAATTAGGCAACGGCCGGTTGCGGCGGAAGCTATTGCGAGAGGTGTTGAAAAGACAGCCGGTTTACAATTAAATAGTATACCGGCAGATCCGCAGCGCGATATTTCTGTAAGTCCGCTCTTGTGGGAGATACGTAGAGAGCGGCGGATGGAGTTTGCCTTTGAGTATTCTCGAGTGGCAGACTTAGAACGCTGGAAAAAACTGGAATATATGGATACGCAGGCGAATCCTGATTTGCTATCCGGTGGCTGGATAAATTTTCAAGCGCAGCTTCCGGCATTAATCAATACGGATCTTGGTGTAGTATCGCTTAACGGTACTTATGTAGCCTACAATGGATCCAATGCAGCACAGATGAATGGGTTTTACAGACATCGCAGCAATGCGGATAGGTTGCCGTTTATCAACCAAGTAAATATCAATCCATATTTATCTCCAGTGGGGCGTAACCAAATTGATGATTATGCAGCAAGGGGGTATGTGCTTCGACAAACCCAAGGATGGCCTGAGAACTAAATTCCACATTATTAAACTAAATAGAGATGAAAAATAATATCCTGATTAATAGATATATCACATCGATGTGGCTCCTGTGCGGGATAGTGGCCGTTTTGCTGTCTGGCTGCAAGGATGATTTTCCGGAAAATGTGGCCTCCGACAAGTTTACAGAACTTTCAACAATAAGGATAACGAATGCGGGTGCTGATGGTGCAACTAGTATTGAAGGGGTTATCGATGAAGATCGTAAGACAATTTCTTTTCCTCGAATAGATCCAGAAACGGATTTTGAAAATATTCAATTTGAAGCGGTATTGTCTGATGGCGCTAAATTGGATAAAGAGCGTTATACCTTTCCGTTTACGGAAGGCGACTCGGAGAAAACAATCGTTATCAAAGTGACGAACGCTCCAAGGTACAAGGAGTATTTTGTCACCTTGCGTTTGCGAATTCCCGTTTTTGGTGCAGATGTAGCGAAGCGTAATGTGTTTGACTTTACGAACAATGAATTAGGAAATCCGATCTACGAAACATTTGTGTCGGCCTTAACTCGTGGATCCGGATTTGACGGAGAGCATGTTTTGGTAGTTACGCGTCATGTTGCGGGATCACACCTGTTGAAAGTTAGTGATCTACGGAACGGGGTGGCCAATAAAATTCCATTAAATCTAAGTGGTGTATCTCAGGGTACTTTCGCGGTATCCGTAGGTGATATTGTCAACGGACATACATACATTGCTAATCTTTCCGGTAATACTGCGGCAAGTCCTTTAAAGATTTATCATTGGACCGACCCTAATGTTGCGCCACAAGTTATCGCGAACATCAATGTTGGGACTATTGCCGGTGCAGGTGTTAGGCATGGAGATAACTTCACCATCAATTTAGATGACTCGGGGAATGGTTTTATCTTCTTCGGCGACAATGCAGGGACAAAGGTTTTGCGACTAACGGTTACAAATTATACCACCGTTGGTGATCCGTTAGTAATTACCTCAACGGTGAATGTAGGCTCATGGAGCTCCTTCACGCGGGTGGGTAATACCGATAACTACCTTTTTACAGGGCATGATGCTCCGATTATGGTTGTTAATAGCGCTGGAGCTTTAACGCACACGCTGGGTCGTACGGCAATACCTATCCGCAGCTCGGCCGCAAGAGTGGTGGAGTTCAATGGGGAGCGTTACCTTCTGACAACGACGGCTGCACGTACTGGTTCAGAAGGTACAGTAATGTATCTGTACGATATCACGCGTGGAGCAAATATTGTTGATGCGTTAACCGCTTTTGAACAGTCGGAAAGAAGGCCGCTACTGGAGTACTCCTTTTTGGGTCCAGCAAATACTTCGCCTTCTACACAAACTGGATGGGCTGTGATCAAGGATGAGGAAGGAAACGACGAGACACTTCTGCTTTACTCAGGAGCTAGTGATGCCGGTTTTGTGGTGATGGAAATTCCAAAGAAGGAACCTGAAGATTAATGTTAAAATTATAAAGGGTAAGCGCGGCCGTAAAGTGGTGCTTACCCTGCTCTTTTGTCTACTGATATTTTGCTGTGATGAACCATTTAATGAAAAGAAAGATTTTTATGCTTGCCTGCTCCATTGTGTTGCTTTGGGCTAGCAGTTGTAGTAAAAGTTCGGATGTACCATCTCCAGAACCAGAACCGCCAACCGGCGAAGGAGCACTGTTATTTCCTAAGAAAGAAATGCGTGCCGTCTGGATGACGACGGCTTGGGGCTTAGATTGGCCGCTTGGAGATTACACAGAGGCGGGGCAAAAGCAAAAGTATATTCAATATTTGGACAAGTTCAAGCAGATGAATATAAACGCCATTTTTTTTCAGGTTCGTGCGATGGGCGATGCCTACTATAATTCGGCATATGAACCCTGGAGCGCTTCCCTAACCGGTGCTAGAGGGAATGCTCCAAGTTATGACGTGTTAAAATTCTTGATCGATGAAGCCCACGCTCGAGGCATAGAGTTTCATGCGTGGATGAATCCATATCGAATTGCTACTCGTGCTGGTACATCGACAGCTTATCCGGCATTGCACAGCTCCATCAATGCCAGTTGGGTGGTTAGTCATGAAAAGATTCAAATATACAACCCGGCGCGGCCGGAGGTACGCGAGCGTATTGTCAACATTGTGAAAGAATTGATCTCAACATACCCTGTCGATGGGTTGCACTTGGATGATTATTTTTATCCAGATCCTGCGTCGGCAGGAACCATGGTGTCTGATCAGCAAGATTATGAGACCTATGGGACGGGTTTTGGTACTATTCAAGCATGGCGACGAGATAACGTAGATAAAGCGATACAGGGCATACATCAGGCGGTCGTCGCCACAAGGCCTGAAGTTGTTTTTTCGATATCGCCAGCTGCCAACAAGGATTATAATTTCAATACCTTGTACGCGGATTTAGGAAAGTGGTGTCAACAAGGTTGGGTCGATTTGCTTATTCCGCAACTTTATCAGGAGATTGGCAACAGCTCGAATAATTTTCAGACGAATCTTTCGATTTGGGCACAGTATAATTATAGTGCGGCGCTGGTTATCGGTCACGGTCTTTATAAGTTTGGTGATGCCAGCCAACCGGCAGCATTTCAGACGACGCAGGAACTCGATAGACAGTTCAATTTGACTAAGCTCAATAAAAAGGCTGTAGGTAGTGCGATGTATAGTGCCAAATATATTCTCGACAATAAAATTGGAATCGCCGATAGGCTGTCTGTCTTGTACGAAAATCCTGGGGTTATTCCATTTATGGGGCGGCAAGTGGCCGCTGCGCCTGCAGTCCCCGGATCTTCTAGTATAACGTCCGCTACATTGCGTTGGACAAATACTTCCGGTCGATCGGTTGTTTATCGATTCTCCGATCTCAAGGCGGAAGGGCAGGTCGTTGCGGTCACCAATGCTAATTCTTTGCTGTTAAATCAGCCGGGGTTTTATGTGATCACAGCTTTAAATGTGGACAATCAAGAGAGTGGTGCTACTGTACCAATTGAATTTAAGTAGTGTTTTTACGTTTTCGACAGACAGTGGGGGTATTAAATTTATTGGTTAAAGCTGGTGTTTTTTGTTTTTTTCTGACTGCTGTGCCGCTGCTGGGGATTACCCAACAACCATTCAAGTTTGCTCAGGTTACAGATACACATGTGGGCAGTTCTACGGGTGCGGAGGACTTGCGTTGTACAGTTCGGGATCTCAACAATCAAAAAGATATCGACTTCGTTCTGCTCTCGGGCGATGTTACCGAGTTCGGTTCCGATGAAGAGCTTCAGCTTGCCAAACAAATTTTGGACAGCCTGTATTTGCCACTTTACGTAATTCCGGGGAACCACGATAGCAATTGGTCGGAAAGTGGTGCTAATTCCTTTCGTAAGGTTTTTAATGGAGAGACATTTTTCTTCAGGCACAAGGGCTACATGTTTATGGGGACGGCCTCTGGGCCTAATATGCGCATGGGGCCTGGGCAGGTTCCACGGGAAAACCTTGTTTGGATGGATTCGGTTTTTGCCGCCCATTCGGATGTGGAAACTCCGCTCATCTATATCAATCATTATCCGCAGGACTCTTCGCTCAACAATTGGTACGAAGCTATTGATCGCGTAAAGCAGCGTAATGTGCAGCTTATGCTTTGTGGGCATGGTCATGTTAACAAACTTTACGACTGGGAGGGGATTCCAGGGGCTATGGGACGCTCGAACCTGCGTGCTAAAGATTCGATCGGTGGATACAATATCATCAGCATTGCCAATAACAAGGCTGTTTATCAGGTTCGTCGACCCGCCGTAAAAACGGAAGATCCTTGGTTGCAGGTGGACTTGTTGGATCATCGGATTGGGCAACATGATGTTAGGTCTGGCAGACCAGATTATTCGGTCAATGAAAAATATAAAGCACAGGTGTCGGAGCTGTGGCGGTTTGAAGATGAAGCGGATTTGGGCGCAGGTTTCGCGGAGTACAAGCAGCTCCTGATTACCGGAAATACGGCGGGTTACGTATTTGCGCTGGATAACAAAAGCGGCAGAAAAATCTGGGCGTATAAAACCGGTGGAAAGATCTATGGAACACCTGCTGTCTGGAAAAGGATGGTGGTTGTGGGTTCGTCTGACGGCAATATCTACGGTTTAGACGCAGACAGTGGGAAAGAAAAATGGCGAATACGTACGCCAAAAGCGGTGTTGGGTAGTCCGGTCGTTAATCATGGTGTTGCATTTATTGGATCTTCAGACGGTGTTTTTCGCGCTATTGATGCGGTTTCCGGAAAGATCCGATGGACATTCAATGAAGTCGCTGGTTATGTCTCTGCGAGGCCGACCCTTTACAATGGATTGGTAATCTTTGGCTCTTGGGGCAATGGTTTTTACGCCTTAAATCAGCAGACTGGAAAATTGGTCTGGAGCTGGAGCAATGGGCAGTCGAGCCGTATGTTATCTGCGGCGGCCTGCTATCCTGTGGTGCAGCATGATAAGCTCTACCTCGTGGCTCCAGATCGGTACATGACCTGCTTGAATGCTAAAACGGGCGCTGTTATTTGGCGTAACAAAATGGACGATGTGCGTGTTCGGGAATCGATGGGGATCTCCAAAGATGGTCAATATGTCTATGTCAAAACGATGGACGGTAATTTGTTAGGCGTATCAACAGCGGCTGAGGAAATGCATATCGGATGGCATTCTACCTTGCAGTTGCCCTATGAACTTAATCCGACAGCGATAGAAACCGCAGGTTCGCAGGTTTTGGTGCCTAGCCATTCCGGCCTGCTTTCTGGCGTAGATGCGGTAAGTGGGCAGGTATTATGGCAGTATAAGCTGTCTAATTCAATGATTAATCCTATGTGCGTATCGAAAGGCGGGCATGTAATCGTTTCTTCGATGGATGGCAAAATCGTTAAGTTGAAAGTGAAGTAGGTTAGTGGGTGGTTTTGTATGCAAACATCAACCCCTGTTTTGCTGTGATTTTCAGTAAACTAGTCGTTATCGTAACAAATAGTTTACTTTTTTTTAAGCGGAAATTATAAATACATATAAAATTATCTATGTTTGACGTTGATTATCAGAAGGGATACAGCTGTGTAGGTCGTTGCTGATCATTCTTGCACGAAGGCTCGCTCTACGACGAGTCGATGGCAAAAAAAGAGGGTTAAGGAAAAATAAAAAATAGATGCGTTTTTGTGCGTGTTTCATTTTGAAATTTGCATATTTGTAAGAAAGTAGAATTTGCTGTTAATATGATACGAGTTACGGAAAAGGAGTCGAATTATCAGGACTTGGATAAAATGTCTGTTCATGATCTCTTGACGAACATGAATAAGGAGGATCGTTCGGTTCCATTGGCTGTGGAGAAAGCTATTCCGCAGTTGGAGCGGTTGGTTAAAGTGACGGTTGAGAAAATGAGCCAAGGTGGTCGACTCTTCTATATTGGTGCCGGAACAAGCGGTCGTTTAGGAATATTGGATGCCTCCGAGTGTCCTCCAACTTTTGGTGTGCCCTTCGATTGGGTAATTGGATTGATAGCCGGAGGCGATACAGCGATACGGAGAGCCGTAGAGTTTGCCGAAGATGATAAAGAACAAGCATGGAAGGACATGCTGGCCTACAACGTGAACAAAAACGATGTGGTTATTGGTATAGCTGCTTCTGGTACGACGCCTTACGTTATTGGCGGGCTGACGCGTGCCAACGAAGAAGGCCTGATCACTGGCTGTATCGTTTGTAACACGGATTCGCCCATAGCGCAGGTGGCGCAGTATCCTGTAGAAGTGGTCGTGGGACCAGAGTTTGTTACAGGTTCCACGCGCATGAAATCGGGTACGGCCCAAAAGTTGGTTCTCAATATGTTGAGCACGTCGGTGATGATACAGCTGGGGCGCGTCAAAGGAAATAAAATGGTGGACATGCAGCTTTCTAACGTGAAGCTGGTTGATCGTGGCGTACGCATGGTGATGGATGAAACCGGAGCCGATGAGGAAACGGCAACCATCTTGTTGGAACGCTACGGCAATGTTCGTAAAGCCATAGAGAATAGCAAAGCTTTTAAAGAGTAGTATGGTCTAACTCGACCTGCTACTCCTCATACCATCTATATACCCACTTTTATACCGAAAATGTCACCTTTTATACTATTAGCCTTCTTATTTGTCTATTTTGGGATGCTGCTTGCAGTGTCATATTTTACCTCACGCAATTCGTCGGATAACTCCACTTTTTTTGTTGCAAACCGTAACTCCAAGTGGTACATGGTTGCCTTCGGGATGATTGGTACTGCACTTTCTGGTGTAACTTTTATCTCGGTTCCGGGTGCGGTGGGTACCTCCAACTTTAGCTATTTTCAATTTGTTCTGGGAAACGCATTGGGATTCTTGGTTATAGCCTACGTTTTGCTTCCACTGTATTATCGGATGAACCTCACGTCGATCTATACCTATTTGGAAGAGCGTCTTGGGCATAAGAGCTATAAAACTGGGGCGATGATCTTTTTGGTGTCGCGCACGATCGGATCGGCCTTTCGGCTGTACTTGGTGGCCATCATTCTCCAGAAATTTATTTTTGATGCATGGGCAGTTCCCTTTGGGGTTACTGTGGGCGGTTGCTTGGTGCTTATTTGGTTATACACGAATAAAGGCGGATTGAAGACGATCATTATTACCGATACCCTGCAAACGTTCTGTTTGCTGTTAGCGGTGCTTTTGTCAATCTATTTTATGGCGGACGGCCTTGGTATTTCCGTGTTGGACGCATTTGAGCGTGTCAAAGAAAGTTCGTATGCGCAGATTGTGGTGTGGGAAGATTTATTGGGCAATAAGAACCACTTCTGGAAACACGTCATTGGCGGCGCATTTGCCACTATTGCCATGACCGGGCTAGATCAAGATCTGATGCAGAAGAACCTCAGCATGCGCACCATCGGCGAAGCTCAAAAGAATATGCTGACCTTTACAGCGATCTTTGTTGTGATCAACCTTTTTTTCTTGGCTGTGGGAGCTCTGCTCTACATTTATGTTGCCGATAAAGGGATCGATATTTCCATGTTGCGCACGCCCGATTACCTTTATCCGGAAATTGCGTTGAATAATCTCTCGGTCGCTGCAGGTATCATCTTTATGATGGGTTTGACCGCGGCCACATTTGCGACAACAGATTCTGCATTAACCGCGCTAACCACCTCGTACTGTGTTGATTTTCTGAATTTCAACAAGAAGGAAAACCCGAATGACCCTGCATTGGTGCGTCAACGAAATATTGTGCATTTTGTGTTTAGCGTGGTGATGCTTTTGGTTATTCTTGTTTTTAGATTGATAAACGATGATTCGGTGGTTACGGCCATATTTACGGCTGCCAGCTATACCTATGGCCCGTTACTTGGTCTTTTTGCCTTCGGTATCTTGACTCGCTATACCGTGAACGATAAGCTGGTGCCTTACTTCTGCTTGTTATCCCCGGCGATTTGGTTTGTGCTGAATACGTATTATATCATACCGCATACAGCTTACCGTATCGGTTTTGAGCTGATCGTCTACAACGGATTAACGACATTCCTGTTGCTCTGGATTACCTCGCCCGGAAAGTTGGAGAAGGGAAGCCGTACATTTTAGAATAATTTATTCGAATATTTCCGCAAATGCGCAAAAAATGTATCTTTGTGCCACACGGAGAAATTCGAAAAGAGGGAAATTAGCTCAGCTGGTTTAGAGCACTACCTCGACAAGGTAGGGGTCACTGGTTCGAACCCAGTATTTCCCACAAGAGGTTCAATCGGTTACGATTGAACCTTTTTTGCGTTTGAATCGTAATCATCTCGGCGATGGTAGGGGTTAATCTTTGTTAAAGAGGTGGCGAGGATTTGATGAAGTTTGTGGGAGAGCAAAAAATAAACTAAGTTTGAATAAACAGATCTTTTACACCCATGTATCATTTAATCGTAGAGGCGGTTAGCGCCATCCGTCGTAAAGTAGGTGACTTTGCTCCCGAGTTTGGAATCATCCTGGGCACCGGCTTGGGTAAGCTGGTTAACGAAATCGAAGTCGAACATCAATTGATGTATGCCAATATTCCCAATTTTCCCATCTCTACCGTTGAATTTCATACGGGCAAGCTTATCTTCGGCAAGCTCAACGGCAGGAACGTGGTGGCGATGCAGGGACGTTTGCACTACTACGAAGGGTATAACATGCAAGAGATTACCTTTCCGGTACGTGTGATGAAGGCGCTCGGAATTCAAAAACTTTTCGTTTCCAATGCTTCAGGATCCTTAAATCCAAGCATTCTGAAGGGAGATATCGGCATTATTGACGACCATATCAATCTATTGCCCGATAATCCTTTGCGCGGACCAAATGATGAAGATTTTGGACCCCGCTTCCCAGATATGAGTGAGCCTTATAGTAGGGGCATGATTCATCAGGCATTGGATATTGCCGATAGGCTGAAGATCAGAGCGCATAAGGTGGTGTATGTATCTGCTCCAGGGCCTAATTTGGAAACACGGGCGGAATACCGTTACATGCGTATTATAGGTGGCGATATTGTGGGTATGAGCACCGTGCCGGAAGTGATTGTGGCGAATCATATGGGTTTGCCTGTCTTCGCTATTTCTGCCATAACAGATGAAGGTTTTCATGCTGACTTAAAGCCGGTATCGCTCCAAGAGATCGTGGACGTGGCAGCTGCAGCGGAACCAAAAATGACAAAGATTCTAAAAGAATTGATCGCATTGCAATAAATGTGAATTTTAGCCTTATTTTTGGCATAATTTTAAGAACAACAGGCATTGATGAACAGGTATGTAAAGAAGCTTTTCCTTTTTTTTGTGTTGGCTTTAGCCGGAATTTCCCGGCTTTCGGCGCAGGTCGAGGAAGAATTCAGTAGCGCATTGGATTCCGCCCGGGCGAAGGAAGACAACAAGAAGGACTCGGTTGTTTTTACGGCGAGGTATGTGCGTTATACCACATTGGCGATGATGAAGCAGTCCACACGTACCGTGCAGATCGATACCTCACATGTCAACTTTCAATATTACAACAAACAAAATCTGCCTTGGAATCCGTCGATTAACCTCGGTTCTTACGGATTGGCCACTAGGGATTTGCTTTTTAATCCAAATAAAAGTATAGGTTTTCAGGCTGGTTTTCATGCGATGGAGCGTTATCTACTCCATTCGGATTCCATTCAGTACTTTAGGGCAAGGGCACGTTATTCTGAACTTTATACGGTCGGATTTTTCTTTGATGATCAGGTCTTTCGTGCCCGCTTGGCACAAAACATCACGCCGCAATGGAACGTCGGGGCAGAATATCACGCGACGAATACAGATGGATATTACCTCAACCAAGATTACAATGATCGGAAAGCGGCTGTGTTCAGTTGGTACGAATCGAAAGATAAGCGCTATAATATGTTGTTGAACGCAACCTTTAATAACCTTAATGCTGCAGAAAATGGTTCGGTGGTGGATGAGGGGATTATCGGTGGTGACGTCTTTCAGGATCCGACCAGTACGTCTAATATGGGGTACCGCACACGGCTTATGGGGCAAAATGCTACGCGTCCCTATAACAAATGGCGCGACAATGGCATGTTTGTGCGGCAAGCTTATTTTCTCGGTCATTTGGATACGTTGAATGTCGGGACGCCAGAAATGGAGATACATCCTACCAACGTGCTCGCACACAATTCGTCTATTAGGCAGCGCCAATTTATCTTCTTCAAGAACGAAGCCGATGTTAGTGCGGCATTTCCGATTAACGACGTGGATCTTGTGAATGACACTACAAGCATCACCACCATATCTAATGAGTTTACCTACAGCTTTTATTTGCGTGGTAAGGGAGTCTTCAAAAACGAAGCGAAGCTCGATCTAGCTTTTCAAAATGATCTCATTTGGTATAGGGATAGTTTGACGTCTGATTTCTACCAAAATAGCATGTTGAAAGGTAATTTGGGTTACAAGTTTAGTGATCGCATCGATGTGCGTGCTGCGGTTAACCAGATCGTCGTTGGTCAGCAGGCCGGTGATTTTCTATATGAGGCCAATGCCGATGTCTTTCTAAGTGAAAATGCCGGGGTCATTCATTTAGGAGCGTATTCGCAGAATAAGTCGCCCGAGATGGCTTTTAATCGTTTGAACTATACCTACCACCAGTGGAATAATAGTTTTAATAAGACAAAAACGCAGAACCTGTCCTTTGCTTACGAGAATAAGAAGATTGGATTTTCCGGAAAGGCGGAATATTTTTTAATGGACAATTACCTCTATTTTAGAGAGGTGGACAACCCAGATAATGATGAGCTATTGCTTCGGCAGATTACGCCGGCGCAATCTGGAGCCCTCAACTTGCTCAAGGTAACTGTGGGGCAGAACTTTCGGGTAGGACGGTTCCATTTGGACAATCGCGTTGTGTATCAAAAGACAGATGCACCAGATATACTCGCCACGCCAGAGCTGTATACTTGGCATAGCTTCTATTATGCCAATATTTTGTACAAGGTGATGGATTTCCGTTTAGGGATGGATGTGCGCTTCAATACGCCATTCCGTTCGCCTTCCTATGCTATTAATGCTGGGCAGTTTTATAATGATAATGTGGGAATCAACTATTCCACCTATCCTATTGGTGATGTTTGGTTCACCGGGAACATCGATCGGGTGAATTTGTTCCTGTCTTATAATTTCTTCAATCAGGCGTTTTATCCGAAAGGATACTACACCGTCAGAAGATACCCTATGAACGACGCTAATTTTAGGTTTGGCGTATCATGGAAATTCTATGATTAGCCGTTTAAATTATATGCCTGAGCATAAGCTGGTTGCTGTTTTGTTCGATAAAAAGTAAAAAAATAATTTTGCAAATCAGATTTTACACCTATATTTGCACACGCAATAAGCAAAAAGGCATGGAGAATTAGCTCAGCTGGTTCAGAGCATCTGCCTTACAAGCAGAGGGTCACTGGTTCGAACCCAGTATTCTCCACCAATTAAAAAGGAGGCTTAGCTCAGCTGGTTCAGAGCATCTGCCTTACAAGCAGAGGGTCACTGGTTCGAATCCAGTAGCCTCCACAGATTAAAGTCGGAAGTTTTTACTTTCGACTTTTTTATTTAGCGCAGAGTTGGATTTTTGGGAAAAAATTATACTTTTTTAGCTTCAGCCAGCAGTGAAAGTATTAGATGCTTTGATTCGTCTTTTTGATTTATTTAGGTTGCGTATTGTCCTTATAGTCTAGAGGAAGCATTGTGCTTAGCTTGCTGTACCAAGCCCAGTATCCCTCTTGTATCCAGTTTGCCGCGGGAGCGAAGTTCCCCAAGGCGTCGATGTATACGACGGATTGAGGGGCGAGCAATAAAAGAGATGAGCCATCAGCCTTTTTGTTCCAAAACAGGTAAGCCTCTTCGGGGACAATCGAAGCATGCGTTATACGAAGGTAATTTTCGTAGTGTATTGTCTGCATATCATCTTTGCTCGTTTTTTTTATGACTTGCTCTTCGCTAAGCTCCTCCTTCAGTACATCATATGCTTTTGGTTGTTGAAGTGTAGATCTGAAACGTTCGACGGAGTCTACCGTATAACTGTTTTGAGCGGCATAAAATGCTGGCCAATCGCCACGGAAATCGGTATAGACGCGTTTATTGATCAGCTTCATCAAGCTGTCTACGCGCTGTCGTTCCTGATTCACAACACGTATCAGCTCCCGAACGTTATATCCATCTGCCTTCCAGCTGTGGGAATAGGTGCTTCTTATGAAACGCATGAAAGAGGTCATGTAAGCTGCTTGTCTATTTTTATGCATCTTGTTCGATATTTTTTTACTGTCTTGAAAAGATGCGAAGCCTTCATAATAGAGATGTCCACTGCGGAAGTCCATATGATAATCAAGGAGGTCGTAATTTATCTCGTAGCCAAGCGCTCGGTTGGATATTTGGAGTGGTTCGGTAGCAGATACCTGCAGCACCTTTTCTGTCGCTTGGTATCGAAAACGTAAAACCTCGGGGTTTAGGATCTTTGTTTGCTTAGCAAAGGAGCTCATCCCAATAAAGCTTTCCGTAAAATACATACCCCATTGTTTCCAGCCGTCTTTTAAATAGGCCGTAACCGTGACTTCGTCTATTTCAAGGTTTTTTTGTTGTAATACGGCGTCTTTCTTCGTGTTCCCGTCCACCACCAGTTCAAAGCTAGCCAGCTCGTGTCCCATGGCTGATATGACAAGCTCATACCGGCCTGCAGCGGGAAGCTGAAGGTAGTATTCGCCCGCTTTGTTTGTGCTTGTCCGAACGGTTGAATTGTTGATATACACCGTGGCACCCGCTACAGCTTCGCGCTTTTCCGCATCGATCACCTTGCCTTGCACGACGTGCTGTGCCCAGGTGTTGTGCGCTGTCAAGATCAAGCAGAAGAAAAGGAAATACTTCACGATAGCAAATTACGGGAAATTATTAATAATGAGGCTCTTTTCTAGATTTGCAATCTAGCTTTCTGTATATTTGTTTTTGATAGCTAAGCTAATTTAAGACTTTAATTTGGAGCTTATATTTACAACATGAAGATAATAACACTGCTTGTTACATTGTGTTCGCTCAGCGGTTTCTTGACTGGCAATGCTCAAAGCTCTTCATATCGGAAAGCTTTCCAAAGAGTTTTTGACAATTTTCATAATAACCACGATACTGTTTTTCATGTCAGCTACCAGTACCAAGAGTTTTCTTCCGAGAAAGCGACGGATAGCCTGCTAATGGGTGTGGATGTTTCTGGTTATATTAAAAATAGAAGTATTTTCTTAGACAAAAATGTCGATAGGGATGTGTTTGCGATATCGGCAGACCAGTATGGGATGGACAGTTCGAGGATGGATGTCGCGTCGCTTATGTTTCAGGGAACAAGGTTGACGGACTTTCTCTTATCAAGGCTTGAACCTTCAGTTTTCGGAGACAAGGCTTTGGATGCAGCGATCAAGGGTAATAAAGTGCAATATGAATATGCGATAAAATCCATCCTAGAAGGGGGGAATGAGTATGTCATGCTTATAAAAAAGACCGTTATAGATTTTCATTCCCCAAAAACAAATAGTCCTCACCTTCTCCCGATTAGTCGGGAGATTACCGAATATCTCAAGGTCAACAAGTCCGATGCAGCTATCGAGGAATGTTATGTGCTAAGTGAGGATTTTCATTCCTACGAGGTCTACACCAGCAGGCATTACGAGAGGTTGAAGAAGATGGGTAGTAAATATGTTCCGGTGGAAGTTTATCAATCTGGGCCGAAACACGAGCAAAGGGGAGAAAAAAAGTACGCCTATGCGAATAATTTGGGCATGGTTGTGATGAGGCAGAAGCCCATCGATCTCCAGCTCTTGGAAAAAATTTCCAATATGCAACAGATCGACAACATACAAAGGGATTTAAGAAATATCATATACCACAATTTTGATTCCTTCTGTGTACTTCAGCCTATGAATGAAGAGGTGCGAACAAAATTCCAAGAAGAGAAGCTGTTTTTGATGACGTTGCATGCTCGCTTTGTGGGCTATTTGGACTGAGTGTGCTGGTTGTTTCCGGTTTTTTTACTGCATATTTATGGAGAACTCGTCCGACAGGGCATTGTTGGACAAGTTCGCTTTTAATCGTCCAATGACAAGGTGAGGCAGTGAAGCAGCTCGTCGCTCAAAAAATAGTAGTAGCGCGCGTTAGAACAACAGGAAAAAATTTACATATATCAACTAATAAATAGACTTTTTCACATTATTCATTTCGCTTTAAAAAGTATTTAAATCGGATAGGCCGTCTCGCTCTTGGTTTCAGACAATACAAAATAGGTCTGCACGGTGTTCACCTGTGGCAGCACGGCCAATTTATGTCGTAAGAAGATGTGATAGGCTTCCATGTCCTTTGTCGCGATTCGCAACATAAAGTCGTAGGAGCCGGCCATTTGATAGCACTCCATCACTTCGGGGAATTTGGCCACTTCGCGCTCAAACTCGTTGAGTACTTCCGCGGTATGTGCCTTTAAAAATACTTGGGAGAATGAAATGAGATCTATGCCTACGCGTTTTCTGTCTAGAATGGCCACCGTGCGTTTGATATAGCCATTGGCCTTCAATTTTTTGACGCGCTCGTGCACAGCGGCTATAGATTTGTTTAAATGATAAGATAACTCTTTGTTGCTCAATGAGGCATCTTTCTGTAAGAGGCGGAGTAATTTAACATCGACAATGTCCAGTTCCATAATAAGTTTTTCTTGATTGCTTTCGAAATTACTAATTATTGCTGAAATAATTTCAGATATTATATAATTTATAATAATATTTATTAAATAAGCTATTTACTGTTGAATAATATCTTGTTAAATTCAATTTTTGTAAAATATTTATAATGATATTTATGGAAGCCTTAATGAGTAAGTGCCTGTCGCCTAAGCTTGATAGTAAATTCAAGCATTTATGGTGTTTGGTGGGCAACACCCCAATGTTGGAGCTGCAGTATACCTATCGTGGTAAACAGGGAACGATTTATGTAAAGTGCGAAAATTATAACCTGACTGGGAGCATTAAAGACAGGATGGCGCTATACATTTTATATAAAGCCTATATGAACTGTGCCATTCGCCCTACGGACATGATTGTTGAAGCGACGAGTGGTAACACGGGCATTGCTTTTTCCGCGATAGGCAAGGCATTGGGGCATCAGGTAAAGATCATTATGCCTAACTGGTTGAGCAAAGAACGTATTGATATTATTAAAAGCATGGGTGCCGACATACAGTTGGTCACGAAGGAAGAAGGTGGCTTTTTGGGCAGTATCCGTTTGAGCGAAGAGCTCGCTGCTCAGGGAGGTGTTTTTCTACCTCGGCAGTTTGAAAATCAGTATAATGCGGAAGCACACGAGTTGACTACAGGGAAGGAAATTGTGGAGCAACTGGCTACCGTAGGGAAGATGGCAGACGCTTTTGTTGCCGGTGTTGGTACGGGCGGAACGGTAATGGGTGTAGGTAACCATCTACGCAAAGTTAATCCTTTTGTCAAGATCCATCCTTTGGAACCCGCAGAGAGTCCTACGCTTACTACAGGGTATAAGGTAGGGTCGCATCGTATACAGGGCATTTCCGACGAGTTTATCCCGGCTATTGTGAAGCTGGATCAACTGGATGAGGTGATACAAGCGTCGGATGGCGATTCGATCTTGATGGCGCAGAAATTGGCGAAGCAGCTTGGTCTTGCTGTAGGAATTTCATCGGGTGCCAATGTTATTGGTGCTATTAAACTAAAGGAACAGTTGGGCGCAGATGCCACGGTGGTGACACTGCTATGCGACGATAATAAGAAGTATCTAAGTACGGATTTGGTGAAGGATGAACCCATCAAAGAGGGTTTTTTGGCAACGGAAGTAGATTTCGACGGCTTCCATCCTATCGGCCGTCTTGCTAATCCGATGATCTAGTGTGCAGAGCCAGTAGATGATATCATTAATTTTTTACGAAGGGAGATGATGAAAAATATATTCAAGATAATGTTGGGATTGCTGCTTGCATTCCCTTTAGGGGGGATGGCGCAGACGACTGATAGCCTTGTTTCGCTGGATGGTATTGAGTTTTCAGAAGGAGCAACTGATGCGGATGCCGTTTCCGCCGATTCCTTGCAAAGTGTGCCCGATGATCTTTCGTTTAGCGATGGGCAGGCAGATTCTCTTGCACAGGACAGCGTAAAGACAACTCCGGTGGAACCGCAGGCCATTGAAAGTAAAGCCGAAAAACAATCCCTTTGGGGTATTTTTATTGCCGGCCTGATTGGCGGTTTTGCTGCTTTCATTATGCCCTGCATCTTCCCGATGGTACCTCTTACCGTAAGTTTCTTTACCAAGCGTTCCGGCTCCCGCAGCAAGGGTATTTCGCAGGCTTTGCTCTACGGACTGTTCATCATCGTGATCTATGTAGCGCTGGGCATGTTCATTTCCATCACCTTTGGTAGCGACGCACTCAATGAGTTCTCCACCAATGGGGTATTCAATTTTATATTCTTTTTGGTGCTGCTGCTGTTTGCCGCTTCATTTTTTGGCGCTTTCGAGCTTACACTGCCCAGCAGCTTTGTCAACAAGATCGACGCCAAGTCGGATCAGGGCGGATTGACCGGACTGTTCTTCATGGCCTTCAGCTTGGCTTTGGTATCGTTCTCCTGCACAGGGCCCATTATCGGTACCCTGCTTGTTGATGCCGCCTCCAAAGGCGAACGCATGGGGCCGGCCATTGGTATGCTCGGGTTCTCCGTTGCACTAGCGCTACCTTTTGTGCTATTTGCTATGTTTCCTTCCATGCTGAAGTCCCTGCCGAAATCTGGCGGATGGCTCAACAGTGTGAAGGTCGTGCTGGGCTTTCTCGAGTTGGCCTTGGCTCTCAAGTTTCTGTCTAATGTCGACCTCGCCTACCATTGGAACTGGCTGGATCGGGAAGTATTTTTGGCACTCTGGATTGTTATCTTCGGCATGATGGGGCTGTACTTGATCGGCAAGATCAGCTTTGCCCATGATAGCCCGGTTACGCATCTTTCCGTACCACGTACGATTTTTGCTATTGTGGTCTTTTCCTTTGTGGTGTATATGGTTCCCGGTATGTGGGGAGCACCGTTAAAGTCTATATCGGCATTTCTGCCGCCATCAGCCACGCAGGATTTTGACCTTTCGGTTGCCAATTTCGCTGCCGCAACGCCAACCCACGCCGACGGGAAGACCAAGAAATACTATGAGATTTTCCATGAGCGCGGAACGCCCAAGGGATTCGAGCCTTATTATGACTACGAAGAAGGTATTGCTGTGGCTAAGGAGTTGGGCAAACCGGCACTGATTGATTTTACCGGTTGGAACTGTGTGAATTGCCGTAAGATGGAGGCTAACGTCTGGACGGATCCGAAGGTAGCGGCACTCTTACGCGAGGAGTTTGTGATGATCGAACTCTTTGTAGATGATCGTACGGAACTGCCCGCTGCGGAGCAATATGTGTCTGCCTACTCCGGTAAGAAGATCAACACGATAGGCAAGAAGAACAGTGATTTCCAAGCGGCAACGTTCAATAGCAATTCGCAACCGTTGTATGTTATTGTAGGAAGTGACGGCAAGGCCTTGCTGCCACCTACCGGTGCCAACTATGATGTTGCAGCCTATGCCGCTTACCTGCAACAGGGAATAGATCTTTTTAACAAAAAATAAGGGTTTCTTACTATTTATTCACTAATAAACGGGTAAACTCCGAAACGCCGATAATAATCGTAATGCGAATATTATCGGCGTTTTGCGTTTAATGGTGAGTGATCGCTTCTGCTGCGTATGCGTAGAGCGTGTAGTTTGTATCGAAGTGGGGCTTGGCTTTTTATTTTTGGCATTGCTTCTTGTGGGTTGCTGATTACCCAAGTTATGTCGGGATGAACGATCTAACTAAATGCTATATCCAGCCATAAGTGTGTTTTTTGGATACACTTGTGGCTGATTATGAATTTTTATATTCAGCCATAAGTGTTTATATTTGTATAGTTGTGGCTGAATATAAAATCTAACAAGTATGGCTATCAAATCGATTATTGGAAGAACCGATGAGCAGCAAATCCTTTCAGAGGCGCTAAAAACTCCTGAAGCGGAATTGATCACTATCTTCGGGAGAAGGAGGGTTGGTAAGACCTATCTGATCAGGAAGTATTATGAGAAAAATATGATCTTTGAGTTTTCCGGCGTGCACGATGCAAAGCTTAAAGATCAGCTTACCAACTTCAGAAATATACTGGGGGGATTACTGAACCAGCATATCGCCCACGAAGTTCCGGAAAGCTGGACAACAGCTTTTGAAATGCTGAAAAAGTATGCCGCTCCACTATTGAAAAAAGGAAAAAAAGTTATTTTTTTTGACGAATTTCCTTGGCTGAGCTCTGCAAGATCAGGATTTCTGTCAGCCTTCGAATACTTTTGGAATTCATGGGCGTCAAGACAGGACAACCTTATCGTGGTCATCTGTGGATCGGCTGCATCTTGGATGATACAGAAGATTGTGAACAACCGGGGAGGGCTGCACAATAGGATCACCAGAAAAATACGTCTTTTGCCCTTTAACCTTGCGGAGACAGAAGCATACCTGAAAAGTAGACAGATAAACCTAGACCAGTATCAAATCACCATGCTGTATATGGCCATGGGCGGAATTCCACAATACCTTAAAGATATCCGCCCTGGACAAAGCGCAGCACAGAATATCGACCGTATGTGCTTTGCAAAAGACGGAATACTGAAAGAGGAGTTCAAGAACCTCTATCACTCTTTGTTTGCAAAGGCAGACAAGCACATGGCCATTGTGAAAGCCCTCGCGGAAAGATCGTCGGGAATGACCAGAAAAGAGGTCATTGCGGCCTGCCGATTGACTACAGGAGGTACTACAACCCTGCTTCTGGAAGAGTTAGCCGAATCCGGTTTCATCTCGGCTTACCTGCCATTTGAGAAGACTACCAGAGAAAGCGTCTATAAATTATCAGATGAATTTTCTCGGTTTCATCTTAAATTTTTGGAAAATGCTCGCGCTACAGGAGATGGGACATGGTTGAGGCTTTCAGCGGCACCGACCTGGCGTAGTTGGAGTGGAACAGCATTTGAGAGCGTATGCATGAAGCATACTAGACAGATCAAAAAAGCGTTGGGGATTTCCGGGGTTTACACCGAAGAGTCCATCTGGCGACATGCGCCCAAGAGAGGGAAAGGTGCTCAGATCGACCTGCTGCTAGACAGAGCTGATTTCTGCATTAGCTTATGTGAAATGAAATTTTCTACCACAACATTTACCATCGACAAGGGTTATGCCGAAGAACTTAAAAACAAGGTAGCCGTATTCATGCAGGATACAAAAACCAAAAAAACACCTTTTTTTGTCATGGTTACTACATACGGCACCAAAGATAATCAGTATAAAACAGGGTTGATCCAAAATGAAGTAAAGCTGAATGATCTATTTTTATGAAAAAAACTACCGATTAGCTTTAAAGCCTCAAAGGTTTCATATCAATATCGCAAACGGACATTTAGTTTCACGCTATGACCTATTACAACATTTTTTTGGCAATTTATAAGACATATTAGCTATTTTGCATGAAATCGAATAGCAGTTTAATAATTTGACTGCGCGATCTTGTGATGGCGCAGGCTCTTTTTAAGATTTTTTGTTTAGAGTCTTTTTATTTTGATGTTGCGAAATGCGACCGAGTCGGTATGGTTCTGCAGGGCTATCCTGCCCGATTCAAATTTACCAAAATTGGGATATGCTTTCATGCCACTGCGCTGTATACCCTCTTGAAAGGCCTTGCTCTGCACATCTCCCTCGAAGGTCAATACATCGTTGAGCCAAAAACTTACTTTTCCGTCTTTTTGCACGATCCGGCTTTTGTTCCAGGTATTGAAGGGCTTCGGCTTGGAGTTTTCGCCATTACAGGCGACAGCATATAAACAGCCTGCCCAGTGCGTGGAGTCTATTTGGTGTCTATGTTCAGCGTATTCGTTGTCCAAGAGTTGCATCTCTAGCCCGGTGGCGAAGGTAGCGGCAAAACTACTGTCCTCCTGCACATTTAAAAAAACACCGCTATTTCCGCCTTTGGCTACCTTCCATTCTAAAGCAAGATCAAAATCATGATATGTGCTGTCGGTAACCAGATCGCCGAAAATACCTTCCTTCTTTTTGGGATCGCAGACAAGCTCGCCATTGCTGACAGTCCACTTTGAATCGATATTGCCTTTGTTATAAAGATGCCATCCCTGTAGGGTATTTCCATCGAAAAGAAGGCTCCATCCAGCATCGGATTCGGATTGGCTGAGCTGGTTCGGCGCTTCTTTGCTAGAAGTGCAGCTAATCAATGCTAATAATGTCGATGACAAGAGTAAGGGTAAAAATTTCATGTTGCCTATTTTAGTCTATACGAATATAGCGTTTGTTGGTAGGAGTGACAAGGTGATCTTGCCATACACTTGCCGGTTCATCCGCGATGCTGGGCTTGATTTCTTTTGCTTAGATCGGCTCCTTTCGTCAGTTCTCTAAACTTGATGATTATTTAATCTGTTGACAATCATCTATTAACATTAAAGCGGTTACTTTGAAAAAACGAATATGAAGCGAGAAGTTGAATTAGTCGTTATTTCCGACGTACACCTCGGAACCTATGGATGTCGCTCGGAAGAGCTCTTAAGATACCTAGCGTCCATCAATCCCAAGAAGCTTATTCTCAATGGTGATATCATTGATATCTGGCAGTTTCGGAAAAGCTATTTCCCCGAGTCTCACCTGCGGGTGTTGAAGTATATCTTGGATCTTGCCTATCAGGGCTGTGAGGTAACCTATATTACGGGCAACCACGACGAGATGCTGCGCAAGTTTGGGAAGATGCAGTTTGGGCATATCACCCTTACCAATCGGCTGTTGCTAGACTTGGACGGCAAGAAGAACTGGATTTTTCATGGTGATGTTTTCGATGCATCCATTCAGCATACAAAATGGCTAGCCAAGCTTGGCGGTTGGGGATACGATCGTTTAATTCAGCTCAATAATGTGGTGAACTGGGGTTTAACAAAATTGGGCAGAGAAAAATACTCGCTGTCTAAACAGATTAAAAACTCTGTTAAGAAAGCGATTAAATTTATCTCCGATTTTGAAGATACTGCCTCCCATTTGGCGATAGAAAACAAATACGATTACGTGATCTGCGGACATATACATCAGCCTCAAATTCGTCGAGTAGACACGAAAAAGGGCAGCGTCATGTATATGAATTCTGGAGACTGGATCGAGAACCTTACTGCATTGGAATACAACCATGGAGCTTGGGAGATGTTCAGTTACGAGGAGAAAAAAGAGCACCTTGTCGACTATCCTACGGAGGCTATACAGTTTCGCAATAACTTGGAAGAGCTACTGGAGAACATCATCAAGGGCACGGTCTAAAACCGGCTAATTTCCTGAATCTGTTCGAACACAAATTTCTGTGTGAGTTCATCTTTTAATTGCCCCTCGGCATCCAATTCATCCTGCACCTTGGCGAGGTGTATTTTTAGTGGTAGTACATGCATGCGCATGTAGTTGCATACGCCCGTAAAGTGGTCTAGCCCTCTAATGTTTCCATATTTTCCCGTAGAGACACCCACCAATGCCACTTTCTTGTGGTAGAAGGAAGCCGGGAAGGCGCAGGCGTCGATAAAAACTTTTAATATACCAGGGAAGCTACCGTTATATTCGGGAATAATGAAGATAAATTTTTGGGCGGCAGATACCATTGCCTGAATGGGTTCAAAGGCAGCGCTACGCTTGCCATAAAGGTCTGACGAGCTCACGTCAGGTGGAAGGTCTGTCAATGAAAAAAGTTGCCAAGATTCGCCGCGTCGTTCGAGCTCATCTTGGTAGTAATGAGCGATTTTCATCGAATTGCTTCGCTCTCTGTTTGTTCCTGATATAATTAGATTCATGTGAATAGTACTGTTACAAAAAGCCCCAAAATCTTTATAAAGTGATAACGCTATTTTTCGTATCTTAGCGACCTTAGCCGTTGGTTAAGAGCTTTTGCCAAAAATACTAATTTTAACATCATTTAAGCATTTCCTTCATATGGACAATGTAAATTTGCGTTAATTTTGGGCAAGATCTATATCATCGGCATTTAGATTTTAGAAAGGATTTCAATCTCATGGGAAAAATTATAGCAATTGCTAACCAAAAAGGTGGCGTAGGAAAGACAACGACTTCGATCAATTTGGCGGCTAGTTTGGCCGTTTTGGAACATAAAACGTTGTTGGTGGATGCGGATCCACAAGCGAATTCCACGTCGGGTATTGGCTTTGATCCACGTGGCATAAAAGCCAGCGTGTACGAGTGCTTGGTCAACGATCTTGATCCTCGTGACGCCATTCAGCATACCGACACCCCAAACCTAGATCTATTGCCCGCGCATATTGACTTGGTGGGTGCCGAGATTGAAATGATCAACATGCACGAGCGGGAGTTTAAGATGCTTAAGATGTTGGAAGTGATCAAGGACGATTACGATTTTATTATTGTCGACTGTTCCCCTTCTTTGGGCTTGATTACCATCAATGCCTTAACCGCATCAAATTCCGTGATTATTCCTGTGCAGTGTGAATATTTCGCGTTGGAAGGTTTAGGTAAATTGTTGAATACGATCAAAATAGTGCAAACTCGTTTAAATACCAATCTAGAAATTGAGGGTATTTTGTTGACCATGTATGATGTGCGTCTACGCCTGTCTAACCAAGTGGTGGACGAGGTGCGTACGCATTTTAGTGAGTTGGTTTTCGATACCATTATTCAACGTAACACAAGGCTGAGCGAGGCGCCAAGCTTCGGGATTTCCGTTATCATGCACGATGCTTCTTGCAAAGGGGCGGTGAATTACCTCAACCTAGCGCGTGAGATCTTACAGAAGAACGGTTTAGTTACAGAAAATACGCAAACAGCGACAGTATAAAGTATGGCATTACAGAGAAAAACAGGACTAGGAAAGGGATTGGGCGCTTTATTGCAAAGTGAGGATGTCCAAATGCCTCAAAGTGCGGGTGGAAACAGTGCTGTAGCTAAGGATGGCACGTCTGCAGCTGCTGGCAGCATCAATTTTATTAAAATTGATCAGGTTGCGGTAAACCCTTTTCAGCCACGTACGGATTTCGATGAGCAGGCGCTACGTGAGCTTGCCGACTCGATAGAGGTGCAGGGGCTTATTCAGCCAATTACCGTTAGGCAGCTGGGAAAGAACGAATACCAACTGATCAGTGGTGAGCGTCGTTTGCGGGCGTCTAAGCTTGCCGGCATCGATGAAATTCCGGCCTACGTGCGTACGGCTAACGACCAACAGATGTTGGAGATGGCCTTGATCGAAAATATACAGCGTGAGAACCTGAATGCCATCGAGGTGGCGCTAAGCTTCCAGCGCATGATCGAGGAGTGTAACCTGAAACAGGAGCAGCTCGGTGAGCGTGTCAGTAAAAACCGTTCTACGGTGACCAACTATTTGCGTTTGTTGAAATTGCCTCCCGCCATTCAAGCAGGTATCCGTGATGGAGAAATTTCTATGGGTCATGCGCGGGCGTTAATCAACGTGGGCGAGGTTGATAAGCAGCTTTTTGTATACCAAGAGATTGTAGAGAAAGGGCTTTCGGTGCGTATGACGGAAATTTTGGTGCGTAATATACAGCAGCAGAGCAAGCCTGCGAAGGCGCCTGTGGGAAAGCAGCTTGATTTTCAATATCAAAAAATTGAGGATGATTTAGCATCCCGTTTTTCTACGCGTGTACGCGTTAATTTAAAGAATAGTAAAGGCAAGGGAGCTATAGAGATTCCTTTCGATAGCGAAGACGATTTAAGCCGTATCTTGGAGTTATTGGATTGGTAATGCGATACATCATTATAGCGTTGTTTCTATTAACCTCCATCGCTGGGGTTCGTGCGCAGCAAGACTCGACCAAGGCAGTCCCTTTGAAGGATAAACTGCAGGTCGCCGATTCGATCGCCACTGCGCAGGATACCACAAAGAAGGAGGAGACAAGAAAAGAGCGGAAGGAGCGGGAGCGGGCGCAGAAAGAACGCGATAAGTACTATTACAAGGGTATAAAAAAAGATTCTGCTCGTCTGGAGATTGAGCATGTATCTCGCGTGGCCTGGAAACGCTCGCTGATGTTGCCCGGCTGGGGACAGTATACCAACGGTGGACTGTGGTGGGTAAAGGTACCCATTATCTATGGCGGACTGGTTTCTGGCTATTTGGTCTTTGACTACTGGCAATGGTACTACAAGAAATTTTTGGATGAATTGGCTTGGCGAGTTGAAACCAATGGACAAGAGGCGCCGCGTGATCCTGATTTAGAATTTTATCAGATACCTGGCCTTGTCGCTCAGAAAGACTATGCGCGCAGAAACCGAGATCTCACGATCTTGGTCACCGTAGGCTTTTGGGGGCTTAACGCCATAGAAGCTTATGTGGACTCCATGTTAAAAAACCGTTGGAACATCGGCTCCGATATGACGATGAAAATTGGTCCTACCCTGATGCCATCCTATAGTTTCTCTGGAAACAGCGCGTTGGGCGGTTTGGGCGTGGCGCCGGGAATAAAGCTAACCATGAATATTAGATAAACTAAACCGCATGTTGGAACTGCGCTATTGCACGTTTGAGCAACATCGGAATTAGACAAGCAAAACAAATACATAGATGAAAATAGTACTATTGGGATATGGAAAAATGGGGCAGCAAATCGAACAGTTTGCGCAAAAAAGGGGCCATGAAATCCAACTCATTGTGGATAAAGAAAATCGGGAGTCGATTACAGCCGAAGATTTGCGCGGCGCGGATGTGGCGATCGACTTTAGCGAGCCTGCTGCAGCCATAAACAATATTAGCTTGTGTTTCGAAGCTAATCTTCCTATCGTGGTTGGTACAACAGGTTGGTACGAACATCTAGAAGAGATCAAATCCGTTTGTGAGGAGGCTGAACAGTCCTTGCTGTACGGATCTAACTTTAGTATTGGTGTAAACGTGTTCTTTCATGTGAATAGGTTGTTGGCCAAGGCAATGGCTCCTTATAAGCAATATGATGTGCAAGTCGAAGAGATTCACCATATTCACAAATTGGATTCGCCAAGTGGCACGGCTATTACCATTGCTGAAGGCATCTTGGACGGTATCGATGATAAATCCAAATGGATTAACAATCTTATTGGCGAAGGCGAAGAGCTTGTGCCCAAGGCGGACGAACTGTTGATCGAGAGCCATCGCATCGATGAGGTTCCGGGCACACACACGGTGCTTTATAGTTCGGAGGTAGATCAGATTGAATTTAAGCATACAGCACATAGTAGGGCGGGTTTTGCTCTGGGTGCGGTGATTGCAGCCGAATGGTTGCAAGGTAAGAAGGGGTTCTATCAGGTTACGGAAATGTTTGATTTTTAGTTGCTCGCAAGCTGCTAAAAATTCGCTGTTGACGGGTAATCGAGCGTAGCGAGCTCATCGAATATAATATTGACTTTTTAATTTTAAGATATGTGGTATATCATTTTTACAGTATTTACCGTTGCCGCGTTGTACGGACTTTGGTTACTGTATAAAAAAGCTGGAAAGCAAGGCTGGGAAGCTGTTGTCCCTTTCTATAGAGAGTATGTTATGGCGCAACTTACAGCAAGGCCTACTTGGTGGGTTATTTTGCTGTTGGTGCCTATTGTCAATATTTTTATTTTTTACGGCCTCTACCTCGATCTGTTGAAGAGCTTTGGAAAACGCCGTTTTTGGGAAACGGCCGTTGCCATCTTGCTGCCTTTTATTTTTCTCCCTCTTTGGGGGCGCGATCCAAAGGTGAAATATCTTGGGCAAGCGAATACGGAAGAGTTTAACAAGAAGTATTTCTATAAAAAGACTGTCGGACGCGAGTGGGCGGATGCCATTATTTTCGCTACGGTAGCTGCAACCTTGATACGTGGCTTTCTCTTAGAAGCTTACATGATTCCTACGGGATCGATGGAGCGTAGTTTATTGATTGGTGATTTTCTTTTTGTGAGTAAGTTGAACTATGGGCCGCGTGTGCCTATGACACCTCTTGCATTTCCCTTTGCGCACCATACCATGCCTATCACCGAGGGAAAAGCTTACTCTGAGCTAATCCAATTGCCCTATAAACGCCTTCCCGGATTCCAAAAGATAGAACGTAACGATGTCGTAGTTTTCAATTTCCCAGCAGGGGATACCGTGATACTGGAACATCAAGATCAAAGTTACTATGATATCGTCCGCTATATGGGCAAAGAAGCTGTGCACAATCAATTCACGGTGGTTACCCGCCCTATTGATAAGCGAGAAAATTACATCAAGCGCTGTGTGGGCCTTCCAGGCGATGTGGTATCGATGGAAAATGCGCAGTTAGTGGTCAATGGTCAGCCTGGCTTCGTTCCGCCGGAAATGCAGATGGACTATTTGGTGCAGACTGATCAAAATGGATTGAATCCGGAACGGATGAAAGATCTTCGTTTAGAGTATGGACCAACCGATCAAGAGAACGTCTTCAAAGTATTTATGACAGTTGATGAGGCCGCTATTGTCAAAGGTTGGGGGAATGTAAAGGAGGTGGTGATGAATGTATTGGACAAGTCACAAGCCTTGGGCGACACCTACCCACATAACGACAATTATAAGTGGAATTTCGATAACTTCGGACCGATCACCATTCCTGCACAAGGATGGACAGTAAACCTTGACTCGCTTACTGTTCCGATGTATGCCCGTGCTATCCGCGATTACGAAGGGAATACGCTGGAAAAAAGAAACGACGGATATTATATAAATGGCGCAAAAGCCGCGTCCTATACCTTTAAACAGAATTATTACTGGATGATGGGGGATAACCGCCATAACTCACTTGATTCAAGAGGTTGGGGCTTTGTACCTGAAGACCACATTGTGGGTAAAGCGCTATTCACGTGGATGAGTTACGACGAGCAGGGTAGCTTCTTGAGTAAAATCCGTTGGAGCCGTATTTTCAAAGGTATTAAGTAGTACTTCGTCCGTACTACGAGATGTTTAGACGCAAATTGAAGGATGTGGTATAGTATTTTCGTTGTATGGACAGTAGGAAGTATCTACGGGCTCTGCTTGCTCTTTGGTAAAGCGGGGCGTAGCGGCTGGGCAGCCATTGTGCCTTTCTATCGGGAATACCTAATGGCGCAGTTGACCGCTAGGCCGCGTTGGTGGGTATTGTTGTTATTCTTGCCTATTGTCAATATCTTCGTTTTCTATGCCCTCTATCTTGATCTGCTGAAGAGTTTTGGCAAACAAAGATTTTGGGAAACGAGTGTCGCCATACTGCTTCCTTTTATCTTTTTGCCCCTCTGGGGACACGACCCAAAGGTTAACTATTTGGGAGCATCCCACACCGAAGAGTTCCATAAAAAATACCCCTACAAGAAAAGCTTTATACGCGAGTGGGCAGATGCCATTATATTTGCTTCGGTTGCGGCAACGCTGATTCGGGGATTTTTGCTGGAGGCTTACATGATTCCTACCGGATCGATGGAGCGCAGGCTGTTGGTGGGTGATTTTCTGTTCGTCAGTAAATTGAATTATGGACCCCGTGTCCCCATGACGCCTTTGGCATTTCCTTTCGCGCACCATACCATGCCCTTGACTGGGGGCAAAGCTTACGTTGAATGGATAAAAGTTCCCTACACCAGGTTGCCGGGCTTTCAAGAGCTCAAACGAAATGACGTTGTCGTATTCAACCTGCCGACAGAAGCAGATGCGCCTTACAACCGACCTATCGATAAGCGGGAGAACTATATCAAGCGCGCTGTCGCGATAGCGGGTGATCAGGTCGAAATGATCAATGGAGAGCTTTTAATCAATGATCAAAGGAGCTACGATTCCGACGATTTGCAGCAGGCCTACATGATTTATACTGATGGATCAGGGCTTGATGAACAGCTTTTGATCGACAAACGTATCGATTACGCCAGAAATCCGAGTGATGGAGCTCCCTTCAAAGAGCCCTATTTAATATATGTGACCAAAGAAGAGATCGCGGAAGTAACAAGTTGGACAAATGTGAAACAGGTGTTACCTTATGACAATGCTGGTTCTGCATTTCCGCACGATCAGGTGAATAGGAAGTGGGACTACCATAATTTCGGGCCCCTGCTTATTCCAAAAGCTGGCGATAGGATTAAATTGGACAGCTTAACCATACCCATCTATGCCCGCATTATATCGGTCTACGAAGGAAATACGCTGGAACAGCGGCCGGATGGTATTTACATTAATGGACAGCAGACAGACCACTACCAGATCAAGATGAATTACTATTGGATGATGGGGGATAATCGTGATAATTCTGCTGACTCCAGAGAATTTGGTTTTGTACCTGAAGACCATATTGTTGGTAAAGCACTTTTTACTTGGATGAGCTACGATAAGGACGGTAGCTTTTTGAGCAAGATTCGCTGGAACCGGATCTTTAAAAAGATTGAGTAATATCGTTTAAGTGGTTACTTGAATTACGTAAGGTATACTTTGTAGATATATATATATTCGAGCGGTAGCACAGGTGCAGCAGATGCGGATGGCTACCGCTCGAATGTTTTATCAGGCTTTTAGCGCGGCGAGGTAGCGTTTTATCGTTTCTTCCAGTCCCCAGTAAAGGGCATCTGCGATTAAGGCATGACCAATGCTGACCTCCAAGAGGCCCGGAATATGTTCATTGAAATAGCGCAAGTTATTACTGTCTAAGTCATGGCCGGCGTTGAGTCCTAGACCCACCTGCTGTGCTACTTTTGCTGCTTTAAAATAAGGGGTAATAGCCTCTTCCTTGTCGAAACCATATTTTGCGGCGTAAGCTTCGGTATATAGCTCTACCCGATCGGTGCCAGTTTCTGCGGCAGCTTCTACCATCTCCTCATCAGGGTCGACGAAGATCGATACCCGTATTCCTTGCTCCTGAAACAGTTGTACCATCTCCTTGAGGTAATCACGATGCTTGATGGTGTCCCAACCATGGTTGGAAGTGATCTGTCCCAGCGCATCAGGTACTAAGGTCACCTGCGTAGGTTTATTCGCCAATACCAAATCAATAAATTTCTGTTCCTGGCAATTTCCTTCAATATTAAACTCGGTGCTTATTTCGGCCTTTAGATCGTAAACGTCCTGATAGCGGATATGTCGTTCGTCCGGACGCGGGTGAACCGTGATTCCCTCGGCGCCAAAGCGCTCACAGGCAAGGGCGGTAGACAATACATTCGGGACATTTCCTCCACGGGAGTTACGCAGTGTGGCAATTTTATTGATATTTACAGATAGCTTCGTCATCAGGCTTTTCTTTTTCTTACAAACTTATAGAAATTTGGTCTTATATAAAATTAATTTGGAGCTCGCTAGATCACGCTTAAAAAGCAAAAAAGTACTTTATATTTCTTAAATTGCACTACGTACATGGAAAATTTCGATCTCAATATATTTAACGGCTTCCGCCTCTTGGATATCATCGATATCTTTTTGGTGGCTATTATCATCTATTATATCTATAGCTTGATCAAAGGTACAATAGCCGTGAATATCCTGATCGGGATAGGGCTTTTCTACGGCATTTACTTGGTGGTGAAACAGATGGAGATGCGCCTGCTGACGGAGATTTTCGGCGGCTTTATTTCCGTAGGTTCCATTGCTCTTATCGTCGTTTTCCAGCAGGAGATTCGTCGCTTTTTGATTCATATTGGGAAAAATATCTCCCTGCGGCGCAAGAAGTTCTTTTGGTCTTTCTTAGGCTCAAAGAAGTCAACGCAGGTGGATAATAGCGAACGGATTAAGCCCATCGTTGATGCCTGTCGTAGCATGTCAAAATCGCGCACTGGGGCGCTGTTGGTTTTCTCCCGTTATTTTGATGAGGAATACTACCAATCTAGTGGCGAGTATATCGATGCGCCACTGTCTAAGCGTCTGTTAGAAAGCATCTTTTTCAAGAACAGCCCCTTACATGATGGAGCCGTGGTTATTGTTGATTTCCGGATCATGACAGCGAGTAGCGTGTTGCCTATTTCGGATAGCGAAGACCTCCCACCACAGTTCGGTTTGCGTCACCGTGCAGCCATTGGTGTTACCGAGGTTTCTGAAGCTATAGCGGTGATTGTTTCCGAAGAGACTGGCGAAATCTCCTTGGCCAAGGATGGCAACGTCAACATGAACCTCAGTTCGGAAGAGCTGGAGAAGTTACTACGGGAAGAGTTGTAAGGATTTTTTCCTTAACTTTATCTATATAAACCTTAAATAGTCGCGTTATGTACTTCGACAAGCAAAAACCTTTGGATATTGTGCTGAATGATCTATTTGCGCATTATCGTGATCATGTAGCGGATGTCAGCAAGATAACCGATGCGCTGTTGGCTAATGCCGTTGTTAGCTCCCAAGATGATATTGTCAACGACCATATCGCATTCCGTACCTTGGGTGTACCGCATTTGGGCATCGCTTCCTTCGAAAAGATTTTTCTGGCCTACGGCTATCAACGGCGAGATCATTATTATTTTGAAGCCAAGAAATTGGATGCCTATTGGTATGCCCCGCCGGAGCCACACTATCCGCGTATTTTTGTGTCGGAGCTTCAGGTTAAGGCCCTCAGCGCAGAAGCGCAAAAGATTATACAGCAATACACCGATCCGATCAATAGTGATCCTGTAGATAGCTTGGCTCTTTCCAATGGCCAGGCTGTTGCGGATTTTCTGCAGCAAGCATTGTGGCCCTTGCCTACGGCCGCCGATTACCAACGGTTGCTGGAAGAAAGCGAGTATGCGGCTTGGGTGATCTACAATCGTTATTACCTGAACCACTACACCATCAGTATTCATGAGCTAAAAGATGGCTATAATACGCTGGAGGAGTTTAATTGCTTCTTGGAAGGCATCGGGGTTAAGCTTAATACCGCTGGCGGGAAGATTAAAACCAGTGCTGATGGCCTTCTTCGGCAAAGCAGCACGGTTTCTGCACTCTATGAGGCCACTTTTTCGGATGGTCGTGCGCTAGAGATTGCGGGAAGCTATGTAGAATTTGCTGAGCGCAGTCCACTACCCGCTTTTCAACATCTGGCAAAGGATGAACTGAAGCCCGAGCACCGTCGTGATGGTTTTGAAACCAATAATGCGGATAAGATTTTCGAGAGCACCTATACCGGGCAGATAAAAGGCGAGCAATAAGCATAGTGGCATGAATGAACAATTGCGCAGCTTGGAAGTAGAGCTGGCGGGCGAGTTGCATGGGGATGCAAAGATGCGTATACTCTATGCCACAGATGCCTCGGCCTATCGCGAGCTTCCCTTAGCGGTTGCCTTTCCGAAGGATGTGCAGGATCTACAATTGCTGATTGCCTTTGCACGGAAGGAAGGTGTTTCGTTGATTCCCCGTGCCGCCGGTACCTCGCTGGCGGGGCAAGTTGTTGGAAAGGGGATCGTTGTGGATGTATCGCGCCATTTTACGGCGATCCAAGAGATTAACAGCGCGGAGAAATGGGTGCGGGTGCAGCCCGGCGTTATACGAGACGAACTTAACCTTGCATTGCAGCCTGTTGGTCTTTATTTCGGTCCGGAGACCTCTACCGCAAATCGTGCCATGATTGGCGGCATGGTGGGCAACAACTCCTGCGGCTCCAATTCCTTGGTCTATGGCAGCACGCGTGAGCATACCCTAGAGATCGAAGCCTTACTTAGTGATGGCTCCGCAGTAACCTTTAAAGCCCTATCCTTTGATGACTTTTGCGATAAATGTAGCCTAACAAGTCTAGAAGGGGATATCTATCGGCATATGCGGTCGCTCTTGGGCGATTACAGCAATCAAGAAGAGATACGTAGGCAATATCCCAAAAAAGAGGTTACCCGTCGGAATACGGGGTATGCCATCGATCTGCTGTTAGCATCTGATCCGTTTACCGCAGGCGCGGATCCGTTTAATTTCTGCAAGTTAATCTGTGGTTCCGAGGGCACTCTGGCTTTCATCACATCGGTTAAGCTTCAGCTCGTGGAAGTTCCACAGCAGCCATCTGTTTTACTTTGCGCGCATTTTAAAACGGTGGATGAGGCGCTCCTAGCGAATTTGGTTGCCCTCCAATATAAACCTTTGGTGAGCGAGTTGATGGATAGCTATATCTTGGACTGCACGAAGAATAATTTGGAGCAACGCGAAAACCGCTTTTTTGTACAAGGCGAGCCGGGAGCCATCTTAGTGCTGGAATATGCAGATGATAGGCTGGAAGCGGTGTATGAAAAAATCGATGTGGTGGAAAAGGCTATGCGCCAGCAAGGCCTGGGGTATCATTTCCCTAAAGTGACGGGCAGCGACAAGAAAAGAGTATGGAACTTGCGCAAGGCGGGGTTAGGGCTCTTGAGCAATACGCCGGGCGATGAGAAGCCGGTGGCGGTGATTGAAGATACGGCCGTTGCCGTGGACGATTTGCCTGCGTATATTGCTGAATTCAACCGTATTTTGAGTGCTCATGGTCTTTATTCCGTGCATTATGCTCATGCGGCCACGGGCGAGCTGCACTTGCGGCCTATCCTCAATCTGAAGACCGAAGAAGGGCGTAGCCAATTTCGTCTGGTTGCTACAGAAATCGCCAAGTTGGTCAAGAAGTATAGGGGTTCGTTAAGCGGTGAGCATGGCGATGGGCGCCTGCGCGGTGAATTTATTCCGTTGATGATCGGTCAACATAATTATGGACTACTGCAATCCATCAAGAAGCAGTGGGATCCTCAGGGGATCTTTAATCCCGGGAAAATTGTGGATACGGCAGCCATGGACAGTTTCTTGCGTTATGATCAGGTAAAACCCTTTCGGCAAGAAATCCCCTCCGTGTTTCGTTATGCTGGTCAGCACATCTTGCAGCATGCCGAGCAGTGCAATGGGTCTGGCGATTGCCGTAAGACCGAGCTTTCCGGAGGAACGATGTGCCCTTCCTACATGGCAACCCGAAGGGAGGAAGATACCACGCGTGCGCGTGCAAATATATTGCGGGAGATGTTGTCCCGATCCGAGAAAGCAAATCCCTTTGATCATCAGGAGATCAAAGAGGTGATGGATCTTTGTCTCAGTTGCAAGGGCTGTAAGGCAGAATGTCCATCGAGCGTGGATATGGCCAAACTCAAAGCTGATTTTCAGCAGGCCTATTACGATGCGAATGGTGTGCCGATGCGCAATTGGTTGATCGGACACGTGGATCGTATGACGCGGCTTGTTGCTCCGGTATCGGGCTTATATAATTGGGCTATTGCACATCCTTTCTTCGGTCGTCAGGTCAAACAGTTCTTGGGTTTTGCGCCGCAGCGCACTTTGCCTGCCATTGCGAAACAGTCACTCTATGCTTGGTTCAGCAAACGCCGACAACAGCCTGCCACGCAACAAAAACAAGTCTATTTCTTTTTTGATGAGTTTACGAACCATCACGAAGTGGAAATCGGGAAGAAAGCTATTTTGCTGCTGGAAGCTTTGGGCTATGGGGTCTTGGCGGTAAAGCACCCTGCTAGTGGACGCGCGCTAATCTCTAAAGGCTTTCTGCGTGAAGCCAAAGAACTTGCAAACGAGCAGGTCGCGCTTTTTGCTCCGCTTCTGCAGGACGACCATTATCTCGTTGGCGTGGAGCCTTCGGCTATCCTCAGCTTTCGCGATGAATATGTGGATCTAGTGGATGAAGAACATATAGGGGATGCCAAGTCGCTAGCTAGACGAGCTTTGACGATCGAGGAGTTTCTGTATCAAGAGCAGGCTGCTGGAGCCTTCACTGTCGATTGCTTTCATGAGGAGCCGAAGCATATGCTGTTACATGCCCACTGTCAACAAAAAGCTTGGGGACTACAGGATAAGCTTGCTGCGCTGTTGCGTTTCCCTAAAAATTATACGGTAGAAGTTGTACCTTCCGGCTGTTGTGGCATGGCCGGTTCTTTTGGCTACGAGCAAGAGCACTATGCGCTTTCGCAGCAAATAGGCGAGTTGGTGCTGTTTCCCAAATTGCGTCAGAAATCAGAAAGTACTGTTGTTGTCGCGCCAGGCACTTCCTGTCGGCAACAAATAAAAGAAGGGCTCGCTCAGCAAGCCCTTCATCCTGTAGAAATTCTATTTGCGGCATTAAAAGCCAAAGGTTAACGGTACGTAACCTAACTTCTTAACGTGTAGATCCTTCAGTATAGGCGTTTTCCGCTTTTTACTTTTTAGCGGCGGTAATCACCTGTGTGTTCAATTTCACATACTCCGCGTTGTTGGCTGCTTTTGCCATCTCTACACCCTCAGTCGCGGTTTGTATAGCTCCAGCTTTATCGCCAGCTTTTAGCTGTATCTGTGCTTTCCAGTATTTGATATGCGGCGCTTTCGTATTGCCTTTGTCAGCCTCATTAGCCCAAGCCAAGGCCTTGTTGATGTCTAGGTTGTTATTAAAGTAGTACTGCGCAGCTTGGAAATAAGGTTTCTTTTCGCCCTTCATCGCTTCGTCGATGGATGCTAAAATTTCCTTCGATTGATCGACCACAATCGGGAAGCTCACTTTAACGTTTTCCCAAGCTAACGACAAATCAGCTCCTTTAGGCGTTACATTTTCAAAAGCCATGGTAAAGGTTTCTACCTTATCGTTCAATTTCTTGGCTTTTGCTGCGAAACGTAAGAAATCTTCCTCTTGTTTGTATTGGTATGCACCCCATTGGTTGGCATTTTTGCTTAATATGATGGTCCAGTCGCCCGTCTTTTTCGGTATGCTGAAGATACCATAGGTACCTGCAGGCACTTTGTTGCCGGCGATGCTTACCTCTTCTTCAAAGGTAATGCTCGGGATGTTGTTGGCTCCTGTTCTCCATACCTCATCATAGGGCTCTAGTCCGCCGAATATCGTGCGTCCGTTTGTGTTTGGACGCTGGTACACCAAGGTTACTTTCTTGATACCGATGCCCTGTTCAATTTTCGTCGTGCTACTGGCTTGTGGTAGTTTGGCTTGTGCCTGTGTTTCCGACAAGCTAACGAAGATGATGCCCGCTGTTAGCAGGGCCAAAAATCTTTTTTTCATGTTGTTCTCTCTATTTTATGTCCCCCAGTCGCTAAGCAGGGTTCCTGTTGCTAAAAATACGTTTTTTTTACACTACTAGTCGCGGCAAGGCAAGTATTGAACAGAAATATGACAGATGCGGATGCTGCGCCATGGCCTTTGCTGCTGCCTGTCAAGAAAAGCACAAATCGAATTGCTTATCTTTGTCTTATGGCAACAGCAATACCTTTAGCAGAACGCATGCGGCCCAAAACCATCGCCGACTATATTGGGCAGCAACATATCATCGGCGAGGGAGCGGTGCTTCGCAATGCGCTGCAGCAGCAGAATATTCCCTCCATGATCTTTTGGGGGCCACCAGGAGTTGGTAAAACGAGTTTGGCCTTCCTGATTGCGGGTGAGCTTAAACGTCCTTTCTTTTCGCTAAGCGCTATACAGTCTGGTGTTAAAGATATTCGGGAGGTTATCGATAAGTCCGAGAAGCTGCGCAACTTCAATCAGGAGCAGCCTATTCTGTTTATCGATGAGATCCACCGCTTTTCCAAGTCGCAGCAAGATTCCTTGTTGGGTGCAGTAGAGCGAGGACTGGTAACGCTGATTGGTGCGACTACCGAAAATCCGTCGTTTGAGGTTATCTCGGCGCTGTTGTCACGCTGCCAAGTTTATGTGTTGGAACATCTCTCCGAGCAGGACTTGCACCAGATTCTCGCGCAAGCTATCGAGCGTGACGACTACCTGAAGCAGCATCCTATCAAAATCGAGGAATACGAGGCGTTGTTTCGCTTGTCGGGGGGAGATGCGCGGAAGTTGTTGAATGTGTTCGAATTGGTGGTACATGCTGCCGTTGCGCAACAGCAGGTAGTGACGAATGATTTTGTGCTGAAGCAGGTGCAGCAGAACATGGCGCGTTACGACAAGACGGGCGAGCAACACTACGATATTATTTCGGCCTTTATCAAATCCATTCGCGGTAGCGATCCCAATGCGGCGGTATATTGGCTGGCTAGGATGATCGAAGGCGGCGAAGACCCGTCCTTTATTGCGCGTCGCCTGCTAATTTTAGCTTCGGAAGATATTGGCAATGCCAACCCCAATGCGCTGCTCTTGGCGAACAATTGTTTTCAGGCGGTCAATGTTATCGGTTGGCCCGAGTCGCGGATTATCCTTTCCCAAACGGTTACGTACCTAGCTTCCTCGGCAAAAAGCAATGCGTCTTACGAGGCGATTAACAAAGCGCAGGCTTTGGTGCGGCAAACGGGCGATCTCTCGGTGCCCCTGCATTTGCGCAATGCGCCTACCAAGTTGATGAAAGATCTAGATTATGGCGCGAAATATAAGTATGCACATGCCTTTCCCGGGAATTTTGTGCAGCAGGAGTTCTTTCCGGATCAGCTTAGCGGCACGCTGTTGTATGATCCCGGTAGTAATGCTGCAGAAATCAAACTGCGGGAGTCGTTAAAGAGTAAATGGAAGGATAAGTACGGCTATTGATCGGGAAGTCAGCAAATAAGGGCAATATCGACATATTCGTTAAATTCACTATATTTGTAGAAATATCACACAATGACCTTTACAGCGATAGATTTTGAACTGGCAACAGCCGTTTATACGAGTGTGTGTGCGGTGGGTATCGTAAAGGTGGTAGATGGCGAGATTGTGGAGCAATTTCATAGCTTGGTGCGTCCACCCGATAACAAGTACATGTGGCAAACAACCCGTGTGCATGGCATTAAGCCGAGAGATACTGCTTCAGCACCCACATTTTTAGAACTTTTTCCGCATATTGAGAATTACCTTCAGAATGCTTATATGGTGGCACACAACGAGAAGTTTGATCGGGAGGTGTTGATGAAAACCATGGCCTATTACGGCTTGGACTATAAAGCGCTAGGGCTAGCTCCAACTTGGGATTGCACGAGTGTCATTTATCGTGCAAAGGGCTTTAAAAAGACCAAGTTGAGCATCTGCTGTCGCATTATGGGGATAGCGCTTAACCATCACGATCCACTATCGGATGCTAAAGCGAGTGCACAATTGTTTCTTTTGCAGGATACCGTGACCAGCGAACTTATTGCCGAGCATTTTCCGGACGACGAGCAACAGGCGAGTTAATTCTTAGGATTTCTCGATCTTGGACAGAAGCTCTATCTCACACTTAGCGTAGCTTCTGAGTGTTTACTTATGAAACAAGCATTGATCTTTTTTAGCTGTTTTTGTCCTATCAAGAGGACGCCGCTAGCGGTCTTGCATCGCTTATATTCGGTAGTAGCAAACAAAATCCCCTGTCAAGTGTTAAAAAAGTAAGTTTGAAAATCCATGGCACAATATGTGGTATAACGCTTATGAATAAGAGATTAACATGTCGGTGCTTTCTATTAGGGCTAGATTGATTAAATAGATAAATGAATTGTAGCGTATTGGTTACATGCTTCGTTTTATTTTTTAGGATAAACGATGTATAATTGCAGTTCAACCTAATTTGAAATAGATACTAACAATAAGAGAGAAAAATGTCATTTTGGAGTAGATTATTTGGAGGAAAACAAAGAAGCAATGAATCGGATGGAAAGTTAGCCTGGATAGGTTGCGATATGCACAATCACATTTTGCCAGGTATTGACGATGGTAGTAAAACGGTGGAAGAATCGTTGTTGTTGCTTCAGGGCTTGAAAGACTTAGGTATATCCAAGTGTATTTCGACACCGCACGTGATGCAGGAAGTCCATAACAATACGCCGGCTAGCATTGCGGCAGCGCATAAGCAGTTGAAAGAAGGGATGGACGCCGCCGGTATGAAGTTCGATATCCAATATTCGGCAGAATATATGATAGACGATCAATTGCAAACGATCATCAGCCAAGACCAAGTTTGTTTGCTGCCCAATCAACATATGCTGATCGAAATGTCTTACCTCGCCGAGTCGAAGGCGCTTTTCAAGACAATTAAAGATATTCAAGAGAAAGGTTATCAACCTATTTTAGCCCATCCCGAGCGCTATAATTACTACCACCAAAATTTTAAGATCTACAAGGAGATAAAAGATGCAGGCTGTCTGCTGCAGCTTAACCTACTTTCTATTTCCCGCTATTATGGCGAGCATGTGAAGTCCGCTGCATTGATGTTAATCAAATCGGGTATGTACGACTTGGTTGGCACGGATATGCACCACGAGCGTCATTTGAATGCACTACGGCAAGTGGCTGTCAGGTATGATAGCTATGCTTTGCTGAAAGACAACCCTATAAAAAATGCGACAATATTTGAAAATAGCCAAAAGCTAGCTATTTAGAATATACTTTCTTTCGGTTATCTTTGGTATATGGAAAAGACCATATGCATTACCGGAGGTGCTGGATTTATCGGATCGCACGTCGTTCGGGAGTTTGTCAAGAAATACCCACACTATCGTATTATCAACATTGACGCATTGACCTACGCGGGCAATCTCGAGAATTTGCGCGATATCGAACAGGAACCCAACTATTCCTTTGTCAAAGCAGATATTACCGATGCGGCCCATATCTTGTCCATCTTTCAGGAATACCAACCAGACGGGGTGATACATCTCGCAGCCGAATCCCATGTTGACCGTTCCATTACCAATCCTACGGCCTTCGTTATGACTAATGTAATTGGAACGGTTAACCTGTTGAATGCGGCGAAAGAGATCTGGAAAGACAACTATGAAGGAAAGCGCTTTCACCATGTTTCTACTGACGAGGTGTTTGGCGCATTGGGCGATACCGGTCTGTTTACCGAAGACACCAAATATGATCCGCATTCGCCCTATTCGGCATCGAAGGCTTCGTCAGATCATTTTGTGCGCGCCTATCACGATACCTACGGTCTTCCTATCGTATTGACAAATTGTTCGAACAATTACGGGCCAAACCATTTTCCTGAAAAACTTATTCCTCTTTGTATACATAATATCTTAAACGAGAAGCCCCTTCCGATCTACGGAGATGGAAAATACACGCGCGATTGGCTGTTTGTGATCGATCATGCCAAGGCTATCGATTTGGTCTATCATCAGGGAAAGAATGGCGACTCCTATAATGTAGGTGGGTTTAATGAATGGCAAAATATTGACCTTGTAAAGGAATTGTGCCGGCAGATGGATGAGAAGCTGGGGCGCGAAGAGGGTACATCGGCCAAGTTGATTGCTTTTGTTAAGGATAGACCTGGCCATGATTTGCGTTACGCGATTGATGCTCGTAAGATCAATCAGGAGCTCGGTTATCAACCTTCGGTTACTTTTGAGCAGGGCTTGTCGATTACAATTGATTGGTTTCTGAATAATGAAGAATGGTTGAATAATGTGACTTCGGGAGATTACCAGGGTTATTATGAAAAGCAATATAAGGGGTAATGAAGATAACGGAGACAAAATTAAAAGGTTGCTTTATCATCGAGCCTACTAAATTTGGCGATAGCCGCGGTTATTTTTTTGAGAGTTTTAACGAACAGACCTTCAATAAGCTTACGAATACACAAACACATTTTGTACAGGATAATCAATCTTATTCTACTCGTGGCGTAATTCGTGGACTGCATGCGCAAGCCGGAGAGCATGCGCAGGCCAAGTTGGTACGTGTGCTAGAAGGTAAAGTAATTGATGTTGCCGTAGATACGCGTCTAGATTCCGAGACCTTCGGGCAGCATGTTGCGGTCGAGCTATCGGCAGAGAACAATTTGCAGCTCTTCGTGCCACGTGGCTTTCTGCACGGCTTTGTGGTGCTCAGCGAAACAGCTACGTTCTTCTATAAATGCGATAATTTTTATAATAAAGCCTCGGAGTGTGGGGTGAAGTTTGATGATCCGGAACTGGGTATTGATTGGGTTGTCCCTGTAGAGGAATTGATTATTTCCGACAAAGATCAAGTGCTTCCGAGCTTTAAAGAGTTGTTCGTTGATTAATGAGTGACGTGGTTACAAAGTGATGAGGTGATGAAGTATAAAGCATCAAGTATTTGTCACGATGTCACCGTATCACTTTGTCACTGCATCACCCTATCACATAAAAAATTACATGAAAATACTAATTACAGGATCTTCAGGGCAGTTGGGGTCGGAATTGCGGGAGCTGTTTGGAGAATCATCGGGGCATGAGCTCTATTTTATGGACAGCAAGCAGCTGCCTTTGGAGCAGACGATGATCATACAAGATATTTTGGGTATGTATCAGCCAGAGCTGATTATCCATGCCGCTGCTTACACCGCGGTGGATAAGGCGGAGTCGGAGCCGCAGCGGGCAGATCAGGTGAATCATCTCGCGAGTGAGGAGATTGCGCAGTATTGCCGCCTCCATGGCGCCAAGCTCTTGGCGATTTCTACGGATTATGTGTTTGATGGCCTTTCGGCCGAGCCTTTGTCTGAGGACGCTCCCGTAGGGCCAATCAGCGTGTATGGTAAAACAAAGTTACTTGGTGAGGCGGCAATCCAGAAATGGGCGCCGGAGTACCTGATCATCCGTACCTCTTGGGTATATTCTACGTATGGAAATAACTTCGTAAAAACGATGATCCGCCTAATGACGGAGCGTGACCGTATATCGGTGGTTGCTGATCAAATTGGTTCACCCACCTATGCCCGAGATCTTGCTACAGCAATTATTCACATTATAGAAACGGGTAACTGGAAAAATGGTATCTTCAACTTTAGCAATGAAGGGGAGATATCTTGGTACGATTTCGCTGTAGCCATTCGTGATTTGAAAGGTTTGGACTGTACAATTAATGCTATTCCTACCGCAGATTATCCCACAGCGGCAGCACGACCAAAGTACTCCTTGCTGGATAAAACAAAAATTAAAGATAGTTTTGGGGTGGAGGTGCCCTATTGGAAAGATAGCTTGGTAGCGATGTTGGGGCGGATGTGAAGTAGTGACAAAGTGATGTAGTGATATGGTAACGAAGTAAAAAAATAGCTTAGTGTTTTAGGCTTTGTCACTTTCATCACCTTGTAACCTCGTCACTATTTTAAAAATAAAACGACAATGAAAGGAATTATTTTAGCCGGTGGATCCGGTACGCGTTTGCATCCCTTAACGCTTGCCGTGAGCAAGCAGCTGATGCCTGTTTACGATAAACCTATGATCTATTATCCCCTGTCAACCTTGATGTTGGCCGGGATAAAAGAGGTCTTGATCATCTCTACGCCGCAGGATCTGCCCAACTTTCAAAAGCTGTTGGGAGATGGTTCGCATTTAGGTTGCCGGTTCTCCTATAAGGAACAGCCCTCGCCTGATGGGCTTGCGCAGGCCTTTATCTTGGGCGAGGAATTTATTGGTGACGACAAGGTAGCGTTGATCTTGGGCGATAATATTTTCTATGGCTCAGGTATGTCGAAGTTATTGCAGTCCTGTGCCTACCCCGATGGAGGGGTGGTGTTTGCCTATCCCGTGCAGGATCCTGAGCGCTATGGGGTGGTCGAGTTTGATGCATCTAAAAATGTGGTATCCATCGAGGAGAAGCCTAAAGAGCCGAAGTCTAATTATGCCGTTCCGGGTATCTATTTCTACGACAATGAGGTGGTGCAGATTGCGAAGGCTATCAAACCCTCACCGCGTGGCGAACTGGAAATTACAGATATCAACAAAGAATATTTAAAACGTGGAAAACTGAAGGTAGGTGTATTCGATCGTGGAACAGCTTGGTTGGATACCGGGACTATAGCTTCTTTGATGCAGGCCGGGCAGTTTATTCAGGTTATCGAAGAGCGCCAAGGCATGAAAATTGGCGCGATTGAAGAAGTGGCTTATCGGATGGGCTACATCGATAAAAGCCAGCTGCTGTCACTCGCTGGGCCATTGATTAAGTCGGGTTACGGGCTTTACCTCAATCGCTTGGTTGAGGGCGCCTAGTAGAAACATCGCTTGAGGCTTAAGGTTTAGCCTTATTAAACCGATTCGAATAATTTTTTAAATACAAATAATAGTGAAGGTTTTTTTGCTTTATTTGTATTTAAATTATTACATATGATAACCAATGTATTAACCGTTTTATTAGCCTTCTCTGCTGTAGTGGTTCTTTTTTTTACCCTACAGCTCCACCTACATCTAAGCCGTTGCCATCGTTTTTCGTCAAAGGACGATTCCCAGTTGCGCATGCAACGGTATCATTATCTAAATCTTAGCCGTCAACGCCAAGTCGGATATGTGCGCTCAAGATCCTTTATTGTCTCCCTTTTGTCCCCTGTTGCGCTATGCGTTTTTAGGGGAAATATTGTTTCTTCGTTGTCTACAATTACACGTTTAGCCCCATGGATGATTTAAACTACGAGATTATTGGCGCACTTGTTCTGCTTGCTGTGCTATTTTTTGGACTCGCTGAATGGATGCGGTATGTTCGATTCAGAAAGTATCTTGCGCTCGATAGCGATGTGCGCTTGCACCAAGCGCCAAATCGCGAGCAGCATGTTGTTACGGGGAGTATCGGCATGGCTATGTCGCGGGCCGATAAAAACGTTAAGGGCTTGCTGGTCTTGTCGTTGTCCTTTCGCAATAGCGCTTTTTCCATTCCATCGGTGGATCAGCTTTATTTTAAAGCCGATAGTGCGCAGTATCTTTCTGTCGGCTTCCGTATACGGCGACATGATTTGCGTCCACTGCGCGGACAACAGGTGAGCATACGCCTGAAAGGTCGGCTGTACCTAAAAAATGGATCGACGAAGCTGATCAAGGCTGTTATTTCGGTCAGCATTCCCAAAGCGGAAGATGCGATAGGAGCCGAAGGATAGTATTTTTCTTTTTCGCTTATACAAAAGCAAGTTTTATTGAATTAATTTGCATAGCTCGAAAAAGTAGAGTACTTTTGTTACTCGCCAATAAGGATACTATGTTAGACGCATTGATAACATCGAAGACCCGCTTAAAGTTGCTGATCAAGTTTTTTGTTTCGGCAAAGAATACCGGCTACCTGCGTGGTATTGCCGAGGAGTTCGATGAATCTACAAATGCGGTTCGTAAAGAGTTGAATCTGTTGACCGATGCCGGTTTTTTAGAGAAGGCGCAGGCCCAACGGAAGATCCTTTACCAAGCGAATACGCAGCATCCTCTTTTTAATCCACTACAGCGCTTGGTGCACTCTTTTCTGGGCATTGATCAGGTAATTGATCAGGTGTTGGAACGCGCAGGTGATGTGGACCGGGTAGTGCTAACAGGCGCTTATGCCAAAGGGCAGGAGTCTGATAGTGTAGATATCGTTATTTTGGGCGATAACTTAAATTCGGCATATTTATTGCAGTTAGCGGAGAAAACTTCGCCCTTGATCAAAAAGAAGGTAACCGTGTCCTTTGTAATGCCGCAGCAGGCAGGCCATATTATCCTATATCAAAAAGCAAGTTGAGTATCATGAAGGAAGAGCAACGAAAACAATCCAATAAGGACTATAATTCAGGTTCGCGTGTCGGTATTACCTTCTCCACTTTTGATCTGCTCCATGCGGGGCATATCATGATGTTGGCAGAGGCAAAGCGGCAATGCGACTATTTGATCTGTGGTTTGCAGATGGATCCTACATTGGATCGTCCAGAGAAAAACAAGCCTACACAGACTGTTGTGGAACGCTATATTCAATTGCGCGGTTGCCAGTATGTGGACGAAATTGTGCCTTACTCTACCGAGCAGGATCTAGAGGATATCCTTCGTTCCTTCAAGCTTGATGTGCGCATCGTGGGCGATGAATATAAGGATAAGAATTTTACGGGCCGTGCGTATTGCGAGGAAAAGGGTATCGAGCTGTATTACAACAGCCGCGATCATCGGTTTTCGAGCTCGGGGCTACGGAGGATTGTGGCGGAGAAAGAGGCGGAACGGAATAGCAAATAGGAATAGGTTTTGTTTGTTAACGACATGTTAACCGTTTTTTTATTTAATAAAAAATTTTTATTTAGACAATCAGTAGAAAGTAATTGCTGAAATTAGAATCATTTATCAATATGAAAAAAATAGCTGTAATAGGTCAAGGTTACGTTGGGCTTCCATTAGCAATAGAATTTTCTCAGCATTTTCCTGTAATCGGATTTGATATCAATGAAGAACGGGTAAATGAATTGAACACAGGTAAAGATCGGACTTTGGAGGCCGATTTGGAAAAGCTGACAAAAGGAATTCAATTAGCGAAAGACACGAAATTCGCGCGAGGTTATGTCAGTTCTAGTTCACTTGATGAACTCAAAACGGCACAAATTTATATTGTAACCGTTCCTACTCCTATTGATCGTTACAATGCACCCGACTTAGGTCCTTTATTAAAGGCCTCTGAGATGTTGGGGAAAGTCATTACTAAAGGTGATATTGTTATTTATGAATCCACCGTCTACCCGGGTTGTACCGAAGAAGATTGTGTGCCTATTTTGGAGAAGTTTTCCGGGTTGAAGTTTAACGAAGATTTCTTTGTAGGATACTCGCCTGAGCGCATCGTGCCTGGTGACAAAGTCAATACGCTGATTACCATTAAAAAGGTTACATCGGGGTCGACACCAGAAATTGCTGAAGAGGTTGACCAATTATATAGAACGATTGTTCTAGCGGGTACACACAAAGCTCCAAATATTAAAGTTGCAGAAGCATCGAAGGCCATTGAGAATGCACAGCGCGATGTTAATATTTCCTTTGTGAACGAACTTGCTTTAATATTTGATCGTATTGGCATAGATACAAATGATGTCCTTGAAGCGGCAGGAACAAAATTCAATTTCTTGAAATACAAACCTGGACTGGTTGGTGGGCATTGCATCTCCGTCGATCCTTACTATTTAGCACATAAGGCTGTTCAACTCGGCTATCATCCAAATGTGATCCTTTCAGGGCGTCGCGTAAACGATTCTGTAGCTGAATTTATAGCATCAAAGGTGGTCAAGTTGATGATCAAAAAAGGTATACAAGTTAGTAATGCAAAGGCGTTGATTTTGGGGGTCACATTTAAGGAAAACTGTCCCGATGTTCGTAACACGAAGGTCGTTGATGTCTATAACGAACTGCGCGAATATGGTGTTGATGTCGATATTTACGATCCTTGGGCAGATGCTGGAGAAGTAAAACATGAATATGCTGTGGATATTTTAACACGATTAGAAAAAGATAAATCATATGATTCCATAATCCTTGCGGTTTCTCACAAAGAATTCTTAAACATGGATTTAGAGTTTGTGAGAAAATCAAATTCCGTTGTGTTTGATATAAAAGCGTGTCTAGATCGAAACTTAGTAGATGCGAGGTTATAAAGATTTCCAAATTTATAACAAAAATATACGGATGTCTTAGATAGGTGAAAAGTTAGTTAGCACTACATGAAAAAAATAAAAAAGATTGCCTGTATCGGCGCAGGATATGTTGGTGGCCCTACGATGTCAGTTATTGCACAAAAAAATGTTGACGTTGAGGTTACTGTAGTAGATTTAAACGTAGCGCGTATCGCAGCTTGGAATGATGGTGATTTAAACCATCTTCCCGTGTATGAACCGGGCTTGGATGATGTTATCAAAGAAGCTCGGGGGCGGAACCTTTTCTTCTCGACAGATGTGGATAAAGCCATTAAAGAGGCGGATATGATTTTTATATCGGTTAATACGCCAACCAAAACCTATGGTAAAGGGAAAGGACAAGCTGCGGATCTTAAATTTATTGAGTTGTGCGCGCGTCAAATTGCTGCTGTAGCCACCTCAGATAAGATTGTTGTCGAAAAGTCGACATTACCTGTTCGCACCGCAGAGGCTTTGAAAAGTATATTGGATAATACGGGTAATGGTGTAAATTTCGATATCCTTTCTAATCCAGAATTTTTAGCCGAGGGTACTGCAGTATCTGATCTCCATAATCCAGATCGCGTACTGATAGGTGGGGAAGATGCTGAAGCAATCGAAGCGTTGGTTCAAGTATATGAGGCTTGGGTGCCGCGTGAGCGCATCCTGACGACTAATCTTTGGTCTTCTGAATTATCGAAACTGGTGGCCAATGCATTTTTAGCACAACGCGTGTCCAGTATCAATGCTATCTCGGAGCTTTGCGAGGTTACAGGTGCAAACGTTGATGAAGTCGCCCGAGCTATTGGACAGGATAGTCGCATAGGTTCAAAGTTCTTGAAGGCTTCGGTTGGTTTTGGTGGATCTTGTTTTCAAAAAGACATCCTCAATTTGGTTTATATTGCGCGTTCTTATAATCTAACAGCTGTCGCCGATTATTGGGAACAGGTTATTTCGTTGAATGATCATCAAAAATCTCGTTTTGCTGAGAAGATTATCCAAACCATGTATAATACGGTCAACGGAAAGCAGATTGCGTTTTTAGGCTGGGCATTTAAAAAAGACACTAATGATACGCGAGAATCTGCAGCCATCTATGTGGCAGATCATTTGTTGGATGAGGAAGCTACCGTTATCATCTACGATCCAAAGGTGTCGGCAGAGCAGATATATAAAGATTTGGATTATCTAGGCACACGATCTGCTGAAGATAATCGTAGACTAGTCAAGGTGGTAGAAAGCCATCATGACGCCGTAAAAGGTGCTCACGCTATTGCCATATTAACGGAATGGGATGAATTTAAAGGGTATGACTGGCAGCAGATTAAAAACGGTATGAAAAAGCCTTCTTTTGTTTTTGACGGAAGGAAAATTTTAAATAAAAAACAATTAGTTAATTTGGGATTTGATTATTACTCAATTGGCGAGTAACTTTATGACATAATCTAAATGTTATGAGGTTTTATAGAGTAATTAGCTCAAAGTTGGGGACTGCGGGCATAGAGAAATTCTTTTTTCTTTTTTTATATCTTATGTTGTTAAAGCATTTGCCTTCATCTACAAATCTATTTTTTGGTGGAGTTTCGAAACAGTTGAGATATTTGTGTTGCAAGCGGATTTTCAAGTACTGTGGTCGTAATGTCAATATAGAAAGTGGTGCTGATTTCGGGAGTGGTTTTGAGTTGGAAATAGGGAATAATTCTGGTATCGGCATTAATTGTAGGGTTCCATCGAATATTCAAATTGGGGATAATGTGATGATGGGACCGCAATGCTACATTTTGGATGCAAATCATAATTTTGATGATTTAGACCAACCGATGATATTTCAAGGACATTCAAAAAAGATGCTCACTGTTATAGAAGATGACGTTTGGATTGGAAGAGAAGTCTTGTTGACACCTGGGCGTGTTATTAGAAAGGGAAGTATAATAGCTGCTCGCTGTGTGCTAACTAAAGACTTTCCTGCGTTTTCTATCGTAGGAGGGAACCCTTCTAGAATTTTAAAAAGCAGACTAAATGAAGGCGAAACAATCTAGAAGTGGATTTGTAGGCGGTACGGTTTGGACTACAATATCTTTTGTGGTTGTAACGATTGTGTATTTATTACGAATATCCATATTAACACGGTACTTAGACAAATCGGATTTTGGCTTAGTTGCGATAGTTTTGATGATTTTAGGTTTCACTAACATTTTCGCAGATCTTGGTGTATCGTCTGCACTGTTGTCGCAAAACAATGTCAACAAAAAAGAATACAGTAGCCTTTATTGGGGAGGAGGGATAATATCTATCCTGCTTTATTTTGTCGTAACTTTATCAACACCGCTGTTTTCGCGGTTCTATAATGAGCCTTTTTTAAATACTTTAATTCCTGTTATGGCCGTTGATTTAATCATTTCGGCAATAGGAAGGCAGTTTGCCGTATTTAAGCAAAAAGATTTTAGATTTAAAGAACTGGCTATTATCAAGATTGTTTCGGAATTATTTTCTCTACTTGTTGCAGCTGTCCTCGCTTACAACGGATATGGAATTTGGAGTTTAGTTGCCTCCATATTAGTCGCTTCTTTTATCAACAGCGTGCTAAATTTTATTTTGGGTATTAAATTGCATCCGCTGAGTTTCAATCTTAATTATTCCCAAACCAAACATCTTTATAAGATTGGCTTTTATCAAGCAGGATCGCAAGTATTGGATTATATATCTTCTCAGATTGATATTTTAATTTTGGGTAAGATGATACCTATGGCAGATATGGGAGTGTATTCAATTATTAAAAATCTTGTTTTAAAAATATACAGTTCAATTAATCAGATTGTTACAAAGGTAGCCGTCCCTATTTTCTCAAAGCTAAAAGATAATACGGTTAAATTTCGTGAAAAATATTTAGAGATTTCATCTGGTATAATGCTGGTTAATACTGTTTGTTATCTCATAATAATGGTGAACAGCTCTGAAACGCTGTCACTTTTTTATGGTAGCCAATACTCTAAATATGCAGACATCTTGCAATTTTTATGCGTTTGGGGAGTGTTTTCATCCATTGTGAATTGCGCTAGTGTGTTGATTGTTATAAGTACTGGAAGAACAGATTTAGGTTTTCGATGGACACAACTTCGATTGTTTTTGAATCCGCTGTTTATTGTTGTTGGCGCCTATTTTGGCGGTATTCTAGGAACTGCAATCGCGCAGGCGATATACTCGTTTATTACCATATTCTTCTATCGAGAGGTGGTTGTGAAAAAAATATTACCCTCTTTAAGTAATCGTGATTTTCTGTTGGTTTTGTATCGCCCTATCCTTCTCGCTGCTACATTTTACTGTGTTTTCTATTTCGCGAGAAATTACGTTCCGTTATATTTGACAATGAATGTTTATTTAAAGTATTCTTTAAGCGCGATAGTAATTGCTGGATGCTATTTTTTAGTTTTTAAAAATAGTATCCGAAATGTTGTTAAACTGTGAACTTCTGATTTCAATTGGAATTTTGTATTAGAATTATCTCCACATGCGATCAATACGATATATAAACGAAAATAAAGTCTCTATACTTCTAGCCCTTATAGTGCTACTTTCCAATCCGATGTGGTTTCTATGGAATGTGAGATTTTTGGTGGTTATCGGCTTATTAGGCTTGCTAATTTTATTGTTGCTGCCTCGGTTGCATGATGACAAGTTTATTACTGGAGTGGCTAGGAGTTCGCCTTTGTCTATTTTGTTCTTTTTATATTTTGGTATCCTCTCCGCATTTATAGGTGGCGTTCAAACATATTTGATAGCAAGTTTTCTAATCCTGTTATTCCACCGCTTATTTACTGAGACTGAAAAAATACGCGCACTAGAAATCCTATCAAATCTTTTAGCGGGAATTATTTTAATGTCATTAGTGCCTTGGCTAGTGCATACTTTTATTTATAAATTGCCCATGTGGGGTGGCTACATCCAGTATTACGATACTAAGGGTATGGATAGCGTAATAGAGAATTATCTCCTTTTCATACAAGTTCAACACGATTTTTTAATCAGATTTTATTCAATTTTTGATGAACCTGGCACATTGGGTACGCTCTGTGCTTTCGTGCTTTACGGTAACCGATATGATTTCCGAAGAAAAACAAATATTATAATCTTAGTTGGAGCGATTACAACATTTTCCATGGCTTTTTATGCCTTATTTTTACTGGGAATTTTTTTGCAAAACCTTACACAAATACGACGTATCGTCATTGCATTAACAAGTTTGGTAGTTCTAACAATCATTGTTTACGCGCTATTTAAGGATAATGAAACATTCCAAACAACCATCATTAATCGATTCACAGATGTTGATTCGTCGGTAGAAAGCCGAGAATCCGGATATTTGGACGAATTTTACAAAGGTTTTCTTCAGAAACCCGAACGAATTTATGGTGCAGGTAGAGGCGTCATGACCGACAATCCTCTGCTATTTAAGGGACAAACATATAAATTTTTCGTTATAGAGTTTGGCTTAGCTGGTGTGGCAATACTTTTGATGTGTTATACTTTTCTACTTAAGAAGTTTGATTTGATGCAGGTGGGGTGCTTAGTTGTTTTTTTGTTATCATTTATGCAACGACCTTTTGCAGCGCAACCTTGGCAAATATTACTTTTTATAATGATTATCGCGGAGTTAGAGAGGCGACGTTTTAAGCAACGAGACGATTTAATAGTTTAGTTTTATGATATTAAAAAAAATTGATAGTTTGTATTCCAAATTGAGGAGAAGAAATAGAATACAGTCTGCATTAAGAGTTATCATCCGTTCTTTAAACAATTTGGTAATGCCAAAGATATTTAAGGCTAGGAGTTCTACAGTTCGACCTTTTGCCCAAAGGCCTGTCGAGAAGGTGATTGTTTCGTTAACAAGCTTTCCGGGTCGCATAAACCGTGTCTGGATTGTAATTGAGTGTCTCTTGCGACAAACATGTATGCCTGATAAAATAATATTGTATCTATCAGTCGAACAATTTCCGAATGGGCTTTCAAGTGTTCCGAAAAATTTACGCAAATATTGTCAAAAGGATATGTTGAAAATAGAGTTTGTATCAGACGATTTAAGATCACACAAAAAATATTTTTACGCACTACAGCAGTTTCCTGAAGATTTGATTATCACTGTAGATGACGATATATATTATCCGGAACATGTCGTCGAAGAGTTGTTAAATCTTCATGTAAGATATCCGGAAGCTATTTGTAGTCTAAGAGCCTATTCTGTTGCTAAATTAGATGGCGAATTACTGCCTTACCGTAATTGGAAAAAGGTTTATAGCTTTCAGGAACCAACTTCTGACCTTTTTCACACGAGTGGTGCCGGCACCCTTTATAAAAAGTCATTTTTTTCTGATGAAGTATTCAACCAAAACGTTTTTAAGAAATTCTGCTTTCATGCTGATGATGTATGGCTTAATATAATGGCTCAAATTCAGGGAACAAAGACAGTTAAAAGCGAATATTTTTCTAATTTGCTCCCAATCAGTTCAAACTCGTTTAAGTTGAGTGAGGGTAATGTGGCTGATGGTGGTAATGACATTCAGCTCAGATCTTTACTTCAGTACTATAATATTAATGATGATGAAATATTTAATTAATTTATGTTGTTCATCCCTATTCGTAGTATACACTATTACGGCATATGCGCAAAGTAAATACAAGATAGCTTTCGATAAACAACTGGCTTCAAATACGATGTATTCAAAAGGTAATATAGGTAAGTTCGCCAGCAGTAAAAATGCCTATAATTTTATGGCGATGGGATACTACCTTGATGCGAATAATATAATGTATACTAAAACCGGAGACATTGAATACCTGAACAATAATTTAAAGATTGTGGAAGCTGTTCTCTTAAACAATAGTGCTTATTCGCAAAATAAATGGTTAGTTAGCGTAAATAAAAACAATCAAAACGTTAATTCAAACGGCCAACAATCCTTAGTTTTTGAGGGTTATTTTTTCAGATATTTAGGTGATTTTTTATTTGTGATAAAGGGTAAAAATCTATTTAAAGAAAAACATAGCAGAATTCAAACAGCCCTCCGTTCAGCATTCGATAAGTGGAATACGAGAAGCCTTAACGGTTATAACGATCAGTCTCGTCTTTTTCACGAACGTCTTCATATCGGCGCTAATTGGGCCGTAGTTGCGATGTACTTGAATATTTTTAATCCAAACAGCTCTTACAAAAAATTTCAGGATGATTTTGATTTTCAACTTAGGAAGGCTTTGAAGATCGTCAACAAGAATGGTCGCGATTGCTATGTTTGGAACAGCACTTACTCGGATAGGTTTACCGGATCATTAAAAAAAATTGCGAAATATACTGCTGAAGTTCAGGATGTTACACATGGTAATCACATTGTTAATTACGTTCTCACGGCAAATCGCCTAAAAAAGGGTGGTTGGGGCGAAGACGATTTAAGAAAATTCTCAAATACCCTAGGTATTTTAATATGGAATGCTTCGACTCAAACATTTTCCGATAACGTTGACGGTAGCAAATCTTCTGCTAGAGAGCTTAGGGGAACCGGTTGGAAGCAATCGGACGGTTGGATGAAGTTGATGGACTTCGATACAGATCTTAGAAAATACTATGAGTCATTTTATAGCAAGAACAAAAATACAATCGATAAATCGTCACTAGGATTACAATTTATAGCAAATTTATACTCTACAAAATGATCTTGCACATATGTAATGACTTTTCAGGCTCAACTGTCTACAAAAATCTTTTTCAGGAGTTAGACGGTCTAGGAATTAGCCAATCGGTTTATCATCCGACAAGGGATAAATACCGCATCAATAAAAATCATATCACTTTTAAAAATGAGGGTTCGCGAATACATTATGATTATGTCTTAAACAAGTCCATAGATCGGATATGGTATCGCCATAAAATCAAGAAAATCGTAAGCGCAATAGAACGGAAAATTGATTTGTCGAAAATCGCGCTTATCCACGCCCACACATGGTATAGTGACGGCGGAGCGGCATATATTCTATCTCAAAAGTATGGAATTCCATATGTCGTTTCCATTAGGAATTCAGATGTTAATATTTTCCATAAGTTCTTATTACATGAACGAGCTTTCGGAAAGAAAATATTGGAAAATGCGAAGGCTGTCGTTACAATATCAGCAGCTTATAGAAAACGTATACTTGCATTGTCGTCGCTTCAAAAAATAAAGGTGGGTCTTAACCTTAAGCTTGATGTTATACCAAATGGTGTAGATCCCTATTGGATAATGAATGCAATGCCATTTTCAAGAAGACAATTAGGTACGGCGATTTCCGCATTATATGTGGGAAAATTTGATTCTGGCAAAAATGTGCTATCCTTGGTGAGGGCAGTTGTAGCACTAAATGCGGTTAGGGCATATAAGATAGTTCTTAACCTTGTCGGCGAAGGCGGCGCGGATCATAAAAAAATTGAAGCGTTTGCAAAACGTTATCCAGACCAGATTATTTTACATGGTAAGATCAGTGAAAAGGAAAAATTAAGAGAACTTTTCAATCACGCAGATTTTTTTGCGATGCCTTCGAAAGGAGAAACTTTTGGACTAGTTTATGTAGAAGCGATGTTATGTGGCTTGCCAGTAATATACACCGAAGGCGAGGGTATTGATGGGTTCTACCCGGATACGATCGGAACAAAAGTTAGGCGTTCCAGTCTGGAGGAAGTTAAGCTGAGACTAGATGAGATGGTTGAAAAATACCAAACTCGATTAATACCAACAAAGGAACTTCAAAACAATCACAATTGGGCGAAAATTTCATTGCTGTATAAAGATCTTTACGAGAAAAAATGAGAATTCTATATATTCATCAATATTTTAAAACACCAGCCGAACCCGGTGGGACAAGATCCTACTGGATTGCGAAAGCCCTTATCGAAAATGGGCATGATGTTACTATGCTTACTTCGTCGGATAGTCAAACAACGGACTTCTACATGAAGACGATAGATAATATAAAAGTAGCATCTTATGCGGTGAAGTACAACCAATCTATGTCTATAAAAGATAGGCTAAAATCGTTTTTAGGCTTCATGTGGCATAGCAGTCGTTATGCACTCCAACATAGCAAACAATATGATGTTATAATTGCAACTTCTACTCCTTTAACGGTCGGCATACCAGCATTATTGGCAAAAAAAATAAAGAAAAAAAAATATTTATTTGAAGTTCGGGATTTATGGCCGGAAGTACCTATACAAATGGGTGCTTTCAAAAATCCGCTGTTGATTAAAGCTATGCGTTTACTGGAAAAAAAGATTTACGTAAATGCTGAACATGTAGTTGCTTTATCTCCGGGTATGCAGGACGGTGTTGTTCAGTATATTGACAAGAGTAAAACGTCGATGATTCCTAACATGTCAAAAAAAGATGCTTTTTGGATCAGGAAAAAAGATATAACCTTATATCCGAAATTGGGGCTAGATCCGGAAAGTTTTAAAGTAATTCATTTTGGCGCTCTTGGTGTTGCTAACGGAGCGGATTATATCATAGAGGCAGCCACGTTGTTAAAAGAAGATCCTTCAATTGAATTCGTGTTTGTTGGAGGAGGTGCTACTGAGGATGATTTGAGAGCGCAATGTAAGATCCGCGAACTCACTAATGTAAAGTTCCTTGGTCGCTATCCAATGGATCGTACATCGGAGATAGTTAACCTTTGCGATGTATCGTTGGTGAGCTTTAAGAACTTACCAATTCTCTATACAAATTCTCCGAACAAATTGTTTGATTCGCTTTCCGCAGGCAAACCCATTATCGTAAATTCTGCTGGTTGGACGAAGGAATTAGTAGAAACATATCGATGTGGTGTTTATGCCGATCCAGAGTCTCCTGCTGATTTAGTATTAAAAATTAAAGCATTGCAAGGAGATTCCGAACTGCTAAAAAAGATGGGAGAGCAATCGCGCTGGTTAGCTGAAAATGTATATGACAAGTCCATCTTAGCTCGAGAATTTGTGAATACCTTTGAGAAATATGTATAAAAATATACTTAAACGACTCGTAGATGTTACGGTTGGACTTGTAACTTTGACATTACTAAGTCCGGTGATAGCTATAGTTGCCATTTTACTTTGGTTCGCTAATTCGGGACAGCCATTTTTCTTTCAATCTAGGCCGGGAAAACATGGTCGTGTTTTTAAGATTATCAAGTTCAAGACAATGAATGACCGAAAAGATGCACAAGGAAATCTGCTTTCTGATGCCGATCGTTTGACGCCAATAGGTGCTTTTGTGCGCAAAACATCGTTGGATGAGATACCGCAATTAATAAATGTATTGAAGGGAGATATGTCGCTAATCGGCCCACGCCCGTTGTTAGTGCAGTATCTACCTTTGTATAATGTTGCTCAAGCACGTCGACACGAGGTTCGTCCCGGGATTACGGGCTGGGCGCAAGTGAATGGCCGAAATGCGATATCTTGGAAGCAAAAATTCGAGTACGATGTATGGTATGTGGATAATATATCATTCGCATTAGATCTAAAGATTATAGGTTTAACCATCAAGAAGGTTTTTGTGCGAGAAGGTATATCGCAAGAAGGGCAAGCGACTACAGAGCCGTTCACAGGCAATGACTAAATGATGGAAAAGCAAGAGTTATTTATTTATGGTGCCAGCGGTCACGGTAAAGTGATTGTCGAAATCGCCGAACGGCTTTCGTATAGTATTATAGGATTGGTGGACGCCAATCCCGAAATAAAAAATTTATTGGGCTATCCCGTTTCTACCTCCGACGATAGTGCAGTCAACGCATTTTGGATTATCGGCATAGGGAACAATGGTATTCGAAAGAAGATTAGTCTTGCAGAGGTCCGTCCTTATATCTCGCTGATACATCCTGCAGCAAATTTGTCAAAACGGACGACAATCGGAGAAGGAACAGTGGTTATGGCAGGTGTATCTATTAACGCTGATGTTTGTGTAGGTAAGCACTGTATTATCAATACCAATGCTTCGGTAGATCACGATTGTAACATAGCGGATTACGTTCATGTGTCACCAAATGCGGCCTTGGCCGGAAATGTTACCGTTGGCGAGGGTACACATATTGGTATTGGAGCGAGCATTATACAAGGGCTAACGATTGGTCGTTGGTGTACTATTGGTGCTGGGGCGGTCATTATTCAGGACGTTCCAGATGGGGCTACCGTTGTGGGAAACCCCGGTCGCGTAATTAAAGTAAATCAAGCAGAATAATTTATAAAGAGGGAGTAATAATGAATGAGAAGATCTGGTTATCCTCGCCGCATATGGGGGGCAACGAATTAAAGTATATACACGAGGCATTCGACGCGAATTGGGTTGCTCCATTAGGACCCAACGTGGATGGTTTTGAACAGGATATTGTTTCTTTTTTAGAGGGAAACGTACAGGTAGCTGCGCTATCTGCGGGTACAGCAGCGTTGCATTTGGCGCTGATTGAGTGTGGTGTTGGATACGGTGACGAGGTCATTTGCCAATCCATGACCTTTTCCGCATCGGCTAATCCCATAGCTTATCAAGGAGCAATTCCAGTATTTATTGATTCCGAGCCCGATACCTGGAATATGTGTCCGCGGCATTTACGCGAAGCTATTCGCGATCGATTTGCGAAGGGCAAGAAACCGAAGGCTATTATTGTTGTGCACCTTTATGGCATGCCCGCAAAGATGGACGAAATTTTACAAGTCGCGAAAGAATTTGATATCCCGGTTATTGAGGATGCCGCAGAGTCTCTCGGATCTTCATATAAAGGGCAAGCCTGCGGTACTTTTGGCCGATTTGGCATCTTAAGTTTCAATGGAAATAAGATCATCACAACCTCTGGCGGAGGAGCATTGGTTTGTCATTCCCAAGAGGATAAAGACAAGGCGGTTTTTTTATCAACGCAGGCACGCGATAATGCGCCACATTATCAACATTCGCACATTGGCTACAATTATCGTATGTCCAATATTTCTGCAGGCATTGGCCGTGGTCAGATGGAAGTATTGACCGAACGAGTAAACGCTCGCCGCGCCATGCATCAGTTTTATACCGAGTTGTTCGAATCTGTAGAAGGCGTAACGGTGTTAAGCGAACCTTCGTCTGATTTTTATTCCAATCATTGGTTGTCTGCTATTGTGCTCGATGCGGAAAAAGTCGGGAAAAATCGAGAAGATTTGCGTTTAGCGTTATTCGAAGATAATATTGAATCGCGACCTTTATGGAAGCCCATGCATATGCAACCTGTGTTCGCAAACAGCCCATATTACGGGACGCAAGTTGCGGAAAAGCTCTTTAAAGATGGTCTATGTTTACCCTCAGGATCTAATTTAAAAGATGAGGAGAAACTACGAATCAGAGAAGCTGTAGACACTTTTTTCCTAACGAAGCCTTAACTATACTTATGGTGGACTCCATAGTTTTCCAACAAAGATTAACTTGTTTCTTTGTTGATAACGCCGTTAAAAAAGTTATTTTTGCTAAGTGTTTATAAATTTGGACGACTTTTTGCTTTTTAACAATCTATAATATAATTTCAATGTGTAAACGTATTATTGGCCTGGGATTATTTTTACTAACCCTGATAACTTCGCTTATTACTTCGTGCGCGAGTCGGCGAGAACTCGTATACTTTCAGCCTGATTCCGTAGATTTGATTTCATCCTATGAATTGAATGCGCCTAAGTTGCAGCCGGGAGACATATTAGCTATTTCAATAACGGCAGATGATATACGTGCTACGCAGCCCTTTAATCAAATATCCCCCTATCAGGGTGTGAACGGGACTATACAGCCGACCAACCCTTTTATTCCTACTTATGCTATTGATGTTAATGGGGATATCGATTTCCCGAAACTCGGCAAAATAAGGATTGCCGGAAAAACTCGTACGCAAGCGATGGATTTTCTGCGTAATGAAGTTAGCAAATATATCATAGATCCTGGTGTGAGCATGGAGGTCCGGAATTTTAGGGTCACGGTGCTAGGCGAAGTCCGTAATCCAGGCACATTCTCCGTAAATAATGACAGAATAACCGTATTAGAGGCGTTAGGATTAGCGGGAGACTTAACAATAAATGGTGTACGAAAAAATGTGCTGGTTATTCGTGAGCAAAATGGTAACAAACGCGAGTTTCGACTAGATTTAACAAAACGAGAATCTTTGAATTCACCAGTGTATTATCTTGCCCAGAATGACGTTATCTACGTAGAGCCCAACGGAGCCCGAGTGCAATCTTCAAAGTACACACAAAATACCTCCGTTTTCGTTTCCATTGGGGGTGTTATAATTTCGGTGATCGCAGTGCTTACCCGTTAACCTAAAATAATCTAAATGAATATAAATTCTACGCAGCAATCCAGAAAGCTTGACTCACAAGAAATTAATGTGAAGCAGTTATTTGAGCAATATACCTACTATTGGAAATGGTTTCTCATAGCAATCATCATCTGTCTGTCTTTGGCATTAATCTATCTCCGGTATGCTGAAAAAATATATAATGTTACTGCGAAGGTTTTGTTACAAGATGATAAACAGGCCTCTGGGGAGTTAGCTGGATTATCCGAGTTGGCTAGTTTGACTGGTGTTGGCTCTGCGTCATCTGCGTTCGTGTCAGACCAAATGGATGTCATGAAATCTAGAAGGATTTTTAGGAAAGTAGTTGAACTAAACCGTCTTAATATAAACTACTTTAGTAAAGGTAATGTCAAGTCTTCCGAACTCTTGGAACCACATTCTCCTTTGAAGTTGGTTATTCTAGAGCCAAGTCATCCTCGTCTTGATTCTGTTTCTTACAATTTTGTTGTGGAGAAAAATGGGAATAAATATAAGTTTAAAGATGATGAGTACGGAAGCCGAGATTATGCACTAGGTAATAAGATTATCACAGCGATTGGTATGATATCGCTAGTCCCACAGATCGGTGATAAATTTGAAAATAGTTTGGAGATTTCATACAGTCCTATCGAAAAGACAGTAGACGATCTTCTGAAAATTATTGAGGTTACGCCAAATAAAGATAAACAGTCTATGATTGTTAATTTTTCTCTTGATTATGCCAATAGAGATAAGGCAACCTTAATATTGAATTCTTTGATAGAGCAGTACAATATTGATGTTTCTTCAGATAAAGCTCAAGTGACTAAAGCAACGTCGTCGTTTATTAATTCGCGTTTAGCTTTAATATCTGATGACTTAGCGTCTGCGGATACTCGGGTGGCGGATTATAAGGATGCCAATAATCTTGTAGACATGTCATCGGAGGCGGAACTTTTTATGAAAAGTGCATCTGAGAATGAAAAAAAATTAGTTGACTTTCAAACGCAATTAAGCTTAGCGGATATGATTAGAAAGGCCGCTGGTGATACTGGCACTTTAATGCCTGCTAATTTAGGAATAAATGATCCTGCAATTCAAGCATCAATCAAAACATACAATGATCTAATATTGGAACGTGAAGACCTTTCTAGATCAGCTACTCCAGACAATCCGGTCGTACAAAACTTGGATAAAAACATTGTTGAACTGAATAGAAATCTACAAATAGCATTAGATAATTATCGGCAGATCCTTCAAGCAAATGTAAATACGTTGATGGGTCAGAAAGATAAGTTTGAAGGTAGATTAGGTCAGTTACCCCGTCAAGAGAGAGGTTTTAAAGATATTTCCCGTCAGCAACAAATTGTCGAATCGCTTTATTTATTCCTGTTGCAAAAGCGGGAAGAAACGGAGATTCAGGCTTCTGCTACCCCTGCCAATCTTAAAATTATAGATAATGCTTACGGATCTGAAATCCCTGTTGCGCCTCGCAAAGCGATTGTATTATTCGGTGCTTTTATATTAGGATTGTTTATACCCTTCATCATAATTTACCTCAAATTCCTGCTCGACAACAAAATCCACTCCCGCAAGGATATCGAAGAAGCCTTTCCGGCACCAATCTTGGGCGAAATTCCATCGTCCGACCATCCTATTGTGGAGGAGAACGACCGTTCGTCTTTGGCCGAGGCTATCCGTATTTTGCGGACGAACATCTCCTTCATGTTGGGGCATAAAAAAGATCAGTCATCCGTGCTATATGTCACGTCGACTACCTCGGGTGAGGGGAAATCTTTCGTGTCAACCAATCTTGCGAAGATACTTGCGATGTCCGGGAAGAAAGTATTGTTGATCGGTGCGGATATCCGCTCACCGAAGGTATTGGATTATTTGGGACTGTCGCATTTGCAGCACACCAATATCGGTATTACGCAGTATCTGATTAATCCGGAGATGTCGGTGTCCAGTATTGTGATCAAAAAACCGGAACCTTATAACTTCGATATCATTTACTCCGGTTATATCGCCCCCAATCCAGCGGAGCTGTTGATGAATGGCTATTTTGCTGATGTAATCGCCTATGGGCGCATGCAATACGACTACGTTATTGTTGATACGGCGCCGGTGAGTTTGGTAACCGATACCCTACTGATTGCTGAGCATGCCGATATGACGATCTACGTGGCCCGTTCGAATTACTTAGATAAGCGCTTGCTTAATGTGCCGAAAGAACTGTATGAAGACGGCAAGCTGAAGAATATGGCCGTTGTGATCAACGACGTCGACTTTAAGCGCGGTTACGGCTATGGTTATGGCTACGGCTATGGCTATGGTGAGGGCACGAAAGAAGTGTCGCTCCGCAAGCGGATCAGTAGGTTTTTTAAAGACCCATTTAATAAAAAGAATAAGCTGTAAGTTTAGCTAATGGAAACACAAAAGCCGATGACATACGTCTATCGGCTTTTGTGTTTTTTACCTACTCGCTGTAACCCCCTCATATCTCCTCCCTAAAGCGCCTAGCATCCTCCTGCCGTCGCTTCGCTACAAATTTTATTTTTATCGAAATCGAGAATTGCCTTGGCATCAAACTTGCTTCATCGATGACGTCAACCACCTCTCGCTTTTTAGAAGCAGGCTTGTGTGTTGGCCAACAAGAAAGAAGTACATACCTATGCAAACAACAAATAGGGCAACACAGCCCATCCTCGTCATTTTGGCAGCCGGCATGGCTAGCCGTTACGGTTCTGCGAAGCAGGTCGATGGATTTGGCCCCAATAACGAGACAATTATAGATTATTCCATTTACGACGCCATCAAAGCCGGTTTTGGCAAGGTGGTCTTCGTTATTCGCGAAGAATTCCTCCCGATTATGCGGGCCAACTTTGATCATAAGTTGCGCGGCAAGATCGAGGTGGCCTACGCTTTTCAAGATTTTAATTTGCAGAAGTTTGGCGTAGATACCTTGGTAGAGCGCGAGAAGCCTTGGGGTACGGCACATGCCGTCATGAGTGCCGAGCAGGAACTCGACCGTCCATTCTGCGTCATCAACGCCGACGATTTTTACGGTTTCGATGCCTTCCAAAAGATGCACAATTTCCTTGTTAACGAAGCGCACGATGAAGAGATGGCCATGGTTGGTTTTCAGATCGGCAACACCCTGTCCGAACACGGCTACGTATCGCGTGGCGTATGCGCGCTCAACGAGCAGGGCTATATGCAGAGCGTCACCGAGCGCACCAACATCTACCGCGGGGCAGATGCCAGTGCCGATAGCATCGTCTACAAAGAAGGCGAGGAGGAGCATCCACTAGCAGAAGACACCTTGGTATCTATGAATTTCTGGGGCTTCACGCCCAAGATCATTGATGTGGCGCGTTCCCTGTTTCCGGATTTTGTGCAGAAAAACAAAAACAACCCCAAAGCGGAGTTCTTTATACCAACCATTCCCGATTATATGGCGAAGATGGGCTTGGCGCAGTTCAAGGTTATCCCTACCTCGTCGCAATGGTTTGGTGTCACCTATAAAGAAGATAAAGCGCAAGTGCGCGACAGCATACAGCAGCTGGTAGCTTTTGGGGCTTATCCAAGCGCTTTGTATGCCCCTGCACGGCAGGTGGATACCGCCCTGTACTTGGAACAATAGCTTTTTTACGAGCTTCAACGGCTTTTTCAGCGAGAGAGCACCATGGAGGAGCCATTTACTGCGCACAGCTATTACCGATAGACGGTAAATAGCTGTTGCAACATTTTTTGAAAACCCACCCTTTTGGGTGGGAAAGTTTACGCCATTGTGCGCTACTTTTGGATTATCATCTACCTACGAAGAACAATGATTAATCTAAAAACGTACAACATGGCTATAATAGATAGTCGGCCAGCCTATTTATCGAAGCTGCGCGACTATTTCCAACAGTCAACGGCATTCCATTCCATTATTGCCGTAGGTAGTATCGACGAGTTTTACGATAACCTGGGGAGGCAAGAAATTGATATCGTACTCTGCGGCCTAACGCCGGCTCTGGAAGCTGTACAGTCTATGTTCAGTGATTTGCAGAGCCGGTCTACAGCCAACAAAATGGTGCTACTCGCACCGCTAGAAGATAAAAACCATATTTTTCAAGGCATATGTTACGGTGCTACGGCATTCCTGCCCGAGCGCTTACCCTTGCCTATTATGGAGCAACGCCTCCTTTTTCACCTGCAAGACAACTATTGGCTCCATGCCGAGCTTGCTCGCCTCATGTTGCGGTACTTCAACCAGCAGTTTGTATGCTCGTCTCGCATCCTGCAACCGCTTTCTGCGATGGAGCAGGGCTTGCTCGAGCTGATCAGCGAGGGCGCCTGCCTGCAAAAGGTAGCCGAAGCGCAGAAAAGCGAAGCCCACGAAGTGAAGTCCCTTATTGGCGGCATCTTCTACAAGCTGCACCTCATCCACCGCAAAGAGCGGGCTTTAATCCTAGAACCTGTTAGCTAGCGTGATGTAAAAACCGAAAATCAACCCTAAACCCCAAATATCTCCCACACATGTTCTCTATATTCAACCGCAAACCCCGCTATCAAGATTTAAGTTGGATGGCCGTCGATATGCACACGCACCTGTTGCCCGGGCTAGACGATGGCAGCACTTCCGTTGCCGACAGCACCGAGATGATCACGCGCATGCACAAGCTCGGCATCGTGCAGTTCTACGGCACGCCGCATGTGCAGCAAGATATCTACCCCAACAGCAATACCGCCATCCTCGCCGCCTATCAGCAGCTGCAGCAAACACCGGCATTGAAGCATATCCATATCGACTACGCTGCAGAGTATACCGTCGAGAAAGCCTTCCTACAACAGGTCATGACCGCTACCGACAACCTCTTGGCGCTGGCCGACAATTACGTGCTCATCGGCATGTCCTACGTCAGCGAAAGCCCCTACATTGAGCAGGTGATCAATACCTTGATCATCAAGGGCTACACCCCGGTGTTGGCCAATGTCGAGCGCTATGTGTACTACCATCAGGATAGCAGTTCCTTAAAGAAATTCAAGGATCTCGGTTGCCTACTGCAGGTCGGTTTGTTGTCTTGCTACGGCTATTACGGTTCGAAAGAGAAAAATGTGGTCAAGAGCCTGCTGGATCACGGTCTGGTAGATCTGCTGGGCACCGACGTGCACTATGAAAGGCATGTCAAAGCCATCGAACACTTTGTCGGCAAGCAAGATCTATCGCCCTACTTCGCGGGAAAGATCAAGAACAAAGAGCTTTTTCTGAACAATCAGGGCATCGACGCGTAATTCCTTAGCGATAGCGTTCGCCGCCTTCAACCTTGCAAAACCAATCCTAATATACAGGTAGCCTCCTTTCGGAACTTTGGTGTCTGTGGTGGGAGACCTTTCCGGCATAAGGACTACCTTTTCTTTGGCACAAGATGTTTCTGTTTACTAAACAGGATGCTTGTGCCTTTTTTTGTCCCGAAGCCCCGGGACAAGGGCCTTACTTTTGTGGGGCAAAAGTTTACGGCTACGCCGGATTAATACTTTTTTGTCCCATGCTGGGACCGGTTTGTCCCTAAGCCCGGGACAGGGGCCTTACTTTTGTAGGGCAAAGGTTTACGGCTACGCCGGAGTAATACTTTTTTGTCCCTTTCAGGGACTGGTTCGTCCCTAAGCCCGGGACATGGGCGATACTTTTGTGGGGCAAAAGTATCCAAAACCCTGTCGCGAATTTTTGTTGCATCCTTGTTGGGCAGTGCAAGGGCAAATGTCTACAGACGCAACAAAAATAAGGCGACGTTGCTGTTAATTAAGGCAGGAGCGGTAATTGTAAAGTTTGATACTTTGTGATAAAGTGAAGAGCTGATAGCGGTGATCTTAAAATTTACCACTACCTTATCGCATTACTCAATACGCATTACGCAATACCATAAATAGCGATCGAAAAGCTACATCATACGGTAACCGTTTAACGTAACTTTTCCAGTCTCCTTCCAAGTGCTGGGAAACAAAGAACATGTTTGGGGAATCGAGCGATGGACAAAGCCTAGAAATCATGTCGGAATCGCATCCAAAGCGATTTCGACTTTATTTCAGCTTTGTCAAACATGTTGCTTTGTGCGGGCCGGACTTGTGCGACAAAGCACCTGAAGGGGACAAAGGCTTTTGAGCACTTTTGGCCTTCAAAAGTGCTGCCCTGCCGCGGCGAGCGGCGGAAAGGGTTGAGGGGGGATAGTGACGAGGCTACAAAGTGACGAGCTGATAGCGGCAATCTTATAATTTACCGCTTCCCTAATCGCATTACGCAATACCCACTACGCACTACACTATTGACATAAATCAATACCTCCTTAATAAATCACCCCAATACTACCCAAAAGGGTGGGGGAAAATCCAAAACCCGATTTTATCTTTGTAGGATAATAGTTGAGTTTTAGTGAATATACAACACGTTTATCATCAAAGATAAACCATGCTATGAAAAACAACCGCCTACTTTGGATAAGCGCTTATGAGTTCAAGGATAAGAGGCGAAACCAAGATTATTAGCTAAAACCCGTGTAATAACAACAAGTGCCGGCAGGTGAGCGTGTCTTACCATGCCTAGATAAAATATGATGTGTACAATCCAACGCGTGGGAAGTTTTTTTGGGGGAAAGCTTACTCTTATCAGCGCATTGGTCCTCCTATATACGCTGCTATGGTCCTTGCCGAGCAGCGCTGCAATACCTGCCGCCACCAGCGTGCAACAATCGGCAGATGTTCGTTTTACGCGCATTACCGATCGGTCGCGGGTCTACACGAAAGTAGGCGATGTCATTGAATACACCGTCAGCTTGGCAAACCGAGGTCCCGGTGCCATCAGCAGCCTGGTGCTCACCCATAGCAAGGCCGAGAATACCCAGCCGATCAGTTTGCCCAATATCGATGTCAATGGGCAGCGCACCTTTATCATCTCCTACAGCATTAGCCAGGCCGATATCGACCGTGGCGCCGTCTACGCCGAGTCCGTCCTTACCGGACGCTATGCCGACAACAGCAGTTTCACCTTACGTTCCGTCGATACCGCGCCGCTGGATCCCAGTAGCCCCGGCACGCCGGCGGCGGATCCCAGCTGCTTAAACTGCACCGTCATCCCTATCGTGCAGTCACCCAAGCTGCAGGTGGTGATGAGCACTGACCGCTCGCGGCGCTATACCAAAGCCGGCGAACTTATCAACTACGTCATTAGCGTGCGCAATACCGGCAACACCAGTCTGCAGCAGCTGCGCGTCCATAGTAAAGATGCCGCAAATACCTTGCTGGGGCAGGCCGTAAGCTTGGCCGTCAACCAAACGCTGACCTTCAGCAGTTCCCACAGCATCACGCAGGCCGATATCGATCGCGGCGTGGTATACCAGCAAGTGCAGGCCAGCGCCAGCAGCAACGGTAAAGCCATCAGCCAGGCCTCTGTCGACGGCAACCCTTTGGGCACCACCGACCCGCTGCGCTCGCCCGACTGTCCCGACTGTACCGTGGCCCCCATCCAGCGGGAATATAAGCTCAACCTCGTCAAAAGCATAGACCGCAGCAAAACCTACCAACAGATCGGCGATGAGCTGCTCTACCAAATCACCCTCACCAATGCCGGCAATGTCACGCTCAGCAATGTGCAGGTCAGCGACAATAATGCCACGCTGCAAGGCAGCGGCAGCTTTGCCAGCCTCTTGGCTGGCGAAACGCAGGTGCTGCAAGCCAAGCGTAGCGTTACGCAGGCCGATATCGATCGGGGCGCAGTGTACAACCAAGCATCTGTTACGGCCAAAGATCCCGAAGGAAACAGCCTTTCCACCATCTCCATCGATACCAATCCCCTGCTGCCGGCCGATCCGCTTTACGATGCCACCTGCCCCAGCTGTACGGTGGTGCCCATTGTGCAGAGCCCCCTGCTCAGCATGGTCAAAACCACCGACCGCAGCCAGCAGCTGCAGAAGGTAGGCGATGTTGCGCAGTTCAGCATCCGCGTGAAGAACAGTGGCAATGTACCCCTGTATCAGGTCAGCATCACCGACCCTTCGGCGGACAACCGCACGGTGGGTAGCATTGCCCTCTTGGCTATTGGCGAAGAGCGCAGCTTTACCGCCAGCCACAGCATTACGCAGGCCGATATCGACCGGGGCGCCATTTATAATGTGGCTGCCGGCACCGCCCGTACGGTTAAAGGTGTTCAAATCAGCAGCCTGTCTACCGACGGCAATCCCCTGCCCAGCACCGATCTCCTGTATGATCCCGCCTGTGCACACTGCACCGTTATCGCCGTGCAGCAGCAAACGCAGGTACAGCTTCATAAAACCACCGACCATAGCCTTGTCTACAGCAAAGCTGGCGATGTTATTGAATATACCGTTGTGGTGCGTAATACCGGCAACACCACCCTCAGCAACCTGCAGCTATCCGGTGTTCGGGGCGAGCAGCGCAGCATAGGCAGCATTGCCGTCTTGGCCGCGGGCGCCACGCGCAGCTTCCGCACCAGCCATGTCGTTACGCAGGCCGAGCTCGATCGGGGTGCCGTCTACAACCTGGCGCAGGTCAAGGCCGTCGATCCCAAAGGACGGGAGATCGTGCAAACATCTACCGATCCGCAGCCACAAACCGAGCTGCCCGTAGATCCCGACTGTCCCGATTGCACCATCGTGCGCCTCAGCCAGCAGCCTGGTATGCAGCTCTTGGAAACCGCCGATAAAACGCTACCCTACAACAAGGTGGGCGACATCGTGAGCTACACCATAACGCTGCGCAATAGCGGCAACCAAACCCTGCGCGATATTGTGCTCAGCAATGAGAAGTTGCAGCTGGCCGATGCCGGCACGCTAGCACAGTTGGAAGTCGGGCAAAGCCATCGTTTCGAAGGTAGCCATGTGGTCACGCAGGCCGATCTAGATCGCGGCGCGGTGTATACGCAGTCCTCGGCCAAAGCCTTGGATCCCAAAGGCAGCAGCTGGGAGCGGCTTTCCGAAGATGGCGATCCGCTGGGCGCCTTAGATCCCTTGCTGGATCCCGCCTGCGCAGGCTGCACGGTGGCACCCATGCAGCAGCTCCCCAAAACCGCCTTTATCAAATCCTACAACCGAACCGAGGTATACAATCAGCTGGGTCAGCAAATCAACTATACCATCCGCGTAACCAATACCGGCAACGTGACCTTACAGGATGTACGCCTGTCGGATACCAATGCCGATATGCAGGATCTGGGCAGCATCGCCCAGCTGGCCGTTGGCGAAACCCGCAGCTTCAGCGCCACGCATAGCATCACGGCAGCCGATATACAGCAAGGCGTGGTATACAATCAGGCCCTATTGAAAGCCGTTTACGGCAGCCTGCCTTACGAACAAACTTCCGTGGATAGCCAACCGCTCAGCTCCGATCATCCTTTGTTTGATCCGGCTTGCCCCAGCTGCACCGTCACGCCGGTAGGCTACCTCGATCGCTTGGTGTTGCAAAAGACCGCCGACCGCAGCCAAACCTACAGCAAGGTGGGCGATGTGATCAGCTACAGCCTGGATGTGCGCAAGGAAGGCAACCGCTCGGTTAACAACCTAGTCATCACTGATGCCAATGCCGACGATACCTATGTAGGCTCGGTGAGCAGTCTTGCCGTGGGCGAAAGTCGTCAGTTTACCGCCAAGCATACCGTCACGCAGGCCGATCTGGATAGCGGTGCCGTCTACAACCAAGCCGTAGCTTGGGCGCGCGATACCGATGGCAACCTCTTGGAAAGCCTCTCGGTAGATGGCAGTCCACTACCCGAAATCAACGATTGGTTTGATCCCAACTGCCCCAACTGCACCATCACCTTGTTGCAGCAAAACCCCGCCTTGCGCTTGCTGAAGACTACCGACAGAACCCAAGTCTATAAACAGGTGGGTGATGTCATTATGTATTGGTTGATCATGACCAATACCGGCAATGTGACGCTCTTCAATATACAGCTTACCGATGCCAATGCCGACGATTCGGCCGTGGGGCGCGTGAGCCGCTTGGAGGTAGGGCAAACGCGTACTTTCTTGGCCTACCATACCATTACGCAGGCGGATGTAGACCGTGGCGCGGTATATAATATCGCCCTAGCCCAAGGGCAGGATCCACGTGGAAAATCCGTGGAGGCGCAATCGGAAGATAACAATCCGCTGGATCCGAATGACCCGACTAATCCCGAGCCGCATCCGGATTGCCCCAGCTGTACCATCACGCCTGTGCAGCAAGAGCCGGCTATCAGTCTTACTAAAACCAGCGACCGCAGCCAGCGCTACAACAAGCCGGGCGATGTTATTCGCTATACCCTTACCGTGACCAACAGCGGGAACACCACCCTAAAAAATATACGCATCAGCGATGCCTTGGCCGATGTGCCCGAGGTCGGGCTTATTGCCCAGCTAGAAGTGGGGCAGAGCCAAAGCTTCACCGCGACGCATACCGTTACGCAGGCCGATGTGGATCAGGGCGCCGTTTATAATATTGCCTATGCCAAGGGCGAAGACCCGGCAGGGCGACCTGTGGAGGCGCATTCTACCGATAGCAACCCCTTAGATCCCAACGATCCGGAGACGCCCGAGCCACAGCCCGGTTGTCCAGACTGCACCGTGACGCCCATCGACCAGCGAGAAGGCCTGCGTATTATCAAGACTGTCGACCTATCGCAGCCCTTCCGTTATGCCGGCGAGCGCTTGGCTTACCGCATTGCGGTGAGCAATGTGGGCAATGTAACGCTACGCAACATTGTGGTCAGCGATGCCAATGCCGATAATCCGCAAGTAGGCAACATTGCCGAACTGGCGGTGGGGCAAACCGTGGAACTAACGGCCTACCATACCATTACGCAGGCCGATATGGAGCGTGGCTATGTCGCCAATATCGCGCATGGCGTGGGACAAAATCCGCAAGGCGAGCCTGTGACGGAAGATTCCGAGTCGGGCAATACGCCGCAGCCGGGCGATCCTACCGACCCTGCCTGCCCACGCTGTACCATTGCGCCTTTGCCTTGGAAAAAGCTGGAGGCTATCGACGATTATTTCCGCGGCATCAATGGCCGCACGGGCAGCACCACCGAAACGGTGTTGTTGAATGATAAGCTAGAGAACGTTGCAGTGGTTGCCGCCGAGCTGCTGCTCACGCCGGGCACGGCTCCTGCAGCGGGCATCGCGATGCAGGCCAACGGCCGCATCTTGGTATCGCCGGCAGTGGCGGCAGGCAGCTACAGCTATCCCTACCGCATTTGCGAAGTCAAGAACCCGTCCAACTGTGCGCAGGCCGTCGCCTATATCGAGGTGCTGGCCACGTTGATCGAAGCCGCTGATGATACCTATACCGTGAATGGCAAGGTGGGCGGCACCACCGCCAGCATCTTTGTCAACGACAAGCTGCATCAGCAGGTTATTGTGCGGCAGGATATTGCCTTGCATAGCGTGCACACCGAAGTGGCGGCGCTACAAATTCAGGCAGATGGTAGCATCCGCATTGCGGCCGGTACGGTAGCGGGCCTCTACGAGCTGCCCTACCGCATCTGCGAGGTGCTCAACCCCAGCAACTGTGCCAGCGCTGTGGCACGGGTGCAGGTGCAGATGGCGCCAATCCTTGCCGAAGATGATCGTTTTCTGCCGATCATAGGCGCCGAGGGTGCTGTTACAGCCTCTGTCTTACAAAATGATAAACTTAATCAGGTCACGCTGCTGCCAGCAGATGTTCGCCTCAGCTGGCTGGATGAAGCTCCGGTAGGACTCGAGCTGCGTGCCGACGGCAGCATCGTGGTGCAGGCGCAGCAGCCGGCGGCGAGCTATCAGCTGCGCTACCGCATCTGCGAGTTGCTTAACCCCAGCAACTGCAGTGAGGCGACGGCCTATATCGAGATTGTGCCCACACCCATCCTGGCGCGCGATGAGCGTATCGCCATCAGCTGGAGCCGCGAAAGCCAGCAGACCATTTCCGTGCTAGACAACGACCTGCTCAACGGCAAAGCCATCGTCTTGGAGGATATTACGCTCTACCCAGGCATCCCGAGCGACGCCGGCCTCAGCATGAACCGCGATGGCAGCATCTTGATCCCTAGTGGACTTCGGCCGGGCAGCTACAGCTTTCCCTACCGCATCTGTGAAGTGCTGAACCCCAGCAATTGCGCGCAGGCGGTAGCCACGATCGAGATCAGCTCGGAGCTCTTTATCCCCAATATCTTCACGCCGGGGAAAAACGATGGCATCAACGATACCTTCGAGATCATCGGTCACAAGCAGTTCGATCGCATCAAGCTCGTGGTCATCAACCGCTGGGGCAACGAGGTCTACAAGAACGATCAGTATAACAACGACTGGAACGGGAGCAACCTCCCCGAAGGCACCTACTATTACCATATTACCACCTTCAAAGGCTCGGAAACCCAAGTGCTTAAAGGTTGGGTGATGATTAAGTAAAGCATGAATAGAACGACATACACCCTATACGGCGCCCTGCTCGGCCTGCTGCTTTTGGCGGCAGGGCAGGGCTATGCCCAGCAGAATATACAGTTTACGCAGTATATCTTCAATTCCATCAGTGTCAATCCGGCCTATGCCGGCTACAAGGAAGAGTGGTTTGCACAGGTGGGCCTACGCAGCCAGTGGACGGGCTGGGAAGGTGCGCCGCGCACAGGTTCCCTGTCGGTAGATGGGGTACTCGATCCGCAGAGCAAGCGCCATGGCGTAGGGCTGCAGTTTACGGCCGATAAGCTGGGCGCGCAGAGTGCTACCTCGGTTTATGCCAGCTACGCCATGCGGCTGCAGCTTGACGATCGGGATGCGCGGCGCCTGGCCTTGGGTGTAGCGGTTGGCGGTACGCAGTATGGCCTGGATGGCAGCAAGCTGCAGGCTGTCAATCCGCAGGACGAGGCCATTCCGCCGGGCTATATGTCCAGCTGGAACCCCGATATCCGCTTGGGCGTTTACTATTCCAGCCCCAAGCTTTATGTGGGCTTGGCCGTGCAGGATCTGTTTGCCAACGGCGATCGCCACGATGCCATGCGCTTTAACCAAAACAGTTTGGAAAGTCTTTACCGCACCAGCAATGCCTATTTGATTGCCGGCGGCTTGATCGCCCTTGAAGAGGGTCTGCACCTGCGACCCAGCTTGCTGGTCAAGGATGATTTTAAAGGTCCCACCTCCCTGGATGTGAATGCGATGTTCATCTTTCAGGGCCGCTTTTGGATCGGTGCCGGCTATCGTACCCGCGCCCGCCTGTTTGATAGGCCCTATTACGATCAGTCGCCCTTGAAGCTGACGGCCATGAATGCCATCACCGGCATCGCACAGATCTACGCCAGCAACAACCTGCGCATCGGCTACTCCTATGACTTTATGATCAACCAAATGCAGGGCCTGCAAAGCGGTACGCACGAGATCACCCTCGGTCTTACCCTCGGCCGCATCCTGCAGCAGATGTTAAGTCCACGGTATTTTTAGAAAATGAAAAAAAACATCCTATACATCATCGCTATCCTGCTCTTTGCCGGGCCTACTATCTCGGCGCAAGAGCAGCTGACGCTGCGGGATAGGGCCGAGGAGCTCTACGAGCGTATGGAATATGCGGAGGCTATTCCTTTGTACGAGCACCTCTTGCAGGTCAAGAAGCCGCGCGTGTTGGATATGGAGCGGTTGGCCTCGGCCTTCCTCTATATCAACGACTACGAGCAGGCCGAAAACTGGTATGCACGCGCCGTGCAAACGCCGGGCCATCGGCCGGAGGCGCAGTGGGGCTATGTGCAGTCGCTGCGACAAAACGGTAAATATACGGAGGCCAAGGTGCAGCTGCTGGATTACCGGCAGCGGCATGGCGACTCGCCCAAGCTGCAGTTAGCCATTCTGGGCTGCGACTCGGCTATACAGTGGATCGCGGCACCCACAGCGCACCGCCTGCACAACCTGCGCGAGGTGAATACGCCGCTGGCGGAGTTTGCACCCTTCCCGGTACAGGATAAGCTCTACTATGTGGGCGAGCCGCGGGGCGGCAGCAAGAACCGCAGTGGCATGACGGGGCAGTCGTACTTGCGCCTCTATTCGGCCAACCGCGATGGGCAGGCCTTGTCCTTTGCCGAGCCGCTCAGCTATGCTTTCAATACGGCGCTGTACCACATCGGTCCGCTGGCGGCCAGCGCGCAGGGCGATACGCTCTATGTCACGCGTACTGCCGTAGGCCGGCAGGCGGAGCGCTTCAAGAAGGATGGGCGCCGCTTTCGTAAGCACAACCTAGAGCTCAAGCTGTATATCCGGCAGGGCGACGACTGGCGCGAGGAAGATTTTCCCTACAACAAGGTGGAGGCCTACTCGGTAGGCCATGCCTGCCTCTCCGCCGATGGGCAGACGCTTTATTTCGCGTCCGATCGCCCGGGCGGCGTGGGTGGTGTTGATATTTGGTACTGCATCCGCGATGCGCAAGGCGCTTGGGGTCGCCCCATCAATGCGGGCTCCACGGTCAACTCGCCGGGCGATGAGCTCTTCCCGGCGATCTTTGCGGATGGCCTCTACTATGCCAGCGATGGCTTCGCCGGCATGGGGGGCTTTGATATCTTCCTAGCAAAGGGCAGTCGCGGCGAATATAGCGCGCGCCACAACCTGCGCTACCCCATCAATACGGCGGGCGACGACTTCGGTATGGCGCCCCTGCTGGTGGAGGCGGAGGACTTTGAGGGCTTCCTGTCGTCCAACAGGCGCGGCGGCCTCGGTGGCGACGATCTGTATACGGTGAAGCTGCAGAAGCCTAGCCGCCGCATCACGCTGCAGGGGCGTGCGCACGACAAGAAGACGCGCGAGGGTCTTGGCGAGACGATGGTGAGCCTCTTCGCCGGCGAAGGCGAGCTGGTGGCGCGCAAGCAGTCTGACGATCAGGGCTTCTTTCAGTTTGAGCTGCAGCCGGGGCAAACGCACTGGGTCTTTGCAGATCATAAGGGCTATATGGCCGACTCCACGCGCTTGGCGCCGATCTTCAACCAGGCGGATACCAGCGTGCAGGTGTCGCTCTTCTTGGCGCCCCTCAATAAGGTGGGCGATAAGATTGTCCTAGAAAACTTGTATTACGATTTTGATAAACACGATATACGGCCGGATGCGGCTTTGGTACTCAACCAGGTGGTGCGCGTGATGCGCGACAACCCGGGCTTGCGCATCGAGCTGTCCAGCCACACGGATAGCCGCGGTAGCGACAGCTACAACATGCGGCTGTCGCAGCGGCGTGCCCAAGCGGCCGTCGACTATATCGTGAGCCGCGGCATTGCCGCAGATAGGCTGCAGGCGCGTGGCTACGGCGAAAGCCGATTGGTAAACCAATGCGCCGAAGGGGTCAACTGCAGCGAACCCGAGCACCAGGCCAATCGCCGCACGGAGCTCGAGGTGATCCAATAATTTATTTGCACAACACGAGTACCCGCCCCTAGGGTGCCTCATATTTTCAAAGTAGGCAAGTCATGGTGCGCCGCCCGGCAATCCATGACTTTTTTTTGTCCCGGCACCCCGGGACCGGGTTTGTCCTTCGCCAGGACCGGTTCGTCCCTAAGCCCGGGACATGGGCGATACTTTTGTGGGGCAAAAGTATCCAAAACCCTGTCGCGAATTTTTGTTGCATCCTTGTTGGGTAGTGCAAGGGCAAATGTCTACAGACGCAACAAAAATAAGGCGACGTTGCTGTTAATTAAGGCAGGAGCGGTAATTGTATAGTTTGATACTTTGTGATACGGTGACAAAGTGAAGAAGTGACGAGGTGATAAGGTTACAAAGTGACGAGCTGATTGCCTTAATCTTGAAGGTTACCGCCATCCTCGTCTACATACAATACTATTCATTGGCGGAAGGGGTTAAGGGAGGGAGTGATAAGGTGACATAGTGACGATTGATAGCGGTCGTCTTATAATTTACCTCTAACCCTTATCGCATTACTCAATACGCATTACGCAATACTATTTCACAACGCTTCAATTTCTGCAATGGAAAGTCCGGTAGCTTTAGCGATATCGGTAACGGAAAGTCCCATTTTCTTTAGTTCTAGGGCTACCGCAACTGCTTTTTCGTATCTTCCTTCTTCTAAGCCTTTTTCTAAGCCTTCTTCCCTTCCTTTCTCAATACCCTGTTGCAGCCCCTGCTCCAACCCCTGCTCCAACCCCTGTTCCAAGCCTTTTTCCAGACCCTGCTTCAAGCCGTTCTCAATCGCATCTGCTAGATCCAGCTCTTGGGTCTCACGGATGGAGAAGGCATCCCATTTGCGTTTTAAACTTACATCATACATATTTCGTTCCTCCTTATTTAATTGTGTGTAGGCAGCGATATCAAATAGCCGCTCAAATATAGGCTTCCGCAGATAGACCGATAGCTTCTTCAACGTAGACATATTCTTCAACACATAGAGCCACCTATCGAGATCCGTCTGTAATTCAGTCTCTTCCTTCTCAAATTTAACCAATTCTATGTAGGTATATCCCAATTGTTTATAAAAACTTTCTCCGTATGTGTATCTACGCAATACCTTTTTGTCCCTTTCAGGGATCGGTTTGTCCCTAAGCCCGGGACATGGGCCATACTTTTTTCAAGATAAAAAAGTATGCAAAAAATCTTTGTTTCATCCATGCGATCTTACCCACCGTCCAACCCACAGCGGTTCACTGCCTGCCAGGCGAAGATGACATTCCAAAATCCCTTTTTATTGGATTTTGGCATATAATCTAATGCCTTCCCTACCCACTAGCCCACGGCAGCAGCCCGCTCGTTCCATCGCTTGATGAAACAAAAAAGCTCCGTTGATCGCTCTGTTTTAAACAGGAGGTGCTCGATCGCATTTTGGAAAGTGACGAGGTTACAAAGTGACATAGTTACGAAGATCACAGCGATAACTTTAGGATTTACCGCGGTCCCTTCTACATACTCTGTACTAAGTACTATTAAAATAGCGATCGAAAAGCTACATCATACGGTAACCGTTTAACGTAACTCTTCCAGTCTCCTTCCAAGTGCTGGGAAACAAAGAACATGTTTGGGGAATCGAGGGGAGGACAAAGCCTAGGAATTATGTCTCCATCGCATCCAAAGCGATGGGGACGTTATTTCAGCTTTGCCAAACATGTTGCTTTGTGCGGGCTGGATCTGTGGGACAAAGCACCTGAAGGAGACAAAGGCTTTTGAGCACTTTTGGCCTTCAAAAGTGCTGCCCTGCCGTGGCGAACGGCGGAAGGGATTTGAGGGGGAATACATTACAATACGAATTAAAAGCTTGCGGTAGCTGGATTTGCCAAACATGTTGCTTTGTGCGGGCTGGATCTGTGGGACAAAGCACCTGAAGGAGACGAAGGCTTTTGAGCAATTTGGCCTTCAAAAGTGCTGCCCTGCCGTGGCGAACGGCGGAAGGGATTTGAGGGGGGATAGTGATATGGTGACGAGGTTACAAAGTAACGAGCTGATGGCGGTCATCTTTATAAGGTACCGTTACCTTATCGCACTACGCACTACTCACTACGCTGTACTAACGGCAAAAAAAGTAAGTGATTTATCACTTTTTCAAAACTATTCTCTTCTTACTCCGTTTAAACAATAAGAAACAATTATCCTTTTGTTAAAAGTTCGGCACGGCATGTAATGCTTTTTAGGAAGTTTTCAAGTACGTGGTTGCAAGAGGCTCTTTCATATAAAAGGGCCACCGAGGCGACCCTTTCACTGCTTATGAAAATTATGTTTCCCGGGGAGAGAAACGATGTGTCAAATTTAAGAATAATATCTGATCAAAATATGCGTAGCATCATAAAATGTTGTAACATTTATATATTTTGTCTCATTTTTTGTATGGCGCAATCGATTGTTCTTTTTTTGGTGCTGCGACGGTTATTTCTATGTCTCGCGTAGATATACGGATTTTGATCCGTCGGATCTGTACCGTTTTTTCTATCCCGAGTTCTGAAAAGCCCACCTATACTTTGGTCTAGTTTTGTAGAAACTCGCTGATCTTCAAAACCTTAAGATTTGTCCCCTGCTTGTCCCCGCCTTAGGCTTGTCGTTATTGATCTTTCGCCTTTTCTTTGTTGCTTCAAAATTTTGGTATGGTACTTGGGCGATTCTGACCTGTAAAATTTAATTTGAATTTATATTGGATACAATTAAGAAAAAAAAGTATTTTTGTAGCCATCAAACTACACGATCGGCCATGCTGCTGGGGCGATCGTTCAAAAAGGGTAACAGCGAACCCGGCAAGATCGTTTACAGGTCAACTGATTTTGCATCCGTTTGTTACAATAATTATCATAAAAAAAATGATTTTCGTTACTTTTCCGCGTTTAACAATGCGTTTTTATTAAGGATAACGTAGATTTAATATAAAATTAGCGAGAATGTAGCATATTGTTTACAAATAATAGCTATATTTGGGTCTACAATTTAAAGATTAACACCGAATGGGGTAAAACCCATGGGTAGTGTACGGCAAAAGCATCAATCTAAGCTAAAATAATTGTGAAAAAGCTGTACTTATGAAAATTTTGAACAAAATTAGTGTTTACAACGACTTAAAACTGAGAAAAAACAGAAAGTAAATTGATTAAAAGATCCTCGTAAAGGGGTGATGGGCAAATGTACGTTGCGGCATGTTAATTTAATATGGACTAGCATACGGACTTTGTGATAGCTTGATCTTGTGCATACAAAAATATGCAGAATAGCCACACTTTTGCCTTGTTTTTAATCTATACGAATCTCGATTCACTTATAAGATTCCACTTTCTTGTTACGCTTGTTTTCGTCTGCATAAGTAAATAATTGAAATAGAATTAATCTTGTAGAATATGCATAGATATGTCCAAAACCGCGTGCTGGCTTTTTTAAAGATACTGCTTGTCTTAACCGACGCTGTATGTTTAAATATTGCCTTTGTAGTTGCCTTCTCGTTGGTAACTGCCTATGGCCTTGTAGACGCAACAGAGGTGATGAGTAGTAACTACTTCTCGCTATGGATGATGTTCAACCTTATTGCGGTCGTTTCGGCGATGTTTTTCAAGCTCTACTCGGATAATACCGTGGAGCGTTTGGAAAATGTATTCCGCATGACGGTGCGCACGGCAGCCACGCTGCTGATCATCTTTAGTGGTTGTACGTTTATCGGCCATGCCTTCTCGGGCGTGTATTACTTCCTCGGGGCGGTCTTCGCCACGGTTTTGTTCTATGCCGCAATCTCCCGATTCTTATTGACGTATGTCTATACCGTGCTACCGCGCCGCCTCAAGTGGAGCAAGCGTGTGGCGTTGATCGGGCACAACGATCACCTTGGTCCACTGGCCGATAGCTTCTCGCCTAACAATCCGTTCTACAGCGTGGATACCATTGAGTATCACGATGCGATGGAGAAAGCGACGAAGGATGAGAAGGTGGCGCAGTTTAAACGTTATTTCGAGCAGGTTTCCAAATTGGGTATACATGATGTGTTTTTGGTGAGCACGCCGGATATGACCAGCTACAGCAAGGAACTTATTATGGCGGCAGATCATCAGTGTGTGCAGCTCAACTTTGTACCGGCGGTAACGGCGAGCATCAACTACGGCAATGAAGCTGCCGAAGCAGTGACTATGCAGTTGCCGGTTTTGCGCTCGCACGAGGAGTCGCTGTCGACCATGGAAAATCGCATCAAGAAACGCTTGGTGGATCTTTTTATCTCCAGTATGGTCATCATCTTTATCTTAAGCTGGTTGGTGCCTATCATTGGTTTGATTATCAAGATACAGAGTCCAGGGCCTATCTTCTTTAAGCAGCCGCGCTCGGGACGTAATAACAAGTCTTTTGGCTGTTACAAGTTCCGCAGTATGGTGATCAACAAGGATTCGGGTAATAAGCAGGCGACCAAAGGAGATAAACGTATCACACCAATCGGGGCTTTCTTGCGCAAGACCAACTTGGATGAATTTCCACAGTTTATCAATGTATTCTTGGGGCAAATGAGTGTGGTGGGACCACGTCCGCATATGCTTTCGCATACCGAGCACTACAGCCAGTTGATTCAGCACTATATGGTGCGTCAATTTGTCAAGCCGGGAATTACAGGCTGGGCGCAGGTAAATGGTTATCGCGGGGAAACCAAAGAACCGGAATTAATGGCCAAGCGTGTGGAATTCGATATCGAATACATGAGCAACTGGTCGGCTATGCTTGATTTTAAGATTGTCTGCATGACAGCCATCAACATGGTAAAAGGGGAAAAGAACGCGTATTAATAAACATGCATAGTAGAAATCCAAATAAATTTAAACACCTATTTAGAAGTAATTATGAACATTAGATTTACTTATTTTGCCATGATGCTGATAGGTTTTCTGACCTTCGCTGCCACCACCGAGGCAGTAGCTGGGGAAGGAGAGCGCGATAGCATCCCGGAGTCGGCCTATGAATCCGGCTACCCTAATCCGTTTGCACTGGGTGTGCACGTGGGAACCACTGGCGTGGGACTCCACATTTATCAGCCCTTGGGCAACCACTTTGGCTTGCGCCTGGGCGGTTCCTTTATGCCTTTCCACACGGATATCGTTGGCAACTACAGCAACCGTGATGTCCGTTCGGATGTTTCGGCCAAGGCCAACAATGTTTCTTTGCTGGTTGGTTGGGCGCCATTTTCGCAGCAACGCGGCTTTTTCCGTTCGTTCAATATCCAAGTGGGCGGTGCGTACTTCTTTGACTTGAGCGGTAAATTAGAATCCCGCTTGGTAGAAGGCTACCGTTATGGGGATATCAATGTACATCCGGATCGCGTAGGAACCATCACCACCAACGTCAACTGGAAAGAAACGGTCAACCCTTATGCGGGTATCGGTTGGAGCAACATTGTGTTGGATAGCCGTTTCTCGGTCAGTATCGACTTGGGTGCCTATTACCTGTCCAAGCCAACGGTAACGATGGAAGCGACCGGTTTGTTGGAAGAGAATGTGAACAACGCGCCTACCATCGAGAACAACATCAAGAACTACCGCTACTTGCCGCGTGTAGAGATTGGTTTCAGCTACAGGTTTTGGAAATAGGAGAACCTTAAAATTATTGTGATTATGAAATTCAGAAAATTAGCGATATATACCTTGGCCTTCGCTCTTGCGGGAAGCGTTGCGTCATGTGAAAGTCCCCTAAAGGACTTTAATCTGCAGATCAGTACAGAGGTGATTCAGCACTATGCTACGCTGCGTGTTGTAAATAGCAGCAATGCCTCTGTTGCCAATGCAACAATCACTTTGGTGTCTGGTGATACACAAGACATTTACAATTTGGATGGACGCAAGGAGTTTAAGCTAGCCGGCGATTTGGTAGCCTTTGGCTTGGATCCGGCGCGCACGCCAACAGCAGCAAATCCTGTTCGTTTCCGCGTACAGATCGCGGCACCGGGCTACACCACACAAATTGTGCCCGTAGCGATTACCGATGCATCTGCTGGTATCGAAACGGTTATCTTAACCCAGCCGGCAAACTTGCCTGATGGCGCTGCACAAATTGTAGAGAATGTGCCTTTGAATTCCAATGGCTCTACCGCTGCGGCGGCTACGGTGGCTGTGGCTTCGGCTACGCCAGGTACTGCCGGTAATGTGGAATTGACTATCCCTGCCGGTACACAGTTTCTTGACGCACAGGGCAACATCCTGGTGGGTTCTTCCGTACGCATCACCATCACCAGCGTCGACGCGAATCACGAGGATGCCATCACCTTACTCCCTGGCGGTAGCCTGGTAGCGGATGAAGTCGTTGTGGAAGGCGGTAATACGACATCTGGTGCATTTGCATCTGCGGGCGTCGTAGATGTAAAAATGTTGGTCAATGGCGTGGCGGTTAAATCATTTAGCCAGCCGATTGGTATCTCGATGCCTTTAAATCCAGGCTTCGTCAGCCCAAGCACGAACCAAGCGCTTTCTACCGGCCATGTCTTGCAAATCTTTAGCAACAGCGATACCGATCGTGTTTGGACTTTTGAAGAAAATAATGCTGCCGTAGGCTCTGCTGCTACCGGGTTCCGTGCCAACTTCAGCACAGATCACTTGACCTTCTTTATGGCGGGTGAATTTGGCGAAGCTTGTGAGGCGGCACGTAGTATTGTCTTCTCGGGCGACTGGATGGCCAACGGTTCTACCTATCCTATTGTGGTAGAAACGTGGTGGGGCGGTCGTGTCCTAACTACCACAGATTACTCCATCAGTTTAAACAATGCCGCTATTGCGATCGATAATGTACCTGCTGTAGGAACATCGATTGTGGTTAAAAGTGCTGCAGGAAATATCTTGGAGCAAGCTCCTTTGGGTGCCTGTGGTGCGGTAACCAATATGCGTCTGCCAAATCCTGGCGATGCAACAGGTACCGTTTCTACACTACAATTGTATGTGCGCTGTCCAGATAAAGTTGACCCGATCACTTTGTTGCCTACATTCGAGATGTTTTATCGCGTAGCAGGTAATGGCGAATACAAATACCTAGGCGCAGTAGACAATGGCTTCCTAAGGACTACTTTGTTACGTACAGACGGCACACGCTACGATTTTAGAGCCGTGTGGAAAGGCCGTGTGAAAACCGTGCAAGGGAAAACGGTAATTGCCGATAATACAGCAACGGTGGGTATTGCCCCTGGCGATATCATCGGTGAAAAAGCAGGCGCAACCAACTTGGCCATATTGACCGAGGAGTGTGGTAACCTGTAATAGCATAAAGAAAACAAAACGCTCGTAGCCGAGCATGCAAGATCTCAAGTGTTAAACTTGTAATTGTAGGGGAATATTCCGGCAGGTCGCTCCTGCCGGATATTTCTTACAATCCGCAAATCCACCGGCGATCTAAAGGAAATGTAAACATCGTCACTTCGCCTGTGTTTATCATCAACCGAGCATTATCAAGGAAATGCAAACAATGTCACGTTGTTTTCATCACCCTATCACTAATTCAAGGCAATGCAAACGACGTCACGTCGCAGACCATCACCTTGTCACTTTGTAACTTGTAACAACACATGTTCAATATCTTCAACAAAAACCGTAACAATACCCTCGAATGGCTGCAAGTGGATATGCATTCCCATATTTTGCCGGGCATAGACGATGGGTGCAAGACGGTGGAAGATAGCTTGAACTTGCTGTCGCGCCTATCGGCATTGGGCTTGGATACCTTTTACTTTACGCCCCATATCTTTCAGGATATGTACCCCAATACCCCCGAAAGTATTGCACGTGCCTTTGGCTACCTCCAAGGTACCGAAGCACAACCGCTACTGGCAGGCTACGCGGCAGAATATATGGTGGATGGGCATTTTGACCATCGCCTGGACAAAGAGGAGCAGCCCTTGGCTACCCTGCCCGGCAACCATGTGTTGATTGAGATGTCCTACATTCAAGAAAGCAAAAGCATTGAAAAGAACATATTCGATTTACAGATCAAAGGATACCAGCCAATCTTGGCGCATCCTGAGCGTTATGTATTTTATCACGAAAATCCTAAAGCCATAGAACGCTTTAAAGACCTTGGTTGCCTCTTGCAGCTGAATGTGCTTTCTGTCTTTGGCTATTACGGTTCACGCGAGAAAAAAACGGCTAAGTATTTGCTCGATCGCGGGCTTATCGACTTCGTCGGCACAGACGCTCACCACGAAAGGCATATTCATATGCTCGAACGCGGCTTAAAGAAGGAGGATATCAAACCGCTCTTTAAGAAGTGCACCATCAAAAATCAGTCTTTGCTCCACTGCAGCACGTAAAAGCGGGCATACATCTACAACTACAACTACAAGCAAAATAACATGAAAGACATGAACCCTAAACCACCACAAGTACGTATAACATGGCTTGCCCTATTAGCCTTGTTTTTTATGGCGAGCTGCGCCTCGGTAAAAAATACCGTTTATTTTAATGATTTACCAATCGACTCCGTTCGTGTTGTCAAAGAAGCCGCCGCGTTTACTGAGCCTGTTATACAGGCCGATGATATCTTAAGTATTACCATCCAAACGATTGATCCGACGACTTCTGCTGTTGCCAATCAATCTGTCGCTTTACAAGCCGTCGGAGCCAGTACTGCAAGTAATGTCGGGAATCAAGTGATCTCTGGTTTTTTAGTTGATAAAGATGGGTTTATTAATATGGCTTTGATAGGAAAAGTCGAAGTTAAAGGTTTAACTACCTATCAGGCGCGTGAACGTATTACGACCTTAGCTGCGCAGTATTACAAAAACCCGGCTGTGCAAGTACGATTTGCAAACTATAAAATCACTGTTTTAGGTGAAGTAATGCGTCCTGCTACCTATACTGTTCCTAATGAAAAAGTCTCTGTTTTAGATGCGTTAGGATTGGCTGGCGACTTAACGATTTATGGCCGACGTGAAAATGTACTCTTGGTTCGTGAACAGAATGGAGTTAAGGAGTTGGTACGTTTAAATCTAAACGATAGTCAAATTTTTCAGTCCCCTTACTTTTATTTAAAGCAAAATGACGTGCTGTATATAGAGCCAGGTAAAGCCAAGGCCGCGGCAAATAACGCTGCGAGAACGCAAACTTTTGCAATAATTGGTTCGATCGTCTCTGTATTGATCATTGCGTTAACTAGAATCAGGTAGTTCAAATTTTATTGATTTTTACACTATAAACATGATCCCTTATTCATGTATTATTAAAGTCGTATGAGTAGAGAAAAAATTGATTGGGAAGAGCTGACAGCTTTTGAAGATAAAAATGCAGACAATAAAGACTTGATTCGTTTTGTCGGTCGTGTTTTGCATAATTGGTATTGGTTTGTTTTATGCGGTATTGTTGGATTAGCATTAGCGTTTCTATATTTACGTTACACAGTGCCAACATATAATATTCACGCAAAATTATTGGTCTCAGACGATAAGAAGGGAGGTCTTTTAGGAGAAAATGCCCTCGCAGATTTGTCCGGCTTGATGGGTACTAAAAGTTCCGTTGATAATGAAGTTGAGGTTTTGAAAACTTCAGATTTAATGAGACAGATGGTTTTGGCTGAAAACGCTTATATTGCCTATTTTAGAGCCGGCAGCGTACGCGATAATCCGACTTTTAGGAGTCCTTATCTGATTAGGCTTTTGAGTTCACCAGATTCTATCATTTCGCCTATTGCATATAAAATAAAAAAAGTTGCAGATGATGAACTCGAATTCTTTAGTTCTGACACAACGTTCAAAGTAAAATTGGGTAAGGCGTTCGACGTCGCAGGTGTGGGACGCTTAACTGCTGAAGTTGTCGATGGAGTAGTTGTCGATGACACATATGGATTTTCTATCACACCCCTGCGGAAATTAGTAGATAGTTACTCAAATTCTTTAACCGTTGAGGTTACGAATAAAAATGTTTCTACAATTGATCTAACATTGGTCAACGAACTTCCTAAACGAGGCGAGCAGTTATTGGCTACCCTAATAGATAAATATGTAGAGCTAAATCTTCACGACAAAAATGTAATTGCAGACTCGACACTTTCTTTTATTAATGCTCGGTTGACAGAAATTACAGAAGAGCTAGCTGGCGTTGAGGACCGGATATCGGGATATAAAAGAAGTACTCAACTTTCAGATATATCCGAGCAGAGTAAGTTGTTACTTCAAAATTCGGCTGATTACACAAAATCGCTCGCAGAGATTGAAACGCAGATGTCAGTTTTGCAAGCGATCATGGATAACTTGAAAGATAAAAATAATCCGCGAGTAGTTCCTTCGTCCATGGCTTCACAAGACCCTTCCTTTGCAGGCTTGATTTCAAATTATAATGAGCTGGTTTTGCAACGTGAGCGGCTCCTTTTAGCAAATACTAACGACAATCCACTGGTACAAAATGTGAACTCACAGATTGCGAATCTCCGAGAGGATATGGTTAGTAGCGTTGAAGCATCGAAGCGTAATTTAGAGTTTGCTAAATCAAAGCAAATACAGATGTCTGGACAAATTACTTCCCAAATTCAACGAGTACCCACAATTGAACGTGGATATATTGATTTGGCTAGGTTGCAGCAAATAAAGCAGGCACAATATATCTTCTTACAGGAGAAATGGGAGGAGACGGCCATTGGTAGAACAGCCAACGTCTCTAATTCCAAGGTGATCGATTCTCCAAAAGCAGAGGAGTTTCCATTTTCTCCCAAGAAGAAAGTCATATATGCATTAGGCTTGATTTTAGGTTTAATCGTGCCATTGGGAACCTTTTATCTTAAAGATTTATTGAATGTAAGAATTAACTCCTTGGATGATGTTCAGGCTAAAACACCTCTGCCAGTTTTAGGTGCTATTGCGCATTCTGTTGACCAAGATCAAGTAGTGGTAACTAAGACGTCTCGTTCGCCGATAGCAGAGCAATTTCGAGCTTTAAGAACGAATTTGGAGTTTGCATTGAATGGTGGAAAGACAATTTTATTTACCTCTTCTATGTCTGGCGAGGGCAAATCGTACGTCGCACTAAATCTAGCGGTCTCTCTAGCATTATTGGATAAGAAAGTGATCTTAATGGAACTTGATCTGAGAAAGCCATCTATTACTTCAAAATTAGGTCTTCCTGCTGGCAAAGGGTTTTCTCACTACGTGGTTCGTCCTGATATGCGTATTGACGAGATAATCATGCCATCTGGTGCTCATGAGAACGTCGATTTGATTCAAGCAGGAGCCATTCCGCCAAACCCAGCAGAGTTACTTGTACAGCCAAGAACACAGGAGCTTATGAAAAAGCTTTTGGAGACGTACGACTATATTATAATGGATGCTCCTCCGGTAGGAGTTGTTACTGATGCTCAATTATTGAATCGATATTCAGATTTATGCCTGTATTTAGTGCGTCAAGGCTATACTTACAAGGAGCAGTTAGTTATTCCAAATGATTTACAACTGAAAGGTAGGATAAATCCCATTCAGCTTATAGTCAATGATGTGCAAGCTAAAGGTGGTTACTATAATAACTATGGTTACGGCTATGGATATGGCTACGGTTATGGTGATTATGGACAAGAGACTAAGAAGAAGTGGTGGAAATTTTGGCGATAATAGAAAATTAAATGAAAAGTCATACTAAGAGAATCATTTCTAACACGTTCTTTCTTTACGGAAAGCTAATATTCTCCGCTGTCTTGACTCTGTATTCTACTAGAGTCTTACTTTCAGGCTTGGGAATAGAAGACTTCGGGATATACAATCTTATAGCCGGCGTTGTTATCATGTTGACGTTTCTAAATGGAGCTATGATTATAACCACACAGCGTTACCTCTCGTTTTATTTGGGAGCTGGGGACACAACGGTATTAAACAAGATTTTTAATACAAGTGTTTTTATCCATTTTATTATAAGTGTATTTATCGTTGTAGTGCTGGAATTACTGAGTTTATTTTTGTTTGACGGATTTTTAAATATCCCATCTAGTAAGAACGTTGATGCTTCATGGTGTTTCCATCTCATGGTAGCCAGTACATTTTTTACTATAAATGCCGTGCCTTACGATTCTTTGATTAATGCGAAAGAAGATATGCTGTTCGATTCAATAAATGGATTAGTCGAGACCTTTTTGAAATTTTTAGCCGCTTGTTCTATCTCTTATTTTTCGAATAATAGATTAATTGTTTACAGTTTGTTGATCGTTGGAATTACTATACTCGTGCGAATTAGTAAATCGGTTTGGTGCAAGATTAAGTATAAGGAGTCGGGAGTCAGCGTTGTCTTTTTGAAAGAGAGATTTTTATTTAAAGAGATGCTATCCTACGCCAGTTGGAATCTTTTTGGGTCACTTTGTTATGTGGCATCAAGTCAGGGGATAGCTGTTGTGTTAAATAGATTCTTAGGAGTTGGAATAAACGGGACTTATGCTATTGCTCAACAAATGAACTCGCAGTTACAATCATTCTCAGTAATCATCGGGAAAGCGCTCAATCCGCAAATTGTTAAAAGTGAGGGTGCCAAAGATCGAAATAGGATGATAAAACTCGCACTACTATCATCAAAAAGTTCTGCAATTCTGTTGCTGTTTATTATTATTCCTTTGATTGCTGAAATAAATGGGATATTAAATATTTGGCTTAAAACAGTTCCACCTCAAACGGCTGCGTTTTGTACAATTATCCTGATAAATGCGTTAGTGAACCAGATGTCAACAGGATTGAAGGCATCTGTTCAAGCTACTGGACAAGTTAAACTCTATCAGTCCGTTGTTGGTACTACGATAATGTTAATAGTACCGCTAGCGTATATACTCTTGAGTATGGGGTATTCAGCGTTTCATATCTTAATATGTATGACCATGATTGAGCTATTTTCCCTGGTTCTTCGCGTGATTATCTGCAACAAGAAAGTTGGAATTAGTTACGGCTTATTTTTGAATGAAGTTTTTTTTCGAGTTGTTCTGGTCGCTATACCACCAATAGTTAGCATTTACCTCTTCACTCAAAATATATTATTTACCGATTATCGGATTCTATATACAGCTTTTATAAATGGAATAGTACTTATAGTTTCGATCATGGTCTTTGGACTAAAAAAAGAGGAGCGTGACTTTATGATGTCGATGTTGAAAGGGAATAGATTAAAAAAAATTAAGGTAAGCATATGAATCAAGTGAAAAATTTATTAGGGAAAGGTGTACTTGTATATCTAAGAGTTCTTAGAATTTACTTTTACGACCTTTCTAGATTTTATCGTCACTCTAATGTGAAGCAATTATTTGTTAGTGAAGATGCCTTTAAAGGGCGTATAACGATTCTATATCATGTCATTGAAAAGGGCTTAACGATGCCCGAGACTCGTCTGGGCTTTGGAATTCCTGTGGTGAATGACTTGATGGATTTGCTGATTGTTTATTCAAAGGAAGGAAAAGACGTAAATATACTAGAATTTAAGCATAGTGCCGCTGTACTGGAAGAGTATTTTTCTTTCCATCAAGAACGGGGTTTTGATTTGCCTAAGGATTTGATAGATAAGTATTTGGATTACCGTAAGGTTGTTAAAAGTGAAATTCCCGCGCGTCAATTAAAATTTACTCGCGATCAATATTTTAAGTCGAAAAATGAGCCATTTGAGCAGTTTGCCTTATCCCGTTACTCTTGTCGCAATTATTCTCAGGAAGAAATTCCGAACGATATATTGGAGAAATGCGTGAAGTTAGCGATGAAATCTCCTACATCTTGCAATAGACAGCTTAATCGAATTTATGTGGTTAAAAACAAAGAAACGAGAGATGAAGTTTTAAAGTTGCAATATGGTAATCGAGGATTTGGTCATCTTGCTAGCACGCTTTTTATTTTAACAGCCAATATTTCTTATTTCCAAGGTGTAAATGATCGGAACGAGTCTTATATTAATACAGGAATGTTTGCGATGTCACTCCTTAATGCCTTACACCATTATGAAATTGGGGCATGTCCTTTAAACTGGAGTGTCGATCATAAAAGGGATCAAGCATTAAGAGAGCTCCTTGGTATTCCCGATAATGAAAGAATTGGGTTAGTCATTTCTTGTGGATTTCTACCGGACCATTTTGAAATAGCCTCATCGCCGCGTTTAGAAGTTAATAACATAGCAAAATTTTTTAATTAATGAAGATAGGAATAGTTACTTTTCATAATGTGTACAATTATGGGGGTATGCTTCAGGCATATGCGCTTTGTCAGTTTTTAAATCGTGATGGCAATAACTGCGTTTGTATTGATTACAGACAACCTGCCTTGACGGCGAAATATAGTCATCGTTTTTGGGATGTTAGAAAATCCATTATACAGAATGTCAAGCACTTAGTAGCTTATTATCTTTTAAAAAGAGATTTTCATAAAGAAAAAGTTTTTAACGGCTTTCTGAAGTCCCACATACCGCTAAGTTCTGAGGTGAATTCGTTGGGCGAATTTGCGAATATATCCAAGGATTTCGATATTCTTGTCAGTGGAAGTGATCAACTCTGGAATCCGATTTTTACGGGAGGAGCATTAGATCCAGTATATTTTTTAGAAACATCAGAAAAGGCGAGAAAATTTGCATACGCGTCTAGTGCGGGTGCTTATCAATATAAAGATGCTGAGCTCAATCAAATTAAATCTTATTTGTTAAATTACGAGCGAATTGCTGTAAGAGAGGAGTTTTTAAAGGATCAGCTTGATTCTGTACATAATGATGTGTCTGTAGTGATTGACCCGACTTTGTTACTTAACAGAGATCGTTGGAGTGAAATAAGGCAGCCGATAGACGGTCTACCCGCTAAATATGTTTTACTTTATACATTTGATAACAATTTAGATTCCATTAAAATCGCTAAGAAAGTTAGTTTATCTTTGGGGATTCCTGTTGTCTCACTATTCCGTGTTAAGTCAGATGTAAAAGTCGACTATACCTTGGATAGCCTAAGCCCTCAGCAATTTATAGAGTTAGTAAATAACGCTGATTTTGTAGTGACAAATTCATTCCATGGAACTGCCTTCGCCGTGAATTTTAGTAAAGATTTTTTTAGCATTTATAAGAAATCCAATCCGCATAGAGTTATCAATTTACTCAAGCGCTTGGGCCTGACTGACAGAGTTGTAAAAGGGGTAGATGAGCTTCCGAATTCCGAAAAATGGTCAATCGACTATGGGCTAGCACAAAAAGCTTTAGAAGAGCAAAGGGAATTTGCTTCAGTTTTCTTAAAATTTTAGTAATACGATGGACTTATTCAAGCTCGAAAATAGATTAAGTAAAAAGGGTGTCTTCATCCTCCTTTTTTGTATGCTTTTTTTTCGACTTTTTAGGCCTTTAGGATTTACGGACGATGTGTGGAAGGTGTTTTTTTACCCGACATTATTGTATTTAGCGATTGTTGTATCTGCGGGATTTTTTAAAGGAAATTATCGGGATTATTTTTCAAATCCATTGAGGTTCGTTTTGGTTTCGATAGTCCTTTCGTCCATTGTATGTATGATGACATGGGGACAGAATATTTTTGATACGTTGCTATCTTCGTTTTCGTTCTTCTCTTTTATAATCTATTTTTATTTAATAAAAGAAAATATCAAACTTAAAGAAGTGGAGAATGTGATGTGGTGGTTTCTATTGATATTCTTAATATGCTTTTACGTTGCACTAGCCGTAGCGCCTTTTCGGCTGTTTTTAGGTTATGGCGAAATAGGAAAGGAATTGGATGACGCACGGGGAATGTCTAGAATTCGACTTACTTTTATCGGCGGAGGCCCACTTTATTTAGCCTATTTTTTGAGTATATCGAAATTCAAAACTTCAAGTAGAAAATGGAAATGGTTTACTATAATCAGTGTGTTGTTTTTAACTATAGTTTTACAACTTGGTAGGCAGGCCATATTATTTAGTGCTGTTTTTGGGATACTACTTTACCTCCGTGGCACCTCCTTTGCTAAAAAGTTACTCGCTTTGGTTTTAGTGATTTCAAGCATATATCTGTTGCCAATATTGGCGGGTAGTGTGTTCGAGGGGTTAAAAGAGCGGACTGAGCAAGAACTAGATTCTCAAGAAGATGGCGAGGATAACGTTAGAATTGCGGCCTATAAATTTTATTTTTCTGATGTGTCTCGTAACATTTTAAACGATTTATTTGGTAACGGTTTTTTTTCATTGGGCAAATCCAAATATGCTGATTACGTTGATAAATATGGCAGAAGTCAAGGTTTAATTCCGGCAGACGTGGGTTATGCCTCGATTTATCTTTATTATGGAGTATTTGGTTTGGCGATCTTCGGACTAATCTTGATAAGAGTCTTTCGACTAAAGGTTTATGATGATTACTACTACGCTAAATATTATATTTATTTTTTGTATTGTGGAAATATAGCTGGCAGTACTCTCTTAGGAACCATCCCAACATTCTGTATTGCATTATACATTCTTAGTAAGGGAAATCTTCTTTATAATTTCAAAAAAACAAATAAGTCGATAAGATATGCAGAAAACTAAGATAATCCATGTCGTTCATGATTTTCTTTTCGGTGGTATAGAGAGCTATCTCTATTACCTTGTTCAAGCCCAGAAATACAATGACCAACTTGAAATTGCGATCTTATGTTGTCAAGATGAGAATAGCGTTGCAAACCCAAGATTAAAAAGTGTCGGTGTAAAGATCTACTACTTGCCGATAAAGCCATTTGATCTTAACGTCGAAAAATATAGAAAGGTTATGCAAATAGTCTCAAAGTATGATTTTGCACAGCTTCATATCTATAAGCCTTTGTTGTTGGAAGCTTTATATCGATCGAAGACCGCTGTTATTTTTACAGTGCATACAGCGGGTGCGGTTAGGAGGGAACAATCCTTTTACGGTAAAAGTAAGGTCGCTTTTCAAGTTAAGCAACTAAACCGCTGTTGTAAGGGCGTTGTGAATAATTCTAATTATTCACAACAATATTGGCTAGAAAAAGGGGTGAAGAAAGAAAATAATGCCGTTATCTACAACGGCGTTGGTTTCAATGATAGTTTTGATAAAGATTTTGCAGGAAACATGTTTCCCGAGATCGTTGGAAATGGTTTTATTGTCGGAACTACCTCTCGCTTTATAGGTTGGAAGCGAGTGGATTTTCTCATCCAAGGCTTCGCCAAGTTTCTTAGCAAATATACCGATGCAAAACTATTGCTAGTCGGTGATGGTTCAGAAATGGATAGCTTAAAATCTCTAGTGAGCAATTTAGGAATAGATGATTCCGTAATCTTTACCGGTTTTCAGAAACAAGTCACTTCTTTTCAATCGGTAATGGATGTCTGTGTTTTTCCGTCCGTTTCTGAACCATTTGGATTAGTAGCAATAGAGTGTATGCATTTAGGTAAACCAGTTGTTGTTATGGATGATGGCGGCGGATTACGAGAATTGGTCGAACAAGTTGAACCGGATCTGATCGTACGTGATGTGGATGCAATGGCAGACAAGCTTTATGAATTGGCGAAAAAGATGCGTGTCGGAAATGATGGGGGCATAGAATCACGGATATCATTTGCTGAGCAGTTTAATATTTTTGAAATCGAGCGTAAGTATTTAAGCTACTACAAATCTTTAGAATTACATGATTAACATTTTATATTACAAGGGGTATACACAATATCATAATATTGGCGATCAGTTGATAAACAAGAGCTTACTTGATCACTTCCGTAGACACGCGGATGTCTTAATTAGCGATGACAAGATGCCCGAGTTCTATTTGGAATCTTTGGGTGCTAGTAAAGCGGAGTGTGTAACGCAATTGAATCAAGGCTTTCATAAAGCTTTGATTATTGACTCTATTAAATCATGTTTTGATAATAATCGTAAAGTCTATTTTTTAGCTTCCCCTCCAGGACATCAATTTGAAAACTCGTTTGTAACGGGGTGTAAATATATAATCTCTGGCTTCTTTTACTTATTCCTTTACCTATTGGGAGTGCGTATAATAAAAATAGGTTTTTCAATTGGCCCACTCAGTAGAATGGGGAAGATTGGTGAGTGGTTTCGAGCGCTTTTTATAAAGAATTATTATGTTCGTGATTCTATATCATTGGATTTTGTGCATAGCATTGGTATAAAAAAGGCTAGTATATTTCCTGATCTATGTTGGAGCTATACGCCAAAACTTAATCAAAAAGTTGATAGTGAAAATGTTCTTATAGACAAACGAAGAAAAATAATTTTATCATTTCGTAGCGCTGTTCATGGAGAGGTTAAGAGTGATAGCTATTCGCAATCTTTATTAAAATTGTTGGAAGTGCTTATAGAGAAGTTTGAAGAAGATTTCGTTTTTGAAATTGCTTATCAAGTGGCATCAGACTTTGAGTTCAGCGAGCAACTGTATAAGCATTTTGAAGGAAGAAATGTAGTACATTTTAACAAACAGCAGATTGACTTGTCGAACGCAAGCTATTACTATTCGGGCGACTATGTGCTTACAAACCGATTACATGTGGCACTACTAGCTTATAAATTTAACTGTTTGCCTGCTATCGTAACTGATATGCAGCAACACGCCAAAATAAATGGAATTTTTTCGGATGCAGGGATTGGAGAATTACTAATAGATACTAATCAGCTTACCGAATTAGCTTTATCACAAATCGAGCAGGTTCTACATTCGAAAATCTCTATTATGGATAAATTTACCAATGTCGAACAATCGTATCGTAAATCTTCCGACGAGGTTATGAAATATATTTTTTCTGTATAATTATGATGTACTCCATTATTATTCCACACAAAAATTCTGCGGTTTTAGTACACCGTTTACTGCAATCAATTCCCAAACGAAGCGATTTGGAAGTTATTGTAATAGATGATACTAGTGATAGTTCGGAAATACAAAAATTAGAGGAAATTCGCAACGACTATTACTTTGATTTTTACCATAATAGGGGGAAGAAAGGTGCTGGTGCGAGTCGTAATGTAGGGCTTAGTCACGCTCGAGGTAAATATGTTATATTTGCCGATTCAGATGATTTCTTTTGCAAAGATTTTGGAAATGAGTTAGATATTGTTTCTCAAAAGGATGTGGACTTGATTTTCTACAATGTACATTCTGCAGATTCAGAAACATATGAAGAAAGTCACAGACATTTTTTCTTTAACGATCTAGTACGTAGCTATTTAGCCGATGGTAAAAAAGATATTTTGTACAAATATTCTGTTCCTTGGGGCAAGATTTATCGACGAGGCTTCCTAGAAACTTATAATATAAAATTCGCCGAGGTTATTGCCGGTAACGATATGTGGTTTTCATGCTGCTGTGGTGTATTTGTCAATTCTTTTGAGGTTTCACAAACCGTATTGTATACGGTCACGGTTAGGGAGGGAAGTATAGTGAACACCATTAGACCTGAATATTTCTTATCGAGATTCGATGAGACAATACGCGTTAACAATATGTTAAGGGCGAATAAATTGGCTCCCTATCAGTATTCGGTGCTGTATTTTTTGGCAAATGCGAAAAAATTCGGTGCTACAGGGTATGTCGTTAAGCAAATTTTAAAAAATCGAAGTAATGTACTCATTGGACTCGAAAAAGTTCTTAGCTATAAGAAAGTACTGGTAGACCGAGAGAATAGACGCAAAAGCAATTAATCTATATAATTATGATTTTGGATAATAGAAATATAAAACAACTGGACGGCATTAGAGGCTTGTCAATTTTGATTGTCTTTTTTTCACATTTAGGTTTGGGACATCTTGTGCCTGGAGGTTTCGGAGTTACTGTTTTCTTCTTTATAAGTGGATTTCTAATATCTAAACTTCTTATTTATGAGTTTGAACAATCGAAAACATTAAACTTTAAGAATTTTTACATTAGAAGGGCTTTTAGATTATATCCGGCTTTGCTCTTTTTTTCTTCGTTAGTTATTCTGCTATTAATTTTTCATGATGTACGTTTGATACCTTCGCAGATTGTAGCAGCACTTATGTACTTTGAAAACTATTATTACGTATATTTTATTAATTATCAAGAGCAACATCAATTATACAGCATTTTTAAAATATTGTGGTCCCTGTCGATAGAAGAGCATTACTATTTGTTTTACCCACTTTTTTTGTTTCTTACTTATTCTCGTGTTAGACTACATTTGGTTTTGACAGTTCTATTTTTAATTATTCCTCTTTTATTCCGCCTATATTATGTGGAAATATTAGTGGATCCGAAGCTATATGAGAAATATAATTATTCTTTGACGCACACACGGATAGACTCAATATTGTATGGCTCATTGTTGGCATACCTACTTTTCAAAGATAGTCGAGGGGAAAAAATTTTAGAATTTCTGCAAAAGAAATGGTTGTTAGTCTTGTCGTTAGCAGTCTTATTGTTCACCTTTGTTTATAGAGAGGATAGCTTCAGAGAGACGTATAGATATACCTTGCAAGGTATATTTTTAACGCCCGTAATTGTTTTTGCTGTTTATGGTGATCAGTCGCTACTAAATAAGCTGTTTTTTACGAATAAAGTATTTGTCTATATCGGGAAATTGAGCTATTCTATCTATCTTTTTCATTGGTTAGCTATTCCTCTAGCGACGCTGTATTTCACAAAATTTGGTTTGCAATGGCAGCTTTTTGTTCTCGCCGTAACAATTTCTCTTTCTCTATTTTCATACTATAGGGTTGAGATGCCTTTTGTGAAGCTCCGGAAGAAATTTGGCTCAAATGTTTAACAAAGTGTATATGCAGGATAAGATCAAAATATTTAATGCCGAAATTCTAAATGTAGATATGGAAGAATTGTTAAATAAACTCGATCGAGGCGTACTTATCACTCCGAATGTGGACCATCTTATGAAGCTACAAAAGGATGAAGAATTTTACAATCTCTACAAGCAAACAGAATGGTTAATATGTGATAGTAAAATTGTACAGCTAGGATTAAAATTTTTAGGAAAACCTGTCAAAGAAGTTATTCCAGGTTCTTCATTTTTCCCAGCATACTACATGCATCACAAAAGCAATAAGGAGGTAAACATCTTCTTACTAGGGGCAGCAGAGGGTGTCGCGGAGAAAGCTTCCCAAAAAATTAATTCGAAAGTGGGACGACCAATTATTGTTGATTATCAGTCGCCATCATTTGGCTTTGAAAAAGATGAGGTGGAATGCCAAGCTATTGTTCGTCGGATAAATGAATCTAATGCTACGGTTTTAGTTGTTGGCGTGGGGGCTCCGAAGCAAGAAAAGTGGATTTTTAAGTATAAAGACCAAATGCCTAACATCCGACTGTTTATGGCCCTAGGCGCTACGATTGATTTCGAAGCGGGCAATATAACACGCGCGCCTCGTTGGATGCAGCGTTTGTCGCTCGAGTGGCTCTATCGTATGAGTAAAGAGCCAAAAAGACTTTGGAAAAGATATATGGTTGATGATTTACCATTTTTTGGACTAATTTTAAGGGAGAAATTGAATAGGTACAGTGATCCATTTGCAAAGTCCTAGGACGAAATTGTGATTAAGCTAAGTTTGAAAACGTAATTGACGTATCAAAACATGAAACATATAAAAAAAATTACTTGTATAGGAGCAGGGTATGTAGGAGGACCTACTATGTCCGTTATCGCTCAAAAGAATCTCAGCGTTGAAGTGACGGTTGTAGACTTAAATCAGGCGCGTATCGCAGCTTGGAATGATGAAGATTTAGATAATCTGCCGGTTTACGAACCCGGGCTGGATGAAGTTGTTAAGGAAGCGCGCGGTCGAAACCTGTTCTTCTCGACAGATGTGGATAAAGCTATCCAAGAGGCGGACATGATTTTTATTTCCGTGAATACACCGACGAAAACTTATGGAAAGGGTAAGGGACAGGCTGCCGATTTGAAGTTTATAGAACTTTGTGCACGCCAAATTGCAGCAGTAGCCACATCTGATAAGATCGTTGTAGAGAAGTCTACTTTGCCTGTGCGTACGGCAGAGGCATTGAAGAGTATTTTAGATAATACAGGCAATGGTGTCAACTTCCATATACTTTCCAATCCCGAGTTTTTGGCAGAGGGCACAGCGGTGACCGATCTGCACAACCCTGATCGGGTATTAATTGGTGGAGAAGATGCCGACGCTATTGAAGCTCTGGTGAAAGTTTACGAAGCTTGGGTGCCTCGTGAGCGTATATTAACGACGAATCTGTGGTCATCCGAATTGTCCAAATTAGTAGCCAATGCTTTCTTGGCACAGCGTGTATCGTCAATTAACGCCATTTCCGAGCTTTGTGAGGTGACAGGAGCAAACGTAGACGAAGTATCTCGCGCTATAGGCCAAGATACCCGTATTGGTTCTAAATTTTTGAAAGCTTCTGTAGGCTTTGGTGGTTCTTGTTTCCAAAAGGATATCCTTAACCTCGTGTATATAGCACGTTCCTATAACCTATATGAAGTCGCCGAATACTGGGAGCAAGTGATCTTATTGAATGATCATCAGAAAACTCGTTTTGCAGAGAAGATCATCCAGACCATGTACAATACCGTAAATGGGAAAAGTATCGCGTTTTTGGGTTGGGCCTTTAAAAAAGATACGAATGATACGCGAGAATCGGCAGCAATTTATGTAGCAGACCATTTACTAGATGAAGAAGCCAATGTAATTGTATATGATCCAAAAGTAACGGCGGAACAGATATACAAAGACCTAGATTATTTGGGGACGCGATCTCCTGAGGATAACCGTCGTTTGGTTAGAATAGTGAACGATCCTTATGAAGCTTTGAATGGAGCGCATGCAGTAGCGGTGTTGACCGAATGGGACGAATTTAAAACTTACGACTGGGAAAAGATAAAAGAAGGCATGAAGCGTCCGTCTTTTGTTTTCGATGGTAGAAAGCTTTTAGATCGCGCTTTACTCGAGCAAGCGGGATTTGATTATTACGCAATTGGCGAATAAAGTAAATGATGTTATTGAGAACGTTTTAAAGAGAGCACCCGGGCTCTTTTTAAAACGTTCTTCTTATGTTAACCAATAATCCGGCTCCGTTGTATAGAAGTCTTCCATGATCAACTGCGAACGAACCTCCTACGAATGTGTTTTGTAATAATTTCTTTTCGGCTTGTATAATAAAAGAAAGCTGGTTTACCGGCTGGAACCTTTCTGTATGTGGTGTATGGAAGGTTCTACCAGTTGATTTGCCAAATTCACTAGTTGCATAAGTTCCAAAATGGCGAGATAATGTTGCTTTCGTGGCTACATTCCAACCGTAGAGGTAACCTTTTGCTCCGAGATGTCCAGATATAACGCGGTTACTAATAAAAAAGTCGTTTGGTGAATGTGCTTGATTTGGTTTAACGCTCTTGGCCGTAACAATAAGCGGAGTTCCAATGCCGACGCCATTATAGGACCATCCTTCGTAATACTCCGAGTTATTGTAGTAGTCTTCATCTCCCGACGCTGTAGGCTTTGACCAAGGGTATCCTGCTTGATCTTTCGAATAAAAGAACTCAACTAAAATTTTGTTCCAATCGAACGATTTGTTTGTTTTTTTGAAATTATTATTTGTTAATGTTAGGCCATTTAATCCATCTCTTATATTCGCAAGCTTTGATAGTGCTCCTACGTCATAAAACGTTTGTCTGTAGAGCATTATACTCACGTCACCTAGGTTATATGAGGCTCCTAGATCTATTGAACCCTGGTGATTGCCAATCTTTGAGCGCGGAATGGGGTTTCCTCTAGCTCCATATGCCTTACCAAGTGTGACATATGTCAGCGTTTGTAGGAAATTGAGATCGAAGGCTGTACCGTAACGTTCTGATTCCCCTCCCCATTGAGCTTGATGGTTAAATCCGCCATATAGTTGCAATGGACCCATATGTCTTCCTAGTCTGACATAAAGTGATTTTTGGTGCAAGTAGGTCTGTAGTCTATAATCAGTATTCTTAACTAAAAACGCGTTAGGGTTCATATCATATGCCCCCATGTAACCATTAGCAAAATTTCCTTTAAAGGAGATCAAGCCCCCAAACCAAGGCAGTCTATAGTATTCCGGGATACTAATTTCAAACTTAGGTACGCCAAGTGCATTACCGGATACCGCGAAGTTACCCGAAGTAAGTAGCGTATCCCCATTAAGGCCCATCACATCCTTGCTGCGACCCAGACGAGCTTCAAACATAGCAAAGCGGACTTTCACATGCGCATCGATCAGCTGTCCTTGAAACTCTTTACCAATATTGGCGCGTCCTTCGAGACCATAACCCCAGTCCCAGTTGGTTCCGCCATTGGCAGCCTTACCCTGCCACTCGCCCTGCACCTTATAGTTTTGATAGGCACGGGCAATCATACTTCCGGAAGCACCTTCCAAAGGAATCGATCCATATTGATTGGAGCGCATCCAAAAGGGGACAGCCTTCGAACTGATATAACCACCTTGCAAGTCTAAGGAGATTCCTTTTCGGGGAACACTGTCCACAAGATCTACTTGTGCCTGTGTTTTTGAGATAGATAAGCATAGACAGCAGGACGCCATCAGCGTATAAAAAGTATGTCTTTTCATGGTTGATTTTGTACCCTAAAGATATAAAAATTATGCCATAAATTTTGGATCATATTGATATTTTGGAGAACGTAGAGACCTTCTATAAGCCTTCTAGTCGACAAGCAAGTGGGTATTCTAGCTAAATAATTTAAGCTTTAAAACTTCTTTTTGTAACAGCAGCTTATTCTCCTTGACCATAACCTTAAAATCCTCCTTATTTTGGTCCCTTTGTGAGGTTGTGTAGTAGTTTTTTTTTGAGTTAGCCCAAAAACAAAAGTATATAAGGTCTTTCGGAAAGAAATTGATGCACCTAGATGTAAAGTAATTTTGATCCTGATAGTTTTTTTTACCTCCTTCGGCTATCAGGTAGCCTTTGTTTTGCCTCTTTGAACAAGCCCTTAAAACGTCCAATGATTTGGTGAGTAGGCTCTTAAATTTGTCTATACTGTAATTTTCGTAATCATAAAAATCTATTGAGCAAAAGTCTACATACTGATCTCCAGGATAACGTTTCATGTATTCTGCCTCCGTTCTAACCTTGTCAGTATTATAGATCCAAAGCAAATTATCTACCATTTTAGTTTTTGTTAAGTATTCGTGTGTAAACTGGAATAACTTAATGTACTCTTCATCAGTACACTGACCATTTCCCCACCAGAACCAGTTCCCTGAGCATTCGTGGAAAGGTCTAAATAAAATAGGTATTACTTCGCCGGTTTCATCGACAAGTTTACCAAAAAACTCTGCTAATATGTCTAACCATGAGATATATGTTTGCTGGACAGTTTCATCCGATAGTATCTGCCCAACGGTATTTTGTATGTTTTTGACTTTACCATTAAGTGCTCTGTTCTTCTGGTCATATTGAACGTCCGTAGGATTACGGGTGTGCCAAGATAGTGATACAGGAATGCCAAGTTTTCGACAGTATTGAATTGATTTTATCAACTTATCGACAGATCCATCTAGCCATACATTCCCTTTTTTTCTTTCGATCCATCCGAGATCATAAGCTACAAGTCCAGGAAACTGTCCTGTTACCTCTTTGATGTCCGAATCCGTAATTTCAATTTGGCCATTTCTTGAAAGCGTATTTGTGCTTTGATGCCCAAGAATAACTTGTGAGCTTTGGCCTATTTTATTCAAGTTGTGAAATAATCGTCTAGTACTGTTGTTCACATATGAATTCGAGGGGTATTTCCACGACTCAATAGGGGCTTCGTCAAAAAGGTTATTATTCTTCATCTTGTTTAGTGTTGATTAAGTTCTAAATTATAACGACTAGTGTTGTTTTTTGTTATAATCAATTTGGAATTCTGTATACTTAGAATTAGTAATCGTACTGTTAATAAAGGAGACGCGATATATTTTTAATCGGTGATGGATCGCCCTCATTACAAAATACTAATTAATCGATGATAGGAATAAATAGAGTGTTACAGGATAGATCTTCACATGTCAACCTGAGTCAGAACATGTAAGTATTTTCCGCAATCCTACCACTCTTTTCGCCTATTCTCCTTTGCAAAATACCTGTTTGCGATTAAATAAATGCGCGATGCCAAAATTTTAGGCAAACTGGTACGCGCTTTGAAAGTAATCTTGTAAATAAGCAAAACTAAAAAACGTAAAATAAAACCGATATGGAAAATATAGCATTAAACGCCGCAAAATTAGGATTGGAACAAGGGTACTACCGTTTGTTAATGGCTATCTTAGAGGAGCCTTCCGAGCAGGAGGAAGGAACAGCCGCCAATTAATCCGCACACTATACATATACACATATATTTAATCCCGAAGAGCAAAGTATTTTTTATTTTGCTCTTTTTTGTTTAGTACTTAGTAGTGAGTAATGCGATAAGGCTAGCGGTAAATTTTAAGATTACCGCTATCACCTCATCACTATCCCCCCCTCAACCCCTTCCGCCGTTCGCCACGGCAGGGCAGCACTTTTGAAGGCCAAAAGTGCTCAAAAGCCTTTGTCTCCTTCAGGTGCTTTATCGCACAGGTCCCGTCCACACAAAGCAACATGTTTGGCAAAGCTGAAATAACGTCGAAATCGCTTTGGATGCGATTCCGACATAATTTCTAGGCTTTGTCCATCCCTCGATTCCCCCAAACATGTTCTTTGTTTCCCAGCACTTGGAAGGAGACTGGAAAAGTGACGTTAAACGGTTACCGTATGATGTCGCTTTTTGATCGCTATTTTAATAGTACTTAGTACAGAGTATGTAGATAAAGATCATGGTAAATTATAAGATTACCGCTATCAGCTCGTCACCTCTTCACTTTGTCACCTTATCACCAAGTCGTAAACTATACAATTACCGCTCCTGCCTTAATTAACAGCAACGTCGCCTTATTTTTGTTGCGTCTGTAGAAACTTGCCTCTGCACTGTCCCACAAGGATGCAACAAAAATTCGCGACAGGGATAAGAAAGTATATAGTATTTAGTAATGAGTATGTAGATAAGAAAATGGCGGTAAACTAGCTGATTACAGCTATTAGCTAGTCAGTCATCACCATCTCACTTTATCACTCCCCAACAGCGATCGAGCACCTCCTGTTTAAAACATACCGATCAACGGAGCTTTTTCGTTTCATCAAGCGATGGAACGAGCGGGTTGCTGCCGTGGCCTAGTGGGGAGGGAAGGCATTAGATGATATTCCAAAATCCAATGAAAAGGATTTTGGAATATCATCTTAGCCTAGCAGGCAGCGAACCGCTGTGGGGTGGACGGTGGGTTAGATCGCATGGATGAAACAAAGATTTTTTGCATACTTTTTTATCTTGAAAAAAGTATGGCTCTGTCCTGGCTAAGGACAAACCAGTCCCTGAAAGGGACAAGATAGTATATAGTATTTAGTACAGAGTATTTAGATAAGGAAATGGCGGTAAACTAGCAGATTACCGCTATCAGCTCGTCAGATCATCACCTTGTCACCTCATCACGATGTCACTATATTTGATTTGTTAAAAAAATGTCTTTTGTTGAAAAAAACACTATCCTTCATAGGAAAAGCCTCACTATCTTTATACAGTAGAATTTGGATTTACCTAGGTCAAGTAGGTAGTCCCGACCATTATAAACGGCTCAATTATGATAATAATCCTGATAATAAGCCAATTTTTATTTGATGCTATTGTGCATCTTATGACTATGCGCTCTCCCAACAAAGGGGCTGAGGTAGCAGCATGCACAAGTCCCAGACAGCCCATTCACTTGTACAGCGGACAGCGATCATTAGCTCATAGTGAGCAATATCCGAACCTGTTTATAAACATCATTCCGGCCAGACATTATCTTCCGCGAATACGTTTGCCTCCTTCTTTTGGATGTGGATAAGCAATAAGAATTATAAACAAGCAACAGTTCGAAATGGTATGCTCAACCTTCGATAAGCCGCTGTTGCACAACAATTATCTGTATTATGAAAAAGTATATAGAGACTATTATTATCTTGCTGCGCAAGATCATTGAAGCGTTACAAAACGAAAAAGAAAGCTCATCTGTCGGTCGTCCACCCTTGACCGAAAGAAAATTTTACAGTAAGCAAGACGTGTTGAAATTGTTGAACATGACCGATGTCACGTATAAGCGAAACTTAAAGAAGGGCATCCTCAATCCTATGCGTTTGATCGGAACAGATGTGTACTTTGAAGAAGATCTATTGAAGGCTTTAGAAGAGAGTAGGATGAAAGGCAAGATCTAGAAGCGCTGTTTCAAGAGGCACATGCCCAAAAACAATGCGTTGTTGCATATGAACGATAGGTTGTCGTCTACAAACGATGACCTATTGTTTTTCTTCAATAAGCTATTGTTCATCTTCAACAAGGTGTTGCTGCACAACAAAGGTGCATGGCTGACAAACAATAGCACACTGCATACATGCAAAGCCTTTATGTCTAATAACAATACCATAATGTTTATATGCAAAGCCTCATTGTTCATAAACAATAACGCATTGTTGATATACAATGCATCATCGTTTACATGCAACGATCTGTTGCATATATGCAATACCCTATTGCATATATGCAAAATGGCGGTTTTTGGGTATTTAGGATGCTTTATATTCGTTTTTGCAGGAACGCTTCTGTCAAATCGGTTCAAATCGGTTCAATTTAGCTCAAATCGGGTCAAAATTTCATTTGAGGTCGGATTTGTTTTTACGTTTGTGTTGTACCGAAAGGAGTTACGGACGGTTAGGGCGGATGATTGGAGCGCTACAGGAATTTGGCCTGCTTGAAGTCATAAAACTCGGTACAGCTCATTAAAATGGCAAATAAATCTAAAGTGCTTGTCAACTTTGCACGAATGAAAGATGACGAGCTCATGGTAGCTGCAACGACGATTATCAGCGCCATGACGGACAATGTACATTTTGAAACGCCAAGCCCGAGCTTGGAATCAGTACAAGTGTTGGTCGATGACTATGCGGCCAAATTGAATGCGGCACGCCGCCGAGGAGCGCCATCGGATACGGCCTTGAAGAACGAAGTGCGCCAGCCGTTGGAAGAGGCTTTGCAAAAGCTGGGGTACTATGTAAATGCCACTGCGCAAGGGCATTTATCGACCCTGCTTAGCTCGGGCTTCCGCAGCAGTAGCGGTATCAGTTCTTTGGAGGTACCCCTGAAGATCGAGGCCGTTAAAGTGCGCGACGGGAGACAGTCGGGGCAGGTGAGGCTAGATTTTGCACCGCAGCGAGCGGCGCGAATGTATGAATGTGTGTATAGAAAGCAACATGAAGAAGCTTGGAGTGCACATATCAGCACCACCTCTTCGCGCTTGAACATTATTGCACCCCTGTCGGTCGGGCAATATTATGAGATACGCGTACGTGGCATTAACACCCATGGCCAAGGCGACTGGAGTGATATCGTCACGATCATGGTCCGTTAATCGGCGGAAGCACCGATGATCCTGTTTGGCGGTAGGCTAGCGGCCGTAATGCTTGCCGCCGAATATTTAAACAATGTTTAACCAAAGGGGCAGCGCCCTGTGCCTGCCCTTATTTTTTAACCGGAGCGCTACCGCTCCATCCTTAGCTATTACATCATGAAAACAAGACATACCTTGTTTCTCCGTCGTACATACGGAGAGCGGGGAACCAATGGGCAGATCAGTTACCAAGGACAGCATATCTGCTATACCATCGAACTGCCCGATCGAAACAACGTCCGGCGCCTCAGCTGCATTCCTGAAGGATGCTACCGGCTAGAAAAGCGCGTGTACCCTAAAAATGGCGAGCAGATTGGGATCCCCCATGTGCTGCGCCGGGAGGCTATCCTGATACACGCGGCAAACAACGCCATGACGGAGCTGATGGGCTGCATAGCGCCGGTGACCAGCCTCACGGGGCAAGGAACCGGAACAGGCAGCAGGGCTGCCCTCGCCGAGCTTAAGGCGCTGGTATATGCCCTATGGGATATGGGGGATGAGGTGTATTTAAGAATAGTATCGGACAGCGTAATTCCCGATGCCTAGCCCAAGAAAGGAAGCTGCGTATAGCAGGCCGTCTAGGCATACGCTTGTAAACATCAAGTATCAAAAATCTTGACTTAAAAAAAAATGAAAACAATAATCGGAAAAATGCGCCAAGCCGTGCAGGTGGCACTGCTGGCGCCCATAAAACTACCGGCTAAGCTGCTGCATATATTAAAATATGCGGCCGTAGGCCTAGGCATATTGGATAGCTTGGTAGCGCATAAAGAAGAGCAATCGCAAGAGACTGCCCAGCAAGGAGAGGAGGAGGCCGATGAAGACGCTCAGTAATGTGCAGCATGGCACCCTAGGTGGTACCCTCTGCTCCATAGGGGTAAGCTTCGACTGGAGTAATATGGCCGAAACGGTGCTGATGGCCGCGATCGGTGCGGCAGTAAGCTACCTGCTGAGCCGCCTGCTGCACAGTAAACGGCGGAAACCCTAGCGGAAAATAGTATGTAGTCCTTAGTACGCCGTTCGCCACGGCAGGGCAGCACTTTTGAAGGGCAAAAGTGCTCAAAACCCTTCGTCTCCTTCAGGTGCTTCGTCGCACAAGTCCAGCGCACACCAAGCAACATGTTTGGTAAAGCTGAAATAACGTCGGAATCGCTTTAGATGCGATTCCGACATAATTTCTAGGCTTTTTCCATCCCTCGATTCCCCAAACATGTTCTTTGTTTTCCAGCACTTGGAAGGAGACTGGAATAGTTACGTTAAACGGTTACCGCATGATGTCGCTTTTTGATCGCTATTTATGGTATTGCGTAATGCGTATTGCGTAATGCGTATTGCGTAATGCGATAAGGGTAGTGGTAAATTTTAAGATCACCGCTATCAGCTCGTCACCTCTTCACTTTGTCACTATCAGTATAGCGTAATGAATATTGCGTAATGCGATAAGGGTAGCGGTAAATTATAGGATCACCGCACTAATCAAACGTCACTTCTTCACTTTGTCACTTTATCACAAAGTATAAAACTCTACAATCACCGCACCTGCCTAATATTAACACAAACGTCGCCTTATTTTTGTTGCGTCTGTACACATTTGCCCTTGCACTGCCCCACAAGGATGCAACAAAAATTCGCGACAGGGTTTTGCTTACTTTTGCCCCACAAAAGTAAGGCCCCTGTCCCGGGCTTAGGGACGAATCGGTCCCTGAAAGGGACAAAAGTGTATCGCGACGGCATAGCCGTAAACCTTTGCCCTACAAAAGTATCGCCCATGTCCCGGGCTTAGGGACGAATCGGTCCCTGAAAGGGACAAGAAAGTATATAGTACTGAGTACATAGTATGTAGACTAGGATAGCGGTAATCTTTAATTTACCGCTATCCTAGTCACTTCATCACTATGTCACCTCGTCACCACTTTACTTCACTGCCGCTAGGCGCGCATACATCTCGGCCATAGCAAACTGATCGAGCAGCCATTTTTTGTCGCTATTTTTATCCTTCCCCGACCATTCCTTGCCGAAGAGACCATTGTTGTCGCGCATTGCCGTCCAAGCATGATCCAAGTTAGCTTGGAAAGCCTTGATATATTCCGGATTTTTATCCTGCCCATACAGCTCGATGTAGCCGCGCAGCATGATAGCGATAAACCAGTTGTCGCTACGTTTTAGTAAGGGAAAGTCGGCGGAAGAGCCCTTTGGCGAGAAGAAATAGCCCAAGCCCGCTTTTGCCGACTCCTGCGCATCCGATAGATACTGCTTATCCTTCGTCAGCTTATACAGCAAGGCCGCCGCCTGAATCATTTGACCCGTGTTGTACGGATATTTGGCCGGCTGCACCTTACCCGCGAGGCTGATATTATCCCAATAAAGCTTATCGGCAGGATCTTGCAGATTCTTTTTTGTCCAGGCATACAAGTCCTTCGCCTGCTGCAGGTAAGCCTTCGACTTGGTAGCCTCGTGGAGCTTGAGGAGGTAGACCACCGCCGGCGCGTTGGAACAAGTATTCTTGGATTCCTTTTTCTGTTCGCACCAGTAGATGCCACCACCCAGCTTATCATCCATACCACTCTGCACGAAAGCCCATATCTCCTGCGCCTTGCGCAGGTAAGCCTTCTCCTTTGTGTGGAGATAAAGATCCGCAAAGTCTATACCCAGCCAAATATTATCATCGTAGAAGCGATCGGAGAGGGGTGCACTGTTGATGTAAGAAGCGTAACCCACTGGGCTGCGTTTATCATAATAGTTTTCCAAGCCCGGCAGCACCGCCTGATCAATATGCTGCTTGGTCTCCGGATTATGCTTAGCCTCCAGCAGCGCAGCATAAGCCGATAAGCTACCCGAGAACGGCCAAAGGTAAGAATACGCATTGGCTTTGGGCTGATTGCTGTTATCGGCTAGGTAGGTCGCGCTGTAGCTATCGTCAAAAGGAAAAGTTTCCCGAAGAAGATGCTTGCCATCGTTGACGGCATAGTGATCTTGGATTGTGGATAAGCTTTCCGTGGCTCGCGCATAGTTTGCATTATTAGGTAGCTGCTGCCCCTGCAGGCAAGAAGCCCACAAGAGCGCCAGCGCAGCACCCGCTATTTTTTTTATCATCATCATGACTAATTATTTACTTTTTTTTTTCAAAATACGCAATACTTTCGAATAACATCGCCGCACTCGTTTGGGCCGTGAGCTGCGCATCGCCGCTAGGGCGCTGTGCCCAAGAAGAACCGAAGAGCAGGAAATTTTGGTCGGCCCCCTGCAGCCAAGTCACGCGGCCATTGTTGTGCAGGAAGTTTTCAAACTTGAGGCGGAACGCATCTTGGAGGCCATCGCGCTCGAGCAGCTGCACAAAGTAGCGCATAAAGATACCCTTGAACAGCGCCCCATCGCCGCTACCCTCGTCGCGCAGCACATTGCTGCTCGCATCGATACATTTGGAGATGGTATAGTTGGCCGTTTTCTGCGCATCGTTCATATAAAGCGGATCCTGCGTGACATCAAAAAGCTCGACCGCCGTGCCTAGAAACGTACCTTGGTTGTAGGTCAAGGCCACCGTGTTGATGACATCCGTCTCGCCGTTGATATTGTCAAACACGGCACCCGTTGCCCGATCAAAAAGCACATCCTTTTGCCATTCGTAGATGCGCTTAGCCCAGTCGAGGTAAGCCTCCTCCTTGGTGAGCTTGTAGAGGCGCACCGCCAAGATGCTCGCCGGCCCATTGGAGCAGGCATTTTTGGAATAGCGCATATCCTTGCGCCAGGCCAGCCCGCCGCCGGCATATTCCGTGTTCCAAGCTTTTAGGATATCCTCCCAAAGGAGGAGCGTAGCATCCATATATTGCTGCTCTTTCGTGATTTCGTAGAGGCGCAGGAAAGTAAGCGCATTCCACTCCATATCATCATAGAACACATTGTAATAATTGCCACCATTCTTTACCCGCACCCCTTCAAACCAAGGCTCGAAGTAAGCGCGGTATTTGGGGTCGTTGCTGCGCAGGTAGGCATCGATCACAGCGTCCATGGCATGCGCATTGGGCCAATATTGAAAGCCGAGGTCCGAGCGATCACTGCCATAGTTGAAGTAGCCCTCCTCGTTCCAAAACTGGCGGATCAGCGTATCCGTGCTGCGGCGGGCCATCTCCTCCCAGGAGACGGGCAGTTCGTCGTTAAACTGGTACTCGTCCTTGATCTTGCCGCAGCCTACCGAGGTAAGCAGGGCAAGCCAGACAAGTGCTATAGATCCAAATTTCATGTGCTTCAGGGTTTAGTTTACTTTAACCGTATGTGTATACTCCTTATCGCCCTGCAGGATGACGCTAATCGTGGTCGACTTGCCATCCACGGCGCCATCAAACTTCCACTTATCATCCCACTGGGTGACCGCATTGAGCAGCTTCAAATGATAATAGGAAGGGTCGCTGGCCGCTGTTGGGCGGCTATCCGTTGGGTTTTTCGCGCCAAATTGCTGAACCACCGTGTTGCCGTTGACCAACGTGCTTAATTGAAATTTATAGCGCTCGTCTCGGCCCCATCCCTCTTGACGGAAGGTGACGACACCCGTGCCGCTCCAGATGCCTTTTCCTTGGTAAGGTAGGTTGAACAAAATCTTGTTTTCGGGCGAGAACCAAAGGCCTATGGAGCGTATCTCCGTAAAGCTGACCGTGGCCACATTAAAGTCCAGCAGGATGCGGTAAACGCCCGTTTGGCTGACTTGCATGCTCGTTTCTTCGCTGGCTTCTTTCAGCTTCACCTGATCGTCCGTGAAGAACCGGCGCGCATTCACATCCTTCCTGTCGAGGAACACATAGCTCTTGCCTGCCTCTAGGCGGGTGTAGATCTCAAATTCGCCGGTTGCCGTTTGTTTGAACGGCAAGGCCGTAGCGACAGCCGTTCCGCCTTCTGAGCCCTCGCCCGACACATAGAGCTCATCTGGAATATCGGCGAAACCCTCCAAGCTGCTGATGTTGAGCTTGCGCACCACCGCCGACTGTACCCGGTTGATGCCGCGGGAGGAAACCACCGTCCACTGCACCTCGCCGCTTTCGCCCGGATTGACGCCCGAGGAGATGGCCACCGCATTGAGCACCTTGTGCGTGACATAGGCATTGTTGGCGAAGCCATTGTTGTTGGACATCAACTTGTAGAGTGGCTTCGAGAAATCGCCCCCCACCTTGTCAAACAGCACCTCATACAAAGGAGCGCCGCCGTCTTCGCTGAGCGCCGCCTCCCATTCGAAAAATAGGGAAGCCGTGCTGGAGCTGACCAACTTCACCGACTTGTTGTCAAGCGGTTCGAAGAGGCTGTTGACGGCCGTAACCTGCACGTCGGTATAGTTCATATCATCGGTTTTGCAAGCTCCAAAGCAAGCGAGCAGGGCAGATAGCCAAATAAAAATGAAATTTCTTTTCATGATTGCTTAGATTATAGATTAGTTAGCATGGCCGGGATTATTCGGCAATAAGTTGTTGTTTAAGTCGACCTCCACTTGCGGCAGCGACCAGAGGTAGTCCCTGTTCTCGTCAAAGCGGCGCGTATCGAGGCGGATGTAGCTGTTGTTGCCGTTGGCAAATTTTGCACCATACACCGGCCCATCCAGGTAGGTTTTGCCCGCTTTCCAGCGGATGATATCGAAGTAGCGCAAGCCCTCCAAAGCCAGTTCGCTGCGACGCTCGTTGCGGATGAGCGTAGTCATCGCTTCGTTGCTTAGCCCTGCAGGAAAGTCCAGCGCGGCAGCCGCCTCAAAGCCAGCCCGTGCCCGGATGGGGCGGATGGTTTGGTTCCACAGCGCGGCATCCAGTTGACCCAGCTGCTGCTTGGCCTCGGCATACATCAATAGCACATCCGCGTAGCGAAACATAATGATGTTTAGACCCGACTGGAACACCTCGGTGGCTGTGCGATCATAATATTTACGCACATAATAGCCCGTAGGCGAAGCGTTGGCCGCAGGGCCACTATACACATCCATGCGCTCTTGCTCGCTGCCTCCCGTGCCGGGGCGTGTGTAGATGGTGCGTGTTGATCCATCAAAATTGACCCATTGCGCGCCATGGTGCACCAGCGTAGCCGTTAAGCGCGGATCCCGATTGACGTAGGGATTGTTTTCATTGTAGCTGGCATTGCCCTGAATGGAGCTGCCGTTTAGCATCAAGTAGTTGTCGACCAAGCTCTGCAAGGGCGCGTAGGCATTCAGTCGGGCACCGGCCGATAGTGGCGCGGCATCGTAGAGCTTGCCCCATGTTTTCAAAATGGGCAGTTGCGCATAGTCCAAAATAACCTCTTCATTGTATTCATTGGCCGCTTCAAAGAGGCCGGTATAGCTAGGGAAGAGCGCATAGTTGCCGTAGCTGCCCTGCGCATTGATCAAGCTATCGCAGTAGTCGGCCGTTTTCTGCCAGTTGCTTTCATAGAGGTAGGCACGCGCCTGAAAAGCCATGGCTGCGCCTTTGGTGATGCGGCCGCGATCGGCATTAGGCAGTTCATTGCGGCTAGGCAGCATACTGCTGATGGCCGAAAGTTCGGTATGGATAAAGGCCATCACCGTAGCTTTGGGCGTGCGGGCAATTTGTTCCGACTCCTCCAGGCTGATGTCTTCGGTAAAGAAAGGCACATCGCCGTAGAAGTTGACCAACCTAAAATAGATCAAGGCCCGGATAAAGCGCATCTCCGCTATTTTTCGCTGTTTCCAGCTGTCGCTAGCATCTAGCACGCGATCTACATTGGCCAAGAACACATGCACGGTTTTTAGTCCGCCATAGGCATCGCCCCACTCGGAAGCGAAACGCCCCAGCGTAGGCATAGGCATACCATTGCGAATGCTGCGTTGATCTGTATTGGAACGCCCTTCAAAGATATTATCGCTAAGGGCCTCATCGTTAAACATCTTGTCGGCCGAATACATTTGATTGTAGGCCATATTGACCATCTGCTCGGCATTGGCGGCCGACTGCCAAAAGTTGGCATCGGTAAAGTCATCGGTGGGCAGTGGATCCATGGTATTGCAGGAATACAAGCTAGCCAACAAGAGACCGCCGCTATATAGAAAGTGAATAATTCGTTTCATTGTCATGCTGTTAAAACTGTATATCTAAGCCCAAACCATAATATTTCAAGGTGGGGTAGTTACGAGCGCTGTTGGCGCTACCGCTCATGTTACTATCAAATTCAGACGATTCTGGATCGATCCAAGAGTTCATGCTAAGCGTGAGCAAATTTTGCGCATTGGCAAAGATGCGTGCCCGCTGCAGGTGTAGGCGATTGGCCCAGCCCTGCGGCAAGGAATAGCCCACCTGCAGGTTTTTGAGACGCGCATAGCGCCCGTTGAACAGGTAGATATCCGACTCCATTTGGTAGTTGTTGCTGGTGGAGGGTGACCCGGCCGCCGTGAGGCGAGGCCATGCGGCATCGGTGTTGGTCGGTGTCCAATAGTCCAGTTGATGTTGGTAAATGGTAAAGGAATAGTTTTCGTGGAAAGGCTCTACCAGCTCGCCGCGCACCATCATATCGCGCTTGCCTACTCCCTGCCAAAACATGCTGAAATCGAAATTTTTGAACTTCAGGTCGTAGGTAAAGCCAAAAGTAAGGCGTGGAAAGGCGTGGCCCAGCACAAAGCGATCTTTGGAGTCGATGACACCATCGTTGTTGCGGTCTATATAGCGCACATCGCCGGGCTGCAGATCCGAGGAGCTGGTACCCACGGGTAGGGCAGCCGTTTCGATCTCCTGCATATTTTGGAAATAACCTTGCACCTTATAGCCGTAATAAGCGTTGATTGGCAAGCCTTCGCGGATAATCTTGCGAATGCGATCGGCCTCCGAGAACTGCTCTTTTCCTTCAAAATAGGTGACCTCGTTGTGCGTGTCGCCGATATTTGCCGAAAAGTTATGCTGCGCTTCGCCGGTGCGCAGGTTGTAGGCCAACACCAACTCCCAGCCCTGGTTATTCATTTGGCCGATATTGCGTTTGCTCAATTGGGTGCCAAAAACAGCCGGTGTTCTTGGCGTAATCAAAATATCGGTGGTGTGCTTGTGGAAATAGTCGAAGCTTGCGGTTAGACGGTTGTGCAAAAATGAAGCATCTACCCCCACATTAAAATTGGCTGTTTTTTCCCATTGTAGATCTTCCGTTCCTATCTGAAAGCCTGCGCCACTAACCGCGCTGTTATTAAATCCGTAACTATTGTTAAAAGGTTCATAACGCGTTAGAAATTGATACGCCGGCATGTCTTGGTTGCCCAACGAACCATAAGAAGCGCGCAGTTTCAAGTCGCCCACCCGCTCGCTGTAGGCTTGCATAAAGGATTCCTCGGAGAGGCGCCAGCCGGCAGATACCGAAGGGAAAAAGCCGTTGCGAAATACTTTTGCAAAACGGGAAGAGGAGTCGTAACGAAAAGTAGCTTCTAAAAAGTAGCGCTGTGCGTAGGTGTAAGCTAGCCGCCCGATGAGGGAGCTGATGCTGATCTCTTCGGTGCCTCCGAGGGAAGACCGGCTGGTGGGATCAAACTCCGTTCCCGTGGTGGGGGTGCCTAGAATAGGATCGGTGAATAGGTATTTGATCTCGTTGATGCGGCGCGTATAGGATTCGTTGGTTCCGCCAAAGAGCCCCTTCACTTCATGGTCACCAAAGGTCTTGTTGTAATCCAGGAGCAATTGGTAGTTGAGCATGGTCGCCTTCTCGTTAAAATCTTCCGTATTGCGTGTAGAGTTGACATTGACGGCCGGCCTTTCCGCATCAGCACTGGCATAGAGCGGCACTTGCAAGCGCCGGATAAAGCGATGGTCGGCATTGATATCGGCACCGAAAACCCCGCGGAGCTTCAGCCCGTCCATCAGCCGCACATCGAGGGCGATGTTGGCGTTGAAAAAGTCGTTGTCGGTTTTGACATAGCCCCCATCCCGCAGTTCGGCCAAGGGATTTTGATCGGTCAAGGCATTGTTGATCAGGTAGCGACCATTATCGGCCTGCATGCGGTAGTAATAATAGGGCGGTATGCGCGACGAGTTGATAATGGCATTGCCAGCGGTGCTGCTCAAACCATTATTACGCGCATAGGACAGGATGGTATTTAGCTTAAAGATGCCATACTCGGTAGACATATTGCTGCGCAAGTTGTAGCGCTTGATACCATAATTGCTGTTGCCCACAAAATTACTGCGTTGATCCAAAAAACCGCCTGAAAAGAGGTAGGTGGAACTTTCGCCACCGCCGGATACGGAAACATTATGGTTCTGTTGCAAGGCCGTTTGCATAATCTGGTCGTAGTTCCACTGCTCTATCCCGCGGTTATTGTACAGATCTTGGATTTGATCGGGCGTAAACTCGGGGTTCTTGCCCACATTGGTCAGCGCGAGGTTTTTGAGGGTCGCATTTTGGTAGCCCTGCACCGGCGCGTACAAAATCTGCGGATCCTGCGCGCCTACCAACGAAGAAAGGCTGACGCGGGGGCGTTGATTTCGCTTACCACTTTTGGTGGTGACCAGCAACACCCCATTGGCCGAGCGCGATCCATAGATGGCCGCCGTACCAGCATCTTTTAATACCGATACATTTTCGATATCCATGGGGTTGAGCTTATTGAGCGCCGCCACATCGGTGATCAAGCCGTCGATGACCACCAAAGGGCCATTGCTATTTAAGGTGGATATCCCGCGGATATTGATATTCATGGTATTGCCGTTGGGGTCCATGCTGCGCTGCTGTATGTTTAAGCTGGGCGAGGCACCCTGCAAGGCCTGCATAGCATTGGCCACCGGCCTATTTTCAATGGCTTTGGCATTGATTTGATCGACGGCGCCCACCACCGAGCGGCGTGTGGTGGTGCCATAGCCCACCACAATAACCTCGTCCAGCGATTGATTGTTGGCAGACATGGTGACGGTGATCTCTTCGCCATCTACGCGTCGCATCACATCTTGATAGCCCAAGAAGGTGATGCGTAGGTTGTCGCCCAGCTTGGCATTAAGGCTGAAGGCACCGCTATTGTCGGTCACTGCCGAGCTGCTGGTGCCTACGACGAGCACCGTTGCCCCCTGTATGGGGCTGCCGCGCTCATCGACTACCTTTCCCCGCACCGACAGTTGTACCTCCATGTGGCGCGATAAAAAGCTGTCGATGCTCGCCTGTACAGGAAAATGCCCAAACAGCAAAGCTCCCGCAACAAGAAATAATTTCGACTTTTTGATCATAATGAAAAATGGTTTATATCGTGGCTTTCGCCTGTTAGCAAAACCGGGTTAGCTTATCGCCTAAACCGGTTTAACAAATGTAGATATAAAATTCACAATTCCTAGTAAAGCCGTTATTTTTTTAGGTAACATTCGCGTTAAAGCTGCCCGATAGCCGCCGCTGCTGGGCGCAGAAGCCAGAAAAACCGGCCGGGATGAACAAAAAAAAACGGCGCCGAGGGATGGTTGATGTCCCTCGGCGCCGCTGTTGCACGGGCCTAATGCCGCTAGATGGCTGCGGTAAGCTTAGCCGGTGGCGTCTTTCATGCTTTCCAAGTCTTTGCCCTTGGTTTCGGGCAGGAGCAGGATGAAAACAAAGGAAAGGACTACCATGAGCGCATAGAACAGAAAGATATAGAAACCGCCCTGCTCAAAGCCCTCCACCACCACGGGAAATAGCCAAGAGATGATGGCCGCAAAGACCCAGTGGGTGCTGCTGCCGAGGGAGGAGCCTTTGGCGCGAACCTCATTGGGGAATATCTCGGCCAGAAAGACCCAAATGACGGCCCCCTGCGAGAGGGCAAAGCAGCCGATAAAACCGATGATGTAGAACAATAAAAAGGAGGAATGCTCGCCCTTAAGACCGAAGGCGGTGAGCAGCAAGAAGACAAACATGCCCACGGCGCCCAGCAGCAATAGCTTTTTGCGCCCCACACGGTCGATGATGCTCATGCCCAGCAGGGTGAAGAGCACATTGGTGCCGCCAATAAAGATGGGCTGCAGGTAGGCCAGCTGTGCATCGAAGCCAGCCATCTCGAAGATGCGCGGGGCATAGTAGAGGATGGCGTTGATGCCGGTCATTTGGTTGAAAAAAGCCAAGAGCACGGCGAAGACAATAGGCTTGCTATAGCGCTTTTGCCAAAGGGATGTAGCCTGCTGCGGTGTAGACGTAGCGCTGCTGTCGGCGCTATCGGCCATAGCGGAAGCTTGTCCCAAGCGCGCAAAGACGACATGGGCGGCCTCGCTGCCGCGGTGCAGGGCTAGCCAACGCGGACTCTCCGGCAGCAGGCGCAGCAGCGCATAGAAGAGGGCGGCGGGTAGCGCCATAATGCCCAGCATATAGCGCCAAGCATTGTCGCCCAGGCCGGCAAAGAGGAAGTTGGTGAGGTAGGCCACGAAAATACCCGATACGATCATGATCTGGAAGAGACCGGTAAGCTTGCCCCGATCTTTGGCCGGCGCAATCTCGGAAATATAAACCGGCCCAACCACCGAACTGACGCCCACGGCGAGTCCGCCTAGAAAGCGGAATAGTAAAAATAACGACCAAATAGGCGATAGCCCACAGCCGATGGCGGAGAAGAGGTATAGGAGCGCGATAAGCGCCAACACCGGTTTGCGTCCATATTTCTCCGCATAGCCACCGGCCAAGAGGGCGCCCAAGATGGTGCCGATAAGGGAGATGGATACCGTTAAACCATGCCAAAAGGCGTCCAGCTGCCACAGCTGCTGGATAATTTGTTCGGCGCCGGAGATGACGGCAGTTTCAAAGCCGAAGAGAAAGCCCCCCAAGGAGGCGATCAGCGCATATTTCCATACATTTTTCATTGTTTATAAGAGCTAGCAAGACCATAAAATAGATTCCATTCTTGAAAGGATGCCACATAGCAGGGCAGCTGCAGTGCCTTTTTAACGGCGGGTAAAAACCAGGGGTGCGCCTTGGCGATGTTGCCGCCAAAAACAATCGCATCTGGCTTTAGGGGCAGGATATGCTGCCGTATAAAATCCTGCAGCGCAACGGCGAGGTAATCAAAGGCGGCGCTACGCTCGGCCTCCATACCTTTGGCCTCTAGGAGGGCTTTGACATGGGGCAGGCTATGGATGCCACGGCTTTGGAGAAAAGCCAAGATGCCGCGCGTGGAGATATAGTCCTCGGCAATGCCCTCGCGGAAAGGCGCCGATCCATAGTTGAGGTCCTTGACATCGTCGCCGGCATATAGGGCCGAGCCGAGGCCGGTGCCCAAGGTGAGGCCGACAACGCGCTGTGCCTGCAGTTGATAGTGGTAGAGCTCTCCCCATAAAAAAGCCTCGGCATCGTTGATAAAACGCACGGCCGCCGCCGGAACAGCATAGTGGGCGCTGAGGTAGGACTTGACATCCATATGCAGCAGGGCTTGGTATTTGTGCATGCCATCCATAAGGCAGATGCCCTGCGCATAGTCGAATGGCCCGGGCATGGCAATGAGCAGGGCTTCGATGCTGTGCTGCTCGGCGTCCCACACCTGCCGGATGACGCTATCCCATTGCGCCAAAATATAGGCGCGGCTTTCGCCGCTATCGACATCGCCCTTGGCTTCTTTTAGTGCGGTGTAGCTACCGTTTTCGGCCTGTAGGGCGGCTGCGGCAATATGCGATCCGCCGATATCCAAGCAGAGCATGATGGATGTTTTCATAGGCGCGGGCAGCGTCCATAACGGGACGTATCGTCGTGTAAAAAAGTGGTCGTAAACATGATTTATAAAGGTTGAACAATAGCAAAACCGGTTTTGCTATTTGTAAATCTAGAAGATTTTGGGAGAACCTCCAAATATTTTATAAAGAACTTTCGCGGATCTGTATGTTGGATCGGATAATTTTCTCGCTGGGCGCCTTGTCTTTATCGCTGAGTTGCTCGATAAGCATCTGCACGACGGCCTTGGCGATCTTTTCCAGCGGCTGCCGGATGCAGGAGATCTGCGGGCGCATGAGTTCCAGCAGTTCGAGGTCGTCAAAAGCGATGATGCCGAGCTGCTGCTCGCGCTCCAGCTTGCGCATGGCCTTCAATCCGGCTACGCATACATAGTTGGTGCTGAAAAACAGGGCGTCGATCTCTGGGTTTTTCTTCAGCCATTTGCTGATGGCCTTGACGGGATTTTCGTCTTTATCCAGAAAGGAGGTGTAGAGCAGTTGCTCTTTGCTGCCATTTTCGGCGAGCACATCTTGGTAGGCGCGCAGGCGATCTTGCATTTGTGGCTGCTGAGAAGCGATGGTGACCATGCCGATATGCCCATAGCCCTGCTCCAGCAGGTGCTCCACGGCCTCTCGGCTGGCTTCATAGTTGTTGGTGCCCACGTAGTTGGTCGGCAAGCTGGGTATCTTGCGATCAAACAGTACGAGGGGCATCTTGCTTTTCAGCATGCGCTCCACCTCGCTATCCAAGGCGTCGGTGGGCGCCAAGATGATGCCTTCTACCTGCTTGTCCAGCATGGTTTGCACAATCTCTGCAGCCAGCTGATTGTCGCCCATGGTGCTGCTGTACAGTACTTGGTATCCATGTTTGCGCAGGTATTCTTCGATATGCAGCGCGATGGGTCCGAAAAAGGAATCGCCGATGTTTTCCACGATCAGTCCGATGGTGCGCGACTTTCCCGTGGCCAAACTTTTGGCCAAGGCGTTGGGCTTATACCCGATCTCTTCGATATAATCACGGATGCGCTGGGCGGATGCCTTGCTGATACGGCCTTCTTCGGCCTTGCCATTGATTACCAAAGAAACGGTAGATTTTGATACCTTCAGGTGTTTCGCTATTTCACTAATGGACATGCTGCTTTTTTCTTGGCAGCAAAATACGTTTTTTTTGCGAAATGCGGACGGGCTTCGCGGCTCGATTGTTCAAAACCAAAAGGTTAGAAATTTTTTTTATCTTGCATATACGCTATGCAATACAAAAAAATACTTGTGACCGGTGCGGCCGGTTTTATTGGTTTCCATGTCTGTAGGCTGTTGCTGGAGCAGGGGCTGCGGGTTGTGGGGCTGGATAATATCAACGATTATTATGATCCGCAGCTTAAATATGCGCGTCTTCAAGCCTTGGGGCTGGCACAGCGGGATGCGAAACAATGGAATAGCGTAGTGGCGGTAGGCGATGGGGCCTTTCGCTTTATACGCATGAATATTGAAGACCGGGCAGCGCTGCCTGCGTTCTTTGCGGCGGAGAAATGTGATGCGGTGATTCACCTGGCGGCACAGGCGGGGGTGCGGCACAGCCTGAAACACCCGGAGGCTTATGTGGATAGTAACATCGTGGGCTTTCTGAATGTATTGGAATGCTGCCGGCAGCAGGCGGTGCAACACTTGCTGTATGCCTCGAGCTCTTCGGTGTATGGCGAGAATGCCAAGGTGCCTTTTGCGGAGGATGACTGTGTGGACTATCCGGTAAGTATTTATGCGGCGACCAAGAAGGCCAACGAGCTGATGGCACACAGCTACAGCCACCTTTTTCAGCTGCCGACAACGGGCTTACGTTTTTTTACGGTATATGGCCCTTGGGGTCGCCCGGATATGGCGCCTATGCTCTTTGCCTCGGCAATAGCGGAGGGTCGCGAAATACATCTCTTCAACCACGGAGAGATGTCGCGCGATTTTACGTACATCGATGATATCTGCCAAGGGATATACCTGGCGCTTCAGCATCCGCAGCTGGCGGAGAATCCGTATCAGATACTGAATGTGGGAAATGGGAAGCCTGTGCAGCTGGCGGATTTTATTGCCGCCTTGGAAAGCGCCATGGGCAAAACTACCCGTAAAAAGATGCTGCCGATGCAGGTGGGCGAGGTGCCACGCACTTGGGCGGATACGAGCAAGCTGGCTGCCTTGGGCTATGCCAGCAAGACCTTGGTGCCCGTAGGGGTGCAGCGCTTTGTGGATTGGTATAGGGGGTATAATGCCAATGGCGGCGAAGACTGCTCACAGTGAGTTAATCGACTGTAAAATAAATTGTATTATAGGGGATTTTGTTGCTTTTTAGGCCGCCGAGACTTGTGGTGTTGTGGGACAGTAGATTTTCCTGAGGTTTTTTACCTCGTCCAAAATATCTAAAAAGGCCAGTGTTTTGGCTTTGTTTTTGATTGCTAGATGCCGAAAAAGGTTATTTTTATATTAAATAATCTAGGCGATGCCGCTTTTTTAAGAAAAAAAACTAAAAATCCTTATATTAGGGGCATAAAAACATCAACCGTTGAAAACATTAGTGAAGGTTGATAAGCGTAGAGAATCTTCAACTCTTATGAAAATGCTGCTTATAACTTTCGGATATTATTTAAATCTTGATTCAGAAAAACATGAAAATCGGAATTACTTTCTCCGCATTTGATCTCCTACACGCGGGGCATATCAAAATGCTTGAAGATGCTAAGGAACAGTGTGATTTCTTAATCTGCGGCCTGCAGACAGACCCTACCTTGGATCGACCAGAGAAAAACAAACCTACACAGACCGTGGTGGAACGCTATATACAACTGAAAGGCTGTAAGCATGTGGATCAGATTGTTCCCTATGCGACGGAACAGGATTTGGAAGATATCTTGCGCTCTTTTAATGTGCAGGTTCGTATCTTGGGCGATGAATACAAAGAGAAGAACTTTACAGGTCGCCAATATTGCGAAGAAAAGGGAATAGAGCTGTATTTCAACAGCCGCGACCACCGTTTTTCGAGCTCGGGACTGCGCCGCACGGTGGCGGAAAAAGAACGCGAGAAAAACGGCAATGTGGTGGCTATTGCCGAAGGAACTAAAAAGAAGGCTAGGGGATAGGTTGCGAATCGCCTGCTGCGAAAAGCGACGTATTCTTTAGTAGTATAGTAGCGTTTGTTTAGCGGAGGAAGCCGTAGCGCATTTCTTGCGAGCGGTTTTTGACCTTCTCGCTGAATGGACCTTTAAATGAGATTAACAAAAAAACTATGAGAATAGGAATTACATTTGGCGTTTTTGACCTGCTGCATGCGGGACATATCATGATGCTGGAAGAAGCCAAAAGAAACTGCGACTATTTGATCGTTGGACTGAATACTGACCCATCGGAGGTTGACCCGACAAAAAATAAACCCACACAAACGGTGGTGGAACGCTATATTCAACTGGAAGGTTGTCATTATGTGGATGAGATTATCCCCTATGAAACGGAGCAGGATCTAGCGGATATGTTGCAGGCGCTGCATGTGCAGGTGCGCTTTATTGGCGAGGAATATCGCGATAAGGATTTCACTGGCCGCAAGTACTGTGTGGAAGAGGGTATTGAAATCCACTACAACAAACGCACACACCGGTTTTCTAGCCATGGCTTACGTAAAGTGGTGGCCGACAAGGAAGCGGAAAAGGTGTTGAAGGGGTAGTGGAGTAGTGACAAGGTGATGTGGTGATGGAGTGACAAGGTGATGTGGTGATGGAGTGACAAGGTGATGTGGTGATGAAGGGACAAGGTGATGGAGTGACGAGGTGATGAAGGGACAAGGTGACGAGGTGATAAAGTGACAACATGATGTGGTGGTTGGTTGATGTCGTGGCGATATCAGCTGGTTGGCTGCAGGTATATATAAATAAAAATGAGCAATACAGTACACGTAATATTATCGGGCGGCGTTGGGAGCCGGCTATGGCCTTTATCCCGGAAGAGCAACCCGAAGCAGTACCTGAATCTATTTAAGGAGGGATCTTTATTTGGGATGACGGTGCTTCGTAACCGCAGTTTATGCAACAAGGTGATGGTGGTTGGCAACTGCGACAATTACCAATTGAGTAAAGAAGTGCTGAATAGCCAAGGGGTGGAGTATGTGGATATCGTGGAAGCGACACCACGAAACACGGCAGCAGCTATAGCCTTTGCGGCCTTTGCGGCAGCACCGGACGATATTTTGGTGGTGACGCCATCGGACCACGTGATTGTGGGGGAAGATGATTATAATTCGGCCATACAAACGGGAATCGAGAAGGCGAAAGAAGGCTATATCATCACCTTTGGGATAAAGCCCACACGTCCGGAAACGGGCTACGGCTACATTGAATATGAAGGCGATAAGGTGCTTTCTTTCCGCGAGAAGCCAAACCACGATACGGCGGAGGACTTTATCGAGCGGGGTAACTTTCTGTGGAACTCGGGGATGTTCTGTTTCCGTGCGGATACTTTTTTGACGGAACTGCAGCAGTTTGAGCCGAAGGTGTATGCCACGGCATTGGCGGCTTGGCAACACCAGAAAGATGGTCGCCTAGACGAGAGCCTGTCTAAGAAAATTCCTTCTATCAGCGTGGATTACGCCGTGATGGAGCGCTCGAAGAAGATCCGTGTGGTGGCCACGCAGTTTCAGTGGTCTGACCTAGGGTCTTTCGAATCGTTGTATGACTACCTGCGCTCGACGGGCTATACGGTAGATGAAAACGGAAATATGATCATCGGATCGGATATTTATACGGCTTTTGTAGGACTGAAAAATACGATTGTTGTGTATACCGATGATGCTTTGCTGTTTGTACAGAAGGAAAAGTCGCAAGATGTGAAAAAGGTGTACAATACCCTAGAGAAGCATCAGTCGAAGTTGATTGACTAGTAGTCAATATAGGGACAGGGTGATGAGCTGACCTGTTTTACGGCTCGTCAGTTGATCACCCTGTTTAGTATCGCCAAAGGCAGTAAAAAACGATGTATAGCTTAGATAACGACCACCTGCATATAGACATTGCCCCGGAAGGAGCGGAACTGCGATCGCTGTTGTCGAAGGCGGATGGACGTGAATATATGTGGCAGCGCGATGCGGCCTATTGGCCGAAATCTTCGCCCCTGCTGTTTCCCATTGTGGGCGAGCTAAAAAATGGACAATACCTGTTCGAAGGACAATGGTATAAGCTGCCCAAGCATGGCTTTGCGCGGGATCGTACTTTTGCTGTGTTGGAGCAGAAACCGCAGGAGATTACCTTTGTGCTCGAAGCTGATGCGGAGTCAAAGGCGATGTATCCCTTTGATTTTCGCTTGCTGCTGCGCTATGTGCTGCAGGGGCATACGCTTTCGTGCAGCTATGAGTTGCAGAACAAGGGGGATGATCCGTTGTACTTTTCGTTGGGAGGCCACCCGGCATTTCAACTAAACCTTTCAAACGGAAAGCATTTCGCTGACTATTACCTGGTTTTTGGGAAAGACCATGCGCTGACGCGCTACTTTCTAAAAAAAGGCTTGTTGGATACGCAAGCCGAATGGCAGCCGTTGGAGGGGATACGCCTGCCCTTGCGGGCTAATATGTTTGACAAAGATGCTTGGGTGTTGAAGGACTTGCGTTCCAGCAATGTGCTGCTGCAGAATAGGCAAGGCGACTACAGGCTTGACTTTCAGTTTTCCGGCTTTCCGTATTTTGGATTGTGGGCGCCTAGCGGTGCACCATTTATCTGCTTGGAACCTTGGTGTGGCGTGAACGACACGCAACAACATGCGGGCGACTTGCGGCAGAAGGAGGGAATTGTGGAGCTGGAAGGCAACGGGCGCTGGCGACGAACCTGGTCGGTTACCGTGGGGCTCTAAAAGAGCTGCGGTAAGCTATTTGTTGTAAACGATTCCGTTAAAGCAAACCTAATTCATAACATTTTTTGACAAGATTTCCGCTTTTGGAGCTGTTGGTTTTCTTGAGCAGGTTCTTGCGATGCACGCGGACGGTGAGCTCGGAAATAAATAGGCGCTGACCAATTTGCTTGCTGGAGTAGCCTTGTGCCAGCAGGCCTAAGACTTCCATTTCTCGCCTTGATAGCAAGGGCATAGGTGCTTTGTGTTTTTCCGAGAGATCGATCTGCCAATAATCATTGCGCCCTTCTATACCACTAATCAAAACAATTTTATTGTTGACGGCCGTGATGTGCTGTATGTCTGTGTGGATGTTGAGGCTAAAGCTGACGCGGCCTTCCTCGTCTTTGGAGAGATGCAGGGCTTGATGATGAAAAAGATGGTAGCTGCCGTCGTGCACCTGCATGCGAAAGCAGTAGGCGCATTTGAGCTGCAGGCTATGCTCGAAGCCTAAGCTGCGGATTTTTTCTAAACCTGCTTTTTCGGCGGCCAAAACAAAGCCGAGGTCGTCGGGATGAATTAGGGAGGTGATATCAGCAAGCTGCGTTGGGAGGCTTTGGAGAGGATGGAGTGTACGTGCTGCCGGATCGACAAAATGAAGGCTGTAGTCGGCGAGTTGGATAACGTAGGAATAGAATGAGCCGGTGGCCACGACTTCACTAATGTAGTGGCCGATATGGAAATCTGCCGGAAAATAGGGTTGGCTGGAAATAACCTCCGGATACGTATTCCATAAATCAGCAAGCAAATGATCTTTTTTGCCCATGGTTATCGTGCTGGTTCCAACACCCATTGGATTTGACCAAGGTGTTGCAGTTAATAATTAATTCGTTAGGTAAATCTAAATAAAAATCGCATGAATTTCTATGGGTTGTGATAAAAATTATTTTATTCATATACTGTTAATGGTTTGATTAAAAGGTGCGTGCTGCTGTGTGTTTATGGTTTTTGTTGATTTTTGGATGCGAATTATATGTTGGTTTTTTAGACAATGCTTGCTGCATTGGGCTAATGCTTATTTGATGGGCTTGTTTTTGGGGAACGCCCATCATGGGCAAGAATCTGTTTTTACGGGATGGACATGCCCGCTAAATGTGATCTCGATGAAAATGGCGTTTGTTTTTGTTTTTCAAAAAGTGCTTCAGGAACTTTGTTGTCATATTTACAACGTTTTAGCCTACTTGCTAAAAGGTTTTAAATTTGTAACAAATTTTTTATTAAACTATTTTTCTTATAAAAATTATTCCGTTACTTAGCGCAGTATTAAAAAAGCAACCGATTGCATTCTTTAGCGATGACAATTTATGCAACCCGTTGCAAACAAACACATAAACACGTATTATTCTAAATTTTTACAAACACACACTATGTGGAAAGCTGACAAACTTAAATTGAAAGCGAGCAGAGCTTGGGTTATTCCTTTGGCTTTGGTTGCGGCAAGTTATGGTCAAGTACACGCAAATTCGGCATTATATCGCGAAGCGGATGCCACTGTACAAAACCAACAAACTATCCGGGGAATAATTATTGATGCAACAACAAAGCAACCGGTTGTTGGTGTGACGGTAGGGGTGAAAGGAACGAGTGGCGGCACACAAACGGATGCAGAAGGACGTTTCTCGCTACAGGCGAGCAAGGGCCAAGTGCTGGTGGTAAGCTTCATCGGCTACCAAGGGCAAGAAATTACCGTAGGCGACAACACGACATTAACCATCTCCTTGGTGAACGCAGAAAACCAATTGGAAGATGTAGTGGTAACGGCGCTCGGTATTATGCGTGAGAAAAAATCATTGGGTTACTCTACAACTACGGTTAAAGGTGACGAGTTTACGCAATCACGTGATGCAAACTTGGGAAATGCACTAACGGGTAAGGTTGCCGGGGTGAGCGTGGCAGGTAACGCAACAGGTATGGGCGGTAGTAGCCGGGTGATTATCCGCGGTGCTGCATCCATGACAGGTAATAATCAACCCCTTTATGTGGTTGACGGGATTCCATTGAACAACCAAAACCAAGGTTCTGCTGGTCAGTGGGGTGGGATGGACATGGGGGATGGTATGAATGCCATCAATGCCGATGATATCGAGAGTATCCAAGTATTGAAAGGTGCTGCTGCATCGGCACTATACGGTTTCCGTGGCGGTAACGGGGTCATCATGATCACAACAAAATCTGGAAAAGGACAACAAGGTTTAGGTATTGAGGTGAACAACAACTTTACCGTAAACAGTATCTACGATTACCGAGATTTCCAGACAACTTACGGGCAAGGCCTACAGGGGGTTAAGCCTGGAAGTAGTGAGGCTGCCTTTGATACATACAACCAAAGCTGGGGTGCTGTCTTGGACGGTAGCAACGCGGTAAACCGCTTGGATAAAAGCTATGCATATTCAAACGTAGACAATTGGAAGAACTTCTACCGCAGTGGATTGACCAACCAGACTTCTGTTGCTGTAAGCGGAAGCGATGAGAAGTCGACCTTTCGATTGGGTTTAAATAACATCCACGAAACACCGATTCTTCCTAATTCGAGTTCGAACCAACGCGGAGCAAACTTAAATACGACGTATAAAATTACGCCAAAGGTGACCTTGGGCATGAACTTGAACTATATGTTCGAGTTTGTGAAGAATAGACCCAATCTATCGGATGGTAATGGAAATACGAACGCAACGCTTTTATATCTAGCAAATGGTTATGATGTGACTTGGTTGGACGCTGCGGTTGATGCTGCAGGCAAGGAACTACAGCCCGGGAATAATGTATACTTTAATAACCCGTACTTCTTACAATATAATAAGTCCAATAACTCGACAAGGAAAAGATTAACGGGTGGATTTAATCTACGTTATGATATCACAGATTGGTTATATGTGCAGGGAGCGGCGACACGCGACGGATTTAACTTGGCCTTCAAGCAGATCCAGCCTAAAGGTGCTGCAGCTGATCCAAATGGCTTCATCAATGAGTATAACAAGGAATTTGAAGAGACCAACTTTAACTATTTGATCGGTGCCAAAAAGAATGTAGGTGATTTCTCTATTTCGGCAACAGTCGGTGGAAATGCACTGAAATCCAAAAATGAGACTTGGGGCACAGATGGGGGGATTCGTCCGTTCATCGTTGACGGCGTATATAATACGGGAAACGTCGCTGCAGGAACACGTACATTTAAGAAAGTATTTCAAGAGTTCGCGGTAAATTCTGTTTACGGGACTGCCGATTTTGGTTTCCGTGATTTTTTATTCTTGAACTTGTCAGCACGTAATGACTGGTATTCTACGCTTGATCCTGCTAACAACGGCTATGTATATCCGGCAGCGAGTTTGAGTTATGTATTTAGCGATCATTTAAGCCTACCTGAATGGATCAATATGGGTAAGTTTCGTTTATCGCGTGCAGCAGCGTCCAATGGAACAGACCCTTACCAACGCTTGTTGACTTATCGAACCTTATCCTATGAGATATTGGAGCGTCCGGTAGGTACCATAAACAACGAAACCATTCCTAACAGAGATCTGAAGCCTGTGCGCATTTCAGAATGGGAAGCTGGTTTGAACATGGAATTCTTCAACAACCGCTTCGGGTTGGATTTGGCTGTATACAAAAAGAATACAACAGACGACATCGTCCGTGTAACGACGAGCTCGGCTTCTGGCTATTCGACGGCAATAAAAAATATTGGTGAACTACAGAATAGAGGTATTGAGGCGTTGGTGTATGGTGATATCATCCGTAAAGAAAACTTTAAATGGCGCGGCTCTGTGAATTTTGGATTTAATGACAGTGAAGTCCAAAATTTGGGCGGTCAGACAAATCTGATTGTAGAAGGTGGACAGTCTAATGGCGGAAATGCATCAATCCAACAGATTGTAGGCCTCAACTACGGACAAATTGTTGGCTATAAATACAAGACGGATGCAAGCGGAAATCGTATATTCGATGCCAATGGCTTACCTGTTCGTTCGGATAAGGTAGAGATTCTCGGCAATGGCGTCTATCGTTTTACTGGTGGTTTACGTAACGATTTCAGTTATAAAAATTTCAGCTTAGGCGCATTGTTGGATGTTAAATTAGGCGCGAAGATCTATTCGGGAACAAACTATAACTTGTATGGGACAGGATTGCATAAAGCTACCTTGGAAGGTCGTGAGGGAGGTATTGTTGGTCAAGGTGTAACAGCTACGGGTGAAGTTAATACGAAGTCGATCGATGCACAAACTTACTGGAAGCACGTCGTTAACCAAAATATTACGGAAGAATTTGTGTATGATGCGGGCTTTGTTAAACTGCGTGAAATTTCTTTTGGATATACACTGCCGACAGCAATGCTTTCAAAAACACCGTTTAGAGCAGCATCTTTCTCATTAGTTGGACGTAACTTGTGGACTATTCACAAAAGTACGCCAAATATTGATCCAGAATCGGCCTACAGTAACGGCAATGCACAAGGTTTAGAATTGAATGGTAATCCCTATACAAGAAATGTGGGTTTTAACCTTAATTTGAAGTTTTAGAAAGGAGTGTTTATTAGTGGGGAGCAGATATTGTGCCGCATTATAAACAAACAAAATTTAAAAAAATGAAAAGGAAATTATTATATATCCTCGCTGCTTGTGGCTTTAGCTTTACCGCTTGTAGCGATTTTGGTGATCTAAATGTCGATCCCGAAGTAATCGATGCCGAACGGATGGATTTTAAGCTGATGTTTACGAATGTACAACAGTATGCTTACGGAACGGAATATGAGGCTTGGCGTAATGGCTTGATTTATATCAGCACGATGATTCAGCACACATCTTCTGTAGAAAGTTATTGGAACGGTGATAAATATTTATATAACCCAGATTACAATGCTGCTTTTTGGGATCGCATGTATCCAAATGGTATCCGGGACGCAGTTGACTTGTTGGAAAATTGGAAAGATGATCCAGCTTATGCTACGGAATATCAGATGGCGCGCATCTTGAAAGTATTTCTGTTTCACCGTATGACTGATTTATACGGAGATGTGCCATATTCCGAGGCGGGAAAAGGGTTTCATGAGTTGAACGGTTATCCAAAGTATGACAGTCAGCAAGTGATCTATATGGATATGCTTAAAGAACTACAGGAAGCTGCAGTGAATCTAGACAAAAAGTCTTCTACGATTGGGGATGCTGATATTATCTACAAAGGAGATGTCGTACTTTGGCAAAAATTTGCCTATTCGTTGATGTTGCGTTTAGGGATGCGCCTATCGAAGGTTGACCAAGCAGCTGCTCGCACTTGGGTAAATACTGCGGTAGCGGGAGGTCTTTTTGAAAGTAATGCTGAAAGTGCTTTGATTAAACATACAGGGGGAGTAACAGCGAACAATAGCGCTGAACCTTTTGGGAAAGTTTATGTACATGAAGACCCTAACGCTTATCGGATGAGCGAATCTTTTATTAACCTCTTAAAAAACACAAAAGATCCTCGTTTGTCATTTTTAGCAACGGTGGTAGAAAATCCTCGTATAAAGGTTGATGAAGCCGCATTTTCTAGAGGTGATACCACGGCTAGTAAACAAATTGGTATGCCAAATGGTTACGATCAACTGGAGGGTGCTACAGATATTGACAGATATCCTCTTTATCCGGGTTCCATGAATAGTTACTCGGTAGCCAATCGTTATACTTACGCTAAGCTAAATGCGCCAACGTTTTTGGTAACGTATGCGGAAAATCAGCTGTTGCTTGCGGAAGCTGCACAACGTGGTTGGATTGCAACCGGAACGGCAAAGTCTTACTACGATGCCGGTGTTACTGCGGCAATGAAACAATTCACACAGTTTGATATAGCTGGTATTAGTGATGCAGCTATTCAAGCTTACTTGGTTGCCAATCCTTTTAACGAGGCAACTGCTTTGCAGCAAATCAATACGCAGTATTATATCAATACGTTCTCTGATGAGTACGAATCGTTTGCAAACTGGAGACGTTCCGGATTTCCCGTACTTACACCGGTAAATTATATTGGTAATGTGACTAATGGAACTATACCGAGACGTTTTACATATCCGGTATCGGAGTCTACGGTAAACACGGCCAATTATCAAGAAGCGGTAGGTCGGTTGAATAACGGCGACGTTATGACTTCCCGTGTATGGTGGGATGTTGCTAACTAAAGCACGATGAACACGAAAGGATGACGTACTTTTGTCGTCCTCTTATGCTGAAAAGCGGATTTCCCGAAAGGGAGATCCGCTTTTTGTTTAGGGGTATGCGTATGCAAAAGGGGAGCGATTTACTTTATTTCCCAGCCGTTGCTGTAGAAACCCCAGAGGAATTCGTCGGTGTAAATGGCTTCCCTTCCATAGTTGTAAGGAACTTCTAGATAGAGGCCTTCTTGGAAATGATAGCTCTCCTAAGCAGATAAGAAGGTAGGTGTCGCGTAGGCGTAAAGAAGCAAAAGAATGCGAAGGAATGGTTTCATCGTGGATTTAAGATTTCGTGCAGCATAAATATGGGTGAAATTTAAAGAAAAGCAGCAACCTCGGTTAGGAGATTGCTGCTGAAAACAAGACACCTTATTTAATGTCTCGATCTACGAAGTTTTTTTTTGAGACTTATGGACTCGCTACCGGCCGTTCGGAACCAAATAAATATGCTGATTTCTTGTGTTTGAAAATATTAGATGTGCACCTACGACAAAAACCGTGGTACAGACAATTAAAGGCATTGGGTTATAAATCAAGGTGTAGTACCATGTTTCAGCTGTTGTAAAGGTGCTCCAACTTGCGACCCTATCTTCAAATTCGACATAATTGGCAAATATCCAGTAGCCGACAAGAGCAATGGACAATATAAGCAATTGCTTACTGTCGGCAGCCTGCATGCTGTGTAGTATGTAGCTGAGGATACTAAGTATGATTGCCGGGATAATACAACTGACCTCGATATAGGATAAAGGTGAAGTACTCATATTAGCGGAGGATATGCCATCGGGAGAAAACCAAAGAATTTGTATAGCGGTCGTTAAAACGATCAAGAGGTTGATATATATAATTCGCTTCAGCATAGTGTGCAGTAGGTTGTTATAACGAAACGGATGACCTTGCGATCCTCAGTATCGTATCATGTTTAATTTTTCAAAAGCAGCATACTAAAAGTCGGCATTTTTTCTGATAAATCCGCCGTTTTTTGAAAGTTTTTACCGGATTTATCAACCTATTTCATCCTTTGTAGCGGGAAAGCGACCCCTTCATATATGATAGGAAATAGACTTTTGAAACATGCTGCATTTTTCTGCTGTTAAAAGTTGTTAGCGCTAAGGCATAGCTTTATTTGCTGAAGTTAATTCAAAGTTAATTAAATAGCTATTATAGTTGGTTGATGTGGCTATTAATGGCTATTTTTGCTTTACAAACCATTTATAAATAAGTCTTATGAAAACACATGCTTACATGGATTTGACGACAGATTATGCTTTTAAGCGGGTTTTTGCGTCAGAAAATAACAAGGATTTATTAATCAGTCTCATCAATGCCGTGCTGGGAGGCCGGCGAAATGTGGTGGATCTTTCCTATGAGCGAAATGAGCATGTTGGGGAAGTCACTGCGATCGGTACGATTATTTTGGATCTATGTTGTACGGCGGATGATGGTACCAAATTTATTATTGAAGTGCAGCGAAGTCCGCAATTAAATTTCAAACGACGGATGCTGTACTATGGCAGTAAACTTATTGTTGACCAAGCGCCAACAGGAGATAGGAAATCATGGAATTATGATGTTAGCGCCGTCTACGTTATCGCCTTAATGGAAGGTTTTGTTTTTACAGATGACCCGGATTCGAAAGATGTTCGGAGTGCTATCTATTTGTGTAACAGTGATACAGGTTCGGTTTTTTATGAGGATCTATGTTTTATTTATATACAATTGTTTAACTTTACAAAAGCAGATGATGCTTTGAAAAGCGATTTGGATACCTGGCTTTACCTATTGAAAAATATGCCGCGTATGACCGGTTATCCACCTCAATTACTGGAACAACCTTTGTTTGAGAAGTTATTTAACGTAGCGCAATATAGTAAATTAGACAAGGAGGAACGTATGATGTACGATGTTAGTTTAAAGCGAAAATGGGATCAGGAAGCTGTTCGGCAATTGCAGGAACGACAGTTGGAGACGGCGATTAAGCAGAGCCTTGATGAAGGGATAAAGAAAGGCTTGGAAACCGGCGTCAAACGAGGGATTAAAGAAGGCGTTGAAAAGGGAATGAAGGCAGGCGTTGAGAAAGGAATGAAGGCAGGCGTTGAGAAAGGAATGAAGGCAGGTGTTGAGAAAGGAATGAAGGCAGGTGTTGAAAAAGGAATGAAGGCAGGTGTTGAAAAGGGAATAGAAAAGGGGAAGGCGCTAGGTATTGAGGAAGGAATTGCGCATCGAAATGCTTCGATAGTCAGGAAATTAATTAGCCATGGAGATTGGTCGGATGAATACATTGCAGATCTTGCAGAGGTGTCGATCAATTATGTGCACTGCGTACGAAAAGAAATCGCGGATGAAGAGGGCAGGTCGTAACAACACATACAAGGTACAACCTACACGAATAGGAATAAGGTCTGAAGGAGCAATCCTTCAGACCTTATTATTTTAATATTCGCTCGATGGTTCCACTAGTGTTAGTCGAGCACCAAGGATTAGGACTATGAGTATTAAAAGTTGTAGGCTACACTACCCAAAATATTACGTGGTGTTTGTGGATTAACCGTTGACCATCCTCTGTAATAGCGTTTATTCGTCAGGTTATTGCCCTTTACAGCAAAATCGAATCGATGGTAGCTATACGAGACACTTGCATTTAAAAGGGTGTAAGCCGGAACGGTAAATGTGCCTGTAGTACGGGTATTGGTAATGAGGTTTTCACTTGCATAATTTACGCCGATGCCAAATCCAAGCCCCTGTAACATTTGCTGTTGCAGGCGATAGTTTATCCAGGTATTGAACAGGTGTTTTGGCCCTGCTTCTGTTGGGCGTAGATTATTGACATCTTCGGAGGCCTTGATGGTCTTGCTACTGTTTCGGCTGTAGCTCATAATCAGGTTAAGGCCATTTATCGGCGCTGCGGTCAAGTCAAATTCGACCCCTCGACTTAAGCGAGATCCATTCTGTACGGTAATATTATATACCTGTCCGTCTCGCTCTATACTTTCGCCACGTGTCATGTTACTGACCTCAATATTGTAGAAGCTCGCCGTCAAGCCCAGACGGTTGTGCAGCATATTAAGTTTCACACCTGCTTCCCATTGATTGGCCTGTTGTGGTTTGAAATCGCCTGAAATATCGGGTAGTGGTTGCACCACAGGCGCCACATTCTTAAAGCCATTTTGGTAGTTTGCGAAAAGAGAAACCTGATCTTTTATTGGCTGGTATACTAGACCCACGCGAGGCGAGAAAGCCAATTGGTTGAATGTGCCGGTGGTCGTGTCACGATCAAAGTTGTAGGTTCCTTTATTGTCAAAGTAATCCATGCGTAAACCCAACATCAAATGAAGCTTCGGCGTGATGTCAAGCACATTGGATATGTAGGCTCCGTATGCCTGTGTAAGGCTCCGATTATTGGTCTCAGGATTGCTTGATCGGCCGACGATGTTGTCTATACTGTCTCTGTTGAATTTGTAGTAATCTGGATCATCATAAGAAGTATTGATCTGGTCAATCTGTACATATGGCGAGTTATGGGTTTCTGCTCTTTGGGAAAGGAAGTCTACACCTAATAGTAGGCGATTGCGCATTTGCCCGATATGAAAGTCCCCAACGAAGTTTTGCTGTGCGTTAACAGTTTGCGCAACATAGTCTTGCTTACCCGCCATCCGATTGATGAGGGTGTCACTTGCCCCCAAGTACATCACGTATTGGAAATAGCCATCCGCCTTACGGTTATTGTATACCAAAGTACTATTTGAGGTCCATTTGTCATTGATCCGGTAGCTCACATTTCCACGAAGATTCGTGCTTGGATTGCGGAAATTAACATCGTTGCTGGTGTACGATTTGTTGAAGTCAAACTGTAGTTCTTCTGGGTTGCGTGCTTGTAACTGCCGCGCTCGGTTTAAGAAGACCATCAGCGGATTGGTACCCTCGCTGCGGTATATTTCAGCATCTAATTGGATATTCAACTTTTCGTTGGGCTTATATAGTAAGGATGGTGCAATAAAAAACGACTGCTTAAAGCCGGCATCTTGGAAGGTGCCGTTGTGCGTAAGCGCGGTATTGACACGCCCCAGCAGCTTCTTGTTGGCGCTTAATGGGCCGTAAACATCGGCGGTAACGCGGTGTTCATCAAAACTGCCACCGATATAATTGACGCGACCTCCAAGTGTATCAAGAGGTTTCTTGGTGATATTATTGATTAACCCACCAAAGCCGATGGCCGCGCCACCATAAAGCGAACCCGACGGCCCTTTGATCACCTCGATTGTTTCGAGGTTGGCTGGATCGGGGCTAGTACTTGCAATACTAACCACGCCGTTGACCATAGCGGCTTGTGTGGAAAATCCGCGTAGGGTGTAATAGGAAACCCCGTCGCCGGGGCGGCCAGTGGAGGACCATAGTTTATCGATACCAGAGACATTCGATAAGGCATCGTCGAAATTGGTGTTGACTTGGCTTTGTAGCAATTCTTTGGTGATGACAGCATAAGATTGTGGATTTTCTAGATTCTTTAGCGGCATTTTTGCAACATAAGGACTACTCTTTCGGGTGTACTTGTTGGCAACACCACTAACAATGATTTCTTCCAATGCAGCTCGATTTTCGGATAGGTAGATTGTTGGAATATCCAATCGGCCGCCTTCGGCATGGATTTCCCGGTTCTGCGCTTGCAGACCAACCGAAGTGATGGACAGCGTTAGCTGGCCCGATGTGGCCTGCTTAAAACTATAGTTTCCTTTTGAATTGGTAAAGACCGTGATATTTTGCGGCAGTAGTTTAACAGTAATGCCTTCGGCAGGCTGACCATCGGAAGATAGGATTTTTCCGTAAATATCTGTCGTCTCTTGTGCGAGTAGTATCGCCGGGAGTGCAAGGTAGATAACAAGTAATAGAACTCTCATGTGAAGTGCTGTGAAATATTATTATTTTATTTAGACTTAGTTTAAACTATGCAAATCTATTGCTATCGATTCATAAATCAAAGGGAAACCTAAAATTTGTACAGACGATTTCGAAAAACAATTTTACCGGCTATTGCGCTTTTGTTAGGCTTATTCACTACGGCTTCAATTGGACAGGTTAATAAATGTTTTATTGACATTTAATAACATTCTGTTATATTTGCTCATACATTACAAGCGTAAAACAAATGCCTTTCAAAACCATGAACAAGTTTACACGTATTTTAACCTGTGTTGTTTGTACGATACTTATCGGGAACCTCCATGCACAGCAGCAAAGGAAAGTCGATATTGATGAAACCTTTATTGCGCAGCGCGCGGATCCGCAAATCACGCGTGGCAAAGATGGCACATATTATTTTATCGCAACTGTGCCGGAGTATGATCGTATAGAAATTAGGAAGTCGAAAACATTGCATGGGCTGAAGAGCGCGGAGGCCGTTGTCATTTGGCGGAAACACCATACAGGAGCCATGGGGAACCATATTTGGGCTCCGGAATTGCATGAAATTGATGGAGATTGGTATATCTACTTCGCAGCCGGTTCCGCAGAGCACAAGTGGAATATCCGTAAATATGTGCTTTCGAACACATCTGCCGACCCAACGACAGGCGTGTGGAAGGAAGAAGGGGAGCTGCAAAGCAAGCGGAATGAATTTTCTCTCGATGCAACGACTTTTGAGCATACAGGGGATCGTTATTTGGTGTGGGTGGATCGTGCTTCGCAGGACGTGCCTAATACCGGGTTGTATATCGCTAAGATGCTGAGCCCCACGAAGCTGGACGATAAACAGGTGGTGATTAGCCAACCGGAATATGCATGGGAAATCAAAGGGCACCGTGTGAATGAAGGGCCAGCGGTGCTTATCCGGAACGGAAAAATCTTTATGACCTTCTCTGCCAGTGCCACGGATGCAAACTACTGTATAGGACTATTATGGGCCGATGCGCAAGCCGACTTGCTGGACCCTGCATCATGGCATAAGCTAGATAGCCCCGTGTTCTTTAGCCACGAAGGGCTTAAACGGTTCGGGCCAGGGCACAACAGTTTTACAACAGACGAAAAAGGTCGTGATGTGATGGTTTACCATGCCCGCGACTACAAAGATATTGATGGCGAGCCATTGTATGACCCTAATAGGCATACCCGGATTCGCGTGCTGCAATGGACGAAAGACGGTATGCCCGACTTTGGTCAGGAATTTTCAGATGCCGATTTTTCAAAGAAGAAATAATAGTGGAGCTGCTACGGATTAGAAGCAATATCGACAATGTTTAAGATCGTTAACATGATTAAAAATACTTTACTCCCGTTTTTCTGCTGTGTTTTCATACAGTTTACTAGCTTATGTAGCTACGCCCAACAAGCTAAGTTTGAACATTATCTTTTTGTGTATTTCTCGGGCAACAGCCCGGACGGCGAGCAGGTTCGTTATGCCGTCAGTGAGGATGGCGTAAATTATCGCGCATTGCATGATGGAAAACCTGTTATAGGATCTGATAGTATTACGTTGAAAAAAGGGATTCGTGATCCACATATTTTGCGGGCCGAAGATGGGGCGACATTTTATATGGTTTTGACCGACATGCGATCCAGCGAAGGCTGGCAAAGCAACGATGGTCTTATCTTAATGAAAAGCAAGGATTTGATCCATTGGGAGCATACAGCGATCGATTTTCCGAGCCGTTTTCCCAAGCTTAAAGGCTTTGATCGGGAAAATCTACATGCGGTGTGGGCACCACAAACCATTTGGGATGCAAAAAAGAAGCGGTACCTTATTTACTATACCGTAGGTCGGCACGACTGGGAATATGCCGTGGGAGATCGTTTCCAACCTTATTTTAAGATTTACTATTCGTATGCGAACAAGGAATTTACAGATATTACGGAGCCTAAGCTTCTATTCGATTTTGGAACAGCAGCGATAGACGCGGACATCATACATGATAAACAGCGCGATCAATTTGTTCTATTTTTCAAAGACGAAGGGCTTTCTACGACGAACAAAGGTTTGAAGACTCGAAATGGTATTTTGCGTGCTACTTCATCAAAATTGACAGGCCCTTATACCGCGGAATATAGGCATCTGCATAAAACCAATGCGATCGTGGAAGGATCCAGTATCTTTAAGCTTATCGATTCGGATAACTATATATTGATGTACGACTGCTACGCTGATGGATACTATCAGTTTTGTATCAGTGCGGATCTTTCCAACTTTAAATGGTTAAAGAATACCGATACAAAGGGTAATTTTACACCGAGGCATGGCTCGGTAATGCCCATAACGACATTGGAATTGAAACGCCTGATGGAAGCCTTCGATCAATAGTTATCTGCTAACGGAGAATTAGGGTTGACTTGCTTGTGATTGATTGGTTATGTGTCGGCTCAGTTGTTTTTTCTACGGTAATACAGAAAAACCTCCCTTTTGGAGGTTAGGCCATCTTGATTGGTTTTTGCAGAAGCAACGCGATCCAGTTCTTTTCCTAGATATTTTTTCAATAAGTCGTATAAACGCCCAGACTCTAGCTGCAGGTCGTACTCTTTATTGAAATCTGAGATCATTTGAGCGATGGATTTACCTTCGGCGAAATAGTCGGTTTGTTTGACGACGTAGGCCACAGATTCACGTTCTCTTTTAGGTCCGGTACTTTTCGGTTTGGCAATAAAGGCATCTTTTTCTTCTTTAAAGTAGCCCTTTCTTTTATGGAAAAACTGCTGTCGATACTCCTCCAGTAGCGCTATTCCCTGTGCAGAAAGCTGAACAGGGCTGTTGAAGTCAAAAAACTGTGCGAGTGTTATCGAAAAGGGATCGCATAGCTTATTCACGATTTCTACGGATATAGGCAGCGTTCTACTATGGTAGCTTCTGATCGCCTTTTCGCCTACTTCCGTGAAATTTGCCAAACCAATTAGCGTCAATCCCGTAAGATCAAGTATTTCGTCTATGCGAACTGAAATTAATTTTGCCAATTCTTTATTTACAGCTTTACCCACAGTTCTTTTTTGTATATATATTTTTTTAAAAACTTTTTTCTTTTTCTTACAATTGTTTTATATCTTTGAGTGTTAGCCATATGGAGATTCGGATTGTTTTATATCTCCCGTTTTTCCAATAACATTTTTATTAAAAGATGTTTAGAGGCTAATTGACATGTTGATTGACAATTTAGTGGCAGGATTTCGCTTTTGACAATTTTTCTACGGCAGGTAATGAAGACCAAGCCTCAGGAAAAAGCTGTTAAATGCGAAGATTGTCACTGAAAGGAAAGCGGGGCAGACAAATAAACAAAGCTTCTTCTTATACGGGCCTAACAAATTTAGGACGTTACATGAAGCTGTTTATACTCTCCGCAATTGATAATATGGACAGATAGGGAAGATGAGCCTTCCTACAAACATTGTTCTACGCAGGTTAAGGCGAGTCTCCAGCGAAGATATATGAATGTATGGCTTACCGTAACTTTCTGTGCTTCCGGTCCCCAAAAAAATAAAGAACGTTCCCATGGAATTCATGGAATTGCCCCGCTAATACTCAAATTCTACACACCTAAATTAGCAACAATTCTCTCTATTCCCAAGAACAATCGATATTTGTTTAGGTCGGTGATGATCTAAAAGGGGACCGGCTTTTTTATGCTTATTTTATACTTACGCTAAACGGCTCGATGTTTAGCGAACCAATTTTGATAACTAGAGAATAATACCGTTTCGTTTCTGTGTTTTTAAGCGATTGTAGATAGCCTTTTAATGGGAGGTCTGCAATTGCTTCTGTATATGCCAATTGTTCGTTTTTTAGATAAAAGGCTTATGTATTTTTGTCAATAGTAGGCTTTGTTACTGTTTTTCTATATCTATAGAAAATTAATTCCTTAAAATAGTATGCACACCCGTTGTTTTGCTGGTGCAATTTATCTGCTTACATCTATTGATGATCCATTCGTAGCTTTCTTGTCCCAAAAGTGCTCATGAATCCCATTCATGAAAGAGTATGCAAACGTTTGCGTTATTTTACGCAAACGTTTTCTTGCAATGGGGATAGTAGAAATTCAAAACATATATCTAATATTTGTTCAGGTAAAGCGAAAGAATAGTACCGTTTTACCAAAGAAGACGGGTGTGTTTGATACTTCACTTCTTCTTCGACTACTAACTTGTATTTGACCGAATAGAAATTCATTTCTAGATCATTTTGCTGTAACGACTGTTCGTTCGCGGCTGTTTGCGCTGTGCTGTTTTTGAAGATAAACCTCAGCACTTAGAAATGAAAAAACTATCCGATTTGAAATGACCTAATTTTTAAAACTGATGAAAAAACTCTGGTGTTTTTTATGCATGATCCCGCTATTTGGGCAGGTCGTTGCCGCAGGGAACCTTCTGTTGCAAGATACAGTGCAAGAACAAACGGTGAATGAGGTTTTGCTAAAAAGCAGATTTCAGACACTGTACAACAAACAGGGGGTAAAGGATTCCGTGCGACTACAGGAGATTGAGCATTTGCCTTTTGTGAGTCCCGTACACTATACCAAGGGGCAGGTGGCAGGTTTGTATGTGCAGGAGGCAAACGGTGAACCTGGCACGCCTAAGAATATGAACATCCGAGGACTTGGAACGCCAATCTTTAGCCAAAAAGACGCCACGCAAACACAACCCACCGTTTATGTCAACGGTGTGCCTCTCGCACGGGAGAATAATTTTACCTATGCGATACAGCAATACCAATTCAACCGCTTAGGGCCGGCAACCGATAATTTCGCTGGCATAGATCTATCGACAATATCGTCCATTGAAGTCGTCAAGGATCCGTTGCGTTTGGCGACTCTAGGGCCGCTAGCGGCCAATGGTGCTATTTGGATACTAACGAAAGCAGGAAAAGAAGGGAGACGTGAGATTTCCTTCAACTCCTATTTTGGTGTTTCTTCTCCGCCTAGCGTTACTCCTGTCAACGCACAATATGAGAACTACTTTCGTCAACAGTTTTACAGTAAATATGGATCTTTGGGCGATCGACTTACCTATCCAGGCTATCTCAACGATTCTACCAATGTAAATTATTATGGGCCTGCCAACTGGAACCAATCCTATTACCAAAATCAGCCGTTATACAATGCGAATCTTGGAATTCGGGGCGGTAGCGAGCGTGCAAATTTTGCTTTTTACGGCGGGTATACGAACAATGGGTCTACCGCGGACGAAACTCGGTTCCGACGTTACCACGCGCTGTTTAATGTAAACATGGCTCCTTTTGAATGGTTTAATATGGGAGCAGTCGTGAATGCAAATCGTAACACGCGCGATCGCAACCGGAGCCTACGGGATCGTTTTGGCGAAGCGGCTTATGTGCCTGATCTTTCTGTGCCCTTATCACCCAGCAGAGATGTTTACGAACAATATTTAGATGTGTATAACCAAGCAATTGATGATAATATTGTCAATTCGGGACAAGCTTTGCTGACTTTTGATGTTTACTTTCTTCGTAATTTGAAATACAATACCAGTATGGGTATTGACTATTCAGAAGGTTATCGGGATGTCTTTTTTCCGTCGTCCCTCATGGAGCGGAACAACTACATGTCAAATTACTTTGGATACAACCAACGTTACATCTATAGTAACAAGTTGGCTTGGGATTATGACGCAAATCCAGATTATAAATTGAATCTATCTCTAGGATCAATCTACCAAGAAGATTTGTATCGCTATTCCTATGCGCGAGCCTATGATGGGCCTAATGATTTTGTTAAGATCAATGTCGTAGAAGGTGATAGTAATAAGGACGGATATTTACAGCCGGTGGGCGGTTTGTATGTCAACCGTTGGAGCAATCGAGAGGATTTTCGTATGCATTCGGTTTATTTTTCTGGTGCATTTCGCTATAAAAACCGGCTAGAGGTAGACGCGTTGTTACGTTATGACGGATCCTCCACGGTGCAGCCTGACAGCCGCTGGCTATTTACACCTGCAATTTCGGCGAAATATCATTTCCTTGAAAAGGACTTGATAGATGCTGGATTACTTAGCCAGTTTACGATTGGAGGCGGATGGGCTCGTATAGGAAAGCCTACGATGACAAGCCGCTATGCTATTGGACCAAATTATGTTGCCGACTTAGCCTGGGGGTCTGAATCGGGGCTAGTGTCTTATAACGGTTTTGCCGTTGCTTCTCGTCCTTATTCCGAAGGTTGGGTAGGATATGGAATGGATTGGCCCTATACGGAGCATGCTTCGATAGATCTTGATGCGGGGTTTCTGGCCAACCGGCTGAACCTACGTCTAAGTGGCTACCTGAAAAAAGACCAAAATCAGGTGGTGCCAATCCCCGTTCCTGCAGAGTATGGCTATGACAGCCAACTGCTGAATGGTTTGTCTGTTCAGAATAGCGGGCTGGAATTTACGTTGGCTGCGAAAGTTCTAACTGCTGCAGATGGATTGAAGTGGAATTCCTCGCTCAATTTTAGTTGGAATAAGAATAAGCTTACTGCGCTGCCTAACGGATTACAAGAGTTGACGGTAGGACAAAGGAAGCTTGAGGTAGGGCATGCAATAGATCAATTCTGGCTTTTCGAGAATGAGGGTATTTATGCCAACGTAACGGATATTCCTGTTCGAGATGGTGAAAGACTGCAATTCGAAGGTGTACCTTTTCAAGTTGGCGATCCTATATGGAAGGATCAAAATGGAGATTTTAAAATAGATCAAGAGGATCGCGTTTTGAAGGGTAATGCCATGCCTAAATTAGTTGGGGCATTTCAGAACAATTTTTCCTACAGGAATTTCGACTTGGCCTTTCAATTTTACTTTGCCATAGGACACAAAGCATTAAACCAGCGCGCATCATCCAAGTATGATTTTATAAATAACGAAGCCAGCAATTCATTGGCGGGGATACGGGAAGTTTTTCACTGGCAACAGGATGTGGATATCAGTAGATACCCTATATACAACCCTTGGAGCGCGGTTGTGCCGTATCGTGTGGAGCAGGATTTGTTTTTGGAGAATGCTTCCTTCTTGAAGTTACGTTCGGTATCGTTAAGCTACGATTTAGCAAAATTGAGTACGATACAGAATCGATTCAAATCACTACGGAAGGCAGCCTTGTTTGTGACGGGAACCAATCTATTGACCTGGACTAAATTTTCTGGAGGAGATCCCGAACTCATTGATTTTGATGGCTATTATTCGGGGTATGGCTTGCCTATGGCTCCTATTACGACCGTGGGTTTAAAAATAGAACTATAGCATTTATTATGGAAAAGATACTGGAAAAAATGAGAATAAGTAAATTCGTTTCTTCAATGATACTTGTCATAGCGATGCTATGTTGTACAAGCTCTTGTAATAACAAATTAGACATTGTATCCTCGAATGCCGGTGCGGAGCAGCTGCAATGGCAGTCGATTTCTGACACACGAGCAGCTTTAATGGGGGTGTATGGGTTGCTGAGGGCAGCAATGGTGGATAATTATGCCCATTGGGTGTACGGGGAGATGCGATTTGGTGATTTCGTTCCCTACTCGCGTGCCGATTTGGGTGCTGTATCAAAAAACACCTTAAACGCATCGTATCCTATTGTGCAAGAGTTATCTAACTGGCGCCGTTTTTATGCGGTGATCAATGCCGCCTCGTTATTTATTGAACGTGCACCGAAGGTCTTGGATAGCGATAGCCGTTATACCGAACGGGACTTAAAATATGACGTAGCACAAGCCCGTACATTGCGCGCTTTTGCCTATTTCTACATGGCGCGTGTGTGGGGCGATGTTCCCTTATTGACGCGCTCCTACGATGACGGGCTGTTTGCCGAGGTGGCACGTACTCCGCAAAATACGGTGCTTGCTTTTGCGGAACAAGAGCTTCTTGCTGCTGCTCAGGATTTGCCTTATGTGTATGCATCGGGCTCTCAGCAGTATTATGGCGAGGGATACAGTACTTGGGCAGGTGTGTTGGTCAATAAGATATCAGCCTATGCTATTTTGGCGCATGTTGCTGCTTGGCAAGGAAAATATCTGAATGCAGAGGTATATGCGCGTTTCGCTTTAGAAAATGCAAGTAGCTCGGCTATTGTGGCTTATTCGGTGCCTAATCTGTTGAATAGCACAACCGGACTTTTTGCACCAAGTGATAAGAACCAGATTTTAGCCCTGCGTTCATCTTATGTGTTAGGGGAGGCTGCGGCTACAGGGCATATCGAATCGCTAACGTTGGCCTATCCTTTGGTGACACGTGCCAACCCCGATATCTACGTGCCAAAAGACACGATTAACAAAATTTTTCTAGAATCTACGGATACCCGTTTTGGAATAGACACGGTATCTGGATTGATCCGCACAAATTATTTCACAGACTTTAATGGCGATATCCCAATTTTTAGCAAGATAAGGGTGATTCGTGATGGCTCTGGAGATGCTGACTTCTCCATCTTCGGGTCAAATATTGTGTTTTCTCGATTAGAAGAAATGCAACTGCTCTATGCAGAGATAAATGCCGTATTGGGAAACAGTGATGAAGCCATCAAATACCTCAACTATGTGAAGTTTAACCGTGGAGTTTCTCCATTTATCGCTGGGTTTGGTGGAGATTTAATTGACGAGATATTTTTGGAACGTCGTCGAGAATTGATGGGTGAGGGCTGGCGATGGTATGATCAGGTTCGATATGCGCGCATCAAGAAAAATAATCCAACGTTGAATCGCCTTATTGAGGAAGAAGGAATATTCTGGCCGATAGCCGCAGACGTTCTGAAGCGTAATAGCAAGCTTACTCAAAACGATTATTGGAGATAAGATGAAGTTGATGTCCAAGAGCGAGAAAGACCTGAACACGTTTTTTCAAGCTCTCTAAATAAGAAAATACCAATGAAAAGAACAAAACAAATAGTTACAATGTTGCTGGTCATCTTTAGCCTTTTTGGTTGCGAAAAAGGGAATAATTACTACGAAGATTACACCATGGATGAGGTGCAATATCCTGGAACCACGTTGGCATTTTTGGAGGCACAAGTGGGGCTGTACGATTCCTTGTTGCTGGTGTTGGATCGTGTGCCAGCCCTTCGGGTACAGCTTATGCAAACTGACGCTCCGATTACCTTTTTTGCTATGACGAACAACAGCTTTAGCAATGCGCTGGAAGGATTGAATAGCGTCCGCCGAGTTAATGGCCGAGCACCCCTGTATATCGAGGACATACCACAAGCATTGTTAGATTCCACGGTGCACCATTATGCATTTGCGCGTAGTATCGCGACCGAAGACCTTAGGCCATACGTGGAAGGTATTGAGATACGTAGTGCGAATAACTACCGCATGCACTTGCACTATCAAGTGACGTCCTCATCGGGATTTGTTGGAGGGGGGCAACAGCAAATAAAGCTCAGTGATATGAACAACTCCATTTTTTATCGGTATTGGCAGGAGAGCTTCACCTCGATGGTAAACGTAAAAACAACCAATGGCTATGTACATCAATTGACTCCAAGTCACAATTTCGGATTTAGTAAACTAACGGCTCAACTAGCGACCTATCAATGATGAAGAACTATAGATTGAAAACACTCGCGACATTTTTATTGGGCATATTGATTATGTGCTCGTGTACGAAAAATCTTCCCGATGATATGGATTCTTTGGGACAGGACGTATCCTACAATGTGAAAGAGTTTACGCCTGTAATTGGCAGAAACACTTTTTATACGAACATACTGTCGATTGGCCAAAATACCTCGCAACCGCTCTCGTTTAAGATCGTCAATATCAAGGATGCGGATGGTCAGGCTGTGCCGACACTGTTTACAGATAAATTTCCAGTGAAAGTATGGACGGAGATGTACGATGGGTCAGAATCTTCCATTGCGGAGATAGAGGGGAAACGTAAGATAGAATATCGACCCATCTTGGAAATATTGCAACATTCGGGTAATATCAACTTTTGGGGAGCCGGTAGCTCGGCGTTTATTCGCGCTCAGCCTGATTCAGGGTATACATTCGACGTTGAACTTGCCAACTCGGGTGGGAGAAGGTACTTGCGAGATTTTAAATTGAAACCTTTCCGCGAACGACCTTATGAGCCCAGTATTGTTGATCCAGTTACCGGTTTGGCACTTCTGCCTTACTCGTTTGCAAACTACGCGACCAACATGGTAGGTACGCGCACGCGAACCGCCATAGGATCATCTGCTATCCGTGTGTATTTCAATAAGGATGAAGAGGCACCCAAGGATGGCACTAAAACGTTAAAGATAAGTTTTTTAGATTCCCTCAATAACCCCATTGATCCCAATAGGTTTAATGATACGAAGTGGGATGAACTGGTGCATGGCTTTAATCACAGAATAGAAAATAACAAAGTAATCTATGATGTCTCCTATCCCATTCCGCTGACGAACATAGAGACTCCTTATACCATCGTTGGGGGGCAATATGCCAAGCTGGATTTTGGATACAGGCGGATGAATGATTTTGGTTTTATCGAACGGGCTTCCTTCGGACTTTACTTTGCCATTTATGAGGAGGGGCATTGGGAGATTCAATTCCGATTTTCCGGCGAGACGCCATTATTTAATTAAACAAGGTACTAACTGACTCTAGCTTAAAAATATGAAATTGAAGATAGTTTTTTGCATCCTGTTGTTTCTTGGCCTGTTCGGACATACTATTGGTCAGGCTCAGACGGTGCTGGTCAAAGGTACGGTTAAAGCCAGTGACAATACCGCTTTAGCAAACGTGACGGTATCTCTCGAGTCGCCAAAACGGGATCTTGGAAAAACAGGCGATGACGGTAGATTTGTCGTTTCGGCACCAACGAACGGTGTTCTGCTGTTTAAATTGCAAGGATATGGAACGGTTAAACAGACAATCGCAGCTGGAAAAACGGAATATGCTATCCAGATGACGTCGACTTTTCAAGAACTTGAAGAGACCGTGGTTGTTGGTTATCAGCAACGGAAACGTGAAACATTGACTGGTTCTGTGGTGACAATTAGTGGTAAGGACATACAGGATATCCCTGCCGGAAATTTTGTTGAACTACTGCAAGGAAAGGTTGCTGGTCTAAACATTCAGAACAATACGGGTAGCCCTGGGATGCGTGGCACAATGGCCATTCGCGGGATCTCTAACATCAATGTTTCCGGCAGTGGTGACAATTCCTTTCTAACACCAACCTCGCCGCTGTTTGTTATTGACGGAGTTCCGGTAGATGACAATACTGGATATGAATATGGTTTTCAGACTGCAGGGCCGGGGATCTCGCCAATCTCGATGATTCCTCCCGAAGATATTCAGGATATCACGGTGCTAAAAGATGCACAAGCAACAGCGTTGTATGGCTCTCGTGGTGCATATGGTGTCATTTTGGTCACCACAAAGCGCGGTAACTCCAAAGTCCCAATTATACAATACACCGGGCAGATGTTTTTCAACGCGGTGCCAAGCCTGAGACAGACCATCGGCGGAAAACAAGAACGTTGGATGCGTATTGACCAAATCATGCAATACGACACGACCTTTGCTGCAGCAATTAGACGGATAAATGATAACCCAATCTTAGCCGATAGTTTAAATCCATATTTCAATAACTCTACAGATTGGCAATCTTATTTTTACAGAAATACGATCAACCATTCCCATAATTTAAACGTGTCTGGTGGTGATGTGGCCTTCAATTACAAAGTAAATATGGGCTATTTTGATGAGCGTGGTATTATTGAGAACACAGGTTTTAAACGATACACCATTCAGTCTAATATGCAGTACATGCCAAATGATCGGTTTCGCCTCTTGGCAAACGTAAACACGAATATGGCTAAAAATAGTTTGGGGAGTGGCAATGCCATGATGCAGACTGGCGTTGGAGAATCGGTGAACACGAGCTCGCTTTTTCCTGCTCCGTCCATCTATTCGGGAAGTATGGGGGCGCTATCTGCACTCAGTGTGTTGGATGATAATAAAACGGGGAATTTTGTCTCGCAGGTAGAGCTGCAATACGAGCCTTTTCCAGGATTAAGAGCTACGAGTACTGTAAATTTTAATTACTCCTCAGCAACTAAGGATCGTTTTACACCTGAGCTGCTGAATGGAAATAGCTCGGAGGTGTATAGCTATAACGAGCGACGGAATAAGTTGTATAATAGAAATATGTTGTCCTATGTGAAAAGCTGGATGGATGGCAGACATACCATGAATATCTATGGTTTCTCCGAAATGGAAATGTCGGATTTTCGTTCCGATCTGAATCGCGTATTCGGCACAGCGAATGACCAATTTACCACGGGAATAAGTTACAACACTAGACTTTCGCTGGGAGGGACACTTAACAACCTGACAAATTTCAGATCAATCGCTTATGCGGGAAGCGTTTCCTATAATTACGACTCCAAATATATCGTCGAAGGAACCTACCGTATCGATGGAACCTCGACAACGGGAGGCGCATCGCCTTGGTCATATAATCCATCTGTCGGTTTACGGTGGAACTTCAAAAGAGAAAGCTTTTTAGAAGATGTATCTTGGCTTGATGTTGGTTTTATTCGCGGAACCTATGGTCGAAATATAACGCCGACAGGTTCACTATCTGACCTGTATGGCTGGTACCGCATTGATGCACAGACATACAACAATCGGCCGACGACATCGCTGGATCTAGCTAATGCGCCAAACGTCAATTTGATGCCGCAATCATCAACACAGTGGTCTGGCGGACTTGATCTTGGGTTCTTCAATAGCATGTTTTACCTGACTTATGAGACGTATTATCGGCAAGTCGATCAGATATTACGATCGAAGGCTATCGCTAATCACAATGCTTTTAGCAATGTCTTGACAAACGAAACTAGTCTTGTAAACTATGGGCATGAATTCATCCTAAGTTACCGGCCTAAAATTGAAAATCCAGATTGGAAGTTTACGTTCAGTGCCAATGGAGCTATCAACCGAGATGTGACAGCATCTCTTCCTGATGGTGTTCGACAGTTGTTGCAAGCTGATAATTCGGGATTTGATTTGCCACAGTTTTATCGCTTGGGGCGTAATACCATGACTTTTGTGCTGTACAACTATGAAGGCGTATTTATGTCCGACGATGAGGTTCCCGTAAATCCGTTGACCGGTTTGCGTTATCGTGCAGGAGGAACTTTATCTGAAGGACGTTTCTTCCGCGCAGGTGACCCTAAGTTTACCGATATGAACGGCGATTATATTTTGGATGAAAATGACCTCGTTTTTGTAGGCAATTCGCAACCTATGATTACCGGCGGTTTTAACACCTTCGCCCAGTACAAAAATTGGTCGCTTACTACCCAGTTCTCCTTTACGTTGAAACGTGATATTTTGAATACAGCTTTGGCAGATCGATTCAGAAACTATTCCGATCCGACCGGAGCAAATGCGATTGGGGGTGGTAATAACCCAGGAGCCTATGTACCACTAGATGCGTATAATGTTTGGCGGCAGCAGGGAGATAATGCAGATTATCCTAACGTGTCTGACTTTACGCGCCTCTCGTTATACAATCCTTACCGGTATAACTCCACCATGTTTTTAGAGGATGGATCATATCTAAAATTCAACTCGGCAACGTTAAGCTACAACTTCGATCGGAAATGGTCGCAACGGTTGGGGGTGAGCTCTGCACGGGTTTATGTGACAGCATTCAACATCTATAATTTCAATCGTTATTCTGGCCCTGACCCTGAGCTGGTAACCGCAGTGGGGCGCGATGCTTCTTCAGGCTATCCGAATAAGCGTAGTTATACATTTGGTATGAACATTCAGTTTTAAAAGAGATGAAAAGAAAATTGATATACATATGCTTGAGCTATTGCAGCTTGCTACTACTATCTTGTGGTAAAAACTTCTTGGATATTACGCAGATCGATAAGCTTACGGGAAATAATTACTGGACTTCAAAAAATGACGTGGAACAGTACTTGGGCGGAATCTATGGAAGCTTCCGTGCAGCAACGATGAGTAATATTTTTTTTCCGGCAAGCGGGGATCTTCGCTGTGCGCCGATTATTCGTACGAGTGCGACGGCAGGGGAGGGAAGAGATTATCTTTCTTTTTTACGTACCAATAATCTTAATGCCATCTTCGCACGATTGGATGACTTCTCTTATTTTGGTTTCGACCAGATCACGAAATGGAATACGTTTTACAAGATGGTACAGAATGCGAATATCCTGTACTATGAGCTTGAAAATCGGGAAATGCCATTTCTTTCTGAAGCCGATGTGAGTAGATATAAAGCTGAAGCGGTTTTCCTGCGGTCTTTGGCTTATTTCTTTATGGTACGCATCTATGGTGATGTACCATTTTATACGACGGTCAACACCGATCCACTGCCGCGCACGAATATGCTGACCGTGCTGGAAAATATTTCGACAGACTTGGATGCGCATTATCAAGATCTTCCATGGACCTTTGATGATCCATCTATCGTCGCTGTTCGTGCGATGCGTGGAAGTGCGATCGTGCTAAATATGCACATTAACATGTGGATCGCGGGATTTACGACGGCTGATAAATCTGCGAACTACAGAAAAGTTGCTGAACTAGGACGCGAGATCATGGAAGAAAATAATGGTGCCTATGAGCTTTTGCCCTTATCCCGCACACGGGAGATATTTAAGGGTCGAACCAGAGAGGGATTATTTGAAATCGTACAAAACTATAATTTCGGGGAGACATTCCACCTCTCTGCATCCTTTTCGGATTATGTATTACGTGCACCGAATAAAGTGACGCCAAATTCATACATCTATTACGAATCGCGCTTTTTCGAGAAACTATATCCCGCTGCACAACAAGATCTTCGGAAAGTGTATTGGTTTGACGAGTATATCTATAATACGACGGGGCTTTTTCAATGCTTAAAATTTTTGAACGTGTTTATGGAAGAAGGAGAGGATGCGAATCCGGATGATAATCAGATGGTTTTTCGCTATGTGGACGCCATTTTACTACGGGCAGAGGCTTTGGCAGAGCTGAATAGCGACGTGGAAGCGCGCGAGGTGGTCAATGTGGTACGTCGAAGAGCACAGGCTCCCAATATTACTGACGAAGGTGACGATCTGAAAGATGCAATATGGTGGGAACGCGCAAGGGAGCTCTTCGGTGAAGGAAATTTCTATTATGACTTGGTTCGTACCGGCAAGGTTATCAACTCGGAATACACAACGGCTCCAATGAGTGTGGCAGCCTATAGGAATGGTGGATGGACTTGGCCGATAGATGCTGCGGCATTGGCGAACAATCCTTTTATGCAATTAAATAATTTTTGGACAAACTAATGCGATCTGTGATGAAATGTTTTGTTAGTATCTGTTGTTTGGTATTGGTTGGAATAGTGTTCTTTTCGGCTTGTCAGAAGGAATATTATGATGAATCGGGCACGCATGATGCCCATTTCGGAGGCTCCATATGGGAATATCTAGAAACGAGACCCGAGCTTTTTGATACTTTACAGGTAGCCTTGCAGATTGCTGGGCTGGATCAAGTATTGCAGAGGGAGCATGTGACGTTTTTTGCGCCGACAGATCAATGTGTACTCAAATCTGTTTGGGCTTTGAATGCATATCTCTACGAAAGCGGTCAAGATACGATTACCTCCTTGCGTCAGGTAGACCCCAGTGTATGGCGTAAATTTTTCAGTCGGTATATCCTTAAGGGAACATATCTTGCCAAAGACTTTCCGCAGTTGGACACGCTGAACCTCTCCGCATTTCCAGGACAGGGATATGTAACCTATGAAAATGACGATATGAATATCGGTGTGCTTTACAATGATGCGGTTACCAAAAATTCTGATGGTACGGATCAAGTCATAAAATATGCGGGTTATAGACAGTTGTATCTTAATTATCCGTTTTCGAGGGGGAACAATACTGGGGTAAGTTACATACCATTTATTACAGCTCCAGTTGCTACGTCAGATATTCAGCCTGCTAATGGCGCTTTACATGTGCTTCAATTCTCTAAGCATGCCTTCGGATTTCTCTCCTATTTATTTGTGCAGGAAGCCTTAGCCAAGGGAATCACAACGAATTAAAACCTCATGATTATGAAAAGACTTGATATGAAGATTATTTGTTTATCCTTTATTCTTTTTCTGTTGACAGCTTGCAGTAAAGATTTGATGGTAGGAGAAGATCCATATAGCGGAGGTAAGGGGTCCTTGGGCATCGGTTTTATTAGCAATTACCCAACTCCTGAAGTAGCGAAACCGGGAGAATTGGTAGAATTTCAGGTGAAAGGACTTCGTCCATACGTTGGTAACCTAGATTTTTTCGTCAATAATACGCCAATGGAAGTCGTGTCGGCAGAAGATTCACTCGTTGTCGTCCGTGTGCCGATGCAGATTTCTTCTGGAGATGCAAAAATAGTGGTTGAAAACCAAGTGTTTTATGGCCCACGCCTACAGATTCAGGGAAATGTGTCGTTCGATGCCAACTATGGAATTGTAAACGGATTTAATGGCTTTGTAAGCGACTTTATTCCCAATGCGGGCGGTTACATCGTGGTTGGTGCTTTCACGAATTTTGAAGAACAAGCGAATAACGAAACGACTTTCATTCGTGGTATACACTTTATTGATGCAAACGGTAGAAGTTCATCTGCTATGACTTTTGGAAAAGGTGCTTATAATATAAATTCAATAGCGCGGATGAGCAGCGGTTCGTTTGTTGTTGGAGGCGCAATATCTTCGTTCAATGATCGGGAAGTTTATGGCATTGCAAAGCTGCTGCCTTCAGGTCGATTGGATACAACCGTGGTCGATGTGATTAACACCACGGAGTTTCCGCAGAATAGTCTTGACACCGTTTCTTCATTTAACGGTGGAGTGACGGGAGGATCGGTGCTGAAAGTTTTTGGTGTCGCTGATGATAAGGTAATTGCCGTAGGTAATTTTACGAGACACTTGAAGATCGACTATACCTATTCTTCGCGCGAAACACGGCGGCCTATTCTCACTTCTGCCCGTAACGTCATGCGATTAAAGTCGGATGGAACGTTAGATTCTACATATAGCTATAATCATGAGGGGGCTAATGGCGCCATTGCTGATGCCGTACAAATGGCAGATAATAAGATCGTATTAGTCGGTGCTTTTTCGCAGTTCAACGGTAAGGCTGCTCCTGGAATTGTGCGGTTGAATGTCGACGGGACAGTGGACGAAGGATTTTCGGTTGGAAGTGGCGCCTCGCGGATCCAATCGATAACCTACAATCCACAAGTGAGGAAATTTGTGGTGGCGGGCAATTTCTCGACGTTTAACGGTACAGCGGCCAATGGCGTTGCCGTATTAAATGAAAACGGTTCTAAAGATGATGGGTTTGTTCTCGGGGATATCGGAGCTGGTGTACCTACCTATGGCTATGTATTGAACAACGGCAAGGTGCTGTTAGACGGAACTTTCGACACCTATAACGGTGTGCCGCGATCCAATCTTCTTGTGTTGGAAGCTAATGGTTCTATGCTGCAATTGTACAATTCCTTTTCTCCTTTCTCAGGAGCACTCTACAAGGTTGTTGAAACGACATCGTCCCTTGGAAATCCAGCTCTGCTGCTTGGAGGAGCAATTTTCGGATTCGATGGGCATAGGGCAGGAAGACTTGTGAGGATAGAGATAAAAAACTAAGCATTAAAACGTATTGACCATGATAAATTTTAGCAGATATTTTAGTGTGATTTTAGTAGGAGCGATCATCTTGGTTGGGCTAGACAGCTGTAATAAGGGGTTCCCGAATTTATTGGAGGAATACGGGGAGGCTCAAGATCCGGCACCCGTGAGAGACAAAGTGTTGCTGATCGTTGTCGAAAGCCTAAGCGGGCCCGCTGTGCAGCGGTTGGAGCCTACAAACTTGACATTAATGGGGCGTAATGCCTTGGTTACCTACGGTGGTCTAACGGATGCATCTACCAGTTTTGAGGTGACCAGCGAATCCGTATGGGCATCATTACTTACCGGGGTTGATGGAGCAAAAAATGGCGTGACGGGGACAGATATTAGCTTGTTGAACAAAGCGATGTATCCGACGATCATTTCAAGACTGGCAGACCTTAATGAAGCGCGATCTTCCACATTCTATACCAGCTCTCAGCAATATGCTGCGGTTCTCGGAGAGGATGCCGCTGATATCGTTATAGAGGCTGATGATGACCAATTACTGGCGAAAGCAACGATTGGACTAGAGACAGATAGTGCCGATTTGCAGGTGTTGCAATTGTCAGCTTTAGCGCAAGTTAGCGAAGACGCTACGTCTGCTTCCTATGCTCAAGCATTAGAAAAAATCGACCTGCAAATCATGACGTTAGTAGATGCTGTGAAAGCACGCACGACATATAACAATGAAAATTGGTTGATCGTCATTACCTCTGCAAAAGGAGGAATGTATGAAAAAGATGAGGTTGATTACACAGCTTTTGGAGACCCTGAGCGTGAGACGTATTGTATGTTCTATTCACCACGATTCTCGACGAAAGTAACGCCAAGACCTAGTGCAAACGATGTGCCTTTCTCAGGAAATGCTGTTCGTTACACCTATGGTGGTGGAAATCAAGTTGTCGGTAAATTGAGCGACGTATCGAAGCTCAATATGGGTGCAGCAGAAGACTGGACGATAAACCTATTTTTGCGCTACAATACTGCTGGCTCCTTTTACTATTATCCTTCGTTTTTCTCCAAACGTGCGCAGGGTTTTTCCGGTCCGGGTTGGAATATGTTTTTAGAAGGGGATTACTGGGGCTTCAATAGTTCGGTAGCTGGGCAGGTTTTTGGAAAAGTGATTAATGATGGACAATGGCATGCTTTGACCGTGGTGATTCGGCGTAGTGGAGCGACAGATTCGGTCTTTACTTATACCGATGGATTGGCAGAATCATCGCGGGAGGTAAGGGCTAGTGTAAATACCAGTTCTTTAAACAATAATGCTCCACTTACATTGGGATATATCGCGGGAGATGGAAACACTGATTGTGATTTATCTATCGCGAATGTACAGATCTATAATAAGGCCTTCACTCCTGCAGAGGTGCGGCAATACACAGGCATCGTGGACGTTGGTGAAAGCCACCCATTCTGGTCTGACTTAGAGGGGTATTGGCCTTGTTATTCCGACGTGAATACGACGACTTTGACAGATAAAACAGGTAATGCTGGCAACTTCCGTCTGCAGGGACCGACAAGTTGGATTAGCTTTAATGAACTGGTTGCCTTCTTCCAACCCCCAATTTCGGACTCTTTCTATCGAATGGTTCCCAACGCGGTGGATGTTCCTTTTGTAATTTACCAATGGTTGGGCGTGAGTGTGGAACAAGCTTGGGGTATAGACGGAAAGAGTTGGAGTCCAAATTATAGTCAAGTTCGAAATTAACGATTTTAACAGAGAGGGTTATGAAAAGATATGTAATGCTTTTGGGAGGTTATATTGCAGCAGTTTTGCTGTGCGCCTCCTGTGGTAAGTATAATTTTGATTTCAAAGACGGTTATCAGGACGGCGATTCGGTAGCTTCCGATATTTTGACGGATACGACCATGTTTGTCGCCGACAAAAGTATGTACACAAAGGCAAGAATCTATCCCGGCCTTGTGGGGGATGCTGTTGCTCGATTCAAACAGGATACTGTAATTGCACTCGATTTGCCGGATATATATATATCTGCGGATGCTTACAAAGTTCAAAGTGCGCCCGTTCCCTTCTATAGCACAGGTTTATATGCGCCTGCGGGGGAGGTTATTAGGATCACTGTTCCGCAGGGGATATCCGGTCTAATGGTGCAAGTGGGGGCTCATACAGACAACATTACCGGTAAGGACGCGCCTCGTCGTGAGGCTATAATTTACACAAGAAAAGAACTTTTTCCCGGGGTTAATTATGTGAAAAACCTCTTTGGTGGAACGATTTGGATATTCAATAGTGTTGCAAAGACCGAAGCTGTATCTCTTGCCTTCGCAGGGGCAGTGAGGTCTTCTGACTTTATACTTGGCAAATCCAATCTCGTCGACTGGCAACGCGACGTGTTGGCCAATGATGTGCCCTGGTTGGAGCTCCGTGCCAATCGGACCATTTTTACCGTGCCACGTTCACTCATTGTCCGTTTTATTCAACAAGGGCGTGCCAATGGGGTGGAAGAGGCTCTGCAACTTTGGGACAAAACCTATGAAGACGACTACTATAAGTGGATGGGACTTACACCAACAGCCTCTCAGCCCTTCAATGCTTACCCGCAACTTCCAGAACGAGCAGTTATGGATATACATCCTTCCGCAGGTTATGCCCATTCCGGAAATCCATGGGTGATGCAGGAGGATGAATACTGGCTGGACGAGCTGATTAACCCACAGACTGTGCGGAGGGGAACTTCTTGGGGTACCTATCATGAGGTTGGACACAACTACCAGCAGGTGCGCTCATGGAGTTGGTCTGATTTGGGGGAAACGACGAATAATCTGTTTGTCTTCAATGCAGCACGGAACCGTGGAGTTACCCAACGCATAGGTTTCCATCCGGCACTTGCCGAAATGATTCCCGCAGCGCTGGCTTTCGCTGATGGTTCTGGTGCAAAGAATTTTTCGGCTCTTCCCGCTGCAGTTGCCGATGGCGCACCATTTTTTCGGTTGACCCCGTTCTTGCAAATTTTTGATAAAGTGAAGGGTAAAAATGGAGAATCGGGATGGGACTTCATGCCTTACATTTACTCACGCTCTAGAAATGAGGATATTACCCTTGCGTTGGACCAAGCAAAAAAAGATTATTTCTACAGACAGCTATGTCATTTCGCTGGTCGGGATTACCAACGCTTTTTTACGGCTTGGGGTATTGCCATATCGGGTTCTGCCAAACGTGAAATACGAAACCTTTATCCGCCGATGGAAACAGCTGTTTGGCAATATAATCCATTGACTTTCTCGGGTGGTGATGGCGCTGTTGCTCCGAAATATGATCTTCCAGGAGGTACATTTGAATTTACGTCTAATGCAGCGACGGCGGCAGGTGAAAGTATTGGATCCTTTGCCGCTTTGATTGATGGCAATCCTTCAACCTATTGGCATACTTGCTACAATGGATGTTCACCTGCTACAACCCTACCTGTTAACATTTATATGGACATGAAGGATGTGACTGCTTTTAAAGGCTTTTACATACAAAACAGACAGGGAAATACTTACCAACCTCGGGTTAATGTATACATAAGCAACGATAGGTCGAATTGGACAAAAATGGGAGAGTATGAGCTGGCAAAGAGCAGCGAATCTGCTGCGCAGCGTAATGTACGACGGGAGTTTGCATTCCCGAACATAGTGGAGTCTCGCTATGTCCGCTTTGAATTTGCACAGACAAATCTAGGTGGAGAGGTGCATGTCGCCTTGGCTGAGCTTGGGGTGTTTTACGATATTTAAAGCGAAGGATTATGAAAATAAAAATCTTAAATAAACCGTGTTTGATGGTTATGCTCATGTTAGTCTTGGGGCATGTAGCTTGCACAAAATATGAAAATCCGCCCGCGATTTTTGAAGAACAGGAGGATGGACGAGCTATGGAGATGCGGAGAAAAGTCCTCTTTATCTCGGTGGATGGTGCGGTAGGAACGGTCGTAAAAGAGGTGATGCCGACGAATATTGAGGCAATGCTGGCGACTAGTAAGTATACTTTCGATGCGTTGGCAGATGAGAATACTGGCGACGCTGCCAGTTGGATGACGATGATGAGTGGCGTCTCTTCTAGCGCGCATCATATTGAGGATGATTCCTTCATCCCAAAGCCGGACGAGAATGACCATCATGCCAATACTGCAGGTTATCCATCAATGCTATATCGCATGGCTACGTTGGCTCCTAGCTTGCGCACTTATGCCGTTGCTCGCAATGCTGGGATTAGTGATCGGTTATTGGTTAGTGCGAACGAAAGCCATCAAGCAACTTCCGACGAAGAGGTAAAAGATTTGGCTGTTGGGCTTCTGGATACTAAAATTTCCGATGTCTTGATCCTACAGTTTACCGATGTGCTGGAGGCGGGAAAAATAGGTGGTTTTTCTGCCGACAACAGTGGTTATGTAGATGCCTTAAATCGAGTGGATGGCTATATTGGAGAGATTTTGGCGGCAATGAAAGCTCGTGAAAATTTTGAATTTGAAGATTGGTTGGTTGTCATTACGTCGAACCATGGAGGGATAGAAAATTCCTATGGTGGAGATAGTGCGGAAGAGCGCAATATATTTGCAGTTTTTCAAAATCCTAGGTTTAGAAGCTTGGAGCTCGTTGCGGACAAGATGGAAGCTTTGCGTTTCTTTGGCTTTTTCGACCCTCTTCAACCGAGCTATGCTTACTATGGGGCATCTGCTTTTCGAGGTCGAAATAATCCTGTTGATAACGACGCTGAAAAGGTTTATAACGCGGCCTATACGGGAGAATTAACCGTAGAGGCGAAGATTAAAATGAATGCCGTACAGGGAGGTTATGCATATGCACTCAATACGCCGTTTTTAGGCAAGAATGCGCAGCGGACGGGTCAAACACCCGGTTGGGCATTTTTTAAGAGTGGCGCGGGACTAACTTTTTATGCCGCTGATGGGGCAACGAAGATCGAAAGTGGAATGGGGACAGTATCCTCTGCCGGAGAATGGGCGCATATTACCGCTGTTTTGCTGAAAGTGAACAATGTTCCTACTGCAAAGCTTTATGTCAATGGTGCGTTGGTGGCTTCTCCTTCAAATGAAAGCCTGAACATGGCTAACCTTGCTTCTTCCACGGGATTGACTTTTGGGTATTTTCCCTACATTTTTAGTGGACTGCCGATAGATATGCAGATGTGCGATGTGCATATTTGGAATAAGGCACTATCGGATAGTGAAGTGGCGGAAAACGCAAATCGAATAGGCTTGCCGGCAACTGCGTTGCAGGATAGTCGTTTGGTGGGATATTGGCCGATGGATGAATTGGTAAATAGTAAGTTTGAGAATCGGGTTTCTGGAAAGCCTGCAGTGGCAGCTCAAGGAGTCACCAGAAAGATCATTTCTGCCAATGACATGCCTTTTGCCGATCCGAATGCGGTGCTGTTCCAATCGACAGACGTATTTACACAGATTTTTTACTGGATGCAATTGCAAACCCAAGACACCTGGAACCTCGAAGGACAGGTTTTTCTTGGCAGATTCGAATCGGAATTTTTAGTTGATTAACAATAGTTGATTATGAAAGCATTGAAATTAAATGATAGTACGCTGTTGCTGTTATTGATCCTGATGATTTTTAGCATAGCTTCGTGTAAAGAGGAAGCGCTTATTTTTCCGCCTATGCAACAAGGAGAAGTGGTGGTGGCGGAAACCCGTCCTACAGCGAGACCTTCGAATCTAACGGTCATAGCGGCTTTTAATAAACAGATTGAAATTTATTGGCCTCAGATTAGTGATCGCGTGAGCAGAGCGATGATTACATATCGAGAAGCAGGGCAGCTTAAATCGTTACGTGTAGATTCATTTGACGTAGAAACAGTGATCCCCGTTGAAGAGATTGCGACGTATTCGTTTGATGTAGTGTATTACACCGAAGACAATACGGCTTCGAAGGCAACCAGTTTTCAAGTACAGAGCAGACCCTTTGAAAGTGACTTCAAAGTTCAACAAATGATCGTGAGTGAAATTGAAGGGGGCGTCCGTTTTGTATTCCCCGATACAGAAACAGATAAGGAATTTACTTACACCATCGGGTATTCGTTGGATGGAGAGCAGCATGCCGTGGAAAGTCGTGGCCGGGGAGGTGCAACAGTTGAAGTTAACGGATTGCTTGATGAAACGGTTGCTGTTGATTTTACGATACAGGTTATTGATAATGAGCTTGATCGTGTAGGGAGTGCTATGAAAAGCAGCAAGCCGGGAGCACTACAATTTAAACGGCTTTTACCTTCTTTTAAGTATTTTTTAAGAGGTCAGACGGGTAATGTGCAATGGACAAATGATATACAAGAACCTATTAGTGTCAAGATCGACTATGTTGTCAACGGAGAGGCGAGATCGACGACCTTGTCAAATACAGATCGGTCGGAATTGATTTCTTTTAATGTTGCAGGTCAAATGACGCCTGTAACGGCTACGATCACAGGGAAAGAAGGTTATGCTATTGTTATCGAAGAAGTTATTGCTACGGAAATGCCTAAAAATGAGTGGACAGCACAGGTTTCGTCGGTAGAAACACAAGAAGGTGCAGCTAACGGTAAGGCAATTTCTCTAATTGATGATAATATTAACAGCTTTTGGCATTCAACATGGTCAAGTGGTAGTAACCCTGTTTTTCCACATTGGTTCAGTATCGATTTTGGATCCGAGAAGGTGTTGTCACAAATTGGTATGATTCGAAGGCATAATAACACCGGTGGCGGATTCAGGACTTTCCATATTGAGGTGTCGAATAATGGGAATGATTGGGTTTCCGTAGCACAAAATTTAACATTTATATCTGATGACAATCCGGCAACTTGGCAGGATTACGCTATTGTTCCAGTGAAAACGAGATTTGTCCGCATAATGATTGTGGAACCTAGGGTGAGCACAGTTACAAGTACACATTTGGCGGAATTTCGTGCTTTTGGCTACTAATGGATTGTGTAACGATAATGCTTGATGTTGGACGCGCGGTAATCACGTGTCCAACGTTTTTTTAATGCATCTCTTTTATGTAAAGATTTTATTGCTGTGAACGTTGCTTTTCGTTATTTAACCGTTTTCTCGTTGCTATGTGGTTGATTTTACGGTTTCGTCCAATCATTTCTACGACGTTTGCCCATGAGGCGTACAATGATCCATATAATAACTACACTGAATGCAGTTACAAGGATTACTCCTGACCAAGTTCCCGTATGAAAGACGAGGTCGGCAACTTGGCAACTGCTTGTCAAACTAGATAGTAGAATAAATGCGGATATATAAGGAGATCTTTGCATAATAATCTTTTTATGTAGTGAACGGTGTTATCAGCAAACCGTTCCAAAAATTCTAAAAACATCCGCACCGCTATTTAACCACTTTTGATTAAAATTCTTTCTAGTGTGTCTTTGATCCGTTTCTTTGTCTGTTCGTCATTTAAATCAAGTCCTAACAATTTTGCGTCTTTGAGACGAGAATTTATTGCGATGAATGTGGTGCCTGCTGCTAGTAGTGCATATAGGACAGGGTCGATATGTTCCGCAAGTTTTTTGTTTTTTTTCAAGATCTCCACAACCACGTTAAGTGTCTTCTCGTGTTGCTTCAACAATGGCAAGGTGAGATCATTTTTGCAGGACATTCCCCAATGCAAAATGCCTTTCCACTCAGGGTCTTGCGTTATTTTCTCGAATTGAATTTCTAGTAAAGAAAAGATATCTTCATCAACAACTTGATGCGGAATGGAAGCCATGTGTTCAGCTAAGCGTAGGGCATTCTCCTTTTGCGATATCTTACGATTTAAGTACGTCCTTATAAGCCCTTCTAGGTTTTCGAAGTAAAGGTAGATGAGCTTAGGATTTAGCTGCGATATCTTCGTAACAGTACTGATGTTTAATTCAGCATATGATTTACGAATTAATATATCGCCTATGCTTTGGATTAATTTCTCCTGCGAACGAGCCTTATCTCGAATACGTCCGCTATCAGGGATGTTTTTTTTCTCTCTCATAATTTTGTTTAGCAAAGAGGTTGTTGTGTAACTGTTTAGTGTTTAGTTTTTTATTCTGTTTCGATAGTCTTAGTTTTTGAGCATTTTGATGCAGGTGAACTCAAGATGTTTAATAAATATGCATATGCCTTCCCTTGTCAGGAGGTATATGAATGTGTTATAATGGTTTCGTTTCTGTTTGTTTTTTTAAATATATAAATTTTTTTTAAAACATAAGTTTTTGATGTTAATTTTTTGTTGTTTGTGTGTTTTTGTTTGCTGATATTAGCTCTTTGGTTATTTGTTTTGCTGTTTTGTTTTCTTTGTGAAATTTTGTTTTGTTTAATTTTACGCAATCGGTTGTTCTTTTTTTGTATATTAATAATATGTTTATAATTACCAAGTTTGTACGCAGATCAATTAAATAATGTTTTGAAGATGAAAAAGAAAATGGCTGTTGCTCTTCTGTTAATAACACAGTGCTTTTTTTTAACGGGTTTATTGATGTCGAATCATCGGGATAAGAGACTGGGCGTAATGTCTCCGCAAGTAGCGGATACTGCCTATGTCAAGAGTTTTTTTCTGCGCAACTTGGAAGTAGAGCGGTTAGGCGAGCTGTCTGCTAGCTATTATCGGCAATGGGTTAAGACTAGTGATTTGGAAGAAAACAAATCGAAATTGTGGTCGCTTTGGGTGGTCGCGAATCAAGCGCGAATGTCAAGTTTTATGGTTGCCGATAGTTTGGGTAAAGAGTTTATTTGGGAATTGCCCTCGGATGAACGTATGAAAGTGGAGACCTTCACGAAAGGGCGTCGTCCGCTGTCTGGATACCCGTTTTTTATCAATTTGCATGGTGGCGGCAGTGACCCTTCTGCTTCCACAGCTTGGGGAGCAGATTTTAATACGGAAGAATGGCGTGCTGCGAAAATGCTCGGTCGACGTTATGCGGATGCACCAAGCTATTATTTCGTACCTAGGATGGCCAATGATAAAAAAGGACGTTGGTATTTGAAGCCACAGCAAATGGCTTGGTTGAGGGCGTGGCAATTGGCCGCGCTATCGAAAGAAGTTAACCCAAATAGAACCTATATCCTTGGGATTTCAGAAGGCGGCTACGGTAGTTTTCGCATGGGCACTTTCTACGCAGATTATTTTGCCGGAATAGGTCCTATGGCTGGTCCCGAAACAGCTGAGGCGGCACCAATAGAGAATTTACGTAATACAGCGATTCGCATTGAAGTTGGTGAGGACGATAGGGGTTTTGGCCGAAATCAAATGGGATTGGATTGGAGACGTCGATTGGATAGTGCATCGCTTTTTAATCCCGGTCAATTTAAGCATGTTGTGAACGTGCAGAAGGGGCGGGGACACGGAATCGACTATAAGGATGTTTCTTCTTGGCTGTCGCAACATACGCGCAAGATTTATCCAGATACGCTTTCATTTTTGTATTACCCAATAGATGGTGCGTACCGTCTAGGCTTCGGTTATGTGCGTCTGGATCATTTGCATAGTGCAGATGGTAGACTGCTCTTTCATTTGGTAAAGCAAGGTAATGTTTACCATGTAACCACAAAAACGATCCGTGGGCAGGTTGATGGTAAGATTGCAATTTATTTAGATAAGGTCGATTATAGGAAGTCTATTGTGGTTTTTGTCAACGGGAAGAGGCGATTTCGGCGTGTGGTTCGACCTAATTTGGGTGTGATGATCGAAAGTTTGGCTCTTTTTGGAGATCCAGAGCGTATCTTTTCGGGGAAAGTAGAAGTTTCAGTCGAATAGCGGAATCCTCTTCTTTGTTTTCGACAGCACAGGATGGTTTTCTTTTTTTTGAACCTTATCTTTAAATAATTACATAGATTAAAACGACTAACCCATGGCTACATTTAAAACCTTAGGACAATTTATTATCGAAAAACAGGCGGATTTTCCATATGCCAAGGGAGAGTTGTCCCGTTTATTGCGGGATATAGGTATTGCCGCAAAGGTAGTTAATCGAGAAGTGAATAAAGCTGGACTCGTGGATATTTTAGGGGACGCCGGACAAGTAAATGTGCAGGGTGAGGGGCAAAAAAAGCTGGATGTATACGCCGATGAGCAGTTTATTCGAGCTCTGCAAAGTGGAGGGGAATGTTGTGTGGTAGCGTCTGAGGAGCACGAGCTTCCTGTCGATATTGATTGGGAGTTTTCAAAGAACGCTAAGTATATTGTGTGTATCGATCCATTGGACGGCTCCAGTAATATTGATGTGAACGTTTCTGTGGGAACGATCTTCTCTATTTACAGGCGTGATTCTTTAGGTGGTAAGCCAACGATGGAGGATATCCTTCAAAAAGGATCCAAACAAGTTGCAGCAGGGTATATCGTGTATGGATCTTCCACCATGCTTGTTTATACAACCGGAAAAGGGGTGAATGGCTTTACGCTTGATCCCAGTATTGGTGAATTCTGCTTGTCCCATCCTTGCATGAAGGTTCCAACCAAAGGACATATTTACTCCATTAACGAAGGTAATTACAGAAAGTTTTCGTCTGGTGTTAAGAAATACATTAAGTATTGTGAAGAGGAAGATGCATCAACGAATAGGCCATACACCTCACGCTATATTGGGTCGTTGGTGGCAGATATTCATCGTAACCTGCTGTTGGGTGGGATCTTTATATATCCTGCGACCTTTACCCATCCAAACGGAAAACTGCGGTTGATGTATGAGTGTAATCCTATTGCCTTTATTATAGAGCAGGCTGGTGGAAAAGCAACAGATGGGCGACAGCGCATTTTGGATATAGAACCAAAGACGCTTCATCAACGCTCAGCCTGTTTTATGGGAAGCTTGGAGATGGTTGAAAAAGTTGAGGAATTTCTACTGGCAGAAGACGTCGATTAGGCGCTCACGGATAATTGGATTTCCTAATTTCATGGTTTAAAAAAGTTGTTTCAAAACGCGACAGGTGGTATTGGGTTGCATTAGCTACGTACCGCCTGTCGCGTTTTGTCTGCATTATCTTTTCCGTTGTTTATAACGTTCTAGCCAGCTCTGCGTCATCGCATTACCCATCTGCCAATCTTCTCCAGGAGCCCATTCAACTACCTTTTTGTCAATGAAATAAATCCATATCGGACGGTCTTCATGCTTCTCGGTGATAAGATTTAGTTCCCTGCGAAGGTATTCATAAACCTCTAGTTCCCCTTCTTCCGTCTTTTGAGCGATAACGATATGATTTGGCTTGCCGATACGCTGAATAACGGTGTCTTGCTGCATGCCAAGGCTTATTCTGCTCATGTCCGCATTGATCATTTGGTATTTCATCGCTCCGCAGGATACGATGAAGAACAGAAATAGTGGTGCTGCGTAAAATAAAATGTTTCTTGACATATAGTTGGTTCTTTTTATTGTTTGACGACAAGTTTAGCGAAAGGCTTAATCCGTATTGAACATTTTTAAGGGGTTTTTGAAAATTCTCGTCTCCAATAATTTGGATATGAACTCGTGTTCGTTCAAGGGTTTGGTCAAGGTGCCGTCAAACTGAAAGGTGCAGTCGCCTTTATAGGCTTCTATATTTTCTGTGTCCGCCGTGCAAAGGAATACGTTGACATCAGCGCTATCCTTCCTGATGCTGCTTAAAACTGACCAACCATTCATGTTAGGCATCAGCATGTCCGTGACAACAACGTCCACATTGTTTACTTTTACATGTGCAATCGCCTCTGCGGGGTCAGTAAAAAATGATACTTGATTCGGTAGGTTTGCAAAACGATGCTTGAGATACATCAAGTTGATCTCGTTGTCGTCGATAAAGGCAATGTTGAGGGTGCTGGGCAGGCTGGCTAAAGTGTATTGCCGTTCTTTGGAGCCTGCATTGCGATAGTTGTGGTACGGGATTTCTAAACGGAAGGTGGAGCCTTTACCTAAACTGCTTTCTACAGCAATCCGGCCATCAAGTTGCTTGGCAAATAAATTCGAGATGTATAGCCCGAGGCCGAAACTCGATTTGGCTTCGGAGCCGGTCATGTAATATTTGCGGAAGACGTGACGTTGATCCTCTCTTGATATGCCTATGCCAGTATCGTGAATACTAATCACTAGTTTTTGCTGTTTATCCACGTTAACGAGATCGGCCGTGAGCGATATTGTTCCTTTTTCGGTATATTTAATAGCGTTAGAAAGAAGATTGGAGGCGATCTGTTTAATTCGGAAGGCGCTTCCCAGAATTTCCATGCCCTCTTCTATGTTAATGTTTTCTTCCAGAGATAAGCCTTTCTTTTGCGCTTGATGACGGTGAAGTTTCAATGTATCGAGTAGAACGCGATGTGGGAAGAAATATGCATTCTTCACTTCTAATTTACCCGCTTCCAGCTTGCTAAGGTTCAGTATGTCATTAATGGAGCTATTTATCATGGTAATCTCCTGTACGACAGCATCAAGGTAGTTTGCGCCAGACTGATGATCATTATGCTCACTTTTAAGCACCTCTATGATACCAAGGAGAGATGAAATTGGCGTGCGCACTTCATGGCTTACATTGGATAATATACTTGTTTTCTCTTCGGCTATGCGCGCTGCATATTCTTTTTCAAGGCGTAATCGTTTTTGGTACCGACTTGCATTGGATTGATAAAAAAAGATAAGCAGTAGCATGACCAGCATAATACTAAGAGCCACGATAAGTTGCTCCTTGAATTCTTGGCTGTTCTCCCTATGCGCTGCGATACCTTTTTTGTCGAACATTCGGGTTTGCTCGACATTTTGTTCTTTCAGATTTTGGATGCCGTTCCTTAGATCCTTCAGTAAGCGATAGTTCGCCTGGATAACTTGACGTTCCTTGTGGATCAATGCGCGGAATCGATTTTTTAGTATACCCGATCCACGTGTATAAATCCGTTGCTGCTCGTTGTTCAGATTTTCAATATTCCGGTACATTGCATCAATTTGGCTGTTGTTGAAATACTGCGTCACGGAATTGGAAACCACGAGTTCATCCTGTGCTTTGAATATTCTTTTCAGAAGTCCTTGTTTTTTGCGAACTACCGTATCCAGGGTTATTTTCTGCGCGGCGGTATCGGCTAGGATACGGCTGACGATGGAATCGGTGCTGATACGCTTGGTGCGCGGGACAGACCATTGATTAACATCCTGTAAAATCTTTAGTGAATCCTGTGAAAGAAATACAAGATCATTAATTGTCTTTCTAAGTTGGATAAATTCCTGTTCGGTCGCTTTTTTCTCTTCGAGTGTCTGGAGATCTCCAACAATCTTGTCATAAGCTTCAGGGAGATTGGAAAGCGAATCGATTGTTCTTTTAATGTCATCCAGCTTGCTATTATAGCGATCATAGGTTTCCATATCGAAATTAGTCGTGAAAAGTCGAAATAGATTGTCAGCTTCGCTGTATTCTACAAATAACCCGTAAAGAGCTGTAGATCGATCTTCACTGTAGCTGTTTGCAGCTGTGACGTGATCGCTCAATTTTTCAAATGCTAAATATTGCCGTACAAATAAATAGCTAAGGAAAATGAAAGAAGCTATTAATGTTCCTGTTACGAAAATCCTTAAGTAGAATAATGGTTTGCTTTTGCTTAACACGGTTTAACGTTTTTGCAAAGGTAATCATTAAGGATGTCTTAAAAATCGTTGTAGTATAGGATAGCGGTAAAAATGTGGTTTCTTGTCGTGTTTTTTAAATTTTTGTAGAGATACAGCTATGCTTGCCCATCTTTCGACCGACGATTGAGATGTCATATGCGCTGTTGTGTAAAACATTTATTTGTTGCGGCAGGGGCGTCCAGTCAGTCATCGCCCAATGGCATTGGAAAGGTTTATTGTGCAGATACAACATTTCGTTTTGACGTTTTGTTAAGATAGGACAGGTGAAATTTGGCGGATACATGGTTGTAAGCCCTTGCAATGCGAGGATAGTTCGATATTTGCTGATACTGTAGCTACCATGTAGCCTCAAAAACGAAAATGCTATTTTAACGATTATATGCGCGTTTTTTTTCATTTTTACTATCTTCGTGTACGTTACCGGATTTATGATGACTAAAAAAATTATTTTTAATGGACGTTTATTAGCCGCACAGGGAGTGCTGGAACAGGCTTCCATTGGAATGATGTCTGGCAAAATTGTATCGCCCGGTTGTATAGCTGAATGGGGTGACGATGTGGAGCGGATAGATGCAAATGGATTATTTATTGCTCCCGGATTTATTGATCTGCATGTGCATGGTGGGGGCGGAGCAGATTTTATGGACGGTACCGTTGACGCATTTCTGCAGGTAGCTGAAACGCATGTGAAATTTGGAACGACAGCGCTGAGTCCGACTACCTTGACCAGTGAGCTAGCCGACCTTTTTCGTATTTTGGACGCCTATTCGGAAGCAAAAAAATGCAATACGAAAGGTGCTGAGTTTATTGGTGTACATTTGGAAGGTCCTTATTTTGCCCTTAATCAACGTGGCGCGCAGAATCCAGCCTACATCCGCAATCCTGATCCGGAAGAATATAGGAAGATTATGGCCTATTCCGATGATATTGCCCGTTGGAGTGCGGCGCCGGAACTGCCTGGAGCGCTGGAGTTTGGTCGTTATGTGAAAAGCTGTGGAAAGTTGCTTGCCCTAGCACATACCGATGCAACTTATGATGAAGCTTTGGCCGGTTTTAACGTGGGTTACAGCCTTGCTACCCATTTCTATTCAGCGATGTCTAGTGTCACACGGAAAGACGCTCGCCGTATTGCAGGAACCGTCGAAGCGGGTTATTTGATCGATGAAATGGATGTTGAAGTTATAGCGGATGGTGTTCATGTGCCAGCGCCATTGTTGAAGCTGATCTATAAAATCAAAGGTCCCGATCGGATCGCTTTGGTAACCGATGCCATGCGTGCGGCTGGAATGGATGTTCGTGAAAGTGTGTTGGGGAATGAGCGCACGGGGCTGCGTGTCATTGTGGAAGATGGGGTGGCCAAGCTACCCGATCGTACCGCATTTGCCGGCAGTGTGGCCACGGCGAACCGATTGGTGCGTACCATGATGCGTGAAGGTGAGGTGCCTTTGCTGGATGCGGTCAAGATGATGACTGAGACACCTGCACGTATTGCTGGGCTATTAGATCGAAAGGGTACATTGGATGTTGGTAAAGATGCGGATGTTGTCTTGTTTGATGCGGATATCAATATAGCCATGACTATCGTGAATGGTGACATTAGATATAAAAACAAAGATATTAAGATTTAGAAATGTACTATTATATGGATGAAGGACAGGAAAGAAGTTTAGTCGGCGTTAAAGAGATTGCGCGCAGAGCAGGGGTTTCCATTGCTACGGTCGACCGTGTGCTGCATGATAGAACAGGCGTTTCGCAGGCCACAAAAACAAAAATTCTAGCGATTATAAAAGAGCTGGATTACCAGCCTAATATCTTTGCCCGTCGATTGTCTTCCAACAAGAAGATGCGTATTGCAGTGTTGATTCCGTCGGCGTCTGAAGCATCTGCTTTTTGGGAGCTGCCTCTTCAAGGTGTGCGGAATGCCGCACAAGAGGTTGCACAGTATGGTATCGTCGTTCAGGAATTTTTGTTTGATCAAGATGATGCAGCTACGTTTGATGTACAAGCTGGCAACGTGCTTGAAGGACGTTTCGATGCGGTTATTTTGGCGCCCATGTTTGTAGATCGTGCAGAGGCTTTTCTAGATGCATGTGATCGAACGAGGATCCCCTATGTGCTGATCAACTCTGATATGCCCGAGCGCGAAACGCGCTGTTATTACGGTCCAGATCTTTACCAAAGTGGAAAAATGGCTGGACATCTGTTACGTTATTTAGCGCCCGAGGGCGATATTTTACTGATCAATATTTCGAAGGAAATGGACGCGCATCATCACTTGCTGAGGAAGGAGGAAGGCTTGCGCGCGTATTTTTCTATAAATCGACTGGAACGTAGCATCCATAAAGTGGACATACGTGACACGGCTTACTCGGCGATTGCAGCAGCCTTGGATGATTTGCTCAAAGAAGAAGCGCAAATCCAAGCCATATTCGTTACAAACTCACGCGTTGCATCGGTAGCTCGCTATTTGGAAGAACATGACTTAGCGCATAAGATTTTGATCGGCTATGATTTTATTCCTGAGAATGTACGCTATCTGGAGCATGATGTTATCGACTTCTTGATTTGCCAAAAACCAGCAGAACAAGGTTATCGTGCTATTAATGCGCTATACAATAAATTGATTTATGGGGTGGATATGAAGCAGCTTAACTATATGCCGATCGATTTGCTGACTAAGGAAAATTTGAAAGGTTACCAGAACTAGTCTGCTCAGGTAACCTTCGGTTGAAAACAAGAATTGTTTATTAGAAATAAAAGCTTTCCTGATTTTTCTTGCAATCATAAAAGCTTTTATTTACCTTCGTTAACGTTACCGAAGCTATGGAGGAGCTGTTGCCCCTTCTTTTTTTGGATAATTTACGGTAACGTTACCGTGCCGCTAACTGAATGTCGACTTTGTTACTTTTCTAAAGAAGTATGCAATGGGATTAAAACTGTAAAATGATGAAATCTTATAAAATTATACGCGCGTTACTGTTTGCCTGCATGCTGTTGCTTTTAAGCCTCAGCGCAACAATGGCACAGAAGAGTCCAGATCAAGATTTTGCCGTAAAAGGGTTTCATTTGGATTTGCGTATCCAAGTGATGCCGATGAGCACGCTAAAGCTCTTTGCAAGGAATCTATCACAACACGGTGTTAACACGTTGATCATGGAATGGGAGGCTACTTATCCATTCGAAAAGCATCCTTTGATTGCCAATCGTTTTGCCTACAGCAGAGCGGAGATTAAAGAATTTATCAACTATTGCAAAGAGATACAGCTAGACGTGATACCGCTGCAGCAGAGTTTTGGCCATGTTGAATACATCCTTCGCCATTTCAGGTACAAAGAGCTGCGTGAAGATCAAAAAGATTATTCGCAGATCAACCCATTAAAAGAAGATCTTGCTAAAGAGCTGTTCATGGATCTTTATAAGGATCTTGTGTCTACCCATACCTCGAATTATATTCATATAGGGGGAGATGAAACTTATCTTTTGGGACACTCTGAGGCCTCGAAGAAGAAAGTCGCGGCTGTGGGTAAAGGTCGTCTGTATGGTGATTATATCAAACTGCTCTGCGATATCGTCGTGAGCCTCGGCAAGAGACCGGTGTTATGGGCAGATATCGCCATGAAATATCCTGACGCCCTGCAGGGGCTACCGAAGGAAACAATTTTTGTGGACTGGAATTATGGTTGGGACATTAATATGTTCGGAAAGCATGATAATTTGTTGAAGAGCGGGTTTGAGATATGGGGAGCGCCCTCTATTCGAAGCCATCCAGATAATTATTTCCTGACTCAATGGGATAAACATTTTTCCAACATCCGGGATTTTGTACCACTCGCAAGGCAGTTCGGTTACAAAGGTATGGTGATGACTTCTTGGTCTACCTCGGGGCTTTATGCCCCTGTTTGGGAAACAACTCGCGATATCGTAGACCTATACACCATAAGGCGGGTGTACCCCATTTCGGGCTTTAATATGTTGATTGCAGCCTATTTTGAAGCGTTGAAGAACCCAAAGCCTTTGCAGACGGTGGATTTTGTGCAGCAATACGCAGAGAAAACCTATGGCCTGTCCCGGCAGGAGTCAAGGCGATTTTGGGAAGTCTTGAAGGCTATACCGTATGAGATCAATCAAGGAACGATCAGTTCAGCCGACGTTTCACTAGATGCTTTGGTAGACAGTGCTACTCTGGTCTCGGAAACATTGCGCAAAATGAAGGTGAAGGTGAATCAAGATGAATTTGAGCATTACCGATTAATGGCTGATATCCGGCTGCAATATCTGCACTATGCAGCAATCGAACGTGATGTTAATGCTGCCAGTTTTAGCGACAATGATATTCCCAATATTCTAGCAAGACTGGAACGATTGGATACGGCTAGCCTCGACAAGCGGTTTGTGCAGTTGAACAGTGCCGTTCTGCATCCTGCAGAGTTGCAACAGGAGAATGAATTAAGAAACAGCAAGATCAAAATTTTGCATGCACGACTATCAAGAAACAAATAAATGAATAAACGAATGAAGGCGATCTACTTTTTGTTTATCATGCTTTTGCTTGGCAAGAGCGGGATATGTCAACAGCGTGATACCCTTGCGCTGGAGGTTAGTTGGCAACCTTTGGAGAACAATTACTTGGGAAAAGAGCAGGCCTTGTCGGTTTTGCAGCTCAAGAATAATAGTTCGTTGACGTTACATGGTGATTGGGAGATCTATTTTAACTTCATCCGTATCATTAGCCCTAAAAATCAGGAACAATCGTTGACGATCACTCATCTTAATGGCGACTCTTTTAAGTTGCAGGCAAAAGAGAAAATGCATGCGTTGAAACCGGGAGATAGCGTTCGATACAATATGCTCTCGGCTTCTTGGTTGGTCAATATAAACGACGCGCCACAGGGGTTTTACATCAAGTGGGCGAATGGGCATATGCAGCCCCTGCCGAAGGTAAAAGTTCTTGCCTCAGCGGACGACAGAAAGTTCTTTCGCGTGGGTGGCGATTTTGAGATGACGCCCGCTAGGCTTTTCGCCAAAAACGAAAGCCTGCCATCCGATAATTCCGAAATTTTGCCGTCGGTGTTTCCGTCTCCCCAACACTACACCCCGAAAAGCGGGGCTTATCATTTCGATCGAGCTTTTGTTTGTTCCGACCCTGCGTTTGCCCAAGAGGCACATCAGTTGAACGACATGTTTTATACATTGTTAGGAACCCGTTTTCCGCTATTGGCCAAAGACAAGAATGTGCCAAAGTATGGCCTGGTGCTTCATAAGGTGGATGGCCTAGGCGAAGAAGCCTATCGGCTAGAAGTGAAGTCCGATGGTGTTGATATTTATGCATCTCATCGGAAAGGAGCCTTTTATGCGGTGCAGAGTCTTAAATCCATGATCTATACGCAAAAGTTGAATAAAGCTACTTCGATTTTGCTTCCCTGTGTATCCATCAGCGATGCGCCCCGTTTTGGGCGCAGGGCGTTGATGCTTGATGTGGCACGAAACTTCCAATCCAAGGAGCAGATCAAGAAAATATTGGATCTTATGGCGCTTTATAAGTTGAATACGCTCCATTTCCATTTGAACGATGATGAAGGATGGCGTTTGGAAATTCCTCCTTTGCCAGAGCTCACCCAAGTAGGTGGTAGGCGGGGAGACCTCGAGGGCAGCTCGGGCGAGCGTTTGCCTCCCTCATACGGCTCTGGACCCTACATAGACGAGCTTCCGGGGTCAGGGCATTATTCAAAGGCTGATTTTATCGAACTCTTACGCTACGCGAAGGAGAGACAGATCGATATTATTCCGGAAATTGAGACTCCAGGACATGCTCGAGCCGCTATTCAAGCTATGGAGAACCGCTATCAGAAATATGCTGAGCAAGGAGATATGCAGGAGGCTCGAAAGTATTTGCTGCGCGATACAGGTGATAGTTCGGTGTACCGTTCGGTACAGAAGTGGAACGATAACGTGATGGACGTGTCCTTGCCTTCTGTCTATAATTTTTTGGAGGTGGTCGTCGACGAGTTATTGGCCATGTATCAAGAGGCAGGCATTAAATTGGAAACGGTACATCTGGGAGGTGACGAGGTGCCACAGGGCGTATGGGAGAGATCGCCTGCATTGGAAAAATTGAAACATTCCAATGCTAAGGTGCAAAGCGCTGATGATCTTTGGGATTATTACTTCGGAAGAGCACAGGAGATTTTAGCACAACGCAATCTCTACATGACCGGTTGGGAAGAGGTGGGGCTACATAAAGTCGCAGATGCAAACGGTAAAAAGAAATGGATGCCCAACGAGAATTTCAAAAATCATAATATTCACCTCAATGTATGGAATAATCTCTTGGGCAATGAAGATTTAGCGTATCGATTGGCGAATGCGGGCTATAAAGTAGTGCTTTCTTTTGTTAGCAATTTCTATATGGACATGGCCTACTATAAGAAGTTTGATGAGCCCGGATTTTACTGGGGTGGTTTTATCGGACTGGATAAGCTCTTTAGCTTTATTCCTTACAATTACCTCAAGAATCAGCAGTTGAACTATTTGGATCGTCCATTAAGCGCGGCTACGTTAGGAGGGGCTGAAAAGCTGACGGAAGAGGGGGCGCGCAACATTGTTGGGCTACAAGCTTTATTGTGGTCCGAAACGGTGAAAACGCCCACACAAATGGAATATCTCCTCTTTCCGAGGTTATTGGCCTTTGCTGAAAAGGCTTGGGCAAAAGAGGCGGTTTGGGAAGCAGAAGCAGATTCTACAAGATATCGGAAGCAGTTTGATCAGTCCCTTGCAAATTTTTATAGTGTTGTGGGCAAACAGGAGCTGCCGAAATTAGATCATGTAACGAGCGGCGTAAACTATCGTATTCCATCCGTTGGGGTTAAAATTAGTGAAGGATCCGTATATGCAAACTGTGAATTGCCGGGATTCTTTATTCGGTATACAACAGATGGCAAGTCGCCAACGGCAAATAGCCCAATCTACGAAGCTGCCCTGCCTTATCAAAAAGGTCTTGTCTTCGCGGCTTTCAATGCTATGGGGCGTTGTGGTGCGCTAACAGTCGTTGATAATAACAAAGAATAGGAGAATGAAACAGCAACAAGTCGTCGTTACGGCAGCATCGTTAAGCAGGAAAGACACCGTTATATCTATTGCCATAATTGGATTGTTGTTTTTTATTTTTGGTTTTGTTACTTGGATAAATGCCATTCTGATACCCTACTTCAAGATCGCTTGTGAGCTCAATAATTTTGAATCCTACCTCGTTGCTTTCGCCTTTTACATTGCATATTTAGTAATGTCGCTGCCCGCGGGCTACATACTGAAGCGGATTGGATTCAAACGGGGGATAATGTATGGATTTTGGGTTATGGCAATTGGTGCTGCGTTGTTTGTGCCGGCGGCGCTCGGCCGTACCTACGGCCTGTTTCTTGCAGGCCTTTTCACGTTGGGTGTCGGCCTCGCGATCTTACAAACTGCTGCAAATCCATATATTACGGTGCTTGGCGATAAAGAGCGGGCTGCGCAACGCTTTAGCGTTATGGGGATATGTAATAAGTTTGCAGGTATCGTGGCGCCTTTGTTGTTTGCTGCTGCAGTGTTAAAGCCAACGGATAATGCGCTGTTTGAACAACTGAAAACCATGGAGGGGCTAGTCAAAGAGCATGCCTTGGATGCGCTTATTGCCCGGGTGATGTTGCCGTATGCGATTGTGGCTGTTGTTCTCCTCTTGTTGGGGATTTTTGTACGGTTTTCACCATTGCCAGAAATCGATACGGATACCGAGGATGAGCAGCTTTCCTCGTCGAATGCCGGCAAGAAAACGGTATTGGATTTTCCGCATCTTGTCTTGGGGAGTGTGGCAATTTTCTTTCATGTGGGATCACAGGTCATCGCGGTAGACAGCATCATTAATTATGTGTCTTCAACAGGTGTTCCTTTTTTGGAGGCCAAGGTTTTTCCGTCTTATACGCTCAGCGCGACCATTATCGGATACATGTTGGGAATACTCTGTGTGCCTCGCTTCATCAGTCAGTTGCTGGCCTTGAAGGTTTGCACAATTGCGGGATTAATGTTTAGTTTTCTGGTTATTTTTTCAAACGGGCGTGTCGCTGTTTTAGGCCACGAGACATCGATATCCGTTTGGTTTGTGGTGTTGTTAGGTTTTGCCAATTCCATGATTTGGGCCGGTGTTTGGCCGCTAGCCTTGTCCAACCTGGGGCGTTTCCTCAAGATCGGAGCTTCACTGCTCATTATGGCGCTTTGCGGAAATGCCATCATGCCCTTGCTATATGGTTATTTCGCAGATGTCTATGGGCTGAAAATGGCCTACTGGGTATTGGTTCCCTGCTATGTTTACTTGATCTTTTATGCCTTTCGTGGCTATAAGTTAGTCGCTTGGCGAAAGATAAAAATGTAGTCCAGACCTAGCGGTAAATACTACTGTTCCATAGTCGATTCGCGGACGATAAGTTCGGTCTTTAGCGTGATAACCTGATAATCGATCACATCGATTTCATTCTCCTCGATCTGTTGAATCAGCAACCTGCCAGTGGCTTCTCCCATCTGGAAAGCGCGGTCGTTAATGGTTGTAATGTGTGGTTCCACGATCATGGAAATAGGATAATTACTGAATCCTACCACAGCGACTTCTTTTGGAATAGCTATATCTTTCTTGTTCAGTGTCTGAATAACCGCTGCTGCGGTATAATCGTTTGCGCAAAAGACTCCGTCCGGATTTAATGAAGTGGACAGGATTTTTACCGCGCAGTCTACGCCCTCTTGATAGCTTAGGTGCTGGGCCTCTACGATAAGCTCTTCGTAAATAGGAAGCCCATGGGCGCTGATCGCTGCCTTGAAGCCTTCCAGTCGTTTTCTGAAAATGCCCGTAGATTGATTGCCGGCAATGTGGGCAAGTCTTGTTTTTCCCTGTTGTATCAGGTGCTCGGTCGCTAGGTAGGCCGATTCAAAGTCGTTGATCATGACTTTGTTGGTTTCGAACGTGTCGGGCGTTCGATCGTAGAAAACCAGGGGGATTTTTGACTTCAGCAATTTCTTGAAGTGATCGTAGTTTTTCGTTTCCATGGCCAAGCATACGATAATGCCTTCTACCATTTTGGTCTGTAATATTTTAACAATCTCTTTTTCTCGTTTGTAGGAGTCTTGCGATTGAAATATGGTGACATGGTAGCCACTTTTATATGCAAATTCTTCAATGCCGCTGATGACTCGAGAATGAAAGTCTATGTCGATACGAGGAACAATCACGCCTATTGCTTTCGTTTTCTTGCTCCTGAAACTTGAGGCTATAGAGTTTGGTGCAAAGCCCAGTTTATCTGCCATCCCATTTACAAGTTCTTTCGTTTGGTCACTGATGCCTGGATGGCCTGCCAATGCTCTCGAAATGGTAGAAGTGGATAAGTTTAGTTCTTGCGCGAGATCCTTGATGGTAATGCGTGTAGCTTTTTTGTGCTTCATGTTCCCTGAAAATAAGTCGTTGCTTAGCCTTGCCCTTCCTCTATAACAAGTGGTATAGCGTTTAATTTGCCTCTAATATAGGATTATTCTTTTAGTTTACGTTTAGCCGGCCACGCGATATCTTTACCGATTCTTTCGTTTTATCTGCGTTTTACGTTACTGTACGCCAGTAATTGTCTTTTTCTCCATTTATTTGTAACAAACGTTTGCATAAAAAGAATTTTTTATCGCATCAATATCGTTATCTTGATATTTTAATTTTTAAGGGTTTAATCTTGTATAGGCTTATTTTTGTTGATTTTAGATTATGTTTTTTAAAATTAAATGCTCATAATTTTTTATGCAATCATTTGCATAAATTGTTGCAATATATTACATTTGGTTATACGAATACTACGGATTACAAAACCTGAAATCTTTTACGTTATGAATGTACTTACTAGCCGAGCTTACCCTATTTCTAGACGAAATAGGATTTTAGAAAGAGTTTGTGTCTTTCTTGTTTTAAATCTCTTGTTGTTTAATCATGTTTTCGCGCAAACGCGAACGGTCACCGGCCAAGTGACGGATGCTGACAGTGGGCGGCCGCTACTTGGCGTGAGTGTTTTTGTGAAGGGAACCAGTCGTGGGACGAGCACCGGCGAAGGTGGACGTTTCTCGCTTGTAGGTGTGCAGGCAGGAGAGGTGGTTAATGTGGCCTTGATTGGATACGTCGCGCAGGATGTGACCATCGGGCAGCAGCAAACAATTAACATCATGTTAAAACCGTCCACAAATGTGTTGGAGGAAATGGTGGTTGTGGGTTATGGGCAGCAGAAAAAGCGGAACTTAACGGGGTCAGTGGTGTCGGTTGGTGCAGACGAAATTGAGAAAACAACCCTGCAAGATCCTATTTCTATTTTGCAGGGACGTGCTGCTGGTGTGCAGGTGACGTCCAATTCCGGGGCGCCGGGCGGCGAGATGACGATCCGAGTGCGTGGAAATTCTTCCTTGAATTCTGGGAACAATCCGCTTTTTGTGGTGGACGGTATTCCTATAGAATCTAATTCGATGTCCTCGCTCAATGGTTCGGAAAATTTCGGACTGAATCCCTTAGCCGATCTTAACCCTACGGATATAGCTTCCATCGAAATATTGAAGGATGCAGCTTCCACGGCAATCTATGGATCGCGTGCGGCGAACGGGGTGGTGATGATTACCACCAAACGTGGTGCCGAGGGGAAAGCGGAGGTCAACTTGAATGTCACCTCGGGCGTAAGCGCGATTACAAGGAAGCTCAGCGTCCTCAACGCAAGCCAGTACCGGCAGCTCATCTTGGATTCTTATACCAACTTGGGCACAACGGAAGAGCCTTATTATACCATTATTGATTCGCTCAACCCGATGAACAATGGCGATGTCGATTGGCAGGAAGAGCTTATGCGCCCTGCTGGACAGTACAAAGTGGATCTTTCGGTGCGTGGAGGCAATAAAAGTACCCGATACGCTTGGAGCTCATCCTACTTGGATCAAGATGGTATCATCCTAAATTCAAATTACAAGCGGATCACCTCGCGCCTAAACGTGGACTTTGATATTTCGGACAAACTCACCGTGGGGCAGAGCATATCGTTTACCAACGCTACAAACAACCGCATCAATGCCGGTGGTGTCGGCAATCTCAGCGTGATCCGTGAACTGCTCGTTCGCCCGCCGATTATGTCGATGTATCTTCCCGATGGATCCTTAAACGGCTATTCACTTGGTCGTCGAAATCCTGTCGGTATTGCATTGTATGCCACACACCTGAACAAAAGTAATCGCCTAATCGGTAGCCAATATTTGGAATACAAAATTATAAAAGACCTTAAATTCCGAAGTAACCTGAATTTTGACTATACCGCTATGAAGGAAGATGAGTTTATGCCATCGACGCTCGATTATCGGGAAGGTTACAATACAGGAGCGGTGCGTTCTACCGGAAACCTGACTTGGGGTAATGAAAGTTACTTTAGCTATAATAAAACCTTCGGTGAGGGGCACAATGTTGGTGCCGTGGCCGGGATGAGTTTTCAGCAATGGCGCTATGATCGTACAGGACTGGATGGGATGTTTTTTCCGAGTGATAACATCCGTACCCTGAATGCCGCAGGCGTGATATCAAACCAGGGAGTGAATGTTGCTTCGGAGCATGCCATGCTATCCTATTTTGGCCGTGTGTCCTACGATTATATGTCTCGGTATTTAGCCGAGGTCAACCTACGCGCAGATGGCTCCTCTCGCTTCGGACGCGACCAGCGCTTCGGTTATTTTCCTTCGGCTTCGGTTGGCTGGCGCTTTTCCGAAGAGGCGGGTATCAACAACCTGAGTTTTCTGAGTGACGGTAAGTTGCGCTTCAGTGCGGGGATGACCGGTAATGAAGCTATTGGCGATTATACGGCACAGGGTGAATTTAGTTTGGACGGAAATTATTTGGACTTCGCAGGAGCTGTTCCAACCGTGATGCCCAATGCTGCGCTTACTTGGGAAACAACCACGCAGTATAATGCCGGTATCGACCTTGCCTTTCTGTCCAACCGCTTGATATTGAATGCCGATTTCTATGTGAAGAACACGAAGGATCTCTTGTACAATGTGCCTATCCCAAACACGACGGGTTTCAGCTATATTACGCAGAATATAGGTTCTATACAAAATAGAGGTGCTGAATTTTTACTGAGCAGCAAAAACCTACAGGGCAAGTTTAGTTGGGGCACAAACCTCAATATCAGTTTGAACAGGAACAAGGTGACTTCCCTTCCCGAAAATCTCTTGACCAACGGCTATATTCAAAATGGTACCTATCATATCTTGCAAGAAGGCCTACCTATCGGTGTGTTCTACGGTTGGCGTTTTGATGGTGTCTACGCTTCTGATCAAGATAATGTTAATAGTGTTACCCACGGCGCCTCGGGTCCTGCTTTTCAAGGGGGTGACCCGATATGGCACGACCTCAATGGAGACAATATCATCAATCAGGATGATAGGCAGATTATCGGTTATGCAGAACCTAAGTTTTTTGGGGGTATATCCAACGATTTTAGCTATAAAAACTTTTCGTTGAATGTTTTCTTTCAGTTTGCTACAGGCAATGATATATATAGCGAAATAAATCACCAGCGTAATTCCGTTGTCCGCTACAACAATCTGTCGACAGATGCCTTGACAAGATGGCGGCAGCAGGGAGATGTTACTAACTTTCCGAAGCCTGTTCGAGATGATCCTAGGCAGTCGGATAGCCGTGTACAGAGCCGCTGGGTGGAAGATGGTTCCTACATCAAACTCAAGAATGTCAACTTCCGCTATACATTTGCCTCTTCACTGGTGCAACGCATAGGGCTGCGTAAGGTCGACGCTTTTGTTACGGCAACGAACCTCATTACTTGGACGCGATACACCGGGTTTGATCCGGATGTCAATTCCTATTCGGGTCTTCGTGTAGGGATTGACGAAGGCTCTTATCCACAGAGCCGGACCTTTATTTTCGGATTGAACATAGGCCTTTAAAAGCAATTCGACATGAGAAATAGTAGGATACAAAAAAAGGAACGGCGAGCGGTTGTTAACATGCCGAGTGCCGGAAGGAACTACCTAAAAAAAATGAAGATGAAAAAATTAGCAATACGTATTATCGGATGTATGGGCATCGTGATGCTCTGCTCCTGTGCCGATTCGATTTTAGATAAAGACCCGATCAGTAGTTTTTCTGCTGGCGGATTTTACAAGACTGCCAGCGATGCACAGGTCGGGGTTTATGGTATTTACAGTGGGGTGCAGTCGGCCTTTAGGCTCAATTTTGCCTATTGGGGCGAAGGAAGGGCGGATGCGGTGCAGACCAACCACGCCGGCGACCCTTTTGCTTTGCAGCAGAACCTGCTCACGCCGATTATTACCTCCGCGAGGTGGGATAATCTGTATGTGATCATCAGCAGAGCAAACTATGCCATCAAATATGTGCCCACGGTTTTCGAAGGAGAGGATAGTGCCTTGCGTAACCAATTATTGGGGCAGTCGCGTGCGCTCCGTGCTCTTGCTTATTTTTACCTGGTACGTGTCTGGGGCGATGTGCCTTTGGTGCTGGAGCCTTACGAAAGTATTGATCAGGAGCTTTTCGTGTCAAAAGCGGCGAGCGAAGCGGTGTTGGATCAGATTGAGGAAGACCTGCTCTTTGCCTCTGCAAACTGTGCGGCGAGCTACGGAGGAGAGCGCAATCGGGTGTTGATCACGAGAGGAGCGGCAGATGCGCTGCTCACACAGGTGTATATGTGGCGTAAGAAATATACCGAAGCGATAGCGTCGGCCGACCGCGTGCTGGATAACTCCCTATACTCGTTGGTAGCCATGAGCGCTTGGAATGATATCTTTGCAGCTGGGCTCAGTTCGGAGAGTATATTCGAAGTTGGCTACAACGAAGTGCAAACCAATTCCCTTCGTGTGCTATATGCTTTGGGGTCCGATCCGGATTATGTGCCGAGTGAAGCGTTCCGTAACTCTTTTGAGGATGGTGATCTGCGACGTGCTAGCATATGGGATACCACACAGGCGCAACCCCGTAAAATATGGAAATTCTTCGGTGAAGGGTTCAATGACGAGAGTGCAGATCCCTCATCAAATAACATTGTGTTGCTGCGCTTGGCGGATATAATGCTGCTTAAGGCTGAGGCTCACGCCAACTTAAACCAGGCCGATCTAGCGCTTCCCTTGCTCAATAGCATTCGTCGTCGTGCCGGCCTTACGGAACTCGATTTGGCGACGGCTAACAGCCTTTATGGTGATTTAGTTGCAACGGTGCTACACGAGCGATCGATTGAGCTCTGTTTCGAAGGTCATCGCTGGTTCGATCTCGTGCGGACAGGCCGCGCCATTGCAACCATGCAGCCTATCAATGGTCTTTCCGATGCACGGAATATTTTTTGGCCGATACATGAGGATGCCATCAATAGAAATCCAAACCTCGAACAAAACGACTTTTACAAATAAGCGAAGCAACGGCTTTGTTTGCTAAATTTTATGATTATGCATTATCTAAAAAATATAACTCGATTGGTTTCCTGTTGCTTCGGCCTGTTGTTTCTGCTGGTCGGATGCGAGATTCAGGAAGATTTTACCTATCAACCTTCCGGTGTTGATGGTAAGCTCGGTGTCTCTGCTTTGGAATATATCCAGTCTAATGACTCCTTGAGTATCCTGCAAGAAGCGATTAGCTATGCCGGTTTGCAGGATTTATACAGCGCTGCCGATCCACGTACGTTTGTCATTCCAAACAACCGGGCTTTCCGAGCCTACTTGCGCAGCAATGCTTACACATCGGTTTCTGATGTGCCATTACCTATCTTGCGCAACCTGCTGCGTTATCATATTGTCAATGCAAGGGTGATTTTTACCGATCCGCAGCTGATGCCGGCCAATCGTCCCATTGCTTATCCTACAGAAAACGGTCAGGTCATGTATCTATCGCATACCAGTACGTTTATAGGACTGATTAATGAAGGAACCAGTATACAATGGCAGATAACAACTTCAAACCTCGAGCCCACCAATGGGGTCATTCATATGGTGAACGCGGTGGTTTACTATGCCGTTCCAACGGGAGATACGAATGCGCCAAATCCGGATCTGGTGCAGGATACCATCTATCCCATTGCTGATGCATTCGTGAACGGTGGATTTGAGTCGGCTGTCAATTTTGGTAGCAACCAGCTGCTCCGCGTGAAACATCTCACCGGCAACGGCGATTATGATCGGAAAGCCTTTATGATGTTTGATCTAGATGATTTTTCTAAAGAAGGTGTGGTGACTGACATGAAGCTGCAGCTCGCCGTTTCGTTTACCCATGCGAAGGGCGTGCCTTTGGGTTTGTACGAGTCGCCGAGCACCACCTGGTCGGAATCTAGCTTGCGATTTAACAATGCTGTTTTTCCGCAGGGAAGTCCTATTGCAAGTATCATCACTTCGAAGGTGTCCACCTTTAATTTTGATATTACGGATTATTACAAAGCGCGCACGACAGCAGGACGTGTCTCGTTCATGTTGGAAGGGGCGGCAGGAGCCGATGAAACCAATGATATCGCGTCCAAAGAGCACCCTACCTTGAATCCGCCTATGCTGATCGCGACGCTTGCCTCAGGACTTAGCAACCTGCAAATCGTGACGAAGAATGATATTTCCGTAAGCAGTGGAGGGGTTTTTGTTTTCAGTGATGAGCTGTTGAAGATCGATGGCGCTGCGGCTAGCGATATCATCTATACGATTGATGAGGTACCGCAAAGCGGATGGTTGATTCGTGGGGCAAGTACCCTGCGGGCCGGAGCACGATTTACACAGGCGGATATCGATCTTAACAACTTGTTGTTTATCCACGATGGTGTGCAAAGTGGGGCAGATCGTCTGGTGCTTTCTGCGCGTGATCGTGCGGGTGCGCTGCTAGAGGATATTCAAATAACGATTAATGTGCAATAGTATGTTTTTAGAACAATTTTCTTTCTTACATGTGATCCGAGTATGTTGTTTGTTAAGCTTGCTCGGCGCATGCTCCTCATCCACGGGCCTGGATGATGAAGAGCTCCCCACGCCTACCGATCGGATTATCTCCTTTTCAGGGTTTGACTGGTTAGTGCGCAAGACAGGGGCAAGCAAGGAGGGACCAGGTCCCAACTTGTTCTCCGATTCGGAGGATAATGTTTGGGTTGACGAGCAAGGGCGCCTCCATTTAAAGATTGTGCAGAAGGGCGGCTTGTGGTATTGTTCGGGGCTGCTGTTGCGGCAAAGTTTGGGCTACGGTAAATATATTTTTTATGTAGCCAGCGACGTCAGTAAGTTGGATCAAAATGTCGTGGGCGGCTTGTTCACCTACCGAACAGATGAGGAGGAGATTGATATCGAATTCTCCAAATGGTCTGACCCGGATAATATGGATTCCCAGTTTGCGGTGCAGCCATCCGAACGCGCAGGAAATAAAGTGCGCTATAACCTCGAGTTGACAGGGGAGCAATCGACGCATTCGTTTGATTGGCAACCCACTTATATCGATTTCTTTAGTCTGCAGGGGCATTCGGCGACGGTAACACCTGATAATCTGATTCGGCAATGGCGTTATACTGGTGCTAATATTCCGCCCGATACGGATGAGCGGCTACGGATAAACCTATGGCTGTTTCGCGGGCAAACCCCTTCCGATAAGAAAGAACAGGAAATGATTATTGAAAAGGTTGAATACATTAAATAGAAAAAAAGAAATATGTCAGTATTGTATGATAACATCCATGTTTTCTTGACGGCAAAGGAAGCGGGGCAAGCAGCAGGGCGTGCAGTTGAGGAGCATCTTGTTTTACTACAAAAGCAGCAGAAAGAAGTTCGGATGATCTTTGCTGCAGCGCCATCACAAGACTATCTGTTAGATTACCTTTCCCAGTCGACGAAAATCGTTTGGGAAAACGTCGTGGCTTTTAATATGGATGAATATATCGGACTTCCTGTAGGGAGTCCGCAGTTATTTGCTTCTTATCTCGAAGATAGACTTTTTTCTAAGGTGACACTTGGTGCTAAATACACGATAAGTGCCGAAGGTGATATTAATGAAGAGATACAGCGGGTGACGGCTGCGATTACTGCTGCACCGATTGATCTGGTGTGTTTGGGTATTGGAGAGAATGGTCACTTGGCTTTTAATGATCCGCCGGTTGCCGATTTCGATGATGATCAGGTAATTAAGGAGGTTGAGTTGGATTTGGTATGTCGGCAACAGCAAGTAAATGACGGCTGCTTTGCAACTTTGGACGATGTTCCTGCTACTGCGCTGACATTGACCATCCCAACGCTGCTTCAAGCAGATGCCCTATTCTGTGTGGTTGTGGGCAAGCACAAGCGCGAAGCTGTAGCTCAAGCTGTGCATGGTGCCATAAGTACAGACTGGCCCGCGACGATTCTGCGCACGCATGCCAACTGTAACTATTTTTTCGATAAAGATTCGTATACCGAATAACGGCCTCTAGGAGATGTTTCGAAAGTAGCCCTATCAATGGGGCTACTTTTTTTAATCTTTATGCGCTATTTGACTGCAGATGGTACTTTTATTTCTTCGCCAATAATGACGTCGTTGAATACGATATTTTCCGTATGGCTAAGACTGATCGCTGTTTTACAGGAATCTATTTTTGTGTTGGAGAAGTGTATGTCCCTTACCTTTTTTGTCGGGAATCCTTGAATAGCTAATCCGGCATTGCTGGCTCTCTTGCAATAAAAGTTGCTCACGAATATGTTATGGATGTCTGTTGCATATCCTTTGCCTTCACCATGGTAGTAGGATGTGATAAACAAGGCATCTTCCACTTCCCCAAAACGGACATTATCGATGTGGATATTACGGATAAAGCCCCCTCTGTCGGGATTTGATTTCAAGTAGATGCCTCTTTTGCAATAGCCGGAAGCAGCGCAGTTCTCTACATATACGTTTTCGACACCTGCAGACATCTCGCTTCCTATTGCCACACCATGTAGCCCTTTAAAGCGGCAGTTTCGTATCACAATATTTGCTGAGCTGATGCCGATTTTCCTACCTTCGTGATCGCGACCAGCCTTGATGGCGACATTGTCATCGGCATTGTTGAAATCGATGTCTTCGATTAGTATATTTTTCGAATACTCTGGATCAAAACCATCATTGTTTTTGTTGAATGCATTGAATTTCACTTTTCGCGCTATGATGTTTTCCGACTTTAAGAAGTGTACGCACCAAAAAGGGGAATTTGCTATGGTGACGCCTTCCACGAGAATGTTTTGACATTGGTAAAATTGGATAAGTTGTGGGCGTAAAAAATAGCCTGATCCAAAGATACGCTCTTCGACAGGTGTATCTTGGTGGTTCATCTCTCGAGTTTTCCGTTGTGCGGGCTTTTGCTTATCGTACCACTGGCTAAATCCATCTTTGCCATTCCCATCGATCGTACCCTCACCGATGATTGCCACATTTTTTACTTTATATGCATAGATCAATGGGCTATAGTTGTAAAGCAGTGTTCCTTCCCAGCTAGTGGGCACAACGGGGAGATAATCCTCCGCGTGCGTTCCGAAGACTAGCTTGGCTCCTTTTTGCAGGTCAATACAGCTGTTGTCGACCATATGTATGGGGCCGTTGATAAGGTAAACACCGGCTGGGACGATGATCCTTCCTCCTCCTTTTTCTTGACATGCTTGCATAGCCTTATCAAAGGCGGGTTTGTTATCGATCAGGGAGTCGCCAACAGCTCCGTAATCCGTCAAATTGATAAAAGTCGTAGATAGATGGGGATTTCCAATTTGTTTGACAATCTCTTCGATGGAATTTTTGAGCGGAGTAGGCTTTTTTTGTACATCGCTGTGACAGCAGTAGAATAAGGTGCAACAAAATAGTAGGGATAAAATCTTCATAATCGTATGGTTGCTTTTTTTAGCTGCATTAAAAATAGGTATTAAAGGGGGGTAAATCCTAATTTTTGGAACAATATGCCGGTTTTTCATTTGTTTGTTTAGTTAAAAAAATAAATTTTCCGGTACTCTTGACTACATGTTTGGAATGTGCAAGAAAGTGTATTTTGAAATAACTTGATAGTAAATGTTCTTTTGGTTTAAAAAATATGTTATACTATTTTTATATGCGCATTGTTTTATTTATTTTTGATAAAAGATAGTGTGCGGCCAATTGTAAATGTGTTTATAACCCTTAATAATCATGTTATGCTCGTTAAGAAAAAAAGAAAGGAAGTTAGTGGTCTCTTGCGAAACAAGTCCAAGACAAAAGAACGATTAATCGCAGGCATAGGCCAAATCTTGGAAGAAGATACGTTCACCGGACTGTCCGTGACTACCGTGTTCAAAAAGTTACGGGTAAATCCCAAACTTATCTACCTCTATTTTGAAAGTTTCGATAATTTGGTCAATACTTTTCTTCAGAGGAAGTTGGAGCAATTGGAGATTGCCGCAAAAGCAGAGAGAAAAGCGTATCGTCTCAACGATTCTGCAGACCTGATCGAGGTGATCATTGCACAGATGGAAAAATTTCATGAGGATGGCGCCCTTAAGAAGTTGATACATTGGAGTCTGGCAGAAAGGCATCACAAGTTGTTAAAGACATTGCAGGAAAGTTATATGAACCATTTTAGGACGCTTTTTCGACTCCTTATGAGAAAGAAAACCATGGCCGATAGGAAACGTTTGGTCGCTGCATTGGATGTTTTGCTTTCTGGTTTCTTTTTTTTGTCGATGTACAGTTCCGCCGACGTTTTTTTCTTAGGTTTTAATATGGCAACAGATGTAGATCGGCAACGCATCTTTGATACATTAAGGCGCTTGCTTTCAGCGGAGGTTCACAAGGAATCAGCAAGGGTTAGAAGTGCTAAAATGCCTATCAAGAAAACGTAATGAACTATAAGCCGTTCTTCTAATAAAAAAAACAACGTAGCATTGGGATTTTAGGTTCCTTTAGCGTACCTTCATTTTGGTTGTAGCGAAGGAGCTTTTCGATGCTACAGCTATAATAACCACGATTGCCAATGAAGAACTTACATTTTTTACTCGCATTTGTTTTACTATATAATTTTTGTGGCCTGTGTGCACAGGTGCAGGATACAAATAGAACGGCTTTGTCGTCCATGCAGGAGACCCAACAGCATTTAGAACAAACCAACAAGCAGTTGGAGGTGTTGAAGGGCTCGTATGAACAGCTCAAATTGCAGTCCGAGAAATTGCTTCGTGCGAATGATAGCATTCGGCATTTGATGTCTGAATCGCAGGAGCTTTCGCTTCAAGAACAGAAGCAGCTTTACGAGACTAACTACGGGATCTTAACGCGATCCTTTCAAGATATTTCGTTGTTGAAGCAGCAGGTAAGAGGTTACAGCCGCCTGCTTGATGTTACTTATGCCGGAACGCTTATAAGTCAATTGAACAACCCGACGAATGTGGAGTTGGGGACAAGCTTTTCAAAAGTATTGCTTGATAATTCGGAAGCTATACTGAGCCGTAATTTAAAAGGTAATGTGAAGAGCAAATTTTCAGAAACGATAAAGCGTGTTGTAAGTATCCCATTGGTTGGTACTATCGTAGAATCAAATCCGATTAGTGCCTTGGTTAAAGGTGTCTATGATCAAGCTTTGTCGTTCGGCGACAATGCGATCAAAGATCAAGATCTGCGAGATTTTTTAAGCAGCATAAAGCCTTATACCGATTTTTATTACACACTTGATCAAACCACGGCTGGGTTCAAGCAGGAGCTATTGGGATATCGACGAGAGTTGGCAACTTTTGATAGAACACTCCTTCGTCATGAAGAAAGATTGCTATCCGCTATGCAAGCCAATGCAGCCAACACACAGGTATCCATCGAAGCGCTATTTCGGTATGCGGATCGACAGCGGTTAACTTTAGCGGAGATTAAGCGTATAAACGATTCATTGCCTGTTTCTAAGACCATCCGTTTGATCAATACATCGCCAGAAATGACGTTGGATCAAAGTGCATTCGAGGAGTCATTCAACAATTACATCGATCAAGTGATCGCTGTACTGGAACGTGCTTCAAAAAATGACAAACTACAGTTTGATGCTAGTACCATTGACAAATTGATTCGCAACCTGCGCAATACACGTATTCGACCATAGCTACATGTTCAATGTGGGGCATGTAGCTATGGGAGTTGTAGCGCCCGTCTACGCGATGCCGCCCATCAACGGATCCGTGCTGCTTGATTGTCCATTTTCTGCGTGTCCCGCATATTGGTAAGCGAAATTTGGGTCTGCGCTATCAGAAATCTCTATATCATACCAACCGTGAGATTTTTCTAGATCCATTTTCCATTTGAAGCTATGCGCACGGAAAGCCTTGCGTCCCTGTTGGTAAGAAAGATCGTCGATTTTGATCTCGCTTTGGTTTTGGGATGTCTCTACAGTAATCGCCATTGATTTTGGCATTTGTGCAATTTTAAATGTAGCTCCTTTCCATAATTTGCTACCCTTAAACGAGCGATAAAAACCGTTCGGTCCGTAAATGCGGATATGGTATGTGTCACCCGCGAATTGGTCTAGTGGCCAATAATAGGCGAGCGGCTCGCCTTGACGAACGGCGAAGTTCCATGTGCTACCGGGCAATGCCTCGCCATGGTAGGGAACTGCAGACATAGCAAAAAATGGTACACCTATTTCTTTGGTACGCGGTAGCTCCTTGCCTACGGCGAAAGTCACGCATAGTGCATGCCGATCTCGATCAATATGGGCATTGACGTTCAGGTCGTAAGGTATTGCGCAGGCCTGCTTTGTGCCTCTTTCCTGTGGCGATTTCCACCACTTATCAAGGCTGTTCTCTGGGCTCACATCGTCTGCATCCAATAGCGTAAAGCCAGAAGGAAGTGCTTTATCCCTCGCCGAGTGAATACGCTCTACATACTCGTCTCTATCTACCGCGGCTATTTCAACTTTATCGGCAGCTTTTATCGGCTCAAACACTGAAGTCAGGTTGCCGCAAATCAGACGGCGCCATTCGCTTAGGTTCTCTTCAACAACGTTTTTGTTGTACTTTTTTTGTAGAAAATATTCCAAAAATTGTATAGGCGAAGTAAGATCGAAAACCTCCGAATTGACGCGGCCGCCTTTACTCCAAGGAGAGGCTACCACCAGCGGAACGCGAAAGCCGAGACCAATAGGACTATCTAGCATGCTGCCCGTATTGCCTGTGCGCTGCCGCTCTTGTTCCAATGTTACATATTCATTCTCTGTACGCATCCCTTTGGGCAAGGCGCCACTTTCTGGGCGTGCGCTATGTGGTGGAACAAACGGTGGTATATGGTCGAAGTAGCCATCGTTTTCGTCGTAGGTAAGTACAAATATTGTTTTTTTCCACACTTCAGGATCAGCCGTAAGGATATCTAAGGCTTCGGAAACATACCAAGCGCCATACCAAGGCGAGCCAGGGTGGTCCGAAAATCGGCATGGCGCGACCAGCCAAGAAACGGTAGGTAAGTTGCCCGATTGTACATCCTGCCTAAACTGGTGGAAAACGTCGCCTTTAGGTACCTGCACCTCTTGTTCGCCGTTGTCGTCGCTATAGCGAATTGTCTCCAATTTATGATAATCCGGGTCTCCTGTATTAGTCGTGAAGGCCTTTTGATGTATAGCTTGTTGGAAGGCGGAGAGCTTTTGGAAAGCTTCCGGACTAAAGGCTTGGATATCGGCACGTAGTTGCTGTGCTTCCTTCTGCCATTTTTTGCGCTCTTCATCGGTGGTTTGTTGCCCAGATGCTAGCGCAGACTCCATCTCCTGCAATTGACGTTGCATATGCCTGTGGTGGGCTGGGTGGAAGCGCACATGATACTGCTTATGGAATTCCAGGTTGTTATCTGTGAAATTGGCGAGCCAATCTTCCTCTTCTCCTTCAAATCCCACGGGTAAGCTTAGCTCATTTTGGTACACCCGCCAAGAGACGTTAGCTTCTTCCAGTCGCTCCGGATAAGTTTTCCAAGAGACATTTTTGTAGTTTATCTGGCCATTGTCTACGTGCGCGGTGGATGCGCCGCTATGCGGTTGCTCGCGTATGCTGGCCGACCAAAAATAGGAACGGTTGGCGCTGGTTCCCGTAAGAGAAGAGCAAAAATGCTGGTCGCAGACCGTAAATGCATCCGCAAAAGCATAGTAAAAAGGGATATCTTCCCGGTTATGGTAGCCCATCGTCAGCGGAAGCTGCTTATAGGCGGGGTTTCCGGCTTTCTTGGCCTCTAGCCACGTATTCATTTTTCCGTCGTTTCGCGCATAAACCATATCTTTCCAGCTATGGGGAAGCGAACCCATCCAGCTAGTTTTGCTGTTCTCCAAATCCAAGCGGAATGGCGTCGAGATACGCTTGTCAGCATCTTGTTGTAGCCACACCGGTAAGCCATTCGGCTGCAAAATGGCTCGAGGATCATTGAATCCTCGAACGCCCTTCAATGTCCCATAGCAGTGATCGAAAGATCTGTTTTCCTGCATCAGAAAAACGATGTGCTCTGCATCGAGGAAGGTAGATCCTTGGGCCGCTTCTATTGCCAATGCACGTTGGATAGAGGAGGGTATAAATTGCGACACACCTGTTGCTCCGGCGAGCAGTGCGGCTTTTTTCAAAAATGATCGTCTATTTTCCATAGTTTTTTCTACTCAAAATATAGCAAAAACAATACTTTTTATTTCTCGCCAAAGCAAGCAATTTCCTATTAAGTCTATGTTAGCTCTCGGAGAATATTTGATCAATAAATGCAACCTATTTTGATCAAGGAGATTGTTGTTTCCAATAGCCTTAGCCCTCTTGCTCTCGGTTCTTGCGTAGCAAGATAATGTTGCGGCTGTAGACCACCGATCCTAAAAGATGTCCGCAGAACAACACCACATCTTCACGTAAGATGGCATAGAGTAAGATCAGTAATGAGCCCGCAAGGCTGATTGCCCAAAAACCGAGCGGCAACAGTGATTCTTTCTTCGATTCAGAATATAACCATTGGTAGATAAATCTACAAGTAAACAAGGTTTGTGAGCTAATTCCGAGCAATAATAACGGACGCGGGATGTGCGCTGAAGCGAACAGTTTTTCCAAATCATAGATATTATTGTTATATCCATAAACGATCAAAAGCACAGGGAAAAGAATGATGAATAGACGCATCAGGCGATGTATCTTTTTCCATTCGCCCTGTAGGCTCATGTTACGGATATAGATGTAGTACGTCAAGGTTTGACCGAGCATGATCGCAAAGTCGTCGCGCAGATAGCCGTAGCAGAAAAGAAGGAATGAGGCCAGTAAACTCAGTTCCCAAAATAGAACCGGCGTAAGTACCTTCTTGCTTTTTTCTGAGCTAATCCATTGAACGATCAGTCTGCTGGAAAATAAAAGTTGCGCGATAGCGCCGATAGCCATAATGATCCACTTATTTACTTCCATCTTCGGCAATCCTGTAGTTGATATATTTTCGTTTCATCCAGAGATATGCAAAGCAATCCTGTAATGGACCCAGCAGTCTATTCCAAAGGGTAAATTTTGATTGGCCGGCCATTCGGGGAAAGTGCTTGACGGTAACCTGCTTTATTTTTCCTTTTTGAAGTAAAATCATGGCCGGCAAAAAACGGTGCAAGCCGGAAAACATGGGTATGCGCTTGGCGTAATCCGTGCGGATGATCTTTAGCGGGCAGCCCGTGTCATCCATGCCATCGTGCGTGAAAAATCTTCGGATCTTGTTGGCTAGTTTCGAGGATATCTTTTTCGAGAAAGAGTCTTTCCGAAGCCGCCTTACGCCTGTGACGAGGTCTTGATTTTCGGCATGTTCAAATAGCAGGTTAAAATCCATTGGATCCGTCTGTAGATCGGCATCGATATAGCCTGTCCATTCGGTGTACACATGGTCGAATCCGGCTTTGATCGCTGCACTTAGTCCATAGTTCCTGTCGAAGGATATGTATTTAAATGATGGATTGGATGTACACTGTTCCCGAATGAGTTTTAGGCTTTCGTCTGTGGATCCGTCATTCACGAAAAGTACCACGCTCTTTTTATGCGCGGCAAAGATATAATCCTGCATCTTCTGAAAAAGACGGTTTAGACTTTCGGCTTCATTGTACACTGGGATAATAATCGTGAATTCAGATTGCATAAAGGTATACTTTGTTTTACGTTATGGAAGTAATATGGCGGCATGCTTGCCTACCACTACCTTTTTAAAGCGGCTCAAATAGTCCGTGAGTGCAGGCTGATGTGCCAGCTTTTCTTGATCAATAAATAGCACACCTGAAGTGTATTTTCCTTCGAGCAGGTTCTCTTCGCTAATTTCCATTACTGGAGCAGAAAGGTATACATCCATATTTTCAGGTCGTCGCATTTGCCAACTGTAATACGTAGATCTTGGATGAGCCGAGGCTAGGGATTTTCCTGCTGAAGCGATGTTCCCATAGCCGATTAGGCTGTTAAATTTGGAGATGCTTATTCCTGCAAAAAAGACGGTTCCCAAAAGGCCGAAGCCAAGTACACGTATAATCTGTAGATACTGCTGCCGCCGGATAATAAGATATAGGCCATAACAACCGGAGGCGGTAAGGGTCAAGGTTGCAGCGACTAGCAGCGGCGAACTCAGGTCTAGATTAGGCATGCTATCCTTTGCGATGAAAAAAGCAGGTAATGCTAACATGAAAACCAAAGCGGGCAAGGCTAATGTGATTAGGGTAAACAAGTTGTCTTTTAAGTTGCTTTGAAGCAAAAAGCTGTAATAGATGATAAATGGGAATGCCGGTAACAAGTAGATCACAATTTTGGAGCTTACCACGGATAGGAACAGCAACGTGCATAGGCTACTTAAGCCAAAGAATACGGCAAGATCGCTGGGACGTTTTTTGGATCTGATGCGTCCAATAATGACCGATAGTATGAACAGCGACCAAGGAGCAAGTGCATACCAAATACTGATGCCATAGTAGTAAAAAGGTGCTTTATGATGGAAGGAATCCACTGCTCGATTTACGGTTTGATGCACCAAAAGCCCATACAGGTAATCTTTTCCGCCCTCGAGCCATACACCCAAAAACCAACATGCACAAAGCAATAACAACAAAAGTAAGCCGCGCCAATGCCAATATCGGCCAATATCACGGAGCTTTCTCTTTGCTAACAAGAAGCAAATACTACTGACCAAAGGTACAATAATGCCCATTGGTCCTTTGGTAAATACGGCTAGAAAAACACCGAGAACAAAAAGAAGTTGCCCTGTTTTTAAGTCTATATCTTCCGTATACATCCGGTAAAAGATATACAAAGCATAGGTAATGAATAGACACATTAACATATCCATACGGAGCACGATGCTACTGCCAATAAAAAATACTGCAGTGAATAAGGCTAATCCAGCTGTCGCTCGCGCTACTGCCGAAAGCTCACTTTTTGTCCAGACATCCATTATTTTAATAATGAGTAAACTTGGCAATACCGAGAGAAAAGATAAAGCTACAAGACTATGCTTGCCGAAAAGCAGCTTGCACAGCATAACTAACCAAAGGTAAAGTGGTGGCTTGTCGGAATAGAATTCGCCATGGTGCATAAAAGCGAAGAAGCGTCCCAGACCCAGGTTTTCATCGGCAATACTCAGGTAACGGAGTTCATTATCGGGCGTAAAATCACGCAGTAAAAATTGAGGAAGTAAGCTGATGAAAAAAAGGACAAAATGTATGGGTTTCATGTGTCTATCTAGAGGTCGCGCTTAGCTTTGTTTTGCGTAAATATCTTAATCTTAATTCGTTTTGTCAATACTTCCTTTAAACTATTTTACCTATAGTTAGCTTACTCGGATGAAAGGTCTATGATGTTCCGCTAATCGAATAGCATACAACAATAAGTTAACGAATGGCGTCGACGTATATTTTATTACGCGTCAAACTTTTATAAATGTATTTTTTACATTTATAAAATTATACTATCTTTATCGCAGGCATAACCAATGCTTGGAAAAGATCTCTATGGTTCGGCTGGTTCTTGGCTGTGGCTTTGGATCGATGGAAAAATCAAGTTATGTTGTTACCATGTATGTTATTTATAAAATTTTTAATAAAGCATTATGAACAGGATTAAACGGACGCTCTGTGGTATTTTGGTTTTATGGTCATCTTCCGCTGTGTTAGCACAGGAGATAGCCACCGTCAGTAGCCCAAATGAAAAACTTCAGGTTGCGTTATCGTTGGAGCAAGGGAAACTCTATTATACGGTACAACTCGATGGTAAAGCAATGTTGGAGAAGTCGCCGCTTGGAATCCGTGGAAGCAATAACGATCTTTCGTCAGGACTACGTTTCTTAGAAAAGCAGACCAAGGAGATTGATGAAAACTACAGCGAGCCAAAGATTAAGGTCAGTCAGGTACATTATCAGGCCAATGAACTATCCTGCAACTTAGAAAATAACAATAAGCAACGGTTGACCGTGATTTTTCGGATCAGCAATAACGATGTTGCTTTTCGGTACCATATACCCCAAGTGGGCGAGCCGGCCAATATGCTGATTGAAGAAGAGCTAAGCGGATTTAAATTTCCATCTATCAGCACCACTTTCTTGACACCACAGGCAACGCCTATGATCGGTTGGATGAAAACTAAGCCAAGCTACGAAGAGGAGTATATCGCAGATGATGTACTAGGTAAGCCGTCCAAATATGGAGTCGGTTATACCTTTCCAGCCTTGTTTCACATAGGCGATAGAGGTTGGGTCTTAGTTTCAGAAACCGGTGTAAATTCGCTTTACTGCGGTTCAAAATTGGGCGAAGGCACGAAAGATGGTCTTTATAAAATAGCTTTTCCAGAAGCGGGTGAAAACAATGGGATCGGACGTCCGAATCCTACCATAGCGCTACCCGGCTACACGCCTTGGCGTACCATTACCGTTGGCGAAAGCTTAAAGCCGATTGTCGAAACGACCATTCCGTTTGATTTGGTTACACCACAATATACGGCGTCCAAAGAATACTCCTTTGGCCGTGCAACATGGAGCTGGTTGGAATGGCAAGACGGCAGTATCAACTTTGAAGATCAGAAGAAATTTATTGATCTTTCTGCTGCTATGGGCTATGAATTTACCTTGGTAGACAATTGGTGGGATTCAAAGATAGGGCACAAGAAAATCGAAGAATTGGTGGACTATGGCAAAGACAAGGGTGTGGGTATATGCTTGTGGTACAACTCCAACGGTTTTTGGAATGACGCCCCGCAAGGACCTAAAAATAGGATGAATACAGCGGTAGCGCGCAAGAAGGAAATGGAATGGATGCAGCGCATCGGTGTGAAAGGTATCAAGGTCGATTTCTTCGGAGGCGATAAGCAAGAGACGCTAAAGCTTTATGAGGATATCCTTTCTGATGCCAACGATTACGGCTTGGTTGTTATTTTCCACGGCTGTACATTACCACGCGGATGGGAACGCATGTACCCGAATTTTGTGGGGAGCGAAGCCGTATTAGCTTCCGAAAACCTTATTTTCACACAGCATGCCAATGATACCGAAGCCTACAATGCCAGCCTGCATCCTTTTATTAGAAATGCCGTGGCCTCGATGGATTTCGGACCTGTGCTGTTGAACAAAAGACATAACCGCGAAAATAACGGTGGTACCATACGCAAGACAACGGAAACCTTCCAAGCGGCAACAGCCGTCGTTTTCCAAACACCTGTGCAGAACTTCGGAATCACGCCAAACAACCTCTCCGATGCGTCCCCAGCAGCGATCGACTTTTTGAAGAAGGTGCCGACTACCTGGGATGAAACACGCTTGTTGGATGGATATCCGGGCAAGTATGTAGTGCTGGCCAGAAGACATGCTGATACTTGGTACATCGCAGCAATTAATGCTGAGGTTGGGGATAAGCAGCTAGATATCGCTTTGCCCATGCTAAAAGAGGGATCAATGCTACTAGTTCATGATAATAAAGTACGTAATGCAGAACAGAAGGGTTTATCTTTGCCAAAGAATAAACGTATCAAGCTGACCGTACCTGCTGGAGGAGCTGCCATTATTGTTGGTAAATAGCGATTATGTGAAGGTAAAGGGGAGGCAAAGTTTTATGCTGTTGTATATGAGGGGATGGCTTCTTTTTTTGAATCACTTGACGGCTGTCAACATGCTGCCTAGCGAAGGTTACTGCATCTCGATATGGAGAAAGGTAGCTGGTATATTTTTACTTTGCTTTTTATGCAACGTTGCTTTGTTGGGTCAGCCCAGCAAAGCAACGTTTTTTTCTTTACAGGATGGTCTGTCCAATCAGCAGGTGCTGGACATTGCTCATGACGAGGATGGCTTTGTGTGGATTGCAACCGAATTGGGACTCAATCGCTTCGCTAGTAAATCCTTTGTTAGCTTTTTTAAAGCGGATGAGGCCGATGGTACATCGGTCAATAGCAATGAAATCAATACTTTGCTGTATGATAGCGGCAAGCTTTACATCGGTACGCGGGCTGATGGTCTCAATGTATTGGATCTACAGAGCAACCGTTTTACCTATTACCAACATGATCCGAAAGACGAAAGCTCTATTGCGACCAACGACATTACAGATATCCTAAAAGGGAGTGATGGCTACCTGTGGCTAGCTACCTATCACCAAGGGTTGCAGCGCTTTGATTCCGCGGGGAAGTCCTTCCTGCGTTACAATCAAAAAGCACTGCCCAAACTGCCAGAGAATGGTATATGGTCCTTAGCGGAAGATCAGCAAGGCATGCTATACATGGGGCACGTCAATAAAGGGGTTTCTATTTTCGATCGGAAGACGAAAGCGCTAAGGCAACTCACGCTGCAACATGGACTGCCTGATGGGGAGGTCAAGGCATTGTTTTGCGATAGCCACAATAATATTTGGATGGGGACGCGAAGAGGGCTTGCGGTATATCATCCTCGAACGGGAACAATCGAACAAATTTCCTTAGCAAGCAAATCGAAGAATAAACAGGAGCCTTTTATTTACAGTATTAAGGAAGTCGGAGACGCGATCTATGTAGGGGCGGAATCATCACAACTATTCATCCTGTATCCACGGTATCATCTCGACAACAAGGTGCAGGCTTTTGTGCCGGTAGATGCTTTCCAACTGGGGCGTGGGCGCAATTCTTCTGTGCAGGATATCGCGCCGGATCGTTTCGGAAATATCTGGATGGGGCTCTATGGCGGTGGTATTGGATTTATCAGCCACATGAACAGTTTTTTTTCTGTTTTTCCCTCCCGAAGTCAAGGTGCGGTAGCTGGGCTGTCTACAGTAAGTGGCATCGTGGAAGGGCGGTCTGGTAATATGTGGCTGACAACAGAAGGCGACGGGCTCGTAGGTCTTGATGAAGCCGGTGTCTTGCCCAGCACAAATTTGCTTCGAAAAGAGCTGCCCGACGATTTTTTGTTGGCTGCGTTCAAAGATAGCCGTGGCGCGATATGGGCTGGATTACAGCAGGGCGGTGTGGCTATTTTCGATGAGAAGAGCGCTAGTTGGCGTCGAGTCGATTTGGGCGAACGAGCTACGGAGGTGCGCGCGATGATGGAAGACCGCCAAGGACATATTTGGCTGGCGGCACAGCAAGGATTATTCATCTACGATCCGCTATCGCGGAAAGTGGAGAAGCTGTTGGTTAATCGACCGATGTTAGGGGACTACGCACCTAGGGCAATTGTCGAAGATAAGGACGGTAAAATTTGGGTGGGAACCTACGGTCAGGGACTCTATGTGTTTAACGCGGAGCGAAAAGTGTTGCACAAATTTTCGACAGATAATGGTTTGAAGAGCAACACCATCAACCATCTTTTTCGTGACCGAGACAATAATATATGGGTCGCCACCAACGAGGGGATAGGGTTTCACAGCGCGAATAGCGAGCTTGATGAGCTGATCTGTTTGGTGCCCGAAGGAGGCAACGCTTGGGCCAACATCAATGCCTTGGCCGAAGACCGAAATGGTAATATTTGGTGTTCCAGCAAGTCGGGACTACTGCGTTACCTGCCAACAGAAAAGAAGTTTCTTACTTACGATGCCGCCTTCGGAATTCCGCTTGGTGGGTTTATCAATAATAGCGTGGGTATGGATCGCAACGGACGCTTGTACTTTGGTATGCATGAGGGAGTCTGCTATTTTGATCCGGCAGCAATCCCTATCAAGTTGAAAACTCCTCCCATTCGCATGAGTCGTTTTATGGTCTTTCAATCGGGCGAATCCCAGTCTCCATCGCTAAAGTACATTGCTACAACGGAAAAAATTGCTTTGAAGCATAATGAGAATAGCTTCCGACTGGAACTGGCGGTTATGGACTATGCTATGGACGATCTGGTTGAATTTAGCTATAAGCTACAAGGGCTGGATGCGGATTGGATCTTTCTGGGAAATGAGAAGAATTTGGATTTTCGTAATATTCCTTTCGGCGACTACGAACTGCGCATCCGCACACGATTGAAAAACGGCGTCTGGTCGTCAGATTATCAGCGTGTGTTTATCGCTATTGCAGCACCTTTTTACCTCAGCAAATGGGCGGTGGCTACCTATGTGCTGTTAGGTGCATTATTGGCCTTTGTGTTGATTTTCTTTTACAGCAGGAAGATCAAGGCCGAAGCTGAACTACGGGTAAAGGAAGCGCAGCTGGAGCAGGAGGAACATCTGTATACCGAGCGACTAAATTTTTATACGAATATCACGCATGAACTGCGCACGCCATTAACACTGATATTGGGGCCCTTGGATGATCTTTTGCAGGAAGATAGACTGGAATCCAAACAGCGCGGTCTGTTGCAAATGGTGCAAAAAAGCGCCAATCGGCTGTTTACACTGGTCAATCAGCTACTAGAATTTCGTAAGGTAGAGTCGCAACATAAAGCCTTGATTTTGGGCGAAGGATATTTGGCGGAGATGCTTCGTGAAATTGCCTGTCGATATGCAGAACTGAACGCCAAAAAGAATGTACATATCAGCGCAGAAATGCCTGCGGAAGACATCAATACAGCTTTTGATGCGGAGATTGTGCAGTTGATTATCGATAATTTGATGTCCAATGCCTATAAATATACCGATAAAGGACATATCAAGCTACGCTTGGAATATCAAGAGGAGGCTTTGAGCAATTGGGCATTGATCACGGTCGAAGATAGTGGCATAGGGATCGCAGCGGACGAATTGGATAAAATTTTCGATAAGTTTTACCAAATTCAACGTCCAGCAATGCAGGGCACGGGGGTAGGCTTGGCTTTGGTCAAAGAGCTGGCGGCTATTCACTACGGACGGGTCAGCGTGTTGAGTACGCTTGGTCAAGGCAGTATCTTCTCGGTACGCTTGCTGGCCAATCGTGTGCAAGCCAATCCACCTGTTGGCATCGAGCGTAGGGAGGGCAGCGGCGATGAGCTCTCATCCGATAATCAACGTCCGTTGGTTTTGTTGGTCGAGGATGATACAGATCTACGTAACTACCTTTCCTCCTCATTGCGGCTGCATTATGAGGTGCTTACCGCGGAAAACGGTCTGTTAGGTCTCGAGCTAGCCGTCAAGCATATTCCGGATCTGATCTTGAGTGATGTTATGATGCCGGATATGGATGGCTTCCAGCTGCTGGAGAAGCTGAAAGCAGAACGCGAAACGAGCCATATTCCTGTTGTTTTCCTAACGGCAAAGGATACCGAGCTAGACCGCCAAAAGGGATATGACCTCGGAGCAGACTCTTATTTGAATAAGCCGGTAAGTGGACAGTTGCTGCAGCGGCGTATCGAAAACCTGCTCCTCAAGCGTAAAGCCGTCTACACCGAAATCCTGCAGCAGCTCTCCGCCAGTAATACACCTGTAGAACAAACCACAGAAAAAGTGGAATTGTGGCGCGAGAATGCCTTCGTTCAAGATTTCGTACGCATTGTTGAGCAGCATATTCAGGATGAGGTGCTGGATGCGGCCACACTGTCGGACAAGATGAACATGAGTCAATCCACCCTATATCGAAAGCTCAAGGGTATCACCGGCAAGAATATCAACCAATTAGTCCGTAAGGTGCGTATACAAAAAGCTGCTGAGCTGCTCCGCTCAGGCAATCATAATATCACCGAAGTATCGTTTATGGTGGGCATCAACAGTGCTATTTATTTTAGACAATGTTTCAAAGAAGAATTCGGACAGTTGCCTTCCGAGTTTGTCAAGATGCAGGGTAACCGACCCTGATAGGCGGCGCTTGGCTTCCCGAAGAATAACAACGGATTTCGATCTAGAAAACTAGCATGTACCATGTCCTGATCTGTGGACACAAGCATGCTTCCTCTACCCGATATTTTATCTTTTGTGTTTCACCTTCAAAATTTCAAATTCGCCGTTTAACGTAGGTTAATCGGCTTTTTTGACGAAATATTACATGTTTTTTGACGAGAATGTATATGTTAACAAGTGTTAAAATCCCCTAAGTTTGACTTGTTATTCAATTATAGATCTAGGAGCCAATTTAAAACCCATGTCATCATGGTTGTCGAAATTTCCTAGGTTTTTTTAAATCAGGCGTTACGCCAAAATATGTTTTTTATGTATGCACGAACAAACGTGGACCATGTTCCATGAGTGGAATTTTTACTTTTTTATAAAGTACAATTTGAGGGAAGTTTAATAGTATGAAATCAAAAATTGAAAGCTAACATTTATGAAAAACCTAAGAACGCTTTTAGCGTATATGATGCTCTGGATAGTTCCCAGTTTAACCTATGCGCAAGGCAAGATTTCTGGACAGGTCACCAACAAGGATAAGGAGCCCATTATCGGAGCCAGTGTTCTTGTAGAAGGCATGTCTCATTTAATAACCAATACCGATGATAAGGGATCTTTTGAGCTGAAAGCAGCTAAAGGATATCTAATCGTGACCTACGTTGGTTTTAAAACGCAACGGGTTGCAATAGGCGACCAAACCCAATTTAACATTGTTTTGGAAGCGGGTGACCAAACTTTGGAAGATGTGGTGGTCGTAGGATACGGTACGCAGTCCAAGCGTAATATTACTGGAGCGGTAAGTAACATCAAATCCGAAGATATTGTACGTTCATCTTCTTCGACAACTGCTGGAGCATTAGCCGGTAAGGTGCAAGGTATCTCGGTGCGGGCAAAAGATGCGCGCCCAGGTCGTGGTGCTGCCATCGAGATTCGCAATATGGGTAGCCCGTTGTATGTTATTGATGGGGTAGCCTATGGTGGAGAAGAAGGTATGGACTGGGTTGGGACACAACGTGGTTCTGGCGCAGATATTTTTAACGCACTTAATTTAGAAGATATCGAGAGTATCTCCATTTTGAAAGACGCCGCTGCTGCGGTATATGGTTTTCGGGCTTCAAAAGGGGTTGTCTTAGTGACCACCAAAAAGGGGAATAAAGGCGAGTCTGCAAAGGTCAATATCAACGGTTACCAAGGCTGGCAAAATTTAACGCGCTTTCCAACAATGGCCAATGCGGCTCAATATACCCGTGGTTTAGTAGAAACCGCACAAAATGAAGGTCGTGACCCTAGTTTGGTGTATACACCAGAGGAATTGGCGAAATGGCAAGCAGGTACCGAACCTGGTTACCAAGGTTACGATTATTACGATATGGTGATTCGCAAGAATATTCCGCAGAAGTACATCAATGCCAACATTACTGGCGGTGGACAGAAATCTAATTACTTCCTCTCTGTAGGGCATATGGATCAAGAAGCCATGATCAAGGATTTTAACTACAAGCGTACAAATATACAGGCGAATATGGAAGCCGAAGTAGTGAAAGGCTTGACGGTAGGTTCGCAAATTTCTGCCCGTCATGAAGGTACGCAAGATGTCGGTTTGCCAGGCGGAGACGGTTATTTCTCCTCGATCTTGGCCATTATGAAAAATAGACCGACCGTTGGTCCTTATGCTAATGACAATCCTGAATACCCGTACAATACACATGATTTTGCCTACAACCCGGCTATTTTTGATCGTGATATTGTGGGTTATAAAGACAATACCTATTTAGCGGGCAATATCAACTTGTTCGCCACCTACAAAACGGATTTTGGTTTATCTGCAAAAGGAACGGTTTCCTACAATTATACCAATAATAAGTTCGACGGCTTTCAATATACGTATGACGTCTATCGTTACGAAGACGAACAGTATAAAGCTACCAACGGAAGCCGTGCAGGTTGGCGCTATAGTACGACTCGCGAGATGGCTTCACGCTTTGCACAATTTCAAGTCGATTACAACAAACAAATTGGCGATCACACGCTCTCTGCAATGGCCGGCTACGAACGTTCCGACTGGGATAGAACATATAGAGCTCTTGGTACTAATCCATCCAACAACTATATACCATTGATGAGAGTTTTAGGAGAAATAAATTCTGTCGATGATGACTGGGACTATGAAGCGCGTGCTGGTTTTATAGGTCGTTTGAACTATAATTACAAAGGAAAATACCTGTTGGAAGTTTTGGGGAGATACGATGGCTCTTTTAAATATTACGAGGATCGTCGATGGGGGCTTTTCCCGGGCGCTTCTCTAGGCTGGCGTGTCTCTGATGAACCGTTTTTTGCGCCAATTAAAGCCGTAGTAAGCGATCTTAAAATCCGTGCTTCTATTGGGCAAACTGGTATGGAAGAAGGAACCGAAATGCACGGCTATTTAGATGGTTACACATTTGGTGTGGGGGGCGCCATGATCGACGGAGCGTACGTGTCTGGTATACAGGTTCGCGGACTGCCGATACGTAATCTTTCTTGGGTCAAGAATACCAACTATAACGTCGGGGTGGATTTAGCCATGTTCGATAATAAATTGGCTGTTACAGCGGACGCTTTTAAAATTATTCGAACAGGCTTTCCAGGGAAGCGATACGACGTTTTATTGCCTTCTGAAATAGGTTACCAACTGCCAAATGAAAATCTTGGCAAAAATGGATATTATGGAGCCGAGGGAATAGTTACCTACAGCGATAAAATCGGCGAATTGGGTTATGTGGTCAGTGCGAATGTTACTTTCTCCCGTTTCCGTGCGCTAGAATCTTATAAGCCCCGTTTTAGCAGTGCTTGGGATGAGTACCGTTGGTCCAACGAAGATCGTTGGGGCGGTGTATGGTGGGGATACCAAGTCGTTGGACAGTTTCAGTCAATGGAAGAAATTCAAAATCACCCCATCAACAACGACGGGCAGAATAACAAAAACCAATTGCCAGGTGACTTGATCTATAAAGACGTGAATGGCGATGGCGTGATTAACGGCATGGACGAGCGTCCTATAGGCTACCCCACAGGTTGGGCGCCTATGTTGACATTTGGAGGGCGTATAGGTTTGGATTATAAAGGAATTGGGCTAAATATTGATTTCGCGGGTGGTTCTGTACAATCTTGGAATCAAGATTATGAATTACGTAACGCTTTCCATGGTGGCGGAAACTCGCCAGCTTATCTATTAGAAGATAGATGGCATCGTAAAGATCCGTATGATCCAAACAGTGAATGGGTGGCGGGCTATTATCCGGCAGTGCGTAATGGTAATTCTGGGCCGAATGGTCGCAACAGCGATTTTTGGTTGACTAACGTGCGTTACCTGCGCGTTCGCAATCTGGAATTGGGCTACAACCTTCCCAAGTCTATTATCGAGCGCATTAAAGCAAAGAACCTACGTGTTTATGTTAATGCCTCCAATCTCTTCTCTTTTGATAATGTGAAAGGTTTTCAGATTGATCCGGAGATAGAGGCCCCAGCAGCCGTGGTTTACCCACAGCAAAAAGTGTTTATGGTTGGATTTAATTTGACTTTTTAAGATGAGATTGCTAACAAGAAAAATATATATAGGCATTGCTTTATTTTCCGGCTTGTGCTTAGGTAGCTGTGATCATGATGCATGGTTTGACCGCGAATCTAAATCATTAATTATGGAGGAGCCGCTATGGAACGATCCAAAGCTGACGAATGGGTTGTTGGCCAATCTATATGATCGATTGCCTACAATGCATGGGGTTTTTAATACGGGTGGGATGACGGAACTGGATGATGCCATGTGGTCGGGACACCGTGATCAAAACTGGCGAAACGATTTTCAATTTGCGGATGATTATGGGCGCTATTGGGATTATGGCTTGATCAGAGAAATTAATATTGCTTTGGAAAGCATCCAAACGAAAAGCACGTTGCTAACCGAAGACCAAAAAAAACAATTTTTGGCAGAATTACGTTTCATCCGCGCTTTTGTATACTTTGAAATGGTGAAACGTATGGGGGGAGTACCTATCGTCACTACGCAATTGATCTACGACTTCAGTGGTGATCCAACTCCATTGCAAGTTCCACGTGCAAAGGAACACGAAGTTTATGACTTTATTTTTCAGGAACTAGAGGCCGTTAAGGATGATTTAGCGGTAAACAATGCGAGTAAAACTAGAGCAAACAAATATGTGGCCTTGGCTTTGGAAAGCCGCGCTATGCTCTACGCTGCATCGATTGCAAAGTACAACAACTTGATGGCAGCGCCCATCACTACGCCAGGAGGCGAAGTAGGTATACCAGCATCGATGGCTAATGATTATTACACTAAATCACTGGCAGCTTCGCGTGAGATTATCGCGGGGCCTTATCAGCTATTCAATGAAAATGCTGATAAAGGAGCGAACTTTTACGATATGTTAAATAAGAAAACAGGTAGTGAAGTGATTTTTGCCAAAGACTTCGCTACTGGTCTTAAAGTTCATCGTTTTGCTTATGATAATATTGTGAAGACCTTTACAGAAGACAATGAATCCTCTTCTACAATTTCCCCCTCTTTAAATTTTGTAGAAAGTTTCGATTATTTGGATGGTACAAAAGGTACATTGCGCACACGCGATGCTGGCGGAAACTACATTGCCTATAGTACCCCCGATGCATTGTTTGCAAATAAAGATGGTCGTCTTTTCGGAACTGTTATCTACCCAGGAACTTCCTTCCGTGGCCGTTCCGTGAGTATTCAAGCTGGTGTAGCTACTTGGACGAACAATAGCTATCATTTTACGACTGCACAACAACTCGGACAAGCGCATCCTTCTGGTGGTCTTTGGACAGGTTTTGATGGTCCTCAGCTGGATGCTCAAGATGTGAGTAATACGGGTTTCTACATCCGGAAATTTGTGAGTGATGCGCCAGCAGCGAGTACACGCGGTACCTCAGCAGCAAACTGGTGGCCTTGGTTCCGTGTAGGAGAGATTTACTTAAATGCCGCAGAGGCAGCCTTCGAACTAGGACAGGCAGATGCACGTAACTATGTGAATGCTGTGCGTGAGCGTGCCGGTTTCCCTGCCAATAGTATTACCACATTGACCAATGATATCATTCGTAACGAACGTCGCGTGGAACTTGCCTTTGAGGATCATCGCTTTTTTGATTTGAAACGTTGGCGAATCGCCCATTTGGTTTGGAATGGAAGTGAAACGGAAGGAAGTTCGGTAGTCAATGGACTTTTTGCCTACCGCGTTATTCGTCCCGGACATGCTGACGATGGCAAGTATATCTACCAAACGGTACGCCCTACAAGGTTCCGTCGTGCACGTTTTTTCCGTATGGCAAATTATTACGCATCTATAGAACAGGCTGTCCTAAATAACAACCCGAAAATTGTTAGAAACCCATTCCATTAATCTATTGCATGATGAAAACTAAAATTTTAACAACAGTCATCGCAGCGGCAAGTTTACTCTTTGCAGCCTGTGAATACGATAATTTTGAAGCGCCAAAGTCAACACTTTCTGGTCATATCGTTTACGAGGGGAATGCGATCCCGATCCGGAATAACGGTGCGGAGCTTCAACTTTGGCAGGATGGCTTCGCAACAAGGGCGCCAATTCCAGTATATATCAACCAAGACGGGTATTTCTCGGCCTCGCTCTTTGATGGCGAGTATAAATTAACTAGGCTTGGCAATGCGCCTTGGTTGCAACAGTCCAGCGACACCATAATCGTAACGGTGAAGGGTAATACAACAGTCGATGTGCCATCTACACCTTACTACACGGTAACGAATACCACCTTCCAAAAAAACGGTAATATCGTTACAGGGCAGTTTACCGTAAATCGTATTGTGGCCAATTCCAATCTGGAATTTGTACGCTTATACTTGGGAAAAACCTTATTGACCGATCAGGTGCAACGCGACCTTCGTGTGGAAGGAAATGTGGCTAACTTTGCTTTTGGTCAGCCGACCACGCTTTCCGGCGAGATTCCGGAAAACCTACGTGGTCTTGATTTCATCTTTGCGCGCATTGGTGTGAAATCATCTTTAACGGGCGAGTATAACTACAGCCCCGTACAAAAAATTGCCTTAAAGTAGTTGCCGCAATGACTACGCAAATTGGTGCAGGGCTCGCTCTGCACCAAGCAGGCAAACTTATTCAATCAATGGCCAGTGGCGCGAACAATATGTTCGTGCCTTTGGCTTGAATGGCTACAGCAGAAAAAGAATGCGAATTTATTAGTATATTGAATACACTTAACTTAAACCCTAAATGAAGAAAAAAGAACTGTTATCGGTGCGCTACCTCCTGCTCGCCTTTTTTGCTACGGTCTTTGCCCAGCCGCTTTTTGCCCAAGACTACAAATTTGGTCCGGCAGACAAAGATTATGTAGGTTACCTATTCGCCTATTTCAAAGGCAATGCCGTGGAAGATGAAGCGGTCTGTTATGCCATTAGCACCGACGGCTACAACTATCGGGCATTGAACAATAATAAGCCCGTGTTGGATTCCAAAAAGATCAGTACCACCGGTGGGGTTCGTGATCCGCATATCCTTCGCGGCGAGGACGGCAAGTCCTACTACATGGTTATCACCGATATGACCTCCTCGAAAGGTTGGGACTCCAACCGCGCCATGATCCTGTTGAAGTCCACTGATTTGATTAATTGGACACATGCCGTCATCAATATACAGCAGCGCTACAAAGGCCATGATGATTTAAAGCGTGTATGGGCACCGCAAACTATCTTCGATCCGGCGGTAGGCAAGTATATGGTTTATTGGTCCATGCAACATGGAGCAGGACCCGATATCATCTACTATGCCTACGCCAATGCTGATTTTACCGATCTGGAGGGCGAGCCTAAAGTGCTTTTTCTGCCTAAAAATGGAAAGTCTTGCATTGATGGGGATATTATCAACAAGAATGGACTATTTTATCTGTTCTATAAAACAGAAGGCGATGGCAACGGCCTTCGTCTAGCGCTTACGGACTCGCTTACCGCTGGTAAGTGGATCGAACAGCCGGGCTACAAGCAGCAAACACGGGATGCTGTAGAAGGTTCTTCGGTGTTTAAGCTCAACCATTCCGACAAGTATATTCTGATGTATGATGTTTACGGAAAAGGCAAATACCAGTTTTGTGAAAGTGTGGATCTAGATCGCTTCAAGGTGATCGACGAGGACGTAAAAATGGACTTCCATCCGCGCCACGGTTCCATTATTCCTTTGTCGCGTGCAGAACTCCAAGCCTTAACCGATAAATGGGGTGTTCCGCAAGGTATGGAGCTCTCTTTTAAGAAAAATCCAGTGTTGGATGGCTTTTATGCAGATCCTGATGTGCTGTATTCCAATAAGACAAAGAAATACTATATCTATCCCACCAGCGACGGCTTTGATGGTTGGGGTGGTTACTACTTCAAGACCTTCTCTTCCGATGATCTGAAGACTTGGAAGGACGAAGGAGTAATCTTGGATCTTAAAAAAGATGTGCCCTGGGGGCCACGTCATGCTTGGGCGCCAACCATCACCGAAAAGAAGGTAAAAGGGGATTATAAATATTACTATTATTTTACTGCTGCGCAGAAGATCGGTGCTGCCGTTTCCGATTCGCCGACGGGACCTTTCAAGGATTCGGGAAAACCCTTGATCGACTTTAAACCCGAAGGTGTGAAGAGTGGTCAGGAGATTGATCCTGCCGTCTTCAACGATCCGAAAAGTGGAAAGAGCTACCTCTACTGGGGTAATGGCTACCTTGCTGTGGCCGAATTGAACAAGGATATGCTCTCCATCAAAAAAAATACGGTGAAGGTCATGACACCGGATAAGACCTTTCGCGAGGGTGTTTATGTGATCTTCCGTAAGGGCACCTACTATTTCCTATGGTCTGAAGATGATACGCGCAGCGAAAACTACCGCGTGCGCTACGGAACCTCGAAGTCGCCATTTGGGCCGATCGAAATTCCAGAAAACAACCTGATCTTACAAAAAGATCCGTCGAAAGGTATATACGGCACTGGTCATAATTCGGTGTTGCAGATTCCCGGTAAGGACGAGTGGTATATCGTTTACCATCGTTTCAACTACCCAAAAGGAATCGAGATGGGAGACCCTGCTGGCTTCAATAGGGAGGTTTGTATCGATCCCCTCTACTTTGACGAGCAGGGCAATATCTTGCCGGTCGTGGTGACCCACTAGATTGTCGAGTCCTGCGGGTAAGCAGGAGCGAGGAATGAGTTAATAAATAAGAAGCTTAGGGTATTATCCGAAAGAAAAGAAAGGCGATAGCCTCTATCTTTATAATACCTTAACCTGATTCTTGAATACAGCATAGATATGAAAAACATGTTAAAATATGCGCTTGTTGGATTGGCGGCTACGCTATTGCAAACAGAAGCGCTTTTGGCGCAGCCGGGTTTCGGCAAAGCCGAAAAAATCAATGCCGACTGGCGTTTCCACTTAGGCGATACCGATGGTCAAGTTGGCAAAGCCAATAATGATCGCTCTTGGCGCTGGGTAAAGCTGCCGCACGATTGGAGTGTGAAATCACCGTTAAGTCCTACCTTGGCCAGTGCCACAGGATACCTGCCAGGAGGCATCGGTTGGTATCAGAAAAAAATTACTGTTCCGGCAGAAGATCAAGGTAAGAAGATGTACCTTTATTTCGAAGGGGTCTACAACCGCAGTGAAGTTTTTATTAACGGCAAATCCATAGGCAAGCGCCCCAATGGGTATATATCGTTCGGATACGACGTAACGTCCTATCTACAATACGGAAAAGAGAACGTAATTTCTGTGAAGGTGGATCACAGCCAAAGTGCAGATTCCCGTTGGTACACCGGTTCGGGTATCTACCGCGATGTATGGTTGGTGCGTGCCAATCCGGTGCATCTCGATCAATGGGGTGTATATGCCTATCCAGAAGTGAGCAAAGGCAAAGGAACCTTGCAGGTACAAGTCGCCTTAACCAACAGCTCCGAAACGGAGGCGAAGCTTGATGTTGTGCAAGAGCTCTTGGATGCAAAGGGATCCGTCGTGGCTAAGCAAAGCACAAAGGCTAGCCTAGCTGCTGGAAAACAGCAGGAGCTGAAAACACAGCTGAGCCTAAAGAACCCTAAATTGTGGAGTTTGGAGCAGCCAAATCAATATACCCTGCGCACGACCGTTTTGCAACAGGGCAAGGAAATCGATAAGTCAGAAGTCAAAACGGGTTTCCGCAGCTTCACCTTTGATCCCAATAAAGGGTTTGCCCTCAACGGGGAATGGATGAAGGTGAAGGGCGTTTGCTTGCACCATGATGCCGGCGTATTGGGCGCCGAGGTATATCCAGAGGTTTGGCGCCGCCGTCTGTTGACCTTGAAGGAGCTCGGCGTGAATGCTATCCGCACCAGCCACAATCCACAGGCTTCTTCGCTTTATGACCTTTGTGATGAGCTGGGTTTACTGGTTATGGACGAGGCTTTCGACGAGTGGGAATTCCCGAAGCGGAAATGGTTGGAAGGTTGGAATTTTGGAACACCGGGATTTCAGGGTACTTTCGACTTTTTTCAGGAATGGGGCGAGCGCGACCTGGCCGATATGGTGAAACGTGATCGTAACCACCTGTCGATCTTTGCTTGGAGTATTGGCAACGAGGTCGACTATCCGAACGACCCCTATTCGCATCCTATTTTGGGTGGAGAAAAGAAAGAAGGCGGATTCACGCAGGCATCCTATGGCGGCTATAAAAAAGATGCGCCAGATGCAATGCGTCTCGGCGATATCGCTAAAAAGCTGGCTGCTGTAGTCAAAAAATACGATAACAGCCGCCCAGTAACGGCGGGCCTTGCCGGCGTTGCCATGTCCAACGAAACCGCTTATCCGGGCGCCTTGGACATTGCAGGCTACAATTATACCGAGAGCCGCTACCAGCAGGATCACGAACGTTTTCCTGATCGCGTGATCTTCGGTAGCGAGAACCGACATGATTTTTCGGCTTGGAAGGCGGTGCGCGACAACGAACATATTTTTGGGCAGTTCCTCTGGACCGGGATCGACTACCTTGGTGAATCAGGTCGTTGGCCTTCCCGCGGCTTCTACTCGGGTTTGGTAGATTTTGCGGGATTCAAGAAGCCACGTGGTTATTTCCGCCAGTCCCTTTGGGCGGCAAAGCCGATGGCCTACTTAGGCACCTACTCGCTGCAGGGCGGTGGCTCGGCAACCGACGTATGGTCGGCTTTAGAGGCCGAGCAGGGGCAGCGTAGCAACGAGGCTCCATCCATGGATGCTTGGCCGATATGGAACTACCCCGACGGACAGTTGATTCGGGTGGTTTGCTACACCAACAGCGCAAAGGCTCGTCTTGAGCTTAATGGTAAAATGGTAGGGCAAGAGAAGGCCTACGACCAAGAGCAGGGCATCATCTATTGGGATATTCCATATGCCTCCGGCAAGCTTGAAGTGATCGGCTTGGATGCCACAGGTAAAGAGGTTACGCGATATGCCATCCAATCCAGTAAGCGGCCAGCGGGCATTAAAGTGCTGCAGGGCGATGCGTTAACCTTGGCCGCAAAAGACGGGGTGGCGCAAATTGAGCTACAGATTGTGGATGAAGATGGCACAGCCGTTCTTATTTCGGAAGAGGAGATTACCTGCGATATCGTGGGCAATGCACGCCTTTTAGGCTTGGAAGCTGGTAATAATGCGGATATGGGCGATTACCGTGATAACAAGCAACGGGTTTATCATGGCAAAATGATAGCCTACATCGAGACCAACGGTGCTGCAAATGAAGAAGTGGCGGTACGCTTTAGTACTCCCTGGTTAAAGTCTGCCACAATAAAGCTGTCTTTGAAGTAGATCGCTTTTTATTAAATTTATAATTTTCATCAGGTTGATCGTCTCTATTTCGATCAACCTGATTTTTTTCTTATCTGTCTGATAGCTTTAGTCGACCACTTTGCTCCACTTCTATTCAAAATACCGCTGTTTGGAGCTCAGGTCACTGGCCTCCTTATCCAAGATCAGCAATCCATCCAAGCTATTGTTGAAATTGGGATCCACATTGAAGGCGATGATTTTAGCCTGCAGCTGTAGGTATTGGCGCAGCAGCACGGGAAATCTATTACTGGGCGATTCTATATCCTGAATAAGCGATTCCAAGGCTTGGAAAGAAGCCGGATTTTCCAGCAGCGTTTCCAGCTTCATTCGTTTTAAGTTGGGTTTAAAGGCTTTTTTAGGCTTTACAGATTTCGCAAGTTTAGCATCAAAACAGTTACGGCGTATAAATTCGACGATCAGCGATTTCGAAAAGAGCGAGAAGTCGCCACTGATGCTTACAGGTCCGATCAAATAGCGGTATTGCGGATACTGCTGCATGCAACAAACAATGCCTTTCCATAAAAGGTAGAGCGGCATGGCTTGCTTTTGGTACATCGGTTGTATCCAGCTGCGCCCCAGTTCCATGGATTGGGGCAAACGTTTAACGAAGTCAGCCTTCATCTTGAACAACTGGGAGAGGTAGAATCCCCGTTTACCCTGTGCATACATAATTTCCTCGCCAAGTCCAATGCGGTAACCGCCCACAAGGCGCTTGTCTCTTTCGTGCCACACAAAGAGCTGCTTGTAGTGCATGTCGAAAACATCCAAATCAATGGCTTGGTTTGTGCCTTCACCAACCTGGCGGAAGGTGAGCTCTCGCAGGCGGCCTATCTCGCGCATGGTGAGCGGTATTTGGCCGGCGTTGCTTAAGTATACGCTATAGCTACCACTGCTAAAGAGTTTATGCGCATCGATACCCATCAACTCCGCCTCCAGATCGGCCGCTAGCATGGCTTCGGCAATGGGTAGGGGCTTGTGGGGCTTCTTAAAGAGATCGCGCTCGGTCCAGTCCCATTTGTTGCTGTAGGTGTCCATGCCCAATGCATAGGTGCGTGCCCGTATGTACTCCAGTAGTCGTTCCGGTTTACGAAGGTTCTCGTCCAGTTTGGAAAGCTGTATTTTTTCGCCTATCCGCACGCGGATGGTTTTACCTTTCTTGTTAAAAAGTTCGGCAGGCAACCGAATGGTGCGCAACTTCGGGTGTAGGCGTCCTAGCCATATGAAGGCTGCGCTATTATGTCCATGAAAGTAGAGCGGAATGACGGGTACATCCACCTTGCTTAAAAACTTCCCAATCACGGGGTGCCACTTTTTGTCCGTGATCTGCTGCATATCCCAGTGGTAGGATGAAACTTCGCCTGCAGGGAAGATGACAATTGGTGTTCCCTTTTCGAGAGCCTGCCACATGTTTCGTATGCCCACAGCATTGCTTGCCAGTGCTTCCTCATGAAAAGGGTCTACCGCAATAAAGGCATCTTTAAGGTTAGTTATCTTCTCGAGGATGTAATTGGCCAGTATTTTGGACTCTGGCCGTATCTCATGCAGTATTTTCAAGCTTATTAAGCCCTCCATACCTCCATAAGGATGGTTGGCCAGCATCACGAAGGGCCCTTCTTTGGGAATGCGGCGTAGATCTTCAGCGCTGATAGCAATCTCAATGCCCAATGCGGCGAGCACGGCGTCCACAAATGCAATTCCCTGCAGATGGCGTACCTTCTCAAACTCCCGATTGAACCGGTTAAGCGAGGTCATTTCCATCAGCATGTAGTCCAGTCCAGGGATAGGAACATGATGCAGTCCTGTCGCCTTCGACAGCATCTCTCTTGAAATCAAAGGAGCCATACCAAAAAGCTAATATGCATAAAACGTTTTCAACAAAGTTAAAAGCAATATGTCAACTAGCTGTAAAATGGATGTGAACTTGTTGTAAACAAGTTATTTATCGGCCTTTGCGCTGTGTTCGGTAATGGTTTGCTTGGTATTCCTTTTTGTTTTTACGGGCTTGGCTATGCTAACGGTTAGCTCCGGTGCCTGATATGCCTTTTTCATAACATTAGATTTGAATGTACAAGTTCGGAATTATTTTCCATTAAAAAAACAGCATATAATATCGTTGTATTTCTGGGCTGGTTCTGCTAGACTTATGGCTTGCTTGATGAGCTGTAGGTCAGGTGGCAAAACATAGTCGACATTAAACGGATGATAAATGCTTAATATCGGCTGACCGGAAAAGTTTTCTACGAAGAATTAGGCTTTTTATACATAGAATTAGTTAAATTTGATAAGGAAGAGGTTGAATTACAGACAGATTTGGAACGATGGTTTTACGTGCTGAAACATATGTCTCGGCTAGATAAGCTGTCGGTTTATCTTCGGAAGCCGATTTTTGAACAATTGTTTAGCATAGCTGCCTACACACAATTAAATAAGGAGGAACGCGATATGTATGACGTAAGTTTAAAGCGTAAATGGGATGCGGAGGCCGTCCGCGAATATCAGGAACAAAAACTAGCAGCGACTGAGCAGCAGGCATTAGAAAGGGGACTGCAGAAAGGTTTAGAACAAGGGGAGAAGAAAGGCTTACAGCAAGGTCTGTTACAAAGACGCGAAGAAGGGAGCAGGGAAAAGGCGATCGCAATTGCGAAGGCTTTGCAGCGGACGGGGCTATCCGTTGAAGATATCGCACAAGCTACCGGTCTTTCGATTTCCGAACTTAAAACCCTATCATAAAAATGGCCGGATCGCTCCGGCCATTTATGCTTATGAAAATATCTCTCGGGGAGAGAGATGCACAAAAGTATCATAAAAAATGGGGAAACCTCATGTTAAAACCTTCGTTTGCCATGTCAAAAAAAACCGGTTTACGTGATCTTTCTAGTTTGTTCGGAAATTGAGCGCGGTTTTCCCCGTGTGTTTTTTTATAAAGCGGCGGAAGTTACTTTCGTCGCTAAAGCCCATTTCAAAGGCAATTTGCGAAATAGACAAGGTGCTGTTTTCGATGTAGTTAATGGCTCTTCTTGCCACAGTTTCTAAGATGATTTGCTTGGCCGTCCGGTCGAAAACCTCTTGGCAGGCTTTGGATAGCTTACGCGCGGTGACGTGTAGCGCATCGGCATAAAAATTAACAGTGCTTTCCTGTTTATAGTTCCGGTGTAGCATCACAATAAAACTGTTGACTAGGTTGCGGTCGGAAAGCATAGCTCCTTGTACCTCGTCCACCACATCGGGAAGTCCCAGTAGTCCTTCCAGCAGTAGCGATTCAATATGGTTTTTCAGGGCAGCATGGTATAGCGGCACGCTCTTCTCGGCGAACATAGGTGCGCGGAAATGTAGGACGTGGCGTACCTCTTCTGGAGGGCGCACGGCATCCACAATTTGTATCTCGGCTTCGTAGTCAAAGAACAACCTGGAATAGAGCATTTCGGCATCTTTGTTGGATCGGTCAAAGAAGCTGTCGGGAAAGGTGATGCGGTAACCGGCTTCTGCGGTGGGCTTAACGAGTTTGATACGTATGCCTGGGCCGATAAACAAGAGTTTGTTGCTGGGTATATCATAGTAGGTGGAGCCGACAACAAGCTGTAGCGGCGCTAAGGTACGTATGATGGTGAATAGATCCGAAGATCCATCAACTATAATTTCTTCATCATTTGGCCTCAATTGAATGAGCGAAATGATATTTTGTTTGTTGGATGTAGCTTCCATGGTGCATTATCATCGAGACGATGGTATTAATTTACGAAAAAAAATAAATGGATGCGCTTTTCGTAAAAATAAATTTGTCTGTCGGGAAAGCTATTATTCCATTTTTGCTTTTACACGACACAGTGTTTCGACCTTCATATTGAGGTAAGAAGCAATATATTTAAGGGTTACACGGCCTAGTAAAGAAGGTCGAGTTGCTGCAAACCGTCGGTAGCGTTTTTCCGCCGATGGCAGTCTGCAAAGGAAGGCGCGTTCATCGGCATCCCGATAATAGCGTTCCAGTAATTTTCGACCGATGATGTTGGCTTCGACGAAGCGTTCGTACATCTCGTCCAGTGCCTGTTGGGAAATGCCGATTAGCGTGCTATCTTCCAAAGCCTGTATGTATTCCTCGGTTTCGATGCGCAGTCCCAAATTGCGGACGCTCCCCACCATATTGCCCTCGTCATTTAGCCAAGTGGTAATCTCCTGCCCATCTTCCTTGATGAAGCCGCGAATAAGTCCCTTTACAATAAAGTAGATGGTTTCGCTGTGGTCTATAGGGCTGCGCAGAAATTTGCCCTTTTTCACTTGGAAATAACTGCACTGGGCAATGAGGTGTGCTCCTGCCTCGACCGAGATCGGATGTATATTGCTTAGAAACTCCGTTATTTCCTGGAATGCTAAGCTTGGTTTGGGTTCAGCCATGTCGCTGTTTGTCTTGTTAAGTTAATTGATGGTAAGCAAAAGTACACTTTGCAGGCTTTATTTCAGTAGCGTAAGCGTTTTATTTTTTGCTGTACTCGACCTCGCTTGCTGCGGCTTCCGGAAAAATACGAATTGACATTTGTCAATACCGTGCTGTTTTCTGCTGCCCCTATGGCAGCGATTGTCTATTTTTGCCCTACAAAATTGAAATTATAGGACTCCAAACCAACTCGATTTCAGAGAATTATTATCCTTGGATGGACAGCGGGATCACATGTCTGTGATGCAAATCGCTGTCCATTTGTGCATACAGCGAAGTACGCGCTGCTTATTAGCTCATGGCCAAGTTCATCGATCATATTTTCTGTGTTTATCCCGTTGCTATTGTTGGTCGTTTATCATATATGGCTTGTAGTATATTGCCTAAACCCGGGGGGGAGGCCTAGCTTCGGTTAGGCCATTTTCTTGTTGACAGCAACTATCGTTTTATTGATAAACATAAAATGTCGGCAAACCGCTACGCCGCCGAAAAAAAAGTAAAAATATGCCGTAAGGTACGGTGTTTACTGATTTTTTTTCATTAGTTTTATGTGCTTGTGAGATCAAAAAGTGCTTATGGATCTGATCTTGTTTTATGAATGTTGGATGGCTGATGTTTACATGAAAACATCGTAAACAATTGTTTAATTTTTTTGTTAATTCTATAGGGATGGATAAAATATTTTTTTTAACAGAAAACGGTTTGGTATGCGGATGAAAGGAGGGCTATGTTTAAAAGTTTCCTTCAGGTGCTTACGATATGTTTGCGGTATCGGCCTCTTCTTTTCCCTACTTGCCTGTTCATCGCCCTCTTCTAACAGCCAACAGCAACCTGTTTCAGACAGTTCGACGATATCGCCAAAGCCACAAACGGCAGCAGATGTATTATCTGCATATTGGAAGGGCTATGATTTCCATGATTCGACGAATATCAATACCCCAGAAAAGGGCGAGCAATCCTTGGTGAATTTTATCAGTCTTTTTCCGCAAACTACGCCCGATATCGTGTCCGCAGCCATAAAAACCATGCTGGCCGAGGCCAAGGAAGATCCAAAGGCTTACGCCTTTTTTCTAACGCAATACGAAAAATACCTGTACGATCCCAATTCGCCGGTGCGCAATGATATATACTACGAGCCAGTGCTTGAATTTAAGCTCGATTCTACCAAGCTAACAGCAACGGAGAAAACAAAGACCGAAACCTTATTGGCTTTGCTACGGAAGAATATGCCGGGCAGCACCGCTGCCGATTTCTCTTATGTATTGTCTACGGGCCAATCGGGCAGCTTAGCAACCTTAACCTCGCCGGTTACGGTACTATTCTTTTATGAGCCCGGCTGCTCGCACTGCGAAGAGGCTATTGAACAGTTGCGTAACCAGCCAGCACTCAACAGCCATATTGCCAATAAGCAGCTTACCTTTTTGGCCGTCTACCCTTTCGGGGGACAGGATATATGGAAGGAGTATCAGGCGAAAATTCCGAGCAATTGGCTAAATGCCTTTGATGAAAAGGAAGAAGTCCTAAAAAAAGGAAAGTACGACTTGAAAGCGACGCCAACTATTTTTTTGTTGGACGAGCAAAAGAAAGTTATTTTAAAAGATGCCGATGTTCGCGTGCTGCTCGAATATCTTGGTTAATAATAGTTTGTGTGTAAGGAAGCCTCTTCTGCTGGAGGTTTCTTGATAGCATAGCAATGAAATTTATAATGATAAATGAATGGATTTTGATTACTTGGCCTTGTTGTTGTGCCCTAAAGTGGTCCTGATCGATTTTGTGTGTGGAGCGTGCTGTAGGCGGTATCTTTTTGTACTGCATGTGAAATTGAGCCCTGACTGGGCTTAAACAACCAAAAAATTAAATGAAGATACTAATTGTCATTGTTCCGTTCCTAATTGCACTCGCCCTCGGGCGGACTATTATTCCGTATATCCTTTTTATATCGTACAAAAAACGGTTGTTTGATCCCTTAGATCCCCGCAAGTTCCATCAGCAGATTATTCCACGTCTCGGCGGTGTCGCCTTTGCACCCGTGCAAAGTTGCCTGTTTATTCTCTCGGTGGTTGTCCTTTATAAGGTTAATTTTGTACCGCTAGGGCTTAATACCGTTGAAATTTTTCCGATGTTCACCCTGCTGCTCTGCGGTATGGTCATCTTGTTTCTCGTGGGGTTGGCCGATGATCTGGTTAGCGTAAACCACCGTTGGAAGTTTTACGCCCAAATATTTGTCGCCTCGTTCTTCCCGCTTTCGGGCTTGTGGATCAACGATCTGTATGGCATCTTCTTTATCACCTACCTCCCTTTGTGGGCGGGAGTGCCCTTGACGATCTTCGCCGTGGTGTTGATCATCAATGCGGTTAACCTCATCGATGGTATTGATGGCCTATGTTCAGGGCTTATTATGGTCGGCTGTATTTTCTTAGGGGTGCTCTTTACCTACTATGGTGCTTGGCTACATGCTATCTTTGCCTTTATCACGGCTGGGGTCTTGGTTTCTTTCTTCTATTACAATGTGTTCGGCGCCTTTAAGCGCAAACGGCGCATTTTTATGGGCGATACCGGCAGCCTTACCTTGGGCTACTCCATAGCCTTTCTTTCTATAAGCTTCGCCATGAACAATGATGATATCAAGCCTTTTTCCGAGGGCGCCATCGTTACGGCTTTCTCCACCTTGATTGTGCCGGTCTTTGATGTTAGCCGTGTGCTCATCGTGCGCTGGCGTGAGAAACAACCCCTCTTCAAGCCCGATCGCAATCATCTCCATCATAAGTTCCTGCGTTCCGGCATGTCGCATCATCAGGCCATGATATCCATCCTGCTCTTGGCGCTGTTTTTCTGCCTGTTTAATTTCTTGGCCGTGCATTACATTAGCAACAACATTGTGGTGCTCTGCGATATCCTTATATGGTTAGGTTTTATCGGTGTGTGGAACCTTGTCGAGAGTAGGAAAAAGAAGCTACGTGAACAAAAAATGCAGTTCCTCCGCGATTGATCCATAAGTTTTGTAGCGCAAGCACTACAAATAAGATTTCTTTATAACTAAAATTTTACCCCATACTAAAACGGTGTCTCGCCAATCGTTTCCTTGTTCTTTGCCCTGTTTATTCCGGTTTAAAGCCTGTTTTCTCCTTTTTTTTACCCAAAATGGATCTTTCAGTAGCTACATTTTGTAGTGGCGATGTATTGACTTATGTCAATGAAAAAGGTCGTTTTTGTAGTGTTAAACATATTTGTAGTTGTCGCGCTACAAGCGCGTTTTCCCATGTTTAAACAAAGACCTACCTTTGTAGCACAAATGAAAAACAGATGTAGCCGGTAAGCATCGCAAAGGTTTCTTACTCCTAGCATCAACAAAAGAGCTGAATTCTAAACATAGCCGAAAAGGTTTTATTTGCTTTTTAGTTCAAATTTTTTAACTATCTCAATTTCTGGGGCTGGTGTGGAATGGTTTTGCCCTTACAATTGAGTTTTATCGATCACGCAATACGAAAATGGAAAACAAGAATATCGAAATACCTGCCCACAAGTTACCTTATGTAGCTCCAAATTTTGAGGTCATCAGTTTGGAACTGGAGTGCTCTATCGCCGCTGGTTCAGCTACGGTAAAGCCACAGCACTACAATGAGGAGGTATATGAGTCTTGGGACGTAGAGACGGATGATAACCGTAGTATCAATTTTTAAAATCACCGAGCGATGAAGATCTTGAATATATTGAAACCCGTTTTTTTCTTGGCTGTAATCAGTTTGTTATTTGCAGCTTGTACAAAAGAAGAGTTGATCCAGCCCGCAAGCGGCGAAGCGCAGGTTAATGTACTGCTTGATGGGGTGGATGAAGGCGAAGAGAGCAGTATGAAAATGGCTTCGGCTTCCGGCGAAAAAATGAGCAATGTACAACAGGTCACCATTCCTTTCAACGAAGAGTTTTCCCTACAGGCTACGTTAGAGGCCGAACAGTCTACAACCGTTGTTCGCAAAGTTAGTATGTCTGCAGGTAATCGCGCGGCAGCAAGCAAAACCGTTACTGCACTTCCACAAGGAGTGCGCTATCGTGTGGTGGCATACGATGAAACAGGCAAGTATGTCGCTGATAATGTATATACCGTTGGGAGCAGCAGCAGCAATACCCCTTTTAAGTTGAATGCCGGCAAATCCTATACCTTCTTGGCCTTCTCCATCAGAAGCAGCAGCGATGTGCCTGCAGTCAATACCGCGCAAAGCCTGAGTGCTGCATCGTTATCTGGATTGAACGGCAGTAGCGATTTTATGTATTTCAAAAGTACGGTAACCTTGAATGCAGGAGACAATAACCTCAATGTGGTATTGAAGCATCTGTTTACGCAAATCACGACGAGCATTAATGCCGCCGCTGTGGGCACGATCGAAAGTAGCAGCGTTACTTTAGGGCCACACCACAGTTCCGTCGGCGTGAAATTGACCGATGCAAGCATCAGTTACAATGGAACGGCTGGAACAACTCCGCTCACTTTTACCGGTGTCGGAACGACGAAAATCACCAGTACACCGACTATCATCAGCCATCCTGCAACCCAAGCTGGGGTGTTGACCATCGCGTCCATTAAGGCGGGGGGCACCACGCGTACGGGTTTGGAGGTTACAGGTTTGAATATCCAACCGGGTGTAAAATATAACTTAAACCTCACCTTGACGCCGAAATTCGGCATCAGCTTGGGCGGTTATACTTGGGCACCGGCAAACTTGGTGTACAATAACGGTAATTATGGCTTTGCCGCCAACCAAGGGGTATATGGCGATCAATGGCAAGTAAATGCCTTGTTGCCCATTGGTAAAGGTTCGGGCAGTGAAGGGCAACAGACCTACGATGCGGCGAAAGATCCTTGTCGGAAGGTTACCTCGAATGGTGGCAACTGGCGCACACCCACAATGGCACAATTGCAAGCTATTACCGGGGCTAATCGCAATGAAAAGCCTATTTTTCATGTGCGTTACGATTTGCCTGGACAGCCACGCGCGAGCTACAACGGTGTAGGTGGATTGTTTATCGGAACAACGACACAACCGGCGCAGGCCGATATCGACAACTATGTGTTCTTGCCCTATGCTGGCGAGAGCAGCTGGGGGCAGGGACAAATGGGTACCTACTGGACGGTGACGCCGAGTAGTGCCAATAATGAACGCTTTCAATTTAATACTGGCGATGTAACTTGGCCATACAGTAGCCAATATTATAATGCCGGCGGAAGTATCCGCTGCGTAAAGGCACAATAAATACCAACATTAACCATACTATTTAGCGAGGATTGCAAACCGTTTAGGAACAGCAATTCTCGCTTTTTTTGCGCTTCATTTTTTATGCACACAATCGATTGCGTAACAAAAGGGATACTTGTTGTTGGTGCCTTTGTGGCGCTTCGGCTACAAAGATTCTAGCGCTGTAGCGGGATGTCTTTGAACTGTAGTTGTAGCGCTACAGAATCAATTAAATGCCCGTAAATACTGGGCTAGATTAAACTTTGAGCGTACTTTTGGGCTATGGAAATCGTCGTACCAAGCATCTACAACGACGATCAACAACATAAAAATTGACAACTATGAAAACGCTTCTAATAATTGTGCCATTCTTTATCGCTCTATACCTTGGTCGGGTTATTTTGCCCTTCGTTTTCTTGGTATGTTTCAAGAAAAGACTCTTCGATCCTATCGATAAAAGAAAAGTACATACGAAGCTTATCCCGCGCTTGGGTGGTGTTGCTTTTGCACCGGTACAATGTTTCTTGATGACCCTTGCCGTTGTCGTTTTTTACAAGTACAATTTTGTAAACCTGAGCATCAATACCGAAGAGGTATTACCCATGTTCCTTTTGTTGATCTGTGGCTTGGTGATGCTGTTTCTTGTTGGTATAGGTGATGATCTAGTTGGCGTAAGCTACAAATGGAAATTTGCTGTGCAAATCTTTGTAGCTTCCCTGTTTCCGTTGTCGGGCCTCTGGATCAATGATCTTTACGGTGTTTTCTTTATCACCGCCATTCCGGCTTATGTAGGTATGCCCCTTACCGTGTTGGTGGTTATTTTAATTATCAACGCGGTCAACCTTATCGATGGTTTGGATGGCCTTTGTTCGGGTCTTATCGCTGTCGGTTGCTTGGTGTTGGGTGTTATGTTTGCCTTGCAAAATGCCTACCTGCACGCCATGTTTGCCTTTATCACCGCAGGTGTTTTAATTCCTTTCTTCTACTTCAACGTGTTTGGTATCAACAAGCGTCGTCACCGTATCTTTATGGGCGATACCGGTAGCCTTACCTTGGGGCTTTCCATCGCCTTCTTGGCCATCAGCTTCGCCATGAACAATGCAGCCATCAAGCCTTTCTACGAAGGTGCTATTGTGGCGGCATTCTCGGTATTGATCGTGCCCGTGATGGATGTGTTGCGCGTTATGTTTGTGCGCTACCGCGCCGGCAAGCCTCTTTTCATGCCCGATAGAAGCCACATCCACCATAAATTATTGGATCTTGGTCTGTCACACCATAGCGCCATGTTGTCTATCGTAGGCTTCGCCGCTTTCTTCGCCATCTTCAATAGCGTGATGGTTAACTACATCAGCAACAATATTGTATTGATTTGGGATGTATTGCTATGGGTGGGCTTTCATATTGCGTTAAATCGCGTGGAAAGCTTTCGCCATACACAACGCATACAGGACTTGCTGAAAGCCGAAAACAAATTGAAAAATACTGAAAATAAAAAGCTAAATTTACAGGATATGACATTAAACAATCTCCAGTTGGAGAATGTTCGTTAATCCTTAAATTAACAGCTATCTATGAAAGTGACCATTATTGGCGGATCCGGATTTGTGGGGACGCGTCTTATCGAAAACTTGTTGCTTTCGGAAGATGTGCACATCGCCAATCTCGATAAAAAGCAAAGTGATACCTACGCCTCCCTAACGCAAATTGCCGATGTAACCGATGCCTCGAGCATCCGCGCGGCACTGCCGGGTACAGATGTGGTCGTGCTGCTCGCGGCCGAACATCGCGACGATGTTTCTCCCACTTCGCTCTACTATGATGTCAATGTGCAGGGCACCCAGCATGTTCTGGAAGCCATGGCCGAAAATAACGTCAAACATATCATTTTTGCTAGCTCCGTTGCTGTTTACGGTTTGGATAAAGAGAATCCTACCGAAACGCTGCCGGCAGATCCTTTTAATCATTATGGCAAAAGCAAGTGGCAGGCCGAAGAGGTACTGCAGGCTTGGTTTAAAAACCATAGCGACTGGACCATTTCCATTGTGCGCCCCACCGTTATTTTTGGCGAAGGCAACCGTGGAAATGTATGGAACCTGCTCAACCAAATTGCTTCCGGCAAGTTTATGATGATCGGCCCCGGCACCAACCGCAAGTCTATGGCTTATGTAGGCAACGTGGTGGCCTTCCTCCAATTTCTCATCCAAAACAAAAATAGCGGTTACGAGGTTTATAACTATGTGGATAAACCCGATTTTACAACAAACGATCTGGTTTACCATACCGGCAAAGTGCTGGACAAGAAAATCCCTACCCGTCGCATTCCCTATTGGTTGGGCATGTTGGGGGGCTATGGCTTTGATGTCCTCGCTTGGGTAACGCGCAAAAAGTTGCCCATCAGTTCCGTGCGCGTGCAAAAGTTTTGCGCCGTCACGCAGTTTGATTCCTCCAAGGCCATGGGTTCCGGCTTTGTGCCCCCATTTAGTATGGAAGAGGGATTGCGCAGAACACTAAAATCGGAGTTTGGTAAATAAAGCAAAGTCTTAGTAGCTTAATCCTATATTATGTCGCTTAAACAGCAGGCTTTTACCGGCGTAGTTTGGACATTTGCGGAGCAGTTTGGCTCGCAGATTGTTGGCTTCTTGACGAGCTTGGCACTCGCGCGACTTTTGCTTCCGGCAGATTTTGGTACCATTGCACTGTTTGGGGTGGTGATGGCCATCGCCAAAGTGTTTTTGGATAGTGGCTTAACGGCGAGCCTTGTTCGTACGTCAAATGCCGATGATACGGATTTCTCTACTGTTTTTTGGTTCAATTTAGCCGCCGGCATTATTTTATATATTTTTGTGTTTTTGGTGGCCCCCTTGGTTGCAGAGTTTTATACGCTTCCGCTTTTGACCCCCTTAATCCGGGTTTACGCCATTATTCTGATCATCGACTCCTTGGTGTCGGTGCAAGGCGTGCAGTTTGTGAAAAATTTAGATTTTAAAACAAACTTCAAAATACAGTTACCTTCTATTATTGTTGGTGCAATTGCTGGAATTTCCTTTGCCTATTTTGGATTTGGAGCATGGTCGTTGGTTTATGCTTCGCTCGTCCAAAATTCAATCTTCACCCTGCAATATTGGCTGTATAGTGATTGGCGTCCGTCCTTTACGTTCAGTAAAAGTAAATTTCATCAACATTTTGCCTTTGGTTCGCGGATTATGCTGTCCAATCTTTTGGATGTCTCCTTCAATAATATTTACACGATCCTAATTGGCAAGAAATACTCCACGGTCGAACTTGGCCTTTATAACCGCGCCGACTCCCTTAAGCAGCTGCCCGTAAACAATATTTCCAGCGCTTTAAACAAAGTATCCTTTCCGCTTTTTGCAAAAATCAGCCATGACGATGCCTTGTTGAAAGATGCTTACAAAAAGATTCTTTCCATCGTTATCTTTGTTATTGCACCCATTATTGCTTTTATGGTGGTATCGGCCGAGCCTCTAATTCGTTTTTTACTAACCGACAAATGGCTACCCGCTGTTCCCTACTTTCAGATTTTAGCGATCGCGGGCGTTCTATACCCCATCCACGCCTACAACCTCAATGTGTTGCAAGTAAAAGGGCGATCAGATTTATTTTTGAAATTAGAAGTGTTCAAGAAAATATTGGTCGTTATTGTCGTGTTAGCCTCCTTACCTTTTGGTATTTTAGGCTTGCTATGGGGGCAAGTTATTACCTCTATAGTGGCACTTTTTATTAATACCCACTATACCGGTAAATTTTTAAAATACAGCGTTTTTTCGCAAATTAGAGATTTGATGCCCAGCTTGCTGCTGGCATCACTTTGTGCGCTGGCCGTCTATTTTTTAGACAAGATGTATATCGCTGGTCTTACCGATTTATATAGGCTTTGTATTTTAGCGCTGTTGTACGCCGGCCTTTATTTAGGCATTGTCCTATTGACTAAAGGAAAGGAAATAGGCATGTTGAAAGAATTAATTTTTAAGAGATGATACCTGTAACAAAACCTTTTCTCCCGCCACGGGAAGTATATGATAAATTTGTCGATGGCATTTGGCATCGACAATGGCTGACGAATATGGGGCCTTTGGCCAGCCAATTGGAAATGGACCTAAAGGATTTTTTACAGGTCAATCATCTACTTTTTGTCACCAATGGTACGGTTGCGCTACAAATGGCGTTAAAAGCATTAGCCGTTAGTGGCGAGGTGATTACAACACCATTCTCCTTCGTGGCCACAACATCCAGTATCGTTTGGGAAGGTTGCCAACCCGTGTTTGTCGATATTGATCCGCAAAGCCTCAATATCGATCCCACGAAAATTGAAGCCGCTATTACAGCTAAAACATCGGCTATCCTGGCCACCCATGTCTATGGTAATCCTTGCGATGTGGAAGCCATCGAGCGCATTGCCAAAAAACACAAATTGAAGGTTATTTATGATGGTGCACATGCTTTCGGCGTTAAGGTAAACGGTCGCTCTGTATTTGAATATGGTGATGTAAGCATTTGTTCCTTACATGCTACCAAGTTGTACCATTCCATCGAAGGCGGATTGATAATCACCAAAGATCCTAGTCTGCTAAAGAAGTTGGCCTCCATGCGTAACTTCGGTATTTCTGGTTTTGAAAGCTTTGCCGATCTAGGCATCAACGCGAAAAATTCAGAGTTCCACGCTGCTATGGGACTGGCCAATCTCGAATTGGTGAACGGTATTATGGAAAAAAGAGTAGCGTTGATCCATCGTTACGAATCCAAATTAAAAAACTTTAAAGCTTTTCGACCAAAGTGGCACGATAAGTCCGCGAATAACGGAGCCTATTTACCCTATGTGCTGGAATCTGAAGAGTTACTCTTGAAAGTAAAGAAAGAGCTTGACGGACATGAAATCTTTACCAGACGCTATTTTTATCCTAGCCTTGCGAAGGCATTACCCTATTTAGATCCAGTGGAAATGCCGGTAACGGATAGTACTGCTAAACGGGTATTATGCCTGCCCCTGTTTTACGAATTGACCTTCGAAGAGGTGGATATTATTTGTCGGATAATTTTACGTACGCAAAATAATTAAGGTATGTTGATAATCGGAGCAGGAGGATTGGCTAAAGAAATCTTGGAGGTATGTCATCGTAACGACTTATTGACAGATTTGGCATTCTACGATGATGTCAATCCCGATAAGCTACATCTTTTAGGCTTTCCTGTTTTGAAGACTGAAGTTGCTGCACAAGAATATTTCTCCGAGACGGATAATAGATTTTGTCTAGGGATTGGTAATCCCAAATTAAGAGCGGCCATGGTTGATAAGTTTCAAAGTTTAGGGGGGCAATTACATTCTGTTGTTAGTAAGCACGCTGATATGGGTACTTATGGGGTGTCTATTGGAATAGGCAATACTATTTTGGGAGATGCGCTCATCTCTAATAGTGTCTCCATTGGAAAGGCTGGCCTTATCTATTATAAAACGGTAGTTGCCCACGACGTATATATCGACGACTTTGTGGAATTGTCTCCAGGCGCTACCTTGCTAGGAGGTTGTAAAGTCGGGACTTTTAGCCAGATTGGGGCTAATGCTACAATCTTACCAAAGGTGACGATAGGTTCTCATGTCGTAGTTGGAGCTGGCGCTGTAGTAAATCGGGATCTGCCTGATAACTGTATAGCAGTTGGTGTACCTGCTCGAATTATAAAAGAAAACTAGTTATGCAAAAGCTGCTTGTTAGTGTCGTCATGATCACCTATGGTCACGAAGATTATATTATCGAAGCTATAAAAGGCGTCTTAATGCAGGAATTTGACGGCGATATCGAGTTGATTATTGCTAATGACAAATCTCCTGATAACACGGACGAAATATGCGAAAAATACTTTTCTTCCATAGAATTGTCCTCGAATATTTCTATTCGGTACACAAGGCATGTTGAGAATAAAGGTGTAATTCCGAATTTTGTTTGGGCTTTAAATCAAGCAAAAGGTGAATATATAGCAATATGCGAAGGCGATGATTATTGGATAGATCCTCTCAAGATCCAAAAACAAGTTGACTTTTTAAAAAGCCACGAGGAATATTCTGCTTGCATTAGCGATAGAGTTTTTTATTACCAAGATGAAAAAAAAGAAGAGTATTCAAGATATCCAAAAATAATAACTAACGATATGATCTTATTTGGAGAGGTTTTGCCAACTCAATGTGTATTGTTTAGAAATATTTTGAAATTTGAGCAGTTCAGTAAATTTGATGGTCATCCAGCGGGGGATAGGATACTATCTTATTTAATTACTTTAGTAGCACCTGTTTATAATATTGGTGACGTTACTTCTGTTTATCGTTTAACAGGGAGGGGGGCTTGGAGTCAATTTAGGGATTTGAATCAAAATGTAATAAATGCGAAGAGCTTGAAAGATTTTCATGATTTAGTTGGACTTAAAAGAGGTAATAAGTTTATAAAAAATCGCTTATACCTCGTTTTCGACGATATGCTGAGAAAAAATAACGATTTAGATCTAGTGGAATTTATGAAAATGTTCAACGTTAATTACTGGTTGTTACTTCGTTTTTATATACATTTTTTTAGGACTAAATATCTTTAAAATTAATTGGAGTAGAGGAACTTGAAATACCAAAAAATGTCTAAACCGCTGATTTCTGTTATCATACCTGTGTATAATGTTGAAACCTACTTGGAAGCATGTATCAAATCTGTTTTAATGCAATCCTACGATGATTTAGAGATACTTTTGGTTAATGATGGTTCTTCCGATACAAGCGGCGAAATTTGCGATCTATACGCAGAAAAGGACTCACGAATAAAGACCATCCACAAGAAAAATGGTGGACTTTCTTCTGCAAGAAACACAGGACTGGATCATGCTGCTGGAGAATTTATCTGTTTTGTAGATAGTGACGACATCATTCACCCACAATTTATTAGCATTTTGTTTGGCAGTTTAGATGGTAGTGATATGGCATTCTGCAGTTATCAAACTTTTGAAGAGGATACTCCTAAAGATTTCCATATCCTTGATGATTTCGCAGCGAAGACCTACCAAGGGCAAGATATGTTGTCACAAATTTTTTCCTTTAAGTATCCCCTATTAGTTATTGCTTGCAATAAGATATATAAACGCCAAATTTGGGAAAGAATACGATTCCCTTTAAATAAAATTCACGAAGATGAATTTGTCGTTCATTTGATTTTAGACCAGTGCCACTTCATTAAATTCGTCAATCATCCACTTTATTATTATAGACAGCGAGCGGGAAGCGTGATGACAGCTGCCTCCAATAGAAACGCTATCTTGAACAAGATGGAAGCCTTCGCTTTAAGGCGCGATTTCTTTTTAGATCGTGACATGGAGTCTGATGCACAAAAACTCAACGATGAGATTTTGTATCGGTGTCTAATGGCTACGGTGGATAAAGACAATCCAATTTGGCAGGATATAGGCATTAGAACAATTATTTTTAAAAGTGGGCTACCCGTGAAGGCTAGAATTCTGTTGCTAGTTAAGAAGAAGCTCTATGGTATTTATTTAATATTGGTCGGGTTATTAAGAAAGAAAAAGTTATAAAACCAGTCAATTTAAACAAGAGATGAACATTCAAGCATACATAGATAAAGATCGGATGGATTATTTCCCCTTTTTCTCGAAAGGTTATCTGATGGATTGGTTGCTGCAATCGGAACAGTATTGGTTACGGTGTTTCGTAAAATCGCTGCGTGCAGAGGAATATTATACATTTCATAAGCCGAATAAAATCTTAAAATATTACTATGCCCGGCGGAAAAATAGTTTAGGCCGGAAATTAGGTTTTTTTATTCCTGCGGGCTGCTTTGGTTCGGGATTGAAGATATACCATTATGGTTCTATACTTATCAATCCAAAAACACGTATTGGTAAAAACTGTAACATTCATGGTAATTGCTGTTTGGGGAGTAAGGGGATTTATCCAGACGATTCGCCGGTTATTGGCGACAATGTAGATATTGGACAAGGTGCGCAAGTATTAGGGGGAATCACCATAGCTGATGGGGTCAAAATTGGCGCTGGCGCCATTGTCACCAAATCTATTTTAGAGCCCAATGTGACGGTGGTAGGCATTCCGGCTCGGATAGTAGATAAATAAAGAAATATGGCAAGCGAAAAATTAGTATCATTGGTGATGCCGGCTTACAAGGCGAAGTTCTTAAAGCAGGCACTGGATAGTATTCTAAAGCAGAGCTACAGCAATTTTGAATTGATTATTGTAGACGATGCTTCACCTGAAAATCTTTCGGACATTATGGCGGAATATAGCGATCCACGAATATCCTATTATAGGAATAAACAAAACTTGGGCGGTCAAAGTTTGGTGATGCAATGGAATCATTCCATAACATATGCCAAGGGCGAATACTTGGTACTTGCGGCTGATGATGATATCTATCATCCAAATTTTTTAAAGACCTGTGTAGAATTGGCGGTGAAGTATCCCCATGTTGATGTGGTACGATCTCGTGTGGAACAGATTGATGAAGAAAATAATTTACTTGGTATAGACGGCATTCTTCCTGAATTTTGTAGCAAATACCAATTTCTAAAGTATTGGTTGAATGCTACGGTCTTTACCTGTATAGGTAACTTTATGTTCAAAACGGCCGTGATCAAAGAAAAGCAATTTATTGATTTTCCTTCGGCATTTGGTTCCGATACCGCTTCGGCCATTATGATGGCGGAAAACGGTATTGCCAATACGCAGGCGATGCTTTTCTCTTTTCGCTTGTCATCCATTCATCTCTCCAGTAGTAAGGGTAAATTGCTGGAAAAGTTAGCGGCAAATACCTTGTTGTTTAAGTGGTTAAGAGATTTGGGTTATCCGAGGCCAACCAACAGATACGACCTGTTGGCTTTTTCACAAACCCAGTGGCCGCATTTATACGCTAAATGCAAATACGATTATTATAACTTAGTGATTAAATATATGCCTTTCAGCAAATTTAATCTTATCGGTGCTTGTGAATTACTGACGCGTAAAGATAAGTTGCTTATGTTTGCCCGGTTTTGTTTCGATAAACTCTTTAGACGTGTATAGATGGAAGTAGTTAGCGAAGACATACCTGTAGTTATAGCCTTTACCCCAAACTATTTTGTGCCGGTTGCAACCTGTATTTCCTCTGTGCTACGAAATGCTGATGAAGATGCTAGGTTTCACTTTATCTGTTTACTGACCGAAGCCTTGCCTGAACATATGCAGCAACTGCTTAACGAGCTTGTCGGTGAACTTGGGCGATTTACCTTTATGGACTTAACCGGTACACTATCTGCTGATATTTATGTCGATCCCAAATATACCATAGCTGCATCCTACAGGTTATTGCTGCCTGATCTGTTACCGCAATACGATAAAGTTTTGTATATCGATTGCGATATGATTTTCCGGAACGATTTAAGTGAACTCTATCATAGAGTAGATTTAGATGATAATTATATGGCCGGTGTTTTTGAGGCTACCTTGGAGCAGCAGTTAGCACACATGCAAGTTATTGGATGTGCACCGGGGACCTATATCAATAGTGGTTTGCTGTTGATGAACCTGAAGAAGCTTCGCGAAGATGGCATGGTAGCTAAGTTCTTGGAGGCGGCAACACAGGAGGGCTTAGAGTTTCCAGATCAAGATGTGATTAACCAACTGTGCAAGGGACGTATTATCGGTCTTCCTCCATTTTGGAACAGCATACGTACCTTTCTGCTGCCGCAATATAAAGCTGATTTCTTAAGATTCTATACGGAACAGGACTGGCAAACCGTACAACGCAAAGGTAATGTGCATTACACCGGGCCAAAGCCTTGGAAAACCTTCACGGTTGCCTTTGATCTGTGGTGGCGATATTATTTTAAGTTGCCTAAGCCTATGCAAGCACTTTTGATAATACCAACAAAGCTTAGCTTATTAGCCAAAATATATCAAACCTTTTTGGGTAAAACTATTTTGGATGGCACTCGTGCGCTCTATCGAAAATTAAAAAGAAACGAAGGATGAGGCATGCTTATTTGATTATTGCACATCATGAATTTAAGGTGTTGGAACAGTTGATCTTTGCCTTAGACGATTGCCGGAATGATATTTTTATACATTTCGATCGAAAAGTAAAAGAGATCCCTGCATTATCAACGCAGCAAGCGAGTCTCGTTATTCTCGAAAATAGGGTGGACGTACGTTGGGGCTCCCTGTCACAAATTCGAGCGGAATACGCGTTGTTTGAAAGTGCTTACCAAACGAACAATACGTACGCACGATACCATTTGATTTCAGGAACACACCTGCCATTGAAATCGCAAGATGAAATTCACGCATTTTTTGAGGCCTACCAACAGAAAGAAATCTTGCGATATATATATACCAATGCCTACGAGGTCAATATGAAACTGGCTAGGTATCATTTCTTTGTGCGACACTACCAGCACCCAGTCAATGTGTTAAGGAAGTTGGCGGTATTGGGTTGGAGGATACTTTTAAAGCTACAATATATTTGCGGGATCCAACGCGCATCTCCTAAGGTAAGTATTAAAGCCAATAACTGGGTGAGCTTAACCGAAGAGGCCGTCGTAGCCATCATCCAGCAAAAAGATGAGGTGTTAGCACGATTTCGCTATACATTTTGTGCCGATGAATTCTTTGTTCCTTTTGTGTTGGAGAATCAACCGAAAAAATTTAAGATGATTAATGATGAGAGGCTTCTTTTCAATGAATTTGAGCAAGCCAATGTGCGTCTTTTAAAACGGGACGATTTTAAAAAGCTAATGGAATCCGATTTTCTTTTTGCACGGAAGTTTGGCGAAAGGGAAATGGAGGTCGTCTATAACATAGTAGATAGAATACGGAAAGGAAAGGGGGACTAAGTATGCTTGAAAAATGGAAAGCGGAGTTGGTCAATAACACCGCTGTGCAAAAAATTTGGGGATATATCCGGAAGCGGAAAATCATCCAGCAGCATAAGCGAGTTTATAATTTTTGGAAGCCTATTATCGAAGATTATGTTAGCGGAAAGCTTCCGAATTACAGTGTCATTGCAAAAAGAGAACTCCCCCCAAACAAAATTATTTGGCAATACTGGGGGCAAGGTGAGCATGATCTTAATTTGCCCGAGGTCGTTCGTCTTTCTTTTGCTTCGGTCGATAGATACAAAGGCGATTATGTGGTCATTCGTCTGGATGACGGTAATATTGGCGATTACATCGATCTGCCAACATTTGTGGCAGCTAAAAGAGCGGCTAATACAAGTTTTAATCGTACTTTTTTTTCGGATTTACTCCGCTTGGCCTTATTGAAAGCTTACGGTGGCGTTTGGCTTGATGCAACAACTTTACTCTCGGATGTACTGCCAGAGTCTTACACACAACAAGATTTTTTTGTTTATCAACGCGATCAGAACGAAAAAAATAAAGCCTATTGGGAAAACAGTTATGCCTTTTATTGGAGCTGGCAAGCAGATTTTCGGGTGCGTATGCTTAATAGCTTTATTTTTGCAAAGAAAGGGAATAAAATGGTAGAGATGCTCTTGGATCTTATTTTATATTACTGGAAGACACAAGAACGTATCGTCGATTATTTCTTTTTCCAGATAGTCTATGATATATTGATGCGTGAGTATGAGGTTGAAACTTGTGTAATGGTAAGTGACGTGCTACCCCATCTTTTACAAACAAAAATTAATAACCCAAGTGTCGATTTTGTCGATTATGAAACGGCGCTTCAAGCGACGAGTATACATAAGATGAGCTATTACCGAGATGATGCTTTGCAGAGATTCAGCTCTTTCGTTCATGCATATATCTTAACAGAGTCGGAATCGTTATAAATCGTTCATACTGATGAAACATGCTTATTTAATATTGGCCCATAACCAGTTCGAAATACTGGAAATCTTAATCGCTGCATTGGATGATAAGCGGAACGATATCTATATTCATATAGATAAGAAAGTCGATACAATCCCTTTGTTACAGACGGAGCATGCTGAGCTACATGTGTTGAAGGAGCGAATAGCGATAAGCTGGGGCGACGTAAGCATTGTCGAAGCCGAACTCTTGTTGTTTCAAAAAGCAAAAGATACGGGGATATACAGTCATTACCATTTACTATCAGGGGTCGACCTACCTTTGCAGTCGCAAGACAATATACATGCTTTCTGCGCAGGTCATCCTGCGAAGCAATTTATTGGCTATTCGCAGGGCGATCAACGCGGGCATATTTCGCGTAAAGTGCAACGCTATCATATTTTTCCCAAACATTTTAGATCTATAGGTAGCGTGGCAGACAAGACGCGGCAAGCCCTACGCTTTCTTTTTCTACGCGTGCAGTTTATATTCGGCATCCTAAGAAATACCGATATCGAGTTAAAAAAAGGTACGCAATGGTTGAGCTTAACCGGAGAGTTCGTGGTTTATTTGCTACAACAAAAACAGGAGATTCTAAAGCGTTACCGATATACTTTTTGTGCAGACGAAATTTTTGTGCAAACCGCCTGTTGGAATTCGCCCTTTCGAGAGCAGATTTATGATCTAACAGACGAGGGTAGGGGCTCTCAAAGATTGATCCAGTGGCGGGATAATCAGCTGTACGATTGGGAGGATAAGGATGTGGAAAAACTGAATACAAAAGCCTTTCTGTTTGCTCGAAAATTTAATGATCGAAATATGGAGGTCGTTACGAAAATATTGGAGAAGATAAAACGCTGAAGCTATGATAACTGAAAATGCATTGCAAAAACAGTCGGAGATGATTGATATGCTCCGGTTTCCCCTGATTATTCTGGTTGTGTTTGTACATATGGCTCCGTCGGAACAGCAAATGCTATCTTGGAACTTGGATGGACATAGCCTGTTTTTGTCCATCTCCGAAATTGTTTCACACCATATAGGGCAGTTAGCTGTACCGTTTTTCTTTGTGTTCTCTGGTTATTTCTTTTTTTTGAAAAGCAAGAGCTGGTCTTTCTCAACATATACCGATCAATTGGGAAAGCGTGTGAAGACTCTATTAATTCCTTACATTTTTTGGAATGTCATTATTGTAGCTATTATTGTGACGTTGCAGGTATCTTACACCTTTTTAGGTTTAGGAATTAACGCCAACTATAGGGTTTTACAAATCAATACTGTTTTTGATTTATTTTGGGGGCTTCCGATCAACATTCCTCTTTGGTATATACGCGATTTAATGGTTATGGTTGTCCTAAGTCCCTTGTTTTATTATTTTTTTAATACAACAAAATATGTTGGCCTGCTTGTTTTGGTATTGTTCTATTTAAGCGCGTTCGAATCAGGATTTCCTGGGCTTGGTAGTACCGCAATTATGTATTTCGGCTTGGGTACTTACATGGGTGTGTATAAAGTCGATGCGCGGCCCTTCTGTTTACGCTATGGGAAGCTATTCCTATTTTTAGCGGTATTATTTCTGCTACTTGACTTATACTTTATCAATCACTTCTTGTCCAAATATTTCTACCGCGCTTTTCTCCTTTGTATACTACCCGCTATTTATTTCGCTGCTATAAAAAGCGCAAAAGGTGGGCGATTAACAAAAAAGTTGATCTCCCTAGCACCGACCGTATTTTTTATCTATGCCGTACATACCATATATTTTCTGGATAAGCTGAAGGCTTTATGGTTAAAAACACCGATGAGTGCTTCTGGCTGGGGAATGCTGATTGGGTACTTGCTGATTCCCTTTATGTGTATTGGTGTTATTTTGTTGGTTTATTATGTGTTCAAGAAGTTTTTACCCAGTGTATTAGCTTTTGCTACAGGTAGCAGAGCTTAATCCTTGATGCGTTTTTTCAATTCACCCTTTAAGAATTCACATGTATGATACGAGGACATGCTAGAGTCACGATTATCCTTCCAGTTTACAATGCGGCTCTTACTTTGGATAGCTGTTTGTCTAGCTTACGGGCTTTGGACTACGATAGCTTAGAAGTTCTTTTTATAAATGATAGTAGTACAGATGGTTCATTAGAACTTTTAGAGAAATTCTGTTTATATTTTTCAACGGGTCTCAAAACTGCACAGGTAATCAATCATACACAGAATAAGGGGGTTGCCGCAGCACGGAATACTGGCTTAGACTATGCAACAGGTGATTATATCTACTATGTGGATGCCGATGATCGGGTAGATCCGGAGACCATTAAGCAAGCTGTGGAAAAAGCCCAGCAGTTGGATGCCGATATCGTAGGATTTAATTGGTATTTGAGCTTTGATAAGAATGAACGTAAAATGAACCAACCGGCTTTTCATACAGCATGGGAAGCTTTGGAGATGATGTTACGCGGAACGATGCGTTGGAACCTTTGGCTTTTTTTGGTGAAGCGCTCCCTCTATGAAGATTATCAGATTCGTTTTATACCGGGCATGAATATGGGGGAGGATATTATGGTGACGACAAAATTATTTGTCCATGCTGGGCGGGTGGCCTATATCGATAAGGCGTTTTACCATTACCGGCAATCCAACGAAGCCTCTTTGACCAAAACCTACAGCCAGCAGCATATGGATCAAGTTTCGGCCAATATACAAGCGCTCGAAACCTTCTTGCTAAAAAGTCAATATGCCGCGCAACTGGGCGATTTAATTGGCTTTTTAAAGCTGAATATCAAACTACCTTTTTTAATTAGCCCCAAAAGCAATCAGTATAAACGCTGGTTAAGCTGGTTTCCTGAAGCCAATAGCTTGGTGTTAAAAAATAGCAGCTTGCCTTGGCGCACCCGACTGCTTCAATATGCCGCGGTCAAAAAACAATTTTGGCTATTGAAAGGATATTATTATTTTGTCATCCGTTTTGTCTACGGCATAATTTATCGGTAATCGGATGTTGAAATTGCTGCAATACCTATTTTTAACAATTTTGGTCAGTATTTATTACTTTCCAATCGGGCTATCTATTTTGCCCAGCAGCTTAAATACCAAAAACGTATTGGCCCTCGTTGGTATTATATTGTTGGTTTACAATAGTATGCAGAGCAAGCGTTACACGATTTCCTTAAACTTGATAGGCGCTATAGGCCTCTCAATCCTCTTCTCCATGATCTGCCTGTATTCCACCGATGTGAACCATACGGTAGATTACGCCTATGCCAACTATTATATTTCCTTTGGGGTCTGGCTTTTTGGTGCCTACGCGGTCTGTGCCATCATACGTTGGTTTCACGGGGAAGTTAATTTTAAACTGATTACCCTGTATCTTACTGCAGTGTGCTTTGGGCAATGTGTGTCGGCCATTCTGATCGACCGAATTCCCTCTTTTCAAATACTCGTCGATACCTATGTGAGTCAAGGGCAGGAGTTTTTTGAAGAGGTGGATCGCTTATACGGTATTGGCGCGGCTTTGGATACGGCTGGGGTTCGTTTCTCGCTGGTTTTAGTGATGTTGGTTACCTTATTGGTTCAAGATCCCAGCATCCGAAAGCATAGCGGCAAAGTGACCTTGCTCTTGCTTGCCTTTTTTACGATTACCCTTATCGGGAATATGATGGCGCGCACCACCATTCTAGGCTTTGGCACCGCCTTGCTGTATTTGGCCGTTTCCACGGGTATTTGGCAACTGGAAATTCGGTCGCGTTTTTTTACGCTCTTCTTGATTTTTGTGCTGATCCTCGTCTTGGGTGTCGCGCTCTCGGTATACCTGTACCAGACCGATGAGGCCTTTCATGATAATATGCGTTTTGCTTTTGAAGGCTTTTTCAACTGGGTAGAAGAAGGGGAATGGCGCACCGACTCCACCGATAAGCTGAATCGGGAGATGTGGATATGGCCCGAAGATACCAAAACTTGGATTATAGGATCCGGATTGTTTGATAATTTTGTATACAGCACGGATATTGGCTATTGCCGTTTTATCCTGTACTGCGGGCTAACCGGCTTTGCGGCATTTGCCCTGTTTTTTGTGTACAATGCCTATATTTTTGCCCAGCAAAACCAGCGCTATGCCCTGATGTTCTTATGTTTTTTAGTTATTACCTTTGTGATTTGGTTTAAAGTGGCCACAGATATCTTTGTGATCTATGCGCTCTTTTATTGCCTCGATGGCATTGAAACAAAGCCTTTTGTTCGGCGGATGGCCGTTCCGGCTCCATTATCGCCCGCCACATGAAGATCGTCTACTGCATAGCCGCAACGAGCAATTCCGGCGGTATGGAGCGGGTATTGGCCAATAAGGCCAATTATTTTGCGCGCATGGGCTTCGAGGTACATATTATCACGACAGATCAAGAAGGAAAGCCCAATTTCTTTGTCCTAGATGCGCGGATACAACAGCATGACCTGGGGATTAACTATGTGCACAATAATGGACGAGGGTTATTGTATAAGGTGCTCAGCTACGCGCGGAAGCAACAGCTGCACCGGAAACGTTTAACAACGCTGTTGCAAAAGCTAAAAGCCGATATCAGCATCTCCATGTTTGATCATGAGGTCTCCTTTTTACATCAGATTGCGGATGGCAGTATCAAAATACTGGAGATACATTTCTCCCGCTTTAAACGCTTGCAATATGCGCGTTCCGGTATTTGGGCGCTGGTGAACCGATACCGAAGCAAGCAAGACCTGCACTATGCCCGGCAGTATGCCCGCTTTGTGGTGCTTACCCAAGAAGATCAGGGCTACTGGGGCAATCTGCCCAATATCCAAGTTATTCCCAATGCCAATAGTTTTGCTCCCGCGGCCGTTTCGGATCTGCAGCAGCAGCAAGTTATCGCCGTAGGACGCTATGATGATCAAAAGCGCTTTGAAGACCTGATTGATGCTTGGGCGGCGGTCAAGCAAGCACGCCCCGATTGGTCTTTGCATATCTATGGACAAGGGCCGCTGCACGATAAGTTGCAAGCACAAATAGCGCAGTTGGGGCTGGCCGATGTGGTGCATTTAGAAGTACCCGTCCGGGATATCGAATCGGCCTACCGGCAACACGCCATGCTCGCCATGACCTCCCGTTATGAAGGACTACCCATGGCGCTGTTAGAAGCGCAGGCCTGTGGTTTACCCTTAGTGGCCTACGCCTGCAAATGCGGTCCGCGCGATGTGATCCGCGAAGGAGAGAACGGCTTTCTATTGGCCGAAGGCGATAAAGTAGGCTTGACGGAGCGCCTACTGCGCTTGATGCAGGATGCACCGCTGCGCACCGCTATGGGAGAGGCCGCGAAGTGCCGTTCACAAGATTTCACGGAAGAGGTCGTGATGACCCAATGGTTAAACCTATTTGCAGAACTGCAAAAAGCACATGGAGAAAAGCGCTAAAAACACCGCACGGAAGACCATTGTGGTCTCCGCCGTCAATTTAAACCGCGGAGGTACCCTGCGTATTCTACGCGAATGCTTGGCTTATTTATCGGGCTTGGCGGCAAGTGCCGACTACCGTATTGTCGCCATCGTCTATAAAAAGGAACTGGCGGATTTCCCCCATATCGACTATATAGAAACCCAATGGCCCAAAAAGCGCTGGATAAACCGGCTTTGGTATGAATATGTATCGCTGCGTAAAGTGGCGCAAGAACTGCAGCCCATCGCCCTATGGCTTTCCCTGCATGATACCACGCCCTCGGTGCAAGCCGAACGCCGCGCCGTGTATTGCCATAACTCTTTTCCGTTTTTAAAATGGGATCGTAAGGATCTTTTTTTTGCGCCGCAGATTGTGGCTTTTGCCTTGTTCTCCCGCTTCTTTTACCGCAAGAATATCCACAAGAATAAGTACCTGGTGGTGCAACAGGAATGGTTTCGGGACGCTTTTGTCCGCATGTTCAACTTGCCCTTCAGCAAGATTATTGTGGCGCCGCCGCATAGCGAGACCGAAGCCCTGCCGATGCCTGTCGCTGTTTCCACGAAGGAGAAAACAACTTTTATCTATCCAGCGATCTCGGATAGCCATAAGAATATCGAATGTATTTGCGCGGCCGCCGAACAGCTCTGGAACAGCGGTGTGCATAACTTTGAGGTTTTGCTGACCATTAGCGGACAGGAAAACCGCTACACGCAATGGCTGTACAAGCGCTGGGGACAGCGCATCCCGGCATTACGCTTTCTAGGCTACTTGGGGAGGGAAACCCTGTTCCGCTATTACCAAGAGGCCGATTGCCTTATTTTTCCCTCCAAGGTAGAAACCTGGGGTTTGCCCATATCGGAATTTTCAACGTTTCGCAAACCCATGCTGCTGGCCGATTTGCCTTACGCTCGCGAGACGGCCAAGGGAAATGCTGAAGTAGCCTTTTTCCCGACCAACCGCCCCAAGCTGTTGGCTCAACAGATGCAGCAGCTGATCGAGGGCGACCGTTCTTTTTTGCATCCGGTGACGGCCACAAGTATTGCGGAGCCTGTTGTGCGAGACTGGGAAGCCCTGTTTAAGGTATTGTTGGACGAATAAAATCAAGCGATGAAGATATTACAACTCGGTAAATTTTACCCTATTCGGGGTGGCGTGGAAAAGGTGATGTATGACCTCCTATTGGGGCTTTCCGAAGCGGGAACACCCTGCGATATGCTTTGTGCATCCACCGAAGAGCATCCCGCCGAGACCATCCAACTAAATCCGCTGGCCCGTATTTTTGTGATGCCCACGCAGATCAGTGCGGCCGCGACCAAATTGGCGCCGACGATGATTAGCACGCTCCGCCGTATCGCAAAAAATTATACGATTATCCATGTGCACCACCCCGACCCCATGGCCTGTTTGGCCTTGTTCCTCTCCGGCTACAAAGGAAAGGTGATCCTGCATTGGCATAGCGATATCCTGAAACAGAAACTGCTGCTGAAGGCTTATACGCCCTTGCAAAATTGGCTGATCAAGCGGGCGGATCATATTGTGGGCACCACGCCCAAATATGTGGCAGAATCTCCTTTCTTGCGAAAAGTGCAGCATAAGACCAGCTATATTCCCATTGGCGTGGAAGCGCTACAGCCAAATGCAGAAATAGTGGCCCGTATTCAGGCGGGCTATGCGGGCAAAAAGATCGTATTTTCCCTAGGCCGCTTGGTGGAATATAAGGGCTACGCCTATTTAGTGGAAGCTGCCGCAGCGCTGCCGGATGACTACTGTGTGCTGATCGGGGGGAAAGGCCCTTTAAAAGAAAGTTTGGAAGCGCTTATTGTCGAGCGTGGGCTACAAAATAAAGTATTTTTGCTCGGATATATTGCGGATGAGGAAATTCCGGCTTATTTTGCAGCCAGTGCGCTATTCTGCTTGCCATCGATTCTGAAAACGGAGGCCTTTGCCATCGTGCAGATCGAGGCCATGTCCTGTGCGAAGCCCATTGTATCGGCTGATATTCCGGAGTCGGGTGTCAGTTGGGTAAATCAAGATGCTGTATCCGGCTTGGTCGTGCCCATAGAAGATGCAGCACAGTTGGCCGAGAAGATCAAACAGATTGGCGAAGATCCTGTTTTGTATGCGCATCTTTCCAAGGGCGCGAAAAGGAGGTTTGAAACGCTGTTCACACGTGCGCATATGGTGGAAGTAGCCTTGGACTGCTATCGCCAAGTGTTGCAGGGGGCGGAGGAATAACTGGGTTGTAAATACGTAAATTATAATTTGTCCGATTTTTTTGAACAAATTGCATTTGGTTTGTGTATTTTAATAACGATAACATGCCATCCAACTAGATGACAGAAATAAAACGAAAAGTGATCGTCAACAACCAAGCTTTCTTCGACTATATTGCACCCTTCTTGGAGGAAGGCCGACAGGTATCTTTCTTGATCAAGGGAGAAAGCATGCGTCCCTTCCTGTTTGAAGGGGATAAGGTATTGATTAAAAAGCCGCTTGGGCGACCGTGGAAGATGGGCGACCTGATTTTGGCCCGCTGGCAAGACAACTATGTGTTGCACCGCTTGGTGAAGCGTAAAAAAGGCATGTTGGGTTTGGCGGGTGATGCCAATTTTGTACAGATTGAGTGGGTCAAGGATACCGATATTATAGCCGTTGCGCTGTCGGCCTCCCGCAACGATAAACAGGTATACGATGCTGCGGATCCCTTACAACGGATTCAAGGAATGAGCTGGTATTATTTACGTCCGTTGAGACGGGCGCTGGCGAAGTTAAAAAAGATTGAAAAGTTTGGACTATGATTTTAAGAAAGGATTTAATGCTGCGGCACGTAGGCGACGATTACATCATTGTGGAACCCGGGCAAGACCAAATTGATATGTCTAGGGTGTACACCTTGAACGAAACCGCTGCTTGGCTTTGGGAACAACTACAAGGGAAAGACTTTACGCTTGCCGATGTAACCACCCTCTTATTGGATCGTTATGAGGTGGATGAGCAAACGGCCAGGCAAGATGCGGCGAAGCTTATTGAACTTTTCCAGGTACAGGGCTTGGTAAAAGGCTAGTGCATGGGGGAGGAAGCGGTATATAAACCTTTTTTGTGCGTCTTGCGTTTAGGCCTTTGGGAGCGGGCGCAAGAACAGGTGGAAGACTTTTTTCCGATCAGCGATCTGCACTGGGAAAAGCTCTACCAATTGGCCATGAAACATACCGTGGAAGGCATTTTATTTGATGGCTTGCAGAAACTGCCGGCGGCCTATCTGCCGGCAAAATCCCTGCTGTTGCGCTGGACGGTGCGCGTAGATGCAATTGAGCGACGCAACCTCTGGATGAACAAGGTGATTGCGACACAATCCCATTTTTTTAAAGAACATAAGGTCTCGGCCATGTTGTTGAAAGGACAGGGCTTGGCGCGTTGCTACCCCAACCCCAATCGACGCATCTGTGGAGACATCGATTGGTATGTCGCCGAGAAGAAAGATTACGATAGCCTCTATACTATCCTGCAGGAGCGTAACCTGCATCCCGAGAAACAAGCCGGATTTAGCTTTAGCAGCATTTGGAAAAATTGCGATACGGAGATGCACCAGCGTTTGTTTGATTTGCATAACCCTTTTGTGGGCGCTTACCTGAAACGCTTGGAGAAAGAGCAGCAGGCACATGCCTTAGCGTTGCAACTGGGGGAAACAGCCGTGGAACTGCCATCGGTGTTGCTTTCCTTTGTGCAGGTTAATGCCCATATCCTGAAACATTTGCTTTCCTATGGAATCGGTATACGACAGCTCTGTGATTCGGCACGCATTTGTCAGTATTATGCCGATCAAGTGGATGGAGAACGCTTAAAGCAGATCTATGAACGCTTGGGCATTCGGAAATGGATTGACCGGCTCCATCTCGTGCTGGTGAAGTATATGGGGCTGGATGCGAAATACCTGCCTTTTCCGCTTGCCAACGGCGTGGAATCGGATTGGATGATGAACGAAATATTGCAGGCGGGTAATTTTGGTTTTCACGATGAGCGCGTGGATTTGGCGAAGGAAGAAGCGCTGAACCAGCGCGTGGATAGTTTCAAGCGCTGGCGGCATAACTTCGCCCGCTATGTGCCTTATGCACCTTACGAGACCATTTTCTTTCCGCTCCTGCAGTTTTATTCCCGTCTTTTTAAATAATGGAATGCGTGTATATTCGCTAACATATCAATTGCGCTGGGCCTGGTCGTTGACCCGAAATTTTCGGAAACCCCTGCTCGGTTACTTTATTATCGAGCTCCTGGCCATTGGGCTTTCCTTGCTTTTTATTTTCTTTTCCAAAAAGGCCATTGATCAGGCTATTCACGCCATACCGGGCAACTTGCGTTATACCCTGTTGGGCGTGTTGGCTTCAGTGCTGCTAGGCCTGTTGCTCAAAGCCCTATCGACGCGTTGGAACCAAGCTACCAGCTTAAAAATGGAGCTGGGCTTGCAGCGAAAGTTGCTATCTGGGCAGATGCGAGCCGTGTGGAAGTATGCCAAGGATTGGCATACGGGCGACTTGATGTTGCGCGTGCAGACGGACAGTGCGGAGGTCTCGCAGATGCTGAGCCAAGGTGCGCTTTCCTTTCTGCTGGTCATTGTTCGCTTGATCGCGTCGGTCGGTTTTCTCTGGCTAATGGATCCCATGCTGGCCCTAGTAATCTTAGGTATTTCGCCGCTTTTCTTGTTTTCCAAGCTCTACTTTCGAAAGATGCGTCGCTTAAATGCGGAAGTAAAACAGGCGGAGAGCGGTTTCGGCAATGTGTTGCAAGAGAACCTGCGCTTTCGCCTCTTGATCCGGGCACTGGGGCTGATCCCTGCACGGGAGGAAAAGCTAAAGAATAGCCAAGATCGGATTTACAGCCTAAAGATGGCGCAGCAAAACTTTGCCATCCTGAGCCAAACCGTGATGAAGTTGACCATCAATGGCGGATACCTGTTGACCTTTGTTTGGGGTATCTATCGCCTACATGCCGGCGAGATTTCCTTCGGCACCATGGCCGCCTTTCTGCAACTGGTAGGGCGTATACAAACGCCTATTCTGCAGGCCATGGGCTTTGTGCCGCAGTTTATCCGCTTTCGAACAGCGGTAGACCGCTTGTTGGAACTGGAGAACGACGAGAAGGAAGCCGAAGTGCAAACGGAGCTATTGACGCATCCCCAACGCATCGTGCTGGAAAAATTGGGCTTTCGCTATGAGGATAGCCTGGTGATCGCTGATTTTTCGGCAGAAATTCTGGCGGGAAAGCCGGTCGCGATTATTGGATCCAGCGGTCGCGGGAAGACTACGCTGATCCGTTTGCTGTTGGCGCTGATCAAACCGCATCAAGGAAAAATTTTTATAGAACAAAATCAGGAATTACGTGTTTTATCCAATGTACACCGCGGGAATTTTGCTTATGTTCCCCAGGGAAACTCCCTGTTTAGCGGGCGTATACTGGACAATTTAGTGTATGGCAATAGCATCGATGCCGAGCGTATAAAGCACGCCATCTATCTGGCCAATGCCGAATTTGTGTATACCTTGCCCCAAGGTCTGGATACGGTTATCGGCGAGTCGGGCTATGGCCTTTCCGAAGGGCAGGCGCAGCGCATTGCCATTGCGCGCGCCATGATGCAGGATGCCTCCATCTGGCTGTTTGACGAGATTACCTCGGCACTGGATCCGGAAACATCGGAAACCATTGTGCAACGCCTACTGGAAGCCGGCAAAGATAAAATTGTACTATTTGTAACACACGATATGAAACTGGCCGCACAGTGCCAACAAACGATTTACATGCAGGCTTAATGAAGCAAGAAACAACCAACAACCAAAACGAAGATAAACAGCTGCTCTATTATCGGGTCGCCGATCTCGATGTGCAGGTGACGCTGCCCCAGTCGGTGGATATTGCCCAAGCTTTACCCAGTTTTACCCCCTTTTTTTTACCGGAACCGCAGGATAGCCTGATGCATACCGTAACCGTGTGCTTTGATTCTTTGCGTGATGAATTAAGCGCGAGCAAGCTGCTGAGTGAAGAGTCCTTGGTATGGGGCGACCATTTTCAGTTTCGCGAATCGGAAGATTACTACTACACCATTTTACGTACTTCAAATAGGCAACAGGCATGGAAAATGCGGAGTTCAAAAGATTTTTTCCACAATGAGGTGTACGCTGTGGAAAACGAAATACAGTCAACTACGGTGCTTTCTTGGTTGTTAATGGTTACCTTCGCTCAATCGGCGCTACGTCACCATACCTTGCTGATTCATGCATCGGTGGTCGAGAAAGACGGGAAGGGTGTGGCCTTCTTAGGGAAGAGCGGAACCGGAAAAAGTACGCACAGCAGGTTGTGGCTGACCTACTTGTCGGGCTACCAGCTACTGAACGACGATAATCCGGCCATCCGACTAGGGGATGATAACCAAGTATGGGTGTATGGCACACCTTGGAGCGGTAAAACCCCCTGCTATAGAAATATGGGTGTAGCGTTGCAAGCGGTGATTCGTTTATCGCAAGCCAAGGAAAATAAACTGGAATGGAAAAGAGGCAAAGAAGCTTTGATAACATTGCTGCCCAGCGGATCTGCTTTGCGCTGGAACAGTGGCCTTTTTGGAGCGATGACATCGATCTTGCAAGGCATGTTGACAAAGGTGCCTGTGGGAAGCCTGCAATGCTTGCCCAATGCGGAGGCCGCGCTACTTTGCCATGCGGAGATTGTACAAGAACGAACAAAATTTTGACACATGCATGCACTATGAGCTGTGCATCAATTTCAATGTAAACAACAACTTATCACGATGAAAAATACGGTCATCCTTCTCTTCGCTTTGTGCCTATTTGCCTTTCAATCTTGTATTGTGCCTAAGAAAGTGGTTTATCTCAAAGATATGGAACCCAACAAGGTCTATAATACGGCCTTGGTACCACCTTTGCGTGTACAAAAAAACGATCGCCTAAGCATACAGGTGACCTCCAAAAATCCGGAATTGGCTGTGCCTTTTAACCCAGATGGAGGTGTGTATAATGTGTCCAGAGAAGGAGCAGTAAGTAATGTGCCGGTTACCGGGTCTAATATCAACAAAGGTTATTTGGTGGATCAGGAAGGAAATATAGAGTTTCCGGTTTTGGGTACGCTGAATGTGGAAGGCTTGACCTTGGATGGCGTGCGTGATATGATGCGCGATCGAATGGTCAACGAAAAGCTGATCAGTGATGCGGTGATCAAAATTGAATTGATGAACCTCAAGATTACCATGATGGGGGCCGTGTCATCTGTCGGAGTGTTGGATGTGCCGGATTCCCGAATTACCCTGATTGAAGCGATTACCCGATCAGGAGGAATCTCTGCTAATGCAAAAACAAATAAGGTAGCTGTGATTCGGGAGGAGGCGGGAGGTCGGAAAATGTACCTGAACGATATTGAGAAAATGGATATTTTTAATTCGCCTACCTATTATCTGCAGCAGAATGATATTGTCTATGTGGAACCGCGCTCTGCGGAAATGACGCCTCGCGAGAGCCAAACAATCATGTACTTTGGTTTACTCACCGGTGTGGCGACCATGGTCTTAACCCTTTTGAACTTGATGCGTAACTAATTGCTTTGTAATCTATGGACCAGCAATCATACAATCCCTATCTCGAAAGCAAAGAAAAGGAGGGCAAGTCGCTCAACCTAATCGACCTGATTAAATACCTGCTCTTGCATTGGTATTGGTTTGTATTGTCTATCCTGATTTTTGGCGGCTATTATTACTACGAATATAGCAAAACCCAGTTTTTATACAGCCGTGCACAAACGGTCATGATCAAAAGTACGACCAACACCCTGAGTGTCAATCGGGTCACACGATTAAATAATTATTACAATACGGTCAATGTTGCGGGGGAGATCTTGCAATTACGCTCCAAGGAATTAATGCGCAATACCATTGCCCGTTTGCATGCCGACGTGAGCTATTCGGTGCAAAAAGGATTGCGTACCATGGAGCTCTACCGGGAATCTCCTTTTGACGTGAAATTCCTCAACGCCAAAGCGGAAAGCAATTTTGCGTTTAAACTCACGGCCATTGACTCCACAAAAGTGCGCTTTGCCATCACGGAAGGCGAGCTAGAAAGCTTTACCGAGGTGCCTATTGGGCGCGAGCTAAAAACGCCTTTCGGACGTATTATTATCCAAAAAACGAAATCCTTTGATCAGTCTTACTACGGCGAGCCGGTAACGGTGGTCAAAACGGCGCGCGAGGCCATGGTGGGCTATTTCTTAAGCCGCATGCGTATTGAGCAAATGCAAGATGATGCCTCTCTACTTTCCATGTCCATGGAGGATGTGTCGGCGGCACGTGCCGCGGATATGTTGGCAACCTTGGTTACCGTATACAACCAAGAGACCGTAGAAGATAAAAACCGGGTGGCCAAGAATTCTGCAGAATTTATCAAAGAGCGGATTGCCATTATTGAAAGCGAGCTGGGCGATGTGGAGACCAATCTCGAGCAGATGAAAGCCCGCAACGAGGGTATGGATGTGAATACGGCAACCGATGTGTTTTGGTCAGAAAGTCGTGAATACCAGTCCTCTACCCGCAGTATTGAAACGCAGCTGCGTTTGGTGAATTTAATGCGCGATCGCGTAGATAATGCCAACGAAAGCAGTAGCTTGATTCCGAGTAATACGGGATTGGTGGATGATAATATTGAAACGCAGATTGCCGAATACAACGCGGTCTTATTAAAACGCAACCGCCTGGTGCAGGGCAACAACTCGGCCAACCCGATTGTGCAGGATATGGATGCCGTATTGGGCGCTATTCGGGATAATATTTACCGCTCGGTAGACAATTCGGTCATGGGGCTGCGTATTCGTATTCGCAATTTGCAAGAAGATGAGGCGGCTTCGCGTGCCAAAGCACAAGGTTTGCCCGCCAAACAGCGTATGATGCTGTCCATTGAACGGCAGCAGAAGGTGAAAGAGGAGCTGTATATTCTCTTGTTAAACCGACGCGAAGAGAATGCCTTGAACCAGGCAATGACCGACGACAACCTGCGGGTGGTGGATCCACCATCAGGCAGTGAAGCACCATTTTACCCGAACAAGGTGCGCAAGGTGATGACTGGCGTAGGCTTTGGGCTGGTATTGCCCACCGTGGTGCTGATGCTTCTGCTCTTGTTGGATACCAAGGTGAATGGGCGTAAAGATATTGAAGAGGCGATTTCGGTGCCTTTCTTGGGCGAGATTCCCTATGCTAAACAGACCATGCGTGCGAATGACGATGTGGTGGTGAACGAGCAGGGGCGTGATCCTGCAACGGAGGCTTTCCGTATTTTGCGTACCAATATTGGCTTTATGTCGTCCGCCGAGCGGGAGATTCGGGTGATTACCTTTACATCCTTTAATGTGGGGGCGGGAAAAACCTTTACGGCAGTCAATTTGGCGGCAAGCTTAACCTTCTTATTGCAGAATGTGGTGCTGCTGGATTTGGATTTGCGTAAGGGAACCTTAAGTGATCACTTGAAATTGGGTTCGGTAAAAGGGGTGACGCACTTTTTGGCCGATCCGGCGGTTTCCTTGGATCATATTACCTACCGCGCGAGCATCGGTCGGGGTGTGGATGTGATCCCGATTGGCGTCATTGCGCCTAATCCGGTGGAGCTGCTCCTCAGCAAGCGCTTAGACATTTTAATTGGACAATTAAAAGAAAGATACCGCTATATTATTGTCGATAATGTGCCGATTGACTTGGTGGCCGATGCCGCCGTCGTAAACCGTATCTCGGAACTGACGGTCTTTGTGGTGCGTGCCGGCGCGATGGACAAACGCTTATTGCCTGAGATCGAAAAGATCTACCGCAAAGGCAAGTTAAACAATATGGCTATCCTGCTGAACGGTATCCGCAAGCTGAAATCCAGCTATGGATATGGTTATGGCTATGGTTACGGCTATGGCTACCAAAAAGAAAATCCGGGATTCTTCAGCTTCTTTAAGCGTCTTTTCCGACGCTAAGAGATACCTGCTAACAAGAGATGTGGACGTCACCGGTAGTACCGTGACGTCCACGTTTTTTTTAGGGCTTTTTCTATTCCGTTATTGAGCTTCTTTAGCACCAACAACAGCTGCGCAGCTAGCAGCAAATAATGCAGCAGCGCACATATGAACTGCGACCTGTATGGCAAGAACGACAAAGCAGATAACAACAACAATATATTGTCTTACACATGTGCTCATCCTTTTGCAATAAACATGTATCCTTTTTGCTGCTACAAAGGTTTGTATTGCGGAAACAATGCTCCTAGGATACAGTACTAAAATTCATTGAGCAAGAACAATATACTATTGTGAAGAAACAACGCGTTGAACCCTCCTAACGGTGATCTGTAGTGCCAACACAACGAACGAATGCTACGTAGCATTCGCTAAACGAAAGCATACTTTATGTCAAAGGCAAAAATCAATACTACTAAGATACTGTGAGATTCTTTGTCGTTTCGTCAAGATGCTGTATCGTTGACGAGCGATGCTTTCTTGCTCAAGAACTAGAACAATGTGTTGGTTAAGTTTGATCTGTCGTAGCAGAAATCTGTCTTAAATGCAACAAACGACAAATAAAAGCTCTTGTACGACACATCTTTGTCCTTATGCAACAGCTTGAAGTTTGTTTACAATCAGCTATAGGTTATGTACAAAGCTTTCTTGTGTTTGAACAATACACGAATGCTACGTAGCATTTTGCCTGCGATTTTTGCAAAAAACTACCTCTACACCTTCCAAATAGCTTTTTTTACCCTGTTTTCATTTTCCTAAACACTGCGTTTCGGGCGACTTGACGGGCTTAGTCGCCTGATGGGTGCATGCAAAACGGCAAGGCCAAGTCTGCTACACAAGCATCTGATTTTCCCAATTAGCCTAAAATCTTTGAATAATTCAATTCCCTATTGCCTTGTTGTAGGTATTTCTACCTACCCTTGTAGAGATCGCGCTACAAGAATAAATAAACCGCGGAATGTAGCTTTTATTCGACAAGCCCGACCTAAGCTAATCAATAACTTTGTCTCATTAATGCTTGTGATCGCTGCGGTTGATTCGATGGAAAACAGAAAATTAAACAAGTAAACTAAGAAATATATAAGCAACATAAAAAGCATCAAAACTATGAAAACGATTTTACTGACTTTGGGGATTTCACTTTGCGTCTTTGCATCATCTGCACAAACAGGGATGTCAACACCGGATTCGACGGTGGAAGTAAGCGGCGAGAAACACAGAGTTATCACCAACAAATTTTTTGATAACTGGTTTATCGGAGCGGGTGTTGGTGGACAGTTTTTTTATGGCGACCACAACCGTCAAATGGCCTTTGGCGATCGTATCGTGCCAGCTTATGAGCTGCACCTTGGTAAACATTTTACGCCGGGTATTGGTGTTCGTTTGGCCTTGAACGGTTTGAAGAACAAAGGGGTGACCCAAAATGGAAGCCACAGCACAGGCGTGGTGTATGATGAGTCGCAAGGTCTTTATGGACAGGAATTTCAGTACCTCAACTTTCATGGGGATGTGCTTTTTAACGTAAGCAATATGCTAGGAGGATATAATCCGACGCGTTTCTACACCTTCAGTCCGTATGTAGGTCTTGGGGCGATGTGGACTTGGGAAGAACCAAAATCGAGAGAGGTGAGTGCAAACTTGGGTTTCTTCAACAGCTTTCGCTTAAGCCCTTCTTGGGACTTGACCTTGGATATCCGTGGTAGTTTGGTGCATGACCGTTTTGATGGCGAGTTGGGGGGACGTAAGGATGAAGGGATGTTGACCAGCGCTGTAGGTATTGTATACAAGTTTGGCAAACGTACTTGGGATGACAAGACTAAAACGGTGATTCGCATTACCAATGAAGGCGAGTTGAGAGCCTTGCGCGATAAAGTCAATGAATTGGCGGCGGATAACAACGCCTTGAAGAATCAGTTGGCCAATGCGAAAAATAATACGGTGACGGAGGTTTTGGTGGATAAGAACGTATTGGCAGCGCCAATTTTGGTAACCTTCCCGATCAACAAGAGTACGGTGAGCAACGAGGCTCGTGTGAACTTGGGCTTCTTCGCCAAAATTATCAAAGAAGGCGATCCGGAGTTGAGCTACTCGATTGTAGGCTATGCGGATAAAGGAACGGGTTCTAAATCAACGAACGAGCGTTTGAGCCGTGAACGTGCGCAGGCCATCTACAATGTGTTGGTTCGTGAGTTTGGTGTACCATCCAGCCAATTGGAAGTAGACCACAAAGGTGGGGTAGACAATATGTTTTATGATGATCCGCGCTTGAGCCGCGCTGTCATCACGATAGGAAAATATAAGAATAGATAATACAATGGAAAAACGACTAGGGGGGCTTCCATATCAAGCTCCAATGTTGGAGGTGTTGATCATCGAGTTGGAACAAGGCATCGCAGCGGCATCGGCAACGATTACGCCAGGTGGTCCTGGTGCTAACAACTTCAATCCTGAGGTAGAGGATTGGCAGGATTCGGGTGCACAGAACGGAAATTTCGATCTGTAGATTCTCGCAAGGTAAGGTATATATAAAGGATCAATCTTTTTGTGTGATGAAGATGATGTTTTCAAATAATGTGCAACGGTTTGTAGTTTTCCTATCGTTGCTGACTGTAGGCAGTATATTCGCGTCCTGTTCCAAAGGGGAAACCTCCGAACAACTAGTCGATAGCGAAACCTCGCTAAGCTTTGCGGTGGAGAATTTGAGTGAAGTAGCGGATGCAGGTGTGATTAAGGGGAATGAAACAGCGCCTGCGGAAACGCCAGACTTAGTGCCTGTTTCGGGTAATGTGGGAAGCACAACGCGGGCAACGACCAAAAAGTCGGTTGCAGCCGTCAATACTTCCTTTGTGCCCGCGGCAGCCGCCATTGTGGGCGAAGCGCGCGAGGTGGTGGGCGATGGTTACGACGCTATTGTGACCTTGACCGAGGAGGATAATACCGTGAAGAGTGCTAGCGGGCGTTTTATCAATAGCAAGGTGAGTTCGGCTGCTAGTGGATCTACCGGTAACGTGGCGGCGGCCATGACTTCTGGTAACAAATATCGGGTGTTGATCTATGATAACAACGATAACTATGTGGGTACCATCGATGCGACTTCAGGTACAGCCTTAAGCCCTGCTTTTCCGGTATTCAAGAATACAACTTACAAGTGGTATGCCTACTCGTACAATTCGCAAACACAGGTACCTGTACCTGCGAACACGGCGAATCCGACGATTACGACGACAGCGGGTGCGGCTGGCTTACTCTACGATTCGGGAACCTTGACCACGGTAGCAGGATCCAACAAGATCAGCATTGTTTTTGAGCATCGCTTGGCGAGCATCGCCGTGAAAGTGGATACACGTGGACTTTTTACGACCATCAATTCTGTAGCTGGAACGAATGGTACGGCGGGCGATCTACGCTCGGGTACCTTGAACTTGAAGACAGGCGTATATACCAATACGAGTGCGAATACAACGAAAAGCGATTTGCTGGATTGGACAAATGCAGCGGCGGCTACAGGTGACTCGGTGAAGGTGGCGTACTTGTATACCTCGGGTACAACGGCTATTTCCAATTTTAAGGTAACCTTAACGAACCTAAAAGTAAACTTGGATGATGGATCGGTACGGAACTTTGATGATAAGACCTTTACCTTCCCAACATCATTTACGCCGCAATTGGGCAAGCGCTATACCGCAACGATTACCTTGATTGAGTCGGCTGTGGAAGTAGGCGGTGTGCGTTGGGCACGAGAGAATTTGTATTACCGTGCTGGAGATACAGGTTACCGTTTCCGGAACAGAAGCTCGAATATCTACCAAACGAATGTGGCTGATTTGACGAGTACAACCGAGTTCTTCAGTTTTGCAGCGTTAACCAGCTCAAATAGTGCGACACCGGCCGTTCGGGATATTTGTAAGTTGGCCTTTCCAAAGAATACCTGGCGCTTGCCAACTCCTGCCGAACAACAGGCTTTGGTTAACGTGAGCACGAACACCTCATCGACTCCCTATAGAGTTTACGGACAGTCTTCCGATGCACGCTATGCTTCTTGGACGTATAATACGTCCAATGAGTACGGTACAGTGTGGACCTCTTTTATGGCCTTGGGACGACGTGCGAAAGGAAGTAATACCGTAGAAAACTACAGCAGAACAAGCAATTCCTCTGGATATTTTTGGTCGAATACTTTTGTGCAAGGTACAACAAGAGCTTATTATATGCGGGTAGATGTTTTCGGTACGGCAAATTCCTTTAATAACTCTACGGTTGTGGCCAGTCAAATTGAAGATGATAATATGCGCTACGGGATGAATATCCGTTGTGTGCGTAATGATTAAGAACATAAAGTGCGGAAGGGATCGTGCGGATAAAAAGAAGTGTAGCAGGATAGGTGTGTGGAACAGTAATGTAATGTGCGGAGGGATGTAGTAGGGCAGGCAGTGAAGGGGGATCGGTGCGGAGTCTAAATGTAAGCAGTGTGGTGGAATTGATGGGATAAGAAGCTGTGTTCGAGTAGTCGAGCACAGCTTTTTTGTTGCTACTTATTTTTAGTAATCAAAAAATAATTAAATACAAGTTTGGAAAACAATCCAAAACATTTATATATTTGTAGTGTTATCGCTACAAAACGACTAATTGCTAGGGATTTAGTGCCTCCGCACACGAATAGCAAAATGCTTATGAAAGGTTAGGTCAGCGGAATGATAATATTGTTGTTGAAAAACGGATGTTTTTGAACAACGCTTATGAAAAAAAGAAAATTAGAATAAAAATCAACACAAGGTTTTAGGCTTATTTCCGAAAAAATAGCCATGCTTATGAAAATTGTAATGGGGAGCGAGATGTACCTCATGTAAGCTCGCAGGAGCAATCCCTGCTTCGGCGTGCTTATTTTGCTTATGAAAATATTGTCAGTACATGGTACTAAGTCGAAAGTCTTGGCCTAATTTTGTTTAAATAAGATTGGTGTGAATTATTTATTTTTCACGGAGGAAGAGGCTTATACGCCTAAGAGCATCAATCTTTGAGGATCGAGCAACGATAGAGGTAGCTGACAATCAATACTTGTTGACAAACTAAAAGAATTGCTTATGAAAAAGAGAATTTATGCCCGGCCTAAAATGAGATGCGACGTTGTTTATTTGGAGTCGGCCGTCGTTGCCGCTTCCACGGGAGCGAGGATCAACCCCGGTAGTGCACCTGGCACCCAACCGCAAATAGAGGATTGGAATAATGGTACAGGATTCTCAAACGATATGGATCTTTAACGATTGCTTACCAAATTTTTTGAACGATGAATAAGCTTTTTAGACAACAAGGAGGGCTATGTGTTCTCGTTGCAGTACTGATCCTCACGGCATGTGCAAAAGATCCCGTTAAAACTTTGGAAGAAGATGCTTCTTTAGTGGTGCAGGTAAGCGGCTTAGAAGATTTTATCTTAGAAGAAGATCCGATAGCGTTGACGGCAAAAAGTGCTTCCGCAGCCGTGACGAGTAATACAACAAGGGGTGGAGGGCCAGCCCTGACGAGGCAGCACTACAAAAAAGATGGGGTATTGCACGAGCTATATACGTCAAGTGATTACGATATTGATTTTGAGATCAAGAAAAGCCATCCGCTTTCGTTGGTATCCAAGGATAGAAAAATAAAGACGGATGGATTAAGTATGTCTGCTGGATCTGCGCTTGTTGCACGTCAACCAATTGGGGCAGATGTGCGATACAGGCTTTTAATGTATCGCGAGAACGAAACTACACCGATCGTTAATGTCGAAGGGGTGGGAGCTACCTTTCCCGCTGTGGCCATTGCTTCGGGCTTCAATTACCGTTGGATTGCGGTCTCGACAAACGAGAGCGGAAGCTCGCCAACGGTGACCAACAATGTGGTGTCTGCAGCCCAAATTGCCAATAAAGATTTTTTGTATGCCTCGGGTACCATCCTTACGCAGTTTGGCGAGAATTACCTGAATATCGTTTTTAATCGCTACAGCACACGCATTCAGTTGACGGTGGATTCGCGCGGGATGTTTGGGAACATTGCCGGTAATTCCAATGTATCGTTCGTAATCGCACAAGGGGGCACATTAAGCGAGACCGGAGATTTTAATGTGCGCGATAGCAGCTTTTCTAATTTTCAGGAAGTGGCGCTAAGTTCGAACAATATGACTTCGACAAACCCGGCGCTTAGGGTCGGGACGATATACACCGTACGTCCTCGTGCCGTGGTAGCGAACAGTTTGCGATTGCGGTTGAATCCGCTAAACCTCACCTTGGATGACGGCGCAACACGCACATTTGCCGACAATACGGTTGGCTTTGGGTCTGCTTTTTCGCCGGTTCGTGGAAGTAGTTATGACATCACCGCTCGCTTGATAGAATCTGGGGTTCAAGTGACAGGCTCTACCTTGCGATGGGCTAGATCTAATCTTCGTTTTGTCAGTACTGCGGCAGCGGGATTCCGCTACCGCTTCTTGCCGCATCCCGTTAATACGCCATTCGATATCAATTTGGATATGTGGAATTTCGCGACGACGACCCCTACGGGCACCACATTTAATAATGTAGATATGTGCGCTAGCGTTTATCCTGCTGGAACTTGGCGTCTACCAACCGCCGCGGAGTATCAGGCGCTTCCAAATCCTAGTACGTTGGAGAGGTATACCCCCTTGCTCTTGGGCGGAGTGGGGCTCGTTGCCAATTGGGAGCGAAGTGCTAGCCAGCCGGCAAATAGTGCGTATACAGGCAGTGACCAGCTCCGGTTGCCGTTTTATGGATTCCGAACCACTACGAATACACGTTCGCAGCAGCCAGGCCTGTTGGCTGTTCTGGTTAACGGGCAAGGGCATTATTACAGCGTCAATTATACAGGTACGTCAACCAATCCAACAGCAATAAGGCCTACTTTTTTTCGGATGAATTATTCTGGACTTGATTTGCTAGGTTTGTTGAATTTGGCAGACGGCTACAGTCAGGAGGTTGTCAGTAATTTATCCGGTACGAGTTTTAATCAAGGTAGGAATGTGCGCTGCGTACGTGCTATAGTGAATAACAGTTGATGGCGCTACTGACGGTGAATTTGGGCGTGATCAATGCCTAGTGATGAGTAAAGCTTATTTTAAATAAATTCATTTTAATTTGAATTTTTATATTTTTTTGCCCGCTGCATTTAAGTTTTTGTAGTTTTTTTTAATATTTTTTAAAAATGTACTACAACTAATTAGAATTCATTGTAGCTTTGTAGTAGAAAATTGATAGAAGTACTATCAAATGCTTATGAACGATTGCGTTAAGCCACACTTTGGTGATGCGACAATCATGCTTGTGAAAATATTTTTAATCCGATTAACCGTCGGGAAGAGTGCGTTGACAATTTTTTCTTGTTGACGGAAAGATTCATAGGTTTCATAGACATTTAGGTAACATGCGTTGTGGTTTGATCCACTGATTTACGCCTGCGCACTCCTGAATTTCGATGTAGCCTATTTTTTTTGCCTTTTTCTTGGCGGTTTGGTCTCAAATTGATTCGGCTATGAAAAACACCGTTAAACAATTGTACCTGCCTCCCAGTATCCTGATCTTTTGGATCGAACTGGAGAGTGGCGTCGCTGCAGCGTCTGCAACGATATCTGGAGGTCCTTCCGGGCAACCCGACATTCCTCAAGTAGATGATTGGACCTCGGAAGATGACTTGGGTTCTGGACTTGGTGAGTTTTAACAAAAGGTATGAACAATCGGAAAGTGTCTTTATGAAAAAACAACTACAAAAGAACCTGGCGAAATTCGCCTTTATCACGGTCTTAGGAGGTAGCATACTGCTCTTGGCGGGCTGCTCGAAAGGAGGCGGAGAAGAGCCCCAAGATGGTGATATGACGGAAATTACCGTGAATTTAGCCGGTATCGAGGGAGAAATTTCAGAGGAGTTGTTGCTGAGCTCCAGTGTTAATGGGAAGGCAAAAAGCAAACAGGTGCCACAAGAAGATATTAGCGCCTATACCTTGCCCGATTTTGATGCACAGGTGGCGCAACCCGCAGATGATGATTATGCGGTGAATGCCCTACAAAAAGGGGCAACGGTAAGGCATACAAGTGGCGGAAAGCGGATGGTCGCTGTGCCCTTGGCTTCGCGGGTGCGCTACAGGATCGTGCTGTACCGCGCCAACGGAATGTTTCATGCTTCCCAGCAGGGTATTGTCGGTACGCAATTGCGTATCAACGTGGCGCGCGGTGAAACCTACAGATGGTATGCTTACTCGTACAACGATACCTTGGCAGTAGCGGATCTTGCCGATTACAACAATCCTGTCGTACCTACTTCAAGTACGCGTGACCTGATCACAGCGACCGGAACGCAAAATATTTCGGCCAGCGGAAATACGCCGCTCAATATTGTGATGCTGCACCGTACCAACCGGGTGGCCGTCGAGATTAATACCATGGGGATGTTTTCTACACTGACTGGTGTAACCGTTACCTTAGGCGGAGACTACTTTACGACAGGAGGGAATTGCAATCTACTGACGGGAGCTGTTACGGGCGGAACAACCGCCACCTCGCCCGTATATACGGTAGCCAATTTGCCCAATCTGCCGGGAACAAACGCGGGAGATCAAAAGGTGGCCTATTATTACACGGTTAGCAATAATCAGATACCGACGATGCGCGTAACCCTGAGTAGCCTGTCGGTAACGCCATACGGCACGTCGACAGCGCGGAATTTTACCAGCTCTGCCGCATTTCAGTTTAATGTGACCGCTTTTACCTCTGCAGGACGCAGCAAAAAAGCCCGAATAGATTTAATCGAATCGCCACTTACGCTAGGTACAGCGCGTTGGGCTAGATCCAATCTATTCCTTAACGGTAATAGCACGACAGGACACAATCCTTACCGATTCTATAGTACAAATGCCTATCAGATAGATAGAGAAAGTTATTGGCCTTGGCGTGGTCTTACACCAGGTGGTCAAGCTGGGACAGGTGATCCCTGCCTCCGGGTTTACCCGCTGGGTGCTTGGCGGACACCATTGCCTACAGAGTATCAAAGCATATTGTCAACTGCGCATACCTTCAGTACAGCTGCTGGTCGCCCTATAATCTATACGGCGTCTACAGGTACCGTTAGCCCATATCCGAGCAACCAACTTGTTTTTTATGCAAACGGTTTTGGTAACACCATCGCGTTAATTAACGATGTGTTAAATATCGGCTTGGATTACAACCAACAAGGTACGCGTGCACATCTGTGGGCGGATGACCAAATCCTGAATGTTGTAGCAGGAATAGGTACGTTTTATTATTTAGGTACTAATAATCCCGGTGGTTTTTTGGATCCGGCAGCACAAAATACACAGGTTGTGACAGCGCTCTTGAACAACATTAATGTTCCTTTGTTAGGCATTAATATTTTATCGGCTGGCTATCGGAATGTCCGTTGCGTTCGTAATCCGGCGGTGCCAACGACCACCGTGCCATAGGGCTCAGGTCACTGATTTTTATATTTTTTCTAGGCGCTTTACGGCGCCTTTTTTTGTTTTGGCAATGCAGTCGCAGGGATATTATTAGTCCTGTCAATTTTAGCCTACATATATTATTCTTTTAGCCACATTTGTTGTGCTCGGCGCCGTAAAACAATACCTTTGAATTATCTACCTGCGGCTGTTTTTGGGGAACAGCAGCAATTCACTTTGCGCCAAATAGAGGCGTGATTTATCGGTGTGATGCATAAGAGATATACAGAAACAGAAAAAGATCGAATCATATATAAGATAGTTTGCGGTGAACTTTTTTTGGAGGAAGCCTCTAAAAAATACAACGTATCTACCGTGAGCCTCGTGAAGTGGTTGAAGGAACGAAAAGGTCTTGTTGATCGCTATTTTGGTAACGTAGAACAATCCTAAAATAAGGATGGGCAGCCCTGCCCATTTGGTTGTTTATGCAAAAAAAAATTGGATGTCCTTCCTATAATGGCTACTTTTACCCTGCGTTAAACGCTGATGTAAGGAATAAACAGCAACCTGAACCTTCGGATTTGTTGTCGCTATTGCTACATTTTAAATTGCCCACGACATGAAAATAAGAGACTTGCAACGTGTTGCCCTATGGGTAGCTTGTTTATTTTTTTGCGCTCCTTTATCGGCTCAGTATCGCGTCGGTGGAAGTGGCTTGAAAGAAAACTGGTTTATTGGAGCTGGTGTTGGTGGGCAGTTTTACTATGGCGACCATAATCGGCAGATGGATTTTTTGGATCGTATCGTGCCTGCCTTTGAGCTGCATGGCGGTAAATGGTTTACCTCTGGTCTAGGGCTTCGACTTGGCTTGAACGGGCTGAAGAATAGGGGCCTCACCCAGAATGGGAGCCACTCTACCGGCGAGGTATACGACGCTTCCAAATGGTTGGAGGTACAGGAATTTAACTATCTTCACGCCCATGGTGACGTGATGTTCGATATCATGAACATGATCGAAGGATACGACTATCAAACATGGCATCCGATACCTTATGTCGGACTAGGGCTGATGGGCACTTGGGAGAAGCCACGATCCCGCGCGATCAGTGCTAGCTTTGGTATTTTCAATACCATTTATCTGAACGAGTTTATAGATCTGACGGTCGATGTACGAGGTAGTATGGTCGAAGATCGCTTTGATGGCGAGCTAGGCGGACGCAAAGACGAAGGCATGCTTACGGCGGCTGTTGGAATTATCTATAAAATCAATTACCAAGATTGGAACCGCCCACGCTGGGAGGCGCCGCCGCGCAGAGGACCTCGACGCGCGCAAGTGAACGTACAGCCGGAAGCTGCTCCCCATTACGATCAGCTAAAAGCGGAAAAAGATATTTTTGAAAACGTATTCCCTACACTAACGCTATCGAAGAACTAGGGGCTTTCATTGTCTAATTTTGCTGACAATTTGTCCCTGAAACTGGAGATTTAAAAGGTCGCTGCGTGCTCATCTCGCTCTGCCAAATTGTCCATGATTTTCATTAAGGTTAAAATACCATTAATTTTTGAAGTATTTATGCGATAATCCGCCTAAATTAAGCAAATAGGCTGATTATGAGCGCTACTGGCTTGGTTTTTGTGCGCTTTTTTGTGAATAGTTTCACTGTTCAATACAGGTGCACATGGCATCTACTTATGAAGATTAAACGCAATTAAAACTCCAACTTATGAAAATACTTCTACTTGGTCTAGGCTTGACCTTTGTATTTTCGGCCGCATTGGCCCAATCCACGAACACTGTTGCTGATTCTACCGTCGAGGTGAGTTCGGACAAGCATCGTGTGGTGACCAATAAATTTGCTGACAATTGGTTTATTGGAGCCGGTGTAGGAACGCAGTTCTTTTACGGCGACCACAATCGGCAGATGAATTTTGGTGATCGCTTGGTGCCGGCCTTTGAACTGCATGTGGGCAAGTGGTTTACCCCTGGTATTGGAACGCGCTTGGCCATCAATGGGATCAAAAATAAGGGCGTTACCCAAAATGGAAGCCACTCGTTGGGTACCATTTACGATGCTTCACAAGGCTTGTACAACCAAGAATTTAATTACCTCAATCTCCATGGCGACGTGCTCTTTAACTTTACCAACCTGTTTAAAGGCTACAAACCCGATCGCTTCTATGAAATCAGTCCCTATGTTGGTCTGGGGTACATGTTTACCTGGGATGAACCTAAATCGGACGAAGTTAGTGCTAACTTGGGTCTTTTTAATAAATTTCGAATGACCAGCGCTTTGGATTTAACGTTGGATCTGCGCGGAAGTTTGGTGAATGACCGCTTTGACGGCGAGCTTGGCGGTAGACGGGATGAAGGGATGCTGACAGCTGCTGTGGGTGTGGTTTACAAATTTGGAACACGCGAGTGGGGAAAGGAAAAGACCACCACCATTCGCTACGATAATTCGGAAGAAATTAATGCGCTACGCACCAAGGTAAACGAGTTGGCGCAAAGCAATGAAGCACTAAAGAAGCAGTTGGCTAACGCGCGGGATACCACGGTAACAGATTTGATTATCGAGAAGAATGTGCTGGCGGCACCTATTTTGGTGACCTTCCCGATCAACAGGAGTACGGTAAGCAACGAGGCTCGTGTGAACTTGGGCTTCTTTGCGAAGATTATCAAGGAAGGTAATCCCGAATTGCGTTACCATATTGTGGGTTATGCAGATAAAGGTACGGGAAGCAAATCCACCAACCAACGCCTAAGCCGGGAACGAGCCGAAGCCATATACAATGTGTTGGTACGCGAATTTAATGTGCCGGCATCGCAGCTGGAGGTAGACTACAAAGGTGGTGTGGATAATATGTTCTACGACGATCCTCGGCTTAGCAGGGCGGTGATTACCATCGCAAAATAGATCGAGATGGACGGCTTGCTTTAGGAGCTGTTTATTCACCAAATATTGTATAAATAACAGATAATCCCGATAGAACGCAAGGCCGGTCGGGATTCTTGTGATATATGTCACTTTTTTGGCTCCAAAAAATAAGTATATTTACAACGGTAACTTGACCTTTCTGAAGAAATGGTTATGTAGACTCTTTCTTCATTCAACTATTAACCCCCCAGATGCTCAACGAGTAGCGGGCTGCTATCGCTAGCTGGCGGGATTGCCAATTGTTAAGGTACCCCTTTATCTTACGCGAATTCGCCTCATGGGAAATAGATCGTTGCGATCCTATATTTTTTTTGTACACTGCTGTGTGTTTCTGCTCGGCTGCGGTAGCGTTATGGCCAATTCCCCTTATCGGCAGGTGCGTATTCTAGAAGGTATTGATAAAGAGCATGTGATGTTTAGCCGCGCAGCAAAGGATGCCGAGGGTATGATCTGGGCGGTAGCGGGAGGCGAGCTCTTTCGCTATGATGGGGTGCATGTGCTGCCCTTTGCCAAGCTGTATCCCGGACGGTTGCCCTTTGATGAGATTCAAGATCTAAGCATGGACCCTTGGGGCAGACTATGGTTGAATAGCCGAAATGGGATCCTTATCTTTGATTTAAAAACATGGAAATTTTGCTATCAGCAACCCTTTGCTGAAAAACTGGTACACCGCAAGGCGGTGGGTTTTGCGCGGATGAAGGATGATTTTTTCGTGGCTACCGACCGCGGGGAGGTCTACCAGATTACTGCCCAAGATAAAACCTTTCTGTTTAGCTTTGACTATGCCAAAGGGCTGGGACGGACGCCTGTGGGAAAGCTCTTCGTGGCGGATGAGTCGGCTATTTGGCTGGCTATCAATGAAAAACTTTACCATTACGATAGGCGGGGCGAGAAAAGACGCCTGCGCGCTATTCCCTCTTCTATTTTTGAACAGCTGGAAGATTTGCTGCCCCTAAAAGGCGGTCTGCTATTGCGGAACTACCGTGATGGATATTACCTGTATGACGGGCGTCGTTTTGTATTGTCTACCCTCAAGAGCGAGCATGAACATGATTTCACCAATTGGAACCATTGGGCTGTTGCGGATGGGGATAAAATCCGTTTTTTTCATCGTAATGGCCAATATTTCGAATATAGTAGGGATATTGCTTTTAGACGCCTGAAAGTGGCTAGCCATCGTTTGGCGGAAACGGTGCTGTACAAGCGCCTCAACCATTGGCAGCGAAACGGCGATGAGTGGCTGCTGTCTACGGATCAGGGGCTATATGCGGTATTTCCTGCGGAGATATCCTTTGACTTTGTGGATGCTGGCAGCACGCGCGGCATGATCAAACAGCAGGGAAATTACTTTATTGGTGGCTATGGCTATATGCACCTATTATCGCCCACGGGGGCGGTGCGCACTTTTACCGAGGCTCCCGAGAAGAATTACTATGCTTTTCTTCCTTTAACGGCTGATACAGCGTTGGCGGTGATCGAAGGGGAGTTCTTAGCTTACCTGCGGCATGGTCAATATGCCTCGGCTAGCATTCAGGTGGATAGCAGATACCGTAGGCAGTTTAGCACCATGGCACACTGTGCTGCCCGACTGCATAGCGATACGGTGTTGGTGGGCACGGCAAATGGTATTTGGCGTTATGCGCTCGGGTCGGGAAAGGTATTACCCTTGCTAGATAAACGGGGAAAGCTCGTGGGCGACGGTATGCGGATGCTGTCGATTCGTTACAGCGATGGTTTGCTCAGCTTTTCGGGTGAAGATGGCTATTTTGAATATCGACGGAACATGGTCGAGAAGCGGTATCCCTTGGATGCGGCCAACCTGTCGATATACGATCACGTGATCTGCCAAGGAAAAGTCTATTTAGCGACGAAAGGTCGCGGCCTGGTAGTGTTGGAAGATGGGAAAGCGAGTTTGTTCCGTGTCGAGCAGGGATTGTCCAGTAACATCGTTTACCAGCTGTTCAACTATAAAGGTGCCATCTTCGCGGGCACCCGCCGCGGACTATCGGTCAAGATCAAGGATAAAATTTACAACTACCACATGGCCGATGGATTGCCTTTCGAGGAGTTCAACCACAAGGCTTTGTATTACGATGCTGCCGAGGAGAAGTTGTTTATGGGAGGCACCGAGGGCTACATGGTTTTTAATCCGCAGGCCTTGCTGCAGCTGGCTGAGCACGACTATGCGCCTAAACCGGTGGTATCCTCTCTGCATATTGGTATGAAGACCAATCTTTTTCAACATAACTATGCTTGGAACGAATTGCGGGATACGCTCGACCTGCCCCGAGAGGCGGTGATGTTTACCATGGATTTTGCGCGAACAAATTACTACCGACAGGGCTACGCCATGTACTATAAGATTGAGCCGCTGATGGATGGCTACCAGGAGATGCCCATGTCTAACCAGATTAACCTCTCGGGCATGACAGCTGGCGAGTATCGTATTTCCGTGAAAGTTAGCCCGAGCAACACCGCCCATACCGAAACATGGAGTTGGCTGGTGAAAAAACAACCGGTGTTTATGGAGACACAGGGCTTTTATTTCTTGCTGTTGCTGGGCGTTAGCGGGGTGACCACCTATGTGCTTTTTGAGCGTAACCGACGCAAGCGAAATGAGAAATTGTTGCGCCGACAAATCTCTAGCGATCTGCACGACGAAGTAGGCGGCCTGTTGACGGGCATATCGATGCAAGCCGACCTGCTGATGCTGAGCGGAGAAACGCAGGTGCAGGAGAGTGTGCTTTCTATTGGTCGGTTTAGTCGGGAGGCCACACAGATGATGGACGATATTATCTGGTCGATAGATGGGCGCAATAACTATCAGGGAAGTTTGGAAGACCGGATCAAGTTCTTGGCCGCAAACATGTTGGAGCCCTTAGGAGCGCATATTGTATTCGACGTAGATATTGATTACGATAAAAGCTTGCGGCAGGTTGTGCGTCAACATGTTTACCTGCTGTTCAAAGAGATGTTGCATAATATCTGTAAACATGCACAACCGAGCCGGATCGATATCTTGCTGCATTTTCAACGCGGCGAATTACGCTTGCGGGTGAGCAATGACGGTATTATGCAGCCCTCGGAGACGAGGCGACTACGCGTAGGACAGGGCATGGGCAATATGGAAGATCGGGTAAAGCAAATTGGTGGTACCATAGATCGATGGAAGGATCAGGCTTTCTTTATCGTGGAGCTCCGCGTGCCTTCGCGCAGAACAAAATTAAAGTGGTGGATTTAAAATAACAGAAAAGGATGATGGAAAATGCGTTACGGAATTTGGCAATAACACTCGCGCTGACGGGGGTATTGCTGTGTATAATCGGGGTGGGGATGCGCTTGATAAAGCTTCGCAAGCATAATAGGAAAGCGGAAGTCTTGATTTGCGTGGCCGCGGCGGCGCTGTTGTGGCATGCCTTGGTGTATGTGTTGATTTACACCGGCCTCATTCGTGAGGTGCCCAATCTCTACAACAAAGGTATTCCTTTCTATTACCTGATTGGACCAGCGACTTACTTTGCCACCCAGTTTACCCTATTTCCAAATAGCAAATATCCCAAATTCTGGTGGTTGCATCTTTTGCCGTTTTTCTTTGGGGTCATTGATGTTATTCCTTACGCTATCGCCCCCCTAGTGGAAAAGAAAGCGTTGCTGGAAAATGTGGTGCAAGACATGAAGATGGGGGTTTTGCATCAATTCGGATACATTAATCAAAAATGGCATTATATACTGCGGTTCTTCTTAGCTTTCGTATATTTAATGGCGCAATGGAGATTAATTTACGTGCATGATCATCGTTTTTCAGCACTGGCCCCTTCGATAAAAAGTTATATGATTTGGTATGCCTGTTTTTATTCCCTGCATCTTTTGATGCAAACGAGCTTGGTGCTCAGTTTGCTTTTCAACCAGCTGCAGTCTTCGTTTATTATGCGGGATATTGATCAGTTGATTTGGGTAAGTTTGTTTTACTTTGTGTTTAGTCTTTGGATATTTCTTAGCGCACTTTCTAAACCGCTGGGCTACTATGTCTATAAAAATGTACAGGCATAGGCCATCGTAATTGAAAAATAATGGATAAAAAATACCGTTTGGCCATTGTCGAGGATCGACAACATGTATTGGATCTCTTAGCTAGTTTTTTCAGCGTCTCCAAATTTTTTGACCTGCAGCTCACGGCAAACTCGTATGAGGCGCTGACCGATCGTTGGAAATCGCAACAGCTTGATATCGTGCTGAGTGATATCGGCTTGCCCGGTAAGTCGGGCATTGAAACCACTTGGTATGTCAAACGACGGGCCCCCGATGTGCAGGTGGTGATGTTTACTGTCTTTGAAAATAAAGATGCCGTGTTTCAGGCCTTATGCGCGGGCGCATCTGGCTATCTGCTCAAGGGGACACCGCTACCGCAGATCGAAGAACGCTTGTTGGAGGTGATGAACGGAGGCTCGGTGATGAGTCCGCAGGTGGCGCGCCTCGTCTTCGAGCATTTCAACCCGGCATTAAATGTCAGCAAATACGAAAAAACGGAACAATTAACGCCTCGCGAAATTGAAATAGTCTCCATGCTGCAAGCCGGCGCATCTTATAAAGAAGTGGCTAGCACTTTATTTGTAAGCGTCGATACCGTGAAGTACCATATTCGAAATATTTACCAAAAATTGCAGGTGAGTAGCCGAGCTGAATTGATTTTGAAGTATAAGTAGTGGTGTAGTGACAGGGTGATGAAGTGACAAGCTGATGATTTGGTGAAAGGCTTTTCTTTCGTCACTTTGTAACCATATCACGTTGTCACAAAACAAAAAAAAGGCTTTCAAACGGGGAGAATGAAAGCCTTTGCTAACCAATTATAAACCTAAATTATGATAGGACAAATATATGGACTATTTTTGATACAGCAAAACCGTTTTAGTAAAAAATTATTTCTGTATAAATAATAGGGCGGTAGGTTGCGGATCCTTTTTGGATTGCTAGCCATTTTGAGAGGATGCTGTGGCTAAGAGAAGAGGCGAAATCAGATAGTTTACGGCCAATGCGTATGTGTTTTTCTTTTTCGGTATAGTTATTGCTAAACACAAGATGCTGTTATCTGATTAGCGGCACATTGAGCATGGAGAAATTAAGAAACCGTTACACACGTGCATCCTTGGCAGAGCGAAATCTTTGGGCATTTTCTGCGTTGGCTATTGTGGTCATTTTGCAGTTGTGTGCACTTATTGTTATTAACCCTTAGATTTTCACGATACCCCTATAATTTCATAGATAGTTTGCTGGTGCAGCAGAACTTGAATTGCTTCAGTCCTTAGCTATTAAATCATATGGAAGATATCGTGAATTATTCGTTATTTTGAGGAAAAATCGGCGCAACTCATGAAGCTGAATTTATTACGAAGGAAGTTGAGAAAAGATAATCCCCGTTGGGTGATTCTTTTGGTGGACATGTGTATTGTTCTGCTCTGCTACCTCGTGTCTCATTATATCGTCAATAGTTTTCGCGGAAATTTTAATGTGCTCTTGATGAGCAAAAAGAGTCTGTTGGTCTTGACGGTGTATACAGGTTCATTTCTGTACATGCGCACCTATCGCGACATTGTGCGGCACACCGGACTCAGTGAAGCCATACGGATCTTTAAGACGGTGTGGCTGGCTTGCATGCTCCTTTTCGTGATCAGTTTCGGTGTACGGCAGGTCTTTGTGAAAGGTACGCCTATTAGTGATTATCTCCGACAATCCTATGCCTTGATTTTTACCCATGGTTTTTTTACCATGGTAATGCTGGTGGCGGCGAGGGTAGTCTACCGGCAGCTTTACGAGGCCTTGTTTTTTACGAAACGAAAAAGCCGACATCTTTTAATCTTTGGCGCTTCAAGACCTGGATTGGTGGCTTATGCCATGCTGAACGATGATATCCGCGCGAAGAATAAAGTGCTCGCTTTCGTAGAGGATAAAGCCAATAAAGTAGGCAAGAACTCGCGCGGGATCCGAATTTTGGATATTGCCGATATCGATGAAGACTATGTGCGTCGTCATGATATCGATGAGGTGATCATTGCTGTAGAAAACAATGACCCCGAGCGTTTGTCCCGGGTTACGGATCATTTCCAGCAATTGAACCTCGAACTAAAAATTATGCAGCCGGGTCGTTCCCTGTTAAATGGCGGTGGAAAACGGCAAATCCGCAAGCTGCAGATCGAAGATCTTTTGGGGCGCAAGCCTATACGTTTGAATAATCCCATTGTGGAGGAAGAGTTGCATGATCGGGTGATCTTGGTGACGGGCGCTGCGGGATCCATAGGCAGTGAACTGGCACGACAGATAGGACGCGTAAACTATAAAAAATTAATTCTACTGGATCAAGCCGAATCGCCGCTTTACGATTTGCAGCAAACGATCCACCTACAGCAACCGGAGTACGCCTCCTTTGTGGTTGGAGATGTAAGAGACCACATTTTTATGAAGCGTATCTTTGAAAAATATCGACCTACGGTGATCTTTCATGCGGCGGCCTATAAGCATGTGCCCCTGATGGAGGAAAATCCGTATGAAGCCATTTGGACAAATGTGTATGGCAGTCGGATTATGGCCGATTTGGCGATGGAATTTGAGGCCTACAAGTTCGTGATGATTTCTACCGACAAGGCCGTGAACCCTACGAATGTGATGGGGGCGAGCAAGCGGGCGGCGGAGATTTATATTAACTCCTGCAATGCACGCAGCAAGACTAATTTTATCATTACCCGGTTTGGCAACGTGCTCGGATCCAACGGATCGGTCATTCCGCTCTTCGAAAAGCAAATGGAGCGTGGTGGACCACTTACCTTAACCCATCCTGATATTACCCGCTATTTCATGACTATTCCGGAGGCCTGTCAACTGGTGCTGGAAGCGGGGACCATGGGGCATGGCGGAGAGATTTTTGTGTTTGATATGGGCAAATCGATTAAGATTATGGATTTGGCCAAACGTATGATCAAGCTGAAAGGTTACCGCTATCCGCAAGATATTGATATCAAAATTGTGGGTCTACGCCCAGGAGAAAAGATCTTTGAAGAGCTGCTAGCTGATAATGAGAACACCATCAATACGCACCATCCGAAGATTATGATTGCTAAAGTTTGCACGGAGGATTTACCGATGAAACGCGTACAGATCGAAGCCCTGTGTACCTATGTAAAGTATGAGACGGGCGGATCGGAAAATGTGCAATTGGAAATTGTACGACAACTCAAAGGTATCGTTCCCGAGTTTGTGTCGCAAAATTCGGTATTCAGCGAACTTGATACCGTAGATAGCAAATTCGTTTCTTAAGCCATCTACCTTCAATCTGCTATCCAAAAATAGGTGGATAGCATCCACTTGAGCGATACCCAATCATATCTTTAACTTCCAAGATTTCTTTTCTAAAGCGGCTGTTATCTGTATAATGAGGTAGGCGAACAGTAAGGATTTCGCGATGCCAACAAGCCCAGTGGTCAGTATAGCGGGAAGTTGGGTATAGGCGGCTCCCATAAGTGCGTAAAACACATAAGGCACCAGGTAGCAGGTCAAGGTGCTGCTGCCTGCTGGACGTATGGCCGCGTGCCATTTTAGGGCTGCTTTGGACTTGGCAATTGCTATCGCCAACGCAAACATACAAACAGCAATGCCGCTGCAGATCAATACCCACGAGGGGGTAGACTGAATTTTGGAAATGCCCCAGAGCGGGCGTGTGGCAAAACCAGCGATCAAAAGCAAGCTCGCGAGCGCCAAAAAGGATACATAGCGCGCGCTTACCTTTTCTTGCAGCTCTCGATACAGCAAGGTAGAGAGCACGCCAAATAGGCAAAATAAGCCCATGGCGCCGTCGCCGGCAAACCAGAAGTAAGGTTGTATGCCTGCAAAGGCCTGCATGATATGCAAATGTGTGCCTATATTGATGGCCAGCAAGAGTGCGATGGCTAGCAGAATAGGCAACAACCGACCTTTGGCCAAAAAATACACCAGGGCGGCCGTGAAGTATCCCCAGCCGATAAGGCCGAGGATACCCCACCAGTGTATGCCCATGGCCGTGAGTCCGCGCTGACCATCGATGTTCTCATACAGAAAAACTAAGGCTATAAGCAACGATACACCAATCAGCTTATACCAAATCACCGCTTTGTTGCCTTTGGGATAAACTCGCCAGATCAAGAAGAAAGCGAGTATCAGCAGGCTGGTCCACCAAGATTTATGCAGATAGGCATTGGGGCTATAGTTTTCTTGGTTCACCAGAAAAAAGCCCATGCTCAACAACGCAAAGGTACGGGAAGCGATGTGCCACAGGATGGACGCCGCTTTTTCGCCTTTCGCTCTTTTACTATCGATGGCATAGGGGAGGGAAAGGCCTACGATAAAGAGGAACAAGGGAAAAATTACATCGGCGAAACCCATCCCGTCGGCATCCGCCGCAACATGCTCGATCCAGTGAGGAATATCCGTTAAGGTCCAAGTGTCGTTTACGAAGATCATGAAGAACATGGTGGTTGCCCGAAGGATATCGATCGCTAGAAATCGCTGTTGCGCTGTTGCTGTCATGTGGGAGTTCTGCTTTTTGCTTATCTATTTTATTCGCCGAGGCTGCTTTTAATACTATTCATCAAGGATCGTGCATCGCGCACATCGTAATCGCCCGCCCAAAGGTAAGCGCCTTTAAAGCCATTGCTCTTGATGTATGCCGCTTTTTGCTTCACGAGTTCTGTACCGTTGTAATAAACGCCGGAAGCTACGTTAGGTAGAAAGTCTTTGCTGTAGGCCTGCTCATCACTGCTGGCATTTAAAATTTCGACAAAAGGCATGTACCCGTAGGAACCCCAGTCTTGGTTGTTGCCATTGGCATCTAAGCGATCATAACGAACACCGAAGGCCGGAATGCCCAATACTAATTTGGCTGCCGGATAGCCTTTGTTGAGCCAAATATTGGCCGAGCTGATCAAGAAATCCATGGGAGAAGATTGCCCCAAGGGAGCGCCAGGGCCTACATGCAGGCCATTCTCGAATGAACGCACATGTATCCAGTCGGCGGCAGAAAGATCGGTATATTCCCAATGCAGGTAATTGGTGGTGACCGTTGCGGTGACGATTGCAGTGCTGGGTAAGGCGGCTTTCAGCGCACGTATGAACGGTGCTACAGCAGCAGCATTACGGGCGGAGATGCCATAATCATCGTTGCTCAAGTCGGTCATCAAGATGTCTACGCCGTCGATGCGCTTGGCTGCTACATAGGCGGCTAAGCTGCTGACCAGTTGCGGCATCATAATCGGATCGCTGATCACCGTTCCGAAGTCGGTATTGTTGTATAGCGACCAGCCATCTACGCCCGACAGACGGCCAGACACACTGAGTAAAAAGGGGACGCCGTGGATATGTGCACGTGCCACCAGTTCATCGGTCACTTGATTGAGATCGCCTTTCGAGAAATCCACCGTTCCTTCAGGCAGCACGCGTGCTCCATTGAAGGCCACATGGGTGACCTGCGCCCAATCGATATGGGTCGCATTGCCATTCTCGGTGAGGTAGGAAAGGGCGATATGTTCATAGGGCTTGGGTGTATAGGATGATGGGCTGACCAGTACCTTGGAGATACGTTTAGAGCTTTGGCCCTTGTAGCTCGCTTCGAGCGAGATCTCAAATTCGCCACCACCGGCAGGTGGGTTAAACACAAAAGCGGTATCGCTGGATACATGCACGCCATCAACCTTCCAGCTGATCTCCATGCCGCGGCTAGGCGAAGGGGAAAAACTCAGCCTGCCGTAGTTGACGGACTCGCCTTCCGAGACAATGCGATTGGGCGAGGTGAAGGTATTGCCGTTATCAAATATCCGCGGGTAAAATTCATTATCAAAAGTATCGTCGCTGGAGCATCCCAGTTGCAGGATGCTGATGGCGATGATGAGTAGACTTGTTATTTTTTTCATAATTTTTTTGCTAATCAGGTAAAAAATGGCTGCTAGACTATTCCGCTAGCTGCTCAACAATAATATGTAGTAGCGAATTCGGTGCCGGCGCATCGGCAAGCAAATGCCAGATCATGATCCCGGCAGCGCGTTGCTCTCGGGCGTAGGCTGCTTTTTTACCGATGGCTTTCCGTCCGTTGTAATAGAAGGTGCCTTTCCCTGGGATGTCTATTTTGTCGGCATCTGCCGACAAAGGATACTGAGCGATGAGTTCCTTGAAGGTGATATCATCGGCTATAGCCTCGCCAAAACCATATCCATAGAAAGGGACACCGATGACAAGCTTACTGGCGGGCACTTTTCTGGCATCGCGCCAATGGGTAAAATCGGCGACCATATGTTCGTAGGTGGCGTGCGGGCCGGGCTTGTCTTTGTTCCAAGGACCGGTATGGTCGTAAGACATGATGTGCAGCAGGTCATATACGGCGAGAGCCTTATCGGATATGCGATTCGATGTCCAGGTGGCCACGGCGGCGGTCATTTCTTTACCCCTGCTGCGCAACATCTTGGATAGTGCGAGCACAAACGATTCGTAATTGCCGTCAATAAAATCGCCTTCCAGATCGACATCAATGCCATCTAAGTTGTAGCGATCAATCAACTGGGCGAATTGTTCGATCAATTTGGATTGCTGTGCCGGCTGCAGCAAGTGTTTCAGGTGCTGGGGAGGATTTCCACCAGCAAAAGAGGCAAAAACCTTAACGCCGCTATGGTGAGCTAGTTGTGCGGCTTCTTTCAGGCCGGCTACTTCGGCGAAATTCCCTTGTGCATCGGGATTGATAAAGGCAATATTCAGGTGGGTGATCTTCGCAAAGTCTACCTGTTTGGCTGCATTCAGCAATTGTTCGTTGGCAAAGAGGTAGCCCACAACGAGGGCTTTCTTGCCCGGCTCGGGTTGTTCGACGGCCTCTTGTGGTTTTGCACAGGCAAGAAGCAGGTGCATGCTGGCAAAAAGGAAGCTGATGTATTTTTTCATGATTATCATGTCTATTGTTTATGTTGATTAGGGTCTATCCCACCACACGCGGTTGGTCCAGCTGTTGCCCAGTGCGCCTAGCGCTTCGATGGCTACCGTAGCATTTGCGCGGTTCTGTTCTAGTTCGTTAATGGGGTATTCCAGTCGACGCGGAATGCTGGTCGTATTGGATTCGCCGGTTAGTGAAGCCGTGAGCTGCGGAAAGCCCGTGCGCCGCCAATTGGCAAAGGCCTCGGTTCCGTTCATCAATAGCGCGATCCACAATTGTTTATTGATCAGCTCAATTTCACGGCCGGGAAGGAGGCTGTTGCCGCTAATAAAGCTGTTTATTTGGCTGTCGGCAATGCTTGGCCCACCGGGATAGAGCGCAAGCTGCTGGCAAGCGGCACGGATACCGTTGCCGTAGTGCTCGGCAGCGCTAGCTCCCCAGTTGCCGGGCCAGCGTACGGCGGCCTCGGCCAGCAACAAGGATACCTCCGCATAGGTCATGTGCAGAAAGGGTGCATTGTTGCGGATCATAAAATTGGCCAGCTGTACCTTCTGGTCATTGTTTACGGCTTGTACGGTTGTTCCGTTTGCCAAGGTGATCGTGATAGGGTTTAGCCATTCATCCCATACGTAATCGGTAGGGCGCACGCCATTGTAGCCAATCTGTGCACGCAGGGGGTCGGTGATGTCTTGCCGATCAAAGGGCCGGTTGATGATGTCAATGTAGTAGCGAAACAGATGGGCCATACGGGGATCGTTGGTGCTGCGGAACTGCTCGATAAAGGTATTGTTGACACGAGGCTGTACTTCAGCTTGCACGAAAGCCGCCGAAAGGGCATTGCCACGAACATCCGTATAGGAATTTTGTACATCCTCGTGCTGCAACGAACAGATATCTTCATTGCTGCTGAAAAGGCCTGCAGCAAGTGCTGCTTGTGCTTCTGTACGGGCTTTCTCTGGATTGACCTTCACCAGGCGCATCGCATAGCGCAGGCGCAGGGAATTTGCAAATTTCTTCCAAGCGTTGATATCGCCGTTGTAGAAGAGGTCGCCCTGTACGCGATCTTTTGCGGGATCCAGCTGTGCGACGGCGTCGGCTAGCTCGACGAAGAAGTCGTTGTAGATATCCTCTTGCTTATCAAACTTGGGATGGGTGATGCCTCCGCTGTAGGCCTTGCCGGCCTCGCTGTAGGGGACGTCGCCGTAAAGGTCGGTCATGCGTGCAAATTCGTAGACCTTCATAATGCGGCATACGTTATGCAGATTGGAGAGGTCGGGATTATCCGCACTGCGGTCTACGGCGGATACGATGTCGGTGATATCCTGCCGATAGGCATTTTCCCAAAGGGACGACAGGTAGAGCCTGTTGTAAATATACATCTGCCCCCAGCGATTTGCCCAGATGCCACCCACCTGCTGCACAATGGGCATGGTAAGGCATAGATGGAGCTTTTCGTTGATCTCGAGATCGCCGGAATAGCGTAGTTGAACCTGCGACAGCTGTATAGCTGGGTCGAGGTCGCTGGATCGGGTTGGATCGGTGTTTACGTCGCCAAACTTGTCGCAGGAAGAGGCTACAAGTAGTGCTGTTGTTAATAGAGGAAATATAAATAGCTTTCTCATTGTTCTACGGTTAAAATCTGACATTTAGGTTAATGCCCCAGCTTTTGCGGGTTGGCAGGGAGCCATACTCCAGCCCTTGTCCATTTCCGTTGTTGTAATTGGAGTCCGGATCAATATTTGGAACGTCCTTATAGATAATAAAAGGGTTTCTGCTCACTACGCTGACTTGCATATCCTGAATGCCCCATTTGCGAGTCAAGGCCGTGGGGAGGCGGTAGCCGAAGGTAATTTCGCGCATTTTTACATAGGAGGCATCGTAGATGTAGGGACGGGCAACGCCGCCATCTTGCACGATCTGTGCCCAATACACGGATGGATCGACGGCGCGTGTGTTTTCAGTAAACACTTCGTTGCCATTTTCGTCGATGCTGCGGATTACGCCTTTGGGCACCAGTCCGCGTACATTACCAGCTGCTGTCCACTGCTCGATGGTCATATTGGCCATCTGCCGTTCTTCTTCGGAAATGATCCATTCGTTACGTCCTTCCAGCGTGCTGTTTAGACTTCCGCGGCTGGCAGCAAAGAGGTTGGTCATGGAAAACATATCTGCACCCGATTTGATATCCATAATAAAGGAAAGGCTAAAGTTTTGGTAGTTCATGGTATTGCTGATACCGCCCGTCCAGTCGTAGATTCCTTTTCCGACAAGTTGACGTTCTTCGCTTTGTAGCGGCAGGAGCGAAACGGGATCCAAAATAATATTGCCCTGCGGATCGGTCTGCTGATCGAAGGCAAGGATGGATCCATAAGGAGCATCGGGCTTTGCTACGACGGCGACACTCATCCAACGCGCATCCGACAAGGTGAGGAAGGGAACGCCATCTGCCAAGGATTCAACCATGTTGACATTGCGTGCAAAGTTAAAGCTCATATCCCACTGAAACTTTTCTTTGGCAATGAGGCTGGTATTCAACAAAATTTCCACACCCCGGTTAGACACCACGCCGGCATTGATCATGCGGGTTTGGAAACCGGATGAGTAGGGAATGGGCACACGATTGATCTGGTCGCGGGACTTTTGGGTGTAGTAGGTGACATCGAGGCCTATGCGGTTGTTCAGGAACTTCAGCTCGGTACCCAACTCGAAGGATCGTGTACGCGTAGGCCGTAGTCCTTGCGCGGGTAGTACTTCGGTGGCTGCTCCACCATAGGCCTGCCCATTGAAGGACAAGGGGTTGATGGCGTAATACAGATCTAACAGATAGGCTTCTGTATCGCCACCCACTTCGGCTGCTGAAGCACGGAATTTACCAAAGGAGAGGAAGGATTTATCGATTTTAAAGGCATCGCTGAACACAAAGCTACCGGCCACGGAGGGATAGATATAGCTGTTGCCATTTTCCGGCAGCGTGGAGGAGGCATCGCGGCGAACCGAGGCATCGATGTACAGGTAGTTTTTATAGCCGGCGCTGAACAACCCATACAAAGAGTTGAGGTGCCGGGCGTAGCTCATGGGTAGGATATTCTTGTCGGTGAAGCTGGTCGGGATAATGGCATCGCGCACGGTCATATTGGTGAACTGCATGGTGCGCCCACTGTTGTCCACCCGGGAGATGCTACCGCCGAGGCGTGCGGAAAGATGTAGATCGGTGGTCACCTGTTTTTGGGCAGTTACCAAGACGTCCGCTTCGGTGGTTACAAATTTGCGATCCATTTGGTCGAGACCGCCCGTAACGAAGCCCGGCGTGGTGCGTGGACTGAACTTTTCGAAATCTAGGAAGGTGAGGTCAGTAGAGGCGCGTCCCTGCACGTTCAGCCAAGAGGTCGCGGTGTAGCTCAGTTGTGCTGCCGCCATCAACCTGTTTTTATTGGTTTCATTGTACATTTCATTGATGACCCAGTAGGGGTTTAGGCGATATTGCCCACCGCCCCATTCAATATAGGATCCATCTGGGTTTTTATAGGTGTTTGCAAACAAGGACTGGTCCATGTTGCTGGCTAGACCGATAAAGGCATTGCCTATATTGCTGGGGCTATCGGCAAGGGCTGGTCTGTTTTTCACGTTCTCATTCATGTACATGGCGCGTGCCTCCAGCGATATTTTGGAGCCAAACTTGGAGGTGCCGTTCAGGCTGAAGGTATTCCGGCGCACGCCACTGGCGGGAATAATGTCTTTAACGCGCAGGTCGGCCGCCGAAAAGCGGAAGGAGGAGTTTTCATTACCACTGGTAAACGATAGGTTGTTACTGTAGGTGGATCCGGTGCGGAAGAAGCCGCCAATATTATCTTCTACAAAAGCGTAGGGACGCATAACGCCATCATAGGATTCCACCATCAGATCGGGATCCAAGCGGGCACCGAAATTTTGGAACAGCGTGGTGCGTGCTTGCAGCGCTGAGGTAGGTACATTCTGTTTGGTGCCTTGCCCAAAAAGACGTTGATAGCCATCGTAGGTGGTTAGCTGCGTCTCAAAAGAGGAGGTGCTATTAAACTCAATGCCCAAGGCTTTGTTGGTGCTTCCTTTTTTTGTGGTGATGAGGATGACCCCATTGGCAGCTCGTGTTCCGTAAAGTGCTGCTGCAGATGGGCCTTTTAGTACGCTGATCTTGTCGATATCGTCCGGGTTTATAGCCGAGATAGCATCGCCCATATCGTAGCCTTCTGCATACTGCCCTGACCCGGTTCCACCGTAGTTGGAGTTGTCAATAGGTACGCCATCCACCACGTAGAGCGGTTGGTTGTTGCCGGTTACGGTCGTGTTACCACGGATGATGACGCGGGAGGAGCCTGCCGGCCCACCGGCCGTGCTGTTGATGATAAGCCCCGGCACTTTACCGGCCAGCGAGTTGATGACATTGGTTTCGCGGGCTTTCTTTAGCCCTTCGCCATCGACTTCCGAAACGGCGTAACCTAGGGAACGCTCTTCGCGGCGAATACCGAGAGCGGTGACGACGGTTTCGTCTAGCTGTACGGAGGTTTGCTGTAGTTGTACGTTAAGTGCTTGCTGTCCGTTGCCGATGCTTACTGTCTTTGGGGTGTAGCCCAGTAGGGAGAAGCGAAGTTGATCGCCGGGATTTGCGGGCATGCCGAAATTGCCCTGCGCGTCTGAACGCGTCGTTTCGTTGCTGCGGAGGTTCAACACCGTAACACTTTCCAAGGCTTGTTGTTGCTCATCTATTATTTTTCCACGAACCTGCAATTGAAGCGCTTTGTCTACGGACGACGCGCGCTCGTCTTTTGTTGCTTGGCCGCTCGTGGCTTTTTTTTGTAAAATGACCGTTTGATCTTCGATGATGTAGCTAATAGGTTGGTTCTTTAAACAGATCGCCAGAGCTTGCTCTACCGTTGCATTTTCAATGTTGACGGTAATGGGCTTACTGTTTTTAAGCAGGAGCTGGTTGTACAGAAAATCATAGCCACTCTGTTTGCGGATTTCATTTAAGATGTCGGCTAGTGAACCATTGGTTTTGTGTATGCTAATGGGTTGTGCATAGCTGCGTGCTTGTACTTGGACAATCAGCAAAATAAGCAAGGCCGTGAGTTTCAGGCGCGACAGGCAGGGATGCACATGCCGGTGTACGCTGATCTTGCGGTACCAGGGTGTCGGTAAGGTTTTATTCATCATGGTTATTCTTTGGTATCGTTAGTTTGTTTTATATGTTCATGCTTGTTTGCCGTTAGGCGGTAGCTCCTGTGCCACTAGCTGTAGGACAAGGAGCGTTGTTTTCTAGGGGGATACAATGACCTTTCGTCCTTCGATTGTGCATTTTATGTTGCTCGCATATTCGATAAATCGCAAGATGCTCTGCAGGTTCTTCTTATTGGACACCTTACCGGTCAATACCACGTTGGAGGCTGATGCGGTTTGGTAAACGATATCGACATCATACCAGCGTGCCACTTTGGTCAGGACATGTGCGAGGCTCTCGTTGTTGAAGTTGAAGTAGCCGTTCTTCCAAGCGATGGCGGCATCGACGTCTACCGCTTCCTTATGCAGGGCTGTACCGCTGCAGATGGCCTGCTCGCCAGGTTGTAGTTGTAGCTGCTGCCTGCCAGTCTGTATAGCGACCGAGCCTTTTACCAAGGTTGTTTTTATCGGTTCTTCTGAACCGTAGGCTTCCACATTAAACTCGGTGCCCAACACGCGAATGCGTTGTTGCTGGCAATCCACGTAAAAAGGAACCTGCTCTTGGTGGCTAACGGAGAAATAGACTTCGCCTTGGATTTTGACAACACGCTCGTGCTTAGCAAAGCGGGTAGGGTAGCTAATGGTTGAGGAGGCATTGAGCCAAGCTTTGGACTGGTCGGGAAGAACGACTAACCATTTGCCCGCCGCAGGAGCGGTGATGCTGTTGTATTCTAAGGCTTCGCCATCGCCTTGGGTTTCTTTAACCTGATAGACAAGCTCGCCGTCCGCAGTTTTGATAATATCTGCTGCTGCAGTATGCAGCACAGTGCCTGCAGCAATTTCGGCGAGTTGAATGATGGAGCCGTCGGCTAGGGTCAAGATGGCTGTATTGCTGGCCGGACTGATCGCTTCGCTGGCCACTTGATTGGCTTGCTGGCTGGGAAGGAGATAACGGACGCCCGCAAAGCCGACGATCAGGATAACGGCGGCGGCAATTGTCCATCTCTTCCAAAGGAATAGACGGGTGGACTTCTGCTCGCTTGTGGCAATCTCTTGATCGATATGCCGATAAATGCGTGCGCCAAGTTCCTCGCGATCGCGAGCAACATCGGGCGATACCGGAAAATCCTGCCTTTGCTGTTCGGCGTACCAAGCGTTGAAATAGGCAAGCTCTTCGTCGCTGATCGTTCCTGATTTTAGCTTATATGCCAACGCTTCTATATAGGCGGCATCGTATTTTTGATCCATGATTAGGGTTAGTATAGCCTTATAGTCGGTTATACGGATGCATATACCTAGTCTAGTGTAAAATTTTTTTGGGGACTGTTTACAACAGTGGAATGGTTCCTACTAGCGCATTTTTGATATCGCGCAAAGCCTTTACCAGATGGTTGTTGACCGTCTTTTCGGATATGCCGAGCTCTAGGGCAATTTCCTTATGCGTTTTATACTGCTCACGACTTAATTGATACACCAGCCGACATTTTTCTGGCAGGGCTGTAATGCTCGCCGTCAATCGTTCCATCAATTCTTTTTCCAGGATATGCGTTTCGACGGAGGGTTCCGTTGTGGATAGGTAGATTACCGCTTCGGCCAGCGCAACACGGTTTCTATGGCGCTGCTGCAATTTATCGATCACTTTATATTTCGTGGCAACACTGAGGTAGGTATGAAAGGAATGCTTTAGTAGGAGTGATTCCCGTCGTAGCCATAGGTTGCAGAAGATATCCTGCACACATTCCTCTGCTTCTTCCGGATTGCCTAGGGTTCTCGCTGCTGTAAAAAATAGTTTCTCCCAATAGCGCTCATAGAGTTCTTGGAATGCCCGCCTATCGTCTGTCTTTAACAGCCCAATGAGTGTCTCATCGGGGTAGTCGCCATAGCGCTGCGTCATGATGCGTTAGAAATTTAAGTCAGTGCTGTCGATTAGTTGAAATAAAGCTAATAAAAAGTTTTTTGATTTTTTGCGCTGTTTCAAAATTTGCTGTTTTATCGGGTGAGGAGTACAGCAATTTTTTGATCGTTTTTCCTGCTATGTGCTCGTTCAAAAATCGATCGTGTACTTCGAGCAAGTTGCCAAGGAATAAAAAGATGTTACAACAAGTTTTACATTTGCTAAACATTTTGCCCGGTATAAAGCCTTACCTTTATAAGGGATGCCGATAAGGACATTCCATTAAAATATGACACATATGAAAGATAAAGTAATGATTGTGACCGGCGCGGCAATGGGCTTGGGACTAGCTGCCGCCGAAGAGTTTGCTGCAAAAGGTGCGGATCTGCTATTGGTCGATTATAATGGCGAAGCGTTGCAGGAAGCTAGCCATAAGATAAAAGCGGCTTTTCCGCAGATAAAGATTGAAAGTTATGTGGCTGATGTGTCCAAAGAAGAAGATGTGAAAGGTTATGTGGCCTTAGCGCTGAAAGCATTTGGTCGTATTGATGGCTTGTATAACAATGCCGGAATTGAAGGTAGGCAGGCGCCTTTGGTAGATTATGATCTAGAGGTTTTTAAGCGTGTGGTGGATATTAATCTGATGGGTGTTTACTTGGCAATGCGTCATGTTATTCCGGTCATGCAGAAACAGGGCTATGGACGTATTGTCAATGTGGCCTCGGTTGGCGGTATTCGTGGTGTGGTGAATCAAACGGCCTATGTAGCCACAAAACATGCTGTTTCGGGTATGACGAAAAATGCGGCTATTGAATATGCGAAGGATGGAATTTTAACGAATGCAATTGCGCCGGGTGCTATTTTGACACCAATGGTTGCCGAAGCTTTCAAACAGGTGAACCCGGCTGACCCGAAGGCAGCGGAAACGGAATATGCGCAACGCAATCCGGTGCGTGCCTTGGGACAGCCAAAGGACGTGGCCAAGCTGGTTGCCTTCCTGATTTCAGAAGACAACGGTTATGTCAATGGACAAACAATCGCCATCGATGGTGGTGAGTCCAACCTATACGGGAACTCGTAAGCCCGACCTGTTTTTAATCGAAATACCTTTAGTTTGCGATCGCCAAGGAACAACAATCCTTGGCGATCGCTTTTTTATCCCACCTGATGGATACCGTTTTCGAGTATCTTATTCGTTGTTTCGTTAACAATCCATTAACAAGTTGTTAGGATTTCATTCACAAAGTGGATAGATCGTAAACCCTAATTTTACGCACACTAACTTGATAATTCACACAATTGTTACAGTAAATGATAGAGATCAACAAGCTACAATGAAAAAACTAAAACGTTTGTGCAGGCAATGGAGTTTTTCCGTTTTCTAAGCAACAATAATGAACACAATAAAACCAATACCCAAACTAAAATGATTAAATTAAACTTGAGAAGAAGAAAACAGCATCCAGTGGGCGCTGGAAAACTCATGGGCATGCTGCTGCTGCTATTCCTTGTGCTGAATAGTGGATGGACAGCCTATGCACAGCAACGTACGATCAATGGTGTGGTGACAAGCGCCACCGACCAAAGTCCACTTGTGGGTGTGACTGTCCGCGTTAAAGGTGGATCTGAAGGTACCTCAACCGATCAAAATGGCCGTTTCAGCTTGCAGGCTGCTACAGGTGATGTGCTACAATTTACCTACATTGCTTTTTTGCAGGAGGACGTAAAAGTTGGAAACTCTTCCAATTTGCAGGTGGTGATGCGAACCGACAGCCGCAGTATGGACGAGGTGGTTGTTGTCGGTTTTGGTACGGCTAGAAAGTCGGAGATTACGGCAGCATCGACCAGTATTAAAGCGGAAGATTTTCGCTCGAGCGCGGCGCGAAATGCCATGGATCTCCTGCAAGGTAAGGTTGCAGGGTTGCAGGTTTCTAGAGGAGCCTCTAATCCAAACACGGGCGTAGGGATACAGCTTCGTGGAGCGACGTCCGTTTCTGGGACGAACTCGCCGCTGGTGATTATAGACAATATCCCTGGTGGAAATTTGGATCTGCTGCAACAGGCGGATATCGAATCGATCACCGTACTCAAAGACGGATCTGCTGCAGCTATATATGGAACACAAGCCAACGGTGGTGTTATTTTGGTTACCACAAAAAAAGGAACTGCAGGGAAAACACGCCTAGACTATTCCACATATGTGAACCGAGATTACTTAGCTAGGCGATTGGACTTTATGGATGCGGACGAGTATAGACAGAAAATTGCAGAAGGCCTAATCTCAGATGTAAACGATCGTGGTGCAAGTGTGGATGCATTGGATGAGTTGTTGAACAAAGACAACTTTAGTCAATACCATACTCTTGCTATATCCGGAGGTGGGGAAAACAACAATTTTCGTGCGAGTACCTATTACCGCGATTTGCAGAGTGTCGCTCGGGAGAACGGTCGTACAGAATATGGTGTACGCGCAAATTTCAATGGAAAAAGTTTTGAGGATCGATTGACGACACAAGTTGATTTTGTGACAAACTTTAATAATGCCAATCTACTTGCCGGTGGAGACATGTATGGTGGTGGAGGCTGGGAATGGGCCTATACACGAAATCCTACATTACCACTAAAAAATGAAGATGGTACGTGGTACTATGAACCTACATCCACAAACGAAGTAGCTCGCTTGTCGGAAGAGCATTACCGTCGTCAGCAACAGACCACTACACTCTCCGGTACTGTTGGTTATGAGATTATCAAAGACCTTAAGTTCAATGTTTTCGGATCCGTACAACGTAATTCTTGGGTTGATGGGAGCTATGCTTCTGCTGCGTCAGAATCGTCGGTAGAAAACAGTGTGGGCGCTTTAGGTCGTGCAACGCAAAGTAGTCGACTGGAGTTCAAATATGCCTTTGAACCAACAATTTCCTTCAACAGAGTGGTCAATGATGTACATTCTGTAAATGCTGTAGCGGGTTACAGTTATCGTTATGAAGTTAATCAGAATTTCAATGCGACTAATCGTGGATTTCCGAATGATGTGTTTGAAGAAAATAACTTAAATGCTGGGAACCAACTGGTAGCAGGTAGAGCTGAAATGGGAAGCTATAAGAATGACAACAAGATCATCGGTTTTCTTGGCCGTTTAATCTACTCCTACGACGGGAAATATACCATTCAAGGAACTTATCGTCGTGATGGGTCTAGTCGCTTTGGTGCGAACAACAAGTGGGGTAATTTTGGTTCTGTGGGAGCCGCATGGAACCTTACTTCGGAAGATTTTATGCAGAACTTAACTTTTGTCAATGATCTGAAACTGCGTGCCAGCTACGGGATAACAGGAAATCAAGATATTCCAAACTACCGTTCGTTAGTGACTTTGGGGACAGGAAATAACTATATTTATCCTGATGGTATCTGGAGACAGACATACGGGCCAACCACGAATCCAAATCCGAATTTGAAATGGGAAACCAAGCACGAGTATAACATCGGGGTAGATTTTTCGGTGATGAATGGAAGATTGGGTGGGGCGATTGATATGTACCGTCGGGTCACAAAAGATCTGTTAGGTACCTATACATCGCAGCAGCCTTCTTTGATCATGAACTCTATCTTTACAAATGTGGGGCAGATGTCTTCAAAAGGTGTGGAGGTAACTTTAAATGCGGTACCCGTAAAAAATGAAAATGTAACCTGGTCGATCGATTTTATTGGAAGCACAAACAGAAACCGTATGGACAGGTTTTCTGACGACGTGTACAAAGCAAGTTTTAGAGATTTTGCCGGCATCGGTGGTTCTGGAGCATTAGGGGACGCCATTCGTACATTCGAAGGAAATAGCGTTGGTGACTTCTATGGTAAGCGCTTTGCTGGCTTCACTGAAGAGGGGAAATGGCTGTTTTACAAGCGTGATGGCTCGGCCGTATCTTTTGATCAGATCAATGACTCGCGCGTGGACATTGCAAACAATGACTTAACAGTAATTGGAAATGCTATGCCCAAGTATTTTCTTTCTTTGACAAATACAGTGAAATACAAAAACTTTGACGTGCGCGTATTTTTCCGCGGTAAATTTGGTTATGATATCTTGAATACGACACAGCTTTCGTACGGAAATCAAGTATCTCTTCCTAATAACTTAATCAATGATGCATTCACCAAACATGCCGATTTGAAAGATACCTACATGTATTCCGATTATTATATTGAAAGTGGCTCACACGTGAAATTGGACGAGGCTAGCTTAGGTTATACGTTTAAAATTAACAATGAGCGTATACGTAATTTTCGGGTTTATGTGACAGGAACAAACCTTGCCCTTTTCACGAAATACTCAGGTAATGATCCTGACTTGGTGAAAGATTATGGATTGGATCCTGGTGTGGACGGTCGCGATCGATTCCCTACTACACGGTCATTCCTTGTTGGTTTGAACATCGGATTTTAATGGAACTGCATTGGAAAAAATGAAAGTTATGAATAAGAAATTTAGAAAAGTATTATATACAGTAGGGATTTTCGGTAGCCTTATGGCCACAAGTGCCTGCACGAACTTAGATGAAAAGGTATATGATACCTTGGTGAATGAGAACTTTTACAATACTAAGGAGGAAGTTATCTCTGCAGTGTTGCGTCCCTACACGCATGCCAATGCTTGGGCAACACCTGGACAGGATGGATGGTGGCGCCTAAGTGAATATTCCGCAGATCAGTTGGCTTGGCCTGTAAAAGGTCGGCACGGCCAGGATGGTGGTAAATGGATTAGGTTACACTACCATACATGGACAGGGGATGATGCTGCTATACAGCAGGCATGGAACCTAATGTTTTGGGGAATGGGTTTGTGTACGTCTCCAATTGAAGCATTGGAAAGCCGTGATGTCGCGACGATGGGTATTACGGACGAGGAAAAAGCAGCATTTATTGCAGAGCTCAAGCTATTCCGTGCTTTTCATTATCTGAAGATTATGGATCTTTGGGGTAATGTCCCTATTGTCACACAGGTGGGTATTCCTGTTAGTCCTTCCACAGCGCCTAGGACTGAAGTGTTTAATTTCATCGAGAAGGAAATTCTAGAAAACATTGATAAAATCCCTGTACTATCAACGGCAATGACTGGTCGTATGTCTAGAGCAGGAGCTTACGCTATGTTGGTGGAATTATACTTAAACGCAGAAGTTTGGACAGGTACACCGCGCTGGGATGATTGTATCGCTGCGGCAAACCAATTAATTAATGGTAATGCGGGGGCACAGAATGGCCAAATGGCATTGGATCCCAACATTACGGATGCTTTCAAGCCGGATAACCATCTGTCAAAGGAAACGATTTTCGCGTTAGCCTACGAGTTCCAAAAATCCAATACCCAGCCGCAATGGACCGGTGATTTCTTCTACTTTAACCAGCGCGATATTACCGGGGGAGGAAGAAATGGCAATGATGGAACAGTAGTAATTCCAGGTGTTTATGCCAAATTTCCTACTGCGGATTTACGTAAAACTGCTTGGATGTTGCATGGACCACAGATGCGATTTGATGATCCAACCAAACCGGTGTTAGGAAGTAATGATGAGTATCAGGGACAGCCGGTGGTTTTTGTAGATAATATCCGTAAAAACCTAGAGGCGATCCGCAATGGTACTGATCCGGAACTTTTACCTTCCGATATGACGACCGGCGAAGGAACCAGCGGTGTACGGTTCAATAAATACCAATTGGGACATATCGCACATCCGAGCTACAATAGCACCGATTGGCATTTCTACCGCCTGACATGGGTTTACTTTGCCAAAGCGGAAGCTTTAATGCGGAAAAATGGTGGAACTGCAACAAGCGAAGCGGTAGATTTGATCAATGCGTCAAAACGCAGAGCATACAGTGCGGATGACTGGTCAACTTACGCCTATAACACCTCAAATTTGACATTAACCGAGTTGCTTGCGGAGCGAGGACGTGAATTTATATTTGAAGGATTTAGACGTCAAGATTTGATCCGTTTCGGCCGCTTCCATACCGATTCTTGGTGGGATCACAAACCAACGGATATCAACAAGACCTTGTTTGCCATTCCAAACAATCAACGTGTATTGAATGCCAACCTAGACCAAAATACAGGATACAATTAAGCAAGTGTAAAATGTAGTGAGAAGCCCAGCTCGTTAGAGCTGGGTTTTCTTATTTATCCTAGATTCGGCGATGTTAACGATAGGATTAAAACAAATATTTTTCCAAAAGTTCCTCTAATAGTCCGGCTCTGGCTCCGCGAGCGATGATCGTGCCGTCGGGGGCTAGGAGAAAGCTATCCGGGACAGCATGTATGTAGAGTGATTTGGCAAAGCCATCATCCCAGCCCTTCAAGTCTGATAGTTGCGTCCAGGGCAAGTTATCTTCTTCAATGGCTTTGAGCCAATCTTTTTTACGCATGTCTACCGAGATGGCTACAATGTCAAAACCTTTATCCTTAAAGCGTGCATAGGTTTTTAGTAGATTGGGGTTTTCTTTCCGACATGGCCCGCACCAACTTGCCCAAAAATCAATCAGTATGTATTTCCCGTTTTGAATGGCAGATAATCTGACCAGATCGCCTTGCTCATTGGGCAATTGGAAATCGGGGAATTTCATACCAAGCGCTGTTTTTTCCGCTACCTGCAACCTGCTCGCGATGTCCTGATAGATATAGCTGTGCTGGAAATTAGCTTCGAATTTTGGGAGGGTACTTTTGATATAATCCCAATCGACCTGCGCAGAGGAAACAAATCCCTTCATGGCGAATAGAGCATAGTAATTGTCGGTGTTGGCCAATATAAAATCTTTGTCGTATTGCCGTTCAGCAGCTTGATCCAGATGTTTTATGCCTTCCAAATGGACTCTAGAAAGGCTATCTATAGCGGAGTTCCAGATTTTGAAGTTCTTAGCACCTTTCTTCCAATTTGAAACCGTGAAACCGGATATCTTTTCCTGGCTCTAACCACGTTTCATAGACCGAAAAAGGCCCTACGATACGCGGATCATACTTGTCTTTGATTGCAATAAACAGACGACTAGGTTCGCTCAGTTGACCGCTGATCGTGAAGCTGCCATCTTTGCCTAAATAGATGCTATCCACGATACTGGAGTCCCGATCTTTATATTGGAAATAATACAGCGCATTTTCGGTGCTGTCTATTTTACCCTGAAAGGTGAAGGGCTTGCGGCTCTGGGCCGAAGCGTGAATAACGGATAAGCATACAACGCTAATGTAGAGAATAAAGAATTTGTTCATCGCTTATAAAGAGTTGGTTAATATAAAGATAGTTTATAAAATTCAAACATAAGTGAATGTGAGGTGATTCTTTTTTCATGCATAAAACCCAAACGAAATCCTGAATTACTTGTTTTCTCTTTGCACGCCCTTTCAATGTAATATCTAATGTGTAACTTTGTGTATGGCTAAAAATCTTCAAGTAACAATCGATAAGGACTCTGGCTTTTGTTTTGGGGTGGTGTATGCCATCGATATGGCCGAGGAGATCCTCGAAGAGGATGGTTATCTGTATTGCCTAGGCGATATTGTGCACAACGATGAAGAGGTAGCGCGCTTGCGTGCTAAAGGCCTGCGCATTATCGGGCATGAAGACCTTGCTACCCTGAGCAACGAAAAGGTATTGATACGTGCACATGGAGAAGCGCCGGAAACCTACAGAACGGCGCTGGAAAATAATATTACCCTGATCGATGCCTCCTGCCCCGTGGTATTAAAGCTGCAAAACCGAATCAAAACGTCCCATGATGACAACGAGAAGATCTTGATTTTTGGAAAGCATGGACATGCTGAAGTTATCGGTTTGCAGGGGCAAACCAATAATGAAGCCCTTGTTTTTCAGGATTTGGAGGAGTTGGATCATGCCGAACTGCCTGCTTCTTTCACGCTATATAGCCAAACGACTAAAAGCGTGGATAAGTTCTATGCGATCAAGGAGGAGCTGATAAAAAGAGGATACGAAGTAAAGGCGAATGACACGATCTGTCGGCAGGTTTCCAATCGATATGAAGATTTGGGCGACTTTGCACGGCAGTATGATAAGATTGTCTTTGTTTCGGGCAAAAAATCTTCGAATGGCAAGGTACTTTATGATGTGTGCCGACAGGCCAACCCTAACAGTTACTTTATCTCGGATCCGGCAGAGCTGGACGCGACCATTTTTCAGGAAAATGAATCCGTGGGTATCTGCGGTGCTACCTCAACGCCTATGTGGCTGATGAAAGACGTAAAGGAAAACTTGGAAGCCTTGTAGAACGTCATGTTAGTCTCATTTTCAAATACCTATCCACGGTTCCTATAAATAATAATTATTTTTGTATTAATGAGTAAGAGCGCGACGAAGGGGGTTCTTTTAGTGCAACTTGGCACGCCCGACGCCCCCACCACGCCCGATGTGCGTAGATATTTGACAGAATTTTTGATGGATCCGCGGGTAATCGATATTCCTATCGTTGGCCGAACCTTATTGGTAAAAGGTCTTATTGTTCCCCGCCGAGCACCGAAATCTGCAGCTACCTACCGCACGATATGGGATGAAAAAACGGGCTCGCCTTTGATGTACTATAGCGAGCTACAACGCGATTTGCTGCAACAGGAATTGGGCGATGAATACCATGTGGAGCTCGCTATGCGCTATCAAAATCCTTCCATTGCTCATGCCCTGAAAAATATGGAATCCATGATGCTGGAGTCTATCCGCGTAATTCCACTTTTTCCGCAATATGCCTCGGCTACTAGCGGATCGGTGATTGACAGGGTGATGGAGGTGATGCGTACTTGGCAGTATTTTCCGCAGGTATCCTTCGTGAGCAACTACTGCGACGACGAGGAGATGTGTGAAACCTATGCGGACCATGCTAAGCGCCACGATATAGATTATTATGATCATATCCTGTTCAGCTACCACGGTTTGCCTGTTAGGCAACTGGGAAAGGTTGATCCTTCTGGCGAGCTGAGCTGTCCCGATAGGGGATGTGACAGCTGCCGCGTGGAAAAGAAAAGCTACTGTTACCTCTCGCAATGTTATGCGACCACACGTATGATTGCTTCCAAACTGGGGCTTTCTGAAGATCGCTACACCCTATGCTTCCAATCTCGATTGGGCAAGACACCTTGGATACAGCCTTATACCTCGGATACCTTGCATCAATTGGCAGAAAAAGGCGTGAAGAAACTCTTGGTGTTCAGTCCGGCTTTTGTGGCCGATTGTATTGAAACCTTGGATGAGATCCAAGTGGAATACGCGAATGAATTTAAAGAACTGGGCGGAGAAGAGGTGGCCATGGTGGAAAGCCTCAATGACGACCCAAAATGGATAGGCGTCCTCAAACGTCTTGCACAAGGTTAAAATTGATACGATGCTGATATTTAATGCGATATTACTGCTATGCTTTGATTTCTATATTTTCTTTGCGCTACGCGCGACGAAAATTAAGCTGGTCAAGAAGAAGTGGTTCTCTATTATATGGTGGGCCTATTCTGTTGGCTTGCTTTTAGGTCTGTTGATCTCCACAAGTTTTGATCTTCCGCTTTCTATACGTTCTGTGGTACTTGTCGCATTTTTTATGACCGCGGTATGTAAGTTTATCTTCATTCTTATTTTGCTGATCGATGACTTGCGCCGCGGCGGATTATGGATAGCTCGGCTTTTTGTTCCTGCAAAAAGCAACACCGAAGAGGTGCCCGTAGCTAAATCCTCAGAAGAAACATTGCCGGATGCACCGCGTAATGGCATCACGCGATCGGAATTTTTAACCAAGTCAGGCCTTATCGTGGCCTCGCTGCCAATCATTCCGCTATCTTGGGGGATTATTTCTGGAGGATATGACTATCGTGTTCGCCGGCAGAAGCTTTATCTCCCAGACTTGCCAGCGTCTTTTCATGGGCTACGGATTGGACAGATTTCTGATGTGCACTCTGGATCGTTCTACAATAAGAAAGCGGTATTGGGTGGCGTAGAAATGCTGTTGGGTGAAAAGCCAGATGCCATATTTTTTACCGGTGATTTGGTGAATAATGTGGCGCCTGAAATGCGCGACTACCAGGATATCTTTGCTAAAGTGAAGGCTGATTTGGGTGTTTTCTCCGTTTTGGGAAACCATGATTATGGAGATTATTACTACGGTAAGGAAGATTCACCGGCCAAACGCAAGAACCTACAAGACCTGATTGATACCCATAAAGTTATGGGATGGGATCTGCTGATGGATGAACACCGGATGTTGACCATGGGCGGCGATCAATTAGCGATTGTGGGCGTGCAAAATTGGGGTGCAGGACTTCGCTTCCCCAAGAAGGGCGATCTCAAGAAAGCTTTGCTGGGCACGGAGGAATCTGCCGTGAAATTGTTGTTGTCGCATGATCCATCGCATTGGCGTGCGCAGGTGTTGGATACCGATGTTGACGTGATGTTTGCCGGACACACCCACGGGATGCAATTCGGTGTACGCGGGGAGCATTTCCAGTGGAGCCCTGTCAAATATATCTATAAGGAGTGGGCGGGTTTGTATGAAGAACAAAAGCAGCAGCTTTATGTCAATGTAGGTTATGGATTTTTAGGTTATCCCGGTCGGGTGGGCATTCTGCCCGAGATCACGATATTTGAGCTGATCAAGGGGAATAAGCCACTTATATCTTAAAGAATATTTAAATTCTTGTTAAGCCTATGTTTTTCATAGGCTTTTTTTTGATTTCTAATTTAAAAAGGAGATATTTATAAAAATCTAGCCATGCTTAATTTTTCAGAACAACCACACAAACGTAAAAACCTATTAACAGGGGAGTATATCTTGGTTTCACCACATCGCAGCAAGCGTCCGTGGCAGGGACAAGTAGAAGATTTAGCTCCGGATGATCGTCCGCAGTACGATCCCAAATGTTATTTATGCCCCGGCAATGCCCGGGCCGACGGTACTATCAATCCAGATTATAAAGACAGTTTTGTCTTTGTCAACGACTTTTCAGCTTTATTGGAAGACAGCTCCTTGGATACCTTCAATGAGGACAATCTGCTACAGGCAGAAGCCGAACGCGGAATCTGTAAGGTGATATCCTTTTCGCCAAGGCACGACCTGACTTTGCCGCAGATGAGTCCGACAGAGATCAAGGCCGTTGTCGATCTATGGCAACGGGAATTCCGCGAACTTGCTGAACACGACTGGATCAAGTACATTCAGATTTTCGAGAACAAAGGCAGTATTATGGGCTGTAGCAATCCGCATCCGCATGGGCAAATTTGGGCGCAAAGCTCCCTGCCCGTCGAGATACAGAAGGAAAGCGAGCAGCAAGCTATCTATTTCCAAAAAAACAGCCGCACCTTATTACAGGATTATCTGGCTCTTGAATTGAAAAAGGACGAACGTATCATCGTGAACAATGAACATTTCGTGGCACTGGTGCCTTTTTGGGCGGCTTGGCCTTACGAAACCATGATCATCAGTAAACGTGCTGTGCCTTCCATCCTAGAATTTACCGAAGCAGAGAAGGAAGATCTGGCCAAGACCTTGCAGGAGTTGACCATTCGCTACGATAATATTTTCAAGACGTCTTTCCCGTATTCAGCGGGTATGCACCAAGCGCCAGTCAATAGCGGCGATCAGCCAGAATGGCATTGGCATATGCATTTTTATCCGCCCTTGTTGCGTTCTGCAACAGTAAAGAAGTTTATGGTCGGCTACGAGATGTTGGCCAACCCGCAACGTGATATCACACCAGAACAGGCCGCAGATACCTTAAAACAACAAGCAACGGTACATTACAAAGCACAGTAACATGATTTCCAAAGAACAACTAGAACAAAGATATAACGACGTTTTTGACAGTAAACCTACGCATGTCGTGCGTTCGCCGGGCAGGATCAACATCATCGGCGAGCATACTGATTATAATGAAGGTTTTGTGTTGCCTACGGCAATTGACAAGGCTATCTATGTAGCGGTAGGCAAAAGAGAAGATGACCTTATTCGCCTTTATGCCGAGGATTTTAAAGCCTATTTTGAGCTCGCATTGAGCGATATCAAACCGGTGGAAGAGGGCTGGCCAAACTACATCTTGGGGGTAGTGAACCAACTGCTTGAGCGTGGCCTGCCTGTGGGAGGCTTTAATATGTATGTTGATGGCGACGTACCCTTAGGTGCAGGATTATCTTCATCGGCAGCCTTGGAATGTGCCGCTGGCTTTGCCTTGAATGTGCTTTTTGATCTGCAGTTGCAGCGAGTGGATATTGCCAAGATAGGACAGTTGGCCGAGCATACCTATGCAGGAGTAAAATGTGGTATTATGGATCAGTTTGCCTCGGTTATGAGCAAGGCTGGGCATGTGGTGAAACTGGATTGTCGTGATCTTTCTTTCGCATACACCCCTTTGGAGCTTGGTGACTACGCTATTCTTTTGTTGAATACGAATGTGAAGCATTCGCTAGCGTCATCGGCCTACAACGACCGACGGGAATCCTGTGAGGAGGGTGTGCGCTTGGTGCAAGCGAAGTATCCGGCGGTGAATAGCTTGCGGGATGTATCGGTAGCCATGCTGGATGAGCTTGTTCAATCCGTTGATGCGGATATCTACACGAAAAGCCGCTTTGTGGTCGAGGAAAACCAACGCTTGAACGATGCCTGCGCAGCGTTGGAGCGTGGCGATCTGGAGGAATTGGGACGGCAGCTGTTTCGTGCACATGAAGGCCTGAGCAAAGAATATGAAGTAAGTTGCCCCGAGTTGGACTTCTTGGTGGAGTATGTACGTGAATTTCCGGAGGTACTCGGTGCGCGTATGATGGGTGGCGGCTTTGGCGGCTGTACCATCAATCTAGTAAAGAAATCCTTTCAAGACCTCCTTATCGAGCGATTGACACCCATATACCAGTCGAAATTTGGGCTGGATTTGACAGCCATAAAAGTAGTTCCATCCAACGGAACGGAAATATTGATATAAACCTTAATAAATCCCATGATGAAAAAAACATTGCTGTTAATAGGCTTGGCGACGAGCCTTTCTTGGACGGCTTGCCAAAATCAAGCGAACAAAACTACAACGGATACCGAGCTTTCGGACAGCGGCTTTACCGCCACGATCGACGGTCAGGAGGCTAAGCTGTTCACCTTGCAGAATAGCAAGGGGGCAAAGGCTACCTTTACCAATTTTGGCGCGCGTATTGTCTCGCTTTGGGTGCCTGATAAGGATGGGAAATTAACAGATGTTGTGCTTGGATTTAACAAGGCCGTGGATTACCACAATCCGGAGGAACCTTATTATGGAACGATTGTAGGGCCTTTTGGTAACCGTATCGCTAAAGGCAAATTCTCCTTAGATGGGGAAGAGTTCACCCTGCCCACGAATAATGGAGCAAACACCTTACACGGTGGATTTAAAGGCGTGCATTTTGCTGCTTGGGAAGGAAAGCAGGAAGGCGAGAATAAGTTGACCTTTTCCTACACACTGCCAGACAAAAATGAGGGTTTTCCCGGGAATATTGCCATGACTGTGACCTACACGTTGACAGATGACAATGCATTGGAGATTGCCTATAGCGCGACGACGGATAAGAAAACCGTGGTAAACCTGACGAATCATGCTTATTTCAACTTGAATGGTGAGGGTAGTGGTACCATCTTGAACCATAGCTTGCAAATCTATGGCGATCAATATACGCCTGTAGATAGCACCTTGATTCCCACCGGCGAATTGGCGGCTGTAAAAGGTACGCCCTTTGATTTCTCACAGGCTAAGACCATTGGTCGTGATATTGAGCAGAAGGACGAGCAATTGCGCTATGGCGGAGGATATGACCACAATTTTGTGCTTCGCGGCGATAAAGTGGATCAGCTAAACCACGCTGCTACCTTAATTGGTGATAAAACAGGGATCAAGATGGATATTTATACCGAAGAGCCTGGTTTGCAGTTTTATAGCGGGAATTTTATGGCCGAGAAGGTGACCTTGAAGAACGGCAAAAAAGATGCCTTCCGCACAGGATTGTGTTTGGAAACGCAGCACTTCCCAGATGCGCCGAATCAAACGAGTTTTGCCTCTACCGTTTTGGAGCCCGGACAAACGTATACGACAAAGTCGATTTACAAATTTAGTTTGTAAGCTAAATAAGAACTAAAAGCCGAGGGGTTTGCATATTCAGGTGCAAGCCCCTTGGTTTTTTTACGCGTAAGCTGTTAACGAAAGAGGTAAAAGTCGCGTTAGATTTCCTTTTATCTATTATTTCTGAATATGTTCGAATGCCTGCTGGAAGTCGGCGATAAGATCATCGATATGCTCTATGCCCACGGATATTCGCAACATGCCGCGGGTGATGCCGGAGGTTTGCTTTTGTGTTGAGGAATGATGACTGCCCCACATGCTGGCGGGGTGCACGATCAACGATTCTACACCACCTAAACTAGCTGCATTGATGAAGACTTGCAGCTTGCTCAATATAATCTGCGCGCGTTGATATTCTTGTTCCTCATTTTGCCCCTCAACTTCTATACAAAGCATGCCCGTAAAGCCCTGCATCTGTTTGCGAGCTAAGGCATATTGCGGATGGTTTGGTAATCCCACATAGCGTACTTTCTTGATAAGTGTGCTTTGTTCCAACCATTTTGCTAAGGCCAGCGCATTTTCGTTGATCTGCCGAACGCGCAACGCCAGTGTTTTGAGTCCACGCAATAATAACCAGGAATCAAAAGGGCTAAGCGAAGCGCCTAACACTAGTGAACGACGCCAAACACGCTCGATATACTCCTGAGAACCACAAACAACACCTGCCGTGAGATCGCTGTGCCCACCAAGATACTTGGTGGCACTATGCAACACCACATCGATGCCGTATGCCGCAGGCCGTTGATTGATGGGGGAAGCAAAGGTATTATCTGCCATGGTAGTGATGCCATGTTTCTTGCCGAGGGCGGCCACGAAGGTGAGATCAGTGATGTCTAAATTTGGATTTGATGGCGTTTCAACATAGATAAGCTTTGTATTGGGGCGTATCGCGCTTTCAAAAGCTTGATTGTCGGTTTGGTCGATATGGGTCACCTCTACGCCATAATCGCTTAGGAATTCTTTTAAGAACAGTGTAGTCCCAGAATAGTGTGCATGTTGTGCGACGATGTGATCGCCGGCTTTCACCACAGCAAGTATAGCGGTGCTTATGGCAGCCATGCCGGTAGCTAGTACCAGCGCATCTTCGGTTTGCTCTAGCTTGGCTATGATTTCCGCTACTTGGCTGTTTGTCGGGTTTCCATGCCGATGGTAAAATTCGGGATGCTTGGTCGCTGTAGCCGCCTCTATGTAGGCTGAAAGATCTGTATCGGCAAGGTAGGTGGACGTTTGGAATATAGGCGAGGCAACCGCTTTGGTTGTATTATATTGATTGCCCTGATGGATAAGCATGGTTTCTAACTTCTTCATGAAAGTGTTGATTTATACCAAAGCTAATAAAAAATCTACTGTTTAGGTAGATTATTGTGTGCTTGATCAGGAAATAGTTAGAAGTAAAAAAATGGAAGAGCTAAACCTGTCATAGCTCTTTCATTCTTTTGCTAAGCATAGCAAGGATCGTTAAACCATTTTGCTCAATAAGTTGAGCGCGTAGTCAATATTGTTCACATTGTTTAAGGCGAGGCGCAGTTGGTTCTTCACCTCTTTGAGATTGGAAATGTGCGGATGTGCCTGCACAAATGCCAATACCTTACCAAATTGATCGGATTCGAAATAGCTGGATTTTGGGTTGTTAAGGAAGTATCCTTTCAGGACATTTTTCTTGTAGGATATCTTTTCGAAGCCGATCTGCTTGCCCAGCCACTGTAGGCGTAACGTATTGAAAAGTTCAAAAACGGGTGCTGGGATAGGGCCGAAGCGGTCTTCCAGTTCTTTTTGGAAGCTAGCAAGCTGTTGATCATTTTCCAGTTTAGCAATTTCGTTATAGAGGTTGTAACGCTCGCCGATATTGGTGACATACTCGTCGGGAATCATCACCTCGAGATCTGTATCGATCTGCGTAAAGTTGACGTACTTTCTATTTTTATCATCGGCAAACAGCTCTCCGAATTCGTCGTCCTTTAGCTCCTGCACGGCCTCATCCAAGATTTTGTTGTACATCTCAAAGCCTATTTCGGCAATAAATCCAGATTGCTCGGCACCGAGTAGATTGCCCGATCCGCGTATATCCAAATCGCGCATAGCTACATTAAAGCCGGATCCCAGCTCGGAAAATTCTTCCAACGCTGAAAGCCGTTTGTAAGCTTCATTTGTCAAGGTGGATAGTGGTGGGCTCAAAAGATAACAGAATGCTTTTTTGTTGGATCGGCCTACGCGTCCGCGCATCTGGTGTAGGTCGCTGAGGCCAAACATATGGGCATGGTTGATGATAATGGTATTGGCATTGGGAATGTCGAGCCCTGCCTCAATGATGGTGGTGGCTACCAGCACATCAAACTCATGGTTGATAAACTTGAGCATTACATCTTCCAGATCGTCGCCTTCCAGCTGCCCATGTGCTATGCCCACGCGCGCGCCGGGCACCAACTTTTGGATCATCAAACCCAATTGCTTGAGATCGGCCACCCGGTTATGGATGAAAAATACCTGTCCGTTGCGGTCCAGCTCGAAAGCGACAGATTCTTGGATAAGCGTTTCGTTGAACACGTGCAACTCCGTTTGTACCGGTTGCCGGTTTGGCGGAGGGGTAGAGATAATGCTCAGATCTCGGGCACCCATCAGCGAGAAATGTAGCGTACGTGGGATTGGTGTCGCTGTTAGCGTCAACGAATCTACATTGGCACGCATCACTTTAAGCTTCTCTTTGACCGATACGCCAAATTTTTGTTCCTCATCGATGATCATCAGCCCAAGCTCCTTGAACTTTACATCCTTGCTGACCAAACGGTGCGTACCGATGATAATATCCACTTCGCCCGCCTCCAATTTTTTTAAGGTCTCCTTGATTTGCTTGGAAGATTTGAACCGGTTGATATAATCAATGTTCGCCGGGAATCCTTTCAGACGTTCGCTGAAGGTTCGGAAGTGCTGTAGAGCAAGGATCGTTGTGGGTACCAGCACGGCAACCTGCTTGCTGTCGGCAACGGCCTTGAATGCTGCACGAATGGCAACCTCTGTTTTTCCAAATCCTACATCGCCACAGACCAGTCGATCCATCGGATGAGGCGATTCCATGTCTCGCTTTACATCGTTTGTTGCTTTTTCCTGATCCGGTGTGTCCTCGTAAATGAAGGAGGCTTCCAGTTCGTTCTGCAGGTAGCTGTCGGGACTAAATGCATTACCTGTTTGCGCTTTTCGCTTCGCATAGAGTTTGATTAGATCGCGGGCGATATCTTTGACCTTTTTCTTGGTGGTCTTTTTTAGTTTATCCCAAGCATCCGTACCCAGTTTATTCATTTTTGGCAGTGTGCCTTCCTTGCCCGAATATTTCGAAATGCGGTTTAGGGAGTTTATATTGACATAGAGCAGGTCATTGTCGGCATAGATCAAGCGAATCATCTCTTGCGTCTTTCCGTTTACTTCCACTTTCTCCAAGCCGGCATATTTTCCCACACCATGGTCTATATGGGTGATATAGTCGCCCGGTTTTAGGTCGCGCAGATCTTTCAGGGTAATGGCCTGTGAGCGTTCATAGCCTTTCTTGCGCTTGTATTTGTAATAGCGGTCAAATACCTGATGATCGGTATAGCAGGCTAATTTAATGCTGTCATCCCGAAAGCCTTCACGCAGCCCACGGTGTATGGGAATAAAAGTCGTTGATTTATCAATGTCCTCCAAAATGGCGAAGATACGCTCGATCTGTTTGGTCGAGTCGGAAAAGATCAGGTTGCTGATTCGCTGCTTTTCGTTTTCTTTGAAATTATGGATGAGCAGGTTGAAATCTTTGTTGAAGGAAGGCTGCGGATGGGTGTCGAAAAGGATTGTGTGATCTGCCTTGTAGTAAAACTGCTTGCCAAACTCGATGTTAGGAAATTCAAACAGCATCTCACTGAAGGTGCGCTCGTTGGTGAAGGTCACCCGCGGATCCACCCACTCCGTATTCGCTTTAATATCTTTCTCCGGTAGGGCCTTCCAAAACTCCGCCGCTTTTTTGTATCCGTCTTTAAGGACATCCATCATAAACTGTATGTCCTTATGCCAAAAGACAGTATCGCGATCGACATATTCCAACAAGGAAATATGGTTATTGCTCAGGAATTTAGCCTGTACATTGGGCACGATCGTGACGGTATGCATTTTACTGACAGATAGTTGCGATTCAATGTCGAAGGTTCGGATGCTTTCGATATCGTCACCGAAAAATTCGATGCGGTAGGGTAGGTCGTTGGAAAAAGAAAAGATGTCGACAATGCCGCCGCGAATAGCGAATTGTCCCGGTTCATACACGAAGTCTACCCGATCGAAATCATACTCATAGAGAAACTCATTGATGAATTCGATGCTGAGCTTGCTATGTTCCGTGATGGCTAGGGTGTTCTTGTCGAGATCATCTCTATTAATAACCTTCTCGGCAATGGCCTCCGGATAGGTGACGACCATCTTTGGCAGCTCCGAGGTATGGTTGAGGGCGCTCAAGGTTTCTGCACGCTGCAGCACATGGGAAGCGTCGATCTGTGTAAACTCATAGGCCTTGCGAAAGGAGGCTGGGAAAAATAGGATCTGTTTATCCAATATGCTTTCCAGATCACTCAGAAAATAGGAGGCATCTTCATGTGTGGGAAGAACGAAAACAAAGGGGCGCTCTTGCAATTTGTAGGCCGCTGCTGCAACCATAGCGTCGGATGAGCCGACCAGCCCCTTGAGTTGTATTTTAGGATTTTTGGCCTGTATGGCCTTGACCAATGTTGTTACCTGTTCGCTTTGCGTATATTTTTCTATGACCTCTTGTATACCCACGTGATACCTTTTCTTTTTTGCGAATTTAAGAAAATTATTAGTGCAAAGCAGAATAAGGGGTTGGGAAACATGGCGAGTTGTGATACAAAATGCCGTTCAACGTTTACATCAAATGCTGCGTTTGAGCAAAATCGAGCACCTGTTGCATATCATCGCTAAGGTCGAACTGTAGGTCTTCGTGTAGTTTGTCAAATTTACCAGCCGTGGTTTTCAGGCGTGCCTTTACATAGAGCTGTAGTTTGAATGCAGCATGTACAGCGGAAGCCTCGAATAGACGTGGAAACTGTTCAAAGGCTTCTTTTAACAAAAAGATGCGGCATTCCATTTCGCTGTATTTGTCCTTGGTAACTTTCTCGTGTTCATTGATCAGCCCGCTGCCCTGCCGGAGTAAAGCTTGAAGCTCTCGGTAGTTGCTATATTGCGGAATATTTTTGATGGAATGGCGGTTCGCCGAAAAGAGATCGTGGATCGATTCCTTGAGGTTTTCAATACGATCTTCTAGGTCATCCTTGTTTTCTAGCAACTGAAAATGTAACTGCTTCATGAGCATCTTGTCCTTGCTGACGAGGCGTACCAACAGCTTGTCCTTTTCCTTTTGCGGTAGGTTGAGGACAGCGTCCTTTAATTCGGGTTGTTTATGCAGGCTCATGTGCGATGTGTATCGATCTAAAAGCTTAAAAATAGGAAGTAAATGCTGGAATCGGAAATTCATGCAGAGGTTGCCGATTCCTGAAAACGATTCAATCCTTAAAAAGTACCATTATTGGTTGAAAATCTACCATTGATTTTGGTAAAATGGCGATACCTTTGTATATGACCTCAAAAATACCTGTCATAGCGCAATGTACCGTCACAAATAGCCTTCAGCTTGGGGGGCTGATGGTGGAAGAGCTGACAGTTTATTTGGCCCGTAATAAGGATCTTGTATTTCCGCATCGGCATAATTTTTACCATTTTATTCTTTTTACGGAAGGGAGCGGGAGGCATAGCATCGATTTTGAACAGTTTGAAATCGAGCCATGGCAGTTCTATTTTATGTCGCCCGGTCAGATCCATACCTGGGACTTCGGAGACGATGTAGCTGGTTTTGTGGTCAACTTTGATCGCGACTTTTTTAAGACATTCCTCCTGCGTCCGGAATATGTACATAATTTCTCCTTCTTTTCAGGTCTTGTTAAGGACGAGGTATTTGTGTTGGAAGAGTCGGAGCGGGCAGCGGTCTTACATATCTTCGCACGGCTATTAAATAATGTGGATGACCTTGATTTCGCACGTGTTTCGTTATTGTATTTGTTTCACGTGCTGGAGAAACAACGGCATCTACCGAAGGCACAGGATAAAAACCTCTATAATCATACACTACTGCGTAATTTCATCGATTTGATCGAAGTCAACTATAGCGCACTACGCCTACCAAAAGAATATGCAGCATTGCTGTACATAACACCTAACCACCTCAATGCGTTAAGCAAAGAATTTCTGGGTTTTTCTGCTGGAGAATTGATTCGTGATCGCGTTGTGCTCGAGGCTAAGCGCTTACTGGTGATTCATGATTATGCGGTGTCCGAAATTGCCTATGAACTCAATTTTAATGATAACTCCTACTTTACAAAATTCTTTAAAAAGGCCACAGGACTAACGCCCGATGAGTTTCGGCGATCTATGGATATAACACAAAAATAAGATGGAAAATACAACAACCTATACAATCAGCAAATTTCAGGCAGCACGGCAATGTAAGTGTCCGCGCTGTAGAACAGGAGCCATGTTTGCGGGAAGTTTGTTGAGCTTGAAAGGCCAAAAAATGGCGAAATACTGCCCGCATTGTCAATTGAAGTTTGAGATGGAGCCGGGTTTTTTTTACGTGTCGATGTTTGTCAGCTATGCGCTCAATGTGGCTCAGTTTATTAGCGTGTGTGTAGCCACTTATGTGCTTTCGGGGCAGTCCGAATCTCCTTGGGTATATTTGATTGCTTGTTGTTTGCTGGCTATTTTGTTGGCTGGATTCAATTTTCGGTATTCGAGGGTCATCCAACTTTATTGGTTAACACCGAATCTAAGTTTTAATCCCAAATATTACGGAAGAAAAAAGGCAGAAGATATAAAATTAGAGGCGTAACCTGTACGCCTCTAATTGTGTATCATAGATTATCCCAAGGGATTTTCTTGTAGGTATTTTTCCCAAGCCCAAGCGGATGACATCATCTCGTCTATGCCTAGCGTCGCTGTCCAACCGAGTGCTGCGCTGGATTTGTTTACATCACCCCATACCTGTACGACATCACCATCGCGGCGCGGACCAACTTCGTAATTCAATTTCTGTCCTGATGCTTTTTCGAAGGCGGCGATGGTTTGAAAAACCGAGTAGCCAATGCCGGTGCCTACGTTAAACACGTCGTAGCTCCCGTTAGGGTTTCCTTTTTCCAATAGTTTTATTGCTGCTACGTGTGCTTTGGCTAGATCCACCACATGAATATAGTCGCGTACACAACTTCCGTCAACCGTATCATAATCGCCACCAAATACAGTGAGCTTTTCTCTTTTTCCGATCGCTGTTTGTGTGATGAAAGGGAGAAGATTCTGTGGTACACCTAAAGGCAGTTCGCCAATTAATGCCGACTCGTGCGCTCCAACAGGATTGAAGTAGCGTAAGGCAATTACGTTGTAGTTGTCGTGTGCGAGTGCGGTTTCGGACAAAATTTCTTCTGCTATCTGCTTAGTGTTTCCATAAGGAGAGGTCGCTTTTTTTACCGGTGCTGTTTCGGTTACGGGAAGCACATCAGGCTCGCCATATACGGTGCAGCTTGAGGAAAAGACGAAGTTGATGGGTTTTCCTTGATAGGCCTGTAGCACATTGATCAGGGAGAAGAAATTGTTGTGGTAATATTTTAAAGGTTTTGCGACAGATTCACCTACTGCCTTGGAGGCTGCAAAGTGGATGATACCGCTAACATCGGGATTGTTTTTAACAAAGTCTTCCACTTTTGTGCTGTCGCAAAGATCAAACTGGTGAAACTCAGGTTTCAGGCCAATGATTTTTTCGATTTGATCTAAGATCTGTAAGTTGGAATTGGAAAGATCGTCAATGATGACCGGCGTGTAGCCTGCATGATGCAGTTCCACCACCGTGTGCGATCCGATGTATCCGGTTCCGCCTGTAACTAAAATTTTGCTCATTATTTCTGATTATAATATATCTGTTGCGCGATCACAACCTTGTTGGTTGTTTCGTAAGTTATAAAAATTGTTGCCGTTGTTCTAGAAACCGTTTTAGATTAGCGGGCTAAACAGCACATAAATAGGAGAATGTTGACTTACATCCGTTACGTTCCCTACGTCAAATCTACATAAAAATCGGAAATTTTGATGGCTCTCAACAAAAATAGAAGCCGCCAAACGTTTACTTTTTATGGAGATGAGTACGTGTTTGATACGCATCAAATAAGCGCCTTATAGATCTGAAATTATGGAACGAACGGAAAAAGCTGAACAAAATTCCATCGCTGTTAAACTGTACGTACCGGTCTATAAAAACAGATAAGTGTTGGTTTCTTCATTGATGTGCGGGGAAAAAGCTGTGATCATTTAGGCGATTAAACCCCCCGTTTGCGATGTGGAAAATACGGTTTTGCATTAGAATGGCATTAAAAATACGTTCCGCGCAAGATGTTTTTATATCCTTTAGGTACTTTTGATTGCTTATGAAATACTTTTCGGGGATTTAGTGGTTACACACAATGCATAGCGTCTCGGTGTTTACCTACTAATAAAGATAGATTTTTTACGCCTGTAAAAATTACTGTCAAGCTAAATTGTTGCTGGTTTTTACAGAGCTGTAAGAAGATTTGTTGCCATTGCGTGATGAACTTTTGTATTTAATGTAGTACCTATAAATAAGCGAAAACATGAACATCAACCTCCAAAAGAACAAACGGTCAGAAGACAAAAAATCAAAAAATTATGCACCGCCACAAAGTATTGTTACCACGGTGCGTATGGAAATGGGCATAGCAGCAAGCTCTACTACCGTCACCCCGACGAATAGCAGCAACCAAATTCACGAGCAATATGATTTACAGGATCAGGATAGAGAATTTGATTGGTAGTTTTTTTCTTAACACATTATCTATATGACTATTAGATTGCTGAAAACAGTATCAATCGTGTTGGTTCTATTGTCCTTTTTTTCCTGCAAGCGCGATGAAGAGGGATTTGGCCAAGAAATCGTTACGCTAAACGTGAGTTTGGGCGGAGAAGAGTACGACGAGCAGGAAGCGACCTTTGGAGGCCGATCCGCGGCCGATGGTTTACGATCGATTATCAAGTCGAATTTGAACAATGCTCCGGCAGTACAGGTGCAGGAAATACCTTTAGAAGATGGCTTTTACATCAGTGCAGAAGTAACATCCAAAGAAGCCGTGTATCGTCCTACTCCCGCTAAATCTCCTTCCGGTGAAAACAAGGCTACTGTGGTGGTAAACCCCATACAGCGTGCCATTGCCTTTAGGTTGGTAGCTTTCAACAGTTCCGGTGCGTATTTTAGAGATAAGGTGTACAATATTGCCGCTAATGGAACGGTGACGCCTGCCGACGGGGTCGCAATGCAATTGCCGAATGGACAATATACTTTTATAGCGTATTCGTATAACACGAGTACGGCGCCCGCGGAAAACCTTGCTTCGCAAACAGCGTCTAACTTTACGATTACTGGTGCGCCAGTAGCGAACGGCTTTATGATGTTTAATTCAGGATTGATGACCGTATCTTCGCAGACCACGGTGAATTTGAATGTTATTTTGCGGCATCTTACTTCGCCCATGCAGGTATTGATCGATGCAACGGCAACAAATGGCTATCTGATTACGAGTGTGGGGGCAACAACTTTAGGCAGTACAAGAGGAACAGCAACGGTGAATTTGAGTACTGGTGCTGTTAGTAATTTTGGGGGAGCCACGACTACCCAAACAATGTCCTATACGAGTACTGCCGCAGCCGCTCAGCGTGCCTCGAATATAACTTACTTCTCTAATAATACCACTACTGGCTCGCTGTCCATCGCGTCTTTGGTTGTGGGGCCGTTGAATAGAACGACGCCTATCACGCTAAACAATATTACGATTACGCCGGGTATTGCCTATACGGTGCGGTTGCGTTTAAACCCTACAGATCAATATGAGACCATCGCAGGGCAAGACGCAGCGTTAATTAACGGCAGGTATTGGATGCGTAGAAATTTGGGATCAACGGTAGCGAATCCCGATGCTCCTAATGCAACGGCTTCTATCGGATTTAGGGATCATATCGGGAACTACTATCAATGGGGAAGAAATACGACAAGAGGAAACGGTAGTAACACCGCTGACCAAACAGGTGCGCATTGGGGCACGAGAGAAACGAGTCTTACGGCTTGGAATACGGGGACAGAGGCTGCTCCGGTAAAAAATACCACAAATGATCCGTGCCCAGCAGGATGGCGCGTTCCTACAAGAAACGAATGGAACCTGTTGCTTGCCAATACGACACAAAACGAGACGGATAATATAGAAGGTACATGGACTGCTGGTGCAACAAACTATTCGACCGCAAAGGTTTTCCGTAGTCTTCGCGATCGCAATGTTGTGCTGACTTTTCCTTCCGGAGGTGCTTTTACGCCTACTAATGGGACTACGCCTGCTACTTTGCAGAGTAGAGGTAGCGCAGGTGCTTATTGGACCAGTCAATCTATTGCTCCAAACAGTGCCGCAAATAATGCTTCTCGCTTAATTACTAACGAGACTGCTGCTACGATGGGTCAAGGTACTGACAACAAGAATTTTGCTATTAATATACGCTGTACAAGAGATGTACAATAAAGTTAAAGCGATGACTGAGAGAGCTCACTCTACTCGGTCATCGCTTTTATAAAAGTTAATAAAACGACGCTGCTATCTTTGCTTGTAGTAGGTAAAGTCTTTCCGTTTAAGTTCTTCTTCTGGGAGTGCTTTAAAATAATCAATGGTTTTCTGCAAACCCTCTCCACGACTAACTCTTGGTTCCCAATTCAGTATTTTTATCGCTTTGCTGATGTCGGGGCGTCGTTGTTTTGGGTCATCAATAGGAAGCGGTTTATGCACAAGCTTGGCGGCGCTGCCTGTAGCCAAGATAATCTCCTGAGCCATTTCATTGATCGTCATTTCATCGGGGTTGCCAACGTTCATCGGCAACGCATAGTCGGAGAGCAAAAGACGATAGATACCCTCCACTTGATCGGAAACATAACAAAAGGATCGTGTTTGTGTGCCATCGCCAAAGATGGTGAGATCTTCCCCCTCGAGTGCCTGCGCAATAAATGTAGGCAGGGCACGTCCATCGTTCAGGCGCATGCGCGGACCATAGGTGTTGAAGATCCGTACAATACGGGTTTCCAGCCCGTGGAAATTATGATAGGCCATGGTCATGGCCTCTTGGAAGCGCTTAGCTTCATCATACACGCCACGTGGTCCAACGGGATTGACATTTCCCCAATATTCTTCTGACTGCGGTGATATCAAGGGATCGCCATAGACCTCCGAGGTGGAAGCTACTAATATGCGGGCCGACTTGCTCTTGGCCAAGCCCAACAGATTATGGGTGCCCAGAGAGCCTACCTTGAGCGTTTGTATCGGCATTTGTAGGTAGTCGATGGGGCTTGCTGGTGAAGCGAAATGCAAGATATAATCCAACTGTCCGGGTACGTGTACGAACTTGGAGACATCATGTTGATAAAATTCGAAATTGGGGAGTTTAAACAGGTGCTCGATGTTACGCAGATCTCCGGTTATGAGGTTGTCCATACCGATCACATGGAAATTATCCTGCATAAAACGATCGCATAGGTGCGATCCTAAAAAGCCGGCGGCACCGGTGATGAGTATTCTTTTCTGTTCTTGCCTGTTCACCAATGTTTGGAATGAATAAAGTTTAATATCTTTGACGAAGATAAGGATATTTTGTCAAGATGCGTTTTTTGTACGACTTTGGAATAGGCTTTTACGCTTTTGTTTTGCGGCTAATAGCGCCCTTTCACAGCAAGGCGAAGCTGTGGGTGGAAGGGCGTAGGAACCTCTTGGAACAAATCGAACAGACGATTGGGCCGGGACAAAAGCCCATTTGGTTTCACTTCGCTTCCTTGGGAGAGTTTGAGCAGGGGCGATCCGTCATGGAATCCATTAAAAACAAGTATCCTCAGGAAAAAATTTTGGTAACGTTTTTCTCCCCCTCGGGCTATACCATTCGCAAACATACGCCATTGGCAGACTACGTTTTTTATCTGCCGCTTGATACCGCGCACAATGCCCAGCAGTTTATAGCCATCGTGAAACCGAAATTTGCCGTCTTCACTAAATATGAGTATTGGTACCATTATTTTCGTGAACTTACTCGTTCGAACATACCGCTGTTCTTGGTGTCGGCCATTTTTAGGGAAGAACAGGTTTTCTTCAAATGGTACGGCGGTTTTTTTCGCGGCATCCTACGTCAGGTAACTTTTTTCTTCGCACAGAATATGGATTCCGTACATCTGCTCAAAGCTATTCATATCAAAAAAGCAGGTCTAGCAGGAGATACCCGTTTCGATCGTGTGGCTGAATTGCCGCGGCAACGTAAACCTGTAAGCGTGGTGGAGCAGTTTATCGCCGGAACAGATAAGGTGTTAGTGGCTGGAAGCACCTGGCCGGAAGATGAACGGATATTGGAGGATAGTCTCGCCACACATGCTGATTGGAAAATGGTGCTTGCGCCGCATGAGATTGGGGATAGTCATTTGGAGCAGCTACGAGATATTTTTCCAACTGCGCTTTTCTATTCTACATTTTCGGCAGCTACATCCGCGCAAATTGCTACCGCTCGGGTGCTGATTATTGATAATATAGGGATGTTGTCCTCCTTGTATGCCTACGGAAAGATTGCTTATATCGGCGGTGGTTTTGGTGCGGGTATTCACAATACCTTGGAGGCAGCTACCTACGGTATGCCAGTGATCTTTGGCCCGAAGCATGCCAAGTTTCAGGAAGCCATCGACCTGATTGAACTGGGAGCTGGTTTTTCGATAAGCAACAGCTCAACGTTGATCGAGTTGATGACCGCATTCGGCAATCCTGAAAAGCTAGAAGTAGTGTCCCGAACAGCGGCTGCATATGTGCGCGAGAAGGCAGGAGCTACCCAAATTATCATGAAATACTTCGCGAGCCAAGGACTGCTTTCCGGGGCATAAGACTAGCAAATAAGAGAACAGGCCTCCTTTCCATGTAAAAGGAGGCCTGTTTCTTTGCTCAACAGAAGTTGATATGCATCGTTCAGTATTACTTATTCCAAACCGAGATATCGCGCGTTTTCACCAAGGTCATACTACCATCGAATTCCATCGTTGGTGGATCAACAGTGTTGCTGATATCTTTGTATCGATAGGTTAGCGTTAACTTCACCGTGGTGATCTCGATATTTTGGTTTAAGGGATCCAGTTCGGTCGATTGCTCAATTTTGGCCTGCCGCTGCTCCAATTCAATAGCCGGATCTAGCGCGGTAAGGCTCGCTTCGCCAGTTTCGGGATCGGTATGTACCTTAATGATAAACTTTTCCTTATCGGCTAGGGTGGAGTTGGCGTCAATCGTTCCGGCATAGAAGTAACAGGTACGCTCGTCCACCACCTTAAGAGTACGACTCGTTAAGCTGATTTCCGAGTTGAACGTGAGATCGCGCACACGTCCTGATACGACATAATCACCCGAGAAGTAATTTTGGAACAAGATCCGCATCAACACTTTGCTGTACTTTGATGGGCCAATCGTATAGGCCGAGCTTTGGCCAATACGCAAAGGGAGTACGTAATCGTTGAATTTATCGATTTGTTGAACGTCCAACCGAATGGGGAGTATCGTACTTTCCTGACCACTAGCGATCGTCACATTGCTGCTGCCCAGTTGGTAACTTGCCGCGGGAAGTAGCCGGTAATAGAGTGCTGTTTGATTTCGAAAACGTTCGAAATTGTAGGTGTTCAGCGTATCTTCATCGAGTAAAACGGTGACGTTAACATCCTGCATATTGGCAGAGGTGCCGCTGACCGATATGGGGAGGTTGGTGATGACCTCTCCATTATTGACATAATCGATATGAATATCCTGAAAGCCATTTTTGGTAAAGACGACTGTTTTATCAAACAGCTCATCATCTAGCGCATCATTGCAGGCGCTGAATACCATTGCAGCGAGCAGCAGGTAACTATATTTTACTATACTTTTCATAATTGTCTTTTTTTACCAGCCAGGATTTTGTGTCAGTTTAGCATTTCTACGCAGTTCTCCGGTTTCTAGGGGCCATAGGTACATCTTTTTCAAGAATATCTTCGGGATAGAGGTGATGACCGTTTCGTTGTAGAATAGCGGGCGTTGGGTATTATCGTTTTTCATCTCCATATTGGCTCCCATGATCGGCATATTCTCTTCAATTGGTGCGTCTTTCCAACGCCTAAGGTCCCAATACCTAGAGTTTTCGGCGAAGAATTCGATCTGCCGCTCGCGTTTCAATGCGCTGCGAAAGGCTGTCTGACTTTGATAAATATTATCTGCTAGATCAGGAATGCCCGCCCGCATGCGGATGCGCTTCATGGCAAACCGAAGCTGCTCCGCATCACGTGATACGTTGATATCGACCTCGTTGTATCCCTTGACGCTATGCGTGCCCGTGAGTTCGTTGAGCGCTTCTGCATACCATAGCAAAACGTCAGCATAACGGATTGCGGGTTCATACTTTCGAGTTTGCTGACCGCCTTCGCTCCAAGAATCTTCCGGATGATAATATTTTTTGACGCCAACACCCGTCCGAATATAGAAATCGGGAGAGGATAGAATCTTTCCATCGGGGTCGCCTTTGTAGTAGAAGATTTGCCGGTTGCGAAGGCCTGAATTGGTGGTGCTGATATTTTCCCAGATAGATCCGTTATATGCCGCTGAAGCGTAGAAGCGAGGCTCCCTGTTGGCATACTGTAAGCTTACATTTGCCGGCAGTGGACGGTAGTCGTCACTATTGGTGCTGAAACCGTTCTTTTGCTGCTGATATGTTGTCGATTCATTGATGTCCTTGCCATCATTCATGTAATAGGCCTTTACCTGTTTCAAGGTCATGGCGTTGGTGTTCCATCCACCGAGGCTCGTCGGAGCCGAGTGTTTGGCGATATCCATCGTGTTTGTGCCTCCCCATTCCACGCGTGTGAATATAAATTCCGGATTCTTGGAGATGGTGACCCCTCCATTGAAGATCTCCCGATAGGAGAGCATCGGATCCGCATCTTTCCATCCATTGGGGTAGGCCGCTTCTGAATACACAGGATGGTAAGGTGGGTTGATCGTCGTTTTATAGGGTTCTACATCGCGTTCGACGAGCGGATGTATGTAGAGGTCATATTGTCCAAGGTCAATAACCTCTTTGGCCGCAGCAGCGGCCTTCGCCCATTTTTCTTCACTATAAACTTGGTTGATCAACTGCCGGCCTTCATGATCCAGTAGGTCGAACATTTCATCGTTGCCATTAAAAAGTGGTGAAGCCGCAAAGAGATATACTTTAGCTCTGGCGGCTAATGCAGCGCCACGTGTAGGGCGGGCAATTTCACTTGCTGCGCGAACAGCAGGAAGGGAGCTGGCGGCATTGGCAAATTCGCTGGTCACGAAATCCACGCACTCATCGTATGAGCTTCGTGGAAGTGCCAATTGCTCGTAAGGTAAACTCACATCCTGACCGGCATCAGGTACCAAAGGAACGGGGCCAAACTGCCGCATCAACATCCAGTAGAAATAGGCACGAAGAAACCGTGCCTGCGCTTTGGCGTCGGCGATTTCGGTCATATTCATCTCTTTACACTTGTCTATATTGTGGATGAAAACGGATGCCTTGCGGATGCCTTCGTAAAGGAAAGTCCAGCGACCACCTTCGTAGATCTGATTGTCGGCCGAGTATTCGCAATTTTGGTATTGCCGGATGCGATCTTGACGATCGCCAAAGATCATATCGTCGGAAATGAAGGAAAATGGATTTCCGCCGCTTCCTTTATTGGAGATCTCACCTCCAGCGTCCTTCATATGACGGTATGTGCTGGTGAGCCAATTCATCGCATATTCTCGCTTGGCAAATATGGAATCTTTGTTGTTTAACATGTCGTTGAAATACTTGTCGACATCGAGGTATTTGTTGCAGGCACTGAAAACGCATACTGTTAGCAACCATGTAAATATGAATATCCTTTTCATAATCGTTCTTGTTTATGATTAAAATTCTGCCCGTAGTCCGAGGGTAACGATACGCGTGATCGGATAGGCGCGGCCATCGCTTGTCCCGATTTCTGGATCCCACCATTTAAATTTGCTCCAGACCAAAAGATTATCCCCACGTAGGTATACGCGTGCATTTTTTATGCTGGCTCTTGATACGAATCCTTTGGGGAGCATGTAGTTGATATCCACGTTTTTTAAGCGCAAGTAACTGCCGTCACGCATCCAGAAAGTTGAATTCCGGAAATTATTGGGGTTGCCATTGTAGCTCATGCGCGGGAAAAGCGCATTAGGATTCTCTGTAGCGGAGGTTCCAGATATCTCTCGAGGAATCCATCTATCGTCTGGATTGGATACAGCGGTAAGTACATTCCCGATATCGCCAGTAGCAAAAGGGTGCACGTTGTTGCCTCCGATGAAAAAGTCTGATTTTCCTGCACCCTGCACCAGCACACTGATCGAGAAATCTTTATACATGGCGCTAAAGCCCAATCCATAAATTAGATTTGGAACCGTTGTTGCACCAACAGGCACCACGTCAAGCTCATCGATAACCCCATCGCCATTCACATCCTTGTACTTGATGTCGCCGGGTAGTACGGTGTTGCTGAACGTCTGTCGAGGGCTGTTTTCAATTTCCTCGTAGTCCTTGAATAGTCCCAAGGCGATGAGCCCTCGGCTTTGGTTCCAGCGGTATCCTTTTGTCATTTGATAGGGCAATGCGTTGGCGGCCTCGTCAAATTCCAGTACCTCCGATTTGCTGTAGGTCAGGTTTCCACGTACGGTGAAATCTACGTTGCCAATCTTCGGCCTAACCAAGAAACTACCGTCGATCCCGCGTGACATCATTTCGCCCACATTGGCCATGGGCTCACGACCGTATAGACCTACCGTTTGCGGCATATGGCTGCGCGGCATAAAGATTTTCATGCGATGGTCTTGGAAGAAATCGATCGTTGCCGATACCTTATTGTTAAAAAAAGCGAGATCCAAGCCTAAATTATGCTTCTTAGAAACCTCCCACGTAAGGTGAGGAGTGCCAATAACTGACTCAAAAAGTTCGGTCTGCCCGTTCACGCCGAACTCGCCAAACACATAACCATTCCCGCCGGTGGAAAAAGTGCTGAGGTAGGGAAATCTTCGTTCGTTCCCCGAAGCATCGTTGCCTAGTCGGTCATTGCCGACTTCCCCATAGGAGTAGCGTACTTTAAATAGATCCATCCAGTCAACGGACTCTTTGATAAAAGGTTCTTCGGAAAGTACCCAGCCGGCAGATATCGCGGGGAAGAATCCAAACCGTTCGTTGGGTTCAAAGTTTTCGGAACCGGTGTAACCAAAATTGAATTCGGTTAGGTAGCGGTCCATGTAGCCGTAGGCGACGCGGCCAGATAGTGCTATGTTGCGCTTTGGTACCCCACGCAGCACATTTGTGCCTACGTTGGCCGTTTCACTTACTTCCTGTTGGTAATAGAGCAGTAGTGCGCCGATGTTATGTTTCTCATTGATTAGTGTATTGTAATTTAGGTTGGCCTCGGTATAGTATCTGCGGTTACCGCCGGTTTCAGAGCTCTGCGCTAGCGGAGAAGCCGTTTGTATCCTTCGGAATACTAAATCACCATTGCGATCACGCTGCCGTTCAGCCCGGAAGGTATCTGGGTTTTTTATCCGACGCACAATATTATTGTTATAGGTGTCGAAGGCGAACCGTCCAATGAACCGTAAACCGGGAACAAGTTTACCCAGATCTTGCTCTAGGGAGATATTCGTCTGCACCTTGTTTTCCCAACGTGTGGTATAGCCCGTTTCGGTCAGCAGCACCCAAGGGTTCGTTTGGTTGGCTGCGCCATAGGTAGGCACAAGGCCATTGCTATAGCGTACAGGTATACTTAACGGAGTAAGTTCGGACAGGGATCCCCAAATGTCAACGCTGCTCGTGCCCGGCGTATTGTGGTTGGCTAAAAAGCCCGATACACCCAACCTTACGAGCGTGCTGCTCGTGACATTGACGTCGACATTGGCTAAGTAATTGTAACGACCATAGTTGACATTGGTATTGTAGGCGTTAGCCACATCGTTAGTTTTGTACATGCCATCTTCGTTGTAATAAGCGCCCGAGATGTAATAACGCGCGGTGCTTCCGCCACCGGATATGTTTAACCGATAGTTTTGGTTGAACGCACCGTCCTTTAAGACCTGATCCCACCAATTTACATTGGGATACAGGTCTGGGTCTAGGTTGTGAATCTGTACCTGTTTCTCGACATCTGAAAATAAGGGGTCTTGAAACCGCGCCAATCGTGCTTCGTTAGCTAGGTTCATATACGTGATACCATCGACGTACTCCGGTGTTCGCGAGCGGGTGTTGTAGCCGCCAATTCCCTCGAAGGTAATGGTTGCTTTACCTGCTTCTCCCTGTTTGGTGGTTATGATAATGACACCATTTGCGCCCCGTTGCCCATAGATGGCTGTTGCCGAGGCGTCTTTCAATACCGAAAATGTAGCGATATCTTCGATATTGATCTCGTTGAAATTTCTCTCGATACCATCGACCAGCACCAAGGCCGAGGCGTTGGCACCAAAAGTGTTGATCCCACGTATCCAGAATTGGGATACATTTGATCCGGGTTCACCCGAGATTTGTCGTGCAATAATACCGGCCACGTTTCCAGCCAAGCTATTGCTCAGTTGTGATGTGGAGGTTTTTAGGTCTTTGACATTGACCGTCGTCACGGCTCCGGTGACGGTAATCTTTCGCTGGGTGGCGCCGGCGGCCACCACGGTGACTTCGTCTATGGCATTTTCGGCGCTTTCGATAAGGATAATAGTATGTTCACGCTTGTTGGCGATGGGAACTTCCTGTCTCTCGTAACCTACGTAGGTGATCACGAGAACGTCGCTCAGCATGGCCTCGATTTTAAAAGTACCGTTGCCGTCTGTCAGTGTTCCAAAACCTGGCTTCTCTTTTATGGCGACTGAAACGCCGACGAGCGGTTCATTGTCTTTGCCCGTTATTTTTCCGCTGATTTCGGCGGTTTGTGCCTGTGCGTCGCTTGCCCATATAAAGGCAAGCAGCAAGGCCATCAATTGGAGTATGTTTTTCATAAAAAGGTCTTTTATTCAACGAGGATTCTTCTAATTCTATGGTTACCATAATCGGCTACATAAAGGCCGCCATCCGGACCAAAGGCCACCCCTTCCGGGAATCGAAATCTAGATTCTAGGGGCTCCCCATCGACATAGCCTTCCTGTCTAGGTACACCGGCATAAACCGAGGAAACACCTTCAGGTGTTATCCTGCGAATGCAGTGGTTATAGCGATCTGCCACATACAGGTTACCGTCTTCATCGACGGCACCTTGACAGGGTTGATCAAATCGTGCAGCAGCGCCAATACCATTTTGGAAGGCAGCACTACCCACGCCACCAGCCCAGTCTACCGCGTTTTCTAAACGTTTGGTATTTTCATTGTATTCTGCCTTGACGATATAATGTCTATTGCGTACAATGATGTAAGCGGTTTTTCCATTGGGAGTAAATACCATAGAGTATTCCCAACTGCTATCCTTTACACGAAATTGCTCTACGGCAGCGGCCGTGGTGGATGACCAGCGGAACAACATCCCATCTTCGTAGCGGTTGTAGAAATAGGCCCCTGTTGTAGGGTGACTGATACCAAAGTTTGTCTGTTTAGAGTAGATGTAAGGTCGGAAGGTGCTGAAACCGTTGCTGCGGAACAGCACGGCAGTGCTCAAACCGGTAGAACTTCCTTGGTCGTTGCTCATAAATAGCGTGTCTTGCGCCAGGTTGAACGCGATGGTGCGGGGACGAACAATCGCGCCACTCTTCTTCATAAGCGTCGTTACCTGATCATTGTAGAGTCTGCGTAATGCTCCACTTCCATTTCCTTCCTCCAACACATATAGGGCACCATCATTATCAAAGGCTAGCCAGCAAGGACGGTCGAACCAAGCGGATGAATAGGATCCATCTTCGTCTTTTCCATTGCCGTTGTTGTCCGACTGCCCCGAGATCGTGGATACCTGTTGTTTAAATTCATAGGAGAAAGGGTTGTCAAAAACATGGACTTTCTCTGTGCCTTTTGCACCTAAGCTTACCTTAACACTGCCAGTCCCGGCGCGAGGCGGAACCAACGCATAGATACGCGTATCGCTGACGCCGATGACGCGGGCTTCTTTATCATTAACCGATACATGTACCAAAGCGGTATCGGAGCCAAAGTTGGAGCCTTCAATAATCATCTGTGTGCTAACGCCACCTTCTTTTGGGTAGAAATCGGCGTACGTGATTGGTTTCGTGGGATCATGTGTCGGTTTGTTTTCCACTTTATCGGGTTTGGAACAGGCTGCGATGAATGCCAGCAATAGCCCGAGTAGCAGAGGTAGTATACCCTTCATGCTTCGCGTCTTATTTTTCATAATAGATAAGGTTTTAATTTTTTCAATGCTCTTGTTGATGATCCTTTTCTTTGCGATGCGTCGTTAAACTGCGAATCACTTGATCGGAAGGTGAATAAATGTTTAGGCTAGGATCTGATGGAATAGGCATCTTTGTTGGTAGGCTCAGACGAATGTAGTCCATCAATCTGAACAAATGTTGGTTTTGCCGGCGGCTGTAGGTAAGCGGTACAGCACTAAAAATAGATAGGTTTGCGCTCATGTAAAATAGGTTTAAATGTTATACTGTTTGATATTATTGTTTTTAGCAGTAATTGGGCTATCCCATAAAGGCTTTCTTCGCTGCAAGAAGCTTTTATGGCATGATAGAATTCGTTTATGGTATGGCCATGCGCGTTGCTGGCCTCGGTTAGCATCTGTTTTTGCTGGTCAGAAAAAGGATGACCGATCGCTTATCAAAATAAGATTAGCCTGAAGCCATGTCAAGCGACGGTGTCCAAGATAGCGTATATGAACAACGAGTTGGATTCCAAATTTTACGATTTATCAGTTTATTTTTTTCAGTTGAATAGGGGAGACTCTTGCCATCCATATTCGTTGAAGGTATGGTATACATAGTTTATCAGTTAGCTAATTCAAAATTAGTAGCTAATTCGTATTAGCTTATAGTCTTTTCTCGTCAAAAAATAACATAATCTGTTCAAAATGCAGGGTTTGCGTGTAGCGCGCTGCTAAAGTATCCTGATAAATTATACTTTTGAAGCTGATCAATAATGAACCCTGTGCCTAGTTATTAAAGCTCGCGCATGGACGCTTGGTCTATCCTTTTTAGGGAGCGTATATGATAATGTTATGAATACCATCTACACAAACAAAATGTAAATCATTTATGAAAAGCAAAGGAATGCAACATCTTTTATGGACACTTGGTGTCGCAATAGCTAGTATAGGGATTGCGGTTGGACAGGAATCGCAAAATCGTTTGCGAGCGCCGGCCTATCCTTTGGTCAGTATCGATCCTAACGTTAGTGCTTGGTCGCCGTCGGATCAATTATATGGCAGTTCGGTAGCCCACTGGTCGGACAACAAGCCTTTACCACTTTTAGGAGCCATTAAAGTAGGGAAGACGATCTATCGCTTTATGGGAACGGAAGAAATTGCGTTGGTTAGCCTAGTGCCAAATGGGGAAGATAAGGCCTGGGAAGCGAAATACACAACGGTGAATCCAACAGGAGATTGGACGGCGCAGGGATATGATGATAAGAGCTGGCAGTCGGGCAAAGGAGCCTTTGGAACCTTCGAGAACGAGCCGCACAGCAAGACCGATTGGACTACCGAGAAAATTTGGGTGCGTCGGAATATTGTGCTTTCGGAAGACGTGAAAGGCAAAAATGTATTCTTAGAATATGCACATGATGACGATGCCGAATTTTTTGTTAACGGCATCAAGGTGCTGTCTACAGGGCAGGCCACCGGTAAAAACAGGCGGGTAAAGCTGGATGCTGCAGCACTCAAAAGCTTGAAAAAAGGTGAAAATATATTGGCAGCTTATTGCCATAATCGTGGAGGCAATGCTTTTTTGGATATGGGTTTGCTGGTGGAACCTGCAGCAAAGAAATACTTCGACAAAGAGGCTAAGCAGATCTATGCGGATTTGCAACCTATGCAAACGCATTATTTGTTCGACTGTGGCGATGTACAGCTTAAGTTAACATTTACGGCACCTTTGTTTTTAGACGACCTTACACTCTTGTCACGCCCTGTCAATTACTTAAGTTACGAGATTACATCGGCGAAGCCACAGGATGTGGAACTTTACTTCGAAGCAGCTCCGCACTGGGGACTGAACCTTCCTTCGCAAGATGCCAAGAGCGAGTCGTACGAAAAGGACGGTCTGCTTTATGTAAAGACAGGCAGCGTTGCCCAGCGTATCCTTGGACGAAAAGGAGATCATGTGCGGAATGATTGGGGCTATTTTTATATGGTAGGTGAGCAAGCTGCAACACAGGCTGCTGTGGGAACGGTGAACGGTCTGCGTGCAAATTTTGTAGCGGGAAAATCTGTTGCCGCTGCAGCCGGTACAGGAAATCAACTTGCGTTGCGGCAAAAGGGCAAAGTGCAGGGAACATGGAAGGGGAAAATAGCCTTGGGCTATGATGATGTTTACGCCATACAATACTTCGGAAATAACCTACGTCCTTATTGGAATCGCGACGGCAAGCAGACCATAGAGGGACAGTTTAAACAGGCTTTTGCGAGCTATGACGCGGTGTTAGAGAAAGTATCTTCATTTGATAAAACGTTCATGAAGCAGTATGCTGCATTTGGTAAGGAATACGCGGAGCTGTGTGCATTGGCCTATAGACAGGCGATTGCTGCACATAAACTTGTGGAATCGCCAAATGGCGAGCTGTTGCTGCTATCTAAAGAAAATGATAGCAATGGCTCTATCGGTACGGTTGATGTAACCTATCCGTCGGCTCCTCTATTTCTGTATTACAATCCAGAACTTGCCAAAGCACTCCTGAATTTTATTTTTTATTATTCCGAGTCGGGAAAATGGCAGAAGCCTTTTGCTGCCCACGATATCGGTACCTATCCCATCGCTAATGGGCAAACCTATGGTGGTGATATGCCCGTTGAGGAAAGTGGTAATATGCTGATCCTAACCTATGCTATTGCACGCGCCGAAGGGAATGCCGGCTATGCACAAAACCATTGGAATGTGTTGACAACATGGGCTGATTATTTACTTGAAAAGGGGCTCGATCCGGAGAATCAGCTTTGTACGGACGATTTTGCTGGACATTTTGCTCATAATGCGAATCTATCGGTCAAGGCTATCCTAGGTATTGCTTCCTATGGGCATTTAGCCAAGATGTTGGGCAAAGAGCAGGTTGCCACACGGTATCTTGCCGCTGCGCGGGATATGGCACGACAGTGGGAGAGTATGGCCAACGATGGCGATCATTACCGACTGACATTCGATAAATCGGGGACTTGGAGCCAAAAGTACAACCTCGTGTGGGATAAAGTATTGGATATGCAGATTTTCGATCCGCAGATTCGACAGAAAGAAGTCAAATATTACTTGAGTAAACAAAACAAGTATGGTTTACCGTTAGATAGCCGAGAAACGTATACAAAGTCAGATTGGATTATCTGGTCTGCGACACTGGCCGATGATCTGCAAACGTTCCAAGCGTTTGTACAGCCCGTGCATGCATTCATGAACGAGACGGTACATCGGGTTCCGATGTCGGACTGGATCTTTACGGATAAACCGGACCGCCGAGGTTTCAAAGCGCGCTCGGTTGTTGGAGGTTACTTTATGAAGATGCTGGCGGAGAAATATAAGAATTAGTTTAATATAGTGTGTTGTGAGAAGGGGCATAGTTTTATGCCTCTTTTTTGTACTTCCTATAATACGAGAGACATTTTTTAAGGTCTACATTCTATACAGATTTTTTTGTACTAATCTTCTTCCAACAGAAACAATTCTGAGGCGATGTGATCGGCCAATAGTTTTCCTGAGTTGGTTAAGCGGAGATAACGATGATCAACGTGGGTAACCTCTTGCTGGCTTATGAAGGGGCGGACAGTATCTTGGATATGTGCCAATGCATCCCGACCGAACGCCTGCTCGACATGTTGCAGGTCAATGCCCCACATCGTACGAAGAGCCGTCATCACATACTCATTCACCCTGTCTTGTAGCGAGAGCTGTTCCGTTTCAGGATTGTTCTCCTCGCTAACAATATGTTGGATATACTTCGCATTATTAGCAACATTCCAGCTTCTGGAGGTTCCGTTGAAGGAATGTGCTGAGGGGCCTATCCCAAGGTAATGCACGCCACGCCAGTAGTTGGTGTTATGCTTGGCGTAATGTCCGGGCTTCGCAAAATTTGATATTTCATAGTGCTCGAAGCCGTTGCTTACAAGGGTATCGATAAGCATGGACATCTGTTCAGCACTTTGTGATTCATCCATCGGTTTCGCCTTTCCCTGTTTGATGAAATGTGCCAGTGCGGTCTTCTGTTCTACGGTCATGGCGTAGGAGGATATATGTGGAATGGCATGATCTAACAGCTTCTGGATATTCGTCTTCCATTTTTCGTCGGTCAGGAGTGGGTAGCCGTATATCAGATCAGCGGTAATGTTTTCAAAGCCGGCATCTTGAACCCGTTTAATCGCCGACTCTGCTTCATCGGCATTATGCGCTCTGTTCATCCAGCGAAGATCTTCTTCATAGAACGATTGAATGCCTATGCTGAACCTATTGATGCTGGTATTCCGCAACGAGTGCACCTTTTGTTTGTTGAGATCGTCAGGGTTGGCTTCTAAGGTAATTTCTACATCCGCTGCAATATCAAAATGGCTGGCGACCTTGTCTATTAGTCGATCGATATCCGACGCATCTAAGATAGAAGGCGTACCTCCGCCGAAATAGATAGAATGCACCGTTCGATCCTGCAGGTAGAAATGTCGTTGATCCACTTCTTTATGCAATGCTGCTAAGATATCCGCTTTCTGCCCCAACGACGTGCTAAAGTGAAAATCACAATAATGACAGGCTTGTTTGCAAAAAGGAATATGAAAGTAGATCATGTGGCAAAGATACACATCTAGACAGATAGTGTTCGCGGAAAAATAATGCACGGGGTAATCGCGTGTTTCTACATGCTGTTGTGGCACCTAAGCCATTCGATTTGATGCTTTGTTTGAATTAACATTCCGTTAATATAGGATGTTTAACTTTGCCTGTATCATGCAAGGGATGAGCCATATGACAGAGACGGAGCTTCTAGCGGGAGTGAGGGACGGACGCCAAGAAGTGTTTGCCCAAATCTTCCATATGCATTGGGAGAGTCTGTTTCGTGAAGCCTACTACAGGCTGAAGAGTCATGATGAGGCGCAGGATATGCTGCAGGAAATATTTACGGACTTTTGGCAACGCCGCTCTAGCCTGACAATCTCCAGCTCTATTGCTGCCTACCTACATGGGGCGCTTAAACACCATATAATAAGACATTTTTCGAGGTCGCGTTTACATCAAACGGTTGTTGATCACCTGTTGTTGCATATGCAAAGCTTCGAGGATAGCATTTTGGATGTTATCGCGGCGAGCGAGATCCAAAAAACATTGGAGGATGCCATAGCGTTGTTTCCGGAAAATATGCAACAGATCTTTGCGCTTCGCACGCAGGACTTTACCATCGCGGAGATTGCTGAAGCTTTGAATATCTCCCCCCAAACCGTCAAAAATAATAATACACAGGCACTGAAGCGCCTTAAACAGGTACTCTCCGAGCGACACCCCGAAATCTCTTCTTCGGTGTATACCTTATTATTGCTGTTCATAAAAAGTTAACAAACAGGTAACAATTTCTTGAGGTACTTTCCGGTCTTTCGATGCACTATAGAGGTGTAAAACGAGAGAAAGTGATCTTAACAACGTTAAAAAAGCTATTAAGAAAATATAACGCAGATAAAGCTACACCGGCAGAACGCCGTGTGGTGGATATTTGGTATGAGTCTTTTTCAGAGAAAGAAGAGGCTTCAACCTTATTCAATGATGTTGCAGAACGTAATGACATGCAACAGCGTATTTGGAACAACCTTCCGTTGGCGAAAACTCCACGATCATGGTTTCAACGTAACCGATATGTGTTGTTGGGGTTTAGCACTGCTGCTCTTTTGCTGCTTGTGTTTTCTTGGAATCAAGTGTTGCAGTATTCCGGTCTGGTGAGTGAGACGACGACACAATCGACACCGCTGGCAGCATTTAGCGCTTCGACAACCGTAAAAGAACGCAAATTAATTACCCTACCGGATAGCTCAAGAGTTTGGCTCAATGCCAATTCAACCTTATCGGTAGCGGATGCTTACGGAATGGAAGCCCGTCATGTAACCTTGGAAGGTGAAGCATTTTTTGACGTCGCTCCCGACCCAAGAAGACCATTTGTGGTGAAAACTAAACATATCAAAATTCAGGTGTTGGGTACTGCTTTTAATATTCAGGCCTATCCGTCGGCAGAGGCATTCCGCGTGGGTGTAGAACACGGAAAGGTTGCCGTTTTGGATAATTTAGGACAACAGTTAAATCAATTGACCAAAGGCCAAATGCTATCCTATAATACACATGATGGGAAGATCTTCACAAAGATGGATGCAGCCGTTGGCTCTTGGCGAGACGGACGTGTTGTATTAGAGCAAGCTAGTTTTGCCGACCTACGACAAGCGATTTACAATATCTACGGCGTTCGTTTACGGAACGAACGTAAATCCGGAAACCAATATTCATATAATCTACAGATACATGCCAACCGATCTTTAGCACAGACTTTAGATATCGTTTGTGATATGCATCGGTTAAACTACAGGAGGGAAAACGATGAAATAATACTTTACTAATCGATAAAGAAAACAGGCACCAAAGAGGCACCTGTTTAAATTCGTTTGGCCGAGCTCAGCTTGAGACCCTAGCAAGGCCACTTAGCTTAATATGAATTACTAAGACAATAAAAATATGAATAAAAACCTATTGTTCATACGAATAATGATGCGTACGACAATTATTATGTATTTCGTCGGCTTAACAGTGTCTCAACTCCTGTTAGCCGCTCCGCTTAGCGGGCAAGTTCATTTACGAAAAGTGGACTTTACCATATCAAACACAACGCTACATGCCGCAATTAAAAAACTGCAGGCCGAGCAGGCTATTGATATGGCTTTTGATGATAAAGCTCTTAATTTGGCAAACATTGCTGTGCGCGAGCAGGCTTTTCGTGCGACGTCAGTAGATGCCGTATTGAAAAGCCTCTTTGCAGGTACGGCAATTACTTATGAAGAAAAAGGAGATGGTACACTGGTACTAAAAAAACAGCAACGACCTGGGCGTATTACCGGTGTTATCACGGACAGCAAAGGAGAACCTCTGGCCGCAGCATCGGTACAGATTGTGGAGTTGAACAGAACCGTGATTGCGGATGCCGATGGGCGCTTCAGCATTTCTGCGGCCCCCGGCACCTATACATTGACCGCTCGATACATTTCTTTTGAAACGATGAGCAAGTCAAAGATCAAGGTAACTGAAGGGGGAACGTTAAATGTTGATTTTGCACTTCTTCCGACGACGGGAGATTTGGAAGAGGTTGTGGTTACTGCACTCGGTATCTCTAGGGAGAAAAAAGCCCTAGGTTATGCGGCCACTGAAGTGAAAGGCGAAGAGATTGCGCAGACGATGCCGAATAACTGGAGTGAAGCATTATCTGGCCGTGTTGCGGGTGTAAACCTCGTTCGTTCAGGAGCAGGTCCTGCTGGTTCCAACAAAATCATTCTGCGCGGTGAAAACAATCTTACCGGAAACAATGAAGCGCTTATTGTTATCGATGGAGTTGTCGTAAGCAACAGTAGCGGTAACCAAGTAGGAACTGGTTCAGGTGCTTATCTTAGTGGAGACTCGCCAACAGATTTTGGAACGGGAATCAACGACATCAATCCAGAGGATATTGAGTCATTAAATGTTTTAAAAGGAGCTAATGCAACCGCGCTCTATGGCCAACGTGGAGCGAATGGTGCCATCGTGATTACCACAAAATCAGGTCGGGCAAGAAAAGGTGTTGGTGTAACATTTACCTCGAACGCCACTATGGAGTCTATTTCCCGTTGGCCGGATTACCAATATGAATATGGTCAGGGTACTGAAGGCGTTCGTTTTTATTCCTTCAATGCAGGTGTTGACGGGGCAAGTACACGGAGTACTAGCTCCGCTTGGGGACCTAAGTTCGATGGGCAATACTTTTTTCAATACGATCCTGTCACCCAGACGCGCGCAACCGAGCGTACCTTATGGCAGGCTTACCCGAACGAGCGCAAGAACTTTTTTGACATTGGAGCAACCTTCACCAATTCTGTGAGTTTGGATGGTGGAAACGATAAAACACAATTGAGATTTTCCTTTACTGATTTACGTAACAAGTGGATCATCCCAAATACAGGCTACGAACGTAACAATTTGTCGTTAACTGCTGGTCATGCCGTAACGGATAAGCTGCGCATACAGACCCGGATTAACTACCGTCAAAACCGGAGTGACAATTTACCTTCGTCGGGATACAATAATCAATCTTTGATGTATTGGAATGCTTTTTGGCAGCCAAATGCCTCTTTGGACTGGCTCACGGATTACTGGCAGATTGGACAGGAAAATATGTTCCAAAATTATCCATTCAGTAGTTTGGTCGATAATCCCTATTTGATCACCAATGAAATGTTGAACAAGAATAAACGCCACGGACTTACAGGTAGTGTCGAAGCGTCCTATAAATTCTCAAAAGAGTGGGAATTGATGGTTCGCACCACCTTAGATTTAAATACCGAACGTAGAAGCCAACAACGTCCTTATGATACAGAAAAGTTTCGTAAAGGGATGTACAGAACACAGTCTATTAATAACACCGAGACTTCTTCTGATGTTATGCTAACGTATAACAAAGAAATTACTCCTGATCTAAAAATCCGTTTAACAGCGGGCGGAAGTACATTGCGCAACGAAGGTTCTCTCGAAAGAAATGCTGCGGATTCGCTATCTTATCCAGGTATCTTCAACCTAGGTAACGCTGCTGGTGTTTTGGTAAGTACGCCTTATAGAACAGAATTAGTATTGAACAGTATTTATGGACTTGGGACAGTTTCTTACAAAGAGTTTTTGTTCGCCGATCTTTCATTTAGAAATGACTGGAATAGTGCGCTAGCTTCCCCGATCAATAAAGGAGAACCATTTCAATATCCATCGTTTAATTTAAGCTTTCTTCTATCGGAGGCGGTGCGTTTGCCAAAACAATTCTCCATGTTGAAGTTTAGAGGATCCGCTGCTCAAGTGGGAAGTGGGGGAATGGAGCCATATCGGACGTCATATAACTATAATGTTGAAAGTATTTTCCCTGGAGGAAGATCTAACCCCACAGTTATGCCTAATCTCTTTCTAAAGCCATTAAAAACATGGAGTTACGAGGCTGGTATGGATGTGTCGATGTTTTCAGGGCGATTCTCACTCAATATGACCTATTATACGGCCGAGACTTCTAATCAGCATTTGACCGCTACAGTGGATCGGTCGTCAGGTGCATCCTCCATATTGGTAAATGCCGGTTTGATTCGAAACAGCGGTTTGGAGATCGAGTCACGCATTATGCCTGTTCGGAAGGAGAATTTCCAATGGACGATGAGCCCAACCTTTAGTACCAACAAAAACAAGGTGCTGGAGCTTACAGATGATTTGGATGAGATGATTCTGCAAAACGGTCCAGGTAGCAGAGGAGCCATTATCGCAAAAGTCGGTGCACGTATGGACGATCTTTATGGGCGAGGTTATGAGCGCGCTCCTGATGGACAGATTATTTATGAAAATGGTCTTCCACAATTGACGGATACCATGCAGTACATTGGCCAAACTAACCCATCTTGGCGTGTTGGTTTGCACAACGAATTCCGCTACAAACAGTTCCGATTAGGTTTTATGTTTGACGCACAATTTGGTGCAGTAGGGTATTCTTTAACTTCTGCAGTGAATGCCGAGCAGGGAAAAACTAAAAATACTTTGCCGGGACGTTACAATGGCATTATTGGAAACGGTGTTATTGCCAACGGTGATGGTACCTACCGGCCAAATGATGTTATTGCTACCAATGTTTGGGATTATTACAACGCGCACCTCGGACGTGATAATGTAGAAGGTACTTCCTATTCTACGGATTTCTTAAAGCTTCGTGAATTGCGCTTCGACTACACATTGAGCTCTGCAGTATTGTCCCAATTGGGCTTGCAGCGTGCCTCAGTTGGCGTTTTTGGACGGGATCTGTTTATCTGGTCAAGCTGGCCGGCCTTCGATCCAGAATTTGGAACGTTGGGTAATGGAGATATCACCCGTGGTTTCGAGCTTGGACAATTCCCAGCAACACGTACGTTTGGGGTTAACCTGGTTATAGGACTATAATAAACAGAATGATGAAGATGAAACTTATTAAAAGATCAATATATTTTCTTGGGCTGAGCTTTGCAACACTTATGCTGATGCCATCTTGCAACAAGAATTTTCAAGAGATAAATACTGACCCTAACTCTAGTCCGCGCGTGCAACCGGAGAATTTGCTTGCTCCTGCAATTACCAAAGTGGTTACTTACAATATGAGCCGTAGCCAGCGCATTACCAATGAACTGATGCAGGTTACTGTAAATATGGGAGATGGTGACGGTCGTATATTCCGCTATGATATCCGGACGAGTGAAGCGGATTACATGTGGAACAACCTCTATCTACAACTGCGTAACTTCCGCGATATCTACGAATTCGCTGAGGAGTTAAACCAACCGGAATACATGGCTATTGCGCAAATATGTGAGGCGTGGATATTTTCTATATTAACGGATATTTATGGGGATATTCCGTTCAGCGAAGCCCTGCGGGCAAAAGATCTCAATGCGGTTCGTCCAGTATTCGATAAGCAACAGGATATTTACCCGGCATTGTTTGCAAAGCTTGAAGAAGCAAATACCTTGCTTCGCGGAGTTAGTCCGACGTTAAAAATAAATGGTAATGCTGACCCCGTTTTTGGCGGTGACACCTGGAAATGGCGTCAGTTTGGTAATTCATTGTATTTACGGTTGGCACTGCGTTTGGCTCAGAAAACAGAGTTGAATACGCCAGCGATCATCAAAAAAATTGTAGATGAATCACCTATTATCTATCCTATTATGCGCAGCAATGACGATTCTGCTATCCTGCGCTGGTCTGGTACGGCTCCCTATGTTTCGCCTTTCGCAACGTGGCGACCAGCCGATTGGTATGGCCCTCGCTCGGCGAGTTTTTTCATCGATAAGTTGAACGAGCGTAGCGACCCGCGCATTGTAACTTGGGCATCGCTCGCTGATGGCGACTACTTCGGGGTGCCAAGTGGTTATCCCGTTGGGCAGCCTCCCGTGGCGGGCTCTGCTCTGCATACTGGGTTGATGTCAAATCCGCTATTGGGAAATATTTTGAATTACGGCGAACTGCAATTGATTCTAGCAGAAGCAGCTGTCAAGGGTTGGATAACCGCTCAGCCTGCCCAAACCTATTATGAAAAAGGCACCGTGGCAGGGATACAGCTTTGGAATCATACTGTTCCGTCCTTTTACCTGACTTCAGACTTGGTGGCTTGGGACGATTCGTATAGTGAATTTGAAAAAATGGAACTTATCCATTTGCAGAAGTACTATGCGCTCTTTTTTACCGATATGCAATCTTGGTTTGAATACAGACGCACGGGACATCCTGTGTTGCCTATCCGTTCAGGACATTTAAATGGTGGCAAAATGCCTGCTCGTCTTAATTACCCGGTATATGTGCAGTCTGCAAATCGCGAAAATTATACGAACGCTGTGGCAGAACAGGGGCCTGATGATCTCAATACTTTGGTTTGGTGGCAACGGCCTTAATATTTATTGCAAAAACATACATTGATGAAAAAGAATTTAACCTATATTTTTTTGCTACCGCTACTCATGTTGCTCATGCAGTCCTGCGAAAAGCGAAATTTTTTGGAAGGTAAGTTAAGCCCTTATATTACGATTGAAGATTTAAGGCAGATCCATAAAGGTTCTGATGTACAAATGACTCCGGAATTATTGAATGAAGCGCTACAAACGAGAGGTGTCGTGATTTCTGATCCGCAATTGGGTAATGTTCCTGAGGGGATGATGATCGTGCAGCAAGCACAACCGGGCAAACTGCACGGTATCGCACTTAAAGTTGGCGATATCGCCGCTAATTATCGCGTTGGTGATTCCATTTTGGTAACCATTAGCAATAAACAACTCAAAAGAGAGGGCTTTCTGTATGTTGATGCCGTTGCGGCGGCAGATATCGAAGTTATAACGAATGTGCCGCGCATACAACGTCGTAATTTGACCGCTTCAGCGATTTACCAACGTCCTCATGAATTTGAAGGAACCTATGTACAGATTATCGGGGGCGAGATGTTTCCTCGGCCGGAAGTTGGTCAAACTTTTTCTGGTGTCAAAAGGATGGTTAATGGTGCGGATACCTTAAACATACGCACACTTCCTACCGCTCCTTTTGCTGATCTCCAAGTTCCACGTAATGTTAATGTACAAGGAATATTGCTTGGTGATTCTGATAATGCTGCGGTGATGGCTATTTGGCCAAGGATGGCTTCGGAAATTTTAGATGTTTCCGATCCGGAAATTCCAGGGGACTTAGGTGCTATGCCTTTGGTTTTCACCGGCTATTGTCCTGATCCCGAAGGAGGCGACGGTAATTACGAGTATATTCAACTACGGGCAAATGCCGATATCAATTTCGCCGAGATTCCATTCTCGGTCGTGACGACCAACAATGCCGGCGCAAATCAGCCTAATGCGGGCGCGCCTCCAGGCGCAGGCTGGGCAACCGGTGGTGCACGTACCTTGAAGTTTAACTTAACGGAGGGATCCGTAAAAAAAGGCGAGTTCTTTTATGTCGGTGGGCACCAGAAGCGCATCAGCGGAGCAAACTCCACCTCGCTTGGGGAATTGAATTGGGTTCGTGCGATACCTTATGCTACATCAGGTGGTGATGGTTTAGGTGATGCGAATGCCAACATTTTAGCAAACAGTGGGAATGCAAGTGGAATGGCACTATTTGTTGGTACCAATATTAATGAGGGCACTGTGCCGATCGATTTGGTGATGTTTGGCGGTCTTGGTACAAGTACGATTATCGATTCGGTGGCTAATTTAGGCTATCGCGTGGCTAACAATGACCATTATCGTCCGTCGCATGCAGAAACTGGTGCTGCTCAGCCATTCTTTTCTATGGGTAGCAACCAATATCGTATACCACATTTTCTGCCAGCGAACGTCGGATTCTTCATTCAATTGGGAGGGGTGTTTAATACTACCACCCGGACTTGGGAAACCGCTCGTGGCTATAATGCAAAGCAGTTGACTAAACAGTCTCCGGCTAGCGATTTAGAAGTTGGCGAGTTTGTGACAAGACAAACGGAATAATTTTTTTTGAAGGAAGGCGTCTGTTGCTTAGGCAGCAGACGCTTTTTTATGCTTACAGCTATAAATAATCTTTTTATGATGTTGAAGAAAATATTTTTTCCTTACAAAAAGGATAGCATCTTTTGTGTCTTTTTGTTGCTTTCATTCCTCGTTTTCTTTTCTTGCGGAAAAGAAGTCGTGTCGGGTCCGGAGGAGCTGCCACCAACTACAACGATACCCAACAAACTTGAACTCGAAGATGTACGTGTTCCTTTGGTATGGGATGTGGAAAAAGAAGCTACGACACGAATCTTAGGGAAGGGATTTCAAGCAAATGACGAGATCACTTTGGAATCGTTGGACGGCTTGACAAAATCTTTTCAAATACGCTTATCTGAAACACAGGCTTCCCATGCGTCGTTTTTGCTTCCTGCTGATTTTATAGAAGGACGATATACGGTGCTGATCTCGCGTGGGGATGTAAAACAAACATTAGGCAGCAGCACGTTCAATTTCGTCTTGCGTGCAGATCTTCCGGATATCGCGGGCAAAACCATAAAAGGTGTCGTGCATATTGCTGGCAAAGGATTGGCGAATGTAGTTGTTTCTGATGGTCACGACCTTACGAAAACAGATGAAGATGGCGTATACTATCTTTCTTCGAATAAACGGACGGGGTATGTTTTTGTCTCGATTCCTGGAAACCACGAGATGGTAATTTCGGCTAATAATCTTCCGACTTTTTATCGGTATACAAACCCCAACCCGAATGTTGTGGACACACGTGATTTTGAACTTAAGGCGGTAAACAATGATAAGCACGTTTTACTAAGTCTGGCGGATATGCATCTGGCAAACCGAAATGAAGATCTTAACCAATTTCAAACGGGTTTTATTGCAGATGCCAACCAACAGATTGCCAAAATACAGACAACAGGAAAAAAAGTATATGCCTTGACCTTGGGTGACCTTACTTGGGAAACCTATTGGTATAGTAACAACTTTATGCTTCCCGAATATGTAAGAGAAATAGCTAAACTCCACGCGCCTGTTTTCAATACAATCGGAAATCACGACAATGATCCTTATTTTGCCAGCGATTGGTTATCGGAGAATGCTTATCGCCGGATATTGGGGCCTACCTACTATTCGTTTAATATTGGCCAAGTGCACTATGTGGTATTGGATAATATCGAATATATTAATGCGGGTGGCTCCACCGGAAATATCGGCAGCCGTAATTACAATGCGAGGTTGGCCGAGCAGCAGATAGCGTGGCTAAAGAAAGATCTAGAAACTGTTGACCCATCGACCCCAATTATAGTAGCTACGCATATTCAACTGCATAACGCTCCATCAAGTAACGGTACTTTGCCAGGCTTTCGCATGAGCAATGGCCAACAATTGGTTGATCTCTTTGCCCGTTTCGAACGCGTACATGTATTGACAGGGCACACACACGTAAACTATCGTGTTGTTCGAAACAACCAATTTATGGAACACAATACGGCTGCGATATGTGCTACTTGGTGGTGGACAGGGCGTTCGGGATACGCAGGAAATCATATCGCACCGGATGGAAGTCCTGGCGGATATGGAATATGGGAGATGGATGGAAAGGATCTGAAATGGCAATATAAATCCATTGGATATCAAGAAGATTATCAGTTTCGATCCTATGATCTCAATAATGTGCACATTACAGCAGCTAAATATGCGCCTAGCGCAAACGCAACACATCAAAATCTCGTAGCGCAGTATGCAGCGGATTTTGCAAAAGAGAATCGTAATAACGAGGTGTTGATTAATGTTTGGGGATACGATCCCAATTGGACGGTTTCAGTGACGGAAAATGGATCTGCATTGAGCGTACAGCGCGTTACGTCGTTTGATCCCTTGCACATCATCTCGTATGCGATGAAACGAATTAATGTTAATGCGGTACCTACGTTCGATGCTTCAAACTCTTCACATATGTTTAAGGTTAAAGCGTCTTCCGCGACTAGTACTTTGCAGATCAGGGTCACGGATCGTTTTGGGAAGGTTTACGCCGAAGATATGGAGCGACCGAAAGCATTTAATTATGCTACGCGTTAATTGGTACGGCAAACTCGAAAAAACAAGCGGCTTACCCATTTCGGTAAGCCGCTTTTTGTTTGAGATATTTACTACGCTTGTATCCGCCAGCTCCTTTGCTATTGCTGCGGGTAAGTATTATTGGCAGACTCCACATCCGCGAGGCGTTGTGTAGGGTCGATCACTACTTTTACGGCCTTTTTGCTTAAAGGGATGCGGTAGGTTGGGTTCGTCCAGAACCAATCTTCCAAGACGGTTCGTTTTACGCCCTGGTAGATCTCGAAGTTCTCCGCTGGTTTTTCGCCGCGCATTTCGCGTAAGGGAATGTAGAAAAGCTCCTTGCTTCCGTCGGCATACTCAACCAATAGATCGATAGGCATCGCAAAGTCAGACTTGTTGGACAGCACGATTTCTTTGTCGTTTACACTGCTGATGGCGTAGTCTATTTTACGTGTGGTATTGATAAAAAGATTAAAATACCATTTCAGATTGACGCCCGAAACCTCTTCGGCCACGCGTTTGAAATCATTTGCTGTGGGATGTTTTAGCTTCCAGATATCGTAAAATTGCAGAAAGGTCTTTTGAAGATTCTGCTTTCCGATGATGTAGCCCAGCTGCTCGGCCAAGACCTGTCCTTTACTGTATGCCTCGTTGCTGTAGGCATAATTGCTGTTGTAATAGTCGGCCAGTAGGCTCATGGGCTCTTCCTTGCCGGAAAGTGCGAGCTTGTAATAGGCGCGGTATCCACTGAGCACGGAGTTGGGCTCCAGCGTATCTCTCTTTTCAAACAGCTGTTGGAAGGCCTGTGCTTGCACATAGCTGGTGAAGCCTTCGTCAAACCATTCATCAACCGTTTCGTTGATGCCAAAAAGATGTTGGTACCAAGAATGTGCTGCTTCGTGGAAAATCACGCCCACCAAACTCTTTAGGTTGCGTCCGCCGGTGACCAGTGTTGCCGTGCCATATTCCATACCGCCATCGCCACCCTGCACCACGCTATAGGTAGACCATGGGTATGCACCAAAATGTGCCGATGTATAGTCAAAAAACTCGGTAGCGAGCTCGAGCGCTGTTTTCCAGTTGTCTTTGACCTCTTTGCTGCTAGGCAGGAATACCGTGTAGATGGTCACTCCACCCTTGCTTTGTGCAGAATCGACAACAAATTTGGGGTCTGCCGCCCATACGAAATCATGAATATTCTCGGCTTTAAAATTCCAAGTTGCCTTACCCTCTTTTACCATCGCTTGCGGTTTCTTCATATAGCCTTTTACCGCTTGCGGGTTCTGCAGCTTGCCGGAAGCGCCGACAACAAAATCCTTGTTGAGATGTATCGTCACATCGAAATTGCCGAAGGGGGCGATGAATTCGCGGGCTACATATTCGTCAAGATGCCAACCAAACTCGTCAAAATGTGCCATTTTGGGATACCATTGTGCCATAGATAGCACTACGCCTTCTTTGGAGTTACGGCCACTACGGCGAATCTGCTCTGGAACCTGAGCGCTCCATTCCATGTCGAAATCTGCCGTTTGGCCGGCTTCAATGGCTTGCGGCAAGACCACCTCTAGCAATGTGCCATCGATTTTATAGGTTGTAGGCTGCCCGTTCATGAGCAGGCTCTTAATTTTTTGATAGCCGATCTGTTCCGGCGTCAAGCTCGCTATACGGCTTTGGTATTTCGGGCTTTCTTTGGTGCCTAGGTTGTTGCTCATGCGCGGGTCAGGATCCGAGATGTTGGACAAGCGGTAGTCCATCATGCTACCCGGCTGAAAAGCATTGAAATAAAGGTGAAAGTATACCTTATGCAAGGCCTGATTGGAATTGTTGCTGTACTTCAGGTTCATCTTGCCTTGATACTGATAATTCTTGTCGTCCACATCTATATCCATTTTGTAGTCTACGGCTTGCTGCCAGTAGTCAGCACGCTGTGCAAAAAGTATGCTGCTGGAAAGAATTAAAGTAGCAAGGGTGAATAGTTTTCTCATGTGCTAGTGTTGGATTTACATATAATAATATTCGACGCCTTGTTGTTTCAGCGCATGGATCAGCGCATTCAGATCGTCGTCTTTTTGGAACAGTTTATTGCGCCAATATCGTTTTGGTGCTTTCGATTTGGTCAAGAAAATCATGATTAAGTTACCTCCAGATCGTGGCAGGTTTCGCAAGTATTTTACCTCGGAAAGAATCAGTAATTCCTCCTTATCATTGTGGAATCGTATGCTTACCTCATCGTTCTTGATCGTCCAGTACGAATCATTTCGGCTGCCTTTAATACTCAACAACAAGAGTAGCGGCAAGCTGCACAAAACAATCAGAATCTTAACGGCTTCCTGTAAGGGCAACCGCGATGCAATTGCCGTAACGATACATACGCCTAGTAGAAGAAGAACCATATATTTTCCGCGATGCAGGGTTGCGATGTGGAAAGTCGTGTCGCTCATGGCTCAAAAATAATAAAAGAGCAACCATATTTTGCTCTTTTATTAGAATATCACGATATATTTACGCTTCGGAGAGGCTCGTTAAGCGTCCTATTTCTGTTCTTTTTGAAGAATTTAGAAGGTGAAAAACTTAGCCGGATTCAGCTTCTTGTCATTTTGCACCACTTCGTAATGTAGGTGTGGACCCGTACTTCTTCCGGTGCTGCCCAGTAGGCCTACAATTTCTCCAGCCTCGATAGCTTCACCTCTTTTTACACGCGTACGGGTCAAGTGTGCATAACGCGTTTCATAACCATTATTATGTTTCACCATCACCACGTAACCATAATCTCCTTTGTATCCAGCAAATGTAACCCGACCTTTTGCCGTTGCGCGTACTGGATCGCCTACTCTGCCTTTGAGATCGACTCCAGCGTGCATCTCCCGACCACGGTTGGTGAACGGATTCCGGCGGTAACCGAATGGGGAGGTGATACGTCCCGGATGCGGTACGCCGAGCGGCATGCCGTCAAGCTTAGCTTCCAAGTTGCGCAATTGTTTCTTGTAAAAGATGGACAGCTCCACAAGATCATCTTCACCGCTTTCCACGGGTCCGCCCATGTTCTTCATTTTGATCTCCTTCAATCCACGGGTACGCATCTTTTTATTGATACGGGCCAAGGTGCTGTCTATAGAATTAAAGGATTTCTTCATCTCCTCGGTGGTCAATTGACTATTTGCACCTTCTTCTTCAAGCTGCCTTTTTTGTTCGTTGAGGATGTTTATTTTTTTATTGTAAGCAGCGGTATACTCTTCCGTAGTTTGCTGTTTCACGACATAGGCGACACAGAATACGGTCATCGCGATCAGCGCAATAAAAGATCCTACTATTTTTTTCCAATGGGTAACGATTAGTGTCGGTACTTGCATTCTTCGGGTGGATGTACCATCCGTTTCGACGAAAAGCACCGCTGTTTTTTTCTTTAGCATAGCGTCAATAACAAAAACTTTTTTAATGATACGGAGCACAAAGGTACCCGATCAAGTGCTTTATGTTCAATATTTTACATTTTTTAACATTTGAGGGGGCTGTTTTTATTGTAAAAAAATAAGCAACTTTGTGCATGTCGTTTGCCTCAAATTTGATGATTTGGTACCGTGAGCATGGAAGAGACCTACCTTGGAGAAACACCCAAGACCCCTATGTTATCTGGCTTTCCGAGATTATTTTACAACAGACCCGTGTGGAGCAGGGATTACCCTATTTTCATCGTTTTTTGGATGCTTTTCCAATTGTAACAAAATTCGCCGAGGCGGATGAAGAGGAAGTGCTTCGTTTATGGCAAGGATTGGGTTACTATTCGCGTGCTAGAAACATGCATAAGGCCGCTAAAATGGTCATCAGCGAGTTTGCCGGTGATTTCCCGACGCGCTATGCCGATGTCATTCGCTTGCCGGGGGTTGGCGAGTACACGGCGGCGGCCATTGCCTCTTTTTCTGTGAACGAGCCCAAGGCTGTTGTCGATGGAAACGTCTATCGGGTACTTTCTCGCTACTTTGGTATTTCTGAACCGATAAATGGGAGTAAGGGTAAAAAAATGTTTGCCGCGCTCGCGCAGGAGCTGTTGGACGTTGAGCATGCCGCGACCTACAATCAAGCCATTATGGATTTTGGTGCCCTGCAATGTAAGCCCAAGAAGCCACTGTGTGGAACCTGTACTTTCCAATTGGATTGTGTGGCGCTGAAAGAAGATATAGTGGATAACCTTCCTGTCAAATTGAAAGGCAAGGCAAGCAGGGACCGCTACTTTCATTATTTTATTATCCGTAAAGATGATAGCATACTGATGTCAAAAAGAGGAACCTCCGATGTTTGGGCGAATCTTTATGAATTTCCTATGATCGAGACGGAGCGCGACGTGGATATGGAAGAGTTGCGAGCGCTTAACGACTTCGCAACCTATTTTCCGCCCAATGCACCCTTATTAGAATTAGGAAAGGTTGCCAAACACATCTTGAGCCACCAAAATATTTATGCTAAATTTTACATCCTCGATGATGCCGATGCGTTGCGACTAAAAAAAAGCGGTTGGAATTATCATCTGTTGGAAAAAATTGATACATTAGCCAAACATAAACTTATATTTTCTTTTCTTGAAAAGAACAAGCAACTAATTAATCCTAAAATTTAGCTATGGCAAGTGTTAATAAAGTAATTTTGGTTGGGCATTTGGGCAAAGATCCTGAAGTGCGTTACCTAGAAGGTAATATCACCGTTTGCAGTTTTCCGTTGGCAACATCCGAGACCTACACAAAAGATGGTGTTCGCATGCAGCATACCGAATGGCACAACATCGTGATGTGGCGCAATTTGGGTGAAATGGCCGTGAAATACTTGAAGAAAGGAAAATTGGTCTATATCGAAGGACGCTTGCGCACACGCAATTATGAAGATAAAGAAGGGAATAGACGCTTTGTGACCGAGATTGTTGGCGAGAGCTTCAAGCTGCTAGGGCGGCCATCTGATTTTGGACAGACCACGAAAAGCCCCAATGCAGAAAGTGCAACCGACGAAGTAGAGAAAGAGCAGGAGGTAGATTTTACCGAGAACAACAACGATACGGACGGATTGCCGTTCTAGAAGCTAACCACTTTTGTTTGCGGCAAAAATTAAGGACGCTTAACCCTAATTTTTAATATTTTGCTGTATCTTTGGCACTATGTTGCAGGACAAAATTACGCAGTATTCGCAAGAAATTAATGAGTTTACGCCCACCTCAGCCGCTGATGTGGAGCAGTTTCGTTTAAAGTTTTTGGTATCCAAAGGGATCGTCAAATCACTTTTTGATGAGTTTAAATCCGTTTCAGCAGATGAGAAACGTACCTTGGGTAAGGTGTTGAACGAGTTTAAGCAACTTGCGGAACAGAAATTTTCCGAAGCACAAGAGCAGTTTGCTGGTTCCACGACGAAAGCCGTGCGTTCCGATGCCGACCTCACATTGCCGGGTGAAGGATTTCAGCTGGGATCACGTCATCCACTGTCGCTAGTGCGTAAAGAGATCGTAGAGATTTTCAAAAAACTAGGATTTGTGGTGTCCGAAGGACCGGAAATCGAAGACGACTGGCATAATTTCTCCGCCCTTAACTTCCCGCCAGAGCATCCGGCGAGAGATATGCAGGATACCTTCTTTGTCGAGAAGAAAGAAGGTAATGATATCGCTTTGCGTACGCATACCTCATCCGTTCAGGTACGCTTGATGGAGATGGGAAAACCACCCTTCCGTGCTATTATGCCGGGGCGTGTATATAGAAATGAAGCAATATCGGCACGCGCCCACTGTTTCTTCCACCAAGTGGAAGGACTATATGTCGATGAGCAGGTGTCATTCGCAGATCTAAAGCAGACGCTTTACCATTTTGTACAGGAGCTTTATGGCGAAGGTACGAAAGTGCGTTTCCGTCCTTCCTATTTCCCATTCACCGAGCCATCTGCTGAGATGGATATATCTTGTACCATTTGTAAAGGAGATGGCTGTCAGTTATGTAAGTATTCGGGTTGGGTAGAAATCCTCGGCTGTGGTATGGTTGATCCGAACGTGTTGGAAAACTGTGGTATAGACAGTAAGAAATATTCCGGATTTGCTTTTGGAATGGGCATCGAGCGTATTACAAATCTGAAATACGAAATCCGTGATCTTCGTCTGTTTTCAGAAAACGATGATCGCTTCCTGTCTCAATTCGAAACAGAGATTATTTAGCATATGATGATAGGAATCCGTTACATCGCTGCTCTGTCGACCGTTGCCCTGTTGGGCGCTTGCGGAGCAGATAGTTGTAATGTGGTTCCTAATCGATCGTTCACGACAAATATCAACCAAACGGAGCATTTAGGCGTTTACGCCACCAAAGGTTGGGCCTACGCGCAAGGCGGGTATGTGGGTTTGGTGGTTTACAACATGGGCACGCAGCAGGATCCTAAGCTTATTGCGTACGACCGTTGCAGTACGGTAAATCCGGAGGCCGGCAATCGCGTAGAGGTTCAGGGAATGCTGTTGGTCGATCGGGTTTCCGGTGCGAAATGGCTCTTGGAAGATGGCTCTCCCGCAGAGCTGGCAGAATGTCCTTTGCGACCCTACTCGGTAGGACAGCAGGGCAACGTCTTTTATGTACAAAACTAAGGCATGGAACAAGATAAGGTCATACTAGCTATCAAAAAATCTGCCCGCGACTTATTTAGACGTTACGGTTATAACAAAACCAGTGTGAATGAGCTAGCGAAGCAGTCGAAGATTGCCAAAGCCACGTTTTATAAACACTTTGCCAGTAAGGAGCTCATCCTGCACGAGGTCTTGATGGACTATATCCGTGAAAATGTGCAGGATATTTTAGATAAAAACGTTCGCGAACGTGATCTGTCTACTTTTTTGGCCAATACCATCCTGCGCGTCAGTCGCGTTACCTACACGGTGTGTAACGAATTTGTCGGTTGGGAATTTATTCGTGAATCGGCCAATGCACAAGAGTACCTAAAGACACTTTCTGATGATTTGGAATTTCTTCTTCTGAGTTCTTTCGTTCAGAACGAGACCATTGGTCATACCGTTCCTGAAGAGCGCCTTACTTTTTTGATTAAATCCAGTAAAAATATCGTGTTTTCTTTTGCATTTACCGCAGTGACCGATGCGGACGTGCGTAAGAATTTCATATCCTTCCAGAAGGAGATCCTACCGTATTTGGTGCAGGCTACATTGCTTTAAGCAGATGCGCAGTTTCTTTGATTGCCGAATGTATTCATTTCGAAATATCTTGCAATCAGTTATTTCCAATATTATTTTTTCCTTAAGACTGTTAAACCTGTTTCCGCTACCGCTTTTAATACCACTTTACCGTTCACATAAAAAAGCGTACTTTTGCAGCCATTATGGGTAGAAGAATTCCACAGGATAAGCGATTTATAGCTGATGTCGATATTATCGATATCGCAGAGGAGGGCAAAGGCGTTGCCAAGCAGGACGAATTGGTGATGTTTATTGAGCAGGCCGTCCCGGGCGACATTGCCGATGTGGAGCTTTTGCGCAAGAAAAAGAACTTTGCTGAGGGGCGTTTGGTTAACTTGAAGCGTCCATCCGAACATCGTGTGGATCCGTTTTGCCCGCATTTTGGTACCTGTGGAGGCTGCAAATGGCAACACATGAACTATCCAGCGCAGCTGCAGTTTAAGCAGCAATATGTCGATAATGCATTGCGTCGTTTAGGGAAAGTAGATACCGGTAGCATGGAAGACATTTTGGGTTCCTCGCAAACGGAGTACTACCGTAACAAATTGGAATTTACTTTTTCGAATAAGCGTTGGTTAACATCCGTAGATCAGGAAGTTTTGCCTGAAGATATGAACGCCTTAGGCTTTCACGTGCCGGGTCGGTTCGATAAAATTTTGGATATTGACCATTGCTTTCTGCAGCAGGATCCTTCTAATGCGATTCGGAATACGGTGCGTGAATTTGCTACGCAACAGGCGATTTCGTTTTACGATTTACGTGCACACGAGGGCGCGTTGCGCAACCTTATTATCCGCACCTCTTCTACCGGAGAGATCATGTTGATCGTAGTTTTTGCATACCCTACTGAAGAGCAGGTTGCCTCGTTGATGGATCATATCCATCAGCAGTTTCCGAATTTAGCATCCTTGCTGTATATCATCAATCAAAAGCGTAACGACACAATCTTCGATCAGGAGATTCATGTTTTTGCTGGACGCGATTTTATCTACGAGGAAATGGAGGGCTTGAAGTTTAAGGTCGGTCCGAAATCTTTTTACCAAACCAATTCTGCACAGGCTTATGAGCTGTATAAGATCACACGTGAATTTGCGGATCTGAAAGGCGATGAGCGGGTGTATGATCTTTATACCGGAGCAGGTACTATCGCGAATTTCGTGGCACGCAGCGCCCGCGAGGTCATCGGCGTGGAGTATGTGCCATCGGCCATTGAAGATGCAAAGATCAATTCGTCGATCAATGGTATTGCCAATACCAAATTCTTTGCCGGCGACATGAAAGACGTCCTTACCGCAGATTTTGTGGCGCTACACGGCAAGCCAGATGTGGTAATCACCGATCCGCCACGTGCGGGCATGCACGTCGACGTGGTGAATCGTATCTTAGAGATGGAGGCCGACAAAGTGGTTTATGTAAGCTGCAACGCAGCGACGCAGGCACGGGATCTGGCCTTGTTGCAGGATAAATATGAGGTGGTGCGCATCAAGCCAGTCGATATGTTCCCGCATACGCAGCACGTGGAAAACGTGGTGCTGTTGCGGTTGAAGTAGATAGTGATATCTCAATATGCCCGTTTTGACTTTTAAATTTTAAATTTACTTTTTCAACATGAATATCGAGGATTTAATGGCTCGGGATGCTGGAGCAGATGATCAGTCGAGCCCGAGCCCACTAAAAAGCTTGAAGCTGGATCTGGATTTTTATAAGGAATCTATCAAAGAGGTGGCGACTGATATGATGGCCGAGGGCTACACCCTGTATCCCATCTTTATAGCCCATCAACACGAGGTGAGCGTAGGCGAGATCTTGCTCGATAGAAATGAACTGAATACCCAATGGACCATTCAGGTATCCTCTTTAGAAGAGTTTGTTGATCGTGGATTGATTAAGGAAGAACGCCGCGATCATTTTGTTAAAAATTTCAAGCCGGCAAACGATTTTATGTGTTTGTTTGTCATTGTTCCGGAGGGAGCAAACTTTGTATTCTATCCATACGAATAAGTTCGATCGATTTAGAACTTTTTAACATTGGGTAGTCTAAACATTTATTATTTTTAGCCGAATGTACTTAGGAATAAAATATATCTATATAAGCATCGTTAGCCTGTTGTTGGCTTTTGGAAGCGTGGAGTTTGCTGTAGCGCAGAGCGGTACCGGTATTTCAGGGATTGTTGTCGCTAAAGGGGGAAGCACCAGGCTAGGAGAGGTTAATGTGCAGAACCTACGTACGAATCGGCGTGCGCAGACCAATACCTTCGGCGTATTTATTATCGAAGCATCCGTAGGAGATAGTCTTGCTTTTACCAAAACAGGATACGGTCCCGTGAAAACTATTATACAAACGGCAGAGGACATCCTTATTGAGATGCAGGAAGGCTTGACCTTGGAGACGGTGGTCGTTAGCCGGATGACGAAGGAAGCCGAAATGCGTGATATGTTGGACGATTATCGAAAAAAAGGAGTGTATAATGGTGGAAAGAATACCGTGGGCACCTATTTGGGGAGCCCAGCCACAGCGCTCTATAACCTTTTCGGTAAGGATGCGAAAAATGCAAAACGCTTTTCTGCATTGATGGATCGCGAACTTGAAGAGTCTAAGGTTGATCGTGTTTTTAACAAGAGTTCTGTCTCCTCCTTAACGAGTTTGGAGGGCGATGAGCTGCAGTCGTTTATGGATCTTTATCGTCCTTCGTTTAGCATGGTGGAGCGCTGGGGACAGTATGATTTTATGAACTATGTAAAAACATCATTCGAAAGTTGGGACAAGAATGGCCGCCCTAAGTCATCCCGCTTGCCGAAACTCGATATCCCGCCACAGGAAAAATAATTTTTGTTGCTTTTCTGATTAATTGAGCAGGAATGTGATAGTTTGGCATTCGCTTTGATTAACAGCTAACATATTACAGTTTAACAGTAAATAGTTAATTATGAAAACGAGTAGAAGAGTAGCTATATATGGCTTGTCGGTTGCTACATCAGTTATGTTGTTAGCGAGTTGTTCAACGATACAAAACACAAACAGTACAACGAAAGGTGCCGTGATTGGTACCGCTGCAGGTGCTGGGCTTGGTGCCCTAATTGGTGGTAAAGCTGGTAATACAGCGATAGGAGCAATAGCAGGCGCGGCCATTGGTGGTGTTGCCGGTGGTTTGATCGGTAAAAAAATGGACAAGCAGGCCAAAGAAATTGAGAATGAGGTTGCCGGGGCGCAGGTTATCAAGTCTGACGAAGGAATTATTGTAAAATTTGATGAAGGTATTCTCTTCGACTTCAACAGTTCCTCTTTGAAGGCTGCGGCAAAGACAAATATCACGAAGTTGGTAAGCACGTTGAACAAAGAGCCTGGTACGGAAATTCTGGTGATCGGACACACTGATAATCGTGGAACATTAGAAGTTAATCAAAAAATTTCTGAATCACGTGCGGATGCTGTTAAAGCATACGCTCTTTCACAAGGCTTAGCCGGCGCTCGGGTCAAAACGCAAGGTAAAAACTATTCCGAGCCATTGGCATCAAATGACACCGACGCGGGACGTGCAGAAAACCGTCGTGTGGAAATCGTTATTGTTGCCGGCGATAAAATGATCAAGGAAGCACAGTCGGAAGCTGGCAAATAAAATTTTTCTAAATGTAGTGCTAGGGAGCCCTCTTCGAAAGAAGGGGGCTCCCTTTTTTTTCTATCGAGTCGCTGCGTCGTTTGATAAGCGTTGGATGGACAAAACACAGGAACTTCGAAACGCTACTAGGGATGCCGGCTTATTGTTAAATTTGGGTCAAGCTCTGCCAAAGTGTCATCAATTTGAGTTTTTATTGTTAGCTTTGTAGTCTTTTAAATTGAGTCATGCTAGAATTAGAACATACTACGAAAACGCACGATGAGGCTCGTCAGGGAGAGGCTTTGGATATGTTGCCGACAGGAAAATCGACGGGTCGCAAATTGTATATCGAAAGTTATGGCTGTCAGATGAATTTTTCTGATAGTGAGATTGTTGCGTCTATTTTGCTGGATAATGGTTTTGAAACGACAAAGGACTATAAAGAGGCCGATGTGGTATTTATCAACACCTGTTCTATCCGCGAAAATGCGGAGCAAAGGGTGCGCAATCGACTGAAGGAGTTTGAGTCGGCCAAAAACCGTAACCCAGGAATGATTGTGGGCGTGCTGGGCTGTATGGCGGAGCGTTTGAAGTCCAAATTCTTAGAGGAGGAGAAATTGGTCGATGTAGTGGTAGGGCCTGATGCTTACCGCGATTTGCCGAATTTGATTGGCAAGGTAGACGATGGAAACAAAGCTGTCAATGTGCTCTTGTCCCGTGAGGAGACCTACGCTGATATCAATCCGGTACGTCTGAATTCCAACGGTATATCGGCATTCGTTTCCATTATGCGTGGTTGTGACAATATGTGTTCCTTCTGTGTTGTTCCGTTTACGCGCGGACGTGAGCGCAGCCGTGATCACCAATCTATCGTGAAAGAAGCGCATGAACTATTCCAAGCAGGCTATAAAGAAGTGACATTGCTGGGGCAAAATGTAGATTCCTATAAGTATAGTGCGCCAGTGGCAGAGGGTGAAGAACCCAAACCCACTGTTAACTTTGCGCAGCTGTTGGCGATGGTGGCCGAGGTGAGCCCTGAGCTTCGCGTTCGTTTTTCTACCTCTCATCCCAAAGATATTACCGACGAGGTATTGTACACGATGGCTCGTTACGAGAACATCTGTAAATACATACACCTGCCTGTACAATCTGGCAACTCTCGCGTACTGGATCTGATGAATCGTACCTACGATCGCGCTTGGTATATTGAACGCGTAGATGCTATCCGTCGTATTATCCCAGAATGCGGTATCTCTACCGATGTGATTACAGGCTTCTGTACCGAAACGGAAGAAGAACATGAGGAAACATTGTCCATGATGGATTATGTAAAATATGATTTTGCCTATATGTTTGCTTACTCGGAGCGTCCCGGAACTTTGGCCGCAAAACGTTATGCTGACGATATTCCGGAAGATGTGAAAAAGAGACGTCTCACGGAGGTTGTTAATAAACAGCAACAACATAGCCTTTTCCGTGCGCAAAATTTTGTGGGCAAAGTGCACAAGGTACTTATCGAAGGTTTCTCTAAGCGTTCGGATCAAGATTATTGTGGTCGAAATGACCAGAATACCATGGTAGTGTTCCCTGTAGATAGCCGTTTCAAGCCGGGGCAATATGTACATGTCTTGGCTGAGCGTTGTACCTCGGCTACTTTGATGGGTAAAATTGTGGACTAAGCACATCTAAAAAGAACGATTGTGGATATTCAAGATGTTAAAAATAGATTTGGAATAATTGGGAATTCCCCGTTGCTAAATCGGGCAATCGATGTGGCAAAACAGGTGGCTCCCACCGATATTTCGGTGTTGATTCAGGGAGAGAGTGGATCCGGTAAGGAAGTTTTTTCCCATATTATTCATCAGCTGAGCGCACGCAAGCATGGTTCTTTTATTGCGGTAAACTGTGGAGCAATACCAGAGGGAACGATAGATTCAGAGCTTTTTGGGCACGAAAAAGGATCGTTTACAGGTGCGCACGAGGCTCGGAAAGGATATTTTGAGGTCGTTGATGGCGGCACCATCTTTTTAGATGAGGTTGGCGAGCTGCCTTTGGGCACCCAAGCGCGTTTGCTACGCGTATTGGAAACAGGTGAATATATCCGGGTAGGATCGTCAAAGGTACAGAAAACCAATGTTCGCGTTGTTGCAGCGACGAATGTCGATGTGTATGAGGCTGTGAAGAAAGGGAAGTTTCGTGAAGATCTGTATTATCGCTTGAATACCGTCCCGCTGCGTATTCCGTCCTTGCGCGAGCGCAAAGAAGATGTCAACCTGTTGTTTCGTAAGTTTATTGTAGACTTTTCCGATAAATACCGCACACCAGGGGTTCAACTGACGCCCGATGCACAGGACATGTTGATGAACTACAATTGGCCGGGTAATGTTCGGCAGCTGAAAAATATAGCTGAGCAGATTGCTGTCTTGGAACGAGAACGCGTGGTTAATGCGCCAATCTTGGCAAAATATCTACCGGTAGAACAAATGTCATCCCTTCCCGCTTTGGTGAAGGAATCCAGCAAGGAGGATTTCTCCGAGCGCGATTTGTTGTACAAGGTGCTGTTCGACATGAAAAAGGATATGGTGGATTTAAAGAAACTTGTCGTTGAATTAATCCAAAATGGGGTCAATCCGGGCACGTTTGAAGAAAATTCTCCGTATATTAATCAATTATATAACGAAGTTACCCCTTCTTCTGCCTATCTTGGGGAAGAAGTCTCTTCGCCGAAGCTGACGATCCACAACCCCAACCAAGTATCCAAGTCCAATGGCGACTATATGTCCTATGAAACGCAGGATGCGGAGGAGGTCGAGGAATCGTTGTCTTTGTTGGACAAGGAGTCCGACTTGATACGTAAAGCTTTGCGTAAACACAAGGGTAAGCGGAAGGCCGCAGCGCGCGAATTGGGGATTTCGGAACGCACTTTGTACAGAAAAATAAAAGATTTAAATTTAGATTAGTCGTCCCTGTTATGCGAAGATTTTTTACTGTATTTTCTCTATGGACTTTGGTGCTCGTGATGGGATTCTCCAGTTGCAAAGTAAAGTATAGTTTTAGTGGTGGGTCTATCCCTGAAAATATGAAGACCGTGAATGTGCAGTTTTTTGAAAATATTGCACCCATGGTTTATCCTACGTTGGGCCAAAATTTTACGGAAGGATTGAAGGAGCGTATCCGTAGCCAGTCTCGCTTGAGTCAGGTGAACGGAGATGCTGATGCGATGTTTGAAGGCGTCATTACTGGCTATGATATCAGCCCCGCTGCCGTCGAAGCCAACTCGGATAGAGCAGCCCTCAACAGATTGACCATAACCATCAAGGTTAAGTATACCAACCGATTAGATCAAACGGGCGAGAGCAATTTCGAACAATCTTTTACCCAGTTTCGTGAATTTTCCGGACAGGTGCAGAGCCAAGAGGAAACCTTGAATACGGAGATCATTCGGCTGTTGACAGAGGATATTTACAATAGGGCATTTGCAAACTGGTAAGGGATATATGGAAAATCAAGGACAAACATTTGCACGCTTATACCACGAGGCATTGGTGAATCCCAAGGAGGTTTCGTTAGAAGATTTCAATCGCTTACTAGCAAAATATCCCTATTCCCAACCCTTATATTTCGCACTGGAGCGCCGTAAATTTTTACGTGGTGAGTTAACCAAATTGGGCAATAAAGCCATCCTTTTGGCCAGTAGTCCAAATTGGTTGTATGATTATGTGCAATTGCCGGTTCGCCATATTCCTTTTGTTCATTTTACGACGGATGAACCTCTTATGGAGGAAGCGCCTGCAGAAGAAACGGTAGTATCATCGCCTGTGGCGGATGAAGTTCCAGCCGTGGAGGAACCTGCTGTAGAGCAAGCATCGATAGAAGAAACAGTGGCGTCATCGCCTGTGGCGGATGAGGTTCCACTAGTGGAAGAGCCTGTTGTCGAGGAAGAACCTACCGTTGAAGCTGCGGAATCATCGCCTGTGGCGGATGAAGTTCCAGCCGTGGAGGAACCTGCTGTAGAGGAAACACCGACAGAGGAAGCTACGGAATCATCGCCTGTGGCGGATGAAGATTCAGCCGTGGAAGAAACCGTTGTCGAGGAAGAACCTACCGTTGAAGCTGCGGAATCATCAGCTGTGGCGGATGAAGTTCCAGTAGAGGAAGAGTCTGTTGCAGAGGAAGCGCCTATAGAAGGAGCTGTAGCATCATTGCCTCTTGCGGATGAAGTGCCAGCGGTGGAAGAAGCTGATGCTACTGCGGAAACAGCCGAAGAGCAGACGGCGACCTTGGAGACTTTAGTGCAAGAAGGCATTGGCGGTGGCGATTATTTTGCGCTCCACCGCAACGAAATTCGCTGGGAACCCAATATCGGTTTAGGCAAAAAGCTTGCTCCCACGGCAGAGGTTTCACCAAAAGAGGAAGAAAAAGAAGAGGACGTTAGCTTATACAATGATGAGTTAATGCCTTATAGTTTCCGTTGGTGGTTGCACAAAACACGTTTGGAGTATGCAGATACTTATCAACCCTTCGCAAGCCCTTTTCTTCCTACCAATAAAAAATCGGCTTTTGATCCGGTGGCATTTGATAAAATCGTACTTGATCAACAAATTCGGGAGAACATCATACACCTGCAGGAGCCAGAAGATAAGCTTAGTGAAGAGGTTAAGCAGCGCGCGGTAACCTACACACGGGTGGACAAAACCTCCGAGGTGATCGAAAAGTTCATTCGCGAGGAGCCTCAGATTCAACCGCCACCAGCGGACCAATTGAACATGGAGAATAAGGCGCGCAAGAGTTCGGAAGAGCAGTTTGATTTGGTTACAGAAACCTTGGCCAACATTTATGCGAGTCAGGGTATGTACGTGAAGGCCATCGAAGTTTACAAGAAATTAATTTTGAAATTTCCAGAAAAAAAATCGTATTTTGCGACCCAAATTCAAGAATTAGAAGAGAAACTATATTAACGAAAATAAAGAAATGCAAACATTTTTAATTATCCTGATTGTCTTGGTAAGTGTTTTATTATCACTTATGGTGCTGATTCAAAATCCAAAAGGAGGAGGTTTGTCATCAGGATTTGCCGGAAGTTCAAATTTGATGGGTGTACAACGTACAGGCGACTTTTTAGAAAAAGGAACTTGGGGCTTAGCAATTGCTTTGATGGTATTTTGTTTGGCGATCAATATCGTAGGACCTTCTGCAGGAAAAGCAGGTGGTGGTCTTGGCGATCAAATTGAAGCGCCTGCACAAACGTCTCCATTAAACCTTAACGGTCCAGCACAACAGCAAACGCCAGCGACAGCTGCACCAACGGCTGCAGATACCGCTAAGTAAACAAAAACAATACGATCTTATTGAAGCGCTGTAATGCTGCTTCAGTGATAAAAATCCCCGATCGCTATGCGTATCGGGGATTTTTTGCGTTTCGTCATGGCGGTGGAAAGCTCGGTGTCAGCACTATTTGACAGCTCGACAATAGCGGTGCCTGCGGCAACGAATGACAGGATGACACAGGTTTGTTTTCTACTGTCAATTTTCAAGTACAAATAAGAAAAAATGGCAACAAATTCTGTTTTTTTTTATTTGGCATAATTGGTGATGAGGAAACTAAAGTAAAAACGTAAATAATAAATAAAACGCAATAATTATGGCATTAAGCATTAAACCTATCGGAGACAGAGTTGTCGTTGAAGCAGCTCCTGCAGAAGAAAAAACAGCATCAGGCCTATACATTCCTGATACGGCTAAAGAAAAGCCTTCTCAAGGTACTATTGTAGCAGTTGGTTCAGGTAAGCCAGAAGAGCCGCTTACTGTTCAGGTAGGTGATAAAGTTTTATATGGCAAGTACGCTGGTACAGAAATCACTTACGAAGGTAAAGAATATTTGATTATGCGTGAGTCCGATATCTACGCAGTATTATAAACCATTCAGTTCAATTCACATTCAAAAAAGTAACAGACAAGAGGGGCTATCGCACTCTGTCTATATAGTTTAAAAAAATGGCAAAACAAGTAAGATATAATGTAGAAGCGCGTGACGCACTGAAAAAAGGTGTTGACACATTGGCAAATGCAGTTAAAGTAACTTTGGGTCCTAAAGGCCGTAACGTAATTATCGAGAAGAAATTCGGATCGCCAATGATCACGAAAGATGGTGTATCGGTAGCGAAAGAAATCGATTTGAAAGATGCCTTGGAAAACATGGGTGCACAAATGGTGAAAGAAGTAGCTTCCAAAACGGCTGATCAAGCGGGTGACGGAACAACGACTGCTACCGTATTGGCGCAGGCTATCATTTCTCCAGGTTTGAAATCTGTTGCGGCAGGAGCAAACCCAATGGACTTGAAACGTGGTATCGATAAAGCTGTTGCAGCTGTTGTTGCTAACCTAAAATCACAATCTCAAGTGGTTGGTGCCGACAACAATAAAATCAAACAAGTAGCAACTATCTCTGCAAACAACGACGATGTAATCGGTTCTTTGATTGCTGAGGCTATGGAAAAAGTTGGTAACGACGGTGTTATCACGGTAGAAGAAGCAAAAGGTACAGAAACTGAAGTGAAAACTGTGGAAGGTATGCAGTTTGATCGTGGTTATTTGTCTCCTTACTTCGTGACCAATTCAGACAAGATGGAAGCAGAGTTGGAAAGCCCTTACATCTTGATCTACGACAAGAAAATCAGCAACATGAAAGAGTTGTTGCCTATCTTGGAGAAACAAGTACAAACAGGTAAACCGTTGCTGATCATTGCTGAAGACCTAGATGGTGAAGCATTGGCTACATTGGTGGTAAATAAAATCCGTGGTTCACTGAAAGTGGCAGCTGTTAAAGCGCCTGGTTTTGGTGATCGTCGTAAAGCGATGTTGGAAGATATCGCGATCTTGACTGGCGGTACAGTAATTTCTGAAGAAAGAGGTTTCAAATTAGAGAATGCTGATCTTTCTTACTTGGGCCAAGCAGAGAAAGTCGTTGTAGATAAAGATAACACAACGATCATCAATGGTTCTGGTGATGCAGAAGATATCAAAGCTCGTGTCGCGCAAATTCGCTCACAAATTGATACCACAAGCTCTGATTACGATCGCGAGAAATTGCAAGAGCGTTTGGCTAAATTGTCTGGTGGTGTTGCCGTGCTTTACGTAGGTGCTACAACCGAAGTAGAGATGAAAGAGAAGAAAGACCGCGTTGACGATGCATTACACGCTACACGTGCAGCTGTAGAAGAAGGTATCGTTGCGGGTGGTGGTGTAGCATTCATCCGTGCTACAGCAGCGCTTACAGATCTTAAAGGTGCTAACGAAGACGAGACTATCGGTGTCGAGATCATCAAACGTGCCATCGAAGAGCCTCTTCGTCAAATCTGTAATAATGCAGGTATCGAAGGTGCGGTTGTTGTACAAAAGGTAAAAGAAGGTACAGCTGATTTCGGTTACAACGCACGTACCGATGTTTACGAAAACTTGATCGGTGCCGGTGTTATCGACCCAACTAAAGTTTCTCGTGTAGCTTTGGAAAATGCAGCGTCTATCGCATCGATGTTGTTGACTACAGAATGTGTTCTTGCTGACGAACCAGAAGAGAATCCAGTAGGTGCTGGTGCTCCTCCAATGGGTGGCGGCATGGGCGGCATGATGTAATCCATATAGATTTACTAAAAGAAGGGCTCCAAGTTTATGGAGCCTTTCTTGTTTTACAGCCTATTGCCAAGACGCTAAATTAGCTATCTATGCGAAAATTATTTTAGGTATTCGAAGGCGTATATATCTCGTTGAGCAGCTCATACAGTTCAGGATGATCCTGCTCCAGCTGTTTGGGCTTTTGAAAAAAATACTCGGAGACAACGGCTAAAAACTCAGCTTCATTTGTTGCAGCATAGTCGCGAATATCCGAACGATCCTTACGAATAGCCTCCATGGTTTTGTGCATTTCCTTTAGCCAAGGACGTACCAGCTCATCGGGGATAAGATAGTTTGGCACACCATCAATGTCGCCATCAGCCTTATCAATGAGGTGAACAAATTCATGGATGGCGGTGTTACCGGCCGATGGATGTGCGCTGAATCCGGCGCGCAAGGATGCTAGCGACAGGATCATCTTCCTATTCATCACCCCATCACCCACCATGCCCAGTACCAATCGATCGGGTGCATCAGTATCATATTTTTCGTTGAATGTGCCGGGGTATATCAATACCTCGTCGAGATTTTCATAAGACCAGTGCCGAAAATGAAAGAGCGGGATCGTTGCGCTGGCCGCTACCAGCACCCGGTCTTCGTTGGTCACCTGTGCACCTTTCTCTGGCGAGATGATGGTGGTGGCTAAAAAGTAAGCTACACGCTTGATAAATTGCTCCTGTTCCTCAGCATCAAGCTGCCGATAGAAGGCTACCTTTTGTTGCAGTATTGTTTGGATAAAAGAGCCGTCCAGCGACTGCGCTTTCCGGTATTTTTTGTTGCCCACATACTTGAATACGTACCAAATAAGTAAGGCCCCTGCCAGTATGATGACGCATAACGTCCATATCTTATTGTCTGCCATTAATTTTCGCTGTTTTGAAAAAAAGATTTTACTATATTTAAGGCAATATACCATTTTACCATGCAAAAATTTCACTATACCGACGGTACAAATACTTTTGGTCCTTTTACCGTAGAAGAGCTACAGGGGAAAGGCATCACCGGAGATACCTACGTCTGGACCGAGGGACTACCCAGTTGGGTGGTGGCACGCCAAATACCCGAGTTGGCTTCGGTGATCAGCGATGGGCAGCAGCCTTATTATAGCTCAGGTGGAGCAACGGTGCCACCGCAGTTTGGAGCTCCTAGGCCGCCAGTATTTGCCCAACAGTATGGCGGGAGGCCGCCAAAAACCTATTTGGTCGAGACTATCTTGACAACTATTTTTTGTTGCTGGCCATTGGGAATTCCTTCCATTATCTACGCTGCTCGTGTAGAAAAGAAATACTATGCTGGAGATATCTCTGGGGCCGAACAAGATTCTGCCAACGCGAAAAAATGGATGTGGATCAATGTAGGAGCCTGTATAGGTCTGTGGTTCCTTTATTTCTTGATATTTGGGCTCGGGATTTTCGGGGCGCTTATGAGTGGTCACTACGACTATTAAGATGCGCTATCGCGCCAACTATCTTATATTATATGGGCTAGCAGTACTACTGCTAGCACTATTGGCCTATCTATATTATCGGTATGACCCGATGGAGCATGCCTGGTTTCCGAAGTGTCCGTTTAAGGCCGTCACCGGCTTGGACTGTCCGGGTTGCGGCTCGCAACGGGCCATACACGCTTTGCTGCACGGTCATTTCGGCGAAGCCATGCGGCATAATGCACTTATCCTGCCTTTTATTCCCTACCTATTGGCCGGATTTATCTTCCGTTTCGTGAAACAGCCTAGCATGCTGTTGCTTCGTTGGCGCAAAATCTTGTATGGAGAGTGGGCTATAAAGGTCGTTTCCGTCGTTATTCTGCTACATTTCGTGATTCGTAACTTATAGTAAATTAGGTGTTTATAAAATGCTTACACTGTTTTGACCGTTAAAAGCGCTTCTACCCCTTGTTTATTTCGAAACACATTGTACTTTTGATTCGAAAATGAAGACATCACTACTATTGGTTTTATCGTGTTTTCTCCTGTTGTTGGGAGGAAGTGCACTGGCAACGATGCCGGTGCCCAGCGATAGCTTGGTGAGTACGAGTACCTTCAGTATCAGCTTGCATCCCGCGGCCAAGCAGGAGCAACACAAGAAGCTTCATGTGAAGAAAGCTTCACCCTTGACACATCAACAACAGGATTCCTTTACGGAAGCCGATGAAGATTTTAACTTCAACCGGCATTTTGAACTGCAAACACGAGACATACTACTGTTTGCCGTTGCTGTTGTTTGGGCTTATCGACCTATTTTTACCAGCAAACCACTACCGTTCCCTTGGACTGTACAGCAAGCTATCCCCGGGAAATACATCCTACAGCGCGTCTTACGCATCTGATCCCCTTTTTCTGTATAAGATAATGGCTACCAGCCTTCGTTCTGCATCCTGATGCGGAAGAGGTTGCATGCGCTTGTCCTATGTTTTGGTATGTGCATACCACGAGATGTTTAATCTATATCATTTAAATCCATATTTCAATAGCTAAATACATGAAAAAGATCAGTATAAATTTACTGTTTGCCTTGGGGGCAGGTGTGACGTTGTACAGCTGTACACCCAGCAAAGCAGAAAAAGAACAAGAAGTAGTTATGTATCCGGTGACCACAGCGGTGCGTGTAGATACATCCTTCGTAAAGGAATATGTATCGCAGATAAGATCCGTGCGCAACATTGAGCTGCGTGCTCTCGAAAGGGGATACTTGCAGCATATATATGTCGATGAAGGACAATATGTAAAAGCGGGGCAACTGTTGTTTCGTATTATGCCGCAGTTTTACGAGGCCGAGCTGAAGAAGGCACAGGCCGATGCAAAAGCCGAGGAAATTGAAATGCTGAATAGCCGTATGCTCGCCGATAAGGATATCGTTTCCAAAAACGAACTCGCGCTAGCACAGGCCAAACTGGAAAAAGCAAATGCAGAGGTTGCCCTAGCGAAGTTTCACGTGGCTGCTACCGAGATTCGTGCGCCTTTTGACGGTGTGATTGATAGACTGCCTCTAAAATTGGGTAGCTTGGTCGATGAGGGCGAACTACTCACCAGCCTATCGGACAACAACCAAATGTTTGCTTATTTCAACGTGTCGGAACCGGAATATCTAGACTACCAATCCAATTTAGATACCAAGCGCGGAAAACAGGAAGTAAGCCTACTATTGGCCAATAACAAATTGCTTAAATACAAAGGTGAAGTAGAGACTGTCGAAGGCGAGTTTGATAGCGAGACAGGAAATATAGCCTTTCGTGCCCGCTTTCCCAATTCGGATCGTTTGTTGAAAAACGGCGAAACGGGCAAGGTACGCATGGTCGTTCCAATCAAGCAAGCGCTCGTTATTCCACAGAAGGCTACCTACGAAATACAGGACAAGAAATATGCTTATGTGGTGGATGCCGGAGGCGTGGTGCATGCCCGTCTGCTGGAGATCAGCCATGAACTGCCCGATCTATATGTGGTCTGTGGAGGCCTGTCGGAGAAGGATCAAGTGCTGCTGGAAGGCGTGCAGAAGGTCAAGGAAGACGACCACATTCATGTGCAGAAAGTGAATGCAAAAGAGGTGTTAACAAAGCTCAGCTTGAAAGCCGAGTAGTGGTTTAAGCTATATTATTGATTTGTTATGTTTTCTAAATTTATAAGAAGACCGGTCCTATCGATCGTGATTTCGCTGATCATTGTGTTTTTGGGCGTTATCTCTTTGGTAAAGCTGCCCGTTACTCAGTTTCCATCCATTTCTCCACCAAAGGTGAATGTCACCGCCGAATATCCGGGCGCGAATGGGGAGTTGATGGTGAAAGCTGTCCTTATTCCGTTGGAACGTGCACTGAATGGTGTTCCCGGCATGAAGTATATGACTTCTGATGCGGGCAACGATGGTGAGGCATCCATCCAAGTGGTCTTTAACTTGGGTACCGATCCCAATCTTGCTGCCGTTAACGTGCAAAATCGTGTCTCTTCGGTCATCAACAAGCTGCCGCCGTTGGTGGTACGCGAAGGGGTGAAGATCACGCGCGAGGAGTCCAATATGTTGATGTACATCAACCTGTATAGCACAGATCCACATACCGACCAAAAGTTCCTGTTCAACTTTGCAGATATCAATATCCTCTCTGAGCTGAAACGGGTAGATGGTGTTGGCGTGGCCAATATCTTGGGAAATCGTGAATATGCAATGCGTATTTGGCTAAAGCCAGATCGTATGATGGCCTACAAGATATCCGCCGATGATGTGCTGAAAGCATTGGATGAACAAAGCTTGGAAGCCTCGCCAGGACGCGCCGGTGAAAGCTCCGGCAAGCGTTCGCAGTCTTTTGAGTATGTGCTGAAATACCCCGGTCGCTACAACACGAGGGAGCAATACGAAGATATTATCCTGCGTGCAGATGCCAATGGGGAAATATTACGGCTTAAGGATGTGGCCAATGTGGAGTTTGGTAGCTCGATGTATGATATCTATTCGACGCTGGATGGCAAGCCTTCGGCGGCCATCGTGATCAAGCAGTCGTATGGAAGCAACGCAAGCGACGTCATCAAAAACATCAAGGCCAAGATGAGTGAGTTGAAAGGAACAACCTTTCCAAAGGGGATGAACTACGAAATCAGCTATGACGTGTCCAAATTTCTCGATGCATCGATGGAGAAGGTGGTGCACACGCTTTTGGAAGCTTTCGTGTTGGTGGGTATTGTGGTGTTCTTGTTCTTGGGCGATTGGCGATCTACCTTAATTCCTGCTATGGCCGTTCCGGTATCGCTGATCGGTACTTTTGCTTTTATGCAGCTGTTTGGCATCACGCTCAACTTGATTTCCCTCTTTGCACTGGTCATGGCTATCGGGGTGGTGGTGGATGATGCGATCGTGGTGATTGAGGCCGTGCACGCGAAAATGGAGGAGAAACATCTCTCCGCGCTGAAAGCTACCGAGGAGGCCATGCACGAGATTAGCGGAGCGATCATCGCGATAACCTTGGTTATGGCGGCGGTATTTCTTCCGGTAGCTTTTATGTCGGGGCCGGTAGGGATATTCTATCGGCAGTTTTCCATCACGATGGCTACATCGATCCTATTGTCTGGTGTGGTGGCCTTGACCTTGACGCCTGCACTCTGCGCCATGATCTTAAAAAACCAGCATGGAAAGGCTAGGAAGAGAACCTTACTGAACAAGTGGCTGGACCGTTTCAACAATCTATTTACCAAAGGAGCGACGCGCTACAACGGGATTTTGCGTGGTATTGTGAACAAGCGCGTCGTGACTTTCGGTATGTTTGCTGCTTTCTGTGCAGGAATATTCTTTCTGAACAACAGCCTGCCTTCGGGCTTTATCCCGAATGAGGACCAGGGAATGTTCTATGCCGTGATACAGACGCCGCCGGGATCTACCTTGGAGCGTACCAACGAGATTGCCGAAAAGCTGCAGAAGATGGCGGAAAATATTGAAGGCGTACAATCGGTATCGGCTTTGGCGGGCTATGAAGTGCTCACCGAAGGTACAGCGGCCAACTCGGGTACCTGCTTGATCAACTTGAAAAGCTGGGAAGAACGTAAACATTCTGTACGCGAAATTATCGAGGAACTAGAAGAGCGCTCCAAGGACATTTCCGGTGCCACCATCGAATATTTCCAACCACCAGCGGTGCCTGGCTATGGTGCAGCAGGCGGGTTTGAGCTTCGTTTGCTGGACAAGACCGGAAAAGGAAACTTTCAGGAGATGGAAAAGGTGAGCCATGAATTTGTGAACGAACTGAGCAAACGGCCTGAGCTATCTTCGGTATTCACCTTTTACAGTGCTAGTTTTCCACAGTATATGTTGAAAGTGGACAATGATATTGCCCAACAAAAGGGCGTGACCATCGAAAATGCCATGAATACGCTATCTACACTGGTGGGGAGTAACTACGAAACAAGCTTTATCAAGTTTGATCGCCCTTACAAGGTGATGGTGCAGGCCCTGCCGGAATATAGGGCCTTGCCCGAGGATATCCTCAAGCTCTATGTGAAGAACGATAAAGGGGAGATGGTGCCGTTTTCTGCTTTTATGAAGATGGAGAAGGTGTATGGCCTTTCCGAGATCACGCGGCATAATATGTACAATTCTTCGGAAATCAGTGGTGCCGCAGCAACCGGCTATAGTAGTGGTGCGGCCATACAGGCCATCACGGAAGTGGCGAAAGCCAAATTGCCGCGTGGCTTTGGTATCGACTGGGCCGGTATTTCCAAAGACGAGGTAGGCCGCGGTAACGAAGCGCTTTACATCTTCATTATCTGTTTAACCTTCGTTTACCTGATCTTGGCGGCACAGTACGAAAGCTTTATCCTGCCTTTGCCGGTTGTACTTTCGCTACCTGCCGGTATTTTTGGTGCCTACGCACTGTTGAAGATTGCTGGTCTGGAAAACAATATCTATGCGCAGGTGGCACTCATTATGCTGATTGGGCTGTTGGGCAAGAATGCGGTGTTGATCATTGAGTTTGCCGTGCAGAAACACCGTTTTGGTAGTTCGGTGCTGCAGGCCGCGATTGAAGGGGCGACGGTGCGTTTCCGGCCAATCTTGATGACCTCCTTTGCGTTTATCGCCGGCCTTATTCCATTGGTATTCGCTACTGGGCCTGGTGCTATCGGCAACCGTACCATCGGGACGGCCGCTGCGGGCGGGATGCTGCTCGGGACGGTCTTTGGCTTGATCATCGTGCCCGGCCTCTATTACATCTTCGGCAAGATTGCCGAGCGTAAAAAGCTGGTCAAGAAAGAAGAAGAAAATCCATTAACAGAAGAAATCGATCATCATGTTGAAGCTTAAATTATCCAATTATATAGCTGCGGCAAGTCTGGTGCTGCTCGCCGCGGCCTGTAAGGTTCCTGCTATTGTAGAGCACAAGCCTGCCGAGGTGTTGCCCGACCGTTATGTAGATCAAAGCGATTCGCTGGCAGCTACCAGTATTCCTTGGCGGCAGCTCTTCACGGATCCTTATTTACAGACGTTGATCGATACGGCATTGACCCACAACCAAGAGCTGTTGATCACCCTACAGGAGATCGAGATTGCCAAGAACGAGGTACGCGCGAAAGATGGCAAAATCTTACCTACGGTGGGGGCACGCGTGGGTGCCGATGTGGAAAAAGTGGGACGCTACACCAGCCAAGGGGCGGGAGATGCCAGCACGGAAATTGATAATGGACAGGCCATGCCCGATCCATTGATGAATTACGGTGCGCAGCTTTATGCCCACTGGGAAGTGGATATCTGGAAAAAATTGCACAATGCAAAGTCGGCGGCTATCAGCCGTTACCTGTCTACCGTGGAGGGCAAGAATTTTGTGCTGTCCAATTTGATCGGTGAAATTGCGAACTCCTATTATGAGCTGATCGCCTTGGATAGCCAACTGGATGTGGTGCGCCAATCTATTCAGCTACAAAAAAATGCCTTGGCGGTAGTGAAGATGCAGAAAGAAGCATCCCGCGTGACGGAGCTTGCTGTACAGAAATTTCAGGCCGAGGTGCTGAAATCGCAGAGCCTGGAGTTTGATATTTTGCAGCAGATTCGCGAGGCTGAAAACAAGATCAGTTTTCTGATAGGCGGATATCCAAAGCAGATTGCGCGTGATCCCAGCAACCTCTTGGCCATACAGACCAATGTTATCCACGCCGGGATGCCCTCTGCGCTGTTAGCCAATAGGCCTGATATCAAACAGGCCGAGCTCGAGCTTGCCGCTTCCAAGATGGATGTGAAGGTGGCTCGTGCGGAGTTTTATCCCTCTTTTGATCTTTCTGCGGCAATCGGCTTGGAAGCCTTTAAGCCTAGCTACCTGTTGAAGTTGCCCGAGTCGCTGCTCTACTCTGTCGCTGGCGATTTGGCTGGCCCCTTGATCAACCGTAAGGCCATTCAGGCCGAATTTGCAACGGCCGACGCACGGCAGCTGCAGGCCATGTACAACTACGAGCGTACGATATTGAACGCTTATTTGGAAACGTCCAACCACGTATCCAAGATCAACAACCTGGAAAAAGGATTTGACCTGAAAAATCAGGAAGTGGATGCCTTGAGTCGTTCCATCGCTATTTCCAATGACCTCTTCAAATCTGCGCGTGCCGATTATTTAGAGGTGCTAATGACACAGCGCGATGTGTTGGAAGCAAAGTTGGAACTTATCGAAACGAAAAAGCAACAGTTGATGACCGTAACCAATGTGTATCGGGATCTTGGTGGAGGCTGGAAGTAGGGTAAGGCTTAACAATCACCAACTCGCTATATAGGAAGTGCCCCGCAGTCTTTGCGCGGGCACTTTTTTTATCCCATCTTTAACCTCCTATACTATTCATGGGCTTTATGCCTACTGCTCCAGCAAGCCATTGATCAACAGGCTTAATAAGCGCTGCCGAGCTGCCGTTCTGCGCTTTTATCCAAGCCCAAACCCTTTACTGCAACCGACATAAAAAGGGGCATGATCATCGATCAATGCCCCTTTCGTTGCGTCAATATATTATATTCAATTAGTGGGCGGCCGATTCTTCAAATGGCCTATCTTATGTTTAAAGCGATGTTATGGACAAGGAATAACCTTGACCCCATAACCCCTACCGTGCATCACGGTGATGTTGATCACCGATTGGGTAATCACCACCTTGTTCTGCCCCGTGGTATTCCAAGTGATCTTGTTGAATGTGGTACCGTCGGTAAACACGATCGGATACAATGCTCTATCGGTATTGTTTTTTCGTCCGAAAAGGGATACTTCACCTTTTGAACTGATGACCAGCTTCACCGATGGATAGTCTCGATTTCCAATGATGTTCCAGATCTGCGATGTATTTCCTTCACCCCACATGGCGCCATCGGCAAACCGAACGTTCCGTTTTGGAAGGTTTGCGGCCGTGGTGTATTCAAACTGAATCTCTTTGGTCGCTAGTTTCTGACCGTTGATTTCCATGTTGAACGAGTTGTCCAATTCATAGATATCGAAGGTATAACCATAGTTTGCACCACTCGCATACAGCGTATTCGTTTTTATATCTCCATACTGGCTGCGCCACTCAAAGGTATCATCGCCAGTAGGCTCGGTGCATGGATTCTTTATTTGCAGCACGAGATCGTATTTTTGATAGGGAGCAATGGTGAAATCTTCCAAGATTAAATTATTGCGCACTGTCGATACTTGTTTTCCGTTGATCACCGCATTGATCAGTAAATTGCCTATAGACACGTCTACGGTGGTTATTTTCGGCGAAATCAATAACGTGGGACTAGCAGTTACGGTACGTAATCCACCACCTAGGTTTGGATAGTTTACTGCGACCGAGGTGGTATCTGTACTGTAGGTCAATGCTCCATCACTGAGTTTTACCGTCCCATTTTTGCGAGGGGTAGCTGCTCTATTCCCTTGGCCGGTAAAGCGTACATTGGTTAGCGAAACGATTTCGCCACGCGTATCATCGGTCAGGCGGGTGGTCATCGTAATTTGGCTAAACTGGTGCTTCAGGATTACGCCTAAGTAGTTGTCGCCGCTAGCCACCTTCAATGTCGTTCTAAAGTACATCAAGTCCTCACTGCTGGTTAAAGTCGCAGTGGATAGCTTTGAACCATTGGTTACCGCTGGTAGAGCCGCCGAACTGTTCACCGAATAGGCGATAAACGTATAAGTCGATCCCACTGTAAGGTTGGTGAATCCCGACGGACTTTTGCCAGCTTCGTAGTCCATCTGCGACACAAAATTGTCGTTTAGATAGGCCATCACACGATATTTTACTCCGTTGCCTAAGGGCGTTCTAACGATAGCAGACTTGTTGCTGGCGGCGGCGGCTTTCAGACCTTTTACGGCAGTTCCGGCTGCTGGGGCAGGACTTACCGCGCGCGGCTTCAATGTCGCTACCAGTTGGAAATTGTTTTCTAACGTTATTATTTTAGTCTGCTCTTGTACAGCCTCTGTCGATGCGCTACTGTTGTAAGATGCCGTTTGTGCCTTAAATTCATTTGTTGTTCCGCTGGAAGTGCTACCTGCATCTTGTGAAAGGCCGGCACTCTCGGACTCCATCTCCGAACCCAAAAGCTCAACCGCAACGTTGGCGTCGGTGGATCCTTCAGAAACAATGTCTTTGCTACATGAACCAATGGCTAGCAGGGTAAGGAGCATCATGACGCCCCACAGTTGCTTTCCTCTTGTCATACTATTGAGATAATGTGTCATTGCTGTCTAAATATCGCCTAAGTCTATCGTTCTATATTCCGTTTCTTGTTCGTCCCATTCCTGCTCTACCACGCCATTCTTATTTCCGGGTAATACAGAGGATTTCACAATATCTTCCTCCATCTGAATAGCTACCACGTCGATCGTGGGTTTTTCGTACTTTAATTTCATCGCATTCTATTTGAGTTCAACATTACTATTTACTAGACCTATAAAGCGTTTTCACTATGCAGTACACATGTGAGCATGCAGCAGATTAAACGAATTAGCTGTGCATGCACGGAAATGTATAGCTTCCCATTCACATTAAAAAAAAGTAAGCGATTTTGAGCAACCGTTACATTTTGACCGTCGCAAATCTATCATAATTCAATAATAATAGATGGTGATTTGTGAGAATTAAAAAATATTGTAGCGATGTGTCTACAAGGCAGGTATTTATTCGGATGGTGAATTGCTGATGATCTGCAGTTGCTTAGGATAGGGTGTTGAGATCTGTTTTATACAGATGAGTAATTTGATTTTATATTGATTAGTAGTGTTTTGTGGCGATTTGTCTAGGTGTGGACGGTGGCAGCTTGATTCGTTTTGTGCCTTTTCGGCTGTCGGGGCAATAGTCGGATGTTTACCGAAAGGTTTAGTTTTCTACTTTTATTTTCGGGATAATTCGAAAATAAAGGAAGTTACACAAGTGCACAGTGAAATTTTCAGTGTAGAATAAAGCTTGTAAGGTAGGATTATAGGCTTTAAAACACCTTCAAAAGCATGCTAGTTCAATCGAGTTCATTGATGTTACGCACGGTTACCTGTGGCATGTCGCCCCAGATGTCCTGCATATACTTTCGGTGGTTGGCTCCTGCAATGACAACTACTTTTTGATGTTTAAGTGCTCTTGCCTGATCGACTACATTTTCACACATCCCTTTGTTGCGCATCCACCACCAATGGATTTGAGCCATCATTTCTTCTTTAGCAAAGCCCGTCAGCGTATACAGATCTGGGAAATAGAAATCTCCGGAAGCCAATATAGCGGATGCTTCATCGGTATTCAGCCATGCGGTAAGATTCGTAGCGTTCTTCTCCTGCTGTGCATATTGACCAAAGCCTGCATCTCTTCTTTGCAGGATGTCTTTTAGAGCAGCGGCGTAAGCGGCTGTACTGTCTTTCTTGTAGTGTTCAAACTTTTTATAAAAAGCCAAGGCTGCTGCCGACCAGTTCAGGTCGTAGTCTTGGCAGTCCATAGGGAGTAGCGCTGTTATATGCAGTTCTTGCATCATAGGAAAGGCTATCAGGTCATATTCGGAGGTCTTCAATCTTTTCATGCTACGCCCGCTAACGTCAAGCTCAGGGCTTAGCAGCTGTTTCACGTAAGCAGCTAATGCGGCATCGGGTGCTTTTTCGAGCTGGGTGTAAACTTGCCAATATTGATAATGCGCATTGGAGACATCTTGGTTTAGGTAGTAAGCGTGCGCAAGATCGGTTCTTGAGCGATAATCGTTTGGGTTTGATTCGACGATCTTTTTCAAACGATCGATTGTTTGTGGCAGTTGGTCTTCGTTGATGTTTCTGTTTTGGCGAAGGTTCTCTAGCCGTTTTCGATTATCCGCTTTGCACCAATAGTCCATATTGTTTTGTTCGTCCTCCTTACTTAGAAATTCACCGAAAAAGGCGGTAGGCGCAAATTTGCGAATTTTACCGTATATCGAGGAAACATCTTGCGCTGGAGCGTTACCATAATTGTGTGAAACACCAATGAGTAGGATATCAACCTGTTGCGCGGAGGCCTGCAGGCAAAGAAAAAGGAGAAAGAAGAAGAGATGTTTCATGATGGTAGTTCGTTAAATGGGGGCTGAATTATTAAAACAGGCTCCTACTTAAAGATACAAACAATTCGCGTTAGCGAAATGGTTTTTTGTAGAATCTTTACGGTATAAAAGATGTTCTACTTTAAATAGATCTCTCCAAAATAAGTTAGCCGTTCTTTATATTTTGTTGTAAATAGTCTTTGAAATATAATATTTTTGCTGCTCAAAAAACTTCTTATGTTCTATCGATTAACCTGTCGTTTACACTTTGTTGCACTGCTTGTCGCTTTTATGGTTAGTGTCGTTTCCTGTAAAAAGGATGATGGCAGTATCGCAACGTCCAGCGGGCTGAACAGGCTTTCGGTAGAGATCGACGGCCAGCGCTACGAACCCAAGCGTAGCGTTATCGGCACGTTAAATGACGGGCCGATAGTGCATCAAGGTGTGAAATTTACGACGGTAGACAATTTCTTGCGCGTAAAAGAGCGTGAATTTGTGAAAAGCAATGTGTATCATATTACAAGTAGTGCTGTCTTGAATACACCAACCGTGTCTATGTTGACCTTTGGGCTGCACAATGTTGTTGAACCTGGACAGCAAGATAAGATGCAACCTGTTGTGGAAGGTACGTATGCGGTTCGGGGAGATGACAGACCAGGTATCGTTGCATATTGTACTTACAAAGTCCCCGGAAATTGGGATTTTCCCTACACCGCAAAGGCTGGTTCTGGCACATTAACCCTTACCCGTTTTACCGATGAAGTGATCAGTGGGAAGATGGAGGTTGTTGTTGAGCTTGGTGAAGGTGCTTCCTACGAGAGCAAGAAAATAGTGCTGCACTTTGACTATACCATGAATACCATTAACAACAAGGTGTTTCACTGATAGACGGTTTATCGCGGTAAGCGATCTTGGGGAGTTAATGGAATAGGGCTTTGAATTCCGATGGCGTTTGGTTCGTTTTTCTTTTGAACAGCTTGCTGAACGACTGTGGGTGTTCGAAGCCCAGCTGAAAAGCGATTTCACTGACGGAAAGATTTGTTGTGATCAGTTGCTCTTTGGCATATTCGATCAACCGGTGTTGGATGTGTTGCTGTGTATTCTGTTGGGTATGCATGCGCAAGATGCTTCCTAGGTAGTTAGGGGAAATATGGAGCGCTGCGGCGAGTGTCGCAACGCTTGGCACACCTTGTTGCAATGCTTTCCCGCTATCGAAATACTGGGAAAGGACTGCTTCAAATTGATCCAGCAACTGCACATTAGTTTTTCTGCGCGTCATAAATTGACGTTCATAGAAGCGTTCTGCATAGATCAGCAGCATCTCCAGCTGTGCAACGATCAGTTCTTGGCTAAACTTATCCATATTCGATTGGTACTCTTTTTCGATATTCCGGAGGATGTCCACGATCACCTGTTCCTCTTTGTCTGAGAGAAACAAGGCTTCATTGGCGGCATACTGAAAAAACTCGTATTGCTTGATTTTCTTTGCTAAGGCTGTGCGGTATAAGAAGTCGGGATGGATAAGCAAGAGCCATCCTGAGGGTTCGACCTGCGCCTCTGGGTTCATTTCTATACGGAGGAATTGCAGGGGCGACACAAAGGTGAGCACCCCCGAGTCAAAATCGTACTCCTGTTGTCCGTAGTTAAATTTAGCGTTGACATTCCGCTTTAAACCTATCGAGTAGAAGTGCTGTATCCACTGCAGCTCCTTGTCGTTCACCGGATAATGCACCTTGCTATAGTCGATCAAACTGATCAAGGGATGCTCGGCCTTTGGCAGCTGGCAAAAGTCGTGAAAGGCGGCGATAGAATGAAAGCGAAATGTCTTGTCCATGCTACGAATGTACAGAATCGTTTTTAAAATGATTTTTGTGCTGTGGGACGTACCACAATTTCATTGACATCCACATCGGCAGGTTGCGCAATAGCGAAGGCGACCGCCTTGGCGATGGCTAAGCCCGGAATAACATCTTTTCTGAACATATTGATGGCCATTTTCTTCAAGTCAGGATCAGAAATGCTCTCTGCCAGTTCCGACTCGGTGGCTCCGGGGGCAACTAGGGTCACGCGGATATTGCTACTTACCTCTTGGCGCAGCCCATCAGAAATGGCGCGCACCGCAAATTTGGTTGCGCTGTATACCGTTGAGCTAGGACCTACCCAACGGTCGCCCACCGAGGTGATGTTCACAAATTGTCCGCTATCTTTCGCTTCAAACAGGGGAAGTGCTGCGGCAATGCCATGCAATACGCCTTTGATGTTGACATCGATCATGCGGTGCCATTCTTCCACTTTGTAACTGTTGATCATCGATAGCGGCATCAGTCCTGCATTGTTGATAAATACATCCAACGTGCCAAACTGCGATTTTGCCCAAGCGGCAAACGATGCAACATCGCTAGGCTGTGTAACATCAAGCGATCTGTAGATGGCCTCACCACCGTTTGCTTGGATGGCTGCGCTGATCGTTGCTAAATTGTCTACCCGCCGAGCACCCAGTACTACTTTGGCGCCCAACGATGCCAAGTGCCGTGCGATGGCTTCGCCGATGCCGCTGCTTGCGCCCGTAATGGCGATAACTTTTCCTTGTACATTTTCCATTGTTCTTATTTTTTGTGATTAATGATATATACAAAGGTGAGCAGACGAGCCGTTACGGACGTAGCCCAATCCGCTAAGCTTGTGTTCAAATCGTGGGCGGTAATAGAAACTGTCAGAGCTGATCTTATACCTTGACCCGTTGACCTAAAACCTTGGGTTTTTAGACGAGATTTTGTCGAACCGAAAAAGAATGAAAAAAATCTTGTCGCATAGATATAAATAGCCGTAAATGTGTATTTTTGACGTAATTATTAACGCAATGAAAAAATTATTGAATGTTTTAACGGGAGTGATCCTTTTAATCGCTGCTTGTGGAAAAAATGATCCTGCACCTCCTGAGCCCGAAGCTCCACCCGCAATGTTTTCTGATAAGATTGAGCTCAAGCAACCCAAGATAGAGGGGGATGCTGTCAAATTATCTTGGTCGATACTAGACAACTCCAATTTCTATAGTTATATCATTTTGCGTAAAGACACACCTGACGGATTGCTCGCCACAGTGGGAGAAATGGTGATGGACAGCAGGACAACAACTATATTGGATGAACAAGTGCCCTATAGTCCTGAGGTTGTTTACCAAATCGTAGGGCAAGTGCGCAATGGAGCACCGATTTACAGCAATACTGTAAGCCATAAGACTGCAGGTGTCAATTTGCTCAATATCAGCCCTTACGACGTAATTTACAATGGCACACAACAATTGCTTTACTTTTTTGAGCAGAATGGGCGTATCAGTATGTATGACCTGAAGACAGAAAAGATCATCAAACAAATTGAAACGAAGGCAACTACCGGTTATGCCGATATGGAATCTTTCAACGGAAAGACTGAACTTTATGTGCCACGCAACGATGGTTGGATTTTCGTATATGATGCGCTGACGCTGGAGAAAATTACACAGATCACCGTGGGAACGGAGTCTACGAGCGTAGTATCTCAAAACAATATACTTTATGTTTCGACGTCTTCTTCGAGTTGGCCGAGAGGTCCACTGAAAGTTTACCGGCGGGCCGATCGTGCATTGATAACGGAAACTGGCGACTACGAGCGTACCCGATTGAGGAAGGTTCCAGGAAGCAATACGAGGTTGGTCGAGGTGACTATGTTTATAGGCCCTACCAATCAGTATTTTTATGAATTCACCAAAGAGGGGTCTGCTATTCAATTGTTTACGGATCGATACCATGGCGACTATCCGCTGGATGCATCTATTTTTGCCTTCTTTCCTAATGGGTCAAAATACATTACTGCCAGTCAGGGTGCCATATACAATATTAATCTTACCTATGATAAGAGTCTACCTCGCGGAAATTTGGAATACAGTGATTTTTGTTTCGATGATGCAGGCCAATCGATCTACGCTGCCACTACAGGAAAGAGTATCGAAGTATATTCTACGAGTGAGTATAGCCACCTCAAGAGCATCCGTACCAAGGCTTATCCTTATAAGATCTTCAAGACTCCGCAGGGAATTTTGAGTGTGAGCACAATGATCAAACATAGTGGGCAATTTTCGAGTTATTATCCAACGCACAATAAAGTCTTAATTGAGAAACTAAACCCATAACGTCGTTTTTGCTGGTAGAAATGCTTGTTAGTGGCAATCCCCTATGGCATTTTGCATTCAGGAAAACGAACGCATAACGATGATTATTAATCAAAAAGTAAATGAGTAAATTTTACTTTGGCTGTCTTTTGGCAGTATTCCTCCTATTCGGAGGGTGTAAGAAGGAAGCTGAACCGCTCGTGCCTATTCAACAAGAGAAACAGCCTGATATCGAAGTTTTAGAACCTATGCTGCTGGCAGATGGGGGAGTTCGTTTGTCTGTTAAGGTCAATAGCGTTCCGCTAGAGATGGTATACGGTTACGGTTTATTGATCAGCAAAGATTCTCTGTTTCGGGAAGTGGGGATCTCTCGTAGCTTCGAACTTCCCATGCGTGTAAAAACCTATCATTATGATCTGCCGGCTGGCTTAGAGCAGGGTGTGGTGTATTACTATACCTATCAAATCAATCTCGGCCTGCAGCAGGTGTCACAGAGAAAGTCGTTCACCTTTGGTAAAGAAAGTAAAGTGTCTATCGATTCGATATCTCCACGAAGTGCTGGCATTGGCGATACACTAAAGGTTTATGGCAAATTCAAAGATTATACATTCAATAAAGTCAGCATCGGAGATAGTTCTATGTATTTTATTCGAAAAGAAGAAAATGTAATTGAAGTGCCAGTACAGGAGAAAACGCCAGTAGGCAAAAATACAATTAGCTTGTTCACCGCCTATCAACGGGTTGTGGCCGATTCCTTATTCACGTTATTAGCCCCAAGAATCTTATCCTTACCTCAAGAAACAGCCGTTGGCGAGGAACTTGTTATTCAGGGTGAGTATTTCTCTCGGTATGCTGGTCAAAATAAAGTGTTTATCAACGATGTGGAAGTGGCTGTGAAATCTTTTTCGAGGTCGAGGATTAGCGTGATCGTACCTAATTCGATCACAAGTGCTTCCTTGCGTGTTGCGGTACGAGCTAACAAGCAAACTGCTGTAAGTGAGGGAGTGGTGAAGATAAGAGCGCCGAAGATTGTCCAGCTTCCTGCCGCTATACGGATCAACCAAAATCATACGCTACAGTTTGAAGAGCTGCCTAATGTTAAAGTAGAGATTCGGTTAGATGATCAATTACTGTCGATGAATTATCGATACGACCAAGGCGGCTATAATTACCTATCGATTATCGCACCAATAGTAGACTATCCCAATCGTAAGCCCAAATTTACGCTGAAATACTTGGATCAAACGATCGTTCTGAAATCAGAAATAGACATTCTAGATCGCTGGAGATTGATTGCTCGCTCGGTACCTTTTGAAGAAGTCAATACCCTTGGTACGTTCAATATTAACGATAACATTTTTATTGTGTCTACCCCTAAAGACTATATGGGTGAAAGTATCTATTATATATGGCAATTCGATTCGTCCAGTAATACATTTAGTAGGATTGAAATACCTTACGCAACGGAGTTTCCTACGTTCAGCGCTTACGGGGAAAGCATTTATATGTATTCGGGAAAGCTTACGGATAATTTCTATCAATACAATACGGTGTCACGTAGCTGGAAAAAGTTGGCTGATTATTCGGCACCGCAACGGCATGCTGGCGTCATGAACAGCGTGAAGGGCAATCTTTATATCACGACAGGGCAAAATCCGGGTGATTTTTGGAACCCTGTAGAAGATCCCAGTCTGTATCGTTATAGCATACAACTCAACCAATGGAAACGTATGGAAGCAGATTATCCAACACCGTGGTCTACCCTTTATGATAACCGGTTCAAAGGTACATCTATGGTTATTGGGGACGAGTTTTACGTGATTGGTGGAGGCCGTACCACCGGAAACGTGGAGGTGTATGCATTTAATACGATGAGTGGTCATTGGGGGCGTAAAGCCGACTATGATGCTGTCATGCATGCTAGTGCCGTTGCAAAAAATGGCTACGGCATTCTATTATCAAACAATACCCTAAAAAGATATGATCCTATACAGGACAGTTGGACAAAGTTAGATGAATATCTTATGCCCTTCGTTTACTCTGGACATGATTACCCTGTGCCTATGTTCAGCAAGGCTGGAAGTCTTTACGTGGTCTATGGAGGCCTATTCTTTAAAATGAAATTGACCGATGTCTTACCTTAATATGAGAAACGTGCTATTTGCAGTACTTGCTGTATTGCTTTTTTCCTGCGACAAAGACACTGATGTTGCTCCGAACAGTATGCCAAAAACATTGCTGAAACTAGCATTCTTCGACGAGTTTGCTACCATGCCCTTGGACTCGGTCACCTTTTCCGTGCCTAAGGAAAACAAAACATATACCTTGACCCAGGGGAAATCTTTCATCGAGGATCTCCCAAAAGGAATTGTGGAGGCACGAATCAGTAAAAAAGGTTTTGTGACACAAGATTATAAAGTGGATTTTAGCAAAAGAGACACGATAAATGACAACATCGTCATGCAATATGACGATTTTATTTTGGATGTCCCGCAAGACAGTCTGTTTGCCACCAAAAACCGGAAGAGTTTTTCTTTTCAGGTGCGCAGAAACGCAGGTTTTAAGATAGATCGCCCAGATTGGGTTCGGGTGGATACGAGTGGTAGCTCTAAATTTTCGATCAAGATCGTTGTTACTATCCTTCCTAATAATACGCAGGAGACAAGGCAGGGAGAGATTGTGTTTACCAAAGGGGGAAGCCGGCGCATCATTCCTGTAACGCAATTCCGGAAAAATAGCGTACAAACGGCTTACGCCAAAGTGAACGATGTTGTCTCCGTGGAACTGGAAATGGCGGATGAGTTTATCGGATTTCCTCGCGTGGAGCGGCTGGACGAATATTGCCTAGCCCAGGTAACATATCAAAATGTTGAAGGTAAACAGATCGATTTTTCAAACGGTTGTGTGTCCACGCTTCGGCCTAACCTGTATAAAATTTATCTGAACAATAAAGGGGGGGTGGACACCGTAGATTTTCAGGTGACTTTGTATGATAAAAAAATTGATCTGAACGTGTATCGCGAACAAATGTCCGATATTTCTGCACTTGGCTCATCAACGCATCTTTACTACCTAGATAAAGAGCGCAAGAATTTGGGAGTTATTGATCGAGAGACTTTCACCATCGTGAAACGCATAAATCTCCCTGTAACACCCAAAAAGATGGTATACAATGCCTTTAATAAGTCGTATTATGTGTTGTCTAATGACGAATATTTAAGGGTATTGGATATGCAACGTAACGAGATTGTTGAAACAATTCTTATCCCGACAGATCCGGTAAATGATCATCCGCAAAGCCCTTATAATATTCCCGACCGCTTACATTTCAATCAAGATGGCTTGGGATTTATGGTCACCGTGGGCGATAATATATCCGGTAATGGTTATCGCGTGGTTAAATCGCAAGAAAATAACAAGATGGAAGTTCTAGTAGAGTTTCCTTTTAGTAATACTTGGGATAGTGGTGTTTTGCCCAATAAAAAAGACTTTTATTTTAACGATGCTTATGAAAATGCACACTACACATGGTCGGCAAGTACCGGGAAATCCACCAAGGAGTTTGGTCGCTATCGTATCCTAAATTATAAAAATTGGGCCATTAACGATGATAATAGATTGATTGACTACTACACCAAGGCTGATCTAGGGGCACGATTGTCTGTATATCCGATTTTCTTGGACAAAAACACCGAGAGATTTTATGGATGGAGTTCCTCTAATCAACAATATTTTCTGACTCAATTGGATGCTAAAGGCAATGTTATTGCGCGTATTCCCGGATATCAAAACGATATGTTGTTATCCGATGACGGAAAGTATATTTACATCTACGATGCGGGGAATGCCGATCTTTATCAAATGAGCACGGAAGTATTCAATGGAAGGAGAAAGATTGCTGTGAAGTAGTGTGGAGAGTTGGATGTCCCTCACTGATGTATAGGACCTAATAGAATTTTCTGTTTGCCGACACTACTTTCAAATAATCTGAACGACCGCGTCGCTCGATTGTTCATTGTTTAAACATGCACCGGTTTAAACGGATTTGAGCAGTCTATATCCTAGGCTTGGGCTTCTGTTCACCATGCAGGCAAATAATTATGGAAACGGGAACATACCTGTTCCGCTAAATTGTTTAAAAGGATATGACTGAGAAGCGCAACTACCAGCCTATTGAAAACTATGGGCTCATCGGAAATATGGAAACCTCCGCACTGGTGGGGATGAATGGATCGATCGATTTCTTATGCTTCCCGCGGTTTGATTCGCCGAGCGTCTTTGCCCGACTGCTAGATCATGAAAAAGGCGGATACTTTTCGATCGTCCCGCAGATGAAGGACATGCGGTACAAGCAGTTGTACCTTCCCGGGACGGCCGTGCTGATTACACGATTTTTCTCGGAAGAGGGCATTGTCGAGATTACTGATTATATGCCTTTGAAGGAAAATGCCCAAACCCAATGCAATTCTATCGTTCGCAAGATCAAATCCATACGGGGCAATATAACCTGCCGATTGGAGATGAAACCCCGCTTTGATTACGCGCGAAAAAAGCATAGCATAACACGCGAAGGGGATGCACTACTGTTCAAGACGGATGACAGCGATCAGGAGAATATGCGTTTCATGGCCAGCTTTGACGTGGCTGTTGAGGGGCAGGATGTGCATGCCGAGTTCGCCCTGCAGGAGTCCGAGCGTGCATTTGTGGTACTCGAACTCTCCTCCAATGGAGATACCAAGTTTAACGATATTTCCTATTATACTAAAGAGACTTATTTCAGCACCATTGCCTACTGGCGTAACTGGCTGAATCAGTCTTCCTATTCGGGGCGTTGGATGGAGGTGGTGCAGCGATCGGCCATCACCTTGAAGCTGCTTACCTCGGCCAAATATGGTTCTGTGGTTGCGGCGGCTACCTTTAGCCTGCCCGAAGAGCTGGGTGGCGACCGCAATTGGGACTATCGATTTACCTGGATCCGCGATGCGGCCTTCACCATGTATGCCTTTCTGAAGCTGGGCTTTGTGAACGAGTCTAAGGCATTCCTCAACTGGATCATCGAGCAGGATCAAAACCGGGATCTGCACCTGCTCTACAAGATCGATGGCGAATGGGATATGGAAGAAAAGATACTGGAGCACTTCGAAGGTTATAAGGGCTCGGGGCCGGTGCGCATTGGCAATGAAGCCAACAACCAGCTGCAGCTGGACATTTATGGCGAGCTGCTGGATACCATCTTTATATACAACCAATACCATCAACCCATCACGTTCGAGCTGTGGGAGATCATCTGCAAGGAGATTAAGATCGTGATCGAACGATGGCGCGAACCCGACCATGGCATCTGGGAGATCCGCAACGAAAAGCAGGAGTTCCTGCACTCGAGGCTGATGTGCTGGGTGGCGATGGACCGCGCCATTAAGATAGGGCAGGATCGTTCCTTCCCCTTTCCTGTGGGCGAGTGGATTGATGTGCGCAATGCGATTTACAAGGATATTTTTGAGAATTTTTGGAATGAGGAAAAGCAGATGTGGGGACAGTTTAAACAGGGCAACAAGGTATCTGATACCATTGATGGCAGCGTGCTGTTGATGCCGTTACTCCACTTCGTGACGCCAGAAGAACCCCGTTGGATAAAAACCTTGGATGCGGTAGATCGGGAGCTGCGCCTCGATGTATTGGTGTATCGCTACAAAAACGAGGAACTGGGCATCGACGGGCTGGATGGTGAGGAAGGCACCTTTACGATGTGCTCTTTTTGGTATATCGAGTGTTTGGCCAAGGCGGGGCGCATCGAAGAAGCCGTGGAAAATTTTGCCAAGATGATAGGCTATGCGAACCACTTGGGCTTATTTGCCGAGATGATCAGTAAGAAGGGAGAGCACCTGGGTAATTTTCCGCAGGCCTTTACCCATCTAGGCTTGATCAGCGCAGCGCTGGAGCTCGACAAACAGCTCTCCCGTCGGCAGCGACCTGATGCCTGATCAGATTCGTAACAGTTTTGTTCTTAAATGCTTAGGTGTCTCGTAAGATGAGTATGCAGCGGTGTCTTTTCATAAGGGAAATGGCTCGACTGCATAGGCATTTACCTTGTATGCGTGTGCATTAGAGGCAGATGCGTATGCATTGGAGGCAGATGCGTGTGCATTAGAGGCAGATGCGTATGCATTAGAGGCAGATGCGTATGCATTAGAGGCAGATGCGTGTGCATTAGAGGCAGATGCGTGTGCATTAGAGGCAGATGCGTATGCATTAGAGGCAGATGCGTGTGCATTAGAGGTAAATGCGTATGCATTAGAGGCAAATGCGTAGTGAAAAGCGTTTTTCACTAGCGAAGTATGTATGTTCACTAGGTAAATGGGCTTTACGATATGATAAAGAGGGTTTTTGATTCAGAAAGGAAGCCTTTTTTTGCTCAAAAAGGGTATCAAATTGCGCCAAAAATTTTGACGTTTTACGAAAAAATTGGCGCGATTTGATACCCTAATATTGGAATAAATTACAGGTCATGTTTTTTACCACAATTTTTTTTGCTGTTAGGAAAGGCGTATTTTTGAAATAAAGCTTCTTGGTTTCGTTCATTTTGCAATTCGCAAAATGAACGAAAAAACATAGTATTCTCCGCTACAATCTCACGATAAAAAAGCTTGGGCTTGAGTAATGAATCTCGGGCGTATTCATATGCTTTGTACCTTCATCGAACTATGCAAGATATGCCCCTATAGTATGACGAAAATGCCTCCCTTTTATATAACATCTTCATGCTATATTTGAAATGGTAAACGTTGATTGTCGCTATCTAAAGTTTTCCATACATACATGTTAAAGACGGCTTATCGCGGTAATACAGTTAACCAAAAGTGAAGAATAAAACCGATGATCTATGAAAACAGTATTAACTATGCTTATTTCTGTGCATATATATTTGCTGACGCGGTTTGCGTTGCAAACATATTTCCGCAGCAACGCCTTGATCAGCTAACCAAATTGAAAAGATTGATGATTGTGGCACTAATCCCGTTTTACGGTTATTATTATGTGTGTAACCTTGAACGCGAAAGCGTTTAATATGCTGATTATTTTCCCAGATATCATCGCCCGATAAAAACCATATCGTGCAAATAAGGAATATCCGCAGGATAGTGCTAACTTTATCCCTTATGGAACAATCAAAGGATCCGTTGCACGGGAAAAGGCTGGACACGATTTTAGAAGAACTGCTGGATTACTACGGCAGTTTTGATGGACTGGGCGAGCAGATCAAGATAAAATGCTTTACGGATAACCCCAGCATAAACTCGTCGCTTAAGTTTCTGCGCAAAACACCTTGGGCGAGGGCCAAAGTAGAAAGCTTGTACCTGTATGTGCTTCGGCAGAAAAAGAAAAAGGGGCTGTAGCCCCGATAAAAGCAGCGGGTATATACCGCCGCTGCTCAAATATTCCATCTATTTTCTTTTGTTCCACCACACTAAGAAGCCGGTTATGGGCAGACTTGCGCAGATCAAGCTGATAAAAAAGGCCAGCAGTTTGCCGGGGAAGCCGAGTATGGCACCCACATGTATGTCATAGTTCATCATGGATAAACGATCGGCAAAGCGTGCCTCGCTAAATTTACTACCCTCCATGTCCAAGGGTGCTAGTGTGTAGCGATCGTAAAAATAAGCGCTTTGATTATAGTAAGACCCCTCGAGGTGATACACCAAGATTTCGTAGGAATCATCATCATCCTGCAAAATAGGCGTCATGTACATGCCTCCGATTTGATCGGTTTGCTTTAAAGTAGCATACCAAGCGCTATCCAATGGCGTGAGGGCTTTATCCCAAGGAAGGTGTTGATTGGCAAGGTCGGAGTGCGGGTGATGGTGCTCAGGTTTGTGATCACCGCCCGAGCTGACATAGTATAGCGCCTGATCAAACCAGGTGAAGCTCCACACTAACCCCGTGATTCCTAGCGCCAAGGCCAGTAGTAAGCTGTAAAACCCGAGCACGTTGTGCAGGTCGTAATTTACGCGTTTGAATTTGGCATTCCATTTTATCTTAAAGCTTTTATCGCGATTGGAGCGGTTCCAACGCTTAGGCCACCACATTACCAGACCGGTGATCAGCAGCACCAAAAACACCAGTGTAGCTACACCCACGATGGGGCGCCCGATATCATAGGGCAGCCAAAGGGCACGATGCCCATCAATGATGAATCGGAAAAAATCAAACTCCTCGCCACCGACGGTCTGCTGCTTTCGTAGAAAATCACCGGTGTATGGATTCATAAAAACAACAGAAAAGGTACGCTTGCCATCTTGGCGTCCGGCATAACCTATGGCGGCGGCCCCCTCTTTGGTGCTATAAGTTAAGCCGCTGGGTTTAGCGCCGGGCATATATTGTGCAGCAGTATCCAAGAGTAGGCTTGGGGGTACGAAGGTCTGCTCTTTGGCTTCGACAAATCGCCAAGGTTCAAGAGCATCCTTTATTTCTTGCTGGAATGCATAGAAACAACCGGTGATACTGACGATGAACACGATGATGCCCGATGTGAGGCCCAACCAAAGGTGTAACCAGTCGTTAATTTTTCGAAAAAGGCTGGTGCTTTTGCTTTTTTTCTTTGTTGCCATATCAAAATACAATCCGATGACGCGATTAAGCATCATCGGATTGTAACTATTCTTTATATTGGATTATTGTTGTATCTGTCCTATACCGCCTACAAATGTAGCATTTACCTGTGCTCCCTTACGAATAGTCGCATTGGTTATGTCTATTTCATAAATGTTTAGCACATTGTTTACCGTTGCTGCTGCATAGGCTTTGCCATTTTTGTGGAAGGCGGCAAAGCTACGTCCTCCGTCGCCAGTGAATGTTGGCGATCCTGTAACAGGAGTAATGGTTTTGGCCGCTAGATCGACAATGGCGAATTTCAGATTTTTATCATCCCATTGATTAGCCTGTGTTCCGCTGCCTACCGAAGCGAATAGTTTGTTGTTGCCCACATAAATGGCGTGGACAATACGTCCTCCACCGGCAACTTCAGCCGTTTGGAAAATATAGTTTTTGTCAAATTCCGTTGCGCCAGAAGCGATTTTTAATATCGCAGGTGCTTTGGTGCTCTTTGAATAACCGAAACCGGAATGCGAGATAGTATATACATCGCCAGATTCTGTCGCGAAAACCCCTGAGCGGGTGCCAAATGCGCCGGCAGGACCTGTACGATCATCTTCGATTACTTTCTCTAGCTTAAAGTCAGGGTAGCTGTACACTGCCACGTAGGTTTTGTCCGTTTTATTGGTTTTCCAGCCTTGGGAGTCCCAAGGTAAGATGGTTTGGAACGCTTTGTTTCCGCGAATCGCGATACCAGTGTGCAATAGCCACTGGTCATCAATAGGGAAGGTCGTTTTGCTGACAGGGACTTTTACGGTGCGACTGATGGCGTTGGAGGCTACATCAATGGTCATAAAAGTGAATTCAGGACCATCCTTAGGATCTGCAGGAAGCGTAACAGCGAGCATGCTTTTGCCCGTCCCGTCGACATCTCTAGTATCTACAGGCCTTGCTTGCAAGTTCAGTCCTGTTTTAACGGCAACTTGATTGTTTGCGTCAACATAATATGAATTTACGTCATTTATCCCCAGACCTCCAATAGCTTGGAAGTGATTCCCGATATTATCGTAATCGCGGTATCCCTCCTGTAGAAAGCCATTGTTTACCAAGGTTATGGTGCCGCTCATCAAGTCGTTTGTCGTTGCCACGTAGTTGGTTGTTCCATCAGGCGTGCTAACCCCAAGGCCTAGCGTGTAAACTCCAGCTTGGGTGGGTGTAGGGTCATCGCTACAGGATACCAGTGCGATTGCTAGTGCAGTGTATATTCCGTTGCGGAATAATGATTTAAGTTTTAATGTATGTGATGCCATATTTTTAAATGGATAAAATTATTGGGTTATGAAATAGCGAAGTTTAAGAAAGAAAGAACGTCCCGGTTTCTGTAGCTTGAAATTGTCGAACAATTGGCTGTCGGCGATATTTCTGCATTCCAGTGCAATGATGTATTTGCCACCATGAAGCGAATAGTCTGCAAAGATGTCATGAGCCAGCTGTCTTGGAATGACGTCTTGGTTATTGGCACCCAGATGATTGGGAGTTAAATAATATTTCTCGACGTAGCTGAGGTTATAGGTTAGGCTAAGCGCATTTTCTTTGTTACTTGTTGGATGAAATCTTCCGCCCAGGTTAAAGTTGCCAAATAGATAGGGCATGTTGGGGATGCGGTAGCCATAGTTAAAGTTTGGCCTAGTTTCGGTGCCGGTTAAGTTTTCAATGGTGAGAAATTCCGTACGATCAATAATCTGTTGGTAGTTGGCATTGACACCTGCAAAAAGACTATTTTTCCAGCTATAACGAATCTCGGCGTCGCCACCGGTCGTTCTTACGTTTCCTACATTTATATTTTGTCGATCAACGGGCTGTGATTGCAGTTGATTTTGCCGAATATAGTCTTTCGCATTGCGTAAGATAAAATTTCCCTCTAAAGATAATTGATGCACATTGTTTAACGATAGGCTATATAATGCGCCTAGATTGAAGTTATTGCTTTTTTCGGGGCGTAGATTCGAGTTGCGGCCTATAAAAAGACCGTCGCCCAGTATTTCCACTGCCTCGGGAAGTCGGTACGTATGTTCGTAGGATGTTTTGGCCTGTAGATTGGGCAAAATAAAATAGGCTGCGGCTGCACCGTATCCCGTGTGGGTACGGTCAAGGGAGGTCGTGGCATATTCGGGAATCGTATTGGTTGATACATTCTCGAAAGATTCGGCGTGCATGTCATATAGTTTGGCGAATGCCGTAGCCGTAAAACGGTTGTAGGTCGCTTGCCAAGCTAAACCTAGTGTCTGCTTTTGCAAACGCTGCGGCAGCGCAAAGGTAGGGTTGTTTGGATCTTCCACATCGCTTGACTTCCGGCGGAAATCTGTCAACACGTAGTTCAGCGATATCCCTTGATTATTGTTCAGGGTATAGGAGAGATTGGCCGAAACCAATGCTTCTTTATCACGGTTGTGTAGCTGCGATCGCATAAATTCTGACCCGGTATTGGTAGGTACGGTCTCTTGCAACCAGTTGAATTGTAGGCTTGTTGTGTCGACAAAATGATTGTTCGTAATGTTGTAAGCACTATAGGCGGATAAATCAAGCCCTTCAATAAAAAGATCGGTCTTTTTATACTTTAATGTAGGGATGAGGGAGTTGCTGTTGGATGTACGGGCTCCGAAAACCTGATCCATGGTGACACCGGTTTGGATGCCTTTGTTGTTTCCGGCCACTATGGCGCCAATCAGGAGATGGTCTGCATAGCTTTTGTTGGTGACACCAAGGTCTACCTGTGCAGCAATGGATTGGTAGCTATCGTGAAAACGTTCTACTTCTTGCAAAGGTAGGCGGGTGCCGCTACTTCCGTTACCGGCGCTCCAATCGATAGGTTCAACACGCACTTTATAGTTATTGTCCGAGTAGTTGTAAAAGGCATTTGTGCGCACGGTAAAGCCTGTTTTGGCGTTGGTATAGGCGCCATTGACGCTGGCTTTGTGGGTGTTGAACGAGCCAAAGCCATAGGATACATCGAAGTAATTGGCATTGCTGCGGGTAACGATATTGACGGCACCACCAAGGGCATCACCGCCAAGGCTGATGGGCAGCACGCCTTTGTATACTTCCACACGCTCGGCCATGGTAGCGGGGAAATTGTTCAGGGTCAGCGAAGATCCGAAGTTGTCCATCGGCAGGCCGTCGATAAAGAATTTTACCTGTCGGCCGGTGAATCCATTTAAAGAGAAGTTGAAATTGGAGCCCAGCCCGCCATCTTCGCGAACGCGCACACCGGTGGAGCGGTTAAGCACTTGGTTGAGATCCACCGAGCTGTTGTACAGCTGCTTGGCATCGATCACATTAACGCTGAATGCCTGTTCTTTGATCTTCCTGTTAGCTGATTTTCCCGAAACATCCACCTGCTCCAAATGAAATCGTTTTGCGGTATCCACCTGAAGGGTATCTTTCGTTACTTGCGCCACAGCGTTCATGGGCATAAACATGGAAATAGCCGATAGGGTCACCAAGCTACATCCGCTAATCCAGTTTTTTGAGATCTTCCCCACTTTGTTTAATTAGACTCTTTATAAATTGGCTGCAATTATAGAGAAAATATTGGATTATTCAAAATGCGAAAATCAATGGCAAAAGCGGAAACTATCGCCTCAAGCTAGGCGGGACCTTGCTGCAGGCCTATCGAAAAATTTAGTCATGATCTTTCCGTAAATTCATTTTACATTTGGAGGACGATCATTTGAAGGAAAGACATGTTTCAGGAACTATTTTCGCATATTGAAGAGAAGGTGACACTGACGGAAGCAGATAGACTGCTGATAGCGCAATATTTTGTGGTAAAAAGATTGCGACGCCGGCAGTATGCGCTACAAGAAGGCGATGTATGTAACAACTTGACTTTCGTGGCACGGGGTCTTTTGAAGTCTTTCAAAGTTGACGAGAAAGGAAACGAACGTATTTCGCTGTTAGCTTGGGAAGGTTGGTGGATATCCGATTTTAATAGTTTTATACATCAGGAAGCCGCTGTGTTGAATATTGATGCCGTAGAAGATTCCGAATTGCTCTTGATCAGCAGGGACAATTATGAACGATTGTTGCAAAATGTTCCCGTCATGGAGCGTTACTTCCGGATTCTGTATCAGAATAGTCTGGTGACTAAAGACAAAAGATTGATCAGCTCGAACGGCGACTCGGCGGAGCTGCGGTATATGAAATTGGCAGAATCGATGCCGGAGATCCTGCAGCGTGTGCCACAACACTTGATTGCGTCTTACCTTGGTCTTGCTCCCGAGACGATCAGTCGCATAAAAAAGAAACAATAACAGCTTTAATTCCTTGATCTAGATCAAGGTTATTTCATGCGTTGGATCAATGGATTGTGGCTTTATTCCGACTAGCTTTGTTGCTGTAAAATAGGAGGGAATATGAAACAAATCGCATTAGTCGTTGGAGCGACCGGTATCACCGGGAGCAACCTCGCAGAGGAGTTATTGGCACAGCATTGGGATACTTATGGTCTGGCCAGAAATCCGGCATCGCTGCCCAAAGGGGTTAGAGCAGTCCGCGCCGATCTGTTTGACGTTGATCAACTACGCCAAGCCTTACAAGAAGTATATCCTACACACGTTTTTATCAACACCTGGGTGCGCCGTGATACGGAAGCGGAAAACGTTCGAGACAATGCTTCCATGCTAAGGAATCTTTTTGATGTGCTGGCCGAGAAGCATAGTGTTGAACATGTGGCTTTGGTGACCGGATTGAAGCATTACCTTGGACCTTTTGAGGCTTATGTCAAAGAAGGGGCGCTGCCCGAAACGCCTTTGCGCGAAGAGCAGCCCCGGCTTGATCTCCCGAATTTCTACTATGCGCAGGAAGATGAGGTGTATGCCGCCGCCAAACGTGATGGCTTTAGCTGGAGCGTACACCGACCGCATACCGTAATTGGTAGGGCGGTAGGCAACCTAATGAACTTGGGAACCACCTTGGCCGTATATGCTAGCATCTGCAGGCAGACTGGGCGTAAATTTATTTGGCCGGGGTCGGAAGCGCAATGGAACGGCTTGTCTGATGTGACCGATGCATCGATTTTGGCTAAACAGCTCATTTGGGCCAGCACAACCCCGGAGGCGAAGAATAGCGCCTACAATATTGTTAATGGCGATGTGTTTCGCTGGAAATGGCTGTGGCCGAGAATTGCAGCATGGTTTGGTGTAGCCTATGAGGGTTATTCGGGTGCTATTCGGCCACTGAAAGTAGAAATGCAACATGACCATGAAACATGGCGTAAGATCGCCTCAGAGCACGGTTTATCGAGTGAAAAACTCGATGCGCTAGCTTCTCCATGGCACACGGATCTGGACCTAGGTCGCCCGATTGAGGTGATGACGGACATGAAAAATAGCCGGATAAAGGGCTTTTCGGAATTCCAATCTACTGAGGACTCTTTCCTGAACCTTTTTGAACGATTACGCGAGGAAAAGATTATTCCTTAATAGGGTTTTTATGGCTTGTCAGCCGATGGAAGGTAATAATTGCGGCCTTCTGTTGATTGATATATAGGGTTATTATTTTTATCAAACTTTCAGTATGTTTTGAAAGTTTGATTTTTTGTTGTATGTTTGTTGTATGGAACTAGCAGATGCAAAAAAGAAATTTATAGAGACATGGGGTAAGTTGGGGTCGGAGTGGGGCGTCAACCGTACGATGGCACAAGTGCATGCGCTACTTTTAATTTCTCCGGAAGCACTGACGACGGAAGAGGTTATGGAAACCTTAAGTATTTCCAGAGGGAATGCCAATATGACTTTGCGCGATTTAATCGGTTGGGGACTGATTGAAAAGCAACATAAGGCAGGCGAGCGAAAAGAGTATTTTTATGCGGATAAGAATACTTGGAATATTGCCCGCCAAGTAGCCAAGGAGCGGAGAAAGAGAGAGCTGGATCCGGTATTGCGGGTCTTGGATGAGTTGAAAAAAGTGGAAGGAGATATGAACGATCCGGATTATAAAACATTCCATAAGTCGATCACCGATATCAATAAATTGGCGAGCAATGTGGATAAAACATTGGATACCATGTTTAAGGCAGAGGAGAATTGGTTTTGGGGATCAATTTTTAAAATATTCAAATAGAATATTCTTTTTTGCTCTCAATGTTTCATTATTTTCTGAAAATACAATAAGTATAAATATATATTGTTATGAAAACACTTAAAAATCACCTTATCCTTTTCGATGCCGAGTGTCCGATGTGCCGGCTGTATACACAGGCATTTGTAGGGACTGGGATGCTGGATAAAGAAGGGCGAAGCGCCTATCAAGATCTTCCGGCGGCAGCTTGCCCGATGCTGGATAGACAACGAGCGGTAAACGAGATTGCGCTCGTGAATCAGGAAACGGGAGAAGTGACCTACGGCATAGGCAGTCTGTTTAAAATTATAGGTAGCTCGTTTCCTTTGCTCAGACCGTTGTTTTTGTTTCGACCATTTATTTGGCTTATGAGCAAGCTTTATGGATTTATTTCTTTCAATAGAAGGGTGATTATTCCAGCGTCCGCTACAACGCATGAATTTGAACTGCAACCTACCTTTAAGCTCCACTACCGGCTGGCTTACCTGCTTTTCACATGGCTGCTTACATCGTTTATCCTGTCCGCTTATGCGCCCTTGATGCAGGAACTACTGCCCCAAGGAGCGGCCTATCGGGAATATCTCATCTGTGGCGGACAGCTATTTTTTCAAGGTGTCTTTATTAGTTTCATACGGCCTGATAAGCGCTGGGATTATCTAGGCAATATGATGACAATTTCATTTGCCGGTGCACTGTTATTGTTACCAGCTATGCTTTTGGCAAATTGGCTACACCTTCATCCGTTGTTTTATGTGGCTTGGTTTATGGGTGTTGCGGGCCTCATGTTGTTGGAACATATTCGTAGAAGTAGATTGCTGAACCTCGGATGGGTATTGACGAGCACTTGGGTGCTGTATCGTATACTGGTTCTTTTATTCATTCTTTTACTATTCAACTAGCATGGAGTACAACAAGATCGTATTAGCCGGAGGTAATGGTTACCTCGGCGGTGTGTTGGCCAATTACTATAGCTCGCGGGCCAAGGAAGTCGTTATTCTGGCGAGGAAAGACAAAGCCCCTAATGGAAATATAAAAACTGTACTTTGGGATGGCTGTACTGCAGGTGCATGGGAGGGACAGTTGAACGGAGCTGATCTATTGATTAATTTGTGTGGCAAAAATGTAAACTGCAGCTATACGGAAAGCAATAAAGCTAAAATTATACGTTCGAGAGTAATCCCTACAGCGCTTTTGGGAGAGGCGGTCGCCAAACTGGAGAACCCACCAAAATTGTGGATCAACGTGACTTCGGCAACGATTTACCGGCATGCCGAAGATCGTTCGCAGGACGAGGAAAATGGAGAAATAGGGCAGGGTTTCTCCGTAGATGTATGTCGCCGCTGGGAGGAGGTTTTCTTTGAAACCGACACGCCGCACACGCGAAAGATTGCTTTGCGCATGGGCATCGTGCTAGGGCATAGCGGTGGAGCTTTCCCGAGACTGCTCAATTTAGCGAGATGCGGATTGGGAGGAAAGCAAGGCAACGGTCAGCAATATGTTTCTTGGATACACGAACAGGATGCTGCAGCATGTACAGAATGGCTGATGAAGCAAGAGCAGATGGAGGGACCTATCAATGCTGTCGCACCAGAACCGGTAAAGAATGTGCAATTCATGGATATGCTGCGGCGTGCTTACCAAATTCCATTTGGGCTGCCTTCACCTGCATGGCTGCTCGAAATTGGGGCGAAGCTTATTGGCACTGAAACGGAGCTGATTTTGAAAAGTAGATGGGTGATGCCCAAAAGACTCATGGATGGGGGTTATCCTTTCCTCTATTCGCAAACAGCGCATGCGCTGCAGGATTTACGAAACATCAAGAATTGATTGGTTTTTGCTCGCCTTATTGGGCTGTTTTGCGGTATAAAGGTAGCATATGGCAGCATGACTTTGAGGAGCATTTGACGGTATAAATGAACCCGTAAATATGTGACCGTTGATAATATTAAATGAAAATCCAGCGCAGCCGCCCGATAATCAAGTAGAGCGGTTGCACTGGGAAATAGAAATTGGCTAATTGCCGACTTGGAAAATACTGTTGGCCATTATCAGCTTGCCATTCTCCCAAAAATTGCGGAAAAGGATATTGTCTGTTAAGTAAACCACGGAGCCTCGACCAACGGATTCTACGCCGAAAATAAGGCCGTTTTGCATTTTCTTGCTCAGTTTGCTTCCAACAAAGCCACTCATTAGGGCATTCTCTTTCAGGTAGCCGACGTTCCATCCGCCTTCGCCTTCTTTGAAATATGGATAGATCTTTTCGTCTTGCTTCAAGCTGTAGTAGTTTTCATAACCATACATCAAGGGATGCGTTTTATCTATTGTGACCCGGTAAATGGCACCACTCACACTCTTCGTCATTTCGCTGCGCGTACGGTCAGCATATAACGGAAGTGCGGGGGTTTTCTTTTTATCGGTACTGTCTTTCTTGATAGCTTCGAGTTTTGACCAAGATAAAGATCGGACCTGATCAACGGCCGATTCCAATGCGATGACCTTACCACCGGCACGTACCCAGTCGCCCAGCTTATCGCCCTGTGCTTTGTCTTTTAAGAAAGGATAATTGCCATTGGGTAGAATCAAGGCATCAACTTCGTTCCACTTGATACGACCTACATCCGTCAGGTTGACTAAGGTGATAGGGTAGTCAAGCTGCTGATCGAAATAATGCCATACCTCGCCCACATTCATGGCCCGCAAGCCTTCGCCAGCCAGCATTACGACTTTAGGCGCTTTGATAGACCGAACCTTCGAGCTGCCAAAATCTTTTCCCTTATCCACAATGCCTGATTTCACTTGATGTAGTTGTACTTGATGCTTGTTTGCTGTGCTCACGAGCAGTTCTTTGAAACCAGCAACTTTGCTATTCGCTTGGTTCAGGATGATCAACGAGCCACGAGGAAAGTCGGTGCCGTTGACAGCAAAAGGCTCTTCGGATATTTTGAGCTGTACTTTTGCTTTCAACAACGCGGCTGCAAATTGCGCGCTGGAGAAACCTTCCCATTTTACAGCATAGGCGTAGCTGTTGTCTACCGTGTTTTTAATAGAATCAACCGGGTAAGCCGTGAGCTTACTGATATTGGCACGGGAAGCAATGGCGTCTAAGCCGTAGACGTAAGGAATAGACCAAGAGGTGATATCGTAGGTAATGGAATCTACCAATTTGGCTTCGGGCTCAAACAATACGCGGATTAGCGCAGCTTTTGGCTGGCTGCCCGGCACCACGAGGTCTTTGGCGGCCAGAGTATGACTAGCTTCCTTTTTGCTGGCGTAATCATAGCCTTTTACAGCGCCGCTGCCCGCGTAATATTGGATGCCGTTTTTCTGCAAGAGGCTGCGCAGGGCGTTGATCTTGCTTCGCTCGCTTTCTTTGTATTTGATAACATAGGTAGCGTAAGAAGATAGTTTGCCTTCGCTTGCATCGTTAAAGAATTTTTTAAATTCTTTAACCACCTCGACGGCATGATCGGCCACGACCTCCACAGCGTTAATGCCAGAAGCATGATGGTGCTTGGCACGATCAACCAGTGTTAAGGTGTCCAAATCGTTGGTCAATACCCCAAGGCCACCGGCGGTGTTGCCGGCTTGCTCGTAGGTCATACCGATAGCGCCCGAATAGGTGGGATAGGTGTCTCCATAAGAAGGATAAAATAGATCGAAGCTTTCTTTGGTGAAATAAAGCCAACCCCGTTCGTCAAAATAAGCGGCATTGTGCTTGCCGATTACGCCTTGGAACGACCGTTGCCAAGGGGTGATAACCTCGTGAAAAGGCTCGGCCGCTGGCGGGAAGTAATACGGCGAATTGACTCCCTGCTCATGAAAATCGACATGGATATGCGGGTACCAGCTGTTGTAGATCGCTACGCGCTGTTGGCTTTCGGCTTGTGTTTGCCAAGCCCAATCGCGGTTGAGATCAAAATAGTAATGGTTGTAGCGCCCACCTGGCCAAGGCTCGTTGCGCTCGCGCGCGAAGGTGGAGGGGTTGTAATTTTTGCCGACTACACCATTGTACCAGTTGATATAGCGCTCGGTGCCATCTGGATTTAAACAAGGGTCTAAGATAACCAAGGTTTTATCTAGCCAGCCACTCGCCTTGCTATTGCTGGGATTGATTAGATCATACAGCGTAAGCATGGATGCTTCGGCCGATGAGATCTCATTACCGTGCACATTGTAGCTCATCCATACGATGGCGGGCTGCTGCTCGCTCGCATTTTGGTCGCTCAGTACCTTGGCCAAACGTAGGTTGTTACTGCGGATGTTCTCCAGATTGCTGATGTTTTTCTCGGAAGATATAAAGGCTACATAAAGCGGTCTACCCTCGTTGGACTGGCCGTAGGATTGCATCTTCATTTTTGAAGGGGCGTTTTCCTGTACGTGCTTGTAATAATCAATAATTTTCCAGTGTGGGGTTACCTTGGTGCCAACCGGATAGCCCAGAAACTGTTCAGGTGTTTTCAGTTGGGCAAAGCCCAATTGTGTGAGAAAAAAAGTTAAAAATAAAGCGGTTAGTTTCATGTATATGTGTTGTTGTGCTTAGTTCTGTACCAATACGCCATTGGATGCATCGATCTCGCGTTGCGGTATCGGTAAAAGGAGGGAACGATCGTCGTAAGCGGTCCCATCTACCGAGCCTTTCAGGCGTTTGATATCGTGAATGCCTTGGCCTTCGTGTGCCAGTTCGAGCCTGCGCTCAAGCAAGATGCGGTTCAGATCTACCGTTGTTAAATTTGGTAGGGCTGTATGCCGCTCCCGAATATAGTTAATATCGGCCAAAGCTGTAGCGCCTACGCTGGTTCCTAAACGGAAATTACACTCAGCACGGGTAAGGTACATTTCGGAGAGGCGCACAATAGAAAGGTTACTATTTAAGAATTTCCATTTTCCTGATCGCCAATCGCCGGTGCCAATGTCGTTTCCTTCGCCTCGGTAGAAGAGGGCCAAACGATGGTCAAGGTAAGCGCCGCCGGCGTCTACGCTTTGGTCGTATAGGGCAAGGTGTGCAGGTAGCACGACCACGTCGCCAGCACGTGCGCCGTAGGCTGTGATAGACCAGTAGGTATGCATAACGTTGGCGCCATCTTGTGCGCTAACGGGCATTTGAAAAATACCATCGCTGGAGACAGCATCGGGATCGGTGCTATTGATCTTGCCACTGTTGAACGTTCTGGCGTAGGAACTCCCAACCGCAAATCGACCATAGTCTATCGCGCGATTGGCTGCATCGCGGGCTTCTGCGTAATTTTCCATTTGCAGGTATACCCGCGATAAGATGGCTGCTGCGGCGGTCTTCTGACCATAAGCAAACTCACCGCTGTTTTCTAGTAGGGACTCGGCGGTAGTAAGATCGTTGATGATTTGGGTGTACACCTCTTCTACGCTGGCACGTGGCAGGTAGCTTTCTTCATCGATTTCGCGTGTAGCGGTCAGCTTAAGTGGTACGCCAGGGTTGCTGCTGATGCTCCCGCTGCTGTAGGGCTTGGCAAATAAGCGCACCAATTCGAAATGCGCAATACCGCGCACGAATAAGGCTTGGCCTTCGACCACATCACGATCTTCTTCGTTGACGATGGTTAACGCGCCCAATACATTGTTGGCAATATTGATCGCATCGTAACCCTGCAGCCAGAGGTTAGTAACAAAGGAGTTGGTTGCGAGCATGTTTTTATTGTACACCTCGCGTGGTTGACTGAACGTGCCTTCCCAGCGGATCTCGCTGGTGGAGGTTAACAACTCGGAGAGTAATTGTACCACGCCCCCATAGAAGTATTCTTCGCTAAGTTCATTGTATGCACCGGATAAGGCGCGTTTGACATTTTCATCCGAGTTGAGCGCTACTTCTTCGCGTATTGACTGCTCGGGCTCGATATTTAGTTTATCGCCGCAGCTCCATAAGGTAACGCTGGTAGCCAAGGCGAAAAATATATTTTTATAGTTGATTTTCATGATTTGTGTTGTTTTTTAAAATCCAATGTTTAAACCTACTGTCCATGTTTTGATCTGCGGTGCCGAGTAGAAATCTGCACCTTGGTTGCGGTTGGTAGAGCGATAGTCTGCATTGACTTCCGGATCCCAGCCGGTATACTTGGTAAAGGTGAGCAGGTTTACCCCCGATAGGAAAATGCGGGCATTGCTAATGCGTAATCTTTCTAGAGCGCTGGCTGGAAGTTTATAGCCAAACGTGACATTTTTTAGGCGTACGTAATCACCATCTTCGACGTGGCGGCTAGAAGCATTGGAGCTGTTGCCGTAGTTGAAGCGTACTTGTGGCATATCGGTGATATCGCCGGGATTTTGCCAGCGACGCAATTGGTCGACCGTTTGGTTATCAAACCAATCCATGCTGGACGACATAAAGGCGCCGGCACCATTGATTATCTGGTTGCCAAATACGCCTTGTAATAGAAATGACAGATCAAAGCCTTTGTATGCAAAGGTATTGGTTAAGCCACCGATAAAATCAGGATTGGGATCGCCCACAATAAAATTGCCGGCTTCGCTCATGTCGTTGGTGGTCGTGCGGTCTTCTTTGTAAAACAAGGCATCGCCATTTTCAGGATCTACACCGGCATATTCAGGACCGTAGAATATACCAATAGATTCGCCTACGATCAAAGAGTTGAGGAAGCGGCCATCATTGCCGGGTATAAGATCACTGTTGCCATCTAGTCTAGTGATCTTGTTTTTATTGTAAGCAATGTTGAAACTGCTTGTCCATTTAAAATTGCCGTTAGTGATATTGGTAGAGTTTAAAACCAATTCTACACCTTTGTTTTGCATGGAGCCTACGTTGACCGTCTGCGTAGCAAAACCGGATGTACCCGGTACGGGTACATTATAGATCAGATCATTAGTATTGCGGACATAATAATCCAACTCACCGCTTAGGCGGCTCTCAAACAAACCGAAGTCAATCCCGATGTCGACCTGATTGGACTTTTCCCATTTTAAAGCGGCATTGGCCAGTTGTGAGGTGATTAAAGCGGAACCGCTATTGTATTTGGTGCCGTTAAATAAACCCATGTGAGCAAAGTTGCCAAAGCCATCGGCATTACCGGTGAGCCCCCAGCTACCGCGGATCTTGAAGAAATTGACCGTGGCGTTATCTTTCCAGAAGCCTTCTTCAGAAAGAATCCAACCGCCAGATACAGCCGGGAAGAAACCATAGCGATTGTCGACGCCAAATTTGGAGGAACCATCAAAACGACCACTTAAACTCAAAAGGTAACGCTCATTGAACTTGTAGTTTGCCCGTGCAAAATAAGAAAGGTAATTGTACCGATTGGCCGAGGTGCTACCACCGGTAATCTCTCCGGCACTGGCTAGTCTGCGCAATTGGCGCGCTGGGAAATCTTGGCCTTCCACGAAGATGTACTCATCATTGTATTCTTGGTAAGACATGCCCAAGGTGGCATCAAAGCTATGCTTATCGGCAAAGATGTTGCTGTAGGTAAAGTAATTGTTGGTATTGTAGTTGATCGCTTTGAACCATTCCGACTCTGCGTAGCCGTTGATACCTGTTCCCGTTTCGGAAAGCGGGCTAGCCCAATAGTTCATCGTTTGGTTTTGTATATCTATGCCAAATTCCGTGCGAAATTTTAAGTGATCGATAATGTTGTAATCTAAGAACGCATTGCCCAAGTTGCGGAAGCTTTCGGTGCCACGCGTCACTTCGTTGATCTCTAACAGACCATTATAATAAGAGGTGGTAGGTGTGTTGTATAGGTTGCCATCTAAATCGTGGGTAGGCGTAATGGGTGCCATGGCGACTAATTGCAGTGGTGTGGTGAATGCATTGTCTTCGGCGACGCGGTTGACATTGGTTTTGCTTAAGCCTAAGTTTAACCCGATTTTCAAGCGCTCGCTGATGTTGTGATCGAGGTTTAAGCGACCGCTGAATCGTTTGAAGTAGTTGTTGATTAAGATACCGTCTTGATCGGTATAGCTACCGCTTGCATAAAAACGGGTGTTTTCGTTACCGCCCGATGCATTGAGATCCATAGTTTTGTTTTGGGCGTCTTTATTAAAAGCGAGGGATTCCCAATCGGTGTCGGTTTCCAAATTGCGCCAGTCTGACCAGCCCGAATAGCGATCTAATCGGCCTTCTACGTATTCTAACCAAGAATCTTCATATTGACTTGGGGCTAGGGGATCAATACCGTCGATATTATCCGAGTTGATCGCAGCTTCGCGGATCAGCTCGACGTACTGTGCGGCATTTAAGAATTTACGATGACCTGTCGCACTGTTTTTACCATATTGTGAATTGAAGTTGAATTTTGTTTTGCCTGATTTTCCTTTTTTAGTCGTAATCAAGACTACGCCGTTGGCAGCGCGTGATCCGTAGATGGCCGCTGCGGATGCATCTTTTAAGATTTCGAAACTTTCGATATCATTGAAGTTGATGTCGGTTAGGGCATTGGATGAAATACCCTCATCAGCAATGGGGATACCATCAACCACGTAAAGCGGTGAGTTGGACGCACTAAGCGAGCCGGAGCCGCGGACACGTACTTTTACTCCTTCGCCGACTTTACCACTATTGGCCTCTACCTGTACGCCGGCTGCACGACCCTGTAGGGTCGATGTGAGGTTGGCGACGGGCATGCCTTCAATATCTTCACCTTTGATGCGCGCGATATTGCCAGTCAAGTCTTTTTTGATCGAGGTACCAAAACCTACTACAATAACCTCCTCGAGGTCGCTATTAGCAGGTGTCAAGGTGATGCCTGCGCTAACTTGCGCGGGGCTGAGCTCAAGCGTTTGGTAGCCAATGGCTAGAATGGTGAGGTTGCGGTTTTCGGCATTAATGTCGATCTCAAAGGAGCCTTCGCTATCGCTGGATGTTGCCCGATTGGTGCCCTTCTCTTTGATTGTTGCGCCAGCTATGGGTTTTCCATTTTGATCTTTTATTACACCTTTTACTTTGGTCTGAGCAAAAGTTTGCAAAAAAAGACAGCAAAATGCTGCTAGCAGTAGTGTCTGTTTCATTGTTTAGTGGTTTAGTTAGTGTAATTTGTTTGCTTAACCTGATATTATATCATTATAAATGATTTTAATGGTTAATGTTTACATATTTAACTTAAAAAAATGACAAATGCAATATTTTTAAAAGCTTTTTATGTTAAAATTTCATTTTTTAAATGGTTTTATTGTGTTTATTTCATAAAAAATATAAAATTTTTTCATCTTTGAAAGCCTTACGAAATGCAAAATCGTAGGGTTCTCTCCATATCTCTCGCCAAGGTTGAATTTTTAGTGGAGTCGAAAAGCATTTGAACGATTTGTTGTTGTAAATCGTCAACAGAAAGTGAACATTGTTTACCGTGAGCTGACGCGCCAATTTACGCGCTAGTTTTATGGGAATTTTTGAAAAAACCGATATGTCGTAAAAAACAAAAAGCCTGCAAACGTTGTGTTTGCAGGCTTTTGTATGTTTTGACTTTGATTTCTGTAGCCCGTAGGGGAATCGAACCCCTGTTTCAAGAATGAAAATCTTGCGTCCTAACCCCTAGACGAACGGGCCTTTTTGTGTTTCGGTGTGCAAATATAGAAAGGATAATCTATTATCCAAAATAATTTTTAAAAAAAGTATAATTTAAAAAAATAAGGTATTTTTAGGCTACACAAACGACTGAACACATCCATAAACATGAAAATAAAAAATAAAATATGCACAACAATCGCTTCGCTGTGTTTTGCGGGTGTTGGTTGTGCTGCTTACGGTCAGGTTGCGCAATCCCCAATATCGCTGCACTGGCGTAAAGCCGCATCCTACAATGGAAAGGATAATCTGGAGCTGAACTTGGTATTAAAGAACACAGGAACGCAGGTTGTTGATCTGAAAAATGCAGACCTTTGGTTCAACGCAATATTTCCCATTGACGAGCGCCAGGCAACCAGCTATACGCTGAGTGATGAAAACGGAAACCTGTTCCGCATCCGCTTCGCGGACAATGTGCAGATACAACCGCAGGATTCCCTGCAACTTTCCTATGCGTCGAAGTATCCCATCTTGAACGTGTCTAATGTGCCCAATGGCTTCTATTTGCAGGATCGATCCAATCCGGATGTCGTGAGTCCGCTATCGTTGCATGCCACGGCAATTAAACCGGATGCGAACGAACAAACGCTATATTGGGCTAAGTTGTATGATAAGAACGCATCCCGTCAGGTATCCACAGCGCGCAAACCGGTGTTGCCTACGCCTAAATCGATCAAGGAGCAGCAGGGGCAGCTTGTGTTAGAGGGGGCAATTTCCTACTGGGTGGATCCGGCTTTCCAGTCGGAGATGAGCAATCTGCAGACATTCGCAACCATGTTTGGGCAGCTTACTTTCATTGGCGCTGAAGAGAAAAAGGCCAAGGTTCAAGTGAAAAAAGCTACGGGCTATGGTAAAGAAGCATATGCACTACGCGTGAACAAGGATGGCGTGCTGATCGAAGCCAGTGAAGGGGCAGGGGTATTTTATGCCCTACAATCGCTACGTTCCCTTATTGCACCCAAGGCGTTTGATAGCGGTGCCTTAACGCTACCTTTGGTCGATATCAAAGATGAACCGCGTTATGCCTATCGGGGATTTATGTTGGATATCTCCCGTAACTTTAAGGATAAGGCCACCATATTAAAGTACATCGACCTCCTATCGCATTATAAGATTAATACGTTTCATTTTCATTTTATCGATGATGAAGGTTGGCGTATAGAAATCGCTGCATTGCCCGAATTAACCGCGGTAGGAGCCAATCGTACTGCCGCATTCGGTATCACAGGAAGCGGTATTCAACCTTCGTATGGTTCTGGTTCAGGTGCTACATCCGGACATTTTCTATCCCGCCAGGATTTTATCGAAATTCTTCGTTACGCTAATCAAAGGCACATCACGGTGGTGCCCGAGATCGAAACACCAGGGCATGCCCGTGCCTCGATCAAGGCGATGGAAGCGCGCTACCAGAGTTTCTTGGCAAAAGGAGACAGGAAAGAGGCCGAGAAGTATCTATTGCACGATTTTGAAGATCAATCCGTATACAGCTCGGCCCAATACTGGAACGACAATGTGATGAACGTGGCGCTACCTTCCGTATATACTTTTATTGGCGTCGTGTTGGATGAATTTAAAAGCATGTATGCCGCAGCAGGGCTGACACTTCAGAAGGTCTCCCTAGGCGGTGATGAGGTGCCTAACGGCTCTTGGGAGAAATCGCCTAAGATTAAACAATTGATGGACAGTACGGGCATGAAATCGGTGTATGAAGTCTGGCCTTACTACATTGCGAAAGTAAATAAGCTTTGCCAAGAAAAAGGATTGCAGCTTGCGGGATGGGAAGAGATGGGTATGGTGAACAAGGGCAAGGGCATGGAAGTGAACCAAGAACTAGCCTCGGCCAATATACAATTGGATGTGTGGAACAACCTGGTTGGCGGAGGGCAGGAAGATTTGGCTTATCGACTGGCCAACGCGGGCTACCCCACGGTTTACATCAGTGCAAACAACAATTATTTTGATATGGCGTGGGATACGAATTTTGAGGAACCCGGACTCAAATGGGCTTCTTATGCCGATCTGTATCAGTCGTACACCTTTTTGCCAGAAAATTTCTTTGCATCCATTGGGCATAGTGTAAATGGTGCTAAATTCGAGAAAGGGCATTTTAATGCCAAGAAACGCTTAAACGAGAAGGGCAAATCTAACCTTTTAGGTGTAAAAGGAGGACTATGGGCCGAAACGGTGGTGACGGGCGACCGGCTGGACTATATGGTCTTTCCGCGTTTGTTTTCGCTGGCCGAACGTGCCTGGGCGCAGCGGAAAGCTTATGAAGATGATGCCAAATTTGATGTCAATACGTTTAACAAGGACTATAGTGAGTTTTTGAACAAGGTTAGCCAAGTGGAGCTACCAAAGATAGCGAAGACGGTTAAGTTTAGGTTGCCGGCGGTAGGCGTAAAGGAAATCAATGGCAAATTACACGCTAATGTGGAGTATGCTGGATTTCCGATTTACTACAGCACAGACGGCACGGTTCCTACCCTCAGCAGCTTACGCTACAACGCACCAATCGAGCTAAAAGCAGGTCAGGTGTATAGCTTTGTGGTATTGGACGCCGATGGCCGTCAAGGAACGGTTTCCGTTATTCAGAAATAGCGGAAAGCACGTCTTTGAGCTCAATATCCTGATGTGACGCATGGTATAAACAGGAGTCTCCCTGTAGCAGTAACAGCTGGGGAGACTCATGTCTTACCTGCCATTTTTCGGCAATATAATTGGACAGTGTCCGAAATTGAATAAGATCTAAGTAGTACAGCGAAAGGCCTTCCGGCAGTAAATCGAAATCATATTCAACGCTTCTTTTCGCCATGCTGCTGACTGGGCAACGGGTACTATGTTTAAAGACCAAAAAAGGTTGATTTGATGCGGCAAGTTCTTCAAGTTGCGCTTGCTCGGTTAGGGGTTTCCAGCTCATGATATTAAAGGGTTGAAAATTTAGAGTCCTCCATTTCCGTAAATGCGGCAACGGTGGTAAAAGAAGTACTTTTTTCTTGGCTACCCATGCTTTTGAAGGTTGTTGGTAGAAACAGTCCTCCCCCGATATCTTTGTAGCCGTTCACGTAAAATTCGTTTCCATCCTGATCCACGAGTTGCTTGATGTAGCCCGTCTCGGGGTTGAAGTATAGATCGCCTGCGAGGTTATTGTCCCGCAGTTGAAAGCTTATATACTGAAGTTTCTCCGCATTGATAATTTTGGACGCGGCCTTTCCAGCCTTATCTATCAAGGTTGGTAGAAAAATAAAACTGGCATCTTTCTTAAATTGTTCATTAATCTTTGCGAAGGCATCATCGACTTCGCTCGACCCGCTTTTGCTTTCCACACCGTTGCTGGAAAACTTCATGATCTTTTGCGTTTTGAAATTAAAGATGGCGATGATATTGTCACCATCGCTCAATCGACCTTCAAAGCGCACCTGTCCTGATCGTTTGTTGATCAGAAATTTTCTGCCGCTCTGCACATATTTGGATTCGTTGCCACTAGCCACGAATAAAATGTAATTGGTGTTATCCCATTTGGTCTTGCCGCCAATGCCTTTCCATAAGATAGAAACAGATTCTTGGCTAGCCTGTGCCTTAACCTGTCCTGCCGTCAAAGCGAGGAGACCAATAATTGCCGCCATTAAATATGTTCTCATAGTTTTATGCTGATTTAAAAAGAAACAGCGTGCTCTGTTTTGCTGATGTGCGAAACAGAGCACGCTATGGAGAAACAGATTATTTCGTTCTGCTTTTTTTCTTGGGGTAAGTGCTATATGCTGCACATTGTTTTTGTGAAGAACAAGCTGTAAAAAAAATAGATCCCAAGAAAAGGGTTCCAATGAAGAGGATGAAATAACGTTTCATAGTGCTGATATTTGTGGTTAAACTGCTGGAAACCGCTGGCTAACAAGAGCCATCTGAATGGCCGTGATGGCCGCTTCTTCGCCTTTATTACCGTGTATTCCTCCAGAGCGATCCAGCGCCTGTTGTAAGTTGTCTGTCGTTAATACGCCGAAAATGACCGGTTTATTGTATTTGATGGCAACATTTGCAACGCCATTGGCCACCGCATCACAGATAAAGTCGAAATGTCTCGTCTCCCCTTGTATAACACAGCCTAGGCAGATCACTCCGTCAAAGGAGCTGTCACGTAACACGATATCCGCTCCCGACACTAACTCGTAGCTACCCGGCACCCGTACCACCTCAATATTGTTTTCTTGTGTACCATGTTTCAGTAGTCCCGTTACGGCACCGTCCAATAATGCTCCGGTAACTTGGGCATTCCATTGCGCAACCACAATGGCAAATTTTAACCCCTCTGCGTTTCCTACTTCTAAATGTGAAAAGTCGGAAAGATTTTTCAAGCTGCTTGACATGGGGGCAAAGATAAATAAAAAAGGCTGCTTTATAAAATAAGCAGCCTTTCGTATCTTTTTGGGTCTTAACGACTATTGCTTCGCTTGTACGCGTGCCAATGGTCCATCGATCATATTTGCCTCTGGGCTTTCAGGATAGTCTGATTTAATAGACTGGTAGGCTTGTTCGGCATTTTTGAAGTCTTCCAATGCTTCATACACCAATCCTAGTTTTTTCAAGAATAACGGTGTTGTGTAGGAGTTTTTGCTCTTGTCAGCTGCTTTCTTATAATAATCGGCTGCCGATTTATAATCTTTCGACTCGGAATAGGCATCTCCAATTAAGCCGGTAACTAAAGGATCTAATACTTCACTTCCTGTGTCGGAATATTTTTGCAAATATTTGATTGCCTCTTGGAAATTGCCTTGACGAAGGTATAGACCACCTAAATACGCGTTAGCAATGTTTGCAGACTTCGTGTTTGAATATTCGTCAGCTATTTCTTTGAAGCCCAAGAACGATCCGTCGCCGTTTATTGCTTTTGCTTGCAAGGAATCGATCATTGCATATTCCTCGGCCTTATAGATTTCATTTGCAGCTTTCTCTGCTCGTGGAGCTAAATATAATTTTTGATAACCCAAATACAACAATATCAAAACGATGATACCGCCAACAATAAAGGTTATGCTTTTTTGATTGTCCTGAAAAAATGAACCTGATGACTTTTTAGGTTCTGTTGGATTTACATTTGTGTTTGACATCTGTTAGTATCGTATAATAAATATGGAACGCAAAATTACACTTTTAAAAGTTTATTGCAAGTATTAATAAAAAATCTCGGCTTTATATCAGTTAGTTGGGCTTGAAATTATTTTGTCCAGCTGTTCATAAACAGAGTTTTGACTTTTAAACTCCGGTACGATTGTCTTCATCTGCCTTACCACTTCCATATTGTCATTGGTTTTTGTGCGGCCGAACAATGCTTTTATCTGCGTATCAACGAAGTCAAAATTGTTCTCACGAACTTTTGCTATCATTATTTTTTGATGGTGGGTAGGGAGTGTGTTTTCGAGGTCATTCAACAGTTCTTCATAGAGCTTCTCTCCTGGACGAAGACCGGTAAATTTGATGTCGATATCGGTATAGGGCGTGAAACCGGAAAGCTTGATCATTTTTTCCGCTAGATCTACAATTTTTACTGATTTACCCATGTCAAATACAAATATTTCGCCGCCGTTGCCCATGCATCCAGCTTCTATAACCAATTGGCAGGCTTCTGGAATGGTCATGAAATAGCGGGTAATCTCGGGATGTGTTACGGTCAATGGCCCACCTTTTTCAATTTGTTCCTTAAAGCGTGGTATCACCGAACCATTTGATCCCAATACATTGCCGAAACGGGTCGTGATGAACCTCGTTTTTATATCGTTGTTCTGTGCAATGATGCGATTGTTCAGCGATTGTACATACATTTCAGCGATTCTTTTGGTTGCTCCCATCACATTGGTTGGGTTGACAGCCTTATCTGTAGAAACGAACACAAATTTGGATACTTGATATTCTACCGCTAGATTGGCCAGTGTAAACGTGCCTAGTACATTGGTGCGCACACCTTCTATCGGATGGTTTTCCATCATCGGGACGTGTTTGTATGCCGCGGCATGGTATACATATTGCGGCTTGAACGTCTCAAAAAGGGTACGCATGCGCTCTTCATTTTTGACGTCTGCGATAAATGATTGGTAGGATTGGTTCTTAAAACGTTCCTGAAGATCAAGATGCAAATTGTGCAGCGGCGATTCGGCCTGATCGCAAAGAATGATCAGTTGCGGGTTGAAGAGTCCCAGCTGCTTGGCAATTTCGCTACCAATGGAGCCAGCGGCACCAGTTACTAAAATGCGCTTTCCGGCCACTTGATCACGTATGTTATCATGCGATAGGATGATAGGGGCACGCTCCAAAAGATCCTCGATCTTGATTTTCTTGATTTGGTTTGGCGACAGCGTGCCATTGATGATTTCGCTCACTGGTGGCAGCGTAAGCACGTTTACATTATGTTCCAAACAAATATCTGTAACGGCATCCTTTTTCTCCGGATCAACTTTATGGGAGGCGAAGATGAGCTCGTCAATGCCCAACTTTTGAATCAAGCGATCAAGATCGGCAGACTTGAATATTTTTACGCCGTCGATGTATTTGTCGATCTTGCTTTCGTTGTCATCGATATAGGCAACGATAAACTTATTGGACTTAAGATCGTGATCAAACGTACGTTTTACAGCGATCCCCAGATCGCCAGCACCATAAACCACGACATTTTTCTTTTCGGTGGATTTAGTTTTGTTGTACTGGAAAACGATCTTGATCAGTGTACGATAGGTGGTGAGCCCAGTAAAAGCAAAAAGGCTGTAAATGATAATAATATTCGTCGGTAACAGCGAAGGGATATGCAATGCGATTAGCGTTAGCTTGATCGCAAAGAGAATAATGATGTTGAACAGCAGCGTGGATAGTATACGGATGGAGTCCACGGCACTGGTGTAACGCACAATGCCTGAATACAGCTTGAAGACAAGAAAAGAGAGGGACGTTGTCGCTAAGCAATAGATGATTTCTACAGCAAATTCATACCGAGCGTAGGCATGCAGGTTAAACGAATAGTACAGCGCATACGCAAATATAAATGCGATGGCAGCGATCGACAGGTCGAAAAGAAATATTGTCCACCTAGGGACAATGCCAATTTGATTGAAAATAGGTAATTTTTGCATTAACACGATGTTACACCTAGGTAAAAGTAGAAAAAAAAAAGGATTTAATATTCTTTGCACTTGAATATCAATAATAATTATTTAATTTCACTGGTTAAAAAAGGAAGAGATCGATCCTATGAATGATATGTCAAAAATAGCCCATAAAGCCATTTTTCAAACGCAGGAAGCGTTAGCGCAGGTTGGTAAGAGCCGGAATTCCTTGAAGATAGGAGTTCCTAAAGAGATTTCATTTCAAGAAAAAAGAATTCCTTTGACTCCACTATCGGTAGCGTTGTTGGTCGAATATGGGCATGAGGTAGTCATCGAGGCAGGCGCAGGCGATGCTTCAAACTTTTTAGATCAACATTACAGCGAGCAGGGCGCGCGTATTAGTCATGATAGAAACGAAATTTTTCAAAGTGACATTATTATAAAAATTGCAAGCCCCACGCTGGAAGAGGTTGGCATGATGCGTAATAAGCAGGTGCTGATGTCTTCCCACCAACCTTCGTTAATGGATCTTCAGGTCTTGAAGGCCTTGATAAGAAAGCAGATCACAGCACTTTCCTATGAATACCTGAAGGATGAGGGCGGGCACTTGACCGTCGTTCGAGCGATGAGTGAAATTGTTGGAGCTACGTCGGTCTTGATTGCGGCGGAGTATCTCAGCAATATATTTGATGGAAAGGGGCTGATGTTGGGCGGTATTACCGGTGTTCCTCCGACAGAAATGGTTATTATAGGTGCCGGAACGGTGGGTGAATATGCTGCCCGGACGGCTATCGCCTTGGGTGCACAGGTGAAGGTGTTTGATAGTTCGGTATACCGGCTACGGCGTTTGCAGAATAATGTAGGCAGCCGCGTCTTTACTTCTGTGATTCAGCCAATCGTTTTGAACAAGGCCGTTCGCTCCTGTGATGTGGTGATTGGTGCTGTGCGTGCCAGCAATGGACGTTCTCCCTGTATCATCTCTGAAGATACGGTATCCAAGATGAAGCCAAACTCTGTGTTGATCGATGTGAGCATCGACCAAGGGGGCTGTTTTGAGACATCGGAGGTCACTAATCATGATAAGCCGGTCTTTCGCAAGTACGATGTGATCCACTATTGTGTGCCTAATATCGCGTCGCGCGTAGCGCGTACTGCTACCTATGCATTGACGAATATTTTTACGCCCCTGCTGCTGCAGATTGGTGAGAGCGGAGGCATGAACAACATGATCTGGTCGGATAAATGCATTCGCAGTGCCATTTATCTTTACCAAGGGATGTTGACCAATAAAGATATTGCCGATAAATTTAACCTGACGTCCAAGGATTTGGACCTCCTCATTGTTGCTAACCAATAAACTATGAAATTTACTTATGCTTTTTTCATGACGGTATTGCTGAACTACTATACCTTGGCGCAAGAAAAAGTAGCGCTTTATGAGACTATTCCAAATGCTACGAAATCCAAGGAACAGCTCGGGGATGAAAATATTCCCGTTTTGTATCGTTATGAGATAATGGGTGCTAAGCAGGCTGTGCTGATTATTCCCGGAGGAGGTTACGGACATGTGGCGATCAACCATGAAGGTCACGAAGTGGCCAAAGAATGTAATAAACATGGACTTAGTGCTTTTGTACTTTACTATCGACTGCCCAAGGATGAAACGATGAAAGTACGTAAGATTGGTCCGCTGCAAGACGCACAACGAGCGATGCAATTTATACGCGAGCAGTATGCTTTTGATCGTGTTGGTGTCATTGGATTTTCGGCGGGTGGACATCTTGCGGCCACGCTGTCCAACCATTTTGATGAAGCAAAAATCGAAAATCCGAAACACAGCAATCTAGGTCCCGACTTTTCGGTGTTGGTGTATCCGGTTATATCTATGCGAGACGGCGTCACCCATCAGGGATCCAAGAAGAATCTGATCGGGGAGCAGGCCGAGGAATCTGACGTGCACTACTATTCTTTGGATGAGCAGGTGACGAAAAATACACCGCCTACCTTCTTGGTACATGCCCATGATGATCAGGCTGTGGTGATCGAAAACGCTACACGTTATAAAGCTGCGCTTGATAAAGTTGCTGTGCCGAATATGTTGTTTGAGTACCAAAGGGGAGGCCACGGTTTCGGACTGATCAACAAGACGGATGAACGCAAATGGTCTGATCGTATGTTTGCTTGGCTAAAAGACTTAAAATGAAAAATAGTGTATTGATCGTCCTGTTTAGCTTCAGTATGTTGCTGGGCAAGGGGCAGGAGTGGAAGGTTTTTTTGACAGAAGTGGTGCCATCGTTTAAGGTGCTCGATAAGCAAGGCAAAAGCTTGTCTATCGATTCCTTGCGGGGCAAAGTGGTGTTGATCAACTTTTTTGCGACTTGGTGCCCACCTTGTCGCCAGGAATTACCAAGGCTACAAAAAGAGGTGTGGGAACGTTGGGGACATCGGGAAGATTTTGCCGTGATGGTTTTGGCAAGGGAAGAGGGATGGGATAAACTTGATCCCTTTATTGAAAATACAGGTTACACTTTTCCTATTTTTCCAGATCTCAAACGCGACGTATTTTCCTTATTTGCCGAATCTCAGATACCAAGAAACGTGCTGCTAGACAAGGAAGGGAAAATTATTTACCAATCCATAGGCTATACGCCGGAAGAGTTTACAGCTTTTATCGAATTGATTGAAGATAGCTTGGCTCACTAAGCATCTTGGTCGTTGCTAAAAACAAGATGTCGTTTGATATCGATATCCACGCGGGTTCCGATAGGGATATCGATAATGGGATGCAAAATGGCGTGGAGGATGAGTTCCCCGTGGCGCACGATCAATTCATTGTAGAAACCACGAAAACGAACGTCTTGTACTTCAAAGCTGCCTTCGGTATTTATACGGTAGCTGATGTCCTCTTGGTGAATACCAATTGCTGAGGAACTCTGAATGCCGAGTTGCTGGGCCGCTTGCGGGGATAATATATTGCATTTTGCCAGTAGCTGGGCGGTGTAGCTGTGCGACGGATTATAATAGAGATCCGCTGGCGATCCTTGCTCGAGGATTTTCGCGTTTTTCATCACAATAAGTTCATCGGCCATGGCCAATACTTCCGTAGGGTCGTGGGAAACCAATAGTATGGTCAGTCCCGTTTCGGCGACGATATGTCGAATGTCTTGTTGTAGGGCATCGCGAAAAGCTGCATCCACTTGGTTGAATGGTTCGTCCATGAGCAGTACTTGCGGTTCGTTGATCAAGGCACGCGCAATGGCCACGCGTTGCTTCTCGCCGCCGCTGAGGTCGGCCACACGTTGCTGTGCCAAATGATCGATTTTCAGCCGCTCCAAGGTTTCGCGTGTCTTGCTTTCTTTTCGTGCCAGATTGGTGTTTGGCAGCTGCGAGGCAATGTTGTCCCATACTTTTGCGTACAGATTGAGGTCATCAAAGCCTTGGGATACGAGGCGCATGGCATCGTGCCCAGGAATGAGCTTATCCTTACGCGTAGGAACAAGCCAGCCTTGATAGCGTACTTCTCCGCTGCTTGGTTCCAACAACCCATAGATCAATTTCAATAAGGTACTTTTTCCGCTTCCCGATTCTCCAATAATAGCTGTTATCTTTCCTTCGGAAATGCCAAAATCGACGTTGTTCACCGCGATCACCTGCTGCTTAGCTTCGAAGGTATGCGAAAGCTGTTCGCCAAAAATAAAAGGAATATCCAGTCGTTGGGTGTCATTCGGGATATATTGACAGGAAGCGTTTTTTTGTGCCATAAATGAAAAGTGCCGAACATTTTTTGTTCGGCACAAAAGTACATAAATATATCTTAAGGTCGCGGCAGAACGATTGGATCTTAGAATCCCAAGGTTAATCCGAAGGTAAAATTATTTAAAGACTGCTGGTTGGGACTATTTTCAAACATATCGTTCAAGTAATACTTGGCAAACACGCCCATTGATCCGTACCCAACTCGTGCAAATGCGCCATATTGGAAGCTTGCTAGGTTATAGTTGTCACGGAATTTCTGTTTGCCAAATTCGTCGCTCTTTAAGCGCTGTGTACCTTTTAGCAGGATGCCCGTCATTGCACCAACGGCAATTTTTGCACGGTCACCATGTCGGTTTTTACGACTACGGAACTCGAATGTCAAGGGCACGCGCAGATAGGTGGATGTAAATACGTTTTTCCGGTAATCTGTTGTTGATTCTTCGTAAGCCAAAGGCGCTGCGTCAGTATCTAATATTACATCGTTCTTCAGACGTAGATAGTTCCATTCAAAACCGGTTGATACATACATCTTAAACATGTCGGTAAAACGCAGCCCAACTTGAGCGACATCGAAGCCAAAATTAGAGGCTTTGCTATAGTCCAAAAATTGGTTGTCTGCCGAGAGTGTAAAACTGCCATCATCGATCAGTCGAGAAAAACCCCAGTCGATACGTGTGAAGGTCAGGCCCCCAAAGAATCGAGGATATTTAATTACTTTTCCACGATCATCGTAGTCTTTCTTTCCAAGCGTTGGCTCAAAGCCCATATGTTTGTTTTCTGTGCTGTCGCTGTCGTTATCCTGTGCGGAAACGGATGTCATTGATAGCAGACCTACCATAACAGTCGATAGGATGTAGGATATAAATGTATTTTTCATAGGGCTTATCTTCTAATTTTTTTACGGTTTTTTACTAGTGAATTAAATATGTCAATTCGAAGGGATCCTTCTTCGTCATTGCTAAAGTGTATGGTTTTACTATCGTCGGGATTTACCACGTCCGAAATTCGATTCAGAATGCCCGTGACGATGCCTTGTTGCACCTTTGCCGGCGCTTTTGGGCCATTTGCCAGCATGGATTCTTCCTCCTCTGGGTTTTCGATCAATGGCCGGATGGGCTCGACCTCCACCACTTGTGTGCTCACCAGCGTCGGTGGGAAGGTATCCGTGTGTGCAGCTTCTATCTTAGCTACCTGCAGCTCGGGGATTTGTAAATCCAGTTTCGGCATACTTCGCTTTGGCTCTATTACTTGGGCTACCGCTACCGTCGGTTGGCTCACCTGTTTTGGGCGCTTGTCAACTTTTGTCGCTTCGGCTTGTTGCGCCAATGGGCTTTCATTGGGTGCCTCAGCAACTTGCTGTTGTTTTTCATTCGTTTCAATACGACCTTGCTGCACACCTGTTTGGGCTATTTGTTGCAATTTCTGCGGTGCTTCGCTACGTTGCAGGAAAATGATCGCTGCAAATCCTCCCAATATGATCAATGCCGCTGCATAACGAAGTCCCTGTCTCTTCCATAGTGGAATGATCTTCGGTTCCGCAGGTAATTCGGCTTCTATCTTTGCCCACATTTCTGCACCCGGATCAACCTCGAAGTCGGTCAGTCCTTTCTTGAAAAGCTTGTCTAATTGTTCATCATTCATGATGCCTTACCCTCCATTTTAAGTAATCTCTCCTGAAGCCACTGCCGGGCTCTGGATAACTGTGATTTTGAATTGCCCTCGCTTATCTGGAGCTTTTCCGCTATTTCACGATGGGAATATCCATCGATCACATACATGTTGAAAATCGTGCGGTAGCCAAGTGGCAGTAGCTGTATCAGCGCTAGCAAGTCCTTGTACTGCACGTTGTCGGTACTATCCATCGTTCCGGCAATGGTTTCGTGACTTTCATCAAAAGATTCGACGGTAGTCATTTGATTGCGTCTGTGCTGCTCGATCGCGGTATGCACCATGATCCGCCGGATCCAACCCTCCAATGAGCCTTTGCTTTCAAAATGTTCGCCTTTTTGAAACACCTTGATAAAACCAACCTGTAAGATATCTTTTGCCTGTTGCTCATCCGGAGCATAGCGAAGGCAAACAGCATACATCTTTTTGGAGAACAGCTGATAGAGCGCAAATTGTGCCTTCCGGTCACCGTTTAGGCACTTCTTCCATATGCTTTCTAACTGTTGCTTTTCCAAGGTTGATTAGTCTTTATAAGGAAGACGAGCAAAAAGAGAGGAGGGTTGCATCCGCTTTTAAAAAAATTGAAATTTATGCTACGCTGATCTTTCGGCTGGTTGGTGATAGGACTTCGATGCTGATGGTTCGTACATCCTCGGGGAGAAGATTTTCGATCTTTTCAGGCCATTCGACGAAACAAAAAGCATCGGCATAAAAATATTCTTCATAACCGAGGTCAAGTGCTTCTTCCTCCTTTTTCAGTCTGTAAAAGTCGAAGTGATAAATAGGGCCGCTGGTTGAACTGTATTCGTTTACAATAGAGAAGGTAGGGCTAGATGTAGCTTCTGTAACCCTCAAGGCCTTGCACAGCGCGTTGACGAGGGTTGTTTTGCCCGCGCCCATCTGTCCCTTCAGCAGAAATATCCTATCGTGGGTATAGGCCGATAGGATCTGCTGTGCGGCGGCTTGTAATTCGTCTAGGGTATGAACAAGGATTTCCATGTTCAAATTTATCTATTTTGGCGTATATACCGCATAGGGGATGATCATTTCTTCTAAAGATATGCCGCCATGCTGGAAAGTGCCATTATAATAGTTGGAAAAATGGTTGTAGTTATTAGGGTACACAAAGAAATAGTCGTCTTTGCTAAATACAAATGATGAGCTGACATGCAACTTGGGCAACTGGGCATCGTGCGGGTTTTTAATCACAAACACTTCCTTGGCTTGGTAATTCAGATTTTTGCCCTGTTTATAGCGCAGGTTTGTATTGGTGTTGCGGTCGCCAATGATCTTGCTCGGACGTTTCACGCGGATCGTGCCGTGGTCGGTCGTAATAATGACTTTAACGTTCCTCTGGGCGAGCCACTTTAAGGTGTCTAGCAGGGGCGAATGTTCGAACCAAGAAAGGGTGATAGATCGGTAGGCACTTTCGTCATTGGCCAGTTCCCGTATCATTGCCATGTCAGTGCGTGCGTGCGACAACATGTCGACAAAGTTGTACACCAAGACGTTCAGGTCATTCAACATGAGGTTGTTCAAGGAATCTACAATTTCTTTTCCTTGGTCCAACGTCAATATCTTATGGTAAGAATGCTTGATGTCCCGTCGGTAGAGACGACTGATCTGGTCGGCAAGGAACTTGTCTTCATTGAGGTTTTTGCCTCCTTCGTCATCATCATTTTGCCAAAGATCAGGGAAACGACGTTCCATTTCCAATGGAGTCAGTCCGCTAAAAATTGCATTTCGGGCGTACTGCGTGGCCGTTGGCAAGATGCTGTAATAGGCATCTTCCTCTTCCAAGCGATAATAGTCCGTGATGACTTCGTTAATTATTTTCCATTGGTCGTAGCGTAAATTATCAATAAGGAAGAAGAAAGTTGGCCGCTCTGCTTGCAAGGATGGGAATACCTTTTTCTTAAAAAGCTGGTGCGATTGGACAGGTCCCTCTTCTTTATTCTGTATCCAGCTGATGTATTTCTTCTCCACGAACTTGGAAAACAACGTGTTGGCATCGGCCTTCTGCATGGTCAGTATTTCGTGCATGCCGGCATCTTCCAACTTTTGCAAGGAGAGCTCCCAATAGATCAGTTTCTTATAGGCTTCCGTCCATTGCCGGAAATCGAGGTCGTCATTGATGGTCATGCCGAGATTTCTGAACTCTTGTTGGTAGGCCATCGATGTCTTTTCGCTAACTAAGCGTTTGTTTTCCGTGAATTTCTTGATCGTCAGTAATATTTGCTTCGGATTTACGGGTTTGATGAGATAATCATCAATCTTGGAGCCGATGGCATCCTCCATGAGGTGCTCTTCCTCATTTTTGGTAACCAACACCGTCGGAATAGTAGGATTTATAGTCTTTAAGATGGCCAATGTTTCCAATCCGGTTTTTCCGGGCATGTTTTCATCTAAAAATACCAGATCAAAGGGCTCGTTTTGGAAAGCTTCAACCGCATCGTTGCCGTTGTTTACCGTTTTTACACGATAGCCTTTCTCTTCCAGCAGCATAACGTGCGGTCTAAGAAATTCTATCTCATCATCGGCCCAAAGTATATGTATTTTATTGATCATGTGTTTGCTGTTTCTTCTTCTTCGGAGAATCCCTTTGTTATAGGTAGGTTCGGAAAAAGTGTAGTTATCGAACTTGCCACAAAATAGCCAAATGGGGCGCCAATACTTTTATTTTTAACATTAATTAACTTCATTCTCCTTATCTTTGCGCTAATTTAGACGAATAATACGCGGGGAAAGGAGTGCTATCAAAAATAACAATAAATAAAAGGCTGCCGAAAATTGAATAAGAAAAAGATAATCAACGACCCCGTTTACGGATTTGTTTCAATTCCGTCGGCTTTTATTTTTGATCTTATCCAGCATCCCTTTCTACAGCGGCTGCGTTATATCAAACAGGTCAGTATGACGCACTTGGTCTATCCGGGGGCACTACACACCCGCTTTCAGCATGTCGTTGGTGCCATGCACTTGACCTGTCTCGCGCTCGATACCTTGCGCAGCAAGGACGTGGCCATTACGCCCGAAGAGGAGGAAGCCACCTTGGCGGCTATTCTGCTTCATGATGTGGGACACGGCCCGTTTTCACATTCCTTGGAACATACGCTTGTAGAAGGCGTATCGCACGAGATGATCTCGGCGCTCCTCATGGATAAGTTGAATGAGGAATTTAAAGGCCGACTGAGCTTGGCCATCACGATTTTCAACGACCAGTATCACCGTCAATTTTTTCATCAGCTGATATCTAGCCAACTGGATACCGATCGCATGGACTACCTGAATCGCGACAGCTTCTTTACAGGTGTTTCGGAGGGCGTTATTTCCTTCGACCGCATTATCAAGATGTTGAATGTACAGGACGAAAATCTTGTGGTGGAAGTGAAGGGGATCTATTCAGTAGAGAAATTTCTGATTGCTAGGCGGTTGATGTATTGGCAAGTTTACCTGCATAAGACCGTAATTGGTGCAGAACAGATGCTGATCAAAATTTTGTACCGTGCGAAAGAATTAAGTATGCAGGGGGAGCAAATGTTCGCCACCAAGGCGTTGCAGCACTTTTTGCAGAATAAGATCGATATTCATAATTTTTTGGAGATTCCAGATCACCTGATGTGGTTCACCCGTTTGGACGATATGGATATCATGTCGGCCGTCAAAGATTGGGTATATGCAGATGACCGTATTCTTGGGATGCTTTGCAAGCGGCTTATGAACCGTGATTTGTTGCGTACAGAACTTAGGAATACGCCTTTTTCGGAGCAAGAAATTGCATTTGTAAAGGAAAAGGTGAAAAAAAATCTGTCGCTGGATGATCACGAAGTGGATTATTTTGTGTTCACACAAACGATTCAAAACAGTGCATATGATGCCAGCTACAATAATATCAAGATTTTGAATAAAATGGGTAGCGTTCAGGATATTACCGAAGCGTCTGACCTGTCAAATCTAGTGGCTTTGGCGAAAAGGGTAGAGAAATATGCCATTTCCTATCCTAAAGAGATTGGCTTTCCATTGTACGAAGGTTAACAAAATGGTAAAATATAATTAAGAAAAAGTATACATTTGTAAGATGCAATTTACTGCAAATCAAATAGCAACATTATTAGGCGGGTACGTTGAGGGAGATCCGGATGTTCTTGTAAATCAGTTGGCTAAGATCGAAGAGGGGACTCTCGGCTCGTTGGCTTTTCTGTCCAATCCCAAGTATGAACATTTTCTGTATCAGACTAATGCTTCGGCTGTTATCGTAAATGAGGACTTACAACTTCAAAAAGCTGTTGACACGACGTTAATACGTGTTAAAGATGCTTACTTGGCTTTTTCTGAACTCTTGAAGATCTATCATAAGTTGCGCAATGAGCGCAATGGTGTGGAGCAACCTTCATTTATACATGAATCGGTCACGGTAGGAGCTGATTTTTATCTTGGCGCTTTTTCTTATATAGGACGTGATGTCAAGATAGGTAACAATGTGAAAGTTTACCCACAGGTTTATGTCGGCGATGGTGTCGTTATCGGTGATAATGCTGTTCTGTTTCCTGGTGTAAAGGTCTACTACGACTGTAAGATCGGTGCCAACGTGGTGCTGCACAGCGGTGTGGTGGTTGGGAGCGATGGTTTTGGCTTTGCACCACAGAAAGATGGCACGTATAGTAAAGTTCCACAGATAGGGAATGTTATTATACACGATGATGTAGAGGTGGGAGCCAATACAGTTATTGATCGGGCTACTTTAGGATCTACGGTGATTTCTAAAGGCGTGAAGCTTGATAACCTGATCCAAGTTGCACATAATGTGGAGATCGGTGCCAACACTGTTGTTGCGGCACAGACGGGTATTTCTGGTAGTACGAAAGTTGGCGAACAGGTCATTTTAGGTGGACAAGTAGGTATCGTAGGTCATATTCAGATTGCCTCGGGTTCGCAGGTACAGGCGCAGTCTGGTATTAACCGGTCTATTGGACAAGAAAACAAAAAATGGGGCGGTTCTCCGGCAATGCCTTACAGTAGTAACTTACGATCGCAGGTTTTGTATGGAAAGCTACCTGCCCTTGAGCAGCGATTGGCGGAAGTTGAGGCGAGGCTGAAGAAATTGGATGACGAAACGCGATAATTTTGCTAAATAGTATATGTTAGATATGAATGTGAAACAAAGGACGATTTCGTCCGAAATAGCGATATCGGGAATAGGCTTGCACACGGGGAAAATTGTGAACATGACCTTAAAGCCCGCTCCAGAGTTTCATTGGTTTAAATTCAAAAGAGTAGATATCGCGGGATCGCCCATCGTAGCGGTAGATGCCGACAATGTGTCGGATACATCCCGTGGGACGACTATCACGCAGAATGGTGCTTCGGTGAGCACGATCGAACACCTGATGGCAGCCTTCGTGGGCTTGCAGATTGATAATGTGCTGATCGAGATTGACGGCCCTGAGGTGCCTATTTTGGACGGTAGTTCAAAGATTTACGTGGAGAAGTTGCTGGAGGTTGGCTTTGTAGACCAAGAGGCAGATCGCGACTATTATGAAATCAAGGATAATATTGCGTACGTAGAAAAAGATCGCAAGGTGGAAATTATCGCCATGCCGCTAGACGGTTATCGGTTGACCTGTATGATCGATTTCAACTCACCGGTATTGGGTAGCCAACACGCGGCAATCAGTAATATTTCGGAATTTCAAAGTGAAATATCTTCATCACGTACGTTTTGCTTTTTACATGAACTGGAAAGCTTGCTGAACCACAACCTGATAAAAGGTGGCGATTTGTCGAATGCTATCGTTATCGTGGATAAAGAGGTGAGTAAGGAAGAGTTGGATAAGTTGTCCGGACTGTTCAATAAAACCGTGGAAGTAGCCAATGAAGGTATCCTGAATAATATTCAACTACGCTATCAGAACGAGCCAGCGCGACATAAGCTGCTGGATATGATCGGCGATTTGGCCTTGGTAGGTCGTCCGTTGAAAGGGCATATTATGGCTGCTCGTCCTGGCCATGCTGCAAATGCTGCTTTTGCCAAAAAAATAAAAGCCCAAATAAAACGAGATAAAAACCGCAAGAATATGAAGGTTTACGACCCAAATATGACGCCGGTGTACGACACGGTTCAGATTATGAACATATTGCCGCATCGACAGCCATTTTTGATGATAGATAAGATTTTGGAACTATCGGAAACCCACGTCGTGGGACTGAAGAATGTGACCATGAATGAAGATCTTTTTATGGGGCACTTTCCGGGAGCACCTGTTTTTCCAGGGGTTCTGCAAATAGAAGCCATGGCACAAACCGGTGGTATCTTGGTGTTGAACACTGTTCCTGATCCAGAAAATTGGTTGACACTGTTCCTAAAAATCGAAAATGCCCGTTTTAAGAATCAGGTAACGCCAGGGGATACAATTATATTCAACTGTGAGTTGCTGGAGCCTATCCGTCGAGGCATCGCACGCATGAAAGCGGTCGGCATGGTTGGCGATAGGGTAGTAAGTGAGGCCGAATTGATGGCCCAAATTGTAAAAGTAAAAGGTAATTAACATGATACAACCGTTATCATACATCCACCCTGAGGCGAAAATCGCTCAAAATGTGGTGGTCGAGCCATTCACGACGATCTATAAGGATGTCGAGATTGGTGAAGGAACTTGGATCGGCTCCAATGTGACGATCATGAATGGCGCTCGGATAGGCAAAAACTGCCGTATTTTTCCGGGAGCCGTGATCTCTGGCGAACCCCAAGACTTGAAATTTGAAGGCGAGGTGACCACCGCAGAAATTGGAGACAACACCACCATACGGGAGTGTGTCACCATCAACCGTGGTACCAAAGACCGTTACAAAACGGTGATCGGAAAAAATTGCCTTATTCAGGCTTACAGCCATATCGCACATGATTGCTTTGTTGGCGACAACTGTATCTTCTCCAACTCGAGCACGTTGGCCGGACATATTACGGTGGGCGACTATGTGGTGCTTGCTGGTATGGTTGCTGTGCACCAGTTTTGTCAGATTGGCTCTCACGCTTTCGTAACGGGTGGTACGCTTGTTCGTAAGGATGTGCCGCCATTTATCAAAGCAGCGCGTGAGCCGATTTCCTATGCGGGTATCAATTCTGTAGGTCTACGACGTCGGGGTTTCACGGCAGAGCAGATTACGGAAATTCAGGATATCTACCGTGTGCTATTCGTGCAGAACAGAAACCTGACTAAAGCGCTGGATCTGATCGAAGCCGAATTTGCACCTACTGAATTGCGGGATGAGATTTTGTCTTTCGTACGGAATTCTAATCGTGGTGTTATCAAGGGGTTTAATCAGGGACGTAATTCTTCACTTTAATAGCGCGTTTATTGAGTATAACTTTACAAGACTTAGGCAGACGGTATAACAGGGAGTGGATCTTTCGCCACATAGATTATACCTTTTCATTGGGCAAGAAATATGCGGTGCTGGGGCCGAACGGTTCTGGTAAATCTACTTTTTTGAAGGTGCTTGCAGCCAGCTTGTCACCCAGTGAAGGCCAGATTGTATATCAAACAAAAGAAGGGGCAGCTACTGCTGTGGATGCGTGGTTTCGCGAAGTAGCAGTAGCTGCCCCTTATCTCGAACTAATAGAGGAGTTCACCCTTCGGGAGATGATATCCTTCCATTTTAAGTTTAAGCCTTTCCTTCCCAGCTATGATATGGAACGCGTCTTGGCACTGCTTAACCTCGAAAAGGCGGTGGATAAGGAGCTTCGTTTTTTCTCATCGGGAATGAAGCAAAGGGTGAAACTGGCATTAGCTTGTTGCTCGGATAGTATGCTGCTCCTGCTAGATGAGCCTACCAATAATTTGGATGTCGCGGGGGAGCAGTGGTACCTTGATCTTGTCGCGCAGACAAGCCACGATAATCGTATCGTTATCGTTGGGTCGAACCAAGAGAAAGAATATGCCTTTTGCGAGGAATCCATTAATATGCTCGCCTATAAATAATTGGCTCCGTTTTTTTTAAACCCTTATATTTCGTAGTTTTGTATCGCTAAAATTCAAATAGATTGTTATGTCAAAAGCATCTGAAGTAAAATCAGGAAATATACTCCGTTTTAATGGAGAATTGGTAGCCGTTGAAGAGTTTATTCACCGTACTCCCGGAAACCTACGTGCATTTTATCAAGCGCGTATGCGCAACATCCGTAGTGGAAAATTGGTAGAATACCGTTTTAGGACAGACGAAGATGTGGAGATTGCTCGCGTAGAAACAAATGACTACCAATATCTTTACGATGAAGGTGACTTTTTCGTCGTGATGGATAATAATACTTATGAGCAGTTTAATATTCCTAAGTTTTTGTTTGGTGATACTGCGCGTTTCCTAAAAGAAGGAATGAACGTGATCATCGCTTTTGAAAGCGAAGAACCTATTATGGCGCAGGCTCCTGCAACGGTGGAATTGGAAATAACATATACGGAACCGGCTGTAAAAGGTGATACCTCGACCAACGCGTTAAAGAGCGCGACGGTAGAAACGGGTGTTGAAATTCGTGTGCCGTTGTTCATCAATCAAGGAGATAGAGTAAAAGTAGATACACGCACTGGCGATTATATCGAGCGTGTAAAATAAGGATTTAGGTTTAGGTTGATTATTCGGTCTTGTTTGCTTTCGGGCGCAGGACCGTTTTTTTTGATATGGACAAAGCGACAATCAGGGAACAGTATAAAAAACGGCGAAAGGCGCTGAGCAGCACGGAGCTTAATGACTGGAATGATGCGATCTTGCAACATCTACGGACTCTCTCGTGGCCTGCTGACGGCTACTTGCATGTATTCCTGCCGATCTTACGGCAGAATGAGCCGGATACTTGGCGTTTTATACGTTTTCTACAGCAAGAATATCCGAGCGCTAAAGTTGTCCTTAGCCGGACTAATCCTAGTAATTTCTCCATGGAGCACTTCCTGATGCGTGAAGGTATTGTTTTGCAGGAGAATGCTTGGGGTATCGTGGAGCCAGTAGAAGGAGAGCGGATCGCAGAAAGTGCGTTGGACTTCGTCTTGATTCCCTTGCTAGTTGCCGATAGTAAAGGAAATCGTGTGGGCTATGGTAAAGGTTTTTATGATCGTTTTCTGGCCCAATGTAGACCAGACTGTGTGAAAATCGGTATTTCCTACTTCGACCCTATCGAAAAAATCGATGACATTGACGCTTTTGACATTCCTTTGGACATGCTCGTGACGCCAAAGAAAATCTACCGTTTTTCGTCGTCAATACCATTGTAGTTGGAAGGCTGTTGAAGAATAGAAAACTCCCGATGTGCGAAAGCTGCATCGGGAGTTTTTTTACTTGTACAGTATCCGAAATTTAATCGTGTTATCGATCTGCTTAAGCTGCTTCAGGAGGTTCTTATCGTAGGCAGCATGTATATCGGTCACTGCATAACCAATATCGCCTTTCGTCATCAGAAACTGTGAGATGATATTGATTTGATTCTCTGCATACACGTTGTTTATCTGCGCCATAATGCCCGGGACATTCTGGTGAATATGCAGCAATCGGTGCGCGTGGCTTAAACGTGGTAAGGTAAGGTTTGGGAAATTTCGACTCATTGCCGTATCACCGTTGTTGATAAAATCGGCCATCCGCCTCGGGATGAACTCGGCATTGCGTTTTTTTAGCTTTTTATCATCAAACACCACGATACCTTTCTCGGTGCAGGTGCTGCGGCTTACATGCCCCTTGACATCGCCCAAATAGCCTATAGTTTTTAGCTTGTCTGCACGTGCGAGCTGTTCGTTGTCAATAGTAATACCGTCGGCCAACAACAACATACCTACATCTTTGATGTATTTCTCTTCGAAGGTATCTTTTGTGCGGACAGAAAAACCGTCTCTCTTCAAAATATGAACGGCAATTTCAGGAACATCACCAATGATCAGGCATAAAATCCTGTTTTTAGGATAAGATATGGCACGAGGAAGATCGTTAACGTAAAGGAATTCGTCGAAGCTTGGCGTAATATGGTCGGCTTTCTCTGTCACACTTTGACGGGAGATGTTTTCCGTAAAGGCGAAGAATTTCTCGATCAAACCCGACTCTTTCAATTGGAAATCGGAGTATCCATCACCAATCCCGAATATGCGGCCATTTATCTTCAGCTCTTTCAATAGCTTGACTTTTCCTCCTTCATCCGAAAGGGGATTGCTCTCATCGTACCCAATAATGTTGCCTTCCTCGTCAAACCTGAAGGTGTTCGCGTAAATGTTCTCTTTTTTGATATGGTAAGGTGTCACAACAGGAGTGATGAACTCCTTGAAACCTCCCGAAACAATCCAAGCCGTATCTTCATTCTTCCGGAAGAACTCTTTGTTTCTACCAAAGGAAAGCGATACTTTCTTTTTTAAATGGGATACCAGTTTATCCAAGTGGGATCTATTGGCATTCAATAACTGCACTCGCCCTGTTAAGCTCTCTCTAAACGAGATTTTTCCTTCCATTGCTAGGTTGGTATAATCTTCTATCTTTTGATAGATAGCCTCCCGATCGGGATGGTTTTCCAAGGATATACGCGCTAGCTCATCCAACGCTTCAACTTGAGTAAAGGTACTGTCGAAATCAATGATGTAATAATTTTTCACAGTATTTGATTTATGGTTAAGGTTTAAAATAGTCGACTTACTTCCTCCAGCGTTGCATTGAGGGGTTTGAACCGGAATCCGGTGCTGTCTACGATCTTCTTATTGGAGTAAGCCAATTTTGAAGCCGAAGCCATTGCTGCCTCGCGTGTAAGTGAAGGACGTTCGCGTTTTATCAGGGCGACAAGTTTTGCAACCCGCCATGCAATGCCTAGCATAAAAGGTTTGGCCTCCATGGTAGGCGCTGGTTTGTCCAGCAGCTTGGCAATGCGTTCTAGCAGCTGCTTGTTGCTTAGATTCTCGCTGTTCAAAATATAGCGCTCCCCAGAAATTTCTGTTTTGTCCATTAAGATCATCATGACCTGAGCGACATCTTCCACATCTACGATGCCCACCGTACCCGGAGGATAGATCTTAAGGCCTTTTTGCACCATATTGAAAATTACACCCGAGCCCTTAATGCCCGAGCCTATACCCATGATCACCGATGGATTAACAATCACCGCATCGAGCCCTTCGACAATACCGCGCCATACTTCCATTTCGCTTTCGTATTTGGAAATCGCATACTTGGAGTTGTCCGCGCCGTCGTCCCATTTGCTGTCTTCGGAAATGAGCTCTCCGTCTTTGCTGACGCCGAGCGAAGCTATGGAGCTGACATGCAGCAAACGAGCGCCATGTTCCAAACAGAGATTGACGATATGCTTGGTGCCCTCGATATTAGCATGTAACATAGCGGCATGTTCGGAAGGTTGGTAGGAAATCTTTGCGGCGCAGTGGTAAACGTTCGTTACCCCAGCAAACGCTTCAGATAAAGCGAAGTAATCGGTGATATCGGCATCGACCCAATTGACCAAGGACGAGGAGCGAAGACTTTCCGGGATAATGGACTGCTCACGTTTGATAGCGAGTACCGCGATACCTTGGTCAATTAATAGTTTGATCAAGGTTGATCCCAAAAAACCTGTTCCACCTGTTACGAGTACCACTTGCTAAGTTGTCGTTGAAAAATTTGTTCTTTCCAAAGATAGAAGATTGCGGATTGGTATCCAAATCGTTTCACGGAATAGTATTAACGAGACTTTCATTGCGCTCAGCAGGATGGGATATTAACAGATTGTGGATTGTTTTTTCTTTCGAAAGAAGTATTTTAAATGCATATTTGTGAACCACAGAGGGTGTTGTTTCTGTTTTTGTACTACTTTATACCAACTATACGATGTCTTTAGCTGATTTTTTTACGCCGATATCTACGCTGGAATTCTGTTCCGGACCCAACTTTTACAACTCGCAGTTTGGGCAGGTTGTCCAGGCATACGAAGATACTTTTCCCGATTTGGAAAATCCAGATACGAAGCCCCATTTGGTGTTAATAGGCGTGGAAGAGGAACGCGGAGCGGTTAATAATGCCGGAACAAAAAAGTCGCCGAATGCTATCCGCAAGTATTTCTACAATCTTTATCAAGGTGATTACAGCATGCGTATCGCTGATCTAGGTAATATACAAGCGGGAGCAACCGTGCGTGACACTTATATCGCATTGAAGACCGTGGTAGAGGAGTTGGTCAAGCAGGATATATTGCCGATTATTATTGGCGGAGGACAAGACCTTACCTATGCACAATATACGGCCTACGAGGGCTTGGAACAGCGTGTAGAAGTGGCTGTTATCGATGCAAAATTTGACCTCGATCAAGATAATGCGGAAAACACGGAATTGAATGCGCATACCTACCTCAATCATATTATCCTTCATCAGCCCGATTATCTATTCAATTTAAGCAATTTGGCTTACCAAACGTACTTAGTCAGTAAGGAGTCCATCAATATGTACGACAAATTGTTCTTTAACACGATGCGCATAGGCATGATGACGGGTAAGTTGGATCAGGCGGAGCCGCTGATCCGAGCGGCGGATATGTTGAGTTTTGATATCGGTGCTATTCGTGCTTCTGAAGCTCCGGGTAACGCCAATGCTAATCCAAATGGACTATACGGAGATGAGGCCTGTCAGCTGGCACGCTATGCGGGTATGTCCGATAAATGTTCCTCAATAGGTTTTTATGAATATAATCCAACCTTTGATCCAATGGGGCACACGGCGAGCCTTGTCGCGCAGATGATCTGGTGTTTTGTAGATGGGTTTTATAACCGTAAAAATGATGCTCCGCTGATTCCTAAATCGGCGTACATCGTTTACCGGACTACCCTAGAGAACGATGATTACGAGCTCGTTTTTGTGAAAAGCAAGAAGTCGGATCGTTGGTGGATGCAGGTTCCTTATTTTGGATCCAAATCGATCAATGAACGCTATTATTGGGTTCCCTGTCGTTACCAAGACTATCAGCAGGCCGTAGATGGTGATATGCCTGATCTTTGGTGGAAAACCCATCAGAAGTTGCAATAGTCTTTATTTATCAGGAAGCCTTCTGCTTGTATCAACGCTAGGGGAGAGCTTCCACTGATCTTTCTTTTTCATGGAAATATTCTTGATTGTTATAATTGGCCTATTGGTCCTAGGTATGCTGGCCTTGGTGCGCTCCAATGCGCAGAAAGTTCCTAAAGCAGATGCAACGCAGCTAATTGAGCAGCGTAATGCTGCTCAAATGGAACTCGTGAAAGTGTCGGAAAGGGAACGCCTGCTGTCCGAAACAAAAGTACAGCAGGAGATGCTTTTGGAGCGTGAACGAAGCGAACGAGCTGCACTTGAGCGAACGTTAGAAGCGACGAATGCTTTTTTGCAAGCCCAACAAGAGAAGTTTCAGGCACAGCAGGAAGAGATTTTACGCTTGAGGGAACAATTCAATCTGCAGTTTCAGCACATGGCCAATAAGATTCTAGAGGAGAAGACGCAAAAGTTTACCGCACTGAATCAACAGCAGATGGATCAGATTCTCAATCCCTTGAAAGAGAAAATCAAGACCTTCGAAGAGAAGGTGGAACGCACTTACCAACAAGAAGCCGCGGAGCGAAATGTGCTTAAAGGTGTTGTGGAGCAGTTGATGCAGCAAAGTATGCTGATCAAACATGAAGCAAACAACCTGACAAATGCCTTAAAAGGCGATACCAAAAAGCAGGGCAATTGGGGTGAAATTATATTGGAGCGGGTTCTGGAGCGATCCGGATTGATCAAAGATCAGGAGTATATCCTGCAATCGGTGTTCAAGGATGAGGAAGCACGGAAAATTCCAGATGCCATTATCTTACTGCCCGAGGATAAGCATCTGATTGTGGATTCCAAAGTTTCATTGGTGGCTTATGAGCGATGGGTGAATGCCGAAGCGGAAGCTGATCAGGTGGCCTTCTTGAAACAACATGTGCAGTCTATAGAAAGTCATGTGCGCGATCTGTCGGCTAAGAATTACCAAGATCTTTATGGTATTCACTCTCCCGACTTTGTGTTACTGTTTATGCCGATTGAGTCGGCACTGAGCGTTGCCGTACGCGAAAAGCCGGATTTGTTTTCGGACGCATGGGATAGACGTGTGGTTATCGTAAGTCCATCAACTCTGTTGGCAACTTTACGAACCATTGCCAGCATCTGGGTACAGGAACGGCAGAACAGAAACGTGCTGCAGATTGCCAAAGAAGCGGGGGCCTTATACGATAAATTTGTCGGCTTCCTACAGGATATGCAGCAAGTGGAAACACATATACAACGGGCTGCGGAAAAGCATCAGGATGCAATGAAAAAGCTTTCCACAGGCGCCGGAAATGTGGTTCGAAAAATAGAAAACCTAAAGGCGCTGGGCGCCAAGGCAAATAAGCAGATTGATAATCGCTTTTTGGAATAACTTAAAACAATAAGCGGAGGGGTTTTAGCATATACACCTCCGCCTATCAGCAATTAGATTTTTGCAGCGTTAATAGCCTGCTGCAAAATCGTCTCCACGCGGATCTGCTCCGGCTTGAAGCTTTCCATTGGGCAGAACAATAATATTTTCCATGCGGCCAATACTACCTCGTTTGTATAAGGTGTATCCGTCTTTTTCTAAACTTTTTCGGACATCTTCCGGAATGGCTCCTTCCTCAATATCAATGCGGTCGGGTTTCCATTGATGATGAAAACGTGGAGAAGAAACAGAAGCTTGGGCATCCATGTCGAATTCCAGCACATTTAATATACCCTGAAAAACCGATGTGATGATGGTGGAGCCTCCTGGTGTTCCAATCACCATCTTAAGCTTACCATTTTCTTCAACGATGGTAGGCGACATCGCGCTGAGCATACGTTTGCCAGGCTCTACAGCATTTGCCTTACCGCCAAGAAGTCCATATAGATTGGGGGTTCCGGGCTTTACTGAAAAATCGTCCATTTCGTTGTTCAGTAGGAAACCTGCACCATCTACCCATACTCCGGCGCCGTAGGATCCGTTTAAGGTAGTGGTCAACGAAACGGCATTACCTTCTTTGTCTACAATACAGAAATGCGTGGTTTCTTCTGATTCATAACCCGGGAATTTGCTTGCTTTTACTTGGTCGCTCGGTGTAGCTTTTTGCAAATTAACTTTGCTCATGCGCGCTTGGTTTAGTGCTTTATCGGTAAGATAAGCAACGGGGACATCATAAAAATCAGGATCTCCAAGGTGTGTTGCCCGATCGGCGTAGACACGTCGCTCGGCTTCTACCATAACGCGTACAGTACTGTCGGATTGATATCCCCATTGTTTTAAAGGATATTTTTCGACCGACTGTAGCAGCGCTAGCAAGGCGATGCCACCACTGGAAGGTGGGGGCATGGAGATGATATTGTATTCTTTATAGGTACCTACGATTGGTTTTCGCCATGTTGCACGGTAGTTAGAAAGATCGGCTTCGGATATGATGCCGTTGCCACGCTTCATTTCCGCAACAATCAGCGCTGCTGTTTCTCCACTGTAAAATCCTGCGCTACCTGATGTGGCGATACGCTTTAAAGTACCTGCAAGTTGTTGCTGCACAAAAATGTCGTCTTTTTTCCAAGGTGCATCGCGGATGATGGCGGCGCCATTTTTGTTTAATTTCTTGAAATGCGCTTGCATCTCGTTAAACTCGTTAGCCTGCTGTTCGGTAAGTGCAAAACCTTTTTCCGCAAGTGCTACGGCCGGCGCCAATAAGGCTGACCACGGTAAGCTTCCATACTTTTTGTGCGCTTCTTCCATACCAGCTACCGATCCCGGAACGCCAGCAGCAAGATGGCCGTCTAGGCTTAATGTGGTGATAGGTTCACCTAGGCTATCGAGATACATGTCGCGATGAGCCTTTGCTGGAGCTTTCTCTCGAAAATCTAGCGACGTTACCTCGCCACTATGGCTACGGTAAACCATAAAGCCACCACCACCGATATTACCGGCATTGGGATAAACAACAGCAAGGGCAAACTGTACCGCAATAGCGGCGTCGATAGCATTGCCGCCATCTTTTAAAATGGTATTGCCCACTTCGGAGGCTAGGGGATGCGCGGTAACAACGGCCCCGTTTTCAAACTCTTTGCTCTTCTGCGCCTGCTGTTCGTTTTGACGAACTTGACAGGAACTGATGAAGAACAGAACAAGCAATAAGGAGGAAAATCTTTTCATAACGTAAATATAATTGAAAAGGCTTGTTCCGCGTGAATCAATTTTTTATTTAAATCCTCGGTTTTCGTAGATAGTTTGGTAACTTTAGGCGAAGAATGATGTCTATTATCCACCCTAAATAAAGACTTATGAAAAAGATCATGTTTTCTTTCGCGTTTTTATGTTGTATAGCTACGGTGTTTGGACAGCGCGTTCGAATTTTATCCTACAATATTCACCATGGAAACCCACCAGCGGTATCGGATAAAATTGATTTGGATGCGATAGCCAGGGTGATTCTCGATTCTGGTGCTGATCTCGTGGGGATGCAGGAGGTCGATGTGCGTATTCCGCGCTCGCAGCTGGTCGACCAGGCACATCAACTCGCGCAGCTTACGGGAATGTATTACTTCTTTTCAAAAGGAATCGATTACGACGGAGGCGAATACGGGACGTTGATTCTTTCCAAATATAAGATCATCGGAAACCGGCGTTACGAACTTCCCATGCCCGAAGCTGGAGAGAACAGGTCATTGGCTATCGTCGATGTGGCTTTGCCCACAGGAAAAACGATATCCTTTGCGAATACACACCTAGATCTGTCTGAAAAAAATAAGGTGGCTCAGGCGGGATACATCAACGAGCTGGGCGATTGGTATGATCGACCGCTTATTTTGGTGGGCGATTTAAACGCCGAGCCGAAGAGTCCGGCTATCAACGTTCTAGACACATACTTCAGTCGAAATACAGATACGAATGGGCCAACCCATCCCAACCAGCAAGCCAAATCGGAGATCGACTATATCATGGTTGGGAAACACTGTAAGTTTATCTGGAAAGCATATAACACTATCGCGAGCGATGCTTCCGACCATTTACCACTTTTCGCAGAGATTGAGTTTAAATAATCTGTCGGACGACGCTTCACGTTATTGAATAATCATTAACGCTTTAGTTTTTCATTGTTCTTGTGCCTTTCTGCATCTCGAATAGATTTTTTTTGCAGGTTTTTTGTGAGGGCTTCAGTCAGATCGATGCCCGTTTGGTTGGCTAAGCACATCAGTACGAATAGCACATCGGCCATTTCATCGGCCAAATCTACTTGCTCATCCGATTTTTTAAAAGATTGCTCGCCATATTTTCTGGCCATGATGCGGGCAACTTCACCGACTTCCTCCATCAGTATAGCCGTGTTGGTAAGTTCATTGAAATAACGGATTCCAGTACTGTTAATCCATTTATCGATAAGGTCTTGGGCTTCTTTTATAGTCATGTTCTATTCGTTGATAGTTAAAAATTATCCTTGTCTTTCGTGTTCATAATGATGGTGACAGGCCCGTCATTGCGTAGGTCTATTTTCATGTCGGCACCAAAAATACCCATCTGTACTTTTTTGTGCAGTAACGTGCTGAGCATTTCGCCCATCGTTTTATATAGAGGCTCCGCAGTGGCGGGTCTTGCCGCACGTATAAAAGATGGTCTGTTACCCTTTTTGGTTTGTGCAAATAGGGTGAATTGAGAAATCAATAAGATATTGCCATGGACATCTTGGATGGATTTATTCATTAAGCCGGCTTCATCGGAAAATATGCGTAGGTTGACCAATTTTTGAGCTAGCCATTCTAAGTCTTGCATGTTGTCGTCTTCTTCAACGCCCAATAGTACGAGTAGGCCAAGCTCAATCGCTCCGGTGCATGTATCGTCGACAGTGCAGCTAGCTTGTGTGACGCGTTGTATTACTGCTCTCATGGTTTGCAAAGTAAAAATTAAAAAGTAGAAATTAAAAAGTCAGCCATGGAAAATCAAACGGAGTTTTCGTAAGAGGAATGGTATCTCTCTGGCTTTTGCTGCATGCTGTAGAAAAAATGCCTTGCTAAAACTAACAAGGCATTTTTCTGGGATCTCGACAACCTAAAATCTGATGTTTAAGCCGAATAAAATGTTCGTTTCGGCCTGTGGGTAATAGGCGTTTCCAAATAGTCGTGATCCATCAGCCTCGGAGATACCGCCATAGGTATATCCATGGGATTCATATTTTTCGTTGAAAATATTGTTAACAGCGAGGTTGGCATCGATTTGTTGGATGCCTAAAAGCGAAAATCCATAACGTAGACGTAGATTATTGACAAAGAATGGGGCAACACTACGATCCACGGAACTGGTGTTGTCTAGATATTGTCTAGATACATACTTGCTGGCAAGCGCGAGTTCCAATGGCGCTATCGGCCGATACGAAAATTCATTCGAGAGGATGACCGATGGTGAGAAGGAAATATTTGTTGATCGGTATTGCTTTTCTACCTGCGGAGCCGATGTTGCTTCCCAGTTTTCATCAAGAACACTTAAGTATTCCGTGTAATTTTTAATCTTGTTCTCGCTTAAGCCTGCCGTAGCTTTCCATAGAAATTGCTGGGATATTTTCCAAGCAGCATCCAGTTCAAGGCCTATACGGTAACTGTCCGGCACATTCTCCCGAATGGAGCCTCCTACATCATTTATTTCGCCGGTCAATACCAACTGATCCTTGTAGAACATTCCGTAAGCATTGGCGCCGATGTTTACATGCTCGGTTCGTAAGCGATAGCCTGCTTCCACGTTGTGCATCTTTTCGGCTCTAGGGCGTGCATTGGCTGAGGAGGCGACATAGTCGTCGCGAACAGGTTCTTTGCTGCCATAGGCATACGAGCTGTAGAAATTGGCCCGTGAGGAAAGCGTATATGTAGCACCTATCTTCGGATTGAAGAAATGGTGCTTGACGTTGACGTCTGCAAGTTGCCTATTGTGATCAAAACCTTCAAACGTGTAATCCACAAAGCGATATTGCAGATCGGTGTAGAGGTGAAGATTGCCAAACTGCCCATTCCATTTACCATACACATTGATATCGTTCTTCTCGGCGTCATTGAAGTAATATTTATCGCCCAACTGACTGTTCGAGGCGTATTGTGCCCAAATGACGTTTCCATAATGGTCGCCACGATATTGATTGGCAGCCCCACCAAAAATAAAGCTATGGCGCTCGTTGACTTTATGGCTCAAGGAGAAGACAGTACCATAAAAATGATTGTCCAACCAACGTTGCCTGATCAAATCGGTGCTGTTGATTGTGGTATCGCGGATGTTGATGGGGGCAAGGCCGTAGCCGCCGAAGGATTGCCCTGTTTTATATTCTTCATAATAACCCTTTCCACGTGTGTAGTGCAGGGCTACATTCAGCGTCGTTTGCGCTGAAGCAAAGTAGTTGTAATGTAGATGGTGATGCGTTTGCGTGTAATTATCTGTTTGGTTTGCATACTCGAATCCATTGTATCGGCGATTGGTTTCCAATAGTTCTTCCGGTACGCCATCCCAAGCTTGGTAGGTTTTCTCTTTACCCGAGAAAATCGTGGCCTTCAGCTGATGCTTCGCACCATAATATCCAGCATCAAAATAGAATGATTTTAGATCAGATGTTGCACGGTCTATATATCCATCGGAGCTTATCCGCGATAGACGTCCATTGAAAGCAAACTTGTCGTTTATCAGTCCTGATCCGACTTTTACCGTGTTTTTCCAAGTATTGTAGGATCCAAATGTATTGTTCAGTTCGGCGTAGGGGCTGGTTTCTAGCCCATCGGACTGTATATTTAGGGAGGCACCAAAGGCTCCGGCACCATTGGTGGATGTTCCTATACCACGTTGAATTTGGATACTTTCCGTACTCGAGGCAAAATCGGGTAAATTAACGAAGAAAGAGCCCATGCTTTCCGCATCGTTAAGCGGGATGCCGTTCAAGGTGACGTTAATTCGTTGATTGTTCGATCCGCGGATAGTCATGTTGGTATAGCCAATGCCTGCTCCAGCGTCTGATCCGACAACGACGGAAGGTGTTTGATCCAACAGGAACGGGATGTCTTGTCCAAGATTGGTGCGTTGCAAATCTTCTTTCGAAATGTTCTTGAAGGTGGTAGCGGAGTTTTCGGTGGCGCGGGTGGCCATGACCAATACTTCGCCTGTAATACGATGGTTAGGCTGTAGAACAACTTGGATGCTATTCTCCTGTGTAGGGTTGATATGCTTGGCGAATGCGCCGTAACCCACATAACGAACTTTAAGCGTGGCTGATTCCGCGCGTAGGTTGTTGAAGGTAACGATACCCTCATCGTTTGTCGATTGCGTGAGACCTTGCAGCTCAACGGTTGCGCCAATAAGTGGTTTTTGGTCGAGTGTCTTTACCGCGACCTTCAATGATGTTTGGCCGAAGGTTAATAATGCGCACATGCAAAACGTGAGCGTAACCCATCCATACTTCAACATAAAAAATGTAATTAAGAAAGTTAAACGAACTATTACCAGGGGTTACTAATAGCTATTTATTTAACTAAACCTTTTCCCTCCGCCAGCATTACCTGGATCAGGTGCGTCCCCGAAATATTTGGGACTGGGTATAATCTCAGCCTGTATTTGTGTTAAAAAACAAGGCACCCCTTTTGATGGCAACAAAATTAAACATTAATTCTATAAACACAAATTGTTAATCTTTTTTTTTAAACATGTTAAATGTAATTTTAAATTACGAATGGTTGTTGTTTTTAGAATAAAATTTATAAATTAGCAAATGTATTTTCTCTAAAAGTAGTAGTGAGGGGTTGTTCTACCGATGTAGGATTTCTTTTCATACACAAAAATTTAGTTTTGTAGGGCGATGAGGTATATTTCAGCGAGTATGGTGGTTCCCGTAGTGGGCAACTTTTTGAAGAACGGGGTGGTGGCGATCGATGAATCGGGCGTCATAACTGGCGTTTACGAACAAAATGACGTGCGTATTCTTCAAAAAGAGAAAGAAATTTACGACGGTGTACTGATACCGGGTTTCGTCAATGCGCATTGCCATATCGAATTGTCGCATATGTTAGGCAAAACAAAGAAGGGAACGGGTCTTCCCAAATTTCTGTCCGACATTATTAAGATGCGTACATCGCCTGAAAAGGAAATAATGGAAGCTATCGCGCAAGCCGACAAGCAAATGTGGGATAACGGAATACAGGCCGTGGGAGATCACGTTAATACGGCGTTTTCAGCGGAGGTGAAAGCCAACAGTGGCATTACTTACCACACTTTCGTGGAAATTATGGCACTGACAAAAGAGGATATACAACCTCGTATCGACAAGGCAAGAGATATCGAGTTTTATTTCAATGCCAATCACGCGTCGATAACAGCGCATGCGCCCTATTCGTGTTCGAAAGAATTATTCAAGGCATTTCGCAAAGCGGTGAATGAAGATAATATCTTTAGTATACACAATCAGGAGAGTGACGAGGAGAATAAGCTTTTCAGGTATCGCGAGGGTGGATTTCTTGATTTTTACAAAGAAATGGGCTTCAACGCGGAGGGCTTTAGAGCGCAAGCCCGTAATTCGGTGCAGTCGTATCTTCCGCATTTGCCAAAAAATAATAGACTTATCTTAGTGCATAATACCTTTACCTCGTTGAAGGATATTGATTTTGTCAATCGACAGGGGAGGGATGTGTATTACTGTGTCTGTCCAAAGGCGAATCTTTATATCGAGGAAAAATTGCCAAAGATACTGAACTTCCTCCCAGATACCCATGCGATGGTCATCGGTACCGACAGTTTGGCCTCTAACGACACGCTCGATATTTTGGATGAAATGAAAGTTTTGGTTCGTTATTTCGAACATTTAGATTTTATGCAGATTTTGGCTTGGGCGACCTTGAATGGTGCAAAAGCGCTGGGGCTTGAAGGTGCTCTTGGTTCTATTCAGGTGGGCAAACGGCCAGGACTCATCCTACTCGAAGGTATGAACAATCTGCGTTTGCATGATCGGGTGACACTGAAAAGAATCGCTTAGTTTGTTGGAATTTCTTGTGTACATTTGCTGTTGATGAAGCATTTGAAGATACAAGTTTTTGGCAAGGTACAACAAGTCTATTTCCGATTAACGACGAAAGCTGTCGCTGACCAATTAGGGGTTAAAGGTTTCGTGATGAATAAGCCAGACGGTAGTGTTTATATCGAGGCGGAAGCAGATGACTTTGCATTGGCTTCCCTATTGGACTTTTGCCAAGAAGGGCCTGATCGTGCAGAGGTTACGGACGTTAAATCAACCGAAGGCGATCTGCAAGGCTTCAAGAATTTCGAAGTTTTAAAAAGAATCAAATAATACTTCGTAGTGTCTGTCGTTAAAAGATTTTTAGGTGATACTGCAGTCTATGGACTGTCCACGATTGTTTCACGTTTGCTCAATTTCGTGTTAACACCGCTATTTACGGCGAAATTCTCCGCATCGCTGTATGGTATCTTTACAAATGTCTATTCTTGGTCAGCATTTATCAACACATTCTTAGCCTTCGGGATGGAGACAACCTATTTCCGATATCTACAGAAAGTAGATGCTGAAGATCGACCTAAGGTTGCCAACAATACTTTTTTGATCACCCTTGTTACGGCTGTGACTTTTTTAGTGTGCTTAGTGTCGCTGCTGGATCCGATAGCATCTTGGTTTGGTCGGAAAGGGATGCAGCCCGTCGCGGACTACAAATTCTATGTGCTATCCATGGGATTTACCTTAGCTGCAGATGCGTTGGCGGTTGTTCCTTTTGCAAAATTGCGTTCTCAGAATAGGCCTATTCGCTACAGTGTATTGAAGTTTTGTAATATTTTGGTTTTTGTGGGCCTGAATATCATGTTTTTGATTGTTTTACCCTGGTTTTTGGGCAAGTATAGTGAATTCCAAACTTATTTTTCCTGGTTTCGCGAGGGCTGGTTGGGATATGTTTTTCTTTCAAATTTTGTCGCTAGTATGGTTACATTAATTATGCTGATGCGAGATATGAAAGGGTTCAGGCTTCGGATGGATGTCAATATGGTGAGATCCATGCTATCCTACAGCTTGCCGATATTTGTTGCCAATGTTTCATTTATTATTAATGAACATCTAGATAAGATTTTGATGCCGAGCTTATTGCCTGAGCATATTGGTGAGCGCGATTTAGGTATTTATGGGGCAATCGGTAAGATTGCGATCTTCCTCAGTATTTTTGTTCAAGCGTTTAGGTTGGGGGCAGAGCCGTTTTTCTTTTCCTATGCAAAAAATGAAAATGCCCGAAAAACATATGCACTGATCATGGAATACTTCGTTATTGCCATGATGCTCGTCATGGTGGGACTATCGATGAATATCGAGTGGTTAAAGTATTTTATCGAGGGGGGAAGCGCGAAAGAAACGGCGGAATATTGGTCAGGTATAGGCTACATTCCTATAATTTTATTTAACTACGTCTTGTTGGGCATATATATGAACCTTTCCGTTTGGTACAAGCTTTCTGATCAAACGAAATATGGTTTATATATTTCTGGTTTTGGGGCTATAGTTACAATTGTTTTGTGCTATCTAGCTATTCCACGTTGGAGTTATGTGGGGGCGATTTTCGTTACGTCTATCGCCTATGTTGTTATGTTGGCTTTGTCTTACTACTGGGGGCAAAGAAACTATGCTATCCCGTACCGTGTAAAAAAGATTGGGATGCATATGTGTATAGGATCATTGCTAGTTTACTTGAATTATACTTTTTTTTACCGCAATGTGTGGTCCGGAAATGTTTTTCTTTTAGTATATATTGTTCTGATTTTTGTCTCTGAAAGAAAATTTGTCTCGAAAATATTTCAAACATAAGCGCTGGAAGGTCGGACTTGGGACTAGTTGTACTTTAACTATGAAACGACCTCTTCTGCAAACTTATCATTAATTTCTTCGAGGACTTCCAATATCTCTTGATGATTTTGGAGTCCTACCAGTTGCATACGGTATTCTTTGAAGTTGGGAATACCTTTGAAGTAATTCGCATAATGCCTACGCATTTCGAATATGCCGGTCTTCTCGCCCTTCCATTCAATAGACTTTGTGAGGTGGGTTTTGCAAACCTCCACCCGCTCAGCGATAGTTGGCCCCTCCAATCTTTCGCCTGTTTGAAAGAAATGTTTTATCTCTCGGAATATCCATGGATATCCGATCGATGCGCGACCGATCATGATACCATCCACTTCAAACTCTTGACGCCAAGCTGCCGCTTTTTCCACCGAGTCTACATCGCCATTTCCAAAAATTGGGATTTTAACCCGCGGATTTTGTTTCACTTCGCGTATCATGCGCCAATCGGCCTGTCCTTTATACATTTGGGCACGCGTGCGCCCGTGGATCGCCAAAGCCTTGATACCTATATCTTGAAGACGTTCGGCTACTTCGTAGATGTTTTTGGTATTGTCATCCCAGCCTAGTCGTGTTTTTACCGTCACCGGCAGATGCGTGGCCTCCACAACCGCCTTGGTCATAGCCACCATTTTGTCGACATCCTGTAAAAGCGATGATCCAGCTCCCTTACATACTACATTTTTTACAGGACAACCGTAATTGATGTCAATTAAATCCGGGTTGGCTAAAGTACATATTTCCGCAGACTGACGCATATGTGCGATATCCGATCCGAAGATCTGTATCCCGATAGGACGTTCGTATTCAAAGATGTCCAGTTTCTGTCTTGATTTTGCCGCATCGCGAATAAGGCCTTCAGATGAAATGAACTCGGTATACATCATATCCACACCGTTCTGTTTACATACGTAACGGAATGGAGGGTCGCTCACATCTTCCATTGGTGCCAGCAACAGCGGGAATTCCCCTAGATCAATATGTTCTCCTATCTTAACAGCCATCAATCAATTTTTTACAAAGGTAAGAAAAAATTAAAATCGGAAAGGTTCTTTATGCTGTTCGCTTGAATGCGCAGCTATTCAGATGGTCATCTACCATGCCTACGGCCTGCATGAAAGCATAGCAAATGGTTGTTCCAAAGAATTTGATCCCTCGCTTTTTCAGGTCTTTGGCGATAGCGTCTGATTCCGCCGTGTGTGTGGCTGCAGACTTCATGTCATGCAGTGAATTGACCACAGAGCTGTTGCCAGGCATGAAGCTATATAAATAGTTGTAGAACGATCCGAACTCTTGTTGTATGGCCATGAAAATCTGTGCGTTTTTTACGGTGGCCTCTATTTTTCCTCGGTGTCGGATAATGCCGCTATCCTGGACCAATTCTTCGATTTTTTCGGGACCATATTGTGCGACAGCGCGGTAATCGAAATCGCTAAAAGCCTCGCGGTATCCCTCTCTGCGACGCAGGATCGTGATCCAACTAAGTCCAGCCTGTGCCGATTCCAGCACTAGAAACTCAAAGAGCGTTTTATCGTCGCTTACCGGTTTGCCCCACTCTTCGTCGTGGTATTTCACATAGAGTTCATCGGTTCCACACCAAGGGCAACGGATCTGTTCGGCTTGCTTCATGTTTTTCGTTTTTTAGCTTGATAATATTATCCTAACTTTACGGCAAAGTAAGCAAAATTTTTACATGTATTGGTTGAAACGTATCGTATTCAGTAGTCTATTTTGTGTGGTTTCGCTGCTCGGCGTTTGCCAGGTAGATTCAGTCGATAGGAAAATCGTAGTAGATAGTATAGCGGCCAATGAGCTTCATCTGGATACCTTCAACTATGTTTATCCGCCTGAAGATAGGCCCCATGAATTGCTACAGCGCTTTCTTGCTGAAATTGAATTGCGTAGTGTCAGTTTAGAGAAAAGCTTGGCTTTTGGCAAAGAAAAAGGCGCTTTGGCGAGTGTACAGGGCATGGAAAAATCTGGGCGTCCTACTTGGGTTTTGCTTAGTGTTTTTGGATTGTTTCTGGCGGTCGGTATTGTTCGTTTGCTTTTTCCGGGCGACTTTGCTATGATTGTGCAGGCCTACTACAGCGAACGTACCCTGCAGCAAATTAGCAAGGAAGATAATATGCTCACCTCTTGGCCATACATTCTGCTTTACTTGATTTTTAGCTTGGCTTTGGGCTTGTTCATTTTGCTCCTAGATTCAGCTTTTTTGCACCATGATGCGCTAAATTGGAACAACTACCTGCGCACGACGGCAGTTGTAGGCTTACTGTTTATTTTAAAAATTATCTTAATTCGCTTTATATCATTTGTATTTGAAATCGGTCGGGTTGTCCGTGAATACGTGACGGTTTTGTATCTTGTTTATTTCAATAGCATGTTGTTTCTCATGCCCATGCTGTTGGCTGTTACATTGATACCGGCGAACTATTTTAAATTTGTGTTAATTTTATTTAGCGTGGTTGTGGCTATGTTGTTTATTTATAGGTTTTTGAGGACAGCTTTCCGTCTTTTTGGTAATCTTAAGTTTTCGGTTTTTTATTTAATTCTGTATCTTTGCGCACTCGAAGTAGCGCCGATTTTGATATTGGTAAAAACATTGAGCAATTAAAAAAATTGAATATGCAAGTAGATGTAGCAAGAGCTAAGAAGGTAAAGAGCATTTTAGTTACGTTGCCAAAACCTGAAAATGACAAGTCTCCTTATTTTAACTTGGCGGATAAATATAACCTGAAACTAGATTTTAGAGGGTTTATCCACGTGGAAGGCGTTCCTGCTAGGGACGTTCGTAAGGACAAGGTGAACTTTTCTGATTTTTCTGCCGTGATTTTTACCAGTAAAAATGCCGTTGACCATTTCTTTCGCGTGTGTGAGGAAATGCGCTATGAGGTGTCTGCCGAAATGAAGTATTTCTGTATCTCGGAAACCATTGCCCTGTACCTTCAAAAATATATTCAATACCGTAAACGCAAGATTTTCTTTGGTAAGCAAACTGCCAAAGATCTCGAAGAGGTGCTGAAGAAACATAGCAAAGAAAAATTTCTGTTTCCTTGTTCTGATGTGGCTAATGAAGAAACCCAAAAATGGTTACAGGACAATGGCTATAACTTTACGCCGGCCGTTCTTTTTCGTACGGTAATCAGTGATATCAAAGATTTGGAAGATGTCTTTTATGACGTAATTGTGTTCTTCAGTCCGTCAAGTGTGCAGTCTTTGTACGAAAACTTCCCTGACTTTAAACAAAACAATACGCGCATCGCTGCTTTTGGAGCAACTACCCAGCAAGAGTTGTTGAAGCATGATTTGATCCTTGATATTCCCGCACCAACGCCGGAAGCTCCCAGTATGACGATGGCCGTTGAGCAATACATCAAGCAAGTGAATAAGTAAAAACAGGTGAAATCCTATATATAGAAAGGGTTGGAAGTTTTTCCAACCCTTTTTTTTTGATCATTACTTACCGGTATAGGTGTGATGCTCGTTGATGAATGGTTTTTTATTTAGATTTTCTGCGTTTACGATTTTAACCGCTGTTCGTGGCGGCGGAAAATCATATACCTTATGGAATAAAAATGATTCTTGCGATATGCTATACTTTTTGTTCATAGTGCACTTTTTTGAGAACAAAATCAAATACTTCTCAAGGTGTGACATCTCGCGAAACGTTCATTGGGTGGATCGCGATACTCCGCCGGTCTAATTTCTCTTCAGCTTAGTTGTCGTTTCGTGGCTCCAATTTGATAAAATGCACTTTCCTTCGCTTAAATTCTAAAAAAGGAATTGTACTAATCAATTGTTTATTTATATCTTTAGGAGATTTTTACACTGAAAAACAGACATCACACGCCTATGAGATTGCATCGATACCACGTATTGGTTGTGTTAATTCTTTGCCTGACAACGCTTTTTAGCTGTAAGGGGCCGACGAATTCCGGTGAATTGGTCGGTGTAAGGCTTAATAAATTGAAAGCAAATAAGACACCTCATGGCATGGTTTTGATCCCTGGTGGCACATTTATCATGGGCCAATCCGATGAGGACATTACTTTTTCGCAAACCGCCCAAAACAGGCAAGTAACCATCGCTTCGTTTTATATGGATGACACAGAGATATCGAATAGCGAATACCGGCAATTTGTAAATTGGGTGCGTGATTCCATCCTTATTACCAATTTTTTAGCGGATGACAGTTATTTTGTACAAGGTAATAATGATGAGCGATATATCGATTGGAAAAAAGTGAACAGCAATTCGCCTTGGAGCATGAAGGACCAAGCCGTTCGAGATCGTTTATCCAGCATGTACTATCAAGGCGAAGATCGTATTTTTGGTAAGAATGAACTGGATGTACGCCTGTTAAAATATCATTTTGAATGGTTCGACCTTCGTGCGGCCACCGCTGCTCGAGGCGATCGTAGCCGCTCCCGCTCGGAGTTTATCATGCGCGATACGATGTTGATCTATCCGGATACCACCGTTTGGTTGAACGATTTCAGTTATGCACAGAATGAACCCATGGTAGAAGGTTATTTTTCACATCCCTCGTTTGACGACTACCCCGTTGTGGGCGTAACCTGGCGACAAGCACAGGCATTTAATACTTGGCGCACACGCTTATTCAACAATGCTGCCGCTTCCAACAAGCAAATGGAACGTTTACCTTATCAATTGCCTTCGGAGGCCGAATGGGAATATGCCGCCCGTGGTGGAAAAGTAGGGATGCAGTTCCCTTGGGGAGGTCCTACAGCACGTAACGCCAAAGGGTGCCTGATGGCGAACTTTAAACCCGGACGTGGAAATTACATGGATGATGGCGCTGCTTATACCGCGCCAGTTTATTCCTACTGGCCTAATGATTTTGGACTATATAACATGGCCGGTAATGTCGCCGAATGGACACAGTCGAGTTATAATGAATCCGCAAATTCTTTTGTGCACGATATGAACCCGACCTACACCTATCATGCGAAGGCTTCCGATCACGAAACATTAAAACGAAAAGTGATCCGCGGTGGTTCTTGGAAAGATGTGGGTTTCTTTCTGCAAAACGGAGCTCGTCAATATGAGTATCAGGATACAGCTAAATCCTACATCGGTTTTCGCTCGGTGACCCGCTACGTGGGCGTGGCGAATCGATAGTTATCATAATCAACTTATACTTTATAGATCTAACTAAACATGGCAAAGAAAAGAAAATTTAAACTGGGTATCAACACGTTGATCAACTGGGGAGCAACGGTGGTGATTATAGGGTTGATGTTTAAAATTCTTCATTTCAAGGGAGGAGAGTGGATGATCGGAATCGGCCTTGCCGTAGAAGCATTGCTATTCTTTATCATGGGCTTTATGCAATCTGAACCAGAACCTGATTGGACAAGGGTTTATCCGGAGTTGGATGAGGATTTTCGCGGCGAATTGCCACAACGCTCGACTGCATTGCCTGCCTTGGCGCAACCCCTGGCGGTCGGTAATACTGCCGCGCTGGACAAACTATTGCAGGATGCTAGAATTGATGAAAATTTAATCGGTAATCTTGGTGACGGACTGCGTACTTTCGGTGATAAAGTCGCGTCGATAGGTAAGGTGGCTGATACGGCCGCTGCAACGAATCAGTTTGCTGATAAACTGAATGCCGCCTCCACGGGCGCAGCGCAGCTAAGCCATGCTTTCGAGCGTGCTGCAGCTGATTTGCAGACGTTCAATGATTCTTCCGCAGATATGCAACAATTTAAGGAACAAGTAAGCACGTTCAACAAAAACCTGAGTTCGCTGAATGCGATCTATGGTAACATGTTGTCGGCGATGAATACCAATCGCGCGTAGCCTTGGGAATTACTCATTGTTCTTATTTATTGATGAAGACATATTATGGCAGGTAAGAAAGAGACGCCGAGACAGCGGATGATCGGAATTTTATATTTGGTGTTGCTGGGTTTGGTAGCACTCAATGTAAGTGATTCTATTTTGGACGCTTTTAAAAACCTTGGCAATAGTTTAGGCACGTCCACACAAAATACACAGGCAGGGATCGACAACATGTTTCTGGCTTTTCGGGAAACCAAGTTGAAGGAGAATCCCGAACGGGCCCAGCCTATCCTTGACAAGGCGGAGCAGGCACAGGCACTGGTGCAGAAATTAACAAATAAAGTGAAAGAACTCAATACGCTGCTCACTAGCGAAGGCGGGGGCATGGATGAGGAAACCGGCGATGTTAAATACCGCGGATCTACCGATATATCGGCACGCCTGATGATCAATGAAGGACGCGGTAAAGAATTACGCGATCTTGTGTCGGCAACGAAGATTGCATTGCTCAAGCTGACGAACAATGAGGTGGGCCTAACGCTCGATGCAGATGACCCTGCTGCAAGGGCTGGTATCAAGAAAACTTGGGAAGAGGCTAACTTTGGAGACGGTATACCGTTGACTGCAGCCATCACCGCATTGGAGAAAATAAACGCAGATGCAAAAAATGCGGAATCAGCGGTGGTAAAACATATTTTTGGGAAGATGGACCAAGCCGTGGTGAACCTTGACAAATTCGCTGCAGTTGCCGTGGCGCCGACATCCTACCTGATTCAAGGACAACCCTACACGGCAAAGGTATTCTTGACGGCCTATGATTCGAAAGCAAGTCCACAGATAACAGTTGGCGGAAGTAGCCTTCCTGTTAGTGATGGACAAGGTCTTTATCAAGTGAATACCGGTTCGCCGGGAGTGTTTACCTGGCAAGGAACAATACGTGTGCAGCAAACCGATGGTAGCGTGAAAACCTATCAAACCGAGCCCATGACTTATCAGGTGGCAAAGCCTTCGGCAGTCGTTTCTCCCGATGCGATGAATGTGCTTTATATTGGTGTCGACAATCCCATATCGGTTTCTGCTCCCGGTATTGCTAGCGAGAATTTGGATGTGTCAGGAACAGGGGTCTCTATAAGCAAGACGGCGGGCGGGCGTTATATCGCCCGCGTCAGCAATGCTGGTGAGGCTACGGTGAATGTTTTGGCTCGGGTAGACGGCAAAGCACAACAAATAGGAAGTTCAAAATTTAGAGTCAAACGTATTCCAAAGCCCACAGCACGTGTTGCAGGAAAAACAGGGGGACGCATTTCGGCTGCGCAGTTGCGTGGACAGAATGTGGTATCGGCGTCCCTGGACAATTTTGAATTTGATGCTAAATTTAAAATATCGAAATTTAACATGTATATCGCGAAACCGAGGGTTGATCCGATAGGGCCTTATCAAGCTGCTGGCTCCTCGTTTTCTGCGCAGATGAAGACCGGTTTGGGCGGTGTGACGGCTGGATCAGTGGTCATGATATACGATATTGTTGGGGTAGGCCCCGATGGTGTTGCTCAAAACTTGGATCCGATCACGTTCCAAGTAACGAATTAGACTGAAAAAATTTGGTGAAATGAAGAAAATTGCAGTTTCATTGATCGCTGTAGCGTATTCTTTTGTAGCATTTGGGCAACAAGAGAATCTTTCGAACAGTACAAAGCCGATTCACGCAGAGGAACCGGTGGATGGATATGTTAAGAAAACCGATATGGAAAACCGGAAGGTTATTCCTTATGCGAATATCCGACAAACCGATATCGCCTATTCCAAGCGGGTATGGCGGGAGATCGATTTGCGCGAGAAGATGAATAAAGCGTTTGCATCGCCGAAGTCTAAACTGATCGATATTATTATTGATGCCGTAATGAAGGGTGAACTAACGGCATACGATCCCACACCAACGGAAAATGATCCTAACGGAGATAGTTTTAAGAATGTGCTTCCTGCTGATCAGGTGATGGCTCGTTTCGGTGGAGACAGCGTGTTGGTCGAAGAATTTAACGAGAACAACGAGGTGGTATCTTCACGTTACGAATCGAAAAGTTTCAGTGGAGATAATGTGATTAAATTTCGGATCAAAGAAGATTGGATTTTCGATAAACAACGCTCTGTTTTTGAGCCGCGTATAGTTGGTATCGCGCCTTTAATTGTGCCGCAAATACCGGGAATGGATAGTAACGTGGGGTTACAGCCGGTCGATGCTGTCGCGGGGCAGCCGACGAATGCAGATCCTTTCGATCCTTTTGCTGTGCCACCCGTACAAGAGAACAATACAGGTGATGCGGAGGCTAGCCCTAACGTGCCTACACCGTTAGTGAATAACACCTTTGTGCCACAGGTTGACCCCACACCGGCGTTCTGGATCTATTTTCCGGAAGCAAGGCATATTCTGGTCAACAAAGAGGTCGTTAACCGTAGCAATGATGCAACAGGACTCAGCTACGACGATGTCTTTATTAAACGCATGTTTGCCAGTTACATTGTCAAGGAATCCAATCCGGAGGATCTTCGCATAAAAGATTACCTAAATGATGGTGTGGAGCGTCTCTACGAGTCGGAACGCATAAAAAAATCGCTGATGGACTACGAACAGGATTTGTGGTCTTATTAACGAAAGAAGGTGATAGCAGTCATTGCTAGTGAAAGGAATATCTGTTAAATTGCACCTATTTAGAAAGGTTAAAAATAGTGTGAAATTTGTTCTTTCGATAAATTTTTTTTTTTTTTAAGTTTGTGCATAGACGATAAGTAAAAAAGAACGCGTGAAACTAAAACCAGTAGATAGTATATCAGGAGTCGCACCCGCTGAATTTGTTCGGGATTATCTGAACAAAGGTCAACCTGTCATTATCAAGGACTTTATAAGTAAAGATAGTGCTTGTTGGAAGAAGTGGAATTACGATTATTTCAAGGAAATAGCTGGTAATGAGATCGTAGACATTTATGGGAGAGAAGAAGAGTCCCAAAACCATGCTGCAAGTCCACCCATTGGGCGGATGAGCTTTGGTGAATATCTGGATAAGATCAGCTTAGAACCGACAGAGCTTCGTTTGTTTTTGTTTAATCTGCTGAAAATTAGGCCGGAGCTGAAGAAGGATGTCATTTACAACGACGTAACCGGAGGGAAGGTTTTGCAATGGTTGCCTTATATGTTTTTTGGCGGCGAGGGATCGGCAACACGTAACCACTTCGATATTGACATGTCACATGTCTTCATATCACAGTTTCAGGGAACCAAGCGTATTTGGGTTTTTCCAAACGATCAGTCGGACTTGATGTACAAATTACCGTACAATTTCCATAGTATCGCAAACCTTAAAACCAGTGATCCCGAGAAATATCCAGGGCTGAAATTGTTGGATGGTTACGAAGCTTTGATCCATCCTGGCGATACATTATATATGCCAGCTGGGTGGTGGCACTACATCCAGTACGAAACGGAGGGATATTCCATTTCCGTGCGTGCTTTGGCAAATTCGTTAAGCGAAAAAATCAAGGGTGCAAGAAACCTATTTATCACGAGGCATTTCGATGACACCATGCGGAAAATCTTTAAGCAAAAATGGTTGGATTACAAGATCGAAGTTGCGAAGAAAAGAGCGCAGCGCGGAATTCGTAAAAGAAGTTAATAAAAAAGGGATCGTGAAGATCCCTTTTTTATTACTTGTACATTTGCCGATTGCTAGGATAAAGCAGCGACAAAATCATGGATGGCTTTCGCTGGATCGCTTGTTTTCATGAAATTTTCTCCAATGAGAAAGCTGTTGAAACCTGCGGATTTCAGGAGCTTAATCGTATTGGGGTCAGAGATACCACTTTCAGATACTTTAATGTAGTTATCCGGAATTTTGTTGACCAAACCATAGGAATGTTGAAGATCGACGGAGAAGTCTTTTAGATTTCGGTTATTGACTCCAATAGCATCGATCTCTGGAATGATGTTGAGTAAAAGCTCCTCTTCGTTGTGTACTTCCAAAAGAATGTTGAGTCCCAGAGATTTTGCATAGACAGCAAAATCCTTGATCGTATCGGTCGATAGACAGGCCGCAATCAGCAGGATAATATCCGCACCGTAAGCTTTTGCTTCGGCAATCTGATAACGATCTACAATGAATTCCTTTCTTAAAAGTGGTATGTCGAGTACCTTTCTGGCTGCCGTGAGGTCTTCCAACGATCCTTGGAAGAAATCGGCATCGGTTAGCACGGATATAGCGGAGGCCCCAGCTTGCTGGTAGGCAAGCACGACCTCTTCCACGGTCGAGCTTGCATTGATGACCCCTTTTGATGGTGATGCTCGCTTAAATTCAGCGATAATACCCGTGCGCTCGGGATGCAGTATGGAATCTTTAAGTGGATGGCAGCTGCGACTAAAAAGCGGATATTGCTGCAGCTCTTCCAAGGGAACCTTGGCTTTTGCGGTAGCAACCTCGATAGCTTTTTTTTCGACAATTTTATCAAGTATGGTCATTTCTTGTTCTGAGAATTAAAGGTCTATAATTATTTACGTAGCCAATTTTCAATTAGCTTTTTTCCGTTTGTCGTTAGTATGGATTCCGGATGGAACTGCATGCCCCGCACATCATGTTCCACATGAGACAGCGCCATGATCACGCCTTGGTCGTCAACGGCGGTTACCTTTAGGCAGGATGGAAGCGTGGCGGCAGTGACGGCCCAGGAATGGTACCGTCCTATTTTGGAGTCGCTGGGGAAATCCTGGAACAGCTTTTCCCCAGTGTCCGTCACTTGGATGTTAGTAGCTACCCCGTGCAAAGGTTTCGGCATATTGTAGAGCGTTCCGCCATACACTTCGGCGATGGCCTGTTGGCCTAGACAGATGCCCAATATGCTTTTGGAAGCTCCATAGGTGCGGATGACATCCATCAGCAGCCCAGCTTCTTTTGGTATGCCGGGGCCGGGAGAAAGCAAGATCTGATCGTAGTCGGCCACCTCTTCCAGCTTGAATTTGTCGTTTCTCCAAACGATATAGTCTTGGTCAAGCTCTTGCAGGAGATGCACCAAGTTGTACGTGAAGGAATCGTAATTGTCTATTACCAATATTTTATTGTTGCTCATAACCGTTTTATGCTGATTGCGTTTGTTTATAGCTAGCCTCGATTGATTCGAGATCTTGCTTTTGTTTAACGTTGAAGTCTGCTAAAGCTATGTTTGCTTCTTGTGCCGCAAGGTATTGCTGGCGAAGATCAAGCAGCTCTTGAATGCGGATGTCGATCGTTTCGATCGAGGTTTTGAAGTGAGCGCGTGTCTCACAGTATATTAAAGGCCTGATCATAGTGTTTCGGCTATTTCGAGTGCCCGGCGTAGTGCCGCAATTTTGTTGTTAACTTCCTGCAGTTCCTTTTCGGGGTCTGAGTCCAGTACAATACCGGCTCCGGCTTGGTAGTGGAGCATATTGCGTTTGCTCAAGAAGGACCGGATCATGATGGCATGGTTGAAATCGCCGTTAAATCCCATGTAACCGAGCGCGCCCGAATAGAAAGATCGCTGCAAGCCTTCGTATCGGTCTATAAGCGTGAGCGCCATGTGTTTTGGAGCGCCCGAAAGTGTTCCTGCCGGATAGGTGTCGCCCACGACATCAAAAGGGTTCGCGTCGGCATTGAGCTTACCAGATACCTTGGATACCAAATGTATAATGTGCGAGTAGTATTGCGCCTCTTTGTAAGATTTTACCTGCACCTGCGTACAGTGTCTGCTCAGGTCGTTGCGTGCAAGATCAACCAGCATAACGTGTTCGGCAGATTCTTTTGGATCGTTTTTCAACGCTTCTGCAATCTTTTCGTCCTCTTCCATATCTCCGGTTCTTTTGAAAGTACCGGCAATCGGGTAAATAGTAGCTTCTTTTTTCTTGATCGTCAATTGCGCCTCGGGTGATGAGCCGAACAACTTGAAGTCGCCGTAATCAAAATAGAAGAGATAAGGAGATGGGTTGACGGATCGTAAGGCGCGGTATACGTTGAATTCGTCGCCGGAAAAAGGCGTAGAGAAGGCGCGCGATGGTACGATTTGGAAGACGTCACCACGTTGTATGTGGGTCTTCATTTTTTCTACGAGTAGTTTGAACGCTTCGTCAGACATGTTGGAGGTCTCGCCGCCCTGCCGCTTAAATTGGTATTCGGGGAAGTTCTTGTTCTGGATCAGGTATTCCATCCGGTCCAATTGGGAAGGCTCCTCATCCAATAGGTTTTCAAAAATGTACAGTTGGTTTCTGAAATGATCTATCGCGATGACGTAACGGTATACATGATATTGCATATACGGGATGTCGCGAGTTTCAGTTGTGGCACAGGTCAGGCTGATGTCCTCGAAATGTGCAATGGCGTCGAAGGTAAAGTATCCAAACAGTCCGGAGGATATCACGTTGACCCCTGGAATGGTTGTTTGGGAGAACTGCTGACGAAAAAAGGATACCTCTTCGCGCAGGTTGATCGCGGAAGCATCTTTGATGGTTATCTCCTGCTTAGGGTAGGCGATGCGCAACTGTTCTTTGTTCAAAGTTATGCCAGCAATGGGATCACAACAGATATAACTGATGTTATTGTCGCGGCTTTGGTATTCCGAGCTCTCTAGAAGAAGGCTGTTCGGGAAGATGTCCCGCAGACGCAAGTAGATGCTTACCGGCGTTGTCGTATCGGCCAGCAGCTGCTTGTGGTTTGTTGTCAGTTTGTAGTGCATATTTTCACGATCAAAAGTAAACGTTCTAAAATAATTTTTTGTGTCCTGTTGCAAGAAAATCGACCGGCAAAAAAAAAGCCCGACATTTAAACGTCGGGCTTGATCTTCACAATGGTTTTGGTTGATTATGAATATTTTATAACATACCAAATTAAGTCCCGACGCTATTTGCTTCGAGCCACCACCAGTTTGTATGTAAGTTTCTTGTTGTCATTTGTACACCGCAAATTTATCATTATTTTTTGTTTATCAAATTTTATTTGAAAAAAAAACAACGATTCTTGGCAAATGTTAGTCATTCAGCAAATCCGGGCGACGTTGTTTGGTGCGTTCCAACTGTTGTTCGTCGCGCCATGCAGCAATTTTCCCTTCGTGCCCGCTAAGCAAGATATCGGGTACCTTATGCCCACGCCATTCCGCTGGGCGCGTATAGATAGGGGCATCCAACAAACCGTCCTGAAAGGAGTCGGATAAGGCCGATGTCTCGTCGGACAGCACGCCCGGAATCAACCGCGCGATGGCATCCACCAAAATCGCTGCCGGAAGCTCGCCACCAGAAAGTACATAATCGCCAATGGATATTTCTTTTGTAACAAAGATATCCCGGATGCGTTGGTCTATTCCTTTATAATGTCCACAAAGAATAATAATATTCTCCACCGACGACAGCTCGTTCGCAATCTGTTGGTTGAGCGTGGCGCCATCCGGCGTCATGTAGATAACTTCGTCATACTTGCGTTCACTCTGCAATTTTTCGATACAGGCCGCAAAGGGCTCAATCTGCATAACCATACCCGATCCACCGCCATAGGGATAATCGTCTACGGATTTATGTTTGTTATTGGCATACTCACGCAGGTTATGCACGTGAATATCTACAAGATCCTTTTTTTGTGCACGCTGTAGGATAGAGTGTGCAAAGGGACTTTCCAGTAGTCCAGGTAATACGGTAATGATGTCGAAACGCATATCCAAAGATAGAAAGATAATGGGAGTTCAGAGGAAATGTGTTTGGGATTTTATACGAAGCTGTTTACCCGTTTTTTTAAAGATACATCTAAAATTATTGTAGGTATTTTTACCTAGTTTTTAGGTTAAAATACTTGTTTTGTTTATTTTTTACTTCCAATGTTTTGATAGACTGTAGTTTATGAGCTTTTATTACAGCAATTAGTTTTCATTTGTTGCTAATGGTTGTTACAAAAAATCTATACAGTATTTATTTATTTGTATTAGATTGAAATGATTCTAAATAGTCTGTAATGTTTCTTTAATTGGTGTTTATTTAGAATAATATTCGGATTAAAGTTCTTTTTAATTTCGAATTATCAACTTTTGTCTGTTGCTTTCTTTTTCTGATATCTACTAAAATATTGCTTTTTTCATCGAAAAGTTGGTTTTATATTTCAAAACTTGCAATAACAACTTGTAGGTTTTATCTTTGTCATCCGTTTTAACATAATTTAACAAATGTTTTAACGGCTTTTAACATTCAATATTTTTTTTCTTATTATTGAGATTAATAACAGAGATATATTGAAATTAATAACTAAACACTAATTTTATATGAAACAAAAATTACTCAGTTTTATTTTTGTGTGGACCTGCCTGATTGGATTTGCTTTCGCACAGAATCGGCAGGTGAGTGGTAGGGTTACATCCTCGACAGATGGGGCGCCTGTCGGCGGTGTTTCTGTGGCCATCGTTGGAACATCGTCAGCTACACAGACAAATTCGGACGGAAGTTATTCAATCTCTGTAGCAGATGGTGCTACTTTATCTTTTAGCTATATAGGCTATGTTAGCCAAAGAATTTTAGTTGGCGCGCAAAGCGTAGTAAATGTTGAGTTGGTGAATGAATCCGAGGCATTGGACGAGGTCGTTGTAACTGCACTTGGTATCTCGAAAGAAAAGAGAGCACTTAGTTATGCGACTCAGGAAGTGAAGGCTGACAAGTTGACACAAGCTGCAAATAGCAACTTAGCAACTGCTATTCAAGGTAAGGTTTCTGGCGTGGAGGTAACTCCTTCTTCTGGTATGCCAGGAGCGTCTGCGAAAATTACTATTCGTGGATCTCGATCATTTACTGGAAATAATACGCCTTTATATGTAGTCGATGGCATGCCTATATCATCTACTTCTGATGTTTCTACCGGTAACTCTGTCACAGGCTCTGATTATTCATCGCGTGGCTTGGATATCGATCCAAATGATATTGAAAGCATAAATATCCTAAAAGGTCAGGCTGCCTCGGCTTTGTATGGTATGCGTGCGACCAATGGGGTTATCATTATCACAACTAAAAGTGGTAAAGGTGCTGGAAAAGGTAAGGCACAAATCACCTATAATTCCAATGTGTCTTTTGATAAAGTAGCCGTACTTCCAGATTTCCAAAATACCTATGCTCAAGGTGTAAATGGAGGATTTAATCCTACAGCTTCCACGTCATGGGGACCGCTTATTAGTGATTTAAGTAAAGATCCTACCTATGGTGGCGAAACTCAAAATGCCTACACTGATCAATTTGGTCTAAAACCTGGTCAGTACTACGTTAGGCAACGTGCTTTGGCAGGTCTTGATCCTTGGGCTACTCCCCAGTCCTATGACAATGCAAAAGAGTTTTTTGATGTAGGAACTACTTATAATAACTCTTTGAACGTGATTCAAGGTTTCGATATTGGTAGCTATACCTTGTCCTTAGGTTCTACAAATGCAAATGGAATTGTTCCTTCTACTGGTTTAGATCGTTATACGGCAAAATTGGCATCTGAAGTTAATCTTTCAGATAAGTGGAAGACAGGATTTTCAGGGAATTACGTGAACTCTAAAATTACTAAGCAAACCGGTGCGAACAATGGTATTATAGCTACGCTTTATGGCGCTCCAGCATCCTATGACCTTAAAGGAATACCATCACACATAGAAGGAGATCCTTTTACGCAGAATACTTATCGCGGAACAACGGGTTTCGACGGAGCTTATTGGGCTGTCGACAACAACGTTTTCTCTGAAGCGACTCAACGTTTTTTTGGAAGTGGTTATACCCAATATTCTACGCAGCTTGCTGACAACCAAAAGTTAACATTGAAATACCAATTAGGTGTCGATTCATATACGTCAAATTACACCGATCTTTGGGGATACGGCCATGCAAACGGACGAGGTTCTGTCGAAAATTACCACTATTCTGTGACGGAATTGAACTCCTTGGGAACGGCCATGTATAATTGGGAAATTAACGACGATTTAGTGTTCGATGCTTTGATCGGTAACGAAATTGTTAATAGAAATCGTAGACAAGATTATGCCTATGGAGCTAATTTTAATTTTGCAGGATATAATAATATCAATAATGCGTCTACCTATACCGCTAGCCAAAGTTTGAGAGATACCCGTACTTTTGGTACGTTTGCCAATCTATCTCTTGCATTTAGAAATATGTTGTTTTTAAACGCAACGGGTCGTAATGATATTGTTTCTTCTATGCCGAGGGGGAACAGATCTTTCTATTATCCATCTATTTCCGCCGGTTTTGTTTTTACAGAACTTGAGAGCGTTAGAAATAGTATTTTAACGTTTGGTAAGTTGCGTGCTTCTTATGCTGAAGTAGGTCAAGCCGGCGATTATTACGAATCTTATTACGCTACACCTACCTATGGAGGCGGGTTTTCCAGCGGCACCCCAATTATTTATCCTATTGGGTCCACGGTTGCTTTCACTCCATACGATATCCTTTATGATCCGAATTTGAGACCACAGAATACGCAGTCTTATGAAATCGGAACAGATTTGACGTTTTATAATGGTTTAATTGATTTGAACTATACATTTTCTAGACAGAACGTGAAAGATCAAATTTTTCAAGTACCATTAGGGGGATCATCCGGGTACACAAGCCTCATGACGAATGGTGGACGTATTCATACTAATGCGCATGAGTTAACCCTAAATGTTTCTCCATTTAGAGGAGAGGAATTCAAGTGGACGTTTGGATTTAATTTCTCAAAAATTGATAATTACGTGGACGAATTAGCGGATGGTGTCGAAAGTATTTTCTTGGGAGGATTTACTGAACCGCAAATTCGCGCAGGTATCGGAGCTAAATTCCCTGTGATTTATGGTGTTTCTTATTTGAGAAATGATGCAGGCCAAATCGTGGTCGACGAAAACGGCTTACCACAAGCTGGTGAAGAAAAAGTAATAGGTACGGTTGCGCCAGATTTTTTACTTGGCTTTAATACAAATTTAGAATACAAAAAAATTAGATTATCTGCGGTCTTAGATTGGAAGCAAGGTGGACAGATGTATCACGGTACAGCTGGTATTCTTGACTACTATGGTGTGACGCAAAAGTCAGCGGATTTTAGAACAAGTGAGGGGTTTTTGTTTGAAGAGGCAGCTGTGAAAGAAGTTAGTCCGGGAGTATACGCTGATAATGATATACTTATTGATGGAGCCGATGCATTTACATATTTTAATGCTAAAAATGGTATCTCCGAATCTTCTGTGTTTGGCACATCGTTCGTTAAATTGAGAGAGGTGGCAATAGGCTATCCTGTGTATTCCGGTTCTAAATTTAAGGTAGATTTGAATGCTTTTGCTAGAAATATTATCCTTTGGTCAGAATTAAAGGGATATGATCCAGAGGTTTCGCAAGGTAACACGAATATGTCTGGTGCGTTTGAACGTTTTTCGTTACCGGGAACATCTAGTTACGGTTTAGGTGTCAATATTAAATTCTAAGAGAAATGAAATTTAAATTAAATACGATAAAATTTTTAGCCATTGGGTTGTTAACGCTTCCTGTCGTTATCCAATCTTGCTCTGAGGACAGAATGGACGAGATTAATAAAAATGTTAACAATCCCGACGATGTCCAGGCTAAATTTATACTTGCAGACGTTATAACAAGGACTGCATTTAGCAATGTGGGTGGAGATTTTAACACCTATATTTCTTCTTATGTTGAGCATGAGGTTGGTACACATAATCAATTGTGGGACGCCGAACATCGAGTGAATCAGCCCTCGTTGGCGTCTACTTTTAATAATACGTGGGGAAACCTCTACACGACCTTGCGGGATGCTAAAATTATCATAGAGAAATGCTCTGAAGGCGGTCCTCAAAGTGGGAATAATGCAACTTTGGGTATGGGACAAGTGCTCGCAGCCTACAATTTGGCATTACTTACTGATATGTTCGGTGACGTTCCTTTCAGCGAGGCTTTTAATCCCTTTGAAAATAAGACACCGAAGCTAGATAAGCAAGAGGAGTTGTATACCCAAGTAGTTGCTTATTTAGATGCTGCAATCGAAAATCTTCCAAAGGGAGATACACATGGCTCGGGTAATGCGGCTAGCCATGATCTATTGTTCGGCGGTAATGTAAGTCGATGGATTAAATTTGCGTATGGACTTAAGGCGCGTTACGCGATGCGGTTGTTAAATGTCACATCTAATCGTTCGGCTGCATTAGAAAATGTAATCGACTTTGTAGATCAGTCATTTGCAAGCGCTACCGAAGCGGCTTCTTTTAATGTATACGATGCGCAAAATCTTAACCCTCTTTTTGATTTTCAATGGTCAAGAGATGGTTTGGCCGCTAGTCGTAGCTTAGGTAATAAATTGATTGAAAGAAATGATCCTCGCTTACGTAGGAACTTTACAAATCCAGATTGGTCTCAAGTTGGTAATATAGCTACTGGCAATGCGAATTATAATCTTCTCGCGCCCAATGGTGAAAATGATCAAATTCAATATTTCTATTTGACATCCACATTTGTATTTTCGCAAACTGCTTCTACTCAATTGTTGAGCTACCACGAATTAATGTTTTTAAAAGCAGAAGCAATGCAACGTCTAGGCCAATCTGTTTCGCAGATAGAGCCGGTTCTTAAAGCAGCAGTGGTTGCTGCTATTGCAAATTCAGAAGCTTCTGTTGAAGCTGCATTTGTTGCTCCAACTGTGGCCGCATATGGTGGAGTTACCGAAACAACGGCTGATATTACGGGCGAAGAAGCTGGTCAGTATTTTGATACTTCGGTGAAGCCTTTGTTTACAGCAAATCCTTTAAAGGAAATTGAAATACAAAAATATTTGGCATTTTCAGGCGCTTCAGGCGAATCTCCAGAAATTTATAATGATATCCGTCGCTGGAAAGCCTTAGGTGAATCCCATATTGTTTTAGAGAATACGAAAAGATTCCCATTACGATTACCTTATGGTAACTCTGAAACTACTACGAACCCGAATGTTCAAGCAGCATACGGCGACGGGCGGTATGTTTATTCAGAAAACGTTTGGTGGGCAGGCGGAACTAGATAAGTTTTCCTAATATTCACTACAATATTTCCGAGAGTTTTTTGGACGTGGATATTCACGTTCTTCAATAGAATAGATCCCAGAAGTTTTTGAAATCTTTTGGGGTCTTTTTTTTACTAGCTTTTTCACTGTTCCGTTTGCAAAGTTTCATTCTGAGCTATACTATCTTTAAAGTTTTCAACCCAGGTTTAACTTTATGTATTTTTGCAGATTTTTGTTTGACTCTTCAAAAATTACATATGTTTTTTCGTTGGTAATAACGTCTATACGAAAAGAGAAGAAGGTATTGGCACCTAAGTTTCGTTAGTTTATTTCAGATGTGTATCTGCGGTTAAATCTTAAGTTGGATTTTAAGATGTAGAGCGCCCAGCGGTTTTGTAAATGTGATGCGTAAGTATCATTGCCATTAATCATCCAATTGAAGCCTTAGCTTTATTTACCAATATCAACGCGCTATCCCTCATTCGCTTCACAAACTATGTTAACTTGGTTTGCGTTGAAGGTACTGATTTTGTAACGAATTTTAGTTTGTGCAATTATGCAATGTGGAATTTATATGAGGTTTTTTCGACATTCGCAACAGCTGGTGTTCCTAATTTTTTCTGCATCACAGGCCTATGCCGATTTCTACATTGATTCTTAAGGGTGAAAAAATAAACATTAAGTAAGTTGTCTTCTAGGAAGCGAAGATGTGGAAGTGCTGCACATAAATACTTGAGAAATTGTTAGTCGCACGTCTGAAAGGATTGATTGCAGCGGGTGATGGCGCCGATACTTAAATTTGGCGTACGTTCGGTTTAAGTAGCAAAAAAAGAGACATATCAGAGGGGGGATCGTATTGTGGGTAAAGAACTGCTTACGGCTAGCAACTGATTCCTTGTTGCTGATCGAGAAATCGTGATCGAATGCACTAGTTTTGATCACAACTTTTTTAGTTCATTTTAAATTGTAAAAGAAGAGCATTTTGTCTAATGCAAACTTAATATTATTCCTTTTTTGGTTTTTCGCTGGCTATTTTGTTTGGAACCGATAAATTCTAGCTTGATCTATTGCATTTATGTAAGTTTATACTTCTGATCAGTCTCAGGGTTCAGGTTTTCTCTGATGCTTCTGCTGTTAATGAATTAGCTGCTGTTTCCAGATATGTTTTTTTCAGTTTTTCCCTTTCTGGTTAACACTTATCTTGAATATTCTTCGCGATGAGTTAATTGTTTTTTATTATTACAAATGTAAGCCGCATTTCGGCGTTAATTTTATTTTACAGTTCCAGTTATTTCCCTTTTTTTCATTTCGTAAAAAAAGGCTTTTTATGCCCTTAAAGTGCTATTAATGGTATAAAACTTTATTATTCAAATATCTTTGTATTTAATTTAGTAAATTTTATTTTGATTTTGTTGTTTTTGCATTTATATTAGCAAACGTAAATGTTAACGAGTGTTAAAATTCACAGACTACTAACTAGAAATTTGAAAAGCTCCCTTAGACAAGGAGTCTTTATTAACTAAACAACAAACAACGATGAAACAAAATTTACTAACTAAAATCTGTGCCCTGCTGCACTAACAAAAGAAGCTAGATCATTTAAGGTTCAATTCTCGGGCTAGGCGACGATGTATACAAGTGTTCACTTTTTAATCATTCTTGCTTTTCATTGTTTTTCTATTTCTTATACCTGCTTTTTACTGGGTTTGGATGACTATGCTCTTTTTTTGATATCTATTTCAATCTCTATTGAAACTAGCTATTCCAGCGCTAAACATTGCAACTAACAAATCCCGAAAGGGAATTATCTAACTAAACAACAATAATCAAATGAAACAAAAATTACTCAGTATTCTTTTTGTGCTGACCTGCTTCGTAGGGGTTTCGTTCGCACAAAATCGGCAAGTGAGTGGGAAAATTACTTCTGCAACGGACGGGAGTCCTATTTCTGGCGCAACGGTATTATTAAAAGGTACATCGACCGGTACACAAACTGATGTCAATGGAGAGTTTATTATTTACGCACCGGAGGGAGCTACATTAATTGTGCGAAACATCGGACATATAGAAAAATTGGTTTCGGCAAACTCAACTGTTTTAAATATTTCGTTAGTGTCTAATGAGGCCGCACTCGATGAAGTTGTTGTCGTGGGGTATGGCTCAGGTACAAATTTATCAACAACGGTTGGATCAGTAGCCCGTGTTTCTTCTAAGGATATAGAAGGCCGTCCTACAGCGAATGCACTTGAAGCGCTTCAGGGTAAAGTTCCTGGCTTGCAGGTGTTCACCTCTAGTGGAGAGCCTTCTGCTACCCAATCCGTTCGCTTGCATGGCGTCGGGTCCTTAGGTGCTAGCTCAACACCATTGTATGTGTTAGATGGGGTTCCGGTATCGCCTAATTCGATAGTTTCCATGAATCCCAGCGATTATGAAAGTATAACCGTGCTGAAGGATGCGTCAGCAACATCAATTTACGGTGCTCGGGCCGCAAATGGTGTTATTTACTTTACTTCAAAAAAGGGTAAGAGAGGCGAAAAGGCAACTATTTCGTTACGCTCGCAAATGGGGTGGTCGAATCTGGCTACAACGAAAGCACAGGAAAATTTTATGAATGCAGATGAGCTATTGAATTTTTGGCTGGAAACAGGCTATCGTACGCAGGCTCAGGTAGATAAGCTTCGCGAAGATTATCCAAATGACACAAAGTGGTATAAATATTACACCAAAGAAGACGCTCCGATGCAGCAACATGATCTGAGTATTTCGGGAGGTTCTGATAAAACAACATATTTCCTTTCATCAAGTTATTTTGATCAAGAGGGGTTGATGTATAGATCTAATTTTGACCGGGTAACATTAAGAAGTAATATCGATTCACGCCTTAATGACTGGATGCGTGTGGGTTTAAATTTATCAGGAGGCTATGATGTACGCGAACTAAATGGTTGGGGGGCAAATAGTACAAATGGAGGTATCGCTTTATTGGCGCCGCCATTTTATACACCGTTTGATGAGAACGGGAATGAGTATTACGACAAGCAGATTCCGGGCTGGGCACGTTGGTCTCCGCGTTATCTAGCGGATAAGAATCCTGCTGACCGAAAAAGAAAGCAATTTAATCCTACAGGCTATGTCGAGGTAAAGCCAATTAACGGCTTGTCGTTAAAGATTCAAGGAGGTATGGATTATACAGGAGATAGATATAGCTACAGAAGACTCCCTTCCTATGGATCTAATTTAGGAAATGGCGAAGGAGGAGAAGAGTCCGATGAACAGTTAATGCGTACAATTCAAAATACAGTAGAGTACAGATTCTCGGTATCTGAAAAGCATAATCTTGCATTTTTGGCCGGTCACGAATATGTTGACTATACCCGTGAGATATTCAGTGCGTCCTCTACAGGAATGACTGATGACCGATTGATTTTGTTACCAGCTGGGCCTAACAATCGTAATGTAGGACAGTCAAAGGTGGAATACGCATTTAACTCATATTTTGGCAGAGGTAGTTATAATTTCGATAATAAATATTTCTTTGACGCAACAATACGACAAGACGCCTCTTCAAGATTTGGTGTAAATAATCAAACTGCAACGTTTTGGTCACTTGGTGGTATGTGGAATGCTAAATCAGAAGAGTTTCTCAATGATGTCGAGTGGGTCAACGATTTTAAAGTAAGAGCAAGTATTGGTACATCAGGTAATTCGGAAATTGGTAATTACAATAGCTTGTCTACTGTAGGTACATCGATCTATAATGGTGAGACAGCTTGGGGCGTCGGTGCTCCTGGTAATCCTAGCTTAAGTTGGGAATCACAGCGTAAATTGACTATTGGATTCGCTACAACATTGTTTAGTAAAGTGAACTTTGATCTAGAATATTATCATAGAACTACTGATAATATGTTGGTGTCTGTACCACATCCGTACACTACGGGATTTAGTGACATTACTAAAAATGTCGGTTCGTTACAGAATCAAGGTTTTGACTTATCTTTGAGCGTGGATGTTTTGTCAGGTAACGATTATTTCTTTACCCCTTATATTAATTTAAACTATAATAAGGAGAAAGTGACAGATCTGTTTCAAAACAAGGATTATTGGATAGTACCTAATACCGGTGTTTCTTGGTCAGTTGGGCAACCTGTAATGTATTTTTATCCTATTGTTGCAGGTGTCAATCCAGAGACGGGATTGCAACAATGGTTCGTGCCAGGAGAAGATATAGCACAGACAAATAAAGATCCAGAAAACGTCACTTCCGTATTTAATGCTTCAAACCTCCAGCAGAATACGGGAATTAGACGGTATCCACCATTTAACGGAGGATTTGGTTTTGCCTCTGGTTACAAAGGATTTTCCGTAGATGCATTTTTTGCTTTTTCCCAAGGAAAATACCTGATCAACAATGACCGCTATTTCTATGAAAATCCGTATAACTTTGCAGGATTTAATCAATCGCGTGATGTGTTAGATTACTGGAAAGAACCAGGAGACGTGGCTAGATTTCCGAAGTACGGACAAATTAATCAGTTTGACTCAGGTTTGATTGAAGATGCTTCGTTTTTGAGGTTGAAAACGTTGACGATATCTTACCAACTACCGAAACGTATCCTTGATAGATCTAAGTTTTTTACAGGAGCACGTATTTTTTACACAGGTCGTAACTTATTTACTGCAACCAAATATTTAGGTCCGGATCCAGAGGTTGACAGCAACTTGACTTTAGGGGTGAATCCCAACACTAAACAATCTATGTTTGGTCTAGAAATTCAGTTTTAATCATTAAAAATAGAGTAAGATGAAATTTAAATATATAAAATCTTTAATCGCAATCTCAGTGCTGTCTGTCGCATCCTGTGATGTAGAAAGATTTCCCTTCGATGCAATAGAGTCTGGGCAGTCATTTGGAAGTGTGAGTGATGCAGGAAACTGGAGTAATCGTTTGTATGTGCAGATGCGTGGTAATGTATACGGTCTGTTAACCTATTCCCAAGATGTACAGGCAGACCAGCTTAATGCTACGTCCGATTACGGTAACCGAAACGGTGGGCCACATCGTTGGAGCTTTTTGGCTGACGACTATACAATTCGTGATGTGTGGCAATGGCAATACAACGCCTTGACGAACATAAATACCATGTTAGCCGGGTTTGAAACCATTACCCCGGCCAATGCAGAGGAGGAAGCTGAACTGAATTTGTACAAAGGGGAAGCACATTTTGCGCGTGCTTTTTATTACCACAATTTGGTCGTAAGGTTCGGGAAAATGTATGATCCAAATACTGCCACTTCAGATTTGGGAGTTCCGTTAGTGTTAATTCAGGATCTCGACGGAAATCCGGCACGCGCTACCGTAAAGGAGGTCTACGATCAGGTTTTAGCTGACATAGGAGAAGCCAAAAGCAAGCTTCAAGGCGTTACAGGAACTGCTGGTTCAATCAGATTTACCATTGACGCTGTCTTAGCGCTAGAAGCAAGGGTGAAGTTGTATATGCAAGATTGGGCAGGAGCAAAAACTGCGGCAGAGACTTTAATTAACTCAGGCAAATACCCACTTTATTCTACTGCAGATAATGTGAAGAATATGTGGCATAGAGACCTTACGGGTGAAGATATTTTGAATCTTGCTGTAAGTGCACCAAATGAACTGCCTAATACTAATTCTATTTATTTAGGCTATAACGCGGCGCAGGATTTCTTTGTGCCGGATTTTATTCCCTCAAAGTGGGTAGTAGACAGCTATGCGGACAACGACTATCGGAAAAATGCATATTTCCTAAAAGACGACCTGTACATATTAGGCTCTTTAAGATCTGGTTATTGGATGGTGAACAAATACCCCGGAAATCCGAGCCTTTTCACGTCCAACGTAACCAATTACGCGCATAAGCCTAAAGTATTTCGTATTGGAGAGTCTTATTTGATTGCTGCAGAAGCAAGTTTTAACGCTGGAAATGAGGCTGACGCGATCAAACATCTGAATGCTTTAAGAGTTTCTCGCGGACTTTCATCTGTAAATCTTTCGGGAACAGCACTTTTTGATGCAATTAAGTTGGAAAGAACTAAGGAACTAGCATTTGAAGGCTTTAGATTAGATGACTTAAGACGTTGGAAAGAAGGATTTACAAGACGGGATCCGCAGACTACGGAGTTTATACAAACTGGACCGGAGTTTAACACAAAATCAGTTACTGCGAACGATCCTAAATTTACTTGGGGTATTCCTGAGAGGGATAGAACGGTAAATCCAAATATTGTTCAGAACACGGGCTGGTAATCTTTTTCGATTTGCTGACAACTGTTGGTTGACAGGGAAAGCACTTTGAATGAGAATGATTAAATAACCAAAGTAAAGAAAGGGGCAAAAAACATTTGTTTTTTGCCCCTTTTTCGTGTGCCAAGTATGGGTAATAACTCTAGGATTTAGGTCTCGAGTATAGCATTGCCATTGTAAATGTTAGCCGAAAGCAAGAGGACATTGTAACGTAGAATCTGATTCAAGTGGGAGGCTGACTCCCGATCTGACGTACATAAACTAAATTTATGGCGTAGGATGCAGCTACCTCCCAAACCCTGCGGTCAACTGCGCGTAAAAACCGCGCACACGATCGGCAGGCGCTCCTGTTGTCTGCGCGTCAGCAACCTGCCAGTTGCCCGCGTTTAGACCATGTTTATAGCCTATGCGAAAGAAAGGTAGGTAGAGGTTACGCTCTTGGATGTGCCGCTTGAAGGCTATCCCCGCATCAGCCACGGCGCCCTGCTGATCCATCCGTATGCGTTTAGCTCTTGTTTGGAGGAAGTCGTCAAAGGTTCCCGACATATCCTGTTGAACAACATGAACACGCGTATCTTGGTAGTCTATCCCTATTTCGGGAGCAGTAACGATAGATCCGAAGGTCAGGGCATTTTTTGATAGATAAAACGTATATAGTTTTGTCGAAAATCGTTGTCTGAAAAATCGCTTGAAATAGTTTGCTGCATACCGATGATTAACGGCTTGTGCGATAGGCGAGGCCAATGCCTCCACTCATCAAGAAGGCTTCCTGTTTGTTTAGATTATGTGCCTGAAGTCGGGTGTTGAGGTTGGACAACAGAAGGTCCGATAACTGTATATCAGCAAGGAATACGCTTGTCTTTTGAGCAATGGGGTTATACACTATCGGCAGGCTATTTAGCACAGTCGAATGTTGTTCTAGTGGTTGGTGAAGCTGCAAATACAACAAAGATAGCGCGTCAACGATACCTTGCGCATTATCCAGATGGAAGAATGGGATGGAACATTTATAGAGAAACAGGCGTGCCTGCCCTTACTCTTGCACCAGAAGCTGCAGCCGGATCAACTATTCCAAGAAGATTTAGGCATACAACGACAGAATATTCGACAAATCCTAGTGTGAACGAGGATGTAGCACGTCTAACTGGAGGAGATCAAATGTCGTCTAAAATATGGTGGGACCAATAAGATTATACTAACATGAAAAATAGATTAATACAATAATTTGTTCGCCCTAGTACTCGTTAGTACAATGGTGTCCTGTGTGAAGGATTCATTCGATGGAGAAGAAGTTGGCGATCGTGGGACGACTTTTTTGAAAACACCAGATGGTGAGTTCGTGGTGCATTGGTTGTCTCCATTCGATGATGTGCAAAAGGTAAGTCTTTTTACCTTGTTTAAAGATGCACACAATGCTACGGAGTTGAATAGCTCTAATACAGTTAAAGTGGTTCTCGCTCCAAATTTGATTGAAGACTACAATGATGAACACGGAACTGATTTAATGCCGTTGCCAGCAGATTTTTATACGGTGGCGCAGGAAAATGGTGTATCTTTTTCGGGATCGGAGTTCTCTTTGCAATTCGGGGGAGGAACATTGTATTCCACACCGGCAGTAAATTTGGATGGTTCGAAATGGACCAACATATCGCAAAAATATGCGTTAGCTTTTGTGATAACAGATTTAGGTAACATCGTTGCAAGTTCGTCTTTAAATGATACGGTAATTGTTCAGTTAGGGTTGAAAAATCAATGGGATGGGATTTACTCGGTTGAGGATGGTAATGTGCAACGTTATTCTGCCCCAGGTACACCGACTGTTGGCGATGCGCTGAACGGAAGCTTGGCCGGTAATCCAGATGTAACACTTTCAACGGTTAGCGATAACACGGTAGAAATTTCAGGTCTGACATGGGCTGGTGGTACTTCAGGAATTGGTGGTATAAACAACTTGAGAGCGACTATCAATCCTGAAACTAATCAGGTAACTATGTTTGCTTTAGGAAATGCTACACTAGCCAATACAGCTGGTCTTGACAATGTGTATGATCCCGAAACGCAGACGTTTACACTGAATTTCGATTGGAATCCTACAGGTGCTAAACGCGAAGTGACAAATCTTGTCTTGAAATATAAAGGCTCAAGATAGTTTTATCGCGAAGACGCAATAAATTACTAATTTACAGGTGGCATATTTCATGTTTCTGTAGAGAGGTCCCCACTGATTTGGGGACCTCTTTTGTTTGATGGATAGTATAGGAAAGGCTATGCGGGAGGGCTCGCTTTTGGTGACGAATTTATCCATCCCATTAACAAGTTTGATTACCAGATGTATACCCCTTGGCAGCCCATTGGATCTAGCGCAGGAGTCACAGGGAACTCTAATCTATTGAGCTTTTCGCAAAATGGACATAGATTCGTTGTGCTTCTGGGTACCTCTCCCGGTGGCTTTGTAACAAGTTTCGATAGTGGTAAGTATTGGGATGACCTAGATAAAGGACAGTTAAATCCAATTAGATCTTACTTTACTTTGGTTGGGGGCGATGCCAACGGCATAATAACGATAACAGGTAAATTCATGATCAATCATAATGCTCCGTTTGGCGTTTCGATATTCGCGGTAGATGCGCCGGAAGTAGGAGGCGATCTTATTCCAATAGTTGGAATTGAATAATGCTGATTCGATTTTAACCAACAGAGATAGTAAAACTAATAATAAAAGGGCTTTCGAATCATCATTTCGTAAGCCCTTTGTCTTTTGATATTTAGTAATCTCTTTTCATTTCCCCGCCGTTTTCCTGTAGATTTGGCTTGCCAGCTTCATCCGGTAGTTCTATTATTTACATAAAATCTGACAGCTATTGCATTATAGGGGGTAATCATTGCTGAATTAACTGATTTATAGATAAGTTTAAGGCAGATGTTACAAATGTCTAAATAACCTTTGTCATAATTCGGTTACGTGATTTTGTATGGTGTGGAAAATATTTCTTTTTCTTATAACCTTTCCATTATTTATATTGATGCGAATTACGCCTACGGCTTATGTTTTATGTGTTAATGTAATTTGAATTATCTCCTTATGTTTTTTGCTTTAATTTTTATTGGTTAGTTTTTTCTTTATCATAAACTTTGTTTTCTATTTTTTAGAATTTATATTGCTAGAAATATGCATATCCCAAAGGTTAAGTGTGCTCTATTGTTAACTTTTGGTAGTCTGGTGTGTCTATTTTGTGAAATTTTATAACTAAACAATATGACGATGAAACAAAATTTATTTATCCAATTCTTTTCTTATCCCTAAAGAGTAATGCTTTTTTAGGTTCTGGTTTGATGAAATCTTAGCTTTTTCGGCTTCTACAGATGTTTCGCTGTTGTAAATGCGTTTCTGCAAGATGTTGAGCTGCCTTCGAGTTGAGCTTAACCTGAACTGTGATTCTAAGATGCTCGTGTCTAAAACTACCATTTGGCTACAGGGATTTCCTTGTAGGTGGATATTATTTAACTAAACAATAACAAGAAATGAAAGAAAAACTACTTAGTATGCTTGTTGTGCTTATCTGCTTGATAGGTGGGGTCTTTGCACAAAACAGACAAGTGAGTGGAAGGGTGACTTCTGCTCAGGATGGGACGCCCATCAGCGGGGTTTCTGTTACGCTAGTGGGATCAACCACGGCCACGCAAACCGATGCTGCTGGTAATTATTCGATCTCGGTGACCGGTAACGTTTCTTTGGTGTATTCATATGTGGGCTACATCACGCAACGCATTGCTGTCGCAAATCGATCTGTTGTAAATGTAGAATTGTTAGGCGATCGGGCAGCCTTGGATGAGGTTGTTGTTGTCGGTTACGGTACGATTCGTGCAACAGATCTTACAGGTTCGGTTTCGAAGGTAAATGGCGAAAAGTTTCAAGACGTTGCTATTCCCTCATTAGATAAATTCTTACAGGGACAAGCAGCAGGTGTGCAAGCATCTACACCTAGTGGTATGCTCGGTCAAGCTGCGAGAATTCGCATCCGTGGCACCAACTCTATTTCTAACAGTTCAGATCCCCTTTATGTGGTTGATGGTGTTCCATACATCACGGGAAATATGGGTGTAAATACAACAACAAATCCGTTGTCAGATATTAATCCCAATGACATTGCTAGCGTTGAAATTTTAAAGGATGGGGCTTCTACTGCTATATATGGATCTAGAGCCGCTAATGGTGTTGTTTTGATCACAACCAAACGTGGACTACAGGGCACGCCCAAGTTGACTTATGACAATTGGTTTGCGTCCGCTTCTCCTTCGAAAAGATTCGACTTGCTAAATGCGCAAGAATTCATTGAGGTGACAAATGAAAAACTGAGGAATGCCAATCTCCCTGAGGCGGCTTTTCCAACACCTATACCGGGGTCCGAAGGTCAGTTTTATGACACAGACTGGCAAAGTGAAATTCTCCGATCTGCGTTTCAGCACAACCATGCTCTTTCTTTAAGTGGCGGAAGTGAAAGAACAAATTACTTCGTTTCTCTGGGGTACGCGGAGATGGATGGTATAATAAATCCTAACTCACTAAGGCGATACACATTAAGGACGCGATTGGAGCAAAAAGCTTTTGAAGACAGGTTAACGATAGGTGTAAATACGGCGGTCGCTCATACAACAAACAGATCTCTAAATGTGTCTGGTAACGCGCTCTCCGGCAACATCGAAGGTGCTATATACGCTTTCCCAAATGTGCCGGCTATTTGGCCCGACGGAACTTATAACTTAAGTGGTGATTTAGCGTCATTGGGGCAAGGAGCGAATCTAAGGCCTATTCGAGGCAATTATACAAATCAGGCCTACGTTCGCGATAACAATATTTACAAGAATTCCCAGCTTAACCTAACAGGGAACGCTTTTGCGGATGTTCTTATCACGGATGGACTGAACTTTCGTTCCCAAATAGGTATCAACTACCTGCTTGGAGAAGATTATCTCTTTTGGCATCCGGGACATGGAGATGGGCGCGGAGTAGGAGGTCGAGTTATGCAATACTCGGTACCTGTGTTTAGGTACAATTGGCATAATTTACTAACCTATGTCAAGAAAATTGGTGATCATAGTATCAATGTTGTAGCTGGACAGGAGTTACAGATGACTTCCATGCGCAATTTTCTTGCGCATGGAACAGGTATCTCATCAACCTATTTTGGAGAAAACGAGAATATAATTTCCGGGTCATTAAATAATCAGTTTATTGGAGGTGGTGCAACGGAAAATGCAATTGAGTCTTATTTTGTAAGAGCAAATTATTCCTATAAAGATCGCTATCTACTTAGTGGAACCCTTCGACATGATAAGCTATCGGCTTTACCTTGGGGAAATCAGTCTGCGACTTTACCTGGTGTGTCTTTCGGATGGAGGATATCAGAAGAAGATTTTTTCAACAAGTCATTTGTAAATAATTTGAAAATCAGAAGCAGCTGGGCTACAGTGGGCAATACCGAAATAGGTAACTACCCTTTTGCAGGGATCTTTTCAGCGACTCAATATGGTACTGTTAATGCCATTCGCTATTCACAAATTGCAAATCCAGATTTAAGATTTGAAACCAGTCGAAAGTTTGATGCCGGTATCGATGTCGGAATTCTCGCTGATAGGATTACTTTCACTGCAGATTATTTTAGGAACGACATAAATAATCTGATTCTTGCAGTGCCTTTACCTCCTTCATTGGGCGTTCCCCAAAACCAAATTAACAGAAATGTTGGGGAAATGTACAACAGAGGTTTTGAATTCACTTTGAACTCCAAGAATATTGAAAATGATAATTTTTCATGGAATTCGAGTTTCAATATCTCGTTCGTGAAAAACCGTGTACAGAGACTCGTTGACGGTCAGCCCATTAATTTTGTTTATCATACGGTACAGGAAGGTGAATCCATCGGTTCATTTTTCGGGTTTGTGAATCATGGTGTTAATTCTGCCAATGGTAATCCAATCTTTGAGAAAGCGGATGGTACATTGATTCAACAGCAAGTGGGGACGCAAACGTGGGCCTTATACAATCCTAGCAATCCGGAAGATGTTACTCAAACTACTGCAGGTCTAGTACTTGCGGATAAGCGAATTCTTGGCGAATCAAATCCCACATGGTATGGTGGATTTGATAATACATTTACTTACAAGTCATTTGATTTGAATGTATTCTTAACGTTCTCTGGAGGAAATATGGTGTACAACAGGACTCGGCAGGAATCGCTCAACCATCAACAATTTGCTGGTGCTGGTAGGGAGCTGTTAGATCGCTGGACAACACCGGGGCAGCAGACAGACGTGCCAAGGTTATATTGGAATTCAGATCCTTTGGTTCTTCAAACGGGCAATTTGAACAGTAGATTTTTGGAAAGAGGTGATTTCTTGAGGTTGCAGAATTTCGCAATAGGTTATTCATTTCCTCCGAATGTTTTGAGGGCTATTTCCGCTAATAAAATAAGGGTTTACGCGCAGGTGCAAAATGCTTTTGTCTTCACGAGTTATAGCGGTCTTGATCCAGAATTGTCTAATAGCAATACAACAAATTCGCAAGCAAGTCTTGATTTTAGTGTGAATCCGATTCCGAGGACATATACGATAGGTCTAAATGTTGGTTTTTAATATTATCGAAATGAAAATGAATTTAATGATAACTAAAAGAGCATACACATTTGTTGCTGCAACACTTTTGTTTGCAATGAGTGGATGTAAAGATTTTACAGAATTAGAGCCTTTGAACAATCTCTCGGAGACATTAGCTTTCAGTACGCCTGAAAATATAGAATTATCCGTGAATGGTGTTTATCAAGCTGCTGCTGTAGGTGAGTATGAAGGAGGCGCGGGGAGAGGCTACCCTTTTGGTGCGGCTTCGACACAACAAGGAGAAATGCGTGGGGAAGATATGGTAAATCTACAGGCGTTTTACGCATTTACATACGAATCCAATTATACGACGGTTACGGCAAACAACAAGAATCATTGGGAGCAGTTGTATGCTTTAATTAATCAGGCAAATGTGATGATTGAGGGAGTGGCTACAGCGGTTTCTCAAGGCATTATCAGTGCTGATGTTGGTGCGGCATATGAAGCGGAAGGACGTTTCTTACGCGCGCTCTCGCACCATGAATTATTGGTGTATTTTTGTAGGCCATACGCAGACGGAAATGGATCTCATCCTGGGGTGCCATATAGAACCGTAGCTGTTACAAGTGGCACTGCAGTCAATGAAAATACTAGTTTGGGAAGGGGCACCGTCGCTCAAGCATATACAAATATCCTCGCAGACCTAGATTTTGCTGAACAGAACTTACCAACTCAACGAGCTGGTGCAACCCATGTCTCTAGAGCTACAAGTGGCGCGGCGATCGCCTTGAAAACAAGAGTTAAATTGCATCAACTGGATTATGCAGGCGTAATTGTAGAAGCAAATAAATTAGGGGCAACGGGAGCCTCTCCGTTTACGAGTTCTTTGGGGGGCTATCAGTTGGAGGTATCACCGGATGAACCTTTTCTAAACAATAGTGGCAATAGAGAGTCTATTTTTTCTGTAGCAAATAGCGCGGTATCTAATGGTGGAGTAAACGGGGCTTTGGCAAATATGTTTGCAGGATCTGGTGCAAATCCAACCGGTGCAGCAGGAGGACGTGATCTAATTGCGACGAGCCCTATACTTTGGAATGCATCCTTTTGGGTGGATGGCGACCTTCGTAGAGAGCTTCTGCATTTCCGGCAAACCGGTGGGACAGCAGCCTATGCTTTAGTATATACTTCTAAATATAGAAGTTATGGCGTTTTTGCAGATTGGGCACCTATTATTCGTTATGCAGAAGTTTTGTTGAACTCAAGTGAAGCCCATGCCCGTACAGGAAACTCGGTGCAGTCCCTTGCTTTATTAAATGCAGTGCGGGATAGATCTGTTCCCGTTTCGGCATCTTTTGGAACTACGCCTCCGGCTGATTTAATTCAGGCTGTTCTTAATGAAAGGCGGATTGAATTTACTGCGGAAGGACGTAGATGGCCAGATATCCACCGACTAGGGGTGGATCCTGTTTATGGTACGGGTGGAATACCAGCTAAAATAGAATTTGCCAGTTTGAACGGACAGGCAAGCTACAACAACCTGAATCCCCCCACTATCGCTAGAAATATTGTGGCGGTTCCCTACAGTGATTTCCGTTTTATATGGCCGATTCCTCAAAGTGAATTACAGGCTAATCCGACATTGGCCGGGGAACAAAACCCAGAATACTAAAGCTCGATAATGGTCACCCGTTCAGGCAAGGGTGTTTTTATTAAAGTAGTTAAGCTGCATTTTTAATGTTCTTAGGTTGGTATAGTGTCTTCTATACCAACTTTTTTTGCTATTTCTTTTTTTATTTAAATAAAATAGATTTCTTGTTCTTTTTTTTGAATTATTTTGTTTATTTTGGAATAAAAATAGACGGTTTGGTGCTGAAGAGTTTAATCTACTGTCGCTAATACCGTTGGAACTTCCCTGCTAAAGGTTTGTTTGTGCTACTAACTAAACACTAAAATAACTAAACAATGAAACTAAAATTTCAACAACTGATCTGTATATTTCTGATTTAAAGCTACACGTTAAAGTGTCAAAATAGCTCGTGATATCTTGTCATCTTCTGCCAAATATCGACGCTTGACTGCCCTCGTTACGAAACGGCCTGTCTTTTTTAATGATCCTTTGAATCGGGATAGCTTATTGTCTTGTTTTTGGTTGTCGAAATCAAAGTTTTAACGGTGTCTATTGCCGTTGGAGCATAATCGAAGAGTACTTAACTAAACAATAATATCACATGAAACAAAAATTAATCAGTACTTATCTTGTGTTGAGATCGCTAGGGGGCTGATCAGCTGACTAGCGAAGTATATGATGGAAGTACAATTTTGACGCCATCTCACGATGCCGTTCCATATGCGAATTATTTGTTTCTGTGGCCAATACCGCAGACAGAGATCGATGCAAACCCAACATTAAGGGCCGAGCAAAACGACGGTTATCAATAATTTAGAGCACAAAAAAATACTGCAAAGTAGCCTCACAAAAATACATTTGAAGGCGCTTTGCTTTTGTAAGTACGGAGTCCTGTCTGTGGACGAACGACACCAACGTAAACATTTTCTATTTACTAGCGGTAAGCATTTTTATGTGGGCGAGCAATTTGTATTGAAACAAATCAAGAGAGTAAAAGTGGTCAACATATAATCATAGATGTAATCTGCATATTAGTTTCTTTTCTTTATTAAAACCATTTTTTATGAAAAAAATTAGATTTAGAATTTGTATCATGGCTATTTTTTTGTGTGCCATGACCGCATGTCAGAAGGAATTACCAACAGAACGGCCAGAAGAAACCCTAAAGACGGATAACAGTAAAGCCATTATCGGCGGCCAACCAACGAGTATTCAAACCGTGCCCTACCAAGTGAATGTAAATGGGTCGGGCGGCGGTGTTATTATTGGAGATAGATGGATTGTAACGGCTGCGCACGTTGTCCAGTCTTTTGTAAACTCTCCCGGTGGAGTTAGTATTATTGCGGGAGATTCCAAAGTGACGGGAACTCCAGAGTCGACTCGGCAGTTGAGAAACGCCGACGCTGTCATACTACACCCTAGTTGGCAAAATGCTCAGGAATTTGATATTGCATTAATCCGATTGTCGCAGCCGTTAACATTTAATCTGGGTGTTCAGCCGATCGCTTACTCTATTCCCAGCGATCCACTGGCAGTGAACAATCTCGCATATGTTTCGGGCTGGGGCTTGATTAGATTTGATGGATTTGATTCTTTTGGTCGTCCTACAGGTCTACAAACTAATAATTTGTTCGGTACCAATGTACGAATTGCTGACTTGGCAAATCCAAGGATTGTCTGGACCTCCTCCACTTCGGGGTCTCAACAAGCGCCATGTATCGGGGATAGCGGTGGACCATTAACCGTAAATTTCCCAAATATGGGAAAGGTGTTAGTCGGTGTAGTCAATGGATGGGGCGATTGTAACGTAGGACAGAAAGGGTATGCTCGTATCTCTAACTATGCGGACTGGATTTTAGATGTGACCGGGATTGGTAGATATGACATACTTGGCGTTAATCAATTTTGTAACTCTGGAACATATACAGTGAGTGGACTGCCGAGTGGAGCGGTGGTGACATGGAGTGCTAGTCCAACCGCATACGCCCAGTTAACAACAACCGGAAGTACAGCATTACTGACCTACAATTCTTTTGGGGAAGTAGTACTTACAGCACATATTACGAACAATGGGGTTTCGATAGGTACTGCGACAAAGAAAGTTATTTCCGGCGATATTTTTGTCGGTGAAATTTATGGCGCGCCTGATAATGTTATGCTTTGTCCGGGTTCCACAGTAGATTTAAACTTCAGTGGTCCAGCAGCTACGTGGTCTGTGTTGAATGGTACAATATTATCTCAGTCGGGGAATAATATCAGGGTAAGCGTGGGGTCGGCTTTGGCGGGGACTACCGCTGTGCAAGCGATTTTCAGCGATGGCTGTGGTCGGGAGAGGGTAGTACAGAAAACTATTGTAATTTCATCTGATCAAAATTGTGGTGGGGGAGGTGTCACCATGTAAATTATAGAAGCTGATAGGTAAAGAATATCGTTATGAAGCAAACTATTATCCTCACCTGTCCGGTAATAATTTTAAAAAAAAATATTAGTAAAAGGAAGATTGAATTATTGATGTTCAGTCTTCCTTTTTTCAATTTCCTGCACTTAGTCAATTTAAACATTCTAAAAAAGACAGTCGTAAAGTTAAAATGTTTGTGATATAGATCACCTCCCAAATCCCGCTATCAGCTGCGCGTAGAAACCGTGCACACGATCGGCAGGCGCTCCTGTTGCCTGTGCGTCAGCAACCTGCCAGTTGCCTGCGTTTAAACCATGTTTATAGCCTATGCGAAAGAAAGGCAGGTAGATGTTGCGCTCTTGGATGTGCCGCTTGAAGGTTATCCCCACATCAGCCACGGCGCCCTGCTGATCCACCCGTATGCGGTTAGCTCTTGTTTGGAGGAAGTCGTCAAAGGTTCCCGACATATCCGGTTGAACAACATGAACGCGCGTATCTTGGTAGCCTATCCCTATTTCGGGAGCAGTAACGATAGATCCGAAGGTCAGGGCATTTGTTGATAGATAAAAACGTATATCGTTTTGTCGAAAATCATTGTCTGAAAAATCGCTGGAAATAGTGTGCTGCATACCGATGATTAACGGCTTGGTGCGATAGGCGAGGCCAATGCCTCCACTCATCAAGAAGGCTCCCTGTTTGTTTAGATCATGTGCCTGAAGTCGGGCGTTGAGGTTGCTGAAGTTGGCATGCTCCACACCGGCGGCGATGGAAACTTCCAGTGGAAGTTTTTTCCTGTTAAGCCCTTGACCGAATAGCGAGGCTCCACTTAACAGGATGATGGAAATGCTGAGTAGTTTTCTTTTCATAAAGTTGCGTGTAAAGGTTTAAAATGCGTAGCATCAATAGCTAGATGTAATATAGTGTATTTAGAGTTATGTTGTTTGTTGTCAATGCTTAAGGCTTGGATTTTTAACACATTTTAAGGTTTTTTTGCTTGTTACATGTCTATTTCGGCGATATGCATAACCTTTTGCTACCCCCCTATATCCTCTTAACGTTAAGCTATCTTTAATTAATGTTTTGTTAACATAGTAGTTACGTTGGGTTGATGTTAACTTCATAGGTTTGTCGCAATTTCAAACTACTAATCATGAAGTTTTTTACTACACTACTACTGTCTTTTATCGCCCTGCTAAGCTATGGGCAAAGCACCGTGTTGACGGGTAAGGTAACGGATGAAGCCGATCGCTTTTCTCTTCCTGGGGCTACCATTCGTATTACGGAGGGAAACCGCTACACGGTTTCCGGTCAAAACGGAAGCTTCGAATTCCTTGATCTCCCTGAAGGAACCTACACCGTGTCGGTTGTCTATTTGGGATATCAACCCCTAGAAAGAAAAATCACGGTCAAACGCGGACAAAAAAACAACATCGACCTGACTTTGGTTACTGCCGCCAACACACTTTCGGAGGTTGTCGTGATGGGCGATATGTTGAAGGGGCAAGCACGTGCATTGAATCAACAAAAGAATAACCAAAATATTTCCAATATCATATCCTCGGATCAGGTAGGACGTTTCCCGGATGCTAACATCGGGGATGCCTTGAAGCGTGTGCCGGGTATCACTATGCAAAATGACCAAGGTGAGGCGCGTAACATCATTATCCGTGGTTTGGCACCTAACCTGAACTCGGTAACCTTGAACGGCGACCGTATCCCTTCCGCTGAGGGGGACAACCGTAATGTACAGATGGATCTTATCCCTGCTGATATGATATCTACCATTGAGGTGAACAAGACATTAACACCTGATATGGATGCTGATGCGATTGGTGGTTCGGTAAATTTGATCACCCGCGCATCGCCGAACGGCCAACGGATTTCCGCGACGCTTGCTGGTGGTTATGGCCCAATACGCGACAAAGCAAATTATACAGCAGGTTTGGTGTATGGAAACCGCTTTGCAAACAATAAAATTGGTCTTGTTTTCAGCGGATCGTTCAATAATAACCGCTTTGGATCTGATAACGTAGAAGGCGTTTGGGATCAAGACGACAACGGTAATGTTTTCCTTCAAGAGATGGACATCAGAAAATACGACGTACAACGTATTCGCCGCAGCACAGCCTTGGCCTTTGATTATAAAATAAACGAAAAGCACATGTTCTATGCCAATGCGATGTACAACTGGCGTGATGACTTGGAAAATAGATATCGTGTGCGCTACCGCGATTTGGAACCGGTTTACAACGCTACGAATGGCATTACAGGGTACACCGGTAACATACGTCGTGAAACCAAAGGTGGTATCGACAATTCTACCAATAAAAATGCACGCTTGGAACGACAGACTGTACAGAACTACGCTGTAGGCGGGGAGCACTTGTTTGGTTCCAAGCTTGATTTAGACTGGTCGGCGAACTATGCTACGGCTAGCGAAGACAGACCTAACGAGCGTTACATAGATTTCGAGCAGGAAGATGTGGCTATCGGTCAGAATCTTTTAAATACTAGAAAGCCATTTATCACGGTCAACGAGGATCCTAGCAACTTCAGCCTGCGTACCATTAGTGAGAATCATGATTTTACCAAGGAAGAAGAATTTGGTTCGAAGATTAATGTTCGTTTTCCCCTGTCGGTTATCGATGGACAAAAAGGAAGATTGCGTACCGGTGTACGTTTGCGCCTAAAAGATAAGATGCGCGATAACATTTTCTACGAGTACGAACCCATTAACGAAGTTGGTTCCTTAAGTGATGTGCCCAATGTTTACTATAGCGGTCAGGGCTATCAAGCAGGTGAGCAATATGCGCCGGGTTATTTTGTGGATAGAAACTACTTAGGAAATTTAGACCTCACGAATGGAAGCCAGTACACAGAAGAGGCGCAAGCTGCTGAATTTTTAGCGTTGAATTATCGGGCGAAAGAGCAAATTTTTGCGAGTTACCTGCGTTGGGATCAAGATTTCACGGATAAGCTTTCCATGATTTTAGGTGCACGTGTGGAACATACACGAATCAACTACACCGGAAACTTTGTACTTGATGAGGAAGAGTTGTTGGGCGAGGTAAACAACAAGAATAACTATACGAATGTGCTTCCAAATATCTCGTTTAAGTACAAAGCTACAGAGTCGACCGTATTACGGGCGGCTTTCACCACGGCAATAGCTCGTCCAAATTATTATGCACTAGCACCCTATGTAAGCGCTTTGCCTGGAGATACAGAAATTCAAGCAGGTAACCCAGACCTCAATGCGACGTATTCCTACAACGCAGATTTGATGGCTGAGCATTATTTCCGTTCGGTGGGTATTCTTTCGGGAGGTGTTTTCTACAAGAACTTGAAAGACTTTATTTATACATACCGTAACAACCAATATACTACGGCTAATTTTGCGAGCGACTTTCCAAATCAACAAAATCCTATTCCTGCTGGCGAGAACTTTCAGTTTGTACAGCAAAGAAATGGCGATAATGTAGATGTTTATGGCTTTGAGGTAGCCTTTCAACGTCAGTTGGACTTTCTTCCTGGACGTTTCCTTAAGGGTTTTGGGGTATATGTGAACTACACGAATACAAATTCTACGGCACGCGGAATTACGAACTCGGATGGTGATGAACGTACCGATGTGAAATTGCCAGGAACAGCACCTCACATGTTTAACGGATCGCTATCTTGGGAAAACAATAAGTTTACCTCTCGTGTTTCCTTAAATTATACCTCTTCGTATATTGACGAGTTAGGAGGAGATGCCTTTGAAGATAGATACTATGACAAGCAGTTGTTCTTGGATGCAAATGCGGCCTATAAGATTACACCGAAATTCCGCGTGTTTCTCGAAGCCAACAATTTGACCAATCAGCCCTTGCGTTACTACCAAGGTATTTCTTCACGCACTATGCAAATGGAATACTACCAAGCACGTTTTAACCTAGGGGTGAAATTCGACTTGTAGGTAACACCAACAATATAAGAATGAAATTCGCCTAGCAATAGGGCGATCGTATGAATGAACATCATAGCACGCATAACATGAACAAAAATAACAAATTGATATCCGCAGCTCTGCTTGCCTTAGGGCTAATGGCATCCTGCTCGTCGGGCTTGGCACCCGTTGCCAAAGATGCGGTTGTGCCAACCGTCGTTACCGAGCAAACTGAATTTGATACTGATGACCCGGCCATATGGATACACCCTACGGATCCGAGTCAAAGTTTGATCCTCGGAACGGACAAGGAAGTTGGCGGTGGGCTTTACCTTTACAATTTGGCAGGAAAGATTGTGAAAAAAGTCACCGGACTCGAGCGTCCGAACAACGTGGATATTGCCTATAGCTTGGATATCAATGGTAAAAAGGTGGATATCGCCATCGCTACAGAACGCAAAGCCCACAAGATCCGTGTGTATAGCTTGCCAGACCTCACACCTATTGATAATGGAGGGATTTCTATTTTCGAAGGCGAGACGGGAGAAGGCGAACGGGATGGTATGGGTATTTCTATCTACACGAAGAAAGATTCCTTAGGCTCCAGTATCTACGCTATCGTGGGTCGGAAAACCGGTCCTTCGGGCAGCTACCTATGGCAATATAAGATTACCGCTGGTGCGGACGGTATCGCCAAAGGTGAAGTTGTGCGTAAATTTGGTACCTACAGTGGTAAGAAGGAAATTGAAGCGATCGCAGTAGACAATGAGCTGGGTTACGTGTATTACTCCGATGAAACGGTTGGGGTACGCAAGTATTATGCAGATCCCGAAAAGAAAGATGATACCGAGCTGGCTTTCTTCGCGCAGCAGGACGTGAAGTCTGATCATGAAGGAATTGCCATCTACAAAACCACAGATTCCACTGGTTACATTCTACTCTCCAACCAGCAGAATAACTCTTTTGTGGTGTATCCTCGCGAAGGAAACATCGGAAATGCCAACAGCTATACGAAGCTGGCCGATATTCCGGTGTCGGCAATCGAATGTGATGGCGCCGAAGCAACTAGCTTGAACCTAGGGGGCAAATTTCCAAAAGGAATGCTAGTTGCCATGAGCAATGGTAAGGTGTTCCACTATTACGACTGGAACTTGATTCAAGAACGAATTGATAAAGGCGAAGGTAAATAGCGCCGAAAGCGATGAGCTAACGAACAGCTACATATACAAGTGTCAGAAGAGAACGCAGCGACGAGGAGTCGTTGCGTTTTTTTGTAAAAAATCAAATGGAAGTGAAAATTTTAATTTTTTCAACTGTTATATTGAAAAAAAATAATACCTTGGATTCGTAAAGCGTCAATAATCTCAATATGATACTTTTACTAACTGACATTTATTATTATTATTAGCTGTGGAAAATGAATGCTGTAGATCCTGATAAATTATTATTTAGCAAGTACTATCGATCGCTCTGCTATTTTGCTTGGCAAATGGTGCAAGACGAAAATTTAGCCGAAGACTTAGCGCAGGATGCATTTGTCAGTTATTTCCAAGAACGCGGTCGTATAGCTAGTGATGAGAAAGCGATAAAGGCATTTTTATATGCTGCAATTAAATACGCAGTCTACAACTTGAGCCGTAAGAGCAAAACCGTAGAGAAATTTTGGCAACGAACAGGGTATCAGGAAAGTGATGATATAGATTATGAGCATCAAGTAATTCGAGCAGAATTTATGACCGCTATTCATGCTACCTTATCTACGTTACCGGATGGCTGCCAGAAAATTATGACGATGAGTTACGTTGAGGGTTTTTCGAATGAGGAAATTGCCGAACAGCTTAAAATAAGTATCAATACGATTAAGACTCAAAAGAAAAGGGGACTTCGCGTGTTGCGTTCTAAGTTGAGTTCAGACTATTTCTCGATAGTTTTTGCATTATTCCTAAGTAATTTTTAAAAAAAACAAATTTCTTGTCACCCCGAATCCAACTTTAAGTTTCTTAGCTTAAATTATGGATACTACCCCTTTTGATATAGCGGATATTCTGGTCAAGAAATTCAAAATGATTTCTGTTTCTGAGGAAGAAGCACTCTTTTTGGAGTTTTGGTTGAGTAAAAGTGTTAAAAACCAAGCGCTTTTTAATAAATTGATGCAAGATGGAGCTGATTTTGATTCGTTTTGGTTAGATCAATTAAAAGAAGAAGAAGCGTGGAATAGCGTGCAGCGAAAGCGTCAGCCTAGAAAATACCGATTTAAAATTTTTGCAGCTGCGGCATCTATGGCGGTTTTTCTCGCTTTTGCAAGCTATTGGTTTTTTGTACAATCGCAGGAGGAACAAACCCGACATATTGTTGAAAAGGTGGACGGCAAAGAAAAGCATGATGTGCTGCCAGCTAACCTAGGCGCTAAGATTATTTTGGCCAATGGACGTGAACTTCAAGTGGAAGACACTTTAGATATTGTTTCAGACCATAAATTTACGAAGAGTGCAATCGATGGGGACGAACCTATCGAAAGTAATCAAATGGTCTACCACACCTTACTCGTTCCGGCAGCTAATTTTTTTAAGTTGACACTAGCTGATGGAACTGCCGTGTGGGTGAATTCGAAAAGCGAGTTACGTTTTCCAACAACATTTTCTGGATCCGAACGACGCGTATTTCTGCGTGGCGAGGCCTATTTTGAGGTTGCCAAAAATGCTGAAAAGCCTTTTTACGTGAAAACGGAAGATGCGGAGGTAAAGGTATTGGGTACACATTTTAACGTGTCGACTTATGGAAAAGCTAGCAAAACAAGTTTGGAAGAAGGGCGGGTGGAAGTTTCTAGCAACGATAAAACGGTGTTAGTTTTTCCAGGTCAAAGTGTGCAATGGTCGAATGGTGAACTTAAAGTCAAGCCAACAAATTTACAGAAAGATCTAGCTTGGAAAAACAATGAATTTTATTTCAAGGAAGATAATATCCTCAACATTGCGCATCAATTGAAGCTTTGGTACGATTTGGAGGTATCTATTTCTACTGATGTAGCGTTGGATGCCACTTATTCTGGAGAGATTCGTAGAAACGTACGTCTGTCCGAAGTCTTGCGTATGATGGCCTTTGTTAGCGATCTAGATTTCAAACTGAACAAAAATAAATTATTAATCACAAAAAAATAAAACATGACATAATTGTACCAAAGCATCAAAAAAAAACAGGAGTGTTGCAGCACCCCTGTAAATCACTAAGTTAAATTAAAGAATACTAACCCTTAACCATTAACTCAACTATTCAAATGTATGAATAACTTCTCATTTGACAAAAGGCGTGTGGAAGCGTGGAAGCCGCCTATTGTCTTAATCTACCGGATTATGAAAATTACAACATTCTTATTGTTGGTTTTTATGACTTGTGCCTACGCGGAAGGGACGGCACAGAAAGTTACGCTCTCCTTAAAAAATGCAAAGCTGGAGGATGCTTTTAAAAGGATCTCGGATCAAACGGCCTATAAGTTTCTGTATAGCGACGAAGTCCTGAAAAAATCATCCAGAGTCAACGTAGACATGCGTAACGCGAATGTCCTTGATGTACTCAGGGCTGTTTTGCCGGAGGATCATTTTTCCTTTAAAATTATTGCAGAAACGATATCGGTAACCTATAAAGAAGCAGCGGTTCGTACTTCCTTAGCGGCTGTACAGCAAAGCCGTGTAAGCGGTAAAGTGACCGGCGCCAACGGTACAGCGCTCGCCGGTGTTTCCATTGGTGTAAAAGGTACATCGAGTGGAACGACTACCGACGAAAATGGAAACTACTCGATTGCGGCGAGTGAAGGAAGCATTTTAACATTCCGTTATGTCGGCTACATTGCTAGAGAGGTAACGGTTCGTGTGCAGCAATCGATTAATGTTCAACTAGTATCTGAGGATCAGGCGATAGAAGAAGTCGTTGTAACAGGTATGGGACAACGGGTGGACAAGCGCTTGTTCACAGGTGCAACATCGCAGATATCGGGTGACGCGGCGCAGATAGGCGGACAGATTGATCCGAGCCGCGGGCTAGAAGGTCGAGTGGCCGGTGTGTCGGTGCAGAATGTTACCGGAACCTTCGGTACCGCACCTAAAATTCGCGTCCGCGGAGCGACATCTATTTACGGTAGTTCAAAACCTTTATGGGTGGTGGATGGCGTAATTATTGAAGATGTTGCAGATGTAAATGCAGACGCACTATCCTCCGGTGATGCATTAACATTGATCAGCTCGGCTGTTGCCGGATTGAATGCTCACGATATTGAATCATTTCAGATTTTAAAAGATGGTTCTGCCACTTCCATTTATGGTGCACGCGCTATGGCTGGTGTAATTGTCATCACCACCAAAAAGGGTACTGCCGGACGAAGCTCGCTAAATTATACCGGAGAATATACCACGCGTGCTATCCCACGTTATTCGGAGTTTAACATTATGAATTCGCAAGAGCAAATGTCGGTGTATCAAGATATGTATGAAAAAGGATATATCAGATTTGCTAATTTACCTGTTGCGAGTAATACTGGCGTATATGGTGATTTGTACAGACGTATCCAGAGCGGCGAAATATATAATGACTTGTTTGGCGATAGACATCACGTGAATAATTTTTTAAGAGAAGCAGAATATCGTAATACCGATTGGTTCAGCGAATTGTTTCAACCGAGTCTACAACATAATCACTCGGTGAGCATGTCTTCAGGTACTGAAAAATCACAATATTATAGCTCACTTAGTGCGTTGGTTGATCCGGGTTGGACGAAGCGTAGTGGCGTAAACCGCTACACAGGTAACTTAAATGCTAATTATAATATCTCTGATAAACTAAAGCTGAATATTATCACCAATGGATCTTACCGTAGCCAACAGGCTCCCGGAACATTGGGGCAGTCGACAGATGTAGTTTTTGGAGAGGTAAAGCGCGACTTCGACATTAACCCCTATGCCTATGCAATGAATACGTCACGTACCTTGGATCCTAATGCCTTTTACACACGTAACTATGCCCCCTTCAATATTTTGCATGAGTTAGAGAATAACTACATGGATGTGAATGTAGCCGATTTGCGTTTTCAGGGCGATCTAAAGTGGAAAGTTTTCAGCGGATTGGAGTTGGGCGCATTTGGTTCAGTACGTTATCAGTCTACCTCACAACACCATTATGTGAAAGACTTGTCAAATCAGGCGATGGCGTATAGAGCGGGTATCAGCCCGGAAAATGCGACAATTCGAGACCGAAACCCGTTCTTGTATAAAGATCCAGATGATCCATATGCAAGACCAATTTCGGTGTTGCCCGAAGGCGGTATCTATAACCGTACGGACTATACCATGTTCGAACAATTGTTCCGTTTTACCGCCCAGTTTAACAAAACGTTCAATCAAAACCATATCGTAAGTGCGTTTGCGGGTTCAGAGATTACGGCGTCGGACAGAAATAACACTTGGTTTCGTGGCTGGGGACTGCAATACGAACTTGGAGAAAGCCCATTTACAGATTACAGGGTTTTCAAAAGAGGTCAGGAAGAGAACACGCCGTATTACTCCGTTAATAGAAATTCTTCCAATGATCCCTCAAGTATCCGCTATAAACAAGCAGCTTTCTTTACAAACTTGACCTACTCTTTCGCAGGAAAATATACCTTGAACGGAACATTCCGTTACGAGGGAGCAAACAAATTGGGAGAGGCGACTTCCGCACGTTGGATGCCTAGTTACAATATTGCTGGTGCTTGGAATGTGCACGAGGAGGATTTTTTCCAGAGCTTATCACCGGCGCTATCTCATTTGATGCTGAAAGCATCTTACAGCCTAACTGGAGATAGAGGTCCATCAAATGTTACCAATTCTTTCGCTGTGTATGGCTCGTATACCCCTTGGCGTCCGACTGCTGGAGATTCGGAGTCGGGATTGCAGATTCTGGATCTTGCCAACAGTGAGCTAACCTATGAAAAAAAGCATGAGCTCAATATCGGTACCTCAGTTGGATTTTTGGATAATCGCATCAACTTGGAGTTTGATTGGTTTACGCGTAATAACTTTGATCTTATTGGTTTCGTAAATACGCAAGGTTTGGGGGGCACGATTTCCAAAATGGGAAATGTCGCAGATATGAAATCCAATGGCGCAGAGCTTAGCTTAACGGGCAATATCCTAAGAGACGGCCCATTTAAGTGGACATCTGGTTTGATATATTCTAATGTCAAAACAGAGGTAACGCGTTTGGATACCCGCAGCCGTGTTATTGATTTGATAACTGGATCTGGATTTGCAGTAGAGGGCGGCCCAGTTCGTGGATTGTATTCCGTTCCTTTTTCTCATTTGAACGATGAAGGACTACCTGTGTTTGTTGGTCCAGATAACGAAGAGACCATTACGGGGATCTATTTTCAGGAGCGTGATCGGTTAGATTATTTACAGTACGAAGGTTCTATTGATCCTATACATACCGGCGGTTGGAATAACACATTTAACTACAAAAACTTTAGTCTTAATGTTTTTGTGACCGGTTCCTTTGGAAATGTAGTGCGATTGAATCCTGTGTTTAAGCACGAGTACAATGACTTAACGGCTTCTACGAAAGAATTTGCAGACCGTTGGATGATTGCAGGCGATGAAGATCGTACTAACATCCCTAGTATTGCTACAGTGGGACAGAATCGTGCCTACAGCAATAACCTGCAATATGCCTACAATACGTACAACTATTCGTCAGTAAGGACTGCTAAAGGAGATTTTATAAGATTGCGAGATGTTTCCTTAACATATGATCTTCCTAAAGCTTGGTTGAGCGCATGGAATGTCAATTCTTTGGGGCTTCGATTGAATGCATCTAACGTATTTCTAATCTATGCCGATAAGAAGTTAAATGGACAAGATCCTGAATTTGTAAATGCGGGAGGGGTCGCTGCTCCGTTAGCTAGACAATACACCTTAACGCTACGCTTGGGATTGTAATGGAAATTTTAAGATACCTTGAAATGAAAAGAACAAATAAATTATATATAGCCTTGGCCCTGGTTTGTGGCCTTAGTTTTTCCTCATGCAATAAATTTTTAGATGAGTTGCCTGATAACCGCGCAACCTTGGATACGGAAGATAAAATCGACAAGATGTTGGTGTCTGCATATCCGAGTACCGCCTATTTGGTAACGGCAGAGTTTTCATCGGATAATGTTGATGATTATGGGGTTAATAACCCGTATAGTGAGCGGGATTTGGAGCAATTGTTCCGTTGGAACGATGTGACCGAAGAGACGAACGACAGCCCAAAAAGGGTCTGGGAAGCCTGTTATAGTGCAATTGCGAGTGCTAATGCTGCATTGGACGCGATTCAAGAGAAAGGCAATCCAACAAGTTTAAATCCGCAACGCGGAGAAGCACTGGCGGCACGTGCCAACGCCCATTTTATTTTGGTGAATCTTTTCGCTCAGCATTATCATAAGGATCATGCTGCAACGGATTTGGGCGTAACCTACATGATGACCTCGGAAGTTGAACTCGATCCTAAATACGAGCGCAACACGGTTCAACAGGTGTATGACTATATGTTGCAGGATTTACAAGAAGCAATTCCTTTGATCGACGATTCTTCTTATGGATCAACACCGAAATACCATATGAATACGCGCGCGGCCAATGCACTGGCTGCACGGATTGCTCTGTATATGCAAGACTGGGAGAAAGCAGTTAGTTATGCCAACGCTGCTATTGGAGTTAATCCGGCTAGTATCATGCGGAATAATGATGAAATCTCAGCCAATGCTGTAGGTGGTGTAACTGATGCTGCAATTTATTATAATCGCAGTTCAATCAATGCCAACCTTATGCTAGCTACAGCCGGAACAAACCATGGTTTGTACTTCGGTGCATATTATACGGGGTCACGCTTTGCACATGGTAATCTGATCGCCAGTACAGAAACTTTGTTGGCTAACGCTCCATTCGGTAGACGGGCGTCAAATGGCTTCAAACCAAGGGTTTTTGTGTATTCCGGAACAAATTTAGATAAATCACTGCTACCACGTGTTTCCTACATGTTCGAGTATACGGATGTAGTTGCCGGGATCGGTTATCGTCGCGGGGCCTATGCGCCATTTACCACAGAAGAGACCATGTTAGTACGTGCAGAAGCCTTGATTCATTTAAGGCGCTATGATGAAGCCGTTGTAGACATGAAAAGATGGATAGACAATACCTTGGTAAGTCCACCGGCAACGTTTACTGTAGAGGGGATCAACACCTGGGCCAACGGGATGGAATACTTTACCGCTCAACAACCAACACCAAAGAAAAGACTTGATCCGACGATGATTCCTTATGAAAGCGGTACGCAAGAAAATATGTTACATGCACTGCTTTTCATACGTCGCTTCGAGACAATGCACATGGGCTTACGCTGGTTTGATGTTAAACGTTACGGTATAGAGATTGAGCGCCGTTTAGTAACCTCAGGAACAACAATCGCCGCTGTTGAAACGGATACAAAATTGACTGTCCGAGATAAGAGACAGGCTTTGCAACTGCCCTTGGATGTAATCACTGCTGGCCTAACACCTAATCCTAGATAACATGAAATTAACTATGAAATTATATTCAATACTGCTTTTATCTTCACTTTCATTGTTTTCCTGCTCGGAGGACGCTTTGGAAACAGAAAGTGTCTTCGTTGATAAAACGGTCGATAAGAACGATCTGGATAACTATATAGAGAACACTTTTACAAAAGACTATAATATAGCGATCGTTTATAAGTTTGTGGAAGCCGAGTCGGATTTGAACTACAATTTAAGCCCTGCAGATTATGAAAGTTCTGTCCGCATGACCAAGCTACTTTATCACCTAGGCATTGAGCCTTATGACAAGGTTACTGGGAGTAAAGCGTTCATTAACTCGTATTTTCCGAAGCTTTTAAATTATATTGGCTCACCGGCATATCGGAACAACGGAACATTTGTTTTGGGTACAGCTGAGGGAGGGACAAAAATCACGCTGTATGCATTGAACAGTTTGGACGAGTCGTCTGCAGCCGACCCAGATTTTCTGAATGATTTCTATTTCCATACCATGCATCATGAGTTTGCCCATATTCTACACCAAACCAGAGACTATCCATCTGCCTTTAACCAAATAATAGGGGCGGGATATGTAGCAGATTCTTGGAGTGATATCTACGATGATCGGCAGGATTTAGCGACCGTTATCTCAGAGGGTTTTATTTCTGCTTACGCATCTAAAGAAGCGAATGAAGATTTTGTAGAGACCTATTCATTTTACATTACATTATCTCCTGCCCAATGGGAGCAACGCCTTAGCGCAGGTAGTGTGGCGGGGAGGAATAAGATTGAAGCCAAATTGGATATTGTCCGCACATACTTTATGAACGTTTGGAACATCGATTTGGACGAATTGCGGGATGAAATATTGACTAGGCAAGCATCATTGCCCGATTTTGATCAACTATCCTTAAAATAGATAATTATGAAATTTAGATATATATTATTAGCACTATTGCTTCCGGTTTTTGTCTTCAATTCGTGTAAAAGGGAAACCGATCGCATTTTCGAAGAAAATGCTACGGTTCGAGTGAATGAAGCTATTCGCGAAACCTATGAGGTATTGCAATCCAATAAGGGTGGCTGGATGATGAAGTTTTATCCGAGTGATAATCAGGAGTTTGGTGGGTATACCATTTTTACCAAATTTTTGTCAAATGCACAGGTATCGATTGCCTCGGATCCTATCGCGGGAGTCCAAACAAGTAGTTATTCTGTCGTTCAGGAATCTGGCCCCGTATTGACCTTTGATGGTTACAATAAGAGTATACATTGGTTTTCTGAGCCCGGAATGGATAATGGGGGAATTGGGGCAGACGACACGGGGATGAAGGGTGACTTCGAATTTATCGTGTTGAAGGCAACTGCGGATTCAGTAGTGTTAAAAGGTAAGAAAAGTGGCTCACGGATATTAATGCAGCCGTTGGAGGAAGGGCAGTTTGAATCCCTTTCGTCAGAATATCAGGATGCTGCAAATTCATTTATCGAGTTTGGCGTATTTAAGCTGGAGGATGCCTCTGGAGAGATCCATCCTTTGGTTTATGATTCCAAAATGCGTGTGTTTCAGAATACTAAGGAGAACTCTGGCGAATTGCTTTCTTTCCGGGTAGTTCCAGGAGGATTAGAATTCTTTAAAACATACGTAATAGATGGGGTGTCATTTGATAACTTAGCTTTTCGGGAGCCAACCGATGATTATCCCTACGGATATTATACGGATAACGCAAATACCTTCAAGATTATGCCGGATGTTACTCCTCTAAATACTTGGTTCATGTCCAATCTTTGGGGAATGCGGTATAGTGGTCTTGGGGCAGAAGGCCAATCGTGGTGGGACGCGGGCCGCACAAGGTTCACTAATAACAACTACACTCTTAACTACGTTTACCTTGGTCATGTAACACAAGGACGCAGAGGTTTCTATGTAGATCTTACCGTCGGAGGACAAAATTCAACTGCTTATTTTATTTACAACATGACACCGGTTCCGGGCACAGTTGATGAGGTGACGCTGTCTTTTGGTGGCTCCTATTATTCTTCTGCAGCTTTCCAATTGACATATTGGAACAATGCCATTATCTACTTGGTACAGATGTTAAATAGCAAGACCTTCAAGATCACATCAGATGTCTTAGAAAAACCGTCGAAAATTTTATTGACCGATAAAGCCGATCCTGATAACACGATCGTTCTTGAACTTGAAGATTTTAGTAATCCATTAGTCAATTAACAACGTCTCTAGTTTTAACCTCCTGTTTTCGGCTTACGGAAATAGGAGGTTTTTCATCATAATTTATACTTGTACCATGATGATAGAACTGAATTTGCTTCGGATTTTAACTCGTATAATTACTAAAATATAAATGACAACATAAATATGAATAAAATAGAAGCAGAAAAATTAGTTTTGGCCGGTACCATATTTTCCAGCGCTTATATACTGATCTTGATGGCATTGTATTATATACCCTTCAAGATCGAACTCCCTAATTTTTTACAAGCAATAAGCAGTATGTTCTTTGAGCTTTTTACCTTACCTACGATGGTATTTCTGGCAGCAGCGCTACTTTTCGGGATTTATAAACTAGTCCGGAAGAGATTTAATACGCGTGTCTATATCATAACATCACTATCTTTACTTTCGGTATTGCTCATTATCCTAACTTGGGAGTAAGAAGCTGGCAAAAGCATAAAATATGAGAAAATAGACTGTCAATAAACAATATGGACAACAATTAATATTTCTTTTACATGATATCTGGGGGCTAATCGCATCTCGTTAAAAAACTTGGTTTATCGGGAAATAAAAAAGTTAGTTATCAAAAGTATGCTTTTTCCAAATTTTATTCTACAGATAATTAAATATCTATTATTACCGAAAAATTGAGAACGCTTGCAAAAGTAAGGCTAATTCATATGGCTTGCTGAAAAAGGTGCCTCAAAGTATTGTACGAATAACTTTTTCAAGATAATCATCTCAAAGAACGTGTCGTTATAGAACAATAGAAAAAATCCTTAGCCTCACGCCAAGGATTTTTACATAAATGAATATCGATACTAATTTCCGGGGTTAGGGGTAGCGCCTCCACAGTTAGAGAATATGCTTGGGCTAACGGTAGTGGCTGCACTAGGACATGTACTACAGAAAGTGTGATTTATAGTTTCGACAAGTACTCCGTTTTCAATCCTATATACTGGCCTTGTTAACCCAACGTCAATCGTGCTGTAATATCCATTAGGTAATATACAAGTTTTCGCAGAATTGGAATAGTGTATCCCTGATTGAAAATAAATAATCGTTGTTGGCGCAGAGTAATGTCCATTAATGGCTCCCTGTAGATTGTTTAAAGAATTGCCATATAAATAGTTTTGGATTCCTGTATATGGGATTGATTCGTTTGGATTTGAAGGAGTTCCAGAATTTGCTGGAGGGTTTCCTGGTATAACAGTTATGGGGACTGGTTGGTTCTCAGTACATGCTTCTAAGGCGCAATCCGCGGCTATAGGTGCAATACAAGGATAGAAACTAAACGAACATGCAATTTTACTAACTATCCCCATATCATCGATCGCATCAACAACGCATTTTCGTATACCTTCGTAAGTGCATGGGTACTTCCCTCCGAAAGGAAGTGGAGGCTCGTTGTGTGAATAGGTAGCTACACCGTTTGCTATAGTTATAGTGTAAATCGCTTGTCCATCGAGATACATAACTATTTGGCCGCTAATACTATTTAGATTTTGGCTAATAAATTCAAAAAGTTGTTGTTCCGTGTAATTGCTAGGAACTGCAACGTTTAAACTCGTTTGAGAAGCGACTTCAACTTCTGTGCCTGGTCCAACTGGTACGCTTGATGCGGATCCTCCGATTAATTTGACAGATTTCAAATCATAATCAATAATGTTGTTTGATAAATGAATAGTTTCTGCTTTATCACAAGATAGGATAGCAAAAAACGTTAAAAAGGCTAATGCACGTTGCATGAATTTGGTTAATTTGTTTTTCATAATTACAATAAAGGTATTTGTAAAGTGTTTGATAATATATCTTCAACAAAAAAGGCTATTAATTGTTTGTTCAATGTTTCTTTTTTTTGAATTATTTTGGTTTTAGTTCGCTGTTTGTTACTTTTTTTGACGGGTTAGGCTCAAAATGTTCTCAATAATTGGGTCAATACAAGGAAAAAGAGTTTGTCTTGTTAACTAAGTCTCTTCATATCTAAGGCCTAAAAGTAGTACATATGTACCGGTTCGCTAGTAAGTAGTGCTATTCTAGAAGCGACCGAAACAACAGCTAAAAATCAAAAAGGTTCTGGCGTAATATTAAAATTATGGTATGGATTCAGTTTACTGAAGTATTTTGTATATTTAAATAGAATATGAAAATTATGACAACATCCCTATTTATTAATATTGGTGCACAGGAAATTTTTGTTTTGGCGTTCTTTGTTCCTGTATTTTTAGGCTATTTGTATTGTATTTACCATGCACTGACAAACAAGAAATTGGAATTACCTTACCGTTTTGCTTGGGCTGCAGCGATGTTTGTTTTGCCGTTTCTTGGCTGCGTCCTCTATTGGACGATTGGCAAAAATGCTGTTAAAGAAAGCTGAAAACTGTTTTTTAAATGAAAGATTAATCGATTGCATAAACCTTACCTTATGAAAAAAATAGAAGCAGAAAAACTGGTGTTGGCCGGAACTATATATTCCAGCGCCTACATATTGATCTTGATGGCTTTGTATTATATGCCCTTCAAGATCGAACTCTCGAATTTCTTCCAGATGATAAGCAGTATGTTCGTGGAACTGCTTACTATTCCCACTATGGTGTTTCTTGCAGCAGCGCTACTTTTCGGGATTTATAAGCTAGTCCGGAAGAGATTTAATACGCGTATCTATATCATAACAGCGCTATCTTTACTTTCGGTATTGCTCATTATCTTAACTTGGGAGTAGCCATTACACATACTTTATACAACAAGCGGAGCTTTCTTAGGGAAAGCTCTTTTTGTTTTATGCTTGAGCTTATCTCGTTACCTATCGATTAATAATACGGTAATCGATCCAATGAGGACGTCAACATCGGTAACAATATAAAATTCATGAAGATTGCTAGTTGAACATTCTTTTTCATACCGTTCTATAGTAAATCGCTAAGTAATATTTACATTTATATCTACATTGTAAGCCTATGAATACGTATTTATTAAAAAAGCTGTTGCTGTTTTTTGTAGTGGCGCTAGCCGTTGCGGCGCAAGCGCAGGAGAAAGTCAATGCATTGCCTGACTGGGCATTTGGCGGTTTTGTTCGCCCAGAGGGCGTGAATCCAGTTATTTCTCCGCTAGACCACACACTTTTTATGGATCCAATGAGCGGTAAGCAGATCGCGTGGGAATCCAACGATACGTTCAATCCGGCAGCCACAATAAAAGATGGAAGAATCGTGGTGCTCTATAGGGCAGAGGACAAAACAGGCGTGAAGATCGGCCACCGTACATCACGTATCGGCTATGCCGAAAGCAAGGACGGCATAGCCTTCAAGCGCATGAACGAGCCGGTTTTCTATCCGGGAGAAGACAGCCAGAAAGATTTTGAATGGCCGGGCGGAACGGAAGATCCCCGTGTGGCGGTAACAGCAGATGGTCTCTATGTAATGTTCTACACGCAGTGGAACCGAAAGACAGCTCGCTTGGGCGTGGCTACCTCGAGAGATCTTAAGCAGTGGACGAAACATGGACCAATCTTCGCTAAAGCAAAGAATAGCGATATTATAGTCGATAAATTCCATAAGTCGGCATCCATTGTTACCGAAGTTAAAAATGGAAAGCAGCAAATTGCTAAGATCAATGGCAAATATTGGATGTATTGGGGCGAATATGGCGTCTATGGAGCAACATCAGATAATTTAATAGATTGGGAGCCTGTGGTTGATGAGCACCGTGCACTAAAAGCATTCATTTCGCCTCGAAAGGGGTTCTTCGATAGTGACCTGACGGAGTGTGGTCCGCCGGCTGTATTGACAGAGCATGGTATTCTCCTGTTGTACAATGGTAAGAATAATGCAAGTCACGGGGATAAACGGTTTAATCGAGGCACCTACAGTGCTGGCCAAGTACTGTTTGATGCCCATGATCCAACTAAAGTTATCGGACGGCTTGATGTCCCTTTCCTTCGGCCAATGGAAGATTTCGAAAAAAGTGGACAATATGTCGACGGTACGGTATTTATTGAAGGTTTGGTGTACTTCCAGAACAAATGGTTTTTATACTACGGCTGTGCAGATTCCAAAGTTGCGGTCGCCATATATGACCCAGCTACGCATGCTCCAGCAGATGCCTTGCCATGATAAAGTTCCGAGAAAAGTATATTAACCCCTATTCGCAAGAATACTAAGCTCCTGTGCTACACGTCCCGCGATATCCTTATATGCTTGGGAAACCGCTTCATCCGAATCTAATAAAATAGGGAAGCCATTATCGCCTGCATCTGCAATAGATTTAACTAATGGAATCTCGCCAAGGAAAGGCACCTTGTTACTTTCGGCAAGGCGCTTGCCCCCATCTTTACCAAAGATATAGTACTTGTTGTCCGGTAATTCGGACGGCGTAAAGTAAGCCATATTCTCCACAATACCCAAAATAGGAATATTAATACCCTCCATCTGATACATGCCTATACCTTTGATCGCGTCGGCCAGCGCTACATGCTGCGGTGTAGTCACGATGACGGCTCCCGAGATAGGGTAGGATTGTGCCACGGTGATGTGGATGTCACCCGTGCCCGGCGGCATATCCACCACAAGATAGTCAAGCTCGCCCCAATGCGTATCGCCAAATAGCTGCTTAATGGCCGAAGTGGCCATAGGGCCACGCCAAGGAATAGGTTGGTTGGGGTCGGTAAAGAAGCCAATGGATAACAGCTTCAGTCCAAATTTTTCCATCGGCACGATTTTATTCTTGCCTTCGGGTGTCTGCATGGAAGCTGGACGCGCACCCTCCAACCCAAACATAATGGGTAGGGATGGCCCGTAGATGTCGGCATCCAGAAGGCCCGTTTTTGCTCCTGTTTCGGCCAAGGCCAAAGCCAAGTTGCTGGCCACAGTAGATTTACCTACACCGCCTTTGCCCGAGGAGACCAAGATAATGTTTTTGATACCATCAAGCTGTGCCGATTCCGTGCTAATCACACGGGAGGTCATATTGATATCTACCTCTATCTCCTTGCTCACAAACAAAGTGATCGCATTGCGGCAGGCATGCTCAATATGTCCTTTCAGCGGACATGCGGGGGTAGTCAACACAACATCAAACTTCAGTTTATTGGGTAAGATTTCAATGTTTTGAATCATGTTCAACGTAACCAAATCTTTCTTTAGATCCGGTTCCTCCACATGGCCTAATGCGTGCAATACTTGTTCCTTCGTAATCATAATAACATTATCTCGCACAAAGATAGAGATTGAAGGCTAAAAACATGTCATTTGGATGTTTATAGTTCTTTAACTAGGATAAACCTTATCGTGCGAAGTTTATCTCTTACTCTGCCGAAACATGAAAATGGGGCTTTGTCACGTGAAGATGGGGCTTTGTCACGTGAAGATGGGGCTTTGTCACATGAAGACGTGGCTTTGTCACGTGAAGATGCGACGTTGTTACGCGAAGATGTTACGTTGTTACGCGAAGATGTTACGTTGTTACGCGAAGATGTTACGTTGTTACGCGAAGATGTTACGTTGTCACGCGAAGATGCGACGTTGTCACCTGAAGATGTGACGTTGTCACGTGAAGATGTGACGTTGTCACGTGAAGATGCGACGTTGTCACATGAAGATGCGGCGTTGTCACATGAAGATGCGGCGTTGTCACGTGAAGATGGAGCGTTGTCACATGAAGATGCGGCGTTGTCACGTGAAGATGCGGCGTTGTCACGTGACGATGTGACGTTGTCACATGACGATGTGATGCATTCATTTGGCACCGATTCGGAAATGGTAGGCTCGGCGCCCTATAAGATGCCCGAGCGAGATAAGATGATCGTCTGTTGCACCCTCGGTTTTTCCGAAGTCAAATCAAAAGTGTACGAAAATCTTTTCCTTATTTTTGACAAAAGGCAAAAAATAATTTTTGCCGGAAAAATCAAATTGGCTAAGTTTAGAGCGAAATACAGCGTATGGATATTCTTAAGAAAATACCCTCCCTATCGAGGAAGCAAAAAAAGATAGCGTGGATAGTCAGCGGCGCATTGTTGCTGATTTTGCTGATCGGATTGGGTATTGCACTTTCCGTTCGTGGGAAGATGCTCGATCGTGCGATGCTAAAGGCCACGACCGTGTTACGCGAGCGCTACCAAGTCGATTTTAAAGTGAGCGACTACCGGTTTACAGGGTTGGCAACGGTGACTTTCGATGATATCGAGCTGCTGCCCAAAGACCGAGATACGTTAGCACGCATAGCGTCCATGTCGGTATCCGTTCGGTTGTGGCCCCTGCTTTTTGGTGATGTGAAAATCGGCAACCTTTCCCTCAAAAATTCGAATGTAACCTTGGTGAAGCATGATTCCATTAGCAATTACGATTTCCTCTTTCGGAAGAAGGAGAAAGAATCCCTGCCCAAGGAAAACGATAACGAGCGGAATTATGCGGCACTGATTGACGGGCTCATAAAGCAAGTGTTCTTCAAGATTCCGCGCGATATGGATTTAGAGAATTTCGAGCTGTCTTATCGTGATGATAGTCTGCAGCAACGAATACGGCTGCCGGAAGCTATTATCGATGGGGGCGACTTTCAAACAAGCCTTTTCCTGAATGATCACGATGCGCAGTGGAACCTCGCCGGCCATGTAAATCCCGATAGGCAACAACTTCGGGTAGAGGTTTCCTCCGAGAAAAAGGATACAGAGCTGCCTTTTTTACGCGGTAAATTTGGTCTGCGCGTCAGCTTCGATAAAATTATGTTCGAGCTGGATCAGGTTCGTCGCGAGAGCCAAGACTCGCTAACGCTTTCCGGACAGTGGGCCTTTGAAAATCTGCACGTGCAACATCGTAGGCTATCCGAGGATGCCATTGTCCTCCCTGAAGCGGTGGGCGAAGGACAGATAAATATCGGTAAGCTAGCCTTGGAGGTAGATCCATCCAGCACCATCCGCGTCAAAGAGTTTGCCTTCCGTCCGCACCTCAAGTTTGTCCCGAAACCCAATAAAGTTGTTAGCCTTTCCGTGCATACCGGCGAGTTTGAAGCACAAAACCTTTTTGATGCCATTCCGCAGGGCCTGTTCCCGACCTTGGATGGCATCAAGGTAAGCGGTAAAATTGCATACGATCTTGATTTTTCCGTAAACTTCGACGATCCCGACAACATACGCTTTGTGTCGAATATGGACGATAGCCAATTGAAGGTTATCAACTGGGGGAAAGCAAATATACGCGACATGAACGGGCCTTTTGTGTACAAGGCTTTTGAAGATACGCTGCTGATGCGGGAGATAACCCTAGGCACGGCCAACCCAAAATTTACGCCGCTGAATCAGGTGTCGTCCATCCTGAAGAAGACGGTACTGAATACCGAAGATCCCTACTTTTATAAGCACAATGGTTTTGAGGAAGAAGCCTTCAAGCTATCGATCGCAACGAATATCAAGGAAAAGGCCTTTAAGCGAGGAGCCAGTACAATCTCCATGCAGTTGGTGAAAAATATCTACCTGAACCGCAACAAAACCATGATGCGTAAGTTTGAAGAGATCCTATTGGTATGGCTGATGGAGGCCTCCAAGCAGGTCAGTAAAGATCGGATGCTCGAAGTGTACCTCAATGTGATCGAATGGGGCAGAAATGTATATGGCATCCAAGAGGCTGCCGCCTACTATTTTGGCAAAACTCCGGCCGAGCTGAATATTGGAGAAAGCTTGTATCTTTCCAGCATCATTCCGCGCCCCAAGACCGGCTTATCCTCCTTTGATTACACAGGGCATCTAAAGCCGTGGGTACAGCGGCATTTTAATACCTATGGCTATATCATGACCAAACTGCAACAGTTGAATGATGAGTCTGTTCCGGCGAGCTATGGGTTTTATGAGGTCGTTTTGCAGCCCAATTTGCGTCCGCCGCGTCCGAAAGGTTTAGTGGATACAACCTTTATGGAAATAGACCCCGAGCAGGAAGCTATAATGAAAGAATTGGAGGCTGACGAAGCGACACGCAAAAACTTGCTCGAAAAGCTGTTTGGAAAAGATAAAAAAGAAGGAGAAAACTAACATGAAACATATACAGATTGATCACCTGAACTTTGAACTCTTCATCGATTATGAGCAGATCAAGAAACGGATCCGGTTGATGGGAATCGACATCAGCGTGAAGTATGCCGATAAGAATCCGGTTTTCGTAGGGGTATTGAATGGCTGTTTCATGTTTATGGCCGACCTGATGAAGCAAGTGCATGTGCCCTGCGAGGTATCTTTTGTCAAGCTCGCCTCTTATCAAGGCACACAGCAGGATCAGATACAGGAGCTGCTCGGCGTGGGGATGGATCTTACCGGACGGGAGATCATCATTGTTGAAGACATCATCGATTCTGGAAACTCCCTACAGCATACCATCGCCGCACTGGAAAAGCTCAACGTAGCCAGCATAGCTGTTTGTGCCCTGCTGATGAAGCCCGATTGCTTGCAGCATGAGTTCGATAACATCACCTATGTAGGCTTTGAAATCGAAAAGGAATTTGTCGTAGGATACGGCCTCGACTACAATGGGCAATGCCGCAACCTGCCCGATATCTACAAAAATATACCAGCGGTTGGCGAGTAAGCCCTACCGCTGGTGAATTAGCTTACCACTAGTGTTCTTCATCCTCCGGAGTCAGCGCATTTCGATAAAATAGCGTGTAGGGATCGGAAGGATAAACCGTCGCATCCGCCCGATGTCTAAAGGGCACGTTGCGGTCGAATATTTCCTCAAGCGTGGCCCGCAGAAATGGTACGAAAGCTTCTTTAGCAGCTGCGAGTGTTTCGCCTTCCAAGCTTTCTTTTCCATTGTGGAACAAGGTGCCCTCCTCGCGCATCTTACGCGCGACGTAGAGATGCGGTTCCAACTGTCTGCGCCCCGTTACCTGCTCGAAAACATAGGCATAGAAGAGCGTTTGGAGCAATGCTTTGTTTTCCGTGTTGGAGCAGAATACCTTGTCTAGATTTCGGAAAATCACGCTATCGCCACCAGTTTTATAATCCACGATGCGCGTGCTCACGACGCCATCCGCTGTCAATACTTCATCCACGCGGTCAATAATGCCAAAGAGACGCACGCTTTCCGCTTGGCCGTCTATGCTGATAGGGAAATCTAGAACATAATCTTCATCGTTTTCCAACTCGACAATACGGAAGGCCTGATAGTTTTCGATATCGTAATCGATGTACATATCCACATAAGCACAGGCTATTTTGTGCATTATGCGTTGCATGCTGTTCAGGTCATCCGCAGTCGTGTAGGTCGAGAGGTATTGATTGCCGATCTCGCGGATCACCAACTCGTTCACCAGCTGTTTTTTCTCATTTAGCACCTTCGTGCTTGTCCAATCGGAAATGCCTTTGTAGGGCTGGAAGATCAATTCCATCACCTGGTGGATCACCGTACCGAGCCTGTTCATTTCGAACTCATAAGAGATCACCGGCGGTTCTTTTATTTCGGCTACATGTTTAAGAAAAAACTGTAACGGCGATTGTAGGTAGGTGGTCAACGCCGTAGCAGATATTTTTCGGCGTTGTTGTATAAACGTGCGCTGCATCTTCTCCCAGATGGCTGCATCTTTCGCGATGACCAATTCCGGATTAGGCGCCTGAAAGCGAATAGGCTGCTGCTGGCTGTGCAGGATAAACTGAAAATTACTCTCAAACTGCAGCTGCTTGATAAAGCGACTTTCCTCACCGCTGCTACTTTCGCTCACCAAGCTGTTGAAGAAAACATGTATTCCCTCGCTGTACTGAAAATGGCGATAGAAGAGGTATGCCGATAGGGCATCTTGGTTTTCCAGCACAGGAAGTCCGTAGGCCATGCGCAGGCTATTGGGAAGAAAAGTAGGCGAGTTTGCCGTCTTCGGCAAGATACCTTCATTGGCACCAAGAATATACACCTGATCGAAATTCAGACAACGGCTTTCCAGCAAACCCATGATCTGTAAGCCACGGAGTGGATCTCCCTCGATGGCCGAGTTGATGGGCTGTATAGCCTTCCGGATGAGCCCTATTTGAAATAAAATCGATGTAGGACCTAGATTGCCCATACCCAGCTGAAGCTGGTTCAACACTTTTTTGGTCTCTACCAACAGGTTGCTATCAATTTGGCTGATTCGATCTTCTTGATCGCTAGCTACCAACAGTTGATCCAACAGTTCGATGAGTGTAGGGATGAAAAGCGCAGTGCTAGCCACCGGTTGAAAGAAATGAGGCAGCACACTGTCAGACACATGGACGTCTTGGATATCGATCTCAAAAAGTTGTTTTTCAGCCATGCTGTTTAATAACTGCGAACGATGTTCGGTGGCCAGTTTCACCAAGGGATGATTGGCAAATGTTTCCAGTAGCTGGAAGGATATTTTCTTCTTCTTAAGATGCGATAGCTCCTGCTGTACCTCCATCCACAGGTCGAGTAGGCCATAAAGTGGCGACTGAATCAAGGGATAGCCGGTCGTGATATTGGGCTTCACATCAGGGAGGCTCTGTAGCAAGGGAACCAGCAAACTCTCATCCGCCAGTAATATGGCGGCACTGCGATCCTCATCATGCTGCGCCTGTAGGATATCGTGAAGCAGCTTTGTTTGGCTGTTTTTTCCGGCGGCAGCATAGAGATGCACGGCGGAAGTTCGGTTGCCGATGATAGCGGTGGCATCTCCAAGCGCGTTAATCAGGCCGTAGCTCAGGATATTGCGCCGGATGAATAAACCTGCTTCCTGCTGCCCGTCGTCAAGGTAGTAGGTATCTGTATCAAAATAGAAAATAGCATCCTGTTCCTCCTGCCACTTTTTGAATAGGTGCACTTCGGCTCTATTGAGCGCATTGAAACCGACAAATAGGATCTTTTTGTAACGCGTTACAAAGCTTGCATCGGCTACGTTGCCCTCCACCAAGTTTCGGTATAGCGTAGGATAGTTAAGTTGTTTTTCCTGTTTGAGCTTCTCTTTAAATTGTCGGTACAGCACTGGCAGGCGCTTCCACAGCCGTAGAAAGCGTTGCTGCATGCCGCTATGGCCAGCGCTGCTAAACGATTGCCAAAACTGTCGGATAAACTGCTGTTGCTCCTCGGTAAAGTGCTGAAAGGCGATGTCGATCTGGGTGCTGTCATAGAGCTCCATAAAGATTTCGTCGATATTGACCAACTCGTAGTCCAATTGCCCGAAATCACTCAGGATAATTTCTGCAATCGGATAGAACTCCTCCAAGGTTTCCGCTGCAGCACCCTCCTGTAAAAGAAGTTGGTTATGCAGTTCAAATAGATAAAAGAACTGCGTCAATTGACTCGCTTCCGTCTCTTGGGTGGCCTGCCGCAAAAATTCTTGGATCGTAAAGAACTGTGGCGACCATATGGCTCGTCCATACACCGCTGACAAATGTTTTTTGAGGTAGGTAATGGGGCGTTTGTTGTTAAATACAATGGCCACATCGGCCAAATCATTGCCAAATCGTTTTTCGATATCTTCTGCAACTAGGCGCAGGAATGGAGCATGCATAGGTCGTTGTTCAATCGTGATAGGAGTCTGTTAATGTTCGTTGTATCGGGAATGGTATATAATTAATGTACTTCGACAAGTTCGTTTGTTTTCGCATAGTAGAGATAACCACGTACCTGTTGATAGCCTAGGTTGATCAACGCTTTTTTGTAATTGTCTACCTGCCACTGATGGTCAGCGTAATCTCCTTTGGTAAATTTAAAGTCCAATACGATGGTTTCCTCGGGACTGGTGAATACCTTGTCGGGACGAATCGTCTCGCCGCTTTCTAAAATAATACTGGCTTCATTCCACGTTTTATAGGCGCCGGTGAGCCATTGGTTTATTTGCGGATGATGCCAAATGCGATGGATCTCCTCCAGTAAAAACGGACGATCAGCCGCCGTAAGGATGCCCTCCTCGATGTAGCGGTCGATCATCGGGACGATCTCTTTTTCCTGCGATACCTCCGAAATGATTTCATGGGCTAAGATGCCATATTGCGCTGCTTTCTCCAACATCAAAATGCTGTTCACATTGCGTTTGGTAGATTTGTCAAAGGCCTTTTGTAGCTCATGCGATACCGGATAGTGCGTTAGCGCGATATATTGCTGATATGCCGAGGAATGTTCTGCAGATTCTTTTCGATCTTCGCTCGGCGAAGCGGCCTCAGCCACATCAGTATCGAGCAGAAGCTGATTTTCTTCCAAGTGGAAAGGAGCATCGGCCAGCTTTAAGGCCTGAAAGAGCAAATCGCTGATGTATTCGCTTTTAAAGTCTATGCTGATCTCACCGCTTTTTTTATCGACACTTTCCTTGAAGGAGGGGGCGAGGATATACAAGTGCTGTATGGCTCTTGTGGTAGCGACATAGAAGGTGTTCAGTGCATCCATATAGTTGAAGAGCATTTCTTCAAAGTACTGCTTATAGAAAATAGATTTTCCTACACTGCTATTATATTTAATAGGAATCTTGCCCAAGCTATGGAAAGCTGTCTCCGCGGTATCTATCCAAAAGTCGCCGTTTAGCTTGCCGTCCAAATCCCAAGAACAGAACGGGAGCATCACCACCTCATAGGCTAAACCTTTGGATTTATGGATGGTCGTTACCTCAATGGCCTCAACCTTTCCGTTGAAAGGTAAGGAGCCTGTTTGTCCGTCTTCTTCCCAGTATTGCAAGAATTGCGTGATGCCACGTTCCCCATTGGCCGAGAAATTGGATACCATATCTTTGAAGGCCAAGATATAGGGTAAATGTATGTTGCCCGCCTCATGCAGCCCAAATATTTCGATCAATTGTTCGATAAGATGCACCAGAGGCGAACGCTGCAGTGTTGCCCATTGTTCAATCAGAGCCGTCGGCAGCATGCTGCGCAACGTTTCGATATCATTTTGCTTGAAGACAAGCCAGTACGCCGAATCAAAGGCTTGCCCATTGTTGATGAGCTGATAGAGGTAGGCCATCTTTGCCCGATGGATGATATGTTTGTCCGAACTGTAAACAAAGGCTTTCAATGTTTCCAAGAGGAGCAGGATAGCATCGTTGGCCGCCAAGGAGAGCGCATCTCCAGAGATCACCTCGAAGCTGTATCCTGTTTGGTTTTTGTAGTCCATCAACCGTTGGATAACTTGTTTTGCCTGTACATTGCTACGCACTAAAATACCGATCTGTTTCGGCTGATAGCGCCCTGTCGTTAGCCAGTTGCCTATCTTTTCACAAAGCAGCTCCAATGCCGCATCGACAACTTGGTTTCGGCGCCAGCGTCCATCTTCAACCGCGAGATACTGTATTTCTATGCTTCCCTGCTTGTTAGGATCCTCCAAGCGATGCGCAGGGATTTCTTGTTCACTTTGGGCATAGGCTTTTAAGAGCATAGCGCTATTGCCCGATGTCTCCCACCATGTTTGCGCCGCAGCATCGCCGGAAAGGCTTTCGGTTACCTTCTGATTGAGCACTTCTTGGAGCAAGCTGGGAAGGCTGGAAAATAGGTGGTTATTTAAGCGGATGATACGCGGGTAGCTGCGGTAGTTGATCGCTAGCGAACCGTTTTCAATAAATTGGGATTGTTGTTCCGGAGCGAGGTGAAAGGCGGTGGCCACCTGCTGTTCTACCTGCTGCAGCAGAATGCGCCAGTCGCCATTGCGCCAGCGGTAGATACTTTGCTTGACGTCGCCAACCACCAAATGCTCACTGATCTTTTGTTGTGCATTCCCCAAGGCATTGATCAGCAAAGGGCTATAGTTTCTCCACTGTATCCGTGAAGTATCCTGAAATTCATCGAACAGAAAATAGCGGTAACGGTTGCCGATCTTTTCCCAGATGAAGGTGGGGTCGTTGTGTGCATCAAGCCCCAGGCGGTTCAATAATATTTGCGAATCGGAGATAAGCTGTGCGGCGTTATCCTTTCTCCATTGGCGCAAGAGGTCACTCATTTCCTTCAGCAATCGAAGGTAATACAGGTTGTTCTGTACGGCCTGATACGCAATAAAAGAAGGAAAAAGACGATGTAGCTCCTCCATCTGCTTCAATACGGGTGCGAGCGCTTGGCGTATGTCTTCACGCAGGCTCTTGTCGGCCATCGTGAAGGCATCGTCATTGCTGGGCAACTCGAGGTATTTTTCGAAAATCTTTTGCAGCGAACTAGCACTTTCCTTATGGATTTTCGCGTTCGTTTTGCTGGCCGAAAGTAGTTTGTTGCGCGATTTTCCTTTCAGCTCGTCTGCCGACAGTTGGAAGCCAGCGAAGATCTGTGCAAAGGTTGCTATACTGCTGCTCAGGCTATCCAAAAAAAGATCGATTTTTTCTTGGATATCGGTGTTGAGCAAGGTAAAAAGTTTGTGCGGGTTGGCAACGCTCAGGTGCGCATCAAATTCTTGGAAATTTTCCGTGAAGATAAGTCCTGCCAAGCTGAGCAGTTGCTGCCTGTAGTTCCAGTTTTCGTTGTTGGCGATCTTCTTGTCGGCGTAGTCCATGATCCAATTGAGTAGATCAGGACGCTCATCAAGCAACTGGTTCAGCATAATGGAAAGATCCTGCTTTACCTTAGCTGTATTAATTTCGATCTTATAGGCTGCATCAAGGTTCAGCTCATAGGTGAAGCTGCGGATCACCTTTTGGGAAAAACCATCGATGGTGCTGATCGTGAAGTGCCCATAGTTGTGCAAGATCTTGCGGTATACGCGCTGTGCTTTCTCCTGTAGCTGCTGCGCATTCCATTGTGGAGATTGCTGCAACAGCAGCTGCCGGAAATCGTTGATTTTACGCTGCTGATCGCCCAGAGCCAAGCCCTGCAGTACGCTCAGGATACGTTCCTTCATTTCAGCGGTAGCCTTATTTGTAAAGGTCACAGCAAGGATTTCCCGATAGCTGTTTTCATTGGACAGCAGCAGGGTAATGTAATGCAGCGTTAAGCTGAAAGTCTTTCCAGACCCTGCCGACGCCTTCAGTATTTTTAATGGAGCCACAGCATTCATGCTATGAAGGTAAGAAGTTAACGCTACATTGAGAAGTGTGCCAAGGCCAAAGTTGTTCGATACTTGTCCACAGTCCAGCTGATCTAGCAGGAAATCAATGCTTATAACGGTTGCCGGTAAGCAAGATGTTTTTACTGATCCTTTGTGTTTATTTTTTTTATTTAATGATTGAAATATCTATTTTTAAACCGGATAGAAGCTATTAGAGATGTTCGTAAAAAAGTTTTTGCTGTTTTTTAGCTGTTTTTGTGTGTTCGCTTTGGTAAGTACTGTAGCTAGTGCGCAAAATCTATTGGAATATCGAAAGATGTTGAATAGCGGATTTGGCTCAATCCGGGGTATTCATAACCACCACCCGAGCGATGTGCTTCGCAAAACGGGCATGGACATGCACGATGTAGCGAGCATTCCCCGCGTTAAAGACAGTCTGCTGAAGATTGAATATTTAGAGGTTTCCTTTAAGACGTAGCAGGAGTTGGATACCCTGTGTAGCTTTTTGCCATTATTCCCAAATCTAAAGGCTATATCATTCAATGAATTTCGGCCTTTTCAAGATCATTCAAATGGGCACACCACGCTGCATCTTCCTGTTGAATGCTATGAGCTTAGACGCCTTGCGGCAATAGAATTTAAAGGGCGGTCAACCATCAATGTCGAGCGTGAACTACCGAGGATAGCCGAATTGCCTGATCTGCGCTACTTAATATTCACCGCGTCTAATCCAGGTGATTTTCCCCGAAATATCCATGATCTGAAAAACCTTCGGGGCATATCCTTTGGCTATGATGCTAGCTTGGCAGGGGTAAAGGTACCCAGTACACTGGAAGAGATCGAAATCGTTTCCGTCAACGATAGTGCCCGTGTAGAGGAAGCTCTCCAGATGATCGCCAATCCAAAAACAGTTAAGGAACTAGGTCTTTCGTACTTTAAGATTGGTCAAGGCGTCAACAACTCGATCAAATTTCCCATGCTACGCAGCGTCTATCTTTACGCCAATAAAATTCAAGATCTGGGAAGCTTTCTTTCTAGTTTTAGGGGGAGTAGACATTTACGCAATCTTCATGTGGAGCGGGGAAGCATCGTTTCTATCTCCAGCGCATTATACAGTTTTCCTGCACTTCGATACCTCACCGTCTTTAATACCCGCGGAGGGGTGACAATTCCCGACGGAATTTCCAAGTTGAAGAACCTTGTTCATTTAAATTTATCCTCCAATGAGCGGGTGGCTATTCCAAAGGATCTTTGTCAGCTGGGAAACCTGGGGCGGCTGGATCTATCGTATAGTGGAATGGCAGAGCTGCCCAAGGATGTAGGTCAGCTTTCCAATCTTACAGATCTTAAATTGGAGGGTAATCGGATAGCTATGCTTCCTAATAGCGTAGCAGATCTGAGGAAGCTGAAAAATTTGGATCTACACGCCAATCCGCTCGTACAATTGCCCTCCCTAGGGAGTTTGACCATGCTTGATTCGCTCGACCTCTCTTATTGCAACCTGATTATGTTGCCTGAAGATATAGGAGATATGAAAAACCTCCGCTACCTATCTGTTGAGAATAATTTCCTTAAACAGCTTCCTTCAAGTATAATGCAGCTGAAGAATCTGCACAAATTGGTCTTGGCCTATAATCTATTAGCGGAGCTAAGTGAGGATATCGGATTGCTAGAAGAACTGGAAAATTTGGATGTAAGCGTCAATCATCTGAAACAATTACCGGCTTCTATCGGTAGTCTAAAAAGATTGAAAACGTTGAATGTTAGCCATAACTTATTGACTACGATGCCAGATGAAATCGGGACGCTTTCTAGTTTGGAGTATTTGCAGGCACAAAATAACGTTCCTACGCATCATTCATTGTACGATGGATCTAGAAAAATATATAGAAAGGATGATCCGAAAACGGATCGAGAGGTCTTCGTTAGCTCATTAAATTCTTTTCCGAAAGACCTGAGTTCATGGAGCAACATGAAATCAATCAACCTTTCCCATAACGACTTTTCGTCATTCGATGTTATGAAAGCGCTACTTACCATTCCAGCTAAGGGCTTTAATATTGATTTAAGCAATGCGCATGTGAGGACGTTGCCTGATTCTGGATGGGATAACTTTTTGGTTACGGCACTTAGGCTGAATGGTAATCAGATCGATACGCTCCCCGAAGACATCGTTAGCGCGCCAATCCTGTCAGTCCTGAATTTACAAAACAATAATTTGCCAAAGACGCCTAAAAACTACAATACCCACGCAGGAAAACGAAATGAAGTCCTTTTATACTTCGAACAGGTAGGCTTGCTCCATGAAGAAGAGCTGCCTAAAAATAACGATATGGCCGTTGCCTTGATGGAGAAAAGCTACCAGTATTTTCTGTACGACAAAGATTATAGGTCTAGTCTGGAGATGTACCAAAAAGCACTCCGCTTCGATCCAGATGTGGTGCTCAGGAGTTTAGATGTACGAAATTTAGGTGAAGCCTACTATCACATGCAGCATTACCGAGAAGCTATCCACTACCTAACACGAGCCATTCAGCAGGATACAGTAGGCCCAGTGCGGATTATGAACTTTGTAGTTCCCGATTTTGAATATCGCGCAAAAAGCTACCTCGCACTTCAAGATACCAGCAGCGCGCTGCAGGATTACCTCGAACTGGCGCAACGTTTCGACAGAGCATACTGGACCCACATCGGCATGTTGTATCAGCAGATGTCCCTGAAAAATAGTGCATCGGAGGCGTACCAGCGGGTGATCGATTATTATCAAACCCAGATTGATCATCCGGATGTTAACAAAGACCAGAAAGAACTAGCTATGCTCTGCATTATGGAGACCTATATCCTTTCCCATAAATATGATGCTGCTGGCCAGTATGCCAAAGCGATTGACGGTAAGTTCACGGAGGAAAACCTATTGCCAATATTCGATTACCTAAAAGCGGTTACCGATTTAGCGTTAGGGAAACAAACTGATTTTTCTCCAGCGCTGTTCAAAGGAAAGGTCAGTCGGCGTTGGGGCTACGACCTGCTGTTGTCATGGTTGAAAACGGCTAAGTTAGAGGATAGCAAATCCTCCCTTATCAACGATATGACTGCAACAATGCTTGCCAAAAGAACGAAATAGTACGGTCGCCAAGGATAGTTTAGGTAATTGTATTCTCAGAATTATCCGAGGATATTCACGGAACAACGTTGTTAAGTAAAACAGATTCAAGTCTTTTACTACGCGTATGATCGTCTGCTTATGTTTTTTTACTTTTTAATTTTCACTTTTTAATTATTATCTTTGCATCCCCTCTTGCATGAAGCACGGGGGATATGTTGAATACATAACACAAAGAAAACATGGCAACTAAAATCAGATTGCAAAGACACGGTAAAAAAGGAAAACCTTTTTACCACGTAGTAGTAGCAGATTCACGTGCTCCACGTGATGGTAAGTTCATTGAGCGTATCGGTTCTTACAACCCAAACACAAACCCTGCAACAATCATCTTGGATTTTGACAAGGCGTTGGATTGGGTAAACAAAGGTGCACAACCTACAGATACTGCTCGTGCCATCCTTTCTTACAAAGGTGTACTTTACAAAAAACACTTACAAGGTGGTGTTAAAAAAGGTGCATTCGATGATGCTAAAGCTGAAGAACTATTCACGCAGTGGGTAGACGGTAAAGACGCAAAAATCGAAGGTAAGAAAACAGGTTTAGCACAAACAAAAGAAGATGCTAAGAAAGCTGCTCTTACTGCTGAAGCTAAGAAAAATGCAGACAAAGCTGCTGCGGTAGCTGCGAAAAATGCACCTGTTGCGGAAGAAGTTCCTGCTGCTGAAGAAGCAGAAACGGAAGCTCCTGCTACAGAAGAAACTGAAGGATAATTACTATTCATACAGATTCAAGAAAGCCGAACCCCTAGGATTCGGCTTTTTTAATGTTGACTTTTTAAATTTTAGTACAAATAATGGAACTGAACGAAGCTTTCTACATCGGATATATTACCAAGACGCGCGGATTGAAAGGCGAGCTGCAGCTATTCTTTGAGTTTGAAGATTACATGGACCTCGACGTTGATGTGCTATTCTTGGAGATGAACAAAAAGCTTGTTCCCTACTTTGTAGATACCATCAAATTACAGAAAAATAGTACTGCATATCTCAACCTAGAGGATGTTGACCATATCGATAAGGCGCAGCCCCTAGTGAAGAAAAAAGCCTATCTGCCACTTGATAAAATGCCGGAGCGTGATCCAGAAGATTTCAGATATTCCGACTTGATTGGCTATTTGGTAATTGATGAAGAAGAAGGGGAGATTGGTGAGATCACCCATGTACAGGAGCTTCCTCAGCAATTTATGGCGACGGTAGATTTCAATGGACAAGAATTGTTGTTCCCTTTGAATGACGATTTGATACTAGGAATCGATGCCGAAGAGGAAATTATCGAAGTAGATTTGCCTGAAGGGTTGATCGACCTCTACCGCGGAACAGAAGAATAGTGGTTAACTGCTGAAATTTGACTTTTGTCATTTCTAATCAGGTGCAACAGGTTGCCCATATGAATCGAGGACGCTGTTAGTCGGTATTACAATTTACAGCATGGGTAATCCCGACCCAACGAAATAGATCGTAGAAAGATTGGCCTAGCTGCAACTATATAAGCAGATGCGCGGTATCGTTAAAAAATGTTAACGATACCGCGTTTTTTTTTATAGTTCGTAATTTAAAGTGGAATATAACCTTAATACATTGATTATGAAATATGAAAAGATCAATAACCTCGTCGGATGGTTGTTAGCTGCACTGACCACAGCCGTTTATATCGCTACCGCAGATCGCTATACAAGCTGGTGGGATACCGGCGAATTTATCGCTTCGGCCTATAAACTCCAGATAGTGCATCAGCCTGGCGCACCTCTTTTTCTTATGATCCAAAATGTATTTTCCAATCTTGCATGGGGGGATGTCACGCGCATAGCATTTTTTATGAATGTAGGTGCTGCGGTATGTAGCGGATTGACCATCTTGTTTTTGTTTTGGACAATCACCGCCTTGGCGCGGAAAGTCGTTGTAAAAAAACAACAGGATATGGAGCAAGGACAAGTGCTGCCTATCATGCTGGCCGGATTAATCGGCGCGGGAGCCTATGCTTTCACCGATTCATTTTGGTATTCCGCTGTGGAATCTGAAGTGTATGCCATGTCTTCACTGTGTACCGCCGTGGTCTTCTGGTTGGTCTTGAAATGGGACCGCCGGGCGGATGAGCCGGGAGCCGATCGCTGGTTATTGCTTATTATGTATATCATGGGGCTTTCTATTGGGGTTCACCTGCTCAATTTATTAACTATTCCGGCGCTTGCCTTGCTGGTGTATTTCCGGAAATCAGGAAAGGCCTTCACCGTAAAAGGTATCGTGGCTACGCTTTTTGTTGGCATGGGGATACTCGCCTTTATTTTATGGGGCGTGATCCAATACCTCATCCGGTTTGCGGCAAAGTTTGACTTGTTCTTTGTCAATACCTTGGGCTTGGGCTTCGGAACAGGCGTGCTTGTTTTCGCGCTCTTGCTTATCGGCGGATTAGTTTATGGGCTTCACTACAGCATTAAAAAACAACGTCCCTTGTTGAACTCCGCCCTATTGGCTGTCTGTTTGCTATTATTTGGCTATGCATCGTTTGCCATGATTGTCATCCGCGCTTATGCAGATCCTTCACTCAACAATAATGCGCCCGATAATGTATATTCCTTCCTAGGCTATTTAAGTCGAGAACAATATGCTAGCGAACCGCTATTCAAAGGACCCGCGTTTGATGCTAGGGTCGTCGATGCGGAATACAGCAAAACCTATAAAAAAGGAAGCTCCACCTATGAAGAAATGAGCGGCACGCCGTCTTATAGCTATGATAAAGAGATGCTACTGCCGCGCGTGTACAGCGAAAAGCACCAAGAATATTACCGCGCATATTTAGGGTTAAAGCCTGGCGAATCGCCGAGTTTTGCGGACAACTTACGCTTTTTGTTTTCCTACCAATTGAGCGACATGTATGGTCGTTATTTTATGTGGAACTTCGTGGGACGTGAAAATGACAAGCAACAGTATGCAAACAACATCAACGGAAATTGGCTGTCGGGCGTGTCCGCACTCGATGTGATGCGTCTATCAGGAGAAGGAGACTTATCCGCCGATATGCATGTCAATCCAGCCCGCAATACCTATTACTATCTGCCTTTATTGATCGGTATACTTGGGATGCTTTGGCACTTTCGTAAAGACCGGAAGCAGGCAGCCATTGTGGGCCTCCTGTTCTTCTTTACGGGTATAGCCATTGTGCTTTACCTCAACCAGACACCAATGCAGCCTAGGGAACGCGACTATGCATATGCCGGATCCTTTTACGCTTTTTCCATTTGGATCGGATTTGGCGCCTTAGCAACAGCAGATTTTTTACGCCGCAAGATGTCTATGTCTGCGGCCACCTTGAGCGCAGGACTAGTCTGTGCCGCAGCAGCGCCGGTGCTGCTTTTCTGCGAAAATGTAGATGATCACGATCGTTCCGAGCGTGATTTCGCCAGACAGGTAGCGCATAACTACCTGAATTCTTGTGAACCCAACGCCATCCTGTTTACCTATGCCGATAACGATACGTTTCCGCTTTGGTATGCACAAGAGGTAGAAGGTGTTCGTAAAGATGTGCGTGTAGTGAATGTTAGTTACCTAGCTTCGCATTGGTATGTCAAACAGTTGAAGAATAAGGTTAATGAGGCCGCTCCAGTCGACACCTCCATTGCAGCGGAAAAACTAGCGCAAGGCGTGCGCGACTACCTACCGTATATCGATAAGGGAATCGAAGAAGCTGTGGATTTGGATATGTTGATGACCTTTCTACTGTCCGATAATCCGACAAATAAAGTCGCGATGCAGGATGGCAGTTTTATCAATTATTTGCCAGCAAAGCATATCAAGATGCCTGTTGACAAGGAATCGGTGCTGGCCAATAAGGTGGTTCCTGCAGGCTGGAAAAAAAATGTGGTAGACGAAATGGATTGGACCTACGACGCAAACCATATGACGAGGGCAGAAATTGCGCTACTCGGCATTTTGAAAACCAATAACTGGAAGCGGCCAATTTATTTTACAAACTATACGCCTGACGATAAGATGGCTGGCCTGAGTAAATATTTGGTTGACGAAGGCTTGGTTAAAAAGCTGATGCCGGTTGCTGGAGTACCACATGATCAGCATGAAAGTTTGGTAAATCTCGAGAAGCTGTATGAACATGCTCGTGGTAACCTAGACTGGGGAAATTACGGGAAACAGGGCTTTGTCGATGTAGACTCACGAAATTACATGACCAATTTTGTACTCCCGCAAATCTATGAGCGGACGACGCAATTGCTGAAGGCTGCGGGGGAATGGGAGAAGGCCAAGGAAGTGGCACTAGTAGCTGCCTCTATCTTGCCGCAACGTGTTTACGATGCGGAGGAGGCTTACCATTACGGTGAAATTGTCGATACCCTATATAAAGTGAAAGAAACTACCTTGGCGAACCATATCGTAGATCGACATGTGCGCTTTTTGGATGATAACCTGCCCTATCAAATGGCGCTGGCGCGTGATCAACCCCAGGCTCTTGACGTACGTAGCATACAGTTTGGTATGGCGGCGCTGGAGCGATATAGATCGATTGTCGATAATAGAGGCAATGCGAAGCGTTATGCTTATGTCGATCAGGTCTACAAGCAGTATCGCGATCGTTTCTTTGCCGAGTAACAAAAAGGCTAGATTCTTTCCGCCTTTGCGGATGAATCTAGCCTTCCTCTTTTATTAGGTATCCTTTTTAGCCCTTCTTAACCTCTTTTGCCCAAGAGTCTTTCAAAGTCACCGTTCTGTTGAATACTAAATTGTCGGTAGTCGACTTGCTGTCCAAGGTGAAATAACCGAGACGTATAAATTGATAACCTTTTTTCGGTGTTGCTTCGATCAAATCGGGTTCGATATATGCTTTTTTGATAATTTCCAAGCTGTTTGGATTGATGGACTGCTTAAAGTCTTCTGCTGCAGCGGGGTTTTCATCATTGAACAAACGGTCGTATAAGCGTACTTCTGCCTCTTTGGCATGTTCTACGGATACCCAATGGATCGTTCCTTTTACCTTCAAGCCAGATGTGTCTTCGCCTGATTTGGAATTGGCAACATAGGTACAGTGAATCTCCGTTACCTTGCCATTTTCGTCCTTCACAAAGTCATTGCAGGTCACAATGTAGGCATGTTTCAACCGTACGGAAAGACCCGGACCCAATCGGAAGAATTTCTTCGGCGGCTCTTCCATAAAGTCATCGCGCTCTATCCAAAGCTCTTTGCTGAATGGGATAACACGGGTGCCTTCGCCACCTTCCACTTCCGGATTATTCTCGCCAACAAGTTCTTCAACTTGATCGTCGGGGTAATTCGTGATTACCATTTTGATCGGATCAAGTACGGCCATACGACGCCATGCCGTTTGGTTCAGATCTTCGCGGATACAGAATTCCAACAAACTGACATCAATCATGTTCTCGCGTTTTTGCACGCCAATGCGGTCGCAAAAGTTGCGGATAGAGGCAGGGGTGTAGCCGCGTCTACGCAAGCCAGAGATCGTCGGCATGCGCGGATCGTCCCAGCTTTCTACAAAGCCCTCGTTCACCAATTGTAAAAGCTTACGCTTGCTCATCACGGTGTATGACATGTTCAAGCGTGCAAATTCATATTGCTTGGATGGAAATATCTCCAATTTATCGATGCACCAGTCGTATAAAGGACGGTGGGGGATAAACTCTAGCGTACAGATAGAATGTGTTATTTGCTCGATGGAATCAGACTGTCCATGAGCAAAATCATACATCGGATAGATGCACCAAGCATCACCCGTGCGGTGGTGGTGTGCATGCTTTATACGATACAATAAAGGATCGCGCAGATGCATGTTTGGACTGGCCAAATCAATCTTCGCACGTAGCACCTTCTCGCCATCTTTGTACTTCCCTTCGCGCATTTCTTGGAAGAGCGATAGATTTTCATCAATGGATCGATCACGATAAGGCGTCGGGACGCCCGGCTCCGTTGGTGTACCTTTGGCTGCCGCAATTTCTTCGGCTGTGCTGTCATCTACATACGCTAAACCTTTCTTGATAAGGTCTACTGCATAATTATATAAAGTCTCGAAATAGTCAGATGTATAAAGCTCTTGCGCCCATTGAAACCCCAACCACTGTATATCCTGTTTGATACTCTCTACGTATTCTGTATCCTCGGTAACCGGATTCGTATCATCAAAACGAAGATTTGTTTTGCCGTTGTACCGCTGTCCTAAACCGAAATTTAAACAGATCGATTTGGCATGGCCAATATGGAGATATCCATTTGGCTCGGGCGGGAAGCGCGTCAGGACTCGTCCATCATGCTTGCCGTTGCGGAGATCTTCTTCGATGATCTCCTCGATAAAATTCAGTGGTTTTTCTTCATTCAACATGCTACAAAGTTAAAGATTTATGCCTGATTTATAGCGCGATCCTAGGAAAAATATAGCAGTCTTTAAAATGGATCAACATCTTGTTTATCAGTGTTTTGTTGCGCTGTGTTGTTGGATACCTTGACAACTGTTTTCGAAACGGGTAAATGTAGCCGCTTTTTAACAAAACTTACATGCAATAGCTATTTATAATATGTATTTTTAACCATTTAGATCCATTCGTTAACAATGAAATACATTTACGCACTCCTTTATCTTTTTGTTTTAGCCGCTACGCAGGAGGCCGCCGCCCAAAAGAATAAAAAACCGCAGGTATTGGTCTATGGATCGGATATCTTGGCCTACACTGCTGCGCTGCAAAGCGTACAATCGGGTGTGCCGACATTGTGGGTGGCCGATGTAGATACCTTGGTTCCCGAATTTTCCACGCGTGCCGTACGGATTGATGAACCGAGGGATCTTGATGGAGGCCTGTGGCTCCATCTATTGATGGATATGGCGCTCTCCAAAAAAAGAGACGATTCGCTGGCAAGTGTAGTCAAACTTGATATGAACCCGCGGCTCTTTTTGAATGCCATGGAGCGAAGCCTCACGAAGTACCCTGATCTACAGATAATCCGAAAGCAGAAGCTGCATGCACTAAAGTATGATGGAAAAACTTGGGCGGTGCAACTTGATAATAAGCAAAAGTACAATGTCCGCTGTATTATCGATGCGTCGGCTGGTCAAAGGCTAGGTGCAATCGCTGGAATAGGGGGGAAGGATATAAGCGACGTCCCTGCATTAACCTCATTGCATGAAGCTTCCTTGGAGACGCTACGCACCTTGGTTGCCGCAGGGTCGGTTGATCAGGAGACCTATGGTATTAGTTTGGCGCAGCTGCTGCAAGGAGAGCAAAACGGCTTCTTTTCGTTGGCTGAAGTAAAGGCGTTCTTGGATTCCACACCGGCAGATGCCGCTCGACGGTCGGCCCTGGGGCAAGCGCTCGGGGCAACAGCGGCATACTTGGCCTTTTTTAAAACGGATGCGGCAAAGATCGATGTGCGAAAACTGCAGAGCGAGCTGATGACGTATGGTATGCGTATTATGCCCTATGCCGATGTGAAAATCGATGATCCACATTATTACGCATTGCAGCGTTTTGGGTTATCGGCTATCTTTCCACTGCAGGGGCATGATGGTCAATTTTTGCTGGAGCGAGAGGAGACGATTTCTTTGCAAAGTATTCAGCCGGTATTTCAACGTTTATATTCCCGCAGTCAGCTCTGGTTTGCCGATAATAAGGGCGATTTGTTAAAATGGGATGATTTTTTGTCGTTGCTGCGCTTTGTTGGACTAAGGGGAGAAGAGGTGGATCGTCAGGTGGAGAAAGATTGGACAACAAAATTGAAATTCGCTGGTCATTTCGATCGGGCGGCCTACGTCAGCCGATATCAATTCGCGGTTGTACTTGACCTTTATGCGAGCCCATACGTTAAGGCGGTGAGCCAAGAGGGTATGTTTATTAATTGATAAATTGCGCGGCTGCCTCAGCAACCGCGCAAAAATATATTATGCGAAGGCGAAAACCTGACCTAGCGATTCGTTGCTTGAAATAGATTCCTCTAAGCTGAGCAATTCGCCAGTACCGATGTTGATCACCATACCATGCACGGCAAGATCTTGTCCACTTTTCCATGCATTTTGCACGATAGAAGTAGTACATAAATTGAAAACCTGCTCTTTCACGTTCAGTTCGATCAAACGATTTACTTTCGCTTCCTCGTCTTCGATAGCATCAATCTCCTTGGCATGCAAACGGTATACGTCTTTGATGTGGCACAGCCAGTTGTCGATAATACCGAATTGTTTGCGGCTCAGCGATGCGGCAACACCGCCACATCCATAGTGTCCAGCAACCACAATATGCTTTACCTTCAGCACGTTCACCGCGTAATCCAATACCGATAACATGTTCATGTCGGAATGTATGCACATGTTGGCAATGTTACGGTGCACAAATACTTCACCCGGCTTCGTACCTGTAATTTCGTTGGCAGGCACACGGCTGTCCGCACAACCGATCCATAAGATTTCCGGATTTTGTCCTTTGGCGAGTTGTTCAAAACGACCAGTTGTGTCTTTTGCGACAAAATCGATCCATCCTTTGTTGCCATCTAATATGCGCTGAAAACCTAATTCTAATTCTTTTTTTCCCATGTTTTTTTAATTAAGGTGGTTGACGTTTCCGGCAACCAAGTTAATAGTTTACTAATTTGTTATCAATTTTTATTTTTTGTACTGTATAGATTGTAGCTGTATATCAATCCCTTTGCTTACTGCATTGAGCTCGAAATCTTTCAACACCTCTATCACGTCCTTGTCGATAAACTTGCTTTGTTTGCCGTCGATCTGTATACGGTCTACGTTTTTTGGTAGGCTGTACAGCATTTGCTGTATAGGTACCTTGTTCAGAAACGACACCTCCTCTGCCAATGTGATAATAACAGTTTGTTTGCCATTTTGTTCACTGGTTTCCATTCGGAAAGCGTTTTGCATATTGGTCCTGATGATGTAAAATATAGCGACCATAATACCGATACCGACCCCCATTAATAAGTCTGTAAGAACAACCGCAACGACGGTTATTGCGAAGGGCACAAACTGATCGAGACCTTTCCTAAACATATGCTTAAATAACGTGGGGTTGGCCAGTTTGTAGCCTGTGTGCAGCAAAATTGCAGCTAGACAGGATAGAGGAATCAAGTTGATCACCATCGGAACCGCCAAGACTGCTAGCAACAGCCATACACCGTGCAACATGGCCGACTGTCTGCTGCGTCCGCCAGCCTGTACATTGGCTGATGAACGGACGATAACCGACGTCATCGGCAGGCCACCCAATGCGCCGCTCGCTATATTGCCCACTCCTTGCGCAATAAGTTCTCTATTGGTCGGTGTGTTGCGCTTGAACGGGTCTAATTTGTCGATAGCCTCAATGCTCAACAAGGTTTCTAAACTAGCGATAATGGCGATAGTGACGGCCACGATCCAAACTTGTTTGTTCCCTATTTGTGTGAAATCGGGAAACACAAACAAGCCTGTAAATTCCTGAAAGGACGAAACGACAGGTATCTGCACATAATGTTTACCCGTAAGCTGCAAACCGGTTCCCTGAAAGAGAAATCCTGCAAGCACTGCAAGGACTACAACCAGCAGCGGAGCAGGTATCCGTCGGGCGCCCTTTATTTTTGGCCAATAGATTAATAGGGCAAGGGATAGGATGCAAATAATTGTGGCGCCCCAATTGACGGCAGACAAAACCGTGTCGCCAAAGGCCGCAATTCCGCCACCATTATCGATCTCGAAGGCGTGCGCCTCGGTCATCCCAAATGCCAAAGGCAACTGTTTCAGGATGATGGTGACGCCGATGGCCGCAAGCATACCTAGAATCACTGCCGACGGAAAGTAATTTCCGATTAGGCCGGCCTTGATGATGCCCAGAATAAGTTGCAAGAGGCCGGCAATGAACACCGCCAAAAGAAATGTCTCATAGGCACCCAACTTTTCGATGGCGCTGAGCACCACAACGGTCAATCCGGCCGCAGGGCCACTGACGCTTAAAGGCGATTTGCTGATGGCGGCCACCACGATACCACCGATTACACCGGTCAGAATGCCGGCAAACAATGGCGCTCCCGAGGCCATTGCTATACCCAAACAAAGCGGTAGTGCTACAAGAAATACTACTACACTTGATGGGAAGTCATATTTTAAGTCTCTTTTCGATAATTTCAGAAAAGCCGACGTACGCGTTCCTAACATAAGATTCAACTTAGATGTTTACCGTTATCTGTCTATTCCACGGCATCTTGGTATACGACAAAGCGCATTCATGGAGCCATCGAAGCCTATATAGCGGTTACACGTTGGGAGGTGGGGTCGGCACGGCAGGGTGGAAGGCCTGAATCAACTTCTCATTCTTGAGGTAATGTTGCTGCTTGCCGTAGTGCTCCTCGAAGGGATAGAATTGGAAATAATCGGAGCTTGTCGCGTTAAAAAACTTGCAAGAGCCTTCATGTGCATCCTCGCATACATTGTTGGCCTTGCTACTGTTCTCGATTTCCAATTGTAAAACAACCTGTAGAACGGTGCCTTTATCCAACACATTCACAAACATAGGTATAGCTGCTATGAACATCTTCATAAAGAAGACGAACAAACAGCATTTTGCAGCGGCCCTATGTGTGATCTTGTTCAGCACAGTAATTACTTTTGTTTCTATCAAAAATACAAATTTTCTTTAGATAATAAAATGTTAGACATATCATCCGGATTGAATTTTTTTACTATCAAAAGCCGAATGGCACCAAGTATAAGATAAGGGATCCTAAAAAAAGTATATTAATGCAATTAGCACATTTTTTTTCATTTATATAATGCATATAATAGGTTATATTTATACTAAATTATGCGATATTTGAATTTTATAGAAGTTTAATGATGCGATTTTTGCATAGTAATTTGTATTTTTGTGAATAGAAATAGAGCTATTATGGACTATTGGGATATAAAACTTATGCGAGAGCAACTGGATAGAAAGTTGAAAAAGCTGTCTATACTGTTATCACCCGACCTGCCTGACAGAGGCTGGGTAAAACTTATTCGAGAATCGTTAGGTATGTCAGGTCAAGAGTTGGCAGATAGGGTCGGCTTAGACCAATCTAATATCTCTCGATTGGAAAATTCCGAATTATCTGGAGAAGCAAAGCTATCTTCCTTACGCAAAATAGCTGAAGGACTGAACATGAAATTTGTTTACGGATTTGTTCCAAAGGAGAGCTTAGAGAGTATTGTAAGAGACCAAGCGCAAAAAATAGCGAAGGAACGTATGGCAAAGGTGTCACACACCATGCTCCTAGAGGCACAAGAACTGTCTATAGAGGAAAAAGCACGGATGTTTGATGATCTTGTTCAAAAGATCCTGATTGAAAAGCCGAAGAGATTCTGGAAAAAATGATACCATTTGATTATCCCGAGGGCGCAACACCACTTGATCCTGAAGAAACAGAGGACCTGAAGTTACGTCATATCACAACCCGTAGCGAACTTGATCGTTGGGAGCAAGAAAACATTCAGGATGCGATAGCATGGCTGGAACGCACACGTAAAATGGATGTTCTGACCGAAGAATTTATCAATTTACTTCATAAAAAAATGTTCGGAAAGATTTGGAAATGGGCAGGAACATTTAGGCGTTCGAATAAGAATATTGGTGTTGATAGGTTTAGGATAGTTACAGAGTTAAGGCAACTCGTAGATGACGTAAGATACTGGATAGAAAACAACTCTTTTGCAGCGGATGAAATCGCCTATCGGTTTCACCATAAACTTGTGTGGATTCATTTGTTCCCGAATGGCAATGGGCGACATGCAAGGTTGATGACAGATGTTCTACTAACACGAATCTTAAGGCAGGAACCTTTTACATGGGGAAATGATACCCTGATAGATGCCAACCTCACGAGGAGACAATATATTTCGGCATTACGTGCTGCAGATCACAATGACTATACCGAATTATCAACCTTTGTAAGATCATAGATTTTATAGCATCTGGGCAGGACGCAATCCGTCTTGCCCTGTATTTTTTTATACGGTCAGTCGGTTTTTTTTGTTAAATTTCGTCATAAAGCTATCTTTAAATATAAATGTTACAGAAGCGCTGTCGTGTGCTGTTAATAGGATGATCTTATGGAGGATATCAAAAAACAATTTGTCGATGCTATAACAGCATCCTACAGTCCGAAAGGGGCGGCTATACAACTGGGTGCCGGTATTCTACAGGGGCAGGTGCTGGCCGAGGCGAAGGTCAATCTCGCATTGAAGATGATGAACCGACACGGGTTGATTGCCGGCGCTACGGGGACGGGAAAGACGCGTACGTTACAGCTTATCGCCGAACAATTGTCCGATGCGGGCGTCCCCGTGTTTATGCTGGATGTCAAAGGTGATTTGTCAGGGCTCAGTCAGCCGGGGACGACCAACGAGGCGTTGCTTGAGCGGGGTAAATTGGTGGGCGTTCCCTTCGAGCCTACGTCGTTTCCTGTCGAAATATTTTCGCTCAGCGGTAAACTGGGCGCTCCAATGCGCATCACGATCGAAGATTTTGGTCCGATACTCTTGTCGCGCATTTTAGATTTGAATGATACGCAGTCGGGGGTATTGGCTGCTCTATTTAAATATGCTGCAGACCAAAGTTGGCCTTTGGTGGATTTTGCAGACGTGAAGAAGCTTTTGTCCTACTTGAGCGAAGGGCCTGGCGCAGCAGCTATTAAAGATGACTATGGTAAAATAAGCACCGCGACATCGGGTACTATTTTGCGCAAGATTGTCGCCGTGGAACAACAAGGGCTTGCGTCTATTTTTGGCGAAAAAGAATTTGATATTGAAGACTTGTTCGAGCGAATCGATGGCCGCGGGGTGATCAGTTTGTTGAATATCGCGGATATCCAAGACCAGCCGGTGCTGTATTCAACCTTTTTATTGAGCCTCCTGTCGCAGCTGTTTAAGCAGCTGCCGGAGGTGGGGGATCTAGAAAAACCGAAGTTGTTGTTCTTCTTTGATGAGGCGCATCTTTTGTTTAATGGTGCCTCGAAGGCCTTTTTAACCCAAGTGGAGCAGATTGTCCGCTTAATCCGTTCAAAGGGTGTCGGCGTTTTCTTTTGCACGCAGGCCGCAACGGATATTCCCGAATCGGTGCTTGGGCAGTTGGGAAACCGCGTGCAACATGCCTTACGTGCATTCACACCCAATGATGCAGAGAATCTGCGGAAGACAGTACGCACGTATCCCCATTCTAAATTTTATGAGATCGATAAAATATTGACCTCGCTGGGCACAGGTCAGGCCTTAATCACTGTGCTGAATGACAAAGGGATCCCGACAGAGGTGGTGGCGACACATCTGGTGGCGGCGCGTGCCGTGATGGGGCCATGCAGCGCGGAGACCTATAAAGCGCTGATCAACGCTTCGATATTTACCAGCAAGTACCAGCGAGCCGTAAACCGACGTAGTGCAAGCGAGATCGTCGATGAAAAGATGGAGGCAGTGGCGGCACAACAGACAGCGCGCGATGAGGCAGCAGCTTCGAAATCGAAAGCGGGGAAGGATGGTGGCACGAGAAGTCGTCGGCAGACGCCGCTAGAGGCTGCGCAAACGCAGGCCTCACGTGCATTGGCGCGTGAAGGTGTAAAAATATTGAGCAAAATAGCTTCAGGCATCTTGGGTGCCATTTTTAAAAAGAAATAAATAATATGTTTATCTTTGCCGAGCTAAGATTGTAATCATTACTAAAAAAGATAAATGATGAGTAAACCAACATTGTTAATTCTTGCCGCGGGGATGGCAAGTCGATATGGATCCTTAAAACAAATTGACGCGTTTGGCCCACATGGTGAGACCATTATCGACTATTCTATTTACGATGCCATCAAAGCTGGGTTTGGTAAGGTCGTCTTTATTATTCGTGAAGAATTTCTGGACAAGATGCGCGAAGTATTTGATGCTAAACTGCAGGGTAAGATTGAGGTGGACTATGCTTTTCAGAGCTATGATTTAACGAAATTTGGGATCGATAAGGTAATCGAGCGTAGTAAGCCATGGGGCACAGCACATGCCGTGATGAGCGCAAAGGAGCAAGTGAACGAGCCTTTCTGTGTCATCAATGCGGATGACTTCTATGGAACAGATTCCTTTATGAAGATGGCTAAGTTTTTGACTACGGAAGTTTCCGATGACAAGATGGCGTTGATGGGTTTTCAAGTAGGCAATACCATGTCTGATTTCGGCTATGTTTCCCGTGGCGTTTGTGAAGTAGATGCCGAGGGGCATATGGAGTCGGTGACCGAACGCACCAATATCTATTATGTAGATGCGGAGCAGGGCGGACGCAAAATCGTATACGAGGAAGATGCCGTACAACATGATCTTGATCCCGAAACCCGTGTTTCCATGAATTTTTGGGGATTTACGCCCAAGATTTTCGAGGTGGCAGAGGGGATGTTCCATGATTTTGTAGCGGCAAACGCCGATAACCCAAAGTCGGAATTTTTTATCCCGTCGGTGCCCGATTACATGGTGAAAAAAGGAATGGCAGACTTTAAGGTAATACCTACCTCTTCAAAGTGGTTTGGGGTGACATATAAAGAGGATAAGGCTATCGTGCAAGAGTCTATTTCTAAGCTCGTTGCCGAAGGCGCCTATCCGGAAAAATTATTCTAGAAACGACCGTAAGATCGTGTTTAAGCTGTCTTCCGTCCTTATTGTATCGGAGACAGCTTTTTTGTTTTGAGAGGTATGCTGTTATGTTAAAAAAGAAACTGTTAAAATCAATGGCGGTGATCGGCTATATTATCTTGGGGCTGCTTCTATTTGTTGTTGTCTATTTCTCCGGAGACTTCATCCTGTCCCGCATTCCGGCGTCGCGCTCGGCAATGGGCTATGCGAAGGATGGTATTACCGTTTACGTGTTGTCTAACGGTGTACATACGGATATCGTCCTGCCGGTGCGTCAGGATAGCATTGATTGGAACGATATCTTCCCCTATGGAAATACCAAAGGACAGGACAGCCTGCAGCATTGGGTGGCTATTGGATGGGGAGACAAGGGTTTTTACCTGAACACACCCGAGTGGAAAGACCTGAAACTGAAAACAGCGCTCGTTGCTGGTTTGGGAGTCGGAGAAACGGCCTTGCATGTTACCTATTATAAGCGGATGCAAGAAAATCAATATTGCCGTAAAACGATGATCACCAGAGCGCAATACAGCCGACTGGTAAGTTATGTGCTAACGAGCTTAGAAAAGGATGGTCAAGGGAAGCCCATACTGATCGAAACCAACGCGCAGTATAACAACGATGATGCTTTTTACGAAGCAAATGGTGCCTATAGCCTATTGTTTTCTTGCAATACTTGGACGAACAAGGCGCTGAAATATGCTAACATGCCCGCCGGAGTCTGGACGGTATTCGATAAAGGAATCCTAAGACATTATCCACAATAAGAAAGCCCGAAGTTTGACAACTTCGGGCTTTGCTTTATCTAAACGAAGGGGGGATTATTTTACCTCTTCAAATTCTACGTCTTGAACATCATCACCACCTTGCTTGCCGCCTTGTGCTTGGCCAGCATCACCTTGAGGCTGTTGTGCTCCTCCCTGTTGTGAGGCAGCATACATTTCTTCTGATGCAGCATTCCATGCATTTTGCAATTCAGCGGATGCCGTATCGATATCGGCAAAGTTACGTGCGGCGTAAGCTGCTTTCAACGTCTCTAAACCTGCTTCGATAGGTGCTTTCTTGTCTGCAGAGATTTTGTCTCCGTATTCTTTCAATTGCTTTTCCGTAGTAAAGATCAAAGCATCTGCTGCGTTGATTTTGTCAGCTTCTTCTTTCACTTTTTTATCAGATTCCGCATTTGCTTCCGCCTCTTGCTTCATTTTTTGGATTTCCTCATCAGATAAACCAGAAGAAGCCTCGATACGGATGTTTTGCTCTTTACCAGTCGCCTTGTCTTTCGCTGAAACCTTGATGATACCATTGGCATCGATATCAAAAGTAACTTCGATTTGAGGCACACCACGTGGTGCAGATGGGATGCCATCTAAGTGGAAACGACCAATCGTACGGTTTTGCGAAGCCATTGGACGCTCACCTTGTAGGATGTGTATTTCAACAGAAGGCTGGCTATCTGATGCGGTAGAGAACACCTCTGATTTTTTAGTTGGGATTGTTGTGTTAGACTCGATCAACTTGGTCATCACACCACCCATAGTTTCGATACCTAAAGAAAGTGGAGTAACATCCAACAACAACACATCTTTTACTTCACCTGTCAATACACCACCTTGGATAGCTGCACCCAATGCAACAACCTCATCAGGGTTAACACCTTTTGAAGGCTCTTTGCCGAAGAAGCTTTTTACAGCATCAACGATAGCAGGGATACGTGTAGAACCACCGACTAGGATAATTTCGTCGATATCTGCTGTCGAGTAACCTGCATTTTTCAACGCCGATTTACAAGGGTCAATAGTACGTTTGATAAGATCCGCCGCCAAAGACTCGAATTTAGCACGAGAAAGGCTACGCACCAAGTGTTTAGGACCTGTCGCATCAGCAGTGATGTATGGAAGGTTGATCTCTGTAGATGTTGTGCTAGACAACTCGATCTTTGCCTTCTCTGCAGCTTCTTTCAAGCGTTGCAATGCCATCGCATCTTTCTTCAAATCAAATCCACCATTTTCGCTAGCAAATTCTGCTGCCAACCAGTTGATGATTACGTTGTCGAAGTCATCACCACCCAAGTGTGTATCACCATCGGTAGATTTTACTTCGAATACACCATCACCAAGCTCTAAGACAGAAACGTCATGTGTACCACCACCACAGTCAAACACAACGATCTTCATATCTTTGTGAGCTTTATCAAGACCGTATGCCAAAGCTGCTGCAGTAGGTTCGTTAATGATACGTTTTACCGTAAGTCCTGCAATTTCGCCCGCTTCTTTGGTTGCTTGACGTTGTGCATCGTTAAAATAAGCAGGAACCGTAATAACAGCTTCTGTAACTTCTTGACCCAAGAAATCCTCTGCCGTTTTCTTCATTTTCTGAAGAATCATTGCCGAGATTTCCTGTGGTGTATATTTACGGTCGTCGATCTCAACACGCGGGGTGTTGTTATCGCCTTTAACGACGTTGTAAGGCACTTGTTGCGATTCTTTTACCGATTCATCGAATGATAAACCCATGAAACGTTTGATAGAATAAACGGTTTTGTGTGGGTTGGTAATGGCCTGACGTTTTGCTGGATCCCCAACTTTACGCTCTCCACCTTCCACAAAAGCAACAATAGAAGGAGTTGTGCGTTTTCCTTCATTGTTTGCGATAACTACGGGCTCGTTACCTTCCATTACAGCAACACAGGAGTTCGTAGTACCTAAGTCGATTCCAATAATTTTTGACATATCTAGTTTTGTTATTATTTTACAAATTTATTACCGGTAACTTCTTATCAACAGCTATGCCAAGCTCTAAATCGTCACTAAAACGTAATTAATGTCTTTTTTTTGCCTGACGATTCTGCCAAACTGTCATTTTGGTTAGCCGCCAGTCATAGTTTGGCCGGATTTGCCCATTTTTTTTGTAAGCGGGAATTAATTGCTAAATTCGTCGTGTAACACAAATAACATGACCTTTCAGGAATACTTAGATTATTTCGAACAGATTTTAGCGTCGCCCAAGGATTTTTCCCCCTATGATAACGACGAGTATCTGAACTACACAAAGCTTAACTGGTCTCGTATGAACCGTTGGTTAAAGCGTTTTGAACCTACCGCTACAGTCAAGAACCTTATAGGTTCGATCACCGAGCATCAGCACTGGATTGTGATTACCGAGCCTTGGTGCGGTGATGCTGCCCATTCGGTGGCGCAACTTTACCAGATGGTGAAAAACAATCCGAATATCGATTTTGATATACAACTGCGCGATACGGAGCCCTTTCTTATTGAAGACTATCTGACCAATGGCGGAAAGTCGATTCCGAAATTGATCATCCGCAACGACGTGGGGCATGACAAGGTGATCTGGGGCCCAAGGCCACAAGCACTACAGGCTATTTTTGAGACCATGAAGGCCGAAGGAAAAAGCTTTGAGGAAACCAAGGAGCTGATGCAAAAATGGTACAACGAAGATAAAGGCGAGGCGCTACAACAGGAGCTCATCGCAGAACTTAGCTAACGATGAACATTGAACTGCTCCGCGAATACTGTATCCGCAAAAAAGCGGTCACCGAAGAGTTGCCTTTCGGTCCGGACACCCTTGTGTTTAAGGTTGGCGGAAAGGTTTTTCTCTTAGTTGGTCTTGATCAGGTGGATCAACTTACCTTCAATGTAAAATGTGATCCCGAGCGAGCGGTCGAGTTACGCGCGGATTATCCGCAGACCGTGTTGCCCGGATACCATATGAATAAGAAGCATTGGAATACCGTGCATTGTAACCGCGAGCTGTCGGATAAAGCCGTTGAGGAATTGATTGACCATAGTTACCAATTGGTCTTTCATTCGTTGACGAAAGCGGTCAAAGACAGTATCGCTTTATTGCCGTAAAGCCACCACAATAGAAGGCTTTACGGTTATATAAACGAACAGCTCTATTAATAGATCAGGTTTTCCAATAGGTTCCGTTTGATCTGATTTGGATTGGAGCCGCCGCCAAACATGCGGTTGTTGCCCAACGAACGAAACAGGTCCTGCATCCCCATTTCCTTTGCCTTTTTGTCTTTCCAACTTTGGGACACGTTGTCCACGGTGAAATCTATTTTGCGCGCCCAATAATTAATGTGCATTTCCGGGATCACCAATCCGAGGATCATGCCGGGTAAACCGTGAACCAGTGCTGGGCCGCCCGAAACAGGTATCTGATCGGTGTAGAAAGCAATAATATAGAGCGAATCTGGCGTTGCGCCGTTTACGCGTCGGCACTCATATCCCGCGATATCGCGATACTCATCCGTGAAGCGCCACGTGATTTGCTGTAGACTGTCTTGTAACAGATATTTTTCGTCAAGCTCCATCTGTAGCAGGGAGGTTCCTTCTTCTATATTTTGGTAAAATATTTTTTCCTGCCCGCCGCCGCGCATTCCGCCTCTCGCCATGCCTTCGGGGCGCCGATTATTGTTCTGCTGTGTCCTGCTGCCTCGCGCCTGCCCAGCAGCATTACCCCGCGCTTGCCCACCAGTATTGCGTGTTGCAGAGCTAGCAGTCTGTTCTTCCGTTTCAACGGGACGCATAAGCGTTTCGTTCTCATCAAACTGCAGCGTGAAAAAAGCGGAATTCTTTTCCGGTATATCGTCGATATTTCCACCAAAGCGCATCATCATACCTCGGTTTTGCCCGCGGTTTTGCCCTGCCGCATTGTTGGACATCTCCCGCACACGTGCACGTAAGTAGACCTCTTTCTCGAAACTGATGACGCCCTTATTGGGGAAGTAAGCGTGTTGTGCCTGTAGCGTACAAATAAAGCCGCATGCCATAGCAAGCGATGTGTAGATCTTTCTAATCATTTTTCTTGCCTAAATTTTTATTGAAATCCCATTTCAAGCCCACCATAAAATATTGCGATAGCATGGCCTGCTGGGATTCCGAGAAGCTGCTGTTGCCCGTAGATCGGCTGGTATTGTTGAAACTGTTGAAAACGTCGAAGGCCTTGAGGCTTATCAGCAGGGCCTCGCTTTTCAATAGTTTTCGGGTGAGCTCCAAATTCATGTAGAACTGCTGTATTGGCTCTGGAAATACCTTGGTCTTGCCGGTGTAGCTGTAGAATATGACCTGTGTTAAACTGAATTTGTAGGGTAGGATATACTTCAGATCCGCATTGGTCGATGACCGGAATGCTGTGTTGTTGAACTGCGTTTGTATAGTGTTGGCCTCGTTGTTCAGACCGATACCAATATTGAAATTGAAGTCCACGATCTTCGAGTTCTCTTTGTTCGCATTTATCCCGACGTTTGCATTGGCGGTGTTGTTTTTGTTGAGGTCGCCATTGATGTATTGGTAGTTATTGTCATAGGATAACGATGCAAAGGGTCCAAATTGTACGACACCATTGAAAATGGGACGTCCGTAATTCACGTTCATACGGGCATTCCAGTTGGTGTTGTCGCTGATGTTTACATACGATGCCGTGGTTCGGCCTACTGAATCGATAATCGAACGGTTCACGATGGCATTATTGGTGAACGATGCATTGGCGTTGACGTTCAACGAAGAAGCTTTCAGCAGACTGAATTTACTGAAATTAAAATTTAGGCTGTTGTTGATCTCTCGTGTCAGATCCGGATTCCCGAGCTGTCGATACAAATCGTTGGTTGGCGGTTGTAACGGCTGTAATTGCCCAAAGCTGGGTACATTTGCTGTATTTTGGTAGCGCAACGCGAGGCTTTTGCTATTACTAATTCGGTAGGAGATATTCGCATTAAGGTTGTTCTGCCAAAAATTTCTGTTTAGATCAATATCGCGGTAGCTGTCTGTCAATTCTTGGTAGCGATAGGAAACCCTATTGGATAGGTCGATATTCAGCTTCTCTGTGTGATAAGAAAGGTTTAGATCTAGTCCATTGTTGCGCGACAGATCGTTTTGATTTTTGGAATACAAGGTGTCCAGCTGCAGCTCGTCAGTTTCGCTGTTGTTGTAAGCATCAACCAAGCTACTTCGTTTCGAGCTGTTAAAGGAGTAGCCAACAGTGAGGTTCAGCTGTTTGCTAATGGGTTCGCTGAAGTTGATTGACGCTCCCAATCTGTTGTTGCTATTTTCCGTTATACGGGTTTGATCCACGATCACCGATCGCTCGAAATTGCCAATGCTATCGTAGTAGTTTGTCGTTTCGTCCACAAGATTCGTGGCTTCGGCATTATCAAACTGTGTGTTCAGGTGGAGGTTCATGCTACGCCCATTTTTGTTGAGCCTTCTGCGGTAGTCAGCGCGCAGATCCATGCTTTCGGAATCCGACCGGCTGCTGTTGTCTTTGTTGAAGTCGTTGGCGCGTGTGTTTTCGTTTCGTATGGTGCTGCTCGTTGATTGACTCGCCGATTCCCCCATGCCGCGGTTGCCGCTCAACTGTATGTTCAGGTTGCTAACCGAATCGATTTTGTAACGCATTTGGGCACGTAGTACGTTGTTTTTATTGTCGGAAGAGGAACTTTCTTCTTGGGTGGTTTCCTGGGTGATATCGTTGTTCAGTACACGCTTATTATAGCTGTTGGATTCGTTGGCCAAGCTATTGTTGTTGAAGTTGTAGCTGGATGTAAGGTGCATCTTGCGCTTCAGGAAGTTGTTTTCGTAGTTTACACCTGCACTTTTATACATGGGGTCGCCAATGATCTGGTTGTTCATCCGTATTCTGCTGGCGTCACCCGCGTTCCCCATATTGTTCCAGTTCCCTGTTACGCCGATACGTTCGGTTTGGTTGAACTTGGCCGCAAACAAATTGGCATCAAACAGAGATTGTGTGCCAAAACTGGCGTTGGCATTTCCGAAAATTCCCTTGCGGGCTTCTTCTTTAAGCACGACATTCACCGTTTGTAAGCGTACGCCGTCATCCACGCCGGTCAGCTCGGCTTCTTCCGATTTGCGTTCATAAACCTGTACTTTATCTACCGCGTCGGCCCGTACATTGCGGATAGCGATCTTGGGGTCGTAGCCGAAGAACTCTTCGCCGTCAATCAATACTTTGGAAACGGTCTTTCCTTGGGCGGTGATGTCTCCCGATGCCGAAACTGTTAAGCCGGGCAATCGCCGCAGCAGATCCTCCAGCTTGGCATTCTTTTCTGTTTCAAAGCTGCCTGCATCGTATTCTATGGTATCGCCTTTGATTTTGATAGGTATCTTTTGATTGATCACCACCTCTTCGAGCAGGTTGGACTGCGAGCTGATTTTGATGCTGTCCAGTTGAATTGCCCGCTGATCGATATTAACTTTTTGGCTGTGTATCTCGAACTTGGGATAGGTAGCTAGTAGGAGATATGTTCCTTTAACGACTTTGTCAATTTTGAATTTACCTTTTTCATCTGTTCGCGTGAAATAGCGCATAATGGAATCGGTGTCGAGAAGTACAATAGAGGCGTTGCTAAGCGCCGCGTTATCGGCTTGGTCAACCACAATTCCTTGTATGGTCTGCTGGGCAGACAATTGCTGCACCAAGAAGAGTAAAAACAGTAAAAAAGTTCCTTTCATAATTAACGTTGGTAGCGCAAAGAAAGAAAGAAATAGAGTAAATTAGTGTTAAAAAATAGCTTGTAATAGCTTTGATACAAAGCGTTATACATGTTTTTTTTATCCGGTTTGTCCCGGTCTAATAGCTGTTTTTTGCAATTGGGATAAAAAAAAGACATCTCGTTGGAGATGCCTTTTCATATGCTGTATCGTTATATACTTATTTTACTTCAGAAACACGGATCGTATTTGTTCTTCCTTTTTCATGCAAAGGAGTAGATGAAGTATTGATCACGATTTGACCAGACGTTACCAAATTGTTTTCTTTCAATAAGGTATTTACGTCTTGGATTGTGCCGTCTGTGCTCTCAAATTTTTCGTAGATGAATACGCGCACACCCCAAACAAGGCTCAATAAGTTCAAAAGCTTTTTATTGCCAGTGAATACATAGATATCTGCATTTGGACGGTAGCTCGAAATTTCAAGCGCCGTGTAGCCAGAAGAAGTCATAACAGCAATAGCTGAAGCCTCTGTGCTAGCCGCAAGGTGGATCGACGATCCGCAGATTGCATCTGGTATACGTGTTTTTGTAACGTGTACGCTTGCTTTTGCGCTATAATACGGATAAGACGTTTGCTCAACATGGGTAATGATCTTAGCCATTGTTTCGATAACGATTTCTGGGAATTCGCCCACAGAAGTCTCACCGCTCAACATCACCGCATCTGCACCATCCAATACCGAGTTGGCCACGTCATTCACCTCTGCACGTGTAGGGCGAGGTGTGGTGATCATACTTTCTAGCATTTGCGTAGCAATGATAACCGGTTTTGATAGGTCGCGACATTTCTGTACGATCATTTTTTGTAAGCCTGGAACTTCTTCCATCGGCATCTCCACACCAAGGTCACCGCGAGCAACCATAACCGCATCTGTTGCTTCGATAATGGCGTCGATATTGTCTATTGCTTCTGGTTTTTCCACTTTCGCAATAACCAAGGCATGGCTACCTTTTGCCTTGATAATCTCTTTACACTGGTAGATGTCTTCTGCTGAACGCACGAATGACATCGCGATCCAGTCAGCGCCGTTGTCCAATGCAAAGTTTAGGTTGTCCAAATCTTCTTCCGTTAAGGAAGGAATGGATACTTTGGTGTTAGGCAGGTTAACGCCTTTACGCGAGGTAAGGACACCACCGTGAACCACTTCACATTTTACCGAATCCTTGTGGTTTGTGGATAATACGCGCAATTGCAATTTTCCATCGTCCAAAAGGATGATCTCGCCTTCCTTCACATCGTTAGGGAAGTTTTCGTAAGTAATATAGATACGGTTTTCATCGCCAATCAACTCTTCTGTTGTCATTTCAACCTCAGAGCCATTGATCAACACAGCACCGCCTTCTTTCATTTTACCAATACGGATTTTTGGACCCTGCAAATCTGCTAGGATACCAACGTTGAAAGGGTGCTCATTATTGATTTCTTTGATGGTATTGATCACTTTTAAATGGTCTTCTTGACTTCCATGGGAGAAGTTCAACCGGCAAACATCCACACCCTTGGCAATCAAATTGGTCAATATAGTCTTGTCCGACGATGCTGGACCAAGTGTGGCAACGATTTTTGTCCTTTTTTGAATCTTATTCATTTACAGTATTTTATTAATGTATGTTCGTTTGTGTTCGTTTTTGTGAAAACTTATGACGCAAAAATAGCAATCTGTTTTTAAGTTAGGTTTACTAAAGTGTAAAATTTACACTTTGATTGTGTTAAAGTGCTAAAATATAAGATTTTCTTTGGATTTCAATGAGGTGGGGTCTAATTCTTTTGCCAACATCACCTCGTTGATTCCCTTTAGCTCGTCTAATAGTAACCTCAAGTCGTCCGGATCGATATAGTGCTTGACCATCAAAAAATAATCGAAGGTAGGGAGCTCGGGTATCAATATGTTTCCCTCCACACTACGGTTATTGAGGAGATAGAACTCATATTCGAAATTACTTTCGCAGTAGCGATAGATGGTATAATAATGCTTAATAAGCCCTTTTTGCCTTGTTTTTTCGAAGATGATATGGTAATCCATTTCATCGCGTTCCTTCTCTTTTACATAGCCCTTATGATCCAGGTAATCTTCCTTGCCTCTGCGAAATGCTAGACCAGTATGTTTATAAATAAAATGGCACAGCCGATAGTCGCGCAGGGCGGAGCTGATGCCCACCAACACAAAATCCAGCTCCAAGTCGAAGTCAAGATCGAGGGTTACCTGTTTTTTTATCGTGCTCAAGCTAATCGAAATGAACTTCGAAAATAGTAAAAAATACCCGACATCACCGAATTTAATACCTAAAAACGAATGTTGGACAAAGTTCTTGGATGATAAAAAAAAAATTATTAATATTGGGTATATGGCTGTTAGCGGCGGTTTTTAAAACAAAGCTGATGTAAAAACGTTCTTATTTCAAATCTTCAATCCAAAAAGGTTTGATATTTGGGGAAATTTATTTTTCTTTGCACAGATTTATTAAACAATTAAACTATAAAATCATGTCAGATATCGCATCAAGAGTAAAAGCAATTATCGTTGAAAAGTTGGGTGTAGACGAAAACGAAGTAACACCAGAGGCTTCCTTCACGAATGATTTAGGTGCAGACTCACTTGATACAGTTGAGTTGATCATGGAATTCGAAAAAGAATTTAACGTAGCTATTCCTGACGACCAAGCTGAAAACATCAGTACTGTAGGTCAAGCTATCTCTTACTTAGAAAAGAACGTTAGTAACTAATTTATTAGGCCAAACATATTTAATGGAGCTTAAAAGAGTAGTTGTAACAGGATTAGGCGCTCTTACACCACTAGGCAACACCGTCTCAGCATATTGGGATGGTTTGGTTAATGGTGTAAGCGGCGCTGCTCCTATTACGCATTTCGATGCATCAAAATTTAAGACCCAATTCGCTTGTGAAGTGAAGGGATTTGATCCACATGATTTTATGGATCGTAAAGAGGCTCGCAAAGTCGATCCTTTTGTTCAGTATGCTATAGCTTCCACAGATGAGGCGGTTAAAGATGCTGGGCTACAATTTGACCAACTGGATACCAACCGAATTGGCGTAATTTGGGGGTCAGGAATCGGTGGTTTAAAGACTTTTTTGGATGAAGTAGTAACCTATGCTAAAGGCGATGGTACCCCGCGGTTTAATCCGTTCTTTATTCCAAAGATGTTGGTGGATATCGCTCCGGGGCACATTTCTATGCGTCACGGCTTGCGTGGGCCTAACTTTTCAGCGGTTTCAGCCTGTGCATCTTCTACCAATGCCATGATTGATGCGTTCAATTACATCCGTATGGGTATGGCTGATATCATCATCACGGGTGGATCGGAAGCAACGGTTAACGAGGCCGGTATTGGTGGTTTCAACGCTATGCATGCCTTGTCGACACGTAACGATGATCCGACAACAGCTTCTCGTCCTTTTGATAAGGATCGCGATGGTTTTGTGTCTGGTGAAGGTTCTGGCGCTATCATTTTAGAAAGTTTAGAGCATGCATTGGCACGTGGTGCTAAGATTTATGCAGAGGTTGCTGGTGGAGGAATGAGTGCAGATGCTTATCATATCACGGCTTCTCATCCAGAAGGTTTGGGAGCGAAGCTGGCGATGAGCAAAGCAATTGCTGACGCGAATTTTAGTTACACGGATATTGATTACATCAATGTGCATGGTACATCTACGCCTGTTGGTGATATCAGTGAAACCAAAGCGATCATCGATTTGTTCGGTGAGCAAGCGTACAAATTGAACATCAGTTCGACGAAGTCGATGACGGGACATTTGCTAGGTGCTGCCGGTGCAATCGAAGCGATAGCATCCATTCTTTCGGTAAAGAATGATATCGTTCCACCAACTATTAACCACTTTACCGATGACCCGAATATCGATAACAACCTCAATTTTACATTCAACACCGCTCAAAAGCGCGTTGTGAATGCAGCATTGAGCAACACCTTCGGTTTCGGTGGTCATAATGCATCCATCATTGTGAAAAAGTATCACGCCTAACTCCGGTTAACGTGATCATTTAGATACAGTGCAATAGGTAGTTTCGAACAGAAACTGCCTATTACTTATTTTATTGCAGAATGCCTTTCTCAAGGATTTATTATTTATATTTTTCACCACACAGGGCTTACATCCGTAAACTAAAGAACATTCTTGGTTTTGTTCCCGGCAACGTCAAGTTGTACCAAATGGCCTTTCGCCATAAGTCCGTGGCAACAGCCATCAAGGATGGAGTGAAGAATAGTAATGAGCGCCTTGAGTTTTTGGGTGATGCCGTGTTGGGCTCGGTGGTTGCAGAATTGCTTTTCAAGTTGTATCCCTACAAAGATGAAGGCTTCTTAACCGAACTGCGTTCGAAGATTGTAAGCCGTGTTAATTTAAACCAGCTGTCCCGCAAGCTGGGGTTCAATGAGTTTATCGAGTACGATGCGCGCATGATCAGCTACCCCAATAAGCAAAGCTCGCTTTTGGGCGATGCCTTTGAAGCCGTTATCGGTGCGGTATATGTGGATAAGGGCTATAAATTTACGCGGGAGTTCCTGCTTACGCGCATTATTAAGCCTCATGTCGATATTCATATGCTGGAGGTTACCGAAACCAACTTTAAAAGCCGCCTGATCGAATGGTGCCAACATTACGGTAAAGAAATCCAGTTTGTGCAGGTGCTCAATCCGCCAAACGATTCCTCAAAATTATTCTATGTTGATGTCGTCATCAACGGGCAAGTTTGCGGACAAGGTCGCGATTTCAACAAGAAAAGTGCGGAGAAGCTTGCTGCAGAAAAGGCCTGCGAGCTGCTCAAAATATTCGAGTCCGAAGAGTTTTCCCGCTAATCTAAGCTTTCGCTTTTCATCCGTATATCTTACCTTTGCCGTATGGCAACGATCAAACCTTCCTTGGCTAAAGGAACACGCGATTTTTCCCCCTTAGAGATGGAGAAACGCAATCATATATTTAATACCCTTAAAGCTGTCTTTAAAAAATTTGGATACAATGAGATCCAAACGCCGTCATTCGAGAATCTATCTACATTGACCGGAAAGTATGGCGAGGAAGGTGATAAATTGATTTTCAAGATACTCAATTCTGGCGATTACCTAGCGAAAGCGCCATCCGATTTGTTGGACAGCAAGAATGCCCTTAAACTTATTCCGCATATTTCAGAGAAGGCTTTGCGCTATGATTTAACGGTGCCTTTTGCGCGCTACGTCGTGATGCATCAGCATGAATTGGCATTGCCTTTCAAAAGATTTCAAATTCAACCTGTTTGGCGTGCAGATCGTCCGCAGCGCGGTCGTTATCGCGAGTTCTACCAGTGTGACGTAGATGTCGTGGGTTCTCCTTCTTTGCTGAATGAAGCGGAATTTATCCTGATCTACCATGAAGCGCTATTGGCGCTAGGCTTGACGGATTTTACGATCAAACTCAACAACCGAAAAATCTTGAGTGGTATAGCCGAGGTTATTGGCAAGCCCCAGCTGATCGTAGACATGACAGTGGCTATTGACAAGCTGGATAAGATCGGGTTGGATGGCGTGAACAAAGAGCTGCTAGAGCGTGGTTTCACGGCGGAAGATTTAGATCTCCTTAAACCTATTATCCTGCTGGAAGGTACAAATAGCCAAAAACTGCAGGCCTTGAAAACGGTGCTCGCATCCTCCGTTGTGGGCTTACGCGGTATCGAGGAGATCGAAGAAGTGTTTTCCTATGTCGAGCATTTTGCTGCGGCTTCCCTATTGGATAAAGTTGTCGAAGTTGATATCACCTTGGCCCGTGGCCTAAACTACTACACCGGTTGTATCTTTGAGGTGAAGACCAATGAAGTGGCGATGGGGAGCATCGGCGGGGGAGGTCGTTACGATGATTTGACAGGGATGTTCGGCTTGAAAGATTTAACAGGCGTTGGTGTGTCCTTTGGCGCAGATCGTATTTACGACGTGCTGGAGGAGCTGGGACGTTTTCCTTCATCCGCCGCTGCTACAACACAACTGCTGATCGTGAATTTTGACAAATCCATCGAGCCCTTTACGCTTCGTCTGTTAGCCGATCTGCGTGCCGCAGGCATCGCAGCGGAGCTTTATCCTGCCGCCGTGAAGCTGAAAAAGCAGATGGGCTATGCCGATGACAAGAAGATTCCATATGTACTACTCGTCGGTGAAGAAGAAACCACATCCGGCGACCTTTCATTGAAGGATATGCAAAGCGGTGAGCAGCGCAAAGTGCGCGCCGAAGAGTTGATTGACATATTGCGAAACAACGGGTAATCGATCGTTTTTCTTAACGAATCGAAGGACTGCATGAAACACATTTTTGACAAAAAAGCGCCATTTCCTGCCGTTATTTTATCCGAAATATCGTATTAAATGATTAGATTTGTGGTCGTATTAGTAAAGAAATTCAATACTTTAAAATGAGTTCAACACCTATAACAAAAGAAACATATCTAGAGTGGTATAGATCTATGCTGCTTATGCGTAAATTCGAAGAGAAGACAGGCCAGTTATACGGGCAACAAAAAATCCGTGGTTTCTGTCACTTGTATATCGGCCAAGAAGCTGTTATGGCGGGCACGATGTCGGTTATTAAACCTGAGGATTCCGTTATTACGGCCTATAGAGATCACGCACACGCTTTAGCAAAAGGTGTTTCTGCAGACGCGTGTATGGCCGAGATGTTCGGTAAGATCACGGGTTGTTCAAAAGGTAAAGGAGGCTCTATGCACTTCTTCTCGAAAGAGCACAAGATGATGGGCGGTCACGGTATCGTGGGTGGTCAAATTCCATTGGGTGCTGGTATCGCATTTGCAGAGAAATATTTAGGCAATACCAACGTGAATGTATGTTATATGGGTGATGGCGCTGTACGTCAAGGTGCTTTCAATGAAACGCTTAACATGGCGATGACTTGGAAATTGCCTGTGATTTTCGTTTGTGAGAACAACGGATATGCCATGGGTACTTCTGTAGCACGTACAACAAACATGATGGATATCTACAAAATGGGACATGGCTTTGATATGCCTAGTGCTGCAGTAGATGGTATGGATGTTGTTGCTGTACACAATGCTATGGACGAGGCTGTACAACGTGCACGTGCGGGTGAAGGTCCTACATTCTTGGAAATCCGTACTTACCGTTACAAAGGACACTCGATGTCCGACCCAGCTAAATATCGTACGAAAGAGGAATTGGAAGAATTCAAAGGTAGAGATCCATTGTTGTCAACCAAAGCGGCTATCGTAGAAAACAAATACGCAGATGATGCTTGGTTTGCGGAAGTGGATGCCGAGATCAAGAAAATTGTAGAGGATTCTGTTAAATTCGCAGAAGAATCTCCTTATCCAGATGCTTCTGAAATCTACAAAGATGTCTATGTACAAGAGGACTATCCTTTTATAATGGACTAATTAATTCGAATTACTTTAACTTAAAGATATAATCTACTATACAACATGGCTGAAGTAGTAAAAATGCCTAAAATGAGCGACACCATGACCGAAGGTGTGATCGCTAAGTGGCACAAAAAAGTCGGTGACAAAGTAAGCTCAGGCGACTTGATCGCTGAAGTGGAAACAGATAAAGCAACGATGGACTTTGAGTCGTACCAAGAAGGTACGCTATTGTACATCGGCCCAAAAGAAGGCGAAGCGGTTGCTATTGATGCCGTGATTGCTGTTTTGGGCGAAGAGGGTGAGGATTACCAAGCGTTGTTGGACGGTGGTGATGCCCCTGCGAAAGAAGAGAAAAAAGAAGAAGAAGCTGCTCCTGCCGAAGAAGAGGAAGAAGCGTCTGCGGATAGCGACGTGTCTGCCGATGACCTAGGCTGTACGGTAATCACGATGCCGTTATTGAGTGATACGATGACTGAAGGCGTAATCGCGCAGTGGAACTTCAAAGTTGGTGATGCGATCAAATCTGATGATGCCATCGCTGACGTAGAAACCGATAAAGCGACTATGGAAGTAACGGCTTATGCTGAAGGCACCTTGTTGCATATCGGCGTTGAAGCTGGCCAAGCGGCGAAGGTAAATGATATCATCGCTATTGTAGGCCCTGCCGGAACAGATGTTGCTCCGTTATTGAAGCAGAAGTCGTCGGGCGCAGCACCGAAGGCGAAAGCAGAAAAATCGGAAGAGAAAGAAGTTTCGGCTAAAGAAGAAACTACAAGTGCGGAAACGAAAGCTGATGATGACAGCCGTGTGAAAGCGTCTCCTTTGGCACGTAAAATCGCCAAAGATAAAGGCATCAACCTAAACGACGTTAAAGGTTCTGCTGATGGCGGTCGTATTGTGAAGAAAGATGTGGAAGGATTTGTTCCTGCAAAAGCGGAAGCGCCTAAAGCGGCGGCTGCAGCGGCAAGTGCTGCTCCTGAAACAAAGTCTATTACATTGCCACAGTTTATCGGCGAAGAGAAATATACCGAGCAAGGTATTTCGCAAATGCGTAAAACCATTGCACGCCGTTTGGGCGAATCCTTGTTCACTGCTCCTCACTTCTATTTGACGATTTCTATCGATATGGACAATGCTATCGCAGCACGTGGCCAAATCAATACGGTAGCACCGGTTAAGGTGTCTTTCAACGATATCGTGATCAAAGCAGTTGCTGTTGCCTTGAAGCAACATCCTGCTGTCAACTCTTCTTGGAGAGGTGATAAGATCCGTTTCAACGAGCATGTAAATGTAGGTGTTGCTATGGCGGTAGAAGATGGTTTATTGGTACCTGTAGTACGTTTTGCAGATGGTAAGTCACTTTCTCATATCTCTGCTGAAGTGAAAGAATACGGACAAAAAGCAAAAGCAAAGAAATTGCAACCTGCTGATTGGGAAGGTTCTACCTTCACGGTTTCCAACCTAGGGATGTTCGGTATTGATGAGTTTACCTCGATTATCAATTCTCCGGATGGAGCGATCCTTTCTGTAGGTGCTATTCAACAAGTACCTGTTGTTAAAGAAGGAGCTATTGTACCGGGTAATATCATGAAATTAACGTTAGGCTGTGACCACCGCGTAGTGGATGGTGCAACAGGAGCTGCATTCCTTCAAACATTGAAAGGTTTGTTGGAAGCGCCAATCCGTTTGTTAGCATAACATAGAATTTATAGATGTTTGAAAGCACCTTGGGAAAACCCAAGGTGCTTTTGTTTTAGGGTGCCTATCGATCCTCTGTAAAAATTTCGTCTTGAAGGAATAAAGAATTTTCTTTTTTATTGACTTTTATATGAATAAGTGCTATTTTGGATAAATCGGTATTTCAATACGATATAAACATATTCGAGGAAGCATAGTGAGCATAAATTTTTTACGCGCAGTGTATTTTACTGCATTTTTGGGGTTGGTGGGCTGTTCCTCACCGGAAGCAAAACAGAAAGAAATTGTACAGAAGCAGGGCGAGAAGGATAGCATAGCCTTATCATACGACCCGGCAAATGCAGATAAGGACATCGACGCCTTTATGCAGAACCTACATAAGAAGTCGGCCTTTAATGGGGCGGTACTAGTGGCCAAGGCAGGCAAGATTATCTATCAGAACACGTTTGGTTGGGCTGACTATCTGCTGAAGGATAGCTTGAATATTCATTCCAAATTTGAATTGGCTTCGCTTTCGAAACCGTTGACCTCGCTGGGTACCCTAAAGCTCGTGGAAACCGGCAAACTGCGACTCGATCAAACCGTCAACGACTTCTTTCCTGACTTTCCCTATCCGGGTGTAACGATCAAGATGCTGTTGACCCACCGTAGCGGGCTTCCCAACTATGTTTACTTTGCCGAGGACGTGTGGCCCGATAAGAAAAAGCCCATGAGCAACATGGATGCCATGAGCTTACTTGCGCAGCATAAGCCGGCACGCTACGGCGCTCCCGATGGAAGGTTCCTGTATAACAATTCCAATTTTATGGTGTTGGCCTCTATTATCGAAAAGATTACAGGCAAGGATTTTGGCGTCTACATGAAGGAAACGGTGTTTGACCCGGCAGGGATGAAGCATACCGCCGTGCTCTCTAAAGCGGTTTACGAAAAAATTCCGACCAATGTCGTTGGACATGACAAGGTATGGCGCCGATCGGTGGTGCAAAACTTTCTAGATGGCCCGGTAGGCGACAAGGGAATATACAGTACGGTGCAGGATTTGTTTTTACTGGATATTGCCTTAAAAGAAGGGCGTGTTTTGGATAAGGCGTTATTGGATTCCGCTTATGTGCCGCGTAGTGATGCCAAACGAAGCCTGTTTAGCTATGGCTATGGCTGGCGTACATTTTCGCCTAAAGAAGCACAAATTGTATACCACACGGGTTGGTGGCACGGCTTCCGTAACCTCTACGTGCGCGACCTGACCGATGATATCACCATCGTGCTCCTCTCCAATATGGCCAATGGCAGTTTGGTGAAGCTGGACGACTTGTATAAGATCTTAAAAATGCCTATTTTGAGGCAAAATGCGTACAACGCAAATGGTGATTTTATCGTTAATTAAATTTAGAACAAGGTTATGAAGAAAACGCTTATTTTAGGGGCAAGTACCAATCCGGCGCGATATTCCTATTTAGTAGCCAATAAGTTGGCGAGAAAGGGCTATCCTATCGTTAACGTAGGACGTAAAGTAGGCGCGGTGGCGGGTGTAGATATCGAGCAAGCAGGAGAACCCTATTCCGACATTGATACCATCACCCTGTATGTGGGGCCGCAAAACCAAGCTCCCTATTACGACTATATTTTAAATACAAAACCCAATCGCGTAATCTTCAACCCGGGAACGGAAAATGAAGAGTTGCGTGCAAAGCTTAGCGCTGCCGGAATCTCAAGTATCGAAGCTTGTACGCTGGTGATGTTAAACACAGGACAATATTAGCACGCTAATTCAACGTGCTTGAAAACCACCGGATGATCTCCATCGTCAGGTGGTTTTTTATTTTAGGCAATCGTTTGCGCACTGTTTTCAATCGTTTTCGCTGATTTACTTGCTATAACGGCCTTTGTATCTGTATGCATAATGCTTATGTTTAACCTCGTAAACATTAAATTATGCGAATTCTATATTATATTTTTATTCTTTTTATTACGGCGTTCCATGTCGGCTATGCGCAACAAAAAGCTATGCTGCATTTGACCTCAGATTTTATCGATACGCAGCTGCTTGCGGCCTCCCAACAGATTATGCTGTTGGCCGAGCATACGCCGGCAGATAAATTTCCGCGTACCTTCGAAAATGGGGCATACAAATTTTCCAGTTCCTCGTGGTGGTGTTCGGGATTCTATCCAGGAACGTTGCTCTATCTTTACGAAGGAACGGGAGAGAAAAAGTTGCTGCGATTAGGACTTAACAAGTTGGTGCCGCTAAATAAGGAACAGCACAATAGGGGTACGCACGATCTCGGCTTTATGCTGTTTTGCAGCTTTGGCAACGCCTGGCGTTTGTCAAAGGATTCTATCCAATATCGAGATGTTTTGCTGACTGGTGCAGAGTCTTTGGCAACGCGTTTCAATCCTACGACCAAGACTATTCGATCTTGGGACCATCAACCTTGGCAGTATCCGGTCATCATCGATAATATGATGAACTTGGAGTTTTTGATGGAGTTGTCGAAGATCAGCGGTGACAATCGATTTCGTGATATCGCGATCGCACATGCAAATACGACCCTAAAGAATCATTTTCGCAAAGACTTTAGTTCGTATCATGTGCTAGATTACGATGCGCGTACCGGCGATGTAATAGCGAAGAAAACACATCAAGGGGCATTTGATGAATCGGCTTGGGCAAGAGGACAGGCTTGGGCGCTGTATGGCTACACGATGATGTTTCGAGAGACTGCTGATCAACAGTACTTGGTACAAGCAAATCATATAGCAAAATTTATCTTAACGCATCCCGCGCTACCAAGCGATCTCATTCCTTATTGGGACTTTGATAAAGATAAGATTCCTTCCGACGCCAAGACCTATGCAAATAGAAATCTGCGTGATGTATCTGCTGCTGCGCTTAATGCTTCGGCCTTGCTGGAATTGTCGCAGTATGTGGATGCCAACACCGCGGAAAGCTATCTACAGTCGGCAGAGACCATTTTACGCAATCTTTCTGCAGCACCCTATCTTGCTCCGCAGGGATCGAATGGTGGATTTATCTTAAAGCATAGTGTGGGTTCCATACCCGGAAATTCCGAAGTGGACGTTCCCTTAACCTACGCTGATTATTATTATGTGGAAGCATTGATCAGATACCAGCGTCTTTTGCAAGGTAAGCCAATTATAGCAAGCATCAATTGATATGAAAAGATATTTGCTATTTTTTCTAGCTGTGGCGGCATTCTTTCATGCTGCGGCGCGGGACAATTTTCCCGTAAAATCTTTAGGGAAAACGATCTACACGGGTGCCTTCGCGGGAAATGGACTGTTGGGTTCAATGACCTATTTGAAAACGAGCAACGCCTTTCGGGTAGACATCGGGCGCACGGATGTATACGATCACCGCGAAAATAAAGAGTCGGCGCTTTTCGATAAGGCGAGGCTGCCGATTGGCCACTTTGAATTTGTATTGCCCGATAGCATCCGTCAGGCATCCGCAGAGATACAATACAAAAAGGGCATCGCTGTCGCGAAAATCGAAACGGCTTCAGGTGCATTCCACGTGAAAACGGTTACGTTTGCGCATCGAAATCTGATTTATCTCGAAATATCGCCGTTGAGCAGCGGCTCACTCCTCGAAACAGTGAACTGGATTCCGGAAGAGGCAATCAGTCCGCGAACTAAATTTGCCCATGCCCAACAACCTGACCACTATCCGGCAAATCCAAAGGGCTCTTTTTTGGAAATCGACGGTGTCAGCGTATATAAGCAACCCCTTCTTGCAGGTGGTGGATACGCTACGGCATGGAAAGCTTTTCGAAAAAAGGATAAACTGCTGTATGTGATCAGCGTTGGTTACAACTCGGGTTCGGAGGATTATATAACCGAGGCCGTCGCGCAAGTCAATGCGTTTCGGATGAACAAACTGGATGATGAACTCGCCAAACATACACGGCATTGGACGGAGTATTATGAAAAATCTAAACTGCTCGTGCCCGATGTGGCGCTGCAGCAATTTTATGATATGCAACTGTATAAGCTAGCTTGTGCTACCCGTGAAGATAGACCTGCTATGGATCTACAGGGGCCTTGGACAGCGAGCACGCCATGGCCCGCCTATTGGCACAATCTAAACATTCAGCTTGCCTATTCGCCCGTGTTCACCGCTAATCATTTGGAAATCGCCAAATCCTTAAAGCAAATGATTGATCGTAATGTCGATAACCTGATCGGCAATGTGCCGGAGGCTTACCGATACAATAGTGCAGCGATTGGGCGAAGTTCTGCTCCCGACATGATTAGTCCCGTATGGTTAGAACGTGGTAAAGATGGTAGCACTTGGGAAGACGGTAAAAAAGAACTGGGAAACCTGACCTGGATGATGCATAGTTACTATCAATACTATCGTTATTCTATGGATCCGAAAGTTTACGATACCTTGTTTCCCTTGTTGAAACGGGCGGTTAATTATTACCTCCACCTGTTGGAAAGGGACGAACAGGGGAAGTATCATGTAGCCGTTAGAACACATTCGCCGGAATACCCCAAGTCCTACGATTATGATACCAATTACGACCTGTCTATATTAAAATGGGGACTAACAGCGCTGATTTCTTTGGATGAAGAACGGGGTGGGAAAGATGCTTTAAACCAACAATGGAAAGATGTATTGTTGAATTTACGGGAGTTTCCTCAGAATGAAGATGGATTTATGATTGCAAGGATCGGCCTTATGCGGAATCCCATCGACACTATTCCCACTTGATGATGATATATCCTTTTTATTTGGTCAATTGGGATCAAGAGGAAAATCGCGAACTGATCAGCCGATCGATTGCTCATTGGCAAAGCAAAGACCGGTTTCTTCAGGGATACTCATTCTCTGGTGCCGCCTCGATGTATGCCATGATGGGAAAGGGGGATGAAGCGCTCCGTTCCTTGAAAGTGTTGCTCAACAAATATGTGAAACCGAATACGCTGTATGCCGAGACAGGGCCTGTCATAGAAACTCCCTTGGCTGCCATGTCTAGTATACAAGAACTATGTTTGCAATATTGGAATGGCACTGTTCGCGTTTTTCCGGCTATCCCGGAGGGCTGGCAGGATGTATCTTTTGAGCATTTTAGAACGGATGGCGCTTTTTTGATTTCTGCAGAAAGAAAAGCCGGCAAGAATGTACATGTTAGGATTTTTAGTGAGCAAGATGGACAAATCAAGATCAAACCCAATCTCGATGGACGGCTAAGCTGGAAAGGAACAAAAAAAGGTATCAAGCTATTGGAAAACCAAAACGGCATTTACCTATTTGAAATTCCCAAGGGCGCTACGCTGCTGTTGCAGGGGAATTGATCCACGAACATGATGATCGCTTTTGGCTATTGCCGTTCGTTGGCTAGATAGACGGACGGCGTCATGCCGAACTGCTTTTTAAATTCTTTACTAAAATATTTCCGATCGGAGAAACCAACGGCATAAGCCACCTCACTGATGTTGAGGTTTGTTTTGAGTAGCTCCTTGGCCTTTGTTAAACGGTAGGTCTTTACATAGTTGTTTAGCGATAAGTTGGTCATTGCCTTTAATTTACGGTAAAGGATAGGCGGGCTCATACCCATTTGTTTGGAGATGAATTCTACGTCGAAATGCTCGCTGAGCAGGTGATTTTCGATAAGTGTATCTAAGGACTGGATAAACTTATTGTCGCTCTCGTTGCTGCTGACCGTGGCCTGCAGTCTAAAATTCTCCCTATTTCTCTGGCTGATCTGTAGAAGGTTGTACACGGAAAAGAAAAGATGCTTTTTTTCAAAAGGCTTAACGAGGTATAGGTTTGCGCCATATGTTAAGGTGCTCAGTTGTACATTGGAATCGTTAACAGCTGTCAGGAGTACAAAAGGGATGTGACTCGTTTTGATATCGGTTTTCACGGCCTGACAAAGCTCTACACCATTCATATTGGGCATCATAATATCCGACAAGATGATGTCTGGCAGATGCAAGCGTGCTTTTTCAAGTGCGTCCACGCCGTCGGTAGCGGTAAGAATGGTGTAATGCTCTTCAAAAAGATGAATTAACAGGTCAAGCATTTCTGGGTTGTCCTCTACTAAAAGGATGATTTCCTGCACATCATGCTTGCGGTACGTTGCCAAGGGCAGAAGCGCTGTGCTGGGCGCAACGAAATCAATAGAATTGGGCTGATCGATTTGATACTCTTTTCGAAGCGTAACCGTAAATATAGTCCAACGTTCGTTCTTTCTCTGCAGCGATGAACAAAATATTTCTCCGTTATGTCTGTGCACAATCTCTTTGCTGAGTGCTAGCCCTATACCAGTGCCTATGACGTCTTCCGTATGAGACTCTCGATAGTATTCTTCAAAGATTTTAAACTGGTTTTCTTCCAATACACCTATTCCGTTGTCGACAACATGGATTTCTATGCTATCGTTCGCGTCTATGAGTTCCAAATAGACCGTTCCACCGGTAGGTGTGTATTTCAGCGCATTGGATAGTAGATTCAGCAAAACCTTATCAAATTGCTGTACATCCAGCCAAAATGTACCCACGGTGTCAATTCTTCGAATGTAATAGCGAATGTTCTTGCTTTGCGCAAGATCGTGCAATAGATAGAAATTATCTTCGATGTACGCCTTTAGCGGCACCTCTGTTTTCCGGAGCTGTTGTTTCAGATCATCAAACCTTTTGAAGTCTAATAGCTCATTGATGATCAGCAATAATTTATCCGCATTTTTCTTCACGCGACGCACTTTTTGCTGCGTCTCCGACTGCTGGGCGGTTTCGTTAATAATTTCATCCAGCGGAGCGGTGATCAGGGTTAGCGGTGTGCGGATTTCGTGAGACACCTGCGTGAAGAACTTGATTTTTTTCTCGTATTCTTTTTCGGAATTGATAAGTACCTCACGCTCCACAATAAATTTAATCAGAAAATGTACTGCAGCTGCTGCAAAGACTGCATATACAAGATAAGCCCACCAGGTTTTCCAAAGTGGTGGACGGATAACCAACATAATTTTAAGCGGGCTCTTGCTCCACCGCATGTCGTTGTTGCTGGCATAAATCAATAAGCTGTGTTTCCCCTCCGGAATATTGGTGTAGCGTATCTTTCCAGAATTGGTTTCTATCCAATCTTTGTCAAATCCCTCTAATTTGTAACGAAATCTATTCTTTAGCGGCTTGATGAAATTGGAGCTGGAAAAGTCAATGGCAATGATGTTTTCATCGTGGGCAAGCACGATCTCATACATTGTGTTTTCTTTGTCTTCGACTATGCGATCTACAGGAAGTACAGATTCATTTACCGAGATATTTCGGAGAATAACATGCGGGATAGTGTTATTGAAACGAATGTCTTTGGGCATAAACGATACTAGGCCGTTCAGCGTCGTGATAAAAATACGGCCGTCTTTTGTCAAAAAGCCTCGTGCACTTTGTAGGTTTTTTACAGGAAGGCCATCATGTTGGTTCAAGATGGTGCTGTATTTTGTTTTGACATCATAATAGACCAGGCCATTTTTACTGGTAATCCATAGTTTATTGTCGTAATAAATTGGCGAGCCGAGCATGTTCTCGCGAAAGCGCGCTACCTGGATAAGCTCGCCGTTTGTCGATTTTTTATACACGGATTCCGCGGTCGTCAACCAAAGGTTGTTGTTGTCGTCGATACAGAAACCTTGTATAGCAAGATTGTTTAGGCTGTCTCTTAAGAAGGTTTTTCCGTACAGATCTTTGTAGTATAGCTGGGTATTTAAAAGGAAGTAAGCGCGTTTGTTCTTGTCTTCCTGCATATCTGCGACCGTGAATGGGCTTAGTTCTGGAATAAGGATCGGTTTTTCCCCTTCCTCAACGCGGAAGGTGCCGAGGTTGGTGCCCAGGTATATGGTATGTTTTGCGTCCACATATATGCTAAATACATTATTGAAGATATGATGGGCGTCCTCGTGCAACGAATAATGCTTACTTTCTCGAGTCGCGATGTCTAGTGTCGCATATCCTCCGGCATATTGTGCAATGTAAAGTTTACCATCGCGTACATACAGGTCTTTGACGAGGTTGGATTTTGCCACTTGTGGACGTGCTACGATTCGACGCGTGTCCTTATCCATTTCACTGATACCTTCTTCTTCGGTGCCAATCCAATAGGCATCTGCTGACTCGGCAAAGCTGCCCACAATATCGCTATTGAGTTGAAATGGCGCCGGCGATCGTGTGGCGTATACATCGAGCTTGATTAGGGGTGGAAAGAGCGCATTGATGCCGCCAAAGTATGTACCTATCCACACGATCTTTTGATTATCGATGAAAAGATCATAAATGGAATTTTGACTTAATGAGTTTCCCCATCGAGCGTGATGTTTGAAGTTGTTGAATTGAGCTCCATGGCCTTTTACAGAGAGTCCCTTTAACGTTCCAATAAGCAGCCGCCCCTCTGGATCTCTTATTATTTTTCGCACATTATTGCTGAGCAGGTTACTGTTGTTCTCGTTGTAATTTGTCCATATACCTTTTGTTAGGTCGTAATGAAAAAGGCCTCGAAATTTGGTAGCTACCCATAGGCTCTTGCTTTCCGAAAATATACAGGTCATAACCCGCTCCCTTTCAAGCCCTATGGGCATATGAAGGTTTACCATATCCTTCACTTGCTTTTTATGGTAGGTCAAGAGTTCTACGCCATTACTGCTTGTCACGGCATAACGGTCGTTCTTCAGGGCGACTATGCTTTGCAGGTTCTTTCGATCCAAGATCTTTTCAAGCCGATAGGAAGCTGCCTGTTGATGAAGAACATAAAGGCCGTCGGAAGTGCAGAGAAAACTGTGTTTATCCGTTAATACCATGTCAAGAACAACTAGTTTTTTATCAAATGGTTGGTCGCCATCATAAACGGCTTTTCGGCTGTTCAGGTCGTAAAGACGAAAATTCGTGGCTGTAGCAACCAACAGATGGTTCTCTTTGTTTATTTTGATTTTTGTGATATAGCCTATTTTTTGAAAAGCGCTATCGCGAACGGCTGCATCAACAATGTGTTCCGAATCGTAGGTGTAAATTCCGTATTCTCCTGCAAACCATAACTGACCTCGTTGGTCTTGTGCAATGCTGAGTACCGGCTGCTTGTCGAATACATTTTCTTCGGTAAGCGACGTGAAACGAAGTGTCTGTGCATCCACCTGTAGAGCGTACATTAGATATAGAATTGCAGCGATACGCAGATATAGAAAAAAGTGCATCTTCGGAGTATGTATGGTTATAATCTAAATTCTGAACGAATTTATGATTTTCACCAATTAATGAATAGCCTTTCGCCGTAAATGGCATTTTATTTACGATTTTGCCCCCAAGTATTTAAGATTATCCCCCTCCCACATACCGTAAATAGGTGAATTTTGAGCCATTAAGTAACCAATCTTATACAGTTAACAAAACCAAAAGTATGATGAAGATTTACAAAATGGGGCTATTAATGCTCTTGCTATGTGCTACACATCTCAGTATGGCTCAGCAGAAAGTGACTGTTTCGGGGCGTGTGACCGACAAAGGCGGGCAGGTTGTTCCTGGTGTGTCGATTAAAGAGAAGACAGGAGGGACTTCTACATCCAGCAACGTATCTGGAACATTTACTATACTCGTTCCTGACAATGCAATGCTGATCGTTACGAGTGTTGGCTATGAGAGCCAAGAGATTCCGGTCAATGGACGGAACACGCTGGATATCATCCTAGCGTCCACAGACACCGATCTTGAAGAAGTTGTGGTTGTTGGTTATGATACGCGAACGCGCTCCAAGGTATTGGGCTCTGTAGCCACTATTGGCGGGGAACAGCTAGCTAACAGACCCGTCACCAATGTATCAACGGCTATATCGGGACTGGCTGCTGGCGTGCAAGTGAATCAGGGAAACGGAAGGCCCGGAAGCGACGGTGCAACGATCCGCGTTCGTGGATCGGGGAGTTTAAACTACGCCAGCTCATTAATTATCATCGATGGCATCCAACAACCTTCTATGGATTTGGTAAACCCAGAAGACATTGAAACGATTTCCGTTTTGAAGGATGCCAATACGGCGGCTATTTATGGTGCCAGAGCTGCCAATGGCGTAATTATGATCACCACAAAAAAAGGTGCAAACCGACCTTCGCAAGTTAGCTATTCCACTATTTTTTCCCGACTAAACCCTTCCGTCAAGCCTACTTTTGTAAGTGATTATGTAAGGCATATGCAGCTTTATAATGAAGCGGCAGAAAATGTTGGAGTTGCAGGACATTATACCCAAGATGCGATCGATTTGTGGACACGGGCAACTGCAGATCCAAATGGTATATTGGCTCCATCCGGACTGCCCAACTATGTTGCTTATCCCAACGTAGACTGGGGTGAATGGATATACAATGAGAATTGGCTACAAAATCACAACCTGCGTATGGATGGTGGCAACGATAACACTACCTATGGTGTTTCCACACGGTATCAAAACAATCCTGGTATTATGCATAATACGGGGATGAAGAGGTATGATGGACGTGTTAATTTGCAATCTAAGATTAAAGATTTTTTAAGTCTCGTAACCAATACGTTTTTATATAACGAACGTAGGGATAGAGGTAGCGACGCAAATCTGTATAACTTTTTACGGCAGACCACGCCCGGGATTTATCCGATGTATGAAGGACAATTTGGTGGTGCCGTGGCTTCTTCTAATGAATCTTCTCAACTGAATAATCTCTTGCTCTATCTTTATGATAATTTAGGGAGCAATGAACGTACGTATTTAAACACAACTTTGTTTGCGCACGTTGACATTTTGGATGGCCTTAAATTTGAAACTAGTTTCAACTATAATGCTCGTTTTGATGAAGTTAATACTTTTGCAAACCCTTCGTTGCGCTATGATTTTTCTACCATGGAACCTGTCAATACGGCGGCGGTTCCTGCACAGATGACCACCTCACAATCTGCAGCAAAGCAGTATAGGAAAACCTTCGATAACGTGCTTCGCTACAACAAAGCTTTCGATGTACATAATCTCGGCGTCATATTGGGGCATAACGAATATTACTTTAAAAGTAGTAGTTTCGGAGCTACGCAACGCGGCTTGATAGATCCTACTATCACCAATATTGGTTCTGCCACAGAAATGGTTTCCATAAGCGGAGGGGAGGTCGACATGGCCATGCGTTCCTTTTTCGGGCGCATTACCTACGATTACGACAGCAAATATTTGGTCGAGTTTAATTTAAGGCGAGACGGATCTTCCAAATTTGGAGCAAACTATAAATACGGTAATTTTCTCTCTGTAGGTTTAGGCTACAATATCTCTAAGGAAGCATTTATGAAGCCACTAGAACCCTATGTTCAAAATTTGCGACTCCGCGGATCTTGGGGGCGGTTGGGGAATGATCTGGGAGACGATTTGAATCACTACGCATGGCATGGCGTGTACGGGTCTAATAGTTATTCTTTCAATGCTGCGCCGGTGAATGCACTGCGCGAGTCGCAGTTTGGTAATCCTAATTTGCGTTGGGAAGGTACAACCAGTACAGAGCTTGGGCTGGAGTTTGCTACCTTAAAGAACCGCGCAACGGTACAGGTAGATTATTATAATAAGCAATCTTATGATGGAATACGTCGTGCTCAGGTACCGCTGACGGCCGGATTTAGAGCGGCTCCATTGTACAATCAGTCGGAAGTAAGAAACAGAGGGATTGAACTAAGCTTGGCTTGGAGAGATAAACGAGGTGACTTCAGTTATAGCCTAGGGGGAAATTTTGCGCTCAACGCGAATATGGTTACCAAATTTGAAGGAGCATTGCAAGAGGGCTGGGTGGATAATGCGGATGGTACACGCACCTGGACAAGTAACCTAGGTCAGGTGTCTACAGGAGGAACTAGCCGAGTGTTGGAAAATCATATGATCAACGAGTACTACCTTCGACAAGTGTATCGCGGTGATGGTAGTTATTTCAACGCTGACGGATCGGTCAACGTGAACGGTGGCCCCACCACTGGGATGATACGGTCAGAAGGTGATTTTGAATGGGTGAGGGCGATGAAAAATGCGGGTTATGCATTCTTGACAAGAACCATGAATCCTGCGGAGAACTATGGTAGCGCTAGCCTTTATTATGGAGATCTTATTTATGCGGATTTGAACGGAGACGGTCTTTACGGGGGAACTGATGATCAATATCTCACCGGGACAGCGTCTGCACCACGGTATATTTTTGGATTCAATGCCAATTTTTCATACAAAGGCTTTGATATGTCCATGATATGGGCTGGAGAGTGGGGCGGACAGTACTATTGGACAGACCATGGTTATAACAGTAACATTATGATAGCTGGAAATCAGGTCACCACGCGGATTGCGGAAGACCATTATTTTTATAATCCCAATAACCCAACTGATCCCAGAACAAATACGCAAGGTTACTTTCCGCGCTTAAAATATGGCGCCAATAGCGAAAATATCAATAACGTTGCGAGCGATTATTGGCTCTATGACAATGGATTTATAAAACTGCGCAATTTGCAGCTTGGTTATACCTTCCATTCGAACTTGACGGAGCGTATAAAAATACGAAATCTTCGGGTATTCTTCTCGGGGGAAAATCTCTTGCTGTTCACCAAATTCCCGGGAGGCGATCCCGAAATCGGAAATTCCACGGCGGAATACCCAACGATGAGGCAGTACGCTTTCGGACTTAATATCGGATTTTAATAGAAAGGATCAATACAATGAATACAATATATAAAAAGTTGATAAAGGCTGTTGCCGCTTTTTCTTTGGTAGTTGCCTTGTTTTCCATGATAGGATGCGAGAAGGGATTACTGGATACTTTGCCACGGACACAGGTGCTCACGGCCAATATGTGGAACACCGATAATTTGACCGATCTAGGTGTTAATGGCGTATACCAAGCGCTGAGATTGGGACAAACACTTTATAAATACGATCAATACGTAACCTTGCAGCCGAGAGACAACCAAGTGCTGCTCAATGGAACGGCGACATCGAGCTCGGGACTTTTTTCATCGGAATGGCAAGGCCTATATGAAGGTGTGCATGCCGCCAACAATGCCATTTGGGGAATCACGAACGTTTCGCCTTCGGCCACCGAGAAAAAACAACGTTATCTGGCAGAAGTCAAGTTTTTACGTGCTTTTTTTTACTATAGGCTGAATCAGTTGTACAAGGGCGTGCCGATTTACTTGGAGCCGATAGAATGGGATAACGTCTTACGTGGACGAAATACCGAACAAGAAGTATGGGATCAAATTTTGGCAGATCTTAATGACTGTATTGCGGAATCCAATCTTCCTGATCGGTACAACGCTGGTAACGTTAATTATGGAAGAATCACGAAATCTGCGGCCTACGCCCTAAGGGGAAAAGTATACATGTATCTTCAGCGTTGGGACGATGCAATCGCTGATTTTCAAACGGTACAGAACTTGGGGCATAGCTTGTTTGCGAACTATGCCAATCTCTTTAAGGGCAGCAACGAACAGAGCCCTGAAGTTATTTTTAGCATACAGAATATGGCTTTGGCCGGATATGGATCGGATTATCAGTTTGTGTTCGGATCGCGATCAGCGTTTGGGTCTAATTGGAATACCATACTCGTTCATCCCGATGCGGTGGATCGCTATGAAAATATCGATGGGACAAAGTTTAGCTGGGATAATATCCTTCCAGGATTTACCGCGATGACGGCAGCGCAACGTGAAGTGTTTTTCCTGCGTAACAACCTCACGGATGCAGAAAGAGCATCTGCCGCTGCACGAGGTGCCGACATGTCACGCTACTTGCCTACCGGAAACGAAGGACGATTGCAGTCGGCGTTTTCAAATAGAGATCCGCGCTTGGCGACTAATGTGATACTACCCTATAGTACATTTGTTGGAAATAATGCAGGTGTCGACCAACAGTTCACGATGCGTTGGCCATTTAGAGCCGAATTTGGTAACACATTTGATCTGCGGACAGATATCCCTGCTAGATTTTATTATTTACCACGTAAGTTTGTTTATGAAGGTGCTAATCCCGGAATCCCTGATCGGTCAAACGGAGCCTATGATTACATCGTGATTCGATTTGCCGACGTATTACTCTTATGGGCTGAAGCCTTGAATGAACTCCCAGGAAGAACAATGGAAGCTGTTGCTAAAGTAAATGAGGTAAGAGCTCGTGCCGGTGTTGCCGCTATCGCGATATCATCCAACCAAACTGAAATGCGCCAGCTGATACGTGATGAGCGACGTCGGGAATTGATGTGTGAAGGCATTATCTTTTTTGATGAGATGCGCTGGAAAACTTGGAGGGAAACGTCATTTTATACGGGGAATGGAATTAAGCAGGCATTCGGGAGGATCGACGCACCATACAGTTGGGCGGGCGACCACCTTTATACCTGGCCGATTCCCCGTACGGAGATTCAACGAAATCCAAACTTGGAACAAAATGAAGGATGGGTGGATTAACAATCTTATCCGTTTGGGCACGGACAAGGTTTGGCGAAGGTAAATTATGCATGATGAAAAAGCCGCAAATCTTTGTTTTAGTGATCTTCTTGTTGTCCCTACCTGCTGTTTATGGGCAAAGTATTTTATCGAAGAAAATCAATCCTGATCTTTCGAGTTACTCCATGTCGCATATACAGGATTGGAGGAAACAGACGAAAGCAGATTTGGAAACCATGCTTGACGATTTGGACGCTGCGCAAAAGGAGTCGTTTATCAAAGTGGCGGAAAGAGCCAACTCCTTTAGCTGGCCGCCCTTACTGGCCACTGTCTACTTGGAGTTTCAGTCGACAGGTAATCGAACAAATTATGAGCGGCTGGTCGATGAACGAAGGAAGATACTTTGCCAACTGGTGCTTGGTGAGCTTATGGAAAAGAGGGGGCGGTTTTTATCTCAAATTGCCAATGGATTGTGGCTTACCTTGGAAGAAAGCACTTGGGTTAGCCCTGCTCATATCGTTTCGCAACGCAGTGGAGCAGGGCTGCCGGATCCCACTGATCGGTATATCGATTTGGTTGCCGCTCGAACTGCGGCAGACTTATCTTTTCTCTATTTCCTGATGAAAGATGATCTGGATATGGTGTCGCCGCATCTTGCCCGGAAGATAAAGAAGGAATTGAGTGATAGAATTATTAAGCCTTATATAAAGGACTCCTATTGGTGGATGAGTTTCGACACGGATTTTATCAATAACTGGAATATTTGGATTAATACCAACGTGCTGAAAACTATCTTGCTGGTCGAAGATGATGAGCAACAGCTGCATGCCGTTTTACGTAAGCTACTGCTTAGTGCTGATCGTTTTATAGATAGTTATCCGGAAGATGGTGCTATAGATGAGGGGGCATCCTATTGGAGCCATGCCGGAGGAGAGCTAGGACAACTATTGTTGTGGCTTACCTCATCATCGGCCGACAGGCTGTCCTTTGCTGACCAACAGAAAATCAATAATATTGGTCACTATATACAGCATACCCACATAGCCGATAATGTGTTTGTGAATTTTGCTGACGCAAGTTACCGACAAATTGCTTCGGCAGCAAAAATATGGACCTACGGGATGTTATTTGACGACCCGCAGAGGAAAAGTTTATCGGCTCAAATGTATGCGCTTGACAAGGCCAGCTTTAATACCAGCTCGCTCCACACGTTCTTTATGTACCTGCCCTATATCCATGAACTGGACACCTGGAAGATCGGGCAGGAGGAGAAGGAGTCCGTTTTTTATGAGAGTTTGGGCCTATCGGTAATCAGCGCTGATACGAAGGGAAAAGGTATCGCTTTTGCCGGAATGGGTGGGCATAATGGGGTTAGTCATAACCACAATGATGTGGGTAGTTTTATCCTGTATCATGACGGTGTACCGGTGCTTATCGATGTCGGCGTTGCCACCTACAATAAGCAAACTTTCAGTGCGGCGCGCTATTCCTTGTGGCACACGCAGTCGCAGTGGCACAACCTGCCGTTGATAAATGGGGTAGGACAAAGGGACGGCAAAGCGTTTAGAGCGACAGATGTGCGTTATAGGGAAGATAAAGGGAAAGCGTTTTACTCGTTGGATATCGCGAAGGCTTATCCCGAGTCGGCAAAAGTTCATACATGGAAACGTTCTTTTGAGCTGGATAAGCGAAAACAGAAAATTAACGTTGTCGAAGATTTTGAATTAACACAGTGGCTGAAGCCTAGCGAACTGATGTTCATCAGTCAGATAAGGCCTACCGTGCAGGGTGGAGCGCTAATCTATGCGCTACCGGACAATCGAACCATGTATCTTCGTTTTGACGGCGCAAAGGTTCGACTGAAGGTTGAAGAAAAGTCTACGGCGGATGAGCGTTTACGTCAGCAGTGGGGAGACTATGTGTATAGGTCAAGCGTTGAGATTATCGGGAACAGCAAAAAGGAAAAAATTGCCTACACCATGGAGATTAAATAAACATACTTATGAATAGAAGATTGCTGTTAAAGGCCATAGGAATTTTTGGAGGAGCTGTGGCCATGCAAAGAAATGTTACGTTGGCAGCGGCTGAGCCAGAGCATCTGCTGAAAAATAGAACGCAGTTGGATGACCGTGCTTACTGGGTTTCCATAATTAGTAGAATGGCTACACCGATCTTGGAGAACATCAGTAAGCAGCAACTGCGCCAAAACATGCCCATGGAGGTCAGTCCGACCTTTGATACAAGAGATCCTGGTGTAGGGTATCTTGAGGCGTTCGGCAGATTGCTTGCCGGCATAGCGCCTTGGTTGGCTTTGCCAGACGATGCGTCGGCGGAAGGTGTTCTTCGTAAGAAATTCAGGGAGCAGGCTTTGTTGGGCATTCAATATGGTGTAGACCCCCAGTCTCCCGATTATTTTACATGGCGGGGCTCATCGTCGCAAACATTGGTTGATGCGGCTCACTTGGCACAGGCTTTCTTACGTGCGCCACAAGTATTATGGGAACCTTTGGCGGGGGAAACTAAAGCGCGGGTAATCGAAGAGTTCAAGCTACTGCGCCGTATCAAACCTAACGAGAGCAATTGGCTGCTGTTTGCGGCAATGACCGAAACATTCTTGTATGCGGTAGGTGAGGAGTGTATGCGGGAAAAGATTGATTATGCCGTCCATAAGTTTGACAAGGAATGGTACGTGGGCGATGGTTGGTACAGTGACGGCGATCGTTTCAGTTTTGATCATTACAACGGCTATGTCATCCATTGTATGCAGGTCGAGTCGCTTCGGCATAACATTAAGGCAGGGGCCATCTACCAGGAGATGTATGAGCGCGCATATTTGCGTATGCAACGCTACGCCCATCATTTGGAACGACTAATATCGCCCGAGGGATATTACACCGTGGTGGGACGATCTTCGACCTATCGGAATGCGGCATTTCAGCCCTTGGCTGCCGTAGCGCTAGACAATAGGTTGCCGGAAGATATAATGAAAGGACAGGTGCGTGCGGGGTTAACAGCCATCCTTCGACATATTTACAGGGATGAGACATTCCGTCAATCAGGTTGGCTAAGCATGGGGCTGGTTGGAGATAAGCAGCAAAACTTAGCAGATTACTATACTAATGCGGGCTCTATGTATGTAGGCTCCTTATCATTCCTGCCTTTAGGGTTGCCCGCGGATGACGAATTTTGGACCTGTAAATCCGAGAAATGGACCTCGCAAAAGGCATTTGCAGGCGAACCTTTTCCGAAAGACTATTATGTAACGTATTAAAAGATCTGTATAATCAAATGATAAGAATATTTATGCTGCTGGCAGCACCATTGATCCTAGCGGGGCTGTCTCCTGAAGCGGTAGCACAGGAAAGGAAGTTAAGGCTCTCCGAACAGTTCGTGCAAACGAATCTGCAAGAAGCGGCTAATCAAATAAAGTATCTAGAATCCCAAATCGAGGAGTCGGATATACCGACAACCTTTCAGAACGGTAAACATGTCAATTGGGGAACATCTTGGTGGTGCTCTGGCTTTTATCCCGGAACAGCCTTATACCTCTATGAAGCCACGGGAGATGATGGTTTATTGGCTATTGCAAAATCAAAGCTTCGTTACCTTGAAAAAGAGAAAGCGAATACAGGCACCCACGACTTGGGTTTTATGCTGTTCTGTAGTTTCGGTAATGCGTTGCGGTTGACGGGAGATTCCTCGGCATATGTTCCGGTGCTGGCAACGGGTGCCGCTTCACTGGCTTCTCGCTTCAATCAAAATACGAAAACCATCCGCTCTTGGGACGGTGGGAAAAACTGGGATGGTCAGCCCTGGCAATATCCAGTGATCATTGATAATATGATGAATCTGGAATTTTTGACGCAGGCATCGAAGCTAACCGGCAAGGTGGTATTTGCTGATATTGCGAAAACACATGCCAACACGACCATGAAGAACCATTTTAGAAAAGACTACAGTTCATACCATGTGGTCGATTACCGTGTCGAAGATGGATCCGTGGTTGCCCGCAAAACGGCCCAAGGCGCATTTGATGAATCGGCTTGGGCACGGGGACAAGCTTGGGCACTGTATGGCTATACGATGATGTTTCGCGAAACAGGCGACAAGCGCTATCTAAAGCAAGCGCGAAAAATAGCCGCTTTTTACCTTAACCACCCCAACCTTCCGGCGGATTTGGTTCCCTATTGGGATATGAACCAAGATCGGTTGGAAACGGACAGCAAATATTATGCACAGCGTAATTTACGCGATGCGTCAACCGCGGCCATTGTGGCCTCGGCACTACTCGAACTGAGCGACTATGTAAAGTCGAACAAGGAAATAAAGTGGTATATCGCTAAAGCTGAAGACATGTTGATGAGCCTTTCCAAAGCGCCGTATAAAGCGGCCTATAAAAGTAATGGTGGATTTATTTTGGAGCATAGTGTAGGATCAATACCACATAAAACCGAAGTAGACGTGCCGTTGACCTATGCAGACTATTATTATGTGGAGGCTTTGCTGCGTTATAAAAGATTATTGGATGGCTTATCCGTGCTTTAGACTTTCTGATTATAGTGCTGGCTGTTGGAAAAAAAGAGATAGCTGTTTTGTCCGACATGCTAGCTGTTGAAATAGATAAGCTAGCAAAGAAGGTAGGAATGCTAGCATATGAATAATAAGTGTAAGCATGTAGGTCTGAAGTGCTAGCTTTTTAACCAGAAAGGCTAGCACTTTTTTTGGAGATGCTAGATGATAGGTTTCACATGCTAGCATTTCTGTTGTACATGCTAGAACTTCTAACAGAAGTGCTAGAACTTCTAACAAAAGAGCTAGAACTTCTAACAAAAGAGCTAGCACTTCTAACAAAAGAGCTAGCACTTTTTACAAAAATGCTAGCATTTCTGCGAAAAGTGCTAGCATTTTTGATTGGCGATTTTTCGTTTTTTCGCATGTGGAGAAATGTTGCTCAGAAGGCTCTTGGAGGCTGTTTTTAGATGAATAATAATGCGTTTTTTCGTTAAAAAGTAGGAAAAATGAGCCAATCATTTTTTTTGAGCAAGCCGTTTTTTGGCTCATATATCCTATTTTTTGCACGGCTGTGATCCGATCTTTGTAGAACAGAATTGTTTACTAAAAACTAAGAAAATGGCGAGAACAGTTTTTAAAAGCACAGGTGCAACCGGGTTGTTGCGCTATGCGGCGCGCATCTTACTCAAGATGAGTCGGGATGAGGATCTTTTTATACGGGCTTTCACACGATATAGATGCCGACGCGATGGGCAATGTAGTGAATTTCTGAAAAGGGGCTGTCGTTAAGGATCAATAACTGGGAAACGATTCCCAAATTGTTGATGCTGCCGATGGAAAAAATAAAAAAATAATGTACTAACTGTTTGGTAGTTACAAAAAATACTTTACCTTTGCAGTCCCTTAGGGGAAATTGTGTCTTGAGCGAAGCCCTACTGCTTCGAAGGACGTTTAATTAATTTTATTTATAACATGTCAGGAATTATTGGTAAAAAAGTAGGAATGACCAGCCTGTTCGATGCGGAAGGGAAGAATATCCCTTGTACAGTAATTGAGGCTGGGCCGTGCGTGGTAACGCATATACGTACGGTAGAGAAGGATGGCTATGCGGCTCTTCAACTTGGCTATGATGATGCTAAGGAAAAGAACACAACAGCGCCTTTAAAAGGACACTTCGCAAAAGCGGGCGTGACTCCTAAGCGTAAACTAGTTGAATTCAAAACTTTCGAAGATGAGAAACAACTAGGTGACATCGTGGATGTAACTATTTTTGCTGAAGGCGAGTACGTAGACGTAGTCGGTACTTCCAAAGGTAAAGGTTTCCAAGGTGTAATGAAGCGTCACGGATTTGGTGGTGTAGGTGGTGCGACTCACGGTCAGCACAACAGACTACGTGCTCCAGGTTCATTGGGTGCTTCTTCTTGGCCTTCACGTGTATTCAAAGGAATGCGCATGGCGGGTCGTACAGGTGGTGACAGAGTAAAAGTTCAAAACTTACAGATTTTGAAAGTTTATGCTGATCAAAACCTAATTGTTGTTAGTGGTTCCATTCCAGGAGCTAAAGGTTCATATGTAATCGTAGACAAATAGTAGAGATGGAAGTTAACGTATTAAATTTATCAGGTAAAGAAACAGGTGCCAAGGTGCAACTGCCTGAGTCAGTATTCGGCGTAAAGCCTAACGACCATGCGATCTATTTGGATGTGAAACAATACTTAGCGAACCAACGCCAAGGAACTCACAAATCTAAACAACGTAATGAGATCGCGGGTTCTACGCGTAAATTACACAAACAAAAAGGTACTGGTGGTGCTCGTGCGGGTTCTATCAAATCTCCATTGTTTAATGGTGGTGGTCGTGTATTCGGTCCTCAACCACGTGACTACAGCTTTAAATTGAACAAAAAATTGAAGCAAGTAGCGCGTAAATCAGCATTGAGCTACAAAGCACAAGAAAACAATATTTTGGTGTTAGACGCGGTAAGCTTCGAATCCATCAAAACTAAAAACTATGTGTCTTTGATCAACGCGTTGAACGTAGCTGACGAAAAAACCTTATTGGTGTTGCCAGCATACGATAACAATGTTTATTTATCAAGCAGAAACTTGAAGAAAGTAAAAGTAATCGCAGCTTCAGATTTGAACACATACGATGTGTTGAACGCGACAAAACTTTTGTTAACTGCAGATTCTGTTAAAACTTTGGAGGAAGCATTCGCTAAATAATATGGAAATTATCAAAAAACCTATTTTGACTGAGAAAGCTTCGTTGTTAACGGAAAAAGCAAACCGTTACTCTTTCAAAGTTGATCACAGAGCTAATAAGATCCAGATCAAACAAGCTGTTGAAGAAATGTTCGGTGTAACTGTATTGTCAGTAAACACTGCGGTTGTAGCTGGTAAAGCAAAAAGCCGTTACACAAAAGCAGGTTTCGTTTCTGGAAGAAGCCCTAAGTATAAAAAAGCCATCATCACGGTGAAAGATGGCGAAACTATTGACTTTTACACTACACTATAATAAGAAATGGCAGTTAAAAGATTCAAACCGGTTACCCCTGGTACGCGTTTCAGAGTAGGCGCAGACTACTCTGATGTTACTACAAACGTTCCTGAAAAATCGTTGGTAGTAGGTAGCAACAAGAGATCAGGTGGTCGTAATAAATCCGGTAAAATGACTATGCGTTATATCGGTGGGGGACACAAAAAATCATACCGATTAATTGATTTCAAACGCGATAAAAAAGATATCCCTGCAAAAGTAGCTACTATCGAGTACGATCCAAACCGTACAGCACGTATTGCTTTGTTGCACTACGCTGATGGTGAGAAACGTTACATCGTAGCTCCAGCTGGTTTAACAGTTGGCCAAACGGTTGTTGCAGGTGATAAAGTAGCCCCAGAAGTTGGTAATACATTGCCACTTGCTAACATTCCACTAGGTTCGATCATCCACAACATCGAGTTGAACCCAGGTCAAGGAGGTTCAATTGCACGTTCCGCAGGAACATATGCGCAATTGTCAGCACGTGACGGTAAGTATGCCATCATCAAATTGCCTTCAGGTGAGACTCGTATGATCTTATTAACTTGTGTTGCTACCATTGGTTCAGTATCCAATGCTGAAAAAGCAAACCAAGTATTAGGTAAAGCTGGTCGTAAACGTCACTTAGGTCGTCGTCCTCGCGTTCGTGGTGTTGCCATGAACCCAGTAGATCACCCTATGGGTGGTGGTGAAGGCCGTACTTCCGGAGGTCACCCTCGTTCACGTACAGGTGTGTTAGCTAAAGGCTTCAAAACACGCTACAAGAAGAAAACATCGAATCGTTACATCATTGAGAGAAGGAAAAAATAATGGCTCGTTCAATTAAAAAAGGTCCTTATATCGATCACAACTTAGAAAGAAAAGTTCTTTCTATGAATGAAACAAACAAAAAATCAGTAATCAAAACATGGTCTCGTAGATCAATGATTTCACCTGATTTTGTTGGCCATACCTTCGCAGTGCACAACGGGAATAAATTTATCCCTGTTTATGTAACAGAAAATATGGTTGGTCACAAGCTTGGTGAATTTGCGCCTACGCGTACATTCAAAGGCCACGCAGAAAAGAAAAAATAATTAGGTAATGGAAGCAACAAAAAAACTCAAAAAGTCTGTCCTTATCAGACAGCGTAAAGAGCAGGAAAAAGCTCAAGTAGGAGGAGCTTCTACTGCCAAGTTATTGAACTGCCCTACTTCGCCTCGTAAAATGCGTTTAGTGGTAGATCTTATCCGTGGCGAGAAAGTGGAGACCGCTCTTTACATCTTGAAACACACAGGTAAAGAAGCAGCTGCTCGTGTTGAGAAATTATTACTATCAGCTATCAAAAACTGGGAAGCAAGCAACGAAGGAGCTTCTTTGGAAGACAGCGCGCTATTCGTAAAGGAAGTGTCTGTAGGTGGTGGTCGTCAATTGAAAAGATTGCGTCCGGCTCCACAGGGTCGCGGTTACAGAATTCGCAAGCGTTCAAACCACGTTACTTTGGTAGTAGACAGTTTAAAAAAAGTAAACAACTAATTTAAATAAGAATGGGACAAAAAGCAAATCCAATAGGTAGCAGATTAGGTATCATCAAAGGATGGGATTCTAACTGGTTCGGAGGCAACAACTATTCTGATAAGTTAGTTGAAGACGAAAAAATTAGAAAATATCTTTCTGTACGTATCGCAAAAGGTGGTGTAGCAAAAGTTGTTATCGAAAGAACTTTGAAACGCATCACGGTTACTATCCACACTGCACGTCCAGGTATCGTTATCGGTAAAGGCGGTCAAGAAGTTGACAAGATCAAAGAAGAGTTGAAAAAATTGACGAAAAAAGACGTTCAAATCAACATCTTCGAGATCAAACGTCCTGAATTGGATGCGAAATTGGTAGCAGAAGGTATCGCAAAACAACTTGAAGCGCGTATTTCATTCCGTCGTGCAATGAAAACTACCATTGCATCTACAATGCGTATGGGCGCTGAAGGTATCAAAGTAATGTGTTCTGGCCGTTTGGGTGGTGCTGAGATGGCACGTACCGAGCAGTACAAAGAAGGAAGAACTCCTCTACACACATTGCGTGCAGATATCGACTACGCTTTGGCAGAAGCATTGACGACTTACGGTAAAATCGGTGTTAAAGTTTGGATCTGTAAAGGTGAAGTTTACGGTAAACGTGATCTTTCCCCTAACATCGGCCAAACATCTAACACGAAGACCCGTGCCGGCAATGAAGGTGGCGAGCGTCGCGAACGCGATAACCGCAAAGGTGGACGCGGCGGTAACAACCGTGGCGGAAACAACAACCGTGGCGGTAATAACCGTGGTGGTGCAAACAGAGGATAATAAGTTTAATAGATTACAATAGTTGTCCGCCGGACGGCGGATTAAATAAAATACGAACATGTTACAGCCAAAAAGAACGAAGTTCAGAAAGATGCAGAAAGGCCGTATGAAAGGTAACGCTTCTCGTGGAGCGGATTTAGCTTTCGGTTCTTTCGGTATCAAGTCACTGGAGCCAGCATGGATCACGAGCCGCCAAATTGAGGCAGCACGTATCGCCGTAACACGTTATATGAAACGTGAAGGTCAAGTGTGGATCCGTATTTTCCCTGACAAGCCTGTTACCAAAAAACCTGCAGAGGTACGTATGGGTAAAGGTAAGGGAGCTCCAGAATACTGGGTAGCCGTAGTGCGTCCAGGCCGTATGTTATTTGAAGCAGAAGGTGTGCCTTTGGAAGTTGCCAAAGAAGCATTACGTTTAGCTGCTCAAAAATTGCCGGTTCAAACTAAGTTTGTTATACGTAGAGATTACGTAGAAGCATAAAAATCGCTGGTAATGTCAATAGTTTAGCCTTGTGGCCGTTACCCACAAGGCACCTTATAAACAGAATTGATAACCCTGCACAAACTGAAAGAAAATGAAAAATTCAGAAATCATCGAATTATCACAAGAGGAACTTGTAGCTCGTCTTAAAGAAGAGAAAGCTGCCCTTAACAAGTTGAAATTTGCACATGCTGTTTCTGCTGTGGAGAACCCTAATGTCATCAAAGCTGCGCGCAAAAACATCGCTCGCATCGCGACAGAGGTTTCTAAGCGTAAAAATGAAGCTAAGTCACAGGAAACAGCCTCTGAGGCGTAAAACGTAAAGTCGAAATGGAAAGAAAATTAAGAAAAACAAGAATCGGCTTAGTAGTTAGCAACAAGATGGACAAGTCTATCGTCGTAACGGTTGAACGTAAAGTAAAACACCCGATCTACGGTAAGTTCGTTAAAAAAACTACTAAATTTAAAGCTCATGACGAAACAAATACCTGCGGTATCGGCGATACGGTATTAATCATGGAAACTCGTCCGCTGAGTAAGACAAAGAACTGGAGATTAGTTGAAATTTTAGAAAGAGCTAAATAATGGTACAACAGGAATCAAGATTAAATGTGGCCGACAACTCAGGAGCTAAAGAAGTTTTAGTAATCCGTGTATTGGGCGGTACGCGCAAGCGTTATGCATCTATCGGTGATAAGATTGTTGTTACCGTAAAGAGCGCTATACCTTCAGGAAACGTGAAAAAAGGTTCCGTTTCTAAAGCAGTTGTTGTTCGCACGAAAAAAGAGATCCGTCGTAAAGATGGTTCATACATTCGTTTTGACGATAATGCAGCAGTATTGTTGAATAATAACGATGAACCACGTGGAACACGTATTTTCGGGCCTGTGGCTCGTGAATTGCGTGAGAAACAGTTCATGAAGATTGTATCACTAGCACCGGAGGTTTTATAATTATGGCACAGAAAACAAAAACAACTCACAAAATCAAAATCAAAAAAGGTGATTTAGTGAAGGTTATCGCTGGTAACTCTAAAGGTAAGCAAGGGAAAGTATTGCAAATTTTAGTGGACTCTAACAGAGCTGTCGTTGAAGGCGCTAACATCGTTAAAAAACACACTAAACCTAGCGCGGCTAATCCTAACGGTGGTATCATCGAGAAAGAAGCTGCAATCACCATTTCCAACTTAGCGTTGATCGACCCTAAAACTGGCGAGCCTACGCGCGTTGGTCGTCGCTTGGACGCGGATGGTAAAATTGTTCGTTACGCAAAAAAATCAGGGGAGGAAATTAAATAATGACTTACGTACCAAGATTAAAAGCGAAATATGCGGAGGAAATCCGTACAGCGCTTAAAGAAAAATTCCAGTATAAAAGCGTTATGCAAGTTCCTAAACTGGAGAAAATCGTAGTATCCCAAGGTGTTGGTGCAGCTACTTCTGACAAGAAATTGATCGACAACGCGGTTTCCGAGTTGACATTGATCACTGGTCAGCAAGCAGTTTCTACTAAATCTAAAAAGGATATCTCTAACTTCAAATTGCGTAAAGGAATGCCTGTTGGTGCACGTGTTACATTGCGTGACAACAACATGTATGAATTCCTTGACCGTTTGATCGCTGTATCTTTGCCTCGTATCCGCGACTTCCGTGGTATCAATGACAAAGGTTTCGATGGAAGAGGTAACTACAACTTGGGTATCACCGAGCAGATCATCTTCCCAGAGATCAACATTGACAAGATCAACAAGATCCAAGGTATGGATATTACATTCGTAACTTCTGCAGGCAACGATATCGAAGCATTGGAGTTATTGAAACAGTTCGGTTTACCATTCAAAAATCAAAATACAAACAACAATGGCTAAAGAAGGATTAAAAGCGCGTGAAGTAAAGCGTCAGAAATTGGTAGCTAAGTTTGCTGAAAAACGTGCTGCACTAAAAGCAGCTGGTGATTATGCAGCTTTAGACAAATTGCCAAAAAATGCTTCACCAGTACGTTTGCACAACCGTTGTAAATTGACTGGTCGTCCAAAAGGATATATGCGTCAATTCGGTATCTCTCGTGTAACATTCCGCGAGATGGCCTTAGACGGAAAGATCCCGGGAGTGAAAAAAGCTTCTTGGTAATCAGAAAAAAAACTTTTACTTTTGCCCGGATAAACCCGTAAGGGGTTTATCGGGTTTTTTTCGTATTGCAAAATTTATGTACAGACAACAGGTCCGGGAGTTAGGTTAGTTCAGGAAACCATTGTCATAATTTAATATCTAATGAATACAGATCCAATAGCGGATTACCTTACACGAGTAAGGAATGCCATCAAGGCCAACCACAGGGTTGTTGAAATTCCTGCATCGAACCTTAAAAAAGAGATCACTAAAGTTCTTTTCGACAAAGGTTACATTGCTAATTACAAATTCGAAGAAAACGGTCCTCAAGGATCTATCAAAGTTGCTTTGAAGTATCACCCAGTTAGCAAAATTCCGGCTATTCGTACGTTGACACGTGTGAGTAAACCTGGTTTAAGAAAGTATGCAAGTGTGGAAGACATGCCGCGCGTTTTGAATGGTTTGGGTATCGCTATCTTGTCAACTTCTAAAGGAGTAATGACAGATAAAGAAGCTCGTCTACAAAATGTAGGTGGTGAGGTTTTATGTTACGTTTATTAATCTAGGTAAAAAACACAAAAGAAATGTCAAGAATTGGAAAAGCGCCTATCGCTATTCCTTCGGGAGTAACGATTACTGTATCAGATAAAAATCTGGTTACAGTAAAAGGACCAAAGGGCGAATTAACACAACAAGTAGATCGTGACATTACCATCCAACAAGAAGAAGGTAATGTAGTTGTAACACGTCCTACTGAACAAAAGAAACACAAAGCATTACATGGATTGTACCGCGCCTTAATCAATAACATGGTTGTAGGTGTTACAGAAGGTTACAAAACTACGCAAGAATTGGTGGGTGTAGGTTACCGTGCTTCAAACACGGGAAATACATTGGAGCTAACCCTAGGTTTCTCTCACCAGATAGTTTTCGTGTTGCCAAAGGAAATTACAGTATCAACTACGGCTGAAAAAGGTAAAAACCCAACGATCATTTTGGAGTCAGCAGACAAACAATTGATCGGACAGGTTGCAGCAAAAATCCGTAGCTTCCGTAAGCCAGAGCCTTACAAAGGTAAAGGTATCAAGTTTGCGGGTGAAATTTTGAGAAGAAAAGCAGGTAAATCAGCTAAAAAATAATAACCATGGCAGCAAATAAAACATCTCGCAGAGAGCGAATCAAAAAAGGAATCAGAAAAAGCCTTGCTGGATCGGTTGAACGTCCACGGTTATCTGTTTTCAGAAGCAACAAAGGCATCTACGCACAAATTATCGACGATACAAACGGTAAAACTTTGGTATCTGCATCTTCGATTTCGAAAGAATTCGCAGCATCAGGAACAAAAATTGACCAGTCTAAAGCAGTTGGTAAATTGGTAGCAGAAAAAGCTGTTGCAGCAGGAATTAGCAAAGTAGTTTTTGACCGTAATGGGTACTTATACCATGGCCGTGTGAAATCATTGGCTGAAGGTGCTCGCGAAGGCGGTTTAGACTTTTAATCAAGAAAAACATGGCATTAAGCAATATCAAAAGAGTAAAATCAAGCGAAATCGAATTAAAAGATCGCTTAGTAAGCATCCAACGGGTGGCAAAAGTGACCAAAGGTGGTCGTACCTTCAGTTTCTCTGCTATCGTTGTTGTGGGCGATGAAAACGGTATCGTAGGATACGGTCTTGGAAAAGCGAAAGAGGTAACCGAGGCTATCACAAAAGGTATCGATGATGCAAAGAAGAACTTAATCAAGGTTCCGATCATTAACGGTACAGTTCCTCACGAGCAATACGGTAAGTTCTCTGGTGGTCGTGTGTTGGTTCAACCAGCAGTACACGGTACAGGAGTACTTGCAGGTGGTGCTATGCGTGCAGTACTAGAGAGTGCTGGTATCAAAGACGTATTGGCGAAATCTTTAGGTTCATCCAATCCACACAACGTGGTAAAAGCAACGATCGATGCGCTAGGAAGCCTTCGTGATGCATACACGGTAGCGCAGAACCGTGGCGTCGATTTAAACAAAGTATTTAACGGTTAATTATCATGGCAAAAATCAAAATCACCCAGATAAAGAGCGTTATCGACAGAAGCGAGCGCCAAAAGAAAACTATCGAGGCTTTAGGTTTGAAAAAAATCAATCACTCCGTAGAAGTTGAAGCTACTCCAGCCATCATTGGTATGGTTAGAAAAGTAAACCACTTGGTAGCTATCGAAACTATTTAATAGGACATGGAAAGAGTCATCACGGCTCTTTCCATTCCCGTTTATTATTTCTATTTTTAATCGTTACGACCTGTTTAGTGAGAGCGAAGGCGTAACACAATCTTAAACAAAATGAATTTAAGTAATTTAAAACCAGCTAAAGGTTCTGTAAAAAGCAAGAAACGTATCGGTAGAGGTCAAGGTTCTGGCCGTGGTGGTACATCCACTCGTGGTCATAAAGGAGCTGGTTCACGTTCAGGTACATCGACGAAAATCGGTTTCGAAGGTGGTCAAATGCCGTTGCAACGTCGTGTGCCTAAATTTGGTTTCAAAAACATCAACCGCGTAGAATATGTAGGTGTAAACCTTGATGTTCTTCAGGAGTTGGTTACGAAACACAATTTGACGGTAATTGATTTCGAAGCGTTACGCGTACATGGCCTAGCTTCAAAGAACGACTTAGTCAAGATCTTAGGTCGTGGCGAGTTCTCGGCTAAAGTTGAAGTGAGTGCACATGCATTCTCTGCTTCAGCTCAAAAAGCTATTGAAGCTGCAGGTGGTTCTATCGTAAAACTTTAATATTACATGAAGAAACTAATCACAACCTTAACCAATATATGGAAAATCGAAGATTTACGTAATCGTATCATTACGACTTTACTACTTCTTCTAATCTACCGTATCGGTTGTCACGTGGTTCTACCAGGTGTCAACCCCGATGCACTAGGCGCTAAGAGCAACGACAGCAACAGCATATTAGATTTGATCAATATGTTTGCCGGTGGCTCTTTCTCGCGTTCGGCAATATTTGCTTTGGGCGTGATGCCTTATATATCTGCATCGATCGTTGTTCAGTTATTGGGGATTGCGGTTCCTGCATTTCAGAAGATGCAGAAAGAGGGCGAATCTGGTCGTAAGAAAATGACCCAGATTACGCGTTACCTAACATTGGCCATCACCTTGGTGCAAGCCGTTGCTTATGTGAAAACACAAGTTCCTGCTGAAGCCAAAACGTTGCCTGAGCCTATGTTTACGATTCTTTCTGCTATCGTATTGACTGCGGGTACTTTGTTTGTGATGTGGCTCGGTGAAAAAATTACCGATAAAGGAATTGGTAACGGTACTTCGTTGATCATTATGGCGGGTATCATTGCGCAATTGCCAGGCGGTATCATCGCTGAATGGGCATCTCGTATGAGCCCAAGTGGTGGTGGTCCTATTCCGTTGCTATTGGAGTTTGTGGCGTTGTTCTTCGTCGTGATCTTTGCTATTCTCGTGGTGCAGGGTATCCGTAAGGTGCCAGTACAGTATGCAAAGAAAATCGTTGGAAACAAGCAAGTGGGCGGTGTTCGTCAGTATATCCCTTTAAAGGTGAATGCTGCCGGCGTTATGCCGATCATTTTTGCGCAGGCAATTATGTTCTTGCCAATGGCTTTATCGCAGTTTTTTCCAAATTTACAGTCTGACTTTTTGCTTGCGTTGAGAGATTTCACGTCGGTGGCCTATAACGTTACTTTTGCTTTGTTGATCATCGCATTTACGTTCTTCTACACGGCGATCATGGTCAATCCGCAACAGATGTCGGAAGATATGAAGAAAAATGGTGGTTTCATCCCCGGTATCAAGCCCGGTTTCGACACCAATACATTTATTGACAATGTTATTTCTAGGATTACTTTCCCGGGTGCTATTTTTATCGCGTTGATCGCTATCATGCCTGCATTGGCTGGTAAGTTTGGCGTGAACAATCAGTTTGCCCATTTCTTCGGAGGTACTTCATTGTTGATTTTAGTAGGGGTGGTGTTGGATACCTTGCAGCAGATCGAAAGTCATCTATTGATGCGTCATTACGACGGATTGATGAAGACGGGTCGCGTTAAGGGTCGTTCAACGGCTACAGTGGAAGGGATCGATCAATCAGCAATTTAATAAATGTCTAAAGTTTATTATAAAACAGAAGATCAAATCGAGCAAATACGAGAGTCGGCTAACGTACTCTCGTTATTGCTTGCTGAGATAGCAAAGGAAATCAAACCGGGTATTACCACCTTGTCCTTGGATAAGCTAGCCTATGATTATATCCATGATCATGGCGGTACCCCCGCTTTTCTAAATTACCATGGCTTTCCGTATTCGCTCTGTATTTCCGTGAACGATCAAATCGTGCATGGATTTCCCAGTGATTATGTGATCAAAGATGGCGATTTAGTTTCCGTGGACGGAGGCGTGAATCTGAACGGTTTTATAAGCGATTCGGCCTATACCTTTGGGGTAGGCGAAGTATCTGCTGAAGCGCAGCAACTACTTGATGTAACCAAAGCATCCCTTTTTGCGGGTGTTGAGCAAGCAGTAGTGGGCAAGCGTGTTGGCGATATCTCTGCGGCAGTTCAAGAACATGTTGCTCCATACAATTATGGTATCGTGCGGGAATTGGTGGGACATGGTGTAGGCTTACATTTGCATGAAAAGCCCGAAGTACCAAACTATGGCAAACGTGGTGCTGGTCCGAAATTGGAAGCAGGTTTGGTGATATGTATCGAGCCGATGATCAACCAAGGAAAAGCGGGTGTCAAGTTTTGGGACGACGGATGGACGGTGAGTACGATCGATGGTAAACTTTCTGCACACTTTGAGCAGATGGTAGCCATTCGAAAAGGACAACCCGACGTGCTCCTTACCTTCGAACACGTAGAGAAAGTTTTGGATAAAAAGTAATTGGTTTTCAATATTTTTATTTATCTTTGCACTCCTGTTTGTGCAGGCTAAAATGTAAATTAAGTTAGAGCATATGGCTAAGCAAGCCTCAATAGAACAAGACGGTATAATAAGGGAAGCACTTTCTAACGCGATGTTTCGGGTAGAATTGGAGAATGGGCACGAGATTATCGCGCACATTTCTGGTAAAATGCGTATGCACTATATCAAGATTCTTCCAGGAGACAAAGTGAAATTGGAGATGTCTCCCTACGATTTAACAAAGGGACGAATTACATACCGTTACAAATAGACGGATTGTTTTTTGTCGCTATTTTTAGCTTTTAAAATATTATTACAATGAAAGTAAGAGCATCTATAAAAAAACGCAGCGCGGACTGTAAAATTATCCGTCGCAAAGGAAAAGTTTTTGTAATCAACAAAAAGAACCCTAAGTTCAAGCAACGTCAGGGCTAGTAAAAATCACATAATCGCTTAAAGTATACTATGGCAAGGATATCAGGTATAGATTTACCTAAAAACAAAAGAGGCGTAATAGGCCTTACCTACATCTTCGGTGTTGGTCGTTCTACTGCTGCTTACATCTTGGAAAAAGCAGGTATCAGTGAGGACGTTAAAGTTTCCGAGTGGAACGATGATCAATTAGCAGCTATCCGTACTATCATCAACGATGAAATCAAGGTAGAAGGTGCATTGCGTTCAGAAGTTCAATTGAACATTAAACGCTTAATGGATATTGGTTGTTACCGTGGTCTACGTCACCGTAAACATTTACCAGTCCGTGGTCAACGTACAAAAAACAACTCACGTACACGTAAAGGTAAACGTAAAACAGTTGCAAACAAGAAAAAAGCTACTAAATAATAATTAAGAAATGGCTAAGAGTAAAAAGGTTACTAAAAAGCGTATCGTCGTTATCGAGCCTGTTGGTCAAGCTCATATCAACGCTACCTTTAACAACATCATCATTACGTTAACAAACAATCAGGGACAAACTATTTCATGGTCTTCAGCTGGTAAAATGGGCTTCAGAGGTTCTAAAAAGAACACGCCTTACGCAGCAGGTCAAGCAGCAAACGACTGTGGTAAAGTAGCTCATGATTTGGGTTTGCGCAAAGTAGAGGTTTTCGTAAAAGGTCCGGGTGCTGGACGTGAGTCGGCTATCCGTACATTACAAACTGTTGGGATCGATGTGACTACCATTAAGGATATCACTCCACTTCCGCACAACGGTTGTCGTCCTCCAAAACGCAGAAGAGTTTAATTAGTTGATTGTTTAAGATAAGATTCTCCAGCTATAGGCTGACAGATACTTCAAACAGAAAGAAAAAATGGCAAGATATACAGGACCTAAGTCCAAAATAGCTCGTAAATTCAGAGAACCAATTTTTGGACCTGATAAGGCATTAGAAAAAAAGAATTACCCTCCAGGACAACACGGTCCTTCAAAAAGAAGAGGTAAGCAATCTGAATACGCAATTCAGTTGTTAGAAAAACAAAAAGCGAAATATACTTACGGTGTATTAGAGCGTCAATTCCGCACATTGTTCGGAAAAGCATCTGCAAAACAAGGTATTACCGGTGAGAACTTCCTAAGATTATTGGAAGCTCGTTTGGATAACGTTGTTTACCGTTTAGGTATCGCGCCAACACGTTCAGCAGCACGTCAGTTGGTATCCCACAAGCATATTACCGTTAACGGCGAAGTTGTTAACATTCCATCATATAGCCTACGTCCAGGTGACGTAATCGCTGTTCGCGAACGTTCTAAATCTTTGGAAGCTATTTCTACTTCCGTAGAGGGCAGAAAAATCAACAAATTCAGTTGGTTAGAGTGGAACGCTAACGATTTGCAAGGTACATTTGTATCTTTCCCTGAAAGATCAGATATTCCTGAAAATATCAAAGAGAATTTAATCGTAGAGTTGTACTCTAAATAATAAATAATTGAAGTAAGCGGAATTCTTAACAGAATTGCGCTTACTTCGGTTATATTTTACGTTATTAATAAAAACTTTTAAAAAGAAATAAATGGCAATTTTAGCATTTCAAAGACCGGATAAAGTTATCATGCAAAAATCAACGGATTTTGATGGTACTTTCGAATTTCGTCCATTAGAGCCAGGTTTTGGTGTAACTATTGGTAATGCTTTGCGCCGTATTTTATTGTCCTCCTTAGAAGGATATGCAATTACGTCGGTAAGGTTTTCAGGCGTTTCCCACGAATTCTCTACTATTAAAGGTGTTGTTGAAGATGTTACCGAAATCATTTTGAACTTGAAACAAGTACGTTTCAAGAAATCAGGCGAGCAAGGTGACAACGAGAAGATTTTTGTAGTGATCAATGGTCAGGAACAATTTAAAGCCGGTGACATTACGAAGTTCTCCAATAATTTTACGGTGTTGAATCCTGACTTGGTGATCTGCAACATGGATAGTGCTGTTACTATCGAAGTGGAGCTGTCAGTATCTAAGGGGCGTGGTTATGTAAATGCTGAAGAAAATAAAGTTACTGATGGTCCTGTAGGTTTGATCGCTGTAGATTCAATCTATACACCAATTAAGAATGTAAAATATACGATAGAGAACTACCGTGTAGAACAAAAAACTGACTACGAGAAATTGTTGTTGGATATCTCTACAGATGGTTCTATTCACCCTGAGGAGGCTTTGAAAGAAGCTGCCAAGATCTTGATCCAGCACTTCATGTTGTTCTCTGACGAAAATATGTTGTTGGAATCGCAAACAAAAGAAGAAACTAAAGTTGTTGACGAGGAAATCTTGCACATGCGTAAGATCTTGAAAACAGAATTAGTTGATTTAGATCTTTCTGTACGCGCGTTGAACTGCTTGAAAGCAGCTGATATCCGTACACTAGCTGAGCTGGTTACCTATGATGTAGCGGATATGTTGAAGTTCCGTAACTTCGGTAAGAAATCATTGAGCGAGATTCAGGAACTGGTTAAATCGAAAGGTTTATCATTCGGGATGAATCTGTCTAAATACAAATTGGACGAAGAATAATAAGTAATTAATAAATAAGCGACCTGTTGCGTAATTCCCTAGAGAATTAAAAGTTAAAAATTAAAAATTAGGAAAACTTTATAGGTTTTTTACTTTTTTACTTTTACCTTTTTAATTTCTGCAGACGGTACGCACAAAACAACACAATTAAAATGAGACACGGAAAAAAAGTAAACCACTTAGGCCGCACTGACAGTCACCGTAAGGCGATGTTAGCTAACATGGCGACTTCATTGATCAAGCACAAACGTATCACCACAACTTTGGCTAAAGCTAAAGCATTGCGTACTTACGTAGAGCCATTGATCACTAAATCAAAAAACGATACAACGCATTCACGTCGTACAGTATTCGCTTACTTGAAAGACAAAGAAGCGGTAACTATCTTGTTCCGCGAAATTTCGGAGAAAGTAGCTACGCGTCCGGGTGGATATACACGTATCATCAAGTTGGAAAACCGTTTGGGTGACAACGCTGAAATGGCGTTTGTTGAATTGGTTGACTATAACGAAGTTTACGGTCAAACAGCTAAAGCGGAAAAGAAAACTACACGCCGTCGCGGATCTGCTAAAAAGAAAGCAGCTGAACAAACAGAAGAAGCTCCTGTAGAAGTAGTGGAAGATGTTAAAGCTGAAGAAGCAGCACCTGCTGAGGAAGCTCCTGCAACGGAAGAGAAGAAAGAAGACTAAATCTTCGAAGGAGAAATCCTTCTTCATGTATAGCAAATCCCCAACTGTGTGCAGTTGGGGATTTTGTTGTTTTTGCCCTGCTTAGATTTTCTTGTTTTTTCTTGACTTTTTCCACGGTGTCTTACCTATATTTGCCTACGGGAGTTTTTTCGCCTCCTAATATTTTATCGTAAATGGACTTATTTAATGTTTATCCTATTAATCCCATTAATATTGTAAAAGCTAAAGGCTCTACAATTTGGGATGCCGAAGGTAATGAATACCTCGATCTGTATGGTGGACATGCGGTGATATCGATTGGTCACACGCACCCACACTATGTTGAAACATTGACTACCCAATTGAATCGTATCGGATTCTACTCCAATTCAATTGAAATCCCTATCCAAAAGCAATTGGCCCGACAGTTGGGCGAGCTTTCGGGTAAGGAAGATTATACCTTATTTCTTTGTAATTCTGGTGCTGAGGCCAATGAGAACGCATTGAAATTAGCCTCCTTCCATAATAAGAAAAAGAAGATTATCGCCTTTTCGAAATCGTTTCATGGACGTACTTCCCTAGCGGTGGCTGCTACAGACAACCCTGCTATTGTGGCTCCCGTAAATGAAACAGACAATGTGGTATTCCTGCCTTTTAATGATGAAGAGGCCCTGTCAAATGCTTTTAGCACTTACGGCGACGAGATCTCATCGGTCATTATTGAAGGTATTCAGGGTGTAGGCGGCATACGCGAGGCCTCCATACCTTTTCTGAAGTTGATCCGTAGCTTATGCGATCAGCACGACGCTGTTTTTATTGCCGATTCTGTTCAATGTGGTTATGGCCGTACGGGCGATTTCTTTTCGCATGACTACGCAGGCATTTCCGCCGATATTTACACGATGGCGAAAGGAATGGGCAATGGTTTCCCGATAGGGGCGGTGGCCATAGCGCCTAAGTTTCAGGCTTCTTTTGGTTTGCTGGGCACAACCTTCGGTGGAAACCATTTGGCATGCGCTGCGGCAGTAGCGGTGTTGGACGTGATTAAATCTGAGCAGTTGCTGAATAATGCGCGTACTGTTGGTGATTATTTGATCGATGAGCTGAAGAAATTCGATAAAGTGAAGGAGGTTCGCGGTAGGGGATTAATGATCGGTATCGAACTGCCCGAAGAGCTTAGCCAAGTAAAGAAAGATCTGCTTTTAAAGAACCGTATATTTACCGGCGAGGCAAAACCCAATGTGATCCGGATATTGCCTGCATTAAATATTGATAAGAGTATTGCTGATCGGTTTTTAACGGCTTTCGACGAACGATTGAAAGCGTAATCAAAGATAAAGATGAATAAATTTTTCTCGGTAGCAGACGTTGATGATCTGTCCAAAGTAGTTCAGGATGCATTGGCTTTGAAAGCAAGCCCCTACGACAATAAGGCGTTGGGCGAGAACAGAACCTTAGGCTTGGTATTTTTGAATCCTAGCCTGCGCACGCGCATGAGCACCCAGAAGGCTGCCATGAACTTGGGCATGAACGTCATGGTGATGAATATGGATAAGGACGGTTGGGCGTTGGAAACGCAGGACGGCATTGTTATGAACGGCAACACGGTAGAACATATACGTGAAGCCGCCGCCGTGATGGGGGAATATTGCGATATTCTAGGCTTGCGATCGTTTCCCAGCCTAAAAGATAAAGAAGCCGACTATACGGAAGATCTTTTCAATAAATTCGTGAAGTTCTGTGGCGTGCCGGTGGTATCACTAGAGAGTGCCACTAGACACCCGCTACAGAGTTTGACGGATTTGATTACCATCACAGAACATAAAAAGGTGGAAAAGCCGAAAGTGGTGCTTGCTTGGGCTCCCCACGTGAAAGCATTGCCACAGGCGGTGCCCAACTCCTTTGCGGAGTGGATGTGCAAAGCGCAAGAGCAGGGATTGGTTGATTTTACCATCGCGCACCCCATGGGATATGATCTTTGCGAAGATTTTACCAGAGGAGCCACCATATCGGACGATTTGGAGGAGAGCCTGAAAGGTGCTGATTTTGTTTACGTAAAAAATTGGTCCTCCTACCAAGAGTATGGCGAAGTATATCCCGTCGCACAGAATTGGATGATGGACAATGATAAACTGAAGCTGACGAATGATGCGAAGATTATGCACTGCCTTCCGGTTCGTCGTGATCTGGAATTGTCGTCCGAGATATTAGATGGTCCCAATTCATTGGTGATCAAAGAAGCAAGTAATCGCGTATGGGCAGCACAGGTGGTGCTAAAGCGAATGTTGGAAAATTTGAAATAAAAAAAGATTATATTCGATTAGATGGGTAGTGTGTTGAATGTTATAAAAATAGGGGGGAATGTAATTGACGATGAAGAGCAATTACAGAGCTTTCTAGAGAAATTTGCAGCCTTGCAAGGTAAGAAAATCCTCGTTCATGGAGGTGGTAAAGTAGCAACGCGCACGGCGGCTGGACTCGGTATCGAGGCCAAAATGGTCGACGGTCGCCGTGTTACAGATGCGCCGATGCTCGACATTGTGACTATGGTGTATGCTGGGCTTACCAATAAGAAAATTGTATCCGCGCTCCAAAAATTTGGTTGTGATGCACTTGGACTTAGTGGAGCCGACGGAAATACCATAAAGGCTGTAAAACGCCCGGTCCGTGAGATAGACTATGGTTATGTGGGCGATATTTTGGTCGATAGCGTCAATACTTTGAGTGTAAAGAAGTTTTTGGAAGCGGGCTTTACGCCGGTTTTTTCGGCTATAACGCACAATGGCTTGGGACAGTTGCTGAACACCAATGCGGATACCATTGCTTCTTCACTTGCTGTTTCCCTATCGAAGATCTATGATACTAGGCTGATATACTGTTTTGAAAAAGATGGTGTGCTGAGGGATGTTAACGATGATAAGTCGGTTATCAAAACAATCAAAGCAGACGATTTTGACGAATTGAAATCGGCCGGGATCATCTACGAAGGAATGATTCCTAAGCTCGAGAATGCTTTTCACGCTATTGGTAAAGGGGTGAAAAATGTATATATTGGCAATGCCTTGAACCTCCACTTGTATCAACAAGGGGAATTCGGTACCTGTTTATTAGCAAAATAATATCATGAGTAAGATAACGATAGTTGGCAGTGGGAACATTGGTTTCTCTCTGGCGAAAGGTTTAGTGAAATCGGGGCAGTACCAGGCTGCTGATATCACCTTGACAAGACGAAATATTGCTGCCTTAAAGGAGGAAGCCGAGTTAGGGTTTGGAACCAGCGACCAAAATGCGGAAGCCGTAGCCCAAGCGGATATCGTTGTCCTTGCCATCCTCCCTCAACAATTGAGAAAGGTGATGGAGGAAATTCAACCTGTTGTCAGACCTGATCAGATTATCGTGTCTGTGGTTTCCGGCGTGAGCTGTGCCGATGTGAAAGCCGTTTTGGGTGCGGATTCGGTTGTGGTGCGCGCGATGCCCAACACGGCTATCGCCATAGGCCAGTCCATGACCTGTATTGCGACAGACAATGCGGCGGATCATGCGGTGGCGCAAGTGGAAGCGCTTTTTGAAGCGGTCGGCGCGGTGGTCGTTATTCAAGAAGATTTGATGACATCGGCTACAGCGCTTTGTGCCTGCGGTATTGCCTTCTTCTTACGGGCAATCAGGGCTGCATCCCAAGGTGGGGTAGAAATTGGTTTTCATGCCCATGATGCGCTCAAGATGGCCGTGCAAACCGCTAAGGGCGCTGCCGATCTCTTGTTGCAAACGCAAAATCACCCGGAGGGGGAGATTGATAAAGTTACTTCGCCAAAGGGTTGTACCATCGCTGGGCTTAACGAGATGGAACATAATGGGTTCAGCTCTGCATTTATAAAAGGCATCAAGCTCTCTGCAAAGAAAGCTGGAGGGCTTTATAATGACTAGTCTCTCTACAGCCGTTCTAGCAGCAGAATGTACGACGCTGCTCAAGCAACTTATTGCTATACCTTCCTTTAGTAGGCAAGAAAACGACACAGCAGATCTGCTGTGTCGTTTTCTTGAGGAACATTCCGTTAGCTACGACCGCTTGGGCAACAACCTTTGGGCCTACAACCGTTATTTTGATGAGCAGAAGCCCACTATTTTGCTGAACTCGCATCACGATACCGTAAAACCTAATCCCGGTTATAGCAGAGACCCGTTTACGCCAAGCGTGGAGGATGGAAAATTATTTGGGCTGGGCAGCAATGATGCTGGCGGTTGTTTGGTGTCGCTCATCGCCGCGTTTTTGTATTATTATGAAAGGGACGATCTCCAATACAACCTATGCTTTTTGGCCTCCGCGGAGGAAGAGATATCTGGTAAGGATGGGGTAGAGGCGGCCTATGCACATTTGAAGCCTATTGCCTTCGCTATTGTGGGTGAACCGACGCTGTTGGATTTGGCGGTAGCCGAAAAGGGATTGATGGTGTTGGATTGTGAAGCAACGGGAGTTGCTGGGCACGCTGCACGCGAAGAAGGCGAAAATGCTATTTACAAGGCTATGCAGGCGATAGAATGGTTCCGAACATTTACATTTCCTAAAACCTCGGAACATCTAGGGCCGGTAAAGATGTCGGTCACAATGATTAATGCAGGCTCGCAGCACAATGTGGTGCCCGCTTCCTGTACCTTCGTGGTGGATGTGCGTACCACAGATGTGTATACAAACCAGGACGTGTTGGATATCATTCGGCAGCATGTCGATCTCGATATACGTCCGAGGTCTACCCGATTGAACCCATCAACCATATCCCTTGACCATCCGATTGTTCAGTCTGGCCTGCAGCTGGGATCGGCAACTTATGGTAGCCCAACAATGAGCGACCAAGCGTTGCTCCCTGTTCCTTCGCTGAAAGTAGGCCCTGGAGATTCTGCTCGGTCACATGCAGCTGACGAATTCATATTTACAGATGAAATAGATCGCGGTGTGCAATTTTATATAGATTTACTCGGAAATATCCTTTAAAAAAACAGAAAAGCCGGTCAATCGACCGGCTTTTCTGTTTTTTTAAAGTGAAATCTGCCTTTTGATGCTCTCTTCCAAAGAAATAATGGTTTCTGTACGCTGAATTCCGGTAAGCGCTTGGATGTCCTCGTTCAATACTTTCCGTAAATGAGCTGTATCACGGCATACAATTTTTGCGAACATACTGTATTGCCCCGTACAATAGTGTAGTTCCACAACCTCTTTAATGGATTGAAGCTGTTTTACAGCATCGGAATATTGCGAACCTTTTTCCAAATAGATTCCCAAGAAGGCCGTAATATCAAAACCTACCTTCTGTGGGTTGATTATGAGCTCTGATCCTTTGATTATTCCTAGTTCTTCCATCTTTTTCATCCTCACGTGTATAGTTCCTCCCGAAACTATCAGCTTTTTTGCTATTTCTGTGTATGGAATTGAGGCGTTTTCCATTAAAATAGACAAAATTTGAACATCTAAATTGTCTAAATCGTAATTTGAATACTTTTTATCCATGTAAATGGTGATTTGTTTTAAAATTTTCTAATACTTTTTGTAAAATAAATAAAAATCAAATAAAATTTGCAGAGAAATCGCATATATTTTATATTTGTATTAACAAAACGAGATAAAAAATAGTAGTTTTGTTAAAAAGGTATGTTACTTCCCTCAAAATAACATAGGTTTATAATTGGTTAGCGTAGAAGCTCCTCGCCCGGGGAGCTTCTTCCTTTTTATAAGCTTTTCTATATACACCGATTTTCAATGAAAATTTTATTTTTTTTGTAAAAATAGTAAGTATTTTTGGGATATGATTTTGTTTTTTGTAACAAATCATTCGATTATTGTAAATGTTTCATTTTTATAGCTTTCCTTGCTGCTATCTGCCTCGTACTAGGGTCCAAGCTTTTTCATAAATCGAGCTATCATCGTGCGCGAAAAAAGCGCATCTCTTGTTGCTAGGAATGTTATCTTTACCTAAAATGCTAGGCTATGGAAATGGATGATGTAAAGATATCAAGAAAGAAACCGATGTATCCCGTGGGAACAGGACTTGCAAAGTACCTCCGCATGTATCAGCGAGATGCTAAACTCCCCGTGGCCTATAAAGATCTGTTAAACTTTACGGAAACAGTGCCTGTAATGGATAAATATGGCGAGGATACCTTTTGGGAAACGCCGCTCTATCCGCCTTATCTAGTCGATCAGTTGTATGAAGGACTTAAAGTGGTTTACGCCATCCTGAAAGCATCGGGAAATACACGCATTGTAGAGCATAAGATCATCGATCGTATAGAATATTGTGCTTTTGGCAATACGAGACCTTTTCGGGTAAGGATCATCAATAGACTGAACGATGTGTATGATTACTTTTATATTAAGCAGGCTGATGCTTCGCGCATCTATGGCTTAGAGCTGGAAGAGATTCTTTCCCCCAACCAAGTGAACTATCTCGTTGATCGGGAAACGCTCGTAGAAGAGCATATCGTCGGTATTCCAGGGGATGTTTTTAGTAAAGGCAATATCCTGAACCCAGATTATAACCAAACGCGTATTGCAAAGGAGTTTGTGAAGTTCAACGAACGATGTATCATTTCCCTTTTGGGGGATATGCGCGCTTACAATTTTGTGATGCAAATAACGCCTGATTTCGACGATTTCCAATTTCGCATTCGAGCAATAGACTTTGATCAACAGTTTTACGAGGGAAATCCAAAGGTCTATATGCCGCAGTATTTCAAGGAAAATTTTCCCTACGTCAAGATTGCCATGGAGCACCTTAATGAGAAGACGGTGTTGCAGTATCAACAGGAGGAGCGCTCATCTATCGTTCATCGTGTGCGCAGCGAACGACATCGTATCAAGGATCTGCGTGATGCCTCGCAGACGCAAGAACTGTCTACAGAAGCTAACATCAACCAGCTTCGTGAAGGTTACGCTGCATTTTATGAGAATGATGCCTACTTTAAATGCAAAAGCATGACCGATATAGTAGAGCTAAATGTGAAAAATGTTATCCGGCAGGTCAAGCTCTAGCGTACACGTTTTTCATTGTCTTTCACGAACGCGGCCCATCCGCTGTAACTTTTGCTCTCGCTACTGATATTTTGCTGAAATGCATGGCATACCGCAACAGCTAGGCCATCGGTAGCATCGAGGAACTCTGGAGTTTCATTGAATTTGAGGATGTTTTTTAGCATGGCGGCAACCTGTTCTTTGCTGGCATTGCCGCTGCCTGTAACAGCCTGCTTTATTTTTCGCGGAGAATACTCAAAAATGGGTATGTCAAAATTCAAGGCGGCTGCCATTGCTACCCCTTGTGCGCGACCTAATTTCAGCATCACCTGCACATTTTTTCCATAAAAGGGCGCTTCAAGTGCTACGCAGTCTGGTTTGTACTGTTCTACCAGTGCTGATGTTTTCTTGAAAATACGTTGCAATTTAAGTCCATGGTCGTCAAGGTGTCCCATCTTGATCACGCCCAGCGAGATTAGGCTTATCTGCTGCCCCACCTGCTTGACTAATCCGTAGCCAAGTACCACTGTTCCGGGGTCGATGCCTAAAATTATCCGCTCTTTTGCCTTTTCTCGTTGCATAAGGCAATATTACAATTTTATCCGCAGAAAATTTTTCTATTGTTTTATTTGAGCACCGTTGGCCGTGTTTTTGCTTGCTTCGCCTAATCGATTATGTTAACTTAACATGTCGCTAAAATTTAGTAACATTGTGCTCTTATTTGGGATCGTTGACGAAACAGCATAGAAAATATTTGAACCTGCTCATCAAGCTTGCTATCGTGGCAATGGCTTGTTGGTTTATCGTCACCAAGGTCAACAATCAAAAAAATCTTCGTGAATTTAATGCCCTGCTGGACGGCGTGGGAGATCTGGCCGTGCGTACGACCTTGTCCCTTGTCGTTATCATGATGTTCATGAACTGGGCTATAGAAGTGGTGAAGTGGAAGTACTTGAGCCGGCGTATAGAGCAAATAAGTTGGTGGAAATCTATACAATCCGTTTTTTGTGGCCTTACTTGGGCTATTTTTACCCCGAATAGGATAGGCGAATATGGCGGCCGAATCATGTTGCTGAAAGCGCAAAATAGGGCTACGGGTGCGGTAGCAATGGGGGTTGGTTTGTTTGCGCAGCTGGTGCTTACCAGTGTGTTCGGCGCCTTGAGTATCGCTTGGTTTGTATGTACCTACCTACCGACACCCGATGCTGTGCAGTTTGCGGTATGGCTTCTGGGGATTATTTACGCCTTGGCGTTTTTAGTGCTCTATTTCAATGTGCATTGGGTAGATAAGCTGGTCGGACGTCTTCGTTTTTTACGGAAAATTAAACCGTTCTTTGCGGTTTTAGAGGATTTTAGCACGCGAGAGCTTACTAACGTCCTGCTTTTGTCGCTGGCGAGATTTGTGATTTTTACCTCGCAGTATATTGTATTGATGCTGGTCTTTTTGCCCAGTATGCCCTTTGCTGCAATGGTACTAATGATCTTTATCCTGTTTTTTATCCAAAGCGCCGTCCCTTCCTTAGATATTTTCGATTTTAGTGTACGTAGCTTTGTGGCGAGTAATCTTTACAGCTACATCACTACACAAGAGATTGCAGTGATGGCCATCGTGTCTTGCATTTGGTTTGTCAATTTAATACTTCCGGCCATTTTGGGGTCGGTGTTCGTTTTTAATGTTAATTATGTCAATAACAACAAGTCTTGATGTTTTTTTGGTAGTAATGACCCTTGTGTATACCTTCTTGGTGTTGTATATGCGCTGGGGTTGGGACCGTATCAACTGGTTTTCAGGGCGACAATCCACACAGCCCGGCTTGGCTAAGGTGTCGGTGCTCATTGCGGCGCGCAACGAAGAGGAGAATATTGCGCGCACACTGGATTGCATCGTTGCACAGGATTTTCCAAAAGATAGACTGGAAATTATCGTGGTAGATGACCATTCCACAGATGCTACCGCGGACATTGTTGCGGGCTACGCTGCCCGCGGCGTGAAGTTGATCAAGCTTAACGAAGGTGATAAATTAAATTCCTATAAAAAATTGGCCATTAGCCGTGCTATAGCAGCGGCTACCGGCGATATTATGGTGACTACCGACGCCGATTGCCGCATGGGCGTTCGCTGGCTTTCCACCGTCATTGCCTGTTTCGAACAGTCGGATGCCAAAATGCTTTCTTCGCCGGTGGTTTATTCGGAGGAAAAGAGCTACTTTGAACGTTTACAAACCTTGGAATTCCTATATCTTATCGGTTTGGGCGCCGCCGGGATTGGCAACGGACATCCGACAACATGCAATGGCGCCAACTTAGCCTACCGACGTGATGTCTTCTATGCCATGGGGGGATTCAACGGTATCGACAATCTGGCTTCGGGGGATGATGAGCTTTTCCTGCACAAGGTGGCTGAGCAGCATGCCGACAAAATAGGTTTCTGTAAATCTAAGGATGCTGTTGTTTACACGGATGCGAAGCCTTCTTTAAAAGCTTTCATCAGCCAGCGAAAACGTTGGGCATCCAAAAGTACCAGATATAAGGATAAAAAGGTGGTAGCACTGGGCGTAAGCATATGGCTCTTTAATTTGGCCTTATTGGCTGCTGCTGTACACTTTTTAGTCGATTTGCCTAATCTGCATGGGTTGTTTCTGATTGCTTTCGCACTTAAAGTAGTAGCAGAGTATATTTTTATCTATCCGCTATGTGCGTTCGCCGATCGAAGAAACTTGTTGGTTAATTTACCCTTTTTGTCGCTGATTCATGCGCTGTATCTGCTGTACATTGGTGTGGCAGGAAATGTAGGGAAATATAGTTGGAAAGATAGAAAGGTAAACTAATTACCCTTCCATCTTTTGTTTGATGATCTCTTCTGCTTTTTTTACGATCTCTTCTGCATTTAGGCCTACAGTGTCAATGGGGTCTAATACTTCCCAGCTCATCGATGTAAATGGGCGCAAAGGAAACATGCCATATTCTACCATGCGATAAGATCCGTTGATAGCTACTGGGACAACTAGGGCATCGGGTACTTTTTTCAGTAAAGTGGCGATGCCGCCGATGGAAAATGGCTTCATCTGACCGGTTTTGGTTCGTGTGCCCTCCGGGAAAATAAAGGCTGACCAGCCTTTCGTCTTCATATTCATGGCCAATTTCAATATTTCTGATATAGACTGCTTGGGGTCTTTACGGTCTATGTTTGCAGCGCCTCCGTGCACTAGGTTGAACGATATGCTCGGGATGCCGGCTTGCGCCAATTCTATCTTGGATATAAATTTACCGTGAAACCTGCGCAAAAAGAAGATCAGGGGCGGGATATCGAAGGTGCTTTGGTGGTTTGCCACGAAAATTACCGGCCTGCCTACGGGAATATTTTTGTTGTCAATAAAGCGTGTCCGGTTGAAGAGCGTGTAGTTGCAAGCAACAAGAAAGCCATTTAATATGTCGACACTTTTTTTATGAACCTTGTATCCGCCCAGTTTTAAACAAAGCCATTGGATAGGATGGAATACGATAAGAGACAGCGAAAAACTGAAATAAAAAAGGGGGGTAAGGATAAAACCGATTAACTTTCTCATGTCTGAAATTTTGCAAATATACTATTTATACGATGAAAGTAGATGGACATTTGGTTTGATGACCTATACTTGTACATAAAATTGGACGACATTTTGCTAGTTAGCTAATCGTATAAATAGGTATGGAATGAAGTGTTGTTTACTTTTAGTGCTGTTGTTTCTACAGTCCTGTCTGGGCTTTGGTAGAACCGTGGAAGGGAGTTGGAAAGGAGAGTTGAGCATTCAAGGGGCGACCTTGCCCATTGTTTTTCACTTAAGACAAGATGCGGACGGCCTGTGGGAAGGCGATATGGTTGGTCCGGTGCAATCGATGTCGACGATGCCCTTTGATAAGATCGTCGTTCGCGATGATTCATTGTATCTTGAGGCGGCATCGATCGATTTTTCGTTTCGTGGACGATTTGTGTTTGGTAAACTCGAGGGGCTCGTGCGCCAACATCATGCCTTGCTACCGTTAACTTTGCACGCTTTTCGTATGCCCGCTCAACGGCGTCCTCAACTTCCGCAACCTCCTTACAGTTATGATACCTTGGATGTGTCCTTCCAAAATAATTTTGATGCGGTGAGGCTCGCCGGCACACTGACCATCCCGCGGTCGGAAGGCAAACATCCGGCTGTAGTTTTGATTACGGGAAGTGGCCCGCAAGATCGAAACGAAACGATAGAGGGGCATCAGCCTTTTAAAGTGATAGCGGATTACCTCACTAAACGGGGGATAGTGGTACTACGATACGATGAACGCGGTGTGGGGAAATCGACCGGCAATTATGTACAGAGCACTATCGGCGACTTTAGTAAAGATGCTATTGCAGCAGTTGCATTTTTGCAAAAACAGCAACAGGTAGACCCTACACGGGTGGGTATTATTGGGCACAGTGAAGGGGGGCTCATTGCCGCGCTACTAGCCGGACAGAAGGCTACTAAGCTTAGCTTCATAGCACTGCTTGCCGCTCCGGCAATTCCAATAGATTCGTTGATGGTATTGCAAGCCCATGAACTGGGGCGGGTTCAGGGCATGACGAAAAAAGAACTACAGGAAGCAAGGGAGATAAATAAACGCAACTTTGCCCTTATCAAGGGTAAGTTGCCCGACCAACAGGCTTACACACGAATATTGAATAATGTTACGCCAGTTTTTGGAAAGCTGACGCCTGCGCAGGAAGCGGAGTTTAAGATGATGCTATTGCCTAGTTTCCGTTATTTCATGCGGATAAATCCAGTACCTTTTATCGAAAAGATCGATGTTCCGGTCTTTGCTGCATTTGGTACCAAAGACCTGCAGGTGCCCTTTGCGCCAAATTTGGAAAGCCTGACCGATCACCTGCCACAAAAAAGAGCACATTTTCTACAGGCCTACGAAGGCTTGAATCATTTTTTTCAACGTGCGGATACGGGGGCACCACAAGAATATGCGACAATTGAAGAGACGTTTAACGAGCGTGTGATGCGTGATCTGTCGGATTGGATCAATAAGCAATGATCCAATCCGATAGCCAATTATGGGGTGTTGCTGGATACGGGTAATATTTTCCCGTTATAATATTTATGGCCATTCTGTGCAAATTCTGCAACATATCTCCCCATTTCAAAAGCCAATGTGCTTGCTTCTACGCCGGGGAAGGCTGCTTCAAACATTTCTGTCTGGGCCGAGCCTAAGGCGAGGCAATTTACCTTTATTCCTTGCGGTTTAAACTCTTCAGCCAAGCATTCTGTTAGGATACCCAAAGCACCTTTGCTTGCCGAGTAAGCCGATAGTCCTGGAAATTTGGAAGATCCTTGGTAGCCTCCCATACTCCCGATGTTAACGATGTGTCCTCCTTCACGCATAAGCGGAGCAATATGCTGTATCATGTTGACGTGTCCCAAAAGATTGGTTTGAAAAACTGCTGCAAAGTCCTGTAAACTGGTTTCTAAAAAAGGCTTGTTTACAAGAACTCCAGCATTGTTAATCAATATATCTACTTTGTCAAACTTGGAGGTGATAAAAGGGATGAGCGAATCGGGGTAATTGTCGTAGGCGATGTCAAACTGTGCAGGGTACAGTTTTCCTCCATCCGGATTGAGTGATGTTGCAATCTCATGGAGCTTGCGCAGCTTGTCTGCCGATCGGGCAAGCGCGATAACATTGTTCGCTTTGTTTGCTGTAAGATCTAACACAGCTTCAAACCCGATGCCGCTACTTGCACCGGTAATGACGATGTTTGCCATATGTTTATTCTTCTTTTTCTAATTCTTCTTCTACTTCTTCCGCGCTGGGCAGTTTATCTGCTCCTAGTCGCTGTGGTCTCAAAATATAATAAATCCCCGACGATGCGACCAAAAGGGAGATACTGTAAAAAATCAAACTGATCAATACGGCAAGGTGTCCATCCAGCTGAAAATATTCTGCTCCGAAGGACATCAGCGATTCGCGGAGCCCCACACCACCCAAGATTGAGGGTACAATTGCTACAAGCGATGACAATAGGAATATCAACAGGTACGGAGAGAATTTGCCATCGAAATTTAGTGCGTATAGGATACTAATAGCGCTCAGTGTTTGTAAGCTTTGTACCATTAATGCCTTCAAGTGAGTAATGAAGAACTTTGAGAGGAAAGGCCTAAAAAATAATCGCAAAAAGTAGATGTAGGATGCCGTGCCGATAAGTAGCACACTGATGGTGATGCTATTCGGAATCGCTAACCGGGGCATAAAGATGATCAGGCATCCGGTGATGATGCTTAGCGCCCACAGGCCACTGAGCCGATCAAAGAACACCGCACTCAGCACTTTCCGTCCTTGCACCGCGTAATTCTTTTTCAGAAAATAGATTTTGTAGCCGTCGCCTCCTATTCCGCCCGGAAGGAAGAAGTTATACAATAGTCCTAATTGATAGAGCCTAAAGTTGTACCGTTCGCTGAGTTCCAGTCCGATTACGCCAAGGAAGCTTTTTAGCCGTGAAGAGGCAATAATCTGTGAACAGGTGTAGCATAGCAGTGCCAAGAACAGATAGAGTGGGTTGCAGTCTTTTAGCGCTTCGCCCAAGTCTTGAAAAGATATCTTTTTGGAAACCCAATAAAGTGCAGCTGCCGTGATGATAACTTTTACGACGTTTTTGAGAATAGGCCAATATTTATTTTTCGTCATGAAAATTCCGTTTTTTAAAGAGGGCTCTATTGCAATATCTGGAGAACCCGAGTGTAAAATAGGAAGAGATAAAGGCACACGAAGATACCTGATAGTATAAGCAGCCAGTTGTACTCCATTTTACTGTATTTGTTGCGTAAAACAACGATCAGGAGCGCGAGGAAGCTCATCAGTAGTAACACCGGTGCTACTATAGACCAAGGGTTCGGAAAGGAAACCTGCGAAGCCATGGCTTCGGGCCTGGTGAAATAAAGGATAATGGGAAGCGCGATAAGGATTACCGTAACACGAACGATCGCTTTAGCGGCAATTTTGCTTATGGTATGATTTTTGGATGAAGTCATCAGCGCAATTTTTTATATTTGCGAATATACTCAAAAATAGAAAACTAAATTTTACATTATGCGAAAACATATCTTATCTGTATTCACCTTGATGGCTATGGTATTGGTATTGAGCTCCTGCGGAGCGCAAAGAAAGTCAACCTCTGGAACTGCTGCACCTTCCACTTCGGTGGGCGATAGCGGCCCTTCGGCCAGCCAGTGGCGTAGTGGTCTAAAAGGGAAGTGGGTGTTGAATACTGTGGACAGAGAAGATATTCCCGCAGCATACACCATTAAGAATATATTTGATGAGGCGCCGGTAGACTGCTTCATCGGTAGTGTGTGGAACTTGCCAGGTGGAAACTATCGCGGTAGTATAACCTTTAATGCCTCTGGGACGCTTTGTGCTGATGGAGCTGTACGCACGATCGTATGGTCGGTATACGATGGGAAAACCGAAAACCAACATCCGCAATTCCAGTTCAAAAAGATTTACTCTGGCGAGAAGGCAACGAACGTAACGTCAGGATACCGCTTGAACCTTTCGTATTCGGATGGGCAATCTTTAGTGATGCGTATGCCTATTCCTTTGGATAATGGTACTGGCTATTTGGTGCTCAATTTCACGAAGGTACAAGACTAAAAATATATAACAATATAAGAAGCCACGCCTAGGTGTGGCTTTTTTATTTTGCTTATTTTGAAGATAAATAAGGTAAAAAGGCAAATGTTATTAAATTTGCGTATTATTTGATAATATGGATACGAATAAACCGAAAGTAGCTTTCGTTACAGGGATTACCGGGCAGGATGGTGCTTACTTAGCAGAATTTCTTCTGAAAAAAGGATATATCGTTCACGGCTTAAAAAGACGCTCTTCATCTTTCAATACCGATAGGATAGACCATCTTTACCAAGATCCACATCTAAGTGCCCGGAATTTCATTTTGCACTATGGAGATCTTACTGATTCGACGAATTTGATACGTATCATTCAAGAGATCAAACCCGATGAAATATACAACCTCGCGGCACAGTCTCATGTGAAGGTGAGTTTCGATACGCCGGAGTATACGGCTAACGCCGATGGAATAGGTACATTACGTATTCTGGATGCGGTGCGTTTGCTCGGCTTGAGTGACAAAACACGGATCTACCAAGCGTCTACTTCGGAGCTATATGGCCTCGTCCAAGCCGTGCCGCAAAGCGAAGCCACCCCGTTTTATCCACGAAGCCCCTACGCTGTTGCTAAATTGTATGGCTACTGGATCACGGTAAATTATCGGGAAGCCTATAATATGTATGCTTGTAATGGCATTCTTTTTAATCATGAAAGTCCTGTACGCGGGGAAACCTTCGTAACACGTAAAATTACCCGTGCGGTAGCAAAAATAGCATTGGGCTTGCAGGATCGTCTATATTTGGGCAATCTATCGGCGCAACGCGACTGGGGGCATGCGAAAGATTATGTGGAAGCTATGTGGTTAATCTTACAGCAAGAGAATCCTGAAGATTTTGTTATCGCAACCGGTGTCACCACGACGGTTCGTGATTTTGTTCGTATGGCTTTTGCCGAATTGGGCATTGAGGTGGAGTTTAGCGGTAAAGATGCGCAGGAAAAAGGCGTCATTATAGATCGCGACGAAGCGGTGCTCGAGCGGTTGGGGATTCCCGTAGAAAATATTAAATTAGGACAAACCGTTGTGAAGGTCGATGCGCAGTATTTTAGGCCTACTGAGGTCGATTTGTTGATCGGCGATCCGAGCAAAGCTAAAAATCAGCTAGGTTGGGAGCCTAAGTTTACCTTGCCTATGCTTGTTAAAGATATGGTAAGCAGTGATCTACAACTCATGCGAAAAGAAGAATATCTTCGCAAAGGTGGATTCAATAGTATGAACTACTTCGAGTAAAATGTTAAATTTAATGTTACAACTCGAATTGGAACAATTTTTGCTATTTTAATTTGTTGATAATAATTAAGTTACTTCGCTCCACATACGTCTAGGTAAAAATGCACAAGAACGCGGATATTGAGAAGGTAGGGACAGTTAGTTCAGAGAAGAAATTTCATGAGGAACCCATCAAAAAAGGTAATTCGAAGATTTATTTTTTCATCATTGCTATTGCTGCATTGTTTGCAACCAACGTATATTTTTATGTGAAATTTAAGTCGTCTGGAGAGAAACTCTATACGATGGCTATTCAAAAGCAGGATCTGCAGATAGAAATCGATCGTATTGAGGCCGAATTGGATAATTTAATTACGCTGAAAAGTGCCGAGGCCTTGGATCCCAATTTGGAAGAATCCGAAGCTCGGGCTCGTAAAGCAATTGCTGAACTGCGTGTTAAATTAGAGGAACAAACGATAACGGAAGAGGATATCTCGCAAGCGAAGCAGGAAGTGACAAGGTTGAAAGGCGACGTTTCCGACTTACGTGTAAGCTTGAACGAACTGAAGGTGAGAAATGAGCTACTGCAGCGCGAGAATCAAGATCTTTCTGACAAAGTCGTCGCAACGGATAAAAAGATTAATGTACTTTCCAAGGAAAATACGCAACTAAGAGATAAAGTAACAGTAGCATCGGGTCTTAAGGTATCTAATGTCCATGTAAATGGTGTTTCTATATCCAAAAAAGGTAGCGTGGAAATCGAAAGTCGCGCAAGACGGGTGGACCAGCTACAGATCCTATTTTCTGTGGCAGATAATGCATTGGCAAAGGGCGGCAACAAAGAAATATTTGTGCGCGTGGTAGATCCAGCAGGCAATCTTTTTGGCGACGCCAATAATTTTTTCTACGTTCATGGCGAGAAACTACAGTACACCTTTAAAGACGTCATCAACTTCACCAATAATGGTGAAGAATACCAGTTCATGTGGTCGTTGGATAAATTTAAAAAGGGAGCCTACACGGTGCTACTTTACAACGACAACGCAATCATGGGGCGTGCTGGAATTGTGCTAAAGTAAGCCTCAGCGTTTCTTAGCGAAAATCTCCTCAATTCTATATTATTCTTCCAACCGTTTTCAATACCCTTACTGAAAGATTAAAGTAGGGGATTTCTGTTTTTATGTAGGGCATGTTCTTTGTGGCTCGAGCGTTGTATGGAGCGACAAACGATCAAGATACCGTGGACTGCAGGAAGTTTAACTTTTTGTACTCCTTTCCTTTGCGTTATAAAAGCGTGTCGCCTAAAGTCTTTCTAATCTTCTTTATAATGCATTCGATAGGAGAGAAAACCTGTGCTACAAGTGTAAGCGTCAGGGGTGATACCTAGCCTCTGTAGATAGGTAATGTAATGATAAACGTTGTTCCGCTATTAGCCTTCGTTACAAATTCGATTTTACCACCTATACCCGTTACCGTTTGTTTTACAAATGCCAATCCCAAACCTGTTCCAGAGCTCTTAGTTGTAAAGTTTGGTTTAAAGATATTTGGAATCGCTTCATCGGATATCCCATAACCATAGTCTTGGATCAAAATCTGTACATGCTGCTGATCCGAATAGCTCACCTCTACATTAATCTTGGTCTTTTTGCGGCCCACACTGGCTTCGATAGCATTCTTGAAGAGATTGTTGAACGATCGAAGCATTTGATCCCGGTCGCCAAGGATGTAGATAGCACGATCCGCTGTCTCATTATTGAGCACAATCAGTGTACTGGTCGTGCTGTTGAAGAAGTTCATCACTTTCAGGATCTTCTCGATGAGGTTGATCTTTACCAAGTTGGTCTCCGGCAATTTCGCAAATGCAGAGAACTCGGTAGCAATCTTCGACAGGCTATCGATCTGTTCAATAACAGAATTTGATATCCTCAAAAAGCGCTCAGAAAATCGTTCGTCGTTTTCATGATAAGATCGCATCAACTGTTGTATACCCAACTTCATTGGAGTCAGTGGGTTTTTTATTTCGTGAGCCACCTGTTTGGCCATTTCACGCCAAGCTTTTTCGCGCTCGGCATCACGTAGTTGCTTCGCACTCTCTTCGAGCTTGATCAACATATAGTTGTACTCCTTAATCAGCATGCCTATTTCATCATTTCGTTCCCAATAGAGCGGTTCATTGATCTTATTCGACAACTGCGTTTCTGCCAGTTTCTGTCGTACAATATCCAATGGCTTCGTGATCTTACTGGATACCGCTACAGCGATAAACCCGAAGAGGATAATGATAAAGGTATAGATGTTCAGTATGGTATTCAACAATAGATTTTTGTTGGCTATGGCATCCTTCTCCGTTGTGTAATAGGGGATGTTGAGGTAGGCGACCGTTTTATACTCTTCGTTTTTGATAGCAGCATAGGCCGCGGCAAACTTAAAGATAGAAATCTGTTCTTGCTCATAGGCCTCTGACTTGCGCAACACGGCCAGTTTGCTCAAGGCGTCGGGGTTAATATACTCGGAGATAAGTTTGAGATCGAATATCCGCGGCTGCGATGTGTACAGGAGCTTCCCATTTTTATCATAGAGGTTAAAGTTTGTCATCGTCGACGGAGCCATGTCCCTTAACATCTTGATGATAACTTGTCGCACATCATCCTTGCTGCCAGCGATACTATTTTCTATTTTCTTGGTAATTTCTGCAATTTCTTTGAGTCGATTAGCCGATGTTGTTTCCTCCAACTGCTTATTGATGCTGATAAACGCGATACCTCCTGAAATCAGGATCCCCAATAATACGGACATGATAACCAATGTCTGTATGCGTGTGCTATACTGTATGTTGTTGAACAGTTGTCTGAAATGATAACGTATTCTATTCCATCGGAACGATTTGTCGCTGATGGTCTTGAAGATGTAGTTCGTGAAGTTGAAAAAACCAAAGAAAATCAACAACAATATGAAAACTATCGAACCCAAGGCCAAATATTCCCAGGCGGTGGTCTTTTGTTTACTGAGAATGATCGTTGTATATTGATCGGGCTTGTAGGCTAGGTGCAGGAAGTTGTCCTGCTCCTTTATTTCAAGAAACTCACGTAGCTTATTGGGGATATTAAAGTCGTTTTCGGCGTAATTGTAGGTGCCATATTGCGTGACTAGGTTATGACCCTTATAGAGCGCATAGGAGTTGTTCTCGAATGCGTCAAACTGCCAAGCAGAAGATTTGTTGTCTGATAAGATTTCTGGATAGGGAAGCAACGTGCTATAGGCCAGATTTTTCAGGTTGATGTAAATATGGTAAAACTTATCAGGATCGTTCTCGTAAGGAATGGTCAGGTGCGTAAAATATTCGTGCGTGCCGAGTTCACTTTTTAATCGATAAAAGTTCGTGGTGAATGGAATCTTAATGGCACTTTTAATAACCTTTTCTCGGTAGGCGGCCGCGACATTGGAGGCATATTTTTCCAAAGGTTGACCTTCGTTGTTATAAAAGAATGCCTGAAACTCGAACTTCGACAGATAGCCGCTCAGGTAGCGTGTTTTGATATAGTCTGCTATGTAAGGAATATCAGTCGCCGTATCATTCAAGCTGAGTAGTTTTTCGAGCTTATAATCGTTATTGATGTTTTTTTCGATATCTACAAAAAGAGAAACAGCATTGACATCATCTTCGGCGAGCAAATGAGCGATGGATTGTTTCATCACATCTTTTTTCTTTATCCTATTGTAGTGGTTATAGGAAATTACCGATACGCCTGAGAGCAATAATATTGTAGATATGAATATGGACAGGCGATAAGGCGCTGTAAATCCATAGGCTTTGTATGTGCGCAGAAAAACGAGGCAGCCAAAGAACAAGGAAAAGTATAGACTCTGACCTATTAATGAGGTTAGAAACAAAGCAATAATCAGGCAGCCCAGCGCGATGTTCAGCATAGCTGTGATATCCCTTAGGAAGTACTTTACCATCTGGATAATCTCGTCGATATATAAGATGATCGTGGTAACGTTGAAACAGAAAAGTAAGATACAGAGCCAGCCATAAAAACCAAGGTTCAATATCTTCGTGAAATCATTTTCGTATAATGGCGAGTGGGTTAGTAGGGTGCCCAGAAAGTAAAACATGATCTGCGCGATCACATAGATGGAAATGATGCCGATAAAAGAAAAGGTTGTAGCCGATTTTCGCTGCAATAAGCGCTTCGGTACGGGGAGATAACGCTGTATATATTTAACGAAGCATATAAACCAAAATATACTTCCCGTGGTCATCAGGTAGGCCCACACATTGGGAAGAAACTGATTGTAGGCGTAGAATTTTGGATCAAATAGCTCTAGACTGGAATGTACAGAGAGCCAGTTTGAACGGAGATCGATATAACGGATGATGACTAATACCGAAAAGAATAGCAAAACAGCAAGCCACGCTCGTCCGTTTTTCGCAAGATGCAAACACACGCTATTCGTGAGAATAATCAGGCAAATAATCGCCGCTACCCAACAGATAAATTGTAGATCAATGTAGATATTGTCCTTCTTTCCGTCGATCAGCTTGATGGAAAATAGGTAGTTGTTATCTTTACTGTAGATGTTTCGGATATTCTTGTTGTCATTGTACTGTGCAATTTCGATATTTTTAACACCAATGATGCTCAAGAAGTTGTTGGTTAGGTAATTATTGGGATTTTCGAAATTTCGTTTGATAGGCACTAAGGCCAAGACCGATATACCGTGCTGCAGATCCTTTTTCTTAACCAGAAATGACCTATTTTCCGATTGCATGTAGGAAGTTCGGCTACGGAGGCCAACATCGGTAACCGGTACATAGATATTGGTTGACCAATGCACAATCTGGTTATCACGATACACATAGAAAAAGATGAACTCTTTACTTATTTCATCGGTAATTTGAGCGAGTTGAATGGGGTATTTATCAACATTCTGGAATGTCTTAACAATAAGGCTATCGCCTAATATTTCATCAATTCTATCTTCAAATCTATGAATGTTACTCGTTAGTTTGCGCTCGTCCAACTGCAACATCTCTTCATCCGTGATGGTAAAATGTATAGTGATGGCGGTACCTAATAAAGATAACGTTAAGATCAAAAGTAAGAATCGAATCTTTGTCAACATTTAAGTCCCTTTTCGTGAAATGTAAATATATAAAAAGTCCTCGTTATTAGTTGTAACGAGGACTTTTTATGCGCGAATTATACGGTCGACTAGTTGTGCGTATGTACATCTTCCTCACGGAAGAACTTCGCTGTAAAATATTCGCGGTTCATGCGCGCAATATTTGTCAATTTAATACCTTTCGGACACTCTGCTTCACAAGCACCTGTATTCGTACAGTTACCAAAGCCTTCCGCATCCATTTGGTCTACCATCGCCTGTGCACGTTCGTAACGCTCTGTTTGTCCTTGAGGGAGTAAAGCGAATTGCGAGATCTTAGCAGAAACGAATAACATCGCTGATGCATTCTTACATGCGGCTACACAAGCACCGCAACCAATACATGTTGCTGCTTCGAAAGCTTCGTCAGCAATACGCTTAGGGATAGGAATTGTGTTGGCATCAGGTACACCGCCGGTGTTGATGTTCACATAACCGCCAGCTTGTTGTATACGGTCGAACGATGTGCGGTCTACAGCAAGATCCTTCAATACTGGGAAAGCGGCTGCACGCCAAGGCTCGATAACGATGGTTTGTCCGTCGTGAAACGTACGCATGTGTAACTGGCAGGTGGTGATGCCATATTTTGGTCCGTGAGGACGGCCGTTAATCACCAGCGAGCACATGCCGCAGATACCTTCGCGACAGTCGTGATCGAAGTAGATTGGGTCTTCCCCTAAACGGGTAAGGTCTTCATTGACAACGTCAAGCATTTCAAGAAAAGACATATCATCAGCAATGTCTTTCGCTTGAATAGTGACGAACTGACCTTTGGATTTATCATTTTTTTGACGCCAAACTTTCAGCGTTAAATTCATATGTTGTGCCATGATAGTATGGTTATGTAATAGGATTGAGCAAGCAAGCTTGCTCACCCAATATACTATTTATAACTTCTTTGTGTTAATTTAACATTCTCGAAGACTAACTCTTCCTTGTGTAGAACCTCAGGTTGATTTTCACCTGCAAACGCCCAAGCAGCAACATAGGTGAAGTTTTCATCGTCACGCATTGCCTCGCCCTCTTCAGTTTGCGACTCCAAACGGAAGTGGCCACCACAAGATTCGCTACGGTTTAATGCATCATCAACCATAAGTTCGCCCAATTCGATGAAATCCGCCACACGTCCTGCTTTCTCCAAAGACATATTGAGCTCTTCGTTCTCACCCAATACCTTCACGTCTGTCCAGAATTCTTTCTTCAACGCTTGGATCAATCCTTTCGCTTTTGTTAATCCTTCTGCCGTACGTGCCATACCGCAATATTCCCACATGATTTTACCCAATTCCTTATGAATGTCATCAATGGTTTTAGAACCTTTAAGACTTAATAAGGTATTGATTTTATCTTCCACTTCTTTGCGTGTCTCTTCAAAAGCCGGGTGGTTTTTGTCAACAGGAGCAAAGCTTCCAAGTTTAGCAAGGTAATCACCAACAGTGAACGGAATAACGAAATAACCATCGGATAGACCTTGCATCAACGCTGACGCACCTAAACGGTTTGCACCGTGGTCAGAGAAGTTACATTCTCCTAAAGCGTAAAGTCCAGGTACCGTAGTCATCAAGTTATAGTCAACCCAAACACCACCCATAGTATAGTGAACAGCAGGGTAGATACGCATCGGTTGCTCATAGGGGTTCTCGTCTGTGATCTGATAATACATATCAAACAAGTTTCCATATTTAGCCTCTACGGTATCTTTACCCAAACGTTTGATTGCATCGGCGAAGTCCAAGAATACAGCAACACCCGATTTTCCAACTCCACGGCCGTCATCGACCATTTCTTTGGCATTACGGGAAGCAACGTCACGAGGTACAAGGTTACCAAATGAAGGGTATTTTCTTTCCAAGAAGTAATCGCGATCATCTTCTTTAATCTCTGCCGGTTTCAAAGCGCCAGTACGTAGTTTTTCGGAAAGTTCTTTCGTTTTTGGTACCCAAACGCGGCCGTCGTTACGCAATGATTCAGACATCAAGGTCAACTTCGATTGGTGATCGCCAGTTACCGGAATACAGGTAGGGTGAATCTGTGTGTAGCAAGGGTTTGCGAAGTAAGCACCTCTTTTGTGTGCTCTCCAAGCAGCAGTAACGTTACAGCCCATTGCATTGGTGGAAAGGAAGAACACGTTACCATAGCCACCTGTACACAATAGTACAGCATGTCCTTCGTGCGACTCGATTTTACCGGTGATCATATCGCGGGTAATGATACCACGTGCATGGCCATCGATCTTCACCAAGTCCAACATCTCGTGGCGGGTGTACGATTTTACTTTTCCTTTTTTGATTTGGCGGTTTAATGCCGAGTAGGCACCCAACAACAATTGTTGTCCTGTTTGACCACGGGCATAAAATGTACGTGAAACCTGCGCTCCACCAAATGAACGGTTATCCAATAGACCGCCATATTCGCGAGCGAAAGGAACACCTTGAGCCACACATTGGTCGATGATGTTTACCGATACTTCGGCCAAACGATAAACGTTCGCCTCACGTGCACGGTAGTCACCCCCTTTGATGGTATCGTAAAATAAACGGAAAACAGAGTCACCGTCGTTTTGATAGTTTTTAGCAGCATTGATACCACCCTGTGCAGCGATAGAGTGTGCACGACGTGGCGAATCTTGGTAACAAAATGTTTTAACGTTGTAACCCAATTCTGCTAATGAAGCTGCTGCCGACGCCCCAGCCAAACCTGTACCCACAACCAAGATTGTGAACTTACGTTTGTTCGCTGGGTTAACCAACTTCATCTCAAATTTATGTTTTGACCATTTCTCGGCCAATGGGCCGGCAGGTACTTTTGAATCTAACATATTTAAATATTTTATATTTAGCAGATACGAATAGTATATCTAAAATATTATTTAACGAAATAGAAATATAATGGCATCAAAGCAAATCCGATTGGGATGAGGACACCAAAGAACCAAACACCAAGAAAGCGGATGATCGGTACGTATTTTTTATGTGAAAATCCGACCGTTTGGAATGCAGACTGAAATCCATGGATAAGGTGAAACGAAAGTGCTGCCATAGCCAATACGTAAAGACCTACCAAAAAAGGATTCTCAAAAGCAAAATCTACTTGTTTGTAAAGATCACGTGCTTTAACTGTCTCAATACCGTTGTTTTCCGTTTTTACGTAATCCGTAAACTCGCTTGCTTCTAGTGTTTTAGCTATTGTTTTGCCCGTTGCTAGATCCGTTTGGTACTCAATGTAAGGCACTTGATCATTGTGGTATTTCCACCAGAAATTCTGCATGTGCGTAGCGATGAATACCAAAAGAACGGTTCCTAGGATACCCATGTTGCGGGAGTTCCAAGTACTGTTTGCTTTTCCATCGTACTGTGCATAGTTTACAGGGCGAGCGGCTTTGTTCTTCATCGTTAAAACCAAAGCATAAACAGCGTGAATGATGATCGAGGCATAAAGTAAATAAGATACTACCTTGATCGGAGGGAAATGCGTCATGAAGTACGCGTAGTTGTTGAAGGCATAGCCCCCGTCGTCTTTAAATAGGCTCAAGTTACCAATCAGGTGAACTATCAGGAACGTACATAGAAAAATTCCCGTTAAGCTCATGATCAGTTTTCTTCCCAGCGAAGAACTTAAAACTGGCTTTGAATTACTCATTATCCTTGATTTTTTATATTGATTCGCAAATCTATTTATTTGTTAACAGAAATCTGACAATCGTCAATAAAATCGAACAATTTAGAACAATTCTAATCAAAAAAGGGCTATGTCTTTTTTGTCGACATAGCCCTTTTTATTTTGTATTTTATTCGTTTTCTATAAGAATGCAAATCCTAAACCGATTGTCCACATTCTGATTTTTTGATTATAGTCTGGACTTTCGTTTAGGTCGGTTAAGCCATGCTCATAGCGAAGGTCTACGGTAAATTTGCTAATATCTGCTCCAATACCACCAATAACACCTGTTGATGTTTTTTTGTAGCGATCCCAATCTGTTGCAGTCGTGAAATTTACTTTTCCGTCTTGAGCAAAAGAGAACACTGGACCTGCTTGAATTCTAACACCTACGGGGCCTAATCCGATTCTAGTTCCCAATAATACTGGGACATCGAAACTTTGGAAAGTTGCTTCACCACTCTCACCAGTGGTTTCAAACTGAGCACCGACCTTTTTGCTGGCATAATATGCTTCGGGTTGTACGTGGAATCCGGCAATGCCTACACGCCCCCAAGCGCCAAGCTGAAATCCTGTTTTCGTGTCGGAATTAAAAAATCGGCCTTCAGAGCTTAGGCTAGAAAAGCCTAAGGCGCCCTTAATACCTAGTTTGAACGTAGGCAACAACTGCGCTTGCGTCATGCTTACCGCAAAAATCAAACAAATTAAAGTGAGTAGAGATTTTTTCATGTGAAAAATATTTGTTTATTTTATTACTTTACAATAATAACGTATTTTTTTAAGAATAGTTATGGCAACTTTAAAAATATCTGATCCCGAATGGAACATACTCAAGGTTAAATTGAGTAGAAAATACAATCATTTAACAGAGGAAGACCTAGCCTACAGCGCTGGTGAGGAAGATTTGCTACTTAGTAAATTGGCGACACGCTTGCGCCGCAATAAAGATTACGTGCTGTTTACCTTGGCCAAGGAGTTGTCCAATTTAGAGTCGAATCGCCTGTAGTTTATGGAGGGATTGATTTCGTGGGGCGATTTTGAGCAAGTGGATCTGCGGGTGGGCACCGTGATGGAGGTGGCTGATTTTGAGAAAGCGCGCCGGCCGGCCTATAAGTTGTGGATTGATTTCGGTAAAGAGATTGGCGTGTTGAAGTCTAGCGCGCAGGTTACCGTGCATTATAAAAAGGAGGAGCTCGTCGGTCGTCAGGTTGTTGCGGTAGTTAATTTTCCAAAAAAACAAATTGCCGACTTCATGTCCGAATGTTTGGTGACTGGTTTTGCCGATGAGCAGGGCAATATTGTGTTGACGGCAGTGGAACGCCCATTGCCCAACGGTTCTAAATTGATATAAATATGCGGGTGTTTCATTTTGATGGTGCAGCGGAAGAAGATGTTCATTTGGATGAACTATATATGCAGGAAGCACTAAGGTTAGCAGAGACAGCTTTTAAGGAAGATGAGGTGCCAATCGGTGCTATTATTGTCAGTCAAGGAAAGATCATCGGCAAAGGGTATAATCTTACAGAACGATTGCATGACGTCACCGCACATGCAGAGATGCAAGCTTTTACGGCTGCATCAAATTTTATGGGGGGAAAGTATCTGAAGGATTGCACCCTTTATGTGACGGTGGAACCTTGCGTGATGTGCGCGGGAGCCTCCTATTGGACGCAAATTTCTCGTATTGTCTATGGCGCTAAAGATGAGAAAAGAGGTGCTTCTAAACATGGACACCTTTACCATCCCAAGACGGAGATCGTCTCTGGCGTATTGGAAGAAAAGTGCGCTGATCTTATTCGATCATTTTTTCGTAATAAAAGGTAGCTAAGCGCATAAATTCACACTTTCTTAAAACGGAACCTAGCACGAATTTGTTATATTCGTGCTATTAATTGTATAATAATTAAAAACAGAAATATTATGGCATTTGAATTAGAAGCATTACCATACGCAACTGACGCGTTGGAACCACACATCGATAAAGACACCATGGAAATTCACCATGACCGTCACCACCAAGCTTATGTAGACAACTTGAACAAAGCTATCGCTGGTACTGATGCTGAAAGTTTATCATTGGAAGATATCAATAAAAACATTTCTAAATACCCTGCAGCTGTTCGCAATAACGGTGGCGGACATTTCAACCACAAGTTGTTTTGGTCTATCTTAGGTCCTAACGCTGGTGGCGAGCCTACAGGCGAATTGGCAGATGCTATCAATTCCACTTTCGGCTCTTTTGCGGAGTTGAAAACGCAATTGCAAAATGCGGGAGCAACTCGTTTTGGTTCTGGATGGGCTTGGTTAGTGGTGAAAGCGGATGGTCAGTTAGCCGTTAGCTCTACGCCAAACCAAGACAACCCGTTGATGGATGTTGCAGAAGTACAAGGTACACCGATCTTGGGTATTGACGTATGGGAGCATGCTTACTACTTAAAGTATCAGAACAAGCGCCCGGCCTACCTTGATGCCGTTTTTAACGTAATTAATTGGGACGCCGTTGCACAACGTTTCCAAGAGGCAAAATAAATAGAATAGAAGGTCAAAGGATGATCTTCTGTTAATTTCGCGTCATTACTTAGCATCAGTCTACGCAGCGTTTAAACTAAAAATAGCTGTGTAGGTCTACCGTTAGGTGATGACGCGTTTTTTATATATAAACTTTTGAAGATGAAAAGTAAACTACGTAAGTTTTTGACGATCATGTTGGGCTTGGCTGTATTGTCTGCCTGTGCCCAATCTAAAGCAAAGCGAAATGAAACGGCTGATGTTGCAGACGGCATTACCCGTTTGCCGAAGGGCAATACGTCGGCTATCGATACCGCTATTTTTGGAGCAGGCTGTTTTTGGTGTGTAGAAGCGCAATTCGCAACCCTGAACGGTGTTACTTCTGTCCTGTCTGGATATTCGGGAGGGAAGAAGGCAAACCCTACCTATAGTCAGGTCTCTTCTGGGCGGAGTGGACATGCGGAAGTTATTGAGGTGCTGTTTGATACGACCGCGATCTCTTATGACGAGCTCTTGGAAGCGTTTTTTCTATCGCACGATCCGACACAGTTGGATAGACAGGGCAATGACGTAGGCCCGCAATATCGATCTGTAATTTTTGCGCGCACGCAAGATCAGTATAACAAGAGTATGTACTACATCGACAAGCTCAATCAAGCAGCAGTCTATAAAAGCCCGATCGTCACGGCTGTCGAGCCCTTTGTTGCTTTTTATAAAGCGGAAGACTATCATCAGGAGTATTATGCCAAGAATGGGGGCGAGGCCTATTGTGTTTATGTAATTAAGCCTAAGATGGAAAAGTTTCGTAAAGTGTTTAAAGATAGGCTGAAGCCCGGGAAATAATAAAAAAGGGCTGCCGAAAAATATCGGCAACCCTTTTACAGCATATGTAAACCTTAATATTAGTCTTCTAGTGCAGCATGCTGATCTAGGTCAACACCGCTTACCTCTGCACGTATTTTTGCCTCTAGCTCATCGCTTAAATCAGGGTTGTCTAACAGTAATGATTTAACCGCGTCACGACCTTGCCCTAGCTTGGTGTCACCGTAGCTAAACCATGAGCCAGATTTTTTAACAATGCCGTATTCTACACCTAAGTCGATGATCTCACCCACTTTAGAGATGCCTTCCCCAAACATGATGTCAAATTCAGCAATACGGAAAGGTGGCGCTACTTTGTTTTTTACAATCTTAACCTTCACGCGGTTACCTGATACTTCATCCGAATCTTTGATCTGCGATGTACGGCGTATATCTAAACGTACAGAAGCGTAGAATTTAAGCGCGTTACCACCAGTTGTAGTTTCAGGATTGCCAAACATAACGCCAATTTTCTCGCGCAATTGGTTGATGAAGATACAGCAACAGTTTGTTTTGGAGATGGTTCCCGTCAACTTACGTAGTGCTTGAGACATCAAGCGGGCCTGTAATCCCATTTTTGACTCGCCCATTTCGCCTTCAATCTCTCCCTTAGGAACCAAGGCCGCAACAGAGTCGATAACGATCACATCGATGGCGCCCGAACGGATTAGATTGTCCGCAATCTCCAGCGCCTGCTCTCCATTATCCGGTTGTGAGATCAATAGATTCTCTACGTCAACACCTAATTTTTGGGCATAGTACTTATCGAAAGCATGTTCCGCATCGATCACGGCTGCAATGCCTCCTTTTTTCTGTGCTTCAGCAACGATGTGCGTTGCCAATGTAGTCTTACCCGATGATTCAGGACCATAGATTTCGATGATACGACCTTTCGGAACGCCGCCGATGCCCAAGGCGATATCTAGTCCTAAAGAGCCTGTGGAGATAGCTTCGATTGGCTCTACCGCCGAATCACCTAGCTTCATAATGGTACCCTTACCATATGATTTTTCCAATTTATCTAAAGTAAGCTGTAGAGCTTTTAATTTATCTGCGTTACTCATATTTTTAGTATTTACACCTCAAAAGTACAATAAAAATTTCAAATCAAAAATTTATTTTACTAATAATGTTAGTTTTATTTTTTTCTATCCTGCTTTTTGTTGATAGGTCTTCTCAAAATATTTGCAAAAATAGGTGATCGGGCATATCTCGCATTTTGGCTTTCGTGCCAAGCAAATGTATCGGCCATGCAAGATGAGCCAATGATGGGCAATAGCGATGGTTTCTTTCGGTAGAAATTTGACCAGTTGCTTTTCCACGGCAAGGGGAGTTGTGGCTCGGCTTGTTAAACCCAGTCTATTGCTGACCCGGAAAACATGGGTGTCCACAGCCATGGCGGGCTTGTTAAACACCACCGAAGAGATTACGTTGGCCGTTTTTCGCCCCACGCCGGGCAGCTTCACCAAGTCCTCGACTTTCTCGGGAACCTCTCCCTGAAATTCCGCAATCAGTTTTTGGGCCATACCCAACAAGTGCTTCGCTTTGTTGTTGGGATAACTCACCGATCTAATGTAGGAAAATATCTCTTCGACGCTACTCGCCGCTAAGGCATCCACTTCGGGAAAACGATCAAAAAGGGCAGGTGTTATTTGGTTGATGCGCTTGTCCGTGCATTGCGCAGAAAGAATAACGGCCACCAGTAGTTCGTAGGGATTGCTATAGTTTAACTCGGTTTGTGCCTCGGGGTTGTGCGTGGAAAAATATTCGACAAACTCCCGGTATCGCTCTTTCTTTAACATGAACAAAGATATTCAAAACTCTCCAAAAAAAACAAAGTCTCTAATGTTGTTAGAGACTTTGCCATGTTACTTTTTTAAGCTTTTCGAGTAATTTAAAATTTGCTCGATCGTTCGTGCGCTAGGTGATTTCTCCAGTTTTGTAAGACTGGATCTTAAATTTTCTTCAAAGATTTCATCGACCTTTTCCACCATAGCCACCTTCGCTTCGCTTAATTTAGTATCATGCTCATCTTGTGTAAAGTATTCTACCATAAGCGTTTTATTTTAATTAAGTACTTATAAAACGCAAGATAGAAATATATATTATATTCGATTTAACATTTTTTTACTTTTTTCTCTGAAGGTATTTATCAGCCTCTTCAATGGCTTTTTTTGCGTTTACAATTCCTCCAGACACGCTGATTTCCGCCAAGTATACCTTTTTCGATGATCCATCCACTTCTACTTTGACCTTTTCATCTACTTTGGTCACGGATTTTATGATAATATCCTTCACCTCCTTGGCGGATAGCTCGGGGTAGTAGGAGCGTAATAGAGCGGCTAGTCCAGCAACAACTGGTGCAGCCATACTCGTGCCATCCTGTTCCTTATAGGTAGACTCGGGCATCGTCGAGTTGATCTTGACGCCCGGTGCGAATACATCCACCGATTTGTAGCCGTAATTAGAGAAACTGGCTAATAGGTCGTCATCAAGACCAGATGATGTGGCGCCAACCGTAATCCAATTGCTTGCTTCTCCCAAGATAGCGCCCAAACTATCGGTATAGTATTTCATCGGGTAGTTCTTCACGATGTCATTGTCTTTCGAGTCATTTCCGGCAGCGTGTACCAACAATACATCATGCTCTTCCGCATATTTCACAGCATCGTCTACGGTCTTTTTATTGTAGGCATATCCTTTTCCAAAGCTCATATTAATCACCTTCGCACCATTTGCCACGGCATAGCGAATCCCGTTAGCTACATCCTTGTCACGCTCGTCACCGTCAGGAACCAAGCGAACGCCCATAATCTGTACATTGTCGGCTACGCCGTTGATACCGACACCATTGTCACGTTTTGCGCCGATGATACCTGCAACGTGTGTTCCGTGGTCGGCGTCCGGTCCTTTGATATCGGCATTGCCATAGTTTCGTTCGCTAGCGTCGTCGTAATTGTCGCCCACGATGCTCCGCGAATCATAAGCCTTGTTTAGGTGATATTCGGTCTGTGCACTGAAATACTTGACACCCTCTTCCAGATCTTTGTAGAATTTGTCAAAGCTGGTGTTGGCCAGTTCACGCTTGGCCATGCGCAGTGCCATCTTTTGCCGATCGGAGGTGGCGTTATACTGATCAAAATCTGCTTTGGTCACATCTTTCACATCTTTGCCCATTTTTTTGATCATCGCATCGACTTCTTCTTTCAAACGGCCGTAGTTGACGTTTCCAAAATTGGCTTGATCCAATTTACTGGTATAGTCTCCCACCATCTTCTGATAGGCTACAAATTCACGACGCTCTGCTTCGCCGAGCACTGTCGATGGTAATACGGAAATGTATTTTGGTTCGTAGATGCGGATTAGTCGTGTTACTTCTAAGTTGTCGTAATGTACGTTCTCACCATTGGCGTTACCAATGAAATTCCATCCGTGGACATCGTCGATATAGCCGTTGCCATCGTCATCCTTGCCGTTGCCCGCAGTCTCCTTGGGATTGGTCCACATCACCTCTTTCAGGTCTTCATGCTTGTAATCAACGCCTCCGTCCAAAACACCGACAACAACCGGCGTAGATTTACGGCCTTTCAGTAACTCATACGCTTTCTCCGTGCTGATGCCACGCACGCCATCTGCTTGGTAATCCAAATTGTACCAGTTGGGCGGATTTGTATTTTTTGATTGTGCATTGCCCAAAATAGGGAGTAGGCTCATACCTAGGAAGGCACAAATTTTCATTGTTTCAATCATTTGTTTTTGTTTCGTCAATAACAAATATAATGCAAGTACCGTGCAGATGTTGTTAAAAAAAGATAAATCCATATTCTTTTTACATTAACTTTAAAGGTAAAATCGATTGTTATGTATAAAAAGTGGAACTATATGATTATTATTGGCGCTATGGCAATAGCATGTTCCGATAAGAAAATAGCGCATTTGGCGAGTTGGCCTGATGCTTCTGCGCCTGTCGCAGAAAAGAAAAACCATGAACGCGTAATACATGGGGATACCGTGCAGGATGATTATTACTGGATGAACGATTATTTTAAGAAAGGTCCGGACTCGAGCAAGGTTCTAGCATATTTAACCGCAGAAAACGAGTATACTGCCACTATGATGAAGGATACGGAGGGACTTCAAGAACGCTTGTTTCAAGAGATGAAGGGCCGCGTAAAGGAGAAAGATGAATCCGTTCCTTATTTGAAAAACGGTTACTACTATTATACGCGTACCGATGAAGGTAAGCAGTACTATAAGTTTTGTCGCAAGAAAGGTAGCTTAGATGGTAAAGAGGAAGTTTTGTTGGATATTGATGCCTTAGCCGAAGGACACCCATACTATGCCGCCACTGGTTTTTCTGTAAGCCCAGATAACAAACTGCTTGCCTTTGGGGTGGATACGGTATCGCGCAGAGAATACACGATATATGTCAAAAATCTGGAGACTGGCGCCCTGCTAGCCGATAGAATCGACCGCACGGAGGGAGAAGCTACTTGGGCGAACGATAGCAAAACATTGTTTTATACCTCGAAAAATGCGGTCACTTTACTTAGTGAAAAGATTAAGCGCCATTTGTTGGGCACATCCAGCAAGGTAGATCCTGTTGTGTATGACGAACAGGATAATACCAATTATATCGGTGTCGAAAAGTCCAAAAACGGACGCTACATTATGATCTATTCAGGAGGGACGCTTTCTTCCGAGGTGTTCATACTGAACGCTGATACCCCGGATGCAGCCTTTACATCTTTTCAGCCTCGCCGGAAAGACGTCTTGTATTCCGTTACGCCACTGGCCGATCGTTTTTTGGTATTGACAAATGATGGAGCCAAGAATTTTAAAGTGGTGGAATGTCCATTGGACAAAACGACCAAAGAGAACTGGAAAGATGTTATCCCACATCGGGCAGATGTTTTGGTGGCTGGATTGGATGAATTCAAGGACTTTGTTGTAGTGTCCGAACGCAAAAACGGACTCACACAGATGGCCGTACGATCGTTGAAAGACAATAAGCAGCATTACTTAGATTTCGGTGAGGCTGCATATACGGTCTACCCCAGCATAAATGAAGAATATGACAGTCAAGTGCTGCGCTATGGCTACACGTCCTTGGTTACCCCCTCCTCAACCTTCGACTACAATATGCAGACCAAAGAGAAGACGCTCAAGAAACAGCAGGAGGTTCTTGGTGGATATCATGCAGAAGACTATGTTACCGAGCGTCTGTTTGCCACGACGGCCGGCGGAACAAAAATTCCCGTATCATTGGTCTACAAAAAAGGCTTTGAAAAAAATGGAAAGGCTCCTTTGCTACTCTACGCCTATGGTTCCTACGGAATGTCGATGGATCCAACCTTCAGTTCTGCTCGGTTGAGCTTGTTGGATAGAGGTTTTGTCTATGCGATAGCACATATTCGCGGTGGCGAGGAAATGGGAAGGCAGTGGTATGAGGATGGTAAAATGATGCACAAGAAAAATACCTTTACCGATTTTGTGGATTGTGCGCAGTTCTTGATACAAGAAAATTTTACAAGTTCGTCGCATCTATATGCTCAAGGTGGAAGTGCAGGGGGCTTGCTTATGGGAGCGATAATCAACCTCTCGCCATCATTATGGAATGGCGTCATCGCCCAGGTTCCTTTTGTTGATGTCGTCAATACGATGTTGGATGAAACCATTCCGTTGACAACAAACGAATATGACGAATGGGGAAATCCGAATGAAAAGCAGGCATACGACTATATGAAATCCTATTCTCCCTACGAGAATATTGAGGCTAAGGAGTACCCGAACCTGTTGGTGACGACGGGTCTGCACGATAGTCAGGTGCAGTATTTTGAACCCGCAAAATGGGTGGCAAAACTTCGGGCTACCAAAAAGGGTAACCATGTGATCTTATTGAAAACGGATATGGATTATGGACACGGTGGCGCTTCGGGACGTTTTGATTATCTAAAAGATGTTGCGCTCAACTACGCCTTTCTATTCAAATTGGAAGGGATTTCCGATTAGGTAAAAAAAGCCATGTGGCCTTTGTTTCATAGTATGTCATAAACAAAGGCCACATGGTTTTAGCCTCTTTATTTGTTCTTTTGGAGCGAATCCAGTCTGTTCTCTTCTTCTATCTCTCGCGCATCGATTTGGTGTTGTTGGTAGTTTTGCATAGCCACCTTACTAGCCTTTTGCGAGACGATAATCCCGATGATGGCAATAACGGTCACGACCGATAATCCCCAAACGTACTTTTTCTTGTCCTGTTTGACCAACCAATACATAACGAAGATGTAAGGGACAGCAAAGAAAATATAAAAGATAATACTTGGACCAACCATGTTTTTGTGCTTAAAATGTGACGCAAAATTACATAAATTGATAGACTTATAAAACTACGCCGCATTCCTGACAACAAGTTGACATCTTTTGAACCTTTCAGCCGATAAAGCGTCTTATTATTATATTGGCGATAGGAGTGAAAGGTTAATGTTTTTTTAATAAAAAAACTACATGCTGATTGCATAAAAGAAAAAAATATTTTTTTACTTTTGCGCAGTCTAGAGATTGAAAGACAGATAAATGAAATACGTAAACGCATATATGGATTGTCCGGTGCAGCTTCACAAGAAGCGTGTCATGGAATTTCTATATGGTAAGCACGCATTCAACTGTCCGGTTTTAAGGCTACGACGACCTATTCTGCCTCGAGCTTGATCCCGAGGCAGGCGACTTCCACTATGACAATCACCCAGCGTGGTGATTTCTCAATCGTTAAATAATAAGCTTTTATTGATGCACTACGGTGCAAAATTAATAGGTCAACATTTCAGATGACACTTTCAGATTTTTTAATCATTCCAGCCACAGCTGCACACACAGGGTATGCAGAGGCAATTTGCGACGAAATGTTTGAGTCGGCAAAGGCTCGTGGCACAGGAATAGCACGTCGTAAACCCGAATACGTAGCGCGCAAAATGGAAGATGGCAAAGCGGTAATTGCCTTGCATAAGGATGGTCGTTGGGCCGGATTCTGCTATATCGAAACGTGGAGCCATGGCGATTATGTAGCCAACTCGGGCCTCATTGTCAATCCGGAATTCCGTAAAGTAGGCTTAGCGAAGGCTATCAAAAAGCGGGTGTTTGAACTGTCTCGCGAGAAATATCCGCATTCCAAGATCTTCGGCCTAACAACCGGATTGGCTGTTATGAAGATAAATTCAGATCTAGGCTATGAACCGGTTACCTATTCGGAACTCACGCAAGATGAGGAGTTTTGGAAGGGGTGCCAATCCTGCGTCAATTACGATATCCTCATCAGTAAGGAACGTAAAAACTGTATGTGCACGGCCATGCTTTGGGATCCTGTGGAAAAAGAGCGTGAACTGAAAGAGAAGATTCAGCGACGTGCGGAAGCCAAAGAAAGATTGGACCGTATCGTGAAAAAACAGTCGTTGCTTAAACGTATCGAAGCGAAGCTATGGAAGTCGTCCAAGAAAATCGTTGCTGCGGTATTTCCGGTAGGAACGGGGGCCATTAAAGGAATATAATTTGTAAATTTGAAGCTATACATTTAGCTTTCATAATTAATATATAAAATGAAAAAAGTAGTATTGGCGTTTAGTGGTGGTTTGGATACCTCTTTTTGTTGTATCTATCTCACCAAAGATCTAGGTCTTGAAGTACACTCGGTGGTGGTCAACACTGGTGGTTTTTCCGATGATGAATTGCAGGCTATAGAAAAGCGTGCCTACGATCTAGGGGTAAAATCCCACCAGGTTATTGATGAAACCGAAGACTATTACCGCGATACGATTAAATATTTGATTTTTGGGAACGTGCTGAAAAATGCAACCTATCCGTTGTCGGTTTCTGCCGAGCGGGTTTGTCAGGCAACAGCCATTGCCAATTATGCTAAGAAGATTGGTGCCGCTTGTGTGGCACATGGTTCTACGGGAGCAGGTAACGATCAAGTGCGTTTCGATATGATTTTCAATATCTTGATTCCTGGGGTGGAGATCATCACACCAATCCGTGATCTTAAGCTTTCCCGCGAAGAGGAGATCGAATACCTAGCCAAACATGGTGTAGAGGTCAACGCCGAAAAAGCGAAGTACTCCATCAATAAAGGGCTATGGGGAACATCTGTAGGCGGAGCAGAGACGCTTACATCCAACCAATATCTGCCGGAATCGGCATGGCCAACGCAAATTTCTGCTACCGAGCCACAGCGCGTTACAATCGATTTTGTGCAAGGAGAACCTATTGCCCTCAATGGCAGGGAAATTGGTGCCGTGAAAGTTATCCAGCAATTGCAAGATCTGGCGCAACCTTATGGTATCGGACGGGATATCCACGTTGGTGACACCATCATTGGTATAAAGGGACGTGTGGGATTTGAGGCTGCTGGTCCATTGATTCTGATCAAAGCGCACCATACCTTGGAAAAACATACCTTGACCAAGTGGCAGTTGTCTTGGAAAGACCAGATCGCTGCTTTCTATGGTAACTACATGCACGAAGGGCAGATGCACGATCCCGTCATGCGCGATATCGAAGCGTTCCTTAGTTCTTCACAAGAAGCCGTAACAGGGCGTGTTATCGTCGAATTGCACCCTTACCGTTTCATCGTTATCGGTATCGAATCAGATCACGATCTGATGTCCAATAAGTTTGGAAGTTACGGCGAAATGAACAAAGGATATACCGGTGATGATGTTAAAGGCTTTGCGAAGATTTTCGGTAACCAAACGATCATTTGGCATAAAGTCAACGAAAAATAAAGATGATCATTCGTATCTCCTTGGATCGTTTGGCCGATGTGGTTCCTCTTTTTGATGCCTATCGTGTGTTTTACAAGCAGGTATCTGATATGGATCGTGCCCGGCAATTTTTGGAAGCTCGACTGAGCGGAAATGAATCGGTTATTTTCGTTGCTTACCATGAGGATGTAGCTGTCGGATTTACACAGCTTTATCCGGTATTATCTTCGATGAGGACGAGTAAAAATTGGGTCTTAAATGATTTATATGTGGATGCTAAGGCGCGTGGCCAAGGTGTTGGTGAAGGCTTGATAAAAAAGGCGCTAGCGTTTGCCAAACAGGAAGGGGCTACTTTTGTGCGCCTTTCCACACAGGTCGAAAATGTAACCGCCCAACGCCTCTACAGGAAAATGGGATTTCAGATCGAGGATCCTGATACGGAATTTTTAACGTTTACAAAAACAGTATTATAGTAGGCCCTGTGGGCAACAAGGAGAGAGGTCTATAACAGGGTTTCTCTCTTTGTTTTCTAGGGGCTGCATAACATGATTTAATGATGAGCAAAATTAAAGTAGGTATAATTGGTTCGGCGGGATACACCGGAGGGGAGTTACTTCGTGTACTGATCTATCATCCCCATGTCGAGATCGTTTTTGCAAACTCTGCATCAAACGCTGGGAACAAAGTGTATGATGTTCACAACGACCTTTTCGGGGATACGGAACTTACGTTTTCTGCAGAATTTCATTCGGATATCGACGTCTTGTTTTTATGTGTAGGACATGGCGATGCACGTAAATTCTTAGAAACTAATCCCATAGCGGAAAGCGTGAAAATTATCGACCTATCGCAGGATTATCGCTTGAAAGCAAATACAGCATATCAAGGTGGAGAATTTGTTTATGGTCTTCCAGAATTGAATAAAGAGCGTATACGATCGGCGCAATATATTGCAAATCCCGGATGTTTTGCAACCAATATTCAACTAGCCTTGCTTCCTTTAGCACAGCAGGGGCTGTTGCCTGATGCGGTACACATCAATGCGACAACGGGTTCTACAGGTGCAGGGCAAAAGCCCGGTGCAACGACGCATTTCTCTTGGCGCAACAACAACTTGTCGGCTTACAAGTCTTTTGAACACCAACATCTACAGGAGATATCGGAATCGTTGGATCAGCTACAAGCTGGTTTCTTACCATCGTCTGAAAAATCGCTCTTGGCTCGCGCGGCAGAGAAGATTCATTTCGTGCCGCAGCGAGGTGACTTTGCTCGCGGCATCTTTTCAGCCATCTATGTAGAATCTGCATTAAGTGAAGCGGAGGCTTACCAATTGTATGAACGTTACTACGGGGAGCATCCGTTTATCTGGGTTAGTAAAGCGAATATTGATCTGAAGCAGGTTGTGAATACCAATAAAAGTATTATTCATCTCGAGAAACACGGTAATCAACTACTGATTTTAAATGCGACAGATAATCTCCTAAAAGGTGCTTCTGGACAAGCTGTGCAGAATATGAACCTGCTATTCGGCCTAGACGAGCGTACGGGCTTGAATTTGAAAAGTGTGGGTTTTTAAATCTAGTAGATACCTGTAAAAAAACAAAAATCTCCGCACCTAGGTGCGGAGATTTTTGTTTTGAGCCTATCAATATTACTCTGCGGAGAGATTGATTTTACGTTCCACTGAAACGTTATCGCCGGTAACGGCATTTCCATCCTTATCCACAAGCGTTAATTTAACCGTCGTTTCACCCATTGGAAGATTTAAAATCTCGTAAGGCACCCATTGATCGAGTGTAAAGTCTTGCCCATTAATAGAAGCTTTAACGTGATGTCCATCAGCAGCTAACGTACCATTCGCAATAAAGAAGTCCAAAAGTAGAGCTTTCGTATCTTCACCCTTATAATCGCCTTTCGGACGGCTATAAAATAGCGCAATATCTTTCGGTGCTGCTTCTTCGGTCAGCTTACCTTCGGCATCGATCTTAAATTTGACCAATTTATGTGCCTCTGGCGTTTTGATAGACTCGTGGTAGGAGCGAGACAGGAATGACATCAGGTAATGCTCGGAATTCAACGGTACAGTCACACTATGTTCCGGCTTGTAAAGCGCTGCATAAGGGGTGTTATCCAATATAAAATGGATGTGCTGTCCTTCATGCGAATTGGCCATATGATGTTCATGTTCCGTCTGTTCGGTAAGCTTGAAGTTACTCACGTCATACTTTACCGTAATCTTTGCAGAATCCGTTCCTACCTTTTCGGAAGTGATTGAAGCAATCTTTAACGTCGCTCCGGGAAATTCTTTCGAATGCTGTAAAGGATTTACCGCGATAGCGCCAACAGAGTCTGCTAACGCTGTGGAATCTTGGGTTTGGCCTTCACTGTTCTTTGTTGTCGAATTACAGGATACAATACTTGCGGATACCGCGAGAACAGCTAAAGCAGTTGTCAATGTCTTCATTTTCATATCTTTTGATTTGAATGATTTTATATATTAACCTGCTATTTAACAATCCTGCCTCTAAAAAGTTTTCTTTATTGAAAAACGATGTCCAAAGCGTTTTTTATCGCCTGAATACTCGTTGCGAGATCTTCCTCGGTATGTGCACTGGAAATAAAGCCTACTTCATATCCGGAAGGGCCAAAATATATTCCCTGATTTAAGAGTTCGCGATGCATAATTTTGTATTTCTCCATAGACTGGGGATCTATTTGCTCCGCGCGGCTTATCCGTTGCTGCGCAGTAAAAGCAAACCAGAAAATAGAGCCTACAGTAAAGATTTGTACTTCATAATTTTTATCGGCAATGTAGTTGCGTAGTGTCTCAACAAAGTCTTTCGTAGTTTGCTCTTGCTTATCGTAAAACCCTGAAGCCGCGAGTTGTGTCAGGGTGGCTATACCGGCTACCATAGCAATGGGGTTACCGGATAAAGTACCTGCCTGGTACACGCCTCCATCAGGAGAGATATGGGACATAATTTCTTTTGACGCACCATAAGCTCCAACAGGCATACCACCGCCAATGATCTTTCCATAGGTGATGATATCGGGCTGTACAGCATAGTGATGCGCGGCACCTTGAAAGCCCAATCTAAAACCGGTGATAACCTCATCAAAGATTAGCAGCGAACCGTGTTCTTTGGTAATCGCCCGTAAGAAATGGATGTATTCCTGATCTTGAAGAAGCAACCCATTATTAGCCGGAATGCCTTCTATAATAACGGCTGCGATTTGATCTGGAAAACGAATGAAAACCTCTTCCAAAGCCTTTTTGTCATCGAGTGCAATCACAATCGTTTCCTCGGCAAACGATTTGGGAACACCCGCGGAGGATGTTTCGCCAAAGGTGACCAATCCAGAGCCCGCTTTTACCAACAACGAGTCCGAGTGTCCGTGATAGCATCCTTCGAATTTAACAATCTTGTCCCGTTTGGTATAGCCCCTAGCCAACCGTATGGCCGACATGACGGCTTCGGTTCCGGAGCTCACAAAACGAAGCTTTTCAATATAGCTGTTATTACTAAGAATCAATTCAGCGAGTTCATTCTCCAGGCGCGTTGGAGCGCCGAAGCTTAAGCCCTTGTCCAGTTGTGCCGCTACAGCCTCACGTATCTGGGCATTATTGTGCCCTAAAATAAGTGGACCCCAAGAACAACAAAAATCGATGAACTTATTGCCATCAGCATCCCAAACGTAGGCTTCGTCGCCACGCTCGATGAATAGCGGTGTTCCATATACAGACTTAAAAGCCCGTACCGGTGAATTGACACCTCCTGGGAAAAAGTTTTTTGCCTTCTCAAATAACTCGGCCGATTTTGCTCTTGATATATCTTGGTGCTGTGTTGCCATAATCGAAAATTTAAGCCGCTAAGTTATCCAATTTTCGTAAATAGAACTTCATTTTTGGGTCAGTATTTCATGCAAATTAGGGGTTAATCCGCACTTGCCTCACGAAGGCGCGCGTGTCTACGCTTAGCGATTTATCCCGCTGGGCAACAAAAAAGGGGCACAACATGTACCCCTCCTATAATTTATCGTTTCTTTATGCTTTCAACCAGCCTTTTTCCAAAACTTCTTTGGCATGGTAGGTTAAGATGGAAGTAGCTCCAGCACGCTTGAAGCTCAATAGGGTTTCCATGATAGCTCGTTCTTCCTGCAACCATCCATTCTTTATGGCTGCTTTCAACATCGCATACTCGCCCGAAACATTGTAAACCGCAATCGGCAGATCAAAATTATCATGTAGTAATTTCACGATATCTAGGTAGGGAAGGCCAGGTTTAACCATCAGAAAGTCGGCTCCCTCTTCCATATCGAGCTGTGCTTCGATCAAGGCTTCCCTCGAATTTGCAGGATTCATCTGATAGCTCTTTTTATCCCCCGCTTTTGGCGCGGAGTTCAATGCATCGCGGAAAGGACCATAGAATGCTGAAGCATACTTCGCCGTATAAGACATCAACGAAACATGTTTAAAGCCGTTTGCGTCCAAAAGCGACCTGATATAGCCTATGCGTCCGTCCATCATATCGGATGGTGCAATAATATCGGCACCTGCCTGAGCATGTGCCAAGGACATTTTTCCCAATACTTCTAACGTTTCATCATTCAATATCTCTCCGTTCTTGACGATACCATCATGCCCGTCGGAGCTGTAGGGATCCATCGCAACGTCGGTCACTATGCAGGCTTCTGGGAAATTTTTCTTTACAGCCTCAATAGCCCGGAGGTATAGGTTTCCTTCCTTATAGCTTACCGTTGCATACTTGTCTTTCAAAGAATCCTCGATATTCGGGAACAGATCGAAGGCACGTAAGCCAAGGTTCAAGCAGCTCTCCACTTCCCGTAAAAGATTGTCGATCGAATAACGGAAAATTCCAGGCATGGAGGATACTTCGGTTTTCTGTTGCTGTCCTTCCACAATAAATAGCGGAAAGATCAAGTTTGATGCCGAGAGGTGATGCTCCTGAACCATATCGCGGATAACGGCTGATTTTCTATTTCTTCGGGGACGTTGTAACATCATATGATAACATGTATAAGTAAAAAGAGAGCTTGTAGGGCTCTCTCGGTAAAATTAATAGTTTAATCCAAAAATAGCTTCGGAAAGACCGATTTCGTCCGGTGTGAATGGAAGCGTATAGCGTAGACCCATAGCTTCTATACTCTTGGCTGTGGAATGACCAATGCAGATGATCTGCTGCCCAGGGTCAACAAGGTTATCCCTAAAGTAGGCCTCCACATTGCTTGGACTGGTAAAGATCAATACATCGGCGTTGGATTTATCGACGTTTTCTTCAAGTACCGTTTCATAGATCGGCATGTCGATCACTTTGGTTTCCGGTGTTAGCTCCTGCTGTATGGACATAAGGGAATCTTTTGCACGGGGAATAAACACCGTTTGACCATCTACCAGCTTGGCAAACTCTTTTGCTATGTCGGTTGTTTTTATACCTAGGTTGTCTCCGGAAAAATCTGCCACACGGTCATACTTCCGTAAAGCATCTTCCGAACCTCTGCCCAATACGGCAAGCTTTGTGCGCTTAAGGATCAATGGATCTAGTTTGAAGAAGTGATCGATCGCATTTTTGCTGTTGAAGAATATCCAATCTGCACGCTTCAAAATAAAAGAATCCAGTTTGTTGATTGTTGGGTAGATCTTAATCAGCGAACGTGCGTCCACTTGAACCTGATGTTTAGCAAGATATCGACCTAAGTAAGAATTGTTGTCCAAATCCCGCGTGATAAAAACGCTGGAAGGCATCTTTCTTCCTTTTTGGAACTTTGAAAAGATCAAGTCAGCCATGCCCTCCGTGCTATCAGCCTGCACATATAGCCTATCGGGAAAATCTTCGTTATCCTCCGCAATGGATGTCCAAGCTTCGTATCCACCTTGGTCTGCTTTGCGGCAATAGCAGCCTAGTGGAGCGTGACAACCAGCATCGAACATATTCAATACTTTGCGTTCCACAGCGATCGTACCTGCTACATCCTCGTCATTGATTCCTTGTAAGATTTGGAACAATGCTTCGTCTGATTCGCGGATCTGAATGGCAAGTACACCTTGAGCAGGAGCAGGTACCACTTCAATAGGTGCTATCTCCTCAATATGGAAATCTGATAGATCCATATCGATACGGGCTACACCTGCTTTAGCCAAAACAATGGCATCGTACTGCTCGTCGCGCAATTTTTGGATGCGTGTCTGCAAATTTCCGCGTAGATCGGTAAATTCCAAATCCGGACGTAACGATAGCAATTGCGCTTTACGGCGGTTTGAAGAGGTGCCCACAGACGCGTTATGCTTAAGGGACAACCGTTTCTTAATGTCTACACAGTCTTTATGGATGATAATAAGCTCTGCTGGATCTTCCCGCTCCGATACTGCGGCAATGATTAAACCGGGAGGATTCACGGTAGGTAGATCTTTATGTGAATGAACAGCCAAATCGATTTGGGCCGATAGCAACTCTTCTTCGAGCTCCTTGGTGAAAAATCCTTTCCCTTCGAGTTTATCCAAGCGCAGATGTTGAATAATATCTCCCTGTGTCTTGATTATTTTTAGTTCGGATTCCACCCCAATTTCTGCGAGACGCGCTTTGACATGATTGGCTTGCCATAGTGCGAGCTGACTACCTCGGGTTCCAATGATAAGTTTTCTGTTCACTCTTAATACTTTTGTGTTGAAAATGCGTACAAATTTAACCAAATAGTCATACAATCCCGACTATCATTGTCAGAATTAGGCTACAATTTGAACGACGAAAGCAATTAGTTGATTTCCGATTGGGAATTTTTTACGAGAATTTCTTTAGCCATCACCATCGGAACTTTGATATATTTCTTTTCCATATAGTTGATAACCTTCTCTAAAACCGCTCGTGCTTGGGGATCTAGCTTTTGCACGTCTTCCGCAAATACCTCGTTAAGGGCGAAAGAGCGAATCTCTTTAATCATCTCGGGCACTTCGCGCATCGCTACTTCTACGCGGCGTTGCTTGATGATGGGAAGGAATTCTTGAATATTTTGTTGGATGATGGCATCTGCACTTTCCAACTCGTTGTAACGGTCCTGCTTGTTCTTTTCGGCGATGGCCTGCAAGCTACTCACTTCAATGTAATGAATAGGAAAGTTTGCCACAACATCGGCATCGACATCGTTCGGGATTGCTAAGTCTACAACCACTTTACGGTCAGTCTCTCCATTCAACAACATTTCATAAAGGTTGCTGTCGATAATGGCCTCGGGAGATCCGGTACAAACAATCATCACATCAAATCCTTTTTTATAGCTTCCCAATGCTGAAAGCGGGAAAGCTTCCGCATTAAGCTCTGCTGCCAACTTTTGTGCATTGGCCAACGTGCGGTTGAACACCGTAAAGTTGGAATGTTGATGTTTCTTTAGATATTTCGCCAAATTTTGGTTGGTCTCTCCAGAGCCTATAACCAAAATACGAGCGTTTTGGGGAAGTTTCGTTTCTTTGAGCTTACGGTAAGCTAAGGAAACCACCGAGATCGGATTGCGTGCGATGTTGGTATAGGTATACACCTCCTTCGCTGTCTTAACCAAGCGATCCATCACCAAGCGCAGATAGTCACCGGTGAATCCTGCTTCGCGACAACGCTCGTAAGCGCGGCGTACCTGTGCAAGAATTTCCTTCTCGCCCACAACTAGACTTTCTAGGGAGCAGGACATACGGAAGAGATGGGTTAAAGCATCCATGCCGGAGTATCGCGTCACTTGACCCAAATAACATTGCAAGCGCTCGCTGGGAACACAAAAGTTCATCCGGTGCATGAAGTTAGCAATGAATTCATCATTGAGTTCATGGGCGCCAGAAAAAACAAACTCCACACGGTTACACGTAGCGATGTAAAAAATCTCCGGAATATCTAAGCTATTCTTTAGGTTAATTAAGCGTTCTTCCAACTCCTCGTTGCAGATGACCAAATTGCCCAAGTCTTTTAATTCGACGTGCTTGTGGGTAAATGCTATAACTTTTAAATTCTTCAAAGCCTATCTTGCTCTATAATTTCTCCCTGCAAATGTAGATGAAAGCAAAGGCTTTTCTGTCAAAAATCTGTCAATACGAAGAATTTAGAATGATTTTAAATAATGTTAAATTTTTGTTAAAGTGTTGATTTTTAGTACTTAGTGTTTGTGTCTCTCCATTGTTGTGATATCAATCACATCGTGGCTGATGAATATGTGATCTAGGCAACTTATTTTTCTCTTGTTTTTTTAACAAACTATTATAAAATGGACAAAGAATTCTAAATCTTTGCATAGAAAATTTAGTATCAATATGTACATCCTTCGAAAACCCATGGCCCTAGTAGGCATCTTTGTTTCCGCATTGGCACCACTATTTCTCCCTTTTCTCAAAGTACCTATAAAAGGGAATTGGAATCTATATCAAACGGATGCCAGTTTGTTTTTCATCACCTACGGCCTGCTGGCGCTGTGTGTACTTGCGTTCTTCTTGCGAAAAGTAAGTTTCTACCGCCTTTGCACCAAGATTTATCTAGGCTGGTGCGTTTTGGGATTCGTCGCCGTCTACTTCAAGATCAATAATTATTTTGGGATGAAGTTTGTTGATAATCTGCTGTCGTCCACCTTGCATCTGAGATGGGGTTGGTTTTTCCTCTTTTTTGGTGCGCTGGTTATGCTGGTATCGGTAAAGAAGACGGTCGTCGCCCAAGCGGAGCCGGAGAAGACAGCGGAAGCCTAGCTCGTTTGCTATCAGCAGATACAAAATGCCCGTCGAGAACATAGTCTTGACGGGCATTTTGTATCTAATGGAAACACCAACACTAGCGTTTGTTGGGCCGGTGGCTGATGAAATGATCTTTCAACTTATCCAACCCGATATTTTCTTCCGGCTTGTCCAGCTCGAACCGCCATATTTTCGTATCCATAATAGGGTCCTGCTCCTTCGATAAGATTAAATCCATCGGTTTCACGCGAAACTCCTTTCTTATCGGTGCTGTCGAAAGACGCGGCTGTCCGCTATGGCGCAAGATTTGAATATCAAAAGTAGGCCATTTGCCCACACTGTTGAAATTCGCGGTGTAGAACTGTACAAAATCTTGTTGCGGTATTTTTTCTGCAAATACACCGGTTGTTTTATTTCCGCTGATTTCAGCAATGCTCACCAGTAATTCGAAGGAGCTGTGGTTAACAATAAAAAATTTAGCCAGTCCGTCACGTTGCTCGCCATCAACACCCAAATAGATACCCCGTTCCACAAAGGGTTGGTTGCTTGTTGCCGAACTGCGCGGCGCTTCCTCATCGTCGGCGCGACGCATGTTGCCGTGTACAAGGGTTATCTTGCTGACCAAGACCGGTATCTCAAAGCCCGATTCGTCCGTCACACCAACAATGTCGTTCTTTTGAAAAGAGGTAATGTGCCCCTCGATCGGTTCGTCAACGAAGCGAACCAAGTCGCCAATTTTATATTTCATATATCGTATTTTCTTTTATGTATTAAAGACGATCGATGATCTGCAATAAGCGATCCAAGTCATCTTCTGTGTTGTACAGGTGTATACCTATTCGAATGCCGCTACCACGCGGGAAGCACTTCACCCCAGATTCCATAAGCGTAGTATAGTGCGCTGGTGAAATCTGTATGTTGATCAAGCTCGATCTGGTCGTGCGAGCCGCTATTTCGGGTAACAGCAATTGCCGCTTGTTCAGCTCCTCATGAGCCAGTTGCGATAAATCACGGATGTGTTTTCCTACAGCCTCCAATCCCAAGCTATTCAAGAATGCCAAGGACTGCCCTAAAGTGCCATGGCTCAATGTATCTTGGTGCCCTGGCTCAAAAAATGTTTGCAGCATGGATTTTCCTGCCCACATGGCCTCCTTGGGGCGCGCTATTGCGCCAATCACCCGCTGTAAAAATTCTATAAATTGATCGCTGAGCATTAAAAAGCCGTTGCCAAATCCAGATAAAAGCCATTTATAGCCGCTACCACCCACAGCATCGAACCCCGATTCGATAAACGAAAACGGTTCGGTCCCAAAATACTGTGTTCCGTCACCGATGATGAGCAGTTGTGGGAAGTCATGCTTCAGTTCTTTGATAAAGTTTAGGTCTATTTTGATGCCATTGATATACTGGATCATGCTCAAAACTAGTACGTCCGGTTTATGCTGCGTTACCGCTTCCCGTATGTTCATCTCCAGTTGGGCGTTCAACGGAATACGCTGATAGGAAAAATTACGGCTGATGATCGGATAATTTAAGGATGGATAGTCCTCGTCCAAAAGTAGGAAGGTAGTCTCCTTGGGTAGCAAGTCGAGTAAGGTACTATAGCCAAAGGAAAAGTTTGGCGTGCAGAATACCTGTTGTGCTTGCGCTCCAAAAGTATTTCCGAGACTGTCTCGAACGCTATTGATTAGGTCGGCCTGTTGATCCCTGAGCAGGCTGTTCAAGTCAAAAAACGACTGTTCTCGAGCAGATCTCCACTGATGCACTTGACGAGGCAATACGCCATTGCCCGGTGTGTTTAGGTAGGTTATGTCCGTTGGGATATCAAAATGTTCTTTAAAAGGCATGAGGGTTTAGGTTTTGTTGTTGTAAAAGGTCATAATAAACATCGCCAGAGATCATCTTTGCGCCAAGTGAGGCTAGATGATCGGTGTACACTTGGCAATCTATTAATTGGAGGTCAGCATGCTGGCAAAGATGTATAAAGGCGAGTTTGGAAGCATTGGCGACATGCGAAAACATGCTCTCCCCACAAAATACGCCCCCGACCTGTATGCCATATAGGCCGCCGACAAGGTGTCCGTTTTCATCATAGGTTTCAACGCTGTGCGCAAAGCCTAGTTCGTGTAGCTTGATGTAGGCATTTTGCATGTCTTCTGTGATCCAAGTGCCATCCTGACCCACACGAGCCTTGCTGGCGCAAGCTGCGATAACCTCCTGAAAGCATTGGTCTACCTGAACCGTAAGCCTGCTGTGGCGCATAAACTGCCGCATACTTTTGCTGATCTTTATTTCATCGGGATAGAGCACAAACCGTTCTGTTGGCGCATACCATAAAATAGGTGTCTCATCCGAATACCAAGGAAATATGCCATGCTCATAGGCAAGTAACAGGCGCTCGGAAGACAGGTCGCCACCAACGGCCAAAAGACCATCTTCATCAGCAAGGGATGGATGCGGAAAAGTCAATCGTTCGTCCAGTCGGTAGGGCATAGGAGCATAAAAGCAAAAAACCAGATGTTAATCTGGTTGTCTTGGTTCTTTACTGATTTCGTCAAAGAGTTTATCCATATGTTCGACGTACTCGTTGGTATCATCCAAAAAGAATTCCAGCTGCGGTACGATCCGTGCCTGATTCTTGATGCGTGTTCCTAATTTGTAGCGAATTTCATTGGTCTTGCTTTGTATGTTTCCGAGATCGTCCTTGGCTGTTTTGGTGTTCAGGAAACTCAGGTATACCCGTGCTATAGCCAAATCCGGAGTCATCCGAACGCGTGTAACCGTAATAAATGCACCGGGAGCCCATGCATTACCCTCACGTTGGAAAAGCTCTGCAAGATCCTGTTGTATCACACCCGCAAACCGTTGTTGTCGCTTACTTTCTGTTCCCATAGCTTTTTTGTTTTTATTTACGCTTTAAAAATGAATAAAGTGTTCTGCTACCAAATACAAAGATATAAATTAATGCCGGACTACACATCAAAAGAAAAAGCGTATCACAGGTCGAGATACGCTTTCAGAACAAAATTAGTTTATAAATGGTTAGCTGTATTTTTTCAAGATTTAAGACCTTCGTCTATCACATTTTAGTTTGTCTAGCCTTGGCAAATAAAGTGTGAGTATAAACTCACTGTCTTTATTTTCTTTCTTCCATTTTCCCCTTACTTCTACAAACATAGGTATATAATATATTCACGCAAAGACTTTTTTTAAAAAAAAGTGAGTGGTTACTTTTTTATTGTGTTTTTGGCGTTTTGAGACACTTTATTGAATTCTGCCATTTTTTTTAGGAATGTGTCACGGCGAGTTTTTTCAGTAAATTGTGCATTTTTTCTGTGAAGTACCTAGAGCCCTGTTGCTGGAAAAATATGATAATGCATAAAACAGCTAGACGATTATTTGCTAAAGAATAGTAAATTTGAGCCTCGGAAAGTTCGCTTAACAAGACATTTCCTTTTTTTAGCATAAAACCATACAGCAATGAAGATTTGGCAAAAGAACATCAATGTAGACAAGTTTGTGGAAACATTTACCGTAGGCAACGATCGTGCTATGGATTTGCAGCTTGCCGCAGCTGATGTGTTGGGATCGCTCGCGCATACAAAGATGTTGAACACAATAGGGCTTTTGCCTACAGATGACTTGCTAGCTGTGCAGCGAGAGCTTAAAAATATCTACGCAGACATCACGGCCGGTAATTTCATCATCGATGATTCGGTGGAGGACGTACATTCGCAGGTGGAGATGCTCTTGACGGAGCGCATTGGCGAAGCGGGCAAGAAAATTCATTCCGGCCGTTCTCGGAACGATCAGGTACTTGTCGACCTCAAACTCTACTTTCGTTCAGAAATTGAGAATCTCGTGCTGCTTGTTGAGTCTCTTTTCAATAAGTTGATCGCGTTGAGTGAAGAACATAAATCAGTGCTTATTCCTGGCTATACGCATTTGCAAATTGCGATGCCCTCTTCTTTTGGATTGTGGTTTGGCGCTTATGCGGAAAGCTTGGTGGATGACCTCGAGTTGTTGAAAGCAGCTTGGAAGATATGTAATAAAAATCCGCTGGGTTCAGCGGCAGGTTATGGTTCCTCCTTTCCATTAAACCGCAGTATGACTACGGAGCTCTTGGGTTTTGATGACCTTAACTATAATGTGGTGTACGCGCAGATGGGGCGTGGAAAAACCGAACGTATCCTTGCCCAAGCCATGAGCGCCGTGGCGGCCACATTAGCTAAATTTGCGATGGATGTCTGCATGTTTATCAACCAAAATTTTGGATTTATATCGTTCCCAGCGCACCTAACTACGGGATCCAGTATTATGCCGCATAAGAAAAATCCGGACGTTTTTGAGCTGATACGCTCCAGATGCAATAAAATTCAGGCGCTGCCCAATGAAATTGCGCTGATGACAACAAACTTGCCCTCAGGATATCACCGCGATCTACAGTTGCTGAAGGAAAATCTGTTTCCGTCGTTTCAATCGTTAAGCGAGTGTTTGGAAATCGCTACCTTCATGCTGGAGCATATTGCAGTTAAAGATAATATCTTAGACGATCCAAAGTACGATTACCTTTTTAGCGTCGAGGTTGTCAACAATGAAGTGTTGCAGGGCATTCCTTTCCGGGAGGCCTACCGTAACATCGGCTTGGCCATTGAAAATGGAACTTTCCAGCCCGCAAAAGAGGTGCATCATACACACGAAGGTAGTATCGGTAACTTATGCAACGAACAGATCGTGCGTATGTTCAATGAGGTAAAGGCTTCTTTTGGCTTCGATAAGGTCAAGAACGCACTCGATACACTGGTTCAATAAAAAAGGAGATTTTTAAATCTCCTTTTTTATTGAAAACCTGTAGATCGTTTGCGATTCAAATACTTCTCCAGGTTGTAGGATCGTGGATGGGAAAAGCGCTTGGTTTGGACTGTCTGGATAATGTTGTGTCTCAAAACAAAAAGCGTTGCGCGAAAAATAGGTGCCCCCCGATTTTCCCTTGTCGTTGCCTGTCAAAAAGTTTCCTGTATAAAGCTGTACACCCGGTTCTGTCGTTAGTACGTCGAGCTTGATGCCCGATAGCTCCGAATAGGCCGACGCCGCTGCTGTGGAAAAGGTTTGCTTATTCACAAAAGTATGGTCGTAGCCATTGCCCATTCGTAGCTGTTCTTCCTCCTTGTTCAGGTCGTCTACAATTTTTTTCGGTGTACGGAAATCGAATGCACTTTCATCAACTGCTGTTTCGGTGCCCAAAGGAACCTGATGTTCGTCGATGGCGATAAAATGTGTTGACGGTATATGTAATATATGTTGCAACACATCGCTGTGGCCCTCACCATTGAGGTTGAAGTAAGCGTGGTTGGTCAGGTTTACGGGCGTAGCCTTGTCCGTTTCCGCCTTGTATTGAATCCTGATCTCGTTGTTATCTGTCAGTTCATAGGACACGCAGACCTTTAATGTTCCTGGGAAGCCCTCTTCACCGTCGGCGGATACATAGTAAAAATCGACCTTCTTTTCCATGGATACCTGTCTGTCCCACACCTTTGTATGAAATCCCGTAGGTCCGCCATGTAGGCAGTTTCTGCCATTGTTCTGTTGTAGCACGTGGTTTTTGCCGTCCAACTCAAATTGACCATGGGCAATGCGGTTTGCGTAGCGCCCAATCGTTGCGCCGTGGTATTGTTCATCCGCGCTTAGGTATTCTTGGATGCTGTTGAAGCCTAATACGACATCGCGGAGTTCGCCGAATTTGTCGGGAACTAAAATGCTCACAATCCGAGCACCATAATCGGTAAAAGCAACCTGCATACCCGATCGGTTTTTAAGGACAATCAGGTGGGTGTTTTTGCCATCAATTTTATGTTCGAAATCTGCCGGGTGCGGAAGTTTATATGTCATGGTATTTGTGTGTAGATATTTTTTAAAAATACGCAATACAGCCGAGAAGGAAAAGCAAAGTGACAAAAGTCTTTTTTGGAAGTGCTACAGCTCTTGTTTCTTGTTCGCTATCAGTTTGTTCTATGCGGATGGGGACATTACGGTATGCTGTCTTCTGCAAGGGAAAGTAACCCTTTGCAAAAATGCTTGCCGCACCTCCAGTTTAGAAATGGTATATTTGCTAGCACACAAAAATCTATAGTTTACATGAATTGGAAACAATTGCTGTCCGCAAAGCGGTGGGGGTATGAGCATAGGGAGGTAAATGATCATCTCGATGCCCGTTCGGAATTTCAGCGCGATTACGATCGACTGATCTTTTCCTCTCCGTTTCGAAGACTACAAAATAAAACGCAGGTTTTTCCTTTGCCGGGAGCTGTTTTTGTGCACAATCGACTCACCCATAGTTTAGAAGTGGCCAGCGTGGGACGTTCTTTGGGCAGGCTTTTCTACAACCTCATGAAAAAGGATAACCCAGCTATCGATACGGAATGTCCATTTCTGCAGGAGGTGGGTAACATAATTTCCGCGGCTTGTCTTTCACACGATCTAGGAAATCCTGCATTTGGACATTCCGGAGAGGCGGCAATATCTTCCTACTTTACTGAAGGCGCGGGACGAAAATATCAAGAGCATGTGACGTCAAAGGAATGGGCAGATTTGACACATTTCGAAGGCAATGCCAATGCGTTACGCATCTTGACACATCCTTTTAATGGAAAGGATAAAAAGGGATATGCCTTAACGTATTCAACCTTGGCTTCTATTGTCAAATATCCCTGTGCGGCAAGCGATGGTCACATCAAGGGAAACCATCACCGTAAGAAATATGGTTTCTTTGAATGCGAAGCAGCAAGTTTTGTGCAGATCGCGGAAGAACTGGGGCTTGAGAAGGATCCGACGAATCCAAACGGTTACCTGCGCCATCCACTGGTTTATCTTGTGGAGGCTGCAGATGACATCTGTTATAATATCATCGATTTGGAAGATGCCCATCACCTTAAGATACTCGCTTACAAAGAAGTTGAAGAGTTGTTGCTTCCCTTATGCGGCGGCGAAGATCTCCGTGCTCGACTGGATGGCTTGACCGATACGGGGAGTAGGGTGGAGCTGCTGCGTGCAAAAGCAATCAATACACTTATACACGGCTGCGCTAAAGTTTTCGCGAAAAACCAAGACAAGTTTTTGGCGGGTAGCTTTGAAAGTGCACTGATCGATGCGTTGGATGCTCCTATTGTGGAGCAGATGAAGAAAATATCCAAGCTGTCGGTTGCGCAGATCTATAATGCGCCCACGGTAGTGCAGATTGAGATTGCTGGTTACAAGGTGATGAATGCACTTTTGGAAGAATTTGTGCCGGCCTATCTAAAAACCAACAAAACGATGTTTGATAAAAAATTGGTCGCGATGATTCCCGAGCAGTTTCATACCGATAGTAACGAGGCCTATGCAAAGATTAGAGCCGTGTTGGACTTTGTGTCCGGCATGACGGATGTGTATGCCGTGGATCTTTACCGAAAAATTAAGGGTATATCTATTCCCTCGTTGGATTAGGTAGATCCTAACAAATAAATTTTATGTTGCAGCTTTGCCAGCCCCTTTGATCTGGATAGGCAGCTTTTTTATTTTTACGTTTAATTTACCAAATGAAAGTCGTTATTGCGGAAAAGCCATCGGTGGCGAGAGATCTAGCGCGCGTTATGGGTGCCAAGGAGGTGAAGGATGGATATATCGCCGGCAATGGCTATGCATTCACCTACGCTTTCGGCCACTTAGTGCAGCTGTGCACACCACAGGCCTATGGCTATGCGACATGGTCGGTGTCTAATCTGCCTATCGTGCCCACGAGCTTTCGCTTGGAAGCGAAAAAGGTAAAAAGAGACGGCAAGCAAATCGATGATGCGGGGGCCGTCAAACAACTTAATACCATCAAACGCCTCTTAGAGGAAGCCGAAGAAATTATCGTAGCCACGGATGCTGGGCGCGAAGGAGAATTGATCTTTCGGAATATTTACTATTTCCTGAATTCGAAAGTTCCGTTTAAGCGATTGTGGATTTCCTCGCAGACCGATAAAGCCATTAAAGAGGGCTTTGCCAACCTGAAAGAAGGGACAGCATACGATAGCCTTTATATGTCTGCACGTTCACGATCGGAGTCCGATTGGTTGATCGGCATTAATGCCACGCAGGCGCTGACCTTGGCTGCCGGAAACAAGGGCTTGCTGTCGCTTGGTCGCGTGCAAACACCTACCTTGGCGATGATATGCTCCCGTTATCTGGAGAACAAGGATTTCAAACCGCAGGCATTCTATAAAATACAGGCCGGATTCGAGAAGGACAACATAAAATTTAAGGCCACCTCCAACAAGATCGATAAGAAGGAGGATGCAGAACAGGCTGTAGCGAAGATCACGGTAGGGTCGGAAGCCAAAGTGGTCAAGGTAGAGGCAAAGGAGACTAAAGAACCGCCTCCCTTGTTGTTCGATCTCACCTCTCTACAGCAAGATGCTAACAAAAAATACGGCTATTCGGCCGATCAAACATTAAGCATTGCCCAAACGCTCTATGAGAAAAAAGTCATCACCTATCCGCGTACGGGATCACGCTATATCGGTGAGGATGTTTTTGAGGAAATAGACAAACTCTTTCAGCATCTGGCCGATACCGCAGAGGAGGGGATTGCGACCATCAGCCGTAATCTTATCGGAGCTAAATTAAATAAGCGATCGGTAGACGATAAAAAGGTGACGGATCACCACGCGCTCTTGGTAACCGATGAAAAGCCAGGCCCCATGTTGAAGGAGCAGCAACATATCTATAATATGATCGCCAAACGCATGGTAGAAAGCTTCTCAGAGATATGTATTAAGGATATCACTACCGTGACCATCGATGCGCAGGGTGTTGAACTGATTGCTAAAGGTACCGTGATCAAGCAGTACGGATGGCGCCTTTCCGCCGATCAGGTGGAATTGCCGGATGAGGATAAAAATACCGACGATCAGGATAATGAAAATGCACAGCTTCCACGTCTTAGCGCCGAGGAGCTCTTGGAGATTCTATCGCTCGAGCTCGCCGAACGTTTCACGAAAGCGAGGCCAATCCATACGGAAGCTTCCTTGCTGAAGGCCATGGAAACTTCGGGTAAGGAAATCGAAGATGATGAGATGCGCCAAGCTATGAAAGATTGTGGTTTGGGTACACCTGCAACGCGTGCCGCTACTATCGAAACCTTGTTTCAACGCGACTACATCAAGCGGGAGAAGAAGAAGCTCATCCCAACAGAAAAGGGACTGGCTGTCTATAATTTGGTGAAGGACCGATCCATTGCAAAAGTAACGCTAACCGGAAAATGGGAGCAGAAACTGGAGGAGATGCGCGAAAACAAGGTGTCCTATGATATCTTCATGAAGCATATCAAGGATTACACCATCAAGATAACTAAAGAATTGCTGCAGTTGCGTATAGCAATACAGCAAGAGGAGGTTAAGCCTTTGCAGAAGGGGAAGATAAAATGCCCTAAATGTGAGCCTGGCCTTATCCAGCTATACGATAAGGTGGCGCAGTGCGATCACTATGCACGAGGCTGTGACTTTAAGATTTGGCGAACGCTGAACGGTGTGTTCTTGGAAGAGAAGGAAATGAAAAATTTGCTCGAGAAAGGGAAAACATCGGTCTTGAAGGGGCTTCGTACCAAAGAAGGTCAAGTATTGGACGGCAGTTTGGTTTTTCAGGATTTTAAGGTGAATGTAGGCTAGCTGGGGTCTTCTCCGCTAGCAAAATTGACCTCAAACAAACAAATGCACTTCTGAAAAGCAATATCTTTGCCCCCTATGGCAGCTACACTGTATAATCCGTTTTTGGATTTCAAATTCGATAATGATACCTGTTTTCTTTCGGGCCAAGCATTGAAATCACGCGATGAGCAGATTCAGGTCTTCCCATTATGGATGATGAGGCAATTTGATCTGGAAGAGAAACCTTTCAAGATGCTGGATGAGAATATCGTGACCTATAAGGCGCTCAAACTTCCTTGTTCGGCGGATACGGCAGCTTTATTCGAACAGCTCGAAGCTGACGTGGAAAAAGCGATGCAGCAAGGTTATGATGCCGTTAAGCAGCTATCTCAGGTGCAGCTTTTTCAGTGGGTAGCTAAGATCCTATATGGCGTAGTATTTAATGAAATTCAATCGGGCGTGCGGCAAGCGATGTTGAGCGGCGAGCCCATGAATTTTTCACAGGCCTTGGTACATAAATTTCGGAATTTGCATTTTATGCTGCAGTCTATCCGCACGGCGATGGAGTTCGAACATCGGAACCCATTCTCCGTTTTGATCCTTCCGGTAGATAATGCCACGGAAAACTTCAATTACCGCGACGAGATTAATACGCTTATCTTTTCGTTCAGGATGAACGATTTTGCGATTATAGCCACCTTGCAGGATAATGGTACACATGCCATCTATCATGAAGAGATACTGCAGGCTGTTGCCAATCAGCGATTGCATCCCATACAGTTTGAAGAAATCTGTGCCCGTTATTTTTATTCTGCCTACCTTTTTAATCGTTTGCCCGAATACACTTATATGGAAACTCCCGGCAAGGTGTATGTAGAGCCTATGCCACTCAACGACTGGACCATGAAGCCAATCTTTGACAACTGGCAGGTGAAAACATATGGACAGGTTTTGGAAAATTTTTGGAAACCTTGGGGTTTTACGCTGTTTGAGATTATTAAAAATCCGGATAACCCGATGAGCTTCATACGTGATGATCAGGGATACTTTAGGCAGGATGTGGATTTGGCGAAGGCGTAAATCTTCCTTATCTTTGGGTAATAGGAGGTTAGGATGAAAAAATGGACAATTTTTCTTTTTCTATTGGTTGCGTCTTGCTGGGTTCATGCGCAATCCATGCCCGATACCGCTATAGTAACCTCGGTAGATACTTATCCGCAGTTTAGGGGCGGCGTTCGTGGATGGAATAGGTTTGTACAACAACATCTAAATGTGCGTGATCTGCTTCAGAGCATCGATAGTACGTCCTATGTAGACTATGGACTGCGGCAGACTGCCGTGATGGAGTTTACCGTGTGCGAAGATGGGCGCGTGTGTGATGTGGAGATCGTGAACAAAAGCAAGATAAGCCCCGAATTTGCAGCGGAGGCGTTGCGCGTGATGAAGAAATCGCCCAAGTGGACACCCGCCAAGAAAGATGGACAAGGTGTCCGAACCCGCTTTAAACAGTCTATCACCGCACTTTTGGAGTCACCGAATTAACAACTTCAGCAGCCCGCTGTGCGGAGGCTGTTGAAGCTGTTCCAATTTTTTTACGCATGCAGCGATTGCTCAACGATAAGCATCGCTTGGTCTATATCTGCTTGTTTCACGTTTAGATGCGGCCTAAAACGAATACTTTTCTCCCCACAGCCGAGCAGTAGTAGTTTGTTTTCCATGGTTTTGGCAAGGAAAGAATCCCGCTGCTCGCTCGTCTCAAAGTCGAACGCCACCAAAAGGCCAAGTCCGCGTGGGTTCGAAAGGAACGTCTTGCGGCTTACCAAATCGCTTACCTTTCTCAAAAGATACTCGCCCACTTGAGCTGCGTGATCGACAAGGTCTTCCTGTTCGATGATCTCTAGAATAAACTGAAAGCGCAGCATGTCGACAAAGTTGCCGCCAAAGGTCGAGTTGATCCTACTTGATTGGACAAATACATGATCCTCCACACGGTCAAATTTTTCTTTGTTGGCAAGTATGCCGCATACTTGGGTTTTCTTACCAAAGGCGATCAGATCTGGAATAATCCCAAAATGTTGATAGGCCCACATCTTACCTGTCATTCCCAAGCCCGTTTGTACCTCGTCCAAAATCAGTAGTATATCATGCTGATCGCAGATGTTGCGTAATGCTTGGAAAAACTCTTTTCGGAAGTGGTTGTCTCCGCCCTCGGCCTGTATGGGCTCAAGGATAATGGCGGCAATATCATCCGGATTATTGCTGATGGCCGCTTCGATCTGCCTTATCGCTTCTTTTTCATTTTCGATGGTTTCGTTAACGGATGCCTCTGTTAGGGGGAAATGAAGTTTTGGGTTGCTGATGCGCGGCCAGTCGAATTTGGGGAAGTACATATATTTTCTGGGATCCTTGGTGTTCGTCATGGATAGTGTATAGCCAGAACGACCATGGAAGGCCTGCTTAAAATGTATGATTTGCGAGGCTTCCTTTGTTTTTCCTTGACGCAGGTTAAGCCTCGTTTTCCAGTCGAAAGCTGCTTTTAGTGCATTCTCCACAGCCAATGCTCCGCCACAGATGAAAAAGCAGTAGGGGAGCTCGGTAGGGATGGCAACACGGGCAAAGGTTTCAATGACGGCACCGTACTCCTGTGGGTAGGCGTCCGATAGCGCAGGTTTGTTTACGGCCATCTTGCCGAGAAATTCTTGTTGCGCAACGATATGTGGGTGGTTATACCCGACAGGGGAGGATGCGAACATGGAAAACATATCGAGGTAAGTGTCGCCATTTACATCCTGTATATAGGAGCCGTTGGAATGGATAAGGTCAAGCACAATAGGCAGTCCATCCGCTAAGATATGCTGTGCTAATATTTCGTGTAGCGCTCTCATGATTTTTTAGGGTTTTGATGAACCTGTTGTATGCTACAGGTTGAATGTGATACCTTGCGCGAGCGGTATGCTGTCGCTGTAGTTGATGGTGTTTGTTTGTCGGCGCATATAGGCTTTCCATGCATCGGAACCCGACTCGCGTCCGCCGCCAGTTTCCTTCTCGCCGCCAAAGGCGCCGCCAATTTCTGCGCCCGAGGTGCCGATATTTACGTTAGCAATGCCACAGTCGGAACCCCGATGGCTTAAAAAATGCTCGGCTTCGTGCAGGTTATTGGTCATGACGGCCGATGACAAGCCTTGGGCGACGTCATTTTGAAGCGCAATGGCATCGGCTATGGTCCCTTCGTAGCGTATGAGGTATAGGATCGGAGCAAATGTTTCGGTTTGCACGATGCGGTAATAGTTCTCCGCTTCGGCTATGACGGGTTTCACGTAACACTTACTTTCATAGCCCTTGCCCTGCAGAACTCCACCCGCAACGAGCAATCGACCACCTTCAGACTCGATATCTTCCAGCGCAGCGAGGTAATTGTCTACCGCCTGTCGGTCGATTAACGGACCAACGTGGTTTTCCACATCCAGCGGATCTCCGATTTTTAGTTGCCCGTAAGCATCAATAAGTGCGGTTCGTACTTGATCGTACACGTCGTTATGCACGATAAGCCTGCGCGTGCTGGTGCAACGCTGGCCTGCCGTACCCACGGCGCCAAACACTGCCGCCATGGTGGTCATCTTTAAATCAGCATGGGGCGTGACAATGATCGCGTTGTTGCCGCCCAATTCTAGAAGTGATTTTCCTAGACGTGCTGCCACTGTGCTGGCCACCTCCTTGCCCATACGGGTCGATCCAGTCGCTGACACGAGATCGATGCGTTTGTCTGCAGCCATCCATCGTCCAAGTTCCGCTCCGCCTGTGCAAATGGACGAAATACCTTCCGGTAGATCATTATCTGCCAATACTTCGGCGAGGATCATTTGGCAAGCAATGCTGCATACAGGCGTTTTCTCGCTCCCTTTCCATATAATGACGTTCCCGCAAACCAAGGCGAGGGCGGCATTCCAAGCCCAAACGGCCACGGGAAAATTAAATGCGGAGATGATGCCTACGATGCCTAAAGGATGATATTGTTCGTACATCCGATGGGCCGGACGTTCTGAATGCATGGTGAAACCATATAGTTGTCGTGATTGACCTACTGCGAAGTCACAGATATCTATCATCTCCTGAACCTCGCCCAGTCCTTCTTGGTAAGATTTTCCCATTTCATAGGATACCAATTTTCCGAGTGCCGATTTTTGCGCACGTAGTCGATCGCCAAATTGACGGACGATTTCTCCTCGCTTCGGTGCTGGGATACTCGACCATATACCTTTCGCAGCGATAGCCTTTTCTAGTACTTGCTCGTAGTCTTGCTTGCTGCTGGAGAAGACGCGTTTAAGGTCTTTTCCGTCCACCGGAGAGCTTGATGTCAGTATTTCTCCCTCTCCAAACCAGTGCTGACCAGTGGACGTTCCTTCTTTGGTAGAAGCGATGTTTAATGACTTTAATTCTTTTCTTATCATAAAATGGTTTATTTTATTCTTTTGTATTGTGAATATAGTGAATTTTATTTTATTATTTTCATTTTGGGTTGAAGAAATCTTTTATCGAAAAAAATGGGAAAGGGTAGCTTTGTCTATTAAAAGCTTAATTACATATTGTGCGAGGTCTATATTTCCTGTGGTCTTATGCTCAATGCGGTTCTGCGGAGCTTTTACTTTAAATCAGGAATCTATTTATCAAAAATATAGCACAGTATTCCAGCGTCTTGTGTGCTGTCTGAAAGAAATAAGCTGGAATAATTTGCAAGATATGTGCCAAAGTTTCTATCTTTGCACCACTCCGCAAGGGAGGGACGATTGAAAAGCGAAAAACAGAAGATGGAAAAAGCCTTTAACGAAGGGCGTTTCCACGGTTAGAAAGCCTGAAAGGGTATCGAAAAAAAAGTTCAACTTTATTTTGCGAAACCGAAAAAGTCTTCTACCTTTGCAGTCCCAACGAGAAGGAGGGAAACAAACAAGATAATTCGGGCAGCGATGCCACGATATATAAAAAGCCAAAGCGCGACGCGGCGGCGAGAAAAGTTCTTTAAGAAAGATGATCATGTAGCGTAACGAGTAGTCGGAAGATGAAAGTTATACAATAACAAAAAATCAACCTGTCAATTACGGATCGTAAGATACAACAAAAACGATTCCGGTTATTTATTAGTAAATAGCTTGGTATCGAACAATTCATTATTACAATGGAGAGTTTGATCCTGGCTCAGGATGAACGCTAGCGGCAGGCCTAATACATGCAAGTCGGACGGGATCTATCGGAGAGCTTGCTCGAAGATAGTGAGAGTGGCGCACGGGTGCGTAACGCGTGAGCAACCTACCCATATCAGGGGGATAGCCCGGAGAAATCCGGATTAAGACCGCATGAGACAGCACCTTCGCATGGAGAAGCTGTTAAATATTTATAGGATATGGATGGGCTCGCGTGACATTAGCTAGTTGGTGAGGTAACGGCTCACCAAGGCGACGATGTCTAGGGGCTCTGAGAGGAGAATCCCCCACACTGGTACTGAGACACGGACCAGACTCCTACGGGAGGCAGCAGTAAGGAATATTGGTCAATGGGCGGAAGCCTGAACCAGCCATGCCGCGTGCAGGACGACTGCCCTATGGGTTGTAAACTGCTTTTGTCGAGGAATAAACCTATCTACGTGTAGATAGCTGAACGTACTCGAAGAATAAGGATCGGCTAACTCCGTGCCAGCAGCCGCGGTAATACGGAGGATCCGAGCGTTATCCGGATTTATTGGGTTTAAAGGGTGCGTAGGCGGTTTTTTAAGTCAGGAGTGAAAGACGGCAGCTCAACTGTCGCAGTGCTCTTGATACTGAAGAACTTGAATGCCGTTGAAGATGGCGGAATGAGACAAGTAGCGGTGAAATGCATAGATATGTCTCAGAACTCCGATTGCGAAGGCAGCTATCTAAGCGGTGATTGACGCTGATGCACGAAAGCGTGGGGATCGAACAGGATTAGATACCCTGGTAGTCCACGCCCTAAACGATGATGACTCGATGTTAGCGATATACCGTTAGCGTCCAAGCGAAAGCGTTAAGTCATCCACCTGGGGAGTACGCCCGCAAGGGTGAAACTCAAAGGAATTGACGGGGGCCCGCACAAGCGGAGGAGCATGTGGTTTAATTCGATGATACGCGAGGAACCTTACCCGGGCTTGAAAGTTACTGAATGATCTAGAGATAGATCAGTCCTTCGGGACAGGAAACTAGGTGCTGCATGGCTGTCGTCAGCTCGTGCCGTGAGGTGTTGGGTTAAGTCCCGCAACGAGCGCAACCCCTATGTTTAGTTGCCAGCATTTAAGGTGGGGACTCTAAACAGACTGCCCGTGCAAACGGTGAGGAAGGCGGGGACGACGTCAAGTCATCATGGCCCTTACGTCCGGGGCTACACACGTGCTACAATGGATGGTACAACGGGCAGCTACACAGCAATGTGATGCCAATCTCTAAAAGCCATTCACAGTTCGGATCGGGGTCTGCAACTCGACCCCGTGAAGTTGGATTCGCTAGTAATCGCGTATCAGCAATGACGCGGTGAATACGTTCCCGGGCCTTGTACACACCGCCCGTCAAGCCATGAAAGTTGGGGGTGCCTAAAGCATGTAACCGCAAGGAGCGTGTTAGGGCAAAACCGATAATTGGGGCTAAGTCGTAACAAGGTAGCCGTACCGGAAGGTGCGGCTGGAATACCTCCTTTCTAGAGTGTCCTAATTGACACTCGTTGCGCCACATCATGATCGTTAAAAAGTATTTAGTAGATAGTATGTAGTATATAGACCCTGTCTAAGTACTAATATCTACCTACTAACATCTAAGAAAAGAAGAAAGTGCCCACCCCGAGAGGACGTGGATACCGAGAGAAGATGAGAAAGATAAGCTAGTCCCGTAGCTCAGTTGGTTAGAGCACTACACTGATAATGTAGGGGTCAGCAGTTCAAATCTGCTCGGGACTACGGAAAGTAATGCGTATAGCGTATTGCGTACCGCGAATTTTTATGGCGACATTGAAATCGCACTACGCACTACCCATTACCCACTACAAAAAAGGGGAATTAGCTCAGCTGGCTAGAGCACCTGCCTTGCACGCAGGGGGTCAACGGTTCGAATCCGTTATTCTCCACATTTCAAAGTAAAAAGTCAAAATTTAAAAGTCAAAAGCTGTACAGTTTTTTTAATTTTTACTTTTTAATTTTTACTTCGAATCCGTTCTTTGACATATTGAAAGAAAGAAAACACAAGAGAAGACAACAATGGTCAGAACGTGTTCGAGCATTAGTGCACGAATACAAGTAGGACAAAGGCAGCCATATACCTAGCAAAAGGGGTATATGAGCGAAGAAAGTAACAAAGGGCACACGGGGGATGTCTAGGCTCTCAGAGGCGATGAAGGACGTGATAAGCTGCGATAAGCCACGGGGATCAGCAAATGTGACTTGATCCGTGGATTTCCGAATGGGGCAACCTAACATACTGAAGGTATGTTGTATAATACGCGAACGCGCCGAACTGAAACATCTAAGTAAGCGTAGGAGGAGAAAATAATAATGATTTCCCAAGTAGTGGCGAGCGAACGGGAAAGAGCCCAAACCGCTATTGTTACGGCAATAGCGGGGTTGTAGGACCACGAGATGTGATTCGTCGAGCGAAGTGGAACCGGATGGGAAGCCGGGCAATATGGGTGATAGCCCCGTACACGTAAGCGGAACGACGCTAGTGGTATCCTGAGTACCGCGGGACCGGAGAAATCCTGTGGGAATCTGCCAGCACCATCTGGCAAGGCTAAATACTCCTGAGAGACCGATAGTGGACCAGTACCGTGAGGGAAAGATGAAAAGAACCCCGAACAGGGGAGTGAAAAGAACCTGAAACCGTGTGCTTACAAGCGGTCGGAGCAGATTTATTCTGTGACGGCGTGCCTTTTGCATAATGAGCCTACGAGTTACTCTTATCTGGCAAGGTTAAGTCCTTCAGGGACGCAGCCGAAGCGAAAGCGAGTCTGAATAGGGCGCATAGTCAGGTGAGGTAGACGCGAAACCTTGTGATCTACCCTTGGGCAGGTTGAAGTTGCGGTAACACGTAATGGAGGACCGAACCGATAAACGTTGAAAAGTTTCCGGATGACCTGAGGGTAGGGGTGAAAGGCCAATCAAACTGGGAAATAGCTCGTACTCCCCGAAATGTTTTTAGGAACAGCGTCGGCATAGAGTCTAGTAGAGGTAGAGCTACCGATTGGGTGCGGGGGAGTCAAATCCTACCAAATCCAGACGAACTCCGAATGCTACATAGATATGGCCGGCAGTGAGGCTTTGGGTGCTAAGGTCCAAGGCCGAGAGGGAAAGAACCCAGACCATCAGCTAAGGTCCCCAAATATACGCTAAGTTGAACTAACGAGGTCCGGTTGCCCAGACAGCTAGGATGTTGGCTTGGAAGCAGCCATTCATTTAAAGAGTGCGTAACAGCTCACTAGTCGAGCGGCCGGGCGTGGATAATAAACGGGCATCAAGTGTATTACCGAAGCTATGGATTTGTAGCACAAGCTACATCTGGTAGGGGAGCATTCTATGAGGGGTGAATCCGTCAGGTGACTGATGGTGGACTTTATAGAAAAGCAAATGTAGGCATAAGTAACGATAAGGCGGGTGAGAAACCCGCCCACCGAAAGACTAAGGTTTCCTGATCAACGCTAATCGGATCAGGGTTAGTCGGGGCCTAAGGCGCATCCGAAGGGAGCAAGCCGATGGACAACGGGTTAATATTCCCGTACTTTTTATAACTGCGATGTGGTGACGGAGTAGTGACACTGCCGCGAACTGACGGAATAGTTCGTTAAAGTGCGTAGGTATACAGACTGTAGGCAAATCCGCAGACTGTGCTGAAACATGATAGTACCGCAAACCTTCGGGGGCGTGGATAGTGCAGGTAATCAGACTTCCAAGAAAACCCGCTAAGCTTCAGGTTATAAAAACCCGTACCGTAAACCGACACAGGTGGTCGAGGAGAGAATCCTAAGGTGCTCGAGTGAATCATGGCTAAGGAACTCGGCAAAATGGCCCTGTAACTTCGGGAGAAGGGGCGCTGTCTCGCAAGAGCAGCCGCAGTGAAAAGGCCCAGGCGACTGTTTAGCAAAAACATATGGCTTTGCGAAATCGAAAGATGAAGTATAAGGCCTGACACCTGCCCGGTGCTGGAAGGTTAAGAGGGGATGTCATCGCAAGAGAAGCATTGAATCGAAGCCCCAGTAAACGGCGGCCGTAACTATAACGGTCCTAAGGTAGCGAAATTCCTTGTCGGGTAAGTTCCGACCTGCACGAATGGTGTAACGATCTGGGCGCTGTCTCAGCCATGAGCTCGGTGAAATTGTGGTATCGGTGAAGACGCCGGTTACCCGCAACGGGACGGAAAGACCCCATGCACCTTCACTATAGCTTAACATTGAAATTGGGTACAGGATGTGTAGGATAGGCGGGAGATGTTGAAGCGGGTTCGCTAGGATCCGTGGAATCAACCTTGAAATACCGCCCTTTCTGTATTCGGTTTCTAACTCGATCATGTCGAGGACATTGTTTGGTGGGTAGTTTGACTGGGGTGGTCGCCTCCAAAAAGGTAACGGAGGCTTTCAAAGGTAAGCTCAGTACGCTTGGTAACCGTACGTGGAGTGCAATGGCATAAGCTTGCTTGACTGTGAGACCAACAAGTCGACCAGGGTCGAAAGACGGACATAGTGATCCGGTGGTTCTGTATGGAAGGGCCATCGCTCAAAGGATAAAAGGTACGCTGGGGATAACAGGCTGATCTCCCCCAAGAGCTCATATCGACGGGGAGGTTTGGCACCTCGATGTCGGCTCGTCACATCCTGGGGCTGGAGAAGGTCCCAAGGGTTGGGCTGTTCGCCCATTAAAGTGGCACGCGAGCTGGGTTCAGAACGTCGCGAGACAGTTCGGTCCCTATCTGTTGTGGGCGCTGGAAGTTTGAGTGGATCTGACCTTAGTACGAGAGGACCGGGTTGGACGGACCGCTGGTGAACCTGTTATGCCGCCAGGTGTACGGCAGGGTAGCTACGTCCGGAATAGATAAGCGCTGAAAGCATCTAAGTGCGAAACTAGCCACGAGATGAGACTTCCTCATAGGGTCGTTGTAGATGACAACGTTGATAGGTCATAGGTGTAAAGGTTGAGAGACCAAAGCCGAGTGATACTAATAGCCCGAAGCTTTCCACGCCGGTAGAACGTTGTTGTCTTCCTTCTTTTTCTTTCTTTCAATGCATGTCATTATGCAATTAAAAATTAAAATGTAAAAATTAAAAAGTCCTGTATGGTTTTTTACTTTTGAATTTTGACTTTTTACTTTGCAAAGATATTCAGGTGCCTATATCGGCGGTGTCTACCTCTTCCCCATTCCGAACAGAGAAGTCAAGCCCGCCAGAGCCGATGGTATTGCCGTAACAGGTGGGAGAGTAGGTCGGCGCCTAATTTTAAACGAGGCCCCTTCAGGAAACTGGAGGGGCCTTTGTGTTTTATGGTCTAGCTGCCAGCGCCGCTGATATTGTCCGCCAGCTGGCGGATGGGAGAGTAGTCCGGCTACTGACGGATAATTTTAAACAAGGCCCCTTCAGGAAACTGGAGGGGCTTTTTGTGTTTGTGTTTTACACGCCATCTAATTCGCATTACCCAATACGCATTACGCACTACCAAGATATTGTCCGCCAGCTGGCGGATGGGAGAGTAATCCGGCTACTGACGAATAATTTTAAACAAGGCCCCTTCAGGAAACTGGAGGGGGCTTTTGTGTTTTACCCACCTCAAAATACGCACTATCAGCTACCCTCAACGTACTACTTTTCTTTAACAAAAAGCGTCTTCAGGGAGCCTGTGGTCCACTTTTGGCATTTTCCGAGCTGCGAATGCTACGTAGCATTCGTTTATCGGCAAGGGGATACTTTCCTTTGATGGGCTTCAGGAACTCTTCTTCACCTGTTTTGTTTCTGTCGTAAGGTGTTCGGTTCTCTTCCGCAGGTGTTTTTTCCGTATCGGAGAACAACAGAATCTACTTGCGTAGCATCAGGTTCTGTTTGACGGATGTCTTTATTGCACCCTCATAGGCTTCAGTTATTCATTTGTGAATCAAATAGACAACGACCGGCTTCAAGATTGGGAGAACAGACTGCTGCGCGCCGTTGACGTTCTGCAGCATCCCTCAGGAGGGGAATAAGATGTTTGTGACAACCTTTTGTTTCGGGAAGGTGGGTGTTGTTATAGTTAATTGTATTGTCGGCTAGCGAATGCTACGTAGCATTCGCTAGCTGATCTGCGGCGGATCGACGTTGATGTTCAACAATGTAACATTGATCTTTAAGGCGGCAACATTGATGTCCTACACAACCGTACTGATGGTCTAGAATGCAACACTGATGTTTGCTAACGAGACGTTGATGTCCGTTGCCAAGGTATTGATGGATGAGGATAAACTTTTGACACTCATCGATGGAGAGTTGATTGCGGAGGGAAACTTGCTGATGCTATGCTTTGCTTTACCGTCGTCTGCAATTAAAGCATTGTTGACCCGTAAAGGCTCGCCGATGAGCGACGACAACTTATAGAATAAAGCAATTGGGGTTTTATACAATGTAAAGGATCTCGGATGCTTGCGCTTGGCTTTCATGGTATGCCGCCTTTTATTACGCGTATTCGTGCAACATTATTATTGGACAATCGTTTGCATTTCGTTCGCTTTTTTTTAGATCAATTTACTGTTGTATTATTGTCTATCAGCATGTAAGCCTTAAGCGATCTAAACTACAGATGAAACGGTGGAAACATGACTCGTAAAATATAAATTATCGATATGCATTTTTTTTGTTGGTATAGGAAAGGCAGCATCTGTTTGTTGCTGTTGTTGATGAGTTCATTTGTTGTGCAAGCGCATGTGTATAGGACATCTCTGAGTATGATGTACGACCGTTCGTTGGAAAGGACAACCATATTAGACAGCCCAAAGATAGTCGGTATACGGAAAGTTAACAATACGACCGTTGAAGTGGTCTACGCCAATGCACAGGTATTGACCTTTGATTTCTATGCAAACCATATCTTTCGCATGTTTCAGGATGTGAAAGGGGGGATTATCCGAAACCCGCAGGCAACACCTAACGCACAGATTTTAGTCGATCAGCCGAGGAAAGCTGTTGATTTTCTGGACATAGCCGATGCCGCTGATCGTGTTACCCTGACTACTGCTGATATACAATGTTCTATTGATAAAGAGACCTCGATATTCAGGATTATTAACCGTAAGAGCAATAAGGTCGTGCTGGAGAGTTTGGCGCCCATTACTTTTGAGGAGGCGCAAGTGACTATCTTGTTGAAAGAAAACCCGACGGAGTATTTCTTTGGCGGAGGTGTACAAAATGGCCGTTTTTCACATAAGGGAAAATCAATAGCTATTGAGAACCAAAATAGTTGGACCGATGGTGGTGTGGCTTCGCCGACCCCTTATTATTGGTCTACAAGTGGTTATGCTATGATGTGGCATACCTTTAAAAAAGGGAAATATGCTTTTGGTACGCCCGATAAGGGGGTGGTACGACTTTCGCATGAGACCGCGTATCTGGATGTTTTTTTTATGATAAACGATGGTGCTGCTGCGTTGTTAAACGACTTCTACCAGCTAACGGGAAATCCCGTTCTACTACCGAAATTTAGTTTGTATGAAGGTCACCTGAACGCATACAATCGAGATTTTTGGAAGGAAGATGAAAAAGGCCTTTTGTTTGAAGATGGGAAGCGTTACAAAGAGAGCCAGAAGGATGAGTCCGGTATTAAGGAGTCACTAAATGGAGAGTTGGCTAATTATCAGTTTTCGGCGCGTGCCGTAATTGATCGTTATAAGGCTTATGATATGCCCTTGGGTTGGATTTTGCCCAATGATGGATATGGTGCCGGCTATGGACAAACGCAGACCTTGGAGGGAAACATTAAAAATCTGCATGACTTTGGAGAATATGCGCGTAAAAATGGTGTAGAGATTGGTCTGTGGACACAGTCTGATCTACATCCACGAGATAGTGTTGGGGCCTTGTTACAGCGGGATATTGTACGGGAGGTGCGAGACGCAGGTGTGCGCGTTCTGAAAACGGATGTGGCCTGGGTAGGCCCCGGTTATTCCTTCGGCTTAAATGGTGTGGCCGATGTGGGACATATCATGCCCTATTATGGCAATAATGCACGTCCCTTTATTATCTCGTTAGATGGTTGGGCAGGAACACAACGTTATGCTGGTATTTGGTCGGGTGACCAGACCGGCGGTGTGTGGGAATACATCCGTTTTCATATTCCTACATACATTGGCTCAGGCCTATCCGGACAACCTAATATTACGTCGGATATGGACGGGATCTTTGGTGGAAAGAATATGAAGGTAAATATTAGGGATTTTCAGTGGAAAACGTGGACCCCGATGGAACTGAATATGGACGGATGGGGTGCCAATGAGAAATATCCGCATGCTTTAGGTGAACCAGCAACCTCCATCAATCGTTTGTATTTAAAATTAAAATCGCAGCTGGTGCCCTATAGTTACAGTATCGCGAAGGAGGCTGTCGATGGCCTACCCATGATTCGGGCAATGTTTCTCGAACAGCCAAATCGTTATACGTTGGGAAAAGCAACGCAGTACCAGTACATGTATGGCCCTAATTTTCTAGTCGCGCCGATTTATCAGGAAACTAATGCTGATGAAAAGGGAAATGATATCCGTAATGGTATTTATTTACCAGACGGCGAGTGGATCGATTATTTTACCGGCGAAAAGTATAGCGGTGGTCGCGTCATCAATAACATCGATGCACCCCTGTGGAAGGTGCCCGTTTTTGTAAAGAATGGCGCCATTATCCCGAGGACCAATGCCAACAACAACGTGCAGGAAATCAAGAATGATCAACGGATCTATGAACTGTATCCCTTTGGTAGGTCCAGCTTTAATGCGTATGATGATGATGGTAGGACGGAGGCATACCGATATGGTAAAGGTGTCAATACGCAGCTTTCGTCATTGCAGACAGCCGACAAAGCGACGTTTACTATTCACCCATCAACCGGCGAATTTGAAGGATACGAACGTATGAAGACTACAGAAGTTCGTTTTAACGTGACCGAGGAGCCGAAAAAAGTACGTGCCCAATTGAACGGAAAAACGTTGAAGCTGAAAAAAGTACATTCAATCACCGAGTTTCAAGGAGGGGATAATGTCTATTTTTACGATGCCCAACCCGATCTCAATCAATTTGCTAGCAAAGGATCTGCTTTTGAAAATGTGAAGCTGATTAAAAATCCGATGGTAATGATACGTATTGGAAAACAAGATGTGTCATCAACGGCCATCACCTTGCAAATCGATGGTTTCCAGTTTGCCCCTATAGATAGGAATCTGGTAAACACCGCTGCATTGTTGGCGCCCACAGCCGAGATAAGCGATAGCCTCACTCAGGCCTATTCCTTAACACCCACTTGGAACAAGGTGTCCAATGCCGATTACTATGAAATTGCCTTCGATGATCTTATTTATTCGACCATTAAAGAGAACCATTTGCTTTTTGATGGTCTAGAAGCAGAAACAGATTATACCTTTAAGATTCGTGCCGTAAACAAAGCAGGGACATCCGAATGGCGATCATTCCATGCCAAGACGAAAGCCAATCCGCTGGAATTTGCCATCACTGGAGTAGAAGCGAAAACTTCGGTTGCCAATCAAGGAGGTCATGAAATCAATAAGCTCTTTAATAAGGACGAAGGTGACATGTGGCATACGAAATGGGGAGAAACCGCTGTTCCGTTTGACATGATCTTAGATCTGAAGTCGGTTAACCAGCTTGATAAGTTCGCCTACCTTCCGCGGACGGACGGCGGGAATGGTACCATCTTGAAGGGATCTGTATTGTACAGTAATGATGGTGACGCTTGGACAGCGGCAGGCACCTTCGACTGGAAGCGAGATGCGGAGGTGAAAGGCTTTACCTTTAGTGAACATCCTGTGGCCCGCTTTATCAAGATTTCCGTCAGCGAGGCCGTTGGAGGTTTTGGTTCTGGCCGCGAGTTGTATGTCTTTAAAGTTCCCGGATCAGCGAGCTACCTGCCGGGGGATATCAATAACGATCGTTTGGTTGATGAAAACGATTTGACAGCTTATGTAAATTATACGGGCTTGCGCATGGGCGATGGAGATTTTGAAGGCTATGTGAGCAACGGCGATGTGAATAAGAACAACTTGATTGACGCGTATGATATTTCAAATGTGGCCGTGCTGCTTGAAGGAGGCGCCAAGCCCAATGAGGAGGAAAAGGTGGGCGGCCGTTTACAATTGACTGCATCCAAAACCATCCTGAAAGCAGGAGATATCGTCGAGGTGACCGTAAGCGGAGAGCACCTGCAGTCTGTTAATGCGCTCAGCTTTGCATTACCGTATAGCCAAGCAACATTTGAATTTGTGGGTGTAGAAGCATTGCAGATGAAAGACATGAAAAACTATACCAATGACCGGCTGCATACAAACGGTGATCGAGCGATCTATCCCACTTTTGTGAACTTGGGCGATAAGGGGCCGTTAAATGGTTCAGAGGTACTGTTCAAGATCAAACTGAAGGCCAAGCATGATACACATTTTCAATTGAAAGCGGTGGACGGTATACTCGTGGATAAGAAACTCCAAACGATTAGTTTTTAAATGAACAGGGGGATTTTTAGGATCCCCCTTTTTATTTAGGGAGAAAGTCTGTCTTCCCGTAGAAATTTTCTTGATGTTCGATCTCGTGTATAATGTGCCACTCGGCAGCATTTAACCACCGCCAGACCAGCAGTGGGAATACCTTTATATTAAGATTTTTACAAGTCCTTTTGCACAATTAGCGGTATCTTGTGATCGTATTTTAATTCTCGTGTCAATTTTAGACAATCATGAGTAAGAAAGTTTCTGTAGTTCTAATTATCCTGTTTCTCATTGTCGGTGGTCTAGTGGGATACCGTATCATGGTAAATAAAGAAAAGTCGACATCTGGAAATGTTGGCGCTGGTCAATCAGGATCTAAAGTATATGGCGTGGTGGTGCAGGGGAAGCCTTTTTCCGATTTCCTTTCGCTCACTGGGGCCATTGAGCCCAATGAAGTGGTGAGTCTTCGATCGGAGATCTCGGGAATCGCCGAGGAATTAAATTTCTCCGAAGGAGGTAGGGTGGCTGAAGGTCAGGTGTTGATTCGCATAAACGACGGTGAGCTGCGTGCGCAGCTGGCACAGGCCAAGACACAAAATATTTTATCCGCCGAGAACGAACGACGTGCCAAGCTTTTGTTGGAAAAGGAAGCAATCAGCCAAGAGGAGTATGATATTGCTAGTGCGGAATACCGGACGGCGGAATCGCAGATACAATTGATCGAAGCTCAGCTGCGTAGAACCCTGATTCGCGCGCCCTTTAGTGGTACGATTGGTTTGCGAAACATCTCCAAGGGGAGCTACATCACTCCCACCACCGATATTGCGCAGCTGGTTAATATCAGTAAGGTGAAGTTACAGTTTTCCATTCCTGAGAAGTATGCTACTAAGGTAAAGATAGGAAGTGCCGTACGATTTACCGTACAGGAGAGTCGGACGGAATTTGCTGCGCATGTATATGCTATCGAGCCCATTGTGGAGGCTACAACACGTACCTTACGTGTTCGCGCATTGGCCGACAACGGTGATAGCCAACTGATACCGGGGACATTTGCCAATGTGATTTTCCCGCTGGAAACAGTAGCCGAAGGCTTATTGGTTCCCACGGAAGCTCTGATCCCGATACAGAATGGGAAAAAGTTATTTGTTCAAAAAGGAGGCAAAGCCGTGGAGGTATTGGTGGAAACAGGCGGAAGAACGGATGCGGAAGTGTTGATCACGAAAGGTATCGCTGCAGGCGATACAGTACTAACATCGGGCGTAATGTCGCTACGCGATGGAAGTACGGTGAACGTCACCCTCCGTTAAACATTTAGGTATATGAGTTTATCGACGTTAAGCATTAAGCGCCCCGTGTTGGCCATCGTGATGAATCTCTTATTGATTCTTTTCGGGATAATCGGCTATACTTTTTTAGGGATTCGAGAATTCCCTTCGATCGATCCAGCACAGATTTCCGTGCGAACGAGCTACGCCGGAGCGAATGCTGATATTATCGAATCCCAAATCACGGAACCACTGGAGAAATCTATCAATGCTATTGATGGTATTCGAAATATATCCTCGTCCAGTAACCAGGGCAGTAGCAATATTACCATCGAGTTCAACTTGGGTAAAAACCTAGAGGAAGCAGCAAATGACGTACGCGATAAAGTATCGCAGGCTCTACGAAATTTGCCGCAAGACATCGACGCGGCGCCCGTGGTATCCAAGGCAGATGCTGACTCGGAGCCCATCATCACGATGACGGTGCAGAGCACGACAAAAAATGTGTTGGAGCTTTCTGACTACGCGGAGAATATAATCGCGCAGCGGTTACAGACCATACCCGGCGTTAGTTCTGTACAAATTTGGGGGCAACGTAAGTATGCGATGCGTTTGTGGATAGACCCCAATAGACTGGCTTCCTATGGTCTAACAGTGTTGGACGTACGTACCGCGTTGAACAATCAAAATGTAGAACTTCCGTCCGGAAAGTTGACTGGCGCGAATACGGAACTAGCCGTAAAGACGGTCGGTAACCTAGCGAGTGAGGAGGAGTTTAATAATATTATCATCAAGTCGGATGCAAACCGGATTATCCGAATGGGTGATGTGGGATCGGCGGCTTTGGAGGCGGAGAACTTCGAAACCAAAATGTCGGATTCCGGTTACCCGATGGTCAGTTTGGCGGTAATACCACAGCCGGGGACAAACTACCTCGATATTGCGGACCAGTTTTACGCGGAGTATGATAAGCTTAAGGCGGATGTGCCGCCCGGCTTTGATCTCAATATTGCGATTGACAATACGCAGTTTGTCAAAAAAGCGGTGTTGGAGGTAGTAGAAACGCTATTGATAGCCATCGTATTGGTGGTGTTGATTATCTATCTGTTCTTCAGAAATTGGGCTATTGCCTTTCGTCCCTTGATCGATATTCCTGTTTCTTTGATTGCCACCTTCTTTATCATGTACCTATGCGGGTTTTCTGTAAACGTGTTGACACTGCTCGCTATCGTTCTAGCAACCGGACTGGTGGTGGATGACGGTATCGTGGTGACCGAGAATATTTTTAAGAAAGTCGAGGAGGGGATGTCTCCCATCGAGGCTGCTATAAAGGGATCTAACGAAATCTTTTTCGCGGTTATATCTATCTCCATTACCTTGGCGGCGGTGTTTCTACCCGTTATTTTTTTGGAAGGATTCGTAGGTAGGCTGTTTAGGGAGTTTGGTGTGGTGATCGGTGCAGCGGTGCTGATATCGGCATTTGTGTCCCTTTCTTTAACACCTATGTTGAACGCTTACTTGATGAAGGGGGGCGAGCAGCGTCGCTCGAAGTTCTACGACAAAACCGAACGTTACTTCGAAATGATGAATAAAGAGTACGAAGGATCACTTCGTGGCTTTCTGAAGTTGAAATGGCTGAGTTTCGCGGTTATTGCGGGCTGTTTTGTGCTGATCTATTTTTTCTATTCGGTATTGCCAAAAGAGACTGCACCTTATGACGATCGTAGCTATCTAAGTCTGCGTGCTACCGCCCCGGAAGGTGCTTCCTATGAATATATGGATCGGTTTATGACGGATCTAACCATGTTGATCAACGATTCTGTACCCGAGAAGAAAGTTAGTTTGGTGATTACTTCACCGGGTTTTGGATCGGCTTCCACCAATAGCGGAGTCGTCAGGTTAGGCTTGGTGCAGCCAGATGAGCGCACACGCTCGCAAGAAGAGATAAGCAATTACCTGTCCTCATTGACCAAGCAATATTCGGAGGCGCGGGTGGCCGTTTCGCAACAACCCACCATATCGGTGAATAGGCGTGGAGGATTGCCGATACAGTATATCATTCAAGCACCGAATTTTCAGCAATTGGAAGAGAAAATCCCAATTTTTATGGATGAGCTCTCCAAGGATAATACCTTCTCCATGGTTGATGTCAATCTGAAGTTCAATAAACCAGAGATATTTGTGACGATCGATCGTGCAAAGGCACAGTCCTTAGGAGTCTCCGTATTGGACGTTGCGCAAACCTTGCAGTTGTCTCTGTCGGGACAACGATTTGGGTATTTCATGATGAACGGGAAGCAATATCAGGTCATGGGGCAGTTTGATAGAAAAGATCGGGCAACGCCTATGGATTTGGCATCTATCTTTGTGAAAAGCCAAAGTGGACAATTGATCCAACTGGATAACATTGTCGAAATGGAGGAGCGTAGCAGCCCACCTCAACTTTACCACAACAACCGCTATATGTCGGCTACTGTTTCAGCGGGCTTGGCTCCCGGAAGGAGTATGGGCGAGGGGATCGAGGCCATGGATGCCGTAAAAGAGAAAGTATTGGATGCTAGTTTTACAACAGATCTCGGTGGTGAAGCGCGTGATTTTGTGGAGAGTGGCTCCAACACGATGTTTGCGTTTGGATTGGCAGTATTGCTAATTTTCCTTATCCTAGCGGCTCAATTTGAAAGTTTTGTCGATCCGATCATCATCTTGCTTACGGTACCTATGGCTGTCGGCGGAGCGCTGTTTTCTTTATGGTTATTCGGTCAGACTTGGAATATCTTCAGTCAGATTGGTACCATCATGCTGATCGGACTGGTCACTAAAAATGGTATCCTCATCGTCGAGTTTGCCAATCAGCTTCGCGACCAAGGGCTGGAAAAATATCAGGCTGTTGTCACGGCATCCGAGGCTCGCTTGCGTCCTATTTTGATGACTTCCTTAGCCATTGCGCTTGGAGCGTTGCCCATAGCTATGTCTTTAGGTGCCGCTTCGACAAGCCGTATAGGTATGGGCGTCGTGATTGTTGGCGGTACCATGTTCTCTTTGATCTTGACGCTGTATGTCATACCTGCATTTTATCTCATGATGTCCCAAAAACGAAAGAAAAGACCCGAATTTGATCAAATCGATGCGTAAAGTCATGAACAATATATTGCTGCTGCTTTCATTTATGTGCTGTTCCTTATCGGTAGCTGTTGCACAGGATCTACTGACCGTTCGCGATGCTGTAGGAATTGCCTTGGAAAATAACTACGCCATACGCCTAACCCAAAACGTGCAACGCGCAGCGAAGGAAAATAATACATATGGCAACGCAGGACTGTTGCCTACCGTTACGGGAAACCTGACACAAAATAATAGTGTTCAAAATTCAAATCAGATACAGAATAACGGCGAAGAGCGTTCCTTGGATAATGCACGAAACAACAGTCTAAATTACGGCGTGAATATCGGATGGACTGTGTTCGACGGATTCGGCATGTTTGCACGCATGGAGCGGCTGCGAGAGCTGGAGAAGCAGGGCGAATTAGAGATGAAGCGAGCGGTTCTGACAACCATAGGCGATGTCATTACGATGTATTATACGATTCTCGAACAGCAGAATATGCTATCGGCCTTGGATTCCAGCATTCATATCTCTAATGAGCGCCTGCGGACGGCACAAAACAGGTTTTCGATAGGGAAGGCGGCCAAGCTAGAAGTGCTGAATGTGCAGGTAAACCTCAATGAGGACGTTTCGGCACGCCTTAGACAGGCGGAAACGGTAAAAAACCTGAAGACCTCGCTCAACAGCTTACTGGCAAGGGAGCTGGATATTGATTTTATGGTGGATACCTTGGTGAATATCGATGGTGCCCTAGTTTATACGGATCTGCTGGACAAGGCCAATCAGTTTAATCCGGACTTGCAGCTTATCGTTTTAAACAAGCGCTTGGCAGAGTTGGATTTGAAGAACGTAAAAGCAGGACGATATCCCGTCGTACGGCTGAACACGGGATACAATTTTTCCCGATCGGAATCGAGTTTGGGCTTCGTAGCACAATCGAATTCAAGAGGCTTTAATTATGGCGTAACGGCCTCTGTCAATATTTTTGACGGCTTCAACCAACGTAGAAACGAGCGGATTGCAAAAATTCAGATTGACAATGCCAGTTTGTTGATCGAGCAGCAACGGCTCTTGGTACATACCAATCTAAAGACCGCTTATGAAACGTATCTCACCAATTTGGAATTGGTGAAATTGGAAGAAAAAAATGAAGATATCGCTCGACAAAATCTGACGATCACTTTGGCGAAATATACCATCGGCTCCATTAGTTCGGTAGAGTTCCGTGACGCTCAAGAGAATTTCATTGCTGCAATCTCTCGCTTTAATACGGCACAGCTGCAAGCTAAATTATCAGAAATTCAACTGAAAGAATTGATTGGGCAGATTGATTTTTAATGATAGCACCGTGTCGAGCCCCTCGATTTATGTATCATTTCTGTTAACGAAAAATTGAGCAAACGTTTGCTTTGCGTTTTCGTTTTTTTTTACCTCCGAATAGCATTATACTTGTGTCATTAAGGTGATATTACCTTGATGTATAACCATGTTAAGCCGATTTCCATCGCGTAAATAGGTTATTGGGATAGACTGTTTAGTTTGTTTTAAAATAGGTGATTTAAGGGGGGCGCTGGTCGTCCCCTTTAATATGCTAGAAAAGTTATCTGATTATGGATTCAAATAGAAGAGAATTTTTAAAGAAGGCGTCGCTCTTGTCCAGTGTAGCCATTACGTTGCCGACGATTAACAGCCATGCCTTTGCTGGGGCTGCTCGATTTAACATGAGCGGCTATGCTGCACCGAAAATAGAAAAGGTGAGGGTGGCGGTAATTGGTCTTGGTATGCGTGGCCCGGGAGCGGTGGATCGTCTTTCCTATATCGAAGGTGCAGACATTGTAGCTTTGTGTGATAAGCATGCCGATCGGGTGGCGAAAGCACAACGTATATTGACCAATAAAGGGTTAGCGGAAGCTAAGTCTTATTCAGGTGAAGATGGTTGGCAGCAACTGTTGAAAGAAGTGGAGGTCGACCTTGTGTATATCTGTACACCATGGCCCTACCATGCTCCAATGGCAATCGCTGCCATGAAAGCCGGTGCGCACGCCGCTTGTGAGGTGCCTATAGGATTGACCTTAAAAGAATGTTGGGACGTTGTCAAGACTTCAGAAGAGACCAAGAAACACTGCATGATGTTGGAAAACTGTTGTTATGACTTTTTTGAGATGTTGACGTTGAACATGGTGCGGCAAGGGCTTTTTGGAGAATTGGTGCATGCAGAAGGTGCTTATATCCACGACCTACTGTCGCTCAACTTTGATAAGAATGGTTACGATAACATGTGGCGCCTGCGGGAGAATATCAAGATGAACGGGAATCTATATCCGACGCACGGTATCGGCCCTATAGCACAATGTCTTAACATCAATCGCGGCGATCGAATGACGCATTTGGTGGCCATGCAATCCAATGATTTTATGATGGCCAACAAAGCCAGTGAGCTTGCTGCACAAGACTCTTTTTTTCAAGAGTTTGTAGGTAAGAAATATCGCGGCAATATGGACACTACACTGATAAAGACAGAAAAGGGCAAGACAATGATGGTGCAGCACGACGTGACCTCGCCAAGACCCTATTCGCGTATACACTTGCTCAGCGGAACGAAAGCTTATGCGCAGAAGTATCCGAAAGAGGGCATTGCCTTTGGCCACAGTTTTATTAAAGAAGATGAGTTGAAGGCGCTGTATGACAAATATACGCCGGAGTTGATTAAATATATTGGGGAGCAGGCTAAGCAGGTAGGCGGACATGGCGGTATGGACTTTATGATGGACTGGCGCCTGATCGACTGCTTGCGTAACGGCCTGCCGCTGGATCAAGATGTGTACGACGGGGCTTCTTGGAGCGCAATCGTTCCCTTGAGCTGCGAATCGGTTGCTAAAAACAGTAAGACGGTAGCGATTCCTGATTTTACCAACGGCGCTTGGCAAAGCAACAAGCCGCACGATCTTACCTTGAACGGTGGTGGAAACACCGGCATACGCCCGAAGGTATCGAAAGAGCAAAAGAACCAGCTTAAAGTGGAATAGCAATATCCGCGGTAAAGCAAATCACCAATAGATTGAGCGATCTGGATGCCTCAGAAAATGTAACGTATTTTCTGGGGCATCGTGTTTTCTGCTAATTTTCATTTCAACAAAATAGTGTTATATTGTAGCCTATGAAGGCAATATTTTACCTTTCTGTAGCGCTGTGCGCAGTCTATGCCGCTTGCGGTTCAGCTGCGAGTGAACAGCAGCAAGCACAGACCGCAGACTCCGTGGCGATGTGCCATACCGGACAGATTCCTTCGCGTTTTGCCGCGATGCGGCAAGATTCTTTGATAAAAGCGGGGAGCAGCGACGAAAGGGGTATGGTGCTTATTCCTTCGGGAAAATTTAAGATGGGTTCTTTAAATTTCGAGGATGCACAACCTATACATGAAGTACAACTCGATTCTTTTTATATGGATGAACACGAAGTGACCAACGCGCAGTTTGCTGCCTTTGTGGAGGCTACGGGTTATGTGACCGTGGCGGAACAGCCGCTAGATCCTAAAGATTTCCCGGGGGTAGATCCCAAGCTACTGGTGCCCGGTTCAGCTGTTTTTGCAGCACCGGAGGAGGTTGCTGGATTGAGCGATCCGATGCAATGGTGGAGTTATGTGCCGGGAGCAAATTGGCAACATCCGGAGGGGCCTTCGAGCACGATCAAAGGGCGCGAGCAGTTTCCCGTTACGCAGATTGCCTATCCCGATGCGGCGGCTTATGCTAAATGGGCGGGCAAGCGATTGCCTACGGAAGCGGAATGGGAATATGCCGCCAAAGCGGGGCGGCATAGCAATGAAACGTACTATTGGGGGAATGATAAAAAAGAAGATGGAAAATGGTTGGCCAATATTTTTCAGGGAACATTTCCGACGAGCAATACCAAGGAGGATGGCTACGTAGGAACGGCTCCAGTGAGAAGTTTCCCCGCGAATGCCTGGGGCTTATATGATATGGAAGGCAACGTGTGGGAATGGTGCGTGGACTTTTATCGGCCTGATGCCTATACACTTGACCGCGGGCAGCAAAATCCGAAAGGCCCGGCAGATTCTTATGATCCACAGGAGCCCGGCGCAGTAAAACGTGTTCAGCGCGGTGGATCTTTCCTGTGCAACGATCAGTATTGCGAACGTTATAAGGCCGGAAGTCGGGGGAAAGGGGAGGTCAATAGCCCGACTAACAACGTCGGTTTCCGTTGTGTAAAAGATATAAACTAAAAGAGCCCGCGATGTTGCGGGCTCTTTTAGTTTTATACTGACGATGTTATTGAGCGTTCAAGAACATCGATTTTTGGCTGTAAAGCTCTCGGAAGAACGGATCTTGAAGATCTTTGATAAAGCGGATAGCTTCACCTGTAGATTTCATCTCTGGCCCTAATGTCTTATCTACTTCAGGGAATTTAGAGAAGGAGAATACCGGTTCTTTGATTGCATAGCCATTCAATTTACGCTCGATCTTGAAATCTTTCAATGTGTTCACTCCCAACATCACTTTCGTAGCGATATTGATGTAAGGCACGTCGTAAGCTTTTGCGATGAAAGGAACTGTACGTGACGCGCGTGGATTGGCCTCGATCACATAAACATTTTCACCTTTTACAGCAAATTGGATGTTAAGCAATCCCTTCACGTTAAGTGCTTTGGCTAATTTAATGGAATATTCTTCCATTTTTTGCTGCACGGCATCCGACAAACTAAATGGAGGCAATACTGCAGATGAGTCTCCAGAGTGTATACCTGCAGGCTCGATATGCTCCATCATACCAATGATATGCACATCTTCTCCATCACAGATAGAATCGGATTCCGCTTCTTCCGCGCGATCTAAGAAGTGGTCAATCAAGATTTGGTTTCCAGGAAGGTTCTTCAATAGATTAACAACCGCTTTTTCTAAATCTTCATCGTTGATGACGATACTCATGCCTTGTCCACCAAGAACGTAGGAAGGACGAACGAGTACAGGGTACCCTACCTGATTTGCTACTTTCAATGCTTCTTCTGCAGAAGTGGCCACACCATATTTAGGATAAGGAATCTCTAGCTCTTTTAATAGATCAGAAAAGCGACCGCGATCCTCTGCCAAGTCCATATTTTCAAAAGATGTACCGATAATTTTCACGCCGAGGGCTTCCAAACGTTCCGCCATTTTCAAGGCTGTTTGGCCACCAAGCTGCACGATAACACCTTCTGGCTTCTCCATTTCGATGATCTCGCGTACATGTTCCCAAAATACAGGCTCAAAGTACAGCTTATCCGCCATGTTGAAGTCGGTTGATACGGTCTCCGGATTACAGTTGATCATGATTGCTTCGAATCCAGATTCTTTGGCAGCAATTAATCCGTGCACACAAGAGTAATCAAATTCAATACCTTGACCGATACGGTTAGGACCGGATCCCAAAACAACGATTTTTTTCTTATCAGAAACGATGGACTCGTTCTCCTCTTCGAAAGTAGAGTAGTAGTAAGGTGTCTGTGCTGAAAATTCTGCAGCACAAGTGTCCACCATTTTATAGACGCGGTTAATGCCTAGCTCTTTACGACGAGCATACACATCGTCTTCAGATACATTACCTAGCAACCAAGATATTTGCGCATCTGAATATCCTTTTTGTTTCAATGTCAGGAAGAAATCGCGAGGTATGTTGTTCAACTGGTAACGGCGAAGCTCTGTTTCCAAGTGAACAAGTTCTTGGATCTGTACTAAGAACCATTTGTCGATACGCGTAACTTTGCGGATAGACTCCAATGGCACACCAAGTTCGAAGGCATCTTTAATGTGGAAGATACGGTCGCCGCTAGGATGCTCCAAGCTGTCCATGATTTCTTCCAAGTTGCGTAACTGACGGCCATCAGCACCAAGACCCCAACGGTTGGTCTCTAGCGACTGACAAGCTTTCTGTAATGCTTCGATAAAAGTACGTCCAATAGACATCACCTCGCCAACAGCTTTCATCTGTAGGCCCAATTCTTTATTGGCACCTTTGAACTTGTCGAAATTGAAACGAGGGATCTTCACGATGACATAGTCAAGTGTAGGCTCGAAGTAAGCAGAAGTGGTCTTCGTGATCTGGTTCTGTAATTCATCCAAGTTATAGCCGATCGCCAATTTAGCGGCAATCTTAGCAATAGGATAACCTGTTGCTTTCGATGCTAAGGCTGATGAGCGGGATACACGAGGATTGATCTCGATGGCAATAATATCTTCGTTTTCTGGGTTCACGGAGAACTGTACATTACATCCACCAGCGAAGTTGCCGATCGAGCGCATCATGCGGATCGCTTGATTACGCATATCTTGATAACATTTGTCGCTCAAAGTCATTCCCGGCGCAACGGTAATGGAGTCTCCAGTATGGATACCCATGGGGTCAAAGTTTTCAATCGTACAGATGATGATCACATTGTCATTGGTGTCGCGCAACAATTCCAATTCAAACTCTTTCCATCCCAATACGGCTTGCTCTACAAGCACCTCATGTGTAGGTGAAGCATGAAGACCGCGGTTAAGGGCTGCGTCAAAATCTTCCTTTCTGTGTACGAAGCCACCACCCGTACCGGCTAAGGTATATGAAGGACGGATAACCAGTGGGAAACCGATTTGTTGTGCCGCTTCTTTACCTTCCAAAAAGGAGTTCGCAATTTTTGATGGCGCAACACCGACGCCGATGTCAATCATGAGTTGACGGAATTCCTCTCTGTTTTCTGTTTTCTCGATCGCCGCAACGTCTACACCGATTACTTTTACATCGTATTTTTCCCAAAGACCAAGGTTAGAGGCTTCAATACAAAGGTTCAAAGCTGTCTGTCCACCCATGGTAGGTAAAACGGCGTCGATCTGTTGTTCCTGAAGTATCTTCTCGATACTTTCGCAGGTAAGCGGCAACAAATAAACATGGTCTGCAATAACCTTATCGGTCATAATCGTCGCAGGGTTCGAATTGATGATGGATACGGTGATGCCTTCTTCCTTAAGCGAAAGCGCAGCTTGCGATCCTGAATAATCAAATTCACAGGCTTGACCGATGACAATTGGTCCCGAACCAATGATTAAAACGGAGTTAATGGAGGTGTTTCTAGGCATTATTTTTCTTCTTCAAAAAATTAACTTTCAATCTGTTGTGCTGGACAGAGCAACGAAACGTGCCTTTTTAGAGAGGGTATTCCGACTGCGTTGTCGGAGTGCAAAGTTACATTATTTTTATTAAAGTGTATGTCTTTTTTGAAACTTTACGGCACGATTTATGTTTCATGTTTTGCGCTCAAATACCAGACCGTAGCATAATAGGTTGTTTCACCGGGACGATTTGTGCATATTGATTCGTTTACAATTACATTAATTAAACTTTGTTATTCATTTCAAATTAAAATTTATGAAAAAATCCATCTTAGCTCTTGTAGCGCTATTCTTTACTGTAGGTGCCTTCGCCCAAGATTACAAAAACTCAATTGGTATTCGCTTAGGAAGCGGTTATTACGATATGGTAGGTGTTTCTTTTAAGACGTTTATTACTCAGCCTGGAGCATTGGAGTTTAATGCTGGATTTGATACAGATAGATTTGTGGGAGATAATTTCACTAATGTATCTTTCTCGGGTACTTACCAACATCACTTTCCTATTGGAAATATCCAAGGATTCAAGTGGTTCGTAGGTGGCGGTTTAGCCTTGTCTAATACGTTTTCTGATTTCGATGAGGTAAAAGGCTTTAACGTAGGTATTTACCCTACAGGCGGTGTGGATTACAAATTGAAAAATGCACCATTTGCATTTTCTGCAGATATCCGCCCAACAATCCATGTGGTTAACGGCGCTGGATATTACAATAATTTCTACGCTAACGGCGGTATCACGGCGCGTTATACGTTCTAGTTGCCACGTTCAACAACATAAAAAAAGCAGCTCCTTTTGTTGAGCTGCTTTTTTTATGTCTTTAATAGACTACAATTTCATCGGTAAACAAGAATCCTTTTTGGACATTACTGGCAACAATCTTGATGTATCGTGCCATTTGAGGTTTTTCGAGTTTTATCTCGAAAGTTTTAAACTTTAAACTAGGATCTTTGCCGTCTTCCAAATTTTTCAAGGTACCCACTTCACGGTAATTCTTGCCATTGTCGGAAAGGAATACTTGAAACTCGCCAGGGAAGAATACGCCGGGACCTGGTATTTGCATAAAACGCATGGCCACGGATTTTATCTCTTCGCGGCGCTCAAAGTCAATGTAGGCATCGAAGTTCTTGGTAAATCCCTGCCACTGTCCATCATGATAGCTTAATCCGCCAACGACACCGTTGGTCAAGGTCAATTCCTTTTCCGCTGGATAGCCATCCCAACTATTGTTGTAGAATACCTTCTTGCCTATAGCCTTATGGATGTCCAGTTTTATTTCTTCAACGGGGCTCACTCTGGCCGAGTCGATAAAAGAAGCCGCCTTGATGAGGGTTGTTGTGGTAAATTCAATAGGGTTGGTGAACGGTGTGGATCGGTGTGATGGCTCCGTCCCATCCGTCGTGTAGTATATATTAGGAACCAGTTGCTCTGCCGTCAGCATCAAGGTATTACTTAGCCGTTCCTTATTGAAGATAATTTCCGAAACGACATTGTACGAAGGACGATAATAGTTCACATCCAATTGTTGCAAGAGTTTGTAATGTTGCTGCAAGCGTTCTTTAAAGTCCAGCCAGTTTCTAGTTTCTTGGCTTGTCCAGTTTACCTCGGCCAGAGCTAGTGCGCGCGGAAAAGTCATATATTCCACATGTTGGTAGGTAGGCATGTACTCCGTCCATACATTGGCTTGTGCCCCTCGGATGTGCTTAGCTTTATCAGCATCTAGTTCTTTTGGAACAGGATTGTAAGCATATACCTTATCTAGTGTCAAATATCCGCCGATAGCTTCCGGTTGCGTTCTAGGGTCGGTTTGGTAACTGTCGAAGTAGAGATAGCTGCCGGGCGTCATAATGACGTCGTGTCCCATCGAAGCAGCTTTGATGCCACCTTCTTCGCCGCGCCAACTCATCACGGTTGCTCCTTTTGTTAGGCCGCCTTCTAGTATCTCATCCCATCCAATCAATTTTCTACCTTTGGACTGTAGGTATTCATCCATCTGCTGGATGGCATAACTCTGCAGCTCATCTTCGTCTTTCAGTCCCTTTTGCTCCCTTAGGGCTTGGCATTTTGGGCAGGTCTTCCAATGTTTCTTCTCCGCTTCATCCCCACCGATATGTATGTATTCCGAAGGGAAGATAGCGAGCACTTCATCCAAAACATTTTTTAAGAACGTAAAGGTTTCTTCATTGCCTACACAAAATTCTCCTTGGGTGTATGGCGCACCGGAGCAAGCGAGTTGTGGGTATACTGCCAGCACTTCTTCCGAATGTCCGGGCATTTCGATTTCCGGAATTACAGTGATCCCTTTTTGTGCGGCATAAGCTACCAATTCACGGGCTTCGGCCTGTGTGTAGAAGCCTCCACTAGCATTTGGCGTGCCCTGCTCCACATATTGACGTCCGTTGTTCATCCATGCTTTCCAGTTGCTGTAGTTGCGCCAAGCAGCTTTTTGTGTCAACTCGGGGTATTGTTTGATCTCTAGACGCCATCCCGCTCCGTCGGTGATATGCCAATGGAAATGGTTGAATTTGTAAAGCGCCATGATGTCGATATATTTTTTAACGAAGGATAGCGGCATAAAATGACGGGATACGTCTAGATGCAAACCACGATAGTTGAAACGAGGTTTGTCATCAATCGTAAGCTGCGGTAACTCCAGCGGATTGTTTTGCAGCATGCCCATCTGAATAAGCGTGTAGAGTCCATGAATCATCGCCTGAGGCTCATTGGCCTTGATTAGAATCCCTGATGCATCGATCTGCAAACGAAAGCCGTTGGCCGGTATTTTATCTACCTGCTCTGCAGGGAAAAGACGGATGCCGTGTTGGTATTTTTTGTTTACTTTCTTGACGATCTCTAGCGGTGCTGTTTGCAATTGCGGATACTCTTTTAGGAGGGCACTGGCCTCTGCAAAAGTTTCGGTGCTGTACAGTGCAACGTTAGGGGCGATTTGAAAACTGCCCTCACCATAGGTCACTTTGTCCGGTTTTGGGATTAAATTCAAGTGACTTTTCTGTGCTTCGCTAAGCAGAGGATACAGTAAGATCAAAACAAGTAGTGGGATAATTCGCATGTCTAGTTCTCGTATTAGTTTGATGCTACAAATATCACAAAATATTTTCTATCGCTATCCACAGAGTTTTGCACGGACTGTGTAATATGATATTGTAACTACAATCGAGATATCGTTTTTTTAGCAGAATAATGATTAACTTTGTAGCATGATTGAACTTCCTGTAATTCCAGTAACGGAAACGCAACGCAAGCCAGATTGGTTACGTGTAAAATTACCTGTGGGTAAAGAGTATCGTCATGTAAGGAATCTCGTGGATGAGCATAAACTGCACACCATTTGCGAGAGCGGCAATTGCCCGAATATGGGCGAATGTTGGGGGGCTGGTACGGCGACCTTTATGATTTTGGGTAATATATGTACACGCTCCTGCTCGTTTTGTGCGGTGGCTACAGGGCGTCCCAAAGCTGTTGATATGGATGAGCCTAATCGTGTCGCTAATTCGGTGAAGTTGATGCAGGTAAAACATTGCGTGATCACTTCCGTGGATCGTGACGATTTGAAGGATGGCGGTTCTACCATTTGGGCCGAAACAATCAACGCGATACGTCGTGAAAGTCCAGAAACAACGTTGGAAACCCTTATTCCCGATTTCAAGGGACAATGGGATAATTTGGATCGCGTGATCGCGGTTCGTCCAGAAGTGGTGTCGCACAATTTGGAGACCGTTCGTCGTTTGACCCGCGAGGTGCGTATCCAAGCGAAATATGATCGTTCATTGGAATGTTTGCGTCGTATCTCCGCAGCAGGTCTGCGCACAAAATCGGGTATTATGCTTGGTTTTGGGGAAACTGAGGAGGATGTCATCGAAGCTATGCAGGATTTATATGATGCGGGCGTTCATATTCTGACGATAGGACAATATTTACAGCCTACAAAGGCACATCACCCGGTGGTAGAGTGGATCACGCCGGCGCAATTTGAAAAATATAAGGAAATAGGCTTGCGTATGGGCTTCAAATATGTGGAATCTGGACCATTGGTGCGTTCTTCGTACCATGCCGAGAAGCATCTTTTCGATATGCAATAATAAGCAGAAACAGCTATATAGCCCCGACTGATTCAGCCGGGGCTTTTTTGTGCCTTTACATAAAAATAATATACGGCAGAAACTATATCGCTTACCTTTACGTTGATATACCATATGATCAGGTAAGAAATGAACATCCGTCATACCATATTTTTATGCCTAAGCCTCGTACTTAGTTTACTGCACCAATTGGCACTGGCACAGCGCGCGGCGAAGCTATCTTTCCCTTATGCGAAAGAGGGATTGACGAAAGAGGAAGCTGCAGTACATCTCTTAAGCAGATTCAGCTATGGATACAACGCCGCCGACGTGAAAGAGACCATGGAAATGGGCTTGGAGAAATGGTTTGCCGAGCAACTAGCAGGATCTGAAAGCGATACAACCTTGGCACGACGCTTGGATGCTTTTAAAGACGTGTTGAAAAGCAACCAAGAACTTTACAGCTTGTATCCAAAAGCATTTCGTGTTCGTAGGCAAGCAATCGAGGAAGGCGTTTGGAGTAAGGATTCGGTAGGTGTAGCTGGAAATTCGGCTTTGCTGGCCGAGTACATGGCCAGTAAAGGGTATAAGAGGGAGAAGGAACTTATTGATCAGTTTGTGTCGGCGAAGGTGGTTCGCGCCGTATATAGCCCGAATCAGCTTAGAGAGCTGATGACCGATTTTTGGTTCAATCATTTCAATGTATCTTTTTCAAAGGGAGAGTGTACTACATTTATCCCCAATTACGAAGCTGCGGTAATTCGTCCCAACGTATTTGGCCAGTTCTTGGATCTCTTGACCGCTACGGCACAATCGCCAGCGATGCTGTACTACTTGGATAATGCGACAAGCGTTGCCGCTACAAAGAACGGCAGGAAAGGGCTGAATGAAAATTATGCACGGGAGCTTTTGGAGTTACATACTTTAGGTGTCGACGGCGGATACACGCAACAGGATGTGACCGAAGTAGCCCGCGTCTTAACGGGCTGGACGGTAAAACCGATGGCCGAGCCCAATCGCAAGGGCAATCAAAAGGCTAAGGCTGGCGGACGTAGAGAAAACGGTGATTTTCTCTTTAAAGCGGCTACGCACGACCGTGGTACGAAAACCGTGCTCGGACAGCATTTCTCGAATCAAGGCTACGATGAGGGACTTCAGCTGCTGGCTTTGCTCAGCGAGCAGGAGGCCACAGCTCAGTTTATCAGCAGGAAGCTAGCTATTCGCTTTGTTGCCGATACGCCTTCGACTGTACTTGTTGACAAAATGGCCAAGCGTTTTCTCGATACCAAAGGGAATATAGCCGAAGTTCTCGTGACGATGGTAAATGCGCGTGAATTTTGGGACAGGGATGTGCAGCGTACAAAAGTTAAAACACCTTTTGAGTTGGCTGTCAGCGCCGCACGATCTCTACGTGGTGATATCAATGATCCGGTTAAATTTAATAATTGGGTTTCGCGCATGGGCGAGAAGAAGTTCTACTATATTGCTCCTACAGGCTTCCCCGATTATGCCGCTTACTGGATCAATAGCGGATCTTTATTAAATAGAATGAACTTCGGATTAAACTTTGCTAATGAGAAATCTACCGGAGTTTCCATAGATCTGCTTGCTCCACTATCTTTCCGCGAGCCGGAAAGCATGCGCGATGCACTGAAAAAATACAGCAACAATATGTTGCCGGCCGTTGATACCGAACGTTTGCTGGAACGCTTGGAGCCCCTCCTTACAGTGGATAACCTGCAAGCGCGCGTAGGGCGAAAGCTGAACGATGCTGCGGCAGATGGCAGTAAAGGGCAACGCAAGAATAAGGGAACACAGGAAGAATTGGCGCAGGTGCTGGGATTGATTATAGGATCGCCAGAATTTCAACGCCGCTAACTATAAGGTACATGGTAACACGTAGAGCATTTTTAAAATCTTCGGGCATCGGTCTTTTTGGCGTTGGCCTATTAGGCGGTATTCCATCCTTTCTGGCAGATGTCGTTGCTGAACACAAGCGTGCCAGCTTGTATAGCAAGCGCAAGGTGTTGGTTTGTATTTTCCAACGTGGTGCTATGGATGGCCTTATGGCCGTGACGCCTTTTGATGATAAATACCTACAAGCCGCTCGGCCTGATCTCTATGTGGGGCCAAGCCTTGTGCAGGGAAAAGGGGCAAGTATCGATTTGGACGGCCGTTTTTCGCTACACTCGAGCTTAAGTCCTTTGGAACGTCTGTTTCGAGAAGAACGGTTGGCCATTGTGCATGGTATCGGTTCGCCTAATACAACGCGATCACATTTCGATGCGCAGGATTATATGGAATCGGGAACGCCATTTGAAAAAAATACAACCAGCGGATGGTTGAACCGTGCCGTTGGCCTGTTGGGCCATGAGGCGATAACGCCCTTTTCTGCGGTAAGCATGACACCTTCGTTACCACGGTCTTTTTATGGGCAGAATAATGCATTGGCCATCCAAGATCTAAAGAATTTTAAAGTGCAGGAGCGAGCATCGCTTCGCGGAACGGCTAAGAGTTTTGAAGAACTGTATGAAGAGACTTCAAGTAGTCTGCTAAGGGAAACCAGCAAGGAGAGCTTTGAAGCGATGAAACTGTTGCAGAGCGATGTGGTGAAAAACTACACGCCTGCAAAAAATGTACGTTACCCCGTCAGCAACCTAGGTAAATCCCTTAAGCAGGTCGCACAATTGATCAAGTTGGATGTAGGATTAGAGGTTGCCTTTACAGAGTCAAATGGATGGGATACCCATTACAACCAAGGAGGACCAAACGGTTCCTTCGCGCGTAATGCCGAAGACCTAGCGCAGTCTATTGCTTCCTTTTGGGAGGATATGGACGGGTATCAGGATGAGGTTGTGCTGATGACAATGACCGAGTTCGGACGGACGGTTCATCAGAATGGTACCAAAGGAACGGATCATGGTAGGGCCTCTTGCAATTTTATATTGGGAAATTATGTGGACGGAGGAAAGGTGTATGGTGATGTGCCTGTGTTAGCTACCGAAAACTTGGAGGACGGTCGAGATCTCCCCGTCACGACCGATTTTCGCGCGGTGTTTGCTGGGGTGGCGCATGACCATTTGCAGCTGCAGGACGCTGATAAGCTGTTCCCCGGCTATACCGGAGATCGCTTCGCCCTGTGGAAAAAGTAATGTTATAGCTTGGAATAGACGGTTTCACCAGCTATTACGGTGCGTAATGTCTTTATCGTTCGTATTCGATCCAAGGCAACCTGCATAATATCGTCATCCAAGATCACAAAATCAGCATCCTTCCCTCGCTCTATGCTACCGCGCTGTCTTTCTTGAAAACAGGAATATGCAGCCCATATGGTCATCCCTCGTAATGCTTCTTCGCGCGATAGCGCATTCTCCATTTGGAATCCACCTTGTGGGAACCCGCTTTTATCTACACGGGCAACAGCAGCATGAAACCCATACAGTGGGTTGAAATGCTCTACCGGAAAATCGCTGCCAAGAGCCAGCATGCCATACTGTTTTAACAACTCTTTGTAGGCGTAAGCTCCTTTCATCCGCTCTGCGCCGAGCCTTTCTTGTGCCCAATACATGTCTGAGGTGGCATGGGTGGGTTGTACTGAGGGGATAATGTGGTATTTGGAAAATTTAGCAAAGTCGTTTGGAGCAATCACCTGTGCATGCTCTATACGCCAGCGTCTTTTCTGAGGTTCTTTGAGGTATTTGCCGTAGGTGTCGAGCATCAGCCTATTGGCGGAATCGCCGATAGCATGGGTGTTGACCTGAAATTCGGTGGCCGCCAATCTTTTAACAACGGCATCAAACTGCTCGGGACTGTATAGTAAAAATCCGCGTGTGGGCGCATCATGGTAGTGATCAAGTAGGCAGGCGCCGCGAGAGCCCAATGCTCCATCGGCCATGAGCTTGATCGATCGAATGGACAGCCGATCGGATTGATAAAACCCTTCGTTCAGGTATTTGTCTATACTGTTCGGATTTCCGGCAATCATCGCATAGTCGCGGATTTTCAATGAATCCTGCTGGTAAAATTTCTTGAGGTAGTCCAGCTGTTCCATCGTTAGGCCGGCATCGACAATCGAGGTCAAGCCTACCGAAAACAAAGAATCCTGTGCCCGTCGAAGACCCAATAACAAAGGACGTTCTTCGGGAAGGGGGATATGTTGCGCCACCAAAGACATGGCATTGTCGACGAGTACGCCACTCGGACGGCCGATGCTATCGCTCACGATTAGGCCGCCTTCCACCCGAAATAGGGAGTCGATCTGTGCCAATTCGAGGGCTTTGCCGTTTACTAAGGCCGCATGATAGTCCACGCGCGATAAAAAGATCGGTGTGTTGGGGAAGTACTTGTCTAGACTGTCTTTTGTTGGGAAGCCAGCAATACCCCATTTGTTCTGATCCCATCCACCACCAATAATCCACTTTCGGTCTGGGTAAGCATCTTGGTAAATCTTTAACTTTTCCACCACTTCGGCAAGCGATCTGGTATTGCTTAGATCGACTTGATCCAGCAGGTCGGCAAACATAAAAAAGTGCGCATGGGCATCGTAAAACCCAGGATATATCGCTTTGCCCAGCGCATTGATGCTGTCTTTCGCAACGTACTTACGTTGTATCTCTTTGCTGGTACCCATATCTACGAATACGCCATTTTTTACCGCTAATGCCTCGTAGATGGTAAAGTTGGAGTCTACGGTATATATCTTCGCGTTATAGACGATCAAATCAACTTCTTTATTGGTGGTGCATGAGGAGAACAACACAACAAAGAATAGTACTATAACGGAATATAACAATCGCATACAAAGAGGTTTAAATACGTGTAAAAATAATAAAAAAGAGGCTTCCCGAAAAATTAGGAAAGCCTCTTCATTCAAAAATCAAAAATAGGAAGACTAGCAGTATTCGTCGAATGCTGCAATCAGGTTGTCGGCGATCATTTGTGCCGGACGTCCTTCGATCATGTGTCTTTCAATCATGTGTACCAATTTTCCGTCCTTAAACAAGGCCATTGCTGGTGAAGATGGAGGGTATGGCAACATGTAATCGCGCGCTTTATCTACCGCGTCTTTTTCCATTCCTGCAAATACAGTTACCAATTTGGTAGGCTTTTTGCCATTTTCAACGGCAAAGCGAGCTGCTGGACGTGCATTTGCCGCCGCACATCCGCAAACGGAATTGACAACGACGAACACTGTTCCTTCGGCAGGGATTGCTGTATCAACCTCTTCCACCGTTTTTAATTCTTGGAAGCCCGCGTCAACTAACTCTTGACGCATTGGCGCTACTAAATATTCTGGATACATCTTTTTTTTATTAAAACGTCTAAATTACAATATGATACTTTGTGCTAATAGCCAAAAGCCATGGGCCAAGGTATATGAACTCTTCTTGACAAAGGTAAGTGATTAGGGGGCTTGAATCAAGATAGCATCCTCAAGATAATGTCAGATTTGAAGTGAAAGGGTACTAAAACGCTTTGAAATCAACCCTGTATAGGTTATTTTTGTAGTAAAATATAAAATATTATGTCTTCGATAGAAACTACGTATGTACCTTACAAAGTAAAAGATATCTCTTTGGCGGAGTGGGGTAGAAAAGAAATAGAACTGGCGGAAGCTGAAATGCCAGGATTGATGAGTCTTCGCAAGGAGTTTGGCGCAGCCAAGCCTTTGCAGGGCGCGCGCATTGCTGGATGTTTGCACATGACTATTCAAACGGCTGTATTGATAGAAACATTGGTGGAGCTTGGTGCAGACGTATCTTGGTCTTCTTGCAATATTTTCTCGACCCAAGATCATGCGGCGGCGGCGATCGCTGCAGCGGGCATTCCGGTGTATGCCTGGAAGGGAATGAATGAAGAGGAATTTAACTGGTGTATTGAGCAGACGTTGTTTTTCGGTGAAGAGCGTCAGCCCCTCAACCTGATTTTGGATGATGGTGGTGATCTAACTAATATGGTGTTCGATAAATATCCGGAATTGATCGAAGGGATCAAAGGATTGTCGGAGGAAACAACGACAGGTGTGCACCGTTTGTATGAGCGCATGAAAAATGGTACACTACATGTCCCAGCGATCAATGTCAACGACTCGGTTACCAAATCAAAGTTTGACAACAAATATGGTTGTCGCGAATCCTTGGTTGATGCAATCCGTCGTGCTACAGATTTGATGTTGGCCGGTAAGGTTGCCGTAGTTGCGGGGTATGGTGATGTTGGTAAGGGATCGGCGGAATCTTTGCGTTCGGCAGGTGTTCGTGTTATCGTGACGGAGATCGACCCTATCTGTGCGTTGCAAGCAGCAATGGAAGGCTATGAGGTTAAAAAGATGGCGGATGCGGTGAAGGAGGCTAACATTGTGGTTACCACAACAGGAAATAGAGATATTGTACGTCCGGAGCACTTCAAGTTGATGAAAGATAAAACAGTGGTTTGTAATATCGGTCACTTTGATAATGAAATCGATGTATCTTGGTTGAATAGTAACTATGGCGGAAGCAAAGTAGAAATTAAACCACAGGTAGACAAATATACCATCGACGGGAAAGATATCATCCTCTTGGCGGAAGGTCGTTTGGTAAACCTTGGATGTGCCACAGGACACCCTTCATTCGTGATGTCTAACTCCTTCACCAACCAAACATTGGCGCAACTGGAGCTGTGGATAAACACGGATCAATATGGTAAAGAAGTATATACTTTACCTAAACATTTGGACGAGAAGGTTGCGCGTTTGCACTTGGCGCATATCGGTGTTGAACTGGATACCTTGACGGAAGAACAAGCTTCGTATATCGGTGTTACCGTGGAAGGTCCTTACAAACCTGAAGCATACCGCTATTAGTCGAGTTATATCGTATAAATAAAATCCCCGTCTGCTACAGATGGGGATTTTATTTTTATAAGCCTGTGGCTATGGCTGGCAGAAAGCCAAGGCTTTTTCCAAGCGATCGTCACCAAGACCGGAGACAATATGGTAGTTGGCAGAAATGGCGTCGAGCTCTTTTTGCCAAATAGCTAAGAAGTGTGCGCGGTCATTTGGAAAGTCACGCAATGGATCATCCTGCCAAGGAAGGTCAATGTCCATCAGTAGATAAAGGTCATATTTTCTCGACTTGATTTCGTTCGTTACTTCCTTGGGTGTATTGCCAAAAAGATGGTCGCACCAGATTTTTACCGTTAAGATCGTGGTGTCGCAGATCAGTGTTTCGTTCTTTGCAAGTGGGAGCAGAGCATCTTCCAGTGCACGTTGGCCATAGAACATGTTGACTTCATCCTGCAACGTGTATTGCCGATTTAGCTCCGCACAGTAGTAGCGGGCATATTCCGGTACGCACACGGTGTCCAATCGGCGGGCAAGGTAGTTGGCCACGGTAGATTTTCCGGTAGACTCTGGGCCGACAACGGCTATTTTCTGTATATGATTGTTATGCAAGTTGATTTCTTTCTTTTTTGTACGTATGGCGCCAAGCGCGATAGCCATTCCATGCAATTATAGTAAAAGCAACGTAAAGTATCGCGGTCAACACTAAATCTTTGTGCATATACAGCGGAATGTATACGATGTCCACCAAAACCCAAATGAGCCAGTTCTGCAAAATTTTCCGCGTCATAAGAAACTGCGCGACGAAACTCATGGACGTGCATAGCCCATCAATATAAGGTACATCAGAATCGGTAAATCGGCGAAGCAGCGCTCCCAAAACGGTGCCTAGTAGCAAGATGACGACCGTCGTTAGCAGCATATGTCGTTTTGTAAGCTTTTGGACGGGCTTAGTATCACTGCTATCAGCCGATTGCCAATAATACCAGCCATAGACGGCCGTAGAAAGGAAATAGATTTGGAGTACGGCGTCGCCATACAATTTATTTTGATAGAAGAGGTAGGCGTAAATGGATACACTGATGATGCTGATCGGCCAATTCAAGATATTTTGACGCGCGGCTAGATAAACGCATAGAAATCCTGTGATGGTGGCTATCCATTCTAATACCGTGGTGGAAAGAAATTGCTGATATAAAGAGGTGAAAAGTTCAGGCATACCTTTAAATTGTCGTTTAAAGATACACTTTCATTCGAGATGTGTACTAAACCAGCGGTACTATTGTACGATTTTGTTTGCGCAGTTGGTGCTGGCAAACGACTCCGGCTTAGCTTTAAATTGAAACCCCATACCCATGATGTAGCCCATGGCCTCTTTCAGTGCTACGTTGGATTCGAAATTGGGATTGGTGTTGATGTCGACATGTACTTCGAGATCGATGTGGTACTGATCGAGAAGCGGACATAGGAGGTAAGCAATGTCGATGGATTTTTGTACTTCGGTAAGCATGCGTTCCTTGATGCTTTGCCGCTGGGTTTTCCTATCGCGATGGATAAACATAAAACCACCTTTGTGTTCCCGAAGAAAAACAATAACGGTAGCGAATTCGATGATGCCCCGTTTTACTTGGGAATCCGTGCCTATGTAAACTTTTAGCTTGTTACCTAGGTGGGTTTCTACCTTGATGATTTCTTCAACGGCCTCGTTTATCGAGGAGCGAATCGTTTCGCCATTGTATTTTTGCCAAACCATAATGATGAAATATTTGATATAAATTTATTGATAAATAGCGCATTATGTTTTTTGTTAATATTAATTTTCTGTTATTATTAAGCTTCTCTGTTCCCGTAAGCAAGGTCACCCGCATCGCCAAGACCCGGAACGATGTACGCTTTTGATGTCATCTCCTTATCAACGGCACCCACCCATAAATGAGCTTCGGGCAGAAAGGCACGCACATGTTGCAGACCTTCTTCGGAAGCAATGACAACGGCGATATGCAGCTCTTTGATGGCATATTCTGCAAGGAGTTCTTTGCAGCACAATACCAAGCTTTGGCCGGTAGCCAACATAGGATCGGCGACTATAACAACCCGGTTATCCAGATTTGGTGTATTGCTGTATTTTTTATGGATTTCAATTTCCCCACTTTTCTTGGTGTGTCGGTAGGCAGCTATGAAAGCGCTGTCCGCGCGGTCGAACACATTAAGTAGACCTTGGTGAAAAGGAAGTCCAGCACGGATTATAGTGGCTAAGACAGGTTGTTGTTCCAGCACATTGTGCGAGGCAACGCCGAGGGGCGTATCAACCGAAGCAGGTTTGTAAGCAAGTGTCTTGCTGATTTCGTATGCCGTGATTTCGCCCAAACGCTCTAAATTTCGGCGGAAGCGTAAGCGATCTTGTTGGATGTTGACATCGCGCAACTCTACTAGATAGTGATTGGCGATACTATTTTCTTTGGTCAGAATCGTTACCATATCGTGGATTGTTAACCTGTTTTTACTAATTTACAAAAAGCCTTTCAATTTTTGTACCATGAACATGACAGTCTGCCGATAAAAATTTATTCTTTTTTGATTATTTTTAAGCTTTAATCGGAAGGATTTGAATGAAATTTAGTTTAACATCGGAATATAAACCGACAGGAGATCAACCGCAGGCCATTCAAGAGTTAGTAGCAAGTATAGGACAGGGCGAGCGTTACCAAACATTATTGGGCGTAACGGGGTCGGGAAAGACATTTACCGTTGCTAACGTTATTCAAGAAACGCAACGTCCTACCTTGATTTTGAGCCACAATAAAACGCTGGCTGCGCAGCTCTACGGAGAGTTCAAACAATTTTTTCCGGAGAACTCGGTGAATTATTTTGTCTCTTATTACGACTATTACCAGCCGGAGGCTTTTATAGCCTCTTCCAATACTTATATCGAGAAAGATCTCGCGATCAATGAGGAGATCGAGAAATTGCGTTTAGCGACCACCAGCTCGCTGATGTCGGGGCGCAGAGATATTGTGGTGGTCTCTTCGGTATCCTGCATTTACGGTATGGGAAATCCCGAGGATTTTTCCCGATCTATCTTCCGTTTTGCCGTAGGCATGACCATCAGTAGGAATGCCTTTCTGCATCGACTGGTGGAAATCTTGTATGCACGCACCACGGCGGATTTTAAAAGAGGAACATTTCGCGTGAAGGGAGATATTGTAGACGTGTATCCGGCCTATTTGGATTATGCCTTCCGCATATCTTTCTTTGGTGACGAGATTGACGAGATTACGGAAATCGATCCCGTATCGGGCAAGACCCTATCGAAAATTGAAGATATCGCCCTGTTTCCTGCAAATCTTTTTGTGACACCTAAAGATAAATTCACCAAATCGATTTGGGAGATCCAAGATGAGTTGGTGCAACGCAAAACGCAGTTGGAAGAAGAAGGAAAGATGCTGGAGGCCAAAAGGCTGGAAGAGCGCGTGAATTACGATTTGGAGATGATGCGGGAACTGGGGTACTGTTCGGGAATAGAGAATTACTCGCGGTTTTTCGACGGCCGAGAGCCCGGCATGCGCCCGTTCTGTCTGCTGGATTATTTCCCGGAAGACTATTTATTGGTGATCGACGAGAGCCACGTTACCTTGCCTCAATTGCGCGCCATGTATGGTGGAGACCGTTCGCGCAAGGTTTCGCTCGTGGAGCATGGTTTCCGCTTGCCGGCAGCCTTAGACAACAGACCGTTAAACTTTCCGGAATTTGAGTCGCTGACCAACCAGACGATTTACGTGTCGGCAACGCCCGGCGATTATGAATTGCAGCAAACGGAAGGTGTAGTCGTAGAGCAGGTTATCCGCCCGACAGGGCTCTTAGATCCTATTATAGAGATTCACCCGGCGATCAATCAGGTCGACGATCTCTTGGAGGAAGTGGATAAAACGATCAAAGAGGGTGGACGGATATTGGCTACTACCTTGACCAAGCGTATGGCCGAGGAGCTGACGAAATACATGAGCCGACTGAATATCAAGGTTCGTTATATACATTCCGAGATCAAGACCTTGGAACGGGTAGAGATTCTACGTGGACTACGTTTAGGGGAATTTGATGTGTTGGTAGGAGTCAACCTCTTGCGGGAGGGACTTGATTTGCCGGAAGTGACTTTGGTAGCCATCTTGGATGCCGATAAGGAAGGTTTTTTGCGGTCGGAGCGATCCTTGATCCAAACGATCGGTCGTGCAGCACGTAACGATAAAGGTCGTGTGATTATGTACGCGGATCAAATGACGGATAGTATGCGGATCACGATTGATGAAACGAACCGACGTAGAGAAAAACAAATAGCCTATAATACGGAACACGGTATTACGCCACGTACGGTGGGTAAAACCCGAGAGGAGATTATGGAGCAGACATCTGTGGCCGATTATAAGCCGGGCGAGGCGAAAGCTTATGTGGAACCGGATGCAGCGAGCATGATTGCAGCAGATCCTGTGATGGAATATTTGGGTGATAAGGATTTGCGGAAAGCTATCGAAAATGTGCGTAAGCAGATGGAGAAGGCCGCGAAAGAGATGGATTTCTTGGGAGCAGCCAAGCTTCGCGATGAGATGTTTGCCATGGAAAAGCTCTATGAAGACCGATTTGGCAAAGAAATAAAGTAGGTAGAGCCTACTTTATTTCTTTTCTTCGTAAAGGGTATCGTTTTGATGGATGAGCGACCAACAGTGGTTTTCCTGTGCAAGGGTATATTGCTTGTTTTTGTATAATAACGGAGAAATGCTATCCAATAGGATGCTTTCATCTTCTTCCTTTAAGAACAGTTCAGCCTGTTGCTTGGTAGAATCGATCAATACAAAAGCGGCTGTTTCAAAATTTGTCGACGTGTCGGTAACATTCATCGTAATAGCCTCCTCCCAAGGGCGTATACAGTCTTCCCTTACTTTCGACCAAGTATAGCCGGCAGAAGTAAGGCATCCGTTGTTATCTTTGTCGCCCCCTAGCTGCGCTAAGTTGGACGTATTATTTGAATTGTTGCCTTCCGTAGAGCCGTTGCAGGCCGTTAGCGATAGCGAAACGATTAGTAGGGCAAAGTACTTCATAGGATCTCCTTTTGATTTAAAGACTAACCACAAACCATACCAAAGTGTTTTCTAAAATTGATCCAATAGTTTACTTTTTATAAAAAAGCTTGTTACATTTACATTTGTTTAAATAAAACCTATAATGTTTGTCAAATTGTTAATCAAATGAAGAAGCCGGTACTGGTCATTAAGTTCGGGTCGGCCTCTATCACGACGAAAGAGGGAGATATCGATGAACGTATTGTGTTGGAGATCGCGCGACAGACGGCGCAGCTCCAGAAACGATATAATATTGTTTTGGTTTCTTCGGGTGCAGTAGCTGCCGGGAAGAAGTTTTTGCTCAATTATGAGGGCAGCCTATCTGAGCGTAAGGCGGCGGCCGCTATTGGAAACCCACTGTTGGTACGCACGTATAGCACCTACTTTAAGCCATTCAAGATAGCGCTTGCGCAAAGTTTGTGCGAACGACAGCATTTTGCGAATCGGGAGCAGTTCTTGCAGCTTAAGGATACCTATCAGGAGCTTTGGAAAAACAATGTAATACCCATCGCAAATGAAAACGATGTGGTAAGCAATAAGGAACTCAAATTTTCGGATAACGATGAACTGGCGACGCTGATTGCCGTTGGGTTCGGCGCAGAACAGATTCTGTTCAGTACGTCCGTTCCTGGCGTGTTGGATGCAAAAGGAGCTGTTGTCCCGGAAATCCGTACCATCGATAAGGATGCGCTATCGCTGGCGCGTAAGGAGAAATCTGCAGTTGGTCTTGGTGGTATGACATCCAAGTTGAATTTTGCACGACTGGCCAACCAGATGGGTATCCAGGCGGTTATATTCAGTATGCAGACCGAAGATGGTATTTTGAAAGCCGTTCGCGGGGAGACCGGCACAGTTTGTCGACCACAAGAGAAGAAGGTGTCCTCCCGCAATAAATGGATGGCTAGTGGTAGTTTGATCAAAGCATTGATACAGGTGGATGCCGGAGCCGCGAAAGCTATACAGAATCGTAAGAGCTTGTTGGCTGTGGGTATTATCGCAATAAACCAAGGGCTGGAAACGGGAGAGGTATTTCAGATTTGCGATACCGAAGGGGTTGTTTTCGCTGTGGCGAAAGCGAAGATTGATGTGGTCGATTTGCCATCGATCCATAAAAAGAAAAATGTCGCCGTTGCACATGCTGACGATATCGTCTTGTTGTGACAATTGAAGGACAGTGTTGAAAAGAGGATAACATGAAAGAGGATATTCAAGAGGAATTGAAGGCTGCACATGCGGCTACTATATATGCGAAAAAATTGTCGGACGAAGGGAAACGAGAATTGCTGCATGCCATTGCTGTTGGTTTAGAAGAGCGCGTAGCGGAAATCTTAAGCGAAAATGCGAAAGATTTGGCGCGGATGGATGCTACTGATACGCGATATGACCGATTATTGCTGACAGAGCAACGTGTCTTTGCTTTGGCTTCCAGCGTTCGCGAGGTGGCTGCATTGGCCGATCCGACAGGGCAGTTGCTATCTCAAAGATTATTGGAGAATGGACTTACCGTGGAAAAGAAAACAGTACCGTTAGGTGTGGTGGCTGTCATCTATGAGTCGCGACCCAACGTAACGGTAGACGTTGCTGCGCTCTGTATTCGATCGGGGAATGTATGCTTGCTGCGGGGCGGGACGGATGCTTGGCATACTAATAATGCCTTGGTTGGTATTATTCGCGACGCGATTGATGCCTTCCGTTTACCTCAGGATATGGTGCTGCTCCTGCCTACCGATCGGAAATTTGTTTCCGAGCTATTGACAGCAACAACCTATGTCGATATCATCATTCCTCGAGGTTCACAGGCATTGATAGACTTTGTGCGGGAGCACGCTAAAGTGCCTGTAATCGAAACAGGTGCTGGTGTTTGCCATACCTACGTAGAGCAAACGGCTGATTTGGACAAAGCAGCACGCATCGTTGCCAACGCAAAGATCTCTAGGCCATCTGTATGTAACTCCTTAGACACGGTGCTTGTTGATGATGTTCTTGGTGAAGCGTTTCTAGCTAAGTTGGTGCCGTATTTTTTGGAACATGAGGTGCGTGTTTTTACGGATCAGCGAGCTTATTCACTGTTAGCGGACATGCAATATCCTTATTTGGAGCAGGCTGCCGATGAAGATTTTGGACGGGAGTTCCTGTCCCTACAATGTTCGGTAAAATTGGTGCATTCATTTGAAGAGGCTTTAGGCCATATAGGCAAATATTCTTCAAAACATTCGGAGTGTATCGTGTCGCAAGATGCCGAAAAGATTGCTACTTTTATGGATGCGGTAGATGCCGCTGCGGTATATGCCAACGCGTCGACCCGTTTCACGGACGGCGGTGAGTTTGGCCTTGGGGCCGAGATTGGCATATCTACCCAAAAACTACATGCCCGCGGACCGTTCGCTTTGGAGAAGTTGGTAACCGAGAAATGGTATGTAACAGGAGATGGACAGATAAGATAGTATATGGGTATTCGATATGAAAAAGATACGATCCTGAATTGGGTCAATGAGATGGGCAAATTCTTACGCCTATTGGTCGATAAGCACGAAGCATTTGAGGATCCTGTTGATCCAGTGCTGTTAGAAAACGGCTATCGTGAATTTTTTAATAAGGAGCGTTCTTGGATGATTACGGCGACAGAGGAAGAGTTGAAGGCTTATGTCGACCAAGATCTGCTTGTGGAGCAAATCCGTCCATTGGCATTGCTCTTTCTACGGGATGCCTTGCTAGCTGCAGATGCGGTTGAAAAGCAGCAGTTATTGCTACGGTCTAAATTTTTGCTCGGCTATGTGTCGGAAAAGTTGGGGAGCTTCTCCTTCGAGGATTATGGTAATTTGGCAACCATCGACAGCCTGTTGGCTTCAAAATAAAGAAATGTGGGAAACGGGTAACCGTTTCCCTACTTCAAGATATCGCGCGCTATGACGAGGCGCTGTATCTCGGATGTCCCTTCATAAATTTGCGTGATTTTCGCGTCACGCATCATGCGCTCCACATGGTATTCTTTCACATACCCATATCCACCATGTATCTGCACGGCTTCAACGGTCGTTTTCATGGCCACTTCTGAAGCATACAGTTTAGCCATGGCCGCTTCCTTGGCATAAGGCTTACCTTGGTCTTTAAGCCAAGCAGCTTTATAGGTAAGCAGTCTTGCGGCTTCTATTTCCATTTCCATGTCGGCTAGCTTGAATTGGATAGCTTGGTGCTCACAAATTGCTTTGCCAAAGGTTTTCCGTTCCTTGGAGTAGGCCAAGGCGAGTTCGTAGGCACCGGCAGCGATACCGAGTGCTTGTGCTGCAATCCCGATTCGTCCTCCATCCAGGGTTTTCATGGCAAACTTGAAACCGAAGCCATCTTCTCCGATCCTATTTTCTCTGGGTACTTTGACATCGCTGAATAACAGGGAATGCGTGTCGGAACTTCTTATACCTAGTTTATTCTCTTTAGGGCCTATTGTAAATCCATCCATCCCTTTTCCCACGATAAGGGCATTTATTCCGCGATGACCCTGTTCGGGATGCGTTTGTGCGATAACCAAATAGATGTCTGCATTACCACCGTTCGTGATCCAGTTTTTGGTACCGTTTACCAAGTAATGGTCTCCTTGATCCTGCGCTGTCGTATGTTGCGAGGTCGCGTCTGATCCAGCTTCGGGTTCGGATAGGGCGAATGCGCCCAGCTTTTCGCCGGAAGCTAAAGGCTTGAGGTATTTTTCCTTCTGGGCGTCTGTGCCGAAAGCCTGCAAGCCGTATAATACAAGGGAATTGTGTGCCGACATGATCACGCCAGCGGAGGCATCTACTTTCGAAATTTCTTCGATCGCGATAACATAGGCTAAGGTATCCATACCTGCTCCGGCATACCGCTCTTCCACCATCATGCCCATAAAACCTAGCTCGCCCATTTCTTTAACATGGGAAAAGGGAAAAATAGCCTTTTCATCGCGTTCGATAGCGCCTTCACGTAAAGACTTCGCAAACTCCTTAGCTGTCTGCCGGATGAGTTGATGCTCTTCGTTTAGTTCAAAATGCATAATCGATTTATATATAGTTAACCAAATATAAGGAAAAATAATATGCTAGCATAGTAAAAGAAATGTAATGTTTGTCTGTTTTTTTTCAATAGGAGAGGGTAACATTTTGAAAATTAAAATAATCTACTAAATTTGTAGATAATAATTTAAAATTCTAAAATAGACAGACGATATGAGTTTAAGACTAGGAGATACAGCGCCTAATTTTCAGGCAGAAACATCGGTAGGACCTATAGATTTCTACGAATATATTGATGGCGGATGGGCGGTATTGTATTCGCATCCCTCTGATTATACACCTGTTTGTACGACCGAATTGGGGCGTACAGCGCAGTTGAAATCGGAGTTCGAAAAACGGAATGTAAAGGTGCTTGCTTTGAGTGTGGATTCGGTGGAAGATCACCTCAATTGGATCAAGGATATCAACGAGACTCAAAATACCTCGGTCGAGTTTCCAATTATTGCGGATAAAGACCGTACAGTGGCTGAGCTGTATGATATGATTCACCCGAATGCCTCGCTTACGGCAACGGTGCGCTCGGTTTTTATCGTAGGGCCGGATAAGAAAGTAAAGTTGACCTTGACCTATCCTGCATCGACGGGCCGTAATTTCAACGAGATCTTGCGCGTGATCGATTCGCTACAGTTGACGGATCAATATTCGGTGGCAACGCCTGCAGACTGGTCTGATGGACAGGATGTGATCGTCGTGCCGGCTATTAAAACGGAAGATATACCTGCGAAATTTCCAAAAGGATTCACGGAAATTAAGCCGTATTTGCGGGTAACACCACAGCCTAATAAATAGGGGGCTGTACACTATAAAATAAAAGCGCGGATCGATGATCGATCCGCGCTTTTATTTTATGGCGTTATTTTAGTAAACTTTTACGATGTAAATATAGTCCTGAAGACGTTTGATTTGATCGGTGCGATTGAGATTGCTTAATCCGTTGCGATTGCTCAATACGATGTTTCCTTTTAATGCATCTGCCGGAATGCTGTTTAGTGTTTCCACCAAGGCTTTTGTCTTTATTGCAAAGGCTGCTCCGTCAATACCTTTTTGCTTGCCGCTGATGATCCCTATTACATTACCATCTTTGTCCAGCACCGGGCCACCACTATTACCAGGGTTAACCGGAATAGATATCTGGTAGGCCAATGTATCACCAGCATAACCTGTGGAAGAGCTCAAGTAGCCTTGTCCATAAACGGCTTCATCACGAGGGAATCCGATGGTGTAGATGTCTTCTCCTAAATCAGAATCCTGCTTTTTAAATGTATAAGGGATATTCTTTAGGGATTTAAACGTAGAGTCACTGATATGAAGAATCGCTAAATCTTTCTCTGGGTTGGTGAAAATGATATCCGCTTTAAAGGATTGGCCGCGATGGTTTTGCAGATGCACGGAATCGGCACCAGTGATCACATGGTAGTTGGTTACCACATAGCCATCTCGAGTGATCATAAAACCGGTAGCACCAAAATGCATAGCTTCGGTGTTATCCTTGTCGCTTTTGATGTTTTTGATTTCCGCATTGTGCGCATTGACATTACGCTTGACATTGTTCATGTCACGGCGCAAAGCACTATAGTCTGTGCTAGTTTTCTTGAGTGTGCTGTAATATCCGGTAAGCCAAAGAGTGGAAAAGACCGAAACAATTGCAATGGCTGCAGCAACAGCTGCATTCAGCTGTAATTTTTGCCATAGCTTGATAATCTTAGCCGGCTTCTTGATTTCATGATCCAAAGTATAACTATTGGCTGTTTTTGCTAGATTTTTCTTGAAAGCCATTCTAGCTTCCGTCTGCCGTAGGCTTTGTATCAATGCTTTATGTTCGGCGAACATAGCGGCATATGTGGGATTCTCCACACAATATTTTTCAAAATCTGATTGCTCCGCCAGCGATAACTCGCTGCGAAGATAACGATCTGCCCACGTTAAAAATTCTTGATGACTTAAGCCTTCCATGACACGCTTGTACCTTACTTTTTAAAAAACATTTTTTTGAGGCGCTGAAGACACTTGTATTTTTGGTTTTTCGCGTTGTCGGGATTGGTATATCCAAACTTTTCACAAATATCCGTCATCGAGGCATTTTTAATGTAAAAATCATGCAGAATAGTTCTACACGGCTCTCCAAGGCTATGCAGTGCGTCTTCCATCTGCACTAAGTTTGCCTCAGTCATTGTGTGTTCCTCGATGGCTTCTTCAGCAGCCAATGAATCCTCTAAGTCATCAATTTGATCTTTATGATACTTAGATTCTCCACGAGTAAGTTGTTTTAGCCATAGTCTTTTTGAGACAGCATATAGAAAGGTCTGTAGCTTACTACTCAGTTCGAAATTCCCTCGGCTTACTTTGTCATAGAGGACCATGACGGTTTCTTGAAAGATATCTTGAGCTTCTTCTCTGCTTCCTTGATTATTGATAATCATCTTGGCGATAGGTGGGAAATACACTTTATACAGCTTTTGTATAGCTAAACTATTTCCGGATTCAATACCGCGAAGGATTTCCAAATCAATGCTTATATCGCTTTTCTCCTTACTCACTTGTTAATACCTTTTTAGCTAAATAGTAACCTTCGTATTGACGTTTTTTTTCTTTTTTATGATGATCCGCTGCGTAAAAGGCTAGTGCGGTCTAGGAAACTACACGCTACGCCTTAATGGATTCATCAAACAGCTTTCGTTGCTGTTCGCGAAAATATAAAGTTGGCTGTTCATGAAAAGATGCTTTTGGGCACATTTTCATGAACAGCAGTTTAAGGCGCAGAAGTGCGACGCGGCCTGTTCTTTGCAGCTCCTTGCGCAGGCCCGAAAACGTTACCTACCATGGTCATCGCACAGCGAAAGCCGGTCATCGCATTAGATTCATCCTGTTGCATAAAACGGCGTGTCGCTGGATTTAGCCAGTATGCGCGGTCGTTCCAAGAACCTCCTTTGAAAACTCTGCTCTTATTGTTCACCAAGGTTGTCTTGCCATACAGCTCTTTCATTTCCTCATCATCGGCGCCACGTGCATCGTACTGATAGGTACTGCTTTGATCTTCCGATCCACGTTGTGCTTGTAGTTCTTCCCAAGTTTGTTTGCGTGGTGCCTTCGCAGGAACTTTTATCGGCCGTCCATATTTATCTTTAGCCAAGACGCGTCCTTCCGTGTTCTCATATTGATTGTCCATAAAAACATTCCCTCGGAAAGGATTGAAGTCTTCAAAATCTTCAAACGATAGTTGGCGATAAACATCGTTTACCCATTCGTTAACGTTTCCTGCCATGTTGTACAAGCCAAAATCGTTAGGTCCGTAGCTCATCACCGGTACGGTAATATCGCCTCCGTCATTCAGGTCTCCCGCCACGCCCATATTATTTCCGCTCGTGATCTTGAAGTTGGCCAACATGCGGCCTTGGTTCTTTCTTTTGTCAGAACGAACGCCCAATCCACTCCAAGGATAGGTGCGGCTATTTTCGATATTGCCGGCAATGGTATTTCCGATCAGCCCTAATGCGGCATACTCCCATTCCGCCTCCGTAGGCAAGCGGTAGGGTTGCTTTAAGATACCGTCTTCCATACGAACGGTGCGGCGTGCATTGGCTTGCGCGCCAGGTCTGTTGTCGTTGGGCATGTTCGGCCCATCGATTCCCGCGCCACGTAGCTGCCCATTCAGGTATATCTCTGTATTGAAGGCTTCGCCTCCACTATTTTGAGTTGCTTTGGTTTTGTAGTCTACCAACACGCCCGACTGCCGTAGCACGTTTTCATTGACCCGATCGGTTCTCCATTGGCAATAAGCATTCGCCTGTTCCCAAGATACTCCAACCACAGGATAGTCTTGAAAAGACGGGTGGCGAAGGTAGAGGTTTACGTAGGGCTCATTGTAGGACAGCGGATGGCGCCAAACAAGGGAATCCGGTAACGCGTCATAGTATAACTTGCCATCGTCTGGGAAGTTTTGCGCAATCCAATGTAAATATTCCAACCAATCGGCATTGGATACTTCCGTTTCGTCTATGTAAAAGGAGGCCACGGTAACGCGGCGTTTTAGGTTGTCGTGTGCATAGCCCAAATCTTCGTTTAAGCTTCCTCCCATAACAAAGGTTCCCCCTTCCACGGCTACCAAACCTGGCCCAGGTGTCTCCTTAACTTTTCTGTTGATCTGCAATCCTCCATTGTTTGGGTCATTATAGGCCACGCCAGTTTTTGGAGAAAGGTCTTTGCCCGCTCTTTTGCTTTTGCAGGAATGAAATGTAGCCATGAAGGATAAAAGCACCACAAGGATGACGATCCTTTTTAGCATAAACCGATCTGTTCTTATCATAGGGTAGAGTTATGAACTTACACGTCAAAAGTAGTAAATAAATATTACTATGTATAGCTAAGGAGGTTTAAATGATGTTTTTTAGCGTTCTCGCAATATTTATGGGTGTGATCTACAAGCTCGTTTGGAGTTGCTTATCGATATTTAATCGATCATAATGCATTATTACATAAATTAGCGGTATGATGAAAATAAAGGTTGGTTTTGGTTTTGATGTTCACCAAATGAGAGAAGGACATCCGTTTGTGGTAGGTGGAGTAACCCTCGATCACCATGCAGGAGCCTTTGGGCATTCCGATGCTGATGTGCTGGTTCATGCCATTTGTGATGCCATTTTAGGCGCGGCAAATTTAGAGGACATCGGGTACCATTTTCCCAACACAGATCCCAAATGGAAAGGAATAAGCAGCTTGCTGCTGCTCAAGGAGTGCGTACGTCTTATCGGTGAGAAAGGTTATGAATTAGGCAATATCGATGCCATGTTGGTGTTGGAGGCGCCGAAGATTAAGCCCTATATTCCCGCCATGAAAGCGCATCTGTCGGAGGTGACGGGTTTGGACGCCGACGATATATCGATCAAGGCTACAACCAATGAAACGATGGGATTTATTGGTAGGGAAGAAGGTGTCGTTGCCTATGCCGTTTGTCTTATTTCGAAACCCTAGTTTTCTGGAAGTAAACATAAGCGATGAGCAAGGCCGTAAGTGTCATGGCTCCTCCCATGACAAACGGAGCGCCCGGAAAGTAGTAGGCTGTGCTATCTTTGGCAAAGAATGCGAATAGGTTGCTCATTAACAAAGGTCCGAAAATAGCGGTCAGGCTAATCAGCGATGCAATTCCTCCCTGTATTTGTCCCTGTTCATTAGCGGGGGTTAGGTTGGAGATGAGGCTTTGTATCGCTGGGCCGCCGATACCACCACATACATAGATGACACTAAATGCGAACAACATCCAAGTGGATGGTGCCAGTGCGATAAGTGGAAGGGAAATGCTATGCAGAAGGAGGCCGATTAAGATCGATCGTGGCAGACCCAATTTTGGAATGGCAATACGCAGCAGGCCGGCCTGTACGATGGTGAGCAGGGTACCAATAAAACCGAGCGAGATGCCTACCATTTTTTCGTCCCATTGAAATTTTTCCATGGTGTAATATGACCAGGTGCTCTGCACCGCGTGAGCGGCAAGATTGACGAGGAATATACAGCTCACGAGGGCATATATTTGCGGGTACTTTTTCATGTGTTGAAAAGCACCAACAGGATTGGCATTGCGCCAGGAGAAGCCGCGTCGATTTGCTGATGGTAGGGATTCGGGTACAACAAAGTATCCGTAAATCAAATTTAGCAGGCTGAGGCCCCCGGCCGCAAAGAAAGGAATGCGTGATCCAAACTGGCCCAGCAACCCACCGATAACGGGGCCGATGATAAAGCCCAACCCAAAGGCGGCACCAAGAAGACCAAAGTTTTGGGCTTTCTTCTGCGGCGTGCTGATGTCAGCGATGTAGGCTGCAGCTACCGTGTGACTGGCGCCGGTGACACCAGCAATGAGCCTTCCAAGAAACAGCCAGCCTATAGATGGTGCAAACCCCATCAACACATAATTTATCGAAAAACCTAAAAGGGAAAACAGAAGCACAGGGCGCCGACCATAACAGTCACTGAGGTTGCCCAGCACCGAAGCAAAGATAAACTGCGTGAAAGCATAGCAAAACATCAACCATCCCCCGTAACGGGAAGCTTCGCTTAGATCGCCGTGGATCAGTTCCTTGATGAGCGAGGGGAGAACGGGTATGATGATGCCGAGGCCGATTGTATCAATGACTACTGTCAAAAAGATAAAAAACAAACCTGAGGTCTTTTTGTGCAACATGAAGATATAAAAAAGGTAGAACCAAATTTTTTCCTAAAGTAGTGTTTTAATCCATACAGCCCTATAAAAATCAACTGACAAATCGGCTAAAAGCTATAACTGAAGAAAGTATGCAGGATTTTTCGCGAAAATTGGATTGGAATTCTCTGAATAATGGTATTTTTGCTATGAAGATAATCTCCAAGCATATAAGCCTAAAAGAGATTCAACTGCTGCATGAAATTAATAGACGACAAACTAATTTGGAACCGGTTTCCGTTATGCCTTATTTTACCGTTTTTTTGCCTGATAGTAGTCAGCTCATGTCAGCTATTTCGGGGTAGTCGCTCAGGTGTAAAGCAGATCAGCGAAGATAGCCTCAAGACCGATTTTTTTCAAAATGTTACATCGAGATATAATATTTCGTATAATGCCAATCTGATGTTGGAACAGGAGCGACGAGCCATTTATCTAGCTGCGGACAAAAATTATCAGGTTCGACTCTCCGTGTTTGACGAGCCAACGACAAAAGGTGATCCGCACAAAGCAATGGATTCACTAATTCAAAAAGCTTACAAAATTGTTAACAACAAGCAGGAAAGCCGGTATATCAATGATGCCTACTTTTTGATCGGACGAGCCTACTACATGAAAGGTTCTTACTATACGGCGTCGGCATTTTTTGATAAGTTGATTCAAGATGCGCGCCCCGAGCAAGCGTCCTTCAAGGCTTTAGCTTACGCTTGGAAATCCCGAGCCTATCTGCAGCTCGGAAAGCTTGATGCCGCAGGATATTTGGTGGATTCGGCTTTTATGTTTTTGAATGATGAGGCCAAGACAAAAACATTTGTGCATGCAGCCAAGGCCAATTATCTCTTGCAGGTAGGGAAAGAGGAGCAAGCAATACCATTTTTGAAGTACGCCATTGCATCCACTAAACGAGGAGCTGAACAGTATCGGTGGAAGTTTCTGTTGGCACAATTGTACCGAGATAGCAACAATGAGGAGGCCTATGCACTATTTCGCACACTCGCTAAAAGTAATGTGCCTTTTGATATGGCTTTTGAAGCGTCATTGCAATCTGCATACGGCCAAAGCGCTCAGGATAGCTCCAATTTGGCGCTTCGCGTTAAGCCTTTTTTGCGTATGCTCAACGAAGGCAAGAACAGTGGTTATCGCGATCAGATTTTATTTGAAATAGGAAAGATCTACCTCCATGGAGGCGAGGAGGAACAGGCGATGCGTTATTTTAACAGATCGTTAAATCATGTGGACAGAAACCCTTATCAGCAAACGGAGACGTTTTTAGTGATAGCTGACTATTTATTTTCCAAAGAAAAGTATCATTATGCGCAGTTGTATTATGATAGTACGGCTACTGTTCTGCCAAATACTTATACCGACGTCAACAAGCTGCGCCGAAAGCTGGCTTATATGAACGAACTAACCACGCATTACCAAGAAATCCTTTGGCAGGATACCTTGCTTGCATTGGGAAAAATGACTGATGAGCTGCGCGGAATATTTTTAGATTCATTGGCCCGGCAATCGCTTGCTCAGCGCGAACAAGAAATGGCGCTGAAAAAAAGTGTACCTAGCGGGGCTGAAAAAAAGAGACCAATCGCAGAATATGCCGCTGTTCAACATACGCTACCCAATCAAAACACGGATCTACCGGCCTCTATTTTTTCGGATAGCCGATTTTATTTCAATAACCAAGATGCTTTGTTGTTGGGCGCCTCGGAGTTTAAAAGAAAATGGGGTAATAGGCAATTGAAAGATGATTGGCGCTTCGCTGGCGATCTCGCCCCACAGCAAATTGCCACGCAGCCGGTATACACGGATAATATCGTTCCTGCCGAGAAAAATGATGAGTGGGATGCTGAGGGATATCTGCTGCAATATCCCCAAAAATACCTTGACGCCATGCCGATTACCGAAGTTGATGTTACACGGCTGCAGCAGGGTATCCATGACCATATGATTGCGATTGGGAATATCTATCGAGCATATATCAGAGATGACGATAAAGCTATTGTTCTCTACGAAGAAATTTTAGAGCGTTTTCCTCATTCAGCAGAAGCACCGACCGTCCTGTATGCGTTGTTTCGAATGTATGAAGAGCGTGATCCACAAAAAAGTAGTTTATACAGGAATCGCTTGATCAAGGAGTTTCCGACCAACACGCTGGCCATGCTTGCACAAGATCCATACTATATGGATAAGGTTGCCCGTGATAAACGGACATTGGATAGGGCCTTTGAGCGTTTGTTTACCCTGTATGCTCAGGGCGATCATGTTGCGGTAATAAGACAGGCCGACGCGGATCTTCAAGGAGCGTTTCGCGAGCAAGCGATGGCTGCCCAGATTGCTTACTTAAGGGCATTGGCGATAGGGCGTGTGGGCTTGATCGACGCGTTCAAGACTGCTCTTGACGATATTATTGTAAGCTATCCCTCGGATAGTTTGGTTGTGCCCTTAGCACGTGCCAACAGGGCGTTTATGGACGAACATCCCGCTATGTTTGTTAACAGGGTAAATGCCTTGCAGGACAAGGATAACCTTCGTGTATCTTTTTTGGATGAACCTGATATGACGCCTTGGCCATCGTTACATATAAATGGCGATTACAGAACTGCGGTCGCGATATCGCAACCTCCAAAAAAGGAAGATCCACAACCTAAACAGGTGGAGCAAAAAACGGAGGAAGCAAAGCGGAATGAGGTAGTGGCATTGCTTGAACAACAAAAAGCGAAAGCTGCCAGCATTAAGGGACAAGTCTTGGACAAGAGACAGCAGGTTTTACCAACGGTTGCTGGCGGCGTGCTGTCGGCAAATATTCGTTCGTCTGGATTGGATTCGGCAGTGGTGGAAGAGTTGCTGGCAGAGGAGGAACGAGCGGTGCGGCATATTGATCCTGCCAACGGCTCTACTGCGGTGAAAACAGGACTGCAGCTTTCGAAAACAACAAGCTTGGAAGGTAGGAAGTTGGATGTAGGGGGGGCTACTATTGATTTCGGTGCAAATGACTATAGGGATAAAAAGTTGTTCCCCGATACAGCTACCTACTATTTTGCCATCAATGTGATGGATCCTCGCGTCAATCTAGCGCCAAGCCGATATGGTATTGGTCAGTTCAATAGATCACGCTATGCGCGGAACGCAATCAACCATCAGCTCAATTTGGTGAACGCCGAAAACCAGTTATTATTCGTTGGGCCCTTCGAAACTTTTGAAGAAGTTAAAACTTATGAAACGAGAATCTTACCTTTGTTACCTGAAATAATGAAAGTGCCACAAGAAGATTACAACAGCTTTATCATAACAAGAGAGGCAATTGGCACGTTAACTGATGGGATACAAATCAGAAATTACCATCAGGTATACAAAGAGCAATAAAATCGTATTTTAAAATACAATGAAGAGAGAATCAAAGCAAAGTAAATTGACCGCAGAAGATATCAAGCGATATACCTTCAATTTTTGGAAAATATTGGCTGTCGTGATCTTGGTGGGTGTGGTGTTTATCGCGAGTGTTCGTTTCGGTGTTTTTGGCAAGCTGCCTTCTTTTCAGGAGTTGGAGAACCCGAAGAGTAACCTTGCGTCGGAAATCCTTTCCGATGATCTTCAGGTTTTGGGGACTTACTACAGACACAATCGTTCCAACGTAAAATACAGTGAATTGTCGCCTTATTTGATCCAGGCACTGATCTCGACAGAAGATAAGCGCTTCTACGACCATTCAGGAATAGACTATTCGCGTACCATCACCTCGGTGTTCCATACCTTGTTTGGCAATAAGCAGGGAGGAAGTACGATTACCCAGCAGCTAGCGTTAAATCTGTTCTCCGAGCGCAGGGAGCGGAATACCTTTAAGCGGGTGATGCAGAAATTTCAGGAATGGATCACGGCAGTGCGTCTTGAAAGAAGCTACACCAAGGAAGAGATCATTACCATGTACTTTAATACAGTTGATTTCGGCTACAAAAACACCTACGGAATTAAGTCGGCAGCACGCACGTTTTTTAGCACTACTCCCGATAAATTGTCTCCAGAGGAGGCGGCTATCTTGGTGGGTATGTTGAAAGGCCCGTCGGTGTACTCTCCTGTGCGATTTCCTGATAATGCGATGTCGCGTAGAAATACGGTGTTGAACAATATGGCCGATCAGAATTTTCTTACGGCGGATCAATTAGCAAAAGCAAAAAGTAATCCCATTAACTTGAAGCTGAGTATATCCAGCTATGGCGAAGGATTAGCACCTTACTTTCGCGCTATGTTGAAAGACGAGATCAAAAAGGCATTTAAGGAACTCTCAATCACGAAAGCAGATGGCACGCCTTATGACTTAGATCGGGATGGCTTGCGTATATATACACCCATCAATTACGCCATGCAGCAATATGCGGAGCAGGCGCAAAAAGAATGGATGACGAAATTGCAACGGGATTTCGATCGGCAGTATAGAAATTCTGATCCCTTTCGTGGGGATAATGCGAAGTTGCTCGTGAAAGGTATGCGTAATTCTGATCGTTACCGTGCGCTTAAAGAGTCTGGTTTCTCCGAGGAGGATATTAAGAAGGAGTTTCAGAAGAAGGTGCCGATGACCATCTTTACCTACAGAGGTAATGTAGATACGGTGATGACACCGATGGATTCGATCCGTTACAACAAGCTTTTCTTACGAAATGCGGTAATGTCTATGGAACCGAAGACCGGCCATATTAAAGCTTGGGTGGGAGGAATAAATTTTGAGCATTTTAAATTTGATCATGTTAAACAAGCTCAACGACAAGTCGGCTCTACTGCGAAGCCTTTTACCTACGCTACGGCTATTGACAACGGCTATTCACCTTGTTTTACGGTGCCCAATCATATGCAGACCTATGGCAACTGGACGCCTCGTGGAACGACACAGGGAGGCGACCCTATTACGCTGAAAGATGCACTTAAGTATTCGCAAAACTTTGCCAGTGCATATGTGATTAACGAAGTGTCTGCGCAGAATGTAGCGATGCTGACTAAGAAAATGGGGATTACCTCAGAAGTTCCCAACTATCCTTCTATTGCCTTGGGATCATATGAGGCAAATGTTTTCGATATGGTAGGCGCCTATTCGGCGTTTGTCAACCAAGGTACGTGGATCGAGCCAACGATGATTTTGCGTATCGAAGATAAGAATGGTACAGTTATCTACGAGAAGATGCCAAAAGTAGTGAAAGCACTGAATAGCGAAACCGCTTACATCATGGTGAATATGCTTAAAGGAGTCGTTGATGGTGGAACAGGATCGCGGGTAAGAAGAGCGGAGTATGGCGGGCTGACTAATCCGATGGGCGGTAAGACGGGTACCACGAACGACAACTCGGATGCTTGGTTTATCGGTATCACCCCAGATTTGGTTACCGGCGTTTGGACCGGAGCGGAAGATCGCGGTATTCGATTCCATAGCATGGCCTCCGGCCAAGGTGCTGCGGCGGCATTGCCGATTTTTGGTTTGTATATGCGAAAGGTGTATAACGATAAGCAACTGCACTATACACAAGAGGATTTTCCGTTGCCACCAGGCGGATTAACGCGAGAACTAGATTGTAGCAAATATCAGCCTTTCCACGGAACATCCTCGGAAGAAGGTCAACTGGATGACGATAGGCTAGGTTTTTAATAATTGATATCATAGTTGCCGAACAATAAATTTTAACGAAATTTGTTGTTCGGCATTTTGTTTATATGGAGTTATTTGATTACAAAGAAGAGCTAAAGAGGATACCGCATAAGCCCGGTGTATATCAGTATTTTGATAAAAACAATGAGCTGATCTATGTGGGTAAAGCAAAGAATTTGCGTAATAGGGTAGGTTCTTATTTTGTGAATGATAACCAACTAAACAGCAAAACTAAGGTGTTGGTGCGTAAAATCAATCGTATCGCTTTTACGATCGTGGATACGGAGATTGATGCTTGGTTATTGGAAAATAACCTGATCAAAAAGCACAAACCGCGCTACAATGTGATGCTGAAGGATGACAAGACCTATCCTTGGATCGTGATTAAGCAAGAGCATTTTCCACGTGTCTTTTGGACGCGAAAGTACATCAAGGACGGCTCGCGCTACTATGGACCTTATGCTTCGGTGAGCATGATGCACATTATCTTGGATATGATCCGTGAATTGTTCCCTTTGCGCACCTGCAACCTAAATTTGGCGCCCGAGAACGTTGCAAAAGGGAAGTATAAGGTTTGCCTAGAGTATCAAATAGGGAATTGTAAAGGTCCTTGCGAGGGCTATCAGGCAGAGGAAGACTACAATCAGAATCTTTCCGATATCAAGGATATCCTCAATGGCAAGATTTCAGTGGTGACCAACCGGCTGAAAGCCCAAATGAACGATGCGGTAAGCGGATTGAATTTTGAGGCGGCACATATCTTTAAAGCCAAGCTGGATAAGCTCTCCAACTATCAAAGTAAATCTACGGTAGTGAGTTCTTCCATCACCAATGTAGATGTATTCAATATCGCCTCGGATGATAGTTATGCCTTTGTGAATTACTTGAAGGTGGCGCATGGTGTTGTTATCCAAACGCAAACACTCGAGATGAAAAAACGTCTGGACGAATCGGAGGAGGAACTGCTTGCCTTGGCGATCCCGGAGATCAGGAGTCGTTTCAAGAGCACGTCAAGAGAGATTATCGTGCCGTTTGATATGCATATTGAGGAAAGGGAAGATATGAAGTTTACCGTGCCTAAAATGGGCGATAAACGTAACCTATTGGATCTTTCCTATAAAAACGTTGCCTACTTTAAGAAGGAGCGTATGCTGCAGTATGAACGCCTGAATCCGGAAATAAAAACGGAACGTGTGTTGAAGCAGATGCAAAAAGATTTACGCATGAATGTTTTGCCTCGGCATATTGAGTGTTTCGATAACTCCAATATACAGGGGAACTTTCCCGTTTCGGCTATCGTTGTCTTCAAAGATGCGAAGCCCTCCAAGAAAGATTATCGACATTTTAACGTGAAAACCGTTGTTGGACCCAATGACTTTGCTACGATGGAAGAAGCTGTTTTCAGGCGCTACCGACGCTTGTTAGACGAGGATCAAACATTGCCGCAGCTGATCATCATTGATGGCGGTAAAGGTCAGTTGGGAGCGGCGTTAAAAAGTCTAAAGTTGCTAGGAATAGAAAAACAGGTAACGGTAATCGGTATTGCCAAAAGGCTGGAAGAACTTTATTATCCAGGCGACCAATATCCGCTCTATTTGGATAAAAAGTCGGAAACTTTACGCATTATTCAGCACCTTCGTGACGAGGCTCACCGTTTCGGGATCACCTTCCACCGTAACCAACGTAGTAAGAAGACCTTTGTTTCTGAATTGGAGAATATCCCAGGTATTGGGAAGACATCGGTAGAAAAGCTATTGAAGGCTTTTAAATCTGCCAAGAAGGTGCAAGAGGCAAGTGACGAAGATTTAGGAAAAGTGCTTAACCAAAAGCAGGTTAAAGCACTTCGCACCTATTTCAGTAGTTAATCGTCGTAACCAAATTTTTTCAGGTAGTTTTTCTTGCTTCTCCAGTCGGGGATCACTTTGACAAACATTTCTAGAAACACCTTGCCGCCGATAAATTCTTCCATATCTTGACGGGCGTATGTGCCTACTTTTTTAATCAGGGCACCAGCCTTGCCGATAATAATATTTTTCTGTGAATCGCGCTCGACTATAATTTCTGCCGCAATTCTAGTAAGGTTCTCTTCTTCCTTATAGGCGGTAACCACAACTTCTGTACTGTAAGGAATTTCCTTGTCATACAATTTAAAGATCTTTTCCCGAATCATTTCGGCAACGAAGAAACGCATGTTTTTATCCGTCAATTCATCTTTCTCGTAGTATGGCGCATGTTCAGGAAGCTTCTCCTTGATATATTGCATGATTCCTGTCACTCCATGATCTTTCAATGCTGAAATGGCGAAAATGGAATCCGGATTGAGCTTCTCTTGCCAAAAGTCTATCTTGCTTTTGACCTCTTCTTCGGAAGATTTGTCGATCTTGTTGATCAATACAGCCACAGGCGATGAGGTTTTTCGTAACTTCTCTATAACGTCGTTCTCATCATATTTCTCATGGATGTCGGTCACAAAAAGGATGATATCGGCATCGATCAATGATCCCTGCACGAAATTCATCATGGATTCTTGTAAGGAATAGTTCGGTTTTATGACCCCGGGAGTATCCGAGAACACAATTTGATGATTCTCATCATTCACGATTCCAATAATTCGGTGCCGCGTAGTTTGGGCTTTTGGTGTGATAATGGACATCTTCTCACCTACTAATGAGTTCATTAGGGTGGACTTGCCCGCATTGGGTTTTCCGATAATACTTACGAATCCTGCTTTGTGCGACATTTTATCTTTATTTTATTTGGAATACAAAGAAACAAATAATATCTTTGTACTCCAATTAAACGGAATGTTATCTTGCGCTAACGATACAAAAAAGCGCAATTTCAATAAAAAAACATAACGAGTTGGGACGTCGATATAACGTCGAAATCTACGATCTTTTAAGAGAGATTGTTGGAAACTGAAAAATTAAGCGCGATGCTTTATTGCTATAAGTGAAAAAAAGCCGGTAATCTTTGATAGTTCGTAATCGGTAACAAAATATATTGCGTGATGGAGCATTTGGTAGCTCGTCGGGTTCTTATCCGCCAGTTGGCGGACATCAGTTCGAGTCACTGAAGTATGATTAGGCGCGATGCTTGATTGATTAAAGAAATATTGCGGGGTGGAGCAGTTGGTAGCTCGTCGGGCTCATAACCCGAAGGTCATCAGTTCGAGTCTGGTCCCCGCTACTAAAGAGCTAGACGTAAAGTCTAGCTCGAAGAAATTAAATACGCTAAGCGCGATGCATAGCTGAACAAATAAAGAAATATTGCGGGGTGGAGCAGTTGGTAGCTCGTCGGGCTCATAACCCGAAGGTCATCAGTTCGAGTCTGGTCCCCGCTACTAAAGAGCTAGACGTAAAGTCTAGCTCGAAGAAATTAAAATTACATTGCGGGATGGAGCAGTTGGTAGCTCGTCGGGCTCATAACCCGAAGGTCATCAGTTCGAGTCTGGTTCCCGCTACATTAGAAGCCCTGAGGAAACTCGGGGCTTTGTATTTTTAGAACTTTTAGCTGCTGGTCGTGCTCATATCCGCCAGCTGGCGGACATCAGTTCGAGTCTTGTTCCCGCTACATTAGAAGCCCTGAGGAAATTTTTGTTTATATTTATTTAAAAATGCTTACCGAATTATAAACTACAGCAATTATGCTATTTACCGTTTATGTGCAATATGCTTCTGTTCATCATAAAATTTACATTGGGTACACTTCCAATTTAGCAGCGCGTCTGTTATCGCATAATAAATTAGCAACGAAAGGGTGGACAATAAGATTTAGACCTTGGAAAGTGATCTACAAAGAAGAATTTGATAGCAAAGTTGCAGCTATGGTACGAGAAAAGGAATTGAAAAGTGCGCGAGGACGTTTGTTTATAAAAACCTTGATCAACTGCTACGAATGATCGGAATGCATTTTGATAGTTCACAATTTTATGGATCTTTCGTAAAGAAAGGCGAAAAAAGCGCAATCGTTTGATTATGATTCCTATTTCGGGATGCGGATTTTCCTATTTAAGTTTATCGAAATAAACTTAAATATGTACACGAACATCTTCAAGAAAAGCCTAGGGCTGTTGATCTTTTTATTTATAGCATGTATATCTCTAGCTAATCAAGTTGGTGAAAAGCGTGTAGCTGACAGGTCGCATTATGCCGTTCCGCTGGCTGGTAATGCTTTTTTAACAAATAAACCAGCTGCTGCCACCGAGCAAATCAGAAATAATGGTCTTATCAACTGGAGCAACCCTTCGAGTATTGTCAGTGTGTATTTTCGCGTGAAGGATGCGAGGACGCTAAACCTCAAGCTGAGGGCAAAAGCTCCCTCAGCAAATAGCTCGAGTAGAATCAGAATTACTTTAGGCGGTACCTCCAAAGAGATCGAACTCTTTGGGGCGGAAGTAAAGGACTATGAAGTTGGTGTTTTCTCTGCGCAGTCGGGTTACGTGCAGGTTGATTTGCAGGGCATTTCAAAGACCGGACAATATTTCGGCGATGTATCACACCTTTTGATTGGGACGGAGCTTGATTCGAGCGATTTTTTGTATGCCAATGATCCCGCTTATTACTATTGGGCTAGAAGAGGCCCGTCTTGCCATATGGCATACACCATCCCTAGCAGTGATCCTATTGAGTACTATTATGGAGAACTTACAGTCCCACAAGGTCAAGATGCGATCGGCTCCTACTTTATGAGCAACGGCTTTTCGGAAGGCTACTTTGGTATCCAGGTGAACTCGGTCACAGAGCGAAGGATACTGTTTTCGGTGTGGAGCCCGTTCGCCACGGACAATCCTGCGGACATACCGGAGCATTTGCGCGTAACCCTTAATCGAAAAGGCGAGGGGGTGCATACTGGCGAGTTTGGGAATGAAGGCTCTGGTGGACAGAGTTTTTTACGGTACAATTGGACTGCCGGAAGCAGTTATCGGTTTTTGTTAAAGGGTAAACCAGACGGAAACGGTGCGACAGACTTTACCGCGTGGATCTACTTATCGGATCAGGACGGTTGGTCATTGATCGCTAGTTGGAAACGCCCCGAATTATCAAAAAACCTAACCGGATTCCATAGTTTCCTTGAAAACTTTGATCCGAACAATGGGCATTTAGGACGTAAAGTGTTGTTCTCCAATAGATGGGTTCGGACCGCGTCTGGTAACTGGCTGCCCATTCAGTCGGCGAAGTTTACTGTAGATGCTACCTATCATGCAAAACAACGTATAGATGCTATCGGCGGTGTGCTTAATGATGAATTTTACCTGCAAAATGGTGGTTTTTTCTCGACGATCGTTGCTCCCAATAGTGTTTTTTCTATTCCTGCTGCTCAGGATGCTCCCAAGATAAATTTCGACGCGTTACCGTAAGCTCTGATGGTGAATTTCGATCTTTAAATGGCCGGATCAATATAAAGTTGCTGAAAGTTGTTATGCAAACGTTTGTGTTATTTTGCGCAAACGATTTCGTTTCACCTAGGATTTATGTTTAGGTTACTTTAAGTTAACTTGGCACCAACTAGATTATGGTAATCTACTAGTTGAGCAAAAAACCTTAAAGTAATTTTATGAGAAAGAGATCTACAAATCCTTTGTTCATCGGTAAGAGTTTTCGGTTGGCTTCGATGTTGATGATCGGTACTTTGGTCCACTCGGGCTCGGTATGGGGAAGCAGCATGGGGTACTACGGAAATACGCTTTACCAACAAACGGTAACCGGTCAGGTTACGGCATCGAATGGGCCAGTGTCCGGCGTCACAATATCCGTACAAGGGAAGCCTACCTTAAAAACGTCGACAGACGAGCGCGGAAATTTCTCCATAGCAGCGGCCCAAGGAGATGTCCTTTTGTTTACAGCTATTGGCTTTGAACAGCATACGCAGGTTGTTGACGGGGCGGCTATACAGGTCTTGTTGAAGGCTGTTGACCAAGCTTTGGAGGAAGTGGTGGTTGTTGGTTACGGAGCACAGAAAAAAGAGAGCTTGACTGGAGCTTTAACATCCGTTAAAGGAGATGAGCTACGGGATATTACGACAGCCTCAGTAGAGAATATGCTGAATGCAAAGGCTCCAGGGGTTTATGTGGCTCCGGGGTCTGGTCAGCCCGGCGCGCGCGGTGCGGTAGTAATCCGAGGGCAGGCAACGCTTAGTGGTACCACGAGTCCTCTTTGGGTAATAGATGGGGTGATTATCGGGACATCTGCTGGTGATCTAAATCCCGATGATGTAGAGTCGATGACGGTACTTAAGGATGCCGCTTCCACAGCGATTTATGGATCGCAAGGTGCTAATGGTGTGGTTGTTGTTACCACTAAAGGAGCAAAGAGCGGAAAAACAACCATCGAACTGTCCACTAAAGTAGGCTTCAACCAGCTGACGAATGGGAACTTGGAGATGATGAATGGCGAAGAGCTCTACGACTATTATAGCTCGTTTGCAAATGCAAATACAATCGCCTTTCCCCGATGGAACGAAGAACTACGAAATACTAATTTCGATTGGTGGAAAATAGCGACGAGAAATGGATTTACCCAAAACCATAACGTTACGCTCCAAGGTGGTACAGAAAGCCTTCAATCCTTGCTATCGATTGGCTTGTATGATGAAAAAGGTGCTGTGAAGGGGTATGATTTTACACGATACAACGTCCGCTTCCGGCAGACTTATAAGCCATTTGAATGGCTGACGATAAAACCATCATTTGTTGGAGCGCGACGTGGTGTGGCGGATAGGCAATATTCTACAACAGCGATGTATTCGAATTTTCCTTGGGATAGCCCATTTGATAGCGATGGGAATTTGGTGCCACATCGTTACAGCGGCTGGGTGAATAGTGCAAGCACAAATTATCTTTACGATTTGCAGTGGAACAATTCTACAAATACAAATTATGAATTGATGGGGAATCTTGATTTTGATGTAAAGTTGACCAATTGGTTGACTTTCTCATCGGTCAACAACTATCGTTACAATAATTATTCTTCCAGCGGTTATGCAGATCCCCGTTCGAATGGAGGGGAGAGTGTAGGTGGAAGGCTAGCGGAATATCGAACTGAATTTGCGAGGCGGTATACTAGCCAAATTCTTCGTGCTAACAAAACTTGGGGTTTACACGCCTTAAATGGTGTGTTGGTATACGAATTCAATGACTACACGGCCAAAACGCTGGATGTGTACGGAACGGGATTTATTCCCGGTTTCCAAGTATTGGATGTCGTGAACAGACCGGAACGTACGCGTGGTAAGATTAACGAATGGGCGGTGCAGTCGCTGTTATCTAATATGCATTACTCCTATGATAATAGATACTTGGCACAAGTTTCTTTTCGTCGAGATGGAGCATCCAACTTTGGTGACAACGCAAAATATGGCAATTTCTTCTCGGTGAGTGCTGGTTGGAATGTAAACAATGAACAGTGGTTCAAGGCGGATTGGGTGGATGCCTTAAAGCTAAGGGCAGCATATGGTTCAGTAGGGAATCGTCCTAGCGCATTGTACCCACAGTATAATCTTTATTCCGTATCTGCGACGTCGGGGTATAATGAAAGTCCTGGGGCGCTCATCAGTCAAAAAGGAAATCCTGACCTCACTTGGGAAAAGACATATACTACGGGTGTCGGAGTTGATGCCTCGGTTTTAAATAATCGTGCTCGCGTGACGCTAGATTATTACATTAAGAATACGGATAATATCCTTTATCAAGTGCCTGTTACGGGTACTGTGGGTATCACGAGTATTTGGCGAAACATTGGTGAAATGCGAAATACAGGTTTAGAGCTAGCTATTGGTGGCGATATCGTTAGAAACACCGACTGGTTATGGAGTGTCGACTTGAATGTTGGCCACAATCGTAATCAGCTAACGCAGCTTTATCCGACGAAAGACGCCAGTGGTAATTTTGTTGTACGTCCAATTATTGTGGGCGATGGTTTGGGGATTGCGGGATCGTCGCAACGTATTCTTGAACCGGGGCTTCCTGTGGATACCTATTATCTAAAGGAATGGGCCGGAGTTAACCCCGAGAATGGAGCGCCCATGTGGTATAGGGTGCAACGGGATGCTGATGGAAATGAAACTTCCCGCACGACGACTTCAAATTATTCTGAAGCGACATTCGAAAAATTGGGCAATGCGGCGCCTAATATCTTTGGGGGATTTTCTACGGCATTACGCTATAAAAACATTGATTTAGGTGCTGTTTTCGGTTATTCTATCGGTGGTCAAATCTATAATTATGCTCGTCAAGAATATGATGCCGATGGAACGTATACGGATCGAAACCAAATGAAATTGATGCCTGATTGGAGTCGTTGGGAAAAGGAAGGAGACATTGCTACACATCCTATAGCAAAATACAACAATCGTGATGGTGGTAATCAAGCGTCTTCCCGTTTTATTGAAGACAGCGATTTCTTACGCCTACGTTCACTGACCGTAGGTTATAATTTTAAGTTGAGTCAATACAATATTAGAAATTTGCGTGTGTATTTTGCAGGTGAGAACTTGTTTGTCTTGACCAAATATTCAGGCGTAGATCCAGAATTGCCAATAAGAGAGGCTGATGAAGCAAGTTTAGGCGAACCTGTTGGCGCTTTACTTGGATCGACTGGGCCATCCGTTTATCCAGCTACACGTCGTTTCATGCTGGGCTTTAATCTTTCATTCTAAAATTACAAAACAGATGATGAAAAAAATATATATAGCACTGCTGACTTGTGCCAGTATTGCTTCTTGTGATATCGATCGTTTGCCTTATGGATCAATGGATACGGATCGTATAGAAAATGATCCAAACGCATATATTCAGTCTTTATTGAATGGTACTTACGCGCAATTAAAAGCATGGTCTGACCCGATGCATCGCTGTGGTGAATACGCTGGTGATAATATGATGATTCGAGGATCATCGACAGATGCTTTCTATGAATTTATATCTTTTTCCCGTACACCCAATAATGGTCGACTCAACCAATTTTGGAATGCGGGATATAAAGCTATTGCACAGGCATCTAATATCATTGATATGTTTGAAGAAGGGCAGAATGTCGAATTTGACAACAAATTGGGAGAGTGTTATTATATCCGCGGTCTCATGTATTTTTATTTAGTTCGCGCTTATGGAAGACCATTTTATCAAAATCCTAGTGTCAATTTGGGCGTTCCGATCGTTAATGGAACACCAGAAGACGTTGTGAATCTCGAATTGCCCGACAGAGCCACTGTACAGCAAACTTATGAACAGATTATTGCGGACTTGTTGAAAGCGGAAGAAATGTTGACGATCGACAATGGAGCAATATATGCTTCAAAAGGAGCTGCACAAGCCTTGCTTTCGCGAGTATATCTTTACATGAGTGGTACTTACGATTCTCCAAACTTGCAGTACGCACAGTTGGCGGTTGACTATGCGGACAAAGTGATTAATTCTGGGGATTATGCGCTGCTTCCTCGAGATCAATTTATGCGATATAACACCTATACCCCGGAGAATAATGCAGAAACTATTTTTGCAGTGAAACGCGTAGCATCTGAGTTTTCAGGCGATGATCATTTTTATGGTGTTGGCGGTATGTACGCAAATATTGGGGGAATGGGCTGGGGAGAGATGTATGCTAGTGCGAAATACATTGATTTGCTAAACGAAACCGGTCGCAATGATTGGCGCCCAGAGAAATACAGGATCGTAGATGCACGTGCTGCTTTTATCGAGCCGACCTATAGTCGAAACGCGAGCACAGGAGCTTTTACAGAAGTGTTCCGTTTTATTAAACAGGATGCCGCAAATGGGTTTAATTATGTTCAGGCACCGATCACGCGTAACGGTAATGTGATAACTTGTCGTGATGGAGATCAGACCTATACATTGTCTGCCGTTGACGCTGCACAGGAAATTTACAGCATCAACTATAATGATAACAGGACCTATACCGGAGTACTTGATAATTTTATTACGCTGAACAGAGTTTATCCACAATTTTACATCACCAAAGCTTCACGAGAGGGAGAAGATTCTCATTTACATTCACCCGTTATTAGCCGTTTGGGCGAGGTTTATCTAAACAGGGCGGAAGCGTATGCGAAACTTGGTAATTATAATGCCGCCCGTACAGATTTGAATCTTATCAGGACACGCTCTATCGTAGGTGGTGCTTATGCAACGCTAGATGCATCCAATGCTAGTGTACGGATCGACAAGGAACGTCAATTGGAACTGGCTTATCAAGCGGAGCGAAGTTATGATGTTTTTCGTAACGGCGGATCACTTAGTAGAGCTTATCCCGGTCCGCAGGTGCAAAATGAAAATATTGCGGCGAGTGATTTCCGGGTAATATATTTTATACCGCAGGACGCGATAAACTCCTATCCTGGAACATTAACGCAAAATCCGACACAATAGATCTTTACGGGATCACTGTCCGTCGATCAGCAACAGAAATGGCTTTGCAACACGGCAAAGCCATTTTTGTGTGAGCGCCTAAATAATCGGGTAATTTATTGTAACTTTGTGGGCTTGAATAAAAAGTAAGTTGCCGTGAGGTAACGTTTTTAACACCGAATATAGTTATGGCAAATATCGTTGCAATTGTTGGTCGCCCCAATGTGGGGAAGTCCACGTTATTTAATCGTTTAACAGAGAGTAGAAAAGCTATTGTTGATGACTTTAGCGGGGTTACTCGCGATCGTCATTATGAATCGGCGGAATGGATCGGTAAGAAATTCACCGTCATTGATACGGGTGGATTTGTTCACGGATCAGACGATATTTTTGAAGAGGCTATACGGGATCAAGTTCATATCGCTATTGAAGAAGCATCGGTTATCGTGTTTATGGTTGACGTAACCACAGGCATTACGGATTTAGACGACGAGATCGCTGATTTATTGCGTCGTAGCTCAAAGCCGGTGTATGTTGTTGCCAATAAGGTGGATCACGCTAAGCTTCACCATGAGTCGGCCGAGTTTTATGCCTTCGGTTTAGGAGAAGTGTTTAATATCTCGTCGGCTACCGGATCGGGTACCGGTGAACTTTTGGATGCGGTTGTTTCTCACTTCCCAGAGCAGGAAGAAGAGGAAGAGAACAGCTTGCCGAAGTTTACGATCGTGGGACGTCCCAATGTTGGTAAATCGTCCTTGACAAATGCGCTTCTCGGTGTCGATAGAAATATCGTTACTGATATTGCCGGAACGACTCGCGATTCTATTCGTATACATTATAACCAGTTTGGTCACGAATTTTTATTGATCGACACAGCGGGGTTGCGTCGTAAATCTAAGGTTAACGAAGATATCGAGTTTTATTCGGTGATGCGTACGATCAAGGCCTTGGAAGATTCGGACGTGGTTATCCTGATGTTAGATGCCAACGATGGTATCGAAGCACAAGATATTAATATCTTCCATCTTGCAGAGAAGAATAAGAAAGGTATTATGATTGTCGTGAACAAATGGGACACGATCGAGAAAGATCATAAAACGGCGAAGGAGTTTGAAGCGAGGATCAGAGAGAAGATTGCACCATTTACGGATGTGCCGATTGTGTTTACGTCCGTAACAGAGAAGCAGCGTATCTTCAAGGTAGTGGAGACGGCTATGGAGGTCTATCAAAATAAGACCAAAAAGATATCTACGTCCAAGTTGAACGATGTGATGCTTGAAATCATTGAAAACTATCCGCCGCCGGCAACGAAAGGAAAATACATTAAAATCAAATACGCAACACAGCTTGCAGGCAGATCACCCATGTTTGCCTTCTTCTGTAACTTGCCGCAATACATTAAGGATCCGTACAAACGTTTTGTGGAGAACAAGCTGCGCGACAACTTTGACTTTAAGGGCGTACCTATTCAAATATTCTTTAGACAAAAATAAGCTGTTTATTTAAACAAATTCATGGAAAACAATCTTGTCCTTTATAATACGTTAACCCGAACAAAAGAGAAGTTTGAACCTTTAAATGCGCCTTTCGTAGGGATGTATGTCTGTGGACCTACGGTGTACAGCGATGTGCATTTGGGGAATTGCCGTACCTTTGTTTCCTTCGATCTTATATTTCGTTATCTATTGCACTTAGGATTCAAGGTTCGCTATGTGCGTAACATAACCGATGCAGGGCATTTGGAAGGGGATCGCGATGAAGGGGATGACAAGTTTGCCAAAAAAGCCAAATTGGAACAATTGGAGCCGATGGAGATCGTACAAAAGTATACCTTAGGTTTTCATGATGTTTTACGCCTGTTTAATACCTTGCCGCCTAGTATCGAGCCTACGGCTACGGGACATATCTCGGAGCAGATCGAGATGGTCAAGCAAATCATCGATAATGGATTTGCTTATGAGGCGAACGGAACGGTGTATTTCGATGTGGAGAAGTATGTGCAGAACCATGATTATACCATATTGACCAACCGTAAGTTGGAAGATTTGCTCAATAATACGCGGGAACTGGGCGGACAAGATGAGAAACGTGGACGTTTGGATTTTGCGCTTTGGATTAAGGCTAAGCCCGAACATATCATGCGTTGGCCTGCTCCTTGGAGTGTCGGTTTTCCGGGATGGCATATCGAATGCTCGGCTATGAGCAGTAAGTATCTGGGAGCACAGTTTGATATTCATGGCGGCGGTATGGATCTTGCTGCGACTCACCATACGAACGAGATTGCGCAGTCAGAAGCTTGCAATCATGTGCACCCCGCAAAATACTGGATGCATACCAATATGCTAACGGTAAATGGCGCTCGAATGTCTAAATCTGCTGGAAACGGCTTTCTGCCACATGAATTGTTTACCGGTGAACATGCGCTGCTAGATCGCGGCTACTCGCCTATGTCTGTACGCTTCTTTATGATGCAAGCACATTACCGCAGTACTTTGGATTTTTCTAACGAGGCATTGGAAGCGGCGGACAAAGGCTATAAACGGCTGATGTCTGCTATCGCGTTGCTGGATAAGATAAAGGCGGCGGATGGCGTTGCGGTAGATTTTGATAGTAAAGCGGTAGAGGCACGATGTTATGCTGCAATGAACGATGATTTTAACAGTCCTGTGCTCATCGCGGAACTGTTTGAAGTGGTTCGTTTCATTAATGCTGCTTATGATGGAAAGGCGAAAATCAATGAGGAAACGCTTGCCGCAGTAAAATCGCTGATGCAGGTTTTCGTTTACGATATCTTGGGTTTGAAAGACGATTTGTTAGCGCAGGATACCGGTAACATGGACGAGTTGATGCAGATTATCATCAAAATCCGTAATGAAGCGAAGGCTAATAAGGATTTTACGACGTCCGATCGTATTCGTGAAGATCTTAATGCTGCAGGTATTCAGTTAAAAGATAGCAAGGACGGAACACTTTGGAATAAGATTTGATTGTAAGACGACAAAAATGCGTAAATGAAATTAAGTAAAGTTTATTCGCTTGTCGTGCTTAGTGCCCTTGTGGTATCGGCATCTTCTGTACAGGCGCAGCTTCCAGATAAGGTGGGCGGCTTGATACGTGCCGACCGTACGGCGGCGAATATCTCCAAGACCACTAGTCCGCACGAAGCGTTGATGTCTGTGGTGGACAAGGAATCAACCCTGTATGTGCCTTCACCGGTCAACGCCGTAAATTATCTGAACAATAGGCCAAATCTGCCGGATGTGTTGACTTGGCAACCGAATTTTGCATTGGTGTCCAAGAGTTTGGATTGGGGCGTTACATCGGGGCCGATGGAGTTTCAGAAAATTGGCGTGATCAAGCGTTATGGACAATACCTTACGGTGTGGCGTAGAGACAAAAAAGGAAATTGGAAAGTGCATGTTCGCGCAGAGGTAGAGAATTTCGGAAAAGGACCTAAATCCGATTTGGTGTTTTACGAGCCCGATGATTCTTGGTATTTGAAACACCGTTCCAAAGTGCGTCTGCAGCAACGTGAAGAGGTGGTTACGCAAAGTGACGAACTCTTTTCTACCATCCTGAAGGCAAATAATGAAGCGGCCTTTAACGAATTCCTTTCCGACGATGTGCGTTACTACTATCCTTGGGAGCCTGAAATAGAAGGCAAGAAAAATGTATTGGCATTCTTAAAGAAGAAACGTATCGAAATCACCACCGATCCTTCTGGCGTAGGAAGAGCCTATAGTGGAGAGTATGCCTATACTTCTGGTACTGCAAACGTGCGTTCAAAAGAGAAGGTAGTGAAGTTTAATTACATCCGTATTTGGCAATTGAAGGATGATTACCAATGGCGTGTACTTATTGAGATGATGTTCGAGCGTTAGTAGACCATATCTTGTCCAATGAAAAGATAAACTAAAAAGGTGTAATCAATTATGGTTACACCTTTTTTTGGTTGTGGACCAGACCAAAAAATCTATCTATCATGCTGCTCTGTTAGCGGTCGACGTGAGAAAGCGACGCTAACAAATCGTCTTTAAAACAAAGGGCTAATCACGTCGATGATTAGCCCTTTATGTATATTGTTGAATGACTCTTCTACTTCTTAGCTAAGCTTTCTTCGTTTGTTATCCACAGCTTTAGTTCGTCGCAGGTAAGGAAGTCTGGATTAATATCAATAAATGTATTGTCTTTACGCGCTTCGAACCACTCGCTCAGGCTCCGATTTACTTTATCCTGTTTTGCTGCTTCTTGGATTTTTGCAAAGTCCTGCTCAAGATTAGCCTTGTGTGGTGCAATACGGGATTTAAGATACATGAACTTGTAAATCTGATTTCCGGTGCGATCTTTAGATAGGAAAGACTTAGAATACTGCCCCACTTGTAAAGGGTCAATCGCCGTAAAGGTCTCCCGATCTAATTTGTCCATCGCAATTAAAGCCGAACGGTCTTCTTCATTGACCAACATACCACCCGTATATTTTGTTTCGTTGTTATCCGAGTATGTGGAAGCAGCGAGGTGAAAACCTAATTTTCCTTGCTCTACTTTATCATAGATGCTGTCTATTTTTGCTTTGGCGCGTTGCAAACTAGCGTTGGTCGGTTTGCTTTTGATAAGTACATGGCGCACATTGACTTCTTCGCCTCTGCGCTGAAGCACTTGCAGGAAGTGAAATCCGTACATGGTTTCAAATACGGGTGAGACCTCACCTTCCTTTAGTTTAAAGGCCATCGCAGAAAATTCTTTTACATAGCTGTCTCGTGTTGCAAAGCCCAACTCACCACCATAAGGTGCTGAGCCATCTTCAGAATAAAGCCTTGCCACGGTACCGAAATCAGATCCATTGATGACCTGCTGACGGTAGCCTTCCGCTTTTTGTCTGAATTGTTCTTTTTCCTCTTTCGTCAGCACTGGATTGATCACAATTTCACCGACCTCAACCTCTGTATTAAAGTAGGGGAGGCTATCTTGGTTTAATCCTGTGAAGTAGCTCTTCACTTCTTGCGGCGTTACGTTAATGGTCGTCACAATATTTTGCTGCATTTTTTGGGCTTTCAGCTGTTCGCTGATGCTTGGGCGCATCTCTTCCTTATACTGTAACAAAGAACGGTTTAGGAATTCTTCCAACCGCTCTTTACCACCAGCTTGGCGCACCATCATCTGCATTCTTCTGTTTAGATTGTCATCCACTTCCGATTCAGACACCTCAATCGAGTCAATGATCGCTTGTTGGGACAATAATTTTTGCGTAACAAGCTGTTGTAGTAAATAACATTTCATGTTGTCGTTCGGCTTTTCGCCCTGCGCGAGGTATTGTGCATATTGCATCTCGATATCGGATTGCAAGATAATACCGGAACCCACTGTGGCTACGACACGATCCACCAATCGGCTTTGTGCACTAACCGTTTGCAAACAACATACAGCAATAACGATTGCTCCTAGTAAATTTATGTATTTTTTAATCATAGAATCTCTGCCTTTACGCTGTGCAAAATTATCAGAAATTATGGGAATAACATGCTCTTTCTGTGATAATTTTGTCGCCACCTATACGCTTCAAATGTACTAAATCTTTGCGCGCTAAATTATTAAAAATGTACAAAAATCATTTTTCTTTAACCATATTTAACAGCTCGGTTGTTATTGTAATTGTGGTAATAATATGTAACTTGGAATATTTACTACATGTTGATCAAAAATGAGAACGTTAATCGCTGTTTTATTGAGTTGTTTTATGCTGGAATCTATCGCGCAGGAGATCCCCATGTTTGTTGGAACGTACACGAACAAGGGAAGTCAGGGAATTTATTTATACATGTTTAATACGGAGGATGGCGAGGCTACGCTTTATTCGGCTACGGCAGCGCAGGATCCTTCCTTTTTAGCGCGTTCAAAAAACGGAAAAATGCTCTATGCTGTTCGCGAGCAGGAGAAAGAAACGGCCGAAGTGTCCGCTTATACCTTTGACGGGGATTTACTTTCCTTTGTCAACAGTCAACCCACCGAGGGTGGAGCACCTTGCCATGTTGCAGTGGGGCAGAAGCAACCTTTAGCGCTTGTGTCCAATTACGGCGGTGGCTCGTTGGCAGTCTTTAAACTTGACGAAAATGGCGCGTTGGGCGAGAAGATCCAACTTATTCAGCAGGAAGGGCAAGGCCCCGATAAAGATCGCCAAGAAGCTTCCCATGTACATTCTGCATTTTTCAGTGCCGATGAGAAGCATGTCTTTGTACAGAATTTAGGAACCGACCGCGTGACGATTTACCGCGTAGCGCATGAGAAAGATCAGTATAAGCTCGTGGAGGAATCTGTTATATCCACGCCTGCGGCGGGAGGACCAAGACATTTGGTGTTGGATCAAAAAGAAAAAAACCTATACGTGCTGTTGGAGATGAAAGCGCAGATTGCGCATTATACAAAAGAGAAAGATACTTGGAAACTGATCGATACGCTCTCCATCAATGCTGATGGCTTCACGGGCGAGAATGGCGCTGCTGAGATCAAGTTCTCACCAGATCTCAAATTCCTCTATGCCAGCAACCGTGGCGAGGCAAATAGCATTGCCCTTTTCTCTGTAGATAAATCTGGGGCCTTGCTCAAAAAATCGGTGTATAGCACGGAGGGAAAAGGGCCTAGAAACTTCAATATCAGTCCTGATGGGCGTTTTTTATTGGTCGCCAATCAATCAACAGACGATATCGTCGTCTTCAAGCGCGACCTGAACAGCGGTGAGATAATTGATACCGGTAAAAAAATTGAGGTATCTACACCGGTGTGTATTATTTTTTAAAATCGTCGAAATTTCCGTTGTAGCGTACATGAATCTATAATATTGTGCGCTACTCGGTTTCTTCATCGGTTTTTGCAATGTTCGGCTTGGAGGAGTTTTCACTCTCGATCTCCTCTTCTTCACTTTCCAGTTCGTGTGTTTCCTCATTATACATGCCCTCGAGCTCATCAATAATGGTGTCCTTCCAAAGTGGGGTTCCTGTAAAATAGGCTGCCCGTCCGATCATATGTGCAGCTATGGGTGCCGTGATAATGAGAAAAAAGATGATGGCGATGGCTTTGGTCGTTACGGAAACATCCGGGAACATGATGGCAGCGCAGATAAGTAGAAGTCCAACGCCCAAGGTGGAAGCTTTCACAGTAACCGACAAGCGTAAATAGAAATCGGGCATGCGTAAGATGCCAATCGCTGCAAAGAGAATAGATAAAGCCCCTATTGTGCTAAGTATTGCTAAAATTATATCAATCATCATTCTGTTTTTCTATATAGTAAGCAAAAGCTACCGTTCCCAAGAAGGCAATCAGCGCAAGTATGATCGCCACATCCAAAAACACTTCTTGGTTAGAGCGGATACTGTAAACGGTAATAATACCGATCCCAGTGGTAATAATCAAATCCAACGATATCACGCGGTCAACCAATGAAGGACCCTTGAACAGCCGAATGAATACCAACATAACGGCGATGGCTAGGATTGGCAGAATAACGTAATCAAAGTATGTTTCAAGTGTAATCATCGTAAAATCGCTAATAATCTTCTTTCCAATCCAGTTTTGGTTTGCCTAACGAAGGTCTCGGGATCCGTTAAGTACATCACATGGATGTATATGGTTTTTTTGTCATCGCTGATATCCAAAATCAAGGTTCCAGGTGTGAGTGAGAGCATGGTCGTTAGCAGGTTGATTTCAAAATCTGTCGAGGCATTCAGCGGATATTTGACAATCCCAGGTTTGAAGAAATATCTAGGCGTCACCACGTCAAAAGCAACCTGCACATTGGCTTTGATCACTTCATAGAGAAAATAAAAGATAAAGCTGATGATCTTAGGGACGCGATAAAAATAGCGTTGATCCGTTTCATTTCTGTTCATGATCCACAACACAAAGAAACCAAGCATAAAACCGAATAGGAAATTGGTATAATACATGGATCCGGTGAGGGCTACCCAAATGCCTGACAACAGCAGGTTCATTAAAAAGTACTTAATCATATGCTAGTTCGTTTTGTCTCCCAATACCGCTTCAATATAGGCGGAGTTATCCATCAATTGGGATGATATTTTATCTGTTACGTTGATAATAGCTTCTGCATTTAAACCGATATAGAGCGTGACGACACCCAAGATCACGATCGGCAAAACCATCAACAATTTTCGGTAAGGAGGCATCGGCGCAAAGCGATCGTCAATGATATCCTCCTGTGGCGGGTTTTTCCAAAATACTTGCGACCACATTTTCGCAATAACATATAGCGTGATAAAGCTACCGATAACCAAGGCCGCGACGAAAAAGTATTGCTGCGTTGCAAAAGCGCCCTGAAAAAGGAATATTTTTGGCCAAAAGCCCGATAATGGTGGAATGCCGACCAACGAGAATAGCACTAACGCTATTAGCAGCGAAATCTTAGGATAGTCTCGATAGAGGCCTCCTAATTTCTCCATGTCAAGAGTGCCTCGCAGCTGCCGGATCAAACCGGCGATCAAAAACATATTGGTCTTGACCATGATATCGTGGATAAGGTAAAATACCGTACCCATCAACGCGACTTTGCTAAACATAGCGATACCGCCTACCATAAAGCCGATGTGGCAAACGATAAGGTAGGAAAACAATCGGCGTACGTTGGTTTTTATCAAGGCACCAAAGGCTCCAGTGATAATGGTCAGTACGGCAATGACCATCAACAAGGTTCGTGTAAAATCATCGGGAATGAAGATCAAGCTTAATACCCGTATAAGCGCGTAGATACCCACTTTGGTCAACAGACCGCCGAAGGTTGCTGCAACCGCAGATGGCGGCGTATGATAAGAAGATGGTAACCAGTAATACAAGGGGAAAACGGCCGATTTGATGCCAAAGCCGATAATGAAAAAGCAGGAGGTAATGCCCACTAATGTCTTGTTTTGTACCAATTGAATCTTCAAAGCCAAATCTGCCATGTTTAAGGTGCCGGTAATGCCGTACAGAATCCCAATGCCGGTTAAGAAGAACATGGATGCCAAAATGTTCATCGCCATGTATTTCACCGCTCCCTCCAGCTGTGCCTTGCGCCCACCTAGGGTCATCAGTACAAAGGAAGAAATGATGATCACCTCGAAATAAACATATAGATTAAAAATATCACCGGTGAGGAAAGCGCCCTGCAGTCCCATGATCAGGAAATGGAAGATCGGGAAATAGCCATAGAGCATGCGCTGCCGACTTAGGCTTACCGATGAAAACAGTGCAACCGCCACCGCGGCAATAGAGGTTAGGAGCACTAAAGTCACACTAAGCGCATCGGCCACGAAAACTATACCGAACGGAGCGTCCCAGTTGGCGGCATTCATGGTTAAAATCCCATCCGTTTGCACGCGGCTAAAGAGCCGAATGGCAACAAGTAAACCGATGATGCTTCCCCCCACACTTATAAAGCGCTGTGTCACCGTTTTTCGCCAAAACATCAGCTGTGCAATGGCCGTGAACAGCTGCACAAAAATAGGTGCAAGAATATGGTTGTCTATCATAAATCTTCTTCTTCAGGAGTGTTTAAATCGTCTAGATCGTCGGAGTCAACCAATGCATATACCCTTTTTAAAAGGACAATGGCAAAGGAAGTCAAGGCGAAGCTGATCACGATGGCAGTTAAAATTAGGGCTTGAGGTATGGGATCGGCATAGATATCCTGAAATACTTTATACGCTTCGTTGATCACGGGCGGACTTCCTTTGGTGATCTTCCCCAATAAGAAAATCAAAATGTTGGTACCATTACCCAAGAGCATGATGCCCAGAAGTAACTTCACCATGCTGCGACGAAGGATCAGGTACACACCGCCTGCATACAATAAGCCGATTACGATAACCAGTAGTAATTCCATATTATTCCTCCAATGCTATGGTAAACAAAATGGTCAAGACTACGCCGATGACCACCAAGTAAACACCCAAGTCAAAAAATAATGCCGATCCGATCATGCCAATTACCGGAATCGGCTCTTCAAACCATAGCCCAGTCATCGGAGGCAAACCTAGCAGGAGCGGTGCGACCACGCTCAACGTGGAAAGCGCTAAACCGATGGGGATGAGGGATAGTGGTTTATACCGTAAAATTTTCATTGTGCTGGCGGTGCCATTGGCGAAGCTGTGCAGCACGAAAGCGATGGAAGCCACCAAGCCTCCCACGAAGCCTCCTCCGGGATAATAATGCCCGCGAAGGAGCAAAAAAAACGAAAATAATAACAGGATCGGTAAAAGATACCGCGTCGCTGTTTGTAATATGGCACTCTTCATAAATTTTTTCTTTATAGCGCTGCTACGTAAATAGTGTATAGCACCTGTTTCTATTCTTTTTCAGATGATTTTAACCGCAACCGTATCAAGCTGTACACACCTATTGCGGCGATGGACAATACAACCGTTTCAAACATGGTATCAATACCTCGGAAGTCTACCAATATGGTATTTACCACATTCTTGCCTTTAGCCAATAAGTAGGAATTTTCGCCGTAGAAACTGCTTATTTCGGTGCCATTAGGCTCTTGTAAAACGCGCAGCGCAATAAGCGATAGTATAACGCCAAAACCCAAGGCTACAATTGCATCGCGGATCTGCAGCCATCGGCTGGTGATATTGATAAAACTTGGAAGTTTATACAACACCAATACGAAAAGAACGGTTGTAAGGGTGTCTATCGTAAACTGCGTCATGGCTAGATCTGGGGCGCTATAGAATACGAACATCAAACAGATGCAGTAGCCAATAACGCTGGTCGACACTACAGAGGTGAGTCGGGAGCGCGTCGTCACGATAATGTATAGTGCACCCAGAAGCATGGCAACGATGCCTACTTCGTACCAAGATAAGGGGGTTAAGCTTTCCCAGTTAATATGAATCGGCCCACTGATCCATAGTTTATAGCCCAAAAGAAGTTCCGCGAAAATAATGATCTTGATATGATAGGAGCGCAGGTAGCCATTGTGGAAGGTTTGCGTATACCAAGTGGACAGGCGCATCATGGATCGACCTATTTTCAGGAAGATCCGTTGCGGCGCAATACTGTTGAAGCGCTCAACGAAAGCTAGTTTCTGCTCACTAGGTTTATTGAGGAAATAAACAGCAACGCCAACGAGCAACGTGGCGACACTCAACAGCAATACGGTGTTTACACCGTGCCATATCTTAAGGTGCATCGCTGTGTCGCTTTGTGTTATCGCATTTGCCGCCTGATAATTGAAAATCCCGCCGACATAGCCCGGAAAAAGACCAAACAGTAAACCTAATATACCCAAGAGCAATGGCGGAATCCACATGGAAGGATAGGGCAGATGTACCTTTTCAAACGTTGGAGATATTTTCCCAACGAACGGCTTTAAGCCCGCCATGAAACCTGCCGCCACCAATCCAATATTGGTGACCACGGCTAAGGCCGTCAGCAAAGTAGCCCAATTGGGCTTATAATGTAAAGTCGCTTCGTATATAAGATCTTTACCGATAAATCCAAAAGTTGATGGCAGCCCAGCACTCGATAATGCTGCGAGCAGTGCGGCAATAAACACCGGGAAAAGAACTTTGCGTAGACCGCTGAGCTTCGTGATATCACGTGTATGCGTTTCATGGTCGATAATTCCAGTGACCATAAAGAGTGTTGCCTTATAAAGGGCATGCACCAAAATAAATACAGCCGCCGCAATAATAGCTTCCTGCGTGCCCAAGCCAAGTAGAAAAGTCAATATGCCTAAAGCCGAGATGGTCGAATAAGCTAGGATTCCTTTTAGGTCAACACGAAATAAGGAATGTATGGCTGCATAGAGCATCGTGAATCCACCCACAATAAGCAGGGTGTTGTTCCACAGTTCTGTATGTCCAAATACCGGCGTGAATCGTGCAAGGAGGTAGATCCCTGCTTTCACCATAGTGGCCGAGTGTAGGTATGCCGAAACCGGAGTAGGCGCCTTCATGGCGCCGGGCAACCAAAAGTGGAAGGGGAATTGAGCCGACTTCGTAAAAGCACCAATGAATATAAGTCCGGCAATTAGCGGATATAAAGGATGGCTAACGATCACATCATGCTTCGCAAAAAGCTCGCTGATGACGAAGGTGTCAGCGATATGCCCGGTAAGAATAAGCCCCGCCAATAAAAAGAAGCCACCTAGGCCGGTAATGCTCAAGGCTGTTAAGGCACTATCGCGCGATGCCTTGCTATCGTTATTAAACCCGATGAGAAAGAAAGAACTGATGCTGGTTAGTTCCCAAAAAACAAATAGTGTTAGGATATTGTTCGAAAGTACAACGCCCAACATAGCGCTCATAAAAAGAAAGAGGTAAGCAAAGAATCTGTCGAAGTAAGGATGTCCTTTCAAGTACGTTCTGCCATAGAAAAAGATAGCGGTACCAATCCCCGTGATGAGGAGGGCAAACAAGAGGGAGAGCCCGTCTAAGCGGAAGTCAAGGTTGACGCCTAAGCTCGGAACCCAATCCAAGTGCTGCACTAAATTTGTTCCCCCAGCGATGGTGGGAATATGTAGCAGGTAAAATATAAAAAGAAGTACAGGTATTAATGGTAGCAATAAACTCCATTTTGTCTTAATAAGCTTGCCAAAAGGAATGAGAAGGCTCGATGTTATTAATCCTGTTAAAACAGTAAATAGCATGCAGTCTTTAAATTGTAATTGTTGGAAATGTTATAAAAATAGTAAAAAATCGGGAGATTTCCGCGTTAATTTTAGACTTTGCTAAAAAAGGATTGTTGTTTTAGATGTAATCAAGACAGTAAATAAAAAATCGCGCTTAGCGCGATTTTTTATTTACGAAACTCCTCAGCTCCTTTGATGATGGATTCCACGACTGTAGGATCCTGTAGGGTAGAGGTGTCGCCTAAACTTTCTGTTTCACCTTCGGCTATTTTGCGTAGTATACGGCGCATAATTTTTCCGGAGCGTGTTTTTGGCAAATCCGCGACAAACTGAATAATATCTGGTTTTGCAATAGCGCCGATAATACGTGTGATCGTTTGTAGGATATCTTTACGCGTACTTTCTTCGTCGATATGGTGGTTGGCGATCACGTAGGCATATATTCCTTGTCCTTTAACCGGGTGCGGATAGCCTACGATGGCGGATTCAACCACATCAGAGTGCATGTTGATGGCATTTTCAACCTCTGCGGTACCTATACGGTGGCCGGAGACGTTCAATACATCATCTACGCGTCCTGTAATTCTGTAGTATCCTTCCGGGCTGCGGTAGCAACCATCACCCGTGAAATACTTATTTTCGTACGTCGAGAAATAGGTCTGCTTACAGCGCTCGTGGTCGCCCCACGTGGTGCGGAGCATGCCCGGCCAAGGGAATTTAATGCAAAGATTACCCGAAACGTCATTACCTTCGATTTCTTGTCCGTTTTCATCCATAAGGCACGGCTGCACGCCGGGTAGTGGCAGCATAGCATAACCGGGGATTGTAGGCGAAATGCCGGCCAATGGCGAGATCAAAATGCCTCCATTCTCGGTTTGCCACCAAGTGTCGGCTATTGGAGCCTCGCCTTTGCCCACTTTGTCGTGGTACCAATGCCAAGCTTCTTCGTTGATGGGCTCGCCCACGGAACCCAGCTTTTTGATGCTACTCAAATCTTTACCATCGATATATTCATCGCCGAAGGCCATCAACGAGCGTATAGCTGTTGGTGCGGTGTAAAGCGTATTGACTTTATATTTCTCCACGATATCCCATAGACGTCCTGCGTCGGGGTAAGTCGGGGTGCCTTCAAATAAAAGCGATGTTGCTCCTTGGGAAAGTGGACCATATACGATATAGCTATGCCCGGTGATCCACCCGATATCGGCTGTGCAGAAGTAGACCTCACCGGGTTGATATTGGAATACATTCGAGAAGGTATAGCCGGTGTACACCATGTAGCCGCCTGTGGTGTGAACCACGCCTTTGGGTTTTCCGGTAGATCCGGAAGTGTAGAGAATAAAAAGTGGATCTTCCGCATCCATCTCTTCTGCTGGGCAAGGTGGGTTTCCTTGTGTTTCCACTTTTTTGATTTCATCTTCCCACCACACGTCACGGCCTTTAATCATCGATACCGGTGTGCGTGTACGTGTCAATACGATCACGCGCTCCACTGATTTACACTGCATTAGAGCATCATCCACAATGGATTTCAGCTCCAATACTTTGCCGGCGCGGTAGCCGCCATCCGAGGTGACAACAAGCTTGCACTCAGCATCTCCGATGCGGTCGGCAATCGACTGCGCAGAAAATCCACCAAACACGACGGAATGTATGGCGCCAATGCGCGCACAGGCCAACACGGCGATAACAAGCTCCGGTACCATCGGTAGATAGATGCATACGCGGTCGCCTTTTACCACCTTATTATTTTTCAAAACGTTGGCAAAGGTTTCGACCTTATCTAATAGTTGTTTATACGTCAGGATTCGGTGTGCTTCATTCGGATCATTGGGCTCCCAGATAATGGCAGGTTTATCGCCGTTATTATAAATGTGACGATCCAAGCAGTTTTCTGTGATATTGACGCGAGCACCTTCAAACCATTTGATATTTGGCTCCGTAAAGTTCCAGTTCAGGACATTTGTCCATTTCCTTTTCCAAAAGAAGTGTTCCGCAATTTCTCCCCAAAATGCTTCTGGGTTTTCGACGCTATGCTTATAGGCGTCTTGATATTCCTCAAAACTTTTAATCTGTAGGTTCATGTTTTTTGGTAAAAATATTATCTCACTTATCCGATGCGGACATTTTTTTATTTGATGCTGTCTGTATCGAATACTCTTGAGCTAATTTAGTTTTTTTTGCCATTAATGTCAATCTTTTTAGCCGATAATTAAGGGAGGAGAAACAGAGGACAGGCAAAATTACTATCTTTAAAAGAAGATGAATCTATTGCGACAAGGCTACTACTTTTTGATCTATACGAACCTGCTAATCGCTGGCGCAGCGATGGCACAATGTGCCTTGACCTATATTTTCTTTCAGGCCGATTTTGATTATGCTATGATTGGAATTGAAGGAGCAGCCACGCTGTTGCTCTATAATTTTAGTCTCCTACTATCGCGCCCAAAATACCCGCAACAGTCAAAGTATAGAAGAACACGCTGGGTATTTAAAAATGAGTGGATATTATGGCTGAACAGTGGTCTTGCAGCCCTATTGCTTGCTTTCGCCATTTTTCAGATACATCTTTACAGCTTGTTGCTCTTGGCAGGGATAGGCCTATTCAGCGTAGCCTATTCTTTTCCTCTATTTCCCTATCGCGGGAAATTGGTGGGTTTGCGGCAGCTCCCGGCTGTTAAAATTTTCCATATCGCACTTGTGTGGACATTAAGCTCCGTGCTGCTACCTGCTTTTGAGCTGTATCTAGATGGCTCCGCTATCGATACGCATCGTTTGCTGGCGTTATTCTCCTTAAAGTTTATCTTCTTGCTGATTTGCACCTTGCCATTCGATATTCGGGACATAGAGCAAGACTCCTATTATCACTTGAAGACTATTCCCAATATGATTGGTGCGGAGCGAGCGATCACCCTATGTTATGTACTGCTCGCCTTACATAGCAGCTGTGTGCTCCTTGCCGCATTTCCTTGGGCTCTGAAGATCGGAATCCTTAGCACGAATTTGTTGATTGCCATCGTGTTGCGAACGGTTGTTTTTCGACATGCTAAGCGCTACCACAATGCCTATCTACTTGATTTTGCTTTAGTGATGCAGTTTCTCGTCGTACTTTTGTCTGTTAATCTTTTTCCCGCTCTGCGATAATCTTATCAGCCAACACAGCTGATAACTTATAGTAGCTTTCAAATGTCCAACCGGCAACGTGTGGGCTCAGCAATACGTTATCCCTGCTGATGAGGTCTTTATACCAATCTTGCTGTTCCAAGGCGGGAAACTTCTCGACAGGTAGTACGTCAAATGCGGCGCCTAATATCTTTCCCTGATCTAGGTAATGCAAAACAGCCGGAATATCGACAATGCCGCCGCGTGCACCCATGAGGAAGAAAATCGGTTTGCGGAAATGATAGAGGTATTCCTTGTCGACCATAGCTTTTGTTTCTCGGGTCAGCGGAATATGAAAGCTGAGTACATCGGCGTGCTTCACGACTTCTTCCATAGATACTTCACGGGCATACTGATCGGAAAAGCCTGTTTTGTATTTATCGTAAGCAATGACATTCACCTCAAATCCGGATAGCTTACGTGCCATAGCTTGTCCATTGTGGCCGTAACCAATAAGAGCCACTGTGCGTCCTTTAAGTTCATAACCTCGGTTCTTTTCGCGCAACCATTGCCCTGCGCTAATTTCTCGATGTCCACGGTTGAGGTTATTCATGAGGCTGAGTAACATGCCGATCATATGCTCGCCCACGGCATCGCGGTTGCCTTCATTCGCCGGCAGCAAGCGTATACCTTTGCTTAGGGCATAATCTTCATCAATATTGTCCATGCCAGCACCAGCCCTTGCAATAAACTTTAGGTGGGGCGCTTTATCGATAAAGTCTTGGTCTACCTGAAATTTGGAACGTATGATCAAGCCGGTATAGCCGGCGATGAGATCTTCCGCTTCGGCCCTATTTGATTTGGGTAAATAGGTAAAGGCAATTTCGGCCTCGCGCAGCTTTTCTAACAACACGTCATGAATGTCGTCAACAATTAAAATAGCCTCTTCCATTATTTCTTATTAATAGCCATAAAATCTTCGTTCAATAGTTTGCGCAGCTGCAGCTGCTTAATTTTCTCCGGCGTAATGCGCATCAACATATTTCGGATGGTGATTAGCAAAGGGTTTTCCCATTGTGAAACTCGACCAATCTGCCAAGATGTGTTGGTAATGTATCGTGTGCGTGCTAACCGGCGACGGTTAACCTGTTTAAAGGCTTCGCTAGGAGTAGGTGTTTCTCGAAGCGTATCTACCAAGACGGCGACGTCTTCAATAGCTTGGCAGGCCCCTTGTCCCAAATTGGGCGTGGTGGCATGCCCAGCGTCACCAATAAATAAAATACGACCATCGTGAAGGCGGGGCAAGGGCTTGATATCAATGATGTCATTCCATAGCAGCTCTTGATCCGTAGTTTGCGCTAATACCTGTTGGATAGTATCGTGGTAGCCTGAAAAATGCGCCTGCAAATCCTTGACACGAAAATCGCGATACAGCGGGTTATCCGCTTTAGAATTGATGCAGGCATACCAATAGATCTTGCTCCCTACCAATGGTGTCATCCCGAATCGTCCTTTTGCGCCCCATGTTTCGGATCCATGGCTAAGTTGTATGTCGCTGTTGTCTATTATGGCACGCCAGCAGGTATATCCCGCATAACGAGGCGAGGTATCAGGTAATAACTGTTGACGAAGACGGGATCTAACGCCATCTGCAACGATCAGTGCATGGGCTTCTATGCTGTTGCCATCGCTGAAATTTATCCGGACGAAGTCATCTTCCTGCTGTACATCAACTGCTTCTTTGCCGAGCACCACCGCCTCGTTGGGAAGTTGGCTCAATAAAAAGTTATGCAAGTCGCCACGATGTACGGCAAAATTTTTCTGCTGCAGGTTCGCCGCTATACTGTCTGTATCTGGTGCCGCGAGTACCACACCATATTGGTCAAGAATATTGTACGAGTTTAAAAAGTGGCCAATGCGTTCTACGCCCTCGCGCAGGCCGAGGTAATCGAAGGCCTGCATGGCATTTGCCGCCATACCGAAGCCGGCACCAATGCCGCGTAAAACAGGCGACCGCTCGTAGACGGTGGTATCTATCCCTATTTTCCGAAGACCAATTGCTGCCGTTAAACCGGCAACGCCACCGCCAATAATCGCAAATCGTGTCTTCATGATGATCGTTTACAGCGCTGCGCTTATTTCTCTTGTCAATAACTCGAAATCTTGCACCGATAGGCGTTCAGCACGCAGATCGTATAAGGGGTTTTCGCTCATCCGCTCTTTAGGAATTACGGCTGAAAGGGAGTTGCGTAATGTCTTGCGCCGTTGATTGAAGGAGGCTTTTACCACTCGCCAAAATAGCTTTTCGTCGCAGTCCAGCGTCACGCGTGCATTTCGGGTCATTTTCATCACACCGGATAACACTTTAGGTGGCGGGTTAAAGGCTCCTGCCTTGACCGTAAACAGATATTGTACATCATAGTAGGCCTGCAGAAAAACACTAAGGATACCATATTCTTTACTTCCGGGCTTAGCGACACAGCGCTCGGCAACTTCCTTTTGAAACATACCCGTCATCTGGACGACGCGATGGCGCTCGTCCAAGATCTTAAAAAGGATCTGCGAGGAGATGTTATAAGGGAAGTTTCCGATGATAGCCATCTTTTCTCCGAAGTGTTTCTCGAAGTCCAACGTTAGAAAATCACCGTGGATAAGTCGATGCTCCAATTGTGGATATTTATCCGCTAGATAAGCAATGGACTCATCATCCACATCGATCAACCAAGTTTCATAAGCTGTTTTCTCCAGTAAAAAATCAGATAAAACGCCCATTCCAGGCCCAACCTCCAAGACTTGGGTGAATCCGAGCGATGGATCTAATGCTTCGACGATCTTTTGGGCTGCATTTTTATCATTGAGAAAATGTTGTCCTAGATGTTTTTTTGCGCGTACTGTACTCATATCGGTGATTTATGCAAAGATAGTGTTTTTCGAATGTTATCGGTACACGGCTTGGAATGTGATGTGTAGCATCCGTAATTATGTCGACGTAGGGATCCTGAAACCGCATTTGCAGGATGGAGGAACGCTAATGTGCGCCGACGATACTTTATTTTTGCGCCAAATTTTGTATTTTTGGTGTAAAGCTTTGATAAAATGAGTGAAAAATTAAAAATAGGTATTAGCATCGGCGACGTCAATGGGATTGGCTTGGAAGTGATTATCAAGTCGTTGATGGACAATCGCGTTTTAGAATACTTTACGCCAATTGTTTATGGTAATACAAAGGTTGCCTCATTTCATCGCAAGGCTATAGGCATACAGGATTTTAGTTTCAATGTGATCAATAGTGCCGAGCAGGCAAATCCCAAACGTGCTAACATGATCAATTGTTGGCAGGAAGATGTTAAGATCACCTTAGGCGAGCAAAATGAAATAGGCGGTAAATATGCTTTTCTTTCGTTGGAGAAAGCGGTAGACGATCTCCGTGCCGGAATTATCGATGCTTTGGTGACAGCACCAATCAATAAACATAACATACAGCAGGAGGGTTTTAACTTTCCTGGACATACGGAGTTTTTACAAGCAAAAACGGAAGCAAAAGATGTGCTGATGTTTATGGTTGCCGATGAACTGCGCATCGGTGTTGTTACTGGGCATATCCCTGTTAAAGATATTGCTGGTTCGATCAGTAAAGAAGCTATCGTACAGAAGTTGAAAATGATGAATGATAGCTTGCGTAAGGATTTTTGGATACAGAAGCCAAAGATCGCCGTCTTGGGTTTGAATCCACATGCTGGCGATAATGGGCTTATCGGTACTGAGGATGAGGAAATTATTAAACCAGCCATACAACAGGCTGCTGAAGAAGGCGTTTTTTGTTTTGGCCCTTATCCGGCTGATGGTTTTTTTGCTGGCGACACCTACACTAAGTTTGACGGCGTATTGGCGATGTATCACGACCAAGGGCTGATCCCGTTTAAACATATAGCCTCGCGCAAAGGAATCAATTTTACGGCAGGTTTACCCATTGTTCGCACCTCACCAGATCATGGTACCGGTTACGATATTGCGGGGAAGAACGTCGCTTCGCACGATTCTTTTCTTGAAGCTATTTTTGCAGCCGTACATATCGTGGAACGTAGAAGGGAGCAGGCTGTACTCGCTGCCAATCCATTAGCATTCCGCCGTCTATCAAAAGATCGCGATTAGTCTGTTTCTATTCGCTTTCGCGTTAAGGATCTGTAAATAGGTTTTTATCAAGACATAGATTTGATCCGCACGGCGGATCTTTTTTTGTTTAAGAATAATTATGCCTGAACAGGATGAGGCGTTTATCTGTATCTCGAGAAGCTTAGTGAAGAAGATAATGGGGTAGATTTGAGTTTATTTGAATTTTTCGATCTCTTTGAGTGGAAGGCCAGTGATATCGGCAATCAGCTTGCTCTCTAAGCCGTTCTCTAGCATTTTTTTTGCCATTTCTATTTTTTCGGCGGCTGCTTTAAGACGGGCATTACGTTCTCCTTTAATGATGCCCTTTGCAATCCCCTCCTTGGTCGCTTTATCCAGTAGGTATTCCCGTGTTCCCATTGTGCTGTTTTTTCCTGTTTTATCTCTGACCTCTTCTTCAAAGATAGCAAAAAATGATTTGTTTTTAAAACTGATATAGCGCGATAGAAAATCGTAAATGCCTTGACGTACAGGTTTATCCATACTTCGTGTCATCATTTCGTCGTAGAGATCGTGCTTGATGTTCATAAGTTGTGCATCGCTTACATCGCCCTGCTGTATGGCTAGCAAGGCCGTTAGTACGACTACAGCAAATGGGTTCCTATCAGCTCGGAGTTTTGCTTCGTTTTGGTTAAGGATTTTGTAGCTATTGAACCAGTATAATAGGCCCGTACCCATAAATTCCAGTGTGTAGCTTGCTGGTTGGTACTGTATTTCTGTATCGGCCAGAATGGCTATGGCTGTGACAGGAACTTGATACCGATCTTTAATACGGTAGTAATATTGGAACATCCGTTTTGGAAGATCACCTTTCCCCTTGCTGGATTGTATCTCTATATGACAAAGTATAAATTGCGCATGGCCATTAAGGAGATAAACTTTAACAAGTTTGTCAACGAAGCGAACACCTTTATTATTAGGAGCAGGGGGAAAGAGTGTTTCGAATTCTTTATCCAAGTATTCGAAGCCACGAGCGAAATCGAAGACGTCTGCCGCCGTAGGGAACATGAAAGTAAGAAAATGGACAAAGGTCTGTTCAATGACACTTTTCCATAAAGGGTCATCGACGCGCGGATTAACTCGGGCCATAGCAGTTTGTTATAAATGGTTATCGCACTAAAGATAATAATTATAGCGAAAACCAGAGAGCCATTTGTAATACCCGTTCAACTTTATCCCCTCTTTTATTAAATAATCATTATTTTTGCCCTTTGATAGGCGAAAGCCTAGAGATGATTGCTATGCGAGAAAATTTACAACACCCCATATTTCAGATAATCAAAGATTTAGCGGATCGTGAGCAGATAGCATGTTATGTTATTGGTGGCTATGTTCGTGATCGGATAATGGGCAGACCGTTTAAAAACGATGTGGATATTGTCGTTGTAGGAAGCGGTATTGATTTCGCAAGTAAAGTTGGTGAAGTGCTACACACCAAAGTGGCGATCTATAAAAGTTTTGGTACGGCCATGTTGGTTCACGATAACATCAATATTGAGTTTGTTGGTGCACGCCGAGAGTCCTATCGCTCGAACTCTCGCAATCCTATCGTCGAAGATGGAACATTGGAAGACGATCAAAATCGACGCGATTTCACGATTAATGCAATGGCCTATGGCCTAAACTCCGAGAACTACGGCGAATTGGTAGATCCTTTCCAAGGCCTGCAAGATATTGAGCAACGCATTATTCGCACACCATTAGATCCAGATATTACCTTCTCAGATGATCCACTACGCATGATGCGTGCCATCCGTTTTGCATCTCAACTGGGCTTTAAAATAGACGCACGGGCCGTGACGTCAATTGCGGCTACGGCGGAACGCATCAAGATTATATCGAAGGAACGGGTTATCGACGAGTTGAACAAGATTATTCTTTCGCCGAAGCCTTCCGTCGGATTCCATTATCTTTTTGATACGGGGCTTTTAAAACTAATCTTCCCAGCCATGGAAAATCTGCATGGGGTGGATGTTATTGAAGGGCGAGCGCACAAAGATAATTTTTACCATACGTTGGAGGTGCTCGATAATGTTGCTGAAGATTCTGACGATCTATGGTTGCGGTGGGCAGCAATAATGCACGATATAGCTAAGCCGGCGACTAAAAGGTTCGATAAAAAGGTGGGATGGACTTTCCATGGGCATGAAGACCGTGGGGCCAAGATGGTACCCAAGCTTTTTGGAGAGTTGAAGCTTCCGCTAAATGAGAAGATGAAATTCGTCCAAAGGTTGGTGCAGCTGCACCTTCGTCCTATTGTTTTGGCACAAGATATCGTCACGGATTCTGCTGTAAGACGGCTGCTTTTCGATGCGGGAAATGACATTGACGCGTTGATGGCCTTATGCCATGCCGATGTGACCACCAAAAACGAGTACAAAAAACGCAAGTACCGAGATAACTTTGAGTTGGTCAAGCAAAAGCTACGGGATGTCGAGGAGCGTGATCAGATACGAAACTGGCAGCCTCCTGTGACGGGAGAAGACATTATGGAACTCTTCGATTTACGACCCGGACGTATCATTGGTAAGATAAAAAATGCTATGCGGGAAGCTATATTGGAAGGAGAAGTGGCAAATACAAGAGCAGATGCCTTGGAATTTGTTATTCAACAGGGTGAAAGCTTGGGACTTGTCCGTAAGAAAAACACTGCACTTTAATTTTTTTTAAATTTATTGTATTTTTATCCCTCGGTAAAAAACTAAACGATACAACAAAGAATGGCTATTTACAGATTTCGAGTGACTTTTGAGGATTATGAAGATATCTATCGTGAAATTGATATGCCCTCAAAAGGTACATTTTTAGAGCTTCACGAGGCTATCCATAGTTCAACAGGCTATAAAGCTGATGTTTCTTCCTCGTTTTATGTCAGCAATGACCAATGGAAAAAGGGAACAGAAATAGCGCTTCTTCCATCGTCTCGAAAAGCCGATGCGGGTGTTCTTCTTATGGAAACCATACGCCTGAGTAAGTTTATCGATGATCCACACCAAAAGTTCTATTACATCTACAATTTCGATCGTCCATACGATTTCCATGTGGAATTGGTCAAGATCCTTAAAGAAGAAGATGGGAAGGTGTATCCATTGGTGTCTCGGGTAGTAGGTGACGCTCCTAAAAATGCATCGGCGGCAAATTTCCCATTATCTACCGGAATTGATGATGAGGATGACGATGAAGAAGTAACCACAGACGAAACGGAATATGGCGTGGATGATGAGGAAGAATTCGATATGTTCGATGATGAGGAAAGTGAAAGTGGAGAGGAAAGCGAACAAAAATCAAGCGGATACGAAGATGAGTTTTAACCACTGATCGAAGTGGAACACGTTATACAAATACCTTAAGTTGATCGCTTAAGGTATTTTTTTCATTGTAACATGACAGGAAAGAAGAAGCGACTCCTTGTAGTGGTGGGGCCTACGGCGGTAGGAAAGACAGCATTGGCTATCCGACTAGCGCAGTATTTTAAAACGGAGGTACTGTCTGCCGATTCCCGACAGTTTTATCGGGAGATGACTATTGGAACAGCAAAACCCGACGCAGCGGAGCAGCAACAGGCTGTACATCATTTTATCGATTCACATTCCATCGCGGAAGAATACTCTGCCGGCGATTTTGAACGGGATGCCTTAAAGCTATTGGCTGATCTATTTCTTCATCACGACGATGTTGTGCTTGTTGGCGGATCGGGGCTTTTCGTTCGCGCCCTTTGTGAAGGTTTGGATAACTTGCCCAAGGCGCCCATAGAGGTTCGGGAGAAATTGAATAGGCTGTTGCAGGAGAAAGGATTGGAGGCGCTGCAGAAAAGGTTGCAGGAGGTCGATCCAGCCTATTATGCAACAGCAGATATCCAAAATCCACAGCGTGTTGTCCGCGCACTGGAGGTTTTTGAAGCAACGGGAAAACCTTTTTCATCCTTCCGCCAACAAGAGTTCCTAGAACGGCCCTTCGAGATTAGTACTATCGGTCTTAACATGGAACGACCAGAACTTTATGATAGGATAAATCGACGTGTAGACCATATGATGGATAGCGGCTTATTGGAAGAAGTGAAATCGTTATTGCCCTATCGCAACAAGCCGGCTCTACTTACCGTTGGTTATGCAGAAATATTCGATTACTTAGATGGTCAATGCAGCTTGGAGGAAGCAGTTGATCGAATTAAACAAAACTCTAGACGTTATGCCAAGCGACAGATAACCTGGTTTAAGAAACATGGAAATACGTGCTGGTTTTCACCAAATGCTTGGGACGAAATTTTAGCCTATATCGAGCAATAAAAAAGGGACTCTTTTAAAGTCCCTTTCATTATGTGTTATACAATAAAGTTCCATCCAAATGGATCTTCGATTTTACCGTAACGTAATTGATTTAAATAATCCAACACTTTGTTTGAGAACTCGCGACCTTCTACTGCAGGCAGCTCATAATCCTGTCCTTCGAATCCGATCTTGGAAATATGGGTAATCGTTGCTGCGGTTCCTGCGGCGAAAGCTTCTGTGACGCTACCATCTTTAATCCCGTCGATCAATTCTTGAACTGATACCTTGCGTTGCTCCGCTTTAAAGCCCCATTTTTCTGCGAGTTCCATTATTGTACGTCTTGTTACACCATGTAGAATTGTGTCACCATGTGGTGTGATAATGGTATCTCCAATGCGGAAAATTAGGTTGGCCGTGCCAGCTTCTTCAATGTATTTGTGCTCTGCGGCATCCGTCCACATGATTTGATCGTAACCTTCATCATTGGCCAACTGCGTAGGATAGAGCGACAACGCATAGTTGCCCGCATTTTTTGAGAAACCTACACCACCTTCTGCCGCACGTGTATAATGTGTTTCGACCTTCAAGCTGATGGGTTTGCTGTAGTAGGCCCCCACAGGGCAGGTAATAATAATGAATTTATAGGAAGCAGATGGGTGTACGCCCAACGCTGCTTCGGTAGCAAACATAAATGGTCGAATGTACAAGGAAGTTCCGTCGACGGAAGGTACCCAAGTTTGGTCTACTTGCAACAATTCCTTCAATCCACCCAAGAAGATTTCTTCAGGCACTTCCGGCATTTGTAAGCGTTTTGCTGATTTATTAAAGCGTTCCAAGTTTTTATCGGGACGGAATATACTCACTGTTCCATCTGCAAATTTATAACCTTTAATTCCTTCAAAGATAGATTGACCGTAATGCAAGGAAGACATGGAAGGGCTAATGCTCAGCTCGCCATAAGGCACAATGCTGACGTCTGTCCAGGTACCGTTATCATAGTTGGCAACCAGCATATGGTCAGACATGATTTGACCAAACTTCAAATTGTTGAAATCTACTTGCGAGAGTCTTGATTGTTTTGTCGGCTCTACGCGAATTGAATAGGTATTCGTCTCGCTCATCACATTAAAAATTAAGAATGTGCAATTTAGAAAAAAGAATCAATAGATTCTTACGTACATGCCGTAAATTGTCTATTGGTTCATCATTTTGAGGAGCTCGTCCAAGTAGGAGCGGTCATTGGCCAGTCGAGGAACTTTGTTTTGCCCGCCCAATTTTCCACGGGCACTCATCCATCGGTAGAAAAGATCTTTGGATGCGTTGTGCACGATCGGGAAGGATAAGGCCATATCTTTATAACGTTTGGCATCGTAATCCGAATTGATCTCACGTAAAGTATTGTCCAAGATTTCACAAAACTGTTGGAAATTTTCGGGTGCTCTTTCAAATTCAATGATCCACTCGTGAGCCCCGGCTTTGCCTTTGTCAAAATATACGGGGCCTGCCGTATAATCCTTAATTATGGCTTGGGTAACCTGACAGGCTCGCTGCAGCGCATGTTCGGCATTATCGACAATGACCTCCTCGCCGAAGGTATTAATGTAATGCTTGGTTCTGCCCGATATTTGGAATCGGTAGGGGGAGAGCGATGTAAAACGAATGGTGTCCCCAATTTTATATCGCCAAAGGCCCGCATTCGTAGAAATAATTAGTGCGTAGTTCTTGTGGAGTTCTACTTCATACAATCCCAACGTCTTAGGATGCTCGTCGTGCATACGTTCAACAGGTAGGAACTCGTAATAGATGCCATAGTCCAGCATGAGCAACAAATCTTCGGAATCCGATTGATCCTGCAAGCCAAAATAACCTTCTGAGGCGTTGTAATTCTCTAGGTAATACATGTTTTCAGAAGGAATCAGCTGCTTAAATTGTTCTCGGTAAGGTTTGAAGCTGACTCCTCCATGGCCGTAGAATTCCAAATTGGGCCAAACTTCCAGCAGGTTTTGCTTGCCGGTAATCTCAAGAACCCTCTTGGCCATGACGATATTCCATGTAGGCACGCCAGCGAGGCTGGTCACATTTTCTTTGATCGTGATCTCCGCAATCTGATCTATTTTCTTCTCGAAGTTAGGGTTTAGCGTCACCTCCAAGTTGGGTGTGCGTTTAAACTCGGCCCAAAAGGGTAGGTTTCGAATCAGGATGGAGGAAAGGTCGCCGTAATAAGAGTCGGGACTAAAGTTGTTTATCTGCGAGGAACCGCCGATCACCACCGACTTACCCGTAAAAACCTTGTTCTCCGGTTTGTTGTGGCAAAAGATCGAAAGCATGTCTTTTCCGCCTTGGTAATGACAATCTTCCAGCGCCTCCATACTTACAGGAATGAACTTGGAGCGGTCGGAGGTGGTTCCCGAAGATTTCGCAAACCATTTGACGTCGGTAGGCCACAAGAGGTTCTGTTCGCCTTTGATCATTCGCTCTACATAGCCTTTAACATCATCATAATCCTGGATAGGCACCCTATTTTTGTACTCTTCGGGAGTAAGAATACTCGTGTAGTCGTATTTTCTGCCCCATTCTGTTGCCTCGGCAGTAGCTATAAGGCTTTGAAACCACTCTTCTTGCACATCATGGGGATACTTCATGAAAAGCTCAATCTGATGAATGCGCTTTTTCATAATCCACGTGAAAAGAGAATTGAGTAATTCCATAGTTGTGTACTGTATGTAGACTTTAGGTTATAGCTTTTTTCTTCTTAACTCGAAATGACGTCCGAGGTAGAACTTGCGAGCAAGTTCATTGTCTGCAATTTCTTCTGGTGTGCCGGTAAGCATAATTTTCCCTTCGGTCAAAAGATAGGCTCTATCCGTGATGGAAAGCGTTTCCTGCACGTTATGGTCGGTAATGAGCACGCCAATGTTCTTACGCTTCAATTTCGAGACAATGGTTTGGATCTCTTCCACAGCTATGGGGTCAACACCAGCGAAGGGTTCATCCAACAGGATAAAATGCGGGTTGGCAGCCAGTGCACGTGCAATCTCCGTTCTTCTGCGTTCTCCCCCTGAGAGAAGATCTCCACGGTTTTTACGCACCCTGTTCAGACTAAATTCAGCCAGCAGTTCTTCCAACTTTTCTAAGCGTTCCTGCTTGTTTGGGTAGTGAATTTCCAACACCGCTAGGATGTTATTCTCTACCGAGAGTTTGCGGAATACCGAGGCTTCCTGTGCCAGATAGCCGATACCTTTTTGTGCACGCTGAAACATAGCATCCTGCGTGATCTCCTGATCATCCAGAAATACATGGCCGTCGTTCGGCTTGATCAAGCCCACGATCATATAAAATGAAGTGGTCTTTCCAGCTCCATTAGGGCCGAGCAATCCAACGATTTCTCCCTGTTCCACATGAAAAGATACGTCGTTAACAACAGTACGTTGTTTGTATTTTTTGATTAAATGTTCGGCCTTTAATATCATCTACTCCTTAATCGTTTGATTACAAATATATTTTAATATCGAATTGCTTTGATATTTAATTGTAAATTCTTTTTGCCTCTCCAGTTGTTCTCTTCGATCGTGTAACACATATCAAAAGGCTTTCCCGCATTGATGTGATCGATGGCACTAGCCAAGCCAAAGCCGATACACTCAAAACTAAAGCCCCCTTCTTGGCGTACCGTGATCTTAATATGGTTGCTGCCCACAATATAGCCGCTTCCAAATACTTTACTGGTCAATAGTATAGGGGCCTCATTGTGTGGCCCGAAGGGCTCAAATTGACGGAGCAAACGGTAGAACTTAGCATCGATATCTTTGAAGCCCAATTCGGCCTCTATGAGTACTTCCTGTTGCAGCATCTCCGGTTTTATGCTGCTGCTCACTACCTGTTCAAATTTTTCTTGAAAGGCTGGCACGTTTTCCAAGCTCATGGTTAAGCCGGCAGCGTATTTGTGTCCACCATACTGCTCCAGCAAATCACTACATTCGCTAAGCGCTTCATACAGGTCGAAGCCGATCACCGATCGTGCTGACCCTGCAATATGTCCATTGGTTTGTGTTAAGATGATCGTCGGGCGGTAGTATTTTTCCGTTAAACGGGATGCTACGATGCCAATTACCCCTTTGTGCCAATCTTCCTTAAACAAGACCGTGGATTTTCTAGCTTTTAATATTTCATCGTTATTGATGATGTCCAGCGCTTCCTCGGTTATCTTTAGGTCGAAGTCCTTACGCAGATTGTTTTGATCATCAACCGTAACGGAATAGTCCTTCGCCTCTTGCAATGATTTCGAAATCAGTAATTTTACGGCATCTTTGGCGTGTTCAATTCTGCCGGCGGCGTTTATGCGTGGTCCGATCTGGAAAACAATATCGTTCACCGAAAACTGCCCCGTTTTATTGGAGGAAAGATTGATCAATGCCTGCAGGCCACAATTAGGGTTGGTATTCAGCTTTTTTAGTCCGAAATGCGTAAGGATGCGGTTTTCACCGGTTATGGGCACAATGTCGGACGCTATGCTCACGGCAACAAGATCCAAGTATTGGTAGGCCAACTGCATGTCCATCGCGTTCTTTTGGATAAATGCCTGGATAATCTTGAAGCCAATCCCACATCCAGAAAGCTCTTTGTAAGGGTAGGAGCAATCCACACGCTTCGGATCAAGTACGGCAACGGCATCCGGAATGGATTCACCGGGCAAATGGTGATCGCCAATGATGAAGTCGATCCCTTTCGCTTGTGCATAGTTGACTTTATCGATCGCCTTGATGCCACAGTCCAACGCAATGATCAATGTAAATCCGTGTGCTGCGGCGTAGTCGATACCAGCGTTTGATATCCCGTAGCCTTCCAAATATCGATCGGGAATATAAAATTCTAACCCCGAATGAAAATCCCGAAAGAAACTGTAGACAACGGATACGGCTGTAGTTCCATCAACGTCATAATCGCCGTAGATCAGTATTTTTTCCTTATTGCCAATAGCACGTTCGATTCGGGATATCGCTTGGTCCATATCTTTCATGAGAAAAGGATCATGCAAGCTATCCAGCATCGGTCTGAAAAAATACTTGGCGGCGTCAAAGCTCTCGATGCCCCGGTTTAAGAGCAACTCTGCGATAATCGGACTTACACCCAGTTCGTCACGCAGTTTGTTCGTTTTTTTGACATCATTTTTTGGCTTTACTACCCACCTTTTTTGCATATCTTTGCGGCTGTATTAACGTGTAAATATACGTTTTGTAAATTGGTTTACCTAATAGATGCCCCGTGGGCAGGGGGAAGGCCTTGTGGCTTACCGCATTACAAAAAAATAAAAAATGATTCAAGCATACTCTCTGTACGAAGGCTCTTTTTCTGTCGACGCTTCAAAAGAATTTGTTCCCTTTGACTCCCGAAAAGATGATCCATTAAGCCGTAAAGGCTCCATTTTTGTTCATGTTCATCCCTTTCTAATCGTTGCTGATGATGGACTTATCCTTTGTGATACAGGTCTGGGCTTCACGGACGAGCAAGGTGAGCTGTTGCTTCATCAGCACATTCGACAGTTGGGCTATGAGCCGGAGGATGTAAAATATGTGTTGATGTCTCATCTGCATAAGGATCATACCGGAGGGATGGTTGATTTCAAAGGTGGTAAGGCGCGTATCGCCTTTCCCAATGCGGAATATTATGTGCAGCGTGGTGAATGGGAGTATGCTTTTAGTGGCGAAAACCCTTCCTACAAAACTGAGATTTTCGATGTGATTCAACGCAGCGGTAATTTGGTTCTGTTGGATGGTGAAGGGCAGATCAATCACCAGATTGCATACGAAGTTAATGGTGCACATACACCTTTTCATCAAGCGTTCCATATGCATGTTGGCGGCGAGCATTATTTCTTTGGCGGTGATGTATTGCCTGAGCCCGAGGAGATCTTTAAGAATTTTATCGCCAAGTATGATTACGATGGACGTGCTGCGCGCGACTTGAGGAAACAATACTGGGAGGAAGGAAGAGCTGACAATTGGACTTATCTTTTTTATCATTCTAAAAGTATTGCTATCGGCAAAGGAGAACAACGTGAGGATGGATCCTTCAGGATTGTCGATGTTTCCGTCAAGTAGTTTATCATAAAAACAAAAAAGCGATTCTGTCCAGAATCGCTTTTTTTGTGGGTATAGTGTCGTTACTTCACAGCTTTGATCTTCACATCTAACGTGAATTCATCTTCGATGGCACGATTGCCTAAGTCGGAGAAAAAGCTTGCCGAGCGATACTTGATGTCAAAGTCAAGGCGGTTGATCTTTATGCCTATGGCTTCAGCCTCTAAGCCGTTAGCCGTTGCGTTTGTCACCTTCACGGGAAAGGAGATCGCTTTTGTTTTGTCTTTGATGGTCAGGTTGCCCGTGATTACCGGATTAGCCTTGCTGTTGTCCACCTTGGTAATGACAAGCTTTGCTGTTCCGTATTGAGGTACGTTGAAAAAATCTTCGTTTTTCAAATGGTCTGTTAGTTTTGGAGCGTCGGGGCACAGCATGGAATTCATGTCGATAACGAATTCTCCGCCAGTAATCTTGTTTTTTTCGGTCTGTAACGTTCCATTTTTGATGTTGATGGTGCCTTCATGTCCACCGACAACTTTTTTTGCTACCCATTTTATGCTGGATGCTTTGCTATCGATTTTAAGTGTTGTCTTTTGCGCGAATACGGATGTTATGGCGAAAATTAGAGCCAAAAATAGAATTGGTTTTTTCATTATGCTAAATTTTATAACCAAACTTAGGGAAAATTTATATGCAATTATAACGCTACGATGATAAAAAAATAAATATAGCTATGTAGTTTTATAGTGCTATGTTTTCGTTACATGCGGCGCTCTAAACTGGTTGTTGCGCAGCTGTAGCGGCTTTCCATGTTTCTGTAATATTTTTAGTAATTTTGTGCCTAATATTTGTGGGATTATAATCTACAAAATCAACTAAATTTTTTTGCTATGTCTATAGTTAGAGAAAGTGACTTGATTGGTATCGGGAAAAAGTACCAAATCGAGACGGAAGCAGGCGATAACATGGTCGTTGTGATTCATGATGACGGAAGACGCGAGCTTTATCGTTCGGAAGATGATGACAGTGAAACGCATTGTGTGATGACCCTGTCAGACGAAGAATCTCGTCAGGTTGCCGGAATAATTGGCGGACTATCCTACAAACCCAAAGCTTTGGAAACCATGGAGGTCGCTTTAGACGATCTGCGTATAGAATGGTATAAAGTAGGGGCTTCCAGTGATGGTGTGCACAAGACTATCGGTGAGTTGGGCGTTCGTCAGCGTACTGGCGCTTCTATTATTGCCGCTATACGAGAAGAAGAAACGATCATCAACCCAGGTCCAGAATATGTGATTACGCCGGACACAACCTTAGTTGTCGCCGGGAAAAAAGCAAATATTAAACTGTTAAAGGAAATTCTAATTTAATTATATGTTGTCACCTACCTTAGTATTGGAAGTCGGTATTGCTGTGTTTTTGGTTGCCGTGGTTGGCCTATTGGCCAATCGGTTACGCTTTTCGGTGATTCCGTTTTTCATTATTATCGGTATGGTGGTGGGGCAGCATGCTCCACAGTTTTGGCATATCGACCTCACTTTCACCGAAAGCAAGCCCTTCATTGATTTTATGGGTCGTTTGGGTGTCCTTTTCCTCTTGTTCTACTTGGGCTTGGAATTCTCCGTTGGTCGTCTGATGAAGTCTGGCAAGGCGATCGTGACAGGTGGGTCAATCTATGTAGCGCTCAATTTCGTGTCCGGACTGTTGATCGGTTGGTTGATGGATCTGCCCTTTAAGGAAATTATGGTGCTTTGTGGGGTGATGACTAGCTCTTCGACGGCTATTGTAGCCAAGGTTTTGACAGACTTGAAACGGACCGCGAATCCAGAGACGGAGATCATCATGGGGATGATCATGTTTGATGATTTATTTATCGCCATGCATATTTCCTTTCTGTCGGGGTTGATCTTGACTGGAGGAACGTCCTTTTGGTCGGTGTTGGGAACCTCGCTGATGGCCTTGGGTTTTATCCTCGCCTTTCTTGTGCTGGGTAGAAAACTTGTGCCCGCAATAGACAAGCTACTGCAGGATAAGTCTTCCGAGTTATTTATATTGATTGTGTTCAGTCTTTTGTTCATCATTGCGGGCTTTTCCGAGACGATTCACGTGGCGGAGGCTATTGGCGCATTGATGGCTGGACTGGTCTTTGCCGACTCCAAGTACATCAAGAAGATCGAAGGTATGATTGCGCCTTATAGAGATTTCTTTGGCGCGATGTTCTTTTTTAGCTTCGGGTTGTCTATTGATATGTACACTTTAGGCGGTGCCGTGGGGTGGGCTGCTTTGGCGGCTGTCATCACCATCTTCGGAAACTTAGCCTCTGGCTACTTCGCCGCGAAATTTTCGGGCAGGAAACCTAAGGCCTCTTTTGATATTGGCTTTACCTTGTCAGCGCGCGGAGAATTCTCGATTATCATGGCTAATATAGGCAAAGCAGGTGCTTTGATGCCTATTATACAGTCTTTTGTGGTGGTGTATGTATTGATCTTGTCTATTGTCTCCCCCTTGTTAACAAAGGAATCGAGAAATCTGTGGCATCTGCTATTCGGAAAAGACCAAGCACCTGTTAAGGTCAAAAAGACACTCGAACAATTGGAAGAATCTGTCAAAAGATCTTCTTAGAAATTTAATCGATACCTAGGTTTGAAAATTTTATAATGGTGAAGCACCGTATTGCTAATGCAACCGTTGTGGCTCACCATCAGTATTACATCGAAAATTGATCCGCATCTTTTAGAAAAGGCAATTGCTCGCGCGATTTTATCAGATCGGCAGGATTCAGTGTAAATGTATATAGATCCTCATCTTCTGGTTTGTAATACACCACATCACCCATGGGGGAGATACACATGGATCCGCCAGAGTAATAGATTTCGTTGCCATCATATCCTACACGGTTCACGCCAATCACATAAGCTTGGTTTTCTATGGCTCGCGCAGGGATTAGCGATCGCCAATGGGACGAGCGTTTATCTGGCCAGCTAGCCGTATACACTAAAAGATCGTAGGCTGCTCCCAAATTGCGGGACCAAACGGGGAAGCGTAGATCGTAACAAATCATTGGACATACCTTCCAGCCTTTGAGGTTCAGCACAATGCGTGATGTTCCCGCCGTAAAAACTTTATCCTCATTGGCCATGCCAAAGAGATGCCGCTTGTCATAATGCACAAAGCTACCGTCGGGCGACATCCAGATGAAGCGATTGTAATAATGGCCTTGTTCTTCAATGATGAGCGTCCCTGCAATAACGCAGTCGTAAGACTTTGCGTGTTCATATAACCAGTGCATGGTGCGCCCATTCATGGTTTCGGCACACTTTTCGACATTCATGGTGAAGCCCGTGTTAAACATTTCCGGTAAGATAATTAAATCCGTCTTCTCCTTCAACCCCGACAAACGTAGTGATAAATTCTGCAGATTCTTCTCTACGTTTTCCCAAAATAAATATGCTTGAAATGTTGTAATCTTTATCGGTTCCATACCTGCCATGCGCAATCGCTCTAATATTTAAACTTGTTGTTTTGACAATTTACTAAAAAACTAGTATCTAAGCAATGATTAGTCCAAATTACTATTGCTTACGATTCATTAACGCATCTGCCAAAGCAAAAAGAGTTGTTTTCTTGGCCTCATCTACTCCAATAGCCCTTAATTGCTCGTAAGCCACGGCTGTAAATTTTTCTTTTAATGCTTCAGCAAAGTCTCGGATATCGTGTTTCGCATAAAGCGCTTTCATTTTTTCAACTTTATCGGGTTCCTGCTCCACATCGCTGCCCAATAGGTGCTCGAAAAGCTGTTTGTCGCTATCTTGCAGCCGTTCCCGTAGCTGGATGAACAAGATAGTCTTCTTGTTGGAAAGAATATCTCCACCAACCTGCTTGCCAAAAGTTTCGGGATCACCGTAAACGTCGAGCAGGTCATCTTGTAATTGGAAAGCAATACCCAAATTTACACCAAAAGCGTAGAGCTGCTGCTGTGCTGCGATGTCTGCACCGCCGATTATGGCCCCCATCTGTAATGCACAGCCGAGGAGGACGGAGGTCTTCAAGCGGATCATATCGATATATTCATCTTGGCTGACATCGGCACGCAATTCGAAGTCCATGTCATACTGTTGACCCTCGCATACCTCCAGCGCTGTTTGGTTAAACAGGCGTAGCAGCGGGACTATCTTATCGCTGGGGCATTTTGCTAGCTCTTCATAGGCTTTGACCAGTAGAGCATCGCCAGATAGGATGGCTACACTCTCGTTCCATTTCTGGTGTACAGTTTCCTTACCGCGGCGTAGCGGAGCTTTGTCCATGATATCGTCATGAATAAGCGAAAAGTTGTGAAAAAACTCGATGGCCGTGGAAGCCGGTAGGGATGCTTCCAACACAGCTTCGTCAAACAAGGCGGCGCCCAAGGTCACCAACAGCGGTCTGATACGTTTGCCCGATAGGGAAAGGATATATCGGATGGGGTCGTACAGGTTGGCTGGAGCCGTGGGAAATTCGGATTGCTCGATATAGTCTTGGAAAACTTTTGCGTGTACTAGATTTTGGAACATAGCTAAAAAATGTTAGGCGAAGATACGTATTCTCGCTTAAATAGTATCTTTGTAGAAAGCCTTAGCTTCATGCGTATTTTTGTAATTCACAATTTTTATCAACATGCCGGTGGCGAAGATCAGGTTTTCGAACAGGAGGTACGTGAGCTGTCGAAAGAGCATGACGTACGGGTGTATACGAGTAGAAATGTGAAAGGTGTTAAAGGATTGCTGCAGTACTTGAGCTACCCTACCAATTTGGGGGAAGCGCAGCGCATCTTGCAACAGGTGCGGGCTTTCTCTCCCGATATTGTACATATCCATAACTTGCATTATGGCATTGGTCCTTGGGTGGTTAGGCGACTGCGCCGCGCGGGCATTCCGGTGCTGATGACCTTGCATAACTTCCGGCTGCTGTGCCCTTCGGCAAGCCTTTTTGTTGGTGGAAAGATTTTCACGGCAAGTCTGCACGAAGATTTTCCTTGGACGGCCGTTAGGCAAGGTGTTTTGGATCGTTCCGTGCTGAAAACCTTGCTTACCGGATTCACATATTGGCTACACCGAAAGCTAGGTACCTGGAATAGCGTGAACCGTTTCATGGTGCTGTCGGATTTTGCGAAGCATCTTTTTCAAAGCAGTAGCTTTCCGGTAGCTGGGGATCGTTTTGTTGTACGCCCAAATAGCATCGATTTGCAGCCTGCGGAACTAAGAAAAGTGGGGCGACTATTGTATATCGGAAGGCTAGCAGAAGAGAAAGGCATCCTTCCTCTGCTTGACGGCCTTGTAGATATGGATGTTCCCTTGGATATTTATGGCACGGGGCCGCAGTTGGAGCAAGTGCAGCAGCGGATTGCCAAGCAGCCGCAAATTCGGTATATGGGTTATCAATCCCGCGAGGTGTTGACAAAAGCTATTGCGGAGGCAGATGCCTTGGTTGTTCCTTCGGTTTGTTATGAAGGTATGCCCATGACGATTATAGAAGCTTTTGCACAAGGTACGCCTGTCTTGGCGAGTGCTGTTGGTATTTTAGAAGAAATGGTGGTACCTTTGTATACGGGTATGCATTTCAATCCGTTTGAAAAGCAAAGTATACAAAATAGTATCAGCCAATGGATGGCACTTGATGAAGCCGAGAAGAAGCGCATGGGAGAGCACTGTAAGCATGAATACGAGGAACATTATACCCTGAAAAAAAATATGGAGCTTTTGCTATCGATTTACGAAGAGGCAATAGCAGATAATAGGAAATAGACGTATGAGTATAATCATTATGGATGCATTGAATCTTGCAGACAAGATTCAGGAACAGCTAGAGACAGTGTATGACCCGGAACTTCGGCCGGCAAACATTGTAGATTTAGGTCTCGTGTACGAGATTATTACCAAGCAGGGGGGCACAGCTAAAATCGTGATGACCTTGACGGCGCCGGGATGCCCTGTTGCTGGCGAAATCATGAACGAGGTGCAGGAAAAAGTTGCGGCTATCGACGGTGTTAGTGAAGCCTTGGTGGAATTGACGTTTGACCCACCGTGGACGAAAGATATGATGACCGAAGAGGCTAAATTGGAGCTTGGTTTTCTTTAAAAAAACGCTTAAAAGCGTTTTGCTATCTTTTCCTTAGCTCTCTTTAACAAGAGGGCAAGGAGATTTGAAGAACTTAATCTTTATAAGGTCTTTCCAGTATAACCGATTGAATAACGGCCTGGCGCAAATCAAAATGTAGCGCCGGCTCGGGAAGAACCTCTACTTGAGGTGTTACCAATACTTTTCTGCGCTCCTGCGTTTCTTTTTTCTTATTTCTAAGCTTTTCCACTTCGGTAGGTACCGCTTCGCGGATCACTTGTTTTGGAAGAGGTGGTATAGGCTTCGATACGGTGGGTATCGGGTTCGACTTCCGCTGTGTGGCAACAGGCGCAGGGACAGGAACCGCTGGAGGGACTGGTCTGTTGGGTTGTCTTTTACGTGCTTTTTCCTGTTCCTTTTGGAATTCGGTGTATATCTTATAGACCACACCAGCAATAATCAGCAATACAGGTAAAAAGCTCTCCATGTTGGAAAAATATATAAAAAACACATAAATGTCAAATTTAATTTGCTTTATAGTTCGTTTTTTATTTTGTTTGTATAGACAACTAACCTAAATATTGTCCAATATGGCTGGAAATTTTGAACACGCAGATGAATTTTTTTCATTTTTGACCGGTAAAGCCACCGCCGCACTAGCGAGAAGGCTACAACGCAATTTAAAAGAAGAGGGGATCAACGTCACATCGGAGCAGTGGTCGCTGCTGTATTACCTGTGGATCGAAGAGGGACGAACGCAACAGGAGCTCGCTTGCCTGACATTTCGGGATAAGCCTAGCGTTTCGCGTTTGATCAATAACTTAGAGAAGATCAAATTGGTGATGCGCGTCAACGACAAGCAGGATAAGCGCTCCAATCTTATTTTTTTAACGAAACAGGGGCGACAATTGCGGGAAGCATGTATGCGTCAAGCAAAACGTACTATCGGCCAAGCATTTGATGGGTTGCCTTATGAGGAGATGCTCAGTGCAAAAAATACATTGGATGTATTGTATACAAACTTGAAGTAAACAGAGGAGACAAGCCTGTTGTTTTATACTTGTCTCCTGTAGGTGTTAAAATTCTTGTGCTTCGAAGGCGCTGTGACTGTTGACAAGCTTTCCGGTATCCCTGAAATAGATATCTTGAAAGCTGAGTGTGTTTATGGTATCCACTTTCCGGAAGAATTTATCAGCAGATACATCATCTAAGGTTTTAAAGCCGCAGGCTTCCATGATTTCTACGGTTGCACGTAAGGTGTTGCGGTGGAATTGTGCTACGCGCACGTATTTGTCTTGGACATCCAGTGCTTTGTAAAGCTGTGGGCGTTGTGTCGCTACACCGACGGGGCAAACATCTTCATTACATTTTAAGGCCTGTATACAACCGAGGGCAAACATCATACCGCGTGCACTGTAGCATGCGTCGGCACCCAATGCAATGACTTTGAGTAAATCGAAGCCGGTAATGATACGGCTGGACACAATCAGTTTGATGTGTTTTTTGACACCGAATTTGATAAGTGTAGTCGTTACGAAGGTTAAAGCGTCGTAAAGCGGCATACCCAAGTTATCGGTAAATTCTAGTGGCGCTGCACCGGTACCACCTTCAGATCCGTCGATGGCGATAAAGTCCGGAAAGATCTGCGTGCTTAGCATGGCGTTACAGATGTCGATAAACTCTTGCTTGTCGCCGATACACATCTTAAAACCAACAGGTTTGTAGCCCGACAGCTCACGCAATTGCTGGATGAAATGCATCATTTCCTCTGCAGAACGGAAAGCACTATGTGCTGGTGGTGACATCACGTCTGTGCCAGGCACCACGTGGCGTATTGCTGCTACTTCGGGTGTATTTTTTGCCGCTGGAAGAATACCTCCATGCCCCGGTTTTGCGCCTTGGGAAAGTTTGATCTCGATCATTTTGACATAGGGACGTGTAGCCTTCTCGGTAAAGAGTTCCGCATCGAACATCCCCATCTCATTGCGGCATCCGAAATAGCCTGTACCAATTTGCCATATCAAATCGCCACCGCTGATATGATAAGGGCTTATTCCTCCCTCGCCAGTGTTGTGCGCAAAATTCTGTAGGGCAGCACCTTTGTTCAGCGCACGAATAGCGGTTTTACTTAGGGCGCCGTAACTCATTGCGGAGATATTGAACACACTAAGGCTGTAGGGTTGCTTGCACAGGTGGTTGCCAACTGTGGTACGTAGGTCGTGGTTTTCTATGTGACACGGAAATACCGAATGCGCCACCCATTCGTTGCCGATGGCCTGTGGATCGGATTGCATACCGAAGGCAACAGTTTCGCGCTCGTTTTTCGCACGCTGATAAACAATGGATCGTTGCCGACGATTGAAAGGTCTGCCATCGGTGTCCGATTCCCAAAAATACTGACGCATCTCTGGACGTATGCTCTCAAAGAAAAATCGGAAATAACCGACTACAGGATAGTTGCGAAGAATTGCATGCTTCGTTTGTGTGCTGTTGATGACGGCTAAGATTAACAAAGGAAACGGAACCAAAAGGAGCCAAAACCAACTCGGGGTAAATATAATTCCAAAGGAGACAATGATCAGGTTGATGAGAACTATTGTTCCAAGAATTAGTTTTCTAAGTGCCATATATAAAAATGTTGTCTAATCTATCCGCTGTTATAATCCCATTGCATATACTACGCTACTTAAAGCTAGCAAAAGACGAGCCAGTAGCCATTCTCCATGCTGCATATACCGTTACCATAATCTTGCGGTCGATGCAAAATTAGGAACTAATTACATCATTAAGAAAAAAGAACGTTGTTCGGTGAAGATTTGTTTATTTGATAATATATTGGTTACTTATCCTTTTTACTGCTGATTTCTTCGGTTAGTTGTTGATATATTTTAACCCAATTTGGCATTTCGCTAATAAACTGTAAATGTTTTTCTATTGTCAATTTATCACCACGCTGTGCTGGTCCCGTTTGGACGCTCCGTGGTTCCTGCTGCAGGGCTTTTTGTACGGTCTCCAGCATAATAGGATGGATCAGATCGAAGGGTAGGCCCTGCGCTTGCAGGAGCTCAAAGCTGATTTGGAAGAGGCTGTTGGTGAAATTATTGGCAAAGACTGCTGCGACATGCAGCGCTAGGCGCTGCTGGCTATTGCAGGAGAAAGATTTCGGTGCAATCTTTTGCATCAGCTGCAGGAGTATATTTCCCGTTGCAAGGGGATATCCCTCAACGCCAAAGGGGATTGCTGAGACGGCGCTATCATTTTCTTTTCGAAGGCTTTGTGGTGGATAGATCACCCCATACTGTTGAAAATGAGCTAGGGATTCTATGGAGGTGGCGCCCGAACAATGCACGACAATGCCACGTAGACTTTGCGGAAGTGCAGCGGCTATCGAGCCGATTGCTTGATCGCTTACCGCAAGCAGATACAGATCAGCATCTGTTTGTATCATCTCTAGGCTGTTGACTGCGGTGGCGTCTAATAGCAAGGCCAATGCTTGCGCATTGGCCAAATTTCTGCTGTATACCTGTTGGATGCGATGGCCAGCCTTTAGGAAAGCTTTTCCAAGATGCGTAGCGACATTGCCGCTGCCTAAAATCGTGATCTTCATCGAACTCCAAAAATTTAAGTACCAGAATTTACATGCTAACTACTCCCTGCTATATGCTAGCTGAATTTACCATCTTTCAAGCGACGGTAGATGGACATTCCAAAGCCGATCGTCATGATGATGGTTCCGGCCCAGAAGAAATTGATAAATGGAAACTTGATGGCCTTAAACACCACCCATTTTTTCTCCGGAAGGGGTTTCTGATACAGCATGATTTCCAATTTATCTTCTTTCGGAAGGATATTGGTGAAACGGAAACGTAAGCCTTGTTCGGCAACGTCTTTGTTGAAATCGTAGCTGTTACCATCCTTAATTACAAATACGGGCTCTACGGGATAGGTTTTGTTATCTGCGGTCACAACCTTGATCTTCAGTCCTACAATAATGTCGTCTGGTCCTTTCGGAATATTGTTGAGTTTGGCATCCCTATTAACGCCTTCGATAACGTAATAGCCACTACGGTAGCGTAGCGTATCGCCAATATTGACTTGGTAGGTTGCAGGTTCATCATAATCTTCATAACCTGTTTTCTCTTCTTCTGGCACGCCAGCGGCTTTTGCTTGAGAGTCTGATGCCGCCGCTGTAATCAGCGTATAGATGTCATGTGTTATGCTATGGTGAGTGCCCGGTGTCCCGATTAAACCACCCATATCCGGATTGTTTTGTGCGAAAGGACGTAAGATAAACGACTCTTTTACTTTGCCGCTTTCTTCATCCAGTTGCTCATATTTTATCTTGTAATATACATTGGGAGGAGCAACGCTGTCGCCAATATAGGTGACGCGGTAATCCCCCATTTGTACGGGCTCGTCTTGTGTCAAGAAAAGGTTTTCTCCCGGATCGGAGAACTTATCGCCTTCTTTTCCGAAGTTCTGAACGGCAATATATTTGCTTTCGTTGACCGACATGACTTCATTCGTCGCCGCAGCGATCAACGCGCCCAATAGTAATAGGGCAAAGCCAATGTGTGCTACTGCAGATCCCGCCAATCGCCATTTACCCTTGAATGCATCCCCAAGTACACGCAGGTTGGCCAACAAACAGAATACACAGGTAAGCGTTAAGAGGATATACATCACGTTGCTGTATACTTTTGCAAAGTATACGATCAAGCCTGCGATAATCAAAGCCATCACGAACGATGCCAAGGTCGCTGCCCAAAATTTACGGCTATCCGTCTTCTTGTATTTGAGGAATTGGGTAAAGGCCGTCAGCAACATCACGACAACGGCAAAGGCACCTTGATATTTATTGTAGTGTGGTATAGGATCTATAGGCGGCGCTACTTTCGTCCCGAATATCGCATTGAATACGGGGATGGACGTTGTCGCAATCATTTGCACACACGCTACAGTCAGCACTAATCCGCCGATAAACAGCCAAAATTCCCTGGAATAAATGTCTTCTTCTTTTTGGGTTGAGGGCATTTCTTTATTGCGCAGTACTAAAAACAGGATGGTCACGAGCAGAAAGGTCACATTGAAAGTGATGAGCTGTCCCTGCATTCCCAAACTCGTGAAAGAGTGTACAGAGGTTTCGCCCAAGACGCCGCTTCGTGTTAAGTAGGAAGCGTAGATCACTAGCACAAAGCTGATCAAGGCGAGGAAGGTCGCCGTAAAAAATCCGTGTCCGGAGTTTTTGTAAGCTACCATAACGTGCACCGCAGCGATCAGTGTCAACCAAGGGATAATGGAAACATTTTCCACGGGATCCCAAGCCCAAAAGCCACCGAAGTTAAGGGCTTCATAGGCCCAGAACGAGCCCATAATAATACCGGCTCCGAGCACCATCACGGCAAAAAGCGCCCAAGGTAAGCCCGGCGTGATCCATTCTTTGAATCGTTTTGTCCATAAACCTGCCGCAGCGTAAGCGAAGGGGACAATCATGGATGCAAAGCCCAAAAATAGGGTGGGTGGGTGAATTACCATCCAATAGTTCTGTAGGGTAGCATTCAATCCACTTCCATCGGCAATCATCGATAGGTAGTTGGGATCTTTAAAGATCGGTGCAGCTAGCGCATCCCGTAAAAGAATAAAAGGCGAACTACCAATTCTTGATCCGAAAACCTCGATGCCGATCAGCATGGAAGCCAGAAAGGATTGGCTTAGCATCACGAAAGTCATCACAGGCGACTCCCAGCTTTTGGCTTTAAATAGCAATACCGAGCCTAGAACCACCTGCCAAAACATCCAAAGCCAAAAACTACCTTCTTGTCCTTCCCAAAAGGAGGAAATGATAAAATGTGTGGGCAAGGACCGCGAAGAGTGAGCCCAAGCGTAATGATATTCGAAAAAGTGGTTGTAAATAATGTAAAAGAGCAGGGAACCAATCGAAACCACCGATAGGAGATTGGTCCAAAAACCGATACGTCCCATGGTGCGCCAAGCGCTGTTCTCAGGCTCTTGTGTAGCGAAAAAGTAACTGATACAAGATAGAATAGCAGAACCAAAGGCCAGAATCACAAAGAATTGCCCTATTTGTCCCGGTAGAAGATGCTCGCCAACGTAATTAACGTCCATTATTTAAATTAAAAAGTAAAAATTAAAAAGTAAAAATGCGATAGTGCCATTGTTGCTACGTGCACAAATGGATGCTCCATCGCTGTGCTACAAAGAGGCTGTGGTCTCGATCACCTCGACTTGATCTTTGTTATATTTTGAAGGACATTTCATCAAGATCTTACTCGCATGGAAAATGTTCCCGTCCATCCTTCCGGTCAATACGATCTGCTCCGAGCGTTCGATATCTTGCGGCTTGGAACCGTTAAATACGACCTGACATTCTGTGCTATCGTTGTCGTACATAAAAAACGAAAAATGATTAGCATCCTTCACCGGATCATAATGTAAGGCCTTCTCTTTATTCAATACCCCTACCACATAAAGCTCGGTTTGCTTCTCTTTTGCTTCTGTAAAAGTGGAATACGTACTCGAGTCTGTATAGATCACCAATATCATGGAAATCGCTACGGCAATAATAACAATTAAGATAATTGAGCTTTTCTTCATAGTGCACTATCTCTAAATAAAATACAAAATTACGAAATGCTTTCACAAGGAAGGAATTTGCCAAATTTTGCTTATTATTTAGAATTGTTCTATAGAGTGCGGCACTCTTGTTTTAAGTCGTTGTTTACGAGGTTTTTGTTTCTTTTGCTGTGGCGAACTTCTCGTATAGTTCAGGTTGTGGATATCAAAATTACACAAGGCTAACAATATCAGCTTATTTCTTGAGGTTGGAAAGGCTCTTTGGAGAGCCGTGTAACGAGCATGGCCGCGACGGTATCGCCTGTTGCATTCAGGATTGTTGCCAGTGGATCTACTAAGGTACCGATGATCATTACCGCCGGAATGGCTTCCGTTGGCAATCCATAGACGGAAATCATAAGCATCTCGCCCATGTAACCACCGTTGGGGATGCCTCCGGCCACAATGGTAACCAGCACCGTGATGCCTATTGCGGTGATGATTGTGCCCCATTCAAAGAAGTTCCATCCCAGCATGGCAAAAGCGACATAAATCTTGAGTATCGACGAGATAGCCGAGCCATTTTTATAGAGCGTATTTCCCAAGGGAATCACCACATTGGCAATGGCTGCTGGAATACCGATCTTCTTGGCGGCACTTAAGTTGGCGGGCATTGTGGCTAGGCTGCTGCAGGTACTCAATGCGGTTAGGGAAGGCACGATGTTGTTTTTCCAAAAGATTGCAGGGCCTTTTTTTCCGTAGGCCAAAAAAGCATAAAGACTAAAGAACAGCAGAAAGAACAGCGTGCCGAAGCTGTAGTAAAGGGCCATGGGCTTAGCATAGAAGCCGAAAAGTTGTGGACCAATGGTCTTTACCTGGAAGGCGAAGTAGGCGCCCAAGCCTACTGGGGCAGCCTTCATCAGCAGCAACAGCAGCTGCTTCATTACTTCATTCCCCGCTTGCAGGAAATTTACGAATGCGTTAGCGGCAGTGCCGGCGCGTCGAGCAGAAATACCAACAAGGAAAGCGAATATCACAAAGGCCAACATGCTTTGTCGCGATAGCAGATCGTTGAACTCGGATACGGTTAGAAAACTTACGATACGGTCGCCCCAACTGCTGTTGTCGGCCATGGGATTTTCCACCCCGCCTGCTGGTGCGATGCCTGCATTAACCGGAAATAAGTACAGTGCGACAATGGTTGCGATCGACGCTAAAACGATCGTCACCAAAAAAACGACACTCATTAATCCGATGATCTTACCTAGTTTTTGTTCGCCCTGTATATTGGCTACCGACGAGGAGATTGCGAAAAACAACAGCGGAATAATGGATACGAATAGTAGGTTCAGGAAAATGTCACCTAGTGGTTTGATGTAGTCGACCACGTTTGGAATCCATAACCCGACAATGCTCCCTAAGCTAATACCTAAAAGAAGGAGGAGTATACTTCCGTAATTTTCTAGAATCTTACCCATGCTCAGGCTAAAATACTTGTTTTTTATTTAGTTTTGTGATAAAAAAATCTGCAAGTATGGAATTCGTTATTACGGGAGATGGGTCGTCTACGCTCTACCATCCAGAGGTAGGGGAGCATTACCATTCTAAGCATGGGGCGCTGCAGGAAAGTCGTCATGTGTTTTTGGAGACAGGACTGGCTTTTTTCTTGCAAAAGGAGGATATCAAGGAGGCTGCCGTGCTGGAAGTGGGTTTTGGTACAGGATTGAATTTCCTGCTGACGGCAGATTACGCCGCTAAAGCGGAGGTTGCTATCAACTACTGCGGTATTGAAGCTTTTCCTTTAGAAGAAGCGCTAATTTTCGCAACAGGCTACGATCAATTCGTGCATGCAGACCTGTGGCACACATTCACCGAACAGTATGGACCCGCTTTACAGCAGAAGGTGATGGTATCACCACAGGTACAGTTGCATATTGCCCATGAAAAGTTGTTGAATTTTACAAGTGACGATAAATTTGACGTTATTTATTTTGATGCCTTTGCGGCTATTCATCAGCCCGAAATGTGGACAGATGAAGCGCTGGCCAAGGTTTGTTCCTTTTTGAAAGTCGGTGGTGTATTCGTCACCTATGCAATTACTGGCAATTTGAAGCGTTCCATGAAAGCGCTTGGCTTTGCTGTGGAGAAAGCTCCCGGCGCACCTGGAAAACGGGAAATGTTGCGTGCAATAAAAATGTAATAGTCAACGAGGGATGGAGGGGCAAGGTGACTATCGCCATATTGGTAAAAAGACGAGGTGACAAAAAATATTTTTTGTCACCTCGTCACTTTAGGTACTTTATATCTATTCGTGTCCTGAGTGGCCATCAGCACCATGCGCATGTCCATGTGCCAATTCTTCTTCTGTTGCAGGACGTACTGCTAGAACTTCAATATCAAAATTTAACGTTTTACCAGCCATCGGGTGGTTTAAGTCGGCGATAACAGCTTCAGGAGTTACCTCGATAACCACAGCACGGAACTGATTGCCTTGGTTGTCTTGCAAAGGCAATACTTCACCTACTGGAGGAAGTCCGGTTTCGTTGAACATATCTGCAGGAAGTTGTGCTACTGCGCGATCGTCTTTCTCGCCATAAGCATCAATAGCTTCAAGCGTGAAAGATGTTTTGTCGCCTTCACCCAAGCCAGCGATATTTTCCTCAAACTTAGGCAACATCATACCTACGCCATATAGAAAAGTTAAAGGGTTTTCATTTGTCGTTTCTTCCACAAAAGTTTTTTCTCCGTTTTCTTCGATTGTGTGAAGTTTGTAATTCAACGTGACTACGTTGTTGTTTTCTATTGCCATTTTGCTTAATTTATTTGGGATGAATCCCAGTTATCATTTAATAACTGCAGCAGGTCTACCACAGATGTTTGCGGTAAGCTACAGGTCTTATTTCGACAAAGGTATGCTTTTGATTGCAAACCTTCTTTATCCTTTAACAAAGGTAGGCTACTTTTTGTTCCTCCCATGGTGATTTTATTAGGAATATAGCTTTTGTCCAGTGTTTTGCGCCAGGTAAGCGCTTCCTCGCCGGTGAGTGCAATCTCATTGTTGCCATACACATGCTCCAGCAGCTGTATGGCCCAATTTGAATAGGCGGAGCCGTATTGTTTGATGTGCGGAAATACATTTGCGAAAACCTGATCGGCGATGGCGAGGTAATCATCCTTATCCCACATCTCCGCAAGGCGATAGAGGTTGCGCACCATCGTGGAAGAAGAGGCAGGGATCACATTATCCATGATCTCGCTTTTGCGACTGATCAACTGTTCGCTGGCGGCTGTAGAGGTGTAATAAAAGGTAGCTTCGTCACGATCGTAAAAAAGGTTTATAGCCTGATCGCTGAGGCGAAGGGTGTCGTGTAGCCATTGCTCGTCGAAGGTTGCTTCGTAAAGGGCAATAAAAGCTTCGATGGTGAAAGCATAGTCGTCTAGAAAGGCCGTAATTTCACGGTTTTGATCAGCAGGCTGATGGAGCAAAATGTCTGCCGCAAAACAGTGGTTGCGAATAAAATTAGCCGTTTGTTGGGCAAGCAGCAGATAATCGTCTATTTGGAACACGCGATAGGCATCGACGAAGCCTTTCAAGAGCAAGGCATTCCAACTGGTCAATTGTTTATGGTCCAGTCCCGGTCTAATTCGTTTTTCACGATATTCGTACAGCTTCTGCTTAGTTTCTTGAAGATAAGCCTCCCATTCAACTTCGCTAAAGCCACTTTCCAAGGCGAGGCGGTCTGCATCCATGCTACAGTTTAAGACGTTGGTGCTTTCTTCTTCCCAATTGCCCGCTTCGCTGATGTTATAGTACGCAATAAACAATGCCGCGTCGTCGCCCAATACTTCTTCGAGTTCTGCCTGTTGGAAACTGTAGTATTTGCCCTCAACGCCTTCGCTATCGGCATCTAGGGCCGCGTAAAATCCGCCATTTGCTGCTTGCATTTCGCGTTTTGCCCATCTGATCGTTTCGGCCACCACGCGTTGATACTTTGCGTTGGGGCGTTGCTGATGAGCCTCGGCATAGAGCGATAGCAACTGCCCATTGTCATAAAGCATTTTTTCAAAATGAGGGATGTGCCATTTCCCGTCTACAGAATAGCGAGCAAAGCCACCACCGATATGGTCGTAGATACCACCGTTGGCAATTTTTTCCAAAGTGAAATGTACATGCTGTAGGATATCATCGTCTTTCGCCAGCACGCCATAGCGCAAGAAAAATGACCAATTGTTCGGTAAGGGAAATTTAGGAACACGATTGTATCCAGCATCCTCTCTGTCAAATTGTGCTTTCCATGGCGCAACGACCGCTTCTAGGTCATCTGTTGTGTAAGCTGCGGGAATACGGGCTATCGGAAGGCGTTCGGCTTTGTGAATGCCTTCGGTGAGGCGTGCCGCGTAGTCTATGGCTACCTCTGGCGTATCTTCCCACATTTGGGCGATTTGCAATAAAACCTGCTGCCAGTCGTGCGGCCGGAAGTAGGTGCCTCCGTAAATTGGTCGCCCATCAGGCAAGCAAATGCAGTTCAACGGCCATCCACCAGCATTGGTCATCAACTGCACGGCAATCATGTAGATCTGATCGATATCAGGTCGCTCTTCGCGATCGATCTTGATAGATACATAAAATCGATTCATCGTCTCGGCAATAGCCTCATTTTCGAAACTCTCCCGCTCCATAACATGGCACCAATGGCAGGCCGAATAACCGATACTTACGATGATCAGTTTGTTTTCGTCCTTGGCCTTTTGTAGTGCTTCCGATCCCCAGGGCATCCATTCTACTGGGTTTTCCGCATGTTGCTGTAGATAAGGGGAGTTTTCTTGTTGAAGTTTATTTGCCATAGCAACGAAGGTACGTAAATTTTAAAAACTAGGAATTACAGCTATCGCCTCCAACTAATACGCTCGTGTACAAGATTAGATCGACTCGTCAACAATCGCATCCAAATGAGCGGTATTTGCGGATAATGTCGAGTAGTCAAGTCCTTCTTCTAAGGTCAAGCAGGCAACATGAGCCGTCTTTAGGTTGATATAGTCGTCGGCAATATAATCAACCAAATCGGAGAGCCCCGGATTATGTCCGAACAACAATACGCGATCATATTGTGCTGGTATATCATTTAGTCGTTTTAAGATTAAGAGATAATGGGCCTCATAGATGGATGGCTCCCACATGATCCTGTCTTCGGGATAGCCGAGCGTGCGTGCAAAGATTAGGGCGGTTTGCGCTGCACGGTTGGCCGTAGATGAAATAATTAACGTACGCTCATCCGCAAGGGAGATTTTCTTCTTTATCTTTTCTGATACCAAATGAGATCGTGCAATTCCTTTTTCTACGAGATCACGGCTAAAATCATCCTTCGTAAAAGAATGTTCTTCTGCCGTTCCATGTCGGATGATATAGAGTGATTTTGTTTCCATAGCTAAATATAAGGAAGTACACTATTTAATGCCAAATTTTAATTATCACTAGCTGATTACGCTTCGTTTAAATATCTTTAAAATGTTATAAATGAGGGTAGGATTAACCCTGACGTGTCTACCGAATCGTCATTTACCCATTTTTTAGGTGATATAACAATCTTATCTGGGCTAGCTTGCAACCAAGCCCCCCACCAGCTAAAACTACTGTTCGCTATAATGAAATGTTTGCACATGCTCATCAATTGCATGTCAATGTAGCTGTCGCGCCCCGTATTCCAATCGACAAATACGGCGTTTAGATTTCCAAATTGTTCCTTGCACCAAGCAATATCATTCGAAAAAATAACGAAAAGGGGGGATTCCACTTGTTCATTGATGTAATCAATACTTTTCTTATAGTATTCCTCGTCGCAAAGCCCCCCTAAGATCGGATGTTGTATATAATCTCCTCTGCGGACGTGTAATGCTACGCTGCTGTTTTCCTTTATACGTTTTGCTAAAGAAATATTTTTCTCATCGCTCATTTCTGGAAAACGAAAGGCGGCTCGAATGTCTTTTTCTATTGCTTGGAAGTAATTGATATGTTGCCAGTATCCCCAGTAATATTTGCTTTTTGTTTCTTCGAGCACCTGTTTGTGGAATACAAATTGAGGGAATTCTTCCCAATAAGCATCTTTTGCATTATATAAACGTCGAAGCTTTCGCCATATCCATTTTCGATTTTCTGGGAGTAACAATCGTAGGTCGAACGTTGATGCAGGCTTTAGATGAATGTTGAATATTTTCTCCAATTCAAAACCATTGTGTAGGGCGTAGGATTCAAAATCACTTAGATCCGCTTTTACATTTTTAAAATGTTTTTCAAGCGATAGGTAAAATGCGTATTGGAACATCTGGTTTCCTAATCCACCGAGAAACTTTACAACTTTCATTTTTTGAAGATACTTTTTAGCGATTTTTTAAAGGTTTTTCTGAACTGCTTGAAGGTCGAGTACTTCCAGCTAAACATGGGTTTAGATAGGAAAAGCCCAAATGATTTCTCTTTTCCTAATTGAAACACAACATCGTACCATTTATTAAAGATATATTCTTCCAATAATTCCTCATTAAATCGTGTAATTCTCTTGTTTTGATTTAGTATTTTAGCATATAAATCTTTATACTTTTCCACGGATACTTCCTGCCATATATAGGGCAAGGTCATTATTTTTTGATAATCACTATCAGCCGGGAGTCCCATGCTTGTCAATAGCTTGCCTTTGATTGGCAACAGACGGTTTATAATTTCTACGCCTTTTTTACTCGATACATTTTGTCCATGCGTCCGATAAGAAACCAGAAATGAGGATGAGTTGGCAACATGGTATTTATTTGAAATCCTTAAAAAGAGATCATAATCTTCCGCAAAGGGTTCTTGATATCCACCCATTTCTCTAAAGACAGCTGTTCGCATCATAACGGAGGAGTGTACGAATGTGTTATGAAAGAGCAATCGAATCTTTAAAAGATCGGGATTAGTCTCTGTTTCGTGTATTGCCCCTATCACATTGTTCTTTTCATCAATAACCTTTGCCTGACCGCCATAGAGTGCAAGGGCAGGATTGTTATCGAACGCTGCTACTTGTAGAGCTAGCCTATCATGAGAAGCTATATCGTCACTGTCCATTATAGCCAGCAATTCACCCTTGGCTTCTAAAAGTGCTCTATTTCTTGTATAAATTAAGCCCTTGTTATCGCCATTATCAATTGTTCTGATTCTATTGTCGGTAAAAGCAGCAACGATCTTCGCTGTTGTATCTGTGGAACCATCGTTGACAATAAGTAGTTCAAAATTAGCATACGTTTGGTTTAAAATACTGTTAATAGCCTCTTCGATATGTTCACTGGCGTTATATGCTGCCATAAAAACGGTTACCCGCGGCGAGTTTTCCTCCATTTAATCTTTATTATAATAAAAAACATTTTTGAATAAAATGTCTTTCTTTTTTGATTAATCAAAGATAGCAAAATAAGCTCTTTTAGAATCTTTAAAAAAAGGTTAGATTTGAATTTTTAAAAATTTTATTTGAATAACGGTCTTCAAAGGGCTTTTTTAGATTTCAAAAACGAATATTTTTTCAAAATTTTTCCGGTAATTTTTATCTCTCGATAGATAGTGAATATACCATTGATTTTATTTTAGTAGCGATGACAAAACGGAAATATATTGCATTTAGTCTTTGGGGGAATTCAGCCTTATATACAATTGGGGCTATTCGAAATGCACAATTGTTACCTTCGATTTATCCAGATTGGAAAATGGTGGTTTACCACGATGATACTGTACCCAAGGAGATACTACTTGAATTACGGGAGAACAATGTCGAACTAATATGCATAGAAGATAAAAATGTTCATCCACTTTTTTTGCGTTTTTTCATAGCTGATAGAGGCGATTGTGGAGTAGCTATTTTTCGGGATGCAGACTCGAGAATTACGCTACGGGAGGCCTTGGCCGTTAAAGAGTGGATTGAGGAGGATACTGTATTGCATGTTATGCGTGATCATCCGTATCATCAAATTCCATTTGGAGCTGTGAAGACGGGCATACTCGGGGGTATGTGGGGAATTAAAGGAGGTACGCTGAAGATGGAAGAATCGATTAGAGCGTTTGTTGCTGATAAACGAGAGCAGGCGTACGGGATAGATCAGGCTTTTCTTGCTTCTGTTTATGAACAATATCAAAAAAATAGCACTACACATGATGAGTTTTTTTCAACAAAGAAATTTCCGATTCCGCGTGACGGAGAGCAGTTTGTCGGCGAGCGAATAGATGAACATGAAGAACCTGTTGGTGATGATCGCGCGGTAATTGCTGAATATTATAAACAGCACAGTAGCGTCTTTTTCACCATTATTATCCCTGCTTATTGCGCTGAAAAAACTATTGAGCGCTGTGTGAATAGTATTTTAATGCAGTCGTTTTCAGATTTTGAGATCATTATTCAAGATGGAAATTCTAGTGATCGAACTGTTGACGTTATAAAGCAGCTTAAAGACACACGGATTAAAATTTTTAGCGAGGCAGATAGTGGTGTCTACGATGCGATGAATAAAGCCCTTGATCGAAGCGGTGGCGAATGGATTTATTTCTTGGGTAGTGATGATCTACTGTTTGACGGTGATGTGCTTAAAGAGATGAATAACCAACTTGTAGGTAACCAAGCTAAACTTGTTTACGGTGATGTGTTAATGTTGGACAGAAATGTCGAGGCTGATAAAGGCTATGTGTATATGGGGGCAGTGAGTAAGGCGATGTTGATCGAAAAGAATATTTGTCACCAATCTATATTTTATCACAAGAGTATCTTCGAGTCTGGCTATCGATACAACACGAAATATCGAATCTTTGCGGATTATGATGCCAACCTTTATCTATCGTCGCGCTATGAAACAAAGTATGTACCGCTGACGGTAGCTAAATTCTATCTTGGCGGTCTCAGCAGCACCGAGCAGGATGTTGATTTCGATCGGGACAAGTGGAGAAATATAATTCGGTATTATGGTTCGCAGCTACGTTCGAAGGCGTTCAGAAAATATAGATATCAAATAAAGGAAGCAGCTGTTGAATTTCTAAAAAAAGGTCAACTAAGTTATTTCTTTTTGGCTTATCTAATCTTCGTCGATTTGAAACTTTTCAAAAAACGTTAAGTTTCGGAATACCTAGTCTGCATTTTTTGTAGCAAAAGGCAATGCAGGATCCTTTGCAAAACTTCGGATCTGTTCGATAACTATATCTTGATTTGTTTTGGACGGGAACAGCAAGTTCGATAGAATTTGATGCCTGATTTTGTTGCTGGAAATTAATTTCCTTAGTGGCGTTAACAGTTTTAAACGAAGGATGCCAAACGCGGAGTAAGAAAGGCTTCCAAAAAGTTTTGTTGCTAGATTTAGCTTTTCTATAATGATGAAAGCGCCTTCAATTTGTCTGTTAAGTTTGTTGTTGTATTCGGCACTTAGACGATCCGTCGGTACGTAATGTTGCAGTAGCAAAGTTTCATCATAATGAAGTTTATAGCCGCGCAAAATTAGCCGTAGACAGTACTCCGTGTCTTCCGCTACAAAGTGTCCTTTTTCATTATCGGATTGTAGTAAGAATGCCGATGGATACTTGCTATAGAATGATTGATAAAGTAATGTGCGAGAGCCCATGCCTGCACCCCACAGTTGCTTTCTGTAGGTCACGTCGCCAGTTTTCTCCCCTTGGCCTCCTATTGCATACCGTTGTCGGTCTTGAAGAAACCAAGTAGGTACAGTCGGGTTTTCCGTTTGGAAAGTGGCAATAGATTTTCCACCTATAGCTCCAATTGTTGGGTGCTCTGATAACGTTGAAAATACACGTTTCGCATAATCCTTGTTCAGCCAATTATCATCATCACAAATGATAAAGCAGTTGAATTTTGCTTTCGCTAATGCAGCATCAAGTGCGAAATATTTACCGGGTGTAGATTCTTCAATAATGGTTAATTGAATGTGTGCCGGTTTTAAGTTGGACCATGTTTCACGAACAATTTCTAGCGATTGATCCGTCGAGCCATTGTCCACATACAGTAGTTCAAGTTGTCCCTTTTCAATAGGTTCTTGCGCGGCAATGTGTTCTAACGTTGGAATAAGTTTATGACCACCATTAAAGCTACAGATGACAATAGAAACGCCCGGAGATAATTTAGAAGATGAGATCATTTTGATTTGAAGGATTTCCAGACTGCGCTCGATACACATTTCAGAAAAAAGCTCTTGGAAGAAGGTGCCGTTTGGAATAGTCGCTCAATTTCTAGCTGTCGTTCTCTGGCGAACTGCGATTTGATTGGCCAATATTCTTTGATATTTTTCTTCACAGAGAGTTTGAATTTTCGTTCATCAATCAGCTTGTTGTCTGCACAATGTTGTAAGATAGACATGCCCTCCACAAAGTTTAAACCAGTTTGGTAAGAACCGGTACTTACATCATTCCCATGTTTTCGGAAATAGTTCAACAGTCGACCATTGATTGAGACCTTGCCTGTCTTAGCTAGCTCTATCCAGAATAACCAATCGCCACTGAAGCTATAGTTCAGGAAATCTTTAGCAATGAGAGCAAAATTACGTTTCCTCCAAATAGCCATGCTGGCATTGAAAATTGCCGGATTGGGTGTTAAATATTCCGCTATATATTTGTCGCCATCAACAGTTTCGATCAATTGATTATGATTGGATTGCCATTTAATGTCATTGTCGATAACACAGTAGGATTGACAGTAGCTAACGGCTACCTCTGGATCTGCTAGCATGGAAGGAAGAACATGTTCTAAGAACGTTGGCTCACACCAGTCGTCACTTTCTGCAAGCCAAATAATTTCTCCCCTTGCTTTTTCGATTCCTTTAACCCATTGCTTAAAAGGACTGCCTGTGTTGATTTCGTTATAAATTATCTCGGCAATGCGTGATTCACTACGATACTGTTCAATCACAGCTCTACTGTTGTCCGTGGAGCAATCGTCTAGGATAATAACCTCCATCTTTTGGTAGGTCTGAGACAAAACACTCTCTATACGATCCGCTAGGTAGCTGCCGTGATTGTAATTTGGTATAATGACCGATACTAAGACGTTATGCTCAATCATTTAATTATATACCGGCCACTTCATGAAAGCCTGGAGAACGATGCCACATTTTATTGTCCACGGTTTCGCGGTAGATCATTTCGTTGGGTTTAAAGTTTGACCTGGAAGAAAGAGGGTGGAAGATATGGTATCCAATGGCGGCCCATTTTAAGCGTTTTTTCTTTATGCCAGAGTTGATCAAGCGTTCCGCAAATTCGTAATCCTCCCAGCCCCAACCGGTGAAACCATTGAAATAGCCGTTTATACGAACATAATCATCTAGCCAAAAGGCTAAGTTGCAGCCCTTCACATTGTGTGAACTGTAGGGGTTTGTTTTAAAGATGCCGGAAAACAATGGAAAACGAATGGCGTTAAACCGAGTCGTCATTCCGTTTGTCAGGCAAGAAAATGACATTTTCTTATCACGGAGCACTTTTTCGGAGAGCTGTTCGCCAATCATGGCACGACTGCCCTGTACAAAGAAGCCTTTCTCGGCGGAGGCAATATGGTCTTTTATAAAATGCTTGTGCAGGATAATGTCACCATCTATTTCGATGATATAATCGGTTTTACAAACTTTCAAGGCTTTGTTTAAGATTAACGTCTTTTGAAATCCTTGATCTTCATGCCATACATGCTCGATAGGGAGGTCATTGCTGAACCGTTCTATCATGGCGGCCGTCCGCTCATCCGAGCCATCATCTGCAATCACGATCTGATCGGGTAATACACTCTGTTTAGCTACACTTAAGAGAACCAATTCTAGAGCCTCGGGCCAATTGTATGTGGATATAATCAGACTGACAGTCATATATTGTTTTACCTTTATTTTGTTCTCCTATATAACGTTAGCAATCACAAAAACGTTACACATTTTTACAAAAATAAATAAAATACATGAGTAATGAACTTTTCTTTGAATTCAAAAAGCTTCTAAATAATAGCTGCACCGCTATTTGATTGGCTAAATCGAAATATTAGATTTTTAGTGCGAGTTTATGCTTGCGCTCTTCCCGTTTCAGCGAGAGAAAGGTTTCGTGCACACTGAGGCTTTGTAAATAGCATAGCTGAAAACCACGTTTTCCATCCAAAATACCCAGATCGATAAAGTAAGCTTTGGAAAAACGGAATAAAACTTTGGCGACATGCATAACAGCGAGGTAGCCTTCGTTTTTAAGGTAGCGTTCCTGCCCTTTGAGGGTCCCGTAGTGAATCATTTTGTCGCGATAGGAGTCGTAATCCGCAAAAGAGTAATGGAGGATCTTATGCTTTAGAATGCCGATAGAGCCATCAACTACGAGTGTTTCATGCACTTTCTTTTTGCCGTCATAAACTGCTTTGCTCTTTCGGAATAGCCGGAAGTTCTTGTCGTTCTGCGTGCCCGAAAAGCGGATCTTCTCACCACAGAAATAGAATAGCCGATACATATAATAGGCATCTTTAGCGGCAGGATTATGTATGGTTTTGAGGATTTCTTGCTTTGATGCTTGCGTTAAGCGTTCGTCCGCATCCAAAAAGATAATCCAGTCGTTATTAGCGTAGGAGAGAGCAAGGTTGCGTTGTTTGGTGAAGTCCTCAAAATGATGTTGATATACTTTCACTTTCGGCTGGCTCAAAGCTAGCTGAACCGTGTCATCCGTACTGAAGGAATCGACGATAATGATCTCGTCCGCAAAATCAAGGCACGCTAGGGCATCGCAAATATTGTTTGCCTCATTATAGGTAATGATCAATGCCGTTAGTTTTTGATTCACGTTCAATACATTTATTAAGGTATGCTCTTTTTAAGCTAACTTATCCCTCGGTCTAATCAAGCTGTCGCAGCAGCAAAATGAACATAGATTTATTCGATTCTTGCAGCGTCACACCCAATCCGGTGAAAAGTTCTGCAAAAATAAAATTTATCGATGGCTTTATATGTATCCCAAATGTAAAATATATTTTAAATATTTAATAAGCAAGTTTTTACAAAAGTGGATTTTTTGTTGATAAACGCGGAATTTCGGGATATTGCTTGACGTAGCTTCAAGCAATGCCGTATATTTGAGCTGCCATTAACAGGAATGTGGCTACTATGAATTTTAAGCAAATCTTTTTAAGAAATAAAAACAATAAGTTCTTCTATTATCTAGGAGCAGTGTCGCGTGCTCTTATTCCCGCTGCTTGGGCAAGGCGCTCGTTGGCGGATAAGCTACGCGCCGATTGGGGCGCCGATCAAGGTTATATAGAGGAACGGGTCAACTATTATAATAAATTGAGCAGACCAAAGCCGCTCTCGACGGATGCTATTGCCATAGCGGAATACAAAATACCGGAGCGGATTCGGGTCTATTATTTTGACAGTATGGAATATTTGCGTTTTTTTGATCCTGCTTATCGTTTTCAACTTATTCCTGGGGATGTTACTCATATTCCCGATTTTCCGGCTTTGGTTAAAAGCCGACCCATTGCTGGAGATAATGAAAATTCGGTGCTACTCAAGCTGGATAAGTCTCGTCATTTTAACTTTATCAAGGACAACATTCGCTTCGAAGATAAAAAAGATAAATTGGTAGGACGTAGCGGCTTCAGTCAGTCGCATCGGCAGCGCTTCTTTGATCGGTATGCAGGGCACCCCTTATGCGATTTGGCGAAAGCAACAAAATCTTCCCATCCCAACTTTTTAAGTATTGCCGAACACTTGGATTACAAGTTTATTTTGGCCTTGGAGGGCAATGATGTCGCGACCAACCTCAAGTGGATAATGTCTTCCAGCTCCATCGCCGTAATGCCCAAGCCGACCTATGAAACTTGGTTTATGGAGGGATGCCTGATTCCAGATGTGCATTACATCTGTATCAGCGATGATTTTAGCGATCTGGAATCGAAATTAAACTACTATATTGCCCATCAGGATGCTGCGTTACGTATCGTGAAGGAAGCGAACGCTTACATGGAGCAGTTTAAAAATAAAAAGCGAGAAGACGCCATCTCCTTGCTGTTGTTGGAGAAATATTTTAGATTAACGCATTGATTGCTGTGGCTATACCAAAAGTAATTTACCAGACGTTCAAGACGAACAAGATCCCCTTACTCACGCGGTTCTATATTTGGCGCTTTCTGAGAAGGAACAAAGGCTATCGTCACGCTTTTTACGATGATGAGCAGGTTGATGCCTTTGTTAAGCAAGCTTTTGATACGCGCACATATCGTGCCTATGCACGCTTGCAGATCGGTGCTGCCAAAGCGGATTTCTTCCGTTACGCCATTCTATACAAGCAGGGAGGAATCTATTTGGATCTTGATAGCGACTTGGTGGGGCGGTTAGACGATGTTTTATTGCCGACGGATGTTGCAGTTGTGGCACATGAAGGAAATTTTCAACAGTTTTTCTCCCAATGGGCGTTGATTTACGATAAAGGACACCCTTTTATGGAGGAGACCATTAAGCTTATTGTAGAAAATATTGAGCAAAATAAATACCCACATGATGTGCATGCCATGACTGGTCCGACAGTCTATGCTCAAGCCATTAACAACGTGATGCAACGGCAGCCCGACGTGGCCTATCGTGTTTTTGAAGACGATTACCGTGGATTGATGAAATTTAAATACAAGCTGGGGAAGATATTGATCTACGGCGATCGATCCAAACATTGGAAGAAACTACAACAAGTGATTCCTGTAGTCCGCCCGGAGGATCAGGTCGACAATAAAGATTGATAGCAGTTTACCCATTGTTGCGCCAGTACATCGTCGCTAAATTGCTGCGCAAACTGAAGCCCTTTATTCATCATATCCCGCTGCGTATTGCTGGACGATAGTATGGCGTCGGTAGCATAGCGGATTTCATCAATGTTTTTAGGGTCAATAAAGTAAGAAAAAGGACCAGCCGCCTCGGGAAATACGCCGGTATTGGTGGTTATCACCGGTGTGCCCGAATAAAGGGCTTCGATAATCGGGATGCCAAAGCCTTCATAAGTCGAAGGATAAATAAAAAGTTTCGCCAGGCTGTAGATCGCCGCCAAGTCGTCCATGCTTTGTACTTTTCGAAACAAAACTTTCTTTTCCAGTTTTTGTGCCGCCACATACCGCTTGATCTCCTCCGCATAGCCTGTCTCCTTTCCGATAATCACCAGTGGTACATCCAATGTTTCCAATGCTTTGACAATCTGAAAGGCGTTTTTTCGAGGTTCAATAGAACCCACATTCAAGACGAAATCTTGCGGGAGGGCGTATTGAGTTCGCACAGCTTGGAGAAGCTCACTTGATTTTTCTGTTTTAAAAGCGGGGTGGCAACCTTGGTAGATCACGTCAACTTGTTCATCAGCCAGGCTGAAAAAGTGCATTAGATCCAACTTGGTCTGCTTGCTGATGGCGACAACCTTGTCGGCATGTAGGACAGCGTGTTTAAACTTCTTGCTGTAGATGAAACGGTCGATGGGTTTGTAGAGTTCCGGATGGCGCAGAAAGATCAAATCATGGATGGTTACGACAGATTTGATACCCTGCTTGGCGAGGTTCATCGGAATTTCGCCCGACAGGCCATGGAAAATTTCGATTTCATCTTTTTGTAGATCCTTAACAATGCCGCGACTACGCCATAGCGAAGGGAGGAAGGAGTTAAGTATACCCTTTTTTGGAAAGCGAACGTTTAGATCTTGCCTCTTATTATCTGCAGGTTTTTTTGTGGTGTACAAGAGGTAATCATTTTCCGGATGATGCGTCTGTAATATCCGAATAAGGTCGCGACTATAGTTGCCCAAGCCCGATCGGTTCTGAAAATATCGCTTTGCATCATATCCTATTCGCATATCCTCTTTTGTGTTCAAGTAAATTTAAAAAAGTTGAAAAGATAAAAATCGACAAAATGCTCGGTTTTGTCAAAAGGTTTCGGTATTTACATGTTACTCTTCGCTTAGCGCGTGGCTTGCTTTAATTTGCTGATGACCATCTCTGGGGTTACCATATCAATGGCTTCCACGCCGTCGCACAAACATGATTTGTTGCCATAGATCGAGCTGGGGCGATTGGGATGTTCTACCTGAATGCAGTCTTGAATGGATTGTCCGTAACCCAAAAAGCCTGCGTATGGATGCGTTGCCCCCCAAATGGATAAGCACCTGCTTCCTACTAAGGATGCCATATGCATGCCCGAGGAATCCATGCTCATCATCAGGTCGAGATGGCTGATCAGGTTTAGTTCGCCTTGCACGCCCAAGCTGCTACCAATGGTGCTGTGCACGTTGGCAAAGTGCTGGCTCCAATTGGCTGCGGTCTCTTGTTCTTGCCGGCCACCTCCGAAGATAAAAAAGCGATATCTGGGAAAACTACGGAATACTTGCTCCCAATTATCCAGTTTCCATACCTTATATGGATGTTGAGCAAAAGGAGCTACACCAATGTTTTTTTCAAATAAAGGCAGTATGCCAGCATAGTTTAAGGGAATAGGCCGATCTTTCTTCTTCAATTTGTTATCCAGCTTTATGCTGAACCCCAAACTACGAAATACATCCGCATAGCGCTCTATGGTAGGGCGTAGTGGGGTAAACACTTTGTTCCGACGTCGTATCAGGTCTTTCTTATGCTGCCTTCCTTTATCCAAGATGGCTAAACGATATCCGGCAGTTTTAAAGAAGAGCGTTAAGATTTTTGATCGTATATTATTGTGCAGATCGGCAACGTAATCGATCTTGTATTTTTTTAGCTCCTGAAATAGCCGCCATAGTCCTTTAGGACCTTTGTGCTGCTCCTCAGGAAATATAGGGTGGAAGATGAGGTTGGGGATATCTTCGAAGAAGGCAGCGAAATGGAGCCTGCTGACCATCACAATCTCTAGGCCGCGGTGTTGTGCCTGCAGCTCACGCAATAGCGAAGCCACCATGGCTACATCGCCCATGGCCGAAAAGCGTGTGACCAACACCCGAACTTTCTTCATTGTACTATGTTATTTTTGCTGGCTGTACAAAACAGGATTTAACGAAGGGTCATTGTACATTTTCATCTGTTTGTACACCTTCATGTATTTTTCGCCTGCGGCGATGTCGTTCAACAGTTCGTCGATACTTTGGGAAAGGTCTTTGCGTTGTTCCAAAAGTACCGCGAGCTTCGTGCTGCAAGCTTGGATGTGTGCGTCGTCGGCATCCGATCGTAAGGTTTCCTGTTGCATGTGGTAGATCTTCAACGCGAGAATGGATAAACGATCGATTGCCCAAGCAGGGCTCTCGGTATTTATACGCGCATCAGCCTTTGGGCTTACCGAAGCAAATAGCTGCAAATAGTAACTGTCAATATATTCTACGGTATCGGTACGCACTTGATTGGATTCGTCGATGCGTCGTTTCCAATACAAACCATCTTTCGGATCTATGCTCGGTTCCCGAACAACATCTTCCATATGCCATTGGACGGTGTCTATCCAACATTTCAGATAGAGGAGATGCTCAAGGCTGGCATGTTCGTACGGATTTTCCAAGGGATGGTCGATCCTATCAAACTGATGGTATCGATCAATAGCTTGCTGAAATATGGTATTGGCAATTTCGCTGATCATAGGCGCAAAGATAATAATAAATTTATTTGTCCTGCAAAAGATCGTTTCGTAGGCTAGCAGCTAAGCAAGCAGGTTTAACAACAATTGCGGAAATAAACCCAATAACAAGACTAGGAATGCTAAACCATAGCCAACAAACAGCATGAGTTTGGATGGAGCGGGCTGCAGCTGTGTAGGATCATCTGTCTTCCTGATGAAGGCATACAATGGAATGCGGAAATAGAAGAATAGCGATATGACAGCCGTTAGGGCGCCGACGACGAGCAGCATTAGGACACCTGTATTTTCCGATGCTTGAAAAATATCGAAAACAGCCGAAAAAACCATCAGCTTACCAATAAAACCAATGGTTGGCGGAAGCCCGATAAGGGAAATACCGACTAAAGTGAAGGCTGTAAATAACACGGGTAATTTGCGGCCTAAGCCTTGGTAAGATTTTAGTGCAGTAGAACCGGTCATCCGTTCGAGGTAATCGATGAAGATAAACGCGGCCAAATTCATCAGTACATAGGCAATCAGGTAAAATAGCAGGTAATGGAAGGTATCCTGATAAGCGAAGATAGCCATCATCAGGAAGCCGGTATGTCCGATGGCGGAATAGGCCATCAATCGTTTGATATCTTGCTGTCGTAAGGCTGCGAGATTACCAATCAACATACTCGCTAAGGCGACAGCAATGATGATCCAAGTGCTTAGCTCGGAGAAATAAAATGCCGTCGAAGACCAAGCTTGGTACACACGCGTAAAGAGGATAAGTGCACCAACTTTAGGAACCGTGGACAGAAAAGCGGTAATGGCTGTGGGCGATCCTTGATACACATCGGGGCTCCATACATGCAGGGGCACGAAGCCCAGTTTAAATCCAACGCCGACCAAAACAAATAACAAGGCTAAGGTGACGACGGGCTCGGGAGCGGTCATCAACCCCTGCAGATGCTGAGGCGACTGGAAATCTAGATTGCCAGTCAAGCCATACATCAGCGATAGTCCATACAACATCACCGCGGCACAAACGGACCCAAACAAGGCATATTTCATGGCTGCTTCTGACTGGGCTTTGTTTTGCGAGAAATAGCCAACCATAATATAAGAGGCGATGGACACCATCTCTATGCCGATAAAGGCGACCAGCCAGTTGCTACTGTTGCAAAGTACATGCATGCCCAGTGTAGCGGCGAGTAATATACTATAGATATCACCGTTGTTTTCCTTTCTATGCCGTTGCTGTATAAAGAGCGCGATAATTAACGTTGTAACCGCTATGATTAGGCGGGCATATGTACCCAGCTTATCGACTAGCCACATGTCCGAAAAACCTGTTGCGGCAATAGGAACCTGAAGGCAGAGGTAATAAATTGATGCGGCTATGCTGAGGAGAGCAACGGTAAAGGTTGTGTTTTTTAAATGTTTCTCAAAAAATAGCGCGGCCACTATCGACAGGATGAAACCGACGATAAGAGAAAACTCCGGCTTAAAAAGCGGCAGCGACGCAATGATTTGATCGAGTATGTCGGTGATGGAGACGTTCACTTTTTATGTTTTATGCCTACAGATAGGGCTGTATCAAATCGATTAATTGAAGCACAGATGCATTGAGCTTGCCGAAGATCAGTGACGGCATGATACCCAAAACCAAGGCTAGTGCCAATGCTGGAAATAAGATCAGTTGTTCGCGGGTATCGAGATCCGTCAAAGCCACATGCCAAGCCTGACCTCCTTGCAAACGCGTTTGCCCGAAAAACATCCGTTGTAGCGTCCATAGAAAATAAGCCGCACTAAGCAGGATACCAATGGATCCGCTAATAGCCATCCAGCGCGGCACTCCTGTAACCATGCTTTCGGCATTGAATGCGCCGATAATGACAAAGGCTTCGCCAATAAAAGCGGAGAACCCCGGCAAGCCTAGGGATGCGAAGAAAGCCAAGGCAATATAGACGGTGTATTTAGGCATGATGCTCGCCAAGCCGCGGAAATGATAAATATATCGATCGTGCACGCGATCGTATAGCACGCCTACCAAAAAGAATAAAGCGGCACTTAAAAAACCGTGGGAGATCATCTGAAACATGGCTCCTGATAAGCCTTCGGCAGTCAACGATGCAATGCCCAAAAGCACAAAGCCCATGTGCGAAACCGAGGAATAGGCAATCATACGTTTCAGGTCTTTCTGTGCGAGTGCATTAAGTGCGCCGTAAAGTATGGATATCACGCCGATCAGCGCTAACCAGTAGTTACTATCTGCTGCGATATCGGGGAAAATGCTGTAGCAGACGCGAATGATGCCGTAGCCACCGATCTTCAGTAGTATACCGGCTAAAATGATGGAAACGGGCGTAGGAGCTTCAACGTGTGCGTCGGGCAGCCAAGTGTGCAATGGGACAATTGGAACCTTTATCGCAAAGGCAAAGAATAGCACCGCAAATCCGATCCATCGCGCCGGAGCACCGAAGATCTCGTGGTAATTACCTATGAAGCCAAAAAAGGATCCATCGACGTAGTTGCTGGGGTTCATCATTAATAGCATATTGAAGCTGTGCGCTCCAGTAGCTGGATTGATAACCGAGAAATAAAGTCCGACAATCACCAGTAGCATGAGTACCGAACCCAATAAGGTATAAATGAAAAACTTAATGGCTGCATACTCGCGCCGCTCGCCTCCCCATATCCCGATGAGGAAGTACAACGGAAGTAACATCACCTCGTAGAAAACGTAAAAAAGGAAGAAATCCAGTGCAGAAAAGATGCCCATCACCGCGGTATTGAGCACCATTAAAAGGGCAAAATATCCTTTTGTGCTTTTCTGCACATTCCAAGATGCACCAATGCCCATCAACATCACCAATGTACTTAACACCAACAAGGGGAGAGAGACACCGTCAATGCCAATAAAATAGTCGATTTCCAATTTTCCAATGGCACCAAGATCTAAGCGTATCCAAGGGAGTTGTTCTAAAAACTGATATCCTTCAACACGGTTGATACCGCCCAAAGACGCGTCAAACTGTCCATACATGTAGCCAGACAAGATAAATTGCAAGACGGTAAATCCTAGTGCGATGTATTTGTAGCTTGCGCGAGCGGAGCCTGGCAAAGCCAAAATCACGCATGTAGCAAGCAAAGGTAGAAATATGAGGATGGATAAAAGGCCCATTTCTATTTAATTATCAAGTAAAGAATTCCTAAAACAACAGCTGTAAGCGCAAAACCAAGGTAGCCCTGCAGCTGCCCATTTTGCACATGTCTGACCAAGTGTCCTATATAATAGGTTCCATTTGCAGCCAGATTCACGATACCGTCGATAACATTTTTGTCAAACCAGTGGATAAACAGCGAAAGTTGTTGTGTAGCCCCGGTAAATAGTTTGGTGGCGCCATCGACAACATAGCGATCAAAGGTATAAAGTAGCCGGCTTAGCCAAGTCGTCCCTTTAACAAATATAAGATCATTGAATTCGTTAAGATAACCTTGCCGTGTTGCAAAGCGTACCCAGCGGTTTTGAGGGGATAGGGGATACCGGTTCTTTACGTACCAATACCATCCCATCAACAAAGCGAGCAAAGCGCCCACGGTTAGAACGATGGGAATGATCAAGTGCGCCGCTTCCTGTTCAGCGAACCCGACCTTGACATGAAAGGTGTGCATGATCCATGTATGGTGATACTCCAAGGGATGTAAACCAAACACAGGGAAGAAACAGCACAACGTCAAGAAAAACATAGGCCACAACATTGTCGTTGGTGCTTCATGCAGTTTGTTGTGGTCATTCACCTGCCCTTGTAGTGCAAAGGATCCAAAAAATGCTTTAAAAATCAATCGGCCGATATAAAACGCCGTTAACATGCTAACGAGAATCAAGGTAACAGGCACAATATAATGGGCGCCGCCGCCGGCTGATGCCCACTCGTAAGCACTGATCACAATGCTATCTTTGGAGAGATGTCCGGAAGTAAGCGGAAAACCTGCCAATGCCAGTGATGCAATGCTCATGCATAAAAAAGTTTTGGGCATATATTTTCGTAGTCCGCCCATATTGCGTAAATCCTGCGGATCAAAATCCATTGCTGTATGCGCTTTGAAATGTGCCATCTCGTGTATCACGGCACCTGCAGATAGAAACAGGAGACACTTGAAAAAGGCGTGCGTAGCCAAGTGGAACAGCGCGCTGTCCCATGTTCCGATTCCAACGCCCACCATCATGAATCCCAGCTGGGAAACCGTGGAAAAAGCCAATATTTTTTTGATGTCGTATTGTCCCAAAGCAAATATTGCTGCCGACAGCGCCGTCAAACAACCAATAGTCGTGATGACAAGTAAGACCGTTTCATTAAAGAGCGGAAAAACCGTGCACAATAGGAATACACCAGCTGCAACCATCGTCGCAGCGTGAATGAGTGATGATACCGAAGTTGGTCCTTCCATGGCGTCGGGTAGCCAAACATGTAAGGGAAATTGTGCGGATTTGGCCATTGCACCCAAGAAAAAGGCGAGGCCAGCGTAGGTTACCCAAAGGCTATCTTTGTTGACCACCTGTAAGGATCCATCCAGCACTATACCTTTCAGGAATGCTCCAGAATGATCAAAAAGAGCAACAAGGTCTAAGGTTCCTACATGCGCATAAACCAAAGCGATGCCAATTAGGAAACCAATATCACCAATTCTATTGATCAAGAACGCTTTTTTGTTCGCTTGAACTGCAGCCTCTCTAGTAAACCAAAAGCCGATTAGTAAGTAAGAAGCAAAACCCACCAGCTCCCAGAAAATATAGAGTTGCAGCAGGTTTATTGAAACCGTTAAGCCTAGCATGGCAAAGCAAAATAAGCTGAGATACATCCAATAGCGGTGTATGCCGGGGTCCCCTTTCATATACGATCGGGAATAGATATGTACAGGTAACGCAATGACGCAAACAATAAACTGCATCAAAACGGTTAGGTTATTTAGTAATAAACCTATTTCAAAGGTATGGTGACCTATGGTAAACCAACTCATCCTTTCGGTAAGCACTTGATTGTTCCAGACTGGTAGGAATACGCCAACAAAGCTGATGATGCTGCTCAAGATGATGGCGATCAGACTAATATTCCCCGATGTGGACTTCCGACCCGACAGTGCCTGGAATAAGAAGGCAGCGAAGGGGAGGAGTACCACAAGTAGGCTAGCGGCAGTAGGCGATATGTTCCAGAACTCGTTCACGTCAGTCTTTTAGTTCATTGATGTTTTTCGGATTTATTGTTTTATAGTGTCGGTACACATTAAGAATAATCGCCAAACCTACTGCGACGGCCGCAGCAGCAAGTACGATCGCAAAAAGAGCAAACATTTGCCCTGCGTAATTGATTTTATCGTAACGTGCGAAAGCGACGAAGTTCAAGATCGACGCATTGATCATGAGCTCGATGCCTACAAGGATCATAATAGCATTTCGTTTGGCGACGACGGCGTAAATGCCGATACAGAAAATGATCGCGCTGACGACCAAGAAATGGGTTATGCTTATCATACTCGCTCTCCCTTTCTCGATAGGTGGGCTGCGCCGATCAGTGCCATCATCAGAAAAATGGAGATGATTTCAAAAGGCAGCACATACTGTGTCACGAACTTAAAACCTAAGACTTTAATATTGTTGTCGGTGGGCATGATCAGGTTGCCCGTTGCTTCCGCCGTTGCCATCCACTCGGGCATATTATCGGTCCAAGAGGAAAGTGCATAGATCAAAATCGATAGAAAGGCCAACGAAAGAAGCAGCGATTGTATGTTGGGAAGAGCGATAAAGCGATGTGAAACAGCTTGTATGTCATCCAGTATTGCTTTGTTGGATAGCATAAAGGCAAATATCAGCAGGATGAGGACACCGCCCACGTACACCAAGATTTGGGTGATGGCGACGAAATCGGCCAATGCGAAGAGATATAAGCCGGCCATAGCAAAGAGAACGATGAACAAGAGGAAAAGCGCACGCGCGGTATTGCGGATCGTCACCAGCAATAGTGCGGCTCCAATAGCCATAGCGGAAAAAGCGTAAAAAAGAATAAGGTCTATGCTCATTACTTCTTTTTTGCCGCCTCCTTTTCAGCTTGAAATTTTGTCCACTCTTCTTTGCGTTGTTGCACTTCGTTGTCCGACATATCCGAAAATCCGTAAATCAGATCTGTTAGCTGTTGGGTGCTGCGGTCATACTGGTTGGTCATCGTAATACATTCCGTAGGGCATACCACCGTACAAAGGCCACAATACATACACTTGGCCATGTCGATATCAAATTTTGCCGGATACAAGCGTTTTACGCTGCCATCGGATGTCTTGCCAATCGCCTCTGGCGACTTGATCGACTGAATGTCTATACAGTCTACAGGGCAAGCTTTCGCGCAGAGATCGCAGACGATGCAATCATCAATCTCTACTTCCAGTTGGTAGCGTGCCACCTCTGGGATCGGCATTTTCTGTTTCGGATATTGCACGGTCGTTACGCCGTCCTGCTGTTTGAAGTAGTTTTCGTCACGTATGTCGAGCGTGGTGCGAGCTTTGCGCGCCGCAAAAAGATGCCTGACCGTTAGAAATAATCCCTTAACAGCGGTTAAAAATCCTTGTATGGTTGTCTTTATTACCAAAATCTACAACATTATCATTATGCGCCACAATCCCGAAATAGCCATACACACAAAAGCTAGTGGAATCAAGACTTTCCAACATAAGGTCATTAATTGATCGGCCCGAAAGCGGGGGAGCGTCCATCGTATCCACATTTGAATGCCTACCACGGTGAACGACTTGAGCAAGGTCCAACATAGGCCCCAACCTAAACCTGTGGTCCAGTCGGCTAGACGCAGACTGCCGATGTTTGGTAGCGGGCTATTCCATCCGCCAAGAAAAATCACTACGCCAAGTATGGCTACCAAGAACATCATCGCATATTCTGCAAGGAAGAGGAAGGCAAACTTGATACCACCATATTCCGTGTGGAAACCGCCGATAAGTTCGGATTCGGCTTCTGGAATATCAAAGGGCGCTCGGTTACACTCGGCTAACGAAGCAATGAAAAAGATGACGTAGACCAGCAAGAGGTGCGGAGCTTGAAAAACATGCCAAGCAAAGAAGCCTCCGATATTACTTACCTCCCAAAATCCCATAAAATAAATAGGTTCGGGAGATTGTATTCCCTGTAGGTATGCAATATCGTTCAGATTCAGCGTTTGGGTAATCATGACGGCGGCAATCAGCGAGAGCCCTACTGGTATTTCATAGGATACCATCTGTGCAATTGCTCGAATGGCACCTAGTAGCGAATATTTGTTGTTCGAACCCCACCCTGCCATCAGGATACCTATGGCATCGATGGATACAACGGCCATAATAAAAAAGAGACCGGTGTTGGTGTCTGCCGGAATAAAATCTGGTGCCCAAGGAATGACACTGAAACCGATAAATACAGCGGCAAAGATGACCACGGGAGCCATCACAAACAAGATCTTGTCCGCAGCGGCAGGTGTGATAAACTCTTTTTGTAATAGTTTTAAGATGTCGGCAATGGTCTGTATCAAGCCATACTTGCCCGTTTCCATAGGTCCCAACCGATCCTGTACAAAACCGGCGATCTTGCGCTCAGCATATACAGCAAACAAGGTGAAGGCGGCAATAAAGCTAAATATCGCCACGGGAACTAAAATATGAACAATCAGGTCGGCCAAAATGACTTTTTTAGAATAATTCTTAATTGGATGCAAACATACATAAAACGTTGCAAAAGCCCATAAAAATAGCTAAAATATACTAAAGTAGTAGATAATAAACCTTCGGTTTGACAGAAAGATGATTTGCCTGTTTTGAATGGGATGGCAGAGGAGCTATCGTACGGTTGGAATGCGAAATTTGTCGCGATCTTTGCAAACCTTTCGTTTTATGTTTTGTATAATAATTAACATAGATAATAGATATGAGATTTTCAAACGTAGTTGTTTTTGCTGCAATGGTAGTTTTGGTGTCGGTGGCTGGTTGCGCGGCGCGTAGGTCGGGAGTTAAGGTGTCTTCTGCAGAATCAGGGCTGATCGGTCCTCGTTGGCAACTGGTTGAGTTAAATGGTAAACCTGTGCCAGCAACAGTAAACGGAAAGATGCCTTATTTGGAATTTTCAGAGGAAGGAAATCGCTATGGATCCACAGGTGGATGCAACGGTGTGGGCGGCGAGTACGAATTGAGTGAAAATAACGGGATCAAGTTCGGAAAAGGTATGTCGACCATGATGTACTGCGATGATATGAGTATAGAGAATGGTTTGAAACAGCTCTTTGAACAGGTTGATAGCTACCGTATTGCAGAGGGAAGCCTTACGCTGTCAAAAGGTAAAGGAGCGGCGTTAGCTAAATTTGTGGCGTTGAAAGATCAAAGTGCGGGAATGGCAGGCACATGGGAACTGGATTATGTCATGGAGCCCGGCGTCTCTTTTGAATCACTTTATGCTGATCGGAAACCAACTATCAATTTCGATACATCAACCAAGAAGGTGAACGGTAATAGCAGTTGTAATAATTTTTCGGGTACGTTTTCGCTAGACGGTAATGATATTCATTTTGGACCATTGATGTCTACAAAAATGGGTTGTCCAGGGAACGGTGAGCAGGTGTTTTTCAAAAATTTGGAAAAGGTCAATCACGTAGATGTGCAAGAAGATGTGCTAACCATGATTATGGGTGATATCGTCGTGATGCGTTGGAAGAGGAAGTAGTGTTCTTTATTGGACATAAAAAAAGCTCAGATCGACTTCGGTCTGAGCTTTTTTATGTTTTTAATCGCTACTAACGATTGTTGATGTCTACATATTCGCGGGTTGTAGCACCGGTGTACACTTGGCGTGGACGGCCGATAGGCTCTTTATTGTCACGCATTTCTTTCCATTGTGCGATCCAACCTGGAAGACGACCCAAAGCAAATAAAACCGTAAACATATCAGACTCGAAACCTAAAGCGCGGTAGATGATGCCGGAATAGAAGTCTACGTTCGGGTAAAGCTTACGATCGATAAAGTACTGGTCGTTCAACGCCGCTTCTTCTAAACGTTTGGCGATATCCAATACAGGATCATTAACACCAAGCTTCTCTAGAATATCGTCACATGCTTTTTTGATGATCTTAGCGCGTGGATCAAAATTCTTGTAAACGCGGTGCCCAAAACCCATTAAACGGAAAGGATCATTTTTATCTTTTGCTTTAGCAAGATATTTCTCCGCATCACCACCATCGTTTTTGATAGCTTCAAGCATCTCAATTACCGCTTGGTTGGCGCCACCATGCAATGGCCCCCAAAGTGCGTTGATCCCTGCTGAAATAGATGCATAAAGATTCGCATTCGATGATCCGACGATACGTACTGTCGATGTTGAACAGTTTTGCTCATGGTCGGCATGTAAGATAAGCAGCTTGTGCATAGCGCTGATAACAACAGGATCGAAAGTTGTTTCGCCCGTTACCTCGCCAAAGATCATGTGTAAGAAGTTCTCGATGTAACCTAAATTGTTTTTAGGATAAACGACCGGTTGGCCTAATGATTTCTTCTGAATCCAAGAAACGATGGTTGGCATTTTTGCCAATAAATTGATGATCGTTTTGTCTTCCTCTTCATCTGTTGGATTAGGATTCAATGACTCTGGGTAGAATGCGGATAAGGCACCCACCAAACAAGACAACTGCCCCATAGGGTGAGATTTCGATGGAAAACCGGTGAAGAAGTTTTTCATATCTTCGTGGATCAACATCTGTTTTCTAATATCCGCGCGGAACTGTTCCAGTACCGCTTTGCTAGGGAGCTCTCCGTAGATCAATAAATAGGCGACTTCGATGAAGGTTGACTTTTCAGCTAATTGTTCGATAGGATACCCACGGTAGCGTAACACTCCTTCTTCACCATCCAAAAAAGTAATAGCGCTTTTTGTAGCGCCCGTATTTTTGAAGCCTGGGTCTAGAGTGATATATCCCGACTGGTCTCTAAGTTTCGAGATATCAACAGCTTTTTCGTTTTCAGTACCAATAATAACTGGCAACTCGTAGGATGCACCGTCTAAATTTATTGTTGCTTTATCCGACATATTTAATAATCTAGTTTCTTACAAATGTATAAAAATCAGTGATAAATTCGCTTACGCGCTGAAATTAAAATGACACAAACACGTCATTTTAGGCTTTTTTATTCTGGAACTGTCCTCTTTTTCGGTCGTTATAACTGCTCGTGTTTTACACAGGAATCACTTTTAGCTGTTTGAACATGGGCTTGCTAGCTGTGACTACTTTTCCAGCTGATTTTAGCATGTTCATGAGTTCGGATCTTTCATAAAGGATCGACGAAAAAAAGCTACGATTATTTTTGGTTATTACGAAATTTTCGTAATATTGTGATGAGTTAGTATTTTGATTATGGAAAAGTTAACGATACAAGAAGAAGAAGCAATGTTGTCCATCTGGCAATTGAATGGTGGTTTTGTGAAAGAAGTTTTGGACAATTTAAAAGGGGAGAAGCCGCCCTACACTACATTGGCTTCAACGATAAAGAACTTGGAGAAGAAGGGTTATGTGCGTGCGGTAAAATATGCGAACGCAAAGCGCTATGAGCCGGTTATATCGGAAGAGGAATATAAGGGCAAGTTCATGAATGGCTTTGTAGGCGATTACTTCCGGAACTCCTATAAAGAAATGGTTTCTTTTTTTGTGAAGGAAGAGAAACTCTCTTCGCGGGAGCTAGAAGAGATAATGGACATGATCAAGAACAATAAATCATAAGGTTATGCAGTCTATACTCGCTTACATTCTACAGGTTAACATATTGCTTGCTATTGTATATTTAGGCTATATCCTGTTGTTGAAAAACCTAACCTTTTATCAGTTAAATAGAGGGTATTTTTTGTCGGGGGTATTATTTGCCCTGATTTATCCTTTTTTGGATATTCGATCGCTTTTTCAACAACATATCGAGCCGGTGGGCGAGTTGATTGCATTTATGCCAGATCTTTCGTTAGCAGAGAAGCAGCAGGGCATCTACACCTTAGAAAACTTGCTGTATGGGATCATTTCCCTTGGGCTACTTTGGTTTGCTGTACGGCTTTGTATACAGCTCTTTAGCTTGCTGCGTATACACTTCCATTCTGTTGAAACAGCATGGAAGAACTACCTCTACCGGAACGTATTATTCCCCATCGTTCCGTTCTCGTTTCTGAACAAAATCTATGTAAATAAGGAGCAGCATCAAGAGTTGGAGCTCCGCGATATTTTTGAACATGAAGATATTCATGTGAAAGGCCTTCACAGCTTGGATATCTTATGTTTCGAAATCCTACTGATCGTTTGTTGGTATAACCCCTTTGTATGGCTTATGCGCAGAGCTGTACGTCAAAATTTAGAGTTCCTGACTGATCAACAGGTGCTTAATAAGGGTGTCGACCGGCAGACCTATCAGTATTCATTGTTGCATGTATCGAAGCAGGGTGCTTCGGTAGCTATTAGCAATCAATTTAATTTTAAACTTTTAAAAAAGCGCATTATGATGATGAACAAAAAACGATCATCGAAGCTCCAATTGAGCAATTATGCTTTCCTGCTACCGATCATTATCTTCTCGGCAGGTGCATTTACGGTGACAAAAGCGGATGACCACATTATTGAGGTGGTTAACATTGCCAAGGAGACGGATGTTTCCGAGCTGGGGCAGGTATTGCATAATGACGGTTCCACGTTAACCGATACCGTAAAAGTGACGGATGAGAAACGGCTGGATACGTTGAAGATTGTTGAATTTAAAGCAGATTCGGAAGATTTCTCTGAAATTGCTGGGAAAGTTACGGGCGTCTCTGTCTTTTCGGATACGACTAAAACAACTACAAAAACGGTCATTTTTCGCGGTTCTGACGGGACGATGAAAGCACCACTTATTTTAGTGGACGGTGTGAAGCAGGTTTTGGGCTATGATCTAAATACCATGGATCCTAATAGTATTGGTTCGATAGAAGTGTTGCGAGATGGTGCTTCTGCTGCTGCTTTCGGCGAAGAGGGTAAAAATGGCGTTGTAAAAATTTTTACCAAGAAGTCGGATGTTCCCGCGGTCGTTAATTTAAAGGGTAGTAAAGCAGATACCGTTAGACATGGTAAAAATCAAGATGTTGTTGTTAAAGGGTATGCGAAAGGGTTCAAACTAGACACGGTTAATTTAACCTTGAGAGGGGTAAATGCTGATGGAAAGCAACCTTTGGTCATTGTCGATGGGCTTGAGAAGGCTGACCAAAGTATTCATGGTATTAATCCCAATGATATAGAAAGTATCTCGATATTAAAAGATGCCAGTGCTAAAGCTTTATATGGTGAAAAGGCGACGAATGGCGTGATCTTGGTAACCACCAAGGTGAAGGGTGTAGCTATTAAAAAAGCGGATACTGTATATACCGATGACGATGTCTTTTTTATCGATGGCAAGCCTGTTTCTAAAAATGAATTTAATGCGGTGCCAAAGACCGCTATCAAAACGACGGAGGTAAAAGGCGAACGGGATAAGTCTGGTCGCCGAGTCGAAATAAAAACCAAATAAAAAAGAGCGGGTCCATGTGGCCGTTAGTTGTCCTTGTGTTTCGATCTATCTTGATAATGGATTCCCCTAGATCGATCGCAAGTAGGCTCTCGTATGCCTAAAATACGCCAAAAAAGAGTTGTTTAGTTAGTAATATAGTGAGATGAAATACCGTCGATGTCCCGCATCAGACGGTATTCGTTTTTACTTGCTATTAAGGTTCGTCATCGTCAGTTCAATGCCGATGTTTACAAAGCTTTGTATCATTTTCACCGAGTGGTCTATCAGTCCGGGGAGATCTTTTTGCTCTTCCTTATCGAAAGGTCCTAAAACGTAGTCTACCTGTCTGCCCTTAGGATAGTTGTCTCCAATGCCAAAGCGCAGGCGGGGATAGTTTTGTCCACCGCAGGTCGCCTCAATGGAGCGAAGTCCATTGTGCCCCGCAGCAGATCCTTTAGGTTTTATCCGGAGCGATCCAAAGGGTATAGCGAGGTCATCAACGACGACTAATACATTTTCTAAAGGAACTTTCAGTTGTTGCATCCAATAGTTCATTGCTTTTCCGCTCAGGTTCATAAAGGTCGTCGGCTTGATCATGTATACATTTTTGCCGCGTTGCTTAAAGTCGGTGTAATAGGCCAGCTTTAAAAGTGACCACGTAGCACCGGCCTGTTTGGCAGCTTCATCGACCACCATAAAACCAATATTGTGGCGTGTATCCTCATACTCCTTACCAATATTGCCTAAACCAACGATTAAATAGTTCATGCCTGCAAAAATAGAAAATAGATGTTAGATAACGCACAGTAGATCGCGAATAGCAAATATTCTTATCGGCATCTCGTCCTGCTTTACTGTGTCACTAGCAAAAGAAAAAAGGCATCGATTGCTCGATGCCTTTTACATAACCATGGAGGTCGAAATTATTTTTTACCGCCTTTTGCTGCTTTCGCTGCTTCTTGCTCTGCTTGACGTAAAGCACGAGACATGATTACAGAAACGATAGTATCGTCAGAGTTGTTCAATACTTTAGCATCTTGCAACGCAATTTGTCTTACACGTACTGATTTACCAACTTCCAAAGATTCCATAGGAACCTCGATCTCTTGAGGCAGGTTGTTTGGCAAAGCTTTTACACGAAGCGTACGTAGTTTTTGTACCAATTTACCCCCCATTTTAACACCTGGAGAAGTACCTGTCAATTTGATTGGAATGTTTACGGAAACTTCTTTATCGTCAAATAACTCTAGGAAGTCGATGTGCGTAACCAAGTCAGTCAATGGGTGGAATTGCGCATCTTGAACGATAGCTCTTGTTTTTTTGCCATCTAAATCCAATTCTACGAATACTACATCAGGAGTATAAAGAACCGGTTTTAAATCAGCTGCGGATACCGAAAGGTGAGTTTGTTCTTTACCACCGTAAAGAACTGCAGGAACTTGTCCTTCATAACGCAACTCTTTCGAATCTCTTTTCCCTACGCCCTGTCTTACAGAGCCGCTAATAGCAATTGATTTCATTGTTTTTATATTAATTTGAGGTGCAAAATTACGCTAATTTTTTTATATATAAAACATTAGCAAAAAAAATAAGGACGGATAGTGATTTATCCGCCCTTATACGATAGCCGAGGCCGTTGGTTAAGCTTATTTGATATCGAACAAATCGGAAATTGAACCGTGTTCGTTTACATTTTTAATAGCACTTGCAAAAAGATCTGCCGTGGACAATACTTTAATTTTGCCACATTTTTTAGCCTTCTCGTTATCCAATTGGATGGTGTCGGATACGATCATCTCCGTTAAGACGGAATTTTCGATGGTGTCATAGGCTTTTCCAGACAATACAGCATGCGTACATACGGCACGAACGGAGTTTGCTCCATTCTCCATGATCAAAGCTGCGGCTTTTGATAAGGTACCTGCAGTATCACAGATGTCATCGATCAATACGACGTCTTGGCCTTTTACCTCACCTATGATAGACATGGATTCGATTTCGTTGGCACGTTTACGACGTTTGTCACAGATAATAACCTCGGCATTGAAGAACTTGGCGAAGGTGCGCGCGCGGTAAGAACCGCCCATATCTGGAGATGCGATCGTTAAGTTCGTTAGATTCAATGACTTGATGTAGGGGACGAAGATGATGGAACCATCCAAGTGATCCATCGGAATATCGAAAAATCCCTGTATCTGTGCAGCATGTAAATCCATGGTCATGATACGGTGCGCGCCGGCAGCAGTAATTAGGTTGGCCATCAACTTGGCTCCAATAGCAACACGCGGTTTGTCTTTACGATCTTGACGGGCAAAGCCAAAGTAAGGAACTACTGCGGTGATGTAGTGTGCAGAAGCCCTTTTAGCGGCGTCTATCATCAATAAAAGCTCGAAAAGATTGTCGGTAGGTTGGTTGGTGGATTGGATAAGGAAAACGTCGCTTCCGCGGACAGATTCATTGTAAAATGGTTGAATTTCTCCGTCACTAAATTTGGACAAGGTCTTGTCGCCAAGAGGTTTGCCATAAGATTTGGAGATTTTTTCTGCTAACTCCACTGTTCCCGACCCTGCGAACAGCTTCACCGTGTTAAATTGCAAAGGCATTATGCGTGATTTTATGTTGACTAACTCAATATTTCACTCTAACTCCCAAATAATGATCGAGTAAGTTGTCCGACCTGGATTCGAACCAAGACTAAATGAACCAAAATCACTTGTACTACCCTTATACTATCGGACAAAATTTTTACAAAGACCCTTCTTTGTTATGGGGGACAAAGTTAGATAAATGTTTGTGAAAACAAAATACTTTTTACGATGAGAAGAATGTTGATTATGAAAGGTTTAGATATGAAAAAAGGAGAGCGTTTAATGCTCTCCTTTTTGTTGTCCGACCTGGATTCGAACCAAGACTAAATGAACCAAAATCACTTGTACTACCCTTATACTATCGGACAATCATTTGTCAAGACTAACGTTGTTTTGTTTTGACGATGCAAATATACGGCTGTTTTCATTAGTTCCAAAACTTTTTTTGCTAATGCGGCTATCTGAGCTGATTTTCAGTGCGATATTTTTTACGATGAAGTTTGGTTAGGCTACGGTAGCTCGGGCACTGTAGGGTTTCAATTGTAAAAACTTTCGTTAAAATGTGTAAATAATATTTAATACTCGCTTAGTATTCCTTAATTTCGAGCCATAAAATAGGATAACCTTATCAATATAGAATGAATTACAAGAAGATTAACAATCTGCTAGGCTGGATCTGTGCATTAATTGCAACGATTGTCTATGTGATGACCGTGGAACGCACCGTGAGCTGGTGGGACTGTGGTGAGTTTATTGCATCTGCTTTCAAGATGCAAATTGTCCACCAGCCAGGGGCACCCCTGTTTTTAATGCTGGAGAATGTATTCTCCAATCTAGCAATGGGTGATGGATCCAAGATCGCCTTTTGGATGAACATCGGATCAGCCGTGTGCAGTGGGTTAACCATTCTCTTTCTTTTTTGGACGATCACTGCACTAGCAAGGAAAATATTCGTTGGCTATTCCAATACGGCTGCGTTAAATGCGCCACAGTTGTTTTTGGTAATGGCCTCAGGTGTTGTTGGTGCTTTGGCTTATGCTTTTACGGATACCTTTTGGTTTTCTGCTGTGGAAGCCGAAGTATATGCAATGTCGTCGCTGTGTACCGCGGTCGTATTTTGGGGTATTCTGAAGTGGGAGGCAAGGGCAGAGGAAGCACATGCCGATAAATGGCTGATCTTTATTGCTTACGTGATGGGACTTTCTATTGGGGTACACTTGTTGAACTTACTGGTAATTCCTGCAATAGCCTTGGTGATATACTTCCGTAAAACGAAGGAGAGCACGAGTGCGGGCATTCTGAAAGCTTTAGGTATTGGTGTCGTAGTCTTAGCGGTCATTCTTTGGGGCGTGATTCAGTTCTCCATAAAATTTGCGGCCTACTTTGACTTGTTTTTTGTGAACTCACTGGGCATGGGCTTCGGCACCGGAGCTGCATTTTTCGCATTGCTGCTTGTTGCAGGCCTTGTGTATGGTATTATCTATTCGATAAAGAAGGCAAAACCTTTGTTGAATATTGCATTAATCAGCACGGTGTTCATTCTTTTGGGCTACAGTTCTTTCGCTATGATCATGATTCGCGCTAAGGCTAACCCTACGTTGAATAACAGTGATCCTGATAACGTCTTTTCATTCTTGAGCTACTTGAACCGGGAGCAATATGGTGACGAACCATTGTTTAAAGGACGCTTTTTTGATTCCCGCCCTACAGGGATGGAAGAAGGTAAAAAGGTGTACCGTAAAGATGGTGACAAGTATGTGGTAGCCAAACGTAATCCGGTTTACACCTACGATAAGGAAACGATTTTTCCACGTATATACAGCGATAAAGGAGGTCATCCGGACTATTACCGCGAGTATCTAGGTCTTGGTCCTAATGAGGCTCCGACATTTGCTGATAATATTAAGTTCTTCTTTGGTTATCAGATTGGTCAGATGTATGGGCGTTATTTCCTTTGGAATTTTGCCGGAAGACAAAATGATCAACAAGGACATGGCTCTTATACTGAAGGTAACTGGATAAGTGGTATTACGCCAATCGATAATGCATTGCTGGGAGGGCAGGATAAGTTGCCTACTTCAGCAAAGACAGATCCGTCTCGCAATACGTATTTCTTTTTGCCGCTCATCATTGGTTTGCTTGGAGCCTTTTGGCATTTTGGCAAAAGGCAGCGCGATGCCGGTGTGGTTGGTTTACTATTCTTCTTTACGGGTATTGCCATCGTGCTCTACCTTAACCAAACACCTTTGCAGCCGCGCGAGCGCGATTACGCATACGCAGGATCCTTCTATGCATTCAGTATCTGGATTGGTCTAGGTGTATTGGCTATCGCCGATTACATCGGTAGGAAAGCCAACGCGAAGGTTGCGGGCTATACCGCTGCGGTGATCGGTATTTTGGCAGGTCCTGTTATTCTTATCGCTAAGAACTACGATGATCACAATCGTTCGGAGAAGACTTTGGCGAGGGGTATGGCACGAAACTACCTAGAATCCTGTGCGCCAAATGCGATCTTGTTCAGTTATGGAGATAACGATACCTATCCGTTATGGTATGTGCAGGAAGTTGAAGGCTTCCGTACAGATGTTCGTGTGGTGAACTTAAGCTTGCTGAGCGCTGATTGGTATATGAAGCAGATGATGGATAAGGTGAACGATGCAGATGCTTTGCCGATCAATATCGATCCTGAACTGATTAAAGATGGTGTGCGTGACGTGATCTATTACCAAGATTATAATATCCCCGGACATGTGCCTGTACAGGACTTGGTGAAGGTTATGTTGTCAGACAATCCACAGAATAAAGCGCAGTTGCAGAGCGGTGAGTTTGTGAATTTGCTGCCAACAAAGAAGATGCAGCTTGCTGTAGATAAACAGGCTGTTATTGCCAACAAGGTTGTGCCTAAGGATTGGGAATCGGCCATTGTGGATACTATGCATTGGAACTACAGTTTGAACTATGTAAGCCGTGCGGAATTGTCTATGTTGTCCATTCTGGCTAATAATAACTGGAAGCGTCCCGTTTATTTTACTATTACAACGCCTGAGGAAAACTATATGGGTCTTGACCGTTACTTGGTGAGTGAAGGCTTTGCATATCGACTGATGCCAGTTGATTTTGGACTTAAAGAAGGCGATCCGAGCTCGGTAGAGAATGTCGATCAAACCTATGATAACATCATGAACAAGTTTACTTGGGGCAATTTGGGTAAAGCTTCTTATATAGATCCTGACTCTTACCGTTACATCAGCATGTATGTTGGTACGATATACGGCGAGACAGCGCAACAGTTGTTGGCTGCTGGTGAGGTGGATAAAGCGAAAAAGCTGGTTGTGAACGCTTATGAGAATATGCCGAAGCGAGCCTACCTGATGTCCGAGGTGATGAGCTATGTCGGTCTACTGGAGGTGATGTATAAGGTTGGTGAAACTGCTAAAGCGAATGAGATTGCCAAACGTAATCTGCAATTCATACGCGAGAATATGGCTTATTACGAGTCGGTTTCGGAGGCTAAATCAAACTTAGAATATCGAAATATGCGTTTTGGATTGGCTTCTATCCAACGGTACAAGCAGTTGCTTGATCAGGTTAATCAACCAGAGCTTAAAAAGCAATCTGATGAGTTGTTTAATGTGTACAAACATTATTTTGAGCAGGCAACACAATAGTATTAACGCGAGGCAATCAAATCTGATTGCCTCTTTTATTTGCGATGTATCCTGCCTGAATTGACAGCAAACGCATTTACAAATTCAGTACTCATGATTCAAGGGCGGCTCCTATATGGGAGTATTAGCTTTCTCGGATTCTCGAGGCACCTTGATGTCCATGTTTTATATGACCTTGTCTCAAATGATGATCCGTAAACCTGCTTAATTATTGTTGTTATTCTACGGCAAACATATAGCAGGTTTAAAAAAAATACCGTAAGTTTGCCCAAACATTCCCATAATGAAACAATCGATTTTATTAGAAGGAGCCAAATTCCAGATCACAATCAAAAGACTATGTCAACAGTTGATTGAGAATCATGGCGATTTTTCCAATGCCGTATTAATCGGAATTCAACCACGAGGTACTTATTTAGCTAAGCGCATTCAGAAGGAGATAGCAAACATCACCGGACATCAAGTGCAACTTGGTGTGTTGGATATTACCTTCTACCGTGATGATTTCCGCATGAAAGGAGCTAGTCCGTTGGCTGCAAACAGTACGGTCATTGATTTTATCGTAGATAATAAAGATGTCGTCCTTATTGATGATGTCCTTTGGACGGGGCGGACTATTCGCTCGGCGATGGATGCGATGCAAGCTTTCGGTCGATCAGGAAAGATGGAGCTTCTGGTTTTGGTGGATCGCCGCTTTTCGAGACAGATTCCCATTCAACCCGACTATATTGGTATACAGGTGGATTCCATTGATTCGCAAAAAGTAATCGTTAGTTGGGAAGAGGTAGACGCAGATGATAGTATTGTACTCGTGACCGAGAAAAAGCCTGTTTAAAGGCTTTTGTTTCGACAGAGCCTTTGCGGCCAAATCTCCCGTTCCGAAAGGAAAGCTTTTATCAGTAAAACAGAGCGCTAGAAATTTAACATAACATGTCAACAACAACCGAGCAGCTTAGCACAAGACACCTTTTAGGTATAAAAGACCTGAATGAAAATGATATTCAACTTATTTTAGATACAGCGGCCAATTTCAAGGAGGTTCTAAATAGACCAATAAAAAAGGTGCCTTCTCTGAGGGATATCACCATTGCGAATGTGTTTTTTGAGAATTCCACGCGTACGCGTTTATCGTTCGAGCTGGCAGAGAAACGCCTTTCTGCAGACATCGTGAACTTTGCCGCATCATCTTCATCGGTGAGCAAAGGGGAGACCTTGATCGATACGGTCAACAACATTTTGGCCATGAAGGTAGATATGATCGTGATGCGTCACCCATATGCTGGTGCAGGCGTATTTCTAAGTAAGCATGTAAATGCACAGATCGTGAACGCTGGAGACGGTGCGCATGAACATCCCACGCAGGCTTTATTGGACTCTTTTTCTATCCGCGAGCGACATGGCGACATGGCTGGACGTAAAGTGGCCATCATCGGGGATATTCTACATTCGCGCGTAGCATTGTCTAATATTTTGTGTTTGCAAAAGCAAGGTGCGGAAGTGATGGTTTGTGGCCCCACAACACTCATTCCAAAGTACATCGGTTCTTTGGGGGTAAAAGTGGAGCACGACCTTCGTACAGCGCTAAACTGGTGTGATGTGGCCAATATGCTGCGGATACAGTTAGAACGTCAAGATATTGCCTATTTCCCTTCACTGCGCGAATACTCGATGTTGTACGGGTTGAACAAAGAAATCTTGGACTCGTTGGATAAAGAAATCACCATCATGCACCCCGGCCCGATCAACAGAGGAGTGGAAATTACGTCGGATGTAGCCGACAGTAAACATTCTATTATTCTTGATCAGGTAGAAAATGGTGTCGCCGTTCGTATGGCTGTACTTTATCTGCTGGCAGGACAACGCGGATAACCGCCGGCAGGCCAGTGCAATAGCATTTTTATGCCCGACTTTTTAAAGTGGGGCATATTTTTTGGGTAATATTTACGTTATATAGGGCAGTTACCAACAGATGTTAAGAACTTTTGAGGAATACGTGGAACTTTAGTTCTAATTTAGTATCCTGAAGGTGTATGCCTTTGAGGGTAGGCCACTTTTGTAATGCGAAGATTTAGTTGTTGAATAATTCATCAGTATGAATAAGAAAATTTATGGTGTAGGTGTAGCATTGAGTTTAATGAGCTCGGTAGCGTTTGGGCAACAAACGGCTTGGCAACAGATTAACAATGCGTACAAGTCTGGAATGGAGTTGTTTGAACGGGGAAAGTACAGCTCGGCCGCCAAGCAGTTTGATCGGGTAGAGGATATTCGCACGAAGTCTACCTTACAGTTGGATGAGACGGAGGAGCTAACGTTGATCAAGGAGAATGTTCGCTTTTATCAAGCTATCTGTGCCTTGGAGTTGGGCGATTCAGATGCCGAAGCTCGCTTTTTAAAGTACATCAAGGATTATCCAGCAAGTGCCAACTCAAAAGCAGCATATTTCCAGATTGGTAAGTCTTATTATGCTAAGAAAGATTATACCAAAGCTATCGAATGGTTTCAAAAAATTGATAGCAAGAATTTAGCTGGAGCGGAAAATACGGAGTATCGTTTTAAGTTGGCGTATGCCCAATTTATGACGGACGATTTCACTTCCGCTAAGCCGCTTTTTGAAAAGTTGAAAGATGAGAAAGGTCAATATCAAGAGGCATCTATCTATTACTACGCTTACCTGTCTTATTTGGACGCCGAATATAAAACGGCGCTTAACGAATTCGAAAGGTTGGATGGTTCGAAAACCTACGAGAACAGTTATCCCTATTATATCACAGCGCTTTATTTCTTAGATAAACGCTACGACGATGTGTTGAGCTATGCGCTACCTATATTGGAGCGTACGAAGCAGGAGCACGAAACGGAAATATTCCGAATTGTAGCCGCCACATACTTTATCAAGGGCGACCTGCAGAAATCAAAAAACTACTACGATAAATTCCAGGCTCAAGATCAAGGGAAAACACAAAACAATCAGGATAGCTACCAAATTGGGTATATAGCCTACAAACTTGGTGATTATGAGAAGGCGATAAAGGAATTGGAAAAACTTAGCGAGCCTGATGCATATTACCAAAGTGCGATGATCACACTGGGAGATTCTTTTTTAAAAACCGGTAATAAGCAGAGCGCGAGAAATGCTTTTTTTAGAGCCTCCAAATTGGATTTTGATGCACAGTTGAAAGAAGAGGGTTTGTTCAATTACGCAAAACTATCTTACGAGTTGGAGTTCCATCAAGTAGCCTTGGAAGCTACCCAAGAATACCTAGAGACCTATCCCCGCTCGACACGTCTCGAAGAAGCCAAAACACTATTGGCAGAGGTGCTCTTGAGTACCAAGAACTACCGTGCTGCGGTTGATATCTTGGAAGGAATCGGTAAACGTGGGCGCGAAGCAAATGCGGCCTACCAAAAAGTGACCTATTACCGCGGGTTAGAGTTTTACAACGAAAGGGCCTTTGAAAATGCCATTTCAATGTTTATGCGCTCGGAAGCGAACCGCTACGATGAGGAGATCTATGCGCTGTCCACCTACTGGAAGGCGGAGGCCATGTATGAAGTTCGCAAGTATGGTGAGTCGGTGACGAACTTTAACAAGTTCTTACAGCTACCTGCGGCGCGGAAAACGGATGTATATAGTTATGCCAATTATGCGTTGGCCTACGCTGCGTTCCGTAACGATCGCTACAATACGGCCGCCAATTACTTTGAGCGCTTTTTGGCAACGGGTGGTAAGGATGGTATAGAAATCAATACACGTAATGATGCTGTTGCCCGTTTAGCAGATTCCTATTTTGGGATGAAGAATTATGGACGTGCCTTGGAGTACTACAACCGTTTGATCAGTGCAAAGGCGCCTAGCCAAGATTACGCTCTGTTTCAACGTGGTATTATCCAAGGGTTGCAAGGAGACAATAACGGTAAGATAGCCACGCTCAATTCCGTGGTGCAACAATTTCCAAAATCCAACTATGCGGATGACGTAGCTTTCGAAGTGCCTTACACGTATTTCCTGATGGGCGATTACAATACGGCAATATCCGGATTACAGGCTATGGTCGAGCAATATCCACGAAGTAGTTACGTTCCACGTGCGTTGGTAACAATCGGCTTGGTGCAATATAACAAAGACGATAACGATGCCGCACTAGCGACCTTTCAACGTGTGGTCGATCAATATGCCACAACAGACGAAGCAAAGCAGGCTTTATTATCCATTGAGAATATTTATTTAGATAAAGGTGATGCAACAGGATATATCCGTTACGCGACAAGTACGAATATCGGTGATTTAAGTACGGCACAACAAGATGCGCACACCTTCGGCGTGGCAAAGACACTTTTCGATCGTGGCAATTACCAAGGCGCGGTGGAGGCCATCAACGCCTACTTCGATAAGTTTCCAAAACCGATACAGGAGAAGCATGCGCGCTTTATCCGCGGCGAGAGTTATGCGCAGCTGCACAAGGATAAAGAAGCCATTCATGATTTTAATATTATCATGAACGACTGGACGAGCGCCTACACCGAGCAAACCCTGATCAGTGTAGCGAAACTGCACTTGCGTAATAAGGCCTATAATGAAGCTGTACAGGTATTGCGCAAATTAGAGCTTACCTCGGAGTACAAATCCAATTATGGCTTTGCTATCAATAACCTGTTGATGAGTTTCTTCAACATCGGCGATTACGTGGAAACGCTGAATTACGCCAAGTTGGTGAAGAACTATGAAAAATCGTCTGAAGAGGATATAGCCTTGGCGCATCTGTATGCGGGTAAGGCCTATGCCGCAACAAACAAAGCCGCTGATGCGCTGAAGGAATTTAATTTGGCGGCTCTAAAAAGTAAAACCGTAACCGGTGCAGAAGCGCGTTACCGGGTTGGTGAACAACAGTTGAAGGCAAAGCAGTATGATAAGGCGATCGAATCCGCCTTCGATATTTCCAATTCGTTTTCTTCGTACGACTATTGGGTGGCCAAAGGTTTTATCATGATGGCTGACGCTTATTTGGGTAAAGGCGATAAATTCCAAGCGAAATCGACGTTGGAAAGTGTGATCGAGAATTACGATAACGATAAAGATGATGTGCTAAAAGAGGCTAACGCTCGTTTAGGAAAATTGAAATAACAAGAATAGGATAGCATGATGAAATTGCATAAAACAGTATTTAAGAATTACGCAGCTGTAGCGTTTTTGCTTGGTTTAAGTGTTGGGGGATATGCACAAACGGATCCTCAGAAGCCGGTAACTATCGATTCTTTTGATGTCGTACGTGACTATAAACCTATTCTTGCGGACGCGGTTAAGATACGCCGCAGTCCTGATATGACCAACAAACGGAGCTATATGCCCAAGCTTTCCTACGGGAATATAGCCGATAAGAAGTTGGATATCAATACCGGATTGAAGGAATTGGACGTGCAGGAAACGCCGTTTTCCCAAGCGCAGGATCAGCGGAGTAACTATGTGAAATTTGGGCTGGGAAACTTCAACACAATTTTAGGTGAAGGCTATTTTTCCTACGATGAATATGAAGATATGCGCGTGGGTGGTTTTGTGAAGCACCTGAGCCAAAAAGGAAGCCTTGAGGGGCAGCGTTTCTCCAGACAAGAGGTGGGCGTTTTCGGACGGCGCATCCTGCCTATGTTCACTGTGGATGGTACCTTGGGTTACAACCGCTTTGGGACGAATTTTTACGGTATCCCGCTAGGTAACGATGGCGTTACGACGTTAAACCCTACACCAGAGAAGCAGGTTTTCAATGACATTTACTTTACTGGCGAGCTTACCAGCAATTACGATCCACAGAACGAAGATGCGTTTAGTTATTCCGCAAAGCTCGATGCCTATTCTTTTAGCGACCGCTTCGATGCCAAAGAAACCTCATTTGCCGTTTCGGCCTACTTCAATAAGCGTGTACGTGCCTTTAACATTGGTGCAAATCTAAGCGTAGATGTGAATAACGTAGATGGAACACCCAATAGCGGTGTAGCAGGGCAGACGAACAACTCCTTGGCTACGTTGAATCCTTATATCCGCTTTAAGGGTGATAACTATGCCATCACCTTGGGCGCTAATTTTGTTCCTGAGTTTGGGGATAGTACCAGTTTCAATATCTTCCCTGCTGCCGAAATCGACTTCGCTTTGGCGCCGGAATATTTCCATATTTTTGGTGGGGTAAACGGAGGTGTCAAGAAGGCTTCTTACCGTGACTTTGCTCGTCAGAACCCATTTATTGGCCCTAATCTGGGTATACAGAATATGGTGGAGCGCCTGAATTTCTTCGGTGGTATCAAAGGTAATGCAGGAGCTACCTTTGGTTATAAGGTGAAAGCCATTTATCGCCAACTAGAAGGTCTCCCTCTTTTTGTCAATAATATGGAAACACCATTCCAGTTTGATGCGGTGTATGATGGTAATGGCGATAAGTCTGTTCGACATGTGGGTTTGGAGGGTGAAATCAACGTACGCCTGTCGAAGTTGGTTAACCTCGGTGGTCGCTTGAACATCGATCAGTATACCGCGGCGCAGCAAGATGAGGTGTGGCACACGCCGAAAATGCGGTTGAATGCCAATGCCCGATTTAATATATCAGAGAAATTGTATATCGACGCGGAAGCTTTGTTCCATGGGCTATCTTATGCGAGAGCATATGACTATGACGCTAGCACAGGAGCTGTGATTACCTCAATTCCCTACGAACGCAGAGAGGTGCCGTCATTCTTTGATCTAAGTGCAGGTGCGGAATACAAAGCGACCAAGCAATTGGGATTGTTCGTGAAAGCCAATAATATTTTCAATGCAGAATATCAAACATACTTGTATTACCCGAAATTAGGTTTTAACGTACTGGGCGGTTTAAATTTTTCGTTTTAAGCGAAGAAGATCATAACTTTGCAGTTTAGTATAACATAGGATGAATTTAGGAAAGAACGTAAATAATCTGTTAAAAAGACAACCTGAGGTTTATATCAAGGGGTTGGGCGCCTTTAAGCGGAACCATACGCCAGCGACGTATGATGAAAAGCGGAATGTCTATCTTCCCCCGATCAGTTATATAGATTTCGACCAAACGAGTAATCGCGGCTACGATTTCATCCAATATATTGCCCAGTTGGATGCCATCGATACCAAGGATGCTGAAGCACAGATCGCCACCGTAGTGGGGGCCTTACTTAAGGAAATTAGGGAAGAAGGACAGGCGAAGCTGGATGATTTAGGTTATTTGGTTAGTTACGGTGAAGGATATGTGTTTAAAGCTTTGGATCTTTCGGGATTCCACTATGAACCTATCGCTGCGACATTGCCGCCAACGAGCAGTGTACCTGCGGTTGATACAGCTGCGGAGACAACCCCCGTTTCTTCGTCCGAAAAAACAGAGATACCTACACCAGTGGCTCCTGTAGAGCAACAACCGGTATCGGCGGAAATTTTGGAACCATTTTTTGAAAATAACAGCATGGGAGCCAAGAATACGCGAAGCAATACCCTATGGTATATTTTGATTGCGTTATTGGCCTTGGGTACCATTGCTGCACTTTATTACTTTAATAAGCGTGCCGGGCGTATAGCCAATCCGGTGGTGGTGGTGGAACCGCAAGCAACAGAGCCAGATACGCTCGACGCTTTCAGTCCTGTGGATAGCTTGAATAATGCAGATTCCCTTGCAGAAAGTTTGGTGGATACCTCGCAGACCGAGATTGCCGCGACAGAAACACCCGACGTCCCGGCAGAAGTTCCTGATCAATGGCAGATCGTGATTGGGATTCATCCGACCATGGCTAAGGCTAACGAGCATGCCGTAGCGATGCGGAAGAAAGGGTATACCAGCGTTCGTGCTGTGCCTAGCAAAATGGTCAAAAACAATAAAAAAGTAATTTGGGATACCTATGCCACGAAGGAGGAAATGGAAACTGCCCTACAATATGTCCGAAAAAATATAGAGAAGGACGCTTGGCCGGATAAGATAAATTGATAAAATAAACCTAATAATAAAAAATACACAAGAAAGACTATGTCATTAATGCAAGAGAATTTAACAGCGATGGATTCTGTGAACTCGGTTCAACAGCAAGCGGTACAGTTGGCAACAGCGGATGAGAACTTAAATCTTATCCAACTGTTGATGAAGGGAGGTTGGATTATGATTCCAATTATTTTCCTGTTGTTTTTAGCCTTGGTTATCTTTTTTGAACGATACATCACCATCCGAAAGGCATCGAAAACCGACTCGGGTTTAATGTCGCAGATCAAGAGCAATGTTATGTCTGGTCGTTTAGATGCGGCTATTGCGGTTTGTCGCTCCAGCAATTCTGCTTTGGCGCGTATGCTGCAGAAAGGTCTTTCGCGCGTAGGACGCCCGATAAAAGATATAGAAGGAGCGATAGAAAACGCTGGTAAGCTGGAAGTATCTAAATTAGAGAAGAACATCAATATCTTAGGTATCGTTGCTGGTATTGCGCCGATGCTTGGTTTCGTTGGAACTATCTTTGGGGTAATCCAAATTTTTCGTGATGTGGAAGTAGCAGGTGGTATCGATATCGGATCGGTGTCTGGAGGTTTGTATGTGAAGATGATTGCTTCTGCAAGTGGACTTACCGTTGGTATTTTGGCCTATATTGGTTACCATGTATTGAACATGATGGTGGAGCGCGTTATTTTACGCATGGAGACCGATTCGGTAGAATTTATCGATCTATTGGACGAGCCTGGTGTTTAGTATAGCGTTAGCAGTTGACGTTATTTTTGACTTTTCAGTTTAAACGATGAACTTAAGAAATAGAAGACATAAGCCTACAGCGGAGGTACACACAGCGGCATTGAACGATATCATGTTTTTCTTGATGTTGTTTTTCCTGTTGGCGTCTGCGGTGGCAAATCCGCAAGTCGTGAAATTGTTGTTGCCTAAATCGAGCGCCGGCGAGCAGTCAGTTGCTAAGAAAACGATGACGGTGTCTATTACGGCAGATTTAAACTATCACGTGGACAAACAAACGGTTAGCTTGGACCAATTGGAACCATTGATTCAAAGCCAAATTGTTAACGGCGAGGAATTGACGATCATGTTGTATGCCGATAGTTCGGTGCCTATTCAAAATGTGATCTCTGTGATGGATGTTGCAAACAAGAATAGAGTAAAATTGGTGCTGGCGACGGAGCCGAAGAAAGATTAAAGAAGGATGGTGTATCAGGTCGTAGGTATTGCGATACAACGACAGGTGATACGGCGAGATAGCATATCTATTAGACTATCGCTGTTTGACTTTTTAATTTTGACTTTTTAATTTGAAAGAAGATGTATTACCAATCGCAAGAGGAAAATAATCTGCCGAAAGCCTTGGGCTTATCAACGGCAGTGATGGGGATATTGGTGTTGATTGCGTTTTTCGTGGTTTTTGGAGGTGATGTACCACGCTATGGTATGGGTGGTATTGTGGTGAATTATGGAACCTCGGAAGAAGGAATGGGCGACGACTACATGAGCGTTGATGAACCTTCCATGGATGAGAATGCGAATAATGTGAAGCCCGATAAAATTGATCCTGTTTCTACACCGGTACCTACACCGTCGCAGCAGGTAGCGGATAAAGTAGTGGCTACGCAAGATGTCGAGGACGCACCTGCAGTACCAAAAAACGAAAAGCCAGTCAAACCGAATGCTGATGTGGCGACAGCTGAAAAGAAGGATGCGAAGCCAGCTGTTAATCCGAATGCGCTGTATAAAGGCAAAAAGAACAACGCCACCGGAACAGGTGATGGTACAGGAACTACGGCGGGCAACCAAGGTAGCAATCTTGGCGATCCATTGGCGAGCAACTATGGAGAAGGTGGTTCGGGAGATGGAAATATGATGTTGACCATCGCTAACCGCCGTTTTGAAGTGCCACCTAGAATTCAGGATGATGGACAGCAGGCCGGACGTGTAGCCGTAGAATTTAAAGTGAATAAAAGTGGCGTAGTAACCTATGCGCGCGCTGGTGTACGAGGTACAACGATTTCCAACCGTAGCTTGTTGGAGAAGTGTGAACGCGCTGTGATGGGGGCTCGTCTTAACCAACTACCCAACGCTCCCGATTCTCAAACGGGTGTTATTGTATTCAATTTCAAGTTAAGATAACTTTTCATGATGAAGACATATGATGAGGTAATCGAGTATCTTTATGCTCGATTACCCATGTTTACACGTGATGGAGCTAGCGCCATCAAGAAAGATGTAAACAACACCCTTCGTTTCTGTGCAGCGCTGGATAATCCCCATCAAAAATTTAAGTCTGTTCATGTTGCAGGTACCAATGGGAAGGGCTCTACCTCCCATATGCTGGCGTCGATTTTTGCTTCGGCAGGATACAAAACGGGCTTATACACCTCACCCCACTTGGTCGATTTCCGAGAACGTATACGTGTCAACGGACAGATGATTTCAGAAGCGGAGGTACTCGCGTTTGTCAATCAACATTTGCCAACAATCACAGAAATATCGCCTTCGTTTTTCGAGGTAACGGTAGCTATGGCATTTGATTACTTCGCGCGGGAGCAAGTAGATATTGCCATTATCGAAGTAGGACTTGGAGGTCGATTGGATAGCACAAACATTATTCTACCGGAGCTAGCTGTCATCACGAATATTGGGATGGATCATATGAATCTTTTGGGCGATACCTTACAGGAGATTGCTGGCGAGAAGGCAGGTATTATAAAGAAAGATATTCCCGTGGTTGTCTCCGAGAGGGATGAACGGGTGGCTCATGTATTTGAGGAATATGCGCAAAAGGTAGGCGCTCCATTGAAATTTGCGACTGCTGATTTACAGGTCTTGGCTGCCGATCGTAAGGAGTCGGGGCTGCAGGTGGAAGTGCTCAACAAGCAAACTGGCGTTCGGCAGGTTTGGGAGATGGCGCTTGCGGGCTCGTACCAGCAAAAAAATCTGTTAGGCGTATTGACTGCAGTTGCATCCCTACAGAAGAAGGGATGGGTTGTGAAAGAGGAGTATATCCGTGCAGGCTTGTTGGAAGTGCAAAGGCAAACAGGGCTTCAAGGACGATGGCAAACGCTGTCGACTGATCCTTATATCATTTGCGACACCGGGCATAATGAGGACGGTATCCGTGAAGTAGTGCAGAACCTAAAGCAGACCACATATAAGCAATTACATATGGTGATTGGTGCTATGCGCGATAAAGATTTGAGCCATATGCTACCGCTTCTGCCTGCAGAAGCAAAATATTACTTCTGTAGCCCAGACATGCCACGCGCATTGCCTGCCAAAGAATTGCGTGAAGCAGCTACTTCTTGGAAGCTGAAGGGGGAGGATTTTGTTACTGTGGAGGAGGCTTTACGGGCTGCGAAAGACAATTTCCGCACCGGCGATTTCATTTTTGTTGGAGGAAGCACCTTTGTTGTGGCGGAAGTGCTGACCGCAGAAAAAAGTAAAGAGCAATCATGAGTTTGATTGCTCTTTACTTTTTCAAATAGTGTTGGCGTTATTTCGCCAAATACCCACCATCTACCGGATAGTAACTTCCGGTCACGAAACTCGCCTCGTCGGAGGCTAGCCATAGGGTTAAGGCAGCTACCTCTTCGGGTTTTCCCAAGCGCTGCATAGCATGCTGCTCGGCCAAATATTTTTGTGTCGCTTGATCCAAATGGTCATCAATCAGCGGCGTTGCGATAAAGCCCGGACCGACGGCATTGATGCGCACACCACGTGTGCCATATTCCCAAGCGGCAGATTTCGTTAAACCTACAACGCCATGTTTTGCCGCTACATAGGCTGATGATTGGGCAAAGCCAACGCTACCTAAAATGGAAGCCATATTAATAATGGATCCGCCCACTTTTTCGATTTCTGGAAGTTGGTAATGCATACCATAGAAAACACCATTTAAGTTGATATCGATGACTTTGTTCCAAGCATCCAAGGCATAATCGCCGACGGTAGCTGCAGGACCGCCAATACCCGCGTTGTTGACGGCGATGTGCAGAGCTCCAAAATTTTCTATGGCGACGTCCACAATTTTCTTGTTATCCTCGGGAGATGATGAATCTGCTTTTACAAAGAGGATGCGACCATCTTTATCGGCATTCACCAACTCATGACCCAACTTTTCATTTAAGTCGGAAACGACCACTTTAGCACCGGCTTTTACAAAGGCCTCGACAATCGCTTTCCCAATGCCAGAGACACCTCCAGTGACTATAGCTACTTTATTTTCTAGTTGTTTCATATTACATCGATATATAGTAACAATTTACGAAAAAGGTATTCAGCTTTTTCAGCATCTACTGCGACACCTATCGAAGATGATTATTAAACAACAAAAGCATAGCGTTGTGACACTACCTTGATGATTCGCTTCCCTCAATCGTTCTGAAGGTAAGGTTGATGCGAGGAGTAGTGACTTTTGTCGTAGGAGGTAATCGGTGCAGCCAATGATCCTGCGTTTGATCCCGCATGATCAGCAAACTACCATGCTCGAGTTCCACATATACGGTCTTCTTATTCAATTTATGTTTAAATCCAAATTTGCGTTGGGCACCGAAGGTCACTGACGCAATGGCGCCATGTTTCTTAAGATCTTTTTCGCCGTCGCTATGCCAGGCCATTCCTTCCGATCCATCGTGGTAGAGGTTGCATAAGCATGAATTGAACCGTGCGCCGCAAAGTTCTTCGATTTGCTGTTTGATACTTTGCAGCGGAGCCACCCAAGGCAATGCTCTTTTCAATATTCCAGAATAGGTATATTCAAATGTCTGATCGCCATACCAAGCTACCTTACGTTTAGTGCTGATATGCTTGCCAAATATAACTGCCTGATCGTGCTCCCAAGCGAGTTGCTCAAGCAGCTGCTGGTAATAAAGGTTGGCTTCATCATGTTTAAATACCGCTCCATAATACTGTACCATACCATCTTGTGGTAGCAGATTTCTTTGGGGCGCGGCGGAGTCGTCAAATAGTGTCATCATTGTTGTGCGGTTTTTAGTGCGCTTTCCCAAGCAATAATCGCAGTCTTACGATGCAGTCCCCAACGGTAACCGCCCAATAATCCTGAAGTTTGTATCACCCGGTGGCAGGGAATCAAATAAGCGATAGGGTTGCTGCCGATAGCTGTGCCGACGGCCCGAGATGCGGAGGGATTTCCAATTTCTTCGGCCACTTGGCGGTAGCTCGCCAGCTGGCCGGCGGGAATTTTTAAGAGCGCCGCCCATACATGTAATTGAAAAGGCGTCCCTCGAAGATGTAGTTTCACGGCTTGTAGATTCGACCAGTCGCGATTGAAAAATGCTAATACTGCCTTTTGATATGGACTATTTTCCAATACGAATGTTGCATTTGGATAGCTGTTGAAAAGTGTTTCGCACACGCCGTTTGCTTCGTCTTCGAAGGCCACGTAACAAACTCCCTTGTCGGTCGAAGCGATAAGCACATTGCCGAAGCGAGAAGCATGATAAGCATAGCGGATGGTGAGTTGTCGACCACCTTGTTTGTATTCTGCGGGCGTCATGCCCTCGATTTGTATAAAAAGATCGTGCAGGCGGCTGGTGCTAGACAGCCCTGTTTCAAATGAAGCATGGAAAAGGTTCTTTTGCTGTCCAGCCAGCAGTTGTTTTGCATGCTGTATGCTGGTGTATTGTAGAAATTTTTTTGGACTTGTGCCTGCCCATTCCTGAAAGAGACGTTGAAAATGATCGGGGCTCATATGCACATGTGCCGCGATCTCCGCTAGCGAAGGTTGCGCCTTAAAGTTGTCCTGCAAAAATGCAATGGCCTTGGCGATACGTTCGAAGTTTATGAGATCCTGTTGCTTTTCCATATTCAAATGTCCTCATTTTTGTGCGACAAAAAAATCCGTTTCTTGCGTATGTAGCTTTTAAGAACCTTCCTGTGTTTTATCTGCTGCGCTGGACTCCGGAGGTGGCAGCTGCAAAGGCAAAGGCTCGCGAACGATACCTTTACCATATTCGTGGCTGTAAACTTTCATCAATAAGCCTATTGAAGAGAGAATAAGCGGCCCGAAAATCAAGCCCAGCATACCAAATAGATTTAAACCCAGCAATACCCCGAAAACCGTGATCATTGGCGGTACATCGCCAATGGTTTTCAAAATGGTAAAGCGCAGTACATTATCTATACCACCGACTAAGATGAAACAGTAAATGGATAGTCCGATAGCGTTGGCGGTCTCCCCGCCGGCTAACGTAATGGCACAGATCGGGACATAGATGGTCATTGTGCCCAAGATAGGTACAATCGATGATATACCGGTCAGAAGTCCCAACAGCACGAAATTATCGATGCCGAATATCCAGTAGCCCAGCATGGCTACCAAGCCTTGGCAAAAGCCCAAGATGGGAATGCCGATGGCGTTAGAACGGACCATCACGTTAACCTCGTTCCAAATATCCCTTTTGCTCTCTTTACTAAAAGGAATAGAGCGGTAGAGGGTAGATTCCATTTTTTTCGCATTTACCTGCATAAAGTAGAGCACAAAAAGGGTAACAACAATGTTCACACCAACCTCAGCGACCGAGTTTAGTATATTCGGGACATAGCGGGTCAGCCGCTGTAAAAAATTCAAGAGTGCTGTATCCGACATGTCAATGTCTTTCAGGAATGGCTTATCACTCATAAATGTTTTCAGTGTGTTGAATTTCTCGACAATCTGTTGTTGGTTGCTGAAGAAATGGTTGACCTGTGGCACCAGATAATCGATAATAGCCCAAATAGGGAGGATGATAAAAATGATGGATAGCAAGATGAAAAGTGCACTGGCAAGTGACTTTTTCCAACGGTAATGCTCGGTTAACTTAAAATAGGGCGTGCGAAAGAGTATGTAAAGCGTGATCGCTCCTAAGAAACCGGGAAGGTAATACATCAGGTTTTTAAAAACCAAAATGGATATTAAAATAATGATGATGATCAACATCACCTGGTTGATCGAGTTGTTGTTTATCTGTTTATACTTCATCGTTCAGGGCGATTGGAATTGTATTCATCATCGGCCGCAGCCGTAGTTCTGTGCTACTACTAATGTAAGGTTTATTGTGTAAAAGTAGTCTGCGATGAGTAGCTAATCTTTATATAGTAAATACTTATATGCGACTTGCGCATAAATAAATTGCTGTACAATTCGTTTTCGAACTTATTTCTATGTGAAATTTTGCGCAATCGATTGTTTGATTTTGATTTTTTTTATCTACGGAAATATAATTATACTTGAAATGAAATACCTTGTAAATCACTACAATTATGATGAAACGAAATTCAATTCTCGTTGTGGCTGCCTTTTTCGCGATGTTGCCGGTTTCTTGCAAGCGCACGCTGCTGAGCGAAACCGTGGTCGAGCAAGCCGATAGCTTATTCATTGCTTTTGATAGTATCCAAACCTTTCAAGAAAAGCCTTCTGGGCAGCGAGAGGCACGTCGATTAGGACAGTCCAATCCGGCATCGGATTTTACATCCACGGGTTTGTTTGTGCCGCCCAATACCGATCTTGTACTCTATGTAGAGCAACTAGAACCGGGAAGTGGTATCCCTAGACTTCTTATTGGTTCCTACTCACGCTATCAAGCGCGTTGGGATCCTCGATCGGTCAACCTGACAACAGGACTACAAACTATCACAGGCGATGCGCTTGGTGGCCTGTTGTTTATTCGTTACCCTGCCAACGATAACAGTGCCATATCGGGGCGTATTCGCATAGAATTCCGACAAGGACATCAACCGGTTCCCCATTTTGTACTGGGAAAGACCAGCAATGCGCAATGGCAATCCATGTTGGATAATTGGACGACAGCACCTGATGTATTGCTTGAAAATGGCACGAACATCATTGTATCCTCGCGCGCGAAAGCTCTAGCTTACCGATCGGAAGATCAGCAGGAGCTTATGCAGCTGCTCGAGCAGGTGTCGGATGCGGAGTACGCAATCAGCGGTATCGACAACTCGTCGCCACAGCATGCGCGAAATACCCACAAGATCATTATGACGGAAACCGATATGGCAGATACCTATATGGCCGCCACTTGGTATCGTACGTGGTACCATACTGATGTGATGAATACTATTTTGACAGTGAATGGCATCCGTAATGATGGCTGGGGACCTTGGCACGAACTGGGGCATATGCACCAACAAGGCGCATGGACTTGGGATGGTTTAGGTGAAGTGACGGTGAATATTTATTCTCTGGCTGCGGAACGTAAAATGGGAATCCCTACATCAAGGCTGACCCGCGATGGGGTATGGAATGCAGCGATGGACTACCTCGGAATACCTTATGCGGAGAAGAGCTTTAATGCGGAAACCACTGATCTTTTTGTCCGCTTAGCGATGTTTCAGCAACTTTGGCTAGGCTTTGGCGACAGTTTCTACCAGCGGTTGCATAAGGAAACTCGGGAAGATCAAGTATCCTTGTCTACCACAGAACAGAAAATGCGCTATTTTATGCTAAAGGCTTGTACGATCTCGGGTAAAAACCTGACAGAATTTTTCCGAAAGTGGGGTCTTAAGGTCAATGAATCCGTGTATTTAGAAATCGCCGCTTTGGGGCTACCTGCGCCCACAGAAGACCTAACGACAAAGACCGATGATCCGGATTGGGAGAACAAGTGGCTCGTGGTGGGGTATAGCTCGCAGGAGACTGCTGGTGAGAATGGCCGTGCGTCCAATCTCGTGGATGGCAATGCTGCAACATACTGGCACTCGCGTTGGTCGACGAATCCAGACACATATCCGCACTTTGTAAGCGTAGACATGAAGGAAAGCAAGTTGATCAATGGTTTTGCACTCACACAACGCAACGGATCACGCAAAGTGAAAGATATAGAGATTCAGGTCAGCGGTGATAATCTCAATTGGTCAAGCGTTGGCGATTACGCGCTGACGGAGAGCACAACGGCACAGCAACTGACATTGGGCTCTGCGGTCTCCTCGCGTTACTTCAAGCTCATCTTTAAAAGTGGTTTTGACGAAACTGGCTTTGCGGCGATGGCTGAGGTAAGCATCTTCTAAGTGTACATAAGCTGCTCACTGCGACTGATGTATTTTTAATTTTTTCGCTAGCCGCCTTCCAGAGAAGGCGGCTAGTTTGTCGTACACACTGAAATTTTTGTACTAAAGGGCAATCGATAATTTTTAGATTATAGCGTTATTCTCTAAACTCGATCGTTAGCTTGGTTTCCTTATCTAACCGACCATGTTCCCATTTCGGACCATCTTTTAGCACTTGTATCGCTTTGGCCTCGTGGGCTGCACTGGTAGATTTTTCGATGCGGATATGCGTAGGGTTACCTGTCGCATCTAAGTCAAAGCGGAGGGTTACCGATCCCGATGTAAGGTCACTCGCTTTTGCAGCTTTTTTGATATAGGCATCAAAAGCTCGCCAGCCACCAATAGGCGTTGGTTTTTTCGGCATCGACGTTTTTTTGCTGTACCCAGAAACAACGACTTCCTCTAGGCTGTTTTGCATAGGATCTAGCCGAATTTCAAGTTCGGAGGTACCGGCAAGCAACTGCTTTGGTTCGTAGCCTATATAGCTTAGCGCTAAGTTGACCTGATTCGAATCGGAGACGATCACGAATCTTCCTAGGCTGTCTGCTTTAGTCGTTTTATTGGATATAAGATCCTTGATGACAATATCGGCTAATGGTGTATTGGTTTCACTGTCCAGCACTTTTCCAAAGACCACGGTTTGGTCTGCTTTACTAGATGTCAGACTACTCGATCCTCGGATCAATATCTGCGGCGTACTACCTGCGACCGATTGCTTACGATGGGCTTGTGCGGCTTTGACCTCCACGGCTTCCAATTGTTTGCTGGGGGCTTGTGCGAGCACAATGGCATTACTGTCCAAAAAGAGGTCTGCCGGTAGTTCGGTCTCTTCTCGTGTTGGCCGAGGCTTTTCTTCGACGATAGGTGGCGCGGGCTTAGCGGTTGTTGCAGCAATCTGCTGCTCCGAGCTATCGTCACGCTGCTCTTGTGTTGCACCTAGGCTATTCGTATCCGCTAAAGGGAGATGCTCTTGCTTTTGGTCGGAAGAGTGATCCGTTTCTGCTGTTGCTATCTTCTGTTCATGTTGAGAAGGCGGAGACCATAGTAGGAAATATGCGGAAACCCCGATAACGGCAAGAAGTGAAGCTGCAGCTCCAAGGAATTTCCAGGGTAGTATTTTTCGGTCGCTTTTAGGGTAGGCGCGGGTTTCGATACGTTGTTGTAGATCAATGGTCGGCAATGGAAGCTTCTTGGCGTATTCTGTTTCTACGCCCAGAATAAGATCCATAAGCATTTCATCGGCCTCTGCGGCACGCTCGAGCTCATGCATCTCCTTTGGAGAAAGATCGCCCTGCACGTAACGACGTATATACGCTATGTCAAATTTCCTATTCTGCATTTTTCTCCATACAAATTTTCAAGTTTCTTTTTCCGTTCTGGATAAAGCTCTTTACTTCATTTAAATTGTATCCGCTCAGTTCGGCGACTTCCTTGTAACACTTTTCTTGTAAGAAAAAGAGGTCTACCGTAACCTTCTGCTTGGCAGGTAGCTTGTCCATGCAATTTTCCAACAGCGATAACCGTTCCTCTTTTTCCGCATAGTTTTCATCTTGATGCAGGTTTACCGAAAATTCCACAAAATTATCGACAGGAATAATAAACTGTTGCTTGTTCGCCCGCAATGCCATTAAACAATGGTTTTTGGCAACTACATACAGCCATTTTGGAAAATCTTTTATCGCCTGTTTAGGAATCTTATGGACAAGCTCTTCAAAGAGCTGCATGACGGCATCCTTGCTGCGCTCACTCTCCTTGAAATAACGTAAGCATACATAGTAGACCATTTCGCTATGTCGGGTGTATAGCACTGCTAGCGTAGCCAAATCACGCGTTTCGCCGTAGCGAGCAAGTAATTCCTCATCGGATAGAGTTTGTTCTGACGACCTATGGAGCTTCATATTTCGAAGGCAAAATAATTTTTTTTTCTCGCTTATGGAAATTAATATTTTCCTGCATCCATCTCCAAAAAATAGATAAGCTATGAAAAAGAGAACATTTTTATCTGCACTATGTGCGATCTTGATTGGGATTGGCACCTGCTTGGGCGCGGAGATAAGCGGTTGGGTGATGGAATCCGGAACGGGCCAAGCAATTGCTGGTGCTTCTGTATCGAACCCACGCACCCAAGTAATGATACAGACCGATAAACACGGTGCTTTCAGCATCGAAGCTTCGGTAGGCGATAGTTTGGAAGTTAAGATGATCGGATTTGAAACCAAGTTTGTCAAGCTTGGTAAAAAGAACAGAATCAAGATCATGTTGAAACCTGAAGTGATGTTCATGGAAGAAGTAGTTGTAACAGCATATGCTGGACGTGCGAAACAATCATCGAATGCGGTCATGATACGAGGCATGGCAATAGCTTCTCCAGCACAGGCACCGCAGGAGAGCTATGCTCAGATTAAAGAGAATACATTTATCAATCCGCGGAAAGAACCGCTTTCTACCTTCGCTGCGGACGTGGATGCCGCCTCGTACAGCAACGTACGCCGGATGTTGAAGATGGGGACGGTTCCGCCGAAAGATGCGGTGCGTGTAGAAGAAATGCTCAACTATTTTCAGTATGACTTGGAGGCGCCCAGCAATGGCGATCCGGTGTCGATAAAGACCGAGTTAACCGTGGCACCGTGGAATAAGGAAAACCGGTTGTTGCGTATTGCGCTTAAAGCTAAAGATGTGCCTAAAGAGCAGCTGCCCGCTTCCAATTTCGTTTTCTTGATCGACGTATCTGGTTCTATGTATGATGCCAATAAATTGCCGTTGGTAAAATCTTCGCTGAAGATGCTGGTGGATCAATTGCGAACAAACGATCGGGTAGCAATTGTGACCTATGCTGGATCCGCAGGGGTGAAGTTGGAAAGTACATCGGGGAGCGAAAAAATGAAGATTAAGGACGCTATTGATGCCTTGGAGGCCGGAGGTTCTACTGCTGGTGCAGCCGGCATTATCAAGGCTTACCAGATTGCACGATCCAATTTCATCAAGAACGGGAACAACCGTATCATCATGGCTACCGATGGAGATTTCAACGTAGGAGCGTCCAGTGATGAGGATATGGAGGCACTGATCGAGAAGCAGCGTGAAAGTGGTATCAATATTTCACTCTTGGGCTATGGTATGGGAAATTATAAAGATAGCAAGATGGAGATCCTCGCAGACAAGGGCCGTGGAAACTATGCGTATATCGACAATATTTCGGAAGCCCGCAAAGCGATTATCACTGAATTTGGTGGTACATTGTTCAGCGTAGCAAAAGATGTCAAGATTCAAGTCGAATTTAATCCTGCACAGGTGCAGGCCTACCGGCTTGTGGGCTACGAAAATCGCTTATTGGAAGCACAAGACTTTAATAACGATACCAAGATTGGTGGCGATATGGGCGTAGGCCATACGGTGACTGCACTATATGAGATCGTACCGGTAGGCACAAAATCATCCATTATTGGTACGGTAGATCCGTTGAAATACCAACAAGCATCTACCCCAGAAGGCGGACCACTCGTTGGCGAAGTGGCAACGGTAAAATTTCGCTACAAAGACCCCAATTCGGATAGCTCGAAACTAAAGCAGGCCACAGTTAGCAATAAGATAACTCCATTGGATGACGTATCGACAGACTTTAGATTTGCTTCGGCTGTTGCCGAGTTTGGCATGCTTTTACGCCATTCAGACTATAGGCAGCAAGCCAGCTTTCCGTCATTGATAGCCAGAGCACGGGCAGCTAGTGGCGCCGATATCGAGGGGTACCGGATGGAGTTTGTCCGCTTAGCGGAAGACGCTGAAGCGCTGCTCACGGCACAACAAGCTGATTAGGTATATAAGAAGATTCTCACGCGTAGTGTTATTGCATACTTGGCTTATTCATCTGCAGTTTGCTCGTCAGCCAATACGGCAGCGGGTGAACTGCGGATTGAAGAACCATCGTCTTTGTTCGCTACGTTGTATCGATATTCATAATAGCCCACGTCTCCTGCCTCATTGAAGGCTTCGATGATAACTGTTGTTTCGCCAAGGTTATCGCCGTTGTAATAATCCACGAAAGTTTTCCCTTCCTTGTCGGTCAAGACATCGGGAAGCCAGTGTAGCAAAGTACGCCAATCGGGCTTAGCGGCATCCTCTGCAGACATCGATGCGTAACGTGGAGCATAAAACTCAACAACGGGCGAATACACCGGAACAGCCGCCTGCATAATGCCTGGCGATCGACGAACATTGTACACGCCTTGCCCTGCATGGGTGTAGATAGCAACTACGTGTCCTACGATAGGGATGTTCATAGGTGAAGCCTCGGGGTAGGTTTGCATATACAAATTGGCGAAGTTCTTTGCAAAACGAATAACTTCGAACCTCTTGACTTCACTAGGCGGGAAATTAGGGATGATGTCGTAGGAGTGGCCCGGTACAGGGATCCCGTCAACAACAACCAATGTGGGATCTCGACCGGGTACTTTGGCTACCAAGTATCCTCCTGGTCCCTCCGTGCGATCAATGCTAATATCACGTGGGAAATTAAACAATAAGACACTATAAAGGCCGTAAGACCATTTTTGTTCTTTTTCTTGAATTGCCTTTCCCGATATCACGACGTCTGCCGCGCCGTAGGTGTCCAATACCTTTTGTTCTTGTTCGTTTAATTGTTTCCGCTCTACGACGACCTCGTCCAACAGGATTCCTCCTGCAGCTATGCGGTATGCGGCCTCTCGCTTACTGCGTTCTTGTCGTCGGAGTCCAAGAAGTGAGGTGATACTGTCCACAGGTTCCAACGAATGTAAGGCATTGTAGCCCGCGTCCACTTGATGTCGCTTTTCCAGCTGAATCGTGTAATCGCGGTTTTTTCCGGCCTTATTGCTTGTTTGTAGCAGGACGTTTAGCGTATCACTGTACTGATCCGGCAGTTGAAAGTAAAAGCTGCCTAGGCTATCGCTACTTTGCACTTGGAAGACATTGCTGGCACCAAATCCGATCAGGGAAAGCTGTATACCTGCTTGTTTTTTTTTCGACAGCAGTCCCGATACATCGCCAGCGATATAAGGTGTAAATTCCGGTTGAATTAGAAAGGAATCTGGCACCGGCTCATTGTATTTGTATTTACGCCATCCCTGCGTTAACATTAGGGCGTCCAACGCCGCTGCACGCGTTGCGGAATCGCCTTGGAAATAGTGGTAGGGTTCTTCAACCTCGCCACGCAAATCCGATTGAAGGAGAAAGTGCGTCAAAATATTTTGTCGTGTGGAAGCCTTCTTGCCGATATGATCACTGCTCACGACCATAACCGATAGTTTTGCCTCCGAAGGTAGGCTATCTCTTCCCAATATTTGAATCTGCAGGTCAGTTTTCGAACGTTTTTCGTAGCTATCGTTAGTTGTTGATGCTCGTATTGCTAGACGGTTTTCCGGCCGTTCGTGAAAGTAGATGCGCTCAGCGATCGGCCGCATGTCGCGACCTAGTAAGGTAAAAAGAATGATGCCTTCTGGCAGGCTATTCTTCGGGATAGATGCTAAAATCTGGTTGCTTTTGGTGCCGGTTTTGATCAGGTAATAAAGGTTCCCTCGGCAGCTGACTTGTACAAATAGACTGTCTTGGATTGTTTCCGTGCTTTGGATGTTTACCTTGATATGTTCTTCGTCTTGCCATATGGCCAATCGCTTTCCCTTTTTGCTAGGTTGTGGTAGTGGGTAGCGCGCCGCGTGAATAGCACTGTTCTCGTTCGAACTATCCACGACCGCATGATAGGTACTTCCTTCATTCGCCATCAGGTACACACTTCCAATTCCTAAGTGGTTGCTTTGGAAACGGCTGATGGTATCGCCGATGTTGTTGAATATGGTTCCCGATACCGCGATTCCTTTTCCAGTGGGTGCTACCGCCTTAAAGCCCAATTTTGTGGGTATGTTTTCCAGCCATTCTCCACCTTCGGGGAAAAACTGTAGATCTATTGGTGCCGTTGGGGTTGTTAAGCTTCTAGTATAGCGGATACCGTTATCCGTATGCATTTGTATGATGGCTGTGGCAGCGTTTGGTGGGAGTTGTTCATCCAAAAGGTAGTATCCTTGGTTACTCTCTTTTAACCGGATGCTGTCTTTTTTACCATCTACGATAAGGTAGATGTGCAGCTGTTTGCGGTGCGTAGGATCGATCAGCCGTGGAAACAGTTTTGCCTGCAACCGATAGGTATTGGGCATATGTTCCAGCATTTTGGTATCGATGATGGGCGCCATTTTGGTTTCTATCGTGGCCGGAAAAAGTTCTACATATCTGCTGAAAACAAAATCACGGCCGAAATTATGGTTCCATTCGGTGTATGCGCGTAGCAGGTATTTTCCTGCCGGATAAGTCTTTTTCAATTCAAAAGCACCGTGTCCGCTGCCTTGGCTTAGCTTAATACGCTTGCTAGCGATAATCTCTTCGTTGGGAGCCACTAGCTCTACGTGAAGCACGCCGCTAAGTTGAGAAGGGTAGTGGCCGGCAGATTCCAGCACAACGGCTTTGAACCAAATAGTTTGATCGTTGGTATACACATCAGCATCCAGCTGCAGGTATATCTTCTCGGCATATGCGCCCTTGGTGAGATAGGCATTGGATTGTACTTGTCCACAAGCGTTTTCATAGCATGCCGCCAACAGACTGAACAGCAGCAACGCCGTTGATAGCAGGGGCGACATTAGCTGAAGGCGACAATATGGAAAACAGCAGAAAGACATACTTCTAAAATAAAAAATAATTTTGGAAATAGTGTCCCTGTTTTTAAACGCGAAAAAGCCTGTCCGTAGATTGGACAGGCTTTCGTTAATCTGTTATTAAGACTCCCTAAAGAGTTTGTTTAACAAGCTATTAGGTTATGCACCCAATTGTACGCGTTTGAAAGCAGTAACGGTTAAACCTTTGGAAACAGAGTCTAAGAATTGTGCGATGTTTTTCGAAGAATCTTTAACGAATTCTTGGTTCAACAACGTGTTTTCTTTGTAGAATTTGTTCAATTTACCAGCAGCGATTTTTTCAACCATTTCTTCTGGTTTACCTTCTGCGCGGATTTGCTCTTTAGCGATTTCAAGCTCACGCTCGATAGTGTGAGAATCTACACCATCTTTATCGATCGCAACTGGATTCATTGCAGCAATTTGCATCGCTACATCTTTACCTGCTTCTTCAGCACCTTCAGCGTCAGCAGAAAGACCTACTAATACACCTAAACGGTAGTTACCGTGGATATAAGCAACAACTTTATCTCCAGAGATAGTTTCGTATTTAGAAACATCGATTTTCTCACCGATAACACCGGTTTGTTCGATCAATGCATCTGCAATTTTCTTACCGTCGATTTCTAAGGCTTTCAAGTCTTCCAAAGAAGCTGGTTTGTTAGCCAAAGCGATATCGGCAATTTTCTCTGCGAAAGCGACGAAATCAGCATTCTTAGCTACGAAGTCAGTTTCACAGTTTACTTCAACTACAATACCTGATTTTGCATCAGCTGTAGCTTTTGCTACGATAACACCTTCGTTAGAGTCACGGTCTTGACGGCTAGCAGCAACTTTAGCACCTTTTTTACGTAGGTAATCAACAGCTGCTTCGAAATCACCATTAGCTTCCACTAATGCTTTTTTACAATCCATCATACCAGCGCCTGTTTGTTGACGCAATTTGTTCACATCTGATGCAGAAATTTGTACTGACATGTTTTTATTTCTTTAAAAAATTTACAATCTAAAAGCCTTGCAAGTATAGCATCATTATGCAACTTGGGCATTAAACTTTTGTTAAATAACAAAAAACCGGACAAACTAATGTAGACGCTTTGAAGTCGAACTTCAAAAAGGCTAACACTTGTTTATCCGGCTTACTATAGAATATTATTCTCCGTCTTTCGCTTTACGAGGGCGTTTTCCAGCGTTAGCATCTGCATCAACAGCTTCTGTACCGTTATCAACGGCAGCTTTAGCTGCAGCAGCTTCTTTTTCTGCATCCTCTTCTTTATCGCGTTTACGCTCTTCTAATCCTTCTTGGATCGCTTTACCAATGATTCCAGCGATCAAGCTAATTGATTTTGTAGCATCATCGTTAGCAGGGATAGGGAAATCGATATTTGAAGGGTCAGAGTTTGTGTCGACCATTGCAAAAGTAGGGATGCTCAATTTGATTGCTTCCGCAACAGCGATGTGTTCTTTTTTCACATCGATGATGAATAGGGCAGCAGGTAAACGGTTCAAATCAGCAATACCACCTAAAAGGTTTTCTAATTTGATACGCTCGCGTTGAATCATCAACTTCTCTTTTTTAGACAATACATCGTATGTACCATCTTTTTGCATTTTGTCGATGTTAGACATCTTTTTGATGGACTTACGCACTGTTTGGAAGTTTGTAAGCATACCACCTAACCATCTTTCTGTTACGAAAGGCATGTTCACGTCTTTCGCTTGTTGAGCGATGATTTCTTTTGCTTGTTTTTTCGTTGCTACGAAAAGTACTTTGCGACCTGATTTTACGATTTGTTTGATAGCTGAAGCAGCTTCTTCTAATTTCGTAAGCGTTTTGTTCAAGTCGATAATGTGGATACCGTTGCGCTCCATGAAAATGTACTTCGCCATTTTCGGATCCCATTTACGTGTAAGGTGACCAAAGTGCACACCTGCATCCAATAATTCTTGATAAGTTGTTCTTGCCATTTTTTGATCCTCCTTTGATTAACGTTTACTGAATTGGAATCTTCTACGTGCTTTGCGGCGTCCTGGTTTCTTACGCTCAACCATACGGTCATCACGTGTAACTAAACCTTTAGCACGTAAAGCTGGTTTTACTTCTGGGTCAAGTTCTACCAAAGCTTTAGCAATCGCTAAACGTACTGCTTCGGCTTGTCCTTTGACACCACCACCTTGAACGTTAACATTTACATCAAAATTTCCAGCAACACCAGCTACCTCTGTAGATTGAGTAACGATGTATTGCAAAGGCAATGTTGGGAAATATACTTTAAAATCTTTACCGTTTACGGTAATGTTTCCGCTACCAGCAGTTAAGTAAATGCGGGCAACAGCAGTTTTTCTTCTTCCTGAAGTGTTAGTTGTTGACATGTTTGCTCTCCTTAAAATTTAACTGGTTTTGGATTCTGTGCCTCATGTTTGTGCTCTGAACCAGCATAAACAAAAAGGTTTCTGAATAACTCACGGCCTAAACGGTTTTTAGGAAGCATACCGCGAACAGCTTTCTCGATAATGCGCTCCGGGTGTTTAGCCAATAGTTCTTTTGGAGAAACAAAACGCTGACCACCTGGGTAGCCCGTGTAGCGAACATAAACTTTGTCGCCCAATTTGTTTCCTGTCAATCTAACTTTGTCTGCATTGATAACGATCACGTTATCTCCACAGTCTACGTGTGGGGTGAATGTAGGCTTGTGCTTTCCGCGAATTACTTTCGCAATTTCGCTTGCCAAGCGCCCCAAAATCTCTCCTTCAGCGTCAACAACGATCCACTCTTTGTTAACGGTGTTCTTGTTGGCAGAGACAGTTTTGTAACTTAACGTATTCACTTGCTTTTATTTAATTAATTAATAAATATGTATTCCTCTTGTAATCCCTACAATGAGGTCTGCAAAGGTACGATAAATATTCTATAAAATAAAAGCGAATTTTATTTTTGTGTTTCAGGCTGTTGTGCAAGGATCATCGCCTTAAGGGATGGGTATGCAATATTTAACATGTTTTAAGATTACATGCCTAAACTTTTGCGTTTTTTTGTCATCTTTATAATGTGTAGCATACACATAGAAAAATTTAAGAAGGGAAAATTAATGAAGATTAGTAAGAAGTTCGTCTATTTAGGCGTGTCCGTCGTAATGGGGCTGTCATTATTTACAGAGGTCAAGGCGCAGCAGGTGCCCGTGGCCGACAAGCCTTATAAGAACGAACTGACGTTGGTGGAAGGCAAACTTCGGAACGGTGACCTCGCCGGCGCGATAGAAACCTTAGATGCCGTTATCGCGAAATATCCGGACGCGGCGGAGGTTTATTATGCGAAAGCATTGTTGTTTGGGCAGGCTCGAAATCTAGAGGTAGCCATTCCTCTTGCGCAGAAAGCGTTATCATTGGAGCCGCGGAATTTGCTGTTTGCGAATTACCTGGTTGAGCTTTATAAGAGTGCTGCGGACTTGTCGTCAGCGATTTCCGTGGTGGATCAGGTCATACTTCAATATCCAGATAATGCTTCGCTCTATCGCGAGAAGATGTTGTTGTTGCATGCGAATAAGCAGTCCGATCAGGCATTGGATGTATATACTGATGCAGTTGATCGGTTTGGGAAGTCGGATACCCTTGATGTGATCAAGTCGGAGGTGCTAGTGGATATGGAACGCCATGATGAGGCGCAAGCTGTATTGTTGCCCTGGGTAAAGGAAAATTCGGGCATCAGGCAGGTGTATAGCACCTTGGCTTATATCTATCTTGATAAAAAGCAAAGCAAGCAAGCCTTGGAGGTTTTGCAAAAAGGCTATGCCAATACAAAAAACGATCTGCTGTATTTGGATATGGCTGATGCCTACAGTGCAGAAAAGAAAAATAAGCCAGCGCTGGAATCATTGAAGAAGGCCTTTGAATCATCCAATGTTGATTACGCCGATAAATATCGTGCTATATTTACCATGCTTAGCGGTAAAAGTGCCTTCAGCTTGGATCAAATACAAGAGTTGGCCAATATTCTGGTTATTAAGCATCCGCGTGTGGCAGATAGTCACGTTGCTAAGGGTGATATTCTATGGCGTCGTGGGCAGTTGCAGGAGGCTCGTTCCTTGTTTCTGACGGCTGTTGGGATTAATAGGGGACATATCGATGCTTGGCGTATGTTGATGAATGTGGAGTTGGCGCTTAACGAAGCGGACCAAGCCATCGCACACGGATTTGAAGCCTTGGAATCTAATCCTAATAATCCGATGCTGCTGTATTTTACAGGGCTGGCTTATATGGTGAAGGACGATAGTGAAAATGCGCGCAAGATGATGGAATCTGCATTGGATAACAGCGGGCAGGAGAATACCTATCTTCAATCGCTGATTTACGCGGGGTTGGGCGATCTATATCATAAGTTAAAGATGGCTGAAGTGTCTGATGTGGCCTATGAAGAGGCTATCAAGTTGGATAGCACCAATGTTACCGCGATGAATAATTACGCTTATTACTTGTCAGAACGGAACGAGAAGCTAGAAGTCGCGGCTGAGCTTTCCAAGAAGTCCAACGAACTGGATCCCACGTCCAATACCTTTCAGGATACCTACGCTTGGGTTCTTTTTAAACAGGAGAAATATAAGGAATCATTGAAATGGATCGAAAAAGCCTTGCGGGGAGCTTCACCATCAGCCGTGCTATACGATCACTATGGAGATATTCTTTACAAGAACGGGAATGCAAAAGAGGCGGTAAAACAATGGGAAAAAGCCTTGTCGATGAATGGAGGAAGCGGATTGGATCTGGAGAAAATTAAACTAAAAATCGAGAAGAAGAGCTATGTGGAATAGAGGGGCTATTGTGTTGTTGCTGGCAGTGACGTTGCTTTCTGTCGGCTGTAAGACCAAAAAGCGGGTGAGCTTGCCCGATCATGGGACACCCAAAGACGTGACGGCCGCAAATGAGGCCAGTATTAAGAGCTTTGAGATGAATAATCTCGATTTTCATACATTCTCAGGTCGGGCTAAAACTCGAATAGAACTGGATAAGCAAGTGCATGACTTGACCTTGAATATTCGAATGCAACGGGATAAGGCTATTTGGCTTTCCGTTACCGCTACGCTCGGCATTGAGGTCGCGCGTGTCATGATCACACCGGATAGCGTCAAGATTCTGAATAAATTGGCTGGCGAATATATTGCCAAGCCGTTTAACTACATTTACCACTATACAAATCGCGGGATCAACTTCCATACGCTTCAAGATTTGCTTATTGCTAATGTGTCCTCGAACTTGCTGCGCAACAGCAGTATGCAGGTCGCTAGCGCCACCGATGAGTTTATTGTGGTGGGAGTCAAGGATCAATTGTCCTACCAGTATCGCATCAATAAATCCAATCGCCCTTTCAACTTTGTGCTGCAGGAAGTCGGCGGAACGCAAAATCTAGAAGCCTTCTACAGCGATTATGCCAGCTACGGAGGATATAATTTTCCAAATAATTTGGCGTTGAATATCTTGGGTGAACAGTTGTCCTTAAAGGCGAGCGTGGCGTATAATCGCGTGACCTTTAATGAAGATGTCGAGATGCCCTTTTCGGTTTCCGGGCGGTATAAAGTGATAAATTAGTTACAGGGATATACAAAAGCGCAAAATAATTACGTGCTTAACAGGTATATCCTTATTTTTGTAGGCTTAATTTAAACCGATATTTATAGAAAACGGTTCATGGATTTAAAAAAGATTGTATTTAGTTTCTTCGTGGTTTGCTGTTTTGGTTTGACGATGCTGCACGCGCAGAGTAGTGCCGAATTGAAAAAACAACGGGAAAAGATTGATGTGGAGATAGCAGAGCTAACGAAAGTGCTACGTGCGAAGACGCAAGAGAAATTACTTTCTCAAAGGGAAGTTAATGCGCTGAGCCGACAGTTGGATCTACGGGAAAACAAAATCAGCACGATCAATGCCGAGCTGCGCATTATCAATTCGAATATTCGAAATAATACCCAGAAGGTCGATCAGTTAAAGGCGGAGCTGGAGAAAATGCGGAAAGACTACGAAAAGATGATCCTCTTTGCGTTCCGTAACAAAAACGGCTATAATAAGTTGATGTTTATTTTTGCCTCCAAAGATTTCAATCAGGCGTTTAAGCGGGTTAAATATTTGCAACAGTTTAACGATGCCCGGAAGATAAAAGCAGCGGAAATAGAAAATACGAAAAAGGAAATAGAATTGAAAATCGCGCAATTGGAGCGCGACAAACAAACGCAGAATCAGCTGTTGAAAGAACAGCAGGCCGAGCGTGCCATTATCCAAAAAGACCGTACCACACATGCAAATGAGCTTAGCCAACTGCGTCGTGAGGAGTCTAGCTTCAAAGGTCAATTGACGAAGAAACAACAGGAGAAAAAACGTATTGATGCGATGATCCAGTCGGCTATTCGTCGTGAAATCGAGGAGGAGCGAAGAAGAGCCGAGGAAGCACGTCGTAAAGCTGCGGAAGCGGAAGCCAAACGTACAGGCAAAACGGTGGAAGAGGTAGAGAAAAAGACCCCTAGAAAGTCGGATAGTGAGATCTTAAGATCGACACCAGAGGCAGCCAAGCTTTCTGCCGATTTCAAATCAAACCGTGGGCGCTTACCATGGCCGGTGGCGCAGGGTAATATTGTACGTAACTTTGGCTTTGAGACTGTCGAACGTAACGTTCGCATCGACAACTCCGATGTGGCGATCCGAACCTCTACAAATGCGGCTGTGAAAGCGGTGTTTGAGGGTGAAGTTGTGCAGGTGATAGGTAGCTTTGTCGTCATCAAGCATGGAGAGTATTTTACATCGTACTCTAACCTGAAGAGTGTTGCCGTTAGAAAAGGACAGAAGGTGAGCCGTGGACAACAGATTGGTTCTGCCGATGAAGATGCGGATGCAGGCTACTCTGTCGTAAACTTTGGGGTGTTCCAAGGGCAAACGGCGATGAACCCTTCTTCATGGTTAGCAAAATAGTTACAGGGATTTAAAGAATTAAATTATATATTTGTAAAACGCTGATAATGAAAGCAGCGTTAAGAAATTAAAACTATGTACACATCGGGATTATTATTTATCGGGACGCAGGAGATTATCATCATCGTGGTTTTAGTATTGTTACTTTTTGGTGGTAAGAAAATTCCAGAATTGATGCGTGGTCTGGGACGTGGAGTTAAAGAGTTCAAAGACGGTCAACGTGATGAACAGAACAACGAAACTAAAAGCAACACAACAAACAATAATACACAGAACTAGTCTTCTGTGGCGTTGAAAAAAAATAAAGAGTTTCCTGGCAAAACCACGAAACTCTTTTAATTTTTACAGCAGCTATACTAACGAACAGCAATTGACGTTTTACTTTCATGTTTGACGTATCATAAATCGTAGACCTTTGACCGCGAAATTGTTCATGAAATAAAAAAGTATGAAGAAAATCCATTTATGGGTGGTGCCCTTTTGTGCCTTGAGCATGATGCAGCCCACTCAGGCACAGGATATGGCAAGTCCAGAAACTGAGGAGTTTCCCTTACATCTAAAGGAACTTGCCAGCATCCAGCGAGAAGCTATATTCTCGGGTATAGATTCCTTAAAGAAGCTTTCCTATGCTGACGCTATCCACACCGCCGAAGATTCCCTGATCTTCCAACGGATGCGTAAAATTCAGAAGACCATTCCCTTGGCTTTTAACGAAAGAATTAAATTTTACATCGATAAATATATCTCTCGGAATTATAATCCGTACATGAGCAAGTTGCGTGGACTATCACAACATTACTTTCCCATTTATGAGGAAATTTTATCCGATAGCGAGCTTCCCGATGAGATCAAATATATATCGGTTGTCGAGTCCTCTTTGGATCCACATTTGGTGTCGCGATCAGGCGCAGTAGGTCTATGGCAGTTTATGTACCCCACGGCCAAGGGTTACGACCTGACGATGGATAGCTATATCGATGAGCGAAAGGATCCCTATGCCGCATGTTACGCGGCAAGTCGCTATTTCAAGGAGGCCTACGATGAGTTCAACGACTGGCTTTTGGCCTTGGCATCTTACAATTGCGGACGCGGTGCCGTGCGCCGAGCTATTGAACGTTCTGGATTAGATCATCCTGATTTTTGGCAGTTGTCACCCTACTTGCCGGAGGAAACCAGAAACTATGTGCCCAAGTTTATTGCGATGACCTATGCTATGAAGCATGCAGATGAGTATGGGATTGATGGTACATCGACAGAGTTTGAGTGGTCGTCGACGCCTATCATGTTGCAAAACAATGTCGACTTGAACCGTATCGCGGAAGCAATACATGTTCCTATATCCACCTTAAAGAAGTTCAATCCATCCTTTAAACGTAACGTAGTCGTAGCGAGTGTGGAGAAGCCTAAGCGCCTTCTGCTGCCCGAAACATTGGATAAGAACGACAGCCTTCTCTATGCAGCGTTGAACAATACTCTATCGCCGGGATTTGCTGCCGGACCTTCGGAGTTGTTGGCTTCAAAGACTCCTTCGCGTTATACGGCACGGCACGGCGAGTCGTTAGCTTCCGTATCACGTAAGTTTGGCGTCAGTGTGCAGGATCTGAAAGCTTGGAACGGATTGTCGGCGAATAGCCGAATAGCGGGAAGGTCACTGATTGTGCAAAAAGAGGAGCGCTTAGCAAGCCGTAACAGTGCGACTGCTGCCAAAGCGCGAAGTGCGTCGGTTTATACCACCTACACGGTGCGCAAGGGCGATACATTGTCGCATATTGCCAATAGATTTAAGGGCAGTACAGTAAATCAGATAAAGACAGATAATAACTTGCAGGGGAGCGCCCTGAAGATAGGGCAGAAGCTTAAGATCAAAAAATCATAGGTACCATGTAAAAGATGCGGCTAGGATAGCCAAGCCGCATCTTCTACATGGTCAAACTCTTCGAGAACAACCTCTACATGTTCTTTCAATATGGTCGAAAGCTTTAGGCCATAGTAGTCGCTGAAAAGCGGGAATTGATGATGTGATCGGTCGATCAACACCGCCGTGCGCATTTTCTTGAGCGGAACATCTAAAAACAAGCCTAAGCCGTATGCCAATGTTCTTCCACTGTTCAAAACATCGTCGATTAAAATAATGACTTTGTCTTTAGCGGTTTCTAATGAGCCGTCGGTAGAAGCTTCCAAACTACGTTTGGTTTTCGCAATATTAACCTTCAGTAGTTCAAATGTTTTCTCTGGAGCAATGCCGCTCAAAATGTCTTGTAGTCTTTTTGCGAACACATAACCACGATCAGCGATACCCACCAACACGATGGATTCTTCTTCAAAATTATCTTCCAATATTTGATAAGCGATACGGATGGATTTCTGACGAATTTGCTCTTTATCTAAGATAAGGGTTCTTTTAGTAGACATGTTCTGTGCTTTGATTACTAAAGGCTAAAATACGAAATCTTTTAAATAAAATCCGTAGGAATCGATCTTTAGGAGTTGTTCCTTTGTGCAATAAAAAAGGTCTAGATTGTTTAATCTAGACCTTTTTTATTATATGATGAAATAGAAACTAATTCAAATTTTTGTTTTCGTCGTCCAACCCTGCATTTGCAGTCATTGTACCTGGTTCTTCTACCGGTCTTCCGCCATTGTAGTAGTAGCGTTTCCAATAGGCTTCGTTTAGGTTGCTCACCATCACGCCTCGACTTGATGAAGCATGTGCAAATTTGTCGTCACCAAGGTAGACGCCAACATGTGTGATGTGTCTGCTACGAATCTTAAAGAACACTAAGTCGCCAGGTTGCAAATCATTTTTACGGATCTGCTTTACGTTAGCATACTGATTACGGCTGTTGTAACCGATCGTCGTGTTAAATACATTTTCATAAACCGCCAATGAAAACTTAGAACAATCAATTCCATTTTTCGAATCACCTCCCAAACGATAAGGAGTGCCTACCCATTCGTACACAAATTGGTAAAGCTTGGTGTTAGCCATCGCATTGGAGGCAACGCCCATGATTTGTGAAAAATATTCTTTAGCTAGGTTATCCGGATCGGAAGAGGTGGTTTTTGATTTGGTTGTTTGTGCCTGCGACACTAGACATAAGCCTATGAAGAGCATTCCTGCTACTAGTTTCTTTGTATTCATTTGTTCGCTTAAATTACAACTTCTTTATACACTGTCTTGTATTTTCTACAGGACTGAAGCAAAACTAATACATAATGTGTACGGTTCCAAACATTTTCTTGATTTTTTAATGACAATTTAACGAATTTTAACATTTTATTTTACATACTAAAACCATTAAGTTTACGTTGTAGCAAATCAACATGTAAACCTTAGACTGGGGCTCTTCTTGATAAATTTTCAAAAAAAGTGAAAAATTATTTGATATATCTAAAGATTAACTCCTATATTTAAAAAGTTTTTAAAAGACCATGTACAGACACACTATTATTACATCCATTATTATTACCACCGGGATATTATATCGGAGGAAGTAATTCTATTGTATAAATAAGTGTACACGACATATAGAGCCTTCCTCCTCCGGGGAAGGCTTTTTTTATTGAAACACACTATTTTAAAATTATAAAAAGACGAAAATGAAAGTATTAAAGTTCGGTGGAACGTCAGTCGGGACGGTGGAGAGCATCAGCGCAGTACTGGATATTGTTAAGAAGTCCTTTGACGAGGGAGAAAAGCCCCTAGTGGTTTTATCAGCGATGTCTGGGGTAACGAACCTGCTTACCAAGATGGCAGAGCATGCGGCAGAACGACTTCCCTTCGAGGACGATCTGAAACTTTTGGAAGAACGGCATTTCGAAGTTGTAAAGAAATTGATAGCTGTAAAATTTCAAAACCCGGTATTTACCAAACTGAAGCTTATGCTGAACGATTTGGAAGAGATACTGCAAGGCGTAAGCGCGCTGAAGGAGCTCAGCGCGCAAAGTAAAGACCTGATTGTCTCTTTCGGTGAGCGTCTTTCCAACTACATGGTTTCCAAAGTGATGGAGCAATATGTGGCGCAGGTAGAGTTTGTAGATGCCTCGCACTATGTAAAAACCGATTCGAATTTCGGCAACGCGCATGTGAACGAGGAGCTTACCCAGCAATTGATCCAATCACTGGGGCATAGCCATGCAGATAAGTTGTTGTTTGTAACCGGCTTTATCGGTTCCAACGAAAAAGGCCGCGTGACAACGTTGGGTCGCGGTGGCTCCGACTATACAGCTGCAATATTTGGAGCTGTTTTACAGGCATCGACCATCGAGATATGGACCGATGTAAACGGTATGTTGACGGCCGATCCACGTATTGTCAAGAAAGCATTTTCGCAAACGATCCTTTCCTATACGGAAGCGATGGAACTTTCTTATTTCGGCGCCAAGGTGATCTATCCACCGACGATGATACCGGCATTTTTGAAGAAGATCCCTATCGTTATCCGGAATACTTTTGAACCTGCTTTTCCCGGCACGACTATACAGTTTGAAAGTGGTAAGTCTGCTTTTCCGATAAAAGGCATATCATCAATCTCCGATATTTCGGTGATCAATCTATCTGGTAGCGGCATGATTGGAAAGTCTGGATTCAGTGGTCGCCTGTTTACCTTGCTGGCGCGCGAACAGATAAACGTAGTACTGATCACCCAGTCGTCTTCGGAGCACAGCATTACATTTGCAGTCAATCCAGATGATGCTGCAAAAGCGGTAAGTTTGATCGAAGCGGAATTCGAACTGGAGCTGGAAGCTAATAAGTTGCAGTTGCCGGTGGTTGAGGAGAATCTTTCGGTTTTGGCCATCGTCGGCGAAAACATGAAACGCACACCAGGCATGTCGGGGCGCTTATTTTACGCCTTGGGCCGAAATGGTATCAACGTGCGCGCTATTGCACAGGGATCCTCCGAGCTGAATATTTCGGTGATCATCGGTAAGGAAAATTTGGCTAAAGCTCTCAATGCGGTGCACGATGCGTTCTTTGCGGCGTTGAAGAAGACATTATATGTGTTCAACGTGGGGACTGGAAACATTGGAGCCACGTTGTTCAGACAAATCCGTGAGCAGCATGATTTTCTATTGGATAATAATGATATTGAAATAAAAGTGGTCGGCGTTTCCAATTCGAGAAAGATGTTTTTTGATGTGGATGGCATCGACTTAGAGCATTGGTCGGAGTCGTTGGAAGCCAGCGGAGAGGTGGCCGATCTGGCCTCCTTTATTGAGCGTATGCGCGCCATGAACCTACCAAATTGTGTATTTATAGATAATACAGCGAGCAAGTTGCCCTCGACCTACTACGAGGATATCTTTAAAGCGAATATTTCGGTTGTCACTTGTAATAAAATTGCCAATTCTGGCGCATATGCCCAATACCAGCTGTTGCGCGAAACAGCGCGCAAGCATGGCGTAGATTTCTTTTATGAAACCAACGTGGGGGCAGGTTTGCCTATCGTTCGGGTCTTGAAAGACTTGATGTTAAGCGGCGATCGTCTCGTGAAGATCGAGGCTATACTATCAGGAACGATCTCCTACATCTTCAACAACTTTGTGGGCGAGGCTTCTTTCTACGAAACGGTAAAACAGGCACAAGCATTGGGATATACCGAGCCCGATCCACGGGATGACCTCGGCGGTGTGGACTTTATGCGTAAGATGTTGATCTTGGCGCGTGACGCTGGTCATGCCTTAGAACCAGAAGCGGTAGACTTGGGAGCCATATTGCCTAAGGCCTGTTTAGAGGCTTCTTCGGTGGATGATTTTTATGCAGAACTATTAAAGGCGGATAGCTATTTCAATGGACTCAAAGAGCAGGCGGCTAGCGAAGGAAAGGTGATTCGTTATATCGGAAAACTCGAAGAGGGCAAGGTTTCTATTGCGTTGGAAATGGTAGATGAAAATCACCCATTCTATGCGCTATCGGGTAGTGACAATATCATCTCCTTCACGACAGAGCGTTACAAAGATCGTCCATTGGTGGTGAAGGGGCCTGGCGCGGGTGCAGAAGTAACTGCGGCAGGTGTGTTTGCAGACTTAGTGAATGTAGGAGCATAAGAAACAATTATGGAACTGGGAAAAAAACAATACCAAATAGATTTTAGCAAGATACTTGATCAGATTCGGGTTTTCGCACCGGCTACCGTTGCCAATATGATCTGCGGATTTGATGTGTTGGGGTTCGCCGTCGATCATCCCGGCGATGAAGTTGCCATGTATCGTGTGGCGGAACCGGGCGTTCGCATTCGTTCCATAGTGGGCGATGAAGGGCGTTTGCCTTTAGATGCGGATAAGAATACGGTGAGTGCCTGCGTAAAAATGCTGCTTTCTCACTTAGGACTGCAGGAAGAACTGGGGGTGGAAATCGAACTGACCAAGCATATGCCCATTGGCAGTGGGCTGGGATCGAGTTCGGCTAGTACCGTGGCGGGGCTTTTCGCTATCAACAATTTGTTGGGTAATCCGCTATCCACAGCAGAGCTGATGCCCTTTTGTGTGGAAGGAGAACGGCTAGCCTGCGGACATGGACATGCTGACAATGTGGCGCCTGCGCTGATGGGCGGAATCACGCTGATTCGCGGCTACAACCCTTTGGACGTGATCAAGCTGCCCGTGCCGGATGAATTGTATGCGGGGATCGTGTTTCCGCAGGTGGATGTACCTACGCGCGATGCACGGCAGCTGATTAAGGAGAAAGTATTGTTGAAAGATGCGGTGACGCAATGGGGCAATATTGCAGGACTTATCGCTGGGCTCTACGAGTCGGATTACGACTTGATCAGTCGAAGTATGCACGATGTGCTTATAGAGCCTACGCGAGCAATTCTTATCCCTGAATTCTATGAAATGAAACGTATCGCGCTAGCAGCAGGAGCATTGAGTTTCGGTATTTCCGGATCAGGACCATCGGTGGTGGCTATTGCGCGCGGCAGCGATATTGCCGAGCGTGCTGCGACGGAAATCCAACAACATTTGACCGATTGCGATATCGATAGCTTGAAGTATGTTTCGGCCGTAAATGTTGGCGGCCCAAAGGTCTTAGGCTAATCCTTTTTGAAGCAAGATAAAATAAAAGATAACGATGAAATTATATAGTACCAATAATAAAGATTTACGCGTCTCCTTCCAAGATGCGGTATTCCATTCACTGCCGCAGGACAAAGGCTTGTATATGCCTGAACAGATCCCCACGCTAGATCCGGCATTTATTCGAAATATTCAGCAATATTCTTTGCAGGAAATTGCATTCCATGTTGCCCATGCGGTAATCGGGGATGCCATCCCTGCTGTTGACTTAAAGGTAATTATTGCTGATGCGATCAATTTTGATGCTCCAGTAAAATTCTTAGATGCCGAGCAGGCGGTCTTAGAATTGTTCCATGGTCCGTCCTATGCGTTCAAGGATTTTGGCGCGCGCTTTATGAGCCGTGTTATGGGCTATTTTTCCAAGCAGGGCGACCAGCTGTTGGATGTACTGGTGGCTACCTCCGGCGATACCGGCGGCGCTGTGGCGCTAGGCTTTCTTGGGGTAGAAGGCACACGCGTCACTATTCTTTATCCCAAAGGAAAGGTATCTAAAGTACAAGAAGAGCAGCTGACGACCAATGGACAGAATATTCGTGCGCTGGAGGTTGATGGTACCTTCGATGACTGTCAGGCTTTAGTGAAGAGGGCGTTTAATGATGAGGAGCTGAACAGCAGCTTACGTTTGACATCGGCCAATTCCATCAATATTGCGCGTTTGATTCCGCAAACGTTCTACTATTTCTGGGCGTATGCACAGTTGAAGTCTCAAGGAGCAGATCAGGTCGTGTTTACGGTGCCGAGCGGTAATTTTGGAAATATTGGTGCCGGTTTGTTGGCTTATAAAATGGGGCTTCCCGTGAAACACTTTGTGGCAGGAACCAATGTAAATGATACGGTACCACGCTTTTTGCAAGATGGACAGTATGTGCCAAAACCATCGGTGCAGACCCTAGCCAATGCTATGGATGTAGGCGATCCGAGCAACTGGGTGCGCATTCAGGATCTATTTGATCAGGATGTCGATGCCATTCGCGCAGTGGTGTCGTCTTACACGTATAACGACGAGGAAACAAAACAAGGTATGGAAGAACTTTTCGAACGATACCACTATGTTGCCTGTCCGCATACGGCAATAGCGTATCTCGCAGCCAAGCAGTATAGAAAAGAGCATGATGGTAATTATGCTTCCGTATTCCTGTCGACCGCGCATCCCTGCAAATTTCCCGACGCCATATCTGCAGAAGCTTTCCAAGCCATCCAGCTTCCAGAGGGGGCGTCCGCGTTAGCCGAAAAGGAACGCTTAGTAACGGAAATCGAGGTGGATTATGAAGCTTTCAAAGCTTATCTGCTTGCCAATAAATAATTTTAATAGCTAGTGTGTACAAGAAAAGGAGGCAAACGCCTCCTTTTCTGTTATCAATCATGTTGTGCACTTATTTGCTGACTGGAAGTTTGATGGCAATTTTTACGACTTCGCCTACCCCTTTTTTAATTAAGTTATATTCCGTTCTATTGATCTGAAATGCGCCCTCGAAGGTACCTTGGTTACCTTTTTCATGAAAGGTAAACGGTATTTGTATCGCTTTGCTGACGTTCTTGATCTGGAGGTCTCCCGTTACGAGATAGCCGGATGCCGTTTTCTTAAAGCTCTTAGATTTGAAACTTATCTTCGGATACTTCTCCACGTTGAAAAAATCTTCCGCTTTGGCGTGGTTGTTTTTAAGCCACACACCGGTCGCTATGGTATTTACATCAACCGAAACATCTATCTGTGCAGCGTCTACATGTTGTTCGTCGAACACAATTTTTCCTTGCAGTCCTTTGATTTTTCCGCTGGCCTTATCGGTGTCAAACTGGATGACATAGTCGTCTTCCTGAATTTTCCAAACGGCGTAGTAAGCCGTGCCGAATGCGCTTAGGAGGATGGCCAACAGCAGGAGTGTGGCAGAGATGTTTTTTTTCATGGATGAGTTTTTTAGATAAAACGGATGCTGTTATAGATTGTTGTTTCTTTTTACAAATTAAGTCCTTTTATTGACTCAACTACAAAAGCTAAGCTTTATTTTTGTAGCGATGAATAAAATAACCCTTCACCGAGGAAAAGATAAAGCTGCATGGCAGTTACATCCTTGGGTGTTCTCTGGAGCAATTGCACATATAGCGGGAAAACCAGCCAATGGTACGGTAGTCGAGGTGTTCAATGCGGAAGATGAATTTATAGCTTTTGGTGTTTACAATGCCTTTTCTCGCGTTGCTGTTCGCTTATTGGAATGGAATCCGGAACGTGAAATTAACGATAGCTGGTGGCGCGATCGCATACAGCGCTCGATCGGTTTGCGTAAGCATTTGCTGACCGATAGCAATACCACGGTGCGGCTGATTTTTGCAGAAGCGGATTTCCTACCCGGTCTGATTGTGGACAAGTATGGCGATTTTATGTCGGTGCAGGTGCACGCTGCGGGTGCCGAGTTGGTGAAAGAGGTGATTATCGATGAGCTCGTTGCACAGCTAAATCCAAAGGGTATTTATGAGCGCAGCGACCTGAAGTCGCGCGAACATGAGGGCTTGGCGGATGCCAATGGTTTGCGCTATGGACAGATGCCCCCTGAGTTTGTGGAGGTCATCGAAAATGGAATACGTTATCAAATCAATATCGTTGAAGGCCAGAAATCCGGTTTTTACTGTGACCAACGTGATAACCGCTGGCTCACGGCGCAATACGCAAAAGGCAAGCGCGTACTAGATTGCTTTTGCTATTCTGGCGGCTTCACCTTGAATGCTTTTCAGCAAGGAGCTGCCGAAGTGGTTTCCGTAGACAGTTCAGCGCTGGCGATAGATACGTTGAAGCGTAATGTTGTGGCCAATGGGTTCAATAGTGAAAGTCATCAGGCTGTACAATCCGACGTCAACAAGTATTTACGTCAGCTGGGAGAAGCCGGCGAAAAGTTTGATCTCATCGTCTTGGATCCACCGAAATATGCGCCTTCACGATCGGCATTGGAGAAGGCTTCGCGTGCATACAAAGATCTTAACCGCCGTGGCCTTATGTTGCTAGAGAGCGGTGGTCTGCTAGCCACGTTCTCCTGCTCGGGAGCCATGGATATTGATACCTTTAAGCAAGTTATTGCTTGGGCTGCGCTGGATGCCGGACGAGAGATACAGTTTATTCGACAGTTTACCCAGCCGGAGGACCATCCAATACGCGCGTCCTTTCCAGAGGGAGAATACCTCAAAGGTTTGTTGGTTAGGGTCGTTTAACGACCCTTGCCATTTTCCTGCGCGAGGTAGGAACGAAAATAGCCACATTCCCGAATCACCTCTTGGTAGTATTTGGTGTCGGCATAATCGTTTTTCAAGTTCCTGAATCCTGTCCAAGCCTTAAACATGGCCTGTTCGGGGTCTGCCCAATAATATTCCTCATTTTGCAGGTAGCTTTTACGGTAGAACTCGTTGCGATCTACCTTTGCCATAAGATAGGATACCTTGGCACGCTGTTCCTTGTTTTCAGCTGCGCTTAATGCTTTCTCGTAATACATTTTTGCATTTGACATGCCAAGTATGTAGGGTTGGTTTTTTGTGGAAATGTAATTTCCATATTCGCCGATAATCGTATTGTAATAGAAAACTCGCGCATTTCCAAAAAAAGAGGTGCTGTAGTAGGCATTTCCTAGCAGCAATGCATTGGTATACACATCCGTGCCACGCTCGATATGCTGCTTCAATTCCTGGACTTTACGTAGGAAATCTAGCTTTGTATATTTCACTTTCTGCGGTGCTTCGTGATCGCAGTCGTTACAGTCCTTGATTTTACCGTTAAAAGGGTTTCCCCTTAAAATGGCGGCGTTGTAGTAGATATCATCGTAGCCGCGATCGATGCGTACCTGCTGTGGTGTAGCTCGCTCCATCAGATCTATGGCTTCTTCGATTCGGTTTTGATAATAAGCGTAAATGGCCCGGCTTTCGTATATATCGCTCAGGTTATAGGGGTACAAATCTGCAAAGAGCGTATTCCATCCATTTTTGTTCTCTTGTAACAGAAATTCCTCCATGCGCGCTCCTTGTTCTTTATTATCATAAAACCCTTGCTCGCTGTACAGAAGTTCGGCCATCAACGGATTGTTGTTGTTTGCATATACGGCAGATAGCGCTGTTTTGATCCAAGTGGAAGCGTATTCATAGCGGAATGACTTCGTGAGTACGGAATCTTGTGGCACCTCTTGGTACAGCCAAGTTAAGTCGGCAAGCAGATCTTTTTCACTTTTTGCATCGACTTTCTTTAGTTGTGAAACTTTGTTCAATAAGCTGAACAGCCGAATCTGTGCGGCGACGAGCGGCTGATTGCGCGCATAGCGCGCTGCTTTGGCATAGGCTGTTTTTGCGACCTCATGGTCTTTGCAAAACATGCTGATGTATCCATAAGCGAGGTAAACCAAAGGCGGATTATGTAGCTTCTTCGGCTGTTTTAAAACCTCCCCCAACCAGTTTAGTGTCTCCTTGTCTATTTGGCTTGCATCCCACGGATAGCTACTTTTTTGAACGTTGTAGTAGTCGTTTACCTTAGATTCCTCGGCATTCACCCAACGGGTGAGTAAAAAATCGAGATGCGGACTGTTTGCCTGAATGGCGTAGATGCGCTTCATGGCCTCGGCTGCATCATGGTAATAACCATTCATGGCTACCATGCTGGCCTGTACGGCTTTGCTGTCGGCCTGTTGTAGTGCTTGATGGAGGGAGTCCGCGGAAAGCGGTCTAAAATTGTAAAGTGCTTCGTGTCGTTTGCTGGGTACATCGTTAAAGATGGAGGCAAAGAGCGCATTGGACTTATCGTAGGCCGATTGCTGGTAGTAGGCGCCCGCTACATAGCCTAGCGCGCGATAATACAGATCGTTTTTGGGCTGTTTGTTAGCGCTGGCTTCGAAAAATGGAATAACACTGCCGCGATCGTCGGAGTAGAATTTTGCTTTCAGCACCTGAAACCAAATCCGGTTGGCGAAGAAGGCATCCGGCTTTTCCAAGTTTTGATAAAAAGTCTCGATGTCCTCCACAAGGGACGATTGGGTTTGAACAACGATACGGTCTTCATAATCCCAAGAGGAAAAGGTTGTTGTAGAGGAGGCTTCTATAGCCTTGGCATAATGTAAAAACTGTACAAAGTTCTGTGTTTTTTTCGAGGCGAGAAGACCTGATCGCTGCGTAGCGTTGCCTTGTAGCTCTCGGTAGAGCTGCTCGATCTCTGTGGCGGACGAGTCGTTCATCAGGTAAAACGTAATCTTATTTTTCGGCAATGCAGCCCCGAGATACTGCTGCCAATCTGCGAGGATGTTGTCCTTATCTTTTTCGATATATTCCAGTTGCGCATAATCGTAGAATTTCTCTTCGGGAGCGTAAAATAACGGCTTGTAGGAGTCATCGGCAAAAGCCTCGGGCGTAAAAGAGGATACGTAGGAGTAGCCCCACCAGCCATCGGCGCAGGCATAAGCATAAATGCCGATTCCCAGTGCCAATACACTAACGGAAGCGACTAGCAGTTTCTTGAAAAATGTCCTTGTCATAGCGACGAATATTCGTTTGATCTAAATCGTAAAAGATAATTTCAGTAGGCTGGTGCTTGAGGTACCGCTTGAGGTCGCTCGCCATCTCGAGCAACATGTCGGGGCGGATACTTTCCAACTTTATCTCATCTCCAGCAGCAAATAGCTGACCAAAATAATGTCCTTCTCGCTCTATTTTGAATTTTCCGTTTTCTGTCTTTCGAAATGCCGAATTCCCAGTTACTTCCTCTTCTCCTAGGCGGTTGATCAGGTTGATCACTTTTCCCTGCCGAAGATGGACGCCCCAAGAAAAGATGGGCAGTGCAATCTTTAAAGGCAGTGGGTACTTGACCAAGCTTGGTATGTAGCCAGCCGCAACCCGCCGGTCATAAATGGAGTTAACTTGATTTGCCGAAATCGTACCGATATTGTAATACATCAGTACGCCGTAATCGACCGGCGGAATACCGGTCTTTTCTGCATATTTTACCTGATGCAGGCGTATGGTGCAGGAGAGTAGGGCAGTCCATTTTGTCTTCATTTCTTTGACAAGTAAAAAAAAAGCGGATTTGCTCTTTAGGCTCCAGTCACAGTCTAGTTGAAGTTCAGGGGCTGTGATGCCATAGTGCTTATTAATCTGCTCGACGTAGGCTAAGATCCGATCGGCAAGAAGCTTTACATCCGTATCGGGGTTTAGCAGTACTTCATTTTTGATGTAGACCACAGGTACGATGTCTTGCTTAGGTATGGATTTGAAGACCACGGGGCTTATAGGGAAGGGTTCTCCGCGCTGCAGGCCTACATCAAAATAGCGAACGTATAGACGGGAACTTTTGTTGTCTCGCAACAGTTGCTCTTCTTTGTCGCTGAGTTTCCATGTTGTTTTCCAAGAATAGAAGGATACGCCTAGCGGTTCGGATGGGGTGGTACAGGAAACAACCAAAAAGATCAGTATAGCCCAGTATATTTTCATAGAAAGACAAAACTAGCTATTTTGTGGTTGGTATAGTGTCATAAAAAGGCGTTGTCTGGTAAATCGGCCTTGCCAGACAACGCTATATGACATTTACTTGATGAGGTCGAGCCAAGCTTGCGCCATGAGATTGGCACCGGCCATGGAGGTGTGCACACCATCTGTCGTCCAATAGTTGCCTGCGCCGCGGCTTGCAGCTTTGTCAAACACGGACTGGTAAGGTAGAAAAACGGCATTGAATTCCTTGGCGATTTCTTTTGCCGCCTGCTGATAGCCTAAGAAATCAGGATACCAGTTGTCTTTTACGTGTTTCACACCTTTTACGCCAAAGGGCTCACCAATAATCAATTTTACGTTGGGCAATGCTTTCAAGGTTGTTTCAAGCAATTGCTGGTATTGTTCTTTGTATTGGGTGGAGCTGTTTTGTGCACCACTATCTTTTGTTCGCCAAAAGTCGTTCACGCCAATCAGGATGCTGAGTATCGTTGGTTTTAGTGCTAGTGCATCATTATCCCAGCGTTTGACAAGATCGGGCACCCTGTTGCCACTGATTCCCCGGTTGTACACCTGAATATTTTTATCAGCATATCTATTGAGGAGGGTGCTGCCTGCAAGCAGCGCATAGCCATTTCCGAAGGCTGCAGTGTCATTGGCTTGCGTCTGCTCTCGTTTACGACCCGCGTCGGTAATCGAATCGCCCTGAAATAGGATGATATCGTTCGTTTGTACACTTATCTTGCCGCTGGGCTTGGCTGTTGTTTCTGCTGCAAGGAGGCTTTTGGCGCCCAATGTTGCAGCCCCCAACGATAGTAGGCTCTTGGCTAAAAAATTTCTTCTTGATTCCATAGGTTTACAGCTGTTTTATGTATGCTAAAAATAGAACTTTTAACAGAACTTTTCAATGGCTGTACGAATAATTTTACAAGCATCCTCAATTTCAGGGAGCGTGATCGTAAGTGGTGGGGCAACGCGCAAAGCGGTTTCGCAGTGTAGATACCAATCGATCATAATCCCTTGTCCTGCACAGTAATTGCTTACCGCATAGACTTGGTCAAAGGATTCCAGTTGTATGCACATCATCAAACCTAGTCCTCTTATTTCTTTGATCTTTGGGCTGTCCAGAAGTTCGCGGAAGCGCGCTGCTTTTTCAGGTACGGCATCGAGCAATTGTTCTTCTTGGATCACCTGTAGAGAAGCGCGTGCTGCAGCACAGCTCATTGGATGTCCGCCGAAGGTGGTGATATGTCCCAGCATGGGATTATCTTTGATAACATCCATCACTTCTTTTCTCGCTACAAAGGCGCCAAGAGGCATGCCTCCACCTATTCCTTTGGCCAGCATCAGGATATCAGGCACTACGTCAAAGTGCTCAAAGGCAAACATTTTTCCCGTTCTGCCGAAGCCCGTTTGTATCTCATCAAAGATCAGCAAAGTACCCGTTTCATTACATTTTTGGCGCAGCGCCCGGATAAAGTCGAGATCGGGCACGCGCACGCCAGCTTCGCCCTGCACGGCTTCGATAATGACCGCCGCCGTTTCATGGTTTATTTTGTCCAGTGTGCTTCGGTCATTGAAGCGTATAAAATCGATTTCCGGCAATAGCGGAGCATAGGCCGAGCGGTATGCATCGTTTCCGATTAGGCTCAATGCCCCTTGCGTACTCCCGTGATAGGCTTTTTCAGCAGCAATGATCTGCCGACGTCCGGTGAATTTCTTGGCAATTTTCATGGAACCTTCCACGGCTTCGGCTCCACTATTGGTGAAGTAAACAGAGGCAAAGCTCGACGGGAGCACTGCGAGCAACTCGGTCGCAAACATCACCTGTGGAGCCTGCACAAACTCGCCGTATACCGTAACATGTAGGTACTTCTCCATTTGTTGCTGCAGGGCTTCCAGCACCTTGGGATGACGATGCCCAATGTTGCTCACATTGAATCCCGATACCAGGTCCATGTAGCGCTCGCCTTGCGGTCCGTATAGGTAAACACCTTCGGCTTTATCCACTTCCACCAATCGAGGAGAGGACGAGGTTTGCGCCGTGTTTTGTAAAAAAAGTTCTCTATTGCTGATCATTGTTTTTATAAAGGAAAGGTTCAAAAATAACCATTATCTTTTTAGTAAGCCAGTGTTGCCATTAAGAAAGGGGGGGGAGCCCAAATGTACAGTACAAAAAAAGAAGCTATGGTGTAGCTTCTTTTATTTATTTCTTCGTTGCAGCTCTTTGTAAAGGAGCTCTCTAAAGTTTTGTTCTATTTCAAAAAACTGCGAGGCGCGTGAATTTCCGATTACCTCGGCAAATTTTTTACGGTATTCTTTTTTTACCTCCAGCTCTTTGGCATCATAGGAGAGCACATCGCGTCTACCCGACCCGTTAAACGAACTTGCGCCACGCGGAGCATCTGCCGACGATCCTGTTTTTTCAGATTTCAATGCCCACATCTCCTTGTTGTACTGATTGTACACCGGAAAAAAGCGCTGTGCCTCTGCCTGCGACAGATTCAATTCTTTCGTGATATAGGCCACCTTTTCGTTTTCTATTGCTGCGAAGCGTTTGGAATCACGCTGCTGAGCATTGACGCAAAGCACGTAGAACAACAGCATACTTAAGGTGATTGATAAATGTCTAAAACGTAACATTATAGTGTGTAATTTAAATAGTCTTCGATATCATCTTCCTTTATCTTACTGCAAACGCCTTCCGACTCTGCAGGTTGATAAATATATTCCATGATATAGAGCAAATCATCATTGCCTTTGGAAGATGTGAGGTAATTGACAATTTCCTCTTCTTCAATGGCGGCTAGATGTGTTTCGGTAACATCAACCTCATTGTGTTCTATGATAGCATTGTAAGAAGCCGTACCTAGAACTGTTGCTACACAGGCCGCAGCGGCATACTGTATCCATCGTTGTGCATACATACGGCGGACGGGCTTATCTTCCACAACTGTTTCTGCAGAAGTAGCCTTTACTTTCGCGGTGATGTTTGCTGTAAGTTTTTCAAAATACAGTGTAGGTGCGGTGAAGCCATCCACAGCTACTGTACTGCGTAAGTTGTCTTCAAAAACTTTCCCCTGTATACGTTCACCCAAGGATTCGAAATAACCTGCAGGTGCAACAAAGCTTTCTTGCTCCTGGAATGTTGTTTCTATCTTGATACGGGATTGAATAGTTTCCTGAAGTGTCTCGAAATAGCTTGCTGGTGTGCTCCAAGACTGCGCTTCTTCATCGGGTTTGGCAAGCGCTACTTGGGCAGTGATACGCTCGGTCAGTTGTCCGAAGTAAGCATCGGGCACCGAGAATGCTTGCGCTTCCGGAGGTACTTTTCCTTCTAGTCCTATCTGCGCCTTGATCGTGGATGTTAGCGTCTCAAAATAGTCCGTAGGTACTGAAAAAGGATTTACACGTAAAGATTCCGGTAGATTTGCGCCTTCCATTCCCTCATGATATGTGTTATTTTCCTTCATAGTCTATTTTTAGAGTAGCGAATGCGACAAAGGTTTAATCACTCGAAGAAAAAAAGTTCTCTATTTTTTTTACGGCCAAATGGTAGGATGCTTTTAGGGCACCAACACTTGTCCCGAGGATTTCGGAAATCTCGTCGTACTTCAGATCCTCAAAATACTTCATGTTAAATACCAACCGTTGTTTTTCCGGCAGCTTCAACAAGGCCTGCTGCAGTTTCATTTGCGCCTTGTCGCCGTTGAAATAACTCCCTTCCGCTAGGGTATCGGCTAAGTAAGCAGAACTGTCGTCATCTAACGACAGGTTCTGCTTCTGTTTTTTCTTGTTTAAAAAGGTGATACACTCGTTCGTCGCGATACGATATAGCCATGTGTATAGCTGTGCGTCTTCCCGGAATTTCTCTAGGTTGCGCCACACCTTAATAAATATATCCTGCACCACATCGTCTGCATCATCGTGGTCGATCACCATGCGGCGAACGTGCCAGTATATTTTTTGTTGGTATTTTTGAAGTAAATAGCCAAACGCCTCTTCGCGTGTGCGTTCATCAGCAAATTTTGATATGATTAAGGCGTCTTCCATTTATTCTTTAAACTATTATTTTCTAGCGATTACTTTACGCGCTGCAGCAACGATGGAACTAGCATTTAGGCCATACTTTTCCATAAGCTGAGCTGGTGTTCCCGATTCGCCGAAGCTATCGTTTACAGCCACAAACTCTTGCGGAGTCGGTTTTTTAGTCGCCAATAACTGTGCCACGCTATCACCCAAACCGCCTAGTCTATTGTGTTCTTCGGCAGTAACGACGCAGCCTGTTTTGGTAATTGATTTCAATACAGCCTCTTCGTCCAATGGTTTGATGGTATGGATATTGATAATTTCCGCATTGATACCTAGTTTTTCCAGCTCTTCGCCTGCTTGGATAGCTTCCCATACCAAGTGTCCCGTAGCAATGATGGTCACGTCGGTACCTTCGTTCAATAGCACAGCTTTACCGATTTCAAATGTTTGATCGGCTGGTGTAAAGTTAGGTACAACAGGGCGTCCGAATCGGAGGTAAACAGGACCTTCATATTTTGAAATAGCTATGGTTGCCGCTTTCGTTTGGTTGAAGTCGCAAGGGTTAATCACGGTCATGCCTGGAAGCATTTTCATGAGCCCGATATCTTCCAATATTTGGTGGGTAGCACCATCTTCACCTAGCGTAAGGCCGGCATGTGATGCACAGATTTTTACGTTTTTGTCAGAGTAGGCGATTGATTGACGAATCTGATCGTAAACGCGACCTGTAGAGAAGTTGGCAAAGGTACCCGTAAACGGAATTTTTCCACCAATAGTCAAACCAGCTGCAATGCCCATCATGTTCGCTTCAGCGATACCTATTTGGAAAAAGCGTTCTGGAAATTCCTTGATGAAATCATTCATTTTTAGCGAGCCAATAAGGTCGGCACACAGGGCAACCACATTTTCGTTTTGTTTTCCGGCTTCCAATAGTCCTGCGCCGAAACCTGAACGTGTATCTTTTGATTCAGTGTATGTGTATTTTTTCATTCTTGTAGCATTGATTAGTACGTCGTCATACAATAGGCATGTATGGAGATAACAAGGCCTACCAACGGGTACTAGGGTCTAATATCTGATTAATAATCTCCGATGGTTCTAGGCAATTGATTTAGCGCCAACTCCAACTGCTCGTCGTTAGGAGCCACACCGTGCCATTTATGCGATCCCATCATGTAATCGACACCGTTACCCATTTCGGTATGCAATAAAATAACAACCGGCTTTCCTTTTCCTGTGCGAGATTTAGCCTCTTCAAGTCCTTGGACGACCGATGCCATATCATTTCCTTTTTCTACGTCGAGTACATCCCAACCAAAGGCTTCCCATTTCGCACGTAGGTTACCCAGCGATAATACTTGCTCGGTGGAACCGTCGATCTGTGCACCGTTGTAATCTACGGCAGCAATCAGGTTGTCAATTTTGTTGTGCGGCGCATAGAGTGCAGCTTCCCAAACTTGGCCTTCCTGCAATTCACCATCGCCCATCAATACGTATACTAAGCTGTTATCCTTATTTAGTTTTTTTGCCTGAGCAGCACCAATGGAAACAGATAAGCCTTGTCCTAATGAACCAGAAGCGATACGGATACCTGGAAGATGTTCGTGGGTAGTCGGGTGTCCCTGTAGTCTAGAATCTATTTTTCTAAAGGTACTCAATTCGCTCGCTGGGAAGTAACCTGCACGCGCCAAGGTACTGTAGAAAACAGGTGAAATGTGACCGTTCGACAAGAAGAATAAATCTTCGTTTACACCATTCATGTTGAAGCTTGGATCATGTTTCATCGCATGGAAGTAAAGGGCTACGAAGTAATCTGTACAACCGAGCGAGCCTCCTGGGTGACCAGACTGACAAGCATGTACCATACGAACGATGTCGCGTCTTACCTGTGAAGCGATCTGTTCAAGTTTGTTGATATCTGCACTCATTTTTTAATATAATATTTCGATTATTTTAATCGTAAAGGTAATGATTTTTAGTGGTGTAGTGGGCAAAAAAAGCGTACTAAAATAGGAAAAACAGTGCTTTTTGTGTGCTTTTTGGCATGCATTGTAGGGGGGAGTTCAGTGGGTCATAGCAATTGAACATGAGGTAAAACGAATTAGTAGAACGCAAAAAAGGAAGACCATGTCTTCCTTTCCCTTATGAATAGCGTCAAAAATTACATCGCTTCGGCGACTACTTCTTCTACTTCGGGTACCATACGCTTCAATAAACCTTCAATTCCGGCTTTCAGCGTAATGGTTGACGATGGACATCCGCTGCATGATCCGCGTAACTCCACGGTAACAATGCCATTTTCGAAAGCTTTGTAGGCTATTGCTCCACCGTCTTGCTCCACGGCTGGGCGAACGTAATCGTGCAGCACCTGTTGGATTTTTACTTCCACTTCGGTACCTTCAAAATTGACATCCTCAGAGTGCTCTACAGGCTTTACCGATAGCTCTGATTCTACAGCTCCCTTAACGAAATCCTTTAATAGGGGCTCGATATCGGACCATTCTACACCTTCGGTCTTGGTGATCGTAACAAAGTTGCTTGCAAAGAATACACCCTCCACAAAGTTGAACTTGAACAGTTCTCTAGCGAAATCGGATTCCTGTGCTTTCTCTTTATTGGGGTAATCCAAACTTCCATTGATCAACAGCTTGTTGACCAAAAACTTCATAGTAGAAGGGTTGGGAGTGGATTCTGTATATACGTTGATCGTTGCCATGTTTTCTTATATAATGAACAAATATAAATCAAAAGTAGCTGTTGCTGGTCATCTTCACGTCAAAGCTTACAGGCTTACACCGGTGTAGTTGCTTGGCGATATGGCCTTTATTTCGTTTTTGATAGCTTCGGATACGTTTAGACCGTCCACAAATTGCGCAATGGTTTCTTGGGTGACATGTGTATTGGTTCGTGTGAGATCTTTCAACGCTTCATAGGGCTTAGGGTATCCCTCGCGACGAAGAATCGTTTGTATGGCTTCGGCCACAACAGCCCAGTTGTTTTCCAAATCAGCTTGCAACGCAGCCTCATTCAGTATGAGCTTACGCAATCCACGCAGAGCAGATTTGATAGCGATAAGGGTGTGTGCAAAGGGGACGCCGATATTACGAAGTACCGTGGAATCCGTTAAATCGCGCTGTAGACGCGAGATAGGAAGTTTAGCTGCCAAATGTTCAAAGAGTGCATTGGCCAAGCCTAAATTGCCTTCTGCATTTTCAAAGTCGATCGGATTCACCTTATGTGGCATGGCCGAGGAGCCGATTTGTCCTGCAGTGATCTTCTGTTTGAAATATTCCATGGAGATGTAGGTCCACATGTCACGACAAAGGTCGATCAAGATGTTATTTATGCGTTTGAAGCCATCACAGCTTGCCGCAAAATTATCATAATGTTCGATTTGGGTAGTGGTTTGTGAACGCGATAATCCCAACGCGTCGTTGACAAATGCATTCCCAAAAGATACCCAGTCCGTTTCTGGGTAGGCTACATGGTGCGCATTGAAATTGCCGGTGGCACCACCAAATTTGGCCGAGTAAGGAACTTGCTTTAGCCCATCAAGTTGTTTCTCTATACGTTCGATGAATACGTTCACTTCTTTGCCCAAGCGAGTCGGTGAAGCGGGCTGTCCGTGCGTGCGTGCTAGCATAGGAATGGCTGTCCACTGGGAAGAAAGATCCTTCAATTCTGTCAACAGCTCTTCGATTTGCGGAAGATACACGTTTTGGAAGGCCTCTTTCCAAGAGTAGGGGATCGCGGTATTATTGATATCCTGCGAGGTCAGTCCAAAATGTATAAACTCCAAGGAGTCATGTAGGCCAAGCTTCTCGAATTCGTGCTTCAAGAAATATTCAACGGCCTTGACATCGTGGTTGGTGATCTTCTCTTTATCCTTAATCCACTGCGCATCTTCAAGCGTGAAATTTTGATAGATTTGACGTAGTCGATCGTTGAGCGATCCATCGAAGTGTGCCAATTGGGGAATGCCCGATTGGGATAGTGCAATAAAATATTCTACCTCGACAAGCACGCGGTATTTAATCAATGCGAATTCTGAGAAGTAAGCAGAAAGGTCGCTCGTTGCGTTATAATAGCGTCCGTCTATAGGCGTGACAGCGGTTAAAGGCGATAAACTCATGATCAAAATGAAAATAAAAATATAACTATCTATGGCTATTTGTGCGGCGCCATTGAAACGCTGCGCCATAGCATTTGACAAAAATAAGAAAACTCGTGGACAAGGAGGTTAGAATAGCCGTATAAAAAGAAAACCCGCACTATAGTGCGGGTTTTAAAGTATCTTTAAATACGGTTCGGATTACTGAACGTTTTTCAAAGAATCAGCGATTGAATCACCAGTAGATTTTACTGAATCAGCAACGTTGTTCAAAGAATCAGCAACAGAGTCAGTAGAGTTCTGAACTTCAGTAGCCAAAGAATCAGCAGCTTCTTCTGATTTAGTTTCTGCACCACCACAAGCAGCGAAAGCGATAGTTAAAGCTAAACCTAAAAATCCGAATTTGAATAAATTTTTCATCTTTTAATCTTCTATTTTAATTGAAACAAATTTGTTTATTTATCCTTTTATACCGGTAACCTAAAAAGGTAACCCTACTTTCAGAAAAAAAATAAAAAAAAGTTGAACGCTTTGGTTTTCACTTCTTTAGCTTGTATTCTTTCGCTGAAAGCCGGGGCAAATATAAGACTGTTTTACTGAATTGCAACAATAAAAAACAATTTTCATAAAAAAAATGTTACAACTATATATAATACCGTGTTAAACCATGATAAAGAAGCTCAAAAATATTATTCAGTTATTGCGTTCTGTTGATCTGGAGCAGATCGAGAAGCTTTCGCAGAAGGTTGATTTGCCCGCTGTTATGAAGGCTGTTTCCAAGATGGAAGATAATCAGTTGAAAGGTTTGATGAAGATGTTAACCAGCTCGGGCAAGAAACGAGAGGCGCCACCCATCAATGCGGATTTCTATGCCGTAGAGGCTAAGCTATCGCCAGAAGATAGGGCATTGCAGCTGCGGGTGCGTGATTTTTTGGAAACAGAGATCAAGCCTATCGTCAACAAATATTGGCTGCACGACGAGTTTCCATTCGAAATCATTCCCAAATTGGCAGCGCTCAATGTCTGTGGCTATGTATATGAGGGCTATGGTTGTGCGGGAGGATCTTCCCTAATGGACGGAATCATCGCTGCTGAGTTTGGTCGGATAGACCCGTCTATAGCAACATTTTTAGGTGTGCAGAGTGGTTTGGCAATGGGGTCTATCTATACGTGCGGATCGGAGGAGCAAAAGCAGGAGTGGCTTCCGAAAATGCAACGTTTGGAGACGATCGGTGCGTTTGGGTTGACCGAGCCGGAAGTAGGGTCCGCCACAGCGGGAGGTTTGACTACCACCTGTAAAAAAACGGCCGAGGGTTGGGTTCTGAATGGACAAAAGAAGTGGATCGGAAATTCTACCTTTTCTGATATCACCATCATTTGGGCACGCGACCTAGACGATGGGCAGGTGAAAGGCTTTATCGTGCGCAAAGAAAATCCGGGCTTCGCCGTGGAAAAGATAAAGGGCAAGATGGCGCTCCGTATTGTGCAGAACGGTTTAATCACCCTAACGGACTGCCTTATCCCGGAGGCAGATCGTTTGCCGGAGGCAAATAGCTTTAAGGATACGGCAAAGGTACTTCAAATGACGCGTGCTGGCGTGGCTTGGATGGCTGTAGGATGTGCTCGCGGTGCCTACGAGAATGCGTTGGAGTATACGCTACAGCGAAAGCAATTTGGGAAACCTATTGCTTCCTTCCAGCTTATCCAAAACCATCTCGTGGAGATGCTCTCCAATTTGACAGCCATGCAAACCTTGGTATTCCGGCTCTCGGAGTTGCAGGACGAAGGCAAGCTCAAGGACGAGCATGCTTCTCTGGCGAAGGTCTTCTGTACGCTTCGTACGCGTGATATTGTTTCACGGGCACGTGAGGTAATGGGTGGTAATGGCATCTTGTTGGAATACAATGTGGCGCGCTTTTTAGCGGATGCGGAAGCTATCTATTCCTATGAGGGCACGAAAGAGATCAACTCGCTTATCGTGGGACGGAGTATTACAGGCTTTAGTGCCTTTGTTTAATAAAGTACAGGCTTTTGGATTTATGTATGCATTGTAGGCTTAGTTGGTATCATATTTGTTACAGGTTGGGCAGTAAATAACCTGATGTTTTAGAAAAATTAGTAACATGAATACCAAACACATTTTATTAAGCGCTTCTGTGCTCTTGATGAGCTCGGCCTCCTTTGCACAAATTAAGATTAACACCAAGTCGGTAGGCGCGGCAGCGAAAGCTGTTAAAGCGGTAACGCTATCAAATGAGGATGTCATAGCTTATACCAAGGAGTATGTCGAGTGGATGGATGAGAATAATCCGGTGGCGCCTGAAGATGATGAATTTGCTATCCGCTTAAAGAAGCTGACGGCAAACCTGCAGAATTACGATGGGCTAAACTTAAATTACAAAGTTTATCTAGTTAGAGATGTGAATGCCTTCGCTTGTGCAGATGGAAGCGTTCGGGTATGTGCCGGACTGATGCAGACGATGAGTGATAACGAGGTGTTAGGCGTGATAGGGCATGAGATCGGGCATGTGAAAAATACGGACTCGCGCGATGCGTTTAAATCTGCATTGATGACTTCTGCATTGAAAGATGGTGTTTCCTCGCAGGGAGGTGCCGCCGCTGCATTGTCAGATTCGCAATTGGGTGAGCTTGGCGAGCAAGTGGCAAATATGAGCTTCTCGCGCAAGCAGGAGAGTGCTGCAGACAACTATGGCTATCAATTTTTGAAAGATAACAAGGTGAACCCTTGGTATATGTCCATGGCCTTCGAGCGCTTGGTGGAGTTGTCCGGCGGAGCATCGGATGGTGGGATGACTAAGAAGCTTTTCTCTTCTCACCCTGATACACAGAAACGTGTGGATGAGATGGCACAGAAAGCTACAAAAGACGGATTTGAAAAACCTACAAAATAAGCGAGGCGAAAGGACTACGTCATTAAAAATAAGAAGAGCTCGGAAATTTCCGAGCTCTTCTTATTTTATCTGTTAGCAGGTTTACTTTTTCTTCTGCTGTGTGGCTTGCTGTTGGCGCATCATCTCTTCCATTTTTTGTTGGAACGATGATTTTTTCTGCACTTTCGGGTTCTTTTTGTTTGATTCGATTTTCGCGAGGATCTTTTCGTCGTCAACGAATTGACGGATAAGCACCTGCGTTAAGAACGTGAACACGGCTGCAAGGAAGTAGTAATAGTTCAAACCTGCAGGGAAGTTGTTCAATACAAAGAAGAAAATCAACGGCATAATATAACCAATGTATTTCATCTGGTTGTTTGCTGCACCCGAAGTGGAGTTGTTGTACCAAGTTGTCAATAATGTGGTTAAGGTCATCAACACGCACATCAAAGAAATGTGGTTGATACCAAAGATTGCCGGAAATGTGATTGCCGCATCGTAGGTAGACAAATCTTTGATCCATAGGAAGCTTTCGCCACGTAGTTCGAACAAGTTGGGGAAGAAGAAGAAGAAGGCAAGCGTAAATGGCATCTGTAGCACCAAGGGTAGACATCCACCCAATGGATTTACTCCGGCTTGCTTGTAGAGCTTCATCTGTTCTTGTTGCAAAAGCATGGGGTTATCTTCACCTACTTTTTCTTTGATTTCATCCAGTTGTGGTTTCAATACACGCATCTTGGCCATAGATTGGTAAGATTTGTATGTCAACGGGAACAATACCCCTTTGAGGAAGATGGTTAAGATTAAGATGATGATTCCATAGCTCAATGCAAACCCATCAAGAAAGTCGAAGATAGGCACGGTGATGAACTTATTGATCCAGCCCATTGGTCCCCAGCCCATGTTGATGATCTGCTGAAAATCGTTTCCTTGCGCTTTCAATACTTTGTACTGGTTCGGCCCAAAGAAGAAGTTGAAGGAATATTGGTTGTCTTTCTGTGCGGCAAATTCTAGATCGGCAGTAGCCTTATAGTGTTTGACAATTTTCGGGTTGGTATCCGAGTTGACCGCCAATTCCGTATTGGTCAACGGCTGGTTGGATGTCAATACCGCGGAGAAGAAATGTTGTTTGAAAGCGATCCAGTTAACCTTCTCTTCCAGTTTTTCCTTATCGTCGCTGCTCTCTGAAAGATGGTCTACATTCCCTGCCACCTCCTTAAAGAAGATCGTGGATTTTTCGCGTTCCGACTTACCGTTAAGTTCTTTTTGGAGCAGTGTGCTTTCCCAGTTTAGCGCAATGGCCCTAGTTTTTACATCCATGAGGTTTTGGATACCTACGGCTTTTACATCCAGCCCTAAGCTGTAGTCGTTGCCCTTGATGGAGTAGGTGTACTCCAAGTATTGCGTCTCGCTGTAGTTCAATCGGAAACTGATGGACTGCGCATTTTCACCGCTTACGGATACACTATTGGCCTGTGGAGTAAAGTTAAGGTTGCTGGTGTTGATGTTTTCACCATTGGCTTTAAAAACAAAACCGAAGTTGTTGTAGTTTTCTTCCAATACCATTAAAGGCTTGCCGTCGAAGTTCGTTTGCCCTTTCAGTTGTACTGATTTTATTTGTCCGCCTTTAGAGCTGATTTTGGCGATTAGTTTTTCGTTTTCCAAAGTCAACACTTGCTCCTGACCCAAGCGTCCAGCGCCGAATGGCTGGCTAAGCACGGCAGAAGAGTCAATGACGGCAGGTGTATTGGCCTTTACGCTGTCGACCAAGGGCGTTAATCCTTCTTTGGCTCTTTTAATTGAATCCTGAAGCTTTTGCTCCTGCTTTAATTCTTGTTCTGAAGGCTTCATTAAATAAAATGAGCCCGCCAAAATTCCAAAAATCAATACTAATCCAATCAGGGTATTTCTATCCATTTTTACTATTTTAATTTTCAAATTCTTACAATGCCAGTCGTTAGCCTTTTTTATTGGCTAAAGAAGCGGCTACAAAGCTAACAAAAAGTGGGTGAGGATTTGCTACCGTAGACTTTAATTCTGGATGAAATTGTCCTGCCACGAAGAAAGGGTGGTTTTTTAGCTCCACAATTTCCACTAAGCCCGTCTTGGGGTTGATGCCTGAGGCGACCATCCCTGCCTCTTCATATTGTTTAAGGTAAGCATTGTTGAATTCATAGCGATGTCTGTGTCTTTCGGAGATCTTCGACTTGCCATAAACACCAAATGCTTTGGATCCTTTTTTGATTTCGCAATCGTAGGCGCCCAAGCGCATCGTTCCGCCCATATTCTTAATGGTCTTCTGTTCTTCCATCAGGTTGATCACCGGGTGTGCGGTCTTCTCGTCCATTTCAAAACTGTTTGCGCCTTTGAGGCCGAGCACGTTTCTACCAAATTCGATAACCGAACATTGCATACCCAAACATATACCAAAGAATGGGATTTTGTTTTCGCGCACATACTGTATGGCAGCAAGCTTTCCTTCCAATCCGCGTTCGCCAAAGCCCGGAGCAACCAATACGCCGTGCAGATCCTTCAATTTCTCCTGCACGTTTTCATTGTTGACGCTTTCGGCAGCAATATACTTTACTTTGACCTTCGTTTCGTTGATCGCTCCGGCGTGGATAAAGGCTTCGGTGATGGATTTATAAGCATCGGGTAGCTCCACATATTTGCCGACAAGTCCAATCTGCACTTCGTTTGTTGGGTTTTTAAGCTTGCCCAAGAACGCTTTCCAGCTTTCCAGATCCGGCTCTTGTTTCGTCGACAATTTAAGCTTGGTCAAGGCCGTTTTGTCCAATTGCTCGCGAAGCATGTTCAGCGGAACATCATAGATCGTAGGGGCATCGATGGATTCCACTACGGCATTGATGTTTACATTACAGAATTGTGCAAGTTTCTTACGGATATCTTGGTTTAATTTATGCTCGGTACGGCATACCAAAATATCCGGTTGTATACCGTATTCCAAGAGGGTTTTGACCGAATGTTGTGTAGGTTTTGTTTTGAGTTCACCCGCGGCAGCAAGGTAGGGCACCAAGGTCAGGTGGATCACTAGCGAGTCGCTGTTGCCCAGTTCCCAACGTAGTTGTCTCACCGCTTCTATGAAAGGCAGCGATTCAATATCGCCCACGGTGCCGCCTAGCTCGGTGATGACGATGTCATACTCGCCGGTTTGCCCAAGCAACTGCATGCGTCGCTTGATTTCGTCGGTGATGTGCGGAACAACCTGTACCGTTTTTCCCAGATAGGCGCCAGCACGTTCCTGCTCGATCACATGTTGGTAAATACGTCCGGTGGTAACATTGTTTGCTTGAGAAGTGGCTACATTAAGGAAACGTTCGTAATGCCCAAGATCTAGATCCGTTTCTGCACCATCTTCGGTTACATAGCACTCGCCGTGTTCGTAAGGGTTTAATGTTCCTGGATCGATGTTGATGTAAGGGTCAAACTTTTGGATGGTCACTTTAAAACCGCGAGCTTGAAGAAGTTTGGCAAGCGATGCCGCAACAATGCCCTTTCCCAACGACGAGGTTACGCCGCCCGTAACGAAGATATATTTACTCATAGCAATAATGGAATTTCAACTATTTTGGGTCAAAATAAGGACCCTAAATCTGCTTTATGTACGGGATACAAAGATAGGTTTTTTTGGAGACTAACCGAAATTTAAAAATTGTTTATCTGTGGTCGTCGTTCGTCGGTTTTGCTGCATGGTTCGGTATCTTTTTTCCGCAAGATGCTTATGTCTAGCATCTTGCGGAAAAGTGGGCTATTTCAGTGCGCGCAACAACTGGATTGTGGCAGCGTCGAAGTCGGCTTCACCAAAAAGGGAGACGCCGGCGGCACCGTTATCCTTGGCGAGCAGGATGCCTGCTTTAAGCTCGTCGTGATTTTTGAAGTCCGGCAGGTAGAGCCCTGCGTATAAGGGGTATTTGCCTTTTAAGCTTTGTACGCCTTCGGCTACGGCTGTGCCTATCCAATGGATCGGTTCCTTGTAAAAACCGTGATATATCATCGGGAAAACGCCAGAGAGGTTCCAGCTCGGCCAGTCTTGACGCACGATTCTACGTGCCAGATCAGGTGTCGGGAATACGGCTGCGGTGACCGGTTTCTTGTATTCCTCGGCCGCTGTGCATATACGGTTCACGATTTTGGTGATCTGTCCGTAACGGAACGAACGCCAAGAAAGGCTTTGTTCCGGACGTTCGACCTTGTCGATATCGATGCCTGTTTCTTTTAGGAATGCGGCTTTGCTGAATTCGCTGTAGCAGAAATCGTAATCCGCCAATTCTGTCGATTGGTCGAGGTTGTAGTTTTGCCAGAGATTGACGGGTAACACCACGTCGGGGTAGCGAATATAGTCGAGGTGTAGTCCGTCGACATCCTCCTTGGCCAGTTGCTCGCGTGCTTTCTCCTCAAGATATTTCGGCACATCGGGATGCGATGGGCAAAGGAAGCGGTAGTAGCCCACGTATGGTGGATTGGTGGCACAGGATTTCCCCGAGCGGCTTACCGCGTAATACTCGGGATGTTGAGCCAGTAGATCTTTCTCGCCGCGGTTCATCGTCCACATCCAACGGTGTGTTTCTAGTCCATGTTCTTTCGCTATTTGGAAGTGGCGCGGATGGTAATCTTCAAAGAAGATACCGCGGACGCCTGCCTCTCGGTATTCTTTGTATCTTTTTTTTAATTGCGCCTCGCTGTCTTTCTCGTTAGGACGGGTCCAAAGCCAGACATCAAATAAAAGGGGGAGTGGGGTTTGCTGCGTTGCTGCATGCAGTGTTTTGCTGCCCACTTGAAGCGCGGCCAAGCTCAGGCCTGCGGCTTTGAGGAAGTTTCTTCTGCTATTCATGGTGTATATGGTAATTTCCGTGACTATCCAATGTGACGGTGGTCTGCGTGGCAGGGTCTGTCAACGTAAGTTTGTAAAAGGATTTAGCTTTGTTCAATAAAAACGAATGTTGTAATTTGCTGTTTTCCGCCTGTAGGATCTTGCTGTAGGAGGGTAGCAGGGATATCTTATCTGCAAACTGTTTATTCTGTCGTTGGTAGGCCTGCTGCAGGTAGAAGATGTTCCAAGCGGCTTTCTCTAGCGCGAATGTCGCTGGTAATGCAGGATTTCGCTCTTCCGCTTCCACAAACTTGATGAAGCCCCAGCGTTCTGGATGGTGCATATTGACCACACCTATCGGTGACCATACCCAGTTATCTTCCGGGATGAATCTATTGCCTTCTTTTTTGCGTTGGTAGGTTTGGTCTTGGACTTCATGTTGCCATTGTACACGCGAGAAATTGATGCGCCAGTAGCTGTTGGTTGCCGGCATTGCTTTGCGTGCGTAGCTGGTTAGCGAGCGAAAGGGGATAGCCATCTCGACGGTCCAGTACTTGTCGCTGTCTGTGGCATCATTGATGGTGCCTTCGACATGCACGGCCGATTGTAGGCCCTTGACATCCCAGTGCATCATCGCATCGCCTCCCAAGCGGTAGGCTTTGGGCATCATCAGATCCATAATGGTATTCAGCGCATTTACCTCGATTTCATAGTACAGGGCTTGGTCGTCAAAAGGCTTCACGAATACCTCAAAGTCGTTGTTGTGGTAAATGATGGCGTCGTGCTTACTGATGTCTCCCCACACATGTGGTTCTTCGAGTTGCGCATATATATATAGGTGTTCCTCGTCCCATAGCATTTTGATCTTGCTTTGGTATGCGGGTGCTTTTTTATGTTCGCCCTCGATATCAACGAAGGCGTTACTCCAGGCTGCCTGTTGCCAAGCGGCCTCGTCGGGCTTGCCATCGATGTGGATGGGGCTGTTGATCTTGGTAGCGGCATATACTTTTGGGGCCGACTGCATATATTGGACTTGATCCGGTGTTTGAGCCGATAAGCTGGATAGGGAGCATATAAAAGCGCTGCTGAGCGCAGGGAGTAAGTGTTTCATCATTTTCGAGGCTGAAAATACGTAATTACGCCTATAGAAAGCTAATGTAACATAAATTTTGTATTGATGGCAATCTGCTTTAATCGGCTATTAATTGTTAGGTGGCAGCTGCGTCAGTGCTGGAGCAAGGGCATAAAAAAAGCTTCTATGTCGAATAGAAGCTTTCTCGTATGTTTGAAGAAGTTAGCGAAATTAAACGCGTCTCGTTTTGATACGAGCAGCTTTACCAGTAAGGCCACGCAAATAGAATAATTTTGCACGACGCACTTTACCGTAGCTATTAACTTCGATTTTTTGAATGTTTGGCGAGTTTACAGGGAAAATACGTTCAACACCTACACCGTTAGACATTTTACGAACGGTAAAAGTAGCGTTAGCACCTTCGCTGTTTAACTGGATAACTACACCTTGGTACACCTGAACACGCTCTTTATTTCCTTCGCGAATTTTATAATGAACGCTGATGGTATCTCCGGCTTTGAAAGCGGGGTTTTCATTTTTTACTACCGCTTGTTCTTCTACAAATTTTACTAAATCCATGATTTTGAGTAATTATTAACGATTTATATCCTGTAAAAATCGGACTGCAATATTACAGCTTTTTTTTAAAATAAAAAAATACTTTTCAAATAATCTTCGCACTCTTTTACAAGTGCGTGCAAAGGTAGTGAAAATAAATATATAATGCAGATGAATTTTACTTTTTTTATTAGTCCCATCTTTTTGTCGCTGCCCCTGTTCGGTAATTTATCTCTCAATCAATGAACTCTTTAGCAAGGTGGCGTGAAAAAAAGCTTGACAGGAATAAAATATGCCGTATATTTGTGCCACACAAAACAAAGGTGATACCTTTTCGGGGTGTAGCGTAGCCCGGTATCGCGCCACATTTGGGATGTGGAGGTCGTAGGTTCGAATCCTGCCACCCCGACAACACTTACGATAAGTAAGATCCAAAACCCGCAAATCTCACGATTAAGCGGGTTTTTTTATTTTTTCCGAAGCAGAATCCTGCAAACAATATCAATAAAAATGTGAGCAATTAGGTGAGTAAATTTTAGCGTATGAAAATTATTCACCTCGCAATGCGATAAGCAGCGTCATAGTCTGATGCGGCGTGGGGACTTATAGTATGAAGTCTTTGTCTTCTACTCAGTCCCACGATTAGCTTTCTGTATTGCGAAGAGCCGTCAATAGATTTTGTCATTAAAAACAGAATATATATGGACACTAAAAATTTGAACACTTTCGGAATCCACTTTATTATCCGAAGTGCGAAAAGCCAGAAAAGTAAACTGGCATCAGTTTATGCCCGGATATCAGCCAACGGTCGGCGTGCGGAGATTTCTCTTAAGAGAAAAGTATCCCGGGATCAGTGGAGCGACTTAAAAGGCCGAGCGAAGGGCAGGAGCGAAGAAGTAGTAAAGCTTAATAACCATATCGATCGTATGCGGACATTGATAGCTGAAGCATATCATACCTTAGTTGAAAAAGGTAAGGTCGTTACAGTTGAAGCTATCAAAAATTCCATTGCTGGTAAGGATGACAGTTTTATGAGTCTTTGCGGCCTAATGGAGTACCACAATAGCGAATGTAGCGATACTTTAGCCCAAGGTACAATGAAAAACTATTATACAACACAACGGTATGTTAAGAGCTTCCTCAAAAGCTGCTATAACGGCGATATAGCACTTTCCGAACTAACTTATAAATTCATTATTGATTTCGAACGCTATTTACAGCGCTTTGAACCGCTTGATCATCACAAAAAGCTGGCGAATAACGGTGTGATGAAGCATATGGAGCGCTTGCGTAAAATGGTAAATTTGGCTGCGAGGTTTGATTGGATAGATAAAGATCCATTTTCGAAGTATAAACTTCATTTCAATAAAATAGAACGTGGGTATCTCACGCAAGAAGAGCTAAGCAAGATACAGGTCAAAGACTTTTATGTTGAACGTTTGCAGTCCGTTAAGGATATGTTCGTATTTTGCTGTTACACGGGGCTTACCTATGTCGATATGATGAACCTAACTGACGTTAATGTTATAAAAGGGATCGATGGCGGTTATTGGTTGAACACCCAGCGTAAAAAGACGGATACCTTGGTTAAGGTTCCACTACTTCCACACGCTTTAGCTCTAATCGAAAAATATCGAACCCACCCTAAAGCTTCCAATGAACAGCGATTGTTTCCCGTAATATCCAATCAGCGTATGAACGGATATCTAAAAGAGATTGCAGATATATGTGGGATTACAAAGAACTTGACCTTCCATCTTGCCAGACATACATTTGCTACCACCGTCACATTAAGCAATGGCGTTCCGATAGAATCCGTTAGCAGTATGTTGGGACATACGAGTATCAGAACTACACAGATTTATGCGAAGGTTATTGAAGAGAAGTTGAGTAAAGATATGTTCGATTTACGGAATAAGATGAAGATCATGTAAATTTTGTTGCATTATTTCAAGGGTTATATCTTGTCCATAGTAATTGTAGTACATACTTCCTTTGCGCTCGACGTTTATGCACTTGAATGGTGGTCTCTGATGTATTTTTAGATTTATTTAATGTTGAATAAATAGGAAGGCTTCATAATGACAATAATAATATTTGGAATGACCATTTTTTTGTTAACGCGTCTTAATAAAAATGTTAGTTCAGTGCAGTTATAGATGCGATTTAGGTTGTTAAATGAGCTATTAATGGCTGTAAAATAAGTGTTGCATTTCAAGTAGATCAATCCGCGGGAATGCCTCTTCCCGGGTGGGGTCTGTATATGCCAAGTTGTTACCGTTTTACGTGGATTGTTTTTCTCAATTACTTAACTGCCTCGCGTTGTGGTTATTGATTTCCTAACTCAGATTTCCATTACAGGTGTGTAATTCTTGCATAAGAATGTTTGCTTTTGCTTTTAAAACTTTTTGGCGAAATTTCCAAGTAGTTTTTTGATTTAGGTTATAACGTTTAGCCAACGAGACACTGGTAACACCTTCTTTTATCTTAATTATGTCGTAAAACATGGCCATAGCTTTACAAATATCGAACTTCAACTTATGGAAAATCGTGCCGCTTGTTACCGACTCGTCGTAACCACAATTCCTGCACCTACGACTATGAATCTTTTTACCTTTAATATAGCTTATTCCTTTGCATCGACTACAGTGAAAGCCTTCTGACCATTTCAGTTCAGAAAGAAATTTATAGCACAATCGGTTATCCTTTGAGAGGCGCACAAATATATCCAGATCCTCTTGTTTAAATAGTTTCATTTCTCATTAATTTGAATACAAAGTAAAAAAAAACACATTCAAAAACAACCATTTGCGACTTATATGGTTAATTGTATTTTAATTGTTGCATTGAATTATTTATCTTCATGGATGAGATTTAATTGTTAGCCGAATAAAAACAACGATACAAATATTGAATAAGTAAGCGAGTCCAAGTGAAAGTTTTAGAGATAAGTCTTAAAAGGCGATGATTGGAACGCTGTAAATACAATTAGGAAGAAAATTGAGTTTTTGGATATGATCCAATCCTAGCATTAGGAAAGAATCATGCTTGATCCTATTTTGAAAGTGAAAACATAACATTATGATTGGCTTAAAGCTGAATATTTTAAGTGCTAAAATCTTTATACTGAAGTTTAAAATTAACGCAATTAAGAGATTTCCATTTTTTAAAGAACAAAAGGAAAAATACTTATTTAAAAACCATTTTAACTTGCTAAATCGTATTAGTGTTTTTCAAGAAAAATGTTTCCAACAGCTATTCGGATCGTCTGCCAAAGGCATCCTCTTTGATACGCATAATGGAGCACTGATTTCCAATCCTTTAGACACTGAAATTAATCGCAGCTTGGGCTTTTATGGACAATACGATATGGGCAAAATTAATTTCTTGAAGAGATTAGTAAAAGATGATTTTAATATATATTTTCTAGGTGCTCATATTGGAACACTTTTGATACCATTGTCGAAAGTAGTGAATAGCGTTGTAGGTTTTGAAGCTAATCCAGCTACGTTTGAATATCTCAAATCTAACCTGAATCTAAATAAGGTTTCAAATGCTTCAATTTATAATTTAGGTGTTTATGATAAGCAAGGAACGACACTGTTTTATCAAAACAAAGCGAACACTGGAGGAAGTAAGATAAAGCCACACAACGATCATTTCATTTATAATTACGACAAACCAACTGAAACAATGGTTCAAACCATTTGTTTGGATGACTTCGTTGTAAATACGGGACTTCCTTATCCGGATATGATGATTGTCGATATAGAAGGAGCTGAGTATGCCGCACTAAAAATGTCAGCAACCTGTTTGTCACACTGTAAATATTTATACATTGAATTTGTGCCGCATCATTTGGCGAATGTTGCTAATGTTCATCTCAACGATTTCCTGTCGGTTATAACACCATTTTTCAACAGAATGATTTTAGTAAATTCTTCAAATGATGAGTTTAAAGGAGACGACATAAGTAACGTTTTAGCAAACTTATATTCAAGAGGTGTTTGTGTTGATTTATTATTTTTTAATCTATGAAAAGAGGATTTTCAGTCTTAATGCCGACCTACAACCAAGCAACTTTTATCAGGCGCGCAATATTAAGTTTGCAAAAACAAACATATACAAATTGGGAGCTTATCATCATAAATGATGGTTCTACAGACGATACACTTTTTTTTATTTCCGATTTATTGGATGATAACAAAATAAGATACATTAATAATGAGGTTAATATGGGTTTGGGATATGCCCTTAACAAAGGATTAGAAGCTGCAAGATACGACTACATAGCCTACCTGCCTTCAGATGATTTTTATTATGAAAATCATTTGAAAACTTTAATGGAAAGATTTACAGCATATGCTGAAGCTATATTAATTTATAGTGGCTTTCGGTATTTTATAAATGATACCATGGTTAATATCCCTAATACCGAATCGATGGGATTAAAAGAAGACCAGCCTCTGCAGTTAGTTCAAACCGCACACAAGAAAACCGTAGATAGATGGTTAGAGCGAGACGAATGGGTAACCGACAGTATGTTTGATATGTATTGGTCGAAACTTATCAACAAAGGAAGTTTTGTTCCTACAAAAACTATCTCTTGCTTCTGGACAGACCATCCACATCAAAGGCATAAAATAATCGGTGAGCGATTTGGAGGAGGGTTAAATCAATATAGGTCCTTTTATCAGATTAAAACACCCGTAAAGATGAAAACGTCAAAGTACAAGTTTATCGATGAAGAAAAATTATATAGAAACTTTAGAGCTCACCGGAGCAATGGCAGTCCAAATTCGTTAAAGATTTTGATCGTAGGAGAACTAGCATATAACTCTGAGCGAATTTATGCTCTTGAACAAGAAGGTCATAAATTGTATGGCTTATGGTCCAAACCGGAACTTACTTTTAACACCGTGGGACCGTTGCCCTTCGGGAATGTCACAGACCTTCCACACGAAGATTATGAAAAAAGCATTATAGAAATACAGCCAGATATTATATATGGCCTCCTTAATTTTGTAGCTGTTCCATTAGCTTATGAAGTTCGTAAAAAGTTTCCTGATATACCGTTTGTCTGGCATTTCAAGGAGAGTCCTTCTGTTTGTTTACGAAAAGGAACATGGGATAAGTTGATTTACTTGTTTGCATACGCAGATGGCAAGATTTATTTAAATCAAGAGACACAAGATTGGATCGAAACGTTTATTCCAAAAGCGGGCTTAAGCTTGCTATTAGATGGAGACATTCCAAAAGGTGACTTTTTCGAAAAAAAGACTTCTAAAAAGCTTTCTGCAAGCGATGGTCATATACACACCCTAGTGACGGGTAGAATGGTTGGGATTACTCCAGAGGATATGCGTGTGCTTGCTGCTCATGACATTCATTTGCATCTATATACAGAAAATTATCATAATTCAAGAGAAGGATTAAATAGTGCTATGAAATCAGTAGCACCAGATCATTTCCACACTCATCCACATGTTAATCTTCATAATTGGACTGAGGAGTTTTCAAAATACGATGCTGGCTGGCTTCACAGTATAGAGAGTAAAAACAACGGGAATATCTTTGATGTATCTTGGGATGATTTAAATATTCCGGCCCGCACGAGTACCTACGCTGCGGCAGGACTACCACTTATTTTAAAAGATAATTCCGAGCATATCGTAGCTATACAGTCTAAGATCGACGAGCTTGGGTATGGAGTGCTTTTTAATAAAATCGAGGATTTGATTGTTCAGCTTAAAGATGAAAAGTTTATGTCAAAATTAACAAAGAATGCAAAAAAAGCAAGTGTTCTTTTTACTTTCGATCATTACGCGCCTCGTCTAACTAGTTTTTTTCATAGTGTTATTAAATATAAACTAGATGAGAGAAGTAATTACTAAAATAGCTAATCATCTAGTGATGGCTGAAGGTCATATCTCAAATATCGGTTTGGGAGGAGGAAAGATGGGCATTGCTTTTTCTTTGTATCACGCATCACGGATAGTAGGATTTAAGTCATATAGTGATTTAGCGGATAATTTGATTGAATTCATCTTTCATGAACTAAAAAACTGTCAAGACTCTTCATTCTTTAACGGAATAGGTGGAATCACCATGGGGTTAAGTAGTCTGATTAATGATAAATTTATTGAACCTGAGTCGAGTGATGTGTTCATCGATATGGATAGAAAAATGTACTTAGAATCAAGGCAGAGAAATATTAATGATTTTGTATCGGACTTTTCCGTGTTTTCCTTTGGATTGTATCTACTCAACCGAACTGCGACGACAAATTTGAAGTTGAAAATGGGGGTACCTTTAGATGACGCAATGATGCTAGCTTTAACTATTTGTGAGGAAATGTACGCTCAAAAGTTCGTTTTTGATGCAAAGAGCATCACCTACACAAATTCTGTTTTATATTTTTTGATTAAAATAAATGCAAATCAAGCTCATTATGAAAAGGCTAACGCGTTAATTGAGTTGATTGTTGCTAAGATAATTATAGCGATCAATATTGATCAAAAATTGATACATCTATTGGGGACTACACTGGAAATAGCGAAATCAATTGATAGTACAAATACGATCTCAAATGCATTGCATCAAAAGGTCGAAAAACTCTCCAAAAGCATAGTAAAGTTCGATCACAAAGGCGCCTTAGAAATAGATCTTGCTAAATCGTGGGAAGGACTTTTATTCTATCCGTTTTACAATTATAATTTACACAATACAAATATTAATGACTGGATCTGCAGCATGGATTTATTTTCAGACAAGAACATGTTAGTCAACGCAGATGTACAAAGTCTAATATTGTGCGGATTATATAACAGCAAAAATAATTACCATCAAAAGTTAATTAGCCTGTAACTGGCTAACAAGTAAGGACATTTAAATTTTCAGAATTACTAAATAAAAATTAACAAAACGCTCTATAATTATGCAGAAAATACCCAAAATTATTCATCAGATATGGTCAGGAGTAGATGGACCTCTCCCTAAAGAGTTTAAGACCTTAGGCGAAACGTGGAAGCGGGACTATCCTGATTGGGAATATTGTTATTGGGACAATAAAAAGATGATTGAATTTGTAAAAAGCGAGTATCCTGAACATTGGTATGTTTATCAGAAATATCCTTTTAATGTACAACGATGGGATGCTATACGGTATTTGATTTTAGAAAAGATCGGAGGCATGTATGTGGATTTTGATTATGAATCTATGCGGTCTATGGAAGAAATATTAGATAATAAAACTTGTTGCTTTTCTCTTGAGAAAGACGCCGGCGGTTTATTTAGAGTGTTCAATAACGCAATGATGATGAGTACTCCTAATCATCCGTTTATGCACAAGATTGTTAAATTTGTCTTTTCTAGAACAACCTTAATACCACAATACACCAGTAAGAACTTAACTATCTTTAATACTACTGGTCCATATGCGCTAATTCGCCTGTACGAGACATTGACACCAACGGAAAAGCAAGATGTTTATCTTATTCCAGCACATTTTGTCTCACCATTCACGGGACTTGAGGCGGAGGAAATTCGACTTGGGGTCGAGAATCAAGAGTTGGAAGATTGCCTAGATGACGCATATGCTGTACATTATTACGTGAGTAATTGGGCGAAAACCAATAATTGAAAACCGCTGTTAAATTGTAGAGATGTCCTACCTATTATATATTATGAGAACAACTTTATTGATACTGTTTTTTCTATCTGCTAACGTTTTGTTATACGCGCAGATAAATCGCAATTACGAACAAGAGCTCTTTAGTTTATTGCAGAATGGAAAGAACTTTGAAGCACGAGAATTTAAAGTAAAGTATAAAGATCAGTTACCTCCAAATAAAGCGCTCGAATTATTGTTTAACATGCATATGTCTTTAGCATTTAACCAATCTGATAGCACCATCATTTATTTCGAAGAATTTATTAGTAATCCAGATTATGGGCGCAACGTAGCTCCACTAGTCGGCGTATACTATTTTCGACTGTGTGAGACTTACGAAGGAAAGCAACAATTTGATAAGGCAATTTTAACGATGGAACGACGTATCGATAATTTGAAGCTGAATCCTTATTCACTACCTACTGAGGTCATTGTAAAAGAATTAAGCGAAGCAGAAAATAAAATATCCTCACTTAAATATAAACTTCAGTTTGAGCCGATAAGGAGAGTTATTTCGGATGGTAGAAATACGCAGATTAACCTAAAAGATGGTTCATATATCCGATTTGATGCACAGTACAATGGACATACTGTTGAAACTTTTTTTGACACTGGTATTAGCGACTTCTGTATTATGGAGAAAACGATCGCTGATGAAATAGGTGTGAAATATAAGTCTAATCAGAATGGTGATTACATGTTAAAGGGTAGAAGTATAAAAGCCAATGAGGGTTTTATCGACAGTATCGAATTAAAAGGTGTCAAACTTTTTAATATTCCCGTCTTGGTATTAGCAGATAAGTTCACGTCTTATTTACCGAGCAACATAAATCCTAACTTAAGACAAAATTTAGAACAAGACCTGCTGAAGAGCAGACAGGTTTTGTGTGGTCTAGCAGTAATGAAACTGATTGGTAAAATTGAAATTGATTGGAAATCGAATACGCTAACGTTTTTAAAAAAAGACGATCACAGGCCTGCTGCTAGCAAATGGATATCCAATCTTATGCTTGTGAAAAATGGAGCATACCTAAATATGCAAATAAATAAAACCGACTTTATTGGTTTCCTAGATTTAGCGGGTGATTATTATCTGTTTTTGACATACCCTTATTTTTTTGAGTCAAATAGTGATTATATAAGGCACGATACTCAAAAGCCGCCATTCTCACGTATAGGATTTTTTGAGGTTCAAGAAAATATAGAGCGTTATAGAGTGAATAAACCCGTAATAGATTTTGACGGGCGAACGATCGACATCATAAAGTACCAAAAGGATATATATACCGTGGCTGGAAATAATAATTTCGATGGTCTAGTTGGGCTTAAATTTTTTAAAAATACGTTCTCTAAAACGATCATAGATTTTAGTTCAATGACTATTAGATGCGAAGATTAAAAAAACATGAATTAATTACTAATATCTATTTATGAAAATTTACTTATTGCTATTGCTGCTATGCCTATTTAATGCTTCTTTTGGACAGGTAGAGCGTAACTACGCGCAAGATCTTTATCACTTATTGGAAGGTGGGCGATATTTTGAAGCAAAGGAGTTTAAGTCGAATCATCAAAATCAATTTAAACCGTATGAGCAAGTTGTAGAATTAGTGTACAATATGCATATGTCCCAGGCATTTAACAAGCCGGACAGTTCGATCATCTATTTCGAAGAGTTTTTAGGTAACCCATATTATGTTCGAAATATAGGGCCTGCTGTAGGGCAATTTTACGTCCGTTTATGCGAAACCTATGAAAGCAAGCAATATTTTGAAAAAGCCATTTCTACTGTTCAACGGCACATTAATTATTTGAACGAAAATCCATATTCTTTGCCCGCTGAATTAATCAAAAAAGAGGTTGAAGATGCTCAAAGAAAGATATCCTCGCTGGATATTAAACTTCGGGACGAGCGTAAAAGAGGTGCACGACGCCTCAGCAAAGACACCAAGATTGAGCTTAAAGACAATGCGCACATTCGATTTGATGCACGATATAATGGCCATGTGGTAGAAACCTTTTTTGATACGGGAGTAACGGAGTTCTGCATGATGGAAAAAGAATTGGCGGACGAATTAGGTGTAAAATATAATGCGCACCAAAGCAGCCAAAACACATTAAACGGCAAACCTGTAAATGGTATTGAGGGGTATATTGACAGTATTGAAATAGGCGGAATAACACTTTTCAACATACCTGTAGTTGCGCTAATCGATAAATTTGCCGCAAACCTCGGGAGTAATATAAATCACGATCTCCGACAGACATTGGAGCATGACCTTCTTAAAAGCAGACAAGTTCTTTTTGGGCTTCCCACTATGAAGATGTTAGGTCGATTTGAATTTGATTGGAAATCAAATACGCTAGTCATTCCACGCTTAAAGGAGTCTATTGTCAGAAGTTCAGATGCTAATATGATGTTGTATGGAAAGGCCCTTTACATACATATGGATGTCAACGACACAGATTATATTGGTCACTTGGATTTAGGTGCTGATCTATATTTGTATTTAACGTATCCATTTTTTTTTAAGTCAAATAGTGTTTATATAAAAAATGATCCTCAAAAGCGACCTTACATAGGCACCGGGTTTTTAGGCGTCCAGGAAAATGTGGAACGACAACGACTAGACAAGCCGAGAATATATGTGGATGGACGAAGCATTGATAGCTCTAAACCCCAGAGGGAAGTTTACGCTGTAGAGGGGATCAATACTTTTGATGGCCTTGTTGGCGTGAAATTTTTTAAAAATAGCTTTTCTAAAACGGTCGTTGATTTTAGTACGATGACTATAGAATGTGAAGATTGAAAAAGATAGACTATTATGCTTTGTTTACTTTAATAATTATATCACTAAAAAATCAAAAAAATGAAAAAGTTAAAAAGATTGAGCCTTGCAGGTTTTCAGCAATTATCTGCATCGGAAGAAGCTAAAATGCTGGGCGGAAACAGCAGTAACGGTTTAACAGGAGTTGTTGTTGATAATGCTGACGGTACGTTGACCTATTCATACGATGGAGACAGTAGTAAGATTAATCTTCATGGGAATGGTGGACTTGGTTCAGTGGGGGCTTTCACTGGTGGGAGCCCTGATATGTTTAGTACATCATCTACTGGAGATTCCGGCTTCCCGATTCATCCTTATCCGGGTTTAAGTGGGTATGGCTATTCTGGAGGATATAATGGACCTGGTTTTGGTAATTCCGGTGGTAATTCTGGTGGTACTTACTATCCGATTTATGGAGGTGGATATTATGGTGCAGGATACAATGGTAATGGTTGGGGTATTTCTGGTTCTGGTGGAAATGGTGGCGGTGGTGTAGGATATTCGGGAGGCAATTGGGGAGTCTCTGGTTCTGGTGGAAATGGCGGCTACGGTGGAGGAATAAGTTATTCTTTTTAAAATAACGTACTTCTTCTATCAATAAATTTTAACCCTTCGAATACTCTCTCGCAAACAGCGAGAGAGTATGTTACTGAATCAATTATTTAGCGTTAAATATATCTTTTAATGGCATTCCCTCATGAATATCAACTAGACGCAAAAGACTGTGGCCCCGCTTGCTTGAAAATTATTGCAAAATTTTACGGTAAATATTATTCATTACAATATTTGCGTGATTTGTGTGGTATTACCCGGGAGGGGGTATCTTTACTGGATATCAGTTATGCAGCGGATAAGATCGGTTTGCGAAGTATATCTGTAAAGATTACAATTATAGATTTGATCACGAGAATTGCATTGCCTGCTGTTATTCATTGGGACAATAATCACTTCGTAGTCATTTATAAAGCGACTAACAAGCGAATTTATGTATCCGATCCCGCAAAAGGACTTATTTCTTATACTCATGAACAATTTGTAGAAAAGTGGTACAAGAACGATGAACCCTACGGAGTTTTAATGGTCTTAGAGCCAATGGCAAATTTTCGGCAAATTGAAGCGCATGAAAAAATCGAGCGTTTGAAGAGCTTTGAGAATTTACTGGGTTACTTTACACCTTACAAAAGAGCTTTCGGTATTCTTTTTTTGATTATGCTTGTTGCTACTATTTTGCAAGCTTTCCTTCCGTTTATTGCAAAGGCTGTGATTGATACTGGTATACGCACACAGGATGTAAATTTCGTATATCTAGTGCTTGCAGCCAATGTTATTTTACTACTAAGTATTACTCTTTCGAATGTCCTTCGCGACTGGATCCTGCTCCACGTCACTACACGAGTTAACATATCACTAATTTCCGATTATCTAATTAAACTCATGAAGCTTCCTGTTTCTTTTTTTGAAAACAAGCTTGTAGGAGATATTTTGCAACGAGCATACGACCATGAGCGCATTCGTCATTTTATCATGAATAATTCCATGGGCATGCTTTTTTCATCTATTACATTTGTGATTTTTAGCTCCATTTTGTTGATATTCAATAAGTCAATATTTTTTATCTTTTTAGCTGGGAGTCTACTCTATCTTCTTTGGGTCTTTCTTTTCTTAAAAGTTAGGAATAAACTGGACTGGGAATATTTCGATTTGCTATCAAAAGATAGAAGTTACTGGGTAGAGACCATCGAAAATATACAAGAGATAAAAATTAATAACTATGAGGACACAAAACGATGGAAGTGGGAAGCCATACAAGCACGGCTGTATAGACTGAATGTTAAGATATTGAACATCAACAATGCTCAGATGCTGGGCTCCCAGTTTATTAACAATATGCAAAATATGGCGATTACTTTCTTTTGCGTCATCGCTGTGATCGAAGGTGACATCACATTCGGAATAATGATATCAACACAATTTATCATCGGGATGCTCAACGGTCCCGTTGCCCAGTTTGTGGGTTTTGTACAATCAGCGCAATACTCTAAAATTAGTTTCATGCGGATTAATGAAATTCACCAACTTCAGGACGAAGACGACTTAGTTTCGGTGTCGGCTAACAGTATGGAATTGCCAAATAATAAAAGCTTGAATGTCAAAAATCTTTCTTTCGCATATTCTCCACATGCCCCACTAGTTATTAAAGGTATCAACTTCGCAGTACCTGAAGGAAAAGTAACAGCTATAGTTGGAGATAGTGGTTGCGGAAAGTCGACATTACTGAAACTGTTGTTAAGACTTTATCTGCCTTCCTACGGAGAAATTTCTATCGGGGATATGAACCTTAACAATGTGAGTTTGAGGCAATGGAGAGCCAGATGCGGCAGCGTCATGCAAGAAGGTAAAGTATTTAACGATACGATTCAGAATAATATAATTTTAAACGAAGAAAAGGTAGACTATCAAGCTTTAAAGCGAGCTACGGATATAGCGAATATTTCTAAAGAAATTGAGGCCATGCCGCAGGGCTATCAGACAATGATAGGGGAATTGGGAAGAGGTTTAAGCGGAGGACAGAAGCAACGACTACTAATTGCCCGCGCCCTGTATAAAGATCCGGATTATCTTTTTCTTGATGAGGCTACTAATGCGTTGGATACGATAAATGAACAGAAGATTGTAACCGCACTTAATAATGTCTTCAAAAATCGAACGGTAATTGTAATTGCACATAGATTGAGTACGATTAAGAAAGCCGATCAGATCATTGTTATGAAAGAGGGATCAATTATGGAGTTAGGAACCCATGATAGATTGATGGAAAATAAAAGACATTACTACGAACTTATACAAAGCCAATATGATCTGGAACCTGTTAAAGTTACGACCGAAGTCGAGGGATAACTCAAAGCGAAGCGAGGAGGTTAGTGACATCATCGATCGAATGCCTACGGCATTTAGTAAGTGGGTCGCCCTAACTATTATTACACTAACAATTTTGCTGTTTATTTTTGGATGGTTCATCAAATACCCCGACATAGCAACTGGCCAAATTAAAATTAACTCGAATATATCTCCGGTTAAGTTGCCTGCACATACATCTGGTAAGTTAGAGATCTTAGGTGTTAAGCCACAAGATACTATATACGAAGGAGATTATTTAGCAGTTATACAAAATTCGGCGAATACTGATGACGTACGGAAAATATTGTCTCTAATTCATAGTTTCGATCCGAATACCCCGGAACAATTTTCCCGAGCCGCGCTGTATTTTCCAGAAAGGGTTTCTCTAGGAGAGTTGAATATGAAATACTATTCCTTTCTTTCATCCTTAAAGAGCCTGATCGATTACTCTGATGACAATATTTATGAGCAACAGTACCGTGGTTTGAACGAAAGTATTATCTGGAGAAAAAAGATACTCGAGGAGAGTGATAGTGCTTTGAATATTTCAAATGAAAATCTAAAAATATCAGAAAAGTGGTTAAGTAAGTATTCCTCATTAAACAAAGATATTGTCACGACCTATGACTTTGAAATAGATAAAAGTCGCCTCGATCTGCTATCTGCGAGACAGAACAAGCAAAACCTAATAAAAGATATTACACTAATTGAAATGCAGATTACAGAGAATGAAAATAGTTTATCCCAACTAGCTGTAGAACGCAGAGAGAAAGAAAGACAGCTCCATTTAGATTTGCTAGCATCCTATCATGAGCTAAGTGATCAATTAAAGAAATGGGAACAAACATATGTGTTGAAATCCCCCTTCGACGGACAGGTAGAGTTTTTAAAGTTCTGGTCGAATAATCAGTTTGTTCAGGCCGGGGAAGAAGTATTCGGGATTGTACCCAAGGAAAGTTTGGTGCTTGGACAAGTTTTTCTTCCTGCTACTGGAGCAGGAAAAGTGAGAATCGGAAGCACTGTATCAATAAAATTGGATGATTACCCGTATGCGGAATTTGGTTCAATAAAGGGAATAGTAAGGTCAATATCCTTAATAACCAATGAATTGAAGACAGCACAAAGTAATATCAATACGTACCTAGTAACTGTTGATATGCCCGATGGTTTAGTAACGAACTATGGCGACAAGTTGGATTTTAAATATGAGATAGGAGGACAAGCGGACATCATAGTAAAAGATAGGAGGCTTATTGAGAGACTATTTGACAACATAAAATTTAATTCGAAATAAGTGCACGTTATATGAGATTTTTACTGTTAGTGTGGGTGGCCGCTTATTTTTGTAACTCATGTGTTTATTCTCAAAATAAAAAAAACATAAGTTTATTCGAATGCATAGACATTGCCGCAGACAGCTCCTTGCAAGCATTCATTGCTAAAAATTATTACCAAGGAGGTTATTGGGAGTACCGGGCATATAAAGCTGCTCGATTACCATCTCTTTCATTTAAAACAATTCCTGTACAATATAACCGAAGCATTGTTCGGCGCTATGATTTTATAGATAATGTTGATGTTTACCGGGTTCAGCAATCACTATACTCATCAGGTGGAGCCATCCTTAGTCAAAATTTAGATTTAACAGGAGGTACATTTTTCGTTGATTCTGAGTTAGGATTTATACAAAATTACGGAAGTAATGGAAATAGGCAATACAATGCTGTTCCAATTCGGATAGGTTATTCACAAGCAATTTGGGGATTTAATGGTTTTAGGTGGGAGCGTAAAATTGCACCTCTTAAATTTGAAAAAGAAAAAAAGTTATTTCTGTATCGTCAACAGGAAATAGCAGAAAATACAGTGAACTATTTTTTTAACTACGCGCAAGCGCAAAAAGAATATGAGCTAGCATTGGAAAATTCGTTATCAGCAGACACTTTATACAGTATTGGTTTAGAGCGTCAAAAAATATCGGCGATATCAGGTGCAGATGTTTTAGCGCTTAAGCTTGAAAAAATTACAGCGCAAAACACTCTCGAAAGTGTGGAAATAGCACTGAAAGATGCAAAATTCGCATTCGTAACATTTTTGAACCTTGATAGGAGTAAGGAGTATTCACTGGATCTACCAAAAAATATTGACGAGATCATTATTCCGATAGATAATGCGTTACAATATATTCAGGATAACAATCCAGATTATTTAGGCTATCAACAGGAGATACTGGAGGCAGAGAGTGAGGTGGAAAGAAGTCGTAAGTCAATTTTCGATGCAAGCGTATCAGCGAGTGTTGGTTTTAACCAAGTGGCGACCAACCTTTCCGGAGCGTATTATAATCCTCTTCGGCAAGATATAGTTGCGGTTAGTGTCACTGTTCCGGTTTTGGATTGGGGCTTGAGGAAGGGAAGAATAAATATGGCCAAAAGCAATCTAGATGTTAAAAGGCTATCCGTACAACAAAAGAAACAAAGCATTGAGCAGGAATTAATTTCAACTGTTAATTTTTTTTATAATCAGAAGAGGCTTCTTGGTTCGGCACACGAAGTGTTATCGTTAGCAAATGATGCCTACCAAATTAATAAGCAGCGTTTTATAGTTGGCCGGACGGATATGACCACGTTAACTCTTTCCTTGAACCGTTACAGAGAAGCTCAAAGATACTATATAAATTCGCTCACCCACTATTGGACAAGTTATTATAAAATAAAAAAAATGACGCTTTATGATTTTAAAAAGCGTGAAAACTTATCAGTCTTATTAAAAAGCGAAATAACCAATTTTTAAAAGAAATGGGAAAACAAGATTATGACTATTTACTTGTAGGAGCAGGTTTGTTTAATGCGATTTTTGCTAACGAAGCCGCCAAATTAGGAAAAAAATGTCTCGTAGTTGAAAAACGTGAGCATATTGGTGGCAATCTTTATTGCGAAAACATAGAGGGAATAAATGTGCATAAATATGGAGCTCATATATTTCACACAAGTAATAAAGGGATTTGGCAGTATATGAATGAATTGTGCGAATTCAACAACTATATTAATTCCCCTTTAGCAAATTACAAAAACAAGTTGTTCAATCTGCCTTTCAACATGAATACGTTTAGCCGTCTTTGGGGATTAAATACGCCTGAAGAGGCGAAGCAAAAAATTGAACAACAGAGGTTGAAAATCGAAAATCCTAAAAATTTTGAAGAGCAGGCGCTTTCACTAGTTGGCACTGATATTTATAAAATGCTAATAAAAGGTTATACAGAAAAGCAGTGGGGATTAGATGCCAGACTATTGCCGGCATTTATTATTAAGCGTATTCCAATTCGATTTACGTATAATAATAATTACTTTAACGATACATACCAAGGTATACCGAAAGGCGGATATAATTCCATTTTTGAAAAATGCTTTAAAGATTGTGATATCCGTCTGAATGTCGATTTTATGGAGAACAAAGATTTGATGAAACTGGCCAGTAAAACAATTTTTACTGGAATGATAGATCAGTATTACGCTTACTGCTATGGGCAACTTGAGTATCGTTCTCTTAATTTTGAACATGAAATTTTGAGTACAGATAATTTTCAAGGCAATGCTGTAATAAACTTTACAGAAAGAGAGATTCCTTACACTCGCATATTAGAGCACAAGCATTTTGAGTTTGGTACGCAGCCCAAGACTGTTATCACTAAAGAATTTTCTATAGAATGGAGAGTAGGTTTAGAACCTTATTATCCTATTAATACTGCCGTTAATCAAAAGAGATTTGCACAGTATGAAAAGCTTGCTAAGAAGGAGCAAAATCTTTATTTTGGTGGTCGGTTGGGTGAATATAAGTATTATGATATGGATAAAACTGTAGAGGCTGCATTACAATTATTTAAGGAAATGAATGGCGAAGTCAAGTTGTGAAATCAAATGACAATAGAAATTTGTAAACCTCTAAAAGTGCCGAACAAAATGTGTAAACCTATAATTGGACAATACAGTGCTCAATTTTGTGGTTATGCTTTACAACGAAGAGCTTCCCTATATGAGCCTAGGAAATCTGACCCCGTCCAAAATTTATACACAAAAATTAAAACCGGAGAAGTTGTGGCGGAATTATTATCAGAAAAACGGTAGTATTGTAAACGCATTTCAGGACAACGAAGAAGTTGTAAAGCTATATCAGGACAATGATTAAAAATGTGTAAACCTATTTCAGGACAAGTCAATAGAGCAAGCGGAAGTTGGGCAGTGACCCTACTTTCTGCCCCTATGCGCTGCAAACGGGGTTTTGAGTATCCTCCGGGGATACTCTGATGTGCTGGCGACAACCTAGCACTTGATTTTGGTATACTTTCAATTATACCGATTAGCTTGCTAAACAATCAGTTAGCTAATTAGGGGTTTGGCCAGCGGCATATCTTAGTAACTGCCAATAGGCCAAGTATCTTAGCACAGAGCAATATATTTTTGTTAGATTTGGTTATGGCATCACCGTATTTCAAAGCAAGAAGACCATTTGACTTTCGGCCACATCCCTATGAGATCGGAAACATCCTCGGTGCAAAGAAAGGATTTGAGGACAACCATTTCCTCGCTAAAGTCTATGATCTTGACACCGCAGATTATCGTCCTCTTTACGATTTTCACTTACAGCACTTCCAAAATACTGCGAAGGGAACAGAGGCCGTCTATTTTAGGCATATCTGGCAACTCGCCGAAGGACGTATAGCATACTTTAAAAGCCGGAACCCATTTTCTTCCGATCGGGAGAATCATGAGTATCGGATAGCAAAGCTGCATGATTTTATGGAATTTCTTCGATCCATCGACCAGTGGAACGTGCGTCCATTGGAGGAGATCATCGTAGAGCAGAACACTGCCCTTGAAAAACAGCAAAATGAAATCCAGCGCTTGCGGGAGAAGATAGCCGAGCTTGAGCAGTATAATGTGAGCCAAAAGATCATGGTGCAGGATAACCATCTTTCAACCTTTGTCGACCTGCTACAACAGCTTGCTGATCTGGAACTCCCTAACGGTCGTAAGCTTCTAAGAAGCGATCACCAAAGTCCGTTCTATAAGATGCTATGTCGGTACTTTAGTTATGACGGCAAGGACATCCCGATCAATACCGCCCGCAATTATTTCATCAGGAAAGACGCAAAAGATGCAAAAAAAGGTGTGGTCATTCCTGAGGAGAAAAAACTGTTCCAAATCGTGATGCGTCACACCGATAGCTGACCCGCTCAATCTTTGGACATGACCAACCGATCGAGATGGTCATCGGTTTGCCCTGTATTGTATCCAATTTTGTGCTGTAAACGACGCATGGGCATGATGCAAGTCTGTGCATGCGGGAAAAGCACACGATATGGATGTACACGTATTATCAAACCAAGAGCTGGAGCGCTTCAAGCGGGAACTGCTCGATGAAATCAGGTCAATGCTTAGCCAACGCACTGATGAATCTACTGCAAAACAATGGCTGCGCAGTGCCGAGGTCCGCAAGATGCTGGGCATCTCACCGGGCACGCTCCAAAACCTGCGGGTGAACGGAACATTGCCCTACCGCAAGATCGGCGGAAGCATGTTCTATGCTAGACAGGACATTGAACGGATGATGAAAGGAGGTTCTGTCAATGGCTAGGCGCACGGAAAATCCCAAACTTCTTTTTGGTCAATTTTTTAAAAGGCTAGCGGACGACGACCGCCTGCTTCCCTCGCACTCGGGACTGGTGATGGCACTGTATTATGAGGGTGGACTGCTTCCACTGGATAGTTTTCGAGCCAGTAGGCGAAAGCTTATGCGCGCATCGAGGATACGTTCGACCTCCACCTACCACAAATGTCTAGGTGAGCTGGTGCAATACGGATACATCGAGTACGAGCCCTCTTGGCATCCCAAAGAGGCCAGTAGGTTTCGGTTCATCCTTTCGGGGGAAGGGCAGCAGGATGGCTAGGATCGATACCAATGTCAAATCCATCCGCTATCCGGTGCCTTGTGATGAAAAACTAACACTTCTTGCCCGTAAGCTGAAACGTACAAAACGGCAACTGTTTATTGAAATGGTGGATTATTTCTACCGTAGCAAAAAAGATCCTGCCGACATGAACGATGAAATGCTCAAGAGTGATCTTTCAAGGATGGGCAATCGCTTAGTAGGCTTCTTTCGCACACAGGAATCAGAGCTACTTGTTCCGATACATGGTATGACGGAGGAAGTTTTAGGAAAGACGGCAGCGGTTAAGGGCGAACTGAAAAGGATCAAAGAAGAACATGCGGATCTAGCGAAATTGCTGCGCGAGAATACAAAGCATGCTGGCGAACAGCTTAAACTGCTAACGTCCATTTTCGACGGGCTGGCAAATAAGGAAGAGATGAGGGCGGGTTTCCGTAGAATCATGGAAGGGTATATTAAAGAGCGGGAAGCGCTTGGCTGGTCGCCGTCCAGTGGTAAAAAGGACGAGCTAGTGCGTCGTTTCCGTCAACAGATAGATAAATTATAGACGGGGCGAACTTATGTTTATCAACATTAGCGCTTCGGAGACTGGAAACAACAAGGGCAGCAGCAGCGCATTGGTGCAGTATCTAGAGAAGGAAAACAAAGGACGCCACAAAAGTGAACATGAAGCCTGGTTCAATGGCGGTGATCGCTCTATCCAGCCGCATCAGGTACGCATGGCGATTGACGGAAACATCTCCAAGCTTGGAAAGAACGATAGTAAGTTTTTCCTGATAAACCTCAGTCCGAGTAGCAAGGAGCTTGCCCATCTGCTAGCCGTCTATGGAGAGGATGGATTAAGGGAACAGCTTAAATCCTTTGCCGAGCGAATGATGGACGAGTACGCCCGTAATTTTAAACGTGCGGGTGTTAAAAGTTCCGCTGACCTGCTCTGGTTTGCCAAGGTGGAAAACCACCGGTATTACCGCCATACCGATAAAGCGGTAAAAGAGGGAATCAGGAAGGTTGGGGATATCAAGGAAGGAGTACAGACCCATGTTCAGATCATCGTCAGCCGGAAGGATATTACAGGCCGTATCAAGCTAAGCCCGCAGAATAACTCCAAGGGTAGTAATGCAGCACACTCCGCAAAGTTGGGACAGTTCGATAGAAAGGCTTTCAAGCAGTCGGGAGAAGATGTCTTTGATGCCATGTTCGGTTTCCAGCGTAATCTAAAGGATACGGTGGCTTATGCTTCGGTCATGAAGAACGGAAGTATTGCGGATAAACTGGATATGTTTGCCAGTTATGACTTATGGAAGCATTCCGATGCAAACGATCAGCAAATCCGGCAACCAGAAAGGGATGATCTATCTTCAAGGTCAACTGCAACGGGTAACATGCAGAGAGAAGAAGGTTCAAGAAGTGTGTTTTCGGACTTCGGGTTGAACATTCAGGTAGATCAGATCGTGCCGGAGGAGGAAAAGCGAAAACGTAGGATCAATAAACGATAATAGTCCTATTTCTTTATTTATCCAAAACAAAACGGTGCGACTTCTTGCAAGCGCACCGTTCTATTTTACTTATCAGGATAAACCTATTTTTCTTCCTTTAGTTTCTTAACCTCCAAGGTTAGATCCAATACTGCTCGGCTTAGCTCCGCAATGGACTGCGTTTTGGCTCGATCTTCCTCAATAAATTTTTCTAGTAATGCCATCATCTTATCAGCACCATCATTGTTGAACGTCGGTTGTGAATGTTGACTAGAATTCGTTGAATTATCATTAAAGACATGAGAATGTTGAATGTTATAAATAACGTTTTCATCCTTAAAGGATTTGACAAAATCTGGCGTAACACCCAACGCTAATGCCAATTCCTCCAATAGGGGCTCGTCAAGTGCGATCATATTTTCAAAATCGGAAATGCGCTGCTGGGAATACCTGCTGCGGCACATCTGTCCGAAAGCTTCCTGTTTGATCCCCTGAATCTCGCGAATACGCTTGATGTTATGGCCTATATGCATCCTGTCGTCTTTTTCCCTAAAAGTAGTGTTCATGGTCGATGAAAATTAAGGTCTGGTATCTTACCGGTAAATCGGTGCATAACCACACCAGTTAAGTAGCAATATTCAAATAACTTTGGTATAAAGTTACACAATATCACGGCAAAAGCCAAAGCTCCATGAACAGAAGACTGGTATCCTGATCAAATCTAAAGGTGGAATGTGGATCGCACAGGAAATAAACGTAGGTTGATCGGCTCTCGGACATGGCACGCCCAGCGGATGTTTCGGATATAAAACTAAAACGCCATGCAGCACCTCGAGCAAGATCAAAGCTACATCACTCGCCTAAGCGAAAGGGAAATCCTTGATCCCTTTGCTGTGCTCCATGCTGAGTTCTGCGAGCACCCTACCGTGATCACGTACCTTGATAAGCTTTTCGATATGGTTACCATTACGGTAAGAAAAGGCTACTGGCGAATGTACGATAGTCCCGCCACTCTCTACCGAAGCTACCTCAGCATCGTAAGAGTTCTGGAAGCGGGCTGGTTGATCTCCAAAATAATGTCGGGCTATAAGGATATAGCAAAAAAATCCCTTCCCTTCGAGTTTCGCTACCGCGATAGTAGCTTTGGTAAATACCATGACGATAATGCGCAATATACCTTTTTCCGAGGGTGCAAACATACTTCTTGAAGGACTCTATAAGGAGGAGAACGCCCTTTTTGGTTACCGAGCCGATCTATACCGTATGTTCTTTGAAGGACTTGAGCCTAGCGAATATATGTGGTTTGGGGAATTCGACCGCCTTTCTTCGTGCCTGCTCGACGAATTGGAGGCGCTAATCTGTCTGCTTCATCATTTGTATAGCAGTGGCTACTATCGAATTATTTCTAAAAGCAACAAGAAGTTGCTGGAAGAAGAATTGCTGTCTGTTCAAGAACGGCAGGCTCGATACCTCTACCAAAAGTCGTTTAATCTTCACAAACTGAAAACGGAATCTTCCTCCAAGCAGGAACTTTATGATCCTTTGGCAGCAGTGCGCAGCGCGCTTGCCAAGAAAGATTACTGGAAAACTCATGGCGAGCCGGGCAACATGTTGCTGAGATTTGATGATCTGTTATTCTTGTTGGAATATTTTCATGATTACCTGTCCCGATCAAAGATCAGGGGAATGGACATGAATGACAACTGGAATTATCCGGATCGTTTCCACTCGGAAATATACCATCATACGGGTAGGAATCTGGCCAATCCACTTCGCTATCTTAATGAGCAGTTTTCCCAAAGAAATCTTGAGCAGTGGCGATCGCTGCTGGACGCTTGCCTTGATGCTGTATTGGACAATGCTATTCCAGATTCAAGGGAAATAGGGCATTACAGTGAGCTTCTTGAGTTTCTTTCCGTACTGATTGCCCTAATCGACATAATAGAATACGAACCTTATAACGATCCGCAGGAATATGAAGAAAATAACTATTGACGCCCAAAGTACTGCCGATCTACAACAGATCATCTCCATGCTAACAGCACGATGCAAGATCGATCGCATATTTATGAATGTGTACACTGTTGTAAGAAATCCATCCTATGAGCTGGTTGTGCTGCTTTCCAACAGTGAGCATAAAACGAGCGGAGAGCTTGATCCGCAGATCAGCGCCCTGCTGCGTGATTTTCCAAGATTTGCCCATGTCAGCTTTACAGCCTATCAGGTGAAGAGTCGGCTGATCGAGGGTAACCTGTTTCTTCATTGCTGCTGTAGTCCCGAGAAATTGGTCTACAGAAATCCTGCTTCCAAATTTCAGCTCTATCCCGAGAAACACGCTATGCAAGAAACGCTGGAAAACGTGGCTGCTCTTTTTGACCGTGAGAACCATAAGGTTAGCGAGTTCATTGAAGGCTACCGATATTTTCTGCAACGCGGCTCGCTCACGCATGCGGGATTTATGATGCATCAGGCTTTCGAGCTACGTTATCGCTGCATGGAGGTGCTCATTATGGGCAAGGAGCGCGTTACCCATTCTGTCCGCTCGCACCACCGCCACCTATTGGTCAGATCGGTAGCGCTTGGTGCTGTTTTTACCGAGGGGCACGATAGGGATGAGCAGCTCCTTGACCAGTTGGACAGTTTTTACAAGGCTTCGCGCTATGAAGATGATCTTGAAGTTGATGCAGGGTTATTGGAAGAGCTGAGATCAAGGATGGACAGCTTTATGCAGATCAGTGAAGATATGTACAGGCGGATGGTTACGGAATATAGCGAACCGATGAAGAAACTATCCGTAAATAATGAAGAGGAAAGAGTAATAGGAAATAGGGACGATCAAAATTTAGAAAAAGCTGTGCAGATTGACACGCCTATGGAAGTACCTGCGGTCGATCTAGATGAAACAGCGTCCGCTGTGGTACAACTGCTCGCAAGCTCCATAGATAGCCTGCAATACATCTACCTTTTTGGCCATCGGTATCAGCGATTTACCGAAAAGGGCATAAATGTTAGTGTGCAAAGAGATCAAAAGCATTATGATCTGCTAATCGTTTCGGGGAGCGATATACGGCCGCAGGTAGGGAAGCTTACAACCGATGTCTTGGCCATGCTAGGCGCAACGGTACAAATCCTTGCATTTACCAAGGCGCAGGTCAGCGAAGAGCTAAAGAAGAACAGTCCATTTTTTCATCAGGTTATCCGGCATGCTTCGCCAATCTTTCAGCAGGTAGGCGAGTTAGCCGATTGGCTATTTCACGATAGACTTGGCGTTCGGTCGGACGAGGAAGTGAAGGAGGCGCTGAGCCGATACTGGGACAGGGAAGCAAACGCAAACGGCTTCTACAATGGGGGACATGCTATCGACTGTCTAGAGGAGAGTGGTGTCAAGGTGCTTTTATACAATCAATCCATTCAGCAGATATGCCTTGGTCTTTTAGAATACTATTTTGGATATATACCATACTCGTACAGCTTTAAACACATCTATACGCTTTGCTCTAGTTTCTGGCCGTTTCTTCGGAATGTCTTTCCACGGTCATCGGCAGAAGAAACAATCCTTTTCGATGATCTGTGCAATGTGGTAAAGGATACGCTGTATCGCGGTCGATCCGAGATAGGATGGGAAGAGCTGAGACGCTACGATAGTCGTTGCAACCATATTGTAGAGACCTGTAGCGATATGGTTCGTGAAGAACTGAAAAAGTAAGCGAAACTAAGCTACAATTACAGAGTGAAAAGCAATCTTAAAAACCGAAGGGCATCGAGCCTTTCGGTTTTTTTGTTACAAGCAACGGATTAAGCGCAAAGTTACTTCGCCAGCTTGGCATGCGCCCTCCCTCCAAAATCCAGCGCACACAATAAAAATCTCACAAAATGGGTATCCGCAGAAAGAGCGGAACCTCCTTCGCTTCGCCATTTTGATCGATTTTTCTTTTTGCATGGCAAGCTCTTGTCTCGTCAAGGGTTGGCGTTAATCAATTTTTTGTTCCATTTAAATTTTTATGCCATGAAAAACAGATCAATCGCCAACGAACTACGTGTTTCCTACTACAGAAATGAAAAACTATTGGTAGAAGACTTCAAACACGTTAACAGCTCCAAGCTAATGGATAAGGTATTCCGAAAGATATGGAATACGGATGAACTGGATGTGCGGGAAAGCTTTTACGCAATTTTCTTTAACAATAGGCTTGATGTTGTTGGTTACCGGAAGATTGCAGATGGAGGATTGGATAGTATTATGATTGATATTAGACTACTCATGTCCTCGGGACTGCTGTGCAATGCACTCAGGTTCGCGGTAGCTCATAACCATCCATCAGGAACGCTGAGGCCAAGCGGAGCCGATAGGGCGCTGACAAGAACGATAATTGAAGCGGGCAGTATCTTGAGTATGGAGCTTCTAGACCATATCATACTTACGACAGAGAGCTATTACTCTTTTAGGGATGAGGGAGACTTTTAATTTCGATTTCTGTCCGTGGTATCGGTAAGAGCAATTATCTAGAGTACTACACTTCCATAAAGTCTCTTTAAAATTTAATTGCTACATAGCTGTTCATCCTGAACTTTTACCTACATTTGTGCTACTGATATTAATTAACCTTATGAAATACTTTCTTATTCTACTCTGCACAATCAGCTCTGGAAATGTAATCGCACAGCGTCTCTCTGTTACAGACACTCTTCTTTATGAAAAGATGGTCGATAAGGCTCAAGCTAAAAGTTTTAAAAATGGAATGGACGTATCTGTCTATATTGCCTCAGATAAAAATATCTATGCCGAAGGTGACACGCTAGTGTTAGGTAAACCTATTGGTGAAGGTAAGAGTGCTTTTAGCAAAAAGAGAAACTACGAGTATATTTTTTATGGAAAACCCGCTGGGGCAGCTTTGACCGGTATAAGGAATGTTGAAGAAAACTTTGAGGGGTATAAGGTAACCATTGAAAAAATACAATTGAACAAGGGGGCATTGGGTCTGGAAAACTACGTTTTTATCTATGCAAAGCCTTTAGCAAATACAGATTTTACGATACTTTTCGATAAACACGTAACTATTACGATGCTGGATAACGCCATTAATAAGGGAGAGATTAAACCATTGCGTTCCACAAGACCATTGACTCGTGACGAGGCTGTAGAGTTGCTCAAGAAGAAGAAAGAGGAATATGATTTGGATGTAATTTCTAAGGAAGAGTATGAATCTTTCCGCGAGAAACTTGTTCCCCTGATCAGATCATCAAAATAGTACATGCCTACTTCTGTTTACCAAATGAAAGATCCTATCCAAAGTCTGAACAATGCCAAAGATTTAATGGTGAATGCCCTGAGTAAACTAAAAAGTGACGATTTGAGAGATACGGTAACGATTGAAATTGCATGTGAAAAGCTTGCAGCATTTGACTTGGGTTGTCAGGGGACTGAAGAGTCCAGTAAAATTTTTCGAACACTACATAATAACGGATGCAATGATTTGCCTGCGGTCTATTGGTTTGAAATTATCTCAGAACATTCGGCGCAGCAAATTCGAGAACAATATTCAGTTCTAAAAGAAAGCATTGGCACAAGAACGATCCCATCTTTTAATAAAAGATATGATAAAACCTCTAAGATATTGTATGTTGGCAAGGGAAAGCAGAACATCTCCGGTCGAATGTTTTTGCATCTTGGCTACGAGAAACAAAAGATTAACTTACAAGGCTTACAGCTTTGTCACTGGGATTATAGCGGGGTTTTGAAAGGGTTAACACTTCGTTTAAACATTGTTTACTTCCCGAAAGATTTTAGAGAAATTGTCCCTTATTTCGAGAGATCTCTAGCTAAAGATATATTACCGCTAATTGGAAGACACTTGTAAAATGTCTATCAAAATTGATCTAATTTGAAACATCAATAGAACACAGTAAAATGGAACAAAATCAATATGCAACAGAACAACCTGAAGATTTGATATAATCAAAAGGTTTAAAGCGCTAGTCCAATATCACAAAACCTTTTTTCTTTAAAGAAGGTGCAGACCAGCTTACAGTAGATGTAAATCGTCAGAAAGAGTGGACAGGCTATTTTTTTTAACTTAAAAAGTGTTTTCTTCAAAAAATCATCAGATTATGTACGTCGTTAATCTAATGTCTCTAATCTAGTTTATAGACGTACCTTTATATCACAAATAAACTTTCTAAATTATGACAGATAGCAAATACAAATTTACAGTAAATACCTCAAAAAGTGGAGTCCTAAATATAGCATTAACGGAGGGGCAAGCACTATTTGTTCTTGGAGCGAATGGTGTTGGAAAATCCACTTTAATGCATAATCTTTTTGCACAAAATTTTAATCACACTAGAAGAATTTTAGCCCATCGACAAACTTGGTTTCATTCAAATGCTATGGATATGACCGCCTCAAGTAAAAAGCAAAATGAAGCTTATATGAAGAGTTCCGACCAAAATCCAGATTCAAGATGGAAGGATGAATATTCTACTATAAGGTCATCAATTTCTATATTTGATTTGATTAATTCAGAAAATATTAGGGCTAGAGGTATTGCTGATGCGGTTGATCAAGATAATTTGACAAATGCAAAAGCCCTTTCAAATGCTCAAGCCCCATTGCAAGCGATAAATGAACTTTTAGCGTTATCTAATATATCTATTAAGATAACTCTGGGAAAAGACGAACAATTATTTGCTTCAAAAAATGGGGGTGAACCTTACAGTATTGCAGAGCTATCCGATGGAGAAAGAAATGCCCTGTTAATATGTTCAGACGTTTTAACAACGGAACCAAATCAACTTATTATTTTGGATGAACCGGAAAGACATTTACACCGCTCAATAATTTCTCCGTTATTATCTTCTTTATTCCAAAAGAGGAAAGATTGTGTTTTCGTGATTTCTACACACGACGTATTCTTGCCAATAGACCATTCAGAGGCAAGCGTATTATTATTAAGAAGTTGCCAGTGGGATGGAAAATATATAAAAGATTGGGACGCCGATTTGATTTCTGAAGCAGATGAGGTTCCTATTTCTGTTAAACGAGAAATACTTGGCTCTAAGAGGAATATTCTATTTGTTGAAGGCGAGTATGATAGCTTGGATAGGCAAATCTATTCATTAATTTATCCAAATGTTACAATTATACCACAGGGTAGTTGTACCCAAGTTGAGCGTGCAGTTGAGGGAATAAAAGGAACGGAGAACTTACATTGGATTAACTCTTATGGTCTAATCGATGCCGATGATAGAACAGAGGAGCAAATTAAAAATTTGTTCGATAAAGGAATTGTAGCGCTAAATTGCTATTCTGTAGAGGCTCTTTATTATAATTTAGAAATAATAAAAAGAATTGCAAAAAGATTTTCAGATGTATTGGGGCAAGATGAAGGCATTCTTTTGCAAAATGCGACATCAGGAATCATTGACGAACTTAAAAAACATAAAATACGGCTTTGTTCTAGGCTTTGCGAGAAACAAGTTAGAAATAACGCAATGTCAGGATTGCCCAACCATAAAAATATTCAAGAAAACGATTATTTTGAGATTAAGATTAGTCTAAGAGAAATTCGCGAAAAGGAAGAGGCATACTTTGATAAATTAGTATCCGAAGACAATTTAAACGGTTTAATTTCGCGTTATCCAATTCGAGAAACACCTGTATTGACAAAAATTACAGCAGGGCTGGGTATGAATAGAGATAAATACGAAAGTGCTGTAAGAAAACTAATAGTTGATGATGAGGGAACAAGAGAATTTTTTAAAGTATTGCTTCAGCCTTTGACGATATTGATTGATAAAGAATGAAAATTGATCCTCATGTATTTTGAATAATTATTTGTTCCAAAAGCTTATTGGATTGAAATATTTTTGGTATTTTAATACTGGAGCTCCAAAACCCAATCCCGAATGAGCATCTTCCATTTTTTACCTTTATGTTGTCAATCTAAATTTTATCAAATTCTTTCATTTTAATTTTGGATTTTCTTAAATTTGATCAATCATCCATCAAAGTAAATGAGAGTAAACAGGTGAGCGGTTCTTTAGATTTTTTTTATTTTATTGATATTTAGATATTTGCGAATGGTAGGTTGCGTCCTGCCACCCCCACAAAAAAAGCTCGACGAAAGTCGGGCTTTTTTTGTGGGCGGTAGATTCGAACCGTGGTTCGATCCGTTGGAGCTTCAGGGTTTGAGTTTGGGGGCTGAGGGGCTGAAGCAATCCTGCCACCCCGACAACACTTACGATAAGTAAATGTCAAAAACCCGCAAATCTCACTATTAAGCGGTTTTTTTTCGAAGCAGAGTCCTGCAAACAATATCAATAAAAATGTGAGCAATTAAGTAAGTCCACCTAGTGCTAAAATCCCCCAAGGCGGCTTTCGCCTCATGTCGCACACAGTCGCTATGTGGACAGCTTGAAACAAGCGACTTGGCAAAATAGCTCCTCTTTCGTATCTTAGATATGGCTAAGCTACTTCGCCAAGTCGCTGTGTCGTTATGCGGTAGCTTAAAAGACAACGCCATGAAAATGAAATTTTACATATTGACAATTTTAGCCTTCAGCTTTTTTTCTTGTTCTACAGACAAAAAGCAGACAATAGAAGATTCAAATAGTATGCTTAAACTTTATAAACGAATTGACAACCAACTTTACTATTGGGAGACTTGGGACAAAAATGAAAAAAGCGCGATAGTTCATTGGGGAATTGTTGGACAAACTGGACAAAATAGAGAAGTTAAAAGCGGACTTTTTTCAGATTTTCGTAAAGCTGTTCAAAAAGAAATTGACGAGAAACTAAAAGAAGGTTATGCAGAATTTGACGAAGACAATTACGCATTTTTAGATATAGAATACAAGGTTGACGGCTTTGGAACTGAAAAAGACTTGGACAAGCGACACCGACTTGAAGAAAAAATGGACGAAGTTTTAGGTTGGACAGGACTTGGTCATACTGACGGTTGAAGCATCGGAAGCGGAACAATGGAAGTTGGTTGTATTGTGGTTGACTTTGAGATTGCTAAAAAAGTAATTGAAGAAAAACTGAAAGACACCGAATTTGGCGACTATTCAAGAATAATAAAAATGAACAATGAATAAAAGCCGACCGCATGACATCGCATTGGCAATAGGCGGGCTGAGCGACTTCGTATCAGCGGAAGTGCAAAATTCAACTTCTGTTTTTCGTGTCAAGTTTAGTGCTAAAAATCCCGCCTGAACGCACAGTCCGAAAATGTTCACGGTCATTGTAGAGCGACACAAATTAAACAATAAAAAATATTGAAATTGGAAATAGCACAAGGAATTATTATACCAGTTGTTGCAGACTTTGTTTTAAATCCTGACGTTTTTTATGGGGACGAATTAACAGGAATTTATTTTCAGACAGAGGACGAACAATATGGACGAATAACATTTGAAAACTTAGATGCTTTAAAAATTTGTAGAGGAGAAAATTTGCCGTTTGTTAACAATTGGGAAGATGGACAAAAATATCCTTGGATATATAAAATTGAAAATTCAAACTGGCTAAAAGAACGTTTCGACTACGAGGATGAAAACTATGGTAGCTCTTACGAATTTGGTAGGAACGTGAACGAAATGCTCACAGACTTTTCGCACTATGTTTTCAAATTCCATGACCAATTTGTTGAAGTCATAGCAAGAGGATTTTGGTTTGAGCAAGACAAAACAAGTTTATTTAAAAGAGAACTTCAATTTGGACACCCATTTTTAAACTTGCCAAACAATAGTATGGAGAAATTTATTTCACACAATTTGACTTGCCAAGTAATAATGAACTCAACTCCTCAGGACAAACTTGTTGCAGACGCTAAATTTTGCTCGCAAAAGCTAATTGAATTTGCACTAGAACTTGATGGAGAAGCATCGGTGAACAATTCGCTAATATTATCATATAGAAGTGGAAAACTAATCAGCAGTTTAAGAGGATATTTTGGAAAGCAAATTGTCGAATTTGACGGTGTTGCAAAACTAGCAGACGTCCAACCCTATATTGAAAAGTACATTGGAGAAGTTTATGATAGAAGAAAAGCAATGGGGAAATAAACAATGAACAGCTAACACGGTTTTTGCGTCAGGCGGGCTGACGTACAAACTTGGAGCTTCTATTGAACTCTAATTATAAATTGAAACTTTGTGCTCTGAATCCCGCCACTTCGCCAAGCGCGCAACCGCTAGCACCGATTTTAGGACGACAGAAAGTAATGAAGGAACAAGAAATCATAAAAGCAATTAATAAGATTGAAGGAATTGGCGGGATGACCGTTAACGAACGACTTTATGTTTGCGGGCTTATGGACGAATTCGAAAACGCATTAATTAAAGATAAAGCGAAGAAAATATTAGAACTTTTGGGTGTTGACAAACCCTCAATTGATAAAATAGTAAAATAATGGAGCTATCGAACAACAACGCCAAGACTTTATTGCTTGACACACATCAAGACATTGAAGAATATGCGGACACTTTGGTTACTAATATTCTTGACAAAAGGGAGTTTAATTTTTTGACTTATCCTCCAAATTGTGGTTTGACAGAATTGGAAATTGAGGAACTAAAAAAGCTCGATAATAATGAAAATTTAAAAAATGCTTTAAGGAAAGTTATTGCGGACAATTCAGCAGGTATTGTCTTCAATATGCTAAACTTATTTGACGGAACTGGTTTTCCAAAAAACGACAATGAAGATTGGACTGGATTAAAAGTCATAGACGAAGAACCTGCTAAAAAATCCGAACCAGTTGACGACTGGTTACATGACAAATTTTATGAAACTTATTGGGACTGGAAAAAAGTAAGAGGCAACAAAAATTGGAAACTGGACACATACGAAGAATAGAAAATGGTGCTAATAAGGGTTGCCAAAAGCGAGGCTGAACGGTTTCGATTGAATATTTGTACAAGGTTTAACTTTGGTTCCTCATTGAGCTTTTGTGCTAAAAATCCCTACCATCGCCAATACATAAAACGTTAGCAGCAACCTTAACAGAAACAAGATGGACAACGAAAGAGCAAAATATATTATAGGTTACTTTTCCAACTTACTGTCAAGTGTGGAGCGAATGGCTATTAAGCATACCACTTCAACCTATAAAATTAACAACTCAACTTCTGACAATACTTCCTTGACAAAAGTTTACAGAGAAAGAGGCTGGTTGACATCCGACCAAAACGTTCTTGACCTGCTTAAAGACGGTTATGACAATTTTGAGTTAAATGTGGCAAATAGAATTTTAAACCAAGACAGCGATAAGGTATTTTTCAATAACTGCCCGAAATGTAATAAGCTTGCAAGGACACCTTACGCTAGACAATGCCGACATTGTGGACACAGCTGGCACGAATTGACGGTTGCTCAATTTAAACTCAATAGTTCCTTTCAGTTGACAGGTCGACAATTTTTCCTTTTAGGCGAGGTAACAAAAGGAGAAATTAAGCAAGGACAATTTATGGACTTGACAATGTTGGGGCTGAATAAGAAGCCGAAAATTGAAGCTGTTGAATTTACTCTAAAACGACAAGACGGAAAAGTTTGGGAGGACATTGGACTTGGGACAAACGACCTAACAGAAAATGATAAAGAGTATCTAAAAAATATAGGTTCCTTTGGGACACCATTTGACATAATTAAAGAGCGATGAGAACGATCGTTGCTAACAGGGGGGGGCAAAAGTGGGGATTTCTGCTCCGCAGACAGTTTTATAATTGGACAGATGAATGAACGTGTCAGTAAACTTCGACCGCCAATGAAGCGTGAATCAATTGCCTTCACTTCCAAAAAAAATAGAAAAAGAATGCTGTTTAACATGGATGTTAGATAACAAAGCGTTATAAGTCCCAAAGAGTAGCGTAGCTATTATGGGTGCGGAGTTATCTGTATCCGTTAACTTTGTCGTCCTTTTTGTTTATATCTTCGTATTCTAATATAACAATTAATGGATAAGAGGTTTACCGATATCATACAACTTATACAGCAATCGCGGAACAATGCGATAAAGGCGGTTAATATCGAGCTTATTACCTTATATTGGAATATAGGGACATACGTCAAACAAAAATTGTCTGTTGCCGAATGGGTGTAAAACGGTAAATGAATTAGCGGATTTCATTCAGAAAAATAATCCCGAGTGGAAAGGCTTTAACCGTGCGGGACTTTACAGAATGATACAATTCTATGAAACCTATGCCGAAACCAAATTTGTCGCCACAGCGCAGGTACAAATACAACACGCTGGAAAAACAAGAAACTAAAATTGTCGCCACAGTGGGGCGACGATTACAATAATGCTTCCAAATCTACTCGAACAAATTTAAGATGCACATTTTTCTGGACGGCAAATTCGAACCGCTTCCGTAAATCTACGATTTGTGGAAATATTATAGTAACTTTAAGCAACGCAACGGAAAATGCAACAGCGTATAATAACGTCTTTTGGAGCGATCTCCTACGGACTCTATGCCAGGACGTTGTGCGTTAGTGGCGATATAAAATGACTATAGCAAAACACATAACGACAATTTTAATAGGACTGACTTTTGCATGTTGTAACAATTCGGTAAAGAGTGTTGATACTAACAATTTACATTCCGTAGGCACAATAAAACAAGTCTCCGACATCGAAAGTTCTACTAATTATCTAAATAATTCCGTCTTTATCGGACAAAAAATAAATGACTTTCTTTCCTCGGTTCAACAACTGTATGATGTAAAAAAAGAAACTATTTTCTTGGAAGGTGATGGTTTTGATATTTACAACGTGTATGAGAACGGACAAGTATTATTTGCCGTTGAGCCAGACATTGATAAACCAGACATTGCGTGGAGAATGCGGATATATAGTAGAGAAATCAAAACTGAAAAGGGAATTGGAGTTGGCTCTACGCTTGCCGATATAAAAGCGAATTATCAAATTGAAAACATTGGAACGGAGGAAGGTTTAAATGTTCAAGTAGAAGATATTACCGTTGGTTTTCTTTTAGACGATTCGAACGGCCAGTGGGATATTATGGAAAACGAAAAAGTATTTAAAGAAATACCTATTCGAGAAATAATAATTTGGGGTACCCAAAGCTACTTGACATTAGATAAAAAAGTAAAACAAACTAACTAATTAGCAGATTAGTTCAAGTTCCAATTGAAATGTTCGATTATTTGGCCTTTAAAATTCCTTTAGCAATTTTTACAGTAACCTACTTAACGAACATAGCAATTAATGCAAAAGAAAAGACTGTTGGTAACTACTAACCATTAGTTTTGCCGAACAGGTAAGCGATGAAAAAACTGTTGAACGAATACGTATTTTGACTTATACGGCAGCATTTTTAGGTATAAAAGCTATACAAGCCTGTGGAGAACCTGCTTTTTATCTTAGAACTGCTTAGCCGATATAAATGTTTTGCAGACACGCCGGCGCAATTGCAGGCACTAGCTGATTCATGTTGCGCATGGTGGGAAGACCCCATAGCCAATGTGATCTTCCTCGATATTCACTTTATTGTCCAAAGTTCTAAAAGTCAGAAAATTTGAGAATTAGCTTTGAAGTCAGTAAAAGTCTTGCCATCATAACGATACACTCCATGTAAAGTTCCAAACAAAATAGCTTCATCATTCGCTTCCATAATTCCGAAAATCATTTCTTCATTAGTCTTTATTAGTTCAGGAAGCACCTCGTTATCCTGTAGGGAATTCTTGTTATAGCGGGAAATTGTCCATGAGCTATCGTTATTATTGGTCGGTAAGTCATTTACTAACTTTTTTTTAATGGCACTGTTTGCACTAATCCAGATGTTACCAGTTTTGTCTTCGTAAATATAGCCGACAAAACTTGTTGTATAACGTATAAATATCCCTCCGTTATAGCGCCAAAGCCCATCCTGACCACCTAGCCAAATATTGCCCAATTTATCTTCGATGATGGTGCGAACATTTGTAAAAGGCGTACCATTGTGGGTTAAAATAGTACCTGTCTTCCCATCATAAATATAAACACCAGCCTGTGTGGCCACCCAGAATTTCCCAGTTTTGTCTTCCATGATCCAGTTGACATTATTGCTGGGGAGGCCATCTTTTGTTGTAAAATTTCGAAAAGACTTTCCATCGAAACGGCTTGCCCCGCTTTCCGTGCTGAACCAAATAATCCCGTTTCTATCTTCATAGATTTCAGTAACCCGATCATTAGCTAGCCCATTTTTAGTAGTAAAATTACGAAAGGATTTGCCATCGTAGTAAAAAACACCCGAGCCGACAGAGGAGAACCAAAAATTTCCACTTCTATCTTCTAGAACCGAAAAAAAGCGAGCTGAAGTGACGCGATTTGTGATATTTGTAAATGATGTTCCATCATATCGAAAAATTCCGTCAAATGCAGCAATCCAAATATTTCCCTTTCTATCCTGCTTTATATTGCGGGTGATATTGTTTGGTGCGATGGGGATGCCATGCTTTTTTCTAGAAATAATGTCGTCTTTTGGTAGGTCTGTTTTATTTTGCCCTGTACAAGAAGTGTAAACAATAAGACTCAATAACAGGATGTAAATATTTGCGTAGATTTTCATATCTTAAACAGTTAATTCAGCGAAATTACGTTGATATATTTTAGGCCTGCGAATCAGCGGTGTAAATAAAAATGTAAACTTTGTAAATATTTCCGCATCATTATGTTTTATCATAAAAATTCCCTCTCTGGGAAACACAAATACATATTCGGATTTACATTCCTCATATTTATGGCGGTCGGTTGCTTGGCTTTTAGTATGAAAGGAATTGACGACTTTGATAGCGCTAAAAGGGAAGTTTTACTCCGAGGGATTGGGCACGAAGTGCTATTACAAACGGGGGACAGTACGTCGCGATTACTTCCTATAGAAAAGGTTGCTGAAGATGAATACCAAATTAGGTTTGAAAACGAAATTGCCTTTCAACCAGAAACTCTCGTAAATACTACAAGGCATTTGTTGGCCAAAGCTCGATTTGTAAACGATTACATTGTTAACGTTGTGAATTGTAGCAACGGCAGTGTTACTTATGGATTTGCTATATCTGGGGATAGGAGAGATGATATTGTACCATGCATAGGAAGAGAGCAACCAAGGGCGTGTTACATAATTCACATTAAGTTCCAACCGACAGGAATGAATACCGGAAAGCACATATATCTTTTAGGAGGACTACCATTTTTGGCTTGTGTTGGTTTTATTTTTGTAAGATCTGTTAAATCTCAAAGAATCTTATCTAACAATCATGCTTCCAAGATATTCACTTTTGGTTCAGTTGTTTTCGATGCGGAGAAGCAGCAATTAATAAAAAATGACGAGCCCATAGAGCTGACTGGAACAGAAACACGTCTGCTACTTATTTTTGCTTTGTCTCCTAACGAGACCATTGAAAGAAGCCGTCTCCAAAAAGAGATTTGGGAAGATAATGGTGTTATCGTGGGACGTAGCTTAGATATGTTCATTTCAAAACTTAGAAAAAAAATGAAATTTGACCCCGCTATAAAAATTGTAGTTGTACGAGGCAAAGGCTATAAGCTTGAAACTACCTCTAAAAGTTGAGCGCCATTTTAACACGTGTTTTTGTATAATATTGTCCGTTATCGCTGTTTTTAAGGATCACTAGTAAATGTTGAGCATATGAATTTCATAAAGAAATTATTGAATTTGAAACAGTCTTTACAATTTAAAGAAGACGATAAGGGGATTCACCAGCTTGGCGGAGATGTACCTTCCTCGTTCAAAATTCCTGATAACGAGTTTTTTGGCGGCTTTCAATATTTGGGATGCATAAATAATGCTGACAAATATTTTTCATGGTTGCCGTTTCCATTGCATTTAATTTGTCCAATTTTTACGGACTTTGACTATGTTTTCTTAGATTACACAAATCCAAATGAACCAAAACTTATTTACCCGACAAACTCGGCAGAAATAACAACTGCTTATGATGAATTGACTAAAGATTCTTATGTAATTTATAATAAGGCGAACTTTTCACTGGCACTATTTGACGGGGTAAATGATGAAAATGAATTTGAAATTGTGGCTCTTGCAGGTAGACCTTACTGGACACAATCCGCTGAGGCACCTAATTGCCCCAAATCAAAAAGAAAAATGCGGTTTGTTTGTCAACTTATGAGTAATGGGCCGATTACAGCTAGAGAGAAAAATTTTGAAGGAGAAAGTCCGTATTACGAAAAGCTATTTAAAGAATTGAACTTTTGGTGTGACGGAGATTTGAAGATATTCTTTGAGCCGAATTCGAAAGTCGCTTGTTATTTTATACAAAATACATAATACAGTCAACAGCAGTAATGAGTTGTAGGTGTAATTTGATATTTAAAAGATTGTAGCCCTAAATAATATTCCAAAACTTTATCGATTACGGGAACTATTATTTCGGTTGCTTCTAAATCCTGATTTTATAGTAAATAAAAGCATTCTAATAACGTTAAAAAAACCTAAATAAGGTAAAAAACCGAACGGCTCATCACGCATCTCTTTCAGTTTTGTTTCCGATTTCGGAAATAAAAACAGATATTTAGGAAATACTGCAGTATTAAATCCTAAACATTAAACCCGTCTATGAATAGAGTTGAAGCGTGGTACACCGTAGATTCCGAACAAGAGATTGATTCGCCGGCCTTACTCATTTTTCCAGAACGTATTCGTCACAATATACAACTTGCCATAGCGATGATTGGGGATGTGAAACGTCTTCGTCCGCATGTTAAAACCCATAAAAGCAAACACATCACCCAATTACAGCAGGAAGCAGGCATTCAGAAATTCAAATGTGCGACAATCGCGGAAGCGCAAATGCTTGCAGATTGTGGTGCGGAAGATGTTTTGTTAGCCTATCCTGTGCAAGGTCCGAAAGTTGCAAGACTGCTGCGTCTTATACAGCAGTATCCGCAAACGCGCTTTTCAACCTTGATCGATGCGGTTTCTTCGGCTAAGGAAATTGCGCGCATGGCAAACGAGTTGAACCTTTCTGTGGATGTTTTTGTAGATCTCGATTTGGGCATGGGACGCACAGGAATATTACTCGGCGACGAGGCACTGGCTTTATACCGTTTTGCGGCAAGCACGGAAGGATTGAACTGTCGTGGTTTTCACGGCTATGATGGTCATGTTCGTGATTTGGAACTTGAAAAGCGAAAAATACGTTGTGAGCATTCATTAAAGTCAATTTTGAAGATGACTGCGGTATTGCAAGCAGAAGGAATTGCAAAACCCGAGCTTGTGATGGGAGGTTCGCCTACTTTTCCGGTGTATGTTGATTATCCGGAAGTAGAATGCAGTCCGGGCACGTTCGTGCTATGGGATAAGGGGTATACGGATTTATTGCCAGAGCAGCATTTTCTACCAGCCGCCGTATTATTAGCGCGTGTTGTCTCTATTCCCGCAGAAAATCATCTCTGTTTGGATCTGGGCTATAAAGCCGTTGCTTCCGAAAACCCCTTGGAAAATAGGTTTTTCTTTTTGAATGCAACCGGTATCATTGCTGTAGGTCAGAGCGAAGAACACCTCGTTGTTCGTCATCGCGCCGAAGAGATATATGCTATTGGCGACATTTTTTACGCCTTACCGGTACATGTTTGTCCGACGGTAGCTTTATACGATGAGCTGTATGTTGTGAACGATGGTCAATTGACAGCAACTTGGCAAGTAGATGCTCGCGGCAGGTAATTGTCAAACACAAAAACGCATACTAACTTTTTTCACTAACACACATTTCTTTCGCAGCCTAAACCGTGAAAGAGCAAAAACAACCCTAATAACGATTATTTTATGAAGAGACTATTTTTTATTTGTTTATCCATCTTTTTTCTATCGCCTTGTTTTGCACAAAATGATTTGGTAACCGATGATGAATCGAGTAGCTACAATCTTAACAAACCCGAACGCATGGAGTGGCTGCGAAATACTGGAGCCGGATTATTTGTCCATTTTAGTGTGGATGCGCAATTAGGCATTGTTATCAGTCACGCCTTGGTGGGTGCATCAAAAGAATTTGAGCATAAATTTTTTGAGGAGTTACCTAAAACGTTTAACCCATCTCGTTTTGACCCGCAGGAGCTTGCCATTTTAGCAAAACTTGCCGGCATGAAATATATTGTGTTTACCACAAAGCACCACAGCGGTTTTTGCATGTGGGATACAAAAACTACCGCTTTTAATATTATGAATACGCCCTATGGGAAAGACTTGCTAAAAGAATATGTCGATGCGACGCGAGCAGCAGGTTTGGGCGTTGGCTATTATTTCTCTCCGGAAGATTTCCTGTTCCTACGTGAACATCAAATTCCGATTAATAGACCGGCTCAGCCCTTGACACCGGAACTAGCCAAAGCCTATGATGCATACACAAGACAACAGTGCGAAGAACTCTTGACCAATTATGGGAAAATTGACGTTTTGTTTATCGATGGTGATCCGAAAGAAGTTGTAAAAGAAGTGAGTTGGCGCTTGCAGCCGGATATCTTGATTACGCGCGGAGCCATCAAAACACCGGAGCAAGTGTTGCCGGGAACGCAAATTGATGAACCCTGGTTATCGTGTATTACGATGGGAACGGCTTGGCAATATCAACCAACCAACGATCGCTACAAATCGGGTACCGAATTGCTGCAATTGTTAATTGAAGCCCGAGCGAAAGGAGGATCCTTGTTGTTAAATGTCGGGCCTAAGCCCAATGGGGAACTTCCTATCGAACAAGAAGAGCGCTTACGCGAAATGGCAGCTTGGCATTTCGTGAACCGGGAAGCTATGGATAGCGTACGTGGGTGGGTGGTTAGTCATGAGCAAAATATTTGGTTTACCGCAAAGAACGATAGGAAAACGCTGTACGCGATTGTCACAGAGGCACAGGACTGGAAAGAAGGAACACGGCAGAAATTTTTAATTCAATCGGCAAAAGCAACAGCGAAAACATCGGTAAGTGTTTTAGGGCAGAATAGTGAGGTGATCGAATATAAAAGCGATGACGTAACATGTTATTTTGAACAGACGGCTCAAGGTCTTCAGGTTTCGGTGGTTAAAGCGCAGCGCCTTTATGATGATCACCGTTGGCCAAATCCCGTCGTTATTAAAATCGATGGCGTAGAACCTGTGATCGATCGTGCTGTAAATGTGGAAACGGGAGCAAGCGAAACAACTGCAACAGGAGTAAAACTGGAAGGTATGGTGCATGATTTCGATGGGAAAGCAAGTAAAGCTTACTTTTATTACCGTCCTTATGCCGGCCAAGTGGAAACATTATATGCAGGCAAATGGTTGAAGACCAAAGAGGTCGCCATTGCCAAAGATGGAAAGTTTCAAATTGTCGCTCCTGAACTGAAAAAAGGGCAACAATATGAATACAAAGCCGTCGCTATTCAATCTGGATTATCTGTGGAAGCCGAAAGTAAAATTTATAGAGGTAATTAATGGAGAAATTTATCTGTTTAATCTATTGTCTCGCTACCCTTGGTTTCTTAAGTGCGCAGGAAGCCCGGATTTTGCCTAAGCCGGAGCAATTCTCGCAAGGAAAAGCGTACCTAGATTTTGGTAATACGCTTACCTTTGATTACGCAAAAGCCAATCTATCTGCGGACGCGATCCGTCACTTAGAAAACAGTCTTCCAAAAGCTATGGACCTGCATGTCGAAAATTACAAGGAGGCGCAGATCATTCAGTTAGTTATAGATACCAATCGTTTTGCGACAAAAGAAGCCTATAGCTTGCGCGTTGACTCAATAGGAATCCTGCTTACTGCTTCCGGCGAAGCCGGACTATTTTACGGCATACAGACCTTTGTACAGTCCATAGCAGCCGTAGATGGCGAGCAAGCGAAATGGCGTATTCCGCATATGAAGGTAGAAGATCAACCACGTTTCGACTACCGAGGTGCCATGTTGGATGTTAGTCGGCATTTTTTTAGTATCGATCAATTGAAGCAGTGGCTGGATATATTGGCCTATTTTAAAATCAATACCTTTCATTGGCATTTGACGGATGACCAAGGCTGGCGCATAGAAATTAAGAAGTATCCGGAACTGCAAAAGAAGGCAGCCTATCGCAACGGAACGTTGATTGGTCACAAAAAAGAACTCCCACATCGTTTCGACGGGAAACGTTACGGCGGCTATTATAGCCAAGAAGAAGTAAAAGACTTGGTGGCCTATGCACGCTCCAAGCAAATTACCGTTATTCCGGAGATTGAAATGCCCGGACATGCACGCGCAGCACTGTCGGCTTATCCACAGTTAGGTTGTACCGGAGGCCCGTATGAAACCGCCATGTTTTGGGGTATTTTTGATGATGTCTACTGTGCAGGGAAAGAAGAAACGTTCGCCTTTTTAGAAGATGTGTTGTCTGAAGTCATTCCATTATTTCCCGGTCAATATATTCACATCGGAGGCGATGAATGTTTGAAAGATAAATGGCGTGTTTGTCCGCATTGTCAAAAGCGGATCGAGCAAGAGCATTTAAAAGACGAATTTGCATTGCAAAGTTACTTTATGCAACGCATCTCCGATTTTGTCAACAGCAAGGGCAAACGCATTATCGGATGGGATGAAATTCTAGAAGGCGGCTTGGTGAAAGATGCAACGATTATGAGTTGGACAGGAGAAGAAGGGGGGATTCATGCGGCAAAAGCAGGGCATGACGCGATTATGAGTCCGGAAAAATATGTCTACTTGGATTATTATCAATCGTTAGCGCCCGAAGAACCGCTTGCAGCAGGGGGCTACACATCGTTAGAAAAGATTTATACCTATCAACCTGTTTCAGCGGTGCTATCTGCGGAAGAAGCAAAGCATATCATAGGTGTACAGGCAAATCTTTGGAGCGAGTATCTGGATAGCGAAGACCAAGTCGAATATATGCTATTTCCGCGCATACTTGCGCTTGCAGAAATCGCTTGGACAGGCGGTAAGCAGAAAGATTTTGCGGATTTTGTAACACGCGTACAAAGCTTTTATCCGTTTTTTAAAGCCGCTGATATTCACTATGCGGATGTGCTCTCCGATGTAGAGGATAGCATAGCTGTTGATGGGAAAGGGCGGCTAAGCGTACAGCTTAAGACCGCAGATCCCGATCTTGAAATTCGGTATAGCACAAAAGGGACCGATTACAGTCAGTTTAGGCCCTATAAAAAAGCGGTGAGCATGAGCAAAGCCTGTACACTGTATGCACAGACTTTTCGCGCAGGGCAGCCTGTTGGACGTTTGCATACACGGAAGATTAATTACAGTTTAAGCACGGGACGCACCGTTGTTTTGGCAAGCGAAACCCATGGCAACTATAAAGTCAATCCAGCGGTGCTCAGCGATGGAAAGCAAGGTACGAGCCGTTACAATGACGGCGCTTGGATTGGGGCTTCAGGCGGTGATGTTCAGGCTACCGTGGACTTGGGACGTGTTTGTGCAGTTTCTGAGGTAGAAACGTATTTCCTTAACTATGTTTGGCAAAAGATGTGGTTGCCAACGACGGTGCAGATTTTGGTTTCTAGGAATGGAAAAGATTACGAAACAATATTCGAGGGAAAGCCGCAAGGTTCCAATGGAATTAATGCATTTAAGGCTAGTTTTAGAAAGACAAAAGCACGTTTTGTACAAATTAAAGCTGTAAATCAAGGGAAGATTCCAGCCGGTTATTATGGAGCGGGAGGGAAGCCTTGGTTACTGCTAGATGAATTGTCGGTTTATTAAACGAGAAGCATATGACTATATTGATACTGTTTGCCTGTATTGCCTTGCTGATTATCTTAATTAGTTACGCACGGCTACACACTTTTATCTCTTTTCTATTGGTGTCTATTTTGGCTGGTTTTCTTTTGGGATTGCCAACAGAAAAAATTGCTCCGGCTATAGAAAAAGGGATCGGCGATATCTTGGGCGGCTTATTGATCCTCATCACCTTTGGAGCCATGTTTGGTAAGGTGGTTGCCGAAAGCGGCGCAGCACAGCGTATTGCGGAAGTGATGATGAAGCTCTTTGGCGAAAAGAACATGCAGTGGGCAATGGTGTGTATTGGTTTCGTGATCGGGATACCGTTGTTTTACGGAATCGGCTTCGTCTTGATGGTGCCGTTGATCTTTACCGTTGTCTATCGTTATAAATTGCCGGCCGTGTATATCGGTCTGCCTATGTTGGCAGCATTGTCCGTTACGCATGGTTTTTTACCGCCACATCCCTCTCCGGCAGCGTTGGTTGTTCAATTTGGCGCCGATATGGGGCTTACGCTGGCTTATGGTTTTACGTTAGCTATTCCCGCAATTGTTCTTGCCGGGCCTGTTTTTTCAAAATACCTGAAAAAGATGCCTAGCGAACCTTTGGCAACATTCACGGCAAAAAGTATACCGTCGGAAGCCTTACCCGGAACGTTCAATAGCTTCTTTACAGCCTTGCTGCCCGTGTTGTTATTATTGTTAGTAACCGGAGCAAGCATGCTTTGGGGCGATCAGGCGCAATTCGCAACCGTTTTGTCATTTATTGGCGCGCCGTCGGTTGTATTGCTAATTGCCTTTGGATATGCCTTAGTGACCCTCGGCCTATTACGCAAGACCGATATGGCTACCTTGATGCAATATTGTGTGGAGGCGTTAAAAGATGTGACCCCCATCTTATTAATCATTGCCGGATCGGGCGCTTTGAAGGAGATTTTAACAGCAACATCCGTCGATCAGGAAATTGCGGATAAATTACAAGGGTTACCATTAGATCCGTTAATTTTGGGTTGGTTGATGGCCGCGCTCATCCGGGCTTGTGTAGGCTCTGCAACAGTCGCCGGATTGACGACGGCCAGTATGGTTATTCCGCTGATGGAGCAGGCCGGAACAAATCCTAACCTGATGGTGTTAGCGATCGGTGCCGGAAGTCTGGCTTTTTCACATGTGAATGATGCCGGATTTTGGATGTTTAAAGAGTATTTCAACCTTACGGTGAAAAATACCTTTCTCAGTTGGTCCATTATGGAATCGCTGGTGGCTATTATCGGCTTGATCGGTGTACTCATCATCAACTATTTTTTAATTTAAAAACATATTACAAGAACATACAACTATGGAAAATTTAAATGCAGATGAACGTTTTGAAAAATTAGGATTGTCGTTGCCACCAGCGCCAGCGCCACTAGGTGTGTACAAGCCTTACCTTATCGACGGGAAATATCTTTACCTCTCCGGACACGGGCCTGTGCAAGATGATAAAAGCTTGATTATCGGACGAATCGGTGAGGCGTTCAATCAAGAAGAGGGGAAATTGGCTGCACGTCAGGTTGGCTTGACGATGTTATCGACCATCAAAACGAATTTGGGAAGCTTAACGAAGGTGAAACGCGTGATCAAAGTATTGGGGATGGTAAACTGTACTGCAGATTTTGAAAGACATCCGTTTATTATCAACGGTTGCAGTGAACTGTTTGCACAGGTGTGGGGCGAAGAAAACGGAATTGGCGTGCGTAGTGCTGTTGGTTTTGGCAGCTTGCCAGATAATATTCCTGTAGAGATCGAAGCCTTATTCGAGTTAGTATAATTATCTCTTGGCTATGTTTATCATTGATGCACATCTTGACCTCAGCATGAATGCTTTGGAATGGAATCGCGATTTAACGCAGCCTGTTCACGCTATAAACGCCCGCGAATCCGGTTTGACCGATAAACCGGATCGCGCTAAGGCGGTGGTTTCCCTACCGGATTTGCGTCGTGGCAAGATCGGTTTGGTGGTGGCGACGCAAATCGCCCGTTACGTGACCCCCGACAATACATTGCCGGGTTGGCATTCGCCGGAACAGGCTTGGGCGCAAACGCAAGGACAACTCGCTTGGTACAAAGCGATGGAAAAAAAAGGAGAAATGGTGCAGGTTAGCGATCTGCAAACGCTAAATCAACATATCGCCCTTTGGGAAGATGACAGCGTAGCCGATGCAGACAAACCGATTGGCTATATCCTCAGTTTAGAAGGTGCGGATTCTTTCGTTACGCTGGATAATCTTCACGAAGCTTACGCCAGTGGCTTGCGTGCTGTTGGACCTGCGCATTACGGTCCGGGGCGTTATGCACAAGGCACTGATGCGACAGGTTTCCTAGGCGAGCAAGGGAAAGCATTGCTGCGAGAAATGGAACAGCTTGGCGTTATCTTGGATGCTACACATCTTTGTGATGATAGTTTTTGGGAAGCTCTCGATCATTTTAATGGAGCGGTGTGGGCAAGCCATAACAATTGCCGCACTTTGGTCAATCATAATCGTCAATACAGCGATGAGCAAATTCTCGCATTGATTGATCGCGGTGCTGTAATTGGTGGTGCCTTGGATGCTTGGATGATGGTACCTAACTGGAAACGCGGCATCTCTACGCCGAAAGAGATGCATTGCAATCTGGAAGTCTTAGTCGATCACCTCGATCATATTTGTCAGCTTGCCGGAAATGCCAAGCATATTGGTATCGGTTCTGATCTTGATGGAGCCTTTGGCCGTGAGCAATGCCCGTATGATCTAGAGACCATTGCCGATTTACAGATCCTCGTCGATCTGCTAGCTCGAAGGGGTTACACGCCTGCAGATATTGAAGGCATTATGCACAAGAATTGGCTTGATTTCTTAAGGAACACTTGGAAAAGTTAGTGCGTTTTTTCTATGCATAACAAATGAAAAGTTGTTTATAAAACAAAGGGTTATCTTGTTGTAGATAGCCTTTTTGTTTTATATTGATGACCAATTAAAACGGTAAGCCGTAGAAAGTAGTACAGCTGATGCTGGCCAATAATTGAAGGTTTTAATTGCTCATCTCGTAGAAGGTCAAAACGACGCTCAGTTATTCCTAGCCAAAAGAACGAAAATAGCCATGCCGCACACTAGAATAGCGAAATTTATGGAAGCAAGTCCGTACCGAGTTTTATACAACAAATAGAAGGCTTCGAAGAGCAGATACAATCCTTCGAGAAACAAAATCGTTACGGCAATAAACAACCACAATTTGATATCCATGCCGCTGTTACCACCACCTGTGTTGGCCTGCAGATTCTGAAAAGCTAAAATAAGGAGGCCAACTAGGCCGATTAACACGCGAGGTAAAGTATGTAAAAGCATTGCGTTATCATAGAAAATCTAGAATCTTTACACTTAAAACTTCAGGGCATGCAAGGCACCACGACCTTCCTTAACCATCGGCACGATCGTCGGGCATATGATAAGCTTTTCCTTCGGGTCGAAAACACCTTTCCCACCTATCTGCCATTGTTGGTTTTTCGCGAGCAGGAACGCTAATCTTTCATTAACTGTCAACCCCGACAGCGTATAGTAATCGATATGTTCAACTTCTTTGCCCTTGGTTTCCCGAAATATACCATCGATCTTGACGCCGTTTTGCTTTTCATAGATGTCGATAAATGCAACATTTTGTGCCGAAAGGACATGCTTTTCATCTCTCGGGCAGCATACCGACCCATACTGCTCTTTTCGGTAAACCGTCAAGGTGTCTTTGGAAGTAGCGGCGTCTTTATAGCTAAATTGTGGATGTTCATCGCCCGAAATGTAATAGTCATCGATTTCGGTTTTTCCGTCCACACGCCTGAAACGGTAGTAGAAGTTAGACGTCGCCGGCTCCAATACGATGCCATTCTTCAGCGCATCCTCCGTTACCTTGCTGTAAAGCTCCCAATCGGGGATGATCAAAATAAAGGCATCTAATTCTGGGAAAAAGCCGTCCGGATTTTTAAACAAATCTAGCGGAATGTGTGCGCTGATAAAAAATACCGGTACCACATCTTTTGAAAAAGGAAGAGACTGGTTGATTAGATAAAAGCCATCTTGCTCTGCCGTGTTCTCATCATCAATCATCATTACCTCTGTAAATTCACTGCCTAGCCAGTCTGGGCGTGGCGTGCTTTTAAGCGGCGGCTGATAGGCGTTGGAACTGCAGCTGTAGATGACACAACTGCTGAGCAATATAAGCGTGATAATAGCGATCTTTACCATAAGACAAAATTGGTGTTAGCGATAACAGCTGATATACATTTAGCGCTTTCCGACATTCGGATGATTCGGGTTTTTGCCGGAAGCACCGCTAAAGATCATGGCTAAGCCCGTAATGCCTAGCAAGATAATGAGCGCGGAAAAAGCGATTTTGGCCACTTGGCTATAATCTACCGGAAACCAAGCCCAAAGGTAGTTTAGACTCAGCAAGCAGACGGCTAACAGCGACAGTATGAAAAGAGCGATAATGAAATATTTCATATGCTTTGTAGTTACAAGTTTTCTAAATATTCTTTTTTCTTCTGATCGAATTCTTCCTGCGTAATAATACGCTCATCTAACAGCAATTTAAGCTTTTGTAGCTGCTCGATAGGGTCAGCTGTTTTGGCAGGTGAAGTGACATCGTCTATCGATTTGCTGAACAAATTACCCATGCTGAGTCCCGCACCCAAAGCGGCTCCTGCGCCTGCAACACCGTTTTCATTTCTTGCAGCGTCGCGTAGTGCCCGTAGTTTTTCCAGTTGCGCGTAGCTGAGTCCTCCTTCGGCGGCAGCCATGGCATCTACCGTCACGTCGGCAACGCGGCCAATTCGTTCTTCAGTTTCCGCATCAAAACTATTGCCCTCCAATCGAAAGTCTGTGATGCGCAGCCCTAGCTTTTCAAATTCCGAGATAAGCTGCGCATGTATTTCCGTGGTGATTTTTTGAAGCTGCGTGTCTATTTCCGTATAGGGTAATTTTTGCGTCGCTAGATAGGTGATCAACAGTTGGGGAATGCGCGACTGGATGGTATCGCGGAAAGTATCTGTGCGCAATTCGTTCGTCGAGCCGACTATTTCGGTAAACAGCTTGTGTGGGTTGTCGAGCTGATAGGAAAAGTTTCCGAAGGCACTCATTTTCACCGGAATTTTGTAGACGCTATCTACGTATTTTATCGGTGATGAAGTTCCCCAACTTTGGTTTAGCACCGCTGCTTTTCGGTAAAAAAACAGGCCTACCTTATGCTCACTTTCAAAAAGTTGCATCACCTTAAGCAAGGACGTGATAAAAGGCAGATTATCCGTTTGGATCGTGTAGGTTCCGGGCTGATCCAGTACGTCGGTTACTTTTCCTTCGTACACCAAGATACAGCCCTGGCCGGGCGCAACGATCAGCTTGCTGGCATTTTTAATTTCATCTGTTTTGGCAGGATACCGCCATAGTAGGATATCCGTTTGCTGTGGATTCCACTCGATGACGGTGGAAAGCTGTTTCTTAAAAAAATTAAATATGGACATGAGGCGTTCTATTTAAGTTTAAAATGATCTAATTCAATCTCTTTGACGGGCTTACCATCCTTGTCGTTAAGTAAAATGAATTTACGAATGCGGGGTGATCCAAAATTATATACATACAGACCAATTCCATCTTTATACAGACTGATATCGTCAAATTCAGCTTTTACCGCTTCCGGTTTGTAGGTCCAACGTATTTCTCCTGTTTCCGTGTCTATTTTTTGGAGCAAGGGAACATTCTCTGGGTTGGCATTTGGAAGCACCTTGATGTATAGCCTATTTTCCTCTTGGTACATGATATGGGGATCAAAATACGTTCTTCCCGGCGTGAGATCTTTATAGCTGCTTACTCTTTTATCATGATAGCTGAAGAGTGATTTGTATGTGGAAAACTTATCTCTATCGTGATCTGTAATGTCATTCCATTCAGCCCTATACGGAAGCCGGATGGGATAGCCTGTTTTTTCTTTATAAGCGTATTTTATCAGCTGGATCGGCTCCTTAGGGTAAGCAGAGCTTTCTTCGGAGAATACATAGTAATTCTTTTCTTTTGCATCGTTGGGTAGTGTGCTCAGTTTCTCTGCGTCAGCGTATCGCTGATCTCGATCGGCATAGATTCTATTGGCGATGGGGAAATAATCATATTCTTTACCATCATTGGCCATAATCTGGAAGCCGTCGCCATAGAGCTCTCCCAGAAACTTTATAGTTGCCAATCCTGAAGCAAGTTCCGGCTTACTCAGCAACATCTTCTCGGTAACATCCAGCAACTGGTTATTTTTCTTGTCCAGTAAAAACAACCTATTGATTTTGTCGGCAATAAAGTATATCGAACTGTCTCCGAACTGTCTAAAATCCAATGTAGGATATTCATTCCAGTTTGTTGCAGGCTTCTGTTCATTCACCATGCGATCGTCTATAGGATCATAAAAGAGAAACATAACTTCCGTTTTTTTATCGCCATAAACCCCGTAAGTTCTTTCTACTGAGAATAGTATCTTGGGTCTGCCGTCAGATCCCGTATACACCATTTGATCCCAAGGGCGATCGCTGTATTTATTGTCGTCATTGACGGTAGGACTGGAATTGGGGCTAAAGAGAAATTGAGAGAAAAGCAGGAAGAATGCCAACACAGCAGCAACAATAGCAATTGTAATATTCTTCTTGTTAAGCTCTTTGTTTCCGACGGTTCCCGTATTCCGATGGTTGTGGTTGACGTTGATATTAATGTCGTCGTTATCCAAAAAATACTCGGTATCGCAGTGGTTGCAGATGTAATGATCTTCCTTGATGGATTGCTTTTTGACACTTCCACATTGCGGACATTTTAAAGCGGTTACTCGTTTTGCCATAGGTGTAAATTGCTATTAAAGCGCTAACAAAGACTAATTATAAGGGAATCGATCCAGTAAAACGCAAAGCAGTTACAATCCGTAAAAGGAGCTTTTATATTCGCCAACTCTTAGTAGCTTTTGCCTTTCTTTCTTGTTGCGAACAAGCCTTCTTTTAACGGCACAGGTTGAACAGTTTGATCGCGTTTGCGGGTATGCTTATGGAAGCTTGATGAGTGAAGGTTTTTTGTCTAGCACGCGGTAGCGATATTTATTGCCATTTTTGTCGATAAAGTCATAGTTAAGGCCTTCCGTTTTTGGTGCTTTCTGAAACGACGGCGCATCCACATCGTTCAAGATACGATCTCCAACGTATACATGCTGGGCATCCTTGGCTACCGCATAATGCAGCACCTCAAACGTCGAAGGATCTGCATCTGGTAGCTGCATTTCGTTGTGAAAAACATGGACGGCATCTTTTGCCCAAAAGTGCAAGGGCGAGGACTTCTCCAAAACTTCAAAAGTTTTATAGTTCACATTGGCAGCGCCAAATGGTCTACCTTTATAGATAATTTGCGCATCTACACGTAAGGTTGATGGATGCAGCACCTCGACATCCTTGGCGGGGAAAATCTCCATTTCCCGCAGTCCGATCTGTCGGTCTCGCTCATAATACAATAACCTGTTTCGATCTAGCAGTAGATAATGCTCGGTGAGAAGTGTAGCTTTGGCAAAGCGGTATGTTAAGGGGAGCAACGATTTGCTGGCTATGACGTAAGCGCGGGCGCTGTCTTCTGCAAAATAACGGCTTCGTATGGAGAATGTTTGATAATCTAACTCGACAGGCACATTTAGATAGAAATAATGCGCTTTGTCTTTTGCCCAATAGCCTTCGCTTTCATCTATCTTTTCGTAGCTCTCTGGGTCGGCTTCCGGAATTACTGTCAACTGCTGTTTAGCACAGGTTGCGCTTACTCCAACAAGATTGTTGCTATAGTACACATGGTTTTTATCCATTGGTATGTTGTTTTTTAAACGGAATGTGGCCAAATCCACCATAGGTTGTGGACATCCTTGGTAGAAGATGTTTGATTTGTCGCGAGCGTAAAGACCTTCGATCACGGCGAAGCTTGCGATATCTGCATCCATCGCTCGTGAACCACGTTCAAATGCGTTTCCGCCGGGAATAAAATAGAGCTTATCGCCTTTTGAGTAATAGTGATCCGATAATGTACTGACTTGTTTTTTGCAAGCTAATAGACCAAATAGCATAAAACAGCTGGTAATTATTTTAAAAATTACATGCATTCCCATTTCCTCATTCTTGAAAATACGTTTTAAATTTCTGCGCTTGCACATCGTAAACGATTGCTAGCACAATATCTTCCGCCGTTAGCACAATACCTGCTCGCGGTGCAGGCACAAACTCGCGGCTGTTCATGTAGATCTTCGCATCTTTCTTAAATGATCGAATACGCATTTTGTCGGCGTAGTTCTCTGCAAAAGCGATGTAGGGCTGTTGCGTGATTTTGTTCATGCAGAGAATCAGCAATCTGCTGATCTGCTTTTCATTATTATCCACGATGACGGCAATATCTTCCATACCATCTTCGTCAAAATCGCCAAATGCAACGGCAGATTTCGCGCGCGCTTCATTCTGCGTCAAGCTGTAGGTATTTCCATCGCTGTAATTGTCGTCCACTAAGATTTTCTTGACGCCTGAGGACAACGTGGCAAAGGGCGCTAAAGAGAAGTTGCTTCTGTACTTCTCGAACCGATAATCCTCGATCAGCAGATCGGCCTGCAATTTTTTCAATGATTGTTTTTTTTGATCTCCGGTTCCAACCATCAGTACGGCCTTGAACGCTTCGTCCGACTGGCTATCGTCTACCCACACTTTTCTGCCAAATGTTAAGCTTAGGGCCGCCAGATCTTTGGAGGATCCAATAATTCGATAGGCGCGCCAAGGTTCATTGTCACCATCATAAGCGATTGGTAATTTTTTAGGGACAATTAAAGAATCTTCCTTCGGCAAGCTATCGTTCTCGCTAGTGTTCTGCGGATTTTTATCGTCATGTTTGGTCGAGTCGGGCTTTACCGTAAGCGCTGTCGAAACGGCATGTTGCTTCCTAAATTCAAAGAAGCCATAGGCTGCTAAGCCAAGCAGCGCGATCGCCAAAATAGCGTATATCAGCAATTTTGATCCGCTGTTATTTGTTGTTTCTTTCTTCATAATGGGTACTTTCCTTGTCTACATCTTCCTGCTGAATCATCTCCAACGTTTTGTTTTTGATCGTATCGTTCGGAATTCTTACCACAAATTTCTTTAATAAAGGGACTGCAAGCTTTTGTTCCTCTACATTGGGGAAGTTTGCCCGAAAAGCATCCAACATATTCATGAGTAACACTTTTATGCCCGGAATGGCCTTGAATTCCGCATCGCTATAGGTCGTTTTGCCGGCAAAAAGACCATCGAAATAAGCCAATAACTTCGTGGTTTCGCCAGTTTTTTCCACGTGGCCCCGTTTTTTGTATGCCGCTAGGTACAGATGTAGTGCCGATAAAAATTGAAGCTGTTTAATCTCCACTTCCGTATCACCTAAATCCTTATTTTCTAAATAGCTTGTGCTAAGTTGGTAGGTGTTTTCATAATTATGCAGTGCATGAAAATTGAATCGTATCTCGTCATAGATGTTCGGATCGTTTACCCAAGCGCGAAACACCTTGTTGCACGTTGTGCAGTCAAGTTTATACGTTGTACAATAATTGTCTGCACGCGTGAATGCATGGAGCATATCCTGGCGGAACATGACCATAGGATGCAAGTGCTTTACCCGCACGACCTGACCGATGATCTGATCTTGCTTATCGGTATCGCTCGTAGCACTTAATAAGTGGAGCGAGGCATGTAAAAAATTGTTTCGCTCATCTTTAATAATCAAGGGTACAAAATCGTCACGCTGATTGTAATGGTCGAAAAACGCGACATAATGACGAACGGCATCTTCGAAGTTTTGTTTTCCATAGTAGGAGCGCGCATAAAGTGTTTCGAAAGCATAGTGCAGTGCACCAGTTTCCGCATCGTCCATCAATTTCAGGCAATTGTCATAGCGGCTCAAATTCTGCGCCATGGAAGCCGCATTCCACAAGCGGCTTTGCGATGTGTTGTCCATGTAATAGGCCTTCACTGCCGTCTCAAAAGCTTTTTCATCATCGTTGAGATGTGAATAGGCCGCCGAAAGATTGGAATAGTACATCGCCATTTTTGGCTTATCGTTTACATCGCCATACAAAGTCGCTAAGCGCATCTTCTCTCTTGCCTGTTCATATTTCTGTTGGTGGTAGTAGCTTAATCCACATTGTGTGAGCAGGTAGGTATTTTTATAGTCTTTTTCCAGTAACTCTTCGTACAGCTGCGCGGCTTTTTCATATTCCTTGTCCACGTAGCACAATAGGGCCTTGCTGGTTTTGGCTTCTGTTTCATTTTCCTGCGCATGCACATACAGGCCACAGAGTAGCAGGTAGAACATGCTCATCAACTTCATAATAGAAATCACTTTTTTCATTTCGGTTCCTTTCCGCTCAACTTGAAAATTAAACCATATTTTATGGAAAGTGTTTTTTGTTTATGATTCGCAAACGCATATTTACAATATGGGTGTTGACGGTGGGCGTCGCACACTTTGCTTTTTTGTTTGCTCGCCCGCTGTTATCCGCTAGAAATGCTTAATAATTTTATAACATCAAATTCATCCTACTCCCCACCGTTTTTCGATAATTTTGCTGCGATTTTCCATATTAACCGATAGCAAAAGCAGCTAAGATGGCACAAAACGTAAACGAGAAAGAGGATATCCACCAGTTGATAAGAGGTGACAAGAAAGCCTTTGATCGCTTGTATCAGCAATATCATAAGGCCGTTCATGCAAACATTTTGAAATTGATTAAAGATTCCGGTATTGCTGAAGACATCCTTCAAGACGTTTTTCTGTCACTATGGCAAAACAGATTTAAATTTGATGGTAAAGAATCGGTCGGGGGTTGGCTGTTTGTGGTTAGCTATAATCGATCATTAAACATGCTGCGCAGTAAACTAAAGGAATCTATAGAGTATGTAGACAGTTATCCTGCGGAGCCGGTGGCAAGCAACGATGCGATGGAAACAGAGGCCAACCACCTATTACAGCTAACGCTGCTCGAAGAAGCGGTGGATAATCTTCCTGCTAGGAAAAAAGAAGTTTTCAAACTTTGCCGCTATGAGGGGCGCTCGAAAGCGGATGTTGCAGAGCTGCTAGGCATAAGCCAACAATCCGTGGCCGACTACCTTAAACAGTCCAACGTAGCCATACGTGAATATGTCAATCAGCGGTATCCCCGTTACGCAGCCCATACCTTGGGCATGTTGCTGTATTTTTTGACCTAATAATTTCTTTGTTTTTTATTAACAATAAGTTAATCTAAAAAGGCATCACCATTCCCCTTTGTCTGGGTATTTATCCTAGATGAAGGAACAAATAGGTAAACGGATTGCGAGCTTTTGGAAAGGGGTGCTCTCAAAAAAAGAGGAGCAGAGCCTGCTTGAGGATATACGGGTAAACGAAAGCGAAATACAGGAAGATCTCCAAAGAGTCTTTGGTGCCGATCCGAAAGAAGATGAACGCCTGAGCGAGGAAGCATATCAAAAATTGCTTGACAAGATTTATGATAGGATGGATGCTCCTGTGCATATGGAGCGGCCGGCAGCTAGACTACGCAACTGGTCCATTGCAGCGGCGATGCTGTTAGCGGTTTCGTTGGGCTTATATACCTTTGTCAGCCAAGAAGAACGTCTCGTTCATCATGCGCATCGCACAGCTTCTACCTCCAACGATACCTTAAAACTTGTTAATGACCTGCAACACGACCAACAGGCAGTCCTATCAGATGGTTCCACCGTTATCCTATCCTCCGGAAGCTCGCTGAGCTATACCAAAACTTATGGCGTATCCAATCGGACACTACACTTAAAAGGACGTGGACGTTTTAAAGTTGCCCACGATACTACTCGTCCTTTCGTGGTATGGGCAAATGGGTATACAACGACGGCACTTGGAACAGATTTCACGGTAGACACACGGCAGGATGATAGGCTCGATATTTATTTGCAATCTGGTAAGATCGTTGTTGAGGCCACGCCGGCGGCCAAACTGTCTATGGAGAAGAAATACCTGCTACCGGGAGATAACTTACAAATTCTGACGGAGGTTGGTGAGGTTATCATGAGCAATCCACAGCAAAGATCTTTACCAATCAAGAAAACAGTCCCTGCGCAGCGAGCCGCTGTGGAGGAGGTAATGTCCTTCCAAGATACACCACTCTTGGCAGTTTTTGATTCTATAGGGCGCAAAAAAGAAGTGCGCATTTCCTCCAATGCAGACGAGCTGGCAGGACTTACATTCACTGGTGAATTTAAAAGCAGCGAATCGGTAACCTCCATTATAGGCATTGTATGTCAGATGAACGGACTCCATTTTACGGAGACAACCGACGGTGGCATCATCGTATCCAAGGAGGTTGAACCTTTGCCTTCACCATTAAAAGAACAGAGTAATAAAACAAACAAATAGAGAGATGAAAAAAAGAAACATTGTCAGGAATGTTAGATTAGCCCTGAGCGGTCTCGCGCTGTTCGTCGCAGCCACCGCTTGGGCACAGTCTAGTGGGCAGCTGCGTGGAACCATCATGGATAACCGCGGGGTAGCCATACCGGGCGCAACCATACAACTTCTTGATGGAAATGGAAAAGCCGTAGCTCAGGTTTCTACGGATGTTAAAGGTATGTTTACCTTTGGAGACGTCCAAACTACAGGAAATTACCGCCTCAAAGTAAGTATGATGGGCTACCAGCCCTACGAGACGGCAGCAAAGCAAATGAAGGAAGGAGAGAGCAACTCCATGCTTATCCGTTTGAATGAGGAATCCTCTGAACTTAGTGAAGTTGTTGTTGTAGGTTATGGACAACAGCGTCGAGGAGATCTGACGACGGCGGTAAGTTCGCTACCGAACGTGAGCACGCAGGTAGATCGCCCCGTGACCAACCTCGGCGATATGATGCAGGGAAATGTGGCAGGAGTCACCGTCATGTCTGCAGGTGGCGATCCATCACAAAATCCGAAAGTGCTTATTAGGGGTATGAACACCTTGAACGATAACGAGCCTTTATATGTGGTCGATGGTATGCCTTATTACGGTGGACCTATCAATCCGAACGACATTGAGTCCGTGAATATCTTGAAAGATGCTGCTGCGGCGGCCATATATGGGGCTCAGGCTTCTTCTGGAGTAATCGTGATCACCACAAAAAGTGGTAAATCGGGTACGCCGAAGTTGAATGTAGACCTTTACCGCGGCTGGCAAAATGCAAGCAATCTGCCTTCTGCTTTAAACGCAGAACAATATGCCAATGCCTATAATACAGCCTATGCAAATGATGGCCTTGCACTGCCTCCTGCACATAATGCGCAGCAAAACCCATGGGGACAGGTAACGCGTACCAACTGGATGGAGGAAATCTTTCAGACAGGCGATATCTTGAACGCGAACGTACAGCTTTCCGGGGGAGGAGATAAGGCTACATATAGCTCGTCTTTTGGCTATCACGACAAAGAAGGTTTGTTGCTCAATACCGGTTACAAGCGTTTTACCTATCGGATAAAGTCCAATTTTGACCTTACCGACCGTATTGCTGTTGGCCAGAACTTCTATGTGAACCACACCACGACGCGCGGTACCAATACCGAAAGTAGCTACAGCGGATCGATCATCAATGCGATTTACATGAATCCGGCTGCTCCGGTGTATGATGAAAATGGTCTGTTCCACGGTACTGTGCCGCAAGATCTTGCCGGATTTTCAAGCGCCTATGGCGATACATACAACCCCGTAGCTTTGCTTAAGAGACCTTCTGTCAACAATCCTACACTTAATTTGAATGGGAACGTATTTGCATCTATAAAAATTATGGACGGACTTTCCTTTAAATCGAATTTCGCGTTGAACATGAGGCGCTATTCCTACAAACGTTTTGATCCCAAGATCCCGGAGATCGGGCGTGCGAATGGCAACAACTACTTGACGCATGAGGAACAACGCGAAAATCGTTGGATATGGGATCAACAGTTGAACTATACGAAGAGTTTCGGGCTCCATAACGTAGATGCCGTTGCGGTATATTCTGCGCAGAAAGCAAGACACGACCAATTTTATGTGCAGGCCATGGGATTTGTGCGTGAGGAGGGCTGGAACCAATACATCGGAAATGCAGCGCAGATACCACAGCTACCAACCAGTGCGGTGTGGGAAGATGCATTGACCTCGGCCATTGCACGGGTAAATTACAACTATGGCAATCGCTATTACCTAGGGGCTAGTGTTCGTCAAGATCGTACCTCGCGGTTGTCCGAAAAGTACCGTTCTGATGTTTTTCCTTCCGTTTCTGCAGCTTGGAAAATTTCCGCTGAACCCTTCTTTAGCAGTAGCTTTATCGACGACCTAAAAATTCGCGGATCTTGGGGACAAATTGGTAATATTCGGTCTGTAGAATATTATGCATACAACCTACCGCTAACCACTAGTCAGTCTACACCACTGGGGTCAGGCAATACCTTGGTGCGCCACTATGCCATGACCAAACAGTTTAATCCAGACATCGTGTGGGAGCGTACAGAATCGCTTGATATTGGTTTAGACGTTATGCTCTTCAAGAAATTGAGCATAAATGCTGACTATTATCGGAAGACGACACTTGGTATGATTCAGGAAAATGAAGCTAATCCGCACATCGGACTAGAAAGAGGATCGACGGCCAACGTGGGGGATGTATTAAACAAGGGTTTTGAATTTGGTGCGCGTTACAATGATACGTTTGGCGACTGGACCTTGGGATTAAATGCGAATATAGGATTCAACGAAAACGAGCTGAAGGATTTGGACGGCTACTTTAACGATTTCATTGCCCACAGTTCGCATGTCCGTGGTGTACTGTTACCTTATCGGTCGACAGCAGGGCAGCCACTCTATTCTTATTACATGGTTCCTACTGCGGGCATTTTTGCATCAGATGCGGAAGCTGCAGCATATAGGAATGCGAATAATCAACCTATACAGCCTCAGGCAAAAGGCGGCGATTTACGCTTCGTGGATACCAATGGAGATGGAGTGATCAATGATAGTGATAGGCAGTATATGGGGAGCGCCATACCTAAATTTACCTATGGTTTCTCTGCAAACGTGGCTTACAAAAACTTTGATCTAAGTGTGCTTACCTATGGCGTTGGTGGAACTAAGATTTTTAATGGATATAAGTACACGGCATTTAATGCAGGACTACAAGGTTACAACTTGGATGCGCGTGTGCTGGACGCTTGGACGCCCGAAAATACCAATACGACGATCCCGCGCCTAACACGCGAAGACCCTAATCGTAACTTCGGTACGGTATCCGACTGGTATCTAGAGGATGGTGATTACTTCCGTATTAAGAACATAACGGTAGGTTACCGTATTCCTGAATTGTTGGGAAAATTGCAATCTAGGGTATATTTCTCTGCGGAGAACCCCTTTACCTTTACCTCTTATTCCGGGATAGATCCTGAAGTTGGTGATATAGGTCTAGATGTGGGACGCTATCCATTGGCCAAAACGTTCACCGTAGGACTCAACGTTAATTTTTAATAAATCAATAGAGAAAACATGAAATTCAATAGATATATAGCTTTAGCCCTTTTCGGTCTGAGCATTAGTACGCAGTCATGCAATAAGTCGTTCACCGATCTAACACCACAAGGGTCAACAACAGATGCCGCCTTTTGGAATTCAGAAAGCGATGCAATTGCTGCGGCCAATGGACTTTACGAACATTTTAGCGACGATAATATGTTTGGTCGTGGTCTATTCTGGTTCCTCAACGCATCGGACGATATGGTCACCGGGCGTACGGATGCAGGCTCTGCTGCAGTACGGAACTTTACCGCAACGGGTACGGAAAGCCGTATCAACAGTATGTACAAGAAGTTTTATCAAATTATACAACGGGCCAATACCATCCTGACCAAAGTACCGGCCATGCCGATCGCTGATGATGTTAAGAACCGTGTGTTGGGCGAAGCCTATTTCATGCGCGGTTACGCATACTTTTATCTTTCACAGTACTATGGAGACCAACGTGCGGGCGTGCCGATCGTGACGGAGGAGAATATGGAGCAATTGCATTTTGACCGCCCATCGCATGTACGTGAAAATTTTGAACAGATACAGGCTGATCTACTCCAAGCTGCGGAACTGTTACCCTTGGTGACGACCTACGGTGCGGCAGACCTCGGTCGTGCCAACAAAGATGCCGCCTATGCCTACCTCGCGAAGACCAATGTGCAGTGGGCGCGTTACGATCAAGGCAAATGGGCAGAGGTCGTCAAATATTGTGATATGGTGACGAATTCAGGATCCGGTCGAGCATTAATTGATACCGACAAGCCGCTAGAGGATTTCGCCAGTGTATTCTTTATAGAGAATAACTATTCGTCAGAGTATATCTTTTCCGTTGTCTCCAATCGGACGCGCGGATCAATCCTTCCTGGTGTCTTGTTTGAAAATACCGGATATGGTATGTACAATGGTTGGGGTTACTTTCATCCTACGCTAGAGCTCTATAATTCCTTCGAGGAAGGCGATCCACGCCGTTCAGCTACCATCTTGGCATTCGGCGATACGTATACGCTTTTTGGTCAGGAACGAAAATATTACTCGGCCAATTCGCAGACGGGTTTCCAGTTCAATAAATATATGCATCCGTTCCGTACACCGGCATCGCAGCACCTGAACCCCAGTGGGGATTATCCTACCTCTGATCTGAACATCCCCTTGGTAAGGTATGCCGATATCCTGTTGATGAAGGCGGAAGGCTTGATCCAACAAGGTCAAAATGCGGATGTAGAAATAAACAGGGTGCGCAACCGTGCTGGCCTAGCAGCTATCCAGGGTGCGGATATGGATGACCTTAAGCAAGAGCGCCGTTCTGAATTTGCAGCGGAATATACAGATAGGCATTCGGACCTTGTACGCTGGGGTGACGCGCAGGCCGCTTATGCCAAACCGGCTACAGGGAGGATTCATGCCGATAAGACCAAGCCGGAATCGACTTTTACGGTGAGCGAAGTATGGAGTGCACGTAACTTTAATCCAGCGATCCACCATGTGTGGCCAATCCCGCCGCAGGATTTAAGTAATGCAAAAATTGCACAGAACGAAGGTTGGTAATACTGTAATCTATATAACAATTTCATAAGAGGATGACTTTTCGTCAAGCATATGCTTCGATGAAAAGTCATTCTCTTTACGGAAGATTAATAAATTTCTATTGGATCAATATCAGATGATTAGAATGAAAATAAGACTTATATCGATCTTGCTAGGGACACTTCTCTGCACTCCAGTTTGGCTGTTGGCCCAGCAAGCGGATATGCACTATCGTTTCGAGCAACTGATGTTTGGAGAGAAACAACCGATGTCCGTACCTGTAAGAGGACACAGCCATAACGATTACGAGCAAGCGATTCCTTTTTTTGCAGCTTATCATGCGGGGATGGAGTCTATCGAGATCGATCTTTTCTTACATAGGGATAGCTTGTATGCCGCGCACGACAGAACGAAGATAAAACAGGGGCTTACACTCGAGGATACCTATATGCGTCCATTGGCCAAGCTCTTCAAAGAAAATGGAGGTAAAGCTTTTGCCGATGAAACGAAGCAATTGCAGTTGCTGTTGGACTTTAAAGAAGACTACAAAAAGCTCATGCCACCGCTGCTGGCGTTGCTGGAGAAATACCGTTTTATGGTTGATCCACAGATCACAGCGCAGCCTGTGAAGATGGTGATCAGTGGCAATATGCCTCCCGTCAGCGAATTCGAGAAATTTCCCGCATGGATTTATTTTGACGGGCGCCCTGGCATAGCATACACTGCCGAACAGCAAAAGCATGTAGGCATGATCAGTGACGATCTAAAATCATATACCACTTGGAATGGCAAGGGCGTTCCTTCACCTGCTGCCATGCAGAAAATAAAGCGAGAAGCTCAGCATGCAAAAATGATCGGTATTCCATTTCGTTTATGGGGGACGGCAGAAAGTCCAAATACTTGGCTTACGTTAGAAAAAATGGGTGTTACTTGGCTTAACACGGACTATCCTGTTCTGTTGAAGGAGTATTTGGATCATCTTGCTTCTAGTCGTTATAGATCCTCAAATACGTACGATGTGTATCAGCCTACCTATGTGTCTGACGGACGATCTGCGCATGGGGTGAAAAACGTGATCTTATTAATAGGCGATGGAATGGGGATGGGGCACATACAGGCGGCTATCTCCGCAAATAAAGGTCTGGCAAACATGAGTCGGATGAAACATATCGGTTTTTCTTTTACCAGTTCCCTTAGCCCGGGTAATACAGACTCTGGAGCCGGGGGCTCAGCCATAGCCACCGGTCAAAAAACCTTTAACGAGCAGCTCAGCGTGGACAGCAGCGGGAATGCGCTACCACGAATACCTGCTATTCTTCGTCCCTTGGGCATCCGTACAGGAATTATTACAACAGGCGACCTCTCTGATGCCACACCGGCGGCATTCTACACCTCGCATAAAGATCGCAATGCATCAGAGGCGATCAGCGAGTCGCTAATGCACAATGAAGACACTGATATCTTGATAGGCGGAAAACCTGGTGCATATCAAGATGTGGAAAAATGGAAAAAATTGGTCGCTGGTTTAAAGCGTAATAATTTTGAGCTGCCCGATACGAAACAGGAATTTAGCGCATCAAAATCGGAAAAATCCATTTACTTTCTGCCCGACTCCCTCACTCGGCCAGTAAAGGACGGACGCGGTCCTATCCTGAGCGAAACCTTGATCGCTACAATCGAAAAACTCCAAAACCGTGACAAAGGCTTTTTCATCATGGCCGAAGGCGCGCAGATCGATTGGGGAGGACATGCGCGAAACATGGAATATACCTTAACAGAAACGCAGGATTTTGACAGGGCAGTAGGCGAAGCATTGCGGTTTGCTGACGAAGACGGAAATACATTGGTTATTGTATTGGCTGATCACGAAACGGGAGCGTTATCCCTTATTGACACGGACTGGCAATCGGGATACGTACAGGGTAACTTTGCATCCAACGATCATAGTAGCATGGCGGTGCCCGTGATGGCTTACGGTCCCGGAGCGCAGCTATTTACGGGGTTCTTTCAAAATACGGCTATATTTGATCGTATTTTAACCCTCTTTCGCAAATAGGCCACGGAGGAGAGGGCGGAAAAATCCCAATGCTCTTCATCTTTGGGATTTTTCTTGCAAAAGTGGATTTCTCCCAGCACATGTGTCTACCGGAGAGGTCAAACGGGGAGCTCCTGACCGCATACAGGAAATCAATGTCCTCTTACTTTATTATTCATTAAGGTATCAATTCCTTGTTGTTGCCTTACATCGTCTCATCTGCAAAGATCGACAAAGCAACATACCCGATCAACAAAGTAAGGACAAGCAAAAGAAAGCCCATGAGGCACATCAATAAACGATCATCAGCCCTCAACATCTCCTTGTCGACAATCAGGTTGCAAGAGGAGTTTTTCACAAATCTAACAGGCTTCATCAATATCCTGTTCTCAAACTTCATCTAACGAATGCTACGTAGCATTCGTTAGATGATAGTGCAATTAATTTATGTGAAATATATTGTTATGAAAGAGTACGTTGTCACAATGATAGGCTCAAGCGTAACAGACAACTTGAAGGTGCTCCGTGCCAATTTTTACCCTGTTCTTGCTTCAACGAATACGATCGAAGGACTACCGTTGCTTAAATGAATAAAAAAAGCATATGAAGAACCAAAGGAGTCATCCATCAGCTAAAACCTGTTACACAGCAAGGTGCAGTTTGCAGTTGTCGACGGAGCAAAAATATCCGACAGCAAGAAAAAAGCATCCGACAAGAAGAACAAATTGGTTGACAAGGAGAAGTTGATGCTTGTTCAATAAGCGATTTTCGGCGACGATAGACGAATGTTACGTAGCATTTGTAACCGCAAACAGTGAAAAAAGTGGACTGAAAGGTTTTTAAACGAGGATTTCTTGCAAATAGTGACGGGTACCGAAATGCGTTTAAGCACGTTATTTACCTGTCCGTGATTTTCTTTTAAACGTCTGCGCGATTTTTTGAAAGACTGCCGTATATTTTTCAATATCATTTTTGGCATATCCCATCGCTATGAAATGCTTTTGATCAGATTTTGCAATTTTTAGATCAGAATAGACAATTTTCCAATAGGTATGAATTGCTATATTTATGCTGTGCTGATTCTAACCAATCACGACAATCGCTAACCATAACTATTTTTAAATTGTAAGCCTTCTGGTCCTTGGACCAGATACCTGATAAACCTAAATAAATTCATATGCAAAGATCGAAAGAAAAGTTGCTTTTGTTTATGCTTCTTCTTCTTGCTCCTGCTCTCGCCTTAGCGCAGAAACAGGTGACTGGGGTTGTTAAGAACGCAAGCAATGGAGAGCTTATGCCCGGAGTAAGCATCCTCAAAAACCGTGTATCATCCGTGGTGACCAATGAGAACGGAGAGTTTGAAATTATGGCCGTCGTTGGCGATAGCCTTACCTTCACTTCGGTGGGCATGAAACAGCTCACACAGGTTGTTGATCAACGGAACATATTGGAAATCATGCTGTACGAAGACGATAGTTACATCGACGAGGTTACGGTAGTTGCTTTTGGTACACAGAAGAAGTCCTCTATCGTGGGTGCGGTCACAACGGTCAATGCGGCCGACCTGCGGATTCCGGCATCCAACCTGACCGGTTCGTTCGCTGGCCGTATCCCGGGCGTGATTTCCTACCAAACTTCCGGCGAGCCCGGCGCGGATAACGCGCAGTTTTTTATTCGTGGTGTTACCACATTCGGCTACCAAACCTCACCGTTGATCTTGATCGACGGTTTTGAATCGACCACCGATGTGCTGGCCCGTATCCTGCCGGACGATATCGAGAGCTTTTCGATACTGAAAGATGCCTCGGCCACGGTGCTCTATGGTGCGCGTGGTGCAAACGGTATCATCATGATCACCACCAAGGCGGGGCGGGAAGGGCCTGTGCGCATGAATGCGCGGGTGGATGTCAACACGGCGTCGCCAACGAGGATGGTCAATATGATCGACGGGGTGAGCTACATGCAATTGTATAATCAAGCGCGCATTACGCGCGATCCCGTGCTGGGCGGCTACTACTCCCAACAAAAAATACAGTCGACCATAGATGGTGAGGATCCTATGATCTTCCCAAATGTAGACTGGTTCAACACCTTATTCAAAACATCCACCACCAACTACAAGGCCAACGTGAACCTATCCGGTGGGGGACAGGTGGCCACATACTATGTATCCACGGGCTACGACAAGGAAACCGGGCTCCTGAAGGTGGATAACCGCAATAACTTCAACAACAATATAGACATCAATAGGCTTTTCATCCGATCAAATGTGATCCTGAAGCTCACCAAAACGACTACCCTTGATACCCGTATCCAAGGGCGCTTTGATCGTTACACCGGCCCATACGAGTCGGCCAGTAATATCTTCCGGATGATTATGAACAGCAACCCCGTCGATTTTCCGGCCGTCTATGCGCCCGATCCGGCGAACGCCTTCACCAATCACGTCCTTTTTGGGAACACCTCGGTAGCAGGCAATCTAAAAACAAACCCCTATGCCGAAATGGTACGTGGCTATGAAGATCGGGACGAAAGCAGTATTGTGGCACAGGCCACGCTATCGCAAGATCTTGGTTTCCTTACTGAAGGGCTGCGCGTTCAGGGTAAGGCATCTGTAAACACCTGGAGCAAGTATGCCAGCCGACGAACTTACTTCCCTTTTTTCTACGACCTCGAATCCTACAATCAAATTAGCGGCGAATACACCCTGTATCCGCTGAATCCCACTACAGGACAGGCTTATCTTGGCGATGTAATTCCGGTTCGGGATGCCAACGGGCATTACTATTTTGAAGTCAGGCTTAATTGGAACCGAACTTTTGGATCGCATAACGTAGGTGCCATGACCGTGGGCATGATGGAAGAAAAGCTGCTAACCGCTGGCAATAGCACCTCCATCTATGAAACGCTACCCGAACGTAATATGGGTAACTCTGGTCGTTTGACCTACGATTACGACAATAGATACTTCGCCGAGGTGTCCTACGGCTTCAATGGTTCAGAGAAGTTTACCGGCCAAAGGCGGTTTGGATTCTTTCCTTCTTTTGGTGCGAGCTGGATGGTTTCCAACGAAAAGTTTTGGGAGCCGCTCCGAAGCGCCATCAGCACCTTGAAGGTGCGTGGTACCTGGGGACTTGTTGGTAACGATGCCATTGCAGGCAGGGCGGATCGTTTCTTTTACCTCTCGGATATATCCTTGGGTGGAGGTTCCTACCGTTGGGGAAATAGCTTTATGAATTCCTACAATGGATTCAACGTAAACCGATATGCCAACCCAGATATCTCTTGGGAACAGTCTGAAAAGATGAACCTCGGCCTCGAAGTGAACTTTATGAACGAGTCGCTGAAATTTGTCGGTGATTTCTTTCGCGATGTACGCAGCAACATTTACATGAACCGAGAGAACTTTCCTGCCTCCGCCGGTTTGGAGGCTAGCGTAAGCGGCAACGTTGGTAAAGTGAGCTCGCAGGGCTTTGATGGATCCATCGACTACCAAAAGTCTTTTGGATCTGACTTTTGGCTATCCGGCAGGGCCAATTTCACCTATGCGGTTAACAAGCTTTTGGAATTGGATGAGCGTGATTACCCTGATCAATACCTTAAAAGGCAAGGACATAACATCAACCAGCAATGGGGCTTGTTGGCCGAGCGTCTTTTTGTTGATGCGTATGAAATAGCAAATTCTCCGCGGCAGGATTTTGGTGAATACATGGCTGGTGATATCAAATATAAGGATATCAATGGCGACGGTGTGATCAACGATAACGACCGTATTCCGATGGGATATCCCACCGTTCCAGAGATACAATATGGTTTTGGGATGTCCATGGGGTATAAAAGCTTTGACTTTTCATTCTTCTTTCAGGGCAACAAAAATGTGTCCTTCTTTATCAATGCCACTGATGAGTCTAACGCCTCCAACGGTTCCTATGGTATAGCGCCCTTTGCCAATAGAAGGAACGCACTATCCATTATCGCCGATGATTACTGGAGCGAAACAAATCCGAATATTCATGCCTTTTGGCCACGTTTATCTACGGAACCGATCAACAACAACACCCAGCAGTCTTCTTGGTGGATGCGTGATGGTTCTTTCCTGCGGCTTAAATCCTTGGAGATTGGTTTCAGCCCGAAAACACTCAAACGTATCGGGATAAACCCCGGAAGCCGGATCTATTTCAGCACCGAGAACCTCTTTGTGCTGAGCCCTTTCCAATTGTGGGATCCAGAAGTCGGGCGCAATGGCCTTGGCTACCCGCCGAACCGACGATTTAACGTAGGGATCCAATTAACGTATTAATCATTAAGAACCATGAAGATGAGAAAGACCGCATATATCATACTGGCAAGCATCCTGATGCTGTGCTCTTGCAGCAAGTACCTGGATGTGGTGCCGGATAACACATTGAAACTAGAAGATTTATTCAATCTTAAGATTGATGCCTATAATGCGCTAGCGAAGGTATACAGTTATCTTCCTAATGACGACAAAACCCATGTGACCTCTTGGACGCTGGGCGATGAGTGGGTGGGGCGATTGGATCTGAATAACAATAACGGAGACCTACGCGCCATGCGTATCATGCGTGGGTTGCAGTCGCAAACCTCGCCGCAGTTGGGACTTTGGTCGGGCACTGAAGGTGGTAAGCCGCTTTATGAAGGGATGCGCCAGGCAGACGTTTTCCTGATGAATATCGATAATGTGCGCGACATGTCGGATGGGGAGAAAGCCGACTGGAAAGCGCAGGTTAAATTTCTGAAAGCCTATTACGCTTTCCTGCTTGTGCAGCGCTACGGACCTATCGTGATCCCCAAAACCATGGCCTCGCCGGAATCCACGAAGGAAGAGCTGTTTCTGCCGAGAACAAAAGTAGAGGACTGCTTCACCTTTATCCTGGATTTGATGAACGAAGCCATCCCTAATTTGGTGGAACGTGCCACCTCCAATAACCTTGGACAGGTAGATCAAGTCGCTGCCAAGGCCATTAAGGCGCGCGTTTTAGTGTTCCGTGCGAGTCCATTTTTTAATGGTAACCAAGAGTATTTTGGCGACTTTATGGACAAAGATGGGCAACCATTTTTCCCAATTCAGGAAAATAGGGAAAAATGGAAGGAGGCTCTTGATGCACTAAACGAATCCATCGCCCTTTGCGAAACCAACGGTTTAAGGCTGTATCATTACGAGCGAGAACCTTATATCTACGACCGACCAGCATTTGAAGCCAACAATCAACGCATGAAGACGCTCTATGACCTGCGCATGGTGGTGGTAGACCCTTGGAACAATGAGTTGGTATGGGGAAATTCCAACTTAGATTATTATAACTCCGGCGAGTTGGCGCATTCCAGTAATATTCGTTTGCCCGAGGGCTATGGCGATGGGGTGGTCAACTCCTCCAGCTTCTCTTGGCAATGGATGGCCGCCACCTACAAAATGGCCGAGAAGTACTATACCGAGAATGGCCTGCCCATCGAAGAAGACCTGAGCTACGATGCGGTGAACAAGCATGAGATCATACGCACCCCCGGATTATTGGATCCGTCCTACACCCCATGGAACGGTTATATGCAGCCCGGGGCGGAGACAATTAAGCTGTATATGAACCGCGAACCGCGATTCTATGCCAATTTGGGGATCACAGCGGGGTATTGGCGGGCACATGCTGTCCGAATCAACACGATGATGTTTGGCAACTCCCATGGGGGCTACAACTCTTCCCAGCATACCACGGACTTTATGGCCACAGGGATTGGTACCCAGAAGTTGGTGCATCCCGAGTCGCAGTCTGGGGCTTGGCAACGAACTATAAAATTTCCATACCCTATTATCCGTATGGCGGATCTTTACCTGATGAAAGCTGAAGCGCTCAATGAATACAGTGGGCCATCGCAGCAGGTTTACCAGGAGATCAATAAAGTAAGGCAGCGTGCGGGCATCCCGAATATCGAAACCGTATGGGCTGATGGCTCCTTGGCGCGTAGCGTAAACAAGCATACGACGAAAGAAGGGCTTCGCGATATCATCTTGCAGGAGCGCAGCATTGAGTTTGCCTTCGAAGGTATTCATTTTTGGGATATGTGGCGCCACAAAAGGGCTACTTCCGCCTTCTCTGCCCCCGTGTGGGGATGGACACACACGGGCACGACAGCCTCCACATTTTTTGTGCTGGAGGTGAAGCAGGAACGACGTTTCACCATCACGGACTGCCTATGGCCTATCAGCCTGAACGAAATGAACACCAACGGACAGCTTGTGCAAAACCCCGGATGGTAAGGATCAACAGTTGAACCATAAATCAAAATGACGATGAAATATATACCTATAAATCCCCTATATATCCTGCTTACTTGCTTTATGCTGCTTTCTTGCGAGAAGCTCGATCGCTTCAAGCCGAATAGCGATGATGGAAATCCGCCGGGTATGGTCACCCTGAAATCGTATAAACCGCTCTTTGGCGGTGCACGATTCTTTTACAATATACCCAACGATGAAGACCTGATGAGTGTCGAAGCTGTATACACGACGCCGGCAGGAAAATCTTTTACCTTCGCTGCCTCCTATTTTGTGGACTCGTTGGATGTTTATGGTTTTCCCAGTAGCGATGCGTACAATGTACAGCTATTTGCCGTAGATCGGGCAGGTAACCGTTCGCAAGCCTTGGATGTATCGGTAACCCCGTTGGAACCCGCATTTAGCCGCGTGGCGAATTCGCTGGAAGTAAAGCCCGGGTTTAGTTCGTTCTTTCTGGACTGGACGAACGAACTCAAACAGAACATCAATGTGTATGTTGATTTTACCTTTAACCAAGATGGCGCCTCCCGCACCTTGACGTCCGTTTTTTCTTCCAATTTGGAGAAAGATCGTCGCTTCGTCAACGACTTGTTCCTGCCACCGACTGAACAAGTGGGGGTGAAGGTTCGTGTTGAGGATATGTATGGTAACATCACAGAGACCATCGATAAGGGAAACATCTCCCTCTTTGAGGATAACAAAATTCCGAAGGCGGGGTGGCAGTTGCCCAACGCAAACGACTCGATCGGCGGCGTGCCTATGGTGTTCGGTAACGCGCTGGAAGGACGTAATCGGTATGTCATCGATGATATGATCGACCGTGGAGATAACCTCAATTTTCTGCATACCGGCAGTCGAGGAAGAACCGGCAGGACCAGCGATGGAAATATGCCTTGGAACTTTATCATCGACCTCGGTGCACACTATGAGCTGAGCCGTATCATTACCGTGCAACGGCACTCGGGCGGATTGGCTAACATCAATCGTGGACAGTATTACCGCGACGAGAACGTGGGACTCTATAACATGTATATCTGGGATGATGCCAGTAGTTCTTGGGAGTTTGTATCGCAAAGCAAAATTTTGGTTCCGCAAGGTTTAACGGAACTGGAGTTTGTGAAGACGGGCGAAGCCGGCGACATGGCTTATATGTATCCAGATGAACCGGCCTACACAAAGCCTACACGTTGGTTCAGGTATGAAGCGGTGAAAAGTTTCAACGGAAATTATACGCTCGAAGATGGCAATTGTTTGTCAGAAATCACGCTGTACGGAAGAAAAACGAATTAAAAAATAACCATGCTAACAAAGAAAATAAAGGTTATGAACAGTCTGTCAAAAAATACAATGCTGTGCCTGGGGATCCTCAGTATACTGAGCTTGATATCGGCATGTAAGGGTATGTTTGATAATATCGACCCTTATGCTACGGAAGTGATCTATCCGGGCAAGTATGATACGATCACGGCTAAAATAGGCTTTGAACGGGTAGAGCTGGATCTGCTTAAGGCTGGCCGAATCCCGTCTAGCCAAATATCGCTGGGGAAATCCTCCAAAACGGTGATCGAATATGATGGTAAACAAATGATTATCGATTCACTGGTGTCGTGGATCAATGTGCCCGATATGAAGCAGTCTAAGCTATACCGCATCCGCGTGTATACACTGGACGAGTATGAAAATAAATCGGTTCCGCAAGAGATTGCGGTGATTCCCTACACGTCGAGTGATCTCGCCAATCTGGTGGTGGCTTCCCCTCGTGTGCTGACTTCGCCCAATGCTGTTGTCGTTGACTGGACGACTTCACTCTCATCCATTCTCTTGGATTACCGCAGTCTCGAATACGAGTACACCGACCAAGATGGGAAAACAATAAAGGGTACGCAGGGTGCGCGACCACGGATTTTTGCGGCAAACCTACAGGCAGGCCAGCCATTCCAATTAAAGATGACCCATCATGTCACGCCCAAAGTTAATGGTGTGCCTATATTGGATTCCCTAGCGGTCTCGATGCCATTGGATATCACCATGCCGACCTCGTCTACGGTGTTCAATCCGGCAGAACGCGATATTTTGGCAGCAAATGGTATAAGCGTGTTCACCGCGGACGGTGTAGCTTCCTACAAGAAACTCTACTTCCCAGTGCACACGAACACCTTGCAGGATTTGTTTTACTTCCCGAATATCGAAGAACTTGACCTCACGGGAGGCACCTTGTTTCCGCTAAAGACGCTAGACTATAATAGAAATGATATCGTGAAGACGATTGGCGGCGGTACTTATTTGCCCTTCATTCGGAAAGTATCACCGATATCGAATGAAAATGCGCAGACCATGGTGGATCTCCTGAATTTGGGATTCATCAAGAAAATAAAATACGTGCCTAATTCATTGGGGATCGATCATCTTTTAAAGCCTTTTGATGAAAAAGGAATCGTGGAGTGGGTCACAACGCCCGATGAATCCTTTATCCCGATGAATTTCTTTTTGGATGGAAAAGTACAGGATGCAACTGCCTGGGCGCTCGATATCGTAAATCCTGCAACTTCCCATCCTGCGGGAACGAATATTGTCAATCCGCTTCGCGTGACAATGAGGAATAGAAGTGGTTCCTTCGCGTTTGTGTTGCCGAAAGAATACCGGTTTAACATAGCCGAGTATCGCTACCTGAAGTTTAAAGTGTTTATGCCTGCCAAATCAACATTTGAAGGTATTTATGCACCTTATCAGCGCCTTTGGCCCCGTTTTATGAATTATATGTGGGCATTCCCAAGTGAGAGTTCTTTTAGTCAGGAACTATGGCAACCAAATGCCAACGACTACAGAATTGCGGATGCAAACCTCGAAAAATGGACCGATGTATCGGTAGATTTATCGTCTCGTGAGAGCGCACATAACCGCGTGGTCGTGATCAATATTGGCGGTGAACCGTCGTTGGATTTTAAGCCACCGGTCGATATGGTTTATTACTTCTCCAACTTTAGGTTTTCGAAGTAATAGGCTTGATTTTAGGCAGGCTGCGGTGCCAAAAGTTCGGCACCGCAGCCTTCTTTTTTTATAGTGCTCAGCACAGACCTATATCTGTTGCGGTCATGCTTTTTATGTTCGCTTCTATTGAAGTAAATCTTTTAAAGTGTCGAGTTGGAGGTTGGAAAGGGAGTTGACCGTTTTTTCGTCATAGCTTCCATCAGGTTTCAGTAATAGATAGGAAGGAAAGCCGCCCATATTGAACATGGTCATTAACTCGCTTATAGCCTTCGAGTCTACAAATAGATGCGTGCCCGGTTGCTGTATTTCCAGCACTTTATTCTTCCATTGTTCTTCATCCGAGCCGCCTGATGTACAGAGGTAAACAAATTCTACAGGCAGGTTAGAAGCCTTTGCCTCTTCTTGCAGTTTCTTTGCATAGGGCATGGCCTGTATGCAAGGGACGCACCATGTCGCCCAGATATCGATTAGAACCAGTTTGTTGGCATAGGCTGATCGAAGGTCTTTTAAAAGCGATTCGCCAGTCTGCTGTGGGCTACGGTAAAGCGATATGCCTGTTTGCGTTTTAATGCTTAGGCTACCCAAGGAGCTGCTGAGGGGCTTTTCTACTGTTGCTGAATGACTGATGGAATCAATCTGTGCTATTTTTTTTCTCAAGCTCGTCAGCTGTTCACTAAGGTAATCGCGCGACCAGTCGAAATGAAGAGAGGGGCTTATGGCTTCGTAATGCTGTGTCAAGTGCTTTAAGTCAGGATGTCCCATATAAAGTTTCAGCAGATCAGCATACGCTGCTGGCAACGTTTCATCATAATATCTCGCAAGTGTTTCCAAATTAGATGTTTGTTTCGTCGCGCTGAATCCAACTTTTTTTAAATATAAACTCAATACTCGCAGATATGAATACGTATCGTTGGAAATGGCATACACGGGAGCGAGGATCGCTGGCGTGTCAATAAGGGGCTGATCGTGCCTTAGAAAATAGGCTATTTTCTTCGCATAGTAAGCCAGCGTACTTTCACCTGTTATTAACTCCCTATGCTGGTTTCCGTAGCGAGCGAAAAATCTCTCCATTTGTTCATTTTGTAGCTTAAATAGACTGTCCAGCCCTGAAAGATATGTTGGCCTGTTGATGTCGAGAGCTTCGATTTGGGTCGGTATATCAGGTGTTTGTTCGCGCTGAAAAACAATGTATTGGTTTATTAAACGATTTTTATCCGCATCTTTACCGCCGAAGTCTACGCCGTCGCCGATCCAATAAACGAAATTTTTCTTCAGCTTTTCCAAGTCAAAAGTCAATGTCAGTTCTTCATTAGCCATCAGGCACAGCCGGGCATAGTCGCCCAAGGTAAACCATATCTGCCGATTGGGGAGGCGCTCGTTAAGTACAATTTGGAAGGATCCGTTTGCATCGGGCCTAATTTCGTAGGACGATTGGATAGGTTGACCGATATGTACCAAGCTGTATTTTATGCGTATGTTGGCCATTTCCTCCGCTGAAGCATGTATAATCTTACCACGGATGGTCGGTTGCGGTCTGGAGGCATAGTGCTGTGCAAATTCCGGATCGGTAATGGCTGCTGTGTCGCTATTTTGCTGTGCCAGCAGAAGCATGGGCAGCAAGGCGCAGATTAGGTACGCGGTTAGTTTTTTCATGGCTTGATGATGTTCTTTAAGGCGTTAAATATATATTCTTTTTTTTGTCGTGCTATAGGGATAATAAGGCCTCCATGCATGTGTATTTGCGGTGACTGCCCCTTGCTGAGCGATAGCAGGTAGCTCGGATTGATGAGGTGGCTTTGATGTGTGCGCAGAAAGCCGTATGGACTCAACAGCTCGTCGTATTCTTTCAGCGTTTTACTGATGATGATACATTCGCCATCGAGGAGGTGTATTTCCGTGTAATTGTTGTCGGCTTGGCATCGCACAATCGATGAAACGGCAATGTAACGTGTCTCTCTTCCTGTTGGTAACGCTATTTTATGATCATCGGACACTTTGTTCAAGTTTTGGATGAGGTTTTCAAGATTGGCATTCCTTTTCTTTTCCTTTACCTTGTGCATGGCTTTCGCCAAGGCATTTTCCAACTCGGTAAAGTTTAATGGCTTCAAGAGATAATCCAATGCGGAGAACTTGATGGCCTGTATACCAAATTTATCATAAGCCGTCACGAAAATAACTTCAAAATTCCGTTCACCAAGCTCCTGCAGGAGATCAAATCCGTTCTTTTGCGGCATTTGTATGTCGAGGAAGATAAGTTCGGGCTGTCGTTCCTTAATCAGTGCTACCGCCTCATCAGCATGACAGGCTGTGCATAGCAAACGCATACTATCCGCATGCTTGCTGAGGTAGTCTTTAAGTACTTCGATATTGTTTGGCTCATCATCCACGATGAGGTAGCTTATGCGTTGATCAGGCATGGTTAATCCAATTTGAAATGCTTATCGTAATTTTTGTATTTCCGGGTTGGGAACTGATCTGCATACGGAAATCATTTTCCGGGTAGAGTTGTCCTAATAATAAAAGACGTTCGCGCGTCAAGCGTAGTCCGTAACCACTTTTGCTCGGTGGGGAGCTTTCTGTAAAGCCCATGCCATTATCTGCTACCGAAAGCAGCAGCGATTGCTCTTGTTGTTCGAAGCTGACGACAATCAAGCCCTCGAGGCCTCTTGTAGCGATACCGTGCTTCACGGCATTTTCTACCAAGGGCTGCAATAGGAATGTGGGGATTTCGACAAGATCACTGTGCACCGTTAGCTCGTTTTTTATTTGGTAGTGCATACCAAACCGGAGCTGTTCCATCTTCAGGTAATCGTCCAGCAATTGTATCTCTTGGCTGAGCACATTCATCTGTTTTTCGGCATTTTCCAAGCTGGCTCTTGTCAAAGATGAAAACTTACTGAGGTAATAGTTTGTGGCTTCGAGCTCGTTCTTCTGGATCAAGTTTTGGATGGAGTTGATAGCATTGAACATAAAGTGTGGATTTAGCTGTGCTTGAATGTTCCTGATCTGCAGGCTGGCCGATTGTCGTTGCTGTTCCACCTTTATTAGTCGCCTGCGGGCGCTGAAGCGCATAAAGAAAAATAACAAAGCGACGATTCCGATAAAGATGATTAGTACGATCCAAAAGGATTGGCTGTGTACAGATTTGGGCGGAACGATATGGTATGCTATACGCAAAATATCGGCATCTGTATACTTGCGCAGGTGACCACATTTGTGGATCAACAGTTCATAGTCGCCTACGCTATTGAAATATTCTTTGGGGACTAAGTATCTGTTTTCTTGCGTCCACCACTCCAGTCCAATTGTATCTCTTTTGTTATCGATGGTTCGGATCAGGTTAATGGAATAGGGTGTTGTTTGATGGTTTGCAAAGGTCAGCTCCATGCCCTGCAAACTGTCCTTTTCGAATTGCATGGCCAAGGGTGCGTCCGTGCGTCCGGTATTTGATAGCATGTAGTGCTTATTGAGCTTCGGATCCAGTAGATTAAGGTAGCCATACGCTCCAATTCCGGAGGCGGTAATTTGTTCCAATACAGGCTTTTTGTTTTTGCGCCAATCTATCAGATATCCCTCCCGAATGCCTACCTGCTTTTTATGGCGCACCTCCACCATAATCAACTTTTCAGGATAGTTGAAGGTTCCGATGGCCGCAAAGGGCACTTTCGCACCATATTTCATGGAGAGCGCCGGAATAGGGGACCATGGAATCAGCTCGACGCTATCATTTTCTACGATCCGATAAACGAAATCTTGTAGATTGTTTTTATTGATGCCCATAGCGATGATTGTCGCGTCCGAACTATCGGGGATTAAGTAGCTGTGGTATGTTTTCGAGATATTTTGGACGTTGGCACTGAAGTAGTTTTTTAGTTTCGGATGAAGCTTGATGCCCAAGATAATTGGGGAGTTTGGGCGGTAATCTAGACCTTTTCCTGGCAGCTTAACGCTGTTGTCTAGTTTCTCGAAGATATGCCAGATATATTTATCGGACGTACTCAACGTGATTTCATTTCGTACCATCATGCGGGAATCGGTATAGACAGCATGAAAATCGAAGTTGTCGCCGAAATAGTAGTCGTTTCCTTCGGAGTCTTGCGCTCGCGCAACAAGTAAGGGTAATAGCATGATTAATAATAGTATTCGCTGCATTCTTTAGGGCTTATAGCTCGAAGATGCTTAAATAAATTGAGATGTAAAACAGCAATGAGCAATTGGGATACTGTGGCGAGTATTTGGAAGAATAAGGGGCTAAGGGAGGCATTCAGATAAACCTAGCTTCGCCAATGGCGCGGATTGGGCAATGTTGGAGTGGTAGGATAAGCTTATGTTGCTTACATATCTATACATATTGATTTTTTTATTAATTTTGGATTGGCATACGGGATCGTTCGCTACCAATAATTTATCCAACAATGGCAAAACACCTTATATTTATTACCTGTTTATTATTCGCGTTTGTATTGTCGAGTTGCCAAAACAAAAACAAAATCAACGGCCATTGGCAAGAAATACCAGATCATGTTGGCTGGATAAATGACTTTGAGGATGTGTTGAGCGCTGAAGAGGAGACGAATTTAACGCAGTTGGTTAAAAACTATGAAAAAGGAACCAGCGTAGAGATAGCTGTTATCACCATTCCTGCTACAGCAGTGGAGGCAGATAAGTTTGATGACTTGGTACTGCGTATTGCAAATGAATGGGGAGTAGGCAAAGCCGAAAAGAACAATGGGATCCTAATTGGCATATCCAAGGGGCACAAAACGATTCGAATCTCGAACGGATATGGAATCGAGAAGGTACTGACCGATGAACAAACGAAAGACATTATTACTGATTTTTTTATACCGAATTTCAGGAAAGGCGATTTTTACAACGGTCTGTCCAATGGAATTGAAGCGTTGATCAAGGCCTTGAATGTGGAGAAAAATGCTGTAGGTGCGATTGTGTATCAAAACCTCAATTTCGAACTGGGTAAATCTTCATGAAAAATAGCAAAGATGATAGAAGCTAGATACCTATTTTTATGAAAAACTTAAATACGAACCAAAAGATTGGTCTGTCCAAAAGCATGAAAAAAGATTTGCTGATTAGAATGCTTGTGATTTGGTTTGCTTTTTTTTTGCCGGTTGTTGAATTTGTTCGGAAATATATCTCGTCTCCCGGACCGATAGACTTCGCATTTATGGTAACTGTATTCAGTTACGCACTTTTATTATTGTTGTTTTATCTATTTCTTACATCCTTTTTTTCGAACTGGGCAATTAGGCTGCAGGAAGAAGGTATTGTAATAAAATTCCTCTCTATACCTCAACTAATTCGGTATAGCGACATCGAAGCCGTTGGAGTGGTTGTTTTTAAACGGCGTCAATGTATGCAGCTGACATTATTGGCGGATGCCAAGCTATCTGCTGTGGCAAGGCTGTTGAAATTTCGTTTTGCTAAAACCACGAAAGGTGGTCAGCGAGCCATTCTTCTTAATCTTGCTGATTATAAGATGGAACCGCAACTGTTGGTGAAGCTGATCAGCGATGCGGTGGCTCAATTAAGAGATACAACACAAACGAGGGATAGAGAGGAGGACATATAGCCGATCTGTTTAAGCCAAGTTGGTAGGTGGTGGAAGCCGAATAAATATTTTTTTCGTAAGTTACTGTCGTAAAACACATCGCTATCTACTAACAGAAAAATACACGATATGCTGAAAGCTATTATTCCTAAACTCCCGATGCGCGATAAAGCTGCCACAAAAGCTTTCTATATCGAAAGCCTTCAATTCAGTGAAATTGGCGATTACGGGGATTATCTATTGATCCGAAAGGATAATATCGAGATTCACTTCTTTTTATTTGAAGCGCTTGATCCAGTTCAAAATTATGGACAGATTTATATCCGTGTAGCGGATATACGAACGCTCTACCAAGGCTATTTGGATCGCGGTATTTCCATACATCCGAACGGACCTTTAACAATAAAGCCCTGGGGGCAACAGGAGTTTTCCTTGCTCGACCCAGATAATAATTTGCTCACTTTTGGAGAAAGCAGTTAGCAAGGGGTTGCAAAATGCAACCCGGCAGATATATGTTTCCACTATTTGTAGTTCCTTCTGGTGAGTATTTTTTTAATTAACTGAATTATAGTTTTTTATATATTATTTTTCTTTAATTCATTTACTGCATGATCCACAGCTCTTGCTGTTAACGCCATATAGGTTAGCGAAGGATTTTGACAAGCAGAAGATGTCATGCAAGCGCCATCGGTCACGAAAATATTCAGACAATCCCAGACTTGATTCCACTTATTTAACACCGAGGTCTTAGGATCCGTCCCCATGCGCGCCGTGCCCATTTCATGAATCCCGTGCCCGATAGCATGCCCACTATCCCAGCCTCCTATGTTTTTCACACCGGCCTTTTCCAACATTTCTTTCAACTCATGTTGTATATCTTTACGCATCTTCCATTCATTGTCCTTCAATTCCGCATCCATCGCCAATATGGGCAGTCCCCATTTGTCCTGCTTGGTTTTATCTAATGAAATTTTATTTTCATGGTAGGGAAGTATCTCGCCGAAGCCTGTCGCACCTACGCTCCAAACACCGGGCTCTGTCAATGCATCTTTGAAAGCGCCTCCTAAACTCATTTCTGCAACGCTCCTGCTCCATCCCTCCCGATTTGCACTGCCTTGATAGCCAAATCCGCGAAGGTAGTCTCTTTTGTCACCGGCCAAATTCACAAACCTCGGAATGTAAAAACCATTCGCCCTTCTGCCGTAAACATATTTATCTTCATAGCCTTCGATAATACCGCCCGCACCAACGTTGTAGTGATGGTCCATTACGTTGTGTCCTAGTTCGCCACTTGAACTTCCTAATCCATCGGGCCAAACATCGGTTGCAGAATTAAATAATATCCAAGTGCTGTTGAGTGCTGACGCGCATAGGAAAACAATTTTGCTTTTTATTTCGTAGGTTTTGTTGTCTTCGGTATCCAGAATCTCTACACCTTTAGCCCTCTTGGTAGCTTTATCATATAAGACCTTTGTTACCAATGAATAGGGGCGAATGGTTAAATTCCCCGTTTTCTTCGCTGCGGGAAGTGTAGACGATTGCGTGCTAAAATAGCCTCCAAAGGGGCAGCCTTCCCAACACCTGTTTCTATATTGGCAGTTCACCCTTCCCTCAATGGGCTTCGTAAGGTTTGCTACCCGTCCGATAATCAGGTGACGCTTCGAATCATATTCTTTTTTGATCCGTTCGGCCATATCTTTCTCTACGCAGTTTAACTCCATTGCTGGCAGAAACTGTCCATCCGGAAGATGCGGTAAATGCTCTATCGATCCGCTTATTCCGGCAAACTTCTCCACATAATCATACCACGGAGCCAAATCTGCATAGCCAATGGGCCACGGAACCGCGATTCCATCCTTTTCATTGGCTTCAAAATCCATTTGACTTAACCGATACGACTGCCGACCCCATAAAATAGATCGCCCCCCCATGCGGTAACTACGCCACCAAGTGAATGGTTTTATTTCCGTGTAGGGATTGTCCTGTTCGTTGGCCCAACCATCCATCACCACTTCTGAAGCAGCCCATCCACGATGTATGGCTGGATATGTCTTCTTTTGCTCGATTGTGGTTTTGCCGCGGTGGGGAATCTCCCAAGGATCTTTGTTAGCCGTTTTGTAGTCCTTGACATGATCGTAAGGACCGCCTCGTTCCAATAATAGCACTTTCAATCCTTTCTCACACAGTTCTTTTGCTGCCCAACCTCCGCTAATACCGGATCCAACGACGATGGCGTCATACGTGGTGTTTTCCATAGTTTAGTTTATAACGTTTCGTTTATAATGTAATCGTATCCTGTCGAAAGCTTTTCGTTTCCATGCTACATGACGGTGCAATTATCAAACTACTTGTTGAAACAAGTCAACCGGTTGCATTAAGTTTCAACTGACGATTTTCAGCACGATTAATGAATAAATTTTCGTTTAAGACTTATAATATCAGTTCTCAATTCCCTTACGCAGGGATCCCTACAAGCAATTTAAGTAGAACAATGATAATGTTTTTTTTTGAAAATATCCTTGTCTAGTGAAGCTTACTTCATTTGTATCTTTTGCGTAGCTATCTCTGCAGCCGCGTTGTAATTTCTTTGCACATTTCGAGTGGTTGGCGAGGTCAGCGTTTGGCAAGGAAGTGCTGTTGAATAAGTGCTAGCGATGAAAGCCACCTTAGAAAGCTCAAAGAACAAGGTGTCAATTCCCTAAATGATGTGTGAAAGGACGGTAACGTTCTCCCCACCGTTGTGGTCGATGTATCAAGCCGTCTATTGATTTTCTTCTTTATTTTGGTACCATTCGATTAGGCTAAGCTTGTAGTCGTCTGGATGTGTTCCGGAATCAAAACGGACCAGCTTTTCATTTTCAAAAGTGAAAAATTTGTAAGACGTTTTGGCGTGGTACGTTCGGTATATGGTAGTGCCTTGGTCTGTTGCAAAAACCATTTGCGCTTTATTTTGTTCGTTGAAGTCTTTCTCCGACATCCCCATCGTAAATACCGGTTCAGTGCCAAAAAAGAAAGAGGATTTACAACTCATTATGGTCATTACCAAACAAAGGATAGCTAATTTTCTCATGTATGTCACAGTGATTGTTACTGGAGAAAAAATACAATATAAATCAGAAAATACCAAATTTAGCGTAACCCGTTAACGAAGCCTATATAACCATTAAATTTTTCACACAAACGATTGCGTTTATATCGCTGTTGATGTGGCGCTTTTTTCTAACTAATATTGCTTTCAGCGATCTGTTGGAAGAAAGTGGGCTACCGGTAATAGTAACTGCGCAATGTTGGCGCATACCGGCCTAACGAATTCTAGGCAGGGCTGATACTGATAAAGCCAATGTGTGATGATTAAAGCTGTTCATAATGCCAGTAGGCGCACGTTTTTGCGATCCTTATCCATTTTTGGTGGATTATTTATCGCGAAGCATAGTGCTGCTGCTTTGGAAGGTGATCGACAGCATGCGGAATCTTTTTCCGTTGTTGCAGGGCCCTATCTACAAACCAATTTTGGAAATGAGATGTGTATTCAGTGGATTACGAATGCAGATGCCCACAGCTGGGTAATGTATGGTAGTGATCCCGAAGATCTGCATCTAAAAGCTACAGGCAATCCCGAATTGGGTTTGCTACCATTGGGGCAGATACATCGCGTGACCTTACGCAATCTAGTGCCCGGAAAAACGTACTACTACCGCGTGGTATCGAAAGAGGTATTGGACTTTCAGCCCTATAAGCTTAGTTATGGCGATACGTTGAGCAGTGATGTATACCAGTTTGTAAACCAAGATGTGGCTAAGTCGAAAGTTTCTTTTATTGTGCTGAATGACCTTCATGAAAAGTCCGGCGCTATCGAACGAATGCTAGCTTTGGATGCTGGCAAAACGAGAGACTTTGTGTTTTTTAATGGCGACATGTTCGATTATCAGGTGGATGAGCCGCAACTGCTTGCCGGCCTGCTCCAGCCGATTAGCAAAGCTTTCGCCAGCAACGTTCCCTTACACTATGTTCGCGGCAACCACGAAACTCGTGGCGTTTTCGCCAGATCGATCGCCAAATATTTTAAGCATATAGGCTATACAGCCTTCACATTGGGGCCGGCGCGATTTATCGTATTGGATACCGGAGAAGACAAGGTCGACAGCCATCCTGTGTATGGCGAGGTGGTGGATTTTGATGGCTATCGCGAGGAACAGGCGCAATGGTTCGCACAAGAAATGCAACAACCGGAGTTTACCAAGGCTGCATTTCGAGTAGTATTGATGCATATCCCGCCTTTCTACAGTGAAGACGAACATGGGTCTGTGCATTGTGCGACATTGTTTAATCCTTTGTTCAACACCGCACAGGTAGATTTAGTGCTTAGTGGACATACCCATGTCCATAAAATTCATGCCCCCAATCCTGAGATACACCGCTATCCCATTATTATCGGCGGCGGTCCGCAAGATGGTGAAAGGACGCTCTTGCGCGTTGATATTTCGCAAGAGCAATTGGATGTAGAAGTGTTGAACGATAGCGGAAAAAAGATTTCCGAATATCGGATAGATCGTCACTAGCTATTTCTAGCTCAACGAGGTTTCTTCTTGAAATACATCACCAAATCTGCGGAATGTCTCCACGGCCGTATCCACGGCGACAACCTTGTCCAGCTCGTATTTAGGGAGGCTGTTCAACGATTCGGTAAAAGAATGCCACATCTGTCCCGAATTTTCACCGTAGCCGCTGAAGAAGGAGAAGCCGCGGGTAATGCCCAACTTCTTTAACATCTGTACGATGTAGGGGCCACCCATGATGGATCCCTCCAATACATAGAGGGCACCCATAGCCTGTAGCTCGTTCGTCACGGAAGGAGCAGTCGCCGCAGGGAGATTGCTAAGATCGCCGCCCAACTCTTGGATATCCGCTTTAATATAAGCGGAGTTTCTTCGTTCTTGGTGATCTGGGAGGGTGTTCGCCGTAATGTAAGGGGCAATTGCTCGCTCCACGGCAGAAAAATAGGCATAGAAGCAGCGGAGCAGTTCAAGATAGTCCTGCTCTGTTTTGATGTGCTTGATGCGCATGACGACTTTCTTTTCGGTGTCCTGATGTCCGGTTTTGGTGGCTTTTTTTATGCTGTTGCTTAATAAATTCATGGCAAATTGTTTAATGTTTATGTAGTGGCGGCTGTGCCACAATAGGAATAAATGCAGGAGCTGTCGAGCGCTTGGTCGAGGGGCTGTTCATATTGAGGGATCTTGCTACACTGCCGCGCGGCGTAGCAGATTTATCGTCCCCTTGGATAGCGGCGAGGACGGCCTTCAAGGCCGGCTCAGTTGGGTTGCCCTGATCTCCGTTTGCTAATCCGGGTACCGAAATATCGGGCTCCATGCCGTTATAATAATCGCCCCAACCCTCGGCATTATGCAAGCTGAAACTGGCGAGGTAAAGGCTGTATTGGTCAATATGTATCGGGAAAAAGCCCACAGGCTTGCCATAGCTGCGCTCGCCCACCAGCACACAGGCTACATAGGGTTTAAGTGCGCTGATCAACAGCTCAGCTGCGGAAGCCGTTGTTCCTGAGACGATGAAGTATAGCGTTCGCAGCGATGTAAGGCTACCTTCCTTGCTGAAATAGACGCTGTTTGCTTTTTCTGAATAATCTACATCAGCCATTGTTGCGGAGCGTCCTTGGTATTGCACCGGCTTGCCCGAGCTGTCCAGGTAAGGTTGAAACTGCAATATTCGAGCGTTCGCATTTTGTAGGCGACTGTTAAACCGCTCGGTATACATCAACTTTCCATTAGCACTGCTGGGCGCAATGAGATTGGCTACATGGGCTGCAGTTTCCACATATCCGCCGGGATTATTGCGCAGGTCGATAATCATAATGCTTGGAGCATCCTGCGCGATAGCGGCAAACTTATTATCCAATGCTGTCTTGATATTGCTAAGCAATGGAAAGCCGTTTAAGGCTAAGTAGGCAACTTTCGTCGTACCCACCTCAAAGTTGCTGGAAGGGCCCAGTGTTTCTGTGCCTGTTAAGGTACTTGCTGCTAAAAGACCGCTACTGCCCGTTTTGGTCTGGATGGAGGAGTAGCGCGGTGCCCAAGCATCATCTTCTAGCTCGTAAGGCTTGTTTTTACTGGGATTGACGGCGTATTGCGCCATGTCGAAGAGCTCCTGTCGGTACATCTCGATTTCGGATAGTGCACTGTTTGCGTAGCGTGTACGCGGCGAAAACTGTGCGTAGCTAGGCAAGCTATTGTGCCATAGATACACTTGCCGTGCATATAGAAAAATAGAGTCCAACGTCAGTTCGTTACGCGAACCTGTGCCGGGTGATAACTGCTCGTCTTCGGTGTGAGGTGCAGGATCATCTTTTTCGCAACTGCTTAGCGCAACGAGTCCGAAGAGAAGGCAGAAAAGAGCTATTCGTTTCATTTCGCTAGTTTAGGTAAAAGACCTTACTTTTTTGTTGTTAGATCCGTGCTGCCTTCTTCCGTGATATAATATTTGAAAGAGATAAAGCCGCGTTTGGTTTGATAATCTTGTGGCGTAGGCGTGGTTAATGCTCCTTTATAGATGGAGATCATCTTGAATTTTACGTAGCGACCGTCGGTCAGTTTATAGACGGCTAAGTGTTCCGGAATAGGTGTAAAAGTAATTAAGTTGTTGTCATTTGAATTTTCGCTAACAGCCCAGATGTTATATTGTTCTGCAGCAAGGGCAGCCGTGTTAACTTGAAGAGAATAACGGTGTGTAAACACACTCTCCTCCGGAACAGTTTCTATAGCATCAAAATCACCGCGAAGATAGGCGACGCGGTTGTCTCCCTCCAAAGGGTCTTCGAAATGATTATTGAATGCAAAACCATTCATGAAAATATTTGATCCGTCTTTCCCTTTAAACGCGATATCCCAATCGGTTGGACTTTTTGCCTTATCTATGGAGACAAAAGCATTACTATTAAAGTCGAAATAGGTAAAATCCGTATAGGTATGAACTTCTGTAATTGCAGCTTGATCTAAAGGATAGTCGGTTACATAGACCACACCATTTGTGTCTTGCTTGGTATATTCATTGATGATGGTGAACTCTTCTTTTTCCTCTTCCTCTGGAGCAGGAGCGTCATTTTTGCTGCAGGCACCGGTAATACATGTGATAAAAAGGCCTGCGAAGAGATAAGCTAGTAGGTTTTTTTTTGTTGTCATTGTGGTTAAACGTGATAGATTAATAAATAAGTAAGGCATCCAGCTTTTGCTGGATGCCTGTATTGCATTAGAAAGCTTGGTAATCGAAGCTATAGTAAGGATAATTTGTTGCTGCAACAGGTGCATTCGGTGTTTCGCCGGTGTACAAGCTGTTGATTTTAAACTTGAATTTTGGTGTGCCGTTTTGTAACAATACCAAGGTTCTGCCTGCTTGAGCGCTAACGATGTGCGTGGTTAGGTTGTAGTTATACCAACCATTGCCATATACCGTAGATCCTGTAGGGCGTACAACCGAATTAATACCAATAGTGTTGCTGGTTGCTGCAGTGAAGCTATCGGAAGCGGTAACCGAAGCGAAAGCTTTATCGATATAAGCTAAGGTGTATCCTCCAGTTGTACGCGCTTTAATATCACCTGAAGCAGAACCAGTAAACGTAATTTGGTAATTTGCATCGGTAGCACCATCATTCTGAGTGAAATTAAAGTAGTATGTTCCAGAGATTGCCCAAGTAGAGTCTGTCCCGCCGCCAGAAATATTGCCTTGTGCAAAGTTGCGTACAGCATAAACAGATCCGGCCCGAGATACAGTTCCCTTCGTTCCGTTTACATCTGAGTAAACTTCATAGTTTCTCGTCACGCCATCGGGGATAACGATAGCCGATTCATTTTGCAAAGGTAAGCTAGGATTTACCACTTCATCTTTATTACACGAAGAGAAGGTAACTAAGCCTAAAAGTACCGCTACTGCGATTTGATTCCATTTTTTCTTTGTAGCTTTGAAAGCTTTTGATTGATTGAACATCGGGATTGAAAGTTCCATGTTTTTCATTTTTTTGGTTACTTAATAACAATGAGTAAATAATAGCCATCGAGCTTTTCCTAGGCTCTTTGGCGGCCACTAGTCCGGACAGTTTTCTGCTTGCAAGGTGATTATTGTCCTGACTACTGGTTTTTTGGTTCTTGCGAACCGCTTTTTAAGCATTTGGCGCCGTGCTTAAGATCTTTATCGCGTTTTTATCGTGGTGTTTCCCACTTCTTTCTGTACGTAATATTTAAAGTTGAGGTAAGGAGCGAGTGTCTTTGTTGTTGGCTCTCTCCAGTTGGGCGCTTCCGCGGGATTATCCTTGTAAAGATTGACGATCTGTACCTTCACGTAGCGTCCGTCTTGCAAAAGAAACAGCATCGAACGGTCTTTGTATGGACGTAGTTCGTGGTTGGCAAATACATAAAAGCCCCAAGAATCGTTAGGCTCGCTTAGTCCCAAATGGTTGACGTTTTTTGTGAAATCTGCTGTGCTTGGCACCTGATCAAGTTCATCAAAAAGTGTTTTTGCCACCGTTACTTTTCCGCGGCCTGCTTGTCCATCGGCCGTGGTTGCGTTGGTATTAAAGCTGGAATTGTAAATGTTATCTACATAGAAGTGCCAAGTAGACGAGGTTTCGAACGTGTAAGCACTTAGATCGCCTGCGTTATGGTTATCACTATAGATCGGCATGCTGCTATCAAAATTAAAGCCTAGTGGTCGGTGTCCCTCCGAAGAAGAGTTGCCCACGTCAGGGCAAGGTAGATTGACAATATAGACCACTTGGAACTTTTCGTCGAGGTAGGCGTAATCATTGATCTTTTTCACGCGCGCGGGCACCCAATTCGTGCCGGCTAAAAAGCCTTCTTCTTCGGGTTCTGGCTCGACAATAGGATCTTCACCTTTCGAACAAGCTGTAAAGAACAGCGCTAGAAAGGCTATGGAAATCATGTTTTTAACAATCTTCATCTGTATCATGTTGGTTTGTATTTTTTATTCTGCTGTGCTAAAGTCTGTACTTTTATCTTTTAAGATGGTGTATTTAAAGCTGATGAAAGGAGCTTTATCATCACGGTCGGGGTCTTCTGGCTTGTTCTTGTAGAAACTGTAGATGATAACCTTCGCCCAGTTGCCTTTGGCTGTTTTGATAATAATGGGGCGCGCCATGTTGTATACCACATGTGATTTTTTAGCATTGCCGGGATACATCGTGCCATAGAAATCGTAAAAGGCATAGCCATCACCACTCCCCAGAAAATGATCCAGGTTCAGGTAGCCGTTGGAGAGTAGCTTTGCCTGCGCCGCCGCCGGGACTTCTGCTATTTTATTGTACGCTTCATCGAGGTAGCTGAATGGTATAGGTAACACTTTTGGCTTGTGCGTATTGCTGTCGTAGTATTTGCTGTCCACCTCGCTGTCGACAACCAAGTGAAGTCCGCCGCGACCGGTGCTTCCAAACCCAGGGCCTTTGCTGCCATCCTCAAATTGCACTTCGCCGTGGTTTGCCCAAATGCTGCTGTTGTAGATACCAGCAAAAGCGATGTCCCATTTATCGGTGGCTGCATATTCTTTAGGAATGGCGCGTCCGTCTTCCAAGCTGTAGTAGATCGTTTGGAAATTGCCATCGCTCGTTACGTCTTGTCCAGACATGGTTTGCGTGGTGTCGCCAGGGAGATTGTTTACGGTGTAGGTGCCACTGCTGGTTACGGTGATGGCTGGTAACTCCGGCAAGATCGGCTCGGGTTCAGGCGTTTCGCCTTTGTCCGAACAGGCGACGAAGGGTGCTAAAAGCAGGCCGCAACAGGCTATTCGAAAGGAGAAGATCAAGCTGTTGTTTTTAAATTTCGTTATCATCGTTTTAGCTATACAGTTATTGATTATCTTGTTTTTAGGTTTGTGCTTCCATCCTCCTGCACAAAAAAGCGGAAGGTGAGGTAAGGGGCGGGCCAGTGCAGGTTGGTGACTACCGGCGGGTTTCCTTGATACACATTGATCAGCTCTAGCTTGGCATACTTGCCTGTGGCTGTTTTCAGTATGAATGTTCGTCCTTTAATTGGTACAGCCAAGTGGGTATTGAGGCTGTAGTTATACCATCCATAATTATACTGCTGGGGCCATCCTTGCCAGCCCACAAAGCCTTGGTTGTTTTCAAAATTGGCATCCTCGGGCACGATATCCACTTCATCGTAGGGTTTATCAACCTTGATGATTGCGCCTTGTCCGCTTCCACCGTAGCCCGGGCTTTTCACGACCTCGGGGTTGTTGACATAGACGATGGAGTTATAGATTTCTGTGAAGGCTATATCCCAGTCATTGGTCTTCATGTAGCGCGCCGAGTCGGCCGCATTGTTGAGCCAGATCTGTTTTTTTGTAGTGAAGCTATACAGAAAGGTGCGGAAATCACGTTTTTCTTTGCCATCGACACCATCGCCTACCGAGGCGCCGGTATCGCCTGCGAGATCTTCCACGACGGTGCTTTTCCCGTCGGCCAAATCAGGTTGTACTTCTTCTTTGCTACAGGACAGTGCCATAGCCGTAGCAAAGAATAATCCGATCAGCCATGGCGAGCGTCCTGTTCGACGTCTTGTGGAAGAAGCGTTAAGCGGTTTGTTTTTCATGTTGATCCGTATGCGTTTTATGTTCATCATTTTATCCTTTAAATAGCCGGTAGGTTAGCCCGGCGCTTAGTAATCTGCCCATCTGTCCCGGTATAAGCCGATCTACGTAGTCAAATAGATTTTCCGCGGTAAGTGTTGCCGTCAGACGGTTGTTGCGGAAGCGCTTCTCTAGCGAGGCATAGACGATTACATGAGCGGCAACCTCAATATCGTATCTGTCGTAGAATCCGTTGCTGTTGGCATCGTCAAAACCATATCGGCTGCGGAAGTTAGCACGCGCGGTTGCGGTCAAGCTCCAAGGCATGCGGTAGGTGATATTGGCATTAAGCATATGTCGAGACCTATTCCATAAACCGATGTAGTCGCTAGGAACCGATGCACGATCTGTCCCTGTTCGGGCATCGCGAATGCTGTAGTAGGGATGTCTTCCCGCGCTGATGCTATCGATGATTCCCTTGTTTTTGGTGATCAAGTATTGGTAGCCGATGTTAACATCCAATTTGGGCATGGGCGAATAGGATGCAGACAGCTCGAATCCCGTGTTGTAGGCCAGTGCAATATTTTCGAATGTATAGATTTGTTCTTGGTTTATCTTCCTTGCAATTTGAAGGGTGTTGATAAAATTCTCCTGCCGATGGTAAAACCAAGATCCTTCTAGTTTTAGCTTGTTTGAAGGGCTGTATGCCCATCCTGCGTTGAAGGATGTGGAGCTTTCGGGTAGTAGTCTGTCGGGAAGGTTACTTAACGTATATTCTTGAATATTAGATATCTCTCCCGCTGCCTGCAGATCCCGTAAACCTTGTTTGACCACCTCGGCCCCCATCACGGTGTAACCTTGCAAGGCGTTATAAAATATCTGGTAGCGTTTCTTAAAATCGGGCGCAATGAAGCCACGACCGAAACCGACTTTAAACGTTAGCTTTTCCGTTGGATGATATTGTGCACCAAAGCTGGGACTTAATTGGCCGCCATAGGTGCCGGCATGGTCATAGCGTAGGCCAGCGACAAAGTTGATGGTTTCCGATGGTATATAATCGGCTTGGGTGTAGGCAAACGCATTCCATAGCAGATCAGACTGTTCGACAGATGCGTCACGCATCTGACTCAAGTTGCCTCCTAAGCCCGATGTGAATTTGAGGCTACTACTTGCCGCGTAAGCGAACTGTTGCTCGATACGATGGTTGTATTCGTTGAACTCGTTATTGGACAGTAGGGCATTACTGTTCTCGCGCACAATATCCATTTTAGTATCAAACTGGGTGTAGTAGTAGCGAAGCATTGAGCGAAGGCCATTGCTGTAATTACTGTTAAGGTTAAGCGTGATGTTGATGTCGTCATCACGTAAGTTGTCCAAGTTGTTGTTAAGGGACGCCCCTCTGCCGAAAGCTTGGTTGTTATTCGATCTTCTGGAGTTTAAGCGTGCTTGTAAGCCTACGGTATGTATCTCATTGAGCTGATAGCGGACGCGTGACTGCAAGGTTAGGTTTTCGGTAGGGGGAATTGTTTGCCCATTCATGTACCGTCTATCGGTGTTGAAGCCATCGTTGCGGTAGTAGTTTCCGGTCAACAAAATAGAGCCGCGCTGGCCTTGGAATGGTGTTTCGCCTTCCAGCGTAGCGTCGACTAGATTGCGGGTTCCGTAGAATAGGGCGGCACGAGCCTGCGGTTCTACCGCGCCATGGCGCGTGATGATATTGATGGCACCACCGAGCGCCTCACTGCCATAGAGGCAAGAGGTAGCGCCCTTGATAATTTCTATGCGTTCGACATTGGTCACGGATATGCGCGAAAGATCAAGGTTTCCGTTATTGCGCCCTACCATGGGCTGCCCATCTACCAACACCATAATGTATTGCGAACTAAATCCCTGCATCTGTATGCCTACGGCGCGGCTTCCGCTGGCAATATCGTTGACCATGGCTACGCCGGTCTGTTCGCGTAGTACCTCATCAAGTCGGCGGCTGCCCATCAGCTCGATTTGCCGACGGTCAATAACCTTGACAGGCATGGCGCTACGTGAAACATCAATCAGATTATCAGGATTGCCCACTTTGGCCTCCACCAACACATCTTCAATGCTTTGATCGCTCGCCGCAAGTTGAATGTCCAAACGAATCGTTTTGCCTACCGCGATAGAAACCTTGATTTCCTGCGGGGCGTAGCCTAAGCTAGAAACATGCAGTTTGTAACTTCCTGCAATGATATTCGAAAACTTGAAATTTCCCGCTTCATCACTATGACTAATATGCATATCCGGCATTAACCTCAGATTTACATGAGATAATGGTGCACCATTATTGTCGGTAACATGTCCGTTCAGGTTTCCCCTTATGCCGGTCTGCGCATGTGCAGGATAAATTCCGATGGATAGTGTAAAAACCATGCTGAACAGGTATACTAGTTTTGTTAAATGCAATGTGATAATCCGTTTGTTATTTTTAATCGTTCTAAATAAAGATGTGGTACAAATATGGACATTAAGGCTTTTAACTGGTTTGTTCATTCCGTTTTATTTTTTGTTCAATCCGTTTTATTTTTTGTTCAATCCGTTTTTTCTGTCAGATTATCGCGTTGATTATTACGACCTTATTTCTTTTGTTATTTGTTTTAAGATTCTTTTTATCAATGTTTTGTGTCTATTTTTAGGCAAGCGATTATTGATTTTCAATTTGTTCAATCCGTTTTTTATGAGAAAGTTCTTCGTTTGTATTTAGATTGATTAAATGCTTTTTTTGTGTCGATTTAAAGATTAAACGTAACCGGATTGATGAAGGAATTTATCAAATATAGCAGCTCCTTTCTAGGAGGTTTTACCATAAGAATTACGGCCATCATGGTTTGTTACCTGTGCTGTAGTATTAGTGTTTCGGCGAACCCCAAGCGAATTATAAGCTTGGGGGGAGCAATTTCCGAAACGATTACAGCATTGGGGCTTGGGGCTCACTTAGTAGCCGTGGATGTGACGAGTGTCTATCCTGAGACAGTGAAGCGCTTACCTAAAGTGAGTAAAAATCGCTCGGTATCCACCGAAGGATTGATCAGTTTTCGTCCCGACTTGGTGATTGCACCACAAGGGGATGTGCCGGAAGGGATTATACAGGCTTTGCGTGGGGCGGGCATTCGCTTTGTTGCTGTTAAGCAGGAATATTCCGTGAAAGGTGCATTGGCGTTTATCCGGGAGATAGGTACCATCGTTGGCGTAAAGCAAAAGGGTGAGGCATTGGCCCTAGAAACCGAAAAGCGCATCATCAAAGCACAACAGCTGGTGAAATCCAGCAGTACGAGCAAACCTAAAGTGCTTTTCATCTATGCGCGCGGTACAGGCACCATGACGGTGGCTGGGCGCGGAAGTAATATGGATGCCATTATTTCTCTGGCCGGTGGACGAAATGCTATTCAGGAGTTCAATCGTTATAAAACCTATAGCACAGAGGGATTGGTCAGTGCCAATCCGGACGCTCTTCTTTTATTTGATTTTGGCGTACAAAGCTTGGGAGGAAAGGCGGCTATTTTGGAGATGCCCGGTGTGGCTTTTACCAACGCAGGCAAAAAAAAGCGTATCCTTTCCGTCGACGGACCGTTGATGGTCAACTTTAGTGTACGCTTGGATCAGGCCATATTGGCCCTTCATGGAGAACTGAAAAAGTAAACCTCAGTAACAGAAAGATAAATGTTGAATCGAAAATTGATATATGTGGGGCTCATCGCCGGGTTGGTTGCCGTTATTTTGGCGTCGCTGGCGATGGGAGCCATGAAAATCCCGCTAGGGGATGTTTTGGCAATTCTGGGGAGAAAAATAGGGTTTCCGGTACAAAGGCCAGTTCAGGATCTGTATGAAAATGTGCTGCTCTTTGTCCGGTTGCCACGCGTGGTACTCGGCATACTGGTTGGCGCTGCATTGGGAATTTCGGGCGCTGCTATACAAGGCATCTTCCGCAATCCGCTTGCTGAGCCTGGGCTTATCGGGATTTCGGCGGGTGCCTCCCTTTTTGCGGTGTTGGTCATCGGCATGGAAGCCTTGCTGTTCGTGTCGCTAGCCAACCTCTTAGGGCTTTATCTATTGGCTTTTGCAGCCTTTGCTGGCGCGGGGGTCGCGGCGCTGTTGGTTTATCAGTTTTCCAAAACTGATGGCAAACCCAATGTGGCCACCATGTTGCTCGCCGGCATAGCAATCAATGCATTGGCTGGTGCGCTGACGGGGCTTTTCACGTACCTCGCCGATGAGCAACAGCTCCGGACGATTACCTTTTGGATGTTGGGCAGCTTAGGCGGGGCAAATTGGCCTACGGTGGTGGGTGTGCTTCCATTTATCGCCCTGCCGTTGATCCTGCTTCCCTTTTATGGACGAGGCTTAAACCTGTTTGCTATCGGTGAGAGCCAAGCGGAGCAGATCGGTATGAACCCCAATCGCATTAAATCAGTGGTGGTATTGCTGTCTACTTTGGCGGTGGGTGCCTGTGTTTCTGTAACGGGAATCATAGGGTTTGTGGGTTTATTAGTGCCGCATATTATCCGTCTGTTGGGCGGCGTAGACCATCGCTTGGTTTTGCCAGCTTCAGCGCTCTTGGGGGCGTTGGTGTTGACGGTCTCGGATATGTTGGCGCGCATTCTAGTCGCGCCGGTAGAACTACCCATAGGTGTAATTACAGCCTTGCTGGGAACACCGGTTTTTCTGTATATCCTATACAAAGACAAAAAGAAGATATTGAATTAATTTGCCTAGCGCAATAGTATGTTAGTGGATCAATTATGATTAGAGTAGAGTCCATAAGCTTTGAGATCAACAAGCGACATTTGTTGAAAGATATTACCTTCAGCATTCGCAAGGGAGAGATGCTCGCAATTCTTGGTGCAAATGGCGCCGGCAAATCCACCTTGATGAAGATCCTCTGTCGGGAAAAGAATCCCTCCGAGGGACGTATTATTTACAACGGCCGGGATATGAATAGCTATTCGATCAAGGAACTTGCGAATATGCGCGCCACACTTTACCAACAAAATGCCATTAGCTTGGCCTTTACCGTGCAAGAGGTGGTGCTAATGGGCCGTTATGGGAAATCAGGAAAAGCACCCGAGCTTTCTGACGAAGTCGTGCTGGAGGAAACGATGAGTGTATGTGGGATCGCTCATTTAGCCGAGCGTTCTATGCTTACCCTCTCTGGTGGGGAGCAACAGCGCGTGCACTTTGCCCGCGTACTGGCGCAGATATGGGATTGTAAGGAGGCCTTGCTGTTACTTGATGAACCCATTGCCAACATGGATATGCTCTATCAGCACCAAACCTTGGCGATAGCAAATGCTTTGACCAAAAAAGGCTTTATGGTGATTTGTGTACTGCATGAAATTAACCTTGCCGCACAATATGCCGACCGCGTTATTATGTTGAAAGGAGGGCGCAAATGGTGGGATGGAACACCGGAGGAAGTGTTTACGGCGAAGAATATTTTTTCAGCCTTTGGGGTGGATGCACAGGTGCGTATTGACCCACAGACGCTGACTACACAGATTGCACCGGTGGCGGTGCGCTTGGAAGCGACACACTTTAATTCCAGTATGGCAGCATCCTACCATCAGCTTTCACTGAAGGAGCGGATGCTGACTTATATCGAACAAAACCCAGAGAAAGCATTGTGGCAGGTGGCGGATGCCTTGGGAACACGAGAGGCAGACTTGTTGTTGATTGATCTGGGGAAAGATGTCTTTCTTTTGGGGAATGATATGGAGAAGATCCTACAGCGTATAGAAAGTCTAGGATGGGTGAAAGCAATGACCTACAATCCGCATTGCGAGAATCAACGGGAGGGGGTGTACCGCAATTTCAGCAAAGAGGAGCATGTGACACTCTTTTTGGGTGAAGATATTGACCTACGGATTTTTGCAAGCCGATGGTCACTAGCTTTGGCGGTATGCAAACCGGGAAAAGAAAGTTTGCAATTTTTTGATAAGATGGGCAAGGCGGTGCATAAAATTATGCTGACGGAAGGTAGCTACCGCGAGGCCTTTATGGAACTGGTGGCCGACTTTAAGGATATACAGCAATCGTTACCCGCTTTTGAACGTGCGACGCGCAAAGGAATGCCCGAGCGGCGGGATGCGGAAATCGATGTGGTTGAGTTTCGACGCTCTTGGGACAGCATGCAGGATACGCACGAGTTTTTTGGTCTCTTGAGACGGTATGGCATGACGCGCATGCAGGCATTGCGTTTAGCTGCCGGCCGGCGTGCCGTGCAGGTTACACTGGAATCCTTTCGGCGCACCATCATGCAATGCTCGTTGGAGAAAATACCCTTAATGGTGTTCACCGCCAATGAGGGCTGCGTGCAGATTAATACGGGCGAGCTCAAGCGTATTGACCAACAGGGCAAGTGGCTTACCTTGCAGAGCAACAGCACGGGACAGATCCGCCTAAACGAGGATGCCGTAAATTCGGTATGGCATGTGGTGAAACCCACCGCAGATGGTGATGTCAACTCGTTGGAGCTGTATGATACCGAAGGAGAGATGATTGTGCAGTTTTTTGGCGAGCGTAAGCCGGGCATTGCCGAACTGGAGAGTTGGCGCGAAGCACTGGGCCATGGCGTAGTTTAAAATGTGAACAGTATAAACCAAGATGAACGATGAAAAGACAAAAGCTAACGGATTTTCAAAAGATGGGCCACAGCGAATGGCTTATTAACCGATTACAGAACTATTGCCTTGCGCGACGCATGAAATATTCGGAAAAGAGGCTGATGGTGGCCATCAAATTGGCCGAAATAGACCGAAAAGTGGAGGCCGAAGAACTGTGGATTTTATTGAAGAAAGATGGTTACCCGATCAGTATTGCATCGGTTTATCTTAATTTAGGAGTCTTGGTAGATGCCGGTATTTGCGCAGCGGAACGCCTAACGCAAAGGCAGGCCTTGTATTTTGTGCCCGCTACAGCTTAACTTCGCTGGGCGGCATACCATAGTAACGTTTAAAGGCATTGGTGAAGCTCGCTTGGTGTTTAAAACCGACTAAATTGCCTATTTCGTACATGTTGCCTCGCTTTTCTTCGACAATCAATCGCCGGGCTTCCACCATACGCTTGCGCGTGATAAAATCGTAAATAGTAGTGCCAAAGTATTTTTTGAAACCTGTACGCAACTTGGATTCGTTCAATAGGGCTTTTTTAGCCAGCTCTTTTTGCGTAGGCGGGTTGACATAATTCTCCTCCAACAGTTCCCGCACACGATCCAGCTTTTCGATATCCTCGTCCTGTAAAATTTCTTTTTCGTCTTGAAGATATTGACTAAACTGCTCGAGCTGATACATGATAAGTTCCAGAATGCGGGCATCGGTAAACATGCGTTTTAAGTGCCCATCTTGTTTGCACTCGCGTATACCCTCGATAGAATGACGCATCTCTGGCGTTACATAAAGGTCTTCATCCGTAAAGGAGCTCGTTATGCCCTTTTCCATTTCACGCAGAAAATCCTCGTGCAGCGGCGAGGTGGTATCCACCAGATTCAGGTAATAATCTTTGGAAAGCACCACTAAAAAGTAGATGTATTCCATTTCGGCTCGTACTTCGTAAGATTCTTTTTGAGTCGGTAAGTAGCGTATATTGTGGCGGCTTCGTCCGTAGCGTGGTTTGCTTTTACTACCCGATTTCTTCTCTTTACTGAATATAAACTGGCTGGCAATGGCATCGCCTTCGATCTCGGTTTCTATCCGTACATTCTCGCTGAAGTTCATCTCGGCGTAAAGTAGGAAAAGCCCGTTAGTAGAAAGCTGATAGTTTTTCATGTCTACGGGGCTTTGCTTGATATTGACCTGTCGCTCCGATAGTCGGTGGTTGGACACAAATTTCTCCGGAAGTTCTTCCATAAAGAGGTATTCGTTGTGGTGCTCAATCTTCGCTTTGATCAACATGGTAAGTTTGCTATAATACGTTGAAGGTTTTGTTCAGCACAAATATATTATATTATTTATAAAGAATCTAAATAAGAATGTATTTATTTCAATACTTGTTGGCTTTCTCTTGAGATTGGTATTGCAGCTGAAGTAAAAGTGTACTTTTCTCGAAATAGGTTAGCGCTTCGAGCAGGTTGTCAAAGGTGGCACTTCGTAATTGACGAAATAAGGTTTCCAAATAGTTCTCCATAATTTGATAACACCAAGTGGCTAAGCCCAGCGGGATCTCCACACGAGGTACATAACGGCCTTTACTGCTCAAAGCCTTGCGCAGCGCATTGCTAATATTTTCGATCAACAGCAGATGTGCAGCTTGGTTAGCGCCTTCGTGTGTCTGATACACATCTTTCTCTTGAATTTCGTGGAGTTTTTTTAGCGTATTTTTCGCAATCTCTAGAAACGCGCTTCGGATAAGGTCGGTGTCCTGTGTCTCCCAAGTGAATATTTCTAGCAACTCGTCCACCCGGTCATTGGCAAGTTGTACCTGTCTGTCCAACAACTGAAGATCATCACCTACGATGGCATGCTGTCGCAACCTGCGGACTTCACTAAGCTTCGCAGCGAGCTCTTTACTTGCTTGGAAATAGGCGGATACTTTATCGTTCATCGTGTATTCGGAGCATGGTACAGAGAGGCTATTTAAGTCCTCCCTGTCCATACACAAATATAATGCTTTCAACACGATAGCGCAACAGCAAGTCTCGCATTATCATCTTGAAATTGCAATTTTTTGATAGAGCAAACGCCTCTTGCTTAGCGTTATGCTCGCGTTTTACTCCGTGGCATTGTTCTTCATGGCCATCAACAGGTCGTAGGCGCCCCTTTGCACCACCGGTATACCTGTTAGGGACGCCGCATCAAGAATCTCGACAAGTCCGTCACTGCTTTCACCAATCGCTACGGCACGCAGCTCAAACGAAGAGTCGCCGATTTTTACAAATACGTATTGCTTGTTTTCAAACGATACAACACAGTTTTGTGGCAGGCTATTCACTTCATAATTACGAATGGCAACGTCTGCATTGATATATGTTCCCGAGACCCATAACGGGTTCGGTTGATCCAGTCTCGCGTAGATAATACCGGCACCATCAGCATCTAAGCTGGCTACCTTATTGATAATCGTCGCCATTTTTTTGCTGTCTGGCGTACCGTTGGTATATGCCGCTATTTTCTGGCCATTTTGTAGCACAGGAAGATCCTTCTCAAAGGTATTCAGCTGCAAAATCAATCCACGCGGGTCAATCAACTCACAGATAATATCTGTCGGTGTGACGTACTGTCCGGTATTGACCAATACTTTACTTACCGTTCCTGTAAAAGGTGCGTAAATATTGATCGTCTGCTGAATATTGTTTGCATCCAGTGTATAGGGGTCTAGGTGCAGCAGGCGTAACTTTTGTTCCAACGCACGTAGCGTAGCACTTAATTTTTGAAAGTCTGCGCGCGCTGTTTGGAGTGTTTTCTCGCTCGTAGCTTGCTGTGTGTTGAGTTTCTGTTGGCGGTCGAAGTTTTCTTTCACCGAGATCCAATCGGCTTTAGCCGTGAGGTAGTCCTGTTGCAATTGGATGAGCTGCATATCGGCGATCGTGGCCAGCACCTGACCTTTGCTAAACTGTTGGCCCGCAATAATATGCAAAGTCTTTATATGTCCGCCCAGTACACTCGAGAGTGAAGTCAGGTGCGTTGGTGTTACCGATACCTTCCCCGTCAGCAAAATATTCTTTTGCATAGCTTTACGCTGGAGGGAGGTCGTGTCCAGATCAATCGTTTGCAGTTGTTCAGCCGATAAATGAAGTATGGCATGGTCTATACTGTCTGTTGCGTTTGCAGTTTCGTTGTTTTGCGCGGTTTCTTTCGCCGGTTGTTGGCAGGAGCTAAGCAAGAGACTAGTCCCAAAAAACAAAGCGATGAAGATAGAGTTGTATGTAGACATGATATGGTTATTTAGAAAAAAGATAATGTAATGAAATACTGTATTGATTAAGCAATTGCAGGGCATCAATGTACTGCGATTGGATGGCGACTGCCTGATTGGTCAAAATCACCCAATCCAGGAAATTGATCTCCCCAGCATTCAGTTGATTTTTTGCTGTTTGCAAAATTTGTGTGGCGGCGGGTAATTGCTTCTGTCGGTAACTGGCAACAATAGCAGCTTGTCGCGTGTATTGTGCTTCCAATTGTGCAATCTCCGTAAGTTGTTCCGCTTCTCTTTTTTGGAGTCGCGCTTTTTCCAGATCCACCTGTATTTTGGCAGCGTCTGCCATAGCATGCTGCGATTTCGTAAAAATAGGAATCCCTACGCCCAGCTGTACCGAGCTAAAGCGGCCATTGTTTACGCTTTTCATACTTTGGTTGTTGTACGCGACCATGATATCGGGCAGAAACTTGCTTTTCTCCAACTTTTGGTTGGCCGTAGCTACCTCAACTTGTTGTTGCAGGAGTTCTAACTCGGGGTGTAGGCCGACTCTAGAATCTGTGCTAAACGGTGTATCAACCGTAAGGGAAGATGCATAAGGCGTATAGCGTTCCGTCGTTTGCAGTAGTAAGGCAAATTGCAGTTGGTTTACTGCAGCTTGTTGTTCCAACTGCTCCAGCTGTATCGCAATTTGTTCGCGCTGCACCTTGGCGGTCGACTCTTCCAGTACGTTGGCTTCGCCCGCGGCTAGGCGCAGGCTGGCTTTTTCCGAAAATTCTGTATATAGGCTATCCGTGTAGCGCAGCAATTTCCTTTTTTCGTTGAGTAAAAGCAGCTCATAAAATACAGTGGTCACCTCGCGTTTTACCTGCGCGGCTGTGAGTTGCTGCGCCAAGGTCGCGCTTAGCCATTGTCCATCAAGCAGACTTTTGCGGCGGGCATATACCGTGGGGAAGCTAAACCGTTGCGAAACGCTCCATAGATTGTCATTGTCTAAGGCATTGATTTTACCATACTCGCCGCTAACCTCCGTTTGCGGGATATCGAGGTAACTCGCCGTCAAGCGTTTTTGGATCTCGCTATTTATGGCGCTGTTGCGTACGGCTAGATTCTGCTTTTGCGCTAGCGTTACCGCTTCGGTTAGGCTGATGGTCTCCTGCGCCGGTGCTAGCGTTACACCGCTTAGCGACAATAGCAAAACAGCAAGCGCTTTCTTCGACCATTTCAGTTTTGGTTTCTTCAAGTGCTCAAAGAGTACATAGAGAATTGGCAAGACAAATAAGGTTAAAAAGGTCGCTAACATCAGTCCGCCGATCACGACGGTGGCGAGAGGCCGTTGTACCTCTGCCCCGGAGCCATTGCTCAGTGCCATCGGCAAAAATCCAAGCGAAGCTACAAAGGCGGTCATTAGGACGGGGCGAAGACGTGTTTTGGTACCGCTCACCACAATACGGGTGGTATTGGTCAGGCCGTGGCCCTTTAACCTATTAAATTCAGAAATCAATACTATGCCATTTAATACAGCAACCCCAAAGAGCGCAATAAAGCCTACACCTGCACTGATGCTGAAGGGCATATCTCGGAAGGCTAGAAAGTAAACACCACCAATGGCCGATAACGGGATGGCCGTATAAATCAATAAACTGTGTTTCACCGACCCAAAAGCAAAGAATAAAAGCAAGAAAATTAAAATAAGCGATACCGGAACTGCTACGCCCAAACGTGCTTTTGCTTGGTTCAGGTTTTCAAAGGCGCCGCCGTAAGCGATTGTATAGGTCTTGGGTAGGTTGAGCTGTTGCCCTACTTTTTCTTGTAGCTCTTCAACGATGCTTTGCACGTCCCTGCCGCGAACGTTAAAGCCCACAACGATGCGCCGTTTGGTGTCTTCTCGCTGAATTTGATTGGGGCTACTTTTCAATTCGATCTGCGCCAACTGATGCAGAGGTATTTGCACTCCTGATGCGGTAGCAATCAGGAGGTTTCGGATATCACTCATACCGCGTTTTTGCTCCTCTTTTAAGCGAACCACAAGATCAAATCTACGCTCACCCTCATAAACGAGCCCTGCACTTTGTCCTGCGAAAGCCATATTGATGATTTTGTTGGCCTCCGCAATTTTGACATGATGTTGCGCAAGCGCTGCGCGATTGAAGGTGATAGCCACTTGTGGTACACCAACAACGGGCTCGACGTATAGGTCCTGTGCACCCGGAACCTTACTGATGATCGCCGCTAATTGATCCGCATAGTAGGAAAGGCTATCGAGATCTTCTCCGTAAATCTTACAGACCACATCTTGGCGAGCGCCTGTCATGAGTTCGTTGAAGCGCATCTGTACCGGAAACTGAAATCCTGTGGTCAATCCGGGAATGACCTGCAGCGCCTTGCTCATTTTTTCCGAGAGTTCGGGGAATCCTTTGGCTGATACCCATTCCTTTTTCGGCTTTAAGACGATGATCATATCGCCCGCGTCCATCGGCATTGGTTCTGTAGGGATCTCGGCACTACCAATCTTGGTTACTATTTTTTCTACTTCTGGAAAATTAGTCAACAGGATATTGGCAGCCTTGGTGGTCACTTCTTTTGTTTTTTCGATATTGCTTCCCTGCAAGATGCGCATCTCCACGGCAAAGTCTCCTTCCTCTAAAGATGGAATGAATTCACCACCCATGCGTGATAAAATAACGACCGCACCTGCAAAGAGCGCTAAGACAACGATAATAATTGTTTTACGGAATTTCAATGCGTTAACAAGCATCCCACGGTGAATTCCTTCAACTTTAGCCATGGCACGATCGGCAAAATTGGGCTTCGTTTTCTTTTTGCGACTCAGTAATACTGCACTCATCATGGGGATGTACGTGAGAGATAGGATAAAAGCACCTACCAAAGCGAAGGCTACTGTTTGCGCCATAGGTTTGAACATTTTGCCTTCGATACCCTCTAGGGAGAATATGGGCAAATAGACAATGAGGATAACGATCTGTCCAAATACCGCACTATTTACCATTTTACTTGCCGCGCCAGTCACCTCTTTGTCCATTTCTACTTTACCGAGCTGATTGCCCAGTCCGAAATGTTTCTTATGGGCCAGCTGATGCAAAACGGCTTCTACAATAATGACGGCACCATCAACGATCAATCCGAAGTCGAGAGCACCGAGGCTCATGAGATTGCCACCCACGCCGAACATGTTCATCATGATCACTGCGAACAACATGGAAAGTGGAATCACGGATGCAACTAAAAATCCTGCGCGAAAATTTCCTAAGAAAAGCACGAGGATAAAGACCACGATAAGCGCGCCTTCGGTGAGGTTAGTTTTGACGGTGCCAATGGTGTTGTTTACCATTTTCGCCCGATCAATAAAAGGCTCGATAACAACACCTTCAGGTAGGGTTTTTTCGATTTCTGCAAGCCTTGTTTTTATTTGCTGAACGACTTTATTAGCATTTTCTCCTTTGAGCATGAGGATGATGGCACCAGAGACCTCGCCTTTATCGTTGAAAGTCATCGCGCCATAGCGCGTGGCAAAGCCTTCGCGAATGTCAGCTACGTCTTTTAGCAGCACCGGTGCACCCGCTTGCGTCTCGGCGACGGGAATAGATTCGATGTCGAGGATAGAACCCACGAGCCCTTCACTTCGGATAAACAAGGTCGACTCTTGTTGTTCAATATATGCGCCACCGGTATTCTGGTTGTTTTGTTCCAAGGCATCGAAGACATGGTTGATGCTCAGGTTTAAAGATTGTAGTTTCTTTGGGTTGATCGCAATTTCGTATTGTTTCAATTTGCCGCCAAAGCTGCTGACCTCGGCTACGCCGGGTGTACCCAGCAGTTGCCTGCGTACCACCCAGTCTTGAATTGTGCGGAGCTGCATTTCATTATAACGGTGCTCATAACCTTCTTTCGCACGCACGACATACTGGAATATTTCACCCAAACCGGTGGAAACGGGACCTAACTCGGGGACGCCGATGCCTGCCGGAATCTGCTCTTTTACCGCTTGTAGGCGCTCGGTTACTTGTTGGCGTGCCCAGTATACATCTGTAGCATCGTCAAACACGATGGTGACCAGCGATAGGCCAAAGCGGGAAAAACTTCGTGTTTCAGTGATGCCACTGATATTGCTGCTGGCATGTTCGATAGGGAAAGTGACGAGGCGCTCGATATCTAGGGCTCCGTAGGAAGGAGCTACCGTGATCACCTGTACTTGGTTGTTGGTGATGTCGGGCTGCGCATCGATAGGTAGTTTCTTTAGCTCGTATAGACCAAAGAGGATAAGTCCTAATGTAAATAGGACAACAATGAGTTTGTTCCGAACGGAAGACTCAATAATTTTATTAAGCATGATAAGCGTCTTGTCAAATGATTAAAATACATAGCATCGCTCCTCGTTTTGCGTAAGAACGTCTATGGTTTGTTATCTTAAGTCAATTAACAAAAGCGGGGCGGCTGGAAAATGGGAGAGAGGTAATTGAAGCAGTGGCCGAGCTGATAATAGCATGTATCCCTTTCGGCCGGAAGGATGGAAACATTTGGAAGCTCAACCGTAATGTTATCGGGGACATTGGCTAGAACCATCATCACCGGCGTGCTTTTCATGAAAGGAAGTTTCATATCAGTATCCCAGTCTGCATCTTTTTCATGACCACCATAGTGGTGCACGACAAAATCCAAGAGATCGCCTTGGTATTCTGCATAATGCTCAATAAGAATAGGCAATTTCAGCAACTCAATAAGATGCGTCGTGGCCAGTAGATACATGGCAGAAAATAATATAGCAATATTTCTGATCATTCCTTGTTGTCCAAAAATAGGCGATTAATCCTATTGAAGCAAAGGAATGATCAAAAAAAATAAAATGTGTAGCGCGTTAATAGTGCGCTTATGCTTCTTTCGCATTCACAATGAGATAAGCGCGTACCAATTGTCCGTCGCGATCGTTTAATTTTGCTTTTGGAATCATCCGCTTAAGCGTATTGTTCCATTGTTCGGGCGTGCGGGTTTCCGGTTCTTTTTGTTTGTGGCATTTTGCGCAGTTGTTGGTAAATAGCACTTTTCCTTCGGCAATCTCGCTTTCGCTGTATTTGGCAAGAATCTGTTCTTTGTTTTCCACAGGTAGCGAACGGATAACCTCACTGGCTTTCGGAAAACAACCTACAAGCATAGCGACCCCTAAACCGACTATGATGCTCGTTTTTAGTTTTTTCATGATCATTTTTTACATTAATACTCTTCTCTTTTATAAAACAGAAAACCTGAAAGATTTGTTTGTGCTTGGCGATAAAAATCGGTGCTTCTGCAGATGATCTCCTTTTTGGATTAGGCCTTGACCTAAAAAATGCACATTATCTGGAAAACATTTTTCCTCTTTTTTTATTTTAATAAAGTCCGTCCGGTTGTTTGATTGTTGAACAGGGGCATAAAAAGGTATTAGCGTATGTTGCTTAAAGGAAAGATTTCGGTTTTAGATTTTGTAAAAACTATTAGATATGATTTAGTTGCTATCACGGCATTTAGCGTCTTTGTTGGCTATTTGGATACGCAGCGTTTTCTAGCATCAATGGTTATTCCGTTGGCGTTGGTGGCGATAGTGGGAACAGCGATTTCTCTGCTCTTGGCCTTTCGGACGGGGCAGGCCTACGACCGCTGGTGGGAAGCTAGAACGGTATGGGGAGCAATCGTGAACGATTCTAGAACATTCTTGCGCCAGCTACGGGAATTTTTGCCCGATGGTGAAGACCGAGAAATCCGACAATTCATTGAGCGGCAGATTATTTGGAATTTCGCGCTGAGTGAGTCCCTAAGACGTTTGCCTTTTTCTTCGCGGGTGAGGCAATATATTGATTTGGAAGGAGTGAAAGATGCTAATGTGCCGAATGCGCTTTTGCTCAAACATGGCTTGCAACTCAAAAAACTCAATGCTGAGGGTAAGCTAACGGAATTTCGGCAAGTGCAATTGGATACTACCTTAACCAAACTATGTGACTCCATGGGACGGTGTGAACGTATTAAAAACACAGTTTTCCCCGTTTCTTACAGTACGCTCATTCACTTTTTGATCTATCTGTTTGCGTTCTTGTTGCCTTTTGGTCTGGATGATAATTTCCCCCTTATTGAGGCCATATTAACGGCAGGAATTCCGATAATCTTTATTGTTATTGAACGTACCGCAATTCTAATGCAGGATCCTTTTGAAAATGGACCGATGGATACGCCAATGACAAATATCAGCCAAAATATTGAATTTGTTTTAAGGCAACAGCTGGGCGATGATGTAGAAAAACCAGCGCCCACTGATCCGAATTTTTACTATATGCTCTAATCGAGCACGCTATGGTTCGAGCATCCTGTTAAAAAACCGGATTGCCGTGTTGCACAAGTCCCTTCACATCAGCAATTCTTGCTATGGCTTCTGCCGAGCAGCTGGCATCGACCAGTACAAAGCTAGCCTCGTCGCCGGCCTTTGGCCATTGCTGTTGGCCGCTATCGTTTAATGGGAGTACTCCTCTAGTGGCTATCTTTAAACTTCTCGATAACGCGAACTCGGTGACGTAACCGTAAAGCTGGGCTGCAAGATTCGCTTTTTGAAGTACACTTCCTGAACCGAAGGTGTTCCAATGATCGATGATGCTATCGTTTCCCGTTAGTACTTCCACGCCATGTTTACACAGGGTAGGGATAGGCATGATGGTACGCCCAAAAGGTATGGTGGAGATAATGCCAATTTTTGCCTGCCCCAGCGCTTCGGCAGTACGTTCCAGTTGAGCTCCGTCCAAATGAGCCAATATGAAGCTATGGCTAAGATATGTTTTGCCCTGTAGCACAGGATTCTCCTGCACCTTTTTGATGAGGTATTCGACCGTTTTCAATCCCGATTCACCGCCTTCATGAAGATGTATATCTATTCCTTTGCCATGATCCAAGGCCAACTGCACCGTAAAATCTATGGTTCGCTCGATATTGCCATCGATCGAATAAGGATCTAGCCCTCCAATGAAATCAATATCCATTGTTGCAGCTTCTTTCATATACGAGCGGGAGTCCGTGTAAAAGAGTCCATGTTGAGGGAAAGCCACAAGCTCTGCTTGGAAGCCATCTTTTTTTCGTTCAAGCGCTCGTTGTAAGTTTTTCAGTGAATCCAACTTTGAGGTAGGTTCAATGTTAACATGGCTCCTAGCGTAGCCGCTGCCTTTGGATTGGAGCAGTTCGATCAGCTTTTCGGCATGCTCGGTGGATGATTGGAGCATCTTAGGCAGGAGTTGTTGTTCTAAGGCGATCATACCTTTTACACCTCCTTGCCGCGGGCGAACGGCTTGCCATTGGCCGCCGAAGAATGTTTTGTCTAGGTGTATATGCATATCATGAAAGGCGGGCAAGGCAAGCGCGCCTTGCGCGTCGATAGCCTGATCGTCGTTGACGTTTGGAAGGATGGCTTTGATCTTTCCATCAGCAATTTCCAAGGTAAACGTTTCCGTTTTTGTGCCGATAACCTCGTCGTTTTCGTAAATGAAGCCCGTTTCCAGACGTACGTTCTTGATCCGGTAGGATGAGGAAGAGGCGATTCCTCTCTTAGCTTTGGCCGATGCCAAATAGGGACTACTTGCCATCATGCCGGCCGCTGCAAGACTGGTTTGCCAAATAAAATCCTTACGGGATAGGGCGTTTTTTGCTTTCATGCTGTATCTGTTAAATTGAACGATACAAACATAGCTATCTTCGGCAGATGTCCTGTGTAGCGATTATCTCAAAGCTTGTACGGTTTATAGTTTTTACCGTATACACTCCTGTGCTGTGCTGGAATCGGTAGATCTTCTAATGCAGATTTACTTGCCCAGTTAACAAATGCAAAATGGCCGGAAATCGTTCCGGCCATTGTTATGCTTCCTGCCTTCTGCAGTCTTGTGAAGCGTCGTCGATCAGTATTTTATTTATTTCATGCTGATCTTGGCAAAGCCCGATACGGCTCCACCCTCGCTGACATCGAAAAGTTTTGTAGCGCTATTGTTGCTTTGGTTGTACTCATAGTATCCATTGGTGCCGCTATTTTGCGTTGAGGCTCGCAATAGAATTTTACCATCGACTTCGGTAACAGCATAAGCTGCACCAGGATTATTACCCGTAGGGATGCCGGTAATTTCTGCAAAAGTCTTTGAAGCGACATCTACGCTGTAATACTTCCAAATATCGGCTGAATTGATATTGCCGTTTGGACCTCCCGTTAGACTTGCCGTGTTCAGGGTTAGGATTAATTTGCCATTATGGGCGAAGACGTTCACAAATTTACCATTATCCTCGGCTCTAAAGTCTGAAAATTTCAACTCCCAGCTTGTGTCGATGACCGTTTCGCTAGCTTTGATGCGCACGATCTTGGATTTTCCACCGAGCCCTTGAGGGCTTACCCCCTGGGTCACGATATAGAGGTCGCCGTTGCTGTCGAAATCATACATTTGGTTTTCGTTGATGTAGGCGATACTTCCCGTGCCTTCAATGGAGATCGTTTTTTCGTAGGCACCCGTCGCGACATCGATCACGGCAATATCGATATTGGAATAAAAGTCGTCGAAGAAACCAGCTTGCGTGGTAGCTACTTTGCCGTAACCGATATTGGCAAACAACTTTCCATTTTTGATGGCCAAAAATTTCTGACCTATAGCTCTAAAAACAATGCCGCTTTCGTTGGCGCCGCGCAGGTTGACCTGTGTGGCAAAATCCAATGATCCGGTATTGCTCATGGTTGTAGGATTAAATTTCTGAATTTTTAAAGGCTCTGCCGCATCCCAATAGAAGCCCGTGGTTTCGTTATGGATGACGAAGTTTCCTGTTCCATAGCGCTTTGCTGCTTCGGTGGGGTTCTTGGAGGTAATAAACTGCCCTGAGGTTACCGTGCCATCAGCAGCAACAGAGAGTTTTTCTATGCCTTGCGTAGCGTCGGCACTGCGAAACATCTTGAATATCCAGTTCCCATATACACGCCAGCCTGCCGCACCGCGGTTGGCGACCAGTGATTTTCCACCGACAACATTGCTTATGCTGCCGCTGGGGAACGCATCAAACGTACTCACGTAACCGCCGCCATATTGCTGCGTCCTATCGGAGACCGTCATCAATACATATTTGCTGCTATTTTCTTCCGTAGGAGGCGTCGGATTGTCGTCGCTGCTGCACCCCGCAAATAGGGCGCTTAAACTGATGATTCCAAGGATAGTATAAAATCTTGTTTTCTTCATATCATTGATTTTTTATGGATTTAATGTGGTATGTTAATTTTAAATGGAAACTACGGCCAGGACGCTGGATTTTGTAGTAATCATAGAGCTTGGCATTCATGATATTCTTCACTTCCGCACCCAAAATGAGATTTGTGGCGGGAAATACATAATTGAACCCCGCACTCCATAAGCTTTGGTCGGGCACGAGATCTTTGATCGGCACACGGGAGTCTCCAAATATGCCCAAGAAGCCCTGTGGCTCTTGATCCTTTGGTATTGGTACGAGGTAAAACTCGCGGATGAAGTTGTAGTTGATATAGGGTTTTAGAACATCCCGTTGGGTGAAGACATGGTGAAAGGTACCAGTAGCGCCAAGGTTGGCAAAGAAGTAGGGCGTATTGCGTTGCCGCGTGCCCTCTGTCCATTGGTATATCGCCGATCCAACATCGGTCATCCTGTTGTCTTGCCAGGTCATGTTTCCATTGACCTCTACATTCTTCAAGAGCTGATAGGTTAAGTCCATGTCGAATCCATAACCGCGGATGCTATCCAAGTTTTGATACTGCGCAAAGGGCGACTGTATAGGCACCAGCATAATCATTCCAGAAGTCTTGCGGTAGAAGGCGCCAAATTCGGCGGCCATCTTATTTCGCGCATAGCGGTATCCCAAATTCACATTGAGGCTGCGCTCCGGTTTGAGATTGAAATTTGGGGCACGGGTGTCGTTGTTTCCGAATAGTTCTTCTGCAATAGGCAGGCGGTTTGTTAATTCGGCAGAAGCGCGAATAAAACTGTATGCATTGATCTGGTATTTCAACGCGTTGCCGATTCCCCAGTTGTTATCACTCGCCTTGGTAAATTTACTGATGTCGGTATCATTGGACAGGAAGGCATTGATGCCTTCCGAGGTGAAGCTGAAATGCTTAACAAACAATTGGTTGCTCAACCTGCTGTCCAACCATTTTGATTCCCAAGATAAGCCGACAATGGTTTTTTCATAGCTCGCTCTTCTACTCAGGATGTCTACGTCGGTGCCTGCAAAACGAAATCCATAAGGGTCACTACCTATTCTGCTATTTCTGTTGTAAACAATATTCGCCTCGAGTTGATTCCTTTCATTAATCGCGTAACCTATGTTTGTTCGCGATAGGATATTGGTAAAGTCGATATCGGAAAGGGAAGGGGTAGGCGTTTCACCAACCTGATCGCCTGCTCTGGGGATAAAGTTGCCATACCAATCGTAGGTGCCCCGGACGGTGTCGGTGCGGTTTCGCTGCGTATAGCTATACGAGACAAACTGGTCAAGCCTAAGTTTCTCGTCAAAGAATGATTTCCGATAGCGCAATGCAGGCACTACACCTTTGTTCTGCAATGTCGCTGCCCCATACGGATTGGTCATCAATGCCGGATGTTGCGACTCGCGGTCGATACCATAGGCCGCCACAGAAAAACGAAGTTCATCTGCCCAGCGCTTATTTCTTAGACCGAAGTAGAGCTCGGCAAATCCGTGTTTATAAGCATTATGAAACAAAGGTACCGTAACGGTGTCGTAATTGGCGTTTGCGTTGGTGACCTCTACATCAGCCTTGTAGTTGTTGTCGGAATAGTTGTAAAAGGCATCAAGACCAATAAACTTTTGGTTCTTCTTGTCGCTGCTGTAGAAAGATAGGTTTGCAATATGCGTATTGAAGGATGCTATTTCATAAGATGCGTTGAGCTGTGTGCCGGCATGTTGGGATGTGACCAGATTAACGGCACCACCGAGGGCATCGCCTCCCAAGGAAACAGGTACGACACCTTTGTAAACTTCCACACGGTTCAATAGATTCAATGGAACGTTGTTAATACCATAGCCGCCGCCGAGGTAGTCTAGTGGTATCCCGTCTCGGAAGTACTGTACCGAGCTTCCCTGAAAGCCATTGATTGACACATCTACGGCGTTGCCTAGACCGCCACTTTGCCGAATACGAATACCCGCCGATCGGTTCATCAGCTCGGCCAAGGTAGCCGGTTGCTGCGCCACCGCACGCGTGTCGATCACGATGGCACGGATGGGCTGTTCCTTCACCTGCTGGGTAGCGGATTTCCCGATGACACTGACCTCGTCGATAAGCCTATCCGCTGGTTCCAGATCAATGCTTAGCTGCTGCTCTTGACCGGTAACCTGAATGGTGTCGCTAAATGTTTTAAATCCTACCGCCGTGGCAACGAGGATGTACTCGCCATGCCGAACATCTGAAAAATAAAATGCACCGCTTTCATCGGTCTGGCTAGACTGTAAGCCTAAAACAATGGTTACGCCCGGTATCGCAGTACCCTTTCCACGCACCTGCCCGCTGACGGTCGATCCTGTTTGCGAAAAGGTAGTTTGTCCAGTTAAAGTAAATAGTAATAAAAGCGCGATGCTTAAAATGTTAATGCGCATGGTCAAGATTCTTATTCGGTTTTGCTTCAAAACTGCTTGCAAAGATAATCTTATTTAGATTAAATTTAATTAATTCTTGTAATTTGTTTAGAATCTATCTAAATTAGTGCCGCGCTAGCGAATGGATGTCAAGCATTCGGGCGCCAATCAAACAATGAATCAGAACGACAGGCATCAGGTACGTATAGAGGTTATCAACAATTGCGACAGCTTTATTGGTGAGCGCTGTTACCTGACCGGTAGTTTCAACAACTGGGTGGCTGATGATCATTTGATCGGTGAGTTGCCGGCGAAAGGCGAAGCGTTTAGCACCATCATTCGCGACGTGCGTCCGGGTGAACTGGAGCTGAAAATCAACCGCGGAAGTTGGGATAAACTGCAATCTACCCCAGAAGGAAAGTTGCCTTTGCCTTTTAGTTTTCAGGTTAATCACGACTTGGAAATTTCGTTAACCATCGATGCTTGGCGAGATGAATTTCCGAGTTCTACAGCAAGCGCACAGGTGAAGCTATTGGATGAAAATTTCTACTTTCCTCATCTAGATTGCTACCGGAAGGTATGGATTTACTTGCCGAAAAGCTATGCAGAAGGCGATCGTTCTTACCCAGTATTATACATGCACGATGGGCAGCATCTTTTTGACGAGGCTACTTCGGTAGGACGTGCCGGACCGGTGGAATGGATGGTGGACGAGACGATTGATGCCCACGAAGGGCAGGTGTTGGTGGTTGCTGTCGATCATGCGCCGACCTACGCTGAACGGGAAACTGAATTTTTGATGCATCCGAAACCCGAAGTGCCCGTTGTAAAAGGAGAGGCCTACCTGAAAGATATTGTTTCCGTCTTGAAACCTTACGTCGATAAACACTACCGTACAAAATCCGATCGCGACCATACGGCCATGGTAGGAAGTTCGATCGGCGGTTTGCTGAGTCTATATGCTGCGCTAAGCTACCCGGAAACCTTCGGTACCTTGGGAATCTTTTCTCCTTCAATATGGATGGATCGTACGGCGCTCTATCAGATCAGTCAAGAACGTTTGGAACGATCTAAAGCGGCATTTAAGGGGATGGACTTTTACCTCTATGTTGGTGGCCGTGAAAAACGGATGGATAGCCGGGGTAAGCACGGGAATATGTCGCGCGACTTACAGGAATACGCTGATTTCTTAAAGGAACATGCCACGATAGCTATGGAGTTGGATATTGATCCGCATGGGAAACACGGCGCACAGGCTTGGCAACAGGCCTTTTCACGCTTTTACCTGTTTTGGCAGGAAAAGATTAATAATTAGCATTTTTTACTAATAATATAACAATATGCGTATGTTCAATCCAAATTTTGAAAAAAAGAATAGCCTTAAAATGATACTGGCCATCACGGCAATGGGCCTACCATTCATGCATGCTTCGGCGCAGCAGGTAGATAAATCATCACCAGCAGGGAAAGGCGTGTACGAGTCTGCCTTCAACGCGAAGGATGGACATGTATACGTAACAAGTGCAGGCTCTAGGAACGTTCCCGGAGGCGCTTTGTACAAAATCAATCCAGCGGATCTTTCGGTAGTAGACAGCATCTCGCTGAAGGAGAATCCTCCTTATGGCATTGCTATAAACAGCAAAACACAAGTGGCTTACACCACCAACACCCGTACGAATTCAGTAAGCGCTGTTGATTTGAAAACAGGGAAGGTTTTGGCAACTATCAATAGTGGTGCGGAGAAATCACACACGCGTGAGGTCTTGGTAGATGAAGACAATAACTTGGTGTACGTGACCGATGTGGGCGATCCGAGCAGCATTTGGGTAATCGATGGAAAAACAAATACCTTCTCGCACCTTATTCCTGATTTGGGGAAAACAGCAACCGGTATGGCCTTCGCGAAATCTAAAGATAAATTGTATGTGACCGTTATGGGAACCAACTCTATTGCGGTGATCAACACAAAGACTCGTAAGATCGAGAAATCATTCGCTTCGGGTGGCGAAGCACCTATCAATATTGCGAGCGATGGCAAACGTCTTTTCGTGACCAACCAAAAATCAGGAACGGTGACGGTGTTGGATACGGAGGGGAACTTGCTTAAAAGTATTGAAACCGGCGCTGGTGCCATCGGCTTAGCCTATGACGGTGTTAAGAATCGCATCTACTCGGCCAATCGCGGAACGGGAACAACGACCGTCATCGATGCAAAAACTTATGCCGTGTTAGCTGATTTGCAAACGGGATCTGCACCCAATCACGTGCGGGTAGACCCTAAATCGGGAGTAGCCTATGTGGTCAATAAAACAAAAGGTGGCCGTCCAGTAGAAGGACAGGCACCAGTGGTGGATACCAATGGTGACACCATCACTAAAATTAATTAATAATCCGTTAGTGTAATCTGGAGTTGTTTCTGGGCGGAAACAGTATGCCCTGTTTCCGTTCCCAGGACGGCTTCCCTACCTCGGTTCTTCTGGAAGCTTCATCTACGATGACGTTTTGTGAAGAGTTAGCTTGAGCAAGAGAGGTGCTCAATGGTAGGATGGGAACACAAACGTCTAGGAAGAGATAATTTTGAATAGTTATAGAAGTCGTATCGGTATACCGTTAATCGCTGTGTGCAGCATCCTGCTATTAGCGTGGATTTCGTTGTTTACAGGTGTTAAGGATATTCGATTTTCCGAGCTTTACACCGATAGTGAAAAACTGCTGTTTTTTGTCATCAGCCGCATACCACGAACCCTATCCTTGGTTTTGGTGGGAGCGGGAATGAGCGTTGCGGGTTTTGTCATGCAACAGCTTTCCCAAAACAAATTTGTTTCGCCTACTACTTCGGGGGCGTTGGAAGCCGCAAAAATGGGTATTCTCTTTTCCCTGATTTTTGTGCCACAGGCATCCTTAACGCTGCGTATGGTTTTCGCGTTGGTCTTCACCTTTTTGTCGGCATTTCTCTTTATCCTTTTTGTGGGAAAATTGCGAATGCGAAGCACCGTTTTCATTCCGCTGGTAGGGTTGATGTTTGGGAGTATTCTAAGTGCGATAGCTACCTTTTTCGCCTATCGCTACGGTATTGTACAAAATACACAAGAATGGCTGCTGGGCGATTTTTCATCGGTAATACAGGGTCAGTATGAGACCGTTTACGTTATTCTACCGGCTGTGCTGTTGATCTATATTTATGCAGAGCGGTTTACTATTGCTGGTATGGGCGAAAGCTTTGCCAAGAACCTGGGATTATCCTACAATAGCATTGTGCAGATCGGCCTATTTGCGGTTTCCTTAGTGGTGAGTGCTTCGGTTGTTACCGTGGGCGCTATCCCTTTCGTGGGCTTAATTATTCCTAATTTGGTAAGTATCTTCGTGGGCGATAACCTTAGAAAAGCCTTGCCCTTGACCGCTTTTATTGGGGCTGCTTTCCTGTTGAGTTGTGACATCGTTGGTAGGCTAATCGTGTTTCCCTACGAAGTACCTATCGGCATGACTGTAGGCATCATTGGAAGCATCGTATTCTTGGTGATGATCTTAAGGAAGAAGTAGATGAAGATGTACTATAAATTTCTGATGATCCTATTGCTGCTATTCGTCGTGGCAGGTCTGTTTATGTTCTACGACGTTGGTGCGAACAGCAATTATGTACTCAGCAAGCGCGGCATTCGTTTGGCGAGTATGTTGGTGGTGGGGATTAGTGTTGCCTTTTCATCTGTCATCTTTCAGACCTTGACGAACAATCGTATTCTAACCCCTTCCATTATGGGGTATGAAGCGATTTTTATTCTTTTCCAAACTATCATTGTCTTTCTTTACGGCGATAAGGCATTTAAAGTGATTTCCCAGCAGGAAAACTTTTTTTATGCGGTGTTGCTGATGTTGGTCTTCTCGGTCGTCATGTATTTGCTGATGTTCGGCAAGCAGAAGCGCGGTATGTTTTACCTGTTACTGACGGGCATGGTTATGGGAACTTTGTTCCAGACCTTGAGCCAATTTATGCATGTGCTGATCGATCCAAACGAGTTTTCGATTGTGCAGAACTTTATGTTCGTGTCCTTTGCGAAAATGAATACCAAGTTGCTGAGTATGGCCAGCATAACCATGCTGCTCACAATTGTGTATGCGCTTTATCATGCCAGGTATTTGGACGTAATTGCGTTGGGAAGGGAGCATGCTATCAATCTAGGGCTGGATTACAATAAACTGGTTCGTCGCTTTATGTTGGTCATTTCCTTGCTTGTGTCTGTATCTACTGCGCTGGTCGGGCCCATCACGTTTTTGGGGATATTGGTAACCAACCTGACCTACGAACTATTCACTACAAGAAAACATCGATGGATGCTATGGATTTGCAGTGTTATTGCTTGTCTTTGCTTAGTGTTAGGGCAATTTCTCGTGGAACACGTCCTTCGTTTTTCTACGACGGTCAGCATTGTTATTAACTTTATTGGAGGTGTATACTTTATGTATTTAATATGGATATCGCGGAAAAAAGTAAGCTAAGTTTTGAACATATTGAAAAGCGATATGGGAAGAAAGCTGTTTTGAAAGGACTTTCCGGACAGATTCCCAATCGAAAGATCACATCCCTCATTGGGCCAAATGGAGCGGGAAAAAGTACGCTGCTATCCATCATCAGCCGACTGTTGAAGCAGGATGGTGGAGATGTTTTTTTTGTTGACAAGCTGCTGCATGCCTACAAGGGTGATGAGCTTGCTACGCAATTGTCCATTCTGAAACAGTCTAACCACCTCGATTTGAAGTTGACCGTGCGCGACTTGGTTTCCTTCGGCCGTTTCCCTTATTGTAAAGGGCGCTTGAAAGATGAAGACTGGGCAAAGGTGGATGAGGCCTTGGCCTTCTCGGCATTGACGGATCTGCAGCACGCGTATATTGATGAGTTAAGTGGTGGTCAACGACAGCGAGCCTTTATAGCCATGATCATTGCCCAAGATACCGAGTTTATCCTGCTCGACGAACCATTAAATAACCTGGATATGAAACATGCTGTGCATGTGATGAAAACCTTGCGCCGGTTAGTGGATGAACTGGGAAAGACCGTTATCATCGTGATCCATGAAATCAATTTTGCGGCGCAGTATTCGGATCATATCATTGCGTTAAGGGACGGCGAGATTCGCTATGACGATTGCACCGATAAGGTGATCCAAGCCCCCATACTACACGAAATTTTCGATATCGACTTTGATATCGTGGAGCGAAACAATAAAAAAATATGTAATTACTTTAATTTATAAATGATGCAACAAATAACATATAATTTGGGAAAAGCATTCCTGTTAGCACTTTGTATACCCTTGTTTTTTAGTGCTTGCCAGTCGGCGACTACTAACGGAGAGGCAGCACAAGACTCTACCGAAGTGCCCCATAAATTGGGGACGACTAAGATACCGGTGCATCCTGCTCGTATTGTGGTGTTGGATATTGGCGCCTTGGAGACCCTGCACGAACTAGGCGTAACACCTACGGGTGTACCCAAAAAGTTCATGCCCGATTATCTTGATCCGATTAAAAATAATCCGGATGTAGCGGATGTAGGATCGGTAATCGAGCCTGATTTCGAAGCCATCAGTGCGCTGAATCCGCAACTTATCTTGATGTCTACGCGTCAAGAACGCTTTTATGATGAACTTAGCGAAATTGCACCGGCCATTTTTATCGGTACAGACAATAAAGACTACATCCCTTCTTTTATCCACAACACGCAGCTATTGGCCAAGATTGTAGGTAAGGAAGAGCTGGCGCAGCAGAAGATCGATTCGCTGCAGGTTCAGATCAGCAACGCACAGGAGAAATTTAAAGCTGATCCGAAAAAAGGATTGTTCATGCTGTTTAACAATGGACGTTTCAGTGCTTTTGGAAAGGGATCGCGTTTTGGGTTTGTGCACGATGTACTAGGCATTAAGCCGGTGATGGATTTGACCGATGAGTCGGTGCATGGTCAACGCGTGTCAAACGAACTTATAGCGGAAGCAAACCCAGACTATCTTTTTATAGTCGATAGAAATGCTGCTGTGGTGGGACAGAAGGCGGAGAAATCTGATATGGAAAACGCATTGATTAAACAAACGAATGCCTATAAGCAAGGAAAGGTTTTCTATTTGGATCCCAATGTATGGTTTATCTCGGGCGGTGGGTTGACCTCCGTAGAGCTAATGGTCAACGATATTGTGAAACTGTTTAATTAAGATAGATATGGAAAAGCCAATCATAGCAAAACATGTTTTTGAAGTTGTTGCCAAGGAGTATGTAACCCCACACTATATCCGCGTATGGTTGCAAGGTGAAGGGGCAGCTGACTTTAGCCAATGTACGCCCGGCGCGAACAACAAGATATTTATTCCCCCTGCGGGCGAGAAAAATGTACAATTTGCAGCTTTCGATGCGACGAAAGGAGAATGGGTGATGCCCGATGAACAGGTAAAGCCTATCGTGCGCACCTACACGCACCGAGGCATGTCGACAGATAAGAAACAGATTATTATTGATTTCGTTAATCATGGCGATAATGGACCTGCATCAACGTGGGCTAGGGCTGCCGCGGTTCATGATCAGTTGGGCGTGGCGATGAAGATTCGGGAGACGACGCTTTGTCCTACCGATGTACAGTGGTATTTCCTAATCGGTGATGCCACCGCTATACCGGTGATGAGCTGTATCTTGGAAAGTCTGCCTGCTTCGGCGAAAGGCATTTGCCTTATCGAAGTGCCGACGGTGGAAGATATCCACCCTGAGGTGAAGCATCCCGGTTTTACGGTACAGTGGTTGTTCAACGAACATCCCGAACAGGGAAGTTTATTGGCCGAGGAGGCTAAAACACAGTCGATTCCTACGGATCTTTCACACTTTGCGTACATCGCCTGCGAGTATACTTCTGTTAAGAACCTTCGTCACTATTTCCGTGAAGAGCTACATTGGACAAACCAAGATATGTATGCCTTTTCGTATTGGAAAGCTGGCGTGGCGGAAGATAAGTCTGCGCAAGACCGTCGGGAAGAGAAAACGGGTGCCGCGTAAATCGTAAAAAAGATTTACCTTGTGCGGGATAAGCGAGCGAAATACTAAAAAAAGAAAACGATATGAACAGGGGCATAGCGACGCGCGGAGGAACCGAACGATCATGGATCTTGATCCACCTCTTCGCTTGGCTATGCTTTTTGTCTTTTCCCTTACTTTTTGTGAATCAGGATGCCGCGGCAGCATGGACAATGCTCAGTCGCGGAACCTTTTGGTTTTTTGCGCTTTCTTTTATGCTAGCCTTTTATGGTAATGCCTACCTTTGGATCCCATACGTGATGGACAAACGCAGGTATGTGCTCTATGGCTTGTCTATTGTGTTGCTTGCTGTGTTGTTCGGCTATTACCTCAAGCCGTTTGATCGCTTAATGCGTTTTTCCAATACGGTCGAACGACCTTTACAGCTGCCCCATCCACCATTAGTTGAGATGCGTCGAGATGTCGATTACCCTCGGCCGGCAAAACCCCCATTGCAGCCTAGCATTGGCGCCCCTGGACAACGTATCGATGTTGCCTCCTTGTATATCTTTTTGTTGGTCATCGCATTGGGCTCTCTTTTTCAGGTAAGCCAACGCTGGATGCTCGCGCAGCGCAAGGTGCAGTCGGCAGAGCAAGAACGTATGCAAGCTGAACTGTCCTTTCTTAAGGCGCAAGTACATCCACATTTTTTGTTCAATACATTAAATAATCTCTATGCGCTGGCATTGACGAACGACACTGCCTTGGCGGGCAGCATTTATAAGCTGTCCCAATTGATGCGGTACTACATGGACGAGCGAGGCCGCGAAAAGGTGGATGTACAGGTGGAAATTCGAGCTGTGCAAGACTTTATCAGCCTGCAGCGTCTGCGTAGTGGCGAGCAATGTCTCATCGTGGAGCAGTATGAAGGCATGGAGCATGTGAAAGAAATACATCCCTTTATCTTGCTGCCTTTTGTGGAAAATGCATTTAAATATGGATTAAGCATAACCGAGAACTGTAGCCTTTTCTTCGGGATATCCCTAACATCGGAGAGCTGTACGCTAGTGGTGAAAAACAGTATTCCAACGCATAAATCCGAACAATATCGAAGCGGAACAGGATTAAAAAATACCCGTCGTTTGTTGGAGCATTTTTACCCCGATCGCTTTGATCTCGCTATTCAGGAGCTGCCGAGTAGTTTTGAAGTAAAGCTATTATTGTATATTTAAGGATGCTATCTTGTATTGCCATAGATGATGAACCGTTGGCGCTGCGTGTGATCGCAGCCTTTGCTCAGCAGCATGCTCATTTATCGTTGCAGGCTAGCTTTGTTAATCCGTTGGAGGCAAAGGCCTTCTTGGACAAGAATCCAGTTGACCTTTTGTTTTTGGATATCGATATGTTGGAAATCAATGGGTTGGAATTTGCGAAAACCCTATTGCCAGCACCCATGCTTATTTTTACCACGGCACACAAGGAATTTGCCTTGGAAGGTTTCGAGTTAGATTCTGTGGATTATTTGCTTAAACCTTTTGACTATGAGCGATTTGAACGTGCAATAGACAAAGCACAACTACGGCAACGTGCGCAGCAGGGTTATCGCCCTTATATGTTGGTTTATGCGGAATACCAACGGACTAAAGTTTACTTTGACGAAATCGAATGCTTGGAAAGCATGCAGGATTATGTGAAGATTCACCTGCTGCAAGGAAAAACTATCCTGACCTTGGCCACATTAAAGTCCATGGTTGATCGTTTACCGGCGAGTCAGTTCCTGCGCATACATCGCAGTTACATTGTTTCGGTCAATCATATCCTTTCTTTTTCCCAAAAGAAAATAGAACTTCCTCACTTCCTGCTCAATGTTGGTGACAACTATTACAAAGATGTGTTGCGCACATTGGCCGATTCATCGACACAATAGGCTTCTTCATCGGTACTTAACAAAATTTTACATCTCCTGCACGTAAACTTGTTCCATAGATAGAAGAGATAGCTATGGAAAGAAAACAATTTATCAGAACCTTGTCCCTGTTGGCATTTTCTGGGCCTATGGTTTGGGCCGCCTGTAAAAAGGACGATGAAGTGGATCCAACAACAGATACCGGCACGGACGTCGATGTTGACAGCAGTTGCAGTGTTACACCGACAGAAACTGAAGGGCCATTCCCGACAAAGACACCATCTTCTTATGTACGTTCGGATATCCGAAAAGGGGATGGGCTGGGCGTGGATATGGACGCCGTGATTACCATTCTCAATGTGAACGCCAATTGCGCCGTCTTGGCAGGAGCACTGGTTGATATTTGGCATTGTGATGTGGCGGGCAACTATTCACAATATGGTGGAACACAGATGCAATCCAGCAACTACCAGTCGGTTAACTGGTACCGTGGACGTCAGGTGACCAATAGCGAAGGAAAAGTAACTTTCCAAACCGTTTTTCCTGGTTGGTACCAAGGTCGCTCCACGCATATCCATGTACATGTGTATGACGCTACGGGGAAATCACTTTTGGTAACGCAAATAGCTTTTCAGGATAGTCTTTGTGTGAGCGTCAACAGCAATGGATCTGCATATGGTTACACAAAAGGCACGTCGGGGTACACCTACAACGCCAATGACAATGTATTTGGTGATGGCGTAGATAAGGAGATGTCGACGGTAACGGGTTCGTTAACCGATGGCTTCGACATGCAAATTGATATTAAGGTGAACGCATAGCGTTTGGAAAGAGGCAAGATGGAAGAGGTTAGGATCTACACAGCAGAACAACGCGGAGAAACGCTGGCGGAGGCGGGAATAGTGCGGAGCACATTGAATTACGAAGGGTATGTTTCTGCTCATCGTGGGCCGATCGATATATTGCGGCATGTCAATGAATGGGTAGCGGAGGAAGGAAAGACAATAGCGCTGTCGGTTGAAGCAGATACGGTTACACTGCTGATTCCTTTGCTCGATGGAATTCTGGTCGAAGTGGACGGAAAGAAGGAGCAAGTGTTGGTTGGGAAAGTATTTGTATGGAAAGCGCAGGAAAGCAAGCCTTTGTTGGTACATGCTCTTGCGAAATCGGAGGAGCCTTTCGCATTCCAACAGATCGTTTTTACTTCCCCGATTGTGAGAAACTCATTCGGAACACAGTATGGCTTACCAATTATTGATCCGGAGGCGAAGAATAAAATGTTGCCCGTGCTGGCCGATTCCTCTTTGCCCTTTCAACTGTATGTCGGTGCTTTCCTTGGCAAAAGCGAGTTCAACCTCGGGAGCGTGGCTGATAAAAATCATCACTTTGTTATCGCCTTGGACGGTACGTTTGAAGTAGAGGAAAGACTTTTATTTACTGGCGATAGCCTCGCCTTGGAAAATTACCCGCAGCTTGCTGTGGAGTGTCTCTCCTCAACGGGAATATTACTCGTGCTAGAATTTTAGACAGCAGCTATCAACCTATCGTGGAAGGGATAGATTCACGTAAGCGCTTGCGATATCGCAACATGTTTAAAAAATGTAGGTGTTTTTAGATAATTTCTTGTGGAATTGGATATTTCTGATATTTTTCTTGAATAATATGGTTGTCGTTGTTTATTGTTTTAACATATTGAAATTTTGCAAAAATTTAATCGTTTTGTAGAGCTTCGGTAGATGTTGCCGAAGAGATCTGCAACATTTTTTGATCTTTAACAAAATCACATATGTTCGAGCATATTGAAATGTACCTTGGGGATCCTATTTTGTCTTTAATGGAGCGCTATTTACAGGATGAACGAGAAGAGAAAGTTAACTTAAGCATCGGTTTGTACTATGACCAAGATGGTCAGGTACCCATGTTGGAGACGGTGCGCCAAGCGAAAGAGATTGTGCACAGCAAAGTAGAACAGAAAGCGTTGTATTTGCCGATGAGTGGATCGCCAGCATACTGCGAACAGGTGCAACAGCTTATTTTTCCCATGTTTAGCGAGCTCGAACACGGCAAAAACCGTATTGCTACGATACAGACGCTTGGTGGGTCGGGAGCCTTGAAAGTAGGCGCTGATTTTCTAAAACGGTGGTTTCCTCAGGCATCCGTGAGGGTGAGTGATCCCACATGGGAGAACCATATCACGTTATTTGAAGGAGCCGGTTTTCCGGTCTACAAGTATCCCTATCTAAACGCACAGAATGGGGATGTTCATATAGAAGGGATGCTCTCCAATCTAGATTCGCTGCCACCTCAGACTGTTGTGCTGTTGCATCCCTGCTGCCATAATCCAACCGGTGCAGATCTTACGCCCGTACAATGGGATGCGGTGATTGCGATATTGCAACGCAGGCAACTTATTCCGTTCTTGGACATGGCCTACTATGGCTTGGGTCAAGGGCTAATGGAAGATTTATATGTTGTTAAAGCGCTGTTTGATTCCGGTATACGTTTTTTACTGAGCACCTCCTTTTCCAAAATTTTTTCACTTTACGGCGAGCGCGTGGGGGCTTTATCGGTGGTTTGCACCAATCCGGATGAAGCTAGCCGTGTTTTGGGGCAGCTGAAAGCTACCGTGCGAAGAAACTATTCAAGCCCACCGATGCACGGTGCGTTGCTTGTGCAAACGGTGCTTGGCGACGCCCAACTGCGGGTACAGTGGCTAGGTGAGCTGACATCTATGCGGCAGCGGATGCGTGCGATGCGTGAAAAATTGTATCAGCTGATATTAGAAGGCGGCGGGGCGGCTGCGCGTTACGCTTTTTTGTTGAATCAGCAGGGGATGTTCAGTTATACTAACTTTTCGGCTCGGCAGGTGGATGAGTTGCGACGTGAGTTTGGAATTTATTTGATTGCTAGCGGGCGCATGTGCATTGCTGGACTTAATGACGGAAATGTTCAACGGGTTGCAGACGCCATGTTAGCTGTGGAGCAGGTGTATGATTTGGAATTGGTGTAAATATAGCGATATATCGACAGCTTACTCTTTTACAAAGCTTTACTTGGACTTGATGCATAACAAGTGCAAAGTTTGTAACTTTGCGCTCGATTTGAGGTGGGCGTTCAGCTAAGTATGCAAGAAGCAGATATTTGCGACAGTCTATCAGAAATAATAAACAGAATACATTTGTTGAAGAAAGAATTATCAAAGATAGCACGGGTACTGAAAGCTCTGTTAGCAGAACATGGTGTGGAAGCCATGCGTACAACCTTAACCGGGATGATTCCTGCGGTGGTCATTGCGCTGACGATAGGCTTGGATTATGCAATTCCTTTTGTCATTGGAGCATTGAATGCGTCGATGACTGATTTTCCGGGCTACAGACAGGAAAAATTGCAGGCGGCAGCTTGGGGGATTGTCTCTGCGGTATCGACGAGTCTCTTGATCGGTTTTTGCCTTGGGAATACGCTACTGTTGATTCCCCTTATTGCGTTTCTCGGTGCATTCTTTACCTTGTTTAATGCCTTAGGACCACGTATTGGCATGGTGGGGACAACTTCCTTGTTTCTCATTGCCTTCGTGATGGGTTTGAAACCTGCGCATGTTCCACAATTTGCTGCGTGTGTCGGCGCGGGTACGGCTTGGTTTTATCTGATCAATATCCTTCATACGTCGTTCGATCCGCTTTGGGAGTTGCGGAAGGCTATAGCCAATGGCTATCGAACAACGGCATTATTGCTACGTGTCAAAGCTTCTTGCTACGATGAAACGGTGCCGCTCGATCAGCTGTATCATCGTGTCGCCGCCATCAGCATTAAGTTGGCCGATCAGCAGGAGACCGTCCGACACCTGTTGTTGCGGGAACGACGTCATCTTAGGCGCGAAGGTACAAAGGCATATTCCTTGTGGTTGCGAGCCTATGTGCTGATGGATCTCTACGGTATGGTTACGGCGCTGGATCACGATTATGAACAGATCAGGGAGCGCTTAGCGCCTATCGGCGCACTTGCAACCGTACGGCAACTCGTGTTGTTGATTGCTGACGGCATGGAAATGGCGTCGCATCGGAAGGGAGCATTAGCTGTTGATTTTCAACAATTAGAACAGCGAATTACCGCGATGCTGCAGCAATTGCAAGCACAACAGGATACACAAGAAGGGGAGTCCTCCGCGATGTTGGCCGGTGCTATGGCCAATGCGCGCACCTTTCTAGCTTCGATGGAGCAGCTACGAAACGGGCAAGGTGACGAATTGATGGAAGAGTTTTATGCTCATAGCTTGGATTTATCGGGCTTTCTTCCTCCTCTATCTTCGGGATTGCAGGATCTTGTCAAGCATGTACGCAGCTATTCGCCTCTGTTTATGTTTGCCATCAGGATGTCGGTCTTGTTTCTTCTTGGTGGTTTGCTCGGCGAGCTGCTTTCGGACATGAAGTATACCTATTGGATTCTCATTACGATTATCGTCGTGGCAAGACCCAGTTACCTACTTACGCAACAGCGAAATAAGGAGCGTTTACTGGGCACCCTGGGCGGCGTAGTTCTTGGCCTCTCCATTATCTTCCTTTTTCCAAATACCTATGTGTTGTTGGTGTTGATCAGCATCTTGCTTTTCTCTTTCTTGCTGTTCAATAAAAGGTATTACATGGTTAGTGTCTTTTTTATCACAGCGATGGTCATTGTGGCGTTACATCTGCACGATGACACTTGGACAGATGTGATGCGGAATCGGGTTTTGTTCACCTTATTGGGATGCGGGCTTGCGCTGTTGGGCTGGTTTTTGGTCCCCGTGCGGCACAAAGCCAATTTGGCTCCTTTGGCATTGCGGGCTATGCAAACCCAGTATACTTACTTTGAAGCTGTGAAAGGTTATGTGGCCTCGGGAGTGAAGGGCGAACGCTATGAGATACGCTTGGCTAGAAAGCGAGCCTTTTTGGATTTAACGAAGCTGTCGGATGCCGTTTTACAGTCGCAGCGTGAGCCAGGAAGTGATCGTCAACTTTTAAGCAGAGGATCTTCATTGCATATAGACCTTTACCGTTTACACGCCATGATCTCTGGTTTGTGGATACAACATAATCAGGATGTTTTAAAAGGTGATCATACGGAACTGTTGGAGATGAATAGAACGCAACGTATTCAGAATTTCTTCGATTCCTTGAGCAATCGTTTACAATAATAGTTTTCGTTCTAGTCTGCTATAGAGCAATTCTTGAAAGCAGATGAGCTAAATAATCAAAAAGCGTATCCTCATTACTAAACAATGAGTGTACGCTTTCTTTATGTTTCTGGAAGGCCTTTCTACTTTATGCCTAGCAGTTGGTATATCTTTTTCGCAATCTCGCTGTTGTCGACAAAGCCTTGAAAGTGTTCCGCGCCAGGGCCGTAAGCTGCTAGCGGCACCGGAATACCCGTATGGTCGGTTGTCGCAAAATTGCCCAGCACATGCCCGCTCTTTTGGTTGGCATCCAGCACAACAAGTCCTCCTGTTTCATGATCGGAGGTCACGATCACCAATGTTTCTCCATCTTGATCCGCATAAGCTAACGCTTGCCCCACCAACTTATCGAAGCTGAGGTATTCCGTTACCGTAAATGGCATGGAGTTGCCGTGACCACCGCCGTCAATTTTGGCTTCCTCTACCATTAGGAAAAACCATGTTTGCCGCCGCGTTGCTGCAGGAAATCTACACTTGGCGCAAAGGCATCTTCAATTAGCCGGTAGTCGGTCTTGATTTTTTCTTGCCCAGCACTCAGTTTGTCCCATTCGCGGCTCACCTTATCTTCTGCAAAGACGATCACACGTGGGGCTTTAGTTTTTCGGAGGGCTTCGACACCATCCTTAATCGCAAATCCCTTCCCCTTCAGTTGTTTAATCAAGCTGCTATCCGCCTTGGCGAAAGCTGGATGAAAACCACCGACCACCAAGTCTAATTTACTGTCCAAAAGATCCTGTGCAATACTGTCGGAGAGATCTCGCTCGTTGACATGTGTGTAAAATGCCGATGGTGTTACTCCCGTTACGCGATCATTGGAAAGAATACCGCTAGCCATTTGTATTTCCGCCAGTCGATCGGGGATATTGGTAACGGCAAGGCCTAGCGTGTCGACACCGATATATCGGTTTTTTGTTTTGACGCCAGTGGCTAGCGCGCTGCCGCCGGCAGCAGAGTCGGTATGGTAGTTGTCGGTTGATCCGGTGTACAGATAGCCCGTGTAGGGCATCTGAAGTACATTTAACTGACCTCTGTTGGCAAGTGCCGCCGCCCACAGCTGCGATAGGCCAGCGCCATCGCTGATGAGTAAGATCACGTTTTTCGGTTTTTTCCCGATCGCATATTGACGTGTAGACTGGTAAGGTTTGTAGGGTTGTTGCTCTTGATAGCTAACCTGATCGTAGCTTTGTAGAAATCTAGATACTTCATGAGGTTTGTCGGTATTGATGTAGTCGATGCCGATCTTGATCCATTCATACCAAGCTGTTTTGGTATCGGGCGAAGCCCAAAAGCGTATTTTCTTGCCCAGTTGATGTACGGAATCAACGGCAATACTCACTTTTTCTAGGTCCGCATCGGTCAGTCGACCGAGGCCATTCCATTTTGTAAAAGCAGGAAATGGCGCGCTGAATAGCCCGATGCGTGCCAGCTGCTCCTCGTTGTACACCTCACCTAAATCGCCGTCGAAAAAGAAAATGTCGTCAAAATTCTTAAAGTCGACAGCTTTGGGTTTGCGGCCGCTGATAACTAGTTTTACTGCTTTTGGGTTGTTACGACTATCAAAAAGAGCACGATGGGGCGCTAGTTTTTTTGTTAATACTTGGAGTATTTCCTTGCCGTCAGTTTTTGGGTCGATCAACAATTGTAGTTGACCTTGTTTCGGATAGAGGTAACCATCGCTACTTGTAGCGAAAGCATCGAGGATAGGGGCTAGATACAGTTTATCAAAAGTGCGCGAAGCCGTGATTTCTTGAGGTTCATGGGCGACGTAAAGTTCTCCATCGCGCAAATATAGATCAACCTCAATGGAACCGAAACCTAAGCCATAGGCTTGGGTAAAAGGATTGTTGCGTGTGTAGTCATTATGGGAATGCGCATTGCCGAGATAGGCTTCCGGACGTATTTGAGCGGAAGCTGATAGACTTGAGAGCAGGGTGATACCGAGAGATAGGATACAAATATGGTGTTTCATCGTCATGGAATTATCGATTGGGAATGATGTAAATGCAATGTGCGATGGCAAATATCGATTCTGTAGCATACAAATGTATAGGAATATTGTTAACTGAATATTAGTTATAGGTAAGCTTTGAATGAATAGTTTACAATATTAAAATTATATTTGAATATGTACATTCCCAAACGATTTAATATAACCGAAGAATCCATCAAGATTTCGCTAATGAAGAGTCAGAGTTTTGCCTGTTTGGTGACACAGCATATGGGACGCTCGATGGCTACCCACCTCCCATTCGTCATAGAGGAGCAAGGCGAAAGGCTGTATTTGGTTTCGCATATGGCGAAGGCAAATGAACAATTGGCTCATCTTGACGGAAAGGACTGTATGGTTATTTTTACGGGGCCGCATGCCTACATTTCTGCACAGCATTACGATAAAATTGAGTCGGTGCCTACATGGGACTACGTTGCGGTGCATGCCTATGGAAAGGCAAATGTCATTCATGATCCGATAGACAAGGTTGCAAGTCTAGAGGCGATGATTCAGTCTTATGAACCTGCCTACCAGAAGCAGTGGGAAACATTATCCGCATCGTTTAAAGCAGGTATGTTAAAAGGATTGGAGGCGTTTCGGATAGAGGTTGCCGAGCTACAGGGGCAGGAAAAGCTCAGCCAAAACAAAACGTCGGCAGAGAAAGATCGTATTGTGGGTAGCTTGTCGAATAGCTCCAGTTCGGAAGACAGGGCGCTGGCAGATTATATGCGGGCGTACAAACAACGGGAAGATATATAAACATGATGACGATTCTTAATCGCCGTCATGTTTATCCATATGTAAGTTTTCGTTGCAGAATACATTACTTGCTAGCGCAAACTGATGCGCTTGGGATTCGAAAAAATGCATCATATATCCAGCTGTATTTGGAAAAACAATGAGGTCGCCGACTTGCGGATACGTAGCGAACTGTATTTTTCGTTTCAGCAAGAATTCTTGCTCTAAGCAATATCCACCGACGAGGTAACCGCTTACAGCTTCCTGTTGTTCTGTAGATTGATGGGTGATGTGTATGGGATCCAATAGAAAATCGGCGCTGGAACTTTTCATTTGCGTGCGGTTCATTTCCAAGCCTACCAAGAGATTACCTTCGGTATCTTGCTTCCTAAATACAATACGCGCGACGGTAATGCCGGCCTGATCGAGTAAGGAGCGACCAGGCTCGATACATAAGGTTAAGTTGCGCGCCTGAATCAGTTCGTGAATGGGCTTATCGTAGGGAACAGCTTGGCTCGTTAAAATTTGTTCCAAGAAAATTCCTTTTGCTTGTTCGTTGTGGTATGGGTATACCGTTGGTTCGCCATATAACTGTCCGTTGATGAGTGTCATGCCCAACGGATCATTTTGGTAGGTTAGCGCGCTTCGTTGTCCCAATACCGCCCTTTTTAATTCTTGATGAAACGTGATCCACTCTTCTTTGCGCTCTAGATAGTTAACCAAATAGCCGCCTCCGATGTCTAGCTGTTGGCAAGATATGCCTTCCGCTGCGAGCTTATCTATCAAATCAATACATTGCACTATTGCTGCCGCACGTTGATCGATGGAATAGCCATTCAAATGGAAGTGGAGGCCGTTAAAAGCCAAGAAAGGATGGTCTTTGATCTGTTCGGTTAGAATCCTATAGGCTTCAGTTAAGGAAAATCCAAAACGCGTTGGTATTTTTTCATCTTCCATAAGGAAGCCTCCAACGCGTATACTAATGGTCGCTGGAACCTCGTTTGCGCGGACGATACTGTCCAACGATTCATACTCGTCCATATTGTCGATAATGATGGTCACATGATGTTGGACGGCAAGTTCTAGTAAAGGGATATTTTTTATCGCCGCCGTCAGGATCAAATGGTCGCCGGAAATTCCGGCTTCCAAGCATTGCTGCATCTCCTTCAGACTGGCTGTATCTACACCTTCTCCTGCTGCCGCGGCAACTTTCGCAAAGGTCAAGCATTTATTTGCTTTGCGCGCAAAGTATATTTTATGCTTTAGGCCGTAACGTTCGAAGATCGTTTGATACTCGGCTATGTTTTCTCGGAAGGGCAGTACGCTTTGTATATTGACTGGCGAATTCTCTTGTTTAACGGTTTCCGCTAAAAGATCCTTGTCGTGCAGTAGCTGCTGTATCCATGGATGTAGTATCGGCGTAAGTGAAATATGTTTATCCTTGGCTGTAGCTTTCATGTAGTGCGTTTTTTTGTTTATGTAAGAGCTGTTGAATGATTGATTTGGCCCAAGGTGAAGCGGTATCATTTCTTTTTCGGGATAACGAATCGTTGTCTAAAAGAGTTCCTTCAGTAGCGGTACCATAAAAGAATAAGGGGGTGTCGGACGTAAGAGGCGTAGTAATCGCTTGTCCCGATTTGTGCAACGCAGGCCCACCTGACTGATAGCCATCGTTGTCGAAGGGCTGGATCAGTTTGTTTTTTAGAAGAGCGTTGTGTAGCGCAGAGTTCGCATCTTGCAACTTGCCCCGGGCAATGCGCGCATCGATAAGGTAGTTGACCGCGAGTTGGCTTTGTTGCGTATTTATCATAAACTGCTGCTGTGCATCATCGTATGTAATGGTTTTTAACGGCGCATTTGCAAAGTGTACAATTCCCGCTTTCGCCAGTGCGACAACTTTCTTCATGTTTTCCACAGGTGGTCCAAAACTTGTTCTGCAAAAGGCACTCCATAAATTGTGCTCCAGCATTGCTTGGCTTTTGCCGGTGAGGCCACCATGTGCGTATATCTCACCAATCAGCGGCGTAGCTTCTCTCCACACAGCGGAGGCCGCCAAGATCGGACTGTGCAGTTCCCCGAGTTTAGCTTGCGCGATAGCATCCTCTAAAAAAGAGAGAACGGCATTGTTTTGATCTTTTGCATAGGCAATTTGTGGAAACAGCAAATCTTCTAAGTGGAAAATTTGCGCTTGGTCTAGCGTATGCATGTACTTTGTAACCTCATCTTCATCGCGACTACTTAACAAGGTACTGTAATAGGCAAATTGCGCTTCTTGGCGCAGCAAAGGATATATTTCGGTTTCAAAATCTATTTTTCGCCCTTGATTTGTCTGAGCCAATCCCTTCAAATAACGACTTGTCTGCTCACGCAGCTGATACCTATTTTCACCGTAAATAGGTCCCCGAGGTAGAATAGGGATATTATTTCGGCTACAAGCGTAAATATGAGGCTCTGTGCCTGATGCAATGTATTCGCCATTTTCGTTAAATTGGCCGCCACGTCCTTCCGTTAGTTGCAGAACGACGTCGATGAAGGTGAGTCCCAGTCCGATCACGCCTACTGGTTCATCTGGGGGGATAGCATTCAATTTCTGTACGGGATAGGCACTGTCAAAATAATTGTCGAGCTTAGGCTCTGCATGTATGTTTGCAAGCAGTGATTTGTTATGGTAGCAATGCCCCGTGGCCAATAGCAAATGCTCAACCCTAATGCTCCCCGGTTTATCATCAATCATTATTTCAAAAAGACCTTGATAGGCTATGTCCCGAACGCGGCTCACAACGAACCTTAGGCCGATCGAGGTAGGTCTACTCGCTAAAAGCGCTTTTAATTGATCTTGAAGGTAACAGCCGACAAGCGCGCGTGACGCATAATCTGTCGGGGCTACCTCGGTTTCAATACGCTTGTTTTTCTGAATCCACTGCCTAAGATTAAGCTGTTCAGCAACTGCCGTATTGCAATCTTCCCGATTCCATGCGTCAATGTTTCCGACGCAGTAGTTGATAAGTAGGTAATTCGGTTGGTCAACTTGGTAGTTTGGACCACAGCCAAAATCGGGACTTTCGTTGAACCAATAGACGACTATGGGCTGCTGCAAGGTCTGCGCTTGCACTTGTGCAAAAAGCCGCTCCAGCGCATAGAAGCCTTTTGGCCCGCCACCTACGATACCAAGGTATGTCACCTCGTCCGTATAAGACGGTTGGAATACATCGTTAGATTGCTCTATTAAGTCCTGCAGATTTTTTTTTGCGCCCTTTGCAGCTGCACAGATATGCTCATTCTTCCAAATCATTGCTTATAGTTTTGCTGGAAAATGCTTGTTGACCCAAGCTTCGGAATAAATGCTGTCCAAATAACGTTCCCCGTTATCGGGGATAATGGCGACCACCGTTGCGTCCGCTGCCATTTTGGGGAGATATGTTTCTATCGCTTTGACTACGGCGCCTGAAGATCCACCCGCCAAGATGCTCTCCCGATCGAGTAAATGTCTGCAGCCTCCTATGCAATCCTCATCCGAAACATGCACCACATCGTGTACTTGTTGGATCTTTAGGAAATGCGACTTTCGGCTTGCGCCCATACCCGGTATTAGCCGCGCCTTTGCCTGCTCTTTAAAGATCACACTACCTTCGGCATCTACAGCGATGATCTTAGTGGACGCGCCAAAGGTTTCTACGGCATCGGCAAAACCACGCAGGGTACCACATGTGCTGGTCGGTACAAAAAGGTAGTCGGGCGCCATGCCTAAATCGTTAACAATTTCGGCGAACGTTTGTTGGTGAGCCGCCGGACTATCTAAATTATGGTATTGATCGGGCCAAAAGCTGTTCGGAATTTCGTGCAGCAGTTCGTTGACCTTTTGCAAACGGGTGTTAAGATATCCACCATGTCCATCATGTTGATCTACTTTGATGATTTGTGCCCGAAATGTAGATAGTATTTTTTCTGCCAATGGGTTGATATGCGGATCTGTAACCAAGATCAATGGAAGCCCATAATAATGGCAAATGCGGGCGAGGCCTATGCCCATATTTCCCGAGGTGGATTCAATAAGCACGGTGTCTTTTTTGATTTTCCCTGCGGCAATCGCTTTGCGCACCACATGCAGAGCAGATCGATCTTTTATGCTACCACCGGGATTCAAAAGCTCTAGTTTTCCAAAGATGGCCACGGCAGATTGAGGGAATAGCCTATCAAATTTAACCAAAGGGGTATTCCCTATACAAGACAGTATGTTGTTAGCTTGTTGTTTGCGTTGCGTTAATTGCATATGTTGTGTTCTAGTGCGTGCTATGCGTATTTTGCGAAGTAACCTCAACATCTTTTACATTGGAAATTGCTCAATGCTTGATGTTTTATTTATTTTCTCGCTAAATTTGTCGCTATTGTAGAACATCATCTGCGGCCAATAGTTCAAGGCCAGTCCCTATTAATATTTTCTGAAAACTTTACGTTCCCGCTTAATGAGTAGTACTATGCAATATTATGTGATTACCGGTGGTCCCGGTGTTGGAAAAACAACCCTAATTGAAGGATTAGAATCTTATGGATTCGAAACTGTAGCCGAAGATGCTCGAGCGTTGATAAAAAGCGAGATGCAAAAAAATGGAAATGCCCTACCTTGGGCAGACAAGCGGGGCTATGCTATTCGTATGTTGGAAGCGAGTATCCGTAGTTACAAGAATGCGGGACCTACAACCGCAAATAAAGCGGTTTTTTTTGATCGAAGTGTTGTTGATGCGTTGGGCTATGCTACGATGGAAGAGATTTCGTTGCCGGCTGCCTTAATAACGGCGGCTAAGGAGTGTCGATACCACAAGCAGGTTTTTATTTTGCCTCCATGGGCAGAAATCTATCAGACGGATACGGAGCGTAAACAGCATTGGTCAGAGGCCTTGCACACATTCGACTGCTTGAAAGAAGCCTATCTCCAGCTCGGCTACGAGCTGATCGAAGTGCCCAAAGGAACACTGGAAGAGCGTTGTCGATTTGTGCTCGAGCAGATTGTAACCTAAGGGAAACTAGATTGTCTCCTGAACGGGCTGATGTACCGTTGCTAGATCTTCTTTGGCGGCGATGTAACGTTCGGCCTCTAGTGCAGCCATGCAGCCTGTGCCAGCGGCGGTGATAGCTTGCCTAAATTGATGATCCTGCACGTCGCCGCATGCAAATACACCGGGTATGTTGGTCTTGGTAGAATTTGCTTGGGTAATGAGATATCCAGCGCTATCCATGTCCAGTTGATCACTGAACAAAGCGGTGTTGGGTTGGTGTCCTATGGCGACAAAAAAGCCAGTCACGGCCAAAGTTCTGCCTTCTTCTTCTTTCTCCCTGTCGAAGGTACGAAGTCCTGTAACTCCAGTTTGATCGCCTATGATTTCTAGCGTTTCCGTGTTAAAGAGCACCTCTATGTTCGTTGTTTTCATGACGCGATTTACCATGGCCTTGGAGGCGCGGAACTCGTCACGGCGGACCAACATATATACCTTGCGGCAAAGCTTAGCCAAATAGGTTGCCTCTTCCGCTGCGGTATCACCCGCGCCAACAATGGCCACATCTTGTCCTTTGAAGAAGAAACCATCACATACGGCACATGCCGATACACCAAAACCGTTAAATTTTTCCTCCGACGGTAAGCCTAGCCATTTTGCGGTGGCTCCAGTAGCAATGATCACCGTATCGGCGGTGAAGGTTTTGGTTCCATCGATCTCCACTTGGTGCACGCCACCCTCCTTCGAAAACAAGACCTTAGTGACATAACCAAAACGAACATCCGTACCGAAACGTTCGGCCTGCAATTTCAGATCTTCCATCAACAGCGGGCCGGTAATACCCGTTGGATATCCTGGGAAGTTGTCCACTTCGGTCGTCTGAGTTAGCTGTCCGCCAGGAACGATACCTGTATACATGACAGGATTAAGGTCGGCACGCGCTGCATAAATTGCGGCCGTGTAGCCCGCAGGCCCCGATCCAATAATAAGGCATTTGATGTGTCCCACGTATTCGTTATATGTCATGGCGAATGTATTGCTTACTCGTTCTTGTTTTTGCAAAACTAATGTATGTGAACTTCTGACTTATGTATTTTTTGAACTTTCGAATATTTAATGGATTAGTGGAATATATGAAACTGAGTATCTGATAAATTTATTGTTAAATGTATCATATTTTGTTTTTTTTACGGAAATAGGATGCTTGTGTTGTGGATAATATGTTTTGTAGCAAGATTTGTAAAAATATATTTAGCCTTTACATCGATTTGTTTAACGATAGATGAGTGGGTTAGGTATCAGCCTGTATCAAAAACAAAAAAAAATAAAAATATGAAAAAACTAGGTTTATCCATCGTGTTGCTGTTGATGCTTGTAACAGCAGGTACCGCGCAGATTTATAATCCGGTAAAATGGTCTGTTGCATCGAAAAAGCTGAGCAGCAAAGAAGCTGTCGTTTTTATTAAAGCTACTATCCAGGAGGGCTGGCACATTTATGGGCTTGACGTTCCCGAAGGAGGCCCAATAGCTACTACTTTTACTTTTAGTCCTTCGAAAGAATATACATTAAATGGCAAAGTTGCGGCTCCTGCGCCCAAAAGCAAATATGAAAAGGATTTTAAGATGAATGTACCTTACTATCCAAACGAAGTGACCTTTCAGCAGAAAGTCAAATTGGTTAAGGGGCAAACGACTGTAAAAGGAACGGTAGAATTTATGGCTTGTGATAAATCACAGTGTCTGCCGCCCGATGAATACAATTTTAATGTAGCCATTAAATAAAGATATATACATTCGGCGGCTTGAGGTTGCCGTATGGGGGAAAGCTGATCCTTTCCAAAAGAAAATACCATACTAAGGTATTGTTGTTTAGTTAGTAAAAATAAGGCTGCCTCGCCCGAGTGCAGCCTGTTTCATTTATGGGAAATTTTTTTTTGACCAATGTCGATCTCTGTATATTTTTTTATATCTTCGGGAAGTACAATTTCGTTATGAACAGAAAAAAAGTTTTGTCCCCTCCTGTAGTATAAACGTTTCTTACCATCTGTAAGAGATATAAGGATAGCGAATCCGCTATCCCAGAAAGTCTATTATTAAATTTTATTACAGAAGTTCCCGCTTTGAACAGGGGATAAATACATTTTTATGAAAAAGTCATATCTGCTTTTGCATATTGCCATATTGTTAGCTGGTTTCACCGGTGTTTTTGGAAAGTTGATCACGTTGAATGAAGGAATGTTGGTTTGGTATCGCGTTCTTTTCTCCAGTATCATGCTCTTCTTTCTCGTCAAAGGATTAAGAATTCGGGAAGTCCCAGATATCAAAACGCGCTTTGATATCGGTAAAGTAGGTTTGTTTATTACCATACACTGGGTGTTTTTCTATGCAAGTATCAAGTACGCTAATATTTCCGTCGGTGTAGTATGCTACTGCTTGACGAGTTTCTTCACCGCTATATTCAAACCAGTGATCGATCGCAGCAGATTCCGTTTGTCCGAGCTGCTTTTAAGTTCAATGACACTCGCCGGCATATTGCTCATCTTCCATTTCGATGCTTCTTATCAAATTGGTATCGTCTGTGGTGTGATATCTTCCGCCTTTGCGGCGCTTTACACGATCTTTAATGAACGACTGGTCACGAAATACGATAGCCGGTTGATCAATTACTATCAGATGTCTACAGGGACCATCGGCCTAGGGCTTTTTATGCCTCTCTACTTGTACTACTTTCCGGTAGAAAATCTCCTGCCAAGTGCTATGGATACCTTTTATTTGCTGTTGTTGGCACTCTTTTGCACCGTTGGCCTCTACGTTATTTTTGCGGATGTGCTGAAGAAAATATCGGCATTTACGGTTAATCTAACCTTCAACCTTGAGCCTCTGTACGCCATCATCTTAGCATTTCTTTTCTTCGATGAAAGTAAAGCCGTGAATTTTTCCTTTTACCTCGGGCTCGGTTTTGTCTTGGCTTCCGTGGTCTTACAAATGTATTTTTCATCGAAAGAGAAAAAGACACCTGCGTTGGAACCTACCGCTTTGCAGTAAGTAGTCAAACCGCAGTACTAGGCTGTCTCTTATTTTTCCTGAATACAAACATAAGAGACAGCCTAGTACATGTTGTGCATGTCAGTCTAGAATTTGATCTTTCTAAAAACAAATTGGGGATGGCAGCGTGCATGGGATAACCCCTAATTTACATGGCTATGAAAGCAAGAATAAATTTTATCACATTGGCGGATCGGTGATTCGGCGATAGAAAAATCATGCTGCGGACAAGCTTTTAATTTCCGCTGTCGGACCGTAATTAAATTATTGACTATATTATTACAATAGTCAAAAAGTTAATTCAATTCGCTTTGCTAATTTTGGCGCATGTTACGTCCAACACTATTATCACTATTTGAAATTCTATTTTTGATTTTTACGGCCACGTTGGTGGCCTCTGGGGTTATAATTGCCAACATTAATACGGGTTGGTTTGAAGATGTTTATGCTGTCGAAGATGGATTTGTAGAAAACTGGACGTTGGTTCCGCTGCTCATAGCCTGTGGATATGCGCTGTATAAGATCTACACGTTGGGAAGCTACCGAAACTGGCGTTTTAAGCTGCTGATGGTATTGATTGCCTTATTTTCTTTCTTTGTGGCAGGAGAGGAGATCAGTTGGGGGCAACGGATCTTTCAGATCGAGAGCTCGGACTTTTTTAAACAGCACAACACACAGGCTGAAACCAATTTGCACAACATGGTTATTGGCGATAAAAAAGTTAATAAGGTGGTGTTCTCCCAATTGCTGACAGTCGGTGTCGCCGCTTACCTGTTGATATTACCGCTTTTGTACCGCAAGCATGCAACCACGCGACATTATGTGGATCTATATGGCTTGCCTATCGCGCAAAACTATCAGATTGTGGCCTGTATTGCACTTTTTGCGTCGATATCGCTTATTCCCTCTGGAAAAAATGCGGAGATTTTGGAGGCAGGTATTGCTACGCTGTTTCTGTTAATATTCCTCTTTCCTTTTAATGCGCGAACTTTTCAGCAGACAAATGCCGTCGACTATAGTAATCATCATGGTTAGAGGCAGGATAAGCGAGTTCCTCGTTAAGCTAATAGCATCTGTTGTTATTCTTTTACGGCTGAGGGGGAACAACTGGGCTTCAAGTGGGATCTTTTTTGACGAAGGAATACGTATTTGATTAACAACATAAGCTTTGTTTTTCTTTGTATAAGAATTCCTGCAATAGCTAGCAAATTTCAATGATAAATGGTACAATTTGTGCTATTGCTGTAGCCGTGCTACACGCATAACGAAATATGCTCCATTGTTACTGGTTTTCAAAAATTCATAAGATTCTGTTTGTCTTGATCGGCATATGCTGTATGTGTCATGGTGATCTGTTTGCGCAACGTCCCGTAAACGAGATTGAAGTGACTAAGTTTTCGGTCGATACAAGTAAGCAGCTCGATTTAATCGACTTGGGAAAATGCCTGTTTGAAATCAAACCGCCCGCTGCAGTGGATAGCACAGGCCAGAAAATCTATTTCTCCATTCTTCCCTTTTCACAGAATGTACCGGGTGGTGGCCACGCGCTGATCACATCGACTACTGCGGGCTTTTACCTCGGCGACCGTAAGACTACCTATATCTCACGAATTAACTTCACGCCATACACCAATTTCGGCAAGCGTATCGGTATTCCTATTCGGTCTTATATTTGGTTGAAGGAAAACACCTGGGTGATTGATGGTGATATACGTCTGTTAAAGTATCCGCATGAAACATGGGGGCTAGGGCGCGAGCATCGTGCCGATGAAAAGATCATGCTAGACTATACCTACCTGCGCTTTTACCAACATGCGTTGAAGCGCATTAAAGGCGGATTTTTTATGGGTCTTGGCTACGATTTAGACTACCGCATGGGTCTGCGCAGTGAAAGCGAAACTTCCTTGGCTGATTTTACCTCCTATCCTTATGGAACGGAAAACAATGACTCCTATATCTCCTCCGGTCTAAGTGTCAACATGATCTACGATACGCGGGCAAACTCCATCAATGCTTGGGATGGTAATTATGCAAATCTCCAATTTCGGGTCAACCCCGAATTTATGGGGAGCACCCAATCTTGGCAATCGCTGTTCGTGGAGATGCGTCGATACCATCGGCTGACGGACAACCCTAACCGGCAGAATATGATTGCCGTGCGCAATTTCTTTTGGTCCGTTTTCGGCAGTAGAGCTCCTTACATGGAACTTCCAAATCTCGGTTGGGATCCCTACAACAGCTCGGGGAGGGGACTGCCATTGAGCAGGTATCGGGGAAAGTCGCTTTACTATATGGAGGGTGAATATCGGCGGGATATCACAGCGAATGGCTTTTTGGGATTTGTTGTTTTTACCAATATGACGACGGTTAGTGGTCCAGGGAGCAAGCTGTTCCTGAATTGGAACATCGGTGCGGGGGCGGGCGCCCGGATCAAATTTAACAAGAAGTCGGGCACGAATATCGCAATTGATTACGGCTTCAGTAAGCATCATCGGGGTGTTCACCTGTCTTTGGGAGAAGTCTTCTAGCGTCCAATCGATTATCGTTTAGTTCACGGATATCGGTTCTTGGCTATCTGCTAATTTTACAGCAAGCTTACGTATCTTTTGAAACGTTTAATTACTAAACATTCTTACATTTGCTTTATGGCTACATTCGTCTAACTAACAGAAGCGGGCTATATTGCAAAGACATGCCAAATACAATTGATGCATATTGGGTTGATTTTCTCGCAGGAGAACGATCTGCTTTTGAGCAGATCTATAGAAACCTTTTGCCTCATCTGTATGAATATGGTATGCGTCGTACAGCCGACGAAACGCTAGTTAAGGACGCTATCCAAGATATCTTCGTCAAATTGTGGGAAGGTCGGGAAAAATTGAAAACTGTCAGTAGTCCAAAACATTATCTGTTGGTTGCCCTTAAGAATAGCCTCTTAAATGCACAACTTCGCGACGGTAAGCTTGCTCCGATCAGTGAGAAGGAAGAGTTTGCCCTACACTTTAATTTGGAAAGCCAAATAATAAAGACCGAAGATGATCGTATCAAGGCGGCCAAGCTCGCACGTGCACTGGAACAACTTACACCTAAACAGCGCGAGGTCATCTATCTTCGTTATTTCGAGGAGCTGAGCTATGAAGAGATTCATGTACTCACGAATATTTCCGTAAAAAGCTTATATAAATTAAATCATCGTGCTATCGAAACGCTGAAGGATTTTTTGGCGATGCCGAAGGGCGATGTTATCCTATTGTTATCCCTCTTGCGATTTTTATTTTCATAATATTTTCACTTTATCTTTTGTTCTTTTTTGCTCGTTAGCGTGCTATTTTAAATTTTTTTTAAAAAAAGTTTAAATCTCATGGGATAAAATGAATCATTCGTTTGTCTTACACTTAACACAGCCGTAATAATGGAGAAATATAACGTTTATACGACACAGGATTTTTTGGACGATTTGGATTTTGTGCAACATGCAAAATACCCCGATCGTCTAACGTCCCGACAGTTGACCGATTGGCGCGCTTCCGAGCCTACCAATGCGGCTGCTTATGACGAGGCTATGTTTTACATGCGTGGAATGTTGGGACTGCAGCGGTTGCAGCCTACGGATGCATTCGCAGATGCGTTGTATGAAGATATTAACGAGGATATCCAAAGTCGGCAGCGCCGCCGGGTGCAACGCTTACGCTTCCGCTGGTTATCGGGCGTGGCGGCAGCAGCGGTGTTGCTACTGAGCGGTGTGTTCTGGTATTTTACCTCCATGATCACCATTGCGACGGGCAATGGCGAAATGGCTACTATACTGCTTCCGGACAGCAGTACGGTGCAACTGAATGCCAATTCCAGTATTGCATACAGAAGGGCTTGGTCTTGGCTGGGCAACCGTGAGGTGTACAGCACAGGAGAAGCACTGTTTCATGTGAAGCACCTCAATGCGGACACCACAAGAATAAAAGAAGGTGAGCGATTCTTTGCCCATTCGAGCGACCTCGTTGTGGAAGTTCTGGGTACAAAATTCAATATCAAGAATAGAGATAATAGTATTGCGGTTTCTTTGATCGAAGGTAGGATTGCCCTCCGCCATAAAGATCGTCCCAATGAGATGCAAATCCTAAGTCCGGGACAAATGATCCACTATATGGATGGAACTTTTCAACAACCAAGCCAAGAGCCTGAACGTGTAGCACAAGCGACGTCTTGGGCCGAGAAAAATTTAGTAGCGGAAAATCTATCTGTAGGCGAGCTGATTAATGAATTTCGCTACATCTATGGGCGAGAGATCGTGATTCGCGATTCCAGTTTATTGGCCAAACGAATTGACGGACGTATCTCGTTGAAATCGCAGGAAAGTGTCATCTATTCCTTGGCGAACATCTTGCAAGCTGATGTACAAATGGAAAAGGATACCGTATACCTGACTCCTAAGAACGAATAAAGACTAGATAACAAATTTGAATACCCTAACCTATCAATTAAGAATGAAAATGAAATCAAACCCCATGAAACCAAGACGCAGGTTTCTCGTGTTGGTGCTCGCTGGATTGCTATTCAGCATTTGGCAGCCTGCTGTTGGGCAGCAGCGTTTGTCATTGCAAGATGCGATCAAACAGATCGAGCAACGCTTTGATGCCAACCTAAGCTATGAACACAACCTATTGCAAGGTAAGTTTACCAATACGGAAGCACTAAAAGGAACTAAGCTGGAGGAGGTACTCAAGAAAGTCCTTTATCCAAATCAGCTTGTGTTTCTCTATGTCGACGAAAAATCCTTTTCTATTGTAAAACGCAGCGAGCGAGATGTGGAAACAACGCCACAAGCACAGCCTGCGACAACTCCCGATGTAACAGATCGGCTGTCTGGCGCCGTGCGCTCGGCTAGCGGAAAACCTATTCCTTTTGCAAGCATTTGGGTGAAAGATACACGTAAGGGCGGTAAGAGTGATGACAACGGTCGGTTTTTCGTTTACGATATAAAGCCTTCTGATGTTATTATTGTTACGGCTTTGGGCTATAAGGATGCCAGCATAGTTGCTGGAAACAGAACGGAGCTTTCCATCATTATGGAAGAAGAAGAAAATGTATTGGAGGAAGTTGTTATCTCTACCGGTTATCAAAAAATATCAAAGGAACGTGCTACCGGTTCAGCATCCGTCATTACAAGAAAAGAATTGGAAAAAATCCCTTCGCCAAACCTTATTCAGCGTATGGAAGCACTCGCTCCCGGCGTTCAGGTGACTGTAGGTTCTGGCGACCGTAGCTTTAACTACAACAATAACCAGCTCTCGTTGAATTCTACGACCCGCACGGTAGGACAGAATGACTACAGCCTTACGGTTCGTGGGGTCGGATCTATTTCCTCGGAGACCGAAAAATCGCCGCTTGTGGTGATTGACGGAGCTATTTCAACCATGGATCTTGCCACACTCAACCCGAACGACGTGGAGAGCATAACCATTCTAAAGGATGCTGCGGCAGCATCCATCTATGGTGTGCGTGCAGCAAATGGGGTGATCGTAGTAAACACAAGACGAGGATCAGTGAATGGCGTGCCCCGCATTAATTTTTCGGTGAATACTGCGTTTTCTGGTCGTCCGGATTTGGGATACCTCAAACGCATGAACAGCGCAGAACTGATCGACTACCAAGAAGAGCTTGTTGCCAAAAATGTGTTGAACAACAATAATATCGCAACGAATTTATACGCCTACGCGACCTACTATCCCGGTGCGGTGGCCGCAGCGGCTATTCAGTTGAAGAACGGTACAATCACCCAAGCTGCGTATGATGCCTTGGTCAATCCCTTCAAGGAGATTGATAATACAGCGCAAATGCAAACCTACCTGTTCCAACCGATGAACAATCAGCAGTACAATATATCGATCAGCAACGGAACGGAAAATAATAACTACTTCTATTCGGCTTCCTATGCCAACGAAAATCCCTACAGCAAAGGAGATAACGGAAAACGATTGACGTTGAACATGAATAACAGCTGGAAGATATTTAAGATTGCAACCCTATCCACCAGTATCAAAGGAAGCTTTCTTCGTCACCAGAATAATAGTCTTGGCCTAAGTGTCTTCACGGCAAATTCAACTACCTTGTTGCCCTACCAGCTCTTGGCGGACGAACAGGGCGGCGGTATATATTACGATCGCATGAATCCAGATTTTGTTACTGGCCTTGGATCTGCGTACAGAGATTGGCGCTATAATTATCTGCAGGAATTGGCGCTCAATGACAACGTCGTGAAAAACAATAATTACTTGGCAACGATAAACTTGGAGGTGCCCATTTTTAAGGGACTGAAAGGAAATGTCATGTACGCCAATGAACGTACTTTTGGTGATAACCGCCTTTATTATGATGAAGATTCATATTACAATAGGAACCTGCTGAATCAGTTTACGCCGATCGGTGCAAGCGGGAACGAAATGGGAATTACCCGAGGCGGTATTTACAGCATCATCAACACGAATGTCAATAACTATACCGTGCGCGGACAATTGAGCTATGATGGCACCATCAACCAAAAGCATGAGATTACCGCCATCGCTGGTTCGGAAATTAGACAGACCGAGTTAGGGCAGGGCAGCAGCACGATGTACGGCTACAATAAGGAAACTGGCTTTAACACAACGGTCAGCTACTATAGTAATGCCTATACAAATATCGGCGGTTATCTTTCCGGCTTGGGCGGAGCTCCGCAACAAGGAGATCGCCGTCGTCGCTTCCTCTCTTACTTTGGAAATGGGGCATATACCTACAGCGGCAAGTACACGGTCTCTGGAAGTGTTCGGTATGATGATTACAACAATTTTGGTTTGGATCGTAGCTTCCGGGCTACGCCGCTATGGTCTTCAGGTCTGAAGTGGAATGTCGGCAAGGAAGAGTTTTTAAAGGAGCAGGCTTGGCTAAACCAATCGAGTGTTCGTGCTACCTACGGAGTGAACGGTAATATTTCGCAGGATGCTCGCCCGTTTACCTACATTGCGTTGAATGAATCTCGTGACCTAGCAAATCTGCCGTCCGCTGATATTATTTCGCTTGCCAATCCGCAGCTACGCTGGGAGAAAACCTATGTAACGAACTTTGGTCTTGATTTTGGTATGCTGGATAGTCGCTTGTTCGGATCTGTGGATTTGTACTATAAAGACGGTCGCGACCTGTTGTACACTTTCCCTATTGCATCACCTTATGCAGGATCCATCAATAGTGGCTTGTTACAGCGTAACACAGCCACGATGACCGGTAGAGGACTGGATGTTGGGTTAACAGGTGTTCTGTTACGCAAAACAGATTGGCAAATGGATCTTACGGCCAATTTCTCTTATAATACCAATGAGATTACTGACAACCGCTTCGATCCAGCGGATATTGCACCCTATACATATTCCTATACGCCGATCGGCATTAGCTACTTGCAGGGGTATCCCAGCGATAATGTGTTCGTGTTCCGGAATGCTGGCCTTGATGAAAGAGGTCTGACCCAAGTGTACAATAAGAATGACGAGATCGTTGCCGTCAACCAAATGTTGACGGGCGTGGAAGATTTGAAATATGCCGGACGCCGCGTAGCACCTTATTTTGGTAGCGTGCGTGCTAACTTGCGTTACAAACAGTGGTCAGTGTTCGCCTTGTTCACCTATCAGTTTGGCAGCGTATTCATGAAGCCTAGTATTGAAAGCTACATGACGCCAAGTCGCGGAATGACCATTCCTAAGTTTGACCTCAGTGCCGATATTGCAGATAGATGGCGCGAAGCGGGAGATGAGGATATTACAAATATCCCGGCGGTTACTGCTGATATCTATGGACAGTATAGTCTACAGCGGTATACGTATTCCGATATCAATGTGCTTAAGGGAGATTATATCCGCCTTCGCGAGATTTCCCTGAGCTATGCACTTCCGAAATCACTGCTAAATCGGCTGAAAGTAGAACAAGTGTCGCTATCGGGGTCGGTACGCAATCTCGGCTTGGTCTGGACGGCCAACAAGGAGGGATATGATCCCGATTTCGTCAACTACGTGGGCAAATCATCCAATCTTCGGCCAGTACCTTCATACAATTTTGGATTAAACATTAACTTTTAACACGAGGGAATAGCGATGAAAACAGTTTTAACAAAAGGCTCGGTTTTTTACTTTTCTTCTAGAAAGACGATCATGAAATCATTATATAGGGCAACTCTTGCGGCGTTATCTTTATTCGTTTTGGGCAGTTGCGAGAAATATGTCGATATAAAAACGCAAGGACAACTGGTACCCGGAACCATGGAGAACTACCGGTACTTGCTGAATAGCACAACAAATTGGGAGTCGGCACCGGCCATCTCCGATATGGCTTCCGATGATCTAGAGATTTTGGATGGCTCTGCGCAGCAGCAGTCTTTGGCCAATAACGACTACTACGGTTACTATAAACGTGCGTACCAATGGGACGATGTGATTTATCCCATCGAAAATCAATATTACAAAGACGATAACTGGACCCGCATGTACCATAGTATTGCCTATGCCAATACCGTAATTGCGGAAGTGCCCAATGCAAGTGATGGTACAGCGCAGGAGAAAGCGGCATTGATAGCTGAAGCGAAGATACACCGTGCATCGGCCTACCTCATGTTGGTGAATACCTATGCCAAGCCCTACAATCAGGGAAGCGCGAGTACTGACCTCGGCGTGCCTTTGGTTTTGGAGCCCACGACCGAGCAGTCCTTGGAGAGAGGGACGGTGCAGCGTGCTTACGAAACCATATTGGCTGATATCGAGGCTGCGTTGCCCGCTTTGCCTACAACACAGGAGTATGCCACATTACCTTCCAAGGCTTCGGCCTATGGGCTGTTAGCACGGACATATTTATATATGAACCGCTATACAGAGGCTGCGACCGCGGCTGATCAGGCGCTAGCGATCAATAGCCAACTGATCGACTTGACCAGTATAGCAGAGCTCACGGCAACAAGCTATCCGCAACGTTTTTTCAATCCGGAAATTCTCCTGTCGAAAGTCCCCGTCAATGGGATATCGGCCTACACACCGACCGCTTTTCGATTAAGTGCGGATTTAGAGGCGCTATTTAATGACAGCGACCAGCGATATAACCTTTTTACGGTTCCGGGTGACATTATTTCTTCTTGGGATGTCTACGAAGGTCGTTACTATTACTTGGATTACATCATGGATGAAGGCCGGAACGTAGGGCCGACGGTACCCGAAATGCTGTTGATAAAGGCCGAAGCGGAAGCTCGTAACAATCAGCCTGCAGCGGCAATGACTTTGGTTAACCAATTGCGTGCAAGCCGGATACTTCCATCGGGTCAGGTTAACCTCACGGCGAGTAGTGCCAATGATGCGTTGCTAAAAGTGGTGCAGGAACGCCGTCGCGAGTTTATGTTTCGTATGCTTCGTTGGTGGGATATGCGCCGGTTAAAAGATGATCCGTTATTCCAAAAAACATATACAAGGACTGTGGGCGGGCAAACATTCACTTTAGCGCCAAATAGCAACCGTTACGTGTTTCGCATTCCACAGTATGAGATCAACTTGAGTCCAGAAATTGAACAAAATCCATAATTAAAAAGAGTGAAACTTTTCTATCAAAGAAGTATGAAGGATAAGCGTAGTATTATGAAGAGAACATGGAACACATTAGCGGTAGCACTGTTGATCAGTGGTAGTGCTATGGCACAGCAGAAAGAACTTTTTACGGTCATTCCGCAGTTCCCGAAAGAGCGCGACACCGTCCAGTTGGTATACGATGCGCGCACAACGGTATTGAAGGATGCCCCGGCAATATCGGCCACATTAACGGGATTCCAAGATTTTAAGTGGATGCAAGATCAACTGAAGTTTACGAAAACAGATTCGCTATGGCGTGCAACTTATGTATTGCCGCCGAACTTAGGATTGATGAATCTTGTTTTTCAGTCGGATTCGTTAACGGACAATGGCGGCGAGCAAACTTATTCTTACATTCTCACAGCCAACGATGGCCGTCAGGTTTCTGGAGGAATGCTTGGCTGGGGGATGTTACGTACACCTAATATCGTAAAAGGTGTGCCCTATGTTGTCGACACCGCATCGTATAAAACAGACGAAATTTTATTGATGTGGGCAAAATATGAATTGCAGTACCATCCAGAGAATAGATTTCGCGTACTCTATGCGGCAGCCAGCGCGCTCAAGCATATGAATACCGAGGAATCATTAGGGAAATTGCAAAAAGAACTGGAAACCTTGCAACAGATTCCGAATTTGCGCGAGGAAGATCTTGTTGAAATCTTTCGCGTCTACAAGGAGCTGCTGCAGGATACGGTAAAATCAAGCGAACTTGAAGCACAAATTCGCCAACAGTTTCCTAACGGGCAATATGTGAACGATCAACAGCGCTTGGCTGATTTCAAACGTATTCAAGAGGCAAAGACCGATGATGAACGTCGCAACGCCGCTACAACATTTATCGATAAACATCCCTATAAGGAATCGGAGGCCGCATTCAACGATGCCAATCGCATCAGTTATATCAGTGCCTACTGGATTATCTCGGTGTACACCAGCATGCAGAAGGATTTAGCAGCCTATACAAAATATATTTCGCAGGCAGCGCCTTATGAATCGCTTTCCAATGTCATCTATCGATCATTAGATGTTCCTTACATTTCCCAAAAGAGCATGGGAGCCGCGGAGATTTTACCCTATGCGCGTGTCGTGATGGATCGTTTGAATTATTATAAAGACAATTTTCAAGGCGATAAATACGCGAGCTTGTATTATATCAACGCGCCGCTCTTCGCCAAAATATTGGTCGACAATAAGCTTTTTGATGAGGCTTTTGTGTATGCCGCAGCAGCACAGAGCAACGCGAGCTACGAAAATGCAGACTTGAACGACACCTACGTACGTTCACTGGAAGGGCAGGGCAAGGACAAAGAGCTGTTAATGGCCTTGGAAAAAAGCTATTCGTTAAATCAGAGTTCCACGTATATGCTGGATCTGATGAAAAGCCTGTATGTTGCACGCAACAAATCAGAAAAAGACTATAACAGCTACCTCGCTAGTTTGAAAAATGCGGACAAAGGCAAGGAGTTGAAAGAGAAAGTGCAGAAGCTCCTCATCGATAAAGAAATCGCGGACTTCGAGTTGTTGGATCAGTATGGTAACAAGGTGAAACTCTCGGAGCAGAAGGGAAAGGTGGTTGTGTTGGATTTTTGGGCTTCTTGGTGTGCACCATGTAAGGGTGCGTTTCCCGGAATGAAGCTCGCCGTAGAGCATTTTAAGAATGATCCAAATGTAGCCTTCTTTTTTATTGATACGCAAGAGAAGAAAGATATGAAGGAGTATGTGACCAACTACATGAAGGAAAATGATTATCCCTTTACGGTGTTGTTGGATTCCGATAATAAAGTGTCCAAGGCATCGGGCGTAGGTCCTATTCCCCACAAGATGGTAGTAGGACCAAATGGAAAACTTCGTTTCTCGGAAGTGGGTTATATGGGAAGCACTTCTGAGCTTGCCGATGAGATTATTGAAATGGTAAACGTGCTAAAAGCAGAGAAATAACATGAGTAAAAGTAATAAACAGTGCTTGCTGATTGGGGTGTTTGTCCTCTTGGTCAACATGCTCTCCGCACAGGGGTTTAAAAGTGAAGAGGTCATCTTTCAAGCTAAAGGTGATACCATCAGCTTCGGTGCTACGATAACGAGCCCGAAGGAAAAGGGAAGTTATCCGGCCGTAGTGTTGGTTTCGGGTACTGGCCCTCAAAACCGGGATTGCGAAATGGCGGGACAGCCACTTTTTGCGCAGATCGCTACCTACCTCAGTGCGCGTGGCTATGTGGTCTTGCGAATGGATGATCGTGGTGTAGGCAAAACGACCGGCAATTACATGATGGCCACGACTGCAGACTTTGCAAAGGATGCACTACAGGCGGTGGATTATCTGAAAAACTATCCGAACGTCGATACTAAGCGTATTGGTTTGCTTGGTCATAGTGAAGGGGGAGCGGCAATTTCCATCGCTGCATCCCAATCCAAAGACGTTTCTTTTTTGGTTAGCCTCGCCGGATTGGCTACCAGCGGATTGGAATCGTTGTTCCTGCAGAACGAAAGTTTGGTGAACAATTCACCGCTCACCCCGGTCGATAGAAAGCGCTCCAACGAGATCAACCGTTTGATGTTTGCTGTCGCCTATCAATATGCCGAGTCGGATAGTTTGGAGAATAGACTTAACGAGACATTTAATTATTGGAAAGAAAAGGATAACATCTATTTTGCGACCTTGGGAATCGAGCATGATCACTTTCGTTTTCCAATTTGGTCTTACGTGCAGCAGGCTATTGGCCCTTGGTACCGCTACTTTGTACGTTACAATGCGCAGATGGTGTTGAGCCATGTTGATGTTCCTATTTTGGCTATTAACGGAGATAAGGATCTTTTTGTCGATCCGGTGAATCTGGATTGTTGGAAGAATTACAGCAAATCGGGGCAAGAAGGACGTGTGACGACGAAGTTGTTGCCCAACGTGAATCACCTTATGCAAGCCTGTAAAACTTGTGATGTACGTGAGTATAGCACTTTGGGAGCTATGCCGGATTCTACTTTGGTCGCGATCATTGATTGGTTGGATACAACAAATGGTATTACCAGATGATAATAAAAATTAATCTTTTAGGCGGTTTGTTGATGTTTTCAGCAACCGCTTTTGCGCAGGTGGCGAAGGCACCGGCAGAGGTCGAGCAAGTTGTTGCATTGTTGAATGCGAAGGATAGCCAAGGACTGCTTGGCTTGATGGCCGATAGTTGCCGTATAGGCAATCTCCCCGAGATGGATAACACCATGGTGATACCGGAAATCTTGTCCAAATTTAGCGGTATATCGAGCTACGAGATGCTTGGCGATCAACATCAGTCACAGGGTAATACACTGTTTTCACTATTGGTCACTTACGAAGATGGTAAATCGGGAAAGCCTACGTTTTTATTCAATAAGGATGGCAAGTTGGTTAATCTAGGTATTATCAAGGCACGGCTGAGAGGGAATCCTGACGAGGCGCTCGCGCAGTCAATGGCAGCAGCGGAAAAGCCGGATAGTATGCGCGTGCGGTTTGAGCTTCAAAACGGACTGATTTACATCCCTTCACGTCTGAATGGCCAAGATGGTTATTTTATGTTTGATAGTGGTGCACCCGTACTTATTTTACGCAAGAAATATGTGGCTAGTACACATATTAACAAAGATGTCTCGGTAGATTTTACCGGTATGGGTGGCATGATGCAGGATGTGCAGTGGTCCGTGAACAATACCTTGGCTTGGGGAACGATCGAACTTAATGGACTTGATGCTCCCGTAGCATCGATGGACGATATGGAGTTGGATAATGGTGCGCCAATCTTTGGATTGATGGGCTATGGTGTGCTGAAAGGCTATCAGTTGACGTTCGATTATGCTAAACAGGAACTCTTGATGGAGCGTGTGGATGACAAAGGACAGCTCATCGGTCGCGGTTTTGATAAGGGGACGGCTTACGGATCAGCGCCTATGCGCATGAAAAGGCATATTCCCATCGTCGACTTATCGTTCGATGGCAAACTTTATCCTATGGGGATCGACTGTGGCGCCAACGCTAATGTATTAAAACAGGATTTGGCGCAGGATCTAGTGAACTTTATTGATTATGAAGAGGAAAAGGTGGCCATTGCGGGAGTGGGAGGAGTGCAAGCGGATAACCATGTCGCTTATCTAACCGATGCCAAAGTCGGTGATGTCAAGCTTCAAGATATGTATACCGTGCTCACCAAGCAGGATATCGGTGCCGGAAAGGGAGACGATGCCTTACCAATAAAAGGTTTGTTGGGTACACCCTTCCTCAATCAATACAAAACCACATTAAATTTTGTGAAGGGAGAGATTACCTTCTATCCATAAGATATCCATTGATTTAGTTGTTTAGTTGATGGAAAAGGCTGCCTCTCTCGAGTGCAGCCTTTAATTTTCATAAGCAACAGTGACTTTATTCATGTCGTTTACCCTAAATCGGATAGGTAATCGTGAATGTGGTTAAGTAATTCGCCAACGCTCACTTTGTTTTTGTCAAAAACGGCAACCACCCCGGCTGCTTTCATGTCGCTGATATCCTGCTCTTCTGTACTGGTTGAATAGCCTATCGTCACGATATCCGGAAAACGCTCCCTGATCGATGATGCTGTTTCGATGCCATTGCCCGGCTGCATGTATAAATCTAGTATACATACCGCAACTTGTTGTTCGGCGATGGCCAGTTTCTCTAGGAGCATATGTCCATGTTCAGCTTCTATAAGGAGCTCGAAACGATTGTCCTGTTTGATCAGAGTTTTTAAGAGCAGTTGGGTGATGGTGGAATCTTCGGCGTACCCAATAATTATCTTTTTCTTCATTTTTTCCTCTAATGTCATTCCAGGCGCTGCGTTGTTAAAATGTGTAATAAAAAGTTAGACACTACATGTATTTAGTGCGATAAGATCCTGCGTAGTCGGGCAGGTATTGTGTTTTTCATAGTAAGGAATCATAGATGATGACCCGATCAAAAATAGGGGCAATGGTGCTTAAAAAAAAGCACCATTTGGTGCATTTTTCTAAAGCTTGTGCATCGCCCTATTGAACGTATTACGATGAATACCTAGATAGGAAGCAATGTAGGCCGACGGGAACAGTTTGAATATTTCCGGAGATTGCGCTTTAAGCAGGCTGATCTTTTCGGGAGCACTTGCGGCATGGAGCATTTTGCTTCTAGAAAGTGCTTGAAGAAATTGCGGTTGCATGATCAGCATCTCCAGTTGGTAAAAACGAGGGAACTGTTCGTACAGTTCCTTGACCTTTTTGGTGTCCAAAACAATCATCGTGGCATCTTGATAACATTTGTAAGATACTTCTGAAGGACTGTTTTGTATATACGCTTCATAGTTGAAGACTACGTCGTGCTGGGAAGCGGCGTAGAAAAAACCGTGTACATGTTCCTCTTCATTGCTGTCCATGTTATAGGCATACATCAGCCCTTTGATCAATAAGCCGATGCGTGAACTGCACTCACCTTTCTTTAGAAAAAAGCTGTTTCGTTTGAAGTGTTCCAAATGAAGGATCTTTCGAGTTTCCTTTAGTTCTTCCTCGCTCAAGTCAAAATGAGCAAACTTTTCGATAATGTGGTTTATAAACATAGCTGTGATGGGAGTTTTGCTTTGCTTTATTTGTTGCCGAGGTTGTTGATGTTGTACTCTTCTTTTCTATCCATAGGTGGTAAAAACTGTTTTTCATGTGCATATGGGTCAGGGAGCACTAAAGGTACAAAAAAGCATGATGTAGACAATGTTTTGCCTATATTTCCCGTTGGAAGTGTACCGCTATGCATTCCGTAAACAATCCCGAATATCGTTATTTTGTGTCAAATATAGTGTAGCTCTGGTTAATATCTTGGCACGAAGATTATTGGGCAAGCTTTAACTTTGGATCGTGCTCGCGCGTAGAAGCAATGGACTGCAATTGTTACCACTGCAGCAGTTCGATTGTCGCAAAGGCTTATATTTTACTTAAATCATGATACCCACAATGAAACTATTGTTAACCTTACTGTCCGTCCTAATCTTGCCTTCATGGCAGTCCGTGTTGGCACAGTCAACCGCACAGTCAGCTGCTTTAACTATAAGCGAAAAACAAGCCTACATACCATCCAAGGTGTGGCGTGTGCCGGATGACAACGACTATAGTGATCCAAACAGCGAATACAGTAACGATCGAAGAGTCGAGTCAGCAAATATCATAATTTTCTGGGCAAAAGAATACGGTGCCGATCCGACGACAAATGCGGAAGTGAGCAAGCGGTTCGATCCAGCGGAGCTTTTAAAAACATCCGAAGAGTTGTACGGTTTTTATACCAAGGAGCTCAAATTTGTGGAAGTTGGAAAGTCTGTGTCTGATCGGTATAAATTATTGATGTACGTATTTGGAGGCGATGATGGCACGGCTTACGGTGGTGGCGCGGAAGACAAGATCGGGGTGCTGTGGACGCCTGCGGTACGCGTGGCCAAGCCTCCTTATGGTGCGCTGGCGCATGAGATGGGGCACAGCTTTCAATATTTGGCCAAATGCGACGGCAATTGGGCTTTTTCTTCTCCGCCAAAAGGCAGTCGAGGAAATAGTATTTTCGAAATGACCTCTCAGTATATGCTGTGGCAGGTGTATCCAGATTGGGTTACTTTTGAAAACTATCACCTTAAAGGCTTTATGGAAAAAACACATTACGCTTTTTTGCACGAAACCAATCAATATCATTCCCCCTTCGTGTTGGAGTATTGGGCAAGCAAACATGGCATCGATTTCATCGGCAAAATGTGGCGATCGGTCAAAGAGGGCGAAGATCCGGTTATGGCTTATCAGCGTATGACAAATACCTCACAAGAAGCATTCAATGATGAGTTGTTTGACGCCTATCGCCGTTTTGTGACTTGGGATCTGCCTCGTGTAGAGTTGGCTGCTAAGCCTTACGCCAACCAGCATAGCAGTAAGCTACTCAACGAAGGGAAGGGCACTTGGCGAATTGCTCCTTCGCACGCTCCTCAGGACTATGGGTACAATGCTTTCCGTTTAACATTGCCTCAAAAGTCATCTACGGTGTCGCTTCGTTTCGAAGGATTGAAAAATGCGGCCGGCTATCGTACTATACAGCCCGAGCGCGCCGGTTGGCGTTATGGTTTCTTGGCTGTTTCTAAGGAAGGTAAACGTACCTATAGGCCTGTAGAACATAAACCACAAGGTAAAGTTAAATTCAAGGTGCCAAAGGATACGGAATATCTGTGGTTTATTGTGATGGGCGCACCTGACACGCATGCGATTCACCTCGTGGATGGTAAGGAAGAAACAGATGAACAGTGGCCTTATCAGATCGAGATAAATAATATGTTGTTATTCGATAATAAATAATTTTTATTTTTCGGTTTTAATGAATTAAAAAACGCCTTTCGATGATCTCGAAAGGCGTTTTTTTATGCTTTTAGAATGTTTTTATGTCTGTTTTGCGACAAGTTTTTGTTGTTAATTCTTTGGTGTTTGATTTTATTCCTTATAAGAATCTATTATTCTTTATCAGAAATCAAAAAATAGTGCATAATAACCTGTTAAAAAATGGATATGCTTGGTTAATATGTGAGGGAGCAAGCTCTTTTTCGCCACCTATATTTGGTTAATTAATAACTACTAACTACCTAACTAGCCACTATGAAAATTATAGTCTCACTATGGATTTCGGTTTTGGTGTCGGTCAATGTGTATGCGCAACAAATTCGGGGAACAGTTCTAGATCAGAACAAGTCACCGATAGCGGGAGCATCCGTAAAAAACCTCAGCACCTCATTAACAACACAAACCGATCAAAAGGGCGAATTTGCCCTCACTGCCAATGGGCAGCAAATTTTGGAAATCTCTTCCATCGGGTATGAGAAGAAACAGGTGTCAGCGGGTCAGGTGCCGCTGGTCATCACCCTTACTGAAACACTCAGTACCTTGGAGGAAGCCGTGGTTATCGGTTACCAAACGGTAAGCCGTAAGAAAGCCACCGCAGCAATCTCTAGTATCTCGGGAAAAGATTTGGAGAATTTGCCCGCCGCCAGTTTTGATATGCTCCTGCAAGGGCGTTTAGCTGGTGTAAATGTGCAGAATTTCTCGGGAGCGCCCGGCGCTTCACCTACCTTGGCGGTGCGTGGTACCTCTGCGGTAAGCACGCAGTACTCAGGTGATGACTACTATAACGTTATCAGCAGCCCTTTGTATGTTATCGATGGTGTGCCACAGCCTACCGAACAATTCGTTGGTCCAAATACCGGAACAGGTACGAACTACCTAGCGGGTCTTAATCCCAATGATATCGAATCGGTAGATGTGTTGCGGGATGCCTCTGCGGCGGCGATCTATGGATCAAGAGCGGCCAATGGTGTGGTGATGATTACCACCAAGAAAGGTAGAACAGGGGAGCCGCGCGTTATGGTTACCGGCTACACCGGCGTAACGCAAAGGCCCGAACTACGGGACGTTACCTTAGGTGCCTTGGAGCGCAGACAGAAGTTGGAGATCCTGAATCGTCAATTGACCTACAACGACCTGCGTAATATGCCACGATTGTTAACGGACTCGTTGAATCCGGCCTTTAATGGTAATACCGATTGGCAAGATCTTTTCTACCAAAAGGGAAGTGTCAGTAATGCCAATCTTTCCTTGTCTGGTGGTGGAAACTCGACAACCTATCGCTTCAGCGGTGATATGTTCGATGAACAGGGTATTGTGAAAGCTACCGGCTTCAAACGGTATAATGGTCGCTTGACCCTATCGACGAAAGCCTTGAATGAAAGGTTGACGATCAATCCTAACGTTTCTTACTCGTACAACTCGAGAGATCGTGGTAATGGCAGTAATACCAGTCCAATAGCTTTGGGTGCTGGGAACATGCCGACCTCTTTGTTGAACCTGTCCCAATCCAAAAGAGAGTTTTTGTTGGGGCAGTACAGCTCGAACTTGGACGTGAACGAGAATACCAACTTGAACGTTAACCTAAACCTCAGCTTACTATTGGCTCCAGGCTTAACTTTTACTTCACAGTCTGCCTACATTGCTAATGACGCGAAGCGCGATTACAACCGCCCTAGTGAGTTGATGAGTGGTGCGGGAAATTACTCGTCATCGACAGCCTACGGCGATGCACAACTTCGTATATCGAACATTTTGAGCTACTCCAATACGTTCGGAAAACATTCCGTAAGTGCACTTATTGGACAGGAGGCAGAGAAGAACAGGATCGAATCGGTGAGTGCATGGGGTAGTTTAGGGGTTTCTGACCAGATTCAAGTGGTCAATGGATTCCTGCAGAACAACATCGGTGCCTACTCCGATCTGCAACGCTACTCCTTATTGTCTTACCTAGGTCGTTTTTCCTATGATTACGATAGCAAATACCTATTTTCTGGAGCGTTTCGTACCGATGGATCTTCTCGCTTTGGAGAAAACAATAAATGGGGTTACTTTCCGTCGGCTTCGGTGGGCTGGATCCTTACCGAGGAGGAGTTCTTGAAAGAGTCTTCTTGGTTGACCTTGTTGAAGATCCGCGGAAGCTATGGTTTGACCGGTGCGTTGCCGCCAAGCAACTATTTGCAGTACAATCTTTATAATGTAAATGCTGGAGGTTTCTCCGGTAATGGTGGTGCAGCTTCGTACAACGGACAAGTGGTGATCATGCCTAATTTCAATAATGGTGTGGCGCAGAAAAACCTGAGCTGGCAGAAAAACAGACAGTGGAACCTCGGGGTAGATATGGAGCTGTATCGTGGTCGATTCACGATGATGGTGGATTTATTTAACAAAGAAAACTACGACGGGCTGTTTGATGTGCAGTTGCCATTGACCACCGGTTACGATATCGCGCAGACAAACTCTGTCGCTATCCGTAACTCGGGTGTGGATATTCAATTTTCCGCAGATGTGCTTCCGCGCGATTCTAAATTTAGCTGGCGGTCGAACTTCAACATCTCCTATGTGAAAAACCGTATCATGAACCTGCCGAATGGCGGTCGTGATCTGATCATGGAGGGAGATCGTTTTGATAAGTCACATATTCTATCTGTGGGTTCGCCGATCAATGCATTCTACCTATACAAAACCTTGGGCGTGTTCAGTACCGTGGACGATATTCCGGTAAATCCGTATACAGGTGAACGTTTCCGTAATTCAAACGGCACCTTTGGAGCAGGTGATTTTCAGTTTGCAGATCTTGATGGAGATTACTTTATCGATATTTTCAATAGCGGTATCAACCCCGATAAAATGCCTATTGGTGATCCGAATTTCAAATGGGTCGGTGGATGGAACAACGTGCTTTCTTACAAAAACATATCGTTGACCTTTATGTTCACCTATGGCTTTGATCGTGATGTATTGAACTTGTTCGAAGCGGATCAATTCTCGAACTCTACTTCCGGAAATGCACTTTCCAATTTTGTGTACTACTCCACACCAGATTTGGATAAGCTGAACATTTGGAGACAACCCGGCGATCAGGCTGAATATGCAAAATATGATTTAGGTACTTATCGCTACTATTACACGTCGGCGCAGACATTTTTCTTAGAAAGTGGATCCTACTTAAGATGGAAGAACTTTATTGCTTCCTACAATTTGCCGACCAACCTGCTTAAGCGATTGTCTATATCAAACCTGCGTGTTTTCGGTATCATGGACAACGTCTTGATGTGGCAAAAATCCAAAAAGCTTCCTGATGCAGAAGCGGTAAGCCCTTATGGTGAATATAATGGTGGCGGATACCCGATTCCGCGGAAATATACATTAGGTTTAGAAATAACACTTTAACACAGTGAACATGAATAAGATTTTATATGCTGTAGCCCGCTGCCTATTGGTGGCAACTACGATGCTATCCGTATCATGCAAGGACTTTTTGATAGAGGAACCTGTAAACTCGACCTATTCCGAGGCCTTCTGGAAAAGTTCTCGCGATTTAAGCAGTGCATTGGCCGGAAATTATGCGCTTGTCAGAAGCGTGATAAGCTCTGGTAACGGCGGTGGCCCTCGCTATTTTATGTATGGCGATGCCGTTGCAAGATATTATTTCACCCTGCAATATACGGGAGATGGTTTAGAGGGAATTCAAACGGGTGATTACACGTTCCAGTATAATGTGGAGAGTTTCGGTGATTGGCGTGGGTATTACAAAGCGGTTACCATGAGCAACATCATTTTGAACCGTGTGCCTAAAATAGATAACGCGCTGCTGACCGATTTGGCAAACCCAGAAAAATTTAAGAACGAAATCATGGGCGAAGCTTACTTCTTGCGTGCCTTGGTTTACTTTATGATGGTGCGCAACTGGGGTGATGTGCCTATCGTGACCGAAGAATACGAAGATCCGATATCCGCACCTGAACTTGCGCGTAGTCCGAAAGCCGAAGTAATGGCTTTGATTGAAGCTGACTGTAAAAAGGCTTTGGAGCTGTTAGATTGGAATTATACATCTTTGGGCGATGCAAAGGTTACTGCAAACAAAGGATCTGTAGAGGCCTTGTTGGCACATCTTTACCTTTGGCGTGCAACAACGACCGACGTCACAACGGATCAGCCTAATATGCAGGACGTTTTGGCTGCCGAAACGGCGATCGATGCGATCACGACAAATGGTATGTATAGCCAAACGGACACGGCAAATTATTACAGCACATTTATTGGGAAGTCCAGAGAAGGGATTTTCGAAATCGCCATCAACGATGATGTACGCGAAGGAAGTAATGCGCATATCGGTAACATGTTCTTGCGTACGTCTCACATTCAATACTATGGCACAAACTCTCGTGCTTATGTGAATTTGGATTATTTTTCCGATCACTTCTACAAATTTGATAAAGTTTGGAACTGGTACTGGAATGCAACCATAGGTCAGTGGGAATGGCGTGAGGGTGACGTGAAGGTTGTTGATGATAAGGATGTTCGTTTACGGAAGAATTTTACAGATATGGCGACCGATCGTCCAACTTGTATTAAGTATAGCAATGTTTCTTATAGAAATACGGCGCAGAACCAAGACGCCTACCTCAGCAACAACATTATTATATTCCGATTGAGTGATATGTTGCTGTTGAAAGCCGAGATTGCACTATACAAAGGTAATACGTTGGCAGCAATCAATATCATCAACTCCTTCCGTACGCGCAATGGAGCCGATCCGACAGCAATGTTGCCTACTACCTTATCCAAAGACGAAGTATTGTACGAGTATGCATTGGAACGTGGTAAGGAGATGTATTTAGAAGGACACTTGATGTATGATCTGATCCGGACCAGACAGTATGCAAATTTCGTGTCTTGGTTATCGGAAAGTCGATTCAGACAAGAAGGCTTCTACTGGCCGGTGAGTCCTGATCTGTTCCGAAACAATAACAAACTGACGCAGACGACCTATTGGAGAGGAAAGGTTTAATGCTATTTAAACATGAAAGATATGAAAAAATTAATCTTACTAATGGTACTGGCAGTAACGGCTTATGCTTGTCAGAAAGACGATTATAAAAAAGATGGAGGCCAGAGTGATCCTCATGTAAATATGACGACCTACGATTTCTTGAAAAGTCATGGTAGTTTTGATTCGTTGGTGCGGATGATCGATCATGCCGGAATCAAGGATATCGTAAACTCGGATGTGACCTTTTTCGTGACCACAGACTATGGTGCACGGGATTATGTCGCTGCAAAAAAGCAGGAGAAGATTGTGCAGGTTGGTAATGAAAATATTTCTTTTTCGATTACCGATATTCCTGCCCAGCAGCTGCGCGATTCGATGATGATGTACTTGTTTGACGGTGATCTGAACCGTGATAAATTGAGCACGGAGAACACCTACTACACGTCCAAGTTAGGTAATATTCCCGATGTTCGTTTTAACATCAAATTACGTAGAACACGTGATTTTAACACGTATTTAGATTACGTGGATTACGTAAATTTTACCAAAGTGATCAAAACTTTGGACGAAGAAGAGGCCGATTACAATGCTATACCTGATGCGGAACTGGATCGCTCTTTTGATTGCCAAACGTCTGGGCTGATCACCACAACCGGCATTGTGCATGTGTTGGACAACTCGCACAGACTATTTTTTAACCGAGGCAAAATGGCTCAGTAATTTAACGGATAAAGATTATGAAAACTATTATAAAGACGATACTCGCCGTGCCACTGGCCTCGGTTATGCTGTTTTCCTGTTCGAAGATCGAGAATGGATTCCAAAGCGATAATATTCGATATAAATCCAATGTGATCTTTTGTAAACGTGGTATGTCGCTCACGATGTCTGACCGGATCAATGCGGACGGTTCAACGCCGCCTTATAACTTTGAAATGATGAACCTGCGGGATGCTTCAACGGGGCAGGCTGCACCAGCCGAGTTCTTTACGGACTATGAAATGTTGGTATTCAAAGACGGAATGGTATTCAACGCCGAAACCGATACCACGGTTGAACTGTTGAATAAAAAGCGCGAAACGGTAAGCAGGCCACCCATGGAGTTTAATCCGGTGAGCGGACAGCTGATCTTTAACCGTGCCTCGGCCAATCTTCCTTTGGGACGCTACGCTTTCGATGTGAACTTTACCAATACCCGCGGTGCAAAACTATTCGAGAACTTGGCTACCATTGAGATTGTGGATCCAACGATTGAAGATATGTTTGAAGTTACCTACCAGGCGGCAACAGGTTCCAGTGCTAGTGAAGTGTTCACGACGACCACCGCACCGCGCCTCAGCTGTCGGAAAGTGTCCAATGAAGGGGCGCGTGTGATCTTGAAGATCATTGATAAAAATGGGAACGCTTTTAATCCTAGAGCCGGCGAGATCGTAAAACGCGGTGACCGCCCCATGTTTGAGTCGCATGTGAAATTCAACCCGGTCGTCACAACCGATACGGCGTTGATCTGTGATTTTGAAGTGGCTCCTTTTCCGCTTACGAAATTGATCGCTAGTAATGGCACGGACTGGGGGTATCTAAATTATTACCGTATTCCGATGGCTTATGCATCGATCGACAACCTGCCTAATAATAACGTCAATCCGGTGTTTGGTTTCCGCGTGTTGATGGAAGGTACGTATATCGTGGAGGTAAGGCTTCCAAGCGTTACCCGTGTGCCCAGATAATATTGTTTAGTTAGTCTAGTTGGGCCGCCTATTTTAAATAGCGCGGCCTTTTTTTGCTTTGGTGTCTCTTGTTGATTGTGTTGGTTTCTGTTTAGCTTGTTGTTTTTAGTTGTTTTAGCACTTTTTTTTGTTTAAAAACCTGCTATTGGTTAATATTTGTATTTTATTTATCAAAAATAGGTAGCTAAATCGTGTTTTATCTGTCTAGATTAGTTTTTGTTAAATGTTGATTGACTAACTAAACGATAAGATTGCATGAACAGACGAAAAATTGCTTTTTTAGCAGCAAGTCTTTTCTTTTCTACAGCCTTGTTTGCGCAAACGCAGTTGAAAGGGAGAGTAGTGGATGAAAAAGGTGTGCCCATTGCTGGTGTAACCGTCACGTTAAAAGATGGGACGGCCACACAAAGTGGTACCAATGGTGAATTTACGATTACCTACAAACAGGCTGGTCCATTGCGCCTGTCTGCGGTGGGGTATGGGCAAAAGGAGGTGGATCTTTCTAGCCAAACAACGGTGGAAGTGATCTTAAATGCTGATAGTGAAGGATTGGAAGAAGTTGTGGTGACAGCTTTAGGTCTTTCCCGCGAAAAGAGATCCTTGGGCTATGCGATTCAAGAATTGAAAGGTACTGAACTTACGCAGACCAACCAACAGAATGTGCTCAACTCGATGTCCGGTAAGATATCCGGCATGCAGGTTACCGCTGCTAGCGGCGCCGTTGGTGCGGGCAGTCGGGTCGTGCTACGTGGAAATAACTCCTTTGGCAATAACCAGCCTTTGTTCGTGATCGACGGGGTGCCTGTCAGTAACTTCTCAACCGATGTGGGCTCTGGCGGCTCCGTGGATTATGGTACAGGCATAGGTGATATCGATCCGAATAATATAGAGTCGGTATCGGTGCTAAAGGGAGCAAACGCTGCGGCACTTTATGGGCAACTGGCCGGAAATGGTGTCATTATTATCACCACCAAGAATGGAAAAGGAGCTACATCCCCAGTTATTTCTTATTCCGGAGGGATCTCTTTTGAGAATCCTTACATCCTACCACGCTACCAAAATAGCTACGGACAGGGTAAATACGGCGAGGAATATCTATGGAAGTTATACCAGCAAGGTGACTTGCAACTCTCGGATATCGGATCGTCCAATAGTTTAAATCCAACGACCTATCAGGAGTGGGCCGAACAGATTGGCTTCCGTTATGTCGACGGATTGGGGAATGGCGTAAACGATGGTGTGGACGAAAGCTGGGGCCCGCGTTTGGATGCTGGACTTCTGCTACCGCAGTACAATAGCCCACTGGATGCAAACGGAAACAGAACAGCTACACCTTGGGTGTCCAATCCAAGTAACGTGCGCGACTTCTTCCAAACTGGCCACACGATGGACCACAGCGTATCCTTAAGTTCTGCTTTCGGTAAAGGAACAAGTCGCCTGTCGCTCGGTAATCAGAAGCAGGCCGGCACCGTTCCCAATACCGATCAAGATCGCTATACCGTCTCGCTAAATGCTACGCAGCAACTGACCGATAAGCTGGAGGTCAATGCTGTCATGAACTACGTGCGCTTGGAGAACGATAATTTGATTGGACAGGGCTATAACAGTTTTAACCCTATGCAGTCCATAGGCGGTTGGTTCGGCCGTCAGGTCAATATCAAAGACTTGAAGGCCAATTGGGATTCGGAGTTCGAAAATGGGTTTCCCTACAACTGGAACAATAATTTCCATGACAACCCTTTCTTCAACACCAACAACAATACCAACTCCCGTTATAAAGACCGTTTGTTCGGAAACGTGAACGCTTCGTATAATTTCCATAAATGGTTCAAAGCGATGTTGCGGGTCGGTAACGACTGGTCTTACGAGAAGCGTATGGCGCTGACGTACAACAAGTCCAACTCGACGTTAACAAGCATGGCAAACCGTACCTGGGGCGGCGGCAAGTTTCGTCAATCCAATTACGGGCTGAACGAGCTTAATGCGGACCTGATCTTGACAGGTTCTGGTAATATCTATCCGAAATTAAACCTGTCTTATACTGTCGGGGGCAACTACCGCGACTACAAGTATAGTTATGATTTAATGGGCGCCGATCAGCTGACGGTTCCGAATTTGTTCCGCATAGGAAATACCAAAGGATCGCCGGTTACGGACATGTCTACCCAGCACCTGCGCTCCAACAGTTTGTTTGGTCAGGTTTCTGTCGGTTATGACGATGCCCTTTACTTGGATCTGACAGCAAGAAATGACTGGAACTCGACCTTGCCGGCCAACAACCTTTCCTACTTTTTTCCTTCGGCCAGTTTAAGTTGGATATTCAGCAAGTCATTGAACATCAATCCTGAAATTCTAAGTTTTGGAAAGATCCGTGGTAGCTGGGCCTCGGTAGGTAAAGGTGCGGGTAATGCCTATTATACGCAGGGGACATATGTGCCCAACACGGCGGCATTCAACGGAGTAAGCTTGTACAGCATCAGCAGTATACTGCCACCGCTTAATCTTTTGCCCGAGCGTGCAAATAGTTTGGAGATAGGTGCAGAGCTACGTTTCTTGAATGATCGTATCGGGTTAGACTTGACTTACTATGACAAAAAGAGTCTCGATCAGATTATGCAGGTTGATATCTCCGGAGCAACAGGCTTTGGCTCGCTTCGCCTAAATGCTGGTGAAATACAAAATAGAGGTATAGAAGCGCAGCTTAATCTGGGTATCCTGCGTAATCCGGAAGGTCTGCAATGGGATATGAATGTCAATTGGGCGAAAAATACAAGCGTGGTGAATGAGTTGTATACAGATCCGAACACGCAACAGGCATTGGAGTCGTTCAATATCACTTCCGCCTGGAGTATGACGGTAGATGCAATTCCAGGGCGCCCCTTTGGCGTGATGCGCGGAACGGCATTCCAGCGCGATGAATCGGGTGCTATTTTGGTTGGTACGGATGGTCTTCCCAAGTATACATCCTCACCACAAGAGTTGGGAAACATTACTCCAGACTGGGTAGGTGGTATAAACAATCGTTTTACATATAAGGATTTTAGATTGAGCTTCTTGATCGATATGCGCAAAGGAGGTGATGTATTCAGTGTTACCCAGTGGTTTGGGTTACAGTCTGGCGTATTAGAGGAAACCGTTAAAGGTGGAATCCGTGAAAACGGCATGGTGCTCGGTCAGGATTACATGAGCGATGAGCGCTTTGTGATGGAAAATGGCCAGCAGAATGATATTCGTGTTGGCGCACGTGATTACTTTCAGAGTCTTTGGGGAGGTCGCGAAACAGGTATCATAGACGGAAGCTTTGTGAAGTTGCGGCAGATCGAGTTGGGGTATGACTTTCCTCAGCATCTATTCAGCAATTGGAAAATTGTCAAACGAGCTGGTGTTTCTCTTTTCGCCCACAATGTGGCCTTGCTCTACACCTCGAAAAGCAATTTTGCACATATCGATCCAGAAACTGGATTTGGTGTGGGCAATGATGGGGTCGGCATCGAGCAATACCAGATACCGTCGAACCGAAGCATCGGGATGAAACTAAACTTAACCTTTTAATTGCGGAAGACATGAACAACACTATATTTCGAACATTTAAAAAATGGAATAAATCGACCTTGCTCTTAGGGCTTGCAGGCTTGGCATTGACGCAGGCATGTACCAAAGACTTTGACGCCATCAATACGAACCCCAATCAGCCAGTAGAGGCGCCCATGACCAACGTATTGGCCTATGTGCTGCAAGATTTTTCAGCAAATTTTTACGATGCTTGGGGGAATATGAACGAGCCGTCGACTTATAGCGGGCATCTGGGTAAGATTGCTTATATCGATGAAGCGCGTTATATGTTTAGAAGCGGTACAATCTCTGACCTTTGGAATAAATTCTACCGCGATGTGAAAAATGCACAATTGGTAATCGATCGTGCAGAAGCTGAAGGAGCAACGAACATGCGTGCTGTGGCACTCACGTTTCAAGCCTACATGTGGCAGCTGGGAACGGATCGTTGGCGAGATATGCCTTTTACGGAAGCTATCCGTGGCGATGAGGGCTTCGTGACGCCGAAGTATGATCGTCAAGAGGATATTTATCCTGCTATCATCGCACAGTTGGAACAGGCGGCCGACTTGTTCGCTGAAGGATCAAGCGATCAGTTGGGAGATGGTGACCTCCTTTTCGGGGGCGATGTGGAAAAATGGCGTAAATTCTGTAACGCATTGCGCCTACGCGTTGCATTGCGCTTATCTGCGGTGGATGCTGCTGGCTCACAGAGTACCGTGCAACAGATCTTTGCCGATCCGCAGAAATATCCCCTTATGGAATCGAATAGTGATAATGCCTATTTCTATTGGGTGGGGAGTAACCCTTATGTAGAGCCATGGAACAATGATTCTCGAACACGCGATGATCATGGTGTTAGCGTTAATATTGTGGATACCTTGAAGAAATATGCAGATCCGCGATTGGCGGTGTATGCGAAGCCCGCACCGTCAGATGGTGAATATCGCGGTGTAATTATCGGTCCAGCAAGTTCGCCTACGGTGTCGCTTTACTCCCGTATTGGTGCTCGTTTCCGAGACGATGCCGCAGGCTTTAGCCCATTTATGAACTATGCCGAGCTCAATTTCGTGATAGCCGAGTTGGCGCAAAAAGGTTGGAGTACCGGAAGTATCACCGCACAGGAGGCTTATGAACAGGGGATTACGGCATCGTTCCAAGAGAACGGGCTTTCCGCCGCACAGTCTTCGGCCTACCTCAGCGCGCCGATAGTGGCCTGGGGTAATCGCCCAGCGCAGATTCACCTGCAAAAATGGTTAGCGCTATTTAAGAATGGTCATGAAGCTTGGTCGGAAATGCGCCGAACGGATTTTCCATTGTTACCCGCAGCTACAGGATCTGCTTTTCCGGGACACAACAGGCCGCCATTGCGCTACCCATATCCTGCAGAAGAAACAACCTTGAATGGACAGAACAGCGCGGCTTCAAGAGCTGACGTGGACGATAATTTCTGGGGAAAGCAAATGTGGTGGGATCAACGAACCGGAGTCAACTAGACTGCTGACGCTGATCTGATCTATAGCCATCGCCTTTCACGGGCGATGGCTTTTTCGTTCTAAGTGACGAGTAGAATCAATCCGTTAGTTGTGAAGGTATGTTTAAAATCACCTCTTTAGAAAATGAAAAGCGAATGTTGTCCGAATTTTTTCCTGATAGGTGGAAGGTGGTTATTCCTGGCTCGAAATTGCAACGCGAAAGAATTTCATCGGTAAAGTTTATTGATAACATCGCAGCAGCATAATCGTCTCTGAAATCACGACTGTCGCTAGGAAATAGATCCTGCAGTATGTCCCGTCCTATAGTAATCTCCTCGCCATCAATTTTCATCGGTCGATCCATCGTTACCGTTATCGAAGCTTGATCGATAGCGTTTACATAGGTATTGCTCATATCTCTGCGAAATGCATATGCTGTGGGCATAATTTGCCAACGGCTTCCAAGGCTTAGCGTTTCAAACTCCACACGCATGGAAAATGGCGCCCTAATATGGTCTGCTTCGGAATCTACAGGAACAAGATGTTGTATGCTGAAGATGCCATTTTCGGTGATTACCGTAAGGTTAGGCTCGCAAGACAGTATAGGCAATATCAAAAATAGAAGGATATATACTTTTTTCATAGCTTTAGTTGATGGTAAAATTAAAGAAGCCTCCTTGTGATTTTCTTCTAAGCGGAGCGGGGTTTGAAATCTGATACACCGTGTGGCCTGTGCCATCTGTGCGGTAGGAAGTGGCTTGATATTGCATAAAATCGTTGTAGTAACCAACATGAATGATGCCGCCAAATGGAAAGCGGATAGCCAAGCCAAAGGATCCACCGCCCGTAAAGCTATGTCGCGCCGTTCGCTCACCGTACAAACTTCCTGCACGTGCTTCAACCATCGGGCTAAACCGCTTTTTTTCGTTGAAATAATACCGGAAAGAACTACTTAGTACCAGTTTTGTTTCCTTTTTTAGAAAGATGTTATCGGCAGCTAGCGATCCCTTATATGTTTTTTGATGCGTGTTCATATGGCTGGTACCTAGCCGAACACCAAGCCATATTTTGGGATGTATGACATAATGCATCGCTACTGCGGGACTAATAAGTAGGTATTCGTCCGTGTAGTTGCCTATCTTAAAATCATAACCTATCCGGAATTTTTTGTACCGATCGATGCTGTCTTTCTCTTGTGCGAAGCAAAAGCAGCTACAGCAGGATGTTATTGCACATAGCAATGTTAATAAAATGGTTTTCATGGTATAAGCAAATATAGTGTATGTAATAGATTTTGGAAAAATTAATTACATGAAATAACGAGATCAGCCTTATCCACACGCTGGCGAAAAAAAAAACGTGCCCTCCGGGAGGAGTGGCACGCTTACAGTTAAAACTAGAAAATAAACAATATTTATTTGCCGACCTTGACGAGTTTAACCGTTGCGGTCTGGCCAGGAATCACATATCGTCCCTGTTGATCTTTTTGTGCGTCTTTTATGGCATAGCCGCTCGTTGCCGATAGGTTTAGCAAGGTTGCAGGCGTAAAGGCCGGATTGTCAACGCTAAGCTGCAGCTCTATCTCTTTGCTCTTCGTGTCGTAGCTCAAGGAAGCGATCTTGCCGGCATCGGTAGTTAGCCAAAGTTTTTCTTCGGCAAGGAATACGCGTCCTTTGGAAGCTGTTTTTACATCGACTTTTATCTTGTCCTTTTCTTGGTTTAAGCTGCCGCTAAAGGCCAACCAACCAAATTCTGGATGTCGAATAATGTACGTGCCCGAGTTGACGGCATAGCCGTAGAAGCCCGTGCCATAATCGCCAGATATTCCATCGTTTGCCAAAGTAGAGGGGTAAGAGTGGAAAGCGCCAGGGGCAAATCCATCCTCTGTTACGTTTGCCAATGCACCCATCATGCCGGCGTGTCCTACACGCAACAGATAGAAATCGTCTGGATGTTCACGGTAGTCCGTTAATACCGGAATAGCATTCAAGGCCGAACCATAATGGTGAATCTGCCGTTCGATACGCGCTAGCTTTCCTCCATAAACAAAGTCCCAGTATCTTCTAGCGCTACCGTTGTAACCCCAGTGTGGCACAGTAGGCATATAAGCCAAAATCGCATTTAAAGTAACCTGCGCCTTCTCGTCAAAGCCAAAGTATTTAGACCATACATACACTTCTTCTTGGCCAGTCGAGTCCCAAGGCATTTCACTGCCGAATGGATAGTTCAGCGTTTTCCAGTGCAGGGCCCTTTCTTTCATCAAGGCTTCTAGTTTTTGCGCCGATTCGTTAAGCCCTTCCTTCTTAAGATCCATCAGGATCAAGAGAAAGACACTGCCTTCCATCTGCCCAAACTGCGCATAGTGTGGAGCCTTCTCAACCATGGCAACGGTTGTCTGAAAAGCGCGATCGAGGTAGGTTTGCCATGTCTCTTCCGGTACCAATTGTTGGTAGTTTCGCGCTAGACGATAGAGCACCCAATGGGCTGCTGCAACGTGTGGATAGTTGTAGGAACGACCAATATTGTCGGCCTCTTTTTTCGGCCATGCTGCCCAAGTTTTGTAATTGATGGCATCGCTGTATGTTCCTTTGGGAAGGGAGTCAGGCTCATAGTAAAAAAGGCTCTTCACAACAGCGTATTTGTTCTTTCCTTCCTTGTGCTGTATACGTCCAAACATGGTTTCATTGGCGAATCGTTTCAGCTTGTTGATTTCCTCCACGTTGGGCTGCAAAAGTTGTTTCATGATGGCCGCCAACCAGCTGGCAGCACCCGCTTCGTCGCTGAGGCCTGCAAACCAGGCATTCTGGTGCTGTGTGACCGGCGTTTTCGTCTCGTAGTCGTAGGTAATAACGGATGGCGAACGTCCAAAAGGATCGTTGGGATTCTCATACCATTGCGCTGTTGTCAAGAAGTGGCCAAGGTCTTTTACGACCTCCTCCTCAGGCTTAATAACTTTGTATTGTATGGTCTGTACCAAGCCGTCTGCGTAGGTAATTTGCAAACGGGAGCGTCCCCAAGTATTGCCCTTTACGGTATAGCTAGCCCATTTGCCGGCCGTTTGTGGCTGCGCTTCCACCGATAGCGACCCCGAAGGGAAAACAGCAATGTTTTTTACCTTTTTACCGTATTTCAGGAAGAGTTTTGCAGGATTGTCCATCGGTAGCAAGTAACCAGGGGCGCCGACAGCTACGGGTCTGTTTTGTCGAACAAGCTCTTCCTCGATCTGCTTAATGCTTGGTGCCAGCACAAAGCGTACGGCAAAGCTCTTTGATTCACCAGGCTTTAATGTGGTCGATGTTGGGTCGTTCCACTGCTGTACACCCTTCCAATCTGTTTCTGCATAGGCCTTGCTATGTATTGTCCACTCGTGAAAGCCTTCAAAAGTAATGCTACGCGGAGTAGGGTCGCTGTTTAACGGGCTGTAGGCCTCGAAAGCGGCATTTTCCTGCGGAATGACCAGTAGGCTTGGTCCACGGCCGTGTAGGCGGTTGACTTGTAGATAGCCCGCATCCTTACCTATATAAGGATCGAAGAATACATTGTCGGCATGCGCGCTGTCGAGATTCTTCCAATCCATGTTGTTGTTGAAGATCATTGGGATGCCCAAGGCTCCAATTTCATAGGTCTCTTTGGTGCCGTTTTTGATTTGAAAACGAAGAACTAAATCGCCATCTTTATTTTCCCAAGACCGTGTAATTTGCAAAGGGATGCCGCCTAAACTGGCGCTGATGTCGGCTGCAGCCAATGTTTTTCCCGATGCCTTAAGTGGACTCACCGCCTGACGCTCCTTCGCCGAGGAGTAAGCTGTCCATGCAGAAGAACCAGCCGTGCGGATGGAAAGATTGATGTCGCCTAGGTGAAAGAATTTATTACGATCTCGTTTGTCCAACAACTCGTCTGGTGTGTAGTCAAATTGTGCATCGTCTTTCAACTTCAGGGAAGCTACCGTCTGCGATGCTGTCAGAATCTGTAATTTAAGTTTGGAAAGCTGGAAGCTATTGCTCCCTTTTTCGATGCCCAAGGTGGCCGGTTGTTTCTTTACCTGCTCCCAAAATGGATTTTGTGCGTACACACTGCCGCTAAATGGTGCCTGTAATAGCAGGAGGACTAGTGGAACTTTGATTGCTTTACGCATATGCATGATTTATTTTGTTTTTAATTTAAGGTCGTTTTCACATGGACTAGGTTAGCTAGCCTCAACAAAAGTAAGGCCTTGGACGTAGTTTTTTTTGTCGGATATTGGCCTTCATGCCGCAAAAATTAACCAAAGCTTTTCAGACATCGGTATCTAGGGGTGTTTGGTCGTGTCTGTGGTGTTTTATGGGGTGTTGTTTTTGATAAGTATCATCTTTTGCGAATGGGTATCCCTAAGAGAAAGAAGAAATAAAGATAGAAAGGGAATGCGAGAATGCGCTTATTGTATTTTAACCAAACATGACCTAATTTTCACCATAATCTTCCTTAGCTCTTGTTAATATTATCTTAATGTCGTAACTTTCATTCATACTAATCTGGAGTGTTAACAAAGGTTACTCACGATCTAACAAGGTTCTATTATGAAAATGATTCAATTTAATGTGCCCTCTCCAAAGGATAAGTCCGTGTATGTGCAGGAGGATAAGTTGTCTGACTTTTATCCTTATTTTCATAAACACGAAGAATACCAGTTCATGTGGATCGTTAAGGGCGAAGGGACGCTGTTTCTTGCAGATAGCTTTCATCCTTTTCGGGAGAACGATATTTTTCTTTTAGGACCCAACCAACCGCACGTTTTCAAACGCAATGCCGACTCTTTGGAACATACCGAAGTCGAGTCTGTATCTATCTTCTTTAATCTGAAAGGCTCACTATCCAGCTTGTTCCATATGCCCGAGCTAGGAAGTATCCTTGCCTTTATTTTGCAGAATAACAATGGCTTTAAAGTGCCCAACGCTTACACGGGCAGAATCAAGCGAAGAATCGCGCTGCTTAAAAAAGCTGACATGATGGATCAGTTACTCAGCTTTTTCTTCTTGCTAAAGGAGCTCAGCTTGGTATCACATGAACTCAAGCCTTTGTCGGTCACTACCGTGCTTAATAAAGACGATGGATTCCTACGTATCAACGATGTTTGTCGGTATATAAAGGATAATTTCAGAAGAGCGATCACCTTAGAAGAAGCCGCAGATCATGCAAACCTCACGCCGCAGGCTTTTTGCCGTTACTTTAAAAAACACACCGGCTTGACCTTTGTCAGCTATTTAAGTGAGTTGCGTATCCAAGAAGCTTGCAAACTCATTACCTCGCAACGGTATGAGAGTATCGGACTCGTTGCCTATAACTCCGGATTTAATAGTATCACAAATTTTAACCGCGTTTTTCGCTCTGTAACAGGTTTTTCTCCGAAAGAATACTACGGTCGATACAAAAATAATGTGTAGCATCGGGCATGTGTTAAAATATGGTGAGTTTTGATTAAATCTCGATTAGCAAATTACTCGAATAGGCCATAGTTTTGAAAAAAACAATTATTATTTATGGCTAATTTAAATTGGAGTGGAATTTTCCCGGCGATGTTAACACCATTTCACGAAAATGGTGAGTTAAACTTAGAAATGCTTTCTGTCAACATTGAAGCGCAGCTTGCTGCGGGGATTCATGGGTTGATTTTAGCCGGATCTTTGGGCGAAGCAAGTACATTGACTACAGACGAGAAATTCGAGTTGCTAGCATATACGTTAAAGGTGGTGAATGGCCGTGTTCCCGTATTGCTTAATCTTACAGAGAATACAACGAAGGCAGCAGTAGAGTTTGCTAAACGGGCAGAGCAGGAAGGTGCGGATGGTTTGATGGTGCTTCCTCCGATGCGTTATAAAGGAGATGATCGTGAAGTCGTTGCTTATTTCAAAGCAATAGCACAAAGCTCGGCATTACCGATCTTGGTGTACAATAACCCGGTTGATTATGCTACCTATATATCGTTGGATATGTTTGAAGAGTTGTTGCAGGAGCCAACCATACAAGCGGTCAAAGAATCAACAAGAGACTTAACAAATATTACTAGATTACGCAACCGCTTTGGCGATCGCTTAAAGATTCTTGGGGGTGTAGATACTATTTTCTTAGAGTCTATCGCACTAGGAGCAGATGGTATCGTCGGTGGATTGGTAGATGCTTTCCCGAAAGAAACCTACGCTATTTACGACTTGGTAAAAAAAGGTGAATTAGAAAAAGCATTAGAAATCTACAGATGGTTTATGCCGCTTTTGGAACTTGATATCCACCCTAAGCTCGTGCAATACATCAAACTTGCCGCCAGTAAAGTAGACCTTAGCACACCGTTCACACGTGCGCCTCGATTGGAGCTTGTCGGTGAAGAAAAAGAAGCTATTACTAAAATAATCGACGATGCATTAGCATCAAGACCTCAACTTTAATTTTATGCGTATTGATATGTCCAATGAACAAATCCATGCTATAGTTCAAGATTCTTTAATTGGATACCAGTATTTACAGAAAATTTCGCTGGCAGAGCGTGCTTCCTTGATGCACGCCATTGCCGACGAAATCGAAGCTTTGGGCGATGAGCTTATCCAAGCGGCCCATGCCGAATCGGCGCTACCCTTACCTCGATTGCAAGGTGAAAAAGGTCGTACCGTCAACCAGTGGCGATCATACGCCAACGCGGTGAAGACTGGTATCTATGCCGAAGCCCGTATTGATAAGGGCGATGGTGCCGCGAAGGCAGATATTCGAAAATATAACAAAGGGATAGGGCCTGTAGCCGTTTTTGGTGCAAGCAATTTCCCTTTCGCGTTTTCTACGGCCGGTGGTGATACCGCTAGCGCTGTAGGAGCGGGCTGTTCCGTTATTTTCAAGGAACATCCTGGACACCCCAATACTTCGAAGATCATGGCTGGCGCTATCGCGCAGGGCATAGCCAAATTTGGCGCTCCAGCCGCTGTGTTTGGCTATGTCGAGGGCGCAGCACATGCCGTAGGCGAAGCGCTGGTTCTCCATCCTGCGGTTAAAGCGGTGGCTTTTACAGGTTCTTTTCGTGGTGGTAAAGCCTTGTTTGACCTTGGCGCACAACGCCAAGAGCCTATTCCTGTTTTCGCAGAAATGGGTAGTGTAAACCCCGTGTTCGCACTGCCGAATTATTTGGCAGAAAATCTAGAAGCTTTTGCCACGCAGTACGTCGGATCCCTCACATTGGGCGTAGGACAATTCTGCACCAATCCAGGCCTCCTCATTGCCGTGAAAAGTGAAGCCCTCGATGCATTTAAAGAGCGCTTGGAAACCGAGGTGAAAAAAGTAGCCGAAGCAACAATGCTTCATGAAGGCATAGCACAAGCCTATGCGCAAGCAAAGGGCAAGCTGTCTAGCCAACCCGATGTGGCACTTATTGCAGAAGGTCTTTCTTCCGATTCATCGCAAGCCGTAGCTGCTCTTTACAGCACTTCTGCAACTACCTTTTTGGCGAATGCTGTTCTTGGCGAGGAAGTGTTTGGGCCTACTGGTCTCTTGATCGAGTGTGATGATGAAGCACAGTTGATTGCAGTGCTGCAGGCGCTAGGCGGCCAATTGACAATTACCTTTGCGGCTACCGTAGCGGATATTCAACAACAGGCTGACTTATTTGCGCTGGCGCAGGAAAAATGCGGTCGTTTGCTTTTCAACGGTATGCCTACAGGCGTAGAAGTGGTTTATGCCATGCAGCATGGCGGCCCTTTCCCTTCCACTACCGACAGTCGTTTTACCTCCGTTGGTCCAGATGCCGTAAAACGATTTTTACGCCCATTAAGCTTCCAAAATTGGCCGAACGAGTTTTTACCGTTGGAGCTTCAAGATGAGAATCCCTTGGCTATAGAACGGGTCGTTGACAACAACAGAACCGTCTAATAGTCGATATATACCGAGGCACAGCATAGGGGCACGCAGAAGATTTCAAGATCTTCACTTGGCCCTATGCTGCTACCGGTTCTTTTAGCAGTTAAGTAAGCAAATGAAAAAGACATTTTTTTGTATAGACTCCCATACATGCGGTTGTCCTGTTCGCTTGGTAGCAGGGGGCGCGCCACTTCTTCGCGGAAACTCCATGATGGAGCGGCGTTTGCATTTTATGGAGGAGTATGATTGGATCCGTAAAGGACTGATGTTCGAGCCTCGTGGTCACGATATGATGAGCGGAAGCATGCTTTACCCTCCGGTAGATCCACAGAACGATATTGCCGTGCTCTACATTGAGACAAGCGGCTGCCTCCCTATGTGCGGGCATGGTACCATAGGTACCGTGACGATAGCTATTGAAGAAGGCTTGGTTATCCCGAAAATTCCCGGCAAGCTACGCTTAGAAACACCAGCAGGCCTGGTGTTGATCGATTATAAGCAGGTGGGTGAGAAGGTGGAAACCGTGAAGCTGACCAACGTACGGTCTTTTCTGTACAGTGAAGATCTTGTTGTCGACTGTCCCGATCTTGGTGAGATCCGAGTGGATGTGGCTTATGGCGGTAACTTTTACGGTATCATCGATCCACAGGCAAATTTTGAAGACATCAGTGCTTTCACAGCCAGCCAGTTGATCCACTATGGAAAGATCATCCGTCGCCTGTTGAATGAGAAATATGAGTTTATCCATCCAGAAGATGCCAATATTCACGGGCTAAGCCATATACAATGGACGGGCAAACCAACGAAGGAAAATTCTTCGGGGCGCAATGCGGTACTCGTGGGGGAAAATGCGCTCGATCGTTCTCCCTGCGGAACGGGTACATCAGCACGTATGGCACAATGGTTTGCAAAAGGTAAGTTGAAGGCGGGCGAGGCATTTATCCACGAGAGCTACATCGGTTCTCAGTTTACGGGCAAAATCGAAGACGCCGTCACGGTGGCTGGAAAACCGGCTATTATCCCTTCCGTAGAAGGATGGGCACGAATAACGGGCTACAACACCATATTTATCGATGATAATGATCCTTATAGAGAAGGATTTCAAGTAATGTAATTTTAAAATAATAAGAAGCGTAACGTGGAAACAAATAAAGGAACCGTGGTGGTTATTGGTGCTGGGATAGCGGGGCTGTCATCAGCTTTTTATTTAGTGCAGGAAGGATGGAAGGTTGTTATTCTAGAGAAAAATACGCTGGAAGACAACTGTTCCTATGGCAATGCGGGGATGATCGTTCCGAGCCATTTTACACCGTTGGCGGCACCCGGCATTGTGGCGCAGGGGATAAAATGGATGTTCGACAGCAAAAGTCCGTTTTACGTTCGGCCAAATTTGAGCTGGAACTTGGTAGACTGGGGACTCAAGTTTTTAAAGCATGCCAATAAAGCTCATGTGGATCGGCATGCCGAAGCAATACGCGATCTGAACCTATACAGCAGCGGCTTATACGACGGCTTGGCGGAAACGCCCGGTTTTGATTTCGAGCTCGAGCAAACGGGTATTATGATGCTCTATAAAAGTAAAGAAGTACAGCATGAAGAAATAGAACTCGCAAAGCGTGCACAAGATTTGAACCTGGATGTGGACATCCTCGATGCCCAGCAGGTGCAAGCCTTGGAGCCTCAGCTGAAGCTGGATGTTTTGGGCGCTGCCTTTTACAAATGTGACGGTAAGCTGTATCCACCGAAACTGATGCAGCAGTTGATTGATTTCTTGAAGGCGCGCGGGGTAGAGTTTCATCCGCAAACGACTGTAACCAACTTTGTGCGATCTGGACAAAAAGTGAAGGAGGTATTGACGAACAAAGGTAGTTTTGCCGTTGATGAAGTGATCGTGACGGCTGGCGCCTATTTGCCGCAATTAACCTCCAAATTGAGCCTCAAAACACCGTTGATGCCGGGTAAAGGCTACTCCTTTATGTACAGCCCCGAAGAAAATAAAACATTGAAACATGCGGCGCTGCTCTTGGAAGCGCGTGTGGCAGTGACGCCGATGAATGGCCAAATCCGCTTTAGCGGCACCATGGAACTGGGATCGGCTAATGACACGATATACAGCAATCGAGTGAAAGGTATTGTTGAATCCATACCGAAATATTTTCCCGAGCTTGATGTGGCCTATCCAGAAGACAAGATATGGTTTGGCTATCGTCCATGCCCGCCTGATGGCCTTCCTTATTTGGGCCGAGTGTCCAAGTTGTCCAATGTCACGATCGCTGCCGGTGGCGGCATGATGGGACTCAGTCTAGGGCCTGCATTTGGAAAGGCTGTCGCCGACATATTGGCCGGCCGAAAAACCGAAACCGATATCAGCGCTTTCAGTCCGGATAGATTTGATTGAAAAACATAAATAACCTCTGTAAATTATGACATCGATACGTAAACTAACCAGAAATTCAGTCCTCTGTCTTTCGCTACTCTTTTCCTACCAAATGACCACTGCACAAAACGAAGATCTGTATGCACATACCACGCCGATAGAACCACTCATCGTCCAATACGGGCATGATGTGCAGGCGATAAACTATTTTTATGGGCCTATGCCCAAAGGCTGGGGAAACCAGTATGCGGCGGCATCTCCCGAGCAGATACAGCGTTTACTGACGCTTGATCAATCCTACCTCGACAAGCTTAAAGCATTTCCATACGCTAAATTGGAAACCAATGGTCAGGTAGATTTTGTTTTGCTCAAGCGCAAGGTGACGCAGGATATGGAGGAACTACAGGGCAATAAACAGACCTATGAACGTCTGGCAAAGTTCTTACCTTTTGACAAGGCAATTTACGATTGGGAGAAATTGCGGAGAAGGGGTACGGTTATCGATGGCGAGGCTATCGCAAAGACACTGGACCAAGCGGCCAAAAGTGTGGACAAAGCGCAGGCCGATCTGGAGTCGGTAAAGTCCTTGCCCTATCAGGATGTTAATTTCCTGAAGGAGACGTTAAACTCCCTAAAGCTACGCTTATCTAGCGCTTACGACTTTTACAATGGCTACGATCCGATGTTCTCTTGGTGGGGGCCTGCTGCCTATAAGAAGTTGGTCGAGAAATTGGATGCTTACAGTGAAAAGCTGGCAGCAAAAAGCGACTGGAAAGTATTTGACGATGGTAGCATGATTGGCGGAACGCCCATTGGTCGTCAAGAACTGAACAAACAGTTGAAGGACGAGATGATCGCCTACACGGCAGATGATCTGCTTCGCCTTGCAAACCAAGAGTTTGCTTGGTGCGAGGCCGAACTACTCAAAGCATCCAAAGAAATGGGTTTTGGCAACGATTGGAAAGCCGCTCAGGAGAAAGTGAAAAATTCTTACGTACCGGTAGGCCATCAGCCCGAGCTGATTTTGAAATTGTATAATGATGCCCAACAATTCATCCAAAAGAATGAACTGATGGATATCCCTGCCTTGGCTGATGAAACTTGGGGTATGATCATGATGACCCCTGAGCGTCAGTTGGTGAATCCCTTTTTCACGGGAGGGCGTGAAATCAGTATCTCGTACCCAACAGATGGAATGACGCAGGAGCAGAAGCTCATGAGTATGCGTGGCAACAATCCTTACTTTTCACGAGGAACGGTGCAGCACGAGCTGAACCCTGGCCACCACCTGCAATACTTTATGAACAGAAGGCATAAGCCCTATCGCGAACGGGCCTTCAATACGCCATTTTGGACGGAAGGATGGACCCTATACTGGGAGCTCTTACTATATAGCAAAGGGTTTGCCCACACGCCCGAAGAGCGTATCGGTATGTTGTTTTGGCGTATGCACCGCTGTGCTCGGATAACCTTCAGCATTAAGTTCCACTTAGGCGAATGGACCCCACAGCAATGTATAAACTATTTAGTCGATAAGGTCGGATTCGAGACTGCAAATGCTCATGGTGAGGTGAAGCGCTCGTTCGAAGGTGGTTACAGCCCGTTGTACCAGTTGGCCTACCTCGTGGGCGGGCTACAGTTGATGAGTATCAAAAACGAGCTGGTCGACAGCGGCAAGATGTCGTATAAACAGTTTCACGATCAAGTGATCAAGGAAAACTATATGCCCATGGAGATGCTACGCGCAATCATGACCAAGCAGAAGCTTGCTGCGGATCATGAGGCTACTTGGAAGTTTTACAAGTTCAACTAGAGACATCCATGGAAAACACGAATACGTCGTTCCATAAATCTATGGGACTGTTGGATGCCACCATGCTGGTTGCCGGCAGTATGATCGGATCCGGAATTTTTATTGTTTCGGCCGACATTGCGCGCAACACCGGTTCGGTGGGTTGGATGATGTTGATTTGGGTGATCTGTGGATTTATGACGCTTACCGCTGCGCTGACCTATGGGGAGCTAAGCGCCATGTTTCCCAAAGCCGGCGGACAATATGTATATCTTCGGGAGGCTTACAACCCACTGGTCAGTTTTGTATTCGGATGGACCTTCTTTGCGGTTATCCAAACAGCGACTATTGCTGCGGTAGGCGTAGCCTTCGCGAAATTCACTGCTTACCTGTTTCCTTTTTTGGATGAGGATGTCTATGTGCTGGTCTTGGGCGATTACCACGTATCCTCTGCGCAGTTACTTTCTATTGGCGTGATCATCCTCCTGACTTTTATTAATTCCCGAGGTATTAATAGCGGAAAAACTGTTCAAACCACCCTGACCCTCATCAAAATCGTTAGTTTACTTCTGTTGATCCTTTTCGGATTTTTGGCGCTTAAGCATGAAATTTGGAAGATCAACTGGTTGAATGCAGATATTTGGAACCTTCGCCGCTTAAATTTTGATGGTTCTTTTGACGATTACAGCACATTTGGTGCGTTCGGCGCCATATCTGCCGCCTTGGTAGGGGCGCTGTTCAGTAGCGACTCTTGGCATTCGTCATCGTCCGTTGCCGGCGAGATCAAAAATCCCCAACGCAACATTGGATTAAGTTTAGCCTTGGGAACCACCATTGTGACCGTTATTTACATCCTGACCAACTTGATGTATACCGGGGTGTTGGATCTGCATCAAATGGTCAATGCGCCGAAGGATCGCGTGGCCATGAGTGCGGCGCAAGAAATCTTCGGGCCGGTAGGCATTACTATTATCGCCGTGATGATCATGATCAGTACCTTCGGGTGTAATAATGGAATCATCCTTTCCGGTGCCCGTGTATACTATTCTATGGCGCAGGATGGACTGTTCTTTAAGAAGGTCGGAACCTTGAATAAAAATGCTGTCCCTGCTTATGCCTTATGGATTCAGTGCTTGGTGGCCTGCCTTTGGTGTTTGAGCGGCAAGTATGGCGATCTGCTGGATATGATTACCTGTGTGGTCGTTGTATTCTACGTTCTTGCCGTTGCGGGTGTTATCCGCTTGCGCATCACGCGGCCTGATTTGGAAAGACCTTATAAAGCTTTCGGCTATCCAGTGCTGCCCATCATTTACATCATTATGGGCTTAGCCTTTATTATCCTTATGTTGGTGTACAAACCCGATTACACCGTCCCAGGTATATTAATTGCGTTGGCCGGCGTCCCTATATTCTATTTTGTTAACAAGAAGCCTAAGAACCATGTACAATAAATATTTTCAACTCCTTGTTTTCCTTGTCGGAACAGCCAGCGCCTCCATGGCGCAGGGCACCGTCGACGACTACAAACGGGCTCAGGAGCTCCGCGGAAAAATCAGTAATAAAGTCTACCATGTGCCAACGCAGATTCAGTGGAATGAGTCTGGAACATTGGCTTGGTACGAAAAGAATACGGCATCGGGCAAGAATTACGTGCTTGTAGATCCGGTAGCAAAAACAAAGAGCCCACTTTTTGAGCTCAAAGCCCTGACCGATGCTTTGCAAGCGGCGACCGGTAAGCCGGTAGACGAACGAGCAATCTCGACCGAACGTATGAAACTGGTCGACAAAAACCCGCTGGAGTTAGTCTACGATGGCTATACTTGGGCTTGGGATCGGACTGCGGAGAAACTGCAAAAAAAAGAAGAGGTAAAAAACGATCGCCGAGGCGGCTATTGGGGGCAGCGTTTTGATGATAGCAAAGCTGAACCCATAGAGTCACCAGATAAATCACAAGTAGCCTACATCAAAAATAGCAATATCTATGTGGCTAAGAAGGGAGATCCGAAATCAGAAAGACAGCTGACGTTCGATGGTAGTACAGGTGAATATTACGCGGCGCATTTACATTGGTCGCCCGATGGCAAAAAGATAGCAACAAGCAAAGTACGCAAGGCCGAAGTGCGGATACTCACGTTGTTGGAATCGTCGCCACTTGACCAGTTGCAACCGAAATTGCAAACGCGTGACTACCCAAAACCAGGGGATGCCTTATCACAGTATTGCCCTGTTGTATACAACTTGGAAAAGAACAGCCTTTTCCAAACCGACAAAGCATTGATCGATAATCAATTTTCGGTCAGTCGCATCGACTGGCGGGACGATAGTCGTGCGATCACTTTTGAATTTAACAAACGTGGACACCAGCAGTACGCTGTTGTCGAGTTGGATGCGGTAGTGGGAGCTAGTAAATACCTGATCAATGAGACCAATAAGACCTTTATCGACTACAGCGGAAAGCGCTATCGTTTCGATATTCAAGACGGTAAAGAAATTATATGGGCTTCCGAACGCGATGGATGGAACCACCTTTATCTTTATGACGGGCAAACAGGAGCCGTAAAAAAACAGATTACCAAGGGCGAGTGGGTCGTTCGCCGCGTTGTCTCGGTTGACACCACAGCGCGTGAAATTGTTTTTGAAGCAAGCGGCAAAAATAAGGGCCAAGACCCGTACTTCACACATTACTACCGCATTGATTTTGATGGTAAGAACATGAAGGAACTCACCAACGAGAATGCAAACCATACGGGTTATTTCAGCCCTGGTAGTGCCTATTTCGTTGACGTATTTTCGCGGATTGATCAGGCACCACAGGCGGTATTGCGTGATCAGTCGGGTAAAGTGTTGATGCCCTTAGAGCAGGCTGATGAGCAAGCGTTGCTTGCTACCGGTTGGAAAGCGCCTGAAGTTTTTACATCCAAGGCGCGCGATGGAAAAACGGATATCTGGGGTATTATCATCCGCCCGACTAATTTCGATCCGCAAAAGAAGTATCCCGTTATTGAATACATTTATGCTGGTCCGCACAGTTCCTTCGTTCCGAAAACTTTTATCCCGAATCCTAGCGGCATGCAAGAGCTTGCTGAGCTTGGTTTTATCGTGGTGCAGATCGATGGAATGGGAACCTCAAATCGCTCAAAAGCATTTCAGGACGTATGCTGGAAAAACCTCAAAGATGCCGGTTTCCCGGATCGTATCCTATGGATGAAAGATGCAGCAAAAAAATATCCTTCTATGGACCTCGAGCATGTGGGAATCTATGGGACCTCCGCCGGAGGGCAGAGCTCCACTGCAGCGGTCTTGTTCCATCCCGAATTTTATAAGGTTGCTGTTTCATCCTGCGGATGTCATGACAATCGTATGGACAAGATTTGGTGGAATGAGCAGTGGATGGGATGGCCTATTGGACCCGAATATGCCGCATCATCCAATATTGAGCATGCATCTAATTTGGAGGGTAAGCTCATGCTTATCGTTGGTGAACTGGATGACAACGTCGATCCTTCCTCAACCTACCAATTGACGAATGCTTTGATCAAAGCCAACAAAGATCATGAACTGATCCTCGTACCCGGTATGGGGCATTCCTCCGGCGGTGACTATGGCGAGAAGAAAAGGAGGGACTTTTTTGTGAAGCATCTCCTTGGAACCAATCCACCAGCGTGGAATAATAATGCCAAGTAGTCCATGTCAGGATTAAGCTGTTGGTAAACATAAAGCTACCACCTAGCTTCCCCGCAAACGAATAATCTAGTCAACCCTACATCATAACCCGAAGCCACCTCATTCTGCAGGTGGCTTTTTTGTTGTTCCTACCGCAAAATCAACGATAGATCGTCTCTTCTTTTATCCATTTTTCAAAACTCTTTCCAGCAACTCCTCCGCTTAAAATTGGGATTTATAATAAGTGTCAATTTAACAGTTAAAATATGGTAATGAGTAGGCAAAATCCGACTAAAATATAGTCTTACGTTCCGCTAAATTTGGTTTATAGAGTTGTAACTAATCAATTACAAAAGCTGCTAACCCTTGCGCGACCGACAACAGTCGGGCGTGGCTACCATGTGACCGAAATTCTATAAGTATTTGACGGATAGTGAATTGATTTTATTGATTGACATTTTTGAACATAACTATATACTTATTAAATCAAATTATGAATATGCATGAACACCCCCCAAGAAAAATCCTGTTTGGAATTTTAACCCTGTTGTTTCTGCTGGGCAATCAGCTTTATGCACAACAACGAATGATCAGCGGCCTAGTGAAAGACGAACGCGGGAATGCCTTGGCGGACGTCTCCGTTTCGGAGAAAAACAGCAAGAACGGAGCTAAGACAGATGTCAGTGGAAAATTTCAAATCAATACCAGTACAGCCCTTCCGGAGTTGATATTCAGTTCGGTAGGTTATCTAAAGCAGACCTCGGTCGTGGCTGCCGGTTTGGCGGAGATGAACATTGTGTTAAAGGAAGATGGTGCCGGAATAGAAGAGGTGGTGGTGTTGGGATACCAAGAGGTCAGCCGGAAGAAAGTGACTGCTGCCGTGACTACCATCAAAGGGAAGGAGATTGAAAATATTCCCTATCCTACCTTTGACCAAATGTTGCAAGGACGTGTGGCCGGCTTGACCGCTTTGAGTGCATCGGGCGAGCCGGGAAGCAACGGTGTTGTCAACATTCGGGGAAGCAATAGTGTTACCTTGGGCGGCGTCAGTTACCCTTTATATGTTATCGACGGTATGATCTATGACGTTAACGATATGCCCAATGCCTACGGCAACAACCCGCTGATTTCGATCAATCCCAATGATATCGAGTCCATTGACGTGCTCAAAGATGCCGCGGCTGCAGCGATATACGGCTCTCGTGGCGCAAATGGCGTGATCATGGTGAAAACCAAAACGGCGAAAGCTGGTGCTCCACCACGATTCAACCTCAATTTCTACCAAGGTATAGCCACCAAGCCTACCTTGCGGTCGGTTACCGTTGGTGCGGGCGAGCGTCGGCAAAAAATGGATCTGCTGCATAGGATGGGCGTTTGGGAAAATTTGGCTAACCTCTCCATGTTCCTGACCGACAGTTTAAATACGGCTTTTAACAACAACAGCGATTGGCAGGGTATTTTCATCAAAACAGCCCCCACAACCAATGTGGATGCCAGTATGGATGGCTCGTCGGGTACCACGCAATATCGCCTGTCTATGGGATATTACAAGGAAGATGGTTCGATGATTGGTTACGGCCTGCAACGCTTTGCGCCAAAGCTCAACCTCACGATCAATCCCTTTGAGCGCGTTCGGCTTACCACAACCTTAAATCCAACTTTTGTGGATATAAAACACGGCTTCGGCGATGGTAATAATTTCCCCTTTACCACTTGGAGCTTTCCTTCCTCGTTCTGGAAGCTAACTGATCAACAAATCACGGCCTACCGAGGCGAATACGATACCATGGATGAAGATGTGACAGCGACTATTATGTCTAACACGCAGCTCAACATCGATATCTTAAAAGATTTAAGGTTTACCAGTTCATTTTCCTACACCTATAATAACAACCGTCGCGATTGGGTGCACAGTCGTTTTATCAACGGTACGGGTGCAGACAATGCCTACAATTGGGGGAATCTCACGAAGGTTTGGGAAATCGAGAATTACCTAACTTGGACAAAGACTTGGAAAGACCATACCCTAAACATAGTGGCTGGTCAGCAGGCGCAGCAGCAAAGTAATAAAAGGACCTATGCATACGCTTACGATGTGACGGGAAGCACCATTTACAATATGTCGCCGGGAAATGATCTTTTCGCGGAGACCTTTGTCGAACAGAGGGAGCGCGTAGCCGCTTTTGGACGTTTCAATTACGATTATAAAGGAAAATATATCTTTTCGTCCAGCTATCGCCGCGACGCCTCTTCACGGTATAATGTTTCCAAGCGCTGGACAGATTTCTATTCCTTTTCGGTAGCCTACAATATGGCCGATGAGGATTTCTTTGAACCGCTAAAAGCGACGATGAACCAGTTTAAATGGCGTGCCAGCTACGGTGTGACCGGAAATGACCCGGCCAACTACTATGCGCAGTATAACCTCTTATCCAGTAATGCAACCTACTATAATTCATCGTTTGGACAAGGCGCTTCAGCGAGAGCGACTACCTATAATGGAACTACCGTCCTGCATCCAAATTATGACTCCTATGCAGGTAATCGTAACCTGACTTGGGAGAAATATCCCCAGTTCAACGTAGGTCTTGATCTCAGCTTTTTTGAAAGTCGCTTTAATCTCACGACAGATTGGTATGTTCGGGATGCCCAAAATGTGTATTACAGTGATCTCGTTGCACCGACCACTTCGGGCTATGCCCAATATAGCGGCAACGTGATCGACCTGCGGAACACCGGCGTGGAGTTTACCCTAAACGCGGATATCCTGCCCCGCAGCAATAAATTCCAATGGAACAGCACTTTTACCTTGGCGATCAATGATAATTACATCACCAAATTGCCCAATGGTGGACAGGATCTTGTCGTAGGCCCGGCTTGGATGCAACAAACACTGACCGTAGGAAAGCCTCTATTTGCTTATAAAGTATGGGAAGTGGATGGGGTATATGCAACCGATGCGGAGGTACCTACGGATCCTTTAACAGGAACGAAGATGACCATGTTGGGGGCAACCATGCGCGCTGGCGACCCTATCTTAAAAGACCAAAACGGAGACTATCGTATTGACGAAAACGACAAAGTGGATTATGGTAGCCCCAATGCGCGTGTCACGGGTGGATGGGTCAACACATTTGCGTACAAAGGTTTCTCGATGTCGGTACTATGTAGCTTTATACAAGGACGTCGGGTTTGGAACGGATACACTTCGGATAAGTTGAACGGAACGGCGGCAGATATCTATCAGCGCTGGGGCACCATTGCTGGACCTTCTACCTTGGACGGGCTAAATTACTGGGAAGGCCCAGGTGATACGGATGCGGAATTTGGAAACATCACCAACACCAGCATAGACCGCTGGCATATCGCCCAATCGCACTTCGTGGAAGATGGTAGCTTTTTCCGCATCAAGAATATTATGTTGGGCTACGCACTTCCGACGGATTTGGTAAGCCGCTGGAAGCTCAAAAGCGCCCGCCTGTTCGGGATGATTGATAATGTGTATCTAAAGAACAATTCCACGCTGCCCGATCCAGAGGCCGTTCGGCCCAATGGTTACAGCGATGGAAATGGATATCCGCTGGTACGTAAGTTTACGCTCGGTGTTAATTTGATCTTTTAACAATAACGACCAAATAACACGATTTAAACATATTTCAAATGAAAAATCCGATGAAGAAATCATATATATTTTTTGCAGCACTCGCTGTCACCTTATGCCTCACGGCATGTAATAAATTTTTGGATGAGGAGCCCATCAGCTCCAAATCCAGCGAGACCTTTTGGGAAACCGAAAAAGATGGCAATTCGGCCGTTGCCAGTATGTACGCGCTACTACGCCAAGGGATGAATAATGGTCTTTTCCATTACGCGCACGGCGACTTACCCACCGATATTTTTAGCTCGGATCGGGACCTTGGCGGTGAAGACTTTAACTACATCCAAGATGCCGATTGGTCTATCGCCATCCCGGCGGCTAGCACCTGGCGCGTCATGATGCGGAATCGGCGCTTTGATCATTTTTACAGCGCCATTGTGCAAGCCAACAATTGTTTGGCCAACCTGCCTCGGATTCCTGCGGCAAACTTCGATACGGAATACGAGACCTCGATCCGTCATTTTATTGGCGAAGCCTATTTCGTACGCGCTTTTGCCTACTTCTATATGGCGCGTGTTTGGGGCGGTGTTCCTATTGTCAGCGATCAGGTGAGTACGGGTCTCGACATGACCAATTACCAACGCGCCAGTGCAGAGGATGTCCTGAACAAAGCCTTGGAAGATGCCTTGACGGCAAAAAGCTATCTCGGGTGGGATAACGTATCTACCGTCGATAAACATGTGCGTGCCAACAAAGGAGCGGCCTTGGCTTTGCTGGCGCATATTTACGCTTGGAAAGCCGACTATGCAAACTGTGAACTTGCTGCCAAAGAGCTGATGAACAGCAACTATTATAGTTATGCCTCGCGGACGACCTACACGGATATTTTTAAAGGAAATTCTACCGAGGGGATTTTTGAAATAGCGCAAAACAGCAGCACGGAAGCCGCCGCCGCCATGATCGGTTCCTTTACGCTAAAGACACCTTATTTAACCACGAATACTGGTAATGCCTTATGGCCATTAGATACCCTGACCTTGCGACAAACCCTTTTCACCGATCGCAGTGACCTACGGGTGCAGCATGGTTTTGATTTCTTTGATACGGGCGATCCGATCTGTTTAAAATATAAAAACCTCTCCTATACATCTAGTGGTACAGCTGTAATGCCTTTGTATATGAGTAATATTATAGTCTTTCGTTTGTCGGATATTGCCTTACTACTGGCCGAGGCCCATGCCTACCAAGGCGAGTATAGCGCTGCCCGCGACTTGCTGAACCGCATTCGGGGCTTAGCTGGCTTGGGATCATCTACGGTAGCTAATGCGGATCTCTTTGAAGCGGTAATCAATGAACGAGGAAAGGAGCTTTTTCTGGAAGGACATCGTTTCTATGATCTTGTGCGCCTAGCCAAAATAAAGGGCGTCTATCGCTTTGGCTCCGGTGGATCTGCGAAAATTTCAAGCAGTGAATTTCAACAGGGGAAATATTATTGGCCTATTGATCCGCTCTTGATCAGCAATAACCCCCTATTTGCACAAACCGCATACTGGTCTTCTGAAATGCAATAAACACGATTAGATTTTGTAGAATGAAAACATATATCAAACTTATTTTGTCGGCAGGGCTATTATCCTTGCTGCTGTTCCAGACCTCCTGCAGTAAGGAGGACTATTTGACGGATACGGGGTTGCATCAAGCGCAAACACCGCTCGATGCCTACGACTATTTAGCTGCGCATCCCTACCATTATTTTGATACGCTGCTGACGATCATCGATCATTACAACCTGAAAGAAGAAGTCAATTCCGCCGGTACTTTCTATGCACCAACTGATCGTTCGGTCAACCTGTTTATCCGGCAAAAACAAACAGCGCTGCGTTTGGAGGACGAGGATGCTGTTTATACCTTGGAGAGCCTTTTTGAGGATCTTCCGGCCGATTCGGTCAAACAATACCTTTTTAATGAAAAAATGACCTTAGATCAGCTATCAACAACGGAGACGACCTACAATACCTTGGGAACGACCGCTGTCAAGATACAAAAAGTGTTACAGACAGATGCAGCTTACTATACCTGGTCTACCACCCCCGTCTACTTCTTGTATTACATTAAGGATGTGGGTGCTGCTACACCCACACGGGTGCAATGTCAAACAACGGGCATATTGACCAAAAACGGGACGGGAACTATTTTACATGTGTTGGCAAACACGCATGTGTTTTCAAGCTTTACCAATTAATGTTTTAGATGATGAAGAAATTTTTAATCAAACCAGTACTATTCGTCGCTTTGCTGGGTGTACTGGTTGTTTACGCATGCAGCAAGCCCGAGATCGGCTACCTTAGTGAACACATCTTTTACTTGGCCAATCCATTCCGTGTGGAGCAGGGAAAGACAACCTATTCCTCGCCGATTGTCGGTAATGGATCCACGAATCCTTTATCCGTGAGCTTGCTGAAGGTGAAAGACAATAGCGGTAAGGACATCACCGAAGATTTTACGGCGCCCCGCATGATTTACACCTTCGTGGATCAGATAACGAGTGAGGATAATACCCTGGAGAAGCTCGGTCAAAAAATCAAAGATAGCTTGGTAACGCCCTTTCAGATCAATCCTTTAGGCGGACGCCTAGAGTTTTCTGCGGCCACTTCCTATTTACCGACAGGTACATTCAATATCGATGTGGAGGTAAGCAATAGTAAAGGTAAAAGAACCTTGAGCGATGCCTGTGCCATAGAACTGATCCCTTTAACGACCACCCATACGATTGCCTACAAAAGGGTGAACAACGATGATGTGTATTATACTGAAGATGCTAACATCTTCGTGGATGTAAAGCACGAGTCGGGCACAGAAGGTTCTTGGTGCATTTACAAATTTGTTGACAAAAATGGTGAAATCTTGAGCCCTGCAGATGGTGATATCGTCCGCCGATCAAATACCTTTCCTTATTTTACGGACTGGAATCCTTATTACCCGTTAACCGTTACCGATACAGCACTGGTTCATCAAATGCCCGACTATGGGATCACCTTCCCATATTTCTCGGTCCTTTCTGTGGGGGGCACCCGCTGGGAGGATGCCAATATGCGGAATGATTTTAAGATTCCTGCCGGACGCTTGAATGAAACTAGCAAGGACCTCAATGGCCTGATATCGTTTAAGTTTTATACCTCGGGTACTTTTACCATAACTACGCACTTACGCAGTTTCACCAAAGCGAATTAAAAGATCGAAGCGAGTTATGATGTTCATTTAAAAACAGAAATGATGAAAAACAAACTGATAAAAATAGCAATGCCGCTGCTCATGCTGCTAGGCGTGGGAATGACGGCATGTAATAAAGCACTCTTGGATCAGGCTGCAGCCCAGCAAATTCAACCTCTTCCTGGAGAAGAAACGCCAGCCGACAATGATACGCTTGCGATCTACGTACCGCAGGAGTTCGGCGATATGAACCTGTACAATAACGTCAGTACTTGGTCTTATAACCGTAGCCGCGAATCCACGCACTTTATTGTCTTTTGGGGAGCGGGATACGGTACAAACGACCCCAATGCAGCGGCGGTGCCCGAAGTGTACCGCGTGGATATCGACGACCTGCTTAGCAAGGCCGAGCAGTTTTATGCCGTCAATATCAATACGCTTAAGTTTGCCGAACGGGGCGTCGGCAAGTCCAACTTGGACAAATACAAAATGATGATATTTCTGCATTACACCACCGAATGGATGGCCTATGGCGGCGGCTATGACGATACCATAGGCGCACTGTGGATCAATCCGGCGACCTGTAAGCCCGTCGGTTCGACCATTGCCCACGAGATCGGGCATAGCTTTCAATATCAGGTATTTGCTGATTTGAAAGGTGGCGCCGGTTTTCGCTATGGATATGGTGGCGACGGAGGCAATGCATTCTGGGAACAAACAGCACAGTGGCAGGCGCACCAAACTTACCCAGCAGAGGCTTTTTCCACATACAATTTCACCGTTTATACGGAGAACTACCACCGCCATATTCATCATGAATGGCAGCGTTATGCCAGCTATTTTATCCATTGGTACTGGGCGGATAAGCATGGTATTGATATCGTTGGCAAAATTTGGCGACAAGCTGTGCAACCGGAGGACCCTATACAGGCCTACATGCGCATTACCGGCATTAATGTCAATCAATTTAATAATGAGATCTATGAGGCGGCCACTCGTTTTGTTACTTGGGATCTACCTACTACCAGAACTATCGGCGAAGCTTACATCGGGAAGCATACCAACAAATTCGCCTTGCAGCAAAATGGCAGCTACCGCGTCACCTACGATCGTTGTCCCGGTACAACAGGCTACAATGTAATTCCTTTAGAACTGCCCGCGGCAGGCACGCAGGTGACCACCACCTTCAAAGGTTTGGCCAATGCGGCGGGATTCAATACTGTAGATGCCAGTCGTGCGGGCTGGCGCTACGGATACGTTGCGCTGTTGAACAATGGCACCCGTGTGTATGGCGATCGTCATGAAGGGACAGAAAACAATGTTTCCTTTACTATTCCGGCCAACTGCAGTAAGCTGTGGTTTGTGGTAACGGGTGCACCGTCGGTGTATCAACCACATGCTTGGGACGAGGAGGAGAGCAATGACGAACAGTGGCCCTACGAAGTCAAATTCACCAATACCGGTATTCTAGGCTTTATCGATGCTGGGGCAGAACCCCGCAGTGTAACCTTGAATAAAGAAGTGAATTTCGCCTATAGCGCAACAGATTACTCTGGTGCTACCGTCGCTATCGATGCCGCACAATTGGCCGCTGCATTTGCTATACAGCCAACCGAAGTAGCTACTTTGCTTAGCAGCGGACAGATCAAATTCTACGCCGTAGAAGCAAATGGAACGCTCAATGCCACAACAACGGCCAATGGCTATGGACACTGGCTAGATGCCAATGGCAATGTAACCACTTGGGGAAATAATTCGGTTATGTTTTCCGAGTTCAATGCAAATGATCTCAGCTGCTTTATCGGACAATATCCAGGTGCCATGGTGAAAGGAAATCAATATACCATACGGCAGGCATTGGTCTATACCTATGCGACAGGCAAGACAGCACAGGCTACTTTTGTCTTCAAGGTGAATGTGCAATAGCGCATATTTAAAACATACTACATGAAACTAAAATATCGGGGGTCGCTGACGCAACCCCCGAATATTTATACCCTTGTTTATCAACAATCTCCTTGTCCGCCAATCGGCCGTCTCGTTCTGTTCGCTAGCTTGCTGGCCGTCGCTTGGTCAATATACGATTGTGCTTGGTTAAGATACTCTAAGCAATCGCCCTGCTGAATGGCTAATTTAGCAAGTCAATACTACCTACATATGATTTTACGATACATACTTTCCACTATTTATACCTGTTGTGCAAGCATCGCTGTGTTGGCGCAAACGTCGGTGTCTCATCTTTCTGCGAATGCGGGGAACCCTATTTTGCCGGGATACTTTGCCGATCCTACCATTAAAAAAATAGGGGATACCTATTACATGTATGCGACCACCGATGGCAATGGTGGCGGTTTTGGTCCATCGCAAGTGTGGACTTCTAAAGACTTCGTACATTGGACCATACAGCCCATGAACTGGCCAAATACCCACTGGTATTGGGCTCCTGATATGACCAAAGGCTACGATGGTCGTTATTACCTGTACTATAGTCAGCCGGTAGAGCTCTTTGGGGCGGTTTCCAACTCGCCCGTAGGACCTTGGACATCCTTGGTGGAAGGTGATAAGGCCTTTGTGCCCAATTACATGATTCCTGGAGTCATCACGCTGGATGGGCAAACATTCACCGATGACGATGGCAAGATCTATATGTTTTGGGGAACATGGGGCATCTATTCCGATCATGGCTGTGCCGTAGGATTGATGAATGCAGATATGAAGTCCTTCGAACGCGTTGAGCTCATCCCAAACACGATCGCCAAAGATTACTTCGAAGCACCCATCATGTTTAAGCGTAACGGCATCTATTACCTGCTCTATTCGTCGGGTCATTGCGAAGATCACACTTATCGGGTGCAGTATGTAAAGAGTACAGTAGGGCCGTTTGGCCCTTACGAGTATCCCGCTGAAAATCCCATTTTGGTCACCAATACGGATGGTAGCATCCACGGGCCGGGACACAACGGTATACTGGAAGAAAACGGTAAGTACTATATCGTTTACCATAGACACAATAATCCACATTCGGGAGGCGGTTTTCACCGGCAGGTGGCCGTCGATGAATTGTTTTTTGACGGTAAGGGCAACATCAAAAACGTAGTGCCTACGCATGAGGGGGTAGGGCTGTTGGCAAAGAATACACGTCCTTTTCAAGATATCGCCTTTGGAAAAGCGGTGACGGCCTCGTCGTCTTACAGTGACGATTTCCAAGCGGCCTACGCGTTGGACAACAACAACGGCACCCTATGGCGGGCGGAAAACAACAGCGGATCAGCTTGGCTACAGGTTGATCTCGGTAAGGTAGAAACAATCAAGACGGTATTGTTGGAAATGGAGTATCCAACCTATGCCTACCAATACCGCATTGAAGTGTCCAACGACGGTAAAAAATGGGCAACCTTTAGTGATAACAGCAAAAATGATAAATGGGCCAGCCCGATCATCGCGAAAGCCAATGCCAAGGGACGTTTCGTGCGTGTTACAATTGATAATACGCAGATAGTGGGGCTACCTCGTGGTATCTGGAATATCAAGGTGTATAAAAACCAGCTTGCTGAAGAAACCATATGGTCGGACGCGCAAAACATGCCACAAGCAACTGAAGCGCGCGGAACGAATTTGGTTCAGCTGCAGGCATCAGTCTATCAAGAAGGAGACGAAGTTACTTCGATCGCGAACAAAGGTGCCCTCACGGGGGAATGGAAAGCCTCGTCGCCTGTCCCGATCAAAAGTTACCAAGGAAAGCCTGCATTTTACCTCGACGGATCCAACAGCTTGTCCAGCGAGTTTACCATCCCTGAATCTCTCGATGGCAATGCCTCTTTTACCTTTAGTGCTTGGGTGAACAACCCAAAAGTAGCACGGATAGAGCCTTTATTCAGCTGGTCTAGACCGGGGCATGATCTGACCTTGGCTACGGTGGGCTATGGTAGCGATCCGGCTAGAGGAGCGATACAGCATGGTGGATGGGCAGATATGTCTTTTCAAAAGACACCAACGGAAAATACTTGGCACCACCTTGTGGTGAGCTTCGACGGCTATATGGAGCGTATTTATGTAGACGGTAAGCTCGTGAAGGAACAAAATAAGATGTTGTTTGTTCGGCGTGCCGAACGGTTCAGCATTGGCGGATCCGGCGAAGATTTTTTCAGTGGCTATCTCGCCGATGTGCAGCTGTCGGACCTCGCTTGGTCGGCGGATAAAGTTCGGGAAGTTTTTGAGCAAGAGGAAGCCGCGAGTAGCATATTCGCGCTGGAAACAGCCGATGCGGCTTTTGGTACGCAGGAACGTCTCGCATTTTTTGCGGCTGGCGAACCTGCAGAAGGCCATGCTGGCTTGGACAACGGTCGTATCGAGGTTGTGAAAGGTCGCGTGGCGCTGCGAAGTGACGCGCTACAGCTACCCAAACTTACGCAACTATTGCGTGCCAATGCGTACCTGCTGGAGTTGGATATTTTTATGGATGGGGCATGGAAGCAGGTGTTGCTATCTAAATCGGGAGACCAATCTCATGGCTATGAAAACGGCGCGGAAAAGACGGGAGCAAGTCTACGGGACTATCTTCAGGTCAGCGGCGATCAGCTGTCCTTAAAGCAGGGCGCAGCGCTCCATGCTTTGCGCGTCTATGCCGATGCCGCGGATGCGAATCGTGTGGCCTCGATGTATGCCGGATGGAAGCGAAAAAGTGATGGACGTTTTGTGCGTCAATCCCTTGAAACGGATACGCAACCCTATCTGATAAACGACGAGCAGTTGTTTGTCGCGATGAAACCATTGAATAAGCTTGTAAGCTATGCCTTTGATTATGCAGGTCAAGGTTCGGGATGGCAGCAGGAGCCCTTTTATCTTTTCACAAAAGCCGCTGGTAATGATCTGATCGAAGTTCGGGCAAAAGATATTTACGGGAACGTCGGTAAAGCTGTTCAGCTAAAGCCTTCTTCCGCTGTAGTACGCGATATCTTGCAAGGCAAAACCAAGGCTGCCGGAAACCAAGATAACGCATTAGGCTTTTGGGATGCCCTTGCACAACCTGCCGATCGCGACAGTACGGCGCTAACTGTATCTGAAAAAGATGGACTGTGGCGTTTGTCTTCTAAAGATACCAAATGGGGCGTTGAAGGATGGAATGGGCCGTTTTTGTATAAAGAGCTAACGGGCGACTTTACGGTGGAGGTACAGCTGCATGATGTCGCGGGCTTAGCCAGCGGTACACGCACGTCCAGTGAAGGAGGATTGATGATTCAAGATGCCGGTCATCGTGGAGCCTACCTCAACAATACGATTTTGACGGGCTGGAACCTTGGTAATCTGGTACGTAATATCGGTGATCGCCGACATCAAGAGCTTAACACCGGAACGGGGATGGCCTTCGATCCGTTTTTACAGATTCAAAAGATCGGCGCCAATTTCTACTTGCGGAGCTCCAAAGACGGCAAGCGTTGGACAAATTTGCCCAGCAGCCCATTCTTGCGTCCGGATCTTAACGGTAAATCTTTGCGCGTGGGCATTTATCAGGTAGCGAATAATAACCAAGTAGGATTTGCGGAATTTAAGGGGATAAGGGTTTGGGAAACTATTCGTTAATACCCTTTTTTACTGAATATTATTAACATAGTAATTGAAATAAGTGTCGCTTGGGTAATATCGGGGTTGAATTGGTGAAATTCTGCGTGTGCAAGCTGTTCTTGTCTTATTAGTTTTGTTTTTAAGCCTTTTTATGTTGGCGCAAGTCAAGAGCACTCTTTCTGATGCGCTAATAATGGGGTTTTATACTAATCAAAACGTAATAAATCAAGATGAAGAAATTGAAATTTATTTTGCTATGTAAAATGTTCATACTTTTTACAGGCTTTTCGTTTGCGCAACAACGATCTTTGAGCGGAACGGTCAAGGATGCGAAAGGGCAACCGGTTGTCGGTGCGACCATCAAAGTGATGGGTACCGATAATACCGGTTCCACCGACGAGAAAGGAACCTTCACGCTACTGATAGCTGAAGGTGAAGTTAACCTTCGTGTTTCCGCTATCGGGTTTACCAGCAAGGAAGTTTCGGTACTTAATGCACAGTCGGTAGACGTGCTGCTAGATGGCGAGGCGCATCAGTTGGAGGAAGTCGTTATACAGACCGCATACGGAACCAGTAAGAAAACCTCCTTCACCGGTTCGGCGACGACCATTAGTGCCAAGCAGCTCGAAAATGTGAACACATCCAACGTGGCGCAAGGTTTGCAAGGTCTTTCCGCCGGTGTACAGGTAACAAACACTTCCGGTCGTCCCGGCGCAGATCCGCAGATTTCTATTCGTGGTTTGGGCTCCCTATCCGCGGAAACGTCGCCCTTGTATGTTGTCGATGGAGTGCCATCTGACGTGAGCTTGAACTCCTATTCTCCTTCTGATATCGCGTCGATCACGGTCTTGAAGGATGCCGCAGCGACGTCTTTGTACGGATCGCGTGCAGCCAATGGTGTAGTGCTCATCACTACGAAGCGTGGCGCTAGCGGAAGTCCGCGTGTCAATGCACGTGGCGGCTGGTCTACCAGCGACTTTGCCGTGAAGTTCCCTGAGAAGGTTTCTGTTGGAAAGCAATGGGAGCTTGCTTGGGAAGGATTGTATAACGATGCAGTAGATTTCGATCAAATGACAGATCAAGCAGCACGCGAGTATGCAACAAATCGCCTGCCTTCAGTCTTCTGGAACAGAACACCGTTGACCTTAAGTAACGGCACAACACGTGACTACCGTTCGGGCTGGAACATGGACTACCCGGTAGGACTGGATGGTAAACTAAAGCCAGAAGCGCAGAGGTTATGGAACGAAGATATTTTTGAACAAGCCTTTGACTATCGCTTAAAGCAAGATTACGGCGTTGATTTTAGTGGTACCCTAGGCGAGAACAACAGCTACTTCACATCATTCTCCTACCTCGGCGACAAAGGCGTGCACGTAAGCGATAATTTCAAACGTTTCACGGGACGTATGGCCCTCAACTCGAAAATGAACGATTGGCTTACGGTAAGCAATTCCATTATGTATATGAATAGTGGCGATCAGAATGGTGGATTCGATGCACGCGTTTTCCGTACCATGCCCAATGAATATTCGGCTTACCTATGGGATTATGAAACCAACAGCTACTCCATAAGTCCTTTTACCGGTAAACCGCACTTAGAGGAGGGCGTCACAACAGGCCGTGCATGGTGGCCTCGATGGAACGCTTTCGGTGCTTTGACCGAAGACAAAAATAGCCAAACGGATAACCTACAGACCGTTTCATCCTTTAACTTTCAATTATTGCCCGGACTTTCTTTGAAGACTACCTATTCTTTTCAATTGGTCAATAACTTCTATCATATGTGGAAGAGCCCGGAGCGGGAGAACCAACTGATGCCTTCCGAAGGATACGTGCAGCGCGATGCCTACCGCAACTTTTACCACACCTTCAACAATGTGTTGACCTTTGACCGTACCTTTGCAGATAAACACCATATCAATGTGCTGGCCGGTCAGGAAATCTACTCCAGAACACTAACGGGATCAGGAACAACGCGTGCTGGACTTGCATTACCGTACTTCACCGAGATTCCGCTAGCATCGAACGATCCGACCTCTACATCCAGCTTCATCGGTTACAGCTTGGCCAGTTTCTTTGCCAAAGCAGAGTATGATTACCAACAGAAGTATTTTATTTCAGCCAGTGCACGGACAGACGGATCATCGCGCTTCCATAAAGATCACCGCTGGGGACGTTTTTTCTCGCTGGGTGGCGCTTGGCGCATGTCCGAAGAGTCCTTTATGGAAAACACAAAAGGCTGGTTGCAGGACTTAAAGCTAAAGGCTAGTTATGGCGAGGTGGGGAACGATCGGGTGAATAGTTATTTTGCCGATCGCGCTTTATATGGGCCAACAAGTTACGCCGGGAATGCTGCCGTTACGCTATCGCAAGTTGCCAATCCCACAATTAAATGGGAAACCAATATTCAGAGTAATATAGGCGTGGAGTTTATGCTTTTCAATAATCTCTCGGGAAGTGTAGAGTATTTTTCCAGAAAATCTAAAGACCTACTCTTGGGCAGGCCGCTGGCACCATCCTTGGGAATGGATGCTATCCTAGAAAATATTGGTGACGTGGAAAACAAGGGCTACGAAATCGACCTGAGTTATTCACCGATACGATCTGATAGGTTTGAATGGCGGGTTGGGCTCAATGCAACAGGCTATAAAAATGTGATTACCAATCTACCTAGTGAAGAGGAACAATTTAATTTTAGCGTTACGACATTTAAATGGAAAGAAGGTGGATCGCGTTACGATATTTACGCACCTTCTTACGCAGGTGTCAATCCGGCTAACGGGCATAACCAATGGTGGAAGTATGATTTCGATGAAAGCGGTGCGATTACTGGGCGCACAGTCACCGAGAATTATAATGAAGTGAATGTTGATCGGCAGCGAATCCACCAAGGGTCGGTCTTGCCTGATGTTTTTGGGGCGCTGACAAACAATTTACGGTTTCGTAATTTCGATCTATCCTTTATGCTCTACTATAGCTTTGGTGGAAAGATGTATGATTACAACTATTCCGAGAGCAACGTGTTGCGGGAGAATTTCGCGGCTTACGATAACTTGGATAACCGCTGGCAGCAGGAAGGTGATGTTACCGATATTGCCAAGATCTATACCTACCGAACTTTTGACGCATTTTCCAATGCGCGATACAGCGATCAATATTTGTTCAACAATGATTTCGTGCGTTTGAAGAATGTGATGTTCGGCTATACGCTTCCAAGTGCGCTTACAAACAAGTGGGGGCTTGCTTCGATGCGTTTGCACTTCCGCGGCGACAACCTGTTGACATTTGGCAATGCTAAACGTCGCGGTACCGATCCGGAAAATTTTGGTAATAACGCGGACTATGGCGTGACGATGGGCGTGGTCGATGCGACTTCTGGCGTGCCGGCATTACGTAGTTACACATTGGGCGTAAATATCTCCTTTTAATAAACCTTTTGATATACAGTACATGAAAAATCTCCATAGCATATTATCATTTGCCTTTTTAGGCGCAACGTTATTGACCAGCAGCTGTGATAAATTCTTGGATCAGGAACCAGCCTCATCATTGACTAATACGACCGTTGTTAACGATGTAACCGGTTTGAATATCCTCCTTCAAGGAGCCTATCGTTTGATGCGCGACGGGAACAATAACGTGAATATAGCCAGCCCATTGGGCATTAAATTGTTATCCAGTGTTTCCGGAGAGGATATGATGGTCAACCAAGAACAGGTGGGCAACAATTGGAATTTCTATACCTATAATAACCAGCGCTACGACGCTACCGGAGCGGTAACCGTCGCTATTTGGACGGCGATGTATAAGGTCATCAATAATGCCAATATCGTCTTGGGATATGTAGACGATATTCCAGGAAATGAAAACGAGATTGCCGCCATTAAAGGACAGGCACTGGCTTTGCGCTCACGCTGTTACTTTAATCTGGTTAGGCTGTACCAACATACCTATGCACTGGCCAAGGATAAGCCGGGCGTTCCCCTGCAGTTGACCGCCGAGTTGGAGCCCCAAGCACGGGCCTCGGTAGCGGAGGTCTACACACAGATTGTGGGCGACCTTACGCAAGCTTCTGAACTTTTGGAAGGCTACGATAGGCCGAATAAGAATTTCTATAATAAAGATGTGGTCGATTTCCTCTTGGCACAGGTCTACTTGACGATGGAAGATTGGGATAATGCAGAGCTTCATGCCAACGCAATCCGGACGAGCTACCCATTGATGACCATGCAGCAATATGCTGCGGGTTTTTCGACCGATAACAATGAGTGGGTTTTGGGCTACACGCAAGGACCGCAGGACTACTGGTGGTATGACTCGCCTGCCTGTTGGTTTGACTTTGGGCAGAACAACGCCCCTTGGCAAGCCGAGCAGATTTTGCCGTCCAACCACTTTGTTGAGGAGGTAATGGCCGGCGACCCACGTTTGCTCGTTATTCCAAACCCTCTGTATACGGGAAAGTATGCCGCTACGAAATTTCTAGAGCTTAAAGATGAGCCTCCCTACAGTGAGCTATATGATCTACGTGCCGCAGAAATGTATCTTGTGGAAGCGGAAGCAGCTGCGCGTCAAGGCGATGTTGCTACGGCGCTGCAGGTGCTGAATACATTGCAGAATCAACGTGGCGCAACCGTGACAACTACCGGTAGCCAAAGTGAGTTGATTGCGGCTATTCTAACCGAGAGACGCAAGGAAATGTGGGGGGAAGGGATTGAATTGTTTGACATACTGCGCTTGCAGCAACCGCTTAGCAAATCGACCGCCGACGGTCATTATTTGAACTTGACCATCCCGGCAAACTCCAGTAAACATATTATGTTGATTCCAGAGAGGGAGGTTGTCAATAACAGGCTGCTTGTTCAGAATCCACATCCCGATCAGGCTCCAGTTTTTGTGCCTTAATCAATAAAACGTAGAAAGACTGGCGGATATCGGATGTCAGTCTTTCTATTTGCTCATCCAAAGTGAATGTTTTATTACTTATCTTTAAAGATATGAAGATCGCTTTCTTTTCTACCCAGCCCTACGACCGTACGTTCTTCGAACGTGAAAACGCGCAAAACGAATTTAGCTATCAGTTTTATGAAACTCATCTGGGGCCACATATCGTGCAGGCTGTCGAAGACGTGGATGTAGTCTGTGTTTTCGTGAACGACAAGGTCAATCGGCACGTCATACAGGTGTTGGCAGAGAAAGGCGTTAAAGTTATTGCACTGCGCTGTGCAGGCTTCAACAATGTTGATCTGGCGGCGGCGAAAGAATATGGATTGCGTGTTTGCCGCGTACCAGCCTATTCGCCAGAGGCGGTTGCTGAACATACCGTGGCCATGTTGCTCACACTGAATAGAAAAACACACAAGGCATACAACCGTGTTCGAGAGCAGAATTTTTCGTTAAATGGGCTGTTGGGCTTCAATCTTTTTGGCCGTACGGTGGGGGTTATCGGAACAGGTAAGATTGGGAAGGCCTTTTGTCGAATCATGCATGGCTTCGGCTGCCAACTGTTGGCCTATGACCTGTATGAAGATTCGGAGCTGAAAAGGGAAGGACTTCGTTACTGTACGCTCGAAGAACTGTATGCGCAGGCGGATATTATTTCCCTGCATTGCCCCCTCACCGCAGATACGGCACACTTGATCAACGCAGCATCATTGGCGCAGATGAAAGACGGGCTGATACTGTTGAACACCAGCAGGGGAGGGTTGATTGATACGCTCTCGGTTATCGAGGCTTTAAAAAGTAGGAAGCTAGGTGGATTGGCCATTGATGTGTACGAGCAAGAGGAGAAGATCTTTTTTAAAGACCTAAGCAATACGGTGATTGAAGATGATACCTTGCAACGACTAATGAGCTTCCCCAATGTGTTGATCACTGCGCATCAGGCCTTCTTCACCGACGAGGCGCTTAGCCAGATCGCGAAGAAGACTTTGGATAACGTGAAAAAGGCATGCTCGGGCCGAGTTGCGGCCGATGATCCTGCTTTCTTGTAGCCTGATGTTAGATAGGCGTCGACTGTCGATAAGTGGTCGTTGCTGCAAGCAGGAAATTCTTGAAGTTTTGGTCTGCTCGATTGCTTGTTTTTTCGATCAGCTCGATCAATAGTTCCAAGGCCAATCGTGCCATCTCTTGCGTGGGCTGCCTAATGGTCGACAGCGCCGGTGCGAGATAGTCTGCCAAATTGGTGTTGGTAAATCCAATGACGGCAACGTCTTCCGGTACCCGAAGTTTTAATCCGGCCAATATCCCCAGTATCTTAATCGATAGCGTATCGGTTCCGCCTACAATAGCATCGGGCAATAAATCCTGCTCTTTTAAACGGGATAAGGTTGTTTTCAGCTCTTCGTCAATATCTTGGTTGGGATCTTGGTAATCTGCATAGATAATGTATTTGTCTAAAAACGGTACCGCGTGGTTGTGCAGGGCATTCTTGTAGCCTCGTATGCGATCTTTCGTGTTCCCGATATCTTTACCGCATAAAAAAGCAATCCGTTTACGTCCTTTTTGCAACAAATCTTCGGTAACTTGATAGGTTTCCATACTGTTGTGTATACCTATTTTATGGGTGCGTAATCCATGCTGTATTCGGTCGAATAAAATAACCGGACAGCTGTTCACATGTATATCTTCCAACAGGCTCACATTCGAATTCTCGTGCGCCGGTGAAATAATAATGCCCGCCACATTTTGCTGCCGCAAAAAAAGTAGAGCTTCTTTTTCCAGCTCTTCCCGATTTTGGGTTTGGAAGGGGAGCAGGGTGTAGTTCAATGGTATCACCGCCTTGTACAGCTCCTCAATAAATTCTAGGAAAAAAGGACTCGATAGAAAAGGAATAACCACACCGATTAAATTCGTTTTTCCTGTCTTTAAGTTCTTGGCGAATGTGTTCGGTCTGTAGTTGTGTGCCTTGGCGTAGGCCAACACTCGGTCTTTTGTTGCCTGTTTGATTTCATGGCTGTCGTTCAAAGCCCGTGAAATTGTCGCAGGCGACAGGTTTAATGCCTTGGCTATTGATTTTATCGTGACTTCGCTCATGGTTCAAACACTTCTAAGGTGTTAAATTTATCAAAATTATTCCATTATTCCATGCGGAGTAGAAGAGCCTATATGAATAATAAATGTTTTATTGACATTTATATTAATTTGTTTATTTTTATCCCGTGGCCAATAACAAACCGAGCCTAGCTAGCACGGGAGATAATTATTTACATATGAAACTGAAAACAACGCTTACATTGCTAACCTTGGGACTTATCACGGCTATCCCAGCGCAAGCTCAGCAAACAACTGCTGCCAAAAAGGATACCATGATTACGGTAACAGGCAATCCGCTTTTTACGCACAAATATACCGCCGATCCCGCCGCACTCGTTGTGGGTGATACTTTTTATCTCTATGCAGGGCAAGATACCGGTGATGGCCGAGGCTACAATATTCCCAATTGGCTTGTGTTCTCCAGCAAAGATCTGAAAACCTGGACCGAGCATGCTGTCCCCTTGAAAACAGGCGACTTTCCTTGGGCCGTAGGCAACAGCTCTTGGGCGTCTCAGGTGATCGAACGTGACGGCAAGTACTATTGGTATGTGTCTACCGAGCATCGAGATGTCGATGGTAAACGAGGCAAAGCTATTGGTGTGGCTGTTTCGGATAGTCCTGTTGGTCCTTTCAAGGATGCCCGCGGATCGGCTTTGATCAGCAATAACATGACAACCAAATGGACGAATATCAGCTGGGACGATATCGATCCCACGGTGTGGATCGACAATGATGGACAGGCTTATCTTTTCTGGGGCAATACACAGTGCTATTATGCGAAGCTTAAGCCGAATATGACGGAAATTGAAGGCGATATTATGCCGGTTTCCTTGCCGTCCTTTACAGAAGCACCTTGGATACATAAACGTGGCGATTGGTACTACCTTTCCTATGCAACGGGTTTTCCGGAAAAGATTGCCTATGCCATGAGCAAGAGCATACAAGGACCTTGGCAGTATAAAGGCATTCTCAATGAAATCGCGGGGAACAGCAATACCAATCATCAGGCTATCGTCGAGTTTAAAGGTAACTGGTATTTCGTTTACCATAACGGAGCCATGCAGATCGAGGGGGGAAGCTATCGTCGTTCTGTCTGTATCGATCGCTTGTTCTACAATAAGGACGGTAGCCTAAAACGCGTGCAGATGACCACGGAAGGTATCTTCAAGTAGCGGAGATTCAGAGCCAGCGCGAATGGCCTAATATTTGTAAAGCCTCTCCTATGGGAAAGAGAATAATAACATTAATTATGCTGGCTTGTGCGATGCTATTTAGCTTTTCGTCTTGCTATACACATGGCCCTAGACACATGCCGCCGGGTCATGCAAAAAAAGTACATCGAGCAAAGTCCGCAAAGCGATACGCTCCAGGTCAACAGAAGAGAAACAAAGGGAAAAAGGGACATTCATCGAAGCGAGACGAGAACTTGTTCCCTCGCCGACGCTAAGTGCTCGCCTTCGAAAAAATAAAGAACGCGCTCCGCTAATTGTGGGGCGCGTTTGCTGTTGGGGAGTCATTCTCTTGCAGCAAACGTCCCGATTTTCGATTTATTTTTTTAAATTAGTTTTTATGAACACTAACCCACGTAATATGTTAAAAAAATATCTAGGATATGGCCTTATGGCCAGTCTTTTAGCAAGTAGCTTCGCTGCTTGTACAAATGCTTCGAAGGATGAAAAGCAAGAAGAGGAAGTGCATAATCCTGCCTCGCAGACCATTCCTGAAGAAGCGAAAGGTTTGATCGGCCGTTGGGATCTTACCGTGGATAAGGAAGGTAAACAAGTACCATCCTGGCTAGAGATTAAATTGTCTGGATTCAATACCCTCGTTGGTTACTATGTGGGCGATAGCGGGAGTAGCCGCCCGGTAGCGCATATCAAACTGGAGAACGGTAAGTTCTCATTCACTATTCCACCGCAGTGGGAAGGCGGTGAAGGCGATTTTACCATTCAGGGCGAGCTAAGTGGCGAAACGCTGAAGGGATCGATCACCAGCAACAAAGGAAATACCTTTTCATATACCGGCGTAAAAGCGCCCTACTTGGATCGCAGTGGCGTTGCACAATGGGGCGAAGCTATAGAATTGTTTAACGGGAAGGATTTGTCGGGATGGAAAACATCGTCGGAAGATAGCCAGTGGTCAGTAAAAGATGGCATATTGATCAATGTAAAGGCTGGGGCTAATTTGATCACCGAGCAGAAATTTGAGGATTTCAAGCTGGTAGCCGAATTCCGCTATGCAGAAGGTGGCAATTCGGGCATCTATCTGCGTGGGCGCTATGAAGTGCAGATCGAAGATTCTCCCAAAGATCGTCATCCCGGATCGCTGTACTTTGGTGGGGTGTATGGCTTTCTATCGCCAAATGCGATGGTTGCTGCCGGGCCAAACGAATGGAATCGGTATGAAATCACTTTGCGTGGCCGCCTCGTAACGATTGTTGCCAATGGCAAGACGATTATCAACGAACAAGAAATTCCTGGAATAACTGGGGGGGCGTTGGATAGTAAAGAAGGCGAGCCCGGGCCTATTTATTTGCAGGGAGACCACACCGGCGTAGAGTTTCGAAAGATTACCATTATTCCGGCAAAATAAGCCAAAAGATGTTAAACGATACGCCGTTTAACATCTTTTGTTTACAGGGCATAGCATTGCTCCTTAAGGAAATAAACATTATTTAAAACGTGCTGTTTTTACAGTATATGGTTACGCGCATGAGGTTACTTTTTTTATTTACGGCTATCACTTTTTGTTTTCACATGTCATACGCACAGCAGCTAACTGATCCGCGCTTAGAGACGGTGGTCTCTTTTGGCGAGTTACAGCCTATCGGGGTTAGTGTGTCCAGCGACAATCGGCTGTTTGTCTCCTTTCCGCGACGCGCTCCCTACCGCTTTGGACTTACGGAAATCGTCGATGGCAAACCGCTGGCTTATCCGGATTTGTCTTGGAATGCTTCGGGACATGCTGGGCAAGACAGCTTTGTCAATGTGCAAGATATCTACGTGGATACGGAAGATCAACTGTGGGTGCTAGATTCAAAACCGGGAGCTGGAAACTCGGTATTTGGAAAAGGTAGGGATGAAGCTGCAGAGGGCCGTTTTAATTTGTTACAGATTGATTTGAAAACTGATAAAGTGGTTCGCCAATATCATTTTGAGGATCTAAATAAAGCCAAGTCGGGATTGAATGATGTGCGGGTCGATACGGAAAAGCGCTTGGCTTATTTGTCCGATCCGGGGCAAGCAGGTATCGTTGTGCTAGATCTGCTGAGCGGAAAATCTCGATTGCTGCTGGCCAATTCGGAAAGTACAACGGCCAATCCAGCTATTGTGCTGTCCTACGAAGGCCGTGAGATGCGTGATAAAGATGGAAAGCCTTTTCGTTCCAATGTCAACGGCATCGCCCTGACCAAGGATAATGCCTATTTCTATTTTAAACCGATCAATGCCTTGCATCTATACCGTATTTCGACAACCTACTTAGCCGATGCCTCGCTGACAGATAGCGAGCTCGCCCAAAAGGTGGAGGATGTGGGAGAAACGGTGGTTACGCACGGATTGGTAGCGGATAAGAAAGGAAATATTTACCTTACATCGTCCTTGGACTACAGCATAAAGAGACTGTTGCCCGACGGCAAGATAGAAACGATCGTGCAGGATAGCCGATTGATCTGGCCAGATTCGCTAGGTATCGGTAGCGACGGTTACTTGTATTTTTCCTGCGCGCAAGTCAATAAATTGCCGCAATGGAACGGCGGAGCAGATCAAACAATTTTCCCATACAGCATCTATCGCGTCAAACTATAATACGAATTGTACGACGTAAGGAGATACTATATCGTGGTCGCATCCTATAGACCGATCACCACAACCACGATGTCTTCGTTGTGGTAGGCAGGATGGTAGCGTACGACGGCACCGCTCTCTCGATAATAGGCCAGCTCTTCGTATACCGCTTGGCGCAGTACGCCTTTGCCTCTTCCATGTACAAAGCGTATCTCGGCGTAGCCCCAGTAAATGGCGGCATCAAGGCTTTCACGAAGTAGATCGATGGATGCAGCAAGCAGTTCATCCGCTTCATAGCGATCAATCTCGTGTAAAAAAGCATCTGCATGCAAATCCACCTGCTTCGGTGGTCTCGGTAAAGCTCTAGCCATTCTCAAAAATAATACTTATGTTTAGCATTCTAAAAAATACGGTGCATTCTTGATCTATTTCTGTAGCCCGCACATAAAAGCAAACATATACCACATGGGGTTCCATCTGGTTTAAAACACATACATCACATATGAAAAAAATAGCTGCTGCTGTACTTTTTTTTACGGGTAGTTTAGGCACGGTCTTGGGGCAGCAAGATTCCGTTATGTTGGATAACATTTATCGTGTTTCATTTGAGCAGGGTAAAGCCTATGAGAATCTACACTACTTAACGAAACATATTGGAAACCGCATAGCCGGATCGGAAAAGGCGGAGCAGGCGGTGACTTGGTCGAAATCGCTCATGGATGCGATGGCATTCGATAAGGTTTATCTGCAAGACGTGGACGTGCCCTATTGGGATCGCGGCGCGCCTGAGGTGGCTTACCTGCAGCGTACGAAAGAACCTCTTCAGGTGTTGGCCTTGGGCGGTTCCGTGGCTACGGCAAAGGGAGGTCTAACAGCGGAGGTGCTGGAGGTGGAGTTGCTAAGCGAGCTGCGCCAGCATGGTGATGCGGTTCGTGGAAAGATCGTGTTCGTAAACAAGCCTTGGGATGAGTCTATGGTGGAAACCGGCGTAGCTTATGGGTTGAACAGCAGCCAAAGGAGCCGTGGGCCTGCGGAAGCGGCGAAGCTCGGCGCGGTAGCCTACCTTTTCCGGTCCTTGTCTTCGTCCATTGCCGATGATTATCCGCATACCGGAGGGACGCGATATGTTGCCGGAATTGATAGCATTCCGGCTATTGCCATTTCTGCGGTTAGCGCGCAGAAGCTGAGCGCCGCGTTGAAGGAAGATGCCCACAGCCAGGTTTTCTTACAGAATACTTCGGCTTGGAAAGGCTCGGTCAAAACACACAACTTGATTGCCGAGTGGCGAGGATCGGAGCATCCCGATGAGATTATTACCATTGGTGGACACATCGACTCTTGGGATGTTGGCGAAGGTGCGCACGACAACGGCACCGGAACGATGGGCACACTGGATGCTATCCGCACGTTGATGGCGCTTGGCTATAAGCCTAAACATACGATACGGCTAGTGTTCTACATGAATGAAGAAAATGGGGTGCACGGCGCCGTAAAATATGGTGAAAGCGCAAAAGCGCGATCGGAAAAGATGGTTGCAGCGATTGAGAGCGACGCGGGAGGCTTTGCACCACGCGGTTTTGATATCAAAGCGTCGGCAGCTGCCGTAGCATGGATACAGCAGCAATGGAAACCGCTGTTCGAACAGAAATTTTGGGTTTCACGTTTCTTGCAGGGCAGTCCGGGGGTAGATTCCGGCGTGTGGGGTGAACATTTTCCGCGTACGGTGATGTTTAATTTCAGACCCGATCCACACCGTTATTTTGATATCCACCACACGGCAAAAGATGTGTTCGAGGCGGTAGATAGACGGGAATTGCAATCGGGTGTTGCAGCTCTGGCCTCCTTGCTCTATTTGGTCGATCAGCAAGTTGATCAAATCAAGCAATAGCGCTAAGCAAAAAGCAACTTACATCAAGCGCTTACAGCAGGGGAGGGAAGGGCGATTGTCGGATGTGCTCCAGTTTGATTTGGAATAGGGCCGCCATCTTGTTGCCTCGGCTTTTAGCCTCTTCGGCCACTGTTCCTTGAAAGAGCTCGTCCACGGTTTCATGAAACAGCTGCAGCCAACGCTCAAAATGTGCTTTGTCTATCGGCAACCGGGCATGGGGTGGAAAGGGACGACCATTGTAGGTATGTTCATCCAATAAGATAGTTTGCCAAAAGCTATACATCTTGGATAAATGCTGCGGCCATCGATCCTGTATGCTCGTCTGAAATATCGGTCCTAGCTGTTGGTCTTGCTGCACCTTGCCGTAGAAGCTGTCTACCAATAGCCGTATATCGTCCAATGTTTGTATGTCTGTGTTGCGCATGTCCTGCCTCTTTTTTACAAAGTTAGTGACACGACAGCAGAAAAATATGATCGGCATCATAAAGGTTGCACCACCTTGTCAAGGAAGTGCAACCTTTTTATTTAGTAATTGTATTGCTCTACCGACTTGATCTGGTTGTTACCTTCGGTAAATACCAATGTGGGCTGATAGCTATCCGCTTCTTCTGGCGAAAGGTTGATAAATGAGAGGATGTGAACGGTGTCGCCCACTTTTGCATGCAATGCTGCTCCTCCGTTCATACATACTTCGCCACTGCCGCGCTGGCCGGGAAGCACATAGGTCATAATACGGCTGCCATTGACCGCATTGTTGATGTACACCTGTTCATATTTCTTAATGCCTGCTGCATCGAGCAGATCGGCATCGATGGTGATTGATCCATTGTAGGCTACGTTTGCTTCGGTAACTTTTACCGTATGAATTTTTGCTTTTAAAAGTGTTAATTCCATTTGATTTTATGATATGGCCTTACTGGCCTGTTGTAAATTTGTCGTTTGCTTGTCCGCTGCAAGGGTACGGAATAAAAATAGTTGGCCCTTCTGGCTGATGCTATGGCTGTCAAAGGTAAAATGATAGGTGAAAGCATAGGCATTACATATCGAAAAGTCCTGCAGGCACTCCATTTCCCGGCTGTATAGCAGGCGCCCATGAGCATCATGTTTCTGAATAAGATAGATTCGCCCCTCCAAATGTTCCAAGCTAAACCAAGCACCTTCGCCAATGCCGCCGATCCACTGTGCATGCGCAGGAACTGCGATCGGCCGCTCGCTGTATTGCACCATACCGGCAATGTCGTCGGCAGCAAGGCTCTTCGATCCCGTACGGCTGAAATTGTCTTTTAATAGATCGAACTGGAAGCGCATGGATGCGATTCTGTCCATAGGTACCGTTTGTATTGCCTGCTGCTGATGGAAGCAAACTTTATAATCTGCTGCCGCATTTACCACGTTGCTAGTCGGGCTAGCTTTCAGTGATTCGGGATACAGGATTTTCTTCCGTCGTGGATCTTTGATCGGCATGGCTTCCGTGAGTATCTGCGCTACAAAGCGAGAGCAGCTGTTATTGTTTTGCGCAAAAGCGCCATACAGTACAGGCCCTTCGGATACCAAGCGCTCGGCATAGGCTTGTCCTTTGGCAAAGGAGATGCCTTGGCAGATGGAAAATAGCGTTCTCCCACCTCCATGCGTTGCTTCTTCATTTGCGGACAATTCTTCAAAAATAGCCGCTAGATTCTCTATTTCGCCGCTCGCGCTAAATAGCGCTCGTGTATGTACGACCAATCGGGGATCAAAATGCGCCGATCGCGGACGTCCGTAACCACGCGGCACCAAGTAGCGGCCAAAATCAAAATATCGGATGTTTCCGGTGGAGCGCTCGACCAGCAGGATAGCGGCATGCCCTACGCGGAAGTTTAAGTTTTTCACAATACCGATCCGTTTTAAAAAAGCCATCCACTTTTCGTCACCACGCGCCGTTTTATCAGGCCATGAGATAGGTATGGCTATATCATCGAAATGTTCCATACTTAACGGATAACTGTTTTTGTTGCTGTTTGAAAATCGGCACTGTCCGAGTAAAGCTTGCTCACATAGCGGCTGCCATGATCCGGAAAAAAAAGCAACACCGTATGCTCCGGTGTGAAGCCCATTTCTTCGCGGTGACAGGCTAAACTGGCTAACAACGCCGCACTGGAAAAGCCGCTTAAGATGCCTGTTTTCTCCCGATATAGGCGAGCCATGGCCTTGGTGGATTCTTGCTCTACTTGAAATATATGGTCGACTTGTTGTGGATCAAACGATCCAGGGACAAAGTTTCGACCTATGCCTTCTATGGCATCAAAAGGTACGACTTTCTCGGGCGTACGGCGATGGCTTAGGTAATGCTGAAGGATCGATCCCTTAGGCTCTACGCCCCAAATGCACACATCCGGTCGTTGCTCTTTTAGAAAACGACCGACACCAGAGATGGTGCCGCCCGTACCCACACCGCTTAGGAAATGGGTGACCTTTCCTGCTGTTTGCTCCCATATTTCCGGTCCCGTGGTTTTGTAGTGTGCACGAATATTTTGCGTGTTGTAATACTGATTGGTGAAATAGGCATTGGGATGTGTCGCTGCATAAGACTGTGCATGAAACTGGGTAGAGTGGAAGTCATGTAGGCCATTGGAGTTCTCGCAAATCTCTATTTCTGCGCCTGCTTGGAGCAGTGTATTGATTTTTTCTTGCGAGCAGCTTTTAGATACAAAAATTTTAGCCTGATAGCCGAGCTGTTTGGCTATCAGTGTAATACCCAATCCCGTGTTGCCGCTACTAGCCTCCACAAATGTCCCTCCGGGCTGTATACGTTGTCGCTCAATGGCATCCTGAATCATGAAAAACGCGGGCCGGTCTTTTGCAGACATCCCTAGGTTATGAAACTCTTCTTTGATGAAGATATTGGTGCAATACAACGTCGAAAGAAAATCGCATCGTCGAATGGGCGTATTGCCTATTAATGTTGTCGTCAAAATTTTTTATTCTAATCTCTCGATAATAGCTTAATAGTAAAGTTTTGCTACTACTTGTATTTATAACGAGCGTTTTTGGGATTTGTTTTGTACGGGTGGATATAAAAAAAGTTGTCACGAGTAGAGGGCTCGCGACAACCGTATTGAGAAGAGATAATGTGCTTTGTTATTTAGATTAAATAAAAATAACATCACAAATATAGTGGATAATCTGTATAATCAATAGTAAAATCAGAAATAATTTAAAAAAAATCCGAAAAATTGGGTTTGCGTAGTAAAATAATAGGTTAAGTTTCATGTTATCAAGGAATAATGAGCTTGGGCTTGCCGTGGTCAGGATAGCAAGCTGTACGGTATGTTAATGGATTTTCGATCACTGCTAGCCTCGATTTATATGTTATACAAAATATATAAACCAAATTATCAGTATTTTAGATAGTTTTTGTTTTTGCTTGTTGCAAAGATGTTTTTTGTGCCGTATATTTGTGCCACACAAAACAAAGGTGATACCTTTTCGGGGTGTAGCGTAGCCCGGTATCGCGCCACATTTGGGATGTGGAGGTCGTAGGTTCGAATCCTGCCACCCCGACAAAAAAAGCTCGACGAAAGTCGGGCTTTTTTTGTGGGCGGCAGATTCGAACCGTGGTTCGATCCGCTGGAGCTTCAGGGTGTGAGTTTGGGGCTTGCGGGGCTGAAGCAATCCTGCCACCTTCACAGGTTGCCGCCGCATTTAGCAAACACAAAATATTCGATTTTAGGAGCGTACGGAAAACAGATTGAACCTCATTAGAAAGATTTTATTCGAACAACTATAGTCGTCCGTATTTTAATGATCCACTCTTTGGATTTTTTTGGGTGCAAAGCTACAGGGTTACGGCTAGTAAAACTAGGATAATCGAGCCAAAATGCTACAAACCTCAAAAAAAATGCGTGGCTCATTTTTCCTGCTTTTTAGCATAAAACATGCATTTAAATAGGTTTAAAGGCCGATAAATGGCTGCTTTGTTCGTTTGAAAAAAGTCTAGCACTTTTCACAGAAATGCTAGCATTTCTGTGAAAAGTGCTAGATGTTTTTATCAAAGTGCTAGCTGTTCTGACAAAAGTTCTAGATGTTTTAATAAAAGTGCTAGCTGTTCTGAGAATAATGCTAGCATGTCCAAAAGAAGTTCTAGACTTTCTGGAAGAAATGCTAGGTGTTACAATCTACATGCTAGCGTTTAACAAAATTATGCTAGCACTTGCGAAGAAACAGCTAGACTTTAGAAAAGAAGTTCTAGGTGTTTTGCTTGAAGTCCTAGCATGTTTAACAGAACAGATAGCTGTTACAGTTTCTTTGCTAGGTATTCGAGCGCAATTGTATGCTGCTCAAGAGAGAAAGCTATCATCTTTAACCTACAAATAGGCACATTTATACTATAGTATATATGCTGCGAAGTCTCTTACAGAGCTAGACCCCGAGATTGCCAAAACAGCAAAAGGAGGTGATGATACAATATTTACGATACTAGAATCGCATGTTACAGTTTGTCCCACAAATCCAACTAATACTAATCAAACAAAATCTTGGTTTCCATATGAAGATTCAGCTGCTTGTACTAAAGTGACAACGACAACAGGCACGACAACCATTATATAAATTTATATACCAGTTTTTCAAGTATATGAGAAAGATTATGGGGTTAACATGTACAAACGGTAGGTTTTCATATCTCAAGAGGTTATTGACGTGCTTCCTTAACCAAGATTATGAGAATAAAAGCTTATTGATATTCAATAATGCACATATCCCAATTGAAATTGAAAATTTTCCACAAGTGAATCTTATAAATAACTATCTAGATTATAATACAGGCGAGTTATATGATAATGTAGGAAGTATTTACAGAGATGCTTTGACCCATATTACTGATGATGTTGAATTAGTCAGTATTATGGATGATGACGACATCTTTTTACCGAACCATTTCTTTCGGGCGGAACAAATATTTGTAAAGCAAAGTATTCCCTCAATTGGGATACGCTTTGCGCACGACTTGATAGGAATGGGATATTATTCCCTTAAAGATCTAAAAAGAAAAGACGGCGCAACGCTCACCAACCAATATGAACGACAACAAGGGGTATGGGTAGATTCATGTGTTGAAGATCAGTTTCGGCTTGTGGTACATGTTGCCAATCATCCAGATAGTAAACTGAACTGGTGGAATTTCACTGCAGAGCGTAAAGAATTTCGCAAGCAGCATGGCTATCCTCCCTCGCGGCCAAAGAGACCTTGGTTTGAATTGCCTCAGTATCAAACGGAAAAACAGATACCAGCGACATACGAAGCAACCCAAAAAGACCTGCATAAAAAGCTGAAACTCGCTTTGTCTTATATGAGCAAACATCCGGAAGAGAAAATCACCGTTGCGCAACTGGCAGATATAGCACAGCTTTCTCCATATTATTTTATCCGCATCTTCCGCAGCGCCTATGAAATGACACCATTGCAATACCTGACGCGTCTACGGTTGAAACGAGCATCTTTGCTGCTAAAGAAGTCAACGAGCACGGTGGGCAACATCGTGCCCCAATGTGGCTTTGATAATGAGAGCGCTTTTATACGGTTATTCAAAAAGGAATTTGGAATGACGCCAGTAGCCTACCGGAAGGAGTTTCAAGATAAGAACGCTAAAGCAAGCAAGTAAACAAGGATTCTTGACGAGCGATGGAGCGTATCTTCAGTGCTTAATTGCGATTTACAAGTAACTAGAAGTGTTATGCGGACAAAGAATTTTATTGAGATAGTCCTATTGTATAAACCTTTTATTAGTTTTGATAATGGACAAATCACACGATAAAATGATGAGCGATCTGCAGCGGCTACTCGCTGCTCAAGATTTTAAATCCGATGCAGATATGCGCAAATTTATGGATGGTCTTATAGGTAAAGAAGTTCCATCCTTTTCCAAGGATATGCTAAGCGACCAACAACAGGCTCAAGATTTGGTTTTTGAAGCATATGAACTTCCGCCGGCCAAAGCAAAGCAACGGATTGAAATGGCACTTCAGCTCGATCGCAACTGTATTGAAGCTTACGAGTTTCTTGCCTCGAAGGAGAGTGTTGCTGAAATTGCTGCGGTATTTTATGAGAAGGGGATAGCAATAGGTAGAACGATTTTTGGCGGTAAGTATTTGAAGGAGCACAAAGGTTCATTTTGGGGCTTTCATGAAACACGACCTTTTATGCGCTGTTTGCAACACTATTCCGATTGTTTATACGTCATGGGAGATGTAGAAGAATGTGTTGCCATTCTCGAAGAAATGATTGTCCTGAACAAAAACGATAATCAAGGGGTTCGAGATCAGTTGATGCTCTACTTAATAGAGCTTAACGAGCGTAAGAAGTTTCTGAAATACGCCAACATGTTTGGAGAAAGCGAGATGGCATTTTCGCTTTTCAACCATGCCCTATTTGCTTTCAAGACAGAGGGGGAAACGGATGCAGCAAACAAAAAACTTCAAAAAGCCGTAAAGCAGAACAAATTTGTAGCAGCTGGACTCCTGTCTAAAAAAGGAGTTGAAAATCTTCCCGGGCATCACGGTTTTGGCGATAAAAATGAAGCGGATTACTACGTTTATTTCGCGCAGCATATTTGGATGGAAACGGATGGTGCGCTCGCTTGGCTAAAGAAATATGCCGTAAAATCTTAAAAAATCCCGTTGTCATCAAAAAAATGTTCGTATGGCAGAAAAGCTCGTGGTATTTGATCTAGATGAAACCTTGGTTCATGCGACCACGAAGAAGCTGACCATCAACGAGGATTTTGTCTTTGATCATTATTACGTTTATGTACGTCCCTACTTGAATGAACTGCTATCTCAATTAGTGACATCGGGTTTTAGGATAGGGATTTGGTCATCGGCTGGCGAGGCCTATGTTGAATATCTGATTAAGTCTATTGTTCCTCAAGAAGTACCGCTAGAGCTGGTATGGGCTAGAGGGCGATGTACGCGTAGATACAATAGTGAGTTGGATGAGTATGTGTATGAAAAACAACTCAGGAAGTTGAAAAAGCGCGGTTTTAAACTAACAGATATCTGGATAGTTGACGATACACCTGAAAAATCTAGGACGAATTATGGTAATGCCATCACGATCAAAGAATTTAAAGGGGATAAAAATGATCGAGAACTTCAATATCTGTTGGTTTATTTGCTAACAAGTAAACACTGCGATAATGTACGCCATATAGATAAAAGAAGCTGGCGTGAAACGATACTGATTTAGATGTTTACTATCCATGTTTGGTTGATTAAAAATTTGGGTTACATCGTGTTTTGTTGTTTGTAATTCCTATTTTTATGAAAATAATTAACCATTATGCCCGCTGCCAAATCAAATAAGATCGTTTCAGTCTTACTATGTATACTCGGTTTTATCTATTCTTTCTCTTTATCGGCTTATGAGCGAAATCATCGCTTAAGCATAGGGGGCTCTAATGTCTCCAAGGCTGATACGATGCAATTGATATCCAATGATGAAGTGAAAGTTGTATACTTTCATGGGAAAGGGCAGCTACCGTTTTTGGGATGGAAGGATCGGTTAGATCGAACACTCAAAGATGTGAGTAGTTTCTATGCAGAGGAGTTTGCAAAGCAGGGCAAATTTATCGAGGGGATACCTTTCGAAATGGAGGAGGATGAACGACTTAAACTGCATGTCGTAGAAGGACAAAAAGAAGCGTCGCGTTATGGAATACACTCCGGAGCCGAAATCGAACGGGAAATATCTGCTTCACTTGCAGGAACGGTCGATATGGACAATGATCACGTTCTTGTAATCACCGCGCTTGGTTACAAAAACGAAGATGGCAGCTATGTTTTCCACTCACCTTACTATGGTAGAGGAGGTGCACGATCAGGCCTATGTATTGTCGTTGATTGCGATCTTTTGGATGTCAAGAACCTAACAGATACTGTGCAGAGCATGTCTTTTTCGGAAATGGCGGTTGATGGAAAGCAGTGTTCGGTTGCCGAGTTTAATAGCTGGTACATCGGAGGGATAGCCCATGAAATGGGCCATTTTTTTGGCCTCCATCATGACTTCGGCCATCCTATAGAATGGCGTGATCCTCGTTTTATTTCTTTGATGGGGCAGCATGGAAGTCGGCATTATCGAGAAGATCAGTGGAACATTGGAAGAACCTCCGCTTTTTCCAGAGCTGGCATCGAGCAATTAGCTGTACACCCTTTGTTTTCAAGGCAAAGTAAGCCGATTAGTTTTCTTCATGAGTTTTTAGTGCATGCTTACATATATACAGAAGATGCACAAGGAGCTAAATTGAAATTGAGCTACTATTCGCCGCGGACCCCCGCTCAAGTAGTTGCTTTGATTCGACCGATCGAAGGTAGTGAGTACTTCAACAATAGCTATATGGCGAGACTGTCTGCCGATACCCTCGCGGAATTTGATCTTCCTGTTTTTGAGTTTGCAAAACCTTATGAAGTCGTGTTGCTATTTCTTTGGACGGACGGTACAATGCTGACCCGTAAATACATGTTCGCCTCGACAGGAAATGCAAAACTTGTCTATATGCAGCGATATGGTAATACGTTAGCCGAAGAATTGAAGAAAGAGCTGGAAAAAGATCGAACAAAGAATAAAAAAGAGCTAGACATCATAGGCAAAATATTGGACAACGAGCGTTTTGTGGATTTAGATACCTATCCTGATCGAGTTGTATCTCTTTCTGATGCTATTTGGGAGGAAGCCTATGTCGGTTGGGAGGTTCCCGCCAGAAATTATTTCAGTTCAGAATCAGATACACGCTTCTTTTTGGTTAAAAATGGACAGTTGTATGATAAGGGGCTATATGCACACTCTCCATCGCTCTATAGGTTCAATGTTAATGGAAAATGGAAACGAATTCAGGTCATGGCCGGTCTTCGCGACGGTGCTCATGAAGAGGGGGGAGCGCAGTTCCATATCGTAGGCGATGGTAAAATCTTGGCTTCGTCAGCACAGTTAAAAGGTAATGAGACCTTTTTCTTTGACGTTGATATTGACGCAGTCCACTATTTAGAACTTCGAACAAATGACATGGAGGGCCACAATCATAATTCATGGGCGATATGGTGTGCCCCTATTTTATCCAAATAGCTTTTTCGCTTACTAGATCACCGCCGGCGCCGCTGCTGGAACATCGGTCCTTTCCATTTGCGCTATAATGCGTTGCCGATGGTTGAATCCCCATTCGGCAATGGTTTGCGTTAAATGCTTTAAGGAAGTTCCGTATTCGGTTATTCTATATTCCACAGCCACGGGCGATGTGGGAAGGACAATGCGTTCGATCAAACCATTCACTTCCAGTTCCTTCAACTCACGACTCAGCATTTTGCCCGATATTCCCTTGATATCCCGCAATAATTCGGAGTAGCGCATTGTGTGGAAACAAAGGCAGGCAATAATGGACACTTTCCATTTTCCGCTCAGGATTTCCATCGTGTCGCTGATTGCCAAAATCGTTTGACTACATTCTTTTGTTATGCTGTTATCTGGTTTCATACTTGTCTGTTGGTTACCCAAATGTCACTATTACTTTTTGTTACCAAGTGTCAAAGTTACATACAATACCTTTACTTTTGACAAAAAATAAGAGCATATATGGAATTAATTAATCATTTGAAATGGCGTTACGCCACCAAAAAGTATACAGAAGAGAAGGTAAGTGATGAGAAGATCGAACAAATTTTAGAGGCCATTAATCTTACCGCTTCATCATGTGGCATACAGCCCTATCGTGTTTTTGCAATTGCCGATCCCATTTTAAAAGCGAAATTAGGCGAGGGATCCTTTAATGGGCAGATTGCTAATTCGTCTCACTTGCTAGTCTTTGCAGCCTTCAACGATGTCTCGTTGACCTACGTTGATGAGTATGTGGCCATGGCCGAGCAACAAAGAAATCTTCCGGCGGGCGCCATGGCCGAGTTTAAGAAAGCCTTGGTGAGCTTTTTTTCCACACAAAGTGCCGAGGCTAACGCCGCATGGGCAAATAAACAGGCCTATATAGGTTTAGGTACAGCGTTGATCGCTGCAGCCGAACAAAAAGTCGATAGCACACCGATGGAGGGCTTTGATGCTGCGAAATTTGACGAACTGTTGGGGTTGACCGATAAGGGGCTTCACGCAGCGGTTGTTCTTTCGTTGGGCTACCGCGATGCAGCCAATGACTATCTAGCCAATATGTCTAAAGTAAGGTTGCCCATCGCTGATTTTGCAACTTTTCTGAAGTAAGACAAATACCTATTTAATGCGGGCAACCTGCGTATATCATCGTTTACCAAACGGGCATATGATATGCGCAGGTTGCCTTGTTTTTAGGCCAAGATATAGATTGCGTAACCCTATGGGGCAAATAAAATGCTATATTGTAAGTCTTTTGTAGACGGTGTATATTTAAGCAAGCTAGCATATGATAAAAGCAAACATGTTGACTTTCATGTTCATCATGGTTTCCAGCGTCGTTTTGGGGCAGGAACCGCTTAGACTGGCTGTTGCCGGTCTTAGTCATGGACATGTAGATTGGATATTTAATAGACAGCATAAAGGTGATGTGAAACTGGTAGGCATCTTCGAAACCAATCCTGATTTAATTGATCGCTATGCAAAGCGCTACCATATAGATAAGTCTTTGTTTTTTACCGATATGGAAAGCATGCTCGATCAGGCAAAGCCGGATGCCGTTTCTGCATTTGGAGGCATCAGTGAGCATGTGATGGTCGTTCGGGTCTGTGCGCCAAGGCAGGTGCATGTGATGGTGGAGAAACCGCTAGCGACGACTTTGGATGAAGCATTGGAAATACAGGAGCTTGCAAGTAGGCACCACATCCACGTGTTGACAAATTTTGAAACCTCTTGGTACGAAAGCAATCAACAGGCGAAAGTTATGCTCGATGCCGGCAAGTTGGGCGAGCTACGAAAGGTGACGGTGAACGACGGACATCAGGGGCCTAAAGAAATAGGAGTAAGCAAAGAATTTTTTGACATACTGACCGACCCGAAACGAAACGGAGCTGGAGCCCTTGTTGATTTTGGCTGCTATGGCGCCAATTTAATGACGTGGCTGATGGCTGGGCAAAAGCCCCTTTCGGTTACTGCTGTCGTTCATCAAAATAAGCCACATATCTACACCGAGGTGGATGACGAAGCAACAATCATCCTGCAATATCCGACGTCTCAATGTGTAATCCAAGCATCATGGAATTGGCCTTTTTCCCGTAAGGATATGCAGGTGTATGGTACGAAGGGTTATGCGACCGCTGTCGATGCGACAACATTACGCTACCGCCTCGACGAAGGCGCTGCAGAGGAATCAAGGATACTGCCTGCACGCAAACCTCCTTTTGACGACCCTTTTGCCCTGCTTGCTGCCGTTGTCAAGGGTACCGTGCAGCTGGAGGAGTTTGACTGTTATGGTTTGCCCGTTAATGTTGTTGCGGTTGCTATTTTAGATGCAGCAAAAAGATCTGCTGCTGAACAAAAAACGATATATCTAGAAAAATAAGGGATAGGCTGATGCATTTGTCGCTGGCTCTTCGTTTGCGAAGAAAAATGAAATGATTAACTTCGTTATACCATTATATAGTAAACGCGAACATTATGTCTTTCCAAGCTTATATTGACAATATTCATCAAAAAACGGGCAAGACGCCTGAAGATTTTAAACAGCTCGCCACCGAGAAAGGATTTATAGTCGATGGCGAATTGAATAAATCTGTGAAAGCAACCGAAATCACCAATTGGCTGAAGAACGACTTTGAACTGGGGCATGGACATGCCATGGCCATCTATGCCACCTTCAAAGGCAAAACGAGTTAATCCCTACTACGCTGACACTTAAAGGATAAAATCATCCGTCGGTTGGATTCGTTAGCGTCGAGCTATGATGGTGTGCTTTAAACTGTTGATTTTTCATTAAGTTGTGACTATTTTCTGTTTTTTATTGCTCCTTCTACTTCGTTTTCCTATATTGCGTCGTGGTTAAATTGCCTGCAATTTTTTAGTTAAAAAATACGGATTAATGGTTGAAAATCAGAAGTTCAAAATCTGCCTAACAATGGCGGGAGCGGTATCTGCCGGCGCTTTTACGGCAGGTGTTGTGGATTATTTGTTGGAAACGATGGAATTGTGGGAGAAGGCGAAGCAAAGAAATAAAGCATTGGGTATAGGGCATGTTGACTATGATCATAGTCTGCCAATGCATGAGGTAGAAATCGATGTGATCAGCGGTTCGTCTGCTGGTGGTATTACCGGTGCGTTGACCATGCTCAATCTGGTCGACCAATCTTACCGGCCGGTGAACAAGGATAACCCTAACGGAGTGAACAACCGTTTTTATGAAAGCTGGGTGAATATGGCGGACGATCAAATAGAAAATACCTTTGAAAAGATGCTCGCCAAGAGCGATTTGAAGAAGTTGAAGAAAGGAGACAAGCCCGAGGCGCTCCTAAATTCAGATCCTATCGATGCCATTGCAGATCGTGCTTTGCAGTTAAAGGAGCCTATCGCTTATCCGCCTTACATTGCCCCCGATTTGGACCTTATCCTAACCACCACCAATTTACGGGGTATGAACTTTCAAATTGACTTTGGCGGCTTCAAAAAGGCAGGCCCGGTAATCACCAGCCACGCTGGCTTTTTTAGGTATAAACTGGCCCATGAGCAGCGAGCCGCAGGGATTCCTGCGGGCGATGATCTCTACTATGTGCTCGATCTGAAAAATCCACAGGACATGAACTACCTCAAGGAAGCGACATTGAGTACTGCGGCCTTTCCCATAGGCCTGAAGTCCCGTGAGGTGTCTATCGCTCAGGAATTCGTCAATCGCTATCCCAAGTATCTCTTCGGCGAACGACAAGGTGTAAAGCCCTTGGTGCGTGAAGAGGAGGTGTATCGCTTTAACTCTATCGATGGTGGATTGATCAACAACGAGCCGTTTGCCATAGGACTGAAGGTGTTGCGCGAAAAAAATCCAGCGTTGGACGATCGCTATGCCGTCGTCATGATAGACCCTTTTCCAAATAGCGATCACGATGTGGATGAAGTTAATCCGCGCCCTGATCTGATCACGGTGGCAAAAGGAATGTTCAAATCTTTGCGCAATCAAGCGATGTTCAATCAAGATGGCATATTGGATGCCATCGAGGGACGAGACCACACGAAATTTCTCGTCGAGCCCGTACGGAAAATGAAGCTGGGCAAGGTGATTAGTGCAGTCAAAAATCACTTGGCATCGGCCCCTTTTAGCGGATTTGCCGGATTTATGCAGCGATCGTTTCGCGAGCATGATTACCACCTGGGGCGCTTGAACTGCCAAGCCTTTTTACGCTATTATTTTGCAGTGCCAGAAACGGATGTTCAACACAAACTGGGGCTGGTGCCACATGATAAAGCGATGGATCGCTTCGCTATTTTCGAACAGCAGTTTGATATCAATAGCCCTCGGTTTTTTCCGATTATCCCTGACATTAGGGTTCTTAAAGCACGCACAAATGAGGTCGACGAGGCCATGTTCGGTGCGGACGCCCAGTTGGATTTTCTAGATTTTCCAAGAATGGCGGAGAGCGACTTTAACAAACGCTATCGAACAGCGGTTAGAAGACGCTTGGAATCGGTGCTGAACAGTATTGTTGGAAATTTTTGGTTTAAAGCCTTGAATAGGCTCTTCCTTCGCCGTCGTCTGGCAGATGGCTTAAGCGATATGATGCTTAAAGCACTTCGGGACAATGGTCAGATAAGTTAAGCACCGTTTACCTCCATTTCTCTTTAAAATCAGTAACCCAGTGTAGCTTTGGTTACTGATGGATTGCGTGCATAGCAGGTGCACTTGCTACATAATGCTTGGTCTATGGCTTTTGATTTAGGCAACTGATGGGCGCTACCTAAGCTTTTTTGGGTTCTGCTCTTCTGCAGTGACGCTTGATTATTAAAACTTAACATTGCTTCATACTTTAAATAATCAATAGGCCACTGGTCTGCTGCACTGCTGTGTTACGGCTTGTGCTTTAATTCTTGTTTTTTTTATTACTTATGATTAATTATATCATTTTTTGAAATATAATTTGTCTCATTGAGAAATATATTTATTTTATAACATTCTATTAATATTCCAATAATAGTCTGCGTCTACTTTTGGTTAATTGATTAAATAACATAATTTTCATGAAACCAAAGGTTCTTGTATTTATCTTTTTTACATGGCTAACAAATTTTTGTTTAGCACAGACAGGTGTGTTAAAAGGGAGGGTGACGGACTTAACGGGAGGGAAGGTTGTCGAAGGGGTAACAGTCGCTATCGCCAATACAACTATTACCACATTGACCGATAATGAAGGCTTTTTTACATGGAATGCGCTGGAGCCTGGGGTGTACAGCATTATTTTGTCTTATGTCGGCTATCAGAAGTTGACCGTCCGAGATGTACTTATACAGGCTGATCAAGTCGTTACGCTAGAGCTGGGTCTAAGTCGTGAGGGAAAAGAGCTTGATGAAGTCGTTGTAGAAGCAAAACAGCTCGCTAATACGCAAACTGCAGTTATTGCAGAGGTAAAAAAAGCCCATCAAGTTGTCAGCGGAATCTCACAGCAGCAAATTAAAATTTCACAAGACCGGGATGCAGGACAGGTCATGAGCCGCATTCCCGGCTTAACCATTGTCGATAATCGTTTTGTCGTTGTGAGGGGTTTACCAGAAAGGTACAACCAAGTGATGTTTAACAATGTAATCGCACCAAGTTCGGAGGTAGATCGACGTACATTTTCCTTTGATTTGATACCGAGCAATGTCTTGGACAGGATCATGATCAACAAATCTGGTGCTCCTGAAAATCCCGGCGATTTTTCTGGAGGCTTGATAAAGGTATACACAAGCGCTCCAACAAATGAAAATTTTACCATATTCTCTCTAGGGGCCAACTACCGCGTTGGAACAAGTTTCAAACCCTATGTGTACAACCGCATGTCTGGTACCGATATGTTCGGTTTCGATAATTCGGATAGACCTTTGCCCAGTTCATTTCCATCGACTTTGACCTTGCGAAATTCATCCCTCAACGATCCCATTCGAGTCTCGGCACCACGCCTGCTCAATAACGATTTGAGTACACGTCAAGTGACCGCGATGCCTGATATCAATTTTGGTGCAAGTATGGTGCGAGTCTGGAATTTTAAAGGTCAACGCTTAAGTTTGCTGACCGCATTGAATTATGCGCAATCGTTCGTCTATTACGAGCGCGAATTCGCACGATACCTCACGCAAGATGCTGCCAATCCTACAGCTGCGCTAGAACCTCGGTTTGCATATATGGATCAGCGCTACGAAAAGGAAAATCGCATCAGCGCCCTAGCTAATTTAACCTACGTCTTTAATCCATACCATAAAATTGAGCTTAAGTCATTGTTTAACCAGATCGGTGAAAATATTAACCTTGTTCGAAGCGGGGTAGACTTTATACAGTTTCAGGAGAATGCACGTAGGAACTATATGTACCAATATCGCTCCCGCACTATCGCGACGGAGCAACTGGAAGGGACGCATCGTTTTGCTGAAGGACGATCGACACTCAATTGGGTGTTGGGGTTAAACTACCTCAATGAACAACAGCCTAATCTACGTCGATTTAGGACGATGGACAACGCCGGTGACGCTAACTACAGTATGATTATCCCTCCAAGCTCCAATTTAGTGGAGACGGGAACTTATCACGGCGATCTCCGTGAGATCGGGATAAACCATGGGGTGAATTTCACCCAGCAAGTCGGTCATTGGGACGACGATATGCCAATTTTATTGAGAGCAGGCTACATGTTGGACTACCGCAATCGTAGATTTGGTTCTCGTTATTTCTCTTATCGCGGGGCATCCGGGGTGAATACGGATACCTACGCCAACTTGCCGCTAAATCAAATTTTTGTAGATGATAATTTTGGCTCGGATGGATTCATTATCGAAGAGGGCACTTCGCCAAGGGATAGCTATGACGCTCGTAACTTTTTGTCGGCAGGGTACCTCGGTATAGAACTACCTTTGGGCGACTTTTACCTATCGGGCGGGGTACGAGCCGAATACAACATCTTATCGCTCAACTCAGCTCTAGACAATGGGATACCGGTTAACGTTGATAACCCTATTTTTTCGCCCCTGGGATTCCTAAATATAGAATATAGCTTTAACGATATGCATAAAATGCGTGGAAGCTACGGAAGAACGGTAAATAGACCGGAATTCAGAGAGATCGCTCCCTTTCTCTTCTATGATTTTGAGTTTGATGCAGGCCGCTATGGTAACCCCGATCTGCAAACAGCCAACATAGACAACTTTGATCTACGGTATGAATTTTATCCAAGAAATGGAGAGACGATCAGCTTGGGGACATTTTACAAGCGCTTTACAAATCCTATTGAAACAGCCATCTTACTGCAGGGAGGCGATAATCCGGCATTCACATTTACCAATGCAGCGGGCGGAGCCTATAGCTATGGCTTGGAACTGGAGCTGAGAAAATCCTTGCGTGGTTGGACGAGCAGTACGTTTATGGATAAGCTTAGTATTAATCTGAATGCTTCGTTGATAAAATCGGAAGTTGATTACGGTACATCGGAAGACGTGGTTGCTCAAGATAGGATACGCCCTATGCAAGGGCAATCGCCTTATGTTGCTAATGTTATCCTCGCCTATCAGGATGAAGAAAAGGGCTGGCAAGCGAGCGCCGCTTACAATGTGATGGGCGCACGTATCTACGCAATAGGCAGCGTGCAGTTTCCGGCCATTTATGAGCTGCCCAGAAATGCCGTAGATATTACCATCACGAAAAATATCAAACAGCTGAGCATTAAGGCCGGTGTGCAGGATTTATTAAATGCTCCTTATCGATTCTATCAAGACACCAATCGTGATCAGCGTATCGACAGGGAAGTGGACGATGTCATCTTCCACTTTCGAAAAGGGCCTTTGTGCACGCTGGGACTAACGTATACGCTGAAATAGCAAAATAATATAAACAGTATCATACATTCTAAAAAAGCAAAATCATGAAATTTGAAATTCTACTGAAAGCGAAAAGCAAACAAGCAGCATTGATGCTGTTTGCCGTTGCCGCACTGGCTGTTTCAGCCTGTAGGTCTAACGACGATCCGCAGCCGATTGGGCCGGAAGAGGACGAGTATGTGCTGTTGTCTGGTAATCTACCGACACAAACCCTTTCCGCGAGCAACAAATATTTGCTGTCTGGTCAGGTATTCGTACGGGAGGGACAGGTGTTGACGATCGAACCGGGGACTATTATCGCTGGAGAGCGTTCTTCGCGCGGTACATTAATTGTCGACCGTGGAGGACGTATTATGGCTGCGGGAACAGCAACACAGCCTATTATCTTTACCTCCAACCAAGCGCCGGGCGATCGAGATCGGGGCGATTGGGGAGGAATTGTCCTGTTGGGTCGCGCTCGTGTCAATCTGGAGAGCCCGAGCATCGAGGGGATTACACCCGCGGTGCAATATGGAGGAACAGATGATGAAGATAACACGGGCGTGATGACATACGTACGCGTGGAGTTTGCTGGTATTGAATTGACACCGAATAACGAAACGAACGGCATTACCTTGGGAGCTGTAGGGCGTGGAACAACGTTCAACCATATCCAAGTATCGTATGGTGGCGACGATGGAATAGAGTGGTTTGGTGGAAGCGTCGATGGCGATCACCTTATCGTTTTTGGGACTTGGGATGATTGCTACGATATTGACAATGGTTTCTCCGGAAATCTGCAGTTCGGCCTATCGATTCGTTATCCTAGCTATGCCGACCAGTCGGAATCTAACGGCTTCGAGTGGGACACCGATGGAGATAATAATTTAACGCGTTTCAAGACTACAGCTGTATTTTCGAACTTTACGATTATCGGCCCCGCCATCGATGGCAATGCGATTAGCGGTAACTACCGTTATGGTGTTGACTTAAGACGTAACGTTGCGGGATCTATCTTCAATTCGGTGTTTGTGGGCTTCCCCAATGCGATACGTATGAACCAAGCTTCGGTATTCCCGAATTATGTGAACAGCAATGTGGATAATGGGGATCGTGGAGTTATCGCTAACAATATCTTCTATGCTAGAACAGCAGGGGCGGTTTCCAACAATGCCGACTACCCGGCGGCCACCGTACAGTCTTATCTAGCGGCAAATGAAAATACGGTGCAAGCGGGAGCTGATTTCCAAACAGCAGCGGCCTACACAGCACTTGGAATTAATCCACAGTTGCTTTTCGGAACTGGCCTTCGTATCCTGACGCAGTACCCAAGTACACAGAATTTCGCTGTGACCACCGGAACAATCACAACGGGCGCGAACTTCGATTATCCAAAATTCAGAGAAACGACTCGCGCAGGTAAGTTTGATACAAATGTGGCGTACCGGGGTGCATTTGGTGCGACCGATTGGACGCAGGGCTGGACAGAATTTAATCCAGTAATGGCATCCTATTAACCCTATTTTTTATTTAGCTAAGCAAGTGCATGTTCATGCGCTTGCTTTTTTTCTTTATCGATATATCATATGAAAAGAATTGTTGTTGAAATGCTGTGTAGCCTCGTTGTCTTGATGACAGCGGGTTGTACGGTGGCCGATCCTTATCTTCCGGCAAATCAGCTCAATGAAAAAGAACAGGCCGAATTTAAATATGCTATTGTTCGTTTTGCCGGCTACTTTCCAAAGGGTGCTAATCAAGGAAGTAAATTGGAAGGCCGTTTTGATAGTGCTTATCGTGCACAGGCGAATCTGCTACAGCTAGATAAATATTTTATAAATGAGAAAGACGGTTATATATACTTTGAACTGTCGCGTATAGCGCCGAGTTTCAAGAAAAAATATGTAGCGACAGGTGGTCGACTCAAGCGGGATGCCGCGGGCATTGTAAAAGAGTACGAAGAAATATACCGTACTTGGAAGATGGAAAGACCCCAGCTCCAGCAAAAAACCAGACTGTTTTTCGCTGCTATGGTTGCTGGTGAGGATCTATCACCCTATTATACCGATAATATTGGTGACATGGAGCATATCGAGTTTCCAGATCGAAATACCTATTACGATAAAGAAAATAGAAAATGGGAAACATTGCCGCCCAAACAACAGTAGCGCTCCAACAAAACGTAAACGGAGTATCGATCTGCACACCAAAAATATTTTCATCTATTTGTGTAACATGGTAACGGTCAGGTGCATGTTTTTCGATAAAAAATAGGTTAGTCAACCGATTGCATAGTATTTTTTGTTTTATATTTACCCCGTTAGCAAATTAAACTTAGAACATTTATGTGTGGAATCGTTGGCTACGTAGGTAGCAACTTAGCCTATCCGATCTTGATTGACGGATTGAAAAAATTAGAATATAGAGGTTATGATAGCGCCGGTGTGGCACTGCACACGGGCAACTCCCTAGAAGTTTATAAAAAAGAAGGTAAGGTGGCCGTACTCGAGGAATTTGTGTATGGTAAAAATATTCAGGCGACGGTAGGTATCGGGCACACGCGTTGGGCCACGCACGGCGTTCCTTCTGATCGGAATGCTCACCCACATTATTCCAACTCGGGCAATATCGCGATGATCCATAACGGCATCATCGAAAACTATGCCCAGCTGAAAAGTGAACTACAGCAAAAAGGATATACATTTAAGAGTGATACAGACTCGGAAGTACTGTTGAATTTCATTGAGGATATAAAAATCAACAACGAATGTTCGCTAGAAGAAGCGGTGCGCGTGGCGTTGAAACGCGTGGTAGGAGCTTATGTGATCTTATTGATCGATAAAGATTTACCCGACACCATCATTGCCGCGCGAAAAGGAAGTCCGTTGGTTATCGGTATCGGCAACAATGCTCATTACTTAGGCTCGGATGCCTCGCCGATGTTGGCCTACACGAAGGAAGTGGTTTATATCAATGACTACGAGCTGGCTATTGTGCGACCGGATGAGTTGATCCTTAAGAATTTGGGGAATGAGCGCGTCACACCCTTTGTGCAAAAGCTGGATATCGAGTTGGCAGCGATAGAAAAAGGAGGTTACGACCACTTTATGCTGAAAGAGATCTTTGAACAACCGCAAACCATATTCGACTCCTTGCGTGGGAGGCTCGATGCGGAACAACAGCATATCACCTTAAGCGGTGTGGACAAGATCAAGGATAAACTGATGGAGGCCAATCGCATCATTATCGTTGCCTGTGGCACCAGCTGGCATGCCGGCCTCTTGGCAGAATATGTGATTGAGGAGCTTTGTCGTATCAATGTGGAGGTGGAATATGCGTCGGAGTTTCGCTACCGAAACCCGATTATTACGGATAAAGATGTTATTATCGCTATTTCGCAAAGTGGCGAAACAGCCGACACCTTGGTTGCGCTCGAGAATGCCAAGAAACAGGGTGCAACGATCTTTGGCTTGGTAAATGTCGTCGGCTCTTCCATTGCCCGTCTGTCCGATGCAGGTGCTTATACCCATGCTGGACCGGAAATCGGGGTGGCTAGCACCAAGGCTTTTACCGCGCAGTTGGCGGTACTCTATCTAATTGCGTTGAAAGTAGCGCGGGATAAGCAGACCATCGATCAAACGCTTTTCAATAAATTATTGGCCGACTTGGCCAAAGTGCCGCAATTTGTGCACGATATCTTGGAAGAGCAAGATGCTGCAATCAAGGCTGTAGCACTTAAATACGCGGACGCCCGTGACTTCCTGTATCTGGGCCGAGGCTTTAATTTCCCGATTGCCCTAGAAGGCGCTCTGAAATTGAAGGAAATATCCTATATCCATGCCGAAGGCTATCCTGCAGCGGAGATGAAACATGGGCCTATTGCCTTGGTGGATGAAAACCTGCCGGTGGTTTTTGTGGCGACAAAAGACAGCTACCACGAAAAGATTGTGAGCAATATCCAAGAGATCAAAGCGCGCAAGGGGAAGGTTATTGCCGTGATATCGCAGGGCGACAATATCGTTGCCGGATTAGCAGATGATGTGATGGTGGTGCCGCAAGTGCATGAGGTTATCGCTCCTTTGCTTTCTGTTGTTCCATTGCAACTGTTATCTTATTATATAGGTGTGCACCGAGGTCTCGATGTAGATAAACCGCGTAATTTGGCGAAATCGGTAACTGTTGAGTAAGCTTCTATGTCGAAAATTGAAAAAAAGAAACTTACCGAACTAGGCTATAATTTTATACCGGAAGCTTATCTGCAGAACGGGGATGAATATATCTATCGAAATAGGCAGTTTCGCTCGACGCATGCTTTTAGGCAGCTGACCGATGCAGAAATAAAACGCCTGTTACAGAACGATAACTTTGCCAGCAATTGGCAGGATATATGGGTTACCGATCGTTTCTTGCCGGAGCAGATACAGAACAGCAAGTTTTATGGTATGGTGCGCATCGGTGATATGGACGAGGTTTATCTCGATTTCCGTGACCTTCGGCTGCCCTGTGGTATTTACAATTCGACAGTCCTGAGTTGCGACTTTGGCGACTGCGTTGCCGTACACAACGTGCGCTACATGTCCCATTTTGTTGTTGGCAATGAGGTGATGCTTGCTAATATTAGCGAAATGGAGACCAGCAGTAGTGCCAAGTTTGGAAATGGCATGTTGAAAAAAGGGGATGTGGAAGAGCGACGGATACGGCTGGAGTTATGCAACGAAAATGGAGGTCGATCGGTACTTCCCTTTGATGGTATGCAGGCGGGGGATGTATTTTTATGGTCTCGATATCGGGACGATCATGCATTGCAGGGGCAATTTCAGCAGATGGCGGAAGCACATTTCTGTGTCGAACATGGTTACTATAGTGAAATTGGAGATCGTTCCGTCATTAAAAACACGCATACGATCAAGGATGTGAAAATTGGTTCGGATGCGTATATCAAAGGCGTTAATAAGTTAAAGAACCTGACCATCAATTCCTCTGCAGAGTCGTTCACACAGATTGGTGAAGGCTGTGAACTAGTGAATGGTATCATCGGTTATGGCTGCCGTATTTTTTACGGGGTGAAAGCAGTACGTTTTATCCTTTCCTCGAATTCGCAACTGAAGTATGGCGCTCGTTTGATCAATTCGTTCTTGGGCGATAACTCGACGATATCCTGTTGTGAGGTGTTAAACTCCTTGATCTTTCCGGCGCATGAGCAGCACCACAACAACTCTTTTCTGTGTGCCGCGGTGGTCAAAGGTCAAAGCAATATGGCCGCAGGTGCTACTGTAGGGTCTAACCATAATTCGCGCGCAGCAGATGGAGAGATTGTGGCAGGTCGGGGCTTTTGGCCCGGTCTCTGTGTTAGCTTAAAGCACAATTCGCGCTTTGCATCGTATACATTGATTGTCAAAGGCGATTTCTTGCACGAGCTCGATATCAAGTTTCCTTTCTGCCTGGTAAGCAACGAGGTGGATACCAATAGGCTGGCGATTTTGCCCGGATATTGGTTCCTGTACAACATGTACGCGCTAATGCGTAACACCTCGAAGTTTCAATCGCGCGACAAACGCAAGTTCAAAAACCAATATATCGAGTATGATGTACTGGCACCGGATACCATCAATGAAATGTTCGATGCCCTGCATGAAATAGAAGGTGCCGTCGGAAAAGCATTTGCTCCCGAGGGTACAGCGTCGGAGGCATGGCCGCTCATGGGGCGTCAATTGTTGTTGTCGAAAGAGCCCTTGCCCGCGCAGCCGGTGTTGCTGGACAATGTGGAGTTTTCTAAACGCAAGGTCGTATTGGTTAAGCCTAGAGAATCCTACTTGGTATACCGGCGAATGATTCGCTATTATGCATCGCTCGAGCTTATACAGTTTTTGGACACAAGTGCATCACTGGATGCATTTTGGGCTGCTATCCGTGGGACAGCGGGTGGAAGGGAGCAGTTCGAGAATATTGGTGGACAGTTGGTGCCGCGCGTTAAACTGGATGCGCTTCTTGATCAGGTGCGTGCTGGAGAGGTTTCGGCTTGGCAGGATGTACATGAGCGCTACCATGTGTGGAGCCGCGACTATTTGCAAGATCGATTTGTGCATGCTTTGCATGCTATGGCCGATATTGAAGGCCTTGCCTTAACTGATTGGCATGCTGCTTTCTTGCGGGAGCTATTGGTTGATGCCGTTGAGACAAAAAGATGGATATGCGCCGAGATTGAAAGTGCGCGGGCCAAGGATTACCAAAATAAGTTTAAGCAGATGGTCTACGAATCTTATGCGGAGATGGAAGAAGTGGTCGGTAAATTGGCTGATAATGACTTTATCAACAAGGAAAAAGTAGCGCTGAAAAATTTTGAAACGACTATCGAAAGATTGTTAAATAAGCTCTAGGGTATCCCTAGAGCTTTATTTTTGTGATTTTAAAAGGTTTTCTGACCGCGGCATGGGCGGCACGTTTCGCGATACGCGCTTGCAGATCCGTAACGTTAGCCGGTTTGTAGCTGTTTTTACGGACATCTTCCCCAAAGAGCTCCTCAAACCATGTACAGGCCGCCGTGAACCGGCCATAATCCAGCTGTAGATGGTAGCCATCCCGGGTATAGTTGTCGCCAATAGAGCTGCTACGCCCGTTTTGTATGGCCGTGCCGGCGGGGATAATTTTTTTGAAGTAGCCAAGCTGCTTCACGCTTTTGGAGGCATCTACAATAGCTTGATACATTTCAGATTGTTCATTATGGTAGTTCTTAAAACCCTCGTGCTTGGAGTCTTTTTGGTAGGCCCAGGTTTGATGATACACAAAGCTTGGCGCAGGCGCTACCTTGTCGCGCACGTATTTGACCAGTTCGGGTAGGCTTTCCGCAATACTTGGATACTGTCCGGACAAGGGGCTCGCCTGTTGAAAGCTGATGTAGTCCCAGTCTTCATCCTGTAGAGCTTCGGCAATGCTGACGTCCTTGCGCGTTTTCTTGCTACCATCCAACAGTACTTTTCTGTAGCTGTAATCGTGTGCATCGGCTCGTACATTGTTAACATGGAGCGAGAGTGGAGCCCCACCGATGTAAAGGTTACCAATGACGATCTTCTTATTGGAGGCTGTGGCCAATTCGTGAAGATAGTTTTCAATGCCATCTTCCGAGAAGCTGTTGCCGATGGCTAAGACACGCAATACGCCGTCCGCCGACACTGCCGCCTGTGGAAAGACCAAAAATGGCACGATTAACAAAAAGAAAAATAATAAGCTGTTTTTTATCATGGTATGCTCCTTCTTCATGCTGTTGCAAAATAATGCGCTAGCCACCGTTCTCGAACGGCCTCCCTTGTGGGCGAACGAGTGTTCTTCGTCGCCCGTCGACTGGAATAGCGCATAACGAAGATAGGTAAAGCCTCCCGTTTATACGGCCTTGACCTTAAACATTTTGCATTTTAATGCCCGAAATGTGGCTCAACAATGGTATTTTTGAGCTACAATGGCGTATAAGTTTGTAGATAATTACCGAGAAAAAGGTGCGCGAAAGCAGCTCGTAAACAACTTGGAAAAGCGGGGGATTGAAGATAAACGGGTGCTGCAAGCAATAGGTAAAGTGCCTCGCCATTTTTTCTTCGACGAAACTTTCTGGAACCAAGCTTACCGAGATATAGCCTTTCCTATTGGGGATGGTCAAACGATTTCGCAGCCCTACACCGTGGCTTATCAGTCGGAGTTGTTGCACGTGAAAAAAGGAGATAAGGTGCTCGAAATAGGAACTGGATCGGGGTATCAAACCTGTATTCTTCTGGAGCTTGGCGCCGAAGTGTTTACTATAGAGCGGCAGGAAAGCCTGTACCAACGTACCATTCAGGTGTTGCCCTACATGGGCTATAAACCGCATTTTTTCTTGGGCGACGGCTCGCGCGGCATTCCTGAACATGCACCCTACGATAAGATCATTGTCACGGCAGGAGCACCTTTTGTGCCCGAGCTGATGCTGAAACAGCTACGATATGGCGGTTTGCTCGTCATTCCGGTGGGCGACGAAAAATCGCAGAAAATGGTTACCATCCTTCGGGTGGGGGAGAATGATTTTGAACGCATAGAACTCGATACCTTCCGTTTTGTACCCCTAGTGGGCGACCAAGCCTGGTGAAAATGTAGGTTAAAATAAAATAAAAGCTCGGTACTGCCGAGCTTTTCCTATTTTTATCGCATGATATACCAGCATTACCAAGATCAGGTCAAAAAGTCTACGGAGGAAATTCATCAATTAAATAAAGACATAAACAAAAATAGCTTTGCCCGCTTATTTGTCATTATCGGGGGAGGCGCGCTATTATTCTATAGTTTTCAATGGAACAATGTGCCCTTGGTTTTAGTATTGATGGTCGGCATAGTTTTGCTCTTCGTCTTTCTGATACGGCGGCAGAGCCGATTGGAGAAGAAGCGAGCCGATGCGATGGCCTTTCTGGCTGTCAATGAGAATGAGCTTGCAGTTAAAGATACACGGCAGAATATGTATGATGGAGGACAGGTCTTTGAAGACAATCAGCATCCCTATACGGCAGATCTCGATATTTTTGGTAGCTTTTCCCTGTTTGCTCTTGTCAATAGAGCGGCAACGCAGCTTGGCAACATGACCTTGGCTGCATGGTTTAAGTCGGCAGCTTCGAAGTCGATTATTGAAGAAAGGCAGGAAGCGGTGGTTGAAATTGCCGATGACATCGAATGGAGTCAACAGTTTCAAGCTAGATTGGCCTTTAATCTCACTCAAAAAACGGAAGTTAAATCTTTTCTCGCCCGCTACTTTCAAGATTCCGGACTCGCTTTTGGTGGGCCTTCGCTGAAGCTTTATGTCGCGGCAGTACCCTATATTATGTTGGTGCTCCTGCTACTTTCCATTTTTGTTTTCCCGCTGTGGCCTTATGTGGGCACATTAGCCCTGATCCACTTGCTGTGGACCTTAAGGATGGCTGGTAAAGTAAGCCTCTTTTCGAGCAAGATAGATAAGGTGGGCAAGGTGCTTGGTGCCTATGCCGAAGGATTGGCGCTTGTGGAGCAGAAATCCTTTAAGAGCAGCATGACTGTCGCGCTGCAGGAGAAGCTGCGGGTCAAGGATACCTTGCTTTCCGAAGCCTTTAGGCAGCTGTCGTCCTTGATTGATAATTTGGACGCTCGTAATAACATGCTTGTGGGTGCCCTGTTGAACATGTTTCTGCTGTGGGATTTCAAATACGTCATGAAGATCGTGCATTGGAAAAGTCAATATGAGGCCAATATCTTGGTGGCATTCGATGTGATCGCCGAATTTGAAGCCCTGAACACGCTCGCTGTGCTAAAACGTAACCAGCCGGAATGGACAACGCCGCAGATTTTGGATCAATCCATTGATGCGAAGTTGAGCTGCCGGCATATCGCGCACCCTTTGATTGCTGCGGCAAGCTCGGTGGAGAATGATTACAGCAGTGCGGACCACGATATTGCTTTGATTACTGGCTCTAATATGGCGGGGAAAAGTACCTTTCTGCGCACCGTAGGCATCAATGCGGTGCTCGCTTATGCAGGGGCGGTTTGCTGCGCTTCTTCGCTTAGCCTGCCTATCTATCACCTTATTTCCTACATGCGGATCAAAGATTCGTTGAACGAGAGCACTTCCACCTTTAAGGCTGAATTGGATCGTATGCGTTTCATTTTGCAAACTGTGGAGCGCGACAAGCAGAGCCTATTCTTGATCGATGAGATGCTGCGAGGAACGAACTCGGTCGATAAATATTTAGGCTCGCGAGCCATTATTCGCAAGCTTCTTGCTATGGAGGGCCAAGGTATGGTCGCTACGCATGACCTGCAACTTGCTACGCTCGAAGAGGAATATCCAGGAAAGGTGCAAAATTACCATTTTGACATACAGGTATCCGAAGGAGAAATGTTGTTCGACTACAAATTGAAAAATGGTCGATGCAGCATATTTAATGCGTCGATGTTGTTAAAAGGCATTGGAATTGATGTGGATCAGGCATAATAATACGTATATTAACAGATAAAGAATAATGACAGTAGATGAAAGGATCGCGCTGGCGGAGACCCGCGTGTGCACCACCGTTTTTCCCTTTTTGACGAACCACCACGACACTCTTTTTGGTGGAAAGGCCATGGCTATTATGGATGAAGTTTCGTTCATGGCTGCCACACGCTTTTGTCGTAAACGGCTGGTAACCGTATCCACAGACCGTATTGACTTTGAAAAAGCGATTCCTTCGGGAAGTATTATTGAAGCGGTAGCAAAGGTGGCAAGTATTGGGCGAACAAGTTTGAAGGTGAAGGTGGAGATATATTTGGAAAAAATGTATGAGGAAGGGCGCGAGCTTGCCATTCAAGGAATGTTTACCTTTGTGGCCTTGGATGATGATAAAAAGCCAATTCCAGTCCTTTCAGGACTTGATATCGAAGATTAAACGTAAAGAGGGGCTAACCCCTCTTTATTGTTCCTTTCGCCCGAGCATACTGCTCGGCCCAATCTAAATCCACCGCTAAATCGGTCGCCGCATGGTACACAAAATGTGGATCATCCAAGAAAGCGCGCGCGACCAAGATCAAGTCGGCCTGCTCATTGGCTACAATAGCCTCTGCTTGTGAACCGGAGGTGATTGCCCCGACGGCTGCGGTTAACATACCGCTTTCCTGCTTTATTTTCTCGGCAAAAGGTACCTGATAACTGGGGCCTACATCAATTTTTTGCTGTCGAACGGCGCCGCCCGACGATACATCAATAACTTCGATGCCCTTTTCCTTTAATATTTTGGCTAAAGCAACGCTTTGATCAATGTCCCATCCGCCCTCGGCCCAGTCGCTGGCCGAAATCCTCACCCACAACGATACATCTGCTGTATGCACTTTCACGGCATCGACGATTTCCAGCAGAAAGCGAATTCTGTTTTCGAAGCTTCCGCCATACGCATCCGTCCGCAGATTGACCAAAGGAGAGAGAAATTGGTGGATGAGGTAGCCATGCGCAGCATGAATTTCAATAATTTCGTAGCCTGATTTTACTGCGCGCTGCGCTGCTTCTGCGAAATAGGTTACGATATCTCGGATGTCGCTGATTTCCAGTGCTAGGGGAGGATGATCCTTTTCATGAAAAGGAAGAGCCGATGGGGCAACAGTTTGCCATCCAAATGCGGCGTCGGGTGCAAACTGCCCTCTTCCCTCCCAAGGTCTATTATCGCTTGCTTTTCTGCCTGCATGCGCCAACTGGATGCCTGGGATGCTTCCCTGCGATTTGATAAAGCGGGTAATTTGCTGGTATTTATCGATATGCTCGTCTTTCCAAATGCCCAAATCCCAAAAAGAAATGCGTCCTTCGGGCACGACAGCTGTCGCCTCTTGTATTACTGCTGCCGCTTTGCCGATAGCAAACTGGCCCAAGTGCACCAAATGCCAGTCGTTTGCGAATCCATCCTCGGCGGAATATTGGCACATCGGAGAAACGATCAGCCGGTTGTGCAAGGTAAACCCTGATAGGGGAAAAGCTTCAAATAGTTTTGCCATGAATATATATATCTTTTAGTGTTTATTCGCTACGTTGTACCTCGGGTAGATGAGCCAGTTCTTCTTCCGAAAATAGACGGTAGTGCACCTTAAAAGTTTTCCCCAAGGGTGTTTCTAGGGAAAATCCGCCCGGTCCAAAACCATCCAGTACGTCTAGCGTGAAATGCGCATGTTTCCAGTATTCGAAAAGATCGCGGTCTACCCAAAACTCAAAGCCCTCCACATGTCCGATCAATGCATCGTTCATGCGCGGAAAGTAGCCGCCTTTTTCAAAGCACTGCGGCTGCGTGCCTTCACAGCAACCGCCAGCTTGATAAAACATGAGGTCGCCATGTGTGGCTGCCAAAGTCTGTATGAGGGCTTTGGCTTCGTCGGTTACATCAAGTCGTTCTGTCATCCTCTTTGTTTTTTATAATAAGCACAAAGATTGCACCATCTTACCCCTAAAGTGTAATGCTGATGCAATCTCTTAAAATTGATATATAGTTGTTTTGTTATCAGATGGTAAACCTTCTGTTTTAAGCTTAATTGCTCATGTCAAGTACCATACGGCCTTCTATTTTGCCTTCTTTCATCTTCTGCAATACCTCGTTTACATCCTCTAATTTGGCGGCGGTGACATTTGCCTTGACTTTTCCTTCAGCGGCAAACTCGATAGCTTCCTGTAAATCCTTACGAGTACCTACAATGGATCCGCGGACAGTGATACGCTTCAATACCGTTTCAAAAATCGGTAGATCAAAGCTTCCTGGAGGAAGGCCATTAAGGGCAATCGTACCTTTACGACGCAAGACATCGATTCCCTGCTTGAAGGCTATCGGTGATACGGCCGTAACGAGTGCGCCATGTACGCCGCCAATTTCCTTGTGCAGATAGCTGCCCGGATCGGTTTCTTTGGCATTCACGATTAAATCTGCACCGAGCCGCTGCGCAAGAGCTAGCTTATCGTCCGCAACATCAATCGCGGCCACATGTAGGCCCATCGCCTTAGCATATTGTACGGCAAGATGCCCCAACCCACCAATGCCGGAAATGGCTACCCACTGTCCCGGACGTGTTTCAGTCTCTTTCAATCCTTTATACACCGTGACGCCAGCACACAGTATGGGAGCCATCTCCAAAAAATTGACATGACTGGGCAAATGTCCTACATATCGCGCATCAGCAATAACATATTCCGCAAATCCACCATCCACGCTGTATCCACCATTTTGCTGACTCTCGCAAAGGGTCTCCCAGCCCGTGATGCAATGTTCGCAGCCTCCACAAGCACTGTACAGCCACGGAACGCCCACGGCATCACCTTCCTTCACCGTGTTGACCCCTTCGCCGACAGCGGCTACGTAGCCCACAGCCTCATGGCCGGGAATCAAGGGCATCTTCGGTTTTACCGGCCAGTCGCCGTCAATGGCATGTAAATCGGTGTGGCATACACCACTGGCAACCACCTTCACCAAAATTTGGTTTCTGCCCGGGCGATGCACCGGTACATCTTCGATACGCAACGGCTGTCCGAAATCTCGAACAACGGCTGCTCGCATAGTTTGAGCAATCATAGTATGTACTATTAAAAGATGAAAAAATGAATGAACGATTGGTCGGCATGATACCGACCAATTGTAGTATGCAGATTAGAAAAATCCGAGTTTCTCCTTGTTGTAGGAAATCAACATGTTTTTAGTTTGTCTGTAGTGATCGAGCATCATTTTGTGGTTTTCACGGCCGATACCAGATTGCTTATATCCACCAAATGGAGCGCCAGCAGGGTAGGAGTGGTATTGGTTCACCCATACGCGACCGGCTTGTATAGCACGCGGCACTTGGTACAGTTGATGTGCGTCGCGCGTCCAAACACCTGCGCCAAGACCATAAATCGTATCGTTGGCGATGGCGATTGCTTCCGCTTCGTCCTTAAACGTGGTGACCGCTAGTACGGGGCCAAAAATCTCTTCTTGGAAGATGCGCATTTTATTATGGCCTTTAAACAAGGTCGGTTTAATGTAGTAACCATCTTCAAAACCTTCACCAATATGGTTTTCATCGCCACCGGTCAATACCTCTGCACCTTCTTCTTTACCGAGTTTAATGTAGGACAAGATTTTATCTTTCTGAATCTTTGAGGCTTGGGCACCCATCATGGTATTCGGATCCAGCGGATCGCCGACCTGGATTTTATTGACGCGGTCGATAACCTTGGCAATAAATCGGTCGTAGATGTCTTCCTGAATCAGTAAGCGTGAGGGACAGGTACATATCTCTCCTTGGTTAAGAGCAAAGAGCACGGCGCCTTCGATCGCTTTGTCCAAGAAGGCATCGTCTTGATCCATTACGGAGCTGAAGAAGATGTTCGGCGATTTGCCACCAAGCTCCAATGTCACCGGAATAATGTTCTCCGTGGCATATTGCATCACCATTCGGCCGGTTGCCGTTGAACCGGTGAAAGCTGCTTTTGCGACTTTTGGGTTGGTAACCAAGGTGCGGCCTAGCTCGGATCCGAAACCGTTTATAATGTTCACAACTCCTTCAGGAATTAAGTCTCCGATCAATTCCATAAGAACCATAATCGAAGTCGGTGTGCTTTCGGCAGGCTTTAACACTACGCAATTTCCTGCAGCCAACGCTGGCGCCAATTTCCAAACGGCCATCAAAATAGGAAAGTTCCACGGAATGATTTGAGCCACGACGCCAAGAGGCTCGTTTACAATGATGGATACCGTGTCCTTGTCTAGCTCGTTTATGGCACCTTCTTCGGCGCGGATAACGCTTGCAAAATACCGAAAGTGGTCAATCGCTAAGGGGATATCGGCATTTAAGGTCTCGCGGACAGCCTTTCCATTATCAATAGTCTCTACAGCAGCAATGTAGGCTAGGTTTTCTTCAATACGGTCGGCGATTTTATTGAGCATGATGCTGCGCTCGGTGGCGGACGTTTTGCTAAAGCTTTCAAAGGCTTTGCTCGCCGCATTGACTGCAAGTTCAATATCCTCTTTACTCGAATGTGCTACCTGTGTGAAAACTTTGCCATCTAAGGGCGAAATATTATCGAAATATTTTCCCAGTACGGGCGCTACAAATTTTCCGCCGATGTAATTGTCGTAACGTTCTTTGAACGTTGGTTTTTTAATTGTTCCCATGTTACTTAATTTTTAAAATGGTCTGTTAGCTAAAACAAATTTATATAGGGGTGGGTTTTTACGATAGCATTATCGTGTCAAATAGTAGCATTATGCTGACAAGGATGATTTGACGTTGAAACCGAATTGCTTATATTTGATGGTAACCAATAAATAGGGAGGAATAGCGCATGTTAAAAAGCCACGAACTCAAGATGCTTCCATTAGCTAACAAGCGAGAATTGACAACGCTGGTCGAGAATCGACGTGCTTATACTTTGTCTAACTATGAGCTGAATATTTTTGAAACCTATGAGGAGAGCTCTTTGGTGCCCTTGCAGTTTGATGATTTGGTGATCATCAACATGATAAAAGGCAAAAAAATCATGCACCTGCAGGAAAAAGTTTCTTTTGATTATTTCCCTGGAGAAACCCTGTTGCTACCGGAGTATACACAGATGAAAATAGACTTTCCAGAAGCTCGATTGGAAGCACCAACGCAATGTACAGCAATCACTATCGATGCGGCCAAGATCAGGGAGGTACTCAACTATCTGAATGAATTTTACCCAAAAAAGGACAGTGCTGCAAATTGGAGTTTCCAATTGGATAAATTTCATTTTGCAAATAGTGAAGAATTGGCAAGGCTAACGAACCGACTATTTCAGGTGAGTCTTAGCAGCGACTTATGCAAAGATGCCATTGCCGAACTGGTTTTGAAGGAGCTTATGATTCGTATTATGCAAATGCAGGGCTTGCTGCTGCTGGATGACAATACGACCGCAAAGGGAAATTCTGTTTTTGAAGGAGTAAAGCAATATATCAAAGATAACCTCTGCGAGAAATTGTCCGTAGAGAAGATTGCTGGAAAGGTCGGAATGAGTAAAAGTGTGCTTTCGCGATCATTCAAAAATGAGTTTGGCATCAGTCCCATGGAGTTTGTGATACGCGCACGTTTGCAGCATGCTAAAAAACTGCTCCGACAGGTGGACAGCGTGAAGGAAGCCTGCTTCTCTTCCGGATTTTCGGATCTTAACTATTTCATACGGCTATTCAAGCAGCGAGAAGGACTAACGCCCGGGCAATATATGGGCCGTAGCTAAGATCGGCTAGCGTTTCATTGCCCGGTCGAGCTCGCGTTTGCTTTCCCGTTCTTTTAGCGTTTCCCGCTTGTCAAAGTCTTTCTTTCCTTGCGCCAAAGCGATTTCCACTTTAGCAAAGCCACGTTCACTGATGAAAATACGCAGTGGAACGATGGTGAATCCTTTTTCTTCCCCTTTATCTCTCAATTTTTTCATTTCCCGCTTTGTCAACAGTAATTGACGATCGCGCTTGGCCTCATGGTTGTAAAATGATCCGAACGAATATTCCGCGATATGCATATTGCGGATGTAAAGCCCGTCGTCGAGAAAACTGCAGAAGCTGTCGTTGATATTTGCTTTCCCCTCACGGATGGATTTGATCTCCGTGCCCAACAACCGAATGCCGGCCGTAAACCGCTCCAAAAGGTGGAATTCAAATGATGCCCGTTTATTTTTGATATTGATATTTGCGGATATAGCCATAGATTTTACTGTAAATGGCAAAAATAAAGAAATTAAACTTTTGTAGGACTTTTAATTGCAAACTGTTGGTAATCTCTTAACAATAATTTAATTTTATGATATTCATATGGTTTTTAAATGAGGTTAAATCAATCGAGTTTTGTATGTTTGCAGCGGTTTTTTTTAGGCTGAATGTATACAATATTGATTTTTAATAGTTTGTCAAATTAATTCTTTTTGAGTACTTGACATCATTAAAAATGTAAAATTGTATATTTTTGTTTATAATTATATTTTTGACGTTTAATACGTGAAAGTCAAAAATTAAGTCAGCTTACATTATCGAAATTATATCACAAAAAAAAGAATACCTACAGCATGAGCAAGGGAAAGTTAAGTGAAAGAACGTCTAAGTTCCTAGAGAGTGAACTGGAGCCCATCAAGTCTAATAATCTTTACGCTTATTTTAGACCTATTCAGTCCAAGCAAGATACGGAGGTGATCATTGATGGGAAGCGTGTGTTGATGTTCGGTTCAAACTCTTATTTGGGCTTGACAACAGACGTGCGGATCATTGAAGCTGCCCAAGACGCTCTCGCAAAATATGGTACAGGTTGTGCTGGCTCTCGATTTCTAAACGGAACACTGGATATACACGTGGAACTCGAAGAAAAGTTGGCCAGTTATGTAGGTAAAGAAGCAGCCATTCTATTTAGTACAGGCTTTCAGTCCAATTTGGGGCCTTTATCCTGTCTGACAGGACGCAATGACTATATTCTCTTGGATGAGCGAAATCACGCTTCTATTATTGATGGTAGCAGATTGTCCTTCTCTAAGGTTATCAAATACGCGCATAACGATATGGAGGATCTACGTGCTAAAATGTCCAGATTGCCGGAAGATAGCTTGAAGCTGATTGCGACAGATGGTATTTTCAGTATGGAAGGGGATATCGTTAACCTACCCGAAATGGTGGCCATTGCAGAAGAATATGATGCGGCTATCCTATGCGATGACGCACACAGCTTAGGCGTTATCGGTGATCGTGGTGCAGGTACTTCTTCGCACTTTGGATTGACGGATAACGTGGATTTGATTATGGGGACCTTCAGTAAATCCTTGGCTTCTTTGGGTGGTTTTGTGGCAGCTGATGCGCAAACAATCGAGTACTTGAAGCACCGCGCACGTTCCCTCATGTTTAGTGCCAGTATGACGCCAGCATCGGTGGCATCTACGCTAAAAGCATTGGAGATTATACAAACGGAGCCTGAGCACATCGAAAAATTGTGGGCAAATACCAATTACGCGAAAAAGTTGCTTTTGGATAATGGTTTTGATTTAGGATCGACAGAAAGTCCTATTTTGCCGATTTTTGTTCGTAATAATGATAAGACGTATTATGTTACGAAAATGCTACAGGATAACGGGGTTTTCGTAAATCCAGTGGTTGCACCTGCGGTGCCTGCTGAAGAATCTTTGATTCGCTTTTCGCTAATGGCGACTCACACCTTCGATCAAATTGACGAAGCAGTGGATAAGATGGCAAAAGTTTTCAAAACCGTGGAAGTTGAATCTTTTATGAATTAACGGCATGATCGAGATTATTCCTGTTCAAACAAAAAAGCAGCTCGCTAAATTTATTGATCTGCCGCATGACTTGTATGCAAAGGATCCAAACTATGTACCCGAGCTATTTTTGGGCCAACAGGATTTATTAACCGCTAGTAAGCACCCTTTTTATAAGCATTCGCAGACGCAGGCTTTCTTAGCCTATAAAAATGGTCTATTGGCGGGGCGTGTACTGGCTATTTGGAACAATAACCACAATGCCTTCAATAATGTTTCGGAAGGACAGTTTGGTTTTTTCGAGAGCATCAACGATCAGGAAGTCGCCAATCGTTTGTTGGAAACCGCGGAATCGTGGGTAAAAGAAAAGGGTGGTGATAAAATTGTAGGTCCGATCAACTTAACGACGAATGATACCTGTGGCTTGTTAGTGGAAGGTTTTGACCGTCCTCCAATGGCGATGATGCCCTACAATCCACCGTATTATATAGACCTGATCAGCCAAGCTGGCTTTGCTCAAAAAGTTGATCTAAGGGCTTACTATGTTACGACAGCGACAGCCAACCAACGATCGGTGCTTTTATTGGATCGATTGGAAGAGCGTTTAAAGAGATCGGGAATCGTACTTCGTCAAATCAATCTTAAAGATTTTGACAATGAAGCCAAAAAGATCAAGCAGGTGTATAATAAAGCTTGGGATAAAAACTTGGGTTTTGTACCAATGACAGATGAAGAATTTCATCATACAGCGAAAGATCTAAAGATGATCGTGGATCCCAAATATTGCTTAGTGGCGGAGAAGGATGGTGAAGCCATCGGTTTTGCCCTCGGTATACCTAATATCAATGAGGTGCAAATCAAGATAAAACGAGGTAGGCTATTGCCTTTCGGTATTTTTAAATTGCTGTTTGGATTGAAAAAGATCAAGACCATTAGGGTGTTAATGCTAGGTGTTCTTGATGGCTATCGTAAGTTGGGTATCGAAGCCTGCTTGTATGGGCGCATTATTAAAAATGCCATCCCATCAGGCATCATTGCAGCGGAGTGTTCTTGGATGTTGGAACATAACTATATGATGAACCACGCGATAGAACAGATCAATGCAGACCTTTACAAGCGTTATCGCCTGTACGAAAAAGCATTATGAGAAAGAAAATCTTAGTGACGGGGGCTAGTGGTTTTGTGGGTTCGCACTTGGTAGAATCTGCTGCTGCTGCCGGACACGAAGTGCATGCTGCTGTTAGAAAATCAAGTAACATTTCTTCGATAAAACCGTATGTTCATCAGGTTGTATATCCTGATTTTGAAGATATGGATGAGTTGCGTAATCTTTTCGAGACGCAAAAATACGATTACATTATTCATGCGGCGGCTTTAACAAAGGCCAAATCCGAGAAGGAAATCAACGCGGTAAACGTTTGCATCACGCAGCGCCTATTGGAAGCAGCCTTCCAAAGTACGGTGCCACCACAGCGTTTTGTATTCGTGAGTAGCTTGGCTGCAATTGGTCCGATAGCCTATAACGACGGTGAGCTTACCGACGATGCACCTTACAAACCTGTTACCCTGTATGGACGCAGTAAACAAGCGGCAGAGGAGATGATCAAATCCAAATTCTCAACACAGCCCATTACAGTTATTCGTCCTACGGCAGTTTATGGTCCGCGGGAGAAGGATTTGTTTATTCTTTTCGATACCATGAACAAAGGTTTGGATGCGTATATTGGAAGAGCTTCGCAAAAGTTGTCGTTTGTGTATGTCAAAGATCTGGTTGCTGTTTTATTGAATGCCTGCACGGCGCCACAGGAAGGACTAACATTTTTTAATATTACAGATGGTCAAGCCTATTCCAGGTATGCTATGGCTGACATTTTTAAAGAAACCTTTGCCAAAAAGCTGCTACGTGTGCACGTGCCCTTCGGTATTGTCGCGGGCGTCGCCAAGATCTCGCAATGGCTGTACCGTAATTCGGCGCAGACCCCCGTTATCTATCCCGAGCGGCTTGGCGAATTGACAGCGCAAAACTGGAGTTGTGATATCTCCAGAGCAACCTATATTCTACATTACAAACCAAAGTATAATTTGGCCAATGGCTTAAAAGAAAGTTTACTTTGGTATAAGCAAAATAAGTGGTTCTAAATAGTACCTTATGAGTCAACAGATCAATAAAAAGCTTTTCGAAGATCGGAAGAGAACGAATATTTTAAGTGTGCCCGAGCAGAAATTTATTTCTTATTTGGTGCCTAGAATTCCCAGTTGGATATCGTCGGATGGTCTTACCGCCATTGGATTTGTCGGTTCTGTGATGATTCTAGGGAGCTTTCTTTTGGCAGAATATGTTGCTCGCCCATTGTTGCTATTGGGTATTCTAGGCTTTTACGTGCAATGGTTTGGTGACTCTTTGGATGGTCGTATTGCCTTTTACCGTAATAAGTCTCGGAAATGGTACGGCTTTGCTTTGGATATCGTCATGGATTGGATCAGTACGGTGATGATTGGTTTAGGATACGTTTTTTATGCGCCCGATGACTTTAAGTATTCCGGTTTTGCGCTGGTATCGCTATACGGTTGGGCAATGATTATTTCACAATTGCGTTACCGTATAACCGATAAATATACCATAGATGCCGGTTTGATGGGGCCAACGGAAATACGTGTCGTGATTTGTGCCGTGCTCTTGGCGGAGGTTATTATTCCGGGTAGCATAAACTATTTGGTGATGGGGATCTGTGCCATCCTCTTTGTGATCAATTGGGTCGATACCAAAAAATTGTTACATCTCGGTGATCTGAAGGATTGGGAGGAGAAAGCGAAGAAGCAAGAAAGTGTTTCTACCCATGAAGCCGAGGTTTAGGCTGCCGCAACGCGATTTTATGCTTTCCTTTGGCAAAGCGCAGCTTTCCGCTTTTTTAGGTGGATTGTCCGACTTTGCCATTTATACCTTTTGTTTACAGGTTTTGGGCTATTCGGCACATGGATCGAATGTCATCAGTGGTGGGCTTGGCGCTATCGTTAATTTTTCGATCAATCGGTATTGGGCTTTCGATAGCAAAACAACAGCTATAGGTAACCAGCTGTGGAAGTTTGTATTGGTGGTGCTGGGAAGCATCACTTTGAAATCGACCGGAATTTACCTGTTGGTCGATTATCTGTTTCTCAACCCCTTTTACTCAAAGCTTATTGTGGAAGTGTTGGTTTCCCTAGGTTTCAATTTCACCATGCAGAAGTATTGGGTGTTTAAAAAGTAATCTCGTTACTCGACGAGTCTTAGCCTACGCACTACGTCTGTCTTTCCCTACCATCCATTGCTGGTACTCCTTTTCTTTTCCCTATAGACAACCTACTTTAATAGATGTTCGTGTGCTCTTACGTCTTGCTGGATAAACAGTATGATGCCGGGAAATAAAAAAGCAGATTGATACAATAAGGGACGCTAATTGCTCGTTATTATTATCCCGACAATAGCAAAGGAGGGGCTTTAACAAAAATATTGCGCAGTATTCCAGCATCTTGTGTGTTGTCTGAAAGAAATAAGCTGGAATAATTTGCAAGATATATGCCAAAGTTTCTATCTTTGCACCACTCCGCAAGGGAGGGACGATTGAAAAGCGAAAAACAGAAGATGGAAAAAGCCTTTAACGAAGGGCGTTTTCACGGTTAGAAAGCCTGAAAGGGCGTCGAAAAAAAAAGTTCAACTTTATTTTGCGAAACCGAAAAAGTCTTCTACCTTTGCAGTCCCAACGAGAAGGAGGGAAACAAACAAGATAGTTCGTGCAGCGATGCCACGATATATAAAAAGCCAAAGCGCGACGCGGCGGCGAAGAAAGTTCTTTAAGAAAGATGATCATGTAGCGTAACGAGTAGTCGGAAGATGAAAGTTATACAATAACAAAAAATCAACCTGTCAATTACGGATCGTAAGATACAACAAAAACGATTCCGGTTATTTATTAGTAAATAGCTTGGTATCGAACAATTCATTATTACAATGGAGAGTTTGATCCTGGCTCAGGATGAACGCTAGCGGCAGGCCTAATACATGCAAGTCGGACGGGATCTATCGGAGAGCTTGCTCGAAGATAGTGAGAGTGGCGCACGGGTGCGTAACGCGTGAGCAACCTACCCATATCAGGGGGATAGCCCGGAGAAATCCGGATTAAGACCGCATGAGACAGCACCTTCGCATGGAGAAGCTGTTAAATATTTATAGGATATGGATGGGCTCGCGTGACATTAGCTAGTTGGTGAGGTAACGGCTCACCAAGGCGACGATGTCTAGGGGCTCTGAGAGGAGAATCCCCCACACTGGTACTGAGACACGGACCAGACTCCTACGGGAGGCAGCAGTAAGGAATATTGGTCAATGGGCGGAAGCCTGAACCAGCCATGCCGCGTGCAGGACGACTGCCCTATGGGTTGTAAACTGCTTTTGTCGAGGAATAAACCTATCTACGTGTAGATAGCTGAACGTACTCGAAGAATAAGGATCGGCTAACTCCGTGCCAGCAGCCGCGGTAATACGGAGGATCCGAGCGTTATCCGGATTTATTGGGTTTAAAGGGTGCGTAGGCGGTTTTTTAAGTCAGGAGTGAAAGACGGCAGCTCAACTGTCGCAGTGCTCTTGATACTGAAGAACTTGAATGCCGTTGAAGATGGCGGAATGAGACAAGTAGCGGTGAAATGCATAGATATGTCTCAGAACTCCGATTGCGAAGGCAGCTATCTAAGCGGTGATTGACGCTGATGCACGAAAGCGTGGGGATCGAACAGGATTAGATACCCTGGTAGTCCACGCCCTAAACGATGATGACTCGATGTTAGCGATATACAGTTAGCGTCCAAGCGAAAGCGTTAAGTCATCCACCTGGGGAGTACGCCCGCAAGGGTGAAACTCAAAGGAATTGACGGGGGCCCGCACAAGCGGAGGAGCATGTGGTTTAATTCGATGATACGCGAGGAACCTTACCCGGGCTTGAAAGTTACTGAATGATCTAGAGATAGATCAGTCCTTCGGGACAGGAAACTAGGTGCTGCATGGCTGTCGTCAGCTCGTGCCGTGAGGTGTTGGGTTAAGTCCCGCAACGAGCGCAACCCCTATGTTTAGTTGCCAGCATTTAAGGTGGGGACTCTAAACAGACTGCCCGTGCAAACGGTGAGGAAGGCGGGGACGACGTCAAGTCATCATGGCCCTTACGTCCGGGGCTACACACGTGCTACAATGGATGGTACAACGGGCAGCTACACAGCAATGTGATGCCAATCTCTAAAAGCCATTCACAGTTCGGATCGGGGTCTGCAACTCGACCCCGTGAAGTTGGATTCGCTAGTAATCGCGTATCAGCAATGACGCGGTGAATACGTTCCCGGGCCTTGTACACACCGCCCGTCAAGCCATGAAAGTTGGGGGTGCCTAAAGCATGTAACCGCAAGGAGCGTGTTAGGGCAAAACCGATAATTGGGGCTAAGTCGTAACAAGGTAGCCGTACCGGAAGGTGCGGCTGGAATACCTCCTTTCTAGAGTGTCCTAATTGACACTCGTTGCGCCACATCATGATCGTTAAGAAAAGAAGAAAGTGCCCACCCCGAGAGGACGTGGATACCGAGAGAAGATGAGAAAGATAAGCTAGTCCCGTAGCTCAGTTGGTTAGAGCACTACACTGATAATGTAGGGGTCAGCAGTTCAAATCTGCTCGGGACTACGGAAAGTAATGCGTATAGCGTATTGCGTACCGCGAATTTTTATGGCGACATTGAAATCGCACTACGCACTACCCATTACCCACTACAAAAAAGGGGAATTAGCTCAGCTGGCTAGAGCACCTGCCTTGCACGCAGGGGGTCAACGGTTCGAATCCGTTATTCTCCACATTTCAAAGTAAAAAGTCAAAATTTAAAAGTCAAAAGCTGTACAGTTTTTTTAATTTTTACTTTTTAATTTTTACTTCGAATCCGTTCTTTGACATATTGAAAGAAAGAAAACACAAGAGAAGACAACAATGGTTTGAAAGTCAAACACGAGTTGTTTGATTAGTAGAACAAAGGCAGCCATATACCTAGCAAAAGGGGTATATGAGCGAAGAAAGTAACAAAGGGCACACGGGGGATGTCTAGGCTCTCAGAGGCGATGAAGGACGTGATAAGCTGCGATAAGCCACGGGGATCAGCAAATGTGACTTGATCCGTGGATTTCCGAATGGGGCAACCTAACATACTGAAGGTATGTTGTATAATACGCGAACGCGCCGAACTGAAACATCTAAGTAAGCGTAGGAGGAGAAAATAATAATGATTTCCCAAGTAGTGGCGAGCGAACGGGAAAGAGCCCAAACCGCTATTGTTACGGCAATAGCGGGGTTGTAGGACCACGAGATGTGATTCGTCGAGCGAAGTGGAACCGGATGGGAAGCCGGGCAATATGGGTGATAGCCCCGTACACGTAAGCGGAACGACGCTAGTGGTATCCTGAGTACCGCGGGACCGGAGAAATCCTGTGGGAATCGGCCAGCACCATCTGGCAAGGCTAAATACTCCTGAGAGACCGATAGTGGACCAGTACCGTGAGGGAAAGATGAAAAGAACCCCGAACAGGGGAGTGAAAAGAACCTGAAACCGTGTGCTTACAAGCGGTCGGAGCGGATTTATTCTGTGACGGCGTGCCTTTTGCATAATGAGCCTACGAGTTACTCTTATCTGGCAAGGTTAAGTCCTTCAGGGACGCAGCCGAAGCGAAAGCGAGTCTGAATAGGGCGCATAGTCAGGTGAGGTAGACGCGAAACCTTGTGATCTACCCTTGGGCAGGTTGAAGTTGCGGTAACACGTAATGGAGGACCGAACCGATAAACGTTGAAAAGTTTCCGGATGACCTGAGGGTAGGGGTGAAAGGCCAATCAAACTGGGAAATAGCTCGTACTCCCCGAAATGTTTTTAGGAACAGCGTCGGCATAGAGTCTAGTAGAGGTAGAGCTACCGATTGGGTGCGGGGGAGTCAAATCCTACCAAATCCAGACGAACTCCGAATGCTACATAGATATGGCCGGCAGTGAGGCTTTGGGTGCTAAGGTCCAAGGCCGAGAGGGAAAGAACCCAGACCATCAGCTAAGGTCCCCAAATATACGCTAAGTTGAACTAACGAGGTCCGGTTGCCCAGACAGCTAGGATGTTGGCTTGGAAGCAGCCATTCATTTAAAGAGTGCGTAACAGCTCACTAGTCGAGCGGCCGGGCGTGGATAATAAACGGGCATCAAGTGTATTACCGAAGCTATGGATTTGCATTGAAAGATATGCATCTGGTAGGGGAGCATTCTATGAGGGGTGAATCCGTCAGGTGACTGATGGTGGACTTTATAGAAAAGCAAATGTAGGCATAAGTAACGATAAGGCGGGTGAGAAACCCGCCCACCGAAAGACTAAGGTTTCCTGATCAACGCTAATCGGATCAGGGTTAGTCGGGGCCTAAGGCGCATCCGAAGGGAGCAAGCCGATGGACAACGGGTTAATATTCCCGTACTTTTTATAACTGCGATGTGGTGACGGAGTAGTGACACTGCCGCGAACTGACGGAATAGTTCGTTAAAGTGCGTAGGTATACAGACTGTAGGCAAATCCGCAGACTGTGCTGAAACATGATAGTACCGCAAACCTTCGGGAGCGTGGATAGTGCAGGTAATCAGACTTCCAAGAAAACCCGCTAAGCTTCAGGTTATAAAAACCCGTACCGTAAACCGACACAGGTGGTCGAGGAGAGAATCCTAAGGTGCTCGAGTGAATCATGGCTAAGGAACTCGGCAAAATGGCCCTGTAACTTCGGGAGAAGGGGCGCTGTCTCGCAAGAGCAGCCGCAGTGAAAAGGCCCAGGCGACTGTTTAGCAAAAACATATGGCTTTGCGAAATCGAAAGATGAAGTATAAGGCCTGACACCTGCCCGGTGCTGGAAGGTTAAGAGGGGATGTCATCGCAAGAGAAGCATTGAATCGAAGCCCCAGTAAACGGCGGCCGTAACTATAACGGTCCTAAGGTAGCGAAATTCCTTGTCGGGTAAGTTCCGACCTGCACGAATGGTGTAACGATCTGGGCGCTGTCTCAGCCATGAGCTCGGTGAAATTGTGGTATCGGTGAAGACGCCGGTTACCCGCAACGGGACGGAAAGACCCCATGCACCTTCACTATAGCTTAACATTGAAATTGGGTACAGGATGTGTAGGATAGGCGGGAGATGTTGAAGCGGGTTCGCTAGGATCCGTGGAATCAACCTTGAAATACCGCCCTTTCTGTATTCGGTTTCTAACTCGATCATGTCGAGGACATTGTTTGGTGGGTAGTTTGACTGGGGTGGTCGCCTCCAAAAAGGTAACGGAGGCTTTCAAAGGTAAGCTCAGTACGCTTGGTAACCGTACGTGGAGTGCAATGGCATAAGCTTGCTTGACTGTGAGACCAACAAGTCGACCAGGGTCGAAAGACGGACATAGTGATCCGGTGGTTCTGTATGGAAGGGCCATCGCTCAAAGGATAAAAGGTACGCTGGGGATAACAGGCTGATCTCCCCCAAGAGCTCATATCGACGGGGAGGTTTGGCACCTCGATGTCGGCTCGTCACATCCTGGGGCTGGAGAAGGTCCCAAGGGTTGGGCTGTTCGCCCATTAAAGTGGCACGCGAGCTGGGTTCAGAACGTCGCGAGACAGTTCGGTCCCTATCTGTTGTGGGCGCTGGAAGTTTGAGTGGATCTGACCTTAGTACGAGAGGACCGGGTTGGACGGACCGCTGGTGAACCTGTTATGCCGCCAGGTGTACGGCAGGGTAGCTACGTCCGGAATAGATAAGCGCTGAAAGCATCTAAGTGCGAAACTAGCCACGAGATGAGACTTCCTTATAGGGTCGTTGTAGATGACAACGTTGATAGGTCATAGGTGTAAAGGTTGAGAGACCAAAGCCGAGTGATACTAATAGCCCGAAGCTTTCCACGCCGGTAGAACGTTGTTGTCTTCCTTCTTTTTCTTTCTTTCAATGCATGTCATTATGCAATTAAAAATTAAAATGTAAAAATTAAAAAGTCCTGTATGGTTTTTTACTTTTGAATTTTGACTTTTTACTTTGCAAAGATATTCAGGTGCCTATATCGGCGGTGTCTACCTCTTCCCCATTCCGAACAGAGAAGTCAAGCCCGCCAGAGCCGATGGTATTGCCGTAACAGGTGGGAGAGTAGGTCGGCGCCTAATTTTAAACGAGGCCCCTTCAGGAAACTGGAGGGGCCTTTGTGTTTTACCCACCTCAAAATACGCACTATCAGCTACCCTCTACGTACTACTTTTCTTTAACAAAAAGCGTCTTCAGGGAGCCTGCAATCCACTTTTTGGCATTTTCTGAGCTGCGAATGCTACGTAGCATTCGCTTATCGGCAAGAGAATACTTTCCTTTGATGGGCTTCAGAAACTCTTCTTCTCCTGTTTTCTTCCTGTTGTAAGATGTTCGATTCTCTTCCGTGCCTGTTTTTTCCGTATCGGAGAATAACAGAATCTACTTGCGTAGCATCAGGTTTTGTTTGACGGATGTCTTTATAGCACCTTCATAGGCTTCATTTATTCATTTGTGCATCAAACGGACAAAGACGTGCTTCAATGTCGGGAAAACAGACTGCTGCGCGCCGTTGGCGTTCTTCAGCATTTCTTAGGAATGTTACAAAATGACTGTGACAACCTTTTGTTTTTGGAAGATACGTGTTTTTATAGTTAATTGTATTGTCGGCTAACGAATGCTACGTAGCATTCGTTGGTTGAACTGCGGCGAGTCAAAGTTGATGTTCAAGTATTGTTCGTTGATTTTCAACCAAACGACATTGATATCCTACAAAGCTATAATGATGTTCTAGAATGAAACACTGATGTTTGCTAACGAGACATTGATGTCTGTTGACCACGTATTGATGGATGAGAATGTGATTTTGATATCCATGCTTGGATTGTTGAAGTTCGACGGAACTTTGTTGATAATCCCGTTTGCTCTACCGTTGTTTGTAGATGATGCATTGTAGGTATGCATAGAAATGCCGATGGGTAATGAAAGCATTTAGTACAATGGAATTGGGGAGGAGTAATGGAGTGGATTTTCATTGCTTGTTACCTTCTCCGTAATAATCTTGTGTGAATCTTGATACTTATAGAAAAAAGCACGTTATTGCAGCCATTGACTACCCATAATCTATATTACTATGAAACAACTATTTCTATGTCTCATCCTGTTTCAGTTATCGGCACTATGCTTTGCGCAACGTCTTCCAGCAGCAGATAGTGCCGTTATTACGAAACATCAACTTACAGCCAACGGGCAGCGTTTTTCCTATACGGCTGAAGCCGGTACACAACCCGTTTGGGATGATAAGGGAAAGGTGCTTGCTACGGTGCAGTATACCTATTATACGCGTGATAATGTCGTTGACCTAGCACGGAGGCCACTGCTTATCTCCTTTAATGGTGGGCCAGGATCAGCATCGGTTTGGATGGAACTTGCGTATACAGGGCCGAAACTACTTAATATTGACGATGAAGGCTATCCCTTGCAACCCTATGGTGTAAAAGATAATCCACATTCGGTATTGGATCTTGCAGATATTGTTTATGTAAACCCCGTGAATACGGGATATTCGCGTATTTTAGATGAGAAAGCTGATCGCTCGACATTTTTTGGAACCAATGCGGATATCCGCTATCTCGCTGAATGGTTGAATACCTTCGTGACTAGACACAATCGCTGGAGCTCGCCCAAGTACCTTATCGGTGAGAGCTATGGCACCACGCGGGTATCGGGTTTAGCGCTGGAATTACAAAATGCACAGTGGATGTATCTCAACGGTGTGATGCTAGTTTCACCAACAGAATTGGGTATTGCTCGCGAGGGCGCTGTAGAGAAAGCCTTGCGCTTACCTTATTTTGCGGCAACGGCTTGGTACCACAAGAAGCTGTCGGCCGACTTGCAAGGGCGCTCTTTGGAGAGTCTATTGGAGGAAGTAGAGAAGTATACCTTAGACATCCTTTTGCCCGCCATAGCCCGTGGCTATTCGATATCTGCGGCCGACAAAGAACGGATTGTACAGCAAATGGCAGCATATAGCGCGCTACCCGTAAATGTGGTTAGGCAGAACAATTTGGATATCTCGACATCCTTGTTTTGGAAAGAGTTAAGACGTAATGATGGATTCACGATCGGAAGGTTAGATTCCCGCTATCTCGGTATTGACATGCGGGAAGCGGGTGAGCGGCCTGATTACAACGCCGAGCTGACCTCTTGGCTACATTCTTTTACACCAGCCATCAATTATTATTTCTGGAACGAGTTAAACTATAAAACCGATGTGAAATATAACATGTTCGGCTCCGTGCATCCTTGGGATAGTACTAACGATAGAACAGGTTTCAACCTGCGCCAAGCCATGGCTGCCAATCCTTACCTGCAGCTGATGGTACAATCTGGATATTTTGATGGTGCAACGGACTATTTTAACGCGAAGTATAATATGTGGCAGATGGATCCGTCGGGTAAGTTGGCCGCTAGAATGCGATTCAAAGCGTATAAAAGCGGGCATATGATGTATCTACGGAAAGATGATCTCATTCAGGCGACGAACGATATCCGACAGTTTATAACAGATTCCTTGCCGAAAGACAATCAAGCTGCAAAGTACGAGTAGTGAATCGGAAAGAAAAGGAGGCTGTCGGATACGATTTCAATAATCGTATCCGACAGCCTCCTTTATTTGATTGGCACTAGTCGATTACCTCAAAGGATATCCGGCTTGGTGCATCTTTGGAAAAATAGAGTTGATGCTGGTTTTTAATGAAGTCCTTGGCTTCTGCTTTGTAGATATCCATAAACTGATTCGGATTTCTATCTACCAATGGGAACCAAGAGTGTTGAATCTGTACCATCAACTTGTGACCTTTCTTGAACGTATGTGCCACATCGGGCAATTGAACGTTAACAACCGTCTTTTCATTGGGAACAAAGGCTTTCGGATCGCTGTAGCTATCCCGAAACTTACCCCGAAGCACCTCGCCGCGTACCATCATCTGGTAGTTCTGCATCACGGCTTTCTCGTCGCGTGCTGAGGTGACGCTGGCGCTGTCTGGATAAACATCGATCAGTTTAACGACAAAGTCGGCGTCTGTACCGCTCATGGAAACCGTCAGTGCGGCCGATACTGGTCCGACAACGGTTAAATCTTCCTGCAACACATCTGTCTCAAATACAACAACATCAGGCCGATTGGCGACGAAACGTTGATCGGCAACCATATATTCGCGCGTCCGATCCGTTATGATGCCCTCTTGAAAGGGGACAGGCTTATTCGGATCGCTGCTGTAGCTGATGTGGTCTTCCGTAGTCGCTCCTTTATCCGTAGTGAGTTTGCCGGTTGAGGTAAGAAATAAAGTTTGTGCACGTCCTTCTTTAGGCGGCCACTGCTGAAATGTTTTCCAGCGATTGGAGCCTGTAATATACAGTGTCGCTTCCGCGGGATTGAAATTTCCTTTACCTTTCAGGTGGTACTCAAAGAATGGTAGTTCGATTTCTTTTTGGTAATATAGGCTTGTTTTCTCCCCAAAACGGATGTCTCCAAAATAGTCGCCCTCTGCACGCACCCAACCGCCATGATACCAAGGCCCTGCTACAAGTACACTATTATTCTTCGGACTACGTTTTTCAATCATCTTATAGGTTTCGAAAGCACCATAGGTATCCTCCGCATCAAATAGACCGCCTACAACGAGGACGGCAGGCTTCACAGATCCCAAATGTTCGGTAACTGTTCGGCTGATCCAGAAGCTATCACGAACGCTGTGTTTTGCCAAATCGTCCCAAAATTTAACGGTATGGTCTAAGTACTTAGATTTCAAACCCGATAGGCTGGGGTTGTCTAGAAAAAAGCGGTAATAGTCTTTCGTCGGCAATTGAAATCCTTTTGGACCGTCAGCATTGGTTATGGGCTTGGGACGAGGAGCATCAAAGCTGTACATAAAACGGAAGGCATCCATCAGAAACAAGGCGCCTCCATGGTGGAAATCGTCACCGATGAACCAGTCCGTCACGGGAGCCTGTGGCGATACTGCTTTCAAGGCGGGATGGCTACCAATAAGTGCCGCGGTAGAATAAAAGCCTGGATAGGAGATGCCATACATGCCCACCTTGCCGTTATTATTCTTTACGTTTTTGACGAGCCAGTCGATGGTATCGTAGGTGTCCGTACTCTCGTCGATCTTTTGTCCGTTTGCTTTGGACCGCGTTGGGCGGATGTTTTCATAGGTGCCTTCGCTCATCCATCGTCCGCGGACATCCTGATACACGAAAATGTAACCGGCTTTAGTCATCTCGGGGAAGTTGCCTAAATAGCTTTTAACCGAACCTTCGCCGTAGGGCGCAACGGTGTAGGGCGTTCTATTCAGCATGATTGGAAACTTTTCGCCAGTTTCTTTAGGAATATAGATCGATGTAAACAAGCGAACACCATCGCGCATGGTAATGTACTGTTCGATTTTATTGTAATGGGCTTTAACATACTCCTCATTGATATCCTGTGCATGGCTGCACAGGCATAAAAGAGCAAAAAGGAGCGTAAGAATTTGTCTATTCATATCGGTAAATTTGCTTTAGTCTAACTAGCCCTGAAATTAAGCAAATACTTTGGAAGCTCAATTGATCTATTTTGTAAAAAAAAGGTGAATTTAGATGTAATGTTTTACCTGATTAAGTTGTCTTCCTATTAAATGAGCCAAATGAATCAAGATATCTTCAAAAAAACGGTGTTTGTCTTCAAAGACAAGATGTATCGCTTTGCGAAGAGTTTGCTTGTCGATACGGACGATGCCTACGATCTGGTGCAGGAGGTAATGATGAAGCTTTGGCAGATGCGGGAAGAGCTTATGGCCATAGCGAACAAGGAAGCCTTTGCCATGCGTTGTGTGCGCAATGAGGCGATGAACAGGTTGAAGCATGCAAAGGTGGTGCAACTGCACCAACATACCTTGACGGAAGGTGTCGTTGCGGAACACTACCCCGCAATGACGAAGGAATTGATCCAACGTTTGATTGCGGCATTACCGGAGAAACAAAAAATGGTGATGCACCTTCGCGATATTGAAGAATATGAGATCGCTGAAATTTGTGAAACGCTGGATTTAGAGGAGTCTGCTGTAAGGGTTAACTTGACACGTGCCCGGCAAAGGATTAAAGGACAACTGCAAAAGATTTTTGACTATGAAAAAAGACAGATCAACGGAAATGGATAAGAAATATTGGGAAGGGATTTCGTCTTTGAACGAAGAGCGATCCCTAAAGAGCGAATCCGATAATCCCTATTTCGAGGAGTTGGATAAGCTGGCTAAATCGGAGATGGATTGGGAGTTTGATGATTTTATCGCGATGGAGGCAAGTGAGGTGGAGCAAGCGCGCACGGATTACTCTAGCAGGCCGCGTCGATTGAAAATTTGGATTGGCGTTGTGGCAGCTGCGAGTATACTTGTTGCGGGATTTCTATTCCTCCGCACCCAAGATAGTAATGTGGATGTCTTTGAGCGGGCGACGTTTGCCAAGGTAACCTTGTCGCCTGCCGATCTCAAGGATACGTCGGCTATCGAGGAGAAAAAGCCCAGCTATGTTGTGGTCAACCGGTATTCGCCGTCTAGCAAGAAGCAACAGACCAAGCGATCTGTGGAGGATGAGTCAACGTCAGTATTGGGAATTCCCGAAGAAGAGGCTTACGTGATTGTGAATGGTAAGCCGATTTATGATGAAAAAGAAGCCGAGGAAATTGTATTAGCCTCGCTGAAGATAATGACGACCAACCTGCAGGAAGGTAAAAATGCCTTGGACAAAGTCAGATATATCCAAGTGGAATTGTAAACGTAAAATTATACACATTATGAAGACTATATTATCAGTTGTGATGCTCCTATGGGTATCACTCGCGGGAGCACAGGTATCGAAACTCGATAAGATTTTCGATACGTATCAGGAAGCAAAAGGAGTAACTTCTATAAAAATCGGTAAGCCCATGTTCAGTATGATCCAAAAGCTGAACATCGGCGAAGACGAGATGGGGCAGATCAAGCCACTGTTAACGAAGATCAACTCGATAAAAATGTTGATCGTCGAAAATGATAGCTTAAAGATTAAGGACGAGGTAAAATCTGCCTTTTCAAATATTCATTACGAGGAATTGATGGCGATACATAGCGATGGAAGCCGAATTAAGTTTTTGGCGGAGAGTACCGCAGGTGATGTCTTGAACAATCTGTTACTGGATATCTCTGCGGATGGTAGCACCATTTTCATGATCTTGGACGGCCGCATCAGCTATGCTGATATTGATAAACTCGTAAACGAAAAATAGCCATGGTAAAGATCTATCAACTTACATTTTGTGTTATCGTCATTATGATGATGCAGTCCTGCTACATCAAGCAGCGTTCTAACATGAGCTTTGTGGATCGTTCGGTTGCCGGGCGAGAGGCTGAAATTGTATCGATTAAGATGCCTATGTTTTTAGTCAAGCCATTTCTGAAGAAAGAACTGCAGGAGGAAGATGACGAAATGTTACGCTTAGCGATGAGGAAAATCAAGAGCGTGAAGCTAACGACCTTATCGAATGCCCGAAATAGCGATCGTATCCAAGAAAATTATAAGCAGTTCTTGCGCGACGAGCAGATGGAAGAATACGCGAGTATCATCAGCGATGGAGACCGTATCACGATCAATGCGCAAACCAAAAAAGACAAAATTAAAAAATTGATGCTGGGTGTTTCTTCACAAGAGGGCGAGCATGTATTTATTGAAGTGAAGGGTAATTTTTCTATGGATGATATCGCTCATGCCCTTAATTCTTACGAGAAGAAGAATAAGTAGGCCTTAAGTAGTGCATTACCGTTCATGCTGTCTGCAAAAGTAAAAAGCTCGAAATGTTGATTTCGAGCTTTTTTTATAGGGGTTAATACGTAACCTTATTTCGCTAGTTCTTCTGCGATTGCAGCACCAATTTCTGCTGGTGATTCTACAACACGGATACCGCACTCACGCATGATTTTCATTTTAGCAGCAGCTGTATCATCAGCACCACCAACGATAGCTCCTGCGTGGCCCATACGACGTCCCGGAGGCGCTGTTTGACCGGCAATGAAACCAACTACTGGTTTTGTTCCAAATTCTTTGATCCAGTTGGCCGCTTCCGCTTCCATACCACCACCGATCTCACCAATCATGATGATACCTTCTGTTTCTGGATCATTCATTAATAATTCTACAGCCTCTTTGGTTGTCGTTCCGATGATCGGGTCACCACCGATACCGATAGCTGTCGTGATACCTAAGCCTGCTTTCACAGTTTGATCCACCGCTTCATAAGTTAATGTTCCCGATTTAGAAACAATACCTACTTTACCTTTCTTGAAGATGAAACCTGGCATAATACCAATCTTCGCTTCTTCAGCAGTGATGATACCAGGACAGTTAGGACCGATTAAACGAGATTTTTTGTCACTCAAGTAAGATTTTACTTGAATCATATCTTTAGTAGGGATACCTTCTGTAATACAAACGATTACTTCGATTCCTGATTGTGCAGCTTCCATGATCGCATCAGCAGCAAATGCAGGTGGAACGAAAATTATGGAAACGTTAGCGCCAGTTGCTTCTACGGCATCTTGTACCGAGTTGAATACCGGACGGTCAAGGTGTGATTGTCCACCTTTTCCAGGCGTAACACCACCGACAACGTTTGTTCCGTACTCAATCATTTGAGAAGCGTGATAAGTACCTTCATTTCCGGTAAAACCTTGTACGATTACCTTTGAATCTTTATTTACTAATACACTCATTTTTTCTGTTTTTTTGCAAAGCAAAGCTACTATTTTGCAACGACTTCTAAAAATTAAGCTTATGCTAATCCTGCATTTTTTTATAAAAGCTTTAGCTTTTGAATAAAATGCCACAAGACGATTCCAACCGTGACCGATACGTTCAAGGAATGCTTGGTGCCAAACTGCGGTATTTCAATGCAGGCGTCTACATGGTGCATCACATCATCAGCAACGCCATGCACCTCATTGCCAAATACAAAGGCATATTTATGATCCGTCTGAACGGACATGTCCTGTAAGGCGATGCTGCCTGCGGCTTGCTCGATGGCGATAACGGTATAGCCTTCCTGTTGCAACGATTTAACGGCTTCTTGCGTATCCGCCACATGTTCCCAAAGGACAGACTGCGTGGCACCTAATGCGGTTTTTTCAATTTCACGGTGCGGAGGCGTAGCGGTGATGCCACACAGCAAGATCTTCGCTATTGCAAAGCCATCGGCCGTACGAAAGGTTGATCCCACATTGTGCATGCTGCGCACGTTGTCCAGCACGATGACAATAGGTGTTTTCTCTTGCGCTTTAAATGATTCGACATCAGGTCGATTCAATTCTTCCATGGATAATTTCTGCATCAATTCGGCTATTAAAACCCCAAAAATACATATTTTAATCTGTTTGCCCTTATCGGTAGGAAGCTCATCTTTAAAATTTTAAAAATAGATTTTGATAATTGAAATTATCATGCTATTTTTGCATTCCGAAATTAGTACACAGAAAATAAAAGCTAAGAGAAATGGCAAATCATAAATCAGCGATTAAAAGAATTAGAACAAACGCAGCAAAACGCTTAAGAAACCGTTACCAAGCAAAAACTACACGTAACGCGATTAAAAAACTACGTAACACAACAACTGCTGAAGAAGCAAAAGCATTATTGCCAAGAGTTGTTTCTATGTTGGATCGTTTGGCTAAGAAAAACGTAATTCACAAAAAGAAAGCTTCTAACAACAAATCGAAGTTGACTAAGTTTGTAAACAAACTAGCGTAAGCATTTCTTTGTTTTCATGATATAATGGGGAAGCATTAATTTGTTTCCCTTTTCTTGTTTGTTAATAAAACAGGGCTGAAGATTTCTTCAGCCCTGTTTTATTTATAAGATGGTTTTGATAACCTGATCTAATTTTGTTTTGTTGTTTTTGTAGGGCGAGAGGTCGTACAATTCTACCTTACGAAAATCAATAGGATGACTTTCGCTCTGTAGATATATAAATCCTTTATCGAGAAGCTTGCCATCTGGTTTTTGTGCGGGGTCGAAGCTCTCCACATTACCGCCACCGACTTGGGGCTTGTTATATTCCAGCACCACTTGACCGTCCAATATATGTTGAATGATGGAATCGCCCAGTACCAAAAAGTCCGCTGTGACCCATTGATCGCCGTGATAGGTTTTAGATGTTGAGCTTTGGCAATGTGGTGTAAAAAGCTTGTCGTGGATCACCACATTGGTGCCCGGAGTGCAGAGGTTGGATGTGGTACGTGCGTCAGTTCCATTGCCTCCTAGAAGTTGGCCTTCAATGGAGATGGGGAAATCTTGATCCTTCAGCATCGTTTTGGGGTCTTGTCCGTGTAGCATCGCGCCGCTGTTGCGCCAAGCCCAGCCTTCGCCACCTTTCGTTTGTTCATCTACAAAACGGTATTCCAAGCGTAGCAGGTAGTAACTGTAAGGAGTGTTGTAGGCTAAATGTCCATACTGTTGGTTGAAATCATCATATCCATCGTAACGCACTTTCAATAGCCCGTCTTCCACACGAAAGGTATTGGCATAATTTTCTCCAGGCTGGTGCAATCTAATTTTAGGAGTCCAGCTTTTTATGTCTTTCCCGTTAAAAAGCTGTATGGCTTTCGGTTTTTCCTCCGCGGATGTCGCAGAAGTTTTGGTTGCGCAAGCAAAGAAAATGGCGCTTGCAGCCATCACGGATAGAAACGTGGTCTTCATATGTCGGTATTAAGTTTAAAATAATAGATTTTTATTCTTTACATATTCACTGGGGCGTACCCCAATTATTTTGTTGAACGTGTTGCTGAACGTAGGTAAGCTGCTGTAACCAACACGTAGCGCAACTTCATTGACACTCAACTTATCATCTAGCAATAGTTTGAGCGCTGTAAGCATGCGTAGGATCGTGTAATATTGAATGAATGACATGTTCAGTTCGCGTTGGAAAAGGCGTGCCAGTGTACGCTCGCTAACATCAAATTCCTCTGCTAGCTTTTTAAAGCTCACATTTTCATCTATGCGATGATCTAGGTAGCTTACAATATCCTTGAGCTTTTCGTGTTTTGGGTAGGGAAGAGCCAAGGGCAATTCGGTGTTGGACACTTCAGGAAGGATAAGCTTGAAAGCCTTGGCGATCGAAAATTTTGGCTCCTCCACGGGGAAGATATTGCCTGTCCAACGGTTTGTGAACATAATGAATTCAATCAGAAAGTCATTCACCGGGTAGATATTTACCCGATCAAAGAAATCGGTGTCGGTCTCAAACTTGGGAAAATAAAGATTACGCATCACCACCTCAGGACTGCTGGGATGTATGCTATGCCGTACCCCGCCAGGGATCCAGATATAATGCCGTGCTGGAAGAAAATACGATTTCTCCGGCGTTCGTAAAAACACGATCCCACCTTCGGTATACAAGAATTGTCCTTTCTGGTGGCTGTGTTCGGAAATGTACGTTTCGCCCATCATCGCATGGTGACAATATATGCTATCTTCAAAGGAATCTACTTCTGTGACGTAATATTTATCGACATACATTTTGCTATCCATACGCTGCGTTTCTTTTGTATGTTATAAATTTCCTGTTTTTTAACGACATAACCAAGATAGTAAGTGGATGCTTACGTGTTAAATGTTTGTTTTGTTGAAATAAGTAAGTGCTAACTTTTTTATTTTTATTTTAATTAACTGATTATCAGTTTATTTACATAGGTGTAAAGCTCTTTTGTTTCTCGGTAATGATTTGATTACCAAAGGAATGCTTAAGGTGATTGTTAATCTGATAATAATGTGGCAAAAATTAATAAAATAGCGATTTAAAATATGCTTATTATTGCCTATCTTACTTTTAGAGCCTTTGCACAAAGGGAGTTAACAAATTACTATGGCTTACGAGAGAATAAAACTAGAACGATTAAAAGATAAAGTAATGACCGCAGAGGAGGCGGTTCTTTTCTTTGAAAATGACATGGTCGTAGGGGCCAGTGGATTTACGAAGGCGGGCGACAGTAAAGTCGTTTTGGAGGCCTTGGCAAATCGTGCAAAAAATGAGGATATCAAAATTACACTTATGACGGGCGCTTCATTGGGCCACGATACGGATGGCAAATTGGCCGAAGCGGGTGCGCTTAAAAAGCGTATGCCTTTTCAGGTTGATCGGGTGTTGCGCAATAAGATCAATGCCGGTGAAGTACTGTTTATCGATCAGCATTTGAGTGAGAGTGTGGAGCTATTACACAATAAGGTTTCGCCGCCGGTAGATATTGCTGTTATTGAGGTGGCTTACATTGATCGTGATGGCAGTTTGGTGCCCACGACCTCTGTGGGTAACTCGGCGACATTTGCCGAGTTGGCGGATAAGATTATCTTGGAGATCAATACGGCAATTCCGATGGAAATCTACGGGCTTCATGATATTTACAAAGCGGAAAACTATCCACACCGTAACGTTATTCCTATTGTTGCGCCATGGAATAAGATCGGCCGGAAGACCATTCCTGTTAATCCAGACAAGATTGTGGGTATTGTGTTTACCGATAAAAAGGATAGCCCTGCGGATATTGCGGAGCCGGACGAGAAAACTACGGCGATTGCCGGACATATCCTGAAGTTTTTTGAAAACGAAGTCCAACTTGGTCACTTGACAGATCGGCTTTTGCCTTTGCAAGCGGGGATCGGCAAGGTGGCAAATGCAGTATTGACAGGATTTAAGCACAGCAATTTCTATGATCTGACCATGTTTTCCGAGGTGTTGCAAGATAGCACCTTCGATTTGATCGATTCAGGTGTGCTTTCCTTTGCATCGGCATCGTCGATTACGGTGTCTGCAGCATGTTATGAACGGGTATTTGGCAATCTGCAGAAATACCGCGATAAAGTAGTATTGCGCCCACAGAATATTTCGAATACACCGGGGCTTATACGTCGCTTGGGTATTATAGCCATCAATACGGCTATTGAATTTGACATCTATGGCAATGTGAACTCTACACATTTGGGGGGTACGAAGATCATGAACGGTATTGGCGGTTCGGGAGACTTCGCCCGAAATGCCTACCTAAGTATCTTCGTGACGCAGGCAGCATCTAAAGCTAACGCAATCTCTCATGTCTTGCCGATGGTTTCCCATGTGGATCATACAGAACACGATGTGGATATTCTCGTGACCGATATTGGTTTGGCTGACCTTCGTGGTTTGGCGCCAAGGGAACGTGCTCAAAAGATTATTGATAACTGTGTACATCCAGATTTTAAAGAAGAGCTGCAATCTTATTTTGATAGGGCATGCGCACGAGGAGGGCATACACCACATCTTTTAGAAGAATCGTTCAGTTGGCATATCAGGCTTGCGGAGACCGGTTCTATGAAGAAGTAGAAGCGAAACCATGTTGAACAGCAAAGCTGTTCAACATGGTTTAAACGAGCATAATCTACCGGTTATGCTTTTACCCTACCATATTTTCTCTTGCGCAAGAGCTGCTGTGCAAGCGCGAAGATACTCAACAATATAATGGGTGCTAGGACATTCAGTAATTGCCAACTTAGCTTTTGTTCTTTTACTTTTTGGCCATCCAATAACCTTAGTTTCACCTCCCGATTTCGAAGGCCAATTAAACTCTCATCGTTAAGCAGGTAATCCACCGCGTTTTGAAGAAATGCTTTATTGGCAAACTGTTGTTCCGTATAGCGATCCCAACCTAAAGGGTAGGGGGATTGGTCTTTACTATTGACCTGATTGATTAGCCAATCGGCATCGGCAACGACCAGCATTTTGCTTTCTTGATGGATATTAGACAAATCGACTGGCTGTTGGATATCCGTTGGTGCGGATCGGTTTTCAAAGAGGTATGGAAATTCTCCCTGCAACAGTGCTGCTACGGGAAGTGTACCGCTATTGAATTTTTTTGGATCCGGTTCTTCTTCAACGATTTGTAAGCTAATTGGCGCCGGCGCATTCCATATTCTCGCAAAAGGTGAAGAGGTTAGGATGATATCTTTCTTGATTTTTGCCGATGCCACTGTGTCCAACGTGCCGATAAATTCGGTGCGTATGCCGTCGAGGTTCCTGACGAGTGGATGGGCTGAAGTAGGCGTCAACACCGGGAAGAAATACCAAGGAGCGAGTTCGATTTGTGCTTGCCCAGCTATGTTCCCTACGGTGATGGGAATCTGTCCACAGTTAAGGTCGGCGAGGATATTATAATTCAGGCGTACGCCATAGAGAAATAGCTGGTCGTCTAGGTTGAGCGATCTTCCAACAAGCGGTTGGCTCCCGTTCTGCTGCAAATGATCCAAAGAAGCATCTATCTGATCGATGGCCCAAAGCACTCGTCCACCATGTTTGACGAAGTAGTCGATCTTGTATTTATGACTTTCTTTAAAAGCCTGTGTGGGCTTCACGATGAAAAGTAACTTGAGCTGATCGAGTGAAGCATAGGTTACCGAGTCTAGGTTGACGCGCCCTACTTGATAGCCATCGGCAGAAAGTGACTGCATAGCGTCATATAAGGCTAGATCATCGGGCTCTCCATGCCCTTCCGTAAAGCCGATAAAGGACGATTCTTGCGCATTTACTTTCTTTAAACCTGCCGTAAATGCATATGCCAGGTTTTGAATGGAGTTGTTGATGGCTTCTTCAGGACTAATTCCTTGTTTTTGCTGGAGCAGATTGATGGGTATTTCCTGTTCCGCCGTACGGATCACGGCAGTTGGGAATATCAGCTTCTGCGTTAAGCCCCGATCGGTCTTAACGCTTAAGTTCGTTGGATAGATTCCTCTTGATACCAGTGCATCGGTAAAGGACTGTTGTTCTTCTTGACTGCCTTCTAAAGGATCGATGACGGTGAAATCTAGTTTATCACCTGCGTAGGATTTGAGGTCGCTTGCCATATAGATCGCAGCTTGCTGCAGTTGATGGAACCCATTAGGGAGATCGCCATCCAAAAAAATACTGATGTGCACAGGTTCTTGGAGATCACGTAACACGTTTTTTGTAGCCTCGTTTAGGCTAAATCGTTGGTCCTCGGTAAGGTCTAATCGGCCCAGGTGGCGCGTCAAAAAACGGTTGTTGATACAAAAGTAAATGATTAGTGCTGCAGCATAGCAACTCCATGTTTTGATGCGCTTTCGGAAGTGTCGACCCAAGTGTCCAATGCTAAAGAGAATGAACAAGGCTGCTACGCTTAGAAAATAAACCACATCACCCGTGATAAGTACGCCTCGACTGATGCTATCGTAATGAGACTGTATACCCAGATCCTTGATGAAGGATGCACTGGATTCGACGAAAAAGAGGTCGCTCATCGCACCAAAGCCGTAATAAGCAAAAAAGATGGCAAACACGGCGAGCAAGAAGGCGACTACGGCATTTTTTGTTAGGCTGGAACAAAATATGCCTATCGCGGCGTAGGTCAAAACGAGAAAAAGCAGCCCCAGATAGGAACCCAAAGTTGCACCTATATCCATATTTCCAATAGGATTAGCTAAAAAATAGATGCTTACCGCGTACATAAATGTGGGTAAAACGGCAAGAATAGCAATGAAAATAATACCTAAATATTTGCCGGCCACAATTTGATAGAGACTGTTAGGCCTACTGAAAAGCAGGTCAAAAGTACCTTCGCTTTTTTCGGCAGCCAAACTGCGCATACTGACCGCGGGAACCAGAAAAATTAACAGGTAAGGGGCCAAGGAAAAGAACGTTTCCAAGGTTGCATAACCACCGTCGATTATTGCAGAGCTCGGGAAGATCCAAGATAGCAATCCACTCACCAGCAGAAAAAGGGCGATGGCCAAGTAACCTACCAGCGAATTGAAGAATGAAGAGATTTCCTTTTTTAAAATGTTGATCAAGGCACAAGCTATTTTGTTCGCTCGAAAATAGGAAATACATGGCTGTAAAACAAGAACGCACCTACCCTAATCGGTGGTGCGTTTCTGTTATTTTAGCTAAGAGGCGCTTATCTTTTGCCCGGTAAGTAGATTTGGAAACCTACGGCCAAGCCAAGCCCACTTTGTCCATTTCCAGCGTTTACATTTGCTTTGCTATAATTATAGCCCGCCATCACTTCCAACGCGACTGTCTGCGTAATAAAGTGCGCGTAACCTACATTGGCGCCTAAAGCTAGCGATACGTCACTACCTTGGCTACTGCCTGCTATACCGACATCACCTTGTCCAAAGAAACGTCCAGATGCACTGGCGCCGCCAGGGAAGTAGTAACGTACAAAAGGAGAAATTCCATAGTTGTAAACGTTATCAACATCCTTAACCGCTGCAAAACCTAGGTTAGCCTGTGCACCGAGAGCTAAGCCGTCGGTGATGAAGTAGCCCGCTCGAGGATTTATGTTTATACCGAATTTCTTACCTTCGAAGCTGTAACCGATGTTTCCTACAGATCCACCAATCATCCAGTTTCCCTGCTTGATTGGCGTCAAGCCAACATTTGCAGATGTTTGAGGAGTCGTCTCAACGCGCTGCGCTTGCGTTGTCAACGTGAAACCTCCTACTAAAGCCATTAAAAGTGTAAATTTTTTCATATCTATTCAAGTGTTAAATGTATACCATATAAACACTTGTTGATAAAAATGGTTTGAATTATTTTGTTAAGCGTACAAAAATTTCCTCCAGCGATTGATTGGGGTATTTGTTAGGCAGGTCATTTACAAAAAAATGATCCCTGATTTTTCCTTGATGTAGGATGATAACTTCATCACACAGGGCTTCTACCTCTTGCATAAGGTGGGTTGATAGCAAAACTGTTTTTTCCTTGCCCAGTTCTTTGATCAAGGCTCGGATTTCTAAAATTTGATTGGGATCCAGTCCAGAGGTGGGTTCATCTAAAAGGAGCACTTCTGGATCATGTATAATGCAAAGGGCTAGTCCTACACGTTGTCTGTATCCTTTGGACAGTTCGCTTATCTTTTTATGCTGGGCGTCCTCTAAGCCGGTTTGTTTGACGACGAGGTCTATACGTTCACTTTTGTTCTTTATGCGATGGGTCGAAGCTTCGTACTGCAGAATTTCCCGAACATACATATCCGTATACAGCGGATTGTTCTCGGGGAGAAAACCTAATTTCCTTTTCGCAGCTAAGGACTGTTCGGCGATATTGCTATCTGATATATGGCATGTGCCAGCGCTGGCAGGGATCAAGCCAGCCAAAATTTTCATGGTGGTAGATTTTCCAGCACCATTTGGACCTAAAAAGCCTACGATACTGTTTTTCTGTGTTTCAAAGGAAACGTTGTCGAGCGCAAGCTGTTTGCCGTATGTCTTTGTTAACTGATCTACTTTGATCGCCATGGTTGAAGTTTAGATGATCGGAGCTATCCAATATAGGGGTAATGTAGGGAAATTAATTGATGTAGGGCGAAGACAACTGCCTCTTCTGTATATAATAATCTAGCGACTGTGCCGCTTGTAAGGGTCTGTCGGTGCTTAAGATGTCGGCTCCGTTGTCCACAAATTCAGCGTAAAGCTGGTCGCCGCGTGCTTCGGCTTGCCGATCAAGATTGCCCATTGTGCCCAGAATGCATAGGATGCCGTGTTGGTGTAACAAATCGGTCAATTGTTTGTCGGCTTCTTTCGTGCCGATAAATGCAAGAATGCGCGTGTCAGGAACGTCGGCATCGTTCAGTCGAAGGAGGTCATCGGCATGTCGTATAGATGCGGATATCATGAGGTCAGGTGCCAAATTGTTCACCATAGCTGCTTGATCCACATTGTAGGTGATGATGGCCACATAAGCCTCCGCACGCGCTTTACGTACGGCATCTATCACCAGTCGGTAAGGGACGTTGCGCTTTACATCCAGCGTAAAAATTACTTTGCCAACACCCCAGCTCAATGCTTCGTCTAATGTTGGTATCTGATAGGAGGTGATGTTGCCTTGGGTATCTTTTAATTGAAAGCTTTTAAGTTCTTCCAATGTTTTACGATTCACTTTTCCCTTTCCTGTGCTGGTTCTGTCTAAGGTTTCATCATGCATCAACACCAACATGGAATCTTTGGAAAGCGCGATATCGCACTCGATGATCGCCGGCGTCTTATAGGCTATACGTTGGAAAGTTTCGATTGCGTTTTCCGGATAGTCCAAATCTGGTCCACCGCGGTGTGCGCTGATTAAGGGAACCCTGCTATCGGAATAAGTGAGGAATCGATGGAGATCGTCTACCCCTGAAAAGCGAAACACCTGGTTGTGGTTGCTAACATGTGCTAAATTCGTAGCATTGTTATTGCGAAGACAGCCGGTGTTTAGGCCGAGATAGGCAAGTGCGAGTGTAAATTTAATCCAAGTGATCATGGCTTCGTATCGATTGGGAAAGGGTTTCTACCGATGTGTTCAGTTGATCGATATGAAGCTGTGCTCGGTTGTAATAAGGTTCTCGTTGTGCCAATTTCTCTTCGATAAAGAGCAGGAGCTCTTCTCCGTTCAATCCCTTTAAGGCAGGACGATTGGCAATTTTTGATTGTTGCAGGCGTGCGTGTAGTGCTTTTGGTGTAAGATGTAGGTAAACCGCCAAGCCGTTTGCCAAGATCCAGTCCATATTGTCGAAATAGCAGGGACTTCCACCTCCTGTAGAAACAACGGCGTCTAAACCTGCCAGTTCTTTCAATACTTCGCTTTCTAGCTGGCGAAATTGATCTTCGCCATGCTTTTCAAAATATTCTGGGATGGACATTCCTACTCGATCAACAATTAGATGATCAAGATCGATAAATTTTTTCTGTAAGTGGTTGGCAAGCTTTCGCCCTAAAGTGGTCTTTCCACTCCCCATAAAACCGATAAGGAAAATAGGTTTGTTCATTATTTTGCCAAGTAATCTTTTTCCAGCTCTTCTTTAGAAGGGAAGGTAATTTTCGACCATTTTTTTATGACAACACCGTTTTGCAGTAACAACACTCCCGGATTGGAGCGTACCATGCTTTTCAACGGCACCGCATCAGCGTAGAAGGTTTCCAGCACGAGATCCATTTCCTCGTTTAGACTGTTTGCTACTTGTGCCGAACTTGCGGTTAGCAATACAGCACGGAGGTTGAAGTCTGCAGATAGATCGCGAATGGTAGTATTTATGCGGTCCAGCGCAATCATGTCTGTCGTGGAGAGCTTATCCGCGTAGGTGCTTACCACCACAAAGTTGTAATAGGGGTTGGTAATTATTTCTTGGGTAACATCATTTCCATCCGCATCAGAAATCAATAGGTCGGAAATAGGGATTTGGTATCCTTTTTTTACAAGTCGCGACGACGGTTCGCCAACGACTTCCCAGTTTTCATCTTCCCAAATGCCCGCCATATATTCTTTGTCGGTCACCTTCTTGGACTCTCCGGTAGCTTTGTTTTTTATCTCATAAATGTATTCATACACGTCACCTTGCTTGCCTTCGGGAAGCACCATCAGTGCAGGGATGTTATTGCCTTCTTTGTAGGGTAAGAAATCTAGAAGGGGCAAAAAGTAGAGAGTATAGATGCCTATGCCAATGGATAACAGTACAACGATCGTCGATAAGGTACTTCTTAACGCCCCTTTTTTCAGGATAGGGTTTATGCGGTTACGGTAGCGGAAGATAAGGAGTATAAAAACCAATAAAACAAGGTCTTTCAAGAAGGACTGCCAAGGCGTGAGTGGAATGGCATCGCCAAAGCATCCACAGGAGGTTACCACTTCGAAGAAAGCCGAATAGAAGGTAAGGAACGTGAAGAAAATAATGAGGATAAGTAATCCCCATGCAACCTTTTGCCGATGTAGCCCAAGTAAAAGGAAAGCGCCGAGGATAATCTCGAAACTACAGATCAATATCGCTATCCATGCACTGTAGTCGTTTAGAAAATCGAGATGGAAAACGTGGAAATATTCCTGCAGTTTGTAACCGAACCCGGTAGGGTCATTCGCTTTGATGAAGCCGGAAAAAATAAATAATATACCTACAAATAAACGGCTGAAGCCAAGGAGCAGGTTGCTGAGATCTGTTTTCTTCTTACGTGTTGGATTAAAGTTTGTTTCCATGTGCTAGTTTTGTTCGGCAAGACCCATTTTTATCAAGGCAAATACAGCATAGTTTAGCATATCCTGATAGTTGGCCTTTAAGCCTTCAGATACGATGGTTTGCCCGTTGTTATCTTCAATTTGTTTCACGCGGTGCAGCTTCATCAGGATCAGATCCGTCAAGGAAGAGATACGCATGTCGCGCCAGGCTTCGCCATAGTCGTGATTCTTAGCAAACATCAAATCGCGTGTTTCGTTTACTTTTTCTGCATATTTCTCGTCCACGAAGCTGTAGTCAAGCTCGTTGGAGGCTTCTTCAGGCAACTCTAATTGCATCATGGCGATGATACAGTAATTGACGATCCCTACATATTCATCCAATATACCTTCGCCGACTAGGGATACCTTTTTCACTTCCAAGGTACGGATGCGTTGTGCTTTTATGAACAGCTGATCAGTTATAGACGAAGGGCGCATGATGCGCCAAGCTGTTCCGTAGTCTTTTGTTTTCTTTAAAAATAAATCTTTGCAATAGCCGATGACCCGGTTGTATTCGGTACTTGTATCCATGTGTTGCGCGGTGTTTTGCCTGTATGTTGTCTTACAAATATAGGCAGAATATGTTATTTGGGGTAACAGGATTGCCGCACAATTTAAGAACTAAGAAAAATAAGTGTTAATTTTGGTTATGCATGCTGTACGCTTAGATAAGTTTGACAATATCGAATACCTGAACGTGGGCACGGAACAACAGCAGATAGTTTACGGCCTTTTAAGGGAAGCTAGGCTGTTCGATCTGTTGGCGCCTTATGATCCATTGCTTGTGGGCACCATACCTATTGATATTGCCATTGCATCGAGCGATTTGGATATTATCTGCTATGCGAGCGATCTAGAAGAATTCTGCCGCTTTGCTCAACAACATTTTAGCTGGCGAGAATCGTTTCAGCTATCGAAGTCGATCATTAATATGGTTCCTACCATACTTGTTCACTTTATGTTAGCTGGTTTTGAGGTTGAGTTATTTGCACAGGACGTTCCGTCCAAATTACAGAACGGATATCGGCATATGATCATAGAATACGAAATTTTGTCGCACCATGATGAAAACTTTAGGCAGCAGATTCTTGCGTTAAAAGTTGCAGGCGTAAAAACAGAACCTGCTTTTGCCCAACTATTGGGGCTGAAAGGAGATCCCTATGAGGGCTTACTTAATTATAAAAATGTATGAACGTATTTAAACCGGAGATTCGCGAGGTACAAATCACGCGCTATGTCCAACCCTTTCGGGAAGGGGGATCACTTCCCGCTTTGGTAGATGCCGATGATGGTTTTAGCTATGTCATCAAGTTTCGTGGCGCTGGCCAAGGACGAAAGGCGTTGGTGGCCGAGCTCATCGGTGGCGAACTAGCTCGCTTTTTAGGATTGCGCATGCCCGAAATGGTGTTTGCAGAATTGGACGAATCCTTCGCTCGCACAGAACCTGATGAAGAAATACAGGATTTATTGCGTTTTTCCGTAGGGAAAAATTTAGGTGTGCATTTCCTGAATGGAGCCATCACCTTTGATGCCAATGCCGATAAAGTGGACGCCTTGGAAGCCTCTAAAATCGTGTGGCTGGATGCATTGTTGATGAACGTAGACCGCACGGTGCGCAACACCAACATGTTGATGTGGCATAATGAACTGTGGTTGATCGATCATGGAGCATCATTGTATTTTCACCATGCTTGGGACAATTGGGAAGAGCAGTTGGCCAAGCCATTTGTGCAAATTAAAGACCATGTATTGCTGCGCTACGCATCGCAGGTCGAGGAGGTCGATCGCGCATATCGTTCCTTGTTTACCGAAGAAAACATACGTAATGTGCTCGATTTGATCCCCGATGAATGGCTCGTAGACGAAAGTCGGGAGCTCGATGCGGAGGCTGCTCGAGCGGTTTATCTTTCCTTTTTGCTGGGGCGTGTTGCACATGCTGATAATTTCATTAAACAGATAGAAGATGAGCGAAAGAACCGTTTATGAGTATGCCGTGGTGCGCGTGGTACCACGTGTGGAACGGGAAGAATTTATTAATGTTGGGGTAGCACTGTATTGTAAAAAGCAACGCTACGCTGATGTAAAGCTTTTTGTGGATGAGGCGAAATGCAAAGCCTTGTATGCTGATGTTGATTTAGCATTGATCCTACGGCATTTGGATTCTTTCAAAAGGATCTGTGTTGGTGATAAAGGAGCGGGCAAGCTTGCCGAACTGGAACAAGCAGAGCGTTTTCGTTGGTTGACGGCAAAGCGCAGCACCTTAATTCAGTGCTCGGTGCTGCACCCCGGACTATGCGTTTCTGCAGAAGAAACCCATCAAGCGCTTTTTGATAAATTAATCCTATAGAAATAGTAGGTTTTCTTAAAAGGAATCTTAAATTTGACAGGAGAGAAGACGGAGAAAATGAACGAATTTTATCAACATATATTCCAGAAACAACGCGAAGTACAGGATATGCCAAGCAACTCGCGTATAGCAGACTGGGCTAAGCATGTTCTGCATTTGCTGTTTCCGGAGAAGCATGCCGCCGACTTTTTGACGGTGGACGATGTCCGCAAGGCTTTTGAAGAAGCGGAGGAAGAGCTTTTCGCTTTATTGCAGAAAACTAAAGCCTGTTCGCATTGCGATAACCGGTTGATTGCTCGAGAGTTCTTTGAGGCGTTGCCTGGCATTTATGCAGTGATGCTTACCGATGCGGAAGCCATCATGGAGGGCGACCCTGCAGCTAAAAGCCTGCGGGAGGTCATTCGTACCTATCCGGGGTTCAACGCTATTTGTGTTTATCGCTTGGCGCATGAATTGTGGAAGGCCGAGGTGCCCTTGATACCTCGCATTTTGACGGAACATGCACACTCTAAGACCGGTATCGATATACATCCCGGCGCGCAAATCGGACAGTATTTATATATCGACCATGGAACGGGACTCGTGATCGGGGAGACTTGTATTATAGGTAACCATGTGAAGCTCTATCAAGGTGTTACGCTGGGAGCATTAAGCGTGGAGAAGAGCATGGCCAACACGCAGCGTCACCCCATCATCGAAGATAATGTTATTATTTATGCCGGAGCCACCATTTTGGGAGGGCAGACGGTCATTGGTCATCATTCGGTTATCGGTGGAAACGTATGGCTTACCTCTAGTGTAGACCCCTATACCACTGTTTACCATCAACCCAACTCTAAGTTTATTGACTCAAAACCGCTCGCATAATGGGAAATTTAATCGATACGATCGGCAATACGCCACTGGTTGAAATTACTTCGTTTCATCAGAATCCGAAGGTGAAGATCTTTGCAAAGATGGAAGGTAATAATCCTGCAGGCTCTGTGAAGGATCGTGCCGCACTTAATATGATTCGATCAGCACTCGAACGTGGAGAGATCACAAAGGACGCTAAACTCATTGAGGCTACATCTGGTAATACAGGTATAGCCTTGGCTATGATTGCAGGATTGTATGGGCTTGATTTGGAATTGGTGATGCCTTCGACTTCAACGAGAGAGCGCACATTGACGATGGAAGCTTATGGCGCAAAGGTAACTTTGCTCGAATCGATGGAGGTGTGCCGAGATTATGCAGAAGAGAAAGCCGCGACGGGCGACTATTTTATTTTGAACCAGTTTTCCAATCCGGATAACTACGGCGCTCATATCAAAACCACAGGTCCTGAAATCTGGCGAGACACTGCCGGAAAGATTACACATTTTGTGAGCGCCATGGGTACAACAGGAACTATTATGGGCTGCTCCATGTTTTTGAAAGAAAAAAATCCGGATATACAGATTGTAGGTTGCCAACCTACCGAAGAATCATCGATACCGGGGATCCGTCGCTGGCCCGCAGCATACTTGCCAAAAATATTTGACGCATCGCGCGTGGATACGGTTATTGATATTGCACAGTCTGACGCCACCGCCCGTGCACGTGAGCTGGTGCGTAAAGAAGGAATATTTGCCGGTATGAGCACAGGCGGAGCCTTTCATGCTGCACTATCTATCGCTAACCGTATCGAAGAAGGGGTGATCGTCTTTATCGCCTGCGACCGCGGCGACCGATACCTCAGTTCGGATCTATTTGCGTAGTAGACCTGAGCTATTACTTATCGCGACTCCATATCTCGTGAATGGGGTCGCCCTTGGAGCTAAGGCCGCTATGGTGCCAGGCTCCATCTTTAAGCGCTCCTTCAAAGGAAAGCTGTGCACTCACACGTGCGTTGTCTCGGGAGAAGAATAGTATGTGTTCCGTGTATTGGCCTCCGTTGAAGGTATACTGTCCACCACCTGTGCCATAGAACCCTTTTTCGGCCGGATTGATAGCAATCCATTGAAAATATCCATCCACGAGTAATTTTATTGTTTTCCGATCCCCTCTTTGAATCTCAGTCATCTTGTCACCCTGTTTACGACCTGTAATCCGCCATAAGCCATCGAGGTCCTGTTTTTTGCTCGGTTCTTTGATCCAAGAGGTTCCGTCTTTACCCTTCATTCCCGTTGCATCGGCATGGATAGGTATGGTGAGTGTTTGTCCAACACTTTCGGCATCAGCATCGTTGTATTCCACTTTCACATTCAAGGATTTTCCGTTAAATGTAAAAGGACCACCAAAGGTCGATATGTATTGCTGTTGTTTGTAATGTGTTTGCGAGCAATAACCGTCTACAAATAGCCAAACAATTTTCTCGTCGCCCTTTGTTGTACTGTATACGCCGGAAAGCTTGTTCTGCTGCGCAAAGACGAGTAACATAGCACCCAGTAAAACGATTGTTGATAGTGCTTTTTTCATGATTTATATGTATTGGTGTATTTAAAAATAGGAAATTATAGGCGATGTTCCTGCTTTAATTTTTATCTTGTGAAGAGCAATACAAACTGAAAGGGAATGCTATGGTACGTAAAATTGTGACTTTTACCTTGTTTTTGTTGAATCTAGTGGCTTCGGCACAATCTCAAAAACTATATCTTTTTGTAACAGCGGATAGCTTGAAGCAGGGTGTAAGAAATCAAGAAGGCGCTGTTGTTATTCCTGCTGATCACCCGGTTATAGGCTATTGGTCAGCGGATGAACTGATTGCCGATTCCATCATCGATTTTTATGGCATGCCTCACGGAGAACAGCCCGATTTTGATTCGCTGAGACCTGCTTACACGGCGAATACCACATTTGATCGTTCGGGTAAAGTGCTGTATCATCCTTTTTTCTTTGACAATGGAGCTGACTATATTCAGGAAGGTACACGGCGGTATGTGGATCGCAAGACAGGAAAGATGGGCTTGGTGCATCCCTACGGAAAGGTGCTGATTCCAGCTTTGTATGATTTTATCAGCCCTTTGCATGATGGTTACCTCATGGCCTATAATGGCGTGCAACGCCAAACTGAAGCAGGGGGGGAGCATTGGCGTATTGTTCCAGATCCAAAAAAGAAATATGAAGCTTTTGTGTTGAACAAAGAAGGTAAAAAAGTAAAGGGACGGATGAAAGGTAGTCAGGATGCCACACTGCAATGGGCTTCTGATTCTTTATATTATCCCGATTTTTATCGTGCTGTAGATGTCAAGGAAGAGAAGTTACTGGCCCGTGTTCAGCAGGATCCCGATGTACAGCGCTTATTTGCAGGAGCAGCAACGGATGCTCCCTACTACATTCTCGAGCGTCCGACGGCCGCTTTTCCTTACTATATTATCGGCCATTCACAACAGTATTCGTTCAGCTACGTCGCCGTTGACGAGCATGGTGCACGCTATCATTTTGATTACTACAAGCCGATGATGCCGTTGAAGGCCTACCTTAAATCGATCCAATAGGCATACTACTGTTGGATACTTTGTATGTTGAACACGCTGTTGCTGGAGTAGTGCCTAGTCATGGAGCGCTATTGCTAAGCCCAATATTGGAGATGAAGCATCTCTTTCCCGAAAATATTTTTTTGCTCGACTTCTCGAAAACCGATTTGAAGGTACAGCTTTTTTGCTCGAGGATTTTCTTGATCGACGAGCAATCCCAAGATGCCATCCTGTTGTTTGCAGTAGAGATCAATGGCGTAAAGCAGTAGGATTTTGCCTATACCTTTGCCACGGGCTAGCGGAGAAACCGCTAAGCTGTCCACATATACTTCGCCGGCTTGGGTTTCGAGTGCAGGGTCGATATGATGGCCGTATTCGTTTGCAAGAACGTTCAGCACGGGCGCCCGTAGTTGTAAGATGGCTGCACCCGGGTAGCAGCACAGTTGCCCTAAAAGGATGCCATCTTCTTCTGCAACAAGAATGTTTTCATACGAATATTGGTTGCCCGGTTTACGTATCAAGGAGGTGAGGAAAGCATGCGCTTTTTGTGTGTCCGCTTCTCCGATGAAATAAAATACAATGTCCTGCATGGCATGCAACATTAATGTTGCCAGCGCTTGAGCTTCTTCAGGTCTAGCCTTTCTAATATGTATCATATGCCCTTAAAACTAAAAAGGCTACCCCAAAAGGTAGCCTTACTATTTTATAATTACTAATACTTACTTTTCTAGTTTTTCGAAATCTACGTACGTGATTTCTTCTGGGTTCAAGCTTACGTTTTCTTTCAAGTAGTCGAATACTTTCAAGGCTTTCGCTTCTTCAAATAAACGGTTCGCTTGCTCTCTGTCTTGTAGCAATTGCATAGCGAATTGATTCAATTGCTCATCGGTAGGCTCTTCGTTGATGTTGTACATCTTGATTTGAGCATAGATACGCTCTTTGGCCAAAGAGATAACCTCGTCATACTTCACCTCTAGGCTATTCGCAGTAACGATGCGGTTTTCGATGATCGTCCATTTTAGGTTGCTCAAGAAATCTGCAAATCCTTCTTCCAATTCCTCATCGGAAATATTAGGATTTGTTGCTTTCAACCATTTTTTCAAGAAGGTTTCTGGAAAGGCAACGTCAACTTTATCCATACCATACGTATAGATATCGTTACGTAATTTCTGATCAGAATTTTGCTTAAACAAGTTTTCTACTTCCTCTTTAACTTTGGCTGTAAACTCTTCCTCTTTGGTTACTTCACCTGCAGGGAACAACTTGTCAAAAAACTCCTGATCTAGATCAGACTCTTCTAAGCGGTTGATGTTTTTAACCGAAAGCTCAAACTTAGTAACATCCAAATTTGTTGCTTCTTCTTCTGTGATACCTAAGATGCGAGCAATATCAGCAACTTTGAATGCTTTTTTTACATCGATTTTTACGGTATCATCTTTTTTCAAGCCTACTAAAGATTTTTTTACTTTAGCATCTTCGATGATATCGGTACGTACTGAAGTCGTTTTTTCAATACCTTCTTCTTTTTCTTGCTTCAAGGTAGCATACAACACGTCACCTTCTTCAGAAACTTCCGGATTGGTCATTTTACCGTAGCTGCGACGTAGGTTTTTTACACGCTCAGCAAGAGTAGCATCGTCCGCTTTGATATCGTAAGCCGTAAAGGCTGTCTCTTTGGAGAATGGTGTTTCGAAAGCTGGTGCTAAACCGATCTCGTAGTTGAAAGCAAATGTATCTTTGAAATCCCAGCTGTAGTTTGCATCAGCATCACTTTCTACAGGTAGGGGTTGGCCTAAAACTTCAAGTTTGTTCTCACCAATATATTCAGCAATTTTGTCGTTAACCAATTTATTGATCTCATCAAACAAAATAGACTTTCCGTAAGTACGTCTGATATGGCCAGTAGGTACCATTCCTGGACGAAAACCAGGTAACTTCGCTTTCTTTGCCTGCTCTTTGATAGCTTTATCTACCGTAGGATTGTAATCCTCGGGTGTTAACTCAACGTTGATTTTTGCGTTGACATCGTCAACTTTTTGGTGTGAAATATTCATACTCTCGTTTAGCTTTTACGCATTTTTCAAAAAAAAATCCTCCCGAGTTTATTAAGTTCGGGAGGACATCCAAGTGCGGAAGAAGGGACTCGAACCCCCACGCCTTGCGGCGCCAGATCCTAAGTCTGGTGCGGCTACCAATTACGCCACTTCCGCAGTTATTAGGACTTTTATTGTGGCACAAAGATAGGAACGGAAACTATATTCTGCAAGTATTTTTTGAAAATATTTTTAAAAAAATAACAAAATAAAAATAGCTCTTGCATAAGTCTTTTATATTCATTTACTTTGAAACACAAAGTTCTTTGTATGGATCAGAAAGATTTAATAAAAGAAATAGGACACATCCGTTCCATCATGGAAAAGTCCTCTAAATTTCTCTCAATATCGGGGCTATCGGGCGTATTGATGGGTATGTACGCACTGGTTGGAGCTTTCTTTGCCTACCAAAAAGTGTATGGCTTAGGCGGCTTTACTTATCGTCATCATTATGTGACGGATGAAGGTATCGTGTCTTACCTCGGTATACTTGCCGTATTGGTCCTTGTTTTTTCATTGGTCACGAGCGTACTGATGGCAAAACGAAAGGCAAAGCGATTGAAGCAGGTTATATGGAACCCGACCAGCAAAGCGATGCTGATTGCGATGGCACTGCCTTTGGTTACGGGCGGATTGTTGGCTATAATCTTTGTTTGTAAAGGGTATCTTGCGCTCATTGCGGCTACCTTATTGATCTTTTATGGCTTGGCGCTTGCCGCAGGTAGCGTCTACACCTTTAAGGAAGTACGGTGGTTAGGTATCTTGGAAATAGCTTTAGGATTGCTAGCTTTGCTGTTTCCCGGTTACGGACTTTGGTTTTGGGTGGTTGGCTTCGGCTTGCTGCATATCATTTATGGTTTTATAGTTTACAAGAAATACGAATAAGGTGGGGTTGGATCTCTCTCTATACAACAAGATTTTTGAAAATAGGCTTCGTTTGCAGATTATGGGCGTGCTCTTGGCAAATGAAGACTACGACTTTAGTTCGCTGAAGGAACTCTTGGAAGCTACCGATGGCAATCTAGCTTCCAATCTGAAAACCTTGGAGAAGGAGGGATACATCACGGTGGAGAAAAGCTTTGTCGATCGGAAACCGCATACACGGTACAAAAAGACAACGAAGGGGCAGAAAGCATTTGCTGATCACCTGACCGCACTCGAAAATTTGATAAAGCAGCAGTATAAATAAATTTTTTTGTTCATCAACTTTGTAATTCAAAGTACTTTTTAAATATTTATGAAGACGATTCGACTACGTTTGATGATGGCCCTATATGATGGATCATCGCGCTTATATGCGCAGTTGTTCAAGCGCCATAAAAAGCCTTGGGGTATCAGTAAGATGGCTTTTTTAGCTTATCCTTCAGGCACCTTGGGGGCAGCTTTAGGCGAATTTTATGCCCATAATGGCTTCGATGTGATGCCTAAGCTGGAAAACCATGATGTTTTTCATGTGCTCACAGAAACTGGAACCGCCATCCAGGATGAGATTGCGATGCAATATCTACTGTTGGGCAATGGGAAGATCAGCCTGTATCTGCTGGCTATGATTGGGATTGGAACCAGCCTCTATCCTGAGCACTTTCGCTACTTTGTACAATCTTTTCGAAAGGGAAAAGCTTGCCAGCCCTTTCATGGGCTGGAGTTTAGCCATCTTTTGGAACATCCGCTAAGCATGCTGCAAGGTATGCTCATTGCTAAAAACGCTACTATTCACTTTTAACTAATAATTGTCATGGAACATAAAAATCAACCCTATTCTCCTATGCCGGAGATACCTTCAACATCGTTAATCGATCGTTTATCATCGTCTATCGTACTTAAGCTTTTTGTGATGCTGGTACTTGTTTTATTCCTGCTCATTCCCTTGTCTTGGGTTCAGGATTTGATCGCAGAACGTAGCGGTCGGGAAGCGGAAGTAGGAAACGAGATTTCCAGCAAATGGGGCGGACCACAATTGGTGTCTGGCCCGGTGATTGGGATTCCCTATCGTTACGCGCAGCAAGTAAATAGAACAGGTGCCAATGGAAAGCTCGAAACGGAAAATTATTGGGAAACGGATTATGTCTTTCTCACGGCCGATCAGGTTAAGGTCGAGGCCACTGTTGATCCGGAGCTTCGAAAACGGGGAATTTACCAAACGGTCGTTTACAACGGCGCGTTGCAGATGCGCGGTAGTTTCGGCGAGATCGATTTAAAAAAGCTGAATATAGCGGCAGAAGATGTGCAATGGCAGGATGCAAAACTGTTTTTAGGACTCAGCGACGTGAAAGGTCTAAAGTCGGCACCTAAGCTACAATGGAATGGGCAGGCCTCTTCTTTCCAGATTGGAAGCGGAGAGGTAGCTCTTTTTGAACAGAATATGTCGGTGCCCGTTGATCTGTCCTCGGGATCCACAACGGGATCTTTCACCTTACATATTGATATCCGAGGGTCCAAAGCCTTGACCATCTTTCCTACGGCGGAAGAGACCGCAATAGCTGCTAAAGGGACGTGGCCAAATCCGAGTTTTGATGGCGGATTTTTGCCCGACGAAAGAGAAGTAGGTGAGCAGGCCTTCTCCGCCAACTGGCAGGTTCCGAGCTTCTCTCGCAAATTTCCTCGACAATGGACCGGAGCCAAACGCGCTTTATATGAGAGGCTTCCCAACGGTGAAGATTTTCCATTACCCAAAGTCGTTGCAGATGGGCAAACAGTGAGTTCCTCCGATATGGCGACCTTATCGGGCCTGCAAGATATGGTACAGATCAATTTTTTGGAGTCTGTCAATAATTACCAGAAAACAAGTCGAGTGGCTAAATATGCGGTACTCGTTATCCTTCTGACCTTCACATCGCTTTTCTTTACCGAAATACTTAAGAAGCAACGCGTACATTTGATTCAATACATATTGATCGGATGCGCGATGGTCTTATTCTATTCCTTGTTATTGGCCATTGCTGAGCATTTAGGCTTTAACTGGAGTTACCTAATCTCTGCTCTGGCAACTATTGCGTTGATCAGTTCGTTCATTTTTGGTATCACCAAGGATCGTAAGTTGGGGATTTATTTCAGTGGTATCTTATCCTTGTGCTATGCTTTCATCTTTTTCCTATTACAGTTGCAAGACTATGCATTGATCGTTGGCACCGTTGGTGTATTCATTATGTTGGCCTTGCTTATGCGGTTTTCATTGAAGATCAACTGGTATCAATTTGAGCGCCGTTCGGCTTAATGTTTAGAAATTAGCGTCCATGGTTCGTTTTTTTGTTCATTTGCGGGTCTATTTTACCTTTGTGCGCATGTTGGATCGGCAGCGATTTCGGGATAGGCATTTGATTTCTTAACTTGCAGGCATCTAACACAAACAATATGAATAAAATTTCTGCTTTGGCTTGTGCCCTGTTGCTGAGCTCATCCTTGCTGGCACAACATGCGCCTGAGAAAAGGATTAATAGAACATTGATTACGAATAAGATTTACGATGTGGGAGAAGAACGAATGACGCCAGAGAAATTATGGGCGCTTGGCCGTGTGTCTGCTGAAGGCCTATCGGCCGATGGCAAGTCTGTTGTATATGGCGTGTCAAACTATAGCTTGGGCGAAAATAAGTCTGAAAAAAACCTATATGTCGTGCCGGTAAATGGTGGTTCGGCGGTGCAGTTTACGCATGAGGCTGGCGCGGAGTCGGTGCTACAGATTACTGCGGCGGGCGATGTGCTCTATTTGCTAAAGGGGCAGCTGTGGAGTAAACCTTTGTCTGGAGGAGAAGCTAAGCAGCTGACGGACATAGCGGAGGGTTTGGAGAACGTCAAATTATCTCCCGATGGGAAACACATTTTGTTCAGTCGTCCGGTTTTGGTGAACACGTATCACAGTGTGGATAAATATGCGGATTTGCCGAAGTCCAATGTTTATATTTATGACGATTTGGACTATAGGCATTGGGACAGCTTTAACGATGGACGTTTTAACCACCCCTTCGTCGCGAGCTATGATAATGGGAAGATAGGCGAGCCGTTGGATCTTTTGGCTGGCGAAGCTTTTTACAGTCCACAGGCGCCCTTCGGTGGTGCGGACGATTTCGCCTGGTCGCCGGACAGTAAAGCGGTGTTGTATGTTTGTAAGAAAAAATTTGGTAAAGAATATGCCGTCAGTACCAATACGGACATTTACCGCTACGATCTTGCGACGAAAGAAACCACCAACTTGACAGCAGGCATGGCTGGGTATGATACACATCCGGTTTATAGTCCTGATGGACAAAAGTTAGCTTGGCTAAGTATGAAGACAGATGGGTTTGAAGCTGATAAAACCGATATTGTGATTTTCGATCGTAAGTCGACGCGTCGTTTAAACCTGACAGCTTCTTGGGACGGCACTGTAAATTCGTTTATTTGGAGCCGGGATGGTCGTAAGTTGTACTTTACGGCTCCCACCAAGGGTACGGTGCAGCTGTTTGAAGTTGCGCTGACTCCTAGTAAAAAGGATGCCGGCTTTACCGTAAAACAGATCAGTGAAGGACAATTTGATATTGGTGATATCGTTGCTGAGCTTGATGGCCAGCTGATCGTAACCTCGACAACCTTGACACGTGCTGCCGAGATTTATAGCTATGACCTGAAGAAAAAGTCATTGCGTGCAATAACAACGGTCAACGATGCCGCTTACGCTAAGATTGCCAAGACAAAAGTAGAAGGCCGTTTTACAAAGGCTACTGATGGGGCCGATTTGTTTTCGTGGGTGATCTATCCGCCGAATTTCGATCCAAATAAAAAATACCCAACCCTTCTTTTCTGCCAAGGCGGTCCTCAAGCGGCCACAACTTTAGGCTACTCGTTCCGTTGGAACTTCCAGTTGATGGCCTCGCAGGGTTACATTGTTATTTTGCCAAATCGGCGCGGTATGCCGGGCTGGGGCGTCAAATGGAATCAAGATATTAGCAAAGATTGGGGCGGACAACCTATACGGGATTATTTATCGGCTATTGACGATTTGGCAAAAGAACCTTATGTTGATAAGCAACGTATTGGTGCGGTAGGAGCCAGTTATGGTGGCTACTCGGTATTTATGTTGGCCGGTGTACATGAAGGACGTTTTAAGTCGCTTATCTCGCATTGCGGATTGTTTGACATGACCTCATGGTATGGCACAACGGAAGAGCTGTTTTTTGCTAATTATGATTTGGGTGGCCCATATTGGGATAAAGCAAACGAAAAGACCTACACGGAGTTCAACCCTATCAAACATATAGATAAGTGGGATACGCCAATCCTGATCTTCCAAGGAGGAAAAGATTTTCGTGTGCCTATTGGGCAAGGCCTTGAAGCTTTTCAGGCCGCACAATTGAAACAGGTGAAAAGCCGACTCGTTTATCTCCCTGAAGAGAACCACTGGGTGCTGTCTGGGCAGAACGCACAAGTGTGGCAACGCGAATTCTTTGGTTGGTTAAAAGAAACCTTATAGCCTTCGGTCCAAGTGAAATAAAAAAGCTTCTCGAATTTTCGAGAAGCTTTTTTTTATGCTTAACAACCTATATCGTGAAGCGATCTACTTGGTGTCCTTTTTACCGAATATACTTAGTCGGATGTATTTGCCGGGACGTTCTTTGACGTCTTTGATCAGCCCATCTAGTTCTGCAGAAGCGCTATTCAGGTTGTTGTATAATTGCTCGTCGTGCAGCAACAGACCAATAGAACCTTCTCCATTATTAATTTTAGTTGTGATAGCTTGCACATCTTTCATCGCCTGATTGGCATTGTCGATGGTCGCCTTTATCTCTGTTTTCGACAGGTCGTCTGAAAGGTGGTCAAGATTAGCTAGGATGTTGTTAATCTTCGCATTGTTGCTCTTGAAGTTGTTTGTTATAGATTCTAGATTTTGCATGATTTTAGCCAATCGTGCTTTTTCAGAGCCCATTAAACCCTCAACATCGCTGGTGATCCGCTCCATATTGTTGAGGGAAATGGAAATACTGTGTAAGCTACTTTTAAAATCACGTTGAAACTCGTCATCTAGCGCGGTATTAACGGCGGAGAGAACGGAATCCAGTTTGACAACCAAATTTTCGACTTTCTTTTGTAAAGGTTCTACTTTCTCCAGCAGATTGGCCTGCACATCGGATAACAGCGGGTCGCCATCTTTGGCCATGGTGGTACTATTCCCTAGCTCAAAAACAATCGCTTTACTGCCTAACAAATCGGCACTGACAATGCGCGCCACAGAATTAGAAGGAATTTCGTAATCATTCTTAATCTTGAAGTGCGTCCTTATTTTGCCGTTGCCTAAAAGCTCCATCTTCGAAACCCGTCCAATCTGGTATCCATTCACGACAACAGGTTTGGAAGCCGTTAGTCCGTCCACATTGTCGTAATCCGTATAAAACTCATTTTCAGAGCTGAATACATCATTTCCTTTCAAAAAATTGTAGCCTATAAATAAGAGCGCGAGGGCAGCGACAGTGATGATGCCAACTTTTGTTTCGTTAGATACTTTCAAAATGTGGTCCGAATATTTAATTTTCTATGCAATAACAACAAACTAATGTACTAAATGTTTAGCGTTCTGTCGCTGTTTTATATGTTTTTATTGCATTAAATAGATTTGTTACAATTTCGCTCTGTCCGGCCGTAGACAACATATATTCCTCTTCATCGGGGCTGCTGATAAAACCAATTTCGGTTAATACCGAAGGCATTCCTGCGGTAGCCAACACCGCAAGAGACAATTCTTGTACGCCACGATTGACACGAGAAGACTTGACAAACTCATCCTGCATGTTGGAAGCAAGCTTGATGCTCTCTCTTCGGAATTGATTCTTCATCAGTTGAAAAACAATCATACTAGAAGGGTCTTTAGGATCAAATCCACCGTAATTGTCCTTGTAGTTGTCTTCAAGGAGGATAGATGCATTCTCGCGGATAGCCACATCTTGGCTGCCCAACCTATTAAAACCACATACGAAGGTTTCCGTTCCTCGTACCGAAGGGTTTCGTACGGTGCTGGTAACATAGCGACCTTTCTTGTTTTTTACGCGGCGGTCGCTGTCTGCTGAATTACAGTGGATGGAAATAAAGAGATCTGCTTTATTTTTGTTAGCGACTGCAGGACGCTCATATAAGGGGATAAAAACATCTGTTTTTCGGGTGAATATGACCTGTACCCCTGGCATCTCATCTTCTATTTTCTTGCCTAGCTTAAGCGCAACACTGAGGGCTACGTCTTTTTCATTCGATTGTCGGCCGCGTGCTCCTGCATCATGGCCACCATGTCCAGCATCCAATACAATGGTGCGTAACTTTTGAGCTGATCCCTGTGCCTGTTCTTTTCTTTCAGGAGGAGGGGTAGCCGAAATGGTAAGGGTTAACGTAAAAATCGCTGCAACAAATAAACTCCATCTTTTTACATTTAAATTTTTCGTCATATGTATAATATCCTAGTATATCTTCGTTTAATTAGTGTGCAAAAATAGCGTAAAATTTTATTTTCCTTATTCGTGTTCATAGGTCACGCTTTCTAAATCTTTTTTGACTATTTTTGCCGGAAGAAAGTTTAAATTCAAACAAAAATAACATTCGTAATTTACATTGAAGGCGTTAACTTGTTTTTTCTGCAGCATTTTGTTCCTGTTTGCGTTCGTGCCGAGCTCTTTAGCTCAGGTCGAACAGCCTGCCAAAACTAACAGTTCTAACGTACAAGATACGACAATAATTGCCCCAGATACCACAAAAAATAATTTCAAGGACAGCAGCGGCAAGGATACGGTTGTCATGCAGGGAGAAGATGGCTTGGAAACGATGGTCACCATCGTAGCTAACGATTCGGCGTGGAATGAGGTTAGTAAAAATATTTTGCATTTGTATAACGGGGCTAAGGTTAAATACCAAGAGTTCGAACTTTCCGCTGATTATATTCGCTTGGACAGGAACACCAATCGACTGTTTGCAAGTGGTTTGACAGATCATAATGGCAAGTACGTAGGACGACCCGTCGTGATCTTCCCTGGTGATACACCTAAATCTGTGGATTCTTTGGTTTATGATTACAAAACCAAAGAAGGAAATACCTACGGTATCATGACCGAGCAGGACGGAGCCTATATTCAAGCAAAAGTTGTACGCAAAAACTTGTATGACGAGCTTTCGTTAAGAACAGGTATGTACAGTACTTGTAATCTTCCCTTTCCACACACGCATTTCGGAATTCAGTTTACAAAGGGTTTGATGGCAGGAAACCATATTATTGTTGGCCCTGCTTACCTCGTCGTGGAAAATATACCGATTAAGTTTGCTGCTATTCCATTTGGTTTCTTTCCTCGACAGAATAAGCGGGCATCAGGATTCTTGTTCCCTTCGTTTGGTGAAGATGCTACGCGTGGTCTAGCCATGCGTGATATTGGTTGGTACCTTGCCTTTAGCGATTACTGGGATTCAGAAATTCGCGGTAGTATTTTCTCTCGAGGGGCTTGGGAAGGTACCGTTCGTACCAACTACTTGGTGAATTACAAATACAGCGGCGGTTTTAATATCCGCTATGCGTCCAACCCAACGGGGGTTGAAGGGACAGATACCTACAAGCGAAACCAAGACTTTAACGTTACTTGGAACCATACACAGCGCCAAGAGGCAAACCCAGGAACATCGTTCTCGGCTTCGGTAAACTTCGGTACAAGTACCTACTATCAAAATACAGCGTTCAACTTGACGAACAGTTATCGGGATATCACCAATAACAATATGTCCTCATCGATTTCTTACGGGCGAGTATTTGCCGATGGAAAAGTCAACTTTACTTCAAGTTTAAGCCACCGTCAAACGATGAGCACGGGACAGGTCGATTTGGAGTTGCCTACGTTCAGCTTAAACGTATCCACCTTCAATCCTTTTGATTCGAAGAAAAGAGTAGGTGAACAGAAATGGTATCAGCGGATTACAGTGGGATATAGTTTGCAAGGAAGAAACTCTATCTCCACCGGAGATTCCGTATTGTTCAGAAAGGAATCTTTGAATAATTTTACCAACGGTTTCCAGCATAATATTCCTATTGCGCTAAGCTTGAATGCTTTCAAGTATTTTCAGTTTAATACTTCCGTCAATTATACGGAACGTTGGTACCTGCAGACCATTCGGAAGGGATTGGTCAATGAGGTGAATGGTTTCTCAGAAATGCGCGATACGGTGCAGGGCTTTCAGCGTGCATACGACTATTCCGTTTCCTCGGGACTTGCGACAAAGATCTATGGTATGTATCCCAAAATGGGTAAGGTGGAAGCTATCCGCCATGTCATCACGCCTTCGGTTAACTTAAATTACCGTCCTGATTTTTCTGATCAGCGGTATGGATTTTACCGTGATTTCATTAACCAAAATGGTCTGTCGGAGCGTTATTCCATTTTCGAAGGGGGAATCTACGGTGGACCAAGTGCTGGTCGTTCTATGGGTATAGGCTTTTCTGTAGACAACAACGTTGAAGCCAAGATCCGTACCGACAATGACACTACAGGAAAAGGATTCAAAAAGATTAAGATTTTACAAGGGTTGACCTTTAGCGGTAACTATAATTTTATGGCCGACTCCTTGAAACTATCTACCATCAGTTTCTCGGGGCGTACATCCTTATTCAAGGAAAAGATCAACTTGAACTTTAACGGTACTTTCGATCCCTATGTTGTGGGCGAGAACGGTGCTCGTATTGATCGTTTTGCCCTGCAAGACGGCAAGCTTGCTCGTTTGACAAACTTCGGACTTTCCTTCGACTACAGTTTGAACCCGAATGCCAACAAAAGCCGTAACAACAATATCGACTCCTTAAGGAACCAGATGCCCAACCTGACGCCCGATCAGGTGAACGCATTGGCAAGGATAAGTACTGACCCTAACGCCTTTGTCGACTTTAATATTCCCTGGAATTTAAACGGTTCGTTCAGTATGAATTATTCGCAGTCGTTTGATCAAAATACAAGACGGATGCGGAATAATGTGACAGCTACTGTCAACGTGAACGGCGATTTTAATGTAACTCCAAATTGGAAAGTGCAGTTCAATACCGGTTATGACTTCCGCCAGCGGGCGGTGTCGTTGACCCGTTTTAGTATCTACCGTGATTTACACTGTTGGGATATGTCTGTCGGCTGGACACCTTTCGGGCAATACCGAAGTTACAACATCACGATTCGCGCGAAGGCTTCGGTACTGCAAGATCTGAAGTTGACCAAACGCGAGAGCCATACCAGCTTCTAGCATTTAAATTTCTTAGCGTATGAAAGCAGAAATCATAACGATTGGCGACGAAATCCTCAATGGACAAATCGTTGATACCAATTCGGCGTGGATAGCGCAGCAACTTGCTCCGCTGCATATCAGCATTGCACAGATCAGCTCCATTTCAGATTCCGCAGAGGCTATAACGCTTGCCCTGCAACAAGCCGAGCAGCGGGCGGACGTCATTATCGTTACCGGAGGTTTAGGACCTACAAAAGATGACGTGACGAAAAGCACCATAGCGAATTACTTTAATACCCGTTTGGTGCGCGACCCGCAGGTTTTGGCTCATGTGCAGCAGTTGTTTGATCGTTTGGGCTACACGGATATGCCGGAGGTGAACAAACAGCAGGCGGATGTATTGGCAATCGCCAAGGTGCTGTTCAACGATGTGGGTACAGCGCCAGGTATGGCTATAGAAAAAGAAGGTAAGTATTACGCCTTTCTACCTGGTGTACCCTTTGAAATGAAGCACCTTATAGAACATCGTGTGCTGCCTGATCTTCGTCGCCTGCAACCTGAAGCCTACGTGTACAATGCACATTTGATTACCGTAGGTTTAGGAGAGTCTCATCTAGCAAGGCAAATTGAAGATATTGAGGACGCGATGCCTTCCTTCGTAAAATTGGCCTACCTGCCAAAATTGGGTTTGGTTAGGCTCCGCTTTACTGCAGTGGGAGCGGATCTTGAAGTCCTGAAAAAAGAAACCGATAACATTGCTGATGCGGTGGCACAGCGCCTCGGTAAGCATGTGGTAGCACGGGAAGATCTTTCCTTTGAAGAGATTATTGTGCGGACTTTCGCCGCGAAGAATCTACGTTTGGCAACGGCCGAAAGTTGTACTGGCGGTAACATATCAACACAGATTACGGCCGTAGCCGGAGCAAGCCAGATGTTTCAAGGAGCGGCAGTTGTCTATTCCAATCAAGCGAAAGTTGATGTGCTAGGGGTTTCCGCATCCACGCTGGAGGCACATGGTGCGGTGAGTGAGCCAACGGTCGTGCAAATGGCGGATGGTGCGAAGGCGGTGTTCCATAGTGACTACGCTATTGCGACAAGTGGAATTGCGGGCCCGGGTGGGGGAACGCCGGAGAAACCTGTCGGCATGGTTTGTGTCGCCGTGGCCGGACGATATGAAACGTTGAGCAAAACATTCTACTACAAGAACGATCGCGCCGTAAATATCCAGCGCGCAACCATGGCAGGACTCAGTATGTTGTGGAATTTGTTTCAAAAAGAAGAAGCTGTAAAAATGGAATAATGTTTTATTAAAGATTGTTTTTAAAATATTATATTCTGTTTATACGAATTAAGTAGATTAAATGTTAATTTAGTAAATCATTCAACGAACTTATATCTTATGGCTATATATAAATTGTTGCTTCCAAAGATGGGAGAGAGTGTTTCTGAAGCGACCATAACGAAGTGGGTGAAGGCTGTGGGAGATACCATCGTGGAGGATGAAGCCGTTGTGGAGATAGCAACAGATAAAGTGGATTCCGACGTTCCATCGCCAGTAGTAGGAAAGTTGTCCAAAATTTTATTTGAAGAGAATCAGGTTGTACAGGTCGGTGATGTGATCGCATTGATCGAGGTAGAAGCTGATGATAATAATGAGGTGCTACGTGATGATGACGCTGGAACTCCGGCTTTCCTAGCGCCAGGGCCTGTGGCTGATGAGGAAATTATTGACACGGCTAAGCCTACTGAGGTCGTTAGCGAAGAGTCTTCAACAAGTGAAATACCCGGTGTCAGCTTGTTGCAAAGCAATACAGAGGAGATGCGCATTAAGCAAGTTGGCGATCGTTTCTACTCTCCCTTGGTGAAAAATATCGCGCAAGAGGAAGGGTTGCGTAAGGAAGAGCTCGATCAAATTGTCGGTACCGGTGCAGAAGGTAGAGTGACGAAGCAGGATGTTTTGGACTATTTGAGCAAGAAAAGAGTTATCGAGCAGGAGAACCCGCCTGTTGCTGAAGATAAAACAGCGACTGTTGCAGTGCCCGTGTCGCAGCCGGTTGAGACTGCATCCGTTACGGAGCATGCGAAGTTTTCCACGTCGGGCGATGAGATCATTGAGATGGATCGTATGCGGAAGCTGATTGCCGACCATATGGTACATAGCGTTAAAACCTCACCCCATGTTGCCTCTTTTGTAGAGGCTGATGTAACCCACTTAGTAAATTGGCGAAATAAGGTAAAGGATAGCTATAAACAACGCGAAGGCGAAAATATTACGTTTACACCCTTGTTTATTGAGGCTATAAGCAAAGCGATCAAAGATTTTCCCATGATCAATGTGTCGGTAGACGGACATCGGATTATTAAAAAGAAAAACATAAATATTGGAATGGCTGCCGCCCTTCCATCGGGTAATCTGATTGTACCGGTGATCAAAAATGCCGATCAGTTGAGTTTGGTAGGTTTGAGCAAAGCCGTGAACGATTTGGCCAATAGATCTCGTGGAAACAAATTGAAACCCGACGATACACAGGGGGGAACATTTACGTTTTCCAATATCGGTGCATTCGGTAATATCATGGGATTTCCCATTATCAACCAGCCACAAGCGGCCATTCTAGCGGTGGGAACAATTAAAAAGAGACCTGCTGTACTGGAGACGGCTGATGGTGATGTAATCGCTATTCGCCATATGATGTACTTGTCAATGTCCTATGATCATCGCGTCATCGACGGCGCACTTGGAGGGATGTTCCTTAAACGAGTAGCTGATTATCTCGAAAGCTGGGATATCAATAGAGAAATATAAAAAAAAGCCGGACATCTGTTCCGGCTTTTTTTTATCGTGTGATCTAGCTTGTTTGAAGGTTGTCGAAGGCCGACTTTCTTTTACGCATGATGGTTCGGTACCGGAAGAACAGCAGTACGGAAGAGCTGAGTAAGCCTAAGGTCAAGCCATACCAAACGCCTTGAATACCGATGTTAAGATAAATGCCAAACAAATACGCTGATGGGATTCCGATAATCCAATAGGCAATAAAGGTAATGATTGTCGGCACATTTACATCGCCCATGCCACGTAAGACGCCCAAACCTACGACCTGCGTACCATCAAAAAGCTGAAACAAGCCTGCTATAATCAATAGCTGCGCCGAAATACGGATAACCGCTTGATCGTCACTAATGACCAAAGGTAGATACTGGTTGAAAATGGTGAAAATCAATGCGCAAACCACCATAAATATCAGCACAAGATGGTAAGATACGGTGGCAAATTTCTGTACACGTTCCATGTTCTTCTTCCCGTAGTTGTGTCCTGTTTTTATGGTGGCGGCCGATGCGATTCCGCTAGCCATCATATAAGTCATCGCCGCGAGGGTGATCGCTACTTGGTGACTGGCCTGCTCCACTGCGCCAATTTTTCCGGCGATCACGGAGGCTGCAGCGAAAGCCCCTACCTCAAAAACATATTGTAACGCTACTGGAGCGCCTATCTTGAAAATGGACTTTACTTTTTGCAGATCCACATGCCTCACGCGGAAATAGCTTGTATATACCTTGAATAATCTAGAGCGTAATACATAGGCCGACATCGCTACCATCATGAGTATGCGGTCTATCAGTGTAGCGTAACCTACACCAACAATACCCATGGGCTTTAGGCCGAAGAAACCTTTGACAAATATCACGGCCAAGATAATGTTTAACACATTACCCCAAATGGTAATGTTCATAGCCTGTTTTGTGAATCCTAAACCTTCCGCAAATTGTTTGAAGGTGTTGAAGACCATTAAGGGTAGGATAGACAACATCAGTATCAACAAATAGGGCTTGGCAGTTTCTACCACCCGCGGATCCTGATCCATATGCTGCATGGCATACACAGAACCGAAATTGACCACCGCGAAAAGGACAATGGCCGTGAGTATGTTTAACCAAAGGCTGTTCGATAAGAGCTTTGCGCATGCTGCTTTATCACCCTGCCCGTTGGCTTGTGCGATGAGAGGGGTTAAGCCATAGGAAATGCCCAAGCCGACCACCATTACCACGATAAAGACCGAGTGTACGAGGGAAACAGCTGCCAAAGGAATCGTGCCCGCGAACTTTCCGACAACAATGGTATCTGCGGTATGCACCAACGTTTGACCCAACTGCGAAATGACCACCGGCCCTGCAAGCGCGAATGCACTCCAATAGAAGTGTTTGTTCTTTTTGTAATACGTGTATAACATAGTGAGGCGACAAAGATAGCAATTGCCCCCGTCGCTATCGTCATCCTATTGCATAGTTAATAAATTTTTGTTGTTTATGAAGGAAGGGCTCATTATGAAAATGTTACTAAATAATTACATCAAAATTTTGAGGATAATTAAATTAAGGCTTACCTTAGTCGGCAGTAAAGACTAAAAAATAAAACAAATGACTTTAGGATTCTTGAATATTGGTTCGCAGGAGATGATACTCATTGTTATCGTTATTCTGCTGTTGTTTGGTGGTAAGAAACTTCCTGAATTAGCACGTGGATTAGGGCGAGGGATTCGCGAATTTAAAGATGCTTCGGAAGGTATCAAGAGAGAAATTTCTGACCAGATAAACAATTTTGAAAAGGATTTGGACGTGACGGCGGAAGAGCAACCTAAAGCAGACAGCCAAACAGCGGAAGTTCCGACGGAAGAAGCCGTAGAAGAGCAGGTCGCAGAAGCAAAACCGAAAGAAGAAAAGAAACCGTTGCCTACCTTTAGTGCACCGGAAAATACCTATCAGCATGATCCAGGACAACAACCTAGCTCTGGCGATCAGCACTATCAGTATGGCTACAATGACCATTTTGCAGCGGAAGATGCAACAAAAGAAGAATCCGTAGTAAAAGCGGATGTTGAAGAACCTACAAAAAAAGCTTAAAACAAGTAAACCTTACACGATTGTATCGACATAGAGGACTGTCGCCAAGCACTTGAGGTTACGTATTTTAGAAGTAGAGATAATGTATTTGAAGCAATCTGCACCGAGGTGCTAGATTGCTTCATTGCTAAATACGATTAGATACGCTAATTTCTGTTGCAAAAGACATAGGCTATTTTCGAGGCAATCATTTCTATTGCATACACTTTACACTTATGGCATACGAAATTATTATTTCGCAAGAGCTTGGCATTACCAACCGCCAAGTATCCACAACGATTGAACTTTTGGACGAAGGAGCGACGATTCCATTTATTGCGCGTTACCGCAAGGAGATGACCGGAAGTTTGGATGAGGTACAGATCACCAGTATTCGTGATCGTGTGCAACAGCTGCGAGACTTGGATAAAAGGAAGGAAGCCGTATTGAAATCGGTTACTGAGCAAGGAAAACTAACAGCCGAGCTGGAACAGCAAATAAAAAGTGCGGAAACCATGGCCATCTTGGAAGATATTTATCTGCCTTACAAGCCGAAAAGGAAAACACGCGCTTCCGTTGCTCGGGAGAAGGGACTACAACCCTTGGCCGATCAACTGTTGCGGCAGGAACACGGAGCTATTGCCGGATGGGCGGAAGCCTTCATCAATGAGGAGCATGGCGTGGAGAAATTGGAAGATGCACTTTCTGGGGCCCGTGACATCATTGCGGAGCAAATTGCTGAAGATGCGGATGTCAGAACGCGTGCACGTAAAGTATTTTTGGATAAAGGACAGTTTGTATCTCGCGTAGTTGCGGGCAAAGAGGAGGCTGCATTAAAATATAAAGATTATTTCGAATGGTCCGAATTCTTGAAAGATGCGCCATCACACCGCGTATTAGCAATGCGCCGTGGCGAAAAGGAAGAATTGCTGTACTTGGATATCGCAGTGGACGAAACGGAAATTCTACCAACGATTGATAGGCTATATGTAAAGAGCAGTAATGAGGCTGCAGCACAGGTGAGGTTGGCCTTGCAGGACAGCTACAAGCGTTTGCTGAAGCCATCCATGGAAACGGAAGTGCGTGTTTTGACACGCCAACGTGCCGATGAAGAGGCTATACGTGTATTTGCTGACAACGTTCGCCAGTTACTTTTGGCGGCTCCCTTGGGCCAAAAGCGATTGTTGGCAATCGATCCCGGGTTCCGTACAGGATGCAAAACAGTGGTACTTGATGCGCAAGGTACTTTGTTGGAAAATACCGCAATTTTTCCGCATACGGGAGCGGGGGGAGCTGCTGAAGCTGCCAAGACCGTAAAACATTTGGTTGAGAAGCACAATATTGAAGCTATAGCTGTCGGCAATGGTACTGCAGGAAGGGAGACAGAGGAGTTTGTACGTAAATTGGGCATCCAAGGGGTAACACTTGTCATGGTCAATGAATCTGGCGCATCGATTTACTCTGCTTCGGATGTAGCGAGGGAGGAATTTCCTGATCATGATGTGACAGTGCGTGGCGCTGTATCGATTGGTCGACGGTTGATGGATCCTTTGGCGGAGCTGGTGAAGATTGATCCCAAGTCAATCGGGGTAGGGCAATATCAGCACGATGTTGACCAAAATAAGTTGCAAACAGCATTGGACGATACGGTAATTTCTTGTGTGAACGCCGTGGGTGTTGAGTTGAACACCGCCTCTAAGCAGGTTCTTGCTTACGTTTCTGGGTTGGGTCCTTCATTGGCCCAACAGATTGTGAATTACAGGATGGCAAACGGACCTTTCCGTTCCAGAAAGGAACTGAAGAAGGTGCCGCGTCTCGGCGATAAGGCCTTCGAACAAGCTGCTGGTTTTCTGCGGATTCGTAATGGAGAGCACCCATTAGATGCATCAGCCGTGCATCCTGAACGATACGCCTTGGTGGAGCAGATGGCGAAAGATGTAAACAGCAAAGTAGCTGATCTTTTGTCTAACGATGAGCTACGGAAGCAAATCGATCTAAAGAAATATGTATCGGATCAAGTTGGTTTACCAACGTTAAATGATATTCTTGCGGAGCTTTCAAAACCAGGGCGTGACCCGCGGGAGCAATTCGAAGAGTTTAACTTCACGGATGGTGTAAATGCAGTTTCGGATCTACGTGTAGGGATGAAGTTACCGGGTATCGTGACAAACATTACTAATTTTGGAGCATTCGTTGATATCGGTGTACACCAAGATGGTTTAGTGCATCTTAGCCAGTTGGCGAACCGTTATATTGCTGATCCACATGAAGTGGTTAAGGTACAGCAAAAAGTGATGGTGACCGTAACGGAAGTGGATGAGCGTAGAAATAGAATAGGATTGTCTATGAAGACAGAAGAAAAGCGTAATCCAGCACCGAAACGTGATCGGGACAACAAACCGCGTCAGCAACCAGAAACAGATATGGCATCGAAGCTGGCTGCATTAGCAAGTAAATTTAAATAGAAAAAGGGAGCGATTTCGCTCCCTTTTTCTATTTATTAGTATCCTGGGTTTTGTTCCAGCCCACCGCCGAGGACAATCTGTCCCGATGGTATAGGATAAACAAAGTATTGCTCGCTGGATAAGGTACTATATTTTTCTAGTGCCAGCCCTGTGCGACAGAAGTCAAACCAAGTTTCGCCTTCGAAAAGTAGCTCGCGCTCCTTTTCTTCCTGTACGAACTGTACAAAGGATTCTAACCCAGTGAATTCGGTGATTTCCTTACTTACGTTAGCTCTCGTCAACACGGCGTTCAGAGAGTTAAAGGCATCGGTGGAAACGGTTCCGCTGACACGTGCAGCTGCTTCAGCATGGATCAAATAAATTTCTGCTAAACGAATGATGGGCAGATTTTGGCTCGGTGGGTTTGCATTCGGAAATTTACCGATGTAAAACTGATTGCGGGTACCTTTAAATACCGAAAAATCACGTCTGCTATCCTCTTCTTCAAACAACGCCACGATCGTTGAATCTTTAGCGCGGAATAACATACTCGCATTATCGTTGCTGACTAAGGCTAGTGGGTTGGTTGTCTGATCATCAAACTGTAGCTCAAAAATCGATTCCGTCGTATTTTCGTTTTGCCAAATACTTGGATAACTGCTTACCAATTGAAAAGCTTCAGAATCAATGATTTCTTTGGCCAAGTTAGCGGCCTGTGTGTAGTCATTGGTGTACTGCGCTTGGTAAAGGTAAACTTTTGCCAGTAGGGCTCTCGCGGCAGCTTTCGTTGCGCGCCCTTTGGTAGCCTCCACACTCTCGTTGGATTCTGCCAAAGCTTCGATACTCTCGGTCAAATCCGTCACGATCTGCGCATAGATTTCCTCTGGATCACTCTGTCCAATAGCTTGATCCTCGTCTTCTGTCGTCGCGGTTAATTTGAGCGGCACACGTCCGAAAGCTCTGACCAAGAAAAAGTAGCTCAGGCTGCGGATGAATTTACCCTCCCCAATAAATTGGTTTCTTTTTTCGACGGAGATGGCGTTTTCTGGAATTTCAGGAACACGTAGGATGATATTGTTCGCGGCATTGATGGTGTTGTATACCCCTTGCCATACATTGGATGTCCAAGGGTTGATGACCGTTACGTTATGTGTCGCGAAGTTTTCGTATTCGGGAAATGCCGACGCATGGGCAACATGGCGGGCTGAAAACTCGGGCACGATAACAGCGGTTTGTCCCCAAGCAAAGGAACTGGTCATTGTGCGGTACATACCGATAACGGCAGAGTTAGCATTGGTTTCTGAATTGAAGAAGTTATCGTTCGTCACTTGGCTGAGGGGTTCTCGGTCTAGAAAACTGTCGCAAGAGGAGAAGCCTACAGCGAAAAGCGCGAAGATGGAAAGTTTATATAGCGTATTCATGTGTGTGCTCTAATGTTAAAATGACAAATTGATACCTGCAGTGAAAATGCGTGGCTGTGGATAACTTCCGTAGTCGTAACCATAAATTAATCCGGTATTTGCACCGCCATGGCTGGAACCAACTTCCGGATCAAACCCTTTGTATTTGGTGAATACATAGGCATTCTGTACAGTTACATAAGCACGAAGCTTGTTCACTTTGATTTTGTCCGTAAGGTCTTTCGGTAGCGAGTATCCTAAGGTGATATTCCGCAGACGGAAGAAAGAACCATCCTGTACAAATCGATCGGAAATGGCAGAGTTATCGAAATTTCCGGGTGTTGGGCGAGGGACGTCGGTTTGATCTCCCGGTTGTCTCCATCTATCCACCCAATCCACTAAGCCGTTCGAGCTTAGGTTTGAACCCCCAAGACCGGTTGCCAAGTTGTAGTTGAACAAGTCGTTGCCATAGGAGAACTGCCCCATGATGCTTAGATCAAAGTTTTTATACTGGAAATTGTTGGTTATACCACCGAAAAACTGCGGATTGGGATCACCAATAATCTGCCGATCTAGGGGATCGCTAGGCGTGGTTGGCTGACCATCACGACCTTCGTACTCCACAAGTCCTGTCTCCGGATTCACTCCAATCATTTTCCAGCCAAAGAACGTGCCTAAAGGCAGCCCAGCTTCGGCGATATTCAGCTCGCCAACACCACCTAACATCCTAGGAATACCTGGAGGAAGTGCTAATACTTTGTTTTTGTTGAAGGTCATGTTCAACGAGGTGGTCCATTTAAATGCTCCAACTAGATTTTGTGTCGTCAACTCAAATTCGAAACCTTTGTTTTCGATATCACCTGAATTTGTAAACTGGTTCAGGTAACCCGAACTGGTCAATATCGGCACAGCAATGAGCAAGTCTGACGTCTTTTTGTAGTAATAGTCGGCAAGGATGGATATTCTGTTGTTAAACAAGCCTAAGTCGATCCCGATATCGGTTTGTTGCGTGGTTTCCCATTTCAGATTGATATCGCCCAGTACCGCCGGAACAAAGCCAGGTGCGCCTAGGTAGTTATTACCACCATTGTATAATGAGTAACTAGCATAGTTGCCAATGTTTTGGTTACCCGTTACTCCCCAGCTACCACGAAGCTTTAAATTGTTGATGGTAGGGATTTCCTTCATGAAGCTTTCCTCGGAAACGCGCCAAGCTGCGGCCACGGAAGGGAAAGTAGCCCATCGGTTTTCACGGCCGAAGCGGGATGAGCCATCAGAACGTAGATTAGCGGTTACGATGTACTTCTTTTGAAAATCGTAGCTTACACGCGCAAAGCCCGATGCAATAGCCCATTCCTCAGGGAATGAATTGGCTCCCGTAACGACTCCACCAGCACTGATGTATGGAATGTCGTTTGAAGGGAAATTATTGCGTTGACCATGTACAAACTCCAAGCGGGATTCTTGCACAGAAAAACCACCGAGGGCGTTGATATGATGGTCGCCGAAAGTTTTGTCGAATGTTAAGGTTGTTTCGTTGATCCATAGCTGATCACGGGTGTTACGTCGTGCACCGATACCGCCTTGGCTGGCAAATGCCCGTAGTCCGCTAGGCGGCATGAAGAATGTCTCGTCAATAAAGCTCGCGTCAACACCGAAGCTTGTTTTCAGCGCTAGAGCAGGTATGATGCGGTACTCCGCACTTGCATTAGCTAATATTCGCCAAGTCTGTGCATTATTGATGGGTAGGTTTAGTATCGCCAAAGGATTCTCTCGCGTAGCACTCACCTGATCGTAAACATAATTTCCATTTTCATCATAGATATTCAAGTTTGGCGGCGCGAAGATCCCATTTTTTGTCGCCCCCTCGCGCGAATTTTCCTCCTGTATACGATCGTTTTCAGCACGGGTAACGTTGATTGCCGTTGCAAAGTTGAGCTTTTCGCTATGCTGATGATTTAGGTTTATACGCCCGCTGATTCGGTTAAAGTCCGAACCGTGCAGAATACCGCCCTGCCTCATGTAGCCAAATGAAGTGTAGTACTGCGTTTTGTCGCTACCTCCGCTAGCAGCAAGCTCATAGCTTCGTGTGGCTGCTTTTCTAAATACCACATCCTGCCAATCGGTGTTGATGGAAGGATTGGATAAAATTTGATCGGGGATAACCCGACTAGGATCTTCCTGTTGGTATATGCTGTAGAAATCGCGCATGTAATCTTGGTACTGCGCGGTGTTCATCATCTTGTACTTGCGTTCGGAAGGCATCTCGGAGTAGCCTTCGTACATGTTGAAGTGGAATTGGCTTGTTCCTGCATCTCCTTTCTTTGTCGTAATCAAGACCACGCCATTAGCTGCGCGAGAACCGTATATAGATGAAGAAGCCGCATCTTTCAGGATTTCGACCGATTGCACATCGGAAGGGTTCAAGGAAGACAATACGTTTATACCCTGTGTTCCTCCTCCAAAATCGAAGGTCGAACCTCCGGTAAAGTTGGTGGTACTGTTCACCGGAATTCCATCGATAACATAAAGTGGATCAGAGCTGGCATTGATGGACGTCGTACCGCGTACACGGATGCTCAATCCACCACCCGGTGAACCGGATTTTTGAGATACCTGTACACCACCTGCCTTTCCTTGGATCGCTTGCGGGATACTAGGAAGGACCTCGTTTTCGATCTGATCAGATCCTATGCTCGACACGGAGCTGGCCAGTGTAGCCCGTTCCATGGTGCCATAACCGACAGCAACCACCTGTACCGATTGAATCGTTTTCGTTTCCTGTGTTAGGGTAACAGCTACCGTTTTACGGTTGTTGAGTACCTCTTCATGCTCCTTATATCCTACGGCGCTGAAAATAAGTGCTTGGCTATTTGCGGCGGCAATACTGAACTTTCCCTGATCGTCCGTCGCAGCGGTAATGGCTTGGCCTTTTACCGATACGGTAGCACCAGCAACAGGCCCGTTGGCATCGCGTACTGTTCCTTGAACGAGATCTTGCGCATTTTGTGGCGTAGCGGCCGAATCTGTTTTGACCGCTGTTTTTGCTTGCGTGGAATCAGCTTGCACGGGAACAAGGCCTGTAGCCCTTGTCGCGGTGGAATCCGTCTGTGTTGAATCTACGGCATTGGTTGCCGTTGCTGTAGAATCTGTCTTGACCGAATCGGGCGGCGCTACTTTAAGCACCACATGAATTTCGCTGCGGTTGTTCACCGGCTCCTCATGTCTAGCAAAGTCGGTTTTATTGAATATCAAGGTAGCATCAGGCTTCGCCTCTAGAGCATATGCGCCCTGTTCATCGGAAACAACATTAACGGACTCTCCTTTGACCGTAACGATCACGCCCTGCATAGGCGCCCCCTGCTCGTCTTTGATAGACCCCTTGATAGCATTGAGGGTATCCAAGACCATTGGTGATGCCGACCAGTAATTACGTGAAGTGTTGTTTTCTTTGAGCGGGTTGGTAAGGGATGTCGTTACCTTTTGGTTTACTGCTGTACTTGTTTCGGACGGAGAGAGGGATGAAAACACGGGGAGCGGCCCGAACAAGAGTAGCGGAATAGCATAGATAGAATGTTTCATTCGTGACTTTTAGTTTTTTAATTTTTTTACCATTATCTGCAGTTCTAACAAAAAATCCTCTGCTGTCGTTCATCCTATCAATTATAATATTTTTGTTACAAACTATGTTTCTAACGTTCTCTTTACAATAAATAGTATGCAAATTCAAATAAAAATGTATATTTCTTTGGTTTTTCATGTGCTGATGTACAGTTTACCGATAAATTTAAACCATGACATACGAAGATTTTTTACATAGTTTAGAACGCGAAGATGCTCCACTAGAGCTTTCTGTACAGCTACAGGCGCTGTGGTACGACCGAAAAGGAGATTGGAAAAGGGCGCATGATCTTATCGATCACTTGGAAGACCGCACATCGGCCCATGTTCATGCTTACCTCCATCGTGTGGAGGGCGATGCTTGGAATGCACGTTACTGGTATAACCGTGCGCAGCAGCCGGTCTTCGAAGGGGCTTTAGAAGACGAATGGGAAGCGTTGTTAAAGCTATTGTTGAATTAGTTGTTGCTTAGGCTGTCTGTTGCGATGGTCGTTGGAGCTGTTCTTTGTTTACGTTCATTCCAAATCCATAATTTTCGCCAAAACTCAGAGAAGCTATTAAATTCTTGACGATATACCAATCCGACAGCACTGATGTAGTCACTGTATGGTGTGAAGAGGAAGTTTCGTGTGTTTAGGCGATTATATGCCCTTAATACAAGATTTCCGTCTTGTCGTAATCTGAATGTCACTTCGGCATCGGTAGCCACTTGATCTGAGAACAGCGTCAGGTCGTTGAGCTGGCTGCGGCTTCGGTCACTTACACCACCAGTCAAGATCAGCCGGTCGTCGAAAAAGCGCAAGGATGCGGAGGCGTCGTTGAAAGATCGGATGTTGAGATCCAAAAAATTCATATTTAGCGATTGAGAGATAATGCTATTCAGCTGGTTGAATGCAATTTCTGTCCCGGCGGATAATAATGTGTTGTTTACTTCGCGGCCGAACTCCTGCGTGGACGCCGGCGTGAAACTACGCCGAACAATAAGACTGATGGCTTGTTGGTTGACGTTATTGCCGTCACTGAGATAACCCTGCAGCTCATCTTTCACATAAGGATCTTGTGGAAAGTTAAGATCAAACGAAACTTCCGGTTGCGATAACGTGCCCTTTAGGATCATATCGGCCTGCGCAAGAATTCGGTCATTGTTTTCGGTACGCCCCGCGGCATTGTAGAGCGGAGCAACTGAGGTGCGCTGTTGATAGGTAGCACTCAGGTTTATTGTTGCTTCGGCAGGATTTCCCGCCCAGCGGATGGTTCCGCCTTCCTTGAGATCAAAAAATTTATTGAAGAAATCCTGTGCTGTAAAATGGAATTTACCTGCCAAAACATGGTAATCGCCAAACATCTCAAAATCGCCTAAGTTGGAAATGCGCAACGAGATATTTCCGGTACCGACGCCCTTTAGCGATCCAATATTGTTTTCGAGGTTTATTTCGGCATCACGGGTCAAATTTAAGTCCATGTTCATCGTGAGCCCCTGAAAGAGCCGTTTGGATAGCGCCTTGTCCTCCGACGTGGAGTCGGTATTCGTGAAGTAGAAAAAGTCGTTGTCACTAACTTTAAGCGAACTATTGAATGGAATAGTGATGACCGTATTGGGATTCGACCGCGCATTGATATCGATATTGATGCCGCTCGTAGGCCCCTTAAAACGAAATATACCTGAAGCGTAGGCGGTACCAAAGAAGACCTCGTTGTCCTTCCTGCCGGTGTTTAGAATTTGGAAATTGTCGGCCGTTGCCTCAATATCCAAGCTGGGGTCGCTGAGTGTGCTGAGGTCTATATATCCTTTTGCCATTGCTCTGCTATTTTTAGCATCGGAAAAGCGCAGGTTATTCAAGTGTATGCGATTGTCCTGTATCAACGATTGTTGGTTGGATAAAACGTAGGTCGTGTTGAGATAGTTCACGAGAAATGAAGCATCGCGAATATCGGCGGAGCCATTTATAATAGGATTGCGTAACGTTCCCCCGATATGGACATCACCGCTTACTTTTCCGTAAAGATCGGATACCAATGTGCGTACGAAGGGTTGCAAGATGCCAAGATCTAGGTCTTTCACCTTGCCCCGTAATTGCAGCGCCTCCGTCGACGACTGCACATCATAGGTGCCCGTTAGGTCTACACCACGCCCGTCGATATCGACAAGCTTGGAGTTTAATTGAATCAAACCATGAGCCGGATCGAAATCCGCATTTACTTGTAGCGTTCCAATGGGAAGGTTGTTAAAGATAATGGGCGTTGTGTTGATATGTGTGGATAGCGTAGGCTTTCGGAATACCGAATGCAGGTGTACATCTCCGTTAAGATTGCCCTGAAGCTGTATGCCAAGCGGTTTTGTAATGCCGCTCAGAGAAGATAAGCTAAATTCTCGAAAAGCTATTTCGAGATCATCATCTTCATTCGAAAGAATTCCATTGAGACTAACTTCTTGTCGATCGCGTTTGAGTAGCAAATTTTTGAGGTAGAATTTGCCTTTGGAAACGCGCAGGTCAGCATCTTCATTAATTTGCCATTTCTCCTTGTCCAACACAATTTCCGATTTGTCGAAACGAATGTAGGCAGGTTTGTTGTGGGCAAAGTGTATGTTTCCGTTTAGATTCAGGTAATTCGCCCTGCTAGTTTCCGAAAGAGCAATTTGGAAGGTCAGACTGTCATTGGCCAAAGTATTCTGTATATGTATATGCTCTACGTATGCAGAGTCTGAGAAGCTAAACCGATCAGCATCGACTAAAAGGGAAAAGGCACGGTCATCGGCTTGCTCCGTAAGGGACAGGTTGGTAATCTTCAGTCCTTTGTAGGATACCGTGGGACTAAAGGCCTTAAAGTTGGCCGTATAGTCGTCCGATGAGAACTTCGCGGTCAAGTGTGCGCCATCTTCCAGTCGCAAGTTAGGGTCAAACAACGCCGATATTGGATCAAACGATTTAATATTGACTTGAAGATCGAAATTCTGCGGGTTGTAAGGTGATGCCTCAATGTTGATTGCCGGAGCATAGCGCATGGCCAGCGAGCGGAAGTAGGCGGCGATGGTGTTGAGATCGATCTGTCCACTTAACTGCCCATCAACCACATCAGATTTTAATACCAATAACTTGGATAGCTCGTCACCTTCCGACGTAAAGTCAAGGTAATCCATGGCAAAGGTGCCTCTGGAAGATTGAAATTGTATCTCGTCCGCATAAATATGTCCGTTAAGGGAATTGAGTGAGGATCCTTGCAAGGAGGCCTGTAAGTTGGATTGCTTGAGGACTATGCTGTCTTTTGAAAAAAGGTTTAGTCGTTTTAGGTCAAGCGTTTCGATCGCTGAGGAAAGCGTGTAAATCGGCAGCGTTTGGTTCCAGTCTATATTGCCTTCAAATGATAGCATCGCATGAATGTCTTCAATATTACCAGTAACCGTGAGTAGACGATTCTCGATGTCGCCCGAAAAATTTGCCGTTTTGTAGCGGTAGTCTTTGAAGGAGAAGTTGCTGATTTGACCCTTAGCATTGAGCTGTAGCGATGCTAGGCTGCTTCCTTTGCCATCATACTCGATATGAAAGGCTGTTTGCTTGATCGCTTCGCTATTTAGAAGCTTGCCCAGCTCAAATGATTTGCTGTCCATTAATCCGCGATATTGCAGCGAAGGCTGAATGATAACGTTACTCTTCGTAGAAAGATCACCCATTGCGGTTGAGGCATTTCCCTCGATGTTGAAGTCGTAGTATCGTCCTTGGAATTTTCCTTTGTAGCTAACTGTTCCAAGCTTATGCAGCTGTTCCGGCAAGCGGAAATTCGCTAGATTGGCTAGTGCCGGTACGAGTTCTTCCAAATCTTTGGCCGAGCTGCGTAATGAGGCTAGTTTAAAATCAAACGTCGTGTGCTGTATATCAGGAAGACCACGCATTGATAAATCGCCGGATAAGTGCGTGTGTGCTCCCGTAGTTAGTGACACATCCTCTGCGTGGAGGTCTGCAACCCTTCCCGAAACGTCTGCTTTGCTGATGGCGGCGATAAACTTAACCCGTGCCATTTGGGGGGCGAAAAATTGGATGTCTCGAGAGTCAACAAATGCATCTTGCAACTGACCTTTTAATTCGACTTTCTCTATGAAATCCTGAAAATCAGCAAAAGAGCGGTAGCTAAATTGGAGGTAGTTTCCAACCTTTGAACGATTGGTACGCATATAAAGATCTTGAAATTCCATGCGCGTTGTCGACACATAGGCTTTAGCAGATAGCTCACGCAGGTGCAAGCCACTTTTCTCCTGAAAGGTGAGGTTGATGATGTTCGCTTTGGCTTCTTTCTCGGATATCGCTATATCATCAAATTCGCCCGATAGGGCATACAGATCAAGATCGTTGAAGTTGACGCCCTCATGGTGCGTGTGGCGTCGATGATCAAGCAGTTTGAACTGATTGTTTTTTAGGACGACCTGTTTCAGGTTGAATCGAATACGAGCGTTCGTTGTAGACGTGGTATCTTTAGGCGTAATAAAATAATCAATTAAGAAGCTGATATTCGTACTGTCGGCGTAGAGCTCATAATTAACATAGGTATCCTCTAGTGTCAACTTTCGTATCTCAATCTCCTGTTGAAATAACTTGGCTAAGGAAAAAGTTGCTGTAATATTTTTAGCATCCAATATCTTTTTCCCCGCCCGATCATTGATGCTGATTTCCTCTATCTGCAACGATCGGAATGGTCTTAGGTATACCTTCCCGATATTTATTTCCGTGTGCAGCTGCTTGCTCAAATAGTTCGCTGCCTTTTTGGATATGTAGGTTTGTACCGTTGGATAACGTAACGCAAATAGCATACCCACTGTTAGCAGGGTAATGCCAAGCAGGGTAATAAGCGTTATTTTTAGTATTTTTTTGATATTTTTGTGTTCTGTTTTTAATACTTCGCGCAATGGCTATAGTCCTCGGTATCGAATCTTCCTGTGATGAAACTTCTGCATCTATCTGTATAGACGGTGAAATTAAGTCAAATATTATTGCTAGCCAAGCAATTCACGCAAATTACGGGGGTGTTGTTCCCGAGTTGGCGTCTCGTGCACACCAGCAACATATCATCCCAACGGTTGACCAAGCGATTCAGCAGGCAAAAATACATAAAAATGATATTGATGCGGTAGCTTTTACGCGCGGCCCCGGACTTTTAGGCTCTTTATTGGTGGGAACGTCCTTTGCAAAAGCTTTTGCCTTATCGCGTAGAATCCCTTTGATCGAAGTGAACCATATGCAGGCGCATATTCTTGCCCATTTCATTGAAGAGCCAAAACCGAACTTTCCGTTTTTGTGTCTTACGGTATCCGGAGGACATACCCAGATTGTGCTGGTCAAGGATTATTTCGATATGGAACTTTTGGGCCAGACCTTAGATGATGCGGCAGGGGAGGCTTTTGACAAAACGGCCAAAATATTGAATCTACCGTACCCCGGAGGTCCATTGATTGATAAATATGCGAAAGAAGGTAATCCAGATGCCTTTAAATTACCGGAACCGCAGATTGCTGATTTAAATTTTAGCTTTTCGGGACTAAAGACGGCCATCCTGTATATGGTGCAGGCGCAGGAAAAAATAAATCCTGATTTCTTGCAGGAGAATATGGCGGATGTCTGCGCCTCTGTGCAAAGTCGTATCGTATCCATCTTGCTGAATAAATTGAAAAAAGCAGCTAATTTGACCGGAGTGAAAGATATTGCTATTGCGGGTGGGGTTTCCGCGAACTCCGGACTGCGAGAAAGCCTGTTGGCAATGGGCGCACGTTACCGCTGGAACGTCTTCATTCCTAAATTTGAGTATTGCACAGATAATGCAGCGATGATCGCTATAGCCGGTTACCAAAAGTTTCTGCAAAAGGACTTTGTTGGTCAAGATATCACCCCGCTAGCACGTATGCACGTGTAATGACTCCGGTGTCCAGTAGATTGAAAAAATAACCAAGTTGGCTGTTTGATTTCTCACTTTTCACACATCTCGGAAAAAAGCCATTAAATTTTATGGAAAGCAGCGTTTACATACATCATGTAGTAAACGAATGTAAACCCTAAAATTTATCCGTTATGTGGAACAACAAATTAGATATTTACGAAAAAGAATGGTTGGATGTTGTTTTTTCGTCGCGCAATCGCTTATATGGCGCTTACGATTTACGTAAAAATGCTTCATTGGCAACTAACAGAGCACTGATTATTGTAACAGGAGTTGTGGCGCTCTTGATCGGAACAAAGATTGCCTACGATAACATGCCTAAAGCAATTAACCTAACCGCTCCCTACGAAGAGAGAACCGTTATTTTGGATGATGATCAGATGTTGCTCGATCCGCCGAAGGATGAGGAAATTCTGATCCCTGAAGAGAAACCTGTACAACAGATTGCTCAAGATCCACCGGCAATAGACCTCATCCGTGCGGTGGAGCCTATCGTGACTGCGGCAAACAAAGTTACGGAAGACATGGCTTCGCAAGACGAACTAAAGGATAAGATGACCGCTCGTATCACGTTAAAAAAAGTAGAGGGAGGCTCGTACATTGCTAAGGGCGAATTTGGACCTAAGAAACAGGAAGGAGCCATGACCGGTGTAGCGTCCGGTGCCCCTGTGGGTTCCGTAGATGGTAACGAGATTTTTAGGGCGGTGGAGGTGATGCCGAATCCGCCGGGCGGGATGGAAGCATTTGTACAATGGGTTGGTAAAAATTACAATTACCCAGAGGCGGCACTACAACAAGGAATCAAAGGAAGTGTAGTTGTTTCCTTTGTAGTGGAGCGCGACGGTAGTTTAACGGATATAAAAGTGGTTCGTGATCTCAGTTTTGGTACGGGACAAGAAGCAGTAAGGGTTTTGAAGAAAGCGAAAAAATGGGCTCCCGGTGTGCAGAATGGCCGTCCAGTGCGCGTGAGTTACACCTTGCCAATAACCTTAAGTACGATTCAATAAACAAATACCTCCTTAGGTTTTATGGATGGGAAGCTCGCTTTCCATCCATATCCATTTTTTATAGGCTCTTGATCAACTTGTTCAACCATTGTTTGATGATGGCCGAGACCTCATAACGTTCCTCTTGGGCAAATTTTAACATAATGGCTTCCAAGTTTGCCAGCATGTCGATATATTCTGGGAAATATCCCTCGATATCTCTGTAATCGGTGAGGATGTCCAGCAAATAGCAGTGGGCATCGTACTCTATAAATTTCTCTTGATGCAGTTGCGTTGCCTCTAGCCACTCACTTTCCGAAGCGAATCCCGAAAGAATATGCTGGTCACAAACTTGTTTGTAAACCTGCCTAGATTGTGCCAACTGGTGGCGAATATGTTCTTTTTGGTCAATGAGTTCGTCGAAAATGGTTGATAGCTTTTCCTGAATTTCGATTTCTCTAGATATTATTGTCATGACGAATAATGTTAAAGATTCTACTTTGCACGAATAGGCGCGAGTTTTTATAACAGGAAAGATAGGGGATTTGTTTTATTTTTTTTAAAATAACCTGTTGATTTATTGAAAGTTACCTTAAATCAATAAAAAGTGCATTTAGTGATGCTGTCGGACACGAGGAAAATTGGCAAATTTGGTATATGAACGCAACGGAAAAAGGAATCAACGGGGTGCAATTGGAGATATGTTCCAATTCATCGTATTCGGCTCTGCAGGCGCAACTGGGCGGCGCCACACGGGTCGAATTTTGCCAAAATTTAGAAAATGGCGGCATCACACCATCGTATGGGCAGATCAAGCGTGCACGGCAGCTTTTGGATATCGGCATGCATGTGCTTATTCGGCCGCGTAGCGGGGATTTTGTGTATACAGAGGACGAGTTTGAAGAGATGAAAATGGATATCGCCTTGTGCAAGGAACTCGGCTGTGACGGTGTTGTTATAGGCGTGCTGCTCGCTGATGGGCGTGTAGATCGCGAGCGTAACGCAATATTGGTGGAGCTAGCAAAACCGATGACGGTTGTATTTCATCGTGCTTTCGATCGTACAAGCGATCCAAAGCAGGCGCTAGAAGATGTGATTACGCTTGGTTTTGACCGAATCCTTACCTCCGGTTTAAGGAATACGGCGGCAGAGGGGCAGGAGCTTTTAAAAGAGTTGATTCTCCAGGCCAATGGCCGTATAGAAATTATGCCTGGCGCAGGTGTTAACGCCAATAATATTTTAGAGATTATCGAACATACGAAGGCGGTTTCTATACATAGTTCGGCGAAGGTGTCTATTGACTCGCGCATGACCTTTGAATCGGATGCTCTTGAGGGGATGAATGAACCTACCTTGCAAACTTCGCGTGCATTGGTAGAGGAGTTGAAAATATTGCTGGAGAACCGTTAAAATAAAAAAGGAGAACGATGTGTTCTCCTTTTTTATTTCTTACTTGTAGGTGCTTATTTAGCTTCAGCAGCTAATGCATTCAAGATTGTGTCGTTTTTAGTAATCTGACTTTTTTTAGGCATTTGGCTTCTTGAACCTAATTCAATGTTGCGGCCTAATTTCAAAAACTGTACTTCCACGCGTGAAACAGTTTTATTTCTTCTATCTTTTCTTTTTAAACGTGTAACTCCCATTGTTATATCTTTTTATAGTCAATAAAACGAGGTCGGAAGCGGATTCGAACCGCTGTAGGAGGTTTTGCAGACCTCAGCCTAGCCACTCGGCCATCCGACCCTTTATCCCTGAAGGGAATGCAAAAATAAAATTTACTTTTGATATTTACAACGCTTCTGGCAAAAAGATTTATTAAAAAAATCAAACACTCTTTATGCTGTCCTTCATCAGACTATTATTCGGTAACATTATACGTTTGTTTCTAATTTAAATGTCTTATTGTCAGGTTTTTGCATGAGGATAAATCGTTGTTAACTTATTTTGGTCTGAATGTTGCAATGACTTTTCTAGTAAAAACAAAAACAAAAAGAGTATGAAAAAGATTTTACTTTCTTTAGGAGCAGCGTTATTGTTAGCTGCGGGCGCACAGGCACAAACAAGTTACGGTTTGAAAGCTGGTGTCAACTTAGGTAAATACAGTAATCCTTCGAGTATTGCAAAGGATTACCAAGTGATGAATCCGTCATTCTATGTAACAGGTTTCGCGGATTTACCCGTAGCGAGCCAGTTTTCTATTCAGCCCGGTGTTTCGTTACAAGGAAAAGGTAATAAATTTAAATTTGATGGTGATGGAGCGGACGGAAAAATCTCCACAAATGTGATGTCCATTGAGGTTCCTGTAAATGCGGTGTATTGGATTCCTGCCGGTTCAGGAAATGTATTTCTAGGAGCTGGACCTTATATTGGTTTCAATATCAGTGGAAAGACCAAGGGTAGTGGGAATTTAGGTGGATTTGGAGGCGAAGGTGAACAGGATATCGAATTCGGTAGTGGCGACGGTGAGATGAAAGTTATCGAAGCTGGTGCCAATTTTATGGCGGGTTACAAGCTTTCAAATGGTTTCTTAATTAATGCGGGATATGGGCTAGGTTTAACAGCATTGAATAATAGCGGTGACAATTATTCTAACCGCGTACTATCCTTTGGTGTTGGTTTCCAATTCTAAGGATGAAAAGCTAGCATTGAGAATAGACCATCCAGATCGGGATGGTAAAAAAAGGTGATCCATTTAAAAAAGGGCCTGTGAAATTTTATGTTCATAGGCCTTTTTCCGTTGTCTAATTAAGCTTCTATTTCATCTTTTGTAAAAGATCGACTTTCAATAGATTTAACCCTCCACTTGGTTTTCGAAGTTGAAGATAAGGTAGTTTTGTAGGAAGGCTTTTTACTTGCCTCCAAATCGGTGGCCTCTTTTTATTTTAAGGCGCGGTCTAATTGATAAAAGGTGATGCACAAAACCGTACCGCTAATCGTTCCATGTATGTTAGGTAATATAGCGGATTAACGGGGAAAAATAGTGTGTAATTATTTATTCTTTTTGTGAATTACAAGATAATACATTAGTTTCGCAACATATTTAATTTGTTTAAAATGAAAAGAAAATTACTATCTATTGCGACTGTATTATGTTGTATCGCTGGCGCGCATGCACAGACGTCTTTTGGTGTAAAAGCAGGTGTCAACTTTGCTAAATTAACAGTAAACAGCGATCGTACGACCTATACCTCGGATGCGGCAACTTCATTCTATGTAACAGGATATGCCGATATGCCAGTAGTGTCAAATTTGCGTGTTCAGCCAGGTGTGTCTCTACAGGGAAAAGGTGGTGCTGTGCCTGCGAGTGACTCCGGTTTTGAAGAGAAAGTTAAAGATACCTATATGTATATTGAGGTGCCTATAAACTTGGTGTATTATGTGCCTACAGGAGAATTTGGCGATGTGTTTTTCGGTGCGGGACCTTATGCTGGCTACGGAATACATGCAAAGTCTTCACAAGGGAATTTGAGTGAAAGTGGAAGCTTTAATGACGCAGGCTTGAAGCCTTTTGATGCTGGCGTTAACTTTTTAGCTGGATTCAAGATGTCACAGGGATTCTTGATTAATGCAGGTTACGGATTGGGCTTGACAAATATTGCAAAAGAGGCCCCGGGCACGACGGTAAAAAACCGTGCTTTTTCGGTAGGTGTTGGTTTCCAATTCTAGTATAAAGCGCTAACATGAAAAAGAGGCTGTCTAAAAAGGTCTTTTAAACAAAGAACCTTGTCATAAAAATGGCGGGGTTTTTCTGTTTTTTGTCTTTAAAATTTTGTATCCTAAGGTGCACCCAAAAAACGATATTAAAGTACAATTTAAAGCCTTACCATCCAATAGCGCGAGCCTATTTCCCGAGGATATTTTTGATCGTATTCCATTGAACCATCCCGTTCGATTGGTTAATCAGGTTGTTAATCAGCTGGATATCGAACACCTAATCGCTTAATATAAAGGCGGAGGCACCACGAGTTTCCATCCCCGGATACTTCTGAAAGTTTTATTCTACGCCTATTTAAGCAATATCTATTCTTGTCGAAAGATTGAGCGCGCCTTGCAGGAGAACATCTATTTCATGTGGCTTTCTGGAAGCAGCACTTCTGACTAACGTACGATCAACTATTTTCGAGGTAAGCGTCCTTAAAGGTCAAATACAGGTTTATTCGTAAGCATCGTTCGGATGTTGCATGACCTAGAGTATGTCAGTTTGCGCGTTCAGTATGTCGATGGCACCAAGATCGAATCGGTCGCAGGACGTTATACGTTTGTTTGGAAGAAATCCATCCAGAAGAACAAATTAAAACTGGCAGCTAACATCGCCTCTGTACTTTCGGCGATTGATGCACAGATAACCGAAGATCAATCTTCATTAGGCAATCAAGAAATGAGTAAGGCAATCGATAGTGCAGGTTTGAAGGAAAGAATCAAAGGGATAAATGCCAAGCTCAAAGCGAGTAGTAAGTCCACAGATAAGCAGCTCAAGAAACTTGAAGAGGACTATTTGCCTAGATTGGAGAAATATGAGCAATAACTAGAAATACTAGGGGATCGCAATAGCTATAGTAAAACCGATACGGATGCCGTTCTTATGCGCATGAAAGAAGATCATATGAAGAAAGGTCAGCTCAAACCGGCTTGCAATAGGCAGATCAGTATCGAAGAACAGTTCATCACCCACTATAGTATCCATCAGATTACCGCAGAGATCACAACCTTGCCGGAACATCTAGAAGGCTTTGCACCCCATTATGGAAAGCAGAGTGAGTTAATTGTGGCAGATGCTGAATATGGTAGCAAGCAAAACTATCAGCTGATGGAAGCAAAAGGGATAACCGCTTTTGTCAAGTACAATTACTGTTATATGGAGCAAGAGCGTAAGCACCGGCAGGATCCTTTTTCGGTACAAAACCTGTATTGCAACCAGCAGGAGAACTTTTATGTATGTCCGGCAAGCCCGAAACTTCGCTTTATTGGTCATTCAACTCGGCTAGTGCCAACGGATAAAGCACCCAAGTGAGTTGTTATAAAGCTGTGCGATGTGAGGTCAGTGCCATAACGCTCAAGGTAACCGACTAATTGAAGTAAACCACCGACTTACTTGGCTCGAGGCCAAGGTTCGAGAAAGACTACTCTCGGAACAGGGACTCTATCATCGAAGTAAGCGATCCGTGGAGGTTGAAGCGGTATTTGGACAAATGAAGAACAACAGGTTTACCCGATTCAGCATGAAAGGGTTACAGAAAGTTATTGTGAAGTTCGGTTTGATGGCCATTGCTCATAATCTAAGAAAATGGGCAAGAAAGTGGAAAAACGATACTTTGGTTGGCAATCCAAATGATAAAAACTCCCTATTTGCGATAAAAACACATCTACAAATGCTAAAAAGCATAATATATCGACTTGCAGCTTAATATTGGAAATGAAAATATAATGGAGTGCTAGAAGCGCTATAAACAAAAAGAAGGTGCCTTATTAGACACCTTCTTTTATTTTTTTCAGTAACTGAAATCTATCACACTTTGATTTCTACTTCAACACCTGAAGGCAATTCAAGTTTCATCAAGGCGTCAACAGTTTTAGAGTTTGAAGAATAGATATCCAACAATCTCTTGTACGCGCACAATTGGAATTGCTCACGTGCTTTCTTGTTAACGTGTGGTGAACGTAAAACGGTATAGATTTTTTTCTCAGTAGGCAATGGAATAGGACCACTAACAACTGCACCTGTAGGTTTTACTGTTTTTACGATTTTCTCAGCTGACTTGTCAACCAAATTGTAATCGTAAGATTTCAATTTAATTCTGATTCTTTGGCTCATTTTATTTGTTTTTAAGATGACCTCCCGTTAGAGCTATTCACAACAGGAGGTCGGTTTATTTTTAAAAAGGATTATTCTACAGATCCTTTAACTCTGCCTTTTGATTTTGCGATTACTTCTTCAGCAACGTTACGAGGTGCCTCTTCGTAGTGATCGAACTCCATAGTAGATGTTGCACGGCCAGAAGTGATCGTACGCAATTGTGTTACGTAACCGAACATTTCAGAAAGTGGTACCAATGCTTTGATAACTTGTGCTCCGTTACGTGAGTCAAGACCTTGCATCTGACCACGACGACGGTTTAAGTCACCCATTACATCACCCATGTTCTCTTCTGGAGTCAATACTTCTACTTTCATGATAGGCTCCATCAATACTGGCGTACATTTAGGCAATGCCTCACGGTAAGCCATTTTAGCTGCCAATTCGAAAGATAGAGAGTCTGAATCGACTGCGTGGAATGAACCATCAATCAAACGAACTTTCATGCCAGAAAGTGGGTAACCTGCCAATACACCGTTTTTCAACGAGCTTTCGAAACCTTTTTGTACAGATGGGATATATTCTTTAGGAATAGATCCACCTACGATTTCGTTTACAAATTGAAGTGCAGATTTAGAGGTGTCGTAATCTTCGTCGATAGGCGATACAACAACTTTGATATCCGCAAATTTACCACGACCACCTGATTGTTTTTTGTAAACCTCACGGTGCTCAGAAGTACCTTTGATAGACTCTTTGTAAGCAACCTGAGGAGCACCTTGATTTACCTCAACTTTGAACTCACGTTTCAAACGGTCGATCAAGATCTCTAAGTGAAGCTCACCCATACCAGAGATTACTGTTTGACCAGTCTCTTCGTCAGATTTAACAACAAATGTAGGATCCTCTTCAGCTAATTTACCAAGACCGATACCTAGTTTATCAACGTCAGCCTGTGTCTTAGGCTCGATTGCTAAACCGATAACTGGCTCAGGGAATACCATAGACTCCAACACGATAGGGTGTTTTTCGTCACATAGTGTATCTCCAGTTTTGATATCCTTGAAACCTACTACCGCGCCGATATCACCAGCTTCGATAAAAGGAATAGGGTTTTGCTTGTTAGCGTGCATTTGGAAGATACGAGAGATACGTTCTTTGTTTCCTGAACGAGTGTTCAAAACGTAAGAACCAGCATCTAACTTACCAGAGTAAGCACGGATGAAACATAAACGACCTACGAATGGGTCAGTAGCGATTTTGAAACCTAAAGCAGCGAAAGGCTCGTTAACGCTAGGTTTGCGCAACAACTCTTCTCCTGAATCAGGGTGGGTACCTTTAACTCCTTCAGAATCCAAAGGCGAAGGCAACAATTCCATCACAAGATCCAACATCGTTTGCACACCTTTGTTTTTGAAAGATGAACCACAAACCATAGGAACGATAGAGTTATCTAATACAGCTGCACGTAAAGCGTTCAAGATTTCACGCTCTGTCAATGAATTTGGATCTTCGAAGAATTTCTCCATCAAAGTTTCATCGTATCCAGCTACCGCTTCTAATAATTTCTCACGGTATTCGGCAACTTCGTCAAGCATATCGTCAGGGATTGGCACTTCGGTAAAGGTCATTCCTTTATCGTGCTCATTCCAAACGATACCACGGTTGTTGATCAAGTCAACAACACCGGTGAAAGAGTCTTCCGCACCGATAGGCAATTGTAATGCTACCGCGTCAGAACCTAACATATCTTTAACTTGCTTAACAACTTTTAAGAAGTCAGCACCTGAACGGTCCATTTTGTTAACGAAACCAATACGGGGCACTTTATAGTTGTCTGCTAAACGCCAGTTTGTTTCTGATTGAGGCTCTACACCATCAACTGCCGAAAACAAGAATACCAATCCGTCAAGTACACGCAAGGAACGGTTTACCTCTACGGTAAAGTCAACGTGACCTGGGGTGTCAATAACGTTTACTTGGTATTTGTTGCCACGGTAGTTCCAGAATACTGTTGTAGCAGCAGAAGTGATCGTGATACCACGCTCAGCCTCTTGCTCCATCCAGTCCATCGTTGAAGCACCTTCGTGAACCTCACCGATTTTGTGGTTAACACCTGAGTAGTAAAGAATACGCTCAGTTGTTGTTGTTTTACCAGCATCAATGTGGGCAGCGATACCGATGTTTCTAGTGAATTTTAAATCTCTTGCCATAATATATTTATGCAGTTTGCTTTTGAAAGCTTGTTTTTGTGCAATGTTTTTTGAAAGAAATAAGTACACCGACTGTAATAAGGCTTAGGCACTTATTGACAGTCGGTGTCATCATATTTTATTCGTTGTCTTCAAAATTAGAATCTGAAGTGTGAGAACGCTTTGTTAGCTTCCGCCATCTTGTGCGTATCTTCTTTCTTCTTCACAGCAGCACCTTCACCTTTAGAAGCTGAAATGATTTCTCCTGCTAATTTTTCGAACATAGTTTTTTCACCACGTTTGCGTGCATAAGAAATTAACCATTTCATCCCTAAAGCGATTTTACGCTCTGGACGAACTTCCATAGGAACTTGGAAGTTGGCACCACCAACACGACGAGATTTAACCTCTACAGCTGGCATTACGTTGTTCAACGCTTTTTTCCAAGCCTCAAGACCGCTCTCTTGTGTTTTTTGTTCTACTAATTCTACTGCATCGTAAAAGATAGAATATGCTGTAGATTTTTTACCATCTAACATCATATTGTTTACGAAACGTGTTACCTGAGTATCGTTAAACTTCGGGTCAGGTAAAATGATTCTCTTTTTTGGTTTTGACTTTCTCATTTTCTTTTCCTCCGTTTAATTATTTCTTTTTACCTTTTGCAGGTGCCGCTGCTGGCTGTCCTGGTTTAGGGCGTTTTGTTCCGTATTTAGAACGACGTTGGTTACGGCCTGCAACACCTGATGTATCTAATGCACCACGGATGATGTGGTAACGTACACCCGGTAAGTCTTTCACACGACCGCCACGGATTAACACGATAGAGTGCTCTTGTAAGTTGTGGCCTTCACCTGGGATGTAAGCATTCACCTCTTTACCGTTTGTTAAACGTACACGAGCTACTTTACGCATTGCTGAGTTTGGTTTTTTAGGGGTAGTAGTGTATACACGTGTACACACGCCTCTTCGCTGTGGACAGCTGTCCAACGCTGGCGACTTACTCTTGTCAACCAGAGCTACTCTACCTTTTCTAACTAATTGTTGAATAGTAGGCATTTACCTGTTTTTGTTTTTATTTAATTTGTAAAAATTAATTTTAAAGTCCGCAAAGATAATGATAAAATACTAAACCGTAAAGTCTTGTGTGTTAATTTTTTTTGAATAGTCTTCGAGATGGATGAAGCAGGGGAGCAACATAACTGCGAAAAGCGTTTTAAAGCACTTTTCGCAGTTGTTTTATAGCGGCTAGGATAATAAGGTGAAATCTATTTGTCTTTTTTCAAGATCAACTTTTTTTACTTTAATCTGCACCTCGTCGCCGAGCTGGTACTTCTTTTTCTTGCGCTGACCGATGATAGCGTAATTTTTTTCGTCCAGCGTGTAGAAGTCGTCGGTGATGTCGCGTAAGCGAACCATGCCCTCGCACTTGTTTTCCTCAATTTCTACATACATGCCCCATTCGGTTACGCCAGAGACAATACCTTTATATTCCACCCCAACTTGCTCCTGCAGAAATTCGGCTTGCTTGTATTTGATGGATGCGCGTTCCGCCTCGGCGGCTTTCTTTTCCTTTTGAGAGGAATGTTCGGACATCTTTTCGTAATGCTCTGCATTGATCTTATGTCCGCCATCGAGGTAGAATTGTAGTAAACGGTGTACCATCACATCTGGATAGCGCCGTATCGGTGAGGTGAAGTGTGTATAATAGTCAAAAGCAAGGCCGTAGTGGCTGGTGCTCTTTGTGGTGTATATGGCCTTTGCCATGGAGCGAACGGCAAGGGATGTCAGTAGGTTTTGCTCCTTGCTGCCTTCTATCTTGGTCATCAAGGCGTTCAGTGATTTTGCGGTTTCTTTATCGCTCTTGATGGATAGCTTGTGTCCGAATCGTGAGGCAAATTGCGAGAAGGTGGTTAGAGTTTCCGGGTTTGGCGTGTCGTGGAAACGATACACGAAGGTAAGCTTATTTTTGCCACGGCCTTGTTTACCGATGTATTCTGCAACCTTACGATTGGCCAACAGCATGAAGTCTTCAATGAGTTTATGGGCATCTTTGCGCACCTTCGTGTAGACTCCTGTGGGCTTTCCGTTTTCGTCCAAATGGAATTTTACCTCCTCGCTTTCGAAGCTGATGGCTCCATTTTTAAATTTACGTTCCCGCAAAATGTAGGCAAGCTCGTTCAGTTTTAATATTTCGCTGGCAAAGTCGCCTTCTTTTTGTTCGATCACTTCTTGGGCTTCCTCATAGGTAAAGCGACGGTCAGAGTTGATAACCGTTCTGCCAAACCACTGGTCGATGACATTTGCTTTTTCGTCCATTTCGAAGACAGCCGAGAAGCAGAGTTTTTCCTCGCGCGGTCGTAGCGAACAGACGCCGTTGGAGAGTCGCTCTGGCAACATCGGGATAACTCGGTCTACAAGATATACAGATGTGCCGCGCTCGAAGGCTTCCTTATCAAGCGGACTGTCTGGAATAACATAATGAGAAACGTCTGCAATGTGGACGCCGATTTCATAGTTTCCGTTATCAAGTGTTCGGAAGGAAATGGCATCATCAAAATCTTTGGCGTCAAATGGATCGATTGTGAAGGTCAAGATATCTCTAAAGTCTCGACGCTTGCTGATCTCCTCTTGGCTGATCTTATCCGGTATGCTGTTGGCTTCCTCTTCGACTTCTTTCGGGAAGGAAAGTGGGAATCCAAAGTCTGCCAAGATGGCATTCATCTCTGTGTTGTTTTCCCCTTTCTTTCCTAGGATGTCTTTCACTCTGCCGATAGGATTCTTGGCATTTTTTTTCCATTCGATAATGGATACCACGACCTTCTGCCCATTGGTCGCTCCGTTCAGATTGTCCAAAGGGATAAAGATGTCGTGAATCATCTTTCTATCATCCGGCAAGAAAAAGGCATACGAGTCGGAGATGTCTATCGTTCCCGTAAAGTCGGTCTTGGCTCGTTGGACAATCTCAACAACCTCACCCTCCCGTTTTCGTCCTTTACTTCTTTCGTATACATGCACCTTGACGATGTCGTTGTGCAGGGCTTGGCGAAGCTTTCTTGGGGCAATGTAAATGTCGTTCTCAAACTCATCGTTCGGAACAATGTAGGCAGAGCCGTCGGCGGTCATGTCTACCTTTCCTGTGATATAAACATTGAGTTGGCGTAGCTTGAACTTGCCCCGCTGTATCTGCAGGAATTTGCCTGATTTCGATTCGTCGGATAGAATGTCGGCGATGGCGATTTTGGAATCGGTATCGTGGATGTTGAGCTTTGCTGCAACCTGTTTGTAGTTTAGTGGGCTGTTGTTGGATTTTTCAAATATGTCGAGAATAAGTCTTGTTAAGACTTCTTTATAGGGGTTCTCTTTTTTTTGTTTCATACGTCTAAAATTTACTTCACTTCGGTTTGCGCTTCGTGTTTATGTGAGCGGGGAAGAGTAGGGGAGTGTCGTGCTGCTGACGCAGACCAGCTCCTTTAAAATGTATAACTAAGATACGCAAAAAATGTTCTATTGCTAGTGTCATTGTTTGTCACTTATGCTGTGTTTATATCGTTTGTTTTGTTTTTGTTTATTTTAGCATTTTTATGTTACTCATTATTAGCTTTTTATTTTATTTTTTGCTAAATTTTTGTTTTTCGAAAACGTCGTTATTGGCTATGTACGTGCATATTCAATGTCTTGCGTCCATTTTTATGTTTATTGCTAATTGTTTTTACTTTTATTGATTGTTTATTTTAATATTTTTAATCACTGTATTTTAGATTTTTAAATGTTTTTTGCTAAAATTTTTTACATAGTAATTTTTATATTACATTAGCTTTTTTTTAACAAAAAAGCGCAACCTCTATGAGGTTACGCTTTTAAAAATATAAGGTAATAAAATCTCTTTATTTCTCCTGTTGACAGTTATCACAGAGACCTACAGCATTGAGTGCGATAGCATGTAAAGTGAACTTTTCAGGCACTGGAATCTTCGGTAGTGATATTTCTTCCAAGCAAAAAACGCTGTTACAAATTGAACAGATGAAATGCACATGTTGATCATGGTGATGATCGGCAGTGCAATCCGAGCTGCAGATCGCATAAGTCGCTGTGCCGTTTAAATCGAATATTTTGTGGACTATACCTTTCTCTTCGAAGCTGGATAAAATCCGGTAGAGCGTCACACGATCAATTTCTTTACCTACGATCTTTTCGAGATCGGGCTGTGATATTGCTGCATCTTTTTGCGTTATTTCGTTCAAAACACGCATTCTATGTGGGGTCACTTTAAGCGCATTTTGCTTTAAAAGTTTGATAAAATCCCGTTCTTTTTCGTTTGTTACACTTGTCATGATACTTGTAAAAGTACACATTTTTTAGATCAATTTTAAATCTTGTAAAGGTTCGGAACAGTTAAATTTCTACTTGTTAGCGAACCTTATTTATATAGGACAGTAGCAATTATCTATTCTTTTCGTGCGAGTTTTACGAACACGAAGTGTCTGTAAACACAACTGTATTCGTTGATCTATTTGGCAAAACGCTCGTTCTACAGCTAAATTTTTCAATGGACGTTATGCTCGTTTACCGTGGGAATGCTCCTCATTTCTCCCCGTTCGGCGATGTATAATGCATAAATAGAATTGGTGATTTTGGGTAATGGCTGATCGTTTTTCTCTTGTTGAAAAATAGTTGGGTATTCAAGAAGAGCTGTTTACTTTGTAGGTAGGAGGCGAGTTGTAAAGAAAAAAAACTCTCTAAATGTCTATTTTTAGAGAGCTTTTTAAAGCAGAAAAACGAGTTTTCTGTATGCTTATTTTCCTGCCGCTTTGGCATGGTCAGCAAGGAATTGCGCTAGTCCGCTATCCGTTAATGGGTGCTTCAATAAAGAAACGATCGCCGATAGAGGGCCAGTCATTACATCAGCACCGATCTTTGCACAGCCTAAAATATGCGCACTGTGACGTACGGAAGCAGCTAAAATTTGCGTGGTGAAACCGTAGTTATCATAGATCAAACGAATCTCTTCGATTAAAGATAGACCGTCTACGGAGATATCGTCCAAACGACCGATAAATGGTGAAACGTAGGTAGCACCTGCTTTTGCTGCCAATAAAGCTTGACCAGCAGAGAACACCAATGTACAGTTGGTTTTGATTCCTTTTTGGCTAAAGTATTTAATTGCTTTTACGCCGTCTTTGATCATGGGAACTTTAACAACGATCTTAGGGTTAAGGGCAGCGAGGATTTCGCCTTCTTTGATCATGTTTTCGTAGTCGGTGGAGATCACTTCAGCGCTCACATCGCCATCGACAATCTCGCATATTGCTTTATAGTGGTTGATTACATTTTCTTCGCCACTGATGCCTTCTTTTGCCATTAAACTAGGGTTGGTTGTTACACCGTCTAAAACGCCTAGGTCTTGCGCTTCCTTGATTTGTGCTAAGTTCGCAGTATCAATAAAAAATTTCATGTTGAATAGGTGATTTATAATAATTTAAAAAGATTTAAAACATAACGTAAGCATACGCGTTACAAAAGTAGCTATATTATTTTTCAATCTGTTACGTTTGATCAAAACATTTTTTATCCCTAATGGATATATTTAGATCCCTTGCTTACCCTAATTTTCGATTACATGTTATCGGTCAGGCTATCTCCCTATTGGGCACTTGGATGCAACGTGTTGCTATCAGCTGGCTGGTTTACGAAATGACCAATTCTGTCTTTTGGCTAGGTTTTGTGCAGTTCATATCACTGCTACCATCTCTGATCCTTTCGCCTTTTATCGGTTCTTTTGTCGATCGCCACAAGAAATATAAGCTTGTTTTTATCACGCAGATAGGCTTAATGGTACAGGCCGCGGTGCTGACCTTGGTTGTGGGTATGCGTTGGGAAACGGTGTTCTTGTTATCTATACTGGGCTTTGTGCAGGGTATCATCAATGCCTTTGATGTTATGGGTAGGCAATCGTTGATGATATCGCTCGTTGATGAACGTCGTGATCTGCCCAACGCTATCGCCTTAAATTCATCCATTTTTAATGCTGCGAGGATGGTTGGCCCCGCAATAGGGGGGATTCTGTTGACGAAATACGGCGAATTTGTATGCTTTGGTGTTAATTTCGTTAGCTTTGTTCCTGTCATCATTTGCTTGATGTTGATGCGTGTGAAAGAGGATCGTTCGAAATTGACGAAAGAAAGTAATTGGACAGGATTGGTTGAGGGCTTCAGTTACCTTCGTCGATCGCCACATATAGCCTCTTTAATTATTGTTCTCACTTTTTCCAGTTTATTTGTTATCCCATACACGTCGCTATTGCCGGCCGTTGCTAAGGACTTGTTCAAGGGGGACGAGTCTACATTTTCTTGGTTTGAAAGTGCAGCTGGCTTTGGTGCTATGATCGGAGCGATTAGTATGGCGCGATTAAAATCTGGTGAAAACCTGCGCTATCGGGTTTTGTTCGCCGCATTTATGATGGGCATATCGCTCTGTCTGCTTGCTTTTGCTCACTATCTTCCGACAGCCTTATTGTTTACGATGATGGTGTCCATGGCCATGATGATGCAAAATTCATCGATCAATACATATATACAGACGCATGCTGTATCCAGTTACCGTGCGCGAACGATCAGCTATTATGTGATGGCTTTTCAGGGAATTGCGCCAATAGGAGCGCTCTTTGTCGGCGCTACGGCATCTTACTTTGGTATCAAGCATACACTATACATCATGGGTGGGGCAGGCATGCTTATCTCGTTGGGATACTATACCTATATTAGGCTACACATTCACCGACGCCTATTTAAGTTTCCGGGTTCGTAAAGTCAGCATTTGCTTGAAATAATCAATCTTTGCACCATACGGGCGGAGGATATCGCCGCCAATAACACCTATAACAGGCTCTAAATTCATCTGTTCGTAAGCATAATTGATCGAACTCAGGTCCAAAACGGCGGTCAAGAAATGTTTATGCTGCCAATTGTGTATTTTGAACAAAGGGATTTCCAGCGTAAAGCTTTCCATGGAATTGGTGCCCAAGCCCGTGGATAGAATATCGGTATTCTGAAAGCGTTCTTCAGGTATGCCCGAATGCAAAAGGGTGGTTTTGTCCAATACCGTTTTTGATGCGCCGGTGTCCAGCACCATTTTAAAGCGTTGGTCAAAAAGTTCTACATCGACCAAAAGATGGTATCCATCGCCATGAAGGTCGATTATCGTTAGTGGAATTTTTTGCATGGTCTAAACATAAACATTTTTTCTTGACTTGTCATGCTCGATGTACATCAGCTCAACATAATTAAATAAGAAATGGAAACAATATTCCCATTTCTTATGGTTATGTGATAGTCGATTCTAGATAATATGGTTATCGCGCAATACTTGGTTCATTGCGCGCACGGCGTCTGCGCTTTTCGCAAATGCCTCTTTTTCCGAGTCAGATAGTGCTAACGGTACAATACGATCCCAGCCATTTTTATTGATGATCACCGGTACCCCGATATGGATGTCTTCCTGATCAAACTCCCCTTCCAAATAAACGGAAGCGGTGAACAGGCGATTTTGGTCGCGTACGATGCTTTCTACCATGGCTGCTGCAGCAGCGCCTGGTGCATACCAAGCCGAGGTGCCGATCAAGGCCGTCAAGGTAGCACCACCTACCATGGTTTTCTGTACAATATCCGCTTGTTCTTCTTCCGAAAGAAATTCCTTGACGGGGATGCTGTTCCACGTGGCATGCTTGATCAGCGGAATCATCGTCGTATCGCCATGTCCTCCAATAACAATAGCTTGCAGATCATTTGCTGACGCATTTAATTTGTCTGCGATTTGGTATTTGAAACGTGCCGAGTCGAGCGCACCGCCCATCCCGATAATCCTGTTCTTAGGGATTCCGCTTGATTTCAGCGCTAAATAGGTCATGGTATCCATTGGGTTGGATACCACTATTATGATAATATCTGGTGAATATTCCAGTAGATTTTGTACCACGGTTTTTACAATTCCTGCGTTCGTTCCAATCAACTCTTCCCTTGTCATGCCTGGTTTTCTAGGTATCCCAGACGTGATTACCGCTACGGCCGAGCCAGCCGTTTGTAGGTAGTCGTTCGTGGCGCCTTTGATCTTGCTGTCAAAGCCCAATAGTGCTGCTGTTTGCATCATATCCTGCGCTTTTCCTTCGGCCACACCTTCTTTGATATCTAAGAGAACAATCTCTTCGGCAATGTTTTTCCGTACAAGGTTGTCTGCCGTGGTTGCGCCGACGGCACCTGCTCCAATCACTGTAATTTTCATGTTTTCTGGATTTTATGGTAAGAACTGATATCTAGTTAAATATACTAAAAAGTTGCTGTAATCTTCGATACTATAGGAAGATGTTTGTCATTTTTACCAGAAGCTGCTCGCTGGTCTTCCCGAAAGATATCTCCAAATATGGGCATAAAAAACACCTTCCTCGGTTTGCTGAGGAAGGTGTTTGTTCGTTGAATGCTTTCTTAGAAAGGATAGCCGATGGCAAGATTGAATACGAGGTTGTTGCGTCTCCAGTCTCGATCGCGAATATCAATGTATTTAAATACCCAGCGATCACCTGTCTCGCGGTAGGGTACGCGGAATGGTATTGCAAGATCGGTCCGGATGATCAAAAAGTCCAAATCAACACGTAAACCTAAACCACCCCCAACGGCCAGTTCTTTATAGAAATCTTTTGTCAAGGTACCTCCCGGTTTACTTTCATCGGCACGCTGCAGCCAGATGTTTCCGGCATCCACAAAGGCTGCCCAATGGAATATCCCGGATATCTGCGAGCGATATTCGGTATTGAGTTCCAACTTATAATCCCCCGTTTGGTCGGCAAAGAAGTTGTCCTGCCCAACGTTCTCTGGCACGGCCGTACCAGGACCTACAGCCCTCGCTCGATAGGCGCGCAAACCGTTTGGACCACCTGAGAAATACTGTTTCAAGTAAGGCAGCGACAGGGAATTTCCGTAAGAGTAACTGGTTCCTACCATGATGCGCGATGCCAACTGCGAATTAGCAGACAGTTTTAGATAATGCCGAAAATCGACCTCCGCTTTGATAAATTGCGCGTAGGTTGTACCGAATAGTTGTTTGAAATTGCCGTCGCTGGCATTTGCTCCTTGTATCAACCCTAAGACATTTCCTGAGGTATTCATGCCCGCTTTTACGTAATAGGTATTAGTACGGTGGGCTTCCATAGAGTTGGTGAACGTAAAGTTATAGTTGGGACCGAATGAAAACTGTGGATCAACGATGTGACGTAGGGTAGGGACGGTATCCATCTGCGCACGGTAAGCGTCCGTGATGTTCCGCGGCTGCACATAGATAATCTCGAGTGCCGCAAGATCATGCTGCTTCTGTTCCGATTCTTTCCAGTTGTAGCCGTAGTTCAAGGTCAACGAATTTAAGGTGTATGCGTTTCTACGGTTCAAAAATTCGTATCCTATCTTGGAATAGGTTTTCGGGATAAAACGACGCGAAGGTGCCCATTTGTAGGGCGATAACAGCCTAGGCCAAACAACACCTACCTCAGCGCCATAACGAAGGTAACTGGAATTTAAATTAACATTGCCGCCCGTTTGTGTTTCATAACCGCCAAACACGCTTAACGTTAATGTCTCAAAACCTTTAAAGGCGTTACGCAAGGTCCAGTTTACATTTGCCTCTGTACCGTTGTAAACAGCGGCAGTTTTTGCGAGCACCTCAAAGCGGATCGATTTTCGCTGCATGGGAGTGAGGTAGTAGTATACATCCATAGTGTTGGTCGAATCGGGGCTATCCACAAAATTGTTCTTGACAAATTTGAAGGCGTTGAGGTTCACCAAATGGCTGATTGTCATGTTGTGATCGTGCCTGTTGTAGGTGTCTCCTTTATGAAAGAAGATGTGTTTGGCCAATACGGGTTTACGGTATGTGTTCTCCGGATCGATGATGTAGTAGTTATCTCGAAACAGCTGCGAGCTGCGTGGACGTGCCGTGCGAAATCCTTCGGACGTTTGTTCGTAATTAGGGTAAATAAAGATATTACCAATTTTTTGTGGCGATTTTGCCTTTTCTGCAGTCTCCGGTTTTATCGTTACATACATGTCTACCTTGTCGCCACCTTTGGTACTATCTACCTCCACCAAAATATTATCCGGTGAAAAATAATAATAACCTTTATTCTTAAGGTCGTTATCGATGCGGTCGCGTTCGTTCAGTATGACATCCAAGTTGTAGTTGCTGCCCAGTTTTAATAACGAGCTGTCTTTGGTGCTCAAGATATCCCTACCGAGTTGTTTATTGGGATCGACCTCAAAATCCACCTTGGCAATACGGTAGATGTTTCCCGGAAAAGCGTTGTAGTTTACTTCTGCCAGTTTACCATGGATGCTGGTGTCAGAGGTTACATAGGCATTGAAGAAGCCGAGATTTTCTAACCTGTTTCGCAGGAGGTTTTCATTATATTCTCGGTTAACATCGCTCAAGAGTACCGGTTCTTCGCCTTGCTTCTTTAGCCAGCGTTTCACGAATCCGGTGGTGGTATCAGGTCCACCACCCATGTTCCAAAAGCCTAGCTTAAAGCGTACACCCAACAGTTTTTTGTTGGGTTTTGGTGTAAGCAATCCCTGAAGCTGCTCTTCGAAGGCTTGTTTTCGCTCCGCAGGAATGCTGTCCTTATGAATGATTACATTACCCTTGTCGTACAGTTTTTCGTCCTCAGCGAGGTACTTGGTCGAATTACATGCGCCTGCCAGCACCAAGGCAACCAGCCCTAACAGAACGGGATATTGACTAGTCTTCATTCGCATTCCTTTCTTCATCTTCGTTTCGTATGGCATTCTTTGGGGCATCTATCGTTGTTTTCGTACTGTCTTTTCTTGCATTTTTCGTATCTTCTTTTGTCGCTAGACTATCGATATCTTCCTTTCGGATCACGCGTGCTGTTGTGTCGATAGCATCGCTCTTGGTGCTATCTTTTTTGTTTTCGTTTTGCTGTTTTTGTCTTTCTTGCATCCGCTTCCGGAATTCTGGGCTATGCTGCATCAGGCTGTCGCGAATAACAAGACGCACACTATCTCGATACACGGAGTCGGAATCCATTCGTTCGACGTCGAAACGACGACGGAAACCTTTACTGTCGGTATCATAATATTGTTGCAGCGCTTTCGAGTTCATAAAGAGTTCCTTGAAACGATCATAGCTCATGGTAATGATAAAGCCAAGGCCTGTTTCAACAAATTGTCCCTGCAGCGTGGCTTGATATTGATTTTTACGGTACACGCGAGCAAAATAGCGTCCATCTTTTGATAGTTGGTAGTCCAAGGAAACGTCGCCAGCTATGTTGGAAGCTTTTTCTCCAGGTCGGGAGTTGCCCTCAACCTCGAAATTCGAACCTATTGTGATTTTGAGGCGATCGTCGAACAGCATTTTGGATACGCCCACATTAAGATCTGTTCGTGTCTGTGCGTTTCCAGTCAAATAGTCTTCTTCCGATTGGAGGTTGAAGTCCAATTCTACTCCTTTAACCAAATCGGATGCAAGATTGTTGAGCTGTCCCGTCAGGAACGAACTTACCGTGCTGCGCGCTAGACCTTCGGCGCCGCCACCACCAGAGAGACTCTCGAAGGGGTTTGAAGACATAAATCGGCCGAGTGCAATCAAAGAAAACACTTGCTTATTCAGTTCTGCCGGATCGGATCGTATATTGGAAAGCGCTATGTTCACTTTGCTGACCACATCTTGAGAAGCAATGGCATTGTTTTCATCCAAATCAATATCAAAATTGATTTGCGGTTTAAACAATTCTCCCGTCAAAATAAGCTTTACATCAAACGGAATACGTTGCTTGTAAAGATTTTGACTTTCAGAGCCAACTTGCGATTGCACCAACTCTAAGGTAGAGAAGCGGTTTCGATAAACAGCCGTAATATCCAATCGTGCGTCCAATGGGTCACCGTTCCACGTGATCGTACTTCCTTTTTGAAAGGTAAATGGTCGTGAAATAGGGCCAAGGGAGAATGTATAATCTCCTTTTTCAACCGTATACGTACCAGACATGGTAATCTTATCGCTAGCATCGATAGTCGTATTGATTTCGGCGATACCTTGTATATTTAGCGCATCTTTCGTACCCTCATCGAGAATAACCTTAAACTTGGCATCTCTATCAGTGGATAGGTTCAGTGCGATATCATAGCCAGAGAGCTTGGTAGCAGTTGTTAGTGAATCCAATTGTGCGAATACATTCGCGCGCGCCGTATCGCTACGATTCACAAATTTCACTACACCGTCACGCTGGGCAAGTCCAGGGTCGTCATTAGGAACAATAAAATTAAAATCTGTTTTATCGTTTACACGAATATCACCGTCCACGCGCGGATTATCCAAGTTACCGGTAATACGCAGGTTGGATGTCAGGTATAGCTTTCCGAAAAATAGATCGTTGTCTTCTCGTGTCGAGTTTACGGCAGCAAAGTCATCCATGGAGATGTTTAGATTGAAGTCGAAATCCGTGTATGTTGTTGTGCGGATAGACCCGTTTAAACGAGTGGCATTGCCCCTAGAATCTTTGATGGTAAACTGGCGGAACTGTATGCCTTGGTTGTTAAAACGTATGGCTTGATTGTCCATCAAAAGGTCGGCGTTGAGCATACCAATATTCATCTTGGCCTGCTGGAAGGTCAGTGCGCCGTCGATGCGAGGCTGGTCTACCGTTCCCGTTATTTTGATGTCGCCCACCAAATCACCGGCAGCATCTTCAATGTAACCCAAGCTAAAGGCTTGAATCGTTGTCATCTTCATCGGTTTAAGCGAAAGCGTGGCATCAATCGACGACGGTGCATTCGGCGGGCTGATAAAATTACCGATAAGCTGAACATCGTTTCCATTTTCACTGATTTTGATATCGGCCGCAAAAGTGTTCTCTTGGATGTTGTTTACTTGTATAGCTACATTACCAACCGTATCCTTTCCAAAGTAAAATTTCTCGATATTTAGGTCGGATACAAACACTGGACTGCTTTCTAAACGTGAGATCGTCGCTGTACCATTTATCCCTCCTCCGAGATTCAACGCTTCCGACTCCACGATTTGTGTAAGTGTTTCTATCCTAAAGTTGTTGAATGTAAGGTCTATCGGCGCATTGCTACTGGAGTCTTTGGATTGAATCAAGAATTCCTGTCCTTTATTGGTCAGTCGGAAGCTATCGGCCCTTAGTCCTTGGCTGCCGAAGCTAATCTGGTTAGCAGTGTCGATAGACCATTTCTCATAGTGTAGCACTAAGCCGTCTTCCTTCAGACGTAATGCATAATTATTGTCGGCAACTTGCATACCTGCGCCCAAGTGATATTGCTCTTTCCCTGCCTTATCCTTTATCCAAAGGCCAAAATCCAAGTTGTTCTCCACGACACTGCCACTGAAGACGGTGTTTGTGAGTTCGATCGTGTTCACCTTAATTCTATTGATCAGTGCCGAATAGTAAAGTGTGCTGTCTGCGGTCGTCAGGTCGACGCCCACGTTTTCAATGAGTGTACCGCCATACAAAATCTTAGGTGCGATAAGCTTAGCCATAATACTTTTCGACTCGCTATCAAAGGTTCCATCGAGCGTTACGTCGCGCATCTCCTCTAAATCGGGAAGAAAATCGCGGATAAATCGGGAGTTGTTTAACGTAGCACTGAACTCGAAATTTTGTGGGTCGTAAGCCAATGTTGTTGCTGGCTCACCTTTCGGATTGTAATACATCTGGACGATATCTTGTATAGAATTTCCGAGTTGTGTTAGCTTATATTTACCTACTAAGTGTGCCCTTAAAAATTCTGAATTTAGTACCAGGGTATTTCTGTTGCTGTCGGCAGAAGCGCGAAGTGCAATGGTGTCGAGGGTGTATCGGTCGTTTTCGTACGCAATGGATGAGTTAGACACGATGACCGAGCCGTTGAGAAAATCTGGGTCAGCAGTTTCGAGATCGGCCACAATCTTTCCGTGGTATCTGAAATTTTGATCCATCAACTTTAGGTTCTGTAGATTGATACTATCAATCATCAGGGTGGCCTGCACTTTTGGATAAGTGCCGCGCATATCGGCGGCGAAGTCCATGTTCAGCTGTATATTTGGATCGGGACTAACCAACGAACCTGCAATATCGCCACCACTGGCTTGTGCGTCCAGCTTGATATTACGATAGGTGTAACCCATTGCATCCAGTTGGTTAAGGTTGCCCTCCACTGTGGCATTCATGTTTTTGGGATTCAGACCTGTACCTTCAACTTTAGCCTCTACGGAGATAATGCCCAATACGGAATCTTGATTTAAGATATTACCTAAATTAAAATTGTCGACGGAAACGTATGCGTTATATGTCGTATCACGCCCCATGGACATCTTCCCGTTTACCGTTGCATTTCCCTTTTCCGTTACCAGGCTTAGATTCGTGTCGAAGCCCTTCATTCCGCCTTTAAATGTTCCTGATAAACTGATGGCATTTGGAAGCTGTATGCTGTCTGGGAGCATCGATTTATCAACAAGGCGCTCAATATCCCCTCTGCCAGTCGTGAATTTTTTCAATTTCAGATCCACATTCAGTTTTTCCATATCGGGAAGTCCCTTGATGATGGCGCTGGCAACGAGTTGCGTACGGTCAAGTGTTTTAAATTCGATATTCGGAATGGTCAAGTTGTCCATCTTCCCGCGTACCGTTCCGTCTATATAAAAGGAACGAGCAAGCAAAGGCTTCATCACCTGCATTGTATCTAGATCGGGAACGAAATACCGGATATCGCGCATGTCGATCGTCGTCTTTCGTATTTTGGCGTCTACATTGACCAAATTTGGATTGGTGGATATCGCATCTAGCGAAGGATAGGTGATCTTGACGTAGTCACGGATCGTTGTATAAGGTGTCTGTGCCAGTAGATTCTTTATTTCCGCCCCTTTGCTGCCGTAGACAAAGTCTGCTTGTAGCTTTTTTACCGTAAATCCAGAGTGGTCTTTCATGCTCAGGTTCTGCAACGAACCGGAAATGGAATCTGTGGAATAATAAAGGTCTTCAAGTTCACCCAAGAAATTAGTGATCTTGATGTTTCCATAGTCGAAGCCTTTCATTCGGGCTTGATTATCATCTTTAAACCATACATTGGTTTTGTTGATCACGAGCCTATCGGCAGATACGACCCAATTCATGCTGCTTGCTGTTTGCTCCGTATCTGTAGCAGTCGTTTTGGTAGCCGCAGGACTTGTCTTGCCAAAAAGGATCTGCGAATCGGATTCATCAAGTGCCACTTCTTCCAAGCGGACGATTTCTTTATTAAGATCAAGCTCTTTAATGCCTGCTTGCAGTCGTTTGATGTCGAATTTGGTATCCATTTTGCTCGCTGCATCGGCATAGCTCACGAAGATATTGGAAAGATCGATGTTTTTAATTTCTAGATCCGGCAAAAGCGAACTGCTTTGTGCCGAGCTGTCGGTAATACCGAGGTCGGCCGCACTTGGTGCTTCGGTATCCGATACAGGCTGCCACTGTTTGACGACAGCTGTTAGTCCGTCTATCTTTATATCGGGCATGGAAAATGCCATATTGTTCGTCAGTTCAAACTTCTTGACACGGGTGTCAAAATGGTTGAGCCGAATATCGGCGCTGGTACCTATTACTTCATCGTTGTAAACAAAATGAATTCTTTTAAAAAGGACATCCTCAATGTTGAAAACTAAGGCAGAAGAGCTGTCGGAGGTAGGTGTGCTTTCTTTTTCGGAGGTAAAGGCTTGCATGATGTAGTCGAAGTTGAAGCTACTATCGGGCAGCGTACGGCTGATTTTGGCTGTGATACCTTCAAGTTCGAACTCTTCAATTTCCACCGTATTCTTGAGAAGCTTAAACATATTGATATCCACAAGAAGCTTCTCTCCGGCAATCAAGGTGTCTTTCGATTGATCTTCGAAATACACGTTCTCCAGAACCAATTTTTTTGGGAATGTAATATTCACGTAACCGATACTTACGGGTGTTCCTATTTTGGTCTCCAAATAATTGGTTACTTTACCAACGACATAGTTTTGAACGGCCGGTATCCGAATAAGAAAAATGATCAGTAAAATGAGAGCGATGACACTGCCGATGATCCACAGTATGGTTTTTAGGGCTATTCGTCCGAATCGATTCAAAGCAATTTATTTAAAAAATGATGTTATGCGATTACTAAATACTACTTAAAAACGCAATATATGCGTAAATGTTTACTTTGCCGTGAATTATTTAGCTTATCACGTGATCGACAAAGATAAAGTTTGTTCGGTAACAGCAGGATTCGTGCCGCAAATTCCGGTTATGTATTTATCAAAACTGTCATTTTCCAGAATCCTTCCCAAATCCAGTTTTAATATTGTAGTTTAGATACATCATGAAGATACTGATAGTTGAAGATGAACCGGAACTACGGAAGGTCATGTCTGCTTTTCTAGCGGGGGAGCACTATGTTGTAGAGACGGCCGCGGATTATGCATCGGGGCTATCGAAGATAGCGAATTATAGCTACGATTGCATATTGCTAGATGTGATGCTGCCCGGTGGTAGTGGTATTTCCCTGTTGCGGGAGCTGCGCAATTTGGGAAAACTCGATGCGGTAATTGTCGTGTCGGCTAAAGATGCTGTAGAGGATAAAGTTCAGGGATTGGAACTCGGTGCCGATGACTATTTGGCAAAACCTTTCCATCTGTCGGAATTATTAGCGCGAATAAAAACGGTGATTCGGCGAAATAACCACCATCGGGAGCAGGCCTTGCAATTCAAGAATGTAAAACTGTTTCCTGAAGATCGTAAGTTGCTTATTAGCGAACGGGAAGTGCTGCTAAATCGAAAGGAATACGACCTGTTCTATTATTTTATGATCCGACCTGGGAAGTTGGTGCCTAAAACTGCTTTGGCCGAAGCCGTTTGGGGAGATGATGCCGATCAGGCTGATAGCCTCGATTTCATCTACTCACAGATTAAAAATCTGCGAAAAAAATTAAAAGATAGCCATGCGGAAATCGATTTTCAAGCCGTGTATGGCGTCGGTTATAAACTGGTGTAAGGATGCAGATTTCTTTAAAAAATTACACACTTCGTTATCTCAGTCTAGCTTTTTTTCTGATTATATCGGTGTGGGCTGCCTTATTTTATGCTTACATCTTAGATGAGGTATACGATAATGTGGATGATGGATTGAAAAACCAAAAAATAGAGATCTTAAGGGAGCTGTACAAGTTTCCTGAACTACTCGAAACTTCGGAATTTGGAATTAGCCAGTTTCGGATCCTACCAGTGAAGGATATGGACGATTTTTCGGAGGAGAATAAGTTGTCCAGCGTTTTTTTCTACATGCCCTACGACGATGAACAAGAGCCTTACAGGGTGTTGAGCACAGGTTTTTATGCGGCAAATAAAAAGCCATATCACTTGGAGATTCGAACCTCGACCGTTGAAGAAGACGATCTGATTTACGACTTAACGACGGCTTTAATTGTGCTCTACATCGTTTTGGTGCTTGGGATGTATTTGATCAATGAGGTGGTATTGCGTAAAGCATGGAAGCCTTTTACCACCATTCTTGCCAATCTGAATCATTATCGCTTTGGTCAGAAAGCAAGTTTAAAGTCTATCCGTACCAATGTCGTGGAATTCAACAAGCTGGATGAGGAAATTCGACGTATGTGGAATAGAAATGAAGAGGTCTTTGAAGAACAGAAACGTTTTATCGAAAATGCAGCACATGAACTGCAGACACCCTTGGCCATTACGATCAACAAGTTGGAATTGTTGATGGAGGATGAGACACTTTCGGAAGCACAGTTGACACAAATCGAGGAGTCTAAATCTTCATTACGTCGAATGGTCAATCTGAATAAGGCCCTCCTGATGATGTCGCGCATTGAGAACAAGCAGTATGCCCACGTGGAACCTGTGAATTTTAATCTGCTAACTAATCAACTGATCGAAGACCTTACAGATTTGTTCGCTTTCAAGGAGATCGAGCTAGAGCGTCTAGAACAGGGCGTTTTTGTCGCAGAAATGAATCCTGATCTGGCGCATATTCTCGTGTCCAATCTTTTAAGAAATGCGGTTCGCCATAATAACATAACGGGTAAGATATCGGTATCCTTTCAGCCTCAACAACTTGTTATCGCCAATACTGGTCCGAAAGAAGCGTTGGATGCCGAGCGTCTGTTCCTTCGATTTTATAAAGGTGCACAGGAAGGACAATCCAATGGTTTAGGACTCGCTATTGTGAAGTCTATCATAGATTCCTCTCCGAATATTCAGTTGGAATATGTCTATTCTGCTGGACAGCATATATTTATTGTCAAGCACGCCTAAGGTCAGGTATACGGATAAATAGTGAGCTACAACTTGTCTTATTGTCTCTGTTTCTTCGATTTACCCATTTCGGTCAACGAATTCTTGGGAGCGATTTTAGCTTTCGATAAAAGACTTCTTCTGTAGTAAATTTGTATTTCTTTATGTAGAGATATTTGGTATATTTGGATACCAGTTATTATTATATATATGAAATATATCATTATTAGCCTTTTCCTCTTAGGTGCATGCGGATTACGTGCACAGGATTTCTCATTCGGCAAGGTCAAGGAATCCGATTTCCATGTTCAAAGCGCGTTGTTGGATAGCAGTGCAAATGGCATCGTACTCAACGAGTACGGTTACGCCAATATCGAACTGAGCCCGATTGGGGATAAGGGGTTCGAGATTGAATACTATTATCACGTCTTGATTAAGATTTTGAATAAAGAGGGCTATGACGAAGCGAATTTTACAGTTCCGTTATATGTCAATAATTCGAATAAAGAGACCTTGGTAGAGGCCAAGGGATTTACCTATAATATGGAAGCTGGAAAGGTGCAGAAAGTGGAATTGGGAAAGGAAAACGTGCTGACGGAGAAAACGACTAAAACACAGCATTTGGTTAAGATTGCTTTTCCGCAGGTCAAAGAGGGTTCTATCGTGGAGCTGCGCTATAAAACAAAATCTCCTTTTCTATTTAGTTTGAATGCCTGGACCTTTCAAACGACCATTCCAAAGCTACGTAGTGAATTTGTGACACGTATTCCAGAGATATGTACCTATCGTATCAACCTAAAAGGTGGAATGCCCTTGAGCAACAGGAAAGCGGAGAACTACAATACACAACTTTCTACCAGCGTAGGTGAAGTGATGGGCGAGAAAATATCGTATCTGATGACCGATATTCCTGCTTTTGTTGCGGAAGATTATATGACCGCTTCGAAGAATTTTCGATCGATATTGACTTTTGAACTGGCACGCTATGCTATTCCTTTTGGGCCTAATGAAACCTTCTCTCTGACTTGGAACGATGTGCATCGTTCTTTGGTTGAAGATGAGAATTTCGGTGGACAGTTGAAGCGAAAGGGAGCGCTGAAGGAGTTCATTGACCCACTTCTTGTCAACAACGCCAATGATTTCGACAAAGCAAAGCTCATCTATGATTATATTCGCAAGCAGGTTAAATGGAACGAGCGTCACGGGCTCTTCGCGTCCGTTGGGATCAAAAAAGCGTTGGAAACCAGAACTGGGAATAGTGCGGATATAAATTTGGCTTTGGTAAGTGCACTGAATTACGCTGGCATTCCAGCAGAACCTATTATTTTGTCGACACGTGATAATGGCTATCCGGGCATGTACAGCGCGGGCATGTCTGAATTTAATCATGTGATTGCACGTACCAATATCGATGGGCAGTCTTTCTATTTGGATGCCAGCTCTCGTTACGAACCCTTTGGAAATCTACCTTTTCAATGCATCAATTATCAGGGGCGCAACATTCCGTTGGATGGACAGTCTGATTGGGTACCGTTGCAAGCTAATTTGGTTTCCAGCTTAACGGTCTATTTCGATGGGAAATTAGATGCAGAAGGTACCTTGAAAGGAAAGCTCACGCTGAATAGAGGAGGGTACACAGCAACATCGAAGCGCTCGGCGATGGATGCGGTTACTTCCATTGAAGAATATTTTGAGGATTATCAGGAGAAGCTTACCCATATGAACATCACGGAAGCGGAAGTAGAAAACAGGGAAAACTGTGAGATGTTACTGAAAGAATCCATGGATGTGGAAATCACGAACTTCGCGACGGTAGATAACAAAGAACTACATTTTAACCCCATTGTGTACGGAAAAACGGAGAAAAACCCTTTTAATTTGGCGACAAGATCCTATCCGGTAGATATTGGCGCCAAGACGCAGGAGAATATGACCTTTATCATTGAAGTGCCCGAAGGATTTACCATTACAGAGGAATCGCTTGCTGCAAAAATGAATATGGCACTCCCTAATCGGGATGCCCGCTTTGTGTATTCGCTCGCGCAGGAAGGTAATATCTTAACGGTACAGTTGCTCACGCAGATTAATAAACCTCTATTCCTGCCCGAGGAATACTTTGATCTTAAAGAATTCTTCAGTCGGATTATACAAGGGCAAAAAAATAGCTGCGTGTTAAAACAGAAAGGATAGTTTAGGAAAGTGTTTTACACTTGAAATCCCGCATTACTGCAGGATTTCAAGTGTAAATCTACCTTTGTCGGTTTGACTTACCGATTTTAGAAATTCTTGAAAATCACCATAGAGTTGAGGCTCGTATGTCCCTTGTTTAATGGTCAAAATTCGGTTGGTGATCAGCTTGTTGTCTTCGATACGAGCCGTGAACGAATAATTGCCCATCTCGCAGCTAAACTCCTTTTTCATCGGAAGCATCAATTTGCTGACGTTTTCCGGTAGATCTATTTCCACATTATCTTCATCTGTAAAACCTCTGTTGATATAGATTTGCTGCTGTCTATTCTCATTGCGCTGTATATTGCCGTAACTATTGAAAAGAGAAGACGGTATTTGTAGCCTATTACTCGTCTTAGAGGCGATGTTGCCTATTGAAATCGCAATGTTCTCTTGTATACCTGGTGCATATTCTTGATCGATCTTCGCATAATCGATGTTATTAAAACTGATGTTGTTGATGTCATAGTGACGTGCTAAAAGCTTGGGCTTTTCGGTATTATTCGCACGGAAGACATCCATATGGTTGTCATACTGCGTGCCAAAGAACTGCGTTTCTATAGTTCCTTGTAAGTTGGTTAAGTCCAATAATTTCAGTTTTGCCGTCCGCAATTGTCTGTTGTCTTTTTCACTATACGTTGGCGTGCGTAGTACTTTGCCTCCGTTAGGTGTACAGGCCAATACGAGGCGGTCGTCGGTGAAGTCGCCCAAGAATCCAAAAGGCATCTCTTGGCTGGTACATTCCAACCAGGTGGTGTCGTTTTCAAAAGGGATACATAGAATAATGTGGTTTCCATCCTGCACATTAGCGAAATCAAACTTTAGACTCTCTTTTTTATTTCCGGCCTCTACAACACAATAATAGGAGGGAATGTCGGCAAACGTAAGTAGATTTTGCATGTAGTTAACCAATGCCTTACAATCTCCATATCCATACTTCTCCACATCGCTGGCCGGAAAAGGTTCTAGTCCTCCTATGCCAATCTGAATACTCACATAACGAGTCTTCTCTTGCAGATACTTATACAGTCGTTTCGCTTTTTCCTTGTCCGTTTTGCAATCTTTGATCAAGTCGAGCACTTTGCTTTTTGCCTTTTCATCCAAATTTTGTTTGCCAGCCAATAGGTTGTCATACTTCCATTTGCCAAATTCCTCCCAGTTATCAAACGAACCGCTTCTGCCGTAATAAGATATCTTCTTTGGAACGATATTGACCTGTACCGCCTGTTCACGAAAGCTACGAGTATAGTTTTCTTCTTTGACAGCGGGTAGACTGCTCACTTCCCATTTATACGAAGTTAGTTTTTCGGTTTTTTCAACCTTGGCATCGTTGCTGATATGTTGGGTATGCGCGCGAATTTCTACGGCAGGCGCTGCAGCAAAGACATATTCACTGTGTTCTACAGCAAGTTGTGGGCTGTAATTGGGCGTCCAACTCGGAATGGCTAAGTTCTGCTTGTGTTGAACTTCGTAGGAAATTTCGATGGTGTAAGGATATTGTATGGCATTGTACTGGTAGAGTTTCAACCTGCTATCGGAAAACATCGAGAAACCATCAGCAGCACTGATATCAACAAAATTCTTTGCTGTAATTTTATGAATCGGCATGCCGAATTCATTGTAGATGGTACCCTTAATCGATTTTATTACCGCACTTTTGTTGTAGTAAAGAGGCACAGCGGCATAGTAGTCGCCACTTTTATTGTGCACGGTAATTGCTTTCTTGACGCGTAACAGCACATCATTTTCTGCACGCATCTCCACATAAACAGATTCGTCGCGCACTGTAGCTGCCGCGCGTGCTTTTAATTCTTTTGGTATAGATTCGACCGCGTAATGTAGTTGCGCTTTACTGTACAACGACAACATCGCGAAGTAGATCAACACAATATATTTCATAACAATTGGTTTGTTTTTTGTGGTTAAAGATAGTGATTTCTCTGGCTATTTTTGTTTTGATCGAGAATTATTTCATCTTTACGGATTATGCTTTTACTTGAGGGCTATTCGATATGGCTCTTTTGTGGTGTGTGCATTTATCCTTATATTTAAGCAAATCAATCACAAACATGGAACGACGAAATTTTTTAAAATCTGTGGCTGTTGCAGGTACCTCTGCAACGATACTCACTGCCTGCGGTGCTGCTTCAGGTGATGCTGTACAGCAAGAGCTAGAGCCGGGACGCATTGTGCATTCGGTATATTTTTGGCTAAAGGAAGGAATTACGGAAGAGGACGAAAAGGATTTTCTGAACTTCTTTGAGGCATTGAAAAAAGTGCCTGGAATCCATAGCTTCCATGTAGGAAAACCGGCTGCTACGACAGCTCGCGAGGTGGTAGATAATTCGTTTCACTACAGTCTAATCGTTACCTTCAAAAGCCTTGACGATATTAATACTTACGAGAAACACCCCGATCACCTCGCAGCAGCAGGTAAATACAGCAAGTACTGGACGAAAGTCGCTGTCCGTGATATGCAATTGCTTTAGGAAATGGAAAACTGTAGGGACTTAACCCCACAGTTCTTTGAATTTGTCTCCTCTAAAGATACGCTTAGCATTTCCTCTGATCACGGCAGACTGGTTTTCCCATGCTTGCTGTTGACTTTTGCCCCATTCCAGCTGCTGCAATTGCTGTATTTTTTCCAACAGCCGTTGATAGGCCAGCTTTCTGTTTTGCAGCTGCGAGCGGGTGTCCATAACCTGCACGATAATCCCCGTTGGGATGTGCAATGCCCGCACAGCACTGTTAACCTTGTTAACATGTTGTCCGCCAGGACCGCTGCTTCGCATAGTCTGGTAAAGGATATCACGCTCACACAACGAAATGTTGTGTTCTTCCGCCAGTTCATAAATACCTACAAACCAGTTTTTACGCTTGTGCTTTGGTCGGAAAGGGCTTCGGTTGATCCAACAGATGCTACCCAGCCATCGAGCAATAAAGGCCTCGGCCTGATCACCCTTTAGCTTCAAGGTAAAGCAGCTACGCAGTTCGTCCTTGAATGACTGTTCCAGTATTTCCGTGGATAGTCCCGCTAAGCTTGCTTCTTTTAAAATTATATCCTGTAGATGGTGTACCAAATAGTCACATTCTTTAGGACCATTTCCTGCGGTGACTTGAATTCGTTTTTCCATTATTAATACATGTTATTTGTCCATGCGGACAATTTTGGGGGTGAAGGTGCCCAATACTTGAACGAGCTCGTCTTGTAAGGCCATGACCGTGTGTATATTTTTGTAGGCCATTGGTGCTTCGTCTACCGCTCCTCCAATAAGTTCCACCCCTTGGTTTTCTAATGTTTTGAGCATGTCGCTCTTTTTTATAGTACTCTTGCATGCTCCGCGAGATAGAACGCGTCCGGCGCCGTGTGAAGCGGATGCTAGACTTAAAGGATTGCCTTTTCCCTCGACAATGAAGCCCGGCGCGGTCATGGATCCTGGTATGATGCCCAATACACCTTTTCCTGCGGGTGTCGCACCCTTACGGTGCACGATGCATCGCTTGCCATCCACTACCTCTTCCCATGCAAAATTGTGATGGTTTTCGATAATCACCGCAGGTCTACTTCCAATTGCCTTGGCCATTCGACGATGTATATCATCATGGCAGGCCTTCGCATAGTCGCCGGCGAGGTTCATGGCAAGCCAATATTCCTGTCCGTCGTGCGTATTTAGGTCTAACCACGCTAGGTGTTGTACCTGTCGAGGAAGCGGACATTGCTTTGTCGCCAAGTAGGTATAGTGCTTTGCAATGTTTGCACCCAACCCCCGCGATCCGCTGTGCGATAACAAGGCAAGATATTCGCCTTTTGGCAACTTCCAGTCGGCGCGAGACTCCTGTAACTGCACTATGCCGAACTCCACGAAATGATTGCCGCCACCAGAGGTGCCCAGTTGGCGATATGCCTTATCACGCAACGATTTCAACAAAGGAATATCCTTGAAAGCCGCTCGCTCAAAGATTTCGTGGTCGCTTTTTACTTTGTGCGTTTCATTCATCCCAAATTTGCTATGCTCCGACAGCAGATTTCTCAATTGATAGGTCCGCCCCTTAAGATAGGAGCCAGGGATATCAAAAATGGATAAACTCATCCTGCAGCCGATATCGACACCTACACCGTAGGGTATCACCGCGTTGTCCGTAGCTAAAACTCCGCCTATAGGCAAGCCATATCCCGAATGTGCATCGGGCATCAACGCACCCTTGATCGATACCGGAAGTTTTAAAGCATCGTACAATTGTCTTTTCGCCAGCTCATCGATCTCGTTTTCACCGAATATGCAGAAAGGAGCTCGGTTACTGTTGAGCTGCCGTAAGCGAATCTCTACCGGTTGGATAAGTCCTTCGGCTACCTTGCCCCATATGGCATCGCCCATAAAGTCTTTCGGTGAGCGCAGTACTTCCTTCGCCTCCTGTAATATGCGTTCTTTTTTCTCGCGTTTGCGATAGCGATGAATCTGCCCTAGGGCGATGTTCACCGTATTATTTTGTGGAAAGCCCATTTTGATAAGGTCCTTTCCGGATAATTTATTTCCCATTATTATTCTTGTTCATTTCAATTTATCTGCACACGTGCAGATCTACATTCTTTTATGAAATTCGGGAAGTATTTTGTTGGATTTATGCTACCGGAGAAGCGGAGTGTTGGTTGACAGCATACTTAGGGTGCTGGCTGTCTTTTTCGCTTTGGTGGTTTTACCCAAAAAAATAAAAGCCCGAATGATCTTCGGGCTTTATTATATTTCGAGTAAGAAACTTTTTTAGTTAAGGGATAAAGCACGAAGAGGAGCCGCAGCAAATTTATTTGCTGTTGACTTAAAGCGGACTAGTGTTAGTACAAACATCTTCTTCGTTTTTTAGAGGGTTAAACCATTATTATCGAGTCAAAAGTAAGGAAGCTTTCGATAGCTTGCAAATATTTTTGAAAATTTTTCTTGATAGATTGTGTTTTAGCTTCCTTTTTTGCTAGCGGTACATGCTGCGTTCCAGTCGTCGGATGCGTGCTTTGTTTTTACCATCAACGCGGTCGGCTACCGCCCAAATGGCCGCTGGAAGCCAGCCAATAAGGGTGATTTGTAAAATCAGGCAGAGAAATCCGACAAGGATCTTCCCGCGAAGGAAGAAGGAAAGCCAAGGGAATAAAACGGCGATAAGGGTCATGTTTGTTCTGTTTAGTCGGTTGATTGATGCTGTTACTTAACCTGAATAATGTCACCGGGAGCGCTACTTGGCGTTTCTTTGATATCGCGTTGAAAAGAAAAGCTGATACCGAAAGCTAGTCCCAATATAACGGCTACAATGGCGGCAAATGGAACGACAATGGCGACAACGATAGCAATCAAGAGCGGTAGGTTCATGTATTCTTTTCCGTTCTTCGCACGGATGCTAAGTTTTGTTTCTTGAATGGAATCAAATGCTTTCTGAAAGGCATTGCTAATGTTTTCGCTGTTCAAGTTGAAGGTTGTTTTCGTTTTCATGATCTTGTTGTTTTATGTTTTTAATTTGTTTATCTCTTTTTGTATACTTCAAAGGTAGGACGAATGTACAGACATAGCGATGGTAACTAGGCGAACTTGATAGACTTATCGGTAAATGCCGACTGTTTTTCGGTGAAACCTCTATAAGGTTGAGATGTATTCTCGTAAAACAGCATGCGGAGACAATCCATCGTTAAAACGGTTTTTGTGAAATAAAAAAAGCGCTTTCAAAAGAAGCGCTTTTCGTTACATCTTATACAGTCTATCGTGCCGAAGCTCTTTACTGATTCCTGCATTGTTCACAATACTGTCGGTATAGCGATGCTCCTCTTCGATACTATCGAAATCAAATTCACATACCTGTTTCTTGAATTGGATGAGCTCAATAAGGAGGAAATCTGTAAAAGTGTGGAACAATAAGTGTTTTTCTGCCGTTTTTTTGGAAAAGGTATAGATCGCCTGGGTATCGATATGGAGACAGATTGGATCTGCATTTCTAGACTCTGCAATCAACACGTAGCCAGATAGCTCATTCTCTGTGAAATGATGAGCTAAATGCTGCGCATGTTTGCTTGCGTGAAGCCAGTTGATTTCTTTGACCTTGCAGAGGTAGTACATAAATTCGGCGCTGTCTGTGGCTCCGAAATATTTGTAGTACAGGCGGATTTCATCGCCAAAGCCAAAGGGGATTAGCGATGTCTCTTCGCGTAGCGAAATGCCTTCACTGGGGATATCATATTTCAATAGAAACTTCTTGAGATTATCTACCCAGTGAAGTTCTCCTATTTTTTGCAGAGGTAGGATGTGGCTGTTGCTCATAGTGACCGATGGATATCGTAAATAATAAGGGATAGCGGATGCTAGTTGAACCTCTTATTGCTCGGCGTAAAGCTTTGCACCCAACTGTTCATAATAGCGCTGCATCTGGTCCAAATGCTCCTGCGCAATATCGGCATCGTCATAAAAGCTCCATATTTGAATATAGAATTCGCCGACGTGTAGGTGTCTTCTCAAGTGATTGTTCTGCGCACCGTCCAAGAAATTGTCTAGTCTTTGCTTATCTGGAAACTGATAGATGAATACACCCGCACCTTGGATATCGTCATTAGGCACATGAAAATCGTAACGATAGTAGGCTATGCAGTCTGAAACGGCCATAGCCGATGCTTTCTCCGGATCAGTGACGTAAACAGGCATTTGTGTGAAACCTAGTGCTTGCCATTCTTCAGTCACGGGGGCTGGTTCTACGCCTTTAAGCTTTACGCCTTTTAGATCGAGCTTCAAGATATCTTTCCCACCTACATTAATCGCCGTGTCAATAGGTACTTGGTCGGTCACGGATTGTGCTGTACTGGATGGAGCCTGTTGGCAACTTGCTTGCAGCGTCAAAAGACTTAATCCCAAGAGATAGGCAGCTGTGTATTTCATATGTTTTATCATGGAGTTAATATACATATTTCTTGTGGTATAGCATTATAAAAATGTAGCAGGCGTTGTATGAAGGTGACCGTCTTCAGACCTTGAATAAAAATGGCGCTCTAGTTCGAGCGCCATGTATATACGTTTGTTGCGAGTTTACTAACCTAAGCTTGCTAGGCTTTCCTGCAAGATGCTGATCTTCGCCACAGCATCAGCCTTCTTATTGCGTTCATTTTGGATAATCTCTGGTTTTGCATTTTGTACAAAACGTTCATTCGAAAGCTTTTTATCTACAGATACCAAAAATCCTTCTAGGTACGCGATCTCTTTGGTAATGCGTTCCTTCTCGGCGTCAACATCGATATTGTTTTCGAGTGCGACATAGCATTCGTCTTTGCCCGCCAAGAAACTTACAGCACCCTGAACTTTTTCTTTCACAAAGCTGAATTCCGCAATATTGGCCAATTTTATGATGCTGTCCTGATACTTGCTAAAGTCAATAACTGTGGCGTTTATAGCCAAAGGTAAAGCTACTTTGGGTGAAATACCTTTCGAGTTACGGATGCTACGTACTTCGGAAATGACCTGTTGCACGATGTCAAATTCTTTGATAAGGCTTTCATCGAAGACCTCAACCGTTGGGTAAGCAGCTACAATAACACAGTCGTTCGCTTCGCGTGGCCCAAAAATCTCATCATGCCAAAGTTCCTCTGTTAGGAACGGCATAAATGGATGTGCTAACGCAAGTACTTTCTCAAAAAATCCGATTACCGTCGCTAATGTCTCTTTTTCAATTGGAGCTTGATAGGCCGGCTTAACCAATTCCAAATACCAAGCACAGAAGTCGTCCCAGATTAACTTATAGGTGGACATCAAAGCATCCGAAAGGCGGTAGTCGGAGAAATGCGCTTCGATTTCGACCAGCGCTTGATTAAAACGGCTATCAAACCATTTTGCAGCTGTTTTCTGCGCGTCGCTTGCTGGCGCATCGATGGTTTCCCATCCTTTTACTAAACGGAAAGCATTCCATATCTTATTGGCGAAATTACGCCCTTGTTCGCAGTATGACACGTCAAACATCAAATCGTTGCCCGCGGGGGATGATAACAGCATGCCCACGCGTACACCGTCTGTACCGTACTGCTCCATCAACTCGATCGGGTCTGGCGAGTTGCCTAAGCTCTTCGACATCTTCCTTCCCAATTTATCGCGAACAATACCCGTAAGGTATACGTTGCGGAATGGGGGCTTTTGTGTGTAGTCGTGTCCCATAATGATCATACGAGCCACCCAAAAGAACAGGATCTCTGGTGCGGTAACCAAATCGTTGGTAGGATAGTAATATTGAAACTCTGGATTTTCAGGATGGCGCACGCCGTCAAATACGGACATAGGCCATAGGCCCGATGAAAACCAAGTGTCCAACACATCGTCTTCCTGACGGATTCCTGCGCTTGTTTTTCCCTGGCCTTCAAATAAGACGATAGCTTCTTGTTCGGTTTTAGCAACCACCCATTCATTACGCTCATTGTACCAAGCTGGGATACGCTGTCCCCACCACAATTGTCTAGAGATACACCAATCCTTTACATTCTCCATCCAGTGTTTGTAAGAAGCGAAGAATTTTTCAGGGATAAGCTTTATGGTTCCATCTTCCACGTATTGCAGTGCGGGCTTTGCCAACTTATCCATTTTGCAGAACCATTGCATGGATAGTTTAGGCTCGATAGCGGCGTCGGTACGCTCCGAAAAGCCCACCTGTGATTTGTAATCTTCAATTTTTTCGATCTGCTCCACTTCCTCCAACATTTTGGCGATTTTCTTGCGCGCGATGAAACGGTCTTCGCCAACCAAGATTATTGCCTTTTCGTTCAGGGTGCCATCATCGTTTAGAATGTCGATCACTTCTAGGTTATGTTTCTGTCCTAGTTCGTAATCATTTAGATCGTGTGCCGGCGTTACCTTTAGGCATCCTGTCCCGAATTCCATTTCGACATATTCATCTTCGATAATAGGAATTTCGCGGTTGATTAACGGAACCAATACGGTTTTACCTTTTAGTTGACGGTATCGCTCGTCGTTCGGGTTGATACATATAGCGCTATCGGCCATGATTGTTTCCGGACGCGTGGTCGCAATCACGATGTGTGCATCGCTGTCCTTAATCTTGTAGCGTATGTAGTATAGCTTTTGGTTTACTTCTTTACGGATTACTTCTTCATCGGAAAGCGCCGTCTTTCCTTGCGGATCCCAGTTTACCATACGAACACCACGATATATGTAGCCTTCGTTATAGAATTTTATAAAGGTATCCAGTACGGATTCGGAGAGATCTGGATCCATCGTGAATTTTGTGCGTTCCCAATCGCAAGACGCGCCTAGCTTCTCCAATTGCTTTAGGATAATTCCTCCATACTTCTCCTTCCATTCCCAAGCATGGCTCAAGAAGTCTTCACGGGTAAGCGATTTTTTGTCTATGCCTTGCTCTTTGAGCATAGCGACCACTTTGGCTTCCGTAGCAATGGATGCATGATCCGTGCCGGGTACCCAGCACGCATTTTTGCCCTGCATACGTGCACGGCGAATCAATACGTCTTGAATCGTATTGTTTAACATGTGGCCCATGTGTAGCACGCCGGTGACGTTTGGCGGAGGCATGACGATTGTATACGGCTCGCGTTCATCGGGTGTGGACCGGAAAAAGCCATTTTCCATCCAGTAAGCGTACCATTTCTCTTCTGCTTCTTTTGGATTGTATGTTTTTGCTATGCTCATCTTTATGTTGGAAATCAAAACGCAAAAATAGGCAATTACAAAGATTTAAAGGAAAATTTACGCATAATAAAATGTTGCTAGGATGACAAGAACGACGGATTTTTATTCATGAATAAGTGTAATTTTGCGGTTAATTTTATATAAACATAATATTAACTGTTTTTTTGTATGAAACAGCGACCAGCGTGGCGCCTTACTTTACGGTTCTTTTTAGCACTGTCCTCGTATTGGATCATGTTATCTTTTGTGGATAGGCTTATTTTCACTTGGAGCGTTTGGGACCGGATAGCCGAAAAGCAAGATGCGTTTTATGCTTTTTTCTACGCTGTGCCGTTAGACCTATCGTTGGCCTGCTACCTGATGCTGATTCCGACCTTATTCTTTTTTGTGCAGCAGCTGTTTGTCAAGAAAGCGCTGTCTCGGTATTGGCTGCGGATTTACGTGATGATTCCAACCTTCTTTTTTGCTGCTGTGACGGCCAGTAATATTCCGTTGTATGAGGCTTGGGGAGAAAAAATAAGTAAACGCGCCATTGTATTGGGGTTCGATACGGTGGGCGGTGTGACGAGCTCTATTGACTTCGAAACTATAGGACAAGGATTTTTGGTTCTTGCGATCTTTTTTCTGTGCGCACATTACTATTACCACCTTGTCGTTGTTCGGTTCGCGAAGTATGCAAGTTTACCCAAACGGCTTACTGGTTTTTATTTTTTGGGGATAGCTTTGCTGTTGTTTACGTTGATCCGTGGGGGCTATGGCAAGGCCACATTGAACCAAAGCTCCGTATATTTTTCCGATGACAATACCGCGAATCACGCTGCGGTGAACACATATTGGTCATTTCTTAAAGACTTGACGAAAAGTACCAAGAAATCCCCCTATCAATTTATGAAGCAGGAGGAGGCCGAGGAGCTTGTTTCTGCGGCTTTGGGGCAGCAGCGGGGAGCTGCATCGGCCGTCTTAACGACTGATAGGCCTAATGTGATTTTGGTTGTGCTCGAGGGCATGGTTGCGCAAGTTTTCGAAGATTTGGGAGGCGAGAAAAATGTTACGCCGCACATGAAAACGTTGATGGATGAGGGGGTGTGTTTTCGTCGAGCTTATGCCGCGGCCGACCGATCAGACAAAGGTATGGTTGCTGTGATGAGCGGATTTCCGGCGCAAGGTCCCGAAAGCATCATTAAATATATACCCAAACACGAGAAATTGCCCGCTGTAGGACAACTTTTTGATTCCTTAGGCTATGCGACATCTTTTTATCATGGTGGGCAAAGCGAGTTCTACAATTTTAAATCTTACATGTTTACCCATGGCATAGACCGTGTTGTTGATAACGATGATTTTCCGGTAGGAACGCAGCGAAACTCTTGGGGAGTGTACGATCATGTTATTGCGCATCGCATGCTACACGATTTAAGTGCTGATCGAAAACCATTCTTCAGCGTATTTTATACCTTAGTGAACCATGAGCCTTTTCATTTGGAACCGCGTTACCAATTTGGGAACGATACTAAGGCTAATGCCTACAGAAGCACCAGCTTCTATACGGATTCGATGCTGTTCAACTTTATTGAGCAGGCAAAAAAAGAAGGTTGGTATGAAAATACTATTGTTGTGGTGACGTCGGACCATGGACATATCTACCCCTTGGGAAAGTATGGCTTGGAAAAACCTGAGCGCTATCATGTTCCGCTATTCGTATTTGGCGGCGCGCTGAAAAAGCAATATCAGGGCACCAAGGTAGACGCCGTGGTGAGTCAATTGGATGTGGCGGCAACCTTGGCCGCATTTGTGGGCGCCAATGCACAACGTTTTCCTTACTCTAGAAATTTATTCGCTATCGATAGGCCACATGTTGCCTTTTTCAATTCCAACAGTACTTTTGGTATCATCAATGATCAAGGTACGGTCAGTTACGATATGCAAAAACGCAATATTGGATTTACGGATATTCCAAAAGAACGCAGCCTCCAGCAGGATAGCCTACTCCATGTTGCCAAAGGTTATTATCAAAAGGTTTTTGGAGACTTTTTGCGCTACTAAACGTATCCGTGGTTTCTTCGCCGGCCCGAAGCGTCGCCGTTGCGACGCCTTTATTTTCCTTTTTTCCAAATGTTTGATCCAAATCGGTATCGGAGTGTAAATGCTTGTTGATTACTCGTTTGATCGGGCGCGAAGTGAAAGGATGCCGTAAACTTACCTTCTAGATTGCCTTTGCGAAAGGGCACCCAACCTAAATCCAAACGGTTGTAGCTATCGCGATGGTAGAAGGAATCGCCATTAGGAAGATTTTGTGGGTCGCCCAAGTAAAGCGTATTTTCGATAAAGAACTTTCTGTAGCCTAGAAATATGCTTGATATGAATCCGCGAGCTACGCGCAGATCGTACTCTGTTCGAACCCGATCAAAGCCTATAACGCCACCCGCTTCAATGCTAAGGGAATCCAAAAATGTTTTATGGCTTAAATCTACGCCTACACGCAACATCGCCATGCCGTTGTCTTGTATATGCTGGTCAATAGTGTCGTTGCTGCTGAGAGCATTGTGGTAGAGTAGGGCGTCGTCTTTGACATAAAATCGACCCAGTGTGTATTTGCCTGTCAGGCCGACAAGAAAACGTTCCCGTTGATTCGGACTTTGTTTGCTTAGCCAGTCGATGTAAAGTGCCTGTTTCCATGCATTCTTTTGGAAGGCAAGGTACATACCCTCTATATTGGGTCTATCATACATAAATGTATCGGCCAAGGCGATACGTGGCACATCTTTCAAACGCTCGTATCGAGGCATGTGCCCCAATGCAAAATCGAAATTTTTGCTTTTATAATTGTAGTAGGCGATAGGAAACAAGCGATCGCCATTTTCCGCATGACGTCCAAAATTCTGATTGTAGTGCATACCACCTACAATTCGGTTATTGCTGTCTAAGGCAAATGAAAGCTTGGGCGATATAATTGTTCCGAAGATGGTTTTGTCTTCTGTGTAAATTGATTTGTACTCCCGATTATCCGCATAGCCAAAGAAGTCGATGTCAAAGCCAACACGTTGTTGGGCTTGCGTTGGCAAAGCGAAGAAACAATAGCTGAATAGAAAATATACTAAAAATGATCGTTGTACTCTCATGAAGGAATAGGCGCTGACTTTAAATTAAAAAGGTCGTCCTGAATAGCTAAGACGACCTTTTTGGGTTATTTGTTGCTCGATTATACTTCTAACAATAATCTTGCAGGATCTTCCAATAATTGTTTCACACGAACAAGGAAACTTACCGATTCGCGACCGTCGATCACACGGTGATCGTATGATAATGCAATGTACATCATTGGACGGATAACGACTTGACCATTTTCTGCAATAGGACGTTGTACAATGTTGTGCATACCTAAGATAGCCGATTGTGGTGCGTTGATGATCGGGGTTGACATCATGGATCCAAATACACCACCGTTGGTGATCGTAAATGTACCGCCAGTCATCTCATCAATAGTTAACTTATTATCACGTGCTTTTGTAGCAAGCGTGATGATTTCCTTTTCAATCTGATGTAGGCTCATGGACTCCGCATTGCGGATAACCGGAACAACCAATCCTTTTGGTGCTGACACAGCGATAGACACGTCTGCAAAGTCAGAGAAAACAATCTCATTTTCTTCGATACGTGCATTCACGGCAGGCCATTCTTTCAAGGCTGTAGTTACGGCTTTTGTAAAGAACGACATAAAGCCTAGGCCAACACCGTGCTTCTCTTTGAAAGTATCTTTGTACTTGGCGCGTAGGTCCATGATCGGCTGCATATTCACCTCGTTGAACGTGGTTAACATAGCTGTTTCATTTTTTACACTGACTAAGCGTTTCGCAATTGTCTTGCGCAAAGAGGTCATCTTTTCGCGGCGTTCGTTGCGTGATCCCGCGACTGAAGCAGCAGTAGGAGCAGCAGCTGCTGCGGGTTTACTTTCCGCTTTTGGAGCTGCCGGTTTAGCTTGTGCTTTTTCGGCATCTTCTTTCGTGATGCGTCCATCTTTGCCTGTCCCTTTGATGGTTGAAGCATCGATGCCTTTTTCTCTCAATATCTTTGCCGCCGCTGGTGAAGCTGTACCTGCAGCGTACGAATCAGGGTTTTCTGCATCATCTTTTGCTGGAGCTGCAGCCGCAGCTTCCGCTTTCTCAGCAGGAGCTTCTTCTTTCTTGTCTGTACCGCCGTCAGGAGCGTCACCATCTTCGATAGCACATACTACTGCACCAATTTCTAAAGTGTCACCTTCTTGGGCAATGATACGTAGTATACCTGCCTTTTCTGCTGGTAGCTCGAACGTCGCCTTGTCGGATTCCAATTCGGCAATATTCTCGTCCATTTCAACGTAATCGCCATCTTGTTTTAGCCATTGTGCCAAGGTAACCTCTGTGATCGACTCACCTACGGCAGGTACTTTAATTTCTAAGCTCATATTTTTGTTTTCTGTTATACCAACAACATCGGAAGCCGTTGATATGTTTTATATTTCAAATGCTTTGTTAATTATCTCTGTTTGCTGTGCTACGTGCTGCTTCATATATCCTGTCGCTGGCGATCCACTTTCAGGACGAGCGATATATTTTAGATCCAAACTGCTACCACGGAATTTGCGGCAATAGTATGGCCAAGCACCCATGTTTTCGTTCTCTTCTTGCACCCATACAAATTCTGCTTTTGCATATTTCTTTTGCAACGCTTCAATTTGCGTATGTGCTATAGGATATAATTGCTCTACACGGACGATAGCAACATCTTTACGTTTATCAGCTTCTTGTTTCTCTAATAAATCGTAATAGATCTTTCCTGAACACAGAACTACGCGCTTAACAGATTTCGCTGTTACTGTCTCATCATCGATAATCTCTTGGAATCCTTTTTCGGTAAAATCCGTCAATGCCGATACTGCTTTTGGATGACGTAGAAGGCTCTTCGGCGTTGCAACGATCAACGGCTTGCGGAATTCTCGGTGCAACTGACGACGCAACATATGGAAATAGTTCGCTGGAGTGGTGCAATTTGCTACAATCATGTTGTTGTTTGCACAAAGCTCCAAATAGCGCTCTATACGACAAGACGAGTGTTCAGGTCCCTGTCCCTCCATGCCATGTGGAAGCAACATTACCAAACCATTGGAGCGTTTCCATTTGGTTTCACCCGAAGAGATATATTGGTCAAAGACAATCTGTGCGCCGTTGGCAAAGTCTCCGAATTGAGCTTCCCAGATAGTCAAGGTGTTTGGATTTACAGAAGCATAACCATACTCAAAGGCCAGTACAGCATATTCAGAAAGAAGCGAGTTGTATATGTTGAATTTCTCGCCACCTTTAACTTTTGCTAATGGGGTATAGGTCTCGTCGGAATCTTCCAGCGTCACCACAGCATGACGATGCGAGAATGTACCGCGCTGCACATCTTGTCCCGAAATACGGATGCCATAGTCTTCGTTCAACAAGGTCGCGTAGGCCATTAGTTCGCCCATCGCCCAATCGTATTTGTCTGAATCGATCATTTTTAAACGATCTTCGAATACCTTGGTGATCTTACGGAAGAATTTTTTGTCTTTCGGCAAGCTGTTCATTTCCTTTGCCAACTTAACAAAAAGATCTTTAGAAACTTTAGTTTCAGCTGATGTACCTATGTCAGCAGCTCTAGCAGGACGTAAGCCTTTCCAAGCACCCGCAAACATCGGACGCTCTTCACTAATTTGTTCTACCTTTTTAGCTTCATCCAAACGCTCTTGCAATACAGCGCGGAAGTCTTTTTCTAATAACTTTGCAAAATCGATATCGATGCTTCCCTGATCTACCAGTTTTTTCACATAGATAGCCAGTGTATTGGGATGCTTCTCGATCAGTTTGTACAACGATGGTTGTGTAAATTTAGGCTCATCCGCTTCGTTGTGTCCGTAACGTCTGTAACCCAATAGATCGATGAAAACATCTGTTTTATATTTTTGACGGTACTCTACCGCTAGATTGATCGCGTAAACCAATGCTTCAACATCATCACCATTAACATGGAATACAGGTGAAAGAGTTACCTTTGCAATGTCGGTACAGTAGGTAGATGAACGTGCATCTTTATAGTTCGTTGTAAATCCAACTTGGTTGTTAATCACAATATGGATGGTACCACCAGTTTTATAACCATCTAATTTAGACATTTGGATGGTCTCATACACGATTCCTTGTGCTGCAACAGCTGCATCTCCATGAATAAGGATCGGCGCAATTTTTGAAGAATCACCTTCGTATTTTAAATCGATTTTAGAACGAACCATTCCTTCAGCAACGCCGTCTACCGTTTCCAAGTGTGATGGATTGGGCGCTAAGCTTAAGTGGATATTCTTGCCGTCTTGACTCGTGATATCGGAAGAGAAGCCCAAGTGGTACTTTACGTCGCCACCAAATTGGATTTCTGGATCGGCTTCGTACATCTTACCTTCAAATTCTGAAAAGATGGTTTTGTACGATTTGCCCATAACGTTCGTCAATACGTTTAAACGACCGCGGTGTGCCATACCAATTACAAATTCTTCAATACCCAAAGAAGAACCTTTTTGGATAACCGAGTCCAGCGCTGGAATTAAAGATTCTGCGCCTTCCAAAGAAAATCTCTTTTGTCCCAAGAACTTGGTGCCGAGAAAACTCTCGAAGATAACTGCTTCATTTAACTTTTTAAGGATACGTTTTTTGCCGTCAAGGGAAAATTGAGGCGTATTGCGGTCGGCCTCCATTTTGTCTTGTAGGAACTTGATTTTCTCAGGGTGGCGAATATAACGGAATTCCGCACCAATGGAACGGCAGTAGGTATCTTCGATCAACTGGCGGATATCTCTTAGTTTAGCTTGGCCTAAGCCTACTTCTACACCTGCGTTAAATACAGTGTCGAGGTCAGCTTCTGAGAGGCCAAATGTTTCGAGTTCTTTTCCAGGGAAATATTTACGGCGCTCACGAACAGGGTTTGTCTCCGTGAAAAGGTGTCCGCGATCACGGTAACCGTTGATCATATTAAGCACATTGATCTCTTTGATCGCTTGCTCTGGGGTTTCTGCAGGGGCGCTGCCTCCCTCTGCTGTTTGGCCAAATTCGAATCCTTCGAAAAATTTCTGCCAACTTACATCTACTGCGTTAGGGTCTTCCTTGTATGCTTGATATAACGAGTCAATATAACCTGAATCTGCGTTACTCAAATATGTTAATTTGTCCATGAGGAAATCTTACGTATAAAAATTTTGCTCAAAGTTAGCAAATATTAAATACTTGGCAGGACTAAAATGCACAAAAAAAAGCCTGAAAAATGGATAAAATTTAAGATTTCGGAGTTTTGTGACATTTTTCCGAATATGCTCTTATTCAGCTATGCCAATATTTATAAAGGCCTTTATTTTACTTCTGCTCGAAGGGTATATTGCTTTTTACTGATTTCATGCCAATCCATCTTCAGGTTGTCTTTGCTGCTTGTTCCAAAACCAGCCAGATGGAGCCAATGGCCGTAGGTTGTTGCTGGAGCATAATCGATCATATACTCTTCAAAAAAACGAGCGCCTAAAAGGTGGTTGATGCCTACTTCTTGAAGCAGGTAAGCGGCAAGTACCTCGCGGTGTTCATAAGGTAGGTTGCCTTCTTGGCGCAGTTGCTGCAAAAGTGTATCAATAACGGGTTCTCCAGTTTCTCGCGATAGGAGCTGCTGCATTTTTTCAATAGATGTCGTCAGTTCAACAGCAGGCTGATGGTTTTGAAAAAAAATATTGGGATGTTTTTTTAGCATGAACCGAAAGTAGTCGCGCCACAGTAGTCGCATGATTAATCTTTCGTACTTTTTCTTGTTTCCTGTTGTTGCGGCGGCTTTTATCTTATGGTAATAGAAGGCTGGCGATACAGCGCCATGGGCGATATAAGGTGAAATCAGGTTGTAGTCGTCCACCTCATCGTACTGAGGTGTCAGCGTTATTTCCATCATTTGTAATGCTTGCTCTTCGCCGCCGCGCAATCCAGCTTCGGTTTGTTGCGGAAGGTCGTCTAGAGAAAATCCTAGTGCTGCAAGCGTAGGGATTTTTGTTTCCTCGAGGTGTGGGTGGGTCGTGATAGCAGCGATAGCAGGTAATACGGGGCGCACAAAGCTCTCTTTCTCCACTTTCTTCTTGAATGCGCTAAAGGAGTCTGGAATATCCTTGATGGGAATGGGTAAATCTTCTTTATGGTAAAGGGTGTGGCCGATAAAATGTTTAAGATTTATTTTCTCCTTCCATAAGACTGCCTCCACACGCTCGGAGATCTTGGTTTCCCGGTGCGCTACTTCTCGATGGTGGTATACCTCCGTAACGTCGTACTTGGCGCACAAAGTGGCGATAAGATCTTCGGGTTGGCCGTGAAAAACCAACAGATCCGCACCGAGTTCTTTCAGCCGCTCTTTCAAGCAAGCTACGGTTTCTAACAGAAAATTGGCGCGCAACACGCCGGTGTTACGAAAGCCAGAGTGGTTGCTCTCGAAATATCGTGGGTCGAAAAAGTAGACGGGGATGACGATATCGCCTCTTTCTACAGCCTCAAACAATATCTCATTGTCATGAATGCGTAGATCATTTCGAAACCATACTAAAATCACCTTTTTCGTCATACAAGAAAATCGTTTGCTGGGCTGTTTGTAAATAACGCAAATATAGCTTAAAGAATCTGTTTTGTTTAGATTGGGTATAAATATGTAGGCTCTTTTTACAAAGGATAGACAAATTGCGCAAGCAAGGTGAATGGGCTCTTTTTCTATAATTTGTAACAAATTTTATTTTTGGCGAACATAAACGAAACTCTGCTGTTTTGTTATTGAAATTAATAACTGGTTTTTTGTGAAGCGAGCTTATGGATATATTAATTAGTGGGTTAAACAATTATGTGGGACGACGGAGTATCAGCTTGATGGCCGATGACAAGATGAACGTTTTTGCCATCACACGAAATCTTAAGTTATTCGAAAAACGTGTGTTTGAACCTGTGCGTGCTACCTTGTTAGAGGTGGATCTGATCAAAGGAGATGTAGATGTTGATTTGCCAATTCCCGCTGTGCAAGCTGCATTTTACTTCACCCAGGTACCGACCTTGAATGATATTGTCAACCTAAAGTTGGAATTGCTTTGCCTCCGCAATTTTATCCATATCTTAAAAAAGAAACATTGCACGCGTTTAGTCTATGTCGCACGGCTGATGGATAAAGTTTGTATTCAGTCAGTGTTGGATCTGCTGGATGAACTGCGTATGGATTACACTGTAGTGCTTAAGAATAGCGTGATTGGTCGTGACGCTCTAGTGGATCGGGTTTTTAAGAATATTGCCAATAGAAAGTTTATATTTTACTCCAAGCAATATGCTAGTCGTTGTTTTCAGCCTTTGGGGGCACATGACTTTATCCGTTGGTTGAAGGCGATCTTGGATGTGCCGGCCTTTCATTATAAGATTCTGGAGATAGGAGGAGGAGAGTCGCTCTCTTTTATGCGCGTATTTAACTTATACAAAGAACTGAAGTTAATTAAAGGTGGCCAGAAAATTGTTAACGTTCCGAAATGGTTTGTAAAGTTTGTATATCAACATAAACTGGATATCAGTACCAATGATTATGCTGAACTTAGTCGTATTATTCAGTCGGATAACCGCACGGACAACAGTTGGAGAGCCCATATGCCATTTGAATTTTCGAAAATAAGCGATATTTTGCAACTGGATAAATAGCACGATATGCTCAAGATAACGACGTTCAGATCTGTTCGCTTTCCAGATTTGGTTGAGCGTTTTTGGTTTTTGGAAAACGATGACCAAGAAACAATCGTCTATCATCCACCGGAGCCTTATATAAATCTTAGGATATCATGGTTTGAGGCCGAGGAAACACGGCCTGCATTGAATATGGATGATCCTTTTTGGGAGGGATTGCCGTTGCAGCATGTGCGAAAATGTTACCTGCCCCATACTCGGCAGCTTGGTGTGCGCTTTTATCCCTATGGTGCGTATCCATTTTTTGGTGGGACCGCACAAGAAACCATCGATGCGCTAGCAAGGTTTAAAGATCTTGTTGTTGGCTTTATGGATGGAATGCCGATATCAGATCGAAAAGTTGCAGAGGAACTAGATGTTTTTCTCGCAAAGTATTACGTCCAAGAACTTTACAGGAGAGTGGCTCCCTTACAATTATTCTACAGGCAGGTACGGTGGGACGAAGACCCGCCGGACATCCAACGTTTTTGCCAGCAACAAGGTTTATACTACACGGCGCTAAATCGTGTGTTTAGACGTGTGCTGGGTGTTTCACCCAAGAAGTTCGAAAGGTTGGTGAAATTTAGGCGCGCTCTTTGTGATTTGCTGGATAGTGAACATAGCTTGAGCCTCATCGGCCATGCGGCAGGATATTTCGATCAAGCACATTTTATTCGTGAATTTAAAGCCTTCTCCGATATTACACCTTCCACTTATCAACAGCTAATGTGTGCTGAACGACTATTGCAATACAACTTCCGATTCTTGTGAAGATTATTTTTTTAAAGCTGTTTAAAATATACAATTTCCTTGGTTTGCTTCCCTCTAGCTTTGTATGCAGATACAACAATGCGTTGATCTGTTTACTTTATTGCAAAAAAAATATGGAAACTAAAGAAAGCGCAGCCGCGTGGAGCGTCATTAATCCTTGTGTGCAGCGTGTGCAAAACCAGTCGATCTATCTAAGGTCAAATGCCAACGTGGATTTTTTTAATAAGTTCGAAGGGACGCCTTTGGATAACGCGAGTTTTTACTACCGCACACTAGACGGTGATTTTTCATTGTCAGCACGAGTTGTTGTCGAGGCGAGATCCACATATGACGCTGTCTTTTTGATGGCTAGAACAAGCAACTCACAGTGGTTAAAGTTGGCTCTTGAGCGTAACGCAGACGGGAGTAATTCTATCGTTTCTGTATTCAGTAACCCTTGGTCGGATGATGCCAATGGTGAGTTGCTGCTAGGAGAAACTGCTTATTTGCGCATATCACGCGTCGGCAACCTGTGGGGTCTACATTATAGCTTGGATGGTGAGCGGTGGCGCTTTGTGCGTACACTGGGATTCGTGCCACAGGGTGAGCTGTATGTGGGATACGGTGTACAATCGCCCCTAGGTGAAGGCTTTGATGGAGAGGTGCATGATCTTCAGGTATCTGAACAGCCACAAACGGATTTTCGTAACGGACTGTAAAAAATGTGTAGAGATGATAAAAATAGAACATATCGCACTGTATGTGCAAGATTTGGAACGTATGCGTAGCTTTTATGAAACCTACTTTGGTTTAACTAGCGGCACGAAGTATCATAATAAAAAGACCTTGTTTTCATCGTATTTCCTGCGATCGGAAATGGAAGGTGCGCGTATTGAACTTATGCATCGTCCAGATGTCAAGCGACTTGCCGTAGACCGAAGTGAGCCTTTTGGATTTACACATTGTGCTTTTGCGCTGGGCAGCAAATACGCTGTAGATACGCTGACGGAAAGATTACGTGCCGACGGTTGGGTTGTGCTCTCCGAAGCAAGAACAACGGGAGATGGTTATTACGAAAGCGTAATCGAGGATCCGGAAGGAAATCGGATTGAACTGACGGTTTAATTTAATGGGAACAGCGCCTTTAGCTATTTCATTAAAACCAACTATTCTGCTATTTTTGTGTACACAAAAATAGCAGAATATGGGGTATAGAAGTTTGGCAGAATGTGTGGCCGATTTGGAGAAGCACGGGCATTTAATTCGTATCAAGGAAGAGGTCGATCCTTATTTGGAGATGGCTGCCATACATATGCGGGTGTTTGATGTGGAAGGACCGGCTTTACTGTTTGAAAATGTAAAGGGATCGAAGTTTCCGGCAGTGTCCAATCTGTTCGGTACACTCGACCGGTCAAAATTTATGTTTCGCGATACACTGGATCATGTCAAAAAGCTGGTGGATGTGAAGATGAATCCAATGTCGGTGCTGAAAAAGCCGTTAGATTATGTCGGCTCATCGATGGTGGCCTTGGGGGCGCTTCCTTGGCGCAAAAAAGCGGGAGCACCAATCCTTTATGGACAAACTCAGATCTCGGAGTTGCCACAGATCGTTAACTGGCCGATGGATGGTGGGGCATTCGTGACGATGCCACAGGTGTATTCGGAAGATGTAGAACGACCAGGTATTATGCAGGCCAATCTAGGTATGTATCGCATACAGCTATCGGGGAATGATTATATACCTAATGCAGAAATAGGGTTGCATTACCAATTGCATAGAGGAATTGGTGTGCACCAAACCAAGGCCAATGCATTGGGAAGGCCGCTGAAAGTAAGTGTCTTTGTCGGAGGACCACCTTCACACCCATTGTCGGCCGTTATGCCACTGCCCGAGGGGTTATCAGAGATGATATTTGCTGGCGCATTGGGTAACCGTAGGTTTCGTTATTTTTATGATGACGAAGGATTCTGTGTATCGTCGGATGCCGATTTTGTTATTACCGGTACGGTTTATCCTCAAGAGAATAAACCGGAAGGCCCATTCGGGGATCATATCGGCTACTATAGTTTGACCCATCCGTTCCCATTGATGAAAGTGCACCGTGTGTATCACCGTAAAAATCCGATCTGGTCCTTTACAGTCGTGGGGCGGCCGCCACAAGAAGATACGAGTTTTGGAGCTTTGATTCATGAGATCACCGGAAATGCTATTCCGCAGCAGATCGCGGGTCTGCATGCTGTGCATGCTGTAGATCCTGCTGGCGTGCATCCGCTTTTGTTTGCTATAGGTAGCGAGCGCTATACGCCCTATCAGGAAGTGGAGCGACCGCAAGAGCTGTTGACCATCGCCAATCAGATTTTAGGAACCAATCAGTTGAGTTTGGCAAAATATCTTTTTATATCGGCACATGCCGATAATCCTGCGTTAGACATTCATGATATCGAACAGTTTATGACACATATGCTTGAACGTATCGATTTTGCGAGGGATGTTCATTTTCAAACCAATACCACGATTGACACCTTGGACTATTCTGGCGATGGGCTGAATGCGGGATCGAAAGTGACATTTGCTGCGGTAGGGCGTAAGAAGAGGACGTTAGCAAGAGAGCTCCCTGCAGGCTTAGATCTACCAAGGCCTTTTAATCAGGCGAAGTTGGCGTTGCCGGGTATTTTGGTATTGGATGGCAAGGCTTTCACGACCTATGAAGAGGAAATAGGCCTTATCGATGTTTGGAGCAAAGCTTGTGAAGGCCTTCTGTTTGAAGGTGTACAAATGATCGTTTTGGTAGATGATGCTGCCTTTGCTGCGGATACTGTGAACAATTTTGTGTGGGTTACCTTTACGCGTAGTAATCCGGCCTACGACATATATGGCGTGGATAGCTTTACAACATTCAAACATTGGGGCTGTCGCGGACCGCTGATTATCGATGCACGGACGAAGCCTCATCATGCGCCCGCTTTGATAAAAGATGAATCCATAGAACGGAGGGTTGATCAGCTCGCTGCAAAAGGAGGTTCGTTACACGGCGTACTCTAATTAAACATTATATGTTAGAGAAAAAGTCAGGCTAGTGAAAACCAGCTTGGCTTTTTTATTTTAAATCCATCGTTTGGAGGCGCTGGTTTTTTTTATTGGTATCGTTTCCGGACAAAGCAATCGTTTGTTTGATGTGTTAACAAAAAGATAATTTGCGTGTAGAATTGTTAATTATGTATTTGATTTGTTGTTTTATTTCTAATAAAAAAAGCAAAATATTATGAATTTAATTTTTTAATACTTTTCTTTGTATAGAAATTATAATTAAACGTAGAGAACAGTATTAAAAATTTATTTTATGTGTGGAATTGTTGGAGCTTTTGATTTAAAGCTATCCTCCTCGGAGACGCTTAGGCCGCAGGTTTTGGAGATGTCGAAACGGATTAGGCATCGCGGACCGGATTGGTCGGGTATTTTTACCAGTGAAAAAGCGATTTTAGCGCATGAGCGCCTCGCCATCGTTGACCCAAAATCGGGAAGTCAACCCTTGTTTAGTCCTGACGGTAACGTGGTGTTGGCGGTAAATGGCGAGATATATAATCACCAACAATTGCGAAATACCTTGCCAGATTACAGTTTCGCAACACAATCAGACTCGGAAGTGATCTTAGCGCTTTACCTGGAAAAAGGAGCGTCTTTCATTGAAGATTTGAATGGTATTTTTGGGTTTGCATTGTACGATGGACGTGATGATTCTTTTTTGGTGGCACGTGACCATATGGGGATTATTCCACTTTACTATGGTAAAGATGAAGATGGGCAGATTTTTGTAGCGTCTGAATTGAAATCATTGGAAGGATTTTGTGTAGAGATCGAGCAGTTCCCTCCGGGACATTACTTATATAGCAAAGAAGGCGCAGAGCCAAAGAAATGGTATTTGCGCGATTGGGAAGCTTTTGATACCGTAAAAGATAACGAAACGGATATCGCCAAATTGCGGACTGCGTTGGAAGACGCTGTACAGCGTCAGTTGATGTCGGATGTGCCTTATGGTGTATTGTTGTCTGGTGGATTGGACTCTTCAGTGATTGCGGCGGTAACGAAGAAATTTGCCTCCAAGCGCATTGAAACTGGTGGGAAAGAAGCAGCTTGGTATCCACAATTGCATTCTTTTGCCGTGGGCTTACAAGGTGCGCCTGATTTGATTGCTGCGCAAAAAGCGGCCGATCATATCGGAACCATACATCATGAAATCAATTTCACGATTCAGGAGGGCTTGGATGCCATTCGTGATGTGATCTACCATTTGGAAACCTACGACGTGACCACCATTCGTGCTTCGACACCGATGTATCTTTTGGCGCGTGTTATCAAGTCGATGGGGATCAAGATGGTGCTTTCTGGAGAAGGATCTGATGAGCTTTTCGGAGGTTACTTGTATTTTCACAAAGCTCCAAATGCGCAGGAGTTTCATGAAGAAACCGTGCGTAAGCTGAAGAAGCTCTACCTTTATGATTGCCTGCGTGCCAACAAATCGTTAGCTGCTTGGGGGGTTGAAGGTCGCGTTCCGTTTTTGGACAAAGAGTTTATGGATGTAGCCATGTCGATCAATCCTGCTGACAAGATGATTAAAGATGGTCGTATGGAGAAGTGGGTAGTGCGTAAGGCTTTCGAAGACTATTTGCCAGAGAGTATTGCTTGGAGACAAAAAGAACAGTTTTCTGATGGCGTGGGCTACAGTTGGATCGATACCCTGAAAGAGCAAGCCGAATTGAAGGTGAGTGATGTTGAATTTGAGACAGCTGCTTCACGTTTCCCAGTAAATACACCGAAAAATAAAGAAGAGTTTCTGTACCGTACAATTTTTGAATCGCATTTTCCGTCGGAAGCGGCGGCAAAAACAGTTCCTTCGGTCAAATCTGTGGCTTGCAGTACGCCAGAGGCATTGGCTTGGGATGCTTCGTTCCAAAACCTCAACGATCCATCGGGTCGTGCGGTGGCTAGTGTGCATAACGAAAGCTATGTGAAAGCTACCGAAACAGCCTAGTAACGCTACGGTGTATAAAAAAAAGCCAGCTACTTCGTAAATGAGTTAGCTGGCTTTTTGTTTTGCGTGCTCAAGCTTGGATTAGCGTTTCAAGTGCAAGTCGAAATATTGCGCGATCTTTTCGTACATATGTACACGATCTTTACCCATAACATTGTGTTCATGTGTTGGGTAAAGGAAATAGTCGACCTGTTTGCCGGCTTTGATGCAGGCTTCAATAAATTCCATGCTGTGTTGTTGTACAACTACAGGATCTTGCGCGCCGTGGATAATCAATAAATTTCCTTTCAGTTGGCTTGCTTTATCCAGTAATGATGTGCTTTTGTATCCCTCGGGATTCTCTTGCGGCATGTCCATATAGCGTTCGCCGTACATGACCTCATAAAATTTCCAGTCGATAACAGGCCCGCCAGCAACGGCCGTGCGGAATACTTCTGGATGATGTACCATGAATGAGGTGGTCATGAAGCCGCCAAAGCTCCATCCAAATATACCAAGACGTGTTTGGTCAACAAAGGATTTGGTCTTAAGGAAGTCAATCCCTTTCAGTTGATCGGCCATTTCTGCTTTTCCAAGCTGGCGATGTGTTACGCGTGTAAAATCACGCCCACGCGCATCCGATCCGCGATTGTCCATCGTGAAAACGATATAGCCCTGTTGCGCCATATAGAGATCAAAGTAGCCGGCACCGTAAAGCCATTTGTTTTGCACAAGTTGGGCATGGGATCCTCCGTAAAGGTAAACCATCACCGGGTATTTCTTGGTCGCATCAAAGTCTGGCGGATAAATAATTCGCCCATTTAATGGTGTCTGTCCATCGGCCGAGATCAGCGATACCGCTTCTATTTTCGGGAGCTTTATTTTTCCGTCAAATGGATTGGAAGCTTCTAGAATAACCGTAGTTTGATTGTTTTTCGTGTTGCTAACGTTGATGCGGTTGGGCACCGTTTGGCTACTGTATTGGTCTAGCACGTAGTTGCCGTCTGCGCTGGTGCTGGCTTGATGCATACCCGATTCATGGGTGAGCTGCACTGTTTTTCCGCTATTGAGTTCTACTTGAAATAACTGGCGATCAAGACCGCTGTTGGTGATGCCTGTGTAGCTTATTTTTTTGCCGTCCGCTGAAAAATCACCTAACGATTCGACAATAACATCGGCATGACCTAACGACCGGATCAACTTTCCTTCTGTATCATAAAGGTAAAGTTGGTTGAAACCATCTTTGTCGGTCTGATAAAGAAACTGGTCGTTCTTGTTTGGTAGGAATTGTAGGGCATGTAGTGGTTCTACCCAAGAGTTGGACTGTTCTTCGAAAAGTGTTTTGACTAACTCGCCGTTTGAAGCTTGGTATTTGTTAAGTTTAAGGTGGTTTTGTTCCCTATTGAGCAAGGCGACATAGATGTACTTACCGGATGGATCCCAAGTGCACAGTGTTAGGTACTGCTCTTTGGGCTCCCCTGTCTGCAAAGTAATATGATTTTTGGTCTTGCTGTCGTAAACCAGCAAGGTCACTTCCTCGCTTTTCATCCCTGCCATAGGGTAGCGAATGTCTTTTACAGAAGCGACACGGTCAGCCCATTGTATCAGCGGGTACTTGCTAACCATGGTCTCATCTTTTCTATAGTAGAGCAGCTTTTCGTTATCTGGACTCCACCACATGCCTTTGTTGATGCCAAATTCCTGTCGATGGGTGTAGTCGCTGCCGTTTACAATTCCGTCAACACTGTCCTGCGTTACGGCGATCGTGCTGCTTCCATCGTTGATCATAATGTTGTTTCCCACGAGGTAGGTTACTTTGCGGCGATCTGCACTAAGTTCGGCATTGGTTGCTGATAGGGGTGTTTTAGCTTGGATCTTCACGGATCTATTGCTTACATCATAGCGTAGGAAATAATGTTGCGTAGCACTATTGTACGTGAAGTAAAAGCTGTTTTTGTCGGCCCATTGATAATCTGTTGGAAAATAGCTGAGTTTTACTTCGCTAGTATCGTTCAGGCTAGTTCTTAGTGCTTCTGCGAGCTCCTTGCTTGTCAAGATATCTTTCGCCTCCCAGTTACTTGCGGCATCCCTAATTTGTAGCTTTTGGTAGCTGGCATCAAGCTGCGTAAAAGCACGCTCTTTCGGGATCCACTGGGTAAGGGTTAGGTTTTGCGGCGCAAATTGTCTAGCGCCAAATACGGTTTCCTGAATCGTGAAATTCCTTTGTCCGTAGGATAGGGAAGATCCGAGAAGGAACAATATCAGTAGTTTTTTCATGTTGTCGTTGCGTTTAGCGACGGCTAAATTAGGAAAATGAATGTTAAACTGAAATGTGTTCCCTCTACGGAAAGATAATGTTACAAAGGCCTGATCCAAATATTACGGAAGTGGACTAGGTCGCCATGGTCTTGTAGGATGATAGGCCCCGCTCCATGTGCTTCCATTTTGGGAAGGCCAATGTACTCCGTGGTACCCTCAATCTGTGTATTGTTTTGTACCAAGACACCATTATGCAATACCGTAACCGTGGCTTTGCTGATTAACATGCCGTCTTTGTTGAAACGGGGGGCCTTATAGATAACATCGTATTGATGCCATTGATCTGATCCGGCATGCACTTCAACAAGTGGAGGTCGCTGTTTGTAGATGCTCCCCGCTTGTCCGTTTACATAGGTTGGATTGTTGTTGTTGTCCAAGACTTGTAGCTCATAGCGTCCTTGCAAAAATATGCCGCTATTGCCACGTCCTTGTCCTTCACCCTTGACTTTTTCAGGACTTTTCCACTCGATGTGCAGTTGGAAGTCTTCAAATTTCTCCTTCGTTTGTATATCGCCAGTGGATGGTTTTACCGTTAGCGTGCCATGCTCAATAGTCCAAGGTGCTGCTTGTCCTGCCGTTTTGCTGCTTTCCCACTGATCGAGATTTTTACCGTCGAAAAGGATGATGGCATCACTGGGGATCTGTGCCTGCAGAGTAACAACTGGAGGTTTTGGGCTGTAGAATTCGGTGTCTTGCGGTTGGAATTTCGTTTGTGCTGCGCAAACCGAAGATAATGCGACTAAAAATGTGGTGGTAAAAAGGTTGATTTTCATTGCTTACTTGTTGTTTAGCTAAACAATGATACATATTTATCTTTAAAAAAATAGGCTAATGCCCATCTTTTGACTATTCTTAATCTATACAGATAGTGGAAGGGCTGGCGTGAATTTTTGCTATGTTTGTATTATGGGGTCTATTATGCAAGAAGTGGCGCTAAACGAAGTTCGTTTTTTTTCGCCAATAGGATACTATCCAGAAGAGCGACTATTGGGCAATGAGTTTTTTGTAGATTTTTCGGTATCCTTTCCGTTTGAAAACGATCATGCAGACGATTTGAACAACACGCTCAACTACGAAGAGTTGTATGGCTTGTTATGTAAAGTTATGAAAAAAGATCGGCAGCTTCTCGAGTCTGCTGCCGCGGAAATATTGGACGAGGCCAAAAGCCGTTATCCGTTCGCAACGAAAATTGTTGTGGCTATTCGTAAAACGACTCCCCCCTTTGGTGTAGATCATATTCACACGCGCGTTTCGCTAACCTATAGACAATCGTAATAGTTCGTCCAATGTAGGTTAGGGCGACATTTCGCCTTGTGCTTCGATGTGTATTTTCTTTGTTTTAAGTCAAAATGGCATGTTTTGGAATTTTTAATAGACAAAATGTCTTGTTTTTATTTAAAAAGTGAATCGGTACGTACTTTGATTATGGATTGATATCATAAAAACAAAAATAATTAGGAGGATATAAACATGGCATTAATTAAATTTCCAACAAAAACAGTGAACTCTGATGCAGTAAACCCTTATGTGAACAGCATTTTTGACAACTTCTTTAACGATTCCTTTATCAGCGATCGTTTGGTGACGCGCGTTCCTGCAGTCAATATTTCTGAAACACAGGATGCCTTTAAGATTGAATTGGCGGCACCGGGTTTGCAAAAATCAGATTTCAAGATTAATGTGGACAAGAATTTGATCACCATCTCCGTGGAGAAGAAAGACGAGCATGTAACGGAAGATAAACTTTATAGCAAAAAAGAATTTAGCTATACCTCGTTTACGCGTTCGTTCTCGTTGCCCGAAACGGTGAATTATAACAGCATTGATGCAGCCTACACTGATGGGGTTTTGATTGTCTCGGTAGGGAAGAAGGAAGAGGCAATTGTAGCGAAGAGACTTATTGAGGTGAAATAAGTGAGTTTAAGTGTTTAGGTTTTAAGGTTGGGAAGGCCTCTGCGCATGCAGGGGCTTTCCTTTTTTTTACCAATTATTTGGATAGGTTAACACTGTTCATTAATTTTGCTTCCACGAACGTATAGTATGGGTATTAAAGAACGGAAGAGTAGGCATAAAGAGGATTTGCGTAAGCGCATATTGGAGGCAGCAAAAAAACTGTTTGTTTCCGCAGGGTATGAGGCGACGTCTATCCGGAAAATTGCACAGGAGATTGAATTTAGCCCAACCACAATTTATTTGTATTATAAGGATAAGAGCGATATCATCTATGCCCTACACCAAGAAGGATTCTTGATGTTGCGGCAGGATTTCCAACCTCTTATGCAGGTGGAGTCGCCTTTCGAACGATTGAAGGCAATCGGGAAGTGTTACCTGCGGTTTGCACTTACCCATCCGGATTTTTACGAGGTTATGTTTATGATGAAAGATCCGATGAAATACCTAGAGGTAAATTGTGTTGATGGAGAGTGGGAAGAAGGAGAGCGTGTCTTTGATTTCTTATTGCATACCATTCGTGATTGCCAAGACGCAGGCTACTTTAGCAAAATGGATACGGTGCAGGTTGCTGTACAGGCCTGGTCGTCGGTACATGGGCTCTGTTCTTTACACGTCTCGGGACACTTGAAAAGTATGATGGAGGTGGTGTTAAAGGAGGACGATCAAGAACGTATGATCGAACAGGCTTTTCGTGTGTTTGTTCATTATTTAGAACTTACAAAATAAAAAAATTTGACGGTAAACTTAACACTGTTAATAATGAGAACACTATTTATTTATCTGATAGTGCTCCCGCTTTGCCTCGGCAGCGTGCGCGCACAATCAACGCTTTTGGATACTTATCTGGAAGAAGGGTTGGCAAACAATCTACTGCTTCAGGAGAAGAATCTATCATTGGATAGGGCACTCCATGCTGTACAGGTTGCTAAGTCGATGTATCTTCCCGCGGTAGACCTAGACGTCGCCTATTCGCATGCCAAAGGCGGGCGTTCCATAGAGCTGCCCGTAGGTGATTTGTTAAACCCTGTTTACAATACGTTAAATGCACTTACGCAATCGCAGGCATTTCCACAGATAGGCAACGAAACAATCAACTTCTTGCCACAGAACTACTACGACGCCAAGATCCGGACGGTTATGCCTTTATTGAATACTGATCTTGGCTATAATCAACGCATAAAGGCTGCCGCGGTAAAACTGCAGGAGAACGAGGTGGAGATATACAAGCGCGAATTGATAAAGGAAATAAAAAGTGCCTACTATCAATACCTTACGGCGATCCAAGTTAGGGAAATCTACCATTCTTCATTGGCGCTCGCGCAAGAGGGCTTACGCGTAAACCAGAAACTGCTGGATGCAGGCAAAGGGCTACCTGCCTATGTCATCAGAGCGCAATCGGAGATTGCGGGGATCGAAGCACAGCTTGCCGATGCGGAGAAGAGCATAAAAAATGCAGGGCTATATTTTAATATGCTGCTGAATAGGGAGGCCGATGCCGAGATATTTGAAGATGATATGTTGGCAAAAGATGCGTTATGGTCTTTGCAGAATTGGGGGGAAGTCGATGCTTCGGCTCGTGAAGAGCTAAGTTCTTTGGAGACGGGTATTGCGATACAGGAATCGGTGCTTAAGATGAATAAGCAATACATGGTGCCTAAAATAAGTGGTTTCTTTGACTTGGGTTCGCAGGCCGAAGGGCTTAAGTTCAATGAAGATTCGCGCTATTTTATGGTTGGCCTTACAATGAAAATGCCCATCTTTCAGGGCAACAGGAATCGTCTGAAGGTGCAGGAGGCAAAGGTGGACTTGGCGAGCTCGCGCAATAAAAAGGCACAGGTCGAGCAACAGTTGGCAATGGCCATCGGCGTTGCCCGAAACGAAGTGCTCGCAGCATTGAAGAATTTAGATAAGTCTAAGGTGCAGCTGGAGACTGCCGGAACCTACCAGCGATTGATTCAAAAAGGATTCGCAGCAGGGGTAAATACCTACATGGAAACCATCGATGCCCGTAGCCAATATACCCAAGCCAAATTAGCAGAAACAGTCAGTAAACTACAGATCCTTAGTGCGCTGGCGAATTTAGAACGTGAATCGGCCACCTATCAAATACCACAATAATGAAAACATTACATCTCTTTCCTCTATTTATTGCCGCATTGGCGGCAAGCATCGCCTTGCAGGCTTGTCAACATACTGATCGCGTAAAGGCCATTCCCAATTCGGATACCATTCCGGTGGCATTGTTGTCACTGCAGAACAGCTCGTCGACCGTAGCTTTCGAAGCAACGGGTACATTTACTACAGATGATGAAACCCTGTTGAGTTTCAAAAGTGGTGGCGTGATCGAAAAGATATATGTACGCGAAGGTGATGCTGTGCGCTCAGGGCAGCTATTGGCTCGCGTGCACATGGATGAGGTGGATGCCCGAGCATCGCAGGTAGGTTTGGCAGTAGAGAAAGCACAACGCGATTACGATAGGGTTAATCAGCTTTATCGCGATAGTGTCTCTACCCTAGAGCAATTGCAAAATGCACAGACGGCTTTGCGCGTGGCGCAGCAGGATGTCAAGAGCATACGGTTTAACAAGCAATATTCGGAGATACGTGCTACAAGCAGTGGCTATGTATTGGCACGTTTGGCACAAGAGGGGCAGGTTGTAGGGCCGGGAACACCGGTTTTCCAGATCAATGGTGCCAATGAGGGTAATTGGGAACTGAAGGTGGGCATGTCGGATCGGCAATGGGCTGCCACGCAGGTAGGTGATACGGCCGTAGTCGAGGCAGACGCTTTGGGTGATGGTGGCTTTAAAGCTGTGGTGAGTCGCAAGGCAGAGGGCTTGGATCCTAACACGGGCACGTTCAGTGTTTTCCTGCGCCTATTGGGTAAGCCACAGCGTAAATTGGCTGCAGGGATATTTGCTACTGCGAAGCTGCAGGCACGGGAAAATACCGCTTCCGGATGGCAAATACCCTATGAATCCTTGTTGGATGGTAATGGAAAAGAAGGATATGTTTTTGTGACCAACGATAACCGTGTTGCCAAACGCGTTAAAATTACGCTCGGACCTATCTCGGCCGACGAGGTTACGGTGTTATCCGGATTGGAAGGCGCGAAAGCATTGGTGGTATCGGGTAGTCCCTATTTGGTTGACGGTGCGCCGATTCGTGTTCTTAAACAGAAATAATCGTTTGTTATGAGTCTTATCAAGTATCCGATTAAGAACTACCAGTTCACCCTGATCATGGTATTGATGGTTATCGTAGTTGCGCTAAGCACGGTGTTTACTATGCCCCGCGCTGAAGATCCAGAAATGAAACCTGTGAACTTTCCGGTTACGGTGATCTATCCCGGTACCAGTCCAAAAGATATGGAGCAGCTCGTCGTGAAGCCGTTAGAGAGTCGATTTTACGCCTTGGATGGTATCAAACGCATCAAGACAACGATCAGCAATGGTGTGGCATTTTTGTTCGTAGAATACGTATATGGTGAAGATTACGATGCCAAATACCAAGAGCTGGTGCGTGAACTCAGTGCTGCCCGTCCGGAGCTGCCAGATAATATATATAGCGCTGAAGTGCGCAAGATCGATCCTACAGGGGTCAGTGTTATCCAGTCGGCCTTGGTTTCTGAAAATGCTTCCCTATCAACCATGAAAAAATTGGCGGACGACTTGAAGTCACGTTTGGAAAAGGTGCGTGCATTGAAGGATGTAGAAATCAGTGGTCTGCCCGATCAGCTGGTGCGGGTCGATCTAGATTTACCTAGAATGGCAAACCTGAAAATCCCCATGGATCGCGTGATACAGGCCATACAAAGCGAAAATCAGAATATCCCTGGAGGAAGTGTTCATGCTGGTGAACGTACTTTTAGTGTGAAGACCAGTGGTGATTATCAAAGTATAGAAGAGATTAAGCACACCATCGTATCCAGCGCACAAGGGCGCAATATTTTGTTGAACGATATCGCCGAGGTGTATCCTACCTTTGCGGAAAAAAGCCATATTACCCGATTGAACGGCTACCATGCTGTGTTGGTCAATGCCGCTCAGAAGAGTGGAATGAACATCAGTGAAACGCAAAAGCAATATGCTGTGGTGCTGGATGAATTCCGGAAAACGTTGCCTGATAACGTGGATTTCATCGTGAACTTCGATCAGGCGGATCAGGTAAACACACGCTTAAGTGGATTGGGTATCGATTTTGTGATTGCAATAACCTTGGTGTTGTTCACCTTGTTGCCCTTAGGCACACGTGCCTCTTTGGTGGTGATGATAGCTATTCCGCTGTCGCTAGGTTTAGGCTTGGTTACCTTGAATATTATTGGTTATTCACTTAATCAGCTAAGTATTGTTGGATTTGTGGTGGCTTTGGGCCTAGTGGTGGATGATAGTATTGTGGTGGTAGAAAATATAGAACGCTGGATGCGAGACGGTTATTCGCGGGTGGAAGCGGCTATCAAAGGCACTAGCCAAATCGCTTTGGCGGTGGTCGGTTGTACGGTGACCTTGGTCATTGCGTTTTTGCCGCTGATGTTTATGCCGGAGATGGCCGGTGACTTCATTCGGAGTATGCCGACAGCGGTTATCGCATCTGTCGTAGGCTCTATGTTTGTGGCATTGTTGGTGGTTCCTTTCTTGGCCAGCAAGCTGCTGAAGCCACATGAATCTGGCGAAGGCAATTTTATCTTGCGCGGCCTGCAGAAGATTATTCATGGAACCTATGCCGTGTGGCTTGATAAAGCGCTGAAGCATCCTAAACGTACGGGGCTTATCGCTTTGCTTATCTTCTTTGGCGCTGCAGCGCTAATTCCTATGGTTGGATTTTCGCTGTTTCCTCCATCCGAGAAACCGCAATTTATGATACAGATTGCCGCTCCTTTGCAGGGAAGCATACAGACGACGGATAGTATCACGCGTCGGATAGAGACCGAGTTGCATGATATCCCATCGGTCAAATACTTTACAAGCAATGTTGGGAAGGGAAATCCGCGCATCTACTATAACATGAACCAAGGCAATGAAAATGTGGCTTACGCAGATATTTTTGTGCAGTTGCATCCCGATGTTAAGGCGAAAGAAAAGGAGAAGTTGATTGAGGAGCTTCGTGGGCGCTGGACATCCTATCTGGGTGCGAAAATCGAAGTGAAGAATTTTGAACAAGGCGTTCCCGTGCTATCGCCGGTAGAGGTGCGGTTGTTTGGCGACGATTTGGATACTTTACAGAAGCTGGCGGCCGATGTTGAGCATATGTTGCAAACAACAGAAGGCAACGTCTACGTGAACAACCCCTTGAAAAACAAGAAAACAGATTTAAAGGTACAGATAAACCGAGAGAAAGCCATGGCGCTGGGTGTTCCTACAGCGCGCATCGATCAGACAATTCGCGTGGCGCTTGCTGGTTACACGGCAGGAACTTATACCGATCCAAATGTGGATGATAATGATTATCGTATAACGGTTACGGTACCCCGTGCAAATACGCCAGATATCCATGTGTTTGATGCTATTTTCGTAAATAATGTGGAGGGAACGGCAATTCCGTTAAGCCAATTGGCGAGCTTGACCTTCGAAACATCTCCATCGAATGTGTATCATCAGAATAAGCAGCGCATGGTATCGGTCAACTCTTCTGTCGCAAAGGGATACACGAATGATGAGGTGATCGATGCGGTGATCAAGAAAATGGATGCTTTTGCCTTTCCTGCCGGCTATTCCTACGAAATGGGAGGAGAGGTGGAAAGCCGCGAAACGGCCTTTGGCGGTTTTGGGACTATTATCATGGTTACGGTATTCTTGTTTATCGCGGTGCTCGTGCTTGAGTTCAAGACGTTTAAAAGCACCTTGATCGTGCTCTCTGTTATTCCACTAGGTATTGTAGGTGCGGTGTTGGCCTTGCTGGTAACCGGCAACACATTATCCTTCGTTGCAACGATTGGCCTAGTGGCATTGGCTGGTATTGAAGTGAAGAACACAATTTTGTTGGTGGACTTTACTAATCAGTTGCGAAGGGAGGGGATGGAGCTAAATGAAGCGATAGAGCAAGCGGGTGAAATTCGATTTCTACCCATCATCCTGACTTCACTAACTGCCATTGGAGGTCTCCTGCCTATTGCTTGGTCCAGCAATCCATTGATATCGCCGCTAGCGATCGTGATGATTGGCGGGTTGATCAGCTCGACCTTGCTGTCACGTATTGTTACACCCGTGGTGTATAAATTGATTCCACCACAGATTGAAAAAGACTAAGTAATAGCGCTGAAAAGCTGTTTATTCGTGTTTTTGGAGGGGCAATTTGAGCTCATATAAAATGGAAAGCAAAATGCTAGCATTTTCACAGAAATGCTAGCATTTATTGCCACAGTATTAGCTTGTGAAACAGGAAAGCTAGCATATAGCGTAGCATTGCTAGCAGGTGTGACAAATCAAGAAATCGATGGCACTTTAGAGTGAGATCTAATGTATGGGTTCGCTCTGCGAGTGTTTCATAGGTCGATGTTAACCGTTTAACGCTATCATACAGCTTGCCTAAGCGGATAGTTAGCTTTTTTTTCATATGTTAGTGCGTGATGAAGGAAAGAAAAGCTTTTTTGCATTCTATAAATTTTCTTATACCTTTGTGTATCATGAAGATCACGTCGTTATACAGGATTTTAACCATACGCATCAGAATAGCGTAGGGACGAGGTTCCAAACCTTGTTTTCCGGTGGTGAGTAAGCAGTTTCTTGCTTATTCCTCTTTATAAAACAATTTTATTTTGTCAGGCTTACTACAAGAAGCCATTACGATTTATTTATATGAAAGCGCATTGGAAGAAGAAATTCTTAATGATATGGACAGGGCAGTTTGTGTCTTTGATCAGCAGTTCTGCTGTAAATTTTGCTATTATTATATGGCTGAGCATTGAACACGCATCAGCCGAAGTATTGGCGTATAGCGCTATTGCGGGCATGCTGCCGGCAGCGCTTATCGGTCCTTTTGCTGGTGTTTATATCGATCGTTGGGATCGTAAAAAAACGATGATGTTGGCTGATACTTTCGTTGCGGCCTGTACCTTGGTGATGTCGGTTAGTTTCTATATGGGGCATGAAAGCTTGCTTCTTATTTACCTAATGTTGGGATTAAGGTCGGTAGGCTCGGCCTTCCATATGCCGGCGATGCAGGCTGCCATCCCTATGATTGCACCGGAATCGGAATTGCTTCGCATTGCGGGCATTAACCAAACCATACAATCTATATCGTCTATTGCTGGACCTGCGCTGGGAGCTTTGGCGATATCGATGATGTCCATTGGCAATGTGCTCTTGTTGGACATTGCTGGTGCGGTAATCGCCGTAGGTTCTCTGTTATTTGTGCACATTCCGAACCCCAAGATCGCCGAGAAAGCTAAGGCTAGCTTTGCGCAGGTATGGAATGATCTGCAGGGTGGATTTCGAGAGATCACAGATAATAAAGGTCTAATGTGGCTGTTTGTGTTTTCAACCGTCGTAACCTTCTGCATCATGCCTATTGCAGTGCTCTTTCCCTTGCTCACACTAAACCATTTCCACGGTGGAAAATGGGAAATGAGCATCATTGAGATGATGTGGGGCGTAGGTATGTTGGTCGGCGGTGGCCTGATTGGTATCTTTAAGCCCGCGTTTTCCAAAATACGGCTCATCAACTGTACGTATGTGGTCTTGGGGTTGTCGCTGGCTTTGTCGGGTTACTTGCCCGCAAGCACTTTTTTTATTTTCGTAGGATTGACTATTGTTGGTGGTATCGCAGCTGCAGTATACAATGCTTGTTTTATGACCGTTCTACAGGAAGAAGTACAGCCTGAGTTGCTGGGAAGAGTCTTCTCGCTTTATTTCAGTATCGCTATTATTCCGACGGTATTAGGACTTCTAGGTACCGGGTGGGCGGCGGACGCTTTCGGTGTTAACTATTTGTTTATGATATTGGGGAGCTTAATAGTAGTGATCGGCGTATTGTCCTTCCTTAATAGCGCCTTAGGTATGTTGGGCAACGCTAGAAAAACTAAGGAAGCTGCCGCATCCGATGAAATGAGCTAGTATTCTAGATTAAAGGCTGTTTGATCACACAACGTTCACAAAAAAGAGATTGCAACGAACTTCTGGCAATCTCTTTTTTGTAAAATCTTACTTAGGCTACATCACGCAGGTCTACCGCGACAACGCGTGAAACTCCTTGCTCAACCATCGTTACACCGTAGATAATATCAGTGCTGGCGATGGTGCGTTTATTGTGCGAAACAATGATAAACTGCGAGTTTTTAGAGAAATCGCGGATAATATTGTTGAATTTATCGATGTTTGTATCGTCCAACGGAGCATCGACCTCATCGAAAATACAGAATGGAGCGGGCTTCAAGAGGTAAAGGGAGAATAGCAACGCCGTAGCGGTAAGGGTTTTTTCACCACCCGACAGCTGATTGATCGATAGCGGACGTTTTCCTTTCGGGCGGGCGATGATATCGATATCAGATTCTAGCGGGTTCGCGGGATCGGTTAATACCATATCGCAGGAATCTTCCTGATTGAATAAGGAACGGAAGACATGGATGAAGTTCTCACGTACCGTGTTGAAGGCATGCATAAATTTGTCGTTGGCGGTTTGGTCAATCTCGCTGATTGTAGCCATTAACGTTGCCTTTGCTTCCAGAAGGTCATCTTTCTCCTTGGTAATAAAGCTGTGGCGTTCACTCATTTCATCATACGCTTCTTTGGCCATAGGGTTGATAGAGCCGTAGGAATCCAATTGTTTTTTTAGCTTGTCACATGCCTCGATCAGCTCGGCCTGTGAGCGTTCGATTTCGGGTGTTTCGTTTTGTAGTAATTCTTGAAGGTCGATATTAAATTCGACCGCTAAACGTTCTTTAAGGCTGTTGAGCTCCAGTTGCAGCGCGTTTTTCTTATCTTTCAGCTCCGACAAGAGGAAGTCATTTTGGTCTTTGTTGCGCCGTGATTGTGCGATATGATCTTCCAGATCTATAACGATTTTGCGTGCTGCAAAGAAATCGTCTTCGATTTCCTGCAATCCTTTTTCCAAGGCCTCCTTTTGTGTATACATGGCCGTAAGATCCTCGTCATTGTTGTCCGTGAAGGACTGCGCATGTTTCATGTCTACTTTCACCTGCTCATATTCCAAGCTGTTTTTTTCCATGCGCGATTCGAAAGTTTCCTGTTGGCTTTCTCGGTACTCCACATCCTTCTGTAGACTGGAAACCTTGTTTTGCTGCTGGTGGAATCGGATATTCTCCTGATTAAAAACCGTAGATTTTTCGTTGAGTATATCGGATATTTCCGCATAGGCGTCCTGCAGCTCCAACATCTCTTGCTGGTGCGTTTGGCTCTCTGATTTCAGTTGCACAAGCTGCGGCTCGGCTTGCTGTAGCTGCTCACTGATCAAACTAACTTTATTTTCTATATCCTGCTTTCTATTTTGGCTGTTCGTAATGAAGGCTTGATATTGCTCCTGCTTCGTCTTTACCGAAATAAGCTCATTGTTCAGGCGGTTAAGTAGGTTGCGCAACTCGTCTATCAAATCTTTTTGTGAAGAGATACGCAAGGTTGCCAATCGATCCACGCCATCCATTTCCTTGCCCTGCAAAGCTTCGATCTGTTGATTAAGTTCTTTGATCTCTTTGCTCAGGTTTTCCAGGTTTTTAGCCCTGCCTATACGTTTTCCTTCAAAAAGCCCCACCGATCCACCACTCAGCCCGAGCATGGTTTTGGAGAACTTTCCTTCTGGATGAAGCACAACGATGTTTTCGCTAGGGAGCTGGTCGCTTAGGCTGTCTGCAGCTTCTGGTTTTAAGAGATATACGTGCTTTAATAGCTGCTCGCACAGATTACTGTATTTCTTGTCTACTTTGATGACAGCTAGCGCTGGCATGAGCCGATCCGATGGGTGAACATGCGGCTGGCTGTCGGCCGATTGGATAGCATCGAGCACAAAAAAGTTTGCCCGCCCGCGTGAGGCATCGCTCAACAACTGGATTGCCTGCACGGCTTCCTGTTGGTTTTCCACCACGTAGTGGTTCATGATAGGCTCTAGGTAGTTTTCTATCGCCACACGATATTCCTCTTGGCAGAAGAGGATGTCGGAAAATAAGGGGTATGATTTTTTCCAGCCTGCGTTTTTGCGTAAGAACTTGATCGACTCTGGAAAGCCTTCTAGGTTGTCCACAAGCGATTTGGTAAGGCTGTATTCATTCTGCTTGGCATCCACCAAACGCGACTCACGATTGATTTGGTTGCGCGTCTCGGTCAATTCTTCCTCGATCCCCTGTATTTCGCGCTGTAGGCTTTCTTCAGCACGTACAGCCGCATCGTATTGCTCTTGTTGCTGTTCTACACGTTCTTCAAGATCGGCTACGGCTACATTAAATTCGGTAAGTTCTTCCTCTTTACTACTGGCATCAGATACGGTACGTAGCGACTCTTGTTGTAAGGCATCCTGTTGGATGTGGAGCACGGCGATCTCTTTCTCCAAGGTGTAGATATTGTTTTGCAGAACGGCGCTCTGTTGGGTAAAGGCATCGAGTTTGGCACGCGCCGACACCTGTTGCGTACGTAGCTCGTCCACCTCTGTTTTATTTTTTGCTATGTCCTGTTGGTAAATATCCAACGTAGATTGCTCTTGGAACAATTCTTCATGGATGCGTTTTAGTGTTTGTACAACATGTTCCAGCTGTGCTTTGTCTGTATTCAGCTCCGTTGTTAGCCTTGTTTCTTTATCTTGCAGGTGACGTAGCTGTTCATTTTTGATCTTTTTATCCGATTCGTAAGAACGGATCTTATTGACGTATTCGTTTGTGCTTTTCTGTTGTGTAGCTAGATTTTTCTCTTTTGAAAGGATGTCATCACGTAATGTTTTCAACTGTTGCTCACTGCTGGCGATAATTGTTGTGCTTTCCTGAATAAGTGCTTGTTGCGCCTGCTCTTGCTCGGTTATGCCTTCCAAATCGCTACTGAAACCGTCTAGTCGGTAATAGGCTAGACCAACGCTGGCTTCGCGATATTCGTCTTTCAATTGGAAATACTTATCTGCTTTTTTTGCTTGCGTTTCCAGTTGTTTCAAGTTCTTGTTGATCTCATATAGCAGATCGTCTACCCGTGATAGGTCGCCCTCCGTATCCTTGAGTTTCGCTAAGGTTTGTTTTTTACGAACTTTGTATTTGGAAATGCCAGATGCTTCCTCGAATAAATTGCGCCGAGAATTCTCTTTGTTGTTGATAATCTCGTCGATCATTTTCAACTCGATGATGGAGTAGGAGTCTGCGCCTAGGCCGGTATCGAGAAAGAGATCTGTAATATCTTTGAGCCTGCATTTAACGTCGTTCAGACGATATTCGCTGTCGCCGTTGCGATAAAGTTTACGGGTAATGGTGACCGTCGAAAATTCCGTAGGCAGTAGGTTGGCATTGTTGTCGAATGTGAGAGATACCTCGGCCAGATTCGCTGGTTTACGGTTTACCGTTCCATTGAAAATAATATTCTCCATCTTTTCCGAACGCAACATGCGCGTGCTCTGTTCGCCCAATACCCAGCGAATAGCATCAACTACGTTGGACTTTCCACAACCGTTAGGGCCTACAATGGCCGTAACGCCTTCATTGAAGTTAATGGTGATCTTGTCACCAAAGCTCTTGAAACCCTTGATCTCTAATTTTGTTAACTGCATAGTTGCTCCCTAAGTACTCGAAAAAATTGAGGACGAAAATACGGATTTTTACACAGAACAAAAATTATCCATTGCTATTCTATTGGAAATGTATGCTTGCATACGCAAGGACATGGCAACGGGCTTAGCATAGCTCTTCAAGCCTTTCTTAGTTTTAACTAGCTAGCGTAGGGTTAATTGGAAATTTTAGCTTTAGCTTTGAGGTACATTTTGCCCATCTCGGGGTCATTAGGATAGCGTTTTTTACCGATATCGAATAATTTTAAAGCTGCACGAGGGTCGTTCTCTAGATAGCGTTTGAGACCAAGGTTGAATATCAATGTATGTAAGTTGCTGAGAGCCAAAAGAGGCTTCTTTTCCTTGCTTTTGCTTATTTCTTCTTCGATAATCGTGAGAAATTGTTCCGATAGTAAATAGTTGCCGGAGTCGAATGCCGCCATAGCCAGGCGTAGTGATTCGATTACTTTGATCTTCCGAAGCTTTTCATCGCTAGCAATAAAAGGATACTTCTTTGTCCAGGCTGCTAATTGTGTAAAATTAGTTTTTGCGTCTTTTTGTGCGTTCAGCTTTTTTATAAAAATTGTCGATAGTAAATTTTTAGCGATGCTATCATTTGGAAGATAGTTGAGGTAGTCTTCGATAATTTCCAAAGACTCATCGAAATGTTCAAATGCATAGGCGGTAACTGCTGCGTTGCGGCGATCTTCAAAATATTGACTATCGCGTTTGACAAGGCTGTCATTAGTAATGAGTAAATCAACCGTTTGTTGGGCCTTTGAAACGATCGGTAAACAGAGAAAGAAGAAACCGTAAAGAGTAATAAGTTGGTTGATGCGCATGGTTGTTCATAATATCAAGTAAAGGTACTTTTTTCTATGAACAATAGCGCGAAGCAATCGTTAGAAGATTTTTGTTGAATAAAAAAAGCTTCACCTTACAATTGGGGAAGCTTTTTTATCTTTTGCTACATTTAATGTGCTACAACACCAAGGTATAGCGGTGTTGCGGTATCATCTTTTGTTCCAATTAATATGATAGTGTAATAATAACCTTTTCTAAAAGTGTAATCTGTTCTGCTCGCAATAGTATTACCTTCGGTATCGGTAATCTTTAAGGGGATGTTGCCGCTGGTTTTTGCGACAAATGTTTGGTTGCTGACCGCACTTGTTCCTGTTTCCACCGCACGATTGGGGAATGATGCTGTTGACTCGGACCCTAAGAATAGGTTTACGTTGCCTATGCCATTCGCTAGATTTAAGAATCTGCATGCACTTTGTTCACCGAGGTTGGCGACACTTTTGTCTTCGATAAATGCAAATTTAGCATTGTCTGCATTTCCGTAAATAATGGATGAGTATGCCGTGCTGTCTTTGATAACGAGGTTGGTGTCTACTAATGATTGATTTCCGTTGTTTGAAAAAATCGAGAGATTTCTTTCGCCCACCAACATGCTGGCTACAGAGAAGCTTTTGTATGCCAAAGGTAGCGTGCCGATTGACGTACGGAAATAGACACTTTCCATTTCAGAATAGCCATTGATGAATGTCATGAAGCCTTGCGGCGGACGTACATAATCATCATTGTCTTTCAAACAACTGCTCAGTGTCATGATGCCCAAGATCAGGCAAATAAAGGATTGTATAGATAACTTTTTCATGCGTCGTTAATTTGCAAATAATACGCAAGGAAGAAAGTAAGTGCTACAGCTTCTTGAAAAAATAAATTTAAAACAGGATCAATAGCGCAATGTTATTGATCCGTTGTTTTCTTTTTCTCATGCTTACTGTTGAACTGCGCGATTTCAATAATTCGCGGGATACTGCTTTTGGGGGCCATCTCCCGTAGTTTTTTTATGCGTTTTGCTCTTTTGTAAACTTTGAATTTCTTATTGTCTCGATAGAGATTCCAATTCATAAGTAATACACTGAGCAAAACAACAACAAGTCCACCGATTTGAAGTACACTGACGTGATGGCTTGTGAAATAATGAGCTAAAATTAACGCAACGATGGGGTTGATGTAAGCATAGGTACTAACTTCTGTCGCTGGCCGATGCTGCAATAGCCAAATATAGCTCCCAAAAGCCAAGATGGAGCCCATCGTTGCCAAATAGGCCATCGCTCCCCAGTCGACAAGTCGTACTGACGCAATATCAAAACGGGCATATTCGCCGCTTAGTACTGCTACTAAGGTAAAGGCAATACCGGCTGATACCATTTGCCAAGCTGTCTTCACCATCACGTGCAGATCTTCCTGCTCGCCTTTACTCTCCCGATCCCGCTTCTCTTTGCTGTATTTGGAAATCAAGGATCCAACGGTCCAGCCGATGGTGCCCAGCATAAGGACGATCATGGCTATCAATTTCATATCTTGATGCTGCTCGTTCGCGTCGTCCGTGAAGAGCTGCTCCGCAAACAGCATGCACACGCCCAAAAATCCAAAAATGAGACCGATAACGATCGGGGGACTAGAGAAGTTTTGTTTCCACTTCGGTTTGTCGAAAAGAATAAACCATATGGCAGCAGCAGAAGAAAGGATGGTGACGATCGCGCTGGATATGTACTGTTCTGACCAAATAATGGCGGCCATATCCACAAACAACAGTAAAAAACCGATGAAAAGGGCGTCTTTAACAGCTGATTTGATGTATAATTTATAGCCGCGCGCCCAGCAGTAGCTCATCAGAAGTGTGCCCGCAATAAAAAAACGGATAGAACCCAATACAAAAGGGCTAAAGCTCTCTAGCGCCTTTTCAATAAAGAAAAAGGTAGATCCCCATACGATGTATACCACCAAATAGGCGAAAACGATGCTCGCTGTTGCTGGTGTCCCTTGCTGCTGTGTTTTCATTTTATTTTTTTGTTGGAATAACCAACTTTTGTTCTTCTTTTACAGTTTCTAAAACGATCGTCGTGCGTGTGGAAATGATGCCTTCGATCTTCCCTAGTGAGTTGCGCATTAAATCAACGAGCCCAGCAGCGTCGTTCGTACGCACTTTGATTAAATAACCGTCATCACCTGCAATGTCGTGTACCTCCTGTACTTCCGGGATTTCTGCCAACAGAAAACCGACCTTTTGTACGCCGATGATATCTTGAGCTTTGATGAAAATAAAAGATAACATCTTTTGGTCGAGTGCATGGGGATTGATTTTTGCATTGTATTGCAAAATCACCTCCTTCTGCTCTAACTTTTTGACACGCTCTAAAATAGCAGACGGTGCCATACCAAGCTCTCGCGCTATATCAGCATTGTTTGTACGCGCGTTATCCTGCATAATACGCAAGATCTGGTAGTCGATCTGATCGAGATTATATTCAAGTTTTGCCATAACGCTGCAAAATTAATCATTAAAGAATTATATTCAAAATTTTATAATCATTATTGAATAATATTCTATTGTGAATATTTTATTTAGAATATTATTCCATTTGAGTTGTTTTGAAATGCCTTTTTGTGCGTTTTTATTTTAGAATAAGGTTAAATAACGCAAAGACTTGGGGATTGATCCAGCAATTAAGTAGATTTGCTTCTATAAAAATACTAAAATCGTGCTAATAATAGATAAGCTGCGCCAACTTTCTGACCTACTTGCGGGTGATTTGTTTTATGATGCTACCGTTGCAAAACACCAAACTATGCGTTTGGCTTACGCTACGGACGCCTCTGTTTACCAAGAGTTGCCGCTCGCCGTTGCGATACCCAGTGGAAAAGCAGATATAAAACACCTCATTTCCTTTGCACGTGATACAGGTATTACGCTTATCCCGCGTACTGCGGGAACTTCATTGGCTGGTCAAGTTGTAGGTTCGGGCATCGTGTTGGACATTTCTCGCTTCTTTAACCAAGTGCTGGAACTAAACGTTCAGGAACGTTGGGTGCGTGTGGAGCCGGGGGTAATTCGGGACGACTTAAACAGTTATCTTAAGCCCTTTGGTTTGATGTTTGGCCCTGAAACGAGCACCGCCAACCGCGCAATGATTGGTGGAATGATTGGCAACAATTCCTCGGGATTACATTCGATCGTTTGGGGAGATACAAGACAAAATTTGCTACAGGCAACAGTTATGCTAGATGATGCTTCCGAGGTACAGTTTGAACCTTTGGATGGCGCATCGCTCTTTCAAAAGTTGGCTTCCACTAGCCGAGAGGGCGAAATCTATCGTGCATTGAATGATTTACTGAGTAATGATGCGAATGTAGAGGCTATAAAATCGGGGTATCCGAAGAAGACGCTGAGTCGCCGAAATACAGGCTATGCGCTAGATTTTTTGATCGATAGCGATAAGCCTTTTAACTTATGTCAGCTGTTAGCAGGATCGGAAGGGACATTGGGTATTATTATGGAAGCCAAATTAAAGTTGATGCCTCTGCCGCCTCAAGAGATTGGTTTGGTCTGTATTCATTTTTCGGATATGATCGAGTGTATGCACGGTAACGTGCTGGCGCTGACGCACCAACCGGAAGCGTCCGAACTGGTAGATAAATATATATTGGACTTTACCGTTGGCCACCCGACTTATCAATATAATCGATTTTTCTTGGAAGGCGATCCGCAGGCACTGCTGATCGTTGAGTTTCGGGCAGGAAGTAAAGAGGAGCTCGCAAGAAAGGCTGCTGCATTGATTCAAGATATGAAAGATAAGGGATTGGGCTATGCCTACCCCTTTGTGACAGGAATGGCAGAAACCAATCTAGTGTGGGATGTGCGCAAGGCCGGACTGGGCTTGATACGGAATTTACCGGGTGATGAGCAGCCAGTAAATCTGATCGAGGATTGTGCCGTGGCGCCCGAAGATCTGCCAGCCTACGTAGCGGACGTGCAAGCGCTTCTTGCGGAAGAGGGGGTGCATGCCTCGTATTATGCACATGCTGGAGCTGGCGAGCTGCATATCGAGCCCTTCGTTAACTTGAAGACAGCCGAAGGAAAACGTACCTTCCGCACCATCTTGGACCGGACGACGGATTTGGTGCTTAAATACAACGGATCGCTAAGCGGCGAGCATGGTGATGGTCGCCTGCGTGGGGAATTTATTGGTAAGGTGTTGGGCGAGCAGGTTTACGCCCTATTAAAACAGACAAAAAGCATCTTTGACCCTTGTGGTATTTTCAATGCTAATAAAATTGTCGATACGCCGCCCATGGATACAGCATTGCGCTATGATACGACCTACAAGGGATCGGATATTCCTACTTACTTCGACTTTAAAAAGGATGAGAGTATATTGCGTTTGGCGGAAAAGTGTTCAGGTTCAGGTGATTGTCGTAAGACGGAGGTTTCCGGAGGAACGATGTGTCCATCATTTATGGCTACGCGCGATGAAAAGGATACGACACGTGCCCGAGCAAATATGTTGCGTCAATTTTTGACGAATTCTACGCAGCGCAATCGTTTTGATCATGAAGAAATCAAAGAGGTGATGGATCTTTGTCTGAGCTGTAAAGCCTGTAAAAGCGAATGTCCTTCTCGGGTTGATGTGGCCAAAATGAAGGCGGAGTTTCTACAGCATTACTATGATGAACATGGCGCATCATTTCGATCATCCTTGATTGCAAATTTTACCAAAAGCCAACAGCTTGGTTCTTATGTAGCGCCATTGTACAACATGATTGTAGAGACGCCTTTATTGGCGGGTATGGTGAAAAGAATCGCAGGATTTGCAGCAGCGCGATCGTTGCCCAATGTGCATTTTACGACACTTTCTCAATGGATTGCTAAGCAGCGTCGAGTTTCTTCGGCACGGCGTAAGGTTTATCTTTTCAGTGATGAGTTTACTGAATACAACGATACGGCAATAGGTATTACGGCCTATAAACTACTCACTGCTTTGGGGTATGAAGTTATTGTGCCCCAGCACTTAGAGAGCGGGCGTACTTATCTTTCTAAAGGATTTGTGAAAAAGGCCAAAGAGATAGCGAATAAGAATGTGACCTTGCTGCATCCATTGGTTTCGGAAGAGACGCCTTTGCTGGGAATCGAGCCGTCGGCTATTGTAACTTTTCGTGATGAATACTTGGATTTGGTGGATGAAACAAACCGTACGAAAGCTGGTGAATTGGCAAAGCATGCGGTGATGATCGACGAGTTTTTGGTACGCGAAATGGAGGCTGGACATATATCGTCGGCACATTTTCACCAAGATGTAAAGCATATTAAACTCCATGGGCATTGCTATCAAAAAGCATTTCATTTGGTTGGGTATACCGAGCGTATACTCTCCCTTCCGAAGGGCTATCAGGTAGAGTTGATCCCCTCCGGGTGTTGCGGTATGGCGGGCTCATTTGGGTATGAAAAAGAACATTACGAAGTTTCGATGCGCGTGGCAGAGCTGGTATTGCTTCCTGCTGTCCGTACTGCCGCAGCAGAGACGGTCATCGCCGCAGCCGGTACATCCTGTAGGCACCAAATTAAAGACGGAGCACAGCGTAAATCCTACCACCCCGTTGAAATATTGTATGATGCTTTACTGCGCTAACAAAACAATTAGATGTGTATATTGTTATCCATAAATAAATAGCTAACGTATGAAAAACATAATAATCTCTGCCTCCGTGCTCATGGTTTCGGCGACTTTTTTAGGTAGTTGTGGGGGCTCGTCAAATAAAGATAGTAAGGCTACCGCCGACGCAGCAACGTTGGGACAATTCGTTGGGAACGACAGTGACAATCCTTCTTTGTATCTGTATCTCGCGGATGCCAAAGAAACGGATTCAACAATCGTTTATACAGCGAAGTCTTTGCATGATGCCGATACGGTAGGGATGAAAATTGAAGTGTCGAAAAATATCCCTGCGGGTGTTGGGGCAGATGGTAACCCGGATGAAAAAGATGGTTTCAAAACCGGTGTTATCAAATTTACGACGATCGGCAGTCAATCCGATGCATTTGTAAAAGCACTAGGTCAGGTCTACAAATCTCCAGCGCAAAGCGGCATGGCAACGTCGGTCATTGCACCGCTTGTTTTTTCATCCAACAAACAAGCTGTTGATCTTTCTAAAAATGGAACATACTCGTTCAAATTGTTTATGAACAACAGCGCAGGCGCAGAGGCTGAAGCTTTTGTTATTTTGGATCTCTATCGTCGCCTATTCGAATTAAAAGCCAGAGATAACACGCAGTTTCCTCGTTTGGTGGCAGCCTTTCAATAAAATAACTAAGATTTTAAGATATGTTGATTAGAGCTGGTTTCGGAGGAAACCGGCTTTTTTGTTTGTGAACTAGAATGGACATGCTGCGCTTGACCGTTTGTTCCGATACTGTAGTTGGAAAGTGCAAGCGCAAGTCCGGCAAGGAAAGAGATGATGAGTTTTTGCATAACGAATGTCGTTAGTATGTGCTGATTTCTTTATCGAATCTAGCGGCTTCCGCCCGTCGTTTCAAGCCCAATTAGGTCAATACTGTGCTGTAGTCGGTGAGCCTGCAGTTTTGCTCGGTGAAAATTCTGTTAAATCTGATTTTTTCCCTCCGTTTGTGTTAACGTTTTGTTATCAATAGCTTTTTTTTGTCCTAACCATATAGATTTTTTAAAACAAACGTTATATCCATATGGATATTTCCTAAGTTTTATTATTTTCATTGCATGGTTAGTCGTTTTTTGAGTTGCGTGTTTTTCTCCGCGCTCGTTCTGTTTGTCGTTGCACAAGATATTGGCACGGATAGGGTATCCTTGGGAAAAATAACTGATAGCAGGTTGAATGAACTTTCTGGTTTAGTTAACTCCCGTAGAGATCCATCTTTCTTTTGGACGCATAATGATAGCGGCGACAGTGCCCGGATCTTTTTGATTGATAAGCAGGCAAAACTTCGTTGCGTTGTACGATTAGAGGGAGTGGATCTTGTTGATACGGAAGATATTGCCTGGTTCAAGAAAGATGGTCGATCGTATCTGTTGTTGGCGGATATTGGCGACAACCGTGGAAGGCGCTCTAGTGTGCAATTGTATATTTTTGAGGAACCTGAGTGGAAAGCAGGGCAATCACGTCTTTCGATTCCGCGGTCGAAGATCAAAAAGATCAACCTACAATATGCCGATAGGCCGCGCGATGCGGAGGCTATCTTTGTGGATCCGCATGATTTAAAAGGTTATCTGATCTCCAAACGCGATCTTCAAGTTGGTGTATATCCAATTGACTTTCAGCAGGCAAAGGATGGTGATACCTTGGTGCTAAGGCGTACGTCAAGCCTGCCCATGACATTTATTACTGCGGCGGATATCTCATCTGATGGAAGCCGGATACTGCTCAAAAACCTTGGCCAGGTATTCCAATGGCGACGCGAAGCGAACAAAGATATTGTTGATGTATTTAAACAAGAACCCGATACCTTGTCGTACCAAGCCGAGCCGCAAGGCGAAGCTATTTGTTTTGGCCTAGAAAATAATGTTTTCTACACGGTCAGTGAACGCCCCTTGGGCTTAGATGCGTATCTTTATCGCTATCAAATGCTGTCCGGGAAGTAATCAGCATAGTTTATATTATATTTTATCCTTTTATAATGAAGAATATCCTTTTATTCGTTGTCAGTTTTCTAGTTTTTGGACATAGCAGGGCTGCACAGGTAGATACCGTAGCGGTGTTCAGCGTCGGTATGAATAAAACCATTAAAACGGTTGTTGTGTTACCTGAAAAGCAACAGGCTCGTTCTGTATTGTATTTGTTGCACGGCTATTCCGGCAACTATTCCAATTGGGTGAATAATGCTCCGCAGCTGAAGGAATTGGTTGATCGTTATGGCTACGCCGTGGTTTGTCCAGATGGCGGATTTGATAGCTGGTACTGGGATACAAAAGATCAAAATTATAAATACGAGACCTTCATGATTAAGGAATTGATTCCTTTTATAGAAAGCAAATACAAGATCAATGCTGATCGTGCGCACCGTGGAATAACAGGATTGAGCATGGGCGGGCATGGTGCTTTATATCTTGCATTTCGTCATCAAGATCTTTTTGCTTCTGCAGGAAGCACGGCGGGAGGGGTAGATATCCGACCGTTTCCGAACAATTGGAATATGAAACAACGATTGGGATCCTATGATGCCAACAAAAGCGCTTGGGATGAGCATACCGTAATGGAGCTCACGCATTTGGTGCAGCCGGGCATGTTACAGCTGTTCATCGATTGTGGTACGGAAGACTTTTTCTTCGGCGTCAATAACAAATTGCATGAGAAACTGGATTATTTAAACATTTCTCATCATTATCTCGCCATGCCCGGTAGGCACGACTGGAATTATTGGTCGCGGTCCATCGACTATCAAATGGCTTTTTTTAATCAATGCTTTCTTACGCAATCTAAAACAAAGTAAAGCGCCCTTATGATAAGATTTATTGTTGTTGCAGCCTGCTTGCTGTGTAGTATGCAGGCCTTCGCACAAGACGTCGTACTTAGTGGGGTGCTGCGTGATGCGAATACGGGTGAAACGCTGATTGGAGCGGTTGTTTCCACGGAAAATAATGTACATGCCACCAGTACTAACGCTTATGGTTTTTTCTCGCTCTCACTTCCTTCAGGCATACATAAAATTCAGCTCAGTTATGTGGGCTATGAAACAAAGGTCGAAGAGCTGAACCTCCAAAGCAGCAGGCGCTTGAATGCCGAGCTTAAGCCTTTGGATAACCTTTTGGACGAGGTCGTTGTTTCGGCAAAAAAGAAAGATGGAAATGTGCGCGATGCGCAAATGGGGGCTTTCAATATGACGATGGAAGAGATCAAGAATGTGCCGGTGCTATTTGGCGAAAAGGATCTTTTGAAAACTATACAGCTCTTGCCTGGCGTGCAGAGTGGAGGCGAGGGCACCTCCAACTTTTACGTGCGTGGTGGCGGATCTGACCAAAATCTCATCCTATTGGATGAGGCTACAGTATACAATGCATCCCATTTACTGGGTTTTTTCTCGACATTTAACTCGGATGCCATTAAAGATGTGCAGCTCTATAAGGGCGGCATACCATCCCAGTTTGGTGGGCGTATATCATCGGTGCTGGATATTGCCATGATGGATGGCAACCAAAAACGGTTTTCCACGGAGGGCGGTATTGGCTTAATTGCTTCGCGCTTGAAGATCGAAGCTCCTATCGTCAAAGATAAGAGCTCTTTTATGATCAGTGGTCGACGTACCTATGCGGACATGTTTCTTAAATTGTCCAATGATCAAGATGTGAATCAGAGCAAGCTGTATTTCTATGATCTCAATGCCAAACTTAATTTCAAACTTAATGACAAAAATACCTTGTATTTGTCTGGGTATTTCGGGAAAGATGATCTTGGCTATTCCGACCTTTTTAGTTTTGATTGGGGCAATGCAACAGCAACGGTGCGTTGGAACCATATTTTTAATGACAAGCTGTTTAGCAACACGTCCCTAATCTACAGTGATTTTACGTACAATGTACAGGTGTCGAGCGATGATACCGATTTTAGCATTGCCTCCAAGATACTTAACTGGAACCTGAAGCAGGACTTTTCCTACTATGCAAATACCAATAGCACCATCCGTTTTGGCTTGAATGTATTGCGGCAGTCGATACAGCCTGCAAGTTTAAACGCATCGCGAAGCTCCAATGTGAATTCCATAACCGTGGATACGCGGCAAGGGATAGATTTGGCAGCTTATGTATCACATGAATGGAAGCCCTTGGATCGCTTATCGGTAATCTATGGATTACGCGTAAATGACTTTATGGTGATGGGGCCTGGAACATTTTACGACTTTGATGCCGATGGCGAAAATACGGGTGAAACGTTTTACGGAACACGTGTAGCCAAGCATTATTTCAATTTGGAACCCCGCTTTTCGGCCAGCTTTCTGTTGAATGATCAGAGTAGTATAAAGGCTTCATACAACCGGATTGCACAGAATTTACACCAACTGACTAATACAACATCTAGCCTGCCTACCGATCAATATGTGGTCAGCAGCCTGAATATCAAACCTCAAATAGCCAACCAAGGCGCTGTCGGATATTTCCGCAATTTTATGGACAATGGCTATGAGTTTTCTATGGAAGCCTATTACAAGTACATGCAAAATCAAATAGATTTTCGGAACGGAGCCGATCTGCAAGCCAACCGTCTTTTGGAAGGTGAGCTGCTTTTTGGGATAGGCCGCGCTTATGGACTAGAGTGGTATTTCCGGAAAAATGTAGGTAAATTGAACGGATGGATTAGCTATACCTTGGCGAAAAGTGAGCGTAAATTTGATGAAATAGATAATGGGAACTGGTTCAGCGCGCGGCAGGATCGCACGCACGATCTATCCGTGGTGGGCATGTATGAGCTTTCTAAAAGCTGGACGCTGGGCGCTACCTTTATATTTAACACCGGAAATGCAGTGACTTTCCCAAGTGGCAAGTATGAAGTAGACGGTAGGTCGATGTTCTATTATACGGAGCGCAACGGCTATCGTATGCCTAATTACCACCGTCTGGATCTGTCTGCAACCTACGAACCTCGAAAAGCAAATAAACGCTTCAATTCTAGCTGGACCTTTGGCGTTTACAACGCCTACAACCGAAGGAACGCTTACATCATCGATTTCCGCGACAGCGAAACGACACCAAATGCTACCGAAGCGTATCAGGTTGCCCTATTTGGTATTATTCCTTCGGTTACTTGGAACTTCAAATTTTAACAGAAACATGAAAGCAACATTTTATCTCTATATAGCAGCCTTTTTTTTCGTGTTTACTTCCTGTGAGGAAGTGATCGATATTGATCTCAATGACGCGGATCCGCGGGTGGTGATCGAAGCGCAGCTGTCGGACCTAGCTACAGAACAACGCATCCGCGTGTCCAAAACCGTAGCTTTTACAGAATCTATTGGCTCACGACCCGTAGCAGATGCAGAAGTTTCTGTAACAGATAACCGTGGCCGAGTATATACCTTTACCTACGAGGATAACGGTTACTATATCAATCGCAATTTTAGACCGGCAGCCCATAGGAGCTACGATCTGCTGGTAAATGTGGAAGGCGAGGTTTTTGAGGCTAACTGCGTTATGCCTCCTTTTGTAGAAGTGGATTCTGTAGGAATCTTGGAGGAAACGCTCTTCGGCGATCCCTATTACTTTGCTACATTCAAATTTCAGGATCCTGCAGGTGTGGCCAATTATTACAAATATGATGTTTCGATCAATAGTGCTGGATTTCGATTTGCTAGTGCCCAGAATGATAAGTTTAATGACGGTCTTTATGTAACCCATCAGATATCCGACTTGGATACGGATATGCTGCCAGGAGATAGCATCGTTGTTCGACGTTACTGTATCGATCGTCGGGTTTTCGACTATTGGAACGAATTTCAATCTACTAATCCGGGTACCGCGGCACCGGGCAATCCTACCTCCAATATTTCCAATAACGCATTGGGCTACTTTTCGGTGGCCTCTGTGAAAGAGTTTGGACTGCGTATTCCCGAGGAGGTAATCACGGAAACGGAGGGCAACTAGGCTTTCACCCTGGTTTCCAGTTGATCAAAAGTGAATCCCCTTTTTAGTAGTTCATCGATTACACGTGGTAGGGCGTAGCTCACCCGTGGAATGGCCTTGATGTTATCGTGAAAAACGATAATAGATCCATTCCGACTGTGCTTGATAACATTTCGATAACACTGTTCGGGACTTAGGTTGACATTAAAATCGCCTGAGAGAACGTCCCAAAAAATGACTTCGAAATACGGGTATAGCTGCCGAAGCTGCGATTTCTTTACGCGAGCATAAGGGGGACGAAATAGATTCGTTTTTGTGAGCTTTTGACATGTGGCTATATTCTCGATATAGGCATCATCGTCTGTATCCCAACCTCTAAGATGGTTGTGCGTGTGATTGCCTACGCTGTGTCCCTCTTCCAGCATACGTTGAAAGATAGCTGGATGCTTGAGGATATTTTCGCCCACGCAGAAAAAAGTCGCTTTAATATCATATTGTGCAAGGGTGTCCAGTATAAAGGGCGTTATTTCCGGAATAGGGCCATCATCGAAAGTAAGGTATATTTTTTTATCCTTTCTCGATTTGTTAAACGTGACTTTGCGGTAAAACCAACGCAAAAAAAAGGGCGCATTAACAAAATACATGTTGATAATCTCAGATTTTTGTCTCAAATTTAGGAATCATTTACACTTAAATTACGAAATGATACGAAAATTATCGTCCTGTCTCTTTGCTTGGTTGGTTTTCGTCTGTTTTGGATGCCCCGTAGCTCTAGCGCAGCTGAGCCTAGAGCATGCCATACAGACGACACTCGATCGTAATTTGCAAATACGCCAAGCACAATTTGGTTATCAAATCAGTGAGCAGACGCTCTACCAATCCAAGTCGGAGCTTTATCCAAATCTGTCGTTTGGTTTTAATGGCGGCTACAATTATGGTTTGATCTTCGATCAAACGACAGGACAGTTGATTCGTGGTAGTTCGAACACTAGCGCCGGTGCTAATATAGGCTCTAGTGTGGCAGTGTTTCAGGGCTTTCAGAAAATTAATCAGATAAAAGCTAATAAAATTCAGCTATCCATCGACGCTTCTGAAGTCGATAAGATAAAGAATGATCTCATTCTTTCCGTTGTCACGAATTACTTGGAAGCAATAACCAATGGGGAGTTGCATGAGGCGGCAAAACAACAGGTTAAACTCTCTCGGGAGCAATTGCGACAGGATAGTATACAGTTCGCCGTCGGCAATAAAACCGTGGCCGATCTTGCGCAGTCTGAAAACCAAGTGGCTACCGATGAACTCAGCATCATGACTTCGGAGAATGCTTACGAGCTTTCTTTGTTGAATCTAAAACAGTTGATGGAGATGTCTCCTGATACAATTTTTACGCTCGAAAAGCCAGATATTGCGGAGATTATGGCCGAGTATGCGATTTTATCATTTGATGATGTGTTTGAAAAAGCACTCGATACACAGCCTATTGTGGAACAGGCCGGATATAACATCGCTTTGGCCAAAAAGAACATCGATATTGCCAAAGGTGGTTATTATCCTTCAATTACTCTATCTACGGGTTATGGTACAAATTATTCCTCGCAATTCCTGAATATGCAAACGTTAAACCCTTTGCCTTTCTTCACCCAATTTAATCGAAATAAAACCTTTCAGAGCCAACTGGGCGTCAACGTGCCGATATTTAATAATAACCGAACCAAGGTTGCGGTAAATAAGGCGAAGCTAAGTTTCCTGCAGGCGCAAACGGAAGATGCTATCACACGCCGGAATTTACAGAAAACCATTGGGCAGGCAATCTTGGATCTCAAGTTTGCCAACAAACAGTATTTTACCTCGCAGGTGGCATTCAATTCTTCGCGAGTGGCTTTCGAAGCGATAAAGGAACGATACGATGTGGGAATGGCTAATTCTATGGAGATGTTTACAGCACAAACAAATATGAACAGAGCGGAGTTTGATATGATACGCCGTAAATATGAAATGGTATTCCGAGGAAAGGTAATAGACTACTACATTGGCAATCCAATAACATTTAATTAATACCAGCATGGCAAAGAAGAAAAGTAAACTTCCTATTATATTGGTGATATCCGCCGTGGTTATCCTGACTTTGGTCTTGCTGGGCAATAAGTTCGGATGGTTTGGCGATGGATCGGTACAGAAAGTAGCCGTCAATACGGTGGAGGAGAAAACGATATCGGAGTTGGTCTCGGCTAGTGGCAAAGTGCAACCGGAATTTGAGGTTAAACTGAGCTCGGAGGTGTCGGGAGAAATCATCGAGCTGAACGTTCGCGAAGGCGATAGAGTTAAGAAAGGACAGGTTTTATGTCGAGTTAAGCCCGATTTGTTACAATCTAGTTATGATCAGGTAGCCGCTATGGTGAGCCAACAAAAAGCAAATCTTGCCATGTCGCAACAGGTGCTTAAACAACAGGAAGCAAGTTTTGTAAACGTGGAAGCCATCTATAACCGAAGTTTGGAGCTGTTCAACAAGCGGGTGATTTCTGCTTCGGAGATGGACAAAGCAAGGGCGGACTATGAGGGTGCTCGGGCGAGCCTAGAATCACAGCGTCAGCAGGTGGTTGCATCCCGTTTCGGGGTTAACCAATCACAGGCGCAGTTGCAGGAGGCTGGAAATAGCCTGTCTCGAACGACCATTTACGCGCCAGCGGATGGTATTATCTCCTTGCTTTCTATCGAGTTGGGCGAGCGCGTCGTGGGAACTGCACAGATGGCTGGTACAGAGATTATGCGTATCGCCAATATGGCCACGATGGAAGTTAATGTCGAGGTAAACGAAAATGATATCAATCGGGTGAAAGTCGGTAACACGGCAACGATAGAGGTTGATGCCTTTCAGGGGCGCAAATTTAAAGGTGTCGTGACGGAGATTTCCAGTTCTTCCACATCTACTGGGACAACGACCACGACTACAACTACGGCTGAACAGGTGACTAATTTTAACGTTAAAGTACGCATCGAACCGTCTTCTTATGATGATTTAAGTGCTGAAGATGCGGATAGTGCTTCACCCTTTAAACCCGGGTTGTCCGCGACTGTTCAGATACACACTAAATCGGATAAAGGGCTTATCGTACCCATCCAAGCTGTGACTGTTCGTAGCGATGCGGATAAGACCGACTCCACCAGCACCGATGCAGACATTAAAGAGTATGTATTTGTATTGGAAGGAGATGCCGTTAAACAGGTAGTCGTTACTACCGGAATTCAAGATGATAGTAATATTATTGTTAAATCAGGACTAAAGAAAGGTCAAGAGGTGGTTTCTAGACCTTTTAACGCGATATCGAAGACATTAAAGGATGGAACTAAGGTAAAGAAAGTATCTGCGAATGAGTTGAAGTAGAAACGATAACTGCACAAGGGGGATGGCCTATGAAAAAGTTGGCTTTACTTTTCAAATTAACGGCGCATGAACAACGTGGTTTTGTGCTGTTGCTGTGCGGAATTGTCCTTTTGCAGTTTTTACCGTTGCTTCATCGTGTGGTTTTTCGCTCCGCTACGGCTCTGGAGCCCTTGGTTCGTTTGGAAGAATTGAAAGCGGAGAACGCTTTCGATAACAAAGGCGTGGAAACGGTTCATGTACAGGCTGATGCGCCAGAGCAAGAACATACCTATGCTATAACGCCTTTCAATCCTAACGATCTATCCGAAGAGCGATGGCGTGCGATGGGGTTTTCCGATAAACAGATTCGCGGTATTAAGAATTACGAGCGTAAAGGTGGCCGTTTTCGTAGCGCCGCGGATGTAGCTAAGATGTACACTATATCAGCGAAAGATTTTCAACGTATTGCACCGTTCTTACGCTTTAATGAAGAGTTGTCCGTATCGAACGAGCAGGTAGTGAGAAAGACGAACTTTGTGGAGAAAGAACGGGTAAAGATTTTGCCCTTGAATATTAATGAAGCCGATACCTTGGCATGGCAAACGCTCCCCGGAATAGGTCCTGTACTTTCTAGCCGAATAGTGAAATTTCGAGATCTATTGGGCGGTTTTTACAACATCGATCAAGTGGCTGAGGTATACGGCATAACAGCCGAAACATTCGAAGGATTTAAGACACTACTGTTTTTAGGGAAGAATGCCGTCAAACAATTGCCTATAAACCAGTTGTCGGAACAGGAGTTGGCTCGTCATCCCTATATCTCTGCGCGGAACGCTCGTTATATCGTTCGCTATCGAGAACAGCATGGTGCGTTGCAGAGTATGGAAGATCTAAAAAAGATTTATGCGCTAGATCCCGATTTTTTGCTTAAAATTGAGCCATATTTACAATTCAATTGACAATTTATATGTTAGAAGACCGTCTTAAGTCCGTTATCCGGGATATTCCCGATTTTCCACAACCCGGTATTGTTTTTAAAGATATTACTCCGGTATTGAAAGATCAGGAATTGAGTTCTGCCATTGTGGATGAACTGGCAAAGCGATTGGAAGGGATGGAGATAGATGCCATTGCCGGTGTGGAAAGCCGTGGTTTTTTATTCGGAATGATGCTGGCCAACAAATTGGGTATTCCTTTTATTCCTATCCGCAAGCAGGGAAAACTGCCCGCTAAAACAATAGCCGAATCTTATAAATTGGAGTATGGGCAGGCGACGATCGAAATCCATGAAGATGCTTTTGTTCCAGGCAGCCGTATCTTGATCCATGATGATCTCTTGGCTACTGGTGGAACCGTGGTAGCGGCCTCAAAGCTTGTTGAAAAATTGGAAGGTGTAGTTGTCGGTTATGCTTTTATTATCAGTCTCGACTTCTTGCATAGCTTAGGGCGCTTGACACGCTTCAGCGATAACATCATTGCCTTGGCTCGTTACGCTTAGAAACAAATTTCTCTGTTTCAGCGATATCAAAGCCCTTGATGTTTACCGTATGGAATTATGACCTGAGGTAAACATCAAGGACTCTACTACAGCATCTATCAACGAAGAAAGGACGCGCTTATGTTGTAGTGCTTGTCTCCTAATAACAAAACGGACTGGTCTTTTTGAAGACTGTATATACTGTCCCGCTGGTATTCTAGTGTTTCCGTAGTTTGATAGAGCGAGTTTTTTATCGTTCGTCGGATAATGAACCCCTTGGGGCTTTTGTCAGGAGCAAAACTAATCTCGACCGAGGAAAGATCGACCTTCGGATCATCTGCCGTGAAGGTGAGCTTTCCATTAACACTGTCTTTCTGTAATAGGCCAGCATAGACCGGTTTATTAAGGTCTACGGTAGCAAAACTTGCCAGTTCATTGCTCCAGTTGCTTATTTTAAGATCCTTGGTTTCCGAAAGACTGTCTTTGGTGACGGTCTTTTTTACTAAGGGATTCGTTTTTTCCAATCGGGCAATCTCTTGCTTAAAGAAGTGGGGAATGTCGAATTGCTTTTCCTTGGCTGCACCGCTCGTCGGAGGGGGCGTGCTGCACGAAAAGAACAAAGCAGCAACGGCACTAGCCGTTACTGCTCCATAAAACATTTGATATATTTTACACCAAGACATTACCAGTCATTTCTGCAGGAATATTGGCACCAAGTAAACGAAGTACTGTTGGTGCTACATCGCCAAGTTTTCCGTCTTTGATTTGTGCGAAATCCCTGTCGATAAGTACACAAGGAACTAAATTTGTCGTATGCGCCGTATTAGGCGACCCATCCTCGTTAACCATAAACTCCGAATTTCCGTGATCAGCAAGAATGATGAATGAATAGCCATTTTCCAAACCTGTCTCTACGACACGTTTGGTGCAGCTATCTACCGTTTCTACAGCTTTGATAACAGCTTCGAAAATGCCAGTATGGCCCACCATGTCAGGATTTGCAAAATTTAGACAGATAAAGTCCGGTTTGTTCTCCTGCATGTCTTTACAGATTGCTTCTGTAATGCCCAGTGCGCTCATTTCAGGTTGTAGGTCGTAGGTCGCTACTTTTGGCGAAGGAATCAACAGCCTTCTCTCACCTTCAAATTCCTGTTCTTGACCGCCGGAGAAAAAGAACGTCACGTGTGGATACTTCTCGGTTTCGGCAATACGCACCTGCGTTTTATGTTGTGCACTCAATACTTCTCCGAGTGTGTTGGATAAATTGTCTTTCTGAAAAACAACTTGTACACCTTTGAAAGTATCGTCGTACGAAGTCATCGTAACGTAATGCAACGATAGTGGTTTCATATCGTAAGCTGGAAACGACTCTTGCGTCAAGGCAATAGTTATCTCACGGCCACGGTCGGTGCGGAAGTTGTAGCAAAATACCACATCTCCTTCTTGTATGGTCGCTAATGGACTACCATCGGCGTCGGTTACGACGATAGGTTTTATGAATTCGTCCGTCACACCGTTTTGATACGACGCTTCAATAGCTTGTTGCAGGTTCGAAGTCGGGGTTCCTACGCCTTTTGTCAGTAGGTCGTATGCTTCTTTTACGCGTTCCCAGCGGTTATCACGATCCATAGCGTAATAACGGCCGATAGCACTAGCCACGCGTCCTGTCGAAGTAGCAAGATGTGCTTCTAGATCCTGAACATAGCCCAGCCCGCCATTTGGATCGGTATCACGACCGTCCATAAATGCATGGATGAACACTTGGTCGTTGCTGAGTCCCGCCTGTTGCGCGGCATCGCACAACGCTTTTAAATGGGTAATGTGGGCGTGTACTCCTCCGTCTGAAAGCAAACCAATGAAATGTACCTTTTTGGATTGTGATTTGGCGTAATCAAAAGCTCCTTGAATGACGGCGTTATGATTAAATTCACCATCTTTAGCAGCCTTATTAATACGTCCCAGTTCTTGATATACCACCCGACCCGCGCCGAGGTTCATATGTCCAACTTCAGAATTACCCATTTGTCCTTCAGGGAGACCAACGGCCTCGCCCGACGCTTCCAGCCTAGCGTTTGGATAACTGCTCAACAAATGATCTAAAAACGGGGTTTGTGCTGCGCGAACCGCATTTGAATTATCGTCTTTGCCATATCCTAAACCATCTAGGATCAATAGCGCTACTCTTTTGTTTTCTAAATTACTCACACACAAATATATCTATTTGCGAAAAAATAAACCACATTTGAGTGTCTTATTTACACAAAAACATAAAGCAACGTTTTTCGTTGTTGGCATAATTTTGGTGTATCCCTTCTATATGTAATTAAGAGATGCTCTGCTTATGCAAGGAAATTTATGGTCAAAAGGTTTAATGTGCAGCACATGTTCAGGTGTACTGATTGGCCTGTTGTTGCTTTTTTACATGCCTGCCTACGCTTGGAGTACCTCCTTCGATGAGGTGGTGAACGAGATTACGATGGGCCTGAAGACGGGCAATGCTAAAAAGGTAAGCAGCACATTTGCAGGCACGGTAAATCTTTCCGTGAAACGTGACGAAGGTTCCTACACCAAATTTCAAGCGGAGCTTCTGCTGGATGAATTTTTTCGATCTAATAAGATCGAGCAGCTTAAAGAATTACAGCGGGTGAATAACTCGTCGAACTCTTATATCGTGTTTTCTTTAAAATCGAATAAATCGACGTACCGTGTATTTGTGAAACTAGCACAAACCAATACAAAATTTCAAGTTGTGGAAATGCGTTTGGAGTAGCGGCATTGGCGACCAAAAATTAGCTTAATATTTTATAATGATATATATTTTTGTCATCTTCGCTAATAAATTGCATAGAATACATGGCTGTTGAGTTAGATAAACTGAAGAAATTCGTCGCATTGGCGCTGGAAGAGGATGTACAAGAGGGAGATCATACTTCATTATCTACCATTAACGAGGGGGCACAAGGAGAGGCAAAGCTTTTGGTGAAGGATCATGGTATATTGGCCGGTGTAGCGGTTGCTGAAGATATTTTTCAGCTCATCGATCCGCGATTGACGTTGGATATCTATATAAAAGATGGGGCTACGGTGATGCCGGGCGATGTGGCGTTTTATGTGAAAGGCGATGTGCACAGCATCTTAAAAGCCGAACGTTTGGTGTTGAATGTTATGCAACGAATGTCGGGAATAGCGACCCGCACGGCAGCTTACGCCGAGAAATTAATCGGTACGAAAGCGAAAGTGTTGGATACCCGAAAAACGACACCGCTTCTTAGATTTTTGGAGAAAGAAGCCGTGTTGATAGGTGGAGGAACAAACCATCGCTTCGGTCTTTACGACATGATTTTGATCAAAGATAACCATGTAGACTACGCAGGTGGTATCAGCGAGGCCATAAAAAAGGCACAGGCCTACAAGGCGCAGCGACACTTGGAGATCGCAATAGAAGTAGAGGTGCGTAATTTCGATGAGTTGGAGGAGGTGTTGGCGAACGAAGCTGTGGATAGGGTGATGTTCGATAACTTCACCCCGGAACAGGTACACGCTGCGGTGGAGATCGTTAACGGACGCTTGGTGACCGAGGCATCAGGAGGCATAACCCTTGAAACAATAGCGAGTTACGCCCAAGCTGGTGTGGATTATATATCTGTCGGAGCGCTGACACACTCTGTGAAAAGTCTTGATTTGAGCTTGAAAGCAAAAATAGTATAATTGTATTCAGAAAGTATAGACAATATATGATTTCAATTTATTTAGTAGGGATAGTCATATTAGCTTATCTTTTTGGATCCATTCCTTCAGCAGTTTGGTTCGGAGGAGCATTTTACGGCGTTGATGTCCGTGAATACGGCAGTGGAAATGCCGGTGCGACCAACACCTTTCGCGTGCTCGGAAAGAAAGCCGGATCTATTGTAATGTTTGTCGATATCCTCAAGGGGTGGACATCTACTAATCTTCCGCATCTATTGGATTCTACTTTGGTGGGCGTGCCCAATTCGGTACAGTTTGTTAATTTTCAGCTGGCCTTAGGTGTTATTGCCGTACTGGGACATTTGTTTCCTATTTTTGCGGGGTTTCGTGGTGGGAAGGGAGTTGCCACGCTTTTCGGTATGGTGATCGCTATTCATCCGCCGGCGGCGCTATGCTGCGTTTCTGTTTTTATAATTACATTGTTGGTCACGCATTATGTTTCGTTAGGCTCCATACTTGCCGGTTTTACGTTCCCCTTTAGCGTAGCCTTTATTTTCCATACATCCGTTCCCGCAGTTTTGCTATATGGCATTGCAATATGTGCATTGATTTTGGTTACCCATCAAAAAAATATAGAGCGCCTATTAAAAGGGCACGAGTCGAAAATATATTTGTTCAAGAAAAAGAAGGCCTAAGTGTTTAGGCATAAGATTTGCATAATCCTAGAGAAAAGTAATATACGGACATGAAAAAGATATTTAGATATACATCCATAGCTTTACTGGGTGCCGTGTTGGCATCCTGTTCTACTGTACCTGTATCCGGAAGGAGACAGCTATCCTTGGTTAGCGATGACCAGATTCAAGAACAAGCAGCAGTGGCGTACAAAGAATTTTTGACTGATTCGAAAACTAAAGTTATTACCGGTACGTCGAATGCGGCGTTGGTGAAAAATGTGGGCAATAAGATTGCAGCTGCGGTGAATAGGTATCTGGCCGCAGAAGGTATCGCTCAACAGTTTAACTTCAATTGGGAGTTTAATTTGGTGGAAAGTTCCGATGTCAATGCTTGGTGTATGCCGGGGGGGAAAGTCGCCGTATATACGGGGATTCTACCATTCACGGCCAATGAAGCTGGGTTAGCTACCGTAATGGGGCACGAAATTGCGCATGCGATAGCGCGTCATTCTATGGAGCAGATGTCTAATCAATATGCCGTTCAAGTAGGTGCACAGGTTTTGGGTGTAGCTACGTCGGGTAAGAGCAGTTTGTTGCAAGGACTTGTTAATAATGCTTACGGTATTGGTGGGCAATTGGCTCTTTTAAAATATTCGAGAAGCAACGAGTCGGAGGCCGATCAGCTAGGGTTAGTTTTTATGGCTATGGCCGGATATAATCCAGAAAGTGCGGTTTCCTTTTGGGAACGTATGGCATCAGCTAAGGCTGCTAGCTCTACGCCTGAATTTTTGAGTACACACCCTAGTGATGCCCGTCGGATCAATGATATACAGAAGCTGATTCCCAAAGCCATGGAATATTACAAAAAGTAAGGGAATGAAATGCCCTATAAAAAAGCCGGAAATGACTCATTTCCGGCTTTTTTATTTTTGCCAATGGGCGATTGTCTCAATCTGTATTTATAAACGAGCAGTTTTGCGCTTCTGGAAGAAAGATGCAATATCTTCTGTCGTAAAGGCATTTAGACAATGCTCGGCGGAAAGACCACCTTTTCGTGCCACATGTACCCCATAATGCATATCCAGTAACCCTTCTGTGCGGTGAGCATCGGGATTTATGGAAAGAAGGACGCCTTTCTCTAAGGCGTATTGCTGCCATCGCCAATCGAGATCCAACCGGAGCGGGTTGGAGTTGACTTCAATGACCACTTGATTGGCCGCACAGGCATCGATTACCTTTTTGAAATCCAGTGGATAACCGGCTCTACTTAATAGCAGGCGACCGGTAGGGTGGCCTAGGATCGTCGTATAGGGGTTTTCGATGGCACGAATCAATCGTTGCGTTGCCTTTTCTTCATCCATGCGGAGATTGCTGTGTACCGAAGCGACTACAAAATCAAATTTTTCCAGAATTTCTGCCGGATAATCCAACGATCCATCGCCCAATATATCCGACTCGATGCCTTTAAAAATCTTAAAAGGAGCAAGTTTTTCGTTCAAGTTGTCCACCTCTTGCCACTGCTCTGCCAATCGTTCCACGGATAGGCCGTTGGCATAAACTGCAGTCTTGGAGTGGTCGCAAATACCTAAATAACCCAAGCCAAGTTCGTTTTTGCAATAGCTGGCCATTTGTTCTAAGCTGTGTACCCCATCACTGTAGGTAGAGTGATTGTGCAATGTGCCTTTTAGATCGCTATAGTTGATGAGCTTTGGAAGCTTGTGCTCTTTGGCCCAAGTTATTTCCTGCAGACCCTCGCGTAGCTCTGGTTCGATGAAGGAAAGGCCCAATTCATTATAGATGGAGGCTTCGTTATCCACTTGCGGGATATCCTTGCGTATAGCTTGTAGTTGTTGGATATGTGCATCGCTACCCGTACTTAATAGCAGGTCGTAAGCGAACGTAGCGCTGCTGCTAAAAAGTATTTGATATTTCAGGGAAAAAGGATCCGTAAATTGCAGAGAGGCGTCGAAACGTTCAAGCAGGGTGAAGTCTTTATTTTCTTCAATAAAATGAACAACTGCCGCTTCGGGCGCTGTGGTTATGATGTCGATCGAGGAAACGATCTCGCACTTGCGGCGAAACTCTCCGGTAAACGAATGTATCTCTTCTTTGAACGCTGCGGATAAAGCCGTAAAGAAAGGTTGTACGATTTTTTCTGCTTTGGCATAAAGAAATAAACCCTGCGCCGCATTGGCAAACTCGATCGCTTTCCGAATTTCTTCTTGTGTTTTCAACCCGAAGCCTTTCGCTTCCACCAAACGGTTTTCATTGCAGGCATACAACAGTTCGCCCACCGTCTCTATGCCCAGGTCGTTCCAGATGATCTGAACCTTTTTAGGTCCAAGTCCTTTGATGGAAAGCATAGCTAATATGCCTTCGGGTGTCTTTGTAATCAGATCATCCAGCTCTTTGAAAGATCCTGTCTCAATAAGCATGCTGATTTTCTCGGCTGTACTTTTTCCTATCCCTGGCTGTTCAGCCAGTTGTTCCAAGGAAGCATCCACGGCCGGAAAAGGAAGTTTGTCAATCTTGAATGATGCAGAAGCCATAGCTTTCGTCCGAAATGGATTTTGGTTGTACAACTCCATTAACTGGCTACATAATTTAAATGCTTTTGCTATGGCTTTATTTTCCATGTTTTACTGATCTTGGTATGCTAAATCTTCTTTTTTGGGTTCTGGCCTGTCGACGCGATTGATGATAAGTCGTATACCGCTATTCTTCGTGAAAAACTTGACCGTCCAGTTTACAAAGGTTACTAATTTATTGCGAAAACCAAAGATCGATACCAAATGTACAAACATCCAAGTCATCCAAGCTAAAAATCCTTTCATATGGATGTTGCCCATATCGACGACTGCCCGGTTGCGACCAACGGTGGCCATAGAACCTTTATCAAAATATTTAAAGTTTGGAAGGTTGTGGTTCCCGTTCATGCTGCTCAGGATGTGCTTAGCCACGTACTTGCCCTGTTGCTGCGCCGCTGGTGCTACACCAGGAAGCCCACGAGGCGTTTCTTCGGTGATCATCGCTGCTACATCGCCAATCGCATACACGCCATCCATGGCTTCGATGCGGCATTGGCCATCGGTTTTGATGCGATTGCCGCGCTGTATAATCTCGGGATGTATTCCCTCAGGAAATTGTCCCATGACGCCAGCGCCCCAAATTACAGTTTTTGTTGGGATGCTTTCGCCATTTGATAGGGTAATGGTATTCCCATCATATCCCGTTACCTGCGTATTTAGCATCACTTTAACGCCCAATTCTTTTAGGTACCTTTCGGCATCGCTAGATGATTTTTCAGAGAGAGCGCCCAAAATTTTGCCCATACCTTCAACAAGGTATACCTTCATCTCGTGCTTAGAGAGCTCAGGATAATCCTTTTTCAATATGTGGAGTTGTATTTCTGCAATCGCTCCCGAAAGCTCAACGCCGGTTGGGCCTCCACCTACAACGACAAAGTTTAAGAAACGTTCGCGATCGAGTAGGTTTTTACGAAGCACGGCGTCTTCTAGGTTTTGCAATACGTAACTACGGATGTTGAGCGCTTCGTGGATGCTCTTCATAGGAAGCGCATACTTTTCTACCTGTTTGTTACCAAAAAAATTGGAGGTTGCTCCTGTCGCAATGATCAGGTAGTCGTAGTCATAATCTCCAACAGATGTTTTGACGATCTTGTCCTGCGAGTTTATCTCGAGTACATCGGCCATTCTGAACCGGAAATTTTCTTGGGATTTGAACATCTTGCGGATGGGAAAGGAAATAGCGTCCGCAGCCAATGTACCCGTCGCGACTTGGTACATCAATGGTTGGAACGTATGGAAGTTGTTTCTATCAATCAATAGCACTTCCACTTCTTTATCCTTAAACTGTTTGGCCGCTTCTACACCTCCGAAACCACCGCCAATGATGATGACTCTCGGAAAGCTTCTTTCAGAACGATCTAATAACATAATAAACTAATTTTGTTCTATACTGTGAGATAGGCTACAAATATCTTAATTGTCTTTTATGCTAGTATTAACTAATTCTAATATTTGTGCAAAGTCCCTGTTCAGACGTCTATCTCTTCTCTTCTACAAAAATACAAAAACTTAGTGTGATTTGTACACTAATAATCGGATCATTGTAAGGTGCCTTTTATTTTTACCTGTAAACCGTCGTTGTCATTTGTTAGTCGAAGCTGGCAGGCGAGGCGACTAGCGTCATCAGCATCAGGCAAGGTGTCTAACATATCCAGTTCTTGATCGGATGCGGCAGGTAGGCTTTCGGCGCCATGTAGGATTTCGACATGGCAGGTGGCGCAGAGCGCCATCCCACCACAGGTGGCTAGAATATCGTACTCGGAAGCTTTCAAGATCTCCATCAGGCTTAAGTTGATGTCTGTAGGCAATTCCAGCGGATTGACCTGTCCATCCCGGTCTTCGACCTGTATTGTAATTATATTTTCCATAGCTAAAATGCGTTGATGCCGTTTACTGTTGTGTATTTGAAACTAAGCTTTTGCTCAGGATACACATATTTGAATGCGCTCTGACACATGAGTGCAGCTTCATGGTATCCACATAGGATAAGCTTTAGCTTTCCGGGATAGCTGTTGATATCGCCAATGGCATAGATACGCTCCACATTGCTGGAATAGTCGAATGTGTTTACCTCGATAGCATTTTTGTCGATCTGTAACCCCCAGTCGGCAATTGACCCCAGCTTAGGACTGAGTCCGTAGAGCGGAATAAATTCATCGGTCTGTAGCACAGTGGATTCCTTCTGCTTATTGGCGACTTGGATTCCGGTTAATGTTCTATCACCTTCCAACGCGACGAGCGTATGCGAGAGCAACAGATCAATTTTGCCCTGTTGGGCAAGTTGGTGCACTTTCTCGGCTGAGTCTGGTGCACCGCGGAAAGAATCGCTGCGGTGTACGAGCGTTGTTTTCTTCGCGATGTCAGCCAAGTAAACAGTCCAGTCTAGGGCCGAATCTCCGCCACCAGCGATGACAATACGCTTATCACGAAACCTTTCGGGATCTTTTACCATGTAATGCACATTAGTCTTTTCAAATCGATCAAGATTAAGTAGTTCAGGCTTGCGGGGTTCAAAACAACCTAAGCCTCCGGCAATGACTACAACTTGGCAATGCACCACGGTGCCTTCTGAGCCGATGACGAAATAAGAACCATCATCTTGTTTGCATAGTTCCTCCACGCGCTCTGCTAAGCTGAAGGTAGGAGCAAAAGGAGCAATCTGTTCCATCTGCCGGTCGATAAGCTCCTGCGCAAGGATGCTGGGGTACCCCGGAATATCGTAAATGGGCTTGTGTGGATATATCTCTGACAATTGACCGCCTACCTGCGGCAAAACATCCATCAAGTGGCAGCGCATCTTGAGCAAGCCGGCTTCGAAGACAGCAAAAAGACCCACCGGTCCAGCGCCGATAATACACATATCTGTTAAGATCATGGCATTTGATTTAAGTTATTGTAAATTGTGTTTAAGATCCGCGTAAAGTTGTCGAAATCTTCATCGGAAAGATTTTCCCAAGCCTTCATGCGGATGTGTTTTACCGCAGGCGACAATTCTTCCACCTTCTTTTGTCCGGCGTCAGTCAATCGGATATGTAGTGATCGACGATCTTGAGGATGTTCGATGCGTTCGACAAGTTGTTTTTTTATAATGATGTCAACAATGCGTGTCAACGTAGGCTGATCTTTACCTGATTTTTCCGCAAGTTCTTTATGTGAGAGGACGTCTTCATTGTATAAAATCTTTAAGATGCTCCATTGATCGATCGTGAGATCGAAGGCATTGTGCAGGAAAGACGTTTGAGCATATTGTTTTACCCTTCGTGCCGTACGATCGAGGATAAAGGAATATTGACTATATTTTTCTTTTAGCATAGCAATTATTAGTATAACAACTAAAATAGCGAAAACATAAATTAAAAACAAAAAAAGCTTGAGTTTTTACTCAAGCCTTATCCGTGTATCCACTTAAATTTATATTGCATCTCGGGTACTTTGATCCGATCTGCTAACCTTGTCAGACGATCTGGAAGTTTCATCAAATAGTCTCGTGCTTTTTCACCTTTCTCGTTCAATCCGCCTACCTTGTCTATTTTCCATTCGTCATTCAGACTCTTTAGAATATCGACATAGTCTAGCGCAGTATAAACCTCTAGTCGTTGTGCCGCATCTGAAAAGTGAGCAAAGGCTTCCCCTTGTGGTTCGCCGGCTTCGCGCATGAAATGAGCGGGCATAACGATCTTCTTGCGCATCATATCTTCAAATGCGATCATAACCTCGCTAGGATCTACCGCTAGGGCGTGCGTGATAAAAGACATGTAGGCTTTTGCATGGCGAGCCTCATCGGAAGCAATTACACCACACATTTTCGCTAATAATTTGTCGCCTGATTTTTTAGATATTCCGGCCACGCGTCTGTGTGAGACGTTGGTCGCTAGCTCCTGAAATGACGTATAGATAAAGTTTCGGTAAGGGTCGGCACCAGTGCCGATATCGAAACCATCCTGAATCAGATATTGGGTAGATATTTCGAACTGACGCATGTCAATGCGGCCGGATAGATAGAGGTATTTGTTCAACAAATCGCCGTGGCGGTTTTCTTCCGCCGTCCAAGCACGTACCCAACGCATCCATCCACCTTGCTCGTTTTTTTCGACATCCTCCACCATGGTTAGCCAAGATTCATAGGTAGGAAGAGCCTCTTCGGTAATGGTGTCACCAATAAGGACAGCAACCAAGTCATAAGGAAGTTCGCGCGCACTTTCCTGAAGGTCGCGCACCTCTTCGAAAAAGGTGTCACGCGATGCATCAGGCAGGAAGTCGGCCGGTTGCCACATTTCCTCCACAGGCTTCAAATAGTCGCTCATCTCATTCAGCATGAACGGCTCCAAATAGGCCATAACCTCTTTTCTCGACCCCTCTGGGATATTTAATGGTAACTCTTGCATATCTCGTACAAAGGTAACCAATTACCTATAAATTATTGTTCTATATTTTTACAAAATATGCAACAATGATGAAAATCAGTTTTCCAAAAGGGGCAGTTTCCCGCAAAAAGAATACACGCTGTTGACCTATTTTATGGGGTAATATACTAACTTTGTAGCACATTTTTAAAGGAGTAAAACATTTGGAAACTTTTGATATAGCTAAAATCAGGGCAGATTTTCCGATCTTAAAAAGATCAGTGAATGGAAAGCCATTGGTTTATTTTGATAATGGTGCAACAACACAAAAACCTCAGCAGGTCATTGATGCCATTGTAAACTATTACGCTGATATGAATAGTAACGTGCATCGCGGTGTACATTACCTTAGTCAGATTTCTACGGATGCCTTTGAGGTGACGCGGCGCAAGGTACAGGCGTTTATTCATGCGAAGCACGAGCATGAAGTGATCATTACCAAAGGCACGACGGAAGCTATCAACATTATAGCGACCTGTTATGGTCGCCCTTTTATTGGTGAAGGGGATGAAATCATTATTTCTGCGATGGAGCATCATTCGAATATCGTGCCTTGGCAGATGCTGTGCGACGAAAAAGGGTGTAAGCTGCATGTTATCCCAATGAACGAGCAGGGCGAACTGAATATGGAAGCTTATCGTTCCTTATTTTCGGAGCGCACAAAATTAGTTTCTTTTACCTACGTGTCCAATGCGCTAGGAACCATAAACCCAGTGAAGGAGATGATCGATATTGCACACGAATGGCAGGTGCCCGTGCTGATCGACGCTGCGCAGGCGATACAGCATGTGAAGATCGATGTGCAGGAATTGGATGTGGATTTCCTTGCTTTTTCAGGCCATAAGATGTATGGCCCCACGGGTGTAGGTGTGTTATATGGCAAGGAAGAACTGCTGAATAAAATGCCGCCCTATCAAGGTGGTGGCGATATGATCAAGGAGGTTACTTTCGAGAAGACGACGTATAATGAACTGCCTTTTAAATTTGAGGCTGGAACACCTAATATCGAGGCGGGTATCTGCTTGGCTCATGCGATTGATTATATCGATAGCATTGGTGTTGATGCTATAAAAGCTTATGAGGATGAACTTTTGACTTATGCTACTACGGCCTTGTCTAAAATCGAGGGTATACGTTTTATAGGTACGGCGGCGCATAAGTCTTCGGTGATTTCTTTTGTTGTCGACGGGATACATCCCTATGATATTGGTGTGCTTTTGGATAAATTAGGTATTGCCGTGCGAACAGGACACCATTGCGCACAGCCTGTCATGAGTCAGTTTGGCATACCCGGTACCGTGAGGGTTTCCTTGGCGATGTATAATACCAAAGAAGAAGTAGATGTTTTGATAGCTGGCTTGGAACGTGCTATTGGGATGCTTAAATAAGGTAAAGAAAAATGACGATTAACGAAATACAGGACGAACTCATCGAGGATTTCGCATTCTATCAAGATTGGATGGAAAAGTATGAATACATCATACAATTGGGAAAGGAAGTACCGTTAATAAACGATGAATACAAAACGGACGATTATATTATCAAAGGTTGTCAGTCGAAGGTATGGCTATTTGCGGAACTGCAAGAAGGTAGGATCAACTTTACGGCTGACAGTGATGCTATTATAACAAAAGGATTGGTGAGCTTAATGGTAAAGGTGTTGTCTGGGCATACGCCAGATGAAATTGCTAATGCCGACCTCTATTTTATTGACCAGATTGGGTTGACGGAACATCTCTCGCCGACCCGTGCCAATGGCTTATTGTCTATGGTCAAGCAAATGAAGCTTTACGCTATCGCATTAAAGGCGAAAGGATAGGTGCTCCGTGTGGATCGAAAAGAAAAACCCTTGATTGTTGTGAAAGCGATCAAGGGTTTTTTGTTTGGAGTGCAGCGAACTTTAGGATACGCGTATATGTGCGGCGTGGATTTCCTCGCCAAAGAATATTTTCGCTTTCTGCTCAAAATCAATTGGATCATCCGTGGTGTAGAAGGTCATTTTCCTATTTTGCGAGCAGTTCATGGCCACCTCCTGATGTCGCGTCAGGTAGTCTGATAGGCTTTCTGCTATAAGCTTTCCCTGTGGAAGGATGCGAATGTGATTTGGGACATGCTTTCTAATGATGGGCAACAGCAGTGGATAATGTGTACAGGCTAGGATGAGCGTGTCAATTGCTGCACTTTGTGCCAGCAGTTGGGCGATGTCTTTTTTTACCAAATAATCGGCTGCTGGCGTATCGATTTCATTGTTTTCCACCAAGGGTACCCACAAAGGGCAAGCATGCTGGAACACCTGTATGTTGGGGTGGAATTTATGGATCTCTATCTTGTAGGATTCGGATAATACGGTGCCCTGTGTAGCCAATACGCCGACCTGATTGCTCGAGGTAAATTGTTGGATAGACTCTGTTGTGGGACGAATAACTCCGAGTACTTTTTTTCCGGGGGGCAAATCATGTTGCTGTATGGTGCGCAGCGCTTTTGCGGATGCGGTATTGCAAGCTAAGATAACCAAGTTACATCCTAAGTCGAACATTTTAAAGACACATTCCTTAGTAAATTCGTAGACGGTTTCGAAGGAGCGTGTGCCATAGGGAACTCTTGCGTTGTCGCCGAGGTATATATAGTCGTATTGTGGGAGTTGGTCTTTGATTTCTCGAAAGACAGTAAGTCCCCCAAAACCGGAGTCGAAGATGCCTATAGGACCTTTTTGCATAGCGGGTAAATCGTAAAAAAAAGCGTCAGAAGGGGTTCCTTGCTGACGCTTTTGTTGTCATGCTCGAAAGTCTTCTTTTAGCTCAACAAAGATGGCTTTTCTTTGTAAGTCTTCCAAAGCAATTCGCCAAATAATGTATTAGTCCAAGCAAACCAGTGACGGGTGTATTTTTTAGGGTCGTCTTTATGAAAAGATTCGTGCATAAAGCCGGTATCACCATGTGTTTTACGTAATGTTTCGATACAGGTCCTGATTTCGTTGTCATCTGTAGACGTAAAAGCACGCATAATGATGGCCATAGGCCAAATCATGTCGCGGCCTATATGTGGGCCACCGATACCTTCTGCTGCTGTTCCTTTAAAGAAAAACGGATTTTTCTCGGATAGCACAAATTTACGTGTGCGCTGGTAAACCTCGTCATTGACATCTACAGCTCCCAAATAAGGTAGTGCAAGTAACGATGGTACGTTTGCATCGTCCATCATTAAATAGCTGCCATAGCCATCTACTTCAAAAGCATAAACACGGCCATGTTCCGGATGGTCGATGATGCCGTAACGGTTCACAGCCGTTTCTACTTCCTGAGCCAAAGCTTCCATTTTTCCGGCCAGCTCGCTATTGTTTTTTACCTTGCGGAGGATCTCTGCCGACTGGCGTAAGCTCGTAATGGCAAAAAGGTTGGACGGAATCAAGAACATGAAAATAGAACTGTCGTCAGAGGGACGGAACGCTGAACAGATCAATCCGACAGGATTTACAGGATAGCCTAAACCATCCACTTGCAAGGTGTCTGAACCCCGTGCGGTCGTTCTTTCAAATTTGTAGGGGCCGGGACTTCCTTTGCGTTGTTGCTCTACAAAGGTCTTGTAGATATTTTCTTGTGCTTTCACCCACTCGTCATCAAAGGGACTATTATCGTTCGTTTCTTTCCAGTAGTGGTAGGCCAAGCGGATGGGGTAGCAAAGGGAGTCAATTTCCCACTTGCGCTCGTGAATTCCAGGCTTCATGTCCGTATGATCCGAGAACCATTCGCCCTTTTTTGTAGGGTCGTTATAAAAAGCGTTGGCGTATGGATCGATGTTGATGCATTGTGCTTGTTTGTTGATCAAACCTAAGATCAGATCCTGTAATTTACGATCTTTCTTCATGAATTGAAGATAGGGCCATACCTGTGCGCTGCTGTCTCGTAACCACATCGCATCAATGTCTCCCGTAATCACATAAGTTAATTTTTTTGATGCTGTGGATTCGTCATATACGGTGGTGTCTAATGTGTTGGGAAAGCAATTGTTAAAAAGCCATCCTAATTCCTGATTTTTGACTTTCTTTTGGAATTCGGCGATGCTTGCTTCAATTACTTTGCTGGAAAAATGTCTTTTATCCGCGGCAACGCGCACAGTTGGAAAAGTATTATAGGGAGCTGCAAACGAAAATTGGCTTGCCATTGCGCCAGCTCCTAGGGCTCCCGCAGTTTTCAGAAAGGTTCTACGTTTCATGTTATAGCGATTCTTATTTTTGGTTATCGGCAACAATATAACAAATATATTTAGAAAGAAGAATACATAAACGTTTTAGCAGAGGGTCTTGCTGCGGCGTAATATCTTTCCTAATTCGTAAATATAGTTACTTTTGCCCTATAGAAATTTTAGGAATAATAATTGTTGTAGACAATCCGCAATTTACGCACGACTTATATGAATCAAATTTACGTTCTCATTCTTTCAATCGGTTTCGGTTTTATTTTTTTACAGCCGTTGAAAGGACAGGTGAAAAATCAGACTTATTCGTATCAACACTACCAAAAATATAACGAACTATTGTATACGCCCGAGACGAGGATGCATACTGCTTCCAAGCCATTGTTGTTTAAAGATGACTTACTGATAAAATTTGATTCCTTGCAGTCCCTGCATCCGACAAATGGAAATAATCTTTTGTTGCGTAAAATTTTTAATGAGCACTTGATTGAGGTCAATAGCGATGAAAACCATTTTTTTGTTGATTTTCTACCGGATTTCGTTATTGGCAAGGATCTTATTGCCGATGACAAACGAACTACTTGGCTGAGCAGTGCGGGTCTTCAGCTAGGCTGGCAACATAAAAAGAAGTTGACATTTTTTGCCAATGTGTTTGCCAATCGTGGCGTGTTTCAGAACTACCTGTCCGAGTATATGGATATCAACGAAGTTGTGCCAGGACAAGGAAATGTCAATAACCGAAGCGGTAACCAAAAAGATTGGATGTATGCAACAGCAAATTTAACCTACGATTTTAGTGACTATTTTCAGGCTAGCCTTGCCTATGACAAGAACCATATAGGTGATGGTTACCGTTCCCTGCTGCTCTCTGATTTCTCTTCGAATTATGCTAACTTGAAACTTACCGGAAAAATTGGTAACGTGCAATATACCTCTATTTGGGCATATATGAACGACCCCAGTAATCTACGCCGAGACGCGTTGGATGCCGGTAGTGAGTTTGGGGATGGCGCCAAATGGGGAGCTTTTCAATACTTGGACTATAATGCTACCAATCGACTTTCTGTAGGTTTCTTTCAAGCGGTAACTTGGTCGAATAGCAATGAGGCGGGCTACCGTGGATTTGACTTTAACTATATCAACCCCGTCATGTTTATCCGGCCAATAGAATCCAACAATAGTACTTCGCCCGACAAAATGTTTTTGGGCTTGAACGCGAAGTACAAGGTGCTGCATAATTTGACGGCCTACGGACAGTTTTTGCTCGGCGAATTTACCGCTAGGGAGTTTTTCGGTGGAAGAGGATATGCGCATAACAAATGGGGTACACAGATCGGTATCCGTGGTTTTGATGCTTTCCGGGTAAAGAACCTGAACTATTTGCTTGAATATAACATCGTGCGCCCATACACTTACCAACACTTTACCTCGATATCCAATTACAGCAATTATGGCGAGCCATTGGCCCATCCACGGGGCGCAAATTTCCGAGAGATTGTCGGGATAGCTAATTACAGCTGGAATCGATTTGACTTTTCACTACAGGGCGTATACAGTTTGTACGGCACCGACCCAGCGAGTGGTTTGAATTTGGGAGGCGATATTTTTCAATCCTATCGTACTATTCCCAACATGTATGGTAACTCGATTGGGCAGGGTGTTCGCAATGACCTGTATTTCGTGGATGCTAAGGCTGCATATGTGCTGAATCCGAAATACAACCTTCGATTTGAGGTCGGCTATACGCAACGGTACAATTACGTGGAAGATGCAGCAACGCGGAAATCGGGCGTCATCAGCATTGGCTTGCGCTCTTCGTTCCGTAATTTCTATGGGGATATTTAAGATATTGCTATCTTTAGCGTTTAGTCCTATTACATGAAAAAAATCATCATCATAAATGGTCCAAATCTCAATTTATTAGGGATCCGCGAAACTAGCGTCTACGGCAGTCAAGATTTCCTTTCCTATTTTGAGGAACTTAAGAACGATTTTACAACGGTGGAATTGGAATACTATCAAAGTAATCACGAAGGGGATATCATTGATAAGCTACACCAGATTGGTTTTTCTTACGATGGCGTGGTCTTGAATGCGGGTGCTTACACACATACCTCTGTAGCCATTGGCGATGCCATAGCTGCGATCAATACGCCCGTTATCGAGGTACATATTTCCAATGTGCATAAACGTGAAGCCTTTAGACATCACTCTTATCTCGCAAAAAACTGTGTAGGTGTGATCTGCGGATTTGGACTGATGAGTTATAAGCTTGCCATCCAAAGTTTCGTTTAGAGGTTTAGGGGATCATACCAAATTCTTGGGGGCGATAAAGGGTTCTTGACCAGCAGTAGTGGATCCTTTAGTGATCTTGCAGCTGTTTGCCACCCTGCTGGCCAAGAAAGAGATACTCGGCATACGTCGCAGATATATACGATCGTATAAATGCGCCTATTTATTGGTTAAAGATGATAGCTTTCTCTCTTGAGCTGCCTACGATTGCGCGCAAATACCTAACAAATAAACTGTAACAGCTATCTGTTCTATTAAACATGCTAGGACTTCGAACAAAACACCTAGAACTTCTTTTCTAAAGTCTAGCTGTTTCTTCGCAAATGCTAGCTTAATTTTGCTAAACGCTGGCATTTAGGTCGTAACACCTAGCATGTCTTCCAGAAAGTATAGCACTTCTTTTGGACATGCTAGCATTATTTTCAGAACACCTAGCACTTTTATTAAAACATCTAGAACTTTTGTTAAAACATCTAGCACTTCTATCAAAACATCTAGAACTTTTGTTAAAACACCTAGCACTTTTGTCAAAACAGCTAGCACTTTTTACAAAAATGCTAGCATTTCTGTAAAAAGTGCTAGAGTTTTTTCAAACGAACCGAAAAGGCATTTATCGGCCTTTAAACCTATTTAAATGCATGTTTTAAGCTAAAAAGTAGGAAAAATGAGCCAAGCATATTTTTTGAGGTTTGCAGAATTTTGGCTCGATTATCCTAGTTTTACTAGCCGTAATCTTGTAGCTTTGCACGCAAAAATACTCCAAAGAGTGCTTTATAAACATACGGACGAATATAGTTTGTTCAACAAAATAATCGTTCATTCCTCATACCAAAACAGAACTTCTAGATTACGTCTTATACGGGTGATATCTCTCTTTGCTTTTTCTGTGTAATACAGGTAATAGTTAAAAAAACTTTCATTACAAAAAGAGCGTCCAAGTATCCATATTTACCTTTGTAGTAAATATTTGAGTCAAGCGCTATTGTAAATGTAATGGCCGTATCGGCGTTAAACTTTGTCTTAGCATCCTCATCAGAATAATAACGAATAAAATCTTTCCAATGAGGTTCAATCTGTTTTCCGTATGCTCCCAAAATCGAATGTTTTGGGTTTGCTAAATGCGGCGGCAACCTATATTCTTGAAGATGCGGAAAAAGTCGATTTATATGATCCATTTCTTCCTTGGACCAAATATTCGATTATTTTTCTTCAGCTCTACAACTTTTTGAACATGATTCCAACTTTTGATCATGATCCCCAAAGATTCTACTTGATCCGTTTAGGGGAAATTTTCTTCCCCTTTTAGTAACCTTTTGTGTCGATCGACCTGCCGCTTGTAAAATGGATCAGTAATGATAAGATTGCCGCCGTACTCATCACCATAACCATGGGGTAGGGTGTTCCATTATGCAGTATACTAACCATTCCAGAAGTAAGGGCGCCGATGCCCATTTGCACGCAACCTAGTAATGCAGATGCACTTCCCGCCAGCGATTTGAAGGGTGATAAGGCCATGGCTGATGTATTGGGGAATATAAAGCCATGTCCCAACAGGTAACAAAAAATTAACCCTAGCAAAACGGTGAAGCTAAGCGTATCGCTTACCACACAGATAACCATCAACAACGCTACTGAAGATTGCCATATATTGGCGATTTTACTGATTTGTGTGCTCGTCCATCTTTTCAGCAGGGCGCGATTGATCTGGGTGGCAACAATCATCGCTGACGCCACAAAGGCAAAGGCAAGACCATATTGTGTTTGCGACAGACCAAAATGCTGTTGCATAACAAAGGATGATCCGGCAAGGTAAGCATAAAGCCCCGAGGAAGCAATGGAGCCTACTAGACAGTAAATCAGGAATGTTTTGTTGCTGAAAACCTCCCAGAAATTGCCGATAATTGCCTTCGGCCGTAGCGAGAAGTCTTTTCTTCCTGGGTAGGATTCTGGAAGGTAAAAGTAGGTCGCGACGAAGATGATTACTCCTATAAACAAGAGCGAGACGAATATATAGTGCCAATCCAGATGATTCAATAAAAAGGCGCCGGCACTCGGTGCTAAAATGGGCGATATGGCGATGACGAGCATCAGCAGACTGAAGACCCTCGCAGCTTCACGCGGCTCATAGTAGTCCTGTATCATGGCGCGAGCGGCTACCATTCCAGCACAACTTCCCAATGCCTGTAGGAATCGAAAAGCAATCAAATGTTCTACATTACGTGTTAGGATGCACAGTATCGTTGCTAAAATATAGATCAACAAACCGATAAGCAAGGGCTTTTTGCGTCCATATTTATCCAAGAGGGGGCCATAAATCAACTGACCTAACGCTATACCAATAAAAAAACTTGTCAACGATAACTGGACCTGATCTACAGAGGTGTTAAAGTCTTTAGCAATGGTTTGAAATGCAGGTAGATACATGTCGATGGAGAATGGTCCCACGGCCGATAGTAAACCTAAGATCAATAGGATGATTGTTCTGTTGGAAGTAGTCTTTTGTTGCATAAACTAAAAAAAAGAGCCCATCTTGCGGAGATGGGCTTGAAAGCTGTTATTTTTTACTGTCTTTTGGTTTTCGAAAGATCAAGTAGAGGCCTACCAACATAAAAGGTATGCTCAAAAGCTGTCCCATATTGAATTTCATACTGTTCTCAAAGGCTTCTTGGTTTTCTTTAAAGAATTCTAGAAAGAAGCGTGCGCCGAATAGCAGGACAAGGAAAATCCCAAAGAAATAGCCCGCTTTTGGTTTTGCATTTTTGCGGTACATAGACCACATAATGAAGAAAATGATGACATAGGCAATGGCTTCGTATAATTGACCGGGATGTCGCGGAACCATGTCGTGCTTCTCAAATACTACAGCCCAAGGTAAAGAGCTGGGCAGACCTATAATTTCGGAATTGAAAAAATTGCCCAAGCGAACAAATGCACCTGCCAAGGGGACAACGAGCACTAAACGATCAGCAATCCAAATGAAATCCGTTTTTGTTTTCCTTGAAAATAGAAATAATCCGGTCAATATACCCAAGGCGCCACCGTGGCTGGCTAGCCCTTGGAAGCCGGTCAACTCAAAGTTCCCGTTGTTCATCCGGAAGGGGAGGATCATCTCTAAAGGATGCTGCACATAGTAGTCAAATTCATAGAAAAGGCAGTGTCCCAAGCGTGCACCGATCAGGGTGCCTAAAAAGATGTAGATGCTGAGCTGATCTAGCAACTCTTGTGTTTTACCTTCTTTTTTGAAAACTTGCAGCATCAGCACATAAGATACTACAAAGGCTGCAAGAAAACATAACGCATAGTATCGTAAGCCAAAAGAGCCTATCTCAAAAATCACCGGATCGATATTCCAGTGGATAACATTTAATATTGCGTGCATAGTTACGAATTGTGTGGTAAATATAAGGTTATCCTTGATAAAATCCATAGTGCATCGAATTTCTTACCAAATGGTGGAGGAAATTTCTAAATTTGAAAACAGGGCAGATTTTTATATTTTGCCGAAAACTAAAACGAAATTATGGCAGAAAAAAAAGGAAAAGAAGAACGAAAACATACGGCAGTGGTGACAGCGAAATCATTGGATTTCTTTGAGAAGTATATCAACAACCCGTCGCCTACGGGATTTGAATGGGAGGGGCAGCGTTTGTGGCTGGATTACCTGAAGCCTTTTGTAGACGATGTCTATATTGATAACTATGGCACCGCAATGGGGATTATTAATCCTGAAGCGCCCTATAAAGTGGTGATTGAAGCACATGCTGACGAGATTTCTTGGTTTGTGAATTATATTACTAAGGATGGGCTAATCTATGTTATCCGTAATGGAGGGTCTGATCATCAAATTGCGCCTTCAAAGCGTGTCAATATACACACGGATAAAGGCTTGGTGAAAGCAGTTTTTGGTTGGCCAGCAATACATACGCGCTCTGGAGAGAAGGAAGAAACACCAAATCTGAAGAATATATTCTTGGATTGTGGCGCCACTTCGAAGGAAGAAGTGGAGGCAATGGGTATTCATGTGGGCTGCGTAGTGACTTATGAAGATGAGTTTATGGTACTCAACGATCGTTATTATGTTGGGCGTGCCTTGGACAACAGAGCGGGAGGCTTTATGATTGCGGAGGTGGCTCGTTTGCTTAAGGAGAATAAGAAGAAATTGCCATTTGGACTTTATATCGTCAATTCCGTGCAAGAGGAAATTGGCCTGCGGGGCGCGGAAATGATTGCCGACTACATCAAGCCCAATGTAGCCATTGTCACCGATGTAACCCACGACACACAGACACCAATGATCAATAAGATTACACAGGGCGACTTGGCTTGCGGACAAGGTCCAGTATTGTCATATGCGCCTGCTGTGCAGATCAACCTCAATCGTCTGCTCATTGATGTTGCTACGGAAAATGAAATTCCGTTTCAACGGCAAGCATCTTCCCGTTGGACGGGTACAGACACGGATGCCTTTGCTTACTCGAACGGAGGCGTCCCCTCGGCGCTGATATCATTGCCTTTACGTTACATGCATACAACGGTAGAGATGATTCACAAAGAGGATGTGGACAATGTTATCAGACTGATTTATAAAGCGGTTTTGCGGATTGAGGATGGGCAGGATTTCAGAAGTTTTACAATCTAACCGTCTTCAAGACTTTTTAATTTGGTACCTTTAAGGATAAAATAGATTATAGCAATGGACGTTAATTTTATGGATTTGAAAAACAACAATAAAGAAGAGGCTGAAAACAACGAGCTGAGCATAGAGCTTAGTGAGGAAATTGCAGAGGGTATATATAGCAATTTGGCAATCATTACACATTCTAATTCAGAATTTGTGCTTGATTTTATCCGGATCATGCCCGGTATTCCAAAAGCAAAGGTGAAATCTCGAATTGTGTTGACGCCAGAGCATGCTAAGCGTTTGCTGGGGGCCCTGCAGGATAACGTGAACAGGTTTGAAGCAAGCAACGGTACCATTAATACCAATGATCCGGCACTGCCATTAAATTTCGGCGGACCGAAAGGCGAAGCCTAAGATTTCAAATTCTAGGAACAGCATCAGCCATCTGAAACTATTGCTTTTTCAGGCAGTATGTTGACAATGGGCTAAGCCGTCGGGTTACGAAAGGAGAGCAAGATATTGTTCTCCTTTTGTATTTATTAACCATTAGCAAAATAGGCGGCGGTTCTGTAATTCTTTACCGTGTAGGTGTTTGCTTCTATTTGATCTTGCTTTTATTGTATATCGATATTTCTCAAAACTAAATGTTCTATTTGGTTGTTGTAAAGACAAAACGAAATTTATGGATATACAAGTGCGAAACCTTACGGAGAAGGATTATAAGGATTTGAAACGGTCGATGACAAAGGCTTATGGTGGAGATTCTGGTGAGGTATGGACTCGTGAGAATATTGAAGACCTTATAGGCCTATTTCCTGAAGGGCAGATATGTGTAGAAGTGAATGGTAGGGTGGTAGCTTGCGCACTTTCGTTAATCATCGATTCGAAGAAAACCAATATTTATAAGAAGTACTACGAAATCATCGACGACGGTAAGTTTACTAAGCACGACTATGACGGTGATACGCTCTATGGTATCGAAGTGTTTGTACACCCCGATCATCGCTCTTTGCGATTGGGCAGAAGGCTCTATGATGCTCGGAAAGAGCTGTGCGAACAAATGAACCTCAAGAGTATCGTCGCTGGGGGGCGTATACCCAACTATCATAACTATTCCGACAAGATGACGCCTAGAACGTACATCGAAAAAGTGAAGCGAAAAGAGATTTACGATCCAACGTTAACCTTTCAGCTATCGAACGATTTTCATGTCAGCAAGATTCTTAAAAACTATTTGCCAGAAGATAAGGAGTCCAACGAGTTTGCCACGCTGTTGGTTTGGGATAATATTTATTATGAACCGGATGCGAAGTCTAACTCGGCCACCAAACAAACCATTCGTTTGGGACTGGTACAATGGCAAATGCGGCTGTTCAAAGATATCGAGGAGTTTTACGATCAGGTGGAATTTTTTGTGGATACGGTGAGTGATTATGGTACCGACTTCATCATGTTTCCCGAGTTTTTTAACACCCCATTGATGAGTCCGTACAACGATCTTCCCGAAAGGGCAGCGATGGAAAAGTTGGCGGAGCTGTCGGAGGAGATCATCGATAAAATGCAACAGCTTGCGGTTTCTTATAATGTCAATATCATAGCCGGATCCATGCCGGTAATGGAATACAAAAAGCTGTACAATGCATCTTATCTCTGTCACCGGAATGGAAAAATCGATGTGCACAAGAAGATTCATATCACACCCAACGAGATGAAATATTACGGCATGGTAGGTGGTAATGATATTCAGGTCTTTGACACCGATTGCGGTAAAGTGGGGTTGTTGATCTGCTATGACGTTGAATTTCCAGAGGTAAGCCGTCTTATGGCCGATCAGGGTATGCAAATGCTATTCGTACCATTCATGACCGACACGCAAAATGGTTATATGCGTGTGCGCAGTTGTGCGCAAGCTCGAGCCATAGAAAATGAATGTTATGTGGCGATTGCGGGATGTGTAGGGAATCTACCTCGGGTAAACAACATGGATATTCAATATTCGCAGTCGGCGGTATTCACGCCTTCGGATTTTGCTTTTCCGAATAATGGGATCAAAGCAGAGGCAACCCCTAATACAGAAATGGTGCTGATTGCCGATGTCGATCTCTATGCTCTCCGGGACTTGCATGAGTATGGTACAGTGAAGATCTTAAAAGATCGGCGCAAGGATCTTTATGAAGTGAATATGTTGAAGTAGAACGTCCTTAATATGCTTGGTATACTCGATATTGTATTTCGATCGTTAGCCGTTTATTTATTTATGATCATCGCTATCCGATTGACTGGAAAGAAAGAGCTCTCCCAGTTGAACACCAGTGATGTAGTCTTGATCCTGTTGATCAGCAACGCCGTTCAGAATGCGATGGTCGGGCCGGATACGTCCTTGCTGGGAGGGCTTATCGCTGCTTCCGTGCTTTTTTTGCTCAACTTTTTATTAAAAACTTTTTTATTTAAAAATGCAAAATGGCGCGGTATTTTGAATCAAAAGCCCGAAATATTAATTCACCACGGAAAAGCTAGATTTTGATAATTTGAGTCGGCTGAAGATAACGAACGAAGAGCTGCAGGAAGCTATGCGCGAGCATGGAGTGGAGCGCTACCGGGACGTACGCTTAGCGATGCTCGAAATTGATGGAAATATCAGTATCATATCGAACGTGGATGGAATGAAGCAGTCGGTCTACAAACGAAAACATCCGCACAAACGTTTGGATGTTTCTTGATGTAGTTTATGCGAGGTAAGGCCATTGCCTAAGCTTGAACCTCTTCGTAGTCTACTGATCTTGGAATATGGGCGATAATCGGCTCCCATTCTTTTGGAATGCCGGTCAGTTTGCGCTCCACAAGGTTAAGCCAAGCGCCATCCACATTAACGGTGGCCGCTTTAATACCATTTTCTTTGTAGATCTCATGCCTAAACGAAAAACGGTAATTTTTTAAGTTCAGCCGGTTCATCTCCACCTTGACAAAAATACGTTCATCTAAACCAATTTCTCTATGGTAAATTAACTCCTCCCGGAACAGAATAGGGCCGATGTGGTTTTTCGCAAATTCAGCAAGCGATAAGCCGGCTTTGTTCAGCATGTTGCTGCGCGCCTGCGCACAAAAGTCGGCATAGGCCGAGTGCCGTAGATGTCTATTTGGATCCAATTGTGCCCAAAGCACCTGTCCTTCAAAAAAGATATGCTCTTGCTCCATCTTTTAAAAATACAAAAAAGTACTGCTTGTTGAAAAGGAAAGAACGCAAAGTGTTGTTTTTATCGTTGCCAATTATGATGAAAATCACAAAACCAAAAGCCCTATTCGGTGGTGATATAAGTAAACAAGCAAGTTTACACATATGGCAATCATTGGAGAAATAATTAAACGAGCAATCAATGTTAACGGATTAATAGCAAAAGAACCCTCGCCAGTAGAAGCGCAACAGGAAGTGTTGCTCATGATGTTGAACAAAGCAAAGCGTACTGTTTTTGGTCGGGCTTATAATTTCGAAGATATATTGAATAGCGCAGATCCGATTTCATCCTTCCAAAGCCATGTACCGGTCTACGATTATGATAAGCTCTATAGAGCATGGTGGCACTATTTGGAAGATGGACACGAGAATATTACGTGGCCAGGCGGGCAGCGTTATTTCGCGCTGAGCAGTGGCACGACCAGTAATAGCAAAGCCATTCCCGTTACAGACGATATGCTAGATGCAATTAAAAAGTCCGGTATACAGCAGATTCTCAGCTTGAAGAACTTTGATCTACCAGCAGACTTCTTTGAGAAGGATATCATGATGCTGGGCAGCAGCACGGAGCTGAGAGAACGGAATGGTTTTTTGGCTGGAGAAATTAGCGGTATCTCCGCTGCCAATTTGCCTCTTTGGTTTAGGAAGTTCTATAAACCGGGGAAAAAGATTGCAGCGAGCAAAGATTGGGATCAACGTGTCGCGCGTATTGTGCGTTCGGCAAAAAAGTGGGATGTCGGTAGTATGTCGGGGATGCCATCATGGTCTGAGTTGATGATCCGTGAAATTATTCGGCATAATAAGTTGGATACCATTCACGATATTTGGCCTAACCTGCAGGTATACAGCACGGGTGGCGTCGCGTTTGGGCCTTATCGAAAAAGCTTTGAATCGTTGTTTGCAAAGCCTGTAACTATTATCGACACCTATTTGGCCTCGGAAGGTTATCTTGCTACACAGAAGCGACCGGATGCGAAGGGGATGGCATTAATTATCAATAACGGTATTTTTTTTGAATTTGTTTCTTTTTCGGAGGATAACATGGATGAGCATGGTTGTGTGAAGCAAGACGCGCAGGTGCTCACGTTGAAAGATGTGGAAGAAGGTGTGGAGTATGTCTTATTAATTACCACTGTTGCCGGTGCCTGGCGCTATATGATCGGTGATACGGTGATATTTACGGATAAAGAGCATGCTGAAATTATCATCAGTGGCCGTACCAAGCATTTTTTGAATGTTGTGGGTGAGCAACTGTCGGTGCACCAAATGAATAGTACGATTCAAAAGGTACAAGAGAAATTTGATCTTGAAGTGAAGGAGTTTGTTGTATCAACAGTGATGGATGATAAACGTCGTATCAATAAATGGTATCTCGGGGCAGATGGGACAAACGGTAGCGTTGAATCGGAAACTGTTGCCGATTTCTTGGATCGTGAATTGCAAGAGACAAATAAAAATTACAAAGTTGCACGGAACCAAGCATTAGATGCGGTAGAAGTCAACGTAATTCCCGTCGATTATTTCCACAAATGGAGTGAGCAACATAAAAAGCTTGGTGGACAGGCAAAGATTCCACGCGTCATGAACGAAGAAGAGTTTATGGCTTTCGAACAGTATCTGTCCACGCTATAAGTTAATAGGGAGTATGCTTATGCACCACTCCCTATATCGATTCCTTTTGTGTACGGAGCTCGTCATTGATGATGTCATCACGTTTCACCGTTGTTTTCTCTTCGAGTTCTTTTACTAGCTTTACGATATCATCTGGGGAGAGATAAAGCCGGGCTATTTTATTCTTGTATCGCGTGGAGAGTCCACTATGTCCGAGTATAAATTGTTTTGTGGCAAGGATAAAGTTTCCCATCCCTCGATTTACTGCAAACGTATCAGCTACCCGCTCGGCCTTACGAATGTAGCCTTTAGATAGCCAGTATAGTAATCCGAATTTGGCTATGCTCCAGATATGACGACGCTCGTAATCCATGATATGCCCCAGTTCGTGCCCTATCCAGCCCACTAAAACATCGTCCTCAACCTGATGGATAGGTTCGATGGTATGTTGCAACTTAAACACGGGACTGATAAGGATATCGTAAACCCTTTTATGGCGAGGTCCTAGTAACGTGCGTATGACGGGTCTTGCTGCCATAATAGATCCTTTCAGCTGTTGCGTAAACAGGAATCTAATGTGGGTGTCTTTCAGCTCAGGATAATGAGATAGCGCCATCAAGATCTGAATCTCCATGACTTTTGGTATTTGCTTGTTTATCGAAAATTTAGCCATTCCTGCTGCCACATTCGCCGGTGCACTTTCGGTTAAATTTGTCATCGTTTTTGTATTTGTTCTTTTATGGAACGAGCTGCGAGCAAAATAGTTGGCATGAATTGAAAATGCTCGCTTTAAACAATTGTCGGGGTCAGACTATCTAGCAGGAATGGGGAGTGTTTTAATAACTAGCATATTGGGGCGGCTTTGTAAAGAAAAGCGTTAACCAGTTATTTAGTGGCCCTATATAGGTGCCACCATTTGCATCAATAAGGCCGTAAACCAACCTGCATAGGTGCCTATTGCATATCCGAAAACGGCTAGAATAACACCCACAGAAATTAACGAGGGGTGAAATGCAGCCGCAGTCACGGTCGCGGATGCGACACCGCCCACGTTGGCCATGCTACCTACTGCCAAATAGAAAAATGGTGCTTTGATTAGTTTGCCAACTAATATCAATACGATGGCATGAAAGCTGATCCAGATAATACCGACGATGAATAGTCCTGGATTGTTCAAAATGGCGCTGATGTCCATTTGCATGCCGATGGTCACAATGAGCATGTACAGCAAAGTGGTGCCGATTTTAGACGCACCTGCATGCTCCAGTTCGCGTGCTGGTGTAAAAGATAGGCCGATGCCAATTATCGTAGCAAATAGAACCAACCAAAAGAATCCGTTGGTAAGTGAGAATTTTTCCAGTTGAGGGTGGTTCGTCGCCATGTATTCGGCCACTGGAGACGAGAGTAGGGAAGATAGACCTGTTCCACCCAATGCGAGTGCGAGCATCAAGATATAGTCTTTGCTTTCGGCTGTGCGACTGTTCGTTTGTGCTTGCATGTCCATGCGCTTGGTCAAGGCATCCACATCGGAGGCGTCGGCCTTAAAGAAGCTATCTAATAGCTTCACTTTATTTGCACCATAAAGCAACAATGCCATCCAGATGTAAGCTACAAACACGTCAACGGCAATAATGGAAGAAAACAGCTTGGGCGAAGGCTGCAGTATTTCACGCAAAGCCACTTGATTGGCGCTGCCTCCTATCCAAGAACCCGCTAGAGCGCCCAACCCACGCCATACTTCGTCGGGGCCAGCACCGGCAACAACATTTGGTGCTACCAAAGCTGTCAGCCAGACCGCAATTGGACCACCCAGCATAATTCCTACCGTGCCAGCGAGGAACATCAATCCGGCACGTTTTCGCAAATTCCACATTTCTTTCAGATCTAAATTCAATGTGAACAAGATCAAACAAGCGGGTAAAAAATAACGACTACCGATACTCGCCAACGGAGAGTTTTCGCCATCGATAATATGCAGTGAATTTAAGATGCCGGGAATAAAATAGCACATCAGAAGGGGGGGGATGACCGAGTAGAACCCTTGTATATATTTGTTTTTTAGGCTGGAAGTGAAGAAAACCAAGCCGAGTACGGACATCAGTAGGCCAAATACGGCGGCCTGATCCGTAATCATTGGTGTAACTTCTATGATAGCATTTTGCATAATTTTTCGGTAATTGTTATTTTGGGAGTGAAATTATAGAATAAATTCGGAACGGCAACCGTTTTGTTTGTATTCTTGCATAAAGTTGCAGTTTTTTTAAATAAACCTTATCATAAACGCATGTTGAATCGTAGAGATTTTATAATAAATGGAAGCTTACTGGCCGGAACGGCGGCGCTAGCAAGTCCAGTTTTTGGTGAAAGTAGCGTCGGAATGACAAAAACGATACGTGTTGGGCTTATCGGTTGTGGGGGGCGCGGGACTGGAGCCATTTTTCAAGCGCTGGATGCGGATCCTGACGTGCAGGTAACGGCGCTGGCAGATGTCTTCGAAGACAACCTCGCTAATACGTTAGCTTCTCTTAAGGAGAAGTATGGAGCACGTATAAAAGTCGACGAAAAGACCTCTTTTTTGGGTTTCGATGCGTACGAGCGATTGATTAAATCGAATGTCGATGTGGTTTTGCTTTGTACGCCTCCTAATTTCAGACCCGCACATCTTACTCTAGCCATTCAGGAGGGTAAACATGTGTTTTGCGAGAAGCCTGTAGCTATAGATATCCCTGGTTTGCATCAGGTAGAAGCTGCTGTAAAATTGGCGAAAGAAAAGAAACTCTGCCTTGTGAGCGGTTTTTGCTTTCGTTATTCCTTTCCGAATAGGGAAATCATTTCGCGTGTGCATGCTGGAGCGATTGGCGATATCAAGTCTATCTCCACTTTTCGTCATGGGGGCGAATTAAGCTATAAAGAGAGGCAACCATCTTGGAGCGATATGGCTTACCAGTTGCGCAACTGGTACTACTACCAGCGCTATTCGGGCGATATGATCGTCGAACAGACGATTCACAGCTTGGATTACATGTCTTGGATTTTAAACGACGAGCTACCGAAAAAGGTGACGGCTACAGGTGGAAGGCAGAGTCGGCCTTGGAATAAGTTCGGAAACGTTTATGACCACTTTACCGTGGAGTATGAATACAATAACGGTTTTCGCGGTTTCCATTTCGGTCGTCAACAGAATGGAACGACTCCTCGGAATACGGTGGAGGCCATGGGCACGAAAGGGTATGTAGACGTGGCGTTGAATAGTAACTACGAAATTATTGGTGAGCAGCCTTGGAAAAATAAGGCCCGACTTAATAATATGTACCAAACACAGCACGATGAGCTTTTTAAAGCTATTCGAAATGGTGTTGCAGTGAATGATGGCGATTTTATGGTGAAATCGACTTTGCTGGCTATTTGGGGACGATTGTCAGCCTATTCCGGGAAGTCTATAGGCTATGAGGAGGTGATCAACCTGCAGGGACGTTTAGGTCCTGCTGTGGAAGACTATCATTGGGATATGAACATTGATGAACTAACCATCGCTCGGCCGGGATCATATAAATTAACGTAGTGATGGATAAGATTAAGGTTTTGGTTGTGGGCTGCGGAAATATGGGCGCATCCCACGCTACGGCATATCATCATATGGATCAATTTGAGATCGTAGGATTGGTGTCTAGGGGCGATAGTAAAAATCAGGTTAACACATTGTTGCAATCGAACTATCCGGTTTTCGACGATTATGACGCGGCCTTGCGTGTAAGTTTGCCCGATGCGGTGTGTATATCGACCTATCCGGATACCCACGAGGAATACTGCGTAAAAGCATTTGCCGCCGGTGCTCATGTGTTTGTGGAGAAGCCCGTAGCTGATAGTGTCGCTGGGGCGGAACGCGTGGTTGCTGCCGCAAAGCGGTACAAACGCAAGTTGGTGGTTGGTTACATCTTGCGTCACCATCCATCTTGGATTAAATTTATCGAAAAGGGAAGAGGGCTAGGCACGCCCTTGGTGTTTCGTATGAACCTAAACCAGCAAAGTCATGGATACATGTGGGACGTGCATCGTAATTTGATGAAAAGCCTGAGTCCTATTGTGGATTGCGGTGTTCACTATATTGATGTGATGTGTCAAATGACCGATGCGCGGCCGGTACAGGTGTCTGCAATAGGCGCGCGCCTGACGGATGATATCCCGACCAATAACTACAACTACGGGCAATTGCAGATTCGTTTTGATGATGGCTCCGTGGGATGGTATGAAGCTGGTTGGGGACCGATGATGAGCGAAACGGCATTTTTCGTGAAAGACGTGATCGGCCCTAAAGGTTCTGTCTCTATCGTTGCCAAGAATGCAGCAGGAACAGGGAAGTCCGATTCCGTAGCTGCCCATACGCAAACAGAATCAATCCGGGTGCATTATGCAGACGTCGATGAAAGAAACCGTTTTAATAAAGAAGATGAGTGGATCGACCTTCACGACGAGCCCGATCACCAAGAACTGTGCAATAGAGAACAACGATTTTTTTACCGCGCTATTGTAGAAGATCTGGATCTGACGAAGTCCATGGAAGATGCACTAAATAGCCTACGCATTGCATTCGCTTGTGATGAGTCTGTGCGCACGGGGGCGGTAGTAGGCTTATAGCTGCTCTTGATTATAGCTGGGTAATGGTGATAGTAGTTCTTCTGTTCAACTGTCTGCCAGCATCCGTTTCATTGTCAGCAATGGGCTTACTCGCTCCATACCCTTTGGCTGTCAAGCGATCTGCTGGGATACCTCGACTTTCAAGGTAGGTTTTGACCGAAGCTGCACGTCTCTCTGAGAGCGCCTGGTTGCTTTGTATATTGCCTGTATTGTCCGTATGGCCTGCTATTTCGATATGGAGTTTGGTGTTTTGTTGGAGAAAGCTAACCAACAGCTGTAGGTCTGCGGTGGATTCTGTCAGGAGTTCATATTGATTGACTGCAAAATAGATATTATTTAAGGTGCTAACAGCACCTTTTTCTATTGCCGACAGGCGTATTTCGATCTCGAATTTTTCGTCGGTAGATTGCGGTTTGTTCAGCGCATATTGTAAACTCGTAAAGAGATAACCAGGGCGTTGTATCTGAAACGCATAATTATAGCCTATGGGTAAGGTGGCGAGAAAGGTGCCATCTGTTGGATCGCTGCCACCGCGAAAAACATTTTTGCCAGTATGTGTATTGATTACTTCGATAGAGGCGTCTAACGGACGATTATCGCTTGCATCACGTATGTTTCCCACCACGTATGCGACGGCGTCGGGTTTTACGGGCTTGTCGACTCTAAAGCTGTAGATGTCAAGATCGCCGCTGCTATCCCTTGCAGACAGATGACCGATTTTACCGTTCATACTGACATGTAGCGACGTTTGGTCGTGAAAATCGTTAACAGCATTACCCATGTTTATGGGGGTGGACCATTGCTGGACACTGTCGAGTCGGCTAACGAAAATATCTTTACGACCAAATCCTGGCCATCCATCCGACGTAAAATAAAGTGTGCGGCCGTCGGCATGGATGTAAGGAGCTGATTCATCAAACGCGCTGTTAACCTGTGGTCCTAAATTTTGAGGGACAGACCAGCTTCCGTTATCTTGCAGCGTGCTGCTGTAGATGTCGTAGCCGCCCAGGCCGCCCGCTCGGTTGCTGACGAAATAAAGGGTCTTGCCATCGGCAGAAATGGCAGGTTGGGCTTCCCAGCCTTTACTGTTGATTGGCGCGCCTAGGTTGTGGGGTTGGCTCCACGATCCATTTTCCAATTTTGAAACGTAAATATCACAGCTTCCCATACCGTTTGGCCAATTACAGCCGGTAAAGAAAAGATATTTCCCGTCGGGCGAGATACAGTGCGCTCCTTCGTTGAAGTCTTCGGAGTTAATTGCGCCAACCAGTATCTCTGCTTGGCTCCAGCCTGTTTCCGTTAGGATGCTGGCATAAAAATTTTCCTGATTATTGGTCTTTCTTGTAAAGATGATGGTACGATTATCGGCGGTTAATTTAGGGAAGTACTCGTCGTTAGGCGTGTTGATTGTGTTTTCTAAACGCTCCAATATACGGCTTTGCGGCTGGATATGTGCTAAAGCATAACGACAATCGGCTAGGTATTTATCGATCAGCTTTTGACTGCTGCTTGTTGGCGTAGTTCGCTGCAGATAGCTTTGTAAAGCATGTTCTGCTTCTTGGTATTTTCCCGAAAAGAGTAGCGATTCGCCCAAAGCGAAGTAGGTCAAAGGGGTAAGGCCGGGATCTAGTTGAAGTACTTTTGTGTACTGTGTAGATGCTTCTATAAAGCGCTCCTGTCTTCGTAAAATATCACCCAGCTGCTGATAGGCTGTCGCAAAATTGGCATCGTAGCTAATGGCTAGTAACAATTGCTGACGCGCTTGATCAAGTTGATTCAAGCGAAGTGCCTTGCCCGCTTGTATGTAAGCTGTTTGCGCCCGCTTGATAGGCGAGGGTTTTTGACCGTAGGCGTAACCTATACAACTTATAAAAAGAATACATAAGCGATGTCTAATATCCGCCATAAAGAGAAGCTTTTTGGTTGTAGACAAAAATAGAAAAATATGTTCCTATTATGGAATATTCAAATACTTATGTGTTTGCAACGATATCTCCCATTGCGGATTTTCCTTTACATAGTCAATAATGAGCGGTGTCATCTCTCCGGCTTTTGACCATTCGGGCTGTAGATAGAGCTTGCAGTTCTTGCCCACAAATTTGGCGTGTTCTTCTGCCCATTGAAAATCACTTTTGTTGAACACAATGACCTTCAGTTCACCTGCGGCATTCAACACATCAGGACGCGGACCTTTGAATTTTTTTGGGGATAAACATATCCAATCCCAAAATCCAGAAAGCGGATAAGCCCCAGATGTTTCGATGAATGTTTGTATGCCGGCTGCTTTTAATTGTCTTGTCAAATAATCCAAATTGTAAATCAAAGGTTCGCCCCCTGTGATCACCACCGTCTTGGCCGGATGCTGCTTGGCATGTTCGACAATGGTGTCTGCCGGTGTTAAAGGATGAAGATTTGCATCCCAGCTCTCTTTGACATCGCACCAATGACAACCTACATCGCATCCGCCCAAACGGATGAAGTATGCTGCTTTTCCAGTGTGATACCCTTCGCCTTGTATCGTGTAAAACTCTTCCATCAAAGGAAGCAACGTACCGTCTTCTGGGACTTGATTTGACATGTCTTATTTTTTTGAGAGTACAAAGGTACGAAAAATGCATTTACAATTTAAAAGTCTTCATCATCCGAGTGTTAGGTTTATAGAAAACTAGCCGTCAATGTTTGCTTTTTATGCTTTTTATACGGCTATTTCCGTTTCTTGAAGATATTGAATACCTTTGTGCCATCAACGGAAAGCAGGCTGGAATGCAGGGTAATTGTTCACGCTGTAAGCTTGTTGGTCCTATTTAATTAACAACTTAAAATCATATTCGTACATGATTAACATTACATTGCCTGACGGATCCGTTCGTCAGTATGAAAAAGGAACTACTGCAATGCAGGTTGCCTTGTCGATTTCTGAAGGTCTAGCTAGAAATGTCTTAGCGGCAGAAGTAAATGGAGAAGTATGGGATGCTTCTCGCGCTATCGAAGATGATGCTCATGTTAAATTGCTGACATGGAATGATGACAAGGGTAAATCTACTTTTTGGCATTCCTCCGCCCATTTACTGGCAGAAGCATTGGAGGCGCTTTATCAGGGCGTTAAATTCGGTATTGGTCCATCTATTGAGACTGGCTTTTACTATGATGTTGATTTTGGCGATCGCGAATTTTCATCCGATGAGTTCAAGCAGATAGAAGACAAGATGTTGGAACTGGCTAAAAAGAAAGAAGTTTTTGAACGCAAAGCTGTTTCGAAAGCTGATGCTTTGGCTTACTTTACCGAAAAGGGAGATGAATATAAATTGGATCTAATCAAGGATCTAGAGGATGGAAAGATCACATTTTACTCACAGGGTAATTTTACCGATTTGTGTCGTGGTCCGCACATTCCAAATACAGGCGTTATAAAAGCAATTAAGCTTACCAATGTTGCCGGTGCTTATTGGCGCGGCGATGAAAGCCGCAAACAATTAACACGTATTTATGGTGTTACTTTTCCAAAAGCTTCCGAGCTAGCGGATTACGTGCGGTTTATCGAGGAAGCGAAAAAAAGAGATCACCGTAAGTTGGGAAAAGAGCTTGAGCTTTTCGCTTTTTCCGAGAAAGTAGGCGCTGGCCTGCCTTTGTGGTTGCCCAAGGGAGCTGCTCTCCGTCAAAAATTGCAAGATTTTCTGCAACGTGCGCAGGTGAAAGCAGGATATGAGCCTGTAGTTACACCACATATCGGTCATAAGCAACTTTACGTCACCTCCGGTCACTACGAGAAATATGGTGCAGATGCATTTCAACCTATACACACGCCAGTAGAAGGTGAGGAGTTTTTCTTAAAGCCGATGAACTGTCCGCATCACTGCGAGATTTACAAGACGAAACCACGTTCTTATAAAGATCTTCCGGTACGTTTTGCAGAGTTTGGTACCGTTTATCGTTATGAGCAATCGGGCGAATTGCACGGATTGACTCGCGTACGTGGATTTACACAGGATGATGCCCACCTTTTCTGTCGTCCTGACCAAGTGAAAGAAGAGTTTAAAAAGGTCATCGACTTGGTGCTGTATGTGTTCGGTGCTTTAGGTTTTGATAATTTTACGGCGCAGGTATCTCTTCGCGATCCGGAAAATAAAACGAAATATATTGGTTCCGATGAGAATTGGGCGTTGGCGGAGGCCGCAATTATGGAGGCTGCATCGGAGAAGAATCTACCTACCGTCGTGGAGTATGGCGAGGCCGCGTTTTACGGACCAAAGCTAGATTTTATGGTGAAAGATGCGCTCGGCCGCAAATGGCAGTTGGGTACCATTCAGGTAGACTATAATTTGCCAGAGCGTTTTGAATTGGAATACACAGGAAGCGACAATCAAAAACATCGCCCGGTAATGATTCATCGTGCTCCTTTCGGTTCATTGGAGCGTTTCGTGGCGGTGTTGATTGAGCATTGCGCTGGACAGTTTCCGTTATGGCTTGCGCCTGAGCAGTTTATCGTCTTGCCGGTGTCAGAAAAATATGAAGATTCTGCAAAAAATCTTTTAGAATCCCTAAATAATTCCGATATTCGCGGACTGATTGACCTTCGCGATGAGAAGGTGGGTCGTAAGATACGTGACGCCGAGGTTAAAAAAATCCCCTATATGTTGATTGTAGGGGAAAAAGAGACCGAAAGTGGCACAGTTTCTGTTCGTAAACATGGGTCTGTAGATTTAGGTTCAATGGATCCCCAAGCATTTAAGGAATTATTAATTAAAGAAATAACAGTTTAATTTTAAACATTTGGCATTAACTAGAGGTGGTGGTCCTAGACCACCAATGAGAAAGAAAGAACCAGAACACCGCATTAACGAATTCATCAGAGTGCCAGAGGTACGTCTGGTAGGCGATAATGTAGAACAGGGGATTATTCCCACTCGTAAAGCATTGGAACTTGCTGACGGACTGGAACTTGACTTAGTGGAAATTTCGCCAAATGCCGTTCCGCCTGTTTGTCGGATAATCGACTACAGTAAATTTATTTACGAACAGAAAAAGAAACAAAAAGAAATCAAGGCGAATGCCAAGCAAACAGTCATCAAAGAGATCCGTTTCGGTCCTAACACCAGCGATCACGATTTTGAGTTTAAGCTTAAGCATGCCATGAAATTTTTGGAAAGTGGAGAGAAGGTGCGCGCATATGTTCATTTCAAGGGACGTGCCATTGTCTTTAAAGAACAGGGTGAAATTCTTTTATTGCGTTTTGCCCAAGCTTTAGAAGACTATGGTAAAGTAGAGCTGTTCCCGAAATTGGAAGGTAAACGCATGTTTTTAACATTGGCTCCAAAAGCGGTAAAAAAATAAAGATTCTAACAGGTTGATATAAAATTTATAAGATTATGCCAAAAGTAAAAACCAATTCCAGCGCGAAAAAACGCTTTAAATTGACTGGAACAGGTAAAATTGCAAGAAAAAGCGCTTACAAAAGCCACATCTTGACAAAGAAAACCACAAAGCAAAAACGTAACTTGACAAAAACCGGTTATGTTCATGAAGCTGACATGGGTAATGTAAAACGTATGCTTGCTATAGGTAAGTAAGTTTTACCCTTTTTAATAAAATAATTTTTTGACCGGGTATTAGGTTGTAAGCTTGCTGTAAAACGCAACACCTCATGCCAAACTAAATTTAATTCATATGCCACGTTCGGTTAACGCAGTAGCTTCGAGAAGAAGAAGAAAAAGAATCTTGAAATTAGCTAAAGGCTATTTCGGATCAAGAAGCAAAGTTTATACTATTGCTAAAAATACAGTAGAAAAAGGTTTACAGTACGCATACCGCGACCGTAAAACCAAAAAACGCGAGTTCAGAGCTTTATGGATTCAGCGTATCAACGCAGGTGCTCGTCAACACGGAATTTCTTATTCGCAGTTGATTGGTAAATTAAACGCTAAAAACATTGGCTTAAACCGTAAGGTGTTAGCTGATTTAGCCTTAAATAATCCTGATGCTTTCAAAGCAGTTGTTGACGCCGTAAAATAGAGTTTTAAACCGTTATCAATTTGTTAGATATTTAGGAGAGGAGTCGTTTATCGACTCCTTTTTTTATGGCCTACAATCTACTGGGATTTGGATTTTTTCTACTCGTTGCCAAACAAACAAAACCTTCCAATTTTCGCGTTAAAACCGTGTTAAATTGTGTTAATTATAGGGCGATTATTTCGTTGTTTCATTTTTTTACTTAAATTTGAATTACTAATCACACGTAATAAATTGCTACATTATGAGAATCTTCGCAATTTTTCTACTAAACTTCGTTTGTGTTGGAACTTTTATGGTTCAAGCATCATCTAAGCAATCTAATGAGTTAAATCCGCCTAAAAATGACTTGATCATTATCTATAGCCACGGCAAAGTAGTCAAGGTGGAGGGAATGAAGATTGAAAAGACCATTTCTACGGTAGGGGATGAGACTTTACAGATCGCTGGATCAAACAATATCGTGTATGCAAAAGGGGGATTGAAAAATGTTATTATTAATGGCATGAATAATGAGGTTTATGTCGACAAGATTAGCTCAGTAACCATTGATGGTGGTAATAATACCGTACAATACAAGTTGTCGGCAACGAAATCAGGCAAACCTTCGATTAGTAGTAAAGGTGGAAACAACGATATTTTAAAAACCAAATAGTATTTTTTATATACATCGAATTTCGTAACTTGTAAGATGTCATTTTTATTGCATACCTATGGCTACGGAATATATATCTATTGTCTTTCAACCTTGTGAAAAAGGTATTCGCTTTATCGCTGCTGTAAAGGAGCGTGTAAAACGTCTATTGAACAAATGGTACCCAAGTTGCCATTCCACGGCGCACGTTACTATCTGCAGAATGGAGGTTACGGAAGAACAGTTACAACGTGTGATTGCCTTACTGGCTGAGCGTATGCGTTACGAACATGCACAACACATCTATTTCGATAGTTTCTCTACTTACCCAAATTCCGGCACCTTTTTTATTGACCCCACCGTACAGTCGAAAGCCTTTCTTTTGCAGAAAATGCGTAACGTCATAGCAGAGGCGGAGAAAGTAACGCGTGTTGACAAGAGTAAGTCTCCACATTTAACGATTAGTCGTGGATTAGATATGGACAATCTTCGCGAGGTTAAAAATCAAGATGAATTCAAGACATTGGATTTTGATTTTTTCTGCAAAGGGATTGTGTTACGTCACTTTGACGGGGAGAAGAAACAGTACGTTCCTTTTTTAGAAATACCTTTTGGTAACGAGTCAAAACCAGGCTTGGAAGGAGGGCAGCTGAGCTTCGGCTTTTAATTCAAGCTGTCCAAGCTACTTTTCAGTAAGAACAAGCTTCTTGAAAGCTCTTCACTGTTGAGATTTCCAAAGCCTATCCGCATTCCGGTAATCCGTTTACTTTGGTATAAGTTGGTTTTTGGTAAGAATAGGCCTTTTTGAGCACAATCTCTGCTGAGTTTTAATAAATTGATTGGAACCTTGAATTCTAGCCAAAATGCTAGCCCCCCAGTAGGGATGTTTGTATGTAGATACGATGAGAAATCATGCTGCAACAGCTCTGCCATTTGATCTCTTCTTTCTTTATATATCTTCAATGATTTTTTAAGGTGCCTATGTATCACACCTTCTTCGATCATTTCGCCCAAAGCTTGTTCCATCAACACATCGCCCTGTCGATCGATAATCCCTAAATGTTTACGCATTTCCAACATCAAATTTTCCGGTGCAACGATAAAACCGGTACGGAATCCTGGCACCAATGACTTTCCGAAGGAACTTACATAGATTACCATTCCTTTCGTATCGGCCGTGGCGATAGGTAACATCGGCTGTTTATTATAGTGGAAATCGTAATCTTGATCATCCTCTACAATGGCAAAACCATATTTTTCCGCAAGTGCCAATAACGCTATCCTTCTTTTAGCACTTAGGGTGACAGTCGTAGGGTAATGATGCTGCGCGCTGACGTAAACCATCCTGATTGACATGTGTTCGCAGAGCCGCGCTAGGGAATCGGTATCCATGCCTTCATCATCTATTGGTATCGTCTGGATGCTGGCGCCGTTCTTTTGGAAAATCATGTTGGCGGAGAAATAGCTCAATTCAGCGACCACAACCTTGTCATTCGGTTTGAGGAGAATCTCCGAGATGATAAAAAGACTCATCTCCGTACTGCGCGTGATCAATACATTTGTCGAAGACACGTGAAGTCCACGTGAAAGATGTAGGTAAGCCAGCAGTTGTTCTTTAAAGTATTCGCTGCCTTCTTGATTATAGTAGTCCATCTTTCGGCGATTGCCTTTTCGTTTTATGGTGGAGCTATAGATACGGGAAAGATCGTCAATTTGTGTCAAACGGATATCTGGTGTGCCGTCATTGAGGATGTACTGAAAATTCCCCTGTTCGTAAGGACTGTCTAACAGGAGAGATTGCTTAAAGCTAAATCCGGTAGCCGCGGGATAAGTAGCTTTATTGATCTTCCGTTTTTCATCAATAGGTAATGCTGCGGATACGTAGGCTCCGCTGTTAGGTTGTATGCTGATCCAACCTTGAGCAGCCAATTCGTCATAAGCAGCAACGATCGTATTGCGGTGTGTACCCAACAGGTTACTGAGTGCACGCGTCCCTAGAAGCTTGCTATTCGCAGAAAGAGTGTTTCGTTGAATCGCTTTGATAAACTCGTTGGCTATCTGCAGGTAGACCGGCGTGCTCGACTTTCTGTCGATTTGAATAAAACTACGATAGGGAATATCAACCGGACTAGGCATATTATTAAAACCGGCACCTTTGCACCTGCCGGCAAGATACTACATTTGTTGGAAACCTTGAAACAAAATGCCAACAATAGAGGATGGTTTCATGAGTTGATCCCTTGAGTCCCATGGAAAGAGAAGAATAATATGGAGTGCTATGGTTAAAAATAATAAGGAAATACGCCACGATTGGACGAATGATGAGTTGCTATTTATCTACAAAAGACCGCTACTTGATTTGATCTATACGGCAGCGGCCGTACATCGATTATGGCATCGCTCGGACGAGATTCAGTTATCTACATTACTGTCCGTGAAAACTGGCGGCTGTCCTGAAGACTGTTCGTATTGCGGGCAAGCGGCACGTTACCACACGGATACGCCTGTTCATGGTTTGTTGCCAATCCAAACTGTTTTAGCTCACGCAAAACGTGCACAGGAGAAAGGCGCAACGAGGTTCTGTATGGCGGCGGCTTGGCGAGAGGTACGCGACAATCGTGATTTTGACAAGGTCTTGGATATGGTAAAAGCCGTAAATGGATTAGGGTTGCAGGTATGCTGTACGCTCGGTATGTTGACCGCCCAACAAGCGAAACGATTACAGGAGGCCGGGCTATATGCCTATAATCACAATTTAGACAGCTCGGCATCGTACTACAAAGAAATCATCTCCACGCGTACTTTCGATGATCGTCTAGAGACTATTGCCCATGTTCGTAGAGCGGGAATCACGGTTTGTTCCGGAGGGATTATTGGTCTGGGGGAGTCTACGGCAGATCGTATTGCGATGCTTTGTACATTGGCAACGATGGAACAACATCCCGAGTCGGTGCCGATCAATGCGTTATCTCGAGTGGCCGGAACGCCATTGGCGGATCAACCTAAGGTGGATACGTGGGATATGGTACGCATGGTTGCGACGGCGCGAATTGCCATGCCTGCTTCAATGGTTCGTCTGAGCGCTGGGCGCATGGAAATGTCGGAACAGGAGCAAGCTTGGTGTTTTATGGCCGGTGCGAACTCTATTTTTACTGGAGACGATGCAAAGCTATTGGTTACGCCCAATCCGAGTATGGACGACGATTTAAGTATGTTGGCTAAGCTGGGCTTAAAACCTATGTTGCCACGTACTACAGCTCGGACTGAAAAAGAAGATGAATATACCTGTTTTCAGGGATAGGACATTTCCTAATTAGCTTGTAGCTTTGGGCAGCAAAGGCTACGGTTTCGTAAAGTCATCGAAGCATTTGGTTATAATAGTTCGTGCCAATCCCTAAGCTTTTCCCAGAAGTTTAGGGATTTCTTTTTTAGCCTATAGGGAAATCAATCTCCACGGTTGTACCTAGTGATGGGGATGACTGGATATCCAAATTTCCTTTTAAAAAACTGATACGGGACTGTATATTGAGCAATCCAGCCGATTTTTTTGCTTGCGCCGATTGCACATCAAAGCCGCGGCCATTGTCTTCGACGGTTACGGCCAATTTACGCTCTTCTTCCACAACTTGAATCAGGATTTGATTTGCCTTTGCGTGTTTGACGGCATTGTTGACCAATTCTTGAATGATGCGATAGATAATAAGCTGTTGTTCTTCATTGAGGCGTCCCGTATAGTGAAGGAACTGTGTGCTGACTTCTAAATTTGGATTAGTCATCCGCGTAGCATAATCGGATAGGGATTCTTCTAGACCGTATTTTTTTAATAGATCGGGCATCAGGTTGTGCGCCACGCGGCGAAGTTCATTCACCGCGCTATCCAATTGCGCCAATGATTGCTCAACTTCAACACGTTCAGGGCTATGTATGCGGCCTACCACCTGTGAAAGGTTTATCTTGGTGCCCGAAAGAAGACCTCCAAGTCCATCGTGCAGGTCACGAGCTAAACGTCCGCGTTCTTGTTCTTGTCCCTCTAGCATAGCAGTAAGGTTGGATATCTTTGAATGTTGCCGTTCCTTTTCCAAGGTGATATGGTGAAGCTCTTCTTTTTGGCGCATTGTTTTCGAACGCTGCTGAAAAGCATAACCCAAAACCAGCAATAGCAAAAACAGGGAGGCTGCTAAAATGCCGTAATTTCGAGATATCTTGTCTTTATAAGATAGCTCATTTTGTACCGTTAAGATGTCTTGAGCTCGTTGTTGTGATTCCATGCGCGACAGTCTGAGTTCCTGCGATTGCTTGTCTGCTTCTAGATTGACCAGTTCTAATCGTTTACGCTGATTGTCCTCATTGAGCTTGGAGTTTTGGAGCTCCTGCTCTCGTTGTAAACCGAGGATATGCATAAGGTTGATTTGTTGTTCTTTTTTGTCTGCTTCCAGCTGCATGCGGAGCATCCGTTGTTCTTTACGCTCAACTTCGAACTGTGCTTCCAGTCGACGTCCCTGCTCCATTTTCTCTGTGTCGTATACCGCTGAGAATAGTCTTATGTATTCTTTATAATAGTGGATAGCATCTTCTAGATGTCCTTCACGTTCAAAAATTTCCGATAAACTAAGGTTGATGTTCATCAAGATCCGTTCATCCGCCAGTGGATCTTTAACTATTTCAGACAACGATTTTAAAAGATGAGCCTTCGCATCGCTCAATTTGTTTTCTTTGAGTTCGATCTCTGCAAGGATGCCATAGGCTGATGCGATTTGCGTGTAGTGTTCCGATTTTTGAGCTTTCTCTATTGCCAAGTACGCGTAATGCATAGCTTTTGCTTTTTGTTCATCATCGTAATAGCGCATGTAAAGGTTGGCGAGATTGATGGCTGCATAAGATAGATCAGATTGAAAGGGGATCTCGGCCTCGTGGCTGAGATAGAAATTGATAGCTTTCAAATAATACTGCTCTGCCAGGTTGCGAACACGCAAACTTTTGTCCTTATTAATATATTGCTGTTCGTACATATGGCCCATCAACATATACGTGCGAAAGATTGTAGAAGCGTCTTTTTGTTTGATAGCAATCTCTAACGCTTGTTTACTGTACTTTTCCTGCAAACCGTATTCTTTCCAATTAGCATAAATGGATGCCAGCTCGGTCAATATGGATGTGGTTCTCGCTAATAATGTAGCAGAAGGTTGGGCTTTGTCGAAGTCGTTTAAGCCTTCCAGAAAGTAACGTACAGCCTCGTTTTCATTTCCATTTCGGATGTGTAGCCAACCTTGACAATAGGCAACATATCCCTTTATTTCCATACTTTTGGATTGCCTTGCATATTTTTCCGCGAGCGCACTGTATTGATTGGAGCTCGGTATATCATCTAATATTCTGTAGTTCATGGCTAGGATAGCCGAGAGATAAGCTGCATACTGACTGTCTTGGAAATGCGTCGCATGTTGCAAGTTATCTCGAAGAATCGCTATTGCCTTATCGGTTTGTTGGTTGAAGAAGAGAGCTTGGGCATATGGTCCTGCAGCTTGTGCACGACGTTCGCTTTTCGGTACGGTAGCCTCATATTTCTTCGCCACCTCACTAACAACTTGTTGCGCGTTAGACACCTCGCTCCCCCCTATAATAAAGATAAGGATGATGCCGAAATAGGATACTAGTCTTAGCAGATGCAAACATTGTTCTTTCATTGGAAACGATTATGATTCTTCACTACTAGCGAAGATAAACAATTCGGACTGTTGCAGGTAGGTAAAAGAACAAGAGTTTCCTGCTCTTTTACCACTAGCGAATACTAATCAACGAGTTCGAAGTAGCCTTGCTTTCCTATACGGATCTTCATACCTGTGGTAGGAGAGATGCACATTTCGGGATTTTGATGTTTTCTCTGGTCAATTTCTACAGCACCACCTTCAATAAGTCGCCGTATGGCTGACTTAGATTTGTCGGTTTGTAGTTTCACACATAAATCCAAAAGCGATATTGAGTTTGACTCGGTTAGCACGGAGGCTGATTTCACTGCTTTAAAGTGTTTTTCAAAGAAACTTTTCCTTTGGAATTGTTGCTCAAAAAATGTCTGGGCTTTTTCGGCATGTGCGACATCGTGATATTGGGTGACCAAATTCATGGCGATAAGTTTTTTAATCAGCATGGGGTTTTCTCCCGCTGCTAAGCGGTCGAATAGCGCCTGCTGCTTATCTGGTGTAAAATCTGTCGTTAACCGAATAAACTCTGGGATAAGACTGTCAGGAATCGACATGGTTTTTCCATACATATCTTGAGGGGTGTCCGTTAATCCGATCGTGTTATGAAGAGACTTGCTCATTTTTTCCTTCCCGTCGGTACCTTTCAACAAAGGCATGCATAGCACGATCTGTGGACTCTTACCATATGTTTCCTGCAACTGCCTTCCCATAGTGCAATTAAAAAGCTGATCCGTTCCTCCCATCTCGATGTCACAGCTTATATGGACCGAGTCGTATCCCTGCAGTATCGGGTAAAGCAATTCATGCATGGAAATGGGACTGTTTTCGGTGAAACGCTTGTTGAAATCATTCCTGTGTAACAACTGCGCTACCGTTACGCGAGAGATAATCTGTATTATGTCGGAAAAACAAAGTTGATCCAACCAATCCGAATTGAAAACAACCTTCGCTTTCTGAACATCGATGATGCGAGATAACTGCTGTATGTAGGTTTGGGCATTGTGTTCAACCTCGTCTATGGTTAACGGAATACGAGATTTGTTCTTGCCTGTAGGGTCTCCAATGCGTGCAGTAAAGCTGCCCACGACGATAACGATATGATGGCCTAGATCTTGAAATTGGCGAATTTTTTTGAGTACGACAGCGTGCCCAAGATGAAGATCTGCCGAGGTGGGGTCAAAGCCTAACTTGATCGTTAATGGTCGGTTTTCGTCGGACGCTTGTTGAATCTTCTCTTGAAGACCCTGTTCGGGGAGAATAATCTCCACATTTTCACGTAGTTTGTGTAACATTTTTATAAAAATTAAAATAAAAAAAGCCCGAGCGGTAAGCTCGGGCTTGTGTATAGAAAATTGTAAATGCTTTGATACAGTGCTTTCTAATCGTACACATCACGGCGCCGAGCAAGTATTAAGCAATAATAAGTGCTGAAAAAGGGGAGACGCAATATGTGCTTTAGGAATTTCATTTTTGCAAAAATAGGTATAAATTAGGGGGAAAGCAAAAACATAAATCGGCTATGGAATGTTCTATCATTGTCCTTCGTATCACCGCACGCTCGGCCGCTTGGAGCGGAAAGTGTTTATGGATGCATACCAATAACATCGATTTATGAAAATGAATAGATCTGTCAAAATCGTGTTCGCTGACGACTCGGACATTCACCACTTTCTGTTGGAAAGTTTGATGAGCAAGTTTGTGCGACTACAATTACTTATTAAAGCCAAGGATGGTGAAGAACTGCTTCACGATCTCAGCGAAATACAGGAAATTCCCGATGTTGCCATCTTGGACTTGCATATGCCTAATATGGATGGCCTGTCTGCAGCCAAAGATCTCTTGCTACGTTTTCCCTTTGTGAAAATATATGGCTTCACATCTTCAAGCGATGAGAAGGAAAAAGAAGCGATGTTATCCTCTGGTTTCTATAAGGTATTTCCCAAAAATAAACTACGTGAACTGCTTACCGAATTATCGGAGTTACCTTAGTATAAAAATTGTTAGATTTTATTACCTCATTGTCCAGCTTCTTCTTTTTGAAGTCATTTTTCTGAAAATTTGCCTAAATTATTCTTTTATATCTTCCTCGATAAGAGGCTTTGTCGCTTTGATTCGTATTTTTGATTATGAAAGAAATTCAAGCTGTCAATGATTTTATCGCTGCGGAACGTAGCATCTTATTGCAACATCCTTTATACAGAAAAATAACACAGGTAGCACATTTACAAAAGTTCACGGAGGGGCATGTTTATGCGGTTTGGGATTTTATGTCTTTGTTAAAAGCACTGCAAATAAAGATTACTTGTGTTCAAGTTCCTTGGTTTGCAAGTGATCTGCCTTCTATACGCTATTTAATAAATGAAATCGTTTTGGCCGAGGAATCCGATGAATATATTGACGGGCGCCGGCTTAGTCATTTTGAAATGTATTTGGATGCGATGGAAGGTATGGGGGCAGATACCGCCCCTGTGTTGCAGTTGGTGCAGGAGATTCGCTCGGGGAAATCTTTGGCGGAGGCGATCGATCAGCTAAGTGTAGACGAGCGTATCAAAGACTTCTTACGTTTCACCTTCCTGATAATCGAAGATGGCGAATCTCACAAGATTGCTTCTGCATTTACATTTGGACGCGAGGATCTGATTCCAGATATGTTTACCTCTATCTTAAATGGCATACAGGAAGGAGCGCCAGATACTGATCTAAGCAAGTTCATATACTATTTTCAACGGCATATCGAGCTCGATGCTGATGAACATGGTCCACTTGCTATGCAGATGATTTTGGAGCTCGCTGGAGACGATGAGGTTAAATGGCAGGAAATTAGAGATACTGCAAAGGAGGCGTTAATCAAACGTATCGCATTATGGGATGCGATTGAAGAGGGAATAATGATAACCGGTGAATAGCTTTTAACAACAACGTTTTTATGATGCAAACCTTTGAAGTCAGACTTGCCGATAAGAGACGAGGGGAATTGATCCTCTTTTCCGAGGCTAAACAGGCCGGTAAAATGGATATCTTTATCCGACATAAGCTGCTTACTGTTTATCATACGGAGGTAGATGCTATTCACGCTGGTAAAGGCTATGCTAAATTGCTGCTAGATGAGCTGGTTCGAAAGGCTAGGGAAGAGGGATTGATGATCAAGCCACTATGTCCCTATGTGCATGGCCAGTTTAAGAAAAATCCGGACACCTATGCGGACATCTGGTGGAAGCAGGATTAGATGGGAAACTGTTTAATTTTGTACCATAAAAAAAGAGATTGCAACATGCAATCTCTTTTTTTATCAAATGCTCGTCCGATTATCTTGCTGGAGGAACTGCTGGAGTAGCTGGTGTTGCGTTTGCAGCAATACCTAATCTAGTTTTTACGTCAGCAGAGATATCTTCTCCACCTTGGAAGTAAAGAACGTTCCCATTCGATGTATCCAATACGTAAGCGTAGCCTTTCTCTTTTGCTACAGCATTGATCGCATTCATTACTTTCGTTTGGATAGGAGTCAACAATTCTTGTTGTTTCTTACCAAGATCCTCTTGAGCTACACGTTGAACTTCTTGGATACGTTGCTCCATGCTTTGAAGATCTTGTCCTAAAGTTTGCAATTCTGCGTCAACGGTCGCTTTATTTGCCTCACTACGGTTTCTCAATTTTTCGTTCGCATCGTTTTGTTTCTTTTGAAACTCCTCGTACATCCCCTGTAGCTCTTTCGTTTTTGTATCATTCAAGGTTCTCAACTGCTCGTTAGCCGTTTTGAACTCAGCTGTCATCTGGAAGATTTCATCTGCATTGACATGACCAATTTTTTGCTGCGCGCTTACTTGCTGCGCACCTAGGAAAACCACCGCCACTAAAGCTACACTTCTAAATAAATTTTTCATTCTTTCCATTTTAATCTGTTGCGCCATCACTAAGTACAGCACTGCTTTTGTTTTTTATACAACGTTAATAATTAATCTCAAATTTTATTCAAGTATAAACAAAAAAATTAATTCGCCAAGCTAGGATCCGGTTTAAAACCTAGTTTTGTAATGATATCATTACTTTTATCCAATTTCGGATTGGCGAACAGAAAAGTTACTTCGCTTCCTTTATCTAAAATCAAATCCAAACCCTGCGCATTTGCCACATCTTGTATGGCCTTCGCTACGCGATCCTGAACTGGTTGTACGAGTCTGATACGTTCCTTATACAAATCGCCTTCGAAACCAAATTTCTGACGTTGGAACTCTTTCACTTGCTTCTCTTTGTTGACAATTTCGTCCTCACGGCGTTTGCGCATATCGTCGTTCAACAATACTTGGTCGTTTTGATAAGCTTTATAAAGTCTTTCAATTTCACCATATTGCTTGTCTACTTCTTCCTGCCAGTTGGTGGATAGATCGTCGAGTTGTTTCTGTGCAGAAACATATTCCGGGATATGTTTGAGGATATATTCAGAGTCTACATAAGCCACACGTTGTGCAACGGCTGCACTAACGGATAAAGCGACGAAGGCAATGATAAAAACTATTTTTTTCATATACATGTTGTTTTCTTGAGTTTACTGCTTCTATTGTTTTGAATAAGTTGCTTTTCTAGGTTTTTTGTTTTCACATACCACCAAAGAAACGATTAATTCTTTGCAAATGCTACTCGCTAGCTTTTAAATCTTAAGACAATTATGGTTCCAAAAAGTTTAAAAGCTAAAAATATTTTGCTAACAGATTGAAGCTCTTTCTCTTGGCAAAAATAGCAAAAAAGGAGTAAATAAAACGGATATTTGAAGCTTTAACAAAATTTAACTACTATCCCTGAGAAGTATAATTGGTGATATTGGCCTATAAAAAGGTTTGCGCTTCTCCCTGCGGATAGGCAATGGAGGCGCCTTATAAAAAAACATCCCTTGTCTGGAAGGCAAGGGATGTTCTTTTAGTTGGATGACTGATGACAATTTTTAGAATCCGCCCATATTTTGTAGGATACTAAACGTGAAGTTCTGTCTCCAGCGGTTGGACTGGATACCGGGGATAGGGTCGAAAGCATGTCCGTAATCGATTCCCAACATACCGAAGATAGGAAGGAAGATACGTGCGCCCACACCCGCTGAACGACGAAGTTTGAATGGATTCACCTCGCTGAATTTATTCCAGGTGTTTCCTCCTTCAGCGAAAGCGAGCACGAAAACGGTAGCCTGCTCGTTAAGCATTACAGGGTGTCTCAACTCCAGTTGGTATTTGGTATAAATCGGACTACCAGATTGGATCGCAATATTTTGGTTGAGGTTACCCGTAGATTCTGGAATGATAGTACCATTGGCGTAACCGCGCATCGCAATGATCTCGGATCCTTGTAAGAAGTCAAAACCTTGCATTCCGTCACCACCCAGTTTAAAGCGTTCAAATGTAGACGTTGGCGTTCTAGACGTGTAATTACCCAAGTAACCAAATTGTGCTTGCATTTTCAACACAAGTTTACCGGCAATTTTTGTATACCACTGGCTGTCGAATTTCCACTTGTGGTACTCGGTCCATTTATAACGTTCGTTATCCGGCGCTGTTTGGTAATTGATACTGTTCCATGATGAGTATGGAGGCGTCAACTGCACCGAAAAGCGGAAGTTGGATCCCGAAGTAGGGTAGATTGGTGCATCCACCGAGTTTCGACTGATTTCTTGTGTAATGTTGATGTTGTATGCTGTACCATCCGAGAATAGGAAGTAGTTTCCGTAATTCTGCAATTTATAGCGTTGGAAGGACAGTGAGGTATTGATCTGAAAGTAGTTGTCTGGCCATTGCAAACGTTTACCTAACGTTGCTGTTACCCCTGTCATCCAAATACGGTTAAGTTCCGAATCGCTAACCATTTGACGTCCAGTGAGGTAGTTAAATCCACCGAAGGATGAGTTAGACGTATAGGCATTCAAACCAAAGTAGATAGGCTTTTTACCTCCAAGCCAAGGCTCAGAGAACGAAAAATTATACGACTGGTAACGTTTTCCGGATGTTTGTCCACGTATACTGAATTTTTGGCCGTCACCACGCGGTAAAGGTTTCCAAGCATCTTTCTTAAAGAAGTTACTTGTTGAGAAGTTGTTGAATGTTAACCCCAACGTACCAATGACTTGCCCGGCACCGTAACCTCCGGAAAGCTCTACTTGATCGGATGGCTTTTCAGCTACGGTATACTCTAGATCGGTGGTGCCTTCTTCGTAGTTCAGGTTGGTTGGGACAGGATTTATTTTCTGTTCATCAAACATGCCCAGCTGTGATATCTCCCGCACACTGCGCATCAACATTTCCCGGGAGAATTTTTGTCCTGGCTTCGTGTAGATAGAGCGCAATACAACCTTGTCATTCGTGACGTCATTTCCTTTTACAATAACATTGTTGATCGTAAACTGTTTACCTTCACTGAGGACAATCTCCACATCTACCGTGTCGTTATAAATTCTTTTGATTATTGGCTGTACGCTAAACGTAAGGTATCCATCGTTTTGGTAGAGCGCACTAATATCGTCACTATTTCTTGTAGGACCAGTTAGCTTGGTCGTCAGTTTTTCTTCGCTGTATACGTCACCTTTTTCAATACCTAAGATCAAATTAAGCACAGAGTCTTTGTACTTGGAGTTTCCTGACCATTGGATATTACCAACGTAATAGCGAGGTCCTTCGTGCAGATTCAGATAGATATCCACCTCATTGTTGTCATAACGCACAACGCTGTCGCTTAATATCTGGGCATCACGGTATCCTTTATCCTGCATTTTGGCTACAAGATTTTCCTTTGCTTCTTTATACTTGTCGTCTTTGAATTTACCCGGTCCAAAAATGCGGTACCAACGGCGAGGTTTTACACCTTTAAGATATTTGCGCAACTGTCCATCAGAGAAAGCTTCACTGCCTTCGAAATGCACGCGATGTACTTTGATTTTCTTGTTCTTCTCCACATCTACGATAACAATCTCATTATTGGACTGCGCAGTATCCTTTTCCGTGCGGATTTTAACCTCCGGATAGAGGTATGATTTTTCGCGTAGAAATTTCTGGATGGTTGCGCGCGTGGTTTTGATCAAGTTCTCGTTAACAATTTTCCCAGAGTTGGTGTTGAGGCGCTTCCGCACTTCGTCAGTTTCCCCTTTTTTTAGACCGTGGATGTCTATACGTGTTAGCCTAGGACGTTCTCGAACACGTATTTCCAAGAAGATATTCTCTCCTTGAATACGTTCGGCATATAATTGCACATCATCAAACAGATTTTGGCCCATCAATGTCTTCACGACATTCGCGGTAGCCTCACTAGGTACTTCGATGTATTGACCTACGACCAGTTTCGAAATAGTAATCAAAACTTCTCCGTCTAGATATTCCGTACCGGTTACACGAACACCGCCGATAACATAATTCTTAGGATCCAAATAGGTTATCTCGTCTGGATCATTCAGGTTAATGGGGTTGTTGCCACGAATCTGTGCGAATAATTGTTGGCCTCCAATAAGTAAGGTGAATGTTATTAAGTATAATATGCGCTTCATTTATTCAATTTTCTCGGTGCTAAAGTACACCAATCTGTTGTTAATTTTTGTTAAAAGAAAATAATTAATAACCAAGCTATTAATTAGGTATTTAATTAACGCTGCAAAGGTAAATTAAATATTACAATTGTTCGCTCGTTTTCCCAAATCTTCTTTCTCTATGCTGGTAGTTGTATATTACTTCGTACAGATCTTCCCTAGTAAATTCGGGCCACATTTTCTCCAAAAATACAAATTCGGTGTAAGCCATTTGGTAGAGCAGGTAGTTGCTTATGCGTTGTTCTCCACTTGTGCGAATCATAAGATCCGGATCCGGCATGTCTGCTGTAAATAGGTTTGCACTGATGGTTTTTTCATCAATGTCAGCCAGTTGGAGTTCTCCGTTAAGCACTTTTTGTGTGATGGCCTTTGTGGCTTCCACCAGTTCTGCTCGCGCGCCGTAACTAAGCGCTAAGGTCAGTACACAGGCATCATTGTTCTTTGTGATTTCAATGGTATCGGTGAGTTTAGCTTGGCAATTCTTCGGAAGATCCTTAATGCTGCCGATGGCATTAAGGCGAATTCCGTTGTCCATAAACGTTTTGGTTTCTTTTGCTAATGTATTTACCAAAAGCTCCATTAGCGCTTTAACCTCTAGCTTGGGGCGATTCCAGTTTTCTGATGAAAAAGCGTATAAAGTAAGGTGTTTTACACCAATTTCCACGCAGCCCTCCATGGCTTCGCGCACAGCGGAAACGCCATTCTGATGGCCGAATATACGTAGTTTACCGATCCCTTTGGCCCATCGACCATTGCCGTCCATAATGATGGCAATATGTGCAGGAAGCTTTTCTTTATTTATTTTCTCTTTAAAACTCATTTTCACTTCTTAAATAATAAGACCTAGTTCCACCAATAGCAACGTTTACTAATAAACGTGTATGTCAATGTCACAGCAGCTGTCATGTACCCATCGTTAGGGCGACTATTTCCTTTTGGTTTGCCCGCGTAATTGGCACTGTCATTTCCTGCTGGATAAGCGACAGATTCCCACCAAAGGCGATCCATTTCTGGGAAGGCAGAGGCATAGTCTGCCGGATACTGGTCCGTTGTCGGATAGTTATTTGCGATATTATCCAAATTATCTTCAAACGCTACGCGATAGCCCAATTCCGCACCTAGGGACCAAGGTCCTTTCACATTATATTTAAAGCCGATACCCAGCGGTAAAGCAAGGGCAATACCTCGGACAGTTGATTCTTGCTGTAGCTGCAGATCCTCCATACGATGGCGACTGCCATCTTGTGTGTATATATACGGGCGATGCGATATACCGGCTATGCCGGCAAATAGGTAGGGCGTATAGCGATTTACCGCGCGGCCTGCTATAAATCGAAAAAAATTGAAGTTCGCACGTATCGAAAGTTCATGAAGTTGGTTGTTAAATACTTGTCCACGTGCACGTAAGTACGAATCCTTACTATCGCGGTCCGAACCGTTGAGATGTAGGTACTGGTAGCTCGTTTGTATTCCCCAAGTAGGATTGAAGTTATAGGTTACCTGTATTCCTCCTGCAGCACTTTTAAAATAAAATGGATTCGTGGGGTTGATGTCGCCCATAAAGCCTGTCGCTGCTACATTGCCTCCCAGCTCCCATTGCTGCGCAAACGACGGTGACCAAGCGTGTAAAGCTAAGGCAGCAAGGATATGGGCAATGTGTTTCAAATTAGGAGTTTTTTGCGGTAAAGATAGCTGTTTTAAATAATAAGGTCTTATCTATTTATGTTAAAATCGTGGTGCTTTAGTAGTTTCTAACATCAAGTCCCCACAGTAGTTTTTTACGTAATGTACTAAAAAAGCTGTCAGACGCGAGTCGAATTAGGTGTATGCGAAATGGGGCACGTCGGATATGCAGTTTTGTTTTCGTTTCTAGCGTTTCACTTTTGGAATCACAACTGAGGATGTATTTGTCTGTTCGGCTTTCGATTTCTAGTTCCAGTTCACTCTCTGCGGAAATAATGATCGGTCGCACATTGAGGTTGTGTGGAGATATAGGTGTGATCACGAAATTACCGCTCCCAGGCATAATGATCGGGCCACCACAACTCAATGAATATGCCGTCGATCCCGTTGGTGTCGCGATGATAATCCCATCCGCCCAATACGAATTCAACAGCTCTCCATTCAATGTGGCGTTGATGGTAATCATCGAAGAGGTGTCGTGCCGGAAAACCGTGATATCATTGAGCGCAAAATTCTCATGTCCGAAAATCTTGCTGTCACTACCGCTCACTTCAAGGAGGTCACGTGCCTGTAAGGTATAATTGCCGGAAAAGATGTCGTCTAATGCTTGAATGATCTCACTCTTATGGATCGATGCTAAAAAGCCTAGTCGACCGAAATTTATCCCTGCAATGGGAATGCCGGAGTCGCGAACCTGTGAAACGGCAGATAACATCGTGCCGTCGCCGCCCAAGCTCAATAAAAATAAAATACTCGTAGGCAAATCTTGGTGGCTGTAATACAGTAGGAAGTCGTTTGGGCAGTCAAATTGCTGTTTCAGGAAGTCATAGAAATCCGAATGGATATAAATCAGAATATCCTTTTCTTTTAAATACGAAAAGAGCTGCTCGACATATGGGACGACGGACGAATTGAAAGCCCTTCCATATATCGCGATGGATTTTCTTTGCATGCGAGATTGTTTTGACAGAACTTATGCAAAGATGCTAAAAAATAGGCTATTCTTATAAATTTAAATAATTCATCAAGATATCGTAGCGTTCTTGAATATCGGAATCTTGGCTGCCATCATTGAATGTAGCTTTCACCACATAGTCGAATCGCCATAGCGATGCTACAAGGCTTGATATATTTTTTTTGTCAACTTTTATGGTCATCTCGATCTTTGTCGTCTCCGGAATTTCACGTACCGCAGTATTGAGAATACGAATATTTTCAGATTCAAAGAGATGCGCGATATGGGAAAAGGATACATCATGTTTGCCAAATTCCAAAACAAGGATCGCACCGGCCTCATTATTGCCCAGTGTTTCGTTGAGCGCGTGCAGTAATTCGGTTAAGGTAAGCACACCAATAAACGCGTTATCTTTATCCAATACCGGTAGGATGGACAGTTTATGTGCTGCCATATATTGAAGCGCATCATAGCTGTGCTGATAGGTGTACAGATAAACAAAACGCAGGGACACGGAAAGGCTTCGCACCGGCTGCGTTTCATCATGCGCCGTGAACAAATCATCCTCGGACACTAATCCCATGAAATCACGATCATCAACAACGGGCAATTGTGAACAGTGAAATTCGTTCATTCTTTCCAACGCAAACCCAATAGTATCATCCGGTTTGATGTCAACATGGTTTTTGGATAAAATTTCGCCTATATACATGATGCGTCTATTTATACTATTAAACAGGATAAAAATAAAAACGTTTAACGGCCTTAGACCGGTCTTGGGGCTAATTTATAAATTATCTGCTAATCCTAGACTACGCTAGCTCGTGTAAATAACTTTTTACACCATTAATGTATATTTTCCTTAATTTTACGGCATCATAAAACGAGACAACATAATTTAGCCAGTATATAATGATTGAAGAAACGGAGAACGTGAAGTTTATTCAGGTACGTGAAGTAATCCATAAAAAAAGTCCCAAGTTGGCCAAGTGGATTCCAAAGCCGTTGATTAGTTATTTGGAACGGGTAATCCACGAAGAGGAAATCAACTATATTATGACGAAGTTCAGGGATCAATATGGGTTGGATTTCGTGGATGATCTGATTCATGAGCTGGGCGTTAAGGTGGTGCTGGAAGGAACGGAGCATATTCCGAAAGACGAGCATGTGATTTTTGCGTCTAACCATCCTCTTGGTGGGCTTGATGGCATCGCCATCATGCATGCTATTGGACAGTTTCGACGGGATGTAAAATTCTTGGTGAATGACATTCTGATGAATATCCGAAATTTGGAACCGCTGTTTATTCCTGTTAATAAAGTTGGCAATCAGGCGAAAAGCGGTATCATGGCTATAGATCAGGCCTACGCGTCTGAAAATGCTTTGTTGATTTTTCCTGCGGGGTTGGTTTCTAGGAAAATAGGTGGGAAGATTGCAGATCTTGAGTGGAAAAAAAGCTTTATTACAAAAGCAAAAAAATATAAAAGGGATGTCATTCCGGTTTACATCGATGGAAGAAATTCCAATTTTTTCTATAATTTAGCTAGACTAAGACAAAAATTCGGCATTAAGGCAAATTTGGAAATGCTGTATTTGCCGGATGAAATGTTTTCACAACGAAATCAAACGGTAACTATCCGCTTTGGCGAGCGCATTCCGTACAGTCATTTCGACCAGTCTAAAACGGAACGTGAATGGGCGAGCGAAGTGCGGGAGATGGTTTATAGAATGGGGGAAAAAAAATAACATATGCAAGAAATTATCGCGCCAGTAGACAGAGCGTTAATAAAAAGTGAACTGACGAGAGAAGCCTTCGTGCGTTATACCAATAATGGCAATAATGAGGTGTATTTGGTAAACTATCATACTGCGCCGCACATTATGCAAGAAATCGGTCGTCTGCGTGAACTTACATTCCGCGGAGCGGGAGGTGGAACGGGATTAGCGGTGGATATTGATGAAAATGATACCTGTGAACATAATTATGATCAATTGATTGCTTGGAATCCGGAAGAGGAGGAAATTATTGCGGGATATCGGGTTATAAAATGTGAAGATGCTGTGGATAAAGATGGTCAAGTGCATCTTTCTACAGCACATTACTTTGAGTTTTCGGATACTTTTAAAAAGGATTATCTTCCCTATACCCTTGAGTTGGGGCGTTCCTGGGTGCAGCCTCGCTACCAACCTGCGATCGATAATAGAAAAGGCTTGTTCTCCTTGGATAACCTATGGGATGGATTGGGCGCGTTGGTAATGATCAATCCGGAGATCAAGTATCTCTTTGGAAAAGTCACCATGTATCCGCAGTACAATGCCGTGGCACGTGACCTCTTAATCTATTTTATGGAGCATTATTTTCCAGATAAAGAGAAGCTTGTGCTGCCGTTCGAAAAACTTAATCTTGGTTACAAGACTGATATTTCGGACTATCATGGTATTTTTGACGGACTGGAGTATAAGGAAGGATATAAAGTACTAAACACCAAAATACGTGAATTAGGAGAAAATATACCTCCTTTGATCAACACTTACATGAATCTTTCTCCTAGTATGCGCACTTTTGGGACAGCGCTTAACGATGAGTTTGGAGAGGTAGAGGAGACTGGTATCATGATTACTCTATCGGATATTTATCCTGCAAAAAAAGAGAGACATATGGTCACCTTTGAACGAGATCGTCATTTTGGTGAAAAGCCGCAGAAGTAAAGTTTACGCTGACTTTGGTAGGAATATTTTGTAAAGAAACAGCCGGTGCGCTTCGTGTGCACCGGCTGTTTCTTTATCGTTTAACCATTTCGATGTGTGGGATATCATCTTCCAGGTAGACATCGCTCACCTTTTCAAATCCAAGATCTTCATAAAAACGCTGCAAATAAAGTTGCCCACTGATGCGGATAGCCTGTGTTGGCGCCTCTGATGCCCAGTAAGCAATCGCACGATGCATTAGCTCCTTGCCAAGGCCATACTTGCGGTAGTCGGCATGCACGACCACTCTGCCAATAGATAAATCAGCATAGGAAATGCCCTCCGGCAGCAAACGTGCATAAGCGACAACTTGTTCTTCATGCATGCCAAATAGATGAACCGCTTTAAGATCTTTGTTGTCGCACTCGGGATACAGGCAATTTTGCTCAAGCATAAAAATGTCAATACGCAGTTGCAAGATCTGGTAGAGCTGTAAAGCACTGAGCTCGCTAAACGGTTTGACCGTCCATTGAATCTCCATGATAATGCGGTTAAGACAATAGGGATTTTACAACTTCTGATATGGTGCGTCCATCGGCTTGTCCAGCAAGTTTCTGGTTGGCCAATCCCATTACTTTTCCCATATCTTTCACGGATGTAGCACCCGCTTCACTGATAATTCCCTTAATTACCGCCTCAATAGCGTCGCGATCCAATTGCTTCGGCAAATATTCCTCGATAACTTGCTGCTCTTCGAACTCGATGGCAAACAAGTCTTCCCGATTCTGCTGCTTGTAAATTTCACCGGATTCTTTCCGTTGTTTTACCAGTTTTTGTAATACTTTGATTTCAGCCTCTTCAGTTAGTTCTTCGCTGTGTCCTTTCTCTGTTTTAGCCAATAAAATAGCTGCTTTTACAGCACGCAAGCCACGAAGGCGTGCATTGTCTTTGGCAATCATGGCTGCCTTAATATCTTGATTGATTTTTTGTTCTAATGACATTATTTAAAAAGTTAAAATTTAAAAATTAATATGATCATTTGTACGTATGGAATAACACCCCATAAATACAATACTACTTATCGCGTTTAACGATCGTAGCCGATGCTTGTGCAGTGGGCATCACCAAAAGGTCGTTGATGTTTACGTGTTTTGGTCGCGATAGTACGAACGCGATAATTTCTGCGATATCAATACCGGAAAGTGGTGTTAGTCCTTGATAAACATTTTTTGCCCGCTCTTTGTCTCCCTTGAAGCGCACTTCGGAAAATTCTGTTTCCACCATGCCCGGATCGATAGAAGAAACCCGGATGCCTTTTTCCAACAAATCGATACGCATTGCCTTCGTTAAGGCATCTACCGCATGTTTCGTAGCGCAATACACATTGCCATTTGGGTATACCTCCTTGCCAGCAATGGAACCGATATTGATGATGTGTGCATTTGTGCTGCCTGCCATCAATGGAACTGCATATCTTGTAGCATATAACAAGCCTTTTACATTGGTGTCTATCATGCGGTCCCAATCACCGGTATCTCCGTCGGCTATGCCGTCGAGTCCTTGGCTGAGTCCTGCATTATTGATCAAAATATCGATATCTCGCCATGCCTTTGGTAGGTTGGTAAAAACGCTTTCCACCGCTTCACGGTCACGCACGTCAAGCTCGAAGCAGAAAATCTCGCAGGAAGGATATGTGTTTTGAATACTTTGCTTCAGTTCCTCCAAGCGTTGTAGTCTTCGTGCACACAGCAGAAGCCTATAGTTGGAGTCTTGAGCAAGGACGGTGGCACATGCTTGGCCAATTCCAGAACTAGCTCCTGTAATAAGTACTGTTCTCATCATTATTGAAAAATTAAACTGAATTGGATATTGCGAAGTTTGGTGTTGCCTAGTGGCGCCATGAAAGCGTTGTTGCTTGCAAAAGCATGGTTTCTGTCGAGTACATCACCAAAACTCTGTATGAATTTTATTTCTGGCGATACCCTGAAAAAAGGGAAGAAGATCTCCACGCCTAAACCAGCCTCCCAGGATAGATAGCCCGGCTTCATCACCAAAGGTTGTGGACGATTTTCTGCAGGGCTAGCCATCCACTCTCGGTATTCGCCAACAAGGTCTATCCAACGGGTATATCGAAGACCGCCTGTTACGTAGCCCCTATATCGGTTAAATTTGTTCCGAAGCATCTTCTCGTCCGATCGAAAACGAATATTCAATGGAAATTCAAAAGCATTGAAATTAGAGCCTGCATTGTTCGCACTTACATGCCGCATATTGCGCAGCACCGGTTGGCTGTTGGTTAAGGTGTCCCGATATTGTATGCCCGAGTTGTTTATAAACCGGAAGCTTGGTGCAAATGTCGAAGATAGATTGTCTGAAAATCTCACCTCAATAGGAATGCCAACAGACATTCCGTGCGCTGCCAAGCTTGTAATAGATGCGAAATTGCCTATATAAAGCTCGTTGTTCTCAGGAACCGCCGTGCTTCCCATGGATGCCCAATTGTCTTGAAGACCGATCAGATAACTGCTGTTTACATAGTTGTACTGTAGCCCCATCGATAGCCATGCATCTTCATCGTAGAATGATGAAAAAGGCAAGGATATGCGCTGCTGCGCTTGCGCGTGAATCGAAAGCAGAAGGGAAGCACATGCAAAAAACAGTTGACGTATCATTTTGTGCATTCATAAATTGTGCAAAATCCAAAGGTTTGCGGTCTGACTTTTGTTTCCGTAAAGCCTACTTCCTTGGTAATCGCTGCAAACCGTTTGCCATCGGGAAAGTTGGCTACAGATTCTGGAAGATAAGCATAAGCACTGCTGTCTTTCGATATCAGTTTTCCCATAGCAGGGGTGAACTTATGAAAGTAAAAATGATACAACTGCTTGATAGGGAATGCCGTCGGATTTGATAATTCCAAAATCACTGCACGCCCTCCGGGTTTTAAGACGCGACGTATGTCCGCAAGTCCTTGTGGTAAATTTTCAAAATTGCGCACGCCGAAGGCGACTGTAACCGCGTCGAAAGTATCGTCCTCAAATTGCAGTTTCTCCGAATCGCCCAGCTGTACCTCAAAGCGATCCTGAAGTCCTTTTTTTGCAATCTTTTCCTTCGCCACGGCCAACATACCCGAAGAGATGTCGACGCCTATGATTTTATGAGGCTTGAGTATACGAAGGGATTCGATAGCAAAGTCGCCGGTTCCTGTTGCCACATCTAAAATCAGTTGAGGCTTTAAGCTCTGCAACGAACGGATGGCCTTTTTACGCCATATGGTGTCGATGCCCATCGTCATCATTCTATTCAACATGTCGTAGGTCTTCGAAATGTTGTTGAACATGTCAGCTACCTGCTCTTTCTTGCCACCGTCCTTCGTTTTGTAAGGCTTTATTGTAGATGTGTCGTTTGCCATTCAACAAATATACGATATTGGAAAACACCAAAAAAGCAGGTTCTTGTCAATAATATTGGTGATGTTTTTTATAACTGTTTGGTTGTTAGTATATAGTCAGTTTTTACACGGATATTTGCTTTAATGTTGTTCTGTTTTTAGCAGTTTTTAACAGGAGGCTAAGTTCTTAACATGTGTATAACTAGCTGATAGCTAATAGGATTTTTTGTTTATTAACACGTTATTAACATGTAGTGTGGATAAAGACCTTGCCTTTTCGCGCTCTTTCGGAGCTGTTGCCGCATCATTGTTGAAGCAACTGAAAAGTGGTGTTTACAAATAGTTGAAAGGTTCCTCTTTATTTTTTATATTTTTGTTTCCCCGTTACGAGCACGGTCAAAAGACACACAATTTTTTAATAGATCAACCTTTTTTGGAATGGCGACAGAGAGTGAATTTTCGAATAATGCGGCAGGCAAATCTAATTTTGCCAAGAAGAGAGCGAGTCTCAATAACTTAATCGGTGGTTTGGGAAAGTTACCTCCACAGGCGTTGGATCTGGAGGAGGCGGTTCTCGGTGCGCTTATGCTCGAAAAGAATGCTCTCAGTGAGATTATCGATATCCTTAAGCCTGATTCTTTTTACAAAGATTCGCACCAAAAGATTTATGAAGCGATTTTCAGTTTGTTTCAACAAACTTCACCAATCGATATCCTGACCGTTACCACGGAACTGCGCAAAATGGGCGCTTTAGAGATGGTGGGAGGAGCCTATTACATCACCCAGTTAACCGATAGGGTGGTTTCTGCTGCCAACATTGAGTATCATGCACGTATCATCTCCCAAAAATATATTCAACGCGAGTTGATTAAGGTTTCTACAGAAATCATCAATAGTTCCTACGATGAAACGGCGGATATTTTTGACTTGCTGGATCACGCAGAGAAGTCTCTGTTTGATATCGCTCAAAACAACTTGCGCCGAGATTCGCGTAAGATGGACGATATCATGCGTGAGGCCATTTCCAATTTGGAGCTTTTGCGTGATCGTACTGATGGCTTGACAGGTATACCGTCCGGCTTGACGGCTTTGGATCGGATGACTTCTGGTTGGCAACCTTCTGATTTAGTGATTATTGCTGCTCGTCCCGCGATGGGGAAAACAGCCTTCGTATTGTCGGTGGCACGTAATGCTGCTGTGGATCACCAACGTGCTGTGGCCGTATTTTCTCTGGAGATGTCCTCCGTCCAGCTTGTCAATCGTTTGATTGCCGGCGAAACTGAAATTGAGCAAGAGAAATTGAAAAAAGGAAATCTAGCCGATCACGAATGGCAACAATTACACTCCCGAATTGGAAGGCTTACGGAAGCTCCTTTGATTATCGATGATACCCCTGCACTGAACGTTTTCGAATTTCGTGCGAAGTGCCGCCGCTTGAAGGCGCAGCACGATATTCAAATGGTTATTGTGGATTACTTGCAGTTGATGCATGGTAAATCTGAAGGTAAGGGCGGGGGAAACCGCGAGCAGGAGATTGGTTCGATTTCTCGGGCGCTGAAGTCTGTGGCTAAGGAGCTCAATATTCCGGTGCTTGCGCTCTCTCAGTTAAGCCGTGCCGTAGAGTCTAGGCCTGGAAATAGCAAGAGGCCTATGCTTTCGGATTTGCGGGAGTCGGGCTCTATTGAGCAGGATGCGGATATGGTGTTGTTCCTTTACCGTCCAGAATATTATGGTTTGACGGAAGACGAAGAAGGACGGCCTACCGCGGGGATTGGTGAGGTTATCATTGCCAAGCACCGTAATGGTGAAACAGGGATTGTGCCATTGAAATTCGTTGGTAAGTTTGTTAAATTCGTGGATCTCGAAGAGGATTTTGCCGGTGCAGGAGGAGATTCCTTTGCTGCAGGGCAGGATAGCTTCAGTTCAGCAATTAATCCGTCCGATTCATTTGGTAATTTTGGAGGTGGCTTCGACGGCGGTGGTATCACCATGCCATCACGGATGAATGACATGCCGGATGATGCGCCTTTTTAAGGATGCTATGTAATTTTTGATGGTAAAAATATAGAGCAAGCTGCTAAAAAGGGCTTGCTTTTTTATACCCTCCATGTGGTATCGATTATTTTTATTAATTTTACCCATACTTTTTTGTTGAAACTTTCATAAAATTTAGGAGAGAGATTTGGATTATTTAGCAGGATTAAACCATGCGCAACGTTCTGCCGTAGAACAGACCGAAGGTCCGGTGATGATCGTTGCGGGAGCAGGTTCTGGAAAGACACGTGTTATTACCTATCGCGTAGCCCATTTGATTAGAAAAGGAGTAGATCCTTTTAATGTTTTGGTGCTTACATTTACCAATAAGGCGGCTAAAGAGATGCGGGAGCGTATCATGAGTGTGGTAGGCCCTGAAGCAAAAAACATATGGATGGGTACTTTTCACTCTGTTTTTTCGCGCATTCTGCGTGTAGAAGCGGAATTGATCGGCTATCCCCGAAATTTTACTATTTACGATAGTGACGATACTAAAAGCTTGATACGCGCGATCATCAAAGAGATGAACCTTGATGATAAGTTATATAATGCGAACCATGTTTATGGACGGATATCTTCTGCCAAGAATAATTTGATATCTCCGCAGGAATATAATAAGAACGAAGCCATCATGGCGGAAGATATTGCGAATGGACGTGGGCAGCTGGGACAGATCTATATGACCTATGCACAGCGTTGTTATCGTGCCGGAGCGATGGATTTTGATGATTTGCTTTTCAAGACCAATGTGCTATTGAATAAGCATCCTGATGTGTTGCACAAATACCAACATCAATTTAAATATTTGATGGTGGATGAGTATCAGGATACCAACTTTTCGCAGTATTTGATCGTCAAACGATTAGCTGCCGTTAATGAAAATATATGTGTCGTAGGGGATGATGCACAAAGTATTTATGCTTTTCGGGGGGCTAATATCCAGAATATCTTAAACTTTCAGAAAGATTATCCTGACGTAAAAGTCTTCAAGCTAGAGCAAAACTACCGATCTACCAAGATGATTGTTAACGCGGCCAACAGTGTGATTGAAAAAAATCAAAACCAGTTGGAGAAAAATGTGTTTTCAGAAAATGAAGATGGTGAGAAGATAAAGGTAACCCGTGCATTCTCTGACAATGAGGAAGGGAAAATTGTAGCGGAAGCGATATCGCAGGAACGTTCCTTAAAAGGCTTAAAATATAAAGATTTTGCAATCCTTTATCGTACCAACGCACAGTCGCGGGCGATGGAGGAAGCGTTGCGTAAATTAAATGTACCCTATAAGCTTTATGGTGGGACGTCATTTTATCAACGCAAGGAAATTAAAGACCTTATTGCATATTTTCGTTTGACGTTCAACCCTAATGACGAAGAAGCATTGAAAAGAGTTATCAACTATCCGCGTCGCGGCATCGGTGATACTTCTGTAGAAAAAATTCTTGTTGCCGCCGATAAGCAGCAGTACCGCCTGTGGGATGTGGTGGTCAACGCGCAAATGTTTTTGGATGGCCGTAGTGCCACTGCTGTCGGTAATTTCGGATTGATGATCCAAAGTTTCCAAGCTGTATCGAAATCGAGCTCTGCTTTCGATACAGCTATGCACATTGCGCAGCACTCGGGTATACTTAAAGATTTGTATGAAGATAAATCCGTGGAAGGCCTTAGTCGCTACGAGAACATTCAGGAACTACTGAACGGTATCAAGGAGTTTTCCGAACGGGAAGATATCGAAGAGAAGGGACTGGATGTCTTTATGCAGGACATTGCCTTATTGACGAACGATGACAAAGATAAAGACCCCAATGCGGATACGGTATCATTGATGACAATACACTCGTCGAAAGGCTTGGAGTTTCCTGTTGTTTTCATCGTGGGGCTAGAGGAAAACCTCTTTCCGTCGCAGCTATCGCTTAACTCGCGATCGGAGTTGGAAGAAGAACGTCGTCTGTTTTACGTGGCTGTTACGCGCGCTGAAAAGAAATTGCATTTGTCTTACGCAACATCGCGCTACCGGTGGGGTAACTTGAATAACTGTGAGCCGAGCCGTTTCTTGGATGAACTCAATCCTGCCTGTCTGGCGTTGGATTTTCAGCCTAGAAGCGTTTCTACGGGGGCTGATAGTGGTTTTCAGTCAGATCGTATTGCTTGGAAACAAAAGGATACTGATTCCTTTTCGAAACCAAAACCAAAAGTCGTTAAGACGACTTCCATCTTGCCAAAGGCACACGTGCCAACGGAAGGATTTGCACCGTCGGATACTTCCGGGCTGCAAGTCGGGATGGAAGTAGAGCACGAACGCTTTGGATTTGGGAAGGTGGTGAGCTTAGAGGGCAATAAACCGGATATAAAAGCAACAATTTTCTTCAAAGAGTTGGGGCAGAAACAATTGTTGCTTAAATTTGCAAAACTTAGAGTAGTTTAGTATATAGATAGAATAATAACGGCGCTGTTCAAACGTTGAATTAGCGTGAAACTTAACAATATGGATTTCGATTACAATAGCACCCGGCCAAAGCTCATTTTGGCAGAATATGGAAGGAATGTACAGAACATGGTAGACTACATCTGTACGCTTCCAACCCAAGAAGAAAGAAACCGCTATGCACAGGTGGTCATTGATATGATGGGGGTTCTTAACCCGCACCTGCGCGATGTATCGGATTTCAAACATAAACTATGGGATCACCTCCATATTATCTCTGACTTTAAAATCGATGTGGAGTCGCCTTACCCGGTGCCCGATCGTGACGCTATCCATAAAAAGCCGGAATTGTTAAACTATCCGCAGCATTCCATCCGTTTTAAGCATTACGGATATACTGTAGAACGGATGATTGAAAAGGCTTTAGCTATGCCGACGCCTGAATATAGGGAGCGTATGGCCATTTCGGTAGCGAATTTCATGAAAATGGCATACACCACGTGGAACAAGGATTCGGTGCAAGATGAACATATTATACAGGACTTATTCGAGCTTTCGAAAGGACAGCTTCGCCTGCCTGCCGACACCGTGTTGACGAAACTGGATTTCAAAACACCGCCTCCGGGAAATCGGATCAAGAGCGCTCCTGCGAATAATAATAACAACAATAACAATAGTCATAGTAATCATCAAAAGAGCGGCGGCTCAGGACATAGTCATGGCCATCGTGATAATAACAGAAAATTCAGCGGCGGTGGCGGCGGAGGAGGAAAGAAGACCTTCGTTCCGAAAAAAGGCGGCTTTAAAAGATAAGGCTTTTTGCTAACTGAAGCACAGGAGGGCAATTGCGTGGCGAAAATCGTTATCCAATTGCTCTCTTTTTTAATTTTAATTAACGTGTATCCCAAAGAAATATGAATGCATTTGAAATAATTGGTGGAAAAAAACTACAAGGGGAGATTGTTCCCCAAGGTGCAAAAAATGAAGCATTGCAGATTTTATCTGCGGTGTTGCTTACGGAAGATAAAATGACGATAAGCAACATTCCTGATATCAAGGATGTGAATAAGCTGATCGACCTATTGGCCGCCTTGGGCGTTTCTGTTAATCGTGTAAACAAAGATACGTACGAGTTCGAGGCTAAAAATATTAATATCGACTACTTCCAGTCTGAAGAATTTAAACATAAAGGCGGGGGCTTACGTGGCTCCATCATGATTGTTGGTCCATTGCTAGCACGCTTTGGGAAGGCGGCTATCCCAAAACCGGGAGGAGATAAGATTGGTCGCCGCCGTTTAGATACGCACTTTTTGGGTTTTGAGAAGTTGGGCGCAAAATTTGTCTACGATGCCGAGAATAACTTTTTCAACGTAGATGCCACAGCTTTAAAGGGCACCTATATTCTTTTGGACGAGGCTTCCGTAACGGGTACTGCCAACGTGGTGATGGCAGCAGTCTTAGCAAAAGGAACTACCACTATTTATAATGCGGCTTGTGAACCTTATCTGCAGCAGCTTTGCAAGATGCTTAACCGCATGGGAGCAAACATCTCTGGTATTGGCTCTAATTTATTGACCATAGAAGGGGTGGAGCGTTTGGGCGGAACCGAGCATCGTATGTTACCCGATATGATCGAAATTGGTTCATTCATTGGTCTCGCTGCAATGACTGGGTCTGAAATAACGATCAAGGATGTTTGCTTTAAAGAGCTTGGCATTATTCCTACGGTCTTTGCTAAACTTGGTATTCAATTTGAACTGCGCGGTGACGATATCTTCATACCTGCACAGGATTCCTATGAAATTGATACCTTTATCGACGGTTCTATTTTGACCGTTTCCGATGCTCCTTGGCCAGGGTTTACGCCTGATTTGTTAAGCATTGTCTTGGTAACGGCCATTCAAGCTAAGGGTAATGTCCTTATCCATCAAAAGATGTTCGAAAGCCGTCTTTTCTTTGTGGATAAACTGATTGATATGGGGGCACAGATTATTCTTTGCGATCCGCATCGTGCTACGGTAATTGGTTTAAACAAACAAACAAAGCTTCGTGGTATTGAAATGACTTCGCCGGATATTCGTGCAGGTGTCTCTCTATTGATTGCGGCACTATCTGCGCAGGGTAAATCGGTTATTTATAATATCGAACAAATTGAAAGGGGATATCAGGATATCGAAGAGCGTCTGAAGGCTTTAGGAGCTGATATTCGTCGTGTAGAAGCACAGCCTTCGCATTAACATTTGGGCGAAAGCCAACTATAATAATCACGCTATATATGGAACGGTTAAAATGAATGTTCCATGTATAGCGTGATTTTTTGTTTTGTCGCTGCTTGGTCTTATCCAGATCGAACAGCTAATATGGATTTTTATGCTTTTTTGTAGACGTCAACGTTTACTACCTGCGGCATATTGTTGCCATTTTTTGCAGCGATGATATTATTGGCTGCCAGCAGTGCCATTTGTGTTCTGGTTTCCAACGTTGCGGATCCTATATGTGGGAAAACGCAGGTATTGGACATCTTGAGCAGCGGATTATCGGGCTGCATTGGCTCTGGATCGGTAACATCTAGTCCTGCACCCCAGATCTCACCAGTAGACAACGCGTCTATGAGATCCAACTCATGATGTATCTTTCCGCGGGCAGTATTCACAAATATAGCCGAGCTTTTCATACGTTTAAAGGCATCTTTGTTAAAGCGGTATTGTGTCTCCTCCGTCAAGTTGCTGTGTACTGATAGTACATCACTTTGTGTAAGCAGTTGGTCGAAATTGACATAGGTCGCATCGACGAGACGTTCGGCTTCGATGTTGCGGCTTCTGTTGTGGTAGATAATCTTCATGTCGTAAGCTGCTTGTGCTTTTCTCGCCAAGGAGAGCCCTATTCTGCCTAATCCGTAAATGCCCAGTGTTTTTCCTTGTATGGTTGTGCCGAGTTCTTTGGTGAATTCAAAGTCCGCCCATGCGCCATTTACAACTTGCATTGCTCTAAAGAAAGCTTTTCTTGATACGTTAAGCATAAGTAGAAATGCGATATCAGCAGTCGCGTCGCTCAATACGTCCGGTGTGTTGCTTACCGGGATTCCATGTGTGGTCGCTGCATCAAGATCTACGTGATCAAAACCTACGCTGGTCAGCGCTACGCCTTTGAGATGCTTGCAGGCCTCGAAAAAATCTGCGTCGAGTTTTCCTTGTCCAACATTTAATAAGAAATCAACTTCTTGGCAGGCCTCGATGAGATCCGGTTGCGGTAATCGGTGGCTAGATTCATTAATGTAAACTTCAAATCCCGATTTTTCCAATGCTTCTATTCCGGGACTAGGGATATTCTTTGAAATAAATACCTTCATGCTTCTTTTTGCTAAACAATATACCGATTTTAATCTATTTATGGAAATTGCGGTTGGTGTAGTGTTTGTTCTTGTTGTTGCGCTCTATTTTTGCTTCATTTTTTTTATTAAATTCAATAAAAATACTTTTTAAATCTTATTTTTTTAAAAATACTATTGTTTTGTTGTGTTTTTTACATATAATTGCATCGTTAAATTATAAAACTTATGTCTACAGCACAGAAAAAATCATTATTTCCTTTTTTTATCATGGTTGCGTTGGTGGTAATAGCTTTTTTTAATCCATCCTTACCTACGAATGCAAACGAATACGAGTATAACGGTGCCGATGTAGCTTGGATGCTTACGTCGACAGCACTTGTTTTGATCATGACACCAGGGTTGGCTTACTTTTACGGGGGTATGGTGAAAAAGAAAAATGTCATTTCGACGATGTTGCAGAGTTTTATCTGTATGGCGGTTGTGGCGGTAATATGGATTGCATTTGGCTTCAGTTTGGTTTTTGGAGATTCGGTAGGCGGGATTATCGGAAATCCAATGAGCTTTTTCATGTTTGACGGCGTGTTGGATCACGAGCCCTGGGCAGGTGCACCCACCATTCCTTTTGCGTTGTTTGCTATGTACCAATTGAAGTTTGCTATTATTACGCCTGCTTTAATTACCGGCGCATTTGCTGAGCGCATACGTTTTACCTCGTATATTCTTTTTATTTGTCTATTCTTTATATTCATTTATGCGCCACTTGCGCATGCTACTTGGCATCCAGATGGAATATTGTTTAAAATGGGGGTCTTGGATTTTGCCGGTGGAACCGTCGTGCACATGTCGGCTGGTTTAACCGCACTTGCGTCGGCTATCTATCTGAAGCAAGGAAACGAATGCAAAGAGCATACGCCAGCAAGGATTACCTATGTTCTTCTTGGCACGGGCTTACTATGGTTCGGTTGGTTTGGTTTTAATGCGGGTTCTGCATTTGGCGCATCAGCGCTAGCGGCAACAGCTATGGCCACAACAACTGCTGCATCGGGTGCGGCTGCTGTGATGTATATTCTGTTTGATGCTGCACGAGGTACTAAGCCGTCAGCTATGGGAACTTGTATTGGTGTAGTGGTGGGTTTGGTTGCCATTACTCCTGCAGCGGGATTCGTTACGGTTCCTCATTCCATCGTGATTGGCGCTGTAGCCGCCATTATCAGCAGGCTGCTTATCGAATGGCGTACAAAATCCAATATTGACGATACTTTAGATGTTTTTCCAAGTCACGGTGTTGGTGGCATGGTCGGCATGATCCTTACAGGTGTATTTGCGCATTCTGCGATAAATGGAGCTGTAGAAACCAATGGATTGTATTATGGCGAAACAGGTTTATTTACCGCTCATATCATTGGGTTACTCGGTGCAACGGTGTTTATTTTAGTATTGGCATTCGTATTGCTTAAAGTTACGGATATCATCACCCCACTTCGGGTGAATGCACAAGAAGAATTGGAAGGACTGGATCTTTCACAGCACGGTGAAAAATTATAAAGATATATTACTACTAACTAAAATCCAATTGTGAATTGACCGCGCTCCTGAAGCGCGGTTTTTTTATTTCCTACATTAAACCTTATTATCTGCCCTAAAAAAATTATATTTGCCAATTAGAATTTTTGGATAAAAACCTGTATGAAGCATATACGTAATTTTTGTATTATCGCACATATTGACCATGGCAAAAGTACCTTGGCAGATAGGCTGTTGGAATTTACAAATACCATTTCTCAGCGCGAAGCCCAAGCACAATTGTTGGATAATATGGATTTGGAGCGCGAGCGTGGTATCACCATTAAATCGCATGCTATCCAAATGGAATATACCCAAGATGGTCAGCAATATATACTGAACTTGATTGATACGCCGGGACACGTAGACTTCTCCTATGAGGTGTCACGTTCTATTGCGGCATGTGAAGGCGCTTTGTTGATTGTAGATGCTTCTCAAGGTATTCAGGCGCAAACAATATCAAATTTATATTTAGCCTTGGAACATGATCTCGAGATCATTCCTATCCTAAACAAAATGGATCTTCCGGGTGCTATGCCCGAAGAAGTGAAAGACCAGATCATTGATTTGATTGGTGGAAAACGTGAAGATATCATCCCGGCTTCCGGAAAAACAGGAATGGGAATTCCTGATATTCTGCGTGCTATTGTGGAGCGTGTTCCTGCACCGGTGGGTGATCCAACAGCACCACTTCAGGCTTTGATTTTTGACTCCGTATTTAATTCATTCCGCGGTATTATGGCCTATTTCAAAGTAGAAAATGGCGAAATCCGTAAAGGGGATAAGGTGAAGTTCGTCGCAACAGGTAAAGAGTATTTTGCCGACGAGATTGGTACCTTAAAATTGAATCAGGTAGCCAAGGATGTGGTACGAACAGGAGATGTAGGGTATATTATTTCGGGTATCAAGGAAGCGCGCGAGGTTAAAGTCGGCGATACCATTACACATCGTGAGCGTCCTTGCGACGCGGCGATACAAGGTTTTGAAGAAGTGAAGCCGATGGTATTTGCTGGTATCTATCCCGTTGATACGGAAGACTATGAAGAACTGCGCGAGTCCATGCATCGCCTGCAGCTGAATGACGCTTCTTTGGTGTTTGAACCGGAATCGTCCGCAGCTTTGGGTTTCGGTTTTCGCTGTGGTTTCTTGGGTATGCTCCACATGGAGATTATTCAAGAACGTTTGGAACGCGAGTTCGATATGACCGTTATCACCACGGTGCCCAACGTGTCGTACAAAGCTTTTTTGTCTAAAGACCAAGAAGAGATTACGGTACACAACCCATCCGATTTACCCGATCCTAGCAAATTAGACTTTATTGAAGAGCCTTACATTAAGGCCAATATTATCACGAAATCTGACTTCGTTGGTCCGGTGATGTCGTTATGTATTCAAAAGCGGGGTACAATCATCAACCAATCCTACTTGACATCTGATCGGGTAGAACTGGTTTTTGAAATGCCGATGGGCGAGATTGTTTTTGACTTTTATGACAAGCTGAAAACGATATCTAAAGGATATGCCTCTTTCGATTACCACCAAATTGGCTATCGTAAATCTGATTTGGTTAAGCTCGATATCCGATTGAATGATGAGCCTGTAGATGCCTTGTCGTCCCTTATCCACCGTAGTAACGCATACGACTTCGGTAAGAAGATTTGTGAGAAATTAAAGGAACTTCTACCGCGTCAGCAGTTTGAAATACGTATACAGGCGTCAATCGGTGCTAAGATTATCGCTCGCGAGACGATATCGGCTCTTCGTAAGGACGTGACGGCAAAATGCTATGGAGGGGATATCTCCCGTAAACGTAAACTTTTGGAAAAACAAAAGAAAGGAAAAAAACGCATGCGGCAGGTAGGAAATGTGGAAATTCCACAATCGGCGTTTATGGCCGTTTTAAAACTGGATTAATAAGTAAATAGTCAACCATACCTATAGGACGATTAAACGATGAATTTATTAGATGGTAAGCTGGTTTCAGCAAAGATAAAAGAAGACATCAAGCGAGATGCCGCAGTATTTACTGCGGAGGCAGGGCGTAAGCCTCACCTCGTTGCAATCTTGGTGGGTAACGATGGTGGTAGTGAGACATACGTCGCAAGTAAGATGCGCAATTGTGAATTGGTGGGTTTTGAATCGACGAATATTCGCTATAACGTGGAGATCACAGAAGCCGAACTGATAGCTAAGATTCAAGAAATCAACCAAGATCCGACTATCGACGGATTAATTGTCCAACTTCCTCTACCGAAACATATCGATCCGGATAAAATTACCGAAGCGATCGATTACCGTAAAGACGTGGATGGCTTCCATCCGATCAATCTAGGTCGTATGCAGCGCAATCTTCCCTGTTTTATTCCAGCAACACCTTATGGTATCATGCTGATGTTAGACCACTATGGTATTGAGACAGCAGGTAAAAAAGCCGTTGTTGTGGGACGTAGTAACATCGTTGGTTCACCGATGAGCATTTTATTGGCCCGCAATAGTACCCCTGGAAATTGTACGGTGACGCTTACACATAGTCGTACAGCCAACTTAAAAGAAGAGGTTCTTGCAGGCGATATCGTAGTTGCTGCAATCGGACGTAAGAACTTCGTGACTGCAGAGATGGTGAAGGAAGGCGCTGTAGTGATCGATGTAGGGATTAATCGCGAAGATTCAACAGAGACGAAATCAGGATTTAAGTTGTATGGAGACGTGGATTTTGAAGAGGTGTCTAAAAAAGCCTCTTGGATCACACCCGTACCGGGCGGTGTAGGTTTAATGACTATAGTAGGTTTGCTAAAGAACACCTTGGAAGCAGCGAAAGGAACAATTTATTCCAAATAATAAAAACACTTTTGGTATAAAAATTGTTTCTAGCATTAGTTAGCCAACAATAATTTTAAACAAAGGTAAGTAACATGAAAAAATTAGCTTTATTAGCCGTTGTTGCAGGAGCCCTGAGCATTGCGTCTTGCAACAGTAATCCATCGAAAGATAAAAATGCAGACGGTGAAGTCTCTGCAGGCGAACAATTAGATCATACCTTGGAAGAGGTGGATGAGCATGCGGGGCATGCCCATGCAGAGATGGATAAAGAGATTGCTGATGCGAAAGCACGCGTGGCACAAGCCGAAGCCGATTTGGAAGCCGCTGTAAAAAAAGGTGATAAGGAAGCCGAAAAGGCAGCTAAAGAATCTTTAGATGAAGCTAACACGGCTTGGGATAAAGTCAAAGCTACTGCCAAAAAAGCTGGACACGCCGTTGAAGAGGGAGCTGAAAAAGCTGTTGATGCGACCGGAAGAGCCGCACAGGCAACGGGGAAAGCCATCGATAAAGCTATAGATAAAACGGCAGATAAGGCCAATCAGGTAGCTGAAGATGCTGAACGCGAAGCTAAGAACGTTAAAGAAGCATTGAAAAATTAAAACACGCTAAAGTGAATTGAAAACGCCAAACGCTACGTTTGGCGTTTTTTTGTCCGCTCAATTAGGCCAAAGGCTATTGGGAAAAACGTCAACATAATGAACCCAACGATAAAGAAACAGTTATTGGCATTTTGTCAAGAGAAAAACGAAGCACGCCTGCAAGAAATTATGTATGCTATGGCGCAGGCGCAGGAAGCGATTGAAAGCGACACAAAAAGTAGCGCAGGAGACAAGTACGAAACCTCGCGTGAAATGATACAACAGGACTTGAACCGCTATCAGCAGCAATTGATACAGGCAAAAAAGGACGCGGTCGTATTACAAAAAATAGAACTCGAGCCCAAGCCTGAAGTTTCGCTGGGGTCATTAGTGGTCACCGATCAGGCAAATTATTTTATTGCTATAAGCTTAGGAAAGCAACAAATAGGTGACATGGATTACATGATTATTTCTGCCTCTTCACCTATTGGCCAGCTATTGATTGAGCAAGAGCTGGGTTATACTCTTCATTTTAATGGACTCAAGCAACGTATAGTTGGGGTATATTAATGGTGTTGATCTTCTCAAAGACGTAAACAAATTGTAGTTCCCGTTGTTCATCTAAAAGAATTAGGGTTTAGATAAAAAACGGAAAGACTATGGTATATAATATGAATTGGTCAGTCATTAAAGGAGGGGCGATTGTGGCACTATTACTTATACTGGCAAGTTGCAAGCCGCAGGTATCCGATGCAGATGTGAAGGCAAAAGTGGAAACGATTGTTGCTACGCATCCCAATGTTGTAGTGGCGGTGAAGCGCGGCAAGGTCACCTTGTCTGGAATTGTCGGTACCGAAGAGGATCGGCGAAATTTGACAGCGGCAGCAAAGGAGGCAGATCCACAAAATGTGAAAGAAGTGATCGATGACCTTACGGTTGCTACGCTACCTAGTGATAGCACACATACGGATGCAGAACTGAAGAATAAAGTGGACCTGCTCACAAAAGATTTCCCCCATGTAAAAGCAGAAATTATTGATGGCACCATACGTGTGTCAGGTTCCGTTGATCCAAATGACATGGAAAAAGTTAAGATGGGTTTCGAAGAATTAAACGCTAGACAGTTGGATATGTCGGCGCTAAAAATCAACCAAAAAAAGCCATAAAATATGACGCTGTTAGACAAATATAAATTGTTGTTGGATACTGCTAAGTCTTCAAATATTGAAGACTTAGTGTATGTGGAGCAAGAGGGTGTGCTTCAGATTAATGGGACTGCACCTAATGCTGATGTGAAGAACAAGCTTTGGAACGTATATAATCAAATCGATCCCAATTATATTTCTGGAGAGGTATCGCTGAATGTGGATTTGCCACATTCTACCGGCGGCACGTTAGCTCGTATCATCACACAGGAAGAAACGCTCAATGTTAGAAAAGGGCCAGGGATCGATCAGCCTATTTTAGCAGAAATACATAAGGATGAACAGCTGACACTAATAAGCCCCGCCAACGACCAATGGTGGCTTGTGCGCACCAAAGAAGGACAAGAAGGCTATTGTTATGCCCAATATGTAGAGCCTTTAACATCGTAATGCTGGCTGACATCCTATATGTTTTCCAGCGCGAAAGTCTCTGCTACACGAATTCCTTTGTCCGTCTGCTTTAGGGTGCAGCAAGCGTGTACCGGGTCGTGTTCTAAGAATAGGATATACTCCTTGTCCACAATTTCCTGCCAATAGGACTGCCTTTCCTCCATAGTGGTCAATGGTCGAACGTCGTAGCTCATGACATAGGGTAGCGGGATGTGTCCTACGGAAGGAAGGAGATCAGCCATGTATAAAATAGTTTTTCCCTTATACGATATCTGTGGGAGCATCATGGACTCGGTGTGTCCATAAGCATACCGCATAGCTACGTTTGGAGAAAAGAGATCACCCTCTTTCAAAAATGCTAATTGTCCGCTTTCTTCGATAGGCAAGATATTCTCTTTTAAAAAGGATGCCTTTTCTCTCGGATTAGGATGCAGTGCCCAATTCCAATGTTTCTCATTGCTCCAAAATCTTGCGTTTTTAAAAGCGGGAAGTAAGCGTTCTCCTTCGCGAATTACCGCGCCTCCACAATGGTCGAAATGAAGGTGCGTAAGAATGACGTCGGTTATATCGTCTCGGTGAAATCCATGCTGTGCTAATGAATTATCTAGCGTGGCGTCACCATGGCGAAAATAATGGCCAAAGAATTTGTCATCCTGCTTATCGCCCAAGCCGGTGTCGACCAAGGTCAATCGTTTTCCATCTTCGATCAGAAGCAATCGCGTAGCCCATGTGCAAAGATTCCGCTCATCAGCTGGATTCGTTCGTTGCCAAATCGATTTCGGAACTACGCCGAACATGGCACCACCATCTAACTTGAAAAAACCGGTATCAATAGTATATAGCTTCATCGTTGATCTCTTGTATTGTATTTATTGTGTGTCGGACAATCATCATGCACTAAAAAGTGTCTTTATCAAATCACGGAGCACCGCGAATGCGGGGTGCTTTTGTTCCTTCGCGTAAGCCAGCAGTATATCCGTTCTTAAAGATGGCTCTTCCAAATTTAAAAAATTAAGATGAAGATGTTGGTATTGCATACGAACAGATTGTGGAACTATGGTGATACCGCTTCCTACATGTACCAATTCCAAGATGGAAGCGATGTTGTTGCAGGCATGGCGTAAGTTAGGAATGAAGCCTAGCTGCGCACAGCAAGATAGCATTTGCTGATGGTACATCGGAGCATAATCAGCATGGTAGCTTATAAAGGGTAGAGCAGTTAGGCGTGATAGATCTTCGGGCAATGTATAATCACTTGCATAAACCAAGGCAAAACCATCATCATAGAGTTTTTCAACCGTTAGGTTTGGCGATAGTGAGGGTGCCCGAATAATACCAATGTCCATCTGTCTGTTGTTTAGTGCATCGATCTGTCTGTCGCTAGATAGCTCGTAGAGCTTGGTTTGCAGATACGGATAATGGGTCTGAAGCTGCTGTATCAATTTACCTAGTTTTTGTTTATCTATAGAGCTGATATATCCTATCCTTACTTCGCCGGCCAAGGACTCATGGATCTGTGCGGCCTGCTGCTTGGCAAAATCTAATTGCTTGAGGGTATTCGCAGCTTCTTCTGCAAAATAGTGTCCTGCATCGGTTAGTGTAACACGCTTATTGTCGCGTAAGAAAAGTGTTATCCCTAGCTCTTGCTCTAATTCTTTGATTTGTCGACTCAATGGCGGTTGGGAAATAAACAGTCGCTTTGCAGCTTTTCCAAAGTGTAGCTCTTCCGAAAGCACCAAAAAATAGCGCAGATGTCTTAGTTCCATACTTATTAGGTATTGTTTGATGATAAATATAGTATTTTTAAAGTATCGATAGCATCTTTAGTTTTGTGAAAACAAAAGATGATGAAATCGACAATAAAAGAAATCGAAGAGCGATTCGATCAGGATGTAGAACGATTTTCCAATCTGGAAACGGGACAACAGACGACCTTAGATGCCCTTTTTAATATGGAGCTGATCACGTCTGCCATCGCTAGGCGGTATCCTGCGCTGCAATCTCTATTGGATATTGGCTGCGGTGCAGGCAATTATCCGGTCAAGCTGCTCCAAAAGGTCAAAGATGTAGATGTCACCTTGGTTGATCTAAGTCGGCCTATGCTCGATAGGGCGCGCATGCGTGTTGAAGCTTTGACGAGTGGACAGGTGCACACGGTGAAAGGTGACTTTCGAACAGCTAGTTTGGAGCATGAAGGCTATGAGGTTATCGTAGCCACTGCAGTGTTGCACCATCTCCGAGACGACCAAGATTGGGAAAGTAGTTTTCAAAAGCTATATAGCTTGTTGAAAGTAGGGGGGAGTCTTTGGATTTTTGATTTGGTTTATCAGCAGGAAGCTCAATTACAAGAACTAATCTATAAGGACTATTATGGAAATTACCTCAGGGGATTAAAGGATGAAGCTTATCGAGATCATGTATTTGCTTATATCGACAAAGAAGATACCCCGAGAGATCTGATGTACCAGTTGGATTTGCTTAAGCGAGTGGGATTCCAACAGGTGGATATTTTGCACAAAAATCTTTGTTTCGCTTCATTCGTCGCGATTAAATAAGCTAAAATATATAGCTAAAACAGAATAGATTTTACAGCAATAACAAAAGGACCTCCACGGTGGAAGGTCCTTTTGTTGTAATTTTATTGATTGTTATTTTAATGCGCACTCAGGTTTTTCGCTTTTTCTTCATCAAAAGAAGCTTCTAGCTCGGCAAGCTTTTTCTTGCCGTAAGCCATTCTTGTGATCACATAGAATAACACCGGTACGATAAATATAGCCAACAAGGTAGCGGCCATCATACCTCCAAATACCGTCCAACCAATTGTTTGGCGAGAGAATGCCCCTGCACCAGTGGATAGCATCAATGGAATAATACCTAAGATAAAGGCGAAAGAAGTCATGATGATCGGACGAAGACGAAGCTTCACGGCATCAATGATGGCATCCATCAACGGCATACCAATGTCAACCCTTTCTTTCGCGAACTCTACGATCAAGATGGCATTTTTCGCTGCGAGACCGATGATGGTTACGAGACCGATCTGCGCATAGATATTGTTATCTAACGTAGGGATCAAGGTTAACGTAAGTATGGCTCCGAATATACCGATAGGCACTGATAACAGAATTGAGAATGGCACCGACCAACTTTCGTACAGTGCAGCCAAGAGCAGGAATACGAAGATAATACACAGGGCGAAAATCATAACCGTTGTATTTCCCGATTGACTTTCTTGTAAGGAGAGACCCGAGAAGTCGTAGCTGTATCCATTCGGTAGCGTTTCAGCCGCTACCTCTCTCAAGGCGCGTAGGGCATCTCCAGAGCTGTAGCCCGGTGCTGCCGATCCACTAACCTCAATACTTCTAAAGATGTTGTAGTGGTTGATGATCGATGGGTTTTGCACCATCTGCCAAGTCACTAAGCCGCTAAGGGGAACAGATGCTCCTTTCGTATTGTTAACATACAGCTTGTTGATGTCTTCAATATTCATACGATAGTCATTGTCTGCTTGCGTTACCACCCGGAAATTACGTCCATAACGCGTAAAGTCGTTGATATAAGAAGAACCTAAGTATGATGAAATGGTACTGTAGATCGAGGAAATAGGTACCAACATCTTTTTCGCCTGCTCACGGTTTACCGAAATCTTGAAGTTTGGCGAGTTGGAGTTGAACAGTGTATAGGCCATACCGATTTCCGGACGTTGATTGGCCGCACCCAAAAATTTACCAACGACAGCTTCAAACTGCTTGATGTCTACGGTTTGCTGATCTTGTATCATCAATGAGAAACCTCCCGAGGTTCCTAGACCTGGAATCGCTGGTGGTGTAACCGCTAGCACACGAGCTTTGCCGTAAGCTGCATATTTGCCCATGATAGCACCTGTTATCTGCGCCGCAGTACGTTTCCGCTCGGCCCAAGGCTTTAACGACACGAAAAGTGTGGCTGCATTGGATTTGAATGATCGGTTCAAGATGTTGATACCGGCAATCAAGGTAATATGTTCAATTTCTGGAAAGTCTTTACGGAACTGCTCGTCAAGTTCGCTCAATACAGCTGATGTTCTGCTGGCAGAAGAACCTTCAGGAAGGTTAACGCCGGCAAAGAAGGAACCATTATCTTCTGTTGGAATAAACCCGGTAGGCTTTGTGGTGAACATGTAGCCTGTTCCAATAAAGATACATAGTAAAATGATCAGCGCTAAAGGCGCTCGGCGTATACACGCGCGAACCCCTCTCGAATATTTGTGGGTCACGCGCTCAAACCAAAGGTTGAATTTGTAAAAGAACTTATTCAAACCCCGCGCATCTTTGTTTACCGAAGTTGGTTTTAAGAGTAGAGAACAGAGTGCTGGCGTTAAGGAAAGGGCGATAAAAGCCGATAACATAACGGATACGGCAATCGTGATCGCGAATTGTTGGTACAATTTACCTACCATGCCTGGGATAAAGCCTACCGGAACGAATACCGCCGCCAATATCAACGCGATTGCAATAACCGGTGCCGTAATGTCTTTCATAGCGCGCATGGTCGCTTCGCGGGCACTCATCTTATAATGGTCAATATAGTGTTGGACGGCTTCCACAACAACGATAGCATCATCCACCACGATACCAATGGCTAGAACGAATGCCAATAAAGTAAGGTTATTGATCGAGAAACCAAAAAGCGTAAAGAAGATAAAGGTACCCACAACTGATACAGGAATGGCCAAGACCGGAATCAAGGTCGCTCGCCATGATTGCAGGAAGAAGAACACAACGAGGGTAACCAAGATAAGTGCTTCAACCAAGGTGTGAATAACGGAATCAATAGATGCGTGCACAACGGAAACGGTCTCATAGCCCACCACATAGTCAACATCATGTGGGAATGATTTTTTCATTTGATCTAAGGCAGTGTATATTCCCTCTGCTGTTTCCACGGCATTTCCTCCTGGCGTTTGTGCCACCATCATCCCTGTCGAGATCATGCCGTCGGTGCGTGTCGTAGTAGCGTAGCTAAATTGACCCAATTCCACGCGAGCTACATCTTTTAACTGCACGATAGATCCATCCTCGTTGGATTTTACGATGATCTCCTCAAAATCTTCCACAGAAGATAGATCCGAGTCAGTTATCACTGGATATTCAAATACCTGAGAATTTTGTAGTGGAGGAGCGCCCACCGATCCACCGGGGATACGTAGGTTTTGCTCGGAAATAGCCGTTGATACATCTGCAGGTGTCAATTTTAAGGCAGTCAACTTGTTGGCGTCAAGCCATACACGCATGGAGAACGGTTGGCCGAAAGCTGTCACATCTCCCACACCTTTTACACGTAAGATCGCGTCTTTAACATAGAGGTTGGCATAGTTGGCCAAAAACTTGTCGTCGCGCGTACCCTTTGGCGATACCAGCGATACTAACATCAAGATATCGGTGTTAGCCTTCCTTGTCACAACGCCTAAGCGCCGTACCGCCTCTGGTAAAGCCGGTTCGGCGATACCTACACGGTTTTGCACGTCTAGGGTGGCTACGTCAATGTCTGTACCTACTTCAAAGGTAACCGTGATCGTCGATTGACCATTGGAGGTACTGTTCGAAGACATGTAGATCATGCCCGGTGTACCGTTGATTTGGCTTTCTATCGGCGTGGTTACTGTTTGTTCCACGGTCTGCGCATCTGCCCCAGTATAGTTGGCCGTTACCGTAACGGTTGGCGGCGCAATGGACGGGTACTGACTTATCGGCAATGTCATGATGGAAATCGTACCAATGATCATAATCAAGATCGAGATAACGATCGCCGTGACTGGCCTTTTTATAAATACTTCTGAGATCATTTCTATTCTTTTAGTTTAGGACTTCGACAATTACTTCTGCGCAGCTTTATCCGCTGTTGGCGCATTTTCAGCGACTTTAGTGCCGGCTCTCACATTCATCAAACCATCGACAATAATTTTTTCGCCAGCTTCAACACCTGACTCCACAACGACTTGCTCACCTACTTTCAATCCCAGTTTCACCGGACGGATTTCTGCTTGGCTACTATCATTGACTACAAAGACATTGTACACACCCAATTGATCTTGAACTGCTTTGAATGGAATGATATTTTGTTCGCTCGTCGACGTGCTCTTTACGTTGATGGTCAGGTTCATGCCAGCACGCAATGCATTTTGTGCGTTGCTAAATGTTGCACGTACTTTGATGGTTCCAGTTTGCGGATCTACAGCTCTGTCGATGATGGTCACCTTACCAAGGTTGGCATAAGTCGTTCCATCGGGCAACACCACACTGATCTCGGTTGCTGATTTTCCTGTTTGGTATGCTGAAAACTCAGCGATCTCGCGCTCACTTACCTGAAATTCTACGGTAATAGGGTCGATGGTGCTTATCGTATTTATCTCCGTTGTTCCAGGAGATACGAGCGCGCCCGTACGAACGAGGGAGATGCCAACTACACCACTGAATGGAGCACGGATCACTGCACGTTGCAAGTTTGTTTGCGCTGTCGTAAGTGCGGCTTGTGCCGATTGAACTTGCGCTTTGAGATTGCTCACTTCCGTAACGGCATTATCCAATGTTTGTTTGGCAATCGCATCTTTTTCGGATAAGGTTTGGTAGCGTGATAAATCTTTTTCTCCGCGTTGTAATGTAGCTTTTGCAATTTCCAATGCAGCCTTTGCTTGATCTACCGCTGCTTGATACCGGATGCGGTCAATTTCATAAAGTACCTGACCTTTGGATACCGAAGCACCGTCAGTCACGTTTATTTTTGTCACATATCCACTTACTTCGGCAAGAATCTTCGTTTCCTGTAAAGGGATAACGCTGCCTGGATAGCTCTTAATACCGGATACAATCTGTTTTTCAACAACGGCGGTGGTTACCGGAACCGCCGGCTGCCCCTGAGGTGCCCCCTGCTGTTGCTTGGACGACTCATTGCCTGATCCACAAGATTGCCAAAACAATCCTGAACCTATGATTAAAGCGGAAAATAAAAAGTTCTTATTCATGGTTTCGTGTATTTCTTTGTTTGATAAGGTTTGTTATTTTGTAATCTCAACTGTGCCCAAGGCTTTCTGAATATCCAATTTACTTGATAAAACAGCATATAGCGCATTCAGGTAATTTAGTTGACTCGTCTTTAGATCGGCTTCAGCCGTCATCAATTCCAGATAGGTTTTCACACCAGCGTCATATTGAAGCTTGATAGTGTTGTAAACATCTTCGGAAAGCTCCATATTTCCTTTGGAATTACGCCATTCGTTCATATTTGAGCGATAACCCGCCATGGCCGCAGAATATTCTGTACTTATTTGGTTCTCTAAGTTTTGAAGATCCCAAGCTATGCGCTCTTCCTGTAATTCGGATTTCCGTATTTCCTGTATGCGTTTAGTACCTGTAAATATAGGTAAGGTCAACGATAACCCTACTGATGAGCTAGGGAAATTGGTCGAATAAAGGTTACTAAACTGATTGTTGAAAAAGTTGGCATTGTACATTCCGTAAGCACCCAGTTGTGGTAAAAATTGCCACTTTTGGTATTGCGTGTTCAATTGCTGTATACTCTTTAATGTTTCGGTCTGCCGAAATTCCACGCGGTTAGCGTAGTTCAATATTTCGGTCGTATCCAATAGTATGTTGCTCTCCATAGCTTGGTTTTCAAAAGAGAGAGTCAACGCTTCTTTTGGATTTAATCCCAACAGCATTTTTAAATAATCGTACTTATAGTTACGCATCTCCTTAGCTGTTTTCAACTCTGCTTTCGTATTGTTGAGTGATATCAGCGCACGTTTGAAGTCCGTTTTATCAACTAAGCCGGTCTCGTAGCGCGCGTTTGCTTCCGTGTACTGCCGCTCCAAACGAACTATATTTTCATTAATGATATTGATAGATTCTTCGGAGGTTAAGATGTCGTAATAAGCTTTGCTAACATCAACTACCGTCGTAATCCTTGTGCTTTCGATGTTTTGGTCGTTTTGCTGACGCACGAATTTTGCCGCGCGAGACGCTTGGAAAAGAGCAGGGCTCAACAAAGCCTGATCGGCGCGTATACCAAAGGCGCTGGTATTTTTCTGCCCCATCTGTATAACTGCGCCGTTGATAACATTTGTCGGTATCTGTATGGCGTGCGCCAATGATCCTGTAGCATTGATTTGTGGAAACCATCCGGAAAGTGCCGAGGCAATTTCCCGCTCTCCAATTTCTTTATCGATACTGGCCTGCTTCAGCTCGATTTTGTTTTGTAAGGCGAAGCTGATAAGTTCGTCTAACGTTGCGTTGCTATTGAGTTTTCCACTATCCGCTGTCGTTTGAGCATGGGATACTCCCGCGATGCAGGACGCGAGAAGGAGAGATAAAACAACTTTTTTGAATCTCATATTATTGATTTTTAACACCATTCCAAATAATTTCAATTAGATCTTCGCGACCTTGTTTCTGCGCTTTGCAAAATCCATAGGTCACCATTTTTACATGTGAGGTTGCTGCACCGATATAGAGCGATATCAAGGTAGGAAAACTCACATTTCTTATAATCCCCGCATTTATTCCTTCTTCAAAAAACATACGCATACGATCGGCCCCATAATAGCTCGGGTTTTTCTTTTGCTGTATGAGTTCATAATATGGAGAAGAATAAAATTGTTCTACAAACCAGAATACTTTTTTATTGGCAAGGTAGTAATCCACCAAACGGTTCCAGATGTAAAAAAATTTCTCCTTGTACGAGAGGCTCTCTTCTACATTAAAGATGTGTTCATTGGTTTTTACCCGACAATGAGCAAAAAGCTCGGTTATCAGCTCGTCTTTCGACGCAAAGTAATGGTAAATTGTACCAGTCGCCACATTGGCGTGCGAAGCAATTTGACTCATTGGAGTCCCATGAAAGCCATTCTCGTTGATGAGGGTTAGGGTACTTTCGAAAATTGCTTCTTTTTTATTTAGCAATTGAACGTTCATTCGGTTGCAAATGTAGTCAAAAACAATGATCTCAAATGTCAAATATTTGTTATAAAGAAGGAATTTTCTCTTTTACGGAGAACGTGAAGCTGATGTTAAATATCCGTTAAATCTTTTGTTGGCTATTGCAGTGCGATTAATGACACCTTATATTTGTGTCATCATAATTTAGGTTTATAATTGGTTAGTAGAGGTTTCCATTCTCCCCGTTTGGAAACCTCATTTTATTTACGAGCCTTTAAACTCTTTTGAACTTCCTCTAGCGTGTAGCGTTCCGTATTTTTGCCAAACCGCGTTGTCACGTAGGTTAGAATGTAAGCTATTTCGATATCACTCAGTTGTGGGACGCCCGGCATTTGTTCTTCGTACCTTTGCCCATGTATTTCTAACGGCTCTTTTATCCCAAACTTAACAATGCTGGCGAGTTGATCTCTGTGCTGACTTAAATAACTGCTGTCTGTCAGCGGAGGATATAACTTTCCTAATCCTTCGCCCTTTGCACCATGGCAGTTTTCGCAATGGGTTGTATACAGTTTTTGACCGTTCACGGCATATTGAGCCGTTTCAATGCTAACGTTTGGTTGGCAAGCGCGGGTCAGTATGCCGATGAATAAGGCAATTCCTAAAAGCGTCAAGAACCTATTGTACACTGGTGTTTAGGGTTTCTCGTTGAACAATATTTCCAAATCTGTAAAAAGCTGCGCTACCTGTTCGTCATTTGTACCGTCATATGCACCTCGTATATGCTTATGCTGGTCAATCAAAACGAGGTATCCTTGGTGGTCGTAGCCGCCCGGTACCGAAGCATCCTCTTTGGTATACACCAAATAGTTATTTGCAATACCATAGATGTCCTTTTTACTTCCCGTAACAAATTGCCACTGGTCGTTATCGACACCTAGCTTATTCGCATAAGACTTGAGTACACTCGGCGAATCATATTTGAAATCGATGCTATGCGATAGAAAGGCAATGCGCTTATCACCTTTGTATTTGTCATACACCTTCAATAGATTGCGCTGCATTGTTGGACAGATACTTGGGCAATGTGTGAAAAAGAAATTCGCAACATAGATTTGGTTGTCAAATGTTTTCTCGCTGATCATTACACTATCTTGGTTTAAAAAGCTGAAAGCAGGAATTTTGGGATATATCGTGTCGATAATCGTTTTTCCATCCACAACACGTTCCTGTGTTTCTCTTTCTCCGATAATCGGGAGCTTTTTGTCCGTTTGACTCGTGCAAGAAAAAAGCAGTATTCCCCAAGCTAAGAAAGGTAGAAACGGATAATAACTTCTTTTCATAGATTTACTTATTAAAAGGAGTCAACACCTTTTCTGCACTTTTACTCACTGTTTCAAATTCGGTCCTTAGGTTGCTGATGCGCTCAACCTCTGCCTTTTGATAAGTAGCGTCGGCACTATCCGGCTGATATTCCTTCATCCAAACCATCATTTTATCTGTTGCAGACTCCAGATCAGATTTCAGTTGTGTTAGATCGCGTCGCGTCGCCGCCGTGTCTAAAGCATTATTGCTGTTCTGCATGCCGGCAAGGTTGTCAAGCAACGAATCGATTAAGATGCTGTGTTTATCAAAGGAGGATATCTGTGGCATGATTTCATCATGAACTTCAATCGCCTGTTGCGAGATAACCTTCGGGTCGTTCTTCTCCTCTTTGATGTTTTGGCAGCTTGCCATGGTCAGCAGACCTACGGTGGCCATGCTTAGCGTTATAGTTTTCATATCTCAATATTTATGTTTGCAGTTTTTTCGAAGATGTTGCCGACGAGCGTGGCGCCGACAAATCGCGAATGTATATTTCATTGGTTGAACGGGCGCAGAGCAATCCGTCTACATCATAGATTAAAATTTCGAATTCTTGAACGACTTTGCCGTTTTCTTTGACCGCTTTAAGTGCTTTATCTATATCTTCTTCGCTTATGCGAATCGAAAAATGCAGGCTTTTTCGTCCTGGTTTTAGGTATTCTATTTTCGCGGCTTTCAGCCATGTAACCGTTTTTTTTATGCCTTTGCGTCTAAAGATCTGATCCAAAAGTAGGGTATGTATAGGATCTACCGAAGCGAATATGGTGCCGCCGAAAATTGTTCCATTACTGTTTCTATTAAGTACGCTCTTCTGTATCTTCAGGTCAAGCTGTCGAAAGTCGGGATATATTTTTTTTACCCAAATTCTTTGGAAAAAGAACGGTGGATAAAAACGTAATACCCATTTTAACGCTTTTGGAGACAGCTGCATCCTACAAATATAGAACTCCAAATGCTTTTCTCCGAGTGTGTGTATGTTTAATTCTTGTAATAAATGTAAAAGCGTTGTAAATTGACCCTCCAAAATATAAACTTATGGAACAATCTGCTAATTCGCGAAAAGTATGGCTTTTGGTCGTGGTTGCCTCATTAGGCTACTTCGTGGATATCTACGATTTGATTATTTTTTCGATTGTGCGGGTGCAATCATTTCGGGATATTGGCATAGCCGATGAGCAGATGCGCAGCGAGGGCGAGTTTGTGTTAAATATGCAGATGGCTGGCTTACTTATCGGAGGCGTCATCTGGGGGATAATAGCGGATAAGTATGGTCGGCTTAAGGTTCTTTTCGGATCCATCTTGCTATACTCGTTGGCCAATATCTACAATGGTTTTGTACAAGATGTAAATACCTACGCATGGGTACGCTTCATAGCTGGAATTGGCCTTGCTGGAGAACTGGGGGCGGGCATCACCTTGGTTAGCGAAACGATGGCGAAAGGAAAACGCGGATATGGAACGATGATCGTCGCTGCCGTAGGTGTATTGGGGGCGATATTGGCCTACTATGTATCAGAATGGTTCGACTGGCGTACGGCCTATTTTGTTGGCGGGGGCATGGGGGTATGTTTACTGTTATTGCGCGTGGGCACCTTTGAGTCTGGACTATTTAGGCAGCAAGAGCATACAACGGTGGCCAAAGGAAATATCGCTATGCTATTTGCTAAAAAAGAGCGATTCTTACGGTATGTGTATTGTTTGTGTATTGGTCTGCCCATCTGGTTTGTCGTAGGGGTATTGGTGACGCAGGCTCCCGAGATTGGTAAAGCATTGTCTGCCGAGGTGCCGCTTAGTGCCGGAAAGGGCGTTATGTTTACCTATTTGGGTATTTCGTTGGGTGATGTATTTGCTGGTCTAGTAGCCCAATGGTTGAAGTCCCGAAAAAAAGCCGTATTTGTCTGTCAGGTGATGATCCTTCTTTTTTCCATTTGGTATTTATCCAGCACGGGAATCTCTGAAACGAAATTCCTTTGGTTGGCTTTTTTGATGGGACTTGGTGTCGGGTATTGGGCGACGTTCGTCACTATTGCTGCTGAACAATTTGGTACCAATTTGCGAGCCACTGTGGCAACCACAGCCCCCAATTTTGTCCGTGGGGCACTTATTCCTTCTACACTACTTTATGGTTGGTTAGTTTCCCAATTCGGAATTCTGCACGCCGCGATAGCCGTGACGGTCTTGTTGTCGGGGATTGCGATCTTTGCCCTGAGCAAATTGAAGGAAAGTTTTAACAAGGATTTAGATTATATGGAAGAATAGATGCTGAAGTAGAGCACCGGATTGACGCATGTTAACGATCTGGGCATTTCTTGCAACGCTTGCCTCGCTTGTATTTCTTGCAGCACTTCTTAAAAATACAAGAATCAAAGTCTGCACAACTATTAAATCCCTTTTTTGTTTCATCAAAAAAGGGATTATTAATTTCTTGTTGCGTTAAAGGGCTTACTATCAAATCCATCTCCGATACAAAGATAGCTATTTAGATTCTATTTAAATAATAGTGATGTCCGATTTTTTTTCTTTCAGGTCAACAGAGATCTTGTTTGCAGCATCGTCAATGATCTTCGGATCATCGGTGTTGTTGATGATTACCAAATCGCAGATAGGCTTGAAAGGTAATAGATATTCTTGGTAGGAAGGAACCACATGGTTCTCCCATTTATACATTACATCATCGTGGTCATAGCCTCTTTCAATAAGATCTCGACGCAGCCGGCGTTCCAGTGCAACAGATTCCTCCGCGTCCAAGAAGATACGGAAATCCAATAGATTGTTTACCTCTTCATAATGGAAAATAAAAAGACCTTCCACAATAAGGATAGGAGCAGGTTTTATTTCCAGCATTTTCGGTTTTAAATTAGGATTGTTGAAGGTATACTCCTCCCTATGCACCACTTGTCCATCAAAAAGTTGTTTGATGTCATGAAAGAAAGCAGTTCTGTTGATCGCCGTAGGTAGGTCGAAGTTATAGAGCCTATTTTCTTCTTGAGTTTTAGTATTTGCCGGTATATAGTAATCGTCTTGGGATATCAAGGTCACTTGTTCGGACAAAAAATGGTTCAGAAAACTGCGTAGAAAAAACGTTTTTCCCGACCCACTGCTTCCCGCGATACCAATTACGTAAGGTTTGTTCATGAATGCAATATTAACTTAAATTACTGCAAAGGTACGCCATATGCTATTTCTATCAAAAATCTTCTGTCCAAAGCACCAATATAAGAGGCTGCAGACTTAGAAAGAACGACGATTGCACCCTGTGTATCCGAGTTGTCGGTAAATTTACCAACGACTTTCGCATAGGTAACGTTGCGCGTCATGGGGTTCGTGATTTTAAGTATCGTCCCTATTGGTGCTGTTTTATGCAACGCCAAGTTGCTCTTGCCGTCTGTTTCCAAATTTTCCATCCATACGCCTATTCCTTTTTCTTGTTTTTCGCGGATGCCGTAGCGATTAGCCTCGAAACCAAGATTGGTAGCGTGTTGTTCAGCGATACTCGGCGTGTCGATGATTGGCTCCGGAATGATCTCTGGAAGTGGTTCTTGATAGTCTGAGTTGGGTATTTTGAGCAACTGGCCTTCCTTCACGGCGTTTGACGTTAAATCGTTCATCTTTTTGATATCGTCCACGGTAGTGTTGAATCTGCGCGATATCGCGAATAGTGTTTCGCTTTTGCCTACTTTATATTCCGTCAACACTTCTTGCTGCTCACGCTGCTCGAGAGCGGCCCTTACAGGTTGCGTTGTCACGGGAGGTGTCGTCGTGGTTACAGTTGTTGGCTTATTGGTTGGTACTTTAACCGTGTCGCCGGGTTTTAAGGATTTCTTGTTGTTAGCCGACATGATGCTGTTTACTGGCGCCCCATAACGACGGCCAAGGGCGTAGTAGGTGTCCTTAGGTTCTACTCGGTGAATAATGTAATATTGACCATTTATTATTTCTGTACCAATAGAATCGGGTACACTAACATGAACGTGACTATTATATAGGGAAGGAACGGTAGCCTTGGCCACTAAAAAAAAAGGTGAACATAAAACACCTACAAAACCCACTTTCATAAAAGCGGAAAAAGCTTTTGTTTTTATCATACGGATGCAATTATACTAAATACGAAACAATTTCCTGTTTATTATATGACATTAAGAATATTTGATGCCCAATCTGGAAATAGGGTTGGGGAATCATCTTCGGCATATTCTGCAACAGTCGTTGTTCGTGTAGCACATTAGATGCGTTTGCAACACAAAGGTTTAAATGGTAGCCCTCTTCGTCTTTACTGTGGTAGCTAATCAATAGCTTCTCGTCGGTGAGACTTATCCAAGGTATATCGACATAGGTGAGGTGACTCAGGTGCGGGGGAAGTAGTCCGCCATAAGGACTAGGCATCTTGAGCGAGGTGTTATAGCTATCGCAACTGCTGTCATGACCGATTGCTTTTGATGCTGCACGGATATCTAAGTATTCTTCGAATCCACTTTGTATACTTCGATGGCGCATCTTCACAAAATCAACGCAGGTGTCGATCCAAGTATGTTCATGAGAAAGGTAGCGCGTGTTGCCTTCAAGATCCAAGAACCAGATTCCCTCCTTGACGGGCGAGGTATCACCTAGACGTTTCAGGATGATTGTTTGGTGTTGAAGGGCTTCCAACGTCCACTCTTTTTCATCCACCGGCAGGTTTTCCAATAGGGAGCGTCCTGCAAAATCGAAAACATGTAAATGGGGCTTGGTCGTTTCGTTATCGCGTGTTTCTACGGCAACCTGAAGAGACTGCGCATCCACCACAATTTTCCAGATCTGGGAAGGAAATTTTTTTTCAAATGCTTTATATATCGTATATTTAGTCATTACAGAAAAATGATCGCGATTATTAAAATCAATATATGAACAAAATTACAAAATCCTTTTTGGCTTTCCTCTTTCCGTTTTTTGTATTCTTGGGTTCTTCCGATGCACAGACTGTTTACAAAGTAGATATCAAAGATGAAATAGGACCGAATGCTTGGCGTACGGTAGACTTAGCATATAAACAAGCGCAAGCAATTGGTGCATCCACCTTCCTAATTGAGCTTAATACCTTTGGCGGCGCCGTCAATTTTGCGGATTCAATACGTTCCAAATTGTTAAACTCGGAGATGAAAACCATGGTGTATATCAACAATAATGCTGCGTCTGCAGGTGCGTTGATCTCTTTGGCAGCAGATGATATCTACATGCATCGCGGCGGTAGCTTGGGTGCAGCGAGTGTCGTTAATCAGGATGGTGAGATTATGCCTGAAAAGTATCAATCGTACATGCGCGGACTAATGCGCGCGACGGCAGAAGCCAAGGGGAGAAATCCTAAGATAGCTGAAGCTTTCGTAGATGCTGAGGTCTCCATTCCCGATCTTAAACCTGATGGTAAATTGCTTACTTTAACCGCGGCAGAAGCGGTCAAAGCCGGCTTGGTGAAAGCCGAGATTGCAAATATCAATGAATTGTACCAGCAGGCGCAGATAAAGCCGGCAGAGGTTGTACAACATAAGGTAACGCTGATCGATCAGCTCGTTTCTTTTTTGATCAATCCAATGGTTAGTGGTTTGTTGATACTGGGTATCATCGGCGGTATTTACTTCGAGTTACAAACGCCGGGTATCGGTTTTGCTTTGGTTGTTGCCCTGCTATCTGCTTCCTTGTTTTTTGCGCCCCTGTACATTCAAGGGCTTGCAGATAATTGGGAGATAGCCATTTTTGTACTAGGCGTTATTCTGCTGGCGCTGGAGGTTTTTGTGATTCCAGGTTTTGGCGTGGCTGGCATCCTAGGGATCATCTTTGTGCTTTGTGGCTTGGCTTTCTCCATGGTGGATAACGACTTTCTCGACTTTAAACTTACGCAGCCGGGTCTATTGGTGAATTCCTTTCTTATTGTAACAGGAGCCATGGTCCTGACCATTGTGTTGATGGTTATTTTTGGGCGCAATATCTTGCGATCTTCTGCCTTTCGAGTTTTGGTGCTTGCTGATGAGCAGCAAGCCGATCAAGGATATGTATCATCTCCTCAAAAAGCCAACCTAATCCATAAAAATGCAATCGCTCGTACCGTATTGCGTCCCGCAGGAAAGATTGAAATCGACGGCGTGTGGTATGATGCAGTAGCTTTGGATGGTTTTATTGATGCAGGAGAGGAGGTTTACGTAGAGAAGCACGAGAACTATAACCTATTTGTCCGCAAGCTAAGCTTAAAACCTTTGATGAAAGACGAGGACGGTGCACAGGCATAGCGTATATCGGTCTTATCCGCGCTTTGATCGTGCTATTAAGGTATAAAGGGAAGAGGAATATTATCGAATACCCTTCCTAACAAATAAAAAAGCCACCTAGTTCATATCGACTAGGTGGCTTTTTTGGATATTTTTAGCGCTTTATTGAAGCCTGTGTTTTTAACAATTAAAATTTCGCGCCAAAGGTTAATACCGCCGTTGTACGCTGGTGTTTTATATCTGCAGTAGGGTTGGGGGTCTTCCAAAAATTTTCGTCGATAGAATAAGGCCTTACTTTGTAGTCATTGACTAAATGTACAACTGCTAGATCTAAATAGAGTGTATTTGAAAGTTTAGCTCCCAAACCTAAGCTACCACTATACTGTGTATTATCTGCATCGCGGTAGGGATTGCCGAAATAGTTGAAACCTGCACGACCACTGATGGCATTGGTAAATAGATATTCTCCCCCTATGCGGAAGTTTACCACACTTTGGTAAGCATCCTTAACAGCGTCGTCCCAAATGCCTTCTTGAACGGTGTTGCGGCCTTGTATTGTTCGGCGTTTAATGGTGCTGTAGTCAATGTATTCAGCGTCAGCTGTGACTAACCCACGACCAAAGAACTTAGAAACGCCTAGGGCAAACTTCCATGGTGTGATCTGTCTATACGTGTAGGTGGGGTTTTGATACTCCACATTGCGTGAATCAAAGGAAGTAGTCGCATCTTCGTTATCAAAGTAGTCGACACCAATATAGCTGTCGTTGTAGTCGTCAATCGTATACCATGTCGGAGAGGTAATAGTTGCACCAAGGTTCCAGTCGACGGATGGCTTGTAAATAGCACCGATTTTGAAATCAAAACCGGCTCCCTCCGTCACTTGATAATAGTCGTCTAAGAGCTCATAATTGGCAACCAAGTAGTTGTTGTCTTCATTTGAAGGGTCGAGAAAGTCGGAATCAGGATTGTCTGGCGATATTGCGGCAGCATTTTTCGTCCATCCATATTCCGAAAACTGCGACGAGTTTTCATAACGAAATCTCGATACGCCGATGGTACCACCGATATAAAATTTGTTGTTGTAATTACCGCCAAAAGCAATAGCGCTTCTTGAACTGAAACCGCTGGTAAGCACATCACTAATTTGTGTTTTGTCACCGGTCTCATTGGTTATCGGAAAATAGCCGGCATTGTTGCCTGAAAATCGTTCGATAAGCTTCATGTCGCGCAGATCATTTGCAAAACCAGCGCTACCGTTAGCCTGAATCTCATCCGTATAAGCGCTTACGATGGTGTTGTTCGGGTTCACACCTTCGTATCTTACGTTGTTGTTGAAAGTGTTTGTGTTTTCGTAATTGATCCCGATATTGAAGTTTTGCCAACCCTGATATCCCTCGTTTTTCGGGAAATGAAATACAGCACCGGCATTGTCAATATTAAAGCGCCCTTTATTACGCGTTGCATTTGACCCGAAAAAACTACCTTGGTTACGAGCGTTGTTGTATCCTGCAGTAATGGATATATCCGACTGTCCAAAAAAACCAAGACCTGCTGGGTTTCCTGTGATAGAGCTGATGTCGCCGCCTAGCGCCGTTTTAGCGTTACCTAGACCTTTGAAACGTGCTGTACCACTATTGTGTTCCTGCGAAAATATCAATGCATCGTCAACAGTTTGTGCATGTACGTTGATACCTAGAGATGATATAAATAAGGAGGTGAAGAGTATGTTTTTTAGTTTCATGTAGTATAATTGATGTTCAAAAAAAATAGCCAATATAAACTGCTTTCATATTGGCTATTGTTAAAGCTATTATCTTGTTCTTCCGCCGCCAGAACGGGCTCCACCGCCACCGCCGCCAGAGCTTCTGGAAGCACCGCCGCCGCTAGACATCGATCCGCCAGAGCTTCTTGAAGAACCGCTAGACATGGAACTGCCTGAGCTTCTTGAAGAACCGCTAGACATAGAGCTGCCTGATGAACTTCTGGATGGTGTGTAGGATGATCCTGAACTTCTTGAGCTACCAGATGTTGTTGGTCTGGTGGTCGATCTTGAAGTCCCCATTGATGAACCTCTTGAACCTTGCGCCGAACCTACTGTGGATCGTGTTGTTGAACGCGATGTACCTACCGTACCGACGTTGGTTCCGCCGCGAGTAGTGCGCGCTGTACCAACACGGCTACCGTTCGTAACACCATTGTTTACACGGCTTGTTCCACTACGAACGACCGTGCCATTCGAAGAAGTACGTGTGCGGGATGTACCGCTTACACGCGTGCCCTCACCAGTACGTGTGCTTCCTGAAGCACGAACCGCGGATCGGCCAGTTAGAATACGGCCGCTACCGTCGCGAACGATACTTGATGATCCGCGAACACCAGTGCGGGTGCCTACACGGCTGTTATATCCTGATCTGGATGCTGTCCGGACACTTGCTCCCGCTGGCCTAACTGTATACCGGTTTCCACCGTAATAGTTACCGCCGTAGTAGAAGTTATTGTGTCCATAGAAAGGATGACCCCAAGCGTTATAGCCCCAGCCGCCGCCCCATCCCCATGGTGAGCCCCAGCCCATGCCATAGTACGGAGAGCCCCAGCCGCCACCCCAGCCGAATCCCATCGACCAGCCGCCGCCCCAGCCCCAACCCCAGTTGGAAAAGCCCAAGCCCATGCCGCCATAGCCATACCATGGATCAAACCAAGGGTCATAGTAGCCCATGCCCGGACCGCCGTAGTAGAAACGGTTGATACGATTGGCATATTCCAAGCCCTCATCGTATTCATAACCTTCTACGTACTCTTCATCCGAGTAATCGTCGGTATAATGTTCGTTTTGCGCATATTCGTCTTGAACTTGTTGTCCATCGGTATAATAATAATCCGGGCTCTGGTAATCCCTTTGCGATTTGGATTGATTATTATACACATCGTCTTTGTAAGCAACTTGCCTACTCGTCGAGCACGCGCCGAGCGCAACAACAGACGCTAGTGCCAAACTTCCGATTAATAACCTATTTTTTTTCATGATATCCACTACTGTTAAAACTTTCGATAAATTACAGTCTTTATTACTATCTTAGACGCGTATTTTGGGAGAGGGTTTAATCTCGTATTCAAAAATATAAATAAAACTTCAGCGCTCGCTCAGGTTTTACTATAAAACGGAAAAATTACACATTTTGTTATAAAAATATTTATTTACATACATGGGAAAAGGAATAACAAGCCGGAGTGAGGACTATTCGCAGTGGTATAATGATTTAGTGATCAAGGCTGATTTGGCCGAAAATTCGGCGGTACGCGGCTGTATGGTCATTAAACCCTACGGTTACGGTATATGGGAACGGATGCAGGCCATTTTGGATAAACGATTCAAAGAAACAGGACATACCAATGCTTATTTTCCCTTATTTATTCCCAAGTCTTTTTTTTCCAAAGAAGCGGCACACGTAGAGGGGTTTGCCACGGAATGTGCAGTGGTAACACACTATCGTTTGAAAAATGATGGATCCGGTAATATTGTCGTTGATGAAGACGCTAAGTTGGAAGAGGAGCTGATTGTTCGGCCGACATCTGAAACCATCATTTGGAATACGTATAAAGGATGGGTAGAATCTTACCGGGATCTACCGATATTGGTGAACCAATGGGCGAATGTTGTCCGCTGGGAGATGCGTACACGTCTGTTTCTTCGGACGGCAGAATTTCTATGGCAAGAAGGCCACACTGCACATGCTACGCGTGAGGAAGCAGTAGAAGAGTCTGAACGTATGTTGGACGTTTATGCGGAATTTGCAGAGAAAATCCTTGCTGTTCCGGTTATCCGCGGACGCAAAACCGAAAATGAACGCTTTGCCGGCGCCCTTGATACCTATTGTATCGAAGCACTGATGCAAGATGGAAAGGCACTGCAGGCTGGGACCTCACACTTCTTGGGGCAGAATTTCGCGAAGGCGTTCGATGTGAAATTTACTTCTAAAGAAGGAAAGCAAGAGCATGTTTGGGCTACTTCGTGGGGCGTGTCAACACGACTGATGGGCGCATTGATTATGGCTCATTCTGATGATCAAGGACTTGTCCTTCCTCCTAAGTTGGCACCTATTCAAGTGGTCATTGTGCCGATATACAAAACCGACGAAGAAAAAGCAAAAATCGATAGTTTTGTCGATGAGTTGATTCGCGAGTTCAAGCAGAAAGATATATCCTACAAGTATGACGACAGGGATACGCAACGTCCGGGATTCAAGTTTGCCGAGTGGGAGCTCAAGGGGGTGCCACTGCGCATTGCTGTTGGTGCTAGAGACCTACAGAATGGAACGGTGGAGTTAGCACGTCGCGATACGCAAACCAAAGAAACCGTTGCGCAGGAAGGGTTGGCTGTCATTATTGAGAATACGCTGGATATTATTCAGGAAAACATCTATCAAAAAGCTTTGCAATACCGTGATTCTCATATCACAGAGGTGGATTCATACGAAGCCTTCAAAGATGTTTTGGAAAATAAAGGTGGATTCATTTCTTGCCATTGGGATGGCACGGTAGAGACGGAGAAGCGTGTAAAAGAGGAAACCAAGGCAACGATTCGTTGTATTCCGTTGGATGCGCAGCAGGAAGATGGAGTATGTATCTTTACCGGCAAGCCTTCAACGCAGCGCGTATTGTTCGCGAAAGCCTATTAACAAGCTGGCTTCCTTTCAAGGGAAGCGCTGTAAAAAGATATAAATTTGAAAATCTTAATATTGGGTTGTGGATGGATTGGCGAAGCTTTGGCCAATAGACTGATGTCGGAAGGACATGAGGTGTATGCCACAACGACCAATTCCGAAAAATACCAGCGGTTGCAAGCCGCTGGTATTTTTGCTATCAAGGCTAACTTTGATGAACCTATCGATCAATCTGATTTCCCTTCGCACATCGACTTTGTATTGAATAGCCTTCCGGCGGTAAAGCGTCTCGATTGGTCAGTGCTTACAGCTCGATTTGAGGCTGCAAGGGCGTTATTGAAACAGTTGGTCTACCGAAAGCACATCTTTTTGAGTTCTGTTGGTGTGTATCCCGATAGAGATGGCGATTTTACGGAGGAAACGATCCTCGATGCGCGAGACAATAAGTTGCTCGCTGCTGAAGTGTGTATGCAGGGGCTGCCCCATACCATTGTTTATCGTTTAGGCGGTTTGTTTGGAGGACAACGCATCTTTGCCAAATATTTTCAGGATAAAGTTTGCACAACGGGTGCGCAGTGCACAAATTTTATTCATCAAACCGATGTACTTAACTTAATACAGCTAGGTTTTCTAAATCAGTTGTCGGGCTCCTGCTACAATCTTGTTACACCGGAGTCCTCCAGCAAAAAAGAGGTGATCTTGGCTTCTGCAGCGAAGTACGGATTCCGTCCACCGGTAGCCTTTGATGATCAAGAATGCTTTCAGAAACATGTTTCTAGCCATAAGATCCGCCAAGTTCTTGACTATACCTTCGTTTATCCTTCACCGCTAGATTTCTGATCGTATCGGCTGCGGTGATCATCGAGGTTCTCGCGCTAATTATGCCTTATTTTTCTTATCAGCTTTTTATGCCCATAATTCCTTTTAACTTGATAGTTGGCTTGTAAAAGATAGTTTCTTTGGTTAAATTTGAGAATGAAGGGTGGGAAACTAAGTGTTTTGCTTATACCCAACTTACCCGGATCAGGGAAGTGAAACACTGGTCGGTCGCTACGTTACTAAGGGATTTTGACGTTTTAATTTTAACTTTTAATTTTCAACATGAAATTTGCAACGAAAGCTATACATGCAGGGCAGGAAGCCGATCCAACAACGGGCGCGGTTATGACCCCGATTTATCAAACATCCACTTATAAGCAAGCTTCACCTGGCGAACATAAAGGGTTTGAATATTCTCGTGGAACAAACCCGACGCGCAAAGCCTTGGAAGATTGTTTAGCGGCATTGGAAAACGCGCAGTTTGGTTTGGCATTCGCCAGTGGCATGGCCGCCACGGACACCGTGTTGCGCCTGTTGAAGCCGGGAGATGAAGTGCTTACTGGAGATGATTTGTATGGAGGTTCCTACCGCATTTTTACGAAAGTGTATGCGCACTACGGGATCAAGTTCGTTTTTGTCAATACATCCGATCCCGCGGAGCTGGAAAACGCACTGACCGAAAAAACGAAACTAATTTGGGTGGAAACCCCAACCAACCCAACGCTGAAAATTGCCGACATAGAGGCCATAGGTACTATCGCAAAAAAACATAACGTGCTTTACGTTGTCGATAATACCTTTGCTTCGCCATACCTACAAAATCCGTTAGACTTAGGTGCCGATATTGTGATGCACTCGGCAACGAAATATTTGAATGGACATTCCGATGTTGTCATGGGCGCTTTGCTGCTGAACGACGAGGACCTTTATAAGCAACTGTGGTTTTATTATAATGCAGTAGGAGGGACTCCGGGGCCACAAGATGCCTTTCTGGCTCTTCGCGGACTAAAGACCTTACACGTACGCATGAAAGCACACTGTGAAAATGCACGTTTAGTAGCTTCATTTCTGAAAGATCACCCAAAAGTAGAAAAAATTTACTGGCCGGGTTTTCCCGATCATCCGGGACACGATCTTGCTAAAAAGCAGATGCGTGATTTTGGCGGAATGATTTCCATCGTCCTGCGCGATGCCGATTTACAGGAAACCTTTCGCATAGCTTCACGGTTTCAGGTGTTTACCTTGGCCGAGTCGCTTGGAGGAGTGGAATCGCTTATCAATCATCCCGCTAGCATGACCCACGGCTCCATTCCTAAAGAAACGCGAGAAAAGGTAGGCGTTGTCGATAATTTGTTGCGGCTGTCTGTTGGCATTGAAGATTGGGAAGATCTAATCGCCGATCTGAAACAGGTATTGGGATAGGCAACGGTCGGCACTCCTGCTGTTCTTGTTACGTTTCCCCTCGTCAAATATGGCCTTGAAGTGCCTTGTACAGGTACTTCTGTTGAATATTGAAATTATTTTCAATAAAATAATACTTATTTTATATATTCGGGCATTCTTTCAAATTAGAGAATAGCTGAAGCGTCGGGATGTTGTTATTCATTCGTTCTCAGTGGCTTAATGGAGTGCTTTCCTAGCGCTCAATTTAACGTCTATCTGCTGTGGCGTTGATGAACTTAAAAGGAAATCGATGGAGAAAATTGGACTAAAACAGTATCGGGAGGAATTCGAAGCGTTACCCTTAGAATGGAAAGTTTCGCATATTTTATCGAAATTAAAGTTCCCCTTTGTGCGGCATAATTACTTGTTTTGTTGTGATGCTTCGCAAAAAGAACGCGTGGAGATAGAGGTGGAGCGTGCCATGATCGGAAGTGGGAAGCCGTATCTTATTGTTTCGGAGAAACTTAGTGCAAAGGCTCTTTTTCATTTTCTGAAAGTCAATCACGATAAGCTTATCTTTTTTAAGCAGCCCGATTTGTGGTGGCTGGCCGGTGTTGCTGATGTGCTGTGTGGCGCATTAAACAGCACGCCTGATGGAAGACCTTGGGATGTCGTTTATCCCGGAGAGCCTTCTTTTGTTTTTAATGGCACCTTGATATTGCTGAGTAGCGAGCAAAAAAACGTGCTAAAAAGCACCCAACGGCTGAAGTATATGTTGCGCGACATCGGTGTCTCGCAATTGTAATTGGGGCTACCGTTGGATTGACGTTAGCCTGTCGGATCTCGGTATCTAGTACCCAAATACGTTCAGATTTTTGTGAGAAATGACTAGTGAACCGATTTCTTATTCGGAGACGGAATGAAGACGTTTTTTCGATAGATGATCTCTTCAACACCTCTTCGCGATATCACGAGCCGCTACCTTATGAGCTAATTGGCGTAAAATTGATTCCTGTTAATATCCTGTGATAGTTAGCTAAAATAGACGTATCTAAACACAGATAATCTCGCTAGTTTTATCCTTAATTATAAAACAGTGAATTATCTATTTATGAAAGGTTTCAATGAAATATCGTGTTTCCTCGTCACAGCTGCCTTATTAACGGTTAGTGCCGGTGCCGTTAGAGCGCAAAGTGGAGATCAAATATTGGACGGCATTGGTGAGACGGGCATGATTGCGCGGTATGTGTTTGACGGTGATCTTAAAGATTGGTCCCGTAATAATCTGCACGGTAAACTGGCTGCTGGACAACCTTCGTTTGTGCAGGATGAGCAATTTGGAAAGGTCTTGTCACTCGCTGGCGGACAAACTGATTACGTGCTGCTACCACCCGAAGCATTGACGGACTTGGAATCGCTTAGTATTACAGGTTGGGTAAACCTGCGCGTCGATAAAAAAGGACAATATTTTTTTGACTTTGGTCAATCGGCATCGAAACACTTCTTTGCAACCCCACTTGGATCTGCCTCGCAGGCCGGATATCAAGCCGTGGTGTCGGCCAGCGACCAGCGCATCTATTCGGCTGTAGCACCTGCTGTAAGTATCAATAAATGGGTGCATTTAACCATTGTAATTGATATTCCTTCGAAAGCTATACAAACTTATATCGATGGAAAGCAGGTCGCTGAAGCGAAGAATGCCTCCTTGGAATTGGCGGATGTATTTGGTCAATCCGGTGCAAAACGCCAACTTTTTATCGGCAGGTCGTTGACAGCAGGCGATCAAACGCTAGCGGGATTGTTGCATGATTTTCGGATCTACCGGGTGCCACTCACACGCAAGCAAATTGCAGGCATCTACTACAATTCCTTGAAGGATCTGCATGAAGATACAGCACACATGGGAAAAACGGAGGATGATCTTCCAACTTTCCCAATAACTAAGGCGCAGTTGTACAACGCCTACCTACAGGAGGTTGCCGATGTGTCCGTAGAAACTAACGTAGGTGAGTTGCCGCGATTACCTAGCTACGTGCAGGGCAGCTACCGCGATGGCATGGTAGGACCGAAGGTGCGGGTAATCTGGCCTTCCCCCACAGACAACAATGAGGTGCTCAGCGCCGGGCGCTACACCGTTGTGGGGCGTGTTCCAGGAACCGATTTGAAGCCAAAGGCTATTGTTACCGTTCGCGGCAGCAGCAAATCGACAACGCCAATCTCCAAGTTAGCCAGCTTTCAGCTCGATCAGGTATCGTTGGACAACGATATGCACGATCACGATACGAAGTTTATTGAAAACCGTGATAAGTTCGTGCTTACCTTAGCGAAAACTGATCCTAATTCCTTTTTGTACATGTTTAGGCATGCTTTTGGTCAACCACAGCCGCAAGGTGCATCGCCTCTAGGCGTATGGGATAGCCAAGATACTAAACTACGCGGCCACGCTACAGGGCATTACCTAACGGCTATCGCGCAGGCTTATGCTAGTACTGGCTATGATAAAACCTTGCAGGCCAATTTTGCTCAGAAAATGGAGTATATGGTGAATACGCTTTTTGAGCTATCTCAGTTGGCAGGCAAACCACAGCAGGCTGGCGGCGCTGCTGTTGCCGATCCTACGGCGGTTCCTTTTGGCCCTGGAAAAACGGAGTACGATTCGGATCTCAGCCAAGAAGGCATCCGTAACGATTACTGGAATTGGGGTGAAGGGTTTATCAGTGCCTATCCACCAGATCAGTTTATCATGTTGGAGCAAGGAGCTAAATATGGCGGACAGAAAAACCAAGTGTGGGCACCATATTACACCCTGCACAAAATTTTAGCCGGTTTGATTGATATTTATGAGGTTAGTGGAAACAAGAAAGCGTTAGATGTAGCGACGGGGATGGGCGACTGGGTTTATGCGCGCTTGAGTAAAGTGCCTACTGAAAACCTCATTAAGATGTGGAACACCTACATTGCAGGCGAATTTGGCGGAATGAATGAATCCATGGCTCGCCTTTACGCCATCACCAAAGAGGAGAACTACCTGAAGACCGCCCAATTGTTTGATAATATCAAAATGTTCTATGGTGATGCTGATCACTCGCACGGACTGGCCAAGAATGTGGACACATTTCGAGGCTTACATGCCAATCAGCATATTCCACAGATAGTAGGTAGTATGGAGATGTACCGTGTGTCTAACAACCCCGATTATTATAAAGTGGCCGATAACTTTTGGTACAAAGCGGTTAACGACTACATGTACAGCATCGGTGGTGTTGCTGGTGCACGCAATCCCGCTAATGCGGAATGCTTCATCAGCCAGCCTGCCACTTTGTATGAGAATGGTTTTTCTGTGGGAGGTCAAAATGAAACTTGTGCCACTTACAATATGTTGAAATTAACCAGTAACCTGTTTCTTTTTGACCAACGTACAGAATTGATGGACTACTACGAACGCGGGTTGTATAATCATATTTTGGCATCTGTAGCTAAAGATAGCCCGGCAAACACCTATCATGTTCCACTTCGCCCTGGGGCAATCAAGCAATTTGGAAATCCGCACATGACTGGTTTTACTTGCTGTAACGGTACGGCTATTGAAAGCAGTACGAAGCTTCAAAATGCTATTTACTTTAAGAGCAGAGACAATAAGGCTTTATACTTGAATCTCTATATTCCATCCACATTAGATTGGGCTGAACGTGGTGTCAGCATAAAACAGACAACAGATTTTCCGAAAGCCGACGAAACCCGATTAACCATTAAAGGAAGCGGCAAGTTTGATGTGCATGTACGTGTGCCGGCTTGGGCCACCAAGGGTTTCTCGGTTACCATCAATGGTAAAGTACAGCAAGTAGCCGCTGTACCGGGAAGCTACTTAAAGATCAGTCGTAAATGGAAAGATGGAGATGTGCTCGACTTGAAGATGCCTTTTCAGTTTCATCTAGATCCGGTGATGGATCAGCCTAACATTGCAAGTTTATTCTACGGCCCGATATTGCTTGCGGCGCAAGAGCCCGAGGCGCGCAAAGACTGGCGCAAGGTTACCTTCGATGCCCAAGATATTGGAAAAGCGATACAGGGTGACCCTACAAAATTGGAGTTTAGCATAGATGATGTTGTCTACAAGCCTTTCTACGATACCTACGGGCGCCACTCCGTGTATCTTGACGTAACGTTGAAGTAAGTAGTCTTGTCATCTTCTCGTTTCCAACGAGTATTAATACATCAAAAGCCCACCTAAATTGGGCTTTTGATGTATATAAACGTTCGTTATTGTGCTGGATAACTTGTTACCACTTTGCTGACTTTCCATCCTTCTTCAGTTTGGTTAAGTGTAATATAGTCTACACGGGTGAAGTTTTCAAAAACCATCGTTGCTTTTGCAACGCATGCTTGTCCACTCTGATCCAAAATTTCGTAGCTTGTTTTACAGTCGAATTGAACACCTTTGTGCTTCTTCAAGAAGTTGCTGTATTCTTTTTTGCTAAACTTATCACCGTTGGCCGTGTTGCGGTATTCAAAATCCTCGGCAAACAAAAATTTGTTCAATGCTACGCTACCTAGGGTAGTCGCTTCTAGATAAGTGTTGATGACCGTGGTCGATGTCACATCTTTCAAGGGATTGGCAATCACGGTGGCGAATGAGTTGAGGGAAACAAAAAGCATAAATGCTGCGGCGATTGTTGTTAATGTCTTTTTCATGGTCTTGTGTTTTAATATTTTTAATTTTTTACGTTTTCATTTTAAAAACAGCGTTCTTCCTCCACACCGACCAGCCACTAACTTGCTGTTTGATAATTCAAAGATAGCCTAAGGGTGCACAATAGTTGAGGGTAATTAGATGTATCTACGCATATTCTCGGTAAATGCCGTAAAAAAATCGGTGAAGAAATTCTTTTCTTTTTCACCGATAGATAAAAAAAATCCTGAAGCGGGGAGCTTCAGGATTTTTACTAACTAACCAATTATTAACCTAAATTATGAATACTAAAATTCCTGCAAGATCTGTGCCGAAATTTCTTCATTATGAGCTTTTATGCTAAAAATGCTTTTAACAACCACTGAAATATAAGATTCATTGTTTGATTATTTGCAAATAATGTTTACACTTACGCCGTAATCTAAACAATGAATGGAGACCTTATGCTAGGAAAACTCTTTAAATACTACTATCTGCATATCATTATATGGTTTTTACTGTTGTTATTTCCATTCTTTTCCTATGTGTATGAGCCGGATAAGATCAAAACATTTGATCCCTATTTTGCAATTACCCATGTATTGAATATCGCTTTTCTAGCTTCAACCTTCTATTTACTCATCCGCTTTGCTGCACCGAGGTATTTTTTTCGAAATCGATACAAGTTCGTGCTTTTTATAGCCTTAGGCTGGGCAGCCTATATCGTGTTGAACTACCTCATTGTGTATTTTAGTCCGAGCGGCGAATTTCATCGGGTTAATAAGGAAGACGTTTTCTTTTGGCGGATTTTCGTTGGCCCCAGCATTATCTTTTTACTGTGTACGGTGGTAGGCAATATGCTTTTCTTTTACAATGAGCAGGCTCGGCAGAAAGAGCTAAACAAATTGATTGAACTCGAGAAGACAACAGCCGAGCTCAATCTGCTCAAATTGCAAATTAGTCCACATTTCCTTTTCAATACGCTTAATAATATCCGTTGGCAGGTGCGTAAGGCGCCGCAAGAGTCGGAAGAGTCTATCGTGAAGCTCTCCGAAATTTTGCGATACATTATCTATGAAGTTGAAAACAATCGGGTTACTTTACGGCAAGAAACCGAGCATTTACGCAACTTTATTGAGCTGCAGATGCTTCGCCTGCCGGTATCAGGTAGGGTTGCTCTAGAAGTGGATGACAGTTTGAAGAATAGCCTTATCCATCCCTTGCTCTTTATACATTTTGTGGAGAATGCTTTCAAATACGGTATCGATAGCAAGACGTCTCCAGATATACAGTTTGATTTTAAACCCATAGCCGGTGGCATACAATTTCGGTCGCGCAATCGTATTCTATTACCGGGGAAAAACCTGTCCAACGAGGGCATCGGCCTCAGCAACATTAAGCGCAGGCTAGCCTTGCTCTACCCGCAGCGGCACGAGCTACGGATCAAACAAGATGCGGGATATTTTGAAGTCATTTTGCAATTGTTTATCGATGAAGATTAAATGTATATTGATTGATGATGAGCCTTTTGCGCTGAACATCCTTGAGGACGACCTGCTAGCTTTCCCGGATGTCGAGGTGCTGGCCAAGTTCAGTAGCCCCATCGATGTTCCTCAATTTTTGGAAACACAGGCTGTCGATCTTATTTTTTCGGATATACAGATGCCGGAGCTGCTGGGCACACGCTTCATTCGTGATCTTAGAAATGCACCATTGGTGATCTTCACAACGGCCTACCATGAGTATGCTGTGGAAGGTTTCGAGCTCAATGCTGTAGATTACCTACTAAAGCCCATTCGCAAAGAGCGTTTGGCTACTGCGCTAAAAAAGGTAGTTGATCAATTGCGGCTTCGTAAAGTACAGCGCAGCGAAGAGCAGGCCAACTATATTGTGGTTAATGTAGAATATCAAAAGATAAAACTGCTGTTCGAAGAGATTATCTATATCGAAGGATGGAAAGACTATGTGAAGATCCATTTGCTCAATCGGGCTCGGCCTTTGTTGACGCGGAGCAACCTCGGTGGGATGGAGAAGAAGCTCCCTGAAAATCGTTTCGTGCGTATACACAATTCTTTTATCGTCAATAGTGCCCAGATCAAAAAAATACAACCGGGCAAACTGCTTATCGATGCGGGGACACTTCCCGTAGGTAAAAAATACCTTGATAAGCTACTCGCTATCATGTCGGGCAATAGCTAGGCCGCAATGGTATCTTGTCGTTTGGCTGCGATTGGTCTACACTTCATGCGTATCGGTATACAGTTTTTTGCTATTTAACAGATCTCTTTTCATTTTTACACTGTTTCTTGAATTGCTATGTTTTGGCTTTTCGGGATATATGTATGAAAGAAGAGCATATGAAAAAAATAGTATCAAGCTTATTGTTTATGGTTATGACGGTATGGGCCTATGCCCAAATGCCGGGCGCTAATCGTGGCATGGCCAACATGATGCCCGAGGGCAAACTTTCGGGACGTATAGTCGATGAACAGGGAAAACCTGTTACACAGGCTACTGTTATCCTTTTAAAAACGACAGTTGATAGTGCCAGCGCTACCGAAAAAGAACTGCTGTTGCAGAGCGTAAGCTCTAGCGCTAGCGGCTCGTTTAGTTTCACATCGGTTCCCTTGCGCGACAAGCTGACCTTAAAAATCAGCGCTATCGGATATGCCGCATTAGATATGCCTATTGTTTACGAAATGCCCAAACCCGATAGCACAGCGCAGCCGGGCAAGGCTCCCGACCCCGCCATGCTAGCCAAGTTAAATGCCGCACTCAACAAAGATCTAGGCACCTTATCCTTGCTTGCGGATGCCACACAGTTGGATGAGGTGACCGTTACGGCGCGCAAAGCACTGTTGGAGATCGACATCGATAAGAAGGTGTTCAACGTAGAGAAGAATATTGTGTCTGCTGGCGGAACAGCGATTGATGTGATGCGTAATATGCCGTCAGTACAGGTGGATATTGATGGTAATGTCAAGTTGCGCAATGCTGCGCCTACAATTTTCGTCGATGGGCGTCCCACTACGCTATCTTTGGATCAAATTCCTGCAGATGTCATTGAGAAGGTCGAGATCATCACCAATCCTTCCGCAAAGTATGATGCATCGGGCAGTATGGCTGGTATCCTAAATATCATTTTGAAGAAAAATAAAAAGACAGGTTACAACGGGACAGTCAACCTCGGAGCGGATAGATTTGGCGGTAGCAATCTAATGGCCAGCCTCAATGCTCGGCAGAACAAGGTGAACCTTTCATTGACGGCCATGAACATGCGTATGCGCAATAACACGGAAGGGAATAGCGAGCGCGCAAGCACAATCAACGGCATCGATGCGCTCACCACGCAAGATATTGATAGTAAAACCAAAGGTATGATGACCTTCGGTCGTCTGGGGATCGACTACGATCTTTCCGAGCGCACAACACTTTCCTTGGCCGGAATTATGGCTGGCGGACGTTTCAAGCCCGAAGAGCAAACCCATATCGTGAACAGCTCGCAGGGAACAACATCGGTCAGTGATCGTTTGGCAAATACCGAGCGAAGCTTTAAACCGCGGGGCTTACAGGCCGGGTTGGTGCAAAAATTTGCAACGGAAGGAGAAGAGCTCACAGCGGACTTCAATTATTTCGGCGGGAAAAATGAAATGGATGGTTTGTACACGACCAACTACCTCAATGCAAATAGTCAAGTAGGAGGCACACAGGTGCAGCAAAACATTGGCTCCGGCGATAATATGTTTATGACAATACAGATGGATTACGTCAAGCCGTTTAAAAACGGGATGAAGCTCGAGACTGGTCTGCGTGCACAACTTAACGAGATTTCCAACATCAATGAAAACCGGTTGAAGGCTGTTGGTGAGAGCGATTTTAGGGATATCTCTTCGGCCTCGTCCAACTATGAGAGCAACAACAGCGTTTATGCGGCCTATGCCTCGCTAGCTGGTGATTTGCCTAAGCTCTTTTCCTACAAGGTGGGACTGCGGGCAGAGAGCTCTACCTACGATGGCAAGTTGCTCAATACAGGCGAAACATTCAGCAATCGGTATCCGTTAAACTTATTCCCATCGTTGTTCTTGAGCCGCAAATTATCGGATAAAGATCAGGTGCAGATCAGCGCTACGCGCCGTGTCAATCGTCCCAATTTTTTCCAGTTGATTCCTTTCGTGGATTATACGGATAGTTTGAACATTACCCGTGGTAATGCCGATTTGGTTCCAGAGTTTACCACCTCAGGTGAACTAAGCTATAGCCGTACTGGCAATAAGGGAACGTTCTTGGCTTCCGTGTATTACAAATACACAGATAACTTGATCACGCGCTACCTGTCGCAGGAAACAAATCCAATCACGGGCAACCTGGATTTTATCAATACCTACATCAATGCTAGTTCCAGCCAAAACTATGGTGCGGAATTCACGTACACCACCAACCTGAAAAAATGGTGGGATCTTACGGCAGATCTTAACTTCTACAATTCGCGTATTGATATTGATGAGGAGAATAGCCAAGACCCTATGTGGACGGTGTTTGGTAAGTTGAATAATAACTTTACGCTACAGAAACACTGGTCGGTACAGTTGGCTTTTGAATATCAAGGAAAAACAAATATGCCTGTTACCCAACAGCAAAACTTTGGCCCGCCGTCGCAGGCACAGAGCTCTTCGCAAGGGTATATTAAACCTTTTTATGGTCTTGATTTAGCCATCAAAAAGAGCTTCTTGAAAAATGAGATGGCGGCAGTTACCCTCTCGGTTAGTGATATTCTGCGCACACGAGGAAATACGATCGTTTCCTACGGTGAGGGTTTTTCGCAAACGTATTACCGCCTTTCTAATCCACAGATCGTTAAACTTAATCTCTCGTTCCGTTTCGGAAAAATGGATATGAACATGTTCAAGCGTAACAAAACGCAAGATTCTATGGAAGGTATGCAAATGCAATAGTATACGCGTTTACGATAGCGTGTAAAGATGCTTCTTAAAAAATAAAGGTCGAATTTTTTAAGATATAGCTAGAAACAGCCTGGGATTGTTCCCGGGCTGTTTTTGTAAAACATATCCTATCGGCTATTCACGGTCTATGCCAACAATTTGTCTTTTGGCTTTCATCGTCGCAATGTCGGCACGCGCAATTATCACCTGCTCCGAGTAGCTGTTATGATGCTGCTGTTTTAGTTTGCGCAGGCCGTTGCGTCCCTCTGCTTCGTAATCGTTTATAGCGAAGACAATCGAATCGGTACCTACTTTGGCTATTCGATATAAGGTGTAGTAGGACTTCCCATTGGCTTCGTGCTTTATCTCATATACATCGCCCACGGCTGGCGTCTCCAGGTAATCGTCGGTATTCATCGATGATGATATGCCTGCTGCCACCGCGGATCCCACAAAGAGTAGCAAGATGATCAAGCCCGCAAAATAGCCGGGTGAAGTTTTTGGTAGCCCCTCTTGATGAATCTGGTTCATCGTCTGTGGATCGATTGACCTTTGCTCTCGTACCTGCCGACAGTGATTGCAAACCGTCATGATACGACTTTTATATGGAAAAACAGGAATCCAAAAAATATGGAAATAGCTGATTTGTTTGTACCCGAAAATAGCATTGGCGGTTCCGCAGTAGGCACAGTCTCCTACAGCTTGGCCTGCCTTGTTATGCAATACTTTGCTTCTTGTTCCGAAAATAATCATCTGATGCGTGTTAAGTGTTTTTGGATCATGGGTTTGCTAATCTTTACATACATCAACTTTAAATCTATCCTAATTGTTTTAAATGTTGTGTGATTGTTTTGTGTAAAAAAAATCCTGAAGCGGGGAGCTTCAGGATTTTTACTAACTAACCAATTATTAACCTAAATTATGAATACTAATATCTTCGCAAAAGCTATGCCAAAATTATGCTTGTATATTGCTTCTTTTCAATTTTAGTCTTTTGCTCTTCATTCCATTACGAGATGCCCTCCGCGCATAGTTGCATAAACTGTGCTACAATGGGCTTATCCGCCTCTGCCCAGTCAAAATCGTTTAGCGTTTGCCATGGAACCCAAATGGCTTGCGCGTGTTCGGCCAGTCGGATTGATCCGCCCTGTGCCCTGCATAAGAAAGGGTATAGCTTAATCTCAAATGTCGGATAGGTATGTGTTACCGAGGATAGTTCTTTTCCTACGGTAATTTCAAGGCCGAGCTCTTCCTGAATTTCTCGTATTAGACATTCTTCTTTACTCTCTCCGTCTTCGACCTTTCCGCCTGGAAATTCCCATGTCAGTGGTAGTGCCATGGCAACCGAACGTTGGCATACTAGCACGTGATCGGCTTCTTGAATTATAGCACAGGTTACGTGTATCATCTAGTAAAGATAGTTTTTTTTTAGCGGAGGATGTGGTGACAAAGTGACGAGGTGATCATAGTGACAGAATAAAAAATTGATAATACAGTGATAATAGTGTTACAATATATTTTTTTTAGTTTAGGCTTGATACTGAGTGTAGTAAGTGTTTTAATTTCTGTCGTTTACAGTTGCTAGCTTTTTTTTGAAGTTATTATACTGTTATGCATCCATTTTCCTATAAACTTGGACGGGTATTTGATTATCCCGCTACAGATGCTAGAAGCAGATGACGAGGGCCTTGCTGTGTAGCATAATTAATAAAGTAGAAACTAATGATTCAAAATAAAGTATTTATCTGTGATGACGATGTCAGCATAGCAAAAACCTTAGAGTTAATTTTTAAGATGAACGATGTGGATAGTATTATCGAGACAGATAGTACTAAGGCTTTTGCGCAAATAATGGCGTTAAAGCCTGCCATTGTGGTTGTCGATCTGCATATGCCGGTACTTTCTGGGAAAGAGTTGATCCGTCTTATCCGCAGTACGCCGCAGCTCAAAAAAACGTTTATCCTCTGTATTTCCGCGAGTGATGATGGTCGTGATGTGGCGCTAGAGGCTGGAGCTAATATGATTTTGCCCAAGCCTTTTGATATGGACGATATCATTGCAATTGTCGGAAAGATCTTGACGGCCAAATTCCCTAAAGATGCCGTTGCATAGCCATTCAATAAAAAGTGCAAAAAAGCGGTCTATTGCTCCAGTAACAATAGACCGCTTTTTTTTATGCTACATCGTGTCGCTTCTCGATTCCCAAGCTATATATACTTGGCGGCGTTCCAAAATGCTTATGGAAGTCTCTGGAAAAATTAGACTGCCCGCTATAGCCAACCATATTTGCCACTTGCGTAATATTGTATCGTTGCTGCGCAAGGAGCTCGGCTGCTTTGTTTAGCTTCGTGATATGGATCAGCTCATTTGGTGTCATATCCGAGTATTTTTTGACTTTGCGAAAAAGGGTTGGTCGGCTCATGTTCATTTGTTTGGCCAGCTCGTCTATGCTAAGCTCATTGTCCGATATGTGGGTATATAGTACAAGCTGCAGGCGCTTCATAAAATCACTATGACTGGTTTGCTGCGGTATGTTTTTGGGATAGGAACGCAGCGTGTTAGATACATAATTCTGCATGATCCTTCTGTTCGCAAGTAAATTATCGATTTGTGCCGCTAGTAAGTTAGAAGAAAAAGGTTTTTCCACGTAAGCATCTGCACCACTTAGCAGTCCCTGCATTTTGTTTGCCGTGGCATGCTGTTCCACAAGAAATACCACGGGGATATGGCTGTGAAAAGCTTTTGCTTTCATGTGTCTACACAGGCTCATACCATCCATCAGTGGCAGGGCAATTTCTGTGATGACGAGGTGGATCTCTTGCCTTGTCAATAAATCGAGAGCCTCCTTGCCATGTTGTGCATGCTGTATCCTGTAGTCCGCTTTTAGAATTTTAATTAACGCTGCCCGTATTTCCATGTCGTTTGCTACCAAGAGTAGCACTGGTTTGTCATGCTCCTTTTTGTTTTCATCGTTTTTAAACCAATTGCTGTCATGTCGGTCTTCTAACATAGTTTTCCCGCTGCCTTCGGCTACGATAGGGATAACGATGGTTAGACATTGTATATCCTCTTCCTCGCTCGCTATAGCTTGGTAGTTTTGGTAACGATGGGGAATAGACCAGCCGCTCGTGTCCTGCGTCGAAGGACTATACGCTTGTTGTTCATCGCTATCGCTCTGTTGCGCAAATTTCTTCGTAATAGATGGTGGCCACTTGCTTTTTCCGTCGGTCCTTACGGCAATGTGAAAGTGCCAATCGTCACTACGGAAGGGAAGTAGCTCCACTACAACCTGACTCTCGGCCTGTTCTAGCGCTTGCTGTATAAGCTCGGTAAAAACCGCTCGAAAGGTATCGCTGTTAATGACGGTTGTGAGGTTAATTCGGGGAAGGGTGAGTGTGTAATCGATGCGTTTAACTTGCGCAAGTTTGCGCTGTTCGTAAAATGTCTCGGACAACAATAGGTTGACATCCGTCTTGACGTGAAATAAGCTCATAATAATTTTTGTTTATCCTGTTTAGTTTATAGTTAGCCGATTTATATTATAGTGCATCTCGTTCCTCACTCGGAGATACCTATCATAAATGGGTTAGCATGGTATGATTGTCTATGTCTGAGGTCGTGAATACGACCTGCTTCAAACAATGTTATCACACGCAAGTACGCAGCAGCTATTACTGTGCCAAACGGTGCTATTATTGTCTTTTCGTGCGTTATTATGCGTGTTATCCTAGCCTGCGGTGCAATAGAGGGCATTTTGTTGCAAAGCATTTCTTCCGAAATTGAAAGAGGCTGTTTGCAAGAAGGTATCTTTTTTGATACGCTGTGATATAAAATTGATACGCTGTGATTACTGTTCAACGGGAGTTTTGCAGAATTTTATATAACGTATTGCAACCAAATATAAACGTATGTCTAATCAACAACATGACAGTCCAAAAATGCAGTGTCCTATGCGCAAAGCCGAGGCTTCGCAGCGACTTGTTTTTTATTCGTCATCTGCTAGGCATGCTTCCTTTGGCAATAGATTTACATCCATCAAAATCATCAATTTTAAAACTAGTATGAAACAAAAATTACTTGTACAAAGCGTTATAACGCTAGCGTTGCTACTGGTATCCTCGTTTCTCTTTGCGCAGCAAAGAAGCATAACCGGAACCGTGGTAGACGAAACAGGAAGCCCACTTGCAGGTGCTACTGTAAAAGTCAAAGGTACGACTGTTGCTACCACGACTGATGAAAGCGGTGCTTATACCCTTGAGGTACCGGCTACAGCGCTCGCCTTAGAGGCTACGTTTATCGGCTACGCCTTAAAAGAAGTGCCTATTGCAGGTGCGCGTGTTGATATCCAATTGCAACCCAATTCGGATCAAGACTTGGACGAGGTTGTAGTCGTGGGATACGGTACCGCTCGTAAGAAAGATCTCACTGGCGCGATGGTCACCATTGCCGAAAAGAACTTTAACAAGGGTATCATGACCAGCCCCGATCAGCTGATTCAGGGAAAGACACCGGGTGTTATGGTGATCAACAACACTGGGCAACCGGGAGGATCAGTGACCGTGCGTATTCGCGGTAATTCGTCTATCCGCGCCAGTAACAATCCCTTGTTCGTGTTAGATGGGGTGCCTATGTCTGGAAATTCGCCCTTGCCTGAAGGGCGCGGCGGCTTTTCTTCCGACCGTGGAAATCCTTTGACCTACTTAAATCCTAGCGATATCACCAGTATGGATATCCTAAAGGATGCATCAGCGACGGCAATCTACGGTTCACGTGGTGCTAACGGTGTTGTTATTATCAGTACAAAAAAAGGAACACCGGGCGAGCCTAAGGTTTCTATCGGTGCATCTGCCGGTGTTTCGGGCATGCGCGAATATCCACAGGTGTTAAGTGCAGCGCGTTTTCGCGAAGCGCTCAACTATTACACGCCGAGCGAGGTTGCCAACGCAGATTTTGGTGGCAATGAAGATGCCTTTCGCGCCATCACCCGGCAAGCCGTTACGCAAAACTATTATGGCGATGTGACGGGAGGAACCGAAAATGGGAAATACCGCCTGTCTGGAGGCTATCTCAATCAAAATGGGGTCATCACCGGATCCCACTTGAAGAAATATACCGGCAACCTGACCGGAAATTTCCGTTTCTTAGAAAACAAACGACTGGGCTTAGATCTCGCCTTATTTCTTACACAGCTAGACACTCGCTATGCACCGATCAATGCGATGGTGGGTTCGGAAGGGAATGTCATTTCACAAGCTTTACAGTGGAATCCTACCTTGGCCATCCGCGATGCGCAGGGGAATCCGACCTTTGTAAGCCCTACCGTGCGAAATCCATTGACTTCCATCGATGCGTTCAAAGATCTTGCAACGACCAATACGATGGTGGTAAACGTTTCTCCTTATTATAAAATTACGGACGATTTAGAGTACCGTATGATCTATAGCGCCATGCGTCAAACTGGTAGCCGCCAAGGTATGTACCGTGCAGGGCTTATCGATCCTGCCTTGGTGCAAGATGAGCAGGCTTTTCTATCAGGCAACTCTGAAACCAATCTACAGCTGACACATACGCTCTCTTATAATAAGCAGATCAATGACGATTGGAACGTGAATGCCCTCATCGGTTACGAATACCTGAGCTATGACTACCGCACAAATGTATCCTTTGGCGGTGGGTTCGATTTTCTTGGGTTAGACTATTTCGATTACCTGCAGTATTCACCTGTCGCCCGTCGTGAAATTGGGTCGTATAGAAGCCCTACAAACGAGCTGCAATCGTTCTTTGCTCGTGGCGGTGTTAACTACTTAAATCGTTACTTGCTCACCGCAACCGTGCGTCGTGATGGTTCTACCAAGTTTGGGGAAAACAATAGATACGCCATGTTCCCTTCGCTCGCATTAGCTTGGAATGTAGCCGAGGAAGAATTCTTGAAATCCAGCGATTTGTTCAGCCAATTGAAAGTGCGCTTGGGCTGGGGTAGAACGGGTAACCAAGAGTTCCCTTCGGGAGCATCGTTGCCTCGTTATGTGTTCGACAACCAAAGTACCAATCAAACCAACTTTGGAAACCCTGATCTACGTTGGGAGACCTCCACAACGATTAACGCAGGTATCGACTTTGCTATCTTAAACAATCGATTGTATGGATCGGTAGACTTTTTCAGTAAAAAGACCACAGATGCTTTGTTTGAGCAGACGCTCGCTCAGCCTGCTCCAGCTGGCCGTATCTGGGTGAATCTTGATGGGGAAATTGAAAACAGAGGGGTGGAGGTAGCTTTAACCGGAACGCTCGTTCGCAATGATACTTGGAATTGGGATTTAACAGGAAACGTCACTTTCTTGAAAAATAGTGTGAGTGGATTAGTGGGATACTACGAGACTGGCGCGCTACGTGGTCAAGGTTTCTCAGGCGTACTAGGCCAGCGCATGGTCAACGGTCAGCCTTTGAACGTATGGTACTTGGCTCAATATGAAGGCATCGACCCGCAAACAGGGATGAGTATGTACCGTGGTTTGGACGGCAGCATCAGCAGCGCTAACGATCCGGCACAGAATAAATTCTACGCCAATAGTCCAAATCCTACCACGCTGCTGGGCATTTCCACCAACGTAAATTATAAGAAGATCTCTTTGGCGGCCAATATGAATGGCGCTATGGGGCATTACCTGTTCAACAATACTGCCGCGACCGTGCTTGGGGTGAGTAATCTTTCCACACGGAACATCGGATCAAACTTCTTTGATACTTCAGTACAGGAGTCTACATCCAATTCATCGGCACCATCTACCCGTTATCTGGAAAAAGGCGATTACCTCAAATTGGCCAATTTGACGCTTAGCTATAATGTGGGCAATCTTGGCAAAACACTTAAAAATGTCAACGTTTCTTTAACGGGCCAAAATCTCTTTATCATCACTAAGTATACTGGTTTTGATCCGGAGGTTAATACTGATGGGGCAACAAACGGTATCCCTTCGCTGGGTATCGAGTATTTGCCTTATCCACCATCAAGAAACTTCCTGCTTGGGGTAAACTTTGCACTATAATGGGGTCGATGAACAGCAACTAATTGAACACAAAAAAACAGAAAGATGAAATTACGATCATTTATATATTTAACAATTGCTGGCGGGTTTGTATTGACCGCAGCTTCCTGCACCAAGCTCGAGGAGAACTTTCGAAGCGAACTGGAGGAAACCGAAGAAGGCAACGTCGGGGCGGCATCCTTATTGATTAATGCCTATACGTCTTTGAACGTTCCCTACCAGCAGGAACAGCGCTGGGTGATGCAGGAGGTGTCTACCGATGCGGCCATGGCACCCACACGTGGGGGCGACTGGGATGATAATGGTATGCACCGTGCCATCCATCTCCATACTTGGAATGCCGACAACGGTTATATGAACAATACCTTTGTGAGTTTGGGTACAGCCATTTACAATGCGGGCAACGTGCTCCGCTTTAACCCTAGTCCGCAGCAGGCTGCGGAGGCGCGATTTATTCGTGCATTGGTGATGTTTGACTTGTTGGATCTCTATGGTGTGGTTCCTTATCGCGAGGGCGAATCCGCGGAGGATTTCCGTATACCACCTACTACGCTGCAACCGCAGGAAGCTATTGACTTTTTGGTGGCCGAGTTGACCGAGATTATGAATGCGCTACCGGAGAATGGACCCACGGCGGCCTACGTAGCCAACAGAAATGCCGCACGTACCTTGTTGATGAAGATTTATCTTAATAAAGGTGCTTTCTTAAATAGGCAATCGCCTAGCTTTGCGCAAGAAGATATGAATCAGGTTATCACGCTGGCAGGGCAGATTAGCAGTTCTGCGCAGTATACGGTGTCTGCCGCTGGACGTTATTTTGATAACTTTGCACCGGATAACAATGTGAAGTCGACGGAAAATATCTTTACGCTGTTCAACCAAAATGGTGAGCGTGGCGGTGCCGTTGATCGTACCTGGAACACGGTTGCGCACTACAACATGACTCCGGGCGGATGGAACGGCTGGTGTACCTTATCCGACTACTACGATAAATTTACGGCGGATGATGAGCGACGCGGTATTTACTATAATTACCCTGCCGATACTACTGGAAATAGGTTGCGCAATTTTCGTCGGCAGAACGTAGGCTTCTTTGTGGGGCAGCAGTACAATTGGAGTACCAACCGTCCGTTGATGGCTAGAAATCCTTCCAACGCACCTTTGTCGTTCACGCGAGAGGTGACCATCCGTACTTCCGGCGCTACCTTGGAAGTGGCGGGCATACGTCCAATGAAATATGCCTTTGATTATGCCGTCACCGGACAGCGCAACAACGACTGGGTGGTGTTTCGCTATTCCGATGTGTTGCTGATGCGGGCAGAAGCCATCCTGCGTGGTGGTACTGGGGCGCCGGCAGACGCCCTTGCGCTGGTCAACAGCATACGCACGAACCGCGGTGTTGCCGATTTAACATCTTTAACACTAGACAACTTGTTGGATGAGCGTGCTCGTGAACTTTACTGGGAGGGTTGGCGCCGACAAGATTTGATCCGTTTTGGTAAATTCTTGGAAGCTTGGCAAGAGAAGGCAGCTGATCCGGATCCCAAAACATTGGTATACCCAATCCCTAGTCAGCAGATTGCCGTTAACCCTAATCTAACGCAAAATCCAGGTTATTAACAGATCTTAGGTTTGTCTATATTACCAAAGAGGTCTCCAACATCATCAGCTGTGGAGGCCTCTTTTTGTTCAAGATTGACCGCGTATGGTTTTGCGCTTCCCTAGATGTTTTGTATGTTTGGGAATAGCCGATGGGCTAAAGATTTTAAGATGTTACTGTTCTGCCTATGATCACCTACAACACTGCAGCGCTGCTTTTTCCTGCTATTAGTTTAATTATGCTTGCTTACACCAATCGCTTTTTGGCTTTGGCGGCGCTCGTGCGCAGCTTACATGCGAAATACCTAGAGCACAATAAAGAAGGCGTGCTGCACGGACAGATAGGGAACTTACGCTATCGGCTTAAGCTGTTGCGGCATATGCAGGGGATGGGTGTGCTAAGCTTTATCACCTGCATCGTGTGTATGTATGGCATTTACCTAGAAAGTGTGCTGCTTGCCGAGGTTTGCTTTGCCCTCAGCTTGCTCTTCTTCGCGGTGTCGTTGCTCATCTCCTTTGTGGAGATACAGCTTAGCAACAAAGCGCTAGAACTCGAACTCAGCGATATGGAGGGGCATAGCGATCCTTCACTGGTCCAATATATCAAGAAGACATTTGATCCAAGGAAGAAGGGGAGTAGTCGAGACCAAGAGTGATCTAGATTATCGGCATCGGCTCGTCACTTCATCACCATGTGAGCTTATCGCTGCATCACCAAAACAAAAAAATCCTGAAGCGGGGAGCTTCAGGATTTTTAACTAACTAACCAATTATTAACCTAAATTATGAATACTCAAAGGTAGGGATGTTCAGTCTATCGTCCTAATTTCGACCATCGATTTAACCTATTTTAACATGATCGAGGTCATGTTTTAGTGTACTTTCCGATGCTGCAGATTACCGCCATCAATCATCACTTTGTAAGCATATCGCCTTGTTACTATCCTACCCTCAAACCTTTTCGCCGCTCGCCGCGGCATGGCAGCACTTTTGAAGGCCAAAAGTACTCAAAAGCCTTTGTCTCCTTCAGGTGCTTTGTCGCACAAGTCCAGCGCACCCAAAGAAAATGTTTGGCAAAGCTGAAATAACGTCGAAATCGCTTTGGATGCGATTCCGACATGATTTCTAGTCTTTGTCCATCGCTCGATTCCCCAAACATGTTCTCTGTTTCCCAGCACGTGGAAGGAGACTGGAAGAGATACGTTAAACGGGGATCTTTAAGTAAAGGTTTTTTATCGCGATTTCAATAGTACTTAGTACAGAGTATGTAGACAAGGATCGCGGTAAAATCTAAAGTTATCGCTGTGATCTTCGTCACTATGTCACCTTATCATCTCGTCGCTAAACTCACAAACATTACAATCATCGCACCTGCCCAGTATTAACAGCAAAGTCGCCTTATTTTTGTTGCGTCTGTAGAAACTTGCCTCTCCACTGTCCAATAAGGATGCAACGAAAATTCGCGACAGGGTTTTGGATACTTTTGCCCCACAAAAGTATCGCCCTCGTCCCGGGCTTAGGGACTAGGTAGTACATAGTAGTGAGTACAGAGTATGTAGACAAAAATTGCAGTAAGTCCGAAGATCACCGCAATCAATCGTCACTTCATCTCCATGTCACCTTATCACCATGTCACTGATAACACCAAAACAAAAAAATCCTGAAGCGGGGAGCATCAGGATTTTAACTAACTAACCAATTATTATTAACCTAAATTATGAATTACCTATATAACGTAAGGAGATATGGCTATAGTATGTCTGTTTGAAAAAAAAGTTTTGCAGCAGTAATTGCCTTTGCATTTGGGCTTCATTGCTCCTCTAGGAAGCATATACTTACATTGCGCCGACGAAAGAAGGATTATTATATCGTACATTTAGCTTATTAAACGGTCAGGAAGCGCAGGTCAAGCATTGACCTCGGTCAGCAGTCCAAGCGTGCGATCGCAGACCTTGGCAGCGGCTGCTATCGTTTACCTGACGCGGTCATCAACCAAAAATTGAATAGATGAAAAAAGCGGAAAGAAATAAAGGCTTTGTCTTTAAACAATATGAAGAGCCTTTCCAAACGCCTTTTGATAAGTTGTTCGACATCTTTATGGAGCTTATCACCCATACGTCGGGCGATTTCGACGAAGCGATCGATTGGTTGCGGCAGCTGGATCGGGAGTTTAAGTTAACGACTCCAGACTATACCATTGACGATTTTATAGAGGACCTCAAAAGCAAAGGTTACATCAAGGAGCGTTTGCAGCCCGACGGTACCGGCGGCGTGGATATCAGCTCGAAGTTGGAAAAGGCGTTGCGTCAAAGCGCGCTCGAGCAAATTTTCGGTAAGATGCGCAAAGGCAATGCCGGTAATCACAAGACCAAGCATAGTGGAAGCAGCGATGAGAGCACCGGCGATCTGCGCAGCTATCAGTATGGCGACAACCTCGACAAGATTGCCATGACCGAAAGCCTCAAAAATGCACAGGTGAACCATGGTTTGGGCGATTTCAGCCTTTCGGAGAACGATCTGGTGGTGGAAGATACGCAGTTTAAGTCGCAGATGAGCACCGTACTCATGATCGATATCAGCCATAGCATGATCTTGTATGGTGAAGATCGCATCACGCCGGCCAAGAAGGTGGCCATGGCGCTGTCCGAGCTTATCCTTACGCGCTACCCCAAAGATTCGCTAGATGTCATTGTCTTCGGCAATGACGCCTGGCCTATTGCCATCCACGATCTTCCCTACCTGCAGGTAGGCCCATTCCACACCAACACGGTGGCGGGCGTGCAGCTGGCCTTGGATATTTTGCGGCGCAAGCGTCATGCCAACAAGCAGATCTTTATGATCACGGATGGAAAGCCTAGCTGCCTCAACATGCCGGATGGCAGTTACTACAAAAATCCGATGGGCCTTGATCCCTTTATCACCAGCAAGTGCTACAGTATGGCGGCGCAGGCGCGTAAGTTGGGTATTCCTATCACCACGTTTATGATCACTTCCGACCCCTACTTGCAGGAGTTTGTCGATGAGTTTACGGAGTCTAATAGGGGTAAGGCTTATTATACTGGACTAGGCAACCTCGGCGAGATGATCTTCGCCGATTACGAAGACAACCGCAAGAAACGTATCCGCTAAGGGGCGCATTAGGCCATATTATTCGTTACGATAACATACATTTTCGCATCCAATACCTGCGCACATGCTGCTGTTGCGATGCCTTAAAATAGAATATAAAAAATGAATTATACAACAATCAAGACTTTCGGCGAGCTAAAAGCAGCGGGATACACTTCCCTAAGCATCAAAGAAGAACTGCGCCAAAACCTTATCGCGAAGATTAGCAAGGGCGAAACGGTTTTCGAGGGCGTGCATGGCTATGAAGATACGGTTATCCCCGAGCTCGAGCGGGCTATCTTGTCTAAGCACAACATCAACCTACTGGGACTTCGTGGGCAGGCGAAAACGCGCTTGGCGCGACTTATGGTCAACCTGTTAGACGAGTATATTCCCGTGGTGGAGGGCTCGGAGATCAATGACGATCCTTTCCATCCCATTTCGCGTTACGCCGTGGAGCTGCTGCAAGAGCAGGGCGACAGCACGCCCATCAGTTGGTTGCACCGCAGTGAGCGCTTTGCCGAGAAGCTGGCGACGCCAGATGTAACCGTGGCCGACCTGATCGGCGACGTGGATCCCATCAAGGCGGCCAATCTACGACTCAGCTATGCCGACGATCGGGTGATTCACTTTGGCATGATCCCGCGAGCCAACCGGTCGATTTTCGTTATCAACGAGCTGCCCGATCTGCAGGCGCGCATTCAGGTGGCGCTGTTCAACATCTTGCAGGAGGGCGATATTCAGATTCGCGGCTTCAAGCTGCGCCTGCCGCTCGACCTGCAGTTTGTCTTCACCGCCAATCCGGAAGATTACACCAATCGGGGTAGTATTGTCACACCGCTGAAAGACCGCATAGGTTCGCAAATCTTGACGCACTACCCGCGTTCGGTGGAGGTCGCCAAAACTATCACGCAGCAGGAGGCTGGGCTAGATGAGGCGCAGAAAGCACATATCTATGTGCCTGAGCTGGCGCGAGATATCCTCGAGCAAATAAGCTTTGAGGCACGACAGAGCGAGTTTATCGACGCTAAAAGTGGTGTCAGCGCCCGCATGGGTATCACTGCCTTCCAAAATCTGTTGAGCACGGCCGAGTTACGCATGCTGCGCAATGGCGATAGCCACACGGCGGTGCGCCTCGGCGACTTCCTCGGCATCATCCCTGCCATCACGGGCAAGGTAGAGCTGCTCTACGAGGGCGAGCAGGAGGGGGCTTCCACAGTGGCCATCACGCTGATCGAAGGTGCCGTCAAAAGTTTGTTCCCTACGCTGTTCCCCAAGATCGAAAAGCTGGAACGCGAAAACGAGCGCTATCCTTACGATGATATCATCCGTTGGTTTGCCGATGCAGAGGGAATTCAATTGCCGGATGAGCTTACCGATGCCGCTTATCAAACGGCTTTATTACAAGTAGAGCCCTTGCAACAGCTGATCGCCAAATACCAGCCTGATACGCCGCAGGAAGATATTTATTTCTTGAGCGAATTTGTGCTTTGGGGATTAACGCTCTTCAATAAATTAAGCAAGTATCGGGTGGATAATGGGCTGCAATTTCAGGATACCTTCCAAGGATATTTAAGGAATAATTTGTAGTCCACCTATTGAAATACTAGTTCTATGATTGCGGCCGATATTTTATCACCTCGGCCGCAGTTGTTTTGCTGATCGTGACAAGGTGATGAAGTGACAAAGTGATGAATTGATGGCGGTAATTTTATACTTTACCACCATCCTTATCTACATACTCTGTACTCACTACTACATACTATCGAATCCCTAAGCCCGGGACGTGGGCGATACTTTTGTGGGGCAAAAGTAAACAAAACCCTGTCGCGAATTTTTGTTGCATCTTTGTGGGGTAGTGCAAAGGCAAATGTGTACAGACGCAACAAAAATAAGGCGACCTTGCTGTTAATATTGGGCAGGTGCGGTAGAAACAAACGATCAGCGCTACCCTTATCCCAATACCAGTAGTGACACGGTGACTAGGTTACAAAGTGACGATTTATAGCGATCGATTACCAATAGTATACGATCCTCGTTTCACGGAGCTTTTCAGTCTCCTTCCCTGTGCTGGGGAGCAAAGGAAATGTTTTGGGGTTTGGAGGTGAGGACAAAGCCTAGAAATTATTTCTTAATCGCATCCAAAGCGATTAAGACGTTAGTTCAGCTTTACAAAACATTTGGCTTTGTGTGGGGCGGACCTGTGCGACAAAGCACCTGAAGGAGACGAAGGGTTTTGATTACTTTTGCCCTTCAAAAGTGATGCCCTGCCGTGGCGAACGGCGGAAGGGGGTGAGCGGGATGGTGGCTGGGTGATGTGTTGTTACAGTGACAAGCTGATAGCGGTAATCTTATCATTCACCGCTATTCCTATCGCACTGTACAATACCCATTACGCAATACCTTTGTCAATCTTACCGTTGATCCCATCGGGATCACATGCCTATAGCACTACGTTGCATTTGGATAAGCGACCCCGTAGCGGGTCGAACTTTAGAGGGTAAATATGCTTCTTCGTCTATTCCACAGTGCTGTTCTTGCTTTTATCCTCTAATGTATTTGCGTTTTTCCCCGCATACTTATTAATGATATGTTCGGTAGCAAGTTTCAACGAACGGCCAAAGTTGACAGGATGCAAGCCCGGTTGCGTAAAAAACTCCACCTCATTATCGATTTTCGAATACCAAACCCGACCGACATCGGCTACACTCAAGGTATCTTTTCTTTGTATCCGCTCAAAGTAATCCAATTGCTGTTTGTTTAGCCCAATTATTTGATACCGCTGCGTCTTATCCGCACAGTTCACTTCCACATATCTTTCCCCATTCCAACACATGCAGTCTTCCGAGCGTAAATAAGTAACATTCCAAACAATTAAAACGAGAATAATACTTAAGGTACCAAATAGGATGATTTTGTTGTTTAAACGCAGTTTTGAAAGATAAGGTAGGAAGAACTTCCTTCGCCTCATATTTTCAGGGTTTGTTGCTGCGGAGTTTATTTCTTCAGCGTCCACTTCGACTTCTTCATTTATATCTCTTGCAGTCGTTGTGCCAATATTTAAATCTTTATTTACCTCTGTGGTTGGATCTATTTTTGGATTTTCTTTACCTGTCGATTCTACATTTTCTATACTGCTCTCGTCATCAACATTACAGGGTTTGTCAATGTAATTGTTCTGAAAAGGTCTTGGTTGGTAGTCTACTAATATTGCTAACAATTTGACTATGCGATCCTCTGGGTTTTGTGTTTTGCTGAGGGTAAATTTCTGTAGTGCTTTAAGTGATCCAGTGTTGAAGGTCGAGATAGCTTCTTCTATATTTTTCGCTCGTTTATATGGATCAAAGAATTTTTGCAAAACTTCCGTATCTGTCTTAGACAGTCCTTCGGATACTCTAACTAAGCAATAGTCTCTTAGATTAGCAGGGGTGGGATTGGCGAGCAAGTCATCCAATTCATTTCTGCTTCTTTTTGTTTCATAAAGGGCTAAAACCCCATTTTTAAATTCGGTAAATGTCGCTGGCATGGCATCAAAAATAAGCTAAACCTATATCGGAATTTACGGAATCCCGTAAGATAGCACACAGTTAATACATCGGAATAATCGGTATCATCGGAATCTTATCAGACTTTTTAGACCTTTCGGAACCGTTTGGTTTGAAAGGTTTTATCCGCCATAACTTTGTTTTCGAAGTCAGATGATAGTCGATTAGTTTATGAGGCTAATATACGAAACTGATTTCACAATGAGAAGATCTCGCGGTAGTCTTTAGCCGGTTTGGGAAGCAGCTTCTGCCTCCCGCGATTGACACTCCCACTTCCCAAAAAATTCAGAAGGCCTTCTGAAAACATTTGTAGCAATCCCGTGCACGGAGCACGCGGACCTACTAAGATTTTCACTTTTAATTTTTTGAATTATGTGGTATTTAATTTTTGCACTTTTATTTGGTCAAGGTGGTCAGTCGACAGGTACTTGCGGTAATCCGGGACAGCCAACCGTGCAGGCGTCCAATACAAATGGCGATGGTGGTGAGACAACTACACCACTTCCTCCACGTCCACCTAAGCCCTAATGAGAAGCATATATAATAGGAAGGCAGCGCGAGCTGCCTTTTTTATTTGTTGTAATTTTTGAATTATATCGTGTTTCTATTATTTTTGAAGAAAAAAACCAACTTGAAACCATATTTATACTATTTCTTTGTTTTTATCCTTGTTTCTTGCTCAAAGAAGGAAGTGCCAAAAGTTCTTTCATCTCAGGATGCTTTCTCTGACATGGCCTACGAATTTCATGCGAAGGACATGCATGATAGTGCTTTCTTTTATTTCAGCAAAGCCAAAGATGTATTTATTGAATCGAATGATAGTATAAATGTTGCCAATTGTTATATCGCTATGGCTATTATCGGGAAAGACCTTGGTGATTATTTTGGCTCGCAGGAATTATCGCTTAAAGCATTAGATTATTTAGATGAAAGCAATGAGAAACACCATCCCTATTTAGGCTCAAACTATAATGCTCTTGCCAACGCTACATATAATTTGAAAGATTATGGAAGAGCCATAGATTTTTATGAAAAGGCTTTAGCTTTCTCTCCAGATACGACAATCGGTGTAGCTATCGAAAACAATTTAGCGGTAACCTACCAATATTTGCATCGCTATAAAGAAGCATTCGAGGTATATCGTCGCTTACTGCAACAAACTAGAAATAATCCGAAGGAATATGCGCGCGTCACTTCAAATTTTGCGAAGGCACAATGGCAAAAGGATAGTACTTTTAATGCGGTTCCCGATTTTTTAACAGCGCTACATATCCGTCAGCGCCTAGGCGATCGTCTGGGGCAGAACGCCAGTTTTGCTCATCTTGCAGATTATTATGCTAACAATCAAGCAGACTCTGCTTTGTACTACGCTCGGCAACAATATGATATTGTTAAAACATTGCATAATCCAGATGACCAGATTAAAGCGTTGTATAGGTTGGTTGTACTTAGTCCGACGGAAGAATCAAAGCGCTATTTTGAGAGATACACATATCTCACTGACAGCATCCAACAAGCTCGCGCTGCCGCTAAAAACCAATTCGCCTTGATCCGCTATGAAGTTGAAAAAAACAAGGCCGACAATCTACGCCTGCAAAAGGACAATGCCGAGAAAACCAATCGTCTTATTGGTCTTTCCATCGTTTTCCTGTTTCTTAGTATCGGCGGTGTTCTGTGGTATAAAAAGCGAAAACAACGGCTAGAGCTGGAGGCCCAGAACCGGGTTAAAGAAACGCAGCTTCATCTGTCCAAGAAAATCCACGATGTAGTGGCTAATGGCCTTTACCGCGTCATGACCGAGTTTGAATATAAAGAGGATATTGATCGGGAGGGGATGCTCGATAAGCTGGATTATATGTACAACCAGTCTCGCGATATTTCCCACGATGTGGAGCAGCAGACCATCACCAAGATAGCCTATCATGAAGAAATAGCAGCCCTACTCAAGTCTTTTGCGCATGATAACCGACGCATACTAATCGTGGGCAATGATGGCGAGCAATGGGAAGCTGTGGGTAAGCGAGCCAAAGAGGAGATCAAGCACGTGTTGCAAGAACTTATGGTCAATATGCGCAAGCATAGTCAGGCGGATCAAGTGCTGATACGTTTTGAAAGAGTGGACGGACAGCTGCATATCTATTACAATGATAACGGTCAGGGCTTGCCTGCGAAAAAAACTAGTGGAAAAGGTTTGTCTAATACGGTTTCCCGTATAGAAAGCCTTGGTGGCAACATTACTTTTGTCAGTGAACCGGGAGAAGGGCTACGCGTAACGGCCAGTATCCCATTACTCTAAAAGATAACTAATGTATGTTTAAAAAAGTACTCATTGCCGAAGATCATGATACCGAAAATATTGCGGTACAGATCACCCTTCGCGATCTCGGGGTCGAAAATCCGAAATATGTCTACTATTGCGATCACGCCTTCAATTGGATCAAGAATGCCATTCGCGATGGCGAACCGTATGATCTATTGATTACCGATATTGAATTTGAGGCTGACGGCAACGTACAGGAGATCTCTGATGGGCTAGCGTTGATTAAGGCTGTGAAAGAAATACAGCCCGAGATCAAGACGATTGTCTTTACTGGAAAGGATAGGTCTACCACCATCAATGAGATGTTTAAAGCCGGTTTGCTCGACGGACATGTTGTCAAAGCACGTCGTGGTGGCCAACACCTGCGGGAGGCTATCCAGGCTGCCTTTCAAAATAGATTGTATCAGTCTCCGGATATTCAGAAGATCGTGCAGGAGCGAAATTCGCATGAGTTCACCCAGTTTGATATGCACATTATTAAGCTGTTGTATGAAGGCATTTCGCAAAAGGAGATGCCCGAGTATCTGCGGCAACGCGAAATCCGGCCCTCCAGCCTAAGCAGCATCGAGAAGCGATTAAATCTTATGAAGGATGTCTTCGGCTTCACCAAAAATGAGCAACTCGTTGCGCACTGCAAAGAGTTGAAGCTTATTTAAGGTAATTGAATAATTCCTTACGGTTTACCGTAAAATATCCTGCTTAACCTTGTTTATTTTTGAACTATAGCAACGGTAAGGATTAACCTCAGATATTAGTGTTCATTATTAACCTAACGTTGTAAAACGGAGAGGCTGTCAAAAAAGATGACAGCCTTTTTTTTGTTGATAGACAGCTTGTTGTATCGATATTAAGTTTTTTGACTTTACGGTTTCCCGTAAAAATAGCATGTCTGCAACGACTAGTTTTGTCCTAGTAATTAACCGAAATATTGGAATATGGATACGACAAATTTAGTTCAAGATACCCTCTCCGACAGCAGAAGCATCTTTGAGCGGATTCGATTGGAACTGTTGCAGGCCAAGCAGGAAATATTGGTGGCCATGGCTTGGTTTACTGATGATGATCTTTTTGCGATACTGGAAGATCGACTCCGGCAGAATGTGAAAATCTCCCTTATTATCTCTGAGCAGGTGGATAATGAGAAGCTGGATTTTAATGCGCTACGGAGAAAAGGCGCCGAGGTCATCAAAGTAAAAAATGTGGGCTGGGGGATGATGAATCAAAAGTTTTGCGTGATCGATCGTAAGATTGCCATCACAGGTTCCTACAACTGGACGATTAATGCCAAAAACAATAATCACGAAACGGTAGTGGTAACCAATTTCCCCAAGACGGTTGAAGAGCTCGTACATACATTTTTAGGGATTAAAGATAGAGCGGAAAGGCTTCTTAACGGAGAAACGCTCGAAGATATCTCAACACCAGATCATGAAGCATTGTTAGCTACCAAAGAAACTACCTCCATAGTTATGCAAACACCAATCAGACAAACAACGACAAGTTTTTATGAACAATCCCTGAAAGCGTATAGCGATGTATTGGATCACATTATCGCCTCAGAGGTGGGTTCATTTGATAAAGAGCTGCTAAAAGCTAGTGGATTTAATTGGGCGATGGAGAATAATGGCGATCATCAAATTCTGCCGCAGGCCATGGATAGTCTTTACTCCAATTTTATCAATGAAATTGAAGTTGTCGAGGAAAAGAAAAATAGACTATTGGCACAAATCGAGGAACAGCGTAAAATTAGTGTGGCCAGTGTCGAGCTGAAGACAGCAAATGAGATCAGTAATCTGAAGGAAAACGGACTGCTAGAGGCCGCCCATGCTGATGAGGAGATCCTGCAATTGTCGGCAGAGATAGCTGATAGACAGCATGAACTTCAATCTAATCGGGAAACCAAAATTCCATTCTTTAACGATAAAATTGCATTGCTCCAGGATAAGATAAAGACTCTGCAGCTCGCCTTTGTGATGCCACCCGTTAATTGGCCGGCAACAGCGGTTTTGGGCTTTATGACTTTGCTCTTGGTCTTGTATATATTTGTGTTTTACTCGTCAGTGGCCTATATCTTTATTTTCTCCAAAGAAGATATCAAAACCATGCTTTTATCAGGGGCACCCATTATCGAGGCACCCGAGGTTTTCAATCCGCATGCCATTTCCAAGATATGGGATAAAGGTTCTGGCGGTATTCTTTTTTTGTTTTTGTTCGTGGCAATTCCATTGGCGTTGGGTATGTATAAGGTGTTCTTTAAGGGAACAGCGCAGAATGTCGATCGCAAAGAGGACGAAAAGCAAAATACCACGATTGGTCAATTTTTCATACGTAATTTAGGAATCATCCTCATTATTGTTGTTGATATTTTCATTGCCTACAAGGTTGCGGTCAATATCAATGCTATCGAACTTATTACCGGCGATACGGATAAAGAAATGGATATTCTAGATCTCTTGGGCAACAGTAACTTCTGGTTGGTTTTTGCACTTGGCGCATTGGGCGTTTATTTGTTTAGTGTCTTTTTTGAGAAGTTCTTCATCTTGTTAGACAGTCGCACGACTACACATCATCAAGAAAAAGTGAAGTATGAGGTAAGCACGTTCGAGAAGGCTATCGAGGAACATCTCCATACCATCAACGAGTTAAAGCTGCTGTGTGATGCCACCGAGTCAGCTATTGTTAAGTTGACGGAAAGCAAAGAAGAACGCATCCGCCAGCGGCAACAAGCACCAATCAACCGGAACGACAAGATCAACGGTTTCCAACAGCAGCTTTTATCTTATAAAGAGCGTATCGGCAATATTGGCTCAATGTACCGGAGCCAAATTGAAAACGATAAGCTACCCATTTCGAAAGCCGAGCTGGAGAATCGAGTCAATATCTACATGGAAGGATGGAGTAAATTTCTATATCAGGACTATGCTATTTTACGTGCAGAAACAAAAACCCGGGAAGCTATTCATGCCTGTGAAAGCTGGCTGAGCCAGCGAAGTGTCGCCGCAGACTTGCAAGGCTCTATTTCCGAAAATCTGATATCGCTACAAAATTAACCTACACAAATATGAAAACAAGATTTAACTTAATTCCAGTGCTGTTGGCAACGTTCATTCTCTATACAGCCTGCGGAGGTACAGAGCCACCGCGGTCGCCAATACCAACTACCACGATTAAGGATTTCAATGTGCTTTTCGTTCCCGATCTGTCCAATCGCATCAATGCCGATCTTTACCCAAAGCCGGTGCATGATACGGTACTCCTCAATCACGCCTTGGGCCAAATCCGGCATTTCTGTTCGTTGAACAACAGAAAGACAGGCCAACAGGATATCTACAAGCTCGATTTTATCAATAAAGGCGTGTTGAGCCGGCAAGCGGTGCGCCCCAATGAAATGGAAATAAACCTACGCAAGTTCGGAAACGACATGATCAAAAGAGCGAATTACTTTAGGCATAGCCTACAGCCTGATACGAAGAAATTCAAGGCAAATGTAGAATCATTGTATGACTATGCTGCGGTGCATCCGTCTGGTGCCGATGTATGGAATTACTTTAACGAAACCATACGTGGATCGTTGCTTGACGTGCCGGAAGCTGTGGTTTTGCAAACGAAGAACAACATCGTCGTCAAGGCTAATAAAAATGTTGCTGTACTCTTGACTGATGGTTACATAGAGAGTGCGAATAAGGGGCAGGGATACTTGGTCAATGGCGAGACCATCGATAAAATCCGCAAAGACTACAACAGCAGCGGTTCCCATGACCTGAAGCAGTTCGTCTATGCTCATAAAGACTATGCAATTAATAAAACTACCCAGTCTTTATCCGGACTCAACGTATTGGTGTGCGAGGTGGTCGACCGTTCGTTGGATAAAAATGGGGCTGCACGTGTGCAACCTACAGATTTTCAAATTATGGAACTGCTGTGGACCAAATGGTTAACCGATTCCGGATGTGATCAGGTGAAGGTACAGCAGGCGGTCAAAACACCAGAAGAGTTTGGTGCAAGCCTAGAGACATTTTTAAGTAGCCTATAGTTCGCGAACCTTATGAAAATCTGTTTTTATTTTTTCATCCTCTGCTGCTTTTTTACAAGCTGTGTATCTGCGGATGAAAGCAGCATGCGATGGCCTGCGGAGCGCGAGCCGGAACAAACAACAAGTGTTGCTGGTGGGATATGTAAGGTAACCAAAGTGATCGATGGAGATACCTTTTGGGTTGCCGATGGTAGCGAAAAATATAAGGTACGTTTTATCGGTATCGATGCCCCCGAGACACGCAATTCCCGATGGAAGCAAAAAGGCAAATTAGCTGCTGAAGCCAAAGCTTTTGTCAAGAATCTAACGGAAGGTAAATCCGTAAGACTGGAATTGGACGTGCAGCATAAAGATCGATACCAGCGTGTTTTGGCATATGTGTATCTCGCCGACGGAACATTCCTTAATGCGGAGTTGTTGAAAGCAGGATATGCGGTGGTCGATACTTACCCGCCCAATGTGAAGTATGTGGAGTTATTTACAGAACTACAAACCGAAGCACGAAAACAGGAAGTAGGCTTATGGGCAGATAGGGAGGTAGCTTACTAATGCCCCGAACGACGGTTTCCCGTAAAACACTATCCTTTCACCTATTTAACTTTATCACATGATGAAAATTACTACAGCACTTCTATTTATTTTATTGAACAATGATTGTTCAACGATTCCGGCCGCCATAGGCGCCAAAGAGGAGACGGTATATGTATGCGGCAGTGGAAATGGTAAACGATACCATTTAAAAGAGCATTGCCGCGGGCTAAACAACTGCAGCGCCAAAGCCGTGAAAACTACGATCGAAAAAGCGAAGAAAGAGGGGAAAACGCTTTGTGGCTGGGAAAAGTAAAATGATTATTAACGACTAATTTTTTATCAGTAAACTATGAAACAACTATTATTTATTTCGCTGATCGCGCTATTTTCTACGCTAAGTTGCGCGAAGAGCGACAGCATGGAGGAAGACGTTTACAGCTATGAGGTGTCTTGTGAACATTGCGATATCAGCTACTTGGATGATACGAGGTTCACGATGTCTGTTAAAGGGCACCGTGGTTCTTGGAAAAAAGAATTTAAAAACGCATTCTTTTTGGAATTGGAAATAACGGTACGCTCGCTGAACGCTACTTCGTCCAACATGACCGTACATATCCTGAAGAATGGAAAGCAGGTAGCGTCACAATCGGGCAATCAAGTTGCTACGGCCTATCATGTTGTTCATGACTCAGGTTCTACGAAACCAAGTTCTACTGTTTGCGGCGCGCCAACGCAAAAAGGTGGTGCGTGTCAGCGAAAGGTGAGCGGTGGGGGCAGATGTTGGCAGCATAAATAGCAACAATATCCGATGAGTAAAAATTAAGACATGTTATAAAACAATTTAAAAAAGGAAACCTTTATGAAAGATTATTATCTAAACAACAACCAACAGAACAATGGCGATTATGAAGTGCATGCATTAGGCTGCACGTATTTTCCGAAACAGAATTACGTCTATCTAGGTCAGTTTTTGTCCTGTCAGGCAGCGGTCTTACAAGCAAAGCAAGAATATCCGTATCGGAAAATCAACGGCTGTTATTATTGCAGCAATCCCTGTCATACCAGTTAGTTTGGTATGCATGCCGCTAGAAAAGCAAAGTATGATGGAAATGCCTACTTTGCATAGTGATATGGTGACGAGCGGGTAGCGGTAATCTTATAGTTTACCGCTATCCCAATACGCACTCCCCACTGCGCAATTCTAAATCACATCTTCCTATCACGCAGGGCTTCTGCAATGTCGTGCAGCGCGGCATTTTTCTCGCGCAACACGGCGTTGTACTCGCGTTTTACGCTAAGGTATCGATTCAGTAATGTCGAAATTATCCAGTAGATTACGAATCCTGCTAGGGCAATAATTACGATGTAGAAAAAGTAAATTATTAGGATGGTTTTTTCCATAATATTGGTTTTTTTGTTTAAGTCACCTAAATATACCTTTTTTTTAGAACTTAAGTACGTTATTATAGAAATGTACTTAAGTTTTCTTACACTAAATACTGCTTATTGCCAGCGAGCTGCGGATATCTGCTAATGGCATACAGGCACCTGTATCAGGTCTACACCGCCGGCATAGACGTTAAACACCGCTCGGCTTTGCCACACGATAACTTTACATCCATTTCCCGTCGTGTTTTCGCTGGAGGCAGTAGGGTTTAGTAGGTCGAGCCTTGTACGCAAGATGGAGCCTATCGGTATCTCGCCTTCAGCCTTGAGGTACTTTATGTTGATGTCCAATACCAGTTTGTCATCAAAGAGATGGCCATCCCAACTGATCTCCTTGTCGGTAGTAATGATCTTGGCGTCAATTTCGCCGTTTGCTTTAATCAGGGTCGAAGCATCGGGAAATATGCTTTGCCAAGACATCCCTTCCTGTCTGCCGGGAATGCCAAAGGAAAATCCTTCGTCCGTCGTGAAGTCCACCACCAACGCAACGGTGGAGCTATCGCCCTTTATTTTATCAATGTTGAACGATCCCGTTCCTTCTACCGAAGGAAGCGGATCATAGCCGCCCAGGTATAGTGTAGACTTCGTCTTGCCCACATAGGCCTGTTGCTTCATCCTACTGTTAAAGCCTTCATCTTTCGCCGGCTCATCAGTTTGGCCTTTGCTGCAGCCTGCAAGCAGCAACAGGAACCAACAGCCCAACATCGATGCGCCAGTGCATATTCTCCAGTTATCTTTTCTTTTCATAGCCCTTTATTTTACAGGTGTAGCCATCGCGCAGCGCGTTGTGAAACAACGTTCCGGCTCCTGTTTTATAAAGTTCCATAAAATTAGGGGGCATGCCAATCCACGAAAACAAGTATTTTCGATGTGCTTTCGTAGGTAGTGAAATAGTGACAAGGTGATGAAGTGACAAGGTGATAGCGGCAATCTTAATACTTACCGCCGTCCTTGTCTACATACTCTGTACTCACTACTACATACTCTTTTGTCCCTAAGCCCGGGACGGGGGCGATACTTTTGTAGGGCAAAAGTATCCAAAACCCTGTCGCGAATTTTTGTTGCATCCTTATGGGTAGTGCCGAGGCAAATGTCTACAGACGCAACAAAAATAAGGCGACCTTGCTGTTAATATTTGGCAGGTGCGGTAATGGTATAGTTTGCGAATTTAGTGACGAGGTGATATGGTGACATAGTTACGAAGATAACAGCGATAACTTTAGGATTTACCGCTACCTTAATTAAATACGCACTACACAATACTCAATACTATTTCACAGCGATCGAAAAGCTGTCCTTACAGAATTCCGTTTAACGGAGCTTTTCAGTCTCCTTCCCTGTGCTGGAGAGCAAAGGAAATGTTTTGGGGAATCGAGGGGAGGACAAAGCCTAGAAATCATGTCTTAATCGCATCCAAAGCGATTAAGACGTTATTTCAGCTTTGCAAAACATTTCGCTTTGTGCGGGGTGGGGCTGTGCGACAAAGCACCTGAAGGAGACGAAGGGTTTTGATCACTTTTGCCCTTCAAAAGTGATGCCCTGCCGTGGCGAACGGCGGAAGGGTTTGAGGGGGGAGGTTCCGAATAGATAGCTCGTGTTAGCGAAGAACGTTGATCAATTTGCCCTTCAAAAGTGATGCCCTGCCGCGGCGAGCGGCGGAAGGGTTTGAGGGGGATGGTGGTTAGGTTACCAACAGATAGCGGTAATCTTATCATTCACCGCTACCCTTATCGCACTACGCAATACTCACTACGCAATACTCACTACGCAATACCATTTTTTATCAACATCTTTCCGTGTTTCTGTATATTCGCAAGTACAGATAATTTACTAATGCAATAAAATAAAAAACCATGACTAGCCAGCACCTCGATTCTTTAAAAGAACTTCTAAATTTAGATGACGCCAGCGTCCATGGTCAATTTGGTATCTATGTGAACGAGGATGACCGAAGGGATGAATATTACTACATTGGCGCCAATAAGGAAGGGTTGCGCTTATTCGCATATCAATTGCTCTGCGCCGCTGTCGATCAGGAATGCCATGAGCGGGAAGAAGATGCCTCTATACCCATCATTGGACTTTATCCCGAAAAGAACCCTTGGGTAAGGAAGGATTCGGAAATTATCTTGGAAAATATTCAATCAAATCTACCCGATCTATCTGATGTTGTTGATAAGCCTGCTGGAAAACGATACCTAGACAATGCCCTTGGTTTAATGCTAGTGGGGGCTATTCTGCTAACTCTCGTGGTGGGTGTATATACTATTTTTGCGTATTTAGTTGATTTACTCTGGTGATGACTTATGCTTTCGCTCTTGCTTCGAAATATCGGAGGCGCAGCGGATAGCTCTTAAATGCTTAGTTTTGTTACACGTAGCGATTGTAATAACATGTAATCCTTACCATCTATATAATATGCCATGGATTTAAAAGACGTTTTAAACTTTCGACGTTCGGTTCGCGTCTACGAAGCGGCTGCTATAGCCCCTCTTGTCGTCAAGCGATGTATTGAATTGGCCACCTTGGCGCCAAATAGTTCCAATATGCAGCTCTGGGAGGCATATCATATTACTAGCCCTCATCTTATACAGCAAATGGCCAAGGCCTGTTTGGGGCAAAGCAGCGTATCCACCGCGTCGCAGCTTGTGGTATTCGTCACGCGGCAAGACCTGCATCGTCGTCGTGCCAAGGCCAATATAGCTTTCGAAAAGGAGAACATTCGACGCAACAGTCCGGTAGAGCGGCAAGAAAAGCGTATAAACGATCGCCTGCTCTATTATGGCAAACTGATGCCTTTTCTCTACGGGCGGTTTTTCGGTATTCTGGGGCTCATTCGCAAAGTAGGTGTAAGCGTCGTCGGTCTCTTTCGTCCTATTGTCTACCAAGTTTCCGAAAACGATATACGCATTGTGGTGCATAAAAGCTGTGCTTTGGCCGCGCAGACCTTTATGACGGCCATGGCCAATGAGCGCTATGACACCTGCCCCTTGGAAGGTTTTGATAGCAAGCGCGTCAAGAAGCTGCTGCAGTTGCCCTATGGCGCAGAGATCAATATGGTGGTGTCCTGCGGCATCCGTAAAGGTGATGAAGGTATTTGGGGCGATCGCTTTCGTGTTCCCTTCGAGGAGGTGTATCATTCTTTGTAAAGTAGGTGTGTTGTCCTTAAGCATCTGGGAGGGAGACTATACATCGTAAGGTTCGTGATGAGGTGACATAGTGATGAAGTGACGAGATGATAATGTTACAAGGTTATGAGGTGACGAGCTGATTGCGGTAATCTTCGTAATTACCGCAATCCTTATCTTATCTACATACTCTGTACTCACTACTACATACTCTTTTGTCCCTAAGCCCGGGACGGGGGCGATACTTTTGTGGGGCAAAAGTACCCAAAACCCTGTCGCGAATTTTTGTTGCATCCTTATGGGGTAGTGCATAGGCAAATATGTACAGACGCAACAAAAATAATGCGACCTTGCTGTTAATATTTGGCAGGAGCGATAATTGTAAAGTTTGAGACTTTATGGTGAAGAGGTGATACAGTGACAAAGTGATGCCGTGACGAGCTGTTGAGCTGATAGCGGTAATCTTATGATTCACCGCTACCCTTATAGCACCACGCAATACCAGTAGTGACACGGTGACTAGGTTACAATGTGACAATTGTTAGCGATCGATAACCGATATTACAAGGTAACTGTTTAACGGAGCTTTTCAGTCTCCTTCCCTGTGCTGGGGAACAAAGGAAATGTTTTGGGGAATCGAGGGGAGGACAAAGCCTAGAAATCATGTCTTAATCGCATCCAAAGCGATTAAGATGTTATTTCAGCTTTGCAAAACATTTGGCTTTGTGCGGGGCGGACCTGTGCGACAAAGCACCTGAAGGAGACGAAGGGTTTTGATCACTTTTGCCCTTCAAAAGTGATGCCCTGCCGTGGCGAGCGGCGGAACGGTTTGATGCTGATGGCGAGCTTGCTTTTCAGTACGGAGGATAGCATGGCTACCCCTTGCTCGGTAAAGGCAAACGGTAGCGCCCCTCCAAAAAGCTTTTTGTCAGGTATCACAGATTGTGATACCAACTGTTCCACGTCCTCCGTGTGGAGAACAAACATAAAATCTTCCGGAAACCGCTCTATATTCCTTCTCACCGCCTGCTTCAGCACTCTCGTTTCCACGCCATACAATTCTGCAAGGTCACGGTCCAGCATCACCTTTTGTCCCCTAAATTCGTAAATCTTGCTTTGCAGCAAGTCGTCCGTAAGTGTGGCTATTGCCGTTTGCTTTACCTTGTCTTTCATCGTTCCCCGTTTATAATAAGCATCTTGTGTTGTTCAGTTTCTCTAAATTAAACTTTTTAGTGCAGTTTCTCGCTAGCTGATAGTTAAATATGGTTCGAGTTTATTATCGATCCATTTTTCTACTGTCTATCGCTTAAGGGACCGTTGCAGCTAGCACCCTCAATTTGGCTACAAGCAAACGGAGTTTGGCTACATGTAGGGCAGGAATAAGCCGCAATTTTGATCTATCGAAAATTTAAAAAACAAACGTATGCAAACAAATGAACAACAAGTTGCCCTTGTGTCGGGCGGCAATACAGGAGTAGGTTTTCAGATCGCCAAGGCACTGGCCGATGCCGGTTATGTGGTCTATGTAGGTTCGCGGAATCTAGCCAAGGGCGAGGCCGCTGTCGCGGAGATAGGCGGCGCAGCAAAAGCTGTGCAGCTCGATATTACCGATAACGCTTCCATGCAGCAGGTGCTGCGCCGCATCGAGGCCGACTACGGATACCTCACCCTGCTGGTGAATAATGCCGCCGTTTCGCACGCAGGCACACCCGGCCGCAGCATGGAGGAGGTGTTGGGCGCGCAACGCGCCAGCATCGCACCGCTAGACCAGATGCGGACGGTGTGGGACACCAACGTATTCGGCACACTCGCCCTAACGCAGGCGGCCTTGCCCTTGCTGCGCAAGGCTGTGGCGGCGCGTATCGTCACCGTGTCTAGCGCGCTGGGCTCCCTGTCCCTCAATGCCAATCCGCAAAACCCCTACCGCTCCGCGTTCGATGCGGTATATGGCGCCTCGAAAACAGCCCTCAACGGCGTTTTTCTGTCTTTGGCCAACGAGCTGGAAGATAGCAGCATCAAGGTTCATTTGGTTAGCCCCGGCTTTACGGCCACGGCGCTCAACAATTTTCAGGGCACCGATACCGTCGAGGAAGGCTCGCGCGAGCCCATACGCGTAGCCTTGGCTACCGATCTGCCTACCGGAAGCTTCACCGGCCCCGCACATACCGCCGGCCCCGGGCACGAGCTCCCTTGGTAGTAGTTACCTTTTGAAATACCTGCGGAACACCTTGTCCGCAGGTATTTTTTACCTAATTTTAAGTAATGAAAAATAAAGACGAGAAACTCGTTCGGTTTATATCCATCTCCGAAAGCCACCAGGCCTTTGGCCTGCCCAAGCCGCAGCATCCGCTCATCAGCTTGGTGCATTTCGATGATAGCAACCCATTCAACACCGATATGGCACCCATTTATGATGTGCTCAACTTCTACAAGATTACCTTTATCACCCAAAATCGGGGCCGACTAAAATATGGGCGCGACTATTACGATTTTAATGAGGGTAGTATGCTGTTTCTTGCGCCCCATCAGCTGGTGGGCAGCACAGATTATAACAGTAAAACACATGCCTACATCCTGCTTATCCATCCCGATTTTTTGATGGGCCATCCCTTGGCGCAAAAGATCAAGCAGTATGGTTATTTCGCCTATTCGGTCAATGAGGCGCTGCATCTTTCCGATCAAGAGCGTGATATTATCCAGTCGGTCTACAACATTATGGAGCGCGAGCTCAACAGCCGCGTAGACGAGTTTAGCCAAGAGGTCATCATTGCCCAAATTGATCTGCTGCTCAGCTACGTCAACCGCTTCTACAAGCGCCAGTTTATCACCCGCAAGGCGGTAAACAATGATGTGTTGGAAAAAATAGCATCCATTTTGGATCACTATTTCGATAGTGGGCAGTCGCTTCGTGCCGGCGTTCCCACGGTGCAGTTCTTGGCCGAGCAGCTGCATATATCTCCGGGCTATCTCAGTGATATGCTGCGCTCGCTCATCGGGCAAAATGCCCGGCAATATATACATCTCAAGCTGGTGGAAAAAGCAAAGGAAAAGCTTTCCTCCAGCACGCTGTCCGTCAGCGAAATTGCCTATGCCTTGGGCTTCGAGCACGCGCAGAGTTTTAGCAAGCTGTTTAAGCAGAAAACGAAGGCCACGCCACTGGAGTTTCGCGAGCGGTATAATTAAAAACGGGAAATTAGTTTTGAGCGCACTACGCAATACTCACTGCGCTGTACTATAGTGATGAGCAGATATCGGTAATCTTTGGATTTATCGCTACCCTTATCCCACTACGCAATACCCACTACGCTGTACTATAGTGATGAGCAGATATCGGTAATCTTCGGATTTATCGCTACCCTTATCGCACTACCCACTACGCAGTACTATAAATAGCGATTGATCACCGATATTACATGGTAGCCGCTTAACGGAGCTTTTCAGTCTCCTTCCCTGTGCTGGGGAGCAAAGGAAATGTTTTGGGGAATGGGGGAGGACAAAGCCTAGAAATCATGTCTTCATCGCATCCAAAGCGATGAAGACGTTATTTCAGCTTTGCAAAACATTTTGCTTTGTGCGGGGCGGACCTGTGCGACAAAGCACCTGAAGGAGACGAAGGGTTTTGATCACTTTTGCCCTTCAAAAGTGATGCCTTGCCGCGGCGAGCGGCGGAAGGGTTTGAGAGGATGGTGACTAGGTTGCGAATAGATAGCCTGTGTCAGGGAAGAACGTTGATCAATTTGCCCTTCAAAAGTGATGCCCTGCCACGGCGAGCGGCGGAAGGGATTAAGGGAGGGGGATCTCCCGAAGGAACAAGCAACCAACTCGCTCTAGCGGATTGACTGCACTAGGCAAAACCCACTACGCAATACCAATAAATACCTCTTGACTGATCTCGATAAAATGCTTATTTTGCATCTAAACCTTTACTAATTAACCGATGACTCATCCATCTCACCACGTCGAACGAAGCCCGCCAGGTCATGCAGCTGCGTCCTGTAGGTCTCTAGCTGCTGTCCACATGCATAAACAGATCTCCTGCAATACCCATTTTAATCAAGATTCCAAGCTAGGACAATAGGCTAATAAAATTTTATCGATAAGATTATGGAATATGTTTTTTTTAATTTGAAGCGGAAAATAGTTCTTTCCTTTGGAAGCCTAATTTTTATAACCCTCGGTGCATGGATGATGCTAAAGCCTTCTTCTTTCCATTCCAGCGTCGTGCACAGTAATTTTTTTATCTTTTTGGTAGGAGCTATGAGTTTTCTCTTCTTCTTTTGCACGTATGTATTGATGTCGTATAAATTCCTTTTTAAAAAAACAGCTTTAATCATTACAGACGAAGGCTTCTACGATTTCTCCAACCTTGCCAGTGCCGGATTTATAGACTGGGGGCAAGTGAAAAGCATTGGGCAGCGGCAAGATCAGTCGATGACGATGATATCGATCCAACTGCATGCACCTTCCGATTTTATAGAAGCAACCCGTGATCCCATTGCCAAATTTTTTATGCGCTTAAATTACAAGGGCTCGGGCACGCCCGTACTTTTACCCATGGTGGCGCTGCATATCTATGTAGATGATTTGGAAAGCTTGCTGGCCAAGAGATTTGAGGCGTACAAGGAGCGCACAGCAAGATTGAGATCCTGAACGAGATATTGCCGCCGTACGTTTGTAAATAACCCGCTCAAGAGATTTCTTTCCCCGATCGATACCTCATGCCTACTTTCCACAAATCGTACAGCGCGGTCCGTTAAAGGTTGGGCTGTGCGGCATGCAGGGTAGTATTAATTCTTGATCAGGCAATCTCCACCCAAACCTTTTATATAAATGCGCTGTGCATATCCTTTTGCTTTAAAATTTCTCAGATATACATCATTATCACGATGTGTGTCAAAATAGCCGCAAACACTTTCAAAACTCACCTTTTCCGTCGGAACAATGATGCACATCGAATAATAATATTTCCAAAACTTGACTATCAAATCCGGCCCTCCCAATTGAAAATTATAGTTGAATAGATAAATAAACCTAACTTCATCGATATATATGATGATATAGAGGTTCTCCTCATTAAATATCTGTAATAGCTCTTTCTCTATTTCGTCCAGTTCTTTATCTTCGGTCAAGTCTTCTAACCGATGAAAGAAGAAAAACATTTGTTGACCATACCGAAACTCGCTGTCCCAAAAGTTCTTAAAATCTATGATACCATCCGATGTGTGCAGATTGATATTGTCATACACGGTAACATCATTTACATCTTTAGGTTTCAGTTTCATATTTTGTCTTTTAAGCGTTTAATTAATATATGGATCCAAGCAACTATAAAATAGTTGTTTTGCCCTCTGAGCAGAACTTTCCGCTGTTCCAAAAAGGTAGTATCAGCCTGCAGATGTTTATATCGGAAGATCCGGACAAGTTATCAAAGAATGAGCTAATATAAGCCATTCATCACAGGCGGAACAGAATTTATATAATCTCATATATCCTGATTCGGAAACATCTGTCTAGCTCTAGCGAGCTCGAGTTCTTTCAACGCATACTCGACGTTCGCATAATTTTCTCTAAACATAGACTCTATGTCAACTAAGTGATCCCGTAAGAAGTGAAAAAGATCTTTTTCACGCGTCGAGATATTCAGCAAGGCTTCTTTATTGATGATTGCTTTGACCAAGACAAGATCAAACCATTCGTAGCTTTGCTGTGCATTTCGTACATCGATACTTTCAAAGGATTTAGATTTCGTCAACCTAAATTGTATTGGTCCTTTTCCAAACACCTCACAGATATCACCAAAGAACGGGGAGGATTGCCTGTCGATCAGGCTGTAGCCATATGTTTCTAAATAATTCTTCATCATCATGATATGTTGTATGAAGCCCAGTAGTATCAGCATGGGCATGTCATTGTGACGCTGCTAATAATCTTGCTAGATCTGATAAAATTGGATCAAAAATAACCCTAAAATCCAACGAAGATTTTTCTCGCTCTTTCTGTTAAAATTAAACATTTTAGAATCTATTTTGTTAAAATTGTGTTGTTTAGGTTACTGGTTTGGTCGTCTCCGTGTTATAATGATGCATGGTTCGCCGCTCAATATAATATTACCTGTTCGTGGTCTGTCGTCGTTCCTTTGCTCGCAAGCTTTAATAAGGCATATAATGCTGTCCGATGTACTTTAGTTGCCCATTTGTCTTCGCGCGATACAAATAGTAAATTGGTTCATAAATCATTCCGTAGGCGGTTTCCTGAGCGGCTAATGTTATTTGTTTAGTCACGTTTGATTTTTTAAGATAGTCGACCTGTTGAACCACCAGCAGAGGATATCCATTCAAGTAGGCCAAACCCATTTCATGATCTTTGTAGCCGGCAAGATGCAATAGCACATATTTGCTCGATATTGTCGAAAAATAAAAGCAAATAGAGTCTTTACGACCGTCGATCAAGAGCAATGAAATTTCCTTCTTGTGGTTGATATCGAAGTATGAGCGCCCTACTAATGCAGGAATGACCGCCTCGACCTCAGGTCTTAAATATAGCTCCTCAAAGGTAATGCTCGTATCTTGAACTGCGCTCTCCTTTGGTTTTTCTGCCTGACCCGAACAGGAGAAGTTGAAAAAAGCGCAAAAAAGAATGAAAGATAAATTAAATAACAGAAGTTTCATCTTATATAACGTTGCTTAGCATTGAATTTTAAACTCAAGTAAATGCTATTTTAATGTTGGACTCGCATTTTCTACCTGAAAGATCTGGAAGATCACACCTCCTATATCTAATAAATGAAGTTTTTTTTCAAAAACTAATTTCTTGAGTTCTACATCCAGCTCTGGAAGCTCCATCTTCAAATGCTGCCAACGCTCATTTGTATTTATAAACTCGGAAAATTTCCATACCGAGAATTTAATCGGGAATTCGTTTTGTGGCAGAAAATCAAACTCGCATACAATATTATCTTTTTCTAGTCGACATCCAGCTCCATGAAAGTGGTAGAAATAGTCACCAATTTTTCCTGATTTATCTTTTACATTATAAAAATTTTTTCCTGTGTGTTCCAATAGACTAACCCTGAAATTCTCAATGAATGCTAGATAGTCAACTAATATCAATTCTATATCTTTCATGTAAATAGTCCTTTCTGTATATCTTTCAAATTGTCTCCCTAAAGTCTACTAGCATCATTTTTATCGTTGATCACCCGGCGGCTTACCTGTACTGTCTGCTTGATTAATTAATGCAGCTGCTTCTGGGCTCGTTGGTACTTTGATAAATTCCTGTTCTAAAGAAATACAGGGTGATGTAAAGGAGTATAGAACGACTAAAAGAAACAGAAGGTTAATCATGATGACAGAAGGTTAATTTTGTTTTTTTTTGCTGCTTTCAACGTGTTTTCTTGAAAAGATATCTTGAAGCCAAACAGCTTCTTAGTTCACGAGATTACAACGATCATATCAAATATACGAGAGTTTTAATAATGATATAAGGGGTATGTGAACAAAATGAGGGGGTGTTTTAGTCAGTAATATAAGAATATTATGTTCTCATCCCTTCTTTTGCACACCATTTCGATTGCAATAGCTACAAAACTTTAAATGGGGAGAGAGGCGCTACGATTATTTCAATAAGCTGGCTTCTTGGGTTACTTTGGTGGGCACAAAGGCGAGGACAATCGCTATGGGCGCTCTAATTCCCGAATTAGGAGGTCAGCCGTGCTGCGAATCGAATCGGCTAGTTGCTGCGCTTGGTTACGCGGATATCGGCCTCCACGCGATTCTCTAATCAGGGACTGCACGCTATCATCAATCTGCTGCAGTTTGCGGCGCAAAGCAAACTTAGTTTCCATAGCCACTGCGAAGGCTTCCTGTAAGTTGCCGGTTTCGCGAAGCCTGTCTAAAGATTGTTCGTCGCGTAGTATAGTATTAAGCGTGTCCAGATCGCGATCAACGTTATTGATCAGGGGCGGGGTGTTATTCCACCTATTACCAAAGAGCCAATACATGAGCTCTAATGCATGATCTAGGTTCAGTTTATCCAATCTTTTGCGGCTCTTCCAGCCGATGTGTTTCATCAAGCTTGGACGGCAGCAGGCTTTAATAAGGGTAGGATAGTGCAGCTTCTCGCTCTTTGTCGTCCATCGCGTCCATCTGCCGGCTTCTTCTAGTGCAAGGATAATACGCATCGGTACCATAAAAAAACCGAGCGCATCGTCCTTCATGCCTACATGTTTGCTTAGCAGGGCAGTAGAAATGGGTACTTTGTCTTCCACATAAGCGATGTAGGCGCTTTCATTTAGCAATGGCCATGCTGTGCGGGCGTGCATGTGCCTGCTTAAGCGTGCTTTCCATAGGGCTTCATCATCTTCTTGCAGTTCTATTACCGGTATCCGTGTTTGCTTCGCAATCAGGTCGTGGGTGGCATAGCGGTAGATTTCCTTCGGAAGGTAGTATTCGTAAGTTGCGGTATCATGCAAAATCTTTAACACGGCCAAGCGTCGGTTTCCGTCAATCACCTTCCATTGCTCGCCCTGTGGCACCACAATCAAGGGCTCGGTAGCCAAAATGCCATTGCAGAAAATACTTCGTATCAAACCAGCTAGGGGGTAGGCACTATTTAGTATTCGGATCAGGTTCCGCTCGCTGTGTTCGGGCTGCTCCTGCATGATTCTGGGGTTGTTGGAGTCAAAACATAGCTTGTCTACATCGACCAGCTTAATCTGTGGTAATTGCTTGTCTCTCATCGTAATTTGTTATAATTGTACGATAAAGGTAGCGATTTTTACGTCAAAAACAATTGGAATATTGCGGTTTAAAGAAAATGTTTACCGTTAGAATTTTGCCCTCAACGTTCGGCCTCTTTGAGTTAGCAATACCCGTTTTTTCTAGTTTCGTCTCTGTCGCAAATTTTCGTTACATCTCCGTGGGGTAGTGCAGCGGCAAGCGGCAGAATGATTTTTAGCAAGGCAGATACTGCCACAACCAGAGGTAAACCAAATATCCGTTCGTCATATCATGAACGGTGGCCTCTTGTTCGAAGCTGCGAGCTTTTTCTATCTTAGGGGCCGATACTAATAATCAGCGAAGTGCTGATGATGTTTGGGATGTTTAATATTGTAATAGGTTAACCTAAGCCTATTTGATAGTAAATTCGTGAAAATCTGTTATTACCTTATTGATCTCCGCTTCCGTTGGATGGATCAGCATTTCCCATTTTTTATTAATTTTTCCGTCGATATTCCAAATGTAATGCACTCTGGAAGGAAAGCTGTGTTTACCGCGAGTTCTAACTCTGAAAACATAATTTACGGCAAACGCATCCCAATAGGCATTGGAGATAGCATAGTTTATTTGCCCCTCTTCAAAATGCATTACTATTTCATATCCATTTAAAATGGCTGTATACGTTTCGAAAATGTTATACTCATACCATCCTAGATCAACGCGCGACCTAAATTTTAATCTCAGCATCCTATTTTCGTCCTTCTCCAAAACTTTGAATTTTGACTTCGGAAAATACCATAGTGTATGTTCATACAACTCGGCTGCGTTCATTTTCGGATAGTGTCTAACGATAGATGAATCTTTTGTGTTATTTGCATCAACAAAACCATCTTTCGTCAGTGCAAATTGTGATTTGGCCACGAACGACACAAAACATAGAAGGAAGGTTAAAAACAGCGGTCTAGGCATAACGTAATTTTAACGCAAAAATAGATAAAGTTTTATTTTTTGATAATATGCTACGACAAATATTTTTCTAGGTATGTGGCGTTAAGCGCTATTGAACATGGGCTCAATATCTTCAAGTAGGCGGACTTATTTAGGATGATATTCTGTAGAAACATCGGAGTTTCTGATTTTTCTACAGAACCTACAAATTATTACAATCTCAACGTGAGAATAACTTTAGGCTACCGCTTTAGGTAAATATCACGCTCAATAATTTTTTTTGCCTGTTGATCCATATTTTCAACCAAAAAAAATCTTAAACATCACCAAGAAAATGTTTTTGGTTTTTTTTATTCTGAAACTATCCGAACTCTTTAAGAAATCAACCAGTCATATTTTATCTATTTTTTGGTGACACACCCGGACATTGACAAATGTCAGTTTTGTATTTCAACTAATTTTGTTTTGTTTAAGAATATTATTCCTATATTTATCGACAGATAGAAAAACCTATTGTTAACGTATCATTTGCGATGCTGTATTAAGAATGGTTAGGCCATCATTTTTGTTGGGATTGTATATGTATTTCCTGCAGAGTGGAAGCCTGCTAAGCAATCAAATCTTTCTACGGTTTGCAGCTTAAATCAATTTATGACTAGTGAATTAAAAAATCGAGTAGAGCAGGCCTACCACAATGAGCGCTGTATTTCCATTATTCAGTCTGAGGAATTTTACTTTCAAAAGGCAAAAGAAGCGCTAGATGCATTTTTGGCCTTTAATTTAAGCGAAGACCAAAGCGCCGACCTACTCGAAAACAGAAAAAACTACGACCTGATCAAAGCTAAATTTGAACAGGATCCGGCCTTCATAGAATTCGGCACAATCCTTTTCACATTGATCAGTTACTGCGATGCAAATGCTTACAGAAAGCAAGAGCTTAATGCTTATCCAGATAAGCGCGTGTTGGCTTTAGCCTTTGTACGGATGAATAATTGGATAGAGCAACTTTTGGGCTTAAAGTTTGGCATATCACTACCAGATGGTTCTATCAATAATGCGGTGCGATATCTTCAAGATCCGATTGAGAATTTCACGATGCTAAGTGATAATCACCGAAATCTATTAGCGGAGAATCTACTTAAGAAGCCCTACAATAAAGTGACTATCACGCAAAATGTCATCGATTTTTTTGCGGAACTTGAGTTGTCAGTACGGAATGCCAAAAACTACACACATTTGATTAGCCGAATCTGTTACTTGCTTCCTGACGAGTGGAAAGAAAATCTGATCGGGTTGTTGGGTGCTGATGGTACCGGTTGGCAAGTAGATATTGCGCGAGCTCAAAGCGATCAAAATTATGTAACGTTGTGGAACCATCGTCGTGCAAATGGTACGGAAAAAACCTACAAGCTTTTACGTGCGCGTCTTGAGGAATATGGTAGCTTCAAGATCTTTTATTCTTCGGAGAATAAAGTGCGCTATATTGCTGAAATTGTAGATTTTGTCAGTAATCAGGCGGAGTTAGACAGAGCCGAATGGCCAAGTAAATATGGAGATATTCATTGGTACCGACGTCAGTTTCATGAATACCAAGATGACAAAAAGAAAGCTAGTGTGATCTATCTAGCGAAGAAATTTTATGCCGTTGAACCCATTCCCGCTAGCCATTTTAAGTTTCAAGCGAAATACGGTTATCCTAGTGTAGGCAGTCAAGCTCCCGTGGTGTCATTTATCGACAATGAGGAATTCAAAAACATGCAACAGATGAATAATACGATAGAATTACTGAAATACAAAAAACAAATCATTCTCCAAGGGCCTCCCGGCACGGGGAAAACACGCGAGGCAAAAAGTATCACGAATGAGCTTTTGGCTTTTAGCGGGCAACAGACCTTGCATAAGCCGCAACATATAGATAAGCGGCTTTTGCTCGAGAAGATTAAACAAGGCACAACGTTTAAAAGCGTGTCCAATTACAGCGACTACGAAGTAACGAAGGTAAATGATACGAGTTTTACGGTGAAAACCCACAAAACGGGTAAGGAGTATCCGGCAACTTTTACCAATATTATTGCCTATTATGAAGACCAACGATATGCCAAAGCTGGGGTTATAAGGTTGGGAAACGATTCCTATGAGGCTGCTTTGGCAAAATACATACACAACGAGCTCGAATACACAACTATAGCCGAGACGCTGGAAAACACGTCGCGACTTAAAATTTTGCAGTTCCACCCGAGCTACACCTATGAAGATTTCGTTCGTGGTATCACCACCGAAACGGTTGATCAACAGCTCAGCTATCGCGCCGTCGACAGAACCTTGGTAGATATGGCCAATAGCGCGGCGCTCGATCCTACACGCAACTACGTTTTGATCCTCGACGAGATAAACCGCGCCAACCTATCTGCTGTGTTGGGCGAGCTTATCTATGCACTGGAATATCGCGGGCAGGAAGTCGATTCTATGTATGAGGTCAATGGTTCAACGAAGATATCGATACCGGAAAACCTCTATATCATCGGCACCATGAATACGGCCGATCGCAGTGTAGGGCATATCGATTATGCCATTAGGCGCCGTTTTGCCTTTATTGACGTTCCGCCGCAGGCGCTGCAGGAGGACGACAAGATCTGGTTTAACGAATCGGCCTACAATGCCGTGCGACAGCTTTTTCAGGATAAAAATGTCAGTCCAGAATTTGAGGCCAAGGATGTGCAGCTGGGGCATAGCTACTTTCTTGTGCCGAAGGAAAAGGCTCCCGATGCCGCGACACGCGACAAGCTGTTCCGCATGAAACTAGATTACGAGGTCAAGCCTATCCTGCGCGAATATGTGCGCGATGGTGTATTGATAGGAGAAGTCAATAGCTTGGGAGTCAGTATGTATATCGAAAAACTGTAGCCATGGGGTTTATCCTGAGCGAACATAAACAGGGGCAAATACGGCTTGATAATAGCATAGCGAGCGATTACTTCGATCAAACAAAAGGAGAGTTGACCTTGCTAGCCGCAAGTTTTGCGACTTACAATGGCCTGCGTGCTAAGGAATTCCGTAAAGGGCAATACTGTTATGGCGTTCATCATGAGCAGGAGGGGAGGCAGATCACCGTTAGCCCGGGCTATTTTATCGGTGTGGATTGGCTGTTGGAAGGAAAACGCTATATACAGGTCGAGCCTAAAGTCAATAGTAAAATGGCCGGCTATTTTTCGGATCAGTTGGCTGTGGAGGAGGAAAACGGTACTACGGCCGCCGATATCGAAAGTCGCGCTAAGAGCGAGATAGCCAACGGACTGGTGCAGCATGTAGAGATCAATTACCTCAAGATGCTGCTCGATGCCATGGCAGATAGCACGGTAGCCAAAGAATGCATTGATCTGGTGCAGATCGATTGGGATGCGCAACGTGTGCTTATCCCTCAAGAACAAGATCAGCTGACGCCCTTTCTGGTAGTGCAGTTTTTGCAGCTGCTCAAGCAGATTGTGCAAAAAGGATTAAAAAAATCATACTACAAGGTCGAAGAAAATCTAAACAGTCGCGTAAAGGGAAAGATCTTGGTAGGGCAACAGATCAAACAAAATGTGCTAAAAAATAGGTTCACCAAAACCTATTGCTCCTATCAGGTTTTTGGCGAGGATAGTACAGAAAATCGATTCCTGAAAAAGGTGCTACGTTTTTGCAGCAGCTATGTCGAAAACAATGAAACGATATTTAAGGGCAATCAGGCTGCTATTCACCATCTTATCCGTTATGCGCAGCCTGCTTTTGAGCAGGTGGGCACTGATATCGCCGAGCGCGAGCTGCGGCATGTCAAGCACAATCCTTTTTTCAAGGAGTATAAAGAGGCTGTCCGTATCGGCCAATTTATTCTGAAGCAATTTGCTTATAACATTACGGCCACCACGGCAAAGCTGGTGGAAACGCCTCCATTTTGGATCGATATGCCGCGCCTCTTTGAGCTCTATGTTTATCAAAAGCTCTTGCAGGCTAATGGCCACGATACGCAAAAGATCCGGTACCAGTTTTCCACCTACGGCAATGCCTTGGATATCCTGATCAAAGATCGCGATCGTTCGATGATCATTGATGCAAAATACAAGCTGCATTATCAGCATGGGCATGTGCACGAAGATATGAGGCAGGTGGCTGGTTATGCCAGGCTTAAGAAGGTGCGGCAAGAACTTGGCATGTTGGATGCGGACGATAAGCACATCGATTGCCTAATCATTTATCCAGATTTGGAAAGCGGGATTGATTTAGACGCATCGAAAGATCAGGAATTTAAACTGATAGCTGAAGATAGAAAGTGGAGGGATGGCGTTAGCGCTATCAAGCCCTACTATAAAATTTTTAAGTTGGGAGTTTTATTGCCGATCGTCAGGGCGAAGGATAGTTTCTAGATATTGCAAAGGTTAGGTGTGTTCTGCGCATTTGATGACAAGCTATTAACTATTCCCTTTTTTATTGCAGCTAGGGACGGACAGTCATCCGGATCAAAAAAGGTTTGTTCCGGATGGTAGGCACTGGGCAAATATGCAATCATGCGTATGTCCGTATTTTGCAAAGTGTTTCCATGTGCGACATCCGCTACGAAAATAGGGCGCGACGTTAGGCTTTCAAATAACTGCGCGTGCGTAATCTCCATATGGAGATATTTGTTTAATGCATAGGCATCAATTTGATAAATCAACCACCTATTGGTTGTTTCATCTCGATCTACCCAATCGATAATATAAAGGCTGTTGTCTTTGCGGTGCTGAAATAGCGTCATGAGGGAGCCTTCAAAATTGACTACATCGCCAATTCTGATCAAGTCCTCGTAGGACAAGCGTTCGCTATTGATGATTGACAAACTCTCCATTATCTTCAAATATATTAAATATTTGTTTTACTTTGCAGGTCAACCCCTTCATACTCGTGGAATGTAAAATGACCGCTAGATGAATGATGATCGCCCTTTAAGCCGTCTTCCTTGTCTAATCCCAGTAGAGCAATTTTGCTGCCATATTCTTCTTGTTTTCTTTCTCGTTCAGCAGACCTAAATTTATCGATAAGCTTTCTATATTTTGCCGCGGCCAAAGCCAAACTGCTAAACATCGAAAGACCATAGCCTTTACACATAAGGTCGTTTTCGTCCAGTACTCGCTGTGGAGGTGTTTTGATGATATTGAGGGGTAAAAAGGCTGTTTCATCCATCGGGTCTTTTTCCCAACGGTAGGCGTCCATCGTTACTTCTTTGTATTCCGTTGCACAAGGGCAATCTGGAAACTTACGTAGATAATCAAGATATTTCAGTTTTCTACCAGCTATTGTTTTCATGTCATAATTTGGTTTTTCTAATATACCGATAAAAATTCAGGAAAATAGCGAAAAATGAAATGCTTATAGCATCTTGCGTCGCTACATAATGGTCGCCTCTCCAATTAATACCGAGCCCTCGTGCAGCCACCACAGGCGCCCTTTCGTCAAAAGCCCTTCCAGTTCTGGCGTCGCTATAAAGCGAATGGTCAGCAGCCTTTCCTCGCCAGGCATCAGCAGTTCCGCATCATCAAATAGCAGTTCGCCTATATACATGGTGCCTATTTTTCCTTCGGCGGTATAAGCAAACACATGGTTAGGGCGGTAGCCAGATATCAAGCCGGTTTTTCGTCCGCCTTCTTCGGTAGGCTTTAGCCGCACCCTCGCTTTAACAATCAACAAGCTTGTCGTGGTAGCATCAAATGCTTTAATACTCGCCAAGGTAAACTTATCATAGGCCATCACATCAAATACCTTCGATGCACCGGTATCCAGCCATCGCTTATACACCAACGTTCCGTTAATATAGAGATATAGCTCGTTTTCTTTTACTTCCTTGTGGATCATTTGCCTTAGTTCTTTATCGGTGTTTCGATGCATTTTTTTGATGCAGAGGTTACAGCCTGCTGAATGCAGATGTTTTTCCTAGGCGTTCAGTCTACCTCAATACGCTCCCTTCCCCGCCACACAATGGCGCACCCCACCCCTAGGGTCATCCATAGCATCTTTTATTTTTCGGTCTTGACTCGAATTTGTTTCCGCGTTCAACTAGTAACTTCGGATGCCGCTTCTTTGCATACATTAATCTCAACATCGACTCTGTTAAATTGTGTGTTGGGTAGAAAGTTTATTGACAATGTATCAATTATGCTTGGGTGCGGATGACCATATCTATTCCCCACACCGAAATTGCATACCGCCATGGGGCAACATGCTTCTCCTTCGACAGGTATATTAAAAAACTTAGAAAATCTTGTAGATGACCAGTTTGCTTTTGCTCCATGATGAGGGATCTGAATTATGGCCATAGTTTCAGATTTTTTGGAGATCCTGACTGGGAATTTGATAGGATTATTTTTTGGATTTATAGACGTGTCGCCCATTAGTAAAGTTCCGACGTGATTCTCAGTGTTTCCGGTGTAGTAATATTTACCATAGGCGAAGCCTACTATATTGTTTTCTACGGAAATCGAACATGTTGAAGTATTATTTTTGATTAATATCGGTCCGTGGTATAAAACCAAGCCATGGCAATTTACTTCACCAATCAATTTTTCATAACATTCGTGTGCAAACTTTCGATTGTTTAGGATCAATTGTTTTAAGGATACTGTTTTAAAATCTTTGACTTTTTTTCGCAACGCAGTTTTAAACAATCTAATCTTGCTGTCGTCAACCTTTAGTCTATGTGGAATGAATTCCCAATGATCATCAAGTGCTATGTACGCATTGTTTTTTAAAACCTCACTGATTCCAGTAGTACCTATATCATTTCGTGAGGTTGCCGTTACAACTACGTCATCGACTCCAATATTAGATTGCTGTGCATTCTCATCTCCATCATCTTCATCTGTAATGTATATGATTGTAGCATCATTATTTCTGTTTCGTAAAAGACTGGCAGGGTCTTGAATAAAAAGATTGTATTCTTCAATGGATAGCAACTCTTCATCTTCATCACTCTGCGAAGTATAGGATACGGATGCCAATGTTATGGCTTTAAGCTCATCGTCCAAATACGGAAGCACGATAAGTTTTACCTCGAATAGCATCAATAACTTTTTCAAACCAGATACATGGTCGTAATCCAAATGCGAAATAAATAGAATGTCGATGACTTTCCTCGCTTTCTTTGTAAATGAAGGGTATTTTTCAAAAAAAGCGATTTCATCGGATAAGCTTTTGGTGTTCCCGCTAACATTTTTACTTGTGCCACAATCGTAAACTATTGTGTAAATTTTCTTTTTTTCAATATTAAAGATCCTGCCTCCATAGAAGCACCCTTGCCCCGCTTTAAAAAATGTAAATTTCGACTCTATTATTTTTTTGGTCATATTGGATAATGTTAGGAGATCTAATTTATAGTATTATTTGGAATATCACTATTTCCATAGAAATATTTTTTCTAAAAAATATCCTCCTTAATACCCAAACTTCCGTCTATGCTCCCATAGGTTCTCTAGAGCCGGATGATGTTCAACATTATCCGGTAATCGAATGCTAATACCCTCAAGTTGTCGAAGATTAAACACCGATCGGTCGTTTTCAACAAAATTTTTGTTGACTAGAACGGTGTAGTTGTCAGATAGGGAGATAAGACCCCGGTCGAAGGCACGATGCAAGTTAGGGCAAAGAGCAATACCGTTACCGAGCGTATCATTGTATCCCTCCGAAAAAGGTACGATGTGGCATGCATCGATCATGGATGCAGTAGTCAGCGCATCGACGCGCATACCCGATATCGCACAGGTGTTATGGTAAATACGTGGTATCTCTCGTTTAAATAGCCCGCTGCGCACGTACACTTCCTCTTGGTAGCTTTCTGTGCTAAGTTGCCGTTTTAGTTCAACGAGGTTCTGCTGATATGCAGTAGCAGATTCATTCAGCATATGTGCCGTAGCAACAGGTGGCTCGTATAAGTTTACCCGACCCATTGCTGCTTCTGGAAAGTAAGCCGTGAGAAGCACATCGCGGAGTACAGCACGGTTTTCTGGTATGCACAGAAGATCAGCTAAATCGCGATCAATAATAGCATAGCGCAGCGCTGTGTTTAGATTGGTAAAGCTACGCATGGAAGATTTCGATTCAACCCAAAGCTCACAACCAGGATTAGCAACTAATGTCCAAAAAGGTTCCGATCGCATATGATAAAAAGGAAGTGCAAAGATGGGGTCATGCTTTGTAACGACGAGGGTAGCCCAAAGAGCTTTAAAAGTAGCGACAAGCTGCGGTTCTATAGAAATATGTTCATCAAAAAACAATCCCTGTTCAAACTGCTCGATAATGCTTAGCAGCAGTATTGGTTTGTGGGGAGCACCACCATTTTTCATGTCTCGTTTTAGTTTTTGAAAGCAGTGTATGTATTAGGAGAGTCTGTCGATCATGCCGTGTATATTTATCGATAAGCAAGATATATAGTTTTTTACACACAGTCAACTCCAAAAATGTTGCTTTACTAAAATATTGAGTATTAGCCATCCTGCAGATACTCGTTAATTTAGACGTATCATGACATATCATATTCGATATATAAAGGTTATATTTGTCTACAATTAAAGCGACAAGCTTCATGCAAAACGACTTCATTTATCTCGATAATAACGCGACTACTCCGTTAGACCCTAGGGTTTTAGCGAGTATGATGCCATATTTGACGGATATGTTTGGCAATGCAGCAAGTAGCCATAAAATGGGTCGGCAGATCAAGACAGCTGTAGAGCAGGCTCGCGGTCAGGTAGGGGAGTTGCTAGATGTCAACGAAGAAGATATTTACTTCACGGCTGGCGCAACCGAGGCTATTAACATCGCTTTACAAGGTATCCCTGCTAGAGCGGGACAGGCCAAGCATATCATTACAGTGCAAACGGAGCATCCTGCCGTGCTAGATACCTGCAGGTATTTGGAAACCATAGGCGTTGAAGTCACTTACCTTTCGGTAGATGACACAGGGTTGATTGATTTCGAAGAGCTAAAACAAGCTTTTCAGGACAACACCGTACTGGTATGCGTGATGTTTGTTAACAACGAGACCGGTGTTATACAAGATTTGACCAAAATAGCGGATATCGCACATGAGCGTGGTGCACTCTTCATGACCGACGCAACACAAGGCGTGGGCAAGTTTCCGCTATATGTACCTGGCAAGATAGATATTTTGGCGTTCTCCGCGCATAAGTTTTATGGACCAAAAGGCATTGGCGGTTTATATGTCAATCCATATGTGCGTTTAAAATCCTTAGTTTACGGTGGTGGGCACGAGCGCGGTTTGCGCAGTGGCACACTAAACGTTTCCGGAATTGTAGGCTTGGGTAAGGCGGCTGAAATTGCGCAGCAAGAGATATTAAGGGATGAAGGGCGTATCAGTCAACTGCGCGCACAGCTGGAAGAAGCGCTTTTGCAGATACCGGGAACGCGAATAAATGGTGCTGTTGAAAATCGACTATCGTCTACCAGTAACATCTGTTTCGATGGGGTAGACAACGAGGCTATGTTGTTAGGGCTAAAAGATATTTGCGTATCCAACGGCTCCGCTTGCCATTCCCTCGTTATGGAACCATCACATGTGTTGTTGGCCATGGGCTTAACGAAAGAACAAGCAAATTCTTCCATCCGGTTTAGTTTAGGTCGGTTTAATACCGAGGAAGAAATCAAACATACCGCGGATGCGGTAAGCAATGCCGTGGCTCGACTACGCGCAATGGCTTTCTAATTGAATAAGTAGTATCAATGGGGAAATTATCATTTTCAGGGCACGAAACCTTTTCGTGCAAGATATATTGGCTTAAAAAAGGCTATGACCTTGTCAAAGCAGGTAAAAGGTTTACCGACGATGATGCGGTTGTAGCGCTTGGCGTGGGCAAAAATATGGTTACTTCCATTCGCTTCTGGTTAAAGGCTTTTGATATAGTCGACGAGGAAGATCAAGTAACCTCGTTTGCTGATTTTATTTTTGCTGATGGTGGCGTTGATCCCTACTTGGAAGACACGCTAACCTTGTGGTTATTGCATTATCAACTCGTCAAGAAAGAAAAAGCTTCTATCTATAACATGGTGTTTAATCAATTTCGTCGGGAACGTACAGAGTTTACAAAAGAGCACCTCAAGCGTTTTTTAAATCGGGTGATTCTTGAAGAAAAAGCGACATTCAGTTCAGCTACGTTGGATTCCGATATAAAGGTTTTTCTAGCGAATTATGTCAACCAGAAATCCTCCGAAATAGAAGAGTCCTATAACAGCATCTTGCAAGAATTGGCTTTGGTTACAAGCTTTAAGCAACTGGATCAAGATGGTCATCTTTTAGATTGGTATCAGTTTGATCTGCAACCCAAGCAGCTGCCTATAGAGTTGCTCTTGTTTGTTGTTTTGGATAATCCTACCTATGGGCAGAGCATCAGTTTGTCTCATTTGGCAAACGATCCATCGTCTTTGGGTAATATTTTCTTGTTGACCGAAGGTAGCTTGGTCAGCCTATTAAAAGACATACCAAGTAAGTATGCTACCTATACAGAAACGGCCGGTAATCAAGTGTTGCAGTTAAAGAGCAAGCTTGATAAATATAAAATTCTCAAAAATTATTTTGCTCAGTCCTATGCAAACATTTAGTTTTTCCCCATCCGTAAACATTATTCGTGATAAGGATCGAGAGATTAACTATATCCGAACCATAAACGGGCAACTTGCCTTCGAACAGATTGTCGAGACAGCCAATTCCGGCGCGCGTGCGTTTACTATTATCGGTGCCTATGGTAGCGGTAAGTCTGTTTTTCTATGGGCGCTAGAGCGCGCACTTAAAGGAGATGCCAAATTTTTCGACCATTTTGATTACTTTCTAAGAGGATATTCCTCTTATGAGTTTTTAAATATCGTGGGCGAGTTTGAATCGTTAGAGAAAGTCATGGCCAAGGAGTTGCATTGTAAGCAGCAGGAGGTAATTGAAGCATTTCAAACGAAAGCAAATGCTCTTCGTGCAAATGGGCAAGCCTTATTGGTTCGTATCGACGAGTTTGGAAAGTTTTTGGAATATGCTGCTAAAAGTGCAAACCCCGAAGCTGATTTCTACTTCCTACAGCGTTTGTCCGAGTTTGTAAACGATCCCAAAGGCAATGTTATTCTCATCACTACATTGCACCAAGATTTTTCGGCATATGCTTTTCATCTATCTGAATCGCAGCGCAACGAATGGATCAAGGTAAAAGGGCGGTTTAAGGAAATAGCGTTTAACGTTCCTGCAGAGCAGCTGCTATTAGTAGCGGCAGAACGACTGTTTGTACAAGATCGTAAGTGGGTTCAACCCGGTTTGCAAGATGTATTCCAATTAGTCAAGCGCGCTAAAGCCTTCCCGTTAAACGATTATTTGACGGAAGAAATGGCCAGTAAACTCTTTCCTTTAGATATTCTATCGGGAAGTGTGCTTACCCTTGCTTTGCAACGCTATGGGCAAAATGAACGTTCCCTTTTTACGTTTTTAGATTCAGATGATCATAAAGGCATACAGCAATTTGAACAAGACGAGCATGCACGGTATTTTAACCTAGTCCACGTTTTTGATTATTTGCGCTACCATTACTACGTAGTCATCACAGCGCCAAATCATCCTAATTTCCGGAACTGGCAACTCATGCTGGATTCATTGGAAAAAGCCGAGGGCTTGTTTGAAGGTGAAGAACTCCAGCAAGCCTTAGGCATTATCAAATCTGTTGGACTGCTTACTTTGTTCGCGCGAAAATCCATGCTGATTGACGAACAGTTTATATTGGACTACCTACAGTTTACCATGGATTACGATGCTACAGTGGTATTACGTAGATTGCAAGGTTTTGGTATCATACGCTTCAGAAAGCATGATCAACGATTTGTACTATTCGAAGGCACCGATGTGGATATCGATGAAGCCATAGAGCTCGCTAGAACGGAGATTTCGAAGGTGACCAGTATCAGTCAACGTTTGAATAAGCTCTTTTCATTTCCTGCTATTTTAGCGAAACAGCATTATCTAGAAACGGGCACGCCGCGTTATTATGAATTTGTTTTATCTGACGAGCCCATATCGATGGTACCAAAAGGGGAGGTCGATGGCTATATAAACTTAGTGTTTTCCAGTACCTGCACAGAAGATACTATTCGATTAATTTCTGCTGATCAAGATGAGGCTGTCATCTATGTTTACTACAAGCATACTGCAGAGATCGCAGAACTTTTAGCGTATACCGAGCAAGTCGAAATTGCCCGTAAGAAGCATGAAGGCGATCGTGTTGCGGTAAGGGAACTGAATGGCATACTAAGATATCAGGCTGATCTATTGAAAAAAACGGTGATGGAGAGTCTTAAACGGTTGGATCATAGTCAGATCAGTCTCTATTACAATGGTGAGGATTTGCACCACAAGGTAGGCAATTGGGGCCAACTCAATAGTTACTTGAGTAAAGTTGCAGCTAGCGTGTATGAGCATGCACCGCGATATGCTAACGAGATGGTTAATAAAAGTAAACTATCTGCTGCTATTTCTACCGCTCGAAGAACTTTACTCGCCAACCTAATAGAGCGGGAGCCGGAAGAGGCATTGGGATATGCAGCTCAGCTCTTTCCGCCAGATAAAACCATCTATCTGTCCTTGCTGAAGGAACAAGGTTTCCATAAGCAGGCCGGGGAAAGTTGGCAGCTAATGGAACCTACCGCGGATAGTTTTCAGCCTGTGTGGAAAGAATTCCTCCAGTTTTTAGAAGCGAGCAAGCAAACAAAACGACCTTTGCAGGAATTTGTAGATATCGTTTCCAAACGTCCCTACAAGATCAAGAAAGGTTTGTTAGATTTCCTTTTGCCGTTGTTTTTACTGGTGCGGAGAGAGAGCTTCGCCCTCTATCATGAGGGGAACAAATTTATTCCAAATATCTCCGTGGATACCTTAGATCTTTTGATCCGAAAGCCGCAAGATTACAGTGTAAAAGCATTTCACGTGGAAGGCATCCGCCTAGATGTCTTTAACAATTACCGTGAACTCTTGAGTCAAGCCACTGCAGACGAGCTTTCAAACAAGAGCTTTATCAATACCATTGTGCCCTTTCTTACGTTCTACAAAGACCTCTCTGCTTACGCAAAGCAAACAAAGGGGATAACCAAGGAAGCGCAGCGCCTTCGCGATGCTATTTCGAAGGCTACCGATCCCGAAAAATCCTTTTTCGAAGATTTTCCACAAGCATTGGGGTATAGCATTTCCGAATTAAATGAAGCACCGGCAAAGCTAGAGAGCTATTTTGACGAATTGCGCCGCAGCATCAAAGAAATACAGACTGCTTACGAAGCTTTGCTCGAACGCTTTGAGGATTACATGCGTAGAGAGATCTTGGGCATTTCTGATGCAGTATCCTTCGAAGAATGGAGAGCTGCCTTGCAAACACGGTTTGCAAAGGCAAGACGCGATCTATTGCCGCCACAATTGAAGACTTTCTTGATGCGTATCAATTCGCCGTTAGACGATAAGCAGGCTTGGCTAAATTCGGTATCGCAGGCTGTTATTGGAAAGTCATTAGATAATGTGCAGGATTTTGAAGAAGATATCTTACACCGCAAGTTTAAAGATTTTGTAGAAGATCTCGATAACTTTACAGATATATTGGCTGCTACCGATGCTACAGATATCGATCACACCTTTAAAGTGCAGGTAACAAATGTGCAATCGGGCTCCAATAGCCGCATTGTCAAAGTAAATCAAGAAAAGCTTAAAGAGGCCGCTAAGAAACAGGAAAAGTTAATGAAGGCATTGACGGATGATAAAAATTTAAATATCTTTATCTTAACGCGGCTCTTGGACGAGCAACTTAAAAACGACTAAATACAGATGGCTAGAAAGGTAAGACATGTTATGGGGATATCGGGGGGCAAGGATAGTGCCGCTCTAGCTATTTATATGAAAAATAATTATCCTGATCTGGATATCGAATACTATACCACAGATACAGGCAAGGAGCTCGAAGAAACCTATCAACTGATTGATAACCTAGAAAATTATTTGGGCAAGAAGATCCACCGATTGGTTGCTGCTGAAGATAGCCATCAAAACCCTTTTGATCACTATTACGAGATTTTTGGTGGTTTTTTACCTTCGTCGACGGCGCGTTGGTGTACAAAGAAATTAAAGCTTGACCCTTTTGAAGATTATGTGGGAGATGATCTGGTTATTTCTTACGTTGGCATCCGTGGCGATGAGGATCGAGAGGGCTATATCTCCAAAAAATCCAATATACAATCCATTTTCCCGTTTCGCCAAAATATCTGGAGCATCGATGTCATGAAGATGGCTTTTGATAATGCAAACATGGATTTGTTATTGAAGCTGTATAGCGATCAGCAAACTACTGATACTTGGACTCGTATTGTCGAAACATTAGAAAGACCATTGTCTAAGTCCTTCCTTTTGGAGCATAAAGTGCAGTTGTTGCTAGATATGGATACGGCGCTTTTTAACCGCGTCATCTTCCAATTCTTGAAAATGTCTGATAAACCTATGGCAACGGAGGCATATTTTCCATTGGTGGATAATACGGATATTTTAATTAAAGCAGATATTTTTAGACTACTTAGAGAGTCTGGTGTAGGCGTTCCGGCCTACTACGAGCCTATTGAATTTGAGGTCGATGGGCAGAAGGGTACCTACGCTCGATCACGGTCGGGTTGCTTCTTTTGCTTTTTTCAGCAAAAGATTGAATGGGTATGGCTCCTTGAACAACACCCAGATCGCTTTACTAAAGCGATAGAGTATGAGAAGGAAGGCTACTCTTGGATGGACGAACGTTTAGAAGATCTCGCTAAGCCTGCTCGGGTAGCACAAATTAAGCGAGACTATATTAAAAGGCAGGAGCGTGCTAAAAAGTCGGTAACAAATAATTCTCACTTATTATTGGATATCCTCACCGACGAAGGTGATGGATGTATTGCTTGTTTTGTTTAAATGAAAGACGTTTTCTCCAGTTTGAAGGAATTTGTTTGGGACATAATTGGTTATCTTATTCCTGGATATCTTGTTATTATCTTATTTAATTTTTTTATTACTTCAAATATAGGAGTGAAAAATGATTTTCTATTCAGTTGGGAGTTGTTAAACCCAGCTTATGTGCTTATAGTTTTAGCATATGTCTTAGGATTCATTGTATATGGTCTGACACAATTTAAGATTTGCATTCAGGATCTTGTAATTGAGAAAACTAAAAAATTTAAGATAAGCAAATTTTTGCAAAAATATCATTCTGAGATTTGGAAAGATGAATTTGAAAATTCGCAAGCGCTCATTGCGGCGAAGCGTAGGTTGACCGATGATGGTATCAGTGAGGCTTCGCAGATGAAAGTGAATGAGATTCGAGATATATTTATGTCTAGAAATCCTGAAATGGATCAAAAAATCTATACTTTTATGTTTAGAGCTTCAGTTTTTGACCACACTTCGACTATTCTGATGATATTTGCTGTAATAGCTCTAATAGGAAGTTTTTTACAGCTCTTCGGCTTACACTTTTTTAAGTATGAGTCGGTACATATAATTTTGTACATTTCTTTTCCTTTTCTGTGTATTAGATTGGGAAATGCCAAACGTTATTTTTATTCTATTTCGCAAAGAATCCCAATGTCTAATTTGAAGTAATTATGAAACCAAAGATTTATTTAGCGGGAGGGTTTAGAGGAGGATGGCATAAACACGTTATAAACCAACTCTCAGAATTTTTCACGATTTACAACCCACAACAGCATAATCTCGAAAGTGTAGAGAAATATACAGCTTGGGACCTATATCATTTGGATAAATGCGATATCGTACTTGGATTCATGGATGAGAAAAATCCTTCGGGCTATGGTTTAGCTCTAGAAATTGGTTATTCGAAAGCAAAAAATAAGTTGGTGATCCTTGTAGATGAAAAATCACAAAGTGACAAAGTTTTTTCGCGATATTTTGCAATTTGTCATCAATCTGCAGATGTTGTTTGTAGGTCTATTGATGAAGCAATAGGATACCTTCAGAGTTTTGGATAGACTAGGTTTAGTAAGTACGAAAAAGCCGATCGATCTAAACATAACTACTTCAGTAAATTTGAAAATAAAATATTTTTTTAGTTTTACTGTGTTGATCTTCAGGTTTTTATGTGTATATTCGCGTTTAAAATTCAAAATTAAATAACTTTTTTCTATTTATTTGTCCCATATATTAATAGAGATTGAAGTATAGCTTCTGATCGAATTAATTTTTTGTTTATGGACTTGAGTACACCGAATGGGTACGAGGGTCACAAAAAGGCTACATATGATTATTGAAGACATTGAAAAACGCTTTTCTGCTATTTTGGCGTTTCAGAAAAAGCAAATGAAGTATCCTCAAAATTCTAAGGATTTTGATATTTATGACAAAGCTATTGATTTATCGTTGAACTCAAAACGTAAAGTTGATGCTTATTTCGAATGGAATCTCGTAAGAGATGCGCGTAGAATAGTTGATCGCCAAAAACGCAATACTCCGAAATTTGTGGAACTATATTATGATAGTGATCCATATTACCACGAAGAATTTTTTATCACTACTGATACGACAGATAGTATTATTCTTACAGCGGATCTACTTCTCCGTATTAAAGATAAATGTCGATGTATCCATTCGCGTGCAGATGAAGTTTTGGACGGTTTAATATCCGGCCAAAATTGCAGAGAGCTTGCAGGTGTTCTAAAGGTATCTGAAAGTTTAATAAAGAAAATTCGGATTAAAATTCGTAAAGAGGTTGATAAGATTGTTAAAATTAAAAAGTAATATATGAATACAGAATTAAACAGAAGTGTGCCGTTTATTAAAACAGGGCAAGCTCTACAGTCGTTAAGGGACTCTGGCTATAGCATCGAGGCGGCTTTGGGAGAAGTTATAGATAACAGTATCGAAGCGGAATCGAATAATATTGCAATACATCTTGTTGAAGGGAAAAATAAGGATGGTAAAAAGTGCGTAACTAAAATTGTTTTCATAGATGATGGTACAGGCATGAATACAGAACTCCTTCAATATTATCCCCAAATAGGATTTTCGACTCGCTACATGAGCACGAATACTATCGGCAAATATGGGGTTGGTTCAAAGTTCGCAGCACTTAATTTCGCCCGAAGGTTCGATGTCTGGAGCAGAGTTAATGTTGATGATCCTTGGATGCATGTCTATTTTGATTTAGATAAGACTATTGAAACTGAACAGGCAGGAGAAGAACCTATGGTTGAAACGCCAAAAGAACTAAGACTTCAAAAAGAAGTGAGAGATCTTTTAACAACAGAGGCAAAAGGAACAGTGGTTGTTTGGTCAAGAGTAGATCGTTTAGAGGATGGTAGACATGCTTTGCATTACGATGAATTAGTGCAAGACATAAAGAAGGAACTTGCGCGAATGTTTCGACATTTTATTGATGGCGGTATCAAAATCTCTGTCAATGGGCAAAGTTTATTAGCGTACGATCCTTTGATGATTATGAAAAATTCATTTCAAGATAAAGAGTTGAAAAAGTATTATTTAGCTCTTACAAAGGATAAAGCTGACAGTAGGGTAAAAGAGCACTACGATGCTAGGGTTATTGATGAGAGAAGCATAAAGGTCGAAGATTCCACAGTTCTGCTTAAAGTGACATTGTATCCAAAGGAGATTATCAGGAGTAGGGGGCGGGGAGGAGATACTTTAGCGACGAAATTGCGTGTTCCGGAAAATGAGGGTGCGATTAGCTTTATACGATTGGGACGTGAAGTTGCCTATACAAATGTGCCACGAATTTTCCCGAGCAGAGTAGAAAATCCAGACCGTTTTATTGGTATAGAAGTTTCATTTTCGCCGGATTTAGATGGTTACTTCGGCGTTCGGAATGTCAAGAGAGGGGTAGAACCTCATGGAGAGTTACGTATGAAAATTCGTGAAGCACTGAGAAATCCTATTACTCAAGCTCGGAAGGTTATCGAAGATATTTGGGGTGAAGTTTCGAGAGAGGAACAAGAGCATCAGGGAGAATATAATCCCATAACTCAAGCAGCGAACGAGGCGAATAAGACTATGCCGAAGAGCCGAGCTATAAGTCAACAAACAGCAGCTGAAATTGAGGAAGTAATTGATGAGTTAGCGATGGACGTGGTAGGAAGCGATTCTAAATTACAGCAAGATTATAAAGCAAAAATAAGAAAAGAGCCGTTTGTGATAGAGTCGGTCAGCTTCGCGGGTAAAGAGTTTTTTGATATAAAACATCTTAATGGGCAAGTAATAATTCGTATTAATACTAGACATCCATTCTACCGCGAAATGTATAAACCGATAAAAGACATAGCACAATCTGATCCTGGCACAGTTACAGGAGATCAGGCAGTTAAAATTTCACGTAGAACTATTGAAGCTCTAACTTTACTTATATTATCTTATGGCAAAGCAGAGTCAATGAACAATAACCCTGACGAAGCGTACCGAGATCTAACAGGATATTGGGGGCAGTTTCTTCACAGTCTAATGGGGCGAGTTAAAGATGTTTTGTGATCACAATTTATTTTACGAAATGTAATTTGTAACTATGCGGAGTTTAATAGGTCTCCGCATAGCTTTGTTTTTATCTTTTTTTACTCCAACCAACCTATAACTCTATCCCACAGAGTGTCTAGAATTTTTCGGGATCTTTCGATAATAATTTCATCGTTCCATTGATGATTCTCAGGAATATTTAGGAGTGGGCGAATATGGTCTGCATACTTCGCTCTTTTTAAAATTTCAAGATTGGAATCTTTCAGTGGGATATTATCTGCTTTCGCTTTATTTGTAAGCTCTACTAAACGGTCAGGATCTTGTTCTCCTAAATGCTTATAGTAGATCAATTTTTCATCCCATCCTTTATTGCTAGCGCTTGTGTTGACACCACGTGGGAGCAACGTTAGGTTTCCAAGTTTGTCAAATAAATCATTTTCCGAGTAAATAGAAGGCATCCAATCTCCTTTATTAACCTTCGGTGCAATATGTTCAATCGAATCTAATTCTTCACTTATCCACCTTTCTAAACGCAAGTAATCTGATTTTCCTGCGGTAGATTTTTTAAATAAACCCGGGTTCGCGTCGTCCGGTATAGTGTCGTGCGCTGCATTAAATAGAGCAAACTTACATACGCTATACGAGGAACTATAGGTACAATTTATAGTTGCAGTGGCGAGCCAATCTGCTTTTTCTTTAGGAAGCTTATCGCGCAGATATGATTTAATACTACCAACTTCGAAATTAGGATTCGTTAACCACGTATGACTTTCGATAGCTATTTTTGTAGAACCTCTAAAATATGTACGATAGACATCGTCTAGCCCAGAATTGGATTGATGCGCACGCCATATCAGATAAAAAGCGGATACAGCTTTTACTATTGAAACAAATTTAGAAGCGGAGTTTTCTTTACCCTCGACCAGATCGTTATAAAACGTACCTAAAAAAGTAATCGCCATCTTATGGTTACTCTCCTTTAAAAATAATAGCAATAGGGATGTTAGATCAGCTTCCGCAGTACCAGCGAGGATCGAGGGAGGCATTTTGTCCTTCCCTTTATATTTGTTCCATACATCATCGTAGAATTCTGTATAGTTACCAAAGTACTTGATAAATTCCGTTTTCTTTGCAATTGAATCCAACTGTCCATAAATTGCTCCCAACCATTTTCTTTGAGCGCTAAAATGAGTGGCCAATCTTCTGCCTTCCACGGGAAGTGCGAATGATGTTAGTAGTTCGTTTGTTAACTTGCTTTTTTGCGCTGCGCTCGAAAGATTTTCGAAAGCTTTCTCAATTTTGGTGAAATACTCATTTTCCGACGCCTCTTTAAAATTCGGAACGGCTTGAACGACTACGGGTTTAAAGGTCTCTATTGCTGTGAGCGGTGTACCCGTGGCATTCAATGATTGAAACATGTCAAATGCCCAGTCGTCATTGGCGGGTTTTATAATGGTAAAACAGCAGCGATCTAGTAAGTAATGGCATACGGAGAATGTTTGGACTAAAGAAGATAGATGGTAAGAGAATGTGTTTTTGTCTGTTATATCACCGGTCTCCAAAATTTCTTTTAAAATGGGGCGTTTGTATTGCCAGAGATTATCTTCGTCAATTTTACTGAAAATAGTTTGCGCATCGCAAAACTCTGAACTGTCCAAGTGTGCCAACGCCACATGTTTGTTTAGCCATATATTGACTTCCTTTAAGTTTCTCCCCGCGTTGGATTGCTTATCGAAAGTCGGCATCTCTCCATTATTGAAAAAATGTTCAATGAAAGCGTATAAATAGCCAGATATCTGGGAGAGGTAACTTTCGTTTTGTTGTTCACGCATCACCCACTTATCGATGTTTCCGCGAATTATCTTTGGTTTTATAGAGGGTGTTCCTCGATTTAGGTCCACACCGAAAACTGCTTGAAGCTTCTTTTTCCAATCTTTACACGCTTCGGAAATCTCTGATAAAATTTCCGCTCCATTGTATTGCTCATCTAATTTTTTTGAAGCTTTTTCTAAACGTTCTTCAATTACCGTGATCTGCTTGTATAGCAGAGCCGATATTAATGTAATTGTAGATAAACGTTGTTGCCCATCAATCACCTTTTCTATGGCAGGAGGAAGTGCTTTAGTGTCCTGGGGCTGTACGTTGTTTTTATCTGATTCGGTAACTGTTATTATCGTACCTAAAAATCGTATCTGATTTTCTGTGCTATCATCGGAGAGGTCTTCAATACCCTTTGCTATGTCTTCTAATAACTGTTCGATATTGGATGTATCCCAGCTATATTCGCGTTGGTAGAGCGGGATATAAAATCCTACTCCAGGCTGAACAAAATACTCGTATATACTTCGATTCTCGGTGTTAAATGCTTTGTCTATGTTGATCATGATGTGATTTTCTCTTTATCAATATTTGTGTATCTCTTTTTTATTTCCGTCCACTCGAAAAGAATATTTTCGTCGTCATTTTTTTCAGCCGTTCCAAATATTTCGTCAGGTGTTTTATAAAAATCGGCTAGTGGTTTAGGGAGACTTTTTATAATAGGGTATTTTTTTAGCAATCCGCCTTCCGATTTTTCGCTTTCTAACCAAGGTCGCCCTAATACAGAAAGGGCATTATAATAAAGAAACGCTTGCTCGTAAGTAGATAGTTGTGATCTTAGCGTCGCTATATAATCGTTCTTAGCTTTTATATCTGCCGATATTGGATAACGCTCTTCAACAAATTTTACAAGTTGAAAAATATGACGGACATAATGGCTTAAATTACCCATATGACCTTGAAATGGAACATAGTCATAAAAGAATCTGATACTCTCATTTTCCGATACTTTTGCTTTTAGAGAGAGGGGTCTAGTACGTCTTCTGTAAAAATCTTGTGTTTTATTGATACACTCTGCAAGTTTCTCAAAGACGGGTTTACTTTCGTTATCCAAAATATCATCCACTAACTTACTAGATGTTTGGCCTATACCAAAGAAAAAAATAAGGTAAGATATATTGTAAATTTTTTCGATTGCTAATTTTGTTGTCGAATTCTTTTGCTGCTCATTAATATTATTCAAACAGTAATAGTAGGTATACTTAAGTTCATTAAATAATCTAGAGAATGTTTTCCGGCCTTCTATATTATTATTAATGCCAATTTGATCTACGTTGTCTCGGTGGATTCGCAGCATTTCGTAAAACTTGGTTTCAAAGCGCTCGATTTTCAAATCCTCTTGTTGCTGTTTGTTGGCTTTAAATTGAACCCAAAATGCCAAAAATGTTAATATTGCAGCTCCTATACCAATAATCGGAGTAGAGAAGCCTCCCAATGAATCACCTATTGGCCCGGTTTTTTGAGCATCGTTTCCAAATAAAAGACTATTTAAAAATACGTAATAAAACCAGCATACAAAAATGGTTAGTATTGATACGATCGCAATGCCGGAAATGAAAATTATGTTGACCTTTTTAGTTGGCGATCCCACTTTTCTCATAGATTTAGGTGAAGATTTTCTTCTTAACAGCGGGATAAAAAGTAGTTCTTTCATTCATTAGTAATATTTTCCTTCTGCTAATTCGAGTTTTACTACAGTTTTTGTGCTCGCTGGGACGCTTTTTATCCTTAAATAGCTTTAATTTCCACTATACTCTCCTCAAGTTGTTTGCTCTCAACCCCCGCCTTATTCAGTTTAGGCACTTTCTGATAAACAACTTCAATAATGTCTTGATCCGGTATAGCTTTCGGGAGTAATTCGTCAAGAGACTTTAACTTCAATGCCGTAGCTATTAATGTTAAATGCCTTATACTATATTTATCAGGCTGACCTAATGCTTCAACTTTCCCAACAAAACTCTTGCTTAAGTTCATTAGTTCACTTAAATCGCGTTGAGAAATTCCTTTTTTCTCTCGGATCTCCCTAACCCGATTGATGATCTCGTAATCAAGTCTTGATATTTTTACAGTATATGTTTTCATTAAAAAAATGCTCCGATTATTTGGAGCGTTTGTTTTTTGTTACTATCTTTGAATCAATATATAAGCGACAATAATGAGGTGAGCTTTTGCTTACTTCGATTACGATGTCACTCGCAGTAGAAAACCGCTAAATTTCCATGTGAGTTGACCGTGGGTTCGCTATCTATTGGATTTTATTATCTTTGAAGATAGTAGTCCAGTAGGGCGAACTTCATGTCAGACTCTGTGGAACTAGAACTTCCATTCTAGTGGCTCTTAGCGGTGCCTCTACCAGAGCTTTGGAGTTCGCCCTATTGGTTTTACCAATTAAGCCAACTTCTCCAGCTTTCCGAGTAAACATCTTTATCCTATATAAACCATAAAGAATTATGAGGAGACGATTAAACAGCAAGCAACAACAGCATCCGCGATCTACAGTAGATCGAGCGGGGCAGCATTCCCTCAATATAAGCTATAAGAACGTAAAGCGCCCACCGGCTTAGGGGGGCAAAAGATAAAGCAGACAAGCCCGCAAGCTAGGCGTGCGCATCCATCCCATATGGATGCTACTCAAATTCTACACACCAAAAAAACACGTTTTTAGCCTGTGGAATATATAGATTGTCTGTACCGGTCGCCTTTTTATACCAAGAAGGGCAAGAGTGTATCGAGCCAAGCGGTTAATAACAGCAAACGGTTTATACTTTAGCTTTTATAAATCTAACTGTTTTTTTTCTGATTGGCAAGAGTGGGTAAACACATTTCTACTCTTCGAGATATGCGAGGGTGGCCGGTTTTGTAATTAATTTTCCGAAATGGATTGTTGTACAGTGTATTATAGACCTTTGTGAAAACCGCTTTTTATTCCGTTTCGGCTTTTTTTTAAGACATAAGGATTTGTTTTGGGTTGTTGCTAGTGGGAGGGGGAAGATTGCCGCGGCCTCGTTCCTCGGCCTCGCAATGACGAAGGATAGTTACTCGAGCTCGCCGTAACGATGGTTCGTTAATGGCTTCGCTATAACGAAGGGTCGTAACTCGACCTCGGCATAAGCACGCTCCCCAAAACAAAGCCACTAAAAAGCCAAGAATATGCAGAATATGCAACACCAGCCCCGCTTGGGGCGGGCACACCTGTCGCGGACGGCAGGGCGGCGCCCCTATGTACCCTTTCGGCGCCGCTATGCGGGCTATCCGCATCCGCCGCAGGCACAACTGCAACTGCTCATGGCCCTGCTGTGGGCGCTATGGGCGCTGATGCGCCAAGTCGCGCGCTTCCTTTGGAGCGGGCGGCTAAAAAGAAAACCCAGCCTACGGCGACCCTTGATGTGTGTATTGCCGCTATTGCTGCTGAGCATGGTGGCAGGCCCATCAGGCGCACAGCAGGGAGGGACGAAAGCACCCCTAGCCGCTTTACGCATAGGCGATGCGCTGCCGCCCACCTTTTGGGATACCCCGCTACAGCTGCTGCATGGCGGGCAGGAACCTAGGCCGGGCAGCCTACGCGAATATGCCGATAGCGAGCTGCTGCTGCTCGATTTTTGGCATACCAGCTGCGCCAGCTGCATCAGCTCCATGCGCCATGCCGAGGCGCTGCAGGCGCAGTTTAAGGGGCGGCTGCAGGTATTGGCCGTGACCGTGCAAGATGCCGCTACGGTGCAGCGCTTTGCTGCCCACAACGAAGCGCTGCAGCAGAGCCGCCTGCCACTGCTGCTGCAGGATAGCCTGCTGAAAAGCTACTTCCCGCACCGCCTGCTGCCGCACCTCGTCTTTATACGCCACAACAGGCTGCAGCACATTGGCGGCAGCGAGGCCATGGACGAGGCTGCCATAGCCGCCCTGCTAAACGATAGCGACAGCAGTTTTGCCCTATATAAGGACGACTTTGCCGAGCAGCGGCCCCTGCTGTCGGCAGGGGGCATAGCCAGCGAGGGCAGCCTATACTACAGCCTGCTAACGGGCTACCGCCGCGATGCGGCGGCAGTGGTGGGCCTGCTGCCCGACACGCTGGGCAGCAGCAAAAGGCTATACCGCTACAACCAGTCGCTGCAGCAGCTGCTGAGCTATGCGCTAGATAGCAGCCCGGTGGATAAAAACCGGATAGTCTTTGAAGATACCGAACTGAACCTCGCGGCCACGGCCTACCACCGCCACATGGGCGACAGGCTGCAATGGCTGCTGCGGCACAGCTACTGCTACGAGGCGCAGCTGCCGCTGCACACGCCCGATAGCAGCATAAGGCAGGGGCTGCTGACGAGCATCGAGCAGGCGCTAGGCTTGCGCTGCAGCTTGGCGGAGCGCGAGATACCGGTGTTGCGCCTGGCGGCGCCGAACCGACCGACAGAAGGACCGCAGGAGGGGCGCTTTGCGCTATCATACCTCATTGATGCCTACAACAGGTTGCCTAGCGCGCTGCCCCTGCTAGACCCCGATAACTTGGCGGCGCACTGCTTTGTGGAGCGGCGCAGCTTGGCCGACTGCACGGCCGAGCAGCTGCTGGCGGCCATGCGCGAGGCGGGGCTGCAACTGCGCGAAGAGCGCGCCACACTGCCCATATGGCTGATAAAGGGAAGGAGGGCACATGAACAGAATTAAGCAAGGTGTGAGCAGGGCGCTAGGGCTGCTGCTCGCTATGCTGCCACTGCTCGTCATGGCGCAGCCTGCGCTACAGCTCACGGTGCGCGACAGCCTCACGCAGCAGGAGATCGTGGGCTACAACATCGCCATCAATGGGCGGGTGTTAAAGGTCGCCGAGGGCAGGGTAGACCTCTCGTCCTTTAGCAGTCCCTACCTGCTGCGCATCACGCATGTGGGCTATGTGGCGCACGAGCGCAGCTATGCCACGCTGGGCGAGCGCCTGCAGGTGTTGCTGCGCGGCGAGCAGCAGCTGGAGGAGGTGCAGGTAAACACGGGCTACCAAAAGATCAGCCAAGAGCGCCTCACGGGCTCGGTAGACCGCATTGGCCGCGAGCTGCTAGAGCGCTCGCCGGTATCAAACATCTTGAACCGGCTGGAGGATATAACGCCGGCCATCGCCTTTGACAGGCGTCGCTTTACCTATAACTACCCCAACGCTACAGACAACAACCTGACCGTGCGCGGCATAAGCACCATAAACAGCGAGGCGCGGCCTTTGATTGTGCTAGACAACTTCCCTTATGATGGGGCCATAGAAACCATAAACCCCAACGATGTGGAGAGCATCTCGGTGCTGAAGGATGCCGCGGCATCGTCCATTTGGGGGGCGCGGGCCGGCAATGGGGTTATCGTGATCACGACCAAGAAGGGGCGCGCACAGGATGTGCCGCGCATCAACTTGGTGAGCAATCTAAGCATCGGCGCCCAGCCCGACTTCTTTCGCCTGCGGCAGGCGGGCAGCTCGGCCTATATTGATATGGAGATGCTGCTCTTTGCGCGGGGCTTCTATGATGCGCAGATCAACAACCCACGGCCGCCGGCGCTCTCGCCGGTGGTGGAGCTGCTGCGCCTGCAGCGCGAGGGCAGCCTGGCCGAGGCCGACCTGCAAGCACAGCTGGATGTGCTGCGCGGCATAGACATACGGCAGGACTATAGGGACTATTTTTACCGCCCCTCGGTAGACCAGCGCTATGCGCTAAACATGAGTGGCGGCGGCGAGCGCAACGGCTACTACCTCTCGGCGGGCTATGATGGGCAGCAGCCTTTCTTGCGCGAGAATAGCACGCAGCGCATCACGATGAACAGCGCCTACAACCACAAGCTGGGCACGCGCCTCGAGCTGCAGGGCAAGCTGATGTTTAGCCGCCTGCTAGACACACGTTCGCCTTTTGGCTATGAGCAGGTGCCGCTGTATCCCTATGCCGACCTGGTGGACGAGCAGGGGCAGGCTATGCCGGTAAACTTTCGCTATAGCAGCCGCTACCTCGACGGGCTGGAGGAGCGCGGCCTGCTGGACTGGCGCTACCGCCCCTACGACGAGCTGCGCAATAGCGACAACCAATCGGTCGCCAACGAGCTGCTGCTCGACTTGGGCGCTACCCTGCGCCTCTTGCCGGGGCTAAGCTACAGCATAAGCGGGCAGGCGGCCTTTAACAATACCAAGTCAGAGATTATGAGCGCTGTGGAGTCTTACCTCGCGCGCGGCCTCATCAACCTGTTTACCCGCGAGCAGGGCGGCAGCCTGCAATATGGCATTCCGATGGGCGCCATTTTGGAGCGCAACAACAGCGAACGGCAGTCGCTGGCCCTGCGCAACCAGCTGAACTACGAGCGCAGCCTGGCCACGCACCATCGCCTATCGGCCATGCTGGGCATGGAGCTGCGTGAGGTGAGCAGCGGCGCCGACGGCAGCCGCCTCTATGGCTACAACCCCAGCAACCTCACCTTCCTGCCGGTGGATATGGCCAGCCTGCTGCCCACCATCGATAACCTAGGCGGCACGCAGCGTCTAGGCAACGCGGGCTTCAGCCGCACATCATTCACCGACCGCTTCGTATCCTACTATGCCAACCTGGCCTACAACTACCGCGATAGGTATGATGTATATGGCAGCGCGCGCCGCGATGCATCCAACATCTTTGGCGTGGATACCAACAACAAATGGGCACCCCTGTGGTCAGTAGGCGCCGCCTGGAACATACAACAGGAGGGTTTTTGGCACAGCGACTTGCTATCGCAGCTGAAACTGCGCCTTTCCTATGGGCACAGCGGCAATGTGAACAATAGGGTGGCGGCACTGACCAGCATAAGCCACACCACGCAGCTGGGCACCTTTGGCCGTATGCCCCTAGCCGCGCTGGCCACGCCGCCAAATCCTTCCCTGCGCTGGGAGATGGTGAAAACGCTAAACCTAGGGCTCGACTTTGCCTTGCTGCACAGCCGCCTGAGCGGATCCATAGACCTTTACCGCCGCCGATCGGTAGACCTCATTGCCAGCACACCCGTAGACCCCACGGTGGGCTTTAGGTGGCTAACCATGAATAGCGCCAACCTAGAGGGTAAGGGCATGGACCTGCAGCTAAATAGCCGAAACCTGCGCGGCGCCCTGCAGTGGTCTAGCAACCTGCTACTGAGCTACAACAAGGTGATGGTGACCCAATATATGGGCGAAGCCCGGCCGGTGATGAGCACCTTGCAGGATGTGGCTCCGCTAGAGGGATACCCGGCCTTTGGGGTGTTTAGCTACCGCTGGGCAGGGCTCAACCCCGAGACGGGCGACCCCATAGGTTTTCTCAACGGCGAGCGTAGCGAAGACTGGCGCAACATGATCAACAACTCGCCCATTGAAGAGCTGCGCCTACATGGCACGGCCACCCCGCAGTGGTTTGGCGCCCTGCGCAACGATTTGCGCTACCGTAATATCTTGCTATCGGTCAATGTGGGCTTTCGCTTTGCCTATTTCTTTCGGCAGCGCACACAGAGCTTTAGTGCTTTTGGCAGTTGGCGCCCCCTAGAAGCTAGCTTCCTGCAGCGCTGGCAACAGCCGGGCGACGAACAGCACACAAATGTGCCTTCTTTTGCATATCCCTTTGATACCTTTCGCAACGCATTCTACAACGGGGTAGAGGCCAATGTGCTGCAGGGCGATGTCATTCGCCTCAACGATATACGACTGACCTACCAATTGGGGAGCTGGCGCGGCCTGCGCAGTGTGGAGCTCTTTGGGCTGCTCTCTAATGTAGGCATCCTGTGGCGCGCCAACCGCGAAGGTTGGGATCCGGCAACGCCGATTAATGAACTGGGCCTGCCGCGCAGCGCCTCTTTTGGTTTAAGTATAGGACTTTGAGCGGCAAACGGATAGCCGCTCCTTATGGAAAAAATTATGATACGGATATTATACCTGCTGCTGGCCAGCCTAGCTTGCGCGGCCTGCAGCAACTACCTCGACATGAAGCCCAATGCCAGCCTCTCGACCATCGAAACACTGGCCGATTTGCGCGCCTTGCTAGATAATGAATTTGTGATGAGCACGCAGACCCTAGCCGGGGAGGATATGGCCGACAATTATTTTGTGCTGGACCAAACGTGGAATGCCTCGAGCAACGAGGGCGACCGCAACCGATATACTTGGCAAGTAACGGAAAACAATGGCGTGGATTGGATAGGCATGTATGAAGAGATTTACTATGCCAATGTGGTGCTAGAAGGGTTGGAGGGCCTGCGCCCTTCGCCGGATATGGATAGCTACAACGAAATAAGGGGTACTGCCCTCTACTACCGCGGCTTGGCTTTTTCGGAGCTGCTGCTGCTCTATGCCATGCCCTATCGCCATGGGGCGGATGGCAGCGGACTGGGGGTGCCGCTGCGCACCTCCGCAGATTTGAACCAGTTTTTCTCGCGCGCCAGCATAAGCGAGAGCTATGATAGGGTATTTGCGGATCTGGAAGAGGCGGCCGCGCTGCTGCCTCTGACCACAGCCACGCTGCTACGGCCCTCTCGGCTGGCAGCTTGGGGGCTGATGGCGCGGGTGGCCTTTGATATTGGCGACTATGAACGCGCTTTCCGCCTATCGGAACAGCTGCTGCAGCAAAAGAGTGACCTGCTAGACTATGGGCAGATTAATCCGGCACTTGCCATACCCTTCCAGCCGCTAAACAGCGAGGTGGTTCATCTTACATATAGGTATAGTGCTTTCCTAGTACAATCAAGGGGGATTGTGGATCCGGAAATATATGCCTCCTATGCTGAGGGGGACTATCGAAAATCGCTTTTTTTTGCCGTGAATGCCAATGGGCATCCGGTGTTTAAGGGAAGCTATACGGAGATTAACCTGATGCAGTTTACCGGTATCAGCACGGCTGAGATGCTGCTGACAAATATGGAGGCTGCGCTGCGCACGGGACGACTGGCCGAGGCTCGAATGCGCTTGCCCGCCTTTCTGCAGGCACGCTATGCACCCAACGCGCGACCCAACAGCAATGGTGAAGCGGCCGAACTATTGGCCCTGCTGCAGTCCGAGCGCCGAAAAGAACTGATCTTCAGAAACCGCCGATGGGCTGATATACGGCGCCTTAACTTGGAAGGAGCAAACATTAGCTTGACAAGGGAGCTCAATGGGCAACGCTACCTACTGGAGCCCAATAGCCTGCGCTATGCCTTGCTTATTCCGCTAGAGGCTATACGCTATTCGCGAATTACGCAAAACCCACGATAGGAAAGAGGGCCACTCGCCGAGGCCCTCTTCCATGGATCAGCGAAACCTTAGTTTCTCAACTTGATTGTGTTTGTCGATATGCGCGTATCGATAACACCCATAATCTCGTTGACCAAAGCTGTTTCCAACACGGCCTCTCCCTGCGCACCGGCAGGAGCCTGTACGGAACAGAGCTCAGCACCACCAGAGCATGGTGGTTCTGCATCCAACAGCGTGTAGTTCTCTGGATTTTCAATGTCTGTTCTGTTTTGAGTGTCACCGTGGTATGTAAACCATTGATCAGTAAGCGTGGGCGCAGCTTTGCTGTTCCAAGCTTTTACGCTAACGAATAGGCCACATACCAAGATAAGGGCCAAGATGCCGACAAGTAGTCGGCTATTTATTGATTTTGCCATAAGCTTTCTGTGCACTTGTAGATCAGTGCGAACTTTTTGTTAAACCTGTATTGCAGACAGCTGCTGCTGTTTATGCAGGCTGCCGATAGAGATGCGCTCTGGCTACCAAAGCGCAGGGGAAGTAGAGAGATACTGCAGGCGCTAGGCGCCGGAATAGGGCAAATTTTCGCGACGAAAACCTCCTTGCTGAATGGCGCTGCTTCGGGCTGCAGCGGCCTGCTGCGCCAGCGCCTATATTTGGCAAGCAGCGAAGGGGCCGATGTTCAGTATGCGCCTTCAAGCTAAGCGCAGGGGCAACCTGCCTACCGCGCGCTAGACCCGGCATAACCGGCTGCCGGACAGGCTGGCTGTCCAACTGGCACTGCAGCGGGCTGACCTGTGGGCCTAAGCGCTGTTTCGAAAGAGCACCTCGACAAGGGGATATCTCCAAGATGAAAGGGGCGAGTTTCATAATGCTTTTCTTGCAAAGAAGGCCTATGTAAACCAACATAACAAGGGCTGGAAAGCCCAAAAAAGGCTAATATGTATGTTTTGGACATAGTATAGCGAAAAAAATAGCGCAATATGTAGGTTTTAACCATAGTGTGAAAAGTCTAAAAATGGAGTGTATCAAAATTTCCTCCCAGTTATTTCGTGTCCGTTTGACGCTTTTAGGAAACATTTTGTAACAAAATAATAGACCTTATGCTTAATTGATTGCTATTTGGTTAAAAATTTTGGTTTTAAGGTTTTGTTTTTACTATATTAGCTTTAAGAATTTGAATTTACATCCATAGGATAAAAAAGCTAACCATTATAATGCCTGGGATTATGCGAACGTACACCATATTTTCATATGCGATCTTAATGGCCACGGCACTTCACATTGCCGGTGGAGATATCGATATTGGGGAACAGCTCATTAAATTTCCGTTTTGGCTGGGCCTGATTAGCAGCACGGGCATCTGCATGCTCTATGCGATGTGGATATCCTATTGCAAGAAATGGATCATAGGCGATGGGCAACAGCAGAAAACAACGCGTATCCACCGATGGCGACGCTTTCGTTACCTTGCTGTGGCGCTGCTGCCAAGCCTCTCGCTGCACCTCACGGTGCTACTCTTGATATGCATCCCCATGGAAGATAGCAGGGAGATATTTATACGCTACCTGCTCAATATGCCTGCCGTGCTGGTGATGGCTTTCTTTTATGCACTGGCCTTGCTGCATAGCGATCTTTTTATGCTGTGGCCCAATAGCGTGCGGAGCTGGTCAATAGCACAGACCTTGCCCAGCTTTAATGCGCAGGTGCAGACGGGCAATAGTTCAATAGCCGAAGTACAAGCTAGCCCTGCGCCAGAAAAGGATGAAACGGATCGCGCCTGCTTTGACAACGACAGCTACCCGGAAACGCTATACTATATCTTGGCAAAAAATGGGGGCACCATGCTGAAGATGAAGGGCATGTCGGTGCGTTTTTTTGATATTGTGCTGCTATACTCATCTGCCAAGACGCGTTTTGTGATTCTGCGCGACGGCGAGATGCTGGGCGCAGAGAGTGTGATGACGAAGCTGCGCAAAATAGGGCTTGCCCCTTGGATGCTCAAGATCTCCGCAAATTACTATGTCAATATGCTGCTGGTGCAATATCCTACAGTTGTGCAAAGGCGGTGCATATTACTGCAGCCCGATGTAATGGCCTCCATGCAGCCTAAATATAACATAGCATCGCTGCGCAAGGCGCTCCGTATTGGCCGTGGTATGAACCCCTTATTAATACCTGATTTTTTGGCAAGCGTAAAAGCCTTAGACCATAAAGGTTGGAATACGTTTATCCCCTTGGACTAAGCACAGAAATCCTTTTTTTGTAACCCTACAACAGGACAGGAGGCACTGGCCCTCCCACAGTCGGACGTTCAGCTGTTGTGCTAATCCCACACATGATGGATAACCAAATATATGAAGCAATAAAATTGCTTCGCGAAATCAGAGATGCATTGATGAATATCATCGACCAATATGCCAATACTACATCATTGCCGCTCAAAAGACGCATCTACAGTAAACAGCAAGTGCTCGAGATGTTGAACATGACAGAAATTACCTACCGCCGTAATCTTAAAAAAGGATTACTGAAACCCATCCGTATCGCCGGTATCGACCTGTATTTTGAGGAAGACCTAATCGCGGCCATGAACGAGAGCCGGCGTAAAGGCAAGCTGTAGCAACGCACATCGATCAGCCTAAACCTAACCTGAACTTCCCCTAAAGCTAGCTGATCGCTTTTTGCTGCCTCTTATTTTTCGCTTACCTTGCCTATCAGCGTCCCTTTGACGAGCATCAACACCATGAAGACAGAGAAGATGTAGACGCTTTCACACAACAACATGAACCTGATGATTGCTTAGTTAATCTCTTTACGTGAAGATGTGGTGTTGATGGATGTTTTGTTTAACCAAGCAGGCAACAACATGAATCGGATGCTTGCTTGTTTGCTGTTGATGGGTATCAACGTGGATCTGATGTGTGCTTGTGTCAACGTTTCACTTGACAATGTCGACTTGAGGGATGTTTGGTTGAAGCAAGCAGGTGAAGGATTGAACCTGATGAGCATCAACGTCGTGCAGTTACATGACGAAGTGAACCTGATGCTTGAAAAGGATAAGTTGATGCTCGTCAACATCAACTTGATGGATGAAGATGGGGGCTATTTAGTAGCCATTTTGATCAAATCCGATCAAATCCGATCAAATCCGATCAATTTCGATCAAATCCGATCATTTTTTCATTCGGTAGCCTGCCTCTCCTTATGTTTGTTTTGTCGCTGAACGGAATGGCGGATCTTCTCGATCGGGGAAGGAGCTCCCTCCGAAGGATTAGATACCTTGCTTTTTCGATTTCCAGCGACAGCTATAATGATGGCTATTTTTTATAAAGCGCTCGTCGGATTTACACGACTGAAAGACGATGAGCTCATGGTATTGGCGAGCACGGTTCTCGGTGCCATGACAGACAATGCAAATTTTGCAACACCCTCACCAACGCTTCAGGAGGTGCAGGAAGTGGCGGATGAATTCGCCAACAACTTGGCGGCAGCACGCCGCCGAGGAGCGCCCTCGGACACGGCGCTGAAAAATGAAACGCGGGTAGTACTGGAGGCGATCCTGCAGAAACTGGGCAACTACGTCAACAGCGAGAGCGAGGGCAGGCTCTCCAAATTGCTGAGCTCGGGATTCTCCACTAATGGCCCTTCCTCGACAATCTATGTGCCTACAAAGGTCGAGGCAGTGCGCCTAGGCGACGGACGACAGTCGGGACAGATGCGATTGGACTTTGCTCCGCAAAGGGTCGCTTTGCTCTACGAATACCAGTTTCGGACGGTCGGCGACCCCGAATGGAGCGAGCGTTTCACCACTACGAGCTCCCGCGGCAATATCATTGCGCCCGTGCCTGCCGCACAGTTTTGCGAAGCCCGCGTGCGCGGTATTAATTCCCGCGGTGTAGGCGACTGGAGTGATATCGCCAGCATCCTGGTGCGTTAACCAACAGTGCGTCGCTATGGCGTACAGCCGAGCCCTCGGGCTCGGCATCTTGATCGCCCTTCGTGGGCACTAAACACATGTAACATGAAAAAGCAAACGATCTTGCTGCTCCAACGGACATATGGAGCACAGGGAACTAATGGGCGTATAACGTATGATGGGCAGCATATCTGCTATACGATAGAGCTGCCCGACCGGAACAATATCAGACGCCTGAGCTGCATCCCCGAGGGACGCTATAAACTCGAAAAACGCCGCTACACTAAGCATGGCGAACAAATCGGTATCCCTCATGTGCTGGGACGCGAAGCAATACTGATCCATGCCGCCAACCATGCCTTGAACGAGCTGATGGGCTGCATCGCTCCGGTCACCACGCTTACCGGCGAAGGCCGCGGAATAGGCAGCCGCACGGCACTGGCGGGGCTCAAGGAGCTCGTATACCACCTGTGGAATACCGACAAAGAGGTGTTTCTGCTAATCAAGCGTGAAGGGAGGTAACTTATCTAAAGTTGCTGCGGCAATTAGAGGGCATATTGATGTCCCTCTAATTGCTTTTTCATATTTTTAAGAGCCTGCCGAGTGCAAAAGGCTTGGTAGGGGGTTGAAAAAATAGGGTTTACCAGTTTGGCCAATACATGTTGTGGCTTAGAAAAGGTATGTACCTTGAAAAAAATCCTACCATCCTGAGATTCCTCTATGGTAAAGGTTGATAAACCTCGTTCAACATGTCCTTCCAGTGTTTCATATGAAAATCCTAATCTATTTGATTCATTAATGATGTTATTAACACGAACGCCCATTATCATTTTTTGTGAAAACGATCTGTAAGGAGGGAGGTAGACTTGTTGTACGATGGTGTCGCCCACGCGCATACTTCTTTGCTCACTTTTCCATTGGCATAAACTAGTCATTATATCAACAGGGAAGATATCATAGTTAAAAAGAAAGTTGCTAGAAAGCGCTGTTAGTGTTTTCTTTGTGAAGATTTCAATCGTGCTAGTTCTTTCTATTAAACTACTTTGGTTGTATGTGGTTATACCATGTTGCTTTAAACAATCTAAATGCTCCTCGAACCTGCTCTTTTGATCTCTAAAGTAAATTTTCATCACAACTATTTCTTCGTTAGTGCTAGCCCTTGGTTCATGCGCAATAATCTGTATAGTATCATCGCCCGTTATCACAAAAATAAAGAAATAAAGTGCATAAAAAATCATGTAACGTATAAATTAGCCTTAAAGATTACCGCTATCACACATCACTTTGTCACTATATCACCTTATCACTATCCCCCTTCAATCCCTTCCGCCGTTCGCCACGGCAGGGCAGCACTTTTGAAGGCCAAAAGTACTCAAAAGCCTTTGTCTCCTTCAGGTGCTCTCTCGCGCAAGTCCGGCCCACACAAAGCAACATGTTTGGCAAAGCTGAAATAACGTCGAAATCGCTTTGGATGCGATTCCGACATAATTTCTAGGCTTTGTCCATCCCTCGATTCCCCAAACATGTTCTTTGCTTCCCAGCACTTGGAAGGAGACTGGAAGAGTTCCGTTTAACGGTAGCCGTATGATGTAGCTTTTCGATCGCTGGGAAATGGTATTGGGTAGTGCGTATTGAGTAATGCGATAAGGGTAGTGCTAAATTTTAAGATCACCGCTATCAGCTGGTCACTTCTTCACTTTGTCACCTTATCACAAAGTATCAAACTTTACAATTACCGCACCTGCCTAATATTAACACGAACGTCGCCTTATTTTTGTTGCGTCTGTAGAAACTTGCCTCTGCACTACCCACAAGGATGCAACAAAAATTCGCGACAGGGTTTTGCTTACTTTTGCCCCACAAAAGTAAGGCCCATGTCCCGGGCTTAGGGACGAACCGGTCCCAGTATGGGACAAAAGTGTATCGCTGCGGCATAGCCGTAAACCTTTGCCCTACAAAAGTAAGGCCCCTGTCCCGGGCTTAGGGACGAACCGGTCCCAGTATGGGACAAAATTGTATTGCGACAGTGATAAAGGGTCGCGATAGATCTAGAGATTACCACTACCAATCATCACTTTTTTAATCAAACTTAAACGTTTTTAACCGTTTAACAACCGACTACTCCCAAAGAACCTCCTTAACTTTGCTTTTGAAACCAAATATAAATAACGATGCATGCTCCTAAGTTCATTGATTTGACGACGGATTTTGGCTTTAAGCGAATCTTTGGATCGGAGACGAACAAGGAATTTCTAAAGTCCTTTTTGAACGAGCTGTTCCACGGGCGTAAGCATGTCGCTGACTTCCACTACGGGAAGAACGAATATGTGGGTGACGCCGAAGAGATAGGCACAGTGATCTTCGACCTCGTGTGCACGACGGACAGCGGGGAAACGTTTTTGATCGAGGTGCAGCGAAGCACACAGCGAAACCTGAAGCGTCGGATGTTATATTATGGGAGCAAGCTGATTGCCGATATGGCGCCCAAAGGTAATCGCTTTGGCTGGAACTATGCAATCAGCGAAGTGTATATAATTGTGCTGTTAGATGGATTCCCGATGCCCGATCACGACAGTGACGGACGATATATGCACGAAATCGGTCTCTGCGACATACATACGGGAAAAGTTTTCTATAAACAATTGGGATATACTTACATAGAATTAGTTAAATTTGATAAGGAAGAGGTTGAATTACAGACGGATCTCGATCGGTGGCTTTATGTGCTGAAGAACATGTCTAAGCTGAAGAAGCTATCGGTCTATCTACGGAAGCCTATATTCGAGCGGCTGTTTGATATTGCTGCCTACACACAGTTAAATAAGGAGGAACGAAATATGTATGATGTAAGTTTAAAACGCAAATGGGATGCCTTCTCCATCCGAGAAACCCAAGAGCTGGATCTAGCAGATGCAATTGAGAACGGCTTGAAGCAGGGCTTAGAGAGAGGTCTAGAGCAAGGTCTAGAGCAAGGTTTGGAAAAAGGGTTAGAACAAGGTTTGGAAAAAGGTCTAGAACAAGGTCTGGAAAAAGGATTAGAAAAAGGACTAGAAGAGGGAGAACGCCGGAAGGCCGCTGCGATAGCTTTGCAACTCAAGAAAATGGGCCTTTCTGTCATCGATATTGCTGAGGGAACAGGCCTTCCGGTTGCTGAGATTGAAGCGCTGTGAAATAGTACTGCGTAATGAGTAGTGCGTAATGCGATAAGTAAGCGGTAAATCCTTAAGTTATCGCTGTGATCTTCGTAACTATGTCACTTTGTAACCTCGTCACTTTCCAAAAAGCGATCGAGCAGCCATATTCAAAAAATACCGATCAACGGAGCTTTTTCGTTTCATCAAGCGATGGAGAGAGCGGGATGATGCCGTGGCCTAGTGGGTAGGGAAGGCATTAGATTATATACCAAAATCCAATAAAAAGGGATTTTGGGATGTCATCTTCGCCTGGCAGGCAGTGAACCGCTGTGGGCTGGACGGTGGGTAAGATCGCATGGATGAAACAAAGATTTTTTGCATACTTTTTTATCTTGAAAAAAGTATGGCCCCTGTCCCGGGCTTAGGGACAAGAAAGTATAGAGTATTGCGTATAGCGTAGTGCGATAAGAGAAGCGGTGAATCTTAAGATAACCGCTATCAGCTCATCACTTCATCACCAAACGACTCCAAACCTCTTCAAAGCCCCCTCCATACTCTTCCCCCATAAGGCGGCGGTAGTTCTCGGTGAAGCGTTTGTAGAAGAGGCGAGCGCGAGCTTCCTGCTTTTCCTTGTGTAGGGCGTAGAGCCCCTGCTCGAAGGCCAGTTCGTTGATGGCATCTACCATGACGAGCGCCTCGGCGGTGCGAAACAGCGTAGGCCAATCCTTCTCTTCCCGGCTTTGGGCGAGCTGCTGCTGAAAGCGATCGATCAGCCTACTTTCGGTATCATGCTTCCACTTATCGAAGATCGGGTCGTCCATGCCTAGGAGGAATTCACCGCGCTGCAGTATCGTCAAAATTTCTGGATGGAGGATAGACGTACCATCGGCCAGCAGCTGTTGTAGGCGCCAGTAGTCGCAGGAGCAGCTCGACTGGAACACCACACGATAGTGGCCCTCGTCGTAGATAATCTCAACGCCATTCAGCTCGCTCAGCACCTTGCGCAGGTTGTTGATGGCCACCCCCCGGGAAGTCTTCGCTTTATCCTTCGGCTTATCGGGCCAGAGCAGGTGTGTGAGCAAGTTGGAGCTGATGCCCGTATGGGCACTATGAAACAGCAGGAGGCAGAACACCTGCTGCAGACGAGCGCTGAAGAGGTGCGAAATATCCAGTCCGCGGCGATCGATCACGGTGAAGTCGCCGAACAGGTTGATGCGGTTGACGGTCGCCTGCTGAGGCAGGCTCGCTGATGGAGCTGCCTCCAAAGGCACGACGGCGCTGGCTGGCGCATGCTGCACGCCACGATAACGCCAGTATAGGAAGGCAGCAAGAGCTAACCCCGCAGCCCCTACGAGGTAGAAAACCAAGCCCGGAATGCTGCGGCTGCCCGAACCCGGAAAAGCATCTAGCTCGGCCGCGCTGATAGCCGGGAAGTCCAAGCTGTAGACCGACACAGTGGAGCGCACATCATCATCAGATTCCTGCACCAAGGCAACCAGCTTATGCAGGTTGGGGTCAAAATACAGGTTGGCATGCGTACTGATGCGGTCCGAATAGATTGGTATCGAGTCGCCCAATGTCTCATGCCGGCCATCTTGCAGCGCAAAGCGGCGTAGCTTGATAAAAGAATGCGTGAGATGCTCGGGGTAGCCCAGCATATAGATCCAGTTGGAATCGGGGATAACCAAGCCCCGTGCAGGGACGAAAGGACTATCCTTGCGCTCCACATCCCACAGCTTGCTGGTTTTCCCCGTGCGGGGATCAAAGCTATAAAGATCATAGAAATACTTGCGGCCGACGATATGTTGCCCCGACTCGTTGCCCATGCCGCCAAAGATATAGATCTTATGGTCAACCGCAGATTGCCCCGACGACGTGAAATAACGTGGAAAAATAGAGTCGCCCTGCATGGTCGCTTTCGACCATGTCTTATCCTTTAGGCTATACAAGAGCATATCGTTGCTGTAGACCATGTTGCCATAGCCCGCAAACAGCATCAACTGCCGGCTATCAGACAGGTAAGACGCCGCGTGGTGGTTCAGTTCGCGCTGCAGGTACTGCCTGCTCTCGATGCGCCAGCTGAAGTCCTCCAGATCCAAGCTGGCCACCGTGGGGCCATCGTAAGGCGTTGTGTAATGCGTTTCGTAGAGATACAAGCGATGCTCCTCGGGAGCGATAAAGCAAGTGCCGAGCTTAATCTCTACGGGGCAGGGTTGGGCAAAGCGGATATGCCGTTCTTGTCCCGTTTGGACCTCATAGATCGCCAGTGAATCCCGGTTAAAATAATAGATCGATTTGGTCTTGGCATCGTAGGTAGCACCAGAGGTACTGGAAGAGCGCATCTGTGTATGTTTTTGCCAATGGTAAGCATCGTTGAGCAGCCAAGTGCCGTTGACCACCTTGCCCATCACCTCTCCGGCCGCATTATGTAGCTTGTCGCCCTTGCTTTCGCGTAGCGGAAACACCGTTTCACGCTCTTTGTTGCCTATGCGGAAATTGCGCAGCGAGAAGGAAGGTACATCGATCATGTAGTCGCTGCGGCCAAAGGTTACATGGGCTGTGTAGGGCGCGGCGAGTGGCACCTTGGCCTGCTGTGCCGCTTTGCCGCCAATTTGCAGCTCGATGTGCCCCTTGCGGAGCTCGTATGCTATGTGCACCGGAAACCAGTGTTGTTCAATAAGCTGCTGTAGCGGTATGCGCAGGGTTATTAAATTGGCTTTGCCCTCTTCGTTGAGGCGAAACACCGCGTCGCCCTCTTCCTTTTCATAATGCAGGTTGATGATGGAGCGTTGATCCTCCTCCTTGATGCGGACGATGTAGCCCATGCTGCTGTTATTGGGCACCTGTAGATCAAAATCGAGTGCGAAGCGATCGGTAAAGGTAAAAGCCGCCTCGGAAAAAAAACTCGCCGAGGTGCGTTTCTCAATAGGCTGGCTACTACCCGTGAAGCGGATACCTTGACCAAAAAGACTAGCCGGCAAATGCAACAAGCTGCTTAAAATAAATAGTGAAAATAGGATATATGGTGTTCGATCGGCGCGCATGTCTAGACTTCTCATCGTCATCAATAGGTGATAGCAACTATCACACCCTGCAAAGGTAGCTAATATTATACGAAAAAAATTACGTGGTTTTGGTAACAAAATAGGCTAGGCTAGGAGGGAGAAAGCCATTAAAAAAACGCATAAAATAGGGGGTTAACGTTTTTTTTACGGGTTAATTGCAGATTTTAACCCTAGTTTTAATCCCGTCGCTACTACCTTGCCTGAGCATTGAGTCGGAAGACCCTTGCGCCAATTTAAAATTGTGTTATAAACCTTATCAATCTTGGAATGAAGTCTTTTTTCATGGCCCTTTCTTTTACCGTATACTGCAGTTTTGCTTCGGCCACCGTCTTGCCGTCCGCAGGCACGGGCATACCATCAGCTGCTGTTGCTCATGCAGAACAGCTGCATCCACAAGCGCTGGCCAATCAAAACCTAGAGCGCGCCATCGGATTGATCGATGTAACTATAGCGGCATACTTTGATGCACAGACTTTTGAAATGCGCCGGTTCTATCATTTGGACAAAAAAGCTAAATCGAATGAGCGCGCATCCGTTTGGATGTATACGGCCGGTATTGAAGCGGTTAATGCGGTGCTCTCTGGCTTGAAGGCTGCACAGGAAAAGGGCGAGAAAACACTATACGATAGACATTATGCGCGCTACGTGCAGCTGCTGGATAAGCTCTATGCCGAAGCCGATTACTACCTAGGTACTTTCGAGCTTGTTTCCTACACCCAAACAAAAAGCTGGTCGGTATATGCCGTAGATCGTGTGCAGGAGAAAGGAAAGGCCAATGTGAGCGGCGTGCTTAATGTGTACGACGACCAGATGTGGCTGATTCGCGAGCTGCTGGACTCGTATAGACTGACTGGAAAGCGTGCCTACTTGGAGAAAGCGGAATACCTGACGGCCTATGTGCTGGATGGATGGGATGTGACGCGCGACAGCCAAGGGAAGGAAAACGGCGGCATAGCTTGGGGGCCTGGCTACACCACAAAACACGCCTGCAGCAATGCACCGCTGATCAGTTCGCTGGTTTGGCTGCATGAGCTCTACGAAGGAAAATCTGATAAAATAGCCCATCGTTTTATTGATGCGAAGGACCGGAAAACACGCCGTAGTGCGCAGGTGAAAAAACAACAGTACTACCTGAACTATGCCCGCGCTATTTACGACTGGCAGAAAAAACAGCTATTAACTGCCAATGGGGTATATGCCGACATGATGGGCGGCTGCGTGCCGAATTGTGATATCCGCTATGAAGAGCAGGATGGACAGCGCTACCGCGCAAACACCCCTTTAACCGCCGCTGTGGGCAAGGCCTACAGCTACAACAGCGGCACCATGCTCTCGGGCGCAGTAGATCTACATCGCGCAACGGGCGAGGCCATCTATGCACAAGATGGGCGGCTGCTGGCCAAAAATAGCTTCCGGCAGTTTGCTAGCCTCGGAAAAGATGTGCCGCAGTATTACAGCTTTGAAACTAGCGGTTTTAACAACTGGTTCAACGGCATACTGCTGCGCGGATACCACGAAGCGACGGTGCTGGACGCCGGGATTGGCGACTATGTGACGGCCTTCCAACGCAACCTAGACTATGGTTTTGCGCATTTTAACCGTGATGGCTTTCTGCCTACCGATTTGTTGAAAGGCTGGGCTGCCGAAAAAGAACCGCAGGGATTGGAGGGCATGTTTATGTTTACCTATGCCGCACAATATGCCCTGCTGGGCAAACACCAGCTAGAGCAACAGGAGTAAAACCCCGCTTGGCGAGCGGAGTAACCTGCCCAAACCAAGCGGTATGACCTAAGGGATGATAAAAAAAGTAAACCAAGTAAACCAACAACAAACACGATAACCAATACAAATTCAAGAACCTATTAAACATTCATGGGATGAAACACCTAAAAAAATTAATCCATGTGGCATTGATCACCTTGGTCGTAACGCTGCATATGGGCTGCAAAAAGGAGCACGACGCTCCGGATAACCGACGTGGCCAAGTGGTAGGGACCATAACGGACGCCAATGGGGCGCCTATTGCAGGGGTAAAAGTTACCCTGACGGGGATCAAAGAGGAAGACCAAGTGACCACCAGTGGCAACGATGGGAAGTATACCTTTAGCGAGGTGACCTACAGAACCCATGCCGTGACCTTTGAAAAAGACGGCTGGATGGCCGTGGGCCTAACCGTAACCGCGGCTGGTTTTAACGAAGCCGGACAGGCAACGGTAGATGTGGCCATGGTAAGCGCTTCTGCCCGCATTGTGGGTACCGTAACCGATGCGCTGCAAGGCGGCGGACCACTTGCCGGCGTAACCGTCTCCATCGGTGCGGTAGGGGGAACTGTTACTACCGACAACAACGGCCGATTTGTGATCCCTAACCTGATTGAGAACAACTACACCGTTTCCTTTAGCAAAGGTGGATATGTGGGGATTGTGCGCCCAATCACGGCTGCGGATTTTGTGGACGGCATAGTGACGCTGGACGTGCAAATGGGGGGCGAAGAGTTGCTGCCCGGATTAACCGCTGTTGACTTGCGGAAAGCCGAAAAATGGTACTACAACGAATACCGTGGCGGACGCAACGCCGATGCCTATCCACACTGGGACTGGGCCTGTAACTACATGAGCACCCTAGATTTTAGAGGTGCATGGCAAGAGCAGAACGAAGGTACCACCCTACAGATACGCAACAGCGGCGATCAGCGTAACAACCCAGCCAATATGGATGCGTTTGACTCCTTCGTATTCGGTAGCAAGCTGATTACCGAAGACAACAAAATACTGTCGCTACGTGCCCAAACGCACAATGCCGATGCCGCAGCACCAGCCTACTTTGGCGTGCAGGTGATCGACCTCAGCGCTGCACAGCCGAAGGCCGAGAAAGTGGGCAACACCCGCACGCATGGTGGGGGCTATACCGATTTCGAATTTGACCTGCAAGCCTATGTGGGCAAGGAGGTGATCATTGCCATCGGTATATACAGACAGTCTACCGGCGACTACTGGAAGCAAGTGGTGCTGCGCGCCATCCGCTTTGCCGATAGAAAGGTAGAGAACTGGGATTGGCTACCGGGCACGGAAGTGATCAACGGCTGGAAGCTATCGCAAGAAACCGCGCGCTCTACGATGCCGCATACCAAAAAAACCTTCACCGGACTAAGCCCCGTTAGCGGAAACCGCGACAACTATGTAGATGCTTACCGTGCTTGGAGAAATGTGGCCCATGTGGGAGCCGAGTGGATGTTTATGCCGCTGAAGAAGGATCCGGAAGTATTCCCTTCGGAAGGCTACATCATCAAGACACGCAACACGCCGGAAGTAGACACGGAGGTGCCTGAGGCGTATATGTATGCTAAATTTTCGGTTGCGGCAGGAAGCAACCGCCTGGCGCTAAGCACCCGGAATTTTGGTAGCAACTTCACCTATTTCAAACTTACGGCAATAGGCAATGATGGCAGCATAACCCATTTGTCGCCGGCCTCGAACACCGCACAGCAAGCATCGGCCGCTAGCGATGGCTGTTGGCGCTTCAAGCATGGCGACGGCGGTGCGGGCAACCCCGAGGGATATGCCGTGTTTAATTACGACTTATCTGCTTTTAATGGCAAGGATGTGACGCTAGCGCTTGGGGTGTACAATGGCGAAGCCAATACCGGAGAGAATAAACTGGTGATACATAATATTAAAATAAACTAAAGATGAAAAAAAGTATGATGATCGCGATGGGGAGCCTGCTATGCTTCTTCATCTGTGCCTGTAACAAGGCAAAAAGCGATGGGGAGACTATGCCGCCAGAAGACAGCAACCTGGCAACCCGCTCGTTGACCCGTGCCATGGAGATTACCGATAACGCACTTGGCGCTTATTTTTCTGGCAGTGGCATGACCATGGCCCGCTATTATAACCCCTATACCGACAACAGATCGGCTGAAATAGGCAGTGTGTGGATGTATACCAGCGCCATTGAGGCGGTGACCGCCATTATGCACAGCTTGGAGGTGGAAAAGGAGAAAGGTGATGCTACACGCTATAACGAACATTTTAGCCGCTATGAGCAGGAGCTGATGAAGCTATATGATGGTGCCGAGTATTACCTCGGTACCTTTACCCTAACTTCTTATACCGGTACCAAAGAATGGACCGTGTATGGCGTAAACCGCGGAAATTCCAAAGGTGGGGCACGTGTGGATGGTATTGAAAACGTGTATGACGACCAGATGTGGCTGATTCGCGAATTTCTGGAAGCCTATAAAGTGACCGGCAATGCCGAATTTTTAAGCAAGGCCGAATACCTGACGGCCTATGTGCTGGACGGCTGGGATTGTACGATCGATGCCAATGGCAATGAAGTCGGCGGTATAGCTTGGGGCCCAGGCTATGCCACCAAGCACGCCTGTAGCAACGGCCCTATGGTGAGCCCCTTGGTATGGCTGCACGAGCTGTATAAAGGAAAAAGCGACCAAGCAACGCGCCACTATATCGACGCGGGCGACCGCAGAACGCGCAAGCAAGAGCAAATGAGCAAGGCCGACTATTACCTGCTCTATGCCAAGAAAATATATGATTGGCAAAAGCAGGCCCTGCTGCGTGCCGATGGCGTGTATGACGATATGATGGGTGGGTGCACACCGGGATCGCCCCAGTTGGAGCAGATCGACGGCGTAAACTACCGCCGCAGCACCACCTGCCGCGATCGGGTAGGTCCTGCCATCACCTACAACAGCGGTACCATGCTTTCTGGCGCGGCCGATCTATACCGCGTAACCAACGATGCCAAATACCGCGAAGATGGAACAGCCTTGGCCAATGCTTCCTTCGCTTATTTTGCCAAGAAGGGCGTCAATGTGGCGGATTACTACACCTTTGATATCAGTGGATTTAGAAACTGGTTCAACGGCGTGCTGATGCGAGGGTATGTAGATTTTTATCCTATGCACCAGGCATCCGATGCCTACATCGCTGCCTTTCAGCAGAACCTGGACTATGCCTACGAAAACTTTTTCTACAAGGGACTATTGCCCACAAACTTGTTGGTGGGCTGGAACCGCGATCGTGGAAAAAACAATACCGAAGGCATGTTTACCTTCGCCTTTGCCGCCGAATATGCGGTTTTGTCTAGATATGAACATACAAAATAGCTAACCCTTAGTGTAATAGAAACCTATATGATTAAGAATGTAAAGATGGAATTGAGCAGCTGCATACGAGTCGTATGCTTGGTATTGCTCTTACTTCCTGCCGTGTCATGGGCACAAAATATCGTGGTGTCTGGCCGTGTAAACAGCGCGGAAGGAGAAGCCCTCGTGGGCGTATCCGTAACGGTGAAAGGAACCTCGCCGCAATTAGCGACCAGCACCAATGCCGAAGGGCAGTACAGCATACAGGTGCCACAAGGCGCCGTGCTGCACTACCGCTATGTGGGGTATATTGATGTGGAAGAAACCGTAGGCGGCAGAAGCCGTATAGACGTGGTATTGCAGGCGGATGAATCGGCCCTAGAGGAAGTTGTGGTGGTGGGCTATGGAACACAACGCAAAGTGAGTTTAACCGGAGCCGTCTCCAACATTAAAGGCGACGAAATGCGGCGTACGAAAAACGAAAACCCGCAAAACATGCTGACCGGACGTGTTCCGGGCGTGCGCGTGTGGCAACGTAGTGCCGAGCCGGGAAACTTCAACAACAGCTTCGACATCCGCGGCCTGGGGAATCCTTTGGTGGTGATTGACGGGATACCTCGTACTGCTGCTGATTTTCAACGTATTAATTCAAGTGATATCGAAGATATATCGGTGCTGAAGGATGCTTCGGCTGCGATATATGGGGTGCGTGCGGCGAATGGTGTGGTACTCGTGACCACCAAAAAGGGAACCAAGACTGGGAAGACAAGTGTCTCGTTGAACAGTACCTATACCTTTCAACGCCCCTCGGGATTACCGACGCTGGCCGATGCATACGAATCGATGACGATTGAAAACGAACGGGTGCGCAATAATATCGCATCGCCATATAACATTATTTATCCGGAGAGCTCCTTTGAAGATTTTAGAACAGGCAAGCGGCGTACCACCGACTGGACCTCGCTGATCTTTTCGGACTACTCGCCGCAGACACAGCAGGATCTAAGCATCACGGGCGGAGCCGAGAAGTCGCAATATTATGTGGGCTTAGGGCACCTGTATCAAGAGGGATTTTTCAAATCGGGCGATTTGAATTACCGGAAAGTGAATCTGCGTTCAAATATTAGCGCGGAGCTGACCAAAGGGCTGAGCTTTGACCTTAATTTGAGCGGCGTTGTAGACCAGCGAAATAGTCCGTATTCGAGTTCGGCAGATATTATCCGCAACTATTGGCGGCAGGGCGTACTCGCCCCAGCCTATGCCGATCCGGAGAATACCATGCTTAACTATGATGGCTTGGATCTGGAAGAAAACACCGTAGCGAAGATGACCTCCGATATCTCGGGCTATCGTAAAACGGGACAAAAGCAAATCCAATCGTCGGCGAGCTTGAATTACGATTTTGCTGTGCTGAGCGATGCACTGAAAGGCCTTTCTGCAAAAGCCTTGGTTAGTTATGATTACCGGATGGATAATAACAACATCAACCGGAGAGAGTATTACCAATATGCTTTCGACCAAGTAAGCCAGTTGTATGTGCCTAAATTGTACAACATCAGTTCGCCCAACCAAGTGCGTCGGGAGATGTTTGATAAGCAACAGGTGCTTGGACAGTTTATTACAAACTACAACCGCGAATTTAATGGCCGACATCAGGTAAGCGGTCTCTTGGGAACCGAAGTGCAAAAACAAATGGGGGATAACTTCTTTGCACAACGTAACCTCGCTTTCGCCATGGATTACCTCTTTGCAGGTGTGGCGCAAGACCAACTGGGGGGAATGAACAGCTCGTTGAATGATATCTATGAAACAGCCAATGCGGCGGTTTTTGGAAGGGCAAACTACACCTTCGACAACCGCTATATCGCGGAGGCGCAATTCCGTTATGACGGTTCGTCGAAGTTTCTTCCCGGCCGCCAATGGGGATTCTTCCCTTCGGCATCTGTCGCCTGGCGGATCTCGGAAGAGCCGTTCTTTAAAGATTGGTCGGCACTAGCTTTCGTGAACCAACTGAAGCTGCGCGGTAGTTACGGGGTATTGGGAGACGATGGTAGCCTGCAATATGACTGGGCAACGGGCTATGACTATCCCGCAACATCGAGTAATGCAGGTAGCGGATATTATGCGCAGTATGCTCCCGGCTACATGTTTGGCAACCAGTTTATCTATGGTGTGTCTACTTTGCCGCTTCCCAACCAGATGATTACTTGGTTCACCTCCAATACCTTAAATTTTGGGGTCGATTTTGAAGGGTGGAATGGTCTTTTTGGCTTTGCCGTAGATTATTTTGAACGCGAGCGTAAAGGACTGTTTGCACGCCGCACGGGCGATTTACCTACCGTGGTGGGTGCTACTGCTCCGCGCGAGAACTTGGATAGCGACAAGCATTTTGGGATGGACGTGGAACTTTCCCACCGGAACAAAATAGGGGAGCTATCTTACCGCATGAAGGCCATCGGAACCATCACTCGGCAGAAGCACCTGGTAGGCTCCGAGAAAGGTCCTTGGGGAAATTCCTACGATCGCTGGCGCAACGATAACCTGAACAACCGTACACAAGGCTTGCAGTTTGGCTATCAGGGTGCTGGACGATATGTAGACTGGGATGATATACGGAGTTTTCCGATCTATAAAGGAAACCAAACCTTGCCCGGCGATTATAAATATGAAGACTGGAACGGCGATGGGGAGATCAATGGCTTGGACATGCGTCCCCTGTTTTTTGATAGCACCCCTTGGTTGAACTTCAGTTTCAGTTTTGATGCCAATTACAAGAATTTTGATATGAACTTCCTGTTGCAAGGAACGGCCTTAGGCTCCATGCAGTATTTGGAACCGCTGCGCGCCATTTGGGGAAGCAATGGGGGCGGGATACTGGAGCAGTATACCGATCGTTGGCACACGGTTGATCCGCAGGCCGACCCTTGGGATCCTTCGCAAGAATGGGTAAGTGGTTATTACGGCTTTACGGGGAACTACCCGCTGGAGACTTCGACCTTCAACCGGGTAAGCACGGCCTACCTGCGCCTAAAAAGCGTGGAGCTGGGCTATACCTTGCCGAAATTTAGGCCTTCCTCTACCATGAACCTGCGGATATTCGCCAATGCGTACAACTTGTTTACCATAACCGGGGTGAAATTTGTTGATCCGGAACACCCAGAAGATGAACTGGGCCGACTTTATCCGTTAAACAAAACTATTACAGGCGGGCTTTCACTTAGCTTTTAATCCTTGCTGTTATGGACTTTATTAAGACAAAAAAGAATCGTATGAAAAAGATATATCAGTTCACGTTGGCCATTTGTGTGTTATTTGCCTCGTGTTCAAATTTTTTAGATATCCCGCCCAAGAGTATAATTGGTGATAGCGACTTGTTTACCAGTGAGTCAGGCGTAGAGGTATACCTTGCTAGAATGTATAGCAATATGCCCTTTGAAGATTTCAAATACATGGCGCAATGGGGGGTAGAATTTAATGGATGGTTGGCTGCAATGGGCATTGAAGGCACCGGAGAGGCATTGAACCGAGATGGAATCAGTTCGGCATTTACTGGTGAGCGTACGCCGTACTGGGGCAAGGCCATGACGCTATTGCGGGATGCAAACTACCTGATCGAAAATCTTCCCCAATACAAGGATGCTTTTCCTGAAATTACCTATAACCACTACCTGGGTGAGGCCTATTTCGTTCGTGCATTTGTATTCGATGCGATGGCTAGACGATTTGGAGGTGTGCCGTTGGTGACCAAAGTAATTCCCTACCCAGCAGAGCAAGCCGAATTGGAAGTGCCGCGCGCCAGCGAAGAGGAAACTTGGAACCAAGTGCTAGCCGACTTTGATCAGGCGGCAGCATTACTGTCGCCGGCAAGCCCAAAGCGCGGCTATGCCAACAAGTATGTGGCGCTAGCCTTTAAATCGGAAGCCATGCTTTATGCAGGCAGTGTAGCGAAATACAACGAAACGGTAGCGGGCCGGCTTACTGGGCTAGGCGATAAAACGGGTGTTCGGGTGATTGGCTTTGCGGAAAATGCTTGGCAACCGGCATCGAAGAAATATTTCAGGGAGGCCTATCTCGCTGCGCGTGAAGTGATGCAGGGCGGCAAATATGCGCTCTATAAAAAGAAATGGGCCGCTAACGATCGGGAAGCGCAATACCAAAACATGGTTGACATGTTCAGCGATGCCGAAAGTCCAGAAAATATCTATTTGAAGGAATACACTTTTCCGGTATCTACCCACGGTTATGATGCCTATAGTGCGCCTTTTATCTTTAAAGCACCTTTAGCATCGGGCACTTGTCCTACGCTTGACTTTATGGAGCTTTATGAAGGCTTTCCGCGCTATCCCGATGGCACGATTAAGGTAACGACGGGCAACTCCAACACGCAAGGTGATTATTTGCTTTATGATAACCCGATGGACTTCTTTAGCAATGCCGAACCTCGATTGCGGGCATACGTGATATTCCCCGGTGACCGATTCAAAGGTAGAGATATTGAAGTACGCGCAGGTGTTTACACGGGGGCTGTACCAGTGAAACCGTTTTTCACGGATTATTCCTATCAAGCGGCAGAGAACAGGTACCAAAACTTGAATGCCTACCGGGCTACGCCGAAAACCCTTTTTCTAAGCCCACGGGAAGGTGTGTCACAGGAAGTGGTGAATTACAACGGGACAACCATAACCGCTGCCGGTGCCAACGGCCCATTTTTTGACAATGGCGAAGGAAACCTAACGGGGCTTTACGGCAGAAAATGGTTGAACCCCGATCCTGCCTTCGTGGCCGGAGAAGGAAGATCGGATCAACACTTTGTGTTGATGCGTTATGCGGAAGTGTTGTTGAATGCCGCGGAAGCTGCCGTGGAACTATCTCTTGCTGGAGAGGCTTCGCCTGATGGAGCAGACCTGATGCAGGTGGCTACACAAGCGGTGAACGATATTCGGGAGCGCGCTGGAGCATCTTTGTTGTCGGGCGTACTGACGGCGACCGAGAGCGGTCGCAATACCGTGCGCAAGGAGAGACGCAAAGAGCTGGCCTTGGAACATAAGTCTAAATGGGATATCCGCCGCTGGCGGGTGCAGCACTATGAAGGACGAAATGGCTTCTGGGGTGAAAACAGAAATAAGGACGCGTTTAGTAATAATATCCGCTATCGTTTCCGCGGACTTTATCCCTTCTTCTCGACCAATAGTGGAAAATACTTTTTCGATGCCAGATTTCAATGGGTGAGTTTGAAAACCTTTGAATACAATGTGATCGACTATTATTTCGCCATTCCGGGCGGAGAAGTAGCGAAGAGTGCGGTAATAGACCAGCAGCCCAACCGCTAAGGATGCGGAGCGCGATGCTGCAATAGAAAATAAATAGAACAAAGAAAATCTAAAAATAATCAGATGAAAAAGACAAGCATGTTTATAGCCTTAGCGTCTCTTTTGTTGTTGGCTTCTTGCAACCTCTTCGAGCTGGATAGTTATCCTGCGCCGGCAGAAACCCTGCACGGAGAGGTGGTGGATGTGGCTACCGGAAAGCGGGTGCTAACGGATCAAGGAAGTGAAGGAATACGGGTGCGCCTTATTGAGACCAGCTGGGGAGAAAATGTAACGCCCAATCCGGACTTTTTCTGTATGCCGGATGGTACATTCCAGCATACGAAAATTTTTAAGGGAACCTATAACGTACAGATAGATGGACCATTTATCCCCTTACTGCGCGAAGATGAGCGTGGAGTGCCCATTGCCGATGAGACGAAAGACCTCGACATTGAGGGGGTAACAGAGGCGAAATTTGAGGTGCAGCCCTTCCTGAATGTGGAATGGGTGGGCGAGCCGCAGGTAGTGAATGGCAAGATACAGGCGAAGGTGCGCGTGAGCCGCGGTGTGACGGAGAACGAATTTCGCGAGAAGATAGAGCCCATGGGCGGCTACAGCAGCAGCTTCCAAAATGTGACCGATATTCAGCTATTTGTCAGCTATTCCTCGTCGGTAGGATACCGTGCACGCGATGAGCGCTGGACAAGCGCCCTCGACTATACCGGCTCTTCATTTAATAGCTTGCTGGGACAGACGGTGACAATCGAGTCAAACGGAACGATTCCACCGGGGCGAATTGTCTTTATCCGCGCAGCGGCACGTATCAACTACGATACACCGGTCGGAAGCGGTACTAGACGCTACAACTATACGGATGCCAAAGAGGTATTTGTAAACTAAGGACAGGAAAATATAGATAGGTAATGAAAAATTGGACTGTATATGTGGGCATGGCCGTTCTGCTGGGAGGCGGATCGGCCATGGCGCAACAAAAAACCGACAAGGTAAAAACGACCTTTCAGACCTCGCGGGAATGGCGCCCGACGATAGACAATCGCGCGGATGCGGTGATGGTTTACGGTGTGGGCGGCAATCCATCGGACAAGCACAAGCGCGTGCCCTTTGCCGAGCGCGTGAAGTCGTGGAAAGACCGCGGCTATACCGTGCATTTTATGACGGGTATCGCTTGGGGTGAATACCAAGATTACTTCACCGGGCAATGGGACGGGCAGTGGCATTTGGATGAAGGGCAGGTGACCCAAGCGCAAGACACCATATGGCATGGACATATGGTGCCCTACATTGTGCCAACAGACAATTTTTTGAAATACCTGAAGGAACGCCATATCAAGCCGGTGATCGATGCGGGCATAGACGCCATCTTCATGGAAGAGCCGGAATTTTGGGCAAGGGCAGGATACAGTGCGGCGTTCAAACGAGAATGGAAGAAGTATTATGGCTTTGATTGGCGACCACAGCACGAGTCGCCAGAGAATACCTACCTGGCCAACAAGCTGAAGTACCAGCTCTACTACAAAGCCTTGGAAGAGGTGTTTACCTTTGCCAAGGCCTATGGTAAAACCAAGGGCATGGATGTCAAATGCTATGTGCCTACACATTCGCTCGTGAACTATGCCCAGTGGATGATCGTTTCGCCGGAGGCTAGCCTAGCCTCGCTACCGGTAGTGGATGGCTACATTGCGCAAGTATGGACGGGTACCTCTCGGGAGCCCAATTTTTTCAATGGTAAGGAAAGAGAGCGGGTCTTTGAAACGGCCTACCTAGAGTATGGTTCGATGGCCTCCATGACCGCCCCGACGGGCCGAAAGATGTTCTTCTTGACGGACCCCATTGAAGACCGCGCAAAAGACTGGGTAGATTATAAGACGAACTACCAAGCAACCTTTGTGGCACAGCTACTGTATCCGCAGATTGCCGATTATGAGGTTATGCCTTGGCCAGAGCGTATTTACGAAGGGCTATACCGCACCAATCCGAACAGCGAGGACAAGCAGCGCATTCCGCGCCCTTACTCGACCCAGATGCAGGTGATGATCAACTCGCTAAACCAAATGCCCTTGAGCGATAATAAACTCTCGGGCAGCGCCGGCATATCTGTGCTGATGGCCAACTCGTTGATGTTTCAACGTTTCCCGACACATGCAGGCTATGATGATCCGCAATTGGCCAATTTTTATGGCTTGGCGCTACCTTTTCTGAAACAAGGCGTGCCGGTAAAGACCGTACATATCGAGAATCTAGGATTTAAAGAGGCTCTGACGGACACCAAGCTGTTGCTAATGACCTATGCGAATATGAAACCCCTAGAGCCGGTGGCCCATGAGCAATTGGCTGCCTGGGTGAAGGCGGGCGGGCAGTTGATCTACTGCGGAACGGATAAGGATCCGTTTCAAACGGTGCAGGAATGGTGGAATAGCCAAGGTAATACCTATCCTGCTCCTGCAGATCACCTCTTTGAAAAAATGGGTATAGCTGCCGGCGCAGCCGAAGGCTTATATACCTTTGGGAAAGGAGCTGTGCAGATCGTACGCGTGGACCCGAAAGATTTTGTGCTGAAAACAAACCACAGCCAACAGCTGATCAGCATGGCGCAGGCGCGATACAAAGCGGCAACGGGAAGTAGCTTGGCCTTCAAGAACAACTTTTACCTGCGGCGTGGCCCATTTGAGCTGCTGGCCGTGCTGGATGAAAGTGTCAACGACGATCATTACACGATACGCGGGACGCTGATCGACCTCTTTGACCCAAAACTGCCGGTGTATCGCGAGCGATCCATTGCGCCGGGCGAGCAGGCTTACTTTTTTAACGTGGACTTGCTGGAAAATAAGAAAAAGCCGCAGGTGCTCGCGGCGGCCAGTCGGGTTTATGACGAGCAGATCGGAAAATCAACTTATGCCTACTTGGCCAAAAGTCCGATAGAGACGACGAACATCTCGCGGGTATTGCTGCCTAAGCGGCCGAAGACGGTGTTGGTAAATGGGATGGAGGTATTTGACCTGCAACATTGGGACGAGGCGTCCAAGACCTATCTACTGGGCTTTGAGAACAATCCTGAGGGGGTTAAGGTCAGTTTTGCATGGTAAGGGATACGCTGTAGCTGTGTTCTGAAAGGGGGGGATGCAAAAATTGAACAGATGGTATCATTTTTTGAATATTATCTGATATTTCGGGGAGGGTATGTTCGCGTATCTTTACCTCATTATAAACGGAGTCAAGATAAAATATGATAACAATAAAGAATATAAGTAAAAAAGGGATGCGCATAGGTCTATGCCTATGCGCATCGGTTTTTAGTGTGTTAGTGGCTTCGGCCCAAGGTAAGCAGGCGCGTTCAGCGCCGGCTTATCCTTTGATTACCCACAACCCCAATTTCAGTATCTGGTCCAGCAGCGATGTGTTGACGGACAAGGCCACTGAGCATTGGACAGGCGTGGCGCATGGCTTGACCGGCTACCTGGAGGTGGATGGCAAGATGTACCGCTTTATGGGTATGGATGCACCGCGCTACCAGTCGATCATGCCGCAGGCGGCAGGAGCAGGAAAGACCACGGTGAAGTATAGCGAGCAGGCTCCAGCGAATGGTTGGCAAGCATTGACCTTTAAAGCCGCGGGCTGGAAGGAAGGGCAGCTGCCTATTTCGGATAATAAATCGGTATCCGGAACTTTTTGGGAATCGGATAACATATGGGTGAGAAGGGAATTCTCCCTAGATAAAGTTGGGCAAGAGGGGCCTTTGTACCTCAAACTGCACCACGATGATAATATCGCTGTTTACCTCAACGGACAGCTTGTGTTTGAGAAAGAGGGTTGGAACAACCGTTTTGAATATTTTGATATTTCGGCAAAAGCGAAAGGCTTGCTGCGTGCAGGAAACAACGTGCTGGCCACACAGCTGAAAAATACGGCCGGTGGCCGCTTTCTTGATGTTGATCTAGTGAAGAAGCTGCCATCTGACAAGGAAGGCATAGCGTTAGCCCAGCAAACGGGTGTCGAGGTGCGCGCTACGCAAACGGAATACAACTTTGATTGTGCAGGCGTGGCGCTTAAGTTGACCTTCACGTCGCCGCTCTTTCTAGATAACTTGGATCTGCTTGCACGCCCTGTTTCTTATCTGGGCTATGAGGTGGTATCTAAGGATGGCAAGCAACACCGTGTGACGCTACACCAAGAGGTTTCTTCGGATATCGCGGTCTACATGGCGGATCAGCAGGAGGTGGAAGGATGGGCCTATCAGGATAAAGGGCTTTCTATACTGAAAGCGGGCACCGTGGAACAACCGACCTTGCAGAAGGGGGCCGACGATATGCGTATAGACTGGGGATACCTCTACGTGGCGGCGCCGGCAGGCAAGGATGTGAAGCAATACCTATCGGGGAGCAGTGCTGCTAAAAGCGGTAGTCCTTACCGCGGCAAATCGCTCGCCCTGCATACGGAGATGGCGCTAGGTGCGGTGGGTGCTACGCCGGTAAACCGTTTTCTGACCATCGGCTATGATGAGGTGATCGCTATCCAATATTTTAACCAGGATCTACGCCCATGGTGGAACAAAAACGGCGACCGTCTATTCGAGTCGCAATTGCATGCTGCGGTAGCGGATTATCCTAAATTGATGGAGCAATGTGCCACTTTTGATAAGGATTTATGGCAACAGGCCTACGCCGCCGGAGGCGAGGAGTATGCGCATCTTTGTGTTTTGGCGTATAGGCAAAGTATTGCCGCGCACACCTTGGTGGAGAGTCCGGAGAAGGAGGTGCTATGGCTATCCAAGGAGAATAACAGTGGCGGTTTTATCAATACGGTGGATGTTACCTATCCTTCGTCGCCTTTATACTTAATCTATAACCCGGTGTTGATGCAGGGTATGCTCAACGGTATTTTCCACTTCAGCGAAACCGGTAAGTATCCGCACCCTTGGGCGGCACATGACTTGGGTACTTACCCAAAGGCTAATGGCCAGACCTATGGGGAGCCGATGCCGGTGGAGGAATCGGGCAATATGTTAATCCTGACGGCAGCCATCGCGCAGGCGCAAGGCAACGCGGACTATGCCGCCAAGCATTGGGAGGTGTTGACCAAATGGACGGACTACCTCGTAAAGGAAGGGCTAGACCCGAAGACGCAGCTATGTACGGATGATTTTGCGGGCCACTTGGCGCGCAATGCCAACCTCTCGCTAAAAGCGATTATGGGCATTGCCAGCTATGCGCGACTGGCAGAGATGCTCGGCAAGCAGGAGGTAGCCACGCGATACCGCAAGATAGCAGAAGAGATGGTGCCCCAATGGATGAAGATGGCCGACGGTGGAGACCATTATGCCTTGACCTTCGACGACAAGAAAACCTGGAGCCAGAAATATAACCTTATCTGGGATAAGGTACTTGATTTTGGCTTGTTTCCGAAAGAGGTGGCTGCAAAAGAAATAGCTTATTATTTGCCGCGCATGAATCGCTTTGGTCTGCCCCTCGACAGCCGGAAGAACTATACCAAAAATGATTGGATACTATGGACGGCTGTCCTAACCGATGACCAAGCGACTTTTAAAAAGTTTATTGACCCAGTGTATAGACATGCTTTGGAAACACCATCCCGTGTGCCGCTTAACGACTTCTACGACTCGACGAATGGTATTCGCGAGAACTTTAAAGCGCGTAGCGTGGTAGGGGGATTTTATATGAAGGTGCTAGCAGATAAGTGGGAAGGTAAGGGGGTAGTGCGTAGTGCGTATTGCGTATTGCGATAAGGGTAGCGGTGATCTAAAGATTCACCGCTATCTGCTCGTCACTTCATCACGATGTCACTATTCCTCCCCTCAAACCCCTTCCGCCGCTCGCCGCGGCAGGGCATCACTTTTGAAGGGCAAAAGTGATCAAAACCCTTCGTCTCCTTTAGGTGCTTTTTCGCACGAGTCAGGCCCACCCAAAGAAAATGTTTGGCAAAGCTGAAATAACGTCGGAATCGCTTTGGATGCGATTCCGACATGATTTCTAGTCTTTGTCCATCGCTCGATTCCCCAAACATGTTCTTTGTTTCCCAGCACGTGGAAGGAGACGGGAAGAGTGACGTTAAACGGGATCCGTATACTATCGGTAATCGATCGCGGTGATCCTCATAACTATGTCACCTTATCACCTCGTCACTAAATTCGCAAACTTTACAATCATCGCACCTGCCAATATTAAAGGCAAGGTCGCATCATTTTTGTTGCGTCTGTAGACATTTGCCTATGCACTATCCAATAAGGATGCAACAAAAATTCGCGACGGGGTTTTGCTTACTTTTGCCCTACAAAAGTAAGGCCCATGTCCCGGGCTTAGGGACGAGCCAGTCCCTGAAAGGGACAAAAGGGTATTGGGGTAATACGTATTGGATAAGGTTAGCGGTAAACCTTAAGATTACCGCACGCACCTCGTCACTTCATTACCTTGTCACCATATCACTTATTAAACACTTTTGGCGAACAGGTACGATTATTGTTATATTCGCGTAAATTAAGTGATGAGAAAACTAAGTCTGTTCCTTTTCGTGCTGCTGTGCATACAGCAGGTGACTGCCCAAATACATTACCAACCCTATTCTTTTCAGCATTACCAGCGGTATGGCAGATCCATTTATGGAGATTCCATTGCACACACTGCGGTAAAGCCATTTGTGGGTAAGCAGTTTGATGCCGCCTATGATATTGTGCCGCGCGACAGCACGCGGGGATGGATACACCGGAAGATTTTTCAAGAGCACCTGATTGAAGTGCTGAAGGATGACCATACGTTTTATGCCGATTTTCTGCCTGATTTTGTGATTGGTAGGCAAACGGGAACGAACGATAAGAACCTGTGGACCAATAGCCGCGGTATACAGGCTGGGCTGAGCGTCAAGGATAAGTTTACCTTATACTTCTCCTTCTTTGAAACGCAGGCTCGCTTTCCGACACATATCGATAGTGCGGCCGTTGCACTGGGCGGGCTGCCCGGACAGGGATTCTCCAAGAATCTCGAAACGCAGGAATTTGACTGGATGAATACTACGGTGAACATGAACTACCATGTTAGCGACGGCTTTCAGGTGAGCTTGGCCTATGATAAGTTGCATATTGGGGACGGCTATCGATCGGTGCTCCTTTCCGACAACCCTTACAACTTTACCCATGCCAAATTCTCGGGCAAGGTGAAGCGCTTTCAGTACAATTCTATTTGGGCCTACATGATGGATCGGCGCAATCCGCGTTACCAAATGTTGGAAGATCAAACGCGTATTCGAGTGGGTAACGCGTCTAAATACGCCGCCTTTCAGTATATCGACTACCTTGCGAGCGACAAGCTGACCGTTGGTCTTTTCCACTCGTTGATTTGGTCAAGATACAGTGATGCCAATGCCAAGAAGGTGAATGGGGGCGTAGGGTTGAACCTGAAGTACCAGCCTTGGGATAAGTATGTGTTCTATGGGCAGTTTTTTGCGGACGACCTGAGTAAGCTGTCGTTTAACAAGGATAGCGACCGACGCACGGCCTACCAACTGGGGGCTCGTGCCTTCGACCTGTTTGCGGTGGATAACCTTAACCTGACAGCCGAATTTAACCAAGCAGCGCCCCACACGTATCAGCATAGCAACAATCGCCTCAACTATAGCAGCGATGGCGATCCGTTGGCGCACCCCAATGGAGCCAACTTTCGAGAGCTGCTGGGTATAGCGACGTATCGTTGGAAGCGGTTTGACGTTTATGGGCAGACGATGTTTGCGCGCTATGGATTAGACCCTATGGCTGCAGACAACTTCGGTGGCGATATTTTTAAAAGCGAGCCAGCATCGGGCGGATTTCGTATTGGTCAAGGGCAGGCTGTCGACCTTTTCTACAACGAGCTGCGTGTAGCTTATGTCCTCAATCCGAAATACAACCTGCGCTGGGAGTTGGGGCTCATCAACAGGCAACAGAAGCCGATCAGTACTGGCGACCGTACCAATGCAACGATCTTTACGATTGGCCTGCGCTCGTCGTTCCGTACCTTCCAAACCGAGTATTAGGTGTAGAGCGTAGTGGGTAATGATGAGTATTGAGTAATGCGATAAGGTCACGGTAAATTATAGTTTCACCGACATCAATCGTCACTTTGTAACCTCGTCACCATATCACTATCCACCCTCAACGCCTTCCGCCGTTCGCCACGGCAGGGCAGCACTTTTGAAGGCCAAAAGTGCTCAAAAGCCTTTATCTCCTTCAGGTGCTTCGTCGCACAAGTCCGGCCCGCACAAAGCAACATGTTTGGCAAAGCTGAAATAACCTCGAAATCGCTTTGGATGCGATTTCGAGGTTATTTCTAGGCTTTGTCCATCGCTCCAGTCCCTAAACATGTTCTTTGTTTCCCAGCACTTGGAAGGAGACGGAAAAGCTACGTTAAACGGCTTCCGTATAATATAGGTTTTCGATCGCTGTTTTAATAGTACTTAGTACAGAGTATGTAGATAAGAACACCGCTGATCGTTTGTTTTACCGCACCTGCCCGATATTAACAGCAAGGTCGCATCATTTTTGTCGCGTCTGTAGACACTTGCCTATGCACTGCCCTACAAGGATGCAACAAAAATTCGCGACAGGGTTTTGCTTACTTTTGCCCAACAAAAGTAAGGCCCCTGTCCCGGGCTTAGGGACGAACCTGTCCCTGCAAGGGACAAAACAACCAATACATCTTATTACATCACTAACTGCTATAAAAAAGAAGGGGACGCTTATACAGCGATCCCCTTGGGTATTACTAATTTTAAAAACAAAGCATCTTAAAAGCCAAGACCGACGCTAAAACCCGTTACGCCGACGGCGATATCGCGCAGAGGGGTAGCTGCTCCTGTCGTGGTGTTGACCTGATACAACTTGGTGCTGCTGCCAGCTGTACCGATAAGATAGGCCGATCCACTTTTACTGCCAATATCGAAACCGTTGGAAGCCGTTAGGCTGACGCCGAGAGCACCAACTTCTACAAGCGTACCATTATTAGGCGGCGCCTGCGTATACAGTTTGCTCGTAACATGATCCAAGACGAACAAGGTTGTGCTAGTTGTACCAGCAACATTATTGCTGTAAGCAGCCGCACTTACCGCCGGACTGCCTGGGTTAAGCGATCCATCAACACCCGCTATAGCGCCCGTTGTAGGGTTAACACGCAGGTTTTGCCCCGTGTTGCTGACAATGCGAATCAAATCTACGGCAGGGTTAAAATCAAAACCAAAGCTGGTGCCCGCCAATAGTGGAACGATAGGTAGGGTGCCAATGCGGGTAGCCGCACCAGAACTGAGGTTGATGGTGTAGAGACGACTGCTGTTACCCAACGCATAAAGCTGGCCGGTAGCCGGACGGAAATCAATACCCAATACCGTTTCGCCTGCCGCCATACCTTCAATCGTTTTGCTAACAGAACCATCTTTCTCTAGATTCATGATATGCAAGTTGTTGCTGGCGTCTACCGCATAAGCAACAGGATCGGTAGGGATGGCTAGGTCAATCAACTGGCTCGAGAGATTGCCAATTTTGCTGGCTTGGCCACTTTCTAAGTTGAGGGTATAGAGTGCATGTTCATTTTGGCTATGTGCAGCGATCAGCGCCGACTTGTTATCGGGGCTGATATCAAAAGCTACCTGCCCGCTAACGGAAATACCTAAGCTACCCACCTCAACAAGTTTACCTTCATTTGGCGGATCTTGCTTGAAGAGCTTGCCCGATGTGGCATCGATATCATAGAGCGTAGTAGATGATGCTCCTGCAACACTATTGGTGTAGGCCACACCGCTGATGCTCACGGCACTGCTAAAGCTTATGTCTCCATCTTCGGCTGCCAGTGCTCCTGTTTCGGGATGTAGACGTAGGTTTTGACCCGTGTTGGAAACCAAACGGATGCGGTCTACCGTAGGGTTGAAATCGATAGATGCAAAGGTGCCCTCGATAATCGGCGAGAAGCTAGCCGAACCAACAACCTGCGCTTGTGCCGAGCTGGTATTGATGCGGTATAGTTTGCTGGCGCTAGATAGGGCATATAGTTCACCCGTAGCCGGCCGGAAATCGATGCTCATCAGTTTTTCGCCTGATCCTAAACCTTGGATAGCCATGCTGCTTTCGAAGCTGCTTGGACGGTTAGCATTAAAAGCAACCAACTCGTTGTTGGCTGTCAATCCATAGGCCATAAGATCAGGCCCCTGCGTGTCGCCGCCCATATCGTCGTCGTCGGAACAAGAGGAGGTGATAGCCACAGCAGCAAGTGCCACCATGAAGTGCGTTAGTGTCTGTTTTAAATTCATAGTTTCAATCTGAATGTATTTATATGATTAATAGTGTTTGCTATACTAATCACTCCTACAAGGCTTTAGTTTTGAGAAAATGAATTTTGTGTTTTTTTATAGTTTTTTTTATTAGTAAAAATTGGTTTTGGGGAGTGGGTAGAGTGTAATGAGTAGTGCGTATTGCGATAAGGGAAGCGGTAAATTCGAGGATTACCGGTGTTACCTCGTCACGGTATCACTATATCACCTCATCACTATTCCCCCTCAACCCCTTTCGCCGCTCGCCGCGGCATGGCAGCACTTTTGCAGGCCAAATTGATCAAAAGCCTTCGTCTCCTTCAGGTGCTTTGTCGCACTGAAAATAGTATGTAGTAGTAAGTATTGAGTATGTAGATAAGAACAGCGCCGATCGTTTGTTTTTATCATCGCACCTGCCTTATATTAACAGCAAGGTCGCGTCATTTTTGTTGCGTCTGTAGACACTTGCCTATGCACTGTCTAATAAGGATGCAACAAAAATTAGCGACAGGGTTTTGCTTACTTTTGTGAGGCAAAAGTAAGCAAAACCCTGTCCTGGGCTTAGGGACGAACCAGTCCCCGGGCTGAGGGACAAGCCAGTTTTCAGGCGATATGCCGCATGCTATAAGCTCGCGCTATGCGGCATACTTTAATGCTCTTTTGCATGGCGACACGAGCGCCATGCTAGATAACCTTAAAAACTAAATGATAGCCCTAGACTAACATTTCCCAATATATCATTAAAGGCCGTAAAGCTGCGTGAGTTGCCCGTTTCATTTCCATCGATATCCAGATGCTTGACCGTATTGTAGCTCAACAAATGATTTAAGCGAGCTTCAAGTCCGAGTCCTTTGTAGAAATTATATCGCGCACCAGCATGGGCGGCCATCGTATAGAGATTGCTTTTTGGACTGCTCAACTGGATGTTCGCATCTCCGTCGTGTTCCAATTTGCTTTTCGACCGACCGATGTATATATCACCCTCCAGAAAGACAGCAATTTTGCCATTATCATAAAGGTAAGGCTGAATAAATAAGCCCGCTGCGTGCATGTTATTGATGGATCTTAGATTGTAATAGCTACCTCCTTGGTCCAGTTGACTCGTGATACGGCTGAACTGGTAGGAGAGCCCAAGCGCCAACGCACGGTTGATGCGGTAGGCAAAACGAGGTGATATAATAGTTCGATTTTCGATGTTTGTAGATTCTTCGAAGCCATCCTGCAGGGTTACTTTATGATTGTTGTTAAAACCTACATGCGTAGAAATAATAAATTTTTGCTGTGCAAAGGATGTGCTTGTTGCGCAAAAAAAGAGGGTGATGAATAAGAAATATTTCATGATAAGTTACAATGTAAATAATAAGGAAAGAGAGCTGTTTGATAATGGATGAGAGAACAGCGAAAAATTCGTGCTGTTTTCGTATTCGATGTCATTTTCCTCGTTATGGAACATATGGTTCACATGAGCGATGGAAGGCAGTGTCAGTTGTAGGTGGAGAAACTTGGACAGCCTATATGAGGTGCCTGCCTTGAGGCCTACATTAACGGCCTTTTGCCTGGTGGTATAAAGATACTGCGATACGCTCAACATCGGATTATCCCAACCGCTTCCATTCGTTTGATCCATCCGGGTCAAGGCCGACAGCTGTTTGCTTGTTTGATAGCTAGGATTTAACTCCAGAAACACATTCCATCGGCTGGCATAGACCGCGCGGAAATAATGCCGGTAGAACGTACCGATGCCGTGAGTTTTGTTGTCGATGTCCATCTCGGTGGAAGAGCGATATGAATCCCAATAAAGTTTAGTGTTCATTTCACCTTTCTGCTTTTGAAAATCGTAGCTCAGTCCCAAGACAGTATGTTTGCCAACAAACACACCAAGCCGAGGCTGAATAGTAGTAGTCAGCTGCTTGTTAGATGCAAGATAGTTGATGTCATCAGTTTCGTAGTTTGTTTTTTGATAGTTTCCGCCAACTTCGATCAGGAATTTTGTCTGTTGCGCCCTTGAAATACCAAGCGTAAACACACTGGCAATAAAGAAGCAAACAAAGGTTTGTTTCATAATAATGAGATTAATTTTTTGATGCGCAAATATAGAAATATTCCTAAGGAAAGTGAGCGTTTCCACAATTCTTTTTCACTTATAAAAGACCGGAAATCACAGGACATAAAAAGGCTAAGCTTGTTTGTTTTCACTTGTAGTTGATCGTTGACAATTATTTTTATTTCCCATGAAAAATGTAGAACGGACAGCGCAACAAGCTAACTTTGTAGAAGAACATAGCACCCATGAATAGAATGGAAAACATACGTTTAAAGCTTGCCGAGCTTAACCACAAGTACGAAGCATTTCTGCAAGGAGAGGGCAAATGGATTGGTGGTGGTTTTGAAAATGTGATTACCTTCCGTAAAAATGAAGAGGGAAAAGATGAAGAACTACAGCTGAAAACTCAAATAATAAATATGCTGCCGAAGCAGCTGCGCAACGAAATCGAAGAGATTGTGGTGCGTAATGCGTAGTGGGTATAGCGTAATGAGTATAGCGTAGTGCGTACAGCGTAGTGCGATAAGGGAAGCGGTAAATTTGAGGATTACCGCTATCAGCCCGTCACCACCTTCACCCATCGCTCAAACCTTTCCGCCGTTCGCCACGGCAGGGCAGCACTTTTGAAGGCCAAAAGTGCTCAAAAGCCTTTGTCTCCTTCAGGTGCTTTATCACACTGAAAATAGTATATAGTAGTTAGTACGGAGTATGTAGAGAAGGATTGCAGTAAATCTTAAGACTACGCGTATCAGCGCGTCACTCCATTACAATGTCACCTCAGCACTAAATTCACCAAATTCACAAACTATACAATCAATGCACCTACTTAATATTAACACGAACGTCGCCTTATTTTTGTTGCGTCTGTAGAAACTTGCCTATGCACTACCCAATAAGGATGCAGCAAAAATTCGCGACAGGGTTTTGCTTACTTTTGCCCTACAAAAGTAAGGCCCCTGTCCCGGGCTTAGGGACGAACCAGTCCCGGGCTTAGGGACAAGAAAGTATATAGTAGTTAGTACGGAGTATGTAGATAAGAATGGTGATAAATCTTAAGATTACCGCTATCACCTCGTCACTTCATCACCTCGTCACTCCATCACTATGTCACTCCACCACTACAATCGCGCTAAACAACAAATGATAAACTAAAATCACTAATTTTGTGGCACAGCTTGATTATGATGCGGGTCGTTCGATATTATCTTTTATTCCTATATACCATCCTGCTGGCTCCCTGCATGGGACAGTCGATGGATTTTCAATTTTTTAAGAACATGTCCTTAGGGGCTAAGGCTAGCACCGTGCATTGCTTTGCGCAGGACAGCTTGGGCATGTTGTGGTTGGGCAGCAACAACGGGCTGTATAGCTATGACGGCTATGCGCTGCACGCACCCACAGCCGAGGATGCGCCATACCAAACCTTTATTTACGCAATAACGGTGTTGGATGCCCGCTATATGGCGTTGGGTACAGGCAATGGCGTGAGCCTATACAACTACCGCGAAGATCGTTACGAAGCATTTCCCGCCGGTGGCCCTGCCGATGTACGCGCCATGCTGTTGCTGGGCGACAAGCTATGGATAGGATCGCTCACGGGGCTATACTGCTATGACACCAAAAGAAAGGTCTTGGTAGACTATAAAAATAATGCCGGCCAAGACCTCGGTAGCCAAGCCATCTATGCCCTTTCTGGGCAAGGCGACAGCCTATTGGTAGGTACCTACAACGGTCTTTTCCGCTTCAACTCCTCTAAGGGGGATACGCAGCGCTTGCCGTTGCCCGGCTATAGGCTAGGCAGCAACCAGTTCGTAAACTCCATACTGCCTATGCCGGCCGCGCACAGCGCATTTATAGGCACCGAATATGGCCTATATGTATATGATACGCGCAGTGGCCAGCTTGCCAAAGCAGGCGTACTGCAGCAACACCCGATTAAGTCGATGGCATCAAAAGACGATGGAACGCTATTGGTTGGTACCGATGACGGGCTTTTTGTGTACAGACCCAAGGAAGGGGCGCTGAATCGGATAAAGCATGACTCTAGAAACAGCCATGCCCTAGCCAACAATATCATATGGAGCATCTTTAAAGACCGCTCAGCAAATATATGGTTGGGGACAGACCTGGGCTTCTCGCTGTGGTCTAAACAGCAAACGGAAAAAAGATACCCCATTTATCAATTTACGAACAGTGCCGATGGCAACCGCTTTTATAAGATCTTGAAAGACCGTGCCGGATGGTATTGGTTGGGAGGCGATAATGGCCTTATTCGCACGCGGGGATTGGGGACGCGGGATTTCCAAAGCTATTGGTACCGCATGGATGCCCCCGGCTATCCCTTGCCACACAATCGTATTCGCGACATCTACCAAGATCGGGATGGCCTGCTGTGGATGGCCTCCGATGGCGGAGTAAACCTATTCAATGAGCAATCGCATCAGTTTCGCAGCTTTACCATTGTAGACCACAGTGGCAGGCGTAACGCGAAATGGGCCTATGATATGCTCGAGGATGCCCAGGGCAAGTTGTGGGTGGCCACCTATATGGGAGGCATCTTTATGCTGGATAAAAAGCAGCTTTTAGCTTCATCGGGCACCGTTGTGGCCCGCGACAACTATAACCAAACGCAAGGCCTACTGGCCGACTTTGCTAACCAGATTCTGGATGATGGGCAGGGCAATATATGGGCGCTTTTCTATAATCGGGGCATCAGCCGCATCAACAGACATAGCGGCCGCGTTAGCGAGTTGAAGGACAAAGAGGGGCAGTCGCTTGAACGGGCCACCTTTATGTTGAAAGATCAGGAAGGCGCCGTGTGGATAGGCGAGCATGGCACCCTACGCCGGATACAGCGCAACGGTGACATGGCACAGATGTATTTTGATCCGGTGGGGCGAAGCGAGGTGACGGCGATGGTGGAGGTTGGCGAGGCGATATGGGTAGCTACCAGCGTTGGCGTGTGGCGGGTGGATAAAGCCCAGCTAAAGGCGGAACTCTTGCACTATGGGCAGGAGATCACATCCATGTATTATGACCGCGAACAGCATGAGGTGCTGCTGGGCGGCATCAATGAAATTGCGGTGCTGACCGATAGGCCGCTCGCTAGTGCTAACGGCAATAACAAGAACATTGTGCTCACGGCGATGTATGTCAATAATGAGGCTTTTGGCAACAAGGACTATGGCCTGCGCTACAGCAACGAGCTAACGCTTGGCCATGAGCAGAACAACCTACGATTGGAATTTTCGGATTTTGATTATGGAAACCATTTGGGTTATCGCCTGGCCTATGCCTTTAAAGGGCATAACGAAACCTGGATACCTCTAGAACGGGGAGACAACAAAGTGCTTTTGTCTAATCTGGCACCCGGAAGCTATGAGTTGCAGCTGGCCAAGGTAGATTTTGCAGGAAAGGTGCGCTCGCAGATCGATGTTTACAAAATAAATATCAGGTATCCCTGGTATGCATCGTGGTGGGCCAAGCTCGCCTATGCATTTGCAGCACTTGGACTGCTCTTATGGATACTCAATTTTTTCAGGGTGCGCAACACCTTAAAATGGGAACGCCGCGAGCGCCACAAGGTGCTGGAGCTTACGCGGATGAAGATGGACTTCCTAACGGCAATATCCCATGAGTTGAAAACGCCCTTGAGCTTGATACTGGCCCCGGTAAGCCAGTTGATCTTGCAAACAAAAAGTGCGGATAAGAAACGACAGTTGGAAGGGGTGCACCGCAACGCCTTGAAAATTAATAACCTCATTCAAGAGGTGATGGCCTTTGAGCAGGCCGAGAAGCAGGAAGCGGATAGCGCAACATTGCTCACTTCCCAAATCGATTTGTTGACCTTCGCTCGGGATATGGTGGAAGAATGGCGGCAATCGCCAACTTGTGCGCAGCTGCAGTTTAGTTTCATGGCCACGATGGATAGCTTGCCCATACAGACTGATGTATCGAAGCTAAGCTCCATCCTGAACAACCTGATTTCCAATGCCTGTAAGTATAACCGGGCGGAGCAGGGGCGTGTAGATATCGTATTGGAACAGCGGGATGGGCAGGTGCTACTGACCGTGAGCGATACGGGGATCGGCATTTCAGCGGAAGACCTACCCTATGTGTTTAGCAAGTTTTTCCGCTCGCCAACTAGCGAGGTGCGTGCCTTGGAGGGAACTGGCGTAGGGCTATACTTGGTGAAAAGCTATGCCGACCAACTTGGATGGGATATACAGATTCGCTCCACCTTAGGGCAGGGCACTACGGTTACTATAGGCATTAGCCATAGCGATGTGCTGCTTAGCAGCACATCCGAAGAGATCGATGCCGGCGTAAGAAGAAAGCTGTTGATTGTGGAGGACAACGTAGAGCTAGCCGCTTTCTTGAAAGGTGCTCTGGAAGCGAGCTACAGCTGTCAGGTTTTACCAAATGGTAAGGAGGCCTTACAACTGTTGCAGAGCCACAACGTATTACCGGATATTATTATCTCGGATGCGATGATGCCCGAGATGGGGGGCCTAGAGATGGTGAAAAAGATCAGACAACAGGCGAGCATGGCTACGATACCGGTGATCTTGCTGACTGCGAAAAATGATGAACAGATGCAACGCGACTGGGTAGCGGCGGGGGTAGACGCTTTTATCGCTAAACCCTTTGATTTGGAGGTGCTAAAGATGCAACTGCTGCAGCTGCTTGGCAAGCGCGATAAATTGACGGCCCAACTGCGGCTAGACGAAATTAGCAAGCCTACCTTAGGCATACAAAAGGAATCGCCCGATGAGAAATTTTTGAGCAAAGTGACCCTCTTGATCGAAGAAAATATGGATGATGCCGAATTATCCGTACAGCGTCTTAGTGAAGAAGCTGATGTGCCGGCCAAGCAATTGTACCGTAAAATAAAACAACTGACCGGATACACGCCGGTAGAGTATATTCGTAACATTCGCATGAAAAAGGCAGCACTGCTGCTGCAGCAAAAGAAGTTTACCGTGGCCGAAGTGATGTATATGGTGGGTTATTCCAATGCATCCTACTTTTCGAAATGTTTTCAGGCGGCATTTGGGATGACACCCAAAGCCTATTTGGATAAAAAGGATTAAGTGGTTGTTGGTTAGCTTGTTGTGTTGTTGCGCTGTTGCTGCTGATCAACAAATTGTCCGATTTGTGTTGTTGTTTGTCCGATATGTGTTCGCGCAAATCAATGCCGATTTATAGGTTTGTAACTATAATTGCAACCAAAAATTATAAATCGAGTTATTCATGCGTGTAAGTATTTTATGTAGCTGTGCTATCCTTGCTTTTTTGTCGGCTTTTTCGCAAAGTCCTAAAGATGTGCCCACAATTTATGTGGATAAACAAGGGGTGATGCGCTGGTCAGACAGCAAACAGGAAGCGTCTTTTTATGGCGCAAACTATACCGTTCCCTTTGCCCACGCTTTCCGCGCTTTATCCTATAAAGGTGTAAACCACAAGGAGGCGATAGATCGCGATGTCTACCATTTGGCACGGCTAGGATTTAACGCCTACCGCATACATATATGGGATGTGGAGCTAGCGGATGCCGAAGGAAACCTGACCCCCAACGAACACTTGGATTTACTGGACTACCTCTTTGCCAAGCTGCAGGAGAAGGGCATGCGTATATTGATTACAACGATGACCAATTTCGGCAATGGCTATCCGGAGCGAAATCAACAGACGGGCGCCTTCTCGTACCTATATGATAAATGTGCCGTGCATGCCGATCCGAAAGCTATTGAAGCGCAAAAGCGCTATGTAGCCCAGCTGTTGCAACATGTGAACCCCTACACGGGCTACGCCTATCAAGACGATCCTTATGTGATTGGCTTTGAAATCAACAACGAGCCTTGCCACAGCGGTGAGGTAAAGACCACCGCCAACTATATCAAACAGATGCTGGCCGCCATGAAAAAAGCGGGCAACAAAAAGCCGGTATTCTATAATGTAAGCCATAACATGGAACATGTATCGGCCTCTTTTGATGCGGATATTCAGGGCACAACTTACCAATGGTATCCTATGGGGCTTGTGGCTGGGCATACCCGTCGTGGAAATTTTTTGCCCTATGTGGATGATTATGTGATCCCGTTTTCGAAGGAGAAAGGTTTTGCTAATAAGGCACGTGCGGTGTATGAATATGACCCGGCAGACAATTTATACAGTGTGATGCACCCGGCGATGAGCCGTACATTCCGCTCGGCAGGATTTCAGTGGATTACGCAGTTTGCCTATGATCCTATGGATATTGCAGCCTATAATACGGAGTACCAAACGCACTACCTGAATTTAGCCTATACGCCTGCCAAAGCTGTCAGCATGATGATTGCCGCTGAGGTGGCTTATACAATTCCGCGCAACCAACGTTTTCCGGCCTATCCGCAAGATACCATCTTTGGCGATTTTATGCTGAGCTACACGCAAGACTTGGCGCTGATGAACAGCCCAGAAAAATATTATTACAGCAATGATACCGAGGTGAAGCCGGTGGAGGCAACGCGTCTGCAGCATATCGCTGGTCATGGTTCCTCGCCTGTGGTATTATACAGCGGTACAGGTGCCTATTTTTTGGATAGGCTGGAAGATGGACTTTGGCGGTTGGAGCTGATGCCTGATGTACTGCAACAGCACGATCCCTTTGCCAAGCCCTCGCTAACCCGGGAGGTGATGCTCATTATGTATGGCGAGCAGGATATGCGTGTGGAGCTACCTGACTTGGGGACACAATTTACCGTGCAACCGATGGACAGCGCTACAACGAATTTACGGGTGGATGGTGCTAATTTTACCGTACGGCCCGGTGTTTACCTATTGAAGCGTGCGAACCTATCAGCGCGCAAGAGTTGGACGGCGCAAACGCCATGGAACCAAGGTAAACTGGGTGAATTTTATGCACCGGCAGCTTCTACTTTGCATACGCCAGTGTTAACGCATACAGCGGCACCCGTTCTGGAAAAAGGAGAGGCACAGCGCTTAACGTTTAAGCTCATGGCTGCTCAAAAGCCCGATTCCGTTATTTTACAAACCGACAATATATCCTTTTGGAAGGATGATAATGCTTATTTTAAGCTGCAACAGCTGGGAGCCTACGATTACAGCGTAGAACTGCCAACAGACCTGCTACAGGGGGATGTGCTGCGGTATACAGTTACGGTGTTTGCCGATGGAAAACGCTACACCTACCCGGATAACCGACCGGGGGAGCCTTTGGCTTGGGACTATGAAGTAAGCCAGTATTGGAGCAGCAAGCTTGCTGATTCGACGCAACCTATCTTATTGGCCTATGGGGCAGGGAAGGACAGTCCTTTTGCCATGTATGCCATCCCCGAGACGGCTTATAGCACGGCCAAGCTTAGCCAAGCAAGTTATGTAGAACCTGCGCAATGGACCTATGCCTTGCACGGGAAGGATACCGCTGCCCGCTATTTTTGGAAGAAGGATATAGCGGATGTATTGCTGAACAGGCCAAAAGGCTTGAAACAGGCGGATACACTCTGTGTGCAACTGCAGGGAACGACAGGTGCATTGGCCGTAGGCTTGCTAACAAACAGCGGATATACCTACTGCAGTACCGTGCAACCGACTAAAGACAAGCTCGGCGTGTTTCGTATTGCGCTTGCTGACTTGAAGCTCGTGCCTACAACCTTGCTTCCGGCTCCTTTCCCATCGTTTTTGCCCCGCTATTTCCATCCGCAAGTGGACATTCCCTTCCGAAAGGATGCATTGGAGCAATTGCTGATAGCAACAACGGAGCCTAGCAGCCAAGGGGCAAGCCTGACGATAGGCGCCGTGTGGCTGGAATAGGAAAGCAAAGAAATACAACAGGAGTAAAAGCTAAATTATAAACGAATATAAATCTAATAGAATGAAGGGTTTTGCATTTAAAACAAGTGTGTTAGGCTTGTCGCTGCTATCCACATTGGGGCTAGCGACGACAGTGCATGCAGCTATCCCGAGGCCCAGCAGTAGCCTGAGATCGGCATGGCAGCAGGAGGTGCGTGGTATCGTGCGTAATGAAAACGGCGAGGCCATGGCGGGGGTAACGGTACTCGTGGTGGGAACAACGGTGGGCACATCGACCGGGGAAGATGGTTCCTATCGTGTGCTGTTGCCGACGGGCAAAACACAACTGGCGTTCTCTATTTTGGGCTACAGTAGCCAAACACTTCAAGTGACGGGAACGACGTTGGATGTGCAGTTGAAGCCAACGGGCAATGAACTGGAGGAGCTGGTGGTGGTGGGCTATGGCAGCACAACCAAAAAAGATCTGACGGGCGCAGTAAACACCGTAAGCAGTAAAGATTTTAACACGGGTTTGGTAGGCTCGCCCGAACAATTGATAAACGGTAAGACGGCTGGGGTGCAGGTCATGTCCAACAGTGGGTCCCCCTCGGCAGGAAGCAGCATCCGTATTCGTGGTGGTGCCTCGTTGAGCGCCAGCAACGATCCGCTAATTGTGTTGGATGGGGTGCCCTTGGAAACAGGCGGCATCAGCGGAAATAGCGGTAACTTTTTGAGCTTGATCAATCCCAATGATATCGAAAGCATGACGGTGCTCAAAGATGCATCGGCTACGGCAATCTATGGTTCGCGTGCATCCAACGGGGTGTTACTGATCACGACCAAGAAAGGTAAAGGCGACGCCTTGCGCCTCTCTTTCTCCTCTATCGTATCGATGCAGCAGGCACTGGGCGTCGCGGATATGATGTCGCGCGATGAATTTGCCGAGCTGATCAACAGCCGGGGTACAGCCGCACAGAAGGCACTTTTGGGGGAAGCTTCCACAGACTGGCTCGACCAGGTATTTCAGCAGGCCATAGGCACAGACAACAACCTGAGCCTACAGGGGAAGATTGCCAAGACCTTGCCTTTTCGCGCTTCGGTGGGCTACTATGACCAGCAAGGTACCTTGCGTACCGATCGCAGCGAACGTATGACCGGATCCTTGGTGCTGAGCCCTACATTCTTTGATCAGCATTTATCCGTAAACCTTAACCTGAAGGGCGCGCGCAACAATAACCGTTTTGCCAATACAGATGCGATATGGTCGGCCATTGCGTTTAACCCTACACAGCCAATTTATTCAGGCTTGGATACCTATGGTGGTTACTATGAGAGCCTAGACAATGCCGGTCTGCCGGCTACGGGGGCCAATCTAAATCCCTTAGGTTTATTGAACCAAGAGCGACACCGCAGCACGGTAAATCGCGGCATCGGAAACTTAGATATGGACTACAAATTCCATTTCTTGCCGGAATTGAAAGCGCATGTAACTTTAGGCTACGACTATGCCAAAGGAAATGGCTTTAACCATATCCCGGCCAGCGCAGCCAACAACTTCACCATTCAAGGGGCATATGATCGCTATGCACAAACGCTGGAAAATAGATTGTTTACGGGATACCTGAACTACAACAAGAGCTTGCCCGCTATAAAAAGTACGGTGGAGGTGACAGCAGGACATGACTACCAATATTGGAGCGCGGAACGCCCACCCATTGTGTACCTTAATGATTTAGGGGATGTGCGCTCTACGGCTATCGCGTCGGACGAAAGACATGCCCTTATCTCTTGGTATGGTCGGTTGAACTACAACTTTGATAGCCGCTACTTGCTCACGGCCACGATCCGTAAGGACGGCACTTCACGCTTTAGCCCAGAGAACCGGTGGGGTACATTTCCATCGCTGGCCTTGGCCTGGCGCCTCTCGGAGGAGTCTTTCCTGAAAGATGTTTCGTTTTTGGACGACCTGAAGCTGCGGGCCAGCTATGGGGTGACGGGGCAGCAGGAGGGCATCGGCAACTATGAATACCTGCCGGTCTATAACCTGGGTACACAGTATGCCCAATACCGCTTCGGCGATCAATACCACTTGGTGTACCGCCCTTCGGTTTACAATCGGGATTTGCGCTGGGAAACCACCAAGGCTTTCAACTATGGCGTGGATTTCTCGCTGTGGCAGGGCCGTGTATCGGGATCGGTAGAATACTATACCCGTAAAACACACGATCTATTGGCCAACGTGCCAGTTGCCGCTGGGACAAACTTTGACCAGAATGCAACAATCAATGTGGGCAACGTGGAAAGCAGTGGTCTGGAATTTCAACTGAATACAGTGCCGATACAAACGGATAACCTACGCTGGGAGGTCAACGTGAATGCGACAAACCAGCATATTAAGGTCACGAATATAGCCTTGGTGCAGGATGCGAACTCGGTGGGCACCTATGTAGGCCCGGTAGTGAGCGGCCGCGGCATACAGATCTTGACGACAGGATACCAACCCTACATGTTCTACGTCTACAAACAGCTGTATGACGAGGGCGGAAAGCCCTTGGAAGGCATTTATGCCGACCTGAACGGCGATGGTGCAATTGACGAGAAAGATCTGTATCGCTACCAATCGCCGGCGGCTAAATGGCTGTTTGGTTTCAATACCCAGTTGACCTACAAGAAATGGTCGGCCGCGACCACGCTACGAGCCAATGTGGGCAACTATGTGTTCAATAATACGAAAATGAACCTAAGTGCTTGGGAAACGGTACAGTACGTGGATCCGGCGATCAACAACCTGCACCGTGACTACCTCAATACGGGTTTTCAAAGTAGACAGTATTACTCGGACTACTACGTAGAGAATGCTTCCTTCCTGCGTATGGAGAATATCTCTCTGGGCTACAGCTTTGGTAAACTGGGCAAAATATCCAACTTACGGGCAGGAGCCGTTGTGCAGAATGTATTCGTGATCAGCAAGTACAGCGGTATAGATCCGGAGGTACCGAGTGGTTTTGATAGCTCCTTCTATCCGCGTTCGCGGACCTTCTCGCTGAGCTTGAATCTTGATTTTTAATTGGTTTGATAGACATAATATGTGTGTGATGAAAAATATAAAAATATACAGCTGTAGCTTGTTGTCGATCTTGTTTTTGCTACTTGGCTGCACGAAAGATTTGGATCAATATCCTTCCGTAGAGACGACGTCGGAGGCAGTGTACACCTCGGTAGACGGTTATCGCTCGGTATTGGCCAAGGTGTATGGCTCGTTTGCCGTGGCGGGCAATGGTCGCGGCGATGCTGATCCGGATATGGCCAGTGCCACCGCTACGTGGGGCTATCTTCGGGTATACTTCAACCTGCAGGAGGTGCCTACAGATGAGGTGATCTATACCTGGGCAGGGGGCGACAATATGGTGGAATTGCAATACATGACCTGGGGAGCATCTGACACCTGGGTAAACGCCATGTACTACCGCATATACTATACCGTGGCACTGTGTAACGAGTTTCTGCGCAACGCGACAGCCGAGAAGATCGCGCAGTTTGGCGATGCCGACCAACGTGAAATAGCCAGTTTTGCTGCCGAAGCACGTTTTGTGCGCGCGCTGGCCTATAGCCACGCGATGGATCTTTATGGCAATGTGCCCTTCGTGACAGAGAAAGATGCCGTAGCGGCATTTTTTCCTCCGCGTATAGCACGGGCCGATCTGTTTGCCTATATCGAGCAGGAGCTCACCCAAATTGCGGAACTACTGCCTGAGGCACGCCAAAATCAATATGGACGTGTGAGCCGAGCGGCAGCATGGGCGCTGTTGGCTAAAAACTACCTCAACGCGCAGGTGTACACGGGCACGGCTCGCTACGCCGATGCAGTAACCGCAAGCAAAAAGGTGATTGACAGTGGATATAGCTTAAACGCTGACTATAAGCAGTTGTTTAATGCCGATAACGATAAACGTATCAATGAGATCATTTTTCCGATTCAAGCGGATGTAGAACGTACCACAACTTGGGGCGCCACAACCTATTTGGTGAATGGCCCTATTGTGGGTAGCATGCAAGCGGCCAACTATGGCGTACTATCGGGATGGAACAGTTTTCGGACCCTGCGTGAGTTTGTCGGCATATTTAATACAAACGATAAACGGGGGGACCTCTGGAAAAATGGACAATCGCTGGACGTGGACGACCCTTCTTCATCAAGCCAAGGCTATGGACTGGTGAAATTTACCAACCTGAAGGATGACGGCACCTACAAGACTGATGAGGGCTTGGTGAGTACCGATTTTCCGATGATTCGCTTGGGCGATGTGTACCTGATGTATGCGGAAGCGGTGCTGCGTGGTGGTGGCGGTAGCGCAACGGAAGCACTGGCACTCGTTAACCAACTGCGGCAGCGCGCTTTTGGCGGCACAACCGGCAACATAGGGCAAGCGCAACTCACGCTGGATTTTATATTGGAGGAGCGCGGACGAGAACTTTTTTGGGAGTGTACCCGACGGACGGATTTGATTCGCTTTGGTCGATTCACGGGAAACAGCTACCTCTGGCAGTGGAAGGGTGGCGATGTCAATGGACGTAGTGTGGATAACAAGTTTAACCTGTATCCTATACCCACCACAGACATGACAGCAAACCCCAACTTAATACAGAACACGGGATACTAAACACGGTAACCATTAACGAATTATACCTATCATGAAAAAATTGATTATTTGTGCAATGGCCTTGCTTGTCATGGCCTGCAAAAAGGAGGGAGGACAGCCCGCTATCTCGGGCTTTGAACCGGCGATACTGCACAGCAGTGCACTGGATGTGCAGCTGGATGCGACAGCACGGAAGAAGCTGGCCCTGCAGTTGGTTTGGGAGGAGTCGACCTTGCACAGTGCCCAGCCTATTGCCCAATCGACGCTAAAGAACCGCGTGGAATTTGCGACCGACGCTTCCTTTGCGACGGTAGCAAAGCAGATCGAGCAGGTGCCCGCATCCCTAAGCTACACAAACGAGCAGCTCAACAGCCTTGTGCTGGGCATGGGCTTCGTGGCCGGTGAAAGCAAAACGCTCTATGCGCGCGTGGCCTCCCGCTTGGCGGCGAACAAGGAGATTAGCTACAGCAACGTTGTGGCGATTGCCATCACGCCTTATGAACCCATAGCGGACGCGGATTACCTGTATATGGCCAATAAAGAATTGACGCAGTTTCCGTGGAAGCTTTGCGCTCGAAAAGAGGATGGTATGTATGATGGCTTTGTCAAAGTTGACCCCTGGTATAACTTTTACCTGACGAACGAGGAAAGTGCCAACGCCTCGTTGATCTATGGCTCCTATCCGGTGGATGGCAACCAATATATCCTTTATAGTGGCGCCGATAGATGGAACTGCTGGACCAGCAATGGGGGCTATCTATACCTGACGGCAGATGTAAACAAATTGACCTGGAAGGAGACGGTGGTGGAATCGTTGGCCGTGACCGGCGACTTCAACGGTTGGAGTACCACGGCGACGCCCATGACCTACGATCAGGTAGCCAAAGTATGGAAAGCTACGATTACAACCACGAGCGCTCAACAATGGGGCATCAAGGTGTTGATCAATGGCAGCTGGACTTGGTTTTTTGGTGCAGCTGAAGAGGAGGGGGTATGTACGCTGTATACTGCGGATGCTAGCGGATTTGCCTACGACAAGGTAGGTACGCACACGCTCGTCCTCGACTTAAGTGACCCGAAGGCATTTACCTATACGGTAGAGTAATAGCTGACCGGAGTGCGAATAAATGGGTGGATTTTAAAGAAAAAATACAATGAAAAGTTGGAAGAAATATATAGGTTTTTTGGTCGTGGCGCTAGCATTACAGAGCTGCGATGACAAAACGACCGCAACGCCGGAACAGGCGCCCTTGGCGCTGGCTAAAGGCGCTGATGTGAGCTGGATTACCGAGATGGAGGCATCTGGCATACAGTTTTATAATGCCGGCGGTGCGTCGGTGGACGGAATAAAATTGCTGCAATCGTTGGGGATGGATGCGGTGCGCCTGCGCGTATGGGTGGATCCGCAGAACGGATGGTGCAATAAAGAAGATCTTTTGGTGAAGGCGCGCCGCGCTAAACATTTGGGCATGCGCCTCATGGTGGACTTTCACTACAGCGACTCGTGGGCCGACCCGGGGCAGCAAACCAAACCTGCTGCTTGGGCCGATCTATCTTTCGAGCAGCTAAAGGCGGCTGTGGCACAGCACACGCAAGAGGTGTTGCAATTGCTGAAAAGCAATGCGATAACGCCAGAGTGGGTGCAGGTGGGCAATGAAACCGGTAATGGTATGCTATGGGATGAGGGGAAAGCATCCGTAAACATGGCGAATTATGCGGCACTGAACAATGCCGGATATGATGCGGTGAAAGCTGTTTTTCCGGAAGCGAAGGTGATTGTGCACGTACATAATGGCTACGACAATGGGCTCTTTCGCTGGTTATTTGATGGCTTAAAGACCAATGGTGGTAAATGGGATGTAATCGGCATGTCGCTTTATCCGACGAAGGATAACTGGCAACAGCGGAACAGCGACTGCGTACAGAATATTAACGATATGTGGAGCCGATATGGCTCGGAAGTGATGATCTGTGAAGTGGGCATGAGCTGGGATGAGGCGGAAGTGGCCGAGCTCTGGCTGACAGATTTGTTGCAGGCTGTAAACAAGCTGCCTGACGATAGGGTGTTGGGCGTATTCTACTGGGAGCCCCTAGCTTATGCGGGCTGGAATGGATATACCCTTGGAGCGTTTGATAACAACGGCCGACCTACGCGCGTGTTCAATGCGTTTAAATAAGCAGTTAGTAGTAATCCTTAGAACGGAGACAGGGATTCGATTGCATGCGACATCCCTGTTTCTCGATAAAATGACGTAAGTTTAGATACCTAAAACCCAATATAATGAATAACGTACTGCAGTTTGTTTCCGCTTTTTTATGTTTTATAGGCCTTATCCCGTCCCTGCTATATGGACAAACGGTACGCGAATCCTTTACCTTGGAAAAGAACTGGCGCTTTTTTCAAGGCGATGCAGCAGATGCGGCAACGAATACCTTCGACGACAGCCGTTGGCAGATGGTGACGGTGCCGCACGACTGGGCTATTGCTGGTCCTTTTGATCGTGCACACGACCTACAGGAAGTTGCGGTGACCCAAAATGGGGAAAAAAAGGCGACGGTAAAAACGGGCAGGACTGGCGGGCTGCCTTATGTGGGCGTGGGCTGGTATCGCAATAATTTTACCGTGCCCAAATTTGGGGCGGGTAAGAAGCGTGTACAATTGAAATTTGATGGTGCCATGAGTGAAGCACGGGTGTACGTCAATGGAAAAGAGGCTTGTTTCTGGCCTTATGGCTATAACGCTTTTCACTGTGACGTGACCGACCTTATTCACACGGATGGCACGGTAAATAAAATTGCCGTGCGATTGGAAAATAAACCGCAATCTTCCCGTTGGTATCCCGGTGCAGGGCTATATCGCAACGTGCATGTCATCGTAACGGAGGATATTCATGTGCCGATATGGGGAACCTATGTGACAACGCCCTATGTGACGGATAGCATAGCTTCGGTGCGTCTGGAAACCAAACTGGCGCAGGCCGATGGTAAGTTGCTGCGTGTGCTGACAGACATTATCGACGCCCAAGGCAATGTGGTGGCACATAAGGAAAACCAGCAGAAATTAAACTACGGACAACCCTTTGTTCAAAACTTTGAGGTGCGCGATCCGGCCTTGTGGAGCCCTGAGCAACCTGCTTTGTATCAAGCATCGTCGCAGATATTTGTTGATGGGAAGCTTGTTGACACCTACACCACGCGTTTTGGCATGCGCGAGATACGCTTTGTGGCTGATAAGGGCTTTTACCTAAACGGTAAGCTACGCAAATTTCAAGGGGTATGCAACCATCACGACTTGGGGCCGCTGGGTGCAGCCATCAATGTGTCGGCGCTTCGCTACCAATTGCAACTGTTAAAAGACATGGGCTGTGATGCTGTGCGTACAGCGCACAATATGCCGGCGCCCGAACTGGTGGAGCTTTGCGATGAACTGGGCATGATGATGATGATTGAGCCCTTCGATGAATGGGAAATAGCGAAATGTGAAAATGGCTATCACCGCTTCTTTGACGAATGGGCTGAACGCGACATGGTCAATATGATTCACCATTTTAGGAATAACCCGTCGGTCGTGATGTGGAGCATAGGCAACGAGGTGCCTACACAATGCCGCCCCGATGGTTACAAGGTGGCTTCTTACTTACAAGATATTTGCCACCGTGAAGATCCCACGCGACCTGTTACCTGCGGCATGGATCAGGTGAGCTGCGTATTGGAAAATGGCTTTGCGAGCATGCTCGACATCCCTGGCTTAAACTACCGCGCGCACCGCTATGAAGAGGCCTACGCTAAATTGCCGCAAAACTTGGTGTTGGGATCAGAGACCGCGTCTACGGTAAGCTCTAGAGGGGTGTATAAGTTTCCGGTGCGTAAGCTGGGCGATGCACTCTATCCGGATCATCAATCATCGTCCTACGATATGGAACATTGCTCTTGGTCTAACCTTCCGGACGAGGATTTTGCGTTGGCTGACGACCACCATTGGACGATGGGCCAGTTTGTATGGACGGGCTTTGATTACCTTGGTGAGCCTTCGCCCTACGATACAGATGCTTGGCCCAACCACAGCTCGATGTTTGGTATTATTGATTTGGCCAGTATCCCCAAAGACCGTTATTACCTGTACCGCAGTGTGTGGAACAAAACAGCCAATACCTTGCATATATTGCCGCACTGGACCTGGAACGACCGTGTTGGCGAGCAGACGCCGGTGTTTGTGTATACCAACTATCCCAGTGCCGAACTTTTTGTGAACGGCAAGAGCCAAGGCGTGCAGCGTAAAAACAATAGCTCACTGCAGCATCGCTACCGCTTGATGTGGATGGATGTGGTTTACGAACCAGGCGAACTCAAGGTGGTTGCCTATGATGAACAGGGTAAAGCCGTAGAAGAAAAGACGGTGCATACGGCGGGTAAACCTTACAATATCGTGCTCGAACCTGCGCAGGATAGTATCTTGGCCGATGGGCGATCGCTATCTTACATCCGCGTGAAGGCGGTCGATAAAGCGGGAAACCTGTGCCCGCTGGATAGTTCGTCCGTGAAATTTGAGGTGAAAGGTGCTGGAAGCTTTAAGGCTGTGGCCAACGGCGATCCAACAAGTTTAGAGCTTTTTCATGTGCCGGAAATGCGCCTGTTCAATGGACAGATGACGCTGATCGTGCAAGCTTCGGAGCAAGCTGGAAAAATTGAGGTCCATGCCCGTGCAAAAGGACTTAAGCAAGGACGCACGCAAATCGTAACGCAGCTTTAACATTAAACGATCAAGATGTCTGCTGCTCAGCGATATCTTGATCGTTACATTGGCGTAGTGGGTAGTGCGTATTGCGTAGTGCGATAAGGGAAGCGGTAAATTTGAGGATTACCGGTATCAGCCCGTCACTTCATCACCATATCACTTCGTCGTCACCTCGTCACTTCATCTCCACATCACCTCAGCACTAAATTCACAAACTTTACCATTACCGCACCTGCTCAATATGAACAGCAAGGTCGCATCATTTTTGTTGCGTCTGTAGACACTTGCCCATGCACTGCCCAATAAGGATGCAACAAAAATTAGCGACAGGGTTTTGCTTACTTTTGCCCCACAAAAGTAAGCAAAACCCTGTCCCGGGCTTAGGGACAAGAAAGTATATAGTAGTTAGTACTGAGTATGTAGATAGAATGGTGTTAAATCTTAAGGTTACCGCTATCAGCCCGTCACCTCGTCACCATATCACTCCGTCACCTCGTCACTTCATCACCACATCACTTCCTTCCCTACTTCTTCAACCACTCTTCGCGGCGTTCGTCGGGTAGGTGCTGAATGCTGAAGTGCTCAAAACTAGCGTTAAAGCCATCACCATCGGGACTGGCGGCCATTAACCCCACCATCACCGGGTGGTTATCCTGTAGCCAAGCATTGCGCATCATGGTGTAGGTTTTATCGTCAAAGGAGTAAAATACCTCGACAGCATCGCGGCGGCGTACTGCCTTGATCCAAACAAAAGGGATGGGCTTCTCCAGCGTGATGACGCTCCAGTCGCTGGTGTTGTGGGTAACCACCGTGCTAAGGTTGTACTTGCCATCCACAAATTCGATTCCCGCTTTGATATAATTTTGATGGTCTATGCGTAACATAAGGCCCGACTGGTCAAAGCGCGCCTTGTAGTCGGCATAGATCTTCACCTTCACCTCAAACTCGCCACCACGGTTGCTGTATAGAAATGGAGCATCGTCTACCGTAAATCCATAATGGGATATACGCCAGTAGTCGGTCTTTGGCGTGACAAACATGCGCAGGCTATTGTCGCTAGTTTCCCAGGTGCTGGGTTCGTTAAACCAAGTCATTTTATCGAGTTTCTGCGCTTGGCTTAGGCCGATGCCGCAGACTAAGAGTAACATAGTGAGGGAAAGTTTGTTGGTTTTCATGCTAAGGGGAATTTTTTCTATCTGTTAATTTTTACTAATTTTTTCAAAGGTACGTAGGCCGCAATTAGCTTCAAATACTGAAAAATAACCATTTTTTTTGTGAAAATTGTATGTTGATGTTGCTTAGAACCTTAAGGGGCATTGTCTGTTTTATTGGAAAATTTTCTACATTTGGAAACCGTAGCAAATTGGCAATACTTGGTCTAACTGCACAATTTACTTACTAGCAGATTATTTAGAATATCCTGAGCTTTCAAATGAAAGATGAATTACAGTGGTGGGAGATGTTTCGCGTGGGCGATGAGGCATCGTTCAAGCATATCTTTGAGCGCTACCAATCCCTGTTGTTCAATTACGGCTATAAGTTTACCCAAGATGAGGATCTGATAGATGATGCCGTGCAGGAGCTCTTTGTGAAGCTATGGTACAACCGCGAAAATCTAGGCGATACGGCTTCCGTTAAAAATTACCTGTTAAAATCTTTCCGACGCATCCTGACCCGCAAATTGGAGCGTGCCAACCGTTTTTTCAGCTTGCAGCATATGGCCAGCGATAGCCTGCCCTTTGATATCGAGTTGCCCCACGATGTGGACATTATGCGCAAAGAGCGCTTGGAGGAGATCCGCACACAGCTGGCTCTAGCGCTACAGAAGATGTCGGCGCGGCAGCGGGAGGTGATACACCTGCGCTTTTTCGAAGAGCTGAGCTACGAGGAGATATCCGATATTATGGGACTATCGGTAAAAGATACATACAAACTGTTTTACCGGGCGATGGACAGTTTGCGGAAATATATGGGACCTATTCATTTACTTGCTTTGCTTGCCCTCGTGGCGCACCTCCGTTCGTCTTCTTCTTAAGTTCACTATATCATAATCAAAATTTCATGCCTGTTGCCGTATTGGGGTATATTATCCATTAGCACAATGCATCGCTATCGCGGCCTTTTTTTGCTATTTGGCAATGCCGATGCGCATATGTTGAGTTCTTGATAGTCTTTCTAGAAAAAAAATAAAAAAAATTAAAAACAACTGGGGTAATTTTTGAAGCCCGGGTATATATCTAATAAATCAGCACATGGAACCCACGTTTTTGACATACAAAGATTTTAAGGCCGTCGATTTTTTTCAAGACAGCAGGTTTACCGACAGCATCCTGACGGGCGACAAGGAAGCGCAGCTCTTTTGGGCAGCGCTGGCGGAGGTGTATCCTGCCCTTGCCGAGGAGATGGCGGTGGCCGAAAGCTGGATAGTGCTGATACAAAGCCAAAGGCCATATGTGGGCAAGCGATCGGCAGAATCGCGTTGGAAAGCTGTTCAAGATCGATTGCCGAGCTACGCGCGGCAGCAGGTACGCGTGCGTCGCATCTACCAAAGCTTGCGCTGGTCGGCCGGTATTGCGGCCTTATTTCTAGCGGTGATCTTGATCTATGAGGTAAGCCAATTTGGTACCAAACAGCTGGGCACCACCTTTGGCGAACGTAGGGAGGTGCTGCTGCCCGATGCATCGCGCATACAGCTGAACAGCAACTCTAAGCTGCACTATGTGCGCAACTGGAAAACGGACAAGCCGCGCGAAGTATGGTTTGAAGGAGAGGGGATGTTTCAGGTGAAGCATACCGCCCTCAAAAATCGCCTGCGCCAGAACGATCTGTTTGTGGTGCATGTGGGCGACCTATCCCTCACGGTGTTGGGAACCACCTTTAATGTGAAGGATCGCCGTGGACGCATCGAGGTGACACTCTTTGAAGGGAGCGTGCGTATTCAAGGCGACAAAGGACTGGATAGGATGCTGCTGCCGGGCGAAACCTTTGTCTACGATGAGCAGGCACAGGCCGAACAGATTGTGCAGAAAAATGTCGATGGCGTTTCTTCGTGGACGCGCGGCGAACTTAATGTAGAACACGACAACCTAGCGAACATCATCGATGTGCTGGAAGATAATTATGGCTATCAGGTTATTCTTCAGGATTCAAGTCTCCTAAATAAGCGCTTAACAGGGACCATTCCGGTGAAGAGTATCAACGATATCCTCTTTGTCCTCAAACACACGATGGATGTACGTATACGTGTGGATAACAAACAAATATTTATCAACCCTAACTAGAACAATCAACCACTAATTGATCAACATTTATGAAGCCAAAATTACTCCTGCTGCTGCTCTGCCTGCTGGCATATGCCGGTGGCTATGCCCAAAAGAGGGTGAGCCTTGCACAAGCACTGAGCGAGGTGACCCGCATATACGGGACGAAATTTTCTTACGAAGAAGGCTTATTGAAACAGGCGCAGGTGCCTGCAGATATGCAACCGAAAGATAAAAAGAAACCGATTGAATCGGTGCTGAAGGAACTCTTGTATCCCAATGGATTCCTGTTTCTCTATGTGCAAAATAATTATTACACCATAATCCGCGATAGCCGTGGAGCCAAGGATAACGATGGCGACAGCCGCTTTTGGAAGGTGCTATCGGGCAATGTGAAGGATGCCAAAGGACAGGCGCTCGTTGGTGTGACGGTGCTGCCCGATGGCTATGCCGTGCGCAATGGGGTGACGACCAGCAGCGATGGACATTTTACCATACGCCTGCAGGAGCCAGCCGAGGCGCTGATTTTCTCGTATGTGGGCATGGAGCCGCAGCGTAGGGTGATCGGTAGCAACACGGAAATCAATGTAACCATGGGTGAAGCCATCAACCTGATTGAAGATGTGGAGGTGGTGTCAATGGGTTATACACAACTGCCTAAAGAAAGGGCTACAGGTTCTTTTGGTACAATCTCGTCAAAGCAAATTCAGGAAACGCCAACAATCAATATTATGGAGCGTATACAAGGATTGGTTCCCGGCGTTTACGTCGATCCCAAGACAAATGCCATTCAGATTCGCGGAGCCAACAGTTTTGGTGTGGGTGCAACGCGAGATCCCTTGATTGTTATCGATGGTTTTCCTATGGCGGAAAATAGAGACGAAAGCTTTAAACTTACTGATAAAAGTTCTTTACAAGGAGGGGGCGGCGCGGTATTATCGCAGTTAAATCCAAATGATATCGAAAGCATCACGGTGTTGAAGGATGCAGCCGCAGCCTCTATCTGGGGAGCTAAAGCTGGGAATGGTGTTATTGTGATCGAAACAAAGAAAGGACGAAATAAACCGACCGAAGTAAACTTTAATAGTACAGTGAGCGTTTCCGCGCCGGCTGATTTGAAGAAATTAAATAGGATGACCACGGGCGAATATATCGATTTGGAACGTGAGCTATTTAATAAGGATATGATTAATGATAACACCACTTATTGGGGAACAATGAACACCAATGCTCCGCTTACAGAGTCGTTGGAGTGGATGTTCCGCGTGAAGCGTGGCACAGCGACAGAAGAAGAAAGGGATGCCGCACTAAGCCGGTTGGGAGGCATAGATAACAGAGGTCAAATTAGAGATCTTTTGATGCAAAATGCAACATCCCAGCAATATGGCGTTTCTTTTTCGGGAGGAACTTCAAAAAGTAATTTTTTTGTGTCTGGTAATTATAGTAAAGACGTTCCGGTATTTCGAGCAAATAAAGGTGAAACATTAAACCTGACATCAAATTTGACGAATGATTTATTTAACGATCGCGTCAGAATTGCAACAGGAATCAATTACAATTACGGCAACTCCCTTACGAATACAGCAACCATCAACGCGCTTTCAACAAACCCGCAGATGGGTGGTTTGCTACCCTATGATCTGCTGAAAGACGATGGTGGTAGTTTGGTGAAGAAGTATCTGCGGTATAGACCTGAAGTAGCGCAATACTTCGAAGGTTTAGGGTATTTGGATTGGACCTATAGTCCGCTAGAGGAATTGGAAACTTCGAAATATAATGACCAAACTCATAGTCTCCGTATGCATTTAGATGTAAATACTAAATTGACAAGCTGGGCTAATTTCTCCGTGATGGGACAATTACAACGTAAATTGGATAATTCCGAGAATATAGATTTTGTGGATAGTTATAACATGCGCAATGCTATTAATTATGGAACAACCGTCAACGATGATGGGAACTTAGTTTACAATTATCCGGTGGGCGGAAATTTAGGTGTACGCAATTATAACGGGTTTCAATATACGGTGCGCGCGCAAGTGAACATCAATAAGGATTTTGGAAATAATGGACTTGTTAATCTAGCTTTTATAGGCGGTAGTGAAATAAAAGAAAATAGCCATCGATCATCCACTGGAAATTTTATCGGATTTGACCCCTTCACGTTTGTCAATTCTGTTTATAAGCCAAATGATCGATACGATACCATTGATGGTTGGGGGGCAAGTTTCCCTGGAAATGCTACCGTAGGAAAAAATATTACGCGCGCATTATCTTATTATTCCAATACTGCGCTATCAGCTTTTAACAGTAGGTATGTGGTTTCTGGAAGTATTCGTTTTGATGATTTTACGGTGGTAGGAGCGTCACGAGCGCAACGAGCGCAACCGCTTTGGTCTGTCGGAACAAAATGGGATATCAAGAAAGAGGCGTTTATGCAATCCGCAAATTGGGCTGACGCGCTCGCGCTAAGAGTTACTTACGGCGTAAATGGAACAATGCCATTTGGTGTGGGGAGTAAGGTTGTAATCACGACCTCTTCAGACAACCAAACGGGTGAGGGCGTGGCTACAATTGAATCTCCGGCAAACAACCAAATCAGCTGGGAGAAAATAAAGACCCTCAATTTAGGGCTAGACTATGGTCTTTGGGATAACCGCTTACAGTTTACAGTAGACTATTATCAAAAACGCGTTTCCGATATTCTACACAGTTTGCCATTTAATCCGACATACGGTTGGACGCAATTGACCTTCAACAGTGCAACGATGAAAGCGCATGGTGTAGATCTGGGACTGAATGCAAATTGGATCCAGCGTGTCGATTTCCGTTGGTCTAGTATGTTTAACATGGGATTCAATAGCAATGAAGTCAGTGATTCTCGTTTTGAGAAGTTAACAAATGTTTCACAACTAATAGCTGGTTCTAGACCTATCGTAGGCCTTCCTGTGGATTATATGTATGCATACAACTGGGGAGGATTGGATAGTCAAGGACGATCGCAGATCAAAAAAGCAGATGGCAGTATTTTGGCAGTAGATCAAGGAATAAACACGCTAAGCGCGGACGATCTGCTGTTGGTGGGAAGAACAACTCCTCCATATGTGGGCGGTTTGTTTAATACGTTTAATTATAAAGGCATTTCTTTGGGAGTTCGTATGACATACGAATTAGGACATGTAATCCGGAGGCTTTCTGTTCAAAATTATCCGCAATGGAATTTTTATTCAGGAGCTATAGGTATGCAGGCAGATCTAGCACAACGATGGCAGCAAGCAGGGGACGAAGCATCCACAAACATTCCTGCCATTGTCAATGACGGCTGGCAATTTAACAGCGTTTCTCGATATGCCAATGCCAACGAACTGGTAATAAGCGGTAGCCATGTGCGATTACAGCAGGTAGATATCGGATACGTATTGCCTCAGCATATCCTAACTAGAACTCCATTCAAGAGTGTTGCTTTAAATGGAGCTGTGCGTAATCTCGGAATTATTTGGCGTAAAAATAAAGATGGGGTGGATCCTGTTTATCGTGTGACGGATATTTATTCGAGTTTGCCACCAGCTACTTCATTCTTTTTTAGCTTAAATGCTTCTTTTTAATCAATTAAAAGTTACCGATATGAAAATAAAAGATAGTAAACTATATGCAGTTTTGATACTTGTGTCGCTGCTTTTTGGTAGTTGCAGAAAGTATGTGGAAATAGATACTTATGGTTCTCGAACGTTGAAAACAACCAATGATTACCAGTATCTGATAAATAACCGAGTTAATTTTCAGACCACGAGTATTATGCCGATTATCTCGAATGATGACATTTCTGGTACACCTTCTCAAGCAGCCGCAAATCAATGGGGCGAGCAGGTGTTGAAAGCATTTCTTTGGAGTGAAAGTTTTTATGGGGACGATCAACAAGATATAGGATGGAACAACTTGTACAAACACGTGTATGTGGCGAATGAGATATTGCAAGGTGTCATGGAGAGTGCAGACGGCAGTGAAAGTCAGAAGCAGATAATCGCTGCAGAAGCTAGAGTACATCGTGCATTTGCTTATTTTTCTTTAGTTAACCAATATGCGCAGATTTATAATCCTTCAACGGCGGCAAACCAGCTCGGCGTACCTTTGTTGTTGCGCCCAGATCTTTTTCAAGAGCTGAATAGAGCTCCTTTGCAAACTGTTTATCAACAAATAGTTACGGATCTTGAGCAATCTATCGATGTATTGCCTAATCGTCCGGCGATAAATCACCATCCATCTAAACTTGCTGTTTACGCATTGTTGACTCGTGTGTATATGACAATGCGCGACTTTGAAAAAGCCGCGGAGAATGCTGATAGAGCACTAGCTTTGAACCCAGAATTGATTAATGTAGCTGACTATGTCGATGCCACATATCCGCAGGTGATCGATGATCCTGAAGTGATTCTTTCCAAGCTGAGTTCTGGTAGTGTGACAGGCCCAATAAATGCTGAATTAGTTGCCTTATACGATGTTAAGGATCTCCGTCTCACACATTTTCTGGAAAATAATGCGAGCTTAAATGGCTTCAAATATATGAAGCCGACTAAATCCGGATCGTTCTACGCAGTAGTGGGGCTAAGCACACCAGAAATTTACTTAAACCGTGCCGAAGTGTATGCCAGGCAAAACAATGTGGCCAAAACAGTGGAACTGCTAAACGCGCTACGTATGAAACGTTTTAGAACGGTAGATTATGTTGCACTCACAGCAGCCGATATACAGAGCGATCTCCTACAGGCAGTAATTGATGAGCGTAGACGGGAATTTGTCGGTACAGATTTACGTTGGTACGATATGCGTCGATTGACGTTAGATGGAGCATATTACAAACCTGTAGAACGAACGCTAAACGGGCAAACCTATAGATTGGACGCGAATAGTCCACGTTTTGTTTATCCTATAAATCAGGAAGTGCTCACACTTAACCCCGAAATCGGACAGAATCCTAGATAGTATATAACATGAAAAAGCAACTATTTTTTTTGCTGTTGATGTTTGCGCAGGTTGTGCTTTATGCACAACCCCGCTATAGCAGCAGCGTTTTTAAGCCGCAACAGCCCAAGGTCAACGCCGGGGTACAGATCGTGTATGATGCCAAAGGCAAAGACTTGGAATTTAGTGATGAGGTGCAAGCCGCCTTGTTTATGTATGATAACTTGCAATGGAAGCGCGTAAATATCAGCTTAGCGAAAGATGCGCAGGGATTGTGGGTAGGCGAGGTTCCCCTTACGCCGGCAACAGCCTTTGTAGCAGTGAAATTTTTTCAAGGCGATAGCAACCAGCCTGATGCCGCAGATAACAATGCCGACAAAGGCTATGCGGTGGCGCTGCAAGCTGCAGATGGCAAACCTTTGGCAGGAGCCTTTTTGGCGGAAGCGGGTTTCCAAAACCCGATTATCGCAGGCGGTATTTTCTACGGCTACTACAGTGAAGATCCCAAGGCTTCGGATGCAGCCTACCTAAAGTCGCTAGCGGCAAAGGAACAGGCCATATCTGGAAAGCAATATATAGCATACTTTGAGTCGTGGATGAAGCTGCAGCAGTTGGCACTGGGAGATGCCTTTCCCGCATACGCCTCAACCTTTATACAGGATGCCTTAAAGGACAAAACCTTAAAGGATGAAACACTAGGTGTTTTCTATACCTATGCCCATTCCAGGCTGAAAGACGAGCGCCTTGCGACGCTGATCGAAGGGCGCGTGAAGAAAGACTTTCCGCAAGGAGCCACAGCGCGTTTTATGGCCTACAACAAGACCAAGGGCAGTAGCCCTGATCGAGCAGAGGTGATCGCCTCATTCGAAGATTTTTTGGCGAGTTTCCCGATTGAGCAATGGCGCAAAAATCCGAATGGGCAAGGCTTTATCTACTATGCCGTTTATCGCGGACTGGGCTCGTCTTACTTTGATTCCAAGCAGTTTGATAAGTTTACCGCGCTGTACAACGATCTTGATTTTAGGACGGGCAATGAGCTGATGCGCTGGAATATTATGCGGGCCTATATGTTTAAGATGGTGGGGCAAGACACGCTGTACAATATTTCTGAAGCGATCTTGCCGAAGCTGATTGCGCGCAAGGATGATGGCTCCTACCTGAACGATTTTGATACGCGCGAGAAGGCCGACTCGAATATGTTGCGTCAGCTGGACGACCGCTTGTTTACCCATATTTCCTTGTTGAACGACCTGAAAAAATACCAAGAGGCACGGAAGTACTTTTTGGCACTATCCGAAGCCGGAAAATACAGCAACGCCGAGCTAAACGAGATAAACATGCAGGTGCTAGAAGGTTTGGAGGATGATAAGCAATTGCTACCCTTGCTGGAGATGAGTGCGCGCGAAAATGCGATGACACCGAAAATGTTCGACAAACTAAAAGCCTTGTACCTCGAGCAGCATGATGGACAGGATGCTGGCTATGCGGCTTACTTGGCCGGTCTGAAATCGGATGAAGAGAAAGCCGAAATGAAAGCTTATGTGGATCAACATTGGGTAAACCACCCCATGCCTCTATTTCGGCTGGAAGATGCTGACGGACTTTTTGTAACACCGGAAGATTGGAAAGGAAAGATTGTGGTGGTAGACTTTTGGGCCACTTGGTGCCGTCCTTGTATCATGGCTTTTCCCGGCATGCAGCTGTTGGTGGATAAATATGCCAAAGATCAGGATGTAGCCATCTACATGCTGGGAACGATGCAAACGGGCGACTACAAGAATAAATCGGTGAACTATGTGCGTGGGGAGGGCTACCGCTTTAACCTGCTGCATGATGCGGTAAACCCAAAGACCAATGAGCAGGATCTTGTTTTTAAACAATTGGTGCCGCTATTCGGCGACTCGTCCATCCCGCGTAAGATCGTGGTGAAGGATGGTAAGGTGCGCTACTGCTCGGGTGGTTATTCCGGAAGCCCAAGTAAGCTGATGGATGAACTATCGTTGGCCATAGAGACATTAAGAAACGAAAAATAAACAAGCTAATCTAGCATGGAGATGAACAGGAAAGCGACGGGCTTGCTCGTGGGGATGATCGGTTTGGCCTTGTCTTTACAGGCACAGATGAACCCGAAGTATAAATTTGAAGAGGCCATGAAGCTGATTCAGGAGAATTATGTGGATCAAGTGAACGAGGAACACCTCGTGGATGCGGCCATCAAGGCGATGATAGCCGATCTTGATCCGCACTCGCACTACACCAGCAGGGAAGAGGCCGAGGCCATGCGCGAGGCCATGAGCGGTAGTTTTGCAGGCATTGGTATCCAATTTTTGAAAAACCAAGACCAAACGTTTATCACGGTGGTGAATCCGGATGGGCCGGCCATGCGCAGCGGCATACGGGTGGGCGACGAAATTGTGCGTATAGATGGGGAAGCGATCGCTGGCGAACAGTGGGGGAACCGGGAGATCATGCAGAAACTACGCGGTGATAAGGATGTTGCGGTGCTGCTGGATGTGCGCTCGCCGGGGAGTACGGAGATCAAGACAATCACGATTGTGCGGGAGAATATTCTCGAGAAATCGGTGCGCGAGAGCTACATGGTGGATCAGGAAATAGGTTACATCGCTCTATCGATTTTTAACCGCACAACACGGCCGGAAATTGATGCCGCGCTGAAAAAATTGAAGGAGCAGGGCATGAAAAAGCTGATTCTAGATTTGCAGAGCAATGGTGGTGGTTACGTAGAATCTGCTATTGGCGTGGCCGACGAGTTTCTGCCCAAAGAGAAGATTGTCTTTTACTCGGTACCCAACGAGGGCGGAAAAGATTACTACTTCACAGGGGGCTTTGGCCAATTCTACGATGGCGAGTTGGTGGTGTTGATCGACGAGTCGACGGCCTCTTCCAGCGAGATTGTAACGGGTGCGCTACAGGATTGGGACCGCGCGGTGATTATCGGTCGCCGTAGCTTTGGGAAGGGCCTGATGCAGAAGCCCGTGCCACTCTCTGACGGTTCGGAAATGCAATTGACGGGAGCACGTTACTATACCCCTTCTGGACGATCGATACAGAAACCGTACAGCAAGGGTAAAGACGACTATTTTCAGGACTTTAACCGTCGGATGGCTTCCAAGGAACTCTTGGAAGGCGGGCATGTGCAATTTCCGGATTCACTCAAATATAATACCTTGACCAATAAGCGGGTGGTGTATGGCGGTGGTGGCATTATGCCAGATCGCTTTGTACCCATTGATACCAATGAATACAGTGCGTGGATGGCGAAGTTGATGAACGATGGCATCGTGGCAAAAGGAGGCTTTGAATTTGTACAGCAAAACAGAGCAGCACTGTTGGCCGCCTATCCCGATTTTGACGCATTCAACAAGCGTTTTCGCATACCGAAAGAGGTACACGAGCAGCTAGTGAGTTATGCAAGGCAACGCGATGTGGAGGTGCCCGCTGAAGCAGCTACTTCGGCACATGTAGCGATCGATGTAGAGCTGAAAGCACAAATTGGATCGCTGCTTTACACTGGGGGCGATTATATGGCGCGTGTGCGTAATGAGGCAAACCAGAGCTTTCAAGATGCCTTGCTCGTGCTACGCGATGGGCAACTTTACAAGCAATTACTACAAACAGGAACAGTAGGAGAGAAAACAAAACAAAAAACAAAATAACAATGAAAAATATGAAATGGGCATTGATGCTTGCCTTTGCACTTCCGGCGCTGGGCTTCGCACAGCAAAATTATACATTACAAGGTCAGGTTGCTAAATTGAACAAGCCCGCCAAAGCTTTTTTGAGATTGAAGTATGATGGCAAGGAACAGATCGACTCTGTTGAGATGAAAAACGGTAAATTCGAGTTTAAGGGAAGCATCCCTTCGCCGATGGAGGCGCATCTACGCATTATCCATGATGATCTACCTTTTGATCCGTCGAAGCCTGCAAAGCAGGATATCTTACCGTTTTTGATTGAAGGAGCGAACATCAAATTTGTGTCTAAAGACTCCATACAAAACGCCAAAATTACGGGCTCGCCTTTGAACGCGGAAAATGAGAAAGTGAATAATATGTTGAAGCCTATATACGACCAATATGAGACCTTGAACAACGAGTACAAGTCGAAGTCGCTAGCAGACCAACAGGATCCTAAATACATCCAATCGTTGGAAGAGCGTGCGGACGCTATACAGCAACAAACAATTGATGCCAAAATGGACTATGTGGCCAAAAATCCGAAGAGCTACATGGCCTTGATGGCCTTCAACTCCACATTGCCGCCAGAGTTTGACGCTATCCAAGCCGAGAAGGTTTTTGCTACGCTAGATCCGAGCTTGCAAAACTCCATTCTTGGAAAAGAGCTTGCAGAGCGTATTGCCTTGTTGAAGAAAACAAGCGAGGGCGTGGAAGCGCAAGACTTCACGCAGCCTGATGTAGATGGCAAACCGGTGAAGCTATCGGACTACCGCGGTAAGTATGTTTTAATTGACTTTTGGGCATCTTGGTGTGCACCTTGCCGACGCGAAAATCCAAACTTGGTGAAATCCTATGCGAAATACCAAAAAAATGGTTTTGAAATCTTGGGCGTTTCTATGGATAAGGCTGCCGATAAAGCCAAATGGTTGAAAGCTATCCAAGATGATGGGTTGACTTGGAAACAGGTGGGCGACCTTAAAGGTTGGGACAACGAAGCAGGCAAGCTATATGATATCAAAGCAATCCCGATGAACTTCTTGGTCGATCCTAATGGAAAGATCATTGCTAAGTACCTGCGTGGTGAAGAATTGGATAAGAAACTTTCCGAAATATTCGGAGAATAGGAATACCGACCCTCGGTATGTTGTTTAGTTAAATAGTCAAAAGGCCGTATCCCAAGTACGGCCTTTTTTAATTAGCTTTAAGGAAGATAAATAAAGGAGGACATAGCATGGTACTGGAATACCTTAAACAAGAATTTGAGCAGGAAGTAGGCAATACCCGTAAATTGCTGCAGGCAGTTCCTGCAAAAGATATCGACTATAAACCATCCGACCTGTCGTGGACAATGGGCGAGTTGGCACAGCATATCGCGACCATCTATTATTGGTATGTGGGCACGTTGACGCAGAATGAATATGATCTAGCAGCAGATCGATTGGAACGCGGCGACGTTCGTGATATAGAGGCTACCAAAGACTTGTTTGAGCGTAATGTGCTGGCGGCGCGAGAAGCCTTGAACGCGTTAACCGAAGAAGCGCTAGGCCAAGAATGGACCATGAAGTTTGGCGATCGTGTGTTATTGGGACCGTTGCCGCGGGGTATTGTGACACGTGGATTTCTGTTCAACCATATCTACCATCATCGCGGGGAGATGATCGTATACCTGCGTGCTACGGGCAACAAGGTGCCAGGCCTCTATGGCCCAACTTATGAAGATAGTAAAGGCTAATAGCTGGGTACGGAAATGTCGTTTATCTTTGCTTATTTCTTGAATTAACGATTATTTTTTGCGACTTTAGAGCTGTAGTTCAAATTACGCTTCTAAAAACCGTACCGATCATGAATAGATTTCTCTTAAGCATTCTTACGCTAGGCTTGCTTGTGACCCAAGCCACAGCTCAAACGTTCCAAAAAGCAAAACTTGATAGCTTCTTCCAAGCGCTGGAAAAGCATGATAGGTTTATCGGGACGATCAATATCGAGCAGCAAGGTAAGAATATTTATAGCAGATCCTTAGGTTTCGCAGACCTCGAACATCAAAAAAAGGCGACGGAAACAACCGAATATCGGATAGGGTCGATAAGCAAAACCTTTACAGCGGTGCTGGTATTGCAGGCCGTGGAAGAGGGAAAGCTGACTTTGGATCAACATATAGACACCTTCTTTCCCAACTTGCTCAATGCTGATACGATAAGCATAAGGCAGCTGCTGCAGCATAAAAGCGGCATCAACAATTTTACGAACCGCGCCGACTACTTAAGCTGGATAGATCAGGAAAAAAGCAGGGAGCAACTGCTGCAGATCATTGCCGAAGGCGGGAGTGATTTCACGCCCGGCAGTAAAACGGCCTACTCCAATTCTAACTTTGTGTTACTCACCTTTATTTTGGAGACCAGCTATGGCAAGCCCTATTCCGAGCTGCTGAAAAGTAAAATTGCGGATAAGGCAGGCCTGGAACATACATTTGTAGGAGGCACGATCGATACCGAGAAGGGGCAAGCAAAATCTTACCGTTACCAAAGCGGCTGGAAATTGATGCCGGAAACCAACATGTCTATTCCGAGAGGTGCTGGTGCGGTGGTTTCAACGGCGGCAGACTTGGTGAAGTTCAGCAACGCGCTCTTCGGAGGCAAATTACTGCGCCCGGAAAGCGTAGAGATGATGAAAGGGCTAGACAAAGGTTTCGGGTTGGGCATTATGCGTATTCCCTTTTTTGAGAAAACCGGATATGGCCATGGCGGCAGTATCGACGGTTTTGCGTCGATGCTCGTACACTTCGCCGACGGCGATATTACCTATGCGGCCATTAGCAATGGTAGTGCGATCGATATGAATGAGGTAACAATTGCCGCACTGAGTACGCTGTTTGGTAGGCCGATAACGATTCCTGTCTTTTCGGACTATAAGGTATCTGACGAAGAGCTTGAACAATATACTGGAAACTACAGCTCGAAGGATATTGCCTTGAAAATTAAAGTAACCAAAGTGGATGGCGTGCTGATGGCACAGGCAACGGGGCAGGCAGCCTTCCCGCTGGAGGCTACTGCCGCACATCAGTTCAAGTTTGATACGGCAAAGATTCGTATGGACTTTGACCCGGTCAAACAGACCATGACCTTGCTGCAAGGCGGGAGAACGTATAACTATACCAGGGAGTAATGATGCTTAGGATGTTCATAGCTAACCGAGCTGATGGACAAAACTTTTAAAGGATTCGCTGGTTAATAGATAAAGGTGATCGTAGGGATCACCTTTATTTATTCATATAATTTTATCGACAAAACGCATGCTCCATATTTCTTTGACCATTTCCCAACTGCGCACTGTACTCACGTTTTGCTGTCTGCTGGCTACCATCTTTATGACGCAAGCACAAACAGACTCTTCGGCCTATAGTTACCGCTCGCTGATGGACGTGGGCTATAAAGCGCTCCCCAACCGCGACTCCCTGCGTTTGGATTTGTTCCTGCCTGCATCAGCAGCTAAAAAGAAGGTGCCCTTGCTGATTGTGGTGCATGGTGGCGGCTGGGCTTTCGGCGACAAAGAGATGGAAAGCATCTACTACATGCGCAAACTGAAAGAAGAGCTGCTACGCAGCGATTTTGCCGTGGCCAGCATAAGTTACCGACTGGTTTCCGATAGTGTACATTTCCCTAAGCCGGTAGAAGACTGTAGCGATGCTATAAAATGGCTTTATAAACATGCTGATCGCTATCGGTTGGATACGGCCAACTACGGCATTTGGGGCGGAAGCGCCGGTGCCCACTTGGCGATGTTGGTGGCTTATGCCAATCCGGGGGAGATAGGAGGAGATGCTAGCCTTCGAGAGGTGCCCCTTCGCTTGAATTACGTCATAGATAATTTTGGACCGACGAAACTTAACGACCTATTTCGGGTGAATCTGAATGGTTTTTCGACCTTTATGTTCAAAGTTTTTGTACGCAAATTATATGACATTCGCCTTAAATTGACTTATGCGATGACAGGCTATGATTTTAAGACGGACAAAGACAAGGTATTAGAGGTTAACGAACGCTTTTCGCCCTTGAACTATGTCGATAAACCCGTTTTGCCGACCTTAATCGTGCACGGCACCAAAGATCGTATAGTAGCCATCAAGCAATCGGAGCAGTTGCAAGAGGCATTTCAAAAACATCAAGTGGAACACCGCTTTATTCGGGTGGAGGATGGCGACCACGGATTGGGTAATATCGCCAAAGAAAAGACCGACGAATTGGTGCAGACAACGATTACCTTTATAAAAGCGCACAAAAAGTAGCTTGTTGCGCGATGGCAACCGATGCTGGCTTGATCTTTTTCTCGACAAAACAGGCTACTTGCTTGGTGAAGACTTATTGGGCGTGAGCCTGATGCAGTTGTATTTCGCTGTGGTTTTCATCACTCGCGTTCAGAAAAACAGTGCCGGTAATGGTCATCGGTTCTTCGGTAAACATGATTTTCTTCCCTTGATCCACCCGCACTTCAACCATGGCTGGAATACCATCTTGTCCGCAAAACATACATTGGAAAACGGGTAGCACGGATAACATAAAATGATGATGTCGACGCCCTGCGTGGATGGGAACCATATACCCACTGATAACGACTTCCTTACCATGTAGCGCCTTTAGTGCCGCCGGGAAAAAGGGCGTGTAGTGGGTTTTGCCATTCCGTTTTTCCACCTTGTACATCAACTGATCAAAGATAGTCCACGTTTTGTTCATCATCGGCTTGTGATCGCTGAGATGATTTCGCTTGCTTACTGTCTGTGCCATCGACAACGCGCAAAACAGATTTAATCCAATCGCCAACAAATAAACTTTGTATCTATTTTTTTGGCTTTTGCTCGCCTTATAACCTGTAAAAGTGTACCTCATGGTCATGTTCCTTCATGATTTATTCATTGTTCAAAACTACAGCATAAAAATTACAAATGCAATATTGTTGCTTTTGTAATTTTTAGGTTTTACATTTGTGAAACCAAAATGAGATGAAGATGATGATACCCCACGATTTTGAAAGCTGGAGAAGATGCATTGAAGTAGACTGCGGCATTGCCTTGACGGATGTGTTCGTAAACAGGCGAATAGCAATTTATGCTGATGCGCAGCATGCAGAAACGCAACGTTTCATCAAGCGCTACGGAGCAGAGCATCACCGGCAGGTGTTGCAATGGTTTCGAACCGTAGCGGAACAAGACGACTTAAAAAAGGAGGAAAAGAGATGATAAAAAAATTGCCTGTGACTGTACTAAGTGGTTTTCTTGGTGCAGGAAAAACAACATTGCTAAACCATGTGCTGCACAATAAGGAACAGCTGAAAGTAGCGGTGATCGTGAATGACATGAGCGAAGTGAATATCGATGCACAGCTTGTCGAGCGTGAACATACCCTGTCACGAACGGAAGAGCGGCTGGTGGAGATGAGCAATGGCTGTATATGCTGCACCCTGCGCGAGGATCTGATGTTGGAAGTGGAACGGCTGGCGAAGGAGAATCGGTTTGACTACCTGTTGATCGAGAGTACGGGCATTTCTGAGCCTATACCCGTTGCTCAGACTTTCAGCTATGTGGATGAACAAAGTGGGATCGATTTATCAGCCTTCAGTTACATTGACAGCATGGTCACGGTGGTAGATTGCTTTAATTTCTTTCGAGATTTTGGAAGTATGGACACCTTGCAAGATCGGGATTTAAGCGATGATGTGAACGATGGACGCACTATCGTGAATCTGTTAACCGATCAGATTGAGTTTGCTTCCATCATTGTGCTGAATAAGATCGATTTGGTGGCGGATGAACGGTTGCTGGTGCTAGAGGCTGCGATACGCAAGCTCAATCCAGGAGCCAAACTCATCCGTACACAATTTGGACAGGTTTCGCTAACGGAGATTATGGGAACCCATAGTTTCGACTTCGACGAAGCTTCCTCATCTGCAGGCTGGATACAGGAGTTGGAAGCGGAGCATACGCCGGAAACCGAAGAGTATGGAATTTCTTCTTTTGTTTTTCGCAGTGCACGGCCCTTTCATCCACAACGCTGGCACCATTACTTAAATGTGCACTACCCGACAGGGATTATACGAGCGAAAGGATTGTTCTGGATAGCATCACGACCAAATTTCGCCATCAATTTTAGCCAGGCTGGCGGAAGTCTACGCATAGAAAATGCGGGCTATTGGTGGTGCAGTATGGCGGAAGAAGAACGTGTACGTTATCCTATGTATATCGAGAATCGTGCACAGATTGAGGCCGGATGGCACAAACAATGGGGCGACCGAAAAAATGAATTGGTTTTTATAGGGCAGCAATTGGACAAAGAAAAGCTGATAGCCGAACTTAATCGTTGTCTGCTGAATGAAGCAGAGTGTGAGGATTGGCGATACACGGCGTGGAAAGACGAATTCCCCAAGAATATCTAGACTGATGCCTGCTCCCGAGGCCAAAGGATTATTAAAACTGAATCCTTATCGCTAAATTAGCTCGTATACAACAGTAACGAGTTATGGAGAATTATGCCATCATATTAGTTTTAATGGGTGCCATGGCTATATTGAGTACAATGGCGGAGAAAATAAAGATTTCTTCTCCTATTGTACTTATTGTGGCCGGAATAGCGATTGGTTTTATCCCGGGGATGCCGGCCATAGCAATCGAATCGGAAGTGGTGTTTCTGCTTTTCCTACCTCCACTGCTTTATGACGCAGCATTCAAGATACATTGGAAAGAATTTAAAGATAATATTTATATCATTTCGCGACTGGCTTTTAGTTTGGTGTTTATCACCACCTTGGGCATTGCGGCCGTGGCTTATTACCTGATACCCGGCATGTCATGGCCCTTGGCCTTTGTTTTGGGCGCTATTTTGGCACCTACGGATGCTGTCGCCGCTCTGAACATTACCAAAGGGATGAAACTGAGCTCGCTTACCAATACCGTATTGGAAGGAGAGAGCCTATTGAATGATGCTTCTGCTCTAGTAGCTTTTAAATTTGCACTGGCGGCACTTTTTGGTGCTTCTTTTGTGCTCTGGGAGGCATCACTTTCGTTTGTGACGCTACTGATCGGCGGTTTTCTTGTGGGTTTTGTGTTCAGCAAACTGCTTGGTTTCGTGCTGAAGCTGATCCGCGACAACGGCACTGCCGTGTTGAGTTTGGTGTTGCTATCACCTTTTGTAGTTTATTTGCTTGCTGAGCATATTCACGCTTCGGGCGTCATCGCGGTGGTCACGCTGGCCTTTGGCCTGTCGAAGCTTAGTGCCGCACGATTTCCTGAACGGCTGAAAGTGCAGTCGGAACATATATGGGATATGATCAGTTTTTTGTTGAATGGCTTAATCTTTATTCTGATAGGTTTGGAATTGCCTATCGTGGTGAAGAAATTGACCAGCGAACAGCTGCTGACCTATGGTGGTATTGCTGCCATTATTACCGTGACGGCGCTATTGGTGCGAACGCTAAGCGTTTTTCTACATCGGAAGAGATTACATAAGGCTTTTCAACATGCGCAAAATAACAAGCGTGCCCGCGCTATTCCCGAATCGATTCTATTAAGTGTGCAGGAAAGCATGATCATCAGCTGGTCAGGCATGCGCGGCATCATTTCCTTGGCACTGGCCATCGGACTTCCGCATGTATTGAAAAATGGGCAAGCTTTTCCCATGAAAGATGACATTATCTACATCACCACCGTTGTCGTGCTACTGACCATTGTGGGACAAGGATTGCTCTTACCTTTTATTGCGCGACCGAAAAGCTAAGGAGCAAGGTCTGTCGTTTTCGTCGTGCATAAAAAGAGGAGTTATTTGCCTGAAAGGGTAATCCAGATTATTGAGGCAAGGCGATGACGGCCCGATCGAAATCAAATTTTTTCTTGTTGCTGGAAAGGATTTTTTTGTCGATGCTTTCCTTGTCCGTCGTAAAAGCCACGCTCTCGTTGTCAAAGTGCCAAGTTCCTACGTAATTTACGGTGTTAGGAGACACGGTAAATGTGTAGCGAGCATTCGCGATCGTGTGATCATCCTGTTCGGGCTGGGACGTCAATTCAATAACTCTATTCTTATAGATAGGTTCCACAAAAACCTTACCTCCATACCATTTACTTGCTATCCATTGGTAATTCAAAATAGCATACCGACCTGCTTTGATAAAATAAATAAATGGGTTTTCTTTTGAAGATTTAATAGCCGGTTTTACCGAAAATGTAAAGATCTCTCCGCTATCGAGATTTATGACACGAATGTCTTGCTGAAAGCCACCGCTGGTGAAGCCGAGCCGTTGTATAAAGTTGCCGTAAATGATCCCCTTATCGTTGGGGATACTTTCGTATTTACCTATACGCTCAAGCTGTTCATATTGCTGCCCGTAAGACATGCTCGTAAAAATAGCGAGCAAGAAAATTGGTAACAAAACAGCACGATATGCGATGGTTTTCATGTTTATTATTTCAAGGGGTTAATAATGTTTTTGCGACTTATTGAGGCAAAGATAAATAACTTCCTGAGTTAATGATACTGTTTATTTTTAATTTCTAAAGCCATTTGCTTACGTGTTCTACCTCATCTGCAAATTGTGCGGAAAGAGATTTCAGACGCGCTTGCAACAAGGCCTTTCGACCATCGACGCTACGGGTGAATAGTAAAGTGGTAGATCCGACCTTCTTGATCCATTGTTTTTGAAAATGCTGCGCATTTTCTTTGTTTTTACCAATTACTTCGGGGACGGCATGATAGTCCAACTGCTTTTTGCCGCGTGCTGTGCGATGTTCGCGCGTTATTAAATAGCGTGGATTATCAATTGGATCTACGAGCTCTTGCAGGGCTTTGATGAAGATCGATTTTTCGAAAGTGCTACCACCATTCAAATGGCAATACACAGCTCCAGACCGGTCTACATGGGCGTCGACCGAAAGCTGTGATGCATCGGTATGGATCAGATCGGCTTCGACGAGTGTGGTAAGCAGTGCCTCCGCAATATGCTGTATATCCTTGGATATATCGCGATAGCGACTATACAGCTGTAGGGCAAAGTAAGCCCTTCGGCCAAACAAAACCACGCCGCCCGCGGCAATACTCAGCAGTGCCCAAGACAACTCGCGGAGGTTGTGTATATTGTTAGCTATACGATCGTAATTGTTGAGCAAGGTTTCGGCATAACCCACCGCGGCGGAGGCCACCGTAGCGGTAGCATTACGAACGGTTTTGGTAAGGTAGAGCGATTTTGTTTCGACGTAGTTGACGCGCTCCCGAAATGGAATTTTGAGTTCCTCGACCATCGCAACTCCTTGCTTCAGGGCATCATTCCAACGCTGTTCAAGACCTGCCCGATCGGCGGCAGAAGCAAACATGGCCGCATTTATTTCCGCAACACGATCGCCATCTAGATTATCGAAGGGCATGTCGAGACGCCCAACGCCATTTTCTATGCCGCCATCATCGTGGAAGGAAACGCCAACGAAGGCCTTGAATTTACGATGCATGCTTAGAAAATCTGCACCTCCATTTGGTAGGCCAGGGTCTAGGCATACGAGATGCCAAATGTTGCTTGTTTTGTGTGGATTTCCTTTTTCAGTGCGTATCGCACGACCGCGCATTTGATTGGATAATACGAAGGAGCCCACGAAGCTGGCTAGAATTAGCGCATTGATCGCCGGTGCATCCCAACCTTCGCCAAGCAAGGCCTTGGTGCCAATGAGCACCTCTATGTATCCGGCTTGAAACAATTGCGTAACGACATGCACAACTTGATGTTTAAGTCTTTCGTGTGGCTCTACACGCAGGTAGTTGGCATCGTAGGGTACACTCGTAAAGCGGATGTCTTCGATCCCGATGCTTGCTGCCTTCTGAATAAAGGCTTCCTTTGCTTGGCTAGGAATCAAGATGATCGAACCGGTCAAGACAGCCAATTTGGCCTTCATCGTATTCGTTCTGCGTAGCTTTTCAAAGATAGGGAGCACGCCTAGTCGGTTAATGTCGAGGTTGTTGGTAGAACCACTGCTGTAAAATTCCTTACGGATGTAATCTGCTAAGACGACCATCCGCAGTCGCTCACCAAGATGTGCATATTCAAAATCGACGATTTCTTTGATGCTGTCAAGCTTGCGTACGCTACTGGTCAATCGCCCTGTGACGGCTCTATTGTTCAGAAAATCTATGCTTCGCTGCTCGAGCACGCCGCTGCGGCGTAACCTATTCTCCAAATGCAGCCGATGTTCCTCAAAGGGTGCAAAATGTGGATTTCCACTGAAGATGTAGAAGTGAAGGAGCCGCTGCATCCAAGTATAGTCTAATAAAGGGATCGCCAGATCTTGCTCCCCGATTATGTCTTGGTGCTCCTCGCTTAACGTTCGACCTTGAGAGGCCATATAGATTAAGCAAGCCGAGTAAGCTGGCAGATCGCCATATATTGCATCTATTTGAGACAAAGGAGCTATCCAGTAAGGATGGCTTTCCACGGCAGCGAGTAGTTGCTCATCTTCCTTGATTTCGTGAAATAACGTAGAGGCTTTGCTGCGGAAACCATCGATTTGCTCGCACTCCTGAATCGTTGGCAAGGAAATGTGCACGTAGTCTTGATGCAGACATAGGTCGCCTGCTTCCACGAGTTCAGGAACGGAAATTTCCTCGTCTACAGGGCCATTGATCTCTATGTAGCGTTTCCATTCTGCGGCCGACACGTCGTACGGAGGGGTAGCCGTGAGACCAACCACTATAGGGTTTAGTTTTGATTTCAGCTTGCTTAATGTTTCCCACCAAGCATTTTTAAGGTGATGGGCCTCATCGAGCACAAGCGTCTGCACCTTTTTTGCAAGTAGCGCTTTGCTGATATCGCCAAGGCGAGCGCGTTTCATGGGTTTCGATGCTGGTGGAAGTTGCTCGGCATCTTCCTGCTCGAGTTGCTCGGTGTCTACTGTGCCGCTGCAGGCCGCATGTAGGCCTTGGTAGGTGACGGCGGTGACAAAGCCTGGTTTGCGGATATCCGTCGATATCCAATCTGGGGCAACGGTTTGTCCGAGAAACAGCTCACAGAGCCTTTGTATCCATTGATTTCGAATGGCAATGGTGGGCGCAAGGATTAGGCAGGCTTTGTCGAGCCGAATGGCTACTTCTAATCCGAGCACTGTTTTTCCGGATCCTGGCGGAGCGACCACATGCAGATGCCCATCTTCCAGATGGGTATCCAAGTTGTCCAATATGCGCTGTTGGTAAGTACGCCACGCATACTTAAATCGAATATCTTTTGGAAATGCTTTCAAAGTTTTGCTATCGTCTAATATAACAGTTTAAAAATCGATCTGTGTAAGGTGCTTCTCTGCGATGTGTGGATCTCCCGTTGCTGCTTCGGCGCATAGCACTGAAACAGTTAGCTTATTGCAAAGTGAAATTATAGATTGTGATCGATTCTTTCGCAAACTGCAACGGCTTTTTTTGCTGTATATGCTTGTCTTCGGATATACGAACCACTTCCGTATCTTTCGCGGCTAAGGTATTTGTTGCTTCCAAGCTACTTGACGAATAGCAGATCTTACTAGTAATTGACTTCAACGTCGCATTTTTTAAGAGAAGCGGTGCCTGTATCTCTTGAGAGCTTCTATTGACGACAAACAGGGTCAACATCTTACGCTCGCGATCGATGGTAGCCGAAAGGTCGAGCGCGGCAATCCCATCGGTTAATATGGGGGCTTGGCTTTCTGCAGCAAGAGCTTCGCCAAGCGCGTATTTTCTGTATGCTTGCAGCGGGTAGAAGATGGTTTGCTTGACAGAACCCTCTTTGTCGGTCATGATAGGTGCTAAGACATTGACCATTTGTGCCCAGTTGGCTATGCCGATTGTTTGCGCTTGTCGTTGAATAACCTGTAGAAAACTAGCGGTGGCCAAAGCATGGCGCCAAGTATATTGATTGGTGGTGCCGTATGGCGGATCTTGTTTTTCCCAAATGCCCCATTCGTCAAAAGATAGCTTAATAGGACCTTCACGGTGTGGGAATCGATACCACTCGCTCCACTGTTGAACGGTATCGCTGTAATTTTTTCGGATGAAACGGCCCAAGTGTTCGATCTCACTTTCGGCAGTTGCGATTTTCTCGAAGATCGAATAAGGCTTGTTGGGGCTGGTATTTACGTAGTAATGGTAGGATAGATAATCAACCGCATTGCCTATCCCATCCAATACCGTTTTGTTCCAGTGCTCGTTCATGGCTTCACCGTTGGCGATTAATTTTATGCTCGGGTCGGTCAGTTTCATCAATTTGATAAAATGCCACACGTCTTTGACGTAGTCGTTTGGATCTTGATGCCTACCGGCGTCGGGCTCGGCACCCTCTTCATTGCCCAATGCCCAATACTTTACCTGAAAAGGTTCAGCATAGCCGTGTGCACGACGTAAGTTTGCATAATAAGTATTTCCTGTTCCATTGCAATACTCCACCCAGTTGGCCGCTTCCTCGGCCGTGCCAGTGGAAAGATTGACAACCAAACAGGGCTCTGCCTGCAGCTCTTTACAGTATTCGATAAACTCGCAAGTACCAAATTGATAACTGTCGATGCCTCCCCAAATAAGGTTTTTCTTGGCTTTACGTTGCTCTTTTGGACCGACACCATCTTCCCAATGAAACGTTTTGACAACCGTGCCGCCTGGAAAACGGAGGGTCGTGGGATGTAGTTCCTTCGCCTTAGTCAGCACATCTTTTCGAAACCCACGATGGTCAGACAGGGGGCTGTTCTCTTCATAAATACCACCATCGATGCAACGTCCTATATATTCAATAAACTGCCCGTAAACCAATGGATTAATTTTGCCTAGACTTTGGTCAGCATCAATACTGATTTGGTTTTGTTGCGCAAAAAGTACAGCATGGAAAAGGAAGAGAAATACAGCTACAATAAGATTCTTCATAAATATTTGTTACGGTTGAGAGTGTCAAGCGTAAATATATCAAAATCTAACGTAATGCGTCCCCCACAAGGACAGAAAGGATGCCGATCCGCTAAAAAAGACTACCTATTGTTTGGATATTCTTGGATCCATCGGAAGCCCTGTTTCTGCAATTCAAAGTCTGCTGGGTTGATCTTGATCAGCTTAATCTCTTCGGTCTCATTGTCCCATATCTTTCGTAGACTAATGTTTCCGTTCTCTTCCAGCTGGTAGTCAAATGTAAAGTTGTTTAAAGAGATGGTGCGCTTGGAGGTATCGAGTTGAATTTGCTGCCGGATGGGTTGATAGTCGATGTCGCGTACTGTTGCCGAACCCTCAAACTCAAAAACAATGCTGCGCCAAGTTGCTGGAATGCTTTCGTGTAGATTGTCATCGGATGCAATGCGGTAGATACCAAGCAACGGTGATTTTTTATAATACTGTTGTATCAATTGATTTCGTTGTAAGGTTGATGTTACCTGCGTAATGCCAAAGATCAGCAGCAATATTGCTTTTATAGTGTAGATGATGGTTCTTTTTCGCGGTTTATCGAAGATAGGATTTCGTTGGCTTACCAATGTCGCTGCTTCTCCTTTAATAAGCAATTTATACAATGCTTGGAGATGCGGTATCAAGAGAAATAACGCCAAGACGAACAATGCGGTAGATAGCATTTTGACAGGTACATCAAAGAAATAGTTTACACTCATGACATTGATGGCCGTAGCTACGGTTATTAGGGCGCCCAATACCACCGTTTTCCGAAAGAAAAGAAATGCACTAAGCACCTCGACTAGGCCGACAAAAAAGCTATACTCCTTAGAAAAACCAAAGAATGTCCATGCAAGCCCCATAGGTGAAAATTCGCCCAGCGGCTCCATAAGCCGATGCAAGGTAGGCGGGGGCATTTGTGCATGCATCATTTTGATGACGCCGTAATTGATCAACATGCAGGCTAAATAATAGCGGACAACCACGCTGAGCCAATAATGACAGGTATTGTAACTTTTTCTTTTTCGATCCAAAATAGACCATACTATGGAACCTATTGCGGCTGTGATTACCATAATAAGCAACAGTACCCAGCTAAACGATGTGTCGCCGCTGCCATTTGGAAGAATTTTAAAATCGTACTGATAATGCAGGATATGTTCGGAAAACCAAGGTACAAACTGCTCAACGAGTTTCATGACCGGTTGTGTGATGATCTTGAAGAAGGGAAAAGCTCCGTTGTTCATGAGCAATACAAAGGCTAGGATCAAGATAAATGCAAATCTAAAGCTGATCTTCGCGGAGAATGTCCAAGCGGCGGTATTTCGGGAAACGATTTCGGTCATAGTTCTTACGGGCTTTTAATAAAAGTATAAAATTATGTGCGATATTCTTCTATCGATTATTAATTATCACACTTCTTGCTTGAAGGAAATGTCTTCTCGAAAGACAATGATCGATATCTTTTTGGGTGAGGGCAAACATGATGGTTGATAGCGTGGAACAAGATGTTATAAAAAAAGCCAGATGCATGGTAAGTACAGCATCTGGCAAACAATATATGGGAAATGGTTGGGCAATTGTTTAGGGGTAGGTGGTCACCACTTTGCTCAGTTTCCAACCGTCTTGGGTTTGATTAAGCGTGATGTAATCGACACGTACAAAATGATCAAAAGTCATGGTGGTTTTAGCAACACAAGTAGACCCCGTTTGATCCAATATTTCATAGCTAGTTTTGCAATCGAACTTGGCACCGGCACTTTGCTTTAAGAATTTCATGTATTGCTTTTTGTTGAAGCTGTCGTTGTTGGCGCTGTTGCGGTATTCAAAATCTTCTGTGAAAATGTATTTGTTCAACGTCGGGTTACCCAATGCGGCAGACTCTAGATAAACACTGATGATGCTTGTCGAGTCAAATTTTTTAAGTGGATTAGATGTTTCTGTAGCGAAAGCGCTAAACGAAGCGATCATGATGAATGCACTGATGATGGAGATTACTGTTTTTTTCATGGCGATGTGTGTTATGTTTTTATTTTAATTTCTTATTTGATACTTCAAAGGTAGACGAACAGCGCGCTACAGCCTATGGTAATTAGACCAGCTTGCCTGTTTTCTCGGCGAATACCGGTAAAGCATCGGTTAAGGTTAATTCATTTTGGAAGGCAGCATGGGAGCGGTTGATCAGGAAGCGTTTGTTAATAAGCGAGTTGTCGATTGCTCGCCGCATAAAAATAGATTATCTTTGCGGCGTGAAAGAGGATAATAAGTCGGCTAGGAAGTTTAAGCGTAAGAATTTCCTGTTGTTTCCTGTAGGCGTTTTACTGTTGATGCTGGTTGGAGGCTTGATCTTGCAGGTGATTTTTAATCGTCTGACGGAGTTGAACAGGAAAATGCTGCGCGATATCGCCAATGAGAAAGCTTTGGCGGTACAAAAAGAGTTTGATCTGCTGGAGCAACGTTTAAGTTGGTTTCTTGTACAGGCTGAGGGGCAGGATCGAGAGACCATTCAGTCTTACCTGCAGAAGGATACCATTCTGCACACTTTCTTGACCTTGGCTCCGCTGGATTCCAGCCTGCAGTCGGAAGATTGGAAGAAGAACTTAAAGTACCGGTTGCCCTATGTGATTCGTTCGAAGGCTGGCCGTTTGCAGGTGCTTATCGACCTTAGAAAGTTTAATACCTATTTTTGGGTTGGCGGCAGTGGACATGCCTATTTCGAGATTGTTTCACCGGATAACTTCTTTTTGATGCATCCCGAACTGTCACAAGTAGGAAAGGCCAATCCTATACATACCGCGTTGAAGCGAGATTGGCAAGACACGATCGTACTGTCGAACTATCTCCAACTGGATGCATTAAGGCGCAGTGTATCGCTGAAAGGTATATTTGCCAATGCACAGTTGGCAACGAGCGTACCGCTGCTCATCACCGCAGATGAAACTCAAGAAATATTAAACCTCAGTATGCTGCTTGGTGTCGGTTTTTTGGTTATCACCATTACCTTTTTGCAGATCATCTATCGGAACAAGCAGCGAGTACAGCAATTGGAAATCGAGCAATCCGAACTGTCGCGAGAACAGGCCACCATGCGCTTCGAGCGATTGCGCGAGCAGATGAATCCACATTTCTTATTTAATGCATTGGGCTCCCTGCAACAGTTGATTGCTAAAGATCAGGATCATGCCAAGCGCTTTGTAGGTAAGATGGCGAAGGTATATCGTAAGATGTTGCAGGACGACCGCTCGGGTTGGTCGAGCCTAGAAGAGGAATTGGCCTTGGTGCAAGCCTATTTCTTCCTGCAAGAGGTTCGTTTTGCGAAAGCATTAATGCCGATAAACTATGTTATTCCACCTGCGGTATTAAAAAGACAAATCCCGCGTTTGAGTTTACAAACTCTAGTAGAAAATGCTATAAAGCATACGGTATTTACGCGGGAGCAGCCCTTAGAAATAGAAATTATTGTTGATGATGATCAGGTATTGGTGAAAAATCGATACCGGCCGCGGATGACCAGCGAATCGCAAACGGGAGGCTATGGTTTGGAATATATTGCATCCATGTATCGATATGTAGAGTTGGAAGGTTTTTCTTACGAGGTGGAGAATGGTTTCTTTGTGCTACATCTGCCGCTTCGATAGCGTTTGTTTTTTCTTCCCTTAAATGTGCGGATTCACTCCCTTAATACACGGATTCACGGAAATTACATTGCCTTTTTAAATATTTGTGAGCACTTTTAGCGCTTGAATGACGCATTAACCTTACCGATAACGTAATGAATAATAAACAGATAAAGCAGCTGTCGCGCTTCGTGGGACTTGCCGTATTTTGTACTACGGCGTTCCAGTCCTGCGGCGTGGTGCCTGCATTTATATGGAAAAAGAAAGACGCCCAGATTGTGGCTGTGGCCGATAGTAGCAAGGATGAAAAGGGTGTAGCCTATCAAAAATTGATCAAAGACGCTCGTGTGGATTCGGGTATGTTCCACATCATCAGTAAAAAGGGAGAGTACTACTTTGAGATACCCCGTACTGCATTGGACAAGGATTTCCTGATGATACACAAAATATCATCGGTGCCATTGGCCATAAACGAGGCTGGCGTCAATAAGGGGATGAACTTTGAGAACAAAGTGCTCCGCTTTAGCCTGAAAAAAGAAGGGAAGGAAGTTTGGGTAGGCGAGATCGATCCGAAGATTGAAGTGCCAAACCAAGATGCCATCGCCAAATCGGTTTCCGATAACTACCGCTTATCCTACATCGAGTCATTTAAAGTAGAAAGCTACAATCGCGATTCATCCAGCGTAGTGATCAAAGTGAACAAAGTATTCGATGGCACCGAAAAGAGCTTTGCGGACGTGTTTTCAAATTTGGGATTGGGGACTTCACCAAAGACATCGCTCTCTGGTATTGAACAGATAAAATCTTTTGACAACAACGTGGTGGTGCGATCGATGTACAGCACCAAGGTGACAGAAGGAAACGAATCCATACCGATTTCTATTGCCGTGACGACAAATATCTACGCCCTGCCAGAACAGCCTATGGTGCCACGCTTTGCCGATCCGCGCGTAGGCTTTTTCAGTACTGAGCGCTGGTATTTTTCTGATAAACAACAGGAACTTGATAAGCGTAATTTGGTAACGCGTTGGCGTCTAGAACCAAAGGAAGAGGATAAGGAACGTTACAGAAAAGGGGAGTTAGTGGAGCCTAAGAAGCCTATCGTGTTTTATCTCGATCCGGCTACGCCAAAGCAATGGAGGAAGGAAATTATTGCGGGTGTGCACGATTGGCAGCAAGCTTTTGAAGCCGCTGGCTTTAAGAACGCTATAATTGCAAAGGAAGTGGCCGATACCACGGCTTTCGATCCGGATGATGCGAATGTATCGTCTATTGTGTATGCTGCGTCGGCACAGGCCAATGCGATGGGACCTTCCGTGGTAGATCCGCGCTCGGGCGAGATTTTAGAGGCAGATGTTATTTGGTGGCATAACGTGATGACGATTTTGAACAGCTGGATGCGTATACAAACCGCTGTTGTGGATACAGCTGCACGTGGTAATGCTTTTTCCGAAGAAAAGATGGCGCATGCTATTCGTTTTGTGTCATCCCATGAAATAGGGCATACCTTAGGATTGATGCACAACATGGGGTCTTCGTCGAGCTTCCCCGTGGATTCGCTTCGCTCGCCATCCTTTACGGATCGTATGGGTGGTACAGCGACGTCCATTATGGACTACGCCCGCTTCAACTACGTTGCGCAGCCCGAAGACGGCGTAAAGACAATTACACCTGTCATTGGCCTCTACGATAAGTATGCCATTGCATGGGCTTACCGCTGGTATGATGTGAAGACACCTTGGGAGGAGCTGCCCACGCTACGTAAAGAAATAGAAAAGCACCAGCACGATCCGCATTACTGGTATGGTGAACAACAAGATGGTAAGAACATTATCGATCCGCGTTCCCAATCGGAAGATCTTGGCGATAACGCTATGCTGGCAGGAGCCTACGGACTACGTAATTTAAAACGTATCATGCCTCGTATTGTTGATTGGACAACCCGTTCGGGAGAGGACTACTACCGCGCGGGCAAGCTATATATGGGCGTTATTGGGCAATGGTATACCTATGCCGACCATGTGATCAACAACATAGGCGGCATTTATTTGGAAAATCCCGTGTTGGGTGATCAAAAAGATGCTTATCGTCCGGTAGACCGAGCCAAGCAGATCGAGGCGCTAGGCTATGTAAAAGAGCAGGTATATCGTTTGCCGGAATGGCTCTTTGTGCCAGAGTTGATGACCAAAACGTTTCCATTGCGGGATAGCCCTATCGGTAGTTTCGAATATGCACCCTACAATTTGCAACGCGAATTTCAATATAGCTTGCTTTTCAGTTTGGTGAAAGATGAGCGTTTGCTAAGGATGATTGAGATGGAGCAACTGTTTGGCCGGAAACGGGCTTGGAGTGCTGAAGAATTTTTGCAGTCGGTGCGCGAGGAAGTATTCGCCTCGACTTTGAAAAAGCAGTCTTTGGATCTTCGCACACGTATGTTGCAACAAAACTATGTGGATGTATTGATGGTGTCGACCAATAAAGCCATGGAGAAAATAAACGACAAGAAGCTTACCGATGTAGACCTATTCTTGCAACAGGCGCATCCGCATATTTGTGCCCTACATGGCTTAGGCGATGCAGCAAGACAGGCGCGCAATGTACATGTGGGCAGTATGGCCAGAACCTCCGATATGTTGATGTTGAAGCGGACGGAGCTCTTGGAAATCTATAAACTGTTGGATCGGGCACGACAAACTGGCGATAAGGCTACAAAAGCGCATTACGAAGATCTCCTGATGCGCATAGCCGTGACATTGCCTATCGCAAAAAAATAAAATTACTTAATACCTAACGTGAATGAATAGATTACTTATGCTGTTTGTGCTTTTTTGCTGCAACGTTGCTAGCGCACAAACAGCGACTCAACTGGAGGGACGCGTGTTGGACGCGACCACAAACAAACCGATTATTGGTGCCACCATTATGGTGGAAAATACGGCAGTAGCTGAAGAGACTGGCGTCGCCGGACAGGTACAGCAGTCGGCACTGGGCGTTATCACGGATGAAAAAGGCGCTTTCAGCTTAAACATTCCAAACGGCGTACGCTTTGTGACGGTATCGTTTATGGGCTACGAGAAGCTACGGGTGGCCGTCTATGCCGGGAGTAAAACGCTATTGCTACAACCCAGTGGCGAATCATTGGAAGAAGTGATTGTGACGGGTTATACCGATATCAAGAAAAGAAAAAATACGACAGCCTACAACAAGATTGACATGGATAAAATCCAACAGGCTGGTGTGTCGAGTGTAGAGCAGATGTTGGAGGGACAGGTTGCTGGTATGCAGTTCTCTAATTTAAGTGGCGGCCCCAACGGCATGTCGCAGATCCGTATTCGTGGTACAGTGTCCATGAACGGCACGCAAGATCCGTTATGGGTGTTGGATGGACTGCCAATAGAGGGGACAGCGATGCCCAACCGCTTGGATAAAGACAATATCAACGACCTTCGCAATTTGCCTATCGCGGGATTGAACCCCGATGATATACAGGATATAACCGTTTTGAAAGATGCCGCAGCAACTTCTATTTACGGTGCCCGCGCGGCAAATGGGGTGATCGTGATCACGACGAAACGCGGTAAGAGTGGCCCCGCGCAGGTGAATGTTTCTGCAAATAGCTTTATCGCGGAGCGCCCCGATTTTAGTCGCTTGAATCTTATGAATGCCTCGCAGAAAGTAGATTTCGAATTGGCGATGGCTGGTCGTTCTGATTTGGATTACCGTGCGGGAAAAGGTGCTATAGCACGCTTGTTGACCGCCGGCAATGAATGGGATGCCTTTCGCAATGGCGGACTATCGGCACTTTCATCGACAACGCAGGAATCTATTCTTGCACTGCGTAACCAAAACCATAGCTGGGGTGAATCCCTGTTTCGCCAATCGGTGAACCAGCAGTATTCCGCTTCGATCTCTGGCGGTACAGAAGGACACCGCTACTATATTTCGGGCGGCTTCTACGACGAGAAGGGCAGCGTATACAATGTGGATATGAAACGCTACACCTTGACCTTTAACAATGATTTTCGGATCAATAGCCGTTTTAAAGGCGGACTTAATCTTTTGGGATCGGCAACGAATCGCCAAAATCCGGTTCAAGATGCAGATGGTTTTAACAATCCAACGTATTACGCCCGTACAGCGAATCCCTATCTACAGATTCGGGACGCTAATGACGCTTTTATCTATGATCCAGATATCGAAGGTGCGGAGGCTGACGCGGTCTATATTCCTTTCAACGCGATCGAAGAGCGAGAAAACACGCGCTACACATTGGCCAACAAAAGTTTGAAAGCGATTACCTATCTGCAATATGATATCTTGCACAACTTATCCTTGCGCACCGAATTGGGCATGCAGTTGGAAGAAATTGGCACCGAGCGGTACCGTGATCAGGAATCCTACAGTGCACGAAAATTACGTCAGACCACACGTTACTACGATTCGTCGACGAAAACTTATAAGTATTTTCTTCCAGAGGGCGGCATTATTGAAAATACCCATAACAGCGGCTTTCAATATAACTGGAAATCCTTCTTAACCTATACGAAGGAATGGACATCGAAGCATGAGCTGGAACTGATGGGCGGAACGGAGCTTCGACATTCAAATAACAGTATGATCGCAACGAAAGGTTTTGGCTACAATCCGGTGACCTTAACAACGCAGACTATTCTTTTTCCGAATAGTAACAACCTCAATAATGCAAACTTTAGGCCCTACGCAAAAACTATAGGCGAGACGTCGTTTGCATCGTTTTACGCAAATGGTACCTACACCTTCGACAAGAAATATAATGTATATGGTAGCATCCGATACGATGGCTCTAATATGTTTGGTGTAGATCCCAAATATCGGTTTTTGCCCATATGGTCTTTATCAGGCTCTTGGATAGCTTCCGAGGAAGAATTTATCAAGGCCATTCCAACCATTTCTAATTTGCGCCTGCGTGCCTCATATGGTGTACAAGGGAATATCGACCGGAATACCTATCCTTTTATTGTTGGAAGCTACAGCACCGGCTCGTTGTTGCCCGGCACCAACGAGCAGACCATTGTTGTGAATACTCCTGCTAACGATAAACTACGCTGGGAGAAAACGCAATCTTGGAATGCGGGAATCGATCTTGGATTATGGAAGGATCGTCTAAATATTACCGTAGACTATTACAAGCGTCAAAGTTCAGATGTTATCGGCAACAGCCAGTTAGCATTGGAAAATGGGTTTGAAGATGTAAGTCGCAACTGGGCGGGAATCAGCAACGAAGGGGTAGAACTGACTATTTCCAGTCGAAATGTGGAGACTACTCGTTTCCGCTGGAGCACCGACTTTAATATTGCGCACAACAGCAATAAGTTGACCAAGGTGTTGGCCAATCCAAAATCCTATGTGTTGGACAACCAAGAAGGCTACCCTGTCAATTCGCTCTTTGTGCTACAAACGGCAGGTCTAGACGCCCATGGGCTGGTGCAATTCAAAGGTGCTGACGGCAACCCTATCGCCTTTGAACAATATTACGGACTGTATGATCCATGGGCAGATTTCCTGCCAGGCTACATGGTGGCAAATAATTTGACCCCAGCCGATTACCGCAGTAAGTTTAAGTATATGGGCAATATGGATCCGCGCTTCATCGGTGGGATGACCAACCGGTTTAAGCTAGATGCCTTTGATCTTGCCGTTTCTGCGGCCGTCAATCTCGAAAAATGGGTGCGTAGAACGCTTTCATACAATCCTGCGCAGGTGGACCGTGGCTCAAACCAATATACGGAACTTTTCGATGCCCTTGACGGTTCGCAATTGCCTGCCATTGGCAGCAATAATATCGAGCTTAACGAGCGCTGGATGGCTTACAGCTGGATGAATGGTAATGACCCTGTAAACTCCGTTAGGTATTACGATATCTGGGCAAAGAAGATGAGCTATGTGCGCATCAACAGCATTCGCCTTGGCTACACCTTGCCGTCTAAGATCGGCAAACGCATTGGGGCGAGCAATGTGCGTTTTAATGTAGAAGGCCGGAATCTATTCGTCTTCGGTACCGACTACGACGGGTTCTTTGATCCGGAGACCTATGGCGACTTATATGCGCAGCCGATTACAAAGTCGTTTACATTTGGTGTTTCCGCTCGTTTTTAATCTTTAGCATTGCATAACATGAAAAAAAATAGTTTATATATAATTTTACTAGCCGTGGGCGCCTTGTTTTCCGCTTGCGATAAGTATTTGGATATACAGCCGGTGGGTACTGTAGTACCCAGTACAGAAGCAGACTTCCGAGCTTTGTTGACAAGTGGATACACCAACTTTCCAACACATAAGGCGCTGCTTAACCTACGCACAGATGAATTATTGTTGGACGAATATTCTACGGATTTCCCCGAATTGAAGGATATCTATCTGTGGAACGATCAGAACCCGGATCCCGTGACGCGTGCCTACCCTTGGGTAGATTTCTACAAAAGTATCTTCTACGCCAACCATATTCTCGAGGAAATGGATGCCAAAATAGGGGTCACTGCGGAAACCAAGCAGATCAAGGCGGAAGCGCTGTTGTTGCGTGCCTATGCTCATTTCGAGTTGCTGAATTGCTATGCTGAACAATTCAGCGAAGCTAATAAAGCTATTCCGCTCGCAGATCATATTGATCTTGAACAGCGCTTTCGGCCTGCAACGATAGCGGAAACTTATGCGTTGATTCTTACTGATATCGCTAATGCACAAGAACTGATGCAGGTAGAGGATCAGCCTGCCATGTATAAATATCGCTTTAGCAAGCGGGCGCTACACGCTTTCAAATCGAGGGTGCATTTGTATCGTGAAGAATGGGAGCTTGCACGGCAGGAAGCAGCGGTGGCATTGGCCATCAACAATAAATTGGTTGATCTTAATCAGGACGCCGCATTGCTTCCGAGCGATTTTGAGTCGGTTGAGGCCATTATGGCGCTGGATGCGGTGGGAGTATCGTTCGTTTCTACAAGTTCTTATATTGCGCCGACACTATTGTCTAGCTATGACCAAGCCAATGACAAGCGATTCACACGCTATTTTGCTAAAGCTGGTAGCAATTACGTTTCAAGTAAAGGTGGTAACGATCGCTATAACGTCAGCTTCCGTAATGGCGAACTGTACCTCATTATAGCAGAAGCCAGTTTACAGCTGAACCGTAAGCAGGAAGCCGTGGACGCTTTGGGCACGCTGTTGAAAAATCGCTTAACGGCATCGGCTTTTTCTGCGCAAGAGTTGGCTATGGCCACTATGGATCGCGCCGCATTGCTGACCTTTGTGAAAGCGGAGCGCAAACGCGAGCTAGCCCTGGAAGGTTTACGTTGGTATGATTTGAAGCGAGGTGATCGTCCACGGATTGTACACCAAATTTTTGGACAAGAGCAAGTTTTAGAACAACAGGATCCTCGCTATATTATTCGCTATCCACAAGAAGCTATCGATAATAACCCTGAGCTGTTGTAAGAAGAACGGATTCTGCATGATACATCCTCTTTTCATTCGTTGAAAAGAGGATTTTTTTTTACTTTCACAGCATGGTATGGCATATACTGATCGTAGAGGATGAAGACTGGGCTTGGGAGAGCCTGCGGGATATGCTATCGCAACTATTGCCCCATAATATTGTTCCCCAGCTTACGCACCTTAGTACCGTGCGGGAGGCTGCAAGCTGGCTAGAAAAGAATAAAGTCGACTTGATTTTTATGGACGTGCATTTGGCCGATGGACTGAGCCTCGATATCTTCAAACAGGTGCAGGTAAAGGCTCCTGTGATCTTCACCACGGCCTATGAAAACTATGCGTTTGATGCTTTTCAGCATCAAGGATATGCCTACCTACTGAAGCCTTATGATATCGATGATCTTGAAAAAGCCTTGCTTAAGGTTCGGTCTCTACTGCCGCAGGAGTCGCCAACCTATAAAAATCGCTTCTTGGTAAAATACGGCATTCATTTGAAGTCCTTATCCGTAAACGACATCGCCTATTTTATGGCGGAAGATAAAACGCTTTACGCCGTGGAGAAAGATGGCCATGCCTATATCATCGAAGAATCGTTGATGGGGTTGGTCGGTAAACTTGATCCGGAGATGTTCTTCCAAATAAACCGGAAGTTTGTGATTCAAATTAATGCCATTCGCTCCATGCTAAAGATAAGTCGAGGACGTGTCAAATTGGAACTGCAGCCAGCAACAACCGTAGAGGTAATCGTCAGCGGGGATCGCTCGCAGCATTTTCAGCTGTGGTTGGATAAGTAGTTATTATCTGTATCGTCTTGAGCAATTTCTTAGGTTATCCACCTTTATTATCTTGTTGTTTTAGTTGGATTTCATCCAAATATCCTTTTATGAGCTGGATAACCAGCTTCTCGTCGGTTAGCGGTACATAATGGGCGCTGTTTTTAGCGATAACTTGCTTGCTACGGCTTGATAAATGTAACAGATCTTCTTGTCCGCTGCGGTGTATTGCTAGGTATTCATCGCCGAGGCTGCCGTCACCTAGAAAGTTGGCGCCTTGTGGATAGGCTCCAGTTACAATGGCGAGCGGGATGTCGGCAAATGAATCTATCTGCGCCGCTTCAATAAACATAGCATCATCATCTCGTCCCTCTTGCAGCACCGTTTTATAGGACCTGTAAAAATAGTCGACGATATGTTTATTCATAGCATGATCGGCGGGTAGATCGGCGATGAAGGGATTGATCGAAAAATAGCTGCGTGCGAGCCCCGTCTCGACCAAGGTGCCAACCAGCCAAATAGGTGGCACAATCAGGTATTTCTTTAGCTCCTCCGATGATCGTTCGATTTGCTTCGGATGAGAAACATCCAAGAATATGACTGCTGCAATATCTTGTTGGTGTTTTCGGATAAAAGGCCTTAACGTAATGCCGGCAAGCGAATGGCCAACCAAAATATAGGGCTTTGGACAGTTGGTTTTCTCCAGAAGCTGTTCAAGCTCCTCTGTCATGCTCGTTAGCGTTTTTGGCGCCGCTGTCGCTCCGCTCCACTGCAATCCCGATTTGTCATAGGCTATCGTGCTGCTGAATTTGGAGATGGAGTCTTGGATCTGTTCCCAAATTTTATGGTCGCCCCCCATACCAGATTGAAAAACAACTGTCGGACCACCTACGCCTTTTTGTATAAAAAACGTCTTAACACCATCAATATCAACAAATGATGCCTCATCAGGCTTTTTACTGTTAAAATAGATCTGTGATATTTGTTCGTAACAGATACCAATAAATAGCAATACGATCAATGTTATGCCAATAACTTTTACGATTCGCTTGAAAATCCGCATAATACACCTTTTTATTTAGAATGATTACAAATAAAAGTTATTTTTTAGCAAGATGCAAATGTCTTCGAAACGGGCGCTACATAGTAGCCCTTCAAAACCCATTTTGTAAACAGTCTTTGTGCACCCATAATGGGGTTAGTAGTCAATTTCAGCTGTCCTTAGCTTTACCCTAGTAGTTTTCGTAGTAAAACAATTTGGCCCAAGTGATAGTAGCTATGTTCCAATACGCCTTCTATATTACGCAGGTAGTTTCCATACCTCTCATCGAAAAAAGGCTTTTTCCATTGTTCATCTTCAAAATTTTCTATTTCGTTGGCAAATTTTTCGGCATGAACAAATAGCTTTTCGCGAAGACCATTCCAATCGCTAGCCGAAGCAATAGGGGGAAGATCGAAACTGAATTTATCTAGGATGGTCAGTTCACCGGTTTTGAAGGCTTGAAGAATACCCTCTAGGTAGTAATTGATATGAAAAGTAAGCGCAGCAATGCTGTTTAATTGGTCGATTTGCTGTGTTGCCTGCCGCCAATCTACAAGGCTAAGCGCTGCTTTGTAATTACTGTTGGCAATGAATGTTCCGCTGAGGAAAACTTCGCGGATCCTGTCTGCTAAATCTCTTGATAGCGTTTCCATGTTTGTAATTATTCTGTTTACTATTAGTTCTTTTATCGGTGAAACAATCCAAAAGCGATGTTGTTTACATGAATCTACAGAGGCAGTGATCGACTTTTGAAATGTGTAGTAGTTCATTATGATGTGATTTTATTTTTTTACATTTGTGCATAAATTATTCAATCGATGATGCTGTATGTTTCGGCATACAATCGATGATTATTAACCTTTACGTTTTACAAATCAACATGAAGAAAAATCTTTTGGTGGCAGCTTTGCTAATTGGGGCTGCAACTGCTGTATCGGCTCAAAGCACATTTGGTCTGCGAGCTGGACTAAATCTTGCCACGGAATATGCTAGGCAAAACAATCAATCGTCGACAACTAAAATTGCGCCTTCCTTTCACATTACAGGTTACTACGATGCAAGGGTGTCAAATGGGTTTTCTATCCAGCCGGCGCTGTCGTTGCAAGGGAAAGGTGGTAAATCGGATTTGAACGGCGAAACATTGACGGATAAGCTTCTTTACGTTGAGGTACCTGTTAACTTTTTGGGTAGGGTGCAAGCAGGTAATGGGGAACTGTTTTTTGGTGGAGGACCTTATCTAGCGTACGGCGTTAGCGCGAGGGTTACCTCGGGGCGCAATGCGCAGCATCTTGAATTTGGAAGCAATCCCGATCAGTTAAAGCCATTTGACGCAGGATTAGGGTTTATGACTGGCTACAGATTTTTTAGTGGATTGGTCTTAAGCTTGTCTAGCTCTGCTGGATTTGTTAATATCGGCAATATCGAAGGTACGACTTTCCAAAACCGAGTTACGTCCTTCAGTATCGGTTATGAGTTTAGTAAACGCTAATTAATTTCTGCATAAGAGACGAGTAACAGTAGAAAAGCGCATCAATCCGGAAGGTTGGTGCGCTTTCTATTTTTGTGTTCTTTCCCTATTGATTGAATACGGAATGCTAACTAATGTAATGTTTAACAAATAAGTAACACCATTTTATGACAACGTGGGTACACTCTATTATGACCATCAGCAAAGGAATGCTGCAATACATCCATATCCTGTAGGGCTTGAATTTATTCGTTTTCGTAACAATATTCCAAACGGCATAGAGCTTTGCTCGTTCGCGATGCAGAATAAGTCCGCAAAGTACGAGATAGAACGTCAATCTAAAGATAAAGCCGATCTTGAGCGCTTTTGGCATAATCATAATATCGATAACAAGAATGTTCAATAGAATAGGAATGAGTATCGCTACACCAATAATAAAAGTTCGTCGAAACAATAGTAATAGGGCAGCGGTAATTTGACTAATACCGACAAAGCAAGAAAATAGTCGATCCTCAAAAAGATACCACGCTACTTTAAATAAACTTAAATCTCGAAGTGCTGTCCCCATTTCAGTATCGGTAAGATTGCCAAATTGTAAACCAAATAATTTGCTGACCCCATAAGAAATAAAGACGGCGGCAAGGAGATAGCGAACTGAAAGTAAGGTGAGATCCCATAGCTGCGGTTTGATGCTTGTTTTTTTTTCCATGTATTCAGGTGCTTATGTTAATTCGGTAGATAGCAGCTTTATCAGCTACTACCGTTAAAGATGCTTAACATAATAACATTCCATAAGGAAAAAATAAATTTTCTTACTAGTGATGCTTATGGTTTTAAAGGTACGGATGGATAACCTTGAAGAAAATGTCTTGATGATTCGGTGCGGCAGCTGATTTTGTTATAAAACGCTTACCCAAAAAGTCTAGAAAAAAAGCCTTTTTTCCTGTTTTTTAATACCCAGATTAGTTCTGTAGGATGTCTTTGCGCAAGCTGGTTTGGTCCGAACTTTCCCCATGCAAAGCCCATTCCGTTTTGTCCTTGACTAAGATCGGCGATTGTCCAATCGTCACCGACAAAAGTTGACAGAAATTCCGAGTAGTCAGGTTGTTGTTCCATGAAATCAACTTTGGAAAGAAAACCGTTTTGCTGTTCCCAAACCGTTGTGACTGTATTAATTTGGAAATTTTCGATGTAATTGTCGCCTGGGTTTTGGTGAAAGTCGAGTAAGTGTTGCAAATACTCGTTGATATTTTGTGAATGCACAATAAATACGGCAGGATCGTGGCAAGCAAAGAATACCTTGCCCAAGCTTCCATCACTGTCGATATCAAGCACCCAATAATTTCCAAATCCATCATGTCCAAGCGTGATTGAGTTGGGAGATAGCTCCCAAAAACCAAATTCGTCGATAGAATCAAAATAAACCATACTGAATATTGGGCTGTCCCATCCACGGGTCACCTGTAGGATCTCGAGGATTTCCGTCGCGATATGCTTGTTAGGGAAGGACGCGCGTAAGTTTTCTATTTCTAGATCGCTCAGTTGGTCATGAAAATCTAGGGTATAGCTTTCCCCATCTTCGTCAAGGAAAGTAGTTTTTTTTAATGTATCTATTATCTCAAGGTTTGTCATACTGTTCCGCTAAAAGGTCTTCCAAATAAACAAACGGAGGAAAATCCTGATTAAACTCTAATATACGAAACAGCCTCGTTTCTACCAAGAATGCTAAACCTGAAAGCTATCTAACATACATATGGAAGGATCGAAAAACATAAATATCCACGAGCCACTTTGTAAAATTAAACTTATAACCCTATTTTAGCTTGCCAAAACCAATACGATATACACCGCTTTATGCCGTTTTTAGGGAAGTTTTTATTGCTGTTTATACCTATGTATTCCATGGTCTCTGCTACATGTGCACAGCAGGGAAAAGCCTACTATTTTCAACATATCAACAAAAACAATGGTTTATCCCAGAATACGGTAAACACTATTTTACAGGATCGACAAGGATTCATGTGGTTCGGCACAAAGGATGGATTGAATAGGTACGATGGTGTTTCGACGAAGGTTTACAGAGATGAGCATACAAGCGGTTATGGCTTAAAACATGCATTTGTTACCACATTATTTGAGGAGTACCAAGGCAACATTTGGATCGGTACCGACGTTGGACTCTATGTTTATAACCCCATTTATGAGCGTTTTGTTCGTTTTACAAGTAAAGCGGATGATGGTATCTCTATTAGCAAAACCGTCAACAAGATCGTTAATGGTGTAGGACAGCATGATGTATACATTGCGGTGCATGGGCAGGGACTTTTTGTTTTTGACACGATGCGGAAGCAGCTCAAGCACTACGCGTTTGAAGACAAAGGGCCTGTGCGAGATATACAGAGCGATAATCATGGACGTATATGGATCAGCTTTTATCGTGGTCTCTACTATTCCGATGATAAACTAGCTACCCTGAAACCGTATTTGGATCAGGACGGTAATGAGCCTTTTAAGCTAGAGGCAGTTACTGCAATAGCGCTAAGCGATGCTGGGAAGATGTATGTCGGTACGGAAAAGAATGGGCTTTTTGATGTCAACTTGTTGGAGCGGAGTCTGCAAAAAGTAAATTTGTCGAGAGGCTCAGCTACACCAATTTTTGTGCGTTGCTTGTACAGCTACACCGGCAATGAGATTTGGGTAGGCACAGAAACGGGAATCTATATTTACAATACCGCAAATAAATCACACAGGCAGTTACGACATGACCCTTCCGATCCTTATTCTATCGCCGACAACGCAATCTATTCGCTCTACAAAGATCGAGAAGGAGGGATGTGGGTAGGATCTTACTTTGGAGGTGTCAACTATTATCCCAAGCAAACATCGCATTTCGAAAAGTATTACCAAACGAATGTCGTAGGAAGCCTTCAGGGGAAGCGTGTACGCGAGATACGCGCGGGAAAAGGTGCTGATCTTTGGATCGGAACGGAAGATGCTGGAGTTTTTCGTTTCAATCAACAGACGAAAAAGTTTACACAGCTGGAAGCTAGCCGAGACTTTTCAAATGTACATGGGCTCGCGGTAGACAATGATGATCTTTGGGTGGGTACCTTTTCCAAAGGTGTCCGCGTGGTCAACAGCATTTCGGGAGCCGTTCGGTTGTATACTGCCGAAGATAATCCGCGTACCATTGGCGACAATTATGTGTTTTCTATTCTGAAAAGCAAGAATGGTACGATTTATCTAGGCACATCCCAAGGCTTAGTAAGCTATGACAAACAGTCGGGTCGCTTTCAAGATATTGATGCGCTAAATCATAACTTGATTTACGACATCAAGGAGGATAGCGACGGAAATCTATGGGTCGCTACCTATACCAACGGGGTGTTTCGCTATGAGCGTAGCAGCAAAACCTGGGAACAGTTTCAGCATAGCGATAAACAGGGAAGCCTGCCCTATGACAAAGTGCTGAGTGTTTTTGAGGATTCCAAGCAAAGGATTTGGTTGACAACGGAGGGTAAAGGCTTCTGTCGCTTTGATCCGAAAAAAAAGAGCTTCATTACCTATGCCAAGCAGGAAGGGTTGATCAATAGTGTGGTTTATCAGATCACCGAGGACGATAAAGGCTTCTTTTGGTTGACCACCAACAATGGTTTGATTCGCTTTCAGCCGGATGATGGAACGATTAAGACTTTTACCACCGCGAGCGGTATTTTAAGCGATCAGTTTAATTACAAGTCCAGCTTCAAAGCGAAGGACGGTAGTTTGTTGCTTGGTAGCATCAGCGGATTGATTGCCTTTAATCCCAATGCCTTTGTCGATAACACTTACGTTCCGCCAGTTTATATTACCGACTTCTTGCTTTTTGGGAAAACTCCTGAGGTAGCTGCTAAAAACTCTCCCTTGCAGAAAAGTATACTATTTTCGGATTCTATTAGCTTGGCACATGACCAAAATCATTTTTCATTGCGCCTAGCTGCGTTAAGCTTTCAAGTGCCGCAAGCAAATAACTTGCAGTATAAACTGGACGGTACGGGAGAGGACTGGCAACAGGTGACCGAATCATCGTTAATTAATTATTCCAATTTGCCAAGCGGAAGGTACACGTTTCGGGTACGCTTGGCAAACGATGGAACAGATGAAAGTCCAGCCCAACGAACCTTGTTCATCGAAATTAGGCCACCTTTCTATTTAACTGTTTGGGCTTTTCTGTTTTACGCACTGGCTACCTTGTTGATAAGCTATATGCTGTGGCGATTCTTTAAGCATCGGGCTAAATTGAAGCGATCGTTGTTTGTGCAGCAGTTGGAACAGCAGAAAGAACGGGAAATTCATGATGCGAAGATTAGTTTCTTTACCAATATAACCCATGAGATCCGAACGCCGCTGACCTTGATTAAAGGTCCTTTGGAGAATATCATCATCCAGAACCAAGTGTCGGATGTGGAAACCAAAGATGATCTTTTCGTGATGAAGAAAAATACGGACCGTTTATTGGATCTAACGAATCAGCTTTTGGATTTCAGAAAAACAGAGTTGGAAGGTTTCGGTCTACATCGAACGGAAAATAACATTAGCGAGATCTTATCGGAAATTTACAGCAGCTTTAAACCGCTGATCAAGGAATATGATCGTGATTTTAGATTGCAACTTCCGCCAGCGGGCTGCCATGCCGTAGTAGATCGAGAGGCATTTATCAAAATATTAAGCAATCTTTTCAGCAATGCCATTAAGTATGCCGATCGTAATATCATCGTACATCTGCGAAACGATGTGAAGGAAGAACAATTCGAAGTTTATGTGGAGAGTGATGGAGAACCGATTGCGGAGGAATATCAGGATGATATTTTTAAGCCTTTTAACCGTGGAAGCCAGCCGGAACATTTGTATCGCCCTGGCACAGGCATTGGCCTGCATCTCGCCCGTACGTTAGCTGAACTGCATGGCGGATCCCTTCGCCTCGAAATAGCGGGAAACAGCAATGCCTTCGTCCTTACTATACCATCAGCGTTACCATCTGTAAAGGAGTTACCAGCCGAGCCAATCGATGATATGTCGATGACAACTGCGGAAACTGAAGGCCCAACATATACCTTACTCATTGTAGAAGATAGCTTGGATATGCAGCAATTTATTCGAAAAACGCTTGCCTCAAAGTATCAGGTTATCATCGCCTCCAATGGAGAAGAAGCATTAACGCTTATTGCGCAACATTTTGTGCATATGATCATCAGCGATATCACCATGCCAAGGATGGATGGTATTGAACTGTGCAGAACATTGAAGTCCGATATACAGTATAGCCATATTCCTCTGCTGCTGCTCACGGCAAAATCTAGCTTGCAAGCTAAAATTGAAGGCATGGATGTGGGGGCTGATGCTTACGTGGATAAACCCTTTTCGCCGTCCTATCTGTTGGCGGTGGTGGCCAATCTAATCAACAGTAGGGAAAAACTGAAAGATGCATTTATGCGGAATCCCATGGTGATGTCTAGTTCGGTCATTAATACCGACACAGATAAAGCGTTTTTGAACAATCTCCGCGAGGTCATCTTGCAGAACATACAAAATGCCGATCTGAAGATGGAGGATATTGCCGAATCGATGAATATGAGCCGCGCAAGTTTTTATCGAAAAATCAAAGGATTGGTTGATTTAAGACCAAATGAATACCTGCGGTTGGAAAGGCTGAAAATGGCCGCACAACTTATTAAGGAAAATAAGTACCCTATAGGTGAGGTCTGCTACCTCGTAGGCTTCAACTCACCGTCTTATTTTGCCAAATGTTTCCAAGATCAATTTGGGATGTCTCCAAAAGACTACAAATAGCTAAGTTATTGTTTGTTAGTATTTTATAAAATAGTTTCATTGAAATTTGATACGATTTTGCTATTTAATGAGACTTTTTTAATAACAAAGATAGGCCGTCTGCTCTAAATTTGTTCCTGTTATTTCATGCTCACGGAGCATAGGGAAACAAGCTACCAAAAACATTATAAACGTATTATTTAAAACCAATGAAATCTATTCGCAAGAAAATTATTCGTGATTGTATGGGAGCATGTATTGCACTCTCATCGCTGTGGCTGTTGGCATGCAGCTCGGAGGTTAAGCCCGATCCGATTGGAGATCCCGTTGTGGAGGGGTTTTCTCCAGAAGTTGGTCGCGCAGGAACAGAACTCATCATCCGGGGCAACCATTTTGGAGATGATGTTGAACGTGTGAAGGTATCGGTCAACAACATATCAGCACAAGTTTTGGCTGTAACCGCTACGAAAATCTACGCACTCGTTCCAGCGGCCGCAGGAACCGGAGCTGTTAAAGTTACTATTGACAGTAAAGAATTTCAACCTACAGCCTCCTTTACCTATGAATTTGTACGCAAAGTGCAGACCTACAGTGGAAGTGGCGCAGCCGTATCGGTGGATGGCAGCTTAAGACAGGCGAGCTTTAATCGCCCCTATTGGTTGGCCTACGATCGTAAAGATGATGCCCTATTTGTTCTGGAAGAAGGTCGGCGGGTGCGTCGTATCAAAGATGGCCGTGTAGAAACAGTAGCCTCCTTAAGCGGCTCGATCAACAATCCTCGGAGCATAAGTATGTCTCTTAGCGCGGATACGCTCTTTATCGGTAATGATAACGCCGGTAATAACAACAATGTGAGCGTTGCCATCCTTACACGCAATACGGGTTTTCGTGTGCAAGAAGATTATGTGCGCTCAACAAATGAAACACGACATGTGAATTTTGCAGGTGTACATCCCGTGGATGGAACGCTTATGTTTTACTGTTGGCCGCGCAAACTCTACACGTGGAATAAAACCGAAAATAGGGTAGAGTTACTACAAGATTTGGTGAATGTGGCAGGTATTTCGGGCGATTATTACGCGAATTTCTCGTTCTCTCCAGATGGAAGAGAGATTTATCTGGTGGTGAAATATCCATTTATAGGCGTGCTTAAGGCAGGTTATGACGCTTCCAGCAAGCGTATTGTCAACGGATTTCAACGTTTGGCAGGAACCGGGTCTTGGGGCGCTCGCGACGGACAAGGCACGGAAGCCAGCTTCGATCAACCAGCACAATCCGTCGTAGCCGCCGATGGCAGCATTTTTATAGCCGAGAAATACAACCATATGGTGCGTCGTGTTACACCGGCCGGTGCGGTGACACGGTATGCTGGTGATGGCGGTCCCGGCAACCAAGGTTTTTTGGAAGGAGATCAGTTTGCTGCAAAATTCAACGAACCTGAAGGGATTGCTATCGATAAAGACGGGAATATATTCATTGCCGATCTACGCAATTCAAGAATTCGCGTAATCCGAGAAGAATAGTCAAAATAAGAGATGAAAAGAAATAAAAACATAGTGCGAAGTTTATTGGCCTGTACGTTGCTGTCCATGTCATGTAGTAGCCAAAAATTAAATCAGGAAAGCAACTTGCCTTTGGCTGATCCGTTTATCCTACGACACAACGATCGCTATTTTGCGTATGGTACGAGCTCGGACGAAGGGTTTGAAGTTTACCACTCGACGGATCTGCAGTCTTGGACGAAGCATAACCAATTGTTGCTGAAAAAAGAAGACTCTTATGGTAACAAGTGGTTTTGGGCACCCGAGGTTTACTACAATGCCAAAACAGCTAAGTTTTACCTGTTCTACTCTGCGGAAGAACATATCTGTGTGGCTACTGCCGACACACCATTGGGGCCGTTTAGACAGGACGAGCCTAAGCCTATGCGTGCAGAAAAGGGGATTGACTCTTCGCTTTTTATTGACGAGGATGGCAAAGCTTATCTCTATTTCGTTCGTTTTACCGATGGCAACGTGATTTGGGTCGCTGAATTGGAAGACGATTGGCAAACGATCAAGGAAGAGACATTGACAAAATGCATCGATGCGTCGACCCAACCTTGGGAGAAGGCACTGGGTAAGGTCGCGGAAGGAGCCTCCGTCATAAAGCATGAAGGGACGTATTATCTGCTCTATTCGGGTAATGATTTCCGCAGTCTAGACTACGGCGTTGGATTTGCTACGGCGAGCTCCCCAACCGGACCATGGACAAAGGATCCAAACAATCCCATTTTGCAACGTCCCGAGAAAGGCCTCGTTGGTACCGGTCATGGCGCATATTTTACCGATGAAAAAGGGAAGTTAAAGTATGTTTTCCATGCGCATCGCGATACTTCGAATGTCAACCCTCGATTACTGTATATGGTCGACATGGCCATCAAGAATAAGCAGGTAACGATGGATAAAAGTAGCATCATTCGGCCACAAGTAGTGGAACCGAATGTGCAAGGTAACTAATGGATAATAAACGTATAAAATTATGATAAGGATATTTTTAATACTTCTATTTGCAGTTTGGTCTAGCTCAATGTATGCACAGCAGGCAAACGTAAAGGGAAGCGTGCTTGATGGGCGTGCTGCGGCCTTGCCCAGTGTAAATGTGAGCGCTAAAGGCAAGCAAATTGCTACCCAAACAGATGCAATGGGTGATTTTTCTATCGCTATAGCAATGGGCGATACCTTGGTGTTTTCAAAAGTAGGCTTTAAAGGTGTAGAGCATCCGTATACAGGGGAAGTACCTTTGCAAATCACGATGACCGAGGATGATCGCGAGCTGGATGAGGTGGTTGTCATTGGTTACCAAACCGTTCGTAAAGCAGATCTCACGGGGGCCGTGTCTGTATTCAAGCCTGCGGAGATGAAAAACACGATTGTGACGGGAACTGTGGGCGATGCATTGGTTACCGTGCCTGGCGTCAATGTGCGTACGGCGGGTGCGCCTGGGAGCGAGGGTAAGGTCGAAATTCGTGGTACGGGAACCTTCGGAAACAGCAATCCACTCTATGTGGTGGACGGTGTGATCTCCGGTGCGAACCGTGACTTCAACTTCAACGATATCGAGAGCATACAGGTGTTGAAAGATGCCTCAGCTGCCGCTATCTATGGTTCACGCGCCGGTAATGGGGTGATTATCATTACCACTAAGCAAGGTAAGGAAGGCAAGATGAAAATTGATCTTTCCTCCGTACGGACATCACAATGGTTGCCCCGTTACAACTTGACCGATAGGGAGCAGTGGATAAAGTTAAATGACTTGGCTTTTATGAACGCGATTTCCAATGGAAACACCAATATCAAGGGGCTTGCAAATCATTTTGAAGGAAATACCGACTGGCAGGATGAAGTTTTCAAAACTGGCGTCGTGGAAGATCACAACATCTCTTTTTCCGGCGGCAGCAGTGCTGGTCGTTATTTTATCTCCGGCAACTATCAGCGTAACGCTGGAACTACAATCGGTTCGCAAAGTGAACGTTTCACCCTTCGATCCAATACGTCTGCTACGCGCGATTTTGGTGACCATGTTAAGTTCACCATTGGTGAAAACATCGTGTTAAGTCATTATGGTGTCGATGAACTGGATACCAACCCGATCATCGATGTGTATCGGATGTTGCCTACCATTCCGATCTATGACGATAGGAATTTTGGAGGTTACGGTTATGGTAACGGTGCTTACAATATCACCTTTGGTACAAATCCGTTTGCAAAAGAGGATTTTACGGATACCAGAAACAGCAACCTGCGCGTGCGTGGTAATGCATTTGCCTCTTTGGATATTTTCAAGATGTTCAAATACAAGTTTAATTTTGGTTTTGATTTCAGCAATGACAAATACCGCTACCTGCGCAAAGTAGGCTCGTGGCAGGTAAACCAGCCTATAGATCCATCCTCGCTCACCAAACGGCAGGCTCAGTCGCAGGAATTCGTATTCGACAACACACTAGAGTTTAACAAGCAGTTCGGAAAGCATGCGCTATCTGCTGTTGCGGGTGTCAGCTTTCAACCCTTTGCTTACGAACAGATATGGGGATCCAAGAACGATGTGTTGCTGAACAGCGGCACAGGCGCTTATTACGAACAGCTAGATGCAGCCCTGCGTGACCCACGTACCGGCGGATTCGAAAACCTGTCAAAGTTGTATTCGGTATTCGGCAGGGTGAACTATAGCTACGACGATCGCTATCTATTGAGCGGAACCTTGCGTCGAGATGAGTCTTCACGTTTTGCTCCTCAATATAACACGGGCTATTTTCCCTCCGCATCGGTGGGCTGGCGCATCAGTGAGGAGCGTTTCTTCAACGTGCCCTGGATCAACGACTTGAAGATTCGCGGAAACTACGGTATACTAGGAACATCCAATATCGGTTTTTGGGATTGGGTCGAGCTAATCAATTCCTTTCCACAGGCTTCTTTTGGGGACAACATGACATCGGTACCGGGGATGACTCAAATACAGTTGGCTAACGTGGATTTACAGTGGGAGAAATTATCGCAAATGAATGCCGGATTGGATGTAGCGCTGTTGGATAATCGACTTAACCTTTCGATGGAGTATTTTATCAAGACGACGAAAGATGTGCTGACACAGATGCAGATTTTGCAGTCTACAGGTAACAACGGAGGTAATCCGTTCGTTAACGCCGCCAGTTTGGAGAATAGAGGCGTTGAAATTGCCTTGAGCTGGAAAGATAAAATTGGCGAAGATTTTCAGTACGGCATAGACCTTAATGGTTCCTATCTGAAAAATACGATCAAAGAGTTAGGATATGGCCGTACAGAGTTCACCCAGTGGGATACCAAATCCGTTGTTGGGCGGTCTATTGGCGAATGGTATCTGATTAAAACCGATGGTCTTTTTCGTTCTATGGAGGAAGTTATGGCACATCGCAATGGCGATGGTCGGTTGATTCAGCCCAATGCACGCCCCGGAGACGTCAAATATATAGATTTCAATGACGATGGCATGATTACCGATGCCGACCGCCAATATTTGGGCACCACCATCCCTAAGTATCAACTGGGCATGAACCTGATGTTTGCTTACAAAGGCATTGATCTACAGGTGCAAATGACCGGTGCCTTTGGACATATGGTATACAATGGTCCACGTTCAGGGTTCGATCGTTTCGACGATAATTCCAATTATCGTGCAGATTACGATGCCTGGACACCAGAGAACCCAAATGGTAAAGACCCAAGGCCGATCTTCGCTGATTCGCGCAATGCACGCCCAGATCAAGATCGCTGGTTGGAAAATGGCAACTATGTACGCGTGAAACAGATCGCATTTGGGTACAATCTGCCGAAGGCCGTTTTGGGAAAGGTGTTTACTGGTGCAAGAGTGTTTGTCAACGGTCAAAACCTGCTCACTTTCACACCTTATACAGGGCTTGATCCTGAATTCCTTAACCGGAATATTTGGGATCGTACTTACGATGGTGGCGCATTTCCCAATCCGAAAGGTTTTACGTTTGGCGCTCAACTATCCTTTTAACTGAAAAACAAGAAAATGGGTTAACAACGAAGGAAAGTTAGACCGTAGGTCAGCCTTAGCAACCCTTTTAACGATATATCATGAAAAAATTAATCTATATATTTTGCGCCTTATGTCTGCTTCAGGCATGCAAGGTGGATGTAGAAAATCCGAATTCGTTGATCAAAGAGAACTTTTGGAAAACGGAGTCCGATGCCTTACATGGTGTAAATGCCATCTATAATATGTTTTATAAGCCGGGTACTTATGCGCGCTGGATGTGGTTTCGCCATGATCTGACATCCGACGAGGGCTTCAGCCAAAGCCCTTGGGCGGAACTGCGAGAGTGGACGCAGTTTACCTATAACAATTACAACTTCGCGGAGGGTAATGGCATGACCTATTCGGAGTGCTATCAAGCAGTTTTTCGCGCAAATCAAGTGTTGTTTCACGTGCCGCAGATAGCCTTTGCGAATGAAACAAACCGGGAACAGCTGCTTGGGCAAGCTTATTTTCTTCGGGGCTTATATTACTACAATTTAGCGGTGCTATGGGGAACGGAGAACAAAAGTTTACCGATCATCTTGGAGCCCTCTACGCCGGGGATGCAACCGGAAGGACATACCGAAACCGAAGTCTTTCAACAGGCTATTCTCGACCTAACCGAAGCACAACGTCTTTTGCCTAATGCTTGGAGCGGTTCCGATAAAGGACGTACAACAAGAGGAGCAGCGCTCGCCTTACGTGCTAAATGTTATATGCAACTGCACCAATGGCAAGAGGCACGTGCCGACTTGGCTTGGCTCGTCGATGGTGAAGGACGCAGCTTTTACGATTTGGTGCCAAACTATGCCAATAACTTTAGCTCGACGCAAGAAAATAACATCGAATCGGTGTTCGAAATCCAGTATTCCGATGTGAATAAGGCGCCAGCGGGCGATGGTGCGTTTTCCGTAGACCCCAATTTGGGACTGCATCGGGGACAGTTTTTTGCACCTCCCGGCGTGGGCTGGAATGATGGTGAATTACGTCCTTGGATTGTAAGCGAGTTTAAAAAGGAAAAAACTAGAACCAACGGTAATGATGTGCGTCTGAAATTTACAGCATTTTACCAAGGAATGGAGAATGACTATGCGGATAACACCAAGATTTACAGCCTCACCAGCAACAACGCCTTATGGCAACAAAGCAATTGGCAGGGAAGGGTCTTCTTTAGGAAATATTCCTCAACCGATAGAGGCTTGGATGACTACTACAATCCGATCAATGTGCGCGTCATTCGATTTGCGGATGTATTGTTAATGTATGCGGAATGTATTGCCGAGAGTGATGGAAATTTGGATGAAGCTGTGGCCTTGGTGAATCGTGTGCGTGAACGCGTTAATATGCCTGCTTTAACGGTTAATCATTTCGCGAGTACAACGGATAAAGCCCGTTTTCTAAAACGCTTGCAGATGGAGCGATTCTTGGAACTGGCGACGGAAGGCCATCGGTGGGCAGATATCAAGCGCTGGGGCTTGTTGAACAACCAAGCCGGTATTGATGAATTGAAACAGCGGGATGCCGACTTCAATAACTTTGTCATTGGACGCCATGGAAGTTTACCGATTCCTTCTGATGAGGTCAACAACAATCCGAACGTGGTACAAAATCCAAATTATTAATGCTTTATTACTAAGATTATGAAAATCATACCTTATATACTTTTCGCACTTAGTTTTCTGCTGTTTACAGGATGCGAAAAAAATGAAACAACGGATGTCCCGTATACGACGCCCGTTTTATTGGGTGACCCCAATATCATGTTGCACGATGGCGTTTATTATGCTTATGGCACCAATGCCGCTGACGGGATTGAGGTTTATACCTCGGAAGATCTAAAAAGCTGGACAAAGTCCCCTAAGCTAGCGCTGCACAAGAACGATACGTGGACACAACGATGGTTCTGGGCTCCAGAGGTCTATTATATAGCTTCCAAAAATAAGTTCTATATGTATTTCACCGCTGATGAGCACATCGGCGTCGCTACCGCAGACTCGCCACTTGGGCCATTCACGCAGGATGTAAAGGAGCCGATGTGGAAAGATGCCAAGGCCATTGACAATTCACTATATATCGACGAAGACGGAACTCCCTATCTTTATTTCGTTCGATTTACCGACGGGTCTGTCGTTTGGGTAGCCGAACTGGAAGACGACCTCAAGACAATAAAAAGTGAAACATTGAAAAGCTGTATCCAAGTGTCCCAAGGCTGGGAAAATATTCAAGGTCGAATCAACGAAGGGCCTTTTGTTATCAAGCATGAAGGCCTTTATTACATGACCTACTCGGCCAATCACTTTGAAAGCCCGTATTATGGTGTTGGTTACGCTACAGCGACTTCACCCACCGGTCCATGGATGAAATACAGTGGCAATCCTATTTTACAAAAACCACAAAATTATATTGGCGTGGGACACCACTCTTTGTTTTGGGACAAAGAAGGGCAACTGAAGATTGTCTTTCATGCCCACTATTCCACGGGTAGCGTGTTGCCCAGGGTAATGCTTATTGCTGATGTTAATTTCTCCAACGATGATGTTCCGGTTATGGAAGTCAGTGAGGAGGTTTTATATCCCGTTGTTGTACGTTAAATTATGTGCCGTATCTAAACTTAAATGAATTAATAAACGAAAAAATGATGAAAAGAATTCTAGGTGTTGTCCTGTTGACCTGTATGCATGTGTTATCATGGGCGAAAGATGATGGGACAACATCCGAATGGCGTATCGCCCTCAAGAAACCTGGTAACAAAGCTACAACCTACGTGCTGCATGCAGGCGCAACCAATCAATTGCAGGCGGATAAGCCATTGCCAGTATTGGTTACGCGAACAGTAGAGGACGCTGCTGATGTGAAACGCATCACCGTAACCTTGGAAGCAAAGGAAACGCTGTATTACAACTTTGAAGAAGTGCAGCAGCTTGCAGGCTTTGTACATCAGGACTGTCAATTCCTGATGCCCGGCTTTTGGTACCGCAAAAATTTGCGTTCGCCGAAAGAAGCTCCTTCCTTTGCCACGAGCGACAACTGGCAGGTGCGTGAAGATCGCTTGAGCACACCATTGACAGGCATATACAATGAGCAAAGTCAGGATTACTATACGGTGTTGCGTGTAGACAAGCTTGACGAGGAGGCCTTGACGACGCACAGCACTGGGGAGGTCATTCTCTCCGGTAGAACCTCGCTCGGATCGACAGGATTCAGAAACCACAACAATACGGTAGCGCTTGTCTTTGGCTTTCCCTACAGCGAAGCACCATATACTTACCTTCGTAAACTGACTTTGGCGCCGTCCGTTCAGGCCTTTGAGAAGTTAGAGCAAGGGGAGAAGCGAACGCTAACCTGGGAGATCAGAAAAGGTCGTGCCGTAGATTACTCGACTTTTGTCGCCGACGTGTGGAACTACTCGTTTGATGTGTTGAAGCCGGCAGTTTATCCTGATGCGCTGTCTACAGCTGATGCGAAGAAAGCACTTTCCGGTTTCTTTGCACAAAGCTACGTAGATCGTCACGAGCTAAAATACTTTTCTGGTATACACATGCGTGTAGACGATTGCGCGAGCAATGATTTGACAGAAGTCGGTTTTATTGGCCGTGTACTCTTAAATGCTTTCAATGCCTTGGAGTATGCGGAGGCAAATGGCGATGCCGAGTTGGCCAGAAAGGCCAATAGCATATTTGATTCGTATCTTCAATTTGGCTTCACTGCTAATGGATTCTTCCGGGAGTTTGTGGATTTAAAAAACAAAAGCGAAACCCAAGAGCTTAGTATCCGACGACAGTCGGAAGGGCTCTTTGCTGTGCTCAACTATTTAGCCTACGAAAAACGTCAAAAGAGGATGCACCCAGAATGGGAAGAGCGTGTAAAGAAGCTGTTTACAAATTTTGACAGATTACAGCAGCCGGACGGCAAGTATCCGCGTAAGTTTGATGACGCTTTTAACGTGGTAGATCCCTCGGGAGGAAGTACCCCATCCGCGGTATTACCTTTAACAATGGCCTACAGCTATTTTAAGCAGGAGGCTTATCTGAAAAGTGCAAAACGTTCAGCAGGATACTTGGAACGTGAATTAATAAACAAAGCGGACTATTTCTCTTCTACGTTGGACGCCAACTGTGAAGACAAGGAAGCCTCCCTTTATGCCTCTACGGCGATGCACTACTTGGCACAAGTTACCAAGGGGAAAGAGCGCTCGAAATATGTTGACCTTTGCCAGAAAGCAGCATACTTCTGTCTCTCTTGGTACTACCTATGGGATGTTCCTTTTGCACAAGGGCAGATGCTTGGCGATGTGGATTTTAAAACGCGCGGATGGGGCAACGTTTCCGTAGAGAACAACCACGTGGATGTATTTATCTTTGAGTTCGCCGCCATTTTGGATTGGTTGGCTGTCGAGAAGAAGGAAAGCCGTTTTTCGGCATTCTCCTCGGTAATCAAAACCAGCATGTTACAGCTCATGCCTGTAGAAGGTGCCATGTTTGATGTTGCGAAGACAGGTTATTATCCGGAAGTGGTGCAACATACCAATTGGGATTATGGCAAGAATGGAAAAGGATTTTACAATGATATCTTCGCTCCGGGCTGGACGGTGGCCTCGTTGTGGCAACTGTTAAGTCCCGATCGCGTTTCAACCTATTTTAACAAGAGCGGTAAATAAAATCGTACTTAACGCATCGGGGAGCCTGTCGAAAATCCAAGCGAACCTGATCACAAAATGGAAGGATATTGACGAAGCGATCTGACATTTTTCGAAATGTAGATGGCTTCGTCATGCTTTCTCGCAAAAATACATTTTTCAATATTCAACAGGCAATCTGGAAATCTTCTGTTGTTTTTCTTGCGTTTTGGCTGCTGCAGCGCTGGTAAAAAGGATGCAAATAGCTATTGTTTTCTGAGCGTAATAAAAATGTTTTAGCTTCTTTTTTGTTGCGCTTTATTTTCTAAATAATATGTACCTTTGCAGCATCAATTCAAGCTATGAGTGACGCTATAAAACATGAGTGCGGTATAGCACTCGTTCGATTACTGAAACCCCTATCTTATTATCAGGAAAAATACGGTACGCCCTACTATGGCATCAATAAGTTGTATCTCCTTATGGAGAAACAGCATAACAGAGGTCAGGATGGAGCTGGTATTGCAACGATTAAATTCGATGTAAAACCCGGTAACCGCTATATTTCCCGCTATCGAGCGATGGGATCATCTGCTGTAGCCGATATTTTCGAATACGTGCAGAAGAAGTTTGCCGCGGTGAACAAGGCTTATCCGGTAGAATCCAAAGATACCGATTGGCTGAAGGAACATGTGAGCTTTACAGGGGAGGTTCTATTAGGACATCTTCGCTATGGAACGCATGGTAAAAACAGTATAGAGAGCTGTCATCCTTTCCTACGTCAGAACAACTGGATGACGCGTAACCTCGTCGTTGCTGGAAATTTTAACATGACCAACGTAGACGAATTGTTGCAGCAATTGTATGAACTGGGGCAACATCCGAAAGAGCAAGCAGACACGGTAACGGTATTAGAAAAAATAGGTCACTTCTTGGACGACGAAAACCAAGAACTCTTTGACCAATTCAAACAGGAGGGTTACTCCAATATTGAGATCAGTGCACAAATTGCGAAGAATTTGGACGTTGCCAAGATATTGACCCGCTCCGCGAAAACTTGGGACGGTGGATACACCATCGCGGGTATTTTCGGTCATGGCGATGCGTTCGTTATGCGCGATCCTGCAGGTATCCGTCCGGCATTTTATTATCAAGATGATGAAGTGTTGGTCGTTGCTTCTGAGCGTCCCGTTATCCAAACAGCATTTAACGTGCCTTTGGGCGCTGTACAGGAGATCAAACCTGGACATGCTTTGATTGCTAAAAAAGATGGTACCATTACGCAAGAGATGTTCCGCCAGCCGGCAGAACAAAAATCTTGTTCCTTTGAGCGTATTTATTTCTCTCGCGGATCGGATGCCGATATCTATAAAGAGCGTAAAGAATTGGGTCGTTTGTTGTGTCCACAGATCTTAGAAGCAGTAGGTAGTGATATAAAAAATACGGTATTTTCCTTTATTCCAAACACGGCAGAGGTTTCCTACTACGGCGTGATGGAAGGGATCAATACCTATGTGCGTAAGTACCAAAAAGATGTCTTGCTTAACAGAGCGGATAAGATTTCAGACGGTGAACTGGAAGAGATGATAAACATTACGCCGCGATTCGAGAAGTTGAATGTGAAAGATGCGAAATTGCGTACCTTCATTACACAGGATGCCGACCGTACGGATATGGTGCAGCACGTGTACGATACGACTTATGGTATTGTCAAAGATCATGAAGACACGATTGTGGCCATTGATGATTCTATTGTTCGTGGTACAACCCTAAAGCAAAGTATCTTGACGATTTTGGATCGCTTGAACCCAAAGAAAATCGTGATTGTTTCTTCCGCTCCACAGATTCGTTACCCCGACTGTTACGGTATTGATATGTCTAGGATGGGCGAGTTCGTTGCATTCGAGGCAGCAATATCCTTGTTGAAGCAAAAAGGGCTAGCACATGTTGTGGATGAAGTGTATCAACGTTGTTTAGCTTCTGTTACGAAGCCTAAGCATGAGGTGGAAAACTATGTAAAGGCAATCTACGAACCTTTTACAGACGTGGAAATCTCTGCAGAAATTGCACGTATTATACGCCCACACAATCTTAAAGCCGAATTGGAAGTGGTTTATCAAACCTTAGACAATTTGCACCAAGCTTGTCCAAATCACTTGGGTGACTGGTATTTCTCTGGTGATTATCCAACGCCAGGAGGAAATAAAGTTGTGAACAAGGCGTTTATGAACTGGGTGGAAGGAAAGAACGTTAGAGCATATTTTAGTAATTAAACATTAGGAGTGCTTAGCGCACTTCCTACGATGTAAAAATACAGGATGAAAGGATTGTTTTGATAAGGCAATCCTTTCCCGTTTTTTCGGATATCCATGCGTTACGACAGAGCGCTACTTTTTTTACTTTTTACTTTTTCTTTTTTACTTTATTTCATATCTTTGCAGCTCATTAAATATTAACATATATATTATATAACAATGTACGCAATAGTAAATATAGCAGGACAGCAATTTAAAGTTGCTAAAGACCAGTACCTTTTTGTACACCGTTTACAAGGAGATGAAGGCGCTAGTATTGAATTTGACAATGTATTGTTAGCAGAAGACGGTGGTAAATTCACTGTAGGTACGCCAAGTATCTCAGGCGCTAAAGTTTCGGCTACTATTTTGTCTCATTTGAAAGGTGATAAAGTTATCGTTTTCAAGAAAAAACGTCGTAAAGGCTACAAAAAGAAAAACGGTCACCGTCAACAATTCACTAAAATCCAGATCACTGGTATCAGTTTATAATCGAATTTTTAATCTGACTTTTTAAGAGTCATAAATTAGGATAAAGAAATGGCACATAAAAAAGGTGCGGGTAGTTCCAAGAACGGCCGTGAGTCACATAGTAAGAGATTAGGTATCAAGATTTTCGGTGGTCAACAAGCTATTGCTGGTAACATCATCGTACGTCAGCGTGGTACATTGCACAATCCTGATGCGAACGTAGGTGTTGGTAAAGACCATACATTGTACGCATTGGTTGATGGTACGGTAGTTTTCCGTAAGAAAGCAAACAACAAATCTTATGTATCAGTAGTTCCAGTTGTTGCTGCTGAACAAAACTAATTAGGTTTACACCTGAAGAATTAAGGCCGTGAAGATTTTCTTTACGGCTTTTTTGTGGATTAACGTTGTCTGAAAGCTTGATTGATTTGTGTTCGTAGCTCAAACATGACTACTTGCTATTCATCACGTATAGTTTCTCGATATGCTGTGCTTGATGCTCTTGTAGCAGTGTTTAATTTTGAATGGTGGTTTGCTTCCCTCGGAAATAAAGGAAAACACCAAAGGCAAAGGTTGGGATGCTACCAAATAGGTAAAGTTGAGCGATAGAACCAGTATCACTATGGCCATGACTGCTGAATTGCGATAAACAAATAAATAGCATAATTATTCCGGCGATCATCATGAATTTTCCTGCGTTGCTCATCTTTAGTGTTTTATTTGAAGTGAATGTAAGCAATCTTAAGGGGTAATCAAATTCTTCAGTGTATGCTGATTGCAAGGCGCTCGTGTTTTAAGTTGATCCTACGTGTAATTTTTTTTTTAACGCCTTGATTCGTGTTTTTTGTTCTGTTTTCAGATTCGCATATAGAACTTTGAGCAATTTTGGTGTTTTCGACAGGTGTTTTTACCTGTTTTTACTTTATTGCCTTACTACTGTAACAAAAAAGGTTCCTATCAATTGACAGGAACCTTTTTTATATTTTTTTACCGATAAACTAGATGATCAACATCGCGTCACCGTAGGAATAAAATCTGTACTTTTCCTTAACAGCTACTTCATAAGCATTCATCGTGTTCTCGTATCCGGCGAAAGCGGCGATCATGACCAACAATGTTGATTCCGGTGTATGGAAGTTGGTGATCATAGAGTTGGCAATGCTAAAGTCGTAAGGAGGATAAATGAACTTACTTGTCCAGTCATTTGCCGCCTTTAGGTGTCTATCTGCCGATACGGAAGACTCAATGGCACGCATAGAAGTGGTTCCGACAGCACAGATACGTTTTTTAGCATCGATACCCTTGTTTACCACGCGGGCAGCTTCGTCTGAAATAATAAACTGCTCGGAGTCCATTTTGTGCTTAGTCAAGTCTTCTACTTCCACGGTACGGAATGTGCCCAAACCTACGTGCAGGGTTACTTCCGCGAAATCAACGCCTTTAAGCTCCAGCCTTTTCATCAACTCGCGAGAGAAGTGAAGTCCTGCGGTAGGTGCAGCAACAGCTCCTTCGTTTTTCGCATAAATTGTTTGGTAGCGAAATTTATCTTCTGGGGTAGCCTTGCGTTTAATGTATTTAGGAAGTGGTGTCTCACCAAGGATTTCGATGTTACGGCGGAACTCTTCGTCCGTTCCGTCAAACAAGAAACGAATAGTACGTCCACGGGAAGTTGTGTTGTCTACCACTTCAGCAACCAGTAGATCGTCGTCGCCAAAGTAAAGTTTGTTACCCACGCGGATTTTACGTGCTGGATCAACCAAAACGTCCCACAATCGTAACTCCTTGTTTAATTCTCTTAACAAGAACACCTCAATCGTTGCACCCGTTTTTTCCTTGTTACCGTACATGCGGGCAGGAAATACTTTGGTGTTATTCAATATCATGACGTCTTTATCATCGAAGTAATCTAAAACGTCCTTGAAAATTTTGTGTTCAATCTTTCCCGAGTCACGGTGCAAAACCATCAGGCGAGATTCATCCCGTTGTTCCGAAGGCTCCGATGCCAATAAAGATTCTGGTAGATTGAATTTAAACTGTGATAATTTCATCTTATGCTATGCTATGTTTTGTCCGTTGAAACCTTAAACAATCTGTGTGCAGAATGGTTTCAAAAAGCTTACAAAGTTAAGGATTATAAATCTAATATGTGCTATTGCTGCGGTTATTATTCGTTAGAATTCAATAAATCTGCTATATTTATACGCAGATATGTTTTTGGTTATCACGCTTCTGAAAGAAAGTTTTCTATTCGCGTTATCCGCGTTAAAGGATAACCGTACACGTACTCTTTTGTCCCTTTTGGGCGTGACAATCGGGATCATGACGATCATTGGCGTGCTCTCGGCTGTAGACACACTTCGGAGCAACCTCGAAGAGTCGGTTCGTAAGATCGGTAGCCGCACACTTTATATCGAAAAGTGGCCCTGGGACGGCGGTCCTGATTTTCCTTGGTGGAAGTATGTGAATCGGCCGGAGCCCAAATATGCGGATTTCGAAGCGGTGAAAGCGAGGATGACAACTGCCGAGGAGGTGGCTTATTCGATAAACATAGGAAATTCCACTGCGAAATATAAAAACAATTCGGCATCTAATATCAATGTCGTCGGTGCGACGCATGGTGTTTTGACTATAGGGAACCTCGATATTGTAGATGGACGCTATTTTTCTGAACAGGAGTCGCGCGCCGGCACGAATAGCGTGATCTTGGGAGCTACCATTGCTGAAGGTTTGTTTCCCGTGGAAGAGCCTGTTGGGAAATACATTTCACTCATGGGAAGGAAGCTGCAGGTGATCGGTGTCTTGAAGAGAGAGGGATCGGGGATGCTCATCGATGTATCCAATGATGATGTAGCGTATATTCCGTTCAGCCTAGCCCGAAACCTCGTAAATTACGAGAACTATTCCCCCAGTATCTCCATCGAAGTAAAGCCGCAGATTACTCTTGAGGAAGCCGAGAGTGAACTCACCGGTATCTTGCGCTCGGTGCGCCGTTTGCCGCCTGCGCGGGAAAACGATTTCTCGGTAAACAAAACTACCTTGATCACTGCGCAACTTGATCAAATGTTTGCCGTTATTAACCTCGCAGGATTTTGTATAGGCATATTTTCTATTCTCGTCGGTGGATTTGGTATTGCTAACATTATGTTTGTGAGCGTGCGGGAACGCACTAACCTAATCGGTATACAAAAAGCCCTAGGAGCAAAGCAATTTTTTATTCTTTCGCAGTTTTTAATCGAGAGTGTCGCTCTATGTCTCATTGGAGGGGCTGTGGGTTTGCTTTGTGTATATGGATTGGCTGCATTGGTACAGGCTGCACTCGATTTTAAAGTTGTAGTTAGCATGCAGATGGTGATTCTCACAACGGGTCTCTCTACCGTTATAGGCCTTGTAGCTGGTATTGTGCCAGCCATCAACGCGGCCAGCATGGACCCCGTAGAAGCTATCCGTAGCAAGTAATTCGATTTTTTACTACACTTTTCTTTTTTTATTGTGCGAAGGCTCTGCTTTCCTCAAAAAATGTTGTATTTTAATTCCGACAAATTGAAATGTGAACTGTAAATTAAGAGAAGATTATGGCAGAATTAGACAAAAAAGAAGAATTCGCATCAGAACTCCTAAATGAAGAATCCTTAGACAACATACACCACGTCAATAACCCTGTGCTTGATGTGCCCGCAGTGGAGAAAAAATATTTGGGCAAAGCTACCTCTTACTTGAAAGATGGCAATAAATTCATCTTTACGGATGGAAAGGCTAGCGTTGAGATTAAGGTGTTCTCCGATGAGATTATCCGGGTTCGCCTTGCTCCGCAAAGCTCTTTTTTGGATGATTTTTCCTACGCTATAAAGAAGGATTTGGATTTGCATCCCATTTCATTTGTGTTGGAGGAAACCGAAGAGGCTTATCTAGTAAAAACAAGTGTCGTTACTTGTCGCATACAAAAGGAAGATTTTTTGGTGTCGTTCGAGAATACCTATGGCAAAGTGATCAATGCTGATCATAAACCGATGCACTGGGAGGAAAATGTAGACTTTGGCGGATACTATGTTTATTGTACAAAGAGGACTGCTCCAGACGAAGCTTTTTTTGGTTTAGGTGACAAGTCATCCAACCTCAACCTGCGCGGACGACGTTTTAGCAATTGGAATTCCGACACCTATGGTTTTGGTTTCAATCAAGACCCCTTGTATAAAACGGTTCCGTTTTACATTGGTGTAACCGAAGGGGACGCCTACGGTATTTTCTTTGATAATACCTTCAAGACCTATTTTGATTTCGCTTCGGAGCGGAATGACCGCACCAGCTACTGGTCAGAAGGAGGCGAGATGCAGTATTACTATATTCATGGGCCGCAGATGATGGAGGTTGTTAAGCACTACCACGAGCTCACGGGCACCCACTTTATGCCACCACTATGGGCTATTGGTTATCATCAATGCCGCTGGAGTTACTATCCCGAAGCCAATGTACGCGAGGTCGCTACTCAGTTCCGTAAAAGGCAGATTCCTTGCGATGCGATTTACCTCGATATTGACTATATGGATGGCTACCGATGTTTTACCTGGAATAAGCGTTATTTCCCTGATCCAAAGAAAATGATTGCTGATTTGGCCGCTGATGGCTTCAAGACGGTAGTCATGATCGACCCCGGTATTAAGGTAGACGAGGACTACTGGGTATTTAAGGAAGGCAAAGAAAATCGATACTTCTGCCGTCGGGGCGACGACTACTTTATGGAGGGTTACGTTTGGCCAGGACGCTGTCAATTCCCGGATTATACAAATCCAAAAGTGCGCGAATGGTGGGGAACCTTGTACCGCGGGTTGGTAGAGGATGGTGTAGCTGGGGTGTGGAACGATATGAATGAGCCTGCCGTATTCGGACGGGGCACCTTTCCTGGAGATGTACGCCATTATTATGAAGGCTTTAGGGGATCTCACCGCAAAGCGCATAATATCTACGGAATGCAAATGGTACGTTCCACCTATGACGGTTTGAAAAAGCTGCAACGTAATAAGCGGCCATTTACAATTACCCGTGCAGCTTATGCAGGTACACAACGTTATTCTTCGGTGTGGACCGGCGATAATATCGCTACTTGGGAGCATTTGCGTATTGGTACTTTGCAGCTGCAACGTCTTTCTGTATCCGGTCTTTCTTTCTGTGGTACCGATATCGGTGGCTTTACAGGCGAACCTGATGGTGAGCTTTACACCCGCTGGATGCAGTTTGGTGTGTTTTCACCTTTCATGCGGGTGCATTCTGCTGGTGACACACGCGACCGTGAGCCATGGAGCTTCGGCCCGGAATGGGAAGCCATCTGTAAGAAATTTATCGAGCTGCGCTATAAATTACTGCCTTATATCTACAGCACCTTTTGGCGCCAGCATAAGTACAAAGAGCCTATTTTGCGTCCTATTGCCCTTATCGAACAACATAAAGCGCAAAATTTGTTGCGTGAAGAAGAGTTTGCTTTCGGTCATCACATCTTGGTCTCACCGGTACTTCACCCGGGTCAGCAGTCGAAAATTGTATACCTGCCGGAGGGTAATTGGTATGGTTATTTCGACAATATTTTATACGCAGGTGGTACCGAACATCAGGTAGATACCCCATTGGATGAAATGCCTATTTTTATTCGTGGTGGAAGTGTTATTCCGGAATATCCGGTGATGCAGTATACTGGTGAAAAGAACATAGACGCATTGCGACTTAATATTTACTATAATGAAGGCCGTCAAGATTCGGATATTTATATCGATCATGGGGATACATTTGCTTACGAGCAGAGTGTTTACAATGAGAAACACTTTATTGTGGAAGGAAAAAAAGATGGCTTGACTGTAACTCAAAATCAAGAAGGTCTGTATAACGAACGTTTCGATACCTATAAAATTTATTTCATCGGACTGCCATTTGCCGTGAACAAAATCGAGGTAGATGGTGTTATAATAAATACATCAATGGACGAAGATAACTCGCCTTATTTCGCCGTAGAGAAGGAATTTAGAAAGTTAACGATAGAATAATATAGCAATAATGAGCGAAACGGTAGTAGTTTATTCTTTATTTACGGAGTTTGATATCAGCCTGTTTCGGTCAGGAAAACATTTTAAGCTTTATGAGAAATTAGGTTCCCATGCCTGTCATGTGGACGGAAAGCAGGGTGTTCATTTTGCGGTATGGGCACCCAACGCACAATCCGTTTCGGTAACGGGCAATTTCAATGGTTGGAATCCACATAGTCATCAGTTGCATGTGCGTTGGGACAGTAGCGGTATTTGGGAAGGTTTTATTGAGGGACTAAATTTGGGTGAGGTCTACAAATATCACATCCATTCCAACACCGGCGAGCTGTTGGAAAAGGCAGATCCCTTTGCACTATACAATGAGATTGCACCCCGTACGGCTTCTTTCGTATCCAGCACTTGGTACCAATGGGACGATGAAAAGTGGATGAAGAATCGTCAAGAGGTAAATGCATTGGATAAGCCATTTTCGGTTTATGAGATGCACCTCGGTTCTTGGGCACGAGATCCTGAAGATCCCTTGCGTCTATTGAATTATCGCGAAATTGCGCAGAAATTGGTGCCTTATATCGTCGAGATGGAGTTTACTCACGTTGAGTTTATGCCTATCATGGAGCATCCCTATTATCCCTCTTGGGGCTACCAGATCACGGGTTATTTTGCCGCCTCTTCACGTTATGGCAGCGCACAAGATCTGATGTTTTTGATCGAAAGCCTCCATAAAAACGGTATCGGCGTATTGTTGGATTGGGTTCCCTCTCATTTTCCGGGCGATGCACACGGTCTATACCGCTTTGATGGATCCCATCTGTTCGAGCATGAGGATCCTAGAAAGGGCTACCATCCGGATTGGAAATCCTATATCTTTAATTATGGACGGAATGAAGTGCGCTCCTTCTTGATATCCAATGCTTTCTTTTGGCTAGATCGGTATCACATCGATGGCCTTCGTGTGGATGCTGTGGCTTCCATGTTGTATCTTGATTATTCCCGTGAAGAGGGACAATGGGAACCCAATGCTTTCGGTGGACGTGAAAATTTGGAAGCCGTCCATTTTCTTCAGGAATTTAATGAGGCTGTTTACAGCCACTTTCCGGACGTACAAACTATTGCCGAAGAATCTACTTCTTGGCCTGGTGTCAGTAAGCCGACCTTTGCCGGCGGATTGGGATTTGGGATGAAATGGATGATGGGCTGGATGCACGATACGCTTAATTATTTTAAAGAGGATCCTATCAATCGCAAGTACTACCATAATCAAATGACTTTCGCTACAGTTTACGGTTTTCACGAGAACTTTATGTTGCCCCTTTCACATGATGAGGTAGTGTATGGAAAACAGTCATTGATCTATAAAATGCCGGGAGATGAATGGCAAAAGTTTGCCAACTTGCGTGCGCTTTATTTGTACATGTATACGTTTATTGGTACAAAACTTTTGTTTATGGGAGGCGAGTTTGCACAAACATCCGAGTGGAACGTAAATCAGTCGTTGGATTGGCACCTTACGCAATATGCTCCACATCGGGGGATGCAGCGTTTCGTAAAGGCACTTAATAAGTTGTATCGAGGAGAACCGTCCTTGTACGAGAAAGGTTTTAGTACGGATGGTTTTGAATGGATCGAGCTGGGTGATCATACCAACAGCATTTTTGCGTTCTTACGGAAGGGACATGAGGAAGATAACGATATTTTGGTTGTTCTCAACTTGACACCTGTTGTTCGAGACTACCGTGTCGGCGTTCCGAAGGCGGGAAATTGGGAGGTAATTTTAAATTCGGACGATCTCGCATTTTACGGAAGTGGACTGGAACAGGAACAGGTGGCCTCTGATCGTATTTTTTGGATGAATAAGCCACATTCTATACAACTTATTTTGCCGCCATTGGCCGGCATAGTACTAAAAAGGATCTAACATGCATGTAATACATTTGAGTGTGGAATGTTTCCCGCTTGCGAAAGTAGGCGGATTGGCTGATGTTGTTGGTGCTCTACCGAGATATCAACGCAAACTAGGACTGGACGCTTGGGTGGTGTGTCCGTTTTTCGATAAAGCATTTACCAAGGAAAGGGTTTTTGGTACAATACATCAAGGGAGCTTCATGCAAGGAAACGAAAAATTGGATTATGAGGTGCTTAAAGAAGAAAGTGATCCGCTTGGATTTCCACTGTATCTGATTCGTATACCGGGGAAATTGGATAGGGAAGAGGTTTACTGTTATCCCGATGAGGCCGAACAATGGATTGCCTTTCAACATGCATTTTTGCATTGGATAACGGCGGCACAAATTGTTCCAGACGTAGTTAATTGCCATGACCATCATGTAGGCTTGATTCCATTTTTGATGAAACATGCGGTGGATTTTAATCATTTGTCTTCCGTAAAAACACTTTTTACCATTCATAACGGTCAGTACCAAGGCTGGATGCCTTGGAGTAAGGGTATTCTGCTTCCAGCATTTGATACTTGGCGGTGGGGTTTGTTGGATTGGGATGGTTTGATTAACCCATTCGCAGCAGCTGTAAAATGTTGCGATGCTTTTTCGACAGTGAGCGGCGGCTACTTGCAAGAGCTTTATCGCGATGCCAATGGGCTGGAAGATCTGATACAGTCGGAAAGCCAAAAAGGTTATGGTATTGTAAATGGTATCGACGACGAATATTGGAATCCAGAAATCGATACATTGATTGCAAAGCAATACAAGAAGTCTGCAGTTAAATCTGGTAAAAAGTCAAACAAGAAGGAATTTTGTGAGGAAGCTGGATTAGATGCTAATGTGCTGCTATTGGCCTTTATAGGTCGTTTTGCAATCGAAAAGGGAGCGGATTTATTACCTCATATTATCGAAAATATTTTTTCGAATTCTGATTATAAAGTCAGTATATTTATACTAGGATCCGGAGATGATGCCGTGCAGGCTGGTATAGCCGAGCTGCTGGATCGTTATCCGGGTCAATTGGCAACATTCTTTGGTTACAACGAAACCTTGGCACACCGCGTGTATGCAGCAGCAGATTTACTGCTAATGCCGTCGCGCGTGGAGCCTTGTGGTTTGAACCAGTTGTATGCCATGAAATACGGAACAATTCCCATCGTACGCGGTATTGGAGGGTTAAAAGATACCGTGATTGATGTAGAAGAGGAGGGAGGATATGGCTTCGTTTTTAGCGATGCCGATTCGCAATGCGCAGCTGAAGCGGTGCTGCGTGCATTGGAAGTGACGGCTGATCCCAACGCGCTGCAGAAGATTCGGCAACGCGAAATGTCGTTGGACTTTTCATGGGATAAATCAGCAAAAGAGTATATACAATTGTATGACCAGTTATAAGTTTTCGTTATGGCACATAAAGTAGTCTCCATCGTATTGGGAGGCGGACGTGGAACACGTCTATCCCCCTTGACAGAACAGCGTTCAAAGCCAGCTGTTCCTATTGCAGGAAAGTATCGTTTGGTCGATATACCGATCTCCAATTGCCTTAACTCGGGCTACAACAAAATTTTTGTGTTGACGCAATTCAATTCGGCCTCGCTGAACAAACACATTAAGAACTCTTACAATTTCAGTATTTTCAGTAAGGGCTTTGTTGATATCTTGGCCGCAGAGCAGACTATTGAAGGTGATCGTTGGTTTGAAGGAACCGCCGATGCCGTGAGACGTACCCAAAAGAATCTCCTCAATGTGGAGTATGAATATGTCCTTATTCTATCTGGCGATCAACTGTATCAGATGGACTATTCCGCCTTGATCGACTTCCATGTGGAGAATGGTAGTGATGTAACCATTGCTACGATTCCAGTTAATGCCAAAGATGCCACAGGTTTTGGTATCTTAAAAGCCAACGAAGAAAACGAAATTGTCTCTTTTACTGAGAAACCAGATAGCGTAGAGGTACTGAATTGGGCTTCAGAGGTATCGGAAGATATGGAGAGACAGGGACGTAGGTATTTGGCATCAATGGGGATTTATGTGTTTTCGAAAGGCATTTTAAAGAGTCTGTTGACCGATAACCCTGGTATGGATTTCGGTAAAGAAATTATTCCCGATGCCATTGATTCCAAAAAGGTACTGAGCTATCAATTTGATGGATATTGGACCGATATTGGGACCATTAAATCTTTTTTCGATGCTAACATCGGATTGACGGATGATGTGCCTGACTTTAACTTATTTAATGAAACGGTATTTACGCGCGCACGTATGTTGCCACCATCAAAAATATCCGGAACCACTTTAAATAATACGATTGTCTCCGATGGGTGCATTCTCAATGCTGATAAGTTGGAACGCTCGGTGATAGGTATCCGTTCACGCATCGGCCGAGGGACAGTAGTCAAAGCAACTTATATGATGGGAACGGATTATTATGAGCCTTTGGAAGAGGTGCTTGAACTTGGAAGTACGCAACAACCGCCTCCAGTAGGTGTGGGCGAGCGTTGTTACATCGAAAATGCCATTTTAGACAAGAACTGCCGTATTGGCAATGACGTTCGTATCAAAGGTGGTGCGCATCTTGCCGATGGCGACTTTGAAACGCATACTATTCAAGACGGTATCGTTGTGGTCAAAAAGAATGCGATTATACCGAATGGCGTAACCATTGGTTGTTAATCGCTGACTTGATATAGCAAAAAAGGTCTGTTACATGCGTGTAACAGACCTTTTTTTATAACTTATGTTCGGAAAACTACGCTAGCTTTCCTAAAGCTTCCTTCATTCTGCGCAAAGCCTCTTTCAAGTTATCGTCTGAAGCTGCGTAAGAAAGACGTATATAGTTGTTGTTTCCGAATGAGTCTCCACCCACAGTAGCAATATGGCCTTCATTTAAAAGGTATAGCGCTAAATCCGAAGAATCTTTAATAACATTGCCATTTGCATCTTTTTTGCCGAAGAATGAACTAATCTCCGGGAAGAAATAGAACGCGCCCTCAGGAAGGTTTGTCTTCACGCCAGGGATTGCATTTAATAAATCATACACCAGTTGGCGACGACGTAGAAATGCTTCCTTCATGGTTTGTACGCTGGCTAAGCCCTCGTTGTATGCGATTATACCTGCGCGTTGCGCTATCGAACAAGTTCCAGATGTTGTCTGTCCTTGTAACTTGTCATTAGCTGCCGCAATTTCTTTGTTTGCTGCAATATAGCCAAGACGCCATCCTGTCATCGCAAAAGCTTTGGAAAAGCCGTTCACAATAATCACACGTTCTTTGATGCTCTCAAATTGTGCAATGGATTCATGTTTGTCGACAAAGTTGATATGTTCGTAAATCTCGTCGGAAAGGATGAAAATATCGGGATATTTTTCAAAAACTTTCGCTAAACCTGCCAATTCCTCCTTGCTGTATACCGAACCTGTCGGATTACACGGAGAAGAGAACATAAACAATTTTGTTTTAGGCGTTATAGCTGCTTCCAATTGAGCAGGCGTGATCTTGAAGTCTGACTCGATATCGGTATTGATGAATACAGATTTTCCCTCTGCCAATACCACCATTTCGGAATATGAAACCCAGTAAGGCGTAGGGATAATGACTTCGTCCCCTGGATTGATTAAGGTCAAAATAACGTTGGAAAGCGACTGTTTTGCCCCTGTAGATACTACAATCTGGGAAGGTTCATACGTTAGGCCGTTTTCGTTTTTCAACTTGTCAACAATCGCTTGACGTAGCTCTGGATAGCCCGGTACTGGAGAGTAGCGGGTGAAATTATCGTCCAGCGCCTTTTTAGCCGCTTCCTTAACATTATCAGGTGTGTTAAAGTCGGGCTCACCCACACTTAAACTAATTACGTTGATGCCTTTGGCAGCCAACTCGCGACCAAGCTTTGTCATTTTAAGCGTCGCTGATTCGGATAGATTATTAATCCTATCTGATAAATATGATGTCGTACTCATGATATTACAAATATATTATATAAGCTGCATTTATCACACGGAAATGTTGATAAAAAAGAAACGCATGGCCATAATCTTAATAAAATTGCTAACAAGTTGGTTATTCTCTTATCGATGCAGGTTCTTGATTTTTAGTATGTCGAACTTTAGATCAGATTATTTTTAGCTGCTCGTCGTCACTATTATCGCATCGCGCTATCGCAAAGGCTGACGTGCGGAATAATGAACGGTACAGCTATTTGCTAGCTTGCAATGCATACACCATCGGAATTCGGTTGTTTAGATGATTGATTCGAAATTTATTAGGTTCAAACTCGATGGTGTTTCTAAAACAGTTGTAAGGCAAATAGTCGAATTCCTTAAATTCTTGAATATGTAAGCCCTGTTCCAGTAAACTGCTAAAGACTTCGCTCAAGTTATGGTTCCATGTCACATATTCTTGCTGAATGTCTGCATCTCTTTGGGCATATGTTCCCTGTTCAGTCTCTATAATTGGCCCTTCATTGGAATAGCTGTATCGTATCTCGCGAAATTCATCATCAAACATCCAGATAAAGGGATGAAATTCTACAAAAATAAATTTTCCCTTTGCTGTAAGAAAATGATAAATAATATTTGCCCATTTGCTGAGATCGGGCAACCATCCAATAGTTCCATAGCTGGTAAACACAATGTCAAAATCACCCGTCAAATGTTCGGTAAGGCTGTAAAGATCGCAACAAATGAAATTTACCTCCATGCCGCTTTGTTTAGCTATACTTTTAGCCTTTTCTATGGCTTTGTCGGAGAGATCAATTGCGGTAACAGAGGCGCCTAGCCGAGCTAATGAGATGCTGTCCTGACCGAAATGACATTGAAGATGTAATATTCGTTTGCCCGAAACATCGCCTAGCAAATCTAGTTCGATCGTATTCAGCGATGAGCGTCCGTCTAAGAAGCTAGCGATATCGTAAAAGGATGATTCAACATGCGTCTCCAGCCGGTTGTTCCAAGAGGATCGATTTATTTCGAGGTAATTCAGATGTTTCATTGTTTTCGGTCGTTGCGTTAGTCGATCTCAAATGTATGCATTATCGGCGATCGCCAAATAAAAACGCCCACATTTTTTTGTGGGCGTTTCTTATAGATGATATAACTAGCTACCGTATACTTCGTTCAGTTCCTTAGCCAAACGAATACCGGCCTTTAAGAGGCAATCTTCCATGGAGTATTTAAAGCGGTAGATGTATTCGTATCGTAAATTCGCATTCTTGGCGACATCATCGTAGATAACATTGGCCAATTGATGCGATTCATACAACCATTGCTCAAAGCTGCTGGAGGTGTACTGTTTGTAGTGCGCTGCATCATAAATGTCCAACACACGGGCATACTCTGTATAGCTGTATTTTTCATTATCCACTAGATCAGAGTCCCAAACACGGTGGATATTGGCTTTACGGCCGAAAAATTCCACTTCGATTTTGTTTCCTCCTAAATCTTCAGCGCGACTGACATGCATGGGCTGGTGGGCATCTGCCAACAAATGAATGAGAAAATAGAGGTTTTGTTGCTGCGCTTTCACATCCCCGCTCTTCTGTTTCGCTTCGTCTTTGATGCGCAAGTAAGACTTGTAGAGGTTTTCCGAAGGCGACGCTGCTAATGCCGCTGCAAATGCATCGTAGCTGAGGTTGCCCGCTGTATTGAGGAAATGTGCATTTCCTGTTCCATTTAAAGCGGGGTCGGGATCTGATTTGATGAAATCAGCCCAATTAGACCAATAGGCTAATTTTTGATTGCCGATAAGCTTATAGATGTTTTTCTTTGCTTTTTTGTTGAGGTGGTTCTCTGCAATTTCCGCGATCACGCGATGTCCCGTCATGCCCCATGCGGCAGCCCATTGATGTTGTAGGAAAAGGATACAGATAAAAGCAAGTCTTAAAAAATTCTTCATGCTAGTTGATTTTGAAACGTGGCACAAAGTTAAGGAAAGCAAGTCGATCCCAAGCTTTGTCACTTAAAAATTTCAAAGCCATACTTTGCCGTTGACCAAAATCGGTCTAGCGCGATAATCCTAGGCTTGAAAAAAGAGATTAGTGTAGGCCAATCCGCTTGGTTAAAAATAGATACTTTCTCGTCTATGAATCGACCAACACAGGCAATCTCTTTTCCGTAATTGTCTTCACGCAGCTCTATCCAATCCCACTCTTCTTCTTCTAGTTCGGCAAGTAGAACCGCTTTATAGGCCAACAATTGTTCATACATCAATGCGCGTATTCCGGCATCAGGATGTGTTATTTCTATCGCAATACGCGCTGTTTTGTTTTCTGCTTCCATCCGAAAATACAGATGTTTAATGCCAGTCTTGTAGTTGACCCAATTTATCTTTACACCCTCTTCATTGGGAACCAATACCATGAACTGACCAAAGCTGGTCCAAAACTTTTCCTTTAATTTTTTAGCTTCTGCTCTAGCGTACAAATTCTATCTCTTTTCTGTTTTAGCTTGGTCTTACCACGCTCAAGTCTCGTTTTGACCGTGGAAGCACCTCTTTCCAAAACTATCGATTTCTAGCCAAACTTTTGCATACCTTGTGCTGTTTACTAGGTATGATGGATCGTAAAAAATCATTGTTGTTGCTGACAGCGGTAGCTGCAGGAACGACGTTATATAATCTATTAAAGCCGGTAAAATCAAATACTCCCGTTGTGCAGGGCTTTAAGAAAGATCGTTATTTGGGGGAGTGGTACGAAATTGCGCGGTTAGATTTTTTCTGGGAAAAAAATCTGAAGAATGTAATGGCTTCGTATTCTTTAAATGATGATGGTACTATACAGGTGCTTAACCAAGGTTATGACTACGTGAAAGAAAAGAATAAACAAAGTCGTGGGAAGGCTATTTTCGTGCGTAATGAAGATGAAGGGGCACTCAAAGTCTCTTTTTTCGGGCCGTTCTATTCCGGATACAATGTGGTGATGCTTGATGAAGAGTATCAATATGCCTTGGTGTTTGGGCAGAATTTAGACTATATGTGGCTACTTTCTAGAGAAAAGACTATGCCAGAGGCAGTGAAGCAACAATATCTTGATTATGCTGAAAAGTGCGGTTATGCAATTGATAAATTGGTATGGACTGTTCAAGAGTAGGCAGGATATCATGTATCAATGGAGGATAATTTAGAGAAAAATTAAACGGGAATTTTATTATTGGGAAGTATAAAAAAAGCTTGGTGCATGCACCAAGCTTTTGTGGAGAATATCGGAGTCGAACCGATGACCTTTTGGCTGCCAGCCAAACGCTCTAGCCAGCTGAGCTAATCCCCCGCTCAAAAATCATCCAAATATAGGATTTAAAATGGAATAATCAATTGTAGAATCTGAAATTATCAGGCTAGCTATTTCTTGGAGATCATCGTTAGTGATACGGTTACTTATTCCTGCATTAAATGATCTACTGAGTATCAGTGCAATGTCAATCCTGTCGGTCTCCTTAATTAGATTGGAACCTTGGTAAAAATTTATTAAGGAAGTGGCAAAAATAATGAAGTTTTCTAGGGTGAACCCTTGTTTATGCTGTAAAATGAAGCGCATATATTTTTCAAAATCACTAATTGCCATGTCTTGTTGCTCTATTGTCATACTACAAAAATAGCTTTTTCATATATAAAAGCGATATGTAGGCGATACTTCATGACTTTACTGGTTTTCGTCCATAAGATTTTCAACTTTATGGTTAATCGTGAACAATTCTCGGTATCTTTTGTTTTATGTTTTAAAGCCAAGCTTAATACTGAGTTTACATGAACATCATATCTTTACCGACTCAAAACAAATTAAAATGAAGAAGACCGTATTATTTTTTTTCCTCTTGTTATTCGCTGTACAAGGACTTTTTGCGCAACAAAAGCCGAAATACATTTTTTTTCTTATTGGTGATGGCATGGGCCTTAACCAAATCAATCTTACGGAGGTTTTTCTCGCTGCGCAGGAAGATCGCAATACGGTGTTCCCTTTGGTATTTTCAACCTTTCCTTACGCCACATTCGCAACCTCTTATTCACTGTCTCATGGCGTTACGGATTCTGCCGCTGGTGGCACAGCACTTGCTGTGGGCAAGAAAACAAAAAATGGTGTGTTGGCCATGGATAGCACTGGGAAAGTATCTTACAAAAGCATCGCTTATGCAGCAAAGGAAGCTGGTTTGAAGGTAGGAATTACGACGTCAGTCAGTATAGACCACGCTACACCGGCATCGTTTTACGCAAAACAGCCCAACCGTGGCCGTTACTATGAAATAGGACTAGACCTCGCAGCATCAAATTTTGATTTCTTTGCCGGATCGGGCTTTTTGAGCCCAGATAAAAATTCGGAGAAGAAAGCAGCACCTTCTTTGTTCCCAAAATTTAAGGAGGCAGGATACAAACTTGCTTATGGTTTAGCGGATTACAACGCCGTTAAGGAGAAGTCGGACAAGATTATCTTGATGAATGTGAAAGGCTCGGAAAGCGATGCGTTGAAATATGCTATCGATCAAGAGCCCACGGATTTGACCTTAGAGCAAATTACATCGGCTGCGATTGAATCATTGACCAAGAACAATGAAAATGGATTTTTCTTGATGGTCGAAGGTGGTAAGATCGATTGGGCAGCGCATGCAAACGACGCAACGACAACCATTCGTGAGATGCTCGATTTTAATAAGGCCGTGAAGCGAGCTTATGAATTTTACAAACAGCATCCTGATGAAACACTTATTATTGTTACTGCAGATCATGAGACGGGTGGCATTGCCATTGGTAATGGAGGTAGTCGTTTGAATACGAAAATTCTAGCCAATCAACGGGTTTCTCAAGGCGAGTTATCCAAGCGCATCGCAGCTTTGAGAGGAACAAATAAAACGGCTAGTTGGGAAGAAGTAAAGGTTGTTTTGGATGAGAATCTAGGACTATTCAGCAAAATAAAAGTCGGTAAAGAAGACGAACAGCTGTTGATGGATATCTACCAAAAAAGTTTTGTACAACATGAGGAAGAGACTGCCAAGAGTTTATACGCGATAGATGATAAGATTGCGAGCGAAGCGGTTAAGATTTTAAATCGTGCCGGATCAATCAGTTGGGCTTCTGGGAATCATTCCGCTGCCTATATCCCAGTTTTCTCCGTTGGGGTGGGGGCGGATCGCTTTTCCCATAAAATGGAAAATACCGATATTCCTAAGAAATTAGCCGAAATTACAGGATTTGTAATCGAGTAAGCGCTTTCTAAACTATTGAAAAGCCCGCCCAGTTGACTAAGTCGACAGGCGGGACTTTCCCCCTCATTGATGTAACCGAAGTGTTTTTGCTAACCTACCTACAGCTCCAGCCCTAGGGCCTTATTATAGTTGTTCTTCCTCGTCAGGCAGCCCCATACTGCTTGATTTATTTGTGCTGTTGATGACCATGAATTGCAGCACGCGTATCTCACAGGATTGCCGCTTGATGGCATGCGTATCTACATATTCTTGATATACCAAAGAGCCTTGTATCAATAATCGAGTGCCTTTTTTAGATGTGCTCGATAGTTTTTCCGCATGCTTTCCCCAAAAGACCAGATTGTGCCAATACGTTGTCTCTTCCCATTCCCCCTTTGCATTTTTGAAGTATTCATTGGTGGCAAAGCGTATGTTGGCCACTTTGGTGCCTTGATTCGTTGTTTTTATCTCTGCGTCGGCCCCCAATCGACCTAACAGCTGAACGGAATTAACTAGTATACTCATCGTTTTGATTTTTTAATTGTGTTAATCTATTTTTTGTTATTAAATTTATACGCTATCTATTGTTGTTAATAAGTTAAAATAACGGATATTATTTTATATTAGTCGGTAGTTAACCAGTTATATACGTTTATAAACGATTATACGCGTTTAAAAACGTCTTTAATGCTCATTTTAAAAAATTGGATTATGGAGGAAAGATTTTGCCTACACTGTCGCGGCCGTGTGAGAGGTCGTTCGGATAAGAAATTCTGTAGCGAAAGCTGTCGGAATATGCACAATAATCAACTAAACAGCACTGCAAATGCGATCATAAGGAACGTGAATATCATCTTGCGTAAAAATAGACGTTTGCTGGGAATGTTTTTGGGAGATGAAGAACGCTTGGTGATTTCTCGGGAGAGCATGTTGTTGAAAGGTTTTAATTTCGAATACTTTACCAAACGCTTTGTTGACAATGACGGATACACCTACTTTTTCGTTTATGAATATGGTTACTTCGCTCTTTCAGCGGAAGAATTTGTTATTGTCAAAGACCCCGCGCTAGACGAAGGGGAGCTTGATTGAAAGAGGAACCCCATTTCGTTTTCTTCGGATAGTCAGTATTGATCGGAATCTTTTAATGTCAGTTCGGTGTCCTTTTGTGCTACCGTAAATGTTTTGTATTGCGAGCTAGGTAGTTTGTCGCGATATTTGTTGTTACAACAGTTGATCTGTTCCTTTATACAAAATAGGAACAGAGATTTATATAGATATAAAAAGAACAAAGTAATGACGTTGATCGATAATTTAAATTGGAGGCATGCTACAAAAGCATATGATCCTACAAAAAAGGTAAGTCAAGAAAATATAGGGAAGATTGTAGAAGCGGCACGGTTGGCGCCAACTTCTTCGGGGTTGCAGCCGTTCCGCATTGCTGTGGTCGCGGATCAGGCCATTAAAGATCAACTTGCAGAAGGCGCATTCAATCCAGAGTGTATGCGTGAATGTTCACATGTGCTGGTATTCGCTGCTTGGGATGAGTATACCGATGAACGGATTGATGCGATCTATAATAAAACAACCGATGACAGGGATCTGCCTCGCGGACGTTTCGATCGCTACACCGATATGATTAAAGGACTTTATGCTTCGCAAACAAAGGAGGATCATGTTATTCATGCGGCTAAACAGGCCTATATCGCCTTTGGATTGGCATTGGCGCAAGCTGCTGAGCTTCGCATCGATTCTACTCCAGCAGAGGGATTTGACAATGCTGTGGTTGATCGTGTGCTCGATCTGCCGGGGCAGGGCTTGCGAAGTGTGCTTGTTTTGTATGTTGGCTACCGCGATGCCGAACGCGATTGGTTGGCGCCGATGAAAAAAGTACGAAATGAAACGGCAGAATTCGTGTTGAACTATTAAGAATAGGCAAGAACAAAAAAGGAGCAAAGCTCCTTTTTTGTTATCCCTCTAGAGCCATAATCTCTTCAGCCAACTTTTCCCAATCTAGCTGTAGCTTTTCGAAGCTTGCTTTGTATGAATTGTACGCCCGAGTTGCCTCTTGCAGCCTGCTTGCATCCGAATAGATTTCTTCTTTCGCAAGATGAAGTTCCAACTCTTTAAGCTGTTGTTCTCCTTCCACAATTTTCTGTTCAAGTACGGCGAGTTCTTTGTTCTTGCGACTTAACAAGCGGGTGTTGTCTTCAGACGGAACTGCTTTTTCTTTTTTCGGCTCGTCTTTGGTAATTTTTTTCTCCGCCTTTGGTTCTGTCTTCACGACACGCTTGGCATTCCATATTTCATATTCCTCATAGGTGCCGGGATATTCTTTGATCTCTTTATCTTCGATAAACCAAATTTTGTTGGCTACATGGTCTAGAAAGTAACGGTCGTGGGACACCACAATCAGCGTGCCTTCATATTGCTGTAAGGCCTGTATTAAGATGTTCACTGAGGCCATATCCAAGTGGTTGGTCGGCTCATCTAGGACCAAAAAATTCGCATCTGCAGTTAAGGCTTTAGCTAAAGCAACTCTAGACTTTTCCCCACCGGATAGCACTTTGATCTTTTTGAAGACATCATCGCCGGTAAAAAGGAAACAACCCAATATGGAACGAAGCTCTGTCTCTGTATGTTTAGGAGCAAAGGCTATCAATTCCTGCAAAAGATTGTTCTCGAGATGCAACGCTTCCAGTTGATGCTGCGCGAAAAAGGTCTGCGATACATTGTGCCCTTTGGTGCTGCTACCTTTGTATTCCTGGTCTGCATCGGCCACAATACGTAATAGCGTGGACTTTCCTTTACCGTTTGCGCCTATCAATGCAATCTTGTCGCCTTTCTCAATAATGGCGCCCGTATCTTGAAGGATCTCCAAGTTAGGGTAGGATTTTGATACATGCTCTAGCGTGACGACATGCCTGCCCGATGGCTTGGAGAATTTAAAGCTAAAGTTAACGGCGGGATTGTCATCATCCACGTCGTCAATTTTTTCCATACGATCCAATGCTTTGATACGCGATTGCACCATTTTCGCTTTGCTAGCTTTCGCACGGAAGCGCTCGATAAGTTTTTCTTCTTGCTTTATCTTTGCTTGCTGATTTTTGAATTGGTTGCTTTGTATCTCTTCGCGAAGCGATTTTTCCTCTATATAAAAGGAGTAGTTTCCTGCGTAAACAGTTAATTTACCTTTACGTGATTCCACCGTCTTATTGATGATGCGATCTAAGAAATATCTATCGTGCGATACGATGACAATAGCACCTTCAAAGGCCTGTAAATAATTTTCCAACCACTTGATGGACGGAAGGTCCAAGTGGTTGGTAGGCTCATCAAGAAGGAGAATATCAGGTGTTTGCAAAAGAATGCGTGCCAACATAACGCGCATGCGCCAGCCTCCAGAGAAGGTTGCTAATGGGCGTTGTTGTTCTTCTTCGGAGAATCCGAGGCCGGCAAGGATCTCATGGGCACGGAACTCGATATTGTAGCCATCTAACGCGTCAAACTCCATTTGCTTGTCGCTTAATTTGTTCAGGATCTCATCAGAATAATCGGTTTCCAGCTTCTGCAATAAGATCTCGATCTCTGCATGCAATTGATTTTGCCGTTCAAAAGCCTCCATGGCTACATGAAGGATGCTCTTCTCGGAATGATAAGACAGCAAGTCTTGGTTGAGGTATCCAATTTTGAGATCTTTGGCCATGGAAATGCTGCCCGAGGTAGGGGAGTAGTCGCCCACGATCAATTTTAGCAAGGTGGATTTTCCAGCGCCATTTGCGCCAATTAATCCTGCTTTATCTCCGGGTTTTATATGCCAATTGGCCTCGTCATACAAAGCGCGAGAACCAATTTCGAATGTTAAATTGTTAATTGATATCATTTGCTACAAAAGTAATGATTATTTCTGCTTGTTTGGCTACCTTTGCATATATGTATAAACTCGTCAAACCTTTATTCTTTTCCATGAATCCCGAGCTGGCTCACCATCAAGTGACTGGCGGATTAAGCAAGTTTACCAAAGTGTGGGGGGCGAAATCCCTTCTCAAATCGATTTACACGGTGGAAGATAAACGTTTGGAGAGAGAGGTCTTTGGTCTTAAATTTAAGAATCCCGTGGGACTTGCTGCTGGGTTTGATAAAAATGCAGAATATATAGAGGAGATGGCCGGATTGGGCTTTGGCTTTATCGAGATAGGGACCGTGACGCCGCGTCCACAGCCCGGTAATGATAAACCTCGTATGTTTCGTTTGGTTGCAGATGAAGCCTTAATTAATCGTATGGGCTTCAATAACCAAGGTGCGGATGTTGCCGCAGGTCGTTTGCAAAAATTGGCAGATAGGAAAGATTTAATCATCGGTGGGAATATCGGTAAAAATAAGGTGACGCCCAACGAAGATGCCGTAAACGATTATGTATACTGTTTTAATGCTTTATTTGCCTACGTGGATTATTTTGTCGTGAACGTAAGTTCACCGAATACGCCTGGTTTGCGGGATCTACAGGAAAAGGAACCGTTGAAACATATCTTAAACACATTGCAGCAACTCAATGTGGAAAAGCCTGCTCCTAAGCCGATCCTACTCAAGATAGCACCGGATTTGACCAATTCGCAGTTGGACGATATTGTAGAGATCGTAACGGAAACCAAAATCGCTGGCGTGATCGCAACCAATACGACGATCGCTAGGGAAGGCTTGCAAAGCCCAGCTAGCGTAGTGAATGAAATGGGTGGAGTTAGTGGTCGACCGTTGACAAAGCGATCAACGGAAGTGATCCGATATTTAGCGGAAAAATCGAATCACACATTCCCAATTATTGGTGTGGGCGGGATACATTCTGCGGAAGATGCAATCGAAAAGTTGGAAGCAGGTGCCAGCCTAGTGCAGCTGTATACCGGGTTTATTTATGAAGGACCTGCTTTGGTCAGCAAAATATGTAAAGGATTGCTACGCTAGATATAGCGTATTAGAAAATAGTAGAGACAGCGCAAGACGCTGTCTTTTTGTTTTGAGTCAAAAAAAAGCGACCAAACTTTCGTTTGATCGCCACTGTTATGGTTTGTTTTAGATAGGTGATTAATCAAACCAAGTCAAGACATCTTCTTTGCTAGGCATCGAGATATCTAGTTTCATCTTTTTGCGTAATCCGCCCAAATCATTGAACACTTTATTGGGATTTGCTTCTTTTAGCAATTCGATCGTTGTTAATCCCATTTTCTGCAAGACAGGAACCCACTCTGCGGGAATACCCTGTGCCGTATAGTCATCTACAGACGCTACTTTTGCAACTTTTTCAGGACGCATCTGTGGGAAGAACAATACTTCTTGGATAGACGCATTGTTCGTCAGGAACATGATTAAGCGATCCATTCCTATACCCAAACCGGACGTAGGAGGCATGCCATATTCTAGTGCGCGCAGGAAATCCTGATCGATAAACATGGCTTCATCATCGCCTTTTTCCGACAAGCGTAACTGATCTTCAAAACGCTCACGTTGATCGATCGGGTCATTTAGCTCGGAGTAGGCATTAGCAATTTCCTTACCGCAAACCATCAATTCAAAGCGTTCGGTCAATTCCGGGTTGTCTCGGTGTTTTTTCGTTAGTGGCGACATCTCGATGGGGTAGTCGGTGATAAAAGTAGGCTGTATATAGTTGCCCTCACATTTTTCGCCAAAAATTTCATCGATTAACTTGCCTTTGCCCATGGTGTCATTAACCTCAATACCCATTCCTTTGGCAGCCTCTCGAATCTGATCTTCGGTTTTACCGCTGATATCAAAGCCGGTGAAGTCTAAAATGGATTGAGCCATAGTTACCCGTTTGTAAGGAGCCTTGAAATCAATATTATGTTCGCCGAAGGTTGCTTTGGTGGAGCCATTTACTGCGACGGCACATTTCTCCAACAGCTGTTCGGTGAAGTTCATCATCCAGTTATAGTCTTTGTAGGCTACGTAAATTTCCATGGCCGTAAACTCTGGATTATGCGTTCTATCCATTCCCTCGTTGCGGAAGTTTTTGGAAAACTCGTAAACCCCCTCAAAGCCACCAACGATCAAACGCTTTAGATAAAGCTCGTTGGCGATACGTAAATATAGGGGTATATCAAGCGCATTGTGGTGCGTGATGAAAGGGCGTGCCGTAGCTCCTCCTGGAATGGATTGTAAAACCGGTGTTTCTACTTCCATGTAGCCGGCATCATTGAAAAAATCGCGCATCGCTGTGAAGAGCTTATTACGCTTGATAAAAATATCGCGATTTTGCGGGTTGACGATTAAGTCGACATAACGCATACGATACCTTTGTTCTGGATCAGTAAAGGCATCGAATGTTTTCCCATCGGCTTCTTTAACAATAGGCAATGGGCGCAGCGATTTGGTCAAGATTGTTAACTTCTCGACGTGAATAGAGATCTCTCCGGTTTGTGTTGTAAACACATAGCCTTCCACACCGACAATGTCACCAATGTCTAAAAGTTTTTTAAATACCGTGTTATAGAGCGTCTTGTCTTCGTCAGGACATAGGTCGTCACGTTTCACGTAGGCCTGTACGCGACCTGTAGCATCTTGCAGCTCCATAAAAGAAGCACTCCCCATAACACGACGGCTCATGATACGGCCTGCAATACGGATGCTCTTATAGTTTAATTTATCTCGTTCGTAGTTTGCTAAAATGTCTGCCGCAGTGACGTTTACTTCAAATTCATCGGCAGGATAAGGGTTGATGCCCAAATCAAGAATAGCTTGAAGGTTCAGTCTGCGCTGTTGTTCCTGTTCGGATAATACAGTACTCATGTATTAATATTTAAAATGCTAGATAAGAACGCAAAAATAACAAAAAAAGCCAATTGTACATCGATGGAAGCCTAAAAAAGCAGCGGTATGTATATTACAGAGCTTGTAGTTCGAGCTTGTCGCTGTCCTAGTAGGATATGACGAGGCTTGTAGGTCGTGGTTTTGGTTGTTGTGTAGATTGTTCTTTTTTAGGAAAAACCGTAACTTAGCGCAATCTTAAAAAGCATAGGTGCATAAAATGTGTATTGTGGATAATTATTATTTTGTTTTTTCTGAAAATATAAATTATCTTTGCACCTCAATTGTTGAATATACGTAATCATAACATAAAATGAAAAAAGATTTGCATCCATCAAACTACAGATTAGTGGTTTTCAAAGATATGTCTAATGACTATGCTTTCTTAACTAAATCATGTGTAGACACGAAAGAATCGATTACTTGGGAAGATGGTAATGAATATCCATTAGTGAAATTAGAGATTTCTCATACTTCACACCCATTCTATACAGGTAAGATGAAATTGGTTGATACGGCAGGACGTATCGATAAATTCCGTAGCCGTTACAACAAGAAGTAATTTCTCGCTTCGGTACACACAACTTTATCCCGTTAAGTTCGCTTATCGGGATTTTTTTATATAATTTTATCGCCAACTATGTTGGAAGTTGTATTACATGATCATGCTGCATGGCGAGAGCATTTGCTGCCTTTGGTTTATACTCGTCCAGTAAGTGACCTCCGTGTCGGCATTCTTACCCTCCGGGAAAAGTGGGAACACTTGCTTTCCCAACCGGTTTCTTTCTATACTGTTCCGTATCTTCAGCAAAAATTTCCGTTTTCTTTAGCCGCTTCCGGTTATCTTGTTGTTCGTGGTAATGTGCTTCCTTCTAGTAGCCTGATGGACGCAATTACGACTTTGCCTCTACAAAGCGTGTTAACGAAAGATGGCGAATGGATTGCCTATAAGGTAGCGGTATGGGCGGAAGAACCTGATGTTTCTGCATTGCATGAGATCCGCTTTATGGATGCAGCGAAGCAGCTGACTTTTCTAGAGGATGTTTATCGCTTAAACGAAGAGCAAATTCTCGCTGACTTTGATTTACTGACAAGAGATCGCTCATCGGCGGTATTGCCTGGGGCAAATACGCTTTTGGGAGACCGTTTGTTTGTGGGGCAGCATGCTGAAATCAACTGTAGCATACTGAATACGACAACAGGGCCTATCTATATTGCTGACGGTGCCATTATTGAAGAGGGATCTATCTTGCGTGGCCCTATTGCCATCTGTGAAGGCGCAAGGGTGAAGATGGGAAGTAAGCTTTACCCGAATGTAACGGTTGGGCCTGGCGCTACGATTGGGGGAGAAGTAAACAATAGTGTGTTGTGGGGAAATTGTGCGAAGGGACATGACGGTTACCTAGGCTGCGCTGTTATTGGCGAAGGTTGTAATATTGGCGCTGGTAGCAGCAACTCGAACCTGCAGAATACGTGGTCATCCGTTAAACTATATGATTATGCCGAGGATACGATGCGTGATACGGAACGTGCCAAGGTGGGTACTTTCATGGGAGACTATGCTATGTGTGGTATCAATTCCAGTATCACCACGGGTAATGTGATTGGGGTGGCAGCACAGGTTGCAATGTCAAATATTATTCCCAAATTTGTGCTGGACTTTTCTTGGTTTACGGATAATAAAAAAGAAATTTACCATTTTAATAAGTTTGTGGAAATGTTGCGTGAACGGGCTAAATTGAAAAAAGAACATCTATCGGATCTGGATATCCAAATTTTACGACAAGTTTATGATTTGACGGAAATCCGGAGACAGGAATATTTTAAAACAGAAAAATAAGACTATTATGCGTAAAAACATTGTTGCAGGAAACTGGAAAATGAATTTGGATTATGAAAAGGGCCTAAGCCTTTTTTCGGAGATTGTAAACATGGTTAAGGACGAGGTTGTTGGCAACCAAGAAGTAATCGTTTGTAGTCCGGCCATACATTTATATAGTATCGGTAAATTGGCATCGCCTGTGGCTAACGTAAGTGTTGGGGCACAAAATATACATCAGGCAGAATCCGGCGCTTATACCGGAGAGATTTCTGCAACGCAAGTGAAGTCGACGGGAGCCGATTATGTGATCCTTGGACATTCAGAGCGTAGAGCCTATTTTGGAGAAACAGATGCTTTGTTGGCAGAGAAGACTGATGCGGCGTTGAAGCACGGATTATCACCAATCTTCTGTATTGGCGAAACAAAAGAGGAGCGTGAGGGCGGTAACTTTTTTGAAGTTATCAAAACCCAATTAGAAGGAGGTGTTTTTCATTTATCTGCTACAGAATTTGAAAAAGTTGTGTTGGCCTATGAGCCTGTTTGGGCTATTGGTACTGGCTTGACTGCTTCACCGGAGCAAGCGCAGGAAGTACATGCCTTTATCCGGGAGACAGTGGCAGCGAAATATGGAGCTGAAATTGCTGATAACACAACAATTCTCTATGGAGGAAGTGCAAATCCTGGCAATGCAAAAGATCTTTTTTTACAAAAAGATATAGACGGAGGTTTGATTGGCGGTGCTTCTTTGAAATCTCGTGATTTCTTAGATATCGTTAAGGTATTCAACGCGTAATAATGAAGTATTCATCCGTCATCTTTACATCTCCTACTATGGAGGACTGGCAGAAGGATCTGTTGATCGCTTCTTTGGGAGATATTGGTTATGACACGTTTGAAGATATCGATCAGGGATTTGCAGCCTACATACCGGCTGCAAATCTTGATCTTCAAGCTTTGGAAACAGTTCTTCTTTCGGAGACTGAAGGTTTCGAAGTAGCTTATGAGGTGCAAGACGTTGAAGAGCAGAATTGGAATAAATTATGGGAGAGCAATTTTAACCCGATTACTGTTGACGATCGCTGTCATGTGCGTGCTACCTTTCATGAGCCCCGCCCAGATATGCCTTACGAGATTGTAATCGACCCAAAGATGTCCTTCGGTACAGGACATCACCAAACTACGTCTATGATGCTTTCTTACGTGCTAGAAGACGATTTTCAGGGAAAAGAGGTCTTGGATATGGGGTGCGGAACAGGTATTTTGGCGATTCTTGCCATCAAATGTGGTGCCTCAAAAGCATTGGCAGTTGATTATGACGACATTTGCGTAGACAGTGTGGAGGAAAATAAGCTATTGAACGACGTAGACAACATCGAAGCATTGCTGGGCTCCAAAGAGGTTTTATTGGGAAAGGAATTTGATGTTATTTTGGCGAACATCAATCGCAACATTTTGTTGGACCAATTGGATCAATATAGTGCAAGCACGCGTCAAGGTGGTCGGTTGTACATTAGTGGTTTCTATGCGCTGGAAGACTTGGCTATTTTACGCGAAAAGGCGGAGTCTGTCGGGTTTCAGTATGAGCGTATGAAAGTGTTGGATGCTTGGTGCTCCGCGAAGTTTAATAAAATTAGCTAATGCATATTCATTTTATAGCCATCGGTGGAGCTGTGATGCATAATTTGGCCATTTCATTGGCTGAACAGGGACATCAAGTGTCTGGTTCCGACGATCAAATTGTGGAGCCATCGAAATCTCGACTTAAAAAAGCAGGTTTGCTGCCTGCGAAGGTGGGCTGGTTTCCGGAGCAGATCACCGAGGATATCGATGCAGTCATTTTGGGTATGCATGCAGAGGTGGACAATCCAGAACTGTTAAAAGCGCAGGAGCTTCATATTAAGATCTATTCTTTTCCGGAGTTTATCTACGAGCAAAGTGTTAATAAAACACGTGTTGTCATTGCCGGTACTTACGGAAAGACAACGATCATGAGTATGATTATGCACGTGCTGAAAAAATTAGGTAAGGATTTTGATTACCTTGTGGGCGCACAACTGGAAGGTTTCGATTCCTTGGTCAAACTTACCACCCACAATAAGATCATTCTGCTCGAAGGCGATGAATATTACGCATCACCCATCGATCATCAATCGAAGTTTCACCTATTTCATCCAAATATCGCCCTAATCAGTGGTGTGGACTGGAATGAAAGTCGTACGGATATAAGCCGTGATGATTATTTTCAGCAATTTGAAACATTTGTCGATACGATCGTCAAGAAAGGTACTTTGATTTACAACAAAGATAATACCTATCTGCGAACCATTGTGGAAGAAACTTCTGATTGTAAGATTAACAGACACGGTTATCGATTGCCTGAATATTCGATTAATAAAGGGGTGACTTATCTTCATTTAGGTGAGGAAAGAATTCCGTTACAGGTATTTGGTAAACTTAATTTGTCCAATATTGCGGGTGCTTATACAGTTTGTGAGTGGTTAGGGGTGAAGCGGACGGATTTTTACAATGCCATTCGCGACTTCAAAAGTTCTATCCGGTATCTGGAATTTGTTGCTAGTGACAATGAACGTGTGGTTTATCAGGATTTCAATTATTCTTCCTACAAACTTCAAACGAGCATACATGCTGTGAAGGAGCAGTTTCCTAATCAAGGACTTGTTACCATTATTGAATTGAATCCATATGAAGCCGCTGATGGCAATTTTCTTGGCCAATATAGATCATCCATGGATGAGTCTGATTATGCGATTGTATTCGTTAATAAGGACGCAATCAAGGATAAAAATATATTAATAAGTAATTTGGAAACAGAAATTAAGCAAGTTTTTAATCATAAAAACTTCACATTTTTAAAAGATGTGATTTCTTTGGAGAATTATTTAGAAAGTTTTAAATCATTGGGGTTCAATATGTTATTTATGGTTTCTCCAAATCACAGTTCGGTGAATATTGTCGGCTTTGCGGATAAGTTCTTTAAAAATTATTAATTATTTTTTTTCTAGGTTTTTCTTTAGTATTTTTTTTATTACTTTTGGAATAAGAAAAACAATTTACCCATGAATGCATTAGGAAAAAAAATTCGTCTTTTGAGACATCAAAAAGGCTGGAGCCAAGAGGACGTTGCTAAACGTTTAGACATTTCTATTCCAGCTTTTTCAAAAATTGAAACAGGTATTACGGATGTAAATCTGTCTCGATTAAATCAAATTTCTAAACTTTTCGGTCTTTCCTTAGTTCAGCTGTTGTCAACAACTGATTCTGAGGAGGAAAAGCAAATTCAGGATGAGATTAATGTATTGAACAAAAAGCTTCAATCGAGAGATGGAGAAGTGATCGAATTGCAGAAAAAGGTGATTGATTTATACGAGCAATTGCATAAGAAATAACCCGAATCAATCGGTATTTAAGTAAAAAGGCAGCGTTATATTGGTAACGCTGCCTTTTTCATTTCTTCTCAGTTTGTCCGGTTGAATTCAATTAGGTCGTGTTGATTAAAAATCGTCATCATCAAAATCATCAAGATCGCCGATTGAATCGATTTCATCCAGTTCGAAATCGTCATCATCATAGACATCATCTGCATCATCCTCCGGACCGTTAAAATTGACAAACTCGTCAACTAAAACTTCTTGTTCTGCCACTTGCATCATAGTCTTTTCGTATTAAAAATTGATAAATCTTATGTTTGTTACTAAGCGTAAAAATAATCAAGAATATGCTAACTTTAAATTTTTTTTATTTTTTTAATGGCTGAAATACAGGTGTTTAAGTTTGCTTATTGTTATTCGCTTATTTCACCAATGCTATTCTCTTCAGCGACGATGTCCTTCAGCTGTGGCAAATCTTTCGCACTTTTTATACCGAAGTGTTGCATAAACTGATCGCTGGTTGTATAAAGCAGAGGTTTGCCAATACTATCGGATTTTCCGGCAATCTGAATAAGCTTTTTTTCCAGAAGTCGCTGGATGGAGTAATCGCAATTGACGCCGCGAATTTGTTCAACTTCCAATTTAGTGATGGGTTGTCGGTAAGCGATGATAGCCAACGTTTCCAAGGCTGACTGGCTCAGTTTTTTGCGGTCTTTGTGTGCTTGCAATTGATTGATCACTTCATGATAAATGTCTTTCGTCAAAAACTGGTATTGATTGGCTATTTCTCGCAACTGAAATACCTGATCATCGTGCGCATACTTTTCCTTTATTTTTGCAAGAAGATCGATCACTTCTTGCCGATTGATATCGATGGCTAAACCATCTTGCAAAACCTGCTTTATCTCGTTTGCTCCAATGCCTTCTTCTGCGGCGAAAATGATGGCTTCTATATTCAAAAGGATATCTTTCATCCGTTTTTCTTTAATAGTTTATGACCTGTTCTTCCATTTGCGGCAACACACGGAAGTCATACTTCTGCGTGCGCAGTTGAGGTTCGAATCCTGCTTCACGGATGGCATCTTGTATGGATTTGGAAGTAAACCGATGCGGCGCTCCCGCTGCCGAAACAACATTTTCTTCGATCATAATAGATCCGAAGTCATTCGCTCCAGCATGTAAGCAAAGCTGCGCGGTACGTTTTCCTACCGTTAACCATGATGCTTGTATGTTTTTTACGTTGGGCAACATAATCCTGCTTAGGGCGATCATGCGAATGTATTCCTCACCCGTGACGTTGTTGGTTATTCCGCGCAGACGTTTCAACAAGGTGCCATCGTCTTGAAATGGCCAAGGGATGAACGCTATAAAACCATGCGCATCGACGGGCTTTTCCGCCTGCACTTCCCTGATCCATACCAAATGTTCAAATCGCTCGTCGATCGTTTCTATATGCCCAAACATCATCGTTGCCGAAGTTGGTAAGTTGATTTGATGTGCTGCACGCATGACGTCGAGCCATTCCTGTCCTCCACATTTACCTTTTGAGATCAACCGACGCACGCGGTCATTCAGTATTTCTGCCCCAGCACCAGGCAAGGAGTCCAGGCCAGATTCTTTCATAGCGCGTAGCACTTCAATATGGGGCAGGCCTTCGAGCTTCGAAACGTGTGCTATTTCTGGCGGTCCTAGCGCGTGCAATTTCAAGTCAGGGTAGAGTTCTTTCAGTTGCTTGAACAAGGTCGTGTAGAAATTGAGTCCCAAATCAGGATGGTGGCCTCCTTGCAATAGAAGTTGATCTCCACCGTAGCGAAAGGTTTCCTCGATCTTTTGTCGGTAGGTCTCTATATCGGTAATGTAACTGTCCTCATGCCCCGGTCGGCGAAAGAAATTGCAAAATTTGCAATTGGCAATGCACACGTTCGTTGTGTTGACATTGCGGTCTATTTGCCAAGTCACCTTTCCATGTGGAACCTGCTTTTTGCGAAGCTCGTTGGCCACATAAGTAAGGTCGGCTGTAGCGGCGTTATGGTAGAGGTACATGCCTTCTTCTTTGCTCAGAAAGTCAAAGTTTAATGCACGCTCTAATAATTTATCTACATTCATCGTTAACAAAGATACACAGGATTTTTTTTAGTGTGAAATGTTTGGTGTAAACTGCCGACTGGAATTTTTGCCAATTTGAAGGCGCACTTATTTTAAAATAATCGGCTTGTCTTTGGCCTTTTGAAACAGTTGAAAAAGGCCTAGTTAATCAGACTTTTTAAGGCCTATTTTTTTCAACAGACCGTAAACTATTTACCACAATATTTGTTATATTTATTGAAAAACAATTGAGGTATGATAAAGCCTGCACCAATCCTAGTTGAGCGAACTTATTCTGCAAGTCCAGATCGTGTTTGGGAAGCCCTTACCGATAAAGACAAATTGACCCTGTGGTATTTTGAAATACCCGAATTCGAGTTGAAGAAAGGAGCGGAATTTAATTTCTACGAGTCAAAAGGTGTAAATCGTTACCACTACCGGATTAAGATTCTTGACTTTAAGCCTAATGAGCTTCTGCAGTACGTATGGAGCCATCCAACGGAAAGCAAGGGACTTTCGGTGGTAACCTGGTACCTTACACGACGGGGAAATGCCACGGCGGTACGCGTCGTACATGAAGGCATAGAAAGCTTCGCGGATGCTGGCGTTCTAGTGGATCGTACAAAGTATGAAAAAAGCTGGAACAATATCTTAGGAACCTCATTGGCTAATTTTTTAGAAGAATAAGAACAACGTATAATGGAATTAATACATGTAGAGGATCAAAGCAAATGGTTGGCTTTGAATGATGAAGTACAGATTGGCGAGTTGGTATACACGCGTAATGAGCGTACGTTGACTATTACCAATACGGAGGTTGAACCTTATTATAGAGGAAATAAAATAGCGGAGGAATTGGTGTTAGCTGCAATTAAGCTGGCGAGAGACAATGGGTTAAAGGTTGTTCCTGCTTGTTCTTTTGCGGAAACGGTCTTTGAACGCTACCCCGACGAACGCGACGTTTTGGCTTAAATATTAGCGATGCTTTTAGGCTTTAGACTCTTTTAGTGTATAGTGTTGTTAGGTCTTGATGCCAAAACATTCGCTAGCCCTACAACGTGATCAACAATAAAGCAGAAACAATAATCAAACCCATTATTAGCCGTCGGAATTGTTTCTCGGGCAAAATGTGGATAATGCGGATGCCTATAAAGCCGCCTAATAAGATAAATGGTAAGGCTAATAGGTTGAGGAATAAGCCTTGCCAGCTTAAATTGTGCCATACAAAGGCTTGTAACGGTATTTTGCTGAAATTGAGGATCATGATAAACCATGCTGAAGTGGCTGCAAATGTTATTTTATCGAGCCGTTTCGACAACATATACACCGATAGGGCTGGACCCGCAGCATTTCCTATCATTGTTGAAAATCCTAAAATAAGCCCAAAAATAGGAGAGTACCAGCGATTTTGAGTTAATCTGTCCTGCAGTTCTCGTGGCGATCGCTCCAACCATATCATAATGCCCATTCCCACCATGATGCAGCTGCCGATTAGTATTTTGAAAGTTTTGTCGTGCAGATAATTACCTAAAAGTAGTCCTGCTACAAGTCCAACGACGGCTGCAGGAAGTAACTTCTTAACTTCATGCCATAAGAACGCTTTGCGGTAGTAAATAACAGCGATTAGATCGGCGAAACATAGCAGGAGCAAAACAATGCCCGTCGAATATTTTGCACCAAACAGAAACGCAAATAGAGGCACAGCTAACGTCCCGATGTTTTGGATGCCCGTTTTCGACATTCCAATAAGTATGGCACAAAGAAAGTAAACGGCCCAACCGCTGGGTGATGTTATGAGCTGTAGCGCTTCAGCCATCTTAATCTTGGCGAATGAGTTGTTTTACTTTTGCTGCATTGATTTCAGCGTAGTCAGTCAAGTAAGCGACACAGGGCGGCAATTGGTCTTTTGGATGCGAGCTGAGCACACCAATAACCTTCATGCCTGCATTTAAACCTGCCGTGACACCCGAAAAGGAATCCTCGAATACCAGACAATTTGCAGGATCAACGCCAATGTTTTCTGCTGATTTAAGATATACTTCTGGATGGGGTTTATGTAAGGTAACATTTTCGCTAGCAAGTAACGAGTCCATCTTATCAGCTATTTGGAGCACATCGAGAATCAATTCCAAATTAGCACGAGGGGCGGACGTGGCTACTGCTGTTTTGAATCCGTTGGCCTTTAAATCATCTAGAAAAGTCAGGTAATTGGGTAAGGTTTTTACTTCGGATCGGTAAATCTCTCGAAACAAGGCTTCTTTTTCACCTTCCAGCGCAATAAGCTCCTCGCCAAAGATGTTACGTTTGAAGAAGTGTGTCATGATATAGCTGTTGTGCTTGCCAAACATATGGTCTTCAAACTCTTTGTCGGTGTAGGCTATTTTGTATTTGTCAAAGAAAATAGCAAAGGCTTTTGCATGATAGGGATTCGTGTGGCAGATAACACCATCCATGTCAAAAATGACTGCATATTGATTCATTGCGCAAAGATAATCAAAACAATTTTATTGTTCGGGCTGTTCGCTGTAAAAGCAAATTTGACAGGATGGGAGCGACCTTAAAATGAATTTATTGTCCGTTAACGAATGTGGCCTGTACTGTAAGCAGGGGAATTTTTATATTGATCCATGGAAACCAGTCAAGACGGCCTTGATTACGCATGGGCACAGCGATCATATGCGTGCCGGGATGGGCAACTACATTTGCCATCATCATACTATCCCCATACTTCGGCTGCGTTTAGGTATCGATAATGTGGTGCAGGGGGTAGCTTATGGAGAGCAATTCCACATCAATGGCGTAACGATATCCTTCCATCCGGCAGGTCACATCATTGGATCGGCGCAGATAAGAATGGAATACCAAGGAGAAGTATGGTTGTTTACCGGAGATTATAAACTTTCGGTAGATGGAGTGAGCCAACCTTATGAATTGGTGAAGTGTGACCATTTCATCACAGAGAGTACCTTTGGACTCCCGATCTATAATTTTCCTTCCAACCAGTCTATCTACGAGAGCATCAATGCTTGGTGGCGCAGCAATGCGCAGGAAGGAATGAATACGGTGCTTTTGGGATATGCACTAGGCAAAGCACAGAATATTCTAGCGCATGCAGAGGAAGACATAGGTGATATATTTCTGCATGGCGCCGTTGATAATGTTAATGAAGCCTTAACAGAGGTCGGATTTAAATTCCCCGGAACGAGAATAACTAGTGATACGCGCCGCGATGCTATACGAGGCGCGTTAATCGTTGCACCACCATCAGCGATGGATACACCTTGGTTGCGCAGCCTAAAGCCGTTTCGCATAGCGATGTGTAGCGGATGGATGCAGATTCGAGGTGCAAGGCGGAGGCGAGGGGTGGACCGCGGTTTCGTGTTGTCTGATCATTGCGATTGGCAACAGCTTAACCAAGCTGTGGTCGAGACAGGGGCGAAACAGGTATATGTCACGCATGGTTATGAACACAATTTCAGTAGATGGGTGCAAGCAGAATACAATATTGGCGCTTCGATATTCAAAACACTTTACAACGATGCTGAGGAGGAAAATGTATGATCGACTTTGTTCAGCTATTTGAGGCTATAGACAGTACAACGAAAACTTCGGTGAAAGTAGCAGCTATGTTGGATTACTTTAGGACGGCAAAGGAATCGGACAAATTGTTTGCGATGGCGATACTGACGGGCAATAAACCCAAAAGACCGATACGAACAACGGATTTGCGTGTTTGGGCTTCGGAAGAAGCAAATATTCCCTTATGGCTGATTGAAGAGAGTTACTATGTCGTCGGGGATTTAGCCGAAACGATTTCGCTTATTCTGCCGTTAAAGACGGAAGCCCATGCGTTGGATGTTTCCCTGCGTTCTCTTTTTGAAGCCATTGTGGCCTTAAGGAGCAAATCATTAGAAGAGCAACGTGCCTTGGTCGTTGGCTATTGGTCGAAATTGGATGGCACAGCGCTTTTTATCTTCAACAAATTGCTTACCGGAAATCTTCGCGTTGGTGTCTCTCGCAAATTGCTGGTGAAGGCTGTAGCACAGTATCTCGAGTCTTCAGATCCGGAAGTAGAACATCGTCTGATGGGAAAATGGAGCCCTTTTGAGGAGACGATGGACTCTCTGTTTCAGGGAGACTTACAGGAAAATAAACATTTTTTACCCTATCCATTCTATTTGGCCTACGCACTGGATAAAGATCCGGCCGAGCTGGGCGAGTTGCGCAATTGGGTGATGGAAGCAAAGCTTGATGGTATTCGTGGACAATTAATTGTGCGCAAGGATGAGCTCTTTGTATGGAGTCGTGGAGAAGATCTGATGACCGATAAATTTGTGGAGTTTGAACCGTTACGTTCCATTTTGCCGGATGGCACAGTTATCGACGGGGAAGTGCTGCCTTGGAAAGACGACAAGCCGATGGACTTTTCAGTGATGCAAACTCGCATCGGTCGCAAAAATATTTCAAAAAATGCGCTAGCCGCAGCGCCGTTGATTATGGTATGTTATGATTTGTTGGAGTGGCAAGGTAGTGATATTCGCTCGTGGCCGCTACACAAACGAAGAAGGCAATTGGAAGCTATTTTAGCCAACTATCCGGTAGGGGATATCCTAAAATTGTCCGCGGAGATGTCGTTTGAAAGCTGGGATGCGGCGGAGCGCTATCGGCGAGAAGCAAGGCAACAGCATTCAGAAGGACTGATGATCAAGCACCGCGAAAGCATATATGAAGTAGGACGGAAGCGTGGTAATTGGTGGAAATGGAAGACCGACCCCATGACTATTGACGGCGTTTTAATATACGCCCAATCGGGACATGGCAGGAGAGCAAATTTGTTTACCGACTATACCTTTGCCGTTTGGGATGAAGGTGAGCTGGTGCCCTTTACAAAGGCATATTCGGGTCTTACCGATAAAGAATTGTTTACCATTGATAACTGGATCAAACGACATACCATCGCAAAGTTCGGCCCAGTACGCAGCGTAACGCCTGAGTTGGTCTTTGAACTGGCCTTTGAAGGGATTAACGTCAGTACAAGACATAAATCTGGTGTCGCTCTTCGCTTCCCTCGGATCATACGTTGGCGTCAAGATAAACCCGCAAGTGAAGCCAATACTAAAGAAGATTTGTTAAATTTGATTGCATCACAACATGAATCAATTCGCTGACGTATGGTTTCATAATCAAGGCTGGGAGCCACATGCTTTCCAACGGAACGCCTGGAAGGAAATTGCTAAAGGCCGATCGGGATTGTTGAATGCGCCAACTGGATTTGGAAAGACATTTGCTATTTGGTTCGGCATAATTGCACACTATTACGACGATAAAAAGTACCAAAGCGAGAAAAGAAAATTTAAAAAGAATAAGTTGCATGCTCTTTGGATTACGCCTTTGCGCGCGTTATCCAAAGAGATTTATAAAGCAACTACGCAAGTCAGCAGCGACTTGGATTTGGATTATCAGGTGAAGTTACGTACAGGTGATACCAGCTTGAGTCAACGACAAAAGCAACGCAAGAAACCTCCTCAGGCACTGATTACTACACCGGAAAGTGTACATCTATTATTGGCGTCGAAGGAGGGAACAGATTACTTCAGCCAACTTGCTTTTATCGTCGTGGATGAGTGGCACGAATTGCTGGGTAGTAAGCGTGGCGTTTTGGTCGAGTTAGCCTTAAGCCGTATCAAAGCCATAAACCCAAAACTTAAGGTGTGGGGAATTTCTGCTACCATCGGTAATTTGGCGGAAGCACAAGAAATATTGTTAGGAACAGGACATAAAGGAGCAATGGTTCGGGCGAGTCTGAAAAAAAAGATTCAAATAGAAACGGTGCTGCCCGATAATTTAGAAAAATTTCCATGGGCGGGTCATCTTGGCATACGATTGTTGGATAAGGTGGTTGCTATCGTGAACCGTTACCAGTCTACATTGATCTTTACCAATACACGCTCCCAAGCGGAAATCTGGTACCAGCAAATTATTATGCACTATCCATCCTTTGCAGGAATTTTGGCTATCCATCATGGCTCATTAAGTGACGAAGTGCGACTATGGGTGGAGGATGCGTTGCATGAGGGGCGTCTAAAAGCTGTAGTATGTACCAGTAGCTTGGATCTCGGGGTAGATTTTAGGCCGGTAGATTGCGTAATTCAAATTGGATCACCGAAAGGTGTTGCACGCTTTCTACAGCGAGCAGGACGTTCGGGGCATCGACCTCATGAAACGTCACATATCTATTATGTACCCACCAATTCTTTAGAGATCATTGAGGGAGATTCGTTGAAGTACGCCGTGAAGGAACAGATTATTGAGCAGCGCCTCCCGTACATTCGAAGTTTCGATGTGCTTATACAATACTTGATGACCTTAGCGGTTGGCGACGGTTTCATAGCCGACGAAATTTTTGAAGAGGTGCGCGGTACACATTGTTTCGCCTCACTCACGCGGTCTGAATTTGATGAATGTCTCGCGATGCTGATTCACGGAGGAAAGACGTTAAATGCGTATGATGATTTTCACCGTTTGGTATTAAAAGATGGTCGCTTCACCGTCGAGTCGAGAAAGTTAGCCATGCGGCATCGATTGAGCATAGGAGCTATTGTGTCGGATGCGATGATGAAGGTAAAGTTTATGTCGGGTAAATATTTAGGTTCAATTGAGGAATCGTTCATTTCCAAACTCAATACAGGCGATGTCTTTTGGTTTTCCGGACGGCAATTGGAACTTCTGCACGTGCGTAATATGGAAGTCGTTGTACGCCCAACAACGAAATCGAAAGGCGTCGTTCCCTCGTGGATGGGCGGACGTTTTTCTATTTCTCCCAACTTAGGCGTAGCCATTCGGCACAGTTTTGAAAGTATACATAATAAAGATCGGTTAAGTCCTGAGGTTGCTTTTTTGCAGCCACTTTTTAAGGAACAGCAACGACGATCGGGTTTGCCTCGCGAAGATGAACTATTGGTGGAGTATATTACCACCAAATATGGACATCATCTTTTCGTCTATCCTTTTGATGGGAAACTGGTACATGAGGGGATGGCACAAGTATTGGCTTACCGATTGGGGAAGATTAAAGCTGCAACATTTAGTATCGCCAGCAACGAGTATGGTTTCGAATTGTTATCGGCTACGAAATATGAGATTGACAATACCTTTATCAAGGAGCTGCTATCTCCACGAGAGCTTCACCGCGATATTGGTTCGGGGATCAATGTGCAGGAAATGGCACGTCGTCGATTTCGGGATATCGCCGGTATTGCCGGTTTGGTTTTTCAAGGTTTTCCAGGAAAAGCAATGAAAGCGAAACATCTGCAGGCGAATGCCGGTCTGTTTTTTTCGGTATTCGAGGATTATGATCCCAACAACTTACTGCTAAGAGAGGCATATGATGAGGTTTTTGATTTCCAACTGGAGGAGGGAAGGATGCAGCTTGCCTTTGAACGTATAGCCCGACACGCGATTGTTTTGACTTTTCCTAAACAGTTAACCCCCTTTTCATTTCCCATCTTTTCGGAATCTTTTCGAGAGAAATACAGCAACGAGGATTGGCAAAGCCGATTGGAACAGATAAAATTACAGTTAGAAGGAAAGTTGGAATAATGGCAAAAAAGATTGAGTTGAATGGGGTCGAACTTTTCCTGTTACCCCAAAAAGTGGTTTATATTCCTATACATGAGCTATTGATCGTTTCCGATTGGCACATCGGCAAGCTGGGACATTTCCGGAAAGCAGGTGTGTTTGTACCTCCAATGCAACTGGAAGAGGAATTCGCACGGTTGGACATATTGTTGAATGCATTGACGATCAAGCAAGTGGTCTTTCTAGGGGATCTTTTCCATTCGGAATGGAACTATGAATGGGATGAATTTCAACTTTTTTTAAATCGTTTCCCTGCAATCAGGTTTATCTTGACGCGTGGTAACCATGATATATTGCCTGAAGCTGTACTTGCCAAATCTATTATTCAGGTTAAAGATTATATACTCTTACCCGAAGGCATAGTCTTGTCGCACGAGCCGATCGTACAACTTGATGCAGGACTATACAATTTGGTGGGTCATCTGCATCCCGGATGTGAAGTTGCTATGCAAGGACGACAATACTATAAGTTGCCTTGTTTTCACCTAGAAAAAAAAGTGCTTACCCTGCCCGCCTTTGGTCGCTGGACAGGTCTTTTTATCCTGCCCAAGAGGCAGGATAATCGCCTGTTTGCTGTGGTTGGCAATGATGTCGTTGAGCTAAAGTAAAGACTCCCAACATACATTGCTCGGCAACAACGTTATCTCTAGAAGAAGGTACGTTTTATTGTCTCTAAGTCCTCTGGTCTATCTACAGCGACGGTATCGTATGCTGTTTCCGCAACACGGATACGGTAGCCGTTTTCCAGCCAACGCAGCTGCTCCAATGCCTCTGCTTTTTCTAAACTGGAGATAGGCAATCTGGTGATCTCTTGCAACACCGCTGTCTTATAGCCGTAGACACCAATGTGTTTGTAAAAGTTATGTTTACGCAGCCACTCGGCGTTTGGTATTCCGCGTAAGAAGGGGATCGTTTGTCTAGAAAAGTACAGCGCTTGTTGCTCGCTTCCGACGATTACTTTTGGAGTATTTTCACTAAAGAGATCCTCCTGTTTGTCAATTTTCTTAATAAGCGTCCCGATATCTGTTTTTGGATCATTAAAAAGGGAACATAGAAGATCGATTTGTAACGGATTGATGAAAGGTTCGTCGCCTTGAATATTAATGGCTACGTCAAATCCATTAATTTTCGATACCACTTCTGCGCAGCGATCCGTGCCTGACTCATGTTCAGTGGAAGTCATGATTACATTGCCAGCAAAAGAGCGTACGTGTTCTTCGATGCGTTGATCGTCCGTGGCCACAACAACTTCTGCCAGACTCGCGCAACCTTTAACCTGTTCGTACACACGCTGTATCATCGATTTTCCACCTATATCCGCCAAGGGCTTGCCTGGGAAACGCGATGAAGCATAGCGCGCCGGAATGATTCCTATAATTTTCATAGTTCAAAGTAACAAGTAAATATTAAGACCGAGAAATGTAAATACGGATTTATCTAGCATAATCGAAGTCATCTTTTTATTTCAGTCGTTCAAGCACACCCTTACGTTTTACGATGTTTTTGTAATCCCATTGTATATCTCTAGCTTTCTCGAGCCAACGATTTAGATCATTTTCGATTACCTGTTCGGGATCCGTGTAGCGTATTTCTGCGGCCATAAATTTGCCCTCCGTACCAAGCATAGGTTCGTCAAAAGATTGACCGCTCCAAAACAACAAACGTACCGAATCTTTGAGTTTGCTGTATCCAACAATAGGGTTACTATCGATAAACCACACGGGATGTGCATGCCATAGTTTATTGTCCGCTTCAGGCAGTTTTTTGCTGATATAATCCGCAAGTAGCGAGCAGATGCGTTGATCGATTGCTGTCTGTTGGTTGTTATACTGGTGTACATCGGTATGTATCATACGCAAGAGCATTTAGTTAGCCTTTTATAAAGATTACAGGCAAGGTAAAAAAATGTTTCGTAAAAAAGGGTCTATTTTTTGCTATCTTGGTTCAAGCAATTGTAACAACAACATGCATATATGTTTTATAATGTATTAAGATATTTTGTACGATTAGGCCTACATTGGTATGCTCCAGCACTACGCAGCATTAATCTGGATCTGGCGACGTTTCAGGGACCAAGCATTATTGTTTCCAATCATCCCAACTCGCTTTTCGATGCGTTGGTCATTGCAGCTTATAGCCCGGTAGAGATCCGTTTTTTAACACGTGGAGACATTTTCAAGAAAAGCTGGGCAAACCTGCTATTACGGAATTTGTTTCAGCTACCTATCTACAAGAAGAAAGACGACGAAGAGTTTGCGGTGAAGAACGACTTCACCTTTGATGAGTGTATGCGCTGTTTGGCAGCAGGAAAGCATGTGCTGTTGTTTCCGGAAGGCAGGTCGTTGAATTTGTGGGGGCTACAGCCTTTCATGAATGGAGGATTAACTTCGCTCTTGGAACGAGCTTACCGCGCCGAGATCCCGATACAGATCCAAGCGTTTGCCTTGAACTACAACTCGTTCCAATACGTGCCAAAAGCAGTAGAAATACAGGCTTTAACGCCTTTGGACAGCACCGACTATATCGCTGCTCATCATATAGATGCTGCCGCGGTTATAGCAGAGCTACGCTCGCGCCTACAACAGGTCGTTTCGGAAACACCCTTGGAACCTGTAGTAACTTCTGAAGGCGATAGAAATATGTACCGGATTCCAGCTAAAATAGGTTACTATACGCAATTTTGGTTTTACAGACTGTGGCGGGATTATGTACGTAAAAAAACTGCAGGGACGATTTTTTTCGATTCTATGCTTTTCGCAGGGCTACTCTTTTCCTATCCGATTGTTGTCTTCCTCTTTAGCTTGATGATCGGCAAGTTGTTGGGGTTTTGGATTGGGCTGCTGGTTTTTCTTTTCTTGCCGGCCACTGCCTACTGTATGGCAAAGTATCAAAAAATTACAGTAGAACAGGATTTAACTAGCGCTAAAGCTAATCGGTTGTAGGTAATATGGGTTTATTTGCGCGAAGGAGCATCGACAAGACCTAAGCATGGATATCGACCTAAAGCAAACATCCCCCTTTACGTGGTAAAGAGGGATGTGGAATATTTATGACTGCCAGCGTATCGCTATTTGGCTTGTTTCTCGATCCATGATCTTGCATTCACAAAGGCCTCAATCCAAGGAGATACTTCATCCTGACGATTTTCTGGATAGTTTGCCCAGTTCCATTGGAATGTAGAACGTTCAATGTGTGGCATGGTTACCAAGTGACGTCCTGTTTTGTCACACATCATTGCCGTATTAAAGTCCGAACCATTAGGATTATGCGGATAGGCTTCATAGCCATACTTCGCTACGATCGCATATTGGTCTTCCCCGTATGGTAAATTGAATTTTCCCTCACCATGGGAAATCCAAACTCCGAGGGTACTGCCGGCCAAGCTTGATAACATCACCGAATTGTTCTCTTGTATTTTTACCGAAACAAAGTTCGACTCGTGCTTCTGCGAGGTGTTGTGTTGCATTTTGCCATGAACTTCGTGATCAGGATTGATCAACTCGAGTTCCATAAACAATTGACAGCCGTTACAGATTCCTACAGATAGGGTATCAGGTCGAGCAAAGAAATTTTCCAGTGCTTTTTTTGCTTTCTCGTTGTACAGAAATGCTCCTGCCCATCCTTTAGCAGAACCCAGCACGTCTGAATTGGAAAAACCACCTACCGCGCCAATAAACTGAATGTCTTCCAACGTTTCCCTGCCAGCGATTAAATCCGTCATATGCACATCTTTCACGTCGAATCCGGCAAGATACATCGCATTGGCCATCTCGCGCTCAGAATTGGACCCTTTTTCGCGGATGATTGCCGCTTTCGGACGGGAAGTCAGGGTCGTTGTGTCTGGTTTCTTACCCGTAAATTGCGTAGGAAATGTATATTGAAGAGGCTGGTTTTTATAGTTGGCGAAGCGCTCCTCTGCCGTACCATTTTTAGCCTGCTTCTGATCTAATAAAAACGATGTTTTGAACCAAGTGTCGCGTGTTTCGGCGATGTTGAACGTGAAAACATCTGCGTTGTTTTTGATCGTAGCTTCGGTACCTTCTTTAGCACTTCCTATTTTAACCGCGGCAATACCAGCGCTTGCTAACGTTGCTTCGAACGATGTATCATTTCTCGCTTGCAATACCAACGCAATATTTTCGTTGAAGAACGCTTTTACGGTGTCGGCTTCGTTCAATCCGGATAGGTCGTAATCTGCAGCCAAGTCCACATCGGCAAAGGTCAGCTCCAACAGCGTTGTCGCCAATCCTCCCGACCCTACGTCATGACCCGCAATGATTTGATCTTCATGGATAAGATGTTGGATCGTATTAAAGGCTTTCTTGAAGTAGTCCGCATCTTGTATAGTCGATACCTCATTACCAATCTTATTGTTGATTTGAGCAAAGGACGACCCTCCGAGCTTTAATTGATCTTTCGAAAGGTTTATGTAGTAGATGGATCCTGCATTTTTCTTTAAAACAGGCTCCACAACTTTGTTGATGTTTGTACAGTTTCCACCAGCGGAAATAATCAAGGTACCTGGCGCGATGACATGGTCACCATCTGGGTACTTCTGTTTCATGGATAAGGAGTCCTTTCCAGTGGGGATGTTGATGCCCAGAGCGATCGCAAAATCAGAGCATCCTTTTACGGCTTGGTATAAACGAGCATCTTCACCTTCGTTATTACATGGCCACATCCAGTTGGCAGAGAGTGATACTCCAGCTAAGCCATTTTTTATTGGTGCAAACACCAAGTTTGATAGCGCCTCGGCAATGGCGTTGCGGGATCCCGCAACAGGATCAATCAAAGCCGTTAACGGAGAGTGACCAACGGTGGTCGCTATACCTTCCGTTGATTTATAGTCTAGTGCCATGACCCCCACATTATTGAGCGGTAACTGCAAGGAACCTACACATTGTTGTTTGGCAACGCGTCCGCCCACACAGCGGTCTACTTTGTTGGTCAACCAATCTTTAGAAGCTACCGCCTCTAATTGCAATACCTGATTCAGGTAAGCCGGTATATTTTCTACGTTATAGCTAAGGTCAGCATAGCTGCGGGTGATTGTTTTGTCGTTCATCACCGTCTTCGGTGAAGATCCGAAAAAGTCCGCCAAATCGTAATCCATTGGCTTTTCGCCCGATGATGATGAGGCAAAGGTGAAGCGGTGGTCTCCCGTGACATCACCTACGGTATACATCGGGGAACGTTCCCGATCAGCCACTTTCTGTAGCTGCTCAATATCTTTTTCTGCAATAACCAAGCCCATACGCTCCTGTGACTCATTACCAATAATCTCTTTCGCGGATAGGGTAGGGTCACCTACAGGCAACTTATCGAGGTCAATGAGACCTCCTGTTGCTTCCACAAGCTCCGAAAGACAGTTTAAGTGTCCGCCAGCACCGTGGTCATGGATCGATACAATAGGGTTGTGATCAGATTCTACGAACGCGCGTATCGCATTGGCAGCGCGTTTTTGCATTTCTGGATTCGAACGTTGAATGGCATTCAATTCGATGCCCGAGCCGAAGGCTCCGGTCTCTGCCGAGGAAACTGCTGCACCACCCATACCGATGCGGTAGTTTTCGCCACCCAAAACGACAATTTTATCGCCTTCCTGTGGCTCGTGTTTTTTCGCTTGGCTTAATTTTCCGTAGCCAATACCGCCGGCTTGCATAATCACTTTATCGTACCCCAGTTTTCTGCCGCCCTCTTCGTGTTCGAAGGTCAAAACTGATCCTGTGATCAAGGGTTGACCAAATTTGTTACCGAAATCGGATGCACCGTTGGATGCTTTTATCAGGATATCCATGGGTGTTTGGTAAAGCCAAGCACGTTCTTCAACGCCCTTTTCCCAAGGACGGTCATCCAATAATCTCGAATAAGCGGTCATGTAGATAGCTGTTCCCGCTAGTGGAAGCGCACCCTGTCCGCCGGCCAAACGGTCGCGAATTTCACCGCCTGATCCTGTGGCAGCGCCTGCGAAAGGCTCTACTGTTGTCGGGAAGTTATGCGTTTCTGCTTTCAGGGAGATAACAGAGTCGAACGTTTTCTCGGCATAAAAATCAGGTTTGTCACCCGATAGTGGTGCAAATTGCGTCACCTGCGGCCCTTTTATAAAGGCCACGTTATCTTTATAGGCCGAAACGATGTCGTTAGGGTTCGTCTCGGAAGTCTTTTTGATAAGTTTGAATAAGGAGGTTGGCTGTTCTTCACCGTCGATCACAAAAGTACCATTGAAGATCTTGTGTCGGCAGTGTTCTGAATTGGCCTGTGAAAAGGCGAAAATTTCAGAGTCCGTTAATTTCCTGCCCAGCTTTTCTGCTAAATTATGTAGGTAGGTCACTTCCTCAGCACTTAAAGCCAAGCCTTCTTGTTTGTTATAGGCTTCAATATCATCGATGTCCAGAATTGGCTCGGGCTGTATATTGATGCTATACATTTCTTGTGTAAGCGCGGTATATTTCTGCGAAATCATCGGGTCAAAATCCGAAAATTCTGCATCTACCGGATTGAATTCTTCGATGCGGATGATGCCTTGTATCCCCATGTTTTGGGTAATTTCTACTGCGTTTGTACTCCAAGGAGTCACCATAGCAGCGCGTGGCCCTACATAATGGGCGTCAAGCGTTGTCTCCGCAAGTTTTTTAGCATTTCCAAAGAGCCAGTTGAGTTTCGAAATATCTTCTTGGGATAGTTCTTGTTGCGTTTGCACACCGTAAACAGTGTTGCTGGGGTTCACAAAGAAAAGAATCATTATAACTGTGTGTGTTGAACGTTCGTCAAATCAAAGCACAAAGTTACGGAATATTTTGATGAGAAATAGCGAAATTCTAAATTCTGATGCATCTAAGGAAATCAAGGAAGCACGAGTCAGAATTTTGTGTAGACTCACCGTTAAGCCAAGTGGTTTTGCTTGACAGACACGAAGTTATTATTGGTCGTAATATTGGTGAATTTTATCGGTCGCCTTGGAGATCATCGGGGCTTTCCGGTAAGTAGAAGAATTCAAGTTCTTTAGGGGCTGCGATACGACGACAACTGCCATTTTGCAACAAGAGGGTCTCTGTTGCAATCGCTAACACGTCACGGTAGTTATGATCAGAGATGATGAAACCTTTCGTGTCGGCAAACTTCGCAATCAAATCTGAAATTCTTTGTATTGCAAGGGGCTCCAGTCCGGTAAACGGTTCGTCAAGAAGTAGGAAATCAGTAGGTTGGTAAAGAAGTAAGCAAATTTCCAAATACCTACGCTCTCCACCAGAAAGTTGGTAGACACGCTTGCTGATCAAAGGGGTGATACCACTATCGTTTGATAGCGCATGTTGCTCTGCCTCGTTGAGGACAAGAAGTTTGATTAATTTAAAGACTTTTTCGTTGCTGGGGAGAAAAGAATCCTGTGGCAGATAGCCCACCTTTCCACTCAAGTAAGGCTTTGTGCTTCTTTTTCCGTTTATTAAGATATGACTGTGTTGCGCTTTAATAGAGCCAAAGAGAATCTTGAGTAAGGTCGATTTCCCAGCACCATTTCGACCCAACAAGCCGACAATGTCACCTGTTCGGCATTTTATGTATGCCCCCGTGATAATCGGTCGCGTTCCGACGTATCGAAACTCAACGGAGTCTGCGTAAAATTCGTTTATTACCTCCATAGGATTATGACGAATAGGTTTATTGCCAATACTAGTAAAACATTGGCAATAAAGCCAAATGCGTATAATCTAGGAAACGACATGCGCATATTAAAGTAGAGGTATTGCGTACGTTTTCCAAAATAATGAAAAGCAAGTGCCGTTATGCCATGACCGATAGTCGTGAAAACTAATGAAAATGAGATGAGCATTGGAATGGGATGAAAAGATAGATCTAAAGGGGACAGTACTGAAAATAAAAAAGATAATGCGACGTTGACCAGAAGTGTGTTTTTATAGTGATATAAGTAAAGTTTATAAGGCATCGCTCTGTTGTTTCATGATTTGTTTTGGTAGGAGGATACTTCATCCATGCCGTAGATGGAAAACGATTCTAGGATAAATATAACAAAAAATCAATAATTATCTTAGCGCGTACTTGTCTTCTTTCCATAAGATGAAAAGAGTAGGACACTTAAAAAATCTTGCCGTTAAATGGGAGGCAACGTTCTAAAATTCTATCTTTGTGCTTTAAACAGAATTTCGAGATGAATATTTCCTATAATTGGCTTAAAAATTACATAAATACAGATAAAACACCGGAGGAGCTTTCGCTTATCTTGACCGATATCGGCTTAGAAGTTGAGTTGTTGGAGAAAGTACAGCAAATTCCGGGAGGTCTTGAAGGCCTTGTTGTGGGAGAGGTGAAGAGCTGTGAGCAACATCCGAACGCCGATAAATTGAAAGTTACGACTGTTGATGTTGGTGCTGAAGAATTACTGCACATTGTTTGTGGAGCTCCCAATGTACGAACGGGGCTCAAAGTAATTGTTGCACCAGTAGGAGCTAGCTGTCATCCGACGACTGGAGAGCCTTTTAAAATTACGAAATCCAAGATAAGGGGTGAAGTTTCCGAAGGGATGCTTTGTGGTGAAGATGAGATTGGATTGGGCAGTTCGCATGCCGGTATCGTCGAGTTGGCGGATAGCGCCGTTATTGGATCTTTGGTACGGGATTATTTTGAAATAAAAGACGACTATCGATTCGAAATCGGCTTGACACCAAACCGTGCCGATGCCGCATCCCATTTGGGGGTTGCGCGAGATCTTGCCGCCTATTTCCGGGAGGCCTACTCTTCAAGCGATGTGTCTGCTTTCCGCGAAGGGGAAAAGGCGGCGGTGACAGTTGAAGTGGCTGACGCGGATCTAGCACCACGTTACGCAGGCGTTACCATCTCTGGATTGACGGTTGCCGAATCTCCCGACTGGTTGAAAGAACGTTTGCAAACGATCGGGATTCGTCCGATCAACAATATCGTCGATGTGACGAATTATATTTTGCATGATTTAGGGCAACCGCTGCACGCATTTGATCTGGATAAGATCAGTGGTAACAAAATTATCGTACGCAAAGCCGCTGAAGGAGAACCTTTCGTTACGTTAGACGGCGTAGAACGCACGCTTTCTGCCGAGGATCTGGTGATTGCAGACGCCGAAAAGCCGATGTGTATCGCTGGTGTTTTCGGGGGCGCAGATTCGGGCGTGTCTCAATCGACAACAGCTATATTCTTAGAATCAGCGTATTTCAATGCTGTTTCTGTGCGTAAGACATCAAAAAGACATAACTTGAAGACCGATTCGTCTTTCCGTTTTGAGCGCGGGACAGATCCAAATATGCCTTTATACGCTTTGCAAAAAGCTGCCTTGCTTATTCAGGAGGTTGCCGGCGGCGAGATTAGTTCCACGGTAACGGATCAATACCCTAACCCTGTATCACCTTTTATTTTTGAGGTAAGCTACGAGCGTGTTCAACGCTTGATTGGCAAGGCTATTCCCGCAGAAGAGATTAAAGCTATCCTGCTGGCTTTAGGAATCGGCGTTACGCCGATCAGTGAAGATGTGATTAATGTGAGCGTACCGGCCTACAAAGTTGATGTAACCCGTGAAGTGGATGTTATTGAGGAGGTGTTGCGTATCTATGGCTACAACAACATCGAGCTGCAATCCCAAATCAAGTCATCACTCAATACAACCGAAAAACCGGATAAAGAGGTCGTGTTGAACCAAATTGCGGATATGCTCATTGGCAACGGCTATCGCGAAATATTGAACAATTCGTTGACGAAACTGGCCTTTGTAGAAAATGAAGAGACTGCGGTACGCTTGGTAAACCCGTTAAGCTCAGATCTTGATACGATGCGGCAAAATCTATTATTCTCGGCTTTGACGAGTGTGTCGTATAATCAAAAACGCAAGCGCCCGAATGCCAAGTATTTCGAGTATGGTAAATCCTACTTCAAGAACGAGGAAGGCTATACCGAAAAACAACATCTAGCTTTAACATTGGCCGGAAACCAAGTAGACGAAAATTGGATCGTTGGCGACAAGAAAAGTAGTTTTTATCATATCAAAGCTGCGGTCGATCAGATCGTTCGTCGCTTAAATATTTCTGGACTACAGTTGGTAGAGGCTTCGGGTGAATATTTCGACTATGGCTTAACCTACATGAAAGGACAGAAAGCTCTCGTGACGGTGGGCGCTGTATCGGTTGAAAACCTGAAGAAAGCGGATGTGGACGGCTCCGTGTTTTTTGCTACATTTGATTGGGATTTGGTGCTTAAAGTGATCCGTAAGAATGAAATCAAGTATCAAGAGGTTTCCAAATTTCCTGCGGTGCGTCGTGACTTAGCGCTGTTGGTAGATGATGCGGTTACGTTTGAGCAACTGAAGGTGGTTGCCAGCAAGACCGAGCGCAAGCTATTGAAAGAGGTGTCGATATTTGATGTCTATAAAGGGGATAAACTGCCAGAAGGGAAGAAGTCTTATGCGCTGAGTTTTATCCTGCAGGACGAAGAAAAAACGTTAAACGACAAACAGATTGACGGCATAATTAAAAAATTAATGCTTAACTTTGAAAAGGAGACAGGAGCGACCGTTCGCTAAGTCTCGCATTCAATAATTGCGAAGTAAAATTATATGGCTACACTATCTACACAAATGAATATTATCGTCGAGAAGACGAGGAACCTTATTCAATTGTGCGATGCGCTTCAGGAGGAGAACGATCTGTTAAAGTTGGAAGTACAGTCCTTGCAGGTCGCTTTCCAGACCAGCACCGACAAAGTTCAGCAGTTGGAGGAAAAGCTTAAGGCTATGGCAGTTGCGAAAACCTTGGAAGAATCAGATGTAGATCGTGGTGCAATAAATGAAAAAATACTTGACACAAAGCAAAAAATTAACGATTTTGTGCGAGAAATAGACAGATGTATAGGCTTGTTGAAGTAGTCGGAGAGAGAAGAAAAGCCTTTTACGTTATTTAAGCTCAAAAAAAATGGGAGAGATTTCCATAAAAATAAATATCGCTGATCGTGTTTACCCCTTAAGGGTTAATACGGAAGAGGAAGAAGTGATCAGGCATGCAGCGAAATTGATAAATGAAAAGATAAAAGAACTGCAAGATAATTATGCGGTTCGTGATAAGCAGGATCTGCTGTCCATGTGTGTGTTGCAATATGCTACCGGTATGATTAAGGCCGAGCGTAACGCCCAACAGCATGAGGAAGGTCTAGAAGAGAAGATTCACGAATTGGATGATATACTGACAGATTTTTTTAAGAAATAAACATATCGTTCTTTATTTAGAGCTTTATAACGACGAATTTGCCGCAATTAAATTCGGGTTGTCACTATTTTAAACTTAACGCTTCAATATCACGAGCGAAAACAAGATGTAGACCATTTTGCGTAAGCCATCTAGGTCATGATCAATTGCTCAAATCATGTGTAATCGAAGTTTAATAATACATGGGACCTGTACATTTAATTGCGGTTTTTTTTTAAACCAAAAAAAACAATTAATATATAATATACATATACACAAATGGAGTTATCTACAACAATTTCGATTATAATTTCGCTTATCATAGGTGTCGTTATCGGTCGTTTTTTGTTACAATTAGTATTCAAAAAGCAGGAGCAGTCAGCGCAAGAGAAGGCCGAGCGGATCGTTAAGGAAGCTGAACAGCAAGCCGAGCATCATAAAAAACAACGGGGACTAGAAGCAAAGGAAAAATTCTTGCAATTAAAGGCGGAGCACGAGAAAGAAGTCAATCAACGTAACAACAGCATGGCACAAAAAGAGAATACTTTGCGCCAAAAAGAGACCTCGTTGAACCAGAAATTGGAAAGCATCAATCGCGATAAACAAGACCTTGATAATAAGAACAAGAAGTTGGATCAACTGGTTGAACTCAACGAAAAGAAGAAGGAAGAGGTTGACCAATTGAAGAACCAACACATTAAGCAGTTGGAAACTATTGCGGGTCTATCTGCAGAGGAGGCGAAGGAGCAATTGGTGAGTTCGCTGCGCGAAGAGGCGCGCTCACAGGCGATGATCCAAATCAAGGATATCGTTGATGAAGCGAAGTTAACAGCGTCCAAAGAAGCCAAGAAAGTAGTTATCCAAACAATACAGCGTACCGCAACGGAATCTGCTATTGAAAATACCGTATCTATTTTTAATATTGAAAATGATGAAATTAAAGGTCGGATCATTGGTCGCGAAGGGCGTAATATTCGTGCTTTGGAAGCGGCTACCGGCGTAGAGATCATCGTGGATGATACCCCAGAGGCTATTATTCTTTCCGGATTCGATCCTGTTCGACGTGAAATAGCGCGTCTTTCCTTACACCGTTTGGTTACCGATGGACGTATTCACCCCGCACGTATTGAAGAAGTGGTGGCCAAAACACGTACCCAGATCGAAGATGAAATTGTGGAGATCGGTGAGCGTACAGCAATCGATTTAGGCATTCACGGTCTACATCCAGAGCTTATTCGTATGGTCGGTCGTATGCGTTACCGTTCTTCCTACGGACAAAACTTGTTGCAACACTCGCGTGAGGTAGCAAATTTTGCAGCGACAATGGCATCTGAGTTAGGCTTAAACGTGAAACATGCGAAACGTGCAGGCTTGTTACATGATATCGGTAAAGTGCCAGACGATAATCCTGAATTACCACACGCCATTTTAGGTATGCAATTGGCGGAGAAATATAAGGAACATCCTGATGTATGTAATGCCATCGGTGCCCACCACGACGAAATTGAAATGACGTCACTTATCTCACCTATCGTGCAGGCATGTGATGCCATATCTGGCGCTCGGCCGGGTGCTCGTCGCGAGGTTGTTGAAAGTTACATCAAGCGATTGAAAGAGTTGGAAGAGCTAGCACTATCTTATCCAGGTGTGGAAAAAACATTCGCTATTCAAGCAGGACGCGAGCTTCGTGTGGTCGTTGAGTCAGAGAAAGTTTCGGATGCGCAGGCTGAAATCTTAGCCGCCGACATCTCGAACCGCATTCAGACAGAAATGACCTATCCCGGACAGATTAAAGTAACGGTAATCCGTGAAACCCGATCGGTTTCTTACGCGAAGTAAAATTTTAGCAAATAAATCATAATAAAATGCCCGCAGCGCGGGCATTTTGTCGTTTCATGTGATACGGTGCGTTTTAATGAGCTCCTCCACATTTAATCTAAATTTCAGCTGCTAGGGCTCATAACCTATGATACCTAAATTAGAGCTACATTAGAAAGCCTAAGCCCGTATATAGAGCTCGGCAGAAATCCCTACTTTTGTGTAAATTGAATGCTATGCAAATTCTAGTTGTAGAAGACGATAACCGAATTAGTAATTTCCTGATCAAAGGATTGGAGGAGTTTGGTTATTTGGTCACTTTATGCAAAAATGCAGAAGATGTCCTTTCCAATTACTTGCAAGTGGACTGGGATCTTATCATACTGGATATCATGTTGGAAGGTGTCGATGGGATACAGTTGTTGCAGACGTTGCGATACAAAAAGGTTTACACACCAATTTTGATGCTTAGCGCTTTAAATAGCGTGCAGGATAAGGTCGCGGCCTTGGACTACGGTGCGGACGACTATCTCACTAAGCCTTTTCATTTTGATGAGCTTCTTTCGCGTATCAAGGCATTGACGCGTAGGCAGCATTATCAACAACAGGAAACTCCGAAAGCTGAGCTCGACTTTGGTGCACTGCATATTAATTTGGAACAATATAAGGTAACGCTAGGAGATAATGTTGTGGAATTGTCGCCTCGCGAATATAAACTCCTTATTTACCTCGTAGAAAATATCGATAAAACCGTCGGACGCATACAGATATTGAATGCCGTATGGGGAATAACGTTCGACAACCATACCAATGTAGTGGATGTGTACATCTCTTATCTACGGAATAAAATTGAGAAAGATGGAAATAAGTACATCTACACGGTTAAAGGTGTTGGATACATGTTTAAAGTTTAGTAGATGAAATTAAAGCATCGCTTATCCCTGTATTCTGTTGCTATCTTCAGCATCGTTATACTAATATTTGCCGTATTAATCTATTTTGCTTACTACGCGCAGATGCGGGATAAGGAGTATCAATCGCTGGAAAGCAAGTCCCTGTTGGCAGCCATATTTTACCTAGAGCAGGACGAACTTTCCCTGCGCGAACATGCCAATGTAAAAAGCCAGTTGCAGAAAACGATATCACGAACCAATATAGTTGTTTTTGATAGCTTAGACCGTCGTAAGAATGGCGATATGCCTTCAATTGCAGATATATCACCTGACTTTTTAGCGCAGGTCAGAAAGCAAAGAGTCGGCTTTTTTCATACGGACTCTTTTTTTTACAACGGTATTTTTTATCACGATAATGAGGGTGATTTCGTCGTAGTAACGCGTGAGCCAAAAGACGATTTCAATGGGCAGATGCGCTCGCTATCCCATATCATGCTTCTTGTATTTTTGTTGGGTGTTGTTTTTATTTTTCTTTTTTCGCAATACCTCAGCTACATCGCCTATCAGCCTATCATCCGCATCATTGATCAACTGAAGGAAAAGGATAGCAAAAATTTCAATGAGCCACTTCAACTCAAGCAAACCTATGCGGAGGTGGAGGATCTTGTAGAGACCTACAACCACTTTGTATCGCGTATTGCGGAAACATTCAATGTACAAAAGAATTTCATCGACTATGTATCCCATGAGTTGCGTACCCCCATCACTGCCTTGTTGGGAACTTTGGAAGTAACGAATGCTAAACAGCGAACTGTGGCTGAATATGAAAATGTGATCACGGAACTGCGTCAATACACGAATGATTTACAAGAGACCTTGGATCAGATGATGTTGCTATCTGGAGCAAAGACGAGCTTCGAATTTCAACCGGTGCGTGTTGATGAGGTGATATGGCATTTGGTAGAAAATATGGTGTTGTATCATCAAGCGCACATCGATGTTGACTTACAGGTTGACCAACCTGCGCTTCTTACCGTTGATGCCAACGATAAATTGCTAGAACTGGCCATAGGTAATCTTTTGGAAAATGCTATTAAATATTCCGATAACAATGTGGTCAAAATTCTGTTCACAACGCAGCAAAATCGTCTAAAGCTTTGTATCAGCGATCAAGGGATAGGTATTCCCGAAGCGGATTTACAACACATCAAGCAGAATTTCTTTCGCGGAAACAATACTCAGAAGTATCAAGGAAAGGGCGTGGGATTATCCATCGCCAGCATTATATTTACGTTGCACAAAGTAGATATGCAGATAGCGTCCAGTGCATCCGGTACTCGAATTTCTCTTCTTTTTTAATCAAATTCTAATCTACCTTGAAAATCCTCTTAATACGTTTGCGCTAGTTTTGCGGGAAACGTTTAAGAGGTGAGATATATTTATACGATAGTGTTGACGTTGTGCACGTTCTTGGTTTGCCAGTCGCAAACGTATGATCTGCAGCAGTTGGAAGCCAGTTTTTTGCAAAACAATTATGCATTGCTGGCGCAAAAATTTGAGATCGGACGTGCCGAAGCCGAAATTGTTCAGGAGAAATTATGGCCTAACCCAACGCTAGCAATCAGCGAAGTGAACCTGTGGGCTAATGGTACAACAGAAACTTTACCTCGACTTTTTGGGAGCTATGGACGTGGACAGCAGGTATCCGTGGAATTGGAGCAGCTTATCGAAACCGCAGGAAAAAGGAGCAAACGCGTTGCGATAAAACAGATAGAACACCGCAGTTCAGTCTATGCATTCGAAGAGCTGGTTCGCGAGTTGAAAAAAGAACTGCGACAGACCTATTATCAGCTTTCCAGCTTATCGCAGGAGCGAAAACAACTGGCGGCCATCGTTGATCTCTTTACGCAATTGAACGAGCAATATGGTCGGCAAGCAGCCTTACAAAATGTTTCTAAAGTAGATTATTATCGCGTACAGTCGGAATTGATTACACAGCGAAAGGAGTTAGCGAATTTGGATGATGATGTTGCAGCATATCTAGAAACCTTACGCGTGCTGACCAAAATCGATGGTATTTCGCTTGCGCAACTGGCCTTAGTGTCGGATGATAATACCGCGCTAAAAGCCGTGCCGACAGATATGTTAGCCATGGCTTTGGATCAAAACATTGGTTTAAAGCGACAAAATTTGCAGGTGGAGCAAGCAGGTAAACAATGGCAGTTGGAAAAAGCACAGCGTAAGCCAGATCTGACCTTGCAATTGGGCTACGATCGCGGAGGAAATATCATGCAAGATTTCATAGGGCTTGGTCTGAGTCTCGATTTGCCCGTTTTTAACAGAAATAAAGGAAATATCAAGGCCGCAAAATTTCAGCTCGACAAAGAAGAAGCTAGCCAGCAAGCTTTAAAGTGGGCTTTGGAAAATGCCGTTGTACGTTTGGAAGGACAATTGCAGCGATACCAACAAGCGCTTTCTGCATGGCCCGTAGAAGCAGCTCAGGAGCAAGAGGATATCCTAAACCGATACAAGAAACACCTGCAGTCGGGACAAGTTACCTTAATCGAGTTCATCGATTTTACACAAGCATCCAGAGATGCACACAAAGCCTATTTAGATACCTGGGAAAATTACAATATTACGTATGAAGAGTTACAATACTTGGTGGGGAAAGATTTTTAATCAGCAAATGATAAACGGTAAGCACTTATTGTCCCTAGCGGGACTTATAGTTGTTGCTGTCGGTTGTGCCGAACCGACGGCTGAACAGACGAATGATAGCATTGATTCGCTAGCGAAGAGCTCATTTTGTCTGAATGAACAATTGAAGAAATCGACGGAGATCATGACCGTTAGTGAGCAGCCGATCAATGAGCAGCTCAGTTTGTCGGGCAAGATTGAATATAATGAGAACGACATGGTCGCCTTTCGTAGCTTATTGGATGGTGTGGTGGAAAATGTAAAGTTTGAATTGGGAGATTATGTGCAGAAGGGGCAGGTGTTAGCAACCATCAAGTCAACGCAGATACAGGATCTCTATCAACAACAGCGAAGCCAACAAAGTCAGATTGCCTTATTGGAGAAGCAAATTCGCACGAAAAAAGAGCTGGCAGCGGATGGCCTGCTTAGTATGCCCGAGGTGCGAAGTGCAGAACAGGAGTTGGAAGGTGCGCATATTGAGCTAGATCGTATACAGCAAAGCTTGCAGCTGTATCGTGCTGCAGGAAGCGGCAGCTTTCAGATTTTAGCCCCTAAAAACGGATATATCATCCAGAAGTCCGTTAGCTCAGGTCAAAGTATTACAGCAGAGAGCGATCCTATCTTTTCTATATCCAATTTAAAGCAGGTGTGGGTAATGGTTAATATTTACGCGAACAATTTGCGTTACGTTAACGAAGGCGATGAAGTCAAGGTGAGAACGATCGCCTATCCCGATAAGTTTTACACGGGAAAGATCGATAAGATCTATAATGTATTTGATGATAACGAGCATGTGCTCAAAGCGCGTGTCGTGCTAGAGAATCAAAATTTAAATCTGATGCCCGGATTAAGCGCAGATATCATCATTAACACGAAAAATAGTTCGGGCGAAGCTTTTGCCATACCGAATCGAGCCAAGATTTTCAGCAACAACAAAGAATACATCGTGCTGTATAAAGACGATTGCCATATGGAGGTGCGTCGCATACGCGCGGTGGCCGAGAATGAAGAATACACTTTTGTGAAAGAAGAGCTGCAGGAGGGGGATAAGATTATCTCGACGAACGCATTGCTGCTTTTTGAGCAGTTGAATCCATAAGTATAGGGAGAACGGATATGAAGAAATTAGTACAAAACGTAGTTACCTTTTCACTGCGTAATACCACATTTATCTTGTTTGCTGTTTTTGCTCTACTGTTTAGTGGAATCTACGCTCTCCGACACACCGCCATTGAGGCATTTCCGGATGTCACCAATACGCGGGCACGGATAATCACGCAATGGCCGGGCAGAAGTGCCGAGGAGATGGAAAAATTGGTGACCCTGCCTATCGCCAAAGAGGTAAATAGCATTCCAAAGAAGTCCAATGTACGCTCGATTTCCCTTTTTGGGCTTTCAGTCGTGACTGTGCAGTTTGAAGATGGCGTAGACGATTTCTATGCGCAACAATATGTGTCCAATAAATTGGGTGGAGTCGATCTGCCTGAGGGGGCGGAATCATCTATTGAGCCTCCTTCCGGGGCTACTGGCGAGATCTTTCGTTACGTCATCAAAAGTGATTTGCCGATTAAGGAAATAACGGCCATTCAAGATTGGGTGGTCGAACGTGAGTTATTGGGCGTTCCCGGTGTTGCCGATGTGGTCAGCTTCGGTGGCGAAGAGAAGATTTATGAGATTAAGATCAATCCGACAGAACTGAAGAACTATGACCTCTCCCCATTGGATATCTACGAGGCGGTATCCAAATCAAATGTAAACGTCGGTGGTGATGTTATCCAACAAGGCGACCAAGCTTATGTAGTTCGTGGTGTCGGTCTATTGGATAAGTTGGATGATATCGGAAATATCACGATCAAGCTGAATGGATCAACACCTGTTTTGATAAAGAATGTGGCTGACGTGGTGGTTTCCAGCAAACCACGATTGGGGCAAGTAGGCTTTAATACAGATAGTGATCTGGTGGAAGGAATCGTGATCATGCTGCGTGGCGAAAATCCATCGGCAGTAATTGAGAATCTGAAAGCTAAGATTGAGGAATTGAATACGCGTACTTTACCAAAGGGGGTGAAGATAGAGACTGTCGTAGATCGTACAAAATTGGTCGATAACACCGTACATACCGTATCGAAGAATCTTATCGAGGGCATTTTACTGGTGTCGCTTATTGTTTTTGTTTTTCTGTATAACTGGAAGTCTACCCTAATTGTGGCTTCCGTTATTCCGCTTTCCTTCCTATTTGCTATCATTATGCTACGCATTCAGCGACTTCCGGCGAATCTTATTTCCATGGGGTCCTTGGATTTTGGCCTGCTGCTGGAGGGAACATTGGTGATTGTAGAGACCGTCTTTGTCGCATTGGCGGGACTCTCTCACCGAGTGGGGCCGGCAAGGTTTGCTAAGATGAGTAAGTTGGGAGTTATCAAAAAAAGTGCGGGAAGCGTGGCCTCTTATATCTTTTTTGCGCTGTTGATTCTCATCGTGGCGCTGCTCCCGATTTTCTCCTTTCAAAAAGTGGAAGGCAAGATGTTCACGCCCTTGGCATTTACTTTGGGCTATGCGCTGCTGGGATCCTTGATCTTAAGTTTAACTTATGTCCCCGCGATGTGTAAGTTGCTGTTCACGAAGGGTATGGAAGAGAAGGAAAATTGGGTTACCCGTTTTTTTCAACGTACGATCTACGGCATGTTTAGCAAGGCTTTCCATTACAAGAAGACAACGGTCGCTATTTTTGTCGGTATTCTTGTTGTTTGCTTGTTTAAGTTTCTACATTATGGATCCGAGTTTCTGCCGAAGCTTAACGAGGGAGCCATTTATATTCGAGCTACCTTGCCCAACAGTGTAAACCTAACGGAATCCACACGCTTGACAAAGGAAATGAAGAAGATTATGGTCGATAGTTGTGAGGAGATCGAATTTATTCTGACCCAAACGGGACGACCAAATGATGGAACAGACCCTACAGGATTTTTCAATATAGAATTTAATGTACAGCTCAAAGATGAGGCCGACTGGAAAAGAAAGGTGAGCAAAAACGACATTATTCAAGAGTTACGCGAGCAGCTACAGCATTATCCGGGTATCAATTTCGGGTTTAGTCAACCCATTCAGGACAATGTCGAGGAGTATGTCGCGGGAGTAAAGAGCTCGTTGGTGATCAAGATATTTGGAGATGACCTGTATGATCTAGAGCGTTATGCCAATCAAGTTGCAGGTGCAATTGGAACCGTGCACGGCGTTACCGATGTCAATGTATATAAAAATATTGGTTTGCCCGAATTGCGCATACAGCTGCATGATTCTAAGATGGCAAAGTACGGTGTCTTCACGTCCGATGTACAGGCCGTTATTGCGATGACCATCGGTGGACAGGCCGCAACGAGATTCTATGAAGGCGACCGGCAATTTGATGTTGTGCTACGATTTAACGAGGCCTATCGCGATACGCCGGAGAAGATCAAGAACATCTTGATCCCGACAAGTAATGGACAGAATATCCCCTTGCAGGAGATCGCAACCGTTGCTTACCAAACGGGCCCAGCATTTATCTATCGTGAGGGCAATAGCCGATATATAGGTGTAGGCTTCAGTATCGAAGGTCGTGATCTCGGAAGCACCATAGAAGAAGCCAAGAAGGTGGTCAACAAAACCGTTTCTTTGCCGCAGGAAAACCATATGCTGTGGGCAGGGGAATTTGAAAGTAAAGAGCGCGCCGCCAAACAGTTGGCCTTGGTAGTACCTATCTCTTTGGTACTGATCCTGCTGCTGCTCTATGTCAATTTTGGTAACGTCAAGGACACGCTTATTTCTTCTTTGACACTGGCGTTCGCATTTATTGGCGGCTTTATTTCGCTTTGGATGACGGGGACGATCTTTGGTATATCTGCAGGTATAGGGTTCATCATCCTATTTGGTGTGGCAACCATTGATGGGATTGTACTGATTGGGGTAATCCGCGATAACATCAAGCATAAGATGCCCTTGTTGGATGCGATCAAGACTGGCGTGCGAAGCCGTATTCGTCCTGTGGTGATGATCGCCCTGATGGGTTCCATGGGGCTGCTGCCTGCTGCATTGTCAACCGGCATGGGATCCGAAATACAAAAACCGTTGGCCATCATGATCGTCGGTGGACTACTAATTTGTTTGGTCTTGAGCTTTACCGTAATTCCAGTGGTGTTTTATTGGATGAATAGAAAAGAGGGGTTGGCAGGCAAATAATTACTGCGAATAATAATTACCTTTGTGGCATGAAGAAAAAAGACAAAGGAAAGAGCCGCACACCGGTATTTGAAAGGCCGGTAGATCAACATTTCTACACGTTAGATCAGCAGTTTGGACAGGGCAACAAGCTGATCTACGTGCTATCTATAGGCTTGTTCTTTTTCGGTGTCATGGGCTTGGTCTGGATGATTCCCTTTCCGCAGTTCGAATTTTTGCAAAAACATAATATGCAAACGTTCTTAAACTGGGGATCGTTCTATATTGCCATTTTAATCTATCTCTATCTGCGCCTAGCGCCTACTTTATCCTATGCTATGCTTTTCACCATAGGTATCCTTAGCTTTTTCATTGTTCAGTTGGAGTATCTGGAACGCGCGGGCGGTCCAGCCGTTTGGTTGGTTTCTTTGATCTTCGTATTGCTAGGTGCTGTTGGTTCTTATCTGTTAGCACGTAGAGATCATCCGACACTATCTATGCAATCGTTTTGGCGTTTATTGACTTTAGGTCCCATTTGGTTGTGGTCGAAGGTATTTCTCTTACTTAAGATCAAATATTAGTTGTTTTTGTGTACGTTTGATTAGGTAATACGTCAATAACGATCATCATGGAGAAAAACGATTTCATCTCAACACAATATCCGCTCGCCTTTAAATTTCAAATAGGCACCATAGCCAACGATTTCATAGCCAGTGATGCGTTGGGGCGGCAATTGTTCTATGTGCGTGAGAAAATGTTTACATGGCGTGATACGATAAAGGTATACCGTGATTCGTCAAAATCAGAATTACTTTACGAGCTGGTTTCTAATAAACTCATTGATTTTCAACAAACCTTCACACTAAGTGATGCGACGGGGCGCGTGGTCGGAAAAGTGCGTCGAAAATCACTGCGATCGCTGTGGCGATCAACTTTTTATCTGATGGACGATAATGATGTGCACGACCATAGCATTACAGAGAAAAATCCTTGGACAAAAATGTGGGATGGTCTCTTTGGAGAAATCCCTATTATAGGTGTTCTTTCTGGTTACATCCTTAATCCTGCTTATGTGTTGCGCAGCGAAACAGGCGAAGAGTTGTTCGAAATTCGAAAAGAGCCCTCTTTCTTCGGACGGAAGTTTTCTGTGCATAAACTCGCTCAGGGAACAGCTGATGAAGAACGTCTTTTGCTCAGCTTGATGCTTATGGTCTTAATCGAACGCAGCAACGGCTAGTAGGACGATTCAAGCGATTTCTTAAGTAACATATTTTTCCCTGTGAAACTTTTGTTTTGATTTGTTTTGGCAAAATAAGTTCATGGTTTACTACAATCCGTTTATACCTTTTGGCAGAGAATAGCTAACTTTATCCTATCATTTAAAAAGGAAAGTTATGTTAAAAGGATTTTTTAATGTTCCTGCGCCGATAAACGAACCTGTAAACTCGTATGCGCCAGGTACAAAGGAAAGAGCATTATTGGAAGCCGCTATTCAGGAAGCGAGAGCTACGGAAGCGGATATTCCGATGTATATAGGTAGTAAAGAGGTACGTACAGAGAAGAAGGCTAAGTTAAGCCCTCCGCACGATCATCAACATGTTCTTGGCTACTATTACGAAGGAGGCAAGGAACACGTTACGGAGGCAATTGATGCTGCTTTGGCTGCAAAAGCTAATTGGGAAAACCTACAATGGGAGCAACGCGCTGCAATATTTTTAAAAGCAGCTGAACTTGCTTCTACGAAATACCGCTACAAATTGAACGCAGCCACCATGTTAGGTCAATCGAAAAACGCTTATCAAGCGGAGATTGATGCAGCATGTGAATTTACCGACTTCCTTCGCTTCAATGTAGCTTATATGAGCGAGATCTACAGTCAACAACCTCCAGCAAATAGTAAAGGCATTTGGAATAGGGTAGAGCAACGTCCACTCGAGGGATTTGTGTTTGCCTTAACGCCATTTAATTTCACGGCTATTGCGGGTAACTTGCCAGCTTGTGTGGCCATGATGGGTAATGTTGTAGTTTGGAAACCTTCCAATACGCAGATTTATTCGGCGAATGTCTTGATGCAGGTGTTTAAGGAAGCTGGATTGCCTGATGGCGTGATCAACTTGGTTTATGTCTCTGGTCCTGATGCTGGTGACGTTATTTTCAAACACCCTGACTTTGCAGGTATACATTTCACAGGATCTACAGGTGTTTTCCAAAATATTTGGAAGACAATTGGTGAAAATATTCACCAGTATAAAACTTATCCACGTATTGTGGGCGAAACGGGCGGAAAAGACTTTATCGTAGCGCACCCTTCTGCTGATTTGGCGGTTTTGAATACCGCTTTGGTACGCGGTGCTTTCGAATACCAGGGACAGAAATGTTCAGCAGCATCACGTGCCTACATTCCTGCTTCTTTATGGGCTGACCTGAAAGTTCGCATGGAGCAAGATTTGCAATCGTTTAAAATTGGTGGAACTGAAGATTTCGGTAACTTCATCAATGCCGTGATTGATGAGAAAGCATTCGATAAAATTACTTCCTATATTGATCGTGCTAAAAATAGCAACGATGCCGAGGTGATTATCGGTGGCGACTACGATAAGTCAAAAGGGTACTTTATCCATCCAACCGTAATCTTGGCTAAAACCCCAGATTACGAAACTTTGTCGGAAGAGCTTTTCGGTCCAGTTTTGACCATCTATGTGTACGAAGATGCAGATTGGGCTGAGACGTTGAAACTTGTTGATCGTACATCGATCTATGCTTTGACTGGTGCCGTAATTGCGCAAGACAGATACGCTATCGAAGAAGCAACACAAGCTCTTCGGAATGCTGCAGGTAACTTCTACATTAACGATAAGTGTACGGGAGCCGTGGTAGGTCAGCAGCCATTCGGCGGTGCCAGAGGTTCTGGAACGAATGATAAAGCCGGATCGATGATCAACTTGCTACGTTGGGTATCTCCACGTACCATCAAAGAAACGTTTAATCCGGATACCGATTATCGCTATCCATTTTTAGGATAAACGATATACAGTTTTTTGTTTTGTATTTGGGCATCTATCTTTTAGATGCCCATATTTTCTTTTTGCTAACCGTGTGCTAACATGAAATCCCTAGAATATAGAAAGCCCATTGAGTTTACAGTTCCTGCACATGGCGACGGTGCATTTTATGTCATGGAGGATATTGGTGACGATTTTTACGGTTACTACCACCGCCATCGTGAATTTCAGATAAGTTACATTGTCAAGGGAAACGGATCCATCATGTTGGGTAATTTGCTACGCCCCTGTGCAGAAAATGAAATATTTCTTATCAAGCCTAACGATCCGCACTTGTTTTACAAGGAGGAGAGTAAAAGCACGGATACCTCGGTACATATTGTTCATCTTTTCTTTTCTTTGGAAAAGCTAGCGCCATTTTTTGAAATGGCTGAATTGCAGGCAATACGGAGTTTATTTTACCAAATTCCTTCAAGCAAGATGCTATCTGCCGAGCAGGCAATCGCTATAAAAGATGTATTTTTACAGCTCGATCGCGAAGAGGGGGTACAAAAGCTAACACAAATTTTGTCTATTTTCGATTTTCTTCGACAACAAGAAAACCAATTGATTTCTTTGTATTCGGGCTTACATAAGGTAGATTTCCACGATTCTGATGGTCTTCGAATCAACTCGGTCGTCAAGTACGCAATCGAGCATTACAAACGGAACATAAGCATTGAAGATGTCGCTACACTCGTGCACATGACGCCCACCGCTTTTTGTAAATTCTTTAAAAAGCGAACAAAAAAGACTTTCGTGTCCTTTTTGAATGAAATCCGCATAGAAAAAGCATGTCAGTTGCTGGTCAACAAACGTGTGGAGAGCATTTCGGAGGCGGCCTATCAATGTGGTTTTAATACCGCTGTACATTTCAACCGTGTTTTTAGAAACGTGATGCATGTGTCTCCCACGACATTTGTCGCGCAGCATTCGGTAGAAAAATAAAAGAACAGCGAAGGCCGAATCCCTGCTGTTCCTGTAATGCTTATTTAGCCTCTTCTTTTCCCGTTCGTTTTAAGATCATGATAGCCTCATACTGACTTCCATCATAATGAGGCGGCTCAATTTGGAGCGTTGTTGGGAATGGCTTATTCTTGTCGAAGAAATAGATCTTTGTCAAGCTACCAAAGTCGTTGGTAGGGAACAGATCTGCACAGGCATCATATTTCGCGTTGGCAGGATCGCCTACAGTGACGGCATAAATCCGTATGATACCTCCTTTGTTTTGTTCGTTTCTTACAAAGGCTACCTCTTTGAAATCGCCAGGCAGGTCTTCGATTGAGGGTTGATTGAAGGCTTCCCAAATACCATAACCAAGGATGATGATTAGGCCTAGTGCGATCCACCAGATTCTTTTATTTTTCTGCATGTGTTAATAGGGGATTATTGATTCTGTTCAAACTTGGCTTTCAACATTCGTTTTGTCTTGCGTACTTTGGCCTCTAGTTGGCTACGGAGTAAAATATTGGTAACGCCTTTTCCTTCTTCAAAATGTTGGTTAAACTCCGGTAAACTAAAAGTTTCCAAGAGTTCGGCTCCGTCGTAGGGTAGACGTGCTGTAGCAATATCCAATACACTTTGTCCACCTCGTTTTCCAGGGCTAGTGGCCATCAAAAACACCGGCTTCCCATTATAGATCTTCCGGCCGGGGATACGCGATATCCAATCGATCAAGCTCTTGTACGCTGCGGAGTAATTACCATTGTTTTCCGCGAGTGAAAGTAATATAAAGTCTGCTTCGTCTATTTTCTGGGCAAAGGAATATGCTGCTGCAGGAATACCTTGCTCCCTTTCCAGATCGACGGAAAATAAAGGCATGCTGAAATCGTTTAGATCCAATACCTCTATATAATCATCCGCTTCCTTATAGTACTTGCTTACACTTGTCACAAATTTCTTGTTGATCGATCGGCTGCTGTTGCTACCTGCGAATGCGATAATTTTCATAGGTTAAAATTAATACAAAAAATGGAAGGCGAAAAATGGATTGGGCTGTATTCTAAAACTATTTGTGCATAGGATCGCTATGTTTACGCTACGAAGGCTACAAAAAAATAGCACTCAACAATTACTGTTGAGTGCCGGTTATTAATAGGTGGTTAGTAGTCAGTATATGTTTAACGTAAGAACAATAGTTCACGTAATTTTGGCAATGGCCATTTGTTATCGTCTACAATCTTCTCTAGTTTGTTTACGTGGTAACGAATCTCGTCGAAGTATGGTTTTACGACTTCGTCATAAGCGATAGACTTCTCACGAACATCTTCGATGTTGTTTGCTGTCTTGCGCGATTGACGCATTTCTTCAGCCTTCTCTAAGATAAGGTTTGTATGCTTGGAGATACGCTCTACCAAGTTCAACTGCGAGCTGAACGCTTCTTTTGCCAAACCAAGATCTTTCAATCCCTTCACGTTTTCGATCAATTCATTTTGGTATACGAAACAAGCAGGTGCAATTTGGCTAGTAACAACCTCTTCGATAACGCGAGCTTCGATCTGTAGTTTCTTGTAGAAGTTTTCTAACAAAATTTCGTGACGAGCTTCCGATTCGCGCTTAGAATAGATACCTAATTTCTCAAATAAAGCTAGAGTTTCCTCTTTTACGTAAACGTCAAGTGCTTTAGGCGTCGATTTTACGTTGGAAAGACCGCGTGATTCTGCTTCTGCAGCCCACTCATCGCTGTAACCGTTACCTTCAAAGCGGATAGCTTTAGAATCTTTGATATATTTACGGACAACGTTCAAGATAGCTAGATCTTTCTTCGTTCCTTTTTTGATTTGCTTGTCTACTTCTACTTTAAATTCGATCAACTGCGCAGCAACGATTGCATTTAAGATCGTCATTGGTAATGCAGAGTTAGCTGAAGAACCTACTGCGCGGAATTCAAATTTGTTACCTGTAAAGGCGAAAGGTGAAGTACGGTTACGGTCGGTATTATCCAATTTCAATTCTGGAATTTTTGGAATACCGTGCCATAAGTTGGTTTCGTTTTTAACTTTCTTCGCTACACGTGCCGATTCAACTTCTTCCAAGATCTCATCCAATTGTGATCCCAAGAAGATGGAAATGATCGCAGGAGGAGCTTCGTTAGCACCAAGACGGTGATCGTTACTGTGGCTTGCAATGGAAGCACGCATTAAGTCGGCATATTCAAAAACAGCTTTGATGGTGTTCACGAAGAACGTTAAGAACATCAAGTTGTTTTTAGGCGTTTTGCCTGGAGACAATAGGTTAACACCTGTATTGGTAATTAAAGACCAGTTATTGTGTTTACCAGACCCGTTTACACCGCTGTATGGCTTTTCGTGCAACAACACTTTAAAGTTGTGGCGAACAGCAACCTGCTCCATTAAGTTCATCAACAATTGGTTATGATCGATAGCCAAGTTGATTTCTTCGTACATTGGAGCACATTCAAACTGTGAAGGAGCCACCTCGTTGTGACGAGTTTTTAATGGGATACCTAATTTTAAAGCTTCATTTTCTAAGTCTACCATGTACGCTAAAACACGCTCAGGGATAGCTCCGAAATAATGATCTTCCAATTGTTGTCCTTTAGCAGACATGTGTCCGAAAAGAGTACGACCTGTCAATTGTAGATCTGGACGACCATGGAACAAAGAAAGGTCAACTAAGAAATATTCTTGTTCGATACCCAAAGAAGCATTTACTTTAGATATAGATTTGTCAAAGAAGTGTACGACATCTGTCGCTGCTTTATCGATCGCTGCAACAGCTTTCAACAAAGGTGCTTTGTAGTCAAGTGATTCGCCTGTATAAGAAACGAAAACTGTAGGGATACATAAAGTCTTGCCTGCTACCGTCTCGAAGATAAACGCTGGAGATGAAGGATCCCAAGCGGTATATCCACGTGCTTCAAACGTGTTACGGATACCACCGTTAGGGAATGAAGAAGCGTCAGGCTCTTGTTGTACCAACGCATCGCCCGTAAATTTCTCAATAGCATTGCCATTTTCATCAGGCTCAAAGAAAGCATCGTGTTTTTCTGCCGTGGATCCTGTAAGCGGCTGAAACCAGTGCGTATAGTGAGTAGCACCGTTTTCAATAGCCCAAGTTTTTACAGCCTGTGCGATGTGATCCGCAATCTCTCTCGAGATCTGTGAACCATCCTCTACAAGTTGTACTAACTCTTTGTAGGTGTTTTTAGAAAGATAATCCTTCATTTTAGCGATCGTAAATACGTTTTTCCCGTAAATCGTGGTCGCTTTTAAAGATTCTACTTTTTTACCATCCCCCAGAGGTCGCGATACGGCTGACTCTGCTGCTTTAAATCTAAGGCTTGACATTTTCTGTTTAATAGTTTTATTATTTTTTATACAGTTATTGGTTGTTTCGTGTTGTAAATGTACGTTTATTTTTAAAAAACAAGCAACAAAAATAAAAAAATTATAATTTTTATGTGTTTTTACTGTTATGAAAGTGAAAATGCGACTCCATTTGCTGATGGAATCGCATTTTCACACTTTTTTATTTGCTGTTTTACTGAAGTCCCCAGTCTATTCCTTTTTCAATAGCCGGAACGCCGCTGCTAATCCATTTCGTAGCCGGTTTCCCTTTTAGGAAATGATCAAAAAACTGCGCTTGTCGCATCTGTATGTCTTTGCGGTTTTGGCGCTTGATTAGGTTATGCTCATCACCGTTGTAGTTGAGCATCCAAACGGGCTTTTGTAGCCTGCGTAAAGCGGTAAACATTTCTATTCCTTGATACCAAGGTACCGCGCCATCGTTGTCGTTGTGCATGATGACAACCGGCGTCGTAACCTTGTCGAGATGAAATAGAGGCGAGTTTTCTAGATAAAGTGCCTGATCTTCCCACAGGGTTTTGCCGATGCGCGATTGGGTATGTTCGTATTGGAACTGACGCGACATGCCAGATTGCCAACGTATACCGCCATAGGCCGAAGTCATGTTGACAACAGGCGCACCTGTCCAAGCTGCGGCATACATATTAGTGCGCGTAATGAGGTGTGCCACTTGGTAACCGCCCCAGCTTTGTCCTTGTATGGCCATCTTTGTCGAATCTACCCAGCTATTTTTTGCCAGATGGCGCATGCCCGAGTTGATATATTCTTCGGCAGATTTGCCCGGATGCCCGATTTCATAGCGGATGTCGGGCGCAAATACCAAGTATTCATTGCTCACATAGTAAGGTATGTTCAGGCGAGACGGCGTAGGTGCCGGTGCTTGATACGTGTATAGCCCACTGGTCAATGTTTCGTAGAAATAAGCGATAATCGGGTACTTTTTATTGGGGTCGAAATTCTCCGGTTTATACAAAATGCCCTCCGCAGGTTTTCCGCTTGGTGTCGTCCATTTCACGAGCTCCGCCGTGCCCCAGTTGTAGGTCTGTTGTTGTGGATTGGCATCGGAAAGCTTATGTTCGTCTTTAAAGAGCTTGCTTACGTATAAGTTGGGCGATTCGTTATAGTTTTCCTTTGTGTAGATCACCGTTTGTTCGTCTTCCGAAGCGCTGAACGCACGAAAGCTGAAGTTTGTCAGTCCAACGACTTCATTGGGGCGTTTGCTTTTAGCAGCAGGCGTTTCGAAGATGGCATTTTGTTTTGTTTCTTCGCTAAAAGCACTTAGGTACATGGCTTTTTTGTCCGGAATGCGTGTTGTCCGTTGGCGCGGATCATCTGTCCGTGCCAAGTTGATGTAACGGAAAGTGGTCTTTGTAGCACGTCCTTCGCCGTTGGTCACCAATTGCTTGTCTTTGCCCGTCAAATCGAATTTCCAAATGTCATAACGGTCATAGATAAACACACTGCGGTTGTCTTGCGACCAACCAGCGATACCGTAGGCTCCTGGCAGCGTAGGCGAGTCGTTTTCTTCATCCACAAAACTCACCGGTACACCATCGTTCAATAATGCAACTTGGTCATTCTTAATTTGATGGCTATACCAATTGCCCTGCTCGCGATCAAAATAAAGCACATAGTCGCCCAATGGTGATAGGTAGGCATAACCGTTCAGGTCTTTCTTGATGATTCTCTTTTGGCCTGATTGGGTAGATACAATATACACGTCCGATCGTGTGCCACCTTCCCACTGTCCTTGAATGCGTTTTCCGAAATCTGACGTGGTCAGTGCCCATTCGTTGTTTGCTTCATCGGTAAAACTTGTCCGGCTGAAGGTCTCGTCTGTTAAAGCGAGCAGTCGGTTGCCATTCTTCGGGTAGATGACGGCAGGGTAGGACCTGCTGAGGTCTCTTTTTAAGTTGACGAGCTGCTGCGGCTGTAGATAATCATCTTGCCAATGCCAAATGTCCAGCTGTGCGTGTTCAAATTCTACGAGGGTTGTGTCCTTAACGCGAGGAACGGGCGCTAGTCCGAAAAATAGCTTCTGACCATCGGCACTAAAATTAAGGGAGCCATCACCACTCACATACCAGTTCTGTGGCACACCGTTACTTTGTTGGCTGGCGATGATGCGCGCCGAATCGAGCTGAGGGGTGTAGTAGTACAGTTTGAAGTCCTTCAGGAGTGCTTTCTCTGGCGATTTATCGGCAAGGAAGGCCAGCTGTGTACCTTGGTCGTCAAAGCTAAGCTCTTTGTAGGTGCCTTTCCCGTTGCTTATTTTCTTCAGGCTTTTGTTTGCGATGTCATAAATATATAAACCGGCATCCGTGGCGGTAGAATCTTTAGCTTCATTTTTTTTGGAGAACAGTAGGAAATCTTCGTTCGGACTCCATGCATACTGATCTGCTTTCCAGAAGTTCAGGGTGTCGCCCGTGGCGAGGTTTTTCAAGCAAAGAACAGAAACGCTTTTTCCTTTCGAAGCATTAGGCTTAGTCGTGGAGCTGCTATCAGTAACCGTAGTTGAAGATTTTTTTTCTTCTTTTAAATCGGTTAAGAAGGCAATATAGTCATTTTTGTTTTGCGCCAGTTTGAATGATTTTACCTGCGGGAATTTCCATTCTTCTTTACTTTCTAAGTTAACGATGAGCAACGAATCTTTAGGCATGTCATCTGCCTTTTTCTTTTTGATTTTCGCCTGTCTCGTTTCTTCGAAAGTGGGTTTGATTGCCGCTACCAAAAATCCTTCGTTCTTGGTGAGCTGTGCGGATGCTGCTCGCGCTATCCGCAGTAAGATTTGGTTTGTAGGGCTTTTTAGCTCGAATAAAGCGTCGCCTTCTTGCGGTGTTACGCTGTAAGAAATAAACTGACCGCTTTTACTAATGGATGTGCCCGTGATACTTTTCCAATTGTCATAGACGCTGTGGTCTAGTGGGCGCTTTTGGGCAAATGAGGCGCTCGTTAACAAAAGACAAATGCCAAGGCTGGCGATTTTATTATACATATAATGAACTGAAATTTATGAAAATTTAGGGGAAAGTAATCAAAAATGCGTAAATTTAACAGGATGTTTTAACATTTTTACACGGCAATACGGAGGTAAACCCATGAAATCACCAAGTATCATTGTATCCTTAATCTGCGCCATAGCAGTTGTTTTATTTGCTTTTATTCTAGGCAATGCCTACATGTTTAAGTATAAATCCGGCAATACGGTCAACGTAACCGGAAATGCAAAAAAGGATTTTGAGTCGGATATTGTCAAGTGGTCAGCATCATACAGCCGCAAGTCCATGGACTTAAGCGTGGCCTCGGGGCAGCTGCAGCAAGATCGCGAGTTGGTAAAGCAATTTTTGTTGACGCAAGGCATAGACCCCAAAGAGATTTTGTTTAACGCTGTCAATATCAACCGTGAATTTTCCTATCATTCTGATGGCAGCGGCAACAGCTACAATACCTTTACCGGGTATAACCTTTCGCAGAGCGTACGCATAGAATCGAAAGATTTGGATAAAGTGGATAATGCTTCTCGAGAGATCTCAACTTTGATCTCGCAAGGGTTGGAGTTAAGCTCCAATTCGCCAAGCTATTACTACTCCAAATTAGAAGACCTTAAATTGGAGCTCATTTCTCAGGCGTCGCAGAATGCCAAGCAGAGGGCTACCAATATTGCGGAGGAAGCTGGTTCTTCGCTGGGCAACCTCATTAAGGCCGATTTGGGAATTTTCCAAATCACAGGGCAAAACGATAACGAAGAGTATAGCTATGGTGGTGCGTTTAATACCACATCACGTAGTAAAACGGCCAATATAACGGTTAAAGCTAGCTATCTCGCCCGCTAAGATTTGCAGCTATGCAGCAGCATGCCTAGAATCACGATAGCAATACCCACAAGGGAAAACCAATCTGGAAAGGGGGCATGTAAAATAAGTACCTCTCCAGCGAGTGCAAAAATCACTTCGGTAGATTGCGTGGCCTCCACGGCCGCAAGACGCTTTTGGTCGGTGCGCACCATGTCTGTCGCCTTAAAAAATAGCCAAGTTGCCGCTACGCCAGAGAGCAGAGCCACAAAAAAAGTCTGCAGCAACATGCTTTGATTAGGCAAGCTTTCCTGTGCGACACCATATACCGAAAGGACTATCCAAAAGGGTAGGCTGGCCAATGTCATGCCAAATAGACGCTGTATAGCCGAGAGCTTTCCTTGCGTTAATTGCATCATCTTCCGGTTGCCAAGCGGATAAGCAAAAGCAGCAATCAACACGGGTAAAATACTTTTTAAGAGATCGGTTGTAGATACGGACTTTGCCTGCGGAATTTGCAGGATAAAAACGCCGAACAGAATAATTAAGGAGAAGAAAATTGTTTTCCAAGATAGTTTTTCATGGGATGGGCCGATGATTGGAACAAGGCACATGCCGGCAATTATCGTGATCTGCCAAGTGCTAGCCAACAACCACCCAGGTGCAAAGGATGCCGCATAGGTTAGGCCCGCATAAAATATCCCAAAGCCCACTGTGCTCCACAGTAGCCAGGCGCCGAGCTGTTTCGACATTGTTCGCAGTAGCGGAAGGAGCTCTTTTCGCGCCAGCAAGATGGGCAGTAGCAGTGCAATCATCCAATAATACCGAAACGCGGCGCTCCAAATCCAAGAACCACCACCGAGGGACATGGATCTATTGAGCACAAAGGTGGCCGCAAAAAATAGGGCCGAAAGTATCCCAAGAAGAATGGATTTTGTTTTTATTGTCATGTGCTGTCCGCAGCCTAGAGATCAAGTCCTTTTTTTTCTTCCACCTCAAAGACCGAATCTATTTTCCAATTGGCTTTATCTTTCGATGCTTTTACGGCCAGCTGGTCGCAGCGCTCGTTCAATGGGTGGCCAGCATGCCCCTTTACCCAAACCAATTTAACCTGATGGTGCTTGTAAAGGTTGATCAGGCGGAGCCATAAATCTTTATTTTTTTTACCTTGGAAACCTTTTTGTATCCAGCCGAAAACCCATTTTTTGTCGATGGCGTCGATCACATACTTCGAGTCAGAATAGATGGTCACCTTTTGATTGATATTCTTTAAAGCTTCAAGACCTATGATCACTGCTAGAAGCTCCATTCTATTGTTGGTCGTTTTCCGGAATCCGCCTGAAAATTCCTTCTCGATAAGTTTCCCTTGAAACGCTTCATTGTTTCCCTGATAAACGGTTCTTAATATGGTGCCATAACCTCCCGGTCCGGGATTCCCGCTAGAAGCTCCATCGGTGTAAAGTTCAATCATCGCTCAAAATTACACATTATCTTTTTATCCTTTTACAATATATTTATATCTTCAACGGCAGTTTAAAATTTAAATGATGATGAAAATTAAAAGTCTAGCACTTAGTGTACCGCTGTTATGCTGCACAATGTTTACGTTAAAAGCGCAACAACAACCGCAGGACGATAAAATGACTTGGTTTGAAGATGCCAAATTGGGGGTTTTCATCCACTGGGGTATTTATGCTGTGGATGGGATTTCCGAATCTTGGGCTTTCTTCAACAACTACCTCAGCCATGAACGTTACCTACGTCAGTTGGATGGCTTTACCGCAAAGAAATATAAACCCAAGGAATGGGCAGATTTGATTCAGGCCTCCGGAGCTAAGTATGCCGTCATTACGTCAAAGCACCACGACGGTGTCGCTCTGTGGGATTCGCAGGCGCCAGAGGCCTTAACTACGAAAAAGCATGCCGCCGCGAAAAGTGACGTATTAAGTCCATTTATCGACCGATTGAAACAAACCGGTTTGAAAACAGGCATATATTTTTCCTTGCCCGATTGGAGCCATCCTTATTATGACGTACATACGCGCACGCGGAAACGCTATGATATAGCTGCCGATCCAAAGCGATGGGATAGCTATGTACAGTATTATCAACAACAGTTGGATGAACTTTCGAAAGCATACCGTCCCGACTTATTGTGGTTTGATGGTGATTGGGAGCATAGTTCTGCCCAATGGGATGCCCCCGGTACCCTGCAGCTGCTCCGCCGGTACAATCCACAGATCATTATCAACTCGCGCTTGAACCATCACGGCGACTACGAGACGCCAGAGCAGGGCGTGCCTGTCGTCAAGCCTGCAGGCGCACATTGGGAGCTCTGCTATACGATGAATGATTCCTGGGGCTACCAGCCTTTCGATCGGCATTATAAAACGCCGAATATGATTGTGCGCACACTTATCGATTGTATGGCGATGGGCGGTAATCTACTGTTGGATATAGGTCCCAAGGCCGATGGTACCTTGCCGGAAGAACAAGTTGCTATCCTTCGCGAGTTGGGGCGCTGGACAAAAAAACATGGGGAGGCGGTTTACGGAACACAAGCAGGGTTGAATGATGGTCGCTTGCGCGAAAAAAATACTTTTTCCAAAAACGGTAAGACGCTTTACATCTACCTCGATAGCCAGCGAGCTAGGTATCGTTTGCACAACCTGCTGACGCCTGTAAAAAATGTACGTATAGTTGGGCAACCGACCAAGCTCGTCTACAGCTTCAAAGAACAATTGTTGGATGTTAACTTGCCGACAAATGCTTTTGATGCGGTGGCTTCGGTGTTGGCTGTCGATTTTGATACTGCACCTCAGTTTGCGGAAGATAAGACCTCGACGGCCTACAGCCTCATGGAAATGCTCGCCGAGCCCAGCGTTGAGGATGCTGCCGAACATATCGCGGTAAGCAGCGATGCCGGAGATAATATCTTTGCAGGCAAGCTAACCGAGGATGGTGTTTTCCTAACTTCGGAATATGATGCGGCCAATGTAGAGTTGAAGCAATGGATAAGTAAACACGCGGAAGTTCTTCACGATGCACATGCCGGGATGCCACAAGGACATTATGCTGGATATTCCGCGCTGTCAAAAGATAGCAAAACACTGTATCTGTTTGTTGAGGGACAGCCGACTGGTCCAATTGCTTTGAAGGGGCTGAAAAATAGCATTGCCCGTATTCGTATCGTCGGCGAGGGGTCGATGTTAAGCCATCAGATCTTTAACAAGTTGTATTGGAGCGCTATTCCAGGCATCGTCTATATCGATATTCCGAAAGAACGACTGGATAAAAAGATGACGGTTATCGCTGTTCTATTGGATAAGCCTATTGATCTGTATCGCGAGAAGGTGGGCGCTATAGAGAATAACCTCTAACGACTTTTATTTTTTTCGGCTAAGGGCCTATTTGTGCCTATTGGTCGATAAAGATGCCAAATCGCTTTCGGATATTGCGTAAGATGTAGGCCGAGCTGACTACGATGGAAAGGCCGATAAGACAGCCTATCCCCACAGACGCGAAGCGCAGGATCGGCGTGTAGGAGAGTTCTTCCTGATGGGGCTGTACCATAATGATCAAGAGGGCGACAACAGCGACTCTCGCCATATTCATGATTTTGAAAAAACGACAGACTAAGATGGTGACAAGCATGCCGATGACGATCATGTAAAGGGAATTGCCGTTGATGATAATGCAAAGCAGCGCGACAACGGAGCCGACAAAGTTGGATTTAAATCGCTCTATCGATAGGCGTTTGGAGTCATTTTCTTCTGGCGATATCACTAAGATAATGGATAGTAGTGACCAGAATAGCTCGAAGTGTACGAATTTTGTGTAGAGCAGGTAGCCGATCGTGAATCCAATCAAGCAACGAAGCGTGTAAATAAGTACTGGAGATGCGATGGCTCTCCTTATCAGAGCATTAATCATTTTTCTTTTGTTCTGCGGAAGAGGGGAGACTCTTCTCGTATTATTAAAGGCAAAGTTAAGGCATTTCGTGTGGAATGTGCAATGGATGTAGACTGATTTTATAAAAAAAAACAAAAAACCACTGTGTATAGCAGTGGTTTTTTGTTTTGTACAAGCTTTAAGCCAGTTTAATAGATAGGTCTTTTGCTTTTTTGACTTTTTGTTTCAAGAGCGCCAAATCAATCACTTCCGACATCTTGGTCACATAATGAAAAGTAAGATCCTTAATATAGTCTTCTTTAATTTCCAAGATATCTTTTTCGTTTGCTTTGCAAAGAATGATTTCCTTGATGTTGGCACGCTTGGCAGCCAATATTTTCTCTTTAATCCCCCCAACAGGAAGCACGCGTCCGCGAAGTGTAATTTCGCCCGTCATGGCCAATTTCTCCTTCACCTTGCGTTGTGTAAATAGGGATGTAAGCGCTGTCAGCATAGTGATTCCTGCAGAAGGTCCATCTTTTGGTGTAGCCCCTGCCGGCACGTGTACATTGACATCCCATTGATCGAACACTTTGTAGTCGATATCAAAATCTTCGGCATGCGAACGCAGGTAGGCCATGGCAATCGCTGCTGACTCTTTCATCACATCGCCTAAATTTCCTGTTAGGCTCAGCTTTCCCTTTCCGGGGCTAAGGCTAGACTCGATAAACAGGATATCTCCTCCAACGGACGTCCAGGCAAGTCCCGTCACTACACCAGCAACCTCATTGTCTTCATATAGATCTTTGTCAAATATTGGTGCCCCAAGGATTTCTTCAACCATCGGCACATCAATCTTAGCGCTGTGTTCCTTTTCCATAACGATCCGTGTTGCGATTCCGCGAACAATGGAGCCTATTTTCTTTTCCAGTCCACGTACGCCCGACTCACGGGTGTACTCATCAATGATCTTTTCAATCACTTTATTGTTCAGGTTGGCGTCTTTTTTTGTCAACCCATGCACTTCCAGCTGCTTAGGCAGGAGATGTTTTTTTGAAATCTCGATCTTCTCTTCAATGGTGTATCCGTTTACTTCGATGATCTCCATACGGTCAAGTAACGCAGGCTGAATGCCATTCAGCGAGTTGGCCGTAGCAATAAACATCACTTTCGATAGATCATATTCCATCTCCACATAGTGGTCGTAGAAGTTGGTATTCTGTTCCGGATCCAGTACTTCCAGCAGCGCCGATGAAGGATCACCTTTAAAGTCTGAACCTAATTTGTCGATCTCATCCAATACAAAGACCGGGTTGGAGGCACCTGCCTTTTTCAAAGATTGTATAATCCGTCCCGGCATGGCACCAATATAAGTTTTACGGTGTCCGCGTATTTCCGCTTCATCGCGCACACCACCTAAGGCCATGCGCGTATATTTACGACCTAGTGCTTTTGCTACCGATTTGCCGAGAGACGTTTTACCCACGCCCGGAGGGCCCACTAAGCAAAGGATGGGCGCTTTCATGTTGTTCTTCAGCTTCAATACCGCGAGGTACTCGATAATGCGGCGTTTTACTTTCTCCAGGCCATAATGATCCTTGTCTAGCACCTTCACAGCACGATTCAGGTCAAAATTATCCTTTGTATAATCGCCCCAAGGCAAATCCAACAACAATTCAAGATAGTTGATCTGTACCGAGTAATCTGCCGCGGCAGGGTTGATACGCCCCAGTTTTTCCAACTCCTTGTTGAAATGCTTCTGTACCTCCACAGGCCATTTCTTTGCTTTCGATCGTTTTTCAAGCTCCTGCATCTCCAAATCAGGCGTATTGCCGCCCAATTCCTCTTGAATGGTCTTCAACTGCTGGTTTAGGAAGTAGTCGCGCTGCTGCTTGTCTAAGTCGATACGCACCTTGTTCTGAATTTGATTTTTCAGTTCCAAGAGCTGTATCTCGGTGGTCAAATGCTCCAACAAGGTTTTAGCCCGTTTCACAAAATCTTTCGTTTCCAAAAGGCTTTGTTTTTGTTCCGTCTCCAACGACATGTTCGATGAAATGAAATTCACCAAGAAGGTGGGGCTCTCGATATTTTTTATGGCCAAACCAGCTTCACTAGGTAAGTTTGGTGAAAGCTGTATGATTTGCAATGCCAATTCTTTGATTGAAGAGATCAAAGCCTTAAACTCCCTGTTCGCAACCTTCGGCTTCTCTTCGGGCACGCGCTCCACGCGAGCCTTCAGGTAGGGCTCACTGCTAAGTAGCTCGGTAATGCGAAAGCGCTGTTTTCCTTGGATGATCACCGTCGTGTTACCATCGGGCATTTGCAAGATCTTAATGATGCTCGCTACGGTACCAATCTTGTGCAATTGATCTACCGTTGGCTCCTCGATGTTCATGTCCTTCTGTGAAAGCACTCCAATCGTGCGATCGCCTTTATATGCTTCTTTAACGAGCTTGATCGATTTGTCACGCCCCACGGTAATAGGGATAACAACACCGGGAAAAAGTACTGTATTGCGTAAAGGAAGAATGGGCAATATCTCTGGAATATCTGCCTTGCTCATTTCCTCTTCGTCTTGTGAACTCATCAGGGGAAAAAATTCTGTGTCTTCATTAATGACAGAAAGTACCTGATTGAGGTCAAATGTGTCGTTTTTGTTCATATATACTGTATTCATCCGACATTATGTCAGATTTTTAGATAGTTTCTATTCTAGTAAATTATTTCCCCTATAATTGCAAGAGCAATGCCAACTTTAAAATTTGGTATTATTTATGTTAAGAAAGAGAATATCCTGCTAAATGGGTCCAAACGTGTCGCTAAAGAAACAATGCTTTCCGATAAAATGTGGAAATGTTAATAATTTCGCGTTGTGGGCTTAAACTATTTAACAGAGATTTATGTCAACTGTTTAATGTAAAATAGGAAAAAAATATTAGAATCCATAAAATAGAGAATATGAAACGTAGATTTTTGAATAAACAGTGGAAATCGGTAAGATTGGGCTTGGCTGCTGCGGCGTTGGCTTTTTGCACGTTGGGCGTTCAGGCGCAAGATCAATCGCAACATAGCAACCCGAATGTTCGTTTAGGACAGAAGGCATTGCTTGACGGCGATTTTAAAGCGGCGGCGGGCCACCTGCAAAAGGCGTTGCCATCAGAAGCTAACGATCCGGATGTACAATATTTGCTTGGCTATTCGCAATTTCACAATGGTGACTACAGCAAAGCTATAGAAACATTTAAAAAAGTGATTGCCTTGGATGCTAAGCATACATCAGCTTACTATTACAAAGGTAAAGCGAGCAATAACTTGGCGGTTGCCAGCGGAAGCAAATTGACCAATGCTGTAAAAGAGCAGTTGTTGAAAACAGCGATTGAAGATTACAGCAAAGCCATCGCTATCAATGCCAACGATGCTAAGTTATACCAAAATAGAGCAATTGCTTATCGCGACTTAGGTATCCTTACAGGAACGAGTGGAGCGGCAAACTACGACAAAACAAAAGCAGCTGATGCCTACGGCAAGGCTGTTACAGACTACGAAAAAGTGTTGACCTACGATGCTTCACGTAAAGACATACAGACCGAGGTGAAGAAAGCCAAGGTTTACAGAGACAACTTAAAATAGTAAGCTAAATTAGTAGGAAAACGGTGAGCAAAATTTTGTTCACCGTTTCTTTTTTTACACATTTCGAATCCAGCGCGCGTGTTTGGTGTTTCCGACTTGGTTGTATTATGCCTTTCGTGTCACGAAAACGTCATCTGCTGCGCTTCCAGCAAATAATTTTTATTTGCCAGGGCTGCTTCACGAATTTATGGCTATTTTAGCCTAGCAGACATTGGTTTTAGCGTTTTCTGCCAGTTGGTAGGTTTGAAGGATAGCGTACTCGGAAATTGGTGTATGAGGACGATAAGGCTGGGACGTAATAGCACGCGGAGCATTTTGAGCTATCAACGAAAGAATATTGGAATATATACACATATGAAGAATAGAAGAACATTTATTAAAAATAGCTTGGGCCTCGCGGCGGGATTGGCTGTAGCAAAAGTTGGTCAGGCAGGTACGTTTTTGGGCGATACATCGCTGTTTGCCTTTCAATTTGTGCAAGAGCCACTAGCTTATGCTTTTAACGCTTTGGAGCCTGCCATTGATGCACAAACCATGCAGATTCACTATGAGCGGCATTATGGCACCTATGTAAAGAATGCGAATGAAGCTATTGCTGCAGAAAATGTACAGGCCGCCGATGCGATAGCTATTTTCAAGGATATCGATAAATACAGCGCAAAGTTACGCAACAACGCTGGTGGCGCTTATAATCACGCTCACTTCTGGAAAACCTTGCGCGCGCCGAAAGCGGATAATAAACCAACAGGGGCATTAGCTGCCGCTATCGACAAGACTTTCGGAAGCTTTGATAAGTTTAAGGAGGAGTTTACTAAAGCGGCTACCCAACAGTTTGGTTCGGGCTGGGCTTGGTTGGTGCTCGATGCTGGAAAACTTAAGGTTGGCGGTACTCCAAATCAGGATAATCCTTTGATGAAAGGCGTAGCTCTTCAAGGAAAGCCATTGTTGGGGCTTGATGTGTGGGAGCATGCCTACTACTTAAAATACCAAAATAAACGTCCAGACTATGTAGCCGGCTTCTGGTCGGTGGTTAACTGGGACGAGGTGCAGAAACAATTTAGTGCCAAGTAGGCCGAAGCAATGATTTAGTGACATTGCGGTACGTCTCGTAAATACCCATGGACGATATCCTTTGCTGTGCTAGCGAGCATAGTAAAGGATATCGTTTTTTTTAGCACTTATTGTTCATCGAGGCAGCCCGTTGTTGGCTGTTGTTCATATTTGGCCAATAGCGCAAAGGATGTTAGTGCTGAAGCTGACGATGCACAATCGACGTCCTTATTTGGTAATTTATCCGGTATAGGGTTATCATTTGCTTTGCTACGCATCACATAGGATTTCTGTAGGCAACGGAAAGGCTCTTCGTCTTTGAGGTATATACGTTGCTCCTGCACCTCATCTCGGGTGGCGCCCTCTGCCGCCGAGCCACTGTCAAACGACCAAGTTGTGGCTTGTCTAAACTGAAAGAATGGTTTCTTATCCCGCACAAAGTAAGTTTCGTCCACTTCGTGATGGCTGTACTCACCATAGCTATGTTTGATCAGCAGCAGCTTGCCTTTTTCCGAATAGTATACCACACGTCCATTACGTTCTTCCTGACAGTCATATTCAAAAAATGTACTGTCCAAGGCTCCTTTCTGCAGGCGTTCCATCGTCTGCACATACGCATCCTGTATCGCTGCCACCGTTTCCAAAGACTGATCGGTAATTGGAGGTGTTAGGCTGTCTGCTGTTGAATTATCCGGAAGTATTTGTGTCGTATCATCGGTGCCGTTTTTTTTCGTTTCTGTATGGCAGGAGGCAAGCAGCGTGCTACCTGCAAGTAAAAGATATATTGGTCGCATCATACCTGTTTTTGTTCGAGGAAAGAACAAGTGAGCTTGTCTTTTGGTTTTTACAGCATAGCCTTTCCTCTGCAGCGTGTTGGCATATTACGCGCTGTTAGCTTTGTCAAATAATAGATATTCAGGTGTTTATTGTTGCTGTGTTAAAATAATTTTCGTACATTTAAGGAGAGCGGTTGGCAGCGCAGCAGAATGTGCAGTTGGCTTCCTTTACGTTAACCAAGGCAGCGGGTAGCTTCCGTCTGCGATTGTTTTATTTGTAAGACCCAATTATATGATATATTCCCCCGGCCTCCGTTTTAGGGAGGCCATGCAGCATGAGAAACCCTTACAGATTGTTGGCGCTATCAACGCCAATCATGCCCTTTTGGCACAGCAGGCGGGCTTCCAAGCCATCTACCTCTCTGGTGGAGGGGTGGCCGCCGGTTCTTTGGGTATTCCCGATTTGGGCATCACCAACTTGCAGGATGTATTGATCGATGCCGATCGTATCGGCAATGTATGTCCGCTACCACTGTTGGTGGATATTGATACAGGTTTTGGACCTTCGGCATTCAATATTGAGCGCACGATACGCGCGCTGATCAAGGTGGGGGTGGCAGCCGTACACATTGAAGATCAGGTGGGCGCCAAGCGCTGTGGCCATAGGCCCGGAAAAGAATTGGTGTCCGCAGGGGAGATGTGCGACCGTATCAGGGCCGCAGCCGATGCACGTACCGATGAAAATTTTGTATTGGGCGCGCGCACCGACGCGCTGGCAAGCGAAGGTTTGGAAAAAGCATTGGATCGTGCGGTGGCCTATAAAGAGGCTGGAGCCGACTTTATCTTCGCGGAAGCCGTTCATCGACTGGAGGACTACAGTCGGTTTCGCGAAGCGACGGGATTGCCCATTCTGGCTAATATCACCGAGTTTGGCCAAACTCCGTTATTTACCGTCGATCAATTGGAGGCGGCCGGCGTAGCGCTGGTACTTTATCCGCTTTCGGCCTTTCGCGCAGCCAACAAGGCCGCAGAAATGGTGTACAACAACATTCGGCAGGACGGTACGCAGGCGGCCGCGATTCCGGCGATGCAGACACGTGAAGAACTGTATAACAGCATAAACTATTACGCATACGAGCATAAATTAGATCAATTGTTTAATACCGATCAAGATGGAAAAAACAAATGAAACAGGTTTTAAGCCCAAGAAAAGCGTCGCCTTGTCGGGTGTGCTGGCGGGCAACACGGCCTTAAGTACGGTAGGGAAAAGTGGAAATGACCTGCACTACCGCGGTTATGATATTTTGGATTTGGCATGGAAGGCTTCTTTTGAAGAGGTAGCTTACCTATTGATATATGGCGCCTTGCCAACAGAGCCACAGTTGCATACCTTTCAAACGCAGGTAGCGAGCCAACGTGGTTTACCTATTGCGATACAACGTATCTTGAAGCAACTTCCAACAACGGCACATCCCATGGATGTGCTACGCACCTATGTCTCTTTTTTCGGCAGTCTACAGCCCGAGAAAGAAAGTCAGCCCTTGGCGGCTGCACGAGACATAGCAAGTCGTCTGATGGCTTCCATGGCCTCGGCACTGCTCTATTGGCACCACTTCAGCCAAAACGGTCGCGAAATTAACGTAGAAACTTCGGATGATACCGTGGGTGGTCATTTTCTACATCTGCTGCATGGCAGTGCGCCATCGGCTTCTTGGGTGAGGGCCATGCAGGTGTCGCTAAACCTGTACGCCGAGCATGAGTTCAATGCGTCGACCTTCACGGCAAGGGTGATCGCCGGAACAGGATCGGACATCTATTCCTGTATCGCTGGTGCCATTGGAGCCTTGCGCGGTCCCAAGCATGGAGGTGCCAATGAGGTGGCTTTTGAGATACAGAGTCGCTACGCCGATGCGGACGAGGCGGAGGCGGATATCCGAAAACGATTGGCGAATAAAGAAGTGATCATCGGCTTTGGGCATCCGGTTTATACCATCGCGGATCCGCGAAATGAGGTCATCAAGCGCATTGCCAAGGAGCTGAGCGAAGAAGCTGGAGATATGACACTCTATCGCATTGCGGAGCGGTTGGAGACGGTCATGTGGGAAGAGAAGCGTATGTTTCCTAATTTGGATTGGTACTCGGCCGTAGCCTACCATATTATGGGCATCCCCACAGAGATGTTCACGCCCTTGTTCGTTATTTCGCGCATCACAGGTTGGTCTGCCCATGTTTTTGAGCAGCGGCAGGATGGTAAGATCATTCGTCCAAGTGCCAACTATACCGGTCCAGATAATCGGGATTTTAAACCTATTGCCGAACGGTAGCACCCGTGGCATCGTAGGTAATCATCGTATGAATTGTTTAACATAGCATGTATGAGTGCATATATTTCGAATGAAAGACCTGAAGTTGACCAGGTAATAAAAGATATTGTCGACTATGTCAGCCAGTATAAGGTTGAAAGTCCGGTAGCTTGGCATACGGCCTTCTATTGTTTTCTAGATACCATGGGCTGCGGCTTTGAGGCACTTACCTATCCTGCATGCACGAAGATGCTGGGGCCTGTGGTTCCGGGAACCATCGTGCCGCATGGAGCAAAGGTGCCCGGAACTGCCTATCAGTTGGATCCAATTCAGGCGGCCTTCAATATTGGCACGATGATCCGCTGGCTGGATTTCAATGATACTTGGTTGGCTGCCGAGTGGGGGCATCCCTCCGATAATTTGGGCGGCATATTGGCTACCGCTGATTGGCTAAGTCGTACGCGCATCGCCAATGGCGAGCCGCCGCTAAAGGCCAAGGAGCTGTTGGAGGCGATGGTCATGGCGCATGAGATTCAGGGGGTATTGGCTTTGGAAAACTCCTTCAACAAAGTAGGGCTCGACCATGTGTTACTCGTGAAGGTGGCGTCCACGGCGGTGGTTGGCAAGATGCTTGGTTTAAGCTATGACGAGCTGGTCAATGCGGTGTCCTTGGCTTTTGTTGATGGCCAGGCGCTGCGCACCTACCGGCATGCGCCCAATACCGGTAGCCGCAAGTCTTGGGCGGCCGGCGATGCTACTTCGCGCGCTGTTAAGCTGGCGCTTATTGCCAAGACTGGCGAAATGGGTTATCCTTCTGTGCTCACCGCACCCGTTTGGGGATTTTATGCGGTGTCGTTCCAAGGCAAGGCGTTTAAGTTTCAACGCGATTACGGCAGCTATGTGATGGAAAATGTCTTATTTAAGATCTCTTTTCCGGCAGAATTTCATGCGCAGACGGCCGTAGAGGCTGCTATGCACCTGCATGGCATGTTGAAAGAGTTGGGGAAAACAGCCGAGGATATTGCGAAGATCAATATTCGTACGCACGACGCCGCCATTCGTATTATTGATAAGAAAGGACCATTGCACAATCCGGCCGACCGCGATCACTGCCTGCAGTACATGGTTGCTGTGCCGCTATTGTTTGGACGATTGACGGCCGAGGATTACGAAGATGCGGTGGCTAGCCATCCGCAGATCGATGTGCTACGCGCCAAGATGAGCTGCCTCGAGGATACAAACTTTACCGAAGACTATCACGATCCCGAGAAAAGAGCCATTGCCAATGCATTGACCATCGTCCTGAATGACGGCACGGTGTTGCCCGAGGTGCTGGTGGAATATCCCATCGGACATCCCCGTCGTCGGGAAGAGGGTATTCCCAAGTTGATTGAGAAATATAAACGTAATCTGAAGCGCGTGTTTGCTGAAAAACAACATCAGGCCTTGCTGCAGACCACGTTGGACTATGATACCTTTATTGCGCTAGATGTGCACACCCTCGTGGATATGATGGTTCATTAGCGAGGAAGAAATTGCTGAAGAAGAGGTTTTGTACGGCGCGGGACGAATAGATCACCCGCGCCGATTTTATGTCCTGCCCCTCGTTCCACACTTACAGTTGCCCTTTCCAATTGGATTCCAACCCATCATAAAAGCGGAAGTCTGATTCCGCCAATTGCCTAAGCCTTTCTGGTATATGCCATTCATCACCAAGCGCAGCGAATGCATGGCAATCGTTTACAAAAGTTTTTATGCCTACCTGATCGATGTGGCTAAACACGCCGCCGGTATGGCGAGGGAAGCCAATGCCAAGTATCGAGCCTATGTCTGCGTCGGTTACATCCTGCAATACACCTTCTTCCAAACAGCGAAAACTATCGAGTGCCATCACATGAAGCAATCGTTTTTGGATAGTTCCGCTTTGGTCATTCACCGCTTTTTGCGCGATGCTAGGGTCGTTCCATATAGCTCTTTTTCCCGTTGTTTCGTTATAATTGTAAAAGCCTGCGCCTGTCTTACGTCCATTTCGCCCTGCTACGATAAGCGATTCCAGATACCGATAGCAGCGTTCTTGTCCGGGATGTAGCTGTGGCAAGCTATCATAAACCTGCAACATCAATTTTAAAGATATCTCGTCGAGTACGGCCAGTGGGCCGATGGCAAAGCCTGCCTGCCGCGCTTCCTGCTCTAGCAGTTCGGCTGGCAGCCCTTCCAAAAGCATCGTAACCGCTTCCAGTAGGTAATTGAAAAAAATGCGTGAGGTGAAAAACGCCGGTCCATCGCCTACGACGATAGGCACTTTGCCGAGCTGATGTGCCAGTCTTAGCGCCTGCTGCAGTGTACGCTCGTCCGTCTTTTTGCCACGTATAATCTCGACGAGTGGCATGCGGTCTACCGGCGAGAAGAAATGCATCCCTATAAAGCGTTGTGGCAGCGGGCTCACCTCCGCGAGCTTGTTGATGGGAAGCGCCGTGGTATTGCTGGCAAAAATACCCTCGGGCTTAAGGTAGGGAAGGCTTTCCTTCGTTACGTTAGCTTTTAGCGTCTGGTTTTCGAAGACCGCCTCAATAATCATGTCGCTGTCCAAAAAATCTGCGGCATCGCCCGTCGGGTAGATGCGTGCAAGGAGATGATCCTGCTGCTGTTGGTCGATTTTTCGTTGCTCAAGCAGCTTGTCGGTGAGTCTCTTTGCATACCGTTTTCCGTGCTCGGCCGCCGCGCTGTCCACATCTTTCAATACGACCTGAATTCCTGCACGAGCGGCCTCATACGCTATTCCGGATCCCATGATGCCTGCGCCCAATATCCCAAGCTTGCCTATGGGGGAGGAAACTTTTTCCGTTGCCCGACGACTTGCTCGGTTGACACTGCAGTAGAGTGTGCGTAGCATATTTAAGGTTTCCGGTTTATCCCATAGCGAAGCCCATGCTTGCCGCTCCTGTTGCAGCATCTCCTCCAAGCCTCGCGTTGGATTATCCGCCACAAGCTCAAAAAAGAGATTGTCCGCGGGAATGAGACCACTGCTTTTCCTTCGCATAGCGCCCAAGAGGCTATCGGTCGTTGCATGCTGTGGCGGTATAGTCTTTTGCGTTTCGGCCGCGGCATAGGGTTTTAGTAGCTGTTGTTTAGCTAGCGCAAAGGCCTGCTCATAGTTCGCCACCTGCGCCTGAACGAGGCCGAGGTGCAGGGCTTCCAAAGCGGATAGAATATTGCCTTGGTAAAGAAATGGGATGGCTTTTTCTGGTTCCAGCATATGGAGAAGGAGGGAGCTGGCACCAAATCCGGGAAACAATCCCGTTGCGGAGGTGGGAAAACCGATGGTGGCGTCAGCCAAAGCGATGCGGTAATCTGCCCAGAGCAGCGAAGCCAAGCGCAAATCGGTGGATGTCGTATCCAGAATAGAAACAATGGGTTTATGCATGGCATGAAGGCGCATGAATTTAGCAAACAAGGCCTGCAATTGATCGGCAATGTCTATTTGTTGCCGCGAAGCCGCCAAGAAATAAGAAGGGTCAAAGTCGCCTGCCATTATCGGGCTACAGTATATCAATCCTTTCACTTCCGCCTTTTCAAGCTGCTCCAATGCATGTTCCACAAATTCGGACATACGTTCCATATAATGAGATCCGACAGGTGCCCCCGTAGGTTGTAAATCCATAAAGACGATACCGTCCCTATCTTGTTCAATATGTATATACTGCAGCTCGCTTATATCCTTTTTATCCATGCTGTTAGCGGTTTGTTTTTTTTATATGTGCTTGGTTTATTGCTTTTTCCGGTTGTAATCCACGCCGTCGATCAGCATCTTAGCGATGATCTCCAGCATAATTTCCGAGGTGCCGGCGATAATCGTTCCCACACGCACATCGCGATAGAGCCGAGCGATCTTATAGTCTTCGGTAAAGCCATAGCCCCCAAAGAGCTGCAAACAGCGGTTCACAATATCGACGGCTAATTCGCTGGCCTGCAATTTGGCAATGGAACATTCCTTCACCGCATAGCGCCCCCATTGTTGCAGATCGCAGCAATGGTAGATAAATGCTTTGGTGGTCTCTAATGCGGCAAACATGGTCGCTATCCGGTGCCGCAAAACTTGTAAATCCTGCAATCTCTTACCGAAGGCCTCGCGCTTGCCTATATACTCCAAGGTATACTGTAATGCAGACTCGGCTGTTGCCAAGCTATGGATGGCCGCCGTAAGCCGCTCCAATTGCAGCCCGTCCATCAGGTATTGAAACCCAGCGCCCTCCTCGCCAAGCAGGTTGGCCACCGGAACTTCCACCTCATCGAAATGCAATTCGGCGGTATCCGACGCATGCCAACCCAATTTTTCCAATTTATTGGCCTGCACGCCAACCGCGTTTCGGTCGATCAGCAATAGGCTAATGCCCTTGCTTCCTTTGGAAGGGTCGGTCTTCACGGCGGTGATAAAAAAGTCGCCGTAATAGCCATTGGTGATAAAAGTTTTTGATCCGCTGACATAGTAATAGTCACCGCGGCGAATGGCTGTCGTTTTAATATTCTTGACGTCTGATCCGGCGCCCGGTTCGGTGATCGCCACCGCGCTTACCAAATCGCCGGCGATAATGCCCGGCAAGTAGCGCTCCTTCAGTGCAGAAGATCCATGTTTTAGGAGATATGGTGCCGACATATATTGTATCACCAATGCCGAAATTGTAAATCCACCCGAATAACAATAGGAGAGTTCTTCACAAAAAATCATGCTGTAGTAGAAATCCAGATCCAGTCCTCCATATGCTTCAGGATAGTTGAGGCCCATAAAGCCCATGTCGCCCATCTTTTTCCAAATGGAACGGTCGATCTGTCCTTCTTTTTCCCATTGATCCACATGGGGAGCTATCTCCTTGCGTATAAACGCCCGTAAAGTTTCGCGAAATGTTTGATGCTCATCTGTCAGTAATGTTGCCTGCATATGCGCTAAAGTTTTATATTGGTTATCTCTTTTTTTCTTTGAACGGAAAAATATGTACACTAATGTACGATAAATAGATGGTTTTTGGGAAGGATTGTCTATATTTATTTGTGAATAAATCAGATCTCTTGAATTATCTGAGTTGAAATGCTACATATTTTTTTATAAATATAAAGTGGAAGATAAATAGAACATGCATTTGTAGATAAGGAATAATATAATAACCTAATGAAATACAGCATCCAATTTTTAATAGACTTTGTTGAGTCGGATAAAATACCTGCTTCAATTAAACACGATGTCTCGTGCCTTCTCGAATCTATCAACGACTGGCCCAATACGGTAAACGATTTAGATGATTTTGAGAAGCAGTTGACAGAAAATGTTCAAGCCGAACTGACGATTATCAATTTAAAGAACTACGCAAAGGAGTTATGTTTAAAAAACGATGCTTGGAAAATAGAAGCCCTCGGCTCATTGTATCGGTTGTATGATCAGTATGCTCATGGAGTAGTGTTGCATGAAATTTTAAATTCAATTGAAAGGTCGGTTGATGATTTGAAGACTCCCGGTGGTATAAATTAACCGTCTATATTTAGTTCTGTATTTTTTACTGGTATGAAGGAAACTGCTGAGAATGTCTATTTAGACAAGCCTGCCATGATTACGATATTCGGAGGTCACTCAGTTGATTATTAGAAGTTAAAAGATGAGAAAATTTTTCACATATATAGGCGTCTTTTCAATGGTGTCAGTAGTATTTAGCATCTTCGTTTGCAATGCTTTAGCCAGCGGCTTGAAAAATGATCCATTGAAGGTCTTGTCCATTAAAAAAGTGAAGGATTTCTATATTATGGAGTTAACCAGAAATGACTCCATTTTTACCGCACTTTCCTTCATACAAGAGATAGAAAATGGGAATGAAATTGAACGAGGAAACAGCTATCCACTTGTTTTAAAGAAAATTTTTCCAATGGAAAAAAGGGCCGCTTACAATGGAAATACAGGAGCGGCATACGTTTTCAGGGGTAAAAAAATTAAAAGAAATAATAGGAACCATTGGTCGGTCTATGTGGTCAAAAATTTGAACGGTAAAACAATACGCAATTAAGGCATTAGGAGAGCAGCTGTGAGATTCATTATCGGATTTTTTGTTGTTATCATGTTTTTGGTTTCCTGTAATGGCCAAAAGCGACTACCACAGACATGAATGATAATGTTCACAAAAAGTAACTGAGAAAAATGGATTTCAAATTAAGGATACAGCGATTTTTATTTGTTTTGGTTTCGGCGTTGGTTTTTCTCCTATCGTCCTGCTACACGACAAAGAGATTGCACGGTAATAGTTATGTATATAGAAGTAAACAGCGAACGCTTGAAATTATTTTCGAGAATGACAGCAATTGCATAATCAGGAATACATTCCATTGTCCGGATCTTCCGGAGCGTTATCGTATTATTGATATAGTTTGCAATTATAGTCGAAGCGAAAATTTTATCTACTTGACAAATAGAAATCCAACTAAGGATAGTGGCTTGTATATGGAGATGCCAGCACAAGAAAGTAAACGATGCTCTTTCTTAAATAAGGAGAGTCGTAGGCAGCCCAAATTTACGGTTGGGCCAAAATATGCAACTGATTTCGAAAAATATGGATTGATCCCGAATATTACTAATGATACGCTGAAAATTATCGGAAATAAAATTTTGTTTTTTAAAAAAGGTGAGGATAGAAGTATAGGTTTTGTGTTTAAATAATTTGTCTCAGATCGTTAATGCAGGTGCTCAAAATGTTTTATCTAAGCAGGCCTGTAGTGAATCCGTTAACGGACATATTTTCATATGTGTCTACGCGTATTTACGAAATGAACAATTCCATTTTGATGATTGATTCCCATCGGATGAAATCAGGTACTTCATTTGTAGGAAAGGTCATAGAGGTGCTTATTATTAAATTTAGATATGATTGATAACAAAATATATGCATGGAATCCAATCGATAAAATCCCTAAACAACTTTATCTGCATTCGTTGCAGCATGAAAGTGGTGTATTGACTATCTATTTAAGCACTGTTGACGTCGATAGGGAGCTATCTATTGTTTTTGATCGCGTCATTGCTTGCCAAAGTGTCATCGAAACGTGCAGTTTGGAACGACTCGAAAAAGATACACTATTAAGTACTGAATGGCCTCTTTTTTTGCAACAGACTCCGTTTATATGGATCAGTTAATCGCTCAAAGCTATGGGATGTATGAAAAAAATGAGTTAACTCATTATATGATCACGCATGGCACTGGTATAATCGATGTGGTGTGTGCCTCTCAGAATCCATTAGTGCACTGGGTTAACAATTTAGGCTCTGCTGCAGGTAGCGGCAAAATTAGGGAAGGCTAGCTAAAATATGGTATATTTGGTTAACGGCTAATTTTTAAGGAAACCTTTGGAAGAGACACTATAATAACATAAAACCATATTGAATCCACTTATGAAGCGCAAAACGATCTTAAGCAAGGCTGTCGTAATTAAAATAGTCGCTGCTATCGGCTTGATTGTCTTCTGGTTTTTAATTCGCGATTACTTGGTGTCAGGAAGTAATGTTATGGCAGAACGGTATGAATTTAAAGTCAGCAAGGATTCATTGATGAAGGTAATAACGGATTTTAACAATCTGCAGACGGGTAATGGAGACGACACCATTTTCAAAGTAGATACAGCTAATAATCCCTATTTTTACAAACTGTTGGTTTTTACGCCTATTTATGAAGAACGTTATCTTGTACTTGTTCCTGTAGGAGAGCGGGAAGCAACAGAGTTACTACTTATTTCGGTGATAGATGTAAAAACCGACAGCGTGATTGGAATCAATCGCCGTCCTGAAAACAAAGAGGAAATTAGGGTAAGAAAGATGGTCATCAAGAATTTTGAAGAACGTGTTTTAGATCATCTGGGTATTCATTATAAGCATGTTGGGAATGCTATGAACGAAGTATATTGATATTTAGCTGCAATAGACCAGTTCTTAATTAAATGAAGGGCAAACAGCCATGAAAATTTGTGTTGGATTTTTTGTTGTTATCATGTTTTTGGTTTCCTGTAAAGGTTTGCATCGATCAAGCCAAGCAAAAACCGAAGACGAGAAACTTTTTAAGATTAGGAAGATTGTAAAACTTCATAGCTTATACGTGATTTATGCTGCCCGCCATGATTCTGTATTTACGATACTCTATCCTAAAGTAAACAACGATTTATCCGATTTTAGAAAAGGGAGAACCGCGGCGTTCAATCTAAAGCGGATTTATCCTCGTAAAAATTTTGTCTCCTATTTGGAAACACACTCTTATCAGGTTGGTAATTATAGTATAAGGTTAAATCGAAAAAATCATTGGTCTATCTACACGGATACCACCGCACTGCAACAACAAAAAAACTAAACAGAAATTCCCTATCTTTAAAGCCTAACTTACTGCCCATATCGGCAAAGAGTTATCTGATTTTTGATCGTTTTATTACTTATAAATGTGGTATCGAAACAGGGGTTGGGACGAAATTAAGCTGCACTATGACCAATATATTTTCGATGTCTACTAAATAAGATGAAATGGATAATCGCAATCACATAAAGGAAAAGATATTTGTGTTTTTAAAACAGGAGTCTTATATGGACTACCAGCCGATATCGTTTCAAGTGAGATTAGATGAAGATGCGATAAACCGTTGAAAAAATGGCCTCATAACTTAACCAAATAAATCTAAAACAGGAATAATGACGATAAGCAAAACGACCTTCAATAAGACTATTATCATAAAGATTGCCGGAGCTATCGGCGTGATTGTCTTCTGGTTTTTAATTCGCGATTACTTGGTGTCGGGAAGCAATGTTATGGCAGAACGGTATGAATTTAAGGTCAGCAAGGATTCATTGATGAAGGTGGTGACGAATTTTAACGATCGACAGACGGGAACCCAAGTTGATTCTGTTTTTTTTATAGATAAGGGTAATCCTAATTTTTATGAGGGCTACGCCCTCTCGTCAAGAGATCAGGATAGTTATCTTGTAATGATTCCTGTCGCAGAGGGAAGAGAAACAGAGCTGCAACTGATCTCTGTAACGAATTTGCAGACCGATAGTACAATTGGGGTCAATCACCGTCCTGAAAACAAAGCGGAAGTTAGGTTAAGAAAGATGGTCATCAAGAATTTTGAGGAGCGTGTTTTAGATCATCTGGGTCTTCCTTATAAGCATGTTGGGAATGCTATGAATAAAGTATATTGACATCTAGCTGCAATAGACCAGTTTTTAATTAAATGAAGGACAAACAGCCATGAAAATTTGTTTTGGATTTTTCGTTGTTATCATGTTTTTGGTTTCCTGTAACGGTTTGCGGCGATCGACCCAAACAGAAATGGAAGTTGAGAAATTTTTTAAGATTAGGAAGGTTAAGAAACTCCACAGCATATATGTTATTGATGCCGAGCGCAATGATTCCCTGTTTACCATACTTTATCCCCCAATGAATAATGATCCAAGTAAGCTGAGAGTAGGGCGAACTTTAAAATTTAATATCAAAAGAATTTTTCCTCCTAAAAATTTCATCTCCTACTTGAAGTTTGGCTCTTATGAGGTTGGTAATTATAAAATAAGGTTGAATCGAAGAAACCATTGGTCCATCTACGCCGATACAACCTCACAGCAACAACAAAAAAACTAAGCAGAAATTCACTATCTTTAAAGCATAAACTTATTCAAGGCATCCTTCGCTTGACGGGAAGAACAGGCAGCACAACGATTGCTGTCACAGATTTTTGGCGCTAAGCGTAGGTTAAGCTGCTAGAATTATATCGGAGGATTGCCATGCTAAAAAATCGATTATGAGTACAAGAAAGGTATTTATTGTTGCGGCAAAGCGCACAGCTATTGGAAGCTTTGGGGGCAGCTTATCCACACTATCGGCCGTGGAGCTCGGTCGGCGCGCAGTGATGTCTGCGTTGGAATCGTCGGGTATAGATAAGGCGGAAGTTGACGAGTTGTTGATGGGCTGCGTGTTGCAGGCAGGCCTGGGGCAGGCACCTGCGCGGCAGGTGGCTAAGTTGGCGGGGTTGCCAGATCGGGTGACGGCAACGACAATCAACAAAGTGTGCGCCAGCGGTATGAAAGCCGTTTCTTTGGCTGCGCAAGCCATATTGCTGGGCGATGCCGACGTGGTGGTTGCTGGTGGTATGGAAAGCATGAGTCGCGTGCCCTATTACTCGCTTTCTAGTCGTTGGGGTGCCAAATACGGAAACCAATCCTTGCTGGACGGCTTGCAATACGACGGTTTGCAGGACGCCTACAATCAAGAGGCGATGGGTGTATTCGGAGAGCTCTGTGCCGAAAAATACCAGATTGGCCGCAGCGCGCAAGACGGCTATGCCGTGGCTTCTTATGAACGTAGCCGAAATGCGTGGGAGCAGGGCAAGTTTGCGCAGGAGGTTGTTCCGTTGACGCTAAAAACCAAGAAGGGCGATCAGATCGTTAGTGAGGATGAAGAATTTAGGCAGGTCGATATTGCGAAAATCCCACATCTGCGCACGGCTTTCAAAGATGGGGGGAGCATTACGGCGGCGAACGCGTCCACATTGAGCGATGGTGCGGCAGCACTTGTTTTGATGAGCGAAGAGAAAATGTTGTCCTTAGGGCTAAAGCCTCTGGCAGAAATCGTGGCCTATGCTGATGCCGAGCAAGAGCCGGCTTGGTTTACCACCACGCCTAGCCTAGCCGCGGAAAAAGTACTGCGGAAGGCTGGCTTATCCGTCACGGATATGGATTACTTTGAGTTCAATGAAGCCTTTTCTGTGGTGGCATTGGCCAATGCGCAGATTTTAGATATCCCATTGGAGCAAGTCAATGTATATGGCGGAGCGGTATCCTTGGGACATCCACTGGGCTGCTCGGGCGCGCGCATACTCACGACGCTGGTCAGCGTACTACAGCAAGAGGGCGGGATCTATGGTTTGGCCTCCATTTGTAATGGCGGTGGCGGTGCCACCGCGATGATTCTAAAAAGTAGCGCCCAATAGGGGGCGCGATCTACTAAAGGAACCTCCTTTGGCGCGATATGCTTTGGTCGCTATGGCATTCTGAAGGGGTTCCGCTGATACCTCTTCAATTCCAGTTTTCAACCCTATCCTACTGCTCAGCAGGGCTATTGCTCTGACTTTCTAGGCGCGTAACGGTAATGTCATTTTTGCATGGCACATAATTGTTACTTCTACAATAAAACACTTTCCATTAAATTTGTTGTAACACATGATAACTGATAGACATGTTGAGCATCACCTCGCACAACCTGTCTATTGCTGAATAGGGTTTTGAAACAACAATTTCCATGAAATTTAAATCCATTTTTCTATATACGTTAGCCGCTCTATTGCTACTTTTTGGTCATCGCGATCTTTGGGACGAGCTGCAGGAAGAGCGTGAACAAAGCAAACAGCAGGAGAAAGCTGTGGCTGAAGCCGCTCAAGCGGCGTCGAAAAAGTTTGAAACACAAAAGCTCGTGCTGGATTCAGCCAGCGGAAAGTTGACGAATCCGCATCCCTATTTCCAACTGATCAACGTGAGCTATGTCAACTTTAAGGCTATCAATCGGGGAAAGAAAACCACCATAGAACTGGATGATGATGAACAGGCTTCGGACAGCAACTAAGAGCAAGGCGTATATGGCGCAAACCCGTTGGTTGTTCCATTGCCATTGCAAGATCAAAATACCGCTACATCATGGCGAAGGGCTGCTGGATGATTGTTTCGCCATCATGGAACAGGTCGATCGACTATACAACTCCTACCAAAGCGGATCTTTTTTCGACCAAATCAACCAGCAAGCAGGTACTTGGGTTAGGGTGGATGACACAACGATAAAGCTGCTGCAGACCTTAAAAAGAATATCGGTGCTAACGGATGGCGCTTATGCAATCAGTAGCATGCCGCTGTTGCAAGGGTGGGGCTTCTATGAACAGGATGGTGGTCGAATTCCTACGCCAACGGCGTTGAGCGATGCACTATCGCGGGTAGACGACGAAGCCATCCAACTAGAATCCAATCGCGTGCGCATCGCAAAAGGACAAAGCCTGATTACGGGATCCTTCGCCAAGGCCATTGCGGCAGACCGGGTGATTGCTCATCTTCGGGCGCAGGGCGTTACGGACGCCATTGTCAACGCCGGTGGCAGCAGCATTTGTGCGCTAAATGATGCGTCCCATCCGCAGTGGCATGTGCGGGTGCCCGATCCACTGTCGGCAGAACAGGCGCAGCTGCGATTGCCCTTGGCAAATGCTTGCTTTAGTCTTTCGGGTAGCGCTAACAACCATCTGGTTATCGACGACAAGCGGTATAGCCACATTGTCCATGGACGAACTGGCTGGCCGGCCAACACGAGACAAGTACTACTGCGAACTGATGATGCCTTCTTGGGCGATGCGCTGTCAACAGCCATCTTTGTCCTTACACCTTCGCAGCGCGATGCCGTGATCGCCAAGCTGGCGCAAGAATTTTCTTTTAGCTATCGCCGTGTCGAAGAGCAGGGCAAACAAATACAAAGTACATGCTTCTGATACCATCTTTAAAAAAGAAAACCAAACATCAGGATATCCTATCCTTGCCAGATCCGCCATTGTTTTACCTGCCGTTGGGCAGCTATGCCGGCGACATGCAGGTGCAAGTGGCAGAAGGGCAGCAGGTGCAGATGTATCAACAGCTCGCTGCGTCCACTGGACCCATGTCGGCAAAGGTGCACGCCCCAGTTTCGGGAACCATCGTTGGTATTACCGAAATTTCGGGAGATCGCTTTTTGACACTGAAGAATGATTTCCGCTATACCGCACAACAGCTCTCGCCGCCTGATGTGGATGGCATGGGCTCTGCAGAATTTCTAGCCATCTTGGCGGAAGCGGCGGTGGAAGGTAGTGGTGGTGCGCGCTTTCCGACACATCTAAAATATAATATTGCGCCAGGGACGTTAGATACCCTTATCGTTAACGGAGCGGAGTGCGAGCCTTATCTCAGCGCCGACTACCTGCTGATGAAAACTGCCTGCGACAATTTGATGCGGGTCTTGCAGCTTGTTCAGCGTGTGTTGGCGTCACGCAAGATAGTATTTGCCATTGAGCGGCAACATCGCGAATTGGAAAAGCTGCTTCTACAGGCTGCAAAAGCCTTTAGCTTGACCGTCAGCGTAACCCTATTGCCCAATGCCTATCCGCAAGGGGGCGAATTGCAAGTGATCAAATCCGTTACCGGACTGGAAATTGCCAAGGGAACAATCCCAGCAAAGCATGGACTATTAGTGAGCAATGTGGGAACATTGTGGGCAATGCACGATGCCTTTTTTGACGGAAAGCCTTATACGGAACGCATAGTTACCCTGTCGGGAAACCGTAGTAAGACCTTGGGCAATTACCTTGTCAAAATCGGGACGCCCGTGGGGCACCTCTTGGTCGAGACGGGTAACGCTTGGGACAGCGATCGACATAGCGTTATTATAGGCGGGCCGATGATGGGCAGAGCTGCCCAAAGCCCTTTAACGCCTATCCACAAAGGAGTAGGAGGTGTGCTGTTGCTTGAACATACAAATCCCAAGGCGATGAACTGTATTGCTTGCGGCTACTGTGTGGATGTGTGTCCACAGCGGCTTATGCCTTTGGAGTTCGTACGGCATAATCAGGAAGGAGATCTCGCACAATTAAAATCTTATCACTTGGACGATTGCATCGCCTGTGGCGCCTGTGCCTATGCCTGTCCGAGCGATGTTCCTTTGATGTATCATATACAATCGGGTAAAGCTAAATTGCAGCAGGAAAGGAGGAACGGTCAGTCGTGAAGTTAAATCCGCATATTACACAAGGAAGCAATACGGTGCAGCTGCTGATGCTGGATGTGCTTATTGCGCTATTGCCGGTGCTATTCGTTGCTTGGTTAGCCTATGGGCAGTTGGCCATCGTTATTTTTGCTGTAGCCTCGGCAACGGCTATCTTGACCGAGCTGCTGTTTTCTGGCTTTATCCTCCATAGGTGGCGTAGCATATTCGATGGCTCGGCGCTGGTAACGGCTCTACTGCTCAGTTGCACCCTGTCGCCGTTAACACCTTGGTATGTCGTTGCTTTTGGAGCTTTTTCGGCCATCGTGTTTGGAAAGATTGTGTGGGGTGGTTTAGGTAAAAACCGCTTTAATCCGGCTCTCGTGGGACGTGAATTTATGAGCGTTTTCTTTTCTTCCATCATGCTTTCTCCGCATATCTGGACCACGGGCGGATTGGTGCATACATCTACGGACGTGCTTTTTCCGCAGGCTGCGGAGCGCTTTTCGGAAAGCTACATGCAAGGGCTCGTTTATAAAACCACCGGTGCTCTGGGCGAATATTCCCTATTGATACTATGGCTGGGAGGTCTTTACCTCTTGCTTCGCAAGCGCATTTCTTGGCATATCCCCTTGGCACTGTTGACTGTTTTTATCGGCTTGTTTTGGCTCGTTCCGGATGGAGATGATCTTTCTTTTTCCATGGGCGGACTGCTCCTCGGCACACTGTTTATGGCCACAGATATGCCCTCGAGCCCTACCAATGCACAGGGTAAACTGTATTATGGGGCGATGATCGGCTTGCTGGCCTTTATCTTTATTTTGGGCAATATCCGGTTTGAATACATGTCTTATTCCATACTGCTACTAAATGGCTTTTCCGATCGCATCAGTGCTACCTTTCGGCCTCGCGTTTGGGGCCACACCATCGATTGGAAGCAACAGGTGGAGTCTATCGTTATGCTTACCCTCAGCATACTGGCGGTTGGCTTGGCCATCCTTAGCCTGTATTATTACCAGCTGACCGACTACTTGGTCTATCTGTTTATTTTGTATATCATCTTTAAATTCAATTTCTCATTTCATAAAAAGGTAAATAATCCGGTTTAATTAATAACATATGAAAAAGTTTACGGCACTAATGGCCATAGTATTGTTCCTGTCTGCTTGTCAAGAAAAGGAAATCAAGCAGGTGGTTTATGAAGGCACTGCGAAAGAGGCTATTCTCGATAATATCCACTCCCGCCGTGCAATTCGGCAGTACACCGAGCAACAGGTCAGCAAGGAGCAGATCGATACGGTGATGAAAAGTGCTATTTTCGCACCCAGTGGCTTGAATAAGCAACCTTGGGAAATACGGGTGGTGCAAAACCCGGATATCTTGAAGGAAATCAATCAGCGTTTTCTAAATTTCGCAAAGGGCAAGGAATTTCAAGGTAGTGCTGCACGTTACCGCGAGGCCGATTTCAGTATTTTTCACCATGCACCAACGCTGATCGTGATCGCAACGGACAAGGCTAATCCCGGAGCAAAGCTTGATGCCGGTATCGCGCTCCAAAATATCTTGCTGAGTGCGCATGCGATTGGCTTGGGTACCTGTCCGCTGGGTACCTTGGTGGCGACCATGAACCTGCCCGAGAATCAGGATATCCTGAAGCTCCTTAATATTCCCGAAGGCTATGAAGTAACGATCAATGTTTCCTTGGGCCACCCTGCAGAAAGCCCCGATGCACCCATCCGCTACACGGAGAAAGTGAAGATCATAGAATAATAGAAAAAGCGTGTCTGTGTTTCCAAAACACAGACACGCTTTTTAGGATATAAAGGTACACCGCTACGTTAACGGAGTAGCCCTGCACGCTGGAGTAGGGCGTCCACCTGTGGTTCTTTTCCGCGGAAGCGTTTGTAAAGTACCATCGGGTGCTCACTACCTCCCTGCGACAGAATATGATCCTTAAATTTGCCAGCTACCTCTGCGTCGAAGATGCCTACTTCCTGAAAGTAAGCAAAGGCATCGGCATCCAACACCTCCGCCCATTTGTAGCTGTAGTAGCCTGAGGAATATCCACCATTGAAAATATGGGAGAACGAGGGACTCATGGCATTTTCCTGTACGTCTGGATAAAACTGCGTCGAGGTAAAGCAGGTCGTCTCAAAGGCTTTTACGTCGGTAATTGCACGAGGATCGGCGCCATGCCAGCCCATATCCAAGAGCCCGAAGCTCAGCTGCCGTAATGTAGCCATTCCTTCCAAAAAGGAAGCCGAAGCTTTTATTTTTTCAACCAAATGCATAGGGATAGCTTCATTGGTTTCGTAATGACGGGCAAATAAGGCCAAGGCATCTTTTTCGTAACACCAGTTTTCCATGATCTGGCTAGGCAGCTCAACAAAGTCCCAATATACGGAGGTGCCCGAAAGGTTGGGATAGGTGGTATTGGCGAGCATGCCATGCAGGGCATGTCCAAACTCGTGAAATAAGGTCGTCACCTCGTTAAAGGTTAACAAAGAGGGTTTTGTCGCGGTGGGTTTCGTGAAGTTACAGACGATGGACACATGCGGGCGCTCGTCTACGCCATCTTTCCGAAATTGCGGCTTGAAGGAAGTCATCCAGGCACCATTTCGTTTTCCCTTGCGTGGAAAAAAGTCAGCATAGAAGACAGCAACAAGCTTTCCTTCGTCGTCGCTTACTTCGAAGGTATGCACTTCATCGTGATACTTGTCTATCGTTTGTACCTCGGTGAAGTGTAGCCCGAATAGCTTGTGGGCTACCGTGAATGCACCATTCAGCACTTTTTCCAGCTTGAAATACGGTTTCAGCAGTTCGTCGTCTAGGTTAAACTTTTCCTGTTTCAGCTTCTCGCTGTAGTAGGCGCCGTCCCATTTTTCGAGCTGCTCCAATCCGTCGATTTTCTTGGCAAATGCGCTAAGCTCTTCAAACTCCTTTGTCGCGGCAGGTTTTGCCTTTGCCAGTAGGTCTTGCAAAAATGCATTTACCTTGTCTGGGCTTTGCGCCATGCGCTCTTCCAATACGAAATGGGCATGGCTGTTATATCCCAATAGTTGGGCGCGCTCGAAGCGCAGTTTGACGATGCTTAAAATATGTCCGCTGTTGTTGTGTTCATTATCCAGAAAGGCCTTGCTACCTGCCGCTAAGCTAATCTCCTTGCGCCTTTCGCGGTTGTCTGCGTAGGTGACAAAAGGGATGTAGCTTGGATAATCTAAGGTAAATATCCAGCCCTCTTTGTCCAAGGATTCGGCAAGCCCCTTGGCCGCTTCAATGGTGCCTTCCGGCAGCCCCGCCAAATCGTTCTCATCCGTTAAATGCAGTTGGTAGGCATTCGTCTCTGCCAATACGTTTTCGCCGAATTTTAACTTGAGCACGGCAAGCTCGGCGTCGATTTTACGCAGCTTCTCCTTTTTGTCTTCGTCCAGTAGCGCGCCGTTGCGTACAAAGCCTTTATATGATTTTTCCAACAGGGTGTGTTGCTCCGCTGTAAGGTCTAACGAATCTTTTTTGGCATATACGGCTTTTACTTTTTCAAACAAGTCAAGGTTGAGGTTGATGTCGTTGGCCAGTTCGGAAAGCTGTGGCGCCACTTCCTGCGCGATGCTGTCCAGCTGATCGTTGGTCTCTGCCGAGTGCAGATTAAAAAATATAGACGATATACGATCCAGTTCCATACCCGAGTAGGCCAAGGCCTCGACGCTGTTGGCAAAGGTCGGTGCCGAAGGATTGTCGACGATGGACTGTATTTCTGATTTGGCCTTTGCTATAGCTTGCGCAAAGGCTGGAAGATAATCTTCCGTTTGTATCTGTGCAAATGGAGCGGTATCATGTACCGTGTTAAATTGTTGATTTAATATACCCATAGGTATAAAAATACGTTTTTTTATGCGCGTTGCACAGCCTATTTTTCAGGCGAGGTATGCGCGCTGCCATTTTCGTTGAAAAATGATATTCCCGTTATAGATCAGCCCTCGCATCGTGCCTTCTTGGTTAGGGCTGCTTTTTGAAATCCGTTGGGCTATATCCTGTCTGACTTTTAAAAAATTTTGAAAAACTGGCGTGGTCGTAAAAACCGAGCTCGTAAGCAATTTCTTTGGCGCTGCGGTCGGATACCTTCAGCAGTCTTTTAGCTTCTAGTAGGATCCGATCTTGGATGATTTTTGAAGCGGGAACCTTGCTGTACTTTTTGCAGAGCACGTTGAGGTAGTTGGCAGATATATGGAGTTTATCAGCATAGTAGGATACCGCTCTCGCGGTGCGGTAGTGGCTTTCGATAAGTTGTACAAATTTTGTCAATAGCGGATGTACGCTAGGGTGGTCGTGCTTTTCGGCTTCTCCCGCAAGCAGTTTGCTGACCAATAGACCAATCACCTGGCAGCGTAGGTAAAGCAGCTCCCAGTAAGTTGGTTTTAGCGCTAGCTCAGCTTTGATGCAGAGAAACTCATGAAGCAGGGTTTGCCAAAGATCGGTTGGTAGGTTCAGCACGGCAGCTTGCTGTTGTAGAACGGGAACACGATACCAAGGAGATACTTGTTCAAAAAGATGGTGACTCAGCATCAGCTGATGAACGATGGTGTCATCCGAAAAATCCCATTGATGCACCTGATGAGGGAAGACCAAATGCAGTTGATAGGCCTGTATCGGATAATCAACAAAGTCTACTTGGTGCTGCCCCGTTCCTTGTTCAACAAGCAGCATAATAAAGAAATCGTGCTTATGTGGACTGTCTATCTGCCTTGCGCCGCGGAGTTCGTGGAAAAGAAGAGGGCTGTCGTCGCTCGCAATAGGATTGAAACGGTTCATCGCTAATGTGGGAACATCAACTTCAGGAACTTCTTTTAACCTCGATTTTCTCATGCGATCTGCTTTTGTTTATATCGTATTTTGATAGCCTAAAATACGATATAAACAATGCAAAACAGCTTACAGTGATAATTTGCTTTGGATAACCGCTTAAAACTGTTCTTCAACAAGATCCCTATTGACCATCGCTCCGGTTAGATTACCCGTGTAGACGGCTGTAGCGACGGAACGCATCATCGATGAATTATCTCCGCAAGCATAAACACCATCCACATTGGTTTTCTGCATACCATCTACCTTAATGTAGCCATGCTCATTTAAGGCACAGCCGAGTTGTTGGTAGATATCATCCCGCTGCTGGAAGGGAACGGCCGCGTACAGCGCATCTACAGCAAGTGTCTCTCCATTGGATAGTTGCAGGCTGTGTATCGTTCCGCTCTCATGATCGATGGCGTTGATACCCACATCCAGCAAGGCCACCTCATTGCGATGTAGGGCAGCGAGTTGCGTGTCGTTGAAATTTTTGGGCGAGCTAATCAGTGTAAGCTTGTCCGTGAGGTTACGCACCATGCCCGCCAGATGATACGCTCGATCGCCCTCCGCTAAAATAGCGGTCGCTTTTGCCCGAAACTCATAGCCGTGGCAGTAAGGACAATGGATGGCTGTTATTCCCCAGCACTCGGCAAAGCCAGGAATAGCGGGAAGCAGATCGTGGATGCCGCTGGCTAGAACCAGTTTTTTCGTTCGGAAAATTTGACCCTCGGCCAACGTTACCGAGAATCCGTATACTTCCTTGTTTACCGTTATTGCCCTTCCATCCAACCAAGAAACACTGGGGTAGGCCAATACCTGCTCTTTAGCTATCGCGGCTATTTCTTTGGGCGTATGGCCATCATGCGTCAAGAAATTATGCGAATGGGGCGTTTGCCTGTTACAAGGTTTGCCATCATCGATGATTAATGTATGACGTAAAGAACGCCCCAATGACATTGCTGCAGCTAAGCCTGCATAGCTTCCGCCGATAATCACGGCATCCAATATTGTTTCTTCGATCATGGGTTTTGTGCTGTTGGTACGGCTCAAAAATACATGCTCAAATTACAAGTTGCAATAGTGTTGCGTTTGTATTGACTCTTATGGCATTTTAATGACTTAAATTGTTATTCTAAGTCGCTCATTTATTCTAACCGTCGTCTTTCCCATCGAAACTTTCCAACTCTTTATTTAATTCTTCCAAAAGTTGTTTGTACTGCCAACACTTAAAAAGCAATTTGTACTGTGTCCAACTCAATTGTGCACGCAGTGCGTGCACATTCTCAAATGTTCGGTAAAACTGTCTGTAAAGGTATATTCAATATCGCATGCTAAGGCGTCGCTATTCTTTTTCGTCTATAATGACCCACTGGCCGCATCAAAAAACACTTAGACGTTACTTGTTTCAATCTCTTGCTGAAAAATTATTTTAAAAAAAATGAATTTTTAGAAATCCAAGCACAAAGTATCCTCGTAAGTAGGGTTAAAGAATGATTATAAACATAAAAATAAAAAGGTTATGAAAGAAACAACCTCTACTAATGAAAACTTGACTGCAGCGGAACAGCAATTGTCAAGTAAGCAACTTCAACGAAGGAATTTTTTGAAGCTTGCAGGCGCAGGTGCTGCCGGCGTTGCCTTTTTGGGCATGGTTGGTTGTAGTAAAGATGATGACAATGGCCCTGATCAAGGGGGAGATGGATTATATTTTGGGAGTGGGGACATTGCGATCTTAAACTACGCCTATGCCTTGGAGCAACTTGAGGCAGCGTTTTACATTGAACTGGCTAATAAGCCTTACACCGGCATCACCGACTGGGAGAAAACGCTTTTCACCGATATTCGGGATCATGAAATTGCGCATCGTGAATTTTTCAAAGCAGCCTTGGGCACCAACGCCATCGCAAACTTAGAGTTTAACTTCTCTGCTGTAAATTTCTCTAGTCGTGAAAATGTACTGGCCACAGCGAAGACTTTCGAGGATCTGGGCGTCTCAGCCTACAATGGCGCAGGCTGGTTGATCAAGAATGAAGCTTATCTAGGGCTTGCCGGAAAGATTGTTTCCGTAGAAGCGCGTCATGCTGCGCTCGTACGCGACTTGATTAGCAACGGTAGTTTCGCCAACGACGAAGTTGTCGATAGTAATGGCCTAGACGTGGCAAAAAGTCCGACCATCGTGTTGCAGGCTGCTGCTCCATTTATCAAGTCGAAAGTGGACGTGCGTGATTTACCAACCTATTAGTTTTATCTTAAATTTTAGACGATCATGAATTTATTCAATATATTCGATTCCATCACGCAAGTAGATCCTGAATTCAACGAGCGTGTTAGTCCTCGCCGCGACGCCATCCGTAATATGATGTCGTTTGGCAAGAAAGTTTCTTTGGCGGCTATGCCTTTTGTGTTGAGCGACCTTTTTAAGAAGGCTTATGGCCAAACGCCTACTGATGTAAATGGTGTTTTAAACTATGCGCTGACCTTGGAATACCTAGAGGCTGAATATTACACTATTGGCGCTTCTACATCCGGTTTGGTACCTTCGGGGCCACCTGCCGGCGCTATTGCCACTATCCGCGATCACGAGGTTGCTCACGTGGCCTTCCTGAAGCAAGTGTTGGGCAGCAATGCGGTAGCAAAACCTACCTTTGACTTTACAGCAGGCGGTGCTTTTTCTAATGTATTTTCCAACTACGATACGTTTTTGGCATTGGCGCAAGCATTTGAAGATACGGGTGTGCGTGCCTACAAAGGGCAGGCTGGCATATTGAAAGGAAACCAAGTGGTGTTGACGGCAGCCCTACAGATTCACTCGGTAGAAGCCCGACATGCTTCGCACATTCGGCAGATGCGCCGGGCACGCGGCGGTGCAGCAGCCAATCAAAAACCATGGATTACCGGCGCCAACGATTCTGGAATCGGGGCGGCAGTAGATCCGATCTATGCAGGTGAAGATAATAAAGTACAAGCAAATGTGGACATTACCACACTGAATGGCGTAAGTGGCAAGCTTTCTGTTGCTGCAGCAACGCAGTCTTTTGATGAGCCTTTGACTGCTACAGCGGTGCTCGATATTGCAAAGCTTTTCATAAAATAAGATTTGATGGATAAGTGAAGGTTGATGTAAGCAGGCCTGTTCCGTAAGGAGTAGGCCTTTTTTGGCTCCATCCCGATAAGTGTGTAATCACAGTTTTTCAAGTTTTCTAACTATTGTAAAAATTCATACTTTGTAGATAGAAAAAAAATGAAAAAAGAAAAACACATTACCGATGATTTATTGAGCCAGTTCAGCACAGGAGAGGAATTATTCAGCTTTTTAGGCGAGCTCCAAACCAGAGGTATCGAAAAGCTTTTAGAAGCCGAGCTCGATGGTCACTTAGATTATGAGAAAAACGAAAAATCGGACAACCCGAATTTCCGGAACGGGCATACAAAAAAGACGATCAAGTCCAAGTTTGGAGAATCGGAGATCAAGGTTCCCCGAGATCGTGATGCTTCATTTGATCCGATCATTGTACCAAAGAGACATAACATGCTTGAGGGGATAGAGAAAGTTGTTATTTCTCTATATTCTCGGGGGATGAGCACGACAGATATTGAAAACCAAATATTGGATATCTACGACATCAAGATATCCCCGACTGCCATCTCCAGAATTACCGATGCTGTTAACCAGGATATTGTGGCCTGGCAGAACCGACCGTTAGAGCCTATATACCTAGTGGTCTGGATGGGCGGCATTGTTTTCAAGGTCAGGGAAGGCTCCAAGGTGGTCAATAAGACCATTTATCTGGCTATTGGCCTACGTCCCGACGGACATCGAGAAATCATGGGACTATGGTTGGGGAAAAACGAATCTGCATCCTTTTGGCTAGGTGTATTGACCGATATGAAATCGCGCGGAGTAGAGGATGTGATGATTACCGCCACAGATAATCTCAAAGGGTTCACCGAAGCTATTATCAGCGTGTTCCCGCAATGTCAAACACAGATATGTGTCGTACACCAAGTTAGAAATGCCTGTAAATTTGTGCCCTATAAAGATAGAAAGCTTTTCGCAGCGGATATGAAACCGATTTATAATGCACCAAATGAGCAGGCAGCAAGGCTTGCCTTGCAACACCTTTCAGATAAATGGAAGCACAAATACCCTTATGCCGTGAAAGGTTGGGAAAACAATTGGGAGAATCTTACAGTCTTTCTAGGGTTTCCTCTAGAAATAAGAAAAATTGTGTACACAACAAACCTGATAGAGAATCTAAATGGACAAATCAGAAAATATACACGAAATAAGATGTCCTTTCCAACAGATGCAGCAATTACTAAATCTGTATTCCTGGCCATACAACATGCTACAAGGCAATGGACAAGACCACTAAAAAACTGGGGAATGTTGTACGGCCAATTTTGCCTTATATTTGAAGAAAGGATCTTGAAAAACTAAAACCCTTTTACACACTTTAAGGGATACTGCCCCTTTTGTTTTAGTCCTTTTTGAAGTGTAAGAAACGCTTATTGTTGCTCATTTACGCCGCAGCGATAGCGTTGGAAATCGTTGCACTTTTCCAACGCACGTAAGCTGGATGCTAGGTGAAGCAGTCTGCCTGCATATGCAGTAGACAGAAAACTTATGGGAAATGCCTCGACTGCATAGTGAAGTGCCTCGACTGCATAGTGAAATGGCTCGATTGCATAGTGAAGTGCTTCAACTGCATAGTGAAATGCTTTAAAACCCTTTGCTTACAGAATTTTTCAGGTGGCAGCAGAGGCAAAACTTATGGGAAATGCCTCAAATGCATAGTGAAATGGTCCACTTCACAAGTGAAGTAAGCCATTTCCCAAAAGAAATAAGCATTATACTATCGTAAAGATGTTTTGTGAGCAGCCTTTCCGGGCTATGGAAAGGCTGTTTATGGGGTTAAATATTGCCGATAACGTATAGGTCGCTGAGCGTCGGAGCCGGTTTACCACCCTCGTCTTCCAAGGTGATAGCGAAGGCCTGCGCGTTCGGAATATTATTCATTTTGTACAAATTGTCTGCGGAGGCCAAAGGCAATAGGCCGGCATCTACAGGCTGTCCATCTACAATGGCCCAAAGTTGGTATTGTTTGCCTGTTGGCGCAGCAGGCAACTTATCGGCCGTTAAATAAACGCTTGCATTTTTGGTATCCCAAAAAACAACAGCTTTCAGCTCTGGGAATTTCTCGACGCCAGCTAAGGCTACCGTTTTCACGCTAGGTCGTTGCAACATTTCCCAATGGCTATTGGCAGCGCTCAAAAGCGTCTGTGCCGAGTCACGTTCGGCAATACTGCTGGCCAATATATCTTCACTTTCTCGTTTCTGTTGAAACAGCAGAATGTTTCCGCCTATGCTCAAGGCAAGTAATACTGTCGCGGCAATGGCCAAGGTTTGGTTGTCGCGATGAGCAGGTAGCTTTACTACTTTTTCCTCGATTTTCGCTGGCTCGGCCTTCGGCGAAGAGGTTGCTGTAAAATCGCTGTTGCCGATCATAGGCTCGTCCGCTACGGGCTCCAAGTTTTGCGGGTTCTCGGCTATTTTTGCCCAAATCTGATCTCTCAGATCCGGCGCCGGACTAACGGCCTGCGACTCGGTAAAATCTTCCAACAGCAGCTGTGCATCCAGGATTGCCTGTTGCACTTCAGGATGCTTTTGGCGCACGCATTCCAAGATGCTTGCTTCCTCTTCGGTAGCAAGGCCTAGAACGTAGGCTTCAATAATCCCTGATGATATGTATTCCTTGATATCCACAGCTATTGTTCATTTAATATTCCACGAAGCTGCAGTAAAGCAGCCCGAATTCTTGTTTTCACCGTTCCCAAAGGTATCTGCAGGTTGTCTGCAATTTCCTGTTGGGTATAGCCTTCGTAATAGGCCATCTGCACTAAACGTTGCAAATCGGGCTTTAACTTGCCCAGCACGTTATTCATCCCAATAAAATCTACACGTTCCATTTGATTCATATCCGCATATAGATGCGTCTCAGCACTATTTACGATATCTGGAAGCGATTGGTTTTTTTGTTCGTTCTGAACACGCTTCGATTTTATATAATCGATGGAGGTATTTCGCGCAATATTGATCATCCAGGTATATAGGCGCCCTTTTTCATGATTGAACAATTCCACATGATTCCAAACTTTTACAAAAATATCCTGTATAACTTCATCCGCATAGTTCTTATGCAGGACGATTCGGATGACCACGCCATACAATGCTCCCGAATAATTATCGTAAAGATAATTAAACGCACGCTGATCTCTTTTCTTCAATAAAGATATCAGGTCGTCTTCGGAAAGGTAGTGTATTGGACTCAATCAGTTACGTGTTTGCATCAAATATAATGATTTACTACAATAAAAGATCATAAAGTGATTTTTTATTCTTTTATCAATCCATTGTTTTTTTTCTCTCGTAGATAAAATAAAAAATCATGAAGCAGTATGTATATCGCTACCACTATCTAGCGATGGCTCTTGTAGCCATGCTAATAGCATCTCAACCAAGCGCTGCACATGCGCAGGGTATGAAAAATCCTTACTACAGCAGGACGGATACCACAGAGCTGCAGGTGAGTAATGCAGTATGGAAGAAAATATTGCCGAAGGAGCTGTATCTCGTGGCACGAGAAGGGGCTACTGAACAGGCTTTCACCGGAGAGTTTACGGATTTTGATGGCATCGGAACCTATTACTGTGCGGTATGCGGTAATGCGCTCTTCCGGTCGACGGCGAAATTTGCGTCGACCTGTGGTTGGCCCTCTTTTTATGAGCCGTTGCGCGACAGGTCGGTATATTATAAAGACGACTACAGCCATGATATGCATCGGATAGAGGTGCGTTGTGGGCGATGTGATTCTCACCTAGGCCATGTGTTCGATGATGGGCCGGTAACAGGAAAACGCTATTGCATGAATTCGGTGAGCTTGCATTTTGAACCGGATAAAAAAGAAATAAAATTCAAAAAATAAAACCAAGAGAAGCAAAGCATCGTAAGTGCATACAAATAACAAACATAAAATATCAACAACATGAAAAGAACATCAATTTGGGCCGCAGCCCTATTCGCCTTAGCCCTATCGTATCAAACAGGTGTTGTCAAAGCACAAGAAAAAACAGTGGTAGTAGGTGGTGCACCTATGTATCCGTCTAAGAATATCGTCGAAAATGCAGTCAACTCAAAGGATCATACCACACTGGTAGCTGCTGTTAAGGCCGCTGGATTGGTAGAGACACTTTCGGGTAAAGGACCATTCACGGTGTTTGCACCTACAAATGCCGCTTTTGACAAATTGCCAGCAGGAACGGTAGAAACATTGGTTAAACCGGAAAACAAAGCAATGCTTACAGGGATTTTAACCTACCACGTGGTAGCTGGAAACCTTAGCGCCGAAGATCTGTGGAAGCTCACCAAGAAAGGAAAGGGAAAAGCGGAATTGACAACTGTGCAAGGTGAAAAGCTAACGCTATGGACCAAGGGTGATAAACTATATGTCCGTGACGCAAAAGGCAACGATGCTTTGGTAACTATTGCGAATGTGCATCAATCCAACGGGGTGATCCATGTGATTGATACGGTCTTAATGCCATAACTTTAACAACAATGTGTAATTCTTTAGTTCCCCGCACTGAAAAGTGTGGGGATTTTTTATTTAAATAAGTATATTTATAAACTATTTATGTGTATTAATGTTTATTATTAAACTTGTTTTTTATGCGGTATAAGTTGTTAAAGGATGTCGTTGATTTATTGGGGCAATTTGAAGACGAAGCTTCGGCGGCTGGTGCACAAGCTGATATCGAGGATTTCAAGCTTTGGTTGGCCAAAAGCGCGCATAAAAGTGACGCGAAAATCATAGAGCCGGATTGGGAGGGTAAAAGTGAAGGACGATCTGCCGAGAGTGTGATCAGTACGCTATTTGTGCATCTTAATAGGTATGCAAAGATGTATTCGAAGGCAGCAATGCAGGGCTCTTTATTCTCTACACAGGAAGAATTTATCTATTTGATCAACCTTCGAGCCTTTGGCCCGATGGCAAAAATGGAGCTGATCAAGCGTAACATTCAAGAGAAACCAGTGGGTATGCAGATTATCCATCGGCTGTTAAACCAAGGCTGGGTAGAGCAACGCAATTCGGAGCTGGATAAGCGCAGTAAGATCATTGCTATTACCGAAAAGGGGCTGGGCGCATTGGAAATACAGATGCCCAAGATTCGACAGGCTACGCAGATCGTTACTGGGCGTTTGGTATATGAAGAGAAGCTGGAGCTTATTCGGCTTTTAACCAAGTTGGATCATTTTCATAAGCCAATTTTTGCGTCTAATGTGCTGCCTGCGAACCTGTTGGATATGGTATCCGAAGAATATTTAACAATTAATAATTAGTTCATGGCGAATAAGGTGATCATCATCGGATCAGGTTTTTCAGGGCTATCGGCAGCCTGCTACCTCGCTGCGGCCGGCTATGAAGTGGAGGTCTTTGAAAAAAATGCACAGCTGGGCGGACGGGCACGGCAGTTTACTACAGCAGACGGATTTCGCTTTGATATGGGACCCAGCTGGTACTGGATGCCGGATGTGATGGAGGACTTTTTTCGCGATTTTGATCAGCGGGTAGACGATTTTTATAACCTATTGCCGCTTAATCCGCAGTTTGAAATGGTGTTTGCGGAAGATAGTGTTGCGGTGCCTGCGGGCATGGCCGAGTTGCGCAGCCTTTTTGAAGAAATCGAGCCTGGATCTGGGCAGCAGTTCGACCGCTTTATGGAGGCTGCACGTTTTAAGTATGAGGTAGGGATGAAGGATTTTGTGACCAAGCCCTGCCATTCTTGGTGGGAATTTGTCGATCTAAAGATTGTTAAAAGTGCGCTAAAGCTCAATTTGTTGACGGACTTCCGCAAGTATGTGCGTCAATATTTCAAGGATCCAAGGCTGGTGGCGCTGATGGAGTTTCCGGTTATCTTCTTGGGCGCAGCGCCAAAAGATATCCCTGCAATGTATAGTTTGATGAACTATGGCGGCTACGGTTTAGGCACTTGGTATCCGGAAGGTGGTTTTGTGAAAATTATAGAAGCGATGGTCACCGTGGCCAAAAATTTAGGCGTAACGTTTCACGTACAACGCCCAGTAAAGCGTATCCTACTAGAAGGCGGGCGTGCAGTGGGTGTGCGGCTTGATGATGAAACCCAATATTGCGATATCGTGGTTGGCTCGGCAGATTACCAACACGTGGAGAGCCTCCTGCCCATGGATGCGCGCAATTATCCGCTTTCTTATTGGGAGAAGCGGACATTTGCGCCGAGCTGTTTGATATTCTACTTGGGTTTTCAGACCAAGATCCAGGAGCTTAAGCACCATACTTTATTTTTTGAAAACGAGTTGGAGAGGCATGTTGCGGATATATACACACATAAAAAATGGCCCGAACAACCCTTGTTCTACGTTTGCTGTCCATCGAAGACCGATGCAAACGTTGCTCCTGAGGGATGTGAGAATGTGTTTCTGCTGATGCCAATTGCCACGGGATTGGCCGATGGGGAAGAGGTGCGCGAAGAATATTTCAGGCAAATGATAGCACGGCTAGAAAAACATACCGGCAGCCAAAATTTGGTAGACAGCATCATCTTTAAACGCAGCTATTGCGTGCAAGATTTTGTGCAGGACTACAATGCCTACGAGGGAAATGCCTATGGCTTGGCAAATACGTTGAAGCAAACAGCTGTTTGGAAGCCATCTATTCGAAACAAGAAGGTGGAGAACCTTTTCTATACAGGACAGTTGACGGTTCCGGGGCCGGGCGTGCCCCCGGCCATTATATCGGGTAAAATTATAGCACAGGAAGTTATTGGTAAAAAAGATCTCAGTCATGAAGAAATTGTTTGATGAACTCGCGTTTCACGTCAGTAAGGAAACGACGAAAAAGTATAGTACCAGCTTTTCGTTGGGTATATTGGCTTTGGAAGCTTCCATTAGGCCGGCGATATATGCCATCTATGGATTCGTAAGGCTGGCCGACGAAATTGTCGATAGTTTTCATGGCTTTGACCGTGCCGTGCTGCTTGAGCGCTTAAAAGATGAAACCAACTATGCCCTGGAGCACAGAATATCTGTCAACCCTATTTTGCAATCTTTTCAAGATACCTATCATCGTTATGGCCTGCAGCGGTATTTGGTAGACCGATTTTTGGAAAGTATGGAGATGGACCTGCATAAGATTGATTACAACGACGCACGATATAAGCAATATATTCTGGGCTCGGCAGAGGTTGTAGGCTTGATGTGCTTGCATGTGTTTGTTGGGGGCGATAGCGAAAAATACACGGAATTGAAGCCCTACGCTATGAAATTGGGATCAGCCTTCCAAAAGCTCAACTTTCTGCGCGACATGCGCGATGATTATTGCGCGCTAGGGAGAACCTACTTTCCCAATGTAGATATGGCTTGCTTTGACAACGATACCAAAGAGACCATCGAGGCCGATATCGCAGCGGAATTTCGCGAGGCCTTGGTTGGCATAAAACGATTGCCTTCCTCTTCGAAATTTGGGGTGTATTTGGCCTACCGCTATTATCTATCGCTGTTTCGGAAAATTAAAGCAGCATCGGCACAGCGGATCCTGCAGGAACGCGTGCGGATTCCCAATGGACGCAAGCTGTCCCTCATGATGAGTAGCTATGTGCAGTACAAAATGGCCATCCTGTAATCTTTCCTATCAAACTGTTTTTTATCATGGTATATACGCTTGAACGTACCCAGTTTTTTAAATGTAGCTTAGAAGAAGCTTGGTCTTTCTTTACCAACCCACATAATTTGGCCACCATTACCCCCGATGCGCTGGATTTTAAGGTGCTGGATACTTTTGATACCAACGAAATTTTCGAAGGCATGTACATCAACTATCATGTGCGACCACTTTTGGGTATTCGACTATCTTGGCGAACAAAGATCATGGAGGTGATCCCACAGCGTAGTTTTGTGGACATGCAAGAAAAAGGACCGTATAAGCTATGGCGGCACCGCCATGAGTTCTTTGCCGAAGATGGCGGTGTGCGTATGACGGATAGGGTGGAGTATGAGCTTCCTTTTGGTATATTGGGCACCTGGGCACATGGACTTATCGTGAAAAACAAGCTTAGAGAGATATTCGATTACCGCTACAAGACACTTGAAAAAATATTGAACGATGCACATTATAATTAACATACTGATTGTGCTGGGGGTTATCATCCTCATGGAAGGATTCACTTGGGTAGTGCATAAATATGTCATGCACGGCTTTATGTGGCGTTGGCATGCCGATCATCACGATCCGAAGCATGCCAAGCCATTGGAGAAGAACGACTATTTCTTTGTGGTGTTCGCCCTGCCCGCTATTGCGTTGCTGTATATCGGCACACTACAAGGCTATTCCATTACCTTTTACATCGGTTTGGGCATTGCGCTCTATGGGATGGCCTATTTTTTTGTGCACGATATTTTTATTCACCAGCGTATTCCGCTGTTGAAGCAAACGAAAAACCCCTATTTAAAGGCTATCCGTCGCGCGCATAAGCAGCATCATAAGCACGTGACCAAGTATGATGGGGAATGTTTCGGTTTCCTGTGGGTACCGGTACAGTACTTTAAAATGTATTTCAATAAAAAGTAAAGCATGGAAGCATACACTTATCTGTTGATCAATTTCTTCACTATCATTATTTGCTTTATTTTCTCCTTTCACCCGAAGATTAAATTTAACAGGTATTTCTGGGCCTTTCTGAAAGCAAGTAGCTTGGTTGCGGTGTTCTTTGTCGCTTGGGATATCTGGTTTACGGCGCATGGGGTATGGTGGTTTAACGATCGTTACCTCCTGGGATTTCGAATCGGAGGACTGCCGATCGAGGAGATTCTCTTTTTTATCTGTATACCGTTCTCCTGTGTGTTTACCTACCATTGCTTGACCCGCTTTTACGATTTGGAATGGTCGCGCAGGGCATCTTCGCTATTTTCTATCACATTTGTGCTGCTTTGTGTGGTGTTGGCCATCATATCTTGGGGGAAAATCTACCCCTTTGTTACTTTTGTGCTGACCGCCGCTACCTTGGTTTACTTGATGGCCGTTGCGAAGATACGCTGGTTGGGGCGGGCTTCTACCCTATACGGGGTATTGCTTATCGGTTTCTTCTTAGTAAATGGGGTGCTCACCGGGACGGGGCTGGAAGAAGCGGTAGTAAATTATAATCCAGATCATTTTTGGGGAATACGGATATTGACGGTGCCCGTCGAAGATGCCGTTTATGGGTATAGTCTGTTTTTGTGGAACATTTATTTCTTTACCCTGTTTAAGAAGCACGAAGAAGTGCCGCAACAGGCGTTGGAAACAAGATAATATAATTATTGATGAAAGATAAAGTAACTGTTTTTTGGTTTCGTCGGGATTTGAGGCTGTCGGATAATAAGGGCTTGAGCGCCGCTCTACAGAGCGGTTTTCCGGTTTTGCCGATCTTTATTTTTGATCCCAATATTCTAGAGAAACTTACTGATAAATATGACCGACGGGTAGACTACATCCATCAGGCGCTGCAAGCGCTACAAAAAGATCTTGTTGCCAAAGGTGGGGATATCCGTGTGTTCCATGCCGATCCATTAGAGGTTTTCAAGCAGCTGCATAAAGACTACGAAATAGCTAGCGTTTATGGTAACCGAGATTATGAACCCGAAGCAATTAAACGGGATGAGGCTGTGGAGCGTTGGTTGAACTCGAAGGATATCCCCCTCGTAACGGCCAAGGACCAGGTGATATTCGAACGTAACGATATCTTGAAGGCCGATGGTACGCCTTACAGCGTGTACACGCCCTACAGTCGCAAGTGGAAGGAAAAGTTGGAGGATAAGCATCATCGGGCGGCTATCATGAAAACGGATCATTTGTTGCCACTGGATAAAAAGCAACTACCCAGCTTGGCGTCGATCGGCTTTGAAAAAACAGATATGCGCTATGAAAAACCGCAGTTGGACGCGGGAATTATTGATGATTATGGAGAACAGCGCGATTTTCCGGCAAAGGATCATACGACCCGCTTGGGGATTGCATTACGATTTGGTACCATTTCGGTGCGTGCCTGCGTGCAATTTGCGCTGAAACATAACGCTACCTGGTTGGGCGAGCTCATCTGGCGGGAGTTTTTTATGCAGATTTTGGCACATTTTCCACAGGTAGTAAAGCAAAGTTTCAAGCCACAGTATGACCACATCGCGTGGCGCAATGACGAGGATGATTTTCAGCGTTGGTGTGCTGGTGAAACGGGCTATCCCTTGGTCGACGCGGGTATGCGCCAACTGAATGAAACCGGATTTATGCATAACAGGGTACGCATGGTGGTGGCCAGTTTTCTGACCAAGCATCTGTTGATCGATTGGCGATGGGGAGAGGCATATTTTGCCGAGAAGTTGCTGGATTACGAGCTATCGTCCAATAACGGTAATTGGCAATGGGCAGCAGGCTGCGGTTGCGATGCGGCGCCCTATTTCCGGATTTTCAATCCTAGCGAGCAGACGAAAAAGTTTGATAAGGATTTGGCGTATATCAAAGTTTGGAATCCTGATTTTGAATCGTTAACCAAAGAACCAGTGGTGAAGCATGAATTCGCACGCGAGCGTGCTTTAAAGATATACAAAAAGGCTTTGGACAAAAATAGGGAGGGCTAATAGTGAAAAGAGATAACGTGATATTGGTCGATCGTCAAGACCGCGCGATCGGCGAAATGGAGAAGATGCAAGCACATCGAGAAGGGGTGCTGCATCGCGCATTTTCTATTTTTATATTTAACGGTGCGGGGCAGATGCTGATTCACCAACGGGCAGCCAGCAAATATCATGGCGCTGGTCTATGGACGAATGCCTGTTGCTCGCATCCACAAATGGGAGAAGGCTTGGCGGCAGCAGCAGCCGAACGCCTTGATTATGAGATGGGCATCCAATGTGCCCTAGCATGGACGTTTTCCTTTGTCTATTGTGGAAAGGTGGAAAATGATCTTATTGAACATGAATTTGACCATGTTTTTGTAGGCTTGTTTGATGGCGAGCCCAAGCTCAATAGCGGGGAAGTGGCGCAATATCAATGGATCGATATGGAAACCTTAAACGAATGGATCGCTACTTCACCCGAAGACTTTACCATTTGGTTTAGAGAGGCGCTACCAATGCTGCTCGAAGAGATGTCGAATAGCTTAGGTGTTTAGCGCGATCGCTTGCTGGAAAGCTACCGAAGCAGCCTTTTATAGTGCTTCGTTAAACGTAGCGTTCTAGCAAAACAAAAAGTATGGCCAACAGGGCGGGCAGGGCTTGCACGAAAAATATCTTTCGCGAGGCGCTCAGCGCACCATAGATGCCGGCTACAGCAACGCAGCCCAAAAAGAAAAGACGAATGTTGCTGCTCCATCCTGCGTCATCGATGAAAAACGACCAGATTAGGCCCGCAGCTAAAAAGCCGTTGTAAAGGCCTTGGTTTGCCGCCAATCCCTTGGTCGGTGTAAAAAGATGGTCGGGAAGTGATCCTTTAAAGGTTTCGCGACCTTTGGTTTCCCAAGCAAACATTTCCATCCACAGAATATAGATATGCTCCATGGCGACAAGCGCCGTACATACAAGTGCTAAAATGGCTATCATAACTTTTCATTGATAAGTGTATAAATATACATACAAAACATCGGTTTGATGGATATGTTGCAGAATTCTTGTGCAGCCGTTAGGATCGATCCTTGATGAGTAGCGTCGATGGGATAAACTTCAGCCAAGGATTTTTTGTGTCAAAGAGCTGCTTCCAACTTTCCGTGCTCAAGAGGATGAGGTCTTGGTTTGTGAAGAGCGCTTGGTTGATATCGATGTTTTCCAAACGGCTGATGTGATTAGGTGCGACCTGTTCAATCGATCGGATAAGTTCCAGCGTCTCGGTACTTTTGGATACGAGTTTTTGGCGGTCAATGATCATTACCTGTGCATTGGAGTTGTGGATAAATTTCTGCGCATAGCGGATCAGCTTGAGGTCGTGCTTGGTGAAGATGAATAGCAGGATATGGTCGGCCTGCTCGAATCCCTTGTCAAAGAACACGCCCACGGTGATACGTGATTTATATAATATCTGTTGGGTACTGTCCGAAAAAATAGAAGCCTCCAAAGGATTTTCTTTTTCCATCACGCGGTAGATTATTTTTTCGGGGTTGATGATGCGTGTGGTAAAGCCGAAAATTTTACCGAGCGCGCTTCCATCAAAGATGGATTGCCCCACGCCGATGAGCAGGAGGTCATAGTCGCCTTCATTAGCGATTTCTACAATCTCGCTTTCTAAGTTGTTGGACGCTTTGAAGATGCTGTTTATCTGCAGCTCTTGACGCTGTGCTTCCTCCCTGATCGGAGCAAAGCTATCACGCTCATATTGTGCTGCATTGAGCCGGTTTAGGTCGTTGGTGGGGCTTAGATGCACCGCGGTGATGGAGGTGCTGCGGTTCATCTTTCGGGTAAGCTCATGGGCTAGTCGGAGCAGATTGATGCTGCGCTCGGGATGTCCAAAGGCAATGAGGATATTGTATTTTCCCACGCGGATCACCTCGTCGGGAATGTTGGTATTCTTTGGCTTAAAGAGCTTGTCGATAAGGTTCAGGCTAGGGCCGGTCATGCAGGTCGTGACTAGAGCCATGATTACCATCATGGTAAATATCTCTGGCGTGAGCACGCCTAGGTCGTAGCCGATGTTGAGCACCACCAGCTCCATCAGGCCGCGAGTGTTCATCAAGGTCCCGATGGTTAAGCTATCTTTCCAATTTTGCCCCAGTAGCTTGGCGGCGACGCTGCTTCCGATCAATTTACCTACAATGGCCACCAAGATAACCGCTACCGTTACCTGCCACAGGTAGCGATCTTGTAGGATGCCTATCTCGGTGCGCAGTCCGGTGTATACGAAGAAAAGCGGGAGAAGTAACAGTAACGCCACGTCTTCCATTTTTTCGGTTAAGATATTTTTGAACTTGCTATTGTCCGGCATGATAGCGCCAGCCATAAAGGCTCCAAATAGGGCATGGATGCCAATTACCTCTGTTAAATAGGCACTCAGGAGTAGGTTGATGAAGAAAATGGCGACAATAGGTTTGCTTAAGGTTTCGCGGCTCGCATACATGTCGGCCACACGATGGAGAAAGGGGCGCACCAGCTTGATCATGAAAAAAACATAGGCTATCGCCATGGCGATGATGAAAATCGTTCCGGCAAGGTTTCCTGCTTTCACAATGGTAATAACAATCGCCAGAAGGCACCATGCGGTAACGTCATCGGCGGCGGCGCAGGTGATAACGAGGGTTCCCAGCTTGGTTTTTTGAAGATCACGCTCTTGGACGATGCGCGCCAATACAGGAAAGGCGGTAATGCTCATGGAAATGCCGATGAAGAGCGCAAAGGATGTGAAGTCTACCGTTGCTGGCGCTAAGCTGCTGTAGAGGAAGTAGGCAAGGGAAACACCAAGTACAAAGGGGATGATGATGCTGGCATGGCTGATTACGATAGCGTCATGCGCCCGGCGTTGTATCACTTTTAGATCCAGTTGCATGCCGATGATGAACATAAAGAAGATGAGTCCGATCTGGCTAAGAAACTGCAGGTTGTCTAAGGACTCCAAGGGGAGCAAGGCCGCTGCTATATTCGGGAAATAGTGTCCCAAGAAAGAGGGACCAAGGGTAATGCCGGCTATGATCTCACCGATTACAGTCGGTTGACCAACCTTTTTAAAGAACCAGCCAAAGAGGCGGGCGGTGAGGATAATCACAATAATCTGTAGCAGGAGCAGCGCCAAGGGATGTGTCAGGTTATGCTGCAAGGTGTTGATAAACTCGCTCCATGCTGATCCCGACAAGTTATCGGAGCTAATATTGCGACCGCTCTCCATAGCTTTGCCTCGTTGTACAATCCAGTAGATAATAGTAGCAAAGCCACTGATGGCTAACAGGTAGAAGAGTATGCGCTTTAAGGTTTGCATGAGCTAGTTTTTTATACGGTGAAGCCTGTTGTTGCCACTGCTTGAACAAGCGATAGCTGAAATCCGGTGCGGCGAAATAGTCTGTTTCATGCTGTTTGTTTATACCGATATTTTTTGCAGGAAATTGGTCTTAAATTTATCGCTCAGGCCAAAAGTCCTTGGCTGTCCATTATCCAGTTGTAGCGTGCTGCTGATCTCATCATGCGAAAAGGAGGAAACGATGGATAAGGCAATGAGTTCCTTTTTGTTGATACGGCAAAAGGCAGTCTTGGGAAGGGCTTCTTCCAAGGTTTGGAACGCTATATTCTTGAGGGTGATCTCTTGCCCGCTGCTGAGCAGGACTACTTTGTCGCGGCTGTCTAAGTTCGATGTGGTGATAAAGGCTATTTGGTTGAAATACAAGAGATACTTACCCTTATCGCTGTTGACCTGAATAAATAGCGGCTTTTTGTCGCCAGCCTTTTCCTGCCATAGCTTCGCCTTTGCGATGGCCTGGCGCAGGCGTTCCAGCTGCAGGGGTTTTCTCACGTAATCAATGGCCTGTAGGTCGAATGCGTCGGCGGCATATTCGTCATAGGCCGTGGTAAATATCACGGCTTTTCCTTGTAGGTACTGCACCAGTTCTACCCCTTTAATATGGGGCATTTCAATATCTGTAATCAGCACATCAAAATCGATCGACGTATATTCTGCCAAAAAATCGCGCGGATCATTGTATGCTTTGACAATTTCCACCTGTGGAATTTGCTCGCACAATAACTTGAGGTAGGATAGGCTCGGTAGCTCGTCATCGAGCAGCAAGCATTTTAGCTTTGTGTTCAAGTAAATCAATTTTTAGGTGAGCGATATAAACATCTCCTTCTACAAATTTATCCAATTTATAGTTGTCTCGGTATATAACATCCAGTCGGCGGGTCAACAGATCCGTCCCTACGCCTTGTCTTTCTTTTTTCAAGGGCGTCTTACTGGATATTTTGTTAGCTACGGTAAGCGAAAAGATGTTTTCTTTAAAAACAAAGGTAACGGAGATAAAAGAATTTGGACTTTGCAGATCGGCATGTTTGAATGCATTTTCGATAAGGTCAATACACAGCAGTGGAGCCATCAGTCGTTGGTCAAACAGAGGTTCGTTCTCGCGCATTTGTTTTTTTATCTTCAGATCGAACAATGGGCTCAGCTTGATGCGGTAGATCTCTATCAAGCTAAGTGCAAAGTCGATCTCTTGATGTGGGGTAACATATTTTTTCTTGCTCTCATAGAGAATATAGTCCAGAACGCTGGAGAGGGAATTCAAGGAATGGTAGGTTTGATAGGCGTGTGATTGAATGGTGTTGAGTACATTCTTGAAGAGGTGCGGATTCAACTTATAGTCCATTTCGGAAAGCTGCTGCTCATGTAGCTTGTTTTCGACGATGGACAACTGCTTTTGGAGGGCTTCAATATTTTTACGCTGTTTAATCCATAGGATCAAAAGTATGGCTATGATGGTTGCAACGAGGAAAATTGTTAAATAATAGTTGAAGGTTGTTGTGTCCGCCATATTTCCGGTGTAGATGATCAAAGCAACTAAAATACGGCATTAAATCGGGATATCAAGCGGATAAAGTACGCATTTGGAAAGGGGCGTTGTGGGAAATCGGTTGAGAAATAAAGAAGAAAGCTGTCAAAAAGATGTACCCTGTGTTATTGGTGCCTGTAGCGCGCTCTGTAATTTATCTGCAGAGTGCTAGTGGGCGCAGGATACGTACTTTCTGACAGCTTCTAAGGGCTACTTCTTTTTCGCAGGGCGTTTTTTCGGCTCGCTTTGTGCAACAGCTTCAAAATCGCGCGAGATCAACCGTTCGATAGCGTTTTCGATGCGCTCTCTGCCTTCGTCTTCGTTGATGTCTATGCCTGCAATGGTGCTACCGTTGTTTTTGGCATGTAAAGTAAGGTAGTAAATACCTCCCAATACAAGAGCCAATGTTGCGCGGATATCCACATCAGTACCTTCGAAGGTCGAGTCGATATGTGCCAACAGTTGGTTGCTCATATCTTCACGATCATCGGCTACCTTGCGAAGTAGCTTGTTTTTCATGCCCATCTCCCAGTGGATAATACGTTGGATCGACTTGTCCTTTAAAAAGGAGTCAAACTGAAGTTGCATCACCTCGTTTATAGCTGTTGAACCAATCGTTTCAGGTTGCTCTAGGAGCTCCGTAAGATGTGTTCTCGACTTCGCCGACCAAAAATCCTTCTCCAAAATGTATTCCTCGATCAAACCATCTAAACTACCAAAGTATAGATAAATCAATTTTGGATTGAGCCCAGATTCCTTCGCAATATTGGTAATCGTTAAGCCAGAGTAAGTGTATTTCTGCAAAACTTTCCCTACGGTTGCTATCAGTCTCCGTTTTGTTTTTTCTTTGTCCCGGATAGGTCCGGATACAACCTTCCTAGGTTTCTTCACAGGAAGAGCCTCGATAGGTTCTGTTACTTGGTTTTTTTTTCGTGCCATGGTAAGAATTACCTTTAATTGTGTATAGTGTTCGGGGGATAAAATTCATTATTTATCTTGAATATATCAAGTGATTGTTAATTTTTTTTTCTAGTTCTTGCGCTTGTCTAGCAAGGGGTTATAGTCTTTCACTTTTTAGTGAATTTTATTGAATAATTTTATAATGTCTAACCAAATTTTTGCTAAGGAGAATTGACCTTTATGATTTTATTTATGTGTTTAACCATATTGTCGTAGTTACTCTACAAAAAGTGAAAAATAGGGTCGGTATTCTTCCCTTTCTTTTGAAAAAATGTAATTCGTTGGTTGTCTTCCTTTTTGGCTGGTTTAACCACTGGCAAAGAAAAAGCTCCCTGCAAGAGGATGGAGCCTTTCGCAGGGAGCTTTTGTGGGGATGCTTGACGCTTAATGTAAGTTGGAAGTGTCTACTTTATTCTTTCCTTGTTTTATAAAAAGTACAAAAGGTACACAGACCAAAAACAGCACGCCGAGGTAGAGGAACACATCCATATAGGAGAGGATGGTGGCCTGCTTCATCACCGATCCTTCGATGAGTTGTTGTGCCTTAGCCAAGGCCTCGTTGGCTGAGAATCCCTTGCTCATGAAGGAAGCCTGCAGACCCTCTATCCGTTGCTGTACCTCAAAACGGGATGGATCGATATGCGATATCAGATCGACACGGTGGTGCTGGCTGTCTCGAGAAATAAAGGTGGTGATCAGCGCGATACCAAAAGATCCGCCTAGCTGTCTGCTCATGCCCGTGAAGGAAGCTCCTTCGCCGATAGCTTTTCCCGATAAGGTGGAGAGGGAAAGCGTCATGACAGGAACGAAAAGCAAGCCTAGACCAACTCCTCGGATAATGAGCGGCCAAAACATATGTTCGCTACCGGTATCGTTGGTGATGATGCTGTACATAAAGAAAGAGTAGCCAAAGAATATACATAGACCTAAGGCAACCATATATTTCTGGGGAACGCCTGCCTGTATCATCTTACCGATAAAAGGCATCATCAAGCCCGTCATAATGGAACTCGGAATGAGTAACATACCCGCATCGGTAGCCGTCCAGCCTAGGATAGACTGTGTATATATAGGAATGATGAAGGTGGAACCAAATAGACCGAACCCGAGGATAAAGCTCATGATGGTACCTATCTGCAGGTTTTTGTCCTTCAGTACACTAAGGTTGACAATGGGCTTTGCGTAGGTGAGCTCGCGCCAGATAAAGAAGAAAAGCCCAAGAAAAGATAAGACGGAGAGCACTACAATAGTTGGATCCTCAAACCAGTCGTCTTGCTGTCCATGCTCCAAAACGAACTGTAGGGAGCCAATGAACATAATCAAGAATACCATACCCCACCAATCGACTTCCTTGGCCGATTGCTTTTGGCCATAGCGTGGACTTTTTACGAGGTAGATGGTCATGATGGTGGCCAAAATACCCAGCGGTACATTGATATAGAAGATGTAAGGCCACGAGAAGTTGTCTACGATGTATCCACCCAGTGGAGGACCTAACGTTGGGCCTACAATAACGCCCATCCCGTAGATGGCTTGCGCCATGCTGCGTTTTTCCGGCGGGTAGGTTTCTGTCAAGATGGTCTGTGCGGTCACTAACAATGCGCCGCCGCCCATACCCTGCAAGAAGCGGAAGGCCACCAGTTCCCAAATGTTGTTGGCATTCCCACATAGAAAGGACGAAATGGTAAACAGGATGATGGAGGCCGCAAAATAGTTGCGGCGTCCAAATTGTTGCGATAGCCAGCTGGTCATCGGAATGATGATTACATTGGCAATGGCATAGGCCGTGATGACCCAAGCCACGTCGGTCAGGGTGGCGCCTAAGCTACCCTTCATATCGTTGAGCGCCACATTGACGATGGTCGTATCGACGATTTCCAAGAGCGCACACAAGATACAGGTGAAGGTAATCAGTATGCGTTTGAAACCGTATTCGACAAGATTATTTTGATCGGATAAAGGTTCCATAGTTTATTTTACATGAACATCTACGTCTGCATTCATTCCTGGTCTCAGCATAGCAATGACCTCCGGCTTATTGGCAGTTGTAAATGTTATTTTAACAGGAAGCCGTTGTACGGTTTTTACAAAGTTTCCGGTAGCATTGTCTGGCGGAAGCAAGGAAAACCGAGAGCCTGTAGCTGGCGAGAACGACTGTACCTCGCCTTCGATAATATCATCCGGAAAGGCATCTACTTTGATTTCTACTTTTTGTCCGGCTCTTATTTTGTTCAGCTGGGTTTCTTTAAAATTGGCTACTACCCAGGTCTCGCTGTTGTTGATAACGTAGAAAAGGGATTGACCGGGGTTGACAAACTGTCCGGGTTGTAGCTTGATGTTGGATACCTGCCCGTCTACAGCCGCTGTAACTACGGTGTAGGAAAGGTTAAGCTCAGCTGCCTTTAGCATGGCTTTGGCCTTTTCAATATTGGCCTGTGCCACGGAAGTTTGCTTGCTAGCCACGTCGGTTTTGCTCATAACGGCTGCCTTTTGGGAGCTGCTAGCCTTGCGTTGCTGCTGCAATACTTCCACTTGCTTGTCAGCTTCCAGTTTGGCCGTCAGTGCCTGCTCATACTGTTGTTTGGTGATCGAGTGGTTTTTGTAAAGGTTGGCATAGCGATCGAAATCGTTGTTGGCCTGCTTAGCGCGAATTTCGGCTGCTTCGATCGTTCCGGTATTGGAAAGTATCGTCGCATCCGAGATGGCTACATTGGCATTGGTAGCGAAGACATCCGCTTTGGATACCTCCAACGAGCTCTCGGCAACCAGCACTGCTGCGCGCGCCTCTTGCACACGTACCTCATAGTCTACCGGTTGAATGGTAAACAAGGTATCTCCTTTTTTAACGAGCTGGTTGTCGTGTACATATACTTGCTCGATGTATCCGCCCACGCGTGGTAGAATGGGCGTGAGGTTGCGCTCTACTTGTGCATCATCTGTGGTTTCGTGCGCTTGGCTGTGGTTGTATTTATAGATGCCAAATCCGCCGCCCAAAAGGACGACTAGTGCAAATACGATAATGAATTTTTTATTTGCAGGTTTTTTATGTTCTGTTGTCGTTTCCATGTTGTTATACAGGGTTATTTAATGTTGAAATGTCCGGTTGCGAGTAATAGGTCGTAATATTTTTCAATAAGGGTCGCTTCGCCAATGGCGAGGTTGATCTTGCTCTGTAGCTGCTGCACATCTGCCTCAAGTAGATCGTCGGTGTCGGCAACGCCATTCTCATATTTATCTTTCACGATGCGGTAATTTTCGTTTGACTGTGCTAGTGCTTCTGCGTAGAGGCTATTTTTCTTCTTGGCCAAGTTGACGTTTTCTTTGGCCTCGTTGATCTCGTTCCTGATCTTGTCGTTGGTCAGGGCGATGTTGTCATCGATATTGCTTAGCTGCTGCTGTGCCACGCGGATCTTCTTCTTGTTTTTATAGAGGGAGCCGATATCGTATGATACTCCTAAGCCTATGTTGGCCGCATTGGTCACGGTCACGAGGTTTTGCACGTGCAGCGCCGCGTAACCACCGGTGGCAAACAAGGTCGGGTGGTAGGCCGCTTTGCTAATCTTCAGCTGGTCTTGTGCCACATCCTTTTGTGATAGCAAAGATTTAATTTCGTTGCGCTCGGCATGATCTTCGACAAGCGATTCATCAACGGGCTGCACAGCGTCCAAGCTGATGTGCTCAATAACGGTATGCTCGTCAAAGCCCAGTAAGGTATTTAGTTGGTAGTTGATGACCTTCGCATTCTTGAGTGCCTCTTGATGGGCCACTTTAAAGTTGGATAGCTGCAATTCTGCTTTAAGCAGATCGTTGCGTGCGATGATACCATTCTGTTCCATCGCCTTAAAGTCTACCACTTGTTGCTCTGCTTTTTTGATATTCTCGGCAATGAGATCTGCCGTCTGTTGGGCTTGGTATAGACCAAGGTAAAGATGCACGGCATTTAACGAAAGATGTTCCTTGGAGGCCAAGCTTTCGTAGGCTGTGGCTTTCCAGCTGTCTTCCGCACTTTTGATACCGTTCTTGATCTTTCCACCCGTATACAACGGCATATTGATGGATAGCTGGCCAATAAACAGCTGATTGGTGGAGATACCCAAACCATCGCCAGAACCCATCGGCATCTTCAGATCGACGGTGGGATTGTTGATGGCCAAGTAAGTGCCCGAAATCTTGCTGTCCGGAAGACGGCTGTCCTTCGCCTCTTCGTACTTCAGTTGGCTGGTCTTTACTTGTGCATCCAACAATTTGGCGTTGGAGGATTGGCTGGCGGCCAACTGAATGACCTCTTCCAGTTCGAGATGTTTTTTCTCTTGTGCAAAGCCGAATACACTTGTCGCTAACAACAGACAAGTTGTACTCCAATATTTAATTTTCATATGTTAAAATAGCTTTCAGTATATATTTTAGATGTTTTGTAAGCTCAATTTTGAGGTATTCTTCGAAGCTCATCCCTTTCGGAATGTCAATAAACTCTTCTATGACCGATTTGTTCATCTTGAAGTTCAGGAAGGTGCCGATCATGCTGGTATGCAATAAGACGGGATCGTAAAAATGGAATACTCCTTGTTCTACACCGTAAGAAATGACCTCGCGTAGACACTGGATGTTGTGCCTGCGAAGCTCCTTAAATAGAATGGAGTAGGATTCCCTCTTTTTGTTGTTGGCTTCGTTGGTCAAAATTTGGTAGAGGTGCAGATCCGAAAATTTGGATTCTACATAATGTTCTACCATTTTCTCCAATCGTAGGAAAGCGTCCGCTTCGGTATTATATTGGCTGGCATCCAGTTTATAGGCTTCAATGCCATGTTTAATCAATACCTCCAACAGATTTTCTTTCGAATTGAAGTAATAGTTGATCATGGCCACATTGATTTGCGCACGCTGGGCGATGTCTCTCACGGAGGTCGCATCGAATCCATGCTGTGCGAACAGCGCTTTGGCAATGCCTATAATTTCCAGTTGTTTGTTGTTTAATTCCATGGGATGATTGAAATTTCGGGACAAAATTAAACAATTGTTTAATTTAAACAAGTGTTTAGTTTTTGGTCGGAATGAAGATTGCTTTGGGATGATAATTGCCTTGATTCGCTTTTGATTAGGATTGCCTTATTCGATTTAGTTGGTATTTAAGGGAATATATGCTAGCTTTAGATAGTAATCAACAGCCTGTTATATGCGGGCTATCTAAAACCTGATGTAGAATATGATGCTAGCGAAACATCTGTGGCCTTTGGTCTTCACCTTATCGTTTTTTTCAAGCGAACTCGTTTTCGGACAGCGGCAAAATAAGGCTCCTTTGCGTCCAAACTCTTATATGGAAGTGGCTATAGGCGATATTCAGGCCGAAGGTTGGCTTCGGCAGCAGCTAGAACGGATGAAAACCGGCCTAACTGGAAATCTGGATGTACGCTACCCAGAGGTGGTGGGCGCACGTAATGCATGGCTGGGAGGCGATGGTGATGCTTGGGAACGCGGTCCTTATTGGATTGATGGTTTGCTGCCTTTGGCCTATCAAACGGGCGATAAAGGATTGATCGCCAAAGCTAAATCTTGGGTAGAGTGGACCTTGCGCAACCAGCGGGAAGATGGCTACTTGGGGCCGCGACCAACAGCGCAGCCGCGACAGGCTGAGGCGGGTATACAACGCGAACCCTTGGCCGACTGGTGGCCGCGCATGGTGATGCTCAAAGTGCTGAAGCAATATTATGAGGCGACACAGGATAAAAGGGTGTTGCCGGTCTTGACAAACTATTTCCGCTATCAGCTACGCGAACTTCCGAAGACGCCACTGGATACTTGGACTTTTTGGGCCAATCGGCGTGGAGCAGACAACCTAATGATCGTCTATTGGTTATATAATATTACCGGCGACTCCTTTCTGCTTGATTTGGGTAACCTCATCTACACACAGACGTTTCCGTATGAGCGCGTATTCAACAATCCTATGCCCGAGAAACAATCGGATGTGGCGCACCTTTACCCGTTCAATGTGGGCAACCGCTATCCTTTCGATTCTGCGCTTATCGATCGTCTACATGTAGGGCAATTGCAAAGTTTTCACTGTGTTAATTTGGCGCAGGGAATCAAGACTCCGGTGATCTTTTTTCAACAAAATCCGGATCCGCAATATGTCGAAGCTGTAAAGCGCGCATTTATTGATATCGAGCGTTTTCATGGGCAGGCACAGGGCATGTATGGAGGTGATGAGCCGATGCATGGTAACGCTCCTACGCAGGGGATTGAGTTTTGCTCGGTGGTGGAGATGCTTTTCTCGTTGGAGAGCATGCTGCCCATAACAGGGGAGGTGGCCTTTGCCGATAAGATCGAAAAGATTGCCTACAACGCGATGCCTACTCAGGCAACAGATGATTTTGACTATCGACAATATTTTCAGACCGCTAACCAAGTATTGATCAGCAAGGCGAAGCGCAATTTTTTTGAAGATAATAACCATGCAGGAACCGATCAATGCTTTGGCCTGTTAACGGGCTATCCCTGTTGTACGGCAAACATGCACCAAGGCTGGCCGAAGTTGGTGCAAAACCTGTGGTACCATAGTGCGGATGGCGGTCTAGCGGCCTTGGTTTTCGGCCCTAGCACGCTGGAAACTACCTTGCCTACAGGTAGACGGGTGAAGATCAGCGAAACAACGAGCTACCCTTTTGAAGATCAGGTAACTTTTCAAATGGAGCTTAAAGGACAAACTGATTTTCCATTTCATATCCGTATTCCTTCTTGGGCCAAAGAGGCCAAGATTTATGTCAACGAGGTGCTGTGGACCGGCGATGTGCAAGCCGGCAAGATTGCTGTTGTGCAGCGGGTATGGAAAAATGCTGATCAGGTAAGACTAGAGCTGCCCATGCATATACATACCAGCCGATGGGCAGAGCAATCCATAGCCGTGGAGCGCGGTCCGTTGGTATTTGCGCTAAAAATAAACGAGCGTTGGCGGAAAGTTAGTGATGCCCAATTTGGTGACTTTTTTGAAGTCTACCCGCAATCCGACTGGAACTATGGTCTCTTGGAGAAAGCGGTACATGCTCCTGAAGCTAATTTTAAAGTAGAGCTACGGCCGACTGCAGAGACGGCTTATCCTTGGAACCTACAAAATAGCCCCATTTTATTGAAAACCAAAGCCAAGAAGATCCCGTCGTGGACGTTGTATAAAAACATGGCAGGGCCGTTGCCGATGCCCTATACCGAGACGAGTGGAGAAGAAGAGGCTATAACCTTAGTGCCCTATGGCTGTTCGACCTTGCGGATCACGCAATTGCCGATCGTACATTAGCAGGACCCTAGCGACCCGTAAAGCCATCCATCGGCAAAAGAAAATATTGTCTACTGTTATTTATAATTATTCTAAACAATATTGTACATTTGCAGACCTCACACAATGGAACAGGCATGGTTGGATATTCGGAATGGCGATAAGCAGCGTTTTATAATGCTGTACGATGCACTGTATGAGCCGCTGTTTCACTATGCGCTATCTCTGTGTAAAGATCGCGAAATGGTAAAGGAGTGTATTCACCTGCTGTTTTGCGAACTGTGGGAATCGCGCGAGCGGCTGCCGGAAGATGTGCGAGATCCCAAATTTTACCTTTTTACTTGGCTCAAGCGTATTGTTTTTAGGCAGTTGAAATCGGCACCGATCATGGTTTCGGACTTTGTTGAGGAACCGGCAGAGGAGTCTTTTGAGGACCAGCAGATTGCGATGGAACAGGCCTACGAAATGCAGCAGAAATTAAAAGAGGCTCTCGCAAAGCTGACCAAAAAGCAGCAGCGCTATATCGACCTCAAATTTTTCCAGAACAAATCGTATGAAGAGATTGCCGCCTTAGAAAATGCTGCTGTCCGTACGGTTTACAACGTTATTTACGAGGCTATAAAAAACCTTCGCGGGCAAGCATTCCTACTGCTGCTGCTTAGTGGAAGGCTTTGGTAAGCCAAGGTCTAATCGTTGTCGTAATAGCGCAGTTCTACGTTTTCATCCGGAAGAACCACGTGCTTGCGAAAGGTTAAGCCAAGTCTCTCGATTAGTTTCTGTGATGCGTAGTTGTCTTGCGTGGTGATGGCCGAGATACGCTTAACGCCATACCGCTCTCCAATGGTTTCTTTGAGATGAGCCGCTGATTCGTAGGCATAGCCTTTGCCCTCATAGGCTTCGAGAAACGAAAAACCAATATCCATCACATCCAATCCTTCGCGTTCAAAGATGCCTACAGCACCGATTTTTTCTTGGGTCTCGCGCAAAACAACCACATAGTTTCCAAAGCCCAGCTTATCAAATTGTGGACGGAAACGATTTTGTATATACTGCTCCGCATCTTCTATTGTACGGAGGTTTCGATCGCCAATAAATTGGATAAACTTAGGCATATTATACAGTTGTAAGAAAAACGCTGCGTCCTCACGCGAGGCCGGCTTCAAAATTAGTCGCTCCGTTTCAAAATTCTCCATTCTCTGATTTGTGCTTATATATGCTAAAGATATTGTTTTTCTACGCAGCTTTAGCATAGGCTATTATTTCTTCTTGTATTCGTTGCTCATTGTGAGCTGTCTCCGCAAAATTAGTTGGGTTTTTTTTAAATTAATTTATTGTAAATAAGTGTCTTGAGTTTTTATTTGAATTTTTTCTAAATAAAAACAGGTAAAAAATAAGGTTTTTCTACACTTCCCTATAAACACAGGCTGTATGAACATGGATAACCCAACTGTAGAAGAGCTGATCAGCGATCAATCGTTCATCGACTACTGTTTGCAAGACGACGTCGTTGCGACAGATCGATGGGAGCGGTGGTCGCAAGATGATCCGACACGTAAAAAGTTGCTTGATGAAGCCAAACAGCTGGTTATAGCGTTGGCCTCGCGGCCCACGGTAGAAGAGATATCTGTGGAAAGAGCTAGGCTGCTTAGATTTTTAGATCAGCAAGAGAGCACGCATCGACGACCCCTGCGCCGCCTAGCAACCCGACGTTGGATTGCTGCGGCGAGCATCGCATTGGCCGTAGGGTTGGGAGCGATATGGTACTTTCGTCGTCCCACGGCAGTTGACGAGGCTAGCGTGGCACTGCTGAAACAGATGGTGCCTGCCGGCAAACTCATGAACCTACGTTTGGCGGATGGCACAGAAGTACGGCTGAGCTCAACATCTACCTTTGCCTATCCGGCTGCTTTCTCGGATAGCATACGTGTGGTACAGCTGCAGGGCGAGGCTTTCTTTGATGTGGCACATGATGAGACAAAGCCCTTCATCATCCAAACGGGTGATTTCTCGATCCGTGTGCTGGGTACAGCTTTTAATGTGCATGCTTTTGAAGAGGATGGGCAGCTACAGGTTTCCCTCTTTCGGGGGAAGGTTGAAGTGTCTAACCAACAGCTGAAGCAGCTGTTGGAACCAGGACAGGCATTTGTCTATAATAAAGACCATAAAACATTTAAAGTCGAGCCCTTTGATGCTGATCGCGAGCGAGAACGTATAGAAGGTACCCTCTTCTTTGATAACGCGGATTTCCCCGAAGTAGCACGGCAACTGCGCCGCAAATATGGTATTGAGGTGCAACCGAATGAGGGTGTACATTTAGCATTTTCCGGTACCATACAACATGAAACCCTCGAGCAGGTGATTGAAAAGCTCAATTTTACAACGAATTACCACTTCCTACTAGAATCGAATACCCTTATTGTTAAACAAAAATAAAAAATGAACAAGTACGCCCGTGTATGTCTGACGCAAGCATGCACATTATTATTAACCGCCGTACTTTCGCTCAGTAGTTTTCATGGTTACAGTCAACAACTACTTCGTGTCGAAAGTAAGAATCAACCCCTACGCGCTGTTTTTGAACAGATCGAACGACAAGCCGGATATAGCTTTCTCTATGACGCAAGCCTCATCCACACGGATAAAAGATTGAGCATCACGCTGCAGGGAACCTTGCAGCAGGTGCTGCAACAGCTGGAAGATCACCTCGGGCTGGATATGGAGATTGCTGGGCGCAACATCTTGGTGGCCAAATCTGCTGTAGCCCAGTTGTCTGGGCGTATTGTGGATGAAGCAGGCCAACCATTGCCCTATGTATCCGTGTTCTTGAAGGAGCTCAATCAATACTATGTGACCGACAAGCAAGGGAACTTTCAATTTAAGTATGCGACGCAGCGCTTAAAGGACGCTCACCTTACGGTATCTATGATCGGTCGGCAAGGTAAAACTGTTGATGTCGACTTGCGTGGAGGAAGTAAAACCTTGCCTGCTATCAGCCTGCCGCTACTGAGCGTGGGGCTGGAAGAAATTGCCGTTGCGCCTCAGGTAAACAAAAATTTGGAAAGCAATAGCTCACTCTACATCAACCGTGAGGTAATTGAGCAGTCGGGTGCACTAAGCTTAAACGACCTCCTGAACCTTGTACCTGGCCAAAAGATTGCGCCGCCTTCCCTGCAACAGGTGCAACAGGCTAATTTGCGGGGCGCATCACTATCAACTGGCAATTCGCACACCCGAGATGCTTTTTCACTCAACAATTCCTTTGGTGTAGCCGTCATTATGGATGGGATTGCCCTATCCAACAATGCCAATATGCAGACACGAAACCCGGGACTTGACGGTATGGGGTCGTCCTATGTTTTTGGAGCATCATCGGGCCTTTACGGTAGTGATAATAGACTTAGCAATTATACTGGAGACTATACCTTTGGTGGTACCGATCTGCGGCAGATAGCGGTAGATAATATTGATAACATCGAAGTAATAGCGGGGATTTCCTCTGCCAAATATGGCGATATGACCAATGGTGCCATTGTTATCAACCGCATGGCGGGATATACACCTTTTACATTTAATGTACAGTTGCGCGACAATGCAACTTCTTATGGCCTGAATAAGGGCTTTCAAACCGCGAAACTCGGGGCATTCACCATTGGAGGTAATTTTACACGCTCTTTCCAAGACAACCGCGATAAGCTAAAATCCTATGATCGTATCGGTACAAACCTGATGTGGACAACCTCCGCCGGCGTCAATAGAGCATTTACCAATACCTTTGCCGTAGATTATGGCAAAAACCTCGATCGTGTCTTGGTCGATCCCGATGATCCTACGGCCAGCATGGTACGCTTCAAGTCGTCCAACTTTTCGGCCAGCAACCGAACAAACTATCGCGTGGAGAACAGTTTCCTGACCAACATCGGATTAAACCTGCGCTATAGCCAAAACTATCAAAATACCTACAAGGAGGAACATAAAAATGGTGCTTTTGTCGTGTATACCGATGCTACCGAGACGGGCGTTACCGAGGGTACATACGCGCCGGGAATCTATACCGCTGTGACCAATATAGAAGGAAAGCCCATCGATTTTTCTGCCCGTTTTGATCTTACAGGAGCTTATGCTACGGGCAGCATCATGCACACCCTCACGTTTGGTAGTAATTTTAACTACTCCAAAAATATGGGGCGCGGGCAGCTTATAGATCCTACACGCCCACGGCAGAATACATGGACATCTACGGGCAGCAGCAAGTCTGAGCGCTACTATGATTTCTCCATGATCCATGCACAGCAGCAATTGGGTTTCTACGTGGAAGATGTCTTTACAGCCTACTTGGCAGATAAGCCTTTGAACGTGCGAGTAGGTTCGCGGATGGACCTCTTCGAACGTTACCTTACTGCGTCGCCAAGGGCCAATCTGAACTATGAAATTACGCCCGATCTGCGCCTTGGCCTAGCCTATGGATTCGGTAGCAAAGCGCCTGCACTGGCACAGTTATATCCCGGCCCCTTATTTTATGAAATTCCCCTCTTTCAATATACAGCCGTGAACGATAATGGGGCAATAGATGAGGCCAACTCCCTGTATCTGCTTTATGTAGATCGGTATATGCCGGACAATTCCAACCTCAAGCCCTCATCATCCCAACAGTTGGAGTTTTCAGTGGCCTATGCCAAGCGTGGATTCAAATGGAACATCAACATTTATGATAAGCGGACATTTGGCGACATCGCTACCCGGGTAGACTATGAGACCATCTTTCTCGATCATTATACGGCCAATCCTGATGCTGCGGCCGAGTTGCCCTATATCATTGATGGCGAAAAACAATATCGGTTAACAAGACGAACTTTTGCCAACGGCAGAAAGACCGTGAACAATGGGGTAGAGCTATTGCTTTCTACACCGAAGTGGGATGCCATACAGACATCCTTCAATATACGCGGCGGTATTACTCGTTCTACCTACTATCCGCTGGAGGGAACGTCTAACCAACAGATATTTACCAACCCCGGCACCGATCCTGGTTACGCTACAGTAGGGATATACCCCTTGCTTGCGCGCACCACTTGGTCTAGCAATGCGGCCCTTACCAGTAGTACGCATATTCCATCGGCCAAATTGCTGATAAACTTTGTCTCGGAATTTAACATATTGAACAAAACGAATACGAGCGAGCGTGACGGTATACCTATTGGCTACTACACGGCCGATGGTACTTATTTCCCGATTAATACTTTTGATGAGAGTAACGCGAACTACGCGCATCTTTTGCGGCCGTTAGAATTGATCAACAATCAGAATCAGCCCGGCGTTTATACAAATTTCCACCTCAATATTTCCAAGGAAATATCCAAGCGGCTAACGCTAGCATTCAACGTATACAACGTTTTCAACTATCGTCCGCAATACGTACGGTCAGACAATACATTGATTATCCCGAACAGCAAACCTACCTATGGTGCGCAACTTCGCTTAAAATTATAAAGACATGCATAAGCTTACTATTTTTAGATTTCTTTTCTTTGGCCTACTCATCATGCTAGGAGGTTGCCAAAGAGATGTGTTTCCAGAGAATAAACCAGTAGATATACAGATTAAAGCCAGTTTCTTGAGTGAAGAATATGGCGCTAAGCTACCGTTAGATAGCATTGTGGTGAGCGTTTTTGATCCAGAGGGGCGGTTGGTATTTCGGGATTCACTACAGCCCGAGGGTACTTTTAGTGTGAAAAGCCTCGCGCCAAATGCTTATACGTTGCAAGCTACGGCCGTGTTCAAGAAAGAATACTTTAATGATCTTTTTGATCTCGATGAAGACTTTGATGTATCCTTTAGCTCACAGGCTACCCGCTTTGAAATCAACGAAAGCTCCAGCAAAGAATTTGAGCTGGGCTTGCTGAACGGAAGTTACGGCGCGCTGGTCATTAAGCAAATTTACTATGCGGGCTCGCATGCCACTCAAGGTGCTAGTTTTCGTGATCAATTTATCGAGATATACAACAATTCAGAGATTGTGCAATACGCCGATAGCTTATACATAGCGGAGGCATTTGGTGCGAATAGTAAAAGTACGAATTACGTCTACCTGCCCAATAGCATGCAATATGATTGGAGCAAATCCTACGGCATGCCTTCTAACATCAAAGCCAATGAAGATTATGTATACGCAGCAACGATACTGCGCATACCGGGCAGCGGCACTGACTACCCGATTTTGCCCGGAGAAAGCATTGTGTTGGCGGCCACAGCGGCGAACCATAAATCGCCCTATCAAGGAACGGATGGTAAGACGATTTCCGTTCAAAATCCAGATCTAACAGTGGATTTGAGTCAGGCTGATTTCGAAGCACACTACGCCACCGAAGAGGGCGTGACGCGGCCACTGGCATCTGACGTGGATAACCCCAATGTACCCAATGTCGTGGTGGTAAGGCGTAGCAATGGCACAGACCTCATCATGAGTCAAACAGGACAGGATAGTTGGATTATATTTAGGGATGCCGGTATGGGGGAGGTCAAAACTTGGAAGACATACGACCGTCCGTATACCGATGGTCGGGTAACGACTGCAGGAACGTATGTACAGATACCCGTAGCAAATATCATAGATGCCGTGGAATTACAATCCTCTACATCGACCCAATATCCCAAACGGCTAAATGCAAAAACCGATGCCGGCTTTATCGCCGTAACCGGTGGACAGCGCTCTTCCAATTCGGTAATCCGTAAGACAAAAGAAATCGTCAACGGCAGACGCATACTGAAAGATTCCAACAATTCTACCGAAGACTTTACCTCTATGAAGGCCGCACCGAAGGGATTTGCCGATTAGAAGCTTATTATCTAGCAGTTCAATGAAAAAGCAATATATTATCTATACAATAGCACTTGTAGCAACACTGTTCTTTAGCAAAGGGCATGCACAGGAAAACGACACGCGGGACAGTTTACAGCGCAAAGTTCGTTACTTCTCAGTCGATAACCCGATGTGGCTCAAAGAATCTGTCGAGGCTCGTCAGACCCTTTTACAGCTTGGCTATGGCACACAGGCGGGAGACTATCGTGCGGCACAGGATGCGCAAAAAGCACGAAACATCAATTTCAACAGCGAAGGTAGCGTGACGGTTAAAGACGTTAGGTTATGGGGGCGCTTTGCCTATAGCAACACGATCGAAGACAGCACACGCTTTGGCCACAAGACACGCCACAATCCCTCGTCGCCCTGGTACTTCGGTTCATATGGATACAACCACTACGAGCGCACGAACTACAACATCCAAGCACGCGGACAGCGGTACTTTGCCAAAGATAGATTCTCCGTATTCGGTGGGCTTGATTACCAGATCGGAAACCATTTCAGTAACAATGACCCGCGAGGCAATATCGATGAGATTCAGGTAAACGGCAGGTTGGGCTTGAGTGCCAAGCTGGGCAATACAGTAGAACTGGGCGTGGAAGGACACTACGGCTACGGACAAGAAAATGTCGAAATTGCATTTCGGGATGATCAACGCGCACTAGTGGCGGTAGAATCGCCCTATCTTAACTATATCGTTCGCGGCTATGGCTGGAAGCTCGAAGATTGGCTGCTGGAAAAAGATATGAACTACCAAAACGATATGAAGCGTTATGGCGGCGCGCTTTACCTATCTTGGCAAAGTGATTTAGGAAAGTTTTATGGTAAGGCACAGTATGGCGAGGAGGAGCAGGCATACAGCCAAGTGTTGCGCAACCAATCGCGCAACAACGCTTTGGATGACTACCGCCTCAAGAAGCTCAACTATGAATTATTGTGGGATTTGCGACGGGATAACAAACGCTATATGGCGCATCTTAAATCCGCAAACAACCGGGGGAAGGACAAGGTTATCGAGAGTGGAAATGCAGCGAATTATGCTTATCAATATGATGCGCACAGCTTGAATCTTTCTTACCAAGTGCTGCAGCAACGTTGGCAGCAGCTCTACGAAGCTCGTGTGGGTTTGACAAATGAGGTGCGCCGCGATGGAGGCATCAGTGCTACTTTTGATTACAGCCGACTAGACCTTAGCCTGTCCAGCCTGTTTACCTATCAGCTAAGCGCTGAACAGCATATCGAGTTGGGGCTGTCCGCATTATATAGCCAAAATACGGCCATGCACTGGAGCCTACCCGCCATCAACGAAAACATTTTCCATCAGTACGTCTTCTACCATGATATTATCTATAACCAAGCAGATACTTGGGGCGGGAGGGTACACCTAGGCTACAGACAGCCGTTGAACAACAAGAACTTTTTACGGCTTACGGCAGATGGGGGCTATACGAAAGCCGTCAACCTGCCCGAGTTAAGCCGCACGACGCTGTCGCGTCCAGAAACCGAACGCTACGATATGCGTGTAACACTGGCGTTTGGCTTTTAGGTCATATGCTACAAAAAAGAGAAGAGAGCAGGTGAAAACAAAAAAAATCATAGCGGCATCGGTTTGCACCATGCCGCTATTTATCCTATCCTTTATATCGCAGACGATAGCGGATTACAGCTTGGCGGAACTTCGGCGCTTATACAGCAGCGGTAATGCCGCATCGTGGCCAGCGCCGCATATTGATGAATCTGTAAAGCCTTATTTTAAAGAAATTGGCGCTTTGCCGGCTGTCAGCTATCCGGATTACAATCCCTACAGCAAGGAAAAGGCACAGCTGGGTAAGCTGCTATTTTTTGACCCACGGCTGTCGGCCTCGAAGCAGATTTCCTGTGCCAACTGCCATGAACCACAGTTGGGTTTCGGTGATGGAAAAAGTCTAGCGAATGGACATGGGCGCCGTGTGGGTAAGCGTAATGCGATGACGCTCTACAATGTGGCGTTTTACAACAGTTTTATGTGGGATGGCAGAGCCCAGACCTTGGAAGATCAGGTGTTGCTGCCCACGCAGGACCACGTAGAGATGGCTACTTCGCTGGATACCTTGGTGGCGCACGTACAGGCGATAAAGGGCTATGGCCACTATTTCGAGCAGGCATTTGGAAGCCCCGAGGTCAGCTTATCACGCATACAGTATGCCTTGGCAACCTTTGAGCGCGGCATTGTGAGCTACCCCAGTAAGTTTGATCGTTTCATCAAAGGCGACGCAAAGGCGCTAACAGACCAAGAACTTAGCGGATTGCACCTGTTTCGAACCAAGGCGCGCTGCATTAATTGCCACCACAGTGCTTTGTTCTCAGACAATCGCTTCCATAATGATGGGCAGGCGCTTTACGGAAGTCGGCAGCAGGACTTTGGACATTACCATCTCAGCGGGAAACAGGAGGATATCGGTGCTTTCCGCACGCCCTCACTACGTGATGTAGCACTCACTGGCCCTTGGATGCATCACGGTAATTTTCCCACGCTGCGCGATGTGGTGGAGCTCTACAACCTCGGTAATCCGGCGCCTATTCAGCGGCACGTTAAAGTGGATGAAAGCAAGCGTCCTATCCCTTCGCCCTTGCTCCAAAAGCTGTCGCTAGACAAAGAGGAAGTAGATGCGGTACTGGCCTTTCTGCAGACGCTGAGCAGTGGCACACAAAGGCGAATGGCGCATCCTGAACTCCCTGATATGGAGTAGACTAGCGCCCCATTGTTGAGCGAAGGTAAAAATAAAGGTGTTTGCAAAGGGGAAGCATGCAGGCTGCTGAAAAAGGAATTACCTTTGGGCGCAAAATAAATAGGCCTTTGTCTGCTGCTGTGGAAGCGGATGCTGGCGACGATTGGATGAACATGCGGATATTAGTGGTTGAAGACAACGAGAGGGTGTCTACCGTTTTAAAAAAAGGCTTGCTTAGTCAAGGCTATCAGGTGAATCTTGCGGCTGATGCCGAGACGGCCCTAAAGATGGTGACGCTGTTGGAATACGATCTGTTGATCGTAGACATCATGCTACCGCGCATGAACGGCATAGCCCTGAGCAAACGATTGAAAACGGATTTTCCGAAAACTCCTATTATCATGCTGACGGCGCTCGGGCAAATCGATGAAAAAATTGCTGGTTTTGATGCCGGCGCGGATGACTATATGGTGAAACCCTTTGACCTTCGCGAGCTCTATGCACGGGTGGCGGCGGTGTTACACCGAAATCGCGAGTTTAATGCCGGTGTGCAGGCAGACCATTTGGAATATGAAGGATTGACCATTGATCTGCGGAGTAAAGCTGTGCTGCGCGAAGGGCGATCAATCAAGCTGACACCGAAGGAGTTTGACCTCTTGGCTTTCTTTATGCGGCATCCGGATACGTTGTTGGAGCGCGAGGAGATTGCGCGCAATGTGTGGGGAAAAAACTTTGATACGGGTACGAACTATATCGATGTTTATATCAATTATCTACGCAAGAAAATGGACAAAGATTTTATCTCCAAACTAATTCATACGCGTTCTGGACATGGTTTTATGCTATCTAAAATGCCATGAAAATAGCCTCCCGCACCGCGCTCGTGTTTACGCTCTTCTCGGCGACGATACTCTTTCTCTTTGCTTACAGCATCTATTTTCTATCCGAACGGAATAGGGAAGAGGAATTTGTGGATCGCCTGCGTTATAAAATTACTTGGCGTGCAGAATTTATCTTCGACGCACAGGTCAATGAATCACAAATACGACACATCCACGAACAAAACAAGCGCTTGATTAATGAAGCACAGATTACTGTGTTTGACGAAGATTTCAAGCTGCTCTTTGCCGACTATGGCGAAGAGCCTTATGACATTGGGCTGCTTAGTGATGTATGCACGAAAAATTACCATACATGGAGTAAGGGCGGACAGTTGTATATGGCCTTACATTATCCGTTTCATGGACGGAAGTACTACATGATTGGCCATGCCTACGATCAAACCGGTCATGCCCATATCCAAGGGTTGCGGCATATGCTGATCAGCATATACGTTATCGCGATTGTGGTTATATTCTTTGCTTCTTTCTTTTTTGCGCAATATATACTACAACCTATCAAGCATATCATCAACGAGATTCGAGATGTGTCGGAGCACAACCTCAGTAAACGCGTGTATTATCGAAAGGCTAAGGATGAGCTTTCAGAACTTATAGACACCTTCAATGACACCTTTAACCGTTTGGAACGCTCCTTCAATAACCAACGTCATTTTGTATCCATTATATCGCACGAATTTCGTACGCCCCTTGCCGCGATGATCGCTGAACTGGAATTGGCCAAAGAACTGAATACTGATGTGGAGGAATACCGAAAATCGGTAGATACGGCACTCGCCGATGCCAAGGAAGCCAGCCTGTTGTCGGCGGCGCTACTGGATTTTGCACGCTCCAACTATGATAGCTCCCAAGTGAGCTTCTCGGAGCTTCGTTTGGACGAGATATTGATTGATGCTAAACTACTTGTCTTGGAAAAAAATAAGGATTATCGAGTCAGCGTGTCCTTTGATACCAGTACTGGAGATGACGATCAAGAAGAAATTTTGGTGTTTGGCAACGCGTACTTGCTTAAAATAGCGTTTGCGAACTTAATCGAAAATGCCTGTAAATATAGCGCGGATAAACATTGTTTGACACGTATCATGTCTAACGGTGAAACCGCCTCCGTAGCATTTGTTGACCAAGGCGTTGGTATAGAGCCTGCGGAATTGCCCCTTATCTTTAATCTTTTTTACCGCATTGATGCTACCGCCTCTCAGGCGGGACACGGGATTGGTCTTTCTATTGTGCAGCGTATTGCGGATATGCACAAAGGGAGGCTCACGGTAGATTCGGTAATCCATAAGGGATCTACTTTTACTTTTCAACTGAACCGTATTCCTTAGCGCGATCTAACTCGGGGATAAGGCTTTTTATTTATTTTTTTTAAACACTTTTTAAATTCATACAGTTTTTAGTTGAATTTGTGTGTTTTTTTAGTTTTATATTTTAAGGTTGTCTTACAGTTTTCTTGTTTGCTATTACCTTCGTGATCTGAACTTTTAGCCTCAATCAATGGGGCGCCTTTCTTTTTCTAATACTTTTCTAATAATTCCACTTTTGCATTCACGGTAGTTTTGTCTTAACAAAAAGAACAACAATAACAGACAGATTATCATGAATAGAAAGCAGCTGCTTGCAGCGTTAATGTTAGGCATTGGTGCTGTTGGTGCGAGCAAGGCACAGACCAATGATTTTGGAAATCCAAAGTTGGTACATTTTCTCAATAAAGAGCATACCCGTTTTATCAGTTTTAGTGGCTATGCCGAGCTCTGGGCTCGATACAGCCAACTGAACCCAGGAAGCTTGGTCAACAACGAAGAGGTGGGAAGCGTTTCAGATCTCTCCTTGCGCCGAATACGTGCTAAGATGACCTATAAACCTACGGAACACCTGTATTTCGTGTTGCAGATGGGGCCAACGAATGTGAATGTCAATAGCAAGACAAACACTTATATGGACCTGCTGGATGCCTATGCGGAATATAGCTTCAGCCCTAAAATTGCTTTTGGGGCGGGTCGTTCTACCTGGCGTGGTCTTTCTCGGTTTACAACTGGTCCGCAGGCCACCTTGCTATACGACCTGCCGCTCTATGCGACCTCCAATACCGGTGTCACGGATATGGTGGTTCGGGAGATGAGCGCCTATATCAAAGGTCAGTTGGGTCGCTTTGACTACCGCTTGGTGCTGGCCGATCCATACACAGCCAGCATGTCCGATCCGCAGCTGAACAAAGCAACCTTTAGTAAAAATGAAGCACAGAAGGATGTTTCCGGATATTTTCGCTATGCCTTTTTTGATAAAGAAAGCAACGAGACGCCCTTCAATGCGGGTACTTATTTAGGCAAAAAGAAAGTACTGAGCCTAGGAGCCGGTTTTGAATACATGCACAACGCGCTTTGGCATGCGGACGCGACGCAAGCGGTACATCAAGATGATATGAAAAGCGTCGCTATCGACCTTTTCTACGATGCGCCCTTAAATAAAGAGAAGGGAACTTCGATCAGCGCCTACGGCATGGCGATGCACAATGATTATGGCCCCAATTACCTACGGTTTTCGGGGACCAACAATCCGGCTACGGGTGTGGCGGCAGCGAATGCCAGTCTCAATGGCGCGGGTAATGCGCTGCCTACCGCCGGAACAGGTAACACCTTTTATGCGCAGCTAGGCGGTACGCTGCCTTATTTCAGCGAGAAGAACCATAACATACAGCTGCAACCGGCGGTGTCTGTACAGCTGGCCAATTACGAGGCGTTAAAGGACAATAGCGCTATTTATGACGCCGGTGTTTCCTTACTTTTTCATGGCAATAGCAGTAGGCTCACTTTTGATGCCCAAAATAGACCGATTTACACGTTAAATGCAGCCAATGAAGGGGTGGTGACGGATCACAAATGGGCCTTTGTCCTTAAATATAGAATAGATTTTAATTAACATAATATGAAAAGAAAAGATTTCATCCAAACGCTAGGAACAGCTAGCGTACTAGGCTTGGCTAGTTCCAAATTGATGGCGGCATCTGGCATCAAGAAAACAAAAAAAGTGTACTTCCATTACCTGCTTTTTTGGCTCAAACCGGGGCTGTCGGAAACAGAAGTGGCAGACTTTGCCCAGTTTTTTGAGGGTCTGAAAAAGCTTCCTTATGTAAAAAATGTGCGTTATGGGAAGCCGGCAGCTTCCAGCCCGCGCGCAGTGCTCGACAATAGTTTTTCCTACAATGCGTCCATGGAATTTGACAGCCTAGAAGAGCTCGAAGCCTATGGTAAACTGCCCGCACACTTGGCACTCGTAGCCAAATACAAGCCTTACCTCGAAAAGATGATGGTACACGATACGGTTTTTGAAGGATAATAATACAGTGAATAATAATACAATAAGAACAATAATAAAGATGAAAATGCAATCTAAAATTTCTATGCTTCTTGCCTGTTTAGCATGTAGCGTATTGACCGGTAAAGCACAAGAAAATCACGGTAAAATTACCGCCGTAAAAGTGGAGGAGAGCGAGGGGAGGATGCCAGCCATCCGTCTTATTAATAATGCCGACGGGAGTTGCACCTTCGAAGAAGGATATATACCTACTTTGAAACATGCGAGTACAACTACTTTTTGGAGTAGTAACAAAACGGAAGATTGGGAGAAAAATGCACACCCTGCCCCTAGAAGGCAATATGTTGTTACCCTGAAAGGAAAAATCCGTTTTAAAGTCAGTGATGGTTCCACATTTGTGATCAAGCCCGGCGTTATTCTGCTTGCTGAAGACTTGAAAGGTAAGGGCCACAGCTGGGAAATGGTGCATACCAAAACATGGGAGCGCTTGTACATTCCGATCACCGAAGGGGCAGACGATTTGTTTGTCGCCAAACTGGACGACTAAGGTCATCGATTACTTCTTGCAGATCCGGGCTATGCTTAGCCCGGATTTTTTTTGTATTTTGCAAGGCAACTAAAATAAATCTAACATGCCACAGAGCCGATCAACTAAAACGTTTTCTCTGCAATTTATTCTGCTTACCTGTCTCGTTTGCTACAGCTTATTTTGTGTTGGGCAGCCAGCTACAATAAAAGGCGATTATCCTGATCCTACAATCATTTACAGCAAGGGCAAATATTACAGTATAGGCACATCCAGTGAGTGGGGGCCACATTTTCCGATTTACGAATCCAATGATCTTCGGCAGTGGAAACAAACCGGCTTTTTGTTTAACGAAACACCCGACTGGGCACAATCGTCTTTTTGGGCGGCCGAGTATTTTTATCATGAGGGCTTATATTATGTTTATTATTCCGCAAAACGAAAATCGGATGGTGTCTCTTGCATCGGTGTAGCGACTTCAAAGTTCCCTGATCGTGACTTTGTGGATAGGGGTATTGTGGTGGACTATGGTAGTGAGTCTATTGATGCATTTGTGGTTCGTGAAGGAAAGGATCTTTATATGACTTGGAAAGCTTACGGCCTAGATGAGCGACCGATTGAACTGTTAGGAAGCAAGCTTTCCAGCGATGGTCTGCGTTTAGAGGGCGAGCCGTTTTCTTTGTTGATGGACACGGCACGAGTGGGCATCGAAGGGCAAAGTTTTCTGAAAAACGACGGCTACTATTATATGTTTTATTCCGCAGGTGCCTGCTGTGGCGTTAACTGCGATTACCATGTGAAGGCTGTACGTGCTAAGAACATCAAGGGACCATACGAACATGTGGGAACGAAGGTACTGTTAGGAGAAAATAACGACTGGAAATGCATGGGTCATGGTACCTTCGTCGAGGGAAAAGATGGACAGCTTTACTACCTGTTTCATGGCTACAGCAAAACCGGTACAACGTATACCGGGCGGGAGGGACTGTTGGCTCAACTCGATTGGGCTGATCAAGGTCAACCAACTTTTACTTTTCTGCCTGCGACATCAAAGGAGACAACAGAGAAAATGCATATTGATTTTCGTAAGAAAAAGCCCGTACAGTCCTTTTGGCAATGGGACTTTCGCTATGCTTCACCGACGATAAACTATGGGAGGGCAGGATTGGAATTGAGCGGCCATAGTGCAGCGGATAACCCAACGGGTGTGGTGCTTGCTTGGCGCCCCAGCAGCCTGCGTTACAGGTTAGAAACGGTGGTTGATCTTGGTAGCAGTAGTGTCGCCGCGGCCAAAGGACTGGTTATCTACGGGGATAAGGATCGATCTATAGGATTAAGTGTCAAAGGGAATACGGTCGAATTTTGGCGCATGGACGGAGGCAAAAGGCAGCAGCTGGCTACTGGGACTGTACCCGTAGAAAACGGAACGCTACATTTGCGCTTGGAGCTATGTGAAGGGTTGCGCTGCAGAGCTTACATCGGGCAGGAAAACCAATGGTCGGAAATAACGGGGAGCGATGCCGCGCTGGCTGTAGTCGATGGGCTTTCGCCTTGGGATAGAAGTCCGCGACCGGGTTTGCTCTTTCACGGTAAGGAATCGGAAAAGGCCGTATTTAGCGATGTAACGCTTACTTCCTATTAAGGCATATAGGCCTAGCAAAACAAAGTTCTATGTTGAGCAAGACTACGTGGTTTTGTTAAGGTCGAAATGCGGGTTGAGGATGAGTCCTATAAAATTGCCCCAAGGATCGCGGACGGTAGCCACAAAGATACCTCCTCCGACTTCGTTTGGGGCTTCTTCGGTTAGCGCACCGAGCGCTAGAAAACGATTGTACGTAGCTTCTATATCATCTACGCCCCAATAAGCAACAACGCTGTTGTTTTTGTGCGCGGCCACTGTGTTGTCTGGCTGCAGCCCCAGTTCGTAGCCAGCAATATCGAAACCTACATAGAATGCTTCGTTAAAATAAGGTTCGGTGTTGAAGGCTTTGCTATACCAACGGGTAGCTTCCTCAAGATCGGTTACCTGATAGATCGTGGTGCGTAAACCTAATATATTGTTTTTCATATCGTATTAACGGATGGTGTAGGGAATTGTTTTTGCTTATATTCTCTAATATTTTACTTATCTTTTGCAGGAAAATTGGAATTATCGCAGCATGAAAAACTTGTTATCTATTCTTCTTATGCAATTACCTGTAGCACTGTTGGCGCAAGATACGCTTTTTTTTGACGCGGATTGGAACGAGACATCGGTAGAAAACCATGTCTATTATCGACTGCTGCCGCAGAAAAAGGTAGGCGAGCTGCTGTTTATCCAAGATTATTACAGAGGGGGAACCTTACAAATGCAAGGCTATGCCTTGGCTTCCGACGAGCAAAGCTATGTGGGGGATGCCTATTGGTATGACGAAGCCGGTTATGACCAATCTACCAAACAATCGTTGAACCGTAGCACGGTGAAAGAACTACGCTACTATCACCCGGATGGTAGTCTTTGGAAGATACAGCACTATGGCGCCGACGGACGTATACAGCGTGTTCGCGTGTATTGGCAAGATAAGGTACTAGCGGCAGGCAAAGTTTCTGCCGGCAACCGCTATAGCGGACATTTCAGTCCGACGACACCCGATCGCTATTACGACGATGACAGCAACGGACAAGAGGTTCTGGAAGAAGTGGCACCGCTTTCACTGGAATCAGAAACAGGAGAGAAGGCAGCAGAAAAAGTAGCTTATACCGAGACGACCTATTGGATGAATGGACAGCGGGCTACCGAGCAGCAGTTTGATCGGTATCACCGCTTACAACATACCAAGCATTGGGATATGGAGGGCAAGCAGCTCAGCACATATAGCTTTGAAGAAGCTGGTACGCGCTTTACCTACTACACTAAAAATGGATTTGCTACCGCCGTTGAATTAATGGAAGAGCGAGAGGAGGGCGAACAGACGAGAAGGACGGTCAGTAACTTTTCTCGCGATGGAAATTTGCTGAGCAAAAGCCTTTTTGTCGATGGCTTGGTGCAGGAAGTTGTTAGTTATCAAGATGGGAAATTATCCAGCACACAAAAATATCGGGATGGTGAGCCCTTTGATGGACTTTTCGTGAATAACCAGGGGGTACGCGCCACCGAATATAGAATGGAGCAGGGAGAAATAGTGGGAGAGATGTTAACTAAGGACCATTTGACGGATACGGTTTTTGCAAAAGGAACCTATCGAGAAGGAAAGCCTTTTGAGGGCTCTTTTTTCCTTACAGATGATACCTACCAGCTACTGCGGTATCGCGAGGGTAAGCAGGATGGTTGGCAAACGGATTACGCTGATTACGTTGGACTGGAATTAGGCGAAGAATATGAGATGAAAGCAGGCGTCAGGGACGGCGTTAGTAGAACCTATCGTGATGGAGAGCTGCTTTTTGAAAGCGTCTATCGTAACGGTGCGGTGTTCAGCGGTACGGTGCTGGAGGGTAACCAAGAGCTTACATACAGCAAGGGGAACTTGGAAAAACGGGTGACCACAGATAGCCGTGGATTAGTGGGCATCACAAAAATCGAAAATTTTATGGACAAACAGCCAACGAGCGTTGTATACAGTGATTTTACAATCGAAGAGAATCCACAAGAAAGCTACACAGGTACCTATCGTGATGGAAAACCGTATGATGGATATTTTAAATTGGACACCTTGGTGGATGATATTGCTTTGGTGAGTTATTTTGAAAAAGGGAAACTACAATGTAAATACTCCTTTGAATTGCTTGAGCAAATGGAGAATTATCTCCACTACACTTACATGCTAAAAACAACCTATGATAAGGGGAAGGTTATAGATGGGCCGGAATACAGGTTGATTGGCCGCGAGCGCCTCTTAACAAGCCATTATGAACAAGGCGAGCTACAGGCCTTCGATGTTAATCTGTTTGCTATGCATTATTTCAATAGGATATCAGCGAAACTCGAGGGGCAGGAAATCCTGCTAACGGAGATGGCTGCGCCGTTGCAGCTTAAGGCCTATGTAAAGGGGGGCGATATCGTTGCGGATTTGATGCGCGACGGTAAAACACTCAAAAGCAGTCGTACAATCCGTGAATTAGTCGAAGGAAGTGCCCATTCTCTTACGCAGTATTACCTAGCGGATAATCAGATAAAAACCTATATCGCGGCAGCGGATTTGGGCGAAGAGCTATTAGACGGTGATGACGAAGGGCAGGATACGGAACAGTCCTTTGTGCGACGGGTGTTTTATCTTTTTCCGATCCAACACTCGAACGATCTACGGGCTGTTTTCAAGCAGCTCTACGAAAACTTTCAACAGGAGCACTTCAATCGCGTTTTTGAAACAAGTATCAATGGAGCGTATCCCGTAAATGAAGAGAACTTTCTGACGATCTTGCAATACGATGCGGTGGGCAAACCGCTTGATGGTATTCGTTTGCAAACGCAAAAGGATGGAAAGGTGCTGGCCGAAGCGTGGGATCAGGGTAAGATTAAAGAAACAAAACTATTTGATTCTATGGCTGATCTACTACAAGACGATAGGAAAGTCTTTCGGGCGCTGGAGTATCGTTTGCTTAATGAATAAGCAGCTCTAAACTGTCCTATTTTGTATGAAAGTAACATGTTTGTAGCGTTTCGACTACAAATTGTTTAAAATATTCATTTTATTTTGAAATTAGGATAGGATTCTTATTTTTGTATGATCTTGTAAATCAATGTGGAAACCTTTATTTGCTGTTTTGTCTTAAAGGAATGTAACGTCGACCTAGCGCATTGGTAGGCTAGTAGACTGTCGTTACAGCTCATGATATTGTATTTTGGTTGATTGGCCTCGGGGAAAGGCCGGACGGCTCCAGTCTTTTGACGGAGCCGTTTTTTATTGATTTTCTTTATTAGGGAGCGAGCTTATACTGCGCTACAAATTGGTTCTTCGCCTCCGCAAATACGCTATCTGCTTGATATACGCTTTGGAAAAGCGCTTGTTTGTTGCGCGTGAGATCCATCAAACGGTCTTGCGCTTTCACTTGCTCGTCACCGCGCGCTTTCAACAATATGGTTTGTTGTTCGATTTCCTCTTTCGCATAGCCATAAAGATCTTTTAGTGCCGTGTAGTATTGTATCGAAGCTTTCTGTAAGGCCGGACCGCGTTTGAGATCTTCAGCGGGTAGGGATTGTATCCTACTAATGATGCTGTCAAACTCGATTTGTTGCTTTCCATTAACAAGCAAAGCGCTGTCAAAGTTATTGTTGATCATATGTTCCAGCTTTTGTGATTCGCTTCCTTTTTCTCCGATCAACATATCGCTGGCTACACGTTCTTGTTGATCGATTGTATCCAAAAATTGTTTGGCAGACCGGTTCTCGCAGGACTGTAAAAAGATAAGCAGCACAATGCTTGCACTGATATAGATTAGATTTTTTTTAGCCATAGCTGTATTTCCAATTGCAGACCCAAATTTACAAAAAGTAGTACAAAAACCTGACCAAGCTATCTATAATACGATCAGTGGGAAAATGAAAGAAAAAAGCACTCTCCCAAAAGCAAAACATTTGGAGGAGTGCAATGAAATCTAGCCAAGCTTTTTTAAGCTATATTGAATCAGTCTACTTGTAGTAGAGGATACACGCGTACATAATCAACTTCAAAGGTGGCAGGTAGTGCACTGTCGTCGATGCCTTTGGCACCTCCCCAGTTGCCACCAATCGCGAGGTTGATAAGCCAGTGGAAGTGTTGATCAAAGGGCCAGGCTTCGAAACCTGTGTGCTCGTTTTCAACATGAAAGATCTCCACGTCATCGACAAATCCTTTAATATAAGTAGGTGTCCAATCTACGCGATAAAGATGGAATTCATCAGCTGCAGCGGAGATCTTCGTGCTTGCTGTCTTTTGTGTGTTAATGGAATGATGATAGGCCTTACTGTGTGTCGATATATGGACAACGTCCTGATCATAGCCGACATGTTCGAGGATATCGATTTCCCCCGAGTTGGGCCAACCGCCATACTTCCAATGGGAGGGGAGCATCCAAACAGCAGGCCAAGTGCCCCTTCCAAGGGGAACTTTAGCTCTCGTTTCAAAGCGTCCATAAAGGAAATCGCCTTTTCCCTTACTATGCAGGCGCGTAGAGCTGTATGCTTGATCTTTTCCAACTGTTTTATGGGCGGTGATTTTCAGCAACCCATCGCTTACCTGCACGTTCTTTTCATCCGCTTCGGTATAATATTGCAGCTCGTTGTTTCCCCAGCCATTGTATGGAGAGCCTACGTCATAAGACCATTTACTCGTGTCGGGCATGCCCGCTTTCTCAAACTCATCCGCCCAAGATGTGGTCGTTGCAAAGCTGTAGGGCTCTTTCCACGGTTTGGTCGCCTGCGTTGTAGATGCGCCTACGTAAAACGGGATATTCGCGGTGGCGACTTTGTTTTTGCCGTCCGATACATAAGCAAAGATGCGGTATGCGCCTTCTTTTTGTGGTGTTGTGAGGGTTGCCCTATCAAAATTATCCGCCTGTACAGCACTTAAGATAGCTTCGGGTCTGCCTTCGCTATCACCACCCTCTTTCAAGTCCGTACTTTCGTGCAACAACTCCCAGCGCGTGGTCAACTTGTCGTGATTAGGGTCATGTACAAGCAACTCCAATGCGTAAGGTTTATTCGGAGAAAGGTAAATCATGTCCTGTGCTTTTCTGCCATCCAACTGAAAACTTTCGAGCTTCGGCGCTCTGTTTTTCGGATAGTTGCCCGTCCATAGATATTCCATAACATCGACCACTTCATTTTCCTCGCCAGCTTCGGTAAAAAGGCCATACCAAGTGGGGGTACGCTCTTGCTTTTGCCCCCATAAGAACACATAAGAACCCAAACATTGTTTGTCCTGCGCGATGGAAGCTTCATACCTGCTTTTATAGACCTTAGCCTTTTCGCTGCTGCTCTCTTCGATGGACGCCTTCCAAGGGGTCTGTAAGCCCTCCCAATGGCCAGTGGGACCCCATTCGGTTACGATATAGGGTTTTTCCCAACCTACCGTTTTGATCTGTGCCGGCACGTCTGCCAGTCCGCCATATACCTGCACCGAGAGCATATCCAGCGCTGGGCATTTCGCTTTGATCAGATCAATTTCCTTTTGATTGATGCCGGCAAGCATGGTGGTCACCAAATGGTTTGGATCTACTTCGTGGATCATCTGTGCAACAGCATTCACCGCATCCCAAACTTTGGGATTGCTGTAATGTAGGTTCAATTCGTTGCCTATACCCCAAGCTAGCAATGCGGGATGGTCTTTGAACTGTATAATTTCTTGGCGTACACGTGCCAGTTGCTCTTCAACGGCCTTGGTATCGTTGTAGTCAAAGCCGTGGCGCTCTGTGCCCATGCGGATGCCTAAAGTCACCGTTTGCCCCAGTCGTTGCGCCTCGTCCAACAGTTGTGCAGCACCGTCGGTACTCCATGTGCGGATGGAATTTCCGCCCTTTTGCTTTAAACGGTCCATGTAGTTGGTGCCGCCGGCTCCTTTGATAAAGTAGGGCTTTCCTTTGCGCTTTATGCTGTAACCGGCCGCTGTTTTCACGATCTCGACTTTTATAGGCTTCGCCTGCTGCGCCTTGGAGGTAAACCCCAGGAGCAACAGGCAAACTATCGTTGATAAAGCGATTGTGTTTTTCATCATTGTTTTATGGTTTTTAAGCACTATCTAAAGTTGCTATTTGCATCGATTTGTGTTTGTGGGATAGGAACAGACTCGCTCTGTCCGGGTACGAAGCGTGCTCCAAACACCTGTTGTGCACGTCCGGTGCGCACCAAGTCGTTAAAGCGCTCGCCCCACCATTCACAGGCAAACTCTGCTCGACGTTCGTCAAGTATCTGATCCAGTGTAACGCCTTGTATGGGAGCCATCTGTACGCGTTGACGCACGAGGGCAAAGGGCTCATCACCATTTTGTCCTTTTCTTACCTTGGCTTCAGCATTCAACAGTAACGCATCTGCATAGCGCAAGATACGCACATTGTTGTTGGCACCATATTCCATTCGGCCTTCGGTCATTTGGTTGGCAGGAAGATAGGCTTTCCCATTAAAGTGTTTGATTCCGAAAGTGTTTCCGTAAACTCGGTCTCCACTTGGCGTTTCCTTGAAGGTGGCCGGATTACCATCGATACCGCAATCTAAGATAGTGGTTCGAAGGCGCACGGCATCGTTACGATTGGTCAAGAAATCGACAATATTTTGCGACGGAGGAATCCATCCGGCGCCGGATATGGCGCTGCCACGTTGGTCGCCGGCAGGCCCTTGCCAGCGAAAGAAGGTACCCCAATCTACGCCCGGACGAACGATATCGCCGACAGGCAGTCCGAAGTCGGAATACTGCAACTCGAACATGGATTCATTGCTAAGCTTTCCGGGAAGCTTGAACAACTGATAAAAATCGGGGTATAGCGAAAACTTGTTGCTCGCGATAATCTGGTTGGTGGCGTCCAATACCTGATCCCAATAGGGGCTTGCATTGTCGTTACCGGCCAGGTCGGCAGCGGCTTTAGCCTTCAGTAGTAGTGCCGAATATTTGGTTACGGCGCCAACATGCTTGGACTGATTGGGTCGCGCATCTTCTAGATCTTGGATACAGATGTCCATTTCGGCAATGATAAACGTTCGCACTTCGGCAGCGGTACTTTTGCCTATGGTGGTGAGGCGCGCGATATCGCCACTGTCGGAGAGGATGGGCACATCGCCAAATAGGCGGGATGCCATCAGGTGGGCGTAGGCACGCAGAAAGCGCACTTCCGCCTGATATTGGCGGTTCAAGGCCGCATCTTCGGTATTTGCGGCTGGGATATTTGCCGCGAAAAGCTCCAACTCCATTAAGGCATTGTTTGCGGATATGGCCAAGCTATAGTAGCTTATCCACGACTGGTTTAGGCCCCAATAAGACTGTATAGTTACATCGCGTTGGAAATTCTTGATGGCCATAAGTTCAGGGTTGTCATTAGCGTTTGGCGCGGCCTGCAAGTAGTCGTCATCGCGCATGCAGCGGATGGAAAGGTCTATCCAATGGACAAGATTATCGTCGGAAGCGGCGCGATAGACGCCGGATACTGGCGAATACATTAAGGCGAGGTTGCTGTAGTTGATCTCCTCGGAGCGTTGTTGATTTTCCAAGGGTTTATCCAAGAATTTTTCGCAGCTGCTCATGAGTGTTGCGAAGCCTAGGCAGCTACTGATTATGATATATTTGAAGTTTTTCATGTCTGTTCCTTTTGATAATTAAAAGCTTAAACGTAATCCCAAACTATAGGTCGCCGAAATAGGGTAGACGTTTGCATCGTATCCCATACCGGATATTTCAGGTGTAAACCCATTGTAGCGGGTGAAGATGGCAGGTCTATCCGCCGTTGCGAATACGCGGATAGGCATCGACTCACCCAGGTTAAAAGAATAGCCCAGCTGTATATTTTGAATGCGGAAATAAGCGCCACTTTCCACGAAGAAGGAGCTCGCCTGTAAGTTCCATGAAGCAACGGTTCCTGCCGCCGAGGGATATGTGTTCGAACTACCTTCGCCTGTCCATAGTCCTTCGATAAAAGCTGCATCGGCATTCATCTGTGGGTATTTACGGCGCATGGCTCGGTTGAGGTTATGTATTTTGTTACCAGCAACGCCTTGAAGGGCGATGTTCATATCGAATTTTTTGTACTGGAGGCCAATGTTGAAACCATAGGTTAGCTTGGGCAGGTAGCTACCGAGGTTGATGCGGTCTTCTTCATCCAGCTCTCCATTTCCATTTTGATCTTTATAACGCAGATAGCCGGGTTGGATAGCTGACCCCGGGTTCAGCTCGTTGTAACGGCTGGCGATAGGATCAGCATCGATCTCGGCCTGTGTTTGGTATACGCCAGCCACTTCGTAGCCATAGTAATAGTTGAGCGGCTGTCCTTCTTCCACGCGAGATGGAAATTCTGCGGCCCATTCTGGGAAACCGTTCATTATATTGGCTAGTCCCCCAAGGTCGGTGACGCGATTTTTCAAAGTTGTCACGTTGACGCCTAGATTATAGTCCAACTGCCCTACTTGATCTTTCCAGTCTAAGCCAATTTCCCAACCGCTGTTGGCGACACTGCCCCAATTTCCATATACTCGATCCCACATGAAAGGAATAGGACGGCTGAAGGCTAGGTCGTGTGTCTTGCGATGGTAATAGTCTACCGTACCGTGCAACCTATTGTTCAACAAGGCGAAGTCTAGTCCACCATCCCATTCTTCGACCACTTCCCAACGCACCTGCGTGAAGAAGCGCCCCACGCGGTAGCCCGGCACACGAGCACCATAGGTGGAGCCGATACTTCCAAAGATGGCCGAGTTGTTGTTGCCTGAATTGACGATAGCATAGCCAGCGTTGGGCTGTATACCGTCATTTCCAAGTAGGCCCCAGCTTCCGCGAATCTTCAACATATCGAACAGGGACTGGTTTTCCATAAATTTCTCACGGCTAAGCACCCACCCCAAACCTACAGAAGGGAAGTAGCCCCATTTGGTTTGGTACTTCGAGCTGCCGTCGGCACGGAAGGTGGCCGTCAGCAAGTATTTGCTATCGTAATCATAGGTAGCACGCGTAAAGGCCGATACGCCGGAGTTGCGAGTACCGCCTTCACCGTAGCCCGTAGCCGAGCCTATACCTTGTGCGCCTTGGCCGACATACCAGAACTCTTCGGCAGCAGGCACATCATTAGCCGATACCCAAGTCTCGCGCCAGCGCTCCTCACGTACTGACTGTCCCAAAAGCACCGTCCAGTGGTGTTTGCCTGCTTCGTCGCGGTAGGTAAGGAGGTTGTCCAAGATGTAGTCGTTGTTGCGTGTTTGTGCCGATCGTAAGTAGGAGCGATCGCTACGTTGATCGTTGTCTATATAGTACACCGGGGTGTAGTTGATGCCGTGTGTCGATTGATGCCGTTGACTCAACTGAGAACGAAAAGTAAGCTTGTCTTTCCACAATTGGGCCTCGACATAGGCACTCGGTAAAATTTGGAAACCTTTTTTCTGGCTGTGGTTGTAATGTGCTGTAGCCAATGGATTATTGAACCAGAATCCTGTCGGAATGCCCAAGGAAGCACTTGTTCCGAATTTTATCGGATCGGCCAACTCCAGTGAAGGGTCGTAGCTTGGGTAGAGTGGAGATGCAAAATAAGCTTGTCTAAAAGCGGTGTTATTGGGCAAGAACGCATTAAAGTTATTCATGTGCGCGGTGAAGCCGATTTTTAACCAATCCGTTACGCGGGCTTCGGTTTGCATCCGAATGTTGTATTTCTTATGGTAATTTTCGGCATCCATAATACCGTCTTGGTCTAGGTAGTTGATACCAAAGGTGTAGGTGATCTTGTCGCTACCACCTTGCACATCGATATTATGGTTGGTTATCAGAGCTTTTGAACGCAACAGCTCGCCATACCAGTCCGTGTTGGTGGAGGGAACGTCGCCCTGTCCGCCAAATTTCTCGATGGAATTATCAACGATGTAGCCTTCGCCTTTTGCGCGTGCATAAGCGGCGAATTGCGTTCCATTAGCCATCTTAAGCACATTGGTCGGCGTTTGAAATCCGGTGTATCCGTTGTAGGTAACGCGGGCTCTCATGTTCAAGCTACCTTTTTTTGTGGTCACGATGATGACGCCGTTGGCCGCTCTAACGCCGTAAATAGCGGCACCCGATGCGTCCTTCAAAACGGACATATCGGCAATGTCGTTGGGGTTTAAGAAGTCGATGTTATCCATAAACATACCATCCACCACATAAAGAGGACTTTCATTATTGAAGGAGCCGACACCGCGTACACGCACGGTTGCGCCAGCACCGGGGGCACCAGAACTTACAACTTGAACACCGGTAACAGATCCTTGGAGCGCATCCATCGGTGTAGACACCGTTCGTTTGACAAGGTTCTCGACATTGACGGTAGCTACAGGAGCCGTGAGATCGTTCTTCCGTTGCGAACCATAGCCGATAATAACGACTTCATCGAGGTTGAGATTGCCGTCGGCGGACAGTTGAACATTTACGGTATTACCTATAATAGGTACCGTCTTTTTGGTGTAACCCACAGCTGAAACAACGAGGGAATCCGCCGTTGAGGGCACAGCGAGCGTAAAGAAGCCGCGCTCATCGCTACTGCTACCTACCTGCGGCAGGTTCTTCACGGTAATGCTGGCAATGACGGCTTTGCCCACCTCATTGCTGATGTTGCCGGTTAGCGTCTTCGTCTGGGCTTGGGCCCATTCGAATAGGTTCCATAGCAAGGCAACTATGGTCAATAATACTGCTTTGTTTTTCATGCACAAATCAAATTAACATGGTTAGGAATTCTTGTTTATAAATTAGCAATTCAAAATTACCGTAAGGATTAAACGAGAAGGCATGAAGTAGTACATCATTTATACTTCAAATTGCCTTTATTGGTCTATTTTGTTATATTTGACCTACTTCAAGAATACATCATAAGATCATTTGTAAACCGTGTAATGAAGTATATCGACAAACTAATTGGTACGCTGATTCTTCTTTTTCCATTACTTTTATGGGCACAAAATCCGTTGGGCCTGCCTATGGTGCACAACTACAGCAAGGGAATCTTTCAAGGAGGAAGTCGAACTTGGGACATCAAGCAGGATGGAAGAGGGGTGATGTATTTCGCAAATAACGAAGGACTCATTACGTTTGACGGTAAGTATTGGAAACGTCATACATTGCCCAACCATACTATCGTTCGGTCGATTGCCATTGATAAAAACAACCGCATTTATGTTGGTGGACAGGGAGAGTTTGGATATTTCGAGGCTAACAGTAACAACGAGCTTGCTTATGTTTCCCTCAAAGCACTGCTTCCCAAAGGGCACGAGCAATTTGCAGATGCCTGGAATACGGTTATTGTTGATCATGCTGTTTTCTTTAGAACCACACAGAACATCTTTGAATACCGTGATGATCAAATAAAAGTGTATCCGGCAACGGTAAGTTGGGAATTTATGGGGAGCGCCGATAATCAACTGTATGCGCAGGACATCAAACACGGTTTGCTTACGTTTTCCCAAGGCAAATGGAAAAGCGCATTAAAGCAAAACGATTTCAAGGATATTAAAATTGCGGCTATGGCCGTCTTGGACGATCATAAATTGCTTATTACCACGCTTACCCATGGTGATTATGTGATAAGCGACGGCGTTGTGCATTTACTTGCGCCGAGCAAGTATACTTATGAGCTTTACACGCCTTCTTTGTCGGTCATTAATGATCGTGAATATGTCGTAGCAACAGCTTCGGAAGGATGTGTCATCCGCGACAGAGGAGGCCGCGTGTTGCAGCGCCTTGGTTTGCGGGAGGGGTTACAGAACAAAAATGTAACGACGGTTTTTGTGGATCGGCAGCGGAATATATGGGCCGCAGTGGATAACGCGATTGCCGTGCTGAGTTACGGTAGCGCTATTCGTTATTTTAGGCCCACAATGGATTATGACGTGACGGGTTATTCCGCACTGATTTTCCAGCAGAAGCTCTACATGACTTCATCGAATGGTGCTTATGTGACGCCCTTACAGTCAGCCTACAAAAACCACAGCCAATCTGCGGATAACTTCAAGTTGATCACGGGCAGTGACGGAGGGGAGGCTTGGCGTGTTTCGGAAGTCAATGGACAGCTGCTGCTTACCCATAACCGAGGACTATTTGCTATACAGCATGATCGATTGGTTGCGCTTAACGAAGGGGCTGGAACTTGGCTGCCCATGGCTCTTTCTGCGGTTTATCCCGTTGATCGGGCGCTGCTGGGTACCTATTACGGTTTGGATTTACTGCAATTTAAGGCAGGTCGATTTGAGAGGGTTGCTAAGCTTAATGGACGATCAGATTCTTATCGTTTTCTCGAAATCGATGCGCAGGGACAGGTTTGGGCGTCTCATCCTTACCGTGGTATCTATCGGATTAAGCTGTCTGATGACGGCACTGCTTACGAGGCAAGGCTACTGACGCAAAAGGATGGACTTCCTTCGGATTTTCAGAATTATGTGTTTCGCGTAAAAAATAAGCTGTTGTTTACGACAGCAAAAGGTATATATACCTTTGATGATCAGCAATCGCGTTTTATTCCTTCACCGGATTTTGCCGACTTTCATGACCTTCCGATTAAGTATTTACAAGAAGATGCGGAAGGTAACTTGTGGTTTTGTAGTGGGAAGAGAGTTGGGGTGGCGAGACGCGATGCGAAGACTAAGCGCTACCAGATTACCTATTTTCCGGAATTGGAAGGGCATCAAACATCTGGCTTTGAAAACATCTATCCTTATGATAAAAACAATATTTATATCGGGTCGGAACGCGGGCTTATACATATTGATTTCGAAAACTACCTGGCGGTAAAAGACAAGCCTAAGGTGCTGCTTTCTTCGATAAAGGCGACGGCCGCGACGGACAGTACGATTTATGATGGCTATGTAATCGCCGAGGAGGCCGCCAACGAAAAAGGATCAGTTACTGAGCGGACCTTGCCCGCGCGTTTCAACTCCTTTTTGTTTAGGTATTCGTCGCCAAGTTATGGCATTCAGGAGCATATGCAATACAGCTATCGCCTAGAAGGCTATGATAAAGCATGGTCGGCATGGTCAGGCGAAACAGAGAAGGCGTATACCAATTTGCCGAATGGCAACTATACCTTTCATGTGCGGGCCAAAAATAATCTTGCCGAAGCTTCTGACACGGTGTCCTATAGCTTTGTCATCCGGCCGCCATGGTATAAATCTATTTGGGCGGTCGGGATCTACGTGTTTGCCTTTCTGCTAGCGGCTTACTTTCTTGTACTTTGGCAAAAGCGTGTTTGGAAAACACAGGAGGAGGATTTTAATAAAAAGCTGGCGCAGATGCGTTACATCCATCAGTTGGAGATCGAAAAGAATGAAAAGGAAATTGTGAAGCTTCAAAACGAGAAATTGGAACATGAAGTGATGTCCAAAACGAAGGAGCTGGCCAGCACGAGTATGCAACTGATGGAAAATACTGGTGCGCTAAGTAAGCTTCGCGTGGAATTGGCCAAACTGGATGTCGGTGATGATGAAGGAGGAGATCTGAAAAAGATTACTTCCCTGCTAAATGATGTGGAGAAAAACAGCAGTCACTGGGATCAGTTTGCGAGCCATTTTGATGAGCTTAACGACGGCTTTATGCATCGTTTAAAAGAGAAACATCCTACTTTATCTAGAAATGACCTGAAAGTGTGCGCCTATTTGCGGCTCAACTTTTCCACCAAACAGATCGCACAACTGCAGAATATATCGGTAAGGGGCGTGGAGATACATCGCTATCGGATTCGCAAAAAATTGGGTATCGATAGCGATGTGTCGACCGCCGACTACCTAAGTACGGTTTAAAAGGGCATCTGCAGTTGTTCCTTTAAAATGCGAAGTCAGTTTATACATTCTAAAATAGCTAATCGAAGGACTCCTGTATAAGATTTTTAGCCTGAATCTCCCAATTTTCGGAAACCTCGTCATAATTGGTAACGCAGTTGTAGTAGTCGAAGTCTATGGGTACGTTGCCGCCTGCAAAAGGCCCTGAAACGCCTAGATAAGACAGCTCATTACCTTCAAATTTAACGGAGAAAACGTAGTAGGTGTTGCCTGATTCTACTATTTTGCCAATTTCTTTAATTTCCGTAGGATACTCGTAATCGTCGTAGAGAAACTCATTAAAAAGCATTTTGGCAAATTGATCGCCTTCCTTGTACATTTGGGGGATCTGCTCGAACAGATTTCTCTCTTCGAAAGCTTTCATCACATCATAGCGGGTTCGGATGTTCTCCAACTGCTCCTTAAATAAGGTAGAATCTAGTGGCATACGGGCATCGACCATAGCAATTAGAAGCGCCGTTTTAATATAGTTTACGCCTTCCATGGATGACAGATTATCGGCGAAATGCTGGATATACGCTTGATTAGTCGAAGCGCCAAAAATCTGTAGGTAGGTGAACATGCGGTTATAGAATACGGAATTCTCATCTGCAGAATGGGTAGATACAAACTGTGCAAGATCATCTTTTGCAAATGCTTCTACGAGCGATAACATATCGGCGGTTTTTACGGAAACTTGGCTTTGTTTTTTTAATTCTAGTACTTTCTTAAACCATGTTAACGTTGCCGCTCTGTAGTCTGGGTGTCTAAGCAACGACGCTATACGATCCATATGTTGCGCGGTAAATTCTAGCGAATCTAAAAGTGGGCTTATTAACGCTTGCGCATCATTTGTTGTGGGTGGTTTCGTTAGTAAGCTGTTGAAATACCATTCAAATTCAGTGGAGTCAATAGATAGAATGTTTTGCAAGATGTTCGTGCGAATGGCATCGCTGGTTTCTCGGTCGACGTATAAACGTTTTAACAAGGGTATCGACGGCTTATCTCCCAGCGTCGCGAGTTCATCAATCAGCAAAGTTCGGCTACCGTTTTCCTCTTGATCATTGGGGTACACGTAACGGATCGCCTTACGTAAGAGCGGGAGTTCATTTTTTTCGAAGCTGTAGAATTTTTGAAGCGATTTCCAAGCGGGTTTCCAAGTAGCAGTATCCTGATTTTGAAGATCGGTGATTAAAAGATCAGCCTTGGAAGCGAAAATATCAAAGTTCGTTTTTTTCGTAGAAATAGAACTTTCAAAATGCCTGAAAAAATCATCTACATTTTTGCGTTTTAGATCTTCTTCACCGCCCGTGACATACAATACATACAAATGATCACCCACAGACCAAATTTGATGTTGCATTGCCGCATGCTGTTGCTTGTTATAGGAATAGAGTACAGCCCCCTGCGCAAAAGGATGTTCAAGCCTTCTGTAGCTTAAGACAGAGTCACCGTCTTCTTTTATATTGCGATGTATTTTATGGAACATGCTATCGACATCGGTATAACGGCTATATTTTCCAAATTGGTATGCTAGGAACTGAAAATTAGTGCCCGATTTTGGATCGATGGTAGCCAAGTGATGTTTTGTGGAAACAAATTCGGTCGCACGATCGGCAGGCGACGTGTTCAGATCCATCGGTGTCTGTGGCAATGACAGTTTTAATTCGCCCACCGCAAAGAGCTCGTTGTCGACCTCTTGGTATGGTAGGAAGGCAAAAGTGTCGAAAGGGTCGTTCTCTGGCAACGGTGCAGTGCTGCTCAAATGCTCGCGCAGTAATAAGAAAAAGCGATTTCCTCGAAAAAACATCTCTATTTCAGACCAATTGCCACCGATGATCGCTTTGAAGTTTCTCGCTACATAACCGTTTCTTTGGATATCTCTCGGTTCGACCAAGATATTGCCCATCGCTGTAAGCTGCTGTACCGTCTTTTGATAGACGGATTCTTTGTCGATTAATGATACTCCTGGAGGATAGTCGTTGTAACGCACGAGGTAAGAGGCGCTATTGGTAGCGTCTAAAGCAAAGGTATTCATGATTTTAAAACTCTCTGTCGCTGGATTGTCTGCACTTGGTGCGTCGTTGACCATCCGTTGGGAAATTGGCGGTAATTTAATTTGAAAAGCACCAAGCGGATCCTTAAAGATAGGGATTGATGCGTTGTCGGGAGTTGATTTGATAACGACTGAGCTTAAAACACGATCTACCAAATTTTGGTATTTACTGTTTTTCTTGATGCTGGCGATCAGCAAGTACCTTCGATTATTCTGTAGCCAGATTTTCACCTTTTTCTGTGATTCACGCTCCTGTATTGTGGCTTCAAGAATAGTGATTGTACCTTCTTTAAAAATTTGCTTACTGATCAGCATATTGGAATTTTTCGATAGTATGCTGTCTAGTGTTTCATTGACAAACGCTTCGTCACTAATTGTGGACTCTCCAACAACGAAAGAAGCGTTGAAGCTGAAGACGGCTTCGCTAAACATATCCAAATGCACCAACGTTTTTTGGTAGATGGCCTCGCGGCTATAAACATAGCCGGCAGGAAACTGAATATCGAATCCAAGAAGCGAATCGCTCACCGTCTGCCAACCCATAGCATCGTGCTCGATATCGAACGCCGTATGCCCATCGAAGGTTCCTTGCACCTGACGGACGTTGTAGCCCTCTCTGCGAAGAAGATTGATTAGTCCATATTCTCCGGGGAGGTGTGCAGCACCTGTTACCGCAAAAACGGATTTTTTTGGCATCAACTGTACCATCCGTTGCAACATTACCACGTTTCGGGTCTTTAGTAAGGTATTATCCTTGAGATAATGTTGGATTTGACTATTCAATAGTTCTAAATTGCCGGAAGCATAAATCTCGATGAGCCCGTTGATTTTTTCCTCATAGTCCTCGACATCGGCATCGATCATGTCCGCCACGCTTCCGCCTGTTGTAAGCAAAGCTTCCAAATGCTGTTCGGTACTTTCTAAACTTAAGACAGGCTTGTGTCTTGTTTTCGCAAGACCGTATAAAAAAATATCGACGATCATTTCCTTACCGTCCTTTTTGCTGCTTGCCGGATAGAGGAGCGTTCGCAATAGATAGGGATTCTTTAACAATAAGGAATCTGATTTATCGAAATCGTATTCTGAAAACCGATCTTTCAACTGTTGTTTTTGTCGATCGGTTAAACGTAGTGTATCGGCCACTGTTTTTGATCCATCGGTGTACGCTAGTACTTCACACAGTAAAGAATCGGGGTGAGTTTCCATTGCGAAAACGTCGGCATTTGCAACTGCCCAATAGACGGAGTCGCTGAAGTGAAAAGCCCGGCTGTCTTTAACATGGATAGAACCGAAAAGATAGGACGGTTTTACCAAATTCTTTCCACTAACTTCCCATAGCAGTTGATAGCCATTAACTCCTTGTGCAACTGAAGTTGTTGTACTGGTGGTGATAGCCAACAGGAAAAGTAGTACATAGTAAATTGATACCTTAAAAAGATCGGTGAAAATTTTGGTCATGGTTTGGATGCATTTCGTACGAATATACGAATTTTGCTCATCTTGTTGGGGTATATCATGATCCTATGATAAAAAAAAGGATTATTTTCCTTGAGGTGGATCTACAGATGTTGATTTTTTTTAACTTATTTTGAAACGCTAAAAGCTTTACTTATTTTTGTTTACAAGAGAACTAACAACACAACAGATTATGAATTTTAATTCCCGTTTTTACCAATATATTTTTGCGTTTTCTTCTTTGGTCTTCCTATTGGGAGAGCTGGCTTTTCGTTTGGGAAGATTTATTGTCAGTTTTTTTTGTAATTGACAACTCGAGATCCGATCACACGATCGTGTATGGCCATGCCGCTACTTGAAACGGTAATCAAAGAGATCCAACCTAGAGCTGCTTTTATTACAAAACGTACAACCGCCGAAGGAAAGTTGATGTTTCTCTCTGCGTCTTCCCGCTTTACGCGTATACCCATTGCCATATGCCCAACTGTTCCGGCAAAGAGACTTGTAAATAAAGGATCGTAAAGAAAGAACACAAAGACAAAAGATAGCAATCGAACGCTGTCGGGGACATGTTGAAAGGCGGAGAAAACACTTGACAAGATAAACATCAATACTAACAGAAAGAATCCATCGACAACCAAGGCTTTTACGCGAATGAAAACACCCGGATAATTTTCTTCACTGACTTGATTTGGTACATCAAATATTGGAGTCGGGGGTAATTCCTTATGACTGTCTTGCGCTTCCATTACGTTAGTTTGTTTTGATAAGTTAATAATGTTTGTGGACGAAATATAGTGAGAAAATTATCAAAAGCAAAAAATGCCAGTATTTAAAAGTAAATCTGGCATTTTTCATTATATGTTGACTTTACTGAAGGCTTATTACCAGCCGCCACCCAGCGATTTATATAGATTGATTGAGGCATTGAATTGTGCCTTCTGTGACTCAATCAATTCGAATTTTGCTTCAATCGCGTCACGCTGCGTCATCAATACCTCCATATAATCGGCATGTGCCGAGTTAAAAAGGTCGTAGGATATCTGTACGGATTCCGTTAGGGTGGACACCTGCTTGCCTTGCAAGGTGTTGATATTGGCCATGTTTTTGATCTTCGCTAATTGGTTGGCTACTTCTACATACGCATTTAGCAGTGTTTGCTCATAGGTAAAAACGGTTTGTATTTGTTTTGCATTCGCATTCAAGTATTCCGCTTGGATAGCACGTTTATTTACCAAAGGGGCGATCAAATCGCCGGTGATCGAATAGATCAGCGATTGTGGCGTTTTGAGCAAGTAGGCCGGGTTGAAGGCCTGATACCCGAGGCTTGCAGAAATCCCTAGCGTAGGGTAAAATCTTGCCTTGGCTACTTTGACGTCCAACTTGGCTGCTGCCATAAGCAACTCTGCCTGCCGCACATCAGGCCTGTTGTTCAGAAGCTGGGCGGGTAGTCCCTCTTGCACGATGGGCAGGTTGATCTGGTCGAGGCTACTCGCTTCGCGTAGAATGTGTTGCGGATATTGACCCACGAGGTAGTTTAATTTGTTCTCGGTTTCTACGATCTGCTGATCGATTTTGTAGCGCATGCTCTGCGTTTTGAGCAGCTCGGCTTCAAATTTTTTGACCGCCAATTCTGTCACCCGCGTAGCAATCTTCTGCAGTTTGACAAGATCCAACGCATCCGATTGCAGCTTCAGGTTTTGTTCTACGAGCATTTTTTCTTGGTCCAGCGCCAATAATTCGTAATAGAGATTTGCAATCTCGGCCACAAGGTTGGTCACCATGAAGTTTTTGCCCTCTATGCTGGCGAGATATTCGAGCTGAGCTTCCTTGGCTGCATTGTGCAGCTTGTTCCAGATGTCGACTTCCCAGTTAGCGACGAGGGAGGCTCCTAGATCGGGCATTGGATCGGGATTCTCTTTTCCTTCGCGGATGTCTACTTGTCTTTCTGTTGCACCCAAGGTTGTATATTCACTGCGCTTCTCCGCGCCGCCACCAACTTTGGCGCCAACGAAAGGGAGATACTCTCCCTTTCGTGCCCTAATTTCGTTGCTGGACATATTGATTTCCTGCAACATGATGTTCAACTCTTGATTGTGGCTCAGCGCAGAGTCAATCAGGCTGCGCAGATGAGGATCTGTGAAATAGGTTTTCCATTCCACCTTTGCGCTATTGACGCTGTCGGCCGTGGCTTCGTAAGCTGTAGGCATGTTGGCGGTGGAGGCTGCTTTTTCTGTTATTTTAGGTACTCCACAGCCAATAACGGCCATGCAGGAACCCGCTAAAAGTATAGGCTTGATGCTTGTTTTCTTCATCATTAGTTTTCTATTTCTTCCAATAAAGGATTTTCAATTTCTTCCAATAAGGGTTGTTCACTTTCGTGTTTTATCAATTTACGTTTGCCGGCAATGCTTCCAAAAATAAAGTAGAGACCAGGCACGATGATGACGCCGAAAATAGTACCCAATAGCATTCCTCCGGCAGCGGCGGCCCCGATTGTTTGGTTGCCAATGGCACCCGGACCATGTGCAAAGATCATAGGGATCATCCCGGCGATGAAGGCAAAAGAAGTCATTAAAATAGGACGAAAACGCACGCGCGCACCTTCGATCGCCGCCTTATAGATGGTCATACCTTCCGCATGCTTCTGCATGGCAAACTCGACGATCAATACGGCATTCTTACCCAAGAGGCCTACAAGCATGACTAATCCTACTTGGGCGTAGATGTCGTTGGCCAATCCCATGAGCTTCAATAATAGGAAAGTGCCGAAGATTCCAGCCGGCAGGGACAGGATGACGGAGAGCGGTAAGATAAAGCTTTCATATTGTGCGGCTAGTACCAAATACACGAAGCCCAAAACAATCAGGAAGATGTAAATAGCCTCGTTGCCACGGGCTGTTTCGTCTTTTGTTAAGCCTTCCCAGCCGATATCGTAGCCGCGTGGTAGCGTTTGTTTGGCGACCTCTTGGATAGCTTTAATCGCTTCGCCGGTGCTGTAACCCTTTGCCGGTTCGCCCTTGATGGCTGAAGAAGGATACATATTATATCGTGTGATCTCGTTTAGGCCATGTGTTTTGGTCATTTTCATGAAAGAGGAATAAGGAACCATCTCATCTTTGTTGTTTTTGACGTAAAGCTTCATCACATCCTCTGGAAGGGCTCTCGATTCGGGTGAGCCTTGCACATATACTTTGTAGAACGTACCAAAGCGGATAAAACCTTGCTCGTAGGTACTGCCGATTAGTATGGATAGGTTGTTCATCGCATTCTCAATGTTCACCCCCTTCTGCATGGCGGCTTCGTTGTCTATTTCTAGCTCATACTGCGGATAGTTTGCGCTGAAGAATGTAAATAGACCGGTAAGCTCCTTCCGTTTTTCTAGTGCTTTCATAAACTCATCGTTTACCTTTTCCAATTCCTTGTAGTCGTCGGAGTTGGTCTTGTCCAGCAGGCGAAGCGAGAACCCACCTGCGGCTCCGTAACCGGGCACAGCCGGAGGACCGAAAAACTCGATGGTAGCGCCAGATATCTCTTTGGCCTTCACTTCGAGTTCCTCAATAATTTCGGATACCGTTTCCTTTCTTTCCGACCAATCTTTCAGCTCGATCAAACAGGTGCCGGCATTAGATCCGCGGCCTTCGGTCAACACTTCATAGCCCGCCAACGCAGTGACGGACGCTACACCATCGATATGTTCGGTAAGCTTTTGCAGCTGCCGAGCAACGTCATTGGTGCGCTCTAGCGTAGATCCCGGCGGCGTCTGTACGATGGCGTAGATCATCCCTTGGTCTTCATTGGGGATAAAACCACTGGGCAAGGTTCCAGATATCCCAAATATGCCGACAGAGAAGGCTGCAAGGATAAGGAAAGTAAGCAAGCGGCGATTTACAATCTTTTTCAGAAAGAGTGCATAACGTAAGTTAAGGCGATCGAAGCGCTTATTAAACGCGTCAATAAATTTATCAACAGGACTTTTCTTCTTCGCTTTGCCATGATTATTCTTCAGGATCATGGCACAAAGTACCGGCGTTAATGTTAAGGCGACAAAGCCGGAGATCACGATGGAGCAAGCCATGGTGATCGCAAATTGCCTAAAGAAAACACCTACCGGTCCTGCCATAAAGGCTACAGGAATAAACACAGCAGTCATCAACAAGGTGATGGCGATAACGGCGCCGCTAATTTCGCGGATAACCTCCACGACTGCTTGATAGGGAGGAAGGTGCTTTTCGTGCATCTTGGCATGCACGGCCTCCACGACCACGATAGCATCATCGACCACGACGCCTATGGCAAGTACCAATGCAAATAGCGTGATAAGATTGATTGTCAAGCCGAATACCTGCATGAACATAAACGCGCCGATCAGGGATACGGGAACGGCGATGGTGGGGATCAAGGTAGAACGCCAGTCGCCCAAAAATAGGAAGACCACCAACGCGACAAGGATAAAGGCCTCGACAAGGGTATGCACCACTTTATCAATTGACGCATTCAAGAAGTTGGACACATCGTAGGTAATCTTGTAGTCCATTCCTGGAGGGAAAGAGGCCGCTTTTATCTCTTCGAGCTTGCTTTTCACCTCCTTGATGACCTCGTTGGCATTACTTCCATAGTTTTGCTTAAGCGTGATGGATGCAGATGGTAGGCCATCAAGATTCGAATATATATCGTAAAATTCACTGCCGAGCTCCACGGTACCTATATCTTTTAGCTTCAGGTTTTCGCCTTCGGCGTTGGCGCGGATAATGATATTTTCGTACTGCTCAATCTTGTTGTAGCGACCTTTGTAGGTTAATACATATTCCAAGGATTGCGAACGTTTTCCCGTACTCTGTCCGATACGTCCAGGCGTTCCGATGATGCTCTGTTGACTCATTGCTTCCATCACTTCGTCGGTCGATACGTTGTAGGCTCGCATACGTTCTGGATTGAGCCACACGCGCATGGCATAAATACGGCTTCCCAGTATCTTGGCACTGCCGACACCTTTTAATCGGCTGATTTCCGGAATAACGTTTACATTCGCAAAGTTATAGAGGAACTTCTGATCCGCGTTGGGGTCTTTGCTGAATACATTGACATACATCAGCATGTTGGGTGATGTATAACTAACGACAAGTCCTTCGCGTTGTACAAGCTCTGGCAATCGGTTGGTGACCTGCTCAATGCGAGTTTTAACATTGACCATCGCTTGACTAGGATCGGTGCCTAGATCAAAATAAACCATGATGGTTGCTTCGCCAGCGCTGGTGGCGTCGGAGGTCATGTATTTCATGCCCGGCGTGCCGTTGATGGATTTTTCCATCGGAATCAGTACAGATTCGGTCAATACATTAGCACTTGCTCCAGGGTAGGCGATGTTGACGACCACCACGGGAGGAGCAATGTCGGGGAACTGGGAGATGGGCAGCGTACTGATGGCCAAAATCCCCATAAATATGATTACGATAGATAGCACAATGGCTAGTACCGGTCTCTTAATAAATTTTTCAAACATAATCTACAGATTTTTGATGTGTAGTGATACCATTCTATTCGCTTGGCAAGGTAAGGCTTGATAAAACATGTCGAGGTTCTTGGTAATCAAAGTGGATCTTGTCGCCATTCTGTACTTTACGGATACCTTCGAGCAGGATTTTTTCGTCGCCCTTTAATCCGCTTTGTACAATGTACAGATCGGGAAGTTCTGCTTTAATAATGATAGGCGTGAGCAACACTTTCCCATCTTTGTCAACAACATAGACATATTTCTTGTCCATGATTTCAAAGCTGGCTTTTTGTGGGATAATAATGGCATGTTGCATGGGGATAGACATGAGGATGGTGCCGGTTTGTCCATTGCGCAGCAAGTTCTCCTTGTTGGGGAAAGTTGCTCGGAAAGCGATGTTCCCAGTCTCGTTGTTGAAATCAGCCTCGATTGTTTCTACTTTTCCCGTTTGGTTGTAGATATCTTGATTAGCCAACATCAATTGAACCTGATCGAGGTTCTGTTCGCTCTTGTGTGCCTTGTAGTTGAGGTATTCCGCTTCCGGAACGTTAAAGTAAACCCACATGGTACTATTGTCTGATAGGTTGGTGAGCAAATCGCCTTCATCCACGAGGCTGCCCAGCTTGAGGTCAAGATGGTCAATAATACCATCGTAGGGAGCCGTGATCTGCGTAAAACCCAAGTGAACGGATGCTAGCTCCATCTCCGCTTGCGCTTTTTTTAGTTTGGCTTTGGCCATGGCGAGTTCATTTGGTGCCACAACATTTTTATCAGCCAAGGTTTGTATGTTCTGTAGTTCGATGTTTGTTGCTTCGGTCTCTGCCTGCGCCTTAAGGTATTCGGCATGGTAAATTTTAGGCATGATCTGGAACATCAGTTGTCCTTTATGCACAAATTGACCTTCGTCAACGAGTACTTTCTCCAGATAGCCGCGTTCTTGGGAACGTACTTCAATATGTCGGATAGATCGTACTTGGCTGACGTACTGTTTGACGATGGTTGTGTCAGTAATTAAAGGGGAGGAAACAAGAAAACGAGCGTCTTCTTCCTTTTCGTTCTCATGGTTGTGGCAGCTGGCAAATGAAAATAGCGCAACACAGCCCATAAGCATGATGTTTTTTTTCATACGGATTTTTGGTGCTTATAAATAAAAAATATGGATATACGCGGGTTAGGCAAAAGCTATTGAGGCCATTACAAGCGCATGTAATACGGTTTTAAGACGTATTAAGTAGAAATAGTGTGAAGTAGCGGTATGCTAAATGCGGAAGTTTTGGTGGAAGATAAACCGTTCGCTATCGTAGCAGGTAATCAGTATGTCCGATTGGTGGGCGAAAGGTTGGTTATTGTAAAGTGTGGAAAATAGGCTAAAGGTGATGTGTTTGTGCAGGAGATCCGCTAGAAGAGGAAAGGAGAGATTGTCTTTGTTGTTAGATGGTTTGGCATCACTTTCCTCCGGTTTTTCGAGCGTTCTGTCGTCAACATGCTGTTGCAATTGCTTCCCTTTCTCCCAATGGAGCCCGACATCTGGATGTTGTGCGGTATTCGGTCGAAAAGGTGATAGCTTTATCTTTGTAGATGTAACACTGCTGTTTGTAGGCATGCCAATGCAAATCTGCAATACTCCCGTAACAACGAGCATCGAAAACGATAAAATTGCTATGAATTGAGCGACACGCTTGAACATTTGATACAAAACTAAAGAAAAGTATCAAATTCTAATATTAAATTTTTGTAACATGCTTTTTATATAGCTATTTACTACGGTTTTTTGTTTTTGTGGAGTCAGATTTGCTGTGTTTTATAGTTATTTATCTTGTTTGTTGTCAGTTTGTTATCGGGTTGTTTGGGCTTTGTTTTGTTCTCTTTGTTTGGTTGATCTCTTTTTTTAGTTTTTTTTGCTGAAAACCTCTTCTTTTCGATACTTGTTGGTTCAGATTGCTTGCGGGATGTTTTTTTTGTGCAGCGGGCTTGTGGATTAGTGGTCCTTGGCACCGTGTAAAAGCATGACTTTCTTGTTTCCTGTAGTCATAATTGGTAATTTCCTCCATGTTTTACAAACGATTCCTGCTTTTATTACCGCTCTGTTGTTTTGTATCCGTGTATGGCCAAAATCTAATGAAGCCGATATCATCTTGGAAAGTTGCTGGCGTGCCGCATGTGTCTTTGGATAGTGCATATGGTGAACCTTTCCTTCGTATCGCTAACAGTCAGCCTGAAGACAACAGTTACTACACCTACTCTATACTGCAACAATCCGACCATACAAGGACATTTCATCTCACTTATGAGATAAGAGGGGATGTGTTGAAGGAGGCCTATAGTGATGTGTGGGTTAATATTTACGAAGGGAAAAATATACTGTATACCATATTATTGGGATGTTCACCTGCTAAAAAATGGACATCCTGCAGCCGGATGTTTGCGGTACCAGCGGAGGCCACGCGCATCCGCATTGGAATGCGCTTAAATGGAGCAGGCGCAACATTTTGGCGCTCCTTTAGTCTTGTCGAGGAACACCATGCGGTAGAAAACTCAGCACAGCAACTACGTACAGTGGAAATGGTGGTCGACACTCTTTGCAGATATTCATTATACCGAGATAATATAGCCCGGGATTCGATTTTGCCTGTCGCTCGAGAACTTGCACGTGTTAATATACAGGATGCCGTTTCCTATCTATTAGGTAAGTTGCGAGATAAGCATGGTAGTGTAAACTGGGATACTGAAGTTTCGTTTGCAACGAAACATAAACAGGTATTGCCTAGTTCGAAACAGCTTGCTGAGGGTTCCATTCGATACATCGGTATACCTACGCTGAGGGTTTCTAACGACGAGTTTTATGAGACCTATGCGAAAAGTCTTTATGACATCACATCCTCGCTAGAGGAAGAACGGCTTGTGTTGGATTTGCGCGGAAATGGAGGAGGCGTTTTGTGGCCAATGTTGTCGGGGATTTCACCCTTATTGCCAGATGGTACACAGGCTTATTTCTCCTATGTTTCGGGAGAAAAAAGACCCATTCAACTTCTTGATGGAAAGGCTTTCTCGAATGATGCGTCCTTTCATAAAGTGAAACGGGAAAAATACTTAAAGACGGATCGGTTACAAAAAGTGCTCTTTCTTGTCGATGAAAAAACGGCAAGTTCGGCGGAAATGCTTGCCGCGGTTTTAGCAAGTTATCCAGCGTTTAAGTTGCTGGGAGAGCCTACAGCTGGTTTTCTAACAGGCGTGTCTACCTACGCGTTGGATGGTGGACCTGAGCTAAGGATAAGTACATCTCGGTTCTTAGATAGGATGGGTAATGAGGTAGGGGAAAAATTGCAGCCTACACCGTTTCCTAAAAATAAGGCTGTAGATATTGATCAATGGGATCAGGCCGACTGGGATGCTATTTTCGATCAATATTGGGGCGATTAGCGTCAGCATAGCAGTTGCCTAAATCTAAAATGATATCCAAGACATTGCGAAGAGGAAAACGCTAATGTTCGGACACAACTAAAGTTTGTTTAAATATTTTTTAAAATCATGTAACCTTTTTGGATTTACGGTACACTAATGTAAAAACACAACATCATGGAAAAAACGTTAGCAGTATTTATTCCCATCGCATTTTTTATCTGTGTGACACTATGCGTGTATTTCGTCACTCGTTTTCGGTACGAAGCCATCAGCAAATTGGGTGGTCCTATTCCCCGAAATCCAGCGGTTAAGCAATCTTGGAAGCGCTTTGGTGTCGTTGTATTGGGCTTTGGGCTAGGGATGCTTATCACCGGTATCTTGCTCAATCAGGGCGTTATCGTCGAGAATGATTGGGCAGGTTTGTTTATTGTCGGGATTATCACGTTGTTTGTCGGGGCTTCGTTGATCGTTGCGGATAGATTGACTGACAAAGATCAATCCGTAGATGGATAACCTCTATATCGAGAAAGTTTTAGCGGGAGATCGCCATGCCTTTCGGTATTTTATACATACCTACAAGGACATGGCTTTTTCTGTTGCATTATCGTTAGTAAAGCAGGAACATCTTGCGGAGGAAGTGGCTCAGGAAGCATTTCTGCAGGCTTATCTTTCTTTAGGAAGTTTTAAACGGCAAGCAAAGTTTAGCACTTGGCTTTATCGGATTGTTGTACGATGTGGATATAAGATGCTGCAAAGGAACAATATTCCATCTGTCGAGCTTCAGCTGGATGTGCACGACCAAGCCTACGAAGAAACTGCCTTCGACCAACTGTTGCAAGCAGAACAGAGACAGCTGGTGAATGAAGCTTTGTTGCGCATTCCGGCGAATGAGAGCTTGGCCTTGCGTCTTTTTTATTTGGAAGAGTTATCTCTTCAGGAACTTTGCGAGATAACTGGATGGACCCTCGCAAACGTTAAGGTTGTCTTGTATCGTGCGCGTAAGCACATGTATCAAGAACTAGGTAAACTTATGAAATCCCCTTATTATGGAACATAAAGATCCGCAGCTGTACAAGCTGATGAACGCGTCGAAAATGGAAATGCCCTTCGATGACTTCGAAGACAAGGTCATGGCGCAGATCGCCGAACTGGAAACGAGTAGAGAGTTGGCGTTGCAACATAAAAAATATGCATTAATCTTTTTTGTATTAGGATCACTATTTGGCCTTGGGCTGAACTACATGCTGGAGATGGCTATTGACTTGATCGCGATACAGTCGGGACTCAAAAATGTGCTTTCGCTGTGTTGCCAAATGTTGTACGTCATCCTTATCGTTGTTTTTAGCGATAAACTGTGGCGTTTGCGTCGGATACTGAAAGAAGGGCATTAATTTAAGTTTTGAAAAAAAACAATGTCCCATTAAGACGGACGTGGGGCATAGTAAATAATACATACACCAAGTAATGCGATGGCAGCACCAATGATGTCATAGCGATCTGGCGAAAATCCATCAAACTTCATTGCCCACAAAATTGACATGACAATAAAAAATCCACCGTAGGTGGCATATACTCGAGCGAAGTTTTCGGTTTGCCAGGTGGCTACTACGCCGTAGCAGACCAAGATAAGTGCGCCAAGCAAACCTATCCACCAAGGTTTGCCCTCTTTCAACCAAAGCCAAATGAGGTAGCCTCCTCCGATTTCACAAAGGCCAGCAAGAAGAAATATAGGTATCGATTTTAGCATAGTGTACAAGGGTTGCGGTTTTAGACCGGCATGGTAAAGATAAATAAACGAAATTGTACATGATCACGCGATGGCGAAATAAGCTAACGTTGTGTTGTTTAACGGATCCATTCGGTACAGCCAGTAAACGCTATCTGTGACATCTTTAACAAAACGCGTTTCATTTCTCTTGATGAAAAAATGTCTAAATTACATTTTTATTAATTTTTTTGTTTTTCATGGTCTTTTTTACACGGTTTGGCGGTGTTTATTTCGTTGATTGGCTTGTTTTTATTTTACGCAATCGATTGTGTGAAACATATTTTTTGTTGAGTGTATTTTGTTTCTTATTTTGTATAGGTTATTTGGGCGGTAAGCATATGTTTTTATAACGATCGTTGTTTAACATCAGGAAAGATAAGTTTAAGCATATTCTGCCAATTCGTTGTTTAATTTTGTTCAAGAGCCCCGGGATATACCGGGGTGATTGAACTTGAGATGAGGATTGGCGCATGTTCGGTAAATGCTGTTTCATTTACTTTAAGGCATGTTCAAAGAAGACGTGCATAGTTCTGGAGTTTTTGTGTTGGCAGCAGCACACGGAATATTTTGGTTGATTAGGTTCTATTTGAACCAAGGGCGGTCTCTGAAACATGGGTCGGAGCCGCCCTCTTTTTTATGAATTGAGGAAAATTGGAAAAACATTTTTCATGCAAACGAGGTTCTCTAACGGAATAAAAAAGGTATGATAATGATGAGAAATAGCGAAAAAGTAAATCTTGGTAGGCTTGGTCTGGTGATTTTGGTGTTCGTTTGTATGTATGTTGCCTTCCAACTGACCTTGGGTACAGGAATTGTTGTTGCTCAGCTTCCTTGATTAATTGCCCATATAGTTTTTCTCAGACCTGTTACCTATAGCAGGCATCTTCTTAATTTAGATTTCCCGGTCAGGAGCTGAACTCCTTCTTATAAATTTTTATCCGCGATGAATGCATTAGCACGCTATAATGTAGAAATATTATAGTTTTTACTCGGAAATAAACGATATTGCTGTTGATTATATGACAGCAATCACTATGAACTACACAGCTACTCTCGATAAAGCGAAACAATACATCAAAAAATATTTCGAATTGGAGATAGGAAGTTACTGTTTCCACGACAAAACACATACGCAGGATGTGGTAAAAGCGGTAGAGGAAATGGCATCATATTATGAACTGCCAGAGAGCGATCGTTTTATCGTGTTGTGCAGTGCTTATTTCCATGATTTAGGTTATTTTACGGGTGGAAGTAAAGGACACGAAGCTCGTAGTATCGATATAGCAAAGCGTTTTCTCGAAGAGGAAGCCTGTCCGGATCATATAGTGCAACAAGTGGCGAATTGTATTGCTGCGACACGTATGCCTCAGTCGCCTCAGAATCTTTTAGAGCAAATCCTTTGTGATGCAGATCTCTTTCATCTCGGCAGTAATGCATTCGAAGAACGTAATAAATTGATGCACCAAGAGGCAGAGGAAGCGCAGGGGGAGAAAATTGAGAAAGGATTATGGCGTGGTATGACCATCATGCTCCTCAAACATCATCATTATCACACTGACTACGCCCGTGAAAAACTGGACGCCAAGAAACAGAAGAATTTGGAAACATTGCTGAAAAAGGAAAAAAAGACGAAGGATAAATCGGAAGATAGTAAAAAACCGGAACGAGGCATTGAAACGATGTTTCGTATTACCTCGTCCAATAACCAACGTTTAAGTGATATGGCCGACAACAAAGCCAATATTCTGTTGACGGTCAACTCTATTATTTTATCTATGGTTGTGGCTATCTTATTGCGCCGATTGGATAACGATCAACATTTGTTGTATCCGACTATCTTTTTAATGGCAGTCGTTGTGTTAACAATGATATTTGCGATATTGTCTACCATCCCCAAAATTCCAAATGGAGAGTTTAAGGTGGAACAGGTAGCACAAAAAAAGGTAAACCTGCTTTTTTTTGGAAATTTTTATCGAATGAGCTATCCCGACTATGAGTCGGGAATGAATAAAGCTATGCTGGATAGCGACTTGCTTTATGGGATGTTGACCAAAGATGTTTACGCACAAGGGGTGGCCTTAGGACGTAAATATCGCCTATTACGCTATGCTTATGGCATTTTTATGTTTGGTTTGATTGTCTCTGTTTTGGCTTTTAGCTTTGCGGTGATAACTTATTAAAAGAGAAGTTTGTTATGAGAAACTGCTTGACATTTACACTGCTGTCAATGGGTGTGTTCTTTTTACAATTGGCCTGTCGGCCAACCAGTAGCGCTTCCAGCAGCAGCCCCGGACAAATCACAAAGAGTTTTCCTTACGATTTGGCTGCGGGAAGACATGACGACATGCCAAAATCCCTAGCAGAGATATCCGGAATAACTTTTCATCCAAGTAGATCCCAGCTTATCTATGCTATTCAAGATGAAGATGGTATCCTTTATAGTTATGACCGATCCCAAAAGAAGGTATTGGAGTCGTTCACTTTCGGCAAGCCGGGCGATTATGAAGACCTGATCACCGACGGAGATTTTTTCTACATCTTGCGTAGCGACGGCACCTTGTTTAGTTTTCCTTTTGGTTACCTCGGGCAGCGAGATCAGGTTAAGAGTTTTAAAGGACTGTTGCCAAAAGGAGAGTACGAGTCTCTCGGGATGTATTCATCGAAAAGGGAATTATATGTGTTGTGCAAGGAATGTCCCGTCGATAAGAAAAGTGGAAACCTAACGGGGTACACGTTATTGATGGGGGATGGCGGAGATTTGAAGCGAGGAGGTCAGTTTACAATCCCTATGACCTCCATACAAAAATTGGATCCCGATGTCAGAAAAACGATCAAGCCATCAGCAATGACGCGAAAGGCATCCACCAACGAGTGGTATATACTCTCGTCTATCGATAAATTGCTGCTTATTACTGATAGTGCCTTTCGTCCGCTGGAAGTCATCCGATTTTCGCGAGAGGATTTTGAACAGCCCGAAGGCATTGCCTTCGATGAACAAGAGAATTTATTTATTAGCAGTGAGGCTGGAAAGCAGAATCGCGGAAGGATTTATCAATTCAACAAAAAGTAGATGAAGCATTTTGTACTATCGTTGCTTATCATCTGTTGTTTCTCGACTTTTGCTCAAGAAATCCAGCGCAGGTTGATCTTATTTGGTGATGCTGGAGAGATCAATGAAGAACAGGAAGGCCTTTTGGAGGATGCCGCTAACTTGGTGATTTCTAACAAAACATCTGTTTTTTTTCTCGGAGATAATATATACCCGTTGGGTATGGGCTTGACGAAAGATGAGGCGGAGCATACAGGAGCGATTCTGCGCTCGCAATATGGCGCATTTGTCCAAAAGGGATCACCCACTTATTTCATTGCAGGAAACCATGATTGGGACAAGTCTGGTCCGCAGGGATTGGCAAAGGTAAAGGCGCAAGCAGCATTTCTGAAGAATCAAGGTGAAGCGCTAGTAAAGTTTTTACCTGAACCCGGTACAGCCGAACTGGCTACGCTGCCTTTAACAGATAAGGTTATAGCAGTTTTATATGACAGTGAATATTGGTTATTTCCGCATCACAACCATCCAGATTCTGCTTTGGAAGGCGTTGTTAGGGAGACGTTCTTAAAAGTTTTACGGCAGCTTATTCAACAAAATAGTGATAAGACCATATTGTTGATCTCCCATCATCCCATGCAGTCCTATGGAGAGCATGCTGTTAAATTCAGTTGGCGAGATCATCTATTTCCATTGACGCGTAAATGGAAGTCTGCCTATGTTCCGTTACCGGTTTTGGGATCTATTTACCCGCTATTGCGATCAACCGTATTGCGAAGTGCCGAAGACTTGCCCCATCCCCATTACAAGCGACTAGTGCGCGATGTTTACGAGCAGGTTGGGGATCATCAAAATGTAATCTTTATTTCGGGGCATGACCATGGCCTGCAATATATCGAACGAGAAGGACGGAAGCAAATTGTCAGCGGCTCAGGGGCGAAGACATCCTTTATAAGCGGAGGGAAAGGTTCTAAGTACCGGCACAACGAACAGGGCTTTTGTACCTTGGATTGCTTGGATGACGGCAGCTTGAATCTTTCTTTTTATATTTACAGCAATCAACAGGTTAAAAAAGCTTACGAAAAATCGATTACCGTTAATTAGCCATACATGTTTTTGGATAGGATACCGCTCAATACTAATATTAAGCCTCAGCCAGCGCAAAAGGCCATGTTTTCTTTGGATCCCTTTATCAAGTTTTTACAGGCATCCGGCAATAATGAAGCCTCCAGTAATACGATCACCCAGTTTTTACTGGACATGTCTAGACAACTAGAGCATAACTATGGCGCACTTGACGAGGGAAATATACATCATTTTACGGCACTTTTTGATAGTGTTCGCTATCTACAACAGCCGATTGCAGCAGCAGAGGCGGATGTATGGGCAATTGGTACAGCGCTGGCCGATCAGGCTGTGTATGTTACCTCGGCCTTTGCCGAGATGACAAATGCTGGGCTGCAGCCTTACACCACCTCTTACGTGCATGGCGAAGAATTCGACTTTGAGAATAGGTTGCTTTACATGCTGTTGCTGGAGCGCTGTTATGCGGTTCCAAAACCTTCAGTACCATTGCTTTTTAGCTACGATAAAGATGGGATAACCCAGTATGTGGAGTTAGAGATTGATTATACGTTTGTGGAAGTGGAGCCGATCGGTGATTTGCCGATTTTAGATCTGTCGGCCTTTCGGGATAAAGAGATAAGCTCTTTAGATGATCTACAGCCCTTGTTGCGGACACTTGACCCGCAGCAGTTTTCGTTTCGCGGCTTTTCCATTTTGCGCTACGTCGATAGAAACCAAGAGTTGATTAAAGAACGCTTGCAAACGCTAATCGGAAATCTACATGGCTATGAACTGCCAGATTTCTTTCAGGCGCTGCAGGATGTGCTCGTCACCGCTCTAGAATCCAGGGATGTACGCTCGTCTTTTTTTCCGGTGTTGGAGCTAAATGGATTTCCGGTATTAAAAAGTGATTTCTCAAAAGACAGCATCTTCTTTAGCGATTTAATTGCGCGGGAGCGCGAACAATGCGAAAGTGGAATCTTTGCATTTATCAAAAACCCGCATACCATCGCCTTTGGCGTTGAACAAGGCTTAGATACCCAAGAACCTTTTTTGATCAACCTACTTCATGAAGCGGAACTATCCTCTTATATCTGCATTCCCTTAAAACATAATAAAAACTTGGTCGGCTTTTTGGAGTTGTACACTCGCGCGCCGCATAAATTGGATAAATACAGCTTGCTGAAGATTAAACCTTTCTTCTCTTACCTCGCACAGCTTGCGTATGAGTTGCTGATCATCTTTAAGCAACGGATAGATCAGGTGATTTTGAAGAATTATACCGCGCTACAGCCTGCGGTACAATGGCGCTTCAATCAGGTCGCCGCGTCCTACTTAGGACGAAGCAGCGCGGGCGATCAGCAGGCGCAACTTGAACCGGTGCGCTTTAAGGACGTTTATCCGGTCTATGGAGCAGTAGATATCAAGGATTCTACGAAATTAAGAAACGCTGTACAACGAGATGATGCTTTACGTCGTATAAACAGTTTTGCCCAATTGATCGATGTGATGCCGGCGCAGGAGAGTTCGCATGTTGTAGCGTTGAAAACGAAAATAGGCAAATTCAAGAAGTTATTGTCGAGTATACGCATCGATAAAATACTTGCCGAGATCCAGTATTTTTTGTACCAAGAGATTCCATATTTACTTTCTATAGATATGAGCAGAATTACGCCTGAGATGAAAGCTGCAATGGCAGAAATGGGGCTAAATGAAGTAGACGGTCGATATGTCGTTGAGGAGAGGGATGATGATTTTGAAGTTTCTTTACAACAGATGAACCGGATGATCAAGGCTGAACTCGATCGCCTCCATGAGTTTGTGCAGGCCACATTTCCTTCCTATTTTGAAACCTTCCGTACGGATGGGATCGAATACGATATGTATGTTGGGCAATCGATGACGCCAACGCAGGTTTTTGATGATACGATGTTACGCAAGATTCGCAAGCAACAAATCATTACTATGGCAAATATCGCTAAGAAAGCCACGCTATTGCGGGATTCCCTTCCTGTACCGTTGCAAACCACACAGCTCATTTTTGTGCATCCACATGAAATCAACGTTAGTTTCCGGTTGGATGAAAAACGTTTTGACGTTGACGGAGGTTATAATGTGCGCTATCAGGTTATCAAAAAACGTATAGATAAAGTGTGTGTACTGGGATCTAAAGAACGGTTGGTGCAACCGGACACTATCGCTATTGTTTATACGAGTGATGTAATCGCGCTAGAGCTTGAGGAGATGATTGCAGAACTTATTACAGAAGGTGTCGTTCAGCCCGATGTAGCGTATTTGCCGTTGGAGGAAATTCAAGATGTGATCGAATTGCAGGCTGTTCGCCTGCATCTAACAATTTGATCTCGCGCTTATCTAAAGAGAAGCTATTCGCCAAAAAAGAAAAAGTAGCATGAGAAAATATATATTTCTATTCATATGTTATTGCTATTCTGGGATTGCTGTAGGGCAGACCGCAGACAGCGTGATAGCTGATATTGCGCCCGAATATGATAAAGTCAGTATGACTCATCGCTTTTGGCTGGGCGATAGCTACCGCAAATTATATAATACGCCTGTAAGAATGCGTTTTGTTGATCTGGCAAAGGAGCATGGAGGCATGGAGGTGGTAAAGCTGGGCGGTGGAATGCAAACCCAGTCTTTGCGGCTTCGAGATGCGTTGGGGCGCGAGTGGGTACTTCGGTCAATCCAAAAGTATCCCGAACGTAGCCTGCCGGAGAGCTTGCGAAAGACCATTGCTAAGGATATTGTTCAAGATCAGATATCCATTGCTCATCCTTTTGGGGCTTTAACCGTACCTCCTTTCAACCGTGCGTTGGATATCCCGCATGCGGCACCCGAGCTAGTCTTTGTTGGGGATGATGAGCGACTGGGTGAATACCGTTCGATTTTCAAGAATCGAGCGTATATGCTCGAGCCGCGCATGCCTTTCGAAGATGTAAAAACAGATAATACGACCAAGGTTATTCGAAAGGTACTGGAAGATAATGATACGCAGATTGATCAAAAACTGACGCTTCGCGCACGTTTGTTGGACTTTGTGCTGGGTGATTGGGATCGGCACGAAGATAACTGGCGTTGGGACCCAGAAAAGGAGAAAGGAAAAAAAATCTATACCCCGGTGCCCCGAGATCGGGACAAAGTGTATTATAAAACCTCCGGAGTGTTTCCACTATTGTTGTCATACCAGTGGCTCAAAGCACATTTGCAGCCTTACAGCCCACATATCCGCAATGTTCCGCATTGGAATTTCAATGCACGACACTTTGATCGCTTTTTTTTGAATCATCTGAGTCGCGCACAGTGGGAAAAAGAAATAACAGCATTTCAGGAGACATTAACAGATTCGCTGATACAATCAGCTATGTTGCAAATGCCTGATACGATTGTTGCACTCAGCGCGGCAGAGATAACCACTAATATTAAATCGCGACGTGAAGACTTGATGGTCTCCGGTATGGCGTATTACGAATCGCTTGCCCGTTATGTCGACATTCCCTTGTCTGCAAAATCCGAATTTATTGAGGTCGATTTTGAGAAAGATGGCCGCATTAGTTTGGATATCCACAATAAGAAGAAAGATGGGACTGCCGGGAGACGTATATTTAAGCGAGATTTCTTACCAGAGGAAACGGAAGAAGTACGTATTTACGGTCTATCGGGAGATGACGAATATCGCTTGAAGGGTAGGGGTAAATCTTCGATTAAGCTACGTCTGATTGGTGGTGATGGTTTTGATAAATTTAGTGCAAGCCAAGCCTTCACGAACGCAAGGAAAGTTTATATATACGATAGCAAAGATACCTCAGCTAATTCTTTTGCTATTGATCAAGCGGTGCACTACCGGTTGAAGAACGACACTGCGGTGCATAATTACACCTATGATAGCTTTGTGTATGATCGGAAAGGTGTGGTTGTCGATTTTAATTATGGCGTTGATCGAGGACTTATTTTGGGCTTGGGCTACCTTATCGAAAACCAAGGCTTTCGGAAGAGCCCCTACGCTTATCGGCACTTGCTTAAGGCGAGTTATTTGACGGGACGCGAATCTTTTATTGTAGATTATCAAGGTATGTACAAACAGTTGATTGGCGATCATGATCTGTCTATACATCTTCGCTCACTCGGACCTTTTAACCAGAACAATTTTTTCGGTTACGGCAATGAATCGTCCTTCGATAAATCTGATGGACGTTCGATATCTTATTACCGAAATCGCTATGATCTCGTTAACTTGGATGTGCTACTGGAAAATCCGCTTTCCGAACAGGTTAAATTGATCTATGGCCTGTCATCGGAGTTATATCACAGCGAAGAAGAAGCGAATCAAGGTCGGTTCTTTGAAGATTTTCATAGGCAATTTCCGGACGAACCCTTGTATGGTACAATGTTTTTTACAGGCTTTACGGCCGGGGTTGATGTCGATACACGAGACAACAAAGCTAATGCGAAATCGGGATATCACTTCAGTAGCCGTCTTGAATGGAAGGCCGCGGTACGTGGTGAAAGACGACAATATGGGCGATTTAGCAACGCATTGAGCATCTATAAAACGCTGATGCACGATTACCTCACCATCGCTAACCGAACGGGGGTAGATGCAGTTTTCGGAAACCCTTATTTTTATCAGCATGCAGCAATAGGAGGTGAGAACAGCCTCCGTGGATACAACTCACGCCGTTTCGCTGGAAAAACAGCCGTTTACAACAATTTCGAGACTCGATTGAAGCTGTTTAGTTTCAGTTCATACTTGCTTCCCGGCACTGTCGGTGCTATCGGCTTCTACGATATCGGCCGAGTGTGGATGTCGGAAGAATCATCTGATCGTTGGCATATGGGCTACGGCGGCGGTCTGTATTTCTCGCCAGGAGACCTTTTGATTGTGCAGGCTGCAATGGGCTTCAGCCGCGAGGCAGCCTTGCCTTATATTCGCGTTGGATTGAGCTTCTAATATGCTATCAAAACTTGTTTAGTCACCGACAACGAGGAACTCCAGTACGTTTTCACGAACATCCAAAGCCAACGGATTTTTTAGCGGTAAGATTAACTCATCGTCCAAATGCATATACTTGCTGCTGCAATCGATGCTGAGCTCTTTGGCTTCAAAACTGTTGTAGGAGAAAGCCGCATCTGGTTTGTCATCAATTAGCTGTTGAATGTAATTCGCGAAATCTTGCCGTTGTTCTTCGTTTACATAAACCACATCGAAGACACCATCTGCTGTTGATGCTTGGGGGGCCAGCATTAGATTAGGGCCAATGGACTGGATGTTCATTACTTCCAATAGGAGGCATTTTCCTTCGTATGTCTTTCCTTCGGTCTTTAGTGTATATGGTTCTGCATCGGCCTCCAAGACTAGTTTGTGCAATACTTCCAAGGCAAGTTTCAATTCATCCTTCGCTGATTCAACCTTACTTTTGTCAGCGGCCTCCATCGCTTGCATCAGATTCGGAAACAAACCATAACCTGCACTTTCCATAAAGAAATCGGTGGTATCCGGGTTTTTGATAACCCCGATGTCAAAGCGTTGCCGCTTACTTTTTTTCCAATTCTTGATATGCGTCTCACGGGGCAGTTCGTTGTCGATGCCCAAGGTTTTCGACATATTATTAGCGGTGCCCATCGGCAAGATAGCTATAGGGATCTTTTTTGCCAGCGCATTGCGTTGAACAAGCTCCTTGACCACACGTCGGATGGTACCATCGCCGCCCGCCACCACGGCAAAATCTGCTTGGTCAAGCTGTTCTTTCCAACTGTCATCTTCCTTCACAGAAAAGTAGACACAGCCAAAGCCTTCCTGTTCGATAGCTTTCACCAGCTCCGTATTTAGATGATCCTCATCACCAGCGCCCGGGTTATGTAGTAGAATGGTTTGTTCCATGGATTTTATTTACAATTGAACATTTGTGGGGGCTTAATTGTTGTTAAAATGTAGAAAATAAAATAAAAGTGAAGGTTATGAGGATATTAGTGACAAATGATGATGGTATATATAGCCCAGGAATTGCGGCCCTAGCAGCGATAGCAAAAAAGTTTGGTGATGTACGCGTAGTGGCGCCCGATGTAGAACAATCGTCCATGGGACATGCTGTAACGCACTCGCGCCCGTTAGGCTACAAAAAGTCGCCGATCGAGTTTCCTGACGTGGAAGCGCACCGGGTGAATGGTACACCGGCAGATTGTGTTGCGATGGGTACACACCTCTGGAGTGATGTCGATGTGGTGCTTTCGGGCATTAACATGGGGCCTAACCTAGGTAATTCGATGTGGCATTCGGGAACCTTAGCGGCAGCTAAGCAGGCTGTGCTTTTCGGGATCAAAGGTATTGCCCTGAGCACGCCCGTGGGTAAAACAGAACCCGATTTCGATGTGTTGGCGCCCTATGTAGAGCGTACGCTGGAGCTGCTGCTGAAAGACACGGAATTGGCTCTTTACAATGTGAATTTTCCGCCTAACCCCAAGGATATTGCTTGGACACGGCAATCGGTACGTCTCTACGACGGAACAATCGTGCCTGGCACTGACCCTATGGGCAGAAAGCATTACTGGTTTACGGTGACTCCGCTGGAACCAGCAGATGAGGGGACAGACCGTTGGGCTGTAGAGCATGATTTGGTTTCCATCACCCCCCTTCGGCTGGATCTAACGGACGAGAAGACATTGGCCGATAAACTTGTGTGATAAGCGATTTGTAGCATTACAGTCGGCAAAATCTACCAAAGGTGAAAATCGGATATTTGTTTTTTTCTTGACTGTTGAAGTATAGATTTTCGTAATGTAGCCTTCGCTTTCCAAATGAGGCGAAGGCTACATTTTCATTTAGCTTCGAGATTTTATCTCGGCTTGGACTTGCCCAAGCAGGATAAATCCGGGGAGAATGGTTGTCAAACAGCCTATACTTACGGCCATCAAAGCCGGCATATGTTTGGTTATGGCCATATAAAAAAGAATGCCGCAAACAATGAGTAGCACGATGCCTATACCGATTAAGGGTGCAGCAATTTTTTTCTTTCTATCTTGAAGTTCTTCGAGGGTTAATTCAGTTAGTTTTTTTGTGTTTTTCATATACGATTTAAGTTAAGCACTGTTTTAACAGCTTCTAAATATAGTGATATTTGGCGTAATCTTTATTGGGAAGCTTTTTTTGCTATTATCAATAGTTTAGAAGTAAAGTAGGATGCAGTTTTCAGCAGCAATTAAGGTTGCTATGTATTGAAATACGATGCGTTCTAGATACCTATTTTAAATCCAAGTTCCGTGTAATTTAATACTAAGTTAATATGCTTCCACTATATTTGATGCGTTAACTCCTATGGCACAGATTATTCCCTTGTACAAAAATTGGCTCGTCGCCATCAAAGAAAGCGACAGCAGATCGGCATTCTCCGCTATCTATGCACAATTTTGGAAGGATCTGTTTGGGCATGCATTAAAGAGGCTAAAAGACGAACAGCAGGCGGAAGATATCGTTCAGGAGCTTTTTGTACAATTTTGGGAGCAACGGCAAAAGTTGGATATAGACATGAATTTGCCAGCTTACCTTTATGGTATGTTGAAATTCAAGATTATAGATTTCTTTAACTCCAACAAAGTTAAACCACAGCTTTTAGCCTATTGGGCAGAAGATATGCACCACTATGTGCAACATCACCCCGAAGAACTGGATGCTTACTTGCATTTGGAGGAGCTCTTGGAAGAGGAACTGCAAAAAATGCCGCACAACATGAAAGAGGCTATCGTGCTTAAATGGGATCAGCTTAGTATCAGAGAGATTGCGGAGAAGTTGAACCTTTCCGAACAAACGGTCAAAAACAATCTTACAGAAGGAAGTAAACGATTGCAACGATCGCTGTTACAGCGCGGAAATGGTCGATATAGTGTGCTTTTGTGTCTAGCAGTACAATCCGTGGCTTTACTTACGCGCTGAGATTTTGAGCTGCACATAACTTAACATTTCCTTTATGATTTCTTGAAGTACTTTTTCATCCTTTTATAGACATCTATATAAAAGGAATACATAAAGTGAAAAAGAAAATCTTCCATTTTTTAACGTACCGTTACCATCAAGGTACTGCGAGTAAGCAGGAGAAGCAGCTGTTCGATCGCTGGTACCAAAGCCTTGATCAGCGGCAAGAAGTCTTGCCTACTGATTTACCTGAAAGGGAGCAACGATCGTTAAATCATATCTTACAGGTTATCGACAGTAGGTCCGTTGTCGATTCAAAAACATCTTTTAAGTCTTGGAAGTGGTTCGCCGGCGTAGCAGCCGTTTTGCTTTGCATTACGGGTATAACAGTATTTATACAACAATTTAATCAGGTGGAAACCAAGCTTGCTGTAGAACATGCGTATCGTATTTTCGAAACACAGGTAGGCGAACGCAAAGAGCTAGCACTGCCGGATGGTAGCAAGGTGATCCTTAATGCGCGATCTAGCCTGCGTATCGATGAAAAACAATACGGTAAAGTAAGCCGCACCGTGGAATTGTTGACAGGGGAAGCTTTTTTTGATGTAGAGAAAGATAGTAGCCTCGCTTTTATCGTTCTTGCCGGTCCTTTACAAACACGGGTCTTGGGAACCTCGTTCGGCATACAGGCTTATCCAGAAATGGCTGCACAGGTTGTGTCGGTATACAGTGGGCGCGTTCAGGTGCAACATGGCGAACATACCTTAGGGATACTGACTTACGGCGAACAGATCCGATTCGACAAAGTGTCTGCGAACAGCGCATTGCTTCATTTTGATGCAGATAGATCCAAGAGTTGGATGTCTGGGCGTAGCTTCTTGCGGCAGGCCTCCTTTTCAGAATTGGCTTTGGCGATCAGAAATAATTATGGGATAACCTTGAAAGCTGGAGATGAGCGTATTGTCCGCCAACAGTACAGTCTCCCTATTCAAGAGCGTGTGCCATTTAAAGATGTGCTACAAGCGATCTGTAAAATTCATAACAATAGATCAAGAAAGGAGGGAGATACCGTGCTGATTTATTAAAACGTATCTCAAAAAAATAGGTTAACGACCGCCATCGCTAACCTGCTTTTTAAATCCTACAGTTTGCCCTGTAGAAAAATGTATCAAAAACCGTATCAGTTATTTAACACAAAGCAAATTTATGCAAATTAATTTATACTATCTCCATTTTACTATGCGAATATTGTTGATAGGAATGCTAGGAGTTCTAAGTCTTACCGAAATGCTCTTTGCCGCCGATGTGAAGGCTCAAATTTTAGATAAGAAGATAAGTGTCGATGTGGCGGAGGGGAGTATCACGCAGGCCGTTCAACGCTTGGAAGCCGAACAGGTCTATATAGCCTTCGACGATTCGGATATGAAACTCTCCAAAAAACATATCCGTCCGAAAGCATTTAAACATACGCCCGTTCGCGATGTACTCACGTATCTGTTTGCGGGAACTGGATTGGTTTTTAAAGAGTCGGGGGCTTACATTACCTTGGAAAGGAAAGTGCCACAGCGTCCAGGAAAAATCAGTGGAAAAATTTTTGATGAACGCGGACTCGCCTTGGCAGGCGCCAATATTCGCGTGTTGGAGACCGGCAGGACCACACAAGCTAGTGTGGATGGCTCCTATCAGGTTGATCTGCCTGCCGGTAGTTACCGCGTGGAGATCAGCTATGTATCTTATCAAACACAACGTGTGCAGGATGTTACGGTGCGTGCCGGTCAAAGCACCACGCTGGACGTCTCGATGAAAGTCAATACACAACAGTTGGAAGATGTTGTCGTGACGGTGAATTACAAACAAGCATCCGTGGCTGGGCTGTATGCAGCACAAAAAAATGCTGCTTCGGTAACAGATGGTATTTCTGCCGAACAGATCGCCCGTACGCCGGATAATGACATCGGACAGGTTTTAAAACGGGTGACGGGAATTACGACGGTGAACAATAGCCGTGTTATTGTTAGGGGGATGTCTGACCGCTACAACCAAGCGATGCTGGACGGAGTGACTATCCCCAGCACCTCGATGAATCGCCGTGATTTTTCTTTTGACATCATTCCGGCTACGATGGTGAGTTCGATCGTGGTTAATAAAACAGCCACACCCGATGTCTCCTCGGAGTTTTCTGGTGGTCAAGTATCGGTTAATACGCTGGATATCCCAGATCAAAACTTCACCACCCTTCAAGTAGGAATTGGAGGAAACAGCCAGACAACAGGTAAAGACTTCTATCGCCTCGGGGAGCGTAAAAGCAGTGAATATTTTGGTTTTTTTGATCCATCGGCAAAAGCCCCGGAAAATATACAGTCTTGGAATTTTGGAGGGACGGCAGTTCCGCCTCCCGGAATATCGACTGATCCAACAATACCGGGTGCAGCGGAAGGCCAACATCTTATCGGAGATAATTCGCCACTTTACAATTCCTTTGACGCTATTGCGCAATCGAAACGTTTCTCCAGTGACAACCTAAAATTATACCGATATACAGCCTCTCCTAATCAAAACTATCTCTTCGGACTAGGACGGGTATATCAACTAGGAGATGGCCTACGCTTTGGCTTTTCGGCCAGTGCAAATTTACGTACTGAGCAACAGATTACACCTTTTAATAATGTGCGTGGATCGAGTTACGGCGAAGAGGTCGATTATATCGATAGCACGGGGATAGGCCAAAGTGGTGCTGGTACAGCTTACCGATTCCAAAGTGCCAGTGGTTTATTGGCAAATCTAGGTTTGCAAGGGGAAAAGTTTAAGATTTCCCTAAAAAATATGTACACGCGTACGTATAATGATAATTTCTATGAAGCGATTCGCTTAAACTATGAGGACGTACCGCAAGGTCCGAGCTTAGAGCAGTATCAGCAACCGCAAACTATGTCGCTACAGCAACACCAATTGAATGGTGAATATCAACTGCCGTGGAACATAAAAATGGATGGCATGTTTGCGTATAATAAGATCAAACAGCAAATTTTGGATGAACGAAAAATAGAGTATCGTCTCACGACGAGTATCGGAGACCAACACTACTTTCAGACGCCGAACCTATGGAAGCCTGGTCGAGCAGGTGGTACCAATACACCTTTTGACTACCGGATGTGGACAAATGTGGATGAAAATGATTTCAATTGGGGGCTAAATTTCGCTCGACCTTTTGCTACAGGATCGTCCGCAAGTACTTTGCTGAAATTTGGCTATCAAGGCTGGACGAAGCGGCGCGACCTTTCCATTACGCGCATGATACCTTACACTGCAACAGCAAGCGTGATCGAGCAACCTTACGAAGTGATTTTGCGCCCCGAAAATATAGGATCGGGGCTTAACCAAGCGTATTATTGGGCCGAGAATACCAATGGATCCATTTTTAATGGTCGTATTGATATCCATGTATTGTATTTGATGGCTGATCAAAAATTGTGGAATAAGTTGCGTTTGGTATACGGTTTACGTGGTGAATCTTTTACACTTAATAATAGCCAAGAGGACTTACTGGATAGGCAATTTACTGATCAGGATGAGCTCATTCAGTATCGAAGAGCGGTCTTAGAAAACGGTTGGCGTTGGTTGCCTTCACTCAACGCGACTTATGAGGTGACATCTACGTTTAATGTTCGAGGTTCGTATTCCCGAACGGCTATTCGACCTGACTTTCGCGAGTCATCCTTCTTCGGCTTTTACGATTATGAGTTGGATGGAAATATCAGTGGCGACCGCGTCGAGTCGACGATCGTGGATAATGTGGATGCACGCCTAGAATGGTACCCTTCTCCCGGAGAGATTATTTCATTGACGGGGTATTACAAGTATCTCGACCGTCCGATAGAGTTAATTAAAATTTCGGGAGCAAATCAGTATGCCTTTACGAATATGGAATCGGCTACGAATCTCGGTTTGGAGCTGGAGTTTCGTAAAAATTTTAGTTTCCTAGGTAGTGCAGCATGGTTGCAAGATCTTTTTATTTATGGAAATGGAAGTTTGTTAAAATCAGAAGTAGATGCCTTATCGCAGTGGCGATATGTAATCCAAGAAGATGGAAGCAACTTGCTTATGCAGACAAAAGAAGGGGTGCAAAATCGTCCGTTGATTGGGCAATCACCTTGGCTGTTAAACGCTGGTTTAGGTTATTGGGGTGAGTATGTAGGCTTGACGGCTAGTTACAACCAACGTGGATACCGAACGAACATAACCCATGTAAATCCAAATCTCGTAGAATATGAACAAGCTCCCCGTCAACTCGATGCGCAGGTATATGCACGCTTCCTGAAAAAGAAGCTGGAATTGAAGTTGAATATGGCGAATATCTTGAATGAATGGGCTGTCTACTACACCAATACCACGGGGTATACCGAAATAAATGAGTTGGGTGGTGGATGGAATGCGGTAGAAGGCAAGAGTAATCGGTACCGTAAGGAAGAAGGTGATAATATCGTTTACAGACGAAAGGATGGACAACGATTTAATCTATCGCTAACGTACAATTTTTAATAAAGAAAATTTTTAAAACTGCGCGAGGCAGTTTGTCAGACCAATGGTTTTAATAAAAAAAGCATCCGAGCATTGCCCAATAGCGCAATCTGGAAATTAAAGAAAAATTAGGAAACCAACGGTATGACAACAAACTATACTACTCATCGAAATGCTGTCCCGAAGAGTAGCATAGTCATAAAGGATCTTGTGGCAGCAAAATTAAGTTTTTATAACCAAAAAATGAAAAATTTTTTAACGCTAGGGGCTGTTTGCGCAATCGCATTCGCTTCATGTAACAAAGACAATATCGCTGTTCAAGGTGATTTAAATGCAGGTTTACCTGCTAAGCCGCAAGCGCACATCCCTGTAAATGCCAGTGGTTTAATTACAAAAAACTTCCTATCGAAAGATACGGTTTGGTTAATTGATGGAGTGTCTTACGTTAGACCGGGGCAAACGTTGACTATCGAAGCCGGTACATTCTTGACCTCAGGGAATTTAAAAACCTATAATGACCCTTTGTATGGCACACATCAGATTCGCGGAGTATTGGTTGTGCCAAAAACAGCGAAATTGAATGCGATCGGTACGCCTACAGAACCTATTGTTTTTACATCGCCAAATGCAGCAGGATCACGTAATCCAGGTGATTTCGGTGGGGTGATCGTTTTAGGTAGAGCGCGCATCAACCAAAGTGTTGCAACACGTATCGAAGGTCTTCCTCAGCCAGATGGTACAGACGTTACTTATGGTACGTTTGGTGCGGATACGTATAATACAGAAAGCTCAGGTACGTTGCGTTACGTGCGTATCGAGTTTGCCGGTTACAATTTGAATGAGAACAACGAAATTAACGGTTTGACTTTAGGTGGTGTGGGTAGTGGTACCGAATTATCTCACATTCAAGTGTCATGGGGTAGAGACGATGCCTTTGAATTCTTCGGAGGTACAGTCAATGCTGATCACTTGGTGGCCTTGTCGGCTGATGATGATGATTTCGATTTTGATTTCGGTTATTCAGGAACTATTAACTACGGTTTATCGTTAAAAGATCCGAATGCGACCAACAGTATTTCTGGAGGTGTCTCTGATGCTAACGGTATTGAGTCGGACAATGAAGGTGCAAGTCCTTTTGCCTCTTTACCGAAGACCAATCCTAAGTTGAACAATTTTACATTCTTGGGTTTGCAAAATGCAACAACCGCTGCTACAAAATTAAGAGCAGGTAACCGTTGGAGAAGAGGAACTTCAATGACGATCCAACGTTCGATTATTGCAGGTTATCCTACAGGAGTAGCTTTTGAGGCCATTACAAGTGCAGGTGGTACATTTAGCAATAACTTGGTTCATGGATATACCACAGCCATCACCGGTACACCAACACCAGCAAATTACACAGGTAACGGAACCAGTACAGCCGCAAGTGCAAATAGCTATTTGTTGTTAGGTACTAATGCATTTACCAATCCATTTTACAGTACAGCGGCCGCATCATCATTTAATGTCAGTAATTTGATTCCATCAGCAAACTCTCCCGCTTATGGAACGGCTGCGACATTTAAAGGAGCCTTTCAACCAGGTGTAGCTGTTTGGACAGCAAATTGGACACAATTCCAACCGAAGACTTATTAATTATTACTAATGAGAGGAGGGCAATTTATTTTGCTCTCCTTGCTCTTGACCCCCCCCTATGAGAAAAATATTCTACTTGACCCTCTTCAGTCTGTTGCTCGTAAGCTGCAAGAAAGGTGAATATGTTGAAGCTTTTGAGAATCTATCTAACGTATATCTCTCTGGAAATTTCAATGGCATTTCCATATACAGAAATGATCAACAGATATTCATAACGCAAAATTCAATTAAAGTGCCGATTGGACAGGCGACATATCGGTTTTTAGATGTCGATGGGAAAAGACTTTTGGAGGAGATGGTTGCGTTTGATAATACGATGGACACCATCAGTTTACTTAATAATGGAGAGAGTTCGCTTTTATTGCGGAGCTTGGGTAATATAGCCGTAAATCCCGAACGCTTTAAAATAGATCTGGCCAATATTGGTATGTTTAATAACGGTGCTGAAGTTAATATCGTTGCCTGTATGGCTGACGGATCGTTAATGCCCGTGAGCGAGCCGGAGATAATAAGTAATATATCGAATAGGTTTGCCAATAATTTTGCTGAGTTTGAATTGGGTGGATATGCTTCTTCTACATATGCGGAAACAGCTGGCTATTATATTCTTTTTTATCCAGTAGATAGTGAAATGGAGCCTTATCTACACGACGGATACCCTATCTTGTTTGCATTGGCACTTGCTCCCCATAATGATAATACAGTAGAGCCGGCGGGTCTAAATAAGGTTTATCAAATTGCTCTTCGCGATGATGTTCCTTCGGATTATCTAGGTATGATTCCTGGTATAGGGATATATCCTGAGGGAAGTAGTGCTTATTTCGTGTACGCTCTACAAAGTAAATAATATTAAAACATGAATGTTTATGAAAGGCATTAACGTAAGTAAGCATCGGCAGTTGAAGCAGGTTTTGCAGGAAGTAGAGCACACGCTCTCTGTGCAAAAACAGGCGCTTAGCGTAGACGATATTCAAGATTGTGCACAGCGTTTGGATATGTTGTTTTCGGCTTATCAACGGCAATTATATGAACTCGAAGAAACTATTGAACTGTATGAGCAAGCTGCTCATCAGGCGCGGATGCGTTTTTTTGCAAAGCCATTTCGGCTATTGTTGAAAAATGAACCGATAGCCGAGATTGATGTACATCGCTTAGTACAAGCTATAAATGCCTTAGCAAAATAGATCCATTTCCCTCCTTAATATATAAATGAGCGGCGTTCTGCCGTTCATTTTTTTAAATTTTAATGATGTAGACGACGGATTTAGATAGCACATTTCCTAATCAAGAAGAATAGGGTGATGTTCGTAAGGCCTCGATTCAAAACGTATTGATGTGGGCTTAGACGATATCGGTACCTGTCTGTTATCTCGGCTAGTCACATTCTTGTTCGCTGTTTGGAGCGCTTCAACGAGCAATGGATCGCGTGAGTCGCCAAAAGGATACAATGGTAACGTTCGGTATTCCTGAACGAGCTGCTGCGGCACGATTCCAGCAGCGTAATCGCCCACATTTTCCCGGTTATACATTTTGTAGACCAGTGGCAGGATATGCCAAGTTGCTTGGTCGCCGTTTATATCCTGTGGTGAGCTGCGTGTTACACTGGCCATATCTTTACCCAAGGTGTTTTCGCCAATATGGATGACAGCTATATATGGGCGTAGGTTGTTGATAAGCAGTTCGGCGGCCGATGCTGTATGGCCAGTCGTGAGTACGGTGATATGGCGCAACGGCAAGCGTGCTGCGATCAGTTCTGCTACGGAAAAGCTGTAGCCATCGGGCTGCCGTGCTAATGCATCGGCAAAGGTATCGTCGATAGCAGCCATTCGTTTGTTACCTCGATACCGAACAAAGATCTCGTTAGCTTGAACGGGAGCAAATAACAACGCACAAAAAGCTGCAAAAGAAACCTGTCCTCCAGGGTTGTACCGTAGATCTAGAATTAAATTGCTTACTTCGGCCTCTTTCAGCTTTTTTACGGCTTCAAGCACATCATAGGCACCACTAAAATCAAAATGGCTTAGATAGAGGTAGCCGGTGTTAGGCTGATCGTTAAGCAAGCGGTACGTGTAGACCACCGGTTGCGCAATGTAACTTGACGGCAGATCAATAAGCTTATCCTTTTTCAAGCGTAACTGCAACCTGTTTAGCGCTAACGCCTGAATAACGGTCTCCTCGATATTTATTTGACTAAGTATGACACCATTGATCTGCTCTATGCTATCTCCTCGCGCTAGGCCGGCCGTAGCAGCAGCACTGAAGGGTACGACTTGGCTAATGAGATGTAGGCTTTGGTTCCCCTGTTCTACGCTAATGATATCGAGGCCGAAGGTATTAGCGAGTGTTTTTCCGAAACTATCTTGATTTTGGCTTTGCAAAATGGTCGAAAATCGATCTTCCTGAGCTAGAAGCATATGGAAATAGCTTATAGGATTAGCGGATTGATCATGTTGTGCAGGTCGTTTATCACGCCAGTAGTAATACTGATCCATCTCCGTGTCTATCCATTGATTAATGGCTTCATTAGTGCCTGCGGGATAAACAGGATCGTCCTTTTGGCAGGCTTGAAAAAAGCCTACACTGCCCATCAAGATGGAATATAGTACTGCATGACGACCCTTGATCATGCTGTAATTTACGAAGCTGTCATCAAATTGCTGTTAAGCGTTTGTTAAGCTTTTGATGGGGATGAGGAACTAAAATTGACCTGAACTACAGCTTTCAATAGACCATCTACGTAGCCCTAGCTGAAATCAGTGATTTTGGAAAAACTATTTCAGGTGTTCATTAAAAGTTCTTAAATTTCAGTGATCAACAGAGACACTATGTTCAGACATTTAAAGTACATCGATGGAAATTCGGACAAGTTTTGGCAAATAGAGCAGGAGGGAAATACACATACGGTCACCTATGGAAAGAACGGTACCAGTGGTCAATCCAAGACAAAAACATTCGATTCTGAAGAGGCCAGTGTTAAAGACGCCGAAAAGCTGACTAACGAGAAGATCAAAAAAGGCTATTCCGACGATGGTACGGTCGTAGTGCCAAACATAGATTCCTCCGCAAAGCGTTCTGGTACAGGGTTCTCCTCCTCGCAGCAAGCTAAGTTACAATTACAGGAGACCTTGCGTACCCTAATAAAATCGGGTAAAGCTGTGGATGTCTTACCCTTTTTGAAGGAATATAGTAAGGGTAATTTGGAGCTGCTGAAGAAAGAGATTAAGCAAGCGAAGAAATATTGGATGAGCTATGTAGACCTTTCTAATGATGCCGAATTTCGGCAAATGGCTAGCCACGGTTGGGGTAAACGCGGAACGAATAGCCAAGAATATAAAATCAAATTACTGGCTCTAGGAACGTTCAGCCTCTCTGATAGCACCACTTGGAGCGAGTTCGTCGATCTGCTTAGTCAGCAGCAAGATCCTATTTTAGCCGATCTATTGGATTGGGCCAAGCCTGATTGGCTGGCCGAGTATCTGAAACAACAGTATCAAAAAAATGATTGGAATTACGTGGCCTATTCAGCCTTACGAAAATGGGAAGCGCAAGGCTTACTTGCATTTGAGGAAGAAGTGTATGCCCGTTCCTTGACCAATTACCATCAATGGAGGGCTAATGAAAAAGACGTGGAAAAGTATGTGCGGTATCTATTGGACGACCCACTGACGGTATCGCGAGATATTCCCTTGTTGTTTGCGTATGAAACCAATATACAGAACATATACCTGCACTTCGACTACCAATCGAAAGAAAATGTACTATTCTGGGATCAAATTTTTGATCATATGCTTTCCGAAGGAAAGGTTGATAAACGCTGGTTATTCATTTCAGCTTTGGAGGCGCAAACAAAGTCGTGGAATCCCAATTTGCGGAGTTATTTTAGGAAGCTGATCGAACGACTTAATGTAGAGAATGAAATGTTGTTGCAGGAGCAGACCGCCATATTTCCGCTGCTCCACGCCGAATTGCCAGCAGTGGTTAATTTTGCGGTAGAACTTCTTAAGCCCTTGTTGCTAGATTCCAAGTTCGATTTGCTGGAATTTGAAAATTGGTTAGCCGCTGTATTTATGCGCGCTGACGTCAAAAAATCTATCAAAACCCTACTGATTCAATTCGACAAAATTTTGAAAATACAGGTCAAAGCACGAGCGTCACTGTTATTGCTGGTATCAGATGTCTTTATGGTACCCGAGTTGCAGCTGCAGGAGCGGGCAGTGAAGTTGATCTGTAAATATGGTGATACCAATGATGCCGATCTGAGCGAAAAGCTTAGCCTCTACAGTGATCAGCTGTTGGGTAATCTAAAAGACGAGTTGAAACCTTTTCTTTCGGACGACGAGGGATTGAGTTTGGAAGAGGTGTTGGCACCCTTGCAGGGCGATGTTAACTCCTATTTACCGCAGGCGGCGACTGTGCCGGTGCTGGAGGAAATACTGGAACAGCCGCAGGATTGGAGTGGCATCCTATTTCAGGTGGGGAAAGTGCTTGGCGATAATGATTCCGTGCAGATGGAGATTTTGGTCAATGCTTGGATGATACATCGCGCTAGCTTTCCGGATGACTACAAAGTGCAGCTTGAACCGTACACGAAACAGTTGAACAAGACTTACCGTGAATCGGCTTGGTTTCATTATTTTTCCAATTTCTTACATGCTATTTATTATAATCCTGAAAAGATAAGCCTACAGCCCGACCGTTATATGACGCATTCTAAAACGGTGGCTGTCTTGGGTAACCTGTTGCTTACTGTGCAGCGGCGTATGCTTGCCAACGTAAATTTACCGCTGTTATCTTTACCTACACACGCCCCCTGTTATGTGAACCCGCTTCAGCTTGTCGAGCGCTTGTTGCAGTACGAGAAAGCAGAGCAGGCTATTGATTTACTGGATTTCAGTGTAGCCGTTAGCCGCATGCCTCGCGTGCACGTAGAGGCTGCTTGGGCCGCAGCACAAAGCCTGCAGGATGGGAAGGTCAAGGACTTGCTACGCTACGCACTTGGACTGAGCGACGAACTTCTAGTCGATAAGAAATCTTGGTTGCAAAAGCTGTTGCCTGCGAAGCAGTCGAACGACAGCCTGTGGGCAGGAATTTGGGCGACGGCAGCACGTACACATCATCCCAATGGTAATTTCGAGCAGCTTGCTGCCGTGCTAAATGAGGTGCCCTTCGCCGTGGCTCCCTTTCGTCCAGAACCGAAGTTCGAATCAGCCTATTACATGGCCTATAATTATGCAACAAAAAAACAAGAGCCGGAGTATCTAGGCGAGAAGCTCCTTTATGCTCTACCTACTTTCGGTGAGATCCCCGCAACGTTTCTGTATGGCAAGGATCTTTTCTTCCGGGGTAAAGATGGGGTATCTCCCTACTATATCTACGGTAGCGATGTGGCGTACATGTATAGCCTTATGCCTCAGAATCCAGAAGCATTGGCACTGTTCCTTACCAGCGTTTACAGCCGCATGAACGACTACGCCGGTAAGTCATCCAGTGCATTACTACACTGTATGTTGCACCCCTCTTACGTTATCGATTTACAATCTTCTTTTTATTTGGCAACCTGCTGTTTCAACAAAGAGAAGGAAGTCCGCATTATCGCTGGCGAGGTGCTATTGCATAGCGTTGAACAGGGGCGTTTGCAACCTTCGGTTATGGGTAAAGATATCGGCTTTTTGATCAGTCATAACTACGGCCCTTTAGGACGATTGATCGATGTTCTTGCTGCGGTAAAGGATATATCACCGTCCCAAACCGATGCACTACGGCAAGTGTTGGAAGCTACTTTTATTGCGACGCAACTAGGTGAAAAACCACCATTAAACCTCAAAAAATTATTGGAAATGTATTTCGATGTGAAGAGCAAATCAATTAGCGCTATTGGAAAAAACGTTTTAGAGGCTCTTCAACGTTTTGAAACGGTTAAATCACTACAATCAATTCTTAAAAAAATACGGAGTTAAACGATATGGCAACAACTGATTTAGATTTGGCCTACGCGAGCAATTCGTCCTTGCTACAGCAAAATGGTATACAGCAATTGGTCCTTGCACACCAAACGGAGCTGGCGGAAGTCAACCAAGTGCCCTGCTTCTTTTGGGGCAGTGTAACGGACCCTTTATTAACTTCTAAGTGCCTGCTGACCTTATCAAAGGTTGTTCGTTCCAGCTTTGGGCCGGTGCCCCCCAGCTTGCGTGATCCCATCGTGTCTGCGGGTACTGATCAGATTCGCTTCGAAGGCTTTTCTTCCTGTAATGGAGTGTATGCACGGCTAGACTTGCTAGAGGATGCTATCGATGGAGAGTTTCTCGCCAGCGGAACAACGAATGTGGACTTCAATGAACCTATGTTGAATGCCCTAAACGCCGTCCGAAAAACCGAAAAGATGGTGCTTGGTGTTGGCAGCAAAGAGGTTTCCATAAGTACCGACAAAGGCAAGGTGGTGGAGAAAAAGGTAAGCTTACCGCCGCGATGGATCAAGGGGCTCACTAGTGTGCAGCTTTATTTGGCGGATATGGACCAGAAATTTCAGCTTAACAAGATGCAGATTGTACAGCTGTTTCAAAGCTTGCCGAAAGGAAATGTAAAGGGCGAGCTTTATCTTACGCAACGTGCCAATCGTTTTGCCTTTTCCCCGATCCACACCAAAGACGCGGTGCGCGTGGGAGGGCTTCAGCGACTGAGGCTTTTGGAAGGCTTGTTGCCCTACAGTGAAAAGCTTTTGGTGTATCAGGAACAGGGCGGGGAAAGCTGCGCCTTTGTGGCTGATTTTGGTAAGATGCGTCTTACTTTGGCTTTATCGCCGGATAGCTATCGCGGATTCTCCGGAGAAGGAAACGTCTTGGAAAATATGTTACAAGATGTGCCGCTGGAATGGGTGCAAGGGGTGAATACCTTACTGAAATCCAATGAGATGTTCGATCCCACTTTGCTATCGATTGAGCATGATGTGGATTTTAGAACGATGGATACCTTGACGGCGTCTCTTTCTGCTATCGGTTTGTTGGGCTATGATTTGCACCATCGCCAGCATTACTACCGTCGTTTGCCCTTTAAAACGGAGCGTATTCTTTCCTTAAACCCAAGATTAAAGAATGCGCAAAAGCTCTTATCTAGCGACGCGGTTCAATTTGTGAAGCGTGATGCTGATCAAGTGGAAGCACGCGTGGCAGGCACCGGCGTGCAGCATACCGTTATTATGCAGGGTGAACGTTACCGTTGTACATGTGACTGGTTCACCAACCATCAAGTTAAAAGAGGGCTGTGTAAGCATATACTAGCTGTGAAGATGTTACTCTAAAATGAAGTACGCGCAAAGATGGCCATCTTTGCGCGTACTATTTCTATATTCCTTTTGTTGAAGACAATTAAAATTGCGGTATCGTAGACTCGTCTCGGCTATCCAAGGAAAGAGCCACCGGCGTGCCATACTCTTCTGTATCGATGATCCTGTCTGGCGTCGCATTTCCATTATCGGAGATCAGAAAACGTAATACTTTTTTCGATCTATCAGCAACATAAAGATACTGCCCTGTAGCACGGGTATCAATAGCGACATCGACCGGTTGCGTGAGCAATGTTGCGGCGCCCGTGATGATCCGTGTTGGTGTGATGCTAGTTCCATTGATCATACCGTTAAAGTTTTCAAAGATCAAAATACGACCGGTTCCTGGTGTCGTTCCGTCAGTGTAATCGGTAATGGCCAACATATTTCGTACCGTATCGTAGGCCATGCCGTGTAGATTTCGTGCATTTTCTATGGCCAAAGTGCGGGCAGGGGCAAGTGATGCTGTAGAGTCAACGACGTTCACAGGTCGCGTAACAATACTTTCGAAAACGTAGATGCCACCTTCTGTTCCTTGTTTCGCCACAAACAATCTGTTGTCGCGGTAGGCTGCACCCCACATAGGAAGGTTTCCTGTAAAAAACTGTTTCCACGGTTTTCTGTTTTGGCTGACGCTGTTCGGTCGGTCTACAACAAATATTCCGGAGCGATCAGCATCTGCATTAACCACAAATAGGGCGTCGGATGCACGGTGATAGGCCATTCCACGTACTTTTCGTAATAACGAGCTAGCCATCATCCCGCCATTGCTTAACTGCCCTTGCAGCTGTACTTGGGTGACATATATGGCCGAGTCGCGCTGTACGTCTGTATTGGCGCTGGCCTGAATAACCGATTTTAAAAAAGGGTTGAATAGGATAATACCACCTCCACGAGCCATCGATAGATGTGCCGTGTCAAGATTAAATACCGTAGAATCAGCCTTCTTGACAATACGCATATTGGTGTCGGCTATGCCGTCGTCGGAGCTTTCATATTCCTCAAACGAGACGTATAGTCGGGAAACGCTGTTTATACGGCCTGTAGGTTCCGTTTCGTCTTCGGAACAAGAAGCCGCCAATACAATCATTGCAACAAAGGCAAAAAAGCAATATTTCATGTAGCTATATTATGTAAAATCCCTGCTCAAAACCAAAAACGTTAAAGGAAGATATTTCGATACAATCGCTGTTGGAAAAAATCAACATCAACAAGCTTCGGCACAAGCGCTTGCTCCAAAGGTAAACAATTTATCGCCTGCCTTCTCCACGTTCTGTAAATATTAGCGCATAGTCTTTCTTCGACTGCTGCTTGTTTTAGATGGATGCTGCATGTAAATCAGTTGTCCCAACTCGCGATTCTTAGCTCGTTAAAAAGTTCTAGAAAAAGTGAAAATACAACCTGAGGTTGTAGGAAATGCCGCTAAGCTTGCGGAAATTTACAATGCTTATGATTTAGGCTTCGGGGAGAAGCTGCGGCGGTTCTGTCTGCTAGTACAGAGCCGCTTCTTTAATAATGGTGCGTGATGACAGTCAACGGTCGAGTACACGAAGGTAAAGAAGGGGGTAGTGTCCCTGTTTTACGATAGTTAACGCGTTCCTGATTATTAACAACCTGAAAAGCAGGTGGGAGGAGCTCTAAATCAATGCCATGGTAAGGTGTTCCTTCCAATACCTGCTATCAGCCGATAGGTTTGGGAAAGGAAGAAACTTGAAAGTAGCTTTAAGCCTCGTTGTCAATAGGTTTGTTTTTACGACGTAGCCAATCGAATGTCCATTTTAGGTAGTACCATATTAATCCGAAAATGCTTCCCCCAGTAAAATCGCTTGCCAGAGACGGAGGTAGCAATTCATAAACACTAACACCAAAGTAATCGGCTATTTTATATACTTGATCTACCTTCAGCTTGGTTTCATTGCGTTCAATTTTGGAGTAGGCCGCCTGCGACATATCCAATACAAATGCAACCGCTTCCTGAGAAATTTTTAAGCTCTCTCTTTTCTGACGAATAAATGTTCCAATTTCCCCTTTTGCCATGGATTTCAATTGCTAGTAGACCAACACAAATCTAATAAATATAACCTGAAGTTGTAAAAAAAATACCTGTTAAAACTTCAGGTTTTAGCGTACAACTTGTGGTTGTGGTAGGCCTTCCGATGTCTTCTGATTTTTGAAAAAAAACAAATTATGAAGACCAAAAACAACAACAACAGCAAGATTACAGACAGGCTACCAGTGGTAGAACTTAGTCTAGAAGAACAGATCGAAACCGATGGCGGTGGTGATAGAAATGACGACAAGCATGGCGGATTTTGGGATAAATTGGTATCCATTTTAGTGGGCTAAATTTAAGATCAGTGGCCACATTTCGGTGATGGCCTCTGGCCTTACGATAAGCGCTAAAAGGGATCCCGTATGAAAAGCGATGATATGCAATTGACGGTTAATACCACTATGGGGTATGAAGGAAACCAAAAAAAGGAAAATCGTGGCTACAATCCAGTATTCTAAGCTATTGCTGACCCATGATATAAACATGTTATCTGCTTTTTGCTCAGGAAAGAAAAAGAATCCAAAACCGTAAAGGCCTAGCGTAAGGCCAGATATGCCCACGCTGGTAAAAAGAAAATTCGCTTTTTGTTTCCATACCTGAAATGAATTGGGAAGGATAATGAGAAGGGCAAAGAGGCAAGGAGTGGCAATAGTCGCTGCAAGATATCCGTTTTCCTGTTTTATACAGCCGAACATATCATATGCTAAGCCATAAACAAGAAGGGAGTTGAACAAAAGATGTGCCCAGTTGCGATGTACGAAAGCGGAGGTGAGTAGGGTGTGTATCCGTTTTCCCTGTGCTATTTCATAAGGGTGCAATAGCAAAGCATGGAAATAGGATTTCCGGTAGAATCCAATAATACCGCTTATAAGGACCAATGGTGCAACGGTGTAGGAATAGGGTGACTCCACAAAGGTTGGAAAAATATCAAAAAAAGCCATAGGTCTTTAGTGGATTAGGTTTTGCAGCATGATTCCTATTTCGGTAATAGATTGTGGCCTGACAAATAAAGCGGCAACTGACCCGACCAAGAAGCCTACCAGATGTAATTCTCTATTGACGGATATCAAAGGAATAAAGGAAAGCACTAGAAGAAATAAATTGGCCATGATCCAATAGTCAAAACTGTTTTCTACCCAAGGAAAAAACATGTTGCCCGTTTTTTGTTTGGGGAAATACAGAAAACTGAAACCGTATAAGCCGAAGCCAAGGCCTGACGCTCCCACGGAAGTAAATAGAAAATCTTTCTTTTTTTTCAGGGTCTGTATAAGATTGGGCAGGATGATCAAGAGCATAAAAAGAATGGGCGTAAGAACGACTGCCCACAGTGTGCCTAGTTCTTGATTTATACAACCGTACATGTCAAAGCCGAGACCGTAAATGACAAAGCTGTTAAACAAGAGGTGCAGCCAGTTTCGATGTACAAATGCTGATGTTAAAAGGGTGTGTATGCGTTTTCCCTGCGCTATTTCGTGAGGATGCAATAGCAAAGCGTGAAAATAGGATTTTCGATAAAAACCGATGATGCTACTGATCAGAACCAATGGCATGACAATGTAGGAGTAAGGCGCTTCGGCGAAGGTTGGGAAAACATCAAAAAAAGCCATCGGTTTGGATAATTTTTGGAAAGATAATGGAAAAGTTCTACATGGACAAGACAAAGCCTTTAGGATGTAGCGGTATATGTTGACACGCAGGTAAATGAAAATGAAATGAACAAAAAACTACGTACAAAGCAACAAGATCAAAGAGACTGCGGGGCTGCTTGTCTAGCTTCTGTCGCTGCTTATTATGGTTTGCATTTGCCTATCGCAAAAATCAGACAGCGATGCCATACCGATGCGCGAGGTACTAATATATTGGGCTTGATTCAGGGGTTGGACGCCATGGGGTTTCATGCCAAGGGCGTAAAGGGAAATGTAGAATCGCTATCCCAAATTCCGCTTCCTGCCGTTGCCCATGTTGTTTTGCCGGAGCAACGTCGGCATTACCTCGTGATCTATAAAGTAGAAAAGGATTTCATCATCGCGATGGATCCTGCGACAGCTTCTTTTAATACATACCGACTAGCCGATTTTCAAGAAATATGGACAGGTGCGATGGTATTGATGGAACCTCATGCTTACTTCGAAAAAAGAAATGAGAAAACAAGTCCTTACCAACGGTTTTGGCAGCTTGTCAAGCCGCATCGCTCCGTTGCGTTCTTGGCCTTGTTGGGAGCGATTGCCTATACGCTCTTGGGACTTTCCACCTCGTTGTATATCCAGAAGATAACCGACGAGGTGCTGGCGCACGGTGATTTAAGCTTGCTTAACCTCTTGTCTTTCGGGATGATCATCCTGTTGATACTGCAGTATGGCATCGGTTTTTTAAAAAATATGCTGGTATTGCGCACCGGACAGCGTATCGATCGTTACCTCATTCTAGGCTATTATAAACATCTTTTGCGGCTCCCTCAACGCTTTTTCGATACCATGAAGGTGGGCGAAATCATATCTCGGGTAAACGACGCCGTGAAGATCCGCACATTTATCAATGATGCTGCTATTCAGATTGTCGTGAATTTCTTGATCGTTTTTTTCTCCTTGGCTTTGATGTTTACCTATTATTGGAAACTCGCGTTAATCGTCGCTACAGTTATCCCGTTGTATGGATCCATCTATTGGTTGAGCAATAGATGGAATAAAAGGACAGAGCGACAATTGATGGAAGACGCTGCTAATTTGGATGCCCATGTTGTCGAGTCGCTACATGCTGTGCGCACGATTAAACAATTTGCTGCCGAGCCGTCCTCACATGAAAAGACAGATCAGCGCTTTTCCGTTTTGTGGACAAATATCCGTAAATCGGTGCTGAATAGTTTATTTTCGGGAACAGCCAGCGAATTGCTTTCCCGTCTATTTACCATTCTCTTACTATGGGTAGGAACCACCTATGTCGTGCAAAATAGCATGACCATAGGCGAACTGTTGTCATGCTATGCATTGATTGGTTATTTCACGCTGCCCGTTTCCCAGTTGATTGGGATGAACCGGACTTTGCAGCAAGCGCTTATTGCGTCTGATCGCCTTTTTGAAATTATGGATCTTGAACGCGAAGAGCAGTCCGGTAAGTTTGAGTTGAAGGCTACAGGCTTGGGAACCATACGGTTTCATAATGTGTCGTTCAGCTATGGATCCCGGATACAGGTGCTCCATGGCTTAACCTGTCAATTTGAGAAGGGAAAGACCACCGCCATTGTAGGGGCTAGCGGTTCTGGAAAAAGCACCATCGCTGCTTTGTTACAGCATGTGTATCCACTCAAGGATGGAAAGATCCAGATTGGTGACTACGATATTCGCTATGTCAGGCAGCAGGCCTTACGCAGCCTGATTGCTGTTGTTCCTCAGGATATTCATCTGCTTTCGGGAACGATCATAGAAAATATCGCCTTTGGCGATGACTATCCAGATATACAACGTGTACTCGATGTGGCAAATGAGCTCGGAATTTCCAATTTTGCGGAGAAATGGCCGGAAGGTCTTCATACGTACCTCGGCGAAAACGGGGTGTTGTTATCCGGCGGACAGAAACAGCGGATCGCCATTGCGCGAGCCTTGTACCGACAGCCCGAAATACTCATCTTGGATGAAGCAACGTCAGCCTTGGATACCGCTTCCGAGGAGGTTGTTCAATCGGCCTTGCAACGGTTGAGGATGCAGGGTAAAACCGTGATTATTATAGCCCATCGTCTAAGTACCGTTGCCCATGCAGACAAGATTCTAGTCTTGCAGGATGGTCGTTTAGCAGAAGAAGGATGCCATATAGAGCTGCTAGAAAACGAGCAGTCCATCTACGCACATATATGGAATAGGCAGTTTGCTTACGTATAGCTTAAGCAGAAAAATGTATCGATTTCAAAAGTGACCGCAGTGCCCTACGTTTGGTCGAAAAAAGACTTCCGAAATTGCAGTGGAGTGTGCTTTGTTTTCTTTTTAAACAACGTGCTGAAGGACTGCATGTGTTCGAATCCTAAGGTGTAGGCAATTTCGCTAACCGAGAGATCGGTCGTCGACAACTTTTCTTTGGCCTTTTGGATCAATTTCTCATGTATATGCTGTTGGGTGTTTTGTCCAGTATGCACACGCAGTAGATCGCTCAGGTAATTTGCAGAGAGGTTCATTTCTTTGGCGATGTGGTGAACCGTTAACAATCCTCGTTGCAAAGGTGCGTTGTTCTCAAAATAACTGTCCACGATGCTCTCAAACTTTTCCAAGAGCTGATAATTGTGGTTTTTACGTGTAAAAAACTGACGTTCGTAAAAACGATTGGAATAATTGAGGAACAATTCTATCTGCGATAGGATAATGCTGTGCGTATGTTTGTCGATGTGCAGACATTCCTGATCGATTTTACGTAGGATTGTCAGGATGTTATCCTCTTCTTCTTCCGAGAGATGTAGGGCTTCGTTGACCGCGTAATCAAAGAATCCATAAGTTTTGATGGCAGAGGCGAGTGGGTGGCCCATTAAAAAATCCGGATGAAAAATGAGTAGATAGCCGGAGCCGCACTCTAGTTCATGGAGGTTTAACGATTGCACTTGGTTTGGCGCGGTAAAGCTGAGCACGCCTTTGTCATAGTCGTAGTGCTTTTGCCCATAGCGTATTTTTCCTTTAGCATCGCGTTTAAGTGCTAAACAGTAGAACCGATTGACGAAGCCTTTCCAGATATCGTCTTCAAAAAACATACTTTCCATAAGGTTCACTACACTAATCAAGGGGTGTCGCGGTTCTGCTAAGGAGAGCAGTTTATGGAATTGAGAGATAGAATTTATGGCCTGCATAAAACGAAGATAAGTGTTATGATTGAAAAAAATATAGCTGACCGCTGTCCTAGCAGATAGGTCGCCCCATTAGACGCCGTTTCATTAGCTGATCGGATAAGGCGACCCATTCGCAGGGTTAATCTAATAGTCCCATACTAAAAGCATCGTAGGGGTTGCCCGTGTCGGTGCCCAATGGTATAATGGCTTCCAGCTTGTTTTGGTCTTCCCTTGTTAGCTGAATATGAGTCGCTGCAATATTTTGCTCGACATAGCGCCTTCTTTTGGTGCCTGGGATAGGGAGAATGCCTTTACTAATGATCCAGGCCAACGCTAATTGGGATGATGTGACGCCCTTTTGCTCGGCCAATAGTTCTATTGCTTTTACCAATTCCCTGTTTTTTTCGAAATACTGTTCCTGAAAACGTGGAATGGCTCGTCGGAAATCGTCCTCCGGCAGATCTTCTAATTGACGGATTTGACCGGATAAAAATCCTCTACCTAATGGAGAGTAAGCAACGAAACCAATACCGAGTTCCTTCAAGGTTTGTAGAATGCCGCGTGCTTCTACGGTACGCTCGAAGAGGGAATACTCGCTTTGTACGGCGGTGATCGGATGCACAGCATGTGCACGTCGAATCGTTTCGGAGGATACTTCGGAGAGGCCAAGGTAGCCGACTTTGCCTTCCTTCACCAGGTCGGCCATAGCTTCTACAGTTTCTTCTATGGGCGTGTTTTTGTCTAAGCGATGCATGTAATACAGGTCGATATAATCTGTTTGGAGATGCTTCAGTGAGCGTTCCACCGCCTTTTTTAAATATTCTTTTCTTCCGTTGATGGCCCAAGTCACTTTCTCGTTGTCGTCTATTTCCCAACCAAATTTTGTAGCAATAATGTAGTCTTTGCGTTTTCCAGCAATGGCACGTGCGATAAGCTGTTCATTTTTAAAAGGGCCATATAAATCTGCCGTGTCTAAGAAGTTTCCGCCAAGCTCCAAGGAGCGATGTATGGTCGCGATGGCTTCCTGCTCGTCGGCCTTACCATACATGTTGCCGGCTTCAAAACCCGTCATCCCCATACAGCCCAAGCCTATGGCTGGCACCACGAGCCCTTGATTTCCTAAGTTTATTTTTTTAATGTCCATATCGATGTTTTGTTGTTTCTACAAATATCGATAGGATAACTTCTTCGGATGTTTGCAAAACCTCGTATCCTGTAAGCAAAACGGAGACAGGCCGCTCCGTTTTTTATTCGCTTATTTCTAACGGATTGTTGTTTTCTTTGGAAGGTTTGTAGTCTTTGAAATCAAAAGAAATCGATGTTTTCTCGTAATCAATGCCGTAGTATGCGTTGGGAATATCCATTTTTCCAGCAGCGGCTAGAGAGCTTTGGTAGCCGCTAGGATCATCTTTAAAGATTTTTTTGAGCTTGTCCAAGTCTTTTTTTGTGGATCGGAGCGCATAAGCGGGGGGCTTGATGGCTTTTGTCTCCGTAAGGGTATCAAAGCCAGCGTAAGCAAAGGAAACCTCTCCGCGCGCATCGTTGGCACTGAGGATAAGTCCCGGAAGTCCATGCAACTTCCATGGACCGTAAGGGAAGGGTAGTTCGTTAGTAAACCAAGCCGTGTAATCTCGCCCTTTGAAGGTCGTTGTTGCTTTTTGACAAAGATAGCCGCCAATTTCTTTTTCTTCATCGGTGATGGTCCAATCCTGTGTTTCGTAAACTTCGTCTATAACATGTAAGTCGAAGTTAGAGCTGATACCTTCTATAAGTGTCGTCTTGCGTTCCGCAGGATAAATAATGTAGTGTTGTAAAATGGGCGTCGTGGCGAATTGCAAGGTGATGTGGTTATCGAAAGAAGGTAGTGCCAATTGTTCATCTACCTGCTTTTTCATAATTTCCTCCGAAAAACTTGTAAAGTAGTACGCATCCTTGCCGAGGTAGGAAATCGTTTCATCCACAACGGGTATATCCGTTTTTGTCGTGTCATTGATATGGCTAAAGTGATATTGTATTTTCGCAACAGCTTTTTCTTGCCCATGTACATCAAGCAATAGGAAACAGCCGATCAGCATACATAATAAATTGTTCATGGTGCTAGCTTTTTTTGTTAATATACTATTAATTCTCTTATATAAGAACAAAATGTCTCGAAATCGCTGCTTATTGTGCTGTGGCTAAGAACGCTGATAGATCTTTAAATTTCTCCGGAAAATACCGCACTAATTGATGGGAAAGATTGTAGGATGCAAAGTTCTCATCTCTTATTTTTCCATCGGTGTCTACAAGGATATAACGTGGAATGCCATTGAAATGAAAGAGTTCGCGTAGCGCAAGGTATTCGTCATCTTTGATGCGGTAGGAGTTGATCATGGAATTTTTAGCATTGTAATCATCAAAGAATGCTTTTTCGGTACCTTGTTCGTCGGTAATGAAAACAAAGTCTAGATCGGGATGGTCTTTCAACTTCTGTCTTACGGACAGGCTGTTTTCAATGCCCGCGCGGCAGGGGCCGCACCATTGTGCCCAGAAATCAATGACCAATACCTTTCCTTTGTGCGCTGCGATAATATTTTTGAAAACTTGACCGCCATAGCTGTCGGGCACCTCATAGCCTATACGTTTTTGAATAGTCTGTTGGTGCAAGCGTTGGTTTTCGGCTTGCAAGTAAGGATGTTCTACGGCCTGATCGAATTTATCGCGTAATCGATGGAGGGCACTGTCCGTCCTGGCATATGGGTAAGCAGATTTTAAATCCCTAAGTTTGGCAACGTTGTAAAGGAAGGGCAGTTCATCGTAGCCTGATCGTATGAGGAACGCGCTGTCTATTTTTTTATAGGTATCCTCACCTTGAAATTCCATGCGGGCGTATAAGGGCGAAAACTCTAAGCGGTTAATCAATGTCGAGAATTCGCTCGATACCATCAACGTCGGATCGCGAAGATCAATTTTTTGAAGAAATTCATAATAGGCTGACGTTATTGGACGCTTCACTATTTCGTTATCCGGATTTGTTGTCGCCAAATAGTCTCTATTAAAGGTAAAATCAAAGAGCAAATTGCAATAGGTTAAATCAACTTTGTTATATAAAAGTTTAGTGGTAATAGGGTGGAAGTTCTTGTCCACCAAGAAATTGTCTAGGCGTCTACGCTCATCGGCCCATGTTGTTGATGTGCGCTGCAGGAAATCTTCTGCTGTTGTCGTGAGCCGTTCTTCCAAAAATTTTCTGTAGTCTATTACTGCCTGCTTGTAGCTCGTCAATTGTTCATTGATAGCAGCTGTAGCACCAAGGTATTTGGTATGTTGAAAGTTGTAACGCTCATCAGACTGTTGGCTCGCGGCAAGGAAATCATCCCAATCCAATAGCAGGCCAACGGTTTGTCCGGGTTCAGCATACATGTCGATCCATTGGTCGTTTATCAACAACTGCAATACTTTTGGATATCCGATGACGAGCGTCGTTTCAAAACGACCGTCTTCTTGGATACGGATAGTCGTGGGGAAATCTTCGTTGGTAAGATCGTTGCTGTAATATATAATACCGCTGCTAAATCCCGCACTGCGTGCGTAGCCACGTAGGTAACCCACAATTTTAACGGTATCGCTACCAAAGAAATTCGTTTCCTGAAGCGCTATCGAGGCTTGTTTTTTTGATTTCGCCAGTTCCTGTTCCAGCCAAGATGTTATCGCTGTGGGCAAGGCTTTTATTTTTCCTGTACGATGTGTTTCAGTAGTACTGAATTGCTCTGCGGTTTCTTTGATAGTTTGCGCTTTGCATGGATCCGCGTGAAGGGAGAGGATGCAAAGGCTAAGGATGTACCATTTTAGTATTTTCATTGTGCAAGGATTAATGAGTTAGTTCTTGCCTTAAAAATACTAAAATGGTTTTATAATAGACTGTTGATATTCAATTTATTGGTGCCTATTTTTAAAGATTTTCTAGGTAGTCCATATAAGCTGGGACGCTTTGTTCTACCCATTCTGCTGTAGCATTGTATTCTAACCCGTAGAACGCAAAGAATGGCCTATAGTCCGCTTTGATATAATCAAAGGTGAGTTCAAATGGTCTCAACAACTCTTGCATGGTATACTTGTATTTTTCGTTTGCCTGATACTCATGTTCATCAACGCCAACCGACATGGCTAATCCGATGCGCTTATTCGACATTTTGTATCCGCTCTTACTTCCATAAGCCCAGCCATGCAGCAGTACCTCATCGATCCATTTCTTAAGAAATGCAGGACAACTGAACCAGTAAAATGGAAATTGAAACACAATCTTATCGTATTTTTCCACTAATTTTTGTTCAGCGTCCACGTCAATTTGCCCATCAGGGTACACACGGTGCAACTGGTGTATAACATATTGATCCGGATATTTCTCGAGTTCCTGTACCCACCGTTTGTTCACGACGGATGTAGTAAGGTCTGGGTGTGTTACGATTACCAATGTTTTCATGATCGTCATATTTTTAACATTATATGGTACAAAAATACAGGCTCCGAAGCGTAAACACTATATTAGCTACCCATTGTAAGGTACTATAAAAAATGTAAGTGATGTCTAAAATCAAACAAACGTCAACGAACTATGCCAATAAGGTGGCGCTGGCCGATGAATGTTCGGAAGTTTATGCTGCCAATATCATTGGTGGACAATGGGCGCTCGCTATTTGTTCTTGGCTACTGGAGGGGAAGTTGAGGTTTGGCGAGCTGAAGACGCGATTGCCGAATATCACGGAGCGTATGCTCACGCTGCAACTGCGTAAGCTGGAAGATACAAGCGTTGTGAAAAGAACGGTCTATGCCGAAGTGCCCTTGCGAGTGGAATATGAATTAACGGAGATCGGCCAAGAATTAGGTCCCATCATCAAACAATTGGAGAAATGGGGAGATAAGCATCGGAAAATCGAGGAAAATAAGTAATTGATCGTTTCCTAATGATGAAAATAAGCCGAAGCTGCACAATCTTTAACGTAAAAAGAGCAAAAGCTCGGGGGCCTTTGCTCTTCGCAATTAATGTATAAAGAATAGTTGTTTGTGCTGTTCTTAAGAAGCTTGATGAAGCTCTTGCTTTTCGTTGGATTCTTCCAAAATGGCCATCAATAATAGATAGTAGCCCTTTTCTAATCCTAGTTTTGCTGCTTGTAATTCTATAGTTTCCATATGGCTGTGTATTAGTGTTTAATATTACATTCTGTTGATAAACTATTTTCAAAGCTTATGCCAAAATTGTACGAAAAGTCGAAAAAAGCATTTTTCACATTGCATTTCCGTGAAATTTCGATGTGTTATCGTATATATTGTATTGGATACGTATAAATACGTTGTTCATGAGCCCGTGCTTGCCTTACTATCCTTTTGCTTTTCGTAGGGTGAACATGCTCACTTCGGGACGCACATTGAATCGTACTTTTATGGAATGACCTAAGCCTCTGTTGACATACAGGGTTCTACCACCTTCGAGCTGGACTAGCCCTTGTGCATAATTTTTGTTTTTTATCGGTAATATGGGTGCCGGCAAAAAAGGAGGCTTGCATTGTCCTCCATGTGTATGCCCAGCTAAAATCCATCCATTGTAACCGTTCCAAATGGGAAGATCGCTGGCATCCGGATTGTGGCAAAGGACTATTGTCGGCATTTGCAGATTGGCTTGTGTAAGTACCTTCTCTGGAAAAAAGTTGCTGGCCCAAAGATCATCAATACCTATAAACTGTAAACCATGGAAACTTACGCGTGCATTGCGGAGCATCCGGATTCCTTTCTTTTCCAACATGCTGCAAATTGTATCGGCAATTTCGGGCTGTCTCCAGTTTTTGCCATAATCGTGGTTGCCTAAAATGGCGGCGGTGCCATATTTTCCTAAGGCCATATGGTCAACGATCTGCTGAAGCGCGGCGTAGGGCGCTTTTCCATCGACCAAACTGATGAAATCGCCGGTGTAGACAACAAAATCCGGCTTCATAGCGTCCACCTTTTTCAGTGTGCTGATAACGTAGTTGTTATCTACGCGATCGCCAATATGGAAATCGCTAATTTGTACAAGTGTACTGCCCTCGAGCGACGGCGGAAGTGCCCGGATAGGCATGTCCTGTCTCGTAAAGTCAACCCATACAGGTTCAATTTGCCAAGTGTAAAGACCAATAAGCACAGCCAAGGCCAAGCTTAGCCATCCCGCTTTTTTCAGAAGTTTTTGACGATTCATACCATTTAAGCTGATGAACCTAATTTAGGCAAAATCTTGGAATGCGATCTATGTATTGATCTATAATAAAAAAAGCTAAACAAATTTGATTTCGGAACGTTTTTTACTTCGTACATATCCTATAAGCTTGATTTATGAAAAAACACTTTTTAACGATTGCGTTATTTTTTTGCGCTGGCAAGTACCTACGGGCAAGAGCGTCATAGTAAGATCGATACCAAAGATTTAACTGAAAGTCAGTTGTTGCACATTGACCAGCTGGCTACACAAGATGGTTGGGTGCTTATTTCGCACAATGGTGACCATTATCTAAATAACTTTTCAAACCCTGATTATCATCTCCGCATGCAGCTCAATCCTTCTTAATCTATACGACCGTAAATGTATCTACTGGAAAAGAGGCACGTTTGTTGAATAACTTTTTGAAATAACAAGCAGATAGACTGGAAGTGCCTAAATGGAATGACTTATGAGTAGAATCGAAACAAAATTTGACATTATACGATTTACGCCCGATGGTAAACAATACTATCCGGCCTCCATGGAACATGAAGATTGGATGTCCGATAACTATGTAAAACATACGGAAGTGGATATTGCGCTGGGCCAATCTCGCTACGGTGGACCGGTGATAGACTTGCCCGAAGGTTTCGAGCATCCGCAAGAATTGAGATTTGCAGGTCAACTGGATTTGGCTAAATTTTCGCCTTTTGACGCGTCGGGGCTCCTGCCCAAAACCGGACAGCTTATTTTCTTTGCCGACTTGTTCACGGATACCGGAAAGGTGATATATGCTGATGTGCCGAATGAAAGGTTGATACGAACAGTTAGGGAACATGAAGATAACTTCTTCTCCGGTGTCCTAGTCGATAATATATTTGCCGAAACAGAAACGCTGGCCGAGCGTTTCCGCGAAGATAGCGATGAGGAAGATGGCCAATCTTGGGATTATTTTGCGGGAACGGAGAAATCAAAAATATTTGGGATTTATACACATTGCCAGTACGAGCAGAAAGAAATTGAGAAAATGGCCTTTTCGGAAAGAGTTTTACTGTTACAGGTTGGAGAGGCCGGCTTTAACGACGACGGTGTTTTTAGTGTGACAATTCCAAAGGACGATTTGAAAAATCTGGTTTTTGATCGTTGTGAATTTGCTTGGGGACAATCCTAAAGAATATCGGACGAGTCTAAAAGGCTTTGACGAGCGTAATCTAGGCTACATCAAGGAAGATTTTAGCAATGAAGACGGAGAGGTGGTGAAACCGCAGTTCTGTACCGCTTCATATTTATTCTAAAAGGCCACGTAAATATTTTTAAATAGAGGGCTTCGTAAAACTTGTTAAAAGGTAACTTTTAAATTACCTTTGTGTAATGAAAGTAAGAGAAGTCATAGCTTTTAAAACTTATTTTGAGGATTTTCTGTTGGAACAACCAAAGAACGTTCAGGACAAGATCTTTAAAATTATGGAGGCTACCGAGACACTTGAACGTGTTCCTTCAAATTACTTAAAACATCTAACCGGAACGGGTGGACTCTACGAAGCAAGAATTCAACTTGGTTCTAACATTTGGCGGGTATTTTGCTTTTTTGACGGAGATAGGCTGGTTATTTTAATGAATGGATTTCAAAAAAAGACACAGAAAACGCCAAAAAGCGAAATCAAAAAGGCTTTGAAAATTAAGGTAGAATATTACGAACAAAAAGCACAAAGCGATGGAAATCAAAAGCTGGAAAAATATAAAAGATAACGTCTACGGAGAAGTCGGCTCGGAAAGAAGGGATGAATTGGAAAGAGTAGCTGAATCTTTTAAGATTGGATTACTATTGAAAAAAGCGCGAGAAGATAAAAATCTAACACAAGCAGAGCTTGCAAAGCTTGTGGACAAAAAACGCGAGTACATCTCTAGAGTAGAAAACAACGGAAGTAATTTGACATTAAAGACTTTATTTGATATTGTCGAAAAAGGCTTAGGCGGAAAAGTGAAAATATCAATTGAAGTATAGTATGCGCAAACATTTGGTGTGGGCAAACTGATCGTTTTTTCTCGTGAATAGGGGAAGTGATACATCGTGCAAAACGAAGAGATCGAAAGGTATTTTAAGAAGCATGGAGTACAAGGACACGATTTTGGTTAGTTCGTCAAGATGATATGGTGTAGGTGTAGGTAATAGATTGTCATTCGTAAAAAAAGGCACACTTGTTGACGTAATATCTTACGTAGATCATTACCGAACTACTGTTTAATCTATTACGAAACCGAAGACATGACAATCATTAAATTGATAGGTCGTGTAAGCAAAAACCTATGGGGGAGCTAGCATTTCAAACCGTCGAAGAGTTGATTAACCATACGCCAAATCGTTTCAAAAACAGAAAGGCGAACCAGCAGGACATCGAAAAAATGAGCGAATGGATGCGCTTGTTCTCTAAATTCTTGCCAACAGTGGGTATCGCACAAGCCGATTTAAAATTGTTGGAGCAGAAGTTAGGCTCTAAAATTCCTGCCGAAATTAAAACGCTTTATGCCTTCATAGGCAATAGCACCGAAGCTTTAAAAGAAGAGAGCCTCAAGCTACATGATTTTCAATTGCTCCATACAAACGACTTTTGGATAGAGAAAGACGTCATCATCAAAGATTATTACACAGAGGAAGACTGGTTTAAAACCGACGTTCTGGTTTATGCTAGCTTAAAGAAAAAAAAAAAAGCCCTTTACGGTGTAGACTTGATTAACGGCTGGGGGCTATATTACCAAAAAGACTGGTTTTGGCAAAAGGACGATATGCCGCTCTTTCAAAAATTAACCTCGCTTTATGTCAATGTCATCATCGCCAATAAAGCCAATGTTATCAAAACGAAGGTGAAAGGAATAACAGGTATCAAACGCGACAACAAAGCAGAAGAACTGTTTAAAGGCACAATGCTCAGGTTGCCCGATTTTGAGCACTACGAACATACCATTTTTATCAGCGAAGAACTAGACCTTGTGGGGTGGCTCAGGGCGGGAATGGGCATTGATTTTCTGGTTGGTAGCGATAAAAAAGAAAGCCTAACAAATGTCATTGAAAAATTTGCTTTTACCAGCGCCAAATTTCTGAAAGAAGAAAGCAAATGAAAACACTACTCTCCATATTGATTTTACTGTTACAGCAATCAGCTAATGCACAAAGCGATCCCGAGCTATTTCCCGTTAACGATAGAAAAGCGGGTTATCTTGGCTATTACCTAAAAGACGGAACAAATGTGGTGAAGCCGCAGTTCTGTAGCGCTTCGTACTACACCGATGGCTATTATATGGTTTCCAAAGCCGAGCACGAGTACGATGCCAATGGCAGAAGAAAAGAAGCGCATATTCCCAATACCGAAAGATATGGCTTGCTTGATAGCAAAGGTAATTTTATCATCGATTTTAGCAGCGGCTACAGCTTTGTTGGGGTAAGCAACGGTGTTATTTATGTGATAAAAGACAATCGTTATGGTACCGTAAACGAAAAGAACGAAGTGCTCATTCCCATAATATATGAGGAACTGGAAGTAAAAGGCAAGAACTGGATAAGCGTTAAGCGGAATGGCAAATACGCCATCCTCAACCCTTCAGGGAAACCGATTATTCCCTTTCAATACGATTACTTCTTAGGTGATATGTTGATAGACGAAGCTAAGAACGAATTTTTGACCATTGTAGCTATCGGCGATAAAAATGGAGTCATCAATCAGCGCAATGAATGGGTAGTACCACTTAGCACCATGAACTTAATTGGGGTAAGCAAGGTTTCGGTAATTGCCAAGAAGAATAACCAATACGGGCTGCTCGACCATAACTTAAAACCCATATTACCTTTCGAATTTGAAAGTTTAACATTTGATGAGGGAAAGATTGTGGGCAGCAAAGATGGAATTGAGTATAATTATACCATGGATGGAAAGCTGTTGAACAGAAAAGAGGTGCCAAAAGAGGGCACAAAAAGCATGGATTAAATAACTGTTTATTCCTTTGACAATGAAGATGATGACGCATACCTGTGCAATGTTAAAGATGGCTGTTGCTTGCATCGTGCTGCTATTGGCTTGTGGGAGCAATACAGAAAAAGCAAAAAATAGTAAAAGTGAAACCAATTTAATGAAGCAGGGAACGGTAAAATATAAAAGCGACAGCACCAATGAATTAACCTTAGATTTTAAGCATTTGACCTATTGGTATGACGAGGAATATGCACCAAAGCCCGGTGAAGATGTGGGATATACCTATAACTCAAGAGGAAAATTTTCGATCCAAAATGACACACTTACTTTATTGTCTGCAATGCCCTCAGAGATAGACACGCAAAAAGGTTGGACAACCAATACCGAGTTTTTACCCTTGTACGCAACACATGAAAAGCTCAAGGAGAATACGGTTAAAATCTATTTTGACAATATTGCCGAGCCCGATTATTACCTAGCATACGAGCTCACAGTTAGGGGATTTGAGAAACTGACCATCGAGGAAGTTCGGTCTTTGGAAAGCCCCAAATACCTCAAGGCCGAAAAAGATACCCTATTGCTGTTTAAATATGCGCTCGTCACAAAGCCTAAAAGTAATAAGCTTTTAATCGTTGACAAAGAAAATCCCAACAACAGTTATTTTTTCGACTTGGATAAAACACCTTCCTCGTCGTTTCATTTTTATACCCGTGCGTATTGGAGTTATTACGATTTTACCGGTCTGAAATTTAAGATGTCCAGCAATAGCCTACAGCTCATCGATGAGGGCAGGCTTAACCGCTATGAACACAGTGTTATTAATAAGGTTTTTGAGAAGCAATAGTTAATCATTTTCAATGGTAAGTGTAGATCAAACAGTTATAAAATAAAAGTAATATGGAATTCCTCAATAGTAATTTGGCCAATTATGTTGAACATGCCTTAACGGCTGTTCAAGAAGCCACATTCGTCTCGATGCATATCCATCCCGTTTGGGAAGACAATGATGAGATTTTGGTCGGCAGAAAAATTCATGTCCTACCCATGTATCATAAAGAATTTACATCCTCCATTGCGCAATTGATTAATGAAATAGCAGCAGGGGAGGTCCTGCTATAAAGTTGAAAGTTAGCAGCGGCTACGTATGAACTGGGACAGTTGTTTATTGAACGCGCGAGAACACGTTGGAAGCTATGCCCATTTGGTACTCAAAAATTTGGGAAAAAGATGTTGCTATCTACGACGAGTAAGAATTGAAATACACACCATTCTATTTTAATACATGATTTAAGATATGAATAACAGGCAAATGATAAAAACCTTGGTCATCGTAGGATATATAACCGTTACGCTAAGTTTCATCGGCTGTGGCGGCTGCTCAAAAAAAGAGGCTGGTTGGGCTTCAGATCAAATGCAAAGGGAAGTTGATCAGATTTCAGACACACATAGTAACAATCTTGAAAATATGGTTATCAAAGCATTTAAGGAGAACTGGGGATCGACAACAGTTCCAACCGAACTGGAGAAGTTGATTGAATTTCAAAACAATGTCTCTGCTCCGGAGTTTTACGTGCATGGGTTTGCCGTCACGATTGATGATAAACAGGGACTCAAAAGCTGGAGTGAGGATCCTACTTTTTTAGAAAAACTGCATCCTTTTGCACAAGCAAACGGTACAGGCTCTTTTTATGCCATATGGCATGATGGCACGGTAAAACCTATTCACGAAATGCCCATTGTGGTGTTTGGTGATGAAGGCGGAACACATGTTGTAGCTGAAAACATACGACAGCTGATGCAGTTAATCACTGTTGATGTCGAAGTTTCCGTCGAATTTGACAAGGTCTATTTTTATAAAGACGACAGCTACCAGGAAAGTAGGGATCTCGAAAAATATCTGAAATGGCTGGGTGGTGCGTATAACCTAAAACAAATTCAAGATCCTGCAAAGATCATTACTGTCGCACAAGCGCAATATAAGCAGGCCTTCGATAGCTGGTTCAAACAGTATTATACAATCGATTAAACCACAGCTTTCTTATTGTATTGATATGGTAAATGACAAAACGATTTGCTTAGCATAAACAAGATATTAACGATGTTGTCTAGCGATTTTTTTTTCTAAAAGGCCTAGTCTATGAAGAATGAGCATTGCTAAACCAAGCTGCTTTGTAACACTTTAAAACAGCAACTACCATGATAAAAAACACCCACATCGTCTTACTAGCCCTATTGCTGGTTACAGGTTGTCGAGATATCGAAAATTCTACGCAAGAAAAAAAGAAGGAGCAGCTAGAAAGGATTGCTCCGCAACATCAAAACCCATCGCCTTCAGCGCCTCTAAACGAAGTGCCTGTAAAACCCATTAAAAAAGATAGATTGGATAGCGTATTTATTGGGAAAACTACACAGGAATTAAACCAATATGAGCTCCACCAATGTTTCGGAACCCTAATAGAGACAACATCGGAAAATGAAAAATATGCTGTTTCCCAATATGCCTTAAACAGGGAAGAATGCGGCAATGGCAAAAGCAAAATTCTTTTAGAAAAACTGCTGGGCTATGATGATGAGCGAAAGGCAAACTTTGCAATCAAAGACGAACTGATCGTAAACCAAAACCATCAAAAATACTATTACGCTTCCGTTAACCTAAAATTAGATGGAGACCAGGTAGCAAAAAATTATCTGGTAGCATATAAAGACAATGCAAACCCTACAATTGCCAAAATCTATAAATTATGGAAAATAAACCTGAGTAGGGGGAAATTCACGAACATTGAGGTGCCAAGAAATTTGACGTTTGATAATCCAAACTATGCAGACGGGATATAAAAATTAATGATATTGCCATGAATCTACAACCGACATCAAAAAACAGATTGAAAAAAGTGCTATCCATCAAATAGCCAAAGCAATAGCTTACGAGTGGAAATAAGAAAATGGAAATCAAAAGCTGGAAAAACAAATGAAAAACCTAATTTACATACTACTGTTAACACTTTTCTCCTGCAAAAGTGCCAACGATTTCTATCAGGGTCGGGTTACGGATGAGGACAACCAGCCGCTGGAAGGCGTGATCGTATCGGAAGATGGAAAAAAGGACAGAAAAACCCAAACTGATGAAAACGGTTATTTTAAACTTGATAGAACACCCGAGTGGTTGGGCGAATTGGTTTTCAGCAAGCATGGTTATAAAACGGATACTGTGCGAACAGTACGAAGCAGAGCAGGCGAGCAGATTTATTACAATTTCATCTATAGCGACACCACACAGGTAAAGCTGCATCGGGAAGAAAGCAAGGATCTCACTTGTGAGCAGCTGTTGACCGCTATGGTAGGGTCCAGCAATGCGCAGGCATTTAAAACATTTGGTCATCAAACCGTTCGCGTGCGACTAAGTGATAGGGCACCCGAAAAATTGACAATTGAGCTTTATGTCGTTAATAACGCGTCGAAAAATCCTGACGATCCGAAATTTGCCGAACATACAGTAGGCTGGCTGGAGTTCCACCGGCCGTCCAAACGCTTGCTCGATATCACCAACGATCCGGAGAACCCTGTGATATTAACGTATGACAGCACATTAATAGCGTCGTTTGATCTTTTTAAGCAATGTGATCCGGCGGCAGAGGTACCCGCATCTAGTGCAAGCACAGCGCCTGACGTTGATGTCATGTTGGAAGAGGATATACTGTTTAATGGGAAACTAACACGTTTTTTTTCCTATGCAGATTTTGAAGAAGTCTTCGGAAAAGCGGACAGCATCAAGCTATTGAAGGATGAGCAGCCCTGTACCTCTATTTTCGAGACCGAAGCGCCAGATGATAAATACCTTTTTAAAAATGGTTCTTGTTTTGAAACCCATGATCAGCAAGTGGCAGTAAGCGAGTTTTACCTACAGCATGGACACTATATTACCTATAAAGGCAATCGTATCGACGAACATAGCTCCATGCAGGATCTCCAAAAGCTCTTTCCTAATTCCGTTAAAAATCGATCGGCCTTGGATAAAGAAGGTAAAGACTGGCTTATCCAGCTTCGCGAGGACAGCAATGGGATATCGGACGGATTGATTAAGCTGTTTTTAAGAAATGGAAAAGCATCGCTTATCCTGTGGTGGTTTCCGTGTTGAAGCAATAGTTTACGATTGGAAATAGCGAAATGTAATGATGAGCCCTCAAAAATGATAACCAACAATCCCAGCGATATCTATTTTTTTAGACCAGACCTGCCGACTATTGATACGGCAATACTGTTTAACATTACGCAAGAAAATGAAGGACTTCGTGTGCAGAATCAGCATGTAAGTTTTCTATTCGCCCATTTGAACGAAAAGGAATTTGACGAAATCTACAATAAGTTTAACCAGCACCTTAACCTTAATTTTGAACCACTGATGGTGAAGAGCAAGGTTGTCGAATTAACGGCACCGGAAAAAGAAAGTTTGTTACAAAGAATCATAATGCACTGGATTTATTACTACACGGTCAACCATCTTCCTGTTCTTGTTCAGCGCTCCGATTTTTTACATCCGCAAACCACAGATGAAGTGATTTGGGCACTCAATGAAAAATTCAACCTGAAAAACAGGGATACCCAATTAAGCTTACTTTTTGGTGCACATATTTTAAGAAGAGATATAGCCGACTACACGGGAGACGTTAAAGGTCGCCGAATATATTACGATAGATAAACAAAAAGATAACATGGAAAAACTGCCACTACATAAACATTCCATTTGGGAACAATTAGATAGCCCTTTCCGCAACGCCGCAGAGGTACCAGCAGTGCTTGAGGAGTTATCAATAACTTTTGACCCTGATCTTTTGGTAGAAATTACCACGGAATACATTACCCATCAAATGAGCTTGTATCAGGTCACCTTTGCTGCATTCCCACATCTTTTAGCCACTTGCGAGAGTGCCGAAGACAGGGATTTTCGACTACAGGCTTTGCTCGACATCACCGTGATGTTCGCCGAATATGGCGGCGATGCGGAGATGGAAGCTATTTTTTTGAACAGCCAATGCAAGCTCGACCGAGTAAACGAGATAAAAACAGCTTTTAAAGAAGCCTTTAAAAGATTAAAAGCAATAGTCCATTCAGCAGAAAACGATATCCTACAAAAAGACGAAAGCGAACGTAAATACTTTTTGCTTGCCTTGGCTGTTGCGTATGAAATTTATCCAGTTGCAGCTATTTTGTGGCGATATCATGATAATGAAGAATATGAATGTAGTTGCCCGCATTGCGATGAAACATTTACCCTTTGGAATGAAGCTGATAAATTGGTAATCTACAAGGAGGATCCCGTGTTTACCAAAACGCAACAAGCATATGCTATACAACCTGCAGCGCTACTACCGTCCTGTTTTTCAAAAACGATAACAGCCGATAAAAATTACGAATGGCTGAGCTATTATATTCATATGTTAAATATCACATCGTTACAAAAAAGCATCGACTATTTATTTGGGAAAGCAAACTGCCCTTATTGCGAAACAGAATTTGATGTATTCGAGAACATTCAATAATCTAATATCAACGTGCGAAGCGCCGAGTTTTTATGCAAGTTTATTCCGAATCAAAAGCGCGAGCAATAGCCAATCAATTCATATCGTTTTATAACATTTGGAAAATAAATGTTATATTGGTTTATCAATTATCGGTCTATATGATGTCGGAGCAGCAGCAGGTTTTCAATATATGGGAAAAGTCCAGCTTTTCCAAGCCTTTGCATCGGGATACCTTCAAAGGCATGCACTTGGCTGCATTGCAGCATCTTGCCGAAAAGTCTTCAGATAAAGAACTATATGTGATCAGGTATGCAGATCATGATTTTGTGTTGCTGGAAGTAAAAGGGACGCTAAGCAAGGACATGCATATTGACCTAGGCGCAACTGGCGTAGGAGGGATGTGGCTATGCCTACAGTTTCAGGGGCAAACGATATTTTCTGCATACGAGCGCCTAGCACCTGAGCGTATGGCTGCTGTCAAGACGCGCGTCGAAGGAACCGATCCCTGTCTCTCGTCTGAAAAGAACTGGGGACTTTTTCTCGGTCTTTCTGCGGCCTTACAGCAGCAGTTGACCATGGAGTTTCCCATACTGAACGATTACTTAACGAAGCAGTTAGAGGGGATACCGCTTCCTGAAGTGCCTATTTCCTACGCGGACAGGCGTCTGTTGGATACGTTTTCAAAGATGAAGTTTGGCTCCTTTTCGACAAAGCATCACCTCGGTCAGCTTTATCTGAAGCTTTACGCTAATTATGCGCAACGCCTACCATACGCTGAAAGGCGATCCACTGACGAATCCAACATACAGCTTTACCACCGCGCGAAGCAGTACATACAGGAAAACTGCATGGAAAAGCTGTTAGACCGGGAAACGCTGGCCGATGCTCTGCATTGCTCCGTGCGAACCATTAATCGTGCCTTCGAAGGGCGTAAGTTGTCGTTGGCGGCGCAGGTGCTTGATGCGCGCCTGCGTAAAGCGAGGGAACTGCTGAAGCACCGGACAGATTTACCGATAGAGCAAATTGCATTGATGCTTTACTTCTATGACGGTAGCCACCTGAATATACATTATAAGAAACGCTTCCACCGTACGCCGCGTCAAGAACGCAAAGAGGTGAAAGCAAAAAGGAGGTAGCGTATGGGAAATAGGTCGCTCGTCTAGCTACGAAAAAGCGTATCCAGCGCGTGCAGTATGAGACTTAATTGCCAGTCTTCCTGATTTTAATGCTGGCTGTAGGAAGGAAAGTGCTAGCAGATACAAAAAAACAGCTAGCCTCTTTTCCTAAAAGGATAGCTGTTGGACAAGATAAGCTAGCAAAGAAGGTAAAAACGCTAGCATGTTAGTTAGAAATGCTAGCACTTCGAGTTGAACAGCTAGCACTTTTTCCGCATATGCTAGATGTTAGGTTTCACATGCTAGCATTTCTATTGTACATGCTAGAACTTCTGATAAAAGAGCTAGCACTTTTTCTGGAGATGCTAGATGTTAGGTTTCACATGCTAGCATTTCTATTGTACATGCTAGAACTTTTGACAAAAGAGCTAGAACTTTTAACAAAAATGCTAGAACTTTTAACAAAAATGCTAGAACTTTTAACAAAAATGCTAGCATTTCTGACAAAAGTGCTAGCATTTTTAAAACGCTATTTTTAGTTTTTTTAGGCGCGGGTAAATATCCCTTAGAGGGCATTTAAAGGCAGTTTTAAGGTGGAAAATAGGAGGGAAATCTCTTGAAAAGTAGGATAAATGAGCCAATCACTTTTTTTGAGTGGACCGTTTTTTGGCTCATATATCCTGTTTTTTAAGCATTTACGATCTCATCTTTGTAGAGCAATTATTTGTTTACTTAAAACTTTAAAAAAATGGCAAGACCAATTTTTAAAAGCACAGACGCAACCGGACTGTTGCGCTATGCAGAGAGCATCTTACTAAAGATGAGACAGAATGCGGATCTTTTTACAGATCCAGTACCCGATTTGGCCAGCTTTGAAAGCTTACTGGAGAACTACCGGAACGCTTTCGCCGAAGCCAGTTTCCGCGACAAGCGGGCGGTGGTTGTCAAGGGAAAGACCGGCCAAGCACTACAGGAAGCTATCTACAGGCTTTCACAGTATGTAGATGCCCAAGCGGAGGGCGATGTAGAGCTGATCTTGGCGGCAGGCTTTATTCCCGGCAGTCCAAGCACTAATCGCATCAATCGGATCCCCAAGGCGGAGAACCTCCGTGTGGAAAACGTGCAGGTGGGAACGGGCATCCTGCGTGCCCGAGTGAGACGCTGGAAACATGCGCGCCTCTATCGCTATGAGTACCGCTTACTCGGCACGGAAACATGGTCCTCCGTGCTGCACAGCCGCTCGGTGCTTGAAGTGCAGGGCTTGGAGATGATGAAGCACTACGAGTTTAGGGTGTCCTATGTGGGAACCAACACCCAGCCCAACTACAGTGATATCATCACGGCTCTAGCCGTATGATCCGCAAAGAGGAAAGGCCCAGGGCTGGCCTTTCCTCTTGTTAAATAGACAGTATAACGATAAATCATGATGAAAACAGAAACTATGTACACTAAACATGCGCTACGGACGATCATCTTGCGATTTGATCGCCAAAAAAAAGCGCCAGCATTTGAAACCTTAGCATTGCGCTATTTTCAGGAGCTCCACGATCGTACCCTACAACTCAAACAACAGGTTCTGCGGGGCAGGAGAGCCGCATTTCCGTTTACGCTGCTGATTGAAGATGTGGAGGAACTGCTTGAGCAGGCCGAGTCTATGTTGCAGCAGCTTTCCGTCATGTTGCCCGAGCATCGGGAAAAACAAACCGTAGAAGAACAACTCCGCAAACTCCTACACGATATCCCGCAGCAACAAGGGGAATTTGTGCAAGACCTCATCCGCGAGACCCAACAGTTTTATCAATATGATAGCGATTTGCAACAGTACGAGCAATGGATGGAGGAAACCGCTTTTCCACAGTTTCATCAAGTGTTTCAACGCTACCAAGAATGTGCGATAGATATTGTTTCCTTCGATCGTGATCTAGAGGATTTTAAAGGTGTTTTGGGAGCGGTAAAGCGGCAGGAGGAAAAGTACTTCGACAGCATGAACGAACTGATAGAGCGATATGACGATCTTAATCAACAGATTGCGGATTTTTTTGACAAGGTGGCCGATTTTGATCCCGGGCTTGTTCCATAAATCGAATAAAAGATGCCGCATTTTAAAATGCTTGTAGCCCCATGAAAAATGAATCGTTTATCGTATTTTTGCTCGGATAGCCTTGCCACACCGAGCACAAACGGGAGAAAGGGAGGTTTTTCAAGGTCGCCAATAGCATGAAAAATATCTTAATTATCAATGCTGATTTGTTTAAAACAGAAGCCACAGAGTTTTTGCTGTCTGCCTATGTCGATGGTGCCCGTCAGGAAAATCATCAGGTAAGAAAGCTGGCCATCGCCGACCAGTTGTTCAATTTCAACCGGCAGTTTCCATCTAGCCAGTCTGCAAAGTTGGAAAGCGATTTAGAAGCCGCGTGGCGACAAATGTTATGGGCAAATCATATTGTGCTTTTCTGCCCCGTATTTGCCACGCATATTCCATCGAAAGTCAATGGCTTTTTTGAACGTCTGTTCAACCAAAATGAACCTTCCATTCATACTTGGCGATCGCAGGCCTTGCACGGCCGATCGGCACGAATTGTCTCCGTTTTGGACGAACGCCTCTTTCAAGAGTGGATGCTCGACAAGACCACTAGCTTTATGGCCATTAAGAAAGAGGTTTTCAAGCGCATGCACATCAACCCTGTGCATACCGCCACCATTGGCCACTTGCACACCTTGGATAATGAATATAGCCAGAAATGGACGAAGAAGCTCTACACATTTGGGCAAAAAGGCATCTAACTTAGAATCTTCAGCAACAATAGTGGGCCTTATCTCGGTTCCATGTTTTCCATCGATTCATGTATAGTTCCGGAGCTGCCGCTTTGCCATCACGAGTGGATTAACCTTTTAAAAACTATTTCGTTCCACAACATTGTTTACCTACTGTCGTTCATGCCCATATTTTGGTTTCTTCCTAACAGCTTTTTTTAACGCTTAAAATTATTGACCAACAAATGAGCATTGCGAACAGTGCTTATCAGATAATTTTTGATATAAATTACTGTTAATTAGCTTGTTGTTGTTTTGCTTTTGTTTCAGGAGTTTAAGCGATTTCCGCTCCATACTAAACAGATTATTTTTCCTTTCCGCATTTTGTACAGCCTTATTTTTGATGTCCACTCATGGTTTGTTTTCTTTTATAGCACGAATTTTACTGTTTGTTTAACTTTGATTAATTAATTTAGCATCACTGAATTTTTGATTTTGTTTTAGTTCTGATATATTGTTATGTATTTGAAAAAGTTAACTAACCGATTTTGTGTAGAGAATAGGCTATCATACTTTCCATTTTATGTACAGTTTATTTTAAGCTTTATACTCGCCTATTCGTTTTACCGCCTTTGCGTCGCCTATGTGTTGGGTGATAAAGGGACTAGTCTTGAAGATATCATCTTCGTCGGTATTTTTTTGTTCATTATCCTGTTCTCCGGAACGCTACAGCAGCTTGTTGCCTGTCTCGATAGGGCGAAGCCTTGGTTGCTGTATTTGCCACATCGGCTATTGATACAGTTTGTTATGGGAGTAATGCTACCATCGGTGCCCACAGCAGTGGGGATGGCTTTTTTCTTTTCCCTTATCATCGAGGAGTGGACGGTTTCCATGGTCTATGTTTTTGCCCTCTATCCAGCGACCTTGCTGCTGATTGTTGTGATTAATCTGCTCTATTTAATTTGGTTTTTTATCCATTTTTCCTTGTTTATGGCCAAGTTGTATGCGGAATCGAACGAGCAGCTGTCGCACCTGCAAGATCAGGCAGATAGCCAAGTAAATGCCGAAGGCTCGGGCTACCTGCGCTCGCTCGAGGTTCGCGTTGGCTTTCGCCGAGAACTTTTGTTTGTGAAGGATATCGGTATTTTCGAGGCCTCGGCCGAACGACGAACCTGCACCTTAAAACAGGGGGGCGCACGCTATGACTTTGACTACAGCTTGGATATGTTGGCTGCGCGCCTTGATCCACGGAAATTCTACAAGGTTAGCCGACGCTATATCCTTAATAGAGCCGTGATTATGGGATACAAGGACCGACGGAACGGGAGCTTACTCATCAGGCTCAACCGCGAAGCGCAGGCCATGTATGAGATTACCGTCAGCCGAGGATTTGCCAAAGAGTTTAAGAATTGGTATATAGGCGCAGGCTGAATGCCTGTCATTACCGATCCCAAGATTTTTATTTAAGCCAATTATAACTGCTGTTGGTTAGAAAGGGAGAAGCAAGGTGATCCATTCCAATCGTTTTACTGTGCTCGAGTTCACGATATCACCTTGCACCCTTTTTTCTACGATGTGCGATCCCATAGCGTACAGCGGAAGGATAGCAATAAGAAACGCTAGTGTAAGGAAAGGCCTAACTGGGGAGGGACCATATATACGAACGGCTGCCCATAATGGAGCAGCCGTTCATTATTTGAAAACCGCTAATTGCGGTAATAGTGACTAATCGTCTCTGCGAACAAAGTTTCCATTCGCATCGAATATCAGCTCGATGTCGTTACCATTGATGCGGTTCTCGATCTCTATGGAGAAGCCTCCATTGCTATTCTTTTCTACCTCGCTAAGGAAATACGCAGGATAGTTTTGCAGGATATACTGCACAATACCTGTTGGAAGCGCCGCGGCAGGAATTGCTACATCGTGCTTGCTTTCAATTTCAATCCAGTTGCCTGTCGCATCAAACTCTACTTTGATACCGTTGTCCAAATACACTTCGTAAGAAACTTCGTTATCGTCTGTATCTTTCTTCACGGTAATGGCCGTTGCGCCCTCGAAGGAAGCAGAAAGGAAGTTACGCGCATTTTCAGGAAGCTCTTCCAATGGAATACGAATTTCATCATCGTCATCATCATCTAGATCTACACCCACAAAGCGTTGGTCGCGGTCAAACACCAAATCAACGCCGCTGTTTAGCTCGATGGTGAAGCCAAAACGCTCACGTTCAATTTCGACAACATGGTTGCTTGCATAATTTGCCTCCAAGTAAGCTTGTACCTCCGGTAGTTGGTCTTCTAAGAATTTCGTCGGAATAGCTAGATTTTTTTCGCTCTCGATTTCTGTCCATAGCCCATTCTCATCGAAGTCTATCTCGAAGCTATTGCTCAATAGGGCAGTGTAAATAGATCCGTAGATGTTTGCGCTGCTAGCACGCTTGGCCGACGTAACCGTAGCATCGTTGAAATAGGTGTTCAAGGTTGTACGGGATGCTTGTGGCAAGGCCGATGCTTCTATATTTTCTCCCTCTGGCGTGCCGAGGTCATTGTCATTACTGCAACTAAAAAGGGTGATGGTCGCCAACAGTGCAAGGAAAGTTCTAGAAATTAGTTTGTTCATGTTCTTGTTGTTTAATTAACGTAATTGTTTTGTGACATGCTGCCTGTTACAAGTTTTAGGCCAAAATGCTGGCAGAACAGCGTTGATTTATGAAAAATGATCTAGGACGGTCATGCACAAAGCCAATGACGACGCGCTATTAGAGCGTTTTTTTGACGGTCAGAAAAAAATGTTGATTCGACATTTATCAGGTAGGGGAAATGACGGCAAGGTGCCGAATTGGGGAGGTCTGCTGTTCCCCAATTCGGTCATCCGTTTTGTCTATTGTTGATCGAAATCTGTGGATAGGCTCCAAGCTTCGTGCTGTTTTAGCTCGTTGGTTTCCTCTGCCTGTTGGGCAAGGAAAAGTTCGTGGGCATCGGGTCCGAGTATCAGGCGTTTCGGAGGGTTTTCCATATCTGCGACCTCTGCCAGTATGTTGACTAGCTTTTGCGGATCGCCGGGTTGTTTACCGCTCTGCTCTGCCCATTCTACTTCTGCCTGGTCCAGTTCGTATTCCGGTTCACGGGCAGCTGCAAAGGCTATGGATCCCTGCTCCATAAAATTTGTACGAAACTCGCCCGGAGCTACAAGAGTCACCTTCACGCCAAAAGGCGACACTTCCTTGGTCAAGGCCTCGGTGAGGCCTACGACGGCATACTTCGACGCGCTGTAACTGCTGGCCAGCGGGATTCCAAAATAGCCCGCTATAGAGGCGATGTTGATGATGTGGCCAGCTCGCTGCGCACGGAAATGTGGCATAATATGCCGAATAACATTGATCGTAGCGAAAAAATTGACATCCATCGTTTGTCGAAATTCCTCATCACTGATCTCTTCCACACTGCCCGCCAAGCAATAGCCTGCATTGTTTACCACGACGTCTATGTCGCCAAAGTGCTGGCGCGCATAGGCCAGTGCTTCAGCCACCGCTTTGTCTGACCTAAGGTCGACCTGCAGCGGTAAGAAAGTGTCTTCATATCCCAATATCGAGGCGCTGAGCTGCTCCACATTACGGCTGCTGGAAACGACCTTGTCGCCGCGCGCAAGCAATAGCTGCGTCAGCGCTAAGCCAAATCCTTTGGAGGCGCCCGTGATAAACCAAGTTTTTTGTTTCTGCATAGCTTAATTTTTTTGTTTAATCTTGTTTACCCATCGATGAAACCAAATGTAGCGTTTTGAAAATAGATTTGCGCCATGTCGACGTACACAATTACCGTAAAGCTTATTTGGTTTTTACGTAATTGAATTTATGCACATAACCAAACAAAAAGTATTGGCGCAAGGTAAGCTGGTTGCTGTAGTAGGTGCTGTTGCCATTGTTCCCCCAATAGTTTGATATATTTTGGTTCAGGATGTCAAAACCTGATAATTTCAGCTGGCTTTGGTTCTTTAACGTGTAGTAGAACGAGCTGTTCAGGATGTGAAAGCTCTGACGCGCATCGATGCCGCTGGCCCGGTTTTCCAAAGCGTAGCTCGTTTCGAGCGAGAAACCTTTGATGGGGTTCACATTTACTCCCAGTTTGAACACATGGGTGTGGTAGGCCGCCTCCATAAAATCGGGATTGTCTTTCACGCTGTTGAGGTTTTTATTGTATCCGAAGGTATAGGAAGGGGACAAGCTAACCAGCGATTTCCAAGATAGCGTGAACTCTTGTTGGATCTGGCTGTTCCAAAGTGTAATCTGGTTAGGGATATCATTGATCGAATTGTATTGTTGATAGCGATAACTCGTGGTTTGGTTGGACAAATACAGTTGCCATACCGGTGTTTGCAACAGTTGGTAACGGAAGCTCATGCCCACTTGCCCCGTCATCGTTTGCCCCGCTTGGTATTGTTGCGAGACATATTGCCCCGTTTGTGCATTGCGCCAAGTATGCACACCTACGCTCTTATCGTTGATGCTTATGCCGGTATACAGACCAAGCTGCAGCTTGTTGTTGTATTTGTTGAACGTCAACCGGTAGTCTTGTACAACAACGTTGTCAAATTCTGTCGATTGCAAACGCACATAGAGCGGGTTGAGATTGTAGTCGTTTACCAAGATGCCATGTGTTTGTGGCGATTGTAAATCCCTTGCCCAAGTAAAGTTTAAGCTTTTGTAGCGCACGTTGATATTAGGGAGCCAATAGCCTTTCGTGTTGGCGATATTGTTGGCCTGCCCGAGAAAATCGAAATGGTTCGATTTGATCTGATAGGCGTTGCCGACGTTGATGGCGAACTTTGGCGAGGCATTGAAAAACATGCGAAAGCCTGTGATGTAGTCTTGATAGGTATATCGAAAGCTGTTCTCCAAGGCTCGTTGACGCTCGGATCCGCTGCCATTTCGGTCAACAAAAAGCTCTTGGATAGGGTTTTCGTTCGCATGGCGAAAAGAAAGAAAGGACTCGAAGTTGAACTTTTTGAAGGACTTGTTGGCATAATTGGCCAACAGATAGAAGTCGTCATTCCGCCGCTCTTCGAGGGTGCTGCTCCATATCCGGTTATCGGGGTTTTCCGTTTGGAAGAGCGTGGCATGTTGCTCGCTGTCCTCCTCCGAGCTGTTCGTGCCATGGGTAAAGGTGTTGCGAAACGATAGCACATGGGATTTCGCCAACTCCTTCTCCCAATATAGATTATGTGCGTAGGAAAAATTGCGCCCGTCTTGATCCGTCCGGCTGCTATCACTGGTCAGTCTTTCCGCTTCCGTGCGCATCTCATTGCTGGACCAGCTCTTCTGGCGATTGTTGGATAAGGTTAGCGTGGGTTGAAACTCCATAAAGCTGGTGCTATCAAAGCGGTGTCGAAATAAGGTTCGCAGTGTATTGCTGAGGTTACGCTGTTCATTTTCATTCATGTAGTCCGCAAATTGTGTGACGCCATCATAGCGTGAATTGGTGAAGCCATCGCTAGATGAGCGACTGTTTTTGTGCGCCAGCATAAACATGATATTTAGCTTTGTCTTTTTGCCCCAGTCATTGTTGAGATTAAAGCCTATACCTTTATCGTCGCCTACTCCCCAATAATTGCGACCACCTAGGTTGTCGAATCCATAGTTCTCGGCGCGTGCCATGCCGCCATGTTCACTCAGTTCGCCATAGTCAAAGCTCTGTCGATTGATGTTGTTGCCGAAGCCGATCAAACTGACTTGTAGCGTATCCCGAAAGGTATTGAACAAGGCGCCTCCTTCATAGCGTCCGCGCGTGCCTCCACTGGCATAGGCCTTCCCGAAGTTTGCCCGCAGGAAATCTTTTTTAAACTTGAGGTTGATGGTGACTGGTAGATCTTCTTCGTTGGCAACGATGTTTTTAGACTCGCCACGATCGCGATACACCTGCACCGTCTTTACCAAAGTAGCGTCGAGGTTGCGCGTGGCCACCCGCAGGTCCGATGCGAAGAAGTCGCTGCCATTGACCTTGACCGAGGATACTTCTTTTCCTTGATAGTAGATGGTGCCATCGAGGTTTACCTGCAGGCCGGGCAGCTGTTTCAATAGTTCCTCGACATTGGCGTTGGGGCGCGTTTTAAAATAATTGGTGTTGTATTCCAACGTATCGGCGTTCATGCGCACCGGCGGTGCCGCGGTAACGACAACTTCATTGAGTCGTTTGCTCTCCAGCATGATACTGTCGAGATCACGGATCTCTTTCGGCTGCAGCGTAAGCGACTGGTTGTGCGGCGCACCGTCGATATGGGATATGGAGAGGCTAAGCTTGCTCCCTGCCGGTATACGTACTAGATTGAACTTACCCGATTTGTCGGTTAGCGTGTAGGAAACAACCGATGAATCGGCCTCGCGTATCAGGGCTATTGTTGCTTTATCGAGCGCTTGACGGCTTTCATTGACGACAATTCCGTTAAGTGAAGCATACTGTTGAGCCTGTAGTAAAAATCCATTTGTTAGGAATAAAAAGATGAAAAGCAAGGTTTTCTTCATGCGGTTAAGTTTGGGTCAGTTTGTATAATCCAAATCTACTAAACCCCAGTATGCACAGGTGTTAACGAAGTGTTAATTCAATTTTTATTTATGTTTTTTCTGCTAAGACGGCACCTTTCAATATCGGTCTATCTAAACGAAGTGGATATACCCCGTAGTAAATTACTAGTTTTCGTGGATTGTGGCCGCTTCACCTATTCGGTAATTTTGTTAAAAACACATATGTTATGCATACACTGAAGATAGAAAAAAATAGACTTGGCGACGCGCGGACGAAGCGGCGTGGTCTGTTTGGTAGATGCGCCACCTATACCTGTCTGTTGTTGCTGTTGATGGGTTGCTCGAAGGATCGTGCTCCGGGAGATGATATGCCGGATGCTTACCCTCGGGAATTGTCAGGTACGATATACTACGATTGGGCAACAGAGGGAATCTTACAGATGAGCTTGCCTGATGGCGTGGGCGGTGCGTTTATACCCGACAACAGCAAACTTAATAATTTCGATATCTCCCGCGATGGTAAACTGAAACTGACGGTGGTGAATGCCAGCACCTTGGGGCAGTATGATGTGCGTTTCACCACGAGCAACATGTCTGACGGGAGCATTGTGGATGAATTTATCTATAATAGTCCGGCGGGGAATAGCTATTGTAAAGGCTATTTATCGCCGGATAATAGCCTCATTGTGGTTACCTCCAACGATGAAGAGGATGGCATAACGATCTTAAAGCGCAATGGTGAATTTGTTGGCCGCCTACACGATATCAATGGCGAGTCTTTTGATTTTAATCAAACGGTGCTATGGCTACCTAACAACGGCTTGCTGCTTACCCACGGCAACTATATTCTCCGACTGGATCCGCCATACAATTCGGGGAGCGTTGTTAAACAGATGGATTACGAAGACTGGGGCGATTTGCAGGTGAACCTGCAAGGAACACAACTGGTGGTCCGGATCGGGAACCATTTGCACAGCATGAAAAGCGACGGAACAGATCTCAGACAACTTACAAATAGTAATTTTAAAGAGGCGGAACCTGTTTTCTCGCCCGATGGAAAGTTTCTACTGATTGGTACGGAATACCGACAGACAGGTCCGTTCGGTTATATGTGGTCTTTAAAGATTATTCCGAGCAGCGGAGGCCCTTATCAAGTTGATCCGGTAGCCGCCAATTCTCCGGAGGTGATACCGGTCATATGGAAAGGAAAGGATAGAATCGAATCGGCTGGTGGACAGATGCTTTGGCGATAAAAAAGAAAGACATGATGAAAATTAAAACTTTAAGCTGTGTTTTTGCAGTTCTCGTTCTTCTCGCGTTGGGCTGCACGAAAGATGATAGTGCTGACGATCAGTCAGACAATTTTGTGGAACGTTACGGTGGAACCCCGTTCAACGGCAATGCCAAGGGGATACGCTTGGTGAACGGACAGAGTAACTATGAATGGACAGGAGATGGACGTATCGTGCTGATGGAGTCGACGGTAGATTCGGTATCCATGCTGTTCATGGCCGATTTCGGCGATGAAGGTGAAATCAATTTTAAAGTACGTGGCGCTTATCAAGATCTTAATTTTCGAGCTGGTGCTGATGATCCTACGCAAGTATTTGCAGTGGACGATGGACGAGTGAGCGGGAAGATCGTAAACCAGGAGCAAGCAATCGATTTTAGTGGTGATCTGCAACGGGAAAGAGCGAGTGTACACATGCGTGTGGAATTTCTGGAAGCAACACCTGTTTTTCCTGCAAACTCGGTGCTCGATCTCCATTTCGATACACAGCGGAAAGTTGCTGATGGAGGAGATACTGACGGATGTCAAATGCGTTTGGTGCCGATTTGGAGTCCATCAGGTGTAACGATGGGCATGGTGCCTGATTGTTAGTTTAAAATAAAATACCTATTTTCAAGAGCTACCGCTAATGGAATAATTTGCTATGTGTCGAAAATTTTATGTGCTTTTCCTATTTATCTTGTGGTTCAACAGCCTTTCTTTTGCGCAGCCCGCTGAACATGTTCGACAGTATGGAGATAGCCTTTATCGAGAGGCTAACTCGCTCAAAGACGACGAAAAGAAAGCGGAAGCGCTATTGGAATTAAGCTTCTTCTGGGGAGATTATGACACCGTAACCGCACTAAAGTATATCACGGAGGCGAATGAGGTACTGGGTAAGCGAGCCGAGCAGGAATATTACAAAGGATTTTCGGCGTTCTACCGTGCTGCGGCGCATTTTGAGTTGAATCCAGAGCTGGCCAAGAAGCTGTACATGCAGGCTGAAGATCACTTGTCTAGATCAAAGGGGCATCCAAAGGCTACTCGCTTCCGTGTTCGCCTATGGGGAAGTTACGGCGCGCTATTGCAACGGGAAGGGAAGGCCGAAGAGTATGTCGATGTATTGTTGAACAAGGCTATACCTATGGCCAAATCTATTCGTGACTCGGTACTATGGGGCAACAACCTGCAGAACGTAGCGATGACCATGATGAACTTGCAGCAATACGAAAAAGCGAACCGCTACTACCGGGAAGCCCTTGGACTATTGGATGGCAAACCGCAAAGTGACGAGCAACGCTTGATCTTGTGCGTGAATGCAGCGCGGAACAGCGTATTTCAGCGCGATATGCAGGCGGCTAGGCAATTCTTGGATCGTGCAGCAGAAATTTGTGCGCGAACGCCTTGGTCTAGTGCGGTGCCGCTCTACTATACCGCGGAGGCCAACTATTGGGAGCGAAATGGGCAGGTACAAAAAGCGCTTGACTATCTTGAACGTGGATTAAAGTTGGCGAAGGATTTGCAAAGCGAAGATTTGGTGCCCAACATACTTTATGGGCAATATGAAACGTATAAGCGCGCGAACAGATTGGAAGAAGCCAAAAAAGCATTGCTGCAGGTGCTGCCCTATGTGGAGGGGAAAACCCTGCTGCGAAATAAGCAGACCATCTACTACAATATTGCCCACCTACATAGGCTGATGGGCGACTTCAAGCTGGCGACAGACTGGTATGAGAAGTTTAAAGTGATTTCCGACACGGTATTTGCACATGCCGGCGAACAGAAGATACTGGATCTTGAACATAAGTACAATACGGCCGAACGCGAAAATGAGCTCCTATCGGCCAAGGCCAAGAACCAAGCGCAGGAGCTGTCGCTAAGGCGTGCCCAAAGCTGGCTTTTTTTCGTAGGCTTGGCCTGCATCCTGTTGCTGATGCTTCTTTTATTGTGGTTTATCTCGGTGAGGAATAGACGCCGTCTAGGCGTGCAAAAGGAGCTTTTGCTGCAGCAGGAGCTTAAGAACCTGAAACAACGGGAACAGATTAGCGTTTTCAATGCGATGGTGCAAGGACAGGAAAAAGAACGCAGCCGCATAGCCCGTGATTTGCACGATGGACTGGGCGGTATGTTGGCCAGCGTAAAACTTAAGCTTTCTGCTGTTGCCGATGAGCAACGTAAATTAACAGTAAACGATACCGATATGGAATTGTACACGATAATAAACCAATTGGATCAATCGGTCAATGAGCTGCGTCGCGTGGCACGTAACATGATGCCCGAGTCATTGCTTTACATGGGGCTTGAAGCCGCCCTGCGTGATCTATGCAAAGCCATGGAGCATGGTGCGGTATCGATCGAGTTTCAGGCCAGCGGATTGCGCGCCAACTACGAACAGCCTTTTCTCATTTCGGTATACCGCATTGTGCAGGAGCTCTTGACCAATGCGGTGAAACATAGCGCGGCGGAGAAAGTGTGGGTGCAGTGCGGCGAACACGATGGACATGTCTACCTGTCGGTAGAAGATAATGGTAAGGGATTTCTTTTTGAGGAGGCGGTACAAGCTGCCCGCGGAATAGGTCTTGCTAATATCAAGAATAGGGTAGAGCTGCTCAATGGGCAGTTGGAGGTTGATGCGGCGCCAGGTAAAGGAGCATCTTTTCATATAGACTTTGATTTAAATGGCTAACAATATTTCGGTGATTATAGTGGATGACCACCCTTTGGTTCTCCGTGGATTTGAGTTTATTTTACGAAACTGTGCCGATATCCGGCTAGAGGGATCTTTTGCCACAGCGACGGAAGCTCTTGCCTTTTTGGGGAGTAGTTCCGTGGATGTGGTGCTTATGGACATCAACCTGCCCGATATGAATGGCATTGACGCTACAGAGCAGCTAAAGAAGAAGTGGCCCGCTATTCATGTAGTTGCCATCAGCAACCTCAATGAAGCTAGTGTCGCAAGACGTATGTTGCAGAGCGGTGCCTCCGGATACCTGTTGAAAAATGTGTCGTCGGCAGAGTTGATACAGGCCATCGTAGATGTACAGGCCGGCAAAGAGGTTGTCAGCAAAGAAATGCAGCATGCCTTGGCGGAGACAAAGGAGGAGATACCTTTTGTGACGGCACGTGAAAGAGAAGTGTTGGGACTTTTGGCCGAAGGGAAAACTACGCCGGAAATTGCCAATCAGTTATTTATCAGCAAGCTCACCGTAGAAACGCACCGCAGAAATCTCTTACAAAAATTCAAGGTGGCAAATTCAGCCTCGCTGATACACCGCGCTTCCGAGCTTAAATTTATCTAGCTTCCTCGCTGTTTGTTATCGCATTAAGACATGGCGTTTGCTACCGTTTGTCGTGCCTCGGCGATTTTGCCTAAGGGAAACAACAACTGCACGGTGGTGCCTACATTTTCTCGACTCAACACCTTGATCGTTCCTTGATTAATTTGTACCAAATTATTCACCAAAACCAAGCCTAAGCCCGTGCCGCGTTCGCCAGAGGTGCCATAGCTGGGGTGCTGCGGGTGGCTGAACAATTCTTTCACCTTTTTGCTAGACATCCCGACGCCCGAATCTTTGACCGAAATTTGAACCTGCGCGTCGCTTTGCTCCACCGTAATTTCGATCAATCCATTTTCGTAGCTGAATTTGATGGCATTGTTTAAGATGTTCCGCAGGATGATGCGTATCTGCTCTAAGTCGGCAAACATTGCAAGGGCTTGGGGATTGTGTGTCTCAAATGTCACGTTCTTTTCCGAGGTCTGCGTTTTCATGCCCTGCAAAACCTGCGATAGCAATTGCTCTACGGGAAAATGAAGCGGCCTGCTAACTAAACCTTTGAGATTTTGGGAGCTCCAGTGCAGGAGGTTGTCCACGTTTTCTGTCATGGCTTGCAGCTGGGCATTGATCTGCTGGATCGCTCTTTTCTTTAGTAGTTCATCCGTTTCTTCCTGACACAGCATTTGTAAAATTTGAGATGTGGCAACCAGCGGAGAACGGATGTCGTGCGCCACGATAGCAAAAAGCTGCTCTTTATCACGGTTGAGCTCTTCCAAATGAATTTGCTGTTTTTCGATTTCCTCCTGATAGCTCTGCTGAATCGATTTAAAGTGTCGAACCAAAATAAAGATAAAGAGGATGGCTATAGGTACATTCACCAAAAGTCGGTCTTCGCCCACGGCAAAGGAATAGGGGAGGTCGTCCGCGAAGAACTTGGGCACGAGGATGGCAATAACTAAGCTACCACAAATAACGGCCTGCACCCAGATCCGATGGAAAACGAGGATGCTAACAATCAGCACGCAAAGCAGGTAATATTCAGCAATATTATAGGAAAGGAAATTGATGGTGATCAGGAACAATGAGCTGATGATCAATAGGTAAACTTTAGCTTCGGCATAAAGGTACTCTCGATGCAATTTGAAGACGAATAAGGTCCCCAGGGCGTAAAATATGTCCACAATTGAGAGTATGGGGTGCTGTCCACCAAGGATATTGCCTACACCATAGCAAAGTGATCCCACAAAAGCCGATACCGCAATCAGGTTGACCATCTTCAGTCGCCGGTTTTGCAGATAAGACATTTCTGGGGTAACCCCCACAGATTCGATGCGCTGCCATAACCTTGCCATAGGTGCCCACCATCCTTGCGATCTACTCATATATAATTCTATCTTGATTGTATAGTTATAATTACAGCTTTTACAACACTCTGCTCCTGTCTTTTTGTAGGCGTTTTGATGAAACGAGCAAGAATCTCTAAGCAAAGGTACTATTTTTTCAGGAAAGAATAGATGACCTTAATGGATCATCTGAAATTTAAGTAGTTGATAATGAGATTTTGCATGTGTTTCGGTAGGAAAGAAGAGGAAAAGCATCGGGCATTGCCGATGGGCAAGAAGAAAAGTAACCTCGCTCAGCATGTTGCAGCTAAACGAAGGACATATCTGCGCAGTGAGTTGCATAAATAACTAGGTCCTCTTGATTTATCTTGCGGTTATTACGTTTATATTTACATAATTATCAGCGCTGGATGAAACGGCACTTAGTCGCGCAGCGTCTGTACTTGGTTCCGGTTCTTCACGTCGAGCTTCACATACAGATTCCCAATATGATATTTCGTTGTACTCACGGTGATGAAGAGCTTGTCGGCAATTTCCTTGTTTGTTAATCCATCCCAAATGCATAGCAATACCTCCAATTCGCGCTCTGTAAGGTCATATTGTTCTTTCAGTCTGTCGCCGACAGAAATACGCTGTTCTAAATTTGTTTCCCGCAGCGGGTCTGCCGCAGCGCTTAAGGTGTTTAGCGGATCGTCCAATGTTCCTACCTGTTCGATGGAGCGCAAGTACTTGTCCAGTTCTTGCCTGTTTTTTTCGTTTTCATCCTGCAAGGCTCTTACTTTATAGATGATCGCAAAGCTGACACTGATGATCTCTAAGGCGCTGACCAGCCGGAAAGTACCTAAGTCAAACAGGTGGTAGGTCTCGGAATCTATATGGGTGTAGAGCACATACAGGATCGCCGTAACAATAACAAGGCCGAAAGCTAGTACCAAAAAGCGTGCATAAACATCTTGCTTAAATTGTTTTACCGCCAGTACGATACAGGATCCGGCAAGTAAAAAGCACAGTATATAAACCGTTGCGTAAAAGATAATGTGGTCAGTGAAGGTGAACAGCAGTGCTGCCAAAAGTAAAGAGATAGATCCGTACAGATACCAGGCGCGGTACTTGCGAAAGAAAGTATGCAGATCCAAAAAGTATTTTGTAAACGGAATGGCAATGAGTGCGGTCACAGAATTGTTCCATACCATTAAATAGTCTAGTGTCCAGCGCCCATTGGAGAAGAAGTAGAACATCCCATCCTCATAGAAAAAGGAAATAAATGTGGTCAAGAGCAGCAGACAGTAGGTGATGAACCTTCGGTCCTTAAAAATGAGGTAGAAAACAAAATTAAAGACCACCGACATAATGGCTAAACCATAGTAGAGCCCTATGCGGAATAGACGCATGGATTCCAAACTGGTGAACTGTAGCTGATCTTCGAGTTGCACCTGCGGAATTTTTAAGGTATGGTCTTTAAATCTTAAGTAATAGATGGAGTCGTTTGTTTCAATTGCGAAACGGGGAAACCGACTCGGGAAATGGCTGGTTTCGTTATCGTTGGCAAGTGTTTGTTTTGTCCATATACCATCTTCCTTCAAAAAAACATCATAGTGGTGCAATCGTGCGGAAGGTATCTGTAAGATGAGCGGGCGCCCGCGGAGGGCAGCAGGTATCAGTCCTTTAATGCCGCTGGCTTCTATCTGCGCTTGTGTTACTGTGGCATCCTCTCTCGGTGTCGCAGCAGCGACGTCTATAGCCGGCAAGTCTTTATCCGTCGTTTCGGCCTTAAACGCGAAGGCAGCTGTCTTAAGAAAACTTAATGTAATAAGTAGGCAAGCACAAAGAACAAAATATAAAGGTCGCATCGTTATTCTAAATAAAAAATCTATAGTTAGGTCTTTGAAGACCGCCAAAAATAGTAATATTTTACAAGAACTGTTGGCGCTATAGCTGTTTGAGGCCTGTTTTTTCACTTTTATGAGAATACTTAGGGAAATGGCTGTTTTTGAGAATTATACCCCCGGCTAGTAAATACTATACTTTGGTATAGGTTTGTTTTTGAGGCTGTCCTGTACATTTGAGGCAGTTAGTAAGGGTTTTGCCAAACCAAAAATAGGAGAAAATACACGTAACCTTCCTTTCACTGAAAAACCATTTAACAGGTCCTATGAAAATCATTTTAGGTTCGCTGCTGCCGCTCGGCGGCAGCGTCTAAAACGTCCTTGCCCAGATCCGTTCTGCCGAACGGAATCATGTTCATACCCCTTAAAGAAAATATGATGCTTAAAATCTATAGCTGCTGCTGATGGTGCCGAACTGGTGTTGCCTGGCGGGGCTCTGCAACTCTTTGGAGCGGAAGGTAAGGGAATAGTCCAGGCTAAACCGTCTACTGCTATAGTTTACTCCGATTTTTTGTTCGAACACCAAGGGACGGACGGCAAAAGTGACCGGACTATTGTCGACAAAAAAACTGCCCTGTATGGTGGCATCGTAGGCTACATAATGGAGCTGCGGCTTGGCATAGAAGTAAAACTCTCGCTCGGTGGCCGCTTTAATGTTGCCGTTGTGTCCCACTCTGGCCTGATGGTAAGCGCTGTGAAAAAATTGGTTGATGTCGCCGATTCGAAAAAGTAGACCGGCGCCCATGCCGGTAAAGGTGGTGCCGAGGTCGAGATGGCTCTCCAAAGAAAGGTCGAAAGAGTCGTTACTTCGTCGGTAGATCAGAGCGGCATACGCACTATGCAGGTTGAAGGCGGGGCTGTTTCCGATTTGGTCGTCCCAACCACTCGTGCTATATAGACCAATAGTATTGTGGAGCAGATTTTGGGCTTCGCGGGCGAACGAATTTGGCCCCACGGTACCTAGTGATAAGCCAACCTTTAGCACCTGTTCGTTCTTATACAGAAAGTTGACCTGCCCACGGCCAAACAGATAACCTGCAAAAGGCCGATCTTGAAGCTCGCGCTCGGGCACAAAGCCAGAGAAGGGCGTGTACATTTGCTGCCCAATGCTGAAGCTATAGACTACCTTCTCCAGCTTGCGGGTTCTAAATTTGCTTTGATCAGGAGCATGCCTATAGGAAATGAAGAATCCGTTGGTGTAATAGCGATCCTGCCCATACCAAAGGTAGGCATCGTTGTCACTTTGGATACCAAATTCGTTTTTATATTCTTGTGCTTGAAGAACCCAAATGGAACAGGCGTGCAACAGTACAAACAGCAGAAACTTTCTAAGGCTCTCTCTCACGCAGCACTTTTAAGATAAAACGAAAATAAACGTATGATGCATATACATATGTTTCAACTTGGTTCTGTTGTTTAAAACGCCGTAATGTACGTATTATTACGGTTTGTTTTAGGACATGCCACCATTTTTTTGTTGTAAAACATGGAAATGCACAACCGGGATAGAAAGTAAAAACAGCAAGCGAGGGTAGCATGAACCTTTCTGGGCAGATACTGCTTAAATCACTGGTTTCGGTGATAGGAGTTCCTATTGGCACTGCGTATTTTTGTGTTGTTCGATTGGCTAGGAGCTGTTTCGATAACAAAAAAAGTAAATTAAATAACAATACATATGATCAGAAATTTCATTTCAACAGCAATTTGTTCCGCCGTTTTGTTTTTAGCGAGCTGCGGTGGTAGTAAAGATCCGGTAGCTTACAACAATGCCATTATCTCGGTAATCAACGACAGTGAACGGCAGGTAACACTGATGAACGAAGCTATGAATGCGGCCGACTATGCAAAAGCGGAGGAGGTGCGCCTAGGCTGGGAGAAGTCCGTGAACGAGGACATCAAAAAGGTGGAAGATCTAGGCGATTTCAATGGTGACGCTGCTTTCCAGCAGGCCGTGCTAAATGGCTTGAAGGGTTACCAAAAAATTGTGACCGAGGACTACCCGAAATTGATCGATATCCGAAAAACAGGTACTGCTGCAGATGCCGACAAAGAAGCGCAGCTGTTGGGTAATATTAATGCTGCTTTCGAAGATATGGCCAAAGGCGTCAATGAAGCATCCGATAAATTTGAGCAATCCTATAAAAAGTAGACGCCCAACGGGATACCGCACGCGCAGCGGATTGCTTTTTAGACGCTGAGCCGTCCCTCGCCACAGAACTTGGCGGGGGACGCTTGTTTTTGTGCCGTGCACAATGATACCTTAAAGCTCGCAGGTATTGTTTTCTTGATGTAAATATTAGGGTTTTTCCTAGACCTTTGCTTGCTTTCCTTCTTTTTCCTCTGCTATATTTGTATTGCTGGTCGGCAGCTGCACTTGATTTTTACTGCTGTCCCAGCATAATATAATTCACACACTATGATTAAATCAAAAGGATACGCCGCTAAAAGCAGCGACTCGCCACTTGAATATTGGGAATTTGAACGTAGAGCGCTCGAACCGAATGATGTGTTGATCGATATCTTGTACAGTGGTATTTGTCACTCGGACATTCACCAAGTGCACGATGAGTGGGGTGGCACGCAATACCCCATCGTGCCGGGACATGAAATTGTAGGCAAGATCAAAGCTGTAGGTACGGCAGTAACCAAGTTCAAGATCGGCGACTTGGCGGGCGTGGGCTGTATGGTGGCCTCCTGCGGCGAATGTGAGAACTGCAAAGATGATCAACAGCAGTTTTGCCAAGCCAAGAAAACGGTATGGACCTACAACAGCAAGGATGTGATGCACGACAACAGCATTACCTTTGGAGGGTACAGCAATAATATCGTTGCGGATGCCAACTTTGTGTTACGCGTTCCCGAATCATTGGATATTAAAAAGGTAGCACCCTTGTTGTGTGCCGGCATAACGACCTATTCACCGCTGAAGCGTTGGGCGGTAGGAGCTGGACATAAGGTAGGCGTACTTGGATTGGGTGGTTTAGGACATATGGCGGTGAAAATCGCCGTGGCGATGGGGGCAGAGGTGACCATGATCAGTCATTCGCCACGTAAAAGAGATGATGCGGCACTATTGGGCGCTCACCACTTTTTAAATACCCAAGAGGCCGATGAACTGGATAGCCGAAAATCGTACTTCGACTTTATCATCGACACGGTGTCGGTGCCTCACGACTATAACCTTTACCTCAGCTTGCTCAAAACGCGGGGTGTACACATCTGTGTGGGCATTCCGGCGGCGCCCATGGAAATCAACGGACGCTCCATTATGGGCGGAAACAAGATTTTGACGGCATCTAGTATCGGTGGTATTCAGGAAACACAGGATATGCTCGATTTCTGTGCGCAGCACAATATTCTGCCCGAAACCGAACTGATTGATATCGATTACGTCAACGAAGCCTACCAGCGCGTGCTAGACAGCGATGTGAAATATCGATTTGTTATTGATATGGCATCGATTGAAAAATAAAAGATACGAAGCAGGGTGGTTTTATGAAACCCCCTGCTTTAACCTGTTTTCCTGCAGTTGCAAGAAAAAGTTCAATAGCTGCTTTTTCGACAGGAATACATGACGTTGCGAGAGAATCCCCAATTGTGTAATCGCATTCATCATCAACCCCAAATTATCGTTGTCATACTCGTCCACATGGAAATAGGTCAGTTGGTGTTCGGTATATTTTTCCAGATCGTTCTTTAGGGCATCATCCAATTCGGAATGGATGTCGGCATGCGACAGTAACGCGCGCAATGCTTCTTTAAGCCGCGGTTCCTTTCTTGCAAAATCACGCAATCGTGCTTCGATGTCTTGATGTTCATGGCGCTCAAACATAAAAGAAGTGTCCTCAGAAAGCTCGTTGACAAGTTTGCTATTTTCCTCCAATAGATTTTTCGCTTCGCTATAGCGACGGAAGCGTTCCTGAAATACTTCTTCTTGTGCCTGATTGATGGCTTGGGATCTGAAATAAAGATGGATACGTTTGTCATGTTGTGCCACCTCATCTTCTAGTAAGGAAATGCGGGCATCAATTTGTCGCAGCACAGTTGCCGTTTGGTTGGCAAAGTATTTTATGCCGCAATAGTCGAAGGTTTTTACCACGATGTGCCCATCTTGGATAGCCTGCAAAACCGAGCGGTCATTTTGTAGGGCAATCAGCTCATTTAGGGTTTCTAATTTGGCATCGCTGTATAGATCTTCAAAACTAGCTGTGCTGTCTCCAATCGGCAAAGAGGGCATTGCCGTTTCATCGATATCGTGCTGATCGTAGTACCCATTAAATTGCTGATCCAAGTTTTCTTTATTGGCAAAATCTAAGAAGTGCTGTTGAAATTCGCTAAAGGAGTAGGTGCTAGGTGTCGCCGTGTAGTAATTATCGTTAAAGAGCGAACGCGCAATACGCGCACGAATCGATGCGGCGTCATGCAGTAGGTCCATTGCGGGCGTATTAACACTGTCGGTGACCACAATATTGAGCTTATGTAGTGCTTTGACACGATCTTCATCGGAGGGGTGTGATGCCCACTGATTGTCAAGGTTTAATTGTGAGCGGTACATGCGCGCCAATTGATGAAGCTCGATGACGGGAAGCCCATCTTGCATTTTGAAGCTATGCTGCTTGGCTAGCTCGGCCAAAACAAACTGCTGCTCGGGGTAAATATCTTGGCTGCGAACCTGTTGGTTGATTTTACTTTGATAGAAGGCCAACACACCTTGGAAGGCATGGTTGGCAAGTGTAAGACGCAAAAGGGAGTCGCCTAAGGCCTTTGATCCGGCAACGTGGGCGGCAATCTCGTCTGCATGAAATTCCATCTCCCTGGATAGTGCAAGGTAGTTGTGGTTTACATAGCTGTACAACTTTTGGAGTACGGCCTGTATCTGCCTGATGATGAAGAGGGAAATACCGATGAAAATGGTTGCCGAACCACCGATATTGGCCCATTTTTCCAACATCGTGTTAAGCGATACATTGTTGTACAGCATGTTGTAAATAATCTTATTGACATGGTATACATAGCTGCCAACTTTCATGCTGCGTTGGGAGAAGTGGCCAAACTCATGAGCCAATATGGCTTTGAGCTCCTGCTCGGTAGTCGTGTTGATGAGCCCCATGCCGATCAGAAGGTTCTTGCGAATAGGAAGAAACATGCTCCAGAAATTAGAATCGTAGAAAACCGATGCGTTGACATCTGCGTCTAGAAAAACTTTTTTAGGCGATTGTGTGTCGACCTTTTGCACGACCTCGTCGATCAAATGGAACAGCCCTGGCTGATCTTCTCGATTGATTTCAATCAGGTTGCTTCGATCAACTTTCGTCGATGCAAAAACAAACTTGACCAAGAAGAAAAGAACCGTTAAACCTGAGGCTATCAGCCCTAAACAGATGATGCCTGTGTAGATTGCCGGGTGAAGGGTAAAGATCCAAATCCCCAAAACGCCGAAACCGATGGTAATGCCTACAGCAATGATCAACAGCAGGATATAGGTGATAGCGAAAATAACAATAGACACGATGGTTTTTCGAGCGCTTGCTTTAAAGCTCGCGGAGGGTTCGATATACATAATTGCAGCAGGTTAATGATGATATGAATAACTGTAAGACGAATATAGAAAGTTTTGCAGCAGTTTGGATAATTATTACAAATTTATAATAATTATTTAACAGGGGTTTTGTCATGGAAAAAACCGATTACACAGGACGGTCATTCAGCTGCGTTTGCCCAGATAGGCTCGTTAGCTGCAAGCGGAATAGAAAGATGTCTGTTACATATCGCGGGTAACAAACCTTCTTGAACACTTCAAAAGCAGCTGCCTGAAAAAATCTTTAAATAAAATTTGCAAATGTGAAAAGTAAATCCGAATTTAACAGTTCATAATTCAGGCCGCTATGAGCATGGCGGTAAGTTATAATTGGTTTTGAAAGGTTTCCATTCGCCCGGATGGAAACCTTTCTCTATTTAATGGGCTGATGGATTTCGCCTCGGCGCAGGAGCGGCGGCCGTTCCCAATTGCAGAAGCTGCTGCGCTAGACTTGCTGCTTCGCCGGATTGCGCTTTCGAAAAACAAGGCTCAATGGAACCCACGCGGCACCAATAAGCAGGGCAAAGCCGAAATAGCTGAAAGCTAGTTGCGATTGGTTGTTGATTGCCAATATCGAGACCATGGCATAGCTGAGTAGGGACGTGAACAGGTAACTGCCACCGCTAGTCAATCCGCTTGAAACACCCGCATACTGCGGAAAACGCGTTAAGCAATAGGTGAAGTAGGAATTGTATATAAAGCCGGAAGCGGTGTGGAGGCAAAGTACGAACAACATCAACCAAACGATGCTCTTGCTGTATGCCCCGTTAAAATACATAACGATAGCCATAAACATGATGGATAGGATAGCAGAGGCAAGCTTTTTGACGAGAGGCTTGTGGATGTTTGCTTTGCCTAGAAAACCACCCATCATCACCCCAACACCAGATAGCAGCGCGCAATAGCCGGTTTCTACCGATGAAAACCCAAAATGGTTTTCTACCAAAAAAGGCGCGGACATCGCGAATACCATAATCATGGAATAGGCCGTTCCCAAGACAAATAAGCCAAGGAAGAAGTCGGGCGCTTGAAGGACAGCTTTATAGGATGTTAAAATCTGTTGTGGGTGAAAAGGCTTTAGCGCACGCGAGGCTTCTCCGGAAAAGATCAGCTCCAGCAATAAAACCAAGATAGCATATATTCCCAACAGGTGGAAGTTCGCCTGCCAACCCCATAGCTGCTGCAGATAGCCACCAATGAAAGGTGCCGTGATCGGAGCTATTGCCCAGATGATCGATAGCATAGACATATAGCCTTGCAGCTTCTTTCCGGAAAAGATGTCGACAAGAAAAGCTCGTTTTCCAACGACGATGAAAGCAGTGCAGATCCCTTGTAGGATGCGCATAGCGTAAACGAACTGTATGTTTGGCGAAAGTGCTAAAGCAAAGTTGGTACCAGCGAAAATCAATAGCGCTATTAAAACCAGTTTGTATCGGCCAAAACTATCCACCAAGGGGCCTACAAAAAGCATGGATAGCCCGTAGCTGATCAGGAAGTAACTTAAGGTCATCTGTATGCCCGTACTGGATACGGCAAATGCTTTTTGCATATCCGGAAAAGAGGGTAGGTAGATATCGGTGGCCAATCCAGACAAGGGAATTAAAAGAAAGGTAGAAAAAAGGGCAATGGACTCGTGCTTGCTATTGTAGATCTTCATGTTCAAATGTAATACCGCAAAAGTACCAATGCAACGTTATTCTTGAAAGTACTTTGATCATCTGAAAATCACAAATTGATTGATGACCCCCATTGGGATGTACAGGTGCGTTTGCCTTTATTTATCGAATATCAATTGATTTTTGTTAAAGACTGTTAATTTGTAACATACCTGATACGATTGCTAAACTATTTCTTCTGTTGATGCGTTTGATAAGAAAAGAGTAAATAATTGTATTGATTGATTAAAGTAATAAAAGTATGAAAAAGTTAATTTTGACAGGTTTAAGTTTATTGTTTGCATTAACACTTACATTCGCCCAAGAGGGTACACCTGAAGACAAAGCAAAAGCAAAAGTAGAAAAAATCACGGAGAAGGTTACCTTGACTCCAGAGCAGCAAACAGCAGTGTATGATATCGTTTTAGAGCATACCAAAGCAAAATGGGCACTTAAAGCGGATACCACCATTGCGGAAGATGTGGCTAAGCAACAAGCCGAAGCGTTAGCAGCTAGTGCTGATGCAAAGATCATTGAGACCTTGACAGAAGAGCAGAAGCCGTTGTATGCAAAATATGTCGAAGAACGTAAAGCAAAGAAAGACTAGTTCTTTAACGACAGTCTAGTAACTGAAAAGGGCATCGCAAAAAAAGGCGATGCCCTTTTCAGTTATTGTAAAAAAAATAGACAGAAAATTTTGTTTTTAAAAAACCTTATCTATATTAGTGTATTATTTAAATAGTACACTAGTATGATAGCTATCCAAGATCTAAATTTTAGCTACAACAAAGGTCGTCCTTTGTTCAAGCAGATGGACCTGCAGCTCGAGCAAGGCCACATTTATGGCTTGTTGGGGAAAAATGGTGCAGGCAAGTCGACCTTGCTAAAGAATATTGCCGGTTTGGTTTATCCCAACAAGGGCTCCATTGCGGTGCTGGGGCACGATCCTAGAAAGCGAGAGCCATCGCTGCTGAAGGAGATCACGTTTATACCCGAGGAATTTTACCTGCCGGCCGTACTGTCCGACAAGTTTATCCGCGCCAATGCGCCATTCTATCCAAATTTTGACATACAGTATTTCAAAGAGCTATTGGGCGAATTTGAAATACCGCTGAATCAACGTATCGCAGATATGAGCTACGGGCAGAAAAAGAAATACCTGATATCTTTTGGCTTAGCCAGCAATACCAAGCTGATGATTATGGATGAGCCGACCAACGGATTGGATATCCCGTCGAAGGTGCAGTTTCGTAAGATAATGGCTTCTGCCCTTACCGAGGAGCGCTGCATCCTGATCTCTACCCATCAAGTTCGCGACTTGGACAATCTGATCGACTCGGTCATTATTTTGGACGAGCATCGCGTAGCCGTGAATGCTTCCGTTGCTACCTTAACGGAACGCCTTTGCTTTAAGAAGGTGAAAGAGCTACCCGCAGATGTTGTCTATGCAGAAGCGGCACTAGGGGGCTACAACAGCATTCAGGTGAATACCTTTGCGGAAGACTCCAAGCTAGATCTTGAACTGCTCTTTAACGCCGTATCTCAAAAACAGGGCGTAATTACCAACCTTTTAACGCAACCCACTTATGTCTAATACTTTTCAAACAAATCGTTTTTTTGCGCTGGTAACACGACAGTGGATCAGCTTTGGCAAAATATACCTGATGTCTATAGGTATCGCAGCGGGCGTAATTGCGGCCTTCTATGGTTATGCGCTCTATGAGTTTCGTATTGCTGTAGACTATATTCCCTCGGGATTGCTTGATTTTAGGATGCCTCTTTTTATTTTATTGGGCTTGTTCTTTGTAACAATCATTTCCGCGAGCTATTTCTCTGATTATGGCCAAAAATCCAAAGCTATCTTTGAGTTGCTGATTCCGGCATCGCGTCTGGAAAAATTTTTGACGGCTATGCTTTACAGTGTTGTCGTTTGTATGCTATCCTTTATCGCTGTTTTTTGGTTGATCGATTTGGCTTTTGTAAGCTATTTACGTAATCAAGCGACTTCTTCGGCCATGATTCATGCCGATGAAATAAAAAATATTGACCATAGCTTGGCGTATATTACAGCACATTATAGACATCAGGAACGAGTTCGGTATCTATTCTTTTTACCCTTTTTGCTGAATGCTATCTTCCTGTTGGGCTCTATTGCATACCGTAATTTCCATTACGTAAAAACAGCAGTTGTCTTGATTGCCTATATCGCCATATGGAGCTTGGGGACGGTGTACATTATGAAGGCCTTGACCGATGGTTCAGTAACGGTGCGGCAAAGTGCCTTTTTTGAAAACGAAGATAATCCTTTACAACTGTGCTTGCTTGTGGGTATTTTGGTGACGTTGATATTGTGGGGAATAGCTTTTCTCCGATTAAAGGAAAAGGAGGTTTAACATGGATTTTAGCGCAAATAAGGCAATATATGTGCAGATTGCCGAGCATGTTTGTGAACATATTATGCTGGGCACTTGGAAAGATGAAGAGAAGGTGCCTTCAGTACGCGATTTGGCTGTGCAACTGGAGGTAAACCCCAATACGGTTATGCGCACCTATGACCTGCTCCAACAAAAAGCGATTATCGCCAACAAAAGGGGGATAGGTTTTTTCCTAACGACAGATGCTGTGGCACAGGTAAAGGCTTATAGAAAAGCGATGTTTCTGGAAGAGGAACTACCGCAGTTATTCCGTAACATTTATTTGTTGGATATCGGTCTCGAGGAGCTACAGAAACGCTATCAAACGTTTATTAATGAAAATTTTAACCAAAATTGATGATGAAAACGAGTTCGAAATTATTGATCATATTAGGCATTACGCTGTTCGTTGTGCCCATTGCTATTATGTCATTTACGGTCATGGAAAATCGCGTTGATGTCGTCGATTACCAAAAGGATATGGATCGCGAAGCTACCTCGCTCGAAGGAGAGGATGTGTACCTGCAAACAACGCCCCTAAAGGCATTCGATAAAGTGCGGCTGCTGGGCGAAGGACGTCGGGGACCGATTAGCCTGATCATTGTGAAAAGTGATAAGCACGCATTGAAACTGGAAAAAAATAGGGAGGTAAAACTTAAGTTTGAAGTTGATGACAAGGGTACATTGATTATTCACGGAGAAGAGTCCGCTGAATACTACTTTAATACGGTATACCTTTTTACGCCAAACGTGCATAACCTTGAGTTGAAAGATGTGGATGTTCAAACTAAAATTGAAACGGATAGCCTTACTGTTCAGGGTGATAATTTATCGGGATTTCAGTTAAGCTCAGGTACTAAAATCGATGATTTATACTTGAATCTGAAGAAATCGAAAATAGCAATGAACACAGATAATCGGGAAGAGAACGTTAATTATTCGGTAAGACGTTTGTCATTGGATGTCGATAGTAGTGAGGTAAATCTGGGGCCTCATGATTTGAAAAAGCTATCCCTGTTGGCGAAAAACTCGAAGGTCAGTTTTCCTAGCAAAGGCAAGCGCTGGATGCTTGATGAGCTGAGCCTCATCACCGAAGGGAAAAGTAGTATTACGCTAGATAGTCTGCAATCAAAGACCTTGTCTGGAAATTTATCCGATCAGACAACGATTGACTTGCCCGTTCAACAATTGAGACAAATCATTAGTCGGAACTAGTTCTCCGATGCAAAAAGCCTATCCCTTCATGCCGGCGGCGACTCGAACGCCGGCATGAAGGGATTTTGTCGTTTGTCCTGGTTTTAAACAGCTTCGTTTTGCTGCTCGCCCGATAGCTTAACCCGTGTCTGTGAAAGGCTGCCCGGATAATGCTCGGCAATGTATTTAATCATTTCCTCTCGCACATGACAACGCAGATCGAATGCTTGCCCTGAGTTGCGACAGCTCATTAAACAGCGTATTTCCATGGTTTTTTCCTTCAGATCGGTGACGTGCAAAACATTAACTTGCCCATCCCACAAGCTGTTGGCGTGTAGGAGTTCGGTCAATTTTTCACGCAACTTATCAATCGGGACGGTAAAGTCTGTGTAGATAAAAACGGTGCCGAGGATCTCCGCGGTGGTCCTTGTCCAGTTCTGGAAAGGCTTCTCTATAAAATAGTTAATAGGCAATACCAGCCTACGTTTATCCCAAATGGCGACCACCACATAGGTGAGGTTGATCTCCTCTACGCGCCCCCATTCGCCCTCCACCACCAATACGTCGTCCATGCGTATCGGTTGGGTGAACGCGATCTGAAAGCCTGCCAACAGGTTGCCCAATGACTTCTGCGCCGCAAAACCGATAATGATACCGCCAATACCGACGCCCGTAAGCAAACCGGCACCTATTTTGCGCATATTTTCGAAGCTTAACAGCACAATGGCAAGAGCCACCAAGATGATGATACTGACCAAGAGCTTTCGGATAAAAACAATCTGCGTGCGTATCTTCCGTTCTCGCAGGTTGTTTTCCTTGCTAACATCAAAGCGATGGTACAGGTAATCTTCAAAGACCCGAATTAAACGGATAATGATAATCGCGAAACAGCCAACAAAAAGGATTTCCGTGATCTTGGTGACTACAGCCAAGGTTGCACTGTTGAAGCGCGTGAAAGGCAGTAGGGCGTTGAATACGAGCAAGGGTATAAAAAAACTGAATATCTTATTGAAATGCCGAATCACTGATCGAATAACGGAATAGTTGCCGTAAGCATTGGACTGTTTCCTCACGAGCGGTACTAAAATGGCTTTCACCAGTATACCCAATAATACCGCAAAGATAATGACGACCATATTCCATGCCCAAGCGGGCATCTTCGTCGCTAATTGTGATAAGTACTGTGTCATGGCTGTTGTTTAAGTTGTTCTATAGAAGTAACGGTACTTTCCGCCGACTGTTTTTATTAATTGAGATTCGTATCTTATGCATCGCTGCTCGGCGCTGCCGATCGCCACGAATAGCTTGTCGAGTTGGCCAGCAGCCACAAACCGATAATTATTAATGGCTTTGCTGTTGCTAATGATAAATTATTACGCTATTTTTAACAAAAAACAATACGTAAAATTTGGAATTTACTGAATTCGGCTTCTCCGCTACATTAGAGGAAGGCCTTGATAGCATGGGGTTTGTTGAGGCAACCCCAATACAGGCGCAAGCAATACCCGTTATTTTGAAACAGCATGATCTTATCGCATGTGCGCAAACGGGAACAGGCAAAACAGCATCTTATCTTTTACCGGTTCTTAACCGAATAGCAGAGAATCCGCAGGAGCGCGTGAATACACTGATTTTGGTGCCTACGCGCGAATTGGCGCTGCAGATCGACCAACAGATCATGGGCTTTGGCTATTTTACGGGCGCCACTTCCATCTGTGTGTATGGTGGTGGAGACGGCATAGGCTACGAACAGCAGAAGCGTGCTATTCGCGAAGGGGTGAATATCATTGTAGCTACTCCTGGGCGTTTACTCGCTCACATGTCTTCCGGCAAATTTGACTTCAGCCATTTGGAGCATCTTATCCTCGACGAGGCTGATCGGATGTTGGACATGGGTTTTCATGATGATATTATGCGCATCATCAGCTACTTGCCTAAAAAAAGGCAGAGCCTTCTTTTCTCGGCCACGATGCCACCGAAAATCCGGACGCTAGCCAAGAAAATATTGCACGAACCGGAGGAGATCAATGTAGCCATCTCGAAGCCTAGCGAAGGGATCGACCAACAGGCTTATCTGGTGTATGATGATAACAAAATCGCCCTGATAAAAGCGCTATTGGATAACCCGAGCTACGAAAGTATTATCATCTTTGCCTCGAAAAAAGATCTTGTAAAACGTTTGACTCGGGAACTTATCAAAATGGGACTCTCTGCTGAAGGTTTTCATTCGGATTTGGAGCAGGCGCAACGCGAAGAAATTATGCACCGATTCAAGGCGAAAAGGTTGCGCATACTCGTCGGTACGGATGTTATTTCGCGTGGTATCGACATCGTTGGGATCAGCTTGGTCGTGAATTTTGATGTGCCACCAGACCCAGAAGACTACGTGCACCGTATTGGACGTACAGCCAGAGCGGCAACCACCGGCACGGCCATTACCTTTATCAATGATAAAGATCAAGGACGCTTTGGGCGGATCGAACGATTGATCGAAAAAGAGGTTCCCAAGAAAGAAATGCCAGAAGGTATTCCCCCGGGGCCTGCTTATGAGCCTACAGCGAAGAAACGACCTAACGGAAACAATAACAACAAGAAAAAGAAATTTCGGAAGTTCAACAAGCCGAAACCCGAAAATAAGTCTAAAACGGAGTAAGGGACAAAGATAGACGGTAGGAGAGCTGGTAATAGGCGAATAACGTTACGAATTGCGTTGCAGCTTTAGCTGTTCGTTTTGCTGCAGCAATGCCTTGCAGAGCAGATCCAACTCTTCTACCAGTTCATCGTCCAACTCGACAAATTGTAGGGACTCCATCCCCGAACCAATGTAATTGTCTAACACCAAATCAAGGTCATACTGATTTTCCTGCACAAGATATAAGGTACGCTCGGTTTTGCGGGCCCAAGAACTTAGCCCATTATTTTGGAATAGTTGCTGTAAACGCAACAAAATGTCCGTGATTTCGTTCTGCATGGCGGAGGCTTTATCGGTTAATATCTTTTTTCGCAACAACGGACAGAGCTGCTGCTGCATGTCGCTGATTTGATAATAGAATGATACGTAATGTGTTAGTTAGTTTTGCTACACCGAATATCTCTAAAAAATGGCTAAAAAACAAGTTTTTTTCTTTCTTTTCAGCAATGTTACGTTTTGAGCCTGAGAAATCCTTGCTATGCATACTGCAAACCACTATTGTTGCTTGTTCAAGGCGTTATACATTAGGTGGCGGATCGGTTGTTTGTGCGTTATTTTTTGTGTCATCGCTACTGTAATTGTTATAGGCACGTCGCAGGCGCGAAGCTAAGCGGTTGCGCAACAACCTAGGCGACAGCACCTGTACAGATTCACCAAAGCCCAATATCTCACGCTCCAGCTCGAAATTAAGCACCACATCCAATCGGATGATGATCTTGCCGTCCTCTCTGCGATTGACTACCACTTGCGATGCATGCAAGGGTTTGGTCTCCACGTAGGGTGCGGTTCGGGCATCCACTTCCAACGTGACCCGCTGACCCCGGTCGCGCTCGGACTTGGTGACACCAATAGTGTCTGCATAATAACGGTCGAAACTAACGCCTTCGTATGGGACAAAGCCCGTTTTGGCCATTTCTTGGATGTCCAGAATACGGTCCAAGGCCAAGGTGACTAGAATGCGCCCCTTTTTGGGCTTCGTAATGACAAACCAACGATTGCGGTATTCCTTTAGCAAATAGGGGTAGTAGACGGATTCGGTAGCCTGCTTGGATTTAAAGGACTTGTATGATATCAGGAGCGGTATTCGCTCGCGGATGGCTTGATGTATGGGTGTGATCCAGTTGAGCCCTTTCAGTAGGCTGTTGCTCTCCAGTTGTATGCTCGTTGCAGCATCGTTCGCTTGTTTAGCCATATTATGCTCTAAGCGCACGATCATATCGCTCATTTCCTCAAAATGAGCAAATCCGTTGAGGTGTTTGAGAATATCAACAGCCTCTTTCATTTTCTCCATATCATTGTGCGTGAGCGGCGAGTTGCTGATGGAATAAGCGGGGTCTTCGTAGGTATAGTATTTCCTTTTTAACACAATGATAGGCGCATTGTAGCCGAGCTTATTGCTGCGCATAACCTGTATATCGCTTTGGATGGTGCGTTTGCTGACCCCATTGTGGATGCCTTCAAACTCATATAGCGCATCGGAAACACGATCGATAAGGTCTTCCAGCGTCCATTTTCTATGCGTTTGGCGTAGGCAATTGTCTATAGTTTTGTAACGTATGAGTGCAGCTTTGTTGGTAGACATGGGTAATGATGACGATCTGTTGTATAGCTAAAGCTATAAAGAATATCTGAATTACGCAATATAGCTGCGTAGTTGACCCTCTCGTACCATGGCTTGTGAATTTCATTTCATTTTATTCATCTGTTTTACAGTTGTTTAATTTGTTGTTGTGCTGTTGCTAGTCCGTTTTTTTTATTGCGCAGTCCTGCTGCGCATAGCTGTTCGCAACTTTGTCATGTCAGCAATGGCCACGTTCTTTGATAAAACAAGCAATCGCTTAAAGATATAGCTCATCAGAGCTTAAAGAAGCCTTAATTACCGACTTGCACCCTGCATCATCTGCTTCTGCATGGCAGGATAGTGTCGATCCCACTGGGACACGATATACTGGGGGTAACGACGTATTTGGGCACCACGGCTGAGGTTAGGGGTTCGAGTCCCCTCTTCGAAAGAAGTAGCTCAAGGGTTAGAGTACAGCCCCATTTGCGGGTCGAAGGTTCGATTCCTTCTTCCGACTTGTCGGAATAGCTCAGAAGGTTAGAGCAGCAAACAACAAAGTGTGGGTTCGAATCCCACTTCTACTTCGGTAGAATAGCGTAATGGTATCGCACAGATCTAGGGTATCTGGTTACATGTTAAACTTCATCAAAAAGTTAAAACGAATGGGTAGGCGATAGTCGATCTGGCAATTTAGCGGCTAGTATTTGGGCGCTTTCTTGCAATCGTTCAGCTGCTTCGCGATTGAAAACAAGCTGCTTGATGCTGTTTCGAAAATAGGTGGACTCGTTTTACTGCTGTAGAACGGAAGTCAACAAGAAGTACAAACCAAGGCAGGCGGCTCCTTTTGAATCCCGTAGCCGACCGATGGATCGGACGATCGCTTACCTTTTTAATAAATGAAACAATATAAAAATAGAAGATATGAAAAGAATACATATAGCTGTTAACCACGTAGGTTTTGTGGTTAAGAATCAAGTGGTACAGCGGGTACTTACATCGGGGAAATACTGGCTGGGCTTTGGCGAGAAGCTGGAGCTTCACGATAAGGCAAAGGCATTTCAGACGAATCACGATGTGGACGTACTCCTGCAGATCGAAGGCTTCGCAGCCTTGGTAGAGCAGGTTGAGGTTGCCGATGGATGCCTGTGCATCGTCTTTATCAACGAGAACTTTACAAAGATTTTGACCGCCGGACGCTACATCTTTTGGAAAGGCTTACGGAACTACCGTTTCCATATGGAAGATACCTCGACGATGGTTATTTCATCAGCACTGGGAAGAAATCTATTGGAGTGGCCAGAGTTCGCACCTTTTGTGCGGCAGTATAAGTTGGATCCTGCAGAAAAAGGATTGTTATTTATCGATGGGCAGTTTCAGCAGGTGCTCGAGGGTGGCGTGTACACTTGGTGGAAGAATGCTACCGCCATTGCGGTTTCAAAGGTCGACACCCGTGTGTTGTCCGTAGACATCAATGGGCAAGAGATACTGACGAAGGATAAGGCACAAATCCGCGTGAACTTTTCCGTGCGCTACAGGGTGCTTGATGTGGTACGCGCACTGTTGGAGAATAAAGACCACGAAAAGCAGCTCTATATGTTGATGCAATTGTTACTGCGTACATACATTGGGCACATGACACTGGACGAGATCATGGAAAAGAAAGATGACGTGAATACGTTCATTGCCTCCGAAGCGCATGTACAAGCGGCGTCGCTCGGGTTGGAGATACAATTCTGTGGGATCAAGGATATCATCTTGCCAGGTGATGTGCGGGATATCATGAATCAGGTGTTGATTGCCGAGAAGCGTGCGCAGGCAAATATCATCACGCGGCGTGAAGAGACGGCATCGACGCGAAGCTTGCTGAATACTGCAAAGCTAATGGAAGAAAATGCTATGCTGTTCAAGCTGAAGGAGATGGAGTATGTGGAGAAGATCTCGGAAAAGATTAGTACGGTATCGCTGTCCGGAAATGGGCAGCTTATCGATCAGCTAAAGCAATGGTTTGTCAAGAGCTAATTGTGACGCGAGCTTGGTGACAAGGTCATAAAAAGATAAAGTCAAAAGAGGCGCAAGGGCAACAAATATAAAGAGGCGTTGTCCTTGCTTAAAGAAGAAGTTAAATTGAAGCGCTTAGCGCTATAAAAAAGAAGAAAAATGGAAAACAAACGTATAAATGGTAACGATCTATTGGCCTTGGGCTATGCCGAAAATTCTGCTTTGGGCGTCGCCTTGCAGATCAATAAGAAAAGATTGGGCTTTACGCGTGAGCAGATGCTAGCTCATTTCTCGGCTATATTGGCCAATCCGGAAGCGTATGCTGAAGATGCAGTTTTTAAGACATTGGCGCAGGAGCTGTTGAAGCAAGATGAGCTGGAAGCCTCGTATATCGCACTTAAAGAAGAGGGGCATTACGAAATTTACGGGGAAGAGCATATTGAAGAAGGGGCGAAGCAGCAGATGCAAGTAGCTATGACGTTGCGTGTCTCTGTAGCCGGCGCCCTGATGCCAGACGCGCACCAAGGCTATGGCTTGCCTATCGGCGGGGTGCTGGCCACGGGCAATGCCGTCATTCCCTACGGCGTGGGCGTGGATATCGGTTGTCGCATGGCGTTGTCTATTTTTGATCTACCTGCCGCATACCTGACGGAGCATAGCGATGCGTTAAAGAAAGTCATTATGCAAACCACGAAGTTTGGCGCTGGCCAAGGTTTCCAAAAAGGAGATCGAGCAAGCCATGCCGTTTTAGAGCAGGATACTTTTGCCATGAACGATTTGTTGCGTTCGTTGAAGGATAAGGCTTGGGCGCAACTAGGGACTTCCGGAGGGGGAAATCACTTCGTGGAGTTTGGGGTGATAGCCTTTGATCAGGCGGATGCGGAATTAGGTATTGAAGCGGGTGAATATGTCGCGCTATTGACGCATTCGGGATCACGCGGGCTGGGGGCAACGTTAGCCGACCACTACACCAAACTAGCTAAGCAGCTTTGTAAACTGCCTTATAAAGCACAACATTTGGCTTACCTAGATTTGGGAACGGCCGAAGGACAGGAATATTGGATGGCGATGAATTTAGCGGGCGACTACACATCGGCATGTCACGAAGTGATCCATGAAAAGGTGCGCCATCAGCTGGGGGCAGAGCGCTTGGCAAAGGTCGAAAACCACCACAACTTTGCATGGAAGGAGATGTGGAATGGGCAAGAGCTGATTGTACACCGAAAGGGAGCAACGCCTGCAGCCAAAGGGGTAATGGGTATTATTCCGGGTTCCATGGCCTCGCCAGGATTCTTGGTGCGCGGTAAAGGACAGATGGAGTCCATCAACTCGGCCTCGCACGGTGCCGGACGATTGATGAGCCGTACAAAGGCAATAAAGACGCTGGCGCCATCGGATTTAAAGGCTATCCTAAATGATCAAGGGATCACTTTGATGGGGGCCGGTATGGATGAAGCGCCTATGGCCTATAAAGACATACATACCGTGATGGCTGCGCAGCAGGATCTTGTTGACGTGTTGGCTACATTCTCGCCTAAGATTGTGCGGATGGCCGACGATGGTAGTCGAGAGGATTAGGTTTTGATATTGTTTTATGAAGCGGAATACGTCGTAGTCCGCTCCATAAAACAATTCCCCATTAAAGCACACTCCGAAAATCCCGATCATACCGCTCCAGCTGCTTGATAAAATTAGGGATATCCAGCACAAAATCATGAATGTGCATAACGCCTGTTTGCGGGCTTTGCATAACCTGTATGGCCAATTCAGCAGCGACGGCAGCCGTAACTTTGGCCTCCGATTTGCCAGAGAACGACGCTTCATACAGCTGCTGTCGATCCATGCCGCAGCTCGCTTTTACGGCAAAGCGATCAGTTCCGAGATTTATCCGATGAAACAAACGGTGGAGCGCTCGCTGCAACGGTTTATACTGCAGCACTTTCGTCAACCCAATTTTACGGCTCCAAAATAGTAACTCCGTGATCAAGAACGAGTCGAAAGCCAGCCTAGTCTTGATGTTTTTTGTAGGCCAAAGACTAGCCAAGCTATGCTGATCCGAGAAGTTAAAAAGAAAGTAGCGGCGCTTTTTGTCCATAGCTGTCCATTTTGGTCGGCTGAACGATTTCACCAACGTTGGATGTTGCTGTTCTAAGATGGAGTAGCTACGGTGCATATTGTCAAACGTCCACTCGAATGCAGCATATCCATGCTTTTCGCCTAACCCCAAGAGAATATCGATGTCTACCCACTCGCTCTGTAAGTGATGGTTGATGCAATGCTTTGCCAATAAATTGCTGATTCCGGGCGCCAGGCCAACGCTCAGTAGAGCCATGGATTTGGGCTTCGGCTGCTGTACCTTTAACTGCTCTATGGCATCGATCAGTTGATTGTTTGCGGTGATGTCTATATAATGTATGCCTTTAGAAAGGCAGTAGGCTGCTAAGAGGTTGTTTTTACTCTCCACACATAAGATCAGTAGCGATGCATCTTCAATAGCTTGGTAATCCGGAATGTCTAGGTCAAAAAAACGTGCCGAGGCCTGCGGTAAACGTGCTGCGTACTGTTCCGCTTTGGCGAGGCTCCGCCCAGCGATAACCACCTCAAACTGTTCCTGATCGTGGAGAAACTGGCCGATGTACTGACCCACGGCGCCGTATCCGCCCACAACAATAATCTTATGTTTTGTATTCATGGTGTTTTCGATAAATTTGATTACAAAACAACAAAAAGTAGGAGCCGACCGCTTTACACAATTTTTGGCGTTTTTTGCATATTTTGCACGCATACGCAGGGATCCTAGATCCGATTTTGAAATTAATAGGCCTGTGCCAAAACGGAAACAACCGGAGCGTAGTTAACAAGAAGAACAGCATCCGAAAAAGTATGAACGAGTATACAGCAATAGACGATATTAAACGTGCTTATGACGCGCAGGTGCAAAGCCGCGTGATTTATAAACAACACGATGCAAGCTGGCGCCAAGCCATATTGCGTAAACTAGCGCAAGAAATCGATCGGAACCACAACTTTGTCGTTGCTGCCATTGCGAGCGATTTTGGGAAAAGCGCCGTAGAGGTGGAGGTAACGGAGTTGATGCCGGTGCAGATGGAACTGAAGGAAGCAATAGCGAAGCTGCCTCGTTGGATGAAGGATAGGAAGGTTTCCCGTTCTTGGAAGCTGTTTTCGATAAAGCCTTACCTGCATTATGAGCCGAAAGGCAATAGCTTGATCATTACGCCGTGGAACTATCCTTTCCAATTGCCGATGGCGCATTTGATATCCAGTATAGCAGCAGGCAATACGGTTATGTTGAAGCTGTCTGAATTTTCGCCGCATATCAATTCTGTGATCCGGAAAATTATAGAAGCTGTTTTTCCAGCAGATCATGTTTTTGTTGTGGAAGGCGCTGTAGATGAGACGACCTTTCTCTTGGGGCTGCGTTTTGATCATATGCACTTTACCGGATCACCGGCCGTAGGCAAGATCGTGATGCAGGCCGCAAGCAAATTCTTGAGTGATGTCACCCTCGAATTGGGAGGGAAATCTCCCGCTATCATCGGGCCCAAGGTCAATTTAAGGACAGTGATTCGAAATATTATTTGGGCTAAATTCGTCAATGCCGGACAAACCTGTATTGCTCCAGATTACCTATGGATTGATCGCGCTTACCAAAATGATCTGGCCACGCTTTTTAAGGAGGAAATCCTCCGTGCATTTGGGGATCGGCCAGCGGACTCTCCCGATCTGGCGCGCATCATCAACGACAAACAGTTTGATCGTTTAACGCAAGCGCTAAACGAAGCTGTTGACGATGGGGCTACGATTTGGGTAGGGGGAGATAGTAGCGCCGAGCAACGCTATATCGCACCAACCGTATTGACCGATCTAAAAGCAGAATCAACCTTATTACAGGAGGAGATATTTGGACCTATCTTGCCAGTGATTTACTACACCCACATCGACGAGGCTTTGCAACTGATCCAAGAAAAGGAAAAACCATTGGCTTTATACATATTTAGCGGCAGCAATGCCTTCGTGCAGCGGGTAATTAACCATACTAGTGCGGGAAGCACCTGTGTTAACGATGCCATGGTACAGGTGATGCACCCCAATCTGCCTTTTGGTGGCGTGAATAATTCGGGTATAGGGCAGTCTTTCGGCTGGTATGGCTTTCGCGCTTTTTCGCACGAAAGAGCCGTAGCCGATGTGAAACTTATGCCGTTATCAAAGTTTTTCTGGTTCCCATATATCGATAAGACAAAAAGACTGCTGCGTTTATTTCGGCGATTTATGGCATAGCGTGCTATAAAAAAGAAGCTCCTAAATTTTAGGAGCTCCATATAAATCATTAAGAAGGGCATCTTCCATTTATGGTTGGTCGCCTATCTTTTCTTATTTTTCTTGGTCATTTTAGCTTTTAAACCGCTTCCGTAGTTATACGTTTTGCTGTTGCTTTCCTTCTTTTTATGGAAGGCACCTCCTTGGGTTTCATCGATCTTCTCTTTTTCCTTTGGACCATCCGTAGGACGATAAATAATAAGGTCGTCGGGCAAAGGCATAACAGGAATCTTTTTGCCGATGGATTGTTCTATTTTGCGAAGCGCTGGAAGTTCAATATCTGTGGCAAAGGTGATGGCCAAGGCTTCCGAGTCTGGCGTCTTCAGGATATGCGACACGAAGACCTCACTCTCTTCCGGGATCTCAAAATGGATGATAAACGGAATGTTGGAAAGGTCGATTTCCGTGGTACCCTCATTAGCGACCAAAAGTATTCTGCATTCTGCTATTTCTAGAAAATCACGGATCTCATCGATACCCGCATCATCATGGAAAAATGGCCGGTAGATGGCTGCCTCACCCTTGCCGACGTGCAGTCTTTTTAATAGGTTATGCGCCGTCAGTCGGCTATTCACAAACACCACTACCTTATCGAATACTTCCTGATCACGCATGAAGTCATTGAGCAAATTGATCTTTGTCGTGAAGTTCGGGACTTGATAAAGTATAAGATCCTGCGTATCTAACGTATCTTCGCTAAGCTCATCCACTTCGACTTTCGTCGCAAAAGGCATAAAATCGTCGATCATCAGGTGCAATTTATCATGGTCTACCGTGCTGAATGCCAAGTACTGCACGTCGCCGCAGCTTTGCGCCAGCTCCCTAACATTGGTTTGCATACCTTGTTTCACAATTTCTTCCGCATCATCGATGATAAAGGTCTGTATACGGTTGAGGTTAAGACCCAATTTTAGATATACCGCACGGGCTCGGCTGGGTGTAGCAACGACGATGTCCACCCCGCGTACCAAGTCTTCGATCTCTTCTTCCATGCTTCCGCTGCTTTTCAGCCCCATGATATGAAGCTCTCTATTTTGACTTATAGCAAAGAAGCTATCAACGATCTCTTTGATTTTTTCATCATTCGGCGCTAAAATTAGAACTTTAGGAGCCTCATCATGCGTGTATTTTAAACGCATCAATACGCCCAATACGTAAGTCGTCGTTTTCCCAGCGCCTTCAGGAGCTATGCCAATGACGCTGTGGCCACCGACAATGCGGGAGAGCGATTTTAACTGGAATTCTTTTGCTGTAAAATACCCCAGATCTTTCATGGATGTTTGAAGACGCTTGCTAAGTTTTAATTTATCTAAAGACACGGCCGAATGTTTAATTGAATACCAAGCTACAAAGGTAAGCAAAATTTAACGACTGTTTGCGGCATGCATCCAAATCCGTCGGGGAGGTAAAGAAACCAACTCTATGCAGCTGTAGGTAATACCAGACAAAAAAGGAGTGGAAGACAAACGTTTTCCACTCCTTTTAAACGGAATCTACAAGCTGAGTGGCGTAGATAGCCTATTCCACAATTTCCAGCGTAACGCTACTTGCACGTGCATTGACCGAGGGATCGTACATAGACCCAATTGTGCTTATGCCCGATTGGAATACGCCCGCATTATTGGCCTTAACCTCGTATTCATAGACATGCTTGCCTTTTGATAAGCGATCAAAGAAGTAATTGGTCGAAGCGTCTTTCATGCTGAAGTAATAGCCTTCCCAATATTTATATCCAGAAGGCTGGTAAATAGGCTCCACGCCCGACGGACGGCTATCCTTCAAATGTAGATTGCTGAATGACTCTCCTGCGATGACGATAAGCCGAACCTTGACTTTTTCGCCAAGTTTGGCGCTACTCGAAACGATCCACTTTCCATCGCGCTGCACCAGATATTCCTTGCTGATCGAGAGATTGTTAACTACTGCCGAAAGCGATGTTTCGTTGGCAAAATACTGGTGGTTTAGATAGCCGTAGATCGCCCGGCTGTTATTGTTTTGAACCTCCAACTCCAGATTTTTCTTCAAGTCTTGGCGGGTAAATGTTTTGGCCACCTGCCCCAAACTGGCGGGCTCGAGGGGCACTACTTGCTGATCTATGCTCAGGGTAACGCTGTTTTCCAAAACAAATTCGCTGGGATTATTTGCTAGCAATAGCGCATAGATTGCATCGACGGTCATCCAAGTCGTTTGCCAATGACTAGCCTGCTTATGGTAATAGATCCACTGGGTAAGGGCGTCTAGCTTGTTGGGATCATTTAGCTTATAGGCCTCTACCATATAAGATTGCAGGCTTACGGCGTTATAGCTTTTCATATTACTTTCCCAATACATTCCCTTTTGTGTATCGTTTAGCACTTCTTGGATGATGCGGTTCCTGATTTGATCGGTCTGCTCGCCTTTGCCGAAAAGCTGATTAACGATCCAACTTTTAGCGGCAATGCCGGCGCTGCGTTGCGCTGTGAGGAGGGGCGATTGACTGATCTTATCGGTCAATAGTGCCTGTTGCTTAGTATCCAAGGGATAGAGTCCCTGCCAATAATGTCTGGCGTAGAGGTAATCTAATGCCATGCTTGCGGATGCTTTCTCGTCCACGATCAGGCTATCCTTGTCGAGATATTTCGTCAGCTTTTCGGCAATCTTACGCATGTCGTTGGAAACTAACCGATGGTCTAGCTTCAATACTTTTCCCCAAATCTCCAACAATCGGATGGAGATATAGGCATTGGCTCGTCCTCCTTCAAACCAAGGGAATGCGCCGGTTTCCAGCTGTTGTTTAAGCAGTTTCTTTTCTATTTCGGCGATTTCAAACGTATTGTTTTCGTCAAAAAGCTTGCTCAGTGCCGCTAGTTTTTCACTGTCACGCTTAATATCGCGGATCCAAGGCATTTCTTCGGCGCTAAGCTCTGTTAACGCGCTATTTTCGCTAAGCTTACTTTCGGTTTGCTGGCTCCGCAACGCACTGAAGTAGTTGGCAATGGCCGGGTAGTGCTGCTGTATGTATTGCACCATTTTTAAGCTAAACCATTTGCTGCTTAGCTGTTCGGTACAGGCGTAGGGGTAATTATTGAGGTAATCTAGCGCACCGATAACCTCCAATATAGGGTTGCTCTGTATTTGTATACGGGCCTGCATATTTTCTTTGTTGGCCGTCTCCAGTTGGAATTGTTTCGTTTCATTGGGCTGCAGCAGTAGCGGACTGGTTTCGGAAACGAGCACCCGATTAGGCAGAATAGCCAATTCATGGATCTCCCCATCGGAGAAACTAGCGCTGGCCGCTACAATTTTTACCTGCACCGTGGGGAATCCCATCGGTATCTGCACAGCCCAAGAAACAGTCAAATTCTTTTTTGAATCCACGGTGAAAGGCTGTGTAGGCTTGTCGAGAAAGCGCGCTGAGATAACTTCATTCGTTTCCGGGTTAATAAATTCAATCCGTATATTGCCTTCCATCGCTTCCTCACGAAGATTTTGAATAGTGGCTTTTAGAAGTAGCTGATCTCCCTCTCGAAAATAGCGAGGCATGTTAGGGCTCACCATCAACTCTTTCTGTGTTCGGGTGTAGAAGGTACCCATGCCGGCTTCGAGATTTTTGCCATGCGCGAACAGCAACAGCTTCCACTTGCTGAGTGCTTCGGGGCTGTTAAATTCTACCGACACGTCTCCTTGCTCGTCGGTGTACAACGCAGGAAAGAAAAAAGCAGTCTCTTGGAGGTTGCTACGTGTTTGTGCAGCCGCCAACTGCTCCTGTATTTTACTTCCTTCTTTGGTGGTTACAATAATGACACCCCCTGCCGCCCTCGATCCATACAGTGCGGTGGCCGCCGCATCTTTTAAGACGCTGAAGCTATTGATTTGGTCGGGCATTATTTTACTCATATCGATCTGTTCCATCACTTCGCCGTCGACAACATATAAAGGCGCGTTAGACGCAGCACTCGCTGTTCCACGTATAACGACGACTTCGTCAACTGTGGAGGAGCCGCCTATCGCTACCCCTGCAACACGACCCCGAAGTGCAGATGACAGGCTTTTTGCGGCATAATGATATCGGCCTGCTGTCCATAAACCGTAGGAACGAACTATGGGTGTTTGTATGTACAGTTGGGCTTGGTAACGCGTACCTACGAAAACATTGCTGCTATTGGTTTCCTCGTAAAAATCGCCCAACAAATGCTGCTGCGCCTCTTGTCGGTGGTAGTAATAGGGGGATGGTCGATCAAAAGAATGAGGGAAGATGTGTGCCTGGAATTCATCGAGCGCCGCATCGTACATACTCAATGCCAGCTCTGCCGGTATCACATCCTCGTTTTGTTTGATCTTAAAACGCCAGCTTTCCGCTTGGCCCGGTGTTATCTTATCGCGAAAGGTTACGGTTTGGATTGCTAGCTGTTTATCCTTTTGCTTGATCGGGATGTGGATACTCCTCAATTCGGCCATGTCGTTTTTAATAATAAAGGCATGGAGCGCAACAGGAAGCGCTTCAACATCCTCTTTATTTAGATGGAAGCTGTAAACGGCTTTTCCGTCCCGAATGTCTATTGCTATGGCGTTGGCAGGTTTACCACGGCGCTTATGAAAAACAAACAGCTGTTTGGCATCGGCGAGATCGGTTTCAAATCGCACTTGGACTTTATCGCCGACGGTATAGCTGCTGCTGTCTAAACCCACAGTGAGGAATTCTTTGGCAGATACCCGTCGACTGACTGGATCATAAATCTGCTTGTAGCTATGTGCCCGGATGGTGTCCGTACCTTGGATGCTGAAGGCCTCGATGCGGTAGCTGCCTCGCGAAAACAGGGTACTATCCAAATGAATGGTATCCCTGTCGTTGCTGTTGAAGTTGTAGGTCTTTACCCATGTTTTTTGCTCTTCCCGGCTTAGCAGAACCTCATCAAACTGCATTGGAAAATAACGCTTGTAATCCGACACGGACAGCAGATGGTAATCTGCACTCATAAAATAGCTCTTCGACCGATCGGCAACGACCAAATCAGGCTCTTTAACTTTGTAAATATGTATCTGACCAGCAAAAGGTAGTGGTTGCCCATTCGGATTTTTGGTGGCGATCGTGAGCTCGCTCCATCGGTTTTCGGCGGTGGGAGAGCCGGCTATAATGTCTATATTCCACGGTGTCTTTGCGTAGAAGTAGCGCTCATTTGCTGACTGCATTTCGCCGGAAGGACTGGTTACCTCCGCTGTATAACGTAAAGAAAAGTTGCTCTCCTGCAACATGCTACTGTCGTTGAGCGGTATGCGCAATTGGAATTTTCCCTGTTGATCGGTCTGTGTAACGCTGTCCAGCAAATTGTGATGGCTGTAGTTGCGTGACTGCCCATAAAGTTCAATCTTGTAACGTACGTTGGCCTGCGCTATGGGCACACCAGCGAAGCTTTCGGCATGGCCAATGAAGACAGCGGTATCAAGAAGCTTATAGGTCTCTTTATTGGTTTCAAAAGTAACTTTAAAAGTCGGACGTTTATATTCTTCCAAACGGATGTAGGTCGAATGCAATTCCTGTTTTCCAGCGAATACCTTTATATTGAAACGACCATTCAGGGTTTTGAGAGGTAGTTGCAAGATGCCGTTTGCAGACCCGAAAAGGTTGGTTTCGGCTTTTAGCGAGTCTACCTTTTGTCCATTGGCATCATGTAAATATACGGCAATCTTTTTTTGTGCCAATATTTTGCCTTTGGTGGAACTATTGTTATAAAGGATGGCCTTGAAGTAAACTTTCTGCCCGGGTCGGTAGATTGACCTATCCGTAAGGGTGATAGCCGTTTCTTCGCCCTCAAGTTCCTCCTCCATATCGTATTCATCATCGTAATGCTCAGGTATTTCAAGATCCATGAGGGAGATGAGATGATTTTCTGTGGGCAGTAGCAGGTCGTAATAGTCCAAATCGTCGCGATTCCGACGATCGCTGGTTCTATAGGTAAACTCTCCCGCTTTATTCGTCGTGAAGCTTTGTACTTTACGCGCTTTACTTTTAGGATTCGTTTCGTATAGCGCCACTTTTTTATTCGCATAGCCTTTACCTGTATTCCGGTCGATCAGGAGAATACGGTAGCGCTCATCATGATCCGTTTCCTCGTCGAGCAAAGCCGAAACAAATACATCGCTTACCGTAAAGCTACTGTGCGCTACCTCTTGGTATAAACCGTCGTCTTTGAATTGTGTATTGTTGGAGAGCAGGACAGTATAATGCCCATGGTCCAATGGATTGATTTTGTAGATACTATGATGATTGAAGTGATCATCAAATTGGCCCAAAGCAATGGATTCTTGATAGGCCAAAGGTGCGTCCAAGCGTGTTTCGTGCGTCGTTGAATCATGACGTATTTTAAAGGTCTGATAGGCGGAATTGGCCGTATTCGTTGTTCGAAAAACCTGAATAAATAGGCTGTCGGCATTTCGTGTATTGACCTTGATCGGATGGTAGGCATGTGCTGGGATGCGAAAGTCGTGCTGAACGTCGATGGATGTTGCCCGTATTTGTTGTTCTATCTTCTCGGCCTCGGCCCGCCACATTGAGTTGGGATAGGCACTAAAAACGCGTTGTACATACTGCATGGCCTGTTTGTAGTCGGCACGTTCTTGGAATGCCGCCGCGATCCTGCTGAGTATGTAGGCATTATAAGCACTGGGCTGCTCTTCCATGATGCGGTTCAATTCCGCTAGTCGAGAAGCGATATTCCAAGAGTCGTCCAATAGCTTTTTGCTGAGGAGGTAAGAGGTAGCCTCGGCATATCCTGCTTGCTTGTTAAAGGCCAACACCTCCGCTTTCAATTGATCTGCCTCGCCCAAGCTGTCGCTACGCGATGGCAATACCTCAAGGTATTGGTAGGCCAAGAGGTGATATAAGGTGGGCATCAGATAGCTGTTTCGCGTATCGTCAAAGAGGGAAGACCATTGTGTTGTGAGCTCCTGCTGCAACGCCGCTTTGGCAGCTAGCGACGTGCGAAAGACGCTGTCGATGATCTGTTGTTTTTCTTCCGATGTGGCTTTGATAAAGCGATTGGAGCTGACGGGCTGAAACCGGTGGCTGTTCGATTCCAAAAAGAGGGCATAGAAATTTTTGATAACGCTGCGTTGCACGATATCGCCCTCCTGTAGGGTGCGCTCGAAGTGTTTTTGAATTTCTTCAAATGTCTTATCATCGGTCTTGTTTACACGAAGGGCTTGCGTTTCAGCCAAAAAGGCCCTGATGTACACATCCCGAATACCGTTTCGCTTAGCATGCGCCTTGATATCAGCAAGGATAGGTAGTGTCTGTTCGTAGTTTTTGATGGCAATAAGTTGCTCGATTTGCTTCCATTGACCATCAATGCCGATCCGCAGAGGTTGTTCTTGTGCAAAGAGGAACATCGGTGCTAGAAGCAATAATAACAGGAGGTTTCGTTTCATAATTTATAGAATATTAGTATAAATATAACATCTTTTGTTCGTTTTTTGACGGATGCAGCATGTCGCGAGATTCCATAACGCGATTTTATTTTTTTTCTGGGTTGTGTTTTCCTTTTGATGGACGTGCAATGCAAATAAGAGCGGCGTAGCCTTTCGATGTTAACAGGAATTAAATAATGGCTTAGCATAAACTTCATCTGTATACTTTATTTTTGAAATTATGGATCTACCTAAGCTGTTTACCTTTGCGCTGCTCGCACTAACATTAAATACCTATGGCCAGCAAGTGCATCAATTCTCCTTCAACAATGCGCAGGATATGCGTCGCTATTTCAAGGTGACGCCAGGTTTGCAGATTATTAGCGGGCACCGCGGAACCATCGAGGAGGGCATGCCCGAAAATTCGATCGCTGCCATGGAGGCTGTATTGCAACATACGCCAGCAATCTTTGAAGTGGATCCGCGCTTGACAAAGGACAGCGTGGCCGTTATGCATCATGATGCGGCTATGGAGCGTACAACAACAGGAAGGGGTTTGTTAAAGGACCATGCATTTGCAGATCTTAAGGATATTCGGTTGAAGGACACAAAGGGCAACATCACCTCATATAACATCAACACCTTGGATGAGATGATCCGTTGGGCGAAGGGGAAAACAATCCTCAATTTGGATAAGAAAGATTTGCCCTTACAAATGACGGCCGATATCATTGAAAAGCATCAGGCCTATGCTTGGGTGTGGGTCACCGTTCATACGGTTAAAGAGGCTCGTTTTTTCTTGGAAAGACATCCTGATCAGTTTATTTCCATGCATATAAAAACCAAAGAAGCACTAAAGGACTTTGTTGCTGCTGGATTGCCCTTTGATCGGATGATTGTATATATCGGATCAGAATTGAAGGATAGCAACCTCGATATGTACCGTTTCTTTAACAAAAAAGGGGTGATGTGCATGATTTCCACAGCGCCAAGCTATGATAAGCTGACAGACAAAACGGAGCGAGCAGAACGGTATAAAGCTGTTTTTGCGCAAGGAGCCGCTATATTAGAGTCGGATTTGCCTATAGCCGTTTCTCAAGCGCTAAGCAAGTAAAAATCGTTTCTGCATGCCGCATTTCCTAAATGCCGCATTTTCTGGATTGTACATTCTGCATGACTCATTAGGGGGGCAGTTTAGCTAAATTTCGATTTTCACCGATTTGGGAATTGGCGGCTCCCAAAACTTTTCTATATTTGGGCAATTTAAAACAAGTCTAAATAAATAAACTATGTTATTTAATAGAAAAATGCATTTGAATCCGCTTTTAACGGCCTTGTTGCTGTGTAGCGGAACATATGCCTTTGCGCAAGATGTGACGGTGCAGGTTAAAGACGCCCAGCAACAAATGCTTCCGCAGGCCAATATTTGGGTGAATGGAAAATTGCAAGGGCGAACAGATTCCGAAGGGAGTTTGGTGTTCGCTCGTCCCAAGATTAAGAATCTAGAAATTCGTATCTCCCATAGTGGCTACCCAGACCGTATACATCGCGCGATATCCGATCTATTGACCCTAGCGTGATCGAACGTGTAGAAGTCATAAAGGGCGCCACTTCTATTTATGGAAATGGATCTGCCGGCGGGATTATTAACTACATCACGCGTAAAAACGATCCGCAGGCTAAAACTGTTGGCGGTTTGACCACATTGCGGGGGACGCTGAACCCTTACAACAATAAGGAGACCGAAGGCTACCGCTTTTCACAAACGCTGTATGGCCGTCACGATAAGTTCAGCTATACCGCTAGCGGCGCTGTCGATTACACCGGTTTGCAGCGCGATGGCGATGGTGTGCCACTGGGACAAACAGATGGGCTTTCAAACAGTAAATCCTACAATGCCTTCTTAAAATTAGGCTATGATATTGACCCTAGTTCGTCCCTGTCCTTCGTCTACAACTTTTTCAATAGCCTTCAGCACGCGCGCTATCTAAGCCAAAACGGAAAGTACGGACAGACAGCAACAATCGGTGTACCGGGTACAGACCCCGGCGAAAATACAGGAACACGCTACAACCACAATGCGATGCTGACTTATTCGAAAAACCAATTGTTCGGAAATACTTCGCTCAATGCATCGGTTTATTACAATACCTTTCGCTCTATGAACCGCTATGTAGAACGTGCAAACTCTTGGTATGGTCCCGGCCAGTCGCAGATCAACTCGGATAAAAAAGGATTCCGTGCTGACCTAAATACACCTTTTCAATTCGGTAATGTGCTGGGCGGGGTCACCTATGGGATCGACCTATTGAATGATGTGACCTACCAAGACTTGACCGATGGACGAGTGTTTGTGCCTAAAATGGATATGTTCAACTATGCACCCTTTGCGCAGCTGACCTTAACATTTGTGGATCACCTTATCTTTAAAGGAGGAGCGCGCTACGAAGATGCGACGGTGAAGATCAAAGATTTTGAAACGCTACCAACAGGACCTGGCACGGAAGGAAGTATCGCGGTGCAGGGAGGAACGATACCTTATCGAGGCGTAACCTTTAATGCGGGACTGCGCTACAATAAATATGCATTCTTTAATCCTTTTGTGAGCTTTTCGCAAGGCTTTACCATCAATGAGCTGGGGCGTATTGTGCGTAACGCCACCGATAGCGATCTGAAGAATATACAAACCGATCCTATTGTTACCAACAACTACGAAGCTGGATTTGCTAGTCAAATCAGTATTTTTAATCTTTCGGCGGCTTACTTCATCAGTACCTCTAAATTGGGCGTAAACCTAACCGCCGATGAACGTGGTTATTTCTTTCCCGAGCGGGCACCAGAGCGTATTCATGGGGTTGAGGTAGCTCTTGACGCACGACTATCGTCAACCTTATCCGTTGGAGGAACCTACTCTTATGTGGAAGGAAAACTGAAAAATGAAGATGGTACAAGAACATACCTAAGCGGTGCGCGCATTATGCCACCGAAAGCTACCGGCTATGTAAATTATGCGCCGATTAATGCCTTGGATCTTCAACTATCATGGGTGCACACGGGCAATCGTGACCGTTTTGAGCCCAGTGCAAATGGCGCATATCTAGGAAACCAAGGGCCAGTAAATGCGGTAGATATTCTTAATTTTAATGCGGGATATAAGGTGAATAAACAATGGTCTGTAGGCTTAGGGGTTGCGAATCTATTGAACGAAGATTACTATTCTGTGTACAGTCAGTTTGCGGCGACGGATGCAAATTACGTAAAAGGGGAAGGCGCAACGCTGTCGCTAAACCTTAATTACCGGTTCTAAGGATGATCAAAAAAGCGATACTTTGGCTGCATAAATGGTTGGGCATACTCTCTGGTATCGTCGTCTTTTTGGTGAGCTTAAGTGCTGCGCTGTATACCTTTCAGGATGAGCTGAAACTGTTGTTTTATCCGAATAAGTACTTTTTGCAGAGCGATGCAGGAGCACAGCAACCGAAGCCTTTGACGGAGCTTATCGCTAAAGCACAGGCGAATCTTCCGGATAAGGAGACGATTTCGAGGGTAGACCTGTATCCCGCGAAAGATAGATCCTGGGTTTTTCGTGCCTCTGCAACCAACGCTGAGGGATTTGGTTATTGGAATTACCAGAGCTACTATAAACGGGTTTTCGTGAATCCTTATACCGCAGAAGTTTTAGTGGTGGAAGATACCAAGAATGAGTTTTTCCAGCTCTGCCTGCAGCTACACATGAACCTGCTCTTGGGAAAAACCTATGGGCATGCCCTCGTGGGGTACAGCACGGCGATTTTTGCACTGCTATTATTATCGGGGATGGTGCTATGGTGGCCCAAGAAATGGCGAGGTAAGCCTTTGAAAAGGGCTGTTTCTCTAGACTGGAAAGCGAAATGGAAACGACTCAATTATGACCTGCATAATGTGTTTGGATTTTATAGCTTCGCGGTAGCACTTGTCATGGCCCTGACCGGCCTAGTATTTAGTTTTCCGGCATTTAAGAAAGCGTATATCGACTTTTTTAATGTTTTCGCAACAGAAGTCGTGCTAACGGATTTAAGCCAAGACAAGGCCTCGGCGGTTCCTTATCGCTATATCGATCCTTTGGATAATGGCCTGAGCCATTTGTTGACCATCTATCCGTCGGCAGATATGATGTCTGTGCGCCTGCGGGATAAGGATGAGCCTTTGGTGGATGTACAGATACGCTTAGCGGAAAATCGGAGTGGGGTTTTCAAATGGTATTATTTTCGACGAGACAATCTGCAGGTCGATAAGATACAGGATAGCGAAAAATTGACTGGTGGAAACAAGCTGGCTTCGCTGAATTTTGATTTGCATACGGGAAGCATAGGTGGTATGCCTACCAAGATTTTCGCCTTTATAATCTCGATGTTTTGTGCAAGCCTGCCTATTACGGGATATATCCTTTGGTGGCAGAAAGGACGTAAATCTACTAAAGCCAAAACAAAGCGCGCAATTCGATAGGCGGGATGGATATAAGGGTGTTTTCTGGTCAACGATTTCCTGCTTTTGCGGTTCGTTGACGCAACAGATCGGGCAGCTCTTTAGGGCAGAAAGGGTCTGGCCGTTATCCGACAACAGGAGAAGAATTAGACGAACTGTTTGCTTCTTTTAAAAATTTATTATTGGAATGATAAATAGTTTTAGCAGATGCTCGGGCTAAATATTTTGAAAAAAGCCGTCTGCTTCTATTTCTTGGTAATTTTTCAGCTATAAATGGCTCTTTGCTCCGGCAAGGGCCATTTATTTTTTATCTTGTGGGCTCAACAGATGATAAAAACATGAAGAAAATCCTAAGCCTTCTCAGTGTGATGTGTGTCTTTCACGCGGGAGAAGTCACGGTCTCTGCGCAGACCACAAAATCTGCGGTCGATTACGTGAACCCCTATATGGGTAATATCAGCCACCTGCTTGTACCCACTTTCCCCACGGTACACTTGCCGAACAGTATGCTGCGCGTGTATCCCGAACGCGGAGACTTTACCGGCGACGAGATCAAGGGCTTGCCGTTGGTGGTAACGAGCCACCGTGGTCGCTCGGCTTTCAACCTCAGCGCCGTGCAAGGTAAAAGCAATAAAGAGCTACAACCAGTCTATCGCTACAGCTACGACAACGAGGTCATCAAGCCTTATTACTACGAAGTGTCCTTGTTGGATGAACAGATCGACGTGGCTTTCGCTCCCTCGCATCAGTCGGCAATATATGCTTTGACATTTAACGATAAGGGGGTACGCTCCTTGATTTTTAATACGCTCTCGGGAACGGTAGAAGTACAGGGCAAGGAAGTTTTTGCTTCTCAACGCTTACAAAACAATACCGTCGTGTATCTCTATGGAGAGTTTGACACGGCTCCAATTGAAGCGGGTGTACTCGTTAATCAGGGCATCGATAAAAATAAAAAGAAGGCTGCAGGTAAGGAGGTCGCGGCAGCTTTTCAATTTGCCGCAAATATACCTAAGGTTCATTTCCGATACGGCATTTCGTTTATAAGTACCGAACAGGCAAAGCAAAACCTGATGCGTGAAATACGTGATTTTGATCTCCAAAAAGTAGCGGATACTGGTCGTGCTGTATGGGAAAAAGCACTTTCTTCTGTTGTAGTAAAAACGCCTGTTGAAGATGATAAAGTGTTGTTTTATACATCGCTATACCGTTGTTTTGAAAGACCTGTGAATATCTCTGAAGATGGTCGCTACTTTAGTGCATTTGATGGTCAAGTACACGAAGACAAGAAGCCTTTTTTTACCGACGATTGGATTTGGGATACCTACCGTGCAACGCATCCGCTACGTTTGTTGATCGACGAACCCACGGAATCTAATATCTTGAATTCATTTATCCGGATGTCGGAACAGATGGATCATTTTTGGATGCCTACCTTTCCGGAGATTACCGGAGACTCTCGCCGTATGAATTCCAACCATGGCGTGGTAACCATTGCCGATGCCTATGTGAAAGGACTACGCACCTTTGATGTAGAGAAAGCCTATGAAAGTGGAAAGAAGGCGGTACAGGAGAAAACCTTAGCGCCATGGTCGGCTGCACCCGCCGGATGGTTAGATCAGTTCTATAAAGAAAAGGGCTACATTCCGGCCTTGCAGGCAGGAGAGAAGGAAACGGTGCTCGAGGTGCATGGTTTTGAAAAACGCCAACCTGTGGCGGTTACGCTGGGAACAGCCTATGATGAATGGGCCTTGGGGCAATTGGCGACGGCACTGAACAAGAAAGCTGATGCAGCGTTGTTTTTGCAACATGCTACCAACTATCGCAATCTTTACAACGAAAAGACGGGCTTCTTTCATCCGAAAGATAAGGATGGACGGTTTATTGAGCCGTTCGATTATCGTTATGCAGGTGGCCAAGGTGCCCGGGAATACTATGGCGAAAATAATGGCTGGGTATATCGTTGGGATGTACCGCACAATGTTGCCGATTTGATTTCGCTGATGGGTGGTAAGGAGTTGTTTATTAAGAATCTAAATCAAACATTTAGGGAGCCGTTGGGCAAAAGTAAATTTGACTTCTACAGTCAGTTGCCAGATCATACGGGCAATGTAGGTCAGTTTTCTATGGCCAATGAGCCTAGTTTGCATGTGCCGTATCTTTATGCTTATGCAGGGCAGCCTTGGATGAGCCAAAAACGTATTCACGACCTTATCGGGCAATGGTTCAGAAACGACCTGATGGGCGTTCCTGGCGATGAGGACGGTGGAGGTATGTCGGCCTTTGTGGTCTTTTCCATGGCTGGATTTTACCCGGTGACACCCGGTTTGCCAAGTTACACTATTGGTAGTCCTTTCTTTGAGGAAACAAGTGTTAAATTGTCCAACGGAAAAGTGTTCCGCGTTAAAGCAACAAACTTTTCAAAACAGAACAAGTACATACAGTCTGCTACACTCAATGGAAAAGTATGGAACTCCTCTTGGATACATCACAAGGATCTTATCGCTGGAGGAGAGCTCGTGCTAGAAATGGGGGATAAGCCAAATCGTAGTTGGGGAGCACAGGCGCCGCCACCATCGTTTGAAATGCCGAGTAGGTAACGGTCTGAAAGAAACTAGATCAGAGAAGCCCCTCTTTCGTGTTTGTTGTAAACACGCACGAAAGAGGGGCTTTTTTATTGAGCCTGTTTTTAACGGGAACTCGTGCTAAGGGATGTGGATAGAATTTTATCTTTATTGTTTTGGTGTTCCTATAACTTTCTATTTTTCAGTATAAAACATTCGATTACCTATTGTTTTAAATTTGTTGAAAACAACGCTTGTTTGCTAGGGACGATGGAATACATAAGAGGATTTGTTCAGGATGAAATACGGCAACTTTATGCTCCACAAGGACAGATGCTTTCCCCATGCTGTTTTGCTCTCGCTAAAGCGTTCGCGTCGTTTTAAAGCGCTACTGCGTACTGAATATTGTTTATTTATTAGATTATATAGATATTGTTAACTTTTAGAAATATAGTTATTTATGTTTATAAATTATTAATCATTGCAAATTTCGTAATCACGATTTTTTATTTTTTTTATTATCGATTGTAACATTTCTATATCGTTGGCGACATATACTGCAAACAACTGAATTAATGATGAAGCAGATTCTTTATTCGATTGTATTTGTAGTTTTGGGAATGTCAAATACAATTGCACAAATCAAAGGAGATTGGAAAGGTACGCTAGATGTTCAAGGTACCGCCGTCGAGATTATTTTTCATTTTACGGAAGCAGATGGAGCTTTAGCAGGCTCGATGGACGTACCTCTGCAAGGCGCAGCAGGAATTCCGCTAACGGCTGTAACGTTTGAAACCCCAGCATTGACGTTTGCGATCGAACAAGCAGGAATCAAATATAGCGGTGCGCTAGAGGGTAACAAAATTACGGGCACCTACAGCCAAGGCGGGATGGAACTTCCGTTAGTCTTGGAGAAAACCGTCGTTACGAAACCAGGAGACACGACCTTGGTGTCAACAAAACAGCAATTAGCCGATTTGATAGCCTTGGATCAAGGTACTTTTAAGTACAGGGTCGAGGATTACTTTGCCAAGCCGAAGACTTCAGGTTTTCAATTGTCTCCCAATGGTAAGTACATCTCTTACCGCGAGAAGGATGAGAAGAATAAGCGCCATGTGATGGTCAAAGAGGTGGCTACGGGAAAAGTGGTGCGTGCCATCGAGGAGAAGGATGAGCTTGTCCGTGGCATGGGTTGGATTAACGACGAGCGTTTGGTTTATGTGATGGATCAAGGGGGGAATGAAAATTATCACCTCTACGCCATTAATATTGACGGTAGCAACAATATCGATCTTACGCCATTTGACGATGTACAGGCCTCGATCCTAAATATGCTGAAAGAGCAGAAGGACTTTATCATCATTCAGATGAATAAAGATAACAAGCAGGTATTCGAACCGTATAAGGTCAATATTCACACCGGTGAGATGGAGAAGTTGTTCACCAACGAAGATGCTGCAAACGCCATTGTGGGCTACGAATTTGACAAGGATGGTGTGCTTCGCGGCTACGCAAAAATGCTGAACGGGATCAATACCCAGTTTTTCTATAAACCAGCCGGCGCGACGACCTTTGAACTCTTTCATACCACAAAGTGGGATGAGACCTTCAGTGTGGTTTCGTTTAACTATGCGTCGAAAAATCGGGATGAAGCTTATGTCCTGACCAATCTAGATTCGGACAAAACGCGTATCGTGCTTTATGATCTTAAAAACAAGAAGATCTTAAAAGAAATCTATTCCAATGAAGAATATGATGCAAACCTGATTTCATTATCTAGAAAACGCAATTGGGAGATTGATTTTGTAGGCTACGAAGGCGAAAAGGTCGTGATCAATCCGATAAGCGATACCTTCAAGAAAATCTACAAAAACTTGGAAAGCCAATTTAAGGGCTATGAATTTAGCATTGCCGGAAGGACGGATAATGAAGATCAGCTATTGGTGGTCGTACAGAGTGATAAATTATATGGTCGTTATTACCATTACGATGCGAAAAGTGGCAAGGCGACCTTGTTAGTCGATTTAATGCCGCAGTTGAAGGAAGACGATATGGCGGAGGTGCGTCCAATCACGTTCAAGTCGCGTGATGGATTGACGCTTCACGGTTATATCACGCTTCCTAAGGCGGCGTTGGAAGGTAAGAAGGTGCCCCTGATCGTCAATCCGCATGGCGGACCACAAGGGATTCGCGATAGCTGGGGATTTAATCCGGAAACACAGTTGTTTGCCAGCCGCGGATACGCGACTTTGCAAGTTAACTTCCGCGTATCTGGAGGCTACGGAAAGGAATTTTTACGTGCTGGCTTTAAGCAAATCGGGCGGAAGGCCATGGACGATGTGGAAGATGGCGTGCAATATGTAATCGATCAGGGCTGGGCAGATAAAAGCAATATTGCGATCTATGGAGCCAGCCATGGTGGATATGCTGTATTGCGTGGTTTGACGAAAACCCCAGATCTATACAAAGCGGGCGTCGATTACGTGGGTGTATCCAATATCTTTACGTTGATGAGCTCTATTCCGGAGTATTGGAAGCCTTACAAAGAGATGCTGTATGAAATTTGGTATGACCTTGATAAGGAAGATGAGGCGGCCATAGCAAAAGAAGTGTCGCCATTGTTTCATATCGATAAAATTAAGGCACCCCTGTTTGTTGTGCAGGGTGCAAACGATCCACGCGTGAAAATCGCGGAGGCGGATCAAATTGTAAAAGCATTGCGCGAGAAGGGCGTGGACGTACCTTACATGGTTAAATATGATGAAGGACATGGATTTGGTAAAGAAGAAAACCAGATCGAGTTCTACAAAGCCATGATGGGATTCTACAGTAAACACCTGCGCTAGTCATTCGTTGCCTGTTGTTCAACAATAATGTCAGCAGCTTTCCTTCATTGGGGAGCTGCTTTCTTTTTGTTAAAAATCCCCATTATAGGGGATGCTGTAGCATGTTACATTGCCTTATCTTTGCTACAGTAAAACAAGGAGGATGAAAATGAATAAAAACATATACGTATCGTTACTCTTGATGCTGCTTAGCATGGTGGCAGCAAAATCCCAAATTATAAATTTAGGATATAAACAACAGGAGAAGGGCATGTTCCAGTTTTTGTTTAACTATCCTTTTGTATTGGATCGTTACAAGCCCTACGAAGTGATGCTTGGTATAGATTACACGACAAACAACCGAAAGGCTCCTTCTGGATTAAGTCCGCAAGCCACATTCCACTATTACCTATTGGATAATGCAAACAGTAACTATCTGCTTGGCGCCGGGGCAAGTGCGGGCTATCTTTTCGATTTTAATAAAGGTTACTCCAATCAACTACGTTTTAGCCCCCATCTTTATTTTGAATATGGTTTGTTGTGCAATGTGCGCGCGGGCTATGACCTGTTGCCCACACAGCAACGCGGCTACCCCTATATATCGATCGGTATCGGCGGGCTGCACTTGATGCGCCGACTCCGTATGATGTGATAGCGCAACGAAAAATACTTCCTTATTGCCTTACGTATTACTTTTTTTACAAAAAAATAAGCCTCATCGCACAAGGAGCTAAAACGAATATGCTACCTTTATCGTGCTCTATTTACCTATTCTAAACCGTTTAAGCAATTATTTATTTGGTAAGGAGCACTAACAGAGTTTCGATACACATATGCGTTGTTTTATGAAAAATTGGTTCCTTATTATCTTTGCTTTTGTGGCGCTTTTATCGCCTGCATCTGGTCAACAGAGAACTCCTGTTGATTATGCAGATCCCTCGGTAGGTACGCTGTCGAAGTATGAGCTTTCTCATGGGAATACTTACCCCGCCATTGCACGCCCTTGGGGTATGCATTTTTGGACGCCTCAAACTGGAAAAATGGGCGATGGCTGGATCTACACCTACACTGCAGATAAGATCCGAGGATTTAAGCAGACTCATCAACCTAGCCCGTGGAACAACGATTACGGCCAATTTGCCTTGATGCCGGGTATCGGCAAGGCTAAGTTTGACGAAAACGAGCGCGCGAGTTGGTTTTCGCACAAGGGCGAGCAGGCAAAGCCTTATTATTATAGCGTATACCTTGCTGATCACGACGTGCTGACGGAAATTACGCCATCTTCCCGCGCAGCAATTTTTCGACTTACCTTTCCCAAGAGCGACAGCGCTTTTGTGGTGATCGATGCGCTCGACAAGGGATCTTACGTAAAGGTGATTCCTGAAGAGAACAAGATCATCGGTTATTCCACAAAAAATAGTGGTGGTGCTCCCGAAAACTTCAAGAACTATTTTGTGATCGAGTTTGATAAAGCTTTCACGTCTACCATGTTGATGGAGAATGGCGTCGAACGCAAGCAAGCCTTAGCGCTAAAAGCTAATCATGCCGGTGCCATCGTGGGGTTTTCTACAAAAAAAGGAGAGCAAGTGCAGGTGAAAGTGGCCTCCTCGTTTATTAGCCATGAGCAGGCGGCCTTGAATCTGCAGGAAGTGAAGAACAAATCGTTTGATCAGACAGCAGAGGAAGGACGTGACGAGTGGAACAAAGTGCTTGGCCGTATTCAAATTGAGGATGACCGTCCCGAATTGCTGCGTACATTCTATTCTTGCCTCTACCGGGCGACCTTGTTTCCGCGCGATATTTCGGAAATCGACGCTGCAGGAAACCGGGTACACTACAGTCCTTACAACGGACAGGTATTGCCCGGCTATATGTTCACCGATACCGGATTTTGGGATACCTTCCGAAGCCTTTTTCCTTTGCTCAACCTGCTTTATCCGTCGATGAACGAGCATATGCAGGAAGGGTTGGTAAATGCATACAAAGAAAGTGGCTTTCTGCCCGAATGGGCCAGCCCCGGTCACCGAGCTTCCATGATTGGTAATAACTCCGCATCGATCGTGGCAGATGCTTATCTGCAGGGACTTAAAGGCTATGATGCGCAAGTGTTATGGGAAGCTGTACAGCATGGCGCAAATAATGTGCATCCTACTAATTCCTCTACGGGTAGAGCAGGATACAACTGGTATAACAAATTAGGGTACATCCCGTTTGGAGAAGATATTAATCAAAATGTAGCGCGTACGTTGGAGTATGCCTATGACGATTGGTGCATCTACCAATTTGGAAAGGCATTGGGTAGGCCGGCAGCCGAGTTGGAAACCTATAAACAGCGCGCTTTCAACTACAAGAATTTGTATGATCCGCAGACGCGCCTGATGCGTGCGAAGAATGCGGCAGGTCAGCCTATTACATCCTTTGATCCTAGCGGCTGGACAAGAGAGTATACGGAGGGAAATGCTTGGCATTGGAGCTTTTGTGTGTTCCATGATCCGCAGGGGCTGATTGACTTGATGGGCAGCAAAGAAGCATTTGTTCATATGTTGGATACGGTCTTCACCATCCCGAGTATGGAGGGCATGAAAAGCCGTAGTATGATTCATGAGATGCGTGAAATGCAGGTGATGAATATGGGGCAATATGCACACGGAAATCAGCCTATTCAACATATGCCGTTCCTCTATAATTACGCGGCAGCACCTTGGAAAGCCCAGTACTGGACCCGACAGATCATGGATCGCCTGTACTCCGCAACTCCAGATGGATACTGCGGTGACGAAGATAACGGACAAACCTCGGCTTGGTATGTTTTTTCAGCGCTAGGATTTTATCCCGTATCGCCGGGTGCTGGAGAATATGTCATTGGATCGCCACTATTTAATAAGGCCACCGTGCTCTTGGAGAATGGTAAAAAGATCGAGATAACAGCTAAAAATCAAACGGAAGACGCCGTTTATGTATCGTCACTCTCCTTGAATCGTAAACTTTATACGCATAATTTTTTGCGGATTAAGGATTTAAAGGCTGGAGCGAAGTTGCAATTTGATATGTCGCAAAAGCCAAATTACAAGCGGGGCACGAAGAAAGAAGATGCGCCTTATTCGTTCAGTAATGAACTGCTAGCTAATTAATCTAAGAAAATACATCATGAAAATAGATACGATGAAAACTATGTTTTTGAAATTCTTCCTCTCGACGATGTTATTGGGCATGGTCGCCTTACAGGCGCAGGAACTACGGGTAGGAAGCTATAATATCCGTTACGACAACGAGGGCGACCGGCAGCATGGAAATGGTTGGCCCAATCGTCTTCCCGTCATCAGCTCCATTATTCGCCATATAGATTTCGATGTGTTTGGTGCGCAGGAAGTGCTGCACCATCAGTTGTTGCAATTGGACTCTACACTAGGAACGGTATATGCGCATGTCGGCGTTGGTCGAGATGATGGGCTTACCAAAGGTGAATATGCGCCGATCTTCTATAAGAAAGATCGCTTCAAGGCATTGGCTAATGGCGTTTTTTGGTTGTCGGCAACGCCGGAGAAACCGTCTAAAGGATGGGATGCGGCATTGCCACGCATATGCACCTGGTTGGAGCTTGAAGACAAGCTAACGAAAAAGCGCTTTTGGTATTTTAACCTGCATATGGATCATGTAGGCACCAAAGCCCGAGAAGAAAGCTGCAAATTGGTGCTTAAGAAGATGCAGCAATTCGTGAAAGCTGATGAAATCGCGATACTAACGGGAGATTTTAACGTGGATCAGGAAAACCCCATGTATCAGATACTAGCTGGATCTACCTTCTTGAATGATAGTTATGCCGCTGCTGCCTTTCGTTACGCTTGGAATGGTACCTTCAATGCATTTGATGCAAATCTATTTACCAAAAGTCGCATAGACCATGTGTTTGTAACGAAGAACGTAAAGGTCATGAAATATGCCGTGTTGACGGATAGCTATAGAAGTCCGAAAAGCGAAGATAGGGAGATAAAAAAAGGTGATTTTCCAAAAGAACTATCTTTCAAAGATTATACAGTGCGTATGCCCTCTGATCATTTTCCCGTCGTTGTGGATTTGACATTTTAGTGCTATCGTCAGCGAATAGGCTTGGTCGCTAAATTATCAGAAATGTTAGGTTGTGATTTTGCTTTTTGTTAACTTCACGACAGTTAACGACCAAGTCTACTTATGATGACGGCTTATGAAAAAGTACCCGCTGCCTGCTAACGAGCACGAAAGGTTGGCAAGGCTTGCTGCATACGATTTATTGGGACTGGAGAAAGATCCGGATTTGGATGTCTTTGCACAGGCAGCAAGTCTCATTACGGATTGTCCGATATCATTGATTGCGATGATGGAGAAGGACACCCAGATCATACAAAGTTGTATCGGCCTTGCTTTAGATGTTGTAGAGCGTCGCTATACGGCGTGCCAATACACGATATTGAGCAATGAGGTGTTGGTTATCGAAGATACCGATACGGACGCGCGCACAGCAGACAACCCCTTGATACGGGAAGGAAACATCCGATTTTATGCGGGCGTCCCCTTATTGGATGATGATGGCTATGCCTTGGGAACCTTGTGTGTGATTGATTATAAACCGAAAAAACTGGATGAAAAGCAAATAGATTCGTTAGAGAAGCTTGCAAAAGCTATCACCAAGATGTTATTGGCTAAAAAAAGAAGGATACAAGCCGGTTACTATGCCGAAATCTTTACCCTTACCAAGAATATCATTTGCGTGATCGATGAAACCTATCATTTGAAAGATGTTAATCCGGCCTTCGAAGAGGGGTTCGGGTTAGCGAAAGAAGATGTGCTGCATAGGTCGTTTTCGTCGGTACTGCAAAAAGATGAACGCACGGTGGATAGCATTCTTTCTAGCGTACATGAAGAACGGCATGCCGTATCGTTTACTAGCACCACAAAAAAGAAAGACGGCAGCATTGTGTCGATCGACTGGTACCTTAAATATCATGAAGCTAGCCAAGAGATATTCGGTTTTGGTCGTAATGTGACCAACGAACTCGACGAGAAATTGAAACTGGAACATTCAGAGCGTCGTTTTCGAAATTTTTTCGAAAATGCTATCGGTCTGATGAGCGTGCACGATTTGCAGGGCAATATTCTAGCCGTTAACGAAAAAGGTCGTAACCTTCTCTTGTATAGCGAAGAGGAGGTCAAGCAATTAAAACTACAAGAGATTGTGCCAACGGCGCATCGCCCTTTATTAAATCAATATTTACAGCGTATTGCTGAGGTAGGTGAAGATTCTGGGATGATGGTGCTCTTGAGCAAAGATGGTCAGGAGGTACATTGGTTGTACCAAAATATGCTGGAAACGGATGGTGATGGAAAGCCAGTCGTAATGAGTACCGCCATCAACATGACCGACAGAATTCAGCTGGAGCGGGATTTGCTTTATACCAAGAAAATACTGGAGCAAACCAATGCGGTCGCGAGAGTTGGCGGATGGGAGGTGGATTTAAAGAAGAACCTGGTCTATTGGTCGGAGTCTTGCAAAGACATTCACGGCGTAGACAAGCAATATAAACCCGACTTCGATAGTGCGGTTTTTTTCTTTGAAAACGATAGTCAAGATCGGATACGATACCTGTTTGAAAAGGCGGTGCAGGACGGCCAGCCTTACGATGAGGAGCTTCGGTTAAGAAAACAGGACGGCACGGTAATTTGGGTGCGTGTTAAAGGTATTCCAGAATGGGAAGATGGTCGCTGTCGTCGTGTCTTTGGTATTATTCAGGACATAGACGTAAGTAAAAATACCTATCTCGAATTGGAACGGCAGGAGGCGATGTTGCAATCTTTTGTCGACTATGTCCCTGCCTCAGCGGCTATGTTCGATCGGGAGATGAACTTTGTTTCCGTCAGCCGGCAATGGGTAAACGAATTCCATCAGCAAGGAAAGAACGTGCTCGGAAAGAATTTGTATAACACCTTCAAGAATGTTCCGGAAGAGCGACGTAAAATCTATGATGAAGCACTGCAGGGCAAAGCTTACAAAAATACGGATCAGCTGATTGTTATGGGCACACTTGCCGAGGCACAGCATTTTAATTGGGAGGTACGGCCTTGGCACATGGCGGATGGTCAAATTGGAGGGGTCATCATCTTGGTGCAAAACATCACCGATAATGTGCGGGCCAACGAAGAACTAAAGACGGCAAAGGAGTTGGCCGATTTAGCGAGCAAAGCAAAATCGGAATTCTTAGCTAATATGAGCCATGAAATACGAACTCCGTTGAATGGCGTCATTGGCTTCTCTGATCTGCTGTTGAAAACGCCGCTTAATGAGGTGCAGAAACAGTATCTACACTATATCAATGAATCCGGTAATAGCCTGCTGAATATCATCAACGACATTTTAGATTTTTCTAAAATTGAAGCAGGGAAGCTCGAGCTGTTTATCGATCGTTGCGACCTGTACGAGTTAGGAAATCAGGTGATCAACGTGGTGCTCTACCAAGCACAGCGAAAAGATCTCGAATTGCTTTTAAATATTGAGCCGGGATTGCCGACTAGCATCTATATCGATGAAGTACGCACCAAGCAAGTGTTGATCAATCTCCTTGGCAATGCAGTTAAATTTACGGAACAAGGCGAAATAGAACTGAAAGTGGAGAAGCTCGCTGCCCATGATAAAGAGATAACACTCCGATTTTCGGTAAGGGATACGGGCATAGGCATTTCACAGGATAAGCAACAACGTATTTTTGATGCCTTTACACAGGAAGATAGTTCCGTTAGCAAGAAGTATGGCGGAACGGGCTTGGGACTGACTATTTCCAACACCATCTTGCGATATATGGACAGTGCGCTTTCTTTAGAGAGCGAAGTGGGAAAGGGCGCGACGTTCGCTTTTGACATCAACGTTCCCTATGAGTCTTCAGCGGAATCGATAGTTGAAGATCTGCCGATAAAGCGTGTACTCATTGTCGATGATAACGAAAACAATAGGATCATCATGGAGCACATGTTGGCCTATCGCAATATTGATTCACAGCAGGCGACCAATGGCGTGGAGGCTTTAGCTATCCTTGCACAAGGCGAGCACTTCGACGTGGTGCTGATGGATTACCATATGCCATTTTTGTCAGGCGTTGAGACCGTCGCAAAAATTAAAGATCTGTTTCTTTCCCGGGGCGACACTACCCCCTTAATTGTATTGCATACCTCCTCCGAGGAGGAGGAAGTGATGGCTGCACTTCGTAGCGAAGAACCACCCTTTTGCTTGTTAAAACCTATAAAATCTCAGGAATTGTATGCGATGTTGCAACGTGCTACACAACAGATGGTGAAGGAACCCCAAGAGCGTAATCTGGAAAACAGCGATTCGACATTGTCTATGGATAAGTTGATGATATTAATAGCCGATGATAATCCGGTAAATATGGCGCTGAACATCAAAATGATGCAGGAATTGCTGCCCCAAGCCACCCTTATCGAAGCCGCAAATGGCCTTCAGGCTATTGGCGCCTGCGAGCAGCAAAACGTATTTGATCTGATTTTGATGGACGTGCAGATGCCAGAAGTTGATGGAATTGAAGCTACGCGCAAAATACGGAGGCTACCTGGATACCAGACGATTCCCATCATTGCCGTTACGGCGGGCAATGTGCTAGGGGAGCGAGAAAAGTGCTTGGATGCCGGCATGTCGGACTTTTTGCCCAAACCCGTTCGTTTAAGAGATTTGCATGCTGTTCTCAAAAAGTTTATCAAGCAGACGGATGCCGATTGGCAACAGGACATCCTCGAAGAGCATCATCTGGATAGGCAAACGTTGGATGAACAGGTCGGCGATGATGTGGAATTTAGGATTTTTTTTCTGCGCTTAGTGATGCAGGAGCTTCAGCAAAGTGAGGCTAAGCTCGATAGCGCATACCAGGAAGCTGATCTTGTGCTATTGAAAGGGATACTGCATAAGCTACGTGGCACAACGGCAACAGCTGGCTTATTTAAGCTCGCGAAACTAATCGTGGATGCAGAAAAAGACTTGGAGATGCTTGTCAAGGATTCCCGTCTATACGACGCGTTGAGGGAAGAGATCAAAGTGGCTAATTACCTAGTTCGGCAATTGCTGAGCAAACCCTAATAAAAAATTTCTGAACTACCTGAACAACTGATATAGCGATTTTTGGCAGGTCTCTAGTCGAACAGCGGCATGCCGTACTTTTTTTGCAATCGTTACCGGCAACGATTGCGTAGTTTTTTATGGCCAATCCCCCACAATCGGCCAATAAGTTCATTACATTGAGCATTGCTAATCAAAAGTACGCCAACTCCCTTGGACTTTGTGCATACTTTCATTTATAAACAGAAGACGATAATTATGTGCGTAATCCATCATTTTCTACTCGTTTTTTCATTGCATTACGGCAGTCAACGTTAGTCTGAAAGCGGATTTACAGCATCGTTTAGCTAATCAATTTAAAGGAAGTCATATGAGAAAATTTTTGATCTTTTTTGCCATGTTGTTTTACGGCGGTTTTGCTGTGGCACAAACCAGGGAATTGAAGGGACGCGTTGTAGATGAAATTGGTGGTGACGGATTGGCGGGCGTCAGTATCCGCGTAGGAAATCAAGATGTCGCCGCGATAAGCGAACTTGATGGTCGTTTCAGCTTATCTATCCCAACTACAGGAACGGTGCAACTGCACTTTAGTTTAATCGGCTACAAATCAAAAGATGTGGCGGTGAACAAGGAACCGTCATTGACCGTAACGATGAGCGCCGACGGCGAAATCGCGCTCGAAGAGGTTGTCGCTGTGGGTTATGGTTCTGTCAAGAAAACCGACTTGACGGGGGCTGTCGGTTCGGTGCAGGGCAAAGAACTGCAGGCACGAGGAACGACATCTGCGATGGCCGCGCTACAAGGTACGGTGCCAGGTGTTGATATTAGTAGCACATCGACAAGGCCGGGCGGGTCGTTCAATATTCTGATACGCGGACAGAACTCCATGCAGGCTGGAAATCCGCTTTATATCGTGGATGGCATAGCAACCTCCAACATCGATTTTCTGAACCCAGCGGATATCGAACAGATTGATGTGCTGAAAGACGCTTCCTCAACGGCGATCTATGGTTCTCGCGGATCAAACGGGGTTGTTATCGTGAAAACAAAGAATGCCGGTAAGCCCGGTGCGACACGTACCACGGTAACCTACGATGGTTTCTATGGTATACGGCAACTGGCGCGTATTCCCGATTTTATGGATGGTAGGGAATGGATTGATTTCCGTACTTCTGCATTTTACACCTATGCAAACGGTCAATATGGGCTGCCCACACCGGCAACCATCTTGCAGAATAGCCCCTTGCTAGAATCCCGTCTTTATAATGAGCAGTACGAAGACTGGTTGGGGCTGGGAACAAAGCAAGGTAAACAGCAAAACCATTATATCGGCATAGGCGGTGCATCAGAGAAAATGACCTATAACTTAGGTGTAGGCTACCAACAGGAAGAAGGAAACTTTATCAAGGAAAATTTGGAACGGTACACCTTGAAACTTTCTGTAGAGCATCGTATTTCTGATCTGCTTAGCACAGGTGCAAGCATAAATTTTGTACATGGGATCAATAATTTCGGTAGCGAATTTGGTTATCGCGATATCTTGCGTATGCCGAACATTCTATATGCTTATGACGATGATGGAAACCTGATCGCTCAACCCGGCATTGCTACTGCGATACAGGGAGTGGGGAATTTTACAAGTTCACCCAATCCGCTAAACGAAATCAACAGCGGAACAGAAGAAATTCGCCAATATGATATTCTATCCAGTGTCTTTGCCGAATTACGTCCTTTAAAAAATTTGTCGATCCGCAGTTCCTTTTTGCCACGTTTTAATAGGACGCGCATTGGGCAATACTATGGGGTGGTGCCAGGGCAACGTAACCAGGATGTGGCCTTTCAAAACAATGAGGAGTCGCTAGAGTGGACCTGGGATAATGTGGTAAATTACAATACCCATTTCGGGGACGATCATAAAATCGATGTGTCCCTCATACAAAGTGCATACAAAACCCGTTTTGAAGGTATTCAGGCGCAGACTAACGACCTGCCTTATCCGTCATGGTGGTATAACCTTTTCAGTGGAGCACTTGTGCGGGGAAATTCCAATTCCTCCTACACCGAAACGAGCCTGTTGTCTTTTGCTGCTCGTGCGAACTACGATTTCAAAGGGCGTTATCTGTTGACCGGAACAGTGAGGTATGACGGCAGCTCGAAGCTTAAAGATAAGTGGGCAGCCTTTCCGTCTGCGGCCTTCGCCTGGCGTATTTCTGAAGAGAAGTTTATGAATATATCGGCCATAAACGACCTTAAGGCACGGGTAAGCCTTGGCTATTCGGGAAACAATAATGGTATCGGTGCATTTGGTGCCCAGCAAACACCGCAGACGGGCTCGCTGGTTTGGTATGATTACAACGGCCAGCTGGCTTCCGGTTTTGCGCCTGGCAGACCTGTCAATCAAAATATTACTTGGGAGAAAACACGTGAGCTCAACGTTGGATTGGATTTTAGCTTATTCAACAACCGTTTAAGGGGAAATCTGGAGTGGTATGATAAATTGTCTGATGGGCTATTAATGCAACGAACGTTGACGATCGAATCGGGGGTAGATTATATGATTGACAATATTGGCTCGGTCAATAACAGAGGCGTGGAGCTTGGGCTGCAAACGGCCAACGTAAGAAACGAGAACTGGGAATGGACCACTTCGTTTATGTTTTCGCGTAATAAGAATGCCATCCGTAGCCTGTATGGCAAAAAGGAAGACAGGCCAGGGGAAGCGCGCTTTATCGGTCAACCGATAAATGTGATCTACGATTATCGCATTATTGGCCTGTGGCGGATGGATCAAGCGGAAGAAGCCGCTAGGTTAGGGCAGCAACCGGGACAGGCCATCGCCGCTGATACCGATGGAAATGGCACGATAAATTCAGATGACCGTACAATCTTAGGGTCCCCTGATCCGCAGTGGATAGGTAGCGTGACCAGTAACCTACGCTATAAAAATTGGGATTTTTCCTTTAATTTCTACACACGGCAGGGGATGTTTGTGAGCGATGCTTTCTTAGATGAGTTTGGACCCAATAACGCGCAACGTGGACGACCTAAGATTAATTATGATTACTATATTCCGCCCGGTGTTCCTAGATATGATTGGAACAATTGGGACACCCATCCAGACGGTAGTCCAAAAGCGGTTTGGGGAACGAGCGGAGCAGGAAATGAAGATGCGCAGTATCCACATCCTCAAAACAAAGGGCCATTTTATGGTAATAACGGACGTTATACCGATGCTTCATTTATCAAACTGAGAAACGTTGTGCTGGGCTACAGCTTGCCCAGTGACCTGATAACGAAGTGGAAGATGTCCCAGTTTCGTATTTACGCCAATATCTTGAACCCACTGGTCTTTACCAAATACCAAGGGTGGGATCCTGAATACGCTACAACAGCGCTAGCCGAGGGAAACGGACCAACAAATATCACCTATCAACTCGGGGTTAATATCCGATTTTAAAAGCACCTGATACCATGAGAATACTGATCTATATATTATTTATTGGCGGCTTGTCCATGACAGGATGTGCCAAATTTTTGGATGAAGATAATAGGGGTGGAATCAGCAATGATGAGTTCTATCGTACTGAAGCCGGTTATAATTCCATTGTGACGGCTGCATACAGCTCCTTGCGTACGACGTTTCGGAGCACACCTTGGCTTTCCTTGGCAGGTACGGATACCTACCAAATGAATCGCGAACTGGGCAACCGAGCATTGATGGAATATACCCAGTTATATGCCGATAATCCAGATGTACAAACCTTCTATAGCAATTGCTACAACGGCATTCAAACAGCGAACGTTGGTATACATTACAATAATATTGTGGAAGTGGATGAAAATCGAAAAAAAGCGTGGATGGCCGAATTTCGCTTTCTACGTAGTCTTTACCACTTTCTACTCATCGAGCAGTTTGGGGGCATCGTCATCAACGATGAAGTTACCTTGGATGGACCGCGGTTAAGCCTTCCTCGCGCTTCGCTTGCGGAATCGTACGCCTTCGCCATTGCAGATATGGAAGCCGCGTTACCTGATTTAGGTACTGATCGAAGCCGTGCAAGCAAAGCTGCTGCTAATCATTATCTTGCCAAGATGTATCTGACCAGAGCATGGGACCTCAAGGATAATGCGGATTTTGAACGAGCAAAGCAGTATGCTACAGCAGCGATCGATGGGTACAGCATTAGTATTCCCTATGAGCAGCTTTGGTCACCGACGAATGAGATGAACGATGAAATCCTTTTTGCTGTACAATATGATATAGAGTCCATCCCCAATACTGATGGGGGCAATAATCAGCAATCGCTGTTCGGTCCCTATCTAGGAGGAGCAGAGCTCAATCACAAATACATGACATCTGCATTTATTCCATCGTGGAGCTTCCATAACTACTACCTCGAAAATGATGCGCGTTACGAAGCTACCTTTATGCTTACGATCTACGACCAGTATTTTGATTACTATGATAACAATAAGGATAAAAGCCAGATCCCGATTCGGGCTTACTATCCAAGGGTATGGGGTCGCGAGTACAGCAGAGCCGATTCTTTGGCTTGGGTGCAGGGAAAAGAACATCAGATCCCAACTAATTTTAGATATTATCCTTTTAAAGGAAACGAAGAGGCCTATCGCGCAGCCTATCAGATCGATATGAGTACGCCTGTCATCAAAAAGTTCGATAGCCCAAGCACACGGCAAGTTTTTAATACCAATGCAAGCATTCGCGATATTGTGCTCGCTCGCAAAGCGGAGAGTTACTTCCTCTATGCAGAGGCTAGCATCGGATTAAATGACTTCGTAACAGCAGCCGACTATGTGAACCGCGTCTTGGCAAGACCGGGAAATGCAAAGGACAATACAAGCCTCGCACCTTTACGCAATATTGCTACTGCTGCTAGCCAAAGCGCTGCCTTGGACGCATACCTCATAGAAAGTGCAAAAGAGTTTATCGGTGAGTATCTGCGCTGGCCGGAGCTGCGTCGCACCGGAAAGCTCAAGGAGTTCTGTGGTCTGTATAATTATGATATCAAGAAAGCAGGCCTCGATGAAGCGTTTCGTGGCATTGATGGGCAAGATAAAATTTATCGGCCGATTCCACAGTCTGCTATTGATATCAATGAGGCGGATGTACCGCAAAATCCGGGATATTAAAGCAGGATAATTCCCTTATGGGCTTGATGCACTAGCAGCAAGCCCATAAGGGAATATAGTGTAATCAAAAACCAGCTCATCTAAAACAGATTATCTAAGCGGTGCTGATTTTGTCAAACGAATGTCTAAAGACATCAGTTCTATAAAATATAATGTAATAAAAGTTGTTACATTAAAGAGGATTCTTACCTTTGTATCGAGATGAACAATACACGCTTTGCAACGGCCATACATATATTGACACTTTTGGATCATAATCCACAGGTCTGGTTGACTTCGGAGTGGATAGCGGGAAGCATTAACGTCAATCCTGTTGTCGTGAGGAAGGAGCTAGGTGCGCTTCAGGAAGCGGGCTTAGTGATCAGTCGCAAAGGTAAGGAGGGAGGATCGATGTTGGCAAAGGAGAGCGTAGATATTTCATTGGATACGATTTATGATGCGGTACGTAACGCGGAAGTATTGGGACGGAAAAACCAGCATACAAATCCCCTATGTCCGGTAGGTAAGCAGATCAATGAAAAATTAGATGATCTTTTTGTCGAAACGGATAGGTTGTTGAAGCACTTTTTGGCGGGCAAAACGTTGCGTGATTTTTCGCAGCAGTTCGAATAGCATTTTTTTTCTAATTAAATGTAACAATAGTTATTACATATAAAGTCAAATTTCAAATATAATTAATAGAAAACATGAAAACAGGTATTACAGGAGCAACTGGTCAACTAGGACAATTGGTTGTTGAACAATTAAAAGAAAGAACAGCGGCAGCGAACATTGTTGCGTTGGTCAGAGATACGGTGAAAGCTTCCGGCTTAGGCGTAGAGGCGAGAACATTCGACTACAATAAGCCTTCGGCATTGGCTTCGGCACTGGAGGGAATCGATCAACTCTTATTGATTTCTGGAAATGAAATAGGCCAACGTAAAACGCAGCATGAACATGTCATCGCTGCAGCGAAGGAAGCCGGGGTTAAGCATATTCTTTACACCAGTTTGCTGCATGCAGATCGTTCTACCTTAAGTTTGGCACCAGAGCATTTGGCAACTGAAGAAGCATTGAAAAATTCAGGTGTAGCCTATACTATCTTGCGCAACGGTTGGTACACGGAAAACTATACAGGGTCTATCTCTGGATCGTTGGCAGCAGGAGCCTTTATTGGTAGTGCTGCTGAAGGAAAGATTTCGTCTGCTTCCCGTTTGGATTTCGCGGAAGCAGCGGCAATTGTCTTGACTAGCGAAAATCAACAAGGAAAAACTTATGAGTTGGCAGGTGACGACGCCTATACATTAGGCGATCTAGCGGCCGAGCTTAGCAAACAACAAGAGAAGGAAATTCCATACACGGACTTTCCGGAGCAAGAGTATGCTGAAGTTTTAAAAACTTTTGGCGTGCCTGATGCATTTGCTCATGCTATAGCCGGATGGGATGCCAGCGCCGCTAAAGACGATTTGTTTGACAGTGGCAAAGAACTTTCTACATTATTGGGAAGACCTACCACGCCGTTGAAGGATACCATAAAGGCCACTTTGGCAGCTCTATAAAAAATAAAGGGAGCAAAAGCTCCCTTTATTTTTTATACTTACTTTTTCTTTCCTTTTTTAGGAGCATCAACAGCTTCTTTCAACGCTTTACCTGCAGTGAATTTTGGTAATTTCTTCGCTGCGATCTTGATGGTAGCTCCCGTTTGTGGATTTCTTCCATTGCGGGCAGCACGGTCAGAAACACCAAATGTTCCAAATCCAATTAACGTTACAGAGTCTCCTTGAGATAGTGCAGAAGATACTGCACCAGTAAAACTGTTAACGGCTTTCTCTGCCTGTGACTGCGTAATTCCAGCCTCGCTGGCAATATGCTTGATCAAGTCTGCTTTGTTCATTATATTTAAATTTAAAGATTGATAGTATCTATACTAATTCTGTGCCACAAATCGCGCATTCGCGAATAGTAACACAATCATTTTCTATTTATACTTATTTTTTTGCCGAACTACCTTAGTATGTTGTCTTGAAAAGACCACAGAAGTGCATCGGTTTATAGATCATGTTAGCAGGAACTAATATATAAAAAAATCGCACTTAATTTACTAATCGTGCGAAATTTATTGTTTTCATCACCGATAGAAACGTTTTCTAAGGCTACACGCGGTATTTACTTCTTTGCATAACATATTTGTCGCGTCATGTTTTGTCTGCAAATAACGTCAGTGCATAGCTTATCTTATTGTCTATGTGTTTGTTTTATTGGACAACTTGTAGCCGATGGAACCAAGTGGGTAGTAGTTGGAGCTGTAAAGAATCAATACATGTAGGTGTCGCGCGATTTTCGAAATATCTATTTCTTCATCGTATTTATGTTTTTATTTCGGCTATTATGGGTTATATTAGGTGAAAATATATCATTTATGCGCTATTCTCCAGCTTTTCTACGCCCTTTCGTATTATTTACTTGTTGTTTTTTTGCATTGTTACCAAATGTTTTTGCACAACGTACACAAAAGCCTCCGCTACATGGCAAAAAATGGATGGCTATCACGGGAAAGCCGCTGGCAGCAACTGCCGGCGCGGCTATTTTTCAGCAAGGTGGGAATGCCGTAGACGCAGCCTGTGCGATGCTGGCTGCCACCTGCACCATGTGGGATGTGTTGAGTTGGGGAGGAGAAACACAGGCGCTCATTTACCACCCAAAGCTAAAGAAAGTGATCGCCATCAACGCGCTAGGCGTAGCGCCTAGTGGCGCTACTGTAGATTTCTTTAAATCCAAAGGCTATACGTTTCCTCCAGAGTATGGCCCGCTAGCGGCGGTAACGCCCGGAACTCCCGGCGGATTATGCCATATGTTAGCGCATTATGGTACCAAAAGCTTGGCAGAAGTGTTGCAGCCGGCGATTGATATGGCCGCAGGGTATCCCATTGATGCGCAAACGGCAAATAGTATAGAGCGTGGTAAAGATAAAATAAAGCAGTGGCCCTACAGCAAGGAGGTTTTTTTGGTGCATGCAGGCGAATCTCGCGAAGCCCCGGAAGCCGGCGAACTTTTCGTACAGGAAAATCTGCGCAGCACACTGCTGAAAATGGTTGAAGCAGAACGGGAGGCGCTAAAAGAGGGAAAAGATCGTAAAACAGCGATCATGGCCGCTAACGATCGCTTTTATCGTGGTGATATCGCCGATGAATTTGTGCGCGGCAGCCAAGAACAGGGAGGTTTGATCAGTAAAGCGGATCTCGCCAATTGGAAGCCTATCGAAGAGGAGCCGCTACACGTCAATTATAAGGGCATAGATGTTTACAAGCTGCAGGAATGGACGCAGGGACCTGCCTTATTGCAGAGTTTGAATATACTCAAACACTTCGACTTGAAAGGAATGGGATATAATTCTGCCGCCTATATACACACCCTTTACCAAACTATGAATTTGGCCTTTGCCGATCGTGACTTTTACTATGGTGATCCTTACTTTAAGCCGAAGGCCCCAATGCAGGGTTTGTTGAGCGACGCTTATGCTAAAGCGCGCGCATTGGAGATCGACCCGACAAAAAATAATCCTTTTGCCGCGCCAGGTGATCCTTACCCATTTGAAAATCGTAAAAATCCGTTTACTAATTTGTTGAAGAAACGTGCTGCACTTTTGGATACCGCCGGTACAGGGATAAAGGATTTTGTTCCTAAACATGATGCACAGCCTACTTTGGGATACCTCGAAAACGAGAACGCCCAAAGCTTATCATCGCTTCCAGTCGACAGTAGCTACCTAGATCGCTTACTTCGCGGAACGACTAGCGTCGAAGCTGCTGATGCGGAAGGATGGGTAGTATCCATTACGCCCAGCGGCGGTTGGTTGCCCGCCTGCATTGCTGGCAACACGGGGGTAGGGATGAGTCAACGCTTGCAGAGTTTTGTGCTGGATTCCCTAATTAGTCCTTTCAATGTGCTGACGCCTGGCAAACGTCCACGCGTAACCTTGACACCGTCATTGGCTTTACAAGATGGCAAACCTTTCTTGTCGTTCGCGGTGCAAGGTGGTGATACGCAAGATCAAAACCTCTTGCAGTTCTTTCTTAACGTTGTCGAATTTGGTATGTCGGTACAAGAAGCTGCAGAAGCTCCAAATATCAATAGTAACCAACTGTGGTTATCACTAGGAGGTGGTAAGTTTGACGACCGGAAACCAAGGGCTGGAAGCCTCTTGTTGGATAAGCGTGTGGAGAAGTCTATTGCAGACCAATTAAAAGGTATGGGCTACACGATTCAATTTGGTGATCGTACTAGCGGTCCCATTAATGCCATTTTCTTTGATGAAAAGCACGGTACGTTGTGGGGCGGCAGTAGCAATAATGGAGAAGATTACGGTATCGGTTGGTAAAATAGTTCGGAGAGGAAAAACAGTTTTTACACGGAAAGTGCCTGAACTTTCCGTGTAAAAAGATCGCCTATCGCGCCGTAACTTGGCCGCCAGATGATTTGTCGGTTTGTACACTTGCAGGCTTGCCGATATAGGTGATTTTACCGGAAGAAGAGGCATCGGCCACTAATTTGTCACTCACTTGAACGGTAGCTTGCGCAGATGAACTCGCGTCCACAACGGCATTTTTTATTTTAAATTCCGCCATATTTACCTGTGCTGACGAACTGATATCTATGGTAGCAGATTTTGCCGAGCCCATCAAATTCAGCTTCGCTGAGCTAGAAGCTTCCACCGTCAAAGCATCCGCTGTGATTTTAGCATCGAAACGTCCCGACGAACTAGCATCAAGCTCAGCAACTTCCGTCACAAGATCGGCTACAAAAAGCTTGCCCGATGAGTTTACATCGATGCTGATTTTCGACGCTTTTAACGGCGCTTCTACACGCAAGGATGCACTCGATGTTACTTTTATCCGTTGCAAGGACGATGATGTACTGTAGATGGTCACCCGATTTGCTCGCCGAGTTCGTATATTGCTATTTGATCGATACCCGATCACTAGGACACCTCCCTCAACAACCGTTTCTAGTTTTTTCAAGTGATCGGCATCTTCCGCGTCTAGCACAACCTCGTTGCGGTTGGAATGTACATAGGTTGCTTCGATGGAGCTCGACACGGCGACACCTTTGAACGAGCCGACTTTGCGGGTCTCTTTGTGCTGCGCCTGAGCGATAACACTGCTCAAAATAAATACGAGGGCTACTAATTTTTTCATAAATAGATTTTTTACGTAGTTGATGAAGAAAACACCGTTGTTTTCCTTGGATTGATTTCACTTCTAAGGTATTTGTTTTTTTATGGAAAAGCAAGCATCATCGCTTAACATCCCTGAGCAGGCAAGGCAACGCCTGAACATCGAATGCTTGTCAATCTCCATTGACCCGTCGGTTTTACAGAAACGCAACGACCAAAAAAGGAAAATTCCCTGTATGGGACAGGGAATTTTTCCTCCTATTAAAAAATAGAACACAAAAAGATGTGTTGGTCTAAATGTAATGCGGGATAAAGATACACAACAAAAATAATTTCACCAAAAATGGAATAATTTTTTTTCAATTTATTTTCGATTATTTCATTTTTGTCGTGTAGGTATACGTTCCTGACCCCACGCGCAAGGATTTTTGATCTTCGTCCTGCTGCGGAAGTACGATGTTGGCTCTTGTGTTTGGTGGAATGGATACCTTGAGACTAAACAGGTCGTTTTTTATCTCCCACGATACCGACACTTTTCCATATGGCGTTTCCAAAGAGGCCCGGGCTTCCTTGATGCCGCCCCCCAGAATAGGGGCAATGCGAATATCCTTGTAGCCCGCCGTCTCGGCATGTATGCCTGCTATGTTTTTGTACATCCAATCGCCAATAGCACCGTACGCATAATGGTTGAAAGAATTCATGGATGCCGTCTGGAAGGTGCCATCGGGCTTGATGCCATCCCAACGTTCCCATATCGTTGTGGCGCCCATCTTAACGGGATACAACCAGGAGGGATAGGTTTCCTGCATCAGCAAGTCATAAGCTACCTGTTGATGCCCAAAACGAGAGAGAACATGACAAAGATAGGGGGTGCCCAAGAATCCGGTCGTAAGATGGTTCCCATAGCTTCGCACATTTTCTACTAAGCGTTCTGCTGCCTGCTGCCGCAAATCTACCGGCAACATATCGAATTGGAGCGCCAGCACGTAAGCCGTTTGTGTAGATGATACCAATCTTCCGCTAGGGGTCAAGTATTCTTGCTGAAACGCGCTTCTTATAGCTGTCAAAAGATCCCTGTATGTTTGTTCGTCGCTTGTCTTTCCTAGAATTTTGGCGCTGTTTGCGAGGATTTCCGTGGAATGTGCGTAGAAACATTGGGCAATAAGATACTTGTCTGTTACGGCAGCTCGCCCATCATTATCATCGTCCGGCCGGTAAAATAGCCAATCTCCGAAATGAAATCCGGTATTCCATAGGTCGTTCTTGCTTTTCGAATGCATGAAGTCTACCCAGGCTTTCATACTGTTGTATTGACGCTCCAAAATACCAACATCTCCATAAGCTTGGTACATTCCCCAGGGGACGATCGTCGCTACATCGCCCCACCCGGCAGCGCCGGCATCATTGCCGGTTAAAATGTCGGGGATCACAAAAGGTACGCTTCCGTTTTGATGTTGATCCGCTTCCAAGTCTTTCAACCATTTGCTGAAAAATGCCTGCACATCCATGTTGTAGGCTGCGGTATTAAAAAATGCCTGCGCATCACCTGTCCATCCCAAGCGCTCGTCTCGCTGCGGACAATCGGTAGGGACGTCGACAAAATTGCCTTTTTGCCCCCATACGATATTCTTTTGAAGTTGATTGATCAATGGGTTCGACGTTTCGAAGGTACCTGTTTCCTCCATGTCTGAGTATAGAGCAACGGCAGCAATAGCGGATTCCGACAGCTCGCCGGGATATCCGCTGATCTTCACGTAGCGAAATCCCTGAAAAGAGAAGTGCGGTGAAAAAGATTGTTCCTGATCGGAACCTAAAACGTAGCGGTTTTGTTGTTTTGCTGACCGAAGGTTGGTCGTGTAAAAGTTTCCATTCCGGTCGAGTACCTCGGCGTGCTCGACGATTATGGTCGTGCCGGCTTCACCTTGTGCATTTATTTCTACCCAGCCCACCATATTTTGTCCAAAGTCGACTATGATATCACCCGTGGCCGTTCTACTGATCTTCTGCGGCTTGAGGCGTTCTCTTTTTCTAACTAGCGGGGATTGATTGCCTACAAGATTGTCATAAGGGTAGGGTAGTGTTTGAACCGGTAGCCATGCAGGCGATTCGGTATACTCCGCTAGTTTCCAACCCTTTTTCGCTAACCGCGCATCATAGGTTTCCCCGTCGTATATGTCGGAAGAAATAATGGCACCGAAGCTTGTTTTCCAACTATCGTCTGTTTTCCATGTCTCCTGACTTCCGTCTGTATAGGTTATTTCTACTTGCAGAAGCAGGGCTCTGGTATCACCATAAAAGGCACGTTGGTTATTGAAGCCTATACGGCCGCGGTACCAGCCATCGCCTAACACGGCCGAAACCGTGTTTTTTCCAACGTTCAATAGCGCAGTAACATCAAAAGCCTGATATTGTATTTGCTTTTTATAGCTCGTCCATCCCGGCGTGAGGTACGCATCCCCTATTTTTTGACCGTTAATGTAGGCTTCGTAGAGACCTCTAGCTGATACATGCGCAGTGGCGGATTTGATTTTTTTCTTGATCGTGTAGCTTTTACGAAACAATGGACTTGCCATGGATGTGTCTTTCCCCGGCACACCTATCCATTGTGCCTTCCAGCTGGATACCCCAAGTGCCATTCGCCAATGTTGTACCTTGCTCCAAGCAGAGCGGTTGCCATGGTTATCTTGAACACGTACCTGCCAATAATATGGTTTGCCGGATTCTAACACCGGACCGGCATATGGAAGAGCGATAGATTGTTCGGTTTGTCCTTTTGTTATCCAATGTAGATTTTTACCACGAACAAGATCTTGCTCAGCTTTGGCAACCCGCACTTCGTAGGATTGCTGCACGGTCTCTGGCGTAGTGGATAGAATTTTCCAGCTCATTAGTGGATGATCACTCGTCACCGTAAGAGGCGTATGCTGATGGTCAATACGTAGGTCGCTTACGGACAGGCCTTGTGCCATCGCGAAATAGGTTCCGTTCACGAGCAGGCAAAAAGCGACGGAAAGAAGAGGTAGTAAACGCATAAAAGTCGATAAAGGTTTAAAATCGATATAGCCAGTTACGCTTGTCGTCGGTAAATCATGTGATCACCTCGGGGATATTAGCGTTTCTGATCAGTCTAAGGTATTAAAAAAGCGTAATAAATGCAATGAATAGCTAGCATGCAGCGGGTTAAAATAAAAAAATCCTTTAGCAGGGTGCCTCAGGATTCTTTTAAACTAACCAATTATTAACCTAAAAATTATGAGTTAAACATCGTACAATTGCTGTGCCATCTTGGGCGTGTCACTTTAATATTACGAATTTGTGTCCGAAGTGCAGGCAAAAGCGCTAAGCCAGCCCCCGCTCAACCGGCGAGATCGTGCTCGAAAACCGTGAAAAGTTTGCACTGCCAATACAGTCTCGGTCACTGTTGTCTATTGCGTACAGACAATGCCTTGTTTTTTGTACAGCACGTACGAAAAGCTTAGATCCGCGGCAGAAAGACCAATAAACCGACAATGACGGAAGCTAGTGCAGCGACGAGTACAGCTGCTGCAGCGACATCTTTCGCTTTTTTTACAAGTGGATGCCAAGTCGGTGAAACGATATCCGCTAACTGCTCCACCGCAGTGTTAATAAGTTCCATGCTGACTACAAATGCGATGCATAAGGTAAGGGCGATCCAGTCTCGGGAGGATACCTTGAGATAGATTCCGACGATGATAACCAACACCGTTGATGCGAGATGTATCTTGGCGTTGGTTTCTTCTTTGAACAGCGTGATTAGGCCATTGATAGCGTATTTAAAGCTTTTTAAGCGCGATTTTACATTTATTTTCTTTTCTTTCATGGTGGATGTCGCAGCTAATGCTTGCTAAAATGGGTAAAATTTATGAGGATTACTTGGTGTTTTTTGCGACGTTGTAAATTTAGGACACATAATTAGCCTATTTGCTAGCTTTTCTTATTTTTGTAGCATCATATTAACCTCATAAAGTACAGACGGTTTGACACCTACCTTGAAAACAGTAACACTAAGCATGTTTTTTCTCTTGCTTAGTTTTTTTGCGATAGCTCAACAATCCGGTTGGGACAGATTGAATAGCGAGTTAGCTAAGCTTAGCGACGACTCGTCTAAAGTTATGGCGCATTATAAAGTATCGACAGAATTGTATAAAAGTGCTCCCCAAGAAGCGAAAGATATAGCAGAAAAAGGATATGAGCTAGCTGTAGAAAACAAAATGGAGGAGGTTGAATTATCTTTTCTTAATGTGATAGGCGTTATTGAATCTAAATTGTACCATTTTGACGAGAGTATAAAGACACATTTTAAAGTGCTTCGCGCGCGGGAGAAACGAGGTGATAAACAAGGTGCTATGCTATCTCTGCTTAACATCGGCAACGTATTCAATATGAGTAGAGATGCGAATCAAGCACTTATTTATTATGAAAAAGCAATGTTGCTAGCTCGGGAAGTGAATGATTTGCGGAACGAAGCCAATATCGCCGTTAATATAGGTAACATTCGTGCGCAAGGCGCCTTGAAGGGCAGTAGCAAAAGCGATGTGATCGCTGCGATATCCTATCTCTTAAAAACCGTCGATTTTTGTAAGCGTAAAGCACCTGAAGTGGATTTATATAATTGCTATATTCTGCTTGGGTATCTGTATCTCAAAAATGAGGATGTCAATAAAAGTGAGTATTACACCGATTTGGCTATTGGTATTGCCGAAGCAGGTGATTTTACCTATGGAATTTGTTACTCGCGGATAAATAAAGCAAATATTTTTGTCCGAAGAGGTCAGTTTGATCTTGCGCAAAAGGAAGTGGACATTATCCGAAGTAACATAAAGAAAAGTGGACTACATGATCTGTACGACGAATTTAGTTCGGACTTTACAAAAATAGCAAAGGCGATTCAGGAAAACGATAGAAATATTGTGCTTACGGACGTCGATAGTGCTACACGCGCAGATAGCGAAGCTGCGGAGTTGATTCGTCTTAAAGTGCGCGAGGAACTTCGAGAAAAATATGACACCGAGAAAAAAGAACTGGAAAATCGGAACCTGCTGTTGGAAAATGCCGCCGTAGAACGCGAATCGCTCTTATTTAAAATCCTACTGGGCGGAGCCGCCGCCTTGTTGCTTATGTTTATCCTCATGTTGGTATTGTTGCAACGCAAGAATCGGCAACTGCATATGGAAAAGAGCAAGGTCGAACAGGCACGAGATGAAGTAAAGGAACAAGCAGAGAAAATACAGCTACAGCACCAAGAGCTGGTTCAGGCCGACCGTTTTCGTTCGCGTATTTTCTCGGTGGTATCCCACGATCTGCGTGCCCCGATAGCCAATTTTCAAGTATTGCTTTCGGTATCCCGTTTAGTAGACTTGCCTGCAGACGATATTAAGAACACCTTGATTGCTATTGGGCAGGAGGTAGAAACGGCGTCTAAAATGTTGGATGAATTGCTCGTTTGGTCGTCGCAGCAGATGAGTAACGAGAGTTTGACTTTCCAACAGCTCAAGGTACATGATTTGGTCGATGAATGTAAATTGCTTTTTGCAGATCGACTACGTATCAAGGAACTGACGCTTTTAAACAAAGTCGATCCGCAGGTTGTTATTTCTGGCGATCTGAAGCGCTTTGAATTTATTCTGCGTAATATCATCAGTAATGCCATTAAATTTAGCTTCTTGGGAAAAACGGTGACCGTATCTCATCAAGAATTAGTGCAGGAAGTAATTATCGCTATCACTGATGAAGGCGCGGGTATGGATGCCGAAAAGCTGCAGAAACTGCAGGGCAGGGATATGCAAGAAAGTTACTTAGGAACATTTCAGGAAAAGGGTGCGGGTATTGGTTTGATGCTTTGTCATGAGTTTGCAAATCGAATGGGCTGGTATATTCGGATGGAAAGTAAAATTGGACTCGGTAGCGTGTTTTATATATGCATACCGAAATAGGGGAGCTTGAGGTATAGTGTAAATGGCAGGCTTGTTCCTATTTTGCTAGCTCGAAATAATGTTCATAGGCTCCCCATTGGTGCATTTTATCTTTTTCTTCAAAAATATCGCACAGTATTCCAGCGTCTTGTGTGCTGTCCGAAAGAAATAAGCTGGAATAGTTTGGAAGATATATGCCAAAGTTTCTATCTTTGCACCACTCCGCAAGGGAGGGACGATTGAAAAGCGAAAAACAGAAGATGGAAAAAGCCTTTAACGAAGGGCGTTTCCACGGTTAAAAGGCCCGAAAGGGCATCGAAAAAAAAAGTTCAACTTTATTTTGCGAAACCGAAAAAGTCTTCTACCTTTGCAGTCCCAACGAGAAGGAGGGAAACAAACAAGATAGTTCGGGCAGCGATGCCACGATATATAAAAAGCCAAAGCGCGACGCGGCGGCGAAGAAAGTTCTTTAAGAAAGATGATCATGTAGCGTAACGAGTAGTCGGAAGATGAAAGTTAGCAATAACAAAAAAATCAACCTGTCAATTACGGATCGTAAGATACAACAAAAAACGATTCCGGTTATTTATTAGTAAATAGCCTGGTATCGAACAATTCATTATTACAATGGAGAGTTTGATCCTGGCTCAGGATGAACGCTAGCGGCAGGCCTAATACATGCAAGTCGGACGGGATCTATCGGAGAGCTTGCTCGAAGATAGTGAGAGTGGCGCACGGGTGCGTAACGCGTGAGCAACCTACCCATATCAGGGGGATAGCCCGGAGAAATCCGGATTAAGACCGCATAATACATCACCTTCGCATGGAGAAGCTGTTAAATATTTATAGGATATGGATGGGCTCGCGTGACATTAGCTAGTTGGTGGGGTAACGGCTCACCAAGGCGACGATGTCTAGGGGCTCTGAGAGGAGAATCCCCCACACTGGTACTGAGACACGGACCAGACTCCTACGGGAGGCAGCAGTAAGGAATATTGGTCAATGGGCGGAAGCCTGAACCAGCCATGCCGCGTGCAGGACGACTGCCCTATGGGTTGTAAACTGCTTTTGTCGAGGAATAAACCTATCCACGTGTGGATAGCTGAACGTACTCGAAGAATAAGGATCGGCTAACTCCGTGCCAGCAGCCGCGGTAATACGGAGGATCCGAGCGTTATCCGGATTTATTGGGTTTAAAGGGTGCGTAGGCGGTTTTTTAAGTCAGGAGTGAAAGACGGCAGCTCAACTGTCGCAGTGCTCTTGATACTGAAGAACTTGAATGCCGTTGAAGATGGCGGAATGAGACAAGTAGCGGTGAAATGCATAGATATGTCTCAGAACTCCGATTGCGAAGGCAGCTATCTAAGCGGTGATTGACGCTGATGCACGAAAGCGTGGGGATCGAACAGGATTAGATACCCTGGTAGTCCACGCCCTAAACGATGATGACTCGATGTTAGCGATATACAGTTAGCGTCCAAGCGAAAGCGTTAAGTCATCCACCTGGGGAGTACGCCCGCAAGGGTGAAACTCAAAGGAATTGACGGGGGCCCGCACAAGCGGAGGAGCATGTGGTTTAATTCGATGATACGCGAGGAACCTTACCCGGGCTTGAAAGTTACTGAATGATCTAGAGATAGATCAGTCCTTCGGGACAGGAAACTAGGTGCTGCATGGCTGTCGTCAGCTCGTGCCGTGAGGTGTTGGGTTAAGTCCCGCAACGAGCGCAACCCCTATGTTTAGTTGCCAGCATGTAATGGTGGGGACTCTAAACAGACTGCCCGTGCAAACGGTGAGGAAGGCGGGGACGACGTCAAGTCATCATGGCCCTTACGTCCGGGGCTACACACGTGCTACAATGGATGGTACAACGGGCAGCTACACAGCAATGTGATGCCAATCTCTAAAAGCCATTCACAGTTCGGATCGGGGTCTGCAACTCGACCCCGTGAAGTTGGATTCGCTAGTAATCGCGTATCAGCAATGACGCGGTGAATACGTTCCCGGGCCTTGTACACACCGCCCGTCAAGCCATGAAAGTTGGGGGTGCCTAAAGCATGTAACCGCAAGGAGCGTGTTAGGGCAAAACCGATAATTGGGGCTAAGTCGTAACAAGGTAGCCGTACCGGAAGGTGCGGCTGGAATACCTCCTTTCTAGAGTGTCCTAATTGACACTCGTTGCGCCACATCATGATCGTTAAGAAAAGAAGAAAGTGCCCACCCCGAGAGGACGTGGATACCGAGAGAAGATGAGAAAGATAAGCTAGTCCCGTAGCTCAGTTGGTTAGAGCACTACACTGATAATGTAGGGGTCAGCAGTTCAAATCTGCTCGGGACTACGGAAAGTAATGCGTATAGCGTATTGCGTACCGCGAATTTTTATGGCGACATTGAAATCGCACTACCCATTACCCACTACAAAAAAGGGGAATTAGCTCAGCTGGCTAGAGCACCTGCCTTGCACGCAGGGGGTCAACGGTTCGAATCCGTTATTCTCCACATTTCAAAGTAAAAATTAAAAAGTAAAAAATAAAAAGACCTACAAGGTTTTTGACTTTTGGATTTTGACTTTTTACTTCGAATCCGTTCTTTGACATATTGAAAGAAAGAAAACACAAGAGAAGACAACAATGGTTTGAAAGTCAAACACTAGTTGTTTGATTAGTAGAACAAAGGCAGCCATATACCTAGCAAAAGGGGTATATGAGCGAAGAAAGTAACAAAGGGCACACGGGGGATGTCTAGGCTCTCAGAGGCGATGAAGGACGTGATAAGCTGCGATAAGCCACGGGGATCAGCAAATGTGACTTGATCCGTGGATTTCCGAATGGGGCAACCTAACATACTGAAGGTATGTTGTATAATACGCGAACGCGCCGAACTGAAACATCTAAGTAAGCGTAGGAGGAGAAAATAATAATGATTTCCCAAGTAGTGGCGAGCGAACGGGAAAGAGCCCAAACCGCTATTGTTACGGCAATAGCGGGGTTGTAGGACCACGAGATGTGATTCGTCGAGCGAAGTGGAACCGGATGGGAAGCCGGGCAATATGGGTGATAGCCCCGTACACGTAAGCGGAACGACGCTAGTGGTATCCTGAGTACCGCGGGACCGGAGAAATCCTGTGGGAATCTGCCAGCACCATCTGGCAAGGCTAAATACTCCTGAGAGACCGATAGTGGACCAGTACCGTGAGGGAAAGATGAAAAGAACCCCGAACAGGGGAGTGAAAAGAACCTGAAACCGTGTGCTTACAAGCGGTCGGAGCAGATTTATTCTGTGACGGCGTGCCTTTTGCATAATGAGCCTACGAGTTACTCTTATCTGGCAAGGTTAAGTCCTTCAGGGACGCAGCCGAAGCGAAAGCGAGTCTGAATAGGGCGCATAGTCAGGTGAGGTAGACGCGAAACCTTGTGATCTACCCTTGGGCAGGTTGAAGTTGCGGTAACACGTAATGGAGGACCGAACCGATAAACGTTGAAAAGTTTCCGGATGACCTGAGGGTAGGGGTGAAAGGCCAATCAAACTGGGAAATAGCTCGTACTCCCCGAAATGTTTTTAGGAACAGCGTCGGCATAGAGTCTAGTAGAGGTAGAGCTACCGATTGGGTGCGGGGGAGTCAAATCCTACCAAATCCAGACGAACTCCGAATGCTACATAGATATGGCCGGCAGTGAGGCTTTGGGTGCTAAGGTCCAAGGCCGAGAGGGAAAGAACCCAGACCATCAGCTAAGGTCCCCAAATATACGCTAAGTTGAACTAACGAGGTCCGGTTGCCCAGACAGCTAGGATGTTGGCTTGGAAGCAGCCATTCATTTAAAGAGTGCGTAACAGCTCACTAGTCGAGCGGCCGGGCGTGGATAATAAACGGGCATCAAGTGTATTACCGAAGCTATGGATTTGTAGCACAAGCTACATCTGGTAGGGGAGCATTCTATGAGGGGTGAATCCGTCAGGTGACTGATGGTGGACTTTATAGAAAAGCAAATGTAGGCATAAGTAACGATAAGGCGGGTGAGAAACCCGCCCACCGAAAGACTAAGGTTTCCTGATCAACGCTAATCGGATCAGGGTTAGTCGGGGCCTAAGGCGCATCCGAAGGGAGCAAGCCGATGGACAACGGGTTAATATTCCCGTACTTTTTATAACTGCGATGTGGTGACGGAGTAGTGACACTGCCGCGAACTGACGGAATAGTTCGTTAAAGTGCGTAGGTATACAGACTGTAGGCAAATCCGCAGACTGTGCTGAAACATGATAGTACCGCAAACCTTCGGGAGCGTGGATAGTGCAGGTAATCAGACTTCCAAGAAAACCCGCTAAGCTTCAGGTTATAAAAACCCGTACCGTAAACCGACACAGGTGGTCGAGGAGAGAATCCTAAGGTGCTCGAGTGAATCATGGCTAAGGAACTCGGCAAAATGGCCCTGTAACTTCGGGAGAAGGGGCGCTGTCTCGCAAGAGCAGCCGCAGTGAAAAGGCCCAGGCGACTGTTTAGCAAAAACATATGGCTTTGCGAAATCGAAAGATGAAGTATAAGGCCTGACACCTGCCCGGTGCTGGAAGGTTAAGAGGGGATGTCATCGCAAGAGAAGCATTGAATCGAAGCCCCAGTAAACGGCGGCCGTAACTATAACGGTCCTAAGGTAGCGAAATTCCTTGTCGGGTAAGTTCCGACCTGCACGAATGGTGTAACGATCTGGGCGCTGTCTCAGCCATGAGCTCGGTGAAATTGTGGTATCGGTGAAGACGCCGGTTACCCGCAACGGGACGGAAAGACCCCATGCACCTTCACTATAGCTTAACATTGAAATTGGGTACAGGATGTGTAGGATAGGCGGGAGATGTTGAAGCGGGTTCGCCAGGATCCGTGGAATCAACCTTGAAATACCGCCCTTTCTGTATTCGGTTTCTAACTCGATCATGTCGAGGACATTGTTTGGTGGGTAGTTTGACTGGGGTGGTCGCCTCCAAAAAGGTAACGGAGGCTTTCAAAGGTAAGCTCAGTACGCTTGGTAACCGTACGTGGAGTGCAATGGCATAAGCTTGCTTGACTGTGAGACCAACAAGTCGACCAGGGTCGAAAGACGGACATAGTGATCCGGTGGTTCTGTATGGAAGGGCCATCGCTCAAAGGATAAAAGGTACGCTGGGGATAACAGGCTGATCTCCCCCAAGAGCTCATATCGACGGGGAGGTTTGGCACCTCGATGTCGGCTCGTCACATCCTGGGGCTGGAGAAGGTCCCAAGGGTTGGGCTGTTCGCCCATTAAAGTGGCACGCGAGCTGGGTTCAGAACGTCGCGAGACAGTTCGGTCCCTATCTGTTGTGGGCGCTGGAAGTTTGAGTGGATCTGACCTTAGTACGAGAGGACCGGGTTGGACGGACCGCTGGTGAACCTGTTATGCCGCCAGGTGTACGGCAGGGTAGCTACGTCCGGAATAGATAAGCGCTGAAAGCATCTAAGTGCGAAACTAGCCACGAGATGAGACTTCCTTATAGGGTCGTTGTAGATGACAACGTTGATAGGTCATAGGTGTAAAGGTTGAGAGACCAAAGCCGAGTGGTACTAATAGCCCGAAGCTTTCCACGCCGGTAGAACGTTGTTGTCTTCCTTCTTTTTCTTTCTTTCAATGCATGTCATCATGCAATTAAAAATTAAAATGTAAAAATTAAAAAGTCCTGTATGGTTTTTTACTTTTGAATTTTGACTTTTTACTTTGCAAAGATATTCAGGTGCCTATATCGGCGGTGTCTACCTCTTCCCATTCCGAACAGAGAAGTCAAGCCCGCCAGAGCCGATGGTATTGCCGTAACAGGTGGGAGAGTAGGTCGGCGCCTAATTTTAAACGAGGCCCCTTCAGGAAACTGGAGGGGCCTTTGTGTTTTATACGCCATCTAGTTCGCAATACGCATTACCCAATACGCACTACTTTCGATTAACAAAACGGCCTTCAGGGAGCCTACGATCCACTTTTCGGCATTTTCAAAGCTGCGCATGCTACGTAGCATGCGTTTCTCGGCAAGAAGATACTTTCCTTTGATGGGCTTCAGGAACTCGTCTTCACCTGTTTTCTTCCAGTTGTAAGATGTTCGGTTCTCTTCCGCACGTGTTTTTTCCGTATCGGAGAACGACGGAATCTGCTTGCGTAGCATCAGGTTTTGTTTGACGGATGTCTTTATTGCACCTTCATAGACATCAGTTATTCATTTGTGCATCAAACGGACAAAGACGTGCTTCAATGTCGGGAAAACAGACGACTGTGCGCCGTTGGCGTTCTTCAGCATCTCTTAGGAATCTTACAAAATGTTTGTGACAACCTTTTGTTTGGGGAAGGTGGGTGTTGTTATAGTTAATTGAATTGTCGGCTAACGAATGCTACGTAGCATTCGTTGGTTGATCTGCGGCGGATCGACGTTGATGTTCAACAATGTAACATTGATCTTTAAGGCATCAAGATTGATGTTCTACAAAGCTATACTGATGTTCTAGAATGGAACACTGATGTTTGAGAGCGAGACGTTGATGTCTGTTGGTCAGGTATTGATGGATGAGGAGATGATTTTGATAGCCATCGTCGGCTTGTCGAGGTTGGAGGAAACCTTATTGATCTTGGACTTTGCGTTATTGTTTTCCGTATATGAAGCGCTGTACGTATGCAGAGGCTGGCTGATGGTCAAGGAGAGCTTTTTGAAGGATGAAACCGATATACTGCAGGAAGTAGCGTGCATATTTTCAATAACTTAATCAATTTTGACAATCTAGGGATAGACTGTAATGATAAAGGGATTAAATTTGAAATACTTATTGTACTAGTATGCTTGTCATAGAATCTCCTTATACCGATGCGTATTTTAATATAGCATCTGAAGAATATTTGTTAAATCGATTCCCAACGGAAGATATTTTTCTACTGTACGTCAATGCTCCCTCGATCATTGTAGGTAAGTTTCAGAATACCTTGGCCGAAATCAACTTGGACTATGTAGAAGATAACAAAATTGATGTTGTGAGGAGACTTTCTGGCGGTGGAGCGGTGTACCATGATCTTGGAAACCTTAACTTTTCCTTTCATACCTTGTTGGGCAACAATGACTTTACCGAGTTTGCTACTTTCACGCAGCCTGTCATTAATCTATTGCAGAGAATTGGCGTTTCTGCAAAGTTGGAAGGTCGTAATGATCTGCTTGTCGATGGGAAGAAGTTCAGCGGAAATGCCAAGACCGTGAAGAAGGGTAAGATGCTGCAACATGGGACTATTTTGTTGAATTCAGATATGAGCGTGTTAGCTGACGCGCTAAAAGTGAATCCATTAAAATTTACGCATAAAGCTGTGAAATCCAATCGTGGACGGGTGACCAATTTGATAGATCATTTTCCAGCAGATTTTCAACTAGGGCAGTTTAAGTCGATGTTGATCGACGAGATATTGCATGCTTCAACGGATTCGAAGCAATATCAGTTTACAGCGGAGGACGTGGAGGAAATACGCAGGCTTGCCCTTGAAAAGTATAGCACCTGGGAATGGAATTTCGGGTTTTCGCCAGATTACAATTTTAATAAAGCGATAAAGATTCCGGCAGGATTTATTGAAATTCATCTAGATGTACATAAAGGGACGATAGAGCAGGCCAAGATCTATGGTGATTTTTTTTCATCGCGGCCTATCGAAGAGTTGGAAGCGGTATTAATTGGGAAAAAACATGATCCGCAGGCGATAGGACAGGTGCTAATGAATGTAGACCTGCCGATTTTTTTCGGCAAGGTGACCACCGAAGAGTTGCTCCCTCTTTTTTATTAGCCCCTTTCTACGAGATGGGAGATAGCTTATCATTATTGTTCCTTATCGGTTATATGGAAAAGATTTACTTTTTTTAAGACAAAATACTTGTTCTTTTGTTCTATTAGAAAACAGCCACAACAATGGAATACAGACCTCAAATAGTAAAATCTTTGCGGACACTTTTTGTATCACGTGAGCACTTGTTTACGGATATTTTGAATATAGCTACGGCGGGAGAAATGCGTCACATTATGGACGCTTTCGAGGATGGTGATGTGTATGATTTCCAACTTTCCCATGTCGAGGATTTGAAAGATCCTAATGTAAAGAAGCTTGTTCATCTGATCCATGAGATGGATCGCGTGCTCGAGGAGGTAAAGACAAGCAATCATATCTTGGATACGGAGCTTTATGAACGAGAAGGTGATTTGGATAAACGTAATTAATTGGCGCAAATCGATGCGTATCGTTAAAAATATACAACCTGTTTTATCATGAAGAATATCTTGATTTCCGGTGGTACTGGATTTGTCGGGAAGGCACTGATTGCCTATCTGCTTGAACATTATCCCGATGTCACGTTGACGATATTGGTTCGTGGTGAAGTTGCTCTAGATCCTTCACCACGGGTGAAGTACTGTTTATGGGACGTGAATAAACGGTTTATTGATCCATCATTATCTGAAGATATCGACACCATCATCCACTTGGCGGGCGCCAACATTGCTGAAAAGCGTTGGACACGCAAGCGCAAAGAACTGCTGCTAAAGAGTAGAACCGAGAGTGGGAAGCTATTGGTGGATTGGATAATGGCACATGGTCGAAAAGTAAAAACCTTTGTTTCGGCTTCTGCCGTAGGCTGGTATGGTGAAGGAAAAGCTGGTCAGCTATTTAAAGAGGACGACCCCGCTGGCAAAGGGTTCTTGGCTGATGTGTGCCGTAAGTGGGAAGCCACTACATCGCCGCTGATAGCGCGAGGGATTCGCGTGGCTTGGATCCGTACCGGATTGGTGCTGCATCCTAGCGGAGGCATGTGGAAGGCTTTATCAGCTTCTTTTCGCTTTGGCATAGCGCCTCGTTTTGCTTCGGGAAGACAGTGTTTTAGCTGGATTGGATTGGCAGATTTGGTTTCCTTGTATGCATTTGTGGCGGCGCATGATCATGTTGTGGGACCGGTAAATGCCGTTGCGCCCCATCCTGTTTCACAACTTGCATTGACGAAGGCCTTGCTGGCCAAGCAATCCGGTTCTTCGCTAGTTTTGCCCGTGCCAAGCTTCCTTTTGAAATTGGCGTTGGGAGAGTTGTCTATCGAGTTGTTGAAAAATGCGGCTGTTAGCGCTGATAAGATACAGCAGGCTGGATTTCAGTTCTCCGCGAAGAACCCATCTGATCTCTAGGTTTTAACATCCTGTAGCCTTGCTATTCGTCGTGCTTCGCTTAATAGGAGCGAGTTTCGGTATACATCACCATGTTATGGAGAGCGAATAGTAAACAGCGTATACAGCGGCAGGTGGAAGATGCGTTAAAGCTTGTTAAAAGTTTGTTGCATAGGTTTTTAAGTGCGTTTTTTGTAGGCATCAACTCCTAGCTATGAAAACTGTACTCGCTATCTCCGCCATATTGATTGGCTTTTATGCCTCAGGGCAACAATCAATCATCCTCGTTCGTGATAAATTCAGTAGTCGTGTTGTGGTGGGGGCAAAGGTGCGTGTGTACAACCAGGAGTTTTTAAGTGATAAAGGAGGGCGGGTTACTATCCATCAGCTGCGACCCGGCGATAGCATCGCTATCAGTGCAGCAGGCTATCACCCGACAGTGATGCCGATTATGCAGCGGGATACCACGCAGGAGATCTTGCTCGAACCTCTGCCCCATATGTTGGAAGAAGTGGTTATCGATCGCATGCGATCGGCTTCTCGAGATAGTAGTGGTTGGAGGCGCGTGATGGAACGCCGTTTCGCACGACAGAAATTAAATGAAAGGCGTCTTGGCATTTTTGTGCAACGTGGTGGATTTGATCCCTATTGGCCACGACATGTCGCATCCGGTAGTACTGCTGCACTGGCCACGGTAAACCTGAGTAAGCTAGTCGCTTTATTGCGTAGAAAGGAAAGCGATGCTGTAGCATCTGATGTTTGGACGGAGCAGGATAAATTATCGTTGGATCAGTGGTTTACAGCAGAAGTAGTTGCAAGTTTGACTGGTCTGAAAGGGGATGCTCTCCAATATTTCATGATTCGATATAGGCCAGAGAAGGCCGATCTACCTGAGCTCTCGGAATATCAGGTGCTTTTGCATATAAAAAGTAGCTAATACTATGTTTTTGGCTGAATCAACAGAAGCCGATCAATGAGGCCTGTTGGTGGAGCTAGGTTTATTCCCGACCGTTATAAGTAATTGAAATCTTGTGTTGATAATACCTGTTGTTTGTAAAATTCAATTTTTTGATAGGCCCTGTTGAAGAATATTTTTCGATCTCGGGTGCCGGCTGTGTTTAGCAATTTGGAATTTTTAAACTGATGATGGAAAAAATCCAAGGCATTGCGGCAGGTACGCTCGTCTTTTGTAATGAAGTATCCTAGCATTGTATAAGGCACAAACAGGGATCGCTGCTGCTGATCAGACACCAGTACATTATTGTTCAAAATTAAAAGCTCATGGTAATAGAGCTTATACTGCTCATTGTTAGGCATACATTGTTGCTCCAAACTAAACAGTAACTCTTTTATTTGTTCGCAAAGTTCAACGGCGTTTTCGCCCGTGAGTAAGCCGGCTTGGAAGAAATAAACGATTTGTTGCAAAGTACTGTTGATGGTGGTGTCGTTCCAAATCTCATGTTTGCTTACGTTTTCATAAAAGCCGTAAAGATTTTGGCTGCTTTCTACCAACGGGGCTTGTATTTGAAAAGAAGAAAAGGCTGGGGCATCTTCTTCGTTCGCCAATAAATTCAACCAAACAAAGGATTTAAATTTTGAGAGCAGCCCACTTTGAATGGTGTAAAATAGCGGAATATCTTTTGCCGAATAGTAGATCTGTGTGGATTCTTCTGCTGGATGTTCTCGTAAAGAGCGATAGGCGCTTTCGAAATAAACGGATAAACCTTGGAAATTTTTGATCTCTTCTGTTTTTTTTACCAACACCTGCTCCTGTCCCGCGAAGAGATTGTCCAAGGATATTCCATAATGCTTGGCTATGACCACGGCCTCATCCACGGAGAATTTACTTTTCATTGATATACGACGGTGTGCCGCGTCGTAACTTATATCTAGTACATTGGCCAACTCTGTGATTAGCGAAGTTGACGGTGCTTTCTTTTTATAAAGCGTAGCAATTAGTTTCTCTTGGAACATAGCATCTTTGCTTTGTGTTTTTGTGAATATCGCAAATTTTTAGCTTATTATTATTTATTTACACAATTTTTTTGTGAAAATCAGCAATAAATTTGATGTACATAAATCAATAGTACCATGAAAAAAATTGCAATAGGTGCTTTGCTGCTGCTGGTTACTCAGGTGCAGGCACAACGTACAAAAATTTTTAGTCTCTCGCCTATGAGTATGGAGACTGCTAATGTAAATGGGCTGGTTGTTGGAATAGGGCATTTGGACGACGCTTCGCTGATGCAAAAAGTAAATGGGGTAAACATCGATCTATTCGTCCTTTCACCCATGGTATTGCTCTATGCAGATCCTACACGCATAAAGGAGGAGCCCACAACCTTGGTCTCTCATGGCGTGAATCTTGGAATAGGTGGATTTTTACAGCGCGGTACAGTACACCGCGGCGTGAGCGTATCCATGTACAATTTCGGTAATGAACTGGATGGACTTAGTGTCCAAGTGGCTTATGCAAGCGCTAGCAGGCTACGAGGCCTGCATATTTCTGGAATCGGAAATTTTTCGGAGCGTTTTAATGGAGTTGCTGTGGGCACGTATAACAAAAGTGATTACACCAAGGGCATACAGTTGGGGCTGGTTAACAGATCTAGGCAGCTGAGTGGTCTACAAATAGGTTTGTTTAATGTTTCGGAAGCAGTGTCAGGCCTACAGATTGGCCTATGGAATGAAAATGCCCGTCGATCCTTTCCATTTATAAACTTTTAATGCGATGAAAAATATAGGATTTCTCATTATTGCACTGTGTGCAGCAGTGCACTTACGTGGTCAAGAGTTAAAGGACAGTACGATCGCGGCCGGCGTTTACTCGGCGCGCTTTGAGCGGGTTGTTGCAGAGGGCGGTGTAACTGTTCCTTTGGGATCGATGAGGCAGCATATGAATGTTGCTCCGAATATTGGCTTTTGGATCAGGCAAAAGCGTTCCGAACGATCGGTCGTCAACTACGGAACTTCGCTGAACTTTCCAGCGCAGCGTCGATTTAATTACAGTAGAAGTGAGGAGACGGCAATTACGCGATCTTTTTCGGGTTTCGTAGGTGCGCAGTTCGATAAAGTTTTTCCCCTTAGTTACCGGCGCTACGTGGATGTCGAGTGGGGTACAGCCGTGGGTTATGCTTTTTATTTTTATGACGATTTGCGAGCTAGAGACGCATATGCTGCTTTACCCAGAGACGTAAAGACCGATAAAGACAATCCTACGTTTATCAAACCCCTGAGCAGCGTCTTCATCGGACAGTCGCTGAAGCTGCGTATCAGGGATTTCGGAATGCAGGCGCGCTACAATTTTACGCCATATTCGGCTTTTAGTCGGGTCGTCGACAGCAGTTTTGGTATGCACAGCGTCTCGATAGGTCTATTTTATCGACAATAATATCGACTGAACATAATCTTGCTTTCCAAATTTTTTGGAGATGGATGTTGGTACCTACTAGATGTTATCTTGGACTGCTTCGTTCAGGAAAACCTCCTCGTTGTCTACTTTTCTGAAGCTCAATGCCGATCTCAATTTTGGCATTACGGGTTCGGTTTGATCAGGGAATAGCTCGTTTAACAGCGTATTGTTTCCCATCTCCGCTTGATGAAAAGCGAAAAGCTGTTTTGCACTTATGCTGGAATGAATGACGATATCTTCTGGGATAATGCCCGTATCGTCAACGCCATTTTCCATGGTATACAGCAATTCATCTAGGTCTCGCTTGAAAAAGTGCGATGGAAATTCGTTCGTCAGTAAGTTGAAGTACGAGGATTCTGCGGTTTTTAGACAATCTTTTAGGAAGTCTATACGCTTTAGCAAGGCGCTATCTTTATCTTTTAAGGGGTATTTGAGTAGTCCATAGGCATTGAAGTGTCGGCTACGCTGTTGTTCTTCGGTCAAGAATGGCATAATGTCGCGGTACATGTGAAAGTCTGCTGGATGTAAGGACGGATTTGCATGCTGCCAGCGCAGTATCAACCCGTGTTGTAAGGCGTAGATCGCTCGCAGGGCTTCCATACCCATGTCAAAGTGAACATAGACAAACTTTCGATAAAAACCATCATCCGCGATGTTGGGATGGGCAACGTTGTCTTGATACCAGATCATAGTTTTGTCTTCTCCATTGAGAATATAACCGCCATAGCTCCATCCTCTTAAATAGTTATGCAGCTCCTGTTCCAGCAGTAACATCTTTTCCGGCAACTTCGCTTTGGCAGCTTGTGCAAGTTCCCGATCCCTTACCTGTTTTTGAAATTGGCGTTGCAGCCCTTCTACATCGGTCTGCAGCTCCAAAAGAAAGCGTCCTTCGAACGCATAAGAAATATCTTCATCTTGCTTGAAATGCGTTAAAGTTGGATAGCTGAAGTAGCGATCCTGCTTTTTTGTCGCTTTAAATAGCGCGGGTATATCTATGGCTATTGCCATCCGGCGAATATCGAGCATGATTTTGTCTTCCAACCAAGCCGGCATGCTGTTCTCAAGCAAGGCATCTTCTAGCATATCTTCGACTAGTACTGCATACCAACGGGCGAAAAGCCACGTATCGTGGTCGAAACATAGCGATAGGATTTGATGTAGCAGTTGCTTGGTTGATAGGACTGATGGGGCATCTCCTAATCCCTTCTCGGCGCTGAGTGCATTCCACATTTCACTACCTGCATCGAAATACAGATGTTGGTCTGTGCTCTGGAAATAGACATCGCCCACCTCTTGCCCGTTTATCTTTACAGGAAGCCAATCGCTGTCTGATGCGAGCTGATCATTTAGCAAGTCTTGTTTGTTTAATAGCTCGTCGATGGGTATGCGGTAGGTAAAGTTATTCTTGATCAAAATGTCTATTTGTCTAAAATGCGTGAAACTGCAGTCGAATAGATTTTGAAATATGAACAGGTTGAAGAAGAAATTGCGTTTTTCCTCAATAGACTCTACGTTTTTGTCGATGAATACAATTGTTTCTTCAACTAAATCTTCGATCTTATGGTAGCTCATTGTGTCTCGGTGTTAGATTTTGTGTCTTTGTTTTTAAGGTGCATACATCGCGCCAAAGCATCATATCGGCTTGTTATCTTTGTTAGATTTCACTAATAGCCTTTATCCTGTTTTTGTAGGCGATATAGCAGTTAAAAAAGAAAATCCTGAAGCGGGGAACTTCAGGATTTTACCAAACCAATTATTAACCTAAATTATGAAATTATGAATTACCTTTAAAACGTTGTTTTATCAACTATGTTATTTTATCTTTTGTTTCTTAACACTTTTTAACATTTGAAGAGGGAATAATACAGTTTTTAAACTACGTTTGTGTATAAAAAAATCCTGAAGCGGGGAGCTTCAGGATTTTTACTAACTAACCAATTATTAACCTAAATTATGAATGATAACCTATGTTCAAATTTTATGCCGATATTCTTGTGTCAGCTTTTTTTTAAGAATTTTCAACGTTTTATACTGCTTTTTACCGTGAATTGTACGGATAGGCCTTTTTATTGCAGATGCTGATCTGACAGCTGTCAAATGGGCTGCTATTTGTGGCTGTCATGCTGGCAGTTTAGCTGTGCTTTTTTTCAATCTCCCTTTTTTATTGTCGACTTGTTCTTCATATGAATGATAACGATGCTAATTTGTCAGCAGTTAAATACGCTAGGAGAATAGTTGTTTCACAAAAGATGCGCTAACCAAACTGTCCATTGATATAATTGGATGTTAGTTCGTGCTGTGGCTGGTTAAATATTTGGCTTGTAGGCCCTTCTTCCTTGACTTCGCCGAGGTACATGAAAATAGTCTTGTCGGCGATACGTTGCGCCTGCTGCATGTTGTGCGTAACAATCACGATGGTGTAACGACCCTTAAGATCGCTGATTAGCTCCTCTATTTTAAGGGTGCTTACAGGATCGAGCGCCGAACAAGGTTCGTCCATCAAAATAACTTCTGGGCGTAGTGCGACCGTGCGGGCGATACATAAGCGTTGCTGTTGGCCACCAGACAAGCGCGTTGCGGGCATTTTTAAATCATTTTTGACTTCATCCCACAAGAAGGCTTCCCGTAGCGCTTTTTCAACGATATCCTTGCCGTGTGGCAAATTATTGATCTTTAATCCGTAAGTGATATTGTCGTAAATGCTTTTTGCAAAAGGGTTAGCTTTTTGAAACACCATACCAATGCGTTGCCGAATTTTGGTGGGTTGAATATCCTTTCCGTATATGTCGGTGCCATCTAGAAGGAGCCTGCCCGATATCTTGGCATCGGGGGAAAGATCATGCATGCGGTTTAAGCTTCGTAGTAGGGTGCTTTTTCCACATCCCGAAGGTCCAATCAATGCGGTTATCTCATGTTCGACGAAAGAAACATTGATATTTTTGAGCACTTCCTTTTGTCCAAAGTTTATCCGGAGGTTTTCAACCGATAATTTATTTTTCATTCTGTCTGTACTTGTAGCGGATGTAGAACGCTGTGAGGTTTAATAAAAAGACAACGATAACCAAGACGAGTGCTGTGCCGTAGGCAATTGGGCGTACCTCGTCAATGGATTGATGTTGGGTGGATAACATATAGAGGTGATAGGGGAGCGCCATAAATTCTTGATTTACGGAAAGGCTGGTTTGGTTAATGTAAAAGGCTGCTCCTGTAAACAGTATGGGCGCCGTTTCACCTGCAGCACGGGATAATGTCAAGACGACACCTGTCAAAATTCCCGACATGGACGAGGGAAGTACAATATCTTTGATGGTTTCAAACTTAGTAGCACCAACGGCCAAGGCTGCTTCGCGCATGCTGTTGGGAATGCGGAGCAAGGCTTCTTCTGTTGTGGTGATAATGTAAGGCAGGGAAAGCAGTCCCAAGGTTAATCCCGCAGCAAGTAATGAAGTGCCCAGTTGCAAGCCTTGCACAAAGAGGGCTAGGCCAAACAGACCGTAGATAATGGAGGGCACGCCCGATAGGTTCCGTATAGAAGCGCGAATCAGTCGTGTAAGCCAGTTGCTTTCAGCATACTCCTGCAGATAGACGGCGCAGCATACGCCAAAAGGGATGGAGAATAGGGCGGTCAGTAAGGTCAACATAACCGTTCCGACTATCGGGGTTAAAATTCCACCTTTGGTCATGCCTTCGGTAGGGAGAGAAGAAACAAAGTCCCAACTGATGACGGCGCTTCCTTTGGAGAAAATCTCGTAGAGGATCACGACCAAGAAAAAGCAAACGAGTAGGGTACTCAGTAACAAGGTTCCCCATTCTACGATATGCGTCAATTTATGTTTAAGCTGCATGGTATTTTCTAAAACGGTTTATAAAATATTCGCCCAGCATATTGGCGACGAGTGTCATGATGAACAAGACGGCAGCGATCGCATAGAGTGCGTAATAATGTGTTGTTTGGTAGGGCACTTCGCCCATTTCTATGGCTATAGTGGCCGTCATAGTTTTGACCGAAGCAAACATACCGTTCGGAAGTAGCGAAGCATTGCCTGTGGCCATTAAGACGGTCATGGTTTCGCCAATGGCGCGACCTACACCCAGCATCACAGCAGCTATTATGCCGGGAGCAGCGGCAGGAATAATTATTTTACGTAGTGTTTGCCATTTCGTGGCGCCAACACCATAGCTCGCTTCCTTATATGTTTTGGGTACAGCGTGGATGGCGTCTTCAGCAACGGTGATGATGGTGGGGAGTGCCATGATGGCCAGCAGTATGGCTCCATTGAGTGCGTTTAGTCCGTTCGCGAGATCGGCCATATTGGCGATTCCTGGGCCTACGACCACAATGCCGAGAAACCCGATTACTACCGATGGTATGGCTGCGAGCATCTCAATGGTTGGTTTCAGGATGTTTTTCAATCGTGGGCCGGCATATTCGGCGATGAAGGCGGCCGTGCCAATACCCAATGGTATAGCAATAGCCATGGCGCCTAGCGTCACCAAGGTGGTGCTTAACACCAAGGGGAGTATTCCGTATTTCGGGCTTGCTCCGGTGGGGTTCCATTCAAGGCCGGTGATAAAATCGGTAGGCCGAACATCCAAAAAGAATGCCGCCGAGTTGTACACCAACATCGCGAGAATAGCACCTAATAATACAAGAACCAGTAAACCGGTAACTTTAAAGATGTACTTAAACAGCAGGTCGATGGATAGTCGCGTTTTATATTTCATCGTTGTCGATAATGTAGTAACCGTGTTCTTCAATTAAAGATCTGCCCGCTGCGCTCTTTTCAAAGTCGATAAATGGTTTCACCTTGTCCCAAGACTTTTCGAGCACATATTGGTAAAGGGGGCGCTGGAAGTAATAGCGACGGGCATTGATTGCTTCGGGATCTATCGGAGATTGTGCAGGCTCTTGTTTATGCTGTTTAATTTTTAGAATTTTAACATGTTGCCCCGCAGATGGGTCATGTGCCACATAACCAGCTCCTACATAGCCAATGCCTGATCGATCAGCCTTTACGCCTTCAATAATCTGTGCGTTTCCGGTCATCTCCTTCGCGGCATTCGAAAACTCAATTTTTAGTTTTTTCTTGATGAATGAATGGGTACCCGAGCTGCTTTGGCGACCATAGATGTTAATAGGAAGCTGTACGTCTGCAATCTCCGACCAGTTTTTAATCTCGCCACTCAGGATCTTCCCCAGCGTTTCAATATCGATTTCCTCTAGCGGCAAGGCATCGTGCACAATGAATGCTGTAGCATCTTCGGCAAAGACAATGCTGCGCAAAGGGATGTTCTTTTGCTTAAACTGCGCTACTTCTTCTTGCGATAACGGACGCGAGGAGTTGGCGATGTCCGCTTGTCCGTTCAATAGAGAGGTGATGCCCAAGCCTGATCCTCCACCGGAGATGGCGATGCTGAAGTCGGGATCCATTATGGTGTACTTTTCCGCAAGGGTAACGGCGAGGTTAACCTCGGTATCCGAGCCCTTCATTTTGATAGCAGGGCTCTTCGGGGTGCAAGCCATTACGGTTAATAGTCCGATACTGTAAACGATCAAACGAGTGGAATGCGCATGCGTACGTTTCATTGTATAAAGATCAGTTTCTAAATTAACCAAATCATTACCAGTTTATTAAACTCTTGTTAAAACTTGTAGGGTTAACAAAGGTACACGGCACATATGTTGGTTGGGGCTGTATTTCACAAGAGCAGGCCTACGGTTTTGTTCCGGAGACCTGCTATATGTGCTGGTTATTTAGTAGCAGCGTAGAAAAGGGTAGGCTAGTTGTTGACTATACGTCTTACGCAACGGATGTTTCTGCCTTCCGATTTGTTGCTGTTCGGATAGGTTACATTTCCCCAGGAAAAGCCCCAGAAAAAGCGGGTGAAAGATGACCGCACGGCGGTAGCTGTATTTGTTCCTGTTGGTGTCCCTGTCCAATAATGGCACTCTCCGGTGGCAAAGAAGCCGATAAATATACCTACTGGACTTCCAACGACGGCATTGTTGGTTGTGCGATATCCCCCAAAGGAGAGAAACAGGTTGTTATCGTCATAGGATGGGTTTGCGGGATAGTCGCTATCTCTGTTCCAAACGTATGCATACTGTGCACCAAAAAACAGACCCAAAACCTCTTTTTTCTCATCAGGCTGTCCTATGGATTGCCATTCGGCACTGGTGGGCATTCTCCAGGTATTTTCTGGATAAATGCGTGTACATGGGTCAACATTGGCTACTGCGCCATTCGGTGTTTCGGACCCCCAATTCCAAAATTCGGTATCTCGTGTGGAAGGGCTAGACCCGCCCGGGTTGGATTTGAGTCGATATCGGTCTGTCTTGTTGCTGTCATATACAATATTACTGCGAGCCCACATAATTCCTTTTACCTTAACGGCTGATTCGAGAAGCCTCAAACTGAGCGCAAGACTACCGCCTATTTCCGGCGTATGCTCGTTTTGGTAGGTAATGGTGCCAATGTTGCTGAATACGCGATCCCTGCCGTCATCAATGCGTATGTCAATTCTGTTGGCCACGACCTTCAGTTGGTTTGCCGCTATGGGTTGTGTGTCAAGTGTATAGAAGTTGGCAAGTTTCACGGTATTGCTTGGCTCGTCGTTGGCAAGCTCCATGCTTGCTCCGTTCACACTTGCAGGGCTTGAGCTAATGTTGGAAAAGCTTTCCGTCAGGATGTTGAAGTCGCCCATACTAGTATAGGGAGCATTCTGTGGACCTTTAACTAGCGTAAGTTGTGTAGCATTGTTGATTGTGCCGAATGCTCCGCGCACATTTAGACGTACTTGGGTGCGCGCTGTTTTCCGTTTAAACTGTATGTTTAAGAAATTATCGCCGTCGACGGTACTGATGCTTCCGGATGCGTAAAGTACATCCTTATTAAACAAGGAGGCTCGCGTTACCATACCAGCGGTGTTTACTGTCGGTACGGAAGGTTGCGTTTCGTTCACGGATAAAGCATACCAGCGATAGGTTCGTGATCCGTCTACCCTGATGTTCGGATCGCTGCCTGATGCAATAACTTGGTTGACCACTTGGTTGTTGTTCTGATCGAACATAATGAGACGGTAATAGACGCCGTTGGTCATTCTACTCGTACTCATTTTAGTGCCTCCGACCGCAGCCATGCGTGCCCCGGCAGCGGAATCTACCGTTGTAGGTGCTGGAATTTTGAAGGGTTTACTTTCGGTAGCGCTTATCAACACGTCAAGGGTGCCGAGGGCGACCATTTTTTCCTTCGGAATGTCGCTCTTGTTAGTCTGGCTTCCGCGGTTCACCGCTGATCTGACCATGCTTTCCATGGGATTGTTCTGCCAGATTGCATCTTCTATACTAGTAAGTTCAATCTTTAGTGCCGCATTGCCCGGCTCGCCAGTAGGGACAATAGAATCATTTTTGCTGCATGAGGAAGCTAGGTGTAGCAAGAGTACAAATAGGGTAGCGGCTTGTATAAATCGCGTTAAACTGAAGTTTATATTGCTCATCTCTTTTGTGTTTAGTCTTGGTGGTCTAAAAGATTCTTGTGCTGTTTAGATGTCGATATCGCGAAAGTCAGAACCATTGCTTTCCCAGTTGTCCAACTCGGGCGTGAATGGCGCATCCGGATTGCCCGGTTTAATGACAGAGGAGCCTGTTACTATGCCAGATTCTAAAAATAAAATTTCCATGGTTATTATTGGTGCTATATATTTCTTTCTCATAATTTTTTTTGTTTGTTAAAACATATAATGATTGTGTCTACATTTTATGATGTACAGTTGTGTTGTTTGCGTTACAAAATTTGAGTTTTATTGTTTTTTTTAAGCAAGTAAATTTTGTTTTTTAGGAAAATATGTAGCTTTTTAACGACGTTGTGCTGCTTTTTATACTTTTTATTTTCTTTTACAGCTATTGTTTAAATCTATTTTTATTTTACTTAATTTAAGTGTGGTTTTATGGGATTGCGGTGTTGATGGATAGCGATCTATAGGTGGCAAAAGAGATAAAGAAAATAGAATAATTCCTTCATTTAGATCGCCAAGCGAATTTTTATAAGGTAGGTAGCTGCTGTAACGCAGAAGGACTTAAGCAATGGGAGATTGTGGATCTCTGCTGATGAGAAATTGTTTAAAATTTATCCAGCATGCCCAACAAGCCGGTAAGTCCGCCAGTGTGCACGAGCAGTAGGCGTTGACCCTCTGCTATTTCGTCTTTTTGCAGCAGATCGTGAAGTGCAAAAAACATTTTTCCGGTATAGGTTGGTTCGATGAGTATGCCCGTACCTTTTGTAAACTGTTGGACAAATGCGATGAGTTCAGGTTTCGTTTTGGCATATCCACCAAAGTGGTATTCGAGGTGCATATGGAAGCGTTCGTCCAGCGTTATGCCGAGGTCGGTAATGGCTTGTTTGATAAATTGGCCGCCCTTTAACACAGGTATGGTGTGGAGCTGGGTTGTTAAGTCGGCTTGCTGCAGGCCCATAAGTAATCCGGCAGCTGTTGCGCCCGTTCCGCAGGCGCAAAAGATATGATCGTAGGGATGCGTCAGTTCGCCTATTAACTCACTACATCCCTTTGCGGCGAGCACACTATAACCACCCTCATCAATAAAGTAGGCTTTAGCGTCCGTGCCAAAATGCTGCTCGAAAAGGTCTTTCTTGTCTTTGTAGCTTGTGCGGTCTACAAAAGTCAAGTGCATACCGAATAAGGAGCAGAGCTTCAACACAGGGTTGTCCACACGCTCACCGCGTACAAAACCGTGGGTCTGGAAGCCAAATTTTGCGCCGGCACAGGCGGTAGCCAGCAAATGATTAGACCAGGCGCCACCGAACGTCACCAAGTTTTCCTTACTGTTGTACTTCGCTTCGGCTAGTGGATATTTTAACTTTCGCCACTTATTGCCTGATATATAAGGATGAATAAGGTCATCACGCTTAACGAAGACACGTACCTTCTTCTCCGCGTAGAGCGGATGGAAAATTTCCTCTTCAGGACTATAGAAATCGAATGTTAACATAATACGTAGACAAAGTTAGTAGATTTTGAAGGATTTCGATATTTTTGCGTAATGGCAGAAGAATTAGATTTTCAGGATCAGGACGAGCAGGAACTTTTTGAGCATTTGCGTATAGAGGCTGACAAAGGACAGGCTCCCTTACGTTTGGATAAGTTCTTGATGAACAGGGTGGAGAATACCTCCAGAAATCGTATTCAGCATGCGATAGAGGCAGAGACGGTGTTTGTAAACGGTAAATTGGCGAAAGCGAGTTACAAGGTGAAGCCCTTGGATGTGATTACCTTAGTGTTGCCGGATCCACCGCGCGATACTGAAGTATATCCCGAAGATATTCCCTTAAACATTCTGTTTGAGGATGACGACGTCTTGTTGGTAAACAAAGAAGCGGGCATGGTCGTACATCCCGGCTACAACAATTATACAGGTACGTTGGTCAACGCATTGACCTTTCACCTTAACCAATTGCCGACAATGCCGGGCAACACAGGACGCCCGGGTTTAGTGCACCGCATAGATAAGGATACTTCGGGGCTACTGGTGATCGCCAAAAACGAATGGGCGATGACACATTTGGCAAAGCAGTTTTTTGATCACTCCATAAAACGGCAATATGTAGCTTTGGTATGGGGCGATTTATCGGAGGACGGAACCATCACTGGTTATATAGGTCGTAACTTGAAGGACCGCCGCGTGATGGATATGTACGATAGTGAGGAAAAGGGGAAATGGTCAGTAACACATTACCGTATTCTAGAGCGTTTGGGGTATGTCACGTTGATCGAATGTGAATTGGAAACAGGGCGGACGCACCAGATTCGTACGCATTTAAAGTCCATTGGCCACCCGTTGTTTTCCGATGAATTATACGGTGGAAGTAAAATTTTGAAGGGAACGGTTTTCAATAAATACAAGCAGTTCGTCCATAATTGTTTTGAGCTTTTGCCTCGGCAGGCTCTGCACGCTCGCTCTTTGGGCTTTGTACACCCGCGTACTAAACAATTTGTAGAATTCGAGGTGCCGTTGCCGGAAGATTTCCAGCAGGCGCTGGATAAATGGCGTTCGTATTCCAATACGATGGATGCACAGGATTAACAGCTAGCGAGAAACGTATGTCATTACAATATATCAATTTTGACGGGCAAATTATTGCCGAGAACCAGCATATAGCCAGTATCGATAGCCGTGCTTTGCGCTATGGTGACGGTTTATTTGAAACGATGTTGTGGAAAGATGGGGATATCCGCTTTTTGAAACAGCATATCGAGCGACTACAACGTGGGATGCAAACCCTGCAGCTGGAAGAGTTTACCAAATTCGACGAGTTTTTCATTCGTTCCAAGACGGAGGAGCTTGTTCGGAAGAACAATATGATTGGACAGCAGGCAAGGGTTCGACTCATTGTTTACCGTGCCGGCGGGGGCTTGTATGCACCTGAAAGCAACAAGCCTGTCTATTGCCTGCAGGTGTCGCGTATTGCGACTTCTCTACGAGATAAAAAACTGGGCCTTATCGTGGATCTATATACCGAGTTTAAGAAACCATATAGTGATCTGTCGCATTTGAAATCAAATAATGCGCTTATCTACGTGATGGCAGGCATCTATAAGAAACGATTTGCCTACGATGAGGTGTTTATCTTAAACCAAGAGGGGTATCTGTGCGAAGCGCTGACGTCTAATATCTTTGTATACTACGAGAAGGTGCTATACACACCGGCGATTACCGAAGGTTGCGTGGCTGGTGTGATGCGCAAGGTGGTAATGGATATGGCTGCAGCAGAGGATATTCAGGTTGTAGAGGCGCAAATTAGTCCGGAAATCATGAAGCAGGCCGACGAAATATTCTGTACCAATGCCGTGCAAGGTGTGCAATGGGTGATGGGCTATAAGCAGAAGCGCTACTTCAATAAAATATCGAGGATATTGCAGGATAAGCTACAGCAGTGGTCCTATGAAGAAGAAAGCTAAGGCTTAGGAACGATTTAGGAGATGATTATACAAAATAGGCTGTCTAAAATGTTTATGTTTTAGACAGCCTATTTTCTTTTTTGAGTCGTTTTTTTCTGCGCATTGCTGGCATGTTCAGCAAGACAGATAAAAAAAAAGGGGTTATTCGGATCGTTTACGATTTCGCTGTACAAGTAGGTAACTGATGTAAAGCAGGATCAACCAAATCGGGATAAGCTCGACGGAGATCTTTAATCCAGTGAACCACATCATCAGCAGTACCCCCAATAGAAACAGCAGGCTGATATAGTTACTCAGTGGATAGAAAACAGTCGGGAAACGTGATTTTTCCTTTTTGGCTCGCAGATTTCTTTTGAAAAAGATGTGCGTGAGGGATATCATAATCCAGTTGATCACCAAAGAGGATACCACCAAGCTCATCAATACCTCCAAGGCCTTCTCTGGCATAATCTTGTTGATTACGATACATACAGCCACCAATCCCGCAGAAACCAAAATCGCGTTAATAGGCGAGTGGTTACTGTTCAGTTTCGTGAGAAACTTGGGCGCATTGCGCTGCTCGGCTAACCCGAATAGCATGCGTGAATTGCTGTACACACAGCTGTTGTAGACCGACAGTGCTGCGGTAAGTACAATCAGGTTTAGCACATTGGCAATGATATTGGTGAAATAATAAGTAGCACCAAAAAGCTCGAACTGCAGTCCTTTCAGGCTGGCGAAAACCTCCACGAAGGGACTAGTCTCGGAGGTAATATTTCGCCAAGGCATCAGCGAAAACAAAATCACCAACGAGCCGATGTAGAAGATCAAAATTCGCCAAAGAACCTGATTGGTTGCTTTTGGTATGTTTTTTTCTGGATTTTCGGCCTCCGCAGCGGTGATGCCAACGAGCTCTAGGCCACCAAAGGAAAACATAATCATGACGAGCGCTGCCAAGAGACCTTGGTAGGAACCATTTTCTGCGGTGGATAGCCATCCTTTTGGAAAGAAGCCGCCGTCGTTTGTCAAGTTCTGTATCGTCGCATTTTCGCCTCCGTTGCCGCTTATCAAGAGGTAAGAGCCAAAGATGATCATGGCAATGATGGCCACCACCTTGATGATGGAGAACCAAAATTCGGTTTCGCCATATACTTTGACCGAGGCTAGGTTGAGCGCATTGATCACAAAAAAGAAAAACAGGCTGGAGACCCATAGGGGAATCTCGGGCCACCAAAATTGCACATAATGTCCAATAGCGGTTAGCTCGGCCATACTGACCAATAGGTACAATACCCAGTAGTTCCATCCAGAGGCATAGCCGGCAAAAGAACCCCAATACTTGTTGGCAAAGTAACTGAAGCTGCCCGATACGGGCTCTTGTACCACCATTTCGCCCAGTTGACGCATAATGAAAAATGCAATTAGCCCAGCGATCGCATACCCCAAGATGGCTGACGGACCAGAGAGCACAGCTGCCTGCCCAATACCTAAAAATAGCCCCGTACCTATTGCTCCGCCAAGAGCAATGAGCTGTATGTGCCTATTGCTTAGCCCGCGTTTTAGTTTTTTGTTTTCTGTAGCGTTTGTTTCCAAGATATGTGTAGTCGTTTTGATGTAAAATGCTGTAGCGTTGTAGTGCTATCGATTTCTGTTGTTTATGCCAAGTTCGCTGTAACCGACGAGTTCGTCCCAATAGGTGCCTAAACGTCGATTATAGATTAATATTTGGTAATCATTTCCCGTTTCAAAATGATTTCCGGAGAAGGCGTCGGTAACGGTTTTTTTTTCGGGCTCTTCCAATACATAGGTATAGTCATATAGCCCTTGTTTTAGTTTTAGTGCTGCCGTCCACCGATCCTTTTCTTGATCATAATGTAGCTTGTTTTCCGCGTTACGCGCATAGTTGTTGAATCCGCCCACAATATAGATATTTCCGTTGACCGTTTTGGCTGTTTTTAGCGAAAAATGAACGGTCGCATAATCTCCGTCAATATCTTCATCTGAAAAATCTCTATTTCTGAAATAAAAACGTCCGTTTTCATCGAAAGTGGAGGCGTAGCTGCTTCCAAATTGGTCCTCATCGGTGTTAAGCTCCACGGTGATAGAAGAATCGAGTGAATTTAGCGTTCGAATGCGTTCAGATGCGATGCGTAAGCTGCGTAGATCTACAAAACGAAACTCATCGCGCCCATCAAAATCCAACGTTGCACTGTTGTTATATGTGAAGACATTCGTGCTGGAAAAATTTGGTTTCTGTATCTTCAGGAAGTGGTCAGGACGCTGGTTCTGCAACACATAAACCGCTAAATCTCGTTCTGGGTTGGGGATGGTGAGGGCGGTACGCAGCTCGATATCGAGCTTTTGGTTGTGCGGGCGGTTGGCGACGTTCAGCGAAGGCTTGATCTGCGCAGCTATGCTTACCAAGTCATGCAATACATAGAATCTACGTGTCAATATAAGGCGTTCCTTATCGCTATCTTCATATACTTTAAGAATATAGTTACCGGCTAGCTTTGGTTTGAGGTTTGCTGATGGAAAGGTCAAGCTGTAGCGTGTATAGGCTTGGGATGTTCCTTTGGAAGAGGTGAACTCCTCCAGTCTATCCTCGTTGAATCCGTCTACGTAGTCGAGGATTGTCGCGCGGCTAGGCGTCCAGTCTTGGTTGCAGTGTTCTATCCCGTAGTAGTAGTTACGCACGTCGCCGCGGAGGTCGTCAAAGGTGAGTATCAATGTGCTATTACTGCCCAACGTATATACTGGGAGCTGGTTTTCCTTGCCCACTGGATACAGCTGCACACTTCGTATAGCCGTTAGATACGCATGGTTGTCATATAGCATCTCCTGCTTTGGTGAACGCTCGAAGCTGCTTCTTTCTTTTTTCTTCTTTTGGGCGAAAGACAGCAAGGCGATGTTCGAGAGAATAAGCAAAGACAATAATCGGATAGTCAGGGCCGTGTTCATTTCGTAAAAATAAGAAAACGGAGACATTAACAAGGTCGGGGCTAGAATTTATTTATAAAAAAGGCCTAAAAGTATGGCGATCCTTTTTGTTGTATTCATCGGATACAATAAAAAGGATAGCATAGAAAGATTAGCGTTACTGCTATTGGAGAAGGGGGAGCGAATAGTGTTGCCCTAGGGCAGTTCTACAGATTACTTTTCTCCACGTTTGTATCGGTCATCGCGCAGCCGCAGCCTTTGGCGCAACCACCCGATTTCTTTTTCGATGGTATAAATTTTTTGAACAGGTAGGCCATTGCAACGACGAATACCAGTCCAATAACAATATACTGTATAGTCAAATTCATCTTCTATTTCATTAGTTGATACACGACAAATGCGATGAGGTAAGCTATACCGGTCATCATCACCGTCTGTATCATGGTCCATTTCCACGATCCCGTTTCGCGTTTCATAATAGCAATGGTACTCATACACTGCATAGCAAACGCGTAGAACAATAATAACGAAATACCCGACGCTAAATTGTATGCCGGACGGCCCGTGTTTCTGTTGATTTCCGATTTCATTTTACTCAACAGGGTTTCTTTCTGTGCATCATCTTCGATGTCCACATCTTCGCCGAGGCTGTAAACCGTGGCCATAGTGCCTACGAATACCTCGCGTGCCGCAAAGGAAGATACTAAGCCAATACCCATTTTCCAGTCATAACCCAAGGGCGCAACGACAGGCTCAATACCCATGCCGATGTAGCCCAAGAAGGAATGCTCTAATTGGAACGATGCAACTTCCTCGGCAAGCTCTTCTTCTGCTAGGCCGGGGTTCGCCTCCGTAACGTAGCGTTCGGCCTCGCTGAAGCGATCGTTCGGCCCGAAACTGCCCAGCACCCATAAGATCACGGCCATGGCTAGGATGATTTTTCCAGCTCCAAAAAGGAAACCTGATGTTTTATCCCATACGTTGGTGGCCACATTGCGCCAGTCTGGCGTCTTGTAGGAGGGGAGTTCGAATATTAAGAATGATTTATGGTTGCTCTTGACAATCTTGTTAAGTACCCAGGCTGATACCAAGGCTGCAAGCACGCCCAAGATATAAAGTAAGTTCAATACTAAACCCTGCAGACCGAATCCTAAAAAGGTGTCATCGGGAATCACCAAAGCGATAAGTACCACATAGATAGGAAGACGAGCTGCACAGGTCATAAATGGGGTAACAAGCATCGTGATCAACCGTTCTTTGGTATTTTCGATATTGCGTGCCGCCATGATCGCTGGCACCGCACAACCAACACCCGACATCAAGGGAATGACAGACTTTCCATTCAACCCATATGGACGCAACCACCTGTCCATCAGGAAGACTACCCGGCTCATGTAACCTGTTTCTTCCATCAAGGAAACCAAAAGAAACAGGATGGCAATTTGCGGTACGAAAATAACGATACCACCAATGCCCGCCAATATTCCCTGGGTGAACAGATCTGCAATAGGTCCTTCGGGCAGGGTAACAGCCATGAAATCAACAAATGCCGCAAAATTTTCGTCTATCCAATCCATGATCGGGGCAGATAGGGTGAAAACCAGCTGGAAAAGGAGGAACAACAGGAAAAAGAAAATCACATACCCCCAAACCGGATGCAACAGCACCTTGTCGATTTTGTTTGTATTGCTTACATGTTGGTTTTCCTTGCTGAAGACGATGTCTGCAATATCTTTTTCTATGCGCTTATTGCGCTGTATGGCTTCAGATTTCTGCAGCTGGTTCCCAGAAATTTTGTGTTTCTCCCGAATCTCGATCAATTTTTGTCGTTGCTCCATCGAAAGAAAGGATACATGGTCTTGCGCCAAATATTGCCAGGTTTGGTATTCGGTGCTGAGCGGGAATACTTTTTTGGTTTCTTCCAGCGCCTCACTATACTGCTCGTCTGCTGTAAATCGGCTGAGGTAATGCCCGGGGCGCTCGTCGAACGCTTGGATAAGATGTTGAATGCCCTTGCCATTACGCGCATCGGTAGTGAACACTTTTGTACCCAGATAGCTTTCCAGTTGCTGGTAGTCTATTTCCAGTCCTTTCGTTCGCAACTCGTCAATCATGTTGATCACGAAGATCGCAGGTACCCCAAGTTCACGTGCTTGCTGGTAAAGCACAATCGATCTTTTTATATTGTTCGGCTCGGCGACCACGACGACAAGATCGGGGTAGGTAAGACTATTTTTGTTTGCTAAGGAATTGAATACAATCTCTTCATCCAAGGATGTAGGAAACAAGGTGTATGTGCCCGGTAGGTCAACCACGGTATATGTCTTTCCATTGGTTTTCACGGTACCCTCTCTCTTTTCAACGGTGATGCCGGGATAGTTTCCTACCTGTTGATGTAACTTGGTGATGCGGTTGAACAAAGACGTTTTCCCGACGTTAGGATTTCCTAAGAGGGCAATGATTGTTTTTTTCATAGGATTATTTTTCGACAAAAATGTGGGAGGCTTCAGATTTTCGGATGGCTACCAAACTGTTTGAACCAAGGAGATGAAGGCCAATGGGGCCATTGAATGGGGCCTTGTGCCTAACTTCGACGATGCATCCCGGAAGCAGACCCATTTCAAAGAATTTTGCCGGTAATTCCGTGGTGCTCAGTTCGCTAATCGTGGCCCTGTCGCCAACTTTTAAGCGATCCAAAGTGAAACTTTTTTGCATTTTCTGTGTTAAAATAATAATATAATTTATATTCGTATTCGAAAATATTTCGCTGTGCGACCAAAGATAACCAATTTGGATTTATTCTAGGGAATTTAAGTTGTCACACTTTTGTATTACTAAGCCATGTACATGAAGATCGAAGAAGAACTTAAAGTGAAAAAATTTACAAACGATTGGCAGCGAGCTACTGTCAATGTATTGTTTACGGCAAGCTGGCTGGGGTTGATACTGGAGAAGCGGGCCTCAAAGCGGCAGATAACGCTGCAGCAGTTTAATGCTTTGCGAATATTGCGCGGTCAGTTGCCCAGTCCTACAACAAACAATCTCTTGCGTGCCCGTATGATCAGCAACACGCCAGACATATCACGGCTAGTGGACAGGATCGTGGCTAAGGGGCTTGCTTCGCGCTCCAAGAACAAAGATGATAAGCGCGCCGTCGATCTCTTTATCACACAAAAGGGGCTAGATTTGCTCGATGAAATTGAGGAGGACATGATGCTTTCGGACATCCTGCCCGACAATTTATCGGAACAGGAGGCGGCTACGTTAAGTGCGCTGCTCGATAAGCTGCGCGGCGAAAGTTCGGAAGAGGATTAATGCTTATGCCCTTCATGTCCATGATCGTGATCATGGGCATGATCGTGGTCGTGGTCGTGATCGTGGTCGTGGTCGTGACCTTGTTCTTGCGGAGCGCTATGTTCTCCGTGGTTGTGGTCATGTCCTTCAAAAAGGAAATTCGCTAGCGATACCAGTACGCCCAAAAGCACGGCGATCATCTTTTTCTTGTTGAATTTGTGGTGATCTGCCGATCCAGATTCAAAAAGAATGGTGGTCGAGATATGTAGGAATATACCGATCACAATGGCCATGATCTTATCGAAATATTTCGATATGCTGCCAATTTCGCCTTCACTTATTCCCTTACTGGTTATAAAGCCCAGTGGCGTCATGGCGGCAAAAAGCAGTACGAAGAGACCGATCTGTGTTTTAGATAGGCGAGTGCTCAAGAGCAAGCTGCCTAATGCGAATGCCGCAGGTACGTGGTGAATGGCAATACCGAAAACAAGTTCCGACTGATGTCCCGCCGCCAAGGGCATGCCTTCGAGAAAAGCATGCAGACACAAGCTTACCATAATACCCAGCGGAAATACTTGATGGTTGTGCTGGTGGATATGCCCGTGCTCGATGCCCTGTGAAAATTGCTCCAATAACAGCTGAAATAGAAAACCGCCCAAGATATACAGTCCTATAATTTCGGGACGAGTACTATCCGTGAGGTATACATGTGGTATAAGGTGTAAGACCGTGATACTAAAGAGGTAGGCCCCACTAAAGGATAGTACAAGTTTAAGCAGATTGGTGTTGTCTCTTTTCACAAAGAAGACCGACAACCCGCTAACGAAAGCAGAAATGAATAATACGCTGACGATTAAGAATGAACTCATGTTGTTACTGTTTCAGGAATTTTAGTGTTTTGGAGGAAACTGGGAAAGAATCGTTTGAAAAGGTAACCTACCCCTGTGCCGATTAATATACCCAATAATGCACCACATATAATGTCTACGGGATAATGTACCCCAACATAGATTTGCGAAAAGCTGATCAAACTGGCCCAAGTGATGCCTAGCCATAAAGCATGTTTCCAACGTCTGCGGAACAGGCTGATCCAAAAGAAGGCCATGGCAAAGTGGTTCGTAGCATGCGATGAGGTGAAGCTGAATCCAGAACCACAACGAACGCGTATGTTCACCTCGTTTTTAAATACCAAATCGTTGCATGGACGAATGCGCTTCACATTCTTCTTGATCAAGTGCGAAGATAGTGCATCCGAAATACCGAAATTGGCCAAGGTGAAGGCTACGATCAAGATGCCCATCTTGCCGTAATGCTTGATGAAGAAAATGATTAAAAAAAGATACAGCGGAGCCCAAGTGTAGGGATTGCGCAAGATGGGGAGTAGCCAATCAAAAAAAGGATTGCTTAATCCTTGATTGATGGCCAGAAATACTTCCTGGTCAAAATGAATGAGTTGATTCAACATAATTTCCGTAGATATATAAATACCCCCAAAAGTAATTAATAAATATATAGGTCGCATGCTTTTAACAAAACGACACAATGTTGCAACAAAGGTATGCTTTTGCCGTCAAATGTGAAACTTTTATATGATAATTTGTTATATAAAGCTATTTTTACGGTTCAAATAATTGATTATGACACTTATTAAATCGATATCGGGTATCCGCGGAACCATTGGCGGAAGGTCTGGGGAAGGGCTTACACCGATAGACATCGTAAAGTTTACGGCTGCATTTGGCAAGATTCTTTTACGCAATACAGGAAACAAGAAAATTGTGGTGGGGCGCGATGCGCGCCTTTCTGGAGATATGGTGAGCAACTTAGTGGTTGGTACGTTACAGAGTATCGGCGCAGACGTTGTCAACCTAGGACTGTCGACAACGCCTACAGTAGAGATTGCAGTGCCGCTAGAGCAGGCCGCCGGTGGCATTATCCTGACAGCGTCCCATAATCCGGGACAATGGAATGCACTGAAGCTCCTTAATAGCAAAGGCGAGTTCATTAGTGACGTAGAAGGCAAGGAGGTACTTGCATTAGGCGATAACCTAGACTTTGATTTTGCTGAGGTGGGCGACTTGGGTGTTGAAGTGAAGGACGGCAGTTATTTGCAAAAACATATTGACGCGGTTTTGGCTTTACCACTGGTGGATGTGGACGCTATCCGTGCAGCCAACTTTAAGGTAGCCGTAGATGCTGTAAATAGTACTGGCGGAACCTTTATTCCGGCCTTGTTGGAAGCGTTAGGCGTGCAGACGGTATACAAGATACATTGCGAGCCAAATGGGCATTTTCCGCATAATCCAGAGCCTTTGAAAGAGCATTTGACGGATCTTTCGGCTGCTGTGGTGGAGAATAATGCCGATTTGGGGATTGCGGTGGATCCTGATGTGGACCGTTTAGTATTTATGATGGAGGATGGCGAATTGTTTGGTGAAGAGTATACACTCGTAGCTGTGGCGGATTACATCTTGGCGCATACTAAAGGTAACACGGTATCTAATTTGAGCTCCACACGCGCTTTACGTGACGTTACACAAAAGCATGGTGGCGAATATTTTGCTGCAGCTGTTGGTGAGGTCAATGTCGTTACAAAGATGAAAGAGGTCAATGCCGTGATCGGCGGTGAAGGAAACGGCGGAGTGATCTATCCGGATTCCCATTATGGACGTGATGCCTTGGTTGGGGTAGCCTTATTCTTGAGCCATTTGGCGAAACTGGGTAAGAAAGCTTCCGCATATCGTGCCGAGCTGCCGCAATACTATATGTCCAAAAATAAGATCACCTTGACCCCAACGTTGGATATTGATGATCTACTCGCTAAAATGGAGGAAAAGTACAAGCATGAGCAGTATTCCAATATCGATGGCTTGAAGATCGATTTGGAGAATGAGTGGGTGCATCTTCGCAAGTCAAATACCGAGCCTATCATTCGTATCTACTCCGAAGGCCCTACGCAGGAAGCTGCCGAAGCCATAGCGCAACGGATTATCCAAGAGATAGAAGAAATCATTAAATAAAAAAAACGGCCTAGGCCGTTTTTTTTATTTAAGACCATTTCCAGACCAATATGCGGATACTTTTGTTGCCATGTATCATTGGGATGATTTCCAATTTCGGCACCTTATGGTATTCTAAGATGGCGATCAGCGGCTTTAGGTTGTCCTTGTCGGATACGAGGGTAGTGATCCATCCCAATTGTTCCTTATAGTCCATGCTCTCATAGATCATCGTGCGAATAAATTGTTTTTCGCCACCCTCACACCATAGTTCGTTGGGATGGCCGCCGAAGTTCTGCACTGGAAGCTTGCTACTGTCTTTATGGAGGTTGTTGAACTTTCTAGTTGTTTTTTGCCAGTTATCTTCTCTAGACTTGAAAAAAGGCGGGTTACAGAACACCGCGTCGAAACGATCTTCCGGAATGATGATACCTTTAAATACCTGATTTTTTTCTTCTTGCAGGCGCAAACTAATGTCACGCTTCAAGCCTACGTTGGACTTCAGAGTCGACTGCGCATGGTTTAATGCAGGAAGCTCAATATCCGTTCCCACGGCGCTCCACTGGTAGCTTCGCTGTGCGATGATCGGATAAATAACCGATGAGCCCGTGCCGATATCCAGCACCTTTACCTTAAATCCTTTGGGCACCACGCCGTCGTTATCTTTTGCGAGCAGATCGGCTACGTAATGCACATAGTCTGCACGTCCAGGAATGGGCGGGCAGAGGCTGTTTTTTAGAATGGACCAGTTGTCGATCTGGTAGTAATTTTTTAAGAGGCCTTTGTTGAGTTCGAATACAGCTTGTGGGTTTGAGAAATCGATAGACTCCTTACCTGTAGGCGTAGTAATAACGAAATCTTTTAATGCGGGGTTTTTTGTGCTTAGTTTTTTTATATCGTATCCGTTCAGATGCAGGTTGCGCGGATGTAGACTTTTGCTTACTGGTGTGCTCGACATAACATGTTATTTTAGGCAAAGGTACCATTATTATTGTTGTCTTTGGGGAAACTAGCTATATTTACTCCCTAAGATATCTCCTCACGCATTTTTTTGATAGATGATAGAATCAAACGTATTACTGGTCATGCTGCTTTTTTTCTTCATGGCTATGCTTTTTGTGCTCAGCCAGCGGCTGAAAATTTCCTATCCGATACTATTGGTGGTCGGTGGCCTACTGATCTCTCTGATACCGGGCACACCGCAGATAAGCCTGGACCCCAACATTATTTTTCTGGTCTTTCTACCGCCGTTATTATTTGAAGCAGCTTGGTATACCTCTTGGGATAATTTTCTGAAATGGCGACGTTCGATATTTATCATGGGCTTTGGGCTGGTTTTTGTTACCTCGCTGGCCATTGCTTATTTTTCGGTAGCTATTATCCCTTCATTTACCTTGGCACTGGGCTTTTTGTTGGGCGGTATTATATCGCCGCCCGATGCGGTGGCGGCAACTTCGGTGTTGAAGGGCGTCCGCATTCCTAAGAGGGGAATTACGATATTGGAGGGCGAAAGCTTGGTTAATGACGCGGCCTCTTTGACGGTATTCCGCTTTGCACTGGCGGCGATTATTTCGGGCACCTTCGTGCTGCAGGAGGCGGCTACCGAATTCCTTATTCTCGCCGTGATGGGCGTTGTCGTCGGGCTGGCGATTGCCCATGTGCTCTATATTTTTTTACGCTATGTCGCGAAATCGTCGAGCATTACGACACCCATTACGCTGATAGCGCCCTACATCATGTATATCGTGGCCGAGCATTTTGAGTGGTCGGGGGTGCTGGCGGTGGTGAGCGGGGGACTGTTCCTTTCGTATCGTGCAAAGGATTATATGAACCACCATACCCGAATACAAACGAAGGAAGTATGGGCTACGGTGGGCTTTTTGCTGAATGGTTTTGTGTTTATTTTGATCGGTCTAGAGTTGCCGATTATTGTCCAAGGGCTGGATGGATACTCCATTGAGGAGAGTGTAAAGTATGCGCTGTTGATTAGCGCTATCGTTATTGTGTTGCGTGTCGTTATGGTCTATCTATCTGCCTTCGTGCCTAGGTTGCTGTTTCCACATATACGACGAAAAGAAGTCAGCCCGGGTTGGAAGCTTCCCTTGGTGGTAGGCTGGGCTGGAATGCGCGGCGTAGTATCGCTCGCGTCTGCGCTTGCCATTCCCTTGACATTGGATAACGGCAGTTCCTTTCCTCACCGTAACCTGATTCTTTTCATCACCTTTGTGGTTATCTTGGTGACCTTGGTGTTTCAGGGCTTGACACTTCCTTTCTTGATTCGCTGGGTGAAACTAGAAGAGATGGATGAAGAGGTGCCAGAAAATGTACAGTTGGAGTCCATACGCTTGGCTTTGGCCAAGGAAGCGATCGATTATATGGATACGCATTATGCAGACGCTATGCAGCAATACGAAACGATTGCGCGCGTGAAGGAGCAATATCAACGTAGTGTACGCGCTACGGAGAGCGCGCTGGATGACGATGCACGACTTCGTTTGAGTGGTGTTCGCGCACTGTACAGCAAGGTAGCACTAGAGCTAATACAGGTGCGTCGGCAAGGCTTGGAGCGCTTTCGTAGCGAGAAGAAATTTGATGCAGAAGTCATCAAGCAGATCGAACATAATTTGGACTTGGAAGAGTCCCGCTTAATACACGGTTAATGGCAGATTTTGATATTAAAGAGTTTTTGGACGCTAAGGTCAGTTTGTTCAACAGGCCTAGTTTTATTGAGAACGACCCTATTTGTATACCACACCTGTTTTCAAAACAGCAGGATATCGAAGTGATGGGCTTTTTCGCTGCCATTCTTGCTTGGGGGCAGCGCAAAACGATCATCAACAAGTGTAACGAACTTATTGAGCGTTTTGACGGTGCCCCGGCACAATTTATTCAGCAACATCAGGAGCAGGATCTTAAGCAACTTCTCGGCTTTAAACACCGCACCTTTAATGATACCGATCTCCTTTATTTCGTCGCCTTTTTGCGCTTTCATTACCAGTCATTCTCCTCCTTGGAAGATGCTTTCCTTATCGGGCAAAAGCATGCACAAGTTTTTAGTATGGAGCAGGCACTCAATGCGTTCAAAGCTTACTTCTTTTCCTTGCACGACCACCCAATACGCACCAAAAAGCATATCAGCTCGCCGGCACAGAAATCCAGTTGCAAACGCTTGAACATGTTTCTGCGCTGGATGGTGCGCAAAGACGACCAAGGCGTAGATTTCGGGATCTGGAACCGCATTTCGCCAGGCGCACTCATCTGTCCCTGCGATGTGCACGTGGATCGTGTAGCGAGGCGATTTGGATTGATTGTCTCCGATAAGATCAATTGGAAAACGGCTGTGGAGCTCACGGAAAACCTCAAAGCTTTTGACCCGACTGATCCTGTGAAATATGATTTTGCGCTTTTTGGAATTGGTGTAGAGGGGGAGATATAGAAAGCGTGCGGCCGAACCGCACGCTTTCTAGGGTATATTATCTGGTCGCTATACGCAACAAGAGATCCACCATCCTGTTGGAGTAACCAAATTCATTGTCGTACCAACCCACTACTTTGACCAGTCCGCCCACAATAGATGTCAGCTGTGCATCGAATACACAGGAATAGGGGTTGTTGATGATATCCACCGATACGATAGGATCTTCAGTATAGAAGAGCACATTGGACAAACTTCCCGCGGCGGCTTCCTGAAACTTTTGATTTATAGCTTCGACCGTAGTCTCTGCTCGCAGTGTGCAGGTAAAGTCGGTGAGCGAACCATTGAGCACTGGAACACGAATACCTGCACCGCCCAGGCGGCCTTCCAAATGGCTAAACACATTAGTGATCGCTTTGGCCGCCCCTGTAGTCGTCGGAATGATAGAGGAGGATGCAGCGCGTGCGCGGCGAAGGTCGCGATGTGGTGCATCGTGCAGGTTCTGATCGCCCGTCATGGAATGCACCGTCGTGATGTAGCCATCTTTAATTCCCCAGTTTTCATCGAGGATCTTGACTAGCGGCGCTACGTTGTTGGTCGTACAGGATGCGTTGGAGAACAGATCGCTGCTCCAGTCGAAGTCCGTATCGTTAATACCCAAGACCACCGTAGGTACATCTTTATCTGTTGATGGCGCCGAGATGATCGTCTGTTTGGCACCTGCTAGCAAGTGCTTTGAAGCCTTCTCACGACTTGTAAAGAATCCAGTAGATTCGACAACAGCATGAATGCCTAAGCTTGCCCAAGGCAGGTTTGCCGGATCTTTTTCGCGAAACACCTGTATGCGATGACCATCTATATAGAGGCTTTCGGCATCGAAAGTAACCATATGCGGAAAAGGACCATGTACCGAATCATATTTCAACAGATGGGCGAGGGTAGCCGTATCCGTCAGATCGTTTATGGCGACAACCGAGATGCGCTCTTGCAGGCCACGACGGTAGATATTACGCAGGGTATGTCGGCCTATGCGACCAAAACCATTAATGGCTGTTTTCATTATTTGGTAAACTCCGCCAACACAAAACCGATCTCTTTCTCTCCGTCCCAACTGTTTTTTAACTTTCCGTCGGCACCGTAAACATAGTTTGCTGGGAATTGCTGCGGCACATGGAATTTCTGAATAAACTCTTGGTTTCGGTCATACAGTACTTCCACGTTGGGCTTATCGACGAGCTCTTTACCAAATGTTTCGAGAAAGGAAGCCATCAGGGCAGGGTCATTCATCGAAATGAAATAGAGGTTCACATCCTTGATCTTAGCATAGTTTTTAGCAAGAAGGCCTGCTTCGTGCTGGCAGTGTCCACAGCTGGGGTCGAAGAGTATAAATACACTATTTTTTCCGGTGGGGATATCCGCTTTGCTAAAACCAATGCCGGATTTTACTTTATAAAATTTGAAGTCAGGAATGTTGGTAGCGGCTTCCTTGGCCATAGCTGGAGCTGCTGCTGCAGGGGCTGACGCTGCCGCGTGTTCATGCTGAGCCGCAGCGGGCTGCTCTTGCGTCTGTTGCTCATTGGTTTGCGAGCTGCTGCCCGATTGACAAGCACTGAAATAAACCAACGCACTTAGTGCCATGCTGCTGAAAAAGTATTTCATGTATACGGTGTTTTTTTTGATATCCAAAACTAGGAAAATTTGACGCAAGGCGACCTATAAAAAGTAGGAAATGATGATAAAATGAAAAAAGGCTTCTGATTTTCACCAGAAGCCCTTTTTATATCGTTTGTTTCGTCCTTACGGCGCAACAACTTTTGCAGCAGGAACCTTCTCTTCCGAGATGTGTTTTCCTTTGCCCAAGTCATAAACAGCAGGAGCAGCAAGGATAATCGAGGAGTAAGTACCCACAATAATACCGATTAAGATGGCGAAAGAGAATCCGCGGATAACCTCACCACCGAAGATGAATAATACCACCAACACGAAGATGATCGTAAGGGAAGTGATTACTGTACGGCTTAACGTAGTGTTGATTGCGTGGTTTACCACCTCACCGAAATCTTTACTGTGTGCACCCGGTTTGCTCAAGTCTTCACGGATACGGTCAAATACAACAACCGTGTCATTCACCGAGTAACCTAATACCGTTAGAATCGCCGCTACGAAATGCTGGTCGATATCTAAAGAGAAAGGTACTATTCCGTCCAAAATGGAGAAAAGACCCAATAAAATCACCCCGTCATGGATAGTTGCGACAGCTGCACCAGCAGAATATTGCCATTTGCGGAAACGTACTAGGATATATCCTGCAATAATCAAGATCGAGAATACACCAGACCAGATAGCTCTATCTTTGATATCTGTAGCGATGCTTGGTCCCACTTTTTGCGAAGAAAGAATCTCATGCTTGTTGCCAGAAATTTTGGAAAGACCTTCGTTCAATTTCGCCAATACTTCTGCATCCGCTTCGTCGCTTGTTTCTTCGATGTGATAAGTCGTTGTTATGCGCACTTGGTTTTCGCTACCGAAAGTTTTCACCTCTGTAGTCGAGTTGAAGGTCTCGTCCAAGTTTTTACGAACATCTTCTAAGTTCACCGGTTGCTCATAGCGCACGGTGTAGGTACGTCCACCTTTGAAGTCTACGCCTAAAGAGAAACCTTTAGTGAAGATAGACCCTACACTGATAACAACTGCTACTACGGAAATAGCGTAGAACAACTTCCGTTTTTTGATGAACTGGAAGTTCGCATTTTGAAGTGTTTTAGCCGACCAAGGGTAGGATACCGAAATCTTCATGTCTTTGTCTAACATGTACTCGAAAATCAAACGAGAGATGAAGATAGACGTGAATAGGGAAGTGATGATACCGATCATCAAGGTAGTGGCAAAGCCTAAGATTGGTCCGCTTCCGAAGAAGAACAATACTAAACCAACCAAGAAGGTCGTGATCTGTGAATCCAAGATGGAAGGCATTGCATGTTTGTAACCGTCGGCGATAGCCTGGCGGATGCTTTTACCAGCACGTAATTCTTCACGAATACGCTCATAGATTAGTACGTTGGCATCCACCGCTGTACCCATGGTCAACACGATACCGGCAATACCTGGAAGGGTCAATACCGCATTCAGGGAAGCCAAGATACCCATCAAGAAAAATACGTTGAACAATACCGCGATATTCGCTGCGATACCTGCACGGTTGTAGTAGGCAATCATAAAGATCATTACGACTACGATACCGATAACCGCAGAGTTTACACCCGCATCGATAGCCGCTTGTCCTAATGAAGGACCAACGATAGCCTCTTCTACGATTTTAGCTGTTGCTGGAAGACGTCCAGCTTTCAAGATGTTAGCTAAATCTTTGGTGTCTTCGAAGGTGAAGCTACCAGAGATTTGGGAGCTACCATTTGGAATTTCTTCATTTACGGAAGGAGCGGAGTATACCACACCATCCAATACGATTGCAATAGCTTCTCTATTTTGAGCAGCCTGCGCGGTGATACGACGCCATTGACGCGCTCCTTCAGTGTTCATTTGCATGGATACAACAGGTCTGTTTTGTTGATCCACGTTATCAGTCGCATCGGTGATTACTTCACCAGTCATCACAGCACCATTATCTGTGCCGGATGTTTTGATGGCATATAACGACAAGAAGTTTGGTGTGCGTTGTTCCGGTTTAACAGCCCATAAAAGCTTAAGGTTGCCTGGGATGGTTGCCTTAACTTCCGGACGATTTAGGTAAGCATTTACGCGCGCCGTATCTTTTAAGCTCGCGATACCTACCATCGGGCCAGCCATCAAGGTAGGTTGACCATTTTGACCCATTGCTGTTGCTGGGTTCAATAGTGCAAATAAAGGGTTGCTTGCAGCTAGTTCGGCCGAAACGGCTGTGGAGTCTGTGCTATCCTTTTTCGCCGCACCTAGGTTGGCCAATAGATTGTCGTCGTTTTTGGTGCTGTCTGCAGTCGCTGTAGAGTCATTTGCCGCCACAACAGGTTTTGCTGCTGCTGGCGTATTTGTTTTAAGCGATGAAGCTAAAATATTGTTGATGTTTTCCAACAAAGGATAAACTTGGAAGTTATCATGCGTAGCATAGAATTCCAATTTAGCCGATCCTTGAAGAAGCTTCCGTACACGAATCTCGTCATTCACACCCGGCAATTCAATCAAGATACGGTTGGTACCTTGTTGGATTTGGATGTTTGGCGACGCTACCCCAAACTTGTCAATACGCGTACGTAAAACTTTGTAGGAGTTTTGGATAGCATTGTCTGCTTCCTTGCTTAGAAAATTACGAACGTCAGCATCTGAGCTGGTCGCTTTGATCAATGCGGAGTTATCTTTTGTTGCGAAGAACGTCGCTAATGGGGTAGAAGCACCGCCAGCTTTGTATTCGTCCACAAAAAGCTCAACAACGCTCTTGTTTACGGATTTACTTTTCTGAACAGCTGTTTCTAAAGCTGTGTTGAATTTATCGTCTTTAGGATTGTTTGCTAAGTTTTTGATCAACTCGTCCAAGGATATTTCCATGGTTACGTTCATCCCACCTTTAAGATCCAGACCTAGCGCCAGCTCGTGTGCTTTAGCTTCTCTGTAAGTGAACTTCGCAAGTCCCAAATTATAAACCTCTTCACCTGCCATCGAATCGAGGTATGCCTTTTCTTTGGCCATATCGCCTTTGGCATACTCGGAAGCATCTCGTTCTACTTTTCGTGTAACAAATGTGAATGATAGGGAATAGAGGCATGCTATTGACACCACTATTACCAAAAATTTAATCAGCCCTTTACTCTGCATTGTCTGTATTCGTGTATTTGTTTGATAGTTTATATTATTCTTTATGTACGATTTAGCTTAATAATACCTAGCCAAGATTCGCAAAGGTATAAAAATTTTGTATAAAGAATACATTATTCAACATATATGCAAACAAAAAACGATTTTAATTGTAGGTCGGCTAGGAAGCGCTTGGTAATAAGCAGAATGGGGTAAAACTGCTGCCAAAAAGCAAGGTGGACAGGGCTATGTTGAGCCGTCCACCTTAGCTATTGATCTTTAATGTTTTACTTGATCGTGAATTTGAAACCCAGTGTGAAACGAGCTGGTTCAAAACTGGAGCGGTTGGTCAGGTTCCACCACGGCTTCCAGTCGAAGTGGAAAGCAATGGGAGCGGTCGGAATTTTGTATTCCAAACCTGCGGCAGGCCTGATCGCAAAAAATGTGCGATCGCCTCTTCTGTCCCAACGGTCGTCCCAGCCAAACCAGCGGTCGTCATCAACAAAGGTCAACTGTGGTCCCACGCCCACATACCATCCCAATCCGTTTGTGCCGGGAATCTGCTGATTGTACGAGTAATCTACGCCCAACGTCACGATATCCTCGCCAAATAATACTTGTGCATTACCTGCGTTAGCGCCACCAAAGGAGTGCTTTATTTGCGGACCTACCAACGTTGGTCCATCTCCTACATCGATACCAATTCCGATAGCCGTTCTGTATGGGGTTTGCGCGGATGCTTCCTGCGCGCCCAATGCCAAAAATGTTGCCGATAGTAGCGATAAAAATACTTTTTTCATGGTTGTGTAATCTATAATTCCATATGCCATCGACTTTCGATAGCGCATTTGGCATCTCTTTGCAAATAGTTTGCCAAATTTGCGCTGCCGCCCGGTAAAAAAGGAATCCTCATGCTATTTTAATCTGAATGTCATCCTTTGATAAAAAAGTATTATTTTTTGATAAATTCCAGGAAATATGTAAATTTGCCTGGCAAATAGAAACTCCAAAGATATTTGCCATATGCAATTAGATCCACAAAAATTTGTAGCTGAAGGTCTCACATACGACGACGTTTTGCTTATCCCAGGTTATTCAGAAATTCTTCCACGCGACGTTGACACAAGCACACAACTGACTCGTAAGATACGGTTGAACATCCCTTTGGTGTCCGCAGCTATGGACACCGTAACAGGCGCCGATTTGGCTATTGCCATAGCACAGGCGGGCGGAATCGGGATGTTGCACAAAAACATGACGATTGACGAGCAGGCCGCAGAAGTGCGTAAGGTTAAACGCTCGGAAAGTGGTATGATTCAAGATCCCGTTACCCTATTGGAAGGATCTACCGTAGGTGATGCTTTTAAGATTATGAAAGATCACAAAATTGGTGGTATTCCGATCGTGAGTGAAGTGGGAAAACTGGTTGGGATTGTTACAAACCGCGATCTACGTTTTCAAAAAGATATGTCAAAACCCATTAATGAGTTGATGACGAAAACCAATTTAGTAGTAGCGCCGGAAGGAACAGATTTGATTCAAGCAGAGGAGATTTTGCAGAACCAAAAAATTGAGAAACTTCCTGTCGTTGACAGCGAAGGCTACCTGAAAGGACTTATTACCTTTAAAGATATTCAGAAATATAAACATTATCCCAATGCTGCAAAGGATAGCCATGGACGCCTGCTTGTCGGTGCTGCTGTGGGGGTGACTGGTGATACACTGGAACGTGTTGCTGCTTTGGTAAAGGCCGGCGTTGATGTGGTGACCATCGATACGGCTCATGGTCATTCCAAAGGTGTGGTGGATAAATTGAAGGAAGTAAAAGCGGCCTATCCGGAGTTGCAGGTTATCGTGGGTAACATCGCAACAGGTGCTGCCGCGAAGATGCTGGCTGAAGCAGGTGCCGACGCAGTGAAAGTGGGTATTGGACCAGGCTCGATCTGTACGACTCGTATCATTGCTGGTGTAGGGGTGCCACAGCTATATGCTGTTTACGAAGTTGCCAAAGCCTTGAAAGGTACAGGTGTGCCACTTATTGCCGATGGTGGTATCAAGCAAACAGGAGATATCGCGAAAGCGATCGCCGCTGGTGCAGATACTATTATGGCGGGCTCTTTGTTTGCCGGAGTAGAGGAAGCGCCAGGCGAAACCATTATTTACGAAGGACGTAAGTTTAAATCCTACCGCGGAATGGGTTCCCTAGAGGCTATGGAAAAAGGTTCTAAAGACCGTTATTTCCAAGATGTCGAAGACGATATTAAGAAATTGGTACCGGAAGGTATCGTAGGCCGGGTGCCGTATAAAGGGACTTTGGCCGAGGTGGTTTACCAATACATTGGTGGTTTGCGCGCATCAATGGGTTACTGTGGTGCACCTACTGTCGAGCGTCTAAAAGATGCGCAATTTGTTCGTATCACCGGAGCAGGATTGCGCGAGTCGCATCCGCACAACATCTCCATTACGAAGGAAGCACCGAACTACAACAGCCGCGGCTAGGGATTGTTAAAATCCCTTTATCCTTTGCTATTGCAATATTTTGTTATTAAATTGCTGTTAAGTAATTGATAATTATAAATTTTAAACAGTAGCATTATGGGAAAAGGCGATAAAAAAACACGTAAAGGGAAAATTATAATTGGATCTCACGGCAAGAAAAGGCCGAAAAATGGACCACGAGTAACTATTAAAAAGACGCAGGAAGAAGCGTCATAAAAAAATCCCCGATCGCGATTTTGTGCTCGGGGATTTCTTTTTATGATCTACCCATATGGTCGTTAGGTAGACCCGTTAAAGCAGACTAGCGCTAAAGCGATCATTATCCAATAAACGGGATACCGTTTCGTATGATTTGGTTTCTTAGGTTAAGTGATAGATATCGTCGAAATATGGGCTAGTTGCTGCTTTTTGATATGTTAAGGTTTACAAAACTCCTTTTAAAATCACCTATGTTATGAATATCATCAGATTGTTCGTGATCGCGGCACTACTTTTAGCAAGTAACCAACTGTATGCACAACACGCTAAATTGTTAAAAGGGAAGGGATATAAAGGTTTTGTCTTTCCAAAAGAATACGCTGTTTGGGGCTTTCCTCCAGAAAACGGGCGTTATACGCCGAGTTCAGAGGATATTGAAAATGCAGAGGAAATCTTGGCGAATAGTATGAATACGGCTTACATGCTTAATAAGCAGAAGCAATATAAGCATCCACCGATCAATAGAAAAACACTCAAAAGATATATTCGACAATATGTAGGGCATGTATTGCCAGATTCTAGCGCCGTTGTTGAAATATTTCTTCACAGAGGACTGGATATGAATGATGAGGACTTCGCTAGAGATGTACTTCATGTACTGGACGGGGGCGCCAATCATTGGTATATTCGAGTGAACCTTTCTAAAAAGGAGGTATCTGATATGGCGGTGAATGGGATAAGCTAAAGAATGAGTCAAATAATGTATATTTTTCAATCTCGTAATGGTTAAAAAAAAACATTCGATAAAACCGGTTAACGAGATAGCAGCCTTTAGAAGACAATTCGCTATAGTAGGTGCAAAGCTATCAATAGTTACAGGATCTTACGTCCGTAATTTGATAGATTCCGAAGGGGCCTATCTGTATCGTCAATTACCTGGAGTAGCTTTAAATTCAGGTATGCATTTGGGAGTGGTTGATGCATTACTTAAACAGAATAATGCACGAGGGATTTATTCAGAAATACTCCATCCGGATACCGCTGCGCAATTATATAGAAATCATTTTCGTAATTCGGCTTAGATCATCGTCAGATAAGGAGGCTTAGTTAGAGAAGATATTTGTTTACATAAATACTATTAGCTATGAAAATATCGGTTGTGTTCGTAACATTTTGCACCTTAGTTTGCTCGGCGGTGTTATACTCCTGTGGCACGCTTGGAAACAAAAGTTTACATCTTGATAACCATACCTATTCCACGGGACATTTAGGTATGCTTGGTGAGGCAACTATGCGCTTCCGTGAAAATAAGTACTTTGTTTATCGAAATCATTCACCATACGTATTCTCCGAGGGGGAGTTTAGCTGGATTGGGAGAGACTCTATCTTACTCAGGTCATATCCTAAAGAGTTAGACAGTACAGGTATGTATTACGAGAAGAATAGAGGGTTCTATTCTAATCTGTCTGGAAAAAAAATTAAGGTAACTAAGAGAAAATTGTATTTTATCAGTTCGATTTTTTATCTGAAAAAATGAGTTTTATCTCTACAGCTATAAATGATTGAATTGAAGGTTTGAAATGCCATCCCCATTTGTATTGATGTGCGTTTTGTTTATATACTGATCGACGGAGGAGGTACTTAGGTACCCGTGCAATTATACGGGTATAGAAAAGGGCATTCCAATGAGAAATGCCCTTTTTTAGTCTGCTAAAACTTACGTTAGTCTGCTATTTAAGATTATTGATAGCTTCCTGCTCGCGTAATTTTTCGACGTTGTTTTTCTCGCCGAATTCTTCCGTTTTTTCTTGGAAAGAATCCAATATAGCTTTGATTGCGTCAGCGTTGTCGGCGGTACGTTGGTAAATGTCCGGTATTTTGGACTCGATGGTTTTATCACCCAGTTCGATATTGTCCACTTCGATTTTACCAATTTTTTCTAAAACAGCCTGCTGGCTATTTCTTACATCTTCCAGCTCTCTGGTAATCTTTGCCATAAGGTCAAATTTCTTCAGTTTGTCCATAGTCTTCATTTTGTTTTAGTACTGATAATAAAACGTATGGAAAAAGAAATTGTTTTAAAAAAAGCGATAAGGTAAACCTCATCGCTTATATTTTAGGGATCGCGGCGAAAGCAGTAGGGGCTTATAAGCTACGTCCGGGGTATGATTTCAATCCTTCGGCGATACAAGCGAGTGCCGCTTGTAGGTCTTCCTGTTTTAACACATACGCCATGCGCACCTGGTTATATCCGGCACCTTCACTGCTGTAAAATCCAGTTGCCGGCGCCATCATCACGGTTTCGTTATTATACGAAAACTCTTCAAGCATCCATTGGCAAAAACGATCGGCATTATCTATCGGGAATTTGGCTACCACGTAAAAAGCACCACCCGGGTTCGGACAAAATACACCCTCGATGGCGTTAAGTCCATCCACCAAAGTATCGCGGCGTGCGGTGTATTCCTTGGAAACGGCTTCAAAGTAGCTGTCTGGTGTGTCCACAGCCGCTTCGCTCGCCAGTTGACCTTCTAAAGAAGGGCTCAGTCGGGCCTGCGCAAATTTTAATGCCGTTTGGTAAAGCTCGCGATTTTTGGTGATCAAGCAGCCTATGCGGGCACCGCAGGCAGAATACCTTTTGGATACCGTATCGAATACCACGACATGCTCTTCCAGTCCTTCGAGATGCATGGGCGAAATAAACTCGCGTCCATCATAGCAGAATTCGCGATAGGCCTCATCGGAGAAGAGGTAGAGATCGTGTTTCAAGCAAAGGTCGCGCAAGGCTTCCAGTTCTTCACGCGAATAAAGATATCCCGTGGGGTTATTGGGGTTACAAATCGCAATTGCCTTTGTTTTTTCGGTAATCAATTTCTCAAATTCTGCAATAGGAGGAAGTGCAAAACCGTTTTCTATGTACGACATGATGGGGGTGACCACGATATCGGCCGCACAGGCAAATCCGTTGTAGTTGGCGTAGAAAGGTTCCGGGATGATAACTTCTTCGCCAGGGTTTAAGCAGGCCTGCATAGCGATGGTAATGGCCTCCGAGCCACCGTTGGTTACCAAGATATCTACGGGGGTGAGGTTATAGTTTAGCTTGTTGTAATATTCTGCCAGTTTGGCGCGGTAGGATGCCGTACCTTCAGAGGCCGTGTAGGCCCACACCTTGAAGTCAATACCTTTTAAGGCATTCAACATACCTTCCGGCGTTTCAATATCTGGTTGACCGATATTGAGGTGGTAAATTTTCTTGCCATCTTTCTTCGCCTGATCAGCAAAGGGCGTTAGCTTTCTAATCGGCGAAGCAGGCATTGCTATACCTTTGTTCGATATCTTTGGCATCGTAGACTAATTTGTTTATGTGCTGCAAAAATAAGAAAAAGAAAATGCTAGCAACGAGATTGGAGGTAAAGTTTTTAATGCAATGCGCACAAAAAAAGCCATCGCGAGGATGGCTTTTATCGTAAAAAAGTATTTAATCGTTATTCAACACTACCTTTTACCGTCAATGTTTTTACCGGAGTCTTCGTGTTCGACTTCACCGTAAATTGTTTGGTAAATGGACCTTTCGCTGCTGCGTTGTAGGTTACGGTAATGGTACCAGCTTCACCTGGTTTGATAGGTGTTTTGGTAAATTCAGCTACTGAACATCCACATGAAGGCTTTACCTCTGAAATGATGATCGGCGCATCACCTGCATTGCTAAATTTAAAATCGTAAGTAGCAGGCTTATTCTGCGGAATGTTGCCATAGTCATGGGTTTCCTTCTCAAATTTGAATTCTCCGATGGCTGTGGCCATAGCGGTAAATCCTATAATCGCTACAAATACGGCTAATATTCCTAATGTCTTTTTCATTTTTCGTTTTCTTTAGTATAGATACCTAATCCAATCAAAATACAAGCCAAAATTACAAATTAACAGCGCGTTATCGCCCCGTTTTGGCTAAATAAACAAAAATATTACAGAAAGTCTAGATAATGCCCTCTTTCAAAAGGTCTTGCAAGTGTACGATACCGCGATACTTGCCGTCTTCCACCACGAGCAGTTGGGAGATGTTGTCCTGACGCATGCGGTGCAGGGCTTCTACGGCGAGCTCTTGACGATCGATGGTTTTAGGTGCTTTGGCCATGATGTCGCTTGCTTTTAGTCCGGTGAGGTCTTCGTGCTTCTCTAACATGCGGCGGATATCGCCATCGGTTATGATACCCAGCAGCTCATCGTTATCGATAACAGCTGTTGCACCAAGACGGTGTTTGGTGATGGTGATGATGACCTCACGGATATTGGCGTTGGGAGCCAGCTCCGGTTTGCCATTATTGTCGGATAAGTCCGCCACACGCAGGTACAGCTGTTTGCCGAGAGCGCCACCGGGATGGTATTTGGCAAAGTCGCGATCCGAGAACTGTCGACACGTTTGTAAAGCTACCGCTAAGGCATCGCCCATAGCCAGCTGGGCCGTGGTGCTTGTTGTCGGCGCCAAGTTATTGGGGCATGCTTCCCTTTCGACAGTCGTATCTAGGATATGGTCGGCCTGCTGTGCAAGGAAGGAGTTGAGGTTGCCCACCATGGCAACGAGCGTGTTACCGGTTTGTTTTAAAAAAGGAACAAGCACCTTTATTTCCGGCGTATTTCCACTTTTTGATAGGGCGATGATAAGATCTTCCGGTTGGATAATACCCAAGTCGCCGTGGATGGCGTCGGCGGCATGCATAAAGATGGCGGGCGTGCCGGTAGAGTTAAATGTGGCCACCATTTTCTGTGCGATGATGGCACTTTTTCCGATGCCCGTCACGATCACGCGACCCTGTAAATTCAATATTCTGTTCGTTACGTCAACAAAATCCTGATCGATAGTTTGGGTCAAATGTTGTATGGCCGCAGCTTCCAGTTGCAGCGTCTCCACCGCGTTCTTTTTAATATCGATGTTGTGTATCACAGAAAAAATATCTAATTTTATATTACGAAACTACAAAAGTAAGTTATTTAAGACGCATTAAAGTCACAGGTCCATCTAATTTTTTGTTCTACAGTCAATGGAAATAGAAAAATCACTATTTGACAATTTGCAGGAATTTTTCGGCTTCGATACATTCAAAGGTGATCAGGAAGCTATCATAACAAACATCCTTAACAAGAAAGATACGTTTGTTATTATGCCTACTGGTGGAGGGAAATCAATCTGTTATCAATTACCCGCTTTGATGAGCGAGGGTACCGCAATCGTTATTTCTCCGTTGATTGCCTTGATGAAAAATCAAGTCGATCAATTACGGGCATTTGGCGGCAATGAGAGCATTGCTCACTTTCTTAATTCATCGCTCAATAAGAGCGAAATCACTAAGGTGAAGCAGGATGTGACCGATGGGAAAACGAAGTTGCTTTATGTGGCTCCCGAATCGTTGGCGAAAGAAGAAAATACGCAGTTCTTGCGGCAGATTAAGGTATCTTTTGTTGCGGTGGACGAGGCACACTGTATCTCGGAGTGGGGGCATGACTTCCGACCAGAATACCGTAAGATTCGTCAGGTTATCAACGGCATTGGGGAAGGTATTCCTATCATTGCCTTGACAGCAACGGCCACACCGAAGGTGCAATCCGACATCCGTAAAAATTTGCAGATGAACGATGCCACCCTGTTCAAATCGTCTTTTAACCGATCCAACTTGTACTACGAGGTGCGTACCAAGAAGAATGTTGTGAAAGAGATCGTGAAGTTCATTCGTGCGAATGCAGGCAAGACTGGTATTATTTACTGTTTGAGTCGCAAGAAGGTGGAGGAGATTGCTGAAGTTTTAAATATTAACGGGATCAAGGCGCTGCCCTACCATGCAGGGCTAGATGCCAAGACAAGGGCCGATACACAGGATAAGTTTCTGATGGAAGATGTGCAGGTCATCGTGGCGACGATAGCTTTTGGTATGGGTATCGATAAGCCGGATGTGCGCTATGTGATCCACCACGACATTCCGAAGTCTATGGAAGGTTATTACCAAGAGACAGGGCGTGCGGGGCGCGATGGTGGCGAAGGCTACTGCTTGGCCTTCTATTCGGAAAAGGATGTCGAGAAGCTTACAAAATTTATGAAGGATAAGCCGGTTTCGGAACGGGAAATTGGTACACAGATATTAAAAGAGGTGATCGACTATTCGGAATCCTCGGTTTGCCGTAGGAAGCAGATATTGCACTATTTCGGCGAGCAATTTGACGAAACCGGCTGCAACAGCATGTGCGACAATTGCCGCACGCAGAAAACACAGTTTGATGCTGAAGAATCGCTGTTGGAGGTGCTTGGTTTTGTGAAGGAACAGGGAGACAAATTCGACGATCACCACATTATCAATGTGATGATTGGGCAAAACAACCAACCCATATCGGCCTACAAGCATGATACACATCCTTTGTTTGGTAAGGGTAAGGAGAAGGGCGTAAACTATTGGAAATCATTGATCCGGCAAGCGGAGCTTAACGGATTTATGAAGAAGGATATCGACCATTATGGGCTACTGATATTGACGGAGAGCGGAAAGAAATATTTGGCCAATCCTTATGCCATCAAATTTATCTTGAACCGGCCGATGGAAAAATCGGATGATGAGCTGGGGGATGATATTGGTGCAGGCGCCGGAGCATTGGATACCGAACTGTTGAAGATGTTGAAGGAGCTTCGAAAAAAACTGGCCAAGCAAAAATCGCTGCCGCCTTTTGTAATTTTTCAGGATCCGTCGTTGGATGAGATGTGTACGCACTATCCGGTAAGCTTGGATGAGCTGAAGCAGATTCAAGGGGTAGGAGCCGGCAAGGCCACGAAATTTGGTGTTCCTTTCGTGGAAATGATCAAGAAGTATGTGGATGATAACGACATCGACCGTCCGCAGGATATGGTGGTGAAAAGTACCGCAAACAAATCGGCGTTGAAGGTTTCCATTATCCAAAATATAGACCGTAAAATTGGTCTAGACGATATTGCTTCGTCGAAGGGTATCAGTTATGAAGATCTGCTGAAAGAAGTGGAATCAATCGTAAACTCGGGTACCAAGCTCAATATTGGCTATTTTGTGGACGAAATGATCGATCGTGACCGTCAGGATGAGGTGTACGACTATTTCCGATCTGCCGAGGTAGATTCCATTAAGGAAGCTTTGGCCGAGCTTGGCGAGGAAGATTACACGTTTGAAGATGTGCAGTTGATGCGGATCAAGTTCATGTCAGAATTAGGAAATTAATTACCAATAGATTATATGATTCAACAGTATTTGCCGGGCATAAAGAATGCTGATTCTAAACAGTTTTTTTTGATGGCCGGCCCTTGCGCCATAGAGGGGGAGGAGATTGCTTTGCGTATTGCGGAGCGCATTGTCACGATAACCGATAAGTTTAATATTCCGTATATCTTTAAAGGTTCCTACCGCAAAGCAAACCGCTCTCGGGTGGATTCGTTCACCGGTATTGGCGACGAAAAGGCACTTAAAGTATTGGAGAAAGTAGGGAAGACTTTCGGTGTACCTACCGTAACGGATATTCATGAAAGCCATGAAGCCGCTATGGCCGCGGCCTATGTCGATGTGTTGCAGATCCCGGCATTTTTGTGTCGCCAAACAGAGCTGCTAGTAGCGGCAGCAGAGACCGGCAAAGTGGTGAATATCAAAAAAGGACAATTTCTTTCGGCTGGATCCATGCAGTTTGCCGTGGATAAAGTGAAAGACTCAGGCAATGATAAGGTGTTTTTGACCGACCGCGGGAACTCTTTTGGCTACCAAGACTTGATTGTCGATTTTCGGGGTATCCCAGAAATGCGTGCTTTTGAGGTTCCGACGATTATGGATTGTACGCATTCCCTGCAACAGCCCAACCAAACCTCGGGTGTGACAGGCGGTAAGCCGGCGCTTATTGAAACGATTGCTAAGGCAGCTATTGCCGTAGGCGCTGATGGTTTATTTATCGAAACACATCCTGATCCGGCCAATGCAAAATCCGACGGCGCTAATATGCTCCACTTGGATTTGTTGGAAGGACTACTGGAGAAGTTGGTTCGCGTGCGCGAAGCTATTCTTTAAGATACAGCAATAGAAAATTTAAAATGCCCGCGATCGCGGGCATTTTGCTTTCAACAAATTTTTATAGCCGAATGGCACTTATCTAAAAGCTTATCGGGAGCCGAGCCCTGCGCGATTTTTTCTAATGTTTGGCGGGATGGCTCCCATGCTCCATAATGCCCAATAGATCAAGACAGGCTGAAAGAATAGCCTAGTCAAGCGTGCGGTATCGGAATCAAGTCCAAAGGCGTCACGATGGTTCAGGTATTGGGCAATGTTGCCCGGAAATACGAGAACGAAAAAGATAGCCAAGAGCCAGGGGATCGATCGGCTGCGGTGTCCCGCAAAAATAACCAAAAGTCCTAAACCAATTTCTACAACGCCTGAGAGTACCACGACGCGATCCTTATCCATCGGCAACCAATCAGGAACCTGCGCACGAAAGGCCCTTCGCGCAAAGGTAAGATGTGCAATGCCGGCAAACAGCATGAAAGTACCCAGCAACAGCCGCGCTCCATGCTTAACCATACCCAATTTATTCGTTCTTGCCATAATGCTTATGTTCTACGATGTCCCTTCAGTAGAACGGAATGGGATCAACTATGTTTGTTTATTGACTGATTTTTTGCTAGCCTGTCTCTTCTTTTAGCTAAGTATTGCTATGCGATGCAAGGGCTACCTACAGTAAAAAATAAAATCTACAAAAAAGGTAGACTTTATTTAAAACTATTTTTATATTTGCCGTATCCTTACCATATCATATGGAACGATACAAACTATACAAGTAATCAATTGGCGTTGGCACTTGTCATTATTTACCCTTAAACAACTCAAATCCATGAAGGCATTTCGCGTAGATGCGTATTTTTTACCTACATTTCTCTCAGTCCCTGTCTGTGGACAAAAAACATTTAGTATTCGCTTCACTCGGACACAAGTAAGCGCCATGTTAAACGCTCCCATGCGGATGGTTAACACCGTGCTTTGGATGTTTTCGTCTGCAATTTCCGTCGTTCGGGACATACAATAATCAAGACTTCCTAACTATCCTTATTAATCGAGGAAAGCCGGTCTGTCATCATTGTTAAGGATGACAGCTGGTTTTCTATTACCCAACCACAAAAACTATTCTAATGAAAAAAAATAGCATATGCTACTATCTTTATGCGCTGCTGTTGGTTTTATGGCTCCCGTATGTGCAGGGGCAGGAGCAAGCAAAGCCTATTATCAACGCGGTGCTGAGCGGCACGGTGATCGATGCAACGACTAAACTGCCTTTGACCGGCGCATCGCTTAGCTTGCAAGCCGTTACGCATACTGTGACGACGGATAAATTTGGTCGTTTTCAATTTGTTACCGGACAGAAGCTGCCATTTACCGTCACTATTTCCTTTGTAGGTTACGAAACCAGAACGATCACCGTGGAGCAGTCGCCTGCGGTACTTGAGCTACAGGCCTCCGAAAATACCTTGGAAGAAACGGTAGTCGTAGGATACACAACGGCGAAAAAGTCTAGCTATACCGGTTCTGTGGCGACCGTTGGCGCCAAGGAGCTGGATAGATTGCAGATCACAACCATTGGTAAGGCTCTACAGGGGAGCGTGCCCGGGCTGCAGTCTATCGCCGCGTCGGGACAGCCGGGAGCAGATGCAGATATTTTTATCCGTGGTGTAGGCTCGGTAAATGCGTCTACGGCGCCGCTCTATGTTGTCGACGGTATCCCGGGAGCCAATCCAAATAATCTAAATCCAAAAGATATCCTTTCCATCTCGGTCTTGAAGGATGCCACGGCTAGTGCACTATATGGTTCGCGAGGTGCGAATGGCGTTATTGTGGTCAGCACAAAATCTGGGGATCTTAATGCAAAAACCGCAATTAACTTTTCTGCAAATTATGGATTCACCGGTAGAGCAGTGGCCGATTACGACTACCTATCGCCGCAGGATTACTACGAGTTGCAATGGGAGGCGATACGCAATACGCAATTGGATCAAGGCAAGGCCGCTGATGTGGCCGCTCAATATGCGACAGACTACCTAGTAGATGGCGCACTGAAGGTTAATATTTATGGGCCGGCGTATCCTAAACCCGTTGGGCTTGACGGCAAGCTGCTGGCGGGAGCCACGCCACTGTGGAACGACGATTGGGGAAAAGCGATAGCACGCACAGGCGTCCGCCAGCAGTATGACCTGAGCGCAAGCGGTGGAAGTGCAAACACACGCTACTATTTTTCAGGCGGCTACCTCAACGAGCAGGGCTGGATACGCACATCGGAATTTGAACGCTATAACTTCCGTACAAATGTGCAATCAACCGTAAACAGTTGGTTTGAGATCGGCGCCAATGTCTCCCTCTCGTCCGGCGCACAACGTTCGCCCAACCAAAGTGATAGCAACACCGGTAATTATGCTAATTTTCAGCGGCTCATCTCGAATATATATCCGGTTTACGAACGGAACCCCGATGGCAGTTATGTGCTGGATGAAGATGGGGGGCGGAAATGGGATTACGGCTTATGGCGACCTACCACGGCAGCAAGTGGATCCAACATCTTGGGAAGTGCAGAGCATGCTATTTCGGGAACAAAAAACGACGCGGTCTTGCTGGGAACAAATTTCAAAATCTCTTTTCTTAAGAACCTCTACCTGCGCAGTACGGCAAATGTGGATTATAGAGCATCGAGTTCGCACAGTTATTCGCATTCCTACTACAGCACAGGTGTGATTGCGGAAGGGGCGGGATCGGCAAGCAGAAGCGCGAGTCGTGCACTGAACTACACCGTGAACAGTTTCTTGAACTACGAGCTTAATCTGCTTGATAAGCATAACTTCTCGGTGTTGCTGGGGCCGGAAGTTTATGTGGAAAACCGATCGTCTCTATCGGGCAGCCGTACTGGCTTTCAAGTGCTTGGCAAAACGGAGCCTTCGGCAGGCACCTTGAGCGGTGTGTTTAATGGTACCTCGGAAGATTATCGCCTTTCCAGCTGGCTGTCTCAGTTAAACTATAATTTTTTGGGTCGTTACCATTTCTCGAGTAGTTATCGTCGGGATGGATCGTCTCGCTTCAGCAAGCAATCGCGCTGGGGCGACTTTTGGTCTGTTGGTGCTGCCTGGAATGTCAAAAAGGAGGCGTTCTTGACCAATGTTTCCGCTGTAAACAACCTGAATTTGCGTGCCAGCTATGGTGCACAGGGCAATGATAAGGTGGGCAATTTTGCCTACGGCGGTTTCTACTCCATTTATAACAGTTTGGATATGCTCGGGCTGTTGCCTTCTGATCTACCTACGCCGAATTTGAAGTGGGAAACAAACCTGAACCTGAATGTGGGTGCCGATGTGGCACTATTCAATAATAGGTTGATCGCGCAGATCGACTTCTTTGATCGACGGTCTAAAGATTTACTTTTTCTAAAACCTCTTTCTCCATCGACGGGATACAGCGGCATCAATGCCAATATCGGATCGTTGAGCAATCGAGGAATAGATGGGCAGATTACGGGTGTCGCTATACGCAACAAAGATTTCCGCTGGACGGTAACCGCAAACTTTGGACACTACAAGAATAGGATTACCAAGTTGCCGCAAGAAGAAATATTGACCGGCTCCATAGGTCAATACGGTAATACCAAGAAGATGGTTGAAGGAGGCTCTATCTATGATTTCTACATCAAGGAGTGGGCCGGTGTAGATCAGGAGACCGGTAAGGCCACTTGGTATAAGGATGAACTGGATGCGGAAGGTCGCGTGACGGGACGAACTACCACGGCAAACCAAACCGAAGCGACGCCTTATTTCCAAGGGAGTTCGCTGCCCGACCTGTATGGCGGCTTAAGCAATACATTCAACTATAAAGGCCTTGAGCTATCTTTTCTGTTCTCCTATAACCTAGGCGGCAAAATCTTCGATGGGGATCAACCTATGGTGATGCATGTAGGTTCAGCACCGGGGCGTGCTTGGTCAACGGAGGCGCTGAACCGCTGGACACCGGAAAATACGGATACCGACTTTCCGCGCCTGTCTTACGTGTCGGATCCTTGGAACACGATTCCATCCACGCGGTTTCTGTATGATGCTACCTACGCCCGGCTCAAAAATATCAACTTAAGCTATGCTCTTCCGCGAGAGCTGGTAAACCGTTGGTCGCTGGCCGATGTACGCCTACGCTTCGTTGGCGAAAATTTGCTGACCTTATATGCGCACAAGGGTCTAGATCCCGAGCAAACGGTTGATGGTACCACCTATTACCGCTATCCGGCGCAAAGAGCTTACTCTTTTGTTTTGAATGTGTCCTTTTAATTTAATTAAAATTCGATCATGAACTTGAAATTTCGATCTATATTGGCTTTCCTACCTTTGCTATGCGCATCGTGTAGTGATAGTTTTTTTGATGCGGCTCCGGCCACGCAAATTACCACTCCTGAGGTCTTCAATTCTGAAGATAATATCAATGCTTTTGTAAATGGCGCTATCCGCTACCTGTTAGAAAACAGTACTTCACAGGACAATCCGGGGCTGCCCACCATTTTCCTTACTCACGAGGTGATGGGCGAAGACGCCTTTGCGCGCGACGGACGTTATGGCTTTCGCGATTCGTATCCTTTTCGTGACCCTTTCGACAATACTACACGCAGGGCGCTGTTTTTTTGGACCTTGCAGTACACATCGATAGACCATGCCAACAACATCATTGCCAACCTACCCCTTGACGAAAATAGTAAGGAAACGCTGAAGCATCTTAAGGGACAGGCCTATGCGCTTCGAGGACACAATTACCTGAACTTGGTGCGTCAATATCAATTTACTTATGTAAAAGACCCCAATGCGAAGGCGGTGCCCATTTATACGGAGCCGACCACGCCTGATACCGATCCCAAGCCATTGTCTACTGTAAAGGAGGTGTATGATTTGGTGATTAGTGATTTAAAGGAAGCGGAGCGGCTATTAGTGGGCTATCAGCGTAGCGTGAAAAATCGACCTGATTTACATGTCGTCTACGGTCTGCTCGCACGTACCTACTTGACGATGGAGAACTGGGAGCAAGCAAGGGATTATGCGATAAAAGCACGAGCGGGATACGCCATCATGTCTGCCGATCAGTATAAAGAAGGCTTTAACGATGTGAGCAACAGCGAATGGATTTGGGGCCATCCGCAAACGGCTACACAAAATAAGGGCGGAGCATCCTATCTCGCCTACATTGAAACAACACCCTACACGACGGATGCACGTGGTACGAACTTATATTTCGGTTACAACAGTATTATGCCGGATCCAAATTTCATCGCTCTATTTGAAGCGGGCGATGTGCGAAAGTCGCTATTCGATATCGCTAATCAACCTGCAGAGGCGATTTACCGTTCCTACCGGTACAGGAAATTCCGCAACAAACATCCGAATCGCGATGGGCATATTGTACTGATGCGTTCGTCCGAGCAATTGCTGATCGAAGCGGAGAGTAAGGCGCGTTTGGATAACTTGACAGGAGCAGTGGAAGTACTGAACGAATTACGGCAAAAACGTAATTTGCCACTACTTGGCGTGTCTGGCTTTTCAAAGGCTGCATTGATCGATGAGATTCTTTTGGAACGTAGGAAAGAATTATGGGGAGAAGGATTTCGGCTCTATGATATCTTGAGGCTGCAAACCGCGCCGCAGCGTCGTGAAAGTAGCGAGACATTTGTTGATGCGGCAGGCAACAGGGTGGGCATTCTAGGACATTGGATCACCAAATTTCCTGACGGAAGCAATTTCGTACCCAACAGTAAATATTACCTGTTTCCTATTCCGCTGAATGAACTAAATAACAACCCCAACTTATAGAGCCCGCGTAAAGAAAGGAACGCTTTAAACAAAAATCCCAAGGTTTATCTTCTTGGGATTTTTGCTTTGAGATAAACGTCGGATCAAGGTGTCACATCAGGACTTTTCAACTTGGCAAGCTTGCCAAACTTAGTAAGCTTCACGTAGGCGAGCGGGTCATCTTCCGCCATGCTTTCGGGCAGGTGTATAACGCCTTTTCTATGCAGGGAGTTGATGCTCTCTTCCAGATCCGAGCGGCCAGATAAAGCCGCTATAGTAAGGGCTGCCGTCCGTTTTGGATTTTGCAGCAGCGTTACGATGGTAATTTCTGTATCTGTTAGCATGACTCATCAAATTAAGGTTAAACAAAAATATAATCTCTGTTCATTACTTGTATTTCGCCTTGTAGAGCGCATGCTACATTTATGAAAATACTGCGTAGAATACTACCTTAATTCCTATAATTCGTCTTTTCCCATTCTGCGATCGACCACGATTGTCTGTCCTTGTGGTATGTGCTGCTCGATAGCCGCTTCTTTTTCAAGATCCTCGTCATCGATGTCCAGCTCCTCGTTTTCTTCCCATTCATCCAGATCCGGATTCTCACGCTCGAGTGGATCTACATCGGGTTGTACGGGCGGAAGATTTTCAATTTCTTCGCCCTCTTTAGGGAACTTGTCCAGCTCGTTGGGTTTTTCTGGATCATTCGCTTTTGTTTTCGATGACTCGTCGTGTGCTCCTTGGCCCGTCATCATTAACGCGATGATGGCGGGATGATGTATGTTTGTTCTTCTCATGTTTTATGTTTTTATATAGAACTCTCTAGCGTGCATTTGGTTCATTTTCGGGAGGTACGAAGTGCTTTTGCTATTCGACAGTATTTCTTCTTAAAAATTGCTAATTTAGGGCTATGAGTTATATCGGCAATCCGTTGTTTCAAGCGCTATTTCAAGGAGATATCCCGCGTTTAATCGTAGGTGAAAATACGACAGATTGTATAGTAGTGGATTACAATAGCGCTTACGAATTGTTGTTTCAGCTGGATGCATCTATCGACTACCGCGGTAGCGATTGTTGGCTGCTGTTTGGGCATGACAATAGGAGTGAATCTAGGGAATCAGCACTTACGGCAGCGCTGCAACAAGCAAGTAATTTAGGGAAATCTGTATGTATCAAGGTAGGAGATGCTGGCTTTGTGATGCAGAACGATAGGCGGCTTTTGCAACCGGAGGACGAGTTGGAGATTTTGCCAGTTTATAGCGATGGGAATATCCCTGCTTATTTTATTCTTTCTTGGATAGGCTCGGATACGTATTTGGCTACCAAACAGCTTCTTAATAAGGAAGAGCTTGCTGCAAATATGGAACAGCAACATCGCTTAGCAGATAGTTTGGCGAAGGAACAGGCATTGGTGGAAGAAATGACGGCACTGAACGACGAGCTTAGCGCAACCGTAGAAGAGCTCTCGGCCACGAATGAGGAGCTGCTGGCGTCGCAGCATAGTTTGAACAGTAAGCACGAAGAGCTGTTGGCTAGCGAGGAGCGCTTCCGCCTGCTGATTAGGCAGGCACCGGTCGGGATTTGTGTCATTCGGTCTTCCGATCTGAAGATTGTTGAGGTCAACGATGGCTACTTGACGCTAGTGGGCAAGAAAAGAGAAAATCTAGCCTACAAAATGGTATGGGATGCCATTCCTGAGGCTGCATCCTTTTACGGGCCGATTATGGACGAAGTGATTCGCTCGGGAATGCCTTTTGTGGCGACTGAACACGAACTGCTGCTGATCCGTTTCGATCAGCCGGAGACGGTGTGGGTGGATTTTGTGTATGAGCCGGTGATTGCTGATAACGGAATGGTGAATGCCGTGTTGGTGCTAGCGATAGATGTGACGGAGAAAGTGAAGTCTAGGAAAGCCATTGAGGAGGCAGGAGAGCGCACTCGTTTGGCGGTAGAATCGGCAGAGATTGGCACTTTTGAATATAACTATGATACGGATAAAGTGCTCACTTCTGCACGGTTTGATGATATATTTGACGTTGCACGTCCGGATTCAAGAGCGCAGCTGCTAGGCAATTTTCATCCGGATGATGTACACCTGAGTGCAGAGGCACACGCCGTAGCAGCGCGGGATGGCAAGATGATGTATGAGGCAAGGATTTTGCGTCGTGACCAATCCGTGCATTGGATTCGTGTACATGCAAAGGTATTTTACCATCGTGACGGGACCGCGCACAAATTGCTTGGGACGGTACTTGATGTCACCACGCATAAACAATTGCAGCATCAGAAGGATGATTTTATCTCCATTGCGAGCCACGAGTTAAAGACGCCCATCACTTCGTTGAAGGCCTCCCTACAGTTTTTAATGCGTATACAGGATCGGAAGGATGTCGATCTTTCGGGAAAGCTGCTGCAACAGGCCAATCGTAGTATGGAGCGAATCAGCAAGCTGATTGATGATCTGCTTAATGTAAGCACCGTGAATAGTGAACTTCAGTTGAACAAGAAGCGATTTGTGTTGAACGATTTGTTTACGGATATCTGTGCAAATATGCCGGCCTTAGATCGTTACAACCTGTTGATCGAAGGGGATAGCAATGTATCGGTTTATGCAGATGAACACCGTATAGAGCAGGTTTTGGTTAACCTCTTGAATAATGCGTTGAAGTATGCTCCCAGTTCGCAGGAGATAGGCTTTAAAGTAGAAATTCAAAATCAATTTGTACGTGTCTCCTTGCGTGACCAAGGGCCAGGCATTCCTGTCGAGAAACAGCATAATATATTCAAGCGTTATGTGCGTGCCGATGATTCCGGGATAAAGGTATCGGGCCTTGGTTTAGGACTATACATCAGCGCAGATATCATTCATAGGCATCAGGGAGAAATAGGGGTGGAAAGTATACCTGGCGAGGGTGCTACATTTTGGTTTACTTTACCGGCTTTGTAGGTAAAGTAGAAGAACATTAAAAAGAGCGGTAAAGGACTATGAACCATGCATTGATAGCGGTACGACAAGCATTGACAGGTTTGGCAAATGAAGAGGGGCAGAAGGCCGTGCAGCGATACCATAAAGACGATATAAAGACTTTGGGCATTAGTGTTCCTAAATTGCGGGAGTTATCCAAAAGTTGGATCAAAACTATGAAACCCTTGGGAAAGCAGTCTTGCTTTGCAACTTGCGACGAACTGTGGCGCACCGGCTGGATAGAGGAGGCCTTTTTGGCGTCGGAGCTGGTCTACGCTTTCCGGAAGGAATTTGAGAGAGAAGATTTAGCGCGTTTTTACATATGGATAGCGCAGCATGTGTCCAATTGGGCAACATGTGACAACTTTTGTAACAATACGGTGGGTAGTTTTTTAATGAAGTATCCCGAATTGCTTTCGACGATGCAGCATTGGGCTGTGCAGGATAACCGTTGGTTGCAGCGGGCGGCGGCGGTTTCGCTGATCGTGCCGGCACGCAAAGGATTGTTTATGGATGTTGGACTTGCTATCGCGGACACGCTATTGCTGCGGGATGATGATTTGGTGCAAAAGGGCTATGGCTGGTTGCTCAAAGTGTATAGTAAAGTGCGTCTGGATGCGGTATATGCTTTTGTGAAAGCACGTCAGCATGCGATGCCTCGCACAGCGCTTCGGTATGCAATAGAGCATTTTCCTACAACGTTGCGGCAGGAGCTGATGCAAAAATAGCTGTTTCCGAATAAAATAACAGTCTAGCATTCCAGGCGTATCGTTGGAGAAGTATAGGCTTCGATAAAAAATAGGCATGCTACCTCTTTTTGGTAAATTGTCCTCAAAAATAGCAAACTATGAAAAATGTAGAAAGGGTATATAAAATGTCATTCGCTGGCGTTTATCCGCTTTATATCCAAAAGGCGGAGAGAAAAGGGAGAAGTAAGGAAGAGGTCGATCAAATTATTTTTTGGCTTACGGGCTACGATGCGGCAGCCTTGGAAAAGATCTTGGAACAGAAAACGGATTTTGAGCATTTTTTTAAGGAAGCACCCTTGTTAAACCCCAACGTTTCTAAAATCACGGGCGTTATCTGCGGGTACCGGGTGGAAGATATTGAAGAGCCACTGATGCAAAAAGTGCGTTACCTTGACAAGCTTATTGATGAGTTGGCGAAAGGGAAAGCAATGGAAAAAATTCTCCGGGCATAAAAATGATTAATGTAGGATCGGCTTGTAGCGTAACTCTCCTTTAATCTCCATTATTTTTTCGTCCTTTGTAGTAATCTTGATGTTGGCCTTTAAAGCTTGTTGTTGCAGGCTTTTGAAGGGCTGGATAAGCCACGTACTTGGCCAATAGTTAAAATCCATAACGAGACCTAGCAGCGCGTCCTTTTTCGCAAATTTGATATCCTTATGCGGATTGGCATCTGTAGATAGGAAAATATGCCGTCCGTTTACTTCCTTTTTGAATTTATAAAACATCTTGTCGGGTAGCTGTTGCGCGAACGTGCTGTCGCCCTGCCACACACTCTCTATCATCGGAACCTGTATTTCCTGTATAGCACTTGTCTCTACGCTGTTGAAGTCCTCATCATAATCGTAGGTGATGATGGTATCTTGCTGGGAAACTGTTTGCTGCCGTACAAGTAAATCCATGTAACGAAGTTGACTAGAGGTTTTGTCTCCTCCTGTCGCAGTATTCGAAAAATTCGATAAGGCTTCCGTTAGGAGGGGTACGCTGGATATCGGGAGCTGGCTCCAAAAAAGTAGGGCGATGTCGTTCGCGTTGAAGGCTCTTGCCTCATATTGGCCTTTGGGCAATGCTCTGTCTAACTGCCATGAGCCCTGAATCTCCGTTTTGTCATTATGTATGTGAGCCTGTATGGATAACTTACTATCTAACGTCCAGTAGCTTAAGTGGTCTTGTTTAGGAAGCTTTTTCACCGCGTTAAGTTGGCGAATTTGTAACCAGTTATCTTCTTGCTGTAGCACTTCGGCTGTAAAGGATGGGCTGCTGCTATCTCTTAGTGCAAGGCGAAAAAGTATTTTATCTCCCGATTGGAGTAACGCTATATTTTTTGATAAGTGAATCGCCGTACCATCTGCGGAAGTTTCCGTTTCGAGCTTATACTTTTGTAGGAATGTATCCCATTGCGCTTGATCATTGATCTTCTGTACACTATAATAGCTATGCGAATCTTCGGGTAAACTGTAAAGATAGATGCGGGCAGGGATGTCTATGCCGGCATTCCAAATATCCTGCAGCAGGGTTTTCGTCAGGCTGTCGTTGGATGAACCTTGCTTGGAACGAGCGGACATAAGGGAGCCGAGGTTGTCGATAAGAAGATCGTCCACGGCCAAAGCCAGTATCGCTGCACTGTTTCGATGTACATACTGTTGCTCCGCCTTGGAAGCTCTAATATAGTAAAGTATCATTGCCGCAACACAGGTTACGACAAGGATACTTACTACGATTCCAATTGCTTTTTTCATCGGTTGGCGGCCTACTTGCTATCGATATTTACTAGTATCTGCTGTAGGAGATACTGAAGTGCATTGTTTTCCTTCTGCGGAAATGCGATGGAGAACTCGCCGCCGATGCGGTTTTTCTTTAAACCATTTGCCGTGATGCTGATATCGCCAAATTCGGAAAGGCTCTTCACTGTTTTGTGCCAACTGCCAACAATAGGCACGCCCAATTTGTTGATGACATCGGGTATCTTCGCGGTGTGTACGGTAGCGGCCATGTTGTTTCCAAAAATTTGTTTTCTCACCGAGGCGTCTTTACTGGCTACAAAACGGTTTTCCTTGATGGATAGCAGTTGTGCTTCGTCATTGCCCACAAAAACGATGTCGTCTTTGAAAAAGATATAAACAGGCATGGATTTTTCATTCTCCGAAATCTTAAAAATACCATTCGTAAGGCTCGCCTTCTGCTCTTTCTCGGCAAAGGCCAACAGTCTAGTAAATATGCGCTGATCTTCCGAGGTGAACATCCACAGGAAATTGGGTATTTCCTCCTCTTTGGTTTTTGTTACCTGCGTATAGTTGTAGTCGTCGTCATACTCATAGTCCACGTATTCAGTGGTCACTTTCTTCAGGTCATTGATAAATACCACGTGGTCACCCTTCATGACTTTGCTAATGGCCTTCTCGTCCAAGGCGATCTGTAGCGCTATTCCACCTATGCTTACCAAGTCGCTGTAGGAAGAAACCAGCGGGCCATACCAACGTTCAAACAAGGTAGGGATACTATTTAAATAGGCTTCCGTATTGACGTTCAACGAAAGATAGCCGAGATGGTTTTCTGGTACATATTTCGCGAACTTACGGTTTGCTTTGTTCTTGTACATCTTGGCAAAGATTTGCTGCACATCTTTGTCTAAGCCGATAGATGTTTTTAGCTTTAGAACATTATTCTCTTGTACAAAGTCTAGGACGGCATCTTGATAGCCATAGTCTAGATTTCTCATGTTGAAGCCGAAGCTCATGCTTAGCACATCGTAAGGAAGTGCGCTGCGGTAAACATCGTCAAGATCCTTTACCCAAAGGTGCACGAGGGTATTGTTCTTGTCATACTCCAATATCTTCTTGTCTAGGCTAACTGCGTTCTGTGCCTGCAGCAAGGATTCGAAATCTCGGGATATCCAATTCAAGAAAGCGGTATTCCGAATAGAGTCGTTTTTGGTATGAACGGCCATTTCTGCCTGATAGGTTTCGTCAGAGTAGCTTTCTAATTCCACATCGTAATGTGTGGCATAAGCCGTGTCTACCTGCGTACTAGGTACAGCCCAATCGGCGGCATCGGATTGGACGGGTGGAGGAGGAGGGGGAACGGAGATGAACACAGGCGGTGGAGGGACAGAATCATATTCAAGCTCCATCTCTACCGCGACGGTGCTGTCGGCCTCGGCCATTACCCAGTCATCTTCTACGTCTGCTGCAACGGCAATTGCGCTATCGGCGGCGACGGCCCAATCGTCTGCATACATATCGTCTGCCGTAACAATCGTATCAACGGCATAAGGCGCATCATACCATGTATCAGCGGCGGCGGTAGGCGTTATGCCATACGCTGCTGCAATGCTATCGTTTTGGAAAAAGTGGCTCTTGTAGTCGCCCGTAAGGATGAATAAGCTGTTGTCGTTCCATGCAAGCTGCGTCTTCCCTTCTTTGGCGATGGTTTTACGGTATCCGCCGGGGGCGCTTTCAACCGAAAAATCGCTAAAAATATGCTGCTCGATCTGATGCCCTGCCTTTAGTGGGATTAGGATGCCCACGTAATAGGAGCTATCGGTATCCGTTTTATAGACGTAGGCATTGCGATCATAAGCAAGATCAAAATCTTCGATCTTGTTCATGTCTAATGCATGTTCGGCCTGTAATGCCTCGAATGCACCGAGCTTCGAAAGCACTTCATTGAGTTTTTCAAAAGAGCTGTGCTTGACGATGGCCTGGCTATTCACGACGGCAACAAGATCGGCCTGCGCTGGAATGCGCTGCACCAAGTCTTGCCCATAGACCAAGGTCGATGTTGACAGGGCAAGCAACCCTACCAGATAATTTTTTGGAGACATAGTAATTATTTTGTTAACGTGATGGTATTTGCTAAACTAATTGACCCGTTGATTAGCGCCGTTGCTGGCACTTTTAAGAACACTGCATTTCCGTTGCTGGATACTTTTGCTGACTTATTAGTCTGGGATTTGATGTTCTTTTCAAAGCGTATGATGTTCGTATAAAAGGCCTCGGCAAATAGCTTTTGATCCTCGTTAGGAATCTTGGCAAACTCTTTGGCGATGTCGGGCATATACTTGTAATTGCGCACAAAAGCAGGGGTAGATGCCTGATAAGCATAGCTGTTGTAGCTCGTTATCTTCGCTTTAAATTGCTTCGAAAGCGTGTTGCTAAATTCGTTGAGGGCTTGTACCGACTTAAAATTGCAGGAAAGCGTAGCGATGTAATTGTTGAAATCGAGGCTATACTGTACATTGCTGATGCCTGTTGTGGCCTTGAGGCTGCGTACAGCATTTTCCATCTCTTGCTTGACTGTCGCTTGCGATGGAATATTGATGCCATTCACGGTTTTTAATTTCATCAGTGAGGCTACTTTTGTCTTGCTTTTGCTGAGGTTCAAGGTCGCTTTTATGCTACCCGATCCATCCTGTTTCATGTCAATTTGTTCAACCAGATCGAAACAGCTGCTGAGCAAGCAGGATCCAACGATAATAAATAATGCGTTAAACAGTCGTTTCAATAAATTCATCTTCATATGGCGTCAATAGTTTGCTTGATGTTTATGATTAATCAAGAATTTTAGCAAAAATAATACGGTGATATTCCTTTTATTTGATGGCCAATAATTCTCGTATCTTTAGCAAAAAGAGCGCCAACGTCTGCGTTCAGCAGTATTTTTTTTCTAGAATTATGCAGAAATTCCATAGAGCCATTTTTTTGTGTAAAACAATCTATCTTGAACTTATATCAGTTGTGATGTCTTATAAGTCCGTATTCAATGGCTAGTTTGATAGCCGAGCTGAGATTCGATGCTTTGAATTTTTCGATCACATTTTTTCGATGGCTTTCCACAGTGTGCGGACTGATGAACAGCTTCTCCGCAATCTGTATGGTTGTTAACCCTGTGGCGGCCTCTGCTAGGATTTCCTTCTCGCGACGCGTTAGTTTGGGCACTCTTTTTAGTCCATCCAAATCTTTCTGTTCAATGACTTTACGCGACTGCGCACACAGGAACTTCTTGCCTTCCAAAACCTGTTCTATGCCTGCGATGATTTCTTCTGCCGAAGCATTTTTTTGGATATATCCACTGGCACCTTCCTGCATCACACCATTGATCACCGCATACTCGTTGTGTACGCTAAGCATGATGATGGGCATCTCGGGGAACAGCAGTAGAAGCTGCTCCAGCAGTTCCATACTGTTGGCGTCAGGTAAGTTAATGTCGAGCAGGAGGATCTCGGCAGGATGCTGCTGCAGTCCACTCATCATGCTAGCAGCATCAGCATATCCGCCTACCACCTCGAGGTAATCTTCTTTGGATAGTATATTCTTCAACCCTTCTAAGAGAAGGGGGTGATCATCTGTAATCGCAATTTTCGTCATAGTCGCGTGGCCTTGTATAAGGACGACTATCGTTGCCGGTTATCGCCCTATTTGAATAGCCTAAAGATAAGCATTGCCGAGACGATCTTATATCCCCGAAATCCACCATTTTAAATCCGTGGGCTTTTTGCGCTTTGTAAATGGAAGGCTGTGCAACAACAAAAAATCCTGAAGCGGGGAACTTCAGGATTTTACCAAACCAATTATTAACCTAAATTATGAAATTATGAATTCTTATTTTATACTACCAAAACGAAGAATTTATCTCGGTATTACGCCTGCTTGATGATTTTAACAGTTGTTAACATTTTGGAGGTTAGACTATTCAGGAAGCTCGCGTAAATTTTGTCCTAGAAAGAGCTCGTTCCTTTGCTCGGCAGATAGCGCCATAAATCGCTCGTAATGTTTCAGCACGTCACTGATCATTTCATTTTTTGTAAAATACTGTATGTCGTATCCGGCTCTGTTATCCCCGAAGTAAGTGTGTGGCACATATGTGTTTTTCTCGCTGATGTCTGGGGCATTATCTTCGTTACGCAGATAGTCGGAGACTGTCTTGGATTCGTTTCTTACGCCATAGATGAAGTCGGCCATGTTCTCGTGTTGAATTTTGATTTCCACATAATAGGGGGCTTGTTCAAGCGAACTTTCCACCTTGGCGATAATACCATGTTCTTCGAACGCTAGTTTCAGCTCTTCCAATGCGGGTTTAACAATCTTAAAGAGGTGTTGGTTGATGTCTTTTTTCTCGTGATAGGAAACGATACTTTCCAGTCGATCCTTCCAAAGAGCACCCGACCAGCTGTTGGTAGCATGCGATAAGGGCCTGTCATAATATTGGGCATCAATGAGCAATCCACGTATCAAACTGTAACAGAATAACAACATGATGATTGCGAAGGGCAGCGCGGTGATCAAGGTCATGGTTTGTAATGACTGTAAGCCCCCAGCGTTTAGCAGGATTAATGAAACGATGGCGAGCATGCCGCCCCAAAAACTCAATTGCCATTTTGGTGAATGTTCCGCATTATTGGAGGAGATATTGTTCATGACATAGATACCCGAATCTGCTGAAGTCACGAAGAAGATAAAGATGATGAATAGGGAAAAGATACTTACGATATCTGATAGCGGGAAGTATTCAAAAAACTTGAAGAGCAGCAGATCTGCTTGGTTGACCATGGCAGATATGTTTCCCTGTGCCTCATGCTGATCCAACCATATGGCGCTGTTGCCGAAAAAGGTCATCCATAGAAAATTGAAGAGTGTGGGGATCAGCAATACTGCTCCTATAAATTCACGTATGGTTCGGCCTTTTGAAATCTTAGCGATGAAAAGTCCGACGTATGGCGACCAAGATATCCACCAAGCCCAATACAATATGGTCCAGTTGAAGAACCATTCCTGCCGCTGCGGCTCGTAGGCGTGCGTATTAAACGTGAGACTAAAAAAAGCATTGATGTAATAGCCGATTCCTTCTGAAAGACTACCAAACAGGAAGGTAGTGGGGCCACATAGGAGTACAAAGAGCAATAGCAGAACTGCTGCTATGATATTAAGTTGACTAAGGTACTTGACGCCTTTCGTTACACCGGAGGTTGCAGACAAAATAGAAATCGCCATGATGACCAACACAATGATGACCTGATAGAAGAAGTTGACTTCAGGTAATAGGCCGATATGCACTAAGCCGGCACAGAGCTGCATCACGCCGAAGCCCAGCGTGGTCGTGATACCGAAGAAAGTGCTGCATAGGGCAAACATATCTACGATGTCGCCTGCGCGACCGTTGATCTTATCTTTAAGTATGGGGTAGAAGCAACTACGCAACGAAAGGGGAAGGCGGTACCTGTAGGTGAAGTAGGCTAGGCTTAGGCCCACGACACCATAAATGGCCCAGGCGTGTATGCCCCAATGGAAAAAGGTATACAATTGGGCATCTTTAGCGCGTTGCTGTACCGATAGATTGCCCAGCGAGGCATCCGCGTAATGTGAAATGGGTTCGGCCACGCTAAAATACATCAACCCTATGCCCATTCCAGCCGCAAATAGCATGGATACCCAAGAGAAAAATGAAAACTCGGGCTTGGCGTCGTTAGGGCCCAATTTGATATTCCCGTATTTGCTGATAAATAAAAAGAGTAGAAAGAATACAAAAAGGGTGACTACCAGTACATATAGCCAATTGAAATTTTGGAAGAGGCTATTTTTGACGATGGATAAATAGTGCTCCGTTTGGGATGGAAAGATAACAGAAAGAACCGAAGTGCCGACTATGAAGAGTAAGCTTGGTATAACGATACCCGGAAGAAATGTAGTTTTACTTTTTTTTAAGCGCATGTATTACATGTTTTGACAACCTTTGGCTGTAACAAACGACTAGTGCAGAGGTGATTTTCGATTTTTATTGAACTCAAAGATATGCAGCTTACCATCAACGTAGTGAACCGATGCCCATAGTTTAAAATCGAGTTGAGGAAAAATAAACGGTACCTTTTGCTAGTCTTGGTGAATAGAATTTTATACTGTATTTTGGTTGTTTTTCCTCTTAAAAGTCTGCGAATATAGCTTAAATAAGTTGTTTATGCAAATTTTGTTTCGTTACTTATGTGCCGGCCCCGATGTTGAAACAAAAAAAAGGCCAACGTACATGGGGTAGCTGACCTTTTTTTTGGAAATCTTAACCGATGATCTTTTACAGAACCTCGGCGATAAAATTCCCCGTTTGGTTGATTAAGTCTCTTTTTGCGATGATTTCTTTTAGGTTGATCTTTCCGATCACGTATTTGAAATCTTGGCCATAGAAACGCTCGCTAATGGATTCGAATTTTAAGCTATTTAGCACGTTATCGTCTGCATACCGTAAATAGACGGTCAGCTCGTAGTTGCTGCTGTATTGTATTTGACCTGCTTCGAGATGTTTTTTATATTCGTAGCGATAGCCATAGCGCAGGGCGGTAATGTCAGATAGGACGGCAGAACCGGTCGGGTGTCCGCCGGCACCTTTGCCATAGAAAAATTGTTCGTCGGCAAAGGCCGCTTTGACCAAGACGCCGTTGTTTTCGTTTTCTACGTTGTACAGAATGTTATCTGGGCGAACGAATTTCGGCAATACATACAGCACTACCTCGTCATTGTTTATCTCCTTGGCCAACGGCAACAGCTTAATCTTGAATCCCTTTTCCTTGGCAAAGCGAATATCTTGATCCGCTAACTTATCGATGCCCAAATTGAGGATGCTTTCCGGATCGACGTAAATGCCGTAAGCGTGGGAGGCCACAATGGCGAGCTTATACTTCGGATCGTAACCGCCAACATCAAGCGTAGGGTCTGTTTCTGCGAAGCCGAGGTCTTGTGCCTTTTTCAATGCAACATCATAGCTCTGCCCCTCATTGAATATCTTCGATAAAATGTAGTTGGATGAACCATTGAAGATCCCACTCACGGAATGCAACAGCTCGTTATCGTAGTATTCTTCCAAGTTACGGATAATAGGGATACTACCACAAACGGCTCCTTCGTAAAGCAGGGAGGTGCCATGTTGCTGTTGTATCTCTGCCAACTCTTCAAGATGCGAGGCAATCATTTTTTTATTGGCCGATACCACATTTTTTCCAGAGGTCAACGCTCTTTTGGTAAAGGTATAGGCCGCATCGGCATCGTCAATCAGCTCCACCACGGTGTTTATCTCTGGATCGGCCAATATGGCTTCAGGATCGGTGCTGAATAGTTCTGCAGGCAAGGTTCTTTTCTTATCCGCATTTTTTATAACGAATTTCTTAATTTCTAAATTTAACTTTTTTGTTTTTATAATATCATATAGACCCTGTCCCACGACACCGAAGCCAAACATGCCTATTATTAATTTCTCTCTCATCTTGTTTTGTTGTATCTACTTTATTTTAATATGCTTTAGGTTCTATTTTATTGAATTTTTTCAAACGCTGCCTGTAGATCGTCTTTGATATCGTCTACATGCTCGATGCCTACGGATAAACGGAGTTGGCCTGGATACACACCGGCGCTGCGCTGCTCCTCGTCTGATAGTTGCTGGTGCGTCGTTGCTGCAGGGTGAATGATAAGTGTCTTCGCATCGCCTACGTTGGCCAAGTGGCTGATCAGATCCAAAGCGTCGATAAATTCATTGGCTTTTTCTGCTCCACCTTTTATGGTAAACGAAAGCACCGATCCATAGCCATTCTTAAGGTACTTTTGGGCAGCCTCATGATAAGGATGATTCTTTAGTCCAGGATAACTTACCTTTTCAACCTGCGGATGTGCCTCTAGCCATTGCGCTATTTCATAGGCATTGTCCACATGGCGTTGCACGCGCAAAGAAAGGGTCTCCAATCCTTGTACTAAGAGAAAGGAGTTGAAAGGGGAGAGTGCAGGCCCGAAGTCGCGTAGGCCTTCCACCCGTGCACGGATGATAAATTGTATGTTTCCGAAAGGGCCGTTGGGGCCAAATACATCGGAAAATACCAAGCCGTGGTAGCCTTCGGAAGGTTCGGAAAACTGTTTGAACTTGCCGTTGCTCCAATTGTAATTTCCGCCATCGATAATTACGCCGCCAATACTAGTTCCATGTCCGCCGATCCATTTTGTGGCCGACTCGACAACAATGTGCGCCCCATGTTCCAAGGGTTTAAAAAGATAACCTCCAGCGCCAAATGTGTTGTCCACAATCAGGGGTAGATCATATTTTTTTGCCAAGGCAGATATTTTGTCGAAATCGGGAATGCTGTAGCTGGGATTACCGATAGTTTCTAGGTAAATAGCCTTGGTTTTGTCGTCGATTAGTTTTTCTATGTTTTCGGCTTCGCTATCCGCCGCAAAGCGTGCCTCGATGCCTAGGCGCTTGAAAGATACCTTAAATTGGTTGTAGGTGCCTCCATATAGATTGGCTCCTGCAACAAAATTTTCTCCACTCTCCAAGATGTTGGTCAGCGCGATAAACTGAGCAGCTTGTCCGGATGCCACAGCCAATGCGGCAACGCCGCCTTCCAATGCGGCAATGCGCTTTTCAAACGCGTCGGTGGTGGGGTTCATGATGCGCGTATAGATATTGCCAAACTCTTTTAACGCAAACAGATTGGCACCATGCTCAGCATTGTTGAATACATAGGACGATGTTTGGTAGATCGGCAAGGCGCGAGCGCCTGTTGTAGGGTCTACCTCCTGGCCAGCGTGAACCTGTAGGGTTTCGAATTTATGGGATTTATTTATTGACATAATATGCGGAATTAATGATTAAACAATGTTGTTATGCACACTTCGGGGAGAGAGGTGGTCGTTCGCAAAGATGAAATATCGACGGATGGGCATGTGCGTCGCCCATTGCCGTTTTTCAAGAACGACTAGCGCATTCGTGTGGCACAGCCAAAGCAACAAGAAATAGCGCTTAATGGATATACTACAGATGTAAATAATAAAATTGAATGTTGTGCTATCATTGTCTTATTTCATTTATATGCTCCAAGAAGATATTTCCTTGGACAGGAATTGGCACCTTTTCAACACCTGCTGAAGGTTGCCAGTGGGTCATCGAGCCAGTCTCTCGCCACTTCTTTATAAATCAAGACCTAGCCAATGGAAGGTGTTGATTAGTGTACCACAATTGAAGTACAGCAGCAAATATAGTCCTTTTTGCAGATAATGCAAATTATTTTTTTGAAAGATGGAAGTAGGATGGAAAAAGGCGTTAAAAGGAAAAGCCCCTTCGTAAGAAGAGGCTTTTGTGGTGCCAGCTGGATTCGAACCAGCGACACAAGGATTTTCAGTCCTTTGCTCTACCAACTGAGCTATGGCACCGTCAAGTTTTTATTTTGAATCTGTTACTTTCAGATTGTGGGTGGTGCCAGCTGGATTCGAACCAGCGACACAAGGATTTTCAGTCCTTTGCTCTACCAACTGAGCTATGGCACCGCTAAGTTTTTGTTTTAAATCTGTTACATTCAGATTGTGGGTGGTGCCAGCTGGATTCGAACCAGCGACACAAGGATTTTCAGTCCTTTGCTCTACCAACTGAGCTATGGCACCTTTTTGCAACGTATTTTTCTTCCATTGCGTTGCAAATCTAGGTTCTTTTTTTGAATTCTAAAACTTTTGCTGTAATTATTTTCGGGGCTCGAATCAACTGATTGATTTTGATTGAGATAAAATTACATCAAATAAACACTGTAGAAGGCTAAATAAGCTATCTTTGCACTTCACAAAATTATTATGAGTAAAAAAGGTAGAGTTTTGGTCGCAATGAGTGGTGGAGTTGACAGTTCCGTAGCGGCCGTCATGTTGCACGAGCAGGGCTATGACGTTATCGGTATTACGATGAAGACTTGGGATTATGCGTCTGCGGGAGGTTCGTCAAAAGAGACGGGCTGCTGTAGTTTGGATAGTATCAATGATGCTCGCGCACTCGCGGTGGGGTATGGCTTCCCTCATTATATTTTGGATATTCGTGACGAGTTTGGTGATTATGTGATCGACAACTTCGTTGATGAATACATCGCTGGTAGAACACCCAATCCCTGTGTCTTGTGCAATACGCATATTAAATGGTCGGCGCTTATGAAGCGTGCCGATAAATTGGATTGCGAGTTTATAGCCACTGGACATTACGCCAATATACGGATGCACGACAATGGCCGTTATGTGATTTCCAAAGGGCGGGATGAAAATAAGGACCAATCGTATGTATTGTGGGGCGTGTCGCAGGAAAACTTGGCACGGACGCAATTCCCATTAGGAAGTTTTACGAAGAAAGAGATACGCCAAATGGCCTTGGAAATGGGGCAGGCGGAGCTCGCGCAGAAATCGGAAAGTTATGAGATATGCTTTGTGCCCGATAATGACTATCGTGCCTTCCTGCGCCATAAAAGACCAACTTTGGACGAGGAAATCGGCCCTGGGAACTTTATTCTTTCTGATGGAACCGTGGTAGGTAAGCATATTGGCTACCCTTACTTTACGATAGGACAGCGTAAAGGCCTTGGAATTGCCTTGGGAAAACCGATGTTCGTTATCGAGATCCTTCCTGAAAGCAATTCGGTGGTACTTGGTGAGGAACACGAGTTGGAGAAATCACAGGCTTTTGTACGCGATATCAATTTGGTGAAGTATGCTTCGTTGGAGCAACCCTTGGAGGCGGTAACCAAAATACGGTACAAGGACGCTGGCGCGCAATCGCTGTTGACGCAACAAGGGAATATTATGCAAGTGGATTTTGCCCATCAGGTGAAAGGCATTGCACCTGGGCAGTCGGCAGTATTCTATGAGGGAAATGACCTGCTTGGTGGCGGCTTTTTGATGAAATAAAGTATGCTCCTCGATGGAGGATAAATCGAACATAAAAAGGGGATGCAAAATTTGCATCCCCTTTTATTTTATCGTTTATCGCGTTGCGATTAGAGTTTTGCGATCTCTTGTGCAAGGTCGATAATTTTGTTGGAGTAACCCCACTCGTTATCGTACCAAGATACTACTTTCACAAAGTTGTCGTTCAAAGAGATACCAGCTTTAGCATCGAAGATCGATGTACGTGCATCACCCAAGAAGTCCGTTGAAACAACCTCATCTTCTGTATAACCCAAAATACCTTTCAAGTCGCCTTCAGATGCGTCTTTCATTACTTTCTTGATGTCTTCGTAAGAAGCACCTTTTTCTAAGCGTACAGTTAAGTCAACAACAGAAACGTCAGCTGTAGGAACACGAAGGGACATACCTGTCAATTTTCCTTTCAATTCAGGAAGAACCAAACCTACGGCTTTAGCAGCTCCTGTAGAAGAAGGGATGATGTTTTGGTAAGCACCACGGCCACCTCTCCAGTCTTTCGCTGAAGGTCCGTCAACTGTTTTCTGTGTTGCTGTTACGGCGTGTACTGTTGTCATCAAGCCCTCAACGATACCGAAGTTATCGTTCAATACCTTTGCGATAGGCGCAAGACAGTTCGTTGTACAAGAAGCGTTAGAAACGATAGTATATTCTGCTTTAAGATCTTTATGGTTAACACCCATTACGAAAGTAGGGGTATCATCTTTTGCAGGAGCAGACATAACAACTTTCTTCGCGCCAGCGTCGATGTGTTTTTGAGCCAATTCTTTAGTCAAGAAAAAGCCAGTAGATTCGATGATTACTTCAGCACCTACTTCGTCCCATTTAAGGTCTGCAGGATCTTTCTCTGCCGTGATACGGATTGTTTGTCCGTTAACGATAAGGTTGCCATCTTTTACTTCTACGGTGCCATCAAATCTGCCGTGTGTAGAGTCATATTTAAGCATGTATGCTAAGTAATCAGGCTCTACCAAGTCGTTGATACCAACGATTTCGATATCGCTGCGATTGATTGCTGCTCTAAATGCTAAACGGCCGATACGGCCGAATCCGTTAATTCCAATTTTCATTTTATTAATTTTTATTAATGTAATACTTTACTAGATTTTGAACTGGTTCTTTGATGATTTCCCCAATATTCAATCCATACTCATTACCCAGCTCGCGGAGGGTATCGGCATAATTGCTGGCCACGGATCCCGTAAAATTAAACTGATGGTCAGGATAGGTTTCCGATAGCGGTATCAGGTATGTTTTGATATAGATTTCCAATCCCTTCTTGATGTGCTGTGCAAAGTAGGGCTCCTCACGGTGCTCATATATAAAGTCTGCAAAGCTGGTCAGGAAAAGGTTAGGGTTGGGGTTGTAATAGATACGGTCAAGGATCAATCGGCGGTCAAGGTTGTATCGATGCAGCAGTTTTTCCTGAATGCCCGTAGGCATAGTTTCCGTTAGGAAGTCTTTCAACAATTGCCTGCCCAACCAATTGGTCGATCCCTCGTCGGCAAGGATATAGCCCAAGCCGTAATTATTGGGTAACAACTTCTTGCCATTGTAGTAGGCCGCGTTAGACCCGCTACCGATAATACCGATAATGCCTTTCTCATCGCCGAAGGTAGAAATGGCAGAAGCCAATACATCATGACTCGCCTTCACTTTGGCATTTTTGAAAAACTGAGTGAATACACGTTCGATTTTTTCTTGGCGCTCGGGCGACGAAGCCCCTGCACCGAAGAAATAGATCTTCTTTATTTTTTCGGCATTATTAATAAGGTGTGTGCTCTTGTTCAGTAACTGTAATATGTAGCGATCATCCTGTATGTACGAATTAATGCCCGACGTGCGAAAGCCATGCAACACACGGCTTTTGTCGGCTATTCGCCAATCAGCATACCTCGATCCACTAAAAACTACTACAATCATACTCCTTATTAAATGGCCATAATTTTTGCAATCTCCACAAGGTCTTCGTTCAGTTTAAGTTCCTTCTTGCTCAACGCTTCTTCTAGGGGAGTGGTTACGATTTCCGATCCGCGAACGCCAATCGTCGCACGCGAATTGCCTTTGAGCAACTCCATAACTGCAGAATAGCCCATACGTGTCGCTAACACACGATCGGCACTACTTGGTGCACCACCACGTTGCAAATGCCCTAAGATACTAACTTTTGTGTCAAAATAATCAAATTTTTCTTTCACACGCTTAGCCACATTGGTGGCGCCACCATTCTTATCGCCTTCGGCAACGATCACGATCATCGATGATTTATTGCTATCAGCACCTTGCTCGAGCATTTCGATCAATTCTTCGATAGCGGTGTCTTTTTCCGGTAGTAAGATCGCTTCAGCGCCACCGGCGATGCCTGCGTTGAGGGCAATGCAACCCGAATCGCGGCCCATCACCTCTACGAAAAACAGACGGTTGTGGGAGGCTGCTGTATCGCGTATTTTGTCGATGGCATCAATCACGGTGTTGTTAGCCGTGTCATAGCCAATGGTCAGGTCGGTGCCGTTAAGGTCATTATCGATCGTGCCCGGGATACACATCACAGGGATGTCGTACTCGCGGGAGAAAATTTCCGCTCCTGTGAACGTACCGTCGCCACCAATCGCTACCAACGCGTCGATGCCGGCCGCTTTGACGTTCTCATAGGCCTGTGCACGTCCCTCTGGCGTTCTGAAAGCCATGCAACGTGCCGTTTTTAATATAGTACCTCCTTGTTGGATGATCGAGCTTACCGATGGACTGTCCATATCGAACATCGTATTGTCTATCATACCTTGATAACCGTGGTAAATTCCGGTTACTTTTTTGCCATTGTATATTGCTGTTCTTACAGCTGCACGAATCGCTGCGTTCATGCCTGGCGAATCTCCGCCCGATGTAAAAACACCTATTCTTGTAATTTCTTCCACTCGATGAATCATTTTAGGTATTACGAATATAGTGTGTATTTTTTACACTATTAAATTTTTTTTGCTTTTTTTAGATTATTGTGATATAATTGGGGAATATTGTTAAATGATTTAACAATTCGATTATAAAGAACGCACTTAAATTTGAGATTATTTTGCAGACTCATTTTACGATAGACTGTGTTATCTACAGTTTTAACGATGGAAAGCTACAAGTATTGTTGACGGAGCGTAACGAATATCCTTACAAAGACTGGTGGGCCTTGCCTGGTTTCTTTGTCGAAAGAGGAGAGGAGATGGAAGACGCTGTAAAGCGCATCCTGTATGAGCATACCGGATTAAAGGATATCTTCATGGAGCAGCTTGGTGCATTTGCAGGCGTTAAGCGGCACCCGCAAGGTAGAATTCTGACGGTAGCTTTTTCGACGATCGTAAAATATGAAGACGTGAAGTTTAAGATTAAGCCGATGACTTCTTATATGCGTCAGGCGCAATGGTTCCCTATCGATCAGCTGCCTGAACTGGCATTCGACCATCACCGCATTATCCAACAGAGCCTGCAAAAGTTGAAACACGGCATCAACTATTCGACCGCCATCTACGAATTGCTACCAGAAAAATTTACGCTCACCCAATTGCAACAGGTTTACGAGGCTATACTAGGCAAAGAATTGGATAAACGAAATTTCAGAAAAAAGATTGCTAACGACGGCTTCCTCAAAGAACTGCAAGAAGTGCAAAAAGGGGTTTCCTACCGTGCAGCACGGCTTTACAAATTCGATAAACGCAAATTTCACAAACAGGTTGGCTTAGACTAAACGCAACTAGATTCGTCATCCATTTGTTAATTTCCCGTTAAATTTCAATTCTTTAGGAGTTGATGCTTGGCTGGTCTTTTACTTTTTTATATTTTTGAACGTTTTTAGAAAAAAGTCAGAAAGTATAAAGGTAAAATGGACAATAAGAAGGATCAGATTATTCAAGCGGCCCTCAAACGATTTGCACATTACGGTTTCAATAAAACTACGATGAGCGAGATAGCGGTGGACTTGAATATCACGAAAGCCAATCTATACTACTACTATCCCGACAAAAACGCGTTGATCAAAGATGTGTTGGTGCATATCTCCGAAGACATCCTGCAGAGTCAGTATGCTATCATTGAAGGTTACGACAGTAATTTGGTGGCGGTGTTGCATGCACTACTGGAAAAACGGGCAAACTATCTTCGGGACTACTATGTGCTCCATATCAGCGAAAATCTGGAATGGATAAAAGGGCAGGGTGTAGGTACGGTATTGGAAGAGATGCATGTTAAAGATAAGGAGATGATGACCGTGTTGTTTGAGAAGGCGGTCGCAGCAGGCGAGGTGACGCTAGATAATGTAGCCGAAAATGCAGCCTGTTATATCGAGATCATCAAAGGTCTAAGTCTTATTCGCAGTGTCGCGGATGTACTTTCGGGCATGCCCAATGCATACAATGTCGACGAAATTCTGGATAGCCAAAAGCGTACAACGGAATTTGTTTTCAAAAATAAAATAATCAGCAAAAACTAGTATACAGATAATCTTCTTAAAAATGAAATTCAAATTTTTGAGTGTTATGGCGGTCGGTCTGCTCTTCTCATGGAGCAGGGCCCAAGCTCAGGAGACCTTGACGCTCCAACAAGCAGTCAAATTTGCCTTGGACAATAAAAAAGAGGCGAAAAATGCAAAGCTTGACTTGAGCAATGCCCAATTTCAGATCGATGAAGTGCGCGCTGGCGCATTGCCGCAGATCACCGGTGTTGGCGGATTGACGTACAATCCATTGATTCAACAGAACGTTATTGTGATGGAAGATCCCGCAACAGGTCAATCTACATCGACGGTCATTCAGTTTGGGCAGCCTTGGCAGGCTAATTCAAACCTGCAGGTTAGTCAGCAAATATTTAACCAAGCGCTCTTTACGGGGCTGAAAGCCGCCAATACCACTCGGGAATTTTATCAGATTAATAAAGAGCTTACCGACGAGCAGCTGATCGAGAAGGTTGCGAATGCTTACTATCAAGTGTTTCAATCGCAACTACAGGTTGCTACTGTTCAAAGTAACTTGAACAATACCGAAAAAAACCAACGCGTAATCCAAGGTTTGGTGGATGCTGGGTTGGCGAAGAAAATTGATTTGGATCGTACAACAGTACAGGTCAATAACTTAAAAGCACAACTTCAACAAGCGAAAAACGGGATGGAGATCCAAGAGAATGCGCTCAAGTTTGCGATGGGTATGGAGATTACGACAGATATCGATCTTCCAGATGAAACATTTGCCATTGACGCTGAAGCATTGGAATCGTTACCTATCGATCTTTCTAACCGCACCGAGATACGTGCCTTGGAAAAGCAGGCTGAACTGTTGGAGTTGGACAAGAAAGCAAAGATAGCCGATTACTACCCAACGCTTTCTTTCTCCGGTAACTTAGGCTATATGTCTTTTGCGCAAAGTTTCCCGATCTTTAATAGTAATGCCACGAAGACAGCCTATTCTGCAGTCGGATTGAACTTGTCAATTCCGATTTTTAATGGCGGAAAAACGAAAGCGCAGGTCAACCAAAAGAATGTAGAGATCTTGCGTGCAAAGACAGACTTGGAGGATACCAAATTGGCCTTGGTTATGGCTAGTGAAAATGCACGCACCCAAGTGAAAAATAGCTTGTTGACGATCAACTCCAATCAGGCAAACGTGCAATTAGCGAAGGAAGTTTTAGATAATACCGAAAACAACTATAAAAATGGTCTAGCTACCTTGACGGAGCTTTTAGATGCCGAAAATGCATACGCAGATGCGCAAAATAATCTAAATACCTCTTTGCTAGACTACAAAGTTGCTGAGGTACAGTTAATCAAATCCAAAGGAAATTTAAAATCATTAGTAAACGAATAACTAACTATATATGAAACGTATAATAATTACAGTAATCATCGTGGCCGGCGCTTTGGCAGGTATCATGTTTTTATTGAATAAGAATAAAGCAAAAAATGAAGCACAAACGGCTGTCGTTGCGCAGAAGAATGCTGCAGTCGCTGTACGGGCCGATTTGGCAGATATTCGTGAGGTAAATACGCAGTATATCACTAATGGTTCGTTCTCGCCGAAACAAGAGGTTGTGCTTTCTGCGGAGGCTTCTGGTCGCGTAATTAGGGTTTTGGTGGATGAAGGTGATGCAGTACGTGCAGGACAAACCCTAGCCGTGGTTGATGGCGATAAGCAAAGCGTAGATCTAGCGAATATGCAGGCTAACTATGAGAACGCAAAGGCCGATCTAGCACGCTACGAAAACGCATTCAAAACAGGCGGGGTGACACAGCAACAGCTTGACCAAGCGAAATTGAAGGTAGAAAATGCAAAGAACAGTTTGAAATCTTCACAGCTATCTGCGTCTGATGCCAATATCTCGGCTTCCTTTGCGGGTGTTGTTAATAAAAGAAGCATCGAGCCAGGTACTTACGTGTCGCCAGGTACGCAGATGTTTGAAATCGTCAACGTATCTACCTTAAAATTATTGGTCAACGTGGACGAAAAGAATATCGGTCAGGTAAAAGTGGGGCAATCCGTAAAAGTGGAGTCTACTGTTTTGGCCAATCAACAATTTGATGGTGTGGTGAAGTTTATCGCACCTAAAGCGGATGCTAGCTTGAACTTCCCGGTAGAGCTAGAGATTCGTAACAATGCTTCCAACGATTTGAAAGCAGGTATGTATGGTACAGCTTACTTCGGTGCAGATGCCAAGTCTAGTGTGCTTACTGTACCTCGTACAGCATTTGTTGGTAGTGTAAGCTCCAACCAAATATTTGTGATCAAAGATGGCAAAGTTGTCTTGACGAAAGTGGTTTCGGGAAGAAGCTTCGGCGACTATATCGAGATTGTTTCCGGTTTAGAAAAAGGTACACAGGTTGTTACATCCGGCCAAATCAATCTTTTGGACGGAACTGCAGTGGAAATTATTAAGTAAAAAAGCGAAATCAGTTCGATGAAAATATCTGAAATATCCATAAAAAGGCCAAGTATAATTATCGTACTCTTTATTATACTTACACTTGGTGGTATCTTCTCTTACTCCCAAATGGGGTACGAGTTGGTGCCGAAATTTGAGGTCAACGTAATTAACGTGCAAACGGTATATCCAGGTGCTTCGCCTTCCGAGGTGGAGACGTCGGTCACGAAAGTGATCGAGGATGCCGTCGCCAGTTTGGAGAACGTAAAGAAAATAGAGGCGAAGTCCATGGAATCTGTGTCGATGGTGATGATCCAGCTGAACACAGGTGCGGATGTGAACTTCCTCTTAACGGATGCGCAGCGTAAGATCAATGCCGTAATCAACGAGCTTCCTGACGATGCGGAAACACCTGCATTGTCGAAGTTCTCCATTGATGACGTGCCGATCATGAACCTGTCGATCACGTCTAAATTGACGGAAAAGGAACTATATGATCTATTGGATCAAAAGATTCAGCCTGTGTTCGCGCGTATCAACGGTGTAGCCAAGGTCGATATGGTTGGTGGTGAAGAGCGTGAGATACAGGTGAGCGTAAACCCTAGTAAATTGGAAGGCTATGGTCTATCCATTGTACAGGTGCAGCAAGCGATAGCTTCTGCCAACTTGGACTTTCCTACGGGAAATGTGAAGACCCGCGACAATCAAACGACGCTACGTCTTTCGGGTAAGTTTGCTACGCTAGACGAATTACGTGAACTTCCGTTGAACACGCCTAGTGGTGTGATGATCCGCTTGAGTGATATCGCAGATGTGCAGGACGGTATTAAGGATATCGAAAAGATAGCACGTATCGACCGTCAAAATACCATCATGTTGCAGGTCTACAAACAGTCTGACGCGAACGCGGTGGCGGTGTCGGAACTGGTGCAGAAGATGATGGGCAGCGTAGAGAAGGATTTCGAAGCGCAAGGTGTTAAAGTTGGATTGGCGAACGATACCACAGAATATACGTTGACAGCGGCAGATAACGTGGTGCACGATTTGATGATCGCAATCGGTTTGGTAGCGTTTATCATGTTGTTTTTCTTGCACAGTTTGCGCGACGCGTTTATCGCTGTAGTAGCTATTCCGCTTTCCTTGATCGCGACCTTCATCTTCTTGAACCTATTGGGCTATACGCTGAACTTGATGTCACTATTAGGGCTTTCCCTTGTGGTAGGTATCTTGGTGGATGATGCGATTGTGGTTATCGAGAATATCCACCGCCATATGCAGATGGGTAAAAACAAGGTGCGGGCGGCTTTTGATGGCGCGAAAGAAATCGGTTTCACGGTATCGGCCATTACCTTAGTTATTGTGGTGGTATTCTTACCAATCGCGATGTCTTCGGGCTTGGTGTCTGATATCTTACGTCAATTCTGTGTGACGGTCATGGTTTCTACCTTGTTGTCGTTGTTAGTTTCCTTTACCGTGGTGCCTTGGTTGTACTCCCGTATGGGACAGTTGACGCACTTGGACAACAAAACCTTCTTTGGTCGTATCTTGACCGGATTCGAGGCTGGTTTGACGAAATTGACACACTGGATCTCGGGTATCTTGGAGTGGGCCTTGAAGAACCGTTGGAACAAGGTGATTACCTTGGTGCTATCGCTGGTTCTCCTTATCGCTTCCTTTATGTTGGTAGGCAAAGGCTATATCGGTTCCGATTTCTTCCCGGGCAATGATAAAGGGGAGTTTTACCTGCAGATTGAAATGAACAAGGATGCTTCATTGGAGCAAACCAACTTCATGACCCAAAAGGCAGAGAACTATTTGGCGCAGAAGCCGGAAATCGAGCGTATGATCACGACCGTCGGACAGGCGTCTGATGGAACGATGAGCACCTCGGGAACGAAATATAAAGCGGAAATACATATTATCACCAAAGAAGGCTTTAACCAAGAGAACCCAACGAAGGTTTACTCGGCACAATTGCGCCGGGAAATGGAAGGCGTATTGGTGGGCGCTAAGGTGAAGACGGTGAACATGGGCTTAATGGGGGCTGAACAGGCGCCGTTGATGCTGACGTTGATCGGGTCTTCGCAGGCCGACGCCTTGGAGGCAGCACGCAAGTATGAAGCTATTTTACGCAATATTCCGGGAGCTTCGGAAGTGAAGTTAACATCGGAAGATGGTAATCCAGAGATCAGTGTGAAAGTGGATCGTGATAAGATGAACTCCCTAGGCTTGGATGTATCTACGGTAGGTATGACCATGCAGACGGCATTCTCTGGTAATGATGATACCAAGTTCCGTGCAGGTGATACCGAGTATGACATCAATATCCGTTTTGACGAGATTGGTCGCGGTAACATTGCTGACGTACAGAACCTGAAGTTTATGAATAAGGACGGCCAAGCCATGCGTTTAGAGCAGTTTGCAGATGTATCGTATACTTCGGGTCCGAGTTTATTGGAGCGTCGCGATAAGTCGCCATCGGTATCGGTACAGGCGCAGGTTGTTGGACGTCCATTAGGATCTGTCGCTGCCGACTGGCAAGCAGAATTTGAAAAGGTGCAATTGAAGCCAGGTGTTTCCTACAAATGGGGCGGAAACATGGAAAACCAAGAGGAAGGTTTCGGAACCTTGGGTATCGCATTGTTGGCGTCTATTCTATTGGTTTACCTTGTGATGGTTGCGCTATATGATAGTTTCGTGACTCCATTTGTGGTATTGTTCTCCATTCCGTTGTCGTTCATCGGCGCGCTATTGGCCTTGGCTTTGACCAACCAAACGCTGAATATATTTACCATCTTGGGTATTATTATGCTTATCGGTTTGGTGGCGAAAAATGCGATTATGTTGGTCGACTTTGCTAACCATAAAAAGGATGCAGGTTCAACGACCTACGATGCGCTCATCGCGGCGAACCATGTGCGTTTCCGCCCGATTTTGATGACAACCATCGCGATGGTTATCGGTATGATTCCTATTGCCGTGGCAACAGGTGACGGTGCCGATATGAACCGCGGTTTGGCTATCGTGATCATCGGTGGGTTGCTTTCTTCCTTGTTCCTGACCTTGGTCGTGGTGCCGGTTGTATATTCCATCTTCGATGGATTAGGACGCCGTTTTGGTAAGAAAGAAAAAACACCGTATGCCGAACTTATTACGGCAGACTATGAGAAGAGTGAAGACTATGTGGACGAAATGGAAGTCCAACATTAATATATGATCGCTTAGCTTACCTTAGTAAGCAAAAAACGGGGAGAATGCATACGCATTCTCCCCGTTTTTGTTGTTGGATACAAACAACTTAGCATTGGAGACTGAATATAATTCTTTGCGATATTTTGTCATTTTTTCGCATAAACACGCACGAGGATAGGAATAATTTCTATATTTGTCCTTTATTAATAATTAATCTAAATAAATACTGTGCGTTTAGCCATTATTTTAGTAGGGGTTTTTTGGTCGTTTTTCGCTTACGGACAACGATATCTAGAGGGACAAGTATGGGATGAACATGGGCAACCATTGCCGCTAGCTTCCGTAATCGAATTAAACACACGAGTGACGGTTACGACAGATAAGCAAGGTAGATTTCAGTTGAGAGCAGTTGGGCAGGACTCTATTTTTATAAAAGTGAATTTTATAGGAAAACGCAGCTTCACGCAAAAGTATCCACAATCAGCGCTCGGGCAATTGCAAATCATCCGTTTACAAGATCTTTCTCTTAGACTGGATGAGGTAACTGTTCTACCAACATTTACTAATAGCGGAGAGTCTAATTCATCTATCAGTATAGACCGACAGGCTATCGAACAATTACAGGCATTTAGCTTAGTTGATGTGATGAATTCATTACCTGGAAAAAAGACAGCGCCACTTGATCTCAATACGCTTTCTACCTTAACATTTCGAGGTACTATTGGTGGAAATCACGATTTTAATAATTCGCGAGGTATCGCGATCATCATCGACGATACACGTATATCCAATGACGCGAATATGCAGACGCGTGGTTTGTCTCGTGGGGGCATACCTAGCAGTACAATTACTTCGGATGGTTATAGCGACAGTTACTTTGGAAACCAATCTACTAAAAGCTATGATACGCCTTTTCAAGGGATTGACCTACGTGACATTCCGGTAAATAATATCGAGAAAATAGAAGTAATACAAGGTATCGCGCCTGCTCGTTATGGGGAGGTGACCAATGGCGCGGTGATCATCGATAGACAAGCAGGAAAGAGTCCCTATATAGTTAGCTTCAATATCAACGGTGGTTCTACAAACAGCTCTATAGCAAAAGGTTTTCAGCTTCCAGGAAATTGGGGGGCACTTAATTTCAATGGAAGTTGGGGCTATAGCAATGCAGATCCAAAGGATAAGGTCAAAAGCTTCAATCGTTTTAGTGAAGGGATTGTGTGGACAACAACTACAAAGCGTATGAAAAACACCTTGTCGCTAGACTTTAGTCATCGCAAAGATGACAAAAAACAAGACCCTGATGATGAAACCTTACGTACTTCGCGCTTCAGCAATTTTAAGGTTGGGGTCAGCAACCGATGGAGTTATGCCGTCGACAAACAATTGATGCAACGTATTCAGGTGAACGCAGCAATGTCTTTCGGAAAGCAGGAGTCATATGCGTCTTATGCTATTAATCAAGGTTTACGACCAATTGCCAACATGGATACCAGTGGAATTTATGAAGGTGTCTATCTCAATCAATCGGTGATGACGGAAGAACATATCTTAGGCAAGCCGCGTACCGCTTCGTTATCGATCTCCAGTAACGGCATTTGGAATTGGGCAAATGTGCAACATACGGTGAGTTACGGTGTAAACTACAGCCTATCGAACAATGGAGGCCGCGGTGTCATTTCGGATCCGAACCGACCTCGGTTTGTAGGTACTAATCACCAAAATTTGCGACCATACTCTTTTGAAAATATTCCCGCAGCTCAAAATATCGGCATTTATATGGAAGACCAGTTTAAGTGGATGATCGGATCTCGGGAACTATCAAGCAATTTGGGCTTACGTTTTGATCTTCAAAATGGTTGTGGAACGATTCAACCAAGAATCAATTCGCGCTTAAAATGGAACGAGCGTTGGACTTTCACAGGAGCATTGGGAGTGGCCACTAAAGCACCGTCATTGGCAGACCTATATCCGGGGCCTACTTTTATAGATTACGATTTGATTACGGCTACAACCGGTTCTATTGATCCATCGCTCTACGTGCTCTTCACCGATAAGATAATAGTTGATAATAGTGCTCTCAAACCTGCTAAATCCCTACAGATCGAGCTGGGTGCGACAAGGAAAGATAGATGGATTTCTTCCTCGATGTATGCTTATTTTAAACGGAACTATGATGGTTTCACCGCGCTTAGTAATTTTCGACGTTACGTGTTGCCCAAATTTAACTATTGGCTCAATGAGGAAACAAATAAGTACGAGTATGTTCCTTCGGGCGAAACGCTTGCCGTTGGAGGCTTTTGGGATTATAGTATGACGAATGGTTTACAGTCCGACAGTTATGGAGTGGAGTGGTTTCTCAGTACGCCCCGTATCCCCTTGATACAAACCTCATTTTCATTGAATACCTCATTTACATACACGTACAATAAAAGTGCAACCAATCAAGCTGTAAGTAGAGAAGACCGTATTTACGTAGATGGGGATCGCTACATCAAAACCGTATACTATGAGCCGTTGGAGACGACGGGCACCTTCTTGATGACCAAGTTAAATACGGTTACGCATATACCACGCCTAGGCTTCGTTGTAAATTTCTCCTTGGATCTGAATATTCTTGATAGATCGAGTTCGGTAAGCAGTTCAATACCTATAGCCTATATTGATGACCAGGTATACTATCACGAGCTAGCTGCGGAACAACGTTCGACAGAACCGTTTGCAGGATTAAATCGCCTCTCTAGCGACGCACGTACCGTAAGGGTACCATTTGTGTATGGAACAATCAATATGGGATTAGAAAAGGAAGTAGGTAAAAATATAAGGATTAACATGCGATCCTACAACCTTTTCGATATGCGTCCCTACCGATTGGTCAGACTCAACAATGGACAGGAGCAGGTGTTTAATCCAAATACGAAACCAAGCATTACAATAGGGACAACAATTAAATTTTAGTATATATGAATAGCAAATTTTTATTATTGATGACCATGGTCGTTGCTTTATTAGCATCTTGCCAGAAATCCGATGACAATCGTGTACAACCTGTATCGTTTAATTTGACCGTGAATGCCAAGGAAGGGGAATTTTCTTTTCCTGTCAATAATGCGAGCGTCAAAATAACAAATAAAGCCAGCGGAACAAGTTATACAGCTGTTGCCGAAACCGAAGGAAGAGCACTATTTTCCAGTTTAGTTCCTGGTAGCTACGACTTAACGGTGACCTTGGTTGTACCCGCAGCAACTTATACGCAGATCACAGGAATCGTTACGGAGGAAGATGTGACATTTAATGGTTCGATGGAGGGACTAAACCTTCAGCAGGATACTGATCAATCCATAGATTTAGTCGTCGGTCGTGTAGGCGGTTGGCTATTCAAGCAAATCTACTACGCCGGATCAAATACCACACGTGGAGCCAGCTTCCGTGACGTATTCTTTGAGATCTATAATAATTCTAACACGGTGATGTATGCCGATAGTCTCTACTTCGGGCAGGCTGAAGGTAAGAACAATAACAGCAGCAACGATTATGTGTTGGCCAACTTCCAGTACGACTGGAGTAAGTCACTCAATATTTCAACATCGGCTGGCCTTAATGCTAATACGGATTATATTTATGCCAATAGTATCTTGATGATTCCTAGCGATGGTAGTGGGAAAAAATATCCTGTTGAGCCAGGTACAAGTATCATCATAGCAGCTAATGCCGTAGATCATACCGCTAGTTACCCATTGGCGGATGGTTCGCCTTTGCCGATTACTGATCCTACACTGACGGTAGATTTATCAAAAGCCGACTTCGAAACGTATTTGGCGAGCTACCTCGGAGGGACTCCTTACAGGTTCGATATTGATAATACAAATGTGCCCAATGTAGAGGTTATCTATTTTGTTTCTGGAAACGATATGGTGTTGGATGCAAATGGCAGAGACGCTTTTTTCCTGTTTAAGGTAGATGCTAGTGCTGCACGTGTTAACGATTTACCCAACGTCGCGATCCCTACTGTTCGCGAAATTACGGCAACAACGAATCTGTTCAAGCAAATTCCAGTAAGCTACATTGAAGATGCCGTGGAAGTTCAAAATCCAGTTGATGGATCCCGTGTGCCCAAACGGTTGCCTACGGTATTGGATGCCGTACGCACTCATGTCCCAGGCGGTCGTTATTCAAGCCAATCAATTGTGCGCAAAACATTAAAGACGGTCAACGGAAGACGTATCTTGAAGGATACCAACAATTCTAGCGAAGATTTTGGTGTGCTATTGAAGGCTGATGCAAGCAAATCGGCTTCATCTTTTATTGATTAATAATATTGTCGAGCATGGATAACGTGAACTATGCTCGACATTTCATATTCCTTATGCGGTATCTATTCCTTATCTGTACCTTATTTACTGGATTCTATGTGCACGGGCAGAGCCCAAAAACAGATAGTTTACTATTTACACGAAACGGAGAACATAGGCTTGACTTCCTCTTTCGCGCAACTACGCTAATGTCTGACAGTGCGCGAAGCAATATTGGGACAGCTAGTCTTTTCTTTGATACTGAAAAACGCGACTATCGGACGGCACAGCAGGCACAACATACCAATACAGTGGGTATGGATGCTCGAGGGATCAGTTACCTCGGTGGCAAGATGGTCGTTTCGGGTATTTTCAGTTACCATAAGGTTTGGCAAGATAGCTTGTCCTATAGCCTTTCTGGGCTTGAAGATAATAGCTTGCCCACGTACTACTTCGTCCAAAAGGCGGGTCAGTTTGAACGACAAACTTATCGAGCAAATGCGCACATTGGTCATGAGTTGAGCCAAGATTGGCGTGTAGACGCTGCATTAGATTATACGCACCATTGGGCTACACGATCAATAGATCCGCGGATGGATTTCTACAGCATGGCTTGGTTGTTTAAGCCAAGTCTTAGCTACAATCTGCATATAGGCAAAATTTCCTTGCAGCCTGTTTACGGTAAAGGAACTGCGCAAACCGATATATCCTATAAACATGATCCATACAACTCCGGCGATCAGTATCCTGAATATTATTATGTCAATAATTACGGCTATGGATCAATCGATGCACAAGACTCTATTCCACTACGGCAATATGACCGATACCTGGGATTGCAGTCGGAGGGAGCGATTCGCCTTGATCGTTATGAACTGTGGTGGAATATAGGATATATGCTAAGAAACATTGAAAGTACGCACGATTCTAGGCATCTGGACAATTACTTTGTAGTGCAAACGTTTGATCTCGAGACTTTTCATATGGATTTTCTGCTTTCGCAATTAGGCGATAATGCGGGCAGCTTGCGGTTGGGCTTGGTACATCGCTCCGGCGTGGATGGTGCGTACTACAATGGACAGAATTATTTTCTAACACAATGGGAGGGGAGTCTGTCGCTATCCAAAACGGTACAACAAGCGTCAACGTGGCCCAAAGAATTTGGGATAGATTTAAAAATGGCTTACGATGAGCGCGATGATGCGGCTTCCAGTCACTATGCGGAGAGAGTAGGGCTTGATATTGCCTTACCTATTTCTATTGCAAAACGATGGAGAAGCCAAAGAAGTGTTCGGTGGCAGGTTGCACCCGCCATACGTATTCCCTTACGAAATACCCTGGATATCCCTGTGACACAGGTTAATCATTTTTCAACGGGAATTGCTTACCCTGAGTTTTATTACTATTCTGTGAAATCGGTAAATTTGCAATCTCGAATTACATTCTTAACGAGGTCTCTTTGGAAAAATACACCTGTAGGATTTTTTGCCTTGGGTGATTTTACCAAGCCTTTTGGCTTCAAAGGCGAGCTTTACGGTAATAGCCTGCGTTATACGGGTAGTAACTTACGCCTACGGATTGGCGTCAATTTTTATTTGTAGTTTTATTCGCTTGAGAGAAGAGAGGCGATAAAATGAGTGTTTTTTTGAATGACTTCAGTGATGAGAAAATGTGTTGTTTTACTGTTGATAGCTTTTGTAATACTGCTATCATCTTTTTTCACTAATCGAGATCAGCAACTTAGAGCGCTGTACGAACGTCCGGTAGCAGCTTGGCCGAAACCCGACATCGATTCCGGAGTACGTTGGCAGGAATTCAGTGCTCTGCCAAAAGTAGATAGCAATTATTTCGAACTAATGGAGTCGCCGCAAGTGGTATTGGGTAAATATCTTTTCTTTGACCCAATTTTGTCAGGGTCGAATCAAATATCTTGCAGCTCATGCCATAATCCACAAACATCTTGGGCCGATAAACTGACCGTACCCGTGGGCAACGATCATTTAGAAGGAACGCGCAATACACCATCCCTGTTGAATGTGTATGCTAAAACTACACTGTTTTGGGACGGCCGAGCAACTTCCTTGGAAGAGCAGGCTTTATCGCCCATAGAAGCACATCATGAAATGAACATGAAGCTCACTGCCCTTGTTCCCAAATTGAAGGCTATAGCGGGCTACCGTGAGCTTTTCGAAAAAGCGTATGGGGATCCTGACTTTTCTATGCCCGAAATCATGCAGGCTTTGGGAGCATTCCAGCGTACGCTAAAAAGTCGGCGTAGTCGATTCGATGAATTTTTGGACGGGAATTACAGTAGTCTTTCTGATCAAGAGCTACGTGGTATGCACCTGTTTCGTACCAAAGCGCGTTGTATGAATTGCCATAATGGTAAATTTTTTACTGACGATGAATTTCACAATATTGGATTAACTTACTACAAAAGGAAATATCAGGATTTAGGACGTTATGAGTTCACCAAGAATCCCGTAGATGTCGGCAAGTTTCGCACACCCTCTCTGCGCGACGTTATGAACACAGATCCCTGGATGCATAATGGCCTCTTTTGGAACATGACGGGACTGCTAAATATGTATAACAGCGGTATGCAGATGAATTCGGCGACGCCCGAGCAAAAGGCTGCTGATCCGTTGTATCCAGTTACCGATCCGCTTATGCGTAAGTTAAATCTCAGTAAAGCAGAAATCCAAGACTTAGAAGCTTTCCTCCATGCTATAACTGCCACCAAATACCGAATGCATAGACCGGAGAAGTTACCACGATAAAAGCTTTGAGCTTTTTCTACGTTCAAGTGGTAAGTTTAAAAATGGCGGTTTCAAACTTCGTTAATAGTATTGACAAATTTCTTCAGAAAATACAATCATCGTATATTTGTTTAAACGCAAAAAGCTATGAGTACATCTGAAACATCTCCATTTTACGATTTGTCTGCCCGCACTCCTGCAGGGAAGGAGCTTTCCATGATTGATTTCAAGGGCAAGGTGCTGCTTGTGGTCAACACGGCTACACGTTGTGGACTTGCGCCGCAGTTTGATGGGCTTGAGCGGCTTCATCAACAGTATAAGGATCAGGGGTTGGTGATCTTGGGCTTTCCCTGCGACCAGTTTGCGGGGCAAGAGCCAGAGCGGAATGAAGACATGGAGCAGTTTTGTAAGGTGAACCATGGCGTTACCTTTCAGCTAACGGAGAAGTGCGACGTGAATGGTGCCCATACGCATCCAATCTTCGCTTATTTAAAAAAGGAATTGGGCGGTCTGTTTGGACGCCGCATCAAGTGGAATTTTACGAAGTTTGTCGTCGATAAGCAGGGGCGACCTGTAAAACGCTTTGCACCGATCAGCAAGCCAGAGGCAATGGAATCTTTAATTCAGAAACTACTAGCGAAAGGATAAATGCAAACCATCCGCCTGCAAACGTTTATAAAGGCAAAGGCAGAACTTGTGTTCGACCTTTCTCGTGATATCGATTTGCATAAGCAGTCTGCTGTGGGAACAAACGAGACCGCTGTTGCTGGAAAAACCGAAGGGTTGCTTGCACTTGGCGAGACGGTTACTTGGCGAGCTAATCATTTTGGTCTGTTTCATCGGCTCACCGTTCAGATAACGGAGATGGAAAGACCGCTGCGGTTTACCGATGTGATGCTCAAGGGGCCATTTAAGTCCATGCAGCATCAGCATCTTTTTTCAGACGTAGATGACGGCACTTGGATGTACGATGTATTTTCCTTCGAAGCTCCTTTTGGTTACTTAGGGCGTTTTGTCGAGCTGTTGTTTTTAAGCAGCTATATGACAGCATTCTTAAAAAAGAGAAATGAGATTTTAAAAGCGGTTGCAGAATCAATGGCATTATCTTCTGACGACCAGAATTATCCAAATAAATGACTTTCCCTTGTGATTCCATTTTCTTCCTAAACAACAAAAGGACATCGGCATAGATGTCCTTTTGTTGTTTATGCTTTTTAAGCCTTATTTTTTTGGAACAATCGTTTGGTAGACGACCGATCCTTCATGATCTATGCACTGCACGCTAAGCTGCGTCTTGTTGATGGCAAAGTACATAAAGCCATAGCTCGATGCCTCAAAGCGGCTGTAGGCCAAGCCCTTTTTTACAGGTGTCACCTCCGAGCCACTGCCGGAGATAAACTGTTGAAACGACTTGTCGCTAACCTTCAGATGCTGCATGGAATGCTCGTGGCCGGAAAGGTAAACCGGGATTTCGTGTTTCTGCAAAATAGGCTCTAATACTTTCCGTACAGCAAGGGTATCATAGTTCTCCGTGCGTGGTCCTGCCGTATAGATAGGGTGGTGGCCTACTACAATTTTCCATTGCGCACTAGAATCGGTCAAAAGCTTGTCGAGCCAGGCTAGTTGTTTCTCGGGCTGTTGTCCCGCCACATGAGGGCCGTACTCGCTGTTTTTGTAAAATTCAGGAATAAGCGGATTGGTGTCGATAAAGGCCATCAACACTTCGCCTTGTTCTCTTAGCTTAAAGGTTTTGCTATAGTATCGCGCTGGCATTTTCCAACGACGACTGATGGCACTATACCGCACTTGCGCATCGGGATCTGATTTATAGTCGTGGTTGCCGAGGATCGGATACCAGTCCCATTGCAAGGAAAAGTCGGTATAAACGTTTTCAAAGGAATAATGCCAAAGTGGATCGTGCTCGCTAATCACCCCTGATGGGTAAAAATTGTCGCCGGTGGATATGATAAAATCATTGGGATGGTTTGCCGTCCATTTACCCATTTGCTGCGCCACTTGCACTTGGTGGTCGGCACCATTACGTCCCCAGTCGCCTATAGCGACAAAATGTAGATCATATTCATCTTTTAGGGATGCTCGGCTGTTCAGGTCTTCACTTTCGATCATCGTTGGCCGCGAGGATGCTGCGAGAGCCATTGGTACAGCGGATAAACCAGCACCCAAGGCTGTGCCTAGGGTGCTTTTCATAAAATCTCTTCTTTTCATGTGCTGCTGATACTTTAGTAGCCCCTGTTTTGAGTCCAGTTCGTGTTGACATTCATCACATCTCGAGGGATAGGGAAGATTCTCCGGAAGCGCTCGGAAGTTCCCGCAGGATAGAGGGATTTAAACCCCCAGTCTTCTTCAAACTTGCCAAACCGAATTAAATCATTCCTGCGCCAAGATTCATCAGCAAATTCGCGGGCACGCTCGTCCAAAAGATCGGCAAGTGTCGGCTCTGTTGTTAACAAAGGCGCATTCACGTAACTGCGGATTTGATTGATAAGTGACCTTGCAGTTTCGCCATTACTAGCTGTTCCTCCGCGGAGGATGGCTTCCGCTTTCATCAGCAGTACATCTGCATATCTGAAAATAGGTACATCGTTGCTTTGACTACGTTGGTTGGCCGCAGTGACATTAACATCCATATAGAATTTTACCGAGCGGTAACCCATAGAACGTCCTTTTTGGTCGTTCCCAGCATTGAGTGTTGCTGCTCCATCTGGCCGTAGGGTAATATCTTTGGTTGTTTCCATTTGCCAATTAAAAGTAACATCTGCATCACTACCATTATAGTCCTGATCTATTCCCTTTTTAGAAGTACGGATAAGAAAAGGGCGACTTAGATCCGGAGCATAGTCCGCCCAATAATATTGCAGTCCACCCATATAGGCATTATTGCGCTCGTCTCCTGCAAGATTGAACTTGGCAAGAAATGCAGGTAACACGCGCAAGGTTCCGCCCACACTTTGTGGCAGTGCTGCAAATTGATTTTGCCCGCTGCGGTGTATCCAATACCGGGCGTAAGTCATTCCCTGTTGCTTTTCGCGGTCAAATGGCATGGCAAAAATAAAATCCTTAATTTGTGGACCATTATCTGGGCGGAATTTCTCTAAAAATTTATGACTTGTTAGATTGAACTGTCCAGACGCGATCACATCATCACACATCGCAATCACTTGATTCAATTTTTCGTTAGTCATTGAGGGCGTATAGCTAGCTACATCTTCTGTGTTGTAAACAGACCAATTCAGATAGAGCTTTGCCAGTAATGCATCGGCCATAAAGCGTGTGGCCTTACCATAGGTTGCTGTTGACACCTCTGCAGGAAGACGCTCTCTAACGGCTAGAAGCTCTGATTCAATGAAGCTACAGATTTCCGCCCTCGACGTTCTGTTCGGTATACGATCTACCTTGCCCGTAATAAGCGGAGCCGCACCGAAATTATCCATTAATATAAAGTAAAAGTAGGCGCGCATGGCACGCATCGGAGCTGATTTTTCGCTCTCATCATCGCCAAAAATGGTCAATACATTGTTTGAAAGGTTTATGCCCGTCATGGCGGCGTTCCACATGCCCGGTAAAATGGCGTTGTCTGGTGTCCAGTTGTGCACATGTAGTTCACGGAATCGCCCGCCGTCGTAATAGTCTGTCCCAAGGGCTAGGCTGACGGCTTCGTCAGAAGATAATGTTTGTACCATCCAATGGTTGTAGCCTATTGCCCCCCGATATGCGGCATATACATCAGCAGAAATAGCCTCAGCTGCGCGTTCGGTGTTTGGGAATTCGGTGTATTGAGACTTGATATCCACGTCCAAGTCGGTACATGAAGCGACTGTACCAGCCAAAATGGACGCAGCGAGTAGTCGAAGAAATATTGTTGATTTCATGAGTTTTTAGCAATTTTTATAGGTTGAAATTTAATCCGAACATGACAGTTCTCGTACGTGGGTAGGTTTGACGGTTATCAACGCCTGGGGTTAAGCCACCTAGATCGATCTCGGGATCGATTCCTTTGTAGTTCGTCAGTACGAAGACGTTGTTCATCGTTGCATACAGTCTAACGTTTTTAAACTGCTTGCCGAGATTGCGGAAATTGTAGGAGAGACTTAAGTTGGCCAGACGTAGATAGTCACCACTTTCAAGATAGCGATCAGATAAATAGTGAGCATTGATATCTGTTGCTCTTTCGGTATCGACAACACTTGCCAATAAGTTCTTTTGTCCTGCATTACCCACAACGTTGGAATGTCTTGCCCGAGTGGCATTCATGACCTGATGTCCGAATACACCTTGAAACATGGCTGTCAATGCAAAATTTTTGTAACGGAGATTGTTGTTCCATCCCAAAGTAAACTTTGGCTGTGCACTTCCCGTCACTGTTCTGTCCTTGTTGACCGGCGTGATGGTGGTTTCACCTGTACGCTGTCCTGTTTGTGCATCGCGAACAAAGAAGGTTGATACACCATTTTCATTGTATCCGGCCCATTCCCACGTATAGAATTGCCCAATAGGAGCTCCTTCCATCAATCGCTGTTGAAAAGCATTGCTTTGTCCAGCGCCACCTAGATCGGCAAGGTCAACGTATCCAGTAGAAAATTCTTGGTTGGTAATGCGTGTAACTACATTTTTGTTGTGCGAAGCGACGATTCCGCTAGTCCATTCAAAATGCTCAGATTTAACCGGCACGACGTTTAAGGTAAGCTCGACCCCTTTATTGTTGATCTCACCGACGTTGGCCGTCAAGGAGCCGTAGAGATATTTCGTTGTGGAAACGGCATAGTCGTAAATCAGGTCAGTGGTATTCTTGTCGTAAAACTCTACTGTACCGCTTAATCGATTGTTCAGGAGGGCAAAGTCAATACCTAAGTTCAACATACCTGTCCGTTCCCAACGTAAGTCCGGATTCGAATTGCGAAGTGCAGCTAAGGTACGGAGGTCGTTGCCAAAAGCATCGGTATAGAAACTAGACGTGGCGCCGTATACTTGGCGTGACGTAAACACATCAAATCCCAATGAGTTTCCACTGACGCCGTAGCCAGCGCGCAACTTAAGGTCGTCAAATAAACCTAGATCACGTACGAATGCTTCCTCCGATAAACGCCAAGCAGCAGATACTGATGGGAATGTTGCCCATCGGTTATTTGCGCCAAAGGCGGATGATCCATCACGCCTTACTGTAGCTTGAAAGAGGTACTTACTATCATAAGCATAATTTAGGCGTCCGTATACGGATATCATCCTTAACGTGGAAAGGTAGTAATTGCCGAAGCCGAGAAGATCAACAACATTGGCCATTCCGGGATTGTAGTAGCTCAGCCCATCATCGTAGTAATCTGAAGTAGTCAGCTGAAAGCCGTCGTTATTATTGTTTTCTTCCCATGAATAGCCAGTTAGAGCAGACACTTTATGTCTTCCAAAAAATGTCTTGTCGTAGCTGAGGTTCATCTCCATCACCTTGCGTTCGTCTTCTACTGATGCACGAATCGATTTACCGTTTTGATTTCGTGCTGCCATGGAAAGGCTCGTGTAGTACTGTGCATTGTTATACTGTCTGTTTTGTAAGGACAGATCGATATTGTAGGTTAAGCTCGGTAGAATTTCGTAGCCAACTTTTGCGTGTGCTTGGATGACTTTGGTTTTCGAAAAGTTTGTGTTTTCTTCAATCAGCGATACCGGATTGACGTATTGCGAGCGATCTGTTTTTTCGAACCAACTGCCATCTTCTTGCCGAATAGGGGAAACCGGTAGGTAATAGTACATCGCATCATATACGCTGAGCCCATCGCCTAACGCCAATACATCATTTTGCTTGGTTATGCTGGTGTTAACATTGAACGAAGCGGTGAGCTTGTCCTCCAAAGCTTTTGTTTGTACAAAACCACGTCCGATTTGGCGTCCCATGTCGGTGCCTTTGATCACACCATTGTTTTGCAATGTATTTAAACTTGCACTGTATTGCGTCTTTTCTGTTCCTCCGATCAGCGACACGTTATGGTTCGTGGATATTCCCCGCCGTTCTACTTCCTTTTGCCAGTCTGTATCTGCTCCTAGATCATCCGTCGGTTCCATAGAAAAACCGTTTTGATCAATGAAATTGCGGTATTGTTCGCCATTCATCATTTGGTAGCGCTTGGCGACGTTGTCCAATGCTAAATAGCCATTGTAAGAAATCGAGGATTGCCCAGCCTTACCGCGTTTCGTGGTAACAATGATCACACCGTTAGCCGCTTTTGATCCATAGATCGCTGTGGCCGATGCATCACGAAGTACGTCAATGCTCTCGATGTCATCTGGTGCTACCAAGGTAAGTGATGCTCCCGGAACGCCATCGATAACGTAGTAAGGTTCCATCGCTTCTCCAGAGCGGAGTGTCGATGCCCCTCGAAGGCTAACCGATGGACGTGCATTTGGATTACTGTTATTGGTCGAAATGGTCAAACCGGGGACTTTGCCTTGCAACATTTGGGCAGGGGAAGATAATACCCCTACGTTCATGTCCTCTGCTTTCACCGTTGTGATCGAACTGGTTACATCTTTTCTTGCGATACGTCCATAACCAATAACAACCTCTTCGAGTGCGGTGCTAAGAGGCAATAGTTTAACACTTAAGGCCAACGGTTTGCCCGCTTGCACGTTGTAGCCAGCGAGCGTGTCGGGCTGAAAGCCTACATAGCTAAAGATAAACTGGTAGGGACCACCTTCGGGTAGGTTGCTGAAGGAGAAGAGCCCTTTATCGCTGGAGCTGGTGGCAAAGCTTTTGCCCGTAGCGCCATGCACGGCCTTGATACTTACGCCCGACAAAAATTCGCCGGATTCATTTTGCGTGGCGCCTTTTACCTGCTCCTGTTGTGCCTGCGCTTGCGAGAGGCCGGCCGTGAGCAAAGCGAAGAAAAGTACGCTTTTTCTTAATTGAGACGGTTTGTTAAACATGGGTTGTTTTACTTATAGGTTTTCTTGTGTGTTGTGTGTGTTGTTTTGCTCTTGTTTGTAAATATGGTACTGCCCATTGGCATCCACCTCGTACCGTAGATCATTGATCAGACAGATGACCGCAAGTACTTCCTGCACCTGTTCGCGTTCCGGCTCGATTGTACCTGTGTACTGGATTTTTTCAATGCTTCGGTCGTTGATTTTGATAGCGATGTTGTATGCTTTTTCTAAGGCTGCGAAGACATCGTCCAACGGTATGTTGTCCAGTTGAATACGTGAGCTGTTTTGCTCCATCTGTGCTGAAGGTTTTGTTGGCTTCGGCTCGATTTCCTTCTTACCGCTGTGTGCGACTAAACGCATGCTTGCATCGAATAGGAGGTTTTCCCCGATATTGTCCAAAAAGATATTAGCGAAGGCTGGCTTTGTGGTTGTGGATGCAACAAGCACCTTCCCGCTATGTAGCTTGATGGTCGTCTGATGGTTTTTTGATCGGGTGTCGATGGTAAAGGAGGTGCCCAGCGCGGTGGTCTTGGTTGCGTTGGCATAGACGCTGAACGGACGTGAAGGATCTTTAGCAACCGCGAAGTATGCCTTACCATCGAGCTGTATCTCGCGGCTGTGTGCCGTAAAATGTCTACGGTAGCGGATACTACTGTGGGCAAATAGCTTTACTTTGGATTGATCAGCAAGTACCACAGCGCTGTCGGTACTTTCGTTGTTGGCTAAGACCACCCAGCCGCTATCCGTTAGCGGAACTTGCTTCTGCTCGACACGATTGCTTTGCATGGCCGATTGTTCTTCGCTGTTCCAGCGCCAGAGGTTAAACGTCATCAGCAAGAGTACAGACGCCGCGGCCGCATATGCTATTAAACGCCGAGTTCTTACTTCTTTCCGCTCCTTGCGACTTTCTTGCTCGCTTGATGCATGTATATCCTTTTCGATAGCAGCCTGCATTTTCGCAGAAGGAACTTCATGTTCCGTATTCTGCTGTTCAAAGGACTGCCAGTCTTGGTCATTGAAGATATCTTCAATGATGTAGGGATTCTCCAATATTTTTTTTCGCGCCTGTTGTTTCTTGTCGATTGCGTCTTGCTCGCCTTTTCGCCTGTTTTTTCCGAACTTCATATTAATATTACGCGGCTCGAAAGGGTATCCCCCGTTGCTTAACAATTATTTAATGTGGGGATTGGTGATGGATAGTGACGAAGTGACGAGGTAATGGATAGTGATGGATAGTGACGAAGTGACAAGGTGATGAATAGTGATGAAGTGACGAGGTGATGAATAGTGATGGACAATTTCAGGTCGTCACTTTATCACGATGTCACTATATCACTATTTACAACATAATCGAGTAAAGATGCTGTTTGAGTTGCAGGAGTGCTTTGCCGATATGCTGCTCGACGGTTTTGGGAGAAATGGAGAACAGTTGTGCAATTTCTTTGTGCGATAGTCCCTGTTTTCTGCTGAGTTCAAAAACAAGTCTTCTCATTTTAGGCATATTTTGTATATCATGCTCCATCAGCTGCAAGAGGTCTTTGCTTTCGATGGCATCGATCAAGCTATCTGTAAATGGCGTTACAGCAGAATCTCCTTCATATTTGAATCGGGTAGCTTCTTTGCGCAGCAGGTCGATCATCACTTGTCTAGCCATGCCAAACAACTGAATATTGATGGCGAGCTGCTCACTGAGAATATGCCTTTGTTTCCATAATTTAATAAAAGTCAGTTGGGTAACTTCCTCTGCAATATAGGTGGATTGTGTGCGTTGCAGGATGAAACCATAAATCTGACTATGGTATTCATTATAGACAAGATTGAAAATCTTCTGATTATCGGCCTTTATCGCTTTTACATATTCCATGAGTGCAGCAAAGTTAAAGGCTTTGTTTGCACATCTTTGTTAAGGCATTGTTATGCTTATGTGAATTAGTTTCACGTTTGCTCCTGTGGCATACGCAATACGGGCTACTGGAAAAAAGAAGTTTATACCTGTTTTTCAGCAGCCCGCAGGCAGGAATTCTTCGTATTACGAAAGTCTAGGTATTCTCGTTTTCGACTTTCTCTAATTTATACAATTGCTCGTCGAGTTTAGTCAACCGATAGGATGCTCCTTCGGCAAGATCGAGCTCTGCTGCGGCAACTTTTCCCAAGTTGAGCACGTGAGAGCGGTCGCCACGATAAGAGAATCGGCATTCAAACTCGTTGATGATAACGACTTTGACCTTTTTTGTGCGGTTGGGGAACAGCGACTTAAAATCTTTGGTAATGCGTATCTGATTTTTCTTGACATCATCCGCTGTGATTTTGTTGCCTCGAGATGGTAGTATGGCCGATTCCGAAACGGTTTCGTTGCTAGGGGGCGTTACCGATTGGGCAGCTGCCGCACTGGGCTTGTTGATGATATTCCGAATATAATACAGCCTGTTTCTCGACTTTTCGTTCGATCGTTCATCGATCTCAAAATCTTCCTTCCTCGATTTGAATAGATGCGATACCTTTTCGAATCCGTAGTTTCGAGCATCAAAATCGGGTTTACGCTTGATGATGAGGCTTCCTATTTCGCCAAGAAAGGCCCAACCATTTTCGTCGGCCGTATCATCAACGGCATCCTTCAGCATCAGCAGAGTATCTTCATCCAGCTCCGTGATGCGCGGCTCCTCTGGTGCTGCAACTTCAGCGGCCGCCGTATCCACCGGGACAACTTCTACAGGTGCTGCTTCGACGACCACTGGTTTGGCTGCTGGCTGGTTGTTTTTCTTCGGCGTTTTCTTTGCTGGCGCTACCTTTTCTAGGATTTCGACGTAAATAAACTTGTCGCAGGAAGCGATAAATGGCTTGGGTGTTTTACGTTCCCCAATACCGATGACGAGTTTACCCGACTCGCGCAGCCGCGTGGCCAAACGCGTAAAATCGCTGTCGCTGGAAACGATGCAAAAGCCATCGACCCGGTCGGAATGGAGGATGTCCATAGCGTCAATGATGAGTGCCGAATCCGTTGAATTTTTTCCTTGGGTATAGCTGTACTGCTGAATAGGGGTAATGGCGTGGATCAATAAACTGTTTTTCCAGTTTTCCACGTAGGGACGCGTCCAGTCTCCGTAGATACGCTTGATCGTTGGAATACCGTAACGGTTCACCTCATTCATTATTTCCTCTACTTTCTTGGATGACACGTTGTCCGCATCGATCAATATTGCAATTTTTAGATCTTTCTGATTTGCCATGATAAAAAATATCCGTAAGCCGAAGCGGCTTATGGTCTGTATTGTTACAAAATACGGTATTGTGCAGACGTATGCAAATGTTGCTAGCCTTTCCAAGAACCTGCCGATACTTTGGCCCAAGCGGCAGGTGTTGAAGTAGGGATGTATTCATCTCCTAACAATTTGTTGACAGTGTTATACGATTGCTTGGATACCTTTTTTGATTTGACTTGGTGTGATGCCGAATTTGCGGGTAAAGGCGGTCGAAAAGTGCCGCGCATTTTGATAGCCAATGGCTTCGGCCACCTCGTTCACAAGCATTTCCTGCTCACGAAGCATACGCATGGCCTCCGTCATCTTGAGGTCGTTCCAAAACCCGAAAACGGTATTGCCGAAGAGCTCTTTAAAGCCTTTTTTTAAGGTGAATTCGTTGGTACCAAATTGATGGGCCATATCGATCAATGAAATCTGCCGATCCATGTTCTGGCTGATAAACTCCTTTACCGCGTATATTTTATCGATATCTGCCTTCTTGAACGATGTTGGTCGCTCGTCGTTTGCAAGCTGTTCGAGTTGAAGCATCAGCAGCTCGATGATCTTCGACTCCAAGTACATCCGTTTAAATAAACCGGTTCTCTTGCAGGCAATGATGTCATTGATCACCTGTCCCATCTGTTGGCTAATAAGCATGTTGCTCGCTTGGAGCAGATCCGATTGTTGGTTTATTATTTTATTGCGGAAACTGTCGAAAACCTGCTGCTCCTGCGGCAGGTATTTTTGAAAAAATGCAGGCTCCAAGTTGATTTCAAAAAGCTGAAGTTCCTTATCGTTCCAATGCATCTCTCCCTGTATTTGGTTGGCATATATGATATTGTGCTGGTTGGGAGAAAAGCGGATCCCTCGATCAAATCTGCTGCTATTTGCCAAGCTTTCACCCTTTAGTGTAAAATGCATTTCCACACTTTCGAAATCACTCTCAAAAGCAAATTTCGCACTTTTCATAAGCCTAGCGTGGCCATAACCGATATGTACTCCCTCAAAATAGATCTCCTTATAGAAGCCTTCTCCCGAGGCCGATTGCAGATTGGTCGTGCATTCCGAAAGCGTATGCCATTCCGAACTGTATCGGTCTGGATATTCTTTCGTTAGTAGGGAATCGTTCGCAATAGGGTCATATAAACGTACATGCATAATATTTATTTGATGTTGATCGCGGATTATTTACTCCGTCTATCGGAGGCGGTCATATCAGATACCGCGTATTTTTGTACAAAGCTACTATTTATTTAGAATGATTCTTGATTATTAAATATTTTTTCATGACAACAGATCAACCTGTAAAACGAAAGACGGGCATCGCTCGATTGCTGGAAATAGCTGGCCGGCGAAAACTGTTACTTTTTTTATCCTGCCTACTCGCAATCCTTCACGCATTACTTAGCCTAGTGCCCTACCTGATGGTCTACCTTATACTGGAGGGGTTGACCCAACAGGATATCAACTTTCCGATTATACAGCAACAACTGTCTTACGCCGTTATCGCTGCATTATGCAGTATGTTGTTGCTCTTCCTTTCCGGTGTGTTGTCGCATGTGGCGGCATACAATATTCTATACGAACTACGCTGTTACATTGCCGAGAAGATTGGGAAGCTATCGATGGGCTTCAGTAGCAATCGTAATTCTGGCGCGATAAAGAAGGTGCTGTCCGATGATGTCGAACGTATTGAGGGATTCATTGCTCATCAAATTCCTGACTTCGTTAAGGCCATTGTATTACCTTTGGTGACCATTTCCTATCTGTTTTTTCAAGATTGGCGTTTGGCAGCCATCAGTTTTGTGCCGCTGTTCGTACTGGCGGTCTACATCCCAATAGCTTATTCCAGTCAGAGTAAAGTCTTGATTCAACGTTATCATCAATCGTTGGAAGATATGAATGCCGGCATTGTGGAGTATGTCAGGGCCATGCCCGTGATGAAGATTTTCAGACAATCGGCAGAAACTTTCGACAAGTATGGTCAAACGGTACATCGATTTGATGGCTTTGTACGGGATTGGATCAAAAGTAGTACGCCAGCCTTCGCTGTTTTTATGAGCTTCACTAGCAACGCGCTTTTGCCCGTTTTGGCCTTGGGTCTGTATCGCTACTTTGGGCAGGATCTCTCGTTGCCGATACTGCTGTTGTTCCTGATTTTGGGTACAGGCTACATCAAGCCACTGTTTGCCCTCAGCAACATGAGTATGCAACTATCGGTTATCAATCGAGGGGTTGCACAAATCGATGCGCTTTTGGACGAGGAGGTACCAGAAGAAGCACCGTTTCAGCAGCGCCCAGTGAACTATGATGTGACTTTTCAGGATGTTTCATTTAGTTATGATTGTTCGGAATTGGTGTTGAGAAGTCTGAGTTTTCATTCTAAGCAGGGCACTATAGTCGCTTTGGTAGGACCTTCTGGGGCAGGGAAAAGTACAGTGGCGCAGTTGCTATCGCGCTTTTGGGATGTGCAGAAAGGAAAGATTACTATTGGAGGGATCGACATCCGCGATTACCCGACGGCACAGCTTATGGACATCGTTTCTACGGTATTTCAGGATAGTTTTATGTTCCAGCAATCGCTGTTAGAGAATATCCGGATGGGGATGAAAAAGACCGACGAGGAGGTCGTCGCGGCAGCAAAGGCGGCGCAGATTCATTCGGTTATTCAGGCGCTGCCCCATGGATATGATACTCTTTTTGGCGAGTCTGGCGTACATCTCAGTGGGGGCGAACAGCAGCGCATACAGTTGGCTAGGGCTATACTGAAAAACTCGCCCATACTCATCTTGGATGAAGCTACTGCTTTCGCCGATCCAGAAAGCGAATACAGCATTCAACAGGCCTTAGCGACACTCATCGCCAATAAGACTGTTTTCGTCATCGCTCATCGGTTAAGTACCATTGTCGATGCCGACCAAATCTTACTTATCGACAAAGGCGAGCTTGTGGCGCAGGGTAAACACAACGAGCTGTTGGAAAATGCGCCGCTTTATACGCGCATGTGGAATGCGCATCAGCGCGCGAAGGAATTTGCCGTTACGGCACAGCATACATTAAAGGAAGGAAAAAATGCTTAAGAATCTAAAATACATCGCCACACTGGATAGAAAAGGAACCTACCGCGTGATCGGTTGGGAGGTGTTGCACAGCTTGTTTATAGCAGCGCCATCAGGCATTCTGTTGATTATTGTACGCGAGCTTTTCGCCGAGCATCCCGATGTGGATAAAGTGTGGCGCGTCGTCGCGCTGATGCTTATCCTGCTACTTTTGCAGTTTATGGTGGCCTCCAAGGCTATGGTGACGTCCAATTTATGGGTCTATGGACTCGCCAACAAGCTGCGGATCAAACTTGGGAATAGGATCCAACGATTTTCTTTAGGCTTTTTTAAAAAACGTGATCCCGGTGATATCGCAGCGGTACTTTTACAGGATGTAGCCAATTTTGAAGGAATTTTTGGACATAGCGTAGGAAACATTGCCGCTGCCTTGTGTGGTACGCTGCTTTTGTCCTGCTTTCTATTTGTCTACGACTGGCGCTTGACACTTTGTTTGCTGGCGGCATTGCCGCTGGTGTATCCTTTCCTTCTTATTGCGCAGTATTTTGTGCGTAAGCTTGGAAGAAAACAAATTGCCGCAAGAAATGCAGTAGGCGCAAAATTTTTGGAGTATATAGAAGGTATCCGACACCTGAAGTCCTACGGTCAGGTGGGGGATAGGAATGATCGATTAAACCAGGCTTTCGACGATCTACGCAAGAAAAGTATCCGCATGGAAGCGATTCCAGGACCGTTTATTTTGACAGCAGGTATCGTCTTCGAAATCGGATTTATCTTGATGATCGCTCTCGGCGTGTTTTATCTTACTACGCAGGAGATCAGCATCCCCGTTTTGATCACCTTTCTGATTTTGGGATACAACCTATATCAACCGCTTAAGGTTATCATGGTCGATTACGTCATTCTACAATATATGAATGAAAGCTTAGTGCGTATCATCGATGTTTTGGAGCTACCCACCATGGAGACAGGAACGGCAGCGCTGCCGGACACTTGCGATATCGTCTTTGACGCCGTGACTTTTGGTTATCAGGGGCAGCCCACCGTATGCGATCTGAATTTTACCGTTCAAGCCGCTTCTATGACGGCCTTGGTTGGACATTCGGGATCCGGTAAAACAACGATTGCTTCACTTATAGCCCGCTTTTGGGACGTGGATGCCGGAGCGATACGTATCGGTGGAATTGATGTCCGAGCTATTTCCCAAGATGTATTTTATGGCATGATAAGCGAAGTATTTCAAGACGTGTACCTATTTGATGATAGTATCTACAATAACATCAAAATCGGTAAACCGGATGCCAGCGAGATGGAGATTATAGAAGCAGCTGATAAGGCGCAGGTATTGGAATTTGCCTGGGAATTGAAGCAAGGTATGCACACACGGGTTGGAGAGGGCGGTAGCAGGCTTTCTGGCGGGCAGAAACAACGCGTAAGTATTGCTCGTGCATTATTAAAAAATGCACCGATCGTGTTGCTTGACGAAGCGACGGCTAGTCTTGACCCAGAGAACGAATTTTTTATCCAGCAGGCCATTCAGGAGCTTGTCAAGGAAAAAACGGTGATTGTTATTGCACATAAATTGGCAACGATACAGCAGGCTGATCAGATATTGGTTCTTGATAAAGGTAAGATTGTTGAGCGCGGTACCCATGATCAATTGCTAATCCAAGGAAAGACGTATAGCCATATGTGGACACTGCAACAGCAATCCAAGGGCTGGCGTATGTAGTTGTGGGAAACAATATGCTGGGCATCGTTGTTTATTGGGTGGGTAAATTCAATAAACTATGAAAGAGCGCATCAGAAAACTAACGGTATTAGGAAGTTTTAATCAAGTACTGGTATTCTTGGTTTTGCTCTTTGCTATTTTGCATTTTGCCAAAGCTTTTCTGATCCCGGTGTTGACGAGTGCATTGTTTGCTATGTTGCTTGTGCCAATTTGCCATAAACTGGAAGCGTGGCGCATGAAACGCGGATGGGCAGCCGTGCTGGTGGTTTTGTTGACGCTTTTGTTAATTGTTGCTGTTCTTTACGTGCTGGTAAACGAGTTGGTAGGCTTAGCAAGCGATTTGGCGCTTATCGGTGACCGCGTTGCTGAGATGTTGGACAGTGGCTACGATTATGTAGCTGAACATTTCGATATTTCGAAGGTGAAACAAAAAGAGTACCTGCAAAAGCAGGCGGCGCAGTGGTCGAGTTCGGCAGGGAAAGTGGTAGGAGGAGCGATTTTCTCGTTGGTGTCGGTACTAGGGAACCTATTGATTATTACAATTTACACCATTTTAATGTTGATTTATCGAGCACGGATAAAGCGCTTTGTCTTTGAATTGGTAAGCCGACATGCGGGACAAAGCGAGCTCGGGCATGCCCGCAGTATTGTAGAAAAAATCACCAAAGTATCCAGTTTGTACGTTGGCGGTATTTTTCTCGTTGTGGCCATCTTATCCATTATCTACTTCACGGGCTTGACGATTATCGGTGTGAAGAACGCCTTGTTTTTCGCTATTTTGGCAGCCCTGATTAATGTTATTCCTTACATAGGATCTGTGGCGGGAGGAGCTATTGTTGTGCTTTACACGTTGGTGACGGGAGATACATTGACCATTCCGATTGTGGTGGCGCTGTTTTTTACCGCTGTGCAGCAACTTGATAGCTATGTGCTGACTCCTAAAATAACTGGTGGGCAGGTAAAGATCGGTCCGTTGTTTACGATTATGGTCTTGTTGCTGGGTGGAATGTTGTGGGGGGCTGCAGGAATGATCCTATTTATCCCTTTACTGGGAATCTTTAAGGTGATTTTTGATAATATCGAACGTTTAAAGCCGTATGGACATCTTATTGGCGACTAAGACTCACTTTTTTCTCGTCGCTTGGCGGTTAAACTTCGGTATTTAAGAACGCATTTAAAGGCAAAATATCCTGTGGAAATTAAGATGAGTGCAATGCCCAATGCAATAGCTAGGTAATTTAAAGTGTTGGTCTTTAGCTTCGCCGCAAGGCCAATAAGCGTAAAGTGCATTCCTCCATAGAAAAATGCGATCAACAATAAGACGCGCTGTATTACCTTCTTCTTCAATTTAAATAGCTCAATGTTCCTTAGACTTTTCCGCAATGACCACGGCTGTAACCTGTTGCGCAGGTATTTCCGGTTAACGTATTATCGCCGATGAACCAAAGATATTACTTTAAGTTTTTCTTTCCAAGAAATAAAAACGATTCCGTGTAAACTGTTATAAAAATGATACAACTCGTGAAACCGGCAGTTAAAATGCAGATTGTAGTGCTTATTATTGGTTTACATAAGGTTAGCCAGCGATTTATCCCTGTTTGCTGGTTAATATCATATAGGTAATCACACATTTTGTGACGCAATAGGCCATCACTAATAGGATGAGTAATAGGCCAAAGAAAATAGACGAATAATTAAACAAACTGCTGCTAAACCTAGATTCTAAGCCCAGCCCCATCAAATTGAGTCCCGCGTAAAAAAAAGCGAATAATTTCACGAATTTTTGTACTAATTTCTTTTCCATCGTGTGCAGTTTATAATGTTATAAAAAACTATGCCTTAAACTTTCTTGTATCAAATTTACCTGACGGATGTGTTAGCTCTGTAGGTTTGTAATTGATACTGCTAAAGTATACGTTTTTTTAGTTGGCTACAAATCAAACTTATAATATGTAGATTTTCAATTACAGCTGATTTTGTATTGAACAATCTTAGGCTTAATTCGTTCAGCAATATATGTAATATTTAATGATTAATGAAAATAAAATATCATGTGGAAAGAAGATAATAATATGCTCTATCGCCAGTTTTCATTCAAGGATTTTGGAGAAGCATTTGCCTTTATGGCTCGTGTGGCGTTGCTCGCCGAAAAGCATCAACATCACCCTACGTTGACAAACAGTTACAGTAAAGTAGAAATTTGGTTGACCACGCATGACGCGGGTAACCGTGTTACGGAAAAGGATAGAGCGCTTGCAGCAGCTATTGATCAATTCGTTTAAGGACGCTTTACACACTATAAAGCAAAAAAAAAGGTTTTCAAACGGGGAGAATGAAAACCTTTAGCTAACCAATTATAAACCTAAATTATGATGATACAAATATAGTGTATTTTATACACTAAGTGCAAGTTTATTTTTATTTTTTTTTTCAATAACGTGGTTGTTGAGACGCTTTCATTACGAAGCACTCAATACTTTTGCTTTTTCTTGGTCAAACTCGGATTGTGTCAAGATGCCTGCGTCCAATAGTTCTTTGAGATCGAGCAATGCTTTTTTCTTATCGATATTACCTGTAGTTGCCGTTACTTGTGTGGTATTTACAGTCCGTGTGCTACCCGCATGCGATCCATGTTTGATAAGGAGTGCAGTAATTTCATAGAATCCTTTGCTATTGGCATAGTCTATCGCTTTTTGCTCTTTAACGTTAACGATGTGTGGATCAGCCTGCTGCTCCAAAAGATAGTTAACGATATCTTTTTTTCCATTGGCGGCGGCATAATGCAGGGCCGTGTTGCCTGACTCATCCTGTATATTGATAGCAGCACCGCGCTGTAGGAGCAATTGGACCATACTCAAATGGGCATTTTTAACGGCCAAATGCAACAAACTTTCCCCGCCTTGTGCTTGCTGTGGCTGCAGATTGAGCTGGGCATCGATGCTCAAGTTGCTATTAGTTTCTACCCAGTCGAGGTAGCCATAGAGATATTGTTCGTTTCCGTTTACGGGACGGCTGTAGTTGACATCAAGTCCTTTTTCCAAAAGAAGTTGTATCACATCTTTCTGATTGTGTGCGCAGGCATACCAGATCGGGGATAGTCCATCCTTGTTGTTGCCATAGATATCGGCACCGTGTTCGATCAATTTAAAGATCATTGCTTTGTTTCCTTGATAGCAGGCCACTAAAAGTGGGCGTTCTTCTTGGTGGTTACTGTGGTCCACGGATGCGCCATATTCCAAAAGCAAGTCGGTCAGGAGGGCATTTTTGTTAACCACGGCAAGTAGGAGGGCGGTATTTCCCTGTTTATCGGTATGATCCACCGTTGCGCCGACCTCTAAAAGCTTGCGTGCTAAGGCCGTGTGTCGCGCTGATGCGGCAAGCAGCAGTGCTGTTTGCGCTAGGTTGTTCTCGCCATTGACATCCATCCTCGCATCGATCAACGGTTGCAGCAATTCCAGTTGGCCGGTTTGTGCCATCACATGCAGCAAGCTGTTGCCCTGAAGGTCATTGATGTTGGCGTTAGCACCTTGCTCCAAGAGAAAGAGGAACGTTTGTTTTTGCTTTTGTAAGGCAGCAAAGTAAAGGGGCGTTTCGCCCTGATGATCCTCGTAGTCTAGCGTGGCACCAGCATTCACCAAGGTTTTTACTAAATCGAGATAACCTCGATGAGCAGCATAATGGAGTGCTGTTCTTCCTTTTTCATCGGTATACTGCACATCAACCTCGTTGTTTTGCAGCAGTAGCTCCGCTATTTTCCGTTTGCCGTTTTCGCAGGCAATAATAAATGACATCGACATCTTGTTAATTTTGCTGGGTAAGTAGTAGCTCTACGGTTTTCACTTTCAGATTATCATTAGAAGCAAGTTGGAGTGCACTTTCCTCTTTATTGTTTACCAATGTCGGATCAGCACCAGCCTCCAATAGCATTTTCACTTTGCGGTAGATGTTTTTAGCCACTTTTTGATCATAGTTGCAATCTATCGCGCATACGTAATGAAGAAGCGTATTTCCCTGTTCGTCTGTTTCGTTGACATCGGTAGAACTGCTTTTCAATGCCTCTTCCAGTACGATCGGATCTTTTACGACTACCCATTGCCATCCGGACTTAGGAACACTGTAATAGGGGCTCGTGCTGTTGAGGTCGGCACCGTCGGCTAAAAGCTGTACCAACAGCTCTGGGTTTGTCTCGTAGCTCGCTGTCAACATGCGTAGATATTCGTGAAACGCACCGACGCCTTGCTTATTACGTTGTTCAAAATCTATGGGCTCATAAGTAGCAAGCTGTCGGTAGAGCTTCACATCCAGTTTGTGGGCTAATGCGTAGAAGTAGGCCGAGTTGCCTTCAGCGTCCTGTTCGTTGGGGCTGGCTCCTTCTTGCAGCAATCGATCGAGCAACTGGGGTTTATTGTTTTCAATGGCCATGTGTAGTGCCGTCTTTTTAACCACATTTGTTGCATTGACGTCAATACCTTCTGCGAGCAGCAGGTCTAAATAGGCTAATTGCCGCTCGATCGCTGTTCGGCTGTAGCGTGTTAGCTTATGGATAAGCGTTTCGTCTGCATTGTTACGCACGTTGCTGTCTAAGCCGGCCTCAAATAGTGTTTTTATAATGTCGGGATGTGCTCCAAGTTCAATTGCATAGCTGAGCAGCGTCTCACCCTCCACTTCATCCTGCACATTGTCGGCGGCGGAAAGCAATTGGCTTAACATGGAAAGCAGGGCTTCATCGGGTTCGTTAACGCGAAAGATGTCTGCGTAAATACTGTCGGAAAAGCGATCAAATTCGTAAATATCATTGGGGACAAAGCCTTTCTTTGAAAGCGCGAGCAGTAAATCATACTGTTTATGGCGTATCAGCTGATCGAAAATACGACCTAGGGCGTAAATACCTAAGTTGGGAGGAATGCCCTCGCCATTTTCCAATAATTGTGTGGCCATTTCGAAGTCTCGTTGATCGAGGGCCTGCATGAATGCGGTTTTTTCTGTCATATACTAAAAACGTTCTTTGGTGGAGCTTCCGTATGTTGTCTTGTGAAAACAAGGTTGATGCTGACTTGTCACAAGGAAGGTGCCAAAGTCTTGAATTATTATGTCCTTAACAGGATTTTGATAAGTTAAGGACATTTGTTTGCGGTCAATGGATCGTTTTTCGGAGTTATCGTTATATTTGAATTTTACAATTCGGATGATGAAAGAACCTCAAGTTACCAGTATAGACGATTTTTACAGGGAAGCCTCTTCTTTTCTGAAAAAAGAGGTGGAGGAACTGTTGCCCCTTGGGATACAAAAAGACATCGGACATTTCAATGTTTTCGATATCTTCCAAACGATACAGGATGCTAAGCGCAACAAAACGATGCCCTACAACCGTCGTACCTATTATAAGATCAGCCTTATCCGCGGACAAAATCGTGCGGAGTATGCCGATCGTGTGGTACAGGTAAAACGAAACGGTTTACTATTTGCCACACCCAAGATTCCCTACCGCTGGATTCCCGAAGCAGAAGAGCAGGGCGGCAGTTTTTGCGTGTTCACCGCAGATTTTATGCACAAGAACAAATCGGGACTAGACCTCGAAACGCTTCCGCTGCTGCAGCCCGGTGGCTATCCCATATTTGAACTTTCTGATGAGGAAGCACAGGAGGTGTCACTATTGTTCAGTAAGATAAAAAAGGAGATCAATGGTGATTATCTCTATAAATACGATTTGCTTCGCAACTACGTGAATGAGCTGCTGCACTATGGACAGAAATTGCAACCTGCTGCTTGGAGCAGTCCAAAGATGGATAGTGGCGCGCGCGTGTTAGCTCTGTTTATCGAGCTGCTCGAAAGGCAGTTTCCCGTTGAGTCTATTTCGCAGCGGCTGCTTTTGCGTTCAGCTAAAGACTATGCAGATCGTCTTTCCATACATGTGAACCATTTAAACAAGGTACTGAAGGAAAAAACGGGATTTACGACCACGCAAGTCATTGCGCGACGAGTGATTAACGAGGGCAAGATTTTGTTGAAACAAACCGGATGGAATATTTCCGAGATTGCCTTTGCACTGGGTTTTGAAGAGGTTGCCCATTTCTCTAATGCTTTTAAGAAATATACCCTCATGTCTCCGCAAGCCTTTCGATCATCATGATGATTTGAATTTTGCAAAGGAAGCTTTGATGACTGCAAGTCCGGAGAACCACTTGCTGCGTAATTTTGTTTTATAAATATCGAAAAGATGAAAACAGCAAAATTAGCACTTATCACAGGCGGAAGCCGCGGCTTGGGCCGCGACATGGCCTTGAATTTAGCGAAAGAAGGTAAAGATGTGGTTTTTACCTATCACAGCGACGAACAGAAGGCTTTGGCTACGGCCAAGGAGATTGAAGAACTGGGACAGCGCGCCTACGTTTTTCAGTTGGATACACGTGATGTCAAGCAGTTTGACGGCTTTATTGCGCAACTGATGCAACGTTTACAAGAGGACGGACGCGAGCAAAAGATCGATTTTCTGATCAACAATGCGGGTACAGCACTGTACGCCGGCTTCCTAGATACGACGGAAGAGCAGATCGACGAGATGTTCTTGATCCATTACAAAGCGGTGTTTTTCTTGACACAGAAATTGGTGCCTTATCTACAGGATGCCGGGCGTATCATCAATATATCTTCAGGCTTGGCACGCTTCTCTTTCCCGGGAAGCTCGGGCTATGCGTCTATGAAAGGCGCCGTAGAGGTGTTAACGCGTTACTTGGCGAAAGAGCTTGGGGCACGTAAAATAGCGGTCAACGTGGTGGCGCCGGGCGCTATAGAAACAGATTTTGGTGGCGGCAGAACGCGCGATGACGCAACGATCAATGCCAACATCGCCGCAGCAACAGCCTTGGGCCGTGTAGGCCTTCCCGAAGATATTGGGGCTATCGTTGCATTCCTCTGCTCCGAAGGCGCCGGCTGGATAAACGGCCAGCGTATCGAAGTGTCTGGCGGCATGCTGTTATAAGTCGTAAATCCCCAACAAAAACGGCCTAGCTCCAAAGGAAGCTAGGCCGTTTTTGTTGGGACAAGTTTAAGGTTCCAATGTCGCGCTCAAGGTAATTGCAAAACTGAATGCACCACTTACGGGGCAATTTTCCTTTGCTCCTTTAGCGATTTCCTGAAACTGATCATCGGCTATACCAGGAACTTTAGCGTTTAAGGTCAATGCTGATTCAACGATTTTTCCATTATCTAGTGAAATGACCGATGTTGTTTCCAGCTTTTCCGGTGTGAAGCCTGCTTCAGTGAGATCCAAGCTTAACTTCATGGTGAAGCATCCGGCATGTGCCGCAGCCAGTAATTCTTCCGGATTGGTGCCTATACCATCCGCAAATCGGCTGTTAAATGAATATTGTGTTTCGTTCAATACCGTACTTTGGGTAGTCAAATGTCCTTGTCCCTCTTTAATAGTGCCGTTCCAAACGGCGGTTGCTTTGCGTTTCATATGCTTTTTATTGATGTATTGGAATAACAACCGTAATTGAAAATAGTGTGCATTTTCATAAAAACGTGACGATTGGCTGATAAAGTAGGGTCAATAAACGGCTGTAGACGCTATTGTTTCCACGCATTAACAATTTTATGCCTATTTTTAGAGTAAATAAGATAGCCTAACGTCTATCTTACCATGGACATTCCACAGCATTTAGAGATGGCGCAGAAAAACTCCAAATCCGTAACAGATTTGATAAAAACCTATAGTGGTCAGCTCTTGCGTTTTGTGAAAGGAAGAGTGAAGAGAGATGAAGATGCCGAAGACATCCTACAGGAGGTTTGGTTTCAGTTTAGCCGCCTGACCAATATCGATGAGTTGGAAAATGTAGGTGCTTGGTTGTATCGCGTCACACGTAACAAGATCACAGACAGTTATCGCAAAAGCAAGACTGAGGCGCTCGACGAAATGGTGGAGGATGGCGAGGAAGGGGAATTTCCCATTCGGCAGCTATTGCTTGCCGATGATTCGCAGGATCCAGAGCTGAAGATGTTTAAGGATATCTTTTGGGACGAGTTGATGAAGGCACTGGACGAACTGCCCGAGAAGCAGCGGAAAGTCTTTCTGCTGAACGAGATGGAAGACAAAACCTTGCAAGAAATTGCTGATATGGAAGGCGAGAAGCTGAAGACCATCATTAGCCGCAAAGGCTACGCGGTGAAGCACTTGCGTTTGCGTTTGAAAAGTTTATATGACGAATTAAAATATTAGGAGATATACGATTATGGGATTTAATAGACATGGAAAAAGAAAAGGCAAATTTGTTTTTATCTTTTTTGCGATACTCTTAGGCTGCGGTTTGCTGATTGCGCTGCTGCAGTATCTATGGAATACGTTATTGACCGATATTTTCGGCTTAAGAGCCATCAGCTATTGGGAGGCGCTCGGATTGTTTATCCTGTCGCGCATTCTTTTTGGGCGTGGATTTGGAAAGCCTAAAAACGGTTTTCGAAGGAACCAACAGTTAGAAGAGTCGATGTCAGAGGAAGATCGGGAGAAATTAAAAAGCGAATGGAGGAAACGGTTTGAAGAAAAATGTAAATGTTAAAAACTGCATAAAGATATAAATGCGTAAAAGAAGGTCGGGACGATATGTTCGACCTTTTTTTGTGTAAAATCGTTCCGTTTTTATAGGTATGGACCCGTTTAAATTGAATTGTTATATCCATTAGGAGCCTATTTTTTTAGTTTTCGTCGGTCTCCGAATAATTTTTGGAAGAATTTTGAAAATGCTTAAAGTAAAGTCGAGGGATTGCTCGTCTACTACAGCAAAGGCCTTTAATATTAATTGTAAAACAAAAGAAAAAATGAAAAATAAATTTAAATATATCTTACCGAGCCTGATAGGCTTGACGGTCATCTTGGGCGCATTGAGCTTCTTGATTGTAGCGCTGTTTAAGATCATGATATTGATCACCGTTGTTACGGCAGTTGGCATGTGGATCGCTGCAAGGCGTTTCAAAAGAAGGATTCGCCAGCAAGAAATGGCCGTTCCACACTTTCGGAATGCCGGTTTTTTTGCAAATGAAAATATGATCGCCGTCGTACCCGTATCATTTAAGTCACAGTCGGCCAAAGCCGCCATTATTCCCGTTCGATAACCCATTAAAAAATTACAACATGTTTAGAAGAAATCAACAATCCGATAATAACCACCAACAAGCAGCATTTTGTGGTGCTGCGTTCCGCAATAAATTCGAGAAATTTCAACAGCACTTTTTTGACGGTGCTTTTAATGAAGGGCATGGAGCGGCCTCCCAAGTGCCAGCGAATATAGTTGAACACCCAGCTTATTTTGAAATTCAGCTCTTTGCCGCAGGCAGAAAGAAGGAACTTTTCAAAGTTGTCGTAGAAAACAACTTGTTGCAGGTGTCGTATGAAGAGCCTATAACCGAGCAGACTTCGGAGTTTCGCCATCAGGAATATGTAGCTGGATCGTTCAATCGTGCATTTAAACTGGACGAGCAGGTGCTTAGCGATAACGTGCAGGCTAGTTTTGAGGATGGTGTGCTTACCATTATCTTGGCCAAGAACCCGGAAACTAACAAGCCAGTTCAAGAGGTGCACATCAGTTAGCTGTGTAGACCTCATTTCTAAAGAGGCAGCTTAACAAACGAATACTTTTCGTCATCGCGAGGTGAAATGACAAGGCAGCAATCTTTGCATATAAACTGCAGATTGATTCCTACAGACCAGCATACGGCGGTCGTCATACATCCTCGCGATGACGTGTTTTTATCGAGTAGTACCCCCTCAACAAAAGCCCTTTTTTTATGATACCCGTTTATTTATGCATCCGCAGTTTTCGATAAACCAATAGCCTTCGCTCTACTATCCCTATGCAACGGAGGAGATGCATTATGCAAAGGGATCTTTGCGCAATGAAACAACTTAAAACCACTGGGAAACCATCCAAACGCTAACTGTTCTGCCTCTAATACTAGCGATAATTTGGCGTTTTCAACCTGAAAAAATGTAAAACTTATGGGAAATGCCTCACTTCACTAGTGAAATGACATTTTTTCTATGGAAAGCTTGTTTAAAGCAGTGTAAAACGTGTTTTTTGTCGGTCGCAAATTTCATCGTCTCAAAAAAATCATCTTTTTTGTCATTTTAATGTCATGTGGAAATAGCGTTTTATTGCTATAAGGAGCAAATTGCTGTTCGTTCTATATATTTTTATGTTTTTTAATTATACTAATTCTAAATAATAAAAGTTTAATTATATTTGCCCGAATACAGAAGGGGCCATTAATCCCCCTATTGTGTTCGGTTGTTTAGTTTAAGTACATTAAAACATAGAAAATGAAATCATTATCCTACGTATTACTCGTTTTTGTCGCGCTGATTCTGGGTGGAAGAACCGCGGAAGCACACGCTATTTGGTTGGAAAGCTCAGCGCAAGCAAGCAAAGGGCAGGCGCAAGAGGTTCGTGTTTACTACGGCGAGTATGTCACTGCTGAATTGGAGAAAACAACGGATTGGTACTCTGACCTACGTTCTTTGGAGGTATTTGTTGTAAAACCTGATCAATCGCAAATAAAGCTAACCTTAGAAGATAAAGGCGATTATCTATTATCTTCTTACACGCCCGAAGAAGATGGAGTTTATTTGATCTATACCACACACCCCACGAAGGATTTGGGTGGTAAAACGCGCTACGAGTTCACTTCACAACTTGCTGTTCAGGTGGGAAAATCCACCGCCGCTGCGCAAAGCAAATTGCCTTACGAGGTTAAGGTAGCTGCGAAAGCTTTCAAGAAAGGTGATAAAGTTGCGATAAGCTTGACGAAAGATGGTAAGCCCGTTCAAGGTCAGGATATCCTACTGATGTCTGCTTCAGGCTGGTCAAAAACCTATAAGACGGATGCACAGGGCATCGCTACGGTTGATGTGCTTTGGTCTGGAAAGTATGTTGCGGAGTTCGGGCATAGCGAAGAGGCTTCCGGCACTTGGCATGGGGCGGCATATAGTGCAACTTGGCAAGGTATAACCACCAGTTTCTCTGTAAAATAGTACTTGCTTGGTTGTCCAATGGGTTAAAACTGGACATCCCAACAGATATAGAGATGGCTACCTGCACAAGCAGGTAGCTATCCGTTTCACAAACAGCCCTAATTAATTATGTTTTCGTTTATTTTATTCCTTTTTTTTCTAGGCTTTTTTTGCTTGATGAATACGTCAAAGCGTATAAGTTGGCCGCAGAAAAATGATTTTCTACAACGATGGAGCGTTCGCCTGAAAGAAAGTCGGTTAGTAGCCGGCTTGTTATTTCTACTCGCCACCGTGCTAGCGATTTATTTCCTAGGATTAGGAGCCGGGATTTTTGGAGCGCTGGTTATGCTGATGGCGATCGGCTGCTTGAGCATCTTGTTTTTTCCGTTTCGTTATATCGGACTGCGTGGCGTTGTCGCGTTGTTCATCGTTTGTCTTGTCTTGGAACTGATTTTTTAAACCATGCCAGCTAATAAGAAATATTTAACAAAATCACCATGGCTAAGGCTTAGTAAGATCCTTGCCGGAACTGTCGGCGGTTATGCCGTGATGCTAAGTTTTCATCTTGCACTTTGCAGCTTTCTCCCTAAAGGAGAAGTCGTGGCCACGGCCTTTATCATGGGGTATATTATGTGGTCATTTTTACTGCTGTGGGCTTTCGTCGCCAAAAATGTATGGCGCGTATGGTTAACCTACATCCTGTTGACCATTATTTTTTTATTACCTTATTTATGGAGTACTACATTTAATCATGGATCCTAGAAAGTATAATATCTATTTTCATACTCATACGATCAGCGGTATTATTATAGCAGCGCTGTTGTATGTTATATTCTTTGCAGGATCTTTTTCCTTTTTCAAAGACAATATTACAGCCTGGCAGCATGGCAAATCTGCTGTTGCCGATACCGTGGAGACAGACTACAATTACCTGTTGGATTCGCTTTCCAAGCAGTACAATCTACTTGGTCGAAACTTCGATTTCTATTACCTCAAACAGGGGCATGGCGCTTATGTCAATATGAGTGTATCGGCCGACACGACAGTCAGTAAGCCAACACCTAAAAAAGAAGGGGGCGGCAGACGCAGGCGCGGCGCATCGGCAGAAGATTCTGCTTACTTTTTGTATCATTTTGCAGAAAAGAAGCCGAGTTCTTACGCAGAAGGATACGATATGGGTGAATTTTTGTATCGCTTGCACTTCTTGGCGCAACTCAATCAGCTGCCCATCAAGATTGGAACGCCTTTCGGCTATTTGTTGGCAGGCATTGTTTCCTTTCTATTCTTGTTTGCTTTGATCACAGGCTTATTTTTGCATTGGGACAAGATCAAAACCAACTTTTTTCTATTTCGGCCCTTTAGTAAATGGAAAACCGTATGGACGGATATGCATACGGCCCTTGGTGTAATTGGGTTTCCATTTCAGTTTGTGTTTGCTGTAACAGGAATCATCTTGATTGTCAATTTTGTGCTGATTACGCCCTTCAGTAAGCTGCTGTATGAGGGCAATGACGAGGCTGTCTATGAAGAACTGTTGTACAGCAAAAATATCAAGGTCGATTATGCGTACAGTAAGCTCGATCAAAGGTTTGACTTGAATGCCTTTGTTAAAAAATGGGAGTCGGAATGGAAAGACGCACAAATCACGCGATTATATATACGTAATTTCCAAGACAAGAGCATGCAGGTAGGGATTGAGTTCAAGCCGCTTTCCAAGGTTGCCTTCGCCGGATCGGGATACGCCCTGCAGGAAATTGAGAGCGGTAAGGTATTGGCCTACAAGTCACCGACCAAGGACGGTACCTATATCGATGCCGTCAAAAGCATCATCTACCACTTACATTTCGGAGACTTTGGAGGACGACCGTTGCAGATCACTTTTTTCACCCTTGGATTGATGGGCTGCATGGTCATTATTTCAGGTATTGTGATTTGGCTCGTCGCGCGCGATAAGAACAACGTGCCGGCCCACAAACGAAAATTTAATTTTTGGGCTTCCAACTTCTTCCTTGCCGGTTGTTTAAGCATGTTGCCCGTCACGGCCTTTACATTCGTTATGCTCAAGGCATTGCCCGTTATTAACCAATCGGTGATCTATAATGTATATTTTTACAGTTGGTTAGTTCTTGGGGTTTATTTGATGGCATTGCGCAACCTCGGACGCATGAACAAGCATGTATTGGTTCTATCTGTGCTGACCTGTTTTGCCGTTCCTATTGCGAATGGAGTGACAACTGGGCACTGGTTTTGGAGAACTTGGGCAGCGGGAGCTACGGATCTTCTCGCTATTGATCTGTTGTTTTTTATTTTGGGCATAGGTTGCTTAGTTGCTTTCCTGAAGGTACGTAAGCAAGCAAAGCCTTTCCAAATATTGGCTAAAAAGTAATCTGTCCCCTGCGCCGTACGATGACGGCTCGTTGATCGCCTCGGTAGCATTTTCATGTTGTCGAGGCGATTTTGTTTCCCGGAAACCCTGTTCTAGGTCATGCTTACAGCATATGCCACTATACATCTAAACGTTTTTTGCTTGGTTTCGTTCTTTATAGTAAAGAACAAAAGCTATGGAACAGATAACAGTAACGACCGAGCGAGGTGTAGAGACGACAACAACATTGAAAAATGGCGATGTTCTGATCGAGATTGCCCAAATCCCAAATGACGATGTTGGTATCCCCCAAGCAACAGCATTTTACCTGAATAATGAATTGGTGGAACGGAGTTTCTTCCAGCAGCGATTAAAGGAAGGCTAGCTGAGGTAAGCCGAAGCGTTTAGTCGAAAGATGTCGGTTTAAACTTTCTGTTAAACGAGGAATTGTTAACAAAAAAATATTTTTTGTGCAGCAGCGGGAAACGATGAAATGAGCGGATTAATTCCTACTTTAGTGCACAAAAAAAGACATATGGCATCAGGTATTTTTGCAATTTTTGATGATATAGCTGCGTTGATGGACGATGTGGCTGTGGCAAGCAAAATTGCTACACGGAAAACGGCAGGTATATTGGGAGACGACTTGGCAGTGAATGCCGAGAAAGCAACGGGCTTCCTCTCTTCTCGCGAACTTCCGGTACTGTGGGCGATCACGAAGGGATCGTTGTTAAACAAAATCATCATCGTACCTATTGCATTGTTGCTCAATGTTTTTTTTCCTATCGCCATCAAAGTCATATTGATTTTGGGTGGATTTTATTTAGCCTATGAAGGGGTAGAGAAAATTATCGAATACCTTTTCCACCGCGCAAAGACGGGTGAGGAGGTGATCGCAAAAAGCGAAGAAAATGCAGAAGAGGTAGAACGTACGAAGATCAAGTCGGCAGTTACGACGGATTTTATCCTCTCGGTAGAGATTGTGATTATCGCCTTGGGTACCGTGTTGGACCAAAGTTTAACGATACAGATATTAACGGTGTCCGTGGTCGCTTTGTTGGCTACAGTAGGCGTGTATGGCATTGTAGCGCTTATTGTTCGGATGGACGATGCGGGCTATGCATTAATAAAAAAATCAGAAAATAAAGGCTTTTTAGCGAAGCTAGGTGCTGTATTGGTGAAATCGTTACCCATTATTATCAAATCGTTAGCCGTGATTGGAACTATTGCTTTGATTTTGGTGTCGGGCGGAATTTTCGTGCATAACATCGATTACTTGCACCATCTATTGCCGGCAGTACCCGCGATGCTCAAGGAGGCCTTGATAGGCTTAATAGCAGGGGTTCTTGTGGTAGCGGTCGTCAGTATTTTCCAAAAGCTGTTCAAGGTCAAAAAGAGCCATTAGAAAAAAAGAGGTTTTTCGTTTTCGAAAAGCCTCTTTTTTTGTTGCAGAGGAAGGGATCGAACCTTCCATTTACTCTCCACTGATCGAGTGCTCTGCTTAGTGTTTCTCCACGAAACGGAGGCAAAAATAGTAGATTTTTGAAAGGATAAGTGGTTGGATTGATTTGATAATATAATTATCACGATTCGTTAATGTTAACAGATGCTCGCTGTTAACCTCATGTTCATATTGAAGTTTTATATTTGTTTTATGATGGATAATAGATTTCGCACCGCCGTTGTTTTAAAGGAGATAGCGGATGACGCGCATAACTTTAAAGCTTTACCAGAACCTAGCGGTTGTTTTCCGTATCGATTGCAGCTGGAGGCCGTATTGGGTGATGATGTGGCAGCATGGTCAGACAAGATTTCTTTTCACATGCTTGGCGATACCGGCAGCCCGCGCTATTCTTCGTTTCAGGCGGTGGTGGCCGAGGTGTTGAACGAGCAGAGTAACCGCGAGGTGTATGCCGAAGATACCCCCGCTTTCTTGTACCATTTGGGTGATATCGTTTATAACCACGGTGAAGCCAAGGAGTACCCAAAGCAGTTTTTGGGTCCCTATGAACGTTACGAGGCGCCGATATTTGCGATTGCTGGTAACCACGATGGAGACATCAACCCCGAGAGTGCGGTTCCCTACCAAAGCTTAGAGGCCTTTATGGATGTTTTTTGTGATACCGAGAGGCGCCCCATTGGCTTTGGCGAAGGAAGTAAGCGTAAAAGCATGATTCAGCCGAATGTCTATTGGACGTTGGAAACTCCGGTAGCCCGCATCATCGGTCTTTATCCGAATGTGATCAAACATGGAGCTATCGATGCGGAGCAGCGCGCTTGGTTTATCGAAGAGCTTCGCCATGCGCAAGCACATCGGGAACAGCAAGCTGTTGTGTTATGTATACATCATGCGCCTTTTTCTGCCGACACCAACCATGGATCGAGCGAAAAAATGATTGACTTTCTAGATAGCGCCTTTGAAGAGTCTGGAATGCGACCCGATATCGTGTTCAGCGGTCATGTGCACAATTACCAACGTTTCGAAAGGACCTATGCAGATGGTCAGGTGGTCCCCTTTATTGTGGCAGGCGCTGGAGGCTATGTGGATTTGCATCAGGTGGCGCATAAGTCGGAAGCTAGGGTAGAGGCATTGTCGGTAGCGGATGGATCGGTGCAGTTGGCTGCATTTTGTGAAGACCACTATGGATTTCTGAAAGTAGATGTGCAACGCACAGCCGAAGGGTTTCTTATGGATGTTGCCTATTATATACTTCCCAAAGATGTAGAGGAAGCGAAAAATATCGGTGCAAGTCTCTTTGAGCAAGTTTCCGTGCCAATTAACCGTGATCTATGCCTTTCACACGAGGAAAGTAAAGGTTTTTCGGAACGATCGTGATGCTTCATCTGCAAAATGAAGAAATCTATGATGCTATGTGGCTATTTCGGATATTAGCCCTTCAACAAAGGTTGTAACACTTTCCAAACGTTGTCGGCAACTTTTACTTGCCCAGCTTCCGTGGGATGTATGCCATCGGCTTGGTTAAGGGGAGCTTGACCCGCCACACCGTCTAGCAAAAAGGGGATCAATTCCATTTGCTGTTCCTTGGCCAACTTGGGAAATAGAGCTTTAAACTCTCCGAAATAATCTTCACCCACATTTGGTGGAACCAACATCCCGGCAAGCACTAGTTGGCAAGACGGATATTTTTCCTTCACTTTTTGTACGATTTGGCGTAAATTTTCGTAGGTGCTGGTAGGATCTATGCCGCGCAATCCATCATTGGCACCCAGCTCTAGGATAAAAATGTCTACCGGATTTTGGAGCAGCCAGTCGATGCGTTCATTACCTCCCGCACTGGTTTCGCCGCTAAGCCCGGCGTTCACTACGGTATATGGTAGATTTAAAGAATCAATTTTTGCTTGGATCAGTTCTGGGAAAGCGTCCTTAGGATCTTCAAGTCCGTATCCGGCGGTCAAGCTATCACCAAAAAATAATATGGTCTTCGACTTCGTTGAAGGGTTGTTTTGGGATTGTTGGGTTGAATCGGAATCGCTATTTTCTGCCGTCGATCCGCTGGAGCTATTTGTATTGCTGCAGGAAATAGAAAAAATGACAACGAAAAGAAAAAAGCACCGTCTATAAAGTGAAATCATATTACTAATTTAAGCAAAAGTAAGAGAACAACAAATATGTCAACAGCAATACTACATATCAATAAGGTATCCAAGTCATATGGCAAAGGAGAATCTGCCGTTACGGTTTTAAAAGATATTGACCTTTCGGTCGAAAAAGGAACGTCATTATCCATTGTCGGCCCATCGGGCAGTGGCAAAACAACGCTCCTCGGGCTGTGCGCCGGCTTGGACCAGTCGACCACGGGCGAGATTATGCTGAACGGCATTCGGCTGAATGGGCTGAGCGAGGACAAATTGGCGGCAGTGCGAAACGCACACGTGGGCTTTGTATTTCAGAATTTCCAATTGCTGCCCACCCTTACTGCCTTGGAAAACGTTATGGTGCCCTTGGAGCTAAAAGGTATGCGTAACCACCGGAAAACAGCCATAGATCTTTTAGAAAAGGTGGGCCTCGCCCATAGGGCGGCACACTATCCATCGCAACTTTCAGGAGGCGAGCAGCAGCGGGTGTCGTTGGCACGAGCCTTTGCCAATCAACCGCAAATATTGTTTGCCGATGAGCCCACGGGTAATTTGGATGCCGAGACTGGCGCTTTGGTAGAACAACTGCTTTTTGACTTGAATAAATCTGCCGGAACCACCTTGATTTTGGTGACCCACGATTTGCAGCTGGCGGCGAAAACAGATCATATCTTATCCCTTAAAGGAGGGCGTATCGTATGAGTTGGAAATGGATTTTTTTGATGGCTTGGCGCGATAGCAGGCGTAGCCGCGCCCGTCTATTTTTGTATATCGCATCGATTGTTTTAGGTATATCCGCTTTCGTGGCCATGGATTCGTTCAAGACCAATCTTAACCGAGATATTGATGCGCAGGCGGCCGGTTTGCTGGGCGCCGACCTAGAGCTGTCCTCACGCACATCGCCGCAGGATGGAGCGCTTGCCTTTATTGATAGTATCGCAAAAAAAAGTGAAGGCCATGCTCGAGAAGAACGTTTCGTGTCGATGCTGCGCTTCGTGAAAAATGGTGAATCCCGGTTGATACAGGTTCGTGGATTATCCGCCGGCTATCCCTATTATGGCGCTGTGGAAGGTGAGCCTACCCATATGATGGATAGCCTCAGCGATCCTTCAAAAGTGTTGCTGGAAAATGAGTTGATGCTGCAATTTAATGCGTCGATAGGCGACTCTGTACAGATCGGCGATCAAGTGTTTACCATTGCTGGCAAGGTGTTGAAGATGGCCGGCAGAACAGGCTTTGCCAGTAGCATGGCACCATCGGCACTTTTATCATTGGATGCCATGGCCGCAACAGGCCTCAAGCAGGTGGGCAGCCGTGTAGATTACTTTTACTACTTTAAGCTACCTCGTTCCTTCGCTATCGATGGTTTTGCACAGCGAAATGAAGAGCTGCTGGAAAAATACCAACTGGGATCGGCGACGATAGCTTCGACTAAGGAAAATACAGGACGATCTTTTGCTGACGTGACCCGCTTTATGCAACTGGTGGGCTTCGCAGCTTTGCTACTGGGAGCCATCGGTGTTTCCAGTGCCGTGCATGTTTACGTGCAGGAAAAGATGGTCACAGTAGCCACCTTGCGCTGTTTGGGTGCTACCGCCAAAAAAACGTTTGCTATTTTCTTTGTGCAATTTGCGGTTATCGGTGTGTTATCCGGTATCGTTGGGTCTGTTTTGGGCTCGCTCTTACAGTATCTGCTGCCGCTAGTGATGCAGGAATTTGTACCTGTTGACCTTTCATCCGCCGTTTCGTGGACAGCCATCTTACAGGGCATTGTGCTGGGCTTTGGCATTGCCGTTTTGTTTGCTTTATTACCGCTCAGCAGCATACGCAAGATTTCTCCTTTAAATACCTTAAGGGTAATCTCTGATACAGCTGGTTCGCCTGCAGATCCACTACGTTTGGCCATTATCGGCTTGATCCTGCTATGTCTAACGCTGTTTTCCAGGTTGCAATTGGAGGATTTGAAACAGACGGCCTTTTTCGTATTGGGGATTGCCTTTACCTTTGCGGTGTTATATGGCACGGCACAGGGATTGATGTTTATGGTGCGGCGTTTTTTTCCGCAACGATGGCCTTACGTGTGGCGACAAGGGCTCGCCAATCTGTTCCGTCCGCGTAACCAAACGATTGTCGTGGTATTAGCGATAGGATTCGGTACCGCGCTGATCGCCACGCTATCCTTTGTGCAAGACATGCTCTTAAAGCGTGTGGATGTAAGCAATGATGGCGGACAGGCCAATGTTGTATTGTTTGACATACAGCCCGGCCAGCGGGAAGGTCTGAAAACATTGATCGAGGAGCAGCGTCTTCCGGTGATGGAAGAGGTACCTATTGTTACCTTGCAGCTTTCGGAGATCAACGGGCACAATCTGCAGGATGTGCTAGCCGATTCTACCTTGGGGTACTCGGCGCGTGCTTTTCGTGGCGAAATACGAGCTACCTATCGAGATTCCTTAGCCGATTCGGAGACATTGGTCGCCGGAAAATGGATAGGGCAGGTTCAAGCGATGGATACGGCACAAGTATCCTTGGAAGAAGGCTACGCAGAACGGATAGGAGCAAAGGTTGGGGACAGGCTACTGCTCAATGTGCAAGGACTGCCAATGCCAGCGCGCGTGGCTAGCTTGAGGCGTGTAGATTGGAACCGCTTTCAGACGAACTTCCGCATGGTGTTGGCCAAAGGCTCGCTGGAGAAAGCACCTCAGTTTTTTGTGATGATGACCAAAGCGGAGAATGAAGGACAGTCGGCAGCCTTGCAGCGCAACGTGGTGCAATCTTTTCCGAATGTATCGGTTATCGATCTACACAGTTTGATCGCCACCTTGACCGAAATTTTGGATAAAATAGGCTTTGTCATTCGCTTTATTGGTTCGTTCAGCATCTTAACAGGTGTTATGGTGCTATTTTCATCGCTGATGATTAGTAAATACCAACGGTTGAAAGAGAACGTCTTGCTACGCACCTTGGGCGCCAGCAAGCGGCAGATTGGACAGATCTTGTTTTCCGAGTACCTGTTTTTAGGGTTGTTTTCTGCACTCACCGGTTTGCTGATCGCCGTGGTTGCCACCAATGCGCTGGCTCTATTCGTTTTTGAAGCTACCTTTGTACCATCTATCGTCATCCTGCTAGGACTGCTTGTTGCCGTCGTACTGGTATCGGTAGTTATTGGTGTCTTTAACAGCTTGTCCAGCCTGAATAGGCCTACATTGGAGATACTAAGGAAAGACTAAGCGTATACGCAACTTTTATTTAGTGAACTAAGTCGGAGCTTCAGTTGCTACCGGCTTTTTTCGTAGGCTGCTAGGCGAGGGCTTGTCCCATTTTTTTAGATAGTGGCACAAGTGGCTTTCATCGCTAAAACCAAACTCAGCGGCTATCTGTTTCAAGGTCATCTGCCCAGATCGTACACGACTTTCGATCAATTTTGATCGATAGGCATCAATGTATTTTTTGTAGCTGATCTCGAAGTTACGCTTAAAGTAAGCGCCGAAGTAGTTTTCTGCAATATGAAACTGCTCGGATATCGCTTTGATGCGTATCGCGCTCGGCTGGTAAATATGCTGATGGATGTAGTAGATAAGTTGCTCTTTATCGATGACGTCCTTATTTGCTGTTTTTTCCTGTTGTAGGTTTGTTTCTACGAGAAGTCCGAAAACGGAAAGGATTTGATGATATAGCAAAGGTGAATGGGATAGTTCCTGAAGCCCTTGATATTCGGCAATATTGTCGATCAAGTTTTTTAAGGTCTTGCGATAAGGCTGGGGAATCCGCAATTTTTCCTCTTTCCAATGCGCATTTTTCATTAACGCTATAGGAAAAAGATCCAACGAGCCATGAAGGAAGAGATCTTGATCCTGATGAAAAAAGCTGTCCGTGAATTTGATGAAGCAGAACCGCGTCGTTTTCACAATTTCAAAGTAGTGTTCGTCGTCTGGAGATAGCAAAAACACATCCCCCGCAGCATAAGGTACAACTAGCTTGTTGAAGTGGTGTCTTCCGGAGCCCTTATAGATATAGATAAGCTCGTAGTATGTATGGCTATGTATGGGGAGCGGATAGGTATCCGTACTGTATGTTTCAATTTCTAGTTCTTCGAAAAGTCGACGTTTCATGCCGTTAAATTACAAGTTTATGTTTGTTTTTTACAATAGATTGGCTGCCGTTTTCAAGAAATTGCACTATAGCGATTGGTATAGTGCTTCAAGCGCTGTCAAGATCATTTAGAAAACAGCACATTTATTATGACAGAAAACAAAATCAATACAGCAATCTTAGGATACGGTTTTTCAGGTTCGGTTTTTTTTGCACCATTTTTGGCTATTCATCCCGGTTTTAATCTTGTGGCCGCGTTGGAGCGAAACAAGAAACGTATTCAGGCTGACTACCCAGACGTTACCTCGTATGAGAAACTAGATGAGCTCTTACACGACGAAAGGATTGAACTGGAGGTTGTCAATACGCCCATTGATACGCATTATGAGCTCGCTAAAGCGGCGCTGGAAGCGGGAAAACATGTGATTGTAGAGAAAACGTTCACTACCTCGGCAGATCAAGCGCTTGCGCTTCAACAGTTGGCTCTCGATCGGAGTTTACAGCTTTTTGTTTATCAGAATCGACGTTTTGATAGCGATTTCTTGACTGTAGAGAAGGTATTGCGCAGCGCGAAGCTAGGGGAGGTCGTAGAAGCCTCGTTATCCTATGATCTGTACCTGCCGCAAGTGCGTGGGGATGTACATACGGAGCAGCCTTGGAGTGGAGGCGAATTTAACAACCGTGGATCGCATGTGGTGGATCAGGCCGTTAAACTATTTGGTCTTCCAAATGCGGTGATGGCAGATTTTGCGGCATTTCGTCCGCATTCACCCGTAGAGGACTATTTCGAACTGACGTTGACCTACGTGGATAAGCGGGTGAAAGTACGCGGAACGGATATAGCCTGTGGACAACAGCCCGCCTTTGTGTTGCATGGACTGAAGGGCAGTTTTATAAAATCAAGATCGGATAGGCAGGAAGAGCTACTGCTACAAGGGCAAAAACCAAGTGCGCTTGAATGGTGGAGCGAGGAGCCCACAGACTTCGGCCATTTAAGGTATGAGCTAGAAGGACAAATCATGACAGAACCTGTGGAAAGCGAGGCGGGAAACTACTACCATTACTTTGAAGGCGTGTATCAAAGCTTGCGACACGGAGCTGCTGTTCAGGTATCGGGTATAGACGGCTACAAAACGATGTTGGTCATGGATGCCGCGCGCCGCAGTGCGCGTGAAGGCCGTTGGATAAAGATTGAAGCTGCCACCGATTTATTGTAAGCGATGAATAGAAAAACATTTATTGGCGCATCCAGCATAGTAGGGGCTTCGTTGTTGGCCAATGTAGGAAAAGCAGTTTCCAGTAGCCGGCCGCTGCCCGTATCTTCGGCGTTAACGTTGCCCAGGTTGTCTGAGCTTCGGCGGCTGGCTATCTGCATACCGGGGGAGCATGCCGTAGGTCTTAACGTGACGAAAGTAGCTGATGCGGTGCGTCCGGCCAATGTGGTGGTCAAAGGACATGAGGCTCAGCAAATGATGACCTTAGCTCGAACAGTTTATCAGCTTGAATATGCTGATGGCACGGTGATGATCGACTCGGGCATGGACCTTGAAACGCACCGCACATTCGGAAAAACGGAGGAGCCATTCTACCCAGAAAACTTCGAAACTGTTCAAGAAGCTTTGTTGCAGGCCAAGCTTATTCTTTTTACGCACTACCATGCCGACCATACCGCCGGCGTTATCCGTTCGCCCCATTTCGATAAGATTGCTCATAAAGTGTGGTTGACGCGCGACACGGCAGATTTGTTGCTCCATCATCCGCACAAGGAAACGGTGCATATAGCGGAAGACCGATTGAACCGTTTTGTCGTTGCCGACTTTTCAAACTGCTTGCCCTTGGCACCAGGGCTGGTTATTTGGAAGACTCCCGGGCATACCACAGATTCGAAAATGCTCTATATCCGTTTGCAGGACGGTCAGGAATTTATACATAGCGTAGACAGTGGCTGGTCGATGCAGAACATTCTGGAGATGAAGATGAAAAACGCTAGCTGGGTGAAGGAAAATGAAACGCAACTGTTGGAACAGTATCGCTGGCTCAACGAGATAATGAGCGAGAACCCCAAGTTGACCGTGCTCTGTACACACGATAATGAGCAATATGAGAGGCTACGTGCCGACGGGATTTTAGGAAGCACGCTGCATACTGCTGCTAGTCAAACGAAGCGTTGAAATCACTTGATAATAAAAACGCGTTGCTCCCGATGGAAGCAACGCGTTTTCTTTGCCAAAATGTTGGACTTAGATAACGCGAACGCGAACTGCGTTTACGCCTTTTTTTCCGTTTTCAACTTCGAAGCTAACATCGTCACCTTCGTTTACTTCGTCAACTAGACCTGATACATGGACGAATATGTCTTGACCACCGTTTGATGGTGTAATGAATCCGAAACCTTTAGTTGTGTTGAAAAATTTGATTTTTCCTTCTTGCATGATAATTGTATTTAAATGTATTATATTTTATTAATGTCTATTGATGTTTAGGCTACGCTTTCCTTGCGTGACTTTAATTTTGCCACCTTGATCACGTTGCCTGTTAATTTCTGTATGCCATCGAGGTTTTTACGTTCCTCACTGCTGCATAGCGATACAGCAATACCGGTTTTTCCGGCTCTACCCGTTCTACCGATACGGTGCACGTAGGTTTCGGATACTTCGGGCAGTTCGTAGTTGATCACGTGAGGTAGCTCGTCGATGTCTATACCTCGTGCCGCAATATCCGTTGCCACTAAGATCTGTATTTTTCCATTTTTGAACTCACTCAATGCCTTTTGGCGAGCACCTTGCGACTTGTTTCCGTGTATGGCCATGGCATGAAAACCTTGCTTGTTGAGCATCTTCGCAACGCGATCGGCACCGTGCTTCGTCCGAGTGAACACTAGTGTCTGTTTCGGGTTTTCTTGTCGCAATAGGGAAACGAGAAACTTTGGTTTTTCGGGTTTTTCCACATGATATACCGACTGCTCGATAAGTGCTGCCGTTGACGACACCGGATTTACGTTGATCTCTACATTTTCGCGAAGGATGGATGTAGCAAACTTGCGGATAGGAGGTGGCATCGTTGCCGAAAAGAACAGGGTTTGTCTTTTCGCCGGTAGGAAGCTTAATATTTTCTTGATATCATTCACAAAACCCATATCCAGCATGGTGTCTGCTTCATCGAGCACAAGGATCTCTACCGAAGAAAGTTTAATTTCCTGCTGCCGTGCCAAGTCTAGTAGACGTCCCGGCGTAGCGATGACGATGTCAGTACCTTTGCGCAGGCTGCTAATCTGCATGTTGGCAGAAACGCCTCCGAATATCAACGTTTGTCTGGTCTTTAGGTATTTTCCGTATAACTTGAAGTTTTCTTCTATTTGTATGGCCAGCTCGCGTGTAGGCGTCAATACCAGCACACGTGGTGCTCCATTAGACGACTTTACTGCTGCAATTTTTTGAATGGATGGAATGGCAAAGGCTGCCGTTTTTCCCGTGCCAGTTTGTGCACAACCAATAAGGTCTTTATTGCTCAAAATAACCGGTATAGCCTTCTCCTGTATAGGCGAAGGGTTGTTATAGCCCATTTCGCGTATAGCGTCTAGAATAGGCGGAATAATGTTTAAATCTTGAAATGTCATGATAGAGTAGGAAATCTCTTACGCGCAGCGAAAGCTATCCCTTGAAAGGCCTTTAAGTGTATAGTGGATGTTTTTTGCTGACAATCCAAATGTGGTGATCATTGTTCTTTTCCTAAATAAATAATAGGCGGCTGATAAAGCGAAAACTGAACAATAAAAATCAAATCAGCAATAGCAAAGGCAGTAGCCTGAATAAGGAACAAAGGTACAGTAAATTTGTGTAAACAAAATATTTATTTTTTTTCGTTTATAATAACACCCGGAAAGATCGGTTAGGCGGCCTTTTAAATCCCTATGGAAAGGGCATTAGCCTTAGTTTTGCCTTCATATTTTAAGAAATACTTTTAAAATTAAATTTTTGTTTTAACGGATTGACATACAAGTTCTTTTGTTGTTTTGCGTGGAAAATGACGTGTTTTGCTCTTTAGCATAGACCTCTACCTTTCTAGAAAGCCTATTTTATTTTGTACATTTACAAAAATCGGCAAACCATACGTGGCCGGTTAGTAATATGAAAGAAAACTATAGTGAATTTTTAGGTCGTTTTGAGAAGAGGTTGCATTGCCTTTTCCATAGCGAATCGAATATCAATGAATTGAGTGTGAACCGCGGCCTTCCTGCCGAAATATGGGACGGCATAATGGAGTTGAAACCACTTAGCGTGGCTATTCCAGAGGAATTTGCTGGACGGGGTACACAGGTGAAAGAATGTTTAGGAATTCTAGCCGCGGCCTCGTATGAATCGCTGCCTCTATCATTGACCTTCGGTATCAACATAGCGTTGTTTCTCGAGCCCTTCGCCAAGTATGGACAAGAGGGGATGAAGAACTACGTCTTTAGTCGCTTTTTGGAAGGACAAGCGATGGGCGGGTTAATGATTACGGAACCTGATTTTGGAAGCGACGCCCTAAACATGCGTACATTTTACACGCAGGAGCAGGACTCTTATCGCTTAAAAGGGACAAAGCATTGGCAGGGACTTACCGGAATGGCTGAGTTTTGGCTTGTGGCGGCTCGTAAACAGTTGGCCGATGGCGAATTGGCGCGCGATATAGATTTCTTCGTAACAGATAATAATAAAGAAGGACAGAAAATTCATGTAGAGCACTATTTTAACAACCTCGGGCTGTACATGATTCCATATGGTTTGAATACAATTGATATCGAAGTGCCCGCTGAACAGAAGTTGTTGCAGCATAGCACTGGTATTAAAATGATGTTGGACATTCTGCATCGCAGCAGGCTGCAATTTCCGGGGATGGGCATGGGCTTTATCAAACGTATGTTGGATGAAGCGTTGGCTCACTGCACCAGCCGCAAGGTAGGAGCACAAAAGTTGCTTGAGTTGGATTCGGTACAGTATCAGTTGTCACGTATTCAATCTTCGTATTCCCTTTGCTCAGGTATGTGTGCACGCAGCACAGCCATTAGTGGTATTGATCACGACCTAGCGACTAAAGGCTTGGAAGCCAATTCTATGAAAGCGTTGGTGACCGATTTAATGCAGGAAGCAGCACAGATTTGCGTGCAGCTATCCGGCTCTAGCGGTTACAAGATCGATCACGTTGCGGGACGTGGGATCGTGGATAGTCGTCCTTTCCAAATATTCGAAGGGTCAAACGAAATGCTGTATACACAGATTGCTGAAATCGTGGTTAAGCAGATGAAAAAGGAAAAACAGTCGAATTTGGGCGTTTTCTTGCAAACATTGGAACAAACGAAGCTTATAGGCGACCGCTTTGCCAAGCTGCTTGATTTTACTTTGCCCGAGGGCATGGTGCAACGTCAATTGATAGTGTTGGGTAAAGTTATCGCCCGTCTCATTACGTTGCAGTATGTTTTTGAGATGAGCGCCAAAGGCTTCCGATCGGATCTATATGAAAATAGTTTCAAGCATATGCAGATGGATATTCGCAAATTGCTTTCGGACTTCTCGAATGTCAATAACGCGACACCTATTGTCGAGTATCAAGAGGCTTCCAACTGGATGGATTTTATCTAGAAAACTAGGTTATATACTAAACAGAACAGGCTCAGCAAATTCTTGCTGAGCCTGTTCTGTTTAGTGCCTAAACCAACCAAGTAGCTTTCTTTACGGGGAGGTCTTAGTATTCCGGAAGAAATATTTCGCCACGCAGATAGAGCGCTGCACGTCCGGCAATTTCTACGCGGTCTTTTTGGTGGGCGCAATACAGTTCGCCACCCCGCTTGGAGAGTTGGCGCGCCGTTAATGTTTGTTTGCCGAGTTTTTGACTCCAATAAGGGATGAGGGTGCTGTGGGCCGAGCCACAAACGGGATCTTCGTCAACGCCCACGGCAGGTCCGAAAAAGCGAGATACAAAGTCCTGATTATCGCCTCTTGCGGTAACGATAATCCCACGGGCATCGATCTCTTTCATCAGTTGCAGGTTGGGAATAAGCTCGGCAATCTCTTTTTCGGAAGAAAAAACGAGCATATAGTCCGTCTTTCCTCGATAGGCTTCGATAGGTCTGGCATTCGTAGCTTCGATCAGGAGGTCGGTCAAGTCGGTTTTTTCGATTTGGTCTGTCGGAAAATCCAAGGCGAAAAGTCCGTCGACGACGTTGACATGTAGATAGCCACTGCGTTGCGAATGAAAGGTAATTTGCTGCTGCGAGGGCTCTTCAAAGTGGTGGATGACGTAGGCCGCGGCAAGGGTTGCATGTCCACAGAGGTCCACCTCGACGGCAGGTGTAAACCAACGGATGGCGTAATGCTCGGCATGTTTGACATAAAAGGCCGTTTCAGACAGGTTGTTTTCCGCTGCAATGTTTAACAATTGTTCATCGGAAAGCCACTTGTCTAGTGGGCACACGGCGGCAGGGTTTCCTCCAAACGTTGTAGCGCTAAATGCATCGATTTGAAAAATAGGGGTGCTGTGCATGGTATTTAAATTAGCTATGTTGTATTACTGTGTACGAATCAAGTTTCCCAAACGCTGTAGATCGAAACGTAGGCCCTCATTCCATTCGAGTGCAAAGTTCAAACGTAAGCAGTTGTTGTAGCGGTTATGTTGGGTGAACATGCGGCCCGGAGCGAAGCCTATTTTTTGACGGATAGCGAGATCGTATAGCTTGCTGCTGTCGCAATTTTTATCAAGCTCTACCCAAAGCATAAATCCACCCTGTGGACGTGATATTTTGGTGCCTTCCGGGAAGTAGTTATGTATCACGTCTTCGTAATGAAAGAAATTTGCTTGTAGTTTTTTTCGTAGCAAGCGCAGGTGATGATCGTAGCGTCCATGTTCCATAAACTCGGCCACTACTTCTTGGTGTAGGGAGGGCATAGCAATGGTCTGCAGGAGTTTTTGGCGTAGTACTTGGCTTTTGTAGCGTCCGGGGGCCACCCAGCCAATGCGGTATCCCGAGGCCAAGGTCTTGGATACCGAGCTGCACCACATCACGATGCCCGCCTCATCAAAGGCTTTGCAGGGCTTAGGGCGGCTGTTGTCGAAGGCTAGGTTACCGTAGATATCGTCTTCAATCAAGGGGATATTGTGCTGGGTTAGCATGGCTACCAGCTCTTTTTTATGTGCTTCGGGCATACTAGAGCCTAAAGGATTGGAGAAATTGGTTACGAAACAGCATACATCGATTTTATGAAGCACTTTCTGCAAGGCGTCAAGATGAATCCCGGTGAGGGGATGAGTGGGGATTTCAATTGCTTTTAGTCCCAATGCTTTGATGATCTGTATGGTGCCAAAGTAGATAGGGCTTTCGATAGCTACGGTGTCGCCCGGTTTTGTGACCGCCATAAGGCAGTTATATATCGCATTCATGGCGCCGGAGGTGGTAATAAGATCGTCCGCTTTTAATTTTCCATCCCATAACATGGACCATTTTGCAACGGAGCGCCTCAAATTGGCACTTCCCTGCACATCTTCATAGGACATCGATGCATCATGAAGATCCGTACGCCGAGCCAGCGTGATTAGGCTCTTGTGAAGTTTTTCTGTTGGCAATAGTGTTTTATCGGGCACCCCCAACGAGAACTGGCGAATTTCTTTGTTTTGCAGGTTGCTGAAAACCTTGGATATGAGGTCATCCGATATTTGTTCCTGTTCATTATAGCTGGGCAAAGAGCTGCTGGGCAAAGGTAGCTTGCGCAATGAGGTATGGCTAACAAAGTATCCCGACCGCGACAGGCCGTGGATGAGTGAGCGTCCTTCTAAAGTAAGGTAGGCTTGTTTGATGGTGTTGAGCCCCACTTGATGGAGTTGCTGCAGGCTACGCAGTGAGGGCAGCTTGTCGCCCGGGCTTAGTGTGCCCGCTTTAATCTGGTTTTCCATTTGGGCGGCTATTTTTAGATATAATGCTTCCTTCTTCATTCTTTTACAACCGGTATTTTATTAATTCCATTGATTGATCCATCGTACTAAAATAGTGATGTCTGTCGCCAATATTTCAGCCTCACATAAGTCGCCGAAGCTTTGTTTAAAAATCTCTTCTGAAAATAAAACTAACTTTCTTTTCGATACGTTGTCTACATTTTTTTTATCAAAGCAGGTATGAATTTCGATGGATCTTCCTTCCACGCAAACTGCACGAGCGAAGCCGATGATTTGTTGGTCTTCCTGCAAGATCGCTAGCGGTATGCCGAAGTCTGCCTGCACCGTGTTTGCCGCTACGCTAGCACTATGTTTATCGCGAATATTTGTCTTGTTTCCGCTTCGGTATACCGATACCAGCGCGCGCATGTCTTCAAGGTATACGGGTCTACAGAACTGTTCATCATGTTGCTTTTCCATGGCTCTATCTTCTTTGTGCATACAAAGCTATTCGGATGGAAGCAGCAGATACAGATCCAAATAAAGGAATTTTTTAGGACACAGACGAGGTTTTTGTTTGCTTGCACAGGTGTTTGCTCAGGGCAGCGGCTTTACACAAATGTAAACTGCTTGCAGAAGTTTTGCTAACACGTATTTGCAAGGCTGAAAACATAAAAAAATATAATGCATAAGTTAGGGCTGAATTGCGCAAGAATTAGTTCCTTTGTCCTGCGTCAGGTCGGTTAGTAATGGCTTATCGACCACCGGACGTCGATTTATTGTATTAATTTATATCATATGCCTTTTTTATTTAGATGCTTTTTGACTTTAAGTTTGCTTGGCGGGCTAGCCTTTGCCCAAAAGCAACCTATTGATTATGTAAATCCTTTTATCGGTACCACAAACTATGGAACAACAAATCCAGGAGCCCAAATGCCGCAAGGGCTGATGAACGTATCACCTTTTAATGTGATGGGATCTACGTTGAATGCTGTTGATAAAGATGCGCGTTGGTGGTCTACACCATATGAATATAACAATAAGTATTTCACTGGTTTTTCGCATGTCAACTTAAGTGGTGTTGGATGTCCGGACATGGGGAGCCTTTTGCTGATGGCAACTGGAGGTGCTCTGGAAGTTGACTACCATAAATATGGAAGCACATATAGCCAAGAAGCTGCTCGTCCGGGATATTACACGAATACGTTGGATAAATATGCGATCAAGGCCGAGGCGTCCGCGACGCAGCGCGTAGGTATTTCGCGATTTACTTTTCCGAAGGGGCAGCACCACATTCTGCTGAATCTAGGTGAGGGATTGACCAACGAGACGGGAGCCAGTGTGCGCCGTGTGAGCGACACCGAGGTAGAAGGTTCGAAGTTGCTGGGTTCTTTTTGCTATACCAATAACCAAGCAGTGTATCCCATTTATTTTGTCTTGCGTGTAAATAAAAAACCAACACGTGCCGGATCATGGAAATTTCAACGACCGGGCGCAGCGTGGGAGAACGATTGGAATAAAGACGCTGGAAAATACAAGCTTTTCACAGACTACCGCGCTGAACTATCGGGCGATGACATAGGCAGTTACTTTACCTTCGATACACAAGCGGGCGAGACCGTGGAGGTGCAGCTCGCGGTGTCTTTTGTGAGCATAGAAAATGCACGACGTAACTTGGAAGCGGAGCAGCCGGTGGGTGGTTTTGATGCTATTCGCAAGCAGGCAGAAGCGGCTTGGAACAAAGACCTGTCAAAGATTGAAGTCGAAGGTGGAACAGATGATCAAAAGACGGTGTTCTACACCGCACTTTACCATGCCTTGATTCACCCCAACGTGTTTCAGGATGTCAATGGCGAGTATCCCGCTATGGAAACGCGCGAGACCCTTAAGTCGGATGGCAACCGGTATACCGTGTTTTCCCTCTGGGATACCTATCGGAATGTACAACCCTTGATGAGCCTACTTTTTCCCGAACGCCAGCGGGACATGATTCGTTCTATGATTGGGATGTACAAGGAGCATGGCTGGATGCCAAAATGGGAACTGTACAGCCGTGAATCTTATACCATGGATGGCGATCCAGCTATACCTGTTATTGTCGATGCCTACATGAAGGGAATTCGTGATTATGATATCAATGCCGTGTACGAGGCCTTTTATAAATCGGCTACGGTGACGGATAGCAGCAATCGGATAAGACCGGATAACGCGGATTATGTAAAATATCATTATGTGCCTTTACGTGATTCGTTCGATAATTCGGTATCGCACGCAATTGAATATTATGTGGCCGACTGGAACTTGGCGCAGTTGGCGAAATCATTGGGCAAGACAGCGGATGCCAAGTTGTTTGAAGAACGTGCACAGGGTTACAAGAAATATTACTCCAAAGAGTCTGGCACTTTTCGCCCGATTCTGCCAGACGGGAGCTTTCTGACGCCTTTTGACCCGCTGATGGGTGCTAATTTTGAACCCAACCACGGTTTTCATGAAGGTAATGCCTGGAATTACAGCTTTGCCGTGCCTCATGATATTCCTGGCTTAATAAAGCTTATGGGCGGCAAAAAGAACTTCGTGGACAAGCTGCAAGCGACGTTTGATAAGGGATACTTTGATGTAACCAATGAGCCTGACATGCTTTATCCGCATATCTTCTCGGAAATAGCAGGGGAGGAATGGCGCACGCAAAAGCTGGTTAGCGCCATATTGCAAGAACATTTTACCAATACGCCTGCCGGTATTCCTGGCAATGATGACACGGGAACCATGTCAACCTGGGCCTCTATGAATATGATGGGCATTTATCCGCTTTGTCCTGGGCGTCCAGATTATACTGTTGTTACGCCGGTATTTGATAAGGTGACAATTCATTTAGATCCAGCTTATCATCAAGTTGCTAGCCAGTTGGTTATCCGAAAGGAAGGCAAAGGGGCGTACATCAAACGAATCAAGGTCGACGGAAAGGTAAATTCTGGGTTCAAAATTGGGCACCAGCAATTGGTACACAGTAAGGAAATAGTGATTGAAACCAAGTAAGTAGCTTGGGAGAGCTACGTTAGCTGTTCTCATCAAAAAAAATGCCCGTATGTAAAGACATATGGGCATTTGCTTTTTTTGCCAAAACTTTTCCTGTCTCTATTTACTTGTCGTTTCTGCTATGTTGCAGGAGCAGCCCCGACAGTTCAGATAGGTGGGCGCTGCCCCGCTGAACCGGATCCATTTTGCTGTTACCACCCCAGCTTTCATCATCGCTATTCCACAATACCGACCAAGTAGTGTTTTCTCGTAGCGGAACTTCCTGTTTATGGGATGAGAAGTTGAATATGCACAGCAGATCTCGTTCCTGCGTTTGTATATGCAAGGTAATCGTTTCGCGATCTTGATCGTGTTTAACAGAAAATTGTTCACGACTCCATTCGACCGCAGATAGAAGCGTTTTCCGGAGGTGTAGCAGAGCCTTGTAGTATGAAAGGTTTTGCTGCCCATAAGCACTTTCCATCTCTTTCCAATCCAATATCGAATCCCGATATGTAGATATTGCCTGTGGGTCTGGCGGTTCACCCGAAGCATGGAATTCCGAAAATTCCTGCTTACGTCCCTTTCGTACGGCCTCAATAAGCTCATCATCACCGTGGCTCACAAAATATTGGAAAGGTGTTTGCGCGCCCCATTCTTCGCCCATAAATAACATGGGCGTGAAGGGAGATAAGGATACAGCCATGGCCATTAGGCGTTGAGCCGCTGGAGCGAATAAAGTAGCGCTTCGTTCGCCTAGCATTCTGTTTCCCACTTGATCATGGTTTTGCGCGAACACCACAAAACATTCGGCCGCCAATCCATCGGCGCTGCTGCCAAAGAATTTTTTTCGGTGAAACGAAAAGTTGCCATCAAATACGTAGGCGTCTTGGTAGGCTTTTGCGAGGTGGGCTACTCCGTTAAACTCGGCATAATAGCCTTTTCTTTCCTCGCCGACGGCCACACGTAGTGCATGGTGAAACTCGTCTAACCACTGTCCATCCATGGCAAATCCATTTTTTGCTAGCGGTTCCAAGTACCGTCGATCGTTTAGGTCGCACTCCACAAAGAGGTAATGCGATCGGCCCGTCTCCAACATGATGGCATCTGTTAGCGTCCGGATATCTTGTAAGATGTGTACTGGACTAAAATCTTTGATGGCGTGAACGGCATCCATGCGCAAACCATCGATATGGAAGTCTTCAAACCACATGCGTACATTATCAAGGACGAAATCGCGCACGCCATAGTTATAGACATCATCGAAATTGACGGCCTTTCCCCAAGGGGTGCCATACTTGTCGGTGAGGTATGGCGCAAATTCAGGCAGATAGTTTCCTTCCGGGCCGAAATGATTGTACACGACATCTAAGATAACGGCTATGCCCGAGGCATGGCAGGCATCAACCAGCGCCTGCAATCCCTTCGCGCCACCATAACTATTTTGGACGGCAAAAAGGAAGACACCATCATAGCCCCAGTTGCGCTCGCCGGGAAACTGTGCGACGGGCATAATTTCTATAGCGTTGATACCAAGCTCACGCAGATAGGGGAGTCGGTTGATGACGCCCTGAAAGTCATGGCTATCGGAAAATGTACCGATGTGTAGCTCGTAGATAACCAGCTCGCGTTGCTTCGGAGCGCCATAGTGAAGATCTGTCCAAGCATATGCGAGATCTACCACGGCTGATGGCCCGTGTACACCTTCGGGCTGCGCGCGTGATGCCGGATCTGGCAGTTCCTTCTCGTCTACAAGCAGTCGATAAAGGTCGCCCTCCTGCAAGATGTCCGTATCGAGCTGCCAGTATCCATAGTCGGCAGCCTGCAGGGATAGTTTGCTGTTGTTGGCTAAAATCAGACAGTCAACCTTTTTAGCTAACGGTGCCCATACCCTCAAATGAGCGCGCTTGTCTGTAATGGAAAGTCCTATTTTTTGGTTCGTTGTGCTGTGCATGTTAAAGCTTTTCGTGAGTTGTAGGCGTCTTGTGTTGTTAAGCTTTATGTTTAGACATCAGTAACACAATCGATCGAGCAGGTACCACCACTTCGGCTCCAGCAGTGTATTCTTCGTGTGCTTCAATAACATCTAGGTTGGTGTCTAGCATTTTTACCCATTCTTTGCTGTATTTTTCGCTCGGTAGCTTGTAGGTGATGGGCTCCCAATAGGCATTGAACATGATATAAAAGCTGTTGTCGACGATTTTGGATCCATCATCATTTAGGGAACGAATGCCCTGTCCGTTTAGGAAAACCGCTAGGGAACGTGCAAAATCGTGCTGCCAATGAGCATCTTCCATCTCGCTGCCTTCAGGTAAAAACCAAGCAATATCTTCTAAGCCTACACCTTTTATAGGCATGCCTTGGAACCATTTTCGCCGACAAAACGAGGGGTGGTCTCTTCGGAAAGCGATTAGCTGTTTGGTGAAGGCTAGCAAACGCTCATCTTTTGCAGCCCAGTCTAGCCAAGAGATCTCATTGTCTTGGCAGTAGGCATTATTGTTGCCCCCCTGTGTGCGACCATATTCATCTCCTGCGACAATCATCGGCACACCTTGTGACAGGAATAGGGTAGCCAAAAGGTTTCGCTTCTGCTTTGACCGGAGGGTGTTGATCGCTTCATCATCGGTTGGGCCTTCGGCGCCACAATTCCAAGAGCGGTTATGGCTTTCACCATCATTATTATCTTCTCCGTTCGCTTCGTTATGCTTTTCGTTGTAGGAAACCAAATCGTGCAGCGTAAAACCGTCGTGGGCAGTGATAAAATTGATGCTGGCGGTAGGTTTCCGGTAGTCGTCGAGGTACAGGTCTGACGAGCCCGTTAGCCGCTCTGCAAATTCGCCCAGCATGCTATCGGCACCAATCCAAAAGTCGCGAATACAATCTCGGTATTTTCCGTTCCATTCGGCCCATCCGGAAGGAAACTTGCCCACTTGGTATCCACCTTCACCAATATCCCAAGGCTCTGCGATAAGCTTCACCTGCGAAATAATAGGATCTTGGTGAATTACGTCGAAAAAGGAGCTTAGCTTATCCACTTCATGAAGCTCGCGGGCCAAGGCCGAGGCCAGATCAAAACGGAAGCCATCCACATGCATTTCCTGAATCCAATAGCGCAGGCTGTCCATAATCAAGCGTAGCACGCTAGGGAATCTGGCGTTAAGCGTGTTTCCGGTGCCGGTATAGTCCATATAGTAACGAGCATCATCGGCCAGTCGGTAGTAGGCGGCATTGTCTATGCCGCGAAAGGATAGCGTAGGCCCCATTTGGTTGCCTTCTCCCGTATGGTTGTAAACCACGTCTAGTATTACCTCTATACCAGCTTTATGCAGCGCTTTAACCATGTTTTTAAATTCGTTGACCTGTTGTCCTTCTATGCCGTTTCCCGCATAGCGTACATCCGGGGCAAAGAAACCTACCGTATTATATCCCCAGTAGTTGGTTAAGTTGTTGTCCTTGAGGTGCCTGTCGGTAATAAAATGATGCACGGGCATCAGCTCGATAGCGGTAATACCTAATTCCTTAAGGTAATCTAGCGTAACGGGATGTGCCAAAGCAGAATAAGTGCCACGTATTTCTTCCGGAATATCGGGGTGAAGCTCCGTAAATCCCTTCACATGTGTTTCGTAGATGATACTTTTATGCAAGGGGATGCGCAGCGGACGATCGTCTTCCCAGTCAAATGCATTGTCTACCACCACGCATTTAGGGATAAATGCTGCGCTATCTACTTCGCTGAAGCTGAGGTCTTCATCCGGATGACCAACTTCATAGCCAAACAAGGCATCATCCCACTGTAACGTACCGGCGATAGCTTTTGCATAGGGATCGATTAACAGCTTGTGCGGATTGAAGCGGTGGCCTTGGGCTGGGTCGTATGGACCGTATACGCGAAATCCATACAGCTGTCCCGGTCCGATATCTGGAATGTAGACATGCCAAACTTGGTGCGTGCGTTCTTTTATCCTGATCTTCAGCGATTCTGTAGGATCATTGGTATTATTGAATAGACATAGATCTACCCCTTCGGCATTTTCCGCATAGATCGAAAAGTTAACGCCTTTTCCATCATAGGTTGCGCCCAAAGGGTATGGCGAACCTGCAAATACTGTTGTGTTCATTGTTTTAATAATTTCTTTTGTTAAGGTTGATAAAAACTGGGTAATGTACGCGTGCTAAATGTCCAGCGTGCTTTCCTTGTCAGAGGCGCTAGACCTAGTTTGGTAATATTCCATATATGGCGGCCATTATATTCCTTTTTTTGTTCCTGTTATTGAACAATCATAGCTGTCGCTAAGTTTTAGAAATGGATTTTTTATTTTAATTAGATAGTCCGAACAACTTTTGATGGTAAAAAAGGTTATAGCTCAAAATAACAATTGAATTTATGGCAGCAATAGAAAAATTGTTTATGATGGGCGTAGAGATTGGCTTTGTCGGGGAGATCGTATGGCGTACGGTTATTATGTTTATCTTGATATTATTGATTTTGAGATTGTCAGGTCGGCGGGGCGTGCGTCAGTTAACGCTTTTTGAAGTTGCTATTATTATCAGCTTGGGTTCAGCGGCGGGCGATCCGATGTTTCAGGAAGATGTTCCAGTACTTTACTCGGTGGTTGTATTTTCTTGTGTAATAGCTGTCTATAAGATGGTGACATGGGCAGCCTCACGTTTTCAATGGGTTGCCACAGCGATGGAAGGAAAGGCGATGACCATTGTTAAAGATGGCGTTTTTGATGTGCGAAATGAAAATAAACACGACTTCTCGAAGATGGAATTCTTCGCAGAGCTACGAAACTTAGCTGTCGAGCATCTCGGGCAAGTGCGTGAAGGCGTGTTGGAGGTGGATGGAACCATGAGCGTGCTATATTACAGTGACGAGGAAACAAAGTATGGCTTGCCGTTGTTTCCCTCGCATTATAAAGAAGTGGATGTTCAGCAAGAGCAAGGTCCATTTGCCTGTATGTACTGCGGTTTCATACGGACCATAGTTGAGCATAATACATTAACGTGTACGCACTGCCAACGTAGCAAATGGACTATTGCTTTACATACAAAACGTATCGCCTAATTTCGAGATTGAACATCTATCACATCCTGTCGTAACCTTTTGCATAAGATTTCAGGCGTTCCTGTACATGTTGGTTAAAGGCGGCGGGTAACATTCGCCATGTCCAATTTCCTGTCGTGCTTGACGGCGTGTTCATTCGATTCTTTTTACCAAGCGATAAGACATCCTGCATCGGTATGATTACTGTATCCGCTACGGAGGCATAGGCTGCTCGGATAAGAAGGTCTGCCACATTCTTGGCATACACGGTGGACGATAGATAAAATTGCATGCGTCTGCGAGCATCGGAATCTAAATCTTCTTTGAACCAGCCCACGGTGGTATTGTTGTCGTGCGTGCCCGTGTATACCACAAAATTATTGCCGTAGTGATGCGGCACATGTGTAGAATGTGGCATGTCGTCGCCGAATGCAAATTGAAGGACTTTCATGCCCGCCAGTTTGTATTTGTCGCGTAGGTCATACACCGCTGCATCGATGTCTCCGAGGTCCTCGGCAATAAAGGGCATGTTGGGGAAGTTTGCTTGTATCTGTTTGAAAAGCGCTGGCCCAGGAGCTTCCACCCATTGTCCTTCTATAGCGTTATCGGCCGGCATCGGAATTTGCCAATAGGCCACGAAAGCGCGGAAATGATCCAAACGCACCAAATCGTATAAGGCCAAATTTTGCTTGATTCGTCGTAGCCACCAGCTGAAGTTTTCTTTCTTATGTTCAGCCCAATTGAATACGGGCATACCCCATTGTTGTCCTTGCGCATTAAAGTAGTCGGGAGGAACGCCCGCTATGAATTGAATCTGCCCGTCATTGTCCAATGAAAATAAATCGGGCTTTGCCCATACATCCGCGGCATCGTGTCCAACATAAATCGGGATGTCTCCGACGAAAGAAACATGAAGGTGGTAACAATATTCTTTAAGTTCTTTCCATTGTTTAAAGAATATGTACTGTATCCATTGCTCAAATCGTATGTCTTCGATATGGTCTTTAGCGAAGGCTGCCAGCTGTGCGGAATCTCGATGTTTAAAAGCTGCCGGCCACATGTGCCAAGGCTGTTCGCCATGCTGCTTGCGCAAGGCCATGAATAGGCTGTAATCATGAAGCCAACTTGACTCTCTAGCGCAGAAGTCCACAAAGTCGGCATCTTGATCTAAAGGAGCTTGCTTAAATGCTTGATGAAGGTAGTGCATCTTAATGCGCACAACGTCATCGTATACGATACTATTCGATAGCGGAACATGAGCACTTTCCAATTCGCTAGCATCCAAGAGTCCGGCGCTAGCCAAACTTTCTAGACTGATCAATAATGGATTGCCGGCCATAGCACTTAACGTGCTATAGGGCGAGTAAAACTGCTCTTTGGAAAGTGGGCCGAGCGGCAATACCTGCCAGTACTGTTGCCCGGCATTGTATAGCGCATGGGCAAAGTCTCGCGCTGGTTTTCCCAAATCGCCGATACCGAAATCGGAAGGCAACGAGCTGATCGACATGAGGATTCCAGCTTGACGTTTGTTGGGTTGGCTTTCATATTGCACGATGGCTAGCGGAATGTCTGTAAATAGGTTGTTTACATGCAACTCGTTGCCCTCGCCTTGGCGCGCCCGTAGGCAATCCGTCCAGCTTACTGTGTCTATTGTAGGTAGGATGACACGTGTGTCGCTCCAGTCAAAATCAGTTACCGTACATTTATGCAGTTTGTCTATGCGAGCTAGATGAAGCGGAAGAACAACGATTGTCCAGCTATCGCGGTGTTGCCGAGCAAACGCCAGTATATGTGCTTGGTATTTGCCCGTAACCGTCAGTGGCAGGTAGCTAGCCTTCTCGGACAGGCTGTCTGCATGCTTACGGAGTATGGCCAGTTGTTGGGTTAACCACAATTTTATTTTTCCATTGTTTCGCTCTTTCCATAGCGTCGACGCCTTTTCACTGGGTTGTATGCGGGAGATGTCTGTAAGATACTTGCTCCGTTGTGCGAAATCAACAGCGCGACGATTGTCTGGGTCAACGAAGCTAAAGTCCCAAAGTTCCGTACCTTGATAGGTGTCAGGTATGCCGGGCAAGGTAAACTTTAACATCACTTGACAGAGTGAATTGATTATCGCAAAATCATTTAACTGTGCATGTAGCTTGTGTAGTATTGTCTGAAAATCGTTTCCCTCCATTAGTAGAAAACGGGCAAATGCTGCTGTCTTTTCCTCATACTGTTCATCAGGCTGCGCCCAGTCGGAATGCTCCTTGCCTTCACGCAGATATTTCGTTATGTAGGCCAGTAAACGTTCTTCAAAATGCTCGTCTTGATCCAATATGGGGTGGGAGGCGAATATTGCTTGGAATATCGCATACTGGTCATTTGGATGTGGCAGTGCATGCTGGTACTGACTTTTAAGTTGTTTTTGCCACTTTTTGACCGTCTTAGCCCATAATGCCGGGCAGGCTGTCAATACTTGAAGGCGGGCGCGGGCGTCCTCACCACGCTTGGTGTCGTGTGTCGCGGTGGTATTGAGCGCTTTTGGCCAAGCTCGTTGGCGATGGATCATAGCTGCATGGAAATCTTCGATAGCGATTCCAAAATTTGCGGGATGGTCACCCACCTCGTTTGTCCCGAGAAACCGATTGTAGGTGTACATCAAAGTGTCTTCTACACCTTTGGCCATTGCTGGTCCCGTAAATTGCATACAGCGCGTAAAAAAGCGGCTAAAGCGCGCTGCATATGTGGCGTCATCTCCCAGTTGTGCACGTCTGCATGCTGCCCAAAACAGCTGCACCTCCGAAGGCGTATCTGGATTATTCTTCTTGAGCTTTTGGTATACGGCATCGATAATTTGGAAATCCGATTCGGAGCAGGGGAAAGATGCGGCATAGCTTCGGTATGTAGGGAATAGCACAAGGAAAGAACGGATGACCTTCGCTAAATTTCTAGCTTTCGGTGCCTGTTCGCCATCTGCTAATTGCAGTCGGATGAAAAGATGCGCGAGCTGATCCATTTCGCCCTGCATATGTTTTGTCAAAATCGCGGTCTTCTTATTGCGCTGTTGTCTTTTTAAGGATAGCTGCTTACCGACATATTTTTCGTAGATTTTTGTGAAGGCTTTTTCTCCGTTAGCATCAATAAGCACGTTATTTACAGCAGCAAGAAACTCATATCCGGTTGTGCCGGCAATAGGCCAGTTGTTTGGTAAGTCCTCGTTGTGCTCCAGAATCTTTTCGGCAACGATATAGGTATCTTCACCAACGAGGCTCCTTAAGTCCATTAAATATTGTGTCGGATTATAAATGCCATCAATATGATCGATACGTAAGCCATCAATTATCTTTTGTTCAAGCAATTGACCAACAAATCGATGTACATCCTGAAAGACCTTTTCGTTGTTGATCTGCAAACAAATGAGTCCATTTACGGTGAAAAAACGGCGAAAGTTAATGTTTGTGTCGGTTTCTTGCCAGTGGCAAAGGCGGTAATGTTGCTTTTTTAAAAGCTTGCGCAATTTGCTGTGCGAGGCATTGATTTTAGCCAGAAAATCGCCAAATCGTGCTGAAGTGTTGGGTTCTTCCGCATGCTGGGACGTAGCTTTCTTTTTGTTAAATTCAATTAATAGCTCCTTTACACTTAAAGCGGACAGTGGCCATTGTTGTTCAAAATATTGAAAATATAATTTGTTGTCATTAAGGGTGATATTGATTTCATTATTCTCGATGACTTCATCTAAATCATTTCCTAAAACGGGTACCATCAACTGCTCTTGAGAGAACCATTCCTCACTGAGGCTACTATCGAAGTAATCGCGATAAGATGATGCTGGGCCGTGCTCCAGCAGATCCATCAACCATTTGTTTGCAGGATGGAAGGCCATATGGTTGGGCACGATATCCTGCAACCAACGCATCTGTTGCTCGCTCAGTTTTTGCTTAATACCAATGAGCTGCTCCAAGCTGCCTATCTCTGGGTTTATCGTATGCATGTCAACACCATCATATCCATGATTGCTACCCGCGACGGCTTGAAAGATAGGCGAGGCGTAGATGGTATCTATGCCTAGATCGGAAAGATAGGAAATGATGCTGTTTAACTGGTCGAATGTAAAGTCTTTATTTAGTTGGAGTCGGTACGTTGCTTTTGGCGCGTTCATATGCTGTGATATAGCTGTGTTTTTTCTTGGAAAGAGAACAAATCTGCTTGCTGAAAGTTTTATCGATTTAAACCGGAATTTAACAAAACGTTTTCTCGGCGCAACTGTTCTAGGGGTATATGAAGTGGCAAACGAAACGGCAATATTACGACAGTTACTATCGGGTATCCTACAATCTTCGTGATCTGGACTTTCCTATGGAAATCGACACCCTGCTTTGTAAAAATGAGGCCTTGCGCTTGAGAAATCGGCAGATGTATTTCGATCACCTTGTTGCGATTGGCCACGCCAACCTACGCGAGGAGATGCTGCAGTTCGATATGGTATCCCAAAATTTGTTGCTGCTCGATCCGTTGGCTATGCAGCAGCTGGTGAAAGCATGTCATGTTAGCGTATTACAGTCTGATATCTGGATCGATGATGAAGATTGCATTTTCAAGCTAACCCACGTTGCTGAAGATCAGGTATTGTTCGCGTTGGACAAAACGTTGACAGCTATCGTGCAAGTCAATGTGTTGCCGCAGGAACTCATCGGTTACCGTGCGGTTTGGGTGGATATCAGCGAATTTCAGCATAGCCTCAGCACGGCGGATCTAGATCGATACCGTAGTCGCCTAGCGTCTTAGCCCTACTTTTTAGAAATAAATCATTGAACAACATATTATGAGTACAGAGAATTTAGTGCAACAAGATGCTATAGCAAAGCTTAAAGAAATGATCGATGCCATGGATATCGGCATGTTGGGATCTTATCCAGTGGAGACAGGTTATATGCACGCCGTGCCAATGAGTAGGCAAGAAGTGGATGACGAAGGTGCTATTTGGTTTCTATTTTCCAACGAGAGCGATTCGTATGCGCATTTTGAACAGCAGGATAAAGCTACGCTACTTTACAGCGATATTAATAAGTATAGTTTTTTAAGTATCAACGGGCATGCGGTGGTGAGCCGCGATAAAGAGCGCATCGAGAAATATTGGAATAAGATGATGGAAGGCTGGTTTGATAAAGGAAAAGATGATCCGCGCATCCGCGTCTTGAAGATCGTTCCGTCGGAAGCACATTATTGGGATAACAAATCCAATAAGTTGATCACCCTAATTAAAGTGGCTGCGGGTGCTTTAACAGGACAAAAGGCAGATACGGGGCGTCAAGGAGATCTTGATTTTTAATAGCCTGCTTGGGCTCTTGCGAATCCATCAGATTTTTTAGCGGATCACATTACACAAGATAATGTGATCCGTTTTTTACTTTATACCAAAGCGTTCAGCTATGATCTATGGATAGTGGTTATCTGATGGATCTCCGTTTACCGTATTTCCCAAAGCCATGATTGCTCCCTATCCTTTACTCGTTTCTTTAGCCGTAGATTTTGACTAAAAAACTACGTAAAATATGCAAGTAGGTGTAAAAACACCTGTTCGTGCGGATGTTTTTACATCATTTGAATATCAGATTATCGTACAAACTCCTGTTTTGTTTCATCCGGTGAAAATAGCGCCGGAAAACTAAAACTTCTTTGATTAATCAGCGTTTTTACCCTACACATCGCAAGAAGACGATCGAAATTTTTAACATCTCTTTGGCGCCGTGTAGCGAATGCGATTTTCGCATGTTGATTTTTTTTGACGAAAAACATAACATTTATACGATGAAAATAGGTATCACTTTCTCCGCTTTCGACCTCCTCCATGCAGGACACATTAAAATGCTTGAAGATGCAAAAGATCAATGCGATTATCTAATATGCGGTTTGCAAACCAATCCTACCTTGGATAGGCCAGAGAAAAATAAGCCGACACAAACGGTTTTTGAAAGATATATGCAGCTTCGAGGATGTAAACATGTCGATAAAATTATACCCTATGCAACGGAGCAAGATTTAGAAGATATCTTACGTTCCTACAAATTGCATGTACGCATTTTGGGGGACGAATATATCAACAAGAATTTTACGGGTAGGGGATATTGTGAAGAAAAAGGAATCGAGCTCTACTTCAACAGACGGGAAAACCGTTTTTCCAGTTCTTCGCTACGGCAGATCATAGCAACGAAGCAGGAGGTTGTCGATACAGCCATTGTCAATTTGAAGGAAAACTTGGACTTCTCGCCAAAGCGCGCAAATGCGTAGTTGGTTTTTCGTTACCATAATCAGATAATAAATGAAGATAGGAATAACATTTGGCGTATTCGACCTACTGCACTTAGGACACTTGGTGATGCTTGAGGAGGCAAAGCGAAATTGTGACTACCTGATCGTAGCGCTACAGGCTGATATGCCTGACGCAGCTAGCGGAAATATGGCCGCACAAACCATGGTAGAACGCTTTATCAAATTGGAAGGCTGTCAATTTGTGGATGAAATCGTGCCTTTTGAATCTGATAGCGACGTGATGGATATGTTGCAGTCTTTGGCGGTCGATATTCGTTTTGTTGGCGAGGAATATAAAGATTCCAATTTTTTGGGTAAGCAATACTGTATCGCAGAAGGCATTGCATTACATTACACCAAGCGTAGGCATCGTTTTTCGAGCGCGGCTCTTCGCAATATCGTTACAGAAAAGGAGATGGCGAAAGCGAACACTGCTCAAGCGGTAGAAAAAGCGACATTGACCTTACAGCGATCTTAGGATAAATAACAAGAAAATACAATTTTAATAATATATCAATATGGGAAGTATAGCAATTTTAAATGATTTGACAGAGATCAATAATGATCGTGTAGCAGGATTCGAAAAAGCTTTAGCAGATATCAACGATGAAAACGTTGACCTAAAAGCAATTTTTCAACGCTATAGTGAGCAGAGCCGTAAGTTCAGTCAAGAGCTAAGTGCGTTAGTGGCTAGTCACGGTGGTGATATTGAAACGGGCAACAGCGTAGCAGGCACCTTGCATCGTGCATGGATCGACGTAAAGTCTTTGTTCGGTGGATCAGACCGCGTTAGCATCTTAAATGAAGCAGAAAGAGGCGAGGACGCCATTAAAGCGGCTTATAAGACGGCCTTGGAGAAAGGTGAGTTAACCGGCGAAGCATTGTCGACGGTGAGCAAGCAAGCAACAGAAATCAACGAAGGACACGATGAAATCAAGGCCTTGCGTGATGCCGCTCGATTGGTCGATTAATTTGTTAATAACGTAACTTGAAAAAAGCCATGCTTCCGAGCGTGGCTTTTTTATTTGGCGAATTTTTATGCTTTTGCCCAATACTACAAATGCGAAATAAAAGTTGTCTTCAATAGAACTTGTTGGTTACATTTGCATTCAAGAACCGTATTTGATTGTTCGCTCAAACGCTTTAGCTGTTTTGAGTGACATCTTTCACAGTGTATCCATAACATATGAAACGAAAGCTCTTTTTTACCGTATTGACCGGTTTGACGCTGGTAGGATGTGCCGCTTTGGACAACAAAGGGGAAACCTCCTACGCTGATTTGGTGAACCCCTTCATTGGCACTGATTTTACAGGGAATACTTACCCCGGTGCACAGTCGCCATTTGGGATGGTGCAGCTAAGCCCGGATAATGGCCTGCCCGGTTGGGACCGCATTTCGGGGTATTTTTATCCTGATAGCACTATCGCTGGATTCAGCCATACCCATTTGAGTGGTACCGGCGCTGGCGATCTTTACGATATTTCGTTTATGCCGGTCACGTTGCCTGTGCGCGAAGCCGAAGCACCGCTAGGCATCTATTCTGCGTTTTCTCACGACCAGGAGCGTGCCTCTGCAGGTTACTACCAAGTGAAATTGCTCGATTATGATATTGATGTGGAGCTTACGGCCACGGCGCGTTGTGGGATACAGCGCTACACTTTTCCGGAGGCTGATGCTGCCATCTACCTCAATCTTAAGAAGGCGATGAACTGGGATGCCACGCAAGACTCGTATATTGAAGTGGTGGATTCCGTAACGATTAAAGGTTACAGATACTCGGATGGATGGGCGCGAAACCAACGTGTTTTTTTCTATACACGCTTTTCGAAGCCATTCAAACAGGTTAATTTAGATACGACTGCAATAGCAGTGGCCAACGATGGCGTAGCGGTGGTTGGCCCTAGTGGTCCCCAAGGGACGGCGGGCAAAACACCGAGAGCATTCGTTGCTCGGTTTGATTTTTCAACCCAAAAGGGGGAGCAGATCCTTGTTAACACCGCAATTTCGGGCGTGAGCATGGAAGGTGCGCAAAAAAATCTGGAGGCAGAAGTGCCGACAGATGATTTCGATCGCTATTACGGCGAGGTAAAAGAATCATGGAATAAAGAGTTGGGTAAAATCGCGGTCGAAGGAAACGATCAAGATGATAAGGTTAAGTTTTATACGGCTCTATATCACGGTATGTTAACGCCTACCATCTACAGTGATGTTGATGGTTCCTATTTGGGGGCTGACCGGAAGATTCACAAAACCGATGGCGGAATCAACTATAGTACATTCTCCCTTTGGGATACCTATCGTGCCTCACATCCGCTGTTCACAATGCTGGCGCCAGATCGTGTCAACGATATGGTGAAATCGTTCATTAGCTTTTACGAGCAACATGGCCGTCTTCCGGTATGGAATTTCTACGGTAGCGAAACCGATATGATGATCGGCAACCACGCAATCCCTGTTATTGTGGACGCCTACCTCAAAGGTATTGGTAATTTTGATGCAGAGAAAGCACTGGCCGCTTGTGTAGCCAGCGCTAACACTGATGCGTATCGCGGTATTGGACTCTACAAACAGTTGGGCTACGTTCCTTATGACGTTACCGATAAATACAATGCCGAAAACTGGTCGTTATCCCGCACATTGGAATATGCTTTTGATGATTATTGTGTTGCCGTAATGGCCAAGAAGATGGGGAAGACCGATATCGCGGATACCTTCTTTAAACGTGCCGAACATTATAAAAATGTGTATAACCCAAGCAGCAGCTTTATGCAGCCGCGCGACAGTAAAGGAGTATTTATTGCAGACTTTGATCCAGAGGAGTACAGCGCACATATTTGTGAGAGTAATGGCTGGCAGTATTTTTGGTCGGTGCAGCATGATATAAAAGGCTTGGTCAAGTTGGTTGGCGGTGAGCAGCGTTTTGCAGCAAAACTGGACAGTATGTTTACTTTTCATTCGACAGATACCGCTTCTTTGCCAATCTTTAGTACGGGTATGATCGGTCAGTATGCGCACGGTAATGAACCGAGCCACCATGTCATATACCTGTTCAATGAAGTGAAGCAGCCTTGGAAAACACAGGCTTATATAGCAAAGGTAATGCAAGAGCTATATTTGAATAATCCGGCGGGCTTGAGTGGCAACGACGACTGTGGACAGATGTCTGCCTGGTATGTGTTGAGTGCTATGGGTTTCTATCCGGTAGATCCCGTGAGTGGAAGATATGAGTTGGGTAAGCCGACTTTTCCTTCTGCAAAACTACAGTTGGATAACGGGAAAACCTTTACCGTGCTGGCGAAAGACGTGAGTAAGAAGAATATCTATGTGCAATCTGTTTCGCTGAATGGTAAACCATTGGACACAAGTTATATCACCCATGATCAACTACTTGCCGGAGCTACCTTAGAATTCCAAATGGGCGACCAACCCGGACCCGTGTGGTATAAAAATTAAACAGGCGCTATCTAGCGGATAATGTATTGAACCCTGTGTTTTGAACGCTATTTACAAGCGCTTAAAACACAGGGTTTTCTTTATAGATTCTTTTTAAAATAGGAGTAGACTAAGGGCCGGCGTCAAGATTAAGGAGATAATAGACGAAGCACCCACTAAAACCGCGGCATCTTCCTCTTCTGTCTCTAAAAACGAAGCAAAGACAACCAAGTTGGCTGCGATAGGAAAACTTGCCATCAGGATCATCAACATGCGCTGTTCCTCGTCTAGAACGGTGATGAAGTTTTTTTCGAGAAGTACCAACAGGAGGAGGACGAGCGCACCTGCGACATACCGCAGACCCATAATTTTGCCGAGCGAGGCATAGGCCACCTTTTTGAAGTCTATGCTGCCCAACGTGAGGCCGATGATGAACATGCCCAATGAGGAAACTATCCAACTTACCACATTAGCCACTTCCTCCATCACTTTGGGCAGCTCCACGTTGGCTATGTTAAGTCCGATCGCTAGCGCACAGGCGTATATCGCCGGAATTTTAAATACTTTCAAAGCGGCTTCTTTCGCTGATATTCCTTTCGTTCGCGACATCAGAAAGAAGCCGATTGTGTCGCCATAGAGGGCATTGCCTACGTATGCACTAATGATTAATGGCATTTGTTGCTCACCGAACAATGCCATCACAATAGGAATACCAAACCAGCCGATATTATAGTAGGAAAAAGCGCCCTTCAGCAGGTTGCCGTCGAAGTCTTTATGGACTATTTTCTTGCAGATGATGGCGGGTATATTCATAGCAAGAGCCAATATGAAAATAATGGAACCAATAACTGCTGTCTCTTGCAAATCTGCCTTCAGCAGGTTTTCAATGATCAGGAAAGGGATAAACAGAAACAATAGGGATTTCGATATCCAGCGGCTATCCATTCCCCATTTCTTGTTGACGCCCCAGCCAATCAACATAAAAATGTATAAAGGCAATACCTTTGTTGCGAGTGCTTGTAATAAATCCATTAGCCTAGGTTTTTGAGTAGGTCGTCGGTTAAGATGTCCGCCTGTTCAACGTTAAACCAAAGCGCATTTATGTCGAGTTGCAAGCCAGCAAGTTGGTGGCCGATGACATAAAAAGGAGAGGGCCTTTTCCGCCGAGAGTGCTGAACACGTAAACTTTCCAAGTCCGCCTTTATCCCGCCTGCTGGATGCGCTTCTATATAACCTTTTTTCAGCATACGAGGGAGCAGGGGTTGATCGATCATTTCGCTGACAGTGACGGTTGGTCCCGAGGCATTGATTACAAAGTCTGCCTCGCTTGAATTTCCATCCTCGGTGGTTAAGACAAAGCAATGGCCGTTCCATACGATGTCATCGGTGTTTCCAATAATGCTTAGTTGACCTGAGCGCAACGCATGCTGAATCTTAATAGCATTCTCTACAGGCATTGCATGTCTATTTATATCAAAGTAGGGCTTCATCCATTTTAGGAACAGCAGCTTTTGATCAACAGGAAGCAGTTTCCAGATGGCATAAGTTTCCTCGCGAAGCGAATACAGGATGTTTTGCAGGAGACATTGCTTGCCGGTTGCCAAGGCTATATCCTCATCGAGAAGAGTCAGCTGATTACGGTGCTCCCGTTCTTCAGCTAGCCAGTCTATTGGTTTTTCCAGATAGCTCTCTGCTTCCGAACGAAACATACGAATCAAGTCGGTGAAACGCAATGGCTTTTGTTTCTCGCGGATCGACTTGCGCACATTGGCCAACGTTAAAACCTTTCGTTCGTAGGGAATTTCGGTAGGCGATTGCACACGAGGCAATAGTCCCTTCAGAGAAAAGAAGCTAATAGGCCCTCGATGACCATTGTCTATCAAGGTGATAAGTGCGTCTATCGCCGTTAGACTACTACCGACAATACTTACACGAGCGCTTTTATCTGCTATTTGATGTAACAAGCGGCTTGAAGGCCAAGGCGAAGAAATGAAGTTAGCCTGTTTTCTCAGTTTGCCGAAGGCATTTGATGCGGTATTTCCGGTTGCCAATATGCTGTAGTCGACGGTGTGCCGCTTACCCTCATCAGTTTCTAGGATCAGTATGTTCTTTCTTGTCCAGGTTGCATCAACGACCTCGGCGCGGATAAGATCGACGGAAATACCTTCCTGTTGTGCAAGCGTGCAGTATGACGAAAACATTTCGTGTAGGTATTGGCCAAAAAGCATGCGTGGAGGGTAAGCATCTGGGTGTACACTCACTTGCGGAAATTGTTGGGCGATCCTATCATGGCTTTGGTGCATCCATTGAACAAAATGCATCCGCTCATGCGGAAAGATACCCATCAACCCAGCTTTCGTGTTGAGGAGGTGTCCTTCCTGACCCGTTCCGAAAGCCAACCCTTCTCCAAAATGCTCTCTTTTTTCGAAGATAAGAATACGCAACGGATGGGGAGGTCGCTGCAGGACGTATTTCAGGACGAGTTGCAGAAAACAGGCGGTGCCACTTGCGCCAGCGCCAATAATGGCGACGGTCTTAGAATCGTTTTGCTTCATATCTAACGTTGAACAATATTGGAAGCACATCGTTCAGGACGATAGGAAAAAACGTTCACCGTCTTTTGCTAGTTAAGCGATATTGCGCTTAACTTTCATACGTTTTCCCTGCTATTGAAACGGGAATGTTAAACCAAAAAGTGGTTCCCAAGCCAAGTTGGCTTTTGACGCCAATACTGCCGCCATGGAGGTTGATGATCTCTTTTGATACATACAAGCCTATACCAAATCCACTTACAATATCTGTTTGTGTATTTTCTATCCGATAAAAGCGGGTAAATATTTTTTGTTGGTCTTCCTCTGCAATACCCGATCCTTCGTCAGAGACCCCTACGTATAGGCTATCTTGGTCTTTTCGAGCCTCAATACGAATGTCGCTTCCGCTGGGGGAGTACTTTATGGCATTGTTGATGAAGTTTATGATCACCTGTTCCACTTTATCACGGTCGGCGGAAATCTGATGTTCTTCTTCCATGTCGAACACGAAGTTGTGACTGCTGACCGTCTGTTGAAGCATCTGCCCGATGGTAGATATCAGCTCCTTGAGCGAGAAGACATGCTTGTTCAAGCGCAACTTGCCTTCGCCAATTCTGGCGATATCCAAAAAGCTTTCTATGAGCAGTTTCATGCGTGCACTTTGTCGGTTGGCACTTGCTATCAAATCGTGCATCTGCGGGTTTTCCAAACTTTTGCTTTTGTGCTGTAGGATCTGTAGGTAGCCCGATAGTGAAGTTAATGGCGAGCGTAGTTCATGGCTAACGATACCGAGAAAGTCTAGCTTACGCTTTTCTTCCAATTTCTGCACCGTAAAATCGATGATTACACCATAGGCCATTAGGTTTTGGTTTTCTTCGTTCCAAATACGACTTCCGACCATGCGTAGCCAGCGTTTGTCATCTACATGGCGATTCATTACGAACTCCAAATCAAAGTTGTTCTTTTCAAGGATAACCTCCAAGATGTTGGTTTCCTGTTCCACATCGGCGATAACAATCGGATAGCCAAAAATCGCTTCGGCATCAGAGGGACTGCTATCGTCCAAGCCATACATAGCGCGCACATGTTTGTTGATGATCGTTTCCTTGGTTTCCGGATTAAAGGAAAAGGTGCCTATCTTTCCGGCATCAACAATTAAGCGCTGCTCCAAGGCATTCTGCGCAATAGCGCGGTTGAATGCGTCGATACGTTGTTGCGCAAGCACGCGATCGCTGATATCTAGGATGGTTCCGGAAAAATGAATCGGACTATTGGTTTCATCAAAATAGGCTCTTCCTTTTGCTTGCACCCACACTGTGCGCTCGTTTTGATCACCTATCGTCCGGAATTGTATATCGTAATACCCTGCTGAAGCCGGAGTTCGTGCATAAGCTATGGCTTCGGCAACAGCTTTTCTATCTTCGTGATGTATATATGTCAAGGCCAGCTGATAGGGAATTTCGTCTTTTTGTGGAGCACCGAACAATTCTTGGCTACGTTGGTCCCACACGACGATCTCATCCACAATATTGAATTCCCAAATACCTATTTTTGCCGATAAGAGGGCTAAATTCAACCGTCGTTCGCTTTGCGACAGCTGTTCAAAAGCACGTCTCAGGTGATCGTTAACTTCGCTGTTGGTCTTTTCGGACTCTCGCAGTTGCAAATTGGCCGTAGCCAAGTCACTGTTTACGTCGGTCAGCTCCTCCATCGTAGCCGCAAGTTCTTCATTGGCTTCCTGCAACCGACGTTCCCTATCTTCCAACAGCTTTCTGGCATGCACAGATGCTGTCACATCCATAACGGTACCTATAAAACGGATCGGTTCGTCAATTTCATTGAAATAGACCGTGCCAACGGCATGTACCCAAGTCACCTCTTCTGTTTGTATATTTACAGTCCTGTAATGCACATCGTATCGTCCATCGCTAGCCTGACGATCGAAAGCATGTTTGACAGCCGCCAACGTGTTTGGCTTATCTTCGGGGTGAAGCCCAGCCACAAAATCGCGGGTATAGCTCACTTCGCTTTCTCTCGGTACACCAAAAAGTTCTTTGCATCGATCATCCCAAATCAGGATATCCTGTTTTACATCCAAATCGAATATTCCAAGATCCGCGGCCTCCTTTGCACGCCTTGACTGGTCGAGTGCTAAGTCTAGTTGTTTATAGGAGTTGCTAAGTTCGTCAACCGTGTTGGATAGTTTCTCGTTGATAACCATGTATTCTTCGGTCAGCGCTTGCTGCTCTTCAATACTGGCGCGTAGTTCTTCGTTCAACGCAGCTTCTAGCATTTCCTTTTTGCGCACGGTGGCCCAAGCCTCTAATCTGCTAGATACTTCTTGTGCTGTGTGCAAAATCGCATAGGTCTTTTTCTCCGCATTCAAAAGGGGACGGTATTCAAAATCAAAGTAAAAAGTAGTGGGAATACCATCAATTAGGATGTTTGCTGGCACATCTTGCGCTCGGTATATTTCTCCAGTTTGCCAAACCCCTTGTAGGATGTCAACAAAACCCTGAACCGCGAATTCAGGAAAGCTGTCGCCCAGATTGGTGCCAATAACCTCTGCTGTGGTCGCCCACATATCAAGCATATCGCGATTGGCATAGACAATATGTAAGTCTTCACTGTCGTATATCGCTGTAGCTTGCGGCACTTGGTTCAGGACGTTGAGAATGTCTTCTGGAGTAGTAATCATAAGCAAATATAGGCCAATTTACTCGCTGAAATCTCTGTAGCATTCTATGGCTTAAAGAACAGGTATTTTGACGGGGTCGCGTGCTGAAAACTACCTGCTGAGATCGCTTTTTTTTGGAGATATTGTTCTAAAAGAAGGGAGTGGATACTGAAGTAATTTAATAGTAGCTTCGAGAGTCGCAGTATTGATCGATGAAGTAAGTCGCTATCAAATAAAAAGACAGCCGTCTCCTGCGTTCGTTAATACCTACACAAGAGACGGCTGCGTGCTGGATGCCGGTTGTTACCGACGGAATAAAACGTTATCTTACTACACGTACATTTTTTGCGTTGATCCCTTTTTTGCCTTCTTCGGTTTCATATTCGACAGTGTCGTTCTCCCGAATATTTCCCAATAAACCGGTAGAATGTACGAAAATGTCTTTGCCTCCATTAGATGGCGTAATAAAACCGAATCCTTTTGTTTCGTTAAAAAACTTTACTTTTCCTTGTTGCATGTTTTTAAAATTTGTAAATGATCATTCTGTGCTCATGCAAGATGCATGAAATGATTTTGGTAACAATTTCTATACCAAATAAATGACTTTTAATAAGTATTTTGTTTTTCATTTTATGCGTGGTATCCAAGGGGCATGGTCTCAAATTCTACAAAACATTCCGTACAAATGTTTGTTTTTTTTATATGGAATGGAAAGAAAGGTTATGGGGCTATAATGCTGTAGATGGATTCTATGAAAGCCCACAGAAATTTAATTTTGAGTTCAGTCCAGAGAGACTACTCGTGCGCAACCAAGCACTACGCAATGCTGATCGAAGTCTATATCGGAATTTTTTATTGGAAAACTATCCTTTTCACCAGAGGCAGGAGATGGAGAAGTTTGATCGAGTGGCCAATAACCTGCGTAGACTATCGGCATTTGAAGCTTTGCGCTACATTGATGATCGGCAAGTGAATGTTCTTTGTGCAGATCTCGATTTCCATGAGGAGTATGCCATATTTAGGGCGATGCATGTTGAAGAGGCAGAGCTGGCAACATTCAAAAATGCGGTTGATCACGAGTTGTTAGAAAATTATGTGATGCCCGAGCAGCTCTTAAGTCGACCCTACGTTTGGATCGATATGTCGAGTTTGCCCAAGCAATAACTGGTTTATCACCGGATATTATTTTTTAAAAACTTTTTTTGTCGTAAATTCGTGACTTATTCTTTTACCGAGTTTATGAAATGAAAGAAAATCAAGTTATTTACCTGCTGTTGGGAGCTGTGCTGTTGAGCAAGGTTATTATAGGATTTCTGATTGTACATCTTTTACGCCGAAAGCGTGAGTTAAAAAAAGAACGAACGAAGTTATGTGCATCTAATGAACAGTTAGAGGACCACATTGCAAAAATCGAAGAGCAACAGAAGGAACTTTTAGCTGCGGAAAATTTCAAACTCAAAATCTTGTCCTTAGCCTCCCACGATCTTCGTACCCCTTTTCAAGAACTATCCATGCTACTGGAATACGTAGATGTGCTCCAATTGGATGAAGCGTCCCTTAAAGAGGTTACATCCAGTGTGAAAGGGCAGGTAGGCGTTTCCAAGGCCTTGCTGGACAATGTATTGGTATGGACTGCCGGGCAGTTACGTGGCAACGAATATACCAAAGTCACATTTTCCTTGAAAGAGCAAGTAGACCAGGCGATCAGTCTTTTTGCTACGCAGAGCAAAAAGAAAGGGTTACATATCGAACAGCATATCGATTCATCGCAGGCTATCCAAGGTAATGTGGATATTTTCAACTTTGTGTTACGCAACTTGCTGAGCAATGCCATCAAGTATTCTGATATCGGCGGAACGGTAGAGATCGGCTTGCTAGGCGATAAAGAAGGTATGCTTCGTTTTTTTGTGCGTGATTTTGGATCGGGTATGGATGTCGCTGTGTTACAACGTTTGCAAAAGGGCGAGTTAATGGAAAGCAAAAAGGGTACGGAGAATGAAAAGGGGATGGGACTCGGGTTATCGCTGTGTCAAGATCTTATTGCTCGCGTAGGCTGGTCTATGGATATCCGTCGTGAAGAAAGAGGAAGTTGTTTTAGTTTGCTACTGCCTTTGGAAGATGCTAAAGAAGCTCCAAAAACTGGCAACGAATTGTTTTACAGGAATAACTAGCACGAATATCAAAATGAGTAACGTGCCATTAGGTACTTAAAGGCGCTATGGCGCATATGTTATTCTGGCGATGCGTATTCACTTTTTGTTTTCTTAAAGCGATGCGCATGCTTTTTTTGTTAATGTTTATTACGCAGGAAAATACGGATGAAGTAGACTAATCCGATAATAGATAGTAGATTGAAAATAAATATAAAACCCAATAGATAGATGAAAGAAGAAGGGGCGTATAAGTAATAAAGCACCAATAGTGCAATGATGCTTATCGACGAGAAAATACCAATTTTAAAGTATTTTTTCTGCTGTGCAATGCGACCGGATAGACGTAATTTGCGTTCGCTTCTGCTTTCAATTGTTATTGCTTCCACTGTTTTCACGCTGCGTGTTTCATGCTTGGTTTACGAATACTTATTTAATTTGATTATTGTTCAATCATCGGAACGTCAAAAATACTGGCAAAGAATATGCCGCTTTTTGATAAAAATCGTTACCACTGTGTAATTTAAGTAGAAATTCGCAGCGTACCAAGTGAAATATCGTTTTTCTACGTATACACTTGATTTTCAATAAGCAGTCATATTGATTTTTGTCAACTACTTTCTGTTGTATTGTAAGTAAATATCCCTTCTCGATGAAGCAAATAAAAGGTTTTTATAAAAGACTAGTAATTTAGTAGTTTATTTATTTTGTTGATGTTTGAACATTGCTTAGTTTTGAAAAATACCAATACATACTAACATGCTTCTATTTTTACGTCAATTAAGCCATCGGATTTGGGTGCGATCGTTCTTTTCAACAGTACCGGCGTTAGTTCTTCTCGTACCAAGGGTCATTTCATCAAAAAGTGAATCCTATCTATGTACCAAGAATCTCGTTTTGTTGTTTGCTATACTGTTAGGGGTGATGCAAGGGAACGTTTTTGCGCAAGAAAACGATGAGCATAGTACGAAAAAGCCAATGAACATTCTGTTTTTGGTGTCGGATGACATGCGTACGGAGCTTCATGCTTATGGTGTTCAGCGAGCAAAGACACCAAATCTAGATCAGTTGGCAAAAGATGGGGTGCTGTTTGAACGGGCGTACTGCCAATACCCGTTGTGCGGACCGTCTCGAGCCTCTTTGCTCAGCGGAAGACGGCCAACGACAAGCGGTTTGTATGGCAATAGGGAGTGGTTTGGCGCCAGTTTCCCAGATTGGGTAAGCTTACCCAAATATTTTAAGCAACAGGGATACCTTACCCTTCGTACAGGCAAAATCTTTCATGGTGGTATCGATGATACCGAGGCATGGGTAGAAGGTGGAGAGCAACGTTTGCATCAAAATCCTATTTCCGTGGAAGGTCCGGGATCTGTGGGCGTTGAAGAATTTTATCGAGGAATTTGGAACAATATGCCTAAGGTAGCCCCAGGTGCCAACCCGCAGGTAAAGCCCGATCGCTGGGAGGCTGTTCCCGATGAGCAGGCGCTATCCCTTGGCGATACCAAGGTTGCTGATCAGGCTATCGCCTATATTCGATCCAGCAAAGATGCCGATAAGCCATTTTTTATAGCCTGTGGCTTTTCAAAGCCGCACGCACCATTGATTGCGCCAAAGCGTTTTTTTGATCTCTATAATCAAGATGATATACAATTGCCTCCGAATTTTGCATCACTCCCCTCCATTCCTTATGGATTTCCCGCCGGATCAATTCGCCCGCGCAATGCGGATCTTTTTGTCAACCGTTCGGCATCGGTAGAGGAGGCTCGCGCCATGACTTTGGCTTACCTGGCCTGTGTAAGTTATGTAGATTGGAATGTAGGGCGTGTTCTACAGGAGTTGGAAGACCAAGGGCTACGGGAAAACACCATTATTGTTTTTTGGAGTGATCACGGTTATCAACTGGGCGAGCGCGGCAAATGGTCAAAAGCAGGGTCATTATGGGAGCAAGGAACTAGGGTGCCGTTTCTCCTTGTTGATCCGCGCGCACAAGGCAATGGACAATCGTCTCCGCGCGTCGTGGAGCTATTGGATATTTATCCCACGCTGGCCGAACTTTGCGGATTGCCTCAGCCGGAAGGTGTTGAAGGCTTGAGTTTGGCGCCGCTGCTAGCAGATCCCCGTTCTTCTTGGGATCGACCGGCCTACACGGTTTGGAATGAACATGGTAAAGGCATTACCGGGGTGGCCGTGCGCACCGAGAAATGGCGTTATGCGCAGTTTTTTGGCATTGGCGAAGGCGCGTTCTTAACGGATGCTGAAAACGATCCGCATGAACTCGTTAATTTGGTCGCTGATCCGCGATATGCGGAGGTGGTGCGGCATTTACGAGCGCTTGCTGAGGCCTATGTGGCTGGCAAGACGGAAAGATCAGCGGCGCCGTAGGGATCGTTGTCGATCGATCCCTACGCTGTGTTGTGCCCGGTGCTGCTGTGCGATAGTACCAAAGGAATTATTGACCGGTTTGTGTCGCTGATATACCGGTGTATCGATCACCGACTATTTTTATAGCCGATAGGGCTGCGGTAAGCTGTTCCAGTTCACTAGGGTCAAAGCTATAGTCGGCGGCCGCAAGGTTTTCGTGTAGATGCGCCGCTTTTGTTGTGCCCGGTATAGGGACAATAAAAGTTTTTTTAGCCAGTAGCCAGGCTAGTGCCACCTGTGCCGCGGTGAGCCCGCGTTGGTCGCCAAAATCTTTCAAGATCTCTATTAGGGGCCAATTTGCTATAACCGCTTCTTTTTGGTAGCGGGGTAGTGACGGCCGATTGTCGTTCGCCGCATTATATTTCGTGCGTTCATGGAGATAGCCCGAGAGCATTCCGCGACTAAGCGGCGAGTAGGGTACGAAACCGATGCCCAACTCTTCACATGTGTTAAGAACATGTTGTTCTGGTGAGCGGGTCATTAACGAATATTCACTTTGCAGTGCCGTTAGCGGTTGTATCGCGTGTGCTTTGCGCACTTGTGCAGCGCTTGCTTCGCTCATTCCAAAATGTTTTACCTTGCCCTCCTTTATCAGATCGCTCACCGTGCCAGCGACCTCCTCCAAGGGAACCTGTGGATCTACGCGATGTTGATACAAGAGGTCTATATAATCGGTGCGCAGATGCTTGAGTGAATTTTCCACGACCTGTCGAATACGTTCGGGGCGACTATCCAGTCCTTCGCTTGGAATACCATTTTTGAATCCAAATTTTGTTGCTATGATTATCTCTTTGCGGAAGGGTGCCAGTGCTTCGCCAACCAACTGCTCATTTATGATGGGACCATAAGCTTCCGCGGTATCAAAAAGTGTAACGCCCATGTCTTTCGCTTTTCTTAACAAGCTGATCATGGCGCCTCGATCCGGCACGAAACTGCGGTGGTAGCTCATGCCCATGCAACCTAATCCTAATGAAGATACCTTTAGGGCTTGCTTTCCCGATCCCAAAACTCGGCTCGCGGATCCATCGGTTTTGGATTGTGTACTTCCGTTTGATGCGAAGGCCGTCGATGTGAAAGATAGTAGTGAAGGGACACCTAGCGCGGCCGTTTTTAGAAAATCTCGTCGATTGTTACTGTTCATACGATTGCTGTTTTTAGTTCTACATCGTTTTGTTAAAAACAAAGTTCAGCAATTCCAAATCTGTCGTTGGTGTATGGATTACGGTTTTAGCTACCACTTTTACCGAAATCGTGTTGATTAATGCTTATTGAAGTCGGTTAGGTTGACGATATTTTTGATTTTTTCGTCCAGTTCTCTGGTGCTCAATTTAAGCATGGCTATTTCTTCGGGCATATCCTTGCCAAATTTTTCACCAAGGTATTCGGCAATGCCCAAAATAGAGGATACGGGCCTGCGTAGCTCGTGAGATTGGTAGAAGGTTACCCTGCGCAAATGTTCATTTTGCTCAGTCAATCGCGCATCCTGTTTCACTTTTTGTGTAACGTCCAGCGCATTGCAAGATACACCAATAATATTGTCTTCAGGATCTAGGGCCGGCTCAAAATAAACGAGCCAATAAAGATGAGTTTTTTCGCTTTTAGAATCCACATGCACCACGCTAGGTTCGCCTTTTAGCGCGAGTTTGTAGCTTTGCATTAATTCCAGAGCACTGTGTTTCTGTATGTATCTTCGTACGTCATCGCCTTCTTTTGGGTCTTCCGCACAGTTTTCAAAAACAAGGTCTGCGAATATGGTGTTGTAGCTTAATATTCGGAAATTTGTATCTAATAGGAGATGAAGGACAAGTTTACTGTTAAAAAAGGACTTTAATCGTATCTGCGAAAGACGCACATCTTCCAGTTTCTCTTTGAGAAGCATAATACTCGCTTGCAGTTCAAACAATTGCACGATTTGTTTGGCCAGGATGCTTAACATCGATAGCTGCGTCTCGGAGAGGGTAAGGCAATGGTCACTCAATACACATAGCGTTCCCACCTTATGTTCATCGTGGGTCAATAAGGGAACGTTTACGTAAGACCGTATAAAGGGGGCGCCCAAAACATAGGGGTTGTTGAGTAGTTTTGGTTCTTGCCAAGTATCTTGTACAATAAAAGGACGTTGGCCAACGATCGGTATATCGGAAAAGGCCTCATGCCAATAGTTGTTCTCTGGCGTGATGCCCCAATTGTAATGAAAATGGGGAGCAACGGTATCTAATATGGTGATCGAGGCAATCTGTGCAGAACATACTTCAGCGGCGAGTTGCACCAAATCGCGTACTTCTTTTTCATTTTCGAATTGTATACTGAGAAAACGGTCCAGCGCTCGAAGTCTTTTTATCTCCCTTAATGGCATAGTTGTTTACTCGGTTGGTAGCGGTTTGTGTTGTTGATTTCGTGCATAAAACTTAGGAACTTCCGAATGCATTTTCGAAAATTCGCTTAAAATTACTAATACTTAAGGGTTTTTTTAAATAATCTTTGACGAGTTTCTTTCCTAAACTACGATCGCGATCACTTTCGGCTGTAGAGGAGCTCACCATGTAGACGTGACTGTTGTCAAATATATTCATTTTCTCCATCTCATCAATCAGTTGCCATCCATCGATCAGCGGCATATTAATGTCTACCAAGATTAAGCTTGGAATATCTTCCTGCGTTAAAGAATCTGCACCAAAATAGGTAAGTGCTTCTTGCCCGTTGCTGAAAAACAAAAGCTTGGCATCGCTAGAACAGTGCGTAAAATATGTTCTGCACAAAAACTGAAAAACTGGATCATCATCAACAACACTTATCAACATACGCAAACAATATATTTGTTTAGTTAAACACGTAAAACTTCCTCATAATTTAATTTACGCCCCAATTATACGAAAAAATGATTAGAACAAATGGTATTAGGCGACTTTATTTGATAGCTAAATGTTGCACATTGTGTACCATGGGGTTAGAAGCTCTACATTTTATAACATTATTGGCAGGACTTTGTTTTCAATCGATTGCGTAAATTGGATTACATTTCGATTTTGCTAAGAAAACGGCAGTTTTATAGTTTGTTTATCAAAAAAAGCGTTATATACAATATGCATGAATTTCAAGATTTGTTTTTAGCGTTAAATTATTAAAGGTCTTGTTTTTTGTTGCTGGACAAACAGGATTTATTCTTTTGTAAAAGAACACCTGCTCATCTACCGTTGCTGTGCATACTGTGCTGTGTCCTGTTCTATATAAAGACGCAACCTGCTGATTTGGAAATGATAAATACGGAAAAATTAGCTAAGATTAGGGAATAAAACCAAAAGCTCCACCTGCTTTCGGACGATATTTTATTATATTTGCTCTTAATTTAGATTTAATATAAATAATTAACTATCGATATATGATAAAGAAGTTTATTCTATCAGCCTTGTTACTGGCTTCGTTATCGGGGAAAGCACAGAACAGCACCTTGTTGACTGCCGATTTTTGGAAATCAAACCCAACACTTGTACAGGTTAAAGCAGAGATCGAGAAGGGCAACAGTCCTTCGACGCCGAATGCGGCATCCTTTGATCCGGTCACTATGGCGATCATGAATAAGGCTTCAAATGATGTCATTAAGTTTTTGATCGAGCAGGATGGTAACAGTGTGACCAAAAAAACACACCACAGTAGAAGCTATTTACATTGGGCGGCATCCAGTGGCAATTTAGAGTTGGTTCAGTATCTTATCGAGAAAGGTTCTGACGTCCATTACCAAGATAGTCATGGTGATGCTATTACAGCCTACGCCGCTTCATCGGGTAACAAAAATACCGCGATATTCGATGCTTTGTTTAAGGCAGGGGTTGATCCAAAGCAAACTTACAGCGATGGTGCAACACTTTTAATGCTCGCTGTAGCAACGGATAAGGATTTGAGCATCAGTGATTACTTCGTATCCAAGGGCTTATCCCTTGATGCCAAAGATGCGCTTGGACGTACTGCAGCAGATTATGCTGCGAAATTGGGGGATACGGCCTTGATGGAGAAATTGGCAACAAGAGGAGTGAAGCCTACAAATCAAGCGTTGTTTTTCGCAACACAGGGTTCACGTCAATCAAGCAACGGTCTGGAAACCTATAAATACTTGGTGGAAACCTTGAAATTGGACCCCAAAGCAACTAATAAAGATGGAGCAACTATCCTACACGCTTTGGTCCGTCGTCCAAATATGGAGATCGTCAACTATTTTATCGGTAAAGGTGTTGACCTCAGTAAAGCAGACCGGGAAGGCAATACGATCCTGATCAATGCTGCCGCTGGACACGATGCTAAACTTGTTGAGCTTTTACTTAGCAAAGATAAGCAGGTTAATGCGCGCAATGAAAAAGGAGAATCGGCATTGACGAAAGCAGTGGCCAATGGCTCTTCGGAAGTTGTCGCACTGTTACTGAAAAATGGTGCTGATGTTAAAGTTTTGGATAAGGATGATAACAACTTGGCTTACTACTGGTTTAGCTCTTTCCGTGAAGCCGGTGCTGGCGGCGGCCCGCGTGGTCCTCAAGCTACTGGGAATGACTTCGAAGAAAAATTAGCCATCTTAAAGCAAAATGGCCTATCGGTAACCGAAGCACAGAAAAATGGAAGCTCTTTATTTCATGTGGCGGTAGCCAAGGAAAATATCAACTTGATCAAGAAAGCTTCGGAGCTTGGTGCAGATGTAAATGCACAAGACAGTGAAGGCACTACCGCTTTACATAAAGCTGCACTTATTGCCAAAGATGATACCATGCTGAAAGCACTACTTGCTTGCGGTGCTAAAAAGGAGCTGAAAACAGAGTTCGATGAAACGGCTTATGATTTAGCCAAAGACAACGAGTTTTTGACCAGTAACCAAGTTTCTGTTGATTTTCTAAAATAACATAATGAATAAAACATTGCGATTTTTAATGATCATCACGGCGTTCGTGCTGTTGAGTAACGTAAGCTATGCGCAGTCGAGCAAATACAAGTGTATGATTCAAATGAATAGTTATGAAGGAGAGGCAGCCTATGTGGTGATCTCTTTGATTAGCCCTAATGGAGCCTACGAGAAGACATTGTCAGTCTTGGGTCCTGATAAACAATGGTACAATACCCTTAAAGAATGGTATAAGTTTCAGACCAAAACAGGCGAGAAGCTCAGTGCAGTCACTGGCGCCTCTGTTGGCGGTGGCGATCGCGCCGTACGGACTATTGCCATCGATGATGCTAAATTGAACAAGGGCTACAAGCTACGCTTTGAATCAGCTGTAGAAGAGAAGAAATATCATGTACAAGATGTAGAGATACCGTTGACTAGCGACGCGGTCACGGAGCGTGCTGTCGGCAAAGGCTATATCCGTTTTGTAAAGCTTAGTAAGGTTCAGTAACAGCTAGGCATGACATTATCGCTATGGAGGTATGCGCATTTAGCCTTAGCAATCATATCTTCACTTTTTTTGTGCCTGCTGTCTATCACAGGGGTGATCCTAGCGGTGGATGCCGTGGTCGAGAAAACCCCAGGATACCGGGTTGAAAATTTTGATACATTAAACCTCGCGCAGGTCGTCCCACGATTGCGCGAGGTTTATCCCGATATTATTGAGCTAGTTGTTGATCACAACGGCTTTGTTCGCATCGATGCGCTGGATGAAGAGGGCAACTCGGTCAATGGGTTTGTCGATCCTAATACAGGGAAGATCCTCGGATACGTGAAACCCAAAAGTGCATTCATACAGTGGGTCACAGCCTTGCATCGTTCCCTTTTTCTGCATGAAACTGGGCGGGTTATTGTCGGTATAACCTCTTTTCTGCTGCTACTCATCACCTGCAGCGGATTTGTATTGATCGTTAAGCGGCAACAGGGGCTTCGGCAATTCTTCGCCAAGATCAATAAAGATAGTTTTTCCCAGTATTTTCATGTGACCACGGGTCGATGGAGCTTATTGCCGCTTTTACTGATTTCCATAACGGGCACCTACTTGTTTATGGCGCGGATGGATTTTTTTTCGCGGGATGCCTTCACCGTGGAAAGCGAGTCCGCCGCCAAGGCCTCGGCAGAAGAGCTGCCCTTAGATAGATTTCTTGTTTTTAAGAACACCGGGCTGGCCGATCTCGAGAAATTGGAGTTCCCCTTTATGGAGGGCGATCCCGAGGAGTTTTTTGTGCTGAAGCACCGAAAAGGCGAGCAAAAGATAAATCAGCTGACGGGGGAGGTGTTCTCGGAGACAAGAAGCCCCTATAGTGTTGTCTTGGAGAAGTTAAGCCTTGACCTGCATACCGGGCGGATCAGCATATGGCTTGCCGTGTTGCTGGGCTTAGCCTCGCTCAACATCCTCTTTTTTATCTACACCGGTTTTGCTATCACCTATAGGCGCACCCGCACAAGGATCAAGAATGTGTATAAAGCCGAGCAGGCCGATATTGTGCTGCTGGTAGGTTCGGAAAATGGCAGTACGCTATTTTTTGCAAACCAAGTGCATAAACAGTTGCTGCAGGATGGTAAGCGTGCTTTCCTGGCCGAGATGAATGCATATCGCGTTTTTCCGCAGGCAGAGCAGCTGCTGCTATTCACCGCGACTTTCGGTATGGGCGATGCGCCAACAAATGCCCACAAGTTTTTGTCTTTGCTCGCTGCTCATCCCCAGCAGCATCCTATTCAATTTTCCGTCGTTGGCTTTGGTTCGCGCTCCTACAGCAATTTCTGCGGATACGCCAAGCAGGTCGATACAGTGCTTGCAGAGCAGGTCTGGGCTGAACGGCAACTCCCTTTATATTGCGTTAACGACCGCTCGCCGGATGAATTCGTACGTTGGGTGCATGCTTGGTCGGCAGAGAATTTGCTCGCTTTGGCCACCGCGCCAACGCTGTATAGCCCTAAGATTTTGGGTTTAAAAACGTTGAAGGTAATCGATAAAACGGAGGTGAGTACGGATAATCTGACCTTTAAAATTAGTTTGAAAGTACGCGCACGTACGAGCTTCCAATCTGGAGATCTCTTGGCTATCTATCCAACAAACGATTCCGTAGAGCGCTTTTACTCCATTGGTAAGCGCAACGGGCATGTGCAGCTGATGGTCAAATTACATGAACAGGGGCTTGGATCCAGTTACCTATATCGCCTTCAGGTTGGTGATGAGATACGAGCACGGCTGATGGCCAACCCTCATTTTCATTTTCCCAAAAAGGCTAGAAAAGTTTTGATGATTGCTAATGGAACGGGTATAGCGCCGTTCTTAGGAATGATCAGCAGCAACGCTTCGCACACAGCTATTCATCTGTATGCCGGTTTTAGGTATAAAAATTCTTTATCGGATCAGTATCAGCAATTTGCAGATGAAGCAATCGCTAAAGGGCGCTTGCAATCCTTTGATATGGCATTTTCCAGAGAGGAACCTGCACAATATGTAATGGATCTTATCCGTCGAGATGCCGATTTTGTGGTAGATCTATTGCGCGGTCAGGGCGTTTTGATGATTTGTGGAGCATTGGCTATGCAAAAAGACGTAGAAGATCTTATTGATCAGGTGATCTCCGTGAGGGGGGGACAGTCTTTGGCGCATTACAAAGAAAATGGGCAAGTACTAACGGATTGTTATTGATATGGAGGCGGTGAAAAGCGTGTGTAGGTTAGCTATGTTGCTATCGATCGCCATCTGCTTGATGGGCTTACCCTTTAAACTTGACGCACAAGTCACCGTAAAAAGAGGAATGACCTTGATGGGCTCGCGCTTTGAGGTTACCGTCATCGAGCGCGATAGCGTATGGGCAAATATGTATATAGACAGTGCGGTATCGGAGATAAGGCGCATCGAGAACCTTATTTCGGAATGGCAGCCCCATACGCAAGTCTCGGCCGTCAATCGAGCGGCTGGCATTAAACCGGTGCGCGTAGATCGCGAAGTATTTGCGCTTACACAGCGTGCTTTAGCATTTTCTCGCTTATCTGATGGTGCCTTCGATATCAGCATTGCCGCGTTGGATCGCATTTGGCGCTTTGACGGAAGCATGGACGAACTGCCTACGCCCGAGGCCGTGCAGCGGTCGATTGCCCATGTCGGTTATCAGGATATTGTCTTGGATAGCGTGGCGTCCAGCATTTACTTGGCGCGTTCGGGAATGAAAATAGGATTCGGCTCCATAGGCAAGGGCTATGCGGCAGATCGAGGACGTGATCTGCTGAAGCGCTTAGGTGTTCAAGGCGGAATTGTCAATGCCTCCGGCGATCTGTCTACTTGGGGTACCCAGCTTAATGGGCAGCCCTGGCGGGTCGGCATCAACAATCCGCTTAAAGCGCATAAAATGATTGCCGTGCTGCAGATGAAGGAGGAATCTGTCGCCACCTCTGGTAGTTATGAAAAGTACGTGGAGTTTGGTGGTAAACGCTATGCGCATATCATCAACCCCAAAACCGGATTTCCTGCTTCGGGGCTTATTAGCGTGACGGTTTACGGTCCTTCCGCCGAGTTTGCCAATGGCCTAAGTACGTCCATGATGGTCTTGGGTGCTCGTGAAGGAGCAAAGCTCTTACGCCGGTTTCCGGCCTATAAAGCGGTGTGGATGAGTGATGGGGGACGCGTGAGAAGAATTCGTTAACTGAATTTTTATCGCTTCGGTTCCGTCTGCTGGAAAAATGCCAACCATGGCTTGTTTGTTGATGGTGAAATAGTTAGCCTCGTTTCCGCTATAACGTTTAGTTAGGCGCTTAATGATCCTTGTAAAAAAGACCTCGACGTAGTCAAATTATCCTCTCCTACAGTTAAGATGTTTAGTTTTTATTGATTAGATTTGTTGTTCAATCAGGTACTAAATAACCATTTCTGTGGCATTACTATTTAAAGATGGCCGTCCAGTGGTGAGGTTGAGAGCGTTTCGCGCTATTGATGATCCAGCAACTTGTGAGCGTTTTATTGAAGGACATGCTCGCGTATTAACTGCGATAGGTGTAAAGAAAGTGACTTCGTCTAAGGACGAATGGATGTTTAACCCGGCGGCCTTTGTGTTGATCGTTGAATCCCTCGACGGAGAGAATGTATATGGCGGCGCTCGGGTTCATGTTGCTGGAGGCACGCAACCACTACCGATCGAAGAAGCAACCGGTAACATGGATTCTAAAATATTCGATCTGGTTTGGGCTTATGCACGGCAGGGAACGGGTGAAGTCTGTGGGCTTTGGAACTCTCGGGAAATAGCAGGATACGGTGTGGGCAGTATCTTTTTAACGAGGGCGGCTGTAGCCATATCTACGCAGATTGGCCTGAAGTCTTTGTTCGCCCTCTGCGCTCCCTACACAGTAGCGATGGCCCAAAGCGTTGGCTACCAGCTAGAAACAAGCGTAGGTAACAATGGAACCTTTTATTACCCCAAATTAGATCTTTTAGCCACTACACTAATCCTTCAGGATGTCAAAGAACTCTCTTCGGCAAATGATGAAGAGCGTGATGCTATATTCCAGATCAGAAAGCAGGTGAACTTGACTACCGTGGAGAAATTACGGAAAAGGGAGATTGAGATCGAGTACAAATTGGAACTGCCGTTTATGGATAGTTGGGATTTGGAGGCCGTTATTGCCAAACTGCAAGGTAACTTGCCGCGAACAAATGTGGACGATAGCAACGGGATCAACCTTTTTTAATAAACCTTGTCTTAGACATGTCTATACCTATGGAACATACTTATCGACCGGAATTTTTATTCTTGAGCAATCCTGCCGATCAAGCCCGTTTTGATTCGTTGCTAGCAGATCAACCTCATATAACGCTGTTTGATACCTTGGAATCGCAGCTTAGGGAATTGGTCAAGGTGCTACGGCCCACAGAGAATCCCAGTGACGCGGAATTTGCTACCTACATTACAGAACATCTAAACGGAACTTCTTTATCCAGCTACGGCGTTTGGGTATATTACCCCTGGAGCAATAGGCTGGTGCATACCTTGGCAGAAGAAGAGTTTGTCCGCGTTCGTACCAATCGAAACCAAAACAAGATTACACAAGCAGAGCAAGATACCCTATCACATAAGGTCGTTGGCATTATCGGCTTGTCTGTTGGGCAATCCATAGCCTTAACCATGGCCATGGAGCGTGCCTGTGGGACATTAAGGCTTGCCGATTTCGATACGGTAGAGCTTAGCAATTTAAATCGCATTAGAACCGGGATTCACAACTTAGATATCCCCAAAACGGTGATCGCTGCTCGTGAGATTGCAGAGATCGATCCCTTTATTCAGGTAGAGCTTTTTAATTCCGGATTGACAGCGGAAAACATGGATACTTTTCTGTTGGAAAACGGCCGGTTGGATATACTTGTCGAAGTGTGCGATGGTCTGGAGATTAAATTGAAAAGCCGGGTAGCAGCTCGTAAACAGGGCATCCCGGTACTTATGGAAACGAACGACCGCTGTATGGTTGATATCGAACGTTTTGATATCGAGCCTGATCGAGCCATTCTACATGGCCTAGTACCTCAAGAGGATATCGACAAAGTGAGCAGCTTGTCAGGGCAGGAGCGCTTGGCGCTTATCTTGAAGTTGGTAGATGCCGAACAGCTTTCAGCAAGGATGAAACAGTCTTTTGCTGAGGTGGGCAAGACATTGCGCTCTTGGCCGCAGCTAGCTTCCTCCGTTGTCTTAGGTGGTGGCATCGCAACGGAAGTAGCACGCCGCATCATGTTGGGCGAAGATATTCCATCTGGCAGGCGCTACTTCGATGTGGACTTGATTTTGCCGCAAATTGTTTAAAAAAGGAAATTGGTTTCCAAGAAATGAGGAGTACCTTAGGTTTGTCTTGAGAAAAAGGGTTATGGTATTTAGGCTAGTTTTTATTGCTTTTCTGTTTTGTGGTACACTGTTTCATGCGGCGGCACAGCCTACGATCAGTATTACGTCCCAGCAGGTTATTAGTTATTTTGGGCGGGAGGTCTCTGTTTTTCAGGATTCCAGCAATAATTTGACCTTAGATGGAGCCATCGCGAAGGATTTGCTGTTTAAACCATCGCGCACAATGGTGCCAAATTTTGGGGTGAGCGAATTCAATAACTGGATAAAGTTTAACCTAGTCAACCAGTCTGATGAAGAGCACCTCGTGCTCAATGTCAGCAATCCCGTTATCGATGAAATTACCTTGTACACTGTGCGTGGTGCAGCGCGTGATAGTGCGGTTGTCCATCTTTCCGATTCCTTGGGAAAACGAAGGTTTGAGCATCAGTTTTACACCTTCGACCTTTCGCTAAAAAAGGGCGAGTCGGCTACCTGTTACCTCAAAGTGGTTAGTAGCAAGCAGGTGTTGGTGCCCATGAGCTTGTCCGACGAGAAATCCGTGGTAGGCGAGATTTCCAGATTTGACTTTCGATCGGGTATTTACGTAGGTATTATGCTGACGATGTTGTTGTACAACTTGTTTCTGTATTTTTCTGCAGGCGATAAGCACTATTTAGTTTATGTACATTATATCTTCTGGGTAGCTGTAGCTCAGGTTGCTATTTTAGGTTACCTCAATCGTTTCTTCCCAGATACTATTTTGGCCAGCCGACATTTGATTACCTTCGCTGGGGCCATGTCGGGTATTGCTTCCGTAATTTTTGTAAAGTCGTTCCTGAATGTAAAGGCTTACGCACCCAAACTCTTGAAATGGTTGAATCTGGTCATTTTAGGGGATGTCATCGCCCTATTGTTCTTGTTGTTTGATAAAGCGGTCATCAGCTACAATATGGTGAATTTTGTAGCCGCATCAGGTTCGCTTATTGTGTTGTTAACCGGTCTGTTGACCTACAAGAATGGAAATAAGTCTGCCACACTATTTTTGATTGCTTGGGGAATATTTTTAGGTAGCGTAATCATTTATGTGCTGAAGGATTACGGTATTGTGCCCTACAATTTGTGGACGGCGCACATCGTTCAGATTGGGGCTTCCTTGGAAGCGCTCTTGCTTTCCTTTGCATTGGGGGATAAGATCAACCTATATCGAAAAGAAAAAGACGCCTCGCAGGCGCGTGAATTGGCTGCTTCTTTGGAAAATGAGCGGTTGATACGCGAGCAGAATACCATGTTGGAGTTGAAGGTTGTCGAGCGCACCCGTGCGTTGACGAGCTCCAATGAATCTTTGCATGATGCCTTACGGAATTTGAAGGAAGCGCAGTCGCAGCTTGTCGAAGCAGAGAAGATGGCCTCTTTGGGTCAGCTTACCGCAGGTGTCGCGCACGAGATCAATAACCCGATTAATTTTGTGACGTCGAATGTGGCACCCTTAAAGCGTGATATCAACATGCTGTGGGAGACATTGTATGAAATTGAGAAATTGGCTTTTGACGAACAGATCTCACTGACCGATAAGAAAGATCGTATCGAAACATTCAAACAAGAGATGGATGTCGACTACCTGAAGACGGAAATCGAGTTCTTATTAAAAGGTATGCATGACGGCGCTCACCGAACCGCCGAGATTGTTAAAAGTCTGCGTATATTCTCTCGCGTCGATGAGGATACCGTTAAATTCGCTGATATCAACGAGGGGCTCGAGTCTACACTGGTTATCCTAAGTAGCTTGGTACGCGATGGAATTACCGTAGAGACCATATACGGCGATATTCCAAAAGTAGAATGCCATGCTGGAAAGCTGAATCAGGTGTTCTTAAATGTGCTCACCAACGCCGTGTATGCCATCAACGATAAGTTCAAAAATAATGGTGGTGGTACCTTGCATATTGAAACCGGTATTCACGAAGATGAGAAGTACGTCTTTATCCGTATTGTCGATAATGGGGTCGGTATTCCAGAGGAAATTCGGGAAAAGATTTTTGAACCATTTTTCACGACCAAGGATGTCGGCGAGGGCACTGGTCTCGGGATGTCGATCGCTTACAATACCATTGCTAAGCACCACGGCCGCATTATTGTCGATTCCACATTGGGTGAAGGAACTTCTTTTACATTGGTGATCCCTATAGAGCAGAATATTTTATAAAAGGCTCCCTAAACCACGTAAATATGATTAACTTCGTGTATCGCTTGCCAGACTAACATTTTAGCGTTATTCGATTATGCAAAATAAGCTACAGATACTTTACATAGATGATGAGGTCAATAACCTAGTTGGATTTAAAGCTAACTTTAGATACCAGTATGAGGTACACATCGCATCGAGCACCAAGGAAGCCGAAGAGATTTTGGCAGCCAATCCGCACATACGTATTATCTTTTGTGATCAACGTATGCCGGATGAATTGGGGGTAAATTTTCTGCAGCGCATAAAAAAGGACTATCCGCGTCCTATTCGTATTTTGTTGACGGCTTATGCCGATATGGAAACGGTTGTCGATGCGGTCAATAAAGGGCACATCTTTCGCTTTGTGCGCAAGCCTTGGATGGAGGAGGAGATTATCACTTCGATCGAAGAAGCCGATAAATTCTATGTGGCTAACTCCTTGCTGGACATCCAAAATGAACAGTTGACAAAGGCATATGATGAGTTGGACAAGTTTGCCTATAGTGTGAGCCACGATCTGCGTGATCCGCTATCCGGCGTGTTGTCTGCCGTGAAATTGGCGCTGCAGTTTGATCAAGTAGAGCATATTCATGAGTTGTTGCGCCTTATGGTCGATTCCTTGACGAAGCTCGATGCCTATATTGATAGCCTACGGGATTACTATCTTTTACGCCGCGGAGATTTAACGCTTTCGGATATCAATTTCGAACAGTTGTTTGAAGATATTAGTGAATTCTACAAGGTGTCCACACGCAGTGGTACTGTTGTTTTAAACACGCATGTTGATCAGTATACGCTATTTCGTAGCGATAAGGTGGTGCTGGAACTTATCCTGCACAATCTGTTGTCCAATGCGTTCAAATATCAGCGTCAGGAGCATCAAGATAAAAAGATTGATCTTGCCGTTAAAGTCGCCAATGGCGAAGCCAAAATTACCGTGCGTGATACAGGAATAGGAATTCCCAAAGAACATATCGACGATATCTTTACTTTGTTTTTCCGAGCCAGTGATCAGGCGCAAGGTATGGGCTTTGGTTTGTATAATGTGCAAAGTGCGTTGCTTAAACTTCAAGGTACCATATCGGTCGAGTCGGAGTTGGGAGAAGGGACGACTTTCACCGTGGTGGTTCCGGCCAAATAGTAGCTATAACAAAAGGGCGTTTTTCAAAAAAAGACGCCCTTTTGTTATACGTTAAAAGTATTTTGTTTAGATGGCTAGAAATAGCCTGTTTATGACAATAGTTTTTGGCGAAGCAAAAATTCCAGTTGCTCGTTGGATACTTCTAGTTTGGAGTAGGTCTCCAATATTTGTTTGCGCTCGGCATAAAGCTCATAGGCTCGCTGAATAGTCTGATCAAGCTCTTCTTCGCTCCAAGGTTTATTCAAGTAGTGGAAGATTTTCCCTTTGTTCACCGCGTCCACTACGGCCGCCATATCCGTGTAGCCTGTCAATAGTATACGCATCGGATCTGGGTCAATCTTAATGATCTCCTCCAAAAATTCTACGCCCGTCATCTCCGGCATACGTTGGTCGGTGATAATCACGTCGATGGCATTCTTGCGAACAATCTCCAATGCTTTTGCTCCGCTTATTGCCGTGAATACTTGGTATTTTAGACGGAAAGTAGCTTTAAAAGAAATCAGGTTATTTTCTTCGTCATCCACATACAAAACCGTTATTTTTTTGCTTTTCTCTTCCATGGCGCTTCGTCTTTTTTCAAAAGTAGATAAAAGAAAACTAATACAGCAATGTAGCATAAAAAAAGCAATATTGCAAGCGGTTTTTTCGATTACCTAGCTCGTGTATTCTACCTAATCGATCGTGCAAAACAGCTACTGGGCTCATGCTAGGCCTTGTTTTGCTGTTTGTGTTTGATATTCACTTAGTTCTTAATAAGCACGCTTACAGTTGCTTTGTAACGGTTTGATCGAGTACGCAGACCTAAACTGATGTTGATACTTTTGCTTTTTTTAAGGTCAACACCGTAATTTCCGGCCATATACCAATGCGCCCTTGCAAACCATGGAAACCGAAACCCCGGTTTACATACAGGTATTTTCCGTCCTGCTGATAAAGCCCAGCCCACTGCTTATAGAAGTATTGGATGGGGCTCCAGCGGAGAAAGGGTAGGTCGAGGCCAAATTGCATACCGTGCGTATGACCTGATAAGGTCAGCTGTACGTCCTGCGGGTGATCGATTACCTGCTCTGTCCAATGCGAAGGATCGTGGGACATCAAGATTTTGAACGCAGCTTTATCTACGTTTTCCGTCGCCCTATTCAAGTCGCCGTATTGCTGGAAACCTCCCTTGCCCCAATTTTCTACGCCTACCAACGAAATGCTTGCGTTGCCTTTGTGAATGTTCATGGACCTGTTGCGTAGCAACTGAAAACCGATCTCGTGGTGGACTTCTTCGAGTTGCTGCAGGTTGTACGATTTTGCCTGTTGGCTTTCCCAGCGCACGTAATCGCCATAGTCATGGTTTCCCAGCACGGAATATTTACCATAGCTGGCCCGCAATTCACCAAAGGTGCTGCTCCAAGGTTTCATCTCCTCGGCCGTATTATTGACCAAATCACCGGTAAATAGGATGAGATCACTTTCCTGCGCATTGGCGAGATCAACGCCTTGCTGCACGCGTCGTTTATTTTTCAAACTTCCCGAGTGAATATCGGAAAGCTGCGTGATGGTGAAGCCGTCGAAAGCTGTAGGCAGGTTTGGGAAGTATAAGGTCTCCCGCCGCACCTTGTAGTGGTATTTGCCTCGTGTAAGCCCGAAAATCATAATCAGGAAAGTGCCTACAGCGATAAGCAGTGCCGCTTCACTCACGTAGATATTTCGATATGCAAATCCGGTTAGCAGCCGAACGATATCTTCGCCCAGCAATATAGGCGAGGCAAGGAGTTTAGGAATGAGCGATAGCATGAGCGCACTAATAAGCCAAGGGAGATAATCCTTGGCGCGCGCACGAAAAGCCGGAACCAAAGCAATGCTGCTCAGCGCGAAGATCAAGCCCAAGTCGATGGCCCAATAAAGAAAGGCCATACCGGGAACTACCGTCAAAGTGGAGACCGCCTGATAAAAGTAAATATCGCCGATTACCAAAAGTATAATCAGCAGAATAATGCGCTTTGCCATGTTTGTTTTTTTAGGTAGACGAACCGGAGAGGGAAATACTTTAGGGGATGTAAAGTTTTCCTTGAAATGACATTTATTCATCTCGAAATTAGTTGACAATTTCGCTGATGGTAGGGGAATTTCAAACGTTGTAGTATTTCAAACAATCGTTTGTGTTAATTTATTCGCAATACCCGCATTTTCATTATTAACTATTTTCTTTTGCTTTGCTCTTGGGTGATCTAATGCCCATTCATAACTAACCAGATATACTTAGATGATAATTATTCGATTGAATTTTAAGTGCTTGATTTTTTTAAGACCGACTACTGTTGGTCTTCGTAGATCTGCCAAACTGATGCGATTATGCCTTGTCGTGTTGGTTACGACATGTTTTTCGTCGCTTTTATCCCATGCTTATGCGTCTTGCGAAACGCCTCCTGTTTTCTATGTCGAAAGTGAAGTACTTTTAGATAGGGACATTCAAACGCAGGTTTCGGGATCGGTAAAAGATAGTTTGGGAACGCTCATGGCGGGAGTATCCGTTTTCTTAAAAAATAGCCCTTCAAAAGGTACTACGACGGATTTGAATGGCCTCTTTGCATTGAATGTACCGGCTGATGCCGTTCTCGTTTTCCGAATGACAGGTTATCTTTCTCAGGAGATTCCACTAGCAGGTCGAACGGTAATTGATGTTGTCCTTCATGAGGATAAGCAGGGCATCGAAGAAGTGGTGGTCACGGCTTACGGGCAACGCGCAAAGAAGAGTGACGTTATCGGCTCCATCACGTCGGTAAGTCCTAAAGAACTCCGCGTGCCCGCCAGTAACTTAACATCTGCTTTGCAGGGGCGTGCCGCTGGGGTGATTGCTTTTCAGCGAAGTGGCGAGCCTGGGACGGACAATGCCGATTTCTTTATACGCGGGGTGGGTAGTTTTGGCACCAACCAACGCCCTTTAATCTTGGTCGATAACATGGAGATGACGGTAGATGATTTGGCACGTATTCCGGTCGACGATATTGAAAACTTCTCGATACTACGAGATGCATTGGCGTCCTCGGTGTATGGTTCACGTGGTGCGAACGGCGTTATTCTCGTAACAACAAAAGCCGGACAAGAAGGACCTACGAGAATAGGCTTTCGTGCAGAACAGCGCATCTCCAAACCCACGCAGTCCCTTAAATTTGCCGATCCGGTAACCTGGATGCGTATGTACAATGAAGCCGTTACAACACGGGATCCGCTAGGTATCGAACCGTATTCACAGTTTAAAATTGATCGCACTGTGGCTGGTGACGACCCAATAAGTTTTCCAGCAGTGGATTGGCTCGGCACATTGACCAAGGAAACCACCACGACTCAAAATTATAACCTCAATGTTTCCGGTGGAGGGCAAATAGCGACCTACAATGTCAGCGGAAATTACACCAACGACAACGGGCTATTGCGGATGGATCCGTTAAATAATTTTAATAACAACGTCAATTTTCAAGTTTTAAATCTTCGAAGTAACGTTGGGATAAACTTCACGAAGAGCACGAATGCGATGATTCGTACAGTGGCCAACCTGCAGAACTACAACGGTCCGCCGACTAATGGATCAGAGGTGTTTAACGCTGCCGTTCGTGCTAATCCGGTCATGTTTTTGCCCGTTTACCAGCCTGGTGCATCCCAATCCTATATTCAGCATCCTATGTTCGGAAACATGGGTGATGGAACACCACTATTTGTTAACCCCTATGCACAGGTGATGCGGGGATATTCGGAAAGGCGGCGCAGCAATATTCAAGTCCAAATCGAGTTAAGCCAAGATTTTTCTGAGATTGTAACCCCTGGTTTACGGTATCGTGGTTTGGTTAATATACTAAGAAACAATTACTTCACGCAATCTCGTGTGTACAACCCTTTTTACTATGAGCCCATCGGTACGGACCCTACAGATGGTAACTCGCTATTGTTTCGTCCTATAAATCCAGACACTGGAACGGAGTTTTTAAATTTTGTCGCGGGCGAACGTACACAAGCAGCCATCTATTATATAGAAAACCAATTTTTCTACAACAAGACCTTTGCGGAAAAACATCGTCTCGACGCCATGATGATCAACACCATCCGAGACAATATTAGTACGCCTGTCAATGAAGCAATTTCCCTCATCAGCTCCTTGCCCAGTCGTAACGTATCCTTCTCCGGAAATTTAACTTACGGATATGATAGCCGTTATATGGCGCAGTTTTCTTTTGGATACAACGGTTCCGAAATTTTTTCCGATCAGTATCGTTGGGGTTTCTTCCCCTCTTTTGGCGCTTCTTGGACCGTTTCAAACGAAAAATTCTTCGAAGCCTTAAATTCCGTGATCAGTAATCTGAAAATTCGGTTCTCCCATGGTACACTGGGCAATGATCGGATTTTGGATACGCGTTTCTTCTATCTCTCCGATGTGAATCTGAATAATGCTACCTATTCTTATCCTTTCGGCTTGCCCGCAGAAGCAGGTAGAAGAATTGTCAACGGCGTACTGGTAAACCGGTATGCCAACCCCAATATTGGTTGGGAAATGTCTCGCCAAACCAATTTAGGGATGGATTTAAGTTTGTTTAATGGCGCGCTCTCTTTGAATGGTGAACTTTATCAGCAATTTAGGGATAATATTGTGCAGCAGCGTACGCTATCCTCCATCAATGGACTTACTGCACCTGTTTTCGCCAATGTGGGCAAGTACAAAAGCAGGGGCTTTGAAAGTGAGGTGATGTTTAACAAAACCGTTAATTCGCATTTCTGGCTACAAGGGCGTGGTACCTTTACCTTGGCGACTGGCGAATTTGTCTTTTTTGAAGAGCCTATCTATGCCGATCCATATAGAACGCGTATCGGAAGTGCCGTAAACCATCAATTTGGTTATATCGCCGAACGACTATTTGTTGATGATAATGAGGTATATAATAGCCCCGAGCAGGCACTTGGATCAGTGGTGCGCGGAGGTGATATCAAATATCTAGACGTCAATGGAGATGGCGTTATCAACGATGACGATCGCATGCCCATCGGGCATCCCACGACACCAGAAATCAATTACGGCTTCGGTTTAAGTACGGGCTATAAGGGATTTGATTTTTCGTTTTTCTTTAGTGGAGTAGGGCGTACTTCTTTATTCATTAATCCAACCACGATAAACCGAGGTGTAGGGCCTTTTGGTAATCCTAGTGCTCCAAATGCTGTGTTGCAAACCTGGGCCGATAGCTACTGGACAGAATCTACAAAAGATATCAATGCGCTTTGGCCCCGTCTAAGTGAAACACCATTGGCCAATAATACGGTGCAAAGTACATTTTGGATGCGCAATGGAAGTTTTTTTAGACTGAAGCAAGTGGAACTGGGCTATACGCTGAACAAGAAGTTTTCTGAGCGATATAAGTTTAAGACATTTCGGGTGTATGCCACTGCTACCAATCTTTTTACGTGGAGTGCTTTCCGACTATGGGATCCTGAAATGGGAGGAAGCGGACTGAACTATCCATTACAACAGGTATTTAATATTGGAATAAACGCCAACCTCTAATTATACTAGACTATGAAATTTAAAAAATATATTTTCAGCATGTTAACGGTTTTTAGCTTAACGACTTCCTGTAATAGCTTCCTCGACATCGTTCCAGATAATGCGCCGGTTTTGGATCAGGCCTTTGCCATGCGCACTATGGCCGAACGGTATTTGGTGACCTGTTATGCTTCTATTCCACCTAGTTTTTCGTTAACGGGCAATGCGGGTTTGCTCGCTGGCGACGAATTTTGGCTGAGTTCCGAAGCAACATATACGGGATATGCCAATTGGCGTATCGCCTTGGGTAACCAAAATGGAGATAATCCCTTGTTAAATTTCTGGGATGGCAATAATGGCGGAAATAGTCTTTGGATTGGCATTACCAATTGTAATGTCTTTTTAGAAAATATTATGTCTGTCCCAGATATGAACGACATAGAAAAAGAGATGTGGGCCGCAGAGATCAATGTACTTAAAGCCTACTATAACTTTTTATTGCTTAAGCAATATGGGCCTATTCCCATTCGAGATACCAACATTCCTATTTTCGCTCCTTATGAAGAGTCGCAATTGCCTCGAAATTCGGTGGATGAATGTTTTGCCTACATTGTCAATTTGATTGATGAAGCCAGACCCAGCTTAATGGAAGATGTATCTACACCTAATACCGAGACAGGGCGCATTACACAATTGGTTGCTGTAGCACTGAAAGCGGAAATACTCATGTATGCCGCTAGTCCATTATTTAACGGCAATGTCGGCTTGGAAGCGTCTATACGTAATCGGGATGGCAAGGTACTTTTTGATCCTAATTTTTCGATGGCCAAATGGCAAGCTGCAGCGACAGCATGTAAGGAAGCCATTGATTTTGCACATGCTAGAGGAAAGGCGCTGCACACCTGGACGCCTTTTAACCAGGCAAATACCTATCAAGCTAGCACCCATCATCAAATGAGTATTCGCGAAGCATTCAATGAAAGCTCGAATAATGCAGAGCATATTTGGATCGATTCAAGATCGCTGGCTAGCGGTGCCGTACAAGGAAATTTCATGTTACCCAGATACACGGCTAATGCTTCTACCGGAACCTTATTAGGCTTTATGAGTGTAACCTTAAATATGGCTGAAAAGTTCTACTCAAAGAATGGGGTGCCTATTGAAGAGGATATCTCTTATCCGTACAACACACGTTATGGACTGACCGCAGTGCCTAATACGGATGCTTATCGTTTTGACCTTGTTGCGGGCAGACAGACGGTTCGCTTAAACATGGATCGCGAACCTCGATTTTACGCCAGCTTAGCCTTCGATGCTGGTCGGATATACATGAATCAAGTTGGGTCCGACGCCAGCGCTTACAATGTAGATATGCGCTTGTCAGGTCCATCGGGAAAAGTTAATCCTAATTTTTTCAATTGGACAGGCTATGCATCAAAAAAACATTACAACTATCGAACAGAGGTTGCCGGCAGTAACGCCTATACACCTCGGGTTTTTGGTTACCCTTTGATTCGCTTGGCCAATCTCTACCTCTACTATGCAGAAGCGCTAAATGAGATCAATGGCCCATCTGCGGAAGTGTATTCATTTATTGATTTGGTTCGAACACGCGCGGGTTTACCGGGGGTGGTTGAATCCTGGCAAAGTTTCTCTTCTAATCCGGGAAAACCCACTACACAAGCGGGACTACGAGAAATTATAAAAAGGGAGCGGACCTGCGAATTCGCGCTCGAGGGAATACGGTATTGGGATTTATTACGATGGAAAGATGGTATTGCAGAATTGAATACAGCCATTACAGGCTGGAATATCAATCAATCGGCCGATAACGCCTATTACCGTACTACTTTATTTTACACAAGATCATTTACCGAACGAGACTACTTCACACCAATCAGTTTGAATGAGCGTAGGAGAAACCCCAACCTTGTTCAAAGTGGAGGATGGTAAAAACAACTAACAATAATGATTATGAAAACATGTAGAAATACTTTTATGAATAACTTCTTTTTGAGACTGTTGATGGTCATTGCATTTGGTGTAAGCAGTTGCCAAGAAGATCTAGGCTTAAGCCATGTGCGTACAGGAGAGCAATCTGCGCCTCCCACAAACTTGACGTTTGAGGAGGCTCCCGGTGGGGCTACTATTTCTTATAACCTGCCTACTCATCCAGATTTGCGTTATGTTAAAGCAACGTATACCCTAGAAAATGGAAGAACCATGGTGGGAAAGGCGAGTCTCTACGACAATAGCATAAAGGTAGAGGGCTTTGCACAAATTGGAGATTATGATGTGACATTGGTGGCGGTAAGCGTAGGGGAAGTAGCGTCCGCCCCGGTGTCTATCCGTATTCGTACCGGAAAGCCGTCTTATCAAATAATAGCTGAATCTTTTCAATCGAGCGAGCATTTCTACAGTACCTTCGGTGGAGTAAATGTATTCTATGAAAATGCCGCGGCTGCGAATCTTATTCTACGAACATTTCGATTTGGCTTAAATCCCGAAACTAACGGACGAGAATGGCTTTTGCTGCAGGAAACTTATACTAGAGCACTCAATGGTACCATTCGTGTACGCGGACAGCAGCCTCAAGAAGAGCGCTATGGCGTAGTGGTTCGAGATCAATGGGGAAATGTTTCTGATACGATTGAACGTTTATTGACACCGCAAGAGGAGTATAAATTTGAAGGTATTCGCATGTTCACGGGAATACAGCCATACTCCGAACAGAATAGAAATGGTGATTTTGTGCGTAACAATGCTGGGCAGGCAAATAGCGCTGATATGCAGATTGCTTTTTTTGACGGAGTGGAGGCTACGCCTTTTTATAACACCATGCGACAATGGTGGGGCAGTGGTACACCTATACCTTTTCAATTCACCATGGATTTAGGGAGAGCTTCACAAATCAGCAGGATAAAAATGTGGGGAAGGAACGATAATCAATCGCTTTATTTTCAGGCAACCCACCCCAAGGAATTTGAGCTGTATGGTAGCAATGCTCCAGCAGCAGACGGATCATGGGACAGCTGGACACGGATTGGTACTTATGAGGGAGTACGCCCTTCTGGTTTGCCCTTTGGTACCAATGCAAATGCTGAAGATATAACATATGCAAGGACGGGAGAAGACTTTGAAGTTGATTGGGAACACCCCGGAGGGTTCAGGTACTTTAGAATACGTGTGAATTCAACGTGGAACGGTATCAGGGAACAAGTATTAAACAATGCATTAACTGTCGCTATAGCCGAGTTACAACTATTTGGTGTTTACGTAAATTAATTATGAATTATGATAAAGTTAATAATCTATGCGATCCTTATACAACTGACCTTGTCTTTGATGAATAGTTGTAAGCCCGCCGATTTTTGGTATGGGGAATACCGCCAAAATGGCGAAGTATATTATCCTGGCCGGATAGATTCGCTATCGATCTTGCCGGGAAATCAGCGAGCCATCTTACGATTTCGCGCGACAACGGACCCACAAGTAACCTATTTAAAAGTTTATTTAAGAAATAGCTTATCTGCCAATCAAACTTTTAGTGTTCATGATTTGCGAAGTGGCGATCACGGACAAATTCAACTGCTTGAGCTACCCAATCTTGCCGAAGCGACCTATACGGCGAATGTTTTTTCCTTTACAGCACAAGGAGATAGTTCACGTGCAGTTACAGCCTCTCGTTTTGTGTATGGCAATAGATACATTAATACCTTAACAAATCGACCTTATTCCACAATAAACCGTACGAATCCTGATGAGCATTTTCTAGTCTTTTCGCGGGAGCCTAACCTTCCACGGCTAGGATTATTTTATCCGATGCAATTTACGGAGATAACGTATACTGACAGAGCTGGCGCAACGAAAACCGTGACTACAACACCTTACAATGACTTTGTGAGTTTAGCAGACGCGGCACGACCGAGCATTATACGTTATCGAACGGCCTACAAACCCGTTGCTACCTCAATTGATCTGTTTTACACAGATTACAATGACGTTGCTTACGATTAATTTGTTGTGTTAATTTTTATCATTTCCTTAGGCTTAGCAAGCCGAAGGAAATGATCATTTATACCTTCATTATCTTTGTCAATATTATAGGCAGGGATGCCAAGTCATAATGATTTTCATAGATCAAGTATTTCGTTTCCCACTGCGGGCCAAATTTATCTTTGAAGTCGTAGAGTCCCTGATAGTGTCGGAATTGGCGCAGGCGTTCGTAGGCAAATTTCATGGCCCATTCGGGCAGTCCCTGCGGTTTGTCGATGCCCGACATGGCGGCCATCCCCATGTTGAGGTATTGTTTATCCTGTTTTTGAAGTTCGGAGATCAAAGCGACAATCAAAGCGTCCATCACGCCGGCTGGCGCATCTGCCGTCTTACGGACGAGGTCGTACGTACCTTCGTCCGATGCATAGTCGGGAATAATGTTCAGAAATGCGACGACTTTTTCATCGCTATTCTCAATAGTTATAATATCTTGAGCCTTCAGTTCTTCCCAATCAAACATACCTGAGGAAAACAGGATCTCTTTACGATCCATGCTTGTCAACCATTCGTCGGATACGTACTTAAGTTTCTGTAAAAGTCCATCTTTTACGGGAGCTGGATGTAAAATGGGTGCGTAGCCTTTCTTGCTCAGCGCATTCAATACATTGCGTAGTGATTTGCGATCTTTTCCTTCCAAACTAAAGGTGGGTAGGTGCAAGCGAGCCTCTTGTCCCAAAGGCAGGGCTTTCTTATCGAGTGACTGAAATAGGGAAACTCTTTCTTCGGCAATTTTGTAATAGGCCGTCTTCAATCCATTGGCGAGGCAAAAGTGTTCAAATTCGGCTACTATGCCTAACATTGTCGTCGGGTCGTCCTCGCATACAGGCTCGCCTAGCGCTACGGCAAAGCCTGATGCGGTCTTGTAGGCTACAAATCCGTCCTGCGCTGCCGCAAAGAAATACGCTTTATCGGGATAAGTTTTAAAGTAGTCGTCTGCAGATCTACCATAACGGGATAACAAGGCCATCGCTCGCTCTCGTTCCTGCTGTACCGGCGTGACATGAAAAATAAAAGGCTTGACAAACACATAGAGGAGCAGCAAGAGCGAGATGGCACCAAGGAAATTAATCGAACGAACGAAGCCCATCCCAAATCGGGTAATTGGTTCTGGATCGGGCTCCAGCAGCAGGTAACTACGAAGCGTTCCTTTTATCGATTGCCAAAGCGAAAAGTCTACATTGAATTCTTTTTTATCCAAAAAATAGAAACCTACAATACCATAGATAAGCACCGCTAGCAGAATAAAAAGGGCGGTTTGTACGCCAAAATTTTGGAGATGTGGATCACCTTTGAGTCGGTAATGCTGCCGTGTAAAAAGGAGTACCACGATGGTGAACAGTGCGAGTGAAGCCTCTTCGTAGTCTATCCCCTTGGTCAGGTTTCCAACGAGGCTTAGTCCTGCGAAAATTAAGGCCAGCCACCAGGCATTGCGCAGTCCTCGTACCAAGAATGCAGCGCAGCACAGCAAGAGTATACCGAGGATAAGTACAGCAACGGACGAAAAATGAATGAGATCTAGCGGAATGAAGTTTTCCAACAGCCGCAGCCGATTTCGAAACGGCGGTGTAAGCACCGATATCATATTGACAAAGCCCAGTAGGGTCAAGAGTATGCCGGGTAAGAGGCGTAAAATAATGTTACCCCGAACAAAGAAGAAAGCAGCTACGCCCGCTAACAAAGGTAGCCAGAATTCGAATACCCGATACAGGAGGGTGATGGACAAGGCTTCCACATCAGCTATGCCATAGGATTGGAGCACCAAGACCAGCGATATCTCTACTGCGCCGAGGCCTCGTAGAAAAGGGGAGATGGCGAAAAACAAGGTGGCGATAATGTAGCCTGCGGCACAGCTTTCCAATGAGGCCTCAACGCCCAGTGCCTCCATCGCGATATAGAGATGCACAATACCTACTATTTCCACGCCCAGCGAGCAGAGGAAGGTATACAGCAGATCCCATTTTTTAAATTTTCCGCTACCAATCTCGTTGGCAAGCACCTCAAACTGTGGGCTGATGCGGTAAAGTAGTTTGTAGACAGCTCCGCGTTTTAGGAAAGAATAGGTGGCCACAGTCAGCGTGATGATCAGCAGGAACAGGCCTAGTAGCGCAGCCCAGGTGCTTGATGTGGTACTTTTTGTAAGGGCAAGGTACACGATGACGGGTAAAGCGACAAGGGCTAAGGACGCAATGCCCGTCATACCAAAGATGTAGGATGCAAAGCCGATCTTGTTTTTGCTAATGCCTTTACGCTCGATTTCCTCCGTAAAAAAGGCCAACGACGTAACACCTCCTCCAGGGAGGAATACGCTTACGAGATTTCTTTTCAAAAATAAGCGAAGGGCTTCGGCCAGCCGGATGCTACTGTTCACAGCACGAAACGAGAAGATATACATCATCGCCTGCAGCAGGATATAAATGATGGTCACCAACAGTCCCAAACCGATATATTCCGGTATGGCCTGCGCCAATACCTTTCTTGCTTCAGCTATTTCTGTGTACTGCTTGCGGAAAAAGTAGACGGCCAAGATCAGGAAAAGAAAGGCCAAGACTTCCTTAAAATAGTAGTTATTAGCTTTGAGCTGTAATTTCATAGGTTAACGTGTTTTTGACGTTGCATCCACGATGCTGTTAAAGTCGTTATTGTAATGGTGGCCTCCCGGTAAAATTTCCACCGCCACGCCGATGCGTTTGAAAGCTTGCGTCACGGCTGAATCTTCACCGTCACCAAACAAACATAATCTCTGTATGCCGCTCGTTTTCCGTAGTTCTGCTACCACATCGTATGGATTCTGCCGTAGCCCGAAGCTCAACATATCACTCACATGTATTTCAAAATCCCCATGGGTATCTGGCGAAAGTAAGATGATTTCCTTTAGGTTTTCTTTAGGTTTACCGATCAACCTATTGGCGACAAAGGGCGCAATACACGCACCGAAAGAATAACCCATCAGTGCGATGCGGGCATTGGGATGTTCTTTTAAATAAAGCTGTAGCACATGGCTGATAGCGGCGGTCGTTTCTTCAGGACTACGCTTTTGCCAAAAATATTTTTGGGCATCAAGCCCCATAACGGTAAATCCCTGTTTTGTGTATGCTGCTGCTAATCCTTGATCAAAGCTTGTCCATCCGCCATCGCCGGAAAGGAAGAACAGGAGCTGATCGCCTTTATTTTCCTTTGCCGCAAGGATGTGTATAGGTAGATCTGTTTGTATCGAGATGAAATGCTTGCTGCCTAAGCTATTCTCCAAATGTGTTTGCCTGATCTTTTGGTATGCACTTTTAAATTGGGGTAGCCAATTATCGGTAATGGAGAAACCATGTCCAACCAACGGTAGGCCAATGAGTTCTGCTTGTTGCATATCTTTTAAGAACAGCTCGGTTTTCTCGTAATCACATACCTCATCTTTAAGTCCGTTTAGTACAAGGAAAGGACTAGGAACCGCCTTGACCGGATCTAGGTAGTAGGTGTTTTTTTGTTTTAGGCGATGGAAGGGGAGCCCATTTGCTTTGCAAGGGGCTGCCGGCAATTCGATATCCGGCGAAAATCCAAGCGCAATAGCTCCCATGAAAGTTCCGGATGGAGCCTGCGCCAATAATCCATACACTAGTGTTGCACCATACGAATAGCCTACTAAGATCGGCTTTTGGTAATCTTTGAACTTGTATTTTTTCTGTAGCATCAAGCTCAGCTGTTCAAAATCAGCTGCGGGATAGAGACAGCCCTTTTTTTGTTTTGCCAGCGCAGCTTTGTAGGCTTTTGCATCGATCCCGGCAACAAGGGCACCTTGCTCAGCAAGGTAACGTGCCATGTTGCCAACCACCATCGCCAGACACGAACAATACCAACGATTGCGCTTCTTGTGGAGGATGGTAGAGCGTAAGCTTTCCAAATCGGCCATAGGAGAGTGCTTCCTGTGCAGCAAATGATGTCACATGGAACAGGGAGCTGTTAATAATTAGCGCTATGTAGGTCAACGTTTTTAATACCATCATGACAAGCGATTAACGGGACATCTCTAAAACAATAATTTAAAAGGAATGTTTTCCTGCACGAATTGAAAGTTTTTTAGGACTAGCATTTCCTAGTATAAGGTAATTAGCTACGCGGATTGTCGCGATAATCATTGTTCCTAAAGCTTTATGGTACCCTGCAGACAGCCCGATCTCATGTCGGGCTGTCTTCTTTTAATCTTTACTGCAGCGGTAGAACCATTACGTTGTCAGGTTCTTATGGTGGTAGAGGTAGGGTTTTAATTACTTTTGTTGTTTTTCTTACAAAAGATAAACAAAAGTAAATATATGTAATTATTTATAACTATGAATGCTTGTTAATGTGTTAATATGTCGTCGAAAATCTACAACTGATCGTCTAATGATTAAATTATGTGTAGCTTTTTGCTAGTTTTTGGATTGATTTTTCGTGTGCTGATAATCACGATGACTCCGTGTGCGTTAGTCTATTGATCTTTAGGGGTTTTCAGAATAAACTGATTTTAAAAGCGTCGGCCAATCATCTTCACGCCAGTATAGTTCTTCCATTAATAGCTTCGCTTTTCCGCCATCCTTGGCGTCGTATCCATGAAACACCAAGTAATCTTGGCTATGGATGTTCAGCACAGCGTTATGTCCTACACCATGCCAGTCGGCATTTCCTTCAAGCAACAATTTTCCTCCTCCTTTTGCCATGTCGATGCCTTCGCTATCCAAATACGGCCCCTGCAACTGCTTGGAGCGTCCCACGATCATCTTGTAGGTGCTGGCTGCTCCTTTACAGCAATAGTCTATCGAGGCAAAGAGATAATAATAGCCATTTTTATGGCGAAAGATAAAGGGCGCCTCTATCGCATTTTCGGCTACGCCCTGAGGCAGATCACTGTGGATGCTGTCGGCAGCAGCTCGTCGGCTGGCAATAGTGGGGAGATTCGTTAGATCATCATTTGTTCTTAAGCCATCCTTGCTGAGTTTAACCAGTTTTAGTCCTCCCCAAAAAGAACCGAAGCTTAAATAAGGCTGCCCATGTTCGTCGCAAATGAAATTCGGATCGATGGCATTCCAGTCGGTGCTACCGGGGAACGATTGGAGCAGGAGCCCATGGTCCACCCACTGAAATTCAGGGTCTTTCGGGTCGAGTGTTTTGTTGCTGGCTACAGCAATGCAGGAGGTGTTTTTTCCGAATGCCGAAACACTATAGTATAGGTGGTATCGCCCGTTGTGGTAACTGATGTCGGGCGCCCAGATGTGACCCGTAAAGCTTGGTACGGCCTTGACGGCCCAAGCGGGTGGTTCGGCAAATACGGGCGCTTCACGCGTCCAATTTTTGAGATCGCGCGAGCTTGCTACGGTTATGCCTTGACCAGTGGAGAAGAGGTAGAAGCAATCGCCCTGCTGTATAAGCACAGGATCGTGTACGGGGAGCTTGCCCAAGCGCTGTGCTATGCACATGTAGCATCCCAGCAGGGTAACAAAGAGCAAGCTGATAACTTTCATGCGATGGATTGGTTGGTTTAGTTTGGTCAAAAATAAAAAAAGGATAGCAATTTAGCTATCCTTTCTAATATGGCGCGTGACAAAATATAGGTCACCGGTATCTTTGTCTTTGTAAGCCTCTGTTAATATGCCCTGCCCGTAGCTCAGGTCGATGAGCAAGTCGCCCTTTTCGTTGTACTGCTTTTCTTCCATAATTTTTTTTGTTTATATACTTCTTCTAAGAGCAACAACCATACCGTTTGCCGCTTTTGCGTGAATAATATTTAAACATGAACTTTACGAATCTTACAAGTAAGCCATATTTAACTTAGACGGAAATATTGATATTAAGCCAAAGAAAATGGAAATTGGCTATACAAAAAAGGGAAAGATTATTACCGATATCTGTATTCTAAAGATAAGCTCAAAAATTTGGATCAATGTTTAAACTTCTTATCTTTACCTATTATGTGCCAATTTTGCGAGCTAATTTATTTATTTTAACATAGTATCTTTATTTGAAAATCAATATTAAAGACTGATGTAATAATGGGCATAAAGTTATTTGATGAAGGTCAATTGGATATCTGTTGCCCTTGCTCCGCAAACAGGCACAAGGTAGGGAAATTGCGTACTAGTTGCTTACGGGAAATAGGCTTCAAAACGCTGGAGTTAACATGAACATGTCGGAATATGGAACTTTCGAATAACGAACATAGCTTCTATAACGAAATCAAAGATTTGCTTACGCAGGCTCGAAACCAAGCCTATCGTGCGGTCAATTCCATTATGGTGCAAACCTATTGGCAGATCGGTAAGCGTATTGTAGAGCAGGAGCAGCAGGGTAAAAGCCGCGCAGACTATGGCGATTATTTGGTGACGAATCTATCTTCCTATTTGTCGGATACCTTTGGAAGAGGTTTTTCAGAAGCCAACTTGCGGAACATGAGGCATTTTTACCAGACTTTTCCCGACTTCGACCAATCCGTTACGCACCGCGTAACGAATCTCAGCTGGACAAATATCCGTCTGACTATGCGGATTGATGATCCCACAGAGCGGGACTATTATATCAAGGAGGCCACAGGACAAAATTGGAGTTCGCGTGTACTAGAACGCAATATTAAGAGCGGTTACTATCGTCGCTTACTTTCTACACAACACGCTCATGCACTTTCAGATTCGGATAAACATAATCCAGCGGATTTCATTAAAGACCCTTACATTGCCGAGTTTCTGGATGTACCCGAAGATTTGACCGGAAAAGAGTCCATATTAGAAAAGTCATTGATCAGCAATTTGCAAAATTTTCTGCTTGAACTTGGAAAAGGTTTTTCTTTTGTCGAGCGTCAGATGCGTATCAGCACAGAGACTTCCCATTTTTATGTGGATCTAGTTTTCTACAACTATCTGCTAAAGTGTTTTGTGGTAGTCGATTTGAAAACAACCAAGCTTAGCCATGGCGATATCGGTCAGATGGATATGTACGTTAGAATGTTTGATGCAATGAAGCGTGGAGAGGACGATAATCCGACGATTGGTATTATACTTTGCTCAGAGAAGGATGAAACCATTGTCAAATATTCGGTTTTAAATGAGAATAAGCAACTGTTTGCTTCTAAGTACAAAACTGTATTGCCCACTGAAGAGGAGCTGGCAGAGATGATGTTCTTACGCAATCTTAAATTGGTTGAAACAAGAGCGGATAATGACTTGACATAAAAACTACTATGTCATACGCAGTAAGTAAATGTTTTTTCTATTTACTGCGAGAGTTTTGTAGATTTGCGGCTTATAGCGGTACCTAAAAAAGCATCGCTGTTGTAAAACGTTTAATATCAATCGGGGTGCACGAAAGTGCTGAGAACATACCCATTCTCGTATCACAATACGAGAGGAACCTGATCCAGGTAATGCTGGCGTAGGGACAATTTCCTTTCTTACTGCTTTGTGCGCCGCTTTTTCGATGGATTTTTATTGGGGAGACCCGCATGTAGATGACAGAATTTATAGAGAAAATCAGCAGCGCGCTGCAAGCAACTTCATGGATAGAACGCTTGGCCGTAGGCTTCAGTATTGTGCAGGTGCTGCTATCCAGTAGGAACAAGATATCCAACTACTTTTTTGGCATCTTATCCATCGTGCTGACGATATCCGTGTTGTTTCAGGCGCGGTTGTATGCCGAAATTTTACTCAATATGTATTACCTCGTGATGAGTTTTTACGGCCTTTGGTATTGGAAGTTTCGCAATCAGCAAGCCGAGGTACCTATTACACGCTGCACAAAGGGAGAGTGGCGCACGGTATTCGCAATCGTCATTTTGGGCTATGGCGCACTTTTCCTCTTCCTCCGTTATTTTACAGATTCTGATGTTCCCATGCTGGATGCCATTGTTTCCAGTAGCGCCTGGGCAGGCATGTGGCTCTTGGCAAAGCGGAAGATCGAGAACTGGATTTTATTAAACATCAGTAATTTCATTGCTGTTCCGCTATTGTTCTACAAAGATCTGTATCTTTTCGCCTGTTTGACCATCTTTCTATTTATCGTCGCTATTGGCGGTTATATCAAGTGGCGCTCCATTATGAAAGATCAATTTCAATCCAATCCCCATCCCCATGTTGCATAAAGAAACGCTAGACCTGATCCAAGAAGATATTGCGCTATCTATCGAACAAAAGAAGCTTAGCGATAAGATGTTAAAGCTTATTTATGACAAGAAATGGTTTAACCTGTGGGTGCCCAAGGGCTATGGCGGCTTGGAGATGCCCTTGGCGGAAGGATGTGTGCTGTTGGAAGAACTGGCCTACGTTGATGGCGGCTTTGGATGGACGGTGACGCTCTGTGCGGGAGCCAATATGTTTGCCGGCTTTTTAGACCCTGCTTTGGCTGTAAACATCTTCGGCAAGCGCGAGGTATGCTGGGGCGGCAGTGGCAAGCCATCAGGCCGTGCCGATAAGCTGGCGGATGGCTATCTCGTGACAGGCTACTGGAAATATGCGACGGGCGCACCGCACCTCACGCATTTCACCTTGAATGCTTGGATTTATGAGTCGGGAAAGCAAGTCTGCGATGCTGCAGGCAATCCGGTGTACCATTCCTTTTTTGTCGATCGCGACGATGTGCTTGTTCATTACGACTGGGACACCTTTGGCTTGGCTTGCACGGCGAGCCACAGCTTCTCGGTGGAAAAGGTATTCCTGCCAGAGGATAGGGCCTTTGATTTGCTACCCGAGCGAAGGCAGCATGAAGCGCCCTTGTATTATTATCCTTTTATGACCTTTGCCGAGTGTACCTTGGCCGTCAACTATTGGGGGATGTTCCGTCGTTTTCTGGATGTGCTGGAGCGGCAGCTTTTTGTGAAGTCCACCGACCCTTCTTGGGATGCGGCGGCTGGGAAAAAGCGCTTTATGCAGGTGGATCAGTCGCGCTCGGCACTCACTGAACAGGCCAAACGGCTCTACGCGCTTATGGACGCTACTTGGGGAGATCCACAACCGGACGATACAGCCCTTCAAGAAATAGCGACTTTAAGTCGAGAGATGGTGCAGCGTATAAAACAGGATGCGGCAGCATTATTTTCCTTTGCGGGCATTAGCGGAGCGCAGCAGGATAGCGAGTTGAACATTGTCTTTAGGCATCTCTTTACCGCGGCGCAGCATAGTTTGCTCAACAGCTAAGTTCAGCCTTTGCGGCTGATACCTAGATCGTCCTTAGCAGTCAAACTGACGGCTAGCTTCGTAGACTTTGATACCCTGTTCGGTCATCTCTCGCGAGGGGATCCATAAAACACGCTCTTCCTCATAGCCACGAGGCACGGAGATAATGAAATCCGGTCGGTTATCACCGTCGAGATCGCCCACGAAAAGAACTTTAATAAAGGTATCCTGAAAAGACTCCTCTGCCACCAAGGTAAAGGCACGACCTGCTGCGTCGGTTAGGGTAAGGCTGTAGTTTGCTACCACATGAAAAATAGATTCCTTGCCATTGTCCTCGCTCACCGTAAACGATTCTTGGATATCGCCTTTTCCGACTAGGCTATAGCGGCTACCACCGCAGGTGAAGTCTTGTTTCTCGTTGGGCCAAATCTTATCGTTCGCCAAGGCGATGGCAGGATAGCTGCCGCTCTTTAAGTCGGCATGGCGCAGCAACAGCAAGCTTTTGTTCTTGGTCTCTACAGCTTTCGTTTTTATACCGGCACATTCATCAAATCCAGTAGACGTGGTATACTGCAGCGGTGCTAGGTGCAAGTTATTACCCTGTTGGTACACATCAAGCCAATCCCCAAGTAGCAAGGAGTCGGGGTCATCACGAGGTTCCCATAGGCGGTAGGTACCCGTCAAGTAGCTCTTGCCTTCGATAAAGTCCATGGCTGTCACGGCGTTGGCCTGTTCCTCGGCAGGAGGAGCAGCTACCAAAGTAGAGTCTGTATCATCCCTGTTTTCCAAGGAATCTTCCGCTACGGTTACCAGCTGCTGTCGTGGCTTGGAACCAATATTTTGGCAGGACGATAAGACCACACAGGCCGCAAGAAGAGAGTATATAGTATGCATGCACGAACGTTTAAGAAAAACACCTATCATCCTTAACGAACGAGCACCGCTGTTTGTTTGCAGAAGCTTGTTGATACGGGGCTGTCCTAAAAGATAATTTATCAAATCAAAATGCGTCATTGCGAGGAAGTATGACGACCGCCGAAGGCAGCTCCGTAGGAAACCAATCTGCATTTTGATTTTCTAAGATTGCTTCGCCGTCGTTCCTCCTTCTCGCAATGACGAAAGTTAGTTACTTTTTAGGCAGTCTCGCTATGCTCTGTTAAGAAGCGCCGTTTAAGGCCTCTTTGATGATGCGGAACGATTCCAGTCTTTTTCCATTGTCAAAGATATAGTTTGTTGTCATGATTTCATCGATTTCATATTTTTTTATGAAAGCTGGGACCTGGTCGGCAATCAGCTCCGCATCACCGATAAAGGTACAGGCGGTCATGTTGTATACTGCTTTTTCGATTTCGGGAATGCCGTCGTAAATAACCTTCTCGGTGGGAGGTGATAGTGGGCGACGGTGATTGGTCAATATACCGGCGAACATATTAAATAAGCTGGTCGACAGAAATTCTGCTTCGGCAGTGGTCTCGGCCGCGATAATGTTGACGCAGGTGATAAAATAAGGTTTATCCAAATGGCGGGATGGCTTAAATTCACGTCGGTATATCTCAGCCGCTTGGGCAAACATGGCTGGGGCGAAATGCGCCGCAAAGGCGTAGGGCAATCCCAGTTCTGCCGCCAAATGTGCCGAGTCGGTGCTGGATCCTAAAATATACAAGGGAATCTCCAAGCCTTCACCGGGAAAGGCTCGTACTTTCTCCGTAGGATCATCGTTTTCAAAATACTGTTGCAACGCCCGCACATCATCCTTAAAGTAGAACGCCGTATTCAGGTTGTTGCGGCGCAGCGCCATAGCCGTTACTTGGTCGGTGCCGGGAGCACGCCCCAAGCCAAGGTCTATGCGGCCTGGATAGAGGCTTTCCAGCGTGCCAAATTGCTCGGCCACCACCAGCGGCGCATGGTTGGGCAGCATAATGCCGCCAGAGCCTATGCGGATGCTCTTCGTTTGCGAGGCCACATGGCCTATCAACACGGCCGTGGCCGAGCTGGCGATATGTTCCATATTATGGTGCTCCGCAAACCATATACGTTCGTAACCTAATTGCTCTATATATTGTGCGCCCTCTACGCTTCGCTCGATAGCCTGCTTCACCGAATCTCCTTTGGATACGGTTGCCAGATCTAGCGCGGATAGTTTAATGTTGTTCATAGCTTAAAAATACAAGCTTCCCTGCAACAATGTGTAATCGCAGTGTAATTCCAACAAGACTGTATAAAAAGCTTGACATTCTACGGACTTTTTAACGATGCTGTTGCCCACTCGAAGGTTTAATTAGGAATATTCTCGATACGATTCCGCTTAGGCGGGATGGAGACAGCGCTGTTATTCTTCAGGCAGACGGATGGCCTGTATAGCGACATGCTCGCCACTTTGCAGGCTGCAGAAGAAGAGAAAGTCGTCGCCGCCATCGGCAATCTTAAATTTCTTACGGATATCTTCTACCCGGAGCGGGAAATTCTTGCTGATGACATTCGCCTTGCGGAGGCCTAAGCCTTTCTTGAGCGAACGCAGGGGATGTACGGCAATGACCTCAAAGCGGCGTCCGGGAAAGTCGGGCAGGAGATCGGGACTCGTATATAAGTGGGTATGCGGATGCAGCTTGTTGATCCCTAATTTATGGCCTAGGCTTTTGAAAGCACCGGCTTTCGTGAGCGCGACATCGGGGTCGTATAGGTAAGCATCCACGGGGCCGAAGGAGGATTCCGCAGCTTGCTCCTCGGCGTAGCTGAAGCTGAAGGTCTGTTGCCCTTGGGGCAGCAGGCGGACGGCATGTACCTGCACATCGCCTTCGTAGCCTTGCTCTTGCACAAAGAGTAGCTCCTTGCAGTCGTTCTGCACGCTGAGAACATACACCTCCTTGACATGTTGCAACGTTTGCAAGGCCAAGGAAATATCCAGCAGGGGCGCTAGCTTGCTGATGATGCACCGCGCTTTGGAAAAGAAGAGTGCCTGATGCTCCACAATATTTGGTTCGCAATCTTGCAAGCGAAAAACCTTTTGCTGCTGCACACGCCGTGATGGGTCGGAATAGATATAATCAAAGCGCTCCTTGCTGCCCTGCAGTAGAGCTATGCCATCACCCGCATGGCAGCTGATATTTTCGAGACCCAGTGTTTGGAAGTTATGCGCAACGATTTCCGCCAAGGCTTCATTGCGCTCGCAATGCCATACCTTGGTTGCGCTGCTGGCAAAATAAAAGCTGTCTACCCCAAAGCCTCCGGTGAGGTCGATAAGCTTGCTGCCAGCTTGTATCAAGGAAGCCTTGAAATTTCCGGTCTCCACCGATGAACATTGTTCGAGGCTCAGCTTTTCCGGATAATAGATACCCGGTACCAAGGTCCAAGGTGCTATTTTCTTTGCCGCCCGTTGTCGCCCATCAATCTGTTGCGCCAGCTCGCTGGATGAAACGGACGTAAAAGGAGATTTACGCAAGGCCATATCAGCAGCCTGCGCATCCTGATGTTGGCGCAGGTAGTCTTGTACGGCTTCGGATAGAATGGCTTTATTCACCTTGGTATAATTTCCTGATCTGTAGGTAGACTACAGTTTCTTGACCAGCAATTGGCAAGTATAGCTGTCTTTCAATTCTCTGATAATTTGCTTGTTGACCAATACCCTGTCAATGGTTTCTTGATTGAAGTAGCGTATGGTGATCAGTTCCAGTCCTTTTTCTACCGAAACTTTGTAGCGTTTTTCCAATTCTTCGAGTAGCGTATCGATGTTTTTACCGGTATCGTCTACACTCACACAAAAACTGATCGCACTGTTGTGCATCATATTTATCTTGATGCGGTTGCTGTGGAAGAGGTTGAAAATATGGCTCAGGTTATCCTCTACAATAAAGGAGAAATCCCGAGGCTGTATATTGATGAACACCTGGTTGACCTTGAAGATAAAGGAGGGCACGGGTAGGCCTTGGTTGGTACTGCGGATAAAGGTGCCCGGTTCCGAGGGATTCACGAAGGAACGTACATTCAGCGCAATCTTTTTGTTCTGCAGCGGTTTGATGGTTTTCGGGTGTATCACCGTTGCCCCATAGTAGGTAAGCTCTATGGCATCCGTGTAGGAAAGCTCCGGTATTAGCTCGGTATGGTCAAACCATTTCGGGTCTGCATTCAAGACGCCCGGAACATCTTTCCAGATGGTGATGTCTTCGGCGTTAAGGCAGGATGCAAAGATCGCCGCCGAATAGTCGGATCCTTCACGCCCTAGCGTGGTGGTGAAGTTCTCCGAGGTCGAGCCAATAAAGCCTTGCGTAATGATAACATGCTCATCCAGCATTGTCGGCAGGTCGCGGCGAATTTTTTCTTCGGTTTTCTCCCAATCCACAGCCGCCTCGCGGTAGGTATTGTCGGTAAATAAATAGTCGCGCGCATCGAGCCATTTGGCAGCAATACCGCTGTGCAGCGCATAGGCAGCAAGAATTTTTGAAGAGGCCATCTCACCGGTCGATACGATTTGATCGAAGAGGTAATCGTAGGTATCCTGCGGTTCTTCCTCTAAGACCCATTCTACCTCTACAAAGCAGTTGGCTATCTCGTCGAAAATAGGATGCTTGGGGTCGTCGAATAGGTCGACTAATATTTGATGGTGCCAGGCTTTGACAGCGTCCAAGCGCGCAAAGGCTTCGCCCGTTTGCTCAACATAGTGCTGGGTAACCTCCTGCAGCCTGTCGGTCGTTTTGCCCATAGCCGACACCACCACCAGCAGCTCGTCCTTTTTATAGTTGGCTACGATATGAGCAACGTTTTTTATACTTTCCGCATCTTTGACCGATGCACCTCCAAACTTAAATACTTGCATGTAATTCGTTAAAAGTTAGATTTTGGTTGATAGCTCTTTATATAGCCTGCGTCCTTCCTCTGTCAGGAGTTCCTCAATATCCGAATAGGGGATAACCAAGGTGGTGGAACCCTCTGCATAAGATTTTATCTCGTAGGGGTTGTAGTGAAACAACAAGCCCTCTCTCGTTAACCCAAAATTTGCCGGAAGCACAAAGCTGTCGTTGGCAAAGAAGTAGGAGCTGCCATAGGCGGCCGTGTCGGCTAGGTTTTCCAGCTTTTTAAAGTGCCTTTCGGCAACCGTCAATAGCTGCGTGGTATCGCTAACGAAGTCGGTCAGCGCAAGGCGTTTTTTTTGTGCCACATCGAAGGTAAACCACAGCTCGATCTCCATGCCATGCGCACCACCCGTGTAGTCGTTTATCGCCGTACGCAGCGTCAATACCCCCGGTTCATTCAGCACCACTTTGGAATCTTGGTGCTTGAACCAAGCATGGAAGGCCTCGTTGCCGGCGTCGATCTGCTCTTCGGCATACTCGTTAAATCCGCCAAGAAAACTTTCGGAAACCTGCTCCACGGTTTGCTCGCCATCAATGAAGATCGCCTCCAGCACCATGCTGTCGATTTCTGGGTTAAACACCGGATATTGCGCGGTGAACAGCGTAGAATCTATGCTGCTTTCGGTGCCCGTGAGGTAGGGGCTGAATGCTTTAAACTGCTTCAGCTCGTAGTGCAGGGTGTCTCCCGCGGCCGATCCATTCGTGGCCTGCGTCGACGATTCCGACCTGCGGTCAGCAAAGCAAGCGCTCGCCAACAATGCGGCAAGCAGACCCGCAAAAAGACTGCTATTGCTTAATTTTGAAAATTTAAAGACACATTTACCCATTCGCTATCAAAATCTGCATTGTACTTTTTATAAAACTCGATGGCCGGCGCGTTCCAATCCAACACTTGCCACATCATGCCGCTATAACCCTTTTCTTTTGCATAAGCTACCGTGCTATCCAGTAGCAGCTTCCCGATGCCCATCCCGCGCGCTTCCTCGGTCACGATCAGGTCTTCTAGGTACAGGCGGCGCCCTTTCCAAGTGGAGTAGCGTATGTAGTACAGCGCCAAGCCGATGATGCGGCCATCGCGCTCGGCCACAAAAGCGCCCCATACGGGCTGCTCGCCAAAGCCGCTGTTCACAAACTCCTCCATACTTACCGTCACAGCATCTGGCTGCCGTTCATAAATCGCCAACTCGCGGATCAGCTCCAGCATCGCCGGACAGTCGGCTGCTTGCGCCGCTCTAATTGTCGTCATCTTTGAGTTTGAAGTGTTTGACTACGCGTTTGCCAAATACGGTGCTGCCCAAGCGCACCATGTTGCTGCCGTTTTCCACGGCCAGTTTGTAATCGGATGACATGCCCATCGAAAGGGTGTCAAACGATTCTACGCCACGGTAGAAGCTAGTTTTTATACCGTCGAACAGCATTTTCAATTCGTAAAACTCTTCTTTGATTACCTTTTCGTTTTCCGTGTTGGTGGCAATGCCCATCAATCCGCGGATACGTACATGCTGCATCGCCGCAAACTCCTCATCGCGCAAGAGCTCGATAAGCTCGGCATGATCCAGCCCAAATTTGCTGTCCTCATCGGCAATGTATACTTGCAGCAGGCAGTCGATCACGCGATTGTGCTTTGCCGCATGTTTGTCGATCTCTTTTAGTAGTTTAAGCGAATCCACAGATTCGATCATGGCCACAAAATGGGCTATATATTTTACTTTATTCGTTTGCAGGTGGCCAATAAGGTGCCATGCTATATCTTTCGGAAGCGCTTCCTCTTTTTCCAATAGTTCCTGCACCATATTCTCACCGAAAACGCGCTGCCCAGCGGCATAGGCTTCCAGGATATCCTTCACCGGTTTGGTTTTGGAAACAGCCACCAAGGTGACGTCCATCGTTTTCAGTTCTTTTTGTAAGGTTTCAATATTTAATGCAATGCTCATTTCCGTCAAATTTCAACGTTCAAAAACTTAAAAGTGGTTATTCAGATGCCTTTTCGTAAATTTGTACAAACTTACGAAATGCAACGCTTATTACTTATTATATTGTCTTCGTTTTTTTTGTTGATTTCTTGCAAAAAATCAGCGCCAGAAGGAATTTTATCGGAAAAGAAGATGGCCGACCTGATGGCGGAGGTGCATTTGCTGGACGGCTATTTGAATACGCTGCCGGTGGATAGCTCGCGCAAGATTATCGACGGACTGTATGGCCAAGTGTTTCAGAAGTATGGTCTCGACTCGGCCAAATTTACGCAAAACCTAAGCTTCTACCTTGGCGACCCCACGCTATCCAAAAAGATCTATGTCGAGGTCAATAAGAAGTTGACGGGGCTGGATCGCGAGTATCGCCTAGGCGATTCCTTGGAGAATGTGCGCGTCAGCGACAGCATACGGTATGTGCAATATTACACACGCTTGCGGGATGAGGCTTACCAACTTATTCAGCAGGTGTATCTGGATAGCATTCCGCTGACCTACCGCACCTATAGAAACGATTTTATGCGCCGAGCAGGATTGACCTTAAATATTTTTCAAAATGAGCAGGTGCCCGTAACAGGGCCGGTGCCTTTACCAAGCAGCAACCTGCAGCAGCCTGCGCCCGTGTCCGGTGCAGATGCCACACCTAAAACACTGCCCACGGTGCCCGCATCGGGAGCAGCCGAGCGCCCACCCGCTGTATTACAGCGTGAAGTGGTGCCCCAAGTAAATTAAAATTATATATGATTTTCCCTAAAAATGCCCTAGATAAATTGGGCTTTATAGAAATTAAAAGCCTGATCAAAGAGAAGTGTTTGAGTGAACCGGGACGGGAGATGGTGGAAAAAATACAGCCACAGACCAAACTGGATCAAATCGATCGCTTTTTACGTCAAACCCAAGAATTCAAAGATTTGTTGCAGCATGATGCGCCGCTGCCGGTGGATCATCTCTACCCAATAAAGCCCTTGGCCGAAAAGGCCAAGCTGGAAGGCGCCTTTCTCGCCGAAGAGGAGTTCTACCGCATATTGCTGTCCCTGCGGACGGTGTATGCTGTTATCCGCTACTTCAATGAGCGCGAAGGGCAGTACAGCAACCTGGCCTTGCTCTTCGAGCATCTGCCCATCGAAACTAAAATTGTACGGCAGATTGAAACGGTAATCGACGACCGCGGTAAGATGAAGGATAATGCCTCGCGTTTGCTGCTGGACATTACCCAACAGATCTTGAAAAGCGAGCAGGAAGCTCGCAAACGCATCGATCAGGTGTTCAAGCAGGCGCAAAATAACGGGTGGACTGCCGATGGCAACCTGACCGTGCGCGATGGCAGGCTATGTATCCCGATTCTAGCGGAGAACAAACGTAAGCTCAAAGGCTTGATCCATGACGAGTCGGCAACAGGTCAAACGGCTTATATTGAGCCGGAAGAGGTGTTTCACCTTAATAATAAGGTGCGCGATTTGGAGTTTGAGCGCCGCCGCGAGGTGATCCGTATCTTAACCGAGCTGACAACCGAGCTGCGCCCTCATGTGCCTTTGCTCTTGGCCTATCACGGCTTGTTGAGTAAACTGGATTTTGTGCGCGCCAAGGCTTTGTTTGCCATCGATATCGAGGCACACATGCCCGAGCTGTCTAAAGAGGCGGAGGTGAACCTGGTCAACGCGCGACACCCTTTGTTGCTTATCAACGCCAAAAAGGAACAGCATACGGTTGTGCCGCTTAATATCAAGATCGATCAGCAGGATCGCGTGATTTTGGTATCGGGCCCTAATGCCGGCGGTAAGTCGGTTTGCATGAAAACCGTGGGTCTCTTACAGTTGATGGTGCAGGCGGGCTTGCTTATTCCGGCAGATGATACCTCTAAGATAGGGGTGTTTCGGCAGGTGTTTGCCGATATCGGCGATGATCAATCCATCGAGAGCGACCTCAGTACCTATAGTGCGCACCTCTCCAAGATGAAGCACTTCACTGAGTTTGCGGATGCGCGCACCTTGGTGCTAATTGATGAGTTTGGTACGGGGACGGATCCGCTTTTTGGTGGCCCTATGGCCGAGGCGGTGCTCGAAGCGCTCAACAAAAAGAATATTCGCGGCGTGGTGACCACGCACTACTCCAACTTGAAGGTTTTTGCGGCCAATACGGCTGGTTTGGAAAATGCATCCATGCTTTTCGATAATGTGGCCATGCGCCCGCTATATATCCTGCAGGTGGGTAAGCCGGGCAGTTCATATGCTTTTGAGATCGCACAGAAGATCGGCCTTCGGCCAGAGATTTTGGAAGCGGCCAAGCAGAAGATTGGCACCCAACAAAAGAAGGTCGATACCTTATTGGTGGATTTGGAGCGCGATAAAAAGCTGGTGCACGATACCAAGATTGCCATCGGCAAGCGCGAGAAGGAACTGGAAACCCTCAAAGCGGAGTATGAATCGTTGCAAGGGCATCTGGAAGAGAACAAACGACAGCTGCTTCGTGATGCCAAAGAGGAAGCGCGGCAGATTTTGAAGGATGCCAATAAGCTTGTCGAGCATACCATCGCTGAAATTAAATCGGCCCAAGCGGATAAGGAGCGCACCCGCGAACTGCGACGTGACCTGCATGCCGCGGTGGACAAGAATACGCAGAAGAAGCCGAGCCCTAAGCCGGTGGAAAGTGCCAACCATGTTTCGGATGAGCTGATCGAGGTCGGCGATTGGGTGAAGCTAATCGATGCGGATACGGAAGCTCAAGTGATGGAAGTGGCCAAAGGCAACAATCTGATCTTGGCCTTGGGCGACCTGCGCACCGTGGTTAAGAAAAATAAGGTAATCAAGTTGCGGGGCAAGGAAAAGGCTAAGGTCGTTAAACGACACCGGGCTATGTCCAGCGACTCGGTGGCCGATTTTCAGCCCGAGGTTGACGTGCGCGGTATGCGTACCGAAGATGCTCTTCGGCAGCTGGAAACGGTATTGGATCGCGCCGTCATGATCGGTTACCCTACCTTAAAGATATTGCACGGAAAAGGGGATGGCATCCTCCGTAAATTTGTGCGCGACTACCTGCGCAAATATAGCCATGTGTCGCATTTCGAAGATGAGCATGCCGACCGCGGTGGCGATGGCATTACCTACGCCTATATCAGTTAAAATTTCAAAAGCCTGCTAGGAACACAAATTCTAGCAGGCTTTTTGTAGGAGGATAAGGGATAAATACGTTTTCAACCTGTGTAACATTAAAACATATGCGTAATATAATTATCCTTTCCAGTATCTCCCTTTGTGTGTTAAGCGCCTGCTCAACCAGCAAACAGACTAAGTCGTTGATCCAAGACTGCCCCGAAGAGAAAATCGTGAACAAAATGCCTATGGTGCAAACAGAGGGCAAGTCTGATAAACCGAATAGCTATTTTATCTATAAAGGCGAGCGTCGCGAAATTGCGGAGTTTGACGAGCAATGGTTAAAGGAAAATTGTGATATTAAGGAGACGGAGGTGCATTAGTATCGTAAGGTGTTTTTTGGAAGAGTTTTTTTAAAACGGTTTTCCAAAAAAATCCTAACCCTTATCCCTTCGGTCTTCAGCTCGGACGGGGCCTTCTTTTTTTCTAAAAAAGAAGCAAAAAATCGTCGCTGGATTTTTGTTGCATCCTTGTGGGATAGTGCAGAGGCAAATGACTACAGTCGCAACAAAAATGAGGCGACATTTTCGGTTAATATAAGGGGCAGAGGCAATAATATTATAAGGCAACCTTTCTGCCGCATACCGCGTCTAGGCATGGCGCACCATTAAAAAAATCCCAACACGTATCCCTTCCGTCCTCAGCCCGGACAGGGCCTTCTTTTTTTCTAAAAAAGAAGCAAAAAATCGTCGCTGGATTTTTGTTGCATCCTTGTGGGATAGTGCAGAGGCAAATGACTACAGTTGCAACAAAAATGAGGCGACATTTTCGGTTAATAAAAAGGGCAGAGGCAATAGTTTTATGAGGCAACCTTTCTGCCGCGTACCGCGTCTAGGTACTAGGCATTCGAACATGATAAATTAAGGCATCGTCCGTATTTCGACATTACATATTATTAAAGGCATACACATAATCTAACGATATAATGGCCTCGCTGGCGCGCCGAATGTTCTTGCGGTTTCCGGATACTTCATACACAACGGTGAGGTGCTGTCCTTTTTTTTCGAGCCCTTTGCGCTGCATACGTACCTTGTGTTCTTTCATAAAACTCTCAAATTCGCCCAAGTGGGATACCTGTATATCTTGAAAGGTGACATAGATGGTGCGCATAAAATAGATATCGGATAGCAAATGTTCCATCTTTTGGAAAAGCGACAGCACGAGTACCATCAAGGCGGTAAGAACAAAGCCTAGTTGGTATTCTTCAAAGCCTACCATCATGCCAATTCCCGCCATCGACCAAATAACGGCTGCCGTGGTTAATCCCTGCACGGAAAATTTGCCTTGGTATATTACGCCGGCTCCCAGGAAGCCTATACCCGTAACAATATTGGCGGCAATACGATCGTCGGATACATTACCCATACGCGAAAGCAGGGTGAATACCGTAGACCCAAAGCAGATGAGGATCACGGTGCGAAATCCTGCCGACTTATTTTTATACTCGCGCTCAAAACCTACAATAGCGCCACAAAGGATAGACATCATAATGCTTTGCAGCCTGCTATCTTCGAACCATTCAAACATACCCCGATTATTTTACGTAATGCCGTAAATATACATGTTTTTCAAAGGAGTTTTATGAGCATCACGAGTAGGGGACAATCATGCTTGCACATCATCCGCCCCATGTAGCGCCAATAGGTATATCTACGTTTTATAGGCTCGCTAGGTAATTATTATGTAGATTAAATCTAAAAATGACGTTTCTCAATAAGTTCTTGTCGATTTTCAGTAAATGGACTGCGTTATTCTATCCCAATGTTAACATAAGCTCCCACTTGTGTCAAAGAAGTTTTCCACATTTTTGATATGTTAAAATTTGTTAAAATGACAACAAACGGGCAACTTCATTGAAATTATGAAAATCAAAATAGCGCCAACTATTTAAGGGTTATAAATTTATAAATATCTACTGCTTGAATTTTGAGGAGTCTCCGCTAATTCTTTGTACTTCTGTGTATTAAGTTTATGTTAAGTTTCAGAATTATCACCCGTGATTTCTAACTTTGCAGTACTAATTTTAGAACAACAAAAATTAAGTATGAAAAAATCTCTACTTTTCTTTGCTTTAGTTCTCGCTAGCTACGGGACTATTCAAGCACAGGTAACCACAAGTAGTGTGACTGGACAGGTCACGCAATCTAGTGGACAACTTACTGCTGGCGCTACTATTAAAGCGACGCACACACCTTCCGGAACTGTATACAGCAGCTCTACAAATGAGAGTGGTCGTTTTAGTCTTGCTGGTATGCGCGTTGGTGGCCCTTATCGCGTCGAAGTTACTTATATCGGCCAAACACCTATAGTTTATGATGACATTTATTTAAAATTGGGAGAACCATTTGCATTAAATGTTATATTTAATGAGAATGCTACTTCACTTGATGAGGTTGTTGTGACTGCAGAAGGTAGCAGAACGTTAAGAACAGGAGCTTCTACAAGCATTTCTAACAGACAAATCCAATCATTGCCGACAGTTTCTAGAAGCTTGAATGATTTTACTAGATTGACTCCTCAAGCAGATATTAAAGGTAGTTCATTATCTATCGGCGGTATGAATAACCGTTTTAACCAGCTAACGATAGATGGTGCGGTTAGCAATGACGTGTTTGGATTAAGTGAAGGAGGAACAAATGGCGCTAGTACAGGTGTTTCGCCTATATCATTGGACGCGATTGAGGAAATGACAGTGCAAGTGGCACCGTTTGATGTTCGTGCGGGTGGATTTGCTGGCGGTGGTATCTCCGCTGTTACGCGTTCAGGTACAAATGATGTTCAAGGGTCTGCTTATTTTTTCACTAGAAATCAAAATCTTACTGGAAGAACACCAGGAGCATTAATCGGAGATGATGGCGAACGTCTAAAACTTGCAAACTTCACAGAGAGACAGTACGGCGTTCGTGTTGGAGGCCCGATAGTAAAAGATAAGTTGTTTTTCTTTTTGAATTATGAAAAGACAGAAAACGTTACTCCATTAAGTTTTATCCCTGGTGGAGCTGATGGTTCACAATTGCGCGTTGCCGATATTGAACGTGTTGCAGCTCGTGCAAGCGCGTTAGGCTACGACCCAGGAAGTTTCTTAGATCAAGAAACTAGAAATGAATCAGACAAAATCTTCGCTAGATTTGATTACAACATCAATGATATTCATAAATTAACAGCTCGCTATAGTTACGTTAGTGGTTCAGCTACTGATTTAAGTAGATCGATTAATGCTTTAACGTTCTCTAATGGTGCTATATTAAGAGAAAGTAAAACGAATTCCGCAGTTATTGAGTTGAATAGCCGCTTTTCAAATGAGTGGTCTAATAATCTAGTTGTCGGATACACAGCGGTAAGAGAACCTCGTTCAGCACCAGGATCTCCTTTCCCAAGGGTTGCCATTCAATTGGGGGGCGGACAGTTTATTAATTTGGGAACGGAGCCTTTCTCTACGGTAAACCAGTTAGACCAAAATGTGTTTACGTTAACGAACAACTTGACGTGGTATAAAGGTAATCATACCTTGACGTTTGGTACACATAATGAGTTCTACAAGATGTACAATGGTTTTATTGGTAGTGCGTTCGGTAATTACACCTTCAGTAATTCACCTGCTAGCGATATCAATCCCGCAACTGGACAATCTTACACGGCAATCGATAACTTTGAAAGAGGTTTAGCAAGTGCTTTTCAATATAACTACAGTAACACGGATGACCCTAGACAGGGTGCTGATTTTAGTGCTTTACAGTTAGGCTTTTATATTCAGGACGAGTTTCAGGTTGCTAGTAATCTGAAGTTAACTGGTGGTATCCGATTGGATATTCCGATGTATTTGACAGATCCCATGGAGAATACCGACTTTAATAGCTCTATCTTGGCAATGCGTTATGACGTCCAAACTAACAGAATGCCGAAACCAGCATTTATGTGGTCCCCTCGTGTAGGTTTCAACTGGGATGTAAATGAAGATAGATCTACAGTGATTCGTGGAGGTGTTGGTGTGTTTACATCTAGATTTCCATTCGTATGGGCATCTGGAGCATATACACAAAGTGGCGCTTTACTAGGAGGAAATCAGCTTAATGCTGGATCTGGTAACGCTCCTAATATCACATTTATACCGGATGTTAATAATCAGCCAAAGCGTGATGGCACTGTAACACCTTCTGGTAATATCTCCGTATTAGCTGAGAACTTAAGATTACCGCAAATTGCTAGAAGTTCGATTGCTGTCGATCAGAAATTGCCATGGGGTATCCAAGGTACTGCGGAATTTATGTATTCAAAGAACCTTAGTTCTTTCCGCTTTACAGATTTAAACTTAACCGATCCTATCGGTCAATTGGAAGGTGCGGACAATCGCGTTATTTATGCTGCTAACAATAATGATAAACGTGTGTTAGATAATTACACGCAGGTGATCTATATCAACAACGAGAATCAAGGTTATTCTTGGTCTGCAACGGCACAATTGTCGAAAAGCTTTGCTCAAGGATTCTTTGGATCTATCGCTTACACGTATACAGAGGCGAAAGATTTATTCTCTGGATCTTCTTCGCAGAACCAATCTAACTTCTTTAGAACAGCTACAGTGAATGGTCCAAATAATATTACATTAGGACATAATCCATTTAGTACAGGTAGCCGAGTTATTGGAGTTGCATCATATACAAAGCAGTATATTAATCACTTGGGTACAACCATCTCGTTGGTGTACAATGGACAGTCTGGTGCTAGATTCTCATACCTTATCAATGGTGATCCAGGAAGAAGCTCGTCAGGTAGTGCTAGTGACCAATATGCTTTGATGTACATCCCTAGAGATGCAAGCGAAATGCGTTTTGTAGCACAAAATAACATGACGGAGGCACAACAGTGGCAAGCTTTTAACGAATTTATTGAAGCAAATCCTTATTTGAGAGATAGAAGAGGTAAATATGCGGAAAGAAATGGTGATCGCGCTCCTTTCTCTCACAAATTTGACTTTAGAATCTTACAGGACATCTTCACGAATGTTGGTGGTAAAAAGAACACAATTCAGTTATCTTTGGATATCATGAATGTTGGTGCGCTGTTGAATAAAGATTGGGGTAAGCAATATAGCGGTGGTGGAAGTTTTTGGGATAATTCTTTCCGTCCTGTTACTTTTGATAGTTATGTTGCTGGTACAACAACACCTCAGTACAGATTAGGTGATTTAAATGATAATGTGCCTTATTTTGTGTCAGACTTACCATCGAGATGGTCTGCTCAAGTTGGTGTTCGTTACATCTTTAACTAAGATCAAATTGATTTAAGATAAGAAAAGTCGTCTCTTCGGAGACGACTTTTTTTGTGGATATGCGGATGTATTGTTTTTGATATCAGCGATTTGTAAAGCTAATATCTTCTACAATATATGCACTTCCAAAGTTGTTCGGATCATGTCTCACGGTCGCGATTATATGTTTCCATTTAAGTATTGTATTGAACTTAGGATCGCTTACGTCAATTGGATCGATAGATTGGAGTACTTGCTTAAATGCAGCGGCGACTCTCGCAGCTTCTACATTCATTTCTTCTAACTTCCCTTTAATTATATCGTCGGTAGGAATTAATGTTATCGACGGATAGGAGAACTGGAATACTCCATCTTCTGTTTTGTTTATAAGGATTGCATCTCCGTCAGGTAATGTGCTTCTTATTAGTTGTATTTTAAAAACATCATTACCGTTATATTTTGTTTTTTTTAAGACCTTAACAAATTTAAAGTGACAGCAACTACCATCCATCGGCGGATTATCTAGAATAACGAATTTTGCACGGACGTTGTAAGTGTAACCGGGTATCCTCGGAAAGTCATGAAGTTTCATATCTGTGGACTCCTTTGTTTTTGTAACGATCAAGCGATCGTCAGTTGAGCCTTGATGTGGTCCGACAGTCAGATTGACAGTTTCTCCATTTCGAAAGCCCCATTCCGACGTTTTCTCGCATGCTGTTAATCCCATTACCAGCATACAGCATAAAATAGATTTTAATTTCATAAAGTTTAATTATACGTAGATTTATTAATACGGCTTTGCTTTTAGATATGCTACAGCTTAATAATTATTTAATATTCTCTTATGCTTTCAAAAGTAGCGTTACTCAATTTGTATATTTATTAGAAAGAAATCCATCCCTAATTTCATTTGAGTAAGATACAAGTCAATAAATTGACTAAACGGTAGGCATAGGTGCCTATCTTGAAAATGATCGGAATTGATCGGATTTGATCGAGATTGATCGTTTTTGATCAAAATCACTACAAAAAGGATGTCATCTGCATACATCAAGTTTGTTTTGACGGACATCAGATTTACGTCGTCATGTGAATGTGTTAACAAAGCACCCATCAGGTTGAACCAATCATGGGAATAAATGAACCAGACAAGCATCAAGTCGACCTTGTCAAGTGAATAGTGTAACCAAGCAAGCATCACGTTGAAACCATCACCTGAATAAGCCAGCTAAGCATCCAACAAGTTGACTTTTTCATATGAATATATTGACCAAACATCCATCAGGTTGAGTTTGTCGAGTGAATATAAGGATCAAGCAAGCATCACGTCGCCTTTGACGCCTGAAGACATGAACCAAGCATACATCAGATCAGGGGAACTCAATGAAGACATGACGCAAGCATTCCTCAAGCTTTTATTGATACTAGCCGATGCGCTGCCGACCATGTTCAATATTGATGGCAAGGTGATTACTTGTGACCGACAAGTGATTACTTGTGACCGACAAGTGATTACTTATGACCGACAAGTGATTACTTATGGCTGACAAGTGATTACTTATGGCTGGCAAGTGATTACTTGTGACCGACAAGTGATTACTTGTGACCGACAAGTGATTACTTGTGACCGACAAGTGATTACTTGTGACCGACAAGTGATTACTTTTGGCTGGCAAGTGATTACTTGTGACCGACAAGTGATTACTTATGGCTGACAAGTGATTACTTGTGACCGACAAGTGATTACTTGTGACCGACAAGTGATTACTTGTGACCGACAAGTGATTACTTGTGACCGACAAGTGATTACTTTTGACCGACAAGTGATTACTTATGGCTGGCAAGTGATTACTTTTGGCTGGCAAGTGATTACTTGTGACCGACAAGTGATTACTTGTGACCGACAAGTGATTACTTGTGACCGACAAGTGATTACTTGTGACCGACAAGTGATTACTTGTGACCGACAAGTGATTACTTATGGCTGACAAGTGATTACTTGTGGCTGGCAAGTGATTACTTATGGCTGACAAGTGATTACTTATGGCTGGCAAGTGATTACTTATGGCTGGCAAGAATACGGTATGATCCGAACCACTGATAGTCCGTCGAGAACGCTGATGATTCGTCAAGAAACCCTTTTGGCTCGCCATTTAGGCCAGCAGCGTGACCTAATCTTTGATCGGATATAATAGGGGTGTGTGTGATCCATATTGCTATACAAAAAACAAGGAGCCTCCGCATTGGAGGCTCCTTTATAGTATACGGTTATTGTAAAGCGAGAAAATTACTCAGCTACAACTTCGAAAGGAACTTGAACTTTCACTTCTTTGTGCAAGTTTAAGTTAGCTACGTATTCACCTAAGTGTTTAGGCTCTTCTTCGAAAGTAATACGGCGACGATCTACGTCAAAACCTTGTGCTTTCAAAGCTTCCGCCAATTGGATGCTGTTCACTTTACCGAAGATCTTACCAGACTCACCAGCTTTTGCACCGATAGAAAGTTTTACGCTTTCTAATTTCTCTGCCAATGCTGTTGCATCTTTTTTGATTTTCTCTTGTTTGAACTGCGCTTGTTTGATGTTTTCTGCCAACACTTTTTTCGCTGAAGGAGTAGCTAAAGTAGCAAATCCTTGAGGAATTAAGTAGTTACGACCGAAACCAGGCTTTACAACTACAACGTCGTCTTTCTCGCCTAAGTGTTTAATATCTTGTTTTAAAATGATTTCCATGTCGTCTCCTCCTTATTTTAATGAATCAGCTACGTAAGGCAATAGACCAACGATACGCGCACGTTTAACCGCTTGCGCTACTTTGCGTTGGAATTTCAATGAAGTACCTGTAAGACGGCGAGGTAAGATTTTACCTTGATCGTTTACAAATTTCATTAAGAAGTTTGCGTCTTTGTAATCGATATATTTAATACCGTTCTTTTTAAAACGACAGTATTTTTTACGGTTGTCCTCTACTTTAGGGGCAGTTACGTATTGGATGTTTTCGTTTGCCATTAGTTTGCTACCTCCTCAGTTTTAGTTTCCGTTTTTTTGTTAAATGCACCGCTACGTTTTTTCTCGTTGTATGCCAATGCATGTTTGTCAAGAGCAATAGTTAAGAAACGCATTACACGCTCGTCACGTTTGTATTCAAGCTCTAATTTTTTGATTAATTCACCTGGAGCCTTGAATTCAGTTAAGTGATAAAATCCAGTTGTTTTTTTCTGGATTGGATACGCTAATTTTTTCAAACCCCAATTGTCTTCAGCGACAATTTCGGCTCCGCCCTCTGTAAGGATAGCTTTGAACTTTGCGATTGTTTCTTTCGCAGCCTCCTCAGAAAGCAACGGGGTAAGAATGATGACAGATTCGTACTGTTGCATTTTTAATAGATTTGTTAATTAAATAATACTTTCCGCACTTACGGAAGTGCAAAGGTATAAATTTAATTTGTATTTATGCAAGTTGATTGGAAAAAATTAGCTACACAGCTGCCCATCGACATAGTACCACAATCCCTGTACTTTTTTGAAGTTTGATTTTTCATGATGTACGGCTGTTTGAAACTGCGCATCAAGGTAATGTGCTTTAAATTCGACGCTGTGCGTGCTGGCTTGGATAATCTCGAGCTGCATCCATTTGTTGGCCTGCGCCCATTGCCGAATATCCTGCTTGCTTTGGTAGCGACGGCTGCTGGGGTGAAAGCTGTCGTATAGAAAGTCGATAAGCTGCAGTGTGAATGCCGTATAGCGCGCACGCATCAGCTGCTCGGCCGTTTCAGCGGCGGCGAGGTTGCTATGCACCTTGCTACAGCAATCGGCATAGGGAAGGGACGAACCACAATTGCAGCGCGACATGTTAAGCTGTTTTTTGTTGTTTACGCTGTAGTGCTTCTTGGCTTTCGCGAAAAGCCTTCTCCTGCTTATAGCGCACCCATTTGGCCTTAAAGAGTTTGCGCATCAGCTTGTCGGTATAGCGGATTACGAACACCTCGCGCAGCATCTTGAGCAGGCGCAGGGGCGATGCCGGAAAGGAGCGTAGCGTAACCGAGAAGCCTGCTTCAAGGTAACGGTTGAAGTGCCAATAGCCGCTAGGCATAAACAGCGCATCACCATGCTCCATAAAGATTTCGTAGCCTTGCGCATGTGCTAGGGCAGGGAACAGCTGGTAATCGGGGTTTTCGTAATCGATATTGTACACGGTATGCACAGACAAGGGCACCTTATAGAGGTAAGGCGCTTGGTTGGGTGCGAACAGGAGCACGCGTTTTTTGCCTTCAAACTGAAAATGCAAGAGGTCGCCTAGATCCACATCGTAATGCATCAGTACGCGTGCCTCACTGCCCCCGAAGAACAGGGTAGGGATGCGTTTAAAGTACTTGAAGCCCAAGTCGGGGTAAGAGAAATTCTTGAGTAGCTCCGGAAGCTTATCGGTAATGATATAGAAAAATATACGGAGATCGGATGGTTGCGACTTGATGAGTTTGATGTAGTCGCGCATCTTCATCGTGGTGACGGGCTCGTCGGTCGCTTTGTTGGGGTCGGCCGGCTTATTGTCATAAAGACCTACTTCTTGTTCACCGGCCTGTTCGAAGATGTAATCCAAGTTCCATTTGTCGTAGGCCTCCCAGCTCTTTGCCAGTCCCTTGATCAAAACCGGTCGCTGGGGCCGGAAATATTGCGCTAAAAACGTCTCTTTACTTATATTTTCTACGGTATCGACTTCCGATAAAAGCATAATATGAATTTTGTAGTTAAATGTAACAAAAATATTTCTGTCAGAATAACATCATACTGCTTTTTGACAAAACTAAGCGAAGAAAAAATACGTTATCCATATAAACTAAACAAAACACTATTTATGACATCACTCAAAAATGAACTAGTCGGAACTTGGAAATTGCTCTCCTATATAGAGGTTCCCATCGGAGGTGATGATTCCCTGTTTCCCATGGGCAAAAATCCATACGGATTGCTGATGTATTCGCCAGATGGATTTATGTCGGTGCAGATCAGCCGGGAAGAACGTTTACCCTACAAGAGCAATGATAAATTACAAGCTAGCGAAGAAGAGATGCTTTCTTCCTTGCATGGCTACATCGCTTTCAGCGGAAAATTTAAGGTAGATAACAGCAGCGCTATCGTTACCTACATGATTAAGAGCTCGCTCTTTCCCAATTGGAAAAATAAGGTGCAACGCCGCAAGATCGACTTTGAGGGCGATATCCTCTACCTTAAGTCCACCGAGCCCATCCTCTCCAATGGGCTGCATGTGAATTCCTATATGACTTGGCAACGTACAGACCGGGTTATCGACGAGTTTTTCGAAGAACGTATACGTAAAGAATTGAGCTTACAGCCCTAACAAGAAATGATCAACGCATAAAAAAGGACGCCATCGGCGTCCTTTTTTATGTATATACGGCAAACGATTAGTTGGCCGCGTCAATTTTTGCTTGGATCTCAGCCGATTTAGCCTCGTCCTGTTGGAAGTCATAGTAACCTTTCAAGCTGCGAAGTGCATCGCTATCGGAAGGATTCAATTCTACCACTTTCTCTAGATAAGGAAGGGCTTCTTTGATCTGCTCTTTCAACGCATTCACCTTGGTGTTATAATCCGTATTAGATAAGGATTTGTCATCGTTCAAGGCATTCAGTTGATCTCTCACGCCATTGATGATCGTTGCCGCCGCATTTCTGTTCGCATCGGAGTAGTTTGGATCGATAGCAACCGCTTTTTTGTAGGCTTCAATAGCTTTATCGTTGTTATTTGCTGCCGACTGTGCTATACCTAAATAGTAGTACAACGATTTGTTGTTGCTATCTTTCGCAATTTGGCTCTCGATATCAGTCACTACTTTAGCCTCGTTACCCACGATCAGGTTCAGCTCGATGTTTTGTACCGCTGCATCATTGTCGTTAGGGTAGGCCTGTGCTGCTTGTGCTGCATATTCAATTGCGCTCGCTGTATCTTTAGCCGATAAGTAAAGCTTTGGAAGGTCAACCATTACCGCTTTGTGCGAGGAGAATTCCTTTGCTGGGATCAACAATTTATACTTCTCGATGGCATTTGGATAATCTTGGTTTTGGATCGCCGCCAAACCCGAGTAGTAAGTCAAGGTGGTGTCGCCAGGCAAGAAGGTCAACGCTTGATCGAAAGAAGCATAGGCAGTTTTAAAATCTTGTTTCTCCCATGCAGCTACACCTTGGTTGAAGTTGAACTGTCCAAGAACCTGTCCAGCAACCTTGATGTTTTCAGCGTGTTTGCCTTCTTTGTCAAGCTCTTTTGCTTTGGCAATACCTTCTTGTGCAGCCGTAGCAGCTTCTGCCGTGTTGGCTGTGGCCGCTAAGTTAGCATTTACCAAGGCATATACCGTCCACGTATCTGGATCTTCTTTGGTTTTTTCGTGCGCAACAGCTAAGTCGATCGCTTCTTTTGCAGCGTCAAGGTTGCTTTTACCCAATTCTGCCGAACCTGCTGCTTTCAGCTCTTCAAATTTCTGCAAAGCAGCTTTTGCTTTTCTTAAATTACCTGATTGTGCAAAAGTAGTGGTGCCCGCGGCTACCAATAAAGAAAATACTATTGCTTTTTTTACATTCATACCTAATTATTTGATAGTTGATTCAATAATAATTTTACACGATCCAATTGTGCTAGATCGCCAGACTTCTCATAGTACAATGATAGTGACTTTAAAGCATTAACGTCATATGGACGAATTTCGTTTGCCTTCAGCAATAAATTTTGTGCATTGTACTGCGCTTCGCCATTATCTTCGTTCTGTAGGAAGTCATTCAAATAGATCAAACCTAGCGCCAAATTGGACTCGTAATTGTTTTCGTTGAGCTGCAACACCTGTTGGTAGTACTTTTTTGCTACATCAAGGTTGCCCACCGTTTCGTTGGAGTATCCCGCTAGGTAGTTGAGCTCAATGTTCTGAGGCTCATAACGAATAGCTTCATCGATGATCGGCACGATGGCCTTATATTCCGTGTTCTGCGCGAACTCTTGAATAAGGTTCATCAATACCGCCTTATTTTCTGGAAACTTGGTGCGTGCCGTTTGCAAGGTATTCAACACCGCCTGCTTGTTGCCTAGTGCTTTGTAGATATTCACCAGCTCGAGGTAACGCTCGGCACTAGGATCACCCGTTTTCAAAATCTGATCATAATAACCTACAGCAGCTTCATACTGCTTGTTTTGCACAGCCAATAACGCCAAGTTGTAAGTCACATCATAGTTTGCAATGTTCAACTGCTTAACGCGCATGTAGCTGTTGTAGGCCGCTGTATAATCTTGCTTGCCCAAAGCTTTGTTGGCTTGGAAAATATGCGCGGCCGCTAAGTTCTGCTTTACATATTTCGCTTCCGATGCATAGTTCTGCAAGTCACGTGGCTTTAACTTCGCCAAGGCGTCGTAGGTGATGTCGATAGGATCCTTCGGGTTTTTGATGGTCCGCGAGGAATCCGCATAGGCCATAGAGCTATAGATCATCGCGCGCAACACATTTACGCGGACGCTCGTCGAGTCCCGGCGTGTGAGGTAGGCCGCATCGATAAATTTCTTCGCGCTTTCCAAATTTTTCAAATCTCCGGTTTGCGTGAAAAAGGCAAAGCTGTTGCTACTCTCCTTATAGTTGGATTGGGCAACGGCGTTTACCGAAATACAAAGCAACACCCCCGAAGCGAGGGCGCGCCAGCTAGAAGCTCGTTTATTGCTCGTTATTGTCATTTGCATCTGTCGATCCATTTGATTCTTCGTTATCTGTATCGGCATCCGATCCTTCGATTCCTTCGATTTCCTCGTCTTCCTCGCGGGCTACTTTGGTGATCGAAGCGATGGCGTCCGTTTCCTTCAGCGTAATTAGGCGCACACCCTGTGTGGCGCGTCCCATCACGCGAAGCGTATCTACACCAATCCGTATCACGATTCCCGACTTGTTGATCATCATGAGATCGTCGGCATCGGTCACCCCTTTGATCGCCACCAACTCGCCCGTTTTATCGGTCACGTTGATGGTTTTGACACCTTTACCACCCCGGTTTGTTACGCGGTAGTCTTCGATGTCGGTGCGCTTGCCGTATCCTTTCTCGGAAACCACCAATACCGTGGTATCCGTACTATCTACAGCAATCATGCCAACTACTTCATCGCTTTCGCTGGCTAGGCTAATACCACGCACACCGGTAGCCGTTCTTCCCATTGGGCGAACCGTCGATTCATTGAATCGGATCGCTCTTCCCGAACGTAAGGCCATCACCACCTCGCTGTTACCTGTCGTTAGACATGCTTCTAGCAGCTCATCACCCTCGTTGATATTGATGGCGTTGATACCGTTAGCACGTGGACGCGAGTAGGCCTCCAGCGATGTTTTCTTGATTGTACCTTTTTTGGTACACATGATGATAAAGTTGTTCTCCAAGTAGTCCTGATCCTTCAGGTTGATGATCTTGATGAAAGCCTTGATCTTCTCTTCCTTCGGCACATTGATAATGTTCTGTAGGGCACGTCCGCGCGATGTGCGGCTACCTTCCGGTATTTCGAATGCACGAAGCCAGAAGCAACGACCCTTATCCGTAAAGAGTAGGAGATAGTTGTGCGCAGAGGCCGTGATGATATGCTCGGTAAAGTCCTCGTCGCGGGTAGTAGAGCCGATAGCCCCCTTGCCGCCGCGTCCTTGCCTACGGTATTCCGTAAGCGGCGTGCGCTTCACGTAGGAGTTGTGCGAAATGGTGATTACGATCTCTTCATCGTCGATGAAATCTTCCATACGCATATCTTCTGCCGAATGCACAATCTGCGAACGGCGCTCATCACCATATTTCTCTTTGATCTCGGCAAGTTCATCTTTAATGATCTTCATGCGCAGACCCTCATCAGCCAATACTTCTTTCAAGTAGTCGATCGTTTTCATCAACTCCGCATATTCTTCTTTGATCTTGTCGCGTTCTAGTCCGGTCAACCGTCTCAGCGTCATATCCAAGATGGCACGTGCTTGTACATCGGTTAGTCCAAACTGCTCCATCAAGCCCAAGCGCGCGTCTTCCGGCGTATCTGATGCACGAATCAATTTGATGACTTCATCCAAATGATCCAATGCGATCAAGTATCCTTCTAAGATATGTGCTCTTTTTTCAGCTTCTGCCAGTTCGAATTTCGTACGGCGGATAACCACTTCATGGCGGTGCTCCACAAATTCGTGGATCATGTCTTTCAGGTTCAGCAGCATCGGACGTCCTTTTACCAAGGCGATGTTGTTTACTGAAAATGAAGTTTGTAGCGCTGTATATTTGTAGAGGTTGTTTAATACCACATTGGCATTGGCCTCTCTTTTTATTTCGTAAACAATACGGAAACCGTCACGATCGGATTCGTCACGTATAGTAGCTATACCTTCGATTTTTTTCTCGTTCACCAGCTCGGCCGTACGCTCGATCATATTGGCTTTATTGACCTGGTAGGGGATCTCCGTCACAATGATACACTCGCGTCCATTCTTCAAGGTTTCGATTTCCGCTCTACCGCGCATCACCACGCGTCCGCGACCCGTTTCGCAGGCATCCTTCACGCCGTTATAGCCGTAAATAATACCGCCCGTTGGGAAGTCGGGGCCTTTGATGTGCTGCATCAATTCGGAAACCTCTATATCGCGGTTATCAATGTAGGCTACCGTACCGTCGATTACCTCCGAAAGGTTGTGTGGCGCCATATTGGTGGCCATACCTACTGCAATACCGGATGCTCCGTTGACCAATAAATTGGGGATACGTGTCGGCAAGACCGTCGGCTCCTGCAGGGAATCATCGAAATTGAGTTGGAAGTCCACCGTATCTTTATTAATATCGGAAAGGATTTCCTCGGCTATCTTTTTCAACCTAGCCTCGGTATAACGCATGGCCGCTGGAGGGTCACCATCTACCGATCCGTAGTTTCCTTGTCCATCCACCAACGGATAGCGCATGCTCCACTCTTGTGCCAAACGTACCATCGCATCGTACACCGACGAATCACCATGCGGGTGATACTTACCTAAAACGTCTCCAACAATACGGGCAGATTTCTTGTAAGGTTTTCCACTCGTTACGCCCAAGTCCAACATGCCATAAAGTACACGTCTGTGTACAGGTTTCATACCGTCTCTAGCATCGGGTAGGGCACGGGAAACAATGACTGACATAGAATAATCTATGTAGGCAGATTTCATTTGATCCTCGATGTTAATAGGAATGATCCTGTCGTTTGCAGGGACTAAATTGTTTTCGTTTTCTGTTTCTTCAGCCATATTTATGTGGTTTCGATAAAACTTGATGTGTTAAGAAATTTGCACACATCGCATGCGAAGTTACGAATTTTTTTAATTGATAGGTGTATGCACTGCGCCGAAAAAGTTGATCTATAGCGCCTGCAAACCTGTGAATAGCATATAGTGAGCCAGTTGCTGAAATTCGCGGTAGATACCTTTCCGCGAAAAACAAAGGTGCTTAGTTTTATTTCTGTCATATTTTTATTAAAAAAAGCTAATGTTTGTGTTTTTTATAATAAAAGTTTGCAAAGTGTGATAAAATTTAAAAAATATGCTATTTTTGCTTTTCATTTGACCAAGGGATGTCGAATGGCTATGTTATAATTTATTTACTATTAATATATTAACGATGAAACACAATTTTGGGGCAGGACCATGCATTCTTCCAAAGGAAGTATTTCAAGAAGCTTCCGAAGCAGTTATTGAGTTTAACAATACCGGGCTTTCCATTCTTGAAATATCGCACCGTTCCAAAGAGTTCGAGCAAGTGGTCATTGAAGCTGAAGCATTGGTGAGAGAGCTGTTGAATGTGCCTGCCGATTATTCGGTCCTGTTTTTACAGGGTGGTGCTAGCCAGCAGTTTGCCATGGTGCCGATGAACATTTTGCCGGAGGGAGGAAAGGCTGCGTATTTAGATACAGGCGTTTGGGCTTCGAAAGCAGCCAAAGAAGCGTCGAAACTAGGTACTGTTGAAATTGTTGCTTCATCGTCGGATAAGAATTATACCTACATTCCAAAGGATTTCACCGTTCCGGCGGATGCTACCTATTTTCACTATACCTCAAACAACACCATCTACGGAACAGAGATTTTCGAGAAACCAAATGTTAATATTCCTACCGTGGTGGATATGTCTTCAGACATTTTAAGCCGGGTGATCAACGTTGCTGATTTTGATATTATCTATGCGGGTGCACAAAAGAACATGGGGCCGGCAGGCGTTACCTTGGTGATCGTGAAAAATGATTTGCTCGGCAAATCGGCTCGCGTTATCCCAAGTATCTTCGATTACCAGCAACATGCTAAAGCTGGTTCGATGTACAATACGCCGCCTGTTTACTCGATCTACGTATCAATGTTGAACCTGCGTTGGTTGAAAGCCAAAGGTGGGGTGGAAGTGATTGAGCAAGAAAACATCATTAAGGCGCGCACGCTATACGAAGAAATTGAACGCAATCCATTCTTCAAAGGCACAGCCGCCGAGGCGGATCGCTCACGTATGAACATCACCTTTGTGATGGACACTGCAGAGCAGGAAGCTGCATTTTTGGAATTGGCGAAAGAGCGCGGCTTGGTCGGTATTAAAGGGCACCGCTCGGTGGGTGGTTTCCGCGCCTCGATCTATAATGCCTTGACGATTTCGTCGATCAATGCTTTGGTGGATGCGATGAAGGAGTTTGAAGAAAAGCATTCCTCATAGGAGTTCGTTACTGAAATCCCTGTCCTAGGCAGCGGTTTCAACTCTTCATTTTTGACTTTTTTACTTTTTACTTTTTAATTTAACAATGAGAATATTAGCAAACGATGGTATTGACGCAGCCGGAAAAAGACTGTTGGAAGAAGCCGGTTTTGAAGTTGATACAAACCATATACCTCAAGAAGAATTAGCCGATAAGCTAAATGCCTATGATGCCGTAACGGTGCGCAGTGCTACAAAATTGCGTCAGGCGCTTATCGATGTATGCCCCAATATCAAAGCGATCGGTCGTGGCGGTGTGGGCATGGACAATATTGATGTTGACTATGCGCGCTCCAAAGGTATTGCCGTGATCAATACCCCTGCAGCCTCTTCCTTGTCTGTTGCAGAACTGGTCTTCGCTCATTTACTTAACGGCGTACGTTTCTTATTTGATGCCAACCGTAAAATGCCGGTAGAAGGCGATACCAATTTCGCAGGCTTGAAGAAAGCTTACGCTAAAGGGGTAGAGCTGCGTGGCAAAACAATTGGTGTGGTAGGCTTTGGCCGCATTGGTCGTGAAACCGCGAAAGTAGCCCTAGGCCTTGGTATGGATGTGATCTACACCGATCTGTTTGATGGTCCTACGACCTTGAGCGTAGCATTCTCTGGCGGTATTACGGTGGAGCTTCCTGTAAAGCAAGTGAGCTTCGAGGAGCTGTTGAAAGCGGCTGATTTCATAAGCTTACACGTTCCTTTCTTGGATAAACCCGCGATCGGTAAAGAAGAGTTTGCCTTGTTGAAAGATGGCGTGGGCTTGGTTAACGCATCACGCGGTGGTGTGATCGATGAGTTGGCCTTGATCGAGGCATTGGACAGCGGCAAGGTATCGTTTGCGGCATTAGACGTGTTCGATAACGAACCTACACCACGTAAAGAACTTTTGGCGCACCCACGCATATCGTTGACACCGCACATTGGGGCGGCAACAAACGAGGCACAAGAGCGTATCGGTATTGAACTTGCCGAGCTGTTGATAGACAGCTTGAAGAAGTAGTTCTCCGCATAATCTTACTTATGCGGCACAAAAGCAATTTCCAGCGTTTGTGCCGCATTTTTTGTTTAATATACACGTTGAATTAATTACTTTTACACGTTTTTAAAGAATAGCTTACAATAAAATTATGAAAATTTTAAAATTCGGTGGTACTTCTGTGGGTAGTGCCCAGCGCATCAAAGGGCTGCTGGATATTGTGAATCCTGCAGAGCGCCAGATTGTCGTTTTATCCGCTGTGGCGGGCACAACGAATGCTTTGGTAGAAATTGGTCAAGCCTTTTTGGCCGGAAAGCGCGAAGAAGCGATAGAACTTGTCAAACAACATAAAAATAAGTATGAATACCTCATCAAGGAATTGTTCAGTACCGAGCAGGGGCTCGATAAGGGCAAGAACCTGATCGATTACCATTTCAATTATATTGCTTCTTTAGGCAATGAGATGTTTACACCTGTTGAAGAGAAGATTACCCTTGCGCAAGGCGAGCTGCTATCAACCACCTTATTTCATTTTCATTTGGAGGAGATTGGTGTGCCTTCGGTGCTTTTGCCAGCCTTGGATTTTATGAAGATCGATGAGGACAATGAGCCAATGGTGGAATACATCGGCGAGAAATTAAAGAATTTGTTGAGCATACATCCGGCAAATACCTTGTTCATTACGCAGGGCTTTATCTGTCGCAACTCCTTTGGCGAGATCGATAACCTGCGCCGTGGCGGATCCGATTATACGGCTTCCCTTATTGGCGCTGCTATCCAAGCCGACGAGGTGCAGATCTGGACAGATATCGATGGTATGCACAATAACGATCCGCGCGTGGTGAAAAATACCTCGCCGATTGCCAACCTCAGCTTTGATGAAGCTGCGGAGCTTGCTTACTTCGGAGCGAAGATCTTACATCCACAAAGCGTTTTTCCAGCACAAAAATACAATGTGCCGGTACGCCTTTTGAATACTATGGATCCGCAAGCAGCAGGTACGCTGATTAGCAAAGAGGGGGGAACCACCGGACAGATCCGCGCTATCGCCGCGAAGGATGATATCACGGCTATACACATACATTCTTCCCGCATGTTGTTGGCTTACGGCTTCCTACGCAAGATTTTCGAAATTTTCGAGCGCTATAAAACGCCGATCGATATGATCACGACCTCGGAAGTTGCCGTGTCGCTTACCATAGACGATACCCGCAACCTTGGCGATATCATTCGTGAGGTGGAAGATTTTGGACATGTGCGCGTAGACCACAACCAAACGATTGTTTGTGTGGTGGGCGACTTCAGCGCCAATACGCATGGCTATGCGGCGCGGGTGCTCGATGCCGTAAAACATCTTCCTTTACGCATGATCTCTTATGGAGGCTCTGACTACAATGTTTCCATCCTGTTGGATACGGAGCACAAAACGGAAGCCCTTCGCTCTTTACATAACCGTTTATTTTAATTGATCGATACGCATGTTGTTTAACAAGTCTCAGGAAGAGAAAATAAAGCATTTAGAAACACCCTTTTATTACTACGACTTAGCGCTGCTGAATACAACCTTGGATCAGGCCAAGGCAGCTGCCGATAAGTATGATTTTCATGTACACTACGCCTTGAAGGCAAACTTCAACGATCGTTTGTTGGAGACTATACAAGGGAAGGGCTTTGGCGCGGATTGCGTTAGCGGCAACGAGGTGCAGAAAGCTATAGACAGCGGCTTTCCGGCCAGCAAGATCACTTTTGCCGGTGTGGGCAAATCCGATAAGGAGATCCGTATGGCCCTAAAGCATGGGATCTTTACGTTCAACGTGGAGTCTATCCAAGAAATGGAAGTCATCAACGAACTGGCGGAAGAAGAAGGGGTAGTGGCTAGTGTATCGCTACGCATCAATCCCAATGTGGATGCGCACACGCACCATTATATCACGACGGGGCTCGATGAGAACAAATTTGGCGTGCCGACCTCCGAATTGGAGAAAGCGGCGGCTGTGATTCGCAAGTCGGCCAATGTGGAACTGATGGGCTTACATTTCCATGTGGGCTCGCAGATTACAGATATGAACGTGTTCAAAAGTTTGTGTGTCAAAGTGAACGAGTGGAAGAACTGGTTTGAGGAGCGTGGAACGCAAATCAAAGTGCTTAATGTAGGCGGCGGACTGGGCGTTGATTATCAGCAGCCGGACGCGCATCCTATTCCGGACTTTGAAGCCTATTTTGCGGTGTTCGACAAGTTTTTGGAGCGCTCGGCGCAACAAGAGGTGCACTTTGAGCTGGGCCGTGCCCTGATCGCGCAATGTGGATCCTTGGTGAGCAAGGTGCTGTATACCAAAAGCGGTATCAAGAAGCACTTTTTGGTGCTCGACGCAGGGATGACTGAGCTTATGCGGCCGGCTTTGTACCAAGCCTATCACCAGATAGAACGGGTGGGCGGCGACCATGCACAGGCAGCAACCTTAAACTATGATGTGGTAGGTCCTATTTGCGAGAGCTCGGACTGCTTTGGTAAGGAAGTGCCACTACCGGAGTCTAAGCGTGGCGATCTAATCGCTATACGTACGGCCGGTGCATATGGTGAGGTGATGGCTTCCCGCTATAACCTGCGCGACGAAATTCGTTATGTATACGACAGTGAACTGTAAGCGCTAGTCTCAAGCCGGACAGCCATATAGATCATCTAAGCTATTTAGAAGCCGAATACTTTTCGTCATTGCGAGGAGGAGGAACGACGAGGAAGCAATCTTTGCGTGTTACATGCAGATTCACTTCCTACACAGCTGCCTTTGGCGGCCGTCATACTTCCTCGCAATGACCTTTTTTTAACGGTGCGGTGGATTCACACGGAAGATAAAGCCCGATCCGTAAATAGTTTCAATAGACAGCTGTTTAGAGTGCTTTAGCAGCTTCCTAATCCGAGAAATAAATACATCTAAGCTGCGTCCCATAAAGTAATCGTTTTCCCCCCATATCTGCAGCAGGATATCTTCACGGCGCAACAGTTTCTCTTGGTTTTCATTTAGAAAAAGCATCACCTGCATCTCGCGCAAGGTGAGGTCTACCTGCTTGCCATCGGGGCAGTTCATTTTATGGGTGTTTCGGTTGATCTGCACATCGCCAATCTGCGTGAGTATACTGTCGGGTTCGCGGGGCAAGGGCTGCGGACGCTGAAAGTCCAGTCGCTTTAAAATGTTCTTGATGCGTAGCACCAACTCATCCACATCGAAGGGCTTGGTGATGTAATCGTCTGCTCCGATATTAAGCCCTTGTAAGCGATCTTTTTTTTCACGCCGAGCTGTCAGAAAAAGAAAGGGTTGCCCGGCGAGCTGCTCACTAATTTCTGCCGCCAGCTGGAAGCCGTTATAGTCGGGCAATTGCACGTCGATAAGTACCAAGTCGAAATTGCTGGATGCCTTAAACACTTGCAGTGCTTCGGTAGCGCTTTTGGTCCATGCTACCTCGAACCCCACCATTTCTAGATATTGCGACACCACATTGCCGAGGTCGGTTTCATCTTCTACATACAAGAGTCGTCGTTTTTGCTCCATGAGGTGATAAAAATAAGCGTTCAAAAATAATTAATCGATCCAAATCGTAAATAGGGTGCCTGAATCTTTGGCACTATCGACATCGAGTTGCCAACCGTGTGCCTCGGCAACCTTCTTGACGTAAAATAGACCTAAGCCTAGACCTGGCCGATTGCTAGATTCTTCGCCTCGGTAGAACTTCTGAAAAATAGATTTTAGCTGCTTCTCATCTAGGCCTATGCCGTTATCGCCAATCTGTATGCCCGTGCGATCGGCCTGCCGTATAAGCTGCACGCGGATACTTTTGCGTATGGACTTATTGTACTTGATCGCGTTATCAAAAATATTATATATCGCTGTTGTAAACAGGAACTTGTTGACTTTTATTTCGATGTCTGCATCAGGCAGATCGTTGATCAATTCCAGATCGATATGCTGCTCTAAGGATAGGCGATAATCGCTTACCGACTCCGCCAGTAGGGGCAGCAAGGGGAGGCTCTCCTGCTCGAGGTTATACTCGTTCAGTTCGGTGATATTAAGCGCTTGCTTAATAAGCTTTTGCAAGCGGGAGGACTGCCGCGCGATGATGGCCGTCAATTCGGGAATCTTCTCTTTCCACAATGCCTGATCCAGATTTTCAATGCTTCTGTTGGCCACGATAATGGTGGTGATCGGCGTATGAAACTCATGGGTGATGCTATTCAGGAAGTCGGAAGTCATCTCGGTCATTTTCTTTTGCCGCAGCCAGTTTCGGTAGGTTAAAAAGTAGATACCGATGACCATGGCGATGGCTAGAAAAGACAGGAGCAGCGTGGGCATCATCTGCTTCAGGATTTTGTAAAATCGGGAATCGAGATCGTCGGCATGAAGCTCAAATGCAATTTTGTAGGAGTTGCCCTGCGGACTGCTAACCGTAAGGCCGGTAATTTGGTTCTGCTTGTCAATAACATCCAAGGAGCCATCGATTAAGATATGGGGGATTTGCTCATCCACCTTCCATTTGCCGTTGAGCACGGGAATGTAGTGGCGACCATCAAAGGTGATCTGCAGATCGGTGATGATCAAAGCAAAGTTCATGGTAGTATCTAATGTTCTGCTGATGACAAGCTCCCGGAAGATGCTGTCCATATTGCTTTTATCCCGCAAGGCGGTGAAGAGGGTGTCACAGAAAGATTGTGTCAACTTATCAAACTTTGGAGAACCATCGCCATAGGCCTCGCGAAATCCGGCATAGCGCGGCTTGATAATGGAGTCTATAATCTTCTGTCCGCCTAGGAAAAGCTTATCGTTTAGCATCAAATTGCGGTAGGCGCTATCCAAGCTCTTGCGCTCCTGCACCTGATATTGGTTGTTGCGCAAGACAAAGGTATTGTAGATAAGCAGGTACTGCACAATAAATAGCACCGAGAAGCTAATAATGGATATAGGGATATGCTTTTTGTTCATGTGATCGTTAAAGACCGTCTATCTTGAGCCCAGGTCTGCATTTAATACGCGATAATACAATAAAAATCGAACATTGCGCCCTGAAAAAGGCGGATTATTGCGCCCGTTAACAATCTGTTAACAATCTATTAGGAAGTCATTAACAGCGATTGGTGGGGATAATTTCTTATTTTGGATAGCGGAATGTTGTATTGTTGGGCATAGACCTGACAGCATATGGCAGCTACATAACCACAAAACTACAGTGACTATACTACGGCAGATAAAGACCTTTACCAAGAATATATGAAAGTAAGCAAAACGAAGAATTGGGTGATAGCCCTGTTGGGCTTGGGGATGCTCCAGGCAAACAGTGGCCTAATCGCGCAGCAAAAGACGTCGGCAGGCGCAAAGAAAGCAGCCGTGCAGACGGCTATCCAAGAAATTTTGGAACCGGTGGACTATGTGAACACCTTGATGGGTACAGATTCGAAGGTGTCCCTATCCAACGGTAACACCTACCCCGCGGTAGGCCTGCCTTGGGGGATGAACATGTGGACCCCACAAACCGGAAAAATGGGCGATGGCTGGCAATATACCTATGGATCGGATAAAATTCGGGGTATCAAGCAGACGCACCAACCCTCGCCCTGGATGAACGACTACGGCCAATTTTCATTGATGCCTATATCCGGCAAAGCGGAATTTGACCAAGAAAAACGTGCCAGCTGGTTCTCGCATAAATCGGAAGTCGCAAAGCCTTATTATTATGGTGTTTACTTGGCGGATTACCATGTGATGGCAGAGGTTACACCAACGGAGCGTGCCTCGATGTTTCGCTTTACCTTTGGCAACCCCGATAGCGCTTTTGTGGTGCTAGATGCCTTCGATAGAGGCTCTGAGGTGCAGGTGATACCGGAGAAGAACATGCTGATTGGCTATTCTAGCCGCTACAGCCGCGGCAAGCTGCCAAATTTCAAGAACTACTTTATCATCGTCTTTGACCAGCCGATCGATACCTACCAAATTTTGGAAGAAGGAAAGCAGGTTGCTGGTAAGAAAACAAATGGCAAACATGCCGGAGCCATTATCGGGTTTAAGAAAACAACTGGCAAGCAGGTGGTGCAGGCTAAAGTAGCCTCTTCCTTTATCAGCGCCGAGCAGGCCGAGCTTAACCTAAAAGAGCTGCAGAACGACAGCTTTGAGCAGATCAAAGCCAAAGGACGTGCAAAATGGAACGAGGTGCTGGGTAAAATTACTATCGAAGGCGCTACCGACGAGCAGTACCGCACCTTTTACAGCACGCTTTACCGCACGGTGTTTTTCCCGAACAAGCTTTACGAGATCAATAAAGAAGGCAAGGCGGTGCACTATAGCCCTTATACAGGCGAGGTAAAGCCGGGCTATATGTTTGCAGGTACAGGTTTCTGGGATACATTCCGGGCACTTTATCCGTTGTTGAACATGTTGTATCCAAGCATCAACAAGGAGATGCAAGAAGGCTTGCTAAATTGCTACAAAGAGGGCGGTTTCTTGCCTGAATGGAGCAGCCCGGGCTTTGCGGACATTATGGTGGGCAACAACTCTGCATCCGTGGTAGCGGAAGCTTACCTAAAAGGTGCACGTGGTTATGATATCGGCACACTGTATGAAGCATTGCAGCATGGAGCAAACCATGAAGGACCGATGACGGCAGTGGGTCGCAAAGGTGTAGGCTACTACAACGAGCTGGGCTACGTGCCTTACGATGTGGGTATCAACGAAAACGCAGCGCGTACGTTGGAATATGCCTACGACGACTTCGCGATTTATCGCCTAGCGAAAGCCTTAGGCAGACCAAAAGAAGAGATTAAGCTATATGCGGATCGTTCGCAGAACTATAAAAAGCTGTTTGATCCAGAAACCAAGCTGATGCGCGGTAAAAACAAAGATGGCAAATTCCAAGCGCCATTCAATCCGTTGAAATGGGGTGATGCCTTTACAGAAGGCAATAGCTGGCATTACTCTTGGTCGGTATTTCACGATGTGCAGGGGCTTATCGATTTAATGGGCGGCGACAAGGTATTCGTCAACATGCTTGACTCGGTATTTAACCAAGCGCCAGACTTTGACGATAGCTACTATGGCGGCGTGATTCACGAGATCCGTGAGATGCAGATTGCCAACATGGGGCAGTATGCACACGGAAACCAGCCTATACAGCATATGATCTACCTGTACAATTATGCTGGCGAGCCATGGAAGGCACAATATTGGGCACGCGAGGTATTGAACCGTATGTATAAGCCTACACCAGATGGTTACTGCGGTGACGAGGATAACGGGCAGACTTCTGCTTGGTATGTGTTCTCGGCCTTGGGCTTCTACCCAGTTTGTCCGGCGATGGATCAATATGTAATGGGCGCTCCTTTGTTCAAAAAAGCGACCTTGCATTTGGAGAATGGTAAAACATTTACCATCGAGTCTGCCAACAACTCGGCCGAAAACCGTTACGTGAAAGATGCCAAATTGAACAATAAAGCCTTCACCAAAAACTGGATCGGCCACGAAACGATCTTGAACGGTGGTAAACTGACGATCGATATGGACGCGGTGCCTAACAAAACAAGAGGGGTGAGCAAGGATGCCGTGCCTTACTCGTTCACATCAGATAAGGATAAATACTAAGAAATTAACCAAAGAAATAACAAGATGAAGAAGATGTTTTTAGTAGCGCTATTGGCGGGCAGCATAGGCTTGGCAAAAGCACAGGACGGATGGAGCCGTTTGGATAAAGATATAGAGCTAGCCGTTTCCGTCGATACCTTGAAAGAGGGCAAATATAGCTTGGTATATATTGATAAGGCTACACAATTTGATCCGGTCGTGAAGCAACGTTTAATCAAGACGTTCTTTAACACCTATCCAAAATTAGCGAAGAAGTACAATAAGGATGCGACAAGCAAAGTTGTCTTTGTCATGGATCCTGCCTATACCGGCATTGCGGCAGCAGGCGGTGGGGTGATTCGCTTTAACCCGGAGTGGTTTAAGAAGAATCCAGGCGATATCGATATCGTGACGCACGAAGGCATGCACTTGGTGCAGGCCTACCCGGGCAACTCGGGACCCGGATGGATTACGGAAGGTATTGCAGACTATGTGCGCTTTGTGGATGGTGTGGACAATGCCGGTGCAAACTGGAAGTTGCCTGACCTAAAGCCAGAACATCACTACGAAAATGCTTACCGCATTACGGCTCGTTTCTTCTATTGGTTGGAAACCAAAGTTAAAAAAGGAACCATGGTGAAGCTTGACAAGGTGATGCGCGAGCGGAAATACAACGATTCGTTCTGGCAGGAACAGACCGGTAAGACACTGGATGCCCTGTGGCAAAGCTATGTGGCTAACCCTGCTATTTAAGAAAAATTTAATTAAGTTCGTAAGTAGGAAGACCGAATGGGAAGCTAAAACTTTCCATTTGGTCTTCTTTCGTAAAGTTAACATATGATGAAACTGAAAAATTTAGGCCTGCTGTTGCTTCTTCCGTTTGCGGCAGCGGCGCAAAAACAAGAGTTGGTAAAGTATGTGTCGCCCATCATCGGGACGGCAAAGATGGGGCATACCTTTCCCGGCGCGACGGTTCCATTTGGCGCTGTGCAGCTCAGTCCGGATACCGACACTATTCCCTACGCGGTAAACGGTCGATACAATGGCGAGGTATATCAATATTGTGCTGGCTACCAGTATAAAGACCCTACGATCGTAGGCTTTAGCCATACGCATTTCAGCGGCACCGGCCACTCCGATTTGGGCGATATATCCGTGATGCCTACGGTAGGTGCGGTACAGCTTAACCCCGGCACGGCCGATAAACCGGAAACAGGCTATCGCTCACGCTTTGACCACGCCAAAGAGACGGCAGAGGCCAATTATTACAAGGTGTTTCTCGATGATCCAAAGGTGCTGGCAGAGATGACCACTTCCAATAGGGTAGGCTTTCATCGCTACACTTTTCCAAAAGCAGCCGACGCACACATCATCCTCGACCTTAAATCGGGTATCTACAACTACGATGAGAAGAATGTGTGGACGGTGGTTCGTGTGCTTAACGATACGCTCGTGACTGGATATATGCAAAGCCATGGTTGGGCGCGTACACGGACGGTTTACTTTGCCATCAGCTTTTCCAAACCATTTAAGAACTATGGTGCGCAGCAAGATGATAAAAAGCAGGCGTACAAAGGCTTTTGGCGTAAATTTGACCAAAGTGATAACTTCCCAGATTTGGCAGGCAAACAGTTGAAAATGCATTTTGACTTTGCTACCGAAGATGCGGAACAGGTACAGCTGAAGGTAGCCCTAAGTCCTGTGAGCATGCGCAATGCCCTGCAGAATATGGAGCAGGAAATTCCGCATTGGGATTTTGAGCGGGTGAAAAAAGAAGGTCAACAACTTTGGGAAGCGGAGCTACAGAAGATCAAAGTAGATATGTTGACCAAAGATGATTACGTGAACTTCTATACGGCGATGTACCACGCGGCCTTGATGCCTACCGTATATATGGACGCTAACGGCGAATACAAGGGCTTGGATCAAGAGGTGCATAAAGCCGATGGATTTGTAAACTACACGTCTTTCTCCCTTTGGGACACTTTCCGCGCATTCCATCCTTATATGAACCTGATCAACCCTGCGCGCAATGCGGATATGGTGGCATCTATGATGGCCCATTACGACCAAAGTGCGCTGAAGATGCTGCCTATATGGTCGCATTATGCCAATGACAACTGGTGTATGAGCGGCTACCACGCCGTTTCCGTTGTGGCGGATGCGATTATCAAAGGGGTGTATAAAGGCGATGCCAAAGCAGCGCTAGCAGCCTGTGTGCAAACAGCCAACGCGAGACGGTATGAAGGTATAGGGCCTTATATCGACCTAGGATACGTGCCAGATGAACTATCGGGCACCTCGGTGTCCAACACCTTGGAATATGCTTACGATGATTGGTGTATTGCCCAGCTGGCCAGGCACCTTGGAGATGAAGCGGTTTATCAGACTTTCGCCAAACGTGCCGACAGCTGGAAAAACCTATTTGATGACCGTATCGGCTTTATGCGCCCAAAAGATTCAAAAGGAAACTTCAGGGCTAAGTTTGATCTTTTGGAAACACACGGACAAGGATTTATCGAGGGTAATACTTGGAATTACAGCTTGTACGTGCCACACAACCCAGAAGGCCTAATGGAACGTATGGGGGGCAGCAAACGCTTATCCGCTTACTTGGATTCCTTGTTTACCATGCATTTGCCAGATAAGTTCTTCGCCAATACAGAGGATATCACCCGGGAGGGTATCATCGGTAACTATGTGCACGGCAATGAGCCGGCTCATCACGTGGTGTACCTACACAACTTGGCCGGTATTCCGTGGAAGGGCCAAGATCGTATCCGAATGATCTTGAAGAACCAATACCATACTGGCCACGATGGGCTAGGTGGTAACGATGATTGTGGGCAGATGAGTGCTTGGTATCTATTCAGCTCGTTGGGCTTCTATCCGGTGAGCCCGGGAAGCGACGAATATTGGTTGGGAAGCCCTTCCGTGAAACAGGCTAGTGTTACTTTGGCCGATGGTAAGCTGTTTGAAATCGAAGCCGCAAACCAGTCGGAAAAGAATGTGTATGTGAAGGAAGTGCTCTTGAACGGTAAGCCCGTGAACGGATACCGAATCAAGCATCAGGATATTGTGCAGGGCGGAAAGCTTAAATTTGTGATGAGCGACAAACCCAATAAGCGTGTGAAGTAGTGAACGCGTTGTAAATAAAAAATGAGCCGCATCTTTTGATGCGGCTCATTTTTTTTATAGCGTTTCTTTAATCTCCACCTACTTCATGTTGACCACTTGGTCAACCACATAGCGGGTGTTGCCACGCCAAGGCAAGATGCCGTGATATTCTTTATAATGCAAATCAAAGTATTTGCCACTATTCACTTCAAGGAGGTTAAAGATGGAATCGCTCTCGATGGAGAACTCAAATTCATTGCTGGAGATACCCGTGCCCACCTTGGCGCTGCCAAAGCCTTCCTGTATTAATTTTCCTTCGTAGGTCTTAAAAAGATTCCCCTTTTTTACGGCGTAATTGAGGTATCCTGATTTTACCCCTTCCCCGAACACAAAGTAATACCTGTAATATACATATCCACTTCCCGCAAGAAGTAATATTAATACGGTCCAGCCTAAAATTTTTCGGAATGTGCCGGATTTCTTTTTCGACGTATCATACGTTGCTGCCATCTCGTTTTTTTCTTTATTGTAACTAAAGATATCATCTTTGAATGATATAAAGAAATATATCGAGTTAATCCTGTATGAAATCGATTGTCAACATGCCCTTGGTGTTTTCGATCAGGCGGCGACCATCATCATTGACATGCCGCAACTTGATGTTTTTGCCAAGTGCTTGGTAGCGATCCTGCACCTTTTTGAGCGCTTCCAAGGCCGACATATCAACTATGCGGCTCTCCTGAAAGTCGATAACAATTTCTTGGGGATCGCTTCCGAAGTCAAATTTTTGGGCGAAGGTGCCTGCCGAACCAAAAAATAGGGGTCCATGTATATAGTAATGCTTTTCACCATTTTCGGTAAGCACTTTACGCGCCCGGATCATTTTGGCATTGTCCCAAGCGAAGACCAAAGCAGCGAGGATAACGCCGATGAGCACCGCGAGCGCAAGATTGTGCATCAAGATGGTGATGGCGGCAACCAGCACACAGATCAATACATCGCTTTTGGGCATCTTGTTCCAAATGCTGAAGGTGCTCCACTTAAAGGTGCTGATGGCGACGACCATCATTACACCCACTAGTGCAGCCATCGGGATACGCTCGATGATGGAACTACCAAAGAGAATGATCAATAAAATCGTTAGCGCACCGATAATACCGCTGAGGCGTGCCCGCGATCCGGCATTCAGGTTGACAAAGGTTTGCGCAATCATGGCGCAGCCGCCCATGCCCGAAAAGAAACCGTTGGCGATATTGGCGGTACCCTGCGCAATGCATTCCCGGTTAGCACTCCCTCGTGTATCCGTTACCTCGTCCACGATGGTTAAGGTCAACAGGCTTTCGATAAGGCCCACGCTGGCCATAATTAATGCGTATGGAAAGATGATGAATAGCGTGTCAAGGTTGATCGGTACCTGCGGTATATGGAAAGGAGGGAAGCTGCCTTTTATTTGGGCGATATCTTTCACCGTTTTGGTATCGATGCCAAAACCTAGCACCAGCAAAAATAGGACGATGATGGCGATCAGGGAAGCGGGGACGGCTTTGGTGATCTTTGGAACAGTAAAGACGATGGCAATGGTCAGTAGAACAAGACCTAGCATGGTATAAAGGGAAGCTCCCTGTAGCCATACCAGCTTTCCGGCATCCAATACTTTAAACTGCTCAATCTGTGCCATAAAGATAATGACGGCTAAACCATTCAAGAAGCCATACATCACGGGTTCGGGAATCAGGCGAACAAACTTACCAAGACGGAAAACACCCACTACTATTTGGAGTAAGCCGGCCAAGGCCACGGTGGCAAAGAGGTATTCCACACCCTGCGTGTGGATCAAAGCAACAAGCACGACGATGGTGGCGCCGGCACCACCGGATACCATGCCTGGACGACCGCCCAAGATGGCGGTGACCAAACCCATGATAAAGGCAGCATAAAGGCCTGTCAAAGGTGACAGGCCTGCAAAAATGGCAAAGGACAATGATTCTGGAATCATGGTCATGGCAACGGTTAGACCGGCCAGTAGTTCGTTTTTATAGTTTACCTTTTGCTTGAAATCAAAAAGTGTAAAATTTTGCATAATCTGTCTCCGAAATTAACGGCTACAAAAATGCAAAAATTTCAGGGTTATCAGCTTTTGTAATTAAACCATTTTATCAATTCCTTAAAGCTTGCTTTCTTGCCATACATCAGGATTCCGGTGCGGTATATTCTGCCGGCTACCCAAGTGGTCAGTAAAAATCCGGCAACGAGCAGCAACAAGGACACAATGATTTGCCAAGTAGGAACCCCGAAAGGAACACGCACGAGCATCGCAATAGGCGAGGTGAACGGAATAAAACTTAACCAAGTGGCAATGCTACCATTTGGATCGTTGACCAATACTCCGAAAGAAAGGATATAAGTCAGGAGCAAAGGCATGGTGATGGGCATGGTGAATTGTGTGGCTTCGGTCTCACTATCTACGGCTGAACCTACTGCGGCAAACAACGCGCTATACAGGAAGTATCCGCCCAGAAAGAAAGCGAAAAAGCAAAGCAAGAGCTCCGTGAAATTGACCGATTGCAAGGCGTTCAAAAAGTCAAGGCCTCCCGCTGCCGGCATAGCGCCCTTGTTTTGAGCCATAGCTTGTGCTGCGATATCTTGCTGCTCAAAAATGAGGGTGGTGGCAGCACTAGTCAAGGCCGTGGTTAAAACTAGCCACAGTAGAAATTGCGTCAAACCAACGAGGCCAATGCCGATGATTTTGCCCATCATCAGTTGAAATGGCTTCACGGAAGAGATAACCACCTCCACGATACGACTCGTTTTTTCTTCGATAATGCCGCGCATCACTTGTGCGCCATATAAAAATAGCGACAGGTAGACCAAGACCGATAAAGCCATCGCAATGCCCATGGCAACCTCTGTATGGCTCTCTTTGGCATCGCCATCTTCGGATAGTTCCTTGGCAGCGATACTGATACTATCGTTGATCTTTTTAATATTCTCGCCATCAAGCCCTAATCGTTTATATTCTACATTGCGGATGATTTCCTTTAAATGATCCTTCACCTCATTTTGGGTGGTGATATTGGGTTTGCCGGCAGACAGTAGTTCCACCTGCCGTGTTTCGTAGAAGTCTTTCGGGATAATCAGCAGGTTGGTGTTGTCTTCTTGATTTTTAAGCTGCTCAATCTGTTTTTGCAACTCCACATTGGAATTGGTATAGGTCAGGTTCTTATTGCTTTTGAGCAAAGCCGCCACGCTGCCTTCCTCGTCTACAATATGAACAATGGCGTGCTTATCTTCAAAGCTCTTCTTGGTGAGGTAAAATACACCGACGTACATACCGATGAAAAACAAGGGCACAAGAAAGGTGGTGAGTAAAAAGGATTTCTTTTTTACACGACTGAAATACTCACGCTGTATAATTAATGGAATTTTGCTCATCGTCTTTTAGGATAAAGTGTGGTTAGCGTTTTTGGTGACTTTGTCTATAAATATATCGTGCATGGAAGGCACGATTTCCCGTACCTGCAGGATATCTATCTGCGGAATGAGGAACAGCAACAGTTCATTGAGGGAGGTCTGGTTGTCGGTGCGCACGGTCATCACTTGCTCTTCAGCTGTAGCCGATTGGTCAATCACCTCAAATAAGGCTGGGTTGAACTGCAAAGTTACACCGCTCTTAGTTTGATAGACGATGCTGTAGGTCTGGTTTTTGTACGAACTTTTGATATCAGCGACCGAGCCATCCAGTATCTTCTCCGATTTGTTGATCAACGCGATATAGTCACAGAGTTCTTCCACAGACTCCATGCGGTGGGTGGAATAGATGATGGTGGCTCCTTTTTGATTAAGCTCCAAGATTTCCTGTTGGATAATCTGTGCATTCACCGGGTCAAAGCCAGAAAAAGGTTCATCGAGGATGATTAAGTCGGGCTCATGTAATACCGTGGCCACAAACTGCACCTTCTGCTGCATACCTTTACTCAGGTCTTCGACTTTTTTATCCCACCAGGATTGCATCTCCAGCTTTTCAAACCAGTATTTGATACGCTGCATCGCGTCATTCTTTTTAAGTCCTTTAAGCTGCGCCAGATAAAGCATCTGTTCGCCGATCTTCATCTTCTTGTAGAGGCCACGTTCCTCCGGCAGATAACCGATGCGCTCGATATGTTTGGGTTTGAGTGGCTCGCCGTCGAAGATGATCTCACCGCTATCCGGCGCCGTAATCTGGTTGATGATGCGGATGAGCGACGTTTTGCCAGCACCATTGGGACCCAAAAGACCGAAAATTGATCCTTTGGGTACGTGTAGTGACACGTCGTTTAGGGCGCGGTGGTTGCTATATTGTTTGACAATATTTTTGATTTCCAGCATTGGTTTGTCTATTTTTCCTTAAAATAAGGCAAAAAAAACCTAAAATAATAGTGCCTTGAAAAAATGAGTTGTTTTTAGCTTTCGGAATTCTTTACCTTTGCGTATGTTAATAAAATCTGCAGAGTTTGTTTGTAGCAATACAGATGTAAGACAGTTGCCAGCGCCACAACTGCCTGAATATGCATTTATCGGACGGTCAAACGTTGGTAAATCGTCGCTAATCAATGCGATGACACGCAGGAAAGGCTTGGCAAAAACCTCGCAAAAGCCCGGGAAAACACAATTGATCAACCATTTTATCATGAACGAAGATTGGTACTTGGTGGATCTGCCCGGTTACGGCTTTGCGCAGACCTCCAAAAAGAACCGTTCGGAATGGGAGAAATTTATTCGTGCCTACCTCACCAAGCGTGAGAACCTACAGTGTATTTTTGTACTGATCGATAGTAGACATGAGCCGCAGAAGATCGATGTTGACTTTTGCTGCTGGTTGGGCGAACAGGGCTTGCCCTTCCTATTGGTGTTTACCAAGGCCGACAAACAATCTGCCGTGAAAACAGATCAAAATGTAGCGAAGTTTAGAAAAGCTTTGTTGAAGTTTTTCGAGGAGGTGCCCCAGCATTTCATTACCTCGTCGGAGTTGAAGACCGGCACAGACGAGATCTTGGCCGCCATTCACGAGGTAAATCTAAATTTCCAAGCGCCAGAAACCAACGATCAGTAATGAAGAAGTATATGTCGCTGGTGCTTTTTGCACATAGTATCTTTGCGCTGCCCTTTGCCATTATTGGTTTTTTTCTAGCCCTACAGACGACGGATCATGCCTTTGACTGGAAGAAGTTGGCCCTGATGTTACTTTGTATGGTGACGGCTCGAAATGCGGCTATGGCCTTCAATCGATTCTTGGATCGTGATATCGACGCCAAGAATCCGCGCACGGCCATGCGCGATATTCCTGCCGGAAAAATTAGTGCACGCCATGCGTTGACCTTCACTATTGTGAACTGCCTGCTGTTTATGGGCGCTACTTTTTTCATCAATAGCCTGTGCTTCTATTTGTCGCCGGTGGCCTTGTTTGTGGTTTTGTTTTACAGCTATACGAAGCGCATTACGCCGCTGTGCCATTTGGTGCTTGGGGTAGGCTTGGGCTTAGCACCTATAGGTGCTTATTTGGTGGTTACCAATCAGTTTCATAGCATACCTATATTCTTCGGATTGGCAGTGATGTGCTGGTCGGGAGGATTCGATATTATATATGCCTTGCAGGATGAGGAGTTTGATAGGCAGCAAGGATTAAACTCCATTCCCGCTTATTTTGGAGGAGCGAAAGCATTACGGATTTCAGAATGTTTACATCTTTTGTCTTTTATTTTCGTATTCTTGCCGGTATTATATATGGAGGTGAGTTGGTTTTATTACGCAGGCTTGCTTTTTTATGGCCTATTGCTTATTTATCAACATTATATAGTAAGCCCCACGGATCTGACGCGTGTGAACCGCGCATTTATGACGACCAATGGGGTGGCTTCGGTTATTTTTGCGGGATTTTATCTGTTGGATATTATCTTTCTGGTATAGACGAAGCTAAACACGGTTTTTTAGGAGGAAGTGACAAAAAATATTGTCATTCCATTTTGAAATACCTTTATTTGCAAAATTCAATCACGTATAGATGGCAAAAAATTTATTGATAGTAGAGTCACCGGCAAAGGCCAAAACGATAGAAGGATACCTAGGAAAGGATTTTTTAGTGAAGTCCAGTTATGGTCATATCCGCGATTTAGTGAAAACGGATGACGCTATTGATACCGAAGATAATTTTAAACAAAAATATGAGGTTCCCTCCGATAAAAAGTCGGTAGTCAGTGAGTTAAAGAAGTTAGCGAAAGAGGCAGAGATGGTTTGGCTAGCATCCGATGAGGACCGCGAGGGGGAAGCTATTTCTTGGCATTTGTACGAAACCTTGGCCTTGAAAGATGATAAGACAAAGCGTATTGTGTTTCATGAAATCACTAAGCCTGCCATCTTAAGTGCAATTGAGAAACCTCGAAAAATTGATTTTAACCTGGTTAACGCTCAGCAGGCGCGCCGTGTGCTGGATCGCTTGGTAGGCTTTGAGCTGTCGCCCGTGTTGTGGAAAAAGGTGAAACCATCTTTATCTGCAGGACGTGTACAGTCTGTAGCTGTGCGCCTTATCGTAGAGCGCGAGCGCGAGATCAATAGGTTCGAAGCAGAAGCTTCCTATAAAATCGTAGCCCAATTTACCACAGGTAAGGGGCGCGAGCAGTTTAAAGCCGAGCTTCCTCATCGCTTCGAGCGTAAAGAAGATGCAGCGCAATTCTTGAATGACTGTATACAAGCATCCTTTTCTATCGCATCGCTGGAGAAAAAACCGGCTAAGCGTTCGCCATCGGCACCGTTTACCACCTCTACTTTGCAGCAGGAGGCCAGCAGAAAGCTGGGCTTCTCGGTAGCACGCACGATGCAGGTTGCGCAACGTTTGTATGAAGCCGGTCGCATCACCTATATGCGTACGGACTCCGTTAACTTGAGCGACACGGCTATCAACGCCGCAGAGCAGGAGATTGTAAATGCTTATGGCGAAAAATACCACAAGCTACGCCGCTATAAAACGAAATCTGCCGGCGCACAAGAGGCTCACGAAGCCATCCGCCCGACTTATTTTTCAGAACATAGCATCGATGGCGATAATGCCGAGCGCCGTTTGTACGAGCTTATCTGGAAGCGTGCTATCGCATCGCAGATGAGTGAGGCGGAGTTTGAGAAAACTACCGCGAAGATCGATGTGTCCACCCGTTCGGAAGATCTAGTGGCTACCGGCGAGATTATGAAATTTGATGGCTTCCTGAAAGTGTATATGGAATCTTCAGATGATGATTCGGAGAACACGCAAGATCAGGAAGGTGATAACGCCTTGCTTCCTCCTTTGGAAAAAGGACAGGCACTATCGCTTAAAGCGATGAATGCAACGCAGCGCTTCTCGCGTCCACCCGCCCGTTATACGGAGGCTTCATTAGTGAAGAAGTTGGAAGAGCTGGGTATAGGACGTCCGTCGACCTACGCACCGACCATATCGACCATTCAAAACCGCGGTTATGTGGTGAAAGAAGATCGTGATGGCCGGGAGCGCCATTATACGGTATTGACCATCAGCGAGCAGCAGGTGCTGGAAGAGCTGAAAACGGAAACGACGGGCGCCGAGCGTTCTAAGATGTTTCCTACCGATATTGGCGTGTTGGTCAACGATTTCTTGGTAGAGCATTTTAACGATATCATTGATTACCATTTTACGGCAAAAGTAGAGAAAGAGTTTGATGAGATCGCCCAAGGTGATAAGGAGTGGACAGCGATGCTGAAGGATTTCTACGGACCTTTCCACCACGGTATCCAAGATACCTTAGAAAATGCTGATCGCGCAAGCCACGAACGTGAATTGGGCGTAGATCCTGCATCTGGTAAGCCGGTAACCGTGCGCGTGGGCCGTTTTGGTCCCTTGGTGCAGATTGGCGCTGCCGACGACGAGGAGAAACCGCGCTTTGCATCCCTGCGAAAAGGACAGATGATCGAAACCATCAGCTTCGAAGAGGCGATGGATCTATTTAAGCTGCCTAAAAAAGTGGGTGAGTTTGAAGAGAAGGAGATGACGGTTGCTATTGGCCGCTTTGGTCCGTACATCCGCCATGCAAGTGCGTTCTACTCTTTGCCAAAAGGAGTAGATCCTATGGAGGTTTCTGAAGACGAGGCGATCCAGATTATTAAAGAGAAACGCCAAAAAGATATTGAAAAGGTCATTCGGGTATTTGAAGAAAACGCCGAGGCGCAGATCGAAAACGGCCGTTGGGGACCTTTTATCCGATTGGGTAAGCAAAACGTCAAGATTCCGAAAGGAACGGACGTGGATAAGATCACTTACGAAGACGTGTTGAAATGGGCGGATGCCGATCCGAAGGGAAAAGCGGCGGCGGCGAAGAAGGCTGGCGCAAAAGCGACGACCAAGAAGGCTACCACAAAAAAGACGACGGCTAAGAAGACAACGACAAAGGCAAAGAAGTAGACTATGAAGAAGGATTTGCCCGATAATATTGTAGAAGACATATCCATTGCGATCGTCTTGGAACGGGAGAGCCCATCCGAGAAGGTTTGGAATGTGTACTTGATCAACGAAAAGGAAACGGCCATCAACAATGTGCTGGTGTCCTCTAAGGGCTATGGACAGAAGGATGGACGCGAGGTGAAGACCAGCAGCCTTCGACATTTCATAGGCGATGTAGATGCCTTGTCTGCCGTGAAGGTCGAAGCTATCGATACGCAGGTTTTTGGATTGACCAATGAATATTGGCTGAGCTATTATATCGATAATACGATTTACGATAAGAAATATATCTTTTTGCCCGAAAGCATTGTTGATGAAAATTTGGTGAAGATCCCTTTGGTGAATAAAGCTGGTATTTTAATAGGAGGTACCCGCTAATGTCTAGAAAGAATTTTATTATCGCCATTGATGGTTTTTCATCCTGTGGAAAAAGCACGGTGGCGAAGGCGCTGGCTAAGAAGCTGCATTTTGTGTTTATCGATAGCGGCGCCATGTATCGGGCGGTGACCTTATACTTTATACGGCAGGGTATCGATATGACCGATGAAGCGGCGGTAGTGGCTGCCTTGGAAAATATACATATCGACTTTGTCCCCAATGCGGAGAAAACACAGATACTATTGAACGAGGAAGATGTATCCGACGAAATTCGCATGATGCATGTATCCGACCTGGTGAGCGAGGTGAGTGCCATCAAGGCCGTTCGGCATGCCATGGTTGCCCAACAGCAAAAGCTGGGCAAACGTAGGAATATCGTGATGGATGGTAGAGATATCGGTACGACCGTATTCCCGGATGCAGATCTCAAGATCTTCATGACGGCCGATCCTCGTGTGCGTGCAGAACGTAGGTTTGCGGAGCTCGCCGCAAAAGGGGAGACGGTGACCATGGAAGAGGTCGTGGAGAATCTTTCGCATCGCGACCATATTGATAGCACCCGCGAAGAAAGTCCTTTACGGCAAGCAGCGGATGCCTTTGTGCTCGACAACTCAAGCATCGATCAAGCAGAGCAACTGCGCATTGTGATGGAACAATATGAACACATAAAAAACGATCGATAATTTATCGATCGTTTTTTATGTGATATCTTCTCTGCACTAGCTTCGGTTATTGTCCGTCGAAGTAACTCCTGATATTTTTCTCGTCTTCTTTAATCTGTTCACGCATGGCTTCTAACGACTCAAACCATTGATCGTGACGGATGAACTTTAAGAATTTCACGCGTAGCGTTTTGCTGTAGATATCATCTTTGAAATCCAATAGGTTGATTTCAATCTTGCGGTTCATGCCGTCTACTGTAGGACGTGTGCCAATATAGGCCATGCCTTTGGCTACGCGTTCAGGAGCGGGGTCAATATAGTCTCCCGTCTGTATAAACGGAACATTGGGATAGATCTCTGCTTCCACCGCATAGATGCCATAGGCGGGTATCAGTTTATGTGCTTCGTGCACGTTCAGGTTCGCCGTAGGGAAACCTATCTCGCGTCCGATCTGATCACCACGTACCACCGTTCCAGTGAGCTCAAATGGATAACCTAGGTATTTGTTGGCCGTTTCAATATCGCCTTTGATGAGCGACTCGCGAATCCTAGTGGATGAAACAGCAACATCTTCGATATCCTGCTCGGGAATTTGATCGACAGCATAGTCGTAGATCTCGGCAAAATGCTTGAGATCTTTGATAGTGCCTGCACGATCTTTACCAAAATGGTGATCATAGCCAATGACGATTTGTTTGGTGCCCAGTTTACCCACAAGTACATTGCTGATATACTCTTCCGGCGATTGATTGGAGAAGTCACGCGTAAATGGCGTGATGATGAGGTGATCAATGCCCGATAGCGCCAATCGATGCGACTTTTCTTCGATATCGTTGATCAACCTTAGGTTATCGTCATTCGGGTTGATAATCAGACGTGGATGCGGGAAAAAGGTTAATAGCACCGTTTCTCCGCCATGCTCACTCGCACATTCCTTTAACTTGGACAGAATCTTTTGGTGGCCTATGTGCACACCGTCAAATGTGCCGATTGTCACTACAGCATTGGACAAGGTTTCGAACTCATCTAGGCTTCTATATATCTTCATTCCTTATCTAGGATTATTTATTCTTGATTAGTGGTCTTTTGTAATTTAATCTTTTCGATTAAATCTTGCAAGTCCCAAGCATCTTTTACATCAAAATTGCCACTTTTTGTGCGGCGCAACTCGCTGAGATGCCCACCGATACCCAATGCTTTTCCAAAGTCGTGGGCGATGGATCGGATGTAGGTACCTTTGGAACAGGTGATCCGGAAATGAACTTCGGGAAGGTCAATTTTTTCGATTACGAAATCGCTGATGCGAATATGTCTGACCTTCAACTCGACTTCCTCACCACGTCGTGCCTTTTCGTACACGCGCTCGCCGTTGATTTTGATGGCCGAATGTGCGGGAGGAACCTGGGTAACGTCACCAATAAACTGTTGCGTAGCATCCAGTATATCCTGTTCCCGTAGCTGGCTATAGTCAAAGGCTTGGTCAATCTCCGTCTCGAGATCGTAGGAAGGCGTGGAGCCACTCAGGTTAATGATGCCGGTATACTCCTTATCTTCTGCCTGAAAAGAATCTATGCGCTTGGTAAACTTACCCGTGCAGATGATGAGTAGGCCGGTCGCTAGGGGATCCAATGTGCCGGCATGGCCCACTTTAATTTTTAACGGCTTCATGCTGTTGCGCAACTTGCCTACAACATCGAAGCTGGTCCACGTTAGTGGTTTATCTACCAACAGTACCTCGCCCTCCGCAAATTGGAATGCAGGAAGGCTGGTTTCTTCACTTTTTGTCATTTATATTATCTGTAGGCTATGCCCACTCCATATTAACACAATAATCACTACTCCCACAATAATCCTATACCAGCCAAAAGCTTTGAACCCATATTTTGTCAATATATTGATAAAGGTTTTAATCGCAACAATGGCGACAACAAAGCCCACGATGTTGCCAACGATAAGCAGATTGATTTCCTCACCGGTAAAGGTATGCCCTTCTTTTAAGAACTTGTATAGTTTAACAATCGATGCACCAAGCATCATCGGAATGGCCAAGAAGAAAGAAAACTCTGCTGCCGCTTTCCGTGTGAGGCTTTGCGTCATGGCACCAACGATGGTACTAGCCGAGCGCGAGGTGCCGGGAATCAGCGCCAAACACTGGTATACGCCAATAATAAAAGCCTGCTTGTAAGAAATTTCATCGGAATTGTCTATGGCAGGCTTATTGAACCATTTGTCGACAAATAACAACACCACACCACCTATTACCAACATCACCGCTACCATCAGTGGGCTTTCCAACAGCGAATCAATAAAATCACTCAACAACAAACCCAGTATAGACGCTGGAATGGCCGCTACAACAAGCTTGTAGTAGAAATTAAGGGATCTGAAGAAACGTTTGAAATAGAGCACCAGTACGGAAAGGATAGTGCCTAGTTGGATAACGATCGTGAAGAGCTTCACAAAGGCTGACGGCTCCATGCCCATTAACGCAGTACCGATAATCATATGCCCGGTGGATGATACAGGTAAAAACTCCGTTAATCCTTCGATAATGGCTAAAACAATAGCTTGGAAATAGGTCATTAGTCTTGCGCGTTTTTGCTTTTCGGTTTATACAATATGGAAACAAAGCCTAGTGCGAAGCCTAACACGACAACCAAGGGCGCAAGGGTGATCTTGGTGAAGCTGTAGATATCTTCGGTACCCATCATCAATATAAAACCGATCAAAACGACCACGATGCTCGCGATTAACAATTGATAGTTTATCTTTTCAAAAGCAAAGCCTGCCTTGGCATGGCTGTTTGAAGATGTAGTCTTGAATTTTTTTTCCGACATGTGTGTTGCAGATAATTAACGGTATAAACTGTGTGATTTAGCTTTAAGGTATTTTGTGACGGCAAAGTATGTGCTGAACCCCGATATGAGAATGCCCAGTGCCACCACAATCAAGAAAATAGCGCCAAACTCGTACCAATCGCGTAGGAAAACGAGATCAGGAATTTGTTTCTGCGCAAATTGAAGGGTGAAAATAAGCAATAGAATAGCAATCAAGGCGCCCAACAAACCATGGAAGATGCCATAAAAAAGGTAAGGCTTCCGGATAAAGTTTTTTGTAGCTCCAATCAGTTGCATACTTTTGATCAAGAATCGTTGCGAGTATATGGCCAAGCGGATTGTGTTGTTGATTAGCGCCACAGCAATAATAAGCAACACCACGGTGAAGGCTAAGACCACCATACCGATGATGCGAATATTCTTGTTGACCATGTCAATAAGGGATTCCTGAAAAACCACCTCTTTTACACGGCTGTTTTTAGAAGCTTTCTGTATAAATGTCTGTATGCTATCGGTGTTGGCATATTGCTCTTTAAGATATACGTCAATAGAGGGTAATAGGGGATTGTGTCCAAGGTATTCGACAAAATCCTCACCCAAATCCTCTTTTAGGTTTTTGGCCGCCAGCTCCTTGCTGATGTATTCGGTGCGTAGCACATACGGATCTTTTTCGATGTCTTTCTGCATGGCCAAAACATCGCCTTCATTGACATTATCATTGACGATAATGTTGAGTACGATATTTTCCTTAACGTATTTGGAGAGATTTTTAGCGTGTACTAGTATCAAACCCAGTAACCCTGTCATCAGTAAAACCAGTGCGATACTGATAACCGTAGAGACGTAAACTGACTTCGTTTTCTTTCTCGATGAACCTTCTTCGTGAGTCGACATATACTGTTTTTAATGTATTTTGATGCGAAAGTAACTAATTATGCGCATTTAAGGAATACTTTGCTGTAATATCTTGCGTACGTTGTTACAGTCTTCGCTATTGATTTAACACCCAATATCCGAAATTTATTGTTTAATATGAAACTTTTATGTCTATTATGGCGCAAAATAGCTATTTTCGCGTCTATTTGAGAATAAGTACACGAGGTCAAAATGGAATATAATCATCAATCTTTAGAAAAGAAGTGGCAACAATTTTGGGCGCAGCATGGCACATTTAAACCATCGCCGTCTACCGAGAAACCCAAGTATTATGTGTTGGATATGTTTCCCTATCCTTCGGGAGCAGGGTTGCACGTAGGGCATCCGCTGGGCTATATTGCTTCCGATATATTTTCTAGATATAAACGATTGAAAGGGTTTAATGTACTGCATCCTATGGGTTACGACTCCTTTGGTTTGCCTGCAGAGCAGTATGCCATCCAAACGGGCCAACATCCGGCCATCACCACCGAGGTCAACATCAACCGCTACCGCGAACAGCTCGACAATATCGGTTTTTCGTATGATTGGTCGCGCGAGGTGCGTACCTCTGATGCCAGCTACTACAAATGGACGCAATGGATCTTTATGCAGCTGTTCAATGCTTGGTACAACAAAGCGACCGATAAAGCGGAATCTTTGGATTCTTTGATTCAATATTTTGAAGCGAATGGATCTGCAGGGCTGCAAGCTGTCGCAGACGAAGATGTATCAACATTTACGGCGGATGAGTGGAAGGGTTTTACAGAAGAGGAGCAACAGCAAGAGCTGTTAAAATATCGCTTGGCCTATCTTCGTGAAAGCACCGTGAACTGGTGTGCTGCGCTAGGTACCGTACTGGCCAATGACGAGGTGATAAACGGCGTTTCCGAGCGTGGTGGATACCCGGTGGAACAAAAGAAAATGATGCAGTGGTCTATGCGCATCACGGCCTATGCAGATCGCTTACTTCGTGGTTTGGATACGATCGATTGGCCGGAGCCACTTGTCGAGATGCAGCGTAACTGGATCGGCAAATCGGTGGGGGCATCTGTGAAATTTCCGGTGCCGCAGGCCGCTACAGATATTGAAGTGTTTACGACACGTGTGGATACCATTTATGGTGTTTCCTTTGTGGTGTTAGCACCCGAGCACGAGTTGGTGGATACGTTAACAACAGATACGCAACGGGCAGCCGTTGAGGCGTATAAAGATAAGACCTCCAAAAAATCGGAGCTCGATCGTATGGCCGATACCAAAACGGTATCCGGTGCCTTTACGGGGGCTTTTGCCAAGCATCCGTTGACGGGCGAAGACGTGCAGATCTGGATTGCTGACTATGTGCTGGCAGGATATGGAACCGGGGCGGTGATGGCTGTACCTTCGGGCGACCAGCGCGATTATGTTTTTGCGAAGCATTTCGATTTGCCGATCATCCCGATTTCGGATTCCCAAAATATTGAAGAGGCTGCCGATCCCAATAAGGATGGACGCTATATCAATTCAGACTTCGTCAACGGAATGACGTATAAGGAAGCCGTGCCTGCCTTGATCGATCGTTTGGTCGATTTAAAATTGGGTAAGGCTAAGGTGAATTTCCGTATGCGCGATGCTATTTTCGGACGTCAACGCTACTGGGGCGAGCCTGTTCCGGTTTACTTCAAGAATGGCTTGCCTTACTTGTTGAAAGAAGAGGAGCTCCCTTTGTTGCTACCAGAGGTCGATAAATACTTGCCTACAGAAACGGGCGAGCCGCCACTGGGCAGGGCCGAAAATTGGAAGTACCAAGATCAATATGAATACGAGTTGAGTACCATGCCGGGTTGGGCCGGATCTTCTTGGTATTGGTTTCGGTATATGGATCCGCAAAATGCAGATTCCTTTGCTGCCAAAGAAGCGGTTGATTATTGGAAATCAGTAGATTTATATATTGGTGGTTCTGAGCATGCTACGGGGCACTTGCTGTATTCCCGCTTTTGGAACAAAGTGCTGAAAGATTTAGGCTTCCACAAGGAAGAGGAGCCTTTCAAAAAGTTGATCAACCAAGGGATGATCCAAGGTCGTTCTAACTTTGTGTACCGCCTGTTGGATGCGGAAGGAAAGGGAACCAATACCTTTGTGTCTTATGGATTGAAGGATCAGTACAATACCATTCCGCTTCACGTCGATGTCAATATCGTGTACAACGATGTGTTGGATACCGAAAAATTTAAGTCTTTCCGCCCCGATTTTGCAGACGCTACGTTTATTTTGGAGAACGATAAGTATGTGTGCGGAACGGAAGTGGAGAAGATGTCCAAGTCGAAATTTAATGTGGTCAACCCCGATGATATCATCTCTACCTATGGCGCAGATACCTTGCGTCTGTACGAGATGTTTCTTGGGCCGCTAGAGCAATCTAAACCTTGGAATACCAATGGTATAGAAGGTGTATATAAATTCTTGCGTAAGGTATGGCGTTTGTTTCATGATGCGGAAGGAACCTTTGCCGTGTCTGACGAAGAGCCTACAAAAGCGGAGTTTAAGGCTTTGCATAAGATCATTAAGAAAGTGGAGGAAGATATTGAGCGTTTCTCGTTCAATACCTCGGTATCTGCTTTTATGATCTGTGTAAATGAATTGACCGATCTTAAATGTAATAAGCGCGCTATTCTTCAGGATCTTGTTGTGGTATTGCAGCCTTATGCGCCGCATATCACGGAGGAACTTTGGTCCTTGTTGGGCAATGCTGCCGGTACGCTTTCCTATGCATCCTATCCGCAGTTTCAGCCGGCTTATTTGGTCGAGTCGGAATTTGCCTATCCGGTTTCCATCAATGGCAAAATGAAGTTGAACTTGCCGCTGGCGCTAGACCTCGATGCGAAGGCGGTGGAGGAGATTGTTCTCGCGCATGCCGATGTGCAACGGTTTTTGGACGGCAAAGCGGTGAAGAAGATTATTTTTGTAAAAGGGAAGATCATCAACGTTGTGGTGTAGATAGCTACACGACTTTGATCTGTCATAATAGCGAAAAGGTGAGCCACAGCGATGCGGCTCACCTTTTCTTTTATGCAGATATGCTGGAAAACCAGTAAGCTATTATCTTCGATTTTGAAGATATTTTTAATTATCATCGAAATCGAAGATATTTTAATTTATCATTGAAATCGAAGATATTTTGATTTATCATTGTATATGATGATATTTACTCAACGGTATCCGGTAGGGATGAAACGTAAATAACTATGATTGCTGTAATAACAGGAGATATTGTAAGATCGCGAAGTGCGCAACCCGAAATATGGCTTCCCATTTTGGAGAAAGCGATAGCGGTATATGCCAAAACCTATGATGTTTTTCGGGGCGATAGTTTTCAGATGGAGGTGTCTTTGGAGCAGGCCTTCACCGCCGCCTTCTATATTAAAGCGGCGATGATTGAGGCCGGATTAGATGTGCGCTTGGGGATTGGCATCGGCGAGAAAGACCATAACTCGCCTCATATCAAAACAACGTTCGGCTCGGCCTTGGTCTATTCGGGCGAAGCTTTTGATGAGCTGAAGAAAGATACGCTGTACCTCAAGTCTGCCAATGCAGAGTTTAATGCCTTGTGCAATACTATTTTGCCGCTGCTAAGTGAACTATGCCTTCGTTGGACACCCAATATTGCCGAAACCGTTAAGGTAGCGCTCCAGCATGACGGCGCAAATCAAGTGGAATTGGCGAAGATACTGCACAAAAAATACCAAAGCCAGGTGAGCACCGCCCTGCAAAAGGCGGGCTTCTCGAAAATGCAACATGCCTTGTCTTATTGTACACAACAGTTGTTAAAACTATGAGTCTACTTTTTCTTAAGCTTTTGCTTGCCCATCTTATAGGTGATTTTGTATTACAGCCAAGCAATTGGGTGGATAAACGCAAGGAGCATGTGCGTTATCTATTCTTTCATGTTGCCGTGCACATCGTTCTGTTGGGCTTGTTGTTTCTCCCTGAACTATCGGAAAAATGGCCTATCGTTGTGCTGGTGTCGGCAACGCACCTTTTGATCGATAGCTTAAAGATCTATATGGAGCGCAAATGGCCACTGAAGCCCTTTCAGGTGTTTGTAGTAGACCAGACCTTGCATGTGCTAAGCCTCCTATTGGCGGTGGTTTTTGTTTACGGAATGCCCGAAGCCTGGGTTGAACAACTGTATGCGGCGAAAACAATTTGCTATGTGTTGGCTATCTTATTGATCTGCTTTGTTAGCCCCATTGCTCTGCGTGTATTTTTCAGTCGCTGGGATACCGAAAGCGACTTCAAAACCAAGCCGCAAGGTTCGTTGGCCGATGCCGGTCTACTGATCGGTATCATGGAGCGCTTGCTGATCGTTTTATTTATACAGCTGGGTTTCCTGTCGGGCATAGGCTTCTTACTGGGGGCGAAGTCTATTTTCCGCTTTGGCGATCTCACTAACGCCAAGGATGCTAAATTCACGGAATATATTCTTGTCGGGACGTTTGCAAGTTTCGTTTTGGGGATTGTTATTGGCTACGCGCTAAAATTCGGTCTGAAATATTTGGCCTAAATTAGCGTGAGGATGTTACAATCTGTCATTTTCAAGTACGCCGATAGGGGTATTTCGCAAAGGAATAGGTATAATACGCATTTTATCGCGTAATTAAATCGTTGAAGTTGGCTTGTTTTTTGTATTTTTCATCATAAATAACCAAAGCGTGAGCTTATGATGAGAAAATGCTTGTATATCACGATTCTGCAGGTCATACTTTTGACAGGCCTATCGGTAGCACAAAACCTACGCATCACCGAGATACGAAAAGATTTTAAGGTAGGGCATAAAGATGAAGATAAATGTAAACGACATCTTGAAGCCCTGGAGAAACATGCCGATTCTCCTGTGGAACGCGGTTATGAGGCTGCATACCATATGTTTATGGCTAAACATAGCGGTAACCCTTTGAAGAAGATGAGCTATTTTAAAGATGGTAAAAAGAGACTCGATAAGGAAATTGCCGCTAATCCCAGTAATGTAGAACTTCGTTATATCCGTTTACTGATTCAGTTTTACACGCCATCCTACTTAGGTTATCGCGATAATATCGAGGAGGATAAAGACTTCTTGATGAACAATCTCTACAAAATCAATGATAGGGAGGCCAAGCAAATTATATACACCTATCTCAAAGGAGCGAAGATGTATTCCGAACAGGAGTTAGCTTTGTTGGGTCGCTAACAATCTTTGTGTAGATTTGTGCGTTGATAATAGTATATGAGTAAACTGTATTTTTTTATACTGGCATGTGCGGGTAGCATGGCTTTCGCTACTGCCCAAACGAAGCTGGACATCGGAGCGCTGCCGGAGCTGCATGCCACCGATAAATTGAATGTTGTGCTGATCCCGAGCGACGAAAACTATGTTTCTATAGAAGGCGAGCTTTCGGATAAAGTAGAAGTGACGCAACAAGGACGGGTGCTACGCATCAAAATGGCATCTGGCTATCCGCTGAAAGGCATTAATACTTTCGTGAAGGTGTACAGCAAGGCTCCATATAGCTTCACAATCCAAAAAGGCGCTATTTTGCAGACGGAGGACGGTACATTGGCGGCAGACTCCATATTGGTGTGGGCCAATGAAGGCGGAAAGCTTGACTTGGCCGTGAACGCTAAGCGCGTAGAAGTGTATAGCACCACGGGATCTGCAGTGACACTGCGTGGCGAAACCGATACGCAAGAGGCTATCTTAACTTTTGGCGGAAGCTATTATGGCGAGAAGCTTACGAGTAACAAGGCTCTTGCGCGCATAAATGGTGGCGGCGTGTGTGATATCCGTGCCAGCGTATCCGCGGATGTGCAGACGCGCGCAGGTGGGGCAATCAATATCTACGGTAATCCTGCAGAAAAGAAACAGAAGCGTTTGGCAGGCGGCAAGATTACGTTTTTAAACGATAAATAATAGCGATGTAAAGCATAAAAAAGAGCGGTGCATTGTCATGTGTACCGCTCTTTTTTTATCGGGTGCTTATCCAGCTTTTTTGAGATTTACGCCGGTAGCCTTAATTTAATATGTTTAATAATTTGATGCCTACTACAACACCTGCAGCCTGTTGTCCTGCTTGCAAAGACCGCACGTAGTCCACGCGGAACAAGCGATATTTTCCCCAGCCGATATTATCGATGCCGAGGCTGAATTCATGATAGGGTTTGCGCTCTTCCGTCGCCAGCTGGTGGTAGCCGGCGATAAGTCCCCACTGCAAGGCATCGAGTAAGGGTATTTTATTAAAGAAATACCCTTTAAAGTCCTGCTCTGCATGAAGCTGTACATAAGCCTTATTGCTGCTGTGGCTGTAATAGGGCAGCAACAGAAAATTGTTGTCGTACACGGCGCTGGTGCCTACATGCGTTTGGTTGCCCGCAAAGTGCTTATAGTCGGTAAACGGCATGTTTTCAGCATGGAAGAATTTCCCCGCATTGATGCGGCCGCTTAATAGTCCCAATGTACCAAAGGAAATAGTTTGGCTTGCCGTTCCATAGAGATGCTGGTAGCTCATGCTGCGATCCGTTAGATTGATGCTGTGGTTATAGCCGAGGGTAAACAGAGGGTAGCGATTGTTGCGCAACAGCAGCGTTGCATCGGGACGATCGATAGACTTTTGACCAAGGGCCCAGCGGAGCGCAGCGCCCAGCTCCAATACACTGTTATTGTTGAACGGCGCTGTTTCATAATCATCGGGAGCCAATGGGTTGTTTGCTGCATAAAATTCCTCCTTCCGCAGGAACGAATAATTGCTGTGGTTGTATAGCGGACTTCGCTTTGCCCAAGCTGCAGATAAGAACAGGCGCAGGGGTATACTCACATTTTGTGCGTAGTTTAGTTTTACCTGTTCGCGTTGATACAATTGTATGTAGCTATCCTTAAAAAACAGGGAAGAGAAATTGTTGATTAATGGGAGAACACCCTGTCCCTCGTTAAACGGTACCGCTTGGTTGCCAAAACCTAGCGCTAGCGTCGCATAGTTTTTGGTATTGAAGCGATGCTGATAGTCGGCGTAAAAGCGTAGTTTTTTTTCTGAGAACGCATATTGAAAATCGTTGTTCAAACTGGTCAACCTGCCGGTTTCATTTTTTCCAAACTTGGCATTGATGGCCGCGGTAAAGGTAAAGCCTTGCACAGCATTAAAGCTCGATTTCGTCAGGTTGGATAGACCAGCATAAGAAATGCTGTAGTTTCGATAGGAGTTTTGATAGGTGTAGCCCATAATGGGCGATAGCACACGAAACTTATTTCGGACACGGTCTATAGAATCGAGGTAGCCGACGCTGCTGCGCACCGCCTGTATGCTGTCTTTAAAAGCGTAATCCAAGCGTTCCTCGCGAGTGAGTTCAATAGGGCGTGTTTCTTGCCAGTAGAGCGAGTCTTTCAGGTTAGCTCCGCTGTTGATTTTTGCCAGTGTGTTACCAAATGTTCCTTTTGGAAATTCTTGCACAAATCGATAATTGGAAAAGTTTTGTAAGTAGCTTCCGTTTGCTTTGATACCAAAAAAGCCCAAGCTAAAGCTGATGCGCTGCATAGACTTGGTCCATCGCTTGTCCTGCGTATGCCAAGCATAATGTTGCAACAGGGCGATGCTATCCAAAATAGGCTGTTGGGTGCGGTATCCCGGTATCGTAAAATCCACGGCATAGATTGCCCAGCTTTCGTCCACGATGTAGATGTAGCCATCTACGGCAGGCTCCTTGTCGCGCTTGGGCTTCACCTGTATCTTGTACACCTGTTGCCCATCTTCTTCTCTGGTGTCGATCAATTTGTACGCGTAGTAGCTTAGCGCATTGTTGGCAATGGGCGATATGATGCCCGTACCGAGATCGACACTGTTGCTGTAGAAGTCGAAATTGGCACCCATGGCGGTGTTAAAGCTAAACCCTTGATCGTTGCCACTTACCTTGGAGGCGGTAATCTCTTCGTATAGTTTGTTGGGTTTTTGAAAACTGATTTTGGAAACCGTTTCCGAGAGGTAGATGACGCCCGATCCGGTGGAGTCTAAGCCCGGGATGTTCTCTGATGCAGCCTTTGCCATTTTTTTCGGCATGTTCTGCATGCGCATGATTCCTTTCGAGTAGAAATCTGCCTGATACTTGTCTATCACGTTGCCGTTGGCCTCGCGGTGACGGATAGCTTGCTTAATGATGCGCAAGGCAGGGTTTTCGCTGTTAGTCACGACGACTTCTTCCAGCATTTGCTCGTCTTCTTCCAAGATGATATGCAGGGGCGTACTGTGGCTATTTGCTTCCAAGATCTTCGCTGTTGTCTTGTAGCCTAAACTTTTAAAAATCAAGGTTTTCGTCCCAAGAGGTAGCTTCGGGAATGAAAACTCGCCGTTGCTGTTTGTGGAAGTGCCCAAGTAACTGTTTTTTACAAGAACACTCACCGAGGCCAGTGGTTTGTTTTGTTGATCGACCACGGTGCCGCTGATTTGCGCCTTGGTAAAAAAGGGAAGGAGCAGCGTGAGCAAGAGCAAGGTATACTTCATCAGGTATTTAAATAATCGCGTTTTAGACCAAGATACTGTTTTTCAGTGAAGGGGACGATTAAAGTTTGTTAAAATCTTGCGATTACACCGGATGCCTGCAGGGACAAAAAGCCGCTGGAAAAATTACATGAAAATTCATCACGAATATGTAACTTTGCGGCATGTCCGAAAAAATTATCATTCTTGATTTTGGCTCGCAGTATACGCAGTTAATAGCACGCCGTGTACGTGAGCTCAATGTGTATTGTGAAATTCATCCATTTAATAATCTTCCCGAATTTGATGACAACGTTAAAGGTGTTATCTTCTCAGGAAGTCCCTATTCTGTCCGACAGGAAGAGGCACCACAGATTGACTTCAGCTCCATTCAGGAACGCTTTCCTTTATTGGGGGTATGTTATGGTGCGCAATATCTGGCGCAGAAATCCGGAGGTGAAGTGTTGCCTTCCGAGATCAGGGAATACGGACGTGCAAACTTACAGTTTGTAGATGGTGAAAATGAATTGTTAACAGGCGTGCCTGTGCAGTCTCAGGTGTGGATGTCGCATGGCGACACCATCAAAGAGGTGCCGGCAAACTTTAAGGTGATCGCTAGCACGGATAAAGTTCGTGTAGCAGCCTACCATATCGAAGGTACCCGTACATACGGAATCCAATTTCACCCCGAAGTGACACACAGTACGGATGGTCAAGTGTTGTTGAAGAATTTTGTGGTTAACATTTGTGGTTGTGCGCAAGATTGGACATCAACGGCCTTTGCCGAAACTACGATTGCAGAATTGAAAGAGCAACTTGGCGACGACCACGTTATCATGGCGCTTTCTGGCGGTGTAGATTCGACGGTAGCAGCGGTCTTGTTGCACCAAGCAATCGGTAAGAACTTGCACTGTATCTTTGTAGATCACGGTCTATTACGTAAAAACGAGTACGAGCAGGTGTTGGATTCGTATAAGAACATGGGTCTTAACATCAAAGGAATAAACGCTAAAGAATTGTTTTACGGTCGTTTGGCTGGTATTTCCGAGCCTGAGCAGAAGCGTAAAATTATTGGTGCTTCTTTTATCGATGTATTTGACCAAGCGGCCAAAGATATCCAAAACGAGCTGCCTGAAGGTATCGAAGCAAAATGGTTGGGACAGGGCACGATCTATCCAGATATTATCGAGTCTATCTCTGTCAAAGGACCATCTGCAACGATCAAATCGCACCACAATGTGGGCGGATTGCCAGACTTTATGAAGTTGAAGGTAGTGGAGCCGCTAAAAACATTGTTCAAAGATGAAGTACGTCGTGTAGGAAGAACCTTAGAAGTTGATCCTGCTATCCTAGGACGTCACCCTTTCCCTGGCCCTGGCTTAGCGATTCGCGTGCTGGGTGATATCACGGAAGAAAAGGTACGGATTTTGCAGGAAGCAGACGATATATATATCCGGAATTTGAAGGAAACAGGCTGGTACGACAAAGTGTGGCAAGCCGGTACCATATTTCTTCCGGTGCAATCGGTAGGGGTAATGGGTGATGAGCGCACCTACGAGCATGTGGTTGCTTTGCGCGCCGTGGGCTCACTCGACGGGATGACCGCTGACTGGATTCATCTTCCTTACGATTTGCTTGCGAAAATTTCGAATGAAATTATCAATCATGTTAAAGGAATCAACCGAGTAGTCTATGATATCAGTTCAAAACCACCAGCGACTATTGAGTGGGAATAAACTTATACTAGCTTTAGGACTAGCGCTCAGCTTGGGCGCTTGTTCTCCTAAAGTTGGCGTATTGAAATCACCCGATCATCGTGGTGGAAATGTAGGAAGTACCACAACCGGTACGGACAAATCGGGCGGCACAAAGCCCGGAGAGCCCGGCGAGGTTGCTGGCGCTAAGGGTAAACGGGTTTTGGAAAATAGCATTGCTCTTGTACTCCCTTTTCAATTGGATCGGTTGAATCCCAATGCCGTATCTAAAGAAGATGTAAAGCGTTCGGCTATTGCATTAGATTTTTATCAGGGTTTTCAGCTGGGATTGGATGAATTGGCGAAAGCTGGTAAATCTTTTGCCTTGAATGTGCTTGATTCCCGCGACAACGAAGGTCAAAACATCAGCATTGCCAAATCAGAAGATGTGTCGGAGGCTGCGCTGATCGTGGGGCCAGTATATCCGAAAGAGATTCGTGCGTTCGGAACAAACTTAGCCGATAAGCAGGTGTTGCAAATAAACCCATTAGCGGCATCGCGTGCTAGTGAATTTAATCTTCCAAACCTCGTTTCCTTAACTCCGTCCATCGATGTGCACATGAAGGCTGCTGCCGCTCGTGTAGCGCGCGATTATAGTGCGGGGGATGTGGTGATTATCTATAACACCACGGATAATGATGGTCGTCAGTTTTTAAGTGGATTTCTGTCGGAAATCCGTCGGGCAAAGCCGTCGGCGACGGTACGTTCCGTGTCGTCTGTAGCGCAGCTTAATGAAGCGTTGCTGACCACTGGTGCGAACCTTATCGTTACCGGAACGACCGATAAATTCCAACTGCGCACCTTATTGAACAACCTCGACGCCAAGTCTAACGAAAGCTTCTATTCGGTTAATCTTTATGGCCATCCGCTGTGGGATCGCATAGACTTCAGCATGTACGAAAACTTCGCCAACTACAATCCGGTGATATCTGCAGAAAGCCATTTAAAGTCGTGGACTACAGGTGTGAAGCAGTTTAAGGACAGCTATTATACGCTTTATGGTGTTAATCCTTCGGATTATTCTTATAAAGGCTATGATGCGGCTAAGTTTTTTGGCGGCTTGTTAGCGAAATATGGTGTCAAATATCCAGAGCACATCACCAAAGAGTCTTTTGATGGTTTGTTTAGCGGTTATCAATTTGAGCAAAGTGAGGGCGCGGGATTTGTGAATCACGCTGTTACGCACAAGTTGTATCGAGGCTCTTCCTTCCAATTGAACTAATGGCAGAGATTAACCAGCGAAGGGTTGAGCAGCAGCTTCGTAATTTCGAACGCGCGCTGCAGGCCTATGGGCATGACGAGCCGTTAAGTCGTTTCCTGACACGTTTCTTTAAGGAAAATAGGCAGATGGGTTCCGCCGATAGGCGAATGACATCGCGCTATTGCTATAATTACTTTCGTTTGGGCGAGGCTGTTAAGGCGATATCCCTACAAGAAAAGCTGGTCATTGCCGAGTTTTTGTGCGAGCAGGCTAGCGATTTGGTTGCGCTTCATCAGCCGGACTGGTTAGCAGCGATTACTGCTCCTTTGGCCGAGAAGATAGCATTTCTTCAGGATCAGGGCATCGCTGTTAAAGACGCTATTTTCCCTTTTCAGCAGCACCTGTCGCCGGATGTACGGACGGAAGATTTTGTGCTAAACCATCTTATTCAACCTGATTTATTTATCCGTGTACAACAGCAGGCCACGGAGCAGGTAGAAGCGGAGCTACAACGGGCTGCTATTTCCTTTTCGTCTATTGGTAAAGCTGGCTACCGATTGCCCAATGGCAGTAAGTTGCAAGAGTTGAAAGGAATTGCGGGGCTTTATGAAGTACAAGACCAGTCGTCGCAGCAGAGCTTGGACATGGCACAATTGCAACCCGGTCAATCCTGGTGGGATGCTTGCGCGGCGTCGGGCGGCAAATCTTTATTGCTTTTGGAGAAGGAGTCCGCTGTACGTCTGTTGGTGTCTGATATACGCTTAAGTATACTCCGAAATCTCGACGAGCGATTTCAGGTAGCGAAGGTGAAGGCAGCATACCGCAAGAAAGTCCTTGACCTGACCGAAGATGTAGACCACATTATGCAGGGCGAACGTTTTGATGGCATCATCTTGGATGCGCCTTGTTCTGGTTCTGGAACTTGGTCTCGTACACCCGAAATGATCAAGCAATTTTCCGAAGCTAAGATTGCGGAATTTTCCGATTTGCAAAAGCGTATTGCCAAACAGGTATCTGCTTATCTTAAGCCCAAGGGTCAGTTGATTTACATCACTTGCTCCGTGTTTCAGGAGGAAAATGAGGCGGTAGTCGCATTTTTGGAAGCGTCCTGCGGGTTGAAAGTGGAAACACAACAGCTTATTGCGGGCTACAACCGGAAGTCGGACAGTATGTTTGCCGCCCGACTTCGGAAGATTTAACCCCTTAAGCTATTTTTTCTAGTCACATTTACCCGGAATTACCAGTACGGGGCAGCTCGCTTTGCGGATAACCGACTCGGAGACACTGCCAGAGATGAAATGTTCGAAGCCCGTCTTTCCGTTGGACCCCATAATGATAAGGTCGGCTGTCCATTCGCTGGCCGTATTTAATATCTCGTCCCGAACATTCCCAATTTTATTGAACAGAAATACCTCTTGGGCGCCTTCAAAGCTATTGCCTATGCTTTCGAGAAAACGCTGGGCAGCGTCCTGTTGTATTTCGGATACTTCGGGCACAATAATGGGCTGCTGGCCGAGTAGCGGATCAGCACCATAGGCTGCCGGCGATGTAGGCGGTACCACAGTAACCAATGCGACCGACGACTGGAATTCGCGTACCAAATCCTTGGCGTACTCAATGGCTTTTAACGTACACTCGGTGTCGTCAACAGCTAAAAGGATGCGATTAAATCTATGATTACTCATGTGCGTGCGTATAAAAAAGTTATATTCGTATACGTAGAGAACATCTGCGCAATATTATTTGTTTTACTAAAAAAGCGAAAAAATGGTTTTAGGTATCTGTAATCTTTCCGTCGTTCCCTTACGATCCAACCCGGCACACCGAAGTGAAATGGTAAACCAACTGCTCTTTGGAGAGTGTTTCGAAATTTTGGAAGACGGGAAGGATTGGGTGTACATCCGGATGTTGGACAATGATTATGAAGGTTGGCTTCAGGTAGGGCAGTTTATGCTGTGCAACGAAAGCTTCAATCCGCAGATCGGCGCAGCATATGATATTGTTGGAAGCGTTGGCGCGACCGCTATGCGGCAGGACAAAAAGATTCAATTGCTGGCGGGAACGAAGCTGCCTAGCTATCTTTTGGTAAAAGATCAACAGCCCCAAGATTGGGACTATGAGCTGTCTGGCGATATCTGTCCTGCAACGATAAGCGATTTTAAAACGGAATTTCTGCGCTTCGTCCGCTTCTACAACTACAGTCCCTATCTTTGGGGAGGTCGTTCGCATTACGGCATCGACTGCTCCGGACTTACACAGGCAATCTTTGCGCAGTTTGGCATTCAACTGCCTCGTGATGCCTACCAGCAGGCTGAACAAGGAACGACGGTTGATTTTGCAACGGAAATAAAAACCGGCGATTTGGCCTTCTTCGACAATGAGGAGGGGCGCATCACGCATGTGGGCGTTATGTTGGATGGCGAGCGTATTTTTCATGCCTCGGCGTCCGCACGCATCGATCGCATGGACAGCGAGGGGATCTTTCGGCAAGACTGGAACCGATACACCCATAAATTGCGGATCGTCAAACGGTATTTCGAACTTGATTAGGCCTTATACTAAGGATAGGATTGCCCGAGCGAGATCGTGCAACACATATACATCAAACAGAATATGCTCAACTACTACAACACATTCGTTTAACTTTAGAATATGCAATTAGACAACAATCGATATTTCTTGCTGGCCAGCGCACAGCTATTTCCTTTTTCTACTCCTGCGACAGCCTACAGCGTATCAGGCGAGGAGGCATTAACGCTTGCTCGATCGGCTTTTGAGCTTGTCGCAGAGGGTAAGTTACAAGAAGCAATCGCCCTATACACGCAAGGTATAGAAGCTTATCCCGAGCAAGCATTTTTCCATGCTTGCCGTTCTTTGTTAAACGAGCAGCTGGAAGACCAAGAAGGTGCGTTCTACGACTATCAGGTGGCAAAATCGATCGATTTTAATTATCACATCTATTTAGAGTGGCGCGAAAATAGACCGGAAACGGCGGATGCCGATCCCGCCATAGGATTTTCTGATCTGCAATCTTTGTTAGAAGCTGCCCTAGATGCTACCCAGCAATTTGACTACGAGCACGCACTTAACCTATATGGGCAGGCATTGGTAGCTTTTGGAGAGTCTGCCGACCTCTTTGTGTACCGTGGTGCGCTACAGATGCGCCTGTTACGTTACGATTTGGCTGTTGCCGACTTTGAAGCGGCCTTGCATATGGATCCCACGCATGTACAGGCGCAGCTTTCCTTGGCCAAGTTTTATGAAGCGATTCATGAACCAGAGGCTGCTCGCAAGGCTTTTGATAAAGCGGTGCTGCTCGCTCCGGAAAATAGCGTGATCTATGAAGAGCGTGGTAATTTCCTGCAGGAGCAAGAAGCTTACGCAGAGGCTTTGGCCGACTATGATACCTTGGTATCGCTATTGCCGGATGACTTTTACGTGTATGCTATCCGTGCCGATTTGCTAGGCAAAATGGAGCGCTGGGATGCTGCCCTTCTAGACTACAGCAAAGCGATACAGCTTAATCCCTATTATTCGGATCTGTATACCTACCGTGCGGAGGTGAAAGAGAAACTTGGTGATAACGATGGCGCCGAAGCCGATCGACGTAAGTACGAGGAGATCGAAGCGGAAGATTAGGCAGTAATCCTAGATACTGCACCTTATTTTAAGCAGCTACTGCTTAAAATAAGGTCGATTGTCCATTATCCTTCCCCTTATTGGGAATGCCCAACTGCGTACCTACAGCTTTGTTGAGCTCGGCTATAAAATGCGCAGCAAGTAGGGGTGATTCCACCTCCACATTTTGGTGGATAAAGAAATAGAGCTTTTGCAAGCCCGCATCTTTCCACTCCTTGATGCGCGCCACCCAAGCGGATAGCCTGTCGTAGTCGCTGGGATGGTTGGCTCCGACATAACGCACAAAGGCAACGGGCGTTGTCAGGCGCATATGCAACAGTTCCCGTCTTCCTGCCGTGTCGACAATAACGTTGGTCTTATCTGTTTTCTCCAAAAGTGTAACCAACTTCTGCTGTATGGCATCGTCGGTAAACCATTCGCCGTTCCTTACTTCCACAGCCAAGGGGTATCCCTTCGGAAATCCCTCCAAGAATGCTTGCAGCCTATCGAAATCTTTCGGTTTATAGTTGTCATGCATCTGTAGGAAAGCCATACCCAGTCGGTCTTCAAAATTTACCGTGGCATCCACAAAGGCGGCAACCTTCTCATCGGTGTTCAGTAGACGGCCAAAATGGCTTACGGATTGTGGAATCTTGGGGAAGAACTTAAACCCCTCATCGGTTTTTTCGCGCCAGGTGATTACCTGCTCCTTGGATGGTGAATTATAGAACGTAGCGTTAAGCTCGATGCTGTTGAACTGTTGGGCATAGTATACCAACTCGTCTTTGGTTCCGCGCGGATAAAAACCTTTAAGATCGGCTTTGTTCCATTTTGCACAGCCAACATAAGCTTCAAAGGAACCGCTATTTTTGTACTCCTTCAGCAGTGCGATGGTTTCAGGTGCCGTAGGTGGCAGGGTGAAATCAATATCTTCGGGGTTTTCTACTTGTCCAAATTTCATGCACTAAGATAAACAATAGCATAGAAAAACAAAAACGAGGCACTAGAGGCCTCGTTGTTATTTTTTTTTATTTCTTCTGCTTATACGTTGAAGCGGAAGTGCATGATATCACCATCTTCCACGATGTAGGTTTTTCCCTCTACGGCAAGCTTACCCGCTTCCTTCACGGCCGCTTCGGAGCCATACTGTACGTAGTCTGCATATTTGATCACCTCGGCGCGGATAAATCCTTTTTCAAAGTCGGTGTGGATAACGCCTGCTGCCTGCGGAGCGGTGAATCCATTCTCGATGGTCCAAGCACGTACTTCCTGTACACCAGCCGTGAAATAGGTGGATAGCTTTAATAGGGAATAGGCCGCGCGGATCAACTTGTGTACGCCAGATTCTTCCAAACCAAGATCTTCTAAGAACATTTTACGTTCGTCGTAAGATTCTAATTGTGCAATTTCTGATTCAATTTGAGCAGAGATAACCAATACCTGTGCATTTTCATCCTTCACAGCTTCTTTAACGCGTTCTACATAGGCGTTACCCGTGTTTACCGATGCTTCATCCACATTACAAACATATAATACGGGCTTTACGGTCAAAAGAGCGAGGTCGGAGATAAAGTCAAAATCTTCTTCCGTGATAGCCGCTGTTCTAGCAGAGCGTCCTGACTCCAAGTGTTCCTTAACAACAGACAGGATTTCGAATGTTTTCTTGGCATCTTTATCACCACCTGTTTTCGCCATCTTCTCTACCTTTTGGATGCGTTTAACCACGGTATCCAAATCTTTTAGTTGCAATTCGGTGTCGATGATTTCTTTATCGCGAATAGGATCTACCGAGCCGTCAACGTGGATGACATTGCCATCATCAAAACAACGAAGCACATGGATAATGGCGTTTGTCGTGCGGATATTGCCCAAGAACTGGTTTCCTAAACCTTCTCCTTTGGAGGCACCTTTAACAAGTCCCGCGATATCAACAATCTCGATGGTGTTGGGAACGATGCGTTGTGGATTGACCAACTCGGCCAATTTATTTATGCGTTCATCGGGTACGGTAATAACGCCGACGTTAGGTTCTATCGTGCAAAAAGGAAAATTAGCTGCCTGCGCCTTCGCGTTGGACAAGCAATTGAATAATGTTGATTTACCCACATTTGGCAAACCTACGATACCACATTGTAAAGCCATGTAAATTGCAATTTTTTAAACGCACAAAGATAGGTAAAATAACCTAATCTTGGCAGCGATAAATAATGCTGTACGAGGGGTATTTAATTTTTTCGTGTTGTTCCTATCTCGTTGAAATATCCGTATATTTATCGCTAAAATATTATTTATGAAAAAACTACTACCACTGTTGTTGCTTTGTCTTGCTGTTGCCAGCGCATCCGCGCAAGATTTTAAGCCTTACTTTTCCAACAATATCAATTTTGGCATGTCCTACACCAATGGGCAGTTTCGCCAAAGTAACCTTGGATCCAACGATAATGATTTGGACTTTTTAGGTCTTCAATTTAATTATATTGGTTTGGTGCACTTAAGCCCAAAAGTGGCTGTTGGTGCCGGAACGGGTATTCGCCACCTAGTGAGTGTTGGTGACTACTGGGAAGATTGGTATGATTACGACGATTTTGATTTTATCCATAGCTACTTTTCCGTTCCCCTTTACGCGCATGCGCAGTTCCGCTTTATGGATCGCAAAGTCAGTCCTTTCTTAAATACCTCGTTGGGTTACCATTTCCGCGTTGGTGAGAGTGAAAATAATGGCGGTTCGCGATACAACGCTACGAGCGAGGTATCATCTATCTCCTCTGGATTGCTTGGCAGTGTGCAAGCAGGTGTCAGTATCCACGTTGGTCGTCGTTTCAACATTATGGCGGGTCCTTACTTTGAGTATAGACAGGCTACATTGCAGCGTAACATCACCGACTACGCAAGCTCGTCCATGATGCCCATAGTCATTGAAAACGATTTGAACCTCTTTGAAGCAGGGCTGAAAGTTGGTTTTGCTTTCTAGATTTTACACTTTTTAACATTTAGGGCTTTAATCCTTTCTGTTTAGCAGGCTGTCCTACTAATAAATGAGATCAACCTGATAATTTAAACAGAAAGGAGCCCTATGAAAAAGTTTGTCTACACCGTCTTCGCCTTAAGCTTTATTGCTTTTGCACAGCCTGCTGAAGCGCAGGTGAATGTACAGATCAACATCGGTTCGCAACCTACTTGGGGGCCCGTTGGCTATGACTATGTTCGTTATTATTACCTGCCGGAAATCAATGTATATTATGATGTTGTTGGTCGGCGTTACACCTATCCGCATCGAAATAGATGGGTAACGACCCGTTCCTTGCCGCGACACTATCGTCATGTGGATATGCACCGCACCTATAAGGTAGTGCTTAATAATGCACAGCCTTGGCGAAACCATAGCCGGGTACGAAGCCAATACGCACGATACGCGAACAACCATTCGCAACGTGTGCTACGCGACCATCGTGGGCATGATCGTTACGACAAGAAATACTACAAGAAGGCACCTAAGCATCGTGACCACGGTCGTAAGGGCAAAGGTCGTCATCGTGATTAACAAAGAAACATCAACGAATAAAAGGGGCAGATAAAGCAAATCTGTCCCTTTTTTGTACTTGCAAAGGCTTGTATTTCTCTTGTTTTTCTAAATCTCCAAAATGTTAGAAAAAAGACTACAAATCGAGACTTTTATCGGTTAATATTTTTGCGGTTGATCGCTTAATAATCTAACTTTGCAAAAATATCTCAATAGGGAGTAAGCATGTTTAAAGGGAAGAAAAACCTCATTGGTATAGGGGCGGTATTATATTTTTCAGTGGCATTGGTATCTTGTGGAGGCGGCATCAGCAGTAAAGCTGCAAATTCACCACAAGATTCTGTAATATGGACAGACAGTCTGGTAACGGAGGCGACCGACACGGTTCCGGTGTTAACCGGTTTTTTGAGTAAACGATGGAAGGATCCGGTACATATCGAGGTGGACACGCTGCATCCGATCAGCAAAGATTCGCTTGCCAAATTGGTTCGTGTAGAGCGCCGTCGCATTCGGGACTCCGTGCGTTTGGCGTTGGACAATAAGCCTAAGCACGTTTACTTCACTTTTGACGACGGTCCTTTGTTGGGCAGTAAAGCCATCGACTCTATCGCTAAATCTCGGAATATCCGGATCAACGCCTTTTTGGTCGGCAAGCATGCTTTTATGTCGAAGGGCTTAAAACGCGATTACCAACGGTATTACGACAATCCGCTGGTGGAGTGCTACAACCATAGCTATACGCATGCGAACAATAAGTTTACCACCTTTTATAGCAACCCGGTGGGAGCATTCAACGATTTTGAAAAGAATGAGGAAGATTTAAAGCTGCAGCATAAGATTATTCGTCTGCCGGGACGTAACATATGGATTTACGACGATGTGCGTCGAATAGACTTACAGAGTGGTGCCAGCACGGCCGATATGCTCTACAGTAATGGATACAAAATTTTCGGTTGGGATGTGGAATGGAAAATACATGGCCTTACGGGCAAACCGATTCAATCGGTGCATGAAATCTATACGCGCATCCGAAACTATATGAACAACAAATCGTCTATGGAGCCCAACAACGTGGTGCTTCTTATGCACGATGATATGTTTCAAAATAAAAAAGGGCAGCAGCTGCTCTCTTCTTTGATTGATACTATTCAGAACAATACGGATTATAAGTTCGAATTTATGCAGGACTATCCTTTCCGCTACTAAGGATTTAGTATGTTCATATAAAAGGCCCAACATGTGCATGTTGGGCCTTTTTGGTAATCGAGTTGTTGCAAGCTTATTCTACGACAACACCCATGTTACTGAATTTTTCAATGCGTTCGTTTACCAGTGTATCGGCATCTTTCAAGCCAAGCTCCAAGAGGTCGGCCAGTATTCTAGCTTTGACATGTTCAGCGGTAGCAGCAGCATCTTGATGCGCTCCACCTATCGGCTCGTCAATGATACCATCGATAAGGCCATTTTTCAACATATCTTCCGCGGTCAGCTTCAACGATTCTGCCGCTTTTTCTTTTTGATCCCAGCTACGGTATAATATCGAAGAGCAAGATTCCGGCGAAATAACGGAATACCAGGTATTTTGCAGCATATACACGCGGTCGCCCACGCCAATACCCAAAGCACCACCTGAAGCGCCTTCGCCAATGACGATACAGATTACAGGAACCTTCAATACCGACATTTCGAGTAGGTTGCGGGCGATGGCTTCGCCTTGTCCACGCTCTTCGGCTTCTAAACCGGGGTATGCGCCCATCGTATCAATAAAGGTAACGATCGGTCTATTGAACTTCTCGGCCATTTTCATCAAGCGAAGCGCTTTACGATAGCCTTCTGGGTTAGCCATACCGAAGTTGCGGAATTGTCTTTCTTTGGTGTTTTTTCCTTTTTGATGCCCAATAACCATAACGGATTGACCAGCAATGGAAGCGATACCACCTATAATAGCTTTGTCGTCCTTAACAGTTCTATCCCCATGGAGCTCGATAAATTCATCACATAACATTTCAATGTAATCAAATGTCTGTGGTCTATCAGGGTGTCTTGACATCTGTACTTTCTGCCATCCAGTCATATGGGTATAGATATCGTGTTTGGTCTGTTCCAATTTAGTTTCGAGCTCGTTGATGGTCGCACTCATATCGACCTTTGTTTTTTCCTGGACTTGTAAAACCTTCTCAATTTGCGTTTGCAAATCGGCGATAGGCTTTTCAAAATCAAATGTTGTTTGCATAATTATATGTATCTAGCACATTTCAGCTTGCTAAGTTAATTTATTTTTACCTATTTTAAAACCAAGTCTATCGATAAGTTTCCTATCTTTTTTATAATCAAACGCTTGAGGCGGATAATTAGTTTTCCGCCGCTTCGGCAAATCTCGTATTCCTATGCTTGTTCAGCTTGGAGACGCCTTAATGCCTTATGAAAAGCATACATTATTTGTGGAAAGCATTGCGTCGCCGCGCAAAAAGTGATATTTTAGGCTGATTAAATCCCATGACAGCAGAGAAAAAACATACCAACACCTTTCAGTTCTTAGCTAAGCTAGTGCTATGGATCTTACTGTACACGTCCTTTTGGTATTTTCAGGACTTTTATAAAGAACATCAGTTGCTGGACAATGCGTCCAATGCACTCAACCTGTTCTTGACCGCGAGTATTCTTTACTCTATCGGTCGGTACATTATGATTACCCTTTACAACAAGCGGCACGAAAACCGAGCGGTGCGGGGCAATTTTGTGCTGGGCATTAACCGGCTGACCGCTGTGTTGAATACCAGTACGGCTATTATCTCGGTGATGCTGGCCTTGGGTATTGATCCGCGCGAGTTTGTCACCAGCTTAACCATTGTCGCCATGGCTATTGCCGTCACATTTCGGGAGTATATCACCAATATGTTGTCGGGTCTATTTATTATGTTTAACGACCAGCTGTCTGTTGGCGATCGGGTGAAGATAGGCGAGTATAAAGGGCGCATCGTGGACATCACTTTTTCCAGTTTGCTTATTCAGGATGAGGAGGATGATATCGTGATGGTGCCGAATAACTTGGTGTTTACCTCGCCCATGGTCAATTTTTCGGCACACCGTTCCAGTTTGTTTTCCGTGCGCTTTGAGTTGCCCTTACAGACGGCCGTGGAGATCGATAAGTTGGAAGCTCGCATACAAAAGACCTTGGTCAATCATCCTTACCTTACCGGTGATGACGACTTGCATCTGAAGGTAGTGGAGATAGGGAAGGATTACGTCAAATATAAAATGGAGATGCACGCCACCAGTAGCAGCAACAAGCTGCATCGGCAATTGGAGAATGAAATATTAAAAGAAGTGCTACAGTTCAAGCGGGAATATGATCTAGCGCAATAGGCTAGATCTTTCTAACCTTGATCTGCTTGACGAAGTGATGCGATCCCTTTTCCAAAATCAGATCTGCGCGGTAGCGCGTAGGGAGGATGTTTTCTTGCAGGTTCGGACGGTTTATCTCGTTCCAGATATTCGTGGCCATAGCTAAACTTTCTTGGGGATCCATGCCTGCATAGCGATGGAAATAGCTTTCCGGATTTTGAAAAGATGTTGCGCGCAGTGACTCAAAACGACTTACATACCAATCCATAATATCTTTCTCGTCGGCATCGACATAGATGGAGTAGTCGAAGTAGTCTGAGACAAATACAATATTTCCTTTGGAAGAGTTGACCTGTAATACGTTTATTCCCTCAACAATCAAGATATCCGGCCGTACAACGTCTTGCATATGATTTTCAAGGATATCATACTCCAGGTGGGAGTAAACAGGAACCTGAATTTCCTCTACACCGGATTTCATCGCGGATAGGAAATTTAGCAGTAACTTGGTGTCGTAGCTTTCCGGAAAACCTTTTCTGTTCAGGATGTTTCGTTCGTTCAACACCTTATTGGGGTAAAGAAAACCATCGGTAGTCACTAAGTCAACACGTGGTTTACCGGGGAGCATGGAAAGCACCTTTTGTAACACCCGCGCGGTGGTGCTTTTGCCCACAGCCACAGATCCTGCGATGCCGATTATAAAAGGGAGGCGTTGTGTATGCTTGTTCAGAAAGCCATTTACTACCGCATGTGCATCTTTCGTTCGTTCGATAAAGATATTGATGAGGTGTGCCAAGGGGAAGTAGATATCTTCAATTTCCTTGATATTGAGCGGTTCGTTGAGCGCGTGGAGGTTGTCCACCTCATCTTGCGAAAGGTGGTAGGAAAAATGGCCGTTTAAACGTTTCCATTCTGTTCTGTCAAATAGTTGAAACGGGCTACTTACCGCGTTATTAGCACTTGAAGACATACGTTTATAGTTAGAATGACGGCAAATATACTACCTAATACCATATATCCCTGTAACTTTTTACACTAAATTGCTTTCAATCACGATTGGGCTCGTCAGTATTTTATGGACGGGGCAGCGCTCGGCGATGGTCAGGAGCCGTTGCTTCTGCGTATCGTCCAAATTTCCGCTCAGGCGGATATGGCAATGCATAAAGGTTGTTTTCTGCAGGTCGGTGCGTTGCTCGCTGAGCGACATGCTGATCTCCACGGCCGTGAGATCCCATTCTTTGCGGTCGGCATACATCCGTACGGTCATTGCCTTGCAGGTGCCAACGGAGGACATCAGCAGTTCTGTTGGCGACGGTCCGAGATCTGTGCCCCCCACGTCTGTGGGTTCATCGGCCAGCAGCGTATGTTGTGCAACTTCGATTTCCGTTTTAAAGCGCTCCGTGCCTATCCTAACGATTATATCTCTTGCCATACTTCTTTTAAAAAAGTCCCTGTATAATTAAACTTCCTGTCGCTGGGTTTGTTGCTAGCGGCACATTATAGAGGTCTGATATGCGCATCAACATCTGTATATCCGGCTCGTGGGCATGCTTGCCCAGTGGGTCGCGGAAGAAAATAATGCCGTCTACTTTTCCTTCGGCCGCCAAAGCCGCTATCTGGGCATCGCCGCCCATCGGGCCGCTAAGCTTCAGTTCTACTTCTAAGCCGGTTTGGCGGACGTAAGAGCCTGTTGTTCCGGTAGCAATGATGTTTGCCTTACGTAAGTCTTCAATATGATCTTTGACAAAGGCAACCATATCTGCTTTTTTGCCATCGTGTGCGACTAATGCTATGGTCTTTTTCGCTTGGTCCATTTCTTATCTATTTGTTTTATTATTATCCAAAAAATATGTATGCTAAAATAATCGCGGCAATAAGGCCCACGACGTCTGCTATAAGGCCGCAGGTAAGGGCGTATCGGGTGTTCTTGATGCCTACAGAACCAAAGTAAACGGCTAATACGTAGAAGGTTGTTTCTGATGAACCTTGGATGATGCTGGCCAGCCGCCCTTGGAAGGAGTCTACGCCGTAGGTCTGCATCACGTCTACCATTAGTCCGCGGGCGCCGCCGCCGCTTAAGGTTTTCATAAGACCCACCGGTAGGGCAGGCACAAAGCGGGTATCCATGCCCAAAGCGGAGAAACCGTATCCTATAGCATTTACGATATAATCCATGCATCCGGTGGTGCGGAATGCGGATATGGCCACCAAGATTGCGATCAGAAAGGGGATGATCATGACGGCCGTACTAAATCCTTCCTTCGCACCATCGATGAAGGCATCGTACACATTTATTTTTTTGATAGCGCCAAAGACGATAAACAGCATGATGATCGAGAAGATCAGCAAACCGCCGATCAAGCCTGTTATTTTCTCCATTTGCTCGGGCGGAAGTCCATTTAACCCGAAATATAGCAGGGCCATTAAGCCAAGGAAAAATCCTAGAAACAGCAGTACAGGCAGTTTGAACAGGTTAATACGTTGGTAGATGGCTACGGCAATCATGCCCGACAGGAAGGAAATAAAGGTTCCAATAAGGGCAGGAATAAAAATATCGGCCGGGTTTTGGGCGCCGCTGGCCAAGCGCAATGCTATAACGGAGGTGGGGATCAGCGTGATTCCCGCGGTGTTCAGCACCAAAAACATAATCTGGGCGTTTGTGGCGGTGTCTTTCTCCGGATTGATCTCCTGCAGCTCTTTCATAGCCTTTAGGCCAACGGGAGTTGCGGCGTTGTCTAAGCCCAGCATGTTGGCGGAAAAGTTCATGATGATGGATCCATTTGCAGGGTGGTTTTTAGGGATGCCGGGAAAGAGCTTGCTAAAAAATGGGTTTACGCCTTTGGCGAAAAGGGTAATCATACCGGCCTGCTCGCCCACCTTCATGATACCGAGCCAAAAGGTCATGATGCCCACCAGCCCTAGCGAAAGCTCTGCTCCGGTTTTTGCACTGTCAAAAAGACCATTAATTAATGCCGAGAAGATTTCTGTATCACCCAAAAAGATCAGTTTTGCCAAAGCAACGATAAAAGCTATTACAAAAAATCCGATCCAAACGTAGTTTAATGCCATAAAGATAGTTTACGCCGTAAATGTAAGGTTTATGCGGCAAAAGCATTCCCGTCGGGCTAATTTTTTAGGAAATTCCAAACCGATTTGTCCTTTTTTCCGGGCTTATCCTCCACAATATCCGCAATAATCTGCTCAATAAGCGCTTCGTTCTCGCTCACCACACGATCGCCCAAGGAGGTGATCTTTTGGATATTACTCGCCGTGGCGGCATCCATGGATGGGTCGATGGACGAGAGGTTGCTGGGCTCGATACGGATGTAGTTTTCGCTTTTTCCTACCGATCGAAAAAGTTGTTTCAAGTAGTAGTTTGTACTCTCGGCCGAGCTGCTGCTCATAATATCAACCAATGCTGGACCGATGGAGATGGCTCTTTTTTTCTTGAAATCTTCATAGTTGTAGGATATCTTGGACAGGCCGGTGCCAAGGGACAAGATCCATATATCGTCAATCTTGTAGCTGTTGTAGCTTTTTATCACCTCGAGCAGTGCCGACAGGGAGGGGTTGTGTGCAAAGACACCTCCGTCTACCAAGGGATAGCGGGTATTGGCCAAGGAGAAAATTTCCGCAACGGAGAAGTAGGTAGGCGCCGCAGAAGTCGCGCGACATACATCGCGTACATAAAAGTCGCGCGAATCGCCGTGCGAGATTGCTTTCTGCTGACGGAAAAGGTGATTCTTGCGTAACTCTATGTTGTAGGCCGTGATAATGCAGGGCTTCAGCAGCTCGCTCAATTTAAGGTTATCGAAATATTCCTGTAGTATTTTCTCAAGCACGGTGTTATTATATAGCTCGCTCAACAGTCCGAAGCGGCTAAGGAAGCGTCGCCAAGCCTTTGCTGCGAAGATCTCGGTGCCATGATGCAGGTATATGTCCAATGCATCTTTGGCGCTATATCTGGGCTTGCCGGGATTTTCCGGATCGGGACATAATAGGATCGATAACAGGATTCCGCCTGTGCTGGTGCCGGCAAAGAAATCGAAATAATCGGATAGATGCGCACTGGGGTTGCCTGTTGCTTGCTGTAACTTTTCCTCCAAAGCTACTAAGAACATCCCTGGAATAATGCCCCGTATGCCGCCTCCATCGATGGAAAGTATTCTTTTCATGCTGTTATCGTTGGTTTCCTGATTTTCGAAATTAGTAAAAATCAACGGCATGTTGAAGCGGCATAAAAAATTAAGTTTGTGGAAATCGTTCGCAGCGAGTATGTTAAGATTAGTGTGCGCTATCATTGCCGATGAGGCTCGCTGTGGACGCAAAAAAATAATTAAAATAGCCTCCAAAATCACAATAATCTCTTATATTTGCACACCGAAAGGAGAGATGTCAGAGTGGTCGAATGAGCAGACCTGGAAAGTCTGTATACGGGATGACTGTATCGAGGGTTCGAATCCCTCTCTCTCCGCAGAGAGCTATTTTCAAAGCTTTTAAAAACACTCAAAAACAGTATAAAAGCCTGCAAATAATACATTTGCAGGCTTTTTTATTGAAATAGCAATCGCTATAATTTTTATAACCGCTCAGAATTTTGGTGCCATTTCGGTGCCAAATCAAAACTGGAAAAAAAAGTGGCACCAGAAGTGGTGTATAGCGTTATAATATAGCCTGTTAAGCTGCTTTACATTCTTGATCAGAAGAACGTCAATGCCTAATTTTGTACACTGTAAACATAGAATTATGCTTGAAAGAAGTTTCGGAATCTGCTTTTTCCTCAAAAAGCGCTCCGTATCAGGAAAAGACGAATGCGCAATCCATTTGAGGGTAACCGTAGATGGCGTGCGCAAAGAAGTTTCCACGAAAAGGAAATGGTTCTCTTCACGTTGGGACAACAGGAAAGAGAGAGCGATTGGACAGCGCGAAGACGCTAGGACTGTCAATAATTTTGTTGACAATTTACTGCTAAAAATAAACACGTACAGAAATGACATTCAAAGCAAAGGTGGAGCAGTAACTGCAGAAATGGTCGTAGATTTTCTCAATGGCAACGCTAAGCGAACGACAACTGTTTTAGAGGAGTTTCAGAAACACAATGACGAAATGTTAGCTTTAGTGCCTCAGGAATATGCGATAGGTACTCACCAGCGATACTCGATCGCGAAAAATCATATTGAGAGTTTTATAGCCGAAAAATACAATAGGAAGGATATGTTCTTTTGGGACTTAAATTATGAGTTTATTAGGGACTACGAATTTTATCTCAAAACCGTTCGGAAATGTTCTGCTAACACAAGTCTGAAATACATTTCCAATTTTAAGAAAATTGTCATTCGAGCAATTGCAAAGGATATCATCGATAAAGATCCATTTATACGGTTTAAAGGAAAAAAGACAAAACCAAATAAAAGACCGCTTACATCAGAAGAGCTATTCAAAATAGAACAAAAGAAATTTACCAGTCAGCGATTGGAAAAAGTTCGAGATGTTTTCGTTTTTCAATGTTACACAGGTTTGGCCTACATCGACGCGTTTCAGCTCAAAAGAACGGATATCAAAAAAGGTAATGACGGACAATATTGGATTTTTTCAAATAGGCAAAAATCTGGATCGGTTACAGATGTTCCATTACTTCCTAAAGCACTTGAAATAATTGATAAATATAAGCTTAATGCCGATTGCATTGCATCAGGTAAAGTTCTTCCGGTCAACTCTAATCAGAAAATGAATGAGTATCTCAAGGAGATAGCTGTAGTTTGTGGTGTCGATAGCGTACTAAATACGCATAAGGCTCGACGCACATTTGCAAGCACTATTGCTTTAAAAAATGGTGTTCCCATGCACATTGTAAAGGAAATGCTCGGTCACCAATCGATAAAGCAGACCGAAGAATATGCCATCGCTGAACAAGAATCAGTAGGAAGAGAAATGAACCTGCTGAGGAAAAAGCTAGAGATACCCGATGAAGAGTTGGGCGTAGATCCTTTGTCTAATAGAGTACTTCGATTGGAGAATAAATTAATAGATATAAAAAGTGTTGGATCAGACGCCCTCATTATCGATGAAATCTTAAGTGAGTTGAGCGATATAAAGCAGAAGTTAGGTAAATGAGATAGCTAGTTATCTTAGGCTACTTTGTTTTTTAGGGCAGAAGCCCATACTACTTCAGCTTATAAATGATAAAACCCTGAAAATGATTTGTTTGCAGGGTTTTATCATTGGTGTTATATATTTGAACATTTGTCTTTACGGAGAGGGCGGGATTTGAACTGATGTAACTAACTTTTTTTAGTTAGTTGTTTAAGTTTTTTTTAAAAGCCATTGCCACAAAATTGCCACAAACATTATGATACTATTTGAAAATTTCGCGATTTCACTCCACGAATCGACAAATTTTTGCCTGCTAGATTTTGATTAATTTAAGAACGATTTTAACTAGTGTCAGCACTAATTTACAAAAAAATAAACTATGATAAAAAACCCCTTTACTAAAGATTCTCATATGAAGTTGGCGGTGATTCCAAATGGAAGCTTGATCGCGTTATTATTTTTTTAGCGTCAATTGAATTAATGCCGAAAAAGGGAAAGCTAAAGAAATAATAGTTTATTGGCTACTATGATTTTTAAGATCGCCCTAGATTCCGATCTTAAATTAAATTCACAAGTTAAAGTATATAAAATCATCGCGATAACCAAGAACTCTTTTTTGTAGCAGCATGCGTTTCATAAGACTTTAGTGATAGATCGAGTACGCACGGGAGCTGAATACTTGTTCGCCTTAGAATCGAAAAGTCCGTTTTTAAATTATTAGACACCCAAGAGTGTATCAAGTTGATTGAGTCATTATAAATTCGATAAGTTTGACGTGCTAATTATGGCGTTAAAAGAAGCTTTATCTGTTAATTCAGAAGCCGCTGCTTCATTTTTTAGCTATACCATACTTGCATATGCTTTTGTCTTAACGACCTTTAGGATGAAAACCAGTAGTAGGACATATTTTATTAGCTAGAAATCCGTCTTTGTATTATCTTTATCTTATCCAAGAATTAATTGAATGATGATTGAAACCGTATTTGCAAAAGTGCTAGGAATACCTTTCGTTACCGATCTCCTGAAAGCTACAGCAGCTCTAGGTTATAAACAGATGAAAGAGCGGAATAATATGCATAAGATTTTGGCAGAACATGGCCTTGCAATGCCAACGGATGATACGAGGTCGTTGTATATACATGCTTTAATTCTCCTTAACGCTCAGATTTCGGATCATGCATATGCTGAAATATTAATCAAAGAAGATTCATTTGCCGTTTTCAGGAACATTGAACGGTTTAACGATAATCAACCTTTTAAGACGTATGTGATAGCTGAAATTTGTAAGGATATGACCGATCGCAATCTCCGTGTACAGAGCGAATTTACGGCTAATAAGATAATCGATCAGTTTTTCGCCATTTATGATTCTTTGCTTCGAAGTGTTGCCTCACCTGTACAGAACACAATCCTGAACAAGGTGACAGATTTGGGGAATAAATTTGATGATGGGCAAGCGTTAATTTTTCAAAAGTTAGAGGAGCTTAAAGAGGACAGTCCAGTGATAAAAAAGCAAATCCAGCATATCAATCGATTGATTGAGGAGAGGAATTTGCAATTGGCCTTGGACTCGCTTTTAATTTTAGCCGACGAAATTGGTAGAATAAAGTCCGTAGAGTTAAAGTCGACGATATTGACAAATATTGGATATGTGTATCACGATTTTGGCAACAGGACGGAAGCTAATTCATATTTCAAAAGAGCCTATGATATAGATTCGCAAAATTTTGCGGTAATATGTAATTACTCCCAAGCGCTAGCATCTGAAGGAAATACGACTTTAGCAGTACAATTACTAGATCTCGCTATTGAAATACATGGTGAGAACAAACCTCAAATTTGGGAGGCCTATGTACTCGTTAATAGGTCTGCTCTTGATTACGCAGAACTTAAAAGTAGGGTTCCGTTTTCGCTTCTTGACAGGTCCACTATTAAAAGAGCTTTAGCTATCGTTTGCCGAGTCCAAGAACTGTATGATGAATACAAAACATTGCTCCAAGAGGCCTTTCACAAGGATCCCGATAACCGTGAAATAAAGCTTTCTTACCTGGAGAGCGTTTTGTTCTCTTATCAGACCGATTATAAAATATTTAATATGCGCGCCATCGATGACGAATTGGCCGCTAAGATGGAACGTGAAATTCTGTTCATTGAACATGCGATCGCACTTGAGCTTGATAACACATATGGGAAACTTGTATTCTGGCACGCAAAAATTATTCTACTTTATATTCTACGTAGGGAAGATGAGGGCTTAGGTGAGTTTGCTGCTCTAGAGCGTATATACAGCCTAGAGCAGCATCATCTGTATAGAACTAAAGTGGTTTTGCTGCTCGTGAAGCAAGATTTTAAGGCAGCAGGGGCATTAATGAATGAATTTTATTTAAAATTTGGATTATTGGAAGACTTGATGATGTCTTTTGAGATTGCTGGTAATGCCAACGATATGGATGCTGTAAAGATTCATCTGCGGAGCATCATCGCTTCTGAGGATCGTCTATGTATATTCCAAGCTTATTTGATCCTTATTCAGTGCTATCATCGACAAGCTGAATTAGGTGAACTTGCTCACCTATTGGACGAATTACGGCAGTACACCGGAACTGAATTTAGAATTTTAGAAGCAAAAATTCATGTTTCACTTAACCTTGATACCGCGACCGAGATAATTAGGACGTGTGAAGAGGCCATAACGACAGAAACAACATTTTCGACTTTTAATCTTTTCATGGAAGTATTGGAGCAAGCGGAGCTTTGGAACAAACTAGGGAATTACTTGCAGGAGAGGTTAGGAGAGAATTTGCAGTACAATATGCTTACGGATCGCTTGGTTATCGCGTTGGAGAAATCAGGAAATGTGCGAAAATTGTTGGATCTCCTATACGATTTGCGGTCGAGACTCGGTATTCATGTGCGTTATACCCTCAAGGAAGTTAGCTTCCTAGCAGATTCGTATCGATACCAAGAAGCAATATCATTGGCGAACGAATATGTAGGGATTTATAGTGAACGCCTCGATATTGAATTTTTTATCGTGACAACCCAGTTTCAAATTGAAGATTTTGGAGCAGTTGATGCCTTTTTGGAACGAAATTTTGATGTTAAACTATTGAATAAGGTTGATCTCAATAATTATCTGGCGCTTTTGGCAAGTAGGGGACTCACAAACAAATGTGTCGAAGTTCTCTATGATTATCATAGGGACAACTATTCACCTTATTCCAATGATCTGTACTTAACCTTCTTCTTAAAATATGGACTATCAAGTTGTCTGACAAAACCTGATCGTGTTCAGTTTAATACTTTTGTTAGATTGTATGACGGGATACGAGAACATCAAGATTTGGTCGTTATCTCTCCCTCTACTGATGCACCTATCTTAGCTAGGAATGAAATTAGTGCCGATGATCCCTTTTTATTGCCCCTTCTTGGACAGCAAATTGGTTTTCAATTTGAGGACAACAGCGAGTTTATTCCTAAAAGTTGGTCGATTGTCTCCATTGAAAATATCTTCCTTTACCAATATCGGAAATGTCAAAAGGATGCTGCTAGTATTTTTAAGCAAAAAGGGGCTATTAAGGTGTTTCATTTCGATGATATTACCAAACTAATAAATTCTTCCGTCACTGAAAATAAAGAATGGCAAGATCCGTATTTGGAAATCTTTAGTTTTTATGAGAACTTTAGTGCGGGTATTGGCACCTTGAGTGAGGCGCTGGAGGAAAGTATCATGGAGATAAGAACTAGGCTACGGTCCAATAGAATGCAGATTATAGTCTCACTAGGCACGGCTGCTGAACTTAAAGGTCTTGATATTATTGCTAACGACGTCGTTTTTATATTCGATATCACTTTTATCCTCACACTCTTGGATCTTGGTCTTTTTGACAAGGTGGTTACGAGTGGCCTAAGAATCTCAATTAGCCGTTCAACCTACCTAGAGCTACGCGAGGGTATTGAGCGGAAGGATTTCAAAATTGATGTGTCTAACCAGTCACCGATTCTAGAGTCGATTAGGACTTATGTTACTATTCTGGATCCAGATATGACATTGGTAAATAGTATCGAAAGAAGACAGGGCTCTAAGAATATAGGTAAGTCACTTTATGATTCAGCTGTCCTTGCCAAACAATTAGGCGCACTGCTAATGTCGGACGAATACTTTGCTCGAGTACAGATAGCTAGCAATCTGAAAATGGAGGCTAGTTGGATAGTTCCCTTCTTAAAATTTCTTGCTAAAGGTGGTCTCCTCGATGAAAATGAGCTGCATGAAATTACATTAGAACTTATAAGCTTAAATTATCGGTTTGTTGATTTTAATGAAAAAACTATGTTGTGCTGTTTGGCTAAGGATAATTTTAATGTATCCCAAACGTTTCTACAATTGCTATCTTTACTTTCCGGAGGGAAGGTATCTATTGAAGGCGCTGTAAGCACCGTAGACCAATTTATCGTACTTTTGGCGACATCACAGTCAATCGATGCAGATAGATTTTATGAGCTCTGTGATCTCGTCCTGTCCTTTCTTTTTATAAATCGAGGCATCCATGAGGTAATTAGCCAATTTAGGTCGCTTCTCGAAATGCAGGCGGCAACTCGTGAAAGAGGTCGTTTGATATTCTATATTTTAAATAAGTATATAGCAAAATTTTCCATCAAACCTTATGCGTTTTGATAACTTGTCTTAAGTTACGTGTTGTTCTCCGTATTAGAAATATCGAAAAGGTATCGACTTTTAAATATTTTTTATCTTTCGGCCTTATTTTCAAAACATATATTTTTTTATTAGGCGCTGACGCTCCTGTTTGCAGCCAGACCATCAATGTACTGCGGTAGGATGTTATCCGAGTTTTTCGGAAGAACTCGTTTTCTTAATTTCAACCTATCCCTAAACTGTCTAGAAATTTCCTATGATATCTCGTTAAAATTGTCACTTCCATCCGCTCGTTTTCGATAAAAGGTATTGATGGAATGGCAATGCTCATACTCGAAAGTTAGTCAGCAATGTTTTATCCGATCTACCGCAAGAATGTCCGATTATTTGAACCTGAAAACTATCAGAGTCGAGAAAACGTAATAAATCCCTGTAATTTTTTGTATGATGGAACCATAGGGATTTTATATGCGTAGGAAGCCTTAAATGCTCTCATTTTCAGTCGCTGCAAAGTGAGCGTCCAACTCATCGCCATATTCAGATATCATCGGATTTCCCAAGTCACTAATTGATGCATGAATCTGATTGATAATAATTTAACTATATAGTGTGTACTATGTATCACGATAATTGCTATGATGAGCGAAGACGTTATGTCGGATTTTTCTTGATGATGATTTCTTCCCTGGATTACTATGGGCGATTTTGATCGAGTGGACACCAATCAATCAAGAATATGCCAGCCTTTCTAGGAAGATGAACTATCCGATATTAGTTAAATCCTTTAATCAAATTTTTGTTGAATCTTTAGACCAATCGATACCTAGCGGTTCTGATTTTTTGAATTCTTGGGTGCTAGCTGCTGATTTTTTAAATTTCTCATGTGGTTTATTTTAGCTTCGGAAATTTTGAAAAAAGAATATCAGACTTTTAAATTTAGGCGTAATTTAGTAGTTTTAAATTAACTATCTACCAATTAATATTTCCGAACTCATATTGTTTAGATTATGAAATCCTTAAAATCAACTCACCGTTCAGCTATCGAATTCCCTTCAAATTCTGCCAGCATTGACTATTCAAAAACCTATACTTGGCAGATATGGCTCCTTCGAATCTCATCCAAAGGGGTAAAGACCCAGATTAGAACACTGTATTCTTGGATTGTTCCCAATAGTATCTCCGACAATGGTTGGCTATCATATGCAGCTGATAGTATTGAGTTAGACGGTTCCAGTACTAAGTCATTGAATGTAGAAGTTCTTAAAGCAGATTTTGTTGGTACCGGAAACGTTATTAAGCATTGCATTAACGGCTTAATGAGGGGGGAATATTTGAGCGAAATTATGACTGAAGAATCGCGCGTTCCAAATTACCTGACAAATTGGACACTTGTTCAAAATGATGGTAAACAAATATTAGCGGATACATATTTAGTCAGACCGGAGGTCTTTTTGCCTGTTGATCATTTGTTAATTCCATGGCAGCACAAAACGACCCCTAATCCGATCGATTATAGCATTTTTGTAAATCAGTTATTTTATTTGTCGAAAGAAAACTTATTTGTGTTTGATGATTTCGCAATAAATGAAATCGGTAAGATGAAAATTATTGACCATTGCAGAAAAGTGATTAAAATCGATACGGGTTTTAATATTACTAGATCCAGTGCTCCAAGATTAGGGAATTTCGAGTGGTTTGTAACGCCTCTCAGCGATCGATTTCTAAAACCCTTAGTCTCCTTTTACGTCAGTGGTAATAGGCCTGCTGAATCCAATAACTTGTGTGTGGAATTAAAGCCGCTTGTCGGACAAGTCAAAGAAATACTATTAAGATGCCGTACCATCAATGGTGAGGAAGTGACTTTGGATGAAATTCGTCAATTGGTATGGACGGACCAAATGCTTCAGCTTCAATTCACTTCTGGGGAACCAATTTCGGAAGCGCAATTGACAATTTGGGAAAGGAGCGGAGAAGACAGTTTTTCAAGGATTATCTTCGAACAATCGTTTATTTATCTCCGTACGAGTACTTGGCAAATGCAAGTTATAGGTAGCCAGATCAATTCTGGAGAGATTTCTCTGCTCGATAAACTGCAGGGCAAGAAAGAACTATCAAAAAAAACAAGTTTGGCAAAATATAGTCGGTCAACAGCTGCCGGAGAATCGACAATTGGTGGATATAAAATGGATCCTTGGGTGAGTTCTTCAAGAAAAATAAGCGAAATAATGGGACGGCTATTTCCAGAGAAGTCAGATGCTCAATTTTTTAGTGCCGGTTGGGATAAAAATATAGAGAGATCTGGACAATTGTCGTTTTTCGAATGGATACTTGAGAAGATAAGTATTACTTATGCTGGTAGCCTCATGCTACTTGACCCATTTTTGGACAAGGATGGAATTGAAATTTTTGCAAATTCTCGTACTACGAATGCTGAATTTCATTTGGTTACCTGTACCCAGCATCGAGAACGTACAGAGGAAATTGATGTTAAGCAATCGACTGGAACGGGTTCGGATGTTACGATTAATACGGGCAAATTGACAAAAGCAGCTCTTAATATCCAAAATGCATGCAAGCAAATGCACCCACTATTGCGAGGTCTATCATTGACTATTACCGATCTAAGAAGTAATGATTTGGGAAAAAAGCAAATTTTCCATGACAGATACTTATTGTTGTTCAATCGCGATAAACAAGTAATTAAGGGTTATAACTTGTCAAATTCTTTGCAGGGGGCAACCCGAAAAGCCCCGCTGTTGGTCACACCGATTCCCTACGATGTGTTGTCTAATGTATGTGCGTATGTCGATGAACTTCTAACGGTAGGAAGCGAATTGCCTTCCGCTAAAAAGATTGAGCATGTTATACTTTATCCAGAGGTAAAAGAATCCGAAAGCTCAAAATTTGTAGCTCTAGATGCTAGTACTCAAAATTGCGGTCCCCTAAGCCGTATCCCGGATGCAGGCTTTTTGTTTTCAATGCTTTTTGATAGAGGAGATTTTCTACATGCTGATTTAAATACGCTGTACACAGAATTGAAAATGTTAAATTTATATGTTGATGGTCGTGATACCGCCCGACTTTGCAACGTTTCGTCCTCAATAGTTTTTGTCCTCAGTCAAAAATTAAATGTGATGGACGATTTAGATTTTTTGCGACTTTTTAACGCTCTAGGAGAGTTGATAGCACGTTCTGAAATGTTTAAACAAGAAACATTGAATGGCGTTAAACATATTTACGACTTTTTTCAAGAATTTGCCAAACATGTTGAAACATTCCCTAGAATTGCAGCTAAGCTAATAAAATATTTAAAGGGTTACGCTGATCAGAGATATCCGCGTGATCGTGAACGTATTTGGCAAATTTTCAATAGCAATTCATTTCAAGACGCCTTAGATATTTCTTATTCATATCTTTCAAATATGGGGCCAGACTTTTTTGGAATTAAGTATGGTTACTACTATGCCTGTAAGTTGCTGGTAAGGTGTTTCCCAACAGAAGCGAGGTCGTTACTGGAAAGTTTAGTTGCAGCAGCGGATAAAGCGGAATGGAACGAAGGAAACGATAAGGTGCGGAATGTTCTAATGTTGATCTCCGCTATTGCGCATCGGCTTTTTATCACTAGAGACCCTGAAAACCAAAAAATATGGTTGCAAAGTACAGATTACCGTATTCGAGCAGCGGTTGCTGTTTCGTGTTTTCATTCCGCAGCAAGTAATATAAGAGACTTTTCATTTGATAATCTGCAGCAGCTTTGGAAATCCAGTTTGGCTAAAGACGAATATATCCAAGTTATGGCTTTTTACAACGCAAACTTGCGTCTAAAAGGCCATGCGCAGAACGGAGTAATCATTAGAAAGACTTTCCATGAGGTGGTCGAAAATACACCGAGTAACGAGCTAATTATGGTAACGCTGATAGAGATATTTGCTGGACGTTTAAAAAACAATTGGAGCTATACAATCAGCTTAAATTTTTTAGACCCACTCATCAAAAATGGTAGATTGGCTGTGCTTTGGTGTTTCAACTACTGGAATCTTGCTTTTTTAAGTAAACTAAAGTTTAAGAAGCCTTACATAAGCAGCGGGTCTGATACATTACAATATCATTATTGTGAAACTACTGACGTGGAGTTAACCCAAACTTTAATCTACTATTATGGTCGGATGGATTCGCAAAATAAATTGCAGAAATATCAAGAATGGTGTACCGCAATAGATATGTTTTGGACGATTATTCGACACCCATTTGCCCGTCATAATAATCATAATGGGTTTTCAAGCGCCTGTGAGCGCGTAATCTGGTTAGTCATCATCACCGAAATCCTGCTAAATGTAAAGAATCAGGAAGTGAGAGTAAAGATGGTGTTGGAATCTTTTTTGAACAGGTATCATAACGAGATCACCTACGTACGAGCACACCTTGGGGAAAATACGCGCTTACACATCCTATCACTAAGTGGCACCGTGCAATCATTTTAGTAATGATAACGGTGCTTAAAGATGCGTTTTTATTGGATGTTTTGGTTTGTTGTTTAATGGGAGCGCAAGGTATCAAATTAATCAATCGGTGATTGCAAGTTATTTTTGCTCAATATCTTTACTATTGGTATCGGAAATAAAAGTATTTTGATTTTTGATTTGTTCGTTGAACTGTTCTTGCGTTATATCGGGCATTCCGGATATCCATGATGACATGTCGTTTACATGTTTGTCTTGCACAATGAAATTTTTAAAAAATTCTTTATAGGGAACTTCTATGATATCAAATGTCAAAGCAGCCATGCCTTCACTGAAGAAACCTGATATTGGTGTATTAAGGCCAAATTTGCTTTCTAGATCAATGCCTTTGAGTATAATAGGGTTATTGAGTGCTAATAGTGTTGCTATAGTTGATACGGTTTTGATATAAAGTTCTAAAAAGATTTCTAGTGTATTCGTGTTTACAAACGGGAGGTGACTGGCCATTATTCGGGAATTAGAGCCTGATAGTTCGCGGTAACTTTTGTCTGCACCTTTATTGTGCGAATAATCTGACAAGTTGTAGTAGTGTTGCTTAACTCCTGCGGACCAGTCGTAAAGTTCTTGTACTTTTGAATATTTATCTAGTTTAACTAGTTCTTTTAGCATCTTGGTAAAATAAGGGGTGTCCGTTTTCGATTTATACCATTCGGATCCTTGTTCAAGCTGTGTCTCTCCCTGTGTAAAGTAAACAGTTAACACTGTCAGTTCTAGTGCGCGCCGTAAATCGGCGAAACTTGCTTTATAGGAACCCAATAGTGCATGTTTTATGGCGTAGTCTAATTCGTCGATAGCCTCTGTTATTGGAAAAAATCCGATCGTTTGATACAATTCAAAAGAATAGGGAATTGCATCCAACATACAAACGCTGGTAAAACGAATACAACTCTTTAATTTTTGGGAGCTAAGATATTCCGTGTCTATAAAATCTAAACTCTTTTGGAATCTGTTTTCCACCCCAAAAAGATGTATCCATCCTTTTGCTTCAATTTCATCTTCGGGAAGAGAAGAGAAATCGAGCGTATTAGCCTTTGTATAGTTTTCTTTCATAGTTGTGCTTACTTTTACCGATACCTCTGAAGCTGAATATCCAAGAGAAAACCGGTCTATTTTGACAATAATTGCTTCTTAATTTCAGTATTATCGGCAATTTTATAGCTTATTATTAGCGGCCATATTGCGCTCACTATTCAACATAACTGTGGCTATTGAAACAATATGATCTTAGCAAATTAAATATAGCCAGTAGTCGTTAAATAACAAAATGTTTGTTTATTTGGTGATCAACTTGCGAATACCTCTTGTTCTGCTAAAATTTTAACGTATTTCTGATAAATCTGCAAAACGAGGCCGAGATCAGACTACCAAAATTTCCTTAAGTTTGCGTAATAGCCTTTCAACTTGCTTTTTACAAGCAAGTTGAAAGTGGTTTGTTCTTTTCGTTTTGGTAATTGATTAAATGGATGGATGTGTTGAAAGTATTAGTCTGCCAATGAATCTTAAATAGAGAGAAACGGGTAGCGTTATTTATTAGGCTTTATTCAGGGGCCTTACTTTTACCTATCGAAACCAATGTGTAGACTACTGCTGAAAGTAATGGCCCCCAAACAAGCTTGAATCCGACAGCGTAATGCTGTATTAGTTCCCCGTGTGAATGAAATCTAGTATAAGTCCACAGATTGTCAGAATGATAAAATAAAAGCGAAAACATTATCTCCCAATTCCATAAAGGCCATACAATCAAAAATGAAACTGTTAGAGCAATTATGAAACGCTTAACTATGAAACCTAAGGGAAATAGAATCAGATTTTTCATTCATAGTTGTTTTAAGCTTCTAATCTAGAAAATGTTTTTTTGACATCTTCGGATTTACATAATTACTTTACTATTCAAAAGCAAGATAAATAGGTTTTGTGCTAATAGATTTAACAAAGTGGCGCACTGCGCGAAATTTACCGCCCAGGCCTATTATCTACGTTTATGCAACAAATGATCGTTTTTTAAACGGTATCAAGATTATTGCTCCTTGATTGTACAATATTTATAATCCCTAATAGAACCTTCGTATATTTTCCATTTACCATCAGTTTCGACCTTGTAGGATCGGGGTTTTCCATCTTCTCCTTGATAGAACACAGCAAAATTTGCCGTTGTGGCCAGTATTCCAGAAAAGATATTGAGCTGTATTTCAACTCGTGATGGCGAGGTTTCTTTTGCTGAAACAATTTGGTATTTCTCTGGTACAAGACACTTTAGCGCTGAACGTACTATGCCAGCTAGCTCCTTTGTTGTCATTCGTTTATTCCCAATGCCAAACAGTGAAACCTTTTCAGCAAGGGCATAGTAGTTTCTGCTTTGCCAATATTCCACAAACTCGGCAATGAATCTCAATGGTGTACCGGTACTAAAATTCGTCGAGGGTCCATTTGCTGGATAATCTTCACCTATGTTATATACTTCGGGAACGCGCGTTTCAAAAGGGGGCAGCAGTATTCGGGTTTCCGCCGGTACGATGGTCGTTTTTTGAACGTACTGCTCATCGTGAATGGATTTTGTTTTTTCTGCCTCAAGTTGATCTGAAACGTGCAATCGGCTATTTAGGATCTGTATTCCCCAGTCGTACATTGCGATAGTAGCTGCCCAACATTTAGCGTTTACAAATGAATTTGCATAACCTAGATCTCTCCCATGTAAAATGCCATTTCGGTAAGGAATGCTGATGTCTTCACTTCGGGTAGTTTTCCGTGCTTTGGAAAATACTTCCCTGATTTTTGGTAATCCAGACTGATGGCCAGCTATGGAGTCCTCGAAAGTTAGATCGCTTGATTCTGTAAAGAAGACATTCCCATTTAGCAAATCTGCTACAACACCATCCATCATCATTAGTAGCAAAGGGATGCTTGCATGGTACCTTCCTGCTAGGGTATCTTCAAAAGCGGCTCTGTATAGTCCATACCGTTCTTTAAAAGGAGACCGACGTTTGAATTGTTTCAACAGCGATTGTAGCTGGTTTGAATTATAATACGCCACCAATCGAATTTCTCCGGCCTTTAAATTTCCTCCTAATCCGTCTTCGACGACGTGCTTTAACAGGTCCGTTTGCATGCTCTCATGCGCTACCCATCCCATATCACCATACAGTCTATTGAAATTATCTGCAAGATTGGACAACGCATCGAAACTTTTTAACATTTGTTCCAATTCCGCTAATTGCTCCAGATTTGATCCGGACTGATCAGTTGCTATTAAGTGCTTGCGCAGGATATCTGCATCCGCAATTTTCGCCTCTAAATCCTTGAATAATTTGTTGTTTTTTATCGGTTTCATAAGATGTTATCTAAGGGTTAGGTCTATATTTTTTTTATCGTTAAAGTACTAATGATGCTGTTAGCATATTTTCCGGTTTATCGGCATCAAGTTCACGTAAGCTATTATCCAGCAAAATTAGCTTCTTACTACGCAGTCAAGCTGCGCAATGTGCGGTACGTGTGTTTTTCTTATATTAACCTTAAATTTGAGATGGTAATTGGTTGGGTGGACGGCTAAACATAGATCTTTGTTTATCGGGGTTTTTCCAAAATTTTAGTCAGATGGCGAAAGATATGCAGTTTCTATTTTTTGCGATTGAAATCATCTCGCCCGATGTCTAGGAAGTCCAATCTCGTTCTCTAACGGATAGGGGGCACGATTTGTCATACTGACATCTTCTTTGACCTTGTAGTGTACATCGAATGCTTTGCTTTTCTCGTGTGAATAACGCGGATCGGGGATAAACGGCATCTTGGCCATTTTTTGGATGGTAACAGTGGGGAAATGATAGTCGACTTCTACGGTGCCCAGTAATAGATAGCAACCACCACCTAAAAAAGGGGAGTGCTCAAGGCTGTTTGGAAAGTGGGCGGTATCGAAGTAATCTCCATTGGCATCGACCCAGGTGCCAAAGAACATGGTGCCGCGTTTGGTGGGTACGTGCTTGCGTGAAATGAGGTAGGCTAACATCTTGACCTGCCGCTTGTGGTGGTAATTAAGATTCTTTGCCATAACATGGCCGCGGTATTTGGTTTGCAGCAGGTCGAAAGGCGTGCAGGAAACAGGAAAGCTCAGTAGCTCGATTTCGTCAAACGCATCTTCAAATACAGAGCGTTCAAGTTTTGGAAGCTTGTATTCTTTTGCTGGCTCGTTTATCAGCAGGCCGTTTCGATCTTCGGGTTTAAAGTTTATCAGTAGAAGCCGAGCCTGCACCAATAGCTCGCTCTTGCTTTTGCCGGTAAAGCGGAAAGCACCTATAAAGATCAGAATTTGCAAGCCTTCGATACCGATCGGAATGCGACGTACGAAATCTTCCAGTGTTTTATAATCGCCATTCTTTTTGCGTTCTTCAGGGATGAGCGTGCCGATCTTGGATTCTAGACTTTGTAGGTGCATTAACCCTAGGTAAATGTCCCTGTCGTACAGCGTTGTCTCGTATTCGCTTTTGTTGACGCAGGGCGTGAGGATGGTTGCACCGGACATGCGCGCTTCGTGTACATACACTTCCGTGCGATAGAAGCCTCCCTGGTTATTGATGACCGCTACCATAAACTCGATCGGGTAGTAGGTCTTTAGGTAGAGGCTTTGGTAGCTTTCTACTGCATAAGATGCTGAGTGCGCTTTGCAAAAGGAATAGCCGGCAAAGGATTCGATCTGTCGGTAGACTTCTCGGCTCAGTTCTTCAGGATGACCTTGCCTGTTGCAGGAGGCAAAGAAGTTATCTTTCACTTTTTGCAATGCAGCAAGTGAACGGCCTTTGCCACTCATGGCGCGGCGCAAGACATCGCCATCGGCTGCGGTCAGGCCTCCAAAGTGCATGGCGATCTTGATCACGTCTTCCTGATAGACCATAATACCGTATGTGTCGCCCAAATGTTCCTCAAATACGTCATGGAAATACTCGAACTGATCGGGGTGATTGTGCCGAAAGATATACTCTTTCATCATGCCGGATTGGGCCACGCCCGGCCGGATGATCGATGATGCGGCGACGAGGGTTTTGTAATCCTCACATTTTAGCCGGCGAAGCAGCCCGCGCATGGCAGGGGATTCGATGTAAAAGCAGCCGATCGTTTTGCCTCGGCTGAGCATATCATTACAGCGTGCTTCGTTCTTGGACATCGTGGTATCGCGAATGTCGACGTTTAGTTGCCTGTTTTTCTTGATGAGCTTGACGGTATCATTGATACTGCCAATACCGCGCTGGGAAAGGATATCGAACTTCTCAAAGCCAATATCTTCGGCAATATGCATATCAAACTGCACGATCGGAAAGCCCTTGGGTGGCATCTCCAGTGCGGTAAAATTGGTAATCGGTTCTTCTGAAATCAGTATACCGCAGGAATGCATGCTTCGCTGGTTGGGGTATTTCTCCAGCATCTTCCCATATTTCATCACCAAGCGAACGACCTGACTATCGTCATCACGCTCCGCTGAGCGCGTGGCCAAGGCGTCGAGTTCTTCTTTTGGTAGACCAAAGACCTTTCCGACTTCCCGGAAGATAGAACGGTACTTAAACTCCACATTCGTGCCGCAAAAGGCAACATGATCTCTGCCATAGCGATCGAAAATATATTGCAGAATCGTATCGCGCTCTTGCCAGCTCCAGTCGATATCAAAGTCGGGTGGTGTTTTGCGGTTTAGGTTCAGAAATCGTTCAAAGTAGAGATCAAGCTCCAATGGACAGATATCGGTTATGCCCAGGCAATAGGCAATGATGCTGTTTGCCCCGCTACCTCTGCCGATGTGCATAAAGCCCATACCGTTGCTATAGCGGACAATATCCCAAGTGATCAGGAAATAGCCACTGAAGCCAAGTTCATCGATTACTTTGAGCTCTTTTTCTACACGTGCCCGTGCTGCGGTATGCTTGTCGCCATAGCGTTTTTTTAACCCTGCGTAAGCCAAGCTGCTGAGCAATTTGATATCGCCTTGCCGGTTTTCGGTATAATGCTTCTTGTTTCGAGGCGTTCCGAAGTCAAACTCAAAATTGCAGCTTTCGATTACCTTGCGCGTATTGGCAATGATTTGCGGGTAGTCTTGATAGTTTTCTAGTAGCTTATTGAGGGGCTGCAAGGTTTCATCTATTTTGCAGGTGTCGTCCTCGCTAAGCTTGGAAAGTATGACGTTTAGATCCACTGCGCGAAGAATGCGGTGCAGGTTATGCTCGGTCTTGCCGGATACCGTAACGGGACTTAAGATCACCATGCGAGAAATATAGGGCTTCCACCTCTCGCGGATAAGTTGGCTTATTTGCTCAGGGCGAATGCCTACATATTCATTATCCTTCAGCTGCTCGGGTACATTGGATAGGGGATAGATCGTGATAACTTCTTGGAATGTGGGAGCAAACTGCGGTAGCGGTATATGCTCGACATTGCGATCGGTTAACAAGCGGCAGATTTCGCCGATCCCGGATTGCTTTTTGGCAAGGGTGATGTAAAGCAACCTTTTTTCTTCGCGGACTTCCATACCCACAACAGGTTTGATGCCCTCGGCCAGGCACGCTTTGGTGAAATCGTAAATGCCCGCTACTGTATTGATGTCGGTCAGCGCCAAAGCGGTAATATGAAGCGCACGCGCTTGCTTGACCAGCGTTTCGATTGCTATGGTACCGTAACGTAGGCTATGAAAGGAGTGACAATTGAGGTACATGGCTTACTGATCTTCTTTGCTTGCAAACCGGAAACCTGATGCGCGGCCTACTTTATCAGCCCCAAAGCGATTTTTGATCTTGTCCATAGCCTGATAGAGCGATACCATTTCCTGTGTGTCTTCAAAAATATTGATCTGCAGGCTGCCCCGTACCAAGTTGGTAAACCGTACACCGATCAGACGGATGCGCATGCGGCGGTTATAAAGCTTATCGAACAGCTCCATGACGGTTTGCGAAAGCGTATGGTCTGCAGAGGTGTAAGATACCCTAGATTGCTTGGTTTCGGTATCAAAATTTGAATAACGGATTTTAAGTACGACTGTGGAGGTGAGCCACTGCTCAGCACGTAGCTGATAAGCCAGTTTCTCGACCATGCCGGTGATCAGTCCGCGCAGCTTCGGGATATCGATCGTATCCATCCCAAAAGTATGCTCGGTAGAAATGGACTTGCGCTCGGAGTAGGGTTCAACGGGGGAGTGGTCTATGCCGTTTGCTTTCTTCCATATCTCCCTGCCGTTCTTGCCGATCATTTGCTGGAGCACCTCAACAGGCATCTCGGCCAGCGTAAAGATCTGACGGATGCCGATTCGTGATAGCAGCTGAAAGGTGGCATCGCCCAGCATGGGGATTTTCTTGATGGAAAGTGGGTTGAGGAAGGAGCGGACACTCAGCTGCTGGATTTCTTTTTTGCCTTTGGGCTTGGCCTCTCCGGTGCCGATCTTGGCTACGGTTTTATTCACCGATAGGGCAAAGCTGATGGGAAGACCAGTGTGCTTTGTTATGGAGCTGGACAGTTCGTCAGTCCATTTATAAGCGCCAAAAAATTTATCCATGCCGGTGATGTCAAGGTAATGTTCATCGATGCTTGCTTTTTCTACTACGGGGGCTTTCTCTTCGATAATTTCGGTGACCGTGCGCGAGAGTTTGGAGTACATCTCTATATCGCCTTTGATGACTTTCGCCTCCGGACAAAGACGTAAGGCCATCTTGATCGGCATAGCCGAACGCACGCCATAATACCGCGCCTCGTAGGAGCAAGAGGCTACAACGCCGCGTTCGCCACCACCGATAATAACGGGTATACCGCTCAGTTTACTGTTGTTCAAACGCTCGCAGGATACGAAAAATGTATCCAGATCCATATGCACTATCGCCCTTTCCATCGTGACCTCCTTTGTAAAATTTCTACAAAGCTAATTTGAAATACTAAAATAATTAGTAATATTGTTGTCCATATTTAGGACAATGTTGTATTGGATAGATAACATAAAATACCTCCGGGCGAGGAAAGGGCTCTCCCAGCAGGGCTTAGCGGATGCTTTGGGGATTACACGTGCACGTTATTCTAAGTATGAGTATGGGCAGGCCGAACCGCCACTTGAGCTTGTGGTGAAGATAGCAAGGTTCTATGGGGTTAGTATTGATGTTTTGCTAGACGACGATATATCCGGCTACAAAGGCGGATAACTTTGGGATATTTTGGATTATTCTTGCCTAAATATTGTTAAACTCCAGTTCGTTATTTAGATTTGTAGTATACACTGCCGTTTCTTAAATAGCTATTAACCTGAGAACTGAATTTACATGTTTGTCTGCCGGATGATTTTTGCTAGCTGTGATGCGGTCATTTTTTTTACATTTTTTTTGTTGAAAATGGAGTTAAATGTTTTCAGCCGAGTGATAGCCTAGTGGCTATTACTTTTAACTGCGTGTAATTTTCAATAAAATAACAATGAATCGATGAGAAATGGTGATTTTAATAAAAGCGTGATACTAACACTTTCCAAAAGAGCCGGTGCACATTGTTCTATTTGCAAGGTCATTACTAGTATTCCTCATCAAAACCCAGAAAAATTTCATAATCTTGGTGAGGCTGCACATATTTATGGTTTAAAGAATAGACCAAATCTCCGATATGATAGTAATATCGATCCGAAATACTTGTCTTCTGCAAAGAATGGAATTTGGTTATGTCAATCCTGCCACCATATCGTCGACAACGATGCGGACACGTACACTGTAAAAGTTCTTGAGAAGGCAAAAGCTGATCACGATGCATTAATTATCGCCATCCATAGCTCTGGAAATAAATTGATGCCGGAGCTTTCGAAAAAAGATGATGAAATTAGAGCGCTTAAGAAACTTATAAAGGCGAGAGAGGATCTGGTAGATGCAAAAGAAATTATCTATGATACGGAGGTTAATAGGCTTAAAATTAGTTTATTGGATTTTGAAAAACAGAAGGTCTTCTTGGAAGATCAGCTAGCTAAATTGAAATCGGAACTTGTTAGTTTTAATGATGAGAATCTAAATTTACTATTGCGGAGTAATGACTTATCGGAAGCCTTAGATTTCATAAGCGACGTTAGATTACGTGAAAATGAAGCGAAGCTAGGAAAAGCGAGGTTGTTAAAAGCTCGTGTGCATTTATCAAAAGGGGAGTACGAAACAGCGGAAACTAATTTTGATAAGGCGTTTGAATTGTGGCCATCAAGCTACGTTGCATTGGAGTTCATCAACGTTCTTTATTACATTAAGCTAGATTATAGTAAATTAATTCGAATTGCAAAATTGGCAATCGAAAACGAGGAGCACCCAAGAGTGTTGGTCGAGTTAAATGGGCAGCTTTCCAACGCTCTTCTAAAAGTTGGACGAGCTAGAGAAAGTCTATATTGCTTACAACAGGCACTTACTATTTTGGATAGTTTGGAAGATCAAAATGCGCCAATGATAAATGTTCAACTAGCGCGGCTTAATAAAGCTGCCGGTGATTCATATAAGCTTCTGGGTAAAATTAAAGAGGCATTAAATTATTACGAGATCTCGCTAAATCTATATTTTCGTCTTGCCCTAAACAGCGATGAAGGTGCTACAACCTCAGAGTTTGCTGGATTAGCGACGGCAATTGGATTGTTGTATGAACAAAATAACGACGAAAAAGAGGCTTTGATCCATCATCTTAGAGCGAAAGAAGTTCTAAAAGATATCCACGACGGTAAAAACACCAAAGCCTTGATCTTTTTAAATATTGCTACATGTTATATGAAAGCCGCTAATTTTGATCCGGAAAAAGCGAAACATCATGTAACCAGTGCAATTGATATCCTTGAAGATTTAAGTAGGGAAAGGCCAAATGAAAATCTAGAATACCTAGTAGGAGCCCGTTGCCAATTAGCAGATTTACATATCTTAAGCGATTTAAAAATCGCTTTCAGTTGTTATGAGGACGCATTAAAACTTGCAGAGATGCTCCTTCAAATTAATCCAGTTTTTTTAGCGGTAGTCTCGCATGTAAAACATAACTATGCTGTTTCCCTTCTATTTGGAGGGCAACCAGTTAAAGGAATGAAATTGTTGGACGAATCAATTGAAATACTTCGTGAATCTAAAGATTATCATGCTAGACACGTTGAGGAACTCTCTTCATCGCTCTTCTTAAAGCTTGATTTTACGTCCTCAAATCAGGAAAAGAGAGCTCTCTTAAAGGAGATAATCGAAATAAATCACGATACAGATCCATTCGACAAGTGTATTCTTTATAAGAATAAAGCTGAAAAAATGCTGCATCATTTCGGTGCTGATAAAGAGTAGTTATCTTTGTTTTTAATACATTCATTTACAGAACAGATCTTTAGCATTAATTATCATTATTTTTAAAGATGGATTGTCTTCGTAGTCGAAGTACAATCGATAAACTACATTACTGTCTTATTGATAATGGTCTATATTCCCTTCAACCAATTGACAAGCGATTCTTTCGCTGCCATCGTCACAAACGGTTATAGTAATTTTGTTGTGCAGCGATTCGAATGGCCCGGCGTAGAGCACAATACGGGATTTTTGCTTTCTCCCTACATGGAGCATGCCGATGCTTTAGCGCATGCCTTTCACTTGGCGCCCAAAGAAGGAAAAGCACTCACATTACCTGATGACTTGGATAAAATCCAACCATTGCTCGAGTCAGGATCGGGCTACCGTATATACTTAAGTCGAATCAAAGAGGTCGGCTGGGAAAAGCGAATGCTCCGAATGTATAAAGACACGATCATCGGCTATTTGCGCAACAATACGCGCTTTAAGCGAAGTGATAGCATTGATATCTTGTTTACCTTAGAAAATGGAAGAGTATGGGCAGTGATCTCTAATGGGAACACTGAGAAGAGGGTGAAGGCGATTGACCTTATTAGGTAGGAATGAAGCTTCCCAGTTATGTAGTTCCGTTTCTTATTTTTTCTTCAACTCTTTAGGTAGCGCTTCAGCGTAATTATGGCTCCTAAATGGAACATGCTCTTTGCATTATGTTTTGCTTTAAGCTCTTTAATGAGCTTTTCTACGTAAGAAAGGCTAGATGGTTTATGGCCCGTTTCTTTAAGGGCTGATGCTATCTCCTGTTGGCTCATGCCTTCCAACAAATAGTCGACTACAATTTTTTCTAACTGCTCGGGATTCATTTTTTGTTTGTAAACGCTTGATTCAATTTTACGGATTAGCTGATTGATCTAAATTACTGCTTCCGAAATACGTTAGCTAAGGTCGGAAATATGGGGGAACTGCTGGGCTCTTTGCTGTATCTTTTAGCTAAAAGGATGACGCTACGATCCCTGTTCCATGGTAAGATACATGTTTTGTATTGATATACCGTGATATTAGTTTTTTGACATCATAATACTGTACTGGTTTTACCGTAGTGTACATATGAATTTAATCTAGTATGAAAAGGTAACGACTTGATTTAGCGCCGGGTTGATTTTACAGGCGTAACGGCCAAGATTGGATTACGGGAAATGTTTCTTATCTTTCGTTTATTAGTCAACTAAACACTTCATTATGTGCTGGGATATTTCACTCCATACCGATATCGAACTGGCTAAAGCCATCTTTAAAACTGTGCGTGATGAGCGCTACGACTTTGATTACAACTATGTCTATTTCGAAAACGTACAAGCAATCACTTTTCCAAAGTATCCCATTATCTATAAAGACAAGGAAGGATCGGGTTTAGGTCTTATCGAGATGGAATGGGGGGGATTGCCAACTTATTTGAAAGATCCCAAGGAACAGGCTGATCGTAGGCGTAATATGGTCAACGTGCGAAGCGAACGTATATTGGAGGATCATAAGTCATATTGGTATAGATTACGAAACCAAAGATGCCTAATTCCGGTGTCTGGCACCTTTGAACATCGAAAGGTAAATGGCTGGAAGAAAAAGGTACCTTATTATATCGGTGAGGCTGGTCGTGAATTGTTTTTTATTCCCGGTTTGTACCAGTGGCATGAGATGGTGGATGAACATGGAGAGATTCACAAAGTGGAAAGTTTCGGTATGCTGACGCGATCAGCAAACGATGTGATGGCAACAATTCATAATGATGGACCCAACAAGCACCGCATGCCTTTATTTCTTCCGGAAGATTTGGAGAAGCAATGGCTAAATGATATTTCTGAAGAAGAAATGCTGCCCATCTTTAATTTTGAGATGCCCAGCGGTGCGCTTGAGGCCTATCCCGTATATACCCTGCGGGGCTATCCCGAGCGACCAGACGGTAAACGTCGTTACGAACCTTTTGGATGGGAAGGATTACCTCCTTTGGGGCAAGATTCTCCGCAGCAGTCTCTTTTTTAGCAAGATCAATTATGCTATTTGATATTTACGTTATGGAATCTAGGGTTTAGTTTCCTCTTATGCGTGTTTTAAATTGTCTCGCTATGTTCGTAACCTTAACTATGAAAGTGCTGACCTCCATTTCACCATTATCCGATGAGGATCTCGTTTGGTATCCAGAGACAATTGATGTAGCGGAGTTAATGGATCTCAATAATGAGTTTATGCGCAGGATTTCCATTCCACTCCATGAGCCACATTTTTTGATTATTGATGATGCTATAAAGAACATACATGAGGATTATTTAATTGGACAGGTATTCCTTGAGCCGATGTATCGAACTCCCGAACAATAGGAAAATTGTTTCGGTCTAAGTACATTGATATTATTGCGGCTGGCAAAATAAAGAGCAAATTAAAGATGAAAAACTTAGTTCCATATTCTTTGTTACCTGTAGCAATCCGAGAATACTTTTGAGCAAATAGAAATGGATTAAATCGCCGCTCAATAATTTAGTTGGCGTTTATTTAGCTAAGATTGCATGGTGACTTGTTCGAACATTTACACCACCAAAATACTACGGGAATAATATTAATATTTTTTTTGCTAATATTTTTAGGGTATTTCGTAGTTTCGAAAACTACAAATATGGAAGAGACAGTCGGAACATCAAGCAGCTATCCCTATAAAGGACAACCGTTGCGGGTATTTTATAAAGGGCAGGATTATAATTTTCAGCTTTTGCAGAAGGGACTTCGTAAAGAGGACTTAGAAATCAAGGTTTTATTGGATGGCCAAGTTCAGGTGCTCATTATGCGTGAGGGTAGATGGTACTTTAGTGGATCGGATCATGATCAACTACTTGCACATGAAATTTACAGAGCAATTTCGCTGCGGTATAGATTGTAATTAGGCATTTAATGTCATCGAAATAAAGCCTTGCTCCATTAATTTACCGCTGTTAAAGATGGCGATTAATTAAAAAAAGCAGATTGTGGTTAAATAAGTGAATTTGTGATGTGTTTGTTTATTCCAGTCAGACAATGGGAAAGGCATAATATACACAGCAAATGAAACCAAACCTATCCCGAATTGTCTGCCACGGTTTGTCAGCTTAATGATTCGCAATATAAACCCGCCGCCTGACAAACGTTAATTCTCGGCGTGAAAATAGTAAGATTTGTAATATTTTCAAACTTATGGTAAGTTAAGATATTGTTAAGGAAGACTTGTTTTCGCAACTAACTTTTCGGTTACCATGAGCTTAGTTCCCAACGCTGGGTGGATAGGACACAATAATGTTTTCTGGATCGCTCACATCAAAAACATAAACCTTGCCAGGTGAGTTAGAAGGAAATGGATTTTCGCTGGCCGAGGCAACTTTCTTCCCATCTAGATAGAATTCAATGGTAAAGTTCATTGTTGGAGTATTCGGATCAACGAAGATCTGGTACGGAGCTGCGATAGCCACACTCAGTGTAGAAACAGGCTCGGAAGTCTTAAATCGGACTTCATCTGAAGGAATGCTAGAATACGTAGCGGTTTTTATCACGCTTGCTTCGTGAATAATGCTACCTTCTTCCTGAGTTTCTAGACCAATAAAATTGAAGTCTGGGCTTAATCCTCCATTTATACTCGTCCCCTGAGCCGATAGGTAAAGGGCATGACTACCATAGGTCGATCCAAATTTCAAGCGAGTTTCGACAATCTTTTTCTCAGCTTGTGTAGGGGCGGCAGCATCATCACCTTTGCAAGAGGAAAGTAATGCAAAAAATAGGAGTGTAGCGGCTAAAATATATGGGTATCTTTTCATAATTGTATCACTTGAGGTTTCTACTTCTTCATGGTATGGGATCATTGTAGTAAAAGTAATTATTTTATTATTGTTTCAATGAAATATCATAAGTAATGTTTGTTATTCTAAATGACTACATGTTCACTTTTTTGTAATTGTACCCAAATGTCTATTGGCGTATATTGGCGAATACATGACATGGGGTTAGATTTGTGGCTGCCCTATGTTCTCCATCATGATTTTATAGCCAAAACTTATTTTTTGCCCATTGAGGTAACTTGGCGAATTTATTTTTTTAGAGTGCCGAGCTTTGAGATCGTTGATTATTAAAGTAGTTACGCTTATGTTCGAAAAGGTATTTGAACACTTTTATGATAGCATGTACGCGGAGTTGGATCGTCTTTCTGCGCAGACGGAGACTTCCCCTGAACGTTTGGAAGCTTCACTTAAATGTATCGAAGATACTATGGAAATGCTTTTTGCTTATCTCGATGCGCATCCGATCAGCGATGAGCCAGCGGAAATCAACTTCTTTAAGTATGTGAAACCAAAATTTCAATCTTGGCAAATTTATGTGCTCGAATTGCACCAATTGTTGGTCGCTGAACCTATTGGCACGCGAGAAGTCGTCAACACTTATTACAAAGATGAGTTGGCTGCTATCGAACGATTTTTTAAAAGGCATCTCTTTCTTTACCAATACTACGTTACCGGAGAAGATGCAAAGGATGCCGCGTTTTTCCTTCGCAAGAATATAGGAAAGTTTCCGTTAGGTCAAGAGTCGGTTAGTGGCCGATTGCGTAGGTATTCCTCCAGTATGGACTTTATGTTCGCTAAATTCCGAGCAATGGAAATGACTCGTGATTTTATTCTCTCGCGTTTAAAGCTTCTAGAAAATAGATATGAGGAACTAGCGTTAAGCACCGCTTTAAAACGCAAGAGGCGCTGGTGGTCTGGAGACAAAGCTGAACTGGTAGAGTTGGTGTACGGTCTTTATCTGACCGGAAGGATAAATGATGGAAAGGCGGATATTGGAGAAATAATTGAATGGCTCGAGGACAGCTTGAATATCGATCTTCGACAAGCGTATCGAATCTTCCTTGATATTAAAAGACGGAAGAAAATTAGTCACACAAAGTTTCTTGATGAAATGAGTAAGGCAATTGAACGGAGCATTCAAACCGGAAATTCGTAATTAGACGAGATGTTGATTCCTATTGCCTTATGTGCCATTTCTCACTAGATAGCTTTAGTAATCCATAATCTTGAGATCGATAGGTAACATGGAACCCGAGGACAAATTATCTATACACAAAGGTACTTCGCCAGATTGATGCGCCCCCATGCACAGTCTGATCTTAATAAAAAAATCAAAAAATGGGTATCCAACCGGTCGAGTTGGAGCCTCCTACACTTCGTCATTTTTTGACGTTTTTCTTTGCTTTTCAATCTCTTGGCTCGTAGGGATGAGGTGTTAATAATTTTTTCACTTCAATTCTTTCATTATGCAAACTACATTAGATTTTCAGAACCGTAACACCCAGCACAAAGGAATTTATGCCAATGAACTTACATTGAGCTACAAGAAAGCCATCAGGTTGGAAGATCCTGGATTTAAGCAGATCAATAGCTCGCTAAAAGTTAGCCAAATCCTTCGATCAATATGGGATGAAGATCAGCTGACGATTCGAGAGAGCTTTTACTTGCTATGTTTCTCGACCAAACTTGACCTCATCGGTTATTATAAAGTAGCAGAGGGAGGTCTTGATCAGGTATTGATTGATATCAGAATTGTATTCTCTACAGCACTTTTAGCAAGATCTTCTTCCATCGTAGTGGCTCATAACCACCCGAGTGGTACGTGCGAACCGAGTTCCGCGGATAGAGTACTAACTAGAAGATTAGCAGATGCGGGCGAATTACTGGCCATACAACTTAATGACCATATAATCCTAACCGAAGATTCTTATTACTCTTTTAGGGATGAAGGGGACTTATAGTCCTTTTTTAGCTAAGCTAATTGTCGTTCGCTTCAGCTAGAATGTTGTTTACATATTTTTTATTAGAAGATTCATTGAAATGGATAGATTATTACATCTTAAAAAATCAAAAATTATGAGATACATCGCATTTTTCTGCATTGGGACGGTGCTTGCCGCACTCGTGATGCTTGGCGGAGTCGCCTCGGGTAAGGTATTATTGCTTTATCCTATAGGGATTGGAATTTGGGTCTTAACAGTTTATATCATTTTTAAGCGGATTGATAAAAGACGATCGAATCGGATTCGGGAAAAGGCTATGGAGAACTATATCCTAAACCAGATGAGGAATCAACAAAGGCAAAGATAATTTTCCTACGGTCTTCATTTGTATAATTCGTCTTAAAGTGATAGATTTTCAATCCTTTATCATTCACTTGCGAGCGACGTTTGCGGCTTGTAAATATTGATTTTCTTGCCTCTAACTATTTTGGTTCCACTTATTTGTATCATAGGGTTACTTCGTGCCATAGCACTTGAGATGTATGCACTACTATATTTCCATGATAGCTTTTCAAAAAAGGTCTTGATTTCATTAACCGAATAACCATTTTGTGCAAAAGCAGGGTCAATCATAAGATAATACTGGATAGCAAAAGTAATAGTAGGTCGTTTTTTTAAGATAACTGAATACTCAGTGTTATTTTTATGCTTATCAATGAGATGATGGCGAAAATGTGATTTTGCTAGAAAATTACCTTTATTTAGATCCGCAATCTGGGACCCAAAAAATGACACTGATAAATTGACGTCATCAATATTGAATTCCGCTTCTCCATTTCGCATTCTTTTTAAGGTTCTATCAGATTTTTCTAATATGTTGGCAAAATCTAGATCGCTCATTCCTGAATAATCGATTAGCGTTAGTATATTTTTTGTTATTGTTTTAAGATTGATATTGCGCATTGGCTAAATTTCAATCTGTTGAAGATTACAAAAAGTGACATTATGTTCTTTTTTTGTGATTTATTTCGTATTTTTGAATTACTGATATTGATTGGTGTATTTAATTAAGAGTCTTGCGGTTGCATATTCTGAAGCCGTAACGCAAGGCAGTAGTTATAATACCCATGTCTATCCTTATTGTTAACATTTACTATATTTGTTGCATAAGATAGATGTGGGGCTACTGTTAGTCCGTGTTACGTTAGGCTTCAGAAACTTTTTCGCAACCACGGCTTGTCGCCCCACATTTATCGCTTACTGGGGCAATTGTCGGGACTCATTAACTATAATGAGTATGAGTTTAAAAAAACAATTGTACAAGAACTTGATTTGCGCGCCTGAATAACCTAGGTCGCAACTTGCTTATGGATGCGCAGCGAATAGCCTTTTATGCTGAAATATGAAATTCCGCAATTAACTCGCATTCCTTTACTACTTACTTTTTAACCGCAATTCAATAATTGTAATAGGCTGGGGATAGCTGCAGAATCTTCGGTGTGTCAACTATTGTCTTTGCTCAAACAACAATAGAATGCGAAAATTCCGCAAATGGAACTGGTATGCACTTTTGAGAACCGTGCATCCTCCGATAATCAAAAATATAAAGTTGATTTCTTATCTATATTACACTAGGGGAACGTGCAGTCGCCCTTTAATCTGTTTTACATTTTTATTTCTAATGCCCGTTTTGTCGTTTTCACAACAGATGGGCACTTTTTATGTTAGAGGGACAGTAGTTGATGAAGTAAACGAACGCCCTCTCGATGGAACCTCAATACGACTTTTAGGGGGGCGTATAGTTGGTATTACTGATAGTCTCGGGAATTTTAGCTTATCAGTAGATAATAGGCGAGGTATACTAGTGTTTAGCCGAACAGGTTGTGAAAAAAAAGAGGTTCCTTTTGACCTAAATACGGAGCTAAAAGAAGGCTTTAAAGTCCGTTTAAAGCAACTTTCTAATTCGCTCGATGATGTCCAAGTGATCGGTTATGGTACAGTTTCTCGCCGCTTAAATACAGGAAGCGTAGTCTCGGTTAATGGATCAGAAATTGCAAAGCAGCCAGTCTCGAATCCTCTCGCTAGCCTTGCAGGAAGGGTGCCGGGAATGACGGTAGCGCAAAATAGTGGTAATGCTGGATCTAGAATTACCGTGCAGATACGGGGGCGAAATAGTATTGCCCAAGGCAGTGAGCCGCTGTTCCTGATCGACGGGGTTCCTTTTCCCAATTCTCAGCTAAATGGCGGTATGACCGCACTTGCAAACGGCGGTCAGAGCCCAATGAATAATATCAATCCGCAAGATATCGAAAGTATTGATGTGCTCAAGGATGCCGATGCAACGGCTATTTATGGAAGTCGAGGTGCTAATGGGGTGGTGCTGATTACGACAAAGAAGGGGCAGCAAGGAGTGATGAGAGGTGAAGCTAATGTTTTTCACGGAATCGGAAAAGTTAACCCTAGGCTCAACCTACTCAATACGGAACAGTATTTAATGATGCGCCGAGAAGCTTTCGCAAATGACAGGATCGAACCGACAGGAATCAATGCACCTGATCTGTTGCTATGGGATACAACACGTTATACCGATTGGCAGGAGTATCTCATTGGAGGAACTGCTCACTTTACCAATGCAAACTTTAGTTTATCTGGAGGGGGTGAGCTCACTCAGTATCTTGTGGGGGCTAATTATAATAGGCAAGGTGCAGTATATCCTGGACGCTATTACAACAATCGAGGAGGCGCGAGCATGAGCGTGACACATCGTTCTGCCGATAAACGCTTTTCTGCAATGTTTTCTTCAAATTTTAGCATAGATAATAATGAACTTCCGGGAAACGATTTAACGGGATCTATCACCTTGCCTCCAAATCATCCCGTATTATTTGACGACCATGGAAATTTGGTTTGGGAGGAAAATGGTGGAACATTTTCTAATCCGCTTAGCTATCTGAAGCGTAAGACATCCGCGCGAACGGACAATCTACTTGCCAACGCTAATTTGCAGTATCGACTACTTGATGGTTTGATTGTACGTGTAACTGGTGGATACAATCTTATTCAGCTTGATCAAATTGATACTTGGCCTGCTGCCGCAATCGATCCAAATTCAAGTAGTATCGCACCCAATACGAGCGTTTCTAATGCTAGGAGTAAAAGTTGGATCATAGAACCTCAGCTAGAGTATTCTTTACAATTGGATCGTCATCGCTTTAATGTCTTGTTGGGGACGACTATGCAAAGCGATGTGCGAAATATGCAGCTGGTTGAGGCTTCGGGTTTTCCTAATGATGGGGTAATGGAAGCCATCGCTTTTGCCAGCCAGATTGATGGCGAAAGTTCGAAGGTGGATTATCGTTATCAAGCCCTCTTTGGAAGGGTCAATTATAACTATGATGGGAAATACTTGTTCAACTTGACTGGAAGACGCGATGGGAGTAGTCGTTTTGGACCAGATCGAAAGGTAGCAAACTTCGGGGCACTTGGCATTGGTTGGATATTTAGTGAGGAAAGTTTACTGCAAGATCGGTTAGCATTTTTAAGCTTCGGAAAGCTTCGAGGAAGCTATGGTGTGACGGGTAACGATCAAATAGGTGACTACCAGTATCTCGATAACTATGGCGCGGTTTCCTATCCATATCAAGGAGAGATAGGATACTTGCCTGCTAGACTGTTTAATAGCGATTACTCTTGGGAGCGAAATAACAAGTTGGAGTTCGGCCTAGAACTTGGCTTTCTGTCGGACCGGATACAGTTTGCTTCGAATTGGTTTCGTAACCGAAGCGACAGTCAGCTGGTTAATTACAGGCTTCCAAGTCAAGTGGGATTCTCAAGCATATTACGAAACTATGGTGCACTGGTAGAGAATTCAGGCTGGGAATTTGTGCTTTCGGCAAATCCGAAGTTAGGTAATAACTTTTTATGGACAACTTCGATTAATGTTAGCTTCAACCGTAATAAATTACTCGAGTTTCCGGGGCTGGAAACATCAAGTTACGCTAACACCTTGGTTTTAGGACAGCCATTGTCCATTCGCAAACACTTTCAATTTATCGGCGTTGATCCGACTTCTGGACAATATACATTTAACGGCACGGTTGTGCCGACGGATCAAACGGTTCTATTTGATCCAACACCTAAATACTTTGGTGGATTTAACAATGATTTTTCCTTTAAAGGCTGGAATCTTAGCTTTTTGTTACAGTTCGTTAAGCAACAAGGATATAACTACTACCAAGGTTTTAGTACGGGATCGGCACCCGGTATCCGTAGAAATCAACCCCTACAGGTGCTCGATCGCTGGCAAAGCGAAGGAGATCAGGGAAAATTTCAGCGTTTTACTACAACTGGCGAAGCACTTCGGGCGTATAACAATTTTGTGAACTATTCCGATGGAGTGCTTACCGATGCATCTTTTGTTCGACTGAAAAATTTGCACTTATCCTACAGATTGCCACCAACGTTGCTTAGCAAACTTAGGTGTCGTTCACTAAGAATATATGCCCAAGGACAGAATCTGTTCACAATCACAAATTTCCTTGGCATGGATCCGGAGACAGGTGCAACTTCGACGCTTCCTCCAATGGCTGTTTACACCATAGGGTTAAATCTAGGTTTTTAATTATTTTATCATGAATAACTTGAAGAATTTTTTGATGGCAATTGCTCTTGGTCTAGGACTTTTGCTTTTTATAAGTTGTGAAAACTGGCTGGAGGTTGATCCCCCAAACGATCGTCTAGATCGCTCGGTGATTTTTGCCGATAGTGCATCTGCTTCGCTGACCCTTGCTGGTATTCACAACGACATGATTTCCAGTAGCAGTGGCTTTGTGACTGTCCTAAGTAGTCTTGCTGGACTTAGTGCTGGTGAACTGAGTTACACATTAACCAATCAGGATTTAATGCAATTCGACCAAAGCAACATACTTGCTGATAATGCAACCATCCTGAGGACATGGAACAATATCTATAAGCACGTCTATCAGTGTAATAGCGCGATGGAAGGGATTGAAGGAGCGGACAATATAGCACCTACTGCGAAATCACGTTTGATAGGAGAAGCACGGTTTATGCGAGCCTTGCTCTATTTCCATACTGTAAATTGTTGGGGAAGTATTCCTCTAGTAACAAGTTCAGATTATCGCGTTAATGAAGTGATCGGTAGAACGCCCATCGACGAGATCTACGAGCAGATTGTTACGGATCTGGAGTATGCTACGCAAAATATGAACGATATGTATCTAGCATCTGAACGTGCCAGACCTAATCGGCTTTCGGCATTTGCACTGCTAGCAAGGGTATACTTGTTTCGCCAGCAATGGGAGCTTGCAGAGCAAGCGGCAACAGTGGTAATCAATTCAGGACTATACTCGTTGGAGGCGTCACCTAGTGACGTTTTTTTGAAGGAAAGTAATGAAGTGATATGGCAAATGGCACCTTCTACAGGTAATTCGGCGCATACACCTGCCGCGGGTTATTTACCGATCAATGCAAATGATAATAGTTTGCCGCAATTCTTAATCAATGAAAATTTATATCAAAGCTTCGATCCCTCAGATCGTCGACGTGCGGATTGGATAGGCATTAAGTCAATTGGACCTCATTATTACTCCATCAAATATAGAGTTCGCTCGGCGCCGATGTCCAGTAGGTCAGAATATACGGTCATGCTTCGCCTTGCAGAGCAATTCTTGATTAGGGCAGAAGCTAGAGCTGAACTTGGCCAGTTGACGCCAGCAATCGATGATTTGAATGTCATTCGTGCACGTGCATCAATTGTAGATTTACCGATTGGTGCTTCTACTGAACAAGTGCTAGCCAATGTAGAAGCGGAACGCTATAGGGAACTGTTTGCTGATTGGGGTGCCCACCGCTGGTTTGATCTGAAAAGGAAAGGTCGCATTGATGCAGTAGTAGGCCCCTTAAAGGGAAGTAATTGGAAGCCTACCGATGCTTGGTGGCCTATACCACTAACGCAACTATTAACTAATTCTAATTTAGTACAAAATGATGGATATTAAAATGAGGAGTATCAATAAGTATAAATTGACGAAAAATATTTATTTGGTTGCAATTGGTAAAGTGACGATGGTCTCAGCGTACCTACTGATGGTTGTCTATAGTAGGGCGCAACAGATAACCGATCCCGTAAAATATGAGATTGGTGACCAAGTTTCAAACTTTCAGTATGATTCAGTAATTAGTAATGTCGATGATGGTGATATTAGACTATCCGACTATAAGGGAAAGGCGATTATTATAGATTTTTGGGCTACGTGGTGTAAACCTTGTGTGGCATCATTTCCGAAGCTGGAAGCAATCCAAGAGAAATATAAAGATGAACTAAAGGTTCTTTTGTTCAGCGATGATAAGGAAAGCAAGATCAAAGAGTTTTACCGTTTACGTCCAGAGTTTAAATTGAGTACTGCCATGTTCGATTCGAAAGATTCGATGATACTGCGGTTTCCGCATAAATTTCTGCCACATTATGTTTGGCTCGATAGACACCACAAAGTGCATTCTATCACCGGAATGGACGGACTCACCGAAGAGAATGTGAAGGAATTACTCGCTGGAGACAAAACTAACGCTTATCAAAAGGATGACTCCGAAGATATGATGGATTTAAAAGGTATGGTTGTCGATAGTATTGAAATAGGACGGATGGGGGCTCGAATGTTATCCATAGACAGTAACCTCATGGCTGGATCACAGATCTCTAAATACGATTGGCGTTTGACCAAAATGAGTAGATTCTCGAAACCAGGAGATAAAAAAGGATTTATGGAATTTACCAACTATTCTATTGCTGGACTTTATCAAATGGCGTATCTCGGTGTTCGAAGGGATAGATTGCACAAAGAATTGTTCTTTATCGATTGTGTAGATTCCACGGTGACTTATCCCAATATGGACGATATGGCTAAGTTTAAAAAGTGGGAGAAAACGCATACCTATAGTTATCGCCTTATTCTTCCAAAAGCAAAAGAAGATAGTGCCCTTATGTTTACTTACATGAAAAGAGATCTTGATAATTTTTTTGGATTGACGGCGGTTTACGAAACGCGTGAACTCGATTGGATCGTTTTGAAAACGGTTGATGCAGCTGCACTAAAGTCAAGCGGTCGGCGACCGCAATTAATCGTCGAAAGAGGGACTGCGATTTCCGTTATTAATAAACCTTTTGATCAACTGATGTATGCGCTGCGGGTTTGCGGGATTAATTATAGATCAAGGTCAATTAATCCTTGGCTTCCTTTGATAGATGAAACTGAAATTAGCGGCAATATCGACTTTGTTGCCGATGGTTTGACTTCTGACGATAAATTGGTGCATGCACTTGAGGAGAAAGGAATAATGATAATAGAAGAGAAGAGAAAAGTAAGAGTATTAGTACTCAAATAATTTTTATCAACTTCCTAAACCAAAGAACACCGCATAGCATTGCTTTGCGGTGCTTTTTGTTAGGACAAGTCTACTGCTTTAAGACTTTAGTTAAAGGTGCCATTAATAGTGGTATCCCACTCAGTAGCATTAGCCTCAAAATGATACAAGCAGGTTTCCAATGTGTTGTCCTCACATTGTGCTCTCGCACTAAGAGTGCTTGTTGCTTCAGGAATAGCATTTTCTGCCGGCATGGGGCTTCGGTACCAACCTTGCTGAACAACTAGTTTTTTAGCATTTGAACTTCCCGCAAATGCTCCTCCAATTGCGACAACTGCCGCGGCCAATGTTAAAATTTTTCTTTTCATGGCTTTTAAATTTAGAAATATTGACTATTCCGCCCATTATCCATTTGATCTGTAGCGCCGGACGGACTGGCCCTACGTATCGTATTGTAACTACCGGTAATTCGTTGTTTATGATTTTTGTATTGTTCTTCTTTGTTTAAGTCTGTGCCGATGAAAATCGCGATGAGATTTAAAACTACCAGTATGATGTTTACCCAAAGATGCTCTTGCCAACTGAGGCTTTCAAAAATGCCCATGCAGGCACAGGGTAAATAGGAGGCTTTTTGCATCATCAAATAGATGTAAACAGTAAAGCTGCTCATCAAGTATAGATGGAAGTACAGGACTAGCTTTCTTTTATAGTGAGTCAATAACAATACGCCTAGTACAGTTTCGATGGTGATTAGCAGCACAGGTAGTATTTCAAAGCGGTTGTAAAGAAAAGGACTTTTATCGATCTGCTCTGTGAAATTATGGAAATCTAATAGTTTTGAGCTACCAGAATATAGCATCAACAGACCTAAGATTGTCGAGATTGCGAAGTTTATGATCGTTAGATTCTTCATTTCATTGGTATTGAAGGGATGTTGTAAATTTTTAAGCGCTGAGGATAGAGGCAGTAGATTTTATTATCCGAAACGGCGAAGTTGCGTAGCCGACTTCCGTCACCTTTATCGAGTCTCAATGAACCAAAATACTTGCCATCCAACTGATCGTACAGATCGAGAACGGTCATGCTCCTTTGGCTTTCTGTATCTTCGTTATCGGCAAGCACGGCACTTTTTATGAATAAAATACCTTCATTCATCGCTATAGACCGGTTGACATAAAGCTGTGGCCCCTTATTACTAACGGTTTCACTATTTCGGCTTTTAACATTGGCAACCTGAGTGCGGTACGAGGAAAAAGTGTCTATGCTTGAGGTTTTAGTGAGAATATTTAGGCGATGATCCAACATTGTGATTTGGTTTGCGTAGCGTGTGACATAGGCTGCTCGCCTTGTAACTGTGTCATATGCTAACAGTCCTGCCGTGCTGTAACCTCCGTCATGTCGTTTGGGAGTCACCCTAGCTTCTCTAACAATCTGACTATTACGTTGATTGATAAGGTATAACACTTGATCGCGTATGCCTGGTTTAGCCTTTCTAAGGATCACAAGACTATCATTTATCGGAATCGCGCGGCTGAACGGCTCACTTGTGGTTGTTATTTTAATACTTGAGTCTATAATACCCTTGCTCACAAGTGTTTTTCCTGTGCCGTTGATTAGAAATTTTCCATAGGGTGTGACCGAGATAATCGATTTACTTTCTATTTGGCTTTTAAATTGATACTCCGCAAATGGCGTACTTTCATTTAACCGACTATCGTTTTTGCCGATAGAAAAGAGCTGTCCTTGATTAGTTGATGTTAGATAAATCGAGTCTGTATATAGACCAGCGATATATGCGACTTCAATCGGTAAATTGATCTCTTTCGACGGCTGTACCGCCGGGTTTAGAAACATTCTTTCGAATCCATTTCCTTGAAGGTTGCTATCACCGCTTGTTTGCCAAAGGATATAAACGCTCAGTACAGCTAATAGAATAATGATCGAGCTTTTGGCAATTTGTTTCTTTAGCGAGAAAATGGGTTCTGTATAGAATGCATTGTTTTCCACGTTATCAGATTCTTTTTGCAGAATCGCTACCAATTCTTGGATTTGTGGTCTATGCTGCGTAAAATTCGATTGCGAGGCCTGTATAAAGTTTTGAATATCATGGGGGGCACCGCATGCATAGATCTTATTGTTGCGCACCTCCTCGCTGATATTACAAAGTGACCTGGGATGCTCGTTGCTAAAGGCAAAGTAGAGCAGTGCCCCAAAGGCAAAAACATCATCAGCGGGATGGGGATCAAGACCTAGTGTTTGCTGCGTTGACATATAGCCGATCGTGCCGCTTTCGAACGGAGGGAACATTGCTCCATTAATGGGGTAGGCAAGCTCTAGATCAGTTAAGTAAACTTTACCACTGGCGCTAAAGATGATGTTTTTTGCGGTTATGTCTCGGTGAATGTAACCAAAAGCGTGCATTTGCTGGATTTGAATTGCTGCTTCCTTGATAATGAATAGTATGTTTGATACGTCGCTCTTGCCTGTCTTGACTAGTGCGTCAAGCGATTGGCCATCAATATATTCGGTTATTAAATAACTATAATGGCTGGACTCTATTAGTTGGATAGCTTTTGGGACGTTTATTTGGTCTTGCAAAATGTTTGCAAGACTCATCTGCCAAGACAGTCTGTCTCTCATTTGCCTACCATGGATGTCTTCTCCAGCCCAGTCGCGGGCTTGCTTAATGAAGCTCCATCGCATGGTTCGGATATCAATTCCTTTAATTATGTTACCTTTATGGCTACTTAGTATGAGCTTAAAAGGTATATGTCGGCCTCCAATAAATCTAGAGATATTTGCTTTTTTGAGAATTGCAGTTTCGTAAAGAGATTCAGAAAGCTCTTGGGTGATGATAAATTTGTATGGGAATTGTTGATTAGCGTCATAAGATATTCTGGTACTGAACGCAACGTAACATATATTTCCAACTTGAAGGCAATTTGGTAATATTAAAGCGCTAAAGTCGTTTGTTACTGCAAGTAGATCTTTCAATAGTCTTTTTGTAATATCCAGATTTTTGGGAAATATGATCAGTGGTTTACCAAATAGTTCCAAAGGAAATGCATGATTATTGATTCGGTTGTGTTGTAATTGATCTGTAACCAAAATAAAGGAAGCTTCTTGCTGCTTTAGAATTGGAAGTACAGCCGTTAATATCAGATCTGCATGCTTTATCGAAATGGATAAGCAGATAACCAACTTATCGTTAAAGTCTGGCTTTCCGACTACGAGCCATGGATGCCGTTTTTCAAAGGATATGTCAGTTCCTGTTAATAGAGCATCATAGGACGCTAACGTACTTTTCCTATTTGTAGCCGCTTGAGTTATTGATTTATCGCTATTGTTGGTCATCTTTTATTAGATTTAAGTCGATCTAACCATTCTAATCGTTTCCTTTTGTAAAATTAGCTTTGTTCGTCATTAGCAAAGGGCTAATATTTGACTATTAATAGTATAAGTTTTGACTTATTTTTATTAGTGCTATTTGCTGTCGTACAAAAGATTGTATAGTGACTGTTTGGAAATTCCCAGATAAGAGGCCTTTTGCATAACGGTGAGTCTGTTGAAGGGATTCTTTTTAAATTCCTTGGCGTGCTTAAGTCGTTCATGGGGAAGTCTAAATTTATAATGGTAGAAATCGGACTGTATTTGTTCCATCCTTTTAGTAATCAAGGCTCCGATCAGTTGATCAATCTGGGCATAATACGTCTTTAGTTGTCGAAGTTGCTGGATGTCCAGCAAAATGACGTCGGTCGACTCCAGAAATACGATACGATCATCCGGATGGCTTCTTGCAAGTAGCAAGCTTCCCTCAATTAGAAAATCATTTTTGCTCCAGAGCCAGATAACATGTTGTTTACCATGTTCATACCGATACAGCATGGCACTGCCTATTTTTAATAGTCCTATTTCTTTGTTCCGTTCGCTTCTTGAAAGCCATGAGTCTCGCTTCTCATACCTTTCTATTCGAGATAATGAGACAATGCTGCTGAGAAGCCCAGGCGTTAGGTTTTCCGTAAAACGTAAGTCGTGGATTAGTTGCATGATGGTATTTCGCATGACATTTCAATTTGGTTTGACTGATTTTTCGCTTTTCATGGGATTGCCTGTAAAAGAAACAGCTTTACGATATGCCGTCAAGTGACAAGGGTGACAAGCATATATTAGTGGTTATATAATATTGGCCGCACCGTACCTTAAAGACCGCATTTTAAGGTGACATTTTTGAAATATTTTTTTAAAAAACTTTGAGGAGAACGTCGTTTAGGGTGACTACGCTGTTGTATACATTTTTTTTGCCCGTATTTCTAGGCCTTTGATAGGTTTGTTTCAGATCTATATAAAATTTGAGTGCTCAGATATGGTTGAATTTAAAAATTTAAAAACATGAAATCCAACAATCTCAAAACTGAAAAGCCAAAGACAATACGTATTATTGAGCGTGCTTGCTCGACAGCCCCAAGATCTCTCGCACAGATTAGTTTGTCCGTTGGCGGCCTAATACACGTTGCTAATAATTGTGAAATCATACTCCCTGGACTGGAATTATTTTAATAGAACTGAGCTTCTGGATTGTTTTTCAGAAGCTCTTTTAAATTTTAACCAAGATGATTGATAATCAAAATAATAAGCTAGCTAATACGTCTTCAGAAATAACTAGTTGTTCGAAGGAAATCGCTGCTGTAAATACTTATTCCTTTTTCAGTGCAAATCTGCTCAACTTCATTCCATCAATACCTTTTGATTTACATCCCTATTTATTTAAGGAGTTTAGGAAGAACAAAAAAAGAAATGGAATTGACGCAACATCGTTCAGTGCTGTATACCCTTATCCGATTGTTGGATGGGAAACCATTGATAAAATGATGTTAAACGGCGCTTCTATTTTGTGTACCTTTCACTTCGGACCATTTCAATTATTAAACTATGTTCTAGTGAAGCAAGAGGAAGCTTATTGCTTACTTGTAGCGCGCGAAACCTATGATAAATGGAGAGAGCGATACCCAAATTTAATTAAATTACTGTGCCAAGCCCAAGCGAAAGGTTTATTTGATCTCATAAATGTCAATGACCGAAATGCATTGCGAACAATGTATAGGCAGACCGCAGAAGGCCGTAAGCTGCTCATATATGTAGATGGTCTAGAAGGAATGAGCAATGAAAGACAGTCTAGTTTGCAAAAAATAAACTTTTTAGGACAGATCATTACAGTACCAAGTGGCGCAGCACAGCTGTCTTGGTCATTAAAGTTACCGCTTCAACCTGTAATTGCAGAGCAAATAGGCGATACCGTTAACTTACGCTTTGGAAAAGCGATATATCCCAATGGTGGTGTAAACAGGGACTTGTACCTCCACATGACAATGCAATCGCTTTTTAGTTTTGTATCGTATTATATCATGCGCAGGCCGGAACTTTGGACCAACTGGCCTTCGGCGCATCTCTACTTAGGAAGTAAGCCTCCTATCGAAGATAGTATTTTCGATGAACTCTCTGCCGCGAATCTCCACGCCAGAAAGTTCGGACTTTTCTCCAGTGGTGAACAGTACTTTCTACTTCGCAAAAAGGACTACTTATCTTTTGTGATCACCGGTCTGGAATTTAGCCAATTACTTGAGGATCCTCACTTTAGTGGTGTTGTTGATAACACCCCATCAGTATAAGTGGAACATAATTAAGTGGTAAGTCGCTACAAAATAACCTAAGAGCACGCAACAATGAATGATGTAAATTTACAGTTTCGGCTTAGCTCCCTAAGTAGGGAACTTGATAAACTAGATTTTTTGATCGAAGAGGACAGTCTTGCCTTGAGGCATATCGCAGATTATCGTACTCAATTGGAAGGTTTTCTTCTCGACATTTCGACTTTTTTAGATGGGAAACATAAACAACTGGTGTCACGTGGGATGTTGCAGAATTCGCTAGGTGACCATTTCATTGCACAAGAGAGTTTGCAGTTGTTCTGTATAGACCAAATCAATTTTTACAAAGAGTGGATGCTATCAATGTCCCTGTACATCGAAAATCCGAATTATCGGTGTCATCTAGATATTTCCTCACGTGAGATGTTGTTGATAGTTCGACTACTACGTGAAGTCGGGTTGCTACAAGACTCGACAATAAAATCTAATATCTATTTCCTCAAAACTTTTTTTGCAACAAATAAGCGGGAATACTTCTCCTATGAAAGCCTTCGGAAGAAATACAGTGAGTTAGACAAACGAACCTTAAAAAAGGTCAGACAGAACTTGGTTTCACTTGTAGAGCTAATTGACTTTTATCTGGTGGAAGTAGATGGAGGACGTCGATAACTCAAAGTATGTATGGCTCCTTTAGTTGCGTTGGTTTAGGATGCAAACTAAAAAAGTAGACAAATCATGTTAAGATGTAGGTAGTAAAGTGTTGGCAAAAGGTTACTGTGCGGTATAAGGATAAATCATTATAGCATAAAACGTATCATGAAAATCGCGCTATCAAATATATGCAGTTTAATTAGTGCTGAGCAGGATAGATTGACACTTAGCGGAGCTTCGCTCATTGAAGAATCTTCGTCCATGACCATATTTTTAAAGGATTTGCTGTTGAAATTGAAAGTGCAGATCTTAAAAGACAGTTTTACAATGCGTGAGGACGAAATTCAGTTTTTTCGGGTAATTAAGCCATACATCTTGGGACGTCTGATGTTCTATAATAAGATATTCAAAATTGAAACAGGATGCCCCTTCGCCGGGGGAGAGATTGCTAGGACATATTATCTGCAGCTCATTAATGTTTTGGAAGAGGAATTCAGGCGGAGCACCACTTCGTCTGATTTCTACCGCTACTATAGGTCTGGACGGACGGATCGGGATAATCTTTACTTTGTTCGAGGAAATATTGACTACAACGACGGTTTGAATAGTTTTGCTTTTGAATTAGATTATAACTTTTCTACCTATTATGATTACAAGGTATCTAAAATTGTAGGAAATGATTTGCTCTATAGCTATCTCGCAGCTAGGACGAGCATTTTGGTTGAAACGCAGCGAAGCTTAGATTTTTTGGAAGAGCCCATTACTTGGACAGAATCCAAGAATGCGCTCGCAGAACTGATTTACTCGCTACATGCTGCCTCTTCAGTGAATAATGGGCAGCTGGGTATTCGCAGGTTGACTTTGATTTTTGAAAAAATGTTTAACGTCTCCCTACCAGAGGTCCATCATTCTTTCCACAGGATGAAGGCACGATCAGGTTCACGAACTAGGTTTTTAGAAAAATTAAAGCGGTCAATTGAAGAATATATGAACGAAGAATAATGCCATGATCTTCGATAATTTTTAGGCTGCTCTTTGCCTAGAAGATGCGACTTAATATCTGATAACGATTTTTTAATAATAAGTTTTTTGATTAATAAGTATCAATTTCATTTAATCTTCGTTTATATAGGTGCGCACAGGTTATAAGCTTTGGACATTTAGGGGTGTTTCAAATATGTATAACTATGAATGCAAAATTATTCTTTTTAAAGGAATCTCTGATGATTCAATCGGTAGGCTGGCCGATTTATACGATTTTGATGCTGGTGACCAATGCGAATGTGTATCCGGAGCGAACCGTCCCTGAACAGATTTCCGCGCTGCTACTAGTGATTCTAGCTTTCAATGTTTGTACCGCAATTTTCTTTCTCTTATTTTTTTCAAAGAGAAAAGGCCTTGCGTTTATACTTTTTACAATCATGTTTTTTCTTCTTGCAAGATTCGTATTCCACTCGGTCTATGAATGGTTCCCTAGCTATTCGATTGTACTGTTTAAGAATCCGTTGGGTGGTGCCGATAGCTCCTACTATTGGAGCATGCTACACCGCTATCTATCGGTGCTACTGCTTGCTTCGGCGATGACGCTACATATTCGCTCTAAATGGAATCTATTGGGTAAGCAGCGGGAGGAGAGACGTCGGTTTGAAAAAGAGTTGGAAAGTAAAGAGATGCAGCTTGCCATGCTCAATGCACAGATAGATCCGCACTTTGTTTTCAACATCCTCAACGGAATGCATGATGCCGCGATTGAAAGGCTCCCTAAATTGGCGCATGCTATCGAACGCTTGTCGGGATTGATTCGATATATTGTTGATACAAGAAAATTGGGGCGAAGTATCATGCTTGTAAATTACGAGATTGATGCGATAATGCGCTATATTGAGCTGGAAAGTCTTCGATTTTCACCAGATGTGGTCCATTTAAGCGTAATAGGAGAACCCTGTGGACAGAAGGTACCGCCGGGAGTCTTGCTAACATTTCTTGAAAATGCTTTTAAATACGGCTATAGGAAAGATCCAACAAAGCCTATTACTATCAAATTGATTCTGGATGATGATAAATTTGAATTTTATTGCATGAACTTTATTAATCCGGAACGTATCTACGAAAATTCATCAGGTTTGGGCTTGAAGAATACACGATATAGACTCGATATTCTGTTTCCGGATACCCATTCGCTAATAATTGAAAATAACAAAGAAACTTTTACGGTATCCCTGAAAATTTGCTATTTATGAAAATTCTAAAATGCTTAGTCCTCGACGATGAGCAAGCATCAATCAATTCTTTAGCTAGACTCATCGACTCTCGAGACGATTTGCAATTGGCAGCCGGTCTGGAAAACCCTATAGAGGCTCTTGAAATTATTGCTGAGACTGATATCGAACTCCTTTTTGTTGATCTGCACATGGATCTTATGCATGGCGTAGAGGTGATAAAGCGGCTGCAAGGTAAAATTGAGGTAGTCTGTGTGTCGGCACACAATAACTACGGCCCGCAGTTATCGGAACTCGACGTTGCCTACTACTTGGAAAAGCCTATTTCTAAAGAGAAATTTAATCGCGCAATAGATCGTGTTTGGTCTAGAATTACGGGTGTTAGTGCAGCAAATAGTCAAGCTCGGACTAGGCCATTAGATCTTGACGATACAGTCATGGTGAAACTTCCTGGTAAGATTAATTTCCATCAGGTTCGACTGCTTGAAATTGAACTTATTCTTGTTGAAGATAATGTCACCAAAATTTTGATTACAGAAGGAAAAATTGAGGTTACCTATGGTATAGGAGATCTGGAATTAAAACTTCCAGCTTCTCATTTCATGCGCATACACAAAGGGTTTATCGTTCCTCTTGATCGGATACGAAGCTATACAGCAAAAGAGGGGATAAAACTTAGAACTTCTAATTACAGTGCTTTTGTTCCTGTAGGACGAAAGTACAAAGATAAGCTTGAAGGATTTATCGACAACAGGGAGCGCTTTCGGAAATCGTAAAAATGTCCTACAGCATTTTCGTTCCGATTTTATAATGTATCAATGATTTTCCACTATTCATTAAGGACTTTTGCTTATGTGTTTCGATGCAAATTTATAGTGTAGTAATGGATGCAATATTAATGGATTGATTATGGCACCAAAATGTTGCTGCTATAGATATCCGATTTAAACTTAATGGTCGGCGCAGAAACCAAACTATTGCTTCCCCGTTCTTTAATAGAATGTGTACATAATAATTATACTATGAAGACAACTAAAAAAGGAAATCCTCGCGATATTTATCCAATTCCACCTTTTCCAAAACAAGACCAACATACTCCCGGCGTTAATAGCAAAATGATACCAGCTCCTGATCATGGTGAGGAGAGTTATATTGGAAGCGATATTTTATTAGACAAAGTCGCTATAATAACGGGTGGAGATTCGGGTATCGGCAAAGCGACAGCGATCGCGATGGCTAGGGAAGGGGCGGATATTGTCATTTCATATGCCGATGAAATCGAGGATGAAGATGCTGAAGATACTAAAAGATGGATAGAGAAGACAGGGCGCAAAGTGCTTCTTTTTAGAGGAGATATCCGTAGTGAAGACCTATGTAAAAAGATCGTTGAGGAGACGGTGACAGCGTTTGGAAAGATCGATATTTTGGTAAACAATGCCGCATATCAAATGACCTTCAAAGATATTATAGAGATTTCCGCTGAGGAATGGAACAAAACTTTCGAGACGAACATGAGTGCAATGTTTTACTTCGTCAAGTATGCCAAACCCCATATGCCACCGGGTTCATCAATCATTAACACGACCTCTGTGAATGCCTACAATCCCAATCCTACGCTAGTACCCTATGCTGCAACTAAGGGGGCAATTCAAAATTTTACCTCAAGCTTGGCTCAGCTATTTCTAGAAGATGGCTCTGGCATCCGCGTAAACGCAGTGGCACCGGGGCCGGTATGGACCCCGCTCATTCCAAGCACAATTCCGGAGCACGAGAAGTTTGGCGAGAATACGCCGATGGGGCGTCCCGGTCAACCGGCAGAAATGGCACCGATATATGTGTTTCTTGCATCGGATGCCGCTTCTTATGTAGCTGGTGCGACTATCCCGGCGACTGGTGGAAGAGCAACAATTTAGCGTGCAACTCTTAGGATAGAGGATTTTTGAGACGGTGAAAATCTTAGGCCCTCTCCATTTTTTTGCAGTCAGTTTTTTTTGAATTTGAGAATTGACATTAATCATTTTTGAGAGGTATAAAACGTGTTTTTTTATTAAGCATCAAAAACTGTGGAACAGGATCTAAGGTATATGCAAAAAGCGATTTTGCTAGCAGAAGGTAACTTGAAATCATTAGATGGTGGTCCTTTTGGTTGCGTGATCGTAAAGGACGGAAAAGTGCTCAGTGCCGAAGCCAATACCGTGAATCGAGATTGCGATCCGACTGCACATGCGGAAATGAATGCGATACGCAAAGCAGCAAAAATATTGGAAAGTACGGATTTAGCAGGTTGTGTGCTATACACCAGTAGTGAACCTTGCCCCATGTGCCTTAGTGCGATATACTGGTCGAATATTAAACAGGTCTTTTATGGAAATACGAGAAACGATGCACAGTGGGCTGGTTTTGCAGACGAATATGTATTAGACCAATTGCAAAGAGAAAGCAACGAACAGGATATAACATTTGAACGCCTTGCGGCAAAGCAGGCTATACGTGCATTTGAGCAGTGGGTTGACCTAGGGAGATCTACAGTTGATAATACCACCACAGGTAATTATTGAAAATATTTATTATAAATCGTTGATAGTAGTTAGAAAGGTGGTCAATTGTCGGTGGCAAATTAGTTTGCTGCCTAAATCCGAAATAGTCGCTGATAAAATTTGATCTATGCACAGTCGACCGGGAATTGTAATATGAATTCAGTGCTTTCTCCTTCTATACTGCTGACCTGAATGGTTCCGTTTAAAGTTTCTACCAGTTTTTTAACTAAACTCAGCCCGATGCCAGAACCTTTAAATTCTTGGGCGTTGGAAGCACGCCTATAGATTTTAAAGATATGCAACATATCTTTTTTAGGTATGCCAATCCCATTATCCTTAATAATATAGGTGACATGGTCTCCCTGCCTGTAGCTAAAAATACTGACCGTGGGCGATGAATTGTTGCTGCTATATTTTACAGCATTTCCGATCAGATTCATAAACACTTGGTGGAGTATACCTTTGTCCCCGCAAATGCTGTGAAGTTCTCCGAAATTGAACTTGCATTGTATATTACCATAAAGTAACTTCGCGTCGTTTGCGAGTTTTTTGATGAGTGCTGACATAGCTACACTATTTTTTGCATATACACGACTTCGCTCTTTTCCAATCTTTACGGTATTTTCTATCAGACTTTCTAGATCCATAACCCCGGTGGAAATTGTATCTAGCCATTTTAACTGCCCCTGCCGTGGTAATTGCTCCTTCGCCTGTAGGTATTGTACGCCCATTTTTACGATAGCCAACGGATTTTTTAGATCGTGAGATAATGTGGAAGTTAGCATCTCTAGTTCATTGTTCAGTATCTTTAGCTCTTCCAGTGATCGGTTCTGTTCCTTATTTCGCGATAGTACTGCCTCATTAATCGTTTTATCCAGCGCTTTGATAAAAGCTAAGTCATTGCCGTCCCATGCTATAGCGGTATGAAGTAGAGTCTCGTCAATGATCCTATACTTGTTGGATATGGATTCCTCCTGTGGCGAGAAATTTTTGTTTTGCTCGACTTTTATTTCCTTTGAGCTCGTTTCTTTACGGAACCACAAGAGATAGTGTTCGTTGTTCTTCGCAATTTCTAGTGCTGCTAGACCAGCAAAATTAAGAACTTCATCAAAGCTGTCCTGATGACGTAGTCTAAAATTACTATCCTTGAAAATAGATTTATTTGTCTTCGTGGCCACATGCTGCACTATTTTTTCCGTTACATCTTCAGTCGGACATAGCCCATGACTAAAAAGCTGACCGTGGAAATAAAGGGCGACACCATCAGCACGTGGGATTTGTTGGATGGCCGGCAGGTTATCCAGAAGAGCTTTGTTCAATGTTGAGCTGTCTATTAAGGCCGTTCTGTAAAAATTTTCGGCTCCCTTTAGGATTTCCATAGACTTGAATTGGGCATCTCGAAGCTGTGATTCCATGCGGTTGGCCGCGTTCTGTACAATTAGCTGGCAAAGCTTTCTTTTTTGTGCATCGATTTCGCGCGTAGAGCCATTGCTCGCGGCCACCAAGCCCCATAGCTTTCCCTCTACAGACAGTTTAAAAAAGATGGCAGAGGATGCGCCGATTTGCTGAAGATAATAGTGAAACTTTTCCGCTATAGGTTCTAACGTGCTAGCCGATAGATCGATTTCGATCTGCTGGCTATAAACCTTTTGTTGTTTTTCTAGTAGATCGGGGAAGTAGCGATAAGCACGGGTCGAAAAACAACCTAAATCTTCTTGATCAATAAAGGTAGATGAATACCTAATATCCATCATGTGGTTAAGTTCAGCATTAATTGCTTCCGCTACAATACGTGTATGCCCCATTTCTGTAAGCTGCAATACGCTGACGCGCTCGTAACCTAACAGGCTTTTGGTTGATTGGCAGAGGGAATGAAGGATATCTTCCATAGGAAGCTCATTGAGCAAACCTTCTGCATGCATCTGCGACGTAAGCAAATGTTCGCTAGACTGCCTTTCCCATTCAATATATAGCAGCGCACCATGAAGGTAAATATCTACATAGTAGGGATTCTCGTCTATGCTTATTAGTATAACCTGTCTGGCTGTTTTTCGGGAGGACACTTCACGAATCGCTTCTACGATCTTATCCTGCTCACCAAAAATCGAAACAATACTTGATTGGAGGTCAGTACCAATTAGCGCGGACGCATTATTCGTATTAAACCAGCTTATCTTTTCACTAGCTGCCACAATACTCCCATTTTTATCGGCGACCAAAAGATGACCAAACGACTGTATAGATACGTTCTTCACAAGTGTAGTTAGGTTTGTTTCAATGAAGTTTTAACAAATCAACTTCTAAAATGTTTGGCAATAAGCTCCCTTAATAGTTTTTTCTACCTTTCGCTATTACAATAACAGTGATATGTGTTAATTTATTTATTTTTGATTATCCATGAATAACGCAGCTGAAACAACACATACCTATTTCGATGACAGTCTTCTGTTACTTGCTCTAAAATCTTCACCAGAGCCGGTTGCCATATATTCGGAGGAGAACATGATCATTCGTTTTGCCAATCAAGGGATGCTCAAGCTCTGGGGGAAGGAAGCTCTTGTAGTCGGCCGGCCACTTTTAGATGCTATTCCCGAACTAACTAATCAACCTTTTCTTTCCATCCTTCAAAATGTATGGACTTCTGGAGAAACTTACGCTGTTCGTGCTGCACCTGTTGAGTTAATGCAGGATGGCGTCAGAAGGCTTGGTTATTATGATTTTGAATACAAAGCGATAATTGACGAATCCGGTAAAACCCGCTGTATTCTCAATACGGCACGAGAGGTAACTTACGAAAAAGAGTATTTGGAAAAGATGCTCGAAAGAGCCGATCGTGAGGAGGCATTGACGATGGAAATGTCCGCGGCGCTGGAAGAGATTTCTGCAACCAATGAGGATTTGCTATCCTCGATGAGGCTACTTTCAGACAGCAGGGAAGAAGTTAAAACTATTATTGAGCAGGCACCAGTGGGAATGACCATGCTGAAGGGGCCAGAGCATATTATTGAGATAGCAAACCCGGCTATTCTACATATTTGGGGGCGAACCGCAAACGAGGTGGTAGGACGGCCGCATCGGCTCGCCAGACCGGAATTAGCCGGACAGCCTGTTTATGACTGGCTTGATCAGGTATACGCAACCGGAGAACGCCGGACAAACAAGGAGTTTGCTGTAAATCTTTATAACAATGGCGGATCAAGGCAGGCTATCGTAAATTCGATTTATCAGCCTATTTTTTCCGGGAATGGCGCGGTCACTGGTGTACTGGTGATACTTGAAGAGATTACCGAGCAGGTAACGGCCCGCAGAAAAAATGAAAAAGATCAGCATATGCTGACTCTTGCCCTTGACGCCGGGCACTTAGCGACCTTCTACTATGAGATTGCTACGAACCTTTTCGCAGGAAACGATCTCCTCTACACTTGGTTCGCTCTAGAACCTTCAAAGCAAATACAATTGTCAAACGCACTTGCTATGATAGTAGAAGATGATCGAAAGCACGTTGCCGATGCAATAACTCGTTCGCTTTCTAGGGAATCAAACGGAGATTATGCTATGGAATACAGCATTCAAACGCCAAATGATACTGCTCCTAGACTCGTGCAAGCTAGGGGAAAGGTGTTTTATGATAACGATGGCAATGCTATCAGCTTAAATGGAACACTGCGTGATATCACCGAGCAAAAGAAGGATGAGCAGCGAAAGGATGACTTTATTGGAATGGTTAGTCATGAGCTTAAGACTCCACTAACTTCTTTAAGGGCCTACCTGCAATTGATGCAACGCGCAGGTATTATCTCTACGAAAATGAATGTGCAAGCTGCATTGGATAAGTCACTTCGGCAGGTGCAGAGCATGACCGGTATGATCAATGGCTTTTTAAATATATCTAGGTTGGACGCTGGTAAGATGATGCTCAATAGATCCTACTTTAATTTTAAAGCGCTTTTTACCCAGCTTCAGGACGATGTCCTGCACACAGTCCTAAGCCACCATGTAGTATTTCTAATATCTGGCGACGTCCAGATTTACGCGGATCGCGAAAAAATTGAGCAGGTAATGCACAATTTGATCGGTAACGCAGTAAAATATTCTCCTCCAGGATCACGTATCGATCTAACCTATTCAGTAGACGATGGGCGGTTTATAATGGTTCGTGTGAGTGATGAAGGAATGGGTATTGCACAGGAAGACCATAACAAAATATTTGAACGCTACTACAGGGTTAACAGTACAAAGATGGGGTCGATTGCTGGTTTCGGAATTGGTCTACATCTCTGCCGCGAGATAATCGAACTGCACCAGGGCACCATATCTGTTGAGCACAGTGGTGGAAATGGAACAACGTTTAAGCTTGTATTACCGCTGCAATCGACTTAATTTAATTAGTTAAGGGCTGAATGATTGGGTTTTATTTTTACATAGTCTCATTGCTTAAGTGCGGTTTTTTAATTGCCGACTGTACATTTGTCCAATAATTTTATACTTTAACTTCTTTCTTCTTGCGAACAGTAAGGCGGGACGACCTAGAATTTCTGCGGTGAAACGTAGATGATTACTATTAAATTTTACAGTGACGGCGCTCAATGGCGAATTGATTTATTGCTTAGCCATGGGGCAATAATGTATAAAGACAGCTGTTTAAATTGCTGTCCAAATTGTAGTAATAGTTGTTAAACTTTATAGGGCTGCTGTAGAAGAGCAAGTGTTGACGCTTTTTGTGAACAAAAGTTTGCTAGCAACGTTTTCTAGTAAGCTATCTTTCAATAATATTTATGCTATGGCTTTTTATATCTCTGCAAAGAAAATAACACTTTCAGTTTTGTTTTTGTCAGCCTTTCTTCTACGTGCTCAGCAGGTAGAATTCCAGATGCGTATTCTAAAAGCTGGTCTGGCAGATCCCTGGTCTGTTGCCGTAGACGGAAAAAATCAGCTTTGGATTACCGAAAGTAAGAATTACAAGGTGAGCCGGGTTGATCCCCAAAGCAAGGCGTTCCATACGGTGCTGGATCTTAATTCTCAACGCGAATTTCCGCGAAACGATACCATTAAAAATGCCAAGGAACCTTGGCCACAGGGCGGGCTCATGGGCTTGGCTATACATCCAAAATTTGATGAAGGACAACCCTATATTTACCTCGCATACGTATATAAGTTTACTGGGAATAATCGATTTCTCACTAGGGTTTCCCGATTCTACTACGATGGTGACGCCGATAGTCTGCTTAGGGAAAAAGTGATTGACGAATCGATTCCCGGGAGTAATGACCATAACGGAGGAAGGTTAGCAATTATGCAAGATGAGGAAACTGCTTACTTATTTTACGCAGTCGGGGATATGGGCGCAGGACAGTATGCAAATGCCAAGGAAATCAACTATGCGCAAGATAGCTGTCGAAAGGAGGGTAAGATATTGCGCTATCTGCTCGATCCGGAACGCTTGGTCGAGGGTAAGGAAAATTGGGTACCAAAAGAGAATCCTTTTTATGGATCCGATCCTTCTCCGGTCTATTCGGTTGGCCATCGCAATCCCCAAGGCTTGACATGGGGGCGCAGTGAGGGATTTTCGCAATTGTACTCCTGCGAACATGGCCCTTTTTCCGACGATGAAGTTAATATCATCTTATCCGGCCAAAATTATGGTCATCCGCTTATTGTCGGCTATGCGGATGGAAATTATAATGGCTTGGCTGCGGGGGCATCGGAGGAACTTGATTTGCCAGGACCATGGCATACGTCCCTTCCAACAATCGAAGATGAAGAGCTTTCTGCACATGATTTGTTGGGTTACCAGAATCCCATTTATAGTTTTTCAGCGACTTCAAATAGCTATCTCCGTGGAAAGTTACAAAAGCTGGTGCTGGGCGAACGCGAGGATTGGAAATCTGTTGCACCTAGTAGCTTGGCTTTTTATAATAGCAACGCTATTCCCTTATGGAAAAACAGCCTGTTGATAACGACCTTAAAAGCTGGTGCAATTTATAGGTTGTCTCTGTCTGCTGATGGAAAGAGAGTGACAGGGAATCCAGAGAAAATATTAGTCAATAAACTTCGATACCGGGACATCGCGATTTCCAGGGATGGTCGTAGTATATTCGTACTTACTGACCGATCATCTGTAACATCGGGTCCCACAGAAGATAATCCCAAAGAACTACAGCTGAGAGGTTGTTTACTCGAATTTCGTTTGCAGCAATAGCAGCTTTACTCACTAAACCAAAAGCGCGCACAAATTGCAATATCCTAAGCAGTCCTTGTCCTCGATCATACCCATCAATATTCCTCTACCTTGCATTTGATAGTTGAGGTGGGTACAGTTATTCTCTTTTATGCTCTTATTCACTGCCTGAGCATTCAGGATCTCGATTGCCCCCGAGAAAGTACTCTTCCTTCTTGGCCATCGTCAGGGAATTTGTCCCCTTCTTCCGCAAGTATTTTACTTCCATCTGCAGCTCGCGGGGATTGATCACTATCTTGTATAACTTGGGATTTACTGCGTTGGCCAGCCCCGATGATAAGTTGCTCGTAATCATTCCATGTCCTGCCCCAAAATGATCCTAAACCAATAGCGCTAAAAATCTCCTGTTTTGTAGTCATTATACTCCTTGTTTTTTAAACGAACGATTGTCTTTATTGAAAAGTTCTTGGCAGCTTATATAAGTTGTAAATAAACCTGTCATTGTGTGATTACCGCCTTAATTGAGATACAAAAGAAGTAGATGCTTAGCGAAATATTAAATGTTTCGAGTGGTAGATTATTTTCATCCGCGCGGCTAAACTTGCTTAAAAGATGGTAGCACATCACTTCCCATCAATTCCAGAAAGCCAACTTGATCACGATTGACATTGTGCAACGTTATTCTGGTAAAGCCCATCGCTTTGTATTTTTTAAGTGCGCTGATCAATACTTCTGGTCGATCAACTAAGAGGACATGGTCCCTCATATCTTCAACTCGGACAAAGCGGGCGGCCTCATCAAAAAGTTTGGGATGCGAAAGCATGGCTTGGGAATCTCCTCCCAGTATGTTGTTCCTCCAATTTTCCCAAGCCAGTATCTCCGCAGTTTTTAGATCCTTGGCATAGGAAAGCTGTACCTTTATGGTTAATTCCCCATTTGGATTCCCCGAGCGGTAAGTCGTGGTAAGCTTTTCAAGCTTTTCATCAGGATGATTAATGGTAATTAAACCATCGCTCCAAGAGGCTAGCCAACCTGCTGTTTTCTCGCTAAGAGCCGCCCCAAAAACATTAGGGCTTGCAGAAGGCAAAGTATATAGCCTCGCTCCGACAACGTTGATATGCCCGTAATGTGTAACCTCATATCCGTCCCATAATCTTCGCATGATGTTTACACTTTCTTGGAGACGTTCGTTTCTCGTTTGTTTGTCTGGCCAAAATTCACCCTTAATGTTTTCGTTCATGGCTTGCCCACTGCCCACAGCTATCCATAGTCGATTATCAAACATTTGGTTAAGTGTGGCAACTGCCTGTGCTACGATCGCGGGATGATAACGAGGCGCAGGAGACGTGATGATCCCGAACTCCAATTTGATCGCCTGCAGGGCGGCTCCTAGCCAGCTCCAGGCAAAACCGCTGTGAGAGTCAGTTTCCGACCAAGGATGGAAATGATCTGAAGAGGTGATAAGCTGGAACCCGATTTTCTCGGCATTCTGCGCATACTGTAGTAGATCGCGGGGTGAAAATTGCTCGTGTGAAGCATGGTAACCGATTTTTAACATAGTTGGGCAGTTAATTAACTTTTTAAAGAAACGATCGAAGTCGCTTATCGTTTAGATTTTTGCTTCGAATAAAATTAAGGTGCTACAATTTGAATATCCTTAAAACACTTACTTGGCAAAATATGTTGTTCACCAATCTTGCTGCTTTTATTTTTTATCTAAAAAAGTTAGTAGGTTTATGAACCTTTATAGCTATTGCTCTGTTCTTCGTATGCAGTAAATGACCAGTATATAGACTTTAAAATAAAACAATATGGAAAAAATTGATGTCGGCATTATCAGTAGCTGTAAAAATTTTCGTATCGCTTTAAAAACTATTTTATCCTGCGCATCAGATGGCGATGTCAACAGCGTATGGAGCGAAAAGGACGTTGATATTGTGTCGGGAAAGAGCACTACTACTTTTAAAAAGCCCAAGGTTGTGATTTTGGATACTGACAACTCCCAGATACCAGTAGCTGATTTACTGGAATTTGTTCGTAGGAGTTATAAACGAGTAAAACTAATCGTACTGCTAGGAAAGCGGAGAATGGATTTAAACCTCGTCACAAAATATCAAATTGATAAAATACTGAAAAGAAATTGTTCCGAAAATGAACTCCTTTCTGCAGTTCGTTTTTGTTCCGATCATTCCTATTAAATTCTGTAGCTTAGTGAAGGAGAATTGATTCGGACGTTCTGGCTAACTTGCAATGATACACGTACCAGCTACATCATAAGAGATTGATTTTCGGTTTTCCTTGTTACAACTGCAACCTAGGTGCCTATTTCAACAAGCACAGGCATTTAATTGTAAACGGATAGCGCATTCGGGATTACCGTATTTGTGAGGCAGGCTTTAATAATCCTGTCTGCTCATATTTTATCGATATTATACCTTATGTTTCTTATATTTTTTATTATTCTTCCTTTTAAAGAATTCTTTCCATAGCAACACTTCGGAAACCTAAATTCTGGCTTTGCGTGCAGCTTTGACCCATTCTCGATGCTGACAGCGACTGCACGCTTGTGCATGGTCGGTAAAAATTGTTTGTGCGCAATTCGTACATGCATAGTAATCTAAACTTGTAATAACGATCGATTTCTTTTGATACTCTTTTCGGAAGTATTGGAAGTCCATATTTTGTCTGCTCAGAGGAATAGAAAAAAATACTCATCTTTCCATTGGATTCCAAAATTGCCGTTTCCACCTGTCCGATATGTTCAACACCTGCCTCGCGCATTTCTGCGAAAAACTCATCTTTTGCAAAGGTATGCTCTTTTTTTGCCTCTAGACTGAAAACGCCTTCCTCTACAATGTAGATCGGATCTCCCTCTAGAAGTCGTTCGAATTTGGAGTTCTTAGCTGCGAAATAGGTCAGAAGGCGATAGAATAGTACGATACAAACAAATACGATCAGTGATGGAAATACCGCCATTTCCCTATCAACCATGGGGTCGCCCGCAGCAGATCCAAGCGCAATAATGATAGCTACCTCAAAAATACTGAGCTGCCGAATTCCTTTCTTTCCGGTCAAGCGCAGAAACAAAAGAATAATCATAAACATGATGAAGGACTTTATCGCGATATGTCCAGCGAAGCTCCAATCAAGTTCATGAATAAAAATTTCTTGCAGTTCTTGTAAAGGCATTTTAATAGTATGTTGTGGTTTATCTAATAATGTTTTCTGAACACTTTAGTTTATTATTTTTAATCTTTTAACTCAGTCTGCGCTGACTTTGGAGGTGATTAGACTCACACAATACAATTCGGAGATCGATAGATTATCAAAGCGTTTTATGCAATCTTCTTAAATTTTATGCATCTTTCAACGGATGGAAGGACGATGCCATTTCTCCACGAAGTGGTTACATACCTTTTTCGCTCACTTATGTGACCATTGCTACCGCTTACATGGGGTAGTTAAAGCCGAATTCTGTTAGTGACACATCTTTGAGCATATCGTCTTTCTCGATGCTTTTTGGCATGCATATTATGCCCTTCTGTTGCAGTAGCGTGAGATTTTTTATCACGTCAGCGCAGTGTTCGAGAATGCTGTTCGTAATACCTTGCTGATTACGTATATCTCTTAGTAAATGAATTATGGTAATTTCTGTAGCATTGAACATAACTGCTGCGATTTAAGGGGATAGATGAATGATGCAATGATATTAATACGTTTTAACTAATGAAAAGTTGTTTATATTACAAATTGTTGTCACATAGTTTTACGTTAATTGGCACGTCTTCCAGATAATCAAGCCAAATTTTTCTTTTTAGTTCCATTGAAAAATAGTCTTACTAAAGAACCTAGGATATCAGAGTTTTATTATGGCGGTTAGCTGTAGGCGCTACATCAGCGAAAGTTACTTTAAATTATAACGACGCTTTGTCGGGTATTTGAACAAAGGATGATGTATTTTGTAACTTTCAAACGAAGGCGCTGTAAATAAAAAACAAACCACTAGAAAGACAATAGGCTTTCTAATGGTCGTTTTGAATGCTGAGCTATTTGCGCAAGATTAGATGTCTTGCGATATGCTGGTGTTTCTATGGGTGCCCCATTCCACCGGCCGCGCCATATATTTGCCCCGTTGCATAACTTCCCTCATTAGAAGCTAATAAAACAAAAATACCTGCTAATTCTGCTGGCTGACCTGCGCGCTTCAATTCGGACATTTCGCCAAACTGGGGAATAGCTTCTGGTGGCTGACCACCACAGATTTGTAGAGGCGTCCAGATGGGACCCGGCGAAACGCCATTGACGCGGATACCCTTGCTGCCAAGCTGTTTGGATAATGACTTAACGTAGGCTACGTTTGCCGCCTTTGTCTGCGCATAGTCGAAAAGAATTCCTGCCGGATCATAAGCTTGTACGGAAGTCGTGGCTATGATAACCGATCCAGCTTTCAGGTGCTCAAGTGCAGCTCGGGTGATCCAAAAGGGCGCATAAACATTTGTTTTCATCGTTGCATCAAAACTATAACTGGAAATATCCGCAATGGATTCGCTCGCCTGCTGACGCCCAGCGTTATTAACCAAAATATCTAATCCTCCCAAATTTTTGACTGCTTGTTTGACTAGGTCCTCGCAGAAACGCTCGTCGGTAATATCCCCTGGTATAGCGTATCCCTTTTGACCAGCCTCTTCAATAAGAGCGATAACCTCTTGGGCGTCCGATTCTTCTTCGGGAAGATAATTGATCGCTACATCAGCGCCTTCTCGGGCATAGGCTATCGCCGCCGCACGCCCTATGCCAGAGTCTCCACCTGTTATTAAGGCCTTACGTCCACGTAGACGATTTGACCCAACATAGCTGTCCTCGCCATGGTCGGGGAGTGGATCCATTTTCGATGCTAGGCCGGGGAATGACTGCTGCTGTTTAGGATAGGGCGGTTTTGGATATTTTTCCAACGGATTTTCTAAGGCGTCTTTTTGCGTTTTTTCCATAGTGTTCTTTGATGATGTAAATTAATAAGTAACATTCTAGCGCATGTGCTACGATACTGCACTTACTGTGCTAATAGAACTGTGCAACTTAGTAATCGTTCTTGAAAATGCATTTTAGATCTTTACCCTTACTTAGCTAGATTATCTCATGCAATAGCATAATATTATATCTGTACTAATGCAAGCATGCTGTTGCTTGAAAAAGTGTCCTTGCAACATAATTAAGTACTACAGCATTTTTGTGGCCACCTTATGCAGCGTATGCTAAGTAAAATCCGACTACTTGGGATTACGACTAGTACCGCAATACATATTGTCCACACTTTTAGAAGATGAAGGCTTGTTTATTATTAATAGAACAATTGGTTTTGGTGAACTTTTGGGTCGGTGGTTTGTGCTATGTTAAACAAATAAGAAGATGACACCTGCGGAGAGACACCTGAAGATCATACAGAATGGAAGGGAGCTAAATTTTATTTACTATCCCGGAAGAAGCGAAAACACTTTTGATGTCATAAACCTTGATCTGAAAGATACGGTATATTCTTTCAGCTTTGACCTTGACAAGAAGAAGTACTCAACTGCTAAAGGCCTATTAGATCAGCATTTGCTCTATTTTATTGGAAAACATATCCTGCACGCGGAGTTTTAGTGTGCCGTATGAAACGGATCGTTATATGAACACTTTCTTCGGCCAATTTCATACAATTATGTACATTTCTCCAAAAGCATGCTTACTGATTAGTATGGCATTAACAATAGATAAAAATAGAAAATAGTCAATGGACAAACAACCCAAAATTGAAGATCTCGCCCTGATCAGCGATAAGAATACATGTGCGATTCTGGATAAACAAGGAACTATTCATTGGTATTGTCCTAGCCGCTTTGACGGTGAAGCTGTAATAAATAGTCTACTGGATGTTGAAAGGGGAGGACATTGGACTGTTACGTTGCCTGAGGCGAGTTTTTCCAAAAGATACTATGGAATTAACAACAGTTACTTAAGTACGAATTTTGAAGCGAACGGGAATGAGTTGGAAATCAAGGATTGTATGCCGATCGGAACAGAATGGAAAGGTATTCTTCGCATATTTTCACCTATGGCTCAAGGACTGTATTCACAACTAAAGTTAACGCCGGGATATGGTACAAAGATCGACCAACCAATATTGGTAGGAGATGGCACCATATTCTTTGAAGATAGTCAACTTTATCTTCATACTTCAGCCGAGATCTCTATCGAAGATGACTCTACGGTTGTTCTACAGGTTGCTGCATCGCAAGAATGCTGGGCGCTATTAACTGCTAAAGCCATTCGTCCCATCGATGCAGATATTGCATGGATGTTGAAAAGCACAGGGGAATACTGGTCAGAGATCGGCAGTCATTTTTCTTATGAGGGTCTATTTCAAAGGCAAGCAGTACGTTCGATCCGCGCTATACAGCAGCTTAGCTGCGCACAAACAGGGGGAATGCTGGCCGCCGCGACAACCTCCTTACCCGAAGTTATTGGAGGTGAGCGGAATTACGACTACCGTTATGTTTGGGTACGAGATACGGCATTGATCACTGGAGCGCTCTCGGTACTTGATGGTGATGTACACGCCGAATACAGATTTTTGGATTTTCTTTCCAAAGCGATTGAGAAAAATCCACGTAAGTGCATTTATCCACTCTACACCATTGATCATGAAAAAATTGATCATTTGGAGGAGTTGAATCTAAGTGGATATTATGGGAGCCGTCCCGTACAGATCGGCAATGTAGCCGCCGAGCAGCTGCAGCTTGATGCTGCAGCCAGCGTCTTGATAGCCTGTCAGATGATTTATGAGAAGTACAAGGAGACGCCTCACTGGCCCCTTATTCGTAAAATTACGGATTTTGTAAGTAAAAATTGGCGAAGACCAGATAATGGTATTTGGGAGGAAGGGAAAGAACTGCATTACACTGCAGGGAAGGTGTTCTGCGCGAGGGCATTGGAGATGATGGCTCGCTACAGTGAAGATCCTATAGAAGCTGACGAGTGGCTTGAGCAAGCAGCTCTTATCCGTAAGTTTGTAAAGGAGCATTGCATGACCAGTGATGGCGCGTTTGCTAATTTCGCAGGGTCACAGGAGGTTGATATTTCGGCGGCACTTTTCACGGTCTGGGGGTATTGTGAGGCGAACTCCAATGAAATGAGAGCGACGACGGATTACTTGGAAAAAAACTATCAAAAGGACAACTTATATTGGCGATCCCTAGTGGAGTTTGATTCACATAAGGAAGGGGCATTTCTCGCCGGCACATGTTGGTTGGCCCACCATTATGCCATAGCAGGAGATTTTAGTAAATCTGAACAGATTCTGCGTGCGGTAGAAGCTTGCGCTAATGATCTGGGATATTTCAGTGAGGAGTTCGATCCAATAGAAAATCGCATGTTGGGCAACTTCAATCAAACATTTGTGCATTCTTCATTTATTTGTGCGGCTAATGGTCTGAGCTGCGAAATGAATGGTATAAGTACGATTGTACGATAGAATACATTAATCGCAAAGTTTGGGTAAATATGTTAGATTTTATTGCCTTTTTAAAAGCTGTATACAGATAGTTTTTTGCCCGTTTTGAACCTTATGCATACTGCAGCTGATCAAATAAGCATTAACAATGCTTATTTGATCAGCTGCATGGTTACTCTTCTGGAGGTAATTCTGTGCTTGATGCTTCGCAAATTGTTAGCTATTTGATAACACACATTCTATGTTTAAAACTTTAAAAAAATCAACAAAGGTTGTCTTATCAATATTTCTTGTCCTCTTGGTTCTGCGGATAGCGCTTACACCGATAGTAAAAAGCTATGTAAATAAGCAACTAAATGAGCTGCCTGGCTATAAAGGACATGTAGATGATATCGAAATCAGTTTATACCGGGGTGCCTATCAGATTAGAGGTTTGGTGCTAGATAAAATTTCGGATACCACAAAGTATGCATTTCTAAATATTCAGCATGCAGACCTATCTATCGAATGGAAGTCGATATGGAAAGGAAAATTGGTCAGTGAAATTGAATTGAGCGCACCGCAGATTCATATCCTAAGGGAATCAGCCGATCTATCTAAGGAGCCTTCCAGAAGGCATTGGTCGGAAACGGTTAAATCGCTGATGCCTATCACCATAAATAAATTGGTGATTCAAAAGGGATCCTTTACATACTTGGATCGACAGGCCAGTCCACATATAGATCTGCATGTGGATAGCATGCAGCTGACGGCCTATAATCTAGCAAATGTAGATGAAGATAATGGGCAATTGCCCGCTACGCTTTCGATAAGTGGAACCTCGATTGGTGGCGGTAAACTAAACGGCGACATGAAGCTTAACATTCTTAAGGAGATTCCGGATTTCGATCTGGATCTGGAACTGCGTGATGTCGATATGACGAGTTTAAATAGTTTCATCAAGGAATACGCGACCGTGGATGTAGAGCGGGGAACGTTTAGCGTCTTTACGGAACTAAAGCTTATCGATGGACAAATTGACGGTTATGTAAAACCGTTCGTAAAAGATCTGAAGGTACTTGATTGGAAGAAAGATGTGAAAAAAGGGGGATTCTTTCAAGCTGCTAAAGAAGCGGTTGTCGGACTGGTAGCTAAGGTAGTAGAGAATCCCAAAAAGGAGACTGTTGCAACGACAGTTGTAATAGAGGGAAATATTAAGGATCCTAAGACCAGTACATGGCAGACCTTTTTAGGTATACTTAAAAATGGATTTATTAAAGCGTTAAAGCAAGGGATTGAAGGCACGGTTTAATAAAACATTTTTTCTTGGTATGGATGTGCTATTGACCAGTTAATTCTGCTCACCAGGTGAACCAATAAAAAGACTGTAGTGGCTGAATATCTTTTTAATTTATTGCGTTGTAATCCTCTTTACGCTTAAGTACCTAACAATATGCGTCGCTTAATCGACCTGAGGTCGATTTTGACCTTGATAAAACAAATAACCACACGCAGGTCAAATCATTATATCTGACATAAATTTTACTATTTACCTGTTTCCATATGGGGAGCATCTACAGGTTTTGATTCTGGAGATCCTTTTTGTCTTAAAAAAATCGTTAAGATGACTATAGAGGCGACGGAAAGAAATTCGCTCTGCCAATTTTGTAGCGATTCAAACCAGAAATCGGGCTTTGAAATAAAGGATACCAGGTCGATCGAGGGTTTATTGACCATGCCCAATTCATCATTGTAATAGCGAAAGCTTCCAACCAGATGCATCGCCCAACTGAAAACAAATAGAAACGCAAATGAAATTGATAGCGAATGCTTGTAAAGTTTAAGTCTCCAACCTCCTGACCTGACCGGCCTTGGCGCGTCCAAAGTCGGGATAGGATCCCGATCAACAGGTTCTTTCTCGTTCAGTTTTTTTGATTCGGCTGAGCCAATCTGTCTTAAAAAAATAGTCAGAACTACGTAGAGCATCATTTGCAAGAATTCGCTCTGGAAATTTTCAAATGTAGCAGAGATGAAATGTCCGCTTCGCAAATAATACAAGAGGTTCAATGGACGCTGTCCGACATCTGCAAGTTCAGAATTGTAGACTTTCCATCCGAAAATTGTCTGTCCAAAAAGTGCGGCAACAAACAACGCCAAAAAGACGATCGATAGGCTGTTCTTATATATAAAGGATTTTTTCATGTCTCAGTACTTAGTTTTCCGAACCTAAAATACCAAGCACGAGTTTTTCCCATTGTGGATGCGACAGGCCCAACTTAGCACCCAAGCCAACAAACATATTCCTGATATTATCCAAAGACCGATCGTTTTCTCTATTTATTTCCTCATTTCTTCCTGCATAAATGACCGTTAGTTTTTCGTCTTCGACTTTTACCACAAGGGTAGTACTCGCATTGGCCTTAAAAAAGTGAGCCACCTTACCGCTATCCGGTTTATCGGGCGGAGGAGCGGGTTTCAGCGTGAGCATTACGTAAAGTTCTTCAAGGCGTTCGTCGATCTTCGTAATGGTTACCCAGTCGAAGCCATTACCGTGTGCAGGTCCTGGTCCCGGTATATCGATCTTAACATAGTCACCTTCCTTCGCTATGCGAGACACTTCCTGTCCTGTCTTGTCAAGAAGATAAAAGGTTGAACTTGCGCCCGCTACCAGATCGGCCCAATTATTAATATGCAATAAACGATTTCTTGCCTCGGTAAACGTTGCTTTAAGTTTTAACGGATCTCGGAATAGCCGCTGTTTAGTTATATCAAGTTTTTTTCCCCTTATCTGTGGTGGAATGTTGTCTTTTTCAAAGCGTTCCATAGTGTGATGTATCTGTCATTCGTTAATTCGGCTATATATTATGCATCATTTTTATTTATGTCATCTTCTAAGGCTGTTCATCGATTGTGCTTTATTCAATCGATACCCGGCCGAAAACCTGAAACGTTCTTAGGAATACAAGAGAAGTCAGGTTTTGTTTGCAATATGCACCTTAGCAACACACTACTGTAATATGGGTCTTACTGACTATATCTTATTTCTATAATAGGTGTTGCCTAATCGTAGATAACACGGTTTTAGCACAAATTGGTTTGCAATATTTATTTTTAATATTTGGATAATCTTTCAGGCATTCTTCTAGACGCCTAATGTTAACCAGTGTTTGCAAGCTCCTTATTATAGCTGCAGAATTTGGCGCGTTTTGCATAGCGAATACTTTATTTTTTTGCAATAAGTACACTCATAGAATGCGATTGTACATCGACAGAATTCACGGGCCCATATATATGTCGGTGATCCTTTTCGGGCGAATATGTGTCTATCGCTATCTTCCATCCTTTTGCATATTGTCGCGTGGGTAGTCTGAAATCTTCGACCTGCTTTGTTGGATTGAAGAGAATATAAATGTCGTCATCTTGTATTTGTTGATTGAAATGGAAAACCTAGAATTATTGCTAGGATACCTTCTTGGTTTCCAGGGTAATATCGGTGCTAGCGGGTGAAGCGTAAAAATTATGGGATTGTAAAACTAAGTTTGTTTAATGTCGTTCTTCAGATAAGAAAATAAAAACGATATGGCAAAGAAAACAGAACAATCAGACATGCCCAATGCACATCTACATGAATTGTTTGTGGATGAGCTCAAAGATATTTTAGGGGCAGAAAGACAGCTATTGCAAGGACTTAAAAAACTAATAAAAGCTGCAACGGGAGAAAAATTGAAAGCAGCATTTCAAACGCACTATGAGCAAACAGAAGGACATATTGATCGTCTGAAAGAGGTTTTTTCATCTTTGGGAATTCCTGCCAGAGGCAAGAAATGTAAGGCTATGGAAGGTCTTTTAGCTGAAGCAGAGGAGATTATAGAGGAATTTCAGGATTCTCCTGAAGTGATCGATGCTGCTTTAATCGTAGCCGCCCAAAAAGTAGAACATTATGAAATAGCAAGTTACGGGTCTGTCGTCACCTTCGCGAAGTTGATGGGCCATGAGGACGCTAAGGAAATTCTAGGGCAAACGTTGGCCGAAGAAAAGGAAACTGATGAGCTGTTAACAGATATTGCGCTATCTGATGCAAATACCGCAGCTTAATCGAAATTTAAAGTATCAAAAGCCGGCATTTAGCTGGCTTTTTTAGTTTCATAGCGGCCTACCGATATTGTCGAAAAGAATACATACTGAGACGGACTTTGACAAACTTATTTCATGCTGAATTGTTGTATTGTTAAGCATAGATAGACAGCCATGAACAATACCTTACTCGTGCTTACCGATTTTTCAGACAATGCCTGGTCGGGCATCCGCTACTCGGCATTTCTCGCTGAGCAGTTTCAGTGGAAGCTACATATTCTGCACACCTATACACTTTCAGCCAATTTGACCTTTCAAGATCATTTTGGGGAAGATATGGTAGAAGTACAGCGAGAAGAACGGGAATCGAAAATGGATATTTTGCTAACAAAATTAACTGCTTTCCATCCACATTGTAATGTGACCACGGCCTGCATGCAGGGTGATGTGGCTGACACCGTCCTCAATTTGCTGCAGGAAAATAGCTACACATTTGTCGTTATGGGAACAGCTGGTGCAAGTGGACTAAAAAAACGCACTTTGGGAAGTAACACGTTAAACATGATCAAGTGTTGTCCAATTGGAATAATAGCTGTACCGGAGCAGTTAGAACAGTCTAAACTCGATAAGGTGGGATTGCTCACTAATTTTAAAAATAATGAACGAACCTTGTTGCAATCGTTAACCGATCGCGTGCCCCGCTCTTTCGATCTGCTGTTAATGCATGTGACGGAAAAAGATATAACTACTGCTCCAGAGACGATCACGAGTCTCACCACAGCATTTTCCGACAAGCTTCAATTGGATAGCATTAAATATATTGAAAAGAATGCCGTGTACCGATTGGACTATTATATGCCTATACCCCGGGCGATCGATTGGATGATTGAAAAGGAGGGAGTAGACCTATTACTCGTTTGTTACAATCAAAAGAGCTTTTTTACAAGATTTATATCGCGGAATCTGCCAAAGTATATAAGTAATAACCTGTTGATTCCTACATATTTTAAATCCGAGAGCTTTTTATAGTGTCGATTATTTTCTATGAATGATAAATAGTCTAAAGCTTTTACGATTTCCTTACTAACCTCAAATATGCTTGCTTAAAGCAGTAGCATTTAATAGATAAATCTAACGGTTTAGTTTACCGCCTACCGGATTTTGTAGAGGGCTTAACTAGTGTGTTTTGGTAAGCAGCTATGCTTGAAAAATACTGATTTGTTTAAGCATAATATGACTATTTGCCAATCGAAACGGTCAAAAAGGCTGCAAAGGTACAATGGCCGCCATCCGCTCATCTTCCACCAAAAGACTACGGCATAACGGACTACTTCCCTAAAGGGCGCCCTTCCATTATTCCGTTTCCTTTTGGTCTTACCCTTGTCCATAACCTTATTTGGCTTTCTTTTTTTCCGTTTTTTCTTTTGGAAAATAGCTAGAAAAAACAAACGAGAGACGGAGAGGGGAGCTGAACAGATTTTTTAATTTTTAAACTTTTTAGGTTATGAACATCATTGGTAGAGTAACAAAAGATGCACAAGTGCAGACCACCGCAGGTGGCAAAGAAGTCGTTAATTTCTCGGTAGCGGTCAATGACAGCTACAAGAACAAGCAAGGCGAACGTGTCGAGCAGACAGAGTTCTTTGACTGTGCCTATTGGCTCACACCTAAAGTAGCGAAGATGCTTGTTAAAGGTTTGCTTGTGGAATTGATCGGCCGAGTAAGCGCTTCGGGTTGGATAGATCGGGATGGCAATCCGCGTGCAACGCTGAATTTTCATGTATCAAGCATTAAGCCGCTTTTCGGTAGTGGTATTCGGGCGGAGGAAAATGATGAGGTGGTTGCCGAAGCAGTAGAGGACGACCTCCCATTTTAGGACAGCGGTTTTAAAGTGGTAGTCGTTTAGGCTATCACTTTAAAATCTTGCCGAATGGGTCGATTTTTAATTATTCAATAAGATAGAAAGTAATTCTTTTAGATATGGAAAATGGATTTTTTAACAATATAGCACGTTTGGATTTTGCAGGTAACCTGCAATTGACGATCGGAAAGAGCGCGGAAAATGGATTGGTGGTATCGATTCTACTCCGCAATGACGCTTGTGGTGATAGCGCCAAGGATTTGATACCGCCGCTAACCTTGAAGGGTACAGCGGAGGAATTGGACGAAGATTTCTTTGGGCAGATCGCAAAGCCTATGGAGCAGGTTTCGGGTTTAATGGTGGATATGGAGGCTTTCCTTGCACAAATGGAGATTGCAAAGAAGAATTCGGCAATGGAAAAGCAACAGGAGGAAATGAAGCGCAAGGGTAGAGAAACCAAAGACAAGAAGTACAAAGAATCGATGGGCAAGGTGGACGCGCTTGAAAAGGAGGGCAAATTTCGTGATGCATGGACAAAGCTTCCCGATCCTGCTGAATTTCCCGAGCAGGCAGAACTTATTCGTAAGCGCAAAGCGGATTTGTCGGCTCGCTTTGCACCTGACCTCTTTGGTGCGAGCGCTTCGCAACTGGAAGATGTATCCGAGCACGTGGAGGAATCGAGTAATCTAGAAGATGATAGCGATCCGCTTGATAATGATGGATTCTCGGACGAGGAAGAATAGAATACTAAATTTTAAACTTAATAGCTATGCTACTAGCAACACAATTACCACGCGTTTTCATCTTGATGGATAAAGGGCAAGTGATAACCTTAACAGACCCAAACCCGAAGTGGTCTCCCCAAGCGGTGCTTAATTTTTACAGCGCGAATTATCCTATTGTGACTACGGCCAAGATTTCCGCACCAGTACTTAAGGATGACGCGGTACAATACCGCTTTGAAACGGTGATCGGAACGAAGGGTTAATTTTTAGATAAATAGTTATGAATCATGCACGAAAATATGGAACATTTGATCGAGCTGCCACAAGATCGCGCGCAGGAAAGATTGCACGCCGCGCTCGTCTACTTCGTGGATTACATGGAAAGACCGCGCGATGCAAACGAAGTTTTAAAAGACAGACAGCAATCAGTACCTGTGGAGATGCTTCCCATGGTTTTTTGAGGACGGCTTTTGCACCTAAATTGGCAAAGACTGATCTTAGCGATGTATGTGTAGACAGCAAGAAAATGGAGAGGGACTTTTATAGTTCCCTTTCTATGCTCTGCAAACAGTTAAATTTCTCCTTGCCGGAGACCGAGCAATTAGGTTTTCCTTGCAACATGGCTTGCGCTATGGATCATTTGCAAAGGGCGCTTAAGGCAACTGGTGAGGAATGGCAGGATATCAGGCTAGTCGAGGATGAAGGGTCGGTGTTCTTTGCTAGACAGCAGCGCTTCGACACTGGAATGACGCTTTATTATATTCCGGTAGAGCCGCTATTTTATATGCTTCGCGATAATAGCCGAAAAAAAGCTTCGCATTTGTTACTCTCCGCATTTGCTTACTTGTTTCAAGTCGCGCGGATTCCCTATCACAGGCATGAAGGGAATTATCTAAACTACACCTATGATATGCTTAATGATTGGAAAATGCAAGATGACGAAGAGGATTTGGCGTTTGTGAAAGAATATAGATGCATGGAGTACGTCGGAGACGTCATTGAACTTAAAATCCAAAATCCCGAAAACTTACGTAACTTCAAGAATCGTCTGGAAGGTTTTCGCACTAAAGATGACTTTGATCGCGATTGTCTTAAAATTGGAGAGTTAGCTTTTACACTTTTAACCGTTTATCCTGATGCCCATATTTATGATAAGTTTAGGGAGGGTTCATTTGTGGAGGAAGACGATGACCTTTCACGTCAAATTAGCCTTGATAATTACATCTCTTTTTACGGATCGGCTTGCGGTGAGCTTTCTGATCTTGTCATCGAAACGGTGAACACGGATTTACAGCAGTTTAGCGGTATCGACGAACCAACGATTTTTTTGCCGATTGACGGAAGGGAAATCAAAGGTAACAACTTTGATTTTGAAATCAAGCTATTTAAGTTAGTTGAAGATCTGTCCATTTTATTAAACAATTACAACTACTAATATTATGAAGGATATAACCCATCAAATTGGTACGCTGTACCACCCTAAAGCAGGTCTGCTGATTTATCAAAATTCAAAAACAAACAAAGATACTTATGTGGAGTATTTTGATATGGATGCATTAGGTCGTCCGATCAGTGCGCATCCGCTTTCGATTCGTGAGGCAGAGAAGCTAGCTAAATCGCTAAGCAACCAAGCGGAAGGCAAGCTAAATTACTTATCGGCAAAAGGCATGTTGCCTAGCAATGTCTTGCATTTTGATGCTGTAAAAAAGCAAGTGCTCTGGTATAGTAAGCCGCAGAACCGCGAGTTGTTCTTTGCTCCAGCTCTCGGCATTAACAGCGGGAAAGCGAATATTCCGGCTTTGCTTTGGCGTGCGGACGCGCAGTCTCTACGAGTCTATGCTTTCACTTCGGGCAAACGACCAACAGAAAAAACGACACTTTACCATGCACCCTTCTTTAACATTTACCAAGATGGTAAAGTGTGTATGGGGACAGTAGATGTTGATCTGCAAAATGAACGCTCTTTGGAGCGTTTCATGCAAACGTGGGAGAGCTACTTTTTTGAAAGCTATTTCAGCCATTTAATGAATGGTCACGAGCCAATAAAAGGTAACTGTGTCTTGCTATGGGAAAGCTTAGTTGGTAACGATAAATCTTTTCCGGCAAAAGTGCTAAAGAAAACGAATATGTCCATTAAAACTTTACTACTATGAATACAACTAAACCAAAAGTACACTTTGTCGATAACGGACTCTTAAATCCGACCAATCCGATTACGGTCAATTTGATCGGGGCAGGAGGGACTGGCTCGAAGGTGCTGACCGCTCTCGTGGAAATGAACCACAGTTTGCTTGCACTTGGTCATGCAGGTTTGCAGGTACGGCTGTGGGATGATGATTCAATCAGCGAAGCGAATTTGGGTAGACAGCGCTTTGCTTCCTCGGAACTTGGATTACACAAATCGGTGGCACTGATTAACCGCACCAACCGTTGGTCGGGAACACGATGGAGAGCGGAAGCAACAAAGTATGGTTTGGAGAGTTTCGCTGCTGATTCTACTAATTTCTCGGCTACTTTGACTGTTTCTTGTGTGGATTCTGTAAAGGCACGATTTGAAATTGCTGAAATACTACGAAAGATTGGACGAATTAGTAATTACAACAATCGCCCAAAGTATTGGCTAGACTTCGGCAATGGCCAAAATACGGGGCAGGTTTTGCTTTCAACTGTCGGGGAAATTGCGCAACCGAAATCGGAGCAATTCATTCCCGTGGCGAATTTGCCATTTGTTACGAATGAATTTGCGGCTTTGCTTCGGCGGTCGGAAATCATAGATGATACGCCCAGTTGTTCGGTCGCGGATGCTTTGCAAAAGCAAGATTTATATATCAATTCAGCGCTTGCGCAGATGGGTATGTCCTTACTTTGGAGCTTGTTTCGGCAGGGAATGACGTCACACAGGGGCTTCTTTTTGAATTTAAGGGATTTTAGGGCGCAACCGATAGACTTCGGATAGTGCTGTTTTAGCGCGCGCTTCGGGACTTCCGGTTTAGACCTAGAAGTCCCGAAGCGGAAAAAAGGATTCAATGCCGAGGCATCGATGTTATCTGAGTTGAGACGCTTCGCTGATTCAACTATCTTCTGCTATGAGTATTCGCGCAGGACATGTGGTATTGTGGTAGGATTAAAGTCTTTTTATGTAGCTGTATTTTCATCAACTGTGCTACTTAAAAATGTTGTACTTTAAAATCGGATAGCTGACAAAATCCTGTCTATTATATTTTGAGGAGATCTTGGTTTATTAAAAATATAATCGTAATATTGCGATCATATATGTTGGAGATATGGGAATAACTAAGACAGACATATTTTCAGAAGAGCAGAACAGACTAGCCTCTTTGTTTAAAGTGCTGGGGCATCCGGCACGAATTGCTATTCTGAATCATATTATTAACCAGAATGCTTGTATCTGTAATGATCTCGTTGAAGAGTTAGGCTTGGCCCAAGCCACCATTTCTCAGCATCTAAAAGAGCTAAAAAGTATTGGTATCATTCAAGGTTCTATTGAAGGAAAGTCTGTGTGCTATTGTATTGAAGAAAAAACTTGGAAGGACGTGCAGAGAGTTATCAATCTGTTCTTTGATCAAGACGTTAAAGTAGAAAAATGCTGTTAGCATTTTTTTTATCACAAACATCGTTATATAGCGATATTACAATGTATTATTTAATTACCAAAGGAGATAAATATGAAACTATCAGAAATCAAAACAATCCTACCAACATTAGACAATGTTGAATTTCAATTGGAAAACGGTGCTTTCGTGCCGGAACATTTCCATGTAACCGAAGTCGGTATCATCACCAAGAGTTTCATCGACTGTGGTGGCACGATAAGAAGTGAAAGCGTAGTCAATTTCCAACTGTGGAATGCAGATGACTATGAGCATCGACTAAAGCCCAACAAATTGCTTAACATTATTAAACTATCCGAAGAACAACTTGGAATCGCAGATGCGGAGATTGAGGTTGAATATCAAACCGAAACGATTGGAAAATATGATCTTGCGTTTAGCGGAAAACATTTTGTTCTTAAAAACAAGCAAACGGCCTGCTTGGCAATGGATGCATGCGGCGTACCAAGTGATAAACCTAAGGTTGAGCTATCACAGTTACAGAATTCTTGTTGTTCACCAAATTCAGGCTGCTGTTAAATTATAAAGAGATATAATTATGTACCCCAAATTACTAGATACCATAGGGCGATTTCAAGTGGATACTGCCCAAATGAGCGAACGCCAATCTATACTAAAGCCGCTGATTGAATATATTCAGCAGAAGTATGATGGAGATCAAGAAATCAATATCAATTTTATTTGTACGCATAATTCCAGACGCAGCCATTTATCGCAAATATGGGCGCAGACCGCAGCTAGTTTCTACGGTATAGAAAACGTTCATTGCTACTCGGGAGGGACAGAAGAAACAGCGTTGTATGGTAAAGTGGCCTTTACATTGAACGAGCAGGGATTTCAATTCCTCCAATTATCAGAAGGTAACAATCCTATCTATGCGATCAAGTATGATGATAATTGCGCTCCTCTTGTCGGCTTCTCCAAGAAATACGACCATTCCTATAATCCCATCTCGCATTTTGCAGCCGTTATGACTTGCTCTCAGGCAGATGGGGGATGTCCCTTCATCGCAGGAGCCGAAAAGCGGATTCCGATCACCTTTGAAGATCCGAAGATATCCGACAATACACCTGAGCAAGACAAGGTTTACGCCAAGAGAAGCTTGGAAATAGGCCAAGAAATGTTCTACGTGTTTTCACAGATTAGTAAAAAAAATGATGCAGCCAAAATTAAAATTTCTTGATCGCTATCTAACGCTTTGGATATTCTTGGCGATGGCAGTTGGGATTGGGCTAGGATACCTATTCCCAAATATCTCTACTGTTACTGGGGCGCTTTCTATTGGATCAACCAACATCCTCTTGGCAATTGGTTTGATATTAATGATGTATCCTCCATTGGCAAAAGTTGATTATTCACTTTTACCATTGGTGTTCAAAGACAAGAAAGCGATTAGCGTGTCGCTGATCTTAAACTGGATCATCGGCCCGATCCTCATGTTTGTTTTAGCCATCGTTTTTTTGCGTGACGAACCTGACTATATGATTGGGCTTATCTTGATAGGTTTAGCACGATGTATTGCTATGGTGATCGTCTGGAATGACCTAGCGAAAGGCAACCGTGAGTATGCCGCTTTATTGGTAGCCTTAAACAGCATTTTTCAAGTATTCACCTACAGTTTTCTGGTGTGGCTATTTATCAATGTTTTGCCTAGCAAACTTGGATTAGCAAATTTTGATGTAACAGTTTCTATGTGGGACGTTACTGAAAGTGTCCTGATCTATTTGGGTATTCCATTTCTAGCAGGATTTGCAAGCAGGTTTTTTCTTGTAAAAGCGAAAGGAATTGAATGGTACAATCGGAAATTCATTCCTGCAATTTCACCAGTTACGCTCTATGCATTGTTGTTCACAATTGTATTGATGTTCAGTTTGAAAGGGGATCAACTTTTAGAACTCCCTTTAGATGTCTTTAAGATAGCTGTGCCATTAGTTATTTACTTCTTTCTGATGTTTTTCGCAAGCTTCTTAATTGGTAAATCTCTTAGAATTCCTTATGACCGCAATGCTTCCATCGCATTTACCGCGACTGGAAACAATTTTGAGCTTGCTATAGCAGTTGCAATCGCTGTCTTTGGAATTCACTCGCCACAAGCATTTGTAGGCGTGATAGGTCCCCTTATTGAAGTACCTTCGCTAATTCTATTGGTTAAGATCAGTTTTTATTTAAAGCGTAAATTTTATACGATAAGTAATTGAGGTGTGCCATATACTTATAGAAAGATCCGCAGCTTTGATACAAGAAACTAAATCCCAATGAAATTATTTACCAAGTTGTCGGACTTGGTAATATAAGTCCACATATTTTACGTTTTTGTTGGATTTTTTTAAGTTCTCGCACGTAATGGTGCATTACAGCCTTATTTTATAGAAGATGAAGTTTATTATCCACAGTTTTTAATAGTGCTTCTGCTATTTTTCTTATGGAAATACTACGGTAAATATTTGTACCAAGATCTTTGGCTTGTTAAATATCAGAATTTACTCTGTACAATTTTGACCACGATAAAGGACTCGTTCTTTGACATCGTGGGAAGAAGCATTTCTCTTGAAATTAAGTGCAGGGGTTTGTGACGGTGATTGGCCGTCGAACCTTGAACCTTAGGCAGCCAGTTTTGGCGGGCGCTTATACGCCAACGTGAGTATTCCCGAGTAGCATTCTTTTGCGATTATCCTTTTTATCGTAGTGATACGCTCGTAAAAGATCAGTACAAGATAAGATCAATTTTATAAACATATAGGGGAGCGATGGTACATCGACTCCCTTTTTCTATTTATAGAGGCCGTTCCCAAATCGGCCAAAACCAATTTTATCATTTCAAAATTTATACTTATGGCAAATATTGTAACCGCCGATCAGATCAAGCAAGAGGTCTCTTTGGTGGATCTGCTGGCAAAACTTGGTCACCGGCCATCTTACCGTAGCGGCAAGGAGTTATTTTACAAGAGTATGCTTCGAGAGGAACGGACGCCCTCACTCTGCGTCAATAAAAATCTAAACGTTTGGTTTGATCACGGTGGCGCGGGCGTTTCCCAAAAGCAGGGCGGCAATGTGATCGATTTTGCGCTTGCTTACTGGTTTCCTTCCGATTTCGGTCAGGTACTTAAAAAGATCAGTGAAACAATGCTTTTGGACTTCCCTGCGAATATTCCACCGGCCAGTCGACCTCGGAAGACCACTTCGCAATCTGAAAAGCTTACCAACTACAAAGTTACGGACGTAAAGGAAATTGGCGGAAACCAGCGGATCAGCGCCTATCTGAAAGATAGAGGAATCTTCAATCAGGCCAAAGGTCGGATCAAGGAGGTCTACTATGAGATTGTAACAGGACCAAAGGCGGGAAAGTCTTTTTTCTGCGCAGGTTGGCAAAACGATCTGGGTAGCTGGGAGCTCAGCAATAAAGGAAAGCATTTTAAGTTCAAGGCATGCCTTGGTCGTAAAGCCATCACAACGATTACTGGATCAGAGTCGAGGATTACGCTATTTGAAGGGTATATGGATTACCTAAGTTGGCTTGCCGATAATCCTAAAGCTACGGATTCAGTTATTGTGCTCAACTCGGTCAATTTGCTGGAACCTGCTTTATCCAAGATTGCATCGTTTTCTTCTGTTCAAGCATACTTCGATCGGGACAAGGCAGGTGAGAAGGCCTTCCTGCAATTAAAAGGTGCTGTACCCCATGCACAAGATCGCTCAAGTCTCTACCGGAAATACAAAGATTACAATGATATGTTCATCAATAGACCATCTCCAAACGTCATCTATGAAGAATCTCATATCTATGAAAAGATGATGTCTGCCTTCAAAAGATAATTCCCGTTTTCATTTGGAGATGCTTCCAAGCTGCTGAATGGCTAATTTGCCAAATGCTTTACCAATTAGCCTACTTATCATTTTCCAAAATGGCTATGGGACAAAAAGGCTGGTGATATGCTTGGCTGATGATCCAATTGGCGGCATGCCTCATTAGCTGGCTAACTTGATAAGCAAGAGATCAGTTAGCAGATTAGCTATTAAGCTGATGGGGTAGTACTATAATGACGGATTTTCTTACACAAGTTATTAGCTGATTAGCATACCAAGTCATAGGCTGTTGTAGCGCTTAACAAATTGGCTTGATAACTAGCCAACTATATCACTAGACAGCTGACCAAACGATACCATACTTAGTTATGGTGCTACTCAGCTCAGCCATTAATTAGTAAATAAGCAATTCTATTGATTTGCCAATTAGCAATTAGGCTAAAAAGCTTCGTACGAATTAGTGTATGGAGTAACTTGGCTGATAGGTCGCTTAGCGGAGAGGCAGATTGGTTAATTGGCTAGTTAAATATTAAACTTATCCAAACGGAAGCAGATGACTTTAATTGCAATTAGGTCATGAAAGTAAACGATGAGTTCAATGTTTATGGACTCGCTTAGTAAAAGCCTGCTAGTTCCGAAAAGTTATTGTATTCAACTTCAAAAATGGAAGTAAACCCCGCAAATGTCCAATGCACAAAGCAGCGTAGGCTATAGCCCCACTCTTGTTTTGTTAGCAGCAAGTTGTATTTTGGGTGCACCCAAAAATTCCTTGCCTTTCCGGTTCGCCCGACCTGTGGTCAGCCTGCTCAGAAAGGATCGAAAAACTGCGCAACTTGTTTTTCCTCTTAAACCTTAATTAATACACCGATGATTGATCCAATTAAGATACGGGGCAGGCCTGCGAAGGTTTACCCTAAGCGGCTACGTGTGGTCACTGTCAAGCTCACCGAGAGCGAGCTGGAAGAACTTAACCTGATGAAAGCGCAAAGCGGCATGAACCGAATGCAGCTGATCCGAAAGAAGATCTTCGCTAGCGGCGCCGTAACAATGGTCAATGTGAAGGAGGTGTTAGGGGAACTCTCGCGTCAAGGAGCGGAGCTTGGCCGGATCGGGAACAACCTGAATCAACTCGCAAGACATGCCAATGTGCTAGCCAAGCAAGGTAAGTTGCACCCCCATGTAGCCGAGGAACTTAAAAAATTGCTGGAGCAGCACGCAGCTATTCAGAAGCAATTGGACATAACCTGGCGGCATCTCTTACGCGCCTTAAAAAAATAGCAGCACACATGATCGTTAAATTTCTTCGTAAATCAGCCAGCTTTGGCGGGGTGCGTTATAATACCAATAAAGTAGATTCCGATCAGGGGGAGCTACTCAGTATGCGTAACTTCGATGCGCTTCAAGGTTTAACCAACTTGCGGCCACAGGACTATATCAATTATCTAGAAGCAGTTTCTTCGATGAGCTCCCGCATCAAGTATCCACAGTTACATGTGGTGATCTCTGCAAAAGGTAAACAGTACGCGACCGGCGAACTTAACGCTGTGGCACATGACTGGATGCAGGGGATGGGTTATGGCGAGCAGCCATATCTAGTTATCCTGCACAGCGATACCGCAAATGTTCATGTACATATCGTATCGACAAGGGTGGGCAAAGATGGCAAAAAGATCGATAACAGTTTTGAAAAGATCCGAGCTTATGAAGTGCTCCACGAAATTCTGGGCGAAAAGGCACTGCATAAAGTGCAGAAAGATCTGGCTGATGCCCTAAGGTATAATTTCAGCACAAGAGCGCAATTTCGAACATTACTGGAGAACCGCGGTTACTCGCTGAGCGGGGAGGATCAGCGCCTCAAACTATTCAAGTTCGGAAAATTGCTCGGTGAGGTGCGCTGGGAGGATATCGATAAGCAGATAAGGCAGTACAGCGAAAATTCTGGCCGAGAGAAGCAGATTTATGCGCTGATCGATAAATATCGCTATCAGTTTGATCAGAAGCTCAAGCAGGAAAAGGGAATCTTTAGTTCTGAACTGACCCGTAAGTTGGCAATACGATTCGGTCTACACTTTGTTTTCCACTCGGCTAGTGGCAAGCCGCCCTATGGTTATACCATTATAGACCATAGCAAGAATAATATATTTAAGGGCAGTCAGGTTTATCCGCTAGCACGGCTAACGGGAGCAGGGGAGAAGAACGCACGCAGAATATCGGACGATAAAAGGGATCATGCCGCTGCTTCAACCTATAAAGGCGAACCATGGACGAAGGCTGATCGTCAAGAGTCGGCGATAGAAAAGGCTGATCGCCCAGCGGCAATCGGATCCGTGGAGGAACCGATCGCTGCGCCGATAATCGGACTAAACCTAACGGATGACGTGGACGATGAGGCTGTACACGGCAAAAAACGAAACCGTCAGAATAATAAATCAACAAAAAAACGCTAACATTTAAAATGGATCATTATGGTCATCTTATTAGGAAACCAGAAAGGCGGAGCAGGGAAAAGTACCGTAACACTGCTACTGGCCAATTACCTTGCCGTCAATAAAAATCGGCCCGTTACGGTCCTCGACATGGATTATCAGCAGTCGATCTCCTCCAAGTACGAAAAAGCGCAGCTTACCGAAAGCTTGGTTCCCTATGAAGTGCTGGCTGCCGACCTTCGTGATTTTCCAGATTTAATGACCGTGCTGAGCAAGAATCCAGATGAGATAGTGCTCATTGATCTGCCCGGAAAAATGGATGACGACGATCTGATTCCGGTAATCCGTGCAGGTGATCTAATCCTTTGTCCCTTTGGCTATGATCAGTTTTCGGTCGATTCGACTTTGCTATTTGCCATGGTCGTCTCCAAGATCAATACCTCGGCTCCCTTGCATTTTATTCCAAATAGGCTTAAAAGCGGCGTTAAATACCAAACTAGGCTAGAGGTGGATAAGGCGCTAGCTGGCTTTGGCCACGTTGGAAAAGGTTTTCCGGACAGAATCGATTTTCAGCGGGTGGATACCACCTGCATTCCGGCCATCCTTTTGCCTGTAGTGCTTCCCATACTTGGGGAGATCTATGAGACCTTTATAGAAAGCGAGGCCAACGATGCGTAACATTCGCTCGCTTGCCGATCAACTTCGTGATGAGCTGAAGGCCAAAGAGCAACCGGAAAAGGAAATTACAAAAGAGATTAGTGAAGGAGCAGAGGCCAGTAAGCCTAAAGTTGCTAAGAAGGTCAAAGCCGATCCTCATGAGAAACAGGCAGAAGCATTTTTTAAGGCTATTGAAGACTTTAAGCCGGAATATTCCGAGAAGAGCATGATCCGACTGGATGCGCGCACCGTCAACCTGCTTAAGCGCATCAAACTTGCCAAGAACATCGATATGAACCGCTTTATCGTGTACAGCCTGCACCGCTACCTTGAGCAGCATCCGTGGCTGGCAGAACATATTCAAGAAACCATCAAAAATACAGAACTATGAGCTGGACTACTTTTTCCCTTAGTTTGGTACTGGCGTACCTGATCTATTATGTTATAAACCTGCTTTATGACCGCTGGCTGGCTGGCAAAGTTGGTGTTATAGCAACCACAGAGGAGAAACTCTACTTTGAAGATGATGTGGTGCCGGAGCTGATCACGCTGGAAGAACCTGATCAGCAAGAGGAAGTGGGTTCAGCCTCCGATATGCAGTCGACACCAGCACCATCGACCGCGATCAGTTCGGTTACAGAATCAACGGGCGGAGTAAGTCTCGGTGAACTAATGCGCCTAGCCAAGGATAACCTGATCGAGCACACACGTGCCATTCCGTACTAGGATGCGGAAAACCTATTGCTTTAAAACTATCCTAAGTAGCATCTTCCTTTTTTTACCTGCGCTGCTTCTCGCACAACCTGGACTTTCTGAATTCTATGGCGCCAGCTCGGAAGTTGGACGCTGGTACTATGCGCTTTCGGACTTTGTGCTGGTATTGGGCGCCATAGCCGGCATACTCGGCGGACTGCGCATCTATGCAAACTGGCAGAGCGGCCGTCACCACCACATCGATGCACAGGTGATGGGCTGGCTGTTTTCCTGCCTCTTTTTGACCTTGGTCAGCGCTTTTCTAAAGGCCCTTTACGGCATTTAAAAATCCATTCATCCTTTAATTTTTTATCCATGACAGTAAAGACCAGAAAACTGTTTGCTACCGCTATGGCGGTAATGGTTGCATCCCAGTCGCTGCTTGCCCAAACGGGCGGCGGAACAACCGGGATCAACGCGGCAACCTCCTCGCTGACCAGTTACATCGATCCGGTATCGACCCTGACCCTTGCCATTGGCGCCGTGGTGGGGATCATCGGCGGGGTGCGCGTGTACATCAAGTGGAACTCGGGCGATCAGGACATCAACAAGGAGCTTATGGGCTGGGGCGGTTCCTGTCTTTTCTTGGTGCTCGTATCCGTGGTCATTAAAGCCTTTTTCGGCGTTTAGTATGCGCAGGTATGCAATTTACAAGGGGCTCGAGCGGCCCCTTGTTTATCGCGGCTTTAAAGGCAAGTTCATCGGTTGGGGGATCGGATCACTGGTGCTTGGACTGGTAGGTGGCGGCCTGCTGGGCGCGCTTAGCAGTATGTACCTCGGCGCCGTGGTCACGCTGGCCATTATCGCGGGCGGACTGACCTTTACCTTTCAGCGCCAGAAAGGTGGCCTGCATATTAAAACGCGCAGCACAGCGCTATTTGTTCACCAAGCTAAGCTGAAACACTATGGCAAAACAATATCGCGAAACCTTTAAGTTACCCTACATCGGGATAGAAAGGCAGGGCAGCCATACGCTGCTTTACGGAGAGAAAGGGGAGTTTTCGGTGCTGCTGCAGATGCGTAACCTCGCTATGCAACATGGTGCCGATCCGGAGCCCTACACGGCTTATCACCAGCTGCTGCTCAACCTGATCAAGATCCTCGGCGAAGGACACATCATCCAAAAGCAGGACGTGTTCTCGCGCAGGAACTATGATGCGCCTCAGGCCGCTGAATTTCTGCAGCAGCGGTACAATGCGCATTTTCAAGGTCGAGCTTACACGGATCTTTCGACCTATCTCATCATTACCAAACAGATCAAAAAGGGTCGTTTTTATGTCTACAGCCCGAAGGCTTTGCTCGATTTTACCCAGCAGGTGGATAAGGTGATCGATCTATTGGAAGGGGCAGGTCTAGATCCCAAGCCACTTGATGAGCGAGCAATCAATCAATACGTGAGCCGAATGTTGGCGATGGATTTTAGTTCGGATAGCATTGTACTGGATAACATCCGTGCGGGCGATAGGAATCTGCTCGTCGGCGACCACGCCCTGCGCAGCATAAGCCTTGTGGACACGGACACTATCGATCTGCCCGAGGATGCCGCTACACATGGTACCAGGCAGGAGGGCAGCAACCTGCGTAACTTTCCGGAGGATAACTTTTCCTTTCTTCACGGGCTGCCGGATTATCACTGCCTAATCTACAACCAGCTCGTGGAGATCCCAGCACAGCAGCTTACTTTGAACAAGCTTCAACTCAAGCGTAAGCGTCATTCGGGCGTGCCCGATCCAGCAAATCTGATCTGTGTGGAAGATATTAATCAGCTGCTGGTGGATGTATCGCGAGAAAATCAGCTGTTGGTGCATGCGCATTTTAATATGCTGATCTGCGCCGATACCGATAAGATTGCCAAAGCAGGAAACTACATCGAGGCAGCACTTTTTCAGCAGGGGATCATTCCCTCGCGCAATGCCTACAACCAGATGGAGCTTTTTCGTACCTGCCTGCCGGGAAATGGCGTGGAATTGAAGGCCTATGACTGGTTCCTGACGACCTCCGATGCTGCAATCTGTTTCTTTTTTAAGGAATACCTGCAAAAGGATGAGCAGTCGGACTTCCTTATTCGCTTTACCGATAGGCAGGGAATTCCAGTTGGTATTGATCCTTCGGATCTGCCCATGCGGACAGGGCGGACAAACAACCGATCGCGTTTTACCCTTGGACCCAGTGGGAGTGGCAAATCCTTCTACATGAATGCGCTGGTGGAGCAGTATTGTCTGTACAATATGGACGTGGTAATCGTAGATACGGGAGATAGCTATTCGGGACTTTGCAGCTATTATGGTGGTAAGTATATTACTTACACGGAGGAAAAGCCAATCTCGATGAATCCCTTTGCCATCTCCCAAAAGGAGTACAACCTGGAAAAAAAGGATTTCCTAAAGACGCTGATTGCCCTACTCTGGAAAGGGCCTGATGGGCAGCTAAGCCAGATCGAGGATACCGTGCTTTCCAACGTGCTTTCTTCCTACTACTATGCTTATTTCTGGTCGGATGAAGAGGCTGACCCCGCGCGGCCGAAGGTGTTAAACTTTGATTCCTTTTACAGCTACTCCGTGGATCGGATCAGCGAGATCACGGCGCAGGAAGCGATTACCTTTGATCTGGACGAGTATCGCTATGTGCTGCGTAAATTCCATACCGGAGGTGAGTTTGGTACGGTGCTCAATGAGCAGGCTGATGCTTCGCTTTTTTCTGAACCTTTTATTGTCTTTGAGATAGATAATGTGAAGGAAAATAAGGTTTTATTTCCGATCGTCACGCTGATTATTATGGACGTTTTTCTGCAAAAGATGCGGCATCGCCGTGACCAGCGTAAGGCCCTTATCATCGAAGAAGCATGGAAGGCTATTGCCAGTCCGCTGATGGCGGGCTACATTTTGTACCTCTATAAAACGGTTAGAAAGTTCTGGGGTGAAGTGATCGTGGTGACCCAAGAGCTGGGCGACATCTTGGGCAATCCGGTGGTTAAGGACAGTATCCTTGCCAATTCGGACACGATCTGCTTGCTGGATCAGTCCAAGTTCCGCGAAAACTACGATGCCATTGCCAAGCTGCTTTCTATTACCGATACCGAGCGCAGAAAGATCTTTACGATAAACCAGCTAGATAACAAGGAGGGACGGGGACGATTCAAGGAGGTCTATATCCGGCGAGGATCCACGGGCGAAGTTTATGGCGTAGAGGTTTCCCTCGAGCAGTACCTGACCTATACAACAGAGAAGCCGGAGAAGAATGCCGTGCTGACCTACGTGGAGATGTATAAAAACTACCAGCAAGCACTTGAAGTGTTTGTGCAGGATATGAAAGCTAGCGCATTGTCTCTCGGCGATTTTGTGAAGAAAGTCAATGCGCTCGGTACTCCGCTTTCCAATGACAATGCAATTCCTTAAAATGTTAATCAAAAACTATATGAAGCAGTTATTTATCTTATTATTCGCGCTATTTTGGGCGTCTCTCGTGCGTGCGCAGATTTATATTGATCCGGCAGTCGCAGCAGCAACGGCAGTACATTCGGGTATTATTGACCAGCAGCTGGATAACACTAACGAGCGGTTGACACTTATCCAGCGCGGACAGCTCGCCGTAACGGGGCAACTGGTTATCGTGAATGATATGCAGGATAAGATCTACAAAGGCTTGAGCGAGGTTTCTGCTATCATGCGAAACCTGCTAGCGATAAAGGATATTACCCAGATAGGAACTGATATCGTACGGGACACCAATAAAGCGATCACGCTTGCCGGCAGCAATCCTGCGCTGTTGTTATTTGCCGAGCAGAGCGCAATGGAGTTTAAGAACCGCTCTATTGCGCTCGCCTCAGAGGTAACCAGCTTTGTGACCAAAGGCGGTGCAAATAATCTGATGGACTCAGGCGAACGGGCGAAGCAGCTCAACAGGATCGTCTCGGAGATGACCATTCTGCGTGGGGTAGCTTACGGGATGTATCGCGCCATGTACTGGTCAAAGCAGCGCGGCATTCTGCAATCGCTGAACCCTTATGCAGGCTTTATTAATATGGATACCCGCATTGCGGACGACATTGTTCGCAATGCCAAATACCTCCGGTAATGAGATGGTTTTTAATTATTATAATCTATTTGTTTGTAGGTCTTAAATATTCCTTTTCTCAACTGAATGTGGAACTGATTCACCAGCTGGTTGCTGAAAGTAAATCGGAGAACCAAAGGCAGAAGGAGGCTTTTAACCGGCAGACGGTGACCACGGCAAATGAGGAGGTAAACCGCGGGAAGACGGCAACCTTTAAGCAGAAATACCGGCGGTTGCAGCAGCGGTTCCATACACTTGGTCTAGTGATCGATGCCGCGCAGATCGGCATGCAGGCATGGCCGATCATCGCTGATATCCAAGATCAGCAGGCACGAATATTTGCGCTGGCAAAAGACGACCCTATCCTGATTGCCATGGCTTATCAAGTGGAACTGGATCTTGCAGGCAAAGCCACACAGCTCAGTAGCTATCTGTACGCATTGCTGATTTCTATCGGTGATCTTAACCAAATGAAGGTAAGTGATCGCAAGATGCTCTTTGGCCATGTGCTCACCGAACTGCGACTGATTGCGGGAAGTTCAAGGGGACTTGCAAATTCCATGTACCAACAGCAATTGCGGCATGCTAGTTCAGCAAATAATCCATTTTCGGCCTTTGTCAATCGTGACCGGCAGCTGGTGGACAATATTCTTTCCAAGATAGAACAACTTAAATAGTAGTATATATGGGTTTTGCTAAATATTTAATTATCTGTGTGCTATGTTTTTTATGTCTGCGATCCGCCTTCGCCCAAAGCTATGTAACCATCGTCTACGATGCCAAGCATTTGGCCATCGTTGGTGAAAATGCAGCGGTGCGCTCGGCGGCCGAACTTACGCATCATGAGTACCTCAAAACGATCAATAATCGGCTGGACGATATCAATATCAACCTTTTCTCGGTGGTGATGGTGCAGCGGATGATTCATGGCGCGCTGACTGAGGTTGACCAGGCCTTGAAGAGCGGTCTTATGCTCAAGCAAGTCGGATCGATTTCTTCAGAGATCATTGCGGAGTGTAATAGTATATTGGAAACGACCAAGGGGGCTCCACATTTGTTGCTTTTCGCTGAGGATGTAACCATGCAGATGAAAGATCGAGGCATTCGGCTAGTTTCCGAGGTTTCGGACTTTGTGCTTAAGGAAGGCAGCAACGTGTTAATGGATTACGAGAAACGGGATGCGCTACTGGTAAAAATCCTTTTGGAGCTGCGCGTAATGCGCGCACTTTGCTTTAGCGTGCACCGGGCAATGTATTGGGCGAAGCTTCGCGGTATAATCCCTTCGCTGAATCCCTTTCAATCTTTCATCAATCGAGATAGGCAGCTAGTGGATCAAATCATTTTTCAGTATAACCTTTTAAAATAAGTTTTATGTTTAAGTTATTTAAAGTAACACTTTACCTGTTACTCGTTGCCTCTTCCTTAGATTTGCATGGGCAGAACGTGAAATATCAGACGGATAAGCATGTGGTCAACCAGCAGGAACGGATGGTATTTAAGCAGTGGAACCGCAAGAAGTTTACCCCAACAAGGGGATTTTTGAGCCTCAACTATCAGTACTGGCTAACCTGGGGACTGCACCCGAATTATCCCAAGACGGACCTTCGGCCGCTAAGTGTTGTCGGGCCACAATCCCGAAGATTGCTTATGGTAGCTGCCATGAGAAGTACCGAGGAAGCCTACAAGCTCCATGCGGATACTTTGCGAAATACAGCTTTAAGCGAGACCGCTAATTATGCGGGAATCGCCTCGCAGACCGATCCGCTTTGGCAGCTCTACTATAAAAAGGAGTTTCAAGATTTACTGGATTTTAATCAGGCTGATCCTTTTGAGGGACTTGAACCGCAAGTAAAGGATTACCTCGAGCAGGGCGGATCAGGCGATTGGTATCGGCAGGAAAGCCAGATGCTCCGAGAGCGGCTAGAAGCAGCACGAACAACCAACCTCGATCGAGGGTCGCGTATAATCGCCTATCACCGAATGCTGGGAGAATACCGAAAGTTGCTGGCTATTTGGGATACCAAGCGGCAGCGTGCCACGCTGTATTTGTCCATCAAGGATAAGGTAAAAGAGCTGCAGGAAAGCACTACGGTAGCCAAGGCGACCCTAGGTAAATCGGATCTGCAAATAGCCGACGATATTCTTTCACGTGCCAAATTATAACCCAATGAGCTTACTTTCTAATATAGGTATTATGCCCTTACTGCAAGTGCAAACGGTGCCGGACTCCTTTAAAGATTCTTTTAATTTCTTGCAGGGTAACGGAATCTACGAGGAGGGGATGATGCACTTTTTAAAGCAGATGAAAAGCACGATATGGACGCATTACGATGCCTTTACCAGCGATGCGCAAGCCCTCAGCGCCATTTTTATGCTGATTTTCTTTTCTATCCGTGCCTACGAAATGATGGCCGGAGACAAGCAGCTGGAGATTATGCCGCTGCTGCGTCCTTTTGGACTGATCATGGTGATCCTATGGTGGCCGACCTTCACGCGCGTTGTGGCTTTTCCAACAGATATTGTAGCTGCTAAGACCGAAGCGATGTTCGATGGTAGTCAGACGGAGATCAACAGCCTTCGTTTACAGCGCGCAAAACTCATGGCAGACCTTTCCAATCAGATAATGACTGTGCAGGCAGAGGCCGAGACGGCAAAGACCGAGGCGGATACTTGGTACGAAAATGCTTGGGAATCGGTGCAGTCTAGCGTCAAGGAAGGCTTTGCTTCGGTATGGAACCCGATCGTGGAGATGCGGAATCGCCTTCAAGCGGGTTTTCAGTTAATGTTGACTTCACTTGTCGAGACGTTGGCTATCTGGCTGCTGCGGATTTGCGTTTACGTGATATTTATTATTCAGATCATCTTTTCGACGATCCTTATCATTCTTGGGCCCTTCGCCGTGGCTGCAAGTATCCTGCCGGCATTCCGCGATTCCTTTTCCACCTGGATTGCCCGCTTCGTCTCGGTGAACCTGTATTCCGGCGTGGCTTATTTGGTGATGTATATCGCTTCGCTGTTTCAACATTATGCCATGGAAGCCGAAATCAGCCGCTATCAGGTATTGGTCGGCACCGATGGTGCAGATTTAGAGAAGATTGCTTGGTTCCTTGGTAATGGCCTGCTTTCCTTTGGTATCGTGATCGTCACCTTTGTTATTGGCGCGCTGACCATGCTTACCGTCCCCAGTATCTCTACATGGATTGTCTCCACTTCGGGTGTATCTTCCGCGGCTTCTACGATGGGACGTCATGCGCCAATGATGAGCGGTTTGGCCGGAAAACTTCTTGGTAAATCTAAATAGCTGCTATGATTATTAAAAACATCGAGGGTAAGGTACGCCTTGCCACTTTTATTGCAGGGGGAAGCCTCTTGGCATCGCTGCTGATCAGTATGATCGTTTCTTTTTTTGCCTATCGGCAGGTAGCCTCAGCTCGTCAGAGCATTTACATCATGGACTCGGGTAATGTCCCCATGCGCGCCTCACAGACCGACGTGCAGATGAACCGCGCTGCGGAATACCGCTCGCACATTGGACGCTTCCATAGCTTGTTCTTCTCCTTAACGCCGGACGACAAGTTTATCGAGTACCAGATGAAGCAGGCGATGTACCTGATTGATGAGAGTGGCGCATTGCAGTATAACAATCTCAAGGAGAAAGGTTTCTTCAACTCTATTCTTTCCTCTAGTGCCGTGCTGACCATTCGTACGGACAGCATTGTGCTAGATTTGCCTACTCGATATTTCCGTTTCTACGGCACCCAAAAGATTGATAGGCGTAGTTCGACCATCACACGCTCACTGGTCACCGAAGGGTACCTGAGTGATCTAGAGATTCGCTCAGAAAACAATCCCCATGGGGTGCTGATCACTAAATGGAAAACACTGGAAAATAAAGATCAACAAAATGTCCAAAAAAATACACTCTAATCCGCTAGAAGGTATGTTGTGGCAGGCATTAAAGACGAAGCTTTCGTTCGTGCTTACTCGCTATCCAGCGTATCTTTTTGCAGGCATGCTGGTCTGCGTGGTCATCTCCGCTGTTTGGGTGTTTAGCGCCAGAAGGGCTGATAATAATATGGCTGTTTTTGAGTCTCCACGTCCTCGGTACATGCTGCTTGATACCCTTGGTGCCAAACTGCCTTCCATCGCAGAAACCTATGGGGCACTTAACCGAGTGTTAGCATTACAATCTGAAATAGGAGCGCTTATCGAAAAGGATAGCCTGAGCTCCTCGGACAGTATTGCTTTAATTGGTGCGCTAGACGAGTTTGAATCCCTTCAGCGATCCATGCAACCTAAAAATAATTTACAATGAAAATAGATTTCAATAAACCGCGGTACGTCGTGCCGCTGATCCTGCTTCCCTTTTTATTTATCTTCTTTTATATCTATAAGTCGACTTTTGATAAGCAGGAGCTGCCCCAAGCAGGCAAGGACTCCCTGCAGACAGGAGTGGCCGATGTATCGGATCAGGTGCGCGAGAAGGCACTTTCTGGAAAATTAGATGCTTATCGGAACCAGTATCGTCAGGCAGATGGTTATACGGCTGTCGGCTTGATCCAAGAAGAAGAAACGGAGAAGGAGATGCCGGGAACGCTGTATAATATGCGCGAGCGGCAAATGCTCGACTCCATCGATCGGGCCATGAAAAATAGGTATAGCCCATCGCAGGAAAAAGGCTTCCCAAGTGCGACCATGCAAAGACCGTCCTTTGATGCCGAAGACCGCGCGATGGAGGAAGCTCTAGCCAGGCTGTCTGCTCCACAGCGGTCAGCGCCCGCGGAGGCCGTTAAAGTGAGTGAAGACCCCATGGACTTGTTTCGCAAGCAAATGGCGCTGGTCGATAGTATGGGGAAAGCGAACGACCCAGATTATCAGGCCGAGCAGCAGCGAAAGGATTTAGAGCAGGGGCAGCTGGCTTTGGCTAAGTCCCAGCCTGCGCTAATGGTTAGTAAGGCCGCTGGCCACACGGATGGTTTTAATACGGTCGTGCCAGCGAAATCGGAAACCTTTATCTCGGCCATAATTGACCAGAACATCACGGGCTATGTGGGGTCGCGCTTGCGTATTCGACTGCTAGAAGACATCGTGGCGGGTAGCGTGCCGATAAAAAAGGGGAGTTACCTTTATGCGCAGATATCGGGCTTTAGCGGGCAGCGCGTTAACCTCACGATTACCTCAGCCATGATTGGCGAGCAGATCCTGCCCATCAATCTGGAGGTCTATGACCATGATGGCATGCGCGGCCTTTTCGTACCTGCGTCCGAATTTCGGGAATTTACCAAGGAGCTTGGTGGTAATGCCTCCCAGGGCATCACTATGCAGCAGATGGAAACAAACAGTCAACTGGCCATGAGCATGGTACAGAAGGTATTCCAGTCTACCAGCACGGCGGTCAGTAAGATGATCCGCCAGAACAAGGCCAAGATCAAGTATAGCACAATCGTTTACCTGATCGATCCTCAACAATTAAAAACACAGTTCTAAACCCATTCACAAATTTTCTATGAAATCATTTTTGCTATCTATGCTGGCACGCTTTGCCATGCTTTCGCTTTTTGCTCAGCAGCCGGCAACCTTCAGAAGCCAGTTGCCGCAGATACTGCTGGAAAAAGAGGTCTCACTTCACATCCTTTCACCCGAACCCATCAGCTATGTGGATATTTCCTCTAATCAGGTGATCGGCGATCTGCCCCAAGAAAACGTGCTTCGCTTAAAGTGGAAGCCTGATTCCTTAGCGGAGGGTTTTAGTGACGTTGAAGGAAGTCTCGGCGTGCTCACTGTCGTCGGTGAGAGTTTTATTGCGCAGTATGAACTTTCCTTCAGCGACATGGCAGGCATTTCTTTTGCTCCGGCGAGTTATAGCATCTCGCCCAAGGATATCAAGCCACTGGTAGGTAAGGCTACTATTCCAACTAGTGAACTTCGAAAGCACGCGCTTACGGTGCTTTCTAGTCGTAAGTTTCGACCACTTCGAAAGGTAAAGGCGCATGGCGTCAGCATGCAGTTAAATGCGGTTTACACGGTGGGTGATTTGGTGCTGCTGGATATCACGGCCAGCAACAGCACAAATTTGAGTTATGAGATTGACCAGCTACGCATGAAGATTGAAGATCGTAAGATTACCAAGGCTACCAATGTACAGGCTATAGAAGTAGAACCTATTTGGCAGCTCTATGGGCACGGAACCTTTAAGAGAAGTTTTCGGAATATCTATGTGCTAAAAAAGATGACCTTTCCAGCAAATAAAATCTTGCATATCCAGTTATCAGAAAAGCAGCTTTCCGGGCGAACTCTTGATCTGAAAGTCAAGTACAAGGATATCCTTGAGGCCGACACTTTTTAGAGAAAGCTGCTCTTAGGCTATTGTTTTACCTCAAAACTAGTTTACATGGAAGAATCTAAAGAGCAACAGTCCTTGCACCGCTTCTTGCAGTTTACTATCTACTTGCTCGTACTGCTCGATATTCTGTTTTTTGTTGGTGCTGACTATATATTGGAGCTAGCAGGGGACACTCGTCATGCGGGTACAATGATCTTGGGAAAACTACAGGCATTTAAAATTTACCAGCATCCATTCTACTCCAAGCTCTTTACGCTGATGATTATTGCGCTGGTATCTATCGGCACCTTGAGCCGTAAAAAGAAGGATCTCGAGGTTGGAAAGGCCATTGGTTTGCCTTTTTGTTTGGGGGTGTTTTTCCTTCCGCTCTCTATTTGGGTTTATGATCAGCTTGGAGATGCAACTTTAGGTGCGATTTCTTGTTTTAAAAGTGCGTATGTACTGCTAACCATTGCAGGGACAATCCTGCTACATCTAGCGCTGGACAATATGTCCAAAGTCATCAGCTCCAAATTGGGAAAGGATCGCTGGAACATCGAAGGGGAATCCTTTATGCAGCGTACAAAGCCGAAGCTTGGACGCTTTGTGGTTAATATTCCCATGCTTTTCTACTATAAAGGAAAGGTGCGCAAGGGCTACGTGGTGCTGGAAAATGTGTTCCGCGGTACGCTACTGATCGGTACCCCGGGTAGTGGGAAGAGTTTTGGCGTGGTGATGCCGGTGATCCGGCAGTTTGTCGCCCTAGAATTTACTATGCTGATCTATGATTTTAAGTTTCCCGATCTAGGAAAGGTGGCCTACTATCACTACCTGTTGGCTAAGCAGGGAGGCAAGTGTGAGGACTACGACTTCCATGTGGTTAATTTAACTGAGCCCGAGAAGAGTAGGCGACTGAACCCTTGGCGAAGCGAGTACCTACAATCGTTAGCTGATGCTTCGGAAACAGCGGAGGCGCTGGTGGAAGCGATGAAGAAAGGGGATAAGTCGGGAGGTAGTGACCAGTTCTTTACCCAATCGGCGATCAACTTTCTATCTTCCTGCATCTATTTCTTTGCCAAACACGAAGGAGGGCGCTATTCCAGCTTTCCGCATGTGCTTGCCTTTCTCAACCGGTCTTATGAGGAGATCTTTACGGTGCTATTTTCTAATCCCGAGCTGGAGTCGTTGCTTTCTCCATTTATGACCGCTTTTAAGGCGAGGGCCTTTGATCAGCTCGAAGGGCAGGTGGGAACGCTGAAGGTCTTTATCAGCCGCCTAGCGACCAAAGAAACCTTTTGGGTGTTTTCCGGCGATGATTTTGAGCTAAAGATTAGTGACCCGCGCAATCCATCCATATTGGTATTGGCCAATGATCCTAACACGCAAAGCATCAATTCGGCTTGTTACTCGGTCATCTTAAACCGTATAATGCGCTTGGTAAACTCCCGAGGAAATAAGCCCGTAGGCTTAATCATCGATGAGGCGCCAACGCTGTACGCCCATAAGATCGAAAACTTGATCGCTCAAGCGCGGAGTAATCTGGTCGCAGTGCTGCTCGGGCTTCAAGAGTTACCGCAGTTCAAACAACAGTATGGCAAGGAGACGGCAACATCAATTACCGCAGTAGTCGGAAATGTACTTTCTGGATCGGTGCGTAACAAAGAGACGCTGGACTGGTTGGAACGCATCTTTGGTAAGGTTAAGCAGGTTAGCGAAAGCCTTTCGATAGATCGTACCAAAACTTCGGTATCGATTTCCGAACGTCTGGAGCCGCTCATTCCCGCAGGAAAGATTGCTGCACTTAAAGCAGGGGAGATGGTCGGTATGTTGGCCTCGGACGCTGTAGAGGATTACACGGGCAAATATGAGCCATCGGCGATTAACTGCCGGATAAACTTGGATGTCAAAGCGATCAAGCAAGAGGAAGCGCAGTATCGTGATCTTCCTGCGTTTTACGATTTTGCTGGCAAAAAGGAGGAAATCCTACTGGCTAATTTTGCCCAAATCAATTCCGAAGTCGCGGAGATTGTGATGGGGTTCCGACCTGCGAGCAATGCATAATTCGTTAATACAGATGGCAAAAATCATAGTAATGGTGTATAGAGCTACATTTTTTAAGTGGGATTGCCATCTATATGCCTTATCGGTTTACAGCATCACCGCCGCATCTACATCAATCCCCTTTAATATTCAGGGGATTAATTAGCCAGCGTAAAAAACAAAACAGTCATTTTATGGACAAACTATTCAATGAACAGGATATTCCTGTAGGAGAATTGCGTAAACTGGGATTGCTCAATAATGGCAAGCCAAGATTGTCTGAGGCAGGTATGGATGCCTTATTGGCAGGACATCGTACGGATCTCATTACTTTACAAGATATTAATGCTGATGGTATTCATATTAAGAAAATGGACGCTAAATTGTCCCTTGAAAGAATGCCAGATGGACATATCACCTTACAACTGCACCCCATATACCGTGATATAAAAAAGCATCCGCTTTTACTGGATGCCGAAGCGGAGCAGCTTGAACAAGGGAAACTGACCCATGTACTGAAAACCTATCAGGAAAATGACGGTAAGCGTAAATCTTATGTGATCGAGTACGATCCGGAAACGAGGGAGTTTATCGCTGCTGACCCCGATAAAATAAGAGTACCTGCGATGATCAATGGAGAGAAGCTGTCTGATTTGCAGAAAGAGCAATATAGAAATGGATCTGTTGTTGAACTTTCCGATGGTACACGCTTACAGCGTAGAGCAAGTAGCCGTAGTGGCGTCACCTCGAATCGGGAAGCGCTAATGTATTCGCTTGTCCTTGATGGTGGTATTTCTTATCTATTGCTCCGCAGTCTCCGGAATCTATTCGGTAGTAAGTCCAAACAAAAAGATCCGTATACCGAAGGCTATCAAAGAGCGCTTCAGGATATGCAACAGCGAGAGCGAAACAAACCGGTGATGCTCCAGAATTATGCTGCCGATCCTGGATATGATCTAGGCAAAGAGCAGCAGCGCGATTTGGGGAAAAGTCGCTCCCGTTAGTTCGGCGTGCTGCCTCTATGCCAAATAGTTCCTGTTGTGGTCAATCAGCAAAAGACTTAGATCTTATTGTAAGCATCCAGTGCGTCATAAAAATCATTGGCATGCCGGATGGTTTTTCGAAAAAACTGGCTAAATAGTTCTAGTTGCAAACCAATTAGCCATAGATCCACATTGACTGGATCTGTTTGGAAGTTGGCTTTATGCCATGCGAAGAAATCTTCCCGTGCCTTCCCGCGAAGGACCATTTGCCTTAGCGGATTGTCTCCACCTATTCTATCCATGATGCTATTAGGTTAAAATTCATTAATAAAAGATATATTAATATTGGTTGCTACAAATGTACTAATTATTCTCTGATTAAGCCTATCTACGCTAGTGAATGTGATTTGGTTTTTCGTTCATCATAAATACTTGATCTCCCTTATTATGGCTAAACTTTTTCTTTGCATGCTGCTGGCTGTACCATCTTTTGTAGGACCAGTATCTAAAGCTCACGCGCAGATTACGACAAACTTAGCGAAACCTAAAAATGATGCAGTGCAGGAGAGGAGTAGCTGTGGTCGAAAGGCTTCTTTGGCAGACTCGGTAGAATCCATCGTCGTTTGTAGTCCACTGCGCACACCGAAGATAACCTCGCATTTTGGCATGCGAAGACATCCAGTAACCGGTAAAAACAGTTTTCATAATGGCGTTGACCTTAAGTCTAATAATCCTGTTGTGATGGCAATCTATAACGGTATTGTAGTTCAGGCCGGAGAGCATCCTTTTCTGGGCAGGTTTATCTGTATCGATCATGGAGGCGTCCACAGCATTTATGGCCACCTTTCTGCTTGTGTTGTGGTTGTTGGCGACGAGGTGCGTGCTGGACAAGAGATTGCCTACACAGGGCGAACGGGCAGAGCAACGGGAGTTCACCTACATTTCAGTATTCGGATTGGTACGCACTATATTGATCCGCTAATGTTTCTGCTAGTACTGCAGAAGCAATTTCTAAACAAATAATCCTTAAATCAATGCAATACTTATTTAAAGAAGCAGAGCTTCCCCGTGAAGCGCTGGAATCACTAAATCTGTTCAATAATGAAAAGGTAACTATCGATAACGACAATCTGGAGGCTATGTTAGCCGGTAGGCGTTCTGCCTTAATCGCAATCAGCGACGTGCAGCTTAATAACTTTCGTATCGCTCGGCTGGAAGCGAAGCTATCCCTCAGTAGAATAGACTCAGGTGAAGTAGAACTGCTAATCCACCCAGTTTACCGGACACCCCAGCAGCATTATCTCCTTGATCAGGATGCGATGGGAGCGCTTATGGATGGTGAAAAAACAAATCATGTGGTAGAGCTAAACGGTGGTGATGAGAAAGTTAAGCGTATGGTGGTGGAGTACGACGCCCAGACACGTGAATTCTTGACATACGACGCTGCAAATGTGCAGACGCCTACGATGATTAATGGCGAGGAGCTAGATGCGAATCAACGTGAAGCTTACCGACTTGGAAAGCAAGTAAGCATCTATGATGATACCACCGTGCAATACCGCGTGTCAGAGCCCAAAGGTATTTTATCCAATACGGAAAAAGTTATCCTAAGTTTTGAAGATGATGGTAAGCTCAGACATGTTATGCTCCATGAGCTACGAAACCTTCAAGATGGCTTTCATAGACAGCTTGATTACAATAGAAGCTCTTACCAAAACGCATTGCAAATGATGCTGAAGAAAGATTTTCCGCATTTGGCCGCTGCTGATCTACAGGTTAATGAGCAGCGCGAGCGTTTTCGGTCTCGTTAGCCACTACGTACATTTAATCTCTTCCAAAATTCTATTCCAATCAGTAACCGGTTGGAGTGACACCAATTCCCTATCTATTTCATTTTATCATTTAATCCATTAGCTCATGAACGAGAACAATTTAGAGTACCTCAAAAAAACATTGGACAATCTAGGCTTCGATAATAAGCTGAACGATGTGCTCGAAACCGCGATTCGCCGTGAAATGCCAAATTTTAGTCTCGGCATCCAAACCAATCACAGACCGCTGGATTCTGTCGATCCCAAGGCAGCGCGGACCGATAAGCTCAGTTTTGACATCAATTTTAACCGATCGAAAGATAGCGATATGTATTTCCTTAATGACTACAAGGTTACCTTGCAGCAGAAGGATAATCCAGTCATTCGGTCGCAAACCTTCAATCTGGAGCGGGATTACCGCGTAACGGCTTTACAGGCTTTTAAGTTACTTTCCGGTCAGGCCATAGAAAAGGATGTTTTCTTGCGAACCAAAACTGAACCGAACCGAGAAAATACTCCAAATCAGGAAAGAACGCCAGTCTGGTTTAAGCTCAATCTCGAGGTGAAAGATGCCTACGGTAATCATCCGATGCGCACTTTTCGTCCAGAGTATGGATATGATTTGGAAGCTTCGCTGAAAAAATACCCGATTAAAGGGTTAAATGATGCGGAAAAGCTTCAGGAAGTTTCCAAAGCACTACGCAACGGAAATATCGTGCAGGCAGACTTGCAGATCGGCAGACGTACGATACCGGTTACGCTTGCTGCCAACCCGCAAATGAAGACGATCGATATTTTGGATAAGGATCGTCGGGAAGTAAGAGATGAGGCAATCTTTGCTTCGAAAGATAAAATGCAAAGTGTTAAAGTCCCACGAGCTGCCGATTTGGCGGCAGGCAGAGAAGCCTCCAAACCAAAGATCGAGGCCAATAGACAGGACGTCGAGCAAGTACCATCGGCGAAAAGATCTAGATAGTAATTAAGGAAAAACCCGCATGTGTAAAATATTGCAACGCATAGACCGGATCATGGAATCCGGCTATGCAACGATTAAAATTTTCCTGCATATGCCACCGAATTATCTGTGTATGCGACAAACATCACTGTTCTTCTCGCGCATACTCTACCGCTTAGACGAAATTTAGATTGTTTTTTTCATCACTCAATCAGTCTAGCACAAATCAATGTCTATTAGTATGGGCTGAGCTTCAAATTATCTGTGAAAATTATCAGCTTCTTACAGCAGCGTGATAAAGCAACATACAAATGCTCCGGAGTATCAAATTTGTTAGCATCAAGAAGAACAACCGTGTCAAACTCTAGACCTTTTGTAAGAAGTGTTGTGCCTATACATTTCCCATCAACCTTCCGGCCGACTCTTTTTATTTGATTTCTATTATTTTTCATCGCTTCATAAACGGAGATGTTCTCATATGTAGATTGTTTGAGTGAATTCAAAAGATTTCTATGGATCGCTTCCCTTTTTTGCTTTAAGCCAAATTGAGATTTAGCTTCAACTAATAGCGCTAATAGATTGTATGTGCTAGGCTCTTTAAAAAACGAGTTAAACTTCTGCTTTACCTTAAACGTTTTCCCTTTGTCCGATTCTGATCTCTTTACCGTAAAATCTTCTTTTGAAAACCAACTATCGATTTCTGTTTTTTTAAATACAGAAAGCAAAATATCCTTCTTAACTCTATTGATCTTGTTTTTGGCTCTATTTATACCTAGCACCAGTTCGTCAGCAGTACGAGCGATTTGATAGAAGGATCTATCATCTATAGCCTCTAGGAGTGTTAGTCGGTTAGCAAAATCTATCCTGTTTTTGATATTAACACGATCTGAAATTGTACCTCGGTTTCTGGATCCAACCGGCAATACTTCTTCGTATTCAGGAACAATTATCAGTAGGCTCTCCATTGTTGGGTCCTTGCGTCGATTTGCAATGATTGCTTGAAGAGGTTTTGTATAGCTGCTTTTAAAAGAGTATAAATCTCCATTTTGTACTGGAAAGATATGAAGACCACTTGGTATGTTTTCTATAAGAGAAACTGGTTCTCTACTGATCAAATTTTCCCGAAATCCCTTAATAATATCACCTAGGGTGTTATAACCATTCCGATACCAACGATTAGGAACATCCAAATCGGGGTATGATGTGAAATCAGGCAAATCCCTTTCGAAATCAACTAGATCGCCATTAAAATCAAATATACTTTGCAGTGGATCACCTAGAATTCTCGTAGGAAATAGATCTGACAGGACCATTATGACATCATGTTGTTTTTTAGTACAATCCTGATACTCATCTACAAATAGTCCTACAAAAGTACTTTTGACGATATGCTGCACCATCGGCGACTTAAACAGTAGAAAGGCTTTATCTAGGGTAAATGCGTGATACTGCTTATTTTCTTGATCAGGTATATCATTACCAACATAAAAGTTTTGTACATACTTTTGGCAGAAACTACTTATTGTTTCGATATGAAATTGATTAGAGGGAATGTTCTCATTTTCAATTTTTTCTCTGATTGACGCTACGCCTGCATGGGTATGAGTTAAAATTAACTGTTTGCCTTGAGTATACTTGAGACTTTGTACTATCGTATAAGTTTTTCCATACCCAGCCGGAGAAACTAATAGCGCTTTACGTTCAGAAACAAATGATCGATAATCCATTAGTTATCAATCCAATTAATTAGACCCTCAAAATTCTGCTTTAGTAATGCGCGTTCATTGATCTGGTCAAAATACTCGAATATGATTGACCCTAAGAACTCTCCATGATCTATTCTTTTAAACCACTCTTTATCTTTTTTGACGGATGCTTTGGCTAATGCTGTTCGTAATTCAGAAGTATCTTCTTCAAGCCAATTCTGGTTGAATCGATAGCCATGTGGAAATTGAGCTTTAATTGATGCTTCAAGTGCAATTTGATCATTGCTTTTATGAACCACTAAGGCGTATTGTAATAATTGCTTTATAGCCCCCCAAGGTATATCTTGGAATACTTGCGCTTCGATACATTTATCAACGTCACAGTCAAACAAATCAATCCCTAACGCTTTTAAGCCTTCTTTTTTTTGATTAACAATGGGGTCATCGGAATCACAGAATATTACTGACTTTAAGTTCGCTTTTCTTATTTTTTCAGCCCTCTCCACAAAACTGCTTCCGCCTCCGTCAATATAGGCGCAATCCTCGAAAGACATCTGCTGCTTACCAATCTGCTTTCTATACTTATCCAAGGATCTCATAATTCCGACCTCGGTAGCTCCTTCGCAAACAATTATCTTCTTTGCAAAAAATGCTTCGGGACACGCTCTTACAACGCGCTGCAATGATTCTATGTGAGAGAGATCTCTTCCCTCTATTTTAGAGTTGCTTTTATCTTTTAATATTAAGATCAGCGATTCAATACTCAACTCGGTTATAACATCACGAGAATGGGTAGTAATGAAGATTTGTCCTTTACCATTATCGCTCAGCTCCCTTATTAACTGTTTTGCGCGATCTGGTTCTAAGCCTTGCTCGATCTCATCAACGAGCATTATTCCACCGTCTTTGACTAAGATAGACTGTATTGCTAGAGAGGCTAATCTCTTCGATCCCTTACCTTTCAGCCGGAATGGTATCCTATCATCATGCAAACTGATGCGGTTGTCTCGGATGGATAGTTCTTTAAAATCGAGGGTTGTGCTAGTTTTCTCGATATTCAAGCCTAGGCCTGCTGCTTGTACCTTTACCATATCGGTCACTTCAACAAGCTTCTCGAAACCGTGCTCATCTATTTTGTTTTTTGCAGATCGGAGAGATTCTAATACGATACTGTTTTCTTCTGCATCCTCTGGTTGTTGTGCTGCGCTTTTTAAAAGAGAGTATAATGGATTCCCTTTATTCCACGAGAAATGCCTATCAATGTTATCAGATACCATATAGCAATTCAGCAAAGCTCTTTCTGCGGCAGAGATTGGCTTATCGTCCTGCGCGCGCTCATTGATGATATGCCAATTTGGTTCCAAATTCTTATCGACTAATAGTCGCACGGATAACATTGGCTCCCAGTGTGCTGTATCTTCGAGTGATAATATATCATCACTAATTTCTGAGCTTTGTTTGTTGAATGCTCTTATATTCAATCCAAACTTGTGATCTGAAAGCAGTTTGACTGGAATACCGACAATATTTGCAGTAATTTTGATAGGTTTATTGTAGTTAACATTGTAAAAATCAGTGTCGTGGAATGATAAGTTCCATGTTGATGACAGAACTGCTGAAATCGCTTCCAATATTGTTGTTTTGCCGCTGTCTCCACGACCAATAAGGCATAATAATTTTTGGTCATGAGGAAAATTAAGGGAGAGATTTTCGATACTACGGAAATTCTGTATTTCTAATTTTACGATTTTTGACATTGGCAATTATTGATTTGGTACTTAGCTAACGAAAAAAGAGCCCATAAGCAGGTATACAACTCTTCTTGCTAATTTAAGGTATTTATTTATACAATGAAAATTCTTTCGGTTTCAAGCTAGGAATGAATTCGCTGTTTAAGCTATATTATATCATAAATATTCTTTGTACCACTGCAACATGGATGGGTTTGAGCGACTACATCTAATGGATGCAAAGGACATCAATTAAAAGCGGCAGAGCTTTTTGGCTAGCAATGCACTAATTGACACTTTAATCGTACATAAGCTTTTAATGTATTACTTAAGCGAACCACGGTTTTTTTTATCTGATCGCTATTTTGATGATGTTTACGCTAGTGATGCTTATTTCCCGAAGTATTTTCAGTTAATCACTAAAGATCGACTGGCCTTCTTTCACAACTAACCGTGCTCATCTACTCAAACCTTAAAATCTACTAAGGATAAGTACCTTTTGGATTATTTTGGCTAAACGCGATCATTTTAAATTAAGGTCTTTGTATTAAAATATCAATTACTCGATTAACTTCTGCCACCATATCTATATAGGGATTTATATTTTCAAAATCCTGCTTTTCAAATCTGCAAAATGAGTTAATTTTTGCAGTGATATCCATTACCGCTGTTCTACTTTCCCTATTAAGAAAAATGCTATTATGTACAAGTGAATTATTTAAAAGATTCAGGGTTTGTACTGATTCTTTTGCGTCAATGCTCCTGGTTAGAAACGGATTATTATAGATATTCGGTTCTAACTCAAATCTATAGTTAATAAGTATATTATGAAGCTCATTAAATGCCCGTAATTTGTGTTGAAAAAGAATCTCTATTCGTTTAGAACGGTTGGACAGTTTATGACTTACAACACCTAAAATAATTCCGCTCACCACTGGTGAAAATATCGCAAGCCATTTGAAAAGTTCTGTGTTATCCATTGGAATTAGGTTTTGACAAAACTAATAAAAGCCTTTGTAATGCCCGGTGTTTTTGATTTATTTCTGACAATAAATGAAGCAGACTTTTCAATTTTATTTGGAACGCACTTCTAGAGTGCAGATGCTACAGCGCATGTTATATGTTATCAAAAAGTGTTACAGATAGGTTTAGCCTTAAGTTTCTACACATCGAAAATTTTCAGTATAATAATCTTGTAGGTCAGAAATGAAGTTTTTAAAATGTATTCGCTTGAACCGTCCCAAAGTCTCGAAATCTTTTGGTCTCTGAATTGAGCCCAAGTGGGCGCACAAAAACAAAAAAATGTTGGTCTTTTACTTATAAAATGGCGCTGATTTGTTTACAGTTCAAAAAAGGCTTGTTCACAAGGAGATTAAGACAACGGCCATCTATGCAAAGATCGTAGATGATAAAATGAGGTAGTCTCCTAGCAGACAGGTGCAGCAAGTGACAGTCTTGGAGGGTAAGATTGTATAGTTTTTTGTCTGAAAGATATAACTTAATACTGTACGATTAAACATTACGGATTTAGACACAGTTATGCGGAAACTCGAAGATATCCAAATCAAGAAAGAACGCCTGTCTGGTTTAGGCTTAATCTGGAAGTAAAGGATGCATACGGAAGCCATCCTTTGCGTACTTTTCGTCCAGAGTTCGGATATGATTTGGAAGCTTCCCTGAAAAAATATTCGATTAAAGGGTTAAAAGATGCCGAAAAGCTTCAGGAAGTTTCCAAAGCACTGCGCAACGGAAATATTGTGCAAGCAGACTTGCAGATCGGTCGACGTACGATGCCCGTTACGCTTGCTGTCAACCGCAAATGAAGACGATCGATATTTTGGATAAAGATCGAAGGGAAGTAAGGGATGAGGCTATCTTTGCTACTAAAGATAAAATACAAAGTGTCAAAGTCCCGCGAGCGGCCGATTGGGCGGATGGAAGAGAAACCGTCGAACCGAAGATCGAGGCAAATAAACAGGATGTCGAGCAAGCTCCATCGGCGAAAAGATCTAGGTAGTAATTAAAGAAAAACCTGCATGTACAAAACGTTGCAAAGCAAAGACCGGATAAGCGCATCCGGCTATGCAACTCTAAATCTTCCCATTCTCATTCCCACTCCCAACACTAATACTTATATGGAAAAAGGCTTCCCGTTATGCAAATGGGGTTGGCCAGAGTAAAATCTCCTAGTAGAAATATTTGACAAAGAATTTGCTACAATTAATATTCTTTTATGATTTCCAAGAAAGCTAACTATCGCTTTTAATTTAATAGTCGTTCAGTCAGTAAGACACTCTGTTACAGAGTTACGGTTCGGTGTCCTAGTGGATCTATATTTTAAGAGTGCGCAAGCACTATAATTTTAGATAATCTTTATCTTAATTGGTGCGCCAAGGTACATCTTCGACTGTGCGTGCTAAAACCATCTCCTTAGAGCACCTGTTTGAATACTTGCCGTTGTAGCCCAGAATTTTTAATAAAGCCATTTCGATGTACCAAATACACAGGTGAAGTGCTTGATACTTTGTTTTTGAGTCAATTTTACTTAGTTTCTTTCTCTTTTCTTGTTGGGAGTGTACAATTGCATTTCTTATTTGCACAACAGCCTCTGGCGCGTCATTAATTTCTTTATTACCCGCTACGAATTTTGAAAGCGATTGAAATGCTATTGGAACCTCGTGTGAAATATTCAATTGCGACAGTAGTAAACGTAATTTGTTAGCTGCAGTGATGCTTTCCGCGTCCTTTCCAAGGATAAATTTCTTTTGTTCGACAATGTACCAGTTGTAAAGTAGCTCAATTGCTGTCTGCGCCATTATAATTGGCCCCTCAAGAAATAGGTCGCCGGAATTTGCTTCAACATACCAATATATAGCGGTCCTTAAGAACTCTCTGTCATCACTGTTCTTCCACAACCTAGAAAAACTTTTCCATAGCGCGTCATGCGACTCGATTGAGTTTCGCACTGTCCAGGATCGGACCTCTTTGTGTGGATCAATGATATAGTCCGTATAATCAAACCATTTCGTTTCTTGATCGAATATTCCCTGTTGAAACATAGCAGAAGTTCTCCTTCCATTTAGAAATGTAAGAAATGTACCTAAGCAATCAAATACATCCTTGCTGTTTTCCAGTGTGAGCGCTTTCTTTTTGCTTGTAAGCTCTCCGGAATAAAGTAGTCTGAAGCCTCCTTTTTCCTGTAGTAGGTTCAATGCGTCATTGTAATCTAAATTTTTATCTAAAATTATTTGATAACTTTCATTATCGAAAATTAACCGATTTCTTGAAGTCTGAACTATATTATCACATATTTTTTTCACTGGCATCCCGTGGAAATTCCTTAGATTAGGGACAGCGAAAATTATTTTCTCAACTGCAACTGAGCGGTCCCCAAATACTGATTCAGCGGACATTATGCCCTTCAGTCTATAGTGTTCTCCCATCTTAGCTGTCGTAATGAAACCTTCGCCGAATAATAGCTCGTCTACAATTATCGAGAAAATTGCATTGGTATCAAATGAGGGGGGCGATTTTGCATCCATAACAAGTGTAGCTGTAAAATATGCGCCTGAAGTTCCTCCCCACCCAAAATAAATTCCGCCGCTAACAAGTAGCTCTTGTACATTGTTTTTTAGCAAAAATGTTCCTTCATAAATTGTTATTGGGCAGTTTGGGTCAGACATTTTAATAGCACTTTCGATAATATTTGGTATGTGCTCTTTTTCTGCGATTAAGTCTGATTTAGTCATTGTAGAAATTCTTTAGTAGTATACGTGTTTTTGAATAATGAAAACTAGCCCAGTTTATTGTATCCAAGATAAAATTTGAAATAAAAAATGACCCTAATATAATTAATGTTGAGCTATATTCACTTAGTAGATCGTGGACGTTTGCTACAATATGTTAAGTAATATTTTTATTGTGCTTTTTTGGGAATGGACAGGTGGGCAGTTAATTGCCGCAAATGGGGGATCCTGAAAAGCTTTAATTTGGAACGAGATTCAGCGATATCATAATTTTGAAATGTTTAAAACAGAAAAATAGGCAGAACTTATAAAGGGGAATGTCTAAAATAATGCCTTTTTTGCTGTTTATACTGACGGTGCTCGGACTGTTGATAGGAAAGATAAAGTATGGCATTTCTTATTTACAGCCCGTAGAAAAGCTTCGAAATCAACAGGAAAATTACGAAAAAAAGAAAGAGCAGGAAGATCTTAAACGATTATCACCGACAAGCACTTAATGTTGGGGAATGATTTACTGAATTTGGGTTATTGGTCGGTTGCATTAGGTGAATTTCAGGATGCATTGCGTACTGATAAATTTAGTAAAAAAGCTTCTTGGGGGATATTTAAATGTCAGATTGGTATGGATATTAAAGATCGTAGATATCCCGTAGAAGTGTTACAAAAAAAGATCGATTTGATATCCGCACACGGAAAAAGGGATGCTCATGCGGCATATTTCAGTGGCATGTTATCTCGCGAAGGGGATGATTACAATAAAACAATCGGCCATTTCAAATTAGCAATTGAATACGATAGTTCCTTTTCAGATGCTTACTATCGACTAGGTATGATTTACGAAACAGTTGATGCCCTTGATACTAGAGAAGCGTCAGGCTATTATAAAAAGGCTTATCAACTTTCTCCATTAAATCTGACCTATATAAATAACTATGCTTACATCAAGCATCAAATCGGTGAATATAACGAAGCTATTGAGCTTTATGACAAGCAAATCAGATTGGATAAAGATGATTTGCTTCCCTATTTAACCAAATCCCACGCGCACCTTAAATTACTTGACATCAAGGCTTCCGTTGAATTGATAAATAAGCTGATCTATAAATTAGAGAACCAGCCTACTTTGTTGGAATCCGAACTTAATAGTATGCAATGGTTTTTTGAAAGTTTTGAGGGTAAAAAAATTCTTATTCATAAAAGTTACCAAAAACTTACCTACATCTATTTGTCTGCATATTATAAGAACCTAGCCAAAGATGGCAAATTTGACACGCACAGGAAATACTTAGATAAAGTCTCGCTATTTATCGAACCTCATTTCTATGATCTACAATATTTACCTCAATTGATAAGTTTTGAATTGGCTCACTATGTTGATCCTTCCTTGATGTCAAAAAATAGAAAAGCAAGAATAAAAAAGGAGATCAAAAATCTCTTTAATCCTTTACGGGGAATCTGTGGAAAGAGCTGCATCTTCGAAACCAAAACATTAATAAAATGCACTTCACAGAGAATGCAAGAGGTTGCGGAATAAATGTGCCTAGGTTATTAGATCGAAGTATTATTTTGATGCAGTAATGATGAGAATTAAGAATTGAATAGCTATCTGTTTGGTCTTCCAAAAATCTACTACCATTTCTAGGTAAAGACGGTATAAGGTGATAAATCCCTATCTGCTAACAGTTTCCCTTTTACCTATATTACTTTCATACATAAATCGAGAGAATTTCTTACATTCGATAAACAGCAACCTAAAAATAATGGAAATGTCTAAGAAAAGAAGCAGCGAAGAGATTCAAGAGTCAGGTAACATTTTGCTTGACAATGTATTGGAAAAAATTCGGGTCGCTTATCAAGATATAAAAATAATTAAAACTTCTGAGGAGCATCAAAAAGATCGTGGCGTAGATTTTCAGATTGAACTTATTGATAAATCAAATGAGAGAACTTTAGAAATGTTCAAGTTGCAAGTTAAAGCAACAGATGAACCAGTCACTGCTTTAAAGACTACTGAAAATAAGGGCTTGATATCATTTCAGATTGATAACAGGCATATACGCTATTATCAAAAAGAGATGCCTTGGGCTTTGCTGTTCCTTCTTTGCGAAAATGCTAATCAGAAAGTGTATTGGTATGCTATCCAGTTGGATAGTTCGCTTGAACGTCGACTAAATCAATCTATAGCTCAAAACAAAAGATCTATGCAGATCTTTTTAGATCCTAAAAATGTTCTGGAAGAAAGTAGTTTTAACACTTTTGTTAATGATGCGAAAAAATCGAATGTGGCGCAATTCTTTAGGGATTCAGAACAACTAGTGACTACCATCAGTGCTGATGTAGATTTTAAAGTTGACCGAAGTAAACCCCTTTTAGATCAATTGTATTCTTTGTTTGAATATCTTTTTGGGGAATTATTGTACCTTCCAAAACATTTAATAACTCAATATTATCCATTTAAAATTTCTGAATTTCAATCGTCATTCTATCACCAATTTAAACTGTACACTAACAATGAGGAATTGGTGACAATGATCGATAGTTTTAAGGTTCAATCCGATGGAAATATTGATTTTACTGAACCTGCGTTTATTAGGGATGTGGATGAATACGAAAAAAAAGCGAAAATAATTTTTGAAAGGTTTAGCAATAATCACATTTACAGTATAATAGCTGAAAAATCAAGGCGGGAAGTTCCCACTCGATATTTTAAGAAAAGGAAGTGTAATTGCATAGTTTGCTGTTACAGCAGACTTGAAATTCCTAAGGTACTCAAGATGCTGCAAAATTCTCGAGCGCAATCTTTAGAAGACCGTATGAAGATGGCGTATATGAATTATATGTTTGGTAATTATCTTCAGGCTGCAAAGGCATTTGAAGAAATTGGAGTAGTCGCAAAAAAAAAGAAAAAAGAGACTTTGAACTTGATCACGCAATTTAATTTAATCAAATTGGGGAGGCTAATTAGAAGTAACTATTATAGCCATGAAGAACTGGAGCTTGGAAAAAAAATGATGGAAATCAATTTGGACAAAGCTGTATATTTTGCTCCCAGCAATAGTCATCACCGAAAGCTTTTTAACTACATCAAAGAGTCGAGATTCTATACTGATAGTGTTTACGAAGTACAGAGCGCAATATCAAAATTGCGGAGCGAGTATCAGAGTTATATTAACGGCGCACAGTTTGTAACGCATTCCTATGAGCAATTACTTACTGGTTTTGCCAAAATGAGTTCTTTTATTGGAGGAAATATGATCATTTACGATCGCTTCGCGGAATTTAGCATGCAGATGACTGAGTTCACTGAGGGACTGTTTATTGCTTTGGCGCTTAGGGAGACTAATAGCAATGTAATTTCTAATTTTAATAATTACCATATCAAAACGCTTATCTTTGATGGCGATCATAAAGTAATATGGCGCTATTTTAATAAATATCATTTAAAATCAATCTCATATGTAGAAAGTGATGGTGAATTTTTCTCATTGATTGCTAATTTACTGTCGAATCATCATGTAGTTTGTAACGTATACAAATCATATCCGGACGAAAGAAAAGACTTTCTGCATGAACGTTACGCTGAAATTTTTGCAAACTGTTTTTGTCTTGCAGCGATTGTTAATATGGATGAAAAGCAGGTGGAAAAAATTGTTATTGGGATCATGCATTGCTTTACCAAAGAAGATTTGCCTAATTTTGAGGTTTATGTTCAGGTTAATAATTTTTTTAATTTAAAACGTCGTCAGCTATCCGATGAAATGCTAAAGAAACTTATCATTTTCTTTTTAGAGTGTAGGGGAACGTATCGTGAAAAACCATTAGAGCTTTTTGCTGAAGAATTAAAACTTAGAAATATTTCGATCAGTTTATCTACTTCTCAATACCAGAAACTCTTCAATTTTGCGTTAGGAGATAACGGGGAATTGATGGAGAATTTTAATGTACTTTGTTCATTTTATGCCATTTCGGAAGAAACATTCAAACTCCGTGTTAAGCGCAAAATCGAAGAACAGCTCAATAAAAAATTTGATCCCTACCACTACAATTATGCCGTAATCTGGGGGGTACTTCCGTTTGAAAAATCTGATCTGTTGAACAGATTTATAGAGGCTACATATCCTGATCCTTCTCATGTCTCTTTTGGAGCCAGTTTTTATGGACCTCAGGCTAATCCGTATCCAAAGTTTGATATGCTTTTTAATCTGTGTTTTAAATTTGAGTTGAGTGCCAGCGCAATTACTAAAAAAAAGATGGTTGGTTTTGGGGATTACTATGATTGGCTGCTGGACCTTAACGGTTTTGACTATAACAAATTTAAAGTATCTTGGCTTATTTTAAATCCCACAAAATTCTTCTTTCAATATTATGCAAAGTCGCCAAAATTAAAAGAGATAATAGAAGATTACTTGCAAAATAATAGGGATATTCAAGTGGAAAGGTTGTATTTCGATATATACAGTAAGAAGAATAATAATCTGAATGCCTAAAATTATTGGAAATAGGTTAATCTTGTAATTTCTGCGCCATAGTCCCCCAATTGGCCAGTCGCATCGTCCATTTTTTCTTAATGTTTTTATGTGCTAAATAGACCAGTTTCAATAAGGCCATATCTGAAGTGAAGGCACCTTTGGTTTTAGTGACCTTACGGATCTGACGATGGAATCCTTCTATCGTATTGGTGGTGTAGATCAATTTTCGGATGGATTTATCGTATCGGAAATAGGTGGGCAGACGATCCCAGTTACGCCGCCACGAGTCGATGATCACTGGATACTTTTCGCCCCATTTATCATGAAGTTCATCCATCCGCAGTCCGGCAAGATCCAATGTATCGGCTCGGTACACTGGTTTTAGGTCGTTCATAAATTCCTTCTGGTCTTTACTGGCCACATACTTTAAGCTATTACGGATCTGGTGCACGACACAGGTCTGTACTTCGGTGTCGGGAAAAATACTTTGTATCGCCTCTGAAAAGCCTTTTAGATTATCGATACAGGCTATTAAGATATCCTCCACACCACGGTTCTGTAAATCGGTCAGTACGCTCAGCCAAAAGTTAGCACCCTCATTTTCCGAAACATACATTCCCAGTAAATGCTTGTACCCATTTCGATCAATGCCAAGGATATTGTATACTGCCCGAGAAACAAAACGATGATCTTCTTTTACCTTGTAGTGCATAGCATCCATCCACACGATCGTATAAAGAGAATCTAGGCTTCTTGATTGCCATTCCTTGATCTCAGGAATGATCTTATCGGTAATGGAAGAAAGTGTACTGTGGCTGATGTCAGTGTCGTACATTTCCTTGATGTGGTTCTAAATATCACGTCAGCTCATACCAAAACCATACATACCTAAAATCTTCTTCTCAAGACTCTCCGCTAAAATAGTCTCTCGTTTCTTAACCAACTGGGGCTCGAAGGTAGATTGACGATCACGGGGTGTTTCGATATCGATCGTACCATCCGAAGTTCGGATCTGCTTACTGGACTTGCCATTACGCCGATTACCACTGGAGCGCTGGTCCTCGTCCATATGGCTCTCCATTTCAGCTTCTAACGCTGCTTCTAAAAACTTTTTCATTAATGGAGCAAAAGCTCCATTCTTACCATAAAGTGATTCTCCGCTGCGTAACTGCTCCAGAGCTTTATCCTTCATGGACTCAAAATCAAAATCACTGTCTTTAATACTCATAATTACTATATCAAAAATAATATTTCTATTTATTATACTTGACACAGTTTGTTTTACACTCACAAAAAAATGGCGTTGTCATATTGCTTTCGCTATTAATAGACAGATAACCAATTGAGATAAAGACCAAAATAATTGATGCCACGGCTCCCTTTTTGTTCGCTAGTATCAAATCTCCAAACCTCCCAGCACCTTTAGTAGCTGATATTGCTTTTGTTTGGGTTTGTAGTAAAATTGCTAGTACTGTCAATAAAAAACCGAAACTAATCGATGAATAGTCGACAGCTTTATCAAAAAGCTTCTCCATATTAATTTTGGAGCTCCATTTTTAAAGTAAGTCCATAAAAAGTAACAACAGCGACAATGCTATCGATAGAAATTGTTCTTTAAGTCTGTATTTTAAGTTCCGCTGTAAGACGTAATGGTGCCGTATAGTTACTCTTTCTTTTATTTATATTTAAGGTAGTAACAAAGCCTAATTAAACGATCCATATGTTGACACCCGAACAAGATGATTTTTACCATAGATGGCTACAGAAGGCTAATCACGTAAACGGACATGATGTTGCTGATCTGATCGATGAATATGTTAGTCTTTTTATCGTCTATAATTTCTTATACAACATCGTTCCTGCAGAACGCTACAGAAGGGAGGGTGTGCGCAGAGAATACGTGAAAGACATGGAGAGGGCCACAGCGCATATGGTTGGTTTTGTTGGTGCGAAAGCCATGGCTAATCACCTGGATGCGCAGGGGCTGAATGTGGGAATAAAGGAGCTGGCAGATGCCATGCCACATTTCAATATAGTCCTAGATAAAGGGCGACCGCGCAAACTTCAGGATGAAAGGCTGATTTTGGAATTAACTTCAGATGATGCTTTGAAGATGCTTGCTGTAATGAAGATTTTGTATCATATCCGCTGTAATATCGTACACGGAGAAAAAGGGCTTTACCAGTATCAGGAGCTTCTGTTACTACCTGCTTTAACACTGCTACGCGCGATCGTAGTTTATCTTCATGATAGATTGTTGGAAGTAAGATAAGGAATTAGTATCCCAAGATGGCTAGAAGTATGTCCCTTAACCACCTTGGGATATTTTATGGAGACACTATTCTTTTGCCTCTGTTTCTTTGTCCGTTTCCTTTTCTTTGGTCAATACCTCGAGTATGGATTTTAGTACAGAGGTGCCAGATTCACTGGTCGCATCTACAAATGCGGCACGTTGTGCGGCCTTGATCTTGGCGGGGTTGACTTCAGTGACGACAACTTCTATTTCGTATAAGCCAGAGTTTACGTTTAGAGCTTGAGGTTTTTGCGTTATTACACTTTTTTTGATTAGCTCCTCTGTTAGTTGCACCGGTGGCTTTTTCCCTTCAGTTTTTATTGTAATGGTCGTGTCTCTCGTGTCAGAAGTGTCAGCTCTGGATACAACAGATTTAGGCAGTATAGGAATCCAACCACTGTATATTTTATCGTCAACCACGGGTTCACCAACCCGTACCATGGGGATATTCATGGAGACAGTTCTGATATCATTCAACTTATATTCACCGGCAGCAAGAGAAAGACTTTTGACCTTAATTTCTACGGTCAGGTCAACGAATCGCGAATTGCCTTTCAGTTTAGCTATGGAATAGTTGTACTTAAATGAAGAGGTATCTTTGTTTACCATGTATCGGAATGCTGTCTGATCATCAGATTGCTCAGGTATCAGTTCAAACGAGATTGCAGGAGTAGTGGTACCTGTTTCTGCATCTTTCTCCAATACAATGTTTCTCGATATTGTGAGCTTTGGTAAGTTTATAGTCTCGGCCGAAGTACGGAAATTCTGCGCCGAATTAGACGCCTTATATGAGCCGGTATATTTGAGTGCATCCGACTTTAGTTTTTGCTGCACACTTTTCACGCCCAAGTCAATCAATGAAGGTCCGATGATAGCAGCAATTCCTGCTATACCACCCATCTGATTTTTGCTTTTTGCACCAATGGGTGTGATTGTTAGTGTAGTTTTTTCCGACACTATTTTTGGGTTATCGCCACTGCTATAGTTTTTTAGTCCACTACAACTACTTGCTAGCAATAGGATGGCAAGTAGGAAGATGTTAGTTTTCATAAATTTCGTGTGTTTGTTTTTTTACTGCGTTTAGTATAGATGTTATTGATGTAGCAACTGCATTTGTTTCGCCATCGCCCTGGCAGTGTAATCCAACGATTTTTATATTTGTATCATTGTCGTTTACGATCCATAGCGATCCGGAATCACCGTCCAGTGAGAGTGGTAGGTTTTTGTCCTGAAAGTTCGGATCTGATATGATTGGAAATCTCGCGGGGTTGCGCAAAGATTGGCCATACACTATCCCGTAAGTTATCCCGGAGGTCGCTCCGGTCTTTTTGACTTTTGTTTGTCCATAAATAGGATCGACAGGTATAATCTGTTTTATTACACCAGGAAAGCCATTCAGGGATTGGGTAAGGTTTACCGGCTCTTCTATGCCAATAAGTGCGAAATCAAGTGCCTGATCGAATACCGTTGATGCAACGCCGATGCTATTGATGGATTTGGTATCGTGCAAGTGCTGAAATATCCTGCATTTACCGGCGTAGTCAGTTTGTACCATTTGAGCTGGGATAGATCCATAGAGTACATGATAATTGGTGATTCCCACGTAGGTGCCGTTCAAGGTCATTACGGCGCCCAGCGTACCGTATGCGTATGGATCTGCTAAAAAAATCTGACTTAGGATCTGTGAGCCGCCAATAAGGGGACGGATTTTTGTTCGTGGCGGCAATACCAATATCTGTAGCCTGTTGTCGAAATCTACCACATCAGTCTTGAAACCAGCAATTTCATTAGGCAAGACAAGATTACTTCTTAGCGATTTAGTAGACATCTTCTTTCTGACATTGAACCGTATGCACAGTTCATCCGTAATCAGGCCATCTACTAATTTAAGGCCGAACTCGATATCTACAATATCCGGTCTGTCCGCATAGTCCTCTATAGCCTTCGCTGCCCTTTTATATAGTTGTTTCTGTTTTCGCAGTGTTAGTTTCATCGGTAGTTAAGGTTTAGTTTATAATGTGTTAAGTTGGGTGATTAAATACAAATATGCAATACCCCAAAAGGGGTATTTTATGGGTCGTTTTGGAGGCATCTTTCCTTGTAATTACGGCAATTCCGCTTCAATTTTCAACACCTTTTTAATCGTTGTGAAGGCATCGGCAATAGAAAATAGGTTCCCCCCTTTATTTATGAAATTCACGAATAAGATAAAAGTAAATTAGTTTTTTTGTATCTTTGTAAAATTATAAAGATTCTATTATAAGATATTTTTCAACGTTAATTTCAACTATTTTTTTCTTACTATAAGTGTAGCTCAAACCAAACCATCCAATTCTAAGTCGAAGCAGTATCGAAGTGGTGAGACTGGAAGATAGGTTACAAAAGAAACAACAACAAAAAGTCCATCTACCACTTATAGCACATCAAGGAAATCGAGAAATTGATTTTTGATACTTTAGTTGTGTTTACTATTCTGAAAAAGTGGAACGGTCTGCTCGTCGTATTTCTGCGGATGAAATCGAGAATAATGGATATAACCTTAATATTACTCGTTATGTTAGTATATCGGTGGCCGACGAACAGATTGATTAGAAACAAGTCAGCAAAGATCTAATTGACATAAGAAAAAAACATAAGGGAGGCTACGGATAAGCATAATCAATATTTGAAGGAATTGGGACTGCCGCCGATTTTGTAATAGATTAAGGTTAGATTTATGGTAAATAACATTATTAGATTTCTTAAGAAAAATGAAAGATTTAATAAATACGGACAAAGTCCAACCTTTTTTGGGAAGTTTAGATTAGGAGAGTTTAGTTTTAAGGAAAATCAAGCCAGCATAATTTTAGTCAATATTAATAGATGAATAGTGTGGTTTACCATTATACGTCAATAGATATTTTAGATAAAATATTGAGATTTAAAAAATTGCGATTTTCAGAAATGAATTCTCTTAATGATAAGTCCGAGTATCAGTATGGAATTCAGCTTTTAAAAGATAGGATTGTTGAATTTGAAGAAGAAAATAATGTAAGTTCTCCTTTTGAAATATCTATGTTAGATAGATTTTCTTTTAGAGATTCTCTGTTCTCAATTTCTTTTACAGAGTATGGCGACGATTTGGCCTTTTGGAATAGTTATTATGTTGATAAAGAGAAAAGTGTTTCCATCGGATTTACTAAAGATTCAGTTTTTAATGATAATTTTATTATTAATCAATGTATTTATGGTAATCCCTATCCTAAAATGAGTAGAGAACGTTATAATTGGTTTAGGAAAATATTTGATTTAAACACTAAATTAAGCAATATAACTGAAAGAGAATATCTACAAATTACGTTTCAGACGGCGCATATAAAACAAAAAGCTTTCAAAATTGAAAATGAGTTCAGAAGTGTTTCATTTTGTCCAAAAGATAAGGAATTAGGCGAGTTCACTAGAAATGGAAAGAGTGTAAGGTTTTTTGACCAGAGTTTTCAAGTAAATAGTATATCTGAGATAATTATTGGTCCGTCTGTAAAACAGATCTCAAATTTTATGGAGGTTAGGTCCTTAATCGATGAGCTTGGCTTAGACATTGAAATTAAGAGGTCTGCAATTCCACTTGAACTTTAAAAGAAAGTGATCTTATGATGTTTGATTGTTAGGAAGCGCATTCGAACGGTTGCTGAGCTAAATACAGATCAGGAAATTACAGCGGTATTGGGTGATAAAGTCAGAATTATTAAGGTAGAGGAGTTGACGTCATAATTAGATTTAGAAGATTTTTGACGAAGATGGTCTTATGATGACTGAGAAGAAACTTTTATAAATTGTAATAATTCATGCGTTGTTTTCGTCAAAAATGGGAGTGTAAAACAAACTGTGTCATTTGCTGAATTACCGCCCAGCGGGGCGGTAATTCAGCCACTTTGCTTATTGCAAATCTAACACCATTCTTCCCAGAAACCAAATTGCTAATTTCTGAGCCGTAGTCCCCCAATTGGCCAGTGGCATCGCCCATTTTTTCTTAATGTTTTTATGTGCTAAATAGACCATTTTCAATAAGGCCATATCTGAAGTGAAGACACCTTTGGTTTTAATTTTATCAGATCAAGTTTAATTTGAATAACTGTAATTATTAATCACTCTCTGTGCCATTTGTAAGTTTTTTTACAACAAGTTATGAAAGCTGTTATACACAGAGACCACACCGAAATTTTTTCGTTCAACAGCCATTATTGCTATAGTGTCTGCGATAGCCTTTAGATTATTTTCATACAATTCCTTCAATATTTCAATAAGTTTCATCTCGTCAAAATATGCTTCTTGGCTACAATTTTCCAATAACATCTGCAATAAAGTTCCTGCCAGTTTAGTTTCACCAACAGCTACCTTGGCTTCTATAATTTTTAAAAGACGGTATGTATTGAGGCTCTGTTTCCCTAGTCTTAGTGTTCGATAAAAAATTGGGAGATCAGCATCACCAAAATTATTAATTATTTCAGCAAAATAAACCATTTCATACACTTTTTCCCTTAGCGTCGTATTAGAACTTCCTTCGGCAAGAACCAGTACTAATTCCCAAACATATCGGATCTTTTGAGCTTTTGAAATGTGATCTTCGATTTTTATTCGATCAATGAGTGAGGCGATCTGTCGCTCATTTCCCATACTGATTAATTCAGTAAGCAGCTTGTTTGCTCCTTGTAAATCAATTGTATATGCAATCCAGATATGTTCGACAAACCGTCGCGTAATCAGATTATCATCTGTTAATGTGGAGAGTTGCCTTTCATATTCATCTCGCAGTAAGTCATACAAATTTTTATAAAGCTGTTGGGAGAACAAGAGGTACCCGTAAAAAACTGGATTTTTATATTTTCCCTCACGATATTTTAACATTTCGTGACGGTTCATTTTCAACCAATCCATATCAAGATAGCTGATTTGCGGTATGTAAAATCCTAAACACCAATAGAATTCGGCGATTTTGCAAGATGAAACGAGACGTTCTGTAAATAAACTTTTTACCGATTGGTCCCATGCGGGAGGACCATTTTGCAAACCCACTCGTTTTATAGAAGCATTGATTAATGCATCATAGATCTTGCCGCGTGTGGAATTGGTGATATCCATTATGGGATCATTGTTTAGCCATTCAAATTCAATTATATAGTTCGTCTCTAACTTAATTAAAATTTCGATCGCACTGCTGATGTGTTCACCAGTCAACTTACATTCTTTGTTCTCAAATACGCTATTTATCAACGAGGCGATCATCCCTACTGCGTTGGACTTTTCTCGTTCATCAGAAGTTACATCCCAAAGGTCGTGTCGTTTTTCTAATATGGTATCTATGAAAGGCAAAACTTCTCCTGCAATCAGGGAGGTTGATTTTTCAATGACTGAGCGTAAACCACTCATGAAGCTGTAGATAAAGCGTACTGGCAGCGCAACAAATTCATATAGCACTGGTGAAATTAAATCGTATTGATCAATAACATAGGCTGTTAAGTCGTTTTGTAAACCGTAAGTATTATAGCCGCTCCATCGCTGCTTATCTGCAAGGATGTTGAGCACCTCAAGTGGGGGTTTCTCCAATATACGTTCGTCTGTGCTGTAGTCATCGCCCGAGCTCATGGAAAAGTAACTAACGTATCCTGGATGCGAAGGTACAACGCCATTTGTCATTTCTTTTAAAGCATGGTAGTCCTTGATAAGAAGATCGGGGTAACGGTACCGTATTGGTTCTAACGCCATATGCCATTCTAGCTCAAAATATGCACGGCGGGCTGGATAGTCCTTTTCTTTGTCTTCACTCCTTCTTTCTACAGTCAAGCCTTTTATCCAAGATAGAAGTTGATGTACTTGTTCAATTTCAAATTTAAAACAATTTCTGTTAATCAAGCGATAGACCTCGAGCATCGTGTTCCGATCATCTAACGGATTCGCCTGTTCCCAAAATATAGGAGACAGTTGCTCAAATCGGCGGTCAATGAAATAATAAGCTATACGCCGCAAAATAGGCAGTTCATTGAGGATCAGTGTGCTGATTTTGGATGACATTTCGTCGGGTGGAACTTCTTCCAAAAGTCCAACTAATAACCTAATTATCGAAAAATTAAAGGCTGATTCGTCGATGTTTTGCCTGTCTGGCTCGATCGACGCCATATGGAGTTTGGAAAAATCCAATGGTGATTCGCGAGCAACATCTTCTATTTTTGCTATAGCCCATTCCAGAACGGTAGTATCGAACTTCTTAAAAAGTTTTGATGGAGCACTGGTACTGAAATTTTCCAGCGTATATTCATCGACAATTGCTCTTGATCGATAATTTTTTTTCTCTGGTAATGGTGTAAAAAGCAAATCCAATAGCTTAGAAGCTAACAAGGAATTACTGTCTAACAGTTTAAAAAAGAATATTTCACATATATCATGAGAAAGTATGGAACGCTCTCTTTTAAGCCCAAAATCAAATAGAAACTTTATGTGAATGTTGTCAATCGAATCAGGAGGTAAACTCAATATGCTCCGAGATATTTGATAGTCAACAGTAAAATTCCGGTCTAGGGAATTCTCTTGCACATAGCTAAATACAATGTAACCATTAATAATTTGTACTACAAGCGTATGGATCTCGGGAAACTGTTCTACATAACCTGCAGCCGATTGAATGAGAAAGGCACCTTCCCAGCTTTTATATTGGAAGGAAATCTCCCCTTTATTCGTTGTGAAGGGGATAGGTGGTGGAATCTTATTAAATGACAGTAAGCCGTTTTCGTAAGCAAATTTAAACCATTCTGGGTCAAATTGATTTGTGAGCTTCTGGATAAAATATGATCTTTCGATCGAACCCTTTATATATTCGATCATGAAATGATCTTCTACGCGCTGAGATTCGACGAACAATCGATCAATGTTATTTATGTTTTTAATGATGTGTGACACAGTTATTCTGGTTTGTAAGTTGTTGCGGCCGCTGCAATTGGTTCGTTTAGCTTTCTTAATATTAATTCGATCTGGAGATATTGATCTCCTTCAAAATGTATAAGCTCGATATTCAACTTGTTGAGTAGCTTAATTTTCTCCTGATTCTCTTTATATCTTTGAGCTAATTTTGTAAGATGTTTCTCGCTAGCAAGCGGAAGTCCCGCATCTAAAATTCGATCAATTGCATCGTCTTGAAATTGGTACTCGATGGCGCCCGTGACTTTATTTTTGTAGTCTACAAGTATGCCTTTTGATTTCCACAATGCAATGTCCGAACAGGATCCTTTCAGCTCGTGGTCGGCATAGGATTCTTTAATCAGGTTATCACTGAAGATGCAAAAGTGCTTTTGTTGTTCCCGATTATAGTTTCGCTTTTCCGCACGTATGGATTCCATCGCTTTTTCCAAGAAGTTTACAAAAGTCTTATCCGAAAAGCTGAAACCGACAAAGACAGTACTGTAGTTCGTAAACACCGAGGACACGAAAGTTTGAACGCCTGATAATGGCTGCTCATATTGTTGCAAGTACGACTCTTCTGTTAGAATTACTTCCCCAGAAGAAGATGTTCCATGAATATGATATATCTTTCGGTCATGGCCAATTCCGCGTATATCTAAATCTCCGGTTGAAAACGTCTGGTGCTTACAATCCGAATCGGGATTGAATCGCTCCAATGCACTTAACGTTTCTTCAAAACTATCGTCGTAGTTTGTCGTAATGATCGTTTTGGAAAGACGGACAAGCTCAATATGTAATGAGGTGAAATGACAAGCAACCGGTTTTGTGTATTTCTTCACAAGCTCTCGATATTTCATAACATCTGCTTTACTTTTTATATTGGATGCAACTTTAGGATATCCATCGGTATCAATCGCATTTTTTACGGCATTGTCATCATAATAGTATTTAAATTCTCGGTTTAGGCCTATTAAAAGGTCTTTCCAAAGGGGAATTTTTAGCGCAGAGGAACAACCTGCACCAATAAAAACAGCGATACCATATGGCTGACGAGCTAAATTTTGAAGTTCGTCAATCTTCTCGTTCAATAAATAGGACATTAAAAAAGGCTAATAGTTCTGAACATCGGTTTTATCAATTCAACAATGAAAATAGGGATTTAAATTATTAATACAAAATCAAATTAAATCAATCTAAGAATTATTAAAAATGATCGTAAAACTTTCATAGGAAATCTCCCTTTGGTACTATTTTGCATTTTTATTGTTATGAAAAGTACTAACCAAAGTTTAGTTTTTCTAACAGTAAGTTCTTCATAGATAGAAGGAGTCCCGCCTGTTTGAGCTGGCGATAGTATTTGACAGATTGCTCAAGAACTTGATGAAGAAGAACCAATTTGACGTGAAATTAGTGGGGCAAATAAATAACAAAAAGTGTTACAAATAGGTTACAGCGTCAAATTTCTAAATTTCAATAATTATCAATAAATTGCCTCTGTAAGTCAGAAACAAAGCTTTTCCACCATATTCGTTTGCACCGTCCAAAAGTCTCATAATCTTCTGTTCCTATTTCTTTTATCAAGTTCGACCTTTATCCTGTATTCTCCTTTAAATATTTTTATACCAACATTTTCAACTTGGTAGACGAGATATTTACTGTGTATTAGTTTTGGACTGTATTCAGTTTTTAAATTTCTTAAGCCCTCAGAACTGTTCCTCTAGCGTTCCCAAGGCTTCAGAACACAGTGATCCTTTGAGCTAACTATTAATTGAGGCTCTAAACCAAAAATTTCTTTCACCGAATTTGTCATATGGAAAATTACATTACAAAAGATGATTTACTCGAATTCCGAAGACTTTTGCTTCTTGACCTTCGCGAGGTGCTAAAAGAAAGCGAAAACGTTAACGCCGGTCTACTTGAACAGGAGTGGTTGCGCAGCAAAGATGTCCGAAAATTTCTTAACATTTCAGCTGCAACGATCCAAAATCTCCGTGTCACTGGTAAATTGAGAAGTCAAAAGGTTCTCGGATCCTATTATTATAATAAAAACGATCTCTTAAAATTGTTTACTGAATGAAGTATAATGAAAAGCAAAGCCCAATTACGAGGCTAATGAGCAGAGTAACTCATGATTCAAGGCTTAAGGTCTGTCACATTGCGCTAATTACAGGAATTATTGAACTGGCTCAACAGCAAAATGAATTTTGTAAAATTAAGATGAGTAGAAGACTGTTAATGAAGTATTCTCACATCAATACAGCGCCGACATACCACAAATATCTTAAAGAGCTGCAAGAACTCAATTACATAAAGTACAACCCATCATTTGATCCTAGAATTTCCAGTACATTAGAAATTTTGTTATAGAGTAGCAATTCGATCAGAAAGCACATGGAGAAGTAGTGGCAACTGGCAAGCTTTAGGAGGGTAATAATTCTTCTTAATTTTTTTTATATTTCTCTAATAAATGAGAATATAATTTCTTAGCTTTAATCTATAAATCATTGGCATTTTCGTTCTTTTAAAGATTGTATGACTATTTTTTGCAAGTTTAAGTCAAAGTTATAGTGTAGTTTTTTGTTGGTGCGAAAGAGGTGCCAATTACGGTTTTCGTTTTTAAGATATTGTATATAAAGGGTTTATTGGGGAGGTTCGAATCCCTCTCTCTCCGCGAAAAGCTTCAATTTAAAAGATTGGAGCTTTTTTTATGTTCAGCGTTTGCTAATAGGATCGCTGAGGGATGAGAACCCTCGGGTTCGATCCGAAGGAGGTTTAAGGCCGAGTGCGGGGTTGTGGGGCTAAACCAATCCCTCTCTCCGCAGCTGCTAGTGTTTTACACGTCTATGCAATAAAAAAGCAGGTGCTGTTGTTCTCCTCGACACCGTGTATTTTAGAGTCTCGCTAATACGCGTGGCGTTCGCCTGAACCGCAGTGTATCAGTTGTTGCCTTGTTCGTATATTTTTAAACTATTGACTTGCCTTTGTGGTTATATACTATATTCTCCCAAGCGAAAAATCAAAATTCTTATGGTAAAAAAGCCGATACTAGTTGAGTTAAATTATATATTATATTTTCTGATTGCATTATTCGGTATCATGTATGTAGCAAGCTCCTTTCTAATACCGTTGACTATTGGATGTTTGTTAGCAATGCTGATGATTCCAGTCTGTCGTTGGCTAGAGGAAAGAAATTTTTCAAGATTTGCGGCTTCATCCCTCAGTGTCTTTGCGATGGTTGTATTACTACTTGGGTTAAGTACTCTTTTGGTTCAGCAAATTACTTCCCTTAGTAATGATCTCTCTCAACTCGATGAACGTGTATCCAATGTTACTTCTTCTGCGCAGGACTTTCTTGACGATACTGTGGGCGTATCAAAGGATCAGCAACAGAAGTATTTTGCTGAGCAGATCGATCGCTTTGGAGAAGGAGTAGCCTCATACGCTGCACTATTCGTTACCCAGCTGGGTGCTTTCTTGGTTAATTTTGTGATTATCGTAACGTATACCTTGCTCTTGCTTAACTACCGTGGAAGAATTAAAAACTTTGTGCTTAAGCTAGTGGAGAGACACACGCGTGGCGATCTATCAGGTAGTACTGGAAAAGTAGTCCATGAAGTGGCTACTGTCGCAAATGGATACGTGGCTGGTGTTTTCTTGGTGGTACTTATTCTTTCGGTAAGCAGTACCATCGCTTTGTTTGCGATTGGCGTAGAACATGCGTTACTGTTTGGCGTGCTGGCTGGTGTTTTAAATATTATACCTTATCTCGGTTCTTTGCTAGGCAGCTTGATACCTGTAATCTATGTGCTGCTAACAAGGGATACGCTCACATACGCCGTTATCGTTGGCGCTTATTTTCTGATCATCCAGCAAATAGAAAGCTATGTACTTACACCAAATATCACTGGTGGTAAGATAAAGGTCAGCCCCCTTTTTACAATATTGATTGTTTTGTTTGGCAACTTGGTTTGGGGTATAGCAGGAATGGTGCTATTCATACCTTTGTTGGGAATTGCCAAAGTGATTTTTGATCATGTCCCACAGTTAGACGCATATAGCTATTTGATAGCTAAAAAATAGCTCTGTATTGTTTGCCCATAGCAGTGTCGGCAGCAAGCTTTTTGAACTGGGCAATCTCCTGTTCCAGTTGCCGTCGGCCAAGCAAATGCTATACACAAAATACAATATTTAGGTAGCTTAGTCCGGTGTTAGCATTTAAGCCTGTTTTTTATAATAGCTACTTTTACACGATGCATGAAAATTTAAGGAGATTTTTGGAAAGCGATGTAACAAAAAAAAATAAAATGTAGACCAATTTAAAGACAGGATGCAAAGCGCGATCTACTCGTTTTGTGATATAGGCAGGCTGGATAGTGTTGACGCTACGTTACCACGGCTACTCGATCAAGGATACTTTCTTGTTTTTTTTGGTCAGGTAAAAATTGGGGCACAGGTCAGCGGAAAAATGTTGCTACTGCTACAGCGCGATAATTTTGAAAATCTACAGTTGGAAAAGCGTGCAAGCGGCGGCCAATATTTTTTGTTCCGCGCTGATTTGTTTAAAGGTTATAACTTAAAAGGACACCTGAACAATTTTGGATTTTTAAAATACAGCCTGTCGGAATCTATCGTACTTTCTGGGAAGGAGCTCCATATTATTGAGGCATTGTTTAGCTTGATTGGGCAAGAATGCACATCGGAGGCCCCATGGAATACCGTATTTCACTGGTATAGTAAATTGATGCGGCTTTGGTATAAATGCTTCAAAATGATGTTGATTTTTAGATCAAATGAAGATTTCGTATCGCTTCCTGACGCTTTTGTTAGCTTTACAACTTAATTTCGCTAGAATAAGGCACAGATATTGTTTCGTGATTGGAAAGACAAAACGATGAACGTAAAACGCACTTTCGGAACCATTCTTACTATACTGGGTATAGGTGGACTAATATACACAGGTTATGGATTAATCAATAAAAGCACAGACTACATGGCTTTGTCCGTAGTGGGTATTATCGCCTTAATTTTTTTCTTTTCAGGGATAGGGCTCGTTAAGAACACCAAAGATGTGGCGTAGGCTCGTTTTAGTGGTTTTGATCGGAAAGATAAAATGGCAATAAGATTTTATGTTTGCTGTCCGATAATACCTAGTATGATCCCGATGCGTACCGCCTCCGTCGTATTTTTAACATTCAATTTTTTTAGTATGTTTTGTCGGTGCCGAAAGGTGGTGTAGAGGGCCATATTCAATCGTGATGCAATTTCCTTGCTGGTAAGGCCTTGAGCAAGCAGCTGTATGACCTCGGTTTCCCGTTTCGTTAGAAATTCTTTACGAGCTGTTTTTAGTTCGGATATTGATTGTGCGGTTCCGGTTTCCTCATTTAAGATATGTCCATCAATCCCGCTTACTGTTGACTTTTCTATGCAAGGCGCGTATATGCAGAATGCCAACCAAATATTTCCATTCGCAAAACTTTCCATGTATTGCATACGATGATTGATAAGAACATAACTTCCATTCGCGGTTTTCATTCTGATTTTACATCGCGAAGTGAACTTGGGCCGCTCGTGGGACGGCACTGCTTTTTGAAATTGCAAAAAGGATAATTCCAATCCATGTCTTTCCAAAAGATCGTCGGGATGAACGCTATCGAAAATAAAGCGTTCAAATGCAGACGCTATATCAGATATGCCCGGATCGAATCCGAAAACTTCTCCGAAAGTACCTGTGTATATATAGCTTTTGTCCGATACAAAATCCGATAGTACGACTAGGCTATTTTCGATGGTGACGTAAGATGCTGCCAATCGCTTATAATGCTCCAGTATTTGGTCGTCATTATTGTTAGGCTTTAGCATAGGACTAAAGTGTTGCGTTAACAACGTATCGCTTAGCAGTTTCGCGGGATCTTCCTTTTCATACATAAGCGCAAAAATGGCTAATTTTAAGTATTGTACAAAATTTGCTGCTATCGTAAGTTTGTATTTATTTTTCTACCCATAAATTGATGAACAAACAAACCTTTAGTATGCTAATGCTTTGCACAACGGCATTAATGAGCTGTAATCAGCAAGAGAACAAATCTGCGCACCATACACAAGCCGTCGCGGATTCGCTGCCCTCGAGATTAGAAAACTGTGATGTAACGGTTTCTGAAATTTACTTCAGCAAGTCACTGAATGATGCCAAAAAGCTTGTCTCTATAGATGATCAAGGCCAAGTTATTTTTAAAGTCGGTGAAAAGCGGGATTTCTTTTCCGACCCGGACGGTAAATTGTCAAATAATACGGCGCCGATTTTACTCAAGGAAATCGATAATGAGCAGCCTTTTACATTCTCGGCTAAGGTGATTCCGCAGTTCACGGAAAATGGGACATATGACGCGGGCGTACTCTATGTGTATGCGAATGACCGATTATATCAGAAACATTGTTTCGAACAGGATGAGGCAGGACAGCATCGCGTCGTTACGGTAAAAACTGACCAAACCTCCGACGACAGCAATCATGAAGTGATCCAAAACAAATTTGTGTATCTTAAACTGTCTTCAGATGGTCAAACAATCGCGAGTTATTATTCGATAGACAACAAGAATTGGAAAATGGCTAGATTATACAAAAATAATTATCCCAAGCGGCTGTACGTTGGCATAAGTGCACAATGTCCGCTCGGAAAAGGCAGTACTAGCATTTTTGAAAACGTAACCTTTACAAATGCTGCAGTTAAGGATTTTCGAAGAGGCATTTAATTAGTGCTCACGCGTGATTTTACTGTGCGCGGTGGATAGCTTATTTACTGGCTATCCTATAAATTAGCCTTTCTCGTTATACCTGCTGTTCAATCTCCGAAACAGCAGGTATATATTTTGTCGGCATCACCCGTATTTCAGTCGATATCCTCCTATTTATAATGGACAAATAGACCGACTCTTCGTTAACGGGGGCTTCTGTGAGGCAAACCAATTACCTTTAATCTGGCGGGTTTATCCCGTCGGCGTGAAAACTTGGCGGTAAATCGATCAAATTGTTTCTCACGAAATGTTTAAATAAGCGTACGATTAGCTACATTTGGATAATAGACCTGATTTTTTTCCATGAGTAAGCTTTTTTATGTACTCGTTGCTGGTATAATTTTGCTGGTATCCGCAATTTCACAACATGCGGAGGCGCAGAACCACTATCCGTTTACGCATCTAACGATAGAGAACGGATTACACAGTAACCATATCAATGCCATCATGCAGGATAGCGACCATTATATGTGGTTCGGTACATCAACGGGGCTTTCTAAATTTGATGGAAAGCGGTTTCAAGTATACCGGTACAACGCTCAGGATAACCAATCGCTTCCCGGAAATAGCGTGCAGGAATTTTTTCATGGACCGGCAGCCAGCCTTTGGATAAAAACCTATGGTGGCTGGGCGATGTATAACAAGCAGAAGGACGCGTTTATCCGTAATATAGATAGCGTATTGGTATCATTTGGGTTGCCGCGCGGCCCGATTGATAAAATACGACAGCTTGAAAATAAACGCTATGCTTTTATCTATGCAGACGGCACCGCTGTCCTTTTAGATAGTGAACTTGGAAAAACGAAAAAGTTAGACCATGTTGCTATCTTGGATGTCATTTCGTCAAACAGTCGCAACGAGTTGTATATCGTTGATCGATCTGCAAAAGTCACGATTCTGGATAGGGAGAGTTTGCGACAAAAAGAAACCTTTACTATGCCCGTTAATGTCGGCCATGATATCTTGATTGACTACCGCATATTTCTGGATAGTAAGGAGCGACTTTGGCTCTATGCAAAGAATTTCCCACTGGGTGTTTTCAGTTGGCACAGAACGAGCAAACAAGTGATACATTTTAGTCGACGTAGTAGCCAGCATAGACTAAACAGCGATAACGTGAGTAATGTACAGGAACTCAATGGCGAAGTTTGGTTGGGAACGGACCATGGTGGAATAAACCTCATCAAAGACGATCGAGTTGAGTACCTCGTCAATCAACCTTTTGATAATTATACGCTTCCGTTTAACTCCACGACTGCACTCTATTGCAGCAAAGACGGACTAATGTGGGTGGGTACCTACAAAGGAGGTACAAGTTTTTACAGTAAAGATCGGACGTACATCAAAGCATTTCAGCAACAACTTGGAAATCCAAATAGCTTGCCCTTTGATGATGTCAATTGTTTCGCGCAGCGCGCATCTGGCGAGTTGCTGATTGGTACCAACGGTGGTGGTTTGCTGGTTTATGATCCCGTAAAGGAGAAGTTTGCGAGCTTTACCAACCACATTTCAGACAAATTTTCGATATCCGGTAATGTAATTGTGAGCTTATTTCCGGATAAAACCGGCGCCGTCTGGGTAGGGACTTATCGTGGAGGACTGAACCGCATGAACAACGATGGTACATTCACACGCTTTGGTGATGCCATTTCTACAAACCTCAGTGTATGGGATATTTTTGAAGATAGTCGAGGTAGATTTTGGATTGGTACATTATCTCATGGGCTTCACCTTTTCGATCGTAAAAAGGGAACATTTACCCCTTTTTTAAGCAAGGCAAACAAGCGACTTCCCTCGACATATTATTCTAAAATATTCGAGGATTCGCGGGGAAATATTTGGCTCGGTACCGCTACAGGCATAGAAATCATTGGCCACGATGGTGAGATTTCATTGTTTCGGGAGGGGCGGGGTACATCGGGATTGAGCAACAACATGGTATCTGATATCGTGGAGGATCGTTTTGGCCGGATTTGGGTCTCTACGCAGCAAGGGGTGAATGTTATTGAAGGGAGGCATGTTACCAAGCTTAACGAAAATACAGGTCTCCTGCATGAAGTCGTCGTTGAATTGGTTTTGGATAGGCAAGGAGACATTTGGGTGGCAACGGAGAAGGGGATTTCGAAAGTTACGGTACGCAAAAATCTTAAGGATTGTATTTTCCATAATTTTAACGTATCCGATGGGCTTCAATCGATAAGTTTCAATGAAAATGCGGGTTTACTGTTAAACGATGGTTCGCTGGTTTTTGGTGGTCCGAGAGGCTTCAACAAGTTCGGCCCCACTGATGCGGACCTGCTCCCTAAAAATTATCAGATTTATCTGAGCAATGTAACGGTTGCCAAATCTGGAAGTGCCAATAAAGAGAGGGAGGATCTCGGAGGAACCGTCTTTCAGCTAGCAGACGCAAGCATGAAGGTGGCCTATAATCATAATTCGATCACCATTAATCTGACGGATTTTGATTATTTGGGAAACAACAAGGGCAAGTTTCAATACGTTGTAGAAAACCTAGATATGGATTGGAAGGATCTTTCCGTTAGCGATTTTTCCATATCATTACCCAATCTTTCGCCTGGAGACTATTTGGTTAACGTTCGTTATCAGGACAGCGATGGTGCGCTATACGACGGCGTAAAGCTACTCAAAGTTACCGTGTTGGCACCTTGGTGGCGCTCAGGTGTGGCGTATTGTTGTTACTTACTGGCTATTTGCGTTTTCCTTTTTTACTTGCGCCGATTCGAGAAACTGCGTGAACGAACACGGTTCAATCTCCTCGAGGCCGAACGCTATGCGAAGAATATGAAAGACTTGGATGAAATGAAGACGCGATTTTTCATGAATGTCAGTCACGAATTTAGGACACCTATCAGCCTTATTCTATCCCCAATATCGGTTCTTAAGAAAGAAATTGGTGCTACCTCTATGTTGAATTATGTAGAGATTATCGAGCGAAATGCCAAGCAACTGTATAGTTTGGTGGGACAATTGTTGGATTTCAATAGAATGGATAAGGATATTCTGCAATTAAGTGAACAAACTGGAAAACTTTCTCCCGTCATACAGCCTATATTGGACTCCTTTGCCAATTTAGCGAAACTGCGTGATATGATATTTCTAGAAGACGCTTTTGAAGCAGATCTGTTTTATGTATTTGATCAAAATAAACTCGAAGCTGTATTAAATAATTTGCTGTCAAACGCATTTAAATTTACGGCGCAAGGGGGAACGATAAAGGTTCGTGTAATGGTTTCGGATTTGGATATCCTCTCGATTTCTGTAATGGACACAGGGAAGGGGATTTCGCCTGAAAATCTCAGCAAGATATTTGAACGGTTTTATCAAGAAGATGCTTCAAATCGTGGCGCCGCAACTGGCAGTGGCATTGGTCTAGCCATTGTTAAAGATTTTGTAGATCTGATGAAGGGAAAAATAGATGTGCAAAGTAGTCCAGGCAAGGGCACAACCTTCTCTGTGCACATTCCAATAGTTCGCAAAACGGAAATCGTGGTACACCATGGCGTGCCAAAACGGAGGCCAGCACGCCAAGGCGGAATAAAAGTAGAAGCCCAGCGACGCGTGCTCGTGATAGAAGATAATAGTGATTTCGCATTTTTTCTGCAGCATGAACTCTTACAGGGATATCAACTGGAAATATGCGCTTCGGCAGAACTCGCTTTGGAACGGATTAATGCCTTCCATCCCGATCTAATTGTGTCGGATATGAGCTTGCCCGGTATATCTGGCATTGAATTGTGCACGCAAGTGCGGCAGGACGAAAGAACGAAACACATTCCTTTTATTATCATCACGGCGGTGGCCGAAATCAACCTACAATTGGAATCGCTCAAGGCAGGGGCCACAGATTTTATTACCAAACCTTTTCATGCGGAGACATTTCGATCAAAAATTAAAGCCGTTATAAAGCAACACGACGTGATGCAGCGTAAATTCAAAAGACAAGTGGATATCAAAGTAAGCAAAACGGAGCCCGAGCATGCTGACGAGAAATTTTTGAGAAAAGCAACGCATATAATCGAATCCAATTTGGTTAACCAAAACCTGACGGTTGCTTTTCTAGCTGCAGAACTGCATATGTCTAGAGTCGGCTTATATAAGCGTATCTTGACGTTGACAGGTGGTACACCTATCGAATTTATACGGAATATACGTCTGAAGATGGCGCTCGATCTGCTGCAACATTCGGCGAAGAATGTCAGCGAAATCACCTATGAAGTGGGCTTTAGTTCGCCCAAGCAATTCAGCAAATACTTCAAAGCATTGTATGGCAATGTGCCCTCATTTTATCGAAAATAAGCGTAAGCCTATTTCCGGAATCTTGTCTTCCTGTAGAAGGATACTGATTTATTTTGGTTTAAGATAAACATCTAATTATTAGCGTTTTATTTTAGTTTCGGTTTTTTAAGGTTAACATTTTGACCCTTAAATGTTAACCAATCGGCTATTAATGCAATCGGTTGCTTCTTTACATTTGTCTTGTACTTCAGTTGATAGGTACATGTTGACCAAATTTTATAAACCCGTACTATGATGTTTTTTAAAAACACTATTTTCCTTGGGATGATCGCTATGCTTTTTACGGAGCTGTCTGCACATGCCCAAGACAGCAAGCCGATCTACCAAAAGACGAACAGCGGTGTACAGCTAAAATACAGAGATGTTCCCGCTGCGCTCGATCAGGATATCTACCTTGATTTTTATACCGAGCAAGCCGTTCGCATACGAGTTACGCCACCCGATACCAAAAAGCCTAATAATGAAAGTCTATTACTCGTCGATACCGTTTTAAAGCGTAGAATAGAGTTTTCGGTTTCGCAGGTTGGCGATAGCCTGTTTGTAAAAACATCAGGTATGCAGGTGAAGGCATTTCTTCCTACTGGATCACTGCACTTTTTTGATGCGCAGGGCAAACCGTTAGTGCGCGAAGGCGCTAGAAATGCAGTAAGCTTCCAAAAAGATGCCTACGATGGCGACAGTTTCTTCAATATAAACCAATCGTTTGAAATTAGTGCCGACGAAGGTTTATATGGGTTGGGCCAACACCAAAACGGTGTAATGAACTACAACAACGGTCGTCGGGTCAGTTTGTTGCAATACAATACGGAAATCGCCGTACCATTTTTAGTGTCTACCAATAACTACGGTATTTTATGGCATAATTATTCCATTACCACAGCGGGCGATACGCGGCCACTACTTCCTTTGCATGCGTTTAAACTTTTCTCTCACGAAGGTAGGCAGGGCTGGCTGACGGCGCGCTACGTAAACAAGGAAAATGAAGCCGAGGTTTACGCGGAACGCCCAGAATCAACCATTGATTATAATTACCTGAGCGATCAGCATAAGTATCCACAAGGCACCCTGCTTTCAAAATGTAAGGTATACTATGAAGGCGAGTTTGCTTCGCCTTACGCGGGCCTACATTATCTTCACTTCAAATATTCGGGTTACATCAAAGTGTATATTGACGGAAAATTGCTGCAGGATCGCTGGCGGGAAGCCTGGAATTCGGGCACTTTTGAACTTCCCGTAACATTGGAGAGGGATAAAAGGCATCGTTTACGCATCGAGTGGACACCTGTTGGCAATGAGAGCTATTTTACATTAAACTGGCAACGACCTCAGGAAGAAGGTACACCACTCTTTGGATTCCGTTCCGAAGCAGGAGATGCCATTGACTACTTTGTCTTTGCGGGTGAGAATATGGATAACGTCATTTCTGGCTACCGACAGCTAACGGGCAAAGCGGGGATTATGCCCCGTTGGAGTTTTGGTTATTGGCAAAGCCGTGAGCGTTATAAAACGCAAGCTGAATTGGAAGAAGTGGCGCAAATCTTCCGCAAACGCCGCATTCCGATAGATAATATCGTTCAGGATTGGTCATATTGGTCGGAAAAGGATTGGGGAAGCCACGTCTTCGATCCGAAGCGCTTTCCTGATCCTGACGGCATGATTGACAGGTTGCATCAACAGCACTTTAAGCTGATGATATCGGTTTGGCCAAAAATTAATGAAGAATCTACGGTTTTTGATGAGTTTAATCGGAATAACTGGCTGTATATGCGCAATATATATGACGGACGAAAAGACTGGATTGGCAAAGGTTACACGTCGACGTTCTATGATGTGTATAATCCTGCGGCACGAAACGCCTTTTGGAAGCAGATGAATACTAAGCTTTTTTCCAAAGGCATTGACGCCTGGTGGATGGATGCTAGCGAACCGGATATACATTCCAACATTAGTGTGGAGGAGCGAAAAGCGGTGCTTCAGCCCAGTATCGGATCGTCTGTGCGCTACTACAATACATTCCCTTTGCTCAATGCGAAAGGTATTTACGATGGGCAGCGTGCCACCGATAGCAGTAAAAGGGTGTTCATTCTGACACGATCGTTCTTTGCCGGGCAGCAGCGTTACGGCGCGGCGGCATGGAGTGGCGATATTGCCTCCACCTGGGAAGATATGAAAGATCAGATTTCCGCAGGCGTCAACTTCTCCATGTCGGGCACGCCGTATTGGACGATGGATGCGGGTGGATTTCTTGTGCAGCGCAAATACTATGACCCGAATGAAGCGGACTTGGAAGAATGGCGCGAATTGAACAGCCGTTGGTATCAATATGGCGCGTTTTTGCCTTTATTCAGAGCGCATGGACAGTTTCCCGCAAGAGAACCCTTTGCGATTGCGCCAGAAGAGCACCCTGCTTACAAAAGTATGTTGTACTATATCAACCTGCGTTATCGCTTACTTGCCTACAACTATAGCATCGCAGCGCATACCTACCTAAACGATTATTCCATGATCAGAGGATTGGCGATGGATTTTTCTGCCGATACGGCAGTTTACAACATCAATGATCAATTTATGTGGGGGCCTTCACTCTTGGTTAACCCCGTAAGTCAACATGGCGAACGCAAGCGTGCCGTTTATCTTCCGGCAGGAAAGGGTTGGTACGACCTGTATAGAGGTCGGTATTTCGCTGCTGGACAGACTATTGAGGCGGATGCACCGTACGATCGGATACCGGTTTTCGTTCCTGCGGGCGCGATTCTTCCCTGGGGCGAACCTCTCCAATATACGAGCGAAAAACCACAAGATGTATTGACCCTGCTCGTTTACGAAGGGCAAGATGGCGAATTTGTGCTATATGAAGACGCGGGTGACAATTATGATTACGAAAAAAGCGCCTACAGTACGATAAAATTCTCCTTTGATAACCAACATGGAATTCTTTCCCTTGGCGATCGTAAAGGCACATTCGAAGGAATGACGAAGCAACGCAAATTCAATGTGCTGCTGGTGGGCAGCAATAGTCTGATAGGTATTGATGCCTTACCAAAAAATATGAAATCTGTAAAATACAATGGACGTGCAATGAATATAAAACTTAGATAGAATAATTAACCATTATAAATCAAGCAATATGTATAAACAATTATTTCGAAGGGCCTTAGCAACAGCCATATTTCTGCTGCTTGCGGTAACCTCTTGGGCGCAATCCATTCGGGGCCGGGTGCTGTCCAGTGAAACGGGAGAAGCCATAAGTGGGGCGAGTGTACTGGTAAAAGGCCAAGGTAAATCTACCAGTACAGATGCGAATGGTACATTTATGATCGATGTCTCCGAAGGCACGATGCTTACCGTGAGTTATCTTGGGTTTCAATCACAGGACGTTGCCGCTGTGGGGAATATACAGGTAAAGCTGGTGCCTATGTCGGCCGACTTAGATGAAGTTGTGGTCATCGGTTATGGCGTTCAAAAGAAAAAACTCAACACGGGCGCCAATCTCCAAGTTCAGGGAGAGGATATTGAGAAAATGAACCAACTGAACCCTTTACAAGCTATGCAGGGACAAGCGCCCGGCGTGTCGATTACCTCGACCTCAGGACAGCCCGGGGCCGCGATGAAAGTTGTCGTGAGGGGCTTGGGAACCATTGGCAATTCGGGGCCGCTCTATGTGATCGACGGCGTGCCGGGCGGTGACATTGCCGTGCTAAATCCAGCCGATATTCAATCAATCGATGTATTGAAAGATGCTGCATCTGCGGCAATTTACGGATCACAAGCTGCAAACGGCGTTGTTCTAGTAACCACGAAAATGGGTGCTGCGGGCAAAAGTCAACTGTCATTCGATGCCTTCAAAGGCGTGCAGAATAGCGCGCGCAAAGTGCATCTGCTTAATGCTGATCAATATAAACTGATCATGAACGAGCAAGCGTTAAATTCCGGAGCTGCTCCCTTTAATTTTGGCGCGATGCAGGGACTGGCAAACACCAACTGGGTTGACCAGATGTTGGCTCGCGACGCCGACACGGAAAACTACAACGTTGGCCTGCAAGGCGGATCAGAGCGCTCTACCTACGCGCTTAGCCTAAATTACATCGGACAGGAGGGCCTCGTGGGCGGCAGAGATGTATCGAATTATGAGCGTTACGGATTTCGGACCAATGCGGAATACAAGGCTTTTGAAGGCGTACTGAAGATTGGTCAGCACCTAAACTTCAACTATATTAAAAATCGCGGGATTAATGTGGGCAATCAATATAACAATACGCTCCGCGCGGCCTTTACGACTTCGCCTTTAACACCGGTCTACGGCGATAACAACCGTTACGGGCATCCTTTCTATGACAGCTCAGATTCGCCTTGGTTTAACGGAGATGGCAATCCCTATGGTGCGATGATGATCAATTCTAATAACATGAACGATGCGCAACGCTTACTTGCTGATGTCTATGCACAGCTGGAACCGATCAAAGGGTTGACTATTCGCTCTTTATTAGGTTTTAACTACAATGCGTCCGAATACAGAAGTTATACGCCGCGTTACCGATTCTCCATTTATAATTTCAATGAAGACCATACCACGACCTTGCAAAGTATGAACAAGGGGCATACGATTACCTGGACGAATACGGCAAACTATGATTTTACCGTGGGTGATGGGCATCAATTTTCGGCATTGGCCGGTATGGAAGTATTACGCTATCAAGGCACTTACCTCTCGGGTAGCAACTGGAATTTGCTTTCTCAGTTTGATGATTTTGCCCATGCTTATCTCGATAATACCACCGGCAAAGCATTTTTAGATGAAAATGGTAAGGTTGTTGAAACGCGCGTATTAAACGGTGGGCCAGACGTGATGAACCGCAGGTTGTCTTATTTTGGACGTTTGGGATACAATTATAAAGAAAAGTATCTGTTAAATGCGACGCTTCGGGCCGATGCTTCATCCAAATTTGCTGCGGGAAATCGCTGGGGCTACTTTCCATCGGTATCGGCAGGTTGGGTAATGACGGCGGAAGACTTTATGCAAGCTACCGCTACGACGCTGAACTTCTTAAAATGGCGCGTCTCTTGGGGACAAGTTGGAAATCAGGATATAGCGGATTTTCAGTTTGCCGCTCCCATCAATACGTCTACAGGCGTTACCGCGGAAAATCCTGCGGCATTCTACAATTTCGGGTTGGGCGGCGTAAACACACCGGGAGCTTATCCAAGTCGATTCTCCAATCCTTTGGTGACCTGGGAAACCTCCGAACAGATAAATGTGGGATTGGATTCTCGCTGGGCAAACAACAGGCTGGATGTAGTGGCCGACTTTTATGTGAAGACCACAAAAGATTGGTTGGTAAGACCTCCCGTGCTCGCCACGGCCGGAACGCAAGCGCCTTTTATCAATGGCGGCGACGTGCGAAATACCGGATTTGAGCTTGCGGTGAACTGGTCGGATAAAATCGGGCAATTGGGCTATCGTTTTGGTGTGAATGGTGCCTATAATAAAAATACGGTTGGCAATATTCCGACGGAAGATGGCATTATCCATGGTGCGATCAACATGCTGTATGACAATTCGGAAGAATTTTACCGTGCACAAAATGGTCATGCCATTGGTTACTTCTGGGGCTATCAAACAGCGGGTATTTTCCAAAGCGAAGCTGATATAGCAAATTGGCGGCAGGAAGGAAAAGGCGTATTGCAAGCTAATGCAAGGCCAGGTGATGTGAAATATGTTGATCAGAATGGCGATGGTCTGATCAATAGTTTGGATAAGATTGATCTCGGCTCTGGCTTACCTAGCTTTACCTTCGGTTTTCAGATCGGACTGGATTACAAAAATTTTGATCTATCTATGCAAGCCTATGGTGTGGCCGGCAATAAAATTGTGCAATCCTATCGTAACCACACAAATAAACAGGCCAACTATACCACGCGCATTCTCGATAGATGGACGGGAGAAGGTACGTCCAATACTATGCCCCGAGTGACGGAGAACAATGTCAACTGGCAGTTTTCTGACCTGTATCTCCAAGATGGTGATTTTCTGCGGATAAGCAATATCACGCTTGGATACAATTTCTCCAACTTGATCAATTGGAAATATGCAAGCCAGATAAGGATGTATGTGCAGGGTCAAAACCTATTTACGTTCACCAAATATGATGGTATGGATCCCGAGATAGGCTACGGTACAGACGGCTGGGTGTCGGGTATCGACCTGGGTTACTACCCGCGTCCCAAAAGTTGGTTAGTTGGTGTAAACTTTAAATTTTAAAACGCTATGAACACAAAAAATATACTGGGTGCGGGAATATTATTGTACTTCCTGTGTTTTTCAAGCTGCTCTTCCAGTTTTCTAGATGTGGAGCCCATGACAAACGTACTCGAAAATAACTTCTATAAAAATGTAGCTGATGCAGAAATGGCCTTGGTAGGCTGTTACGACGGTTACCAACGGACTGCTTCTAACGGCAGCTTATCTTTCAATGTCGTTGCTGATGTATTAGCCGATTTGTCTTTCGGTGGAACGGGAAACACGGATAACAGAGCCTATCAGGTATTGGATAGGTTTGACAAAAACGAATCTCCTTCGGATAATAATCTTTTCGATGGTACTTGGACGGACTATTATGCGGCCATATACCGTTGTAATATATTGCTGGAGAAATTGGAAGGCGCTGATTTTGGCAGTAATCCGGAAGCGAAATTACGCATCGAGGGAGAAACACGATTTCTTCGCGGGCTGCTGTATTTTGATCTAGTCAGGCTTTTCGAACGGGTTCCTTTATTGGTTAAAACGACCACGGAAAATGTGCCGCAAGCTGAGGCCAAAGAAACCTACGACGTTATTGTTGACGATTTAAGGTTCGCCGCTGAAAATATTCCTGCAGATGCGTATCCCAAATCGCGCGCATCTGTCAACGATGGCCGTGCAACGCGCTACGCTGCTCAAGCACTATTGGCCCGCGTGTACCTGTTTTACACCGGATATTATGCAAAAGAGGATCTTGCGGTTTCGAAAGCGCAAGTACTCGCCGGCTTGGAAGAAGCCATATCCAGTGGCGAATTTGCGTTGGTGTCGTCATTTGCATCCTTGTGGCCTGCGGCCAGCTATAAACCCAATACGGCGGAAAATACACTGGATAGAACAGTCTATGCCGGTGAAGGAAACAGCGAAATCGTCTTCGCACAGAAGTTCAACAGTACGCAGGATTATAATGGAAATAGCGATGGCAACAGGTGGTTGGTGATGTTGGGCTTGCGCAATACCAATGCATCGCCCTACGGACAAGGTTGGGGAGGCGGAACGGTAAGTCGACGATTTGTCAACGAATTTTCGGCCAGCGATACGAGAAAAGTCGCATCTATCATTGACATTGAGGGCGAAGGTATCGCGAATTTCGACAGTAAAGATCAGCGCGAATATACCGGCTTTGCGAACAAAAAATATACGCCCACAGCGCTGCCGGATGGTACATCGAACACCGGAGGGGAGAAAGATTTTCAGATTTCACAAGATCAGGATTTTTTTGTTATCCGGTATTCGGATGTGCTGCTGATGGCTGCCGAGTTAGGTAGTGCAAATGCACAGAGCTATTTCGATCAAGTGCGGCGAAGAGCACACCAAGAGGCTTTCACGCCACTTGCCGTTTCCAAAGCAAACATTCTGCGGGAAAGGAAGTTCGAATTTGCTTTCGAGGGTATCCGCTATTGGGATCTTTTGCGACAAGGTTTAGAAACTGCTGCGAGTAGCTTGGTCATGACGGAAAATGTGCTCAGCGGAACGGCTCCGGATCAAGTAATCGTAAAACGGGAAAACTTCGTAACTACCAAAGGCTTTATGCAGATACCGAGCAATCAGATCACCCGTTCAAGTGGTTTGCTGGTGCAAAATGCAGGTTGGTAGTCGTAATTTATGAGTAAGATTAATAACTAGATTAACACGTAAATGATAATGAAAAGATCGATATATTGGTGCATTTTACTATGCTGTAGCTGCCTGTTTTGGGCGGCGTGCACACCCGAAAAATACGAACTTGGCGCGATAGATGTGGAGGCGGCAGATATCAAACAGGGAACATCGTATACTATTGAACACGATCCGGCAAATCCAAATATCATCCATCTGACCAGTTTGATGGACAGCCGATATACCCCGCTGTGGCAGCATCCTCAAGGAAGAAGTCAAGAAAAAAAAGTGACGCTGAATATGGCGTTTCCGGGCACGTATGAGGTGGTATTTGGCGTGCAGACGCGCGGTGGTATTGTGTATGGCGACACGGCAAGATTCGAAGTAGAGAATTTCTATGCCGGATTTGTCGATAATGAGTTGTGGACATTTCTCTCTGGCGGGGTAGATCAGGAAAAGATCTGGTATTTGGATCTCGATGCGCAGGGCTCCAGCAAATATTTTGTAGGTCCGATGTACTTTTACGGCACGGCAGATAGCTGGGCCACGGTGACCGAAGGCAAGACCGTGGAAGGGGATTCCTGGAACTGGAAACCGGAATACAAAAGTAATACCTGGCTCATGGCTGCCGGCGATTATGGCACGATGACATTTTCGCTCAAAGGTGGGGCTAATGTGGTTGTCGATCATAAAATGCTGGCCAATCGTGGTGTACAGCGCGGAACATATATGTTGGATACCGACAATTATACCATGCGTATGAACGGCGCGATGCCTTTGCACAATCGCGAGCGCGACACGCACGTGGTCGATTGGGGCGATATCCGGATTATGTCACTTACGGAAGATTATATGCAGCTCGGTGTGTTGCGGGATAAGGCGCTTTCGGGTGAAGACCCGGCATATTTGGTGTACAATTATGTGAGCAAGGCGTATTATGAAAATGCGGTGCAAGCGCGACGTAACACCAGTGCAAGGAGAGGCAATCCATGATAAAATACTTGGAATATCTGCGTTGCGGCATGATTGGTTTATTTGTTTTAATGTGTGTATCCGTTGATGCACAGCCTAGAACAGTGCTTGATTTGAACAGCGACTGGAGGTTTTTGCTTGGGGACTCAGTGCATCCAGATGGTCGCGATTTTTCAACATGGCGATCGCTCAACCTGCCGCACGATTGGAGTATTGAAGGTATGTTTGATAAAGCAAATCTGTCCGGCAGCGGCGGCGCCTATCTTCCTGGCGGAATTGGCTGGTACGCCAAAAAATTTAAGTTACCTTATGGTGCTGAGCAGCTTGTGTCGATTGCTTTTGAAGGCGTTTATGAGCGCAGCGAGGTTTGGCTTAACGGCCAATACCTCGGCATGCGACCCAATGGGTTTATAGGATTTCAATACGATATTTCGGAATACCTGCACAAAGATGATCGCGAAAATATCCTGCTGGTGAAGGTAGATAACAGTGCGCAACCTAATGCACGGTTCTACACCGGGTCAGGTATTTACCGAAACGTCAGCCTGATTGTAAAAAACAAGGTTCATTTGGGTGATTTGTTTGTTAAAAGCCGCGATGTAGATCAAACAAAAGCAACGCTGCTGCTTGATGTGCCGATAATGCACGGTGAACAGTTAAATGGCACGTCGCAGCTGCGTTGGGAAGTGCTGGATAGCGATGGAAAGGTCGTAGCAACGAAAACGGCTAAACAGGCTAGCGAAATTCGCGTACAGCAACAAGCCCGGTTTGTGGATAGCATAACGATCAGCGATCCTCAGCTTTGGAGTCCCGAATCGCCTTACTGCTATCAAGTTCGTTGTTCACTCATCAGCGGTGCTGACGTCCTGGACCAGTTGACGCTTAAAACAGGCATTCGCTATTTTCATTTTGATGCGGATAGCGGTTTTTACCTCAATGGACAACATCGGAAGATACGCGGCGTGTGTATGCACAGTGATCTTGGCGCCTTGGGCGCAGCATTTCATCCGCAGGCAGCTAAACGACAGCTCGAGATGCTTAAATCGATGGGTGTTAACGCGATCCGCACTTCCCATAATCCTGCGGCAACTGGTTTTCTGGACTTATGTGACAGCTTAGGCTTTATGGTGATGAGTGAGACATTTGATGTTTGGAAAATAAAGAAAAATCCATTCGATTACCACCTGTATTGGGATGATTGGTTCGAGCGTGATTTTATTGACCACATCAAAAGGGATCGAAATCACCCCTCGCTTTTTATCTGGTGTCTCGGAAACGAGGCCCAAGAGCAGTGGCATTCCGTTGAGCTTGGCACCTCCATTCCAAAGCGATTGGCCGAATTGGTGGATAGCTTAGATGGCACACGACCGAAGGTTGTGGCCAATAATGAGCTGTCCACAAAAAATCCGGTGCTAAATTCGCAGGCCGTGGATTTGCTGGGCTATAATTACAATCACCTGCACTGGCGCAGCTATCCAAAACATCATCCTAATCGTCCGTTGATTATTACGGAAAGCGTATCTGCACTTTCTACACGGGGGCATTACGATAACGTATCCATTGATATCGTGCGTTTATGGCCATCGCGTTGGGATATTCCTTTCGACGGTGGGAATGCTGATAAGCACATATCAGCCTACGATCATGTGCGCACACCATGGGGATCTACGCATGAAGAAAGCCTGTTTCTTTCCGAGCGCCTTCCTTGGGTTTCAGGCATGTACGTGTGGACAGGATTTGACTACTTGGGCGAGCCGACACCTTATACCTGGCCAGCGCGTAGTTCTTACTTTGGAATCGTGGATATGGCAGGCTTCCCGAAGGATGTATTTTACCTCTATCAAAGTATTTGGACAAACAAACCGATGCTGCATATACTTCCGCATTGGAATTGGTCGGCGGGGGATACCGTAGACGTCGTAGCCTACTATAACTGCGCGGACGAGGTCGAACTTTTGCTGAATGGAAAATCCTTGGGAAAACGAGCCAAGGCAGATTCGCTGCTGCATGTTTCCTGGAAAGTACCTTTTATAACAGGTGAACTAAAAGCTATCTCGAGAAGCGGAGGAGCAGTAGTTAAAGAAGCGATTGTCCGCACCAGTGGAGAGCCACATGTGCTGGATATAATGTGCGAACAGTCTGCAAGTTCTGAAGCGGATGCGTTAGCTTTTATACAGGTCACAGTGCGCGATAGGAAAGGAACATTGGCGCCACGGGCAGCGGTGAATATACGATTCGAAGTGGAAGGAGCAGGGGAATTGATGGCGACAGATAACGGCAATCCTACCGATACCACATTTTTCGGCGCTTCACAGCGCCAGACGTTACATGGTAAGGCGCTGGCGGTGGTGCGTAAGCTTGGGAACAACGGACAAATCAGGGTAAAAGCCGAGGCAGACGGCATGAAGCCGGTCTATCTCGATATCCCCGTGCAGAAGAAGTAATGGCTGATAGCTCTTCTACATTCAAGAAGTGTATAAGCTAAATGATAATGTGTTAATAGCAAAAAATAGTTTTATGAAATTTCTTATTCGTTGTTTTTTATGGATAGCGCTTGCCACATCAGCATACACAGCGGCCTATGCGCAGCAAGGCTATCGAAATCCTATTATTCCAGGTTTTAATCCTGACCCGAGCATTTGCCGGGTCGGAGATGATTTTTATCTCGTAACGTCTTCATTCGAATATTTTCCCGGTTTGCCCATTTATCATAGCCGAGATTTGGTCAACTGGGAGCAGATAGGCCATTGCCTCACGAGAGATGAGCAGCTACCGCTAAAAAATGCACCGGCATCGGGCGGGCTCTTCGCGCCGTCCATTCGCTACCATAAAGGCACGTTCTACGTTATTTGTACCAATGTATCCGGCGGTGGGAATTTCTATTGTACCGCTAAAAAGCCGACAGGACCTTGGAGCGATCCGATTTGGGTAGACGTCAAAAGTATTGATCCGGATATCTTTTGGGATGACGATGGCAAAACCTATTTTGTTACGCAAGGAGATCAGGGAATACGGGTTACCGAAATTGATCTGGAAACCGGGAAAGTCATCGGACCGGAAAATCTAGTTTGGGGAGGTATAGGTGGACGTTTTCCGGAAGCACCGCATATTTACAAGAAAGATGGTTATTATTATCTGCTACTTGGAGAAGGTGGCACAGAATATATGCACAGCGCGACCATTGGGCGTAGCAAAAATCTGCTTGGACCTTACGAGTCCTGTCCATTAAATCCTATCCTCACGCACGCCAATAGAATAGGCCAAGGCAACCCTATTCAAGGTGTAGGCCATGCCGATTTGGTTCAGGCTGCTGATGGTTCTTGGTGGGCGGTATTTCTAGGTTTTCGCGTGACGCAGCGCTATGCCTATTATCACGTTCTCGGCAGGGAAACTTTTCTGGCGCCGGTAGATTGGCCTGCTGGCGGGTGGCCACAAGTGAATGGAAATGGAACGGTAGATATCAAGATGGATGTGCCTACACTTCCACAATCTCCTTTCCAAGCGAAACCCAATCGCACCGAGTTTGATCAGGCTGAACTGGGTGTGGAATGGCAGTTTCTGCGAAATCCTATCCGCGCGCATTATTCACTGTCCGAAAGAAAAGGAAAATTAAGGATTTCGGCTAGTAAGCATACGCTGAATGATTTGGATGCTGTTTCTATGGTAGCACGACGTCAAACAGAGCACGATTTCATCGCTGAAACAGCGTTGGAGCTTGCTTCTACAGATCAAGATGCCGAAGCCGGGATAACGCTCTTCCAGAACAATACGCACCATTATGACCTATTGGTTCGGAAAAAGGACGTGGGATATGTAGTTCAATTACGCGTTAAAGTAGGTTCTCTCACTTACATCGCTGGCGAGAAGCAGGTGTCGTCAGCCCAGCTGACCCTAAAAATTGTAGGGAATCCACATCAATATTCGTTTTTTATCAAAGAAAACAAAGTAAAAGATTATGCGGCAATTGCTGCTTTAGATACGCGCTATTTGTCGACAGAAGTTGCCGGCGGGTTTACCGGTGTAATGATCGGGCTATACGCTTCCTCATTGTCTGAATCTTCTAACGCAAAAGCCTATTTCGATTGGTTTCTTTATGAGCCTAGTTTCGGATCGTATTAGACGAGTATGTATATGCGAAATTCCAAAACAACTTATAGGGGATTTTATACAGTAGAAAAAATAACGAGTGCATCATGACGGCCAGTCTAAACTATAAAGAATATGATTGCTAGCGAGGAGAATTATCAGTCAATTTTTTGAGTAGCTTAAGTAGATTATTTTCATCATCCTGTGTTAAAGCTGCGGATAAATAAGAGTTTCTCGATACAGCATCTTCAAGCCAGTCCGTGAGTGCTTTTTCACCATGTTCACTCAACCGTACGTGAAAAAAAGTACGTTGGTTGATTTTCCGCTCTTTCTGCACCAACCAACCCTTTTCCAAAAAATGTGTGATGTCGGCAGTTCTATGTTGCTCTTCAATACATGTCCATTCATATGATGCTTTGCCCGTTGTCGAGGCTAAAGGCAAGTTGTTCTTAATCGAAAAATGAGCGGGTACGCTTCTCCAAAACCTGGACAAATTGAGTAATTCTAAGGCGTTGGTCAAACGAAAGACCATAGCGACAAATAATTCCGAATCTACTATCTTCAGATCATCGCTTGGCACCTCATCTTTATTAAGATCGTCTGCAGTTAGCATTTGGTCTTTTAAGAGCCAATGTATAAATGCTGTATTGTCTTTACTGGCTGAGCTTTTATCAGATTCGAATTCTGCTAACAGTGAAAGCATTTCTTTCAAGAGCTTGTAATCCATAGTTGCTGGTGATGTTGGTATATTTCAAATACAGTTTTGTACGATTACAACTTTATCATTCCCTCTTTGGTCACGAAACGATATGCCTTGGCTGTAGATACCGAAAAATAGCCTAAGGCATTATTGGAAATATTTGATGTGGGGTTTCCTGGCGCGGCCGCACCAGGATTTATTGACTCGAAATCACTCCAGTATTTGTAAACTTGTTGATCTACGCAATATCGAATAACTTGTACACTATCGCCCAATTGAAGATCGATGTTTCGGTCGGAGATTTTGTGCGTGACATATCTTCCGTTGTTGAACTTATCATCATAGGCGGAAGCAAACCGTAGAAGTGAATTGTTTATTGCGACTTCATATAGGTAGTAATTTTTCTCCTCTAATGGATCGCGGAATTGAAAGGTGGGATAATAGTTTTGCGTATTAAAGGTTTTCTCGCTTGTGATACCCAATGAATCAAGTTCGACGTATTCGGGCATTTGCGATGTGGCAACGAATTTTTCACCCTCAAGAAATACTTCTAAGGAGTAAACAGTTCCAGATTTAACCTCAAAATTCTTTGCTTGGTAAAAACCATCTTTATGATGTGTAAATACAAATTCTTCATTTGTAGACGATCGGACGGTAACGGTTGCTTCAGTCACAGCTGTACTCAATTGATTGGTACCAACAGGTAAAGTTCTAGAGATCCTGATGACCTGTGTAGTACCTAAGTCGTTTAAGTTACCTTCTATGACCGTTCTTGGTGCTGCATTATCAAGTTGTAGATCTACGACTTCTTCACAGGAAAGGAAAAGAAGTATCAACCATGGTAAATAAAATATCTTTAGTAGTCCCATTTTTTTAAAATTTAAAATTCCAGGTAATTGATGGTATAATCCCAAACAGCGCAATTTTGTAAGCTTCAGTAATAGCAGGATTTAACTCGCTCTCTCTGAAATCGATGAGGTAGGCATTTCGCCTATTGTAAGCATTGTAGAGGCCGAAAGTCCAGCTTGAGCCGTAACGGTTATTATTTCCTAAACGCTCGTATGTCGCCGAGATATCTAATCGATGATAATTTGGAAATCTATTGGCGTTTCGTTCATTATAATAGAATAGTGTCGTGTTACTGATGGTGTACTTACCCGCAGGATAAGTCACCGCGTTGCCGGTATTGAAAATAAAATTCGTTCCCAATGTCCAGCTATCCGCTAAACGGTACATAGCAACAATAGAAAGATCGTGTGTCCTATCTTGCCGAGCATTAAACCACGTGCCGTTATTTATGCCGTCAAATTGTCTTTCGCTTTTTGAAAGAGTATAACTGACCCAACCATTCAGCTTTCCAGAAGATTTTCGAAGGAAAAATTCAAGTCCATAGGAACGGCCTCTTCCGTATAAAAGCTCCGCTTCAAGGCGTGTGTTCGCCTGAAGATCAGCACCAGTCTTGAAGTCGATCTGGTTAGCCATTTTTTTATAGTAAGACTCCACCGAAAATTCGTAGTTATTGTCATTGAAGTTTCTGAAATACCCGATCGAAAATTGATCCGCCAATTGCGGCTTGATATTCAAACTGCTTAAAACGTATTGATCTGTTGGTAGTGCAGATGTTGAGTTTGTTAATTGATGTAGGTTCTGTGCCAGACGGTTGTACGATCCCTTGATGCTACTTTTGCTATTCAATAGATAACTAGCCGAAATACGGGGTTCAAGATTAAAGTAATGTTTGAGAACGCTATTGCCCGTATAAGCGCGCTCATTAAGCACTTCGCCAGCGTTATCAAAACTGTAGAACGTTCCTGGTCCCAACACCATAAAATCTACGAATCTAAGTCCGTATATGATGGATAGCTTATCCCAAGGTTTCCAGTCGTGTGATATATACGCGCTAATATCTAGTCCATTACGTTTCTCTATCTCGATGGAGTTAACATTGGCTCCTTCTTGTGCATCTAGGCTTGCCGGGCTCACCGTTTGCCGTAGTGCATTAAATCCAAAGCGCCAGGTTGATCGGTTGGATGGGTAAAACGAGAAATCTTGTTTTACATTCCAGTTTCCTATTTTTGAAGCAATGTCGAAATCTCCATTATTGCCGGTAATACCTACGTTGTAATTAAAGGTACTGTAGATGAATGAGGTATTACTGAACAATCGGTCACTAAGAATATGGTTCCAGCGCACTGTCGCCGTAGAATTTCCCCAATTAAACCCAAACCGATCGGCAAATCCCAGATCGTCTTTCCCAAAGTAACCAGAAAAAAGCAGCCTGTTACGATCGTTGATCTTTACATTCAATTTGGCATTTAGATCATAGAAAAATAGGTTGCTTTGATTGATATCAGGATCATCTGATAGTTTGAGGAATAGGTCGGCATAGGTCCGGCGTCCGCTTATCATGAAAGAGCCGCGATCATTCGGGAGCGGGCCAGACAGCTTCAATCGTGATGCGATCAAGCCAAGGCCGCCCTCTGCCGATAGCTTTTTCTGGTTTCCGTCAACCATCGTGATGTCCATCACAGAAGATATTCTGCCGCCGTACTGACTGGGAATTCCCCCTTTATAAAACTGCACGTCTTTTACAGCATCGGAATTAAAGGTCGAGAAAAAGCCCAATAGGTGAGAGGCATTGTAGACAATGGCTTCGTCAAGAAGGATGAGGTTTTGGTCTCCACCGCCACCTCTTACGAAGAAGTTTGCACTTCCTTCACCTCCGCTTTGTACACCAGGCAGGAGCTGTATGGTCTTCAATAGATCTTTTTCACCAAATAACACAGGGACATTTTTAATTTCCTCTATGCTGAACTTGAAGCTGCCCATTTGTGGAGTTGTGATATTTTTATTTCTTGCCGAGGCTGATACGACAACCTCCTCCAACGAACTCTGGTCTACTTCCAGGGCTACGTCATGTTTTACGGAGCCGTTAAAGTCAATTTCTTTCACAAGGGTTTTGTAACCGACGTAACTAAAAACGATGGTGTTTTTTCCTTGGTTAACCGAGAGAGAATAGAAGCCATAGCTATTCGTGGGAACACCGTTAGAGGTTCCCTGTTGTGACACTACAGCGCCTATTAACGTTTCGCCAGTTGTAGCATCTCGCACGGTGCCTGATAATGTCATCCGCTGTGCGATAGCCGATAAACTCATTGCTGTCAATAAAATACAAAGGTATATTTTCATCGTGCTGATATGGAAAAGGGATAAATCACATGACAAATGTAGTATTAAAAAATACTATTTTAGTATTTTGTTATTCTTTTTTTTGGTTTGATCAATACTTGTAGCAGCTGATCAGCTTTACTATCCATTATACAGACGATTGTAACATCGAAAAAATAGGAATCAAGGATTTATGCTGATCACATATGCGCAGACGGATAATTCAGAAGTAAAAATTAATAGGAGCTAGTAAATGGCCGATAAGGACAATCTATTTGGGAAGATAGCTTTCCAGTGATGGACTATCATTATTATTATTCATCAAAGCATGATGATAATGGTCAAGTTTTGCAAGGAGTAAAATTAGGAGATCACGTTCCTCGGCTGAAAGGTTTCCGATTAAAACGTTTCCCACGATTTTCATTTTTGGAAGCAGAGAAAAGAGCAGTGTGCGACCTTGTTTCGAAACGGCAATAGGCCTGGCTCTTTTATCCTCCACATGTGGAGCTTTTTCTATAAGCCCGAGTCTGATCAATCTTTTTATCACTTCGTTGCCCGAGGCTTTTTCCATTGCATTTTTTCTGATGAGCTCTGACTGTAAAAGTTTGTCGTAGGAAAACAGAACCATGAGATAGGTGAAGTCTTCAGGAGTCTGCAATTCTGTACCATCAAATGCAATTTTGATATAATGTTTGGCATATCGGTTCATCATCAAGAGTAGTTTTCCCAAGTCCTCCGCCGGAACGTCTTTCTTTTCCATTAGCGTTTTGCCTCCTCCTACTTTACGTGTATTTGGATATCCAATGGAATGCTTGAGGTACATGTAGTTCAGAAAGTCAGGCAATGTAGCGTTCGCCGACTCACCTGCGCCATACACTTCTAATTCTTCTACAAGCTGAAATAATAAATCCTTGTTGATCATCTTATATCTTGATTCTTTACAAAAGACGGTTTTTTGCTTCGCATATGAAAATCTTGAACAAACAATTGTGTATTGGATCAAATGCAAAGCATGTTGTATCATAACTTTTTTGCTATGTTTGGTTATAGGGTAAAAAAAGTTCTGTAGATTAGTTTTTAAATGATATTTCCAATTTCAAGATAAATCAATGAACGAAAAAACGCATATGGTAAAATCCCTGCTTGGCCTGCCTCCGGTTATATTTGGTACGAGCGCTTTAGGAAACCTCTATGAGGAGGTGGAATACAATGTCAAACTGGCGATAGTTAAAGAATGCTTTTTACATACAGATTCGAATGTTGTTTTTGATTCAGCCGGTAAGTATGGTGCTGGACTTTCTCTAGAGATGCTGGGAAGGTGCTTGGATGATCTACAGATCAATCCTTCGGATGTATTGATAAGTAATAAATTGGGATGGTATCAGGTGCCACTCACAGCGGAGGAACCGACTTTTGAGAAGGGTATTTGGAAGGGAATTAAACACGATGCTGTTCAAAAAATAAGTTTTGATGGTATTTTGGATTGTTATTACCAAGGAAATGAATTGCTTGGCAAGTATGAAGCGCAATTGGTGTCTGTACACGACCCAGACGAATATCTTGCCCAAGCAAAGAACATCGAGGAAGAAGTTAAGTTGTATGAAGATATTTTAGAGGCTTACAGAGCTCTTTTACAATTGAAAGCTTCTGGAAAGGTGAAGGGAGTTGGCGTCGGATCGAAAGACTGGAAAGTTGTTAAAAGAATTTCAAACGATGTGGAGCTTGATTGGGTAATGATCGCGAATAGTTTAACGCTTCATGACCATCCGAGTGAATTAATTGATTTTATTGCCGAGCTACGAGCGAAGGATGTGACGGTTATAAATTCAGCTGTGTTCAATGGCGGCTTTTTAATTGGTAGTGATTTCTATAATTATAATTTTATAGACCGTAATACATCGGAAGGACAATCTTTGTATAGATGGCGTAGTAAATTTTGGGAAATATGTGATCAGTTTTCCATTCTTCCGGCAGAGGCCTGCTTTGCTTTTGGTTTCGCTATTCCCGGTGTTTCGAGTGTAGCCCTGAACACCACAAAGCCCGGTAAAGTGAAAAGAAATACGGATTTAGCCAAAAAGGTCATTCCGGAAGCTTTTTGGCTCGAAATGAAGCAGGAGGGACTGTTAACGTTAGATTTTGCAAAATTTTGATAATGGTAGGAGATAGGTTGTTCATCGGCACCAGACCTAGATCATTTACCACATTATCTACTATCCGTATGATGTGCTAACCTCCTTTTGTATGCACTGGGATTTTCTCCAGTTAGTTTCTTGAATAAACGATTAAAATACGAAACGTTTTCGAACCCGAGTTTATAGGAAAGCTCCTGTATACTGGGGTTTTCCAATAACATGATGAGTTGAGCTTTCTCAATCTTTTTCCTGTTGATGTATTTTCCGGGCGTACAGTTTAACTGTTTTTTGAAGGATCTAATCAGATGATCCTTGGTTAAAAATGATATCTCTGCAAGTTTATCAATGCTGATAGCCGAATGAATATTGGTATGGATATAATCGAGCACCCGCAAAACGCGTGCGTCAGCTTGCTTTGTTTTAGGTTCGGTGAAAGCATAAAATCGAGCAAGTAGTACTTTTATGATACCTTGGCTTTCAAATTCCAATGCGATAGGCGTGGTATTTTGGAATGCGATGTTTTTGATGAGTTCGCTAGAGTTGTCGTACGATTTCGGATCATAAATCGAAAGTTCTCGTTTTGGATTTATAGCTTTTAGCCTTTCGATAAGCTGGTTTAGCAAATCATCACTTTGTATCTCTACTGGAAAATGCATGAGGTCGAAGATACTGGACTTCTTTTCTAGCTTTTCGTAGATGTGTATATAATATAAAGAGAAATCGCCATCACATTCGTAACTATGCGGTGTGTAAGAAGGTGTCAGGTATACATGGTTTTCCCGCAGAACATACGTCTTGCCCCCACGATGAATTTTTGCCGTACCTTTGGTTATAAGATGAATCCGTGCAAACGGACTGTTGATGTCCTTCCAGTTCCAATCTGCATGATGCTCCGCATATCCGATATTTAATAGTGTAAATTCTAATTGATGTTTTTCTCCCAGCATGATTAGTGAATCTTGTTTCTTTTTTACTCGGTACAGTCCTGCTGCGTACGTTAAATAGTTAGCGCATTAAATATCATTATTTATTTTCGATTTGCCGATAAGAAATTGCCGTGAAAGTCGATATAGTGTGGTTTAATGTCGATTATAGTCAATTTAAGTGGGTTTCTGATTTTTAATTTTGACGTCGTTATAGATTAAAACCTGATGGTGTAAAGATTTAAACTTTACGTGATTTCATCTTGAAAACCGCTTGAACAGCGCCTGATTTTCTTTCCATCGAATTGATGCGTTTTTTTAGATGGTTATATAGGGCTAATGTCAAATGCTTGATCGTTCGCAACGATCCTGAATTAATTGTGAAATACATAGCGCTTCACAGAAAGGAATGTCATTGGAAGATTGCTCGCGATGGTATCAAAGAGGTCGGAATCTTGGAGATGGAAATTTACCGATGCAAGAAGAATGGGAGGATACGGTATCTCCGCTTCAGGATAACGCGGGTGGGGCATCATCAGACAAATCGATACCGATGGAACGCATGTTTTATTTGTACGAAGAAAACCTCTTGTGATGTATGTAAAATATCGATATTGTTTTACTTTTGGTCGATATAGTTTTTCCTGTAGCAGGGAACTTGGCTTAAATTTGAATTTGAATATGGCGACCATTTATAAGCCGTTGCATTAACTACTATAGTGAATCAGTGCTAACGGTATTTTTATTAAGATAAATCTAAAATTAAAAAAAGATGAATAGAAGAACTATGGTAAAAGCTTTGGGCTTAGGTATACCAACACTATATCTGAGTAAGTTTACTTACGGAGCTGAAAATTGGGGAAAGGTACCCTTCAGACCAGAGTGGACTTCCCTTGAAAGCTATCAAGTTCCCGCTTGGTTCAAGGATGCAAAATTCGGATTATGGGCACACTGGGGACCACAATGCCAACCGGAAAGGGGCGATTGGTACGCCCGCGGTATGTATCAAGAAGGATCCGATCAATATAATTTTCATGTTCAAAAGTATGGTCACCCTTCAAAATTTGGATTTAAGGATGTTATAAATGAATGGACAGCGGAAAATTGGGATCCAGAGTCGCTCATGGATCTCTATAAGACGACGGGCGCACAATATTTTATGGCACTGGCCAATCACCATGATAATTTTGATCTTTATAACAGCACGCACCATGCTTGGAACAGCACCAAACTTGGACCGAAAAAAGATATCGTTCAAGGCTGGGAAAAAGCTGCAAAAAGAAGAGGTATGCGATTCGGTGTTAGTGTACACGCGGCACATGCTTGGACCTGGTACGAAACCGCACAACGCGCCGACAAAAAGGGACCACTGGCTGGTGTGCCTTATGATGGGAAATTAAAGAAAGAGGACGGAACAGGGAAGTGGTGGAATGGTTACGATCCCCAGGGTCTATATGCGCAAAATCATGCGTTAAGCCGGAATAGTGAGAAAGATCATACGGTTCATGAACAATGGCACTGGGATGTTAATACGGGTGTCAATGTTCCAACAGAATCTTACTGTAATAATTTTCGTGACCGGACGATCGAACTGATTGATAACTATAATCCCGATGTGGTGTATTTTGATGATACGGCGCTTCCATTATGGCCAATAAGTAACGTCGGACTTGAAATCGCAGCACATTATTACAACCAAAGCCAAAAATTGAATAAAGGAAAACTTCAAGCTGTTATCAATGGGAAGATACTTAACGAACAACAGCGTAAGTGTATGGTTTGGGATATTGAGCGCGGACAGAGCAATCGGATAGAACCCGAACCATGGCAAACATGTACTTGTATCGGTGCTTGGCATTACGATCGAAGGATATATGAGAATGGTCACTACAAATCTGCAAAGACAGTAATCCATATGTTAGCCGATGTAGTCAGTAAGAATGGTAACCTTCTGCTCAGCGTGCCGTTGAGAGGAGACGGCTCCATTGATGATAAGGCAAGAAAGGTCGTGGAGGGAATTGCTGATTGGATGCAGGTAAATGCAGAAGCCATCATTGGAACTAGGCCTTGGCATACTTTCGGCGAAGGCCCTGCACAGAAAGAAGCTCCAGAACTTCATGCTCAGGGATTCAATGAAGGTAAAGGCAAGCCGTTTACTCAAGAAGACATTCGTTTCACACAGAAGGGAAAAGATGTATATGCTATCGTAATGGGCTGGCCTTCAGAGCGGAAGATTAGCGTAGCTTCTTTTGCAAATAAACCAAATAGTTCGAAAGTAAATAAAGTGATCATGCTCGGCCATAAGGGCAAGATCGTCTTCTCGCAGAATGAGGCGGGCTTAGAAATCACCGTTCCGGAAACAGCGCAGATCAATGATATCGCAATCGTGTTCAAATTGTCATAAAGCATGCCGGGAGATGGGTTTATCACCCTTGAATTTTAAAAACTGATCGCTATGGGGCTGGCTTACGGTTGTTGTCGTAAGTTTTGCCCCTTAGCGGACAGCACATTGTACATCTGTTTCTAAAATAGGTCGTGCATTGGATTATTCTTTTAACGAGGGCGATGGCGCCGCCTCGAAAAATGACTCGCAGTGACTGATGCTTCCACAGGGATACCATTGTCAGGGGCAAGTATCAGCATAAAAAACGGAACAGTGCCTATGTAATCTTCCCTTAGCCATTGGCACTCATGAACTCACTCCGTTCGGGTTTCGATAACGTCTTTTAAAACTGTGATCTGTAAAGTCTGCTCGGCAACAATCTTTTTGTACTGCGCAAACTCTTTTTCCATTTTCCGAAGCTGCTTGAGCTGGGAAATCTCCATGCCCGAATACTTGCTCTTCCAAGAATAGAAGGTTCCTTGGCTAATTCCGTGCTCACGGCAGATCTCCGAAACAGATTGACCAGCTTCCTGCTCTGAAAAAATCTTGATGATCTGTGGCTAGCTAAACTTACTTTTTTTCATTGTCCCTAAATTATAAAACTGCATTAATAATCGTAACTGTTTTCGGGGAAGATTACACTTAAGATTATATGAAGCCTTCCCGTTTTTGAAACTGAAGTCTTCCCGGTTTGGTACAATTAACTGTTTTAGCATCTGTCTTATCTTGTTCATGCGGATCGTTGTATTCTTCATATTGGAGCTGCTATAAAATAGCTTGCGCTAGAAAACAAAAATCGGGGGCAACGTTGCATGGCGCAATAGTTCGTACACAATCGTTCATATTATCGGCGATGCAGATAACAGTCTTGTTCAGGTAAGGTTAAAAAAGAAATCCCCGGCCTCGCGCTGGGGAATTCAGTCATAGTATTAAATCCGATAGTTGAATGTTTAGCAAACCAAAAGGTTTTCGCACGATCAAACCTGTTTGTTACCAGTATGCTGTAGGAAAAAATACCATTTGACCAATAAGATAGGCAGTTACACTTAAAGCATCAACTGATTTCGCATTAAGACATCCAAAAGCAAATATCGCATTAACAATCCATTAACATCTTATTAGGAAGTCATTAACAATAGTAAGCGCTATAACTCACTACTTTCACGTGCCGAAACTGACTAACGTATTAACAGTGGGCTAAACAAGCAATTACTAAAAGTTATGAAAAACAAAATGTTGCAATCCATTTGCAAGAACGTTTTAGTTTGTCTCTTCTTTTTGAGTTGTGCCATCGTATCTGCACAGGCGCAGGGTACGCTGAACATAACCGGTAAAGTACAGAACAACCTAAATCAACCGCTAATTGGTGTTTCGATTACCAATCTTTCCAGCCGAACAACCGTCTCGACCGACGAAGCTGGAAATTACGCCATCATTTCTAACCAAGGCGATAGCCTCGAGTACCGCTATGTCGGCTACAAGTCCCTTAAGCAGCGTGTCACAACGAGTATCGTGATTAATGTCATGTTGGAAGGCGAAGACAACTCCCTTAATGAAGTTGTGGTCGTCGGTTACGGCCAGCAGCGAAAGATCAACATGGTCGGATCCCAAGCTACCGTCAAGGTCGAAGACCTGAAACAGCCGGTAGCCAACCTTAGTGCCACTCTTGCCGGGCGTATTGCGGGCCTAGTGGGCGTCCAACGATCAGGTCTACCGGGTAGTAATTCTGCCGATGTGTGGATACGAGGTATTTCCACGTTTAATTCGCAGAACAGTGCCTCGCCACTTATTGTCGTAGACGGGGTGCAAGGAAGGGACCTAAATGCATTTGATCCGGAAGACATTTCAACGTTGACGATCTTAAAAGATGCGTCTTCCACAGCAGTATATGGTGCGCAGGGAGCAAATGGCGTCATCCTCATTACCACAAAGAAAGGCCGCAGCGGAAAGCCTACACTGATGTTCAACTATAACCAAGGGATGGTTAATTTCACCAAATCTCCTGAGCTTACAAATGCGGAACAGTACATGCGCCTACGTAATGAAGCGATGGTAGCCTCTGGATTAACGCCAGAGTATAGTCAGGAATATATCGATAATACGCTTAACGGCGTAGACCCGTATCTCTATCCTAACGTGAACTGGATGAACGAGATTTTTAAAAGTGCTTCGTACAATCGTCGTGCAAATTTTAGTGCCAGAGGCGGTTCAGAAACCACACAATTCTATTCCTCGGTAGCTTACTATGATGAGTCGAGCTTGCTCAATATGGATGCCTTGCAGGACTACAAAGCGGATTCACGCTTCAAGCGCTATAACTTTACCTCTAACATCGACATGGACTGGACCAAGACGACCAAGTTCTCGCTCGGTATTCAAGGCTACATAACAAACACCAATTACCCCAACGGGCAGACCGACATCTCACAGGCTAACGCGAATCCTGCTGCAGGCGTACAATCTATTTTCGATAAGGTTATGCAAACTAATCCGGTGCTGTACCCAACTATGTATCCAGGGAACCTCGTTCCTGCGGTAAACCAATCCAACGATGCACAGCCCAATCCCTATGCACTTGCAACCCAAACCGGATATATCAACAACTTCCGCAGCCAGGTTTATTCCAATGCGAGGATCAGCCAGCAATTGGACTTCTTTACCCAAGGACTTAGCGCATATGCCATGTTCTCTTTCGATACGAACAATTCGCACAGCATTTCCCGTTATAGATTTCGCAACACTTACGGTATTGATCGCGCGAACCCATACCGAGAAGACGGATCACTGAATCTGGTAACATTATCCAACGGTACAGACAACCTTGGATATAGAAGGGCAAACAATGGAATGCGCCAATTCTATTTTGAGGGCGGCACGAACTATAACCGTCAGTTCGGAAACCATGATGTAACAGGTCTACTTCTATATACCCAGACCGATGAGGTACGCGCTTTTGCCACAGACCTAACAAGTTCACTTCCTTACCGTACCCAACGCGTGGTTGGAAGAGCAAACTACCTCTACGACGACCGTTATGCGGCTGAATTTAACTTCGCTTATGATGGTTCGGAAAACTTCGTTCCTAGCCGTCGCTATGGTTTCTTCCCGTCGTTTGGAGTAGGCTGGATCCTGTCCAATGAGAAATTCTTCGAGGGTGCGAAGGAAACATTCCAGATGGTAAAATTACGCTATTCCAACGGTATTACCGGCTCTGGAGGAGGAGGAAGACGCTTTGGGTTCATGACCTTGGTGAGCACAGGAGCCAGTGGATACTCATTCTATACAGGATCGGGATTTAAAGACTACAATAATGGTGTTGCGATATCCGACTATGGTTACGATGTAACATGGGCGGAGTCACATAAGCAGGATATAGGATTGGAATTCACTACCCTGAAAGGGAAGTTAAACGTCACAGTAGATTGGTTCAAGGAAAACCGCACGGGGGTGTTTCTTCAGCGCGCAAGTTTACCCAACTACCTAGGACTGCAAAATCAACCATTTGGTAACTTGGGAGAGATATCCAACCAAGGATTTGATGGAACGATTTCCCTAGAAGGACTTCAACTGGGACAAACAACCTGGTCGTTCAATGGTACATTTTCTTACAACAAGGATCAGGTTATCGATAACGACAACCCAAAACAGTTATTCCCTTACATGGAGCGCCGCGGAAGGAATTTCCTATCTCGTTATGGCTATGTGGCGGACGGACTTTTCCAAAGCCAGGCAGAAATCGACAACCATGCAAGCCAATCGGCACTTGGAACGCAGCGTGTAGGAGATATCCGGTATAAAGACCTTAACGGCGATGGTGTAATCAATACCTATGACCAGACAAGGATCGGAAATGGAGATGTTCCGAATCTCGTTTACGGAGCAGGATTCAACGTCAGTTACAAAAACTTCTATGTTGGTGCGTTCTTCCAAGGGGTAGATGGAGCTGATAGGTTACTATCCGGTGACGGCATCCTTCCGTTCAACAACAGTACAGGACCAGAGCGAAGCAACCTACATGCAATTGCAGAGTCACGATGGACCCCAGAGAACCCTTCGGAAGATGTTTTCTACCCACGCTTAGGCTACGGGAATTCGGTCAACAAGAATAATTCGGTAGGCTCGACATGGTGGGTGAAAGATGTTGATTTCTTACGCCTAAAAACTGTCGATCTAGGCTACAACCTGCGTAGTGAAAAATTGAAAGCCTACGGACTTAAATCCGCTAGGATTTACGCACAGGGTGTAAATTTGCTCTATTGGAGCAGTTTCAAACTCTGGGATCCGGAGCTTAACAGCAACAACGGTTCAGCCTATCCAAATACAAGAACTTTTTCACTTGGTATTCAGGCCAATTTCTAGACAACATTGTTTACACTCTTCAATCACACGAAAATGAAAAGCTATTTAAAAAGCAAATTAGGGGCAGCAATCGTTATGACGGGCTTGTTATTTTCAACGTCCTGTTCAGGGTTTCTTGATCAGATCCCAGACAACGTGCTTACTGCCGAAGATATATTTAAATCAAAGGAAAACATTGATAATTATCTGATTCAGGTTTATGCGAACCTGCCCAACGAACTTGCCCAACGGCAATCGGAGCAATTCGCTGGTCCTTGGACAGCGGGTTCGGATGAGGCAAAATACAACTGGGACTTCAACTATGCCAACAACATGAACAGAAGTACTTGGGCAACGACCGATGGTGAGGTGTCTAAGTATTATGACAACTTTTACAAGAGTATTCGGAATGCGACGGATTTCATTGCCAACATTGATGGCGCTGTAGAAACGAACGAAATCACACCGGCCTATAAATCTAGGTACAAAGCGGAAGCGCGTGCACTTAGAGCGATATACTATTTTTACTTGGTGCGCATTTATGGCCCAGTTCCAATTGTTGAAAACGTCTTGGCGCCGGATGCTCCTCTTGCGGATGTACTCTTGCCAAGAAACAGCATGGAAGAATGCATCAATTACATTGTTAGTGAGCTCGATGTAGCGTATCAGGAACTTCCACTTACGCCCGTCAATCAGGAATTTGGCCGCATGACGCAGGGTATGGCCAAGGCGTTCCGCCAGCAGGCGTTGATGCTTAACGCCAGCCCACTTTTCAACGGAAATACAGATCTTGCTTCGCTTACCAACAAGGATGGAAAGCAGCTTATCAACCAAACCTACGATCAGAACAAGTGGAAATTGGCAGCGGATGCGGCGAAAGCTTTTATCGACGAATTTGTACCGACAACATACGATCTGTACGTTCAAGCTGATGCGGATCCTTTCATGCAGGCCTATAACTCTACACGCTACGTTATGTCGGTGGACTGGAACAAGGAATGGATATTTGCACGTCCGAAATCGATGAACCGATCGCAATATGACAAAACGCCCAAGCATATCGGATACACCACCGATGTACAGGGAGCCGGAGCCTTGGGCGTCACCCAGAAAATGGTAGATGCATACGCCATGGCAAACGGACTACCTATCGATAATCCACAGTCAGGTTACGAGCCAAATGGTTTTTCAGATTATAAAGCTCCGTTTGACAGCAAGGCACGTTCTACGTTCAATCCATGGAAAAATCGGGAACCTCGCTTTTATGTTGGCGTGACCTACAACAAAAGCCTTTGGCTGAACAAGGGAAACAACACTGGCGAAGTTATTACCAATATGGAGCTTTCCGGAAACTCAGGGCGTAAGCAAAGTACGTCTGACGTATCTCCGACAGGATACATCGTTCGCAAGAATGTCGTGGCAAACTCCAACGATAGGGGGTCGGTACAGCTACGCTTGGCCTTGATCTACCTAGATTACGTCGAAGCGCTCAATGAATATGCACCCGGTAATGCCGATATCGTAACCTACCTGAACTTGATACGTTCCCGGGCAGGGGTGCCAACCTATGGAGGCGGAGCTACGCAACTACCTGTTCCAGCTTCCCAAGCAGCAATGCGCACAGCGATACGTAAAGAACGCCAGATAGAGATGGCATTTGAAAATTCGCGCTACTTCGATTGTCGAAGATGGAAAACGGCTGCCGCAGAGTTTGCTGGTGATGTTTTTGGAATGAATATGTTCGCCGATGGAAACGCATTCTACGAACCCACATTGATAGAGACACGGACATTCCGTCAACGTGATTACTTTTGGCCGATACCAAATGGCGAGATCCTAAAAAATGAGCTGATGGTACAAAATCCAGGATGGTAGACGAAAAATTATGGTATCAAAAATTTGATAAATCAACAATGAAAAATATAGTTAGATCAATATATAAACATCGACTTCTCTGCGTCGCGGCACTAGCTTTGACCACAGGAGCAAGCTCCTGCACAAAGGACGTTGTCTACGAAGTAGAAAACGAAGGTACAATCTATATGGCACAGGCCTATGATAATGAAGCTCGCGTGAACCTTTTTGTTATCGACACCTTACAGGATATCAATTTCGGTGGATCATACGGAGGCATACATCATCCGCAGGCAGACATTCCATTAGAGTTCCAAGTGGATCAAAGTTTAATCGCTTCGTACAACCAACAGCATGGTACGGAATTCCAGCCTTTTCCAGAGAGCTCCTACACCATTTCCGGATTGCAAACCATTATCAGAAAAGGAAAGGCAGATTCAGATCCGCTCAAGATCGTTGTTGATGCAGGCGAACTTGAGATGGGCACCCCTTACATGATACCCGTTAAATTGATCAGTGCCGCCGGGAGCCCTATAAACGACAACTTGGCAATTTCGTACTTCCGGATCGACTCGCTTGTGCGCCGAGAACGCGATGTAACAGGGCAGGCAACTCTTGCTGTAAGCCACGAGAACAATGGTGGATCGGGTGCTAATGAAGGATCGCGGAAGTTGGTGGACAACAACACGGGAACGAAATACCTTACCCAGAACTACGCGTCGGGGATGTGGTTCCAGTTAACCTTCCCTGCAGCCAAGGCATTGGGGGCCTACACCTTCACCTCTGGAAATGATGCCGACACTCGGGATCCTAAAACATGGAGATTGGAAGCGTCCAACAACGGAACAGACTGGACTGTGCTCGACACGAGAACGGATATTGTATTCAGTGGACGCACCCAGACAAGAAGATTCGAGTTCGAGAATACCACTCCTTATACAAGGTACCGCATCGTGGTGGTCGCGAACAATGGAGCGACGATCTTCCAGATGAGCGAATGGAGGATGATTGAATTCTATTAAAAGTAGTGTTTTGTAATAATTTAGAATAGTGTTTGGTGCCGGATCGATAAATCGATCCGGCATTTTTTTACGAAGTTGACAGTCGTTTAGATCGGTATGTTCGCCGACCGGCAGATGTACACCGAAAAAGGCTAACTTTTATGATCGTAATTCCTTAATAAAATAAATAAAACACCTTTTTTCTTTGTGTGAATGTTGTAATTTGTTATCTTTAAGTGCGATACGAATAGTTTAAACCACTCAGGTTAGATCTTTGTATCTGATTTGATCATATTAATTGTGAAATTTAATAAGCACCTGTGTACAAAGAATTGTTCGATGGCGATTTTCAAGATATTAACTTGCAAAAAAAGAAATTGAAATAAAAACAGGCTTAAGAACAGCTGTGCCTACAAAACCCGGATACCAAGCTCTAGCTAGTTAGTACATCGACTGTAAAACACAAATAGGTACTCGCGAAGCATGACATATCGGCGCGTTTACCTTTATATATATAAAAGAAAACATCATGTTTAACACCATCAAGACAAACCCTTTACCTCTTTTGCTGTGTTTTTTTTGCGCGATACTATTTCTACGATGCGACGATGAAGATGAAGCGCTGCAATCAGACATCAAGCTTAGCGGAAGTATAAACGGTGTAAAATATATTGATCGCCTGCCTTTGTTTCTTCCACCCGGTGCTCGACGTACGCCAATCATTCATGTCGAAAAAGTGGAAGAACCATATTTGCAGTTCTCTTCAAGCCTAAGTCCCGAACATAAAGAAAATACGCAGGGGGATTTCTCGCTGTTTCTACGATTGCCATATGATGGTTCTATATTAATCGATCAACCTTATCATTTGCTTCCATTTGATGGACAGGATAAATTAACCGGCATAGACCGGTTGCTTTACCTAGATTCACCCGGCCCATTCGCCGCCATATCGTCTGCAAAATTTAATTTAGATACCACGTATTATGGTACGGGAACCATACTGTTTCAAGAATTCGATCTAGAGACAAACAAAGCACGCGGTACACTAGATATTAGTTTTCCCTACACTGATTCCGATCGCAAACCGATCAAACTATCCGCCACTTTCTATTGCGAAATTATGTTTAATGATTAACAGCTTTGTCAGGAGGGAAGGTCTATACCGCTCATTTGCCCATTACAACCCCAACTTAAAGATGAAAGAATATTAACTTCCTGTCAGTTTCCGACTGTTCCGATTTCTGGCCCTTCAAAATCATGATTATCGGCTATTCGCTAAAAGTACTTTTTTTCTCCATTTCATCCGATTTCCCGATTTGACCTTGTTACATAAGAACGCCAAAAGCTTTTCCAACTCGTTCGTTTTCGTTCGTTTTTGTTCTTTTTCGTCCGTTTTCGTTCTTTTTCGTTCTTTTTCGTTCCCATAGGCCTCCATGTCTTTTTTTTTTGTAAGCGGTTGATAAACTTTGTGTTGTAAGATAGACGAATGGGTACCCGTAAAACTTACGCTACAATTAACAAATAAGTTTAACCATTTAAAAAATCAGAAAAATGAGAAGATTAAAAGCAAGGATTGACTATACCAATCTACGAAATGAAGAATTAGCCGTGTTGGCTGGCAAAGTCAGCATTGCACTGGCCGACAATCCACATTTCACGACGACCAATACGCTAATTGAAAGCTTTATGGAGCTGGCAGCAGATTATATGGAGAAGCTACAGGTGGCGATCCGTGGTGGGAGCAAGAATGATAAAGAGCTGAAAGACGAGAGTAGGGTCAAACTATTGGATGCATTTCGGGAACTGGCGCATTTGGTCAATAGCGTCGCGCAGGGCAGCGCAGCTATTATCAGCAGCACCGCATTAATTCCAGGAAAGCCAAGCAGTACATTGACTAAACCCGGGCCGATCATGCTTGTTCGTATGGGTGATGGGACAGTTAGTGGCGAAATTAGCGTTCGCTTCCAAGCAGATAAAGTTGCAACGGAATATCTGATCGAAGTCGTAAGGATGCTGGGCGATACTGAAAGTATCAGCTGGGAGCAATCGTACGCCGTGCGAAATTCCCGTCGGTTCATTATCGGCAATCTCGAACCAGGCACGCGGTACTTTGCGCGGGTACAAGGCCGAAATGCGCTCGGCAGCGGCGACTGGAGTGAATCTACCTCCATTATTGCGCGTTAGCCATAACCTAGGGTGGAGGCTGTGCTATCTGCCTTCACCCTGCATAAAAGATTAAAAATTAGCACACCTAATTTTAAGAACAGCTGAAAACCATCTCCCTAAGGCCTGCTTGGATAAATAAATAGATTAAACAAAAAAGATCGATCTCTTTTTTGTTAATCATTCGAACAAATGGCGAGCAGAAGTGGATTCCTTACGGCTAGTCAAGAACCCTTTACGGCTAGTCAAGAACCCTTTACGGCTAGTCAAGAACCCTTTATGGCTAGTCAAGAACCCTTTAAGGCTGGTCAAGAACCCTTTACGGCTAGTCAAGAACCCTTTATGGCTAGTCAAGAACCCTTTATGGCTGGTCAAGAACCCTTTATGGCTAGTCAAGGATCCTTTATGGCTAGTCAAGGATCCTTTATGGCTAGTCAAGAACCCTTTACGGCTAGTCAAGAACCGTTTACGGCTAGTCAAGAACTCTTTACGGCTAGTCAAGGATCCTTTATGGCTGGTCAAGGATCCTTTATGGCTGGTCAAGGATCCTTTATTGCTAGTCAAGAACCCTTTACGGCTAGTCAAGAACCCTTTATTGCTAGTCAAGAACCCTTTATTGCTAGTCAAGGACCCTTTACGGCTAGTCAAGAACCCTTTACGGTCCGTCAAGAACCCTTTACGGCTGGTAAAGGATTCCTTGCGGCTGGTCAAGAACCCTTTATGGCTGGAAAAGGATTCCTTGCGGCTGGTCAAGGATCCTTTACGGCTGGTCAAGAACCCTTTACTGTCCATAAAAGGGCCTATCCCGATAAGTGTATAAAGGGTTTTAGTTTTAAATTTCTTCCGATCCTCGCTGGCAGACTTTCGATTCTGAAAGAATTAATCTATTTTTATTTTTCAAACTATGATAATAAACCAACTGATACCGATAACACTAATTACCCTAACCTTTGTTAGCGCTCTAGCCTGGTGCATATGGCGTTCATTGCTCTACCTCCTGTCTTTCGCGTGCCGTAAGCCAAACGCCGCTAAGAACTTCTATTGGTTGGCATGCTGTTAAAACTATTATTATTCTATGAACGATAATCAATTGTCAGTCCTTTTTCTTTCCATTATCAATATACTGATTGGTATTACGGGGAATAGATTTAACATGAATAAATATTGGCGATACCGCTTTATAGCGTTCGGCATTTTTCTTATGGCCTTGGTACTGTTTGATTGCTATTTAGGAGGTTTATATTGAAAGTAGCTGCTTATCGAGGGGTTTCTAGTCCCAAAAGTTAAAGTAAGAATTTCTTTTATTCGTTTAACGTTTGCACAATTCATTTAATACAAATTCTATTGATACAAATAATGGTGTTGAGATTGTCGTTTTGGAAACATTTTGAAAAGCTTTGGATGCTTTTGGTTTACATTGTGGTTTTTGTGGGGTTATTTTGGACTCTAGATTTTGATTGGAAGTATCTGTCTGTAGTAGCAATTCCTTTATTGGTTCTTGTTATTCCATCGGCTATAATCCACCTTAATCATTATAAGTACTGCAAGAATAAAGAGCTTCATTTGTTAGATAATGAGCTTCGGATTGTGGGGGAGGATTTTGTGCATAGAATCAAAATTGAAGATATCGCCAAAATAACTGTTTATATGTCTGCCAGTAGATACATAAAAGTCGGTAGTCTACAAACCTTCGTATTTGAAGACTACTATTACTGTGTTGTAGAGACCAAGTCTCAGCATCACACCATTTTATCGTGTTTGTTCTCCGATAAGCTAGACGACTTTTTAGAGGAACTTTACATTGTTCCCTTGGTCAAAGAAAGAATATTTTACCCGTTTATAAATTAATTTTGAAAGTGGATATATATATACATTTTCCAAATATCAGTATTTAGTTTTTAGCGCATGGCATATTTTTGAAGGGCATGCTTACTTTTGTGCCATTCGGCTTGCATTTAAAGCGTTGTAGCTAGGCTACTACTGATTACTTGCTCATCTGCTGTGCTTTCTGCATATCTTCATCTGCGAGATCGGTATTGCCAGTTTTTTGATAGGCTTCGCTTCGGTATTCCAGCGCTAAAGGGTCGCTTGGATCGAGCGCGATAGCTTGCGTATAGTCTTTTATAGCCTCTTCATACTTTTCCATGTATACATGTCCTCTTCCCCGATTGCGGTAATACTCGCTATTTGATGGAGCAAGTGCGATCGCCTGGTCAAAGTCTTGCATGGCGCGAGCATGATCGCCGCTGAAGACCAATGCCTTTCCACGCTCGGCGTAATGGGCATCCTTGTTTTCCTTTTCAAGGTCAATAGCTTTTGAGTAATCGGCAATGGCGGCAGCAAAGTCCTTTTTGTACATAAACATCGCTGCGCGGTTGGCATAATGATCGGCCTCGCTGCTATCCAGCGCTACAATTTTATTAAAATCTTCGAGCGCTAAGTCATAGTTTTGATCAAGGACAAAGCGTGCACCAGCCCTAATCCGGTAGGCCTGTATATCGGTTGCATCCAGATCTAGCGCTTTGCTGGCATCCGCGACGGCTCTGTCCATATCTTTTATAAAGAAATAGGCGGTTGCACGATTCCTATAGGCGCGTTGGTTTGTGGGCTCCAGTTCGATAATTTTGCTGCAATCATCAATCGTAAGCTGAAAGGCACCCTTGTTCATGTAGGCCTCTTGGCGGTTGGTGTAGGCGCTGGTTTCCTGCGGCGCAAGGGCAATAGCCTTGGTAAAGTCAGCAATGGCCAAGTCAAAGGCTTCCTGTTTGCGGTGTGCCATGCCGCGAATGTTATAGCTGGCGGCGAGTTTATCATTCAGCGAAATAGATTGATTTGCGGCTTGCAACGCGTTAGGGTAGTCTTCGCTTAGTAAATAGGTATAAGCAAGTGCATTGTATGCCGAATCGGAAGGATACTTCGTCGTGATTTCCTTAAAATTGCTAATGGCAGCGGCGTAGTTGCCACTATTGTATAGTTCGGTGCCTACTTTCAGGCCTGCTGCGGTTTTTGCACTGCTGGCGTTGCGTTTATTTTGCGCCGATACGCAAGATGTTATCAAGAAAAAACAGACGAACAGAAGTTGCTTCGGTTGTGCTATTGCATGCATATGTTTAGCTTTATTGTTTTTAATTAAACGTATTACAGCCTGTATTGTTCCGGAAAGACCCTTGTATTGTCATTTTCCGCGATTTGACCTATCTTTTAAGCGTGATTGTAGGCGATTTAGTATAGGCCATAACAAAAAAAAGCCGACGCGGAGCCGGCTTTATAGAAATAATCTACCTTATTGTGGATCCCACCAAACGCGTCCGGTCAGCAGGTCGCCTCCTGTAACGGAGGCCGAGGCTGCCCGATAGGCTTCCGGATTTGTGGATTCCTCGGCTGTTGGGTAGGGGAACCGCCGTGGTATCGTACCTTGGGTAGCATTGTTGACATAGTTTATTGCCGTCAGTTCTGGATATCCAGTTCTTCGCCAGTTGCTCCATACCTCGTAAAAATTGAAGGTCGTACAATTATGTATCCAATACTGTTGCGAGATCTGCTCTAGGCCACTTGCTTGCACAAAAGGGTTTGCTGTCAGGTAGCTTGCGGCGGCGGCATCGCTCACGGTAAGGGCGCTTCCCCATTGGGATAGGTAGGTGATGGATCCGCGCACACCGTTGGCGTAATGCTCGGCAGCGGAGCCTCCTATTCCCCAGCGTAGCGCCGCTTCGGCTAGCAGCAGTTCGCCTTCGGCATAGGTCAATAAAAAAGTCGGTGCCACACGGCTGATCATCAGCGGATGCGGTGCCGAGTAGTCGGCGATGCTGCTGTAGCTTGGATCTGTGGAAATGTCTCTTCCGGCAATGCCGCTCAGGTCCTTGCCGTTGGGCATTCCCTTTTGGCTTGCCGCCGCCGTAATGTAAGCCGCATTGGGACTGGCCGATGAAGGAATGCTGCCGCTGGACGTGGCCGGATAAAGGTTGGTGACGGCCACTGCTATGCGCGGGTCTGCTGTCTCCTGAAGCACATCGATAAACGTTTTAGACCACTTCACGTAGTAATGTTCTTGGCCGCCATCCAAAAATACTTGGGCAGCCCTATTTTGCGTAACGCGTCCGCCACTTTCATCGTGTAGGATAAAAGCATTGTCATTATTGGAACTAAATGTGTTGCCGATGGCTTTTTCGGCATAGCTGCGTGCCGTAGCCTCGTCTACTTTCGTCAGGCGCATGGCCATGCGTAGCATTAGCGTGGCTCCGAAGCGCTTCCATTTGGCAATATCGCCTTGGTAAACCATGTCGCCCGAGATGGCATCTTGCGATGCATCCAACGCGGCGGTAGCTTCATCCACCTCCTTAAGGATGTCCATATAGATGGACTGTTGGCTGTCGTATTTGGGGTAAAGAATACTTTGGTAGTATCCCAGTCCTGCTTCGGAGTAGGGGATATCGCCATAGAGGTCTGTAATTCGTTGAAACACCATGGCTTTCCAAATGCGGGATAAGTGATGTAGGTTCTGGTATTGCGGTTTGTCGCGGGTAAATTCGACAAGATCTACCACTCGTTTCACTTGCTCGTCATAGGCGCGTTCCCAGTAGGCCGAGGTATAGCCCGGCGTGAGCTGATACTTGTCGCCTGCCCAGTAGGACATCACCGTGGATAAGCCCTGCATCATGGTAGAGGCATAGATCAGGTTGGCCCGCCAAGTGTCGTAGGCAAAGTCGTTGCTCCCGGTATAGGCTAGTTGGGCTGTGCTAAGTACGAAATTGGGGTCAAAGTTTTCTCCGGTGTAAGAAATCGGGTTAGTATTGAGCTCATTGAAGCTCTTGGTGCAGGAGCTCGACAAGGTTAGGGCAACAGCAGATGCCAGTAAGGCTGCTTTTGTCGTTATTTTTTTATTTGATAGGTTCATCTTTAAATTCTTCATCATCCTTAAAATTTAGCACTTAGGTTTATTCCAAAGGTTCGCGTCATGGGGATACCGCCCAGCTCGATGCCGGGAACCGTTGCGGAGTAGCTTGATTCGGGATCTATATTATCCGTTTTGCGCATCAGAATAAAAGGATTGCGCGCTACGGCGCTAATGTTTAGTGATTTAATGCCGCCATTCCATAGTTTAGGAAAGGTGTAGCCAATGATAACCTGGCGCAATTTGATGAAATCAGCAGATTGAACATTAAGCTTGGATACATTTTGAACAAGTTGCGAATAGTAGGTGGAAGCCTCCGTGACGGTATTGCTACCAGCTGGCGCAAAATTACCCTCGCGGTTTTCCAAGGTAGCTTTGTGCAATCCATTGTTGTAGGCATAGTAGTCTGATCCGGAATAGATTTTAGCGCCCCATTTTCCGTCAATCAGGAACGATACATTTAGTCGTTTGTAACTCAGTTCGTTGTTCCAGCCTAGCGTCCATTTGGGGATGGCAGAACCCATCGGAATAAGCTGTCCTCTTTCGGGCACGCCGGAGGGAAGGTATACGATATCGCCATTATCATCATAGCGGTAGTCGTAGGCCATAACCTGTAACATGGGCATGTCGAGTAGGTTTTGAATAAAGCCATAGCCTGTACGGGAGGTTCCTAGGGGCATAATGCTTGTTCCTTCGGCCATTTCCAACACCTTGTTATTGTTTATGGCTCCGTTGAAGGCCGATGTCCAAGAGAATCCATCAGGCTGTCTGAAGATACGTGCCGTAATAAGGGCTTCGACACCTTTGTTCTGTAGGGAGCCTGTATTTAACACAGCGCCGCCATAGCCTGTTGTTTGGGAGATGGATACTGGGATGATCTCGTCGCGCGATATCTTGTTGTACCAACTTGCGTCGACCGATAAGATGTTGTTGAAAAGGGAAAACTCTGTTCCAATTTCCAGTTCACTAGCGCGCGAAGGCAATAAGGCAGAATTAGGAATGTTGGAATTGGAGATTGTTCCGAGTGGGGTGCCGTTTACCGATTCGCTGAGAAAGCCATAGGTCAACAGCGTTTGGTAGGGGTCGGTAGCGGCACCTACCTCTGCATAGCCGGCGCGAATTTTTCCGAAGCTTAGGAAGGATGGTTTCCATATCTCACTAAATACGAAGGATGTATTGATACTAGGGTAGACGATATTCAGTTTGTTGTCGAAACCGGGTGTAGCCAAGGTCGAAAACCAGTCGCTCCGCACTGATCCGGTCAGGTAAACGAGATCCCGATAGGAAAATTCCGCGTTGGCGTATACCGATTGTACTTCTAGGCGGCTATCCGTATAGTTGACACTCTTGTTGGCGGCGTTTAAAATATTGTATACGAAAGGCACGTTGAAATCGTTGCCGCTATTGGTTGTGGCTAGGGTTTTGGTATGCCGGTAAGATCCGCCTACAACCGGCGAGAAACTAAAATCCGTATCCCAGCTGTACGTTTTTCCAATCAGTACGTCGGCATTCATATCCACAAATTCGGTGTTGGTCATTGATATCGATCCATTTGGCCTGTAGGCCGTTCCTGTGGGCACCACATTGGTGTAGTTGTCGGTGAAATTGTCCCGACCTCCCCTTGCCTGTACAAAATAGCCTGATTCCAGTTCGTAGCGTGCAGAAAAAGAGGTTATTAAGCGCTCTCTACGTGTGTCATTGATAAATTTTTCGGCTGCAAACCAAGGATTTGTGGCGAAGGTATTGTTGGAGTTGAAGGCTAATTCGGAGCCATCTGGATTGCTGCCGGGTTTCAAGTTGTTGATGTCTAAGCTGGTTGGCAAGAACATGGCTTGGTAGTTGGCATTACCTGCGCCATCGGAAAGCATGGCTCTATTCTTTGCATTTTCCAAAATGTAGTTCACCCGGGCATCGATGCTTAAGTTTTTAATAGGATCGAAAATAGCGGCAAAGTTAAAGGTCTGTCTGCCGATCTTTGAGTTGGGGACGACGCTTTTATTATCGAGGTTGCTTCCCGATAGTCGGATGGAGCCGCCGGTGAAGGCTTTCGTCAAGGTGAGCGTATTGGTCCAGTTGCTTCCGGTGCGGTAGAAGTTGGAAAGGTTGTTCTTTACGGCGCTGTAGGGACGTTCTACACCATCAAACTGTGGTACCATGCTGCCATCAAGAAGTCCGCCCCAGCTGGATCCTCCTACTTGTGCAGCAGCAGTTGCGTTGGTCGGCTTTAAGTTGTTTGTGCCTTGGCCATATACATATTGCCAATTGGTGAGGTCCATAATCTGCTCGCCAACGAAATTGGAATTAAATTCTATACCATCGGCTTTGCCACTTTTGGTGGTGATCATAATAACACCTGCTTTCGCTCGATAGCCATATAATGCGGAGGCTGCTGCGCCTTTAAGCACCGAAATGGTCTCGATATCGTCGGGATTTAAATTGCCAACAGCATCGCCAAGGTCGGGCGCATTGTCCCATTGACCGCCCGGTTGCGCTCCACGTGGGTTTTCCATGGGGATACCGTTTATCACGTATAGTGGTGATACGGTACCTCCAATACTGGATACGCCGCGGATAAGAAGATTGCTAGACGAGCCGGGGCCGCCGGATCCACCGATAACATTTAGCCCCGCTACCTTACCGGCAAGGGAATTCATAACGTTAGTTTCCCGCGCTTGTGTAAGCTCGTCGCCCTTGACTTCGCTTACCGAGTAGCCCAGTGCCTTACGTTCTTTTTTGATACCTAAAGCCGTTACGACAACCTCGGTCAAGGCTGTCGAATTTTCCTGCAGCAGCACATCGATGTTTGTTCTTCCTGCGAGCGCAACATCCTGTGTGGCATAGCCCGCATAAGTAAAGCTGAGAGTTACATTGCTGTTTGGAACGTCGAGTACGAAATTTCCCGCTTGGTCGCTTGTTGCGCCATTCGATGTTCCTTTTTGCATAATCGTGACCCCGATCAAGGCTTCTTGGGTCGTGCTTCGTACGCTTCCGGAGATGCGCGTTTGTGCATAAACCCAAAAATTCACCAAAATAAGGAAGATGGTTAGTGATAATTTTTGTTTCATGTGTTGTTTAGTTGATGTTTTTGGATGTTTGTTCTTTTTTAAAATTCATTTTAAGGGTAAATGATGTGTTTTTCCGGTGGTAATCATGAAATAATTGCACCTTTTTGTTATTTAGATAATATAAATATATGTTTTTTATTCTTTTATCCTGTGTTTGTTGATTATTTTGTGGTTGTTTTTGATATTTTTTAAAATTATTACATTTTTTATCGTAGTTTTTTTGATCTTTTGATCAATTTTTACGTTGCTATTGCTGCGTTTTTTTAAACCTTACATAGCCACGAGTGTACGTAAATGCCCTCGTTTACTTCTTTTTTGAAAACATAAATAACATCCGAACTTTTCTTAAATTAGGTGATTATTCATATATACTATGGATCATCATTCCCTTGCCAACAAGACAGTCGATAGCTCAATGTTGGATATACTCATGCATGCCAAGGAGGCAACGGCTGTTTACACCAGCAGGGAGCTTCATGTAGGCTTTATTAACCTGGCTATGCTTAACCTTTGGAACAAGGCCGCTATTCCCTTCAATGAACGACTGATGGATATCGCTCCCGAGTTTCTTCCTTTTGAGCCTTTATTGCAACAGGTTTGGGACAGTGGACAGACCTATGTGGCTAAAGAGACTGCGGCAAATATCGACGTGGGAGGGGAGTACAAGACCTATTATTTCGACTTTGAATACAGGGCGGTCCTCGGTGCCAACGGTACTACCCAAGCTATCATCAATACCGCGACCAATGTTACCGAGCGCATGTCGGCACAGCTGCTGCGCGACGAAAATGATCGTCTCGAACGCGACTCCAGCAAGCAGATAGCGCGTGCCAACAACGACCTGCAACGCTTAAACCGGCAATACCACGATGCAAATGACAGTCTTACCCACCTGAATGACGAGCTCATCCTTTCCAACGATAGGTTGGACAGGGCCGAAGAGGGGCTGCGCTTGGCCTTGGAGTCTGCCGAGCTCGGAACTTGGTATATTGATTCGATGACGCGCGAGTTTACGCCCTCCGTTAGGCTTATGCAGCTGTTTGGCTTTCCTGGCGATGGTCCTATGAGTTTTGAGGATGCCGTCGGCCAGATTCCCGAGCCTCATCGGCAGGCGGTGCTCGATGCGGTGGAAGCGGCCATCCTTGATGGAAGCCGTTATGATCTGGAATATCCAGTGTTGGGCTACAGCGACGGCGTTACCCGTTGGCTTCGTGCATTTGGCAAGGCTTATGGTCGCACGGACCTGCATCCGGCGCACTTCTCCGGCGTGGTGTTGGATATCACGCAGCAGAAAAATGACGAGCTTCGCAAGAATGCTTTTATCAGTATGGTGAGCCATGAACTGAAAACCCCGCTCACCTCGCTGAGCGCCTACTTGCAGCTGTTGCAAAGGAGGGCTGAAGTATCGGCTGATGCCTTTGTGCTGGACGCCTTGGAAAAGGCCAAGCTGCTAACGGCGAGAATGACGGGGCTGATCAATGGCTTTCTCGATGTGTCGCGGTTTGAGGAAGGTAAAATATACCTGAGCTATGAACGCTTTGCTATCGATCAACTTATCGACGAGGTGCTGGGGCGCATTGCGGATATCAACAGCAGCCATCCCATTACTTTTCATCGGCAACAGGTGCCTGCTGTATTTGCTGATCGCGAAAAAATTGGACAGGTTTTAGATAACTTAATTGGTAATGCCATTAAATATTCGCCCAAGGGATCGCCTATAGTTATCTATTGTACCCATGATGATGTGTCTATACACCTGCGTGTAGCCGATAAGGGTATGGGCGTTCGCGAGGAGCATCGGGATCGGCTTTTTGATCGTTATTTTCGTGTGGAAGAACCATCGACAAAAAATCTTTCTGGCTTTGGCATCGGCCTCTATATCAGTGCGGAAATCGTGCGCAAGCACGATGGCGAAATTTGGGTGGAAAGTGTGTATGGTGAGGGGTCGATATTTCATTTTACCATTCCCATTAACTAGCTGATGCACATGTGCCTTCGCTGTTGGCCAAAGATACATCAAGCACACAGCTAACTTGTGTCTAGCAAAGCGATTTCCGCTGCCGGAGCTTCTTGTTCGGAGCAGGCGTCGCTTCAAGCCGTTTGGGCTTTCTCTCTGCATTTCTTGGTGTCTTACGCTATGCGATATTTAATTTCTTGTTAACTATTTATTTCCTGTGTTTGGATTTGTGCATATCGTATCGTTTGTTAATTCTTTTAGAAAACCTTTATTGATTAATTTGTTTCGAATATTGTTTTAAAATTTAATTTATTTCAATTTATTTGTTTATTTTTCTTTTATATACTTATATTTGCTTTAGGTGTTAGTTTGGTGGATTGAAATTGTCGCTATGCTAAAATAGTGCATATCTATTCAAAACCATGTTTTTTATGATAAGCCAGTTGAAATAATGGAAACTAAATATGGATTTACCAAAATGTCTGCGAGCGCGTTTTCCGCTTGGTTAGGTGGACTACGCCTTTCGCGAACGATCTTACCCATACAGCAACATCATACCTACCTACCAAGCTATGTTCACTTTACGGGAGATAATCATTTCGAGCGCCAAAAGGCTATGAAGGATCATCATATACGCAGCAATGGATGGAAAGACATTGGTCAACATTTTACGATTTTTCCGGACGGTAGTATCTTGACAGGCCGAAGCTTGGAGATAGCGCCTGCTTGCATCTTTGGACAAAATGCCAATGCCATCTGTTTGGAGCATTTTGGAAATTTTGATGCCGGCGCCGATCAAATGATCAGGCAGCAACAAGAAAGTATTATAGCTGTGACGGCAGCCTTATGTCGCCGGTTTAACCTACAACCCTCTACAACGAGTATTGTCTATCACCATTGGTTCGATTTAGGTACGGGCCTCCGCAACAACGGCACGCGCAACAATAAGTCTTGCCCCGGAACGACTTTCTTTGGCGGGAATAAGGTGCTGGATTGTCAACATAATTTTCTGCCCTTGCTGCAAGCTGCCCTACAGGACAGCCCTATCGCGGATCATTCTTCCGCAGTAGAAGGCTTTGTGGCCGTCACCGCTACGGCGCTACGCGTGCGGACTGCTCCTAGCACGCAGAGCGCAATGGCTGCCGGGCAGACCAGCGTGCAGCATGGCGCCGTGTTACGGGTATATGAAAAGCGTGACGGCTGGCTGAAGATCTCGAAAAGCACTGCGCACTGGGTTGCGGCTCCATATACGGTGCCGGTATTTCCCGCAGTGGTGCGTGCGGAGAAGCTTCGCGTGCGCTCGGGGCCGGACTTCGCTATTGTCGACAATCGCTACAAAGGGGAGCTTGTATTTGTCTTTGGCCGTGAAGGGAATTGGTGCCGTATAGACCTTGATGGTCGATGGGTTCATGCCAGCTATCTCGATATGTTGCCGGTAACATCGATGGACTAGCTTATAGCTGGTTGAAATAGGTAACTCAATAAGACCATTATAAGATTATCCGGCACATTGGCCAAATGCCAGTGACGGTATTTTTGGACGGATAGAGCCACTGTCACTATCAGAGATAGAGATTTTAGAATTAGATTATAGCAATGGACAGTCATTTCCACAAGCACTGCGTGAGCTACTGTTTCTTGCAGGCAAACGGTGTTACATTTTAGATTACGGTTACGATGGTAGTATCGAAAAAATGCAGCAAACAGTTCGACGCTTTATGTCGCAGTATAATCAGGTATTGACAAGGCCGTTTTTGGTACTCGATGCATACAATGTGCTAGACCAGTTTCTATTTGTCTTTTTAGATGAAGGGGATGATCCTGTGGTGTGTCAAGCTTACTATGATCTAGATCATATGGAACCTGGGCAATGGTACAAAGCTATGCAACCAAGCTTGTCGACCTTTATCAATAGAGTAGTGCAACGCGTGAAGGAGGGCGGCAGTGCTTTTTAGTTCGTGGTATTTGCAGAACTACTAATTTCTAACCTATTTTTAATGAAATTGCTAAGGTGTTTTAATGATTAGTAATAAATTATTCTATTGTTACGCCTATACCCCGCATATTATCTAATATTTAATATAAACTTAATACTTCGTGGATTTAAAATAACATTGGTTCAATTAGTTTTGTATTGTTAATCTATGGTAGGGAATGTGTGTCGATTTTAACGTTACACGGCATAACACATCTTGATTGTGAAACAAAATTTTAATCTATTGATAAGTAGTAAGTTAGGTTTAAGGGGCTGCATGAGCCTGTTGTTAGGGATGGCATTTTTGCTGTCTTCTTGTCGTAAAGAAAATGTACTTATTTCTACGGGTGCAGATAATCAAGTCGTATTTACAAGTCGTATTTCCGGATTACCGCAAACACGTGCACAAGGCACGCAATGGGCAGATCGTGATTCGATTGGTATTTTTATGTATCAGCGTGGAGGCCCATTAAATGCTTCGACCATTGTCAATGCCGGTTTCAACCGCGTGTACATGACCAATGGCAATGGTAATTTTTCGCCAAAGGACGGAGGCGAGTCGCTAAGCTATCCTGCCGATGCTGCGGTAGATTTCAGAGCCTATTATCCTTTTCAACGATCTGGAGGTCTCTTGCCCAGGATCGATGTCAGTGGGCAAAGCAATCAGCCATCGCTTGATTTTATGCTAGCCACGGGTAGCGGCGCAGGGTCAGCTGGAGCGCCTGTTTCCCTGACCTTTGAGCGGCAAATGACCAAGCTGGAGCTTAAGATTAAAGGCGAGGGCCTTGCAGGGCTACGCGCACGATTTACAGCTGTGCCAACGGAAGCCGCTTTTGACCTATCGGCCCAAGAATTTTTGCCACCGACGGATGTAGCAGATCTATCGGCTAACGTGCAGGTCAACGCATCCAATGAGGCCATTGTGGAGTGGACATTATTTCCGATGACAACCAATACTGCACAGCAAATTGTGTTCACGAAAGCGGATGGTAGCAACTTTACTTGGCGAATCCCTACGAACAGCAGCTTTCTTAAGGGGCATCGCTACCAATATGATGTCACCCTGGGACAAGATGGCTCCGTAGACCCTACGCCTACGGTATCGTACATGGAAATTCCCATCATCCGCAGCGGAGCTAACCTGCAGTACAGCATGAAGATGTCTACCGGAAAAAATAGGCGCAATTTCTCCATGTTGTATGACACGCAAAACAAATTGGCTGTTTGGGTGGCTTACCCGCTGAGTGGAGACTACTTGGGAAGCTTAAGCAGAACCGACCGATGGGGTTATGATCCCTTTTATCCGCAAAATTTGCAGGCCAACCTTTCCAGTGGTTACCCAAACAATGCCGCCTTGGATATCGATCGTGGACACCAGTTGCCTAGCGGCGACCGCACCGATGATTACAATGAAAACGTTGCCACTTTTTATTATACCAACATGACACCGCAGACGAAGTCCTTGAACCAACAGGTATGGGCACGCTTGGAAGATAAAGTGCGTGCATGGGCTACCCAGTCGGGGGTAGATACGATGTATGTGGTAACCGGCGGCGGCGTGACCACCGCCAGCGACCAGCGGATCGATTATGTCAATGATAATAGCAGTAGGCCCGTCGCCAAACCAAAGTATTACTATAAAGTATTGGCCATGAAGCGAGGTACAACCTACCATACCATCGGCTTTCGCTTCAACAACGTGGCGACAGACAATCGCGCAAACTATATGAATTATACGAAGACCGTCGCTGAAATTGAACAAGAAACGGGCTTCACCTTCTTCCCGGCACTTCCAGCGGCCGTGAAATCGAGGATAGATACACAAATATGGAATTGATCGATAATCGTTAATAAAAATTAGATAAACCATTTATTTTAAGTAAAATGAAAAAAAAGCAATTATTAGGTGCTGCCATAGCACTAATGGTCATGGGGAATTCCTGTAAGAACGATGCGTATCGCGATTTGGAATTGGAAAACAACGGAGCGGTGCAGTTCACATCATCCATTGGCGGGAATGTAGCAACACGCGTAACGGGCAATGCTTGGGATAGCAACGATGCTATTGGTGTATTCATGAAGCAAGGTGCAGGCTTAAATAGCCCACTTGCAGCTAACAAGAAGTTTACAACTGGCGGCAACGGTAACTTCTCCGCTACGGGTACGGACGTAATCGACTATCCGGAAACGGGAACAGTAGATTTTATCGCTTACTATCCTTACACGGCCGATCTTGTCGGCACTACCTTGCCGGTATCTGTTGCATCACAGGCCAATCTATCGGCGATTGACGTATTGTATTCAAACAATGCGACGGCATTGTCGAAGACATCTGGAACAGCAAACCTAACATTCACGCATAAGCTGTCTAAAGTAGAATTCGTCGTGAAAGGTGGAAATGGTGTGGCCGATGTTGCCGGATTATCTGTCGCTTATAACAACGTGAATACCACTGCATCACTTGACTTGGCTACAGGTACGCTAAGTGCTGCTGCATCGCCACAAAACGTGACGGCTAAAACAACAGCGTTGACAGGTACGCAAGCAGGCTCGCAATTCGTGGAAGCCATCTTATTGCCCGGAGATTTATCTGCTAAACAAGTGGTGTTCACCGTCGGCGCGAATACATTCACGTGGACGATTCCTGCAAACACTACTTTGGAAGCTGGTACCAAGCGCACATACGACATCGTGTTGCAAACGACGCCTACGGGAAATGAAGTTGCTGTGACTGGTGCTGGCACAATTACCGACTGGACAACCGTACCGGGAGGTGCAGTAAACGTTGATCTTGATGAAGAGCAAGGTGGCGGTACTGATCCAGGCACAGGCACAGAAGAAGAGTTTTTCTTTGAAACATTTGGAGAAGCAGGCCCAACGAGCAATCCAAGGGGTAGAATGGGTACATACACGGATTACGACATGACTTCGCCCGTTGTGTATTCGGATTCATATGCTGACTCTTGGGCAGATATTCGTGCGACAAGCACCATGAACTCGCACGTTTGGCTCCCTTCTGCCAGAACCACCGGCATCAAGATTGAAGGTATCAATGGTACAGGCTATACAAATCTTAAATTATCCTATGATTTAGCCGCTAATGCTACAGGAGCATCAGCAGCCGTGATCAAAGTTCGCGTGAACGGTGTTGAAAAATCCGTGACGGGCGCATTGGGAACATCAAACACCTACAGTTCCTACACTATTGAAGATATCGCAGCGAGTAATACGTTAACGGTTGAATTTTATGCAAACAGCGCAGAGAATGAGGCCGGCTACCGACTTGATAATATTAAACTAGTAGGTACAAAATAAATTTAATCACCAATCATTAATGCTCATAGTACGAGGAGGTATTCCTCCTCGTGCTTAATTTTTAACCTAAGACAATACTATGCGTAGTACGCTATATGTGTTATTTTTTCTTCTAGGATGTACCCAGTGGAGCTTTGCGCAGGAAAAGGCACAGCTTTCCGGTACGTTTATAGACGATAAAACCAAAATGCCTATTGTCGGTGTGGTGGTGCTGTTGGAGAACAATAAGCAAACCGTAACAACCGATGCGGACGGCGTTTTTATATTTGTGAATTTAGATGCTGGCGACGACCAGCTGGTTGTTAACTCGGCTGGTATTCGTCCTTTTCGTACCGCCGTTTCCCTGCTCGCAGGTGAATCCAAAAAATTGCCTGCCATCAGCCTGATGCAGGAAAATCAAATCGATGTACAGACCATTTTAGGCGTAATCGATGATGATGTGCTGAATGATGGGGACAACCAAGGGCAAGATATCCGCTCTTCGGTCATTCTGTCTAATGACCTTTATTTGAATAAGGTGGGCTTTAAGTTGTCCCCTTTTCGATTTCGTGTTCGGGGATATGACCCCTTCTACGAACAAACCTACGTGAACGGTGTATTGGCCAACGACCAGTACCGTCGCGTATTTAACTTTGCATCCATCGGTGCGCTTAACGACTTAACGCGTAACGGTGATGTGGTGAACTACAATAATGCTGGAAATTTCACTTTCGGAGCCATAGGCGGAGCCGAAAATATCAATATGCGTGCTAGCTCTTACGCAAAGGGCGGCAAACTAACCGGATCTTACACCAACAGAAACTATTATGCACGCGGCATATTTAGCTACTCCACGGGATTGATGGATAATGGTTGGGCTTTTACAGGTGCTGTTGGCGGACGCTATGCAGATAAAGGCTTTATCGAAGGAACATCCTACAATAATGTTTCCTATGCGCTATCTATAGAGAAGCAATGGGCAGAAGGGGCGCATTCGCTTTCTTTGGTTACCTACGGCTCGCCTGTAGTGCGCGGACAGCAAGGAGCATCTTTTCAGGAAGTTTACGACCTAGTGGACAACAACCTCTACAACCCCAATTGGGGATATCAAGACGGGAAGGCGCGTAACTCGCGCATGGTGACGGCATACGATCCTACGGCTGTTTTGTCCCATATCTGGAAGATAGACGAGAGAACATCGTTAACAACCGGAGGAATGTTGCACTACGGGCGTTACGCCAGCTCGGCATTGAACTGGTATAATGCCGCCGATCCAAGACCGGATTACTACCGCTACTTGCCTTACTATTTCTCGATGAATCCGGAGACTACCGATCCGTTTACTTATGCTTACTACGAGAATCTGTGGACCTCGAATAATACCTCCGTTACGCAGGTAAATTGGGAGGAGATGTATCGGCAGAACATGGATCCGGAAAACCGCCGTAAGTATAACGGTGCGGCACTGTATATGGTGGAGAAAAGACATTCCGATCTGCTAGAGGCAACCTTAAGCTCTACCTTTAACAAGCTTTACGACAACAATATGCGGCTAACGGCTGGCGTGGAAGCGCGCAAATCTCGATCCTACCAGTACAAGACGGTCGATGACTTGCTGGGAGCAGACTATGTGTTGGATAAAGATAAGTTTGCCGAACGCGACAACCCCGGAAACGACGATATTAAACAAAATGACCTCTTGTTTCCCGACCGTAAAGCTTATGTGGGCGATATCTTCGGCTACGACTTCGATATAGATGTGCAGTCGGTCAACGCATGGGTGATGAACAACTACCAAACCTCGCATCTAGACTTCTTTTACGGCACGAAACTAACCTACACGGATTTTCAGCGCAACGGAAACATGATGAACGGCAGGTTTCCAAACAGCTCTTACGGAAGGGGAGAAAAATACACATTTTTTGACTATACGCTTAAGGGAGGACTAACCTACAAGATCAATGGTCGCCATTACCTTTCAGCGAATACCAGTTATGCCACCGAGGCTCCGATCCCCGATAGGGCATATGCTATGCCGCGCGTTACTGACCAAGTGGTGAAAGGCTTGAGCAGCAGCAAGATTTTCGCCTCGGATATCAACTATACCTTTTCCATGCCGCGCCTCTCGGGACGTATCTCGGCCTTTCAAACCAATTTCTACGATCAGTTGGAACGTATGGCCTACTACCATGATTCCGAGCGTACCTTTGTTTTCCATAATCTAACGGGCGTCAACCGGGTACACCGAGGTGTAGAAGCTGCCGCAACCTACCGCTTGGACGACAACTGGAATTTTGACTTTATCGGTACTATGGGCGAGTACTACTACAGTAATAACCCCATGGGTGTCATGAATTCCGAAAATGGAAAGCTGGTCGATGTCGAAGAGACGGTGTACATGAAAAACCTCTATGTGTCTGGCACACCCCAGTTTGCAGGATCCGTAGCTGCTCGTTACTTTTACGATTACTGGTTCTTGGAGTTGAGTGCTAATGCGGTGGGCCGTAATTACCTCGCGGCCTCGGCGCTGCGCCGGCTAGCGTCCAACTACAGTAATATTAATCCTTACGACGAAGCAAGCTACGAGGCCTACAAAACCTTGACTACGCAAGAACGTTTTGATGATGCATTGACCTTTGATGCATCCATAGGCAAGCTGTTTTACCTTAAAGATCGTCGGGCGTTAAATTTTAATTTTTCGGTCATCAACCTGTTGAATAAAAAGGATATCCGCACAGGCGGATACGAGCAGGGGCGGATAGACACGTCTTTTCCAAACCGCTTTGCATCCCGCTATTTTTATATGCAGGGCATGAATGTTTTCCTTAATATAAGTTATCGTTTTTAATAGCTGAATAATATGAATACACTAAAATATTTGTTCGTTGCGTTGTGCCTAGTATTATTTAATACCTCCTGCGAACGGGAATATATGGCGCCGCCCTTAAATGAGCCAAGGTACACCGGTAATTTGGACAACATATCCATTTTACAGCTGAAACAGCGTTATGCGGCGATCACCGCGCCGGTATTGATCGAAGAGGAATTGATCATCAAAGGTATCGTTGTAGGCAATGATGAATCGGGCAATATTTATAAGCAAATCTATCTGCAAGATGCTTCGGGTGCCATCAATATTGGTATAGACCAAAATGCCATGTATGCTAGCTACCATGTGGGGCAAGAGTTATATGTACATCTTAAGGACTTGTATGTGGTCAAATATGGTGGCGAATTGCAGATAGGTATGGGCAGCACTAATGCCAATCGTATCGCTTGGCAGGTTTTTCAAGAGAAAGCGTTTCCACACTCTTGGCCTAATGTCGAAAATGCGCAACCGAAAGTAGTGACGCTTAATGCGCTTACGGAAGATATGGTGCATACCTTGGTCGAAATACAGGATGTACGATTTACCAATGGCGGGAAAAATGCGTTTACCACGGGTGATGCGACCACCAATGAGCAAATACGCAACGATGCCGGCAATGTGTTGGATGTGCGTTCTAGCAATTTTTCCGACTTTGCCAAGGATATTCTGCCGGTTGGTAAAGGTACTGTAGTGGGCATCTTAAGCCGTTTCAATGGCGGATGGCAGTTGTTTCTGCGTACTAAAGCCGATGTTAAGGATTTTGATGGTCAAGCGGTAGAACCTGAAGCACCGCAGGCCGGTACTTTCTTTAATGAAACGTTTGGTACGGGTACTTATCCATCTGGAAACAGACCAAAGATTAATGCCTTTACAGAATTTGATATGAAAGCGCCTATCCAATATAGTGATGAATCGGGATGGGCCGATATCCGCAGCGTGTCTGGCGATAATGGTGCGCATATCTGGCTGCCAGCGACACGGGATGCCATTGTGAAGATCAGCGGCATCAATACGCTGAACAAAGGGGCGGTGACCTTAAGCTTTCAGCTTGCAGCAAACCTATTTAATGCAGGTGAAACGGCGAACACGACGGATATTCAGGTACGAGCAAATGGGACATTGCTTTCCTTTACGGGGCAGGCTTTGAGCAATGCTGCGGGGGATAATAGTAAATTTTATACCATCAGCATCCCGAATATTCCGCAGTCGGAGAACCTGAGCTTGGAATTTGTTTCTGGCGTGAACAATAAACTTGGTTTCCGCTTGGATAACATCAAACTGGTAGGCGGAGATGCCAATAGTGGCGGTGGTTCCTCAGGGCCAATTATTGTTAATCCATAAGCGTAGGATACGATGAATAGAACAAGCTTCGTTAAAGTCGCTATTATCCTGTTTTTTGTTGCGCAGTCAATGCTTTCGATTGCGCAACAAAAGAAGTATCAGGTTTATGCGGCGGCCTTTTATAACTTGGAAAACCTTTTCGATACAGAGAGCGACACCTTGATCAATGATGACGAGTTTACGACGGCTGGTGCCAATCGATGGACACCGGAAAAATACCGTAAGAAACAGCAGAACATGGCGAAGGTGATCTCTCGCCTTGGCAAGAAATATTGCCCGAATGGTCCAGCCATCATTGGGCTGTGCGAGTTGGAAAACCGGCGTGTGCTCGACGATCTGGTCAAACAACCCGCATTGGCGGCGGCTGGCTACGGCATTGTGCACTACGACTCGCCCGATCGTAGAGGTGTGGATGTGGCAATGCTCTATCATCCGGAACAGTTTCAGGTGCTATCGTCGAAAGTGTTGCCCTATCATTTGGAACGCTTGCCCGACTACAGCACGCGAGATATCTTGTTGGTTTCTGGAAAATTGGCTGGCGAAATGTTGCACGTTTTTGTTAACCATTGGCCATCGCGCTATGGCGGCAAATCATCCGAACTGCGTGAGCATGCGGCTTCCATTGTACGACAGGCTGTTGACTCGCTGTATACCTTGGATCCACAGGCAAAAATTATTATCATGGGCGATTTAAACGATGATCCCACAGATCGTAGTGTGCGCGTTGTGCTGGAGGCCAAAAAATATGCAGAACAGGTTGGAGACACAGGCCTGCTAAACACCATTTGGCAGCACTATGATCGCGGCATCGGATCCTTGGGCTATCAAGGAAAATGGAACCTCTTTGATCAGATAATAGTATCCAAGCCACTCTTGGGCGAAGATCGCTCTGCCCTGAAATTTTGGAAATCGGAAATCTATAATCCCGAATTTCTGATCACACAGGAAGGGCGTTACAAGGGCTATCCTTTCCGCACCTTTTCGGGGAATGTGTTTCAAAATGGATTCTCGGATCACTTTCCCACGCTGATTTATTTAGTGAAAGATTTAAAATAGTTGGTTATTTTTGGTTGACTGATGACACTACTGCGTTATATATCGTTTTTTTTCGTCGCTTGCTTGGTATCTAGCTGCGCTAAGGATGATGAGCTTATACCCGAAAAGCCGGTGGCCCGTACCGTGATGGTGTATATGGCTGCCAATAACAGTCTAGCGGCAAATGCATACGCCAATCTCAATCAGATGGAGGAGGGCTTCCAAGCAGTGGACGGCAAGTTGGTTGTGTATGCCCGTATATTTGGGCAGCAGCCGAAGATATATGAAATAGTGCATGATAGCAGTCCAGAAATAAAGAGCAAGGTGCTGAAAACTTACGGCGATCATGACTCGTCGGATCCCGAAATGATGAAAATCATCTTTGCGGATATGAAACAGCTTGCCGCAGCAGATTCCTACGCTGCCATCTTGTGGTCGCACGCCACAAACTGGGCTCCCGCTAATCTGGGACGTGTAGGACTGCGCTCATTTGGCGATGACAATTACAGCAGTATGGATGTGCAACAGCTAAAGGCGGCGCTAGCCACCGATTTGGATTTCCTCATCTTCGATGCCTGCTCCATGGCCTCCGTCGAGGTGCTCTACGAGTTACGCCAAGTAACGCCCTACATTTTGGCTTCCCCAACGGAGGTGCTTAGTGTGGGGATGCCCTATGAGCAGCTCGGTTCGCTTTTGTTTGCTGCCGACGTACCCACGAGCTTGGCCCGCATGGCGGAGGTATATGTGCAATACTACCAGCAGAAAAACGGCCTCGAACAGTCAGCCACATTTTCGTTGATAGACACTAGGGAGCTAGATGCTCTCGCTGCAGCCACCAAGCAACTGCTCGCCACCTACAAGGAACGTATTCCTACCTTTAGTCGCTCGGGCATTCAGCGTATGGATCTTGATCCCAGCAGTCCGGTGGTCGCCTTTGATTTTCAGGATTTCTTGGACAAACATTTTATTGAAGCGGAGCAGCAAGCTGTTACAGCGGCAATAAACCGTGCGGTGCGCTATAAGGCACACACCAGCAACTTCCTAGGGCAACCGATTAATGTGTTCTCCGGCTTATCCACCTATATTCCCGTGCGCGAAGAAGAGCATTTGCGTGCTTTTTATAAAAGCTTAGCATGGTCGGCCGACGCGGGCTATGACAACCTCTTTTGGTGGGATTGAGTGTAGTGCGTATTGAGTAGTGCGTGTTGCGTACAGAGATTCCGCAAAACTTTAACTTGATTGCAGCTGCCCATTGTTAATGGAAAAGACGGTGTTGGTTTTTTTGCGAGTATTGCTTAGTGCGTATCGAGATCGCGCATAACTTCAACTTGATTGCAGCTGCCCATTGTTAACCGAAAAGTCGCATTATTTTTGTTGCGTCTGCAGCAATTTGCCTCTGCACTATCCCATAAGGATGCAGCAAAAATTAGCGACAGGGTTTTGGTTACTTTTGTCCCACAAAAGTAACGCCTTGCCGCGGCGAGCGGCGGAAGGGATATAGGGAGGGGAGAGCGCCGTGAAATAGCAGTCACTCGTCACTACATCACCTTGTCACTTCATCACCTTGTCACCTCATCACTACTTCACCCTACAACAAAAGATGAAGCAGCGCCAGCATATCTTCGATTTTCACAGCGCTATCACCGGTGTCGGCTGCTAGGGCATTACGCATTTCGATTTTTAGTGGAATACTATTGTCGTTAAAACTGACCAAAAGGGCGCGGGAGAGCGTGCGCGAGAACAAAAAGTAAAATGGCGAATCATTGATCGTCAAGCGGATGGCATAGTAGCCATTGTCCAGCTCGTAGGCCTCCTTGATAGGTAAAAACAGCGGTTTATCCATTTGCGATCCGTTCAATGTATAATATCCACCGGCTTTGCTGCTATTGATGGCCAGTGAGAACCAATTCTTTACATTTTTCGCTGTTGCGAAGTAGAGCGACTCATTTTTGCTGCTTTTATAATCCAAGCGTCCCTGCGCAAAGGATAGACCGAACAGTGCCCATAGTAAAAAAGAGGTAACGAAAAGTTTCTTAGCCATTTTGTAATTCTTGAGGTACGGAAAAAATAATAGAAGCCCAAAACTAACCAATCTACGGCAGTCTTCCGAACATGTTTTGTCTGTGTTTTGTCATACGCCCGTCGTTGTAGCCGGCGGCCTACAGCGTTGCGACCGTCATTTCAACAGCACGTTTATACTGTTCATTTTGCCTTTTCATCGTCTCATCTTCGTTCTCAAAAACGGCTGTTCACCATGCCTTAGTTTTGTGGCTACAATAAAAAATAAGGTATAAAATGAAAGCAAACAAGATTTCAATCAAACCAGTGCGCATTGGAAAAAGCAGCCGCATTGTAGCCATGTTAACCCTCACGATGTTGGGTTTTGCACAGTTAGCCCAAGCACAAAAGGAGCTGGCGATGAACGCCCTGACGAAGTATGGACTGGACAAGGACCTCATCAATAAGGATTATTTTAAGCAACCGGATAACTATGCTTATGATTTGGAGCAAACCACCACGGCCGCGAACAAGACAACGGTGCTGCTGGCCAAATATGATCCGCAGGCAGCATCACCCTGGACCGTGTTATCCGTAGATGGTAAAGCACCGAAGAAAGCCGATATCAGTGCCTTTGAAAAGGCGCAGGCCGAGGAGAACGAACGCTCGAAACCACAAGATGCCAGCTATCGCGTGGATGAAGAGACAGCCGATAAGTTGGTGATCAGCTATAAACTGGACCCCGCAACGCTGAGCAAAGAACTGGCCTTTATGAAAGACTGCCGCATCTATATTCATATCAGTCTGCAGTCCAAACGTTTGCTGCAATCCGAACTGGTCAATGAAAAGCCCGTCAAGATCAAAATCCTAACTGCTGAAAAGTTTATTAGCACGGTGCAGTACCAGTGGGATACAACAGCACATCGCTATTTCACGCTTCAAAACGAGGTGGATATGCAGGGTAAATTTATGGGACAAAAGGTTGATGTGCATACCCAAGCCAAATACAGTAATTTCAAAAAGGCCGATACGGAATAGCTTTTCAAAGCTTAGCAGGGCGCTGTATGTTAAAAAGGTCGGAAACACTTCCGACCTTTTTTCGTTGTGCGAGCTAGATGATAGACCATTTCAGGCCCAGCTGAAACTGGTTTAGCTGGGCATGTCCATTTTCTATGATATTGTTGTATCGACGCATATTACGGTAGCGGAAATATACGTTGCCAAGATCAATGCCGAGCATATAGCCCACATTCGGACGCCTCACAAAAGCCTGCGCACCGTTGTTCAGCCTATGCACATCCACGTTGATGAGGTGGTTGAGGTCTGGGCCAGCAAGTAATGCTAGGCCGCTTGTGAGGTTCAGCTTGAGTAATAGCGGGACGTTGATGTAGCGTAGTGCACGTCGTCCACCGCTTATCCCATGGGCCTCGTTAGGCGAGTAGTCGTGGTTGGAGACGCGGAGCAGGTGATAGGTTGGCTCGGCCTGTATGGCGATCTTGTCATGAAACTTGAAGCTGAGATCGGCGCCGGCCTGAAAGCCGATACGCTTACGCGCCTGAAAGGCACTGCCATCCGTCCCTGTGAGGTTGCCGCCCAGCCGTATGCCGAAGCCCAGTTGGGCAAAGCTGGAATGGCTGATGAAGAGCAATAGCATGGAGGGAGCAAATAATTTGATAGTACGTAGCATGATGTATTCTTGTATAAAGTTGATGGATAAAAGTTTTTATTCTTGTGCGGATAAGACTGTCTTATGTCGCTATTTGTATTCCTTGTCTATTCGTATCGGAGCGCTTGGATAGGGTCGAGAGCAGAGGCTTTACGTGCCGGATACCAGCCGAAGAAGACGCCCGTGAGCGTACACACAGCGAAGGATATAACGATAGCTTGCGGCGGAATAACCACTTGCCAATCGATGATATGACCAACGAGCAGGCTGATCAGCACGCCGGAGATAATGCCGATCAGCCCGCCGGCGAAGCTGATGAATACCGACTCCATGAGAAACTGGCGCAAGATATCTACCGCTCGTCCGCCCACAGCCAATCGCAAACCTATTTCCCGGGTGCGCTCCTTCACGCTGACATACATGATATTCATAATACCAATACCGCCAACGACGAGGGAGATGCTGGCGATGGTGACCAACAACAGGGTGAGCATTTCGGTGATGGAGCTGAAGGTGTCAATAAGTTCTTTTTGGGAGGATACTTCGAAATCATTTTCCTTGCCTTCCTGTATATGGTGCTTGTCCTTCAAGATGTCTACCACCTGCGCGACGGCTTCTTCTGCCGCATCTTCACTAATGGCCGATGCAGCGATGGAATGCAGGTGGCTAATGCCTAGAATCCGCTTTTGCACCGTGCTGTAGGGTGCGATGATGATATCGTCTTGATCTTGCCCAAAAGTGCTTACGCCCTTGGCTTCCAAGATACCGATGACCTTAAAGGGAATATTATTGAAACGGATTGTTTTGCCGATCGGCTTTGCCTCGTAGGGAAAGAGGTTTTCCAGTACGGTTTTTCCGATCACGGCTACCTTGGCATTCGTTTTTACATCATAGTCAGAAATCATTACGCCATCGGCAATCTTCAGGCTACGGATAAGCAGATATTCCGGTGCAGCGCCAAAGAGGGTAGCCTTCCAGTTGTTGGCGCCATAGATCGCCTGTCCGCTGCCCGACACGATGGGGGATACTGCATCGACCAAGGACACTTGTCGCTGTATGGCTTGGTAATCTTCGATCGATAAGCTCTGCGTGGCCGATGCATCAAGACGTACGCCCGTTTGTGCATTAGATTTGGGAGATACCATAATCAAGTTGGAGCCCATGTCCGAAATATTGGAGGTGATTCCTTTTTTGGAGCTTTCGCCTACGGTCAGCATAACAATGACCGAACATACACCAATGATGATGCCGAGCATGGTCAGAAATGCGCGTACTTTATTTATCCGTATAGCCCTAAAGGATATCTTGATCAATTGTACAAAATCCATGTCGTTATGTTTTAGGGGTGTGGAGGTTGAGTGCATGCAGCATGTCGGCTGCACTTTTGGGATTAGTGTTACGTTCGTCGGCCTCGATCAGTCCATCGCGCAGGCGTATGGTACGGCTGCTGAAATCGGCAATATCCTGTTCGTGCGTGACGAAAGTGATGGTGATGCCGTTGGCATTGAGCTCCTGAAAGAGCGCCATAATCTCGTAGGAAGTGCGTGTGTCTAGGTTGCCGGTTGCTTCATCGGCAAACAGCATAATGGGGTTGTTGACCAGCGAGCGGGCAATGGCCACGCGCTGCTGCTGCCCGCCAGATAACTGGCTGGGTGTATGTTGGAGCCGCTCGCCCAAGCCTACCCGATGCAGCAGCCTTATGGCTCGCTCTTTACGTTCCCGGCTGCTTATACTCGAATCATAGAGCAGCGGCAGCATGACATTGTCCATACAGCTTGTTTTGGAAAGCAAGTTGTATGATTGAAAGATAAAGCCCAGCTTGCTATTTCGCACGCGCGCCAGCTGGTTGCGAGAGAGCTTATCTACGGCTGAGCCCTCCAGTTCGTAGCTGCCCGCAGTAGCGGTATCTAGACAGCCCAAGATGTTCAGTAGGGTTGATTTGCCCGATCCGCTGGGCCCCATGATGGTTACAAACTCTCCGCGTTCAATCTCTAGGTCTATACCTTTTAAGATAGGATTTACTTGGTTGCCCATCACAAAATCCCGGCGGATGCCATCGATTTTTATTATACGATTATTCATTTGCTGCTTGCTTGTCTTTGGATGCCGTGTTCGTCGATCTTTGCTCGGTCGATTTTTTGCTGTCTACCAACGCTGTCATAATAGCTGTTCCCGCCTTTAGGCCAGCCCGTATTTCGGTGCGTATGCCATCACTGATGCCTATCTGCACGGTTTTAGGCATTATCGTTCCCTGTTCTTGCACCCACACTATGCGCTCGTCTTTTTTCGCTACCGTCGGCAATTTTTCGATATCCGCCGTTTTACCATATTTTTCTTTTATATAGCGGTTGAGCATAGGCAGATCGGGCACAAAGCTGAAGGCTTTGTTCTCCACCAGCAAGATGCCTGCTTGTTCTTTGGTCAAGATGGAGATTGTTGCCGTCATACCGGGCATCAGCAGGCCACTGCTATTGTCGGCTTCAAGTATACAGGTATAGGTGACCACATTGGAGTTGATAGCGGCATTGAGGCGCACCTGCGCCACGCGCCCTGCAAATACCTCATCAGGATGGGCGTCCACGGTAAAGGAGATCGCTTGCCCAACCTGCACCGCGCCAATATCAGCCTCATCGACATTGGCTTCCACCTGCATACGTTTCAGGTCGCGGGCAATAGTAAAGAGCACCGGTGTGTTGAAGGTTGCAGCCACTGTTTGCCCTTCGCTGATCTCGCGCGATAGTACCACGCCGTCTATCGGCGAATAGACATTGGCAAAGCTCAGGTTCGTCTTTTCCGTATGTACATCGGCCAGACGCTGCGCCACGGTAGATACGGCATTCTTATAAGAAAATTCTACCTCCTGGAATTCGGCTAGACTGATCAGCCCATCGTCAAAGAGTGTTTTGTTGCGCGCATAAATGGCTTTTTGATAGTAGAGTGCCGTTTGGGCATCGTTGTACTGCGACTGGGCGAGGGAGAGTTTCTGCTCGAGGTTTTTCCTGTCTAGTTCGGCCAGCAGCTGCCCCTTGCTCACGGCGCTATTGTAGTCCACGTGCACCTTGTTTACAATGCCCGACACTTGGGTGCCTACTTCCACCAGTTCGATGGGTTGAAGTACGCCGGTGGCCGTAACCTGCAGTTGCAGCGTTCCTTCGCTCGCGCGAGTAAAGTCCGCTTGGGTGTTGTTTGCCGTGGTTCCCACAAGGTTATAAGCGATTAAGCCGACCACGAGAGCTACTGCCAGCAGTGCTATGATTTTAGATGTTTTCATCGTTGGTTTTGATCTGTTGTTGTTTGTGCTTGATAGAATGCAATCAGTTTTTGATAAAGGGCGAAGGTGAGTTTGGCCTGCAGATATTTGTCGGCAGCGTTGAGGTACTCGTTCTTGATGACGATCAATTCGGCTAAACTCAGGGCGCCCAGGCTGTTTTTTCGATTGGCCAGTTGGTAGGATAGGCTGGCAGCCTGCTCGGCATCACGCGCAGCACGCAGCTGTGCCGTTGCCGAGCGAGACTGTTGCAGGAGCTTTTCCAAGGTGCCGTACAGTTCGCGATCCTGCTTCTTGCTTTCCAGCGCTGCACGCTGTATGGCTAACTTCGCATTTTTGACGTTCGTACGGTTGGTAAATTGGGCGAATATCGGTATGCTGAGATCGAGAGCCACATTGGGCGAAAAGTTGTTTTGAAGCTGTCGGGCGAAGCCAAAAAATTGTGTGTTGGTGTATCCGCTCATCATGCCGCCGCGCAAGCTCAGCTTGGGGTAATAGCCACTTTTGGCAAGCTTGAGTTCTGTTTCTTTGAGGTGTAAGTCCACGTGGGAAAGCTTGGTTTCAGGCATATGTTCTTTTATTTCGTTGTAGAGCTCGGCTGTGGTTGGTATGGGATAAGCCTGCTCCTGCAGGGCTATTTTTTGGATGTCGAAGCTATCGCTCGGCGGTATTTCGAGTAGCTGCTTCAATTCCAGCACCTGCGAGCGGTACTCGTTTTCGGCGTTGATTAAGGTCAGCGTATCAGTGGAAAGCTGTGCCTTGTAGGTAGATAGGTCAATGCTGGACAGCGTGCCCACGGCATGTCGTCCTTTCGCTGCCCGATATTGTTCCAAGGCATTGGCGATCGTCTTTTCTGCAATGCCTATACTTTCATATAGTGTTAGTGCCGTCATATAGGCTTGGATTGTTGTGAGCACGATGTCATTTTTAGCACGATCAACGAAGAACTGGTTTTGCGTTACCATTAGCTTGTTCTTTTGTATATCCGTTTTTAGGAATCCGCCATTCCATAGCGTGATGTTGGCCGAGGCGGCTAAGCTGGTGGAGCGTAACCGTGCGTTAATAAAATCGCTGGTTATGGGGTCTATCGTTCTGCCTGTAGCGTGCTGTTGCAGCACATTGGCCGCTAGTGTCGGCAGCCTGTTGTTCTTCGCCTGTTGGAGATTATTCTCTGCGGTGGAAAGGTCGAGCTTGCTCTGGTTGAGCTGCACATTGTTTATTAGCGCATAGTGTATGCAGTCTTCCAAGCTCCAAGCTTGGACGGATGAGCTAGTGGTTGGGTGTGTAGGTTGCTGCGCAATGCTCCATTGCACGAGCAACAATGCGATCAGTATAGAAAAAATTATTTTCATCGTTGTTTTGTTCCTTGACATGTGCGGGTCTTATCGGTAGATCTAGCTGCATGATAAAGCAAATAGATCGCCGTCTGTGCCGCAAAACAACGGTATTGCTCGGCGCTATGCAGTTTGAAATCGGTGGACGGTCAAAAAACGGGAATGAACCTACAATAAGAGCTGGTGAAAAGCCTAGTTAAATAGCGCTTTGCTGGTTGAAAATCGAGTCTACGGTTATCCTGATATGCAATTTTCAAAAAGCATAGAGCCAATCGTTAAAGGAAAAGGAATTTGGGTTTGTAGGATGGATTGGCGTTAGTGCTGAAAGGTTACACGGGCTGCCGTCAAGAGCGTGTTCGGCGAATGACCGACTTAGTAATCAAGCCATTCGCGCAACAGGGGCGCCTTTACGCGACTCACAATCACGCCTTCCGGGCAGTGGCGGATTTCCAGCTTCAGCTTGGCATTAAAGTAGTTGTGCACCTTGTCTACGGCGTTCATACTAACGATATACTGCCTGTTGGCGCGGAAAAACTGTGCGGGATCGAGTTGCTGCTCTAAACTGTCTAGGGGCTGTGTGATGATGTAGGTTTCGCCATTGAACAGACAGGCAGAGGAAACGCCGTCTTGCGAGACGAAATAAGCAATATCATCGGTTGCAATACGGCGGAATTCGTCGCGAAACGGGATCAGGAACCTTTTGCGATAGACCTTTTGATCCATATAATCTATCAGCGTCTTGAGCAGGGGCTCCTGCTGTAAGGTGGGCACGGCCGATCGCTCATACTTGGCCAATGCAAGCTCCAGCTCGACCTGTTCTATGGGTTTAAGCAGATAGTCTATACTATTGTATTTAAAGGCCTGCACGGCGTATTCATCGTATGCCGTGGTAAAGATGACGGGGCAGGGCAGATCGGTGCGGTTGAAGATTTCAAAGCTAATGCCGTCGCTCAGCCTGATATCCATAAAGACCAAGTCTGGCGCTGCATTGAGCTCAAACCAAGCAACGCTTTTCTTGATGCTGGGCAATACTTCAAGTAGCCTGTAGTTCGGGCGTATCTTGGCGAGCAGGCGCTGCAGGCGGTCGCTGTTGGCTTTCTCATCTTCAATGATCAGTATGTTGGCGGGCTGTGTCATGCAAATAAGGGTATGGATACGGTAAATGAAACATCGTCTTGGCTGATGCGCGGCTTTCTGTCGGTGAGCAGCGAATAGCGGCTCACGATATTTTTTAGTCCAATGCCGGAGGAATGATGTTTGTTAAGCAAAGGCAATAGCTCGTTGTAGACCACGAGCTCTTCCATATCATTGCTATAGATACGGATGTGGAGCGGCCGATCTTCATCGATGCTATTGTATTTTAGTGCATTTTCTACTAACAGTTGTAGCGTCACGGGAGGTAAGTGCCGATTCAGTAATGCTTCATCCACATCGATGTCAAAGATCGCCCCATTGCCGATTCGGCTCTGCAGTAGTAATAGGTAGAGATCCAGAAATTTGAGTTCCTCGCGCAGCGTGATGCTGTCTTTTTTTGCATTGACGAGCAGGTAACGGTATACCTTTGCAAAATTCTCGGTATATGCAAAGCCGAGTTGAGGGTCTTTCAAGATCAGCTCGGACAGCACCGTTAAATTATTGAACACGAAATGCGGATCAAGTTGTAGGCGTAGCGATTGCAGTTCGGTTTCGGCGGCCAGCTGCTTGCTTTCTGCCGCTTTGACCTTGTATGCCGTGGCATTGAGTAGTTCTGATTTCCAGTTGGCAGCCAAATAATATACGGAGTTGGCAATATTGATAATTAGGGTAAGTATCAAAATGGCAATGACGTACTGCCAAGCTTGTGTTAAGGTCAGTCCCGCAGTATTGCTTAGTTTGTCTATTAAAGAAAGGTAGATAGCAAATATGGAAGCCACGATCAGCACCACGATAAAGGTACCCGCGATTTGAATAATAGTTTGGAAAAACAGGCGATTGAGTGCATGCTTCGTCCATGGTATCCACTTGTCTAGCCGTTTATCAATAAGGAAGTTGAATTCCACAATCACCACACAGATAATAAGGGTGGTGAAAAGATCAAAAAGCAGCTCGGGAACGGACATGTTCAAGAGCAGATCCCAATAGGATGTCGGGTAAATAAAGAACGACAGCACGTACAACCCGATCAGGGTATACAGTACCATGGCCAGTTTGGCAATCTTATTGCGCGAAGGGGTATGTTCCTGTTTTTTCATTGGCTGCTCTTCCTCCATGTTCATTGTCCAAGATCATGCTGCTAGGCAAGTTAACCATTTTTGCTATAGCCATGCGCATATTTTACATCATTGCCCACTGCTGCGATGACGGTTAGGCTTTTAGAATCGATGTCTATTACCCGCTACACATCCATCGTAAAGCGGCTAAGCTTCTCTTTCATTAATCGGAGATTTTTCTCCTTCCCGCTGTTGTACCGTTCCTGCACATAGCTGGTATGGAACTGATGATTTTCCAAAAATTTGATCGATAGGGCTATCCATATGTTTTTATCAAAGTCAACCTTGCGCAGGTCTACAATTTCTTGAAACATGCAGAAGTTTAACTTGGAAAATTCTTTGTCTCCCAAGTGCATCAAATCGGCATCGCAGAGGATCGACTCCAAGAAGGTGGTGGGATGCTGCTTGTCGCGAGTAGCCATAATGCAGTTGATCACGCTTTGCGTGGTGGCCGTGGTCACCGATTTGCTGTCAAGAAAGGCTTTGGCCAGCTGGGCGCCCGTTGCCTCGTGGCCTTCGGGACCGTGGCTGATGTAGCCCAAATCGTGAAATAAGGCTGCTGCTTTCACAATAAAATAGTGTTCGGCGTCAAGCTTATAGTAGTCGCTTATCTCGTCTATAGCTTTCGAAACATCTGCGATGTGGCGCATATTGTGAAAGGAGTACGGATGTTGGCCGTATAGTGCTGCGTATTGTTCAAGATAGCTGTGTGCTTCCTTCAGTATCTTTTTATAGTTCATTGTTATTGCTATGCGTTGGTATTACGTTGGGTTTGTTTATCGCTAAACTTATTCGGGCGAAGTGCCGGTCAACAAATTCGAGACGCAGGCCCTGCTGCAAGCATAGATGCAGGAAGATGTGTAGATCCGAAAAGTTCATCTGCATGCTGATGGTGGTGTCCAGTCCGCGCTGTTGTATCGCCACAAGCTGCAGATCCAGCAATTGCTGCCCAATCAATTCGTTTATGACAAGCGGGAAATTATTGATCGCCCGCTCCAGTTTAAAAATCATGATCTGTACTAGCATAATAATGTATCTACATGCCGCGCTATCCATAGGCTGTAATAGGCACTTCTACCGACAAATTTATCCATTGCCACCTGCAATGCTCGTCTGAATGCCCTTGAAACGGCAATATTGGAAGGTGAACCGTTAATATTTAGGGTTGAACGGGGAGGGATCAAATGAGCATTTGCCTTTTAGCGCCTGATTTTACGCATATGAAACGTTTTGTAAAAGTGACAGTCCTTGGAAATACAACAATAAGAACGCGCATAAGGGCTTGCATAGATGAGCTTTTCGATTGCGATCGGAGAGCGATAACTTCATAGTAAATCTTTCTTTGATTAATAATAATTTCCTATTTTGGAAAACCGTTACAGATGATTTTAATAAGGCGGTTTTAAGATTTTTGATATGATTTCTTCCGAAAAAGCGAATGCGTTTATACAACAACATAAGAAAATTTCGATCTCGAAAGAGGAACTTACTAGTTTTTCTAGGCCATACGAGCTATTAGGCCTAATCATCACGGGACATTTAGAAAGTGGGTATTCTGATCAGGCTAATCTACAGGCTTACCAAGAAGGCTTTGGGATAGATAGTACGGCCAATCCCTGGGATAGTAAAGAAGGATTGCGCCTAGCCGACTTACTCTTTGGCGCTGTTATGGGGCCTATGGTGTCAACGGTATGGGATAGCATGAAGAAGTTGCCCTTCCAAAATGAGTACACTAGACGTCCATTTCGGTTAGACCCAAAATTGTACTATGTACAGATCCAATTAACAACCTTAAAATATATTTACTATGCTGGTGCATCGGGTTTCAACTCGATGGCTATAATTGATCAGCTCCAGTATGATGTGTATCAAAAGGTGCCCATGATAGGTCTGTTTTATGCGGTCGTGTTAACGGCGGATAAGGAAAAGTATTACCCGCTTTTGGAGGAGATATTTCTCGGCGAACACGACATCGGTGGTGTGTCCAGCGAGCTTATTAGAGGACTGTTGTTAACGGAAGAAGATAGCTATCATTTGTTGGTCGAAAAATTATTGTTGGCTGCGCAGCAACAGGAAGGGTTGCGACAGACAATCCTAGAAACCTTGGACTTTACCTCGGTGAAGGCGCTGAAGCGATTTATAAAAGTGATACTGGATCATAACTTGATGCGCTTTTCTTCGGTAGTACGTGCTGTGGATACTTGGTTTGGCTTTGGATGGGAAGCGCCAAAGGCAAACACCATCAAGCGGACGCTAGAGCTAGCGCAGACTTTTTTGGAGGATCCTACAGCAGGAGAGCAAGCAGTATTCAGTAAAGACAACTTAGCGCTGTATGTGGCATTATGGGCAAAAGCGATCGAGGATGTTGATGTCGCCAACAGGGCGGCATTCTCCGTGCTGTTTGATGATCAAAAACCCGTAATACTAAAGTTGGTATCCTTATTCTTCGTTCAGCAGACCGAACGCACCCACTCAAATCTGATCCCATATGCAGAACAGCATTTTGGAGAGGATATCGAAATGGATTATTGGATGCTGGTTAATTTCCCTGCGCACGAGCTTTCTGACAGTCTTTTCGAGCGGCTTGTTCGGTCTGCAGCTTCACTGCCCAATGAAGGAAAGACATTTTCCGAGCGAGGGTTTTCCTGGAAACATTATACGATCAAGCCCGAATACTTTTATGACGCGATCATTAAGTATGCGCAGCCCCACCAATTTGTGATTTTGGCCAATGACTTAGCTGCTATCCCTTCCAATGCGCGTGAAAGCTTGATGCGTAAACTTTTTCCAAATCATATCTCCTACAGCTGGTCTTACCGCTACGGCGGTGCGCCAGCGGAAAAAGAGCTGTCATTTGCTGCCGATGCTTGGCAGCGCAAGGTGGTGAGACAGGCCATTTCCGATCGTAATACTTCCGTATCGGCTACGGGACTGAATCTCATGCGAGCCATAGATCTCTATGAGGAAGATATCGTGCTACTGGAAGCCCTCTTGGCTAGAAAAGGAAAGGAGCAAAGAAAAGCAAGTATACAGCTGCTGCTAAACCAGCGCGACGAGGTGCTGATGGCATCGTTATCGCGACTATTGAACTCTTCAAATGTGGACCAACGTTTGGCCGGACTAGAAATGCTAGTGTTGCTTGGAGACAAACCCGACTGGACTGCATATGTAAAACAACAGGCAGAGATCTACAACACGCGCAAAGTTGGTAAAAACGAATCTGTATTCTTAGAGCGGTTGAATAAAGAATCTGCTGCCCCCGTATATAGTCTCCAAAATGGATTTGGCGCAATTGATTATACAAACTTGACAGCGATGCGGCTGCCCGAGAGCCGTTTTAAACGACCTAAGAAAAAGTTATTCTCTTTCAGTAAGAAGCAATTTCTATTTGAAGACCTGATCGATGTAAAGAAAACAAGCAAGGCTATCAATGCGCTCTATGCGCTGTTTGACCAGCACAGGAAGCACGAGTATAGCTACGAGGGTTACCAAGGAGCTTTGGAAACCACCTTGCTGGAAATCGCCTTAAGGGAAATCAAACGTTTGGACGTGGAAGCCACTGCAATGGAACGATTGGACAACTTGCCATTAGCAACCGTATGGAAAGATTGGTATAAGCAATCGGAACTAAATGACTTCGAAATACAGGCCGCAATGTCTTATATCTATACCCATTTCAACGATCGCGACCTCCACCCTGAACTGAAATCCTTTAAAGCCCTTTATATTCCGGAATTTACAGTGGTTAATTTTGGGCAAGGACAGTATTACTATAACAGTGATTCGCACAAGGTTGTTGATATACTCGATGCGCTACTGGAATCCTACGGGGACAGGTCGGTATTGGCCGCGTATAAATTGGACCTGTTGGAAGATAGCATAACTCATTTTCCGGAAGAGCTGAAAAGTCGGAATTTTAAGAACATTCAATATTATTATCAGAACGACGTCTATTGGACCGACTTAATCGGCAATATGCTTTACACGATAAGCGTAGCCGACTACCCGTTTTTTTCGCGCGAAGATTTACTACGCCTTTACCAATTGCGCTTATTCCTTCTTGGGCAGCAGCTCGCAAAAGGACAATCTGTATCCACTATACAACAGGTAATCCCTCACTTAACCGTTGCATTGAATCCGGAGAAACCTGTGCAGGTGGATTTTCCGCCTTTCGAACTTTTGTTTGAACTCTACAGAGATCAGCAGATAAATGATGATGACTTGTTGTTCCTTTCATTAATTGGTAAAGACTTGTTCTTTATCCTCGATGGTGGACAAAATTATCATACGCAGCGATTGAAGTCTTATACTATTCCCGAGATCAACGGACCGTTGAAGAAGAATATGCTTGTGGTGGAATTGGAGCGTGGCGATGTTCCTACGGAGGCCTCGCCTTATATTGGGAAGATTCAAAAGGTGGAAGGGTTGAGCTATTTCTTTGAAGTGCTGCAACGTATGGGTAAGGAAAACTTCGATCGAGGCTATAGCTATGGCAATGACCTAAGCAAAAAATATACCTTCAGCCGTATTTTGAAACAGAGCAGTCCGAACGATGATGAGGGGTACGCGGAATTTGTTGCAGCGTTGAAAGAAACAGGTATCGATAAAAAGCGGATCATAGAGGTTTCTTGTTATGCGACGCAGTGGGCCGATTGGCTGGGAGATTACCTTCGTATCCCGAGCTTAGCAGAAGCGGTATGGTGGTTTTTAGCCCACACAACAGATTATATGGATGCTGAAAAGGAAACGATATTATCCCGGTATTCAGCAGTGCCAAAAAATGACTTCCAAAAAGGAGCAATCGACATAGACTGGTTCCAGCGGGTGTATAGTAACTTGGGAAAGACCAATTGGAAGGTCGTCCACGAGTCGGCAAAGTACCTGTCGGATGGAATGGGCTACCGTAGGGTGAAAATTTATTCGTCGGTATTATTGGGCGAAACCAAGATTACAGAAACCATAAAGAAGATCACCGAAAAGCGCGACAAAGACTATGTCATGGCATTGGGCCTTATCCCGATCTCGAAAGCCAACGCCGAGGCAGACTTGTTGAAGCGATACAACATCTTGCAAAATTTTCTTAAAGAGAGTAAGCAGTTTGGTGCACAGCGCCAAGAAAGTGAGAAAAATGCTGTAGCGATCGGGATGGACAATTTGGCCCGGAATGCAGGTTTTGAAGATAGCGTACGCTTTGTGTGGGCCATGGAAGGAAAGGCTACACAGCAGATATTGAAGGAATCAATGGTGACGATCGATGATGTAGAAGTGCAGCTGGTGGTAGACGAGGAGGGGAAAGCAGAGTTGTTGGTGAACCGAAACGGAAAAATGCTGAAGAGCGTGCCCGATAAGTACAAGAAGAATAAGGCTATTGAATCGCTAAAAGAGGGAAAAGCTTACTTAACAAAACAATTTTCTAGGACAAAGCTGGCGCTCGAAAATTCGATGTTAAGACGCGATAGTTACAGCATGTCGGAGTTGCGACAGATTATGGAACACCCGATTGTGAAAGCCATGCTCAGTAAGCTGGTGCTGTATATACCGGATAACCAACAGGCTGGATTCTGGTCGGAAGAAGGTTTGCTCGATAGTAGTGGGAACGTTGTACCGGTGAAGGAAACTGACCGTATACTGATCGCTCACCCTGTTCATCTCTACAACTCGGTGCAGTGGGATTTGTATCAGCACTATCTTTTTACACATGCCATACAACAGCCCTTCAAACAAGTATTCCGGGAGCTATATGTACCGACGGCCGATGAATTGGAACAGCTTACACGATCTGCCCGCTACCAAGGACAGCAGATACAACCGCAAAAGACCATCGCCTTATTACGGGGAAGGGGCTGGACGGTAAGTTATGAAGAGGGTTTGCAGAAGGTATTCCATAAGGAGGGCTATCTGGTGACGATGTTTGCGATGGCCGATTGGTATACGCCTTCGGATGTAGAGGCGCCAACTTTAGAGCTGGTCTGCTTCTATGCGTTACGAGACCGAGCACTTTTGCCGATTACCGACATCGATCCGGTCGTTTTTTCGGAGGTGATGCGCGATATGGATCTTGTGGTCAGTGTGGCTCATGTTGGTGAGGTTGATCCTGAGGCGAGCCACAGCAGCATGCAGATGCGTGCAGCCTTGGCCGGCGAAAGTGCTAAGCTATTTGGATTGGATAATGTGGAGGTTAAAGAACGACATATCCTGATACATGGGACACTTGCAGACTACAGCATACATTTGGGCAGTGGAATGGTAAGTAAAGGCGGTCGACAACTGGCCATCATCCCTGTGCATAGCCAACACCGCGGGCGAATTTTCCTCCCGTTTGTCGATGACGATCCGAAATCGGCAGAGATCATTAGCAAAATGCGCTATTTGGCCCAAGATAATAAGATTAAGGATCCGACAATCTTAGCACAGATTAACGGCTAATATGTAGGGGTAAATTGCTTGCTTATAAGTGAAAAACTACACCGGAGGCAATTTACCCTAATTGTACTATTTTCAGAAACATACATCCTATGGAACTGGTTTTACAGCTAAAGCGATTGGGAAACAAGCGGGTGACTACAGTGCCCTATCAGTTGGATCTGATTCCCGAAACCCTGTCTGAACTAATAAAGGCCTGTGTTGTTGCAGAGGTTACGAAATACAATCAACGACGCGAGGAAGTGCAGTTGATGGCTTTTTTAAGCCCTCAACAGATTCAAGAGCAGGCGGAATTTGGTAAGATATCGCTAGGCGATTTAGAGAATCTGCAGTCGGCTGTCGTGGAGAAAGCACTAGAGGCAGCACTATTGGCACACCAAGATGGTTTGTTTGTCGTCTTTATCGACGGGATCGAGGTCAAAGATCTGCAAGCGGCTATTCAACTGCGGCAAGATACTGAGCTTGTCTTTATTCGTTTGACTTTTCTTGCTGGACGCTTGGGCTGATGTGCGGAGTTTGCTTGGCTTAATTGAATATACATTACAAGAAACGCTTCCACCGCACGCCGCGTCAAGAACGCAAAGAGATGAAAGCAAAAAGGAGGTAGCGTATGGGAAATAGGTCGCTCGTCTAGCTACGAAAAAGCGTATCCAGCGCCTGCAATAGGAGACTTAAGTTCCAGCCTTTCTGATTTTAATGCTATCTGTAGCCCAAGATAAGCTAGCAAAGAAGGTAGAAACGCTAGCATTTGGATGAGAAGTGTAAGGATGTGGACATGATGTGCTAGCATGTTAGTTAGAAATGCTAGCACTTCGAGTTGAACAGCTAGCACTTTTTCCAGAGATGCTAGATGTTTGGTTTCACATGCTAGCATTTCTATTGTACATGCTAGAACTTCTTATAAAAGAGCTAGCACTTTTTCCAAAGATGCTAGATGTTAGGTTTCACATGCTAGCATTTCTGTTGTACATGCTAGAACTTTTAACAAGAATGCTAGCACTTTTAACAAAAGTGCTAGAACTTTTTACAAAAATGCTAGCATTTCTGACAAAAGTGCTAGCATATTTAAAACGCTATTTTTAGTTTTTTGAGGCGCGAGTAAATATCCCTTAGAGGGCATTTAAAGGCAGTTTTAAGGTAGAAAATAGGAGGAAAATTCCTTGAAAAGTAGGATAAATGAGCCAATCACTTTTTTTGAGTGAGCCGTTTTTTGGCTCATATATCCTGTTTTTTAAGCATTTATGATCTCATCTTTGTAGAGTAATTATTTGTTTACTTAAAACTTTAAAAAAATGGCACGACCAATTTTTAAAAGCACAGACGCAACCGGACTGTTGCGCTATGCAGAGAGCATCTTACTAAAGATGAGACAGAATGCGGATCTTTTTACAGATCCAGTACCCGATTTGGCCAGCTTTGAAAGCTTATTGGAGAACTACCGGAATGCTTTCGCCGAAGCCAGTTTCCGCGACAAGCGCGCGTTGGTTGTCAAGGGAAAGACCGGCCAAGCACTACAGGATGCTATCTACAGGCTTTCACCGTATGCAGATGCGTGCAGCCTTGGCCGGCGAAAGTGCTAAGACTTGATTCCCAGAACCCTGTCCGAACTAATAAAGGCCTGTGTTGTTGCAGAGGTTACCACATACAATCAACGTCGCGAGGAAGTGCAGTTGATGGCTTTTTTAAGCCCTCAACAGATTCAAGAGCAGGCGGAATTTGGTAAGATATCGCTAGGCGATCTAGACAATCTGCAGCCGGCTGTCGTGGAAAAAGCAGTAGAGGCAGCACTATCAGCACACCAAGATGGTTTGTTTGTCGTCTTTATCGACGGGACCGAAATCAAAGATCTGCAAGCGGCTATTCAACTGCGGCGAGATACAGAGCTTGTCTTTATTCGTTTGACTTTTCTTGCTGGACGCTTGGGCTGATGTGCGGAGTTTGCTTGGCTTAATGCCCTTGAAACGGGAATTTAGGAAGGTGAATGTTAATATTTAGGATTGAACAGATTTCCCACGAAATAGGCATCGATTTATCTATATTTGGTTAACAGTTTTCTATATGAAAGTTCTCGCGTTGTATTTACTTACCCTATCTATGTTTGCCTGCTCTACCAAGCAACCCTCAAAAGAAAATGTTTCGGCTATGCTGTCAACGGTTTTCTCGGAGGAGGATTCCATAGAAGTATCGCTACCCGAAGATTTTCATAAGTTTTTGCTATCAATTAGCGAAGACTCATTATTTCAACGATCTAGAACACGTTTTCCTTTAAAATCGATACGATCGAGCGAGTCAGAATCCAATGTTTATGATACAGTATTTATTCAAGGTAGCGAATGGTCATCGATGGATTTCATATCTTCACACTCCTTAGAGCGAGAAGTTGAACTGATCGATAGAAACAACGCCCATGTTCACTATGCAGATCCGGAAATCGCGTTTGAGATTATATACCATTTTGCGCTTATGGATTGCAAATGGTATTTTGTCAGTATTGTCGATAAAAGCAACTAATTTTTAGCCGTAGAGAAATCGAGAATTTAAATAATGAGGTCATGTAACATGTCTTAGCTGCAAAAGCCTTTTGTGAACAGTAATTGTCCTATGTCACAATTGATATATGTATCTTTATACTATGAAAAAACTGCTCTTTATATTTAGCCTCTCCATACTCATGTTATCTTCATGTGTGTTGTTTACCTATCCGAAAAGCTGGTCGCACACCATGCAGTTATGGCCGGGCGAGGAGGAAGACCAAGTTTATCTCGTGTATGGAGCACCGGCCCGAAGCCAAGAGCTTACGGATGGAAGAAAGATTGTGACCTATGAATTTAAGCGCTCACAGGATGGGGATGTAGAATTTGGAGAGGTTACTTTTGGCATCAAAGACGGTCGTGTTACTACGGCTCGCCCCAGTGGATCGAGGTTTGCCCTACGCGGGCGGATTAAAGCGCCTACAGCTGAGCCCGTAATTAAGTAGTAGGGTCAATAAATCGTAAGGGTATTCATTTGGTTATTTTGAGCCGTCATTGTATACCTTTTTGCCTACTTAAAGAATTAGTGTTCGCCACCTGCATAAATCCACATAGGCTGTGTTTGCCCAGCCTTTTCGAAACCCATTTTCTGATAAAATTCGATGGCGTCAGCGTCTGCTGTTAACATTTGCATATGAAAATCCTGATATAATTGTTGTAATCGATCCATGATCTTCCTGCCAATGCCTTGCCCATGGTAATGCGGAAGCACTAATAGATGAGGATAATAAACTACCAAGTGACCATCGGATATAGCATTCCCTAAGCCCACCAGTCTAGTGTTATCCCAGGCTGTAATCAGCGCGTGTGAATTTCTCAATGCAGCTAGCAACTCGTCTGGTTTTTCCGCAGCACTCCAGAAATTCGCTTTGTATAATGGTAAAACTTGATCAAGAGTGATTGTTTTTGCTGCTGAGATCGTTATTGGCATCTATCTATGTAATTTATTTTGAAAAAGGAATGTTATTTGGTCCGTAGATATTTACTTTTTTACCATCAACGACCTTAGTGTCGATAACGGTAACTAAAGTGTTATTTCGAATCAAGGCAGTTGATATGGAGCTACTGGTGAATTTCCAGCCTTTGTTCATAAAAAAAAATTGGACCTCATTTGTTGCCATACCTTCCTTCACAAACTTTTCATGGGATAATAGTCCAAACTCTATCGCATGTCTTAACGAAGGACGCTTGTTCAACAAAACGTAATATTGATTCTTGTGCTTATGTTTTAGTGCTAGCTTCCTACGATAGTCGTCTTCTATCTTTATTTTTGCTGCATTTAAACTTTTGATCGATTGTACAAAAAAATCGCAAGCAAGATTAATCTGTTTGATATTAAAACTAGCCTTACCTTCCTTTATCAATCGAAATTGCTTTTCTGAAATCTCTAGAATAGCTGCAAACTCCATATCTTTAATGCCGACATGCCTTAACAAAAGCAGAATATTCTGAGTTATATTTTGCAGATCAAGATTTTCCATACGACGAATTTCGAAGAAAACATGAACTCAAAAACGGTAATTTATTATGTTTTTTGAGTTTTTGTTTTTATCTTAGTGATGTTGATATTCAGTTTCTTATTTTGCTTAAGTGAGTGATTGTTTCTGGCGCTCAATTTGCCAATATATCTTCTGCTAATACACTTTTATAAACCAACATATAACAAGCTATGAGACAAACCCTGAATGTACACGTTAACAAAGATTTTCTGCTGACCTGCGAGGCGCTGCAGATCGATCTATCTGATGCAGTCCAATGTTATGTGGATCGCGTGAAGCTTCTGGAAACGGTGACTGACGAAAGGAAAACGGAAACCCATACGGCCAGCAAGATTTTCTTTTGCTACTACCTGCCGAAGTGCCGCGCGCAGGAGCGCCCACTTCATGAAGGCAATGTGCGGCAGATATGTGCGGCTATCGAAGACCTGCAGCTGCTGCAGCAAGGGCAGGAGATAGATCCGCAGTCAGCCATGTACCAAGATTTTATAGATCAATTGTTCAATAAACTTACCCTTGACTATGGCACAACGAAAGATAAGCATTGACCTGCCGGCAGATTTTTTGATCTGCTGTGCGCTCAGCGGCTTCGAGCCGACGCATGCCTTGCAATATTTTGTGGATCATCTGTCCTTCCCGAAAATGATTAGTGGTTATCCCATCGATCCCTACCGTGCGGCCACAGGGCTGGTATATCTATATGCCAAGCGCCATATTTCCGAACGGGTGCAGGGAATGCTGGATGAATCATTTGGCAACGAGTATTGGGGAGCCTTTGCCGTTATGATGTACAATGCTGGAGAGCAGGAGCAGGCGGAGCTTGAGGTTATTGCCCGCAAAAAGCTGATGGAGTTACGCAGGCGCAGTCGGCGCATGCTGCCGATATACCTCGACGTGGACGTGCGACTCAAAAACTCGGGCCGATGACGATTGAGCTGTATCTCCCCAAAGATTTTCTGCAGGCCTGCGACATACATTATGTGCAGCCTGAGCAGATGATACATTATTTTGTGACATCCGTGGCCTTGGCGCCCCATTTTGCGGGAATGGCAGACGAAGCGCAGCACTTGGGTACGGCTTTTTTCCTAGCTATCGATGCGCAGCACAACCGTCGTCGCTTGCCTGTACCGCGGCTACGCAATCAGTTTATGGATTATGCAGCGATAGTAGTGGAAGCCGCCGCAGATATTCCTTCTGCGCAGGAGCGGCTGGAGCTGTTCAAGTCTCTTTATGCAACCTGGCATATGGAGCTGATCAGGCATATTTCAAAGGATGACGCCATCATCGACCGGGCGGAACGCAAGCAGCGCTTTGGCTACCAGTTTTGATCTGTCGGTGATCGCGGAAGGCGATGGTGTTTTTTGTGAAAACATCGCTAGTGTGGGCATAAATACTTTTTTTGTTCCAAAAGCTCCCCATTTTATTCCTTGAAAACAGCTAGCTTTTTTATAAAGACTGTTAGCCTTTTCGGAAATATGCCTAGGCTTGACAGCGCAAGCGCTAGGCATATTTAACGACATAAAGTCAAGCTGACGCAAGTATGGGGCTTTTACCCCAGCATTTCGCCCATATCGAATAGTCTGATGCCTTGCTCATATTGCGCGGCAACAGCACGGTTGGTCTCCTCGATAAATTGACCCGTAATAGGGTCTACGACGGTACGCAACGGTCTTTTTCCTTTTTCGGTATCGATCAATTTGACAATGGCATCGGCCACATCTTGAGGATTTGGTTTCACCGTTTGCATCAGCTGTCCCAATGCTTCCACCATCTTGTTGGGCATCTCGGCAATCGCCTGATATCCTTCCAATACGGATGTATCAGAAGCAACGTTGATTTTCTGTTGCATTTCGGTAGGGAAGGCGCCGGGCTCCACAATGGCCACATCGATTCCCAGTGGCCTTAATTCGTAATGTAGACCCTCGCTCAATCCTTCTAGACCAAATTTTGAGGCGCCATACATCACGGCAAAAGGAAAGGAGAAACGTCCAAAGCCGCTCGTCACATTAATAATAAGGCCTTCCTGTTGCTGACGCATCGCTGGGAGCGCCTGTTTCATTAGTCGCCAAGGGGCTATGACGTTGACGTCGAATAACGACTGCACATCGGCCGTGGTAAAACTCTCGGCTACTCCATTGATGGAGAAACCGGCGTTGTTGACGATCACGTCGATCTTACCTTCGCGCGCTATGATCTGCTCAACCGCCTGCTTCACGCTCTCGTCGTCGGTAATGGTAACATCCAACACCGTGATATTCTCCTGTGCAGACAAGGTCTTGGCCTTTTCGGCATTCTTGCCTGCGGTATCCCGCATGGCTGCATACACCTGATGCCCCGATGCGGCCACGCTATGCGCCGTTAACCAACCAAATCCGCTATTTGTTCCTGTAATAAAAACTACTTTTTTACTCATTTTCTTGTTGTTTTAGATGAAAACAAAATTCGTTAACAGGGAGCCAAATGCGTTTACCATATGGTAAAAAGGATTTGTTGCAAGGTTGGTTTGCAGACGACGCATAAATGAATTGTATTATTTGTATTGTTTTTTCAAGTTATTGATTTTTAATATATTATTTATTAAATTTGCATGGATATTGGATAAGTATTCTTGCATCTCTGATGAGATGACAAATTAATTACAATTTGATAAGTTATGTCTAGGCTGAAAGAACTTAAAAGTCATTTGAAAAGGGGAACCGTTTACCGCCGAAAACATTTAGATCAGTGGTCCAAATCTGTTGATCGAGATCTAAAGGTGTTGATCAATGATGGGACTTTGCAAAAGATCGCTCCCGGCATGTACTATTATCCCAGTTTGTCTGCATTTGGTCCCGCCCCAGCAAAAGAAGAGGAAGTGATAAAAAAATATTTAGACGACTCTCGTTTTTTGCTGATATCTCCGAACTTATATAACCGCTTAGGTGTGGGTACTACACAGTTGTATAATACCCGTATTGTTTACAATAATAAACGACATGGTGAGGTCACGTTTGGCAATCGTAAATTTTCTTTCCAACGTAAGCCGCGGTTCCCTAGCAAGATAACAACGGAATTTCTCGCTGTTGACTTAGTAAATAATCTAGATAAACTGGCGGAAGACAGCGATCTTATTTTAGAAAAATTGGCTGAAAAACTAGCTTCATTGAATATGAAAAGTTTAAAACAGTCTATATCCTCGTATGGCAGTGTTAAGGCAAAAAGAATTTTTGCATCGTTGTTGCGGGAAACCGATTATGAGCATGGCCATAGATTATCTTCATAACCACCAAGATTTTGCTGCACTTTTACGGATTGTCGAAGAGGAGACAGGTATTGCGGTGGGATTAGTCGAAAAGGACTATTGGATCATGCATGTATTGTATGGATTGAAAAAACAGGGGTTTACGTTCGAATTGAAAGGCGGAACTTCATTATCCAAAGGATATGGGCTTATCGATCGGTTTTCGGAAGATATTGATATACATATTCATCCCGACAAAGAATTCGGAATAAACGAAAATCCAAATAACACGAAACCTAAAAATGTGGCCGCTCGCCGGTCTTTTTACGACAGCCTAGCCAAATCCATACAGATAAGCGGAGTTGTTAGTGCAATGAGAGACCTTGCTTTTGACGATGAAAAGGCTTATCGTAGCGGTGGAATTCGTTTACACTATGATAATAAGGTTGATAAAATTCTAGGCCTAAAAGAGGGGATATTGCTTGAGGCGGGGTTCGATATGGTCAAGCCTAATAAGGCGATGACCATAAGTTCCTGGGCATATGACAGAGCTTTGCAGTCTGAAATAGACGTTATTGACAATAGAGCAGTCGACATTCCTTGTTATCATCCCGGCTATACCTTCGTGGAGAAGCTGCAGACAATTGCGACAAAATTTAGGCAAGAAAAAGAAGGTAAAGTTGCCAAGCCAAATTTTATGCGGCAATATTATGACGTGTATTGTTTACTAGGAGATGAAGTTGTGCAGAACTTTATAGGTAGTGAGAACTACCTTGAACACAAGGAAAACCGATTTCCGCAGGCTGATTATGCAATACCCATCTCCGAGAACGAAGCCTTTTTGTTGAATGATCCAGCTACAAGAGCGGATTATAAAAAAATGTATTCAGACACCTCAGATCTGTATTACAAAGGACAACCCGCTTTTGATGAACTGCTAGATAGGATAAGCAATTATATCGCTAAGCTTTAAAAGAAATACTGATTCCTGTTCACAAACATCTATTTATCGGATACCCTTTCGTATACGGCTTAAGGATTGCTGCGTGATGCCCAAGTAGGAGGCCACGTAGGATAAGGGTATACGGTTGACAAGATTGGGGAAGCCTTCAAGAAAAGAAAGGTAACGTGTGGTGGCATCTTCGGCTATAAGCGGGCTTCGGCGCTCTACCGCTAGGGCCAAGCACTTTTGTGTTATCTTGGCTTTGATCATTTCAAAGCCCACAATGGTGTTGCCGATATCGTCCCAGTCTTTTTTTGAGAACACCAATAGCTTGCAATCCGTGATGGCCTGCACATATTCCACCGCAATAATCTGCGATTCGAACTTCTGATTGTCTACCACAAAGTTGCCTTCATCCACGAAATAGTTGGTAATCTCTTCGCCCTTGTTATTGTAGTAGCAAAAGCGAAATACCCCCTCCAGTATAAAGCCTACATATTGTGGAACCTTGCCCGCCTCGGAAAAGTATGCCTGCTTTTTTAGCTCCACGGTCTTCGCCTTACTCATGATATAATCGATCTGCTGCCGATTCAAATCGCCAAATCGTAAAATGAAATCTATAAGCGTGTCCATGGCACAAAGATAGGGGCTATCAAGCCAATTATTTTTACCCTATGGTAAAAAATGGAACGTTGTCTCGCGATATCGATTTTAAGAATATATGCGACTCTTTAATTAACATCCGCAATTCTGTATTCATTTGGACTTTTTCCCGTTACTTTTTTAAAGAAGCGTGAGAAGTGTTGTGGATAGCGAAAACCGAGGGCATAGGCAATCTCGTTGACCGTTTTTTCTGAATCAAACAGCATACTTTTCGCCGTATCAATGATCTTGAAGTGGATATATTCTTGTGGTGATTTACCCGTTTCCTTTTTGATGAGATCGCCAAAATAATTGGCCGATAAGTGTAGCTCTTGCGCCATATAGGCTACCGTGGGCGTACCGAGTTCCTGCGGTTTATCAGACAGAAAGTAACTATCTAACAGGGTTTCGAAGCGCTCTAAGATGCCTTTGTTGACTTTCTCTCGCGTTATAAACTGCCTATCGTAAAAACGTTGGCAGTAATCGAGGAACAGCATAATATTGGCGGTGATCAACTGTTTGCTATGCTTGTCAATGCTATGGTTCAATTCGTAGCTAATCTTGTCGAGGCAATCGAGGATAATCTTCCGTTCCTGTTCTGAGAGGTGTAGCGCTTCGCTAGCTGCGTAGGCGAAAAAATTATAGTTTTTCATGTGGGCGGCCAACACTGTGCCGTGCAATAGATCAGGATGAAAAACCAAGGCCGTGCCCTGTGGGCTGTAAAATTCTTCCTTGTATTCACCAATAACCTGCCCTGGAGCCAAGAATATCAAGGTACCTTCTTCATAGTCATAATAATCTAAGCCATAACGCAGGTCACCGCATTTGATCTGTTTGAAAAATACCGTGTAAAAGTCGTAACGAAGGCGTCTCAACTGCCGCGGCGACGCTTTTTCGAGATCCACAATGCTGATAAGCGGATGCAGCGTTTCGTTGTTATTGAAGGTGTTATACTCCCGGATGGTATGAAAATGAATGATTTCGTCCATAATGCTTGCAATTGCTTACTCAAAAATACGAAGTATCATCCATATCCGCTGCCCGTCGGTAATTATGGTAGCATAAACCAAAGGACAACCGCCCAACGAAACGCTGCGCCATTTATAGACCAGCTTCAGATCTCGCTTTGCGCTAGCCTTCAGACATAACTAAGGTCAGGTCTGTATCAAATTCTAGTCCCGTACTGCTGATCGCACGCAGCATGATTTTATAACTGCCGGCTCGTAAGCTAGGGTCTTTCTTGACCGATACCACACCCGTTTGACTATCGACGGAAAAAATATCGCCCGTATTTTCAAAAGACTTGCCATCCACGGAGACTGATAGCAGTTGGAAGGTAGATCGGTATTGTTCAGGGTAGAACGTAGGAGCCGAAGACCGATAACCATTGGATAGGCCGATATGGATCAGGTTGAAGTAAATGGTGAGGTTCATATCCGCATAGTAAGTGCCGAAAAAGAATTTGATCTGTGGGATAAATACCACGCGAAAAGCAGTGCGCGCCACCGTAAAGCCGTCTTTTTGCAATAAGGCTGATAAATCATAAGCCTGTTCTGCCTTTTGCGCAGGATCACCAGCACCCTTGGCAAACTGTAGGCTGTTTTGATTTATGGTTACCATGCTGCGCACATCGGCATTTGCATCGATCGTCCAGTTGCTGCCTTGCGTAGGGAGCGCCAGTGGATCGAGCTCAAAGTTTGCACCTTGATCGTTGTAAAGCACGTAGGCAAAGGGAATATCGCCACTGTTGTTCGCACCTTTGACCGCTACTTTGCCTTCCCGTACCTGAAGTTTAAGCTGTGCCTCGCCTAACTTAGTACCCTGCGCATCATGGGCGCTGAGTAGCACGTTATAGGCATCCGGAATACGTTGCCCAGTGCTGCTGGAGGTTGTCGCATTCGGATACAGCATGCCGCTATTAATGAGGATGCTATTTGTCTTGGCATCAATCGTAATAGCGGCTGCCAGCTTATCGTGCAATTTGCTGGAGGCATCGATCTCGATATTGGATGTTTGGGAGAAATCGAGCTTAAATTGCAGATCCTCTGCCGTTGATAGTGCACTGGATAGCAAAATCGTGTCGCGCTCGCCAAATGTTAGGCTTAGCTCGCTGGGCAGATTGATTTCGACAGGACTGGGCGTTGACGCTTGGTCTTTTTTACAGGAGTTGAGGCTGGCCAGCAACAGGGTAGCTAAACTGCCGACCTTCAAAATGTGTTGGATGGTGTTCATGTTCTTGAATTTTTTTGGCGAAGTTAGTATAAATTTTTAAAAAAGCAACATGGTTGCATTTGTGTGATTATTTTATACTTTTGCGGATCGAAACAATAATTCAGATAGATCATGACTCCCCAAAAAAACAACGGCCTCGTGCATCCGCTACTTCTTTTGATATTCGCAATGCCACTTGCTGTTCCTGCGCAAACGGCGCCCGATACCCTCAAAAATATTATTATTCCATCAGCGCAGGCCATAGGTAGACGCGTCGTCGAGGCAAGGTATACAGAACTGGATAGACAAGCCTTGGATCGGATACAGGGGCAAACGTTGGGCGAAACATTAGGACATGTGGCCGGTGTGCAAAATGCCTATTTCGGGCCGAGTGCAGGGGCTCCCATGATCCGGAGCTTAAGTGGCAACCGTGTGCGCCTACTCGCTAACGGAATGTCGGTACACGACCTATCGGGCATTAGCCCTAATTTGAATGCGCAGGTGGATATGGATGCGTTGACGGGCATCGACCTGTATAAAGGCGCTGCCACGGTATTGTATGGAGGGAAGGCTATCGGTGGTGCGGTAAATCTGCGCGACAATACGATTCCGGCAAGCCGGCTACATGAAAAATGGACGGGACGGGTAACCTTGGAAGGGGGAACTAACAGCGGTAGCAGACAGGCTTTGCAAATCAGCAGTAATCTAGCGAAGCGCTGGACCTGGCAGTTGAGCGGCATGAATCAGCAACATGGCAACTTACGTATCCCCGGCAATACAAAGGCGCCTATTGCTTATGATCCCCGTATAGATCACCTGACTGCTGCCATGGCGCAGGTGAACGTCGATCGGGAAACAATCCGAAACCTGAGCCTTTATCCATACCTTAGCCAATTTGTGCTGGACAACCTGAACGATCCGGCTTGGGGACTTTCCGAAGCAGATCTCTACACCTTTGAGCGCTATTCGTTTATTGGTGGTCAGGAAGTGGCAAATCCTGCGAACGATAAATTTATTGCAGGCCAAGACCCCAATACACCGCTGTCTACCAGTATCGTGCATGGCATCACCGATTATGCTCCCGTAAAAAAGGGCATCATGCCCAACAGCCATGCCGATAGCCGTGCCATTGCTTGGGGCGCTAGCTATTTTGCGCCGCGCTTTCGTTTAGGCATTGGCTATCGTGCGATGGAAGGCTTTTTTGGTGTACCCGGTTTCGCGCAAGCGACCAAGCCCAAGCATAGCCATGATGTTGTGCAAGCAGCGGCGGCGTATGAAGCGATCAATACACGTACCCTCTCGCATGCAGCGATGATGGAGTCGGCGTATAGCCCACAAAAAAAGTGGCTCGATGAACTGAAAGTGCAATACTCCCTGCAATATGCCGACGATAGAGAGCTGGTGGGCATTTATCGGGTAAACAAATTTTCCAGTTATCGGCAAGCGGCTAGAACGGAAATGAAACAGCATATCGGTAAGCACTGGTCGGCATTGACTGGAGCGGACTTTTCTTTCTTGCGTATGCAGGGTGAAGGCGTGCAGCGTTACCTTCCAAATAACCTAAGCCGAGAGCTAGGGATCTTTACCACGCAACGCGTGGAGCTGCAGCCCTTGGCTCTAGAGCTCGGCTATAGACACGATTGGGTGGGGCGACGCGCGCTTTTTGATGGCGAATATAAACCCAGTAGGGGACTTGCGGGCGGCAACCTCACGGCAAAAGACTTTCATCTCCATCAAGCATCGGCCAATATTCGATACAACATTTTCGATAGGGCATTTGTACGGGCTTCAGTGGCGCATGCCGAACGTGCACCCGAGGTCAATGAGCTCTACGCGGGGAATGATCATTTTGCCATCTTGGTGGAAGAAAATGGGGACGACAGGCTAGGGAAGGAGCAGGCGCGTACTTACGAGCTTGCCGCGGGACTTCAGTTCGGTGGATTTCGTCTTTCTGCAAACTACTACCATACTGATTTCCAAAACTACCTCTATTTGGCGCATACCGGTATATCTCGTGCGGGCGGCTTTCTAGTAAAGGAATGGCGCGCCTCGGACACACAAATAAAAGGCTGGGAATTGGAGTTGGCGGCAGAACATAGCTGGGAAAGCGGTCTTAACCTAACACTAACCTCCTTTGCTGATCTCGTGAGAAACATCAATGTTGCGGACGATAGCATGCGTCAATGGGCGGAAGGCGATTATATGCCCAATCTGCCCAGTAGCAGGTATGGCCTATCTATGGGCTTGAAAAAAGGACGGATTTCTACCCATTTCATTTTCGAGCGGTACCTACGACAGCGCTACTTGGGCAAAAATATCAACCCAGAGCCGCCCATGCCCGCCTATAGCCTGTTGCAAGGGCAACTGGGCTACCGGATCAACCTAGCGGGCTATAGTTTGGATTGCTACCTAGCAGGCAACAACCTGCTGAATAGCGAGGCGCGGCCACAAAATTCCTTTTTGAAATACCTGGCGCCGCTTCCGGCGCGTAATGTCAGCTTGGGTATCAAGGCTGCTATTTAAAGCTTGGGTTCGCATGTGGAAATGCGGATGCTACTTGTCTCTGCAAGATCTACAGCGTATATTTCGTTCTAGAAAAACAAGGGTTGATGAACCGGACTAGGTGTAAAATAAAAACCGGACTAGTATCTTTTGGTTGCGAGATGCCATTTTTGCGGAAATATTATTTTTATGAAATTATTGAAAAGGGGTTTGTTGTTTCGTTTGCTTGTACTATGCTGTGCTATGGGCATGCAGGGGGCTTATGCGCAACAGCCAGTGGATACTGCCGCAATTCCATTGCGTGAAGTGCTGATTTTTGGAAATCGTCTACAGATGCCGTTTGCTGAGCAGAGTAGGAACATACAGGTCCTCGATAGAAAGCAGATCGAAGCTTTGCCGGCGCGATCGGTGAACGAACTGCTGAGCTACTTGCCAGGGGTTGATCTTAGGCAGCGTGGTCCTTTCGGCGCACAAGCCGATGTGAGTATTGATGGGGGTAGTTTTGAGCAAACCTTGGTGCTGCTGAACGGTGTCAAGATGTTGGATGCACAAACCGGACATAATATGTTAAATCTGCCCATTCCGCTAGATGCCATTGAACGTATAGAGGTGATTCGTGGTCCGGCAGCTCGGCTGTATGGTATCAATGCATTAACTGGTGCTATTAACATTGTGACACGCAAGCCGGTCAATTCTGAACTGTTGGCACATGCCTATACGGGCACAGGATTCAAACGAGATACCGCGAATAACGACGCGCTATTCCACAGCCGAGGTATACAGCTTGGCGGAACTTGGGCCGGTGCCTTGGGAAAGCATTCCCTCTATGGCAGCCACGAGTCTGGAAATGGCTACCGCTATAATACAGCCTCGCGCAATAACAAATTGTTTTACCAAGGTGAGATTCCCACGGGCGAGCAAAATGGCTTTTCGCTGATGGGAGGATTTGTAGAAAGTGATTTTGGCGCGAATGGATTTTACGCGGCGCCGGGTGATAAAGAATCGCAGGAGGTGGTGCAGACGTTGCTGGGCTCCATCGGCTACCAAGCTAATCTTTCGGAGCGTTTCCGCATCGCGCCCCGCGTAAGCTATCGCTATGCCTATGATGACTACCGTTACTTTAGACATGACTTGAGTAGGGCGCGTAGTCAACACTATACGCATGCGCTAAATAGCGAAGTAAATGCTGTGTTGAAAACGGATTTGGGTGATTTGGGCATGGGGATCGAAATGCGTAATGAGCAAATTAGAAGCAGTAATATCGGCGATCACGATCGCGATAATTACGGTATGTATGCCGAGTTTAAAACAGATCGGATTAATCGCTTGATGCTAAACCTAGGCGCCTATGTAAATTACAATAGTGATTACGGTTGGCAGGTATTTCCGGGCATCGATATTGGCTTCGCTTTGACGGAACACTGGAGACTGACGGCGCACAGTGGAACGGGGCAGCGGATACCATCCTTTACAGACCTGTATCTAGACCAACGTCCCGGAAATATTGGAAATCCTAGCGTTCGTCCTGAAGAAGCTTGGCATATCGAAGGAGGTGTTAAATATAATGACGATCGGTGGTTTGGCCAAGCACATTATTTTTACAGAGACATCAATAATTTTATTGATTGGGTAAGACCTGCTGCTGGAACGCCTTACCAACCCTTCAATTTTGAAGGTAATAAAGTGCATGGTGCAACAGCACTTATCAATTACCAGCTATCCAATCCAGGGGCATTCGTTTCTTGGTTTGCTGGCTTATCCTATACCCACCTTTGGCCTTCTATTGCCACGCAGGAAGGAACTACCTCCAAATATGCTGTGGAAAGCCTGCGCCAGCAAGTTATCGGAAATGTCCGTGCAGGTATCGGCAAGTTCTCCGCATCGGCGGCACTGCGCTTCAACGAACGTATTAGCTACAAGAGTTATTTCTTAGCCGATGCCCGCGTAGCGTATAGCTTTAAGCCTTTGGAGCTGTACCTAGACGCGCAAAATCTGTTTGATATCACCTACATCGAGGCCGCAGCTATTCCTATGCCCGGTCGTTGGATGAGTTTAGGTGCTCGATTTAATATGCCGATGGGTAAATAAAATAAAAATAGATCGCGCCCAAGCTTCTCGTATTTATGCTTGCGACCTATGTATACAAGAGGCAGCTACCATTACCTATTCTGCCTCTTGTTTTGCTTTTTTATCCGGTTGAAGGAAGATAGATCATTCTATTTCTTCAATAAAGTGCCAACAGACCCCCGCGATATCGATCACATTGACTTCTTTTCCATAGGGTTGTGTGATCGGGCTTCCAATGGGTGGAATGCCGAATTTTTTCGCTAGGTTGCTGGCATCTAACCTTTCCCAAAAACTGTCCGCATCATCTACTCTGACAGCAATCATGAGGTTCTCTGCAAAAGATTGGTTATCGTAATGCTGTAAAATAAAGTTGCAGTTGCCATGACGAAAACCCACGGTATCGCCCGCATCCCATGCTATCTCGAAACCGAGTTCCTGAAATAGCTGTTTTGATTTTTCTAGGTCCTTTCCTGATGGAATGAACGGCTCGAGTGATAAATAGGTCATAATTTTTTCTTTTTGCGATGATTATAGTTGTTTATAATGATTGCTCCTTAGGTGAAGTTATGAATTTTATTTAATTGTGCAAATAATTGTTTTTACGTGATTCGAAAAACTGTTTTATGGAATTATCCTTGCGAACAGCAATAATAACGATGTTCCGCATTATGCTGTTTGTTTTGTTCGGATTTCATTCATGAACTATATATCGTTAAATACCTTGTCTTTTTCTTGTTTATTTGATTTTTTATACGGATATTTCCCTTATACCAAACCATTAATCGCGAAATGAGCAAAGCAGAAGTTATTCAAAAGTTAGAAAAATCTGGATATAGACTAAGTGAAAAAAGACTTCGCATTTTAGAAGAGCTTTATGCTGTTGAACAAATCATCGATATGGAGCGGTTTTGGATAACTTTGCGCGAGCGCTATCAAATTTCTTGGGCTACCGTGCAAACGTTTCTGCAGCGACTGCACAGCGAGGGACTGCTGTTACGAGAATATGGAGCAGGGCGATCGATTGTTTATCGTATAAAAGGTAGCGGATAGCTAGGAGGGGGACGACAGTAAATACTAACGAGCCGGACTTAAGCGATACAATCGGCAAGGAAACATCGTTTTTCCTGTACCGATTGCACCCCTTAGTAATAGAATGAGATTATTGCTTTTCAAAGATCAAGAGATCTTCATCGATATCACCGTAGTCATCGGCCACTTCAATACGATCTGCGGTGTAGCGAATGATTTCCCAATCTTCGTTCAATGCGCGAAGGTCTACCGTGCCCGAGAAAAATATATTGAGATCCAGATCCGCAGGGCCATCGTCATCTGCCGTTACCGACCAAGAGCCATTGTGGCTGGTTGATCCTTGTGCAGCCCGTAAAACATTACCCGCATCAAATTGAAACACATAATCGCTGAAAAGTGTCGTGCGGTCAACGCCATCGTGTTTGTACTGACGAATTACCCAACGACCTTCCTGTAAGACCGTGCGTACGCGCGCCGTTTCCTCATTTTGTATATTATCGTCGTCGTCTTTGTCGCATGCTATGACAAAAATGCTCATCAAAGCGATAAAAAATGGAAGTATATACTGCTTTTTCATATGCCAAATATATTAAAATAGATAACCAACAGTTAGTTTGAAATTCGAATTGTAGGCGTTATCGTCCCAGTTTGCCTTCTGTTTGTTGACACGTAGCACACCTTGGTCATAACCCGCGCCAAGGAGTAGATTGCCCAACCCAACCTGTACGCCGGCAGTACCACCGAAGTCAAAACGTTTGGCGAAATCGTTGAAATAGTCTTGCTGCTGTGCAATATCTATGTTTTGGATTTGACCCGTGGCTTTGATCTTTCCCGACAAACCGTAGCCGGCGTAGATACCAACGGATGGGAAAAGTTTCACCTTGTCGGACAGCTGGATTTCGCGAAAAACGCTAACCGGAAGCTGTAGGTAGTTTGCCGTGGCGTTTAATTTGTAATCTTCATCGAAATCACGATCTTGATCACGGCCACCCAATTGCGTAAAATAGAGGCCAGTTTCCAATCCCCATTTTTGATTGATATAGATTTGCGAGAACACACCGGCATGAAACCCTACTTTGTATTCCAATTGCGCATCTTCGTTGGCCAGCAACACATGCTCATACTCGCCCAAGGAGGAGAGGTTTGCGCCACCTCTGATTCCGAAACGCACTTGTTGTGCCTGCAAATAAAGCCCACCAGCCAAAAGGGCCATCGTCAATACGATTTTTTTCATAGTTCTATTTTTTGTTTTACGAACTTATAACCCGTGGACGCTGGAAGACCCTACTATTTTTTTTATTTTTTTTTGTTGGTAGGGTTTTGCGATCTTCGACGGTTATATCTTTATTTGAAACACTAAAAACGTAAATTCAATAAGTGGATACATGTTCATTGGATGATACATCCATTTGCAAAAAGGAAGTCTTTGCCGCGTTTTTTCAGAAACAGGTGAAGGCGTTGCGAAATTTTCTGTTTTATCGCTACGGCGATCAAGACCAAGCAAATGATATAGCGCAGGAAGCCTTCGTGGCGCTGTGGCAAAACTGTCATCGGGTGCCCTACGCAGGAGCACAAGCCTATCTATATAAGGTAGCAAACAATAAAACGCTAAAGGTAAAAGCACATGAGAAGGTGGTGTTGACCTATCAGCAACGCAGCAACTATAACGAGGAAAATTACGAATCGCCGCAGTTCCTACTGGAAGAAAAGCAATTTAAAGAGCAGCTATTGCAGGCTATAGCAGGTTTAAAGGAAACGCAGCGCGTAGCCTTTTTGATGCACCGAATTGATAAGATGAAATATGCCGAAATTGCTGATGCTTTAGGTATTAGCGTCAAGGCAGTGGAGAAGCGTATACATTTGGCGATGTTGGCGCTTAAGGATCAATTAACGACATTTAAGTAAATTTCAGCTCGTAAAACGATGAAAGAAGAAAATAGATTGGCCAAATTTCTTGATGGTTCACTTTCCGACGCGGAAAAAAACAATTGGGAGCAAGATCCCGACAAGGAGCTTTATGAGCAGATCAAACGGTATTCTGCCGACTTATCGGTACCCAGCAATACAGCGGATGAGCACTTGTTGGAAGCTATAATGAACAGCAAGGCCAAAACGGTAAAAAAAATGTCCCCCTTCCGCAGCAGCCGTTGGCTGGCTGTAGCCGCCGTGCTACTCTGCGTGTTTCTAGGAGGATGGTTGATGTGGTCATCAGAAGCTGTTTTTCAGGCACCAGCACACGCAGCCTTGCAGGTAGAGTTGCCGGACGGTTCGGAAGTGTTGCTGGACAAAGGATCGAAAGCAAGTTACAAACGTTTCACATGGTTGCTACAGCGGGATGTGAAGCTCGAAGGTGACGCCTACTTCGCCGTAGAAAGAGGACAGACCTTTACCGTAGAAACCACGATGGGCACGGTGCGGGTGCTGGGTACGCGTTTTGATGTGCTGACAAAGGACGGTAATCTAAGCGTACATTGTTACCACGGAAAAGTGGAGGTGCAGCAAGCTCAGGAGAAAATGCTGTTGACCGCGGGGCAATCCCTCCGTTTAGACGACGGAACATGGGAACGGGATAGTCTTTTTCTGCAGGAACCCGCTTGGAAAGCTGACCAATTGCTGTTTCAATCGGCCAGCTTAGATCAGGTCGTAAGGGAGATGGAGCGTTCATTTGCCGTAACGTTTAAAAGCAGCACACAGCAAGTGGCGGGTGCACAGCAGTTTACAGGCAAACTGCCTACCTCAGATCTAGAGGCCGCTATACATATCATCGAAAAAGCATTTTCAATTAGTTGCCGTAAATTGGCAGATAACCGCTACGTTATTGAAGCAAAGTAGGATGCGCTATAAATTATTTGGCTGTGTTTGGATGTTGCTGTTCCTGTACTGTGCATGCGCGTTGGCACAAGAGAAAAGCATGCCTCTACGTCAGTATTTAGCGCTATTGGAGCAGCAACATCAGCTATCTTTCAGTTTTTTGGAAGGGGATATTGCGACTAAACGTATCGTTCCACCGAACGGCCTTCTTGCAGCGGATGAAGCATTGGTTGATCTGCAGTCGAAAACCGGATTGATTTTTACGAAGGTTAATAAGCGCTATGTGGTCGTCCATCGTCCGGAAGCCGAAAGAATGCTTGTAAAGGGCGTTATAAAAGATGCAACTACAGAGCTGCCGATGGCAAATGCAAGTATCCGAAGCGTCAACGGACAACACACCTTGACGGACGACAACGGTCTTTTTTCGTTGGCCATGCCAAGCCATGGCACACTGATGATCACGCACATTGGGTATAAACCGCTTCGTTTTAAAATACCGGAAGGTAATCTTGGTAAGGAAATAGCGTTAGTAATGGAGCGGCAGGTGAACCAACTGGAAGAAATATCTGTGAAACATTTTCTGACCAAAGGACTGCAAATTCGCGCCGATAGAAGCTACCAAATGAAACCACGGGTGACAGGGTTGCTACCCGGGCTGACAGAGCCCGATGTTTTACAGACACTGCAACAACTCCCGGGAATTGTGAGCATCGACCAGTCGATTTCAAATATCAGCGTCCGATCTGGGTCGCACGACCAAAACTTATTTCTATGGAATGGTATTCGTCTTTTCCAAACGGGGCATTTCTTTGGATTGATATCGGCATTTAACCCTAACTTACCGCACACCGTTACCATTTATAAAAATGGTACGCCAGCCTTGCTGGGCGAGTCCGTATCGGGAACCATATTGATCGACAGTCCGCCTGACCAAGGAGAGCGAAGCACGTCGATAGGCGCTAACTTGATCAATGCAGATTTTAACAGTTCCTTCAAGAGCTCGCCGAATACCTATTGGCAATTTAGCGGACGGCGCTCACTGATGGATTATGTGAACTCGCCGGTCTATAATCGCTACCGTGATCGCGTGTTCCAGAATACGAAAGTTACCAACTTCTTCGCCGATCAGAGCCTGAGTTACCGCAGTGAAGAGGATTTTAGATTTCACGACCTCAGCGGGCAGGTGAAGCATCGGTTTTCAGACCGAGAGGCGATCAGCGTCAATGCGCTATGGATAGCCAACAATCTGGCTGTAACCCAACAGAACAGTTTGGATTCCATTTCAGAAACCAGTGAACTGGCACAAATGTCTTTTGCTAGCAACCTGATGTATGAACAAAAATGGGCCAATGGGCAGGAAAGCGAACTACGCATGTCCTTCTCGCGATACAAATTGTTTGCTGAAGATTTTTATGAGGATCGTGATCAAGTGGGCGTGCAACGAAATCAGGTTTTTGATAAGACCTTTTCGCTTCGACATGCGCTTGCCCTATCCGATTCGTGGAAGCTTTCGGCAGGCTATGAGCTGGGCGATATAACCATCAAAAACGACGAACAGGATTCGCAATCTCTGCAGAGCCAGTCGCTCGCGGCACAGCTCGTGGCGCGTTACCCGCATTTGTATATCACGACAGGTCTGCGAGCCACGCATTTTATGTCCTATGGCCGTTTTCGTGCCGAACCACGTGTATCGGTTTCCTACTTCTTTAAGAAGTATTGGACAATGACAATAGCCGCTGAAGCCAAAAGCCAGGCTGCCTATCAGGAAATACAGCAACAGCAGGATTTCTTTGGTATCGAAACGCGGCGCTGGGAACTGGCCGATGGTGCGGAAACACCGATTTTACGGAGTAACCAAGCATCGTTCGATATACAGTTTCAAAAAGGAGAATGGCTGCTTAGGGCGGAATCTTTTGTTAAGAAGGTAAATGATCTTAACAGCCGTAGCCAAGGATTCCAAAACCAATTTGCCCAAGCGGATGCCTTAGGGAGCTATACCGTGAAAGGAGCGGAGCTTCAGCTACAAAAGCAACATGGACCGTTTACGGCGTGGACAAATTTTCATATCAACGACAGCCGTTATCACTTTCCGACATTATACACAGCGCGCTTTGCGAATAACTTTGAAACCCCCTATGCCATACGCTGGGGCCTACTGTATGCCGCACGAAAATGGGAGGCAGCCGTGGGCGGTACTTGGTATGCCGGTAGATATTATACGCAACCCAACAGCCGGATACCCTCCATCGCCAATGATGGTAGTCTTTACATCGACTATATGGCACCCAATAGTAGTCAATTGCAGGATAACTTTCAGTTGAACGCATCCCTCAGTTTGACCATGGCTGTACGCAAGAACCTTCGCTTTAAAACGGGTTTGGCTATGCAGAATATGGCGAATAGTGCTACGGTGATTAACAGAAGCTACCGTATCAACCGGAACAGTGAAACGATCGAAGAGATCGATAACTACAACCTCGCGCGTACCAGTAATGTTTTTATCCGCGTCTATTTTTAGATCAATCTTTGATTGCCCATGCAACCCATTCCATCGCCGACTCGTCTTCTACATAAAAGAAGCGACGAATTATGGACAAGCTAAATAAAAAGATCAATATTACACTAGGCTGCCTTTTGCTCACCAATCTCCTGTTGTTGTATATTATGACTAGTGGGCATGGCGCCGCTGTGCCCGTGAAAAAGGATGCTGCACAGCAGCAACAAGATTTGTCGTTTATGGAAGCTGATTTCGCCGATAAACCTGCGGCGGAGCATGGAGGGCTGTCGATTAAGATCGTGCTCTTTGAGTTCAAGTAGCCTATAAACAAATAGCCCCATCCAGCATGGTTGATGGAATGGGGCGTGTTGCAGGAAGGAGATCGCTGCGTACGGTCTAATAAAGGCTTACCACGTACGATCTTCCATCAGTTTTTCTAGTTGTTGTGCCGTCATTTTCAAAGCTGAAGGGTCTTTTTCCAGCCATTTTAGAAAGGCCGCTTTAATTTCGGCTGTCCACTGGTTGTCGATCTGTCCACTACTGTATTTTCCCGATTTGATAACCTCAAAGCCAAAGCGGTCGCGAAGCAGAATAAACTCCCCTCGGATAACCACATGCTCCACCAAATGTGCGGGAATAAAGAGTACACCTTCGCGTTGCGCCATAACGAGATCGCCGGGCAACACGATGGCACGACCAATGCGCGTAGGGCTATTTAAGCCTATGAGCATGGACTCTTCTAAAAAGGACGGGTGAAAATCGCGCACGAATGCATTGAAACCATCGATCGCTAGGAGACCTTCTAAATCGCGTACAGATGCGTCGAAGACGACACCATTGCCTGATTTGTTGTAGATGGCGCTACCGAGTGTTTGCCCAATTAGTGTGCCGCCGGCGATTTTTCCAAAACCATCGGCCACATATACATCGCCTTTGACCAGCTTTTCTATTGGCCAGGTGTTGCTGTTGCCTTGTCTGCCGGCAGCATGCCCACGGTCGAGTATATGCTGCTCTACATCAGGACGTCGCGGTATATAAGTAGCGGTTACGGCACGTCCTACGATGGGGACATCATCACGTAGCAATTTCCATTCGCCCACAAATTGATTCAGATAGCCCGCATTTTTCAGGATGGTCCAAGCATCGGCGAGTCCAATAGATTTTGCGCGTTCCACCCATTGGTCTTCAACCTTTGGTCGTCCATCCTCAAAGCGTTCTCCTTTCCAACTTGATGTTAGAAACAGCAACTCCTCTTTGGGGAGCTGCTGCGCGTGTGCTGGCGCGAGCCAGGCCGTTGCCGCCACAAGCATTGCCGCTTTGGCCGCGGATAGGTATCGACTAAACATAGGCGATACAATCCATTTCAACGAGGGAGTCGCCGGGAACACCACCATAAGTGGCTACGGTGGTACGCACGGGCGGTTTGTTACCAAAACGACCTCGGTAGGCCGCGTTCATTTTATCATAGTCAGCTAGATCCGCCAAGTATACATTTACTTTGAGTACTTTTTCTAAGGACGATCCAGCACTTTTAAGCTCCTTTTCCAATTCATCCAACACATGCTTGGTATGTGCAGCCACATCGCCATCAAAATGCGCACCTTTGCCCGCTACAAACACGAGGTTACCATGCTTGGTGTGTCCAGAGAACAAAGGAATCTCTTGATCTTTAGTGACGTTGCCCACTTGTTTTTCTGGCGTGGACAAGCCTTCGCCAGCTTTAGCCAAAAATCCCAACCCAAATACACCGGTTGCTGATGCAGCAAGCTTTTTCAATAAGGAGCGACGTCCATTGTTTGTTGTTTTCATCTTCGTTGATTTTTAATTATGATTTATTTTTCGTTTTATGCGTTTTCTTAATTTATTTCTTTTCTGTCCGGATGGTTAATGTGATTACGGTGGCTAGAAAAAGGCAACTCGCCATGAACAGATAGGCGGCAGAGAAGCTTTTTGTATGGGCATTCAGCACGCCCACAAGATAGGCGCCGCCAAAGGAACCCAATGCACCCATACTGTTGATAAGGCCGATGGCACCGCCAGACACATTGCGTGGAAGCACCTCGGTAACCAAAGCGAAAAATGGGCCGTAAGGGATGTACATCGCCGCACCTGCGACGATCAGTAGCCCGTAGGACAGCCAAAAATGGGTGGAGCCTAGGTAATAGGAGAATGAAAAGGCCAATGTGCCCAATAGCAGAAATGGCCAGATAAAGTTCTTACGCTTGCTGCCTCTATCGGCGTAATAGGAGGTGGCCAACATACCTATAATGGCAAAGAGATAAGGCACCGCAGCGAGCCAGCCCGTGGTTACAATGCTTACATCCGGCGCCGACTTGATAATGGTGGGCAGCCACATGACGAAGCCATAAACACCAACGTTCCAAAGCAGGTATTGGATGCAGAGCAGAATAACGGTTTTTGAGCGGAATGCCTCGGCATAGTTTTGTACAGGTTTTATGGCATGCTGCTCTTCCTCAAAATGATGCGCGAGCTCCTTTTTCTCTTCGGCACTTAACCATTTGGCATCTGCAGGCTTCTCTTCAACCAAGCGCCACCAAAAGAAAGCCCATATTACGCCCGGCAGACCTTGGATAATGAACATCCAGCGCCAACCGAGGGCATCAATGAGGTAGCCCGAGGCAACAGACATCCAGAGCACAGTGGCCGGATTGCCCAAGATCAACAGGGTGTTGGCACGCGAACGTTCCTGCTTGGTAAACCAATTACTCAGCAGGATGAGCATGGCGGGCATTACTGCGCTTTCAACAACGCCTAGTAGGAAGCGAATAGCAATCAAGCTGTACACGTCGTGCACCATACCGGTGGCGGCCGCTAAGCCACCCCACAAGATAAGTGACCAGAAGATCAGCTTTTTTGCGCTATTTTGCGAAGCGTAGCGCGCTCCCGGAATTTGGAAGAAAAAGTAGCCCAGAAAAAACAGCGAGCTTAGCAGTGAAGATATTGCCGGCGTGATTTGCAGATCCTCAGCCATGCCTCCAGCGGCTGCGAAACCAAAGTTTGCCCGATCAAGGTAGGCCAAGCTGTAGGTGATAAAGGCCACAGGCAGTAGTCTGTACCAACGTTGTGGCGATAGATTGTTCTTTGAATCCTTCATGTCTGTGCTTTTTGGAACTATAATTTGACCGCTTGACGCGCTAATAAGCGCAATCCCTCTTGATCCTTATGCCATACCAAAACAACGTGGAGTTTTACCTGACCTGGAGGCTTTCCTTCGTCGGCACTTTGCCCATGCAGCTGGTGTCGCACGATGGCGGTGCAGCCCGCCAACTCCATGGATACATCCGAAAACTGCAATGCCGTAAATACGAATTTTTTGGAAACCAAGGAATGGATGAAGCTACTGCGATCTTCCACAAAACCCGAGGAATGCCCATAGGTAAGCTTGGCATCTGTTAGCTCTAAGAGTTGCTCTTCTGTTGGATGCAGAAGAGCCAAACGAAAGGATTCCAAGGCGTCCAAGACATCTGTTTTACGCAATTCGCAGCTGGGAGGTTGTGCTGTTTGGCCAACATTGCTGCAGCTGCTCTGTACAAGTGCAAAGAGAAGCAGGATATATGTATTTTTCATAATCAAGCGGTTTATGGGTGCCATACTAGTGTTCCCTTAAAGTTCTACGTTGTATATTTTGATCGCGCAGGTATTTTTTGAAGTCGACATTCAATGGATTTGCTCGACCGTTATAGTCGTACACGATAGTTCCATCTCTGACGGTAAGCTCACATTCTAGACGCTGTTGGCTAGCAATGCGATGCCCGATATAATCGAATAGACCAAAGTCTCCCTGCCGTATGCCAAGCACGGCGATGTCGGCGGGTGCTCCTTCGGAAAGATTACCCAATTCTGTGCGCTTGATGATTTGTGCTGGTTTCCATGTCGATGCTTCAATCACCTTGGAAAGCGGCATGCCCATGGCGATAAATTTGTCCATCACGGTCAGCATGTCTTTCATGGATCCATTCATGCTACCGATGTGGATGTCGGTGCTTATTGCGTCGGGATAAAAACCTTCTTTTATGGCAGGGATGGCCTGCGAGAAAGCAAAGCTGATACCGCCATACCCCACATCGAAGTTGATGCCCCTCTTGCGTGCTTCATAGACAAAAGGTTTGATCTTTTCGGTTTTCATATCCACGAGGTATTCGCGCGCACCCAGCTGCGCAAAGGCATGGGTGAAAATATCGCCGGGCTGTAGTTTTTCCATAAATAGCTCCCGAATAGGAAGGGGTGGGGTGCTTCCGCCAAAGTCGATCATGGTCGGAAGGCCACCGGCCAGCTTGCCCGCTTGCACGGCGCGCTCCACCGGTGTCCAGTCGTAGCCTTCGTAATGGGCTACTTTAAAGCCTACAATATGTTCAGGATTTTGCTTTGCTGTAAGCGCGCTCATTTTGGCATCCATATCCTCAGTATTTTGCTCGTAAGCGCCACCGCGCATGCCCTGTCCGACGATATTGAGAAAAGCAAGAACACGCGTTTTAGAAAGATCGATGGTCTGCTTTTTAAACGCTGAGAAAGAAGTCCATCCCGAGCTTCCCGCATCCACCACTGTAGTGATGCCATTGCGAAAGGTAAAGCCGTCAGGGGGAAATGCGCTGGGGCCATTCATATAATTTTGATCTAGCTGGGTTCCCCAGAAATGGTGGGTGTGTATATCGATAAGACCGGGTACAACGTATAGGCCTTTGGCATGTACGACCTGTATTGCCGAAGCGGTATCGATATGTTTGGACACTTTTGCAATAAGGCCATCGGAGATAGCAATGTCCATGGGCTCGTCGATATTATTTTTGGGATCGATGATATGCCCATCTTTAATGACTAAGTCGTATGCTTGGCTATATAAGCTATGGTTCAAGCCCAGCAGAAATAGCAGGGCGAATAGCATTTTTATCTTCATTTTTGGATTTTTTGTTCTGATCATCCTCTCATTCAATCTTTCTACACCTTGGCTTTGTTGAGCTCTTCGACCAATTTCGTTGCGACGATATCTTCCTCGCCGACTTTCATCATCCAGACAGTTAAGGATACCATGTGCTCCTTGGCTTCTCCCAGCTCAATGGAAGGGCTACCTTTTCGGAGGCGCTCGGCTAGGGCGTCACCGGTGATGTTGATGGTTTTTGGATCCCAAGAAATTTCCAAATTGGGCGTAATATTCCCAAGCTTGGGAACAAATAGACGGGTTTTTATTCCCGCGACGGCTTCCACCTTTTTCTTTACTTTATCCGTTCGTGCCTCCCATGATTTCCATTCGGCAGCGTGATCTTGCTTGACGAATTTTTCCAATGCCACATACATACCTAATACTTCCTCTTTGTTGACTTTCATACCTCTACCGATGGTAAAGCCGCGTGGAGGCATACTGAGTCTGGCGGCTTGAATAATATTTTTGCGCCCCATCAAAATACCGGCGCTCTGTGGGCCACGCATGGCCTTGCCACCGGAGATACAGACGAGGTCAAAGCCCATATCATTAAACTTCCAAAGGTTGGAGACTGGAGGAACATCGGCCGCGATATCAATCATGGTTGGGATACCATATTGCTTGCCTACTTCCACCCACTGCTCATGGCTGATCTGCCCTTTGTCAGCTTCGATGTTCAGAAAGAACATCAAGGCTGTTTTGTCGCTGATAGCATTTTTGAGCTCGTCCATAGTCTCGATCATAATCATTTTGCAACCCGTGTTGGTGAGTGCTTTGTTGTACACAATCTCATGTGATTTTTGACAGATTACTTCGGTTTTCATGCCGGTACCCGCCAAGTGAGGCAGTTGGCCCACTTTCTTCTCGTCCATGCCGGTCAATACACCCGCAAGGCCTAAAGTGAGGGCTGCAAAAGCACCCGATGTGACTACGGCAGACTCGGCATGTACCAATTTGGCAATGCGCTCGCCCACCTTATCTTGTACTTCATCCAACATGCAGAATGCTTGGGCGCCATGCTGTATGGCATCCAGCACCTCTTGATGCATTAAGGAACCGGACATGGCCGTGATGGTGCCACGTGCATTGATAAATGTACGGATACCCAATTCTTGGAAAAGGTTTCGTGCTGCGGCGCTCGTCGGCGCAGTATCTATAGCGTGGGCAAGTTGTTTAGGACCAAATACACCACCGATAATGGATGCTGCGGAAACTAACTTTAATACCTCTCTTCTTTGCATGATTCTAGCTTTTTTAATTTTTTAAGCACAACAAAGGGAGCCCACCTGTAATCAGGTGGTTCCGTTTGTTGCATGATAGTTGGTTGATTGACTCTCTTTCTTTGTTATTTTATTGGCGATCCCACCATACCCTGGTGGTTAGGTTATCCGCTGTAAACTCAGAAAATCCTTGCCTTTGTAAAGCCTCTAAATAGTTGGCTCTGTTGGTTAAATTTTCGTTGAGTGGGATGTAAAACCGACGGAACATCTGCCCGCCTGTTACGTTGCCGGGGTAATTTACGGATATGAGCTGCGGGTAGTTTGTGCGCCGCCAGTTGGCGAATACCTCATAATCATCTCCAAAGAGGCTTACCCATTTTTGGGTATTGATCTGTGCAAACTGCTGCTCGAACGATCCGGCAGCTAGGAATGGGTTGGCCAGCAGGTAGCTGCTGATTTGTTGATCGCTGATGCGGCCGCTATGTGGAGCCACATCGGGCCACAGTGCCCACTGCTTCATGGCCATGGTTACGCCCTGATTGTAGGCCTGCGTTGCCGTCGATCCAGTATACCAGCCTCGGATGGCCGCCTCGGCAAGCAGTAGATAAGCTTCTGCAGGGCCTAAGATGATGATGGGCGAGGAGGTGTTGAGGTAAAGACGTGATGGCTCGGAATAGCTATCGAAATCGGATGGAAAAGTATTTAGGCTACCGCTCACCATGCCGCGTTGTGCTTCAATGCTGTTGTCTGCGCGATAAGAACCATCTGCATTTCGCACCCAAACTACCGATAATACCGGTAAGCGCGGATCCGCTGTTGTTTTGAGGTGGTTGATGAAGGTAGCAGCATACTTTCCACCTTCAACATTGTCTCCGCCTGCAGAATTGTAATCGCCATTCACATAGCTGTTTATTTTGTAGTTTAGACTGCCCGGGCTCGAAGCATAGCCGATGTAAGCGATGTCGGCCTCTTGGCTCATTACGCCACCAGCGATGGCCTTTTGTACCCAAGTGCGCGCTAATGTTTCGTCGGCTTTGGTCAAACGCATGCCTAAACGTAGCATAAGCGTATATGCAAATTTTTTCCACTTGCTGATATCGCCAGCGAAGAATAGATCGGCGCTACCGAAGCCTGGACTGCCTTCGTCTAGGGACGCCGCTGCCTCGTCAAGTTCTTTGAATAGATCTTCGTAAATAGCTTGTTGTGTGTCGTACTTAGGGCTTAAGGTACCTTCTTCCCCTAGACGTGCCTCGAAGTAGGGGATGTCGCCAGCAACATCGGTTAGTTGGTGATAGAAATAAACCTTCAAAATACGGATAAGTGCCAATTTGTTGACGTTGTTCACACCGTCTTCCGTTTGGTTTTCCAAGGCCTTTTCTATTTGGTAAAGGCGATTTAGCTTACCGATCCAGAGATTGTTTTCTGTGGTGCCCGTATAGAAGTAGAACGGCGCTTCCGTTCCATTGAAGCTGTAGTATTTATCGCCCACGCCAGCTACCTCCTTGTAGGTAGAGAAATATTGCATGCCTTGCGCCAACACCGTGTAGCTGTGTTGTGGCATATCCAATAGCGCACCGGTAAACATGTACTCGGGAATCACGCGGTCGATGCGATTGACATCGCGGTTCATCTCTGTTAGCGACTCCGGATTACAGCCCGTGTACAGCAATACTGCCGTGAGACAACAGATGAGGTGCGTGAAGGATGTGATATAGGTTGATTTCATTTGCTTGTCCATTAGAATTTAACACTTAAATTGAATCCGAAATTTCTTGTGCGCGGTTCACCCGTTCCTGCGGTACCGGTTGCATTACCCACCGTTTGTTGCATTTCGGGATCGAGTCCAGCATCGCGTACTGCCTTGTCGCGGTATAGAATAGCAAGGTTACGGCCTACAATACCTATACTGGCGGATTCAATTCCTTTCAGGCCGAGTTTACGCGCAGGAATGCGGTAGCTGAAAACCAGCTCCCGAAGCTTCACAAAGTCGGTGCTGAATGTTTGTAGTTCGGAGTACATCACCCCGCGATTGTTGTAGTAGGTATCCAATTGTGCTTGCGGCCAAGTTTTGGTAAAAGGATTGCCTTCGCGATCCACACCTTCAACCGTCAATCCATCCGGATTGTCCCGTCCCGGAAGGGTATTCTTTGTTAATCCGAAACGCATGGCGTATGTCCACATATTGTTGAAAGCCACTGCCCCGAATTTGGCATCGACCAAGAAACTTAATCCGAAGTTTTTGTATTGGAACTGGTTGTTTAGTCCCATAGTGTGCGGAGGGTTGGCGATACCAAGGTCTGCTTCTACGCGTTCTTCGTAACCACTTGTCGCGTTGTACACCTGTCTGCCTTGCTCATCTTTCAGCAAACTCCATCCGCGTACCGTTCCGTAAGGCATACCTACAGCATTGAGGATACGCACGGCGCTGGAAATACTGGTGCCAACCTCCACAAAGTCTAGGCCGGGAGCCAACTCAACGATTTTACTCTGGTTGTACGCATAGTTATAGGTCACATTCCAGCTGAAGTCGCCTTTTCTGATGGGGGTACCGGTAATCATTAACTCTACACCCTTGTTAGCTATCTTACCGGCATTGATGAAGCCCGACAGGAAACCGCTGGTTTGCGAGATGTTAGGTTTTAAGATGTCGTTGGTCGTGATTCGGCTGTAATAGGTCGCATCGATGCCTAATCGGTTGTTAAAGAAATTCATTTCAAAACCTCCTTCTGTGGTGGTTACTGTAAGCGGCTTCAGGTTAACGTCGATCAGCTCGCTGCTACCGTCTTGCACAGTAGTGCCACGGAAACCGCCAGTACGGATTTCGTACATACGGATGACATCACCCGGGCCTACGTTGCTACTGCCCACTTGTGCCCAGTTGGCACGTACTTTTAAGAAGTTCATCTTCCACGGCATTTTAACAAGCTCCGAAACGATAAAACTACCACCTAAGGAAGGATAGAATATCGAGTTGTTCTGCCGGTTTAAAGTGGAGAACCAGTCTTGCCTTCCCGTAACGGTTAAGTTTAGGTAGGACTGGTAGTTGAAGTCTACTTGGCCGAATACCGAATTTGTTCCCCAGCGCGTGTCTATACGATTGGGGTTGTCTAAGATCGATAGATTTGTGTAACTGATAAAGTCGGGAACGATGAATTCACGCCCATTGATCTCACTGAAGGTATAGGCATTTCGGTCAGCTTGACCACCGACCATGGCGGTAAAGCCCCAATCCTCCGAAAAGTCGGATGTATAGTTGATCATCCCGAGGTAATTGGTCTTTACGTTTTGCTCCTGATTGGAATTGTATAGACCGCGTGGCGTAAATGCAGTACCTATTGGGCTGTAATCCATATAATCTATAGATTCCCAGTCACGGGCTATCGTTCCTCGCGCATACAGGTTGTCCATGAAGTTTACCTGTGCCGAAAATTGGCCGATAAAGCGGTCGCGATCATCGCTGTTGCCGGTGTTGTTAACCAAAAACCAAGGGTTGGGTGCCGCAGGAACTGGATTCCACTGGATCTCATTGCCATTTTCGTCAGCACCCGGTTTCAAAGAGTTGATATCCACCGTATTTCCGATCAAGTAGACTGCCCAAGAGGGATTTCTTTCGGCATAACCGACACCAGCAATATTGTTTCGGTCTTCCCGATTGTATTGGATGGTCGACTCCAGTTTCAGGAAGTCGTTTTTTCCCAATTTAGACTGCAGACTAAGATTTCCTGTTTTGCGTTTAAAGGTGGAATTAGGTGTTTGCGCCTGCGACCGTAGATCGGATAATGACACACGATAGTTGATTGCGTCCGAACCTCCGCTGAAGGCGATGGAATTGGTAAGGTCCATACTGGGGCGATAAAAACTATTGATATTGTCTTTCACGTTGACCGCCGAGTAGGGGCGTTCTACGCCGTCAAACTGCACCACCGGTGAACCATCGATAGGTGCTCCATAGGAAAGGCGGCCAGCACTAAGTGCTTGTGCCCTCGTTAGAGGTTTAATACCATCGTTTCCTGATCCATATTCATACTGGAAATTGGGGTAGGCACTGGGTGTTCCGATCATGGCGTTGGAGCGGAACTCAACGCCGATCCCTTGTCTTGCCGCCCCTTTTTTGGTGGTGATCAAGATAACACCGTTCGCCGCTTGGCTACCGTACAACGCTGCTGCCGCTCCACTTTTCAAGACGGTCATGGACTCGATATCGTCTGGATTGATGCTTGAAATTCCGTCACCACGGTCGATGTTAAGCCCCGTAGTATTTGTGCCACCACCCTTATTGTTATTGTTCATCGGTATACCATTGATCACATAGAGCGGCTGCTGGTTGCTGTTCAGCGACCCATTACCACGGATCACAACGCGGCTGGATCCGCCTGGCCCTGATGCCACCTGCGTAGCATCTACGCCAGCAATCTTTCCGGTAAGCGCATTGGCAACGTTAGTTTCACGCGCTTCGCTGAGGGAGGAGCCACTAATTTCGGCGCTAGAATAGGCTAGTGTTTTACGTTTCCGTTGTATACCCATCGCTGCGACGACAACTTCTTCCAGCATGCTGGAAGAATCGGCAAGGACCACTTCATACCACGTTTGTTCACCGATGCTGACGGGAGTAGACTTGAAGCCTACATAAGACACCGATAGCACTGCGTTCACCGGAGCATGAATAACGAAGTTTCCCGAAGCGTCCGTATAGGTGCCTTCGGTTTTGGCACCTTGCACGCTGACCGATGCGCCGACAAGCGCCGCGCCTTGAGGGCTCTTAACTACACCCGATATTTTGCGTTGTGTAGTGTCCTGTAGAGCCTGTTTTTGTTTTAATGAAGCCTGTTTTCGCTGCACAAGCACCATTTCTTTTTTAATGGAATACGTTAGGGGTTGATTTTCGAAGATCGCATTCAGTATCGTCGTGATAGGGGAATCGCGGTAACTAATAGTCACCGGTTTTGTTCCCTTCAAATCTGCAGAAACATAGAGGAAATCGTATCCCGTTTGTTTACGTAGACTTTCGAACACTTTTTCGAGCGGTTCGTTTTTCACTTGGATCGTTGCCTTCTGTGCGAAGACCGCTGCGTTAACCTGTACAATCGAGAAGATCAGTGCTATGCATAGTTTCACGGTTATGATCAGCTTAGTTAGATAAAAAGATCGCTGGCTGTTCTTTTTATGGACAGCAAAATAGTTATATATTTGCATTAAATAGGTTAGTTAGAATTGTTACTGCAATTGTTTGACCTAAGGGCAGCACTTTGCTGCCTACTGAACCGGACGTGTTGGAGCATTTCCGGTTTAGTCTTTTTATGGGGCTATGGCATAATGCTCACCCTCCTTCCTTCTCGTATGATGTGGTAGCCACCGAGATCCCTTAAATAGTCCAGCAATTCGTCAAGACTACGTTTTTTGGAAAAAGTTCCACCAAATTCTTTATTTTTTATTTCACCGACATAATTTACATCGATGGCATACCAACGTGCTACTTCGCTCATGATATGTTTGAGATCATTGTTCTGGAACACAAAGTATCCATCCCTATTACCTAGGACACAGGATACATCGACAGGCTTTATGCTTCCTTCCTGACCTGCCTTCATCTGCCACTGCTGATTGGGACTTAGTTTTTTTAGGGAGCGATCACTCCGGATATCTACTTTACCCTCTACCAAGGTTGTACTCTGTACATCTTCGTCGGCGTAGGCACGTACATTAAATTGCGTTCCTGTGGCACGTACGGCAAAATCCCGACTCTCGACGATAAAGGGATGTTCTTTATCCGAGGCAACCTCGAAAAAGGCTTCTCCGCTGAGGTAAAGTTGTCGTTTTTCAGTAGTCACGGTCGGAAAATGTAACGTAGATTCGGTGTTGATCCATACTTTGGAGCCATCGGGTAGATAGAGATGCAGGTCCTTTCCTGATGGCACAGACACACTGTGGTAGCTATTGTTTGTTTGATCTTTTAGTTGTTTTAACGGTTTGTAAGATAGTATATTGCTTGATTTTTTTTGCAGTATAGCTCCAGCTATTTCTATCTCTTCGTTTATTGGCAAGCTGTCGATATTGTAGGATTTTCCTTGTACGTTAATTTGATAACCTAAGGGGCGTTCGTGGACGGCTCTGTTGGCAAAGGAACCTTCAACAAGTGCGGTACGCTGCGTATCATGCCATTCGTTAAGATAGAAAATTCCGGCACTAAAAATAGCCAAAATTACAGCGGCAGCAGCAATTGCACGCACGAATTTCCTTCGCTTGATGGCGGGTATGCCTTTTTGTGAACCAGCACCAGGCCTTTCGAAACTGTTGTCAGCATGAATAAGTTGTTGCAGCTGTGCAAAAACGAGGGCTTTAACTTGTTCTTCTCGCGCTGTATCAATGGAAGTGCCGCGATCGTGGCCGCGTTTGATCAACCATAGATCAACAAGTTGTTGCTCCTCTTCTGTACAGGAGCCGTTGAGGTACTTCGTCAGTAACGTATCTAGGTGATCGGGCATCGGCAAATATTTTGTGTTAGTATGCCCTTAAGTGTGTAGGAAATCGAAAAAGTAGTAGGTGAAAAAGTAAAAAATATGTAAAGTACTGTAATTCAATTGGAAAAATTACAGTTGGTCAATAAGCGCAAGCGCCTTGCAAATACTTACGGCACCCACAGATTTGGTGACATAGGCATTATCTATGCGTTGCTTTAGCTGTTTCAACGAGAGGCTAACCTGTTTTTTGACGGTATTTTCGGAGATAGCTAACTGCTGCGCGATCTCTCTGTAAGAAAGCTGTTCGTTTCTGCTCAACAAAAATATCTCCCGCATGCGCGGGGGAAGTTTTTGAATTTCTTCCTGAATCAATGTCGCTAGCTCGCGCGCATTCACTTCGTGGATCAATCTGTCATCGTGCTGTGGGAAGTAGGCGTAGAGCTCATCCTTTAGATTTCGCAATTTGATGTTGTTTTTGATGCTAGCAACTGCTTTGTGATGGATTATTGTGTATACATATCCCTTTAATGACTGTACGTGAGCAAGCTTTTCGCGGTTTTCCCATAGAGTTGCAAAAGTGTCTTGTAAAATATCGATACTTTCGTCATCATCGTTTACAATTCTTTGTACATAGCTGTAGAAATCCTTCCAGTAGGAATGGAAAAAGGTTGAAAAGGCCAGTTGTCGACTTGAAATTATTCCTTCTAATAGCTGTTTGTCATCCATATCGAACAAATTGTATTAAATCATCCGTATCATTTTTTAGGTTAATCACTTTCGAGGTGATAAATGTAAATCTACAAAAGTTCTATTAAGAATTGTGTGCTGCGTAGATTATTTTGATGTTTATCTATTTGTTTACGCCTTGTTATTGTCGGAAATACGCTTTAATTTTTACTTCCTTGCAGTATTTTTGCAACTATCTATTTTTTTGAAAAAAGAGATTTATAACAGTAAGTGCCGATAATTTACGTATGTGAGGGTGGAAAAAACTTGTATCTTTAGCCTGTCCGAAAGGAGATTTTCCAATTTTGACGCATATAGCTGATTATTAATGACTACACATACAACAGAAAGTACCGAACAATTTCTTTTAGGCGGTGGTGAAATGGGCAAACTTATCCGCGGCATGGATTGGTCTAAGACTCCTTTGGGCGCGATAGAAACATGGCCGCAGAGCTTGCGTACATCGGTGAGCCTTTGCTTGTCCTCCTCATTTCCCATTTTAATAGCTTGGGGACCTGAAAAAATACAGATCTATAATGATAGCTATAGGCCTATTTGCGGTGCCAAACATCCAGCATCTATGGGGATGAATTTCCGTATCTGCTGGGAAACGGCATTGGAGGTCGTTGGCGATGCCTTTACACGTACGGAGCAACAAGGTGAAGGTACTTATATTAACGATCAACGTATGTTTTTGGATCGCTACGGCTATCTAGAAGAAGCTTTTATGACTTTTTCTTTTGCGCCAATACGTGACGAGTCGGGTGGTGTGGGTGGTATTTTTCACCCTATTACGGAGACAACTGTTAAGATATTAAGTGGTCGTCGCACACATGCGTTGCGCGAATTAGGAGCGGCGCTGGGTAACACGAAGAGTGTGCAAGAGATTAGTCTGGTAGCTGCAGATAAATATGCTGAATATGAGTTAGATATACCATTCTTATTATGTTATCAATTTAATCATGAAGACGGAGTTGCCCAGTTGATTTCTACTTCTGGATTAGCTGTTGATGCGAGCCTATCGCCCGGATCCATAAATCTTTCAGATAACGATATTTGGTCTTTTTTGGAAGTAATAGAAACTGGAAACTATCTTCAGCTAAACGGTCTTGAAGAACGATTTGGCGAATTTTCCAGCGGACCATATCCTGAATCTCCGCGATCGGCATTGGTGCTTCCATTGCGGATTACGGGAAAGGAAGAGCTGTTCGGTGTTTTGGTCGCAGGCGTCAGCTCTAGAAGATCACTCGATGACGAATACTTAAATTTTTACGATCAACTTACCAACACGTACAATACAGCGTTGTCGAGTGTCTATTCTTATGAGCAGGAGCAGAAGCGGGCGGAAGCGCTTGCCGAAATTGATCGCTCTAAAACGGCATTTTTTAGCAATGTAAGTCATGAATTTCGAACGCCGCTTACGCTAATGTTAGGCCCGTTGGAGGATATCCTAGCGGGCTCGGAAGCGACGGAATCACTTAGGCAATCGCTTACCTCAGTACATCGAAATGCGGAGCGGTTATTGAAACTGGTGAACAACTTATTGGATTACAGCAGGGTGGAGGCTGGTCGTATGCAAGCTGTATACCAAAAGGTGGCGCTAGCGGAATTTACAGCAGATTTGTCAAGTAGCTTTCGCTCCATTATCGAGAAAGCGGGGATGCATCTGATAGTGTCTTGTGCAACGCTGACAAAGCCAGTTTACGTTGATAAACAAATGTGGGAGAAAATCGTGTTGAATTTGCTATCCAATGCATTTAAATATACCATGCAAGGACATATATCTGTGGAGCTGCTCGAAGAAGATGATCGGGTTGTGCTCCATGTCAGCGATACCGGTATCGGGATTCCAGAGAGAGAGCTTCCGCATATGTTTGAACGCTTTCATAGGGTGGAGAACGCTGCAGGACGAACCCACGAAGGAAGCGGGATAGGTCTGTCGTTAGTGCAGGAACTGCTACATCTCCATCAAGGAACTATCAGTGTAGCAAGCGAAGAGGGCGTGGGCTCTGTTTTCACAGTTAGCATGCCATTTGGAAAGGAGCATTTACCGGCTGATAAGGTGCTAGATGAGCATAAGAACCTAGAGCCTTTGTCTGTAAAAGGAGCATTTTTGCAGGAAGCCATTAGTTTGTTGCCGCAAGATAGGGAGACTTCCTTGGCGAAAGACTCTTGGCACAGGGATCTGGATCTTGCGCATGATGTGTTGAGCGAAGATAAAGATGCGAAAATACTGATTGTGGATGATAATGCAGATATGCGGACTTACCTGCGACGCCTGATCGATCCTTATTTTTCGACGCTTATTGCCATAAATGGCGTCGATGCGCTAGAAAAAATTGCAATTTATAAACCTGATTTGGTGTTGAGCGATATGATGATGCCGATAATGGACGGAAAGGCACTCTTGGAGAACATCCGCAACGATATTGAAACCATAAATTTACCGGTAATATTTCTTTCCGCGCGGGCGGGTGAGGAGGCTCGTATAGATGGCTTGGAAGCTGGAGCAGATGATTACCTTGTAAAACCTTTCTCCGCGGCAGAATTGTTGACCAAAATTAGAGCGCAAATTAAGATAACAAGGGCTAGAGATCATGCCGAGAAGCAGTTAAGAAGATTGCTCCTCAATGCTCCCGTGGCGATAGCCGTATATCGGGGAGCTCGCCACATTATCGAAATTGCCAACCATCGGATGTTGAGCTATTGGGCAAGATCGTTGACAGATGTCGTGGGGCAGCCTTTGTTTGATGTGCTACCAGGGCTTGTGCCACAAGGCTTGGAGCATATCATGGATAGTGTGTATGCTACAGGTGATCCGTTTGCCCATCAAAAGATGCCTGTCGTTTTGGATAGACATGGTAGCGAAGTTACCACTTATATAAATTTGACGGTAGAAGCCTTGATAGAACCTGACGGGCGCATTAGCGGCGTTATTGCTGTTGCGGCAGATGTGACCGACCTAGCTCTTGCAAACCTCGAGGTAAAAAAAGCTTCCGATACCTTGACCTTGGCCTTGGATGCCGCTAATCTAGGAATTTGGAAAACCGATTGGGGTACCGATAATTTGATATTTTCGGATAGGGCGTGTGCTATGCACGGCGTTTCCCAGCATGAAAGCCTATCGTTTTCGAAAACATTGTACGTGATCAAGGCTGTGCATCGTGCGCGCTTTCTTAATGCGGTTTCGGAAGCCGTAGCGGCTAAAGGTACGTTTAGTGAAACCTATGAGATTGAGCCTTTTGACGGAACGAAAGCGAAATGGGTACATTCCACAGGAAAGGTGGAATTGGATAATCACGGCAACGTGGTCAGCGTGATAGGAACCTTAAGGGATGTCACGGAAGAGAAGGAGGATGACCAACGTAAAAGTGATTTTATCAGTATGGTTAGCCACGAAATGAAAACACCGTTGACGTCAATAAGTGCATTCACCCAATTGTTGCAGGTGCATGCGAAGCGACAGGCAGACAATTACGCTTTTGATAAGTTGGAAAGGGTCTATGGGCAAGCGAAAAAAATGAGCGCGCTAATCAACGGTTTTCTCGATGTCTCTCGTTTAAGAGGATCTGGCAAAATACATTTGAACGTATCGCATTACGACTTTAATGATTTGGTTCAGGAAATTTTGCGTGACATTCAGGATGTGTATGCTTCACATACCCTGCTGTTTGTTCCTGAAGGGGCAATGGAGCTATCTGGCGACCGTGATAAAATAGGATCAGTAATCAGTAATTTGGTGAGTAATGCCATCAAGTATTCGCCGGGAAAGACAGAGGTGCGGGTTGCAGCCCACTTCAGCGCAGATAGCGTTGTTTTCTCCTGCTCGGATGACGGTATGGGGATTAAAGAGGAAGAGATTTCGCGTTTGTTCGATCGGTTTTACCGCGCCGATAGTCGGCAAGTAGAACACATAGGAGGTTTTGGAATTGGCTTGTACATCTGCGCGGAAATTGTGAAGAAGCATGGCGGCGAGATTTGGGCGGAAAGCAGTCCGAACAAGGGATCTACTTTTTACGTGCGCTTACCACACGAGATACATCGCGACAGAAGCAAGAATGGTCTAGTTAACTTGGATAAGAATTAGTCGAGCAACAAAAATCCCCGTGTCTCACGACAGGGGGATTTCCTATTATTAACCTAAAATGTATAAAAACCAATTGTATTTTAGATTATAAACGTGGCTGCTGCATAAATGTTTTATTTTTTTTATTTATTTTTCAAGAAGCTTAGATCAAGAGTCCAATCAAGGGGCGTTGCTGTAATAATATATTCATAATATGAACGAAGATAAAATAGAAATTAAGGACAAGAAGCCTGCATTAGCGCTATGGAAAGGCATTGTGTTGTCCAATGTTTTTGCCATGACGGTTATTGGGCTGCAGTCTACCTTTGTCCATGATGCGAGCGAGGGCGTGTTGATTTTTTCAGAATTTATCATCATCCCCTTGCTTATGGGTATTATCAGTACTTGGTGTTGGCGAAATATCGAGCTTAAAGGAAAACAGCTGACAGGCTACGCTCTTGTAAATGGTTTGGTGGGCATGTTGCTAAGCTTTATCTTCCTTGGTGAGGGGGCGATCTGTTTGCTGATTGTTTCACCACTGATCTTAGGATCTGTGATTACGGGGAGTTTCATTGGTCAAGGCATGTTTAAGAAGAAGAACCAAACCCTGAACGTCAGCATTATTAGCATATTGCTTACTGTGTTTGTAGCAGACGCATTATCTGAACACGATCATCAAAACATGGTGTCGGATGAATTGATTATTGATGCGAGGCCGGAGGAAGTATGGCCCCATGTTGTAGCCTTTGAAAAAATAGAGAAGAAAGAAGATTACTGGCTTTTTAAAATCGGAATGCCTAGCCCGATGGCTACCACAGTTAGTGGGCGCGAGCTAGGGGCTAACAGAAAGTGTATCTTTAGTAACGGCTATATCTTTGATGAAACGATCGTCGCTTATGATGTTAACCGAAACCTTACTTTCGATATTATCGACCAACCGAAGGATCCTGAAATCATGGGACACATTGATATCAAACGGGGGCAGTTCTTGCTTAAGGATAACGGCGATGGCACGACCACACTGATTGGTAATAGTTGGTATAAACTACATGTTTTTCCAGTTTGGTATTATGATATGTGGGCAGAAAGTATCACCCGAAATGTGCACTTTCGCGTAATGAAGCATATTAAATCGTTGAGCGAGGCTGGTTAGATGTTTTCTTTTGTAGTCAATAGGTTATCTTTTTTGAAGGTCATTCCTTTGGCCGCTATCTTCTTTGATTGTCTGATCAAGTTGTGGATGCTCGCTACTAATCCGAAGGTACTGGACTGGATCGACGAATTGGAGCGTATGTGGTTACAACAGAACAATAGTTCTACGCGGATACATCGCTATGGCGGTTTACAATTTAACTGCAACAACAAGGAATACGCGCACGTACATAGTAATGGATTATTGGATATGCTACTTAGTAAAAGCTTGAAGAAGCAATTAATGCGGGAAGGTAGGGTTCAAGATCATCAAGTGTTCGAAAATACAGGCTGGATAAGCTTTTATATAAAAAATGAAGACGATTTTCATTATGCGATATCACTTCTTGAACTTAACCTCAAACGGTCCGTATCCTTTAAGAAATAGTATCGTGTGGCGCGATTGACATCACGTTTTGCGTATTTACCGGTTTTTTGAATCAAATTTATGGGGTTGCTCGTTGCGGAGAGTATTAATTTGCCTGCATTTATAAACCTATTGGCAGTCTATTTTGATCGGCTATGCAACGCATTTATACATTTATCTTATTTTTCCTTTTTTCCTACAGTACTTGTCGTGCCGACGTAATATTCCGCGCCGGCAGCCATACAGCTGTGGCTCTGCTGGATCGTCAAATCGACCCGGTTGTAGAAACTGCTTTCCATATCCTTGAACATGATTTTCAAGCTGTTTTTGACGCTTCGCTAAAAAAGAGCGAGGCGGCGAAGATACATATAGGTACGATAGGGCAGTTGCAAGATGCACAACTAAAGCTGCGATCGGATGCTATGGCCTATTTGAAAGCGCATCAAGAAGCTTTTGTTATGCAGGTTATCGAAAATGAGCTGTACATTATTGGTTCCGATAAGCGCGGCACTGCTTATGGCATGATGGAGCTTTCCCGACTAATAGGTGTTTCGCCTTGGGAATGGTGGGCGGACGCAAAGATTGAAAGGCGGAAGTCCGTTCGGTTGGCCTCCGGGTTTTATCGTGCGAAGCACCCTTCGGTTAAGTATCGCGGCATATTCTTAAACGACGAAGATTGGGGACTGACGCCGTGGAGCTACTTGACACATGAACCTAGTCCCGTTAAAGGACAAATAGGTCCCAAAACACATGCCCGTATTTTTGAACTTCTTTTGCGCTTTCGTGCGAACAGCTTTTGGCCCGCTATGCACGATTGTTCGGTTGCTTTCTACCTGACGCCGGGGAATAGGGAGATGGCGGATAAGTATGGAATACTTGTTGGCTCGTCGCATTGTGAACCGATGGTGCGGAATACCAATGCTGAATGGAAGATTGCAGGAAAGGGAACATATGACTATGTCAACAATAGACAACAGGTGCTGCAATTTTGGGAGGAACGCGTGCATGAGCTCGCTAAGTCGGATAATATCTATACGCTTGGCATACGTGGGGTACACGATAGTAAAATGTTAGGAGCACATACATTGCAAGAGCAGAAAGAGGCGTTGACAGATGTGCTTGCTGATCAACGGGAGATGATCAGTCGTTTGGTGAATCCAGATCTTCGTGTGGTGCCACAGGTGTTTATTCCCTATAAAGAGGTGCTCGATGTATACCAAATGGGGTTGCAAGTTCCGGACGACGTAACCTTGTTGTGGTGCGATGATAATTATGGATACATACAGCATTTTCCGGATGAGAAGGAACGTTTAAGAGCTGGAGGAAATGGTATTTATTACCATATTTCCTACTGGGGAAGGCCTCATGATTACCTGTGGTTAGCGAGTAGCCATCCAGCTCAACTTTACACGCAGATGAAAACTGCTTATGATAAGGGCGCCAAGGACATGTGGATTTTAAATGTGGGTGACATTAAGCCGGCGGAGTACCTCACGGAGCTGTTTTTGGATATGGCATGGGACATAGACGAAATCGAAAATAATAGGGCCGGTCTCGATAGACACCTTCGAAACTGGCTGGCACGTGAATTTGGTGAGCGGCATGCAAGGGATCTGCTTATGGTGATGCAGGAATACTACCGCTTGGCCTACATTCGGAAGCCTGAATTTATGGGAAATACGCGTACGGAAGAGCAGGACCCGAAGTACAAGGTTGTACAGGATTTACCCTGGACTTTGACGCAGATTTACGAACGGTTGGCCGACTATGGCCGTATTTCTGATCGGGTGAAGATGATGGGAAAGCATATTCCGATGGAAAAACAGGACGCTTGGTTTCAGTTGATTGCTTACCCCGTTATTTGTGCTGCGGAAATGAACAATAAGCATTTGTATGCGCAATTGGCTCGACATGGATGTGAAGACTACACGCGCAGTGTAGCGGCACATCAACACCTAGTCGATCTTACGGATAGCTACAATGCATTAGGCAATGGTAAATGGCGGCATATCATGCACGCCAAACCACGGAATTTAGCCGTTTTTCAGCCGGTCGATACGCTTCTCGTTGCACAAGAGCTGCCGGCCGCAAAGGGTGCCATAGGTATATGGAATGGTATTGACTACGCAGAGTTTTCTGGTGAAAAACCCCTTGCACATGGCTTGGGCTATGAACGTGGCGCAATTACCCTCCCGAAGGGAACCAAGGTTGACTATGTTTTTCAGGTGAAAAAGCAAGATACCATCTCCGTCGAATTAGCATTGGCTCCTAATCATCCAATAGAAGGGAAGACATTACGTTATGCTATCGCTGTCAATGATGGCGAAGCAGAGATTGTTTCTTTTGAAACGGAAGGTCGTAGTGAGGAGTGGAAGGAGAATGTGCTGAACAACCGCGCTACACGCCGGACAAGGTTTACCTTGAATCGAAAAGGACAGACTAAAATTAGCGTCACGGCTTTGGATGAAGGCGTACTGTTGGATCAGTTGATGGTTTACGAAGTACAGTAGTTTGGAATGAGGGGATTTTTTCCCTAGCGGAATTTGTCAAGGAAATTATTGATTGTTATTACACGATTCGCGTTCTCGGACTATCGGAACGGTACCACAGGTAGCCATTGGCGGAAACTAATGTAAGCACTTTTGGCTCGGATACGGAGCCATCATCATACATTTTGGATGGAATATGCTCCAGTTTGATATGCTTTATCTCTATCCGGGCAACCACAGCACCTGTAGATGAGTATTGTTCGTAATGTTTGCCTGTTAACTCTTGCATAAATTTCCTAAAAAATGTCTTGACTTGTTTACATACTTCGCAAAGAAGGTTTTGACTTATGGCTTTCGTCCATCTCTTTATTTGCATTTAAATATACGATCTGTTTTTAACATAGCATGCTGAATGTCAAAAGATAACATAAGCTTAAACACCGCTTAACTTTTGGATTGAACTCTAAGAAATAGCTGATTCTGCTGGACGTGTTTTCTTTGTGTGCTATGGTAAGGGATGCGGAGGATAGGTATATGCAAATGGTGGACACACGGTAAATTATGTAGTCCACCATTATCACGCCTCCCCAGGGTAGTTCATAAGTAGATGAGTCTCAATAAATGTCGGACTAAGGATCTTAATAAAAGTTGTCATAGGGCAAGAAATTCCATTTCGTGTCGCCAGCTTGGTGGATTGTAGACGCCATCCGACTATTCTATGGTGGGTAATGGAGATTAGTCTTTGCTTGACTATACGGCTTGACGATTCAGCAGATTGCAATCTAATAAGGTTTTAATATGGTTGAAGGCCATATATTGTTCCTCGGCTTGCTCGCGAACATGAAACGATAACAAAACACGGGTTTCATCAAGTGATCCGATAGCCTTCCGATAAGCTTGCGTGCATAGTTCTTCTGTGTGTATACACAAGTTTAGCATGGCGCATAAGTCTAAAGTAGTTTCGTTATCCACATCGCCGATAGGTAGTACGGTCGCACCCTCTACAGATGTTGGACACCAAGCTGCGTTATCTTGCCCCAAATCTTCCGTAAGTTGCCTAATGGCTGCAGCACACTCATCTTTGTAAGATCGAAAAATACCTCTTAAAAACGCTTCGCTATTTATTTTGAGGAATCCTATCGCTGAACTGTATATCTCCATCCGGCATCTGATTGTTGCTATAAGAGTTTTTAAGCATTCATCAGTGTGTGCATTTTTCATAGTGTATTGATGTTATTTACACAATATAACTTAAATTCAGGGGAATGAATCAAACCGGTGGGAAAACAGGTGTTTTATCTTTTAATAGCGTAATTAACACCTTTGCAGCGTGTTTTTCGCAGTGCTCTGAATGCGTTGATTACGCCTTGATTTCGATTAAAATTTACACATGCAAGTTTACTTTCATCTAAAATCTATGAAAAATATCTAGTCTTGGTTTGCAATTAATTGAAAAGGACTAACTCTACACTATCTGGACATGGCATGGATAACTCCAACATGTGATCTAAAAGCACTCCAAAAGCCTTTGAACTCGTTGTACTGAATATTGTACTCTAGGCAGGTTTGCTGTACGATTCTATTGATGGCTGGATAGTGTACATGACTGATTTTGGGAAAGAGATGATGCTCCACCTGAAAGTTTAGCCCCCCTAACAACCAAGTTAAAATTTTACTTCGTGTCGCAAAATTTGCGGTAGATTGTATTTGATGCACCATCCATTCTTCTTCGACTCGAGATTCATCTATAGTTTTGAATGCCGTTCCCGAGACAACGTGAGCCAATTGAAAAACTGTTGCCAAGCTCATACCACAGACTGCACCGGCGATCAAAAGACCAATTAGTGTAGGCAACCAACCGACACAAAGTACCGGCACAACGATAAACAAACAGAAATGCAATAATTTGCTGGTCCAGAATATTACTTTTTCTTTCAAAGGGAACTGAAATCGATCTGCATCAGCGCCCATGCGTTGATTAAAGTATTTTTCATAATCTTGATAAAATATCCAAGCTAGGTAGGACACACCATAGAGTATGGGAAAATAAAAACGTTGGTAGGAATGGTGTTTTTTTAGTTTTTGGTCATGGTGTATACGCATGAATTTCACTTCGATATCGTGGTCTTCGCCATCGATATTCGTGTAGGTATGGTGCGCGATATTATGTTTAATCTTCCAAAAATAAATGTTTCCTCCCAGTAGGTTTAGGCTGTAAGAAAGCACGGTATTTAGATTTTTATTGTCCGAAAAGGAGTTGTGTCCGGCGTCATGCATGATATTGAAACCGATTGCTGCCAGATTAGCACCAAAAAGTAAACATAGTAGCACGCTGATCGCCCAATGGGGTTGGACAAATACCAGCAAGCTGTATATCGCTGTGAAACTGACCAGCAAAATGGTTGCTTTAATGAATATCCGGCGATTCCCTGTTTTCTTTTGTGAGGTAACCTTGAAGTAGTCGTTAGTTTTTTGTTTTAACGTTTTCGAGAACAATGAATTGGCATTGTTAAATTTTATGGACTGACTCATTTGATAAGGATCGGGGTATATGCTTTATTTCGCTGCGTGCAAGAGTAAATTTAAGTCAACAAGACTAGATGCTGTAAATTTAAGCTTTATATTTGGTCATTTACTTTATTTTTTCGTTAAATAGTTGTTAAAGTCAATTGCATGTTCTGAAATGTTGCTTCACTAACGATGTTCTTTACGTAGTTTTTTCTGTTTGAATTTCATAATTTTGAATAATGGCATCAAAAGAGACACTGAGAGATTTCTATACCGGTCATGGACAAGATTTTTCTAAAGCCGGGCAATTTAATGTATTCGAAAGAGGCGGTTTTGCCTGTAGCGCCACCTCCATGTTGCCCAACCGGAGAGACTTCTACAAGATCTCCCTGATCCAAAAGGGGAGTGGAATAATCGGAGTGGCGGACAAGGTCATGGATATCCGGGATAATGCGCTCTTGTTTATGAACCCGCTTGTGCCCTTTTCCTGGGAGCCTACCGAGGAAGAGCAGACGGGTTACTTCTGCTTGTTTACCGAAGAGTTTGTGACCCAAAATCTGAAAAGCGAAAGCCTAACACATTCGTCCCTGTTCAAAGCGGGAGGTAATCATATTTTTTTTCCTGAGGCCGGGAGTATGGCGCTGCTGAGTACTTTGTTTCAGCATATGTTGCGGGAAATGCAATCAGACTATGCGAATAAATATGAGTTGCTGCGCAGCTACATACAGATTATCATGCACGAAGCGATGAAGATACAACCGGCGGCTGCATTTTACAAACCGGTAAACGCGGCAGAACGTATTGCCGGCCTGTTCCTTGAATTGCTGGAGCGACAATTCCCTATTGATGCCCCCGACCAGGTGGTGGCCTTACGAAATGCAAATGAGTATGCCGCTCAGCTTAATGTCCATACCAATACCTTAAATCGGGCACTGAAAGAAACAACGGGCAAGACCACAACGAGCTGGATCGCCGCCCGATATATAAAAGAAGCCAAGGCGCTGTTGCAACACAGCAACTGGGACATAGCCGAGATCGCCTATTGCCTCGGCTTTGAGTATGCGGCTAACTTTAATATCTTTTTTAAAAAACATACCGCGACTTCGCCTTTACAATATCGTAAGGATCTGGTTTGAGATTAATAACTATCTGTTTGAATGTCATAATTTTTTAAGGAAAGCCCTCGCTAATTTTGCTTTATAATTAGTTCAACTATGAAAGCAATACAATTAGCAACATATGGAATAGCCGCACTTCAGCTTAAGGAAGTGCCCTTGCCGTCAATGGGTGAGCAAGAAGTTTTGGTCAGAACCACCGCTCCTTCTCTGCAGTACCTGGACCTTATCTTGGTCGAAAACAGCTCCGAATTTCACATTCCACTACCGTTCATCCCCGTATCGGAGGGGGTTGGTGTTGTTGAAAATGTGGGTAGCCGAGTGAGCCGTTGGAAAAAAGGAGATCGCGTGCTTATCCCGTTTATTCCCCGTTGGGAAGCCGGGCAGACGAGTCCCTATCACAATGCCTTAAGAACCGGTATGCAAACACCGGGCACGCTGGCAGCGTTTACGGTGCAACCGGAGCATACTCTTGTACGCGCACCGGAAAATCTCAGCGATGAAGAAGCTGCAGGGTTGCCGGTAGCTGGGCTTACCGCCTGGACCAGTCTGGTCAATCAGGCAAATATCAAAGCCGGACAAACAATTTTGGTGCAGGGCAGTGGCGGAGTGTCCCTCTTTGCCCTGCAGATTGCTAAGGCACTTGGCCTAAAGGTGCTAGCGACTACGGGCAGCAAGGAGAAAGAGCAGCAGCTGATCGCGCTGGGTGCCGATGCCGTTATCAATTACCGGGAATACCCGGAGTGGAGTCATGAAGTAAAACGACTTAACAAGGGCGTGGGCGTAGAGGTGACACTGGATGTTGCCGGCCGTGACACGATCCGTCAAAGTATCCTGTCGGTGAAAGAACATGGCTTTGTTGGCCTGATCGGGATGCTGTCCGGTGCTGAGCTGTCCATCAACGTACTCCCGTTAATCATGAATTACATTCGCCTGCAGGGCTATTCGGTAGGTAATGCCCATGACCTGGCTGCGCTGGTGCAGGCCATTGATAAAAATAATATCCGACCGGTCGTGGATAGCATCTATCCAGTGGAGCAAACACAAGAAGCCTTTAACCGGCTAAAATCAGGAAAGGCTTTTGGAAAAATCGTCATTACATTTTAAATCATACAACATATGAAATACAGGACGTTAGGAACTACCGGGGAACAAGTCTCCGCGCTTGGCCTGGGCTGTATGGGCATGAGTTTTGCCTATGGCCCGACGGATGATAAAGAGAGCATCGCTACCTTGCACCAAGCTTTGGATTTGGGGATCAACTTTTGGGATACCGCCGACATGTATGGCGATGGCGCAAATGAATCGCTGATCGCAAAGGTGCTCGTGCCTAACAGGGATAAACTGTTTATTGCCACTAAATTCGGTTTTCGATTCAAGGAGGGAACCGCAGGGGTAAGTGGTAGCCCCGGTACCTATTTTGACGGCTCGCCCAAATATGTAAAACAAGCGGTGGAGAAAAGTTTGAAAAGATTAAATATTGAGGTCATCGACCTATATTATGCTCATCGTATTGATCCGGAGATTCCGGTGGAGGATATGGTAGGGGCGATGGCTGATCTGGTGCAAGCCGGTAAAGTACGCTATCTCGGCCTGAGCGAGGCTTCGGCGGCATCCATCCGAAAAGCACATGCCGTGCATCCTATAGCAGCGCTGCAAAGTGAGTATTCGCTGCTTACCCGCGACGTGGAGGGCGAAATATTACAAACGATACGTGAGCTGGGCATCAGCCTGGTGCCTTATTCGCCGCTGGCAAGAGGACTGGTGACCAATACCCAGCAGGTGGCCGACTTTTCTGAAGGCGATTTCCGGAAGAATCTGCCCCGTTACCAGGCCGCTTTTGCGGAGAACAACCGAAATCTTGTGACAGAATTTGCTGCGATCGCTGCAGAAAAGGCCTGCACGCCTGCGCAGCTGGCTTTGGCCTGGGTATTGGCGCAGGGACAGGACCTGATCCCTATCCCGGGCACGAAGAAAAGAAAGTACCTGTTGGAAAATGCGCAGGCGGTTGCGCTCAAATTATCTGCCGAGGAGCTGGCTGCTATTGAAGTGGTCGTCGCTAAATATCCGCATGTTGGTGCCCGCTACAGTGAGGGTGCACTGAAGCTGGTGAATCGTTAATCCGTAATTAAAAGAGGTTAGAGATGGTCAATCATAGAAAAAAATGGGATTTGGTACATTATGGCTTTCTGTTTTTACTGTTGGCCGGAAATACTGCTTATCTGCAACAAATCATTCACGGATTCTCTATGCCTGAATCGGTTACTTCGGATGGGAATCGCTTTTTTGTATCCAACCAGGGGCAGGACGTCTTTGCTAAGGATGGGGATGGTTTCATCAGTTTATTGTCAGAAGACGGAAAGGTGATGGAACGGCAATTTCTTCCCAAAGAGGGTGTGCTGAACGCGCCCAAGGGTATGCATATCGCTGGTAACATACTCTATGTGGCCGACCTCGATCGTATCGTAGGCTTTGATATCGCTAGCCGCGAAACCGTTTTTGAACTGCGCATTCCCGAAGCCAGCATGCTAAATGATATCTGTGGTCTGGAAACCGGATTTATAGCGGTTACGGAGACTGCTTCGGGCAATATTTATAAGATCAATACTGAATCGAAGCAATTGGAGCTGATGGGGAATATACCTACAGCAAATGGTATTGCCTATAACCGGTCTACCGGACAATTGGTGGTGAGCAGCAACGGTATCCCATATGGCGCGGGTAGTATCTATGTCAAATCGGCGGGGTCCCGCTTTAAGGAGTTGCCTAACATCGCCCACGGTTTTTTTGACGGCATTGCTTTTACTGATGATACGCATTTGCTGATTTCTGATTGGGTAAGCTTTCCGCTGAAAGGATTTGGGAAACTATGGACCTACGACCTAGAAACTCAACGAGCAGCATTCCAGTTTGTGGAGGAAAGTGTAGCTGATATTTATTACGATCAGGCTACGAAAAAATTATGGATGCCGCATATGTTCCAAAACAAAGTGCTTATCCACTCGGTAACAGAAGTATTTAAACCGGTGCATGAGCGCGCCAATATACTGTACAACTACGGAGTAATTGATGCCTTTATTGGTGGACTTTACCGGGGTACCTTACCGGTGCATGAGCTGCTGCTAAAAGGCGATTTTGGCCTCGGTGCGCCTGATATGCTGGATGGTGAGCTGACGATGCTGGATGGAAAGGCCTACCAAACCATTGCCAGTGGGGCAACAAGTGTACTGGATCGAGAACATAAGACTTCTTTCGCTGCTGCCACTTTTTTCCACGCAGACACCGTATTCCATATCGATGGCAGGATGGAACAAAAGGACTTATTGGCGTATATAGCGGAGCGGCTACCTCATAAAAAAAGTGCCCTCTATGTCATCAAGGTCAGCGGAAAGTTTGAATGGGTAAAAACCCGGGCATTCCCTCCGGTAACTGCGGCCCCTTTTCCTGCGCTGACGACGATCATGGATCGGCAGCGTTTTTTCGAGCATCAGTACACTACGGGAGCCTGCGTCGGCTACTATTTGCCGGAATACCTCAGCGGCATAAATGTGGGTGGTTTTCACCTACATTATCTGTCTGCTGATAAAACACAGGGCGGACATATCCTTGATCTCTCGGGGGAAAACCTTTACATCGAAATAGCCTATTTAAAACGTATGGAGCTGGACCTGCCGATTGACGCGGATTTCGAAAACTTCCAGTTCAAGGAGCGGGTTCATGAAGACTTGAAGCGCGTGGAACAGGGAAGATAATTTTGCTAGCTAGTATGTTGGATACTTGTAGTTATGTAGGATTGGCAGGTGAATGCCTGAATAATTGTCTTGCTATTTGTTAACGTATATGGGGATTTTTTTCAAAGCCCTAAGGTACGACGCAGTTCTGAAGCTGCTGCCGCACCCGCACGGTTGGCGCCGATTGTTGAAGCGGATGGCCCGTAACCCACAAGATGAATGCGCGGCTCTTTTTCCACCATAGTAGCTAATCTTCCAGCCATACGAATACCACCTGTTGTCTCCTTGGGTAGCACCGCATCAAGGTGCTGTAGGGAGCTTTTAAAGCCTGTATTCCAAAGTAGACAGTCCGCTTCTAGTTCTTTTCCATCGGGCCATTTTATCCCATTTTTAGTGATCTCCGAAAACATAGGTAATCTTTTTAAGACACCGCGCTGCTCCATATCTTGCACTTCGGGAGAGTAGGGTAGCCCCGTGACGGAGACCACTGACAAAGGAGGTAAGCCGTTGCGTACGCGATCTTCAACCAAGGCCACGGCATTATGGCCGGCAGCGTCATCAAATGGCCCTTCATTAAAGACCGGTGGACGTCTAGTTACCCAAGTGGTGCGTGTAACCTGCGAGATCTGATCCAATAATTGTATAGCGGAGATGCCGCCACCGATAATAACAACATGTTTACCGCGAAAATCTGCCGCCTGTTTAAAATCTTTCGTATGCAGTTGTTCGCCCTGAAAGAGATCGGCACCCGGATAGATGGGAATATAAGGATTCTGCCAAGTACCAGTTCCATTGATGATGCCCATCGCAGAAAAGCGGCTCGTGTTTGTATTGACATGAAATCGATTAAGATGGAGGCTTACCTGCTCCACTCGCTGTGGACGAAAGACATCAAGGCCAAACTTCTTTTCGTAGCGATCAAAATAGTGCGGAACGGCAATGTTAGCCTGCACGGTGTCTTCATTGGACGCTAGGGTCTCTTGAAAAGACATGCCGGGCAGATTATGTATCTTGTTGACTGTGCTTAGGGTTAACGAGGGCCATCGAAATTGCCACGCTCCCCCTGCTGATGGCGCATCATCAAGGATAATGAAGTCAGGTCCGATTTTCATGCCAGCTCGTTTCAAGTGGTAGGCAGCAGAAAGACCGGCTTGGCCGGCTCCAATCACGATGATCTTAGTTTTAAAGCGAATGTTGTTGATCATGGTATCTGTCTACATCAACGCCAGCCTAAAGCAGGAGCCACGTGTTTCAAAATACTAGACAACACATGTACATTGTAATCTACGCCCAAGGTGTTTGGAATGGTCAGCAAAAGTGTGTCAGCTTCTTGAATAGCTTCATCTTGTGCTAGCTCTTTGATCAACTTATCCGGTTCTGCGGCATAGCTCTTGCCAAAAATAGCACGTTTGTCGGCTTCAATCATGCCTATTTTGTCTGTGCTTTCCATCTGTTGGCCAAAGTAATAGCGGTCTTGATCATTCACTAATGCAAATATCGACCGGCTTACGGATACACGTGGCTCTCGGGTATGTCCGGCAGCTTTCCAAGCTTCTCTGTAATGTCTAATCTGCTCTGCCTGTTGTATATGGAAGGGTTTACCACTTTCGTCATACTTTAGGGTAGAACTTTGTAGATACATGCCCTGCTGGGCGGCCCATACCGCGGTAGCATCTGAGGCTGCGCCCCACCAGATACGCTCCCTTAGACCTTCAGCATGAGGCTCCAAGCGCAGCAGACCGGGCGGATTAGGAAACATAGGATAAGGATTTGGTTCGGCAAATCCTACACCATCGAGTCTTTTTAAAAAGTCCAACGCTTTTCTTCGGCCCATGTCTGCGTCTGTTTCGCCTGCCTGCAGATCATAATCAAAGTAACGCCATCCGTCGATCACTTGCTCGGGCGATCCTCTGCTGATACCCAATTGCAAGCGCCCGCCGGAAATAAGATCTGCGGCCCCCGCGTCTTCGACCATGTACATCGGATTTTCGTAGCGCATGTCAATAACGCCCGTGCCGATTTCGATAGATGATGTCTTCGCACCGATAGCAGATAACAGCGGAAAAGGAGAAGCCAGTTGCTTTGCAAAATGATGCACGCGGAAATAAGCACCGTCAAGGCCAATTTCTTCAGCGGCGACAGCAAGATCAATGGATTGAAGCAAGGTGTCTGCAGCAGAACGCGCTTGGTATGCGGGATGATCAGACCAATGTCCGAAGGATAAAAAACCAATTTTTTTCATGATTCCGTTAGGGATGAACGTTTAGCAAATATACGCAATCTACGGTTCAAGAACATATACCTATTGTCCGTTTGCTGTCAATATCAGGCAGGCGGGGTGGGCAGGCTGCAAACAAGCTAGTCCAAGGGAGTAGGGGTTGGAAATTTTGTTAAAGTACACGAATCACTTTCATGAACCTTCTTTTGTAGCTACCTTCCAATGGGGTTTCGGTAACGGCTTGTGCTTTCCCAGAGCTGGCGTGTATAAAACGTAACCCTGTATTGCTATCGTTAGACAGCACGATGCCGACATGTCCAATTGTCCTTTTTGAAGGATTGGTGCCAGTAAAGAGGATGATGTCGCCAGCTTTTGCTGCGCTCAAGGCTATCTGCTCACCAGCTTGGCCGATCGCGGATGAACTGCGCGGCAGATTGATGTTAAATTTTTTAAAAACATAGTAAACGTAGCCAGAGCAATCAAATCCTTTGGTAGGGCTGCTGGCTCCATATCGGTATTGTACGCCAATAAATTTTTTGGCAAAGGAGATAATTTCCGCTGCAGGCGAATTATCGGAGGTCGTAGCGATACCGAGCTTGACGTTAGCCTCGATATTGTTGTAAACAACAATGTTCGATACCGCAGTAATGGCAGGCATACAGATGAAAAGTAGGGATGCGAGCCCAGCAGTTCTTATGCATTTCTTTACTAGCATAAAAGCAAAGGTAACAAAAAAACAAGCTTCCTGAAAGTTTAGCTTTCTGCAAGTTATTAATTTTCAACTAATCAGCAGTTCATGTGGGGCTGCGGGCATGAGATTTCTGATCATGTGAACGCTGGTACTACTGGACCAGTAAGTTACATCCACGGATATCGCTATTGTCAAATCGGCCCAAAATTTCGAAATATCCGTTGTCCTGAATCTTGCCTAAATCCTGCGTGGCAATAAATGAACAAGAATAGTAATTCGCTAGATCAATCACATTAATCGCTCCGGTACGACCTTCTTGAATCAAGCTTAATGGGTCGTTGGTATCTCGGATTAAAATTTTCATCCAAGCTGGAGTGCCAAATAGACCATCACCTTTGGAATAGCCTTGAGAGAGTAGTTCGGTCATACCATATTCCGAATGTATGTGTGCTACGCCAAATGCTTCCGAGAGAATCGTATGCAGCTCCCCACGAACCATCTCCTTGCGTTTTCCTTTCATGCCACCAGTTTCCATTACGGTGAGTTCCGGAAAATGCATCCGGTATTTCTCACAGAAATCCAGCAAGGCATAGGTGACACCGATGAGTAAGGTTTTTGTGCCGGAAGCCTGCAGTGTTTTTAACGTTGTGAATAGCTCGTCGTGGTTGTACAAAAAGTAGCCCGAGGCAGGATGGTTACTTTGCTGAATAAGATCATCAACCATATAAATCAAGGAGGAGCCATCACGTTCGAGATAGGAAGGTAAGAGCGCCAAAATTGCCATATCCTCGGCCGGTCCATAAAACTGTTGAAAGCATTGACGGAAGCTTTGCGTGTACCAAGATAGATCAGCAACAGGATGCTTACTTGTCACCATGCCCGTTGTTCCCGAGCTACTGAACTCGATCGCTGGATTACTTGAAGAAGCATAAATGTACTGGCTCTTAAAGAGTTCTATGGGAAGAAAGGGGATCTCAGCATAATGATTGATTAAAGCAGGCTTGCTGCCTAAATGATCAACATACCGCTTGTAAATACGGTTGTTTGCATATTGAAATTTGAATACCGATAAGGCCGCTTCGTTAAATTCCTGTTCGTTGTTAATGGCAAAAATCGTCTTCTTCATGATCTTGATTACGGAACAAAGATAAGGCAATTTTACGTTTTCCTTTTGTCAAAATTGGATCCGCTTAAGAAGCGGAAGATCGATGAATGTCGCTTACCATGCTGAGAAGTAGGGGTAAAAAAAAGCATGCTTCCGAGGAACTATCGGAAGCATGCTTTTTGTGTGTTTATATAAAGTCCTTTTGCGATTGCTTACAGCATACCGCCATCAACAGGAATAACTTGACCAGTAACATAAGCGGATAAATCGGAAGCTAGAAATAGACAGGCATTGGCCACATCTTCTGCTTCTCCGGCACGCTTCAACGGTATATTTGCTTCCCAACCGGCAACAACTTTAGGGTCAAGAACCTCTGTCATCTCTGTACGGATAAATCCAGGTGCAACGACGTTACTGCGGATATTGCGCGAGCCAAGCTCTTTTGCTACCGACTTCGTAAAACCAATGATACCAGCCTTGGACGCAGCATAATTTGCCTGTCCGGCATTACCTTGAACACCCACAACAGAACTCATGTTGATGAATGAGCCCTTACGGTTTTTCATCATCACTTTTGATGCTGCTTTCGTAACATTGAAGACGGATTTCAAATTTACATTGATGACATCGTCCCAGTTCTCCTCGGTCATGCGCATCAATAAACCATCTTTGGTGATACCCGCATTATTGACAACCACGTCGATCGTACCAAATTCAGCAACAATGTCTTCGATAAGTTTTTCTGCTTCGACAAATTGTGAAGCATCGGAACGGAAGCCTTTCACTTTAGTGCCAAATGCTTGAAGCTCGGCCTCTAAAGCTTGCCCTTTCTCTACAGAAGATAGGTAGGTAAAAGCAACGTTTGCTCCATGCTGCGCAAAAACTTCTGCGATTTTTCTACCGATGCCTTTGGACGCTCCAGTAACCAGAGCTGTTTTGCCTTCTAATAATTTCATTTTATTACGAGTTTCCTTTTAAACTAATCCACAAAAATGTTAAATATTTAGAAATTATCACAATTTATTTTCAGCAAAGCCCTTAAAACCTGTTTTCTAGTGAATTAATAAGGATTGACTCAGCTTTCAACCGGTTGCAGATGTTGAAAAAATGATAGTAATAATGAGAGAATTTTGACATTTTCATTGCGTTAAAACCGATTCGAATGTTAATTTTGTACGGAATTTTAAAATCATGGGTAAAAAGACTAAAAAATCTGAAGTCGATGTCGTACTGATTGGTGCGGGAATTATGAGCGCAACATTAGGTACGTTAATCAACGAATTGAGTCCGGACATCAATATCGAGATTATTGAACGCTTGGATCTTGTTGCCGCGGAAAGCTCAGATGCTTGGAATAATGCCGGTACGGGTCATTCTGCGTTATGCGAATTGAACTACACACCGGAACAACCTGATGGCAGTGTGAAGATTGCGAAGGCAATCGATATTGCTGAACAATTCGAAATTTCTAAACAGTTTTGGACCTACTTGGTCGAAAAAGACATTTTAAAAAACCCAACAGCCTTTATTCGTCAAGTGCCACATATGAGTGCCGTATTTGGCGAGAAAGATGTGAAATTCTTGCGTACCCGTTATGAGGCGATGGCTAAAGAAACCCTTTTCAAGGGAATGGTCTACACCGAAGACAAGCGAGAACTGGAAGAGTGGATACCATTGATGATGGAAGAAAGGGACGAGCAGGAGCAGATTGCTGCAACCCGGATGGATATCGGTACCGATGTTAATTTTGGAACGCTGACCCGAGATTTAATTCAACATTTACAAACTAAAGAAAATATTCGACTTTCCTTGAATCAGGAAGTTCGCGATATAGAACGCGAAGATGATGGTAAATGGGAAGTAGAGATTAAAGATCTACAAAACGGTGAGAAACGCAAGATTAAGGCTAAATTTGTCTTTATCGGTGCTGGCGGCCGCTCATTGCTCTTGTTGGAAAAATCTGGAATTCCCGAAGCAAAAGGTTACGGCGGATTCCCGGTTGGTGGACAGTGGCTACGCTGTAAGAATCCAGCTATCATTAAACAACACCATGCGAAGGTTTATGGTAAAGCATCTGTCGGCGCTCCGCCGATGTCGGTTCCGCACTTGGATACACGATACATCGATGGGGAGCAAGCTCTTCTATTTGGACCTTATGCTGGATTCTCGACAAAGTTTTTGAAGAAAGGATCCTATTTTGATTTGCCGGCATCGATCAAGTTGTCCAATATTCGCCCGATGATTTCTGCAGGCTTGGATAACCTAGATTTGACAAAATACTTGATCACGGAGGTGATGAAGAGCCCATCTGACAAACTAGACTCTTTGAAACAGTTTATGCCTACGGCAAAGTTGGAAGATTGGGGGATTGAAGTAGCAGGACAACGCGTACAGGTTATCAAGAAAGATCCCAAACACGGCGGCATCCTTGAATTTGGAACCGAAGTGGTATCAGCAGCTGATGGATCTATCGCAGCTTTGTTGGGTGCATCTCCTGGCGCATCGACATCAGTCGCTATCATGATCAATTTGTTAAAGAGATGTTTCCCAGAGCGTGCAAAATCCGACGCATATCGCAAAAAATTGAGAGAAATGATTCCGTCATGGGGCAAAAAACTAAATGATGACCCTGCGCTTTGTGAAGAGGTCCGTGAACGATCTCAGGCAGCTTTGAAGTTGGGCTAAACGCTATGAAATAGATAAAACAAAAAAAAACCTATCGACGAAATCGATAGGTTTTTTTTTTTGGAGAACAATTAAAAGGCCTTTGTGTGTTTATTGTTGTCGCCTTTAGTTAGCGTAGGCTGTTTTTTCTTGTGGTAAACGTTTTATAAATAAAAACTGTATAACTACGAAAAACAACAAATAGGAAATATTGAAACCTGCAGATCCGATATAGCCTTTCAGATCAGACGATGGGAGAATGTAGCGCAGCGGCAATTGGTATAAGGTCAAGAAGAAGGGCGTTAGTAGGCCAGCCCATTTTGGCAAAAATGTTTTTCCAGCAAAAATAAGAATAGAAAAAGCAAGCCAACTAGCGAACATGACGATAATGGCTACTCCCCACGAGATGTACAGCGATTTGGTGAATGCGGAAGCTACCTCCAACAAGTAGGGGTGTGCACTCGCATCGGTATGGTAAATCGCCTTATGGATTTCGCCAACGTAAAAGTACACCGCGTGCCCCAGTGGGGATAATACTACGCTAAGGATCAAGGAGAAGTAGATAAATAGCGCATACCAACTCGACCTATTTCTGAAAAATTGATAGGAGAGCCAGATACCCGGCAAAAATAAAGTGGCCGTCATAGCTCCGATCAAGGCTCCGAACAGCAGCCGTTGCGAAGAGCCTTCTAGCATCAACACCGCTAGATCTACATCTACAAGGTCTGCATAGGTTTTCGAAAACAACGGATAATCAGCTGGATTTACTTCAAAGCCAGCGACGAAAATATCGCCAATAATCCAACAAATGGCGGCAGTGATGCCAGAAAGCAATGCCCATCTAATTTTTGTTTTGTAATTCATCGTTTTATTTTTTGTGTTTAAGCACGTGCCGACCTCATTTCTTCCTTTACTTAGCATTACATTCCAAGCAATGGGAATAAATAAGATAGCACAACACAAAAATACAGCGATGCAGTACTAGAGGGGCTCGCTAAAAGGGATTAAAAAGTCCGCGAAACGGAGTATGGATTTATTTTTGTAGCGATATTATTGGACGCCATACCTCAAATTACATATTGTTCGAAACAGCTATTCATCAACCTGTTTATTGCCAATCACGATGTCGCCGAGAATAGATCTTAGGTAACCTTCATAGGCGATATTAAGACCTTTTATAATAATTGGATCGTGTGCATCGACATTGCCCATTAGTTTTCTGTGGTCTTCACTATCTCCGACAATGGCCAATACACAGGTCGAGCCTCCTTTTGGGAAGAGTCCGACGCCCACCATTTCTTCGCCAAATTTTACAAACCAAGTTTCCTCCTTGTGATCGTCAGTTGTATTGGGAATTTGTATGGCCTGCTGCAGGTCCTCACATTGTATAAGTTCAAAGTTCATATGTTGTTTGCGATGTTGTTTAAGTAAGACCTTATTTCGCTGATATTGTTTTTTAACCGGCCCATTTTCAACAAATCTACCATTTTGAAATTAAATCTACTTGATTAGTAGACTTTATTGTTTTAATTGCTATATTTGTATTATCAACTTAACAATCAACCAGGAGCGAAGGCTGTCGCTATATGATATCGACTTAAAAGCTCCATCTGAATCATTATTTATTAAACATGATTACGACAATGAACACTAGCACTTCTATTCATTTATGCTTTTCCGCAAAGCATGTTATCGGTATCATCTTACAACACCGTCTTCATCGAATGCGAATGTGTAGCTAATCGCATTTACAGAAGCATTAGCTTCAATTTAAGATATAGAAACAAGTATTAATTGGCGTTGGCACTTGTAGTTATTTACTTTTAAGCTCCTTTTAGATGAAAAATAGAGTATGGATATACTCCGTGGCAATAGTCTTGTCACATTGCTTTATATTGCCCTTATTTTCCCAACAGTCAACTCCGCTTATCAATGCTACACTTCGTGGTATTGTCGTAGATTCCTTGTCTGGGGAACCCATAGAAGGTGTTTCCATTCAGTTAGCAGGCGTTACGCATAGCGTAAGGACAGATGGAACTGGGCACTTCCAATTTGTTACTGGTCAAAAATTACCGTTCACGTTGTTGTTGTCTTCAATAGGTTATCGATCCAAAAAGATTATCGCGAGCCAAGCTGAAATAACAATATCCTTGCAACCGACCTTGGAAAATTTGGAGGAGGTCGTTGTGGTTGGTTACGGGACGCAAAAAAGACGCGACCTGACCGGTTCAGTAGCAAAAATTGATGCCGCGGAAGTCAACAAGATTCCGGTAGCTAGTTTTGATGCACAGTTGCAAGGTAAATTGCCGGGCGTGCAGGTAACCACAAATTCGGGCGTGCCGGGCGAGAGTATATTTTTACGGGTCAGGGGAACAACCTCTATTAATTCCAGCAGTGATCCGTTGTACATCGTGGATGGTGTTTTTCTTAACAATACTTCGTTGCAAACGATCGGATTGGGTGGTAGGACGAGTTCGCCGCTTACCGACATCAACCCGGCGGATATAGAATCTATTGAGGTCTTAAAGGATGCTTCCGCAACGGCGATCTATGGATCTCGGGGTGCAAACGGCGTGATTATCATTACCACGAAAAAGGGGAGCTATGGCAGTAAAACGAAGATTGACGTTAATGTGCAAGGAGGATGGGCAGAGGCCAATCTATCATTGTTGCCACAACTGGCTTCCGGCTCGGAAACTGCAGCATTAGCAAATGAATGGTGGATCAACTCCGGACTTGATAACCCTTCGTTAAATCAAACATTCGCCAATAGGCCTTTTCGTCCAGTATCGGAAGGAGGAAAGGGAAACCCCGAAGATCAAGAGACCTACGATCGCTTAGGTTTCCTGCTAAGAAAAGGAAAACTTCAAGATTACAGCGTAGGTATTCAAGGTGGTGGCGAAAAATCAAGATATTACATCGGTGCCGGCTATACCGGACAAGAGGCTTTTATAAAGGTTATTGACTTTTCTCGTGCTAATGTTAAGTTTAACTTTGACCAACAACTGAGCAACCGCGTTAAGATAGGCTTGACCAACAATTTTTCGAGAACATATAGAAATCAAGCCCGTACGGGCGATGGTCCGCAAGTGAGTTTATTTAATTCTGCAGTATCTTCGGCGACGAATATTCCCATATTTACCGAAGATGGAGCAGTGAATGGAACCGATAACACCTACACGCTAGTAGATAATTACGATGTGAACACCACAAGCCTCCGTTATGTCGGTAGTGTATTTGCGGAAGTGGATATTTTGGATGGGCTTAAGTTTAGGTCTAATTTTAGTGCGGACTACAACCTGTATGATGAGTCGCAGTACTGGAATAGCAAGACCAGCATTGGCATTGCCAACGGTAATCAAGCGACCTCGGGCATCACCCGTAATAGCACCTGGATCAACGAACAGACTTTAACCTACCAAAAGAGGTTCGCTGAACATCAACTAACTGCCCTAATCGGCAATACCTTACAGAGCAATGTCTTGGACTATAGCTACCTCGAGGGGAATGGGTTTGCCAATGATTCCTACAAGCTAATCTCCTCCGCTGCGAATATCAAAGGAACAGAAAACTGGACAAAATATACCATTTCGTCTTTTTTTGGCCGGCTGGGCTACAGCTATGCTGACCGCTATTTCGCTGAGGCTACCGTTCGCGCAGATGGATCTTCGAAATTTGGGGCGAATAACCGATGGGGATATTTTCCCGCATTTTCACTGGGATGGAGATTGAGACAAGAACGCTTTTTAGCAGGGGCAAGCTGGCTGAATGACCTAAAGATTCGCGCATCCTACGGACTAACGGGAAACCAAGCAGGGATCAGTAACTTCGCGGCGCGAGGCTTATGGTCTGGCGATGTGAGTTATGCCGATATCCATGGCAGTTCTTTACCTGGAATAGGCCCCTACCAATTGGGCAATGATAACCTACGTTGGGAGAAAACTGCGCAAGCCGATTTAGGGCTTGATGCCTCGCTATTCAACAATCGTGTATCTCTTACGGTTGATTTGTATCATAAATACACCTCCGATTTGCTCTTGGAGCAACCCATTAAAGGATCATCAGGCTTCTCAAATTATTGGGCTAATGTCGGCGAGATCAGTAACCGGGGCTATGAAATCTTGTTACAAACTGCGAATATTAAGAATAAAAACTTCAGTTGGAATACCAGTATTAACGTTTCTGGAAATACCAACAGAATCGAGCACCTGCCTACGCAGATCACACAGTACACGCGCGACTGGGTGATTTTGAAAGAAGGCTACTCGCTAAATTCCTTTTGGCTATATGAACAGCTGTATGTGGATCCTGCAAACGGAAATGCGGTATTCGAAGGACAGCTGGATGACGGTTCGTTACCTACTTCAGCAAGAAAAATTTTCAGAAATGCCTACCCGAAATTCTATGGTGGCATTGGTAACACGTTTTCTTACCGACAATTCGACTTAGCGGTAGATTTTAGTTTTCAGTATGGGAACTATTCCCTTAACCTATATCGGTATTTCCGTGAGCGCAACCCAAGTAGCGGAGGTGTTTTTACTAACGTGTTGAATCGGTGGCAGGAAGTAGGGGATGAAACCGATGTGCCGAGACTCACCTCGGTTGGACTAAATTACACGATTGATGCCAATAGCCGGTACCTCGAAGATGCATCCTTCTTGAAATTAAGACAACTATCTTTTGGTTATCGCTTGCCGAAGGAACTAGTGCAAAAGGCTAGACTGACAAACGCGCGTATCTACTTTGTGGGCTCCAATCTATTTTTATGGAGTAAGTACACTGGTGATCCGGAGTCCAATGTCACCAGTAATCCAAATGCGCAGGGGATTGGCTCTTTTGGTACCCCGCCCCAACCAAAAACGTTTCAATTGGGGTTAAATGTAACCTTGTAGAACAACAGAACGATAAATCTAATTGCATAGCAAATGAAAAATATTTCTTTTCTTTTATTCACGCTACTGATCCTATTTCTTGCTGGTTGCTCTTCCTTTTTGGAAGTAGAGCCTCAGGATTCCGTTTCTGATAAAGTAACCATTGTAGACGAAAACTCGGCCGAAACCGCGGTACGCGGTATATACAGCGCACTGCGCTCCAATGATTATTATGGATATAGTTTTCAGCTACTGGGTTTCTTCTCTGCCGATAATATTGTGTATCGCGGCAGTCAAACGGTACATCAGACGCTGACCAACCATACGGTAAAATCGGATCTAGCGGTGTTAGCGACAGCTTGGAACCAAATTTACAATACCATTAACCGTGCAAACCATGTTATCGCCAAAGTACCGAGCTTATCGTTAACCACTTCCTTCACCGAAGCCTACCGAAACCAATTGATAGGCGAAGCGCATTTTGTACGTGCCTTGGCTTACTTTGATTTAGCTAGAACCTGGGGTGGCGTACAGCTGATCTTAGAGCCTACCAACTCGGCAAGCACGCTAGCGGATGTAAAACGAAGTTCGCTACAAGAAACCTATGATCAGGTACTGCAGGATCTGCTGAAGGCGGAGGAACTCCTTCCAGAAACAACAAATAGGATACGCGCAACGCGCGCTACCGCAAGGGCGCTATTGGCACGTTACTACCTCTATCAAAAAAACTGGGACGAAGCCGCAAAATACGCGTCCTACATTATCAGCGATCAAGCAAATTACGAACTGGTTAAGCCTTACCGTTCATTTTACGCAAATAATGCGTCTAATACCAAGGAGTCAGTATTTGAATTGTTTTATGATGTGAACAATCCTAGCGGGCAAGCCGGACAGTGGCTCGCAAGTGTCAACGGAGGAACCGCATGGATTCGTCCTTCTTCCGCTATCTACACCTTGTTGACAGATCCGCTGATCGGTGGCGATCGGTCAGTCCTGGTTTACCAAACATCGACCGCTACCGAGCCCAATGTGCTCATTGGCAACCTCTACTATAGAATCGATCGGACGGATCCAACTTTTTTAATCCGCACGGCGGAATTGTATCTGATACGGGCGGAAGCGCTGGCACAGCGAAATAATGGGAATGATCTTGCAAATGCCTTGGTCGATTTGAATGCTGTACGCAGTAGATCTAATGTGCCCTTAATTGTAGCCACACCTACGCAAAGCGAACTGATAACGGCTATTGAGCAAGAAAATAGAGTCGAATTCGCGTTAGAGAATCATCGGTGGTATGATCTGCTGCGGACACAGCGGGCACAAGCTGTACTTGCTATCAACTCTACTGACCGCCTGCTGCTGCCCATTCCTTTTTCACAGCTCGCTATTGATCCCAATCTTGAACAAAATCCAGGATTAGATTAACAGCATTAAATTTTTACTAATCACATCGTTATTATTCAACCTGCAATGAGTCAATTACACAATTCCAAAATATCAAAAAATGCCCTACTTATACAGTTTGGCCTATTGTTCTTTTTGATTTTAACTATTCCTTACGATACACAACTATTTCAATCCTTATCCAATGGTCCATTTTTCGCATTTGAAAACTGGTTCCAACTCGCTACCTACAGAACTTCCTTTATTCCAGAAAGTAGCCATGTCGGATCCGATGTTCGCGGCTACTATAACTGGCTTATTGCTTTCTTGGCGGCTACCTTGATTTTAACCGGACTTCGTAAGTTCTTTGCCACACGTTGGCATACGAATACCGATGAACTCTATTATTGGCTACGGGTACTCTTGCGCTATCGCTTGGCCTTGGCTGTTATATTTATCGGCATTGTAAAAGTGCTGCCTCTACAGATCCCTGAACCAACGATAGGCGACTTGCATACAGAGTATGGTGACTTCCTGCTTTGGAAACTCTATTACCTGACCAACGGAATTGCTACGGCAGGTTATCTACCTGTCATTGGCTCGCTGGAGATCTTGGGTGGATTGTTGCTGCTCAATCGTCGTACCGCGGTAATTGGCGCTGGACTTTTGCTTGCTGTGCTCTTGAATGTTGTATTGGTGAATTACGTGTATGATATCGGTGAACAGGTTTATAGTTCATTACTGTTTCTGATGGCTTTGGTTATTTTTGCCTACGATTGGCCCCGATTTTATGGCTTGCTCATCAGGAAAACACAAGTTTATCCAGATGGATATTGGCCTAGATTTACGCGACCTGTAGCCTTTATTCGCCCTTATCTGCAGGCACTCGTTCTACTTATCGCTGCTGTATTTAGTGTGCAGGCTTACTTGGAATGGAAAGATTCAAATTACCCGTTTCCAAAGGAAAACGGCATCGCTGGAATTAGTGGGGTTTATAATGTCAAGGACTTTGTTTGGAAAGGAGATACACTCGCTTATTCCTTAGTTGACACCATACGCTGGAGAGATGTGGTATTTGAGAAGTGGAATACCGTTAGCATCCGCGACAATCGACCTGCGGCGATAGATAGTACGAAAGCACGCATCACTTTCTCAACAGGTAGAAATTATGAATACATCGGCAATGCTGGACGACACTTTTTTACATACAAGCATTCGAAAAACAAAAAGGATTCCACTATTAGCTTGCGGTTGGTGGGAAAGATAGACAGTGCCAAGACGTTCCGACTTTCCTTGAACAAACTTGGATCCGACACCTTGCTGTTGCGTGGCGCCACACAAGCTGGCGATTCCCTTTTCGTCCGGCTGGAGCGGATAGATAAAAAATATCTTCTAAAAGAAGGTCGGAGAAAACCAATTCGTATTTATTAATGACTAAATATCCTCATTCGCTATGAAAACTACATATACAATAGCCACAACAACTGTTGAGGATGATAACAACATCACTTGGAAATATTGGGAAAAAGTAGGATTTAGATTTGTCTTTATTTTCTTTACCCTGATGGTCGTCCCCTTGGACGGCGAATGGTACGCGAAGTTTTTTGCGCCGGAGTCTCTTTATGATTTTTTGGCCACGGTGGCTGGTGGTGCGCGGGCTGGCGGATGGATTAGTATCGATTCGGAAAGTGGACGATGGGGATTTGCATCCTACGCCTCTTGGTGGCTTACGGGCTTACTGGCTCTATTGGGCGCTGCCATATGGACCATATTGGCAAGAAATAGCAAGCACGCAAACTATGAGCAACTCTATTATTGGCTGCGCGTGCTCGTTCGCTACCGCATTGCCTTCGGGCTCATTGCCTTTGGCTTTATCAAGTTCTTTCCCATGCAGATGCCTTTTCCCTCTTTGGCTAATTTAAATACGGACTTCGGGGAATATGCGCCCTTTAAGCTCTATTGGCAAATTGTTGGCGTATCATACAAGTATGAAATATTTTTGGGCTTTTTGGAGATTGCCGCAGGAGCGCTTTTATTCTTCCGCCCGACCACAGCTATTGGTGCAATAATCAATGCGGGTGTTCTGTTTAATATTGGTCATGCCAATATTGCCTACGATGGTGCGGTACATGTGTACAGTTCTTACTTTGTACTCCTGTCTCTTTTCCTGTTGTTACAGTACCTGCCAGCTATTTGGACGTTGTTCATCAAACGTGAAGCGGTAACTGCCACATATTATGTTCCGCAGTTTAAATACCCGTGGTTGCGCGCAGGTTACTTCGGGTTGAAAGCTGTTATTATCGTGCTCTTCGTATTTGTATATGGCTATTTTAGGTATGACCGATTTTATAATGAAGGACGTCTGAAGGAGCCCGTAATTCCAGGATTAGCAAATGCAGCGGGCCGCTATCAGGTGTCGAGCTTTGTACGCAATGGCGAAACACTTCCATATTCGCCGAACGATTCGTCCAGATGGCACGAAGCTTATTTCGAAAGGTATTCCACCTTGGCCTACAAAGTAAATAAGCCACATGCCATCAATTTGGGCAATGGCACACCAGCACTAAACGACGTGTTGAAAACCTATGAATTTACTGGAAGAGCCGGAGGAAAGAGCTACCTCTACTATGAAATAGATTCTACGACAAACAGCCTTTACCTGCTAGACAAGAATCAAGAGTTCAGTAAAGAAGAGCGAAAACTGTTAGACAAAAAATTGGATGTGGGATTAAAAGCACTTTACGGAACAGCCGTTGGCGATGGATTAAAGATATTGAAGTGGATCTATGAGCGTCCGCATGCGGAACGTATCGTGCTTAGCGGATTGGACGCACAAAATAATACGTTGCTGATCACATTAGATCGGACGGCAGACAAGTACCTGACGGGTGAGGAATGGTACATGAAGAATAATATCTATGACTATCAAACGATATCTGAAAAATCAAGCAATGAATAGAAGAATATTTATACATCGTTCCTTTTTTGCACTAGCACTTACGACGGGTGTAAAGGGGATTTCCTGCTCCGGAGGGCGAGAAAAAAAAGGATCGGAATACCTGATCAAACAATTCGAAGACACTGGACTGGCACAGTTTTCCTACGCTGTAGAGGCAGAAAATAAAATTGTTTTGATTGATCCGGCACGTGATCCGCAACCTTACTACGCCTACGCTTCAGCACGCGGTGCTCGCATTATAGGTGTAGTAGAAACCCATCCGCACGCCGATTTTGTGAGTGGTCACCTACAGATACATCGAGAAAAGAATGTACCTATATACGTAAGTGCGTTGGCAAAGGTTAGCTACCCAAGTGAGCGTTTTGACGATGGAGATACTATCAAGATCAGTAACGATGTTGTTCTCCGCGCATTAAATACACCGGGACACTCTCCGGATAGCATCTCTATTGTGTTGCAGGTAGCGGGCAAAGACATCGCGGTATTTTCTGGTGATGCACTGTTGCTTGGCGGCGTAGGCCGACCGGACTTACGGGAGTATTCAGGTGAGGCCATTGCGCAGCGTTATCACCTCGCGCGACAGATGTACCATAGTCTGTTTACGAAATATAGCTTGCTGGATGACGACGTAATCGTTTATCCAGCACACGGTGCGGGTACGTTGTGCGCAACAGCCCTAAGCGACGCGAAGCAGAGCACGATTGGTCACGAGAAGCAACATAACACGGCTTTTCAAAAACGTGCTGAGGATGATTTCGTTAGGCTGCTCTTGGCCGAACAGCCTATTGTGCCGGCCTACTTTCCCTTCGATGTGGAGATCAATAAAAAAGGAGCCACGGATTTATCGCCTGCACTCGACTCAATTCCAACAGTTACAACGAGGGAAATTGATCTGGCCAAAAGCCTCGTTATTGATACTCGTCCATCTAAACAGTATCATGGCAGTCATTTAAAAGGATCTATAAACATACCGGAACGGGCTAAATCAGAAACTTGGGTTGGTACGCTGGTCGAGCCCGAGCGTGGCTTTTTTGTAGTAGTCGATAAGGAATCCGAGGCAAGAGATCGCTTGGCTAAGTTGGCAAAGATTGGTTATGAGGGATTTGTGCAGGGCGTAATGATTTACCAAGAAGGCGATGGTCTGGCTTCGACAGCATTTAACAAAGAGAATTTTGACAGAAACCAGCAAGACTATCACATCTTAGACGTACGTAACGCCAGCGAAGTAGAATCTAATCCCGTTTTCAAGCAAGCAAAACATATTGCACTTGCCGATTTAACGCAGGCATTGGATCGCATTCCTACGGATAAACCAATCGCCGTACACTGTGCATCGGGTTATCGTTCGGCCATCGCATCCAGTATCATCAAGAAATATAGACCTGAGGTAGAGGTAATTGACATAGGCGAGGAAATTAAAGGCTACAGTGCTTCAAATAAGAAAGCGAACGATATAAATTAAGTAATAATCATATGAAAATTGGATTTTTATGCAGCATGGCTGCTATGATAGTGTGGAGCCTGTCCGCATGCCAACCGACATCGTCAGCAAAAGATGCGGTTAGAAATAGGGATGTACAGATATCGATAGATGATAGCAAACGCTTTAAACAAGAGTTGGAACGTTTGAACGACAGCAGCAAGGTGCAAGTACACATTTCGGACAGTGCGCGTATCATCTATGCCACAGCAGATGACGTGTTAAGCGTAAAAAATGGAATTGTTCTTTTCGGATGGCCGCGTTGCCCTTGGTTTAGAAATGCCATTGAACCTTTGTTATCCTTTGCCGAAGAGGAGCAGGCGGCCATCTATTACGTCAATATCTACGCAATTCGTGATACGAAAGAGTTGCAAGATGGCCATGTTGTCACGACGAAAGAAGGCAGCGCCGGCTATCAGGCACTGTTAAGTAAGTTTCATGCGAGCTTAAATCCTTACACCGCATTGGGTGTCGATTCCATTAAACGCATATCTTCTCCAACGGTACTGTTCATCGAAAATGGCGAAGCGGTATACAAGGTAGTGTCGACGGTGCGCTCACAAACAGATCCATCCCAAAAATTGGATAGTGCACAACGGGACGAGCTCAAGCAACGGTATAGAAAATATTTTTTAAACGATAAGTAACACAAGTAATTCCCCGAGAGGTAGATCAATTTCACTTTATTAAATGGTATACAACATGAAAAAACTATGTAAATTAGCTTTCTTAGCATTAGCACTGACAACAACTTTCGCTGCTTGCGGTCCTAACGGTAAAGATAAAAAGCAGACTGACAAGACGGTCAGCGATAGCACAGCTACGGATGATGACGCGCAGCCAAACACAGGTTGTGATTAACTTTGCTTAAGGACACAATTATATCTTAAGCAGCAAACGAACAAAGATGGATAAATATGACGCTATTATCATAGGGGCTGGACCAAATGGCCTAGCGGCTGCGATAACGTTACAAAAACAAGGTTTATCAACACTATTGCTAGAGGGCAGTTACAGTGTTGGTGGAGGCATGCGCACCAAAGAGCTTACCTTGCCGGGCTTTAAACACGACATCTGTTCGGCTATACATCCCATGGCCATTGCTTCGCCTTTCTTTCGGACACTGCCGCTTGCAGAACACGGCTTGCACTTTGTAAAGCCGCATTATGCTGCTGCACACCCGCTTGACCATGGTTCCGCCGCAATGCTTTACAACAGTGTTGCCGAAACCGCCGATGGGCTGGGGCACGACGCTAAGGCATACCGTGATTTAGTTGCGCAAGTTGCGGATGGATGGGAGAGCTTATCTTCGACAATTATGGGGCCTTTGCGGTATCCCGCAAATCCTCTTCAATTGGCTTCGTTCGGTATTAAGGCCTTACAGCCCGCTAGCTGGACTGCTGGACGATTTCGTACGGAACAAGGAAAAGCGCTATGGGCAGGATTGGCCGCGCATGGCATACAGCCCTTGAGCAACTGGACAACCTCAGCCATAGCCTTGGTACTCGCGGCAGTAGGTAATAAACACGGTTGGCCTGTTCCCGTTGGCGGATCACAATCTATAGCCGACGCGCTAGCAAGCTATTACCAATCGTTGGGCGGAAAGATTCAATTGAACCACTGGCTGCGCGACCGAGGCGAACTGCCTGATCATAAAGTGCTGATACTCGACATGACACCGGCACAGCTGTTAAAGATTGAAGGGCTTGGGTTTGCCGATCGTTACAGCAAACAATTGCAGAAGTACCGCTATGGGATGGGCGTATTTAAACTGGATTGGGCTTTGTCGGCAAAGACGCCCTTTACAGACAAGCGATGCCAAGAAGCGGCAACCGTACACCTAGGAAATACTTTTGCGGAAATTGCGGCAGCCGAACGCGCCGCCCATGGAGGACAGCGGGTAGAAAAGCCTTTCGTGCTCTTCACGCAGCCAAGCGCTTTTGACGATACGCGGGCACCAGCGGGTCAACATACCGCTTGGGCATATTGTCACGTGCCTAATGGTTCAACTGAAGATTACACCGAAGCGATAGAGCAACAGGTAGAGCGTTTTGCGCCAGGTTTTCGTGACACGATCCTCGCTAGGCACAAGTTTTCGGCTGTAGAAATGGAGGGTTACAACCCCAATTATGTCGGAGGTGACATCAACGGTGGTATTATGGATATTTTTCAACTTTATACACGACCTACGCTGTCCCTTACGCCATATCGTACATCGAACAGGGAGGTCTATATTTGCTCCTCGTCGACACCACCTGGAGGTGGCGTGCACGGCATGTCGGGATATCATGCTGCAAAGACGGCATTGCTAGATCATTTTAATACGCGTATTGCATAAATTGCTGATTACTTTTCCGCGATATTGGTGGATCGTTAGTTTTGAACTGATAAATTAAAAAGTGATGGATGAAATCATCAGACTTTGCTGCTCGTATAGCGTTGATTGTTGTTGAAGTAACTAATTTAAAAGTTCGTTTAAAGCTCCTTTTGGGCTATTTAACAAAAATTAACAACAAGTTTGTTACAATTCGTGAACTAAAATTTGATCTCGGACGTTTTATAAGTGTTAATAATTAATGGTTTTATTAAATATAAAATGTCATGAAAAAATTAATCGCCTTCAACCTCGTACTTGCAGTAGGTGCAGGATTGCTAGCCACTGCTGGTAACGTAAATCAGTTTGGTTCAAATTATGCTGAATTAAAGGATTCGGCTTCTGTTGCAAACAATGCTGACTCAGCATTATTTGTAAATAAGGTAGATTCTATGTTAGCAGATAGTGTAGACTCGGCGGCTTATGCCTTTACTACTGACTCTGTATTTGCAGATCGTGTAGACTCGGCAGCGTATGCCTTTACTACTGACTCTGTTTTTGCAGATAGTGCAGACTCGGCGGCTTACGCCTTTACTACCGACTCTTTGTTAGCAGATAGTGTAGACTCGGCAGCGTATGCCTTTACTACCGACTCTGTATTCGCAGATAGTGTAGACTCGGCGGCTTACGCCTTTTCTACAGACTCTGTATTCGCAGATAGTGTAGACTCGGCGGCTTATGCCTTTACGACCGACTCTGTGTTTGCAGATAGTATAGACTCAACGGCCTATGCCTTTACAACAGACTCCACTTTAGTAGGTAGTGCAGACTCTGCAGTTGTTGCATATATCCCAGCAGAGGAATCTTATGTGAACGAAGTAGCGCCTATTCCGTCAACATCTTTTGTAACTAGACAGCTAGTTAGCTACAGAAGTGTTGGGATTAAAGACACGGAAATCGCCTAGGTTTAGCAAATGAAGATCAATAGCTTGATCAAAATGTATACAGGGAGAGCCGATCGCATTGAACGATCGGCTCTCTCTTTTTTGCTTTTTTTGCTGTTTAAAGCTAGGCGATAGCGGCAGGTAGATGAGTGTTGAAGAAATTGTTTGAAGACAAAAAACAGTTGTTAATTACAACCTCAGGTTGTAGGATGTGAAAGGTAGAATGCAGACCTTTGTAACGTCTCGTAAGCAGTGTTTTGGTTGACTAAACTTTACGATGATCGCGGTTCTGTTTCGTGGGGCAGAGCCGCTTTTTTATTATTTCAATCGCCAACACCGGCGAGCTGGATGGTATCTTTTGCAAGCCGCCAAGTCTTTCTATTTCCCAAAGGCCCAGTCGTAGATTTTGTTTAGTTCGAAAAACTCTTGATCCGGTACAGGATAGCCTTCTGCAAAATGACCCAACATGAGCTTCTCGCCTTTTTTATTTTCAATGAGCGCCAACGTGCAATCTTCATTTCCGTTGTGAAAAAGGCCGACACCAACGATCTTATCCTGATGCTTGACCAAGTAGTAAGAAGCACTATATAGGCCTTGTATTGTTTTTGTTGTCAATATCGGCTCACCGGTTTTCCTTAAATCTTTCCGCTCCATCAAACTCTTTATTATTGTTTTTACAACAATTATACCCATTCTGTATCGTTTGGTAATTTTATTGGATTTCGCCATCTGCTGTGCTCTAGAGGAGGCATGTTATCTCCTTGGAGTAACAGTTTCGCCAGAAATGGTTAGCAGATAAATTTTCACGTTAATAGTGAAACTAAGGTGGTATTTAAGTAGCTTTAAAACGGAACGCACTATCAATTTTTATCGGTAAAGGATGACTTTTTACGAGAAGCCGCTAATTTATCCATTAGGAGATGCTGCCTTGGTGGTTTCTTTCGGAACAACAGTGGACGAACGGCATAACATGTTGGTTCGCAGCTTAGATTTAGTATTGACGCAATCTGATATGTTTGGTATCAGGGAGTGCGTTCCCGCATACAGTACATTGACTGTTTACTACGATCCGCTATCCTTGTCTTATGATACGGTTTATCAATTTCTGTATCAGCTTGTCGGCAAGCTAGAGATAGAAGAAAGGAAGGTCAAGGAAGAGAAAGTAATACCCGTTTGGTACAACGGCCCAGATCTGACGGACGTCTCGCAGCATACCGGACTTACTATCGAGGAAATTATCGCGATACATACGGCGAAATGCTACCGTGTTTACATGTTGGGCTTTGTGCCTGGATTTCCCTATTTGGGTGGAATGGACAAACGATTGGCGACGCCTAGAAAAGCTATACCACGTGTGAAGATACCCGCTGGATCGGTGGGCATCGCAGGCGAACAAACGGGAATCTATCCATTGGACACGCCGGGTGGTTGGCAAATTATTGGCCAGACACCAATGGTAATGTTTGATATGCGCTTACAAGATCACCCGGCACGTGTTGCTGCGGGTGATTTACTGCGCTTTGTGTCTATTGAGGAAGGTGAATTTTGGGATCTTAAAAGAGGCGAAGATGGGCATTAAAGTAATACAGGCAGGCCTTTTGACGACTGTACAAGATTTGGGTAGGTTTGGCCTTCAGCGGTATGGCATGGTGGTTAGTGGGGCAATGGACGGTTTGGCCTTACGTTTGGGAAACATGCTGCTGGGTAATGATGAAAACGAAGCCGCTTTGGAATGTACCATGGTTGGTCCGCGCCTGTTGTTTGAAGAACGACGACGGATAGTCTTGACTGGGGGAGACCTCTCTGCCGCACTGGACGGCGTGGCCGTTCCGATGTGGAAACCAATATCTGTGCATGCGGGAAGCATACTTTCCTTTGGCAAGGCCGTGCATGGCTGCCGCTGTTATATTTGCTTTGACAGGGGGCTTGCCATAGAGACTTTGATGGGAAGTAAGTCCACCTATCTGCGCGCCAAGATTGGCGGATGGAAGGGTAGGGCATTGCAGAAAGGTGACCGTATTCCTTTTCAGTATGTAGATGAAAAAGAGTCGACAGACCTTCGATGGCGATTAGGGCATATTGGCTACCCCGATCTTTCCCAGCGTAGCATCCGTGTGATAGAAGGTCCCCATTATGCACAATTCGATCAGAGGAGTCGGGAAGATTTCCTGAACATATCATTTTTGATTAGCAACGAATCGGATCGTATGGGGTATCGCTTGGCATCAGCAGCTCTGCGATTAACACTACCCATCGAATTGTTATCTTCAGCGGTAACGTTTGGGACAATACAGGTTCCGCCTCAAGGTCAGCCAATCGTGTTGATGGCAGACCATCCGACGACGGGAGGGTATCCGATTATCGGTCAAGTAATCGAAGCCGACTTGCCGTTGCTTGCACAATTACAACCGCAAGATAGTATTCGTTTTGAACGGGTTACGGTGGCAGATGCTCAACAAATTGTAAAGGATCGTCATCAGCAGATACAAGAATTAAAAATATCTATAGCCTTAAAATATGAAAAATAAACGCCGCATTGATTTAAACTGTGATATTGGTGAAAGCTTCGGACCGTGGGTGATGGGTAATGATGAAGCTATTCTTCCTTATGTTTCTTCTGTAAACATAGCTTGTGGATTTCATGCGGGTGATCCGACCACCATTATGCAGACATTGGCACTAGTAGCTTCCTATGATTTACGTATTGGGGCACATCCCGGATTTTATGATCGACAGGGATTCGGGAGACGGGAGATACAGATGAGCCCCAAAGAGGTGTATGATTTAATGGTCTATCAAATTGGGGCATTGATGGGCTGTGTAACCGCACGCGGACTTTCCTTGCATCATGTGAAACCGCATGGAGCACTTTATAATATGGCGGCCAAGGATGCTTTATTGGCCGATGCAATAGCAACGGCTGTTTACGATGTGAATCCTTCCTTAGCGCTGTATGGGTTATCGGGAAGCGAACTTACGCGGGCAGGTCTCGGAAAAGGGCTACATGTGTATCATGAAGTTTTTGCCGATCGTACCTATAAGCAGGACGGCACCCTGATGCCGCGTAGTGATAGCAGTGCATTGATTAGCGATGACCAACAGGCTATTGAACAAGTGCTGCGCATAGTGGAAAGGGGACACGTGCTGAGCGTCGATGGGAGTAGTGTGGCTATCGAGGCGGATACCATTTGTCTTCACGGCGATAACAGCAAGGCCGTGGTTTTTGCTAAGCGTATTGTCGACGTATTGCATGATCATAATATTGAAATAGGATGAAGAATAAGCGGACCTCTGTATTAATAGGCGCGGCTTTGTTGATGGCTACCTCAGCCGTAGGCCCCGGTTTTCTAACACAAACAACGGTCTTTACAAAGTCGTTGGGCGCGAGCTTTGGTTTCGTAATCTTGATATCAATTTTAATTGACATCGGGGTTCAATTGAATATTTGGCGCGTCATCGCCGTCTCTAAAAAAAGGGCACAGGATATTGCCAATATGTTATTGCCCGGATTGGGAGGTTTTATTTCATTGCTGATCGTGCTCGGTGGTTTGGCCTTTAATATAGGCAACGTAGGCGGAGCTGGTCTAGGCCTAGAAGCACTGTTTGGTATGGATGTTACCTATGGAGCAGTTTTAGCGTCGATTATGGCTATCGCGGTGTTTGCCAACAGACAGGCCGGTAAAGCCATGGATTTGTTTACACAAATCATGGGATTCATCATGATTCTCGTTATCATTTATGTGGGGATTGTTGCTCATCCTCCGGTAGGTGAGGCAGCTTTGCGTACGGTAATGCCGCTGCAGATTGATTTTGTAGCAATCATTACGTTGGTAGGCGGTACAGTAGGAGGTTACATTACGTTTGCTGGCGGACACCGACTGATTGATGCTGGCATCACTGGCAGAACGGCGCTACCCCAAGTAGACCGAAGTGCAGTGATGGGGGTATCGGTAGCTTCATTTATACGCATTTTACTTTTTCTTGCATCCTTGGGAGTTATCAGTCAGGGCTTATTGATCGATGATGGAAATCCCACGGCGTCGGTATTTAAATTAGCTGCTGGCAACATGGGCTATCGCTTATTTGGCTTGGTGATGTTTGCGGCTGCGGTTACCTCGGTGATTGGATCTGCTTATACGTCCATTTCATTTATTAAGTCGTTTAGCCCTAAGATTGAAAAAAATGAAAACTTGCTAATTATACTGTTTATCGCTATTTCTACGATGATATTCGTGACGATTGGCAAACCGGTAGACTTGTTAATTATTGCAGGAGCTGTAAACGGTGTAATCCTGCCTATAGCGCTTAGCACCATGCTTATTGCTGCATACAAACCAACTATTGTGGGTGATTATAAGCAGCCCATGCTCTTTACCATCATCGGCGCTATTATTGTTATTGTGATGACTTGTATGAGTGTACAGGTATTTCTTAGATTATGGTAATGGATGAACTTGGTCAACGTATTAGATATTTGCTAAATCATCTTTTTCAGGGATTTTTTTGTCTGTCCTTTGTCTTAACTTGCATACTGAAAACAAACCATCGTTCTATGAAAGCAATCATATCTTTCGTCGCCTTTGTCATGCTACTTAGCAATGCAATAGCACAGACGACCGCAGTTAATACGACGTATTTCTTTCCAAAAGACTCGTTATTGTTTACTCGCCAAACAGGTTTCGAGTTTCAAGACGAAGAAGCCTTTTCCCGCAGCCAATTTGGTAATACAACCATGATCATCCGTGCGGATAGTAAGCAGGGTATCTTTTATTTTGTTTTTAAAAAGAAACTGAAGCCAGATGGCACCGCAAAAATTGTGCAGGGAGATTCTGATGTCTTGACGGATCATAATCTATACGCCTTCGTGCTTTTGGAAGATCATGGCGGCTTACTGTTGAAAGCTCGTTTCCAAGACTTTGGAAACCCGGTTTATTGGCCGCAATTTGATTATACAAATTGTTTTGTAGCCGATGTAGATGACGATGGTTTTCCCGAATTTTACCTAAGCTACATGGGCGATAGCGACGGTCTTGATGCCAAACCCTATAAACAGATTGTTTACTACAACGATGTTGTCGACAAAACAGTAGCTTGGAAGAAGGCAAAGGCGACGGCATATTATCCATCCGGTAATGAAGAAGATGTATATCACGTTGATTATGATGATGTTTGGAAAGCTATGCCGCCGAAGATACGTGAACGTAGCACGGATGTTCTAAAGCAACATGCAAAAGTGTGGGAGGAATAATCGTAAGATAGCTTCATTTTACCTATAGAAAATTCACTTATTTATAAGAACTTTGTATAGATAAGCGTATTGACTATGGATGTTTTAATGGAGCCTTGGCCGTGGTATATTGCTGGACCGTTAGTGGGTTTGATCATGCTTGCACTACTGATCTTAGGAAGGAGCTTTGGCTTTTCTTCAAACTTTAGAACGATGTGTGCCGCACTCGGGGCGGGAAAACGTGTCGCATTTTTTAGATTCGACTGGCGTTCGCAAAGCTGGAATTTACTGTTTTTAGTGGGGGCCGTTGCTGGTGGTTTTCTAGCAGCTCATTTTTTGGATAATAGCGAAGCTCCTCGAATTTCGACCGCCACCTTAAATAAGTTAGCTTCTTTGGGAATAGAAACGCCTGTTGTAAGCTACTATCCTGAAGAAATTTTTGATTCCCTGACTGTACAAAATGTGCTAATATGGGCGTTTGGTGGTCTATTGATCGGATTTGGTAGCCGTTATGCTGGTGGTTGTACTTCCGGCCATGCCATCTCAGGACTTAGCAACCTCGAAATCCCTTCGCTGATTGCCGTTGTTGGTTTTTTCATTGGCGGTCTTCTCATGGTACATCTTGTTTTTCCAATAATTTTTTAATCATGAAAAGAGCAATTTATGTGCTGTTGGGCCTACTCTTTGGTATGGCAATGTATAAAGGAGAAGCTGCTTCTTGGTTTCGAATATTCGAGATGTTCAATTTCCATTCGTTTCATATGTATGGCTTTATAGCGAGCGCTTTGTTCGTTGGTGTGGTAGGTGTTTATATGTTAAAACGTATAGGCAGGCAGGCCGATGGCAAACCGATCGTGATTGTGCCGAAAGAGAAAACCGTATACCGATATCTGTTAGGAGGCATTATATTTGGTTTAGGCTGGGCACTCGTGGGGGCCTGTCCCGGGCCAATTTTTGTGCTTATCGGTGCGGGTGTATGGTCTATGGTCGTTGTCGCTGCTTTCGCTTTATTGGGCACCTATCTATATGCCTTGCTCAGAGATAAACTCCCACACTAATGGAGCGCTGTTCATTGATTTCACAAACCCGTCCTTCGTGATATGCAGATAGGCTTTGCATTTGCCATTTTGGTAGGTATGACCTTAGGTTTGGTTGGTAGCGGTGGGACAATATTAACGGTGCCTATTTTGGTATATATCATGGGGGTAGATCCAGTATTGGCAACAACGTATTCGCTATTTGCGGTAGGTACCACAGCTTTTATCGGCGGGCTGCGTGGATTGCGAAAAGGAGAGGTTGATCTCGCGCACGTTTGTCATTTTGGTATACCTTCCTTGCTATCGGTCTTTTTGACGAGAACATTTTTGCTTCCGCTGGTACCCGAAGTCATTTATATAGGCTCATTTAGTATTCATCAAGCGGTAGTTTTGATGTTACTTTTCGCTGTGGTGATGTTGGCGTCCGCCATATCCATGATTCGTTCAGCTACAAGCCTTTCAATATTGCCCAGTGTACCCTCGGGTAACAATAGAATGACTGTCGGCATTGCCGGTATGTTGGTGGGTTTTGTTACAGGAGTTGTGGGGGCCGGAGGAGGTTTTCTAATTATTCCCGTATTGGTTAATTTCTTTCATCTATCGATTCGGCGAGCCGTAGCAACCTCGTTGCTGATCATTGCGATCAACTCTTTCTTTGGGTTGATGGGCGACTTGGAAAAATTTAGGGACTTTGATTGGTATTTACTTTTGGGGTATACGTTGTTTACAATTGGAGGCATATTTGCTGGGTTTTCCTTATCAAAGAAGATCAGCAGTAGTTTACTGAAGAAAATTTTTGGCTATTTTATACTTGCTGTGGCCTTAGCCATCTTGATAACAGAGGTATCGGGTAATCATAATATATAGTTCGGCAATAGGTATTGCCTATTAATTCATAACATAATAGAAGCGTAATGTTTTTCCAACAAATCTATGATAAGAGTTTGTCTCAGGCCAGTTATTTTATTGGCTGTCAGGCAACGAAAGAAGCGATTGTTATTGATGCAAAGCGTGACGTAGATACTTATATAGCAATTGCTAAGCAGCAACAGATGCGTATAACGCACGTTACGGAGACGCATATTCATGCGGATTTCTTATCCGGTACACGAGAGTTGGCTGCTTTAACAGGAGCAGCAATTTATCTATCCGACGAAGGAGGAATGGACTGGCAATATAACTTCCCACATACTGGTCTTCTGGAAGGGGATTTTATCAAAGTAGGTAATCTTTCTCTGGAAGTTATGGCTACGCCAGGACACACACCGGAAAGCATCAGTTTGCTCTTACGTGATCATCCTGCTACAGATGAGCCGGTCATGATTTTTACGGGCGATTTTGTGTTTGTTGGGGATATTGGGCGCCCTGATCTGTTGGAAGAGGCCGTAGGGTTGCTGGGGGCAAAGGAAGCAGGAGCGGCGCAAATGTTTTCATCCCTCAAAAAATTCACAGCATTGCCCGATTTTGTGCAGGTATGGCCGGGGCATGGTGCAGGTTCTGCATGTGGAAAGGCATTGGGGGCGGTACCTAGCACTACGGTGGGCTATGAGCGTATTCGAAATTGGGCCTTTCAGTTTGGCGACGATTTCGATGCATTTCAACGAGAGTTGCTCAGCAACCAACCGGAAGCACCTTATTACTTTGCCAAGATGAAACAGCTTAACCGTAATGAACGTCCGCTGTTGACGACTATACCGACACATCCTATCGTCGAGATAAGTTCCATCAACTTGGAAGATGAGGGTATGGCATTAATCGACGCACGCCCTCGGGCGGCCTTTGTTGCAGGCCACCTGAAAGGAGCACTGCATATGCAACACAATAATGCTATGGCGACATGGGCAGGATGGTTTTTGTCTTATTCAGATAAGCTATTTATTATAGCGGAAGAATCCGAGCAAGAAGAAATTACAAGAAAACTTATGCGTATCGGTCTAGATAACATTGCTGGATTTATCACAGACTTGCCCTCGTCGGATCTGCTGCCGACTGCTTTAATCGATTTTAAAGAGGTAGCCTCGTCCAAAGATCAAAACGATGTGATACTGATCGACGTGCGCAGTAAAAGTGAGTTTAATCTGTCACATATTCCTGGCGCCAAACATCTGTTTGTCGGTCAATTGCCCAAAATTGATTTGTCACTTTTGGGCAACAAGAAGCTGATCATACAATGTCAATCCGGCGACCGCGCCAGCCTTGCTTATTCCTTTTTAGAAAAGGAAGGTTTCACAAATCTATCGCTATACCAAGGCAGCTTCAATCAGTGGTTGGCAAACGGTGGAAACAGTATTTCCGGGAACGAGGCGACGGTGTGAAGTTATGCTAGCTATTTAGTAAAAGGTGTTTGACATCCACCCGTAGCACTTATTCCACCGGATCGAAAGCTTCATACTGGTTTTTGGGCTCAAAGTAGTTCCAAAGTAAAGCTGCAATCTTCCGTGTGAGTACTTCTGCCTCATTGGCTGATGTCCACTGCGTATCTTCATTGTTTTTGGTCAAAACAGAAAAGGCAAAATCGCCAGATGGCGCATGTACGAAAACAACTTCGCCGCGGGCTTTGTCGATGGATCCTGTTTTCGAGGCTGTAGCAATATCTGCTGGAAACTGGGCTAAGGAGCGTCCATTGTAGTATTGATTTTTGAGGTATCTATACATTTTTTCGGATAGACGCTCATCGAAAACCTTACCCTGTCGTATAAGGCTGATCAAGTTAACCATATCGCGTGGCGTCGTCTCGCCCCATCCGTATTGTTGCCAAGCGGCTTCCCTTCCAACCGTTCGAGAGTTAACCTTCGTATTCATCAAACCTAGTTTTTCCATCAAGGGATTGATGGCTAGGCCGCCGCCGGCTAATTCTTGGCACCAAATTGATGCCACGTTGTCGCTGTAGCTTAACATGAGGGAAATCATGGTTGATAGATCCACATCAACACTATCTTTGAAAAATTGCATCAACCCGGATCCACTGTAAGTTCGCTCGGTGCGATAAACATAATTTGTTTTCAACATCAATTGGCCTTGGTCGATCTTTTGAAAAACACCTACCAAAAGGGGCAACTTAACGAGGCTAGCCGTGGGAAAGATACTGTCTGCTTGTATAGATGCTGTTTTATTCTTCTTAAAATGCTGTACATGTATCCCGATATCGCCTCGAAAGTCTTTCACGGCATCTTTAAGTATATTTTCTAGTTTCTGATCACGTTTTTGTGCACTTAGGTCAAACAAAGTTGTACAACATAGTATCATTATCAAAAGACGTTTTGTCATATTCAGGGTTTTAGATCGACCTAAAGCTACTAAAAACTTGGTATTTATTGGTTTTTGTCCCATGATCGTTACTCGAAAGCTTGGGAGTAGGATTTTTCTATTGCTCGTCATAGCACATACGAGACTCGAGTGTGCTTCGCTTGCGTCAAGTCTTGTTTTGAGCAGTTCAAAATATAAAGAAAAAAATGTTTAATATTTTTTCTTTAATGCAGGAATAAAATTTTTTTTGAATCGATAGGTTTTTTAGTTTTACAGCATCACACACACAATTCTACATGCTACGTTGTTTAGCGACAACAAAGCGCCCTACTCGCCAGAGTAGGGCGCTATTTTTTGTCCCAAAGTTTGCTCAGGCATTGATCAAAGCCTTGTTCCTGCTTTGTAATACAGCTCGGCTAATGCTTTTTGGTAGTTCACGATAAGTCCTTCGCGTTTGATCTGCATATCAATGAGTTTGCTTTCTCGGCTATTAATGATAAAAAGGGTAGTCTCACCGAGATCAAATTTTTGCAGCTCGCCACGTAGTAAAGTTTCCTGACTAATAATGTTTTCTATCTGCAAGGTGATCTGCCTGCTGTAAGCGGTCAGGTCATTGTATTTTAACGTCACATCGTTTCGAATGTTTCGCCCGAGGATAGTTTGGTCGTAGATCAGTTCTTGCTGCTTTAAACGGACTTCTTTTAATTTACCCCGTTCATTTCGTAAAAACAATGGAAAAGCAAACTCCACACCTAGTTTATAATTTCCCCAATTGAAATCGTAATCGGGGGGAAGCTGCTCGTTAAAGTTACGCCGACTAGACAGCAACGTTCCGGAAAGATTTAGCTTTGGCTTCAAGAGCTCTCTTCGGTAGCGTTCTTCGATCGATAGTTGTAGCTCTTTACTTCCTAATTGTAAAATTTCAGGGTGATTGGTTTCCGCTTGTTCTAATAACTCTGCCAAAAGGTTTCCATTGGGAGAGAGCGCATTTCTATCAATACTGTCAGGCACGGCATCTTCAGGCAATTCCAGTGGTTGTTGCTGCTCGTTCCACAGATGGTTTGACAGGACTAGCCTGGCATTTTTCAGTTCGATATCATATTTAGCAAGTTCCATTTTTCGCTCCTGCACGGTGATTGCGGCTTCAACCGAGTCGATTGTGGGCTTATCGCCTAAAAGCGTTTGTTCACTTATCGCGCGAAAGCGCGTCTCTGCAAGCTTCACACCCTCCACGAGCAATATATATTGCTTGTAGGCATAGTACCAGTTCCAGTAGTCCGATACCGCCTGAAACCAAATGCCGTTTATCTCCTTAACTTGTTGTGCTTCTGCATAGCCCAACATGGCTTCTGCCTGCCAAAGGGTATTGCGGCGTCCATCGATAAACAGACCCTGCCCCAGCGGAACACTGATGCCCAATGCAGATAGTCCTGCCCGGTCGGTGCGGCTCTGCGGATTAGTATATGCACCAACGTTACGATCGTAGCCGACCTTTAAATCTGCACCTGCCAACCACAGGGGAACTTTTAGCTCGCTTGACCATTGGTTGTAATATGCGGTATTTCCGAAATGCTTGTTGTTGAACGATGTGTACAACGCAGGATCGAACTTTCCGAGAGCTTGTAGTACTTGCGCTTTGGCAGTTTCACTAAGCAGAAGTGTTTGTTTCACGACGGGATGATTGGTCATAAGAAAATCTTCCAAATCAGACACCGTGAACGTACGATGGAAACTTACGTCTTCTATTTGTTGCGCGTGGCCTTGTGGAGCTAAAAAGCACAAACACAGCAAAAATCCTATACAAAATCTGATCATGTGTATCTTTATTTTGCTGTTTCGTCCTTCGGCTCTCTTTCCAAGCTTGGTGGAAATCCGTTTAATTGCCGCCATATTTCATACCATAGTGGCACCGCATTTAAGATGACGCGACCGTATACGCCGGATCCTAGGCGCAATTGTTCAGGCCATGGTTCATCGCCTTGCGGCAGGGGATCGGCCGGACGTATAAGCAACCTGTATTGCCCATTTGTACTGCTCACCTTATCGATAACCGTAACTGTCCCTGCAAACGTACCCACCGCAACCGAAGGCCAACCCGAGAACTGTACCGAAGGCCAGCCTTCGAACTGTAAGCGGGTGTCACTTTCCTTCAAGATCAGCGGAACATCCATCGCATGTACATAAATCTCTGCTGCTAAAAGAGGGGTTTTGGGTTGAAGCGTTGCCACGGATTCGCCTTCTTTAATATTTTCACCAATACCAGCCTTAAATGTTTTTACGATGAAGCCGTCTTGCGGGGCTCGCAAAACGTACAAACCACGACGTATATCGATATTGGTAATCTCATTCCGTAATTTAGCGATGTCTCCCTGCGCGGTAGCTTTTGTAGATAGTGCCGAACCAAAATCAGACTGTGCTTTGGCTAAGGACTCGTTGTACTTCGCCCGAATGTTGTCGAGCTCAATAACCGCGTTGGTTAACGATTGTCGCGAATTGGTCAGTTTATTCTCTGCACTTACCACCTTGGCACGGTCATTTTGTAGATTCAGCCGACGGGTTTCAATGTCGGTCAAAGAAAAAAGTCCGTCTTTATAACCTTGTTCGTATCGTTCCAAACGTGATACACTCGTGCTGTACATCGTTTCAGTAGCTATTAAATCGGCGCTGTCGATCTTGACTAAGTTCTCTGCCTGCGAAACTTTATTCTGTGCAGCTTCTAGTTGGTAACGTAAACCGGCCCCCAGAGCGTCAATTTGGGCTTCTGTGGCACGCATTTTCTGTATGGCAGCGTCCTCGCTACTGCGTTTTGCAGTGAGCTGCTCTTCCAAGCGTAGTGGTAACTCGGGATCAAAGTACGACTGTGAGGTCTCCGAGATAACAAGGATCGTATCGCCTTTACGTACTTCCTGTCCCTCTTTCACTGCCCAGCGTTCAATACGTCCACCAATTTGGTTTTGGATAGTCTGCGGTCTATCTTGCGGTCTTAGCGCTGTAACCGTCCCTCTGCCCGGAATGGTTTGTCGCCAGGGTAAAAATAGAACGAAGACAAAGATAATCGCTGCGACCAGCAGCAAACGTCCGAGGTAGATAGAGCCTTTTTCTTTCAAAAGATTTTCGCGGCCATATTGAGAAAGTTCTTCCCAACGGATGATTTCATCGATACCAAATTTTTTACTCGCCATAGGGTGTTGCGCCCTCCTCCAACGCTAAATCTGTGACAGCACCAAGCTTCACACTTCCAGTCAACATGTCAAAAATGGTGTTTAAATTGGTAAATAGTTTTTCAATAGCATATCCTATTTGAACGATAACAACTTCCGCCGCAACAAATTGACCGAAGGTCATCTGCCGTTCCACAACAAAATAAGAACCCAGCAATAGCATAGCACCAAATAGCAGCGTACGTATAATTACGGAACTCGCGAAGAAACGTTTCAATACCCTGAAATGTTCATTTCTTGAACTCAAGTATTTGCTACTGATATAATCCGTATTAGAAATCACCTCTTGCATTTTCGCAGGATTGCCACGATAATTGTCGATTTCGGATGCGACACTCTCCAAATAAGCTACAGTCTCATACTTATGTTCAGATTCTTGGATACTCGTATTTAACCCTCGCTTGTAGTATATTACAAGAATCAATGCGATGGCGATGATAACGACGAGTCCAAAAGTTAAGAAGACGGGATGATAGAAGGACAGCAGAACGACACTGAAGAAGATGGTCACGATAGCCGCAACAATGTCTATTAAAAGCTTAATAATTCCCTTTTGGATGATCATGACATCAAAAAAACGATTGACGAGTTCCACCAAATTTTCTCCTTCCAACTCTGAACGTTTAATGCGTGGCAGCCGGTAGGCAAATTCGACGGCAGATTTCAAAAAAATCTTTTGTTCTAAATATTCGACCAAACTCATCTGTCCGATTAACAGCAGACCTGCAATAACCACCCCGACGATAACAAAGGCGATGAGGATGTAAGTCGAGCTGTACATAGCGCCATTGTTCAATAAGTTGAAAATTGCCGTTATCCCTACAGGGATTGTTAAACTGAAAGCTCCAATAACTATAGCATAGAGGAAGATGTAGTTTATCGTTCTTCGCTCAGGATGCAGTAATCTAAGTAGGCGTTGCAAAGGTGTAAGACTACCTTGTTTATGCGTCATAAATAAAATTTAATATTTTTAGGTAATACAGCCGCCTACTCTGCGAGGAGGCGGCAGCTTGAATGCAATAACTAAACTGTAGCGGCGTCCGGAGGCGGGGAGGGGATCACATTAAAATGTTCGGCAATAAATAATATTCGCCGACTGCCTTTAGGAGCTTCTACCTTACGTTCAATGGCTAAAAGGGATAACTGTTGATCAGTCAACAAACATACGAGCTTGCCGGAAGCGTTTTTAATCTCTTGGCTTTCGTCGCATTCTGAGCTGTCCATGTCGATAGGAACACTGGAATACATGCTACTTCGGTCTGGAAATACGCTAAACAGCAAACCGGCAGTCTTTAGTGCTAGCAAGGCTAACAAAAAGGAACTGATAAGCTGAATAAGAAATGTATTTCTTAATGAAGTGAGCATCTTTTTACAATTAACGCTACAATGATACAAAATAATCGAAATATAATTAAATGAATTTCAGTCATAATAACTTAAAAATTCATTTGTAACGAACTATTTTCAAAGGAAAAATGCTAATAAACAAAATATCTCTGGAGGTTAGAACTTCACTGTGTACCTTTTCTTCTGTTAACGCTATTTTAATTTGCTCCAACTTGATTTGTTGATTCCTCATGGATAACAATTAAAGCTATTATGATCGTAATTCACGATATACTTCGTTAAATTGGTTGAGTTTTTGCTTAACTCAAAGATGCGTTGTAAATAGAGATAAATCCTTCTCTTTAATTTAGATAAACAATCCTATGTTACCTTTAAAATTAAGTACTGTATTAATGTTGTTGGGAATGTTGCTTTGTGGCATCGTCTGCTCCGCGCAGGATTCCTGCCATTGCCCTGAAAACAAGTTCGCTTCGACGGAAGCGGATACCGTGTTTCGCTTCTCGTCACATGAAGGTATCGCACTTTGCGGATACCGCCTGCAGGATGAAGGACAAATGCTGTTTTCGGAGTTCGTTCTAACAGTCTGTGGCACTGATACCATCATAGATTTTTGGGATGCACTTGAACTGTGTGATGTATCTTTAGAAGATGACACGCTGTATGTCAACCATATCACCTCGTTGCCGACAGGCGACAACTTTGCCTTAGTGCCCCAAATATTTCTTATTGAACGTATGTATTTCCTTAATGGTAAGCTTTTACGGACGAAAGATGTAAATCGCACAGTCAGTACCTATGAGCCTGCACAAATTGAACAGGTATTGACGGCCTATCGGCAGATTGATTCAAGACTTGATGACAAAACGATGTTGTTAGCAAACATGTTGTATGTGGCCACCATTTCAGGAAGTGAAGAGGCACGACGCTATTTTTCGGAATTCGACAATCGTTTTGAAGAATTGGACGGGGCCTATGCCGAAGAATACCATTTCTTGCAACGGCTCCTGCAAGCTTGGGACAGTGATTCCCAAGCTTCGGATTGACGAATAATCGACTCTTATGATCCGTCAATGAATTTGAAATAGGGGCGATATCGTAAAGGACTACTTAATTTTTCGGGAGCACCATTTGTTTTCCTGCTTCCAATATAGGGATATTCGCTTCCGTAGGTACATAGATAATCTGGCTGATTGTTCCCGCTTTTAATGCTTCTCCAAAAGCGCCGATAAATTCTTGTTTACGATATTTTGGATACTTTTGAGCTGCTTCCCCCATAATCTTAATGGCTTCTGCCTGCAATATAGCCGCTTCTTTTTCGGCTCTCGCCTGTTCTATTAAGATTTGACGGGATTGGGTTGCTTCTGCCAATCGAGCTTTTCCGGCCATTTTCTGTTGCCATACTGAATATTGTGGCAAGCCAAACATTAGACCAAAGATAAGGGCGATTGCTACTACAGCGACGATTAATATGGATGATGGTTTCATATGTTAGTTATTGAACCGTGAAAATAAACGATCGTGGGCAAGAAAGCAAGAAACCAACAGTCTTTACTAACGGCATTGGCTCCTGTTTTTATGTCTTACCACTTAAGGCTACGCAAACAGGAGCCAATTATTGTATTTCGTTTTATACTAGCGCTCGATATCTTTTAAGCTATTCATCTTTTTGTATTCCAAGAACCCTTTAATATCTTCGAAGTGTTCGCGCACCCGCTTATTGCCAAATTCGAATACTTTCTTCGCTAAACCATCCAAGAAATCCCTATCGTGAGAAACGAGGATTAAAGTGCCATCAAAATCTTGGAGTGCATCTTTAATAATATCTTTGGTTTTCATATCCAGATGGTTGGTAGGCTCATCCAATATCAGAACATTCACGGGCTCCAAAAGTAGCTTTATCATGGCAAGTCTAGTTTTCTCGCCTCCAGAAAGAACCTTCACCTTCTTCGTGGTATCATCACCGCTGAACATAAATGCGCCCAAGAGATCTTTAATTTTTACGCGCACATCACCAATGGCAATTTGATCAATAGTTTCAAATACTGTTAGCTCTTCATCAAGGAGAGCCGCTTGGTTTTGTGCAAAGTAGCCAATCTTGGCATTGTGTCCGATTTTTAAAGAACCTTCGAAATCAATTTCACCCATGATCGCTTTGATCATGGTCGATTTTCCCTCGCCATTTTTTCCAACAAAGGCCACCTTTTCGCCGCGCTCAATCACCATGGAAGCCTTGGCAAATACGATGTGCTCGCCATAAACCTTCGTCAGCTCTTCAACGATTACCGGATACTGTCCGGAACGCGGTGAAGGCGGGAATTTTAGCCGTAGGGCAGAAGTATCTACCTCATCGATTTCGATAATTTCCAGCTTCTCCAGCATCTTCACCCGAGACTGCACTTGCAAAGTCTTGGAGTAAGTACCACGAAAACGATCGATAAATTCCTGGTTGTCAGCAATAAATCGTTGTTGTTCTTCATAGGCCTTCAGTTGATGTTGGCGACGATCTTTGCGGAGTTCCAGATAGTGACTGTATGTCGCTTTGTAGTCGTAAATTCGACCCATCGTTACTTCGATTGTTCGGTTGGTGATGTTATCAACAAATGCCCGGTCATGAGAGATGACGATAACAGCTTTAGCAGAATTCAGTAAAAAATCTTCTAACCATTGTATACTTTCGATATCCATATGGTTAGTAGGCTCATCCAGCAAGATCAGATCAGGTTTTTTTAACAGAATCTTGGCCAGTTCAATACGCATACGCCAGCCGCCGGAAAACTCTGATGTCTGACGATTGAAGTCCGATCGCTCAAAGCCTAGGCCTTTCAGTACTTTTTCAACTTCCGCATCATAGTTGGTTTCCTCGATGGAATAGAATTTCTCGCTTAATTCTGACACACGTTCGATAAGCTTCATGTAGTCGTCGCTCTCATAATCGGTGCGCACATTGAGTTGTTCATTGAGCGCTTCCAATTCGTCGCGCATCTTATACACTTCTTCGAAAGCACGAGAAGTTTCTTCAAACACGGAAACGTTGTCTTGGGTTAATAGGTGCTGTGGCAGGTAGGCGATAACAGCTTCTTTGGGACCACTTACGCTGCCGGAAGTAGGCTTGCCAACTCCCGCAATAATCTTCAGCAGTGTAGATTTACCTGCGCCATTTTTCCCCATAAGCGCAATTTTATCGTTCTCGTTGATGGAGAATGATACGTCGCTGAATAAGGTTGTTCCACCAAAGGAAACGGAAATATTATTTACATTAATCACGTTTTGGCTCTTTTAAAATTCGATGCAAAGATAGTGTATTATCCCTACTTTGAAGATTATAATAAGCACTCGCTTGGGCTAAATTAAAGATCGTCTGTTAATAATATTGGTGCAGGTAATATTGGTATGGAGAACCAAAAGGTGGTACCTCGTCCTTCTTCACTTTGCAGGTTTATAGTGCCTTCATGCAAATGGATAATTTCTTTGGAAATAAATAATCCAATCCCAAAACCGTTGACATGCTCATTTCTTGGGCTATCGACACGATAAAAACGATCGAATATTCGGGCTTGATCGGCAGGGGATATGCCCGGCCCTTCGTCGATCACCCGCACCTCAAGCTGATCATTATCGCTTGTGGCAACGACCTGTATGACGGTTTTTGACGGTGTATATTTAATGGCATTGTTGATAAAATTGATCACCACCTGTTCGAGCTTATCACGATCGGCATAAAGCATCAATCCGCTGGTTTCGTCACTGAATACGAATTTATGTGAAGTTGTCGTTTCGGCAAGCGTCTTCTCCATGTCCGAAAGAAAGTTGTCGACTGGAAAAATCTGCCGTTGCAGCTGAAGCTTTCCTTCGTTAACGCGCGCTATATCCAAAAAGCTGTCAATGAGCACACGCATACGTTCTGACTGCCTACTGGCATTGCGGATCATGGTCTCCATACGTTGCTCATCCATCTGTGTACGCTTCAAGGTTAATATCTGTAGATATCCTGAAAGGGAGGTTAAGGGAGAGCGTAACTCATGACTGGCAATACTCAGGAAGTCTATCTTCCGCTGCTCTTCCTCTTTCTGTGCCGTGATATCGATGATCACGCCATAAAACATAGTGATCGATCCGTCGGAGTTTTCCGCCCCGTTGCCCACCGATCGCAACCACCTCACTTTGCCTGTTTTCTTGTGCGTAATTTGGTAACTGTAATCGTAAGGCTGACCAAGCATGACCGCCTCAGCCATGGCCTGTTCAGCAACCTCCATGTAGGCCTGTAGGGTTTCGTCGGTGCCCGAAGGATGCAATGCGTCATCCTCTTCGGCTAGGCCAAACATAGATCGCGCGTGCGCATTAAGTTCCATGTCCTTCGTCATCAGGTCGAAGGTGAATGTTCCGATCTGTGCCGAATCAACGATGAGTTGTAAAATTTTCTCCTTCTCCGAGATTAGGTTGTGGTACCGGCTTATTTTTTCGTTCGATATCACTGCTTCCGTGATATCCCGTGCTGTACCAGAGAAAAGTATGGGCTGGTTCAGTTCGTCGAAATAGGCGCGACCCTTACAGTGTAACCACCGCAATCTACCATCAGTGGCACCGATAGTCCTAAATTGTATATCATAAAGTCCGCCTGATTTCGGGTTGATAGCACGCTGTACCGCTTGATGCACCAGCTCTCGGTCATCTTTGTGCATATACCGCAAAACTTCCTCGTAGTCGATGAGATCGCCAGGAGGGTAGCCATAGAGCTCCTTCGCGCGGGCATCCATAAATACCTTGTTCTCTGTGACGTCCAAGGTCCAAGTGCCCAATTCTGCAGATTGGATGGCTAGGTTCATCCTATCCTCATTAAGCTTAAGCTTATCGAAAGCTGACTGCAGCTCGTCGTTTAATGACTGTGTAATTTGTTCTGCCTGTACAAGATTTTCGTTCGACGATTCGAGCTCTTGATTGAGGCTCATTAACTCTGTATTCAGCGTTGCTAAGGCTCGATTAACTTCCTGCAGTTCGAGATCGCGCTTGCGCAGCGCATCCATCGTATTGCTTGTTTCCGTAACATCTCTAACTGTTCCGAGAAGACGGTTCGGCTTCTTCTCATCATCGAAATGTACCAAGCCGAGTATGTGTACCTGTCTTATTTCCGGCTTACTGCTTACCGCAGATCGTACAATAATGTCGAGATTTCCTTTTGTTATTCCTGCATCATATGCATCAGCCAATGCTTTTATAAGGCGTAATTTATCGGTATGATGAACCGCGTTGACCAAATCTAAAGGCGTGTAATGTACTTTCTCGGGTACAGTACCAAATAAGTTGCGGGAATATTTATCCCATATGAGTTTGTTGGTTTGTATATTGATGTCGAACACCCCAAGTTGGGCTACATCCTTGATTAATTGAGCGCGAAGGATGGCTGTCTCCACCTGCTCCATGTTGTATAAGGCTCCGGGATGAACTTCAGGTAATTTTTCTGCAGCGTCATTTTTTGACGAGACGTTTTCTAAACGGTTACCTTCAATGCGTTTATCTATATCAACGAGGTGGTTTTGAAAAAGAAAACTGGAGGCTGTTGAGGGGGCTCCTGACACCTCTTTGCCGGTATGCAAAATAGCAAACACCTCGCTATTGGAATTAAGCAATACTTTTAACTCCATATCAAAATAACGGGGCTCCCAATGATCATCGACAAACGTGCCTACTTCCACGTGGTAGAGCGTGCGGCTTTCGCCTGTTTCCCAAACCTGTCGTAACACTGTGGAAATGTGCTTTTGCTGTGGATTGCTAAAAAGTTCGTCGTAGAGCTTGCCCTTATAATCATCTGATAGTGCCCATAGCGAGCACATGCGCTTATTGGCGTAGGCTATTCTAAGGTCTGCGCTATCATATACAGCGGTAGCATCTGGAGAAAAACGGAGTACCTCAAAGAGTACTTGATCCGAATTAAGCATAGTGGCGAATTTTATCTAAATATAGTGAAATTATATCAACTATACGAAAACAACTGTAATTAAACGTCGGTTACAGCAACGGTTAGTTTTCTGCATGCACAATCGCTTGTTGAACCACATCTAATAAGTCATCCATATCAAATGGTTTTCCCAAAAAGACGTCGGCACCAGCTTCCATGGCTACTTCTTCACCATTGCGACTTGCGGAAATACATAGGATAAACATATGCTTTAAGCCGTCATGTTGACGTATAAATTTAATGATTTCATCACCGGTAACGACAGGCATCCAAAGGTCAACTATCAACAGGTCCGGTTGCTCTTGGATTAGCCTTTCGCCCACTTTTGTACTGTTGGTTTCTGAAATGACTTGCGCATCCAAGTCTTCTAGCATGAGCTCAAGCATATTGACGATACCATAATCGTCGTCACAAATCAAAATTTTTTTCTGCTCCATTTATTAGGCGGTGTAGATGCGTGGTACAGTCGGAATACCGCTTTACCACTAGCTTTGCAATCTATGTTTTTCAACGGGTTTCATCACAAAAGTAGCATCCCGATATGATTTTTGGAAATTTAAAGATAAAAAAAGAGATAGGGAACACTTGTTTTTGTTACACAAGTAAGATTCATGGGTAAAAACACAATGGTCGCGATGTATAGATTAAAGCCGCCCATTCTTGCGATACACCTTTAACGAAGACATAACTGTATATTGTATGGGAAAAATATGTTTCAGTTTGATTTTTTATTTCTCTATATTTAAGGTGTGATTACTTTTTGTAATAAGTATAGATTTTTTAACATTTAAAACAACGTTGTACGACATGACTTACATCCCAAAGAAAGAAGAGGTTAAACAAGAAGTTTTTGATCTCTACGATGATTACGCACACCAACGCCTTTCCAGAAAAGAATTTATGCAGCGATTGTCTCTTTTTGCGGTGGGGTCGCTTACGGTGCCGGCCTTGATGAGTTTCTTGATGCCGAATTACAGGGATAATGTACAAGTGGAAGAAGGCGACCCGCGTATCGCGGAGTCTTTCGTAACTTACCCTTCGCCGAAAGGAGCTGGTGAAATGAAAGGATTACTCTGTTATCCACATAATAACACTGAAGCTTTAGGCGCTGTGGTCGTCGTACATGAAAATAGAGGGCTGAATCCGCATATTGCAGATGTGGCACGAAGAGCGGCTCTCGCCGGATTTCTTGTGTTGGCGCCCGACGCGCTCAGTCCACTGGGAGGATATCCAGGGAATGATGATGAAGGTCGTGAAATGCAAAGTAAACGTGGCCGCGAAGAGATGTTAGAAGATTTCATCGCTGCTGCAACATTCTTAGGCGAGCACCCGATGTCAAATGGCAAAGTAGGGGTGGTCGGTTTTTGTTTTGGCGGTTGGATTGCCAACATGATAGCTGCTAGACTTCCACAACTTGTCGCTGCAGTCCTTTTTTACGGAGGTCAAGCGCCCGTTGCCGATGTACCGAACATCAAAGCTAAGCTGCAGCTACATTTCGCCGAATTGGACACGCGTGTTAACGAGGGATGGCCAGCCTATGAAGAAGCGTTGCAGCAAAACGGAAAACAGTTTAGCGTATTCTTTTACCCGAAAGCAAACCATGGTTTTCATAATGACAGCACACCGCGTTATGATAAGGAAGCCGCAACATTGGCTTGGACGAGAACCATTAATTTCTTTAAAGAAACTTTGCTTTAGCGTAGGATAATGACAGTATGCACTATTTAAGATACATGGCTTCCTTATGCTCAAGCACGGTTTTGATGCTGGGCGTTCCATCTCTTAGGATCGATTCGTGGTGGGGCGCAGCAACAATAACTTTGTAGCTTTTACCTTCTAGCGATAAAAAAAACAAGACGCCATTCGTTACCTGATTCTCATCGATGAGCAAGGTATATTTTTCTGCGGGTTTAGCAAGCATCTGATGCTTGCTAAACAACTTTATTAATTGTTCCATGAATAGTTAAAAAGTACCCGGATCATCACCTTCTTGTAGCACCAGAGTTGCTGTTATTGCGTGCGTTCGCAACCTGTTGCTGATACTTGAGCTGAAAATACGTTCTAGAAAATTTCGGTTTCTTTTCAACACACAAAGCAAATCGACGCGATGTTGACCAATATAGGTATTGACGGTGTGCTCAATAGACTCATTGAAGTCAAGGAATACAAAATCAAGATTATCCTTTTCAAATTTCTGCTTCCATCGCTGAGAAAGCCCGATGATAGCTGGATTATACTCCTTGTGCACGTATACGCATTTGACATTAACGGCGAATGGCCGTACCAACTGGAGAATCTCTGCAAGAGCAATCTCGTCGCTTTCGCGAAACAGTGTCGTAAATATAATCTCTTTAATTTGCTGGTAATTTGATTCCTTGGGCACCGACAGCACCGGAATTCGTACACCGCGGATCATCCCAAGCGTATTTGATCCGAATATCTTGTCGATAAAGCCTTGCGCGCGGTTCGTGCCCATCACAACCAAGTTGATGTGCTCGCGTTGGATGATCTCCTGCGCATTAGATACTACCGTGCCCTCCTCAAACAAAAAAGTAAGTGGAACAGTATCTAGCTGTTTCTCTTTGGCCAAGTTGTGCAAGAAAGCGCTATGCTTTTTATAGCTCTCGAATTGCTGTAATTCGTAGCTTTCGTACACCTCCGGGACAATCTCGGGCTGCCCCACATGGGAAGCCGATAGCACTGGCTGCATATAGGTGTGTAAGATGTAAACGGTAGCACCTAAGTCATGCGCTAGGTGTAGGGCATAGACAAAGGCATTATTCGCCGCGTCCGAAAAATCTGTTGGAAATAAAATGCGCATGGTTTCAATTCTTTTTTTCCTACAAGCAATTTACGTTATTTATCAATTTCATACAATCAAATAAGATTAATTTTTTTTGTCACTACCTGTAGCGAAATGATTCGAAAGCGCGTTTCCACCGTAGTTTTATGAATGAAGTGCATGAGAGAATTTTAATCCGCTGTTCGGGTATTGAAATATTAATTCGCTAAATTGGCTTATCGGAACAGACGATTAAATGAAGAGTATTCGGCAATACTGGAGAAAAGATAACCCTTTTTCGCTCAGAGAAGCGCTAGAGGACTGTGTTTTGGGGAAAACCGAACGAGGAAAATCGTTTGTATATAAAAAATATTACGGTTATGTCATGGCAGTTGTACTCCGATATATGACGGTAGAAATGGAAGCTGAAGAGGCGACGAACGAAACCTTCGTCAAGGTGTTTCGCAAGATGGATCGTTTTGAAATGCACGAGGACGATGAAGTGTTGGAAAAAACCTTTCGTTCTTGGTTGGCGCGTATTGCCGTAAATACGTCTATCGACATGTTACGCAGTAAGAAGCCCTTGGATTTTTTTGAGGACACAGCGATGGAAGATGTTAAGCAGCATGCGGTAGTTATTGATGATCGACTTGCTGTAGATGACATCTTAAAATTGCTGGATAAACTTCCGGATGTACAACGCTCTATATTCAATTTATTTGAGATCGAAGGATATTCGCATGAAGAAATCGGTGCTATGTTGGGTATTCCAGAGAGCACCTCACGGACTTACTTGACGCGTGCCAAACAACGGTTGCGTAAGTTGTACGTAGAACAATTTACTGTTTCGCAAAACATACCGCTATAATGTTGGGGAAAGATGGAAGATAGCAAGAAAAAGGAACTGATAGAAGTAATTAAGGAGCGCCTAAAAAACGCGGATCCTATCCCTTACAAAGAAGGGGCTTGGGAAGCGTATAGGGCAAAATATGAACCGGTCAAAACAGCTCGGTTGCCGGCTGCATTTTGGTCGGCAGCGGCGGCATTGGCCGTGGCCGCATTTGCTTCATTGTTTTTTCTTAAAGAAAATACATCGGAATCACTTGTTTCCGAAAAAAACAATCCTGTTATTGTACAAACGAATCCGAATACGGCACTTCAATCCCCACAAAGGGATGATGCTACTGTACAAGGACCCGTATCAGCGCTTACAACACAAAATTCGACAAATATTAGCGGATTTGTGGCGCCAAAATCCCCTGCTGATGCGATGCTGCGTCAGCATAGTTTTCTGCAAGTCAGCTTAGCAAAAAGTAACGCATCTGCCATTTATTCGGGAAAAGGGATAAATGTAGGAAAACTGGATGCAGATAGGACTTTCGCGACTGGAACAGCACACATGGATCTGGGCGATGTGCCACTGGAGGAATCTATGTTGGGGCATGAGTTCACCTTGGCTCAACAATCAGGTGCACATATAGCACGACGGCAAGAGTCTGATATGCAGCTTTCTCCGAAGAAATTTAAGGTAAGTCAAAAGTTTGAATTTGGAGCATTCTTAAGCCCATCAACGACCAATCAAAGTTTCGACGTAGGAGGAGGGCTGATGTTGGCCTATCAATTATCAGATAAGGTTGCTGTGCGGACAGGAGCATCATTCAATCAATATGAAGTTGGGATTTTAGGTTCGGATCTAGCGCGGAGCAGCATGCAGCATGATCTCCAACAGAGCGCGCCTGAGGTAGGGCCTAGCGGAGCAGCTCTTGTTTCTAAAGAAGTGCCCTATCGAGCCAACAATTTACTACTGCCTGATCTAAATTCTGTTTCTGGAAAAGTGCAAACCTTGGATATCCCGTTAGAATTTAAGTACAATGTAGGGAAGCAATTCTATGCGACCGGTGGTGTTTCCTATGCAGTGGTACTTTCGCAAGAACGGTTTAACCACATTACGGAATATACGGGGGTGCCCACATATTCCAGCGCTTCGGACTCCGATCAACCTACGAACCAGCCTGCTGCATCTTCCGTGGAGCGCACGTTGCAGTCTAGCGACAATAACGTTAGTACAAATGGATTTGGAGGTTTTATCAATTTCTCTATTGGGAGGAAAACGAAGTTGACGAAATCGGTTAAGTTGTCTATTGAGCCTTACGTGAAAATGCCTGTTGGGCAATTTAAACGTGCAGATATGGATTATACCAATGGCGGTTTACGCGTCATTACAAATTTTTAGTCTTCCATCTGCATCGTTTTACTTAAGCAGATGAAAGACTAAAAATGACAACGACCTGCTATAGCTGGTCTACTCTTATCCAACCCATTCCGGTAGCTATTGCACCCTGCACGCCTGGATCACCGTCCTCGAAGACAAGGCAAGCAGATGGAGCAACCTGTAGATGTGCGGCAGCAAGTAAAAATGGTTGAGGCGAGGGTTTTCCTTCGGCCGTATCTCCGGCACACACTAATGTTTCAAATTTTCCGGTCAGTCCAATGACGTCTAAAGTGATTTCTAGTGTCGATCGCGATCCGCCTGATACCAGTCCGATTTTCTTTTTACCAATATTCGCCAGCAAATGTTCCATGACATAATCGATTGCTACCGTTTGACGAATAAAGCGCTCAATAAAGATTGCTGATTTTCGTTGCGCAAACGCATGCTCGTCGATGGAAACGTTGTAACGTAATCCAATCTCTTTTGCTACTGCCACTGTCGGCCATCCGGCAAGTTCATCCACAATACGGTCGTCGAGCACAATGCCAAATTCTTCAGACGTAGCTACATATGCAGCTTTATGAGCATGCATATTGTCGGCTAGTGTGCCGTCTACGTCGTAAAGCAAGGCTTCAAAAGGCTCGGATTTCTGTTGTAACTGTTCAAATTTTTTTTGAGATAGGGAATTCATGCGGTAAAAATAAAAAATCCCAAGCATTGCTTGGGATCAATTTCTATTTTTGTCTTTTTCGGCGTTGTTTCTCCTTGATGATCAAGTTTAGTTCCCGTCCCGTTTGTCCGCCAACCGAGGTGTTTTCCTGCGCACGTCGAAACAAGTAGGGCATTACAGCTTTTACCGGACCGTAGGGCATATACTTGGCTACGTTAAAGCCTGCAGCAGACAGGTTGAAAGAAAGGTTGTCTGACATCCCTAGTAATTGCGCAAAATAGACATGCTCATTTTTTGGCGAAATACCTCGGTTTAGCATTTCTTCGGCTACGATGCGCGAACTCTCTTCGTTATGGGTGCCCGCCATTAATCCGATTCTATTGATGTTGTCCAAACAAAAGTGTATAGCCGCATTATAATCAGCGTCTGACGCCTCTTTGTTCGGCTGAATAGGAGAGCTATAGCCTTTTTCGTTTGCGCGGGCACGCTCTATTTCCATGTAGGCTCCGCGCACGATCTTAGCGCCTAGGTAAAAATTTTGGGTTTGCGCGTAGGCATAATCCGCTTTTAGCGACGCCAATTTGTCACTTCGGTACAATTGATAGGTGTTGTAGACGATCGCACTATCCTTGTTGTATTTTTCCATCATTTGTCGTGCGAAATCATCTATAGTATCCTGAATCCACGAATGTTCGGCATCAACTAACACTTTGACATTTGCTTCATAACAAGCTTTGCATATGCGGTCTATACGATCATATACTTTATCAAACTCCAACCGCTCGTCGGCAGTTAATGGCTGTTTGGCATCCAGTTTCTCAAAAAGATCAAATCGCCCTAAGCCCGTTGGCTTAAATACACAGAATGATATGTTTGAATTCTGTTTAGCAAAAGCTACGGTGCGTAAAATTTCGGCGCAGGTATCGTCAAAGCTTTTTTCGGACTCTTCGCCTTCGACGGAATAATCCAATATCGTGGTGACGTTACCATTTCCCAATTCTGAAATAGCTTTGCTACATCCTTCGATAGATTCACCTCCACAAAATTGTTTGTATATGGTGTTGCGAATAATACCTTGGATAGGCAAACCAACGCGTAATGCAAATGTAGTGACGGGGGTGCCTACCTTTATTAATGCATTGCTTGCCACCATTTTGAAAAGCCAATACGCTTTATCCAAGTCCTTATCACTCTTATTGCGAAATGCGATTTCCGTGTTGTTGAAATCCAATTTTACCTCGCTGTGGGCAGATATCATACATATAAAAATTAGTGCCCAAAATTAAATATTTATTTTGAATAGCCTTATATTTACAAGCCGCTAAAAGCGGATTTATTTAAAATTATGCAAACGTTTTCATTGAAAGGAGAGTACATCCAGCTCATTCAGCTTTTGAAGGTGATGAATTGGGTAGAACATGGTGCTATGGCGCAATTTGTCGTTGAAGAAGGACTTGTAAAATACAATGGTGAAGTAGATTACAGAAAGAGGTTGAAAGTTCGGAAAGATGATGTGGTAGAGTTTGACGGCCAGCAAGTAAAAATTATTTAATACCTTTATTATATGACAAAACAGATAGCTAGCTTAGGCTATAATGTATATTTTGAGCGAGACCTTGATTCATTAGCCTCTTTTATAGACGAACAGCAGTATTCGCAGATTCTTGTGCTTGTTGATCGTAACACCAACGACCATTGCCTTCCGATTCTGCAGCATGCCATCCCAAACATGAACGATTACGATATTATCGAGGTAGATCCCGGTGAAGAAAATAAAAATATCGATTTTTGTATTGGGGTTTGGAAGACTATGCTCGATTTTGGGGCCGATCGCAAGGCATTGATGATTAACCTTGGTGGCGGTGTAGTGACTGATATGGGAGGCTTCGCAGCTTCTACCTATAAAAGAGGTATTGATTTTATCCAAATCCCGACAACCTTGCTCTCGCAAGTTGACGCATCTGTCGGCGGTAAAACTGGTATAGACTTGGATAACTTGAAAAATATCATCGGAACGTTTACACAGCCTCGAGCGGTATTCATCAGCGCTCAGTTTCTAAAGACCTTAGATGAAAGACAGATGCGATCCGGATTTGCAGAGGTAATCAAGCATGGCCTTATCTTCGACGAAGCATTATTCGAACAAACAAAGGCTACTGATTTAGCAAACGATCCGTTGGATGATATCGTATTTCGATCCGTCAGCATAAAAAATGAAGTGATCACGCAGGATCCAACCGAAATGGGCTTACGGAAGATCCTTAATTTCGGACATACGATTGGCCACGCTGTTGAAGGCTACTCTATGCTGCATGATGAGAACCCATTACTTCACGGCGAAGCTATTGCCATCGGAATGATCTGCGAAGCTTATTTATCAACTAAGTTAAATGGCCTTAGTCAAGATGCGCTGATGGATATCGTTAAAAGTTTCGATGCAATCTTCACGCGATATACTATGCAGTCCGATTGGTATGCCGAACTGATCTCGCTCATGCGAAATGACAAGAAGAACGAAGGAAAACAAATAGGCTTTGCGCTATTGGCATCCATAGGAAAATGTGACTACAATATTTATGTAGACGAAGATGCCATTATAGAAAGTCTTGATTTTTACAAAAATTTAGCCTGATGAAGATAGCTAGCCTGTTTATGCTTTTTTGTTTTTTCAGTGTTTGTACGGTTGTACACGCTCAAAAAAAAGTGTTGATTTTTTCTAAGACTGCGGGATTTCGACATAAGAGCATCCCGAAAGGCGTAGCTACGGTTACCGATTTGTTGAAGCAAGCTGGGATAGGCAGTTTGCACAGTGAGGACCCTGCATACTTCTGTGCAGACAGTTTGGCTAAATTTGACGCCGTTATCTTTCTCAGTACAACAGGGGATATTTTCGATGATCAACAAAAGGAAGCTTTTCAGGCATTTATTCGCGCTGGCAAAGGCTTTGTGGGTATACATGCCGCAACAGACACCGAACATGATTGGCCTTGGTATGGGCAGCTTGTGGGTGCGTATTTTGCTAGTCATCCCGCTGTTCAAGATGCGAAAATAACCGTCCTAGACCGAGAGCATGCGTCCACTAAACATTTGCAACAGGTGTGGTGGCACAAAGACGAATGGTATGACTTTAAAAACCTGCAGCCCGGGCTTCATATTTTAATGAGCCTGGATGAAGAGTCCTACAACGATGGGAAGATGGGTAAGTTTCATCCTATCGCTTGGTTTCAAGAATTTGAAGGGGCGCGCATATTCTATACCGGCCTTGGGCATACAGATGAAGCTTTCGATAGTCTGCAATTTCGGATTCATTTGCTTGGCGGGATACAATATGTGTTACAAGTACACTAAGCGGTAATTTTTCCTGCTGTGTTAAAAGCTAAACCCAAACGGTTTAGCTTTTTTATTTTAAAAAAAAGTGTACAAATATTTGTTTTTCGTAAACGTTTGCGTAGATTAGATGTAACAACACAGTTGCTAACTTTATAAACATTATAAACTAAATACACTCGAAATCGATAATATAAATGTGGCTTTGAACATATTTATGTATATTAATCTAGATTTCGGAAATTAAACAAAATCATTTTTCATGCTAAACAATGGACCAACTAAATAATAAATCTATGATGTAAAACAATTACACAACATCCAGCACGTCGTGCATTAATTCTAATCAATAAACTTTAATTGTAAACCTTTTTTTAAATAACCATGAAAAAAACGACCAATTTTTCTGGAAGGGTATCCTTTTATCCTAAAAATCCGCTAAAACATGCGCTATGGATCTCCGGTGCGTTGCTTTTAATCGGGAATTATGCGTTGGCAGCTAGTCATCCAACTACCATAGCTGCTAACCATAGTAAAAATACCAATGTTTTTCAGCAAAAAACCATTCGCGGTAGCGTGATAGATGCCGGATCTAAGACCCCGCTTGCCGGTGTAACGTTGAAGGTAGTTGGGAAAGCTACTGCTACTTCTACGGATGAAAATGGCGTCTTTGAACTGAATGTAGCGGTAAATGACGTTATTGAAGTAAACTATATCGGTTACCAAACAAATCGGGTGACTGTGTTGGCCAATACGACAAGCCTGAATATAGAATTGACTGCCGATAACAGCAATTTAGAAGAGGTATTGGTAACGGGATATGGCACGCAGCGTAAGAAAGATTTGACCGGTGCCGTGGCGGTGGTTAACGTAGAGCAACTAAAAACACAACCTGCTGCAACAGCCGTAGAAGCCTTGCAAGGACGTGCTACCGGTGTGCAGATCGTGAATGATGGTGCTCCAGGATCTACTCCTCAAATTAAAATTCGCGGTTATAGTACGATCAATAACAATGAGCCATTGTATATTATCGATGGTGTGCCTTTTGAAGGTAAGCTAAGCTGGCTCAACCAGAATGATATTGAGACCATGCAGGTATTGAAAGATGCTTCTGCGGCTTCCATCTATGGTTCTCGGGCGAACAACGGCGTTGTGATCATCACCACGAAAACAGGAAAAGAAGGTAAACCGCAAATTGCCTTTGATTCTTACGTCGGACTACAAACACCGCGCTTCAATACTTTTCCAAAAATGATGACACCACAACAGGTGTACGATCTGAACAACCGCTTGTCGGGCACCAACCTGAGCTTGCCGGATTACTTGCTTGCGGGCGAGCTAGGTAGGGAGGATGTCGCCACGATGACGCCTGCAGATTACGATATGTCGCGATACAACTACTCGCGAAATCCAAGCACTTTCTACCAAATCACGAAAGCAAATAAAGAAGGAACCAATTGGTTTCGTGAACTCTCCCAAAACGCGCCCACACAAAGTTATCAGCTAAGCGCTAACGGAGGTGGAGAAAATGCGACTTATGCCGTATCCGTGGGGCATTTAAAACAGAAGGGAGCGATCATCCATAGCGGATTCGAACGCTTCAACGTACGCTCCAACACCGTGTTTAAGGCATTTAATGGTAAGTTGCGTATTGGTGAAAACATGCAATATAGCTTTACCCGCGGCTTTGGTGTAGGGGTTAATCCTAATACGGCCGGGGGATACATGGAAGAAGGAAGTATCCTTGGTTTCGCTTTCCGGATTCAGAACATTATTCCGGTTTATGATGAAGGTGGAAATTTTGCTGGATCGAAGGGCGGATGGGGTAATGGACAAAACCCTGTTGCTATGGCCTATCGTGGAAAAGATGATGTCAATAAAACGAATATGTTTTTCGGAAATGCCTACACCGAATATGATATTTTGGATGGACTGACCTTCCGTAGCAGTTTTGGTATGAAGTATGAAAACTATACCGGTATTGATCTTACTTATCCTAACCCAGAGTTTTCCGAAGGCTCATTCAATAACGGGATGCGCGAGTATGCTGGATTCAACACGGAGTGGACGTGGACAAATACCCTAAACTATCGCAAGATCATCGATAAGCACAACATCAATATCTTGGCCGGTACGGAAGCTATCGACAACCGTACACGTGATCTGTCTGCTAACAGAAATGGTTTCTTCTTACTGAGCAGTTTAGATTACTTCTATCTTGATGCAGGAACGACCAATTTTGGAAATACGGGATCGGGAACGTTAGGAGCACTTTTCTCTATTTTTGGAAAGGTAGACTATAGCTTTGACGATCGATATATCTTAAGTGCTACGGTGCGTCGAGATGGATCGTCTAACTTCGGACAGGCTAACCAATATGGTGTGTTTCCGGGCGTAAGTGGTGCATGGAGGCTATCGAGTGAAGAGTTTTTGAAACCCGTCACTTGGATAACCGATCTTAAACTCCGCGCAGGTTACGGTATTACGGGTAACCAACGTATCCCGCCCTTACAGTTTATGAATCGCTACACGTCCATTATAAATGAATCTTCTTATCCGATCAATGGTACCGTAGCTACTGGTATCTGGCAGAGTGATTATGCAAATCCAGATGTTAAATGGGAACAAGTGAATGCCTTAAACCTTGGTATCGACTTCACCCTATTTAATGGAGATTTCGATGGAGCATTTGACTATTACGACAAGCGCACGAAAGATATGTTGTTTCGTGTTCCTTTGCCAGCCGCGGCAGTTGGACGAGCAAGAGCTCCTTACGTAAATGTCGGTAACATGAGTAATAAAGGGGTGGAATTGGCGCTAGGCTACCACTACGGCTATCGCCAAGAAAGTGATTTCAAGCTTGATCTTGCCGGTACCATTTCACGCAACGTCAATCGCGTGGAATCCTTAGCTCCGTCAATTTCCTCACAGATCTATGGTAATTTCCGTAGTATGGAAACAACCATTCTTCGTGCAGGTGAACAATTCGGTGCTTTTTACGGCTATCAAGTGGCTGGAATCTACCAAAGTGACAATGATGTCTCTACCTCGCCATCTTACGCTGGTGCACGCCCTGGAGGACTCAAGTTTGCTGACGTAAACGGAGATGGTGTTATCAATGATGCCGATCGGACCATCATCGGATCACCGCACCCTGATTTCATCTATTCTTTGGCGATTAACACGGCGTACAAGAACTTTGATTTCTCTATGTTTTTCTACGGATCTCAAGGCAATGATGTGTATGATGCAACACGTTACTATACCGACTTTAGCGTATTTTCCGGACAGAAAAGTGCGCGATTGATCGATTCTTGGAGCCCAGAGAACCCAGGCAGTTCAGTGCCTTCGCCGACCTTGAATGCTTCAACCTTTGAGTATGCATCCTCTTCGTATTATGTGCAAGATGCTAGTTTCTTAAAGCTTAGAACGATGCAGTTGGGTTACAACCTACCTGTAAAGAACCTTTTTGGTCAAGACACTTCGGTGAGTAGATTGCGGGTGTACTTGGGCGTGAACAACGTGTTCACCATTACCAAATATGATGGATTGGATCCAGAAGTTACAGCGACACCTAGTGACTATCCAGCACTCGGTGTGGATTTCGGAAGTTATCCGCAAGCTCGTCAGTATACGTTTGGTGTCAGTTTAGGTTTTTAACATTAAATAAGAGTTTGATCATGAAAAAGAATATATTATATACGACGTTACTTTGTTCAGCACTGTTGGCAACAGGTTGCGGAAAAGATTTCTTAAATAAAAATCCGCAAGGTGCACTAAGTGAGGAACAGGTAACCAACAGTGATGGGGTAGAAGCTAATCTCTTGGGCGCTTACGGTATACTTAATGGAAACGTTAGCGGTACTTGGGGTAATTATGCGTCAGCACCCAGCCAGTGGCTTTTTGGTGAGGTTGCAGCAGATAACGCACACAAAGGTTCGGAAGAAACCGATCAGCCAAATATGAACCTCATCGAGTTGTTACGCCCCAACCCGGCCAATGACAACCTATCTCAAATGTGGCAAGTCTATTATGAGGGCGTGCTCCGTTGTAACAGGACGATGCAGCTATTAGAGGCAGACCAAGCAGGACCTAAGACTGTTTCAGCCGCGCGCGCCGTGGAAATCCAGGCGGAATCGCGCATGCTCCGCGGACATTATTACTTCTTCTTATGGCGGGTTTTCAAGAACATACCTTGGGTAGATGAAGCAACAACATTGGATGAAGCGAAGTTAAAACCTAATAATGAGGACGTATTTCCTAATATCATTGCCGATGTACAATTTGCAATCGATAATCTCCCTGCCGCAAAGATCAATGGCGAGCGTGGGCGTATGGATAAGGTAATCGCACAAGCCTATTTGGGTAAGCTATATCTTTACCAAGGGAGACATGAGTTGGCGTTGCCGTTGTTTAAAGAAGTTATCGGCGCTAAGGATATTACCAGCATGCCCTTCGAAAACAATTTCAATGTAGAGACCGAGGACGGTCCAGAAGCATTGATGGTGTCTAAACACGCTATTAATCCAAACGGTACCGGCGACAATGCCAATATCGGCGACATGTTGTCCGGCTTGTATGGTACTTCGCCGGTTGGATGTTGTGGATTCTTTCAACCATCAATCGACCTCGTGAATGCCTATCGCGTAGATGCCAATGGTTTACCTTACTTGAATGGCCAGTATAGGGATAACGCGTATGTGTCCGATATGGGGCTTTCAGGAGCAGCTAAAGCGAATTATCAAGTTAGCAGAACGTTGCGTGTAGATCCGCGTTTGGATTATACTGTAGGGCGCCGTGGGATTCCTTACCTTGACTATGGCGTGATGCCTGGCGATGCATGGATCCGGATGGCTACTTACGCTGGTCCTTTTGTTGGTATTAAAACGATGATCAATCGCAGTCAATTTGCTTCACATGCTGTGCCCGGCGAGCCTTATATCACGGGTCTCGACGTTAACATCATGCGCCTAGCCGATGTGATCTTGATGGCGGCAGAGTGCGAAGTAGAATTGGGTAACTTGCCGGGGGCGTTAGCTTATGTCAATTCCATCCGTCTACGCGCGGCCACCGTGCCTCACAAGCAAATTGGAGGCGACGATATGGCAAATTACATGGTGATGCCATATCCTTCCTTTCCCAATGCCGAGTATGCTAGAAATGCGGTGCGTATGGAGCGTCGTCTAGAATTGGCTTTGGAAGGCCATCGCTTCTTCGATTTGGTAAGATGGGGTGTCGCTAAACAGACGTTGGAAAGTTACTCTACTTTTGAGGGCGGACACTTACCAGCATTTAGTGGTGTTATCTATAACACGCATAATGCATATTTCCCTATTCCACAAATTGAAATAGACCGTAGTGGCGGGGCGTTGACCCAAAACACAGGCTACAACTAGATATTGTCAGATATCCATCCCCCTTATCGACTACTTTGTTTAATAGGCAGTCGGTGAGGGGGTGTTTTTTTCTTCAGGGCATTTCCGTAAAATCCTTTTACGCAACAACGATATTCTCCTGCTGTTTTTTGTATGTTTACGCTATGAAAAGCATCTTCCTGATTTATGCGATACTCTTTGTCAGTTTCTCACTTAAAGGCCAATCGCTGGATGTCACCTCCATACGAAAGGAATTAGATTATTCCAATGTGTTAAAGGCGCATTTTTTTGGTTTTTGTCTGTATGATTTGGATAGCAACCGCTTTGTAATGGGGGTCAATGAAAATAAATTGTTTACACCAGCGTCAAACGCGAAAACCTTTACATTGTTTGCATCGCTTAAAAACCTTGGTGATTCCATACCTGGTTTGCATTATGTTGAGCGCGGGGATTCACTTATTTTTTGGGGAACAGGAGATCCGACTTTTTTGCATAATCGATTGGACTCACGGAAGGTTTTCGATTTCTTGAAGACGAGCAAAAAACGTCTATACTATGCCGCAGAACAACAAGCCGAAGAAACATTTTTTAGAAAGGGCTGGGCCATGGAAGATTATGAAGAATACTATCAACCCGAAATTAGCAGTTTTCCAATTTTTGGTAACGTGGTCACCTTTCGGGAGAAAAAAGGAGTACTCACCTGTAGTCCGGCACGCTTCCAGTCGGCCATTGAGTACCGAGCTGATGCTAACGCGAATTACGCGCTCAGCCGTAGATTCACGGAGAATGTGTATGAGCAGAACCGGACAAGCCCTCCGCATAAATACGTCAATGAAAAGCCTTTTCGATATTCACCGCAACTGTTTGTACAGCTGTTGACGGATACGTTGAAACGTGATGTTAAGCTCATAGCATATAATCGACCCACAGACTTCAAGACCATCTATTCGCAGGCAACCGCCTATTTACTGCGCGAAATGATGTTGCCGAGCGACAATTTCATTGCCGAGCAATTGAACATGTTGATTGCACAAGAAAAATATGCTTCCTTTCAAACTGCTCGGCTGCGCAACGATATGCAAAAAGAGTATTACGATTATTTTACGGATAAAATTGAACTGTATGATGGAAGTGGATTGTCCAGCTACAATAAAGTCACGCCTCGGAGTATGGTCGAGTTGCTTTCGTTGATTCATAATAGTATTAAGGACTCCACAGCGCTTCATCGTTTGTTTCCGACTGGAGGGGTCGATGGCACATTGAAGCGTGCTTATGCGTTGGACAAAGGGGAGCCATTCGTGTGGGCAAAGACAGGAACGGTGCATGCCGTACATAACCAAAGCGGATTTATCCGCACCCGTAAAGGTAGGAATTTTGCGTTTTCCTTTCTTAATACGAATTTCTGGGGTGAAGCAACAGCTGTACGTCGCGAGATGGTACGGATCATGACTTTCATCCGCGAAAATTATTAATGAAATTAACGGCTATTGTGGCCTATTTTCATATTTCAGTTGCTTATATTTAGCTAACATTATTATATTCGCTTTAATTTATGCGCGTCATCACAAAAAACGACAAACGCTTAATTCGATCTTGGTCGATGTACGATTGGGCGAATTCAGCTTATAACTTGGTCATCACCTCTACTATATTCCCGGCTTATTACACGGCGATCACGCAAACGGAAGAACACGGTGATGTCGTTTCTTTTTTCGGATTCAAGATTATCAATACCGCCCTCTCAAACTTTAGTTTAGCGATCGCCTATTTGTTAATGGCCGTCACCTTGCCTTTTATATCTTCTTATGCCGATGTGCAGGGCAAGAAAAAACAGATCATGATGTTTTTTACCTATTTTGGTGCTATATCGTGTATGGGGCTGTTCTTTTTTAAGATAGAAACACTAGAATTGAGCATTATTTTATTTGCGATGGCTGCCATGGGGTATATTGGCGGGGTGCTGTTTAACAATTCTTACCTACCCGAGATTGCCACCGCAGATCAGCAAGATAGAGTAAGTGCGCAAGGTTTCGCCTACGGTTATGTCGGCTGTGTCGTTCTGCAATTAATATGTTTGGTTTTCATCCTTTCTCCAGATACCTTTGGTATCACCGATTCTACATTTGGACCACGTTTATCCTTCTTATTGGTCGGGGTTTGGTGGGCTGCTTTTGCGACGATTCCGTTCAAGGCGCTTCCAAATAATCAACGCTCTGCTGTGCGCGCTTCGAAGCGTATTTTCCGTACAGTGGTCATCGAGTTTAGGATTGTGTTGCGTAAAATTGGAAAAATGGAACGCATAAAACGTTTTTTACCAGCCTATTTCTTTTATGCAGCAGGGGTGCAGACCGTTATGATTGTCGCAGCAGCCTTTGGGGCCAAGGAATTGCATATGGAAAACAGCAAGCTGATCATTACCATTCTGCTCATTCAGTTGGTCGCTATTTTAGGTGCCTTAATGATGTCGAAGCTGTCAGAAAAATATGGTAATATCAAAATCTTGATAGTTGTGGTTGTGCTGTGGATAGGTATTTGCGTATCTGCATTTTTTGTCAACTCGGAAACCGCTTTCTATGTCCTTGCCTGTGTGGTTGGTTTAGTTATGGGAGGCATCCAGTCGCTCTCTCGCTCGACCTATTCCAAGTTTTTACCGCAAAACACTAAGGATACGACTTCTTTTTTTAGTTTTTACGACGTTACCGAGAAATTGGCTATCGTGATGGGCCTTTTTGCCTTTGCGGTGATTGAGCAGTTGACACATAATATCCGATATTCAGCCCTGGCTTTGTCCATATTCTTTGTTATCGGGGTCATTCTTCTACTACGGGTTTTACGATTTAATAAAGTGATGACGGCATGAAGGTAGAGATTTTTATTCCTTGCTATATTGATCAGGTTTATCCTGAAACGGCTTTTAATAGCATTAAGTTGCTGCAGAAAGCAGGATGCGAAGTGGTTTACAATCCCGCACAAACCTGTTGTGGCGAACCCGCCTATTCCGCTGGATTTTGGGATGAAGCCAAGCAAATGGGACTAAAATTTTTAGAAGATTTTTCTGAAGATTGTTATATCGTGACACCGTCCGCTTCCTGTAGTGGTATGATAAAAAATGGCTATAACGATCTATTTACCAACTCTACAGCGCATAACCGTTGCCGGAATATCCAAGGGAACATCTTTGAATTAAGTGATTTTTTGGTCAATGTGCTGAAGAAGGATTATTTTGGAGCCGAGCTCGTTGGTACGGCGGTCTATCATGAAGCCTGTAGCACGGTTGGTGAAGCTCGCTTAAAAGAAGAACCTCGGCAGCTCCTTTCGCAAGTTGGTGGTCTAGAATTGGTTACTGTGGACGACGAAGACAGTTCTTGCGGATTTGGAAGTTCGTTTGCCTTCAAATTTGCGGGAATGTCGGCGGCTTTGTCGGAACAAAGGGTGCAATCAGCTTTGACAGCCAAGGCTGACTATATTATATCGACCGATAGTGGTTGCCTCATGCAACTGCAATCCTATATTGATAAACATCAACTTCCTATAAAAACAAAACACCTAGCGGATGTGCTTACATCTGGCTGGGCAAATATTTAACATACAAAAGCTAACAATATGAACTCAAGAAGAACCTTTTTAAAAAATGTCGGATTAGCAACGGCTGGTCTTGCATTAGCACCATCACTCGATGTATTTGCCGCAAAGAAATCCTGGTTTGAGATTTCTTTAGCAGAATGGTCTTTGCATAAGACTTTGTTCAAAGGAGATCTGAAAAATATTGATTTTCCAGAACTTGCTGCCAAGAAGTTTGGTATCTACGGTGTAGAATATGTAAATCAGTTCTTTAAGGATAAAGCGCAAGACATGAGCTACTTAAAGGATTTAAATAACCGTGCAAAAGATAATGGCGTAACTAATGTACTCATTATGATTGATGGAGAAGGAAACCTTGGCGATGAAGACGACAACAAGAGAAAAACAGCCGTGGACAACCACCACAAATGGATCGATGCAGCGGCTTTCTTAGGTTGCAAGGCTATTCGCGTCAACGCAGCTGGAAAGGGAACGCCTGAAGAAGTAAAAGGGCGTGTCATCGAAAGTTTATCATCACTTGCTGATTACGGCAAGAAGGCAAAGATCAACGTTATTGTGGAAAATCATGGCGGTATATCTTCCCATGGCGATTGGTTGTCTGACGTGTTAAAATCTGTGGGAAAGAAAAATTGTGGTAGTTTGCCTGATTTTGGAAATTTCTACGAGTATGACCGATATCAAGGTGTACAAGATTTAATGCCTTTTGCGAAAGGTGTTAGTGCCAAGACGCATGATTTCGACAGCAACGGCAACGAGACACAGATCGATTACGAAAAAATGATGAATATTGTGAAAGGAGCAGGATTCAAAGGATTCGTCGGCATTGAGTACGAAGGTTCCAAATTATCCGAGGTTGATGGAATATTGGCCACAAAAAAACTATTGGAACGTTTCAAGACGGCATAGGTTATTACAATGAAGTTTTTCTTTATTCGAGAGGTCGTAATTTTCTTTTTCTTAGTGCTTTCTGGTTTTCCATGTGTTGCGCAAGTTAACGTGTACAACATGGGGAAATGGCAAGATAGCCTCGTGCGTCTTGGCCGCGATATGTTTGAGAAAAAGGCGGAGCCTGAACGTCTAGAGAAAAACTTCACTTTCGTGAAAACGTTAGTTTCTGCTCTTAAAGAGCGCCATTCTTTTTTATATCCTTTTCAGGCGTTAAAGATGATTTCGATCACCATGGCGCCCGACAATCGCTTTCGTATATTTTCGTGGAATATTCCGTTGGATGACGGTTCATTCCTGTATTATGGCGCTATACAAACGAAATCAAAAAATGGGGAGCTCCAATTGGTACCTCTTTTAGATAAAACCTTTGAGATTAAAAATCCTGAAAATGCAATCCTGCAACCCAATAATTGGTATGGGGCCCAGTATTATGATATCGCCAAACTAGACGATGCTTATGTACTAGCTGGCTGGAAGGGGCAGAATCCAACAGAAACACAGAAGGTAATTGAAATTTTACAATTTGACGGGACAAAATATAATCTCGGCAAGTCGGTCTTTTCTGATGATCGAAACGCGACTCGAAAAGTATTTCGTTTCGCACCGGATGCCCGTATGTATCTTCGCTTCAATACAGCGAGAAATCGTCTGATTTTTGATCATATTGTGCTCGCAGATAGTAGTGCACAAGGTAATTATGAAGTTTATGGACCTGATTTAACCTATGACGCTTATCAGTTTAAGCAGAATATGTTGCATTATCAGGGTAATGTGCCTTTTATTAACGAGAAAGGACAGTCTGATGAAGGGAATAGGGCTCCAGGACAGGCATTGCCAGGAAAAAAAAGCGGATTATAGCAAACCGATACGGTGTTAACAAGGATTTTTGTTTTCTTTGTACCGTTACTTGTAATAGATTTAAAAATTTGACCTAATAAGTATCCAAGAAAACAACATAACTTAAAAATATGAATCAACAACAAGATGAATTCCTGATTGGACATCTAGCAAAGAAAGGGCTAGATGACAAGATGGTAATGGGGCATCCGGCAGCATTGTTCGTGCTGTTCTTCACGGAAATGTGGGAACGATTTAGCTACTACGGTATGCGCGCACTATTGGTAACCTTCTTAATTACCGAAGTTGCCGATAAAGGCTGGGGAATGACAAACGCCGAAGCCATGGAGCTTTACGGCTGGTACACCGGTTTGGTCTATGCAACACCACTTATTGGCGGTATGATTGCCGACCGCCTGACGGGGTATAAAAAAGCGATATTGTTGGGCGCGCTAGTCATGACCCTTGGCCATGCTTCTATGGCCTTAGAGGGCTACACCAAATTGTTTTTCTACGCAGGTTTGGGATTGATGATTTTAGGAAATGGTCTTTTTAAACCAAATATCTCTTCCATGGTGGGTCAACTATACCCGGATAACAGTGCAAAAAAAGATTCCGGTTATACAATTTTCTACATGGGCATTAATGCTGGCGCTTTCTTGGGCTCGTTGTTATGCGGCTATATAGGCGAGAAAATTGGTTGGCACCTTGGTTTCGGATTAGCTGGTGTATTTATGTTTTTCGGTATGCTGCAGTTCTATTTTGGTCAACGTATTTTCGGCGTAATCGGTGACAGCCCTAAAAAAGCAATCGAGTTGACGCCAGACGTAGATGACGTTGCATTGCCTAAAAATGTTGTAAAAGACCGTTTAATTGTTGTTACCGTACTTATTATTGCGAGTGTGTTTTTCTTCTTGGCCTTCGAACAAGCCGGCGGATCAATGACCATCTTCGCTAAAAATTATACCCAAAGGGTTTTGGAAGGAACGGCAGGAAACACCTTTAAGTGGGTAGATGCTATACTTACCTTGTTGCCTATCTTGATTGTTACGTATGTATTGAGCAAGCTGGCTGCTAAAATTATCAAGCAGTATCCACTAACCATCATTTTTACGTTGATCTCCTTCTTTTCCATCATGTTGCTCGGGATATGGAAGATCCACCGCGAATTTACGTCCGATGTCACCGAAGTTACTGTTGCCTGGTTTCAGATCTTAAATGCATTCTTTATCGTAACCTTGGCCTCTTCGTTTAGTAAATTTTGGGAGAAGGTATGGAATCCTTCTGGACCGGTAAAATTTGCTTTAGGCTTAACCTTGGTGGGCGTAGGCTTTTTGGCGCTATCTTACGGTAGTATGAGTATTCCATCTGGGGCTGCCACAGCCTCTATTAGTATGGTATGGTTGATTTTGGCCTATTTCTTCCATACTACTGGTGAGTTGTGCGTTTCACCGGTTGGACTTTCGTATATGAGTAAACTGTCGCCTAAGAAGTTTATCGGTTTGATTTTTGGCTTCTGGTTCTTGGCATCTGCCATAGCAAATAAAATGGCAGGTCTTAGTGGCGGTTTGATTGATAAGATTACCGAAATGTATTCGATGTCTACTTTTTTCTTAATTATCGCTGGTTTGCCGATAGGAGCTGGATTGCTACTGTTGCTGTTTAATCCATTACTAAAGAAAATGATGCATGGCATCAACTAAAGTTTTTCCTAAAATAGGATAGAAAAATGCTCGTAAACTTGTTACGAGCATTTTTTGTTTGCATGAACAATTATTCTCATGGATTTACTTATTTTTGGCAATCAAATAAAAGCGTATGACAGAGAATTCTTCGGTTTCACTCGATAACCACGCGAGTGGAGGGCGAGTATTGGGGCACCCAGCCGGCCTATTCGTTCTTTTTTTTACCGAAATGTGGGAGCGTTTTTCGTTTTACGGAATGCGGGTGTTGTTGATTCAATTTTTGACCGCTTCGGTGTTGGGATCCAACCCCGGATGGGGGTGGACTGCTGAACAGGCTGGAGCACTCTATGGCACCTATGCCATGTTGCTTTATATCACGCCGATTTTCGGTGGTGTCATTGCCGACAAGTTTATAGGTTCTCGCGCTGCCGTTATTATCGGCGCGGCCATCATGACGTTGGGGCATGCTTCTATGGCCTTCGATTCGCCACTCATGTTTTTCATCGGTCTAGGTTGTTTGGTTATTGGAACGGGATTCTTCAAGCCCAATATGCCCGCGATACTCGGCGAGATGTACAAACTGTTGCCCGAAAAGAAAGACGGTGCATATACCATATTTTACATGGGGGTTAATGCAGGTGCCTTTTTTGGGATGATGCTTTGTGGATATCTGGCGGAAACCGTCGGTTGGCATTGGGGCTTTGGACTTGCCGGTATATTTATGTTGCTGGGTACATTTCAGTTTTGGTTGGCTGGCCCGCTGTTGGGTCGCTTAGGTGTGCTTGATAAAGCTTCAGTAAAAGATACCACAACACAAAAAAATAATTTGGAAGCTGGAGAAACCAAACATAACAAATTTACAGCGGTAGATATCTTTTTGATGATCGTGGTCGGTATTGTGGGCTTGGTTTATGCGTTCAACGATCCGTTGTCCAAGAATAACGTGCTAGATGTGTTTGCCTTTATGGATACCGAGAGCTTCAGAGGCCAAAATATCATGGTCATCGGTGCACTTGTTTTGTTTTTGCTGCTTATTGTGCTGCGTATCCAACGGTATGCTAAGGTCGTTCGTGATCGGATGTATGGCGTGATTTTACTGGGTTTCTTCTTGATATTCTTCTTCATGAGCTTTGAACAAGGTGCAACATCCTTAGTTCTTGTAGCACGTGACTACGTGGATAGGGAACTATCTGGAAACGGGCTATTGGCTTTCAATATTATGAATACCTTGCTTACTATTGTACCGCTTATCATTATTTCTTGGGTACTTATCAAGTTGGCTATGGTTACTTGGCATAAAATCGCTTGGTCCAATATCATTCTATTTATCTGTTTCATCATGATTTGGGCTGCGGGTATCTGGATGTTGTATAACGAATTTACGGCTGAAAAATCAGCCATCAAGGTCTCGTGGTTCTCTATTCTAAATTCCTTCTTTATTATCGCATTGGCTTCTTCGGTTTCCAAGATATGGGAATCTAAATTTAATCCAACTGCCGCCATGAAATACGGCTATGGGTTAATTTTGGTAGCAATAGGTTTCCTTATTTTAGGCTACGGCGCTCTAGGGGCAGGAACGGGAACCAAAATATCCATGATCTTCCTCGTGTTGACCTACCTTTTCCACACACTAGGAGAGCTCTTTATTTCACCGGTAGGCCTGTCCTACGTCTCTAAGCTAGTTCCCGCGCGCATGCTCGCTTTTATGTTTGGTATGTGGTATCTAGCTATAGCCATTGCGCAGAAACTTGCTGCAATATTGGGCGGACAAGTGGAGACAATACAGCAGAACTACTCCTTAAGTCACTTCTTTTTCCTTTTTACAATTATCCCTGCCGCAGCGGGTCTCTTGGTGATGATCCTGAATCCACTCATCAAAAAGCTAATGCACGGTATTAAATAAAAACACGCACAAGGCCCAAATGCAGCGATGCAAATGGGCCTTGTTGTTTCTTTAATCAATACACACATCATGTCAAAACAAGTTACATTGGATGATATCCAAAATTTCGAAGGTAAATATCCGAAACAACTTTGGTATTTGTTTCTCGTTGAAATGTGGGAACGCTTTTGTTTCTATGGTATGCGAGGCGTTTTGGCCATTTTTATGGTTGATCAACTTTTACTGTCCGAGAAAGACGCCAATTTAAAATATGGAGCTATACAGGCCTTTGTCTATGCATTTACTTTTGTCGGCGGGATTTTTGCCGATAAGATATTGGGATTCAAGCGTTCACTAACGTTTGGCGCAATCTTGATGATCTTGGGGAATGGTCTAATTGCCGTTGATCCACATGAATTTTTTTATTTCGGTATTGCACTGACCATTATCGGCACGGGATTTTTTAAGCCCAACATCTCTTCCATGGTAGGCGACCTTTACAAAGAGGGCGATTCTCGGCGTGATGCGGGATTTGGGGTGTTTTATTCTGGAATAAATGTAGGAGCCCTTTTAGGAGGTGCATTGTGCGTATGGCTAGGAAAGGAACATTCTTGGAATCTTGCTTTTCTTGCTGCTGCAATCGTTATGTTGGTTGGTATCATCATCTTTATGGCAACCAAAAAGCACTTAGGTCCTATTGGTAATAGCCCCATCGCACATTTGCCAAAGTCTGCGAAAGTGACGCGCGAAATGTTGGTTTATCTTGGTGCATTGTTGTCTATTCCATTGATCTTCATCATGGTTAACAACACCCGCTACACAGATATGTTCATGTACACTATCGGCCCCTTGGCGCTTGGCTACTTTTTCTATCAACTTGTTCGTGAGAAGGATGCTAAAGTAAAACAACAGTTGATAGCTGCGTTGTTATTAATCCTTTTCTCTATTTTGTTCTTCGCTATTTTTGAGCAGGCCGGTGGTTCGTTGGCACTTTTTGCAAATAACAATTTAAGCAACAGCTTATTGTTCTTTAATATCGATCCCAACGTTGTCAACAACGGCGCTAATTCGCTGTTCGTTATCATTTTTAGTCCCTTGTTAGGTTTACTTTGGTTGGCCTTGGCCAAAAAGAAATTGGAACCTAATACCGTTGTTAAATTTGGTCTCGGATTTTTATTTTTAGGTCTCGGGTATTACATCTTTTTCGGTACACGCTTCTTTGCAGATGCATCCGGAAAAACTTCGCTAGGCGTATTTACCTTAGCCTATTTAGCGGTCACCGTAGGTGAACTCTGTCTTTCGCCAATCGGTCTATCCATGATTACAAAGCTATCGCCACGACATTTGGGTGGCATGATGATGGGGCTATGGTTTCTGGCTAGTGCTTATGGTCAGTACGTTGCGGGATTGTTGGGCGCGGGTATGTCTTCACCTGATGATAAAGCGTCATTACTGGATAAGTTGATTGCCTACACAGCCGGTTATCAGCAACTAGCTTGGTATTCTTTAGCAGCAGGCCTATTGATCATTGTGTTGGCGCCTGTCGTTAAACGACTGATGCACGGCGTTAATTAATCGAATTTAGGGTTCTATAGCGGGCGCTTTCTATTTAAGTTGTAGAAAGCGCCTTAGTTTTTTAGTATCTTTAGCGGATTTAAATCTTGATAAAGCGTGTCTGACAGTCTAGTCATTATTCCAACATACAACGAAAAAGAGAACATCGAAAAAATTATTCGGAAAGTGTTTTCTTTAGCTGTGCCCTTCGATATCCTGGTGGTTGATGATGGGTCGCCCGATGGTACGGGAGCTATTGTGAAAAATTTGCAAAAGGAGTTTCCGGGCCAACTCTATATTGAAGAGCGACGCGGGAAGCTCGGTCTTGGAACAGCCTATATCCACGGATTCAAATGGGCCCTGGATCGGCATTATGATTATGTATTTGAGATGGATGCCGATTTTAGCCACAATCCGGACGATCTTATTCGTTTGCGGGATGCCTGCCTTCAAGGTGCTGATATGGCGATCGGATCCCGCTATATAAAAGGTGTCAATGTAGTAAACTGGCCCATGAGTCGCGTGCTCATGTCCTATTTTGCGTCGGTTTATGTTCGCTTTATTACGCGCATTGGCGTGCAGGATGCAACCGCAGGGTTCGTTTGCTTTTCGCGCAAGGTACTTGAGAAAATCCCGCTCGATACGATCAAGTTTGTCGGCTACGCCTTCCAGATTGAAATGAAGTTTAAGGCGATCTTGTACGGTTTTAACGTAGTGGAAGTTCCTATCATTTTTACCGATCGTACAGAGGGAGTTTCTAAGATGAGTACCCGTATTTTTAGGGAGGCTTTTTTTGGGGTCATCCAATTGAAAGTAGGGAGTTGGTTTAAGAAATACAATTAAGTACCTTTAATAACGTAAAACAGACATGATGAATGAACATCTTGATCCGAATGCAGAAAGACTGAACCCGGTTGATAAAGATATCGAGCGTGCTTTAAGACCGCAGGCGTTTGAGGACTTCACCGGTCAGGAAAAGATTCTTGAAAACCTCTCCATATTCGTTAAAGCGGCGAAATTACGTGGAGAAGCGCTGGATCATGTGTTGCTGCATGGCCCTCCAGGGTTGGGTAAAACCACCTTGTCCAATATCATTGCCAATGAGATGGGCGTGAATATAAAGATTACTTCTGGTCCCGTTTTGGACAAGCCCGGCGATTTGGCCGGACTGCTTACCAATTTGGAAGAAGGGGATGTGTTGTTTATAGATGAGATTCATCGCTTAAGCCCGTTGGTAGAGGAATACCTGTATTCTGCTATGGAGGATTTCAAGATAGATATCATGCTGGAAACAGGGCCCAACGCACGTTCTGTACAGATATCCCTGAATCCATTTACCCTGATTGGTGCTACTACGCGTTCAGGATTGTTGACCGCCCCGTTACGCGCGCGTTTCGGTATTAATGCACGCTTGCAATACTATGATGCGAAGCTATTGACCACCATCGTGCTTCGATCGGCGACTATACTAAATACGCCTATCAGTGATGAAGGCGCCTATGAGATTGCGCGCAGGAGTAGGGGTACGCCCCGTATTGCCAATGCGTTGTTGCGTAGGACTCGCGATTTTGCACAGATCAAGGGAGATGGATCTATAGAACGCGGCATCGCACAGTATGCCTTGAATGCCTTGAACGTGGATGAGCACGGACTCGACGAAATGGATAACCGTATTCTTTCCACGATTATCGATAAATTCAAAGGTGGGCCGGTCGGGTTGAAAACTATTGCGACTGCCGTGGGCGAAGACGAAGGTACGATTGAGGAAGTGTACGAGCCCTTCTTGATACAAGAGGGGTATCTTATGCGAACCTCAAGAGGACGAGAGTGTACCGAAACGGCTTACCGACATTTAGGAAGGACAAACTTAAATCGAGGAAATACGTTATTTTAGTAGACGTTTCTCGATAGAAACATAAACTTAACGCATCGACCATGAATCTACGTTTACTTTTTTCTTGTTGTATAAGCTCTATTTTACTGCCTATTTGTGCTCAAGCGCAATTGCATTGTCCGCCGGTAGGTAAAATCGATTACGACAGGAAGATAAATGTCACGCTGGGCGTTGGTCCAACGCTCTTGTATGGCGATATTGTTAATGGTAGGAACCTTGGTGTTGCTGGTGTTCTGAAAGGAGATTATAAGCTATACAAAGGGATTTTTGCTGGCGTAGAGGCGCAATTGGGAATATTGAATTCTTACGGTCGCAATTACGATAACAACAATATAGCGATCGATTATGAACAGCGAGACCCTCGTTTTGTCAAGAATTATTACTACAGTGGTTCGCTCAACATCAGCATATTCCCAGGCCTATTTTTTGTAGATGAAAAGATGGAATTTCGGAAGCCGTCCATTGGGACGTTAATTGGCCGAGGCCTCTATGTAGGCTTAGGTTTTGGCGCGGTCGTGAACAACTATGACAAGCTCTACCGAGATGAAAACAGTAGTGCTAGCCAAGCGGAATTTGAATATGACGATGCAGGGAATATCGTAAAATATAAAACGCCAACGCGCGATATCCTATGGCCAATTGGCAATGTAGGATTGTCCATGCCGCTAAATAAATACAGTTCTTATGACGGTCGTTACCTTAGCTTGGTCATCAATACGCAGTTCAATTTTGCCAAAGATGATCAGTTGGACGCCTATCGCCCTTTTATTGGCGAGGGACAGCGTTCTAAAGGCGATGTATACAACTTTACATACCTCGGGTTAAAGTATACGTTTTAGGATACGTTTGGCTCTACTTGCTAAAGCTGCTGTTGGCGTCTTTAGCAGATGGTGAATTTGTGCGGTTAATTCCTCGCGTGCCCATTGATGTTGATCGCTTAAATAATAGAGAATATCCAAGCAATTTACGGTAACTGCTACAGGGCAGTCTGCACGAATTATCCAGCTAAAGCATTGCTCAATCCAAACCTCATCATACGGCTCATAAATTGCCAAGTGTAGTCGTGGAGGTTTCGTTGCCAGCATGCCCATTTTGCTAAAACTTCTAATGCAGCTCCAGTTGCTACAGCTTACCACCTGCTGCATAAGAGCTACATAAACTTGCGGTAAAAGGGATGGATCTTTCAGGAAAGTATGCTCCAATAACCATGCTGCCCGAAACGCCACTTGTTCGTCTCGATGTGCCGTATAAGCCAATAGTGTTTCTAATGTAAAACCATGATTGCTGATAAATTCCTTATCAAAAGATGCGGCTTTGTGGGCTCGAATACCTGTTTTCAAAAATTGCAGATCGTCCGCAGCCTTATTCGCCATAAAATTTAGGATTGAAGTTCACTAAAAATAATTGCTGCGTCGCCCGTGTTATGGCGGTGTATAACCAGCGTAGAAATTCCGTATTCAGCATCTCATCGTTTAGGAACCCTTGGTCAACGAAAACACATGGCCATTGTCCACCTTGCGCTTTGTGACAGGTGATCGCATAGGCAAACTTGATCTGTAAAGCATTGTAATAGGGATCCTTTTTTATAGCTTCCAAGCGATCTTTTTTAGTGGGAATGTCCATATAATCTTCCGCTATCGCCTTGTAGAGCGCTTGTTGTTGCTCATAGGGCAGGTTAGGTGCATCTACATGCAAACTGTCGAGCAATACTCTACACAGCACAGGATCAAGCTCGTCGTCGTCAATGAACTCTAGCGCTATATCGGCGAAACGAAAACCATGTTGGTCATGCACATTGGTCACCTTGCGTACTTTGGCCATATCGCCGTTGGCGATAAAGCCGCTGTTCTTTTCGTCATGTTGCTGTAGCCAGTAATAGTTGTTACGCACGACCATGATCATGTCGCCGCCTGTAATTTCCTCGTCCCGAAATAAAATCTGGTTTCGAATGTGTTGATTATATAGGTTTGCCGATCGGTTTGATCTGCAGATCACAATAGCGTTCTGTATGTCAAAGGTGTCATAGCTATAGTGTAAGCCCTCGATCAGCCGGTCTCCGTTCATTCTAAAAATATCAGGAAACCCCTTGGTGTGGAACTGCGGAAAAGGGAGGCTGTCTTGCTGCTGCTCAAGATCGATATCATCACGCACCTTGGTCGCATTATACAAAATACCAGACTCCTGGCGCTGCCTTACCACCTCGCGCAATTCGTAATGGAAAGTTTGTAAATGATAATTTGCTTGGATATGTTCGGCATCGAGTGCCGGGCTTTCCAACATGCCCACTGGTGGCAGCTGCGCGGTATCTCCCACAAACATCAGGCAGCAGTTGCTGCCCGATTGTACATAGCGAATAAGATCATCTAACAGACTCCTCGAGAAAAATTGCAGCCCGTCATCGGCGATCATCGAGGCTTCATCCACAATGAACAGGGTATTTTCATGCTGGTTTTCTGCCAAAACAAAATCCAGCTCAATCGTCGATGCCGATTTTTTGCGGTAAATCTTTTTATGAATAGTATAGGCTTTACGTCCCGAATAATGCGACATCACTTTGGCTGCACGGCCTGTCGGCGCCAATAAAAATACGCGTTTGTTCAACGAAGGTAGCACCTTCACTAAAGCGCTTATCGTGCTCGTCTTTCCCGTTCCAGCATATCCTTTCAATAAAAAACAAGAAGCTGGATTGAAGGTTAGTAAAAATTCTTCCAACAAAGCAAATAGCTCCTTCTGTTGCCCCGTGGGAGACCAAGCAAACTGTTGAATCAGCAGGTTTTGAATGCGCATCATCAAAGTTATTTAAAAGGTTGGTCAAATCAATTGTAAAAGCTAATTTTGTTTATTACTCGAGGCTTAACGGCATAATTTACATGAAGTACACGGCAGAAAACTTTCACTTACATTATATCCCTCACTATCAGCTACTGATCAAATCCGATTTCACGACAGATACCCTGATTGTGTTGGATGAATCGCTAGAGGTTCAAGCGCTTTACTCGTATCCGTCACAAACACCGGACACAGAGGCAACCAAACTTTTAGGCTTACCATTTCAGGATATCACTATCAGTTTGCCCTTGCAGAGCTTTACGTTAGTGCCATCAGAGGTTTACGACAGCCGACGCATGGAACACTATCAGGCATTTGTACAGGATGAACAGCTGAAACGCACGCAGGCCGAATCCATTGATCGGCTTCATATCACTGGGGTTTTTCAATTTGACCTCTTTTTGCACAAGCGTTGGTCAGCTATTTTTCCGCAGGCAAAGTTCATAGCTGATTTTCAGGTGGTTTTGGCGACAGCACAACGCTATCTGCCGGAAACAGGTCAGGTATTGGGTATACATGCAAAAGATAAACAAGTAGATTTGTTTGTGTTTCAAGGAAAAGAGCTACAATTCTACAATATATTTGATGTAGAACAGGTGGCAGACCTACAATATTTCGTGTTAAACGTTTGCAACAACCTCGGTATGACAGATCAATTCAGCCAAGTTTTATTGTCAGGCGTGACCGCAGAACACCCTTTTATGGCCGTGGCACAGCGACATGGAAAAACGGTTCAGTTGATGCAGGCGCGTGTCAAGTTGCACAGCAGCGAGCCAGAGGTGCAGGCACATATTCGTTCCTTAAATTTAATGGCTGATTTTCGGTTATGCGTATCATAGGCGGACAATATGGAGGTCTCCGGCTTCATCCACCAACCAATCTTCCGGTTCGGCCCACTACAGATATTGCTAAAGAGGCGCTGTTTAATATCTTGGAAAACAAGCTCTCCCTAGAGGAATGCACTTGTTTGGATCTTTTCGCGGGTACAGGCAACATTAGTTTCGAACTAGCTTCGCGTGGCGTGATGTCCGTAGACGCCGTTGATATCCACTTCAAGTGTTTGCAATACATCAAAGAGACGACGTTAAAGTTGAAAACAGATGTCATCAGCACACGGAAAGCCGATGTGCTCAAATATTTGTCGACCTGTAAAAAGCAATATGATTTTATTTTTGCAGATCCTCCCTACGACCTACCGCAATTACCACAGTTGGCCAGCATTATTTTAAAAAATGGGCTCTTAAATCCTCAGGGCATCTTGGTGGTAGAACACCCATCTACACGGAAGATGGACGAGCAGGAGGGTTATCTCGATACCAGAAAATATGGGTATTCGTCGTTCAGCTTTTATACGCATCCTGAAAATGTTGTAAACTTATGAAAATAGCTGTTTTTGCGGGATCATTTGATCCCTTCACCGTAGCACATTTGGATTTGGTTCAACGGGGCTTGCACTTGTTCGACAAGATCGTTATTGCCATAGGTATCAATAGCGCCAAGCAAGGGATGATGGACTATGCGGATCGCGAGGCCGCCATTTCTGCTCTATTCTCGGAAAACCCAAGGGTAGAGGTGCAGCAATTTACCGGGCTAACCGTACATTTCTGTCAGCAAGTAGGAGCGAGTTATATCTTGCGCGGCCTGCGTAATACGCAAGATTTTGAGTTCGAAAATGCCATAGCACAAAACAACTTGTCGTTGGCGCCGAGTATAGAAACTTATTTTTTGATGGCCAAATCGGGGCTAGCACACGTTTCTTCGACCATTGTACGCGATATCTATCGCAATGATGGTGATATTGTGGCATTGGTACCCCAAGAAATAGTACGCTACTTAAAGTAGGAGGCCGCTAGGTGCGGCCAACGCGTACTTTTGTTCCTTTTATTTTTTGGTTTGTCGCCGCTTTACTGATCGCTACTGCTAGTTCGCGCTTTACTGCTACAAAAGATTCCTTCTCTTTTACTTCAATAAGACCGATGTCGTCTTTTTGTATATCCGGCAAACTTAACAGAAAGCCGACGATATCGATTTTATTTATTTTATCTCTTTTTCCACCGGTTATGTATAAGGTCGCAAAGGGTGCGTTAGCCGGAACAGGATATGTTTCGTCCAAATCCACGATCTCACTATCCGCATCCATGTAGGGATAAAGTTCTTCAGGCTTTAGAATCACAAACACTTCGCCTTTTGCTTGCATACGTGCAGTGCGTCCATTGCGATGGATGAACGCATCTTCCTTATACGGCAATTGATAATGTATGATCGTGTCAACCTCCGGTATATCTAGGCCCCTGGCGGCAAGATCTGTCGTGATTAATATTCGGTTAGAATTGTTCCTAAACTTTAGCAAAGCCAATTCCCGGTCGGACTGTTCTAGTCCGCCGTGAAAAAGATCGTGTATAACCTCGCGTTCCTCCAATAGCAGGCTTATATGATCTACAGCATCGCGATGATTACAGAAGATGATGGTCTTCTTGCCGGCATTCATACACAGCAAGCTGAACAACGCCTTCAGTTTATGTTGGGCTGCTGCAATTACTTTTTTGATAACGAGCTGTGGTACCGATTGCCCATCACTGGAAAAATCAACGGTAACATAATCGCGGATCCCTGTAAAGGCTGGAATTTCTTCCATTTTTGTGGCCGAAGTCAGCACCCGATGACGTAGATTTCTCAGCTGCTCAATAATGGATACCATTTGTCCATGAAAGCCGAATTCCAAAGATTTATCGAATTCATCCAACACAAGGGTGTGTACGCCAGCTGTATCTAGGTGGCCACGTTCTAAGTGATAGCTTACCCGACCGGGTGTACCAATCAGGATTGCAGGCGCCTCGCGCAATTTATTGCGCTCTGTTTTCGTATCATTCCCGCCATACACGCAGGTAACCTTGATGCCTTGGTGCACTTTTTTTACGACTTGTTCTATTTGCAGCGCCAACTCGCGCGTAGGAACAAGCAACATGACCTGTGTGGTATGTGTTTCCGTTGATAGGTGCTTCCCTAGCAGTAAGGTGAAAGCAAGTGTTTTCCCCGTTCCGGTAGGTGAGTGCAAAATGAAATCTTTTGATGCATCGTAATGCTCAAGTACAGCTTGCTGCATTTCGTTAAGTTCCGAAATCTGCAAACGTTGAAGAATGTGCTGAAGCTCCATCCTGCAAAAGTAGGAAAATAAAGAAGGTAAAGATTTAAAAGTAAAAATTAAAAATAGATTCTTGTAGGGCGAGACACTGCCGATACGGTCGGCGAGGAGAGAGCCATCCGCGGCTATGATGAGCTTTGATCAAAAAAAGACGTCCTCCAATTTTGGAGGACGTGTTGTTGTATCGTGTACGAATAATTAAAAGTAAAACTGTACGCCTAATGTAGGGGCTAAAGAGTTTGCGTCTAAGCCAAATTTATTTGTAGTGACGTCAGTAGTCTTATTTTTTTCTGAATCAAAGTATAAACCACGCACTTTCAATTCGATACCTACTTTGCTGCTAGGGAAGAAAGCGAAACCTGGCGCCAATTCCACACCATATTTTGCAAATTTTTCCTCGGTTTCAGCACCAACTGCTTCTTGGGTGTTCTTACCCCATTGCATAGGAACAGATAGTTGGGAGAAGAACTTAAATTGCCCTTCACCAATATAATTTCTTACAAAAGGCGCTACTTGAAAAGCGTTTTCTTTTGTCGTAGCTGTAGGATTCTCATTTTTTGACCAACTGTAACCTACACCTGTACCCACTGCCCAATTGTCGCTCACAAAGTAACCAGCTGTTGGATTAATGGAAAATGCGTTTTGCTTTAAATCTGTATCTTTAATCTTCGATGTTTCAAAACCTACTTGACCGCCTACGAGGAATTTTCCTTTTTCAGTTTGTGCTTGAGATGCTAGTGTTAATGCGGTAACCGCTGTTAGTGTTAAGAATAATTTTTTCATGTTACTTGAAATTAAATTTGTTTTTAATATTTGACTATTCGTCATATGTGTTCAGATTGTTCAATCTTTATGCCAAGGGAATTTGTTGTTTGTCATTAAATTGTTTGTTTATGCAACTGTTTGTTTTTCAAATAAATTTAACGCTCATCGAAGTGTTAAAGTTATGGTGTAAACAAATGTTTGTCGGGTTTTATTTGTTATAAATAGCTTTTTAACAGGTTTTTACAATTGTTTTTTCGTCTGTAACCTCAATTTTGACAGCTTATCGGATGAATTGACAGCTTTTGGCAGTTCGGTGACGTGTAGATGACGATAGTTGCATGTCTCGCGTCATAAATGGCAGTTTCAGCTGTTCGAAAGATTATGCTTTTGACGGCATAGTGGGCTAGGTTTTCGCTACTGAGTAGGGACAAGATTGGTAGTAGCTGCATAAAAAAAGCCCAATTTTCATTGGGCTTTCGAAGATTAAATATATTCGTTTTTATTCGAAGTATTCTTTGATACGTTCAAAGAACGATTTTTCACTTTTTCCGGGCTGTGGTTTAAAGTTTGCAGATCCTTTTAGTTTCTCCAATAGCGAACGCTCTTCTGGAGATACTACTTTCGGCGTCCACACATTAACGTAAACCAGCTGGTCTCCTTTGTGGTAAGAGTTCACTTCAGGCACACCTTTACCTTTCAAGCGCAATATTTTTCCACCTTGTGTACCTGGATCGATCTTAATCTTTGCCTTTCCATCAATTGTTGGAATTTCCACGCTCGTACCCAGCGCGGCATCGGCAAAATTGATATAGAGGTCATAAATGATGTTGATGCCGTCACGTTTTAGATGCTCGTGAGGCACCTCCTCAATCAGGATAATCAAATCACCGGGAACACCACCACGCGGCGCTGCGTTACCTTTGCCACTCATCGAAAGCTGCATACCTTCACTTACACCTGCAGGAATATTGATCGCTATGGTTTCTTCGCCTCGCTCCAGTCCTTCACCTTTACATGTAGTACATTTCGACGTAATTTCAACACCTTCACCGTTACAGGTAGGGCAGGTGCTTGTGGTTTGCATCTGTCCCAATATAGTATTGGTTACACGGCGTACAGAACCAGAACCGCCACAGGTATTACATGTATGATAGGAAGACTTATCTTTTGCTCCCGTTCCGCTACAGGTGTGGCAGTGTACCTGCTTGTTAACTTTTACTTTCTTTTCTACACCTTTAGCGATCTCCTCTAGGGTAAGCTTCACTTTGATACGTAGGTTGGATCCACGCTGCACGCGTCTTCCGCCACCGCCACGGCTACCGCCGCCAAAGAAGCTTTCAAAAGGACTGCCGCCACCAAAGATATCGCCAAACTGACTGAAGATATCATCCATATTCATGCCGCCACCGCCAAATCCGGATGCCGAGTTACCATTATGACCAAACTGGTCGTAACGCTGACGCTTTTCGGGGTTGCTCAGGATTTCGTAAGCTTCGGCTGCCTCCTTGAATTTTTCCTCCGCATCCTTATCATCCGGATTCTTATCGGGGTGAAATTTGATGGCTAACTTGCGATAAGCCGATTTAATCTCGGCGGCATCTGCTGATCGTGCGACGCCTAATACATCATAATAATCTCTCTTCGCCATCTTCTACTGACCTATAACTACTTTTGCGAAACGAACTACTTTGTCATTCAAAAAGTATCCTTTTTCAACAACGTCAATTACTTTATTTTTCCAATCCGGAGAAGGAGATGGGATTGCCGTAATAGCTTCCTGAAATTCAGGATCAAAAGGTTTTCCGATAAGATCTTCCATTTCTTTCAATCCTTCTTGTGATAGGGTCTTACGGAACTTTTGGTTCACCAGGTCAATCCCTTGTTTCACCGATTCAATCTCCTGCGCTGTTTGCATTGCCGTTAGCGCGCGATCCAAATCATCTAATACTGGTAAAAGTTTATTTAACACATCCTTGCTCGCCGACTGAATAAGCTCCACACGTTCTTTGGATGTCCTCTTTTTATAATTGTCAAACTCGGCAAATAGGCGCGCATATTTATCCGTTGCAACGGATAGCTCGCTACGCAACTTTTCTTCCTCGCTTACCTCGGCTGTAGCCTCAAGGTCCGCATCTACGGCGCCATTTTGTGCCAAATTTTCTACGTTTTCGTCTTGAATATTGTTTTCCTGTTCGTTCATCATATCTAAATGTTGTAGCTCTTGCTAATACCCAATTCCACCGCGCAATAATATTGCCATGACATAGAAAACCGACACGCTGTCAGTTTACGTTGGAATAAACTAGCAATATGTCGGTTTCCGGATGTTATGTCAGTTAATCGCTTAAATGGCCACATTGTCGTACAGCGCGGTGTCAGCTGTTTTTACAATGCGTGCAGGCATATTTTTAATGATCTGGTAATCGTGAGTGGCCATGAGCACCGCCGTTCCCGATGCGGCGATATCGCGTAGTAGCAATACAATTTCCTCGGAAGTCGCAGGATCCAAGTTTCCCGTAGGCTCATCGGCCAAGATAATCTCGGGATTGTTCAGCAGTGCTCGTGCAATAACTACACGTTGCTGCTCACCACCAGAAAGCTCATGCGGCATCTTGCGCAGCTTTGAACGTAAGCCTACCTTTTCCAATACATCCAACATACGGTTTTCAATCAGACCACGCTCTGTCCATCCCGTTGCGCGCAAGGCAAATTCAAGGTTTTTCTCGACAGTTCTATCATTCAAAAGGTGGAAATCCTGAAACACGATCCCCAATTTTCTACGCAAGAAGGGAACATCGTTCTCATGAAGCTTTTTTAGGTCAAAGCCTGCCACCATGCCTTCACCACTACCAATGTAAAGATCTCCGTATATAATCTTCAAAAGGCTACTCTTGCCCGTTCCAGATTGTCCAATCAAGTAGATAAATTCCCCTTGATTAATGTCGAGGTTTACATGAGAAAGCACCAAATGCTTTTGTTGATAAATATCTACGTTCTTTAATTTTATAACTGTATTCTCTATCATATTCGCCGTTTAAACGTCAATTTTTTTTATTTGCCCGAAGGGCATTTCTTGCACAATCTGCATAATGTATGCCGCTTTGTCACCTAGACCTATCTTTTCTAAAGATTTATCAGGTCTATCGACACGAAAATAAGCGAGCAACGTGAATCCTTCATCCCGCAGTTGCACATAGTCTGGAATCTTGGCGACGCCCTTTACTTTAATAACATACATAAAAACAAAGTTAGCATATTTTATGAAACCTGTTTGTTTCAGCTGCCACAAATTATGTGTCTAGCTCGGCAAAAAGAAAGGCTAGTACATCGACACCGTCAGCATAGTCGGTTAAACCCGGACACTGGCTTCCGCCCAATGGAAACACGGGGATCTTAATGTTGATAGGCGCCTGACAAACCAAGCATTGAATTTTATCGGCTTCTGTATGTAGCTTGTTCAGCAACTCTTCTCCCGTATTGTACTCCTCGTAAAACAGCACAGACAGGGGAGAGGCCAAGCGCTCATCTTTCTTTAGCAGCAGAAAACCGTTGTCGAAATGCTGCTCGCCATTAATCAGGTAAATAGATTTATTGTAGTCGTAATTGTTGCCATACTTAAAATGATCGCGTATGGTCTGAAACGGTTCAATAGCCTCAAAAAAGCGAGCAACAGGGAAATCTTTAGGTAAATATATTTTAGACACCGAGCGGCATCCTAATCCGAAATAATCAAAGATGTCATTGCCCAATGCGCGCAACTCTTCTTCATTTTCCGTACCGGTAAGAATAGCAACCGAATTTCTGTTTTTACGAATGATATGGGGTTTCTTCCCAAAATAATGTTCAAAATAACGTGCGCTATTATCGCTTCCTGTTGCGATGATCATATCATAGTGTTTCAGTCTGTCAACGATGGATAGCTTTTCGGCAAATGCTGGTTCAATAGTCAATAGCTCATCGCGTATAAACGTTGTCAATCCGGCATCATCTGAAGACACTTTAACGGCTGCATGAAAGCCGGCCAACAAGACGGACAAAATATCTTGAAACCCAACCAACGGTATATTACCGGCCAAAATTAGCCCCACGATTTTAGAGCTGTTGGCATCTGGATAAGGAGCGAGCCATGCTTCCAACGAATCCGTCTGTAAGTTGGCGGCAATGGCCGATAGCTGCTTCCGTGTATTAGCAGCTGTATACCAAGGGTTTTTAACGGCCGCCTGTGCTATCACACGCTCTATACGTTCATGCCCGGATTGTAGAAATTCGCCCAATGCGACAAAGGCGTCAATTCGTTGTTTCTTTGTCAAAATAGAATAATTTAGAATCGTTCTCTTAATTTTTTCAAGTATCTTTGTGTCTCTTAACAAATAACTACTAACTTTGTATAGTATTATCGTTGAGAGACGCGACAAAATTAGTTTATTTATTATAATTGTGAGGTTATAAATGGCAATTAAAATTACTGACGAATGTATAAATTGTGGGGCATGCGAACCAGAATGCCCAAACAACGCAATATATGATGCTGGTGTGAGCTGGAAATTCGCTGAGGGTACAGCTTTAGAGGGTGTTATCGATTTTGGTGATGGCGTAACATTAGATGCTAACGCCGCACAGGACGCGATTTCGGACGAAGTCTATTATATTGTTTCAGACAAGTGTACGGAGTGTGTAGGTTTTCATGATGAGCCACAATGTGCCGCTGTATGCCCCGTAGATTGTTGTGTGGAAGATGAAGAGATTGTAGAAACAGAAGAAGAGCTTCTAGCGAAAAAAGCTTGGTTGCATGCCGAGTAATGAAGCGCTCGATATAGAAAAAAGCACCGCAATACCGCGGTGCTTTTTTCTTTTATATCGTTTTTAATACGGTGTATAATTTGGTATCAAGGTCAATTTTTCTATTTTTGTTGCTTTAGAAACATATAAACAAGACTAAATGCTAAAAAAACAAGTTGGTTTTATAACCCTTTTTACTGTTTCGATCGCCATTATCTTAACCCTAATTTATGAATTCAATTGGTTTGCTATAAATCCTAGCTTTATGATGGGTGTTCGGTGGGTTGTAGCTGCTGTTTTGACCTTGAATGCCATCTTTAGGAAAAATTTAACGACTTGGATCTTAACCTGCCTTATTTTGGGCGTCTTCCTTGGACTTGACTTTCCAGATTTAGCTCGGTCCATGCAGCCACTTTCACAAGGTTTCATCAAATTGGTTAAAACCATCGTCGGCCCGATTTTGTTTGCGACGTTGGTCTTCGGTATTGCAGGACATTCCGACCTCAAATCGGTCGGTCGAATGGCTTGGAAGTCTATGCTATATTTTGTTTCCGCGACTACCTGTGCTATATTCATTGGATTGATCGTTATCAACTTGACCAAAGCTGGTGTCGGTGTTGATGTGTCTAATATGCCGCATGAAACGCTGCCCGCCAGCAGCGCGGTGGCCGACGCTGATCAGAAAGCGCTGGATCATATCGCGCCCGAAGTGCATGGCGTATATAAATTTAATGCTTTTATCCGTGATACTTTTCCGGAGAATATTGTAAAAGCAGTTTATGAGAACAAGGTCTTGCAGATCGTTATTTTCGGCGTGTTATTCGGTATTGGCCTCGCCTTAGTGGAAGAGAAAAAGCGAAAGCCATTGGTAGATTTTACGGAAAGTCTGTCCGAAGCAATGTTTAAGTTCACGAATATCGTCATGCTTTTTGCGCCAATAGGCGTGGGGGCTGCCATGGCCTACACCGTGGGTCACTTGGGTGTCGATATTCTGAAAAATCTGTTTATGCTATTGGCAAGTCTGTATTTGGCATTAATCCTGTTTTTATCCTGTGTATTGCTGCCTATCGCTTTGTTCTTGAAAATTCCAGTAAAGAAGTTTATCAGCGCTATAAAAGAACCCGTTTCCATCGCCTTCGCTACAACAAGCTCTGACGCGGCGCTGCCGAAAGCGATGAGTGCCATGGAGAAGTTCGGCGTGCCGCGCAAGATCGTTTCCTTCGTTATTCCCACAGGCTATAGCTTTAATTTAGATGGAACTTCACTTTATCTGTCGCTGGCTTCGATTTTTGTGGCGCAGGCTGCAGGTATTCCATTGACCATCGGACAACAGCTCCTGATTGCCTTCACCCTAATGATTACCTCCAAAGGTGTGGCTGCCGTACCCCGTGCATCACTGATTGTACTTATCGCTACTGCCGACCAATTTGGATTGCCTACATTTGTTATAGCAGCGATATTAGGCATTGACGAGTTGATGGATATGGCTCGAACATCCGTGAACGTTATTGGTAACTGTTTGGCTACTGTTGTTGTTGCCAAATGGGAGGGTGAATTTGATGAGGAAGCCCCATTCCGAGAGGATGCTCCAGAAGCATAGAAACAGAAAAAAAAACTATAAAAAGAGCCTCAAAGGCTCTTTTTTTGTGCCTAGTGGGGCATGTGTTATTGGCTGCCGCTCGTCGTAAGCATATTCAAAACATTACGAAAACGTTTAAGCTGATTGTGCAAACGTTTGCTGAACATGTCCTAAACATATATTGTATATCTTGCCGAGGCTTTTGACAGCCAATGATAGATATGATTCTAAAACTTTTTATTCCATTTATCGCAAGCGGTCTATTTTTAACTTGCGGTGTTGCCTCTGGGCAATCACGAAGGCAGACCACATTTAATGACGGTTGGCAATATTTCAAGGCCAACAACAGCACCTTCTTTACCGATTTTGAAAACGGAGAGAAATTCAAGCTATCCCAAGGCCAATGGACAAGCCCCGAAATTTGGGAGGATGTAAACCTGCCCCACACGTATAACCGCGATGACATGCAACGAGATCGAAATTTCTTCGAAGGGAAAGCCATTTACCGAAAGAAATTTACCATCGCCGCCGATCAAAAAGAACGACGCACCTTTTTAAAATTTGAAGGCGTAGGCGCCGTAGCACAAGTCTACATCAACGACAACTATATTGGGGAACATAAAGGTGGTTACGCGATGTTCGTGTTTGAAATAAGCAACTCTGTCCTATACGGCGAGGAAAATACAGTTACCCTAATTACGGATAATAAGGCCAGGAAAGACGTCATTCCCACAAATCAATTTCTGTTTCCTGTCTATGGCGGCATTTACCGACCAGTGCATCTGATTAGCACCAGTAAAACAGGATTTGTAGTGACGGATCAGGCCGCGCCTGGACTCTTCATACGTCAGCGGGAAGTATCGAACCGACAAGCTCGTATTACCGTCCTTGCGAAATTGGAAACCACAGAGAAAGTTACGCAAAAAGGAGAGTTACTGATCGAAATTCGCGATGACAAGAATAAGCTCGTTACCACGCAGAAGGAGGCTATACAGATTTCGCCGCAAGGCGTAACATACATCGACAAAGAAATTCGGGTCAAGAACCCAAGGCTGTGGGATGGTGTGCACGATCCTTACCTGTATTCGCTGCATGCAAAAGTATGGATTGATGGAAAGGAAATGGATTATATAAAACAACCTTTAGGTATAAGGTCTATCAACATCGTGGGCGGGGATGCTGTATACCTGAATGGAAAGAAGTATCCTATGCATGGCGTATGTAGGCATCAAGATCGCCAAGGCTATGGTTCTGCCTTAACCTTTGAACAACATAAACAAGATTTTATGTTGATGAAAGAAATGGGAGTCACCACGATACGGCTTGCGCATTATCAACAGTCGCCAGAAGTATATGCCCTAGCTGATACGTTGGGCTTTTTGACTTGGGCAGAGATTCCTTTTGTAAATCGGGTATCCTATTATGAAAGTGAGAACGCCAAGCAACAGATGTCAGAATTGGTGAAGCAAAACTTCAACCATCCTTCCATCTATATTTGGGGCGTACACAATGAGGTTTATGCGAAGACCGCCGATGAGCAGGTACCCGTACTATCTCGGCAGCTCAACGATATAGCAAAAACGCTCGATCCTGATCGTTACACCGCATCCGTCACGGGATACAATGTTATTGATCGTCAAGAAAATTTAAACACAGACGTTCAAGGCATCAACCACTACTTCGGTTGGTATGGCGGAAAGATCGCCGATCTTGAACCATGGGCGCAAAATGTGCAGCAACAGTTTCCCGGCTACAAGATTATCCTTTCGGAATATGGTGCAGATGGCAATATCGCTATTGGACAGGAAGATGTTAGTCCACCTCGCGACGTCGTCAATGGCAAATCTTTTCCCGAGAATTACCAAACCGAAACACATATACAACAGTGGGCTGCCATAGAGCGGAACCCCATAATTGTTGCTTCTTATCTATGGAATATGTTTGAATTTGCCGTTCCGGCGTGGAATCGCGGCGGCGTGAACGCAAGAAACCTAAAAGGGTTGGTGACTTTTGACCGCTTACAGAAAAAAGATGCGTTTTATTGGTACAAAGCAAATTGGAACCCAGAGCCTATGCTTTACCTCGCAAATCGACGCGATAACGAAAGGAGCAAAGAAACAACTAAAATACAGCTATTTTCCAACCTGACGGATATTCGTATCAGCGTCAATGGCAAAGCCTACGAAGCGCAGCAAGGTGTCAATGGCAAGCATTGGGTGGTCAACAACGCTGAGTTACAACCCGGTAAGAACACTATTGTCGCTACAGGCAGTCGCGGAAATATACAGCTGCGTGATGAAATGCAATGGACGTTAAAAGAACACAAGCTAACAAAATAAACCCTACAAGCCATGAATAAACGCTTATTATGTGCAATTTTCCTATTGATATTTGCTATGCAATTTCCTGTATCCGCACAGTGGACCGGACGCAAGGAAAAGCCTACAGGACAGAAAGAGCTTCGGTATGGACCGATAACAGAAGCCCATCGAACCGATGAGGCCATGGAACGCTTTCGCAACTATGGATTGGGGCAATTTATACACTGGGGGCTCTATGCCATCCCGGGAAATGAATGGGAAGGCGTCAGTGCGCGTGGCGGGGCGGCAGCCTCCGAGTGGATACGTTCTTGGCGAGGACCAACGGCTCCAAAAAATTGGGCGACAACCTATAACAACCTGTATAAGCAATTCAACCCAACTGATTTTGATGCGAAACGTTGGGCGAAGCAGGCGAAAGCGATGGGCGCCAAGTATGTGATATTTACCACCAAGCACCACGATGGCTTTGCCATGTGGCCATCGAAATATACCGATTACAACATCAGCCAAACACCTTATAAGAAAGATATTGTTAAAGAAATTGTAGACGCCTATGATGCTGAGGGCATCGATGTGTTCCTCTACTTCTCCATCTTAGAATGGAACAATCCCAATTACATGAGCGCTGAGCCAAAAACAGCTGAGGAAAAAGAACGTTTCGCTAAGTTCTTGGCGTATACGCGTAATCAATTGCTGGAACAATTGGAAAACTATCCATCCATTAAAGGCTTTTGGTTTGATGGCACTTGGGATCGCTCTTGGGTGCAAGCTGCCGAGTTTACGTACAATCTCGAAAAGGAGCTGCGCACTAAACATCCCGGATTAATCATTGGCTCGCGCTTTCGTAACGATGAGTACGGCAAAAGACATTTTGATAGTAATGGACGGCTTTTGGGTGACTACGAGCAAGGCTGGGAACGAAAGCTGCCGGCAGACTACAGCTGGCTGGACGGCAACGACTGGGATGCAGTGATGACGATTCCACCAAACGGATGGGGCTACATGAAAGACTGGTCTGGTTTGTACTGTAAAGATACGGACGATATACTGGATATGTTGATGCAATGCGTTTCGATGAACGGGAATTTTGTGTTGAATTTTGGGCCAGATGGCTTAGGAAATATGCATCCCCAAGAAGATAAAATAGCCGCAGAGATAGGTCAATGGCTCGCTGTTAACAGAGAAGCCATCTACGGCGCCAAACATGCTGATCTTCCTGTAAGCAAATTTGGATACTACACCCAAAAGCAGGGTAACCTGTACCTCACTGTGTTTAATAGACCGGTGAATAACAGGATACGCATAGCTATACAGAAGAACGCTGCCGCAGTGCCCGTTAGGGCGCAGCTCTTGATGAATGGCTCAACGCTGCCTGTACATCATGCGGACATCGGACTGGATCTTGACAAAAATACGTACTACGATATACAACTTCCAGCCGCACTCGAAACGGATAGGCCTTTTGTAATCAAAATGATCATGGGCGTTCCGAACAAAAAAGCAGACAAATTGATGGACGCGAAAACCTAAATGGAACAGCCATAAAAAAAGCGTTTCCGAGGAAACGCTTTTTTTATGGCTGTTAGGCTGTCGCTATTGGTATCCCAATAATTTCATCACCTGCTTGGAATTCTGCTCTTCACCAAACACTTCGTAATTAAATGTTTCATCGCGATTGCGACGCACTAAAACGTGTTTCGGCGATGGTAACAAACAATGGTGGATACCGCCATATCCGCTAAGCACATCTTGGTAAGCACCAGTATGGAAAAAACCTAAATACTGTACCTTGCGGGTTTTTGGCATAAATACCGAGTTCATATGGGCTTCCTGATTGTAGTAATCTTGCCCATCACAGGTGATACCACCCAAGTTAACGCGCTCGTACTCCGAATCCCAATTGTTGATCGGTAGCAAAATATATTTTTGATTTAAGGCCCAAACGTCCGGAAGATTCGTAATAAAAGAACCGTCAATCATAAACCACTTTTCACGATCGTTTTGTTGTTTACGCCCTAGCACCTTGTACAAGATACCGGAAGCTTCAGCTACCGTATACTTACCGAATTCAGTAATAATATCTGGTTCCATAACTTCATGGTGCGCACAAATCTGTTTGATACGGTTCACAATTTCATTGACCATATACTCGTAATCAAAATCGTGCACCAAAGAATCCTTGAACGGCATACCACCGCCAATATCCAAGGTATCCAAATCCGGATTTATCTTCTTGAATTTACAGTATAGGGTAACGTACTTCTCCAACTCATTCCAATAATAGGGCGTATCCGAAATACCGGAGTTGATGAAGAAATGCAATAACTTAACCTTGAAGTTTGGATTGTCAACGATTTTATTGTTATAAAAGTCGATGACATCCTCTTGGCGGATACCAAGACGCGAGGTATAAAACTGCGAATCCGGTTGCTCTTCCGAGGCTATACGGATACCTAAGGCACAAGGTGCCTCCAGCTCAATCTCGTCATCGTAAAGATTAAACTCTTCCTTGTTGTCCAAAACGGGAATAATATTGGTATAACCATCATGGATCATATCAATGATATACTGTTTGTATTGGTAGGTTTTAAAGCCATTACAAATCACCGTAATATCTTTGGTTACTGTTCCTTGACGCTCCAATGAATCGATCATCGGCATGTCAAATGCCGAAGACGTTTCCAAGTGGATCTCGTTTTTCAAGGCCTCTTCAACAATATGTTTGAAGTGTGAAGATTTCGTACAATAGCAGTATTTGTAAGATCCGCGGTAGTTATGTTTCAAAATTGCTGTTTGAAACAAGATCTTTGCCTGCTGAATTTTTTTACTAACAATGGGTAAATAGGTAAAACGCAAGGGCGTGCCGTACGTCTCTATCATTTCCATCAAATTCAAATCGTGGAAGTACAATTCGTCATCGATAATCTCGAATCCGTCTTGTGGAAAACCAACACTTAAGTCAAGAAATTCCTGATAGCTCTGCATTTTTTATTATTTTTGGCAAAGATATACTTTCGATATGAATACCTCGCTATGAGGCTTGATATTTTTAAGTTTCATTATCAGAAAGTTATAAAAATTACGAAATAATTACATGGCTTATTCTATCCAAAACAGGTTAATAACACAAACAATTGAAGCGGTAAAAGCGCTATACGATGCGTCGCTGCCCGAAACACAGGTGACTCTGCAAGAGACCCGCAAAGAGTTCGAGGGACATATCACGATCGTCGTGTTCCCGGTCACGCGTTTTTCAAAAAAATCGCCAGAGCAAACGGCTGAAGAAATTGGTACTTGGCTTCGGGAGAACGTTCAGGAAATAGCGGCATTCAACGTCATAAAAGGGTTTTTGAATATCAGCCTTTCGGATAGCTATTGGATCGATTTGGTCAATACCCAATTGATCGATCCTGCATTTGGAACCTTTCCTGCTAACGGCAAACGCCTCATGGTGGAATACAGCTCGCCGAATACCAACAAACCGCTGCATTTGGGCCACATTCGCAATAATCTCCTCGGCTACTCTGTCGCGGAGATTCTCAAAGCCTACGGTTACGATGTAGTGAAAGCCAATTTGGTAAACGACCGCGGTATACATATATGTAAATCCATGCTCGCGTGGCTTAAATTTGGCCATGGCGAAACGCCGTCTTCTTCCGGCCTCAAGGGCGATCATTTGGTGGGTAAGTACTACGTCATTTTTGACAAGGCCTACAAACAGGAGATTGATGCTTTAAAAGTAGAAGGACAAACGGAAGAGGAGGCGAAGAAAAATGCACCGCTGATCAAAGAGGCGCAACTTATGCTGCAGAAATGGGAGGCCGCAGACGAAGATGTTATCAATCTATGGAAAACCATGAACGGTTGGGTGTATGATGGCTTCGAAAAAACATACAAGCAACTGGGTGTAGACTTTGATAAGTTTTATTACGAGTCGAACACCTACCTGTTGGGTAAGGACATTATTATCGAAGGACTGGAGAGCGGTGTGTTCTTCCGAAAAGAAGACAATTCGGTATGGATTGATCTTACGGACGAAGGACTGGACCAAAAGCTTGTGTTGCGTGCCGACGGAACTTCGGTCTACATCACCCAAGATTTAGGTACTGCGCAGTTAAAGTACGACGAGTTCCAAATGGACGAGTCTATTTATGTGGTAGGCAATGAGCAAGACTATCATTTCAAGGTGTTGTTTCTTATCCTTAAAAAACTAGGCAAGTCTTGGGCTGAAGGCATGTTCCATTTATCCTACGGCATGGTAGATCTTCCCTCAGGAAAGATGAAGTCGAGGGAAGGAACGGTGGTGGATGCAGACGACCTGATGAACGAGATGATCGAGACGGCGAAAGCGCGCACCGAAGAACTAGGGAAAACAGAAGGCTTGTCGGAAGAAGAGAAAGCCCTGCTTTACGACACGATAGGGATGGGTGCTTTAAAATATTTCTTGTTGAAAGTCGATCCTAAAAAACGCCTGTTGTTTGATCCTGCAGAATCGGTGGATTTTCAAGGACATACCGGTCCGTTTATACAATATACGCATGCACGTATCAAATCGGTATTGCGCAAGGCTGACTTCGAGATCAGCCACGCTTCGGCAATCCCGGCATCCCTTTCGTCCTATGAGCAGGACCTCGTACAGGGATTGAGCAGCTACCCGCAGGTATTGGAGGCTTCGGCCAAAGAGTTTTCGCCCGCGCAACTGGCAAATTATGCCTACGAAATTGCCAAGCTCTACAATAAATTCTATCACGAAGAAACGATCTTGAAGGCCGAAGATGCAGATGTCAAGACCTTTCGCTTACATCTCTCAGCCGTGGCTGCAAAGATCATTGCGGAAAGTATGCGTTTGTTAGGTATTCAGGTTCCAGAAAGAATGTAATATGAAAAAATATAAAGTTGGGCTTATCGGTTTTTCGATTGGCGGGCAAGTATTCCATGCGCCGTTCATCATAGGAACCCCCGGTTTGGAGCTCTATAAGGTTACCGCGAGAAAAGCTGAACAAAAACAGCTCTTACAGGAACGGTATCCACAAGCAATAGCGGTGGAAAGTGCAGATGACATCATCAACGATGAGCTTGTAGATCTTGTGGTCGTGGCCACTTCAAACGATGTGCATTATAAATTGACGAAACAAGCTTTAGAAGCTGGCAAGCATGTGGTGGTCGAGAAGCCTTTTACCAATACCACCGCTGAAGCCGATGAATTGATTGCTTTAGCGCAGGAAAAAGGTCTTTTGTTAACCGTGCATCACAATGCTCGTTTCCATTCGGATTTTAAAACCGTTAAAAAGATCATCAACTCGGAAGTATTGGGCCCTTTAGTTAATTATGAAGCGCGGTATGATCGGTTTCGCAATTTTCTACGTGTAGGTGCTTGGCGAGAAGAAGATTTGCCCGGCTCGGGCATACATTACGATCTCGGCGCCCACCTATTGGATCAGGCACTCCAACTTTTCGGTGCTCCCAATTGGATCTTTGCCGACCTTCGTCGACAACGTGAAGGTGCGAAAGCGGTTGACGATTTCGAGTTTATCCTCAGTTACGCGAAGCTTAAAGTCTCGCTGAAAGGGCAGATGTTGGCCAAAGAAGCTACAGCTCGCTATGCATTATACGGCTGGAACGGCTCCTTTGTAAAACCTGGTACCGACCCGCAGGAAGAACTTCTGCGCGCAGGTGTCTTCCCACACGAACAGAACAACTGGGGGGCTGAATCCCCAGAAACGTATGGTCGATTGGCTTTATCGAAAGATGGCCATGATAGCAACGAGACGGTAGCGAGCGAGCGGGGTAGCGGACCAGATTTCTATCAGAATGTGCTGGATGCCCTGCAGGGGCAAGATAGCTTGCACGTAACCGCAGCGCAGGCGCGTGACGTCATCCGACTGCTGGAGGCTGCAGAGCAATCGTGGCAAGAAAAACGTGCCATTGCCCTTGATGGCGAATTAAAAGCTTACTAGATGGAGTATGATGCGCTGGTTATAGGAGGTGGTGCCTGCGGGTTGATGTGCGCTGCGCAAGCCGGCCTTCTTGGAAAGCGGACATTGGTATTGGAGAAAAATGATAAGGTCGGAGCGAAGATCTTAATTTCCGGTGGTGGACGTTGCAACTACACCAATCTGCATACAGATATTGAAAATTTTGTATCCGAAAACCCCGCCTTCCTTCGTGCAGCGTTTGCCCAATGGACCGTGGATGATACTATTGACTTTTTTAAACAGCATGGGCAGATTACGGGCGAGGAAAAGACGTTAGGACAGCTCTTTCCGAAATCCAACAAGGCGAAAGATATTGTTGCTGTTTTCACCAAACTGATGTATGAAACGGGTCAGGATGTTTGGTTGAATACAGAAGTGAAATCCGTTTCGCTCGTCGATGATGGATATGCTGTAGTGGTTGTAAAGGCAGGAAAGGAAAAGACGTTGCGTGCCAAAAAAGTCGTTTTCGCATCTGGCGGCCTACCTGTTGCCAAGCTAGGCGCTTCCGATTTCGCTATCCGAACGGCTAAAAAACTGGGATTGAAAGTCGTCGATACCGCAGCAGCGCTGGTGCCCCTAACCATCACCGGAAAGGGTGCACCTTGGTATGCCTCCTTGGCTGGGAATGCTGTTTTTTCGCGCGTCTACAACGACAAGATCGCTTTCGAAGAAAACATCCTCTTCACACACTGGGGGCTTAGCGGCCCAGCCATTTTGCAGATTTCTTCGTATTGGCGGGCAGGAGAGTCTTTCACAATTAATCTACTGCCCACGGCGGATATGGATACGCTTATCAAAGGCGAGCGCAATGAAGGAGGGAAGCGCACGGTGAGCCAATTGCTGCAACCCTATTTTACGCGTAAGCTCGTCGATGCTCTTGGTAAATTTCTACCGCTGGAACTGAAGATTGCCTCCCTAAGCAAGGCCGATGCCAAGCTCGTTGCCGACACGATACACCGCTTTCAGGTAAAACCTGCCGGTGACAAAGGTTATGACAAGGCGGAAGTCATGCGCGGCGGTGTTTCTACCGATGAGTTGCATTCCAAGAACTTGGAAAGTAAGAAATTCAAGGGACTTTATTTTGCTGGCGAAGCGGTGGATGTCACCGGATGGCTCGGAGGTTTTAATTTTCAATGGGCTTGGGCTTCGGGCTATCTCATTGCGCAAGACCTATAGCCGCACATTCCGCTCGCGCCATTTTTTTAACTGTCCTAGATAAACAACTACAAATCTTAGGCTGCTTGCAGGCATTAAGCTGAAAAATATTACCTTTGCAGCAGAAGCAAACTGGTTCTATCGCTGTCCTATTGATAGGAAAGAGGAAAGTCCGGGCAACATAGAGCGACACGCTTCCTAACGGGAAGGCTTCCGGACTCCGGGAGACAGAAAGTGCCACAGAAAATATACCGCTCCGCGCAAGTGGAGTAAGGGTGAAAATGTGAGGTAAGAGCTCACGGTCTTGTATGGCAACATGCATTACGGTAAACCTCGTGTGTTGAAAAACCAAATAGGTTGCGAAAATCGAAGGCTGCTCGTCTTCTGCCGCCTCGGTGGCGTTCGCAATGGGTAGGTTGATGGAGCCTGCGTGCGAATGCAGGCCTAGATAAATGATAGAAATCCTGCAAAGGATACAGAACCCGGCTTACAAGGTTTGCTTCTTTTTTGTAAATTGTTCCGTTATTTACTATTTTGTTTGACTATTACCAAGAAGAAATTATATGACAACAATCCTGATTATCGACGATGAGCGCCCAATACGGAGTTCGCTGCGTGATATATTAGAGTATGAAGACTACAAAGTCCTGGACGTGGATAACGGACTAGAAGGATTGGAAGTGCTGAAGAAGGAAAAGATCGATTTGGTACTCTGCGATATCAAAATGAACAAGATGGATGGCATGGAAGTGCTTACCGCCTCGCAGGAGATCACGGATACGCCTTTCATCATGATATCCGGTCATGGTACCATTGAGACAGCTGTGGAAGCAGCACGTCGCGGTGCTTACGATTTCTTGGAAAAGCCGCTAGACCTCAACCGACTGCTTATTACCGTTCGTAATGCGCTCGAAAAAGGTACTTTGGTAAAAGAAACGAAGGTGCTGAAGAAAAAAGTGTCTAAGACAAAAGAAATTCTTGGCGCTTCATCTGGTATTAGTTTGATTAAGGAAACCATCGAACGCGTAGCGCCAACAGAAGCCCGCGTGTTGGTGACAGGTGAAAACGGATCCGGAAAGGAGCTTGTTGCACGTTGGTTGCATGAAAAATCCAACAGATCGAGCTCACCGCTCGTCGAGGTGAACTGTGCCGCTATCCCTTCAGAACTTATCGAATCCGAACTTTTTGGACACGAGAAAGGATCCTTCACATCGGCTGTAAAACAGCGTATAGGGAAGTTCGAGCAAGCAAATAATGGTACCTTGTTTTTGGACGAGATTGGCGACATGAGCTTATCCGCTCAGGCGAAGGTGTTGCGTGCACTACAAGAAAGCAAGATCACACGTGTTGGTGGCGAAAAAGAACTTGACGTTAATGTGCGTGTTATCGCGGCAACCAATAAAGATTTGTTGAAGGAAATAGAAGCAGGCAACTTCCGTATGGACCTTTACCATCGCCTCAGCGTTATATTAATCCATGTGCCTTCCTTGAACGAGCGTTCAGATGATATTCCGATTATTGCAACGAGTTTCTGTGAAGAGATTTGTGGCGACTACAATATTCCAACGAAGGAAATCACCCCAACGGCTATGCAGGCCTTGCAGGCGCTTCCTTGGACAGGTAATATCCGAGAATTACGTAATATGATTGAACGTCTGGTTATCTTGAGTGATAAAAAGATTACCGATAGAGATGTGAGCCTTTATGCGAACCCGTCGAGCAGTCAGCCAAATGTTGTAACCACTCCAACGGAGACTAAAAATGGAAATGGATTTAACTTCGATCGTTTTGAATCCTTTCAAGACTTTAAGGATCATGCAGAGAAAGAGTATATCAACTTCAAACTTGATAAGAATGCTTGGAACGTATCTAAGACAGCCGATGAAATTGGTATCCAACGTAGTCATTTATACCATAAGATTGAGAAATTTGGACTCAAGCGAGCAGATTAAAAGAAAAGGCCAGAAAAAATTTCCGGCCTTTTCTTTTAATCATTAAATTTTCGTTTTTGCCTACGATAAAGCACAATGATAATAATGATCAAAAGTATGACTCCAAGTATAATAGCTGCAGTGGGCGAGGTTTCATGAGACGCCGCTGCAATATGTCTTGATTGAGCTTGCACAGCAACTGATAAGTAACTGAATAAAATTAAAAACCCCACTTTTCTCATAACTTATTTGTTTAAAAAATTTATAATTTAGTTAATATAACCATTTTTGTTAACCAATCCAAATATTGCTTTACAAATTTCGCGCCCATTTCGTGAAATCGTGTTAAAACTTTGTGAAATATCGTTTAAGCTTTCTAAAAGTAGCTTTTTAAAGGATCAATCTACCCGAACCGGGCTTCGCACCAGCTCTTCGGCCTCTTGAATGATCTGCTTTTGTTTGGCCACATCGATGCTTAGATGTTGGAGAAACTTGGGTATGTCCAATAAATCACGCACCAGTATACATTCATTTTTTAATAGCGTAGCTTTTTCTTCATCTTTTAAGGTCGTTAGGCAGGTTACCGGGTAAAGACCGTTGTCATCTACACGAACTTTGATGCTTGCCGCACTGGGGTAATCCCAAGACAGTAAATTTAAGTTGTAATAGCTGCCAAAGGATTTTGCATCAGCCGTCAAATAGGCATTGGTTACAAGCCAGCCTGTGGTGAATTCTTGCGAGCGGCCGAAAAAAGTAAAGGGTAAGCGGCGTATGTCCGTTACGCGCGACATGAAGTACATGGGCGTCGTTACGGAGATTTTGGCGTCCACGTCGTTTCTAAACTTGCACTCTATAGCCAACAGCTCTTTCCCTTTACTCGCGACTACATCGATCTCATGTGTCACCGCATGCCCTTTCACCAGTTGACTGGTCGTCGTTTCGTATCCATCGTCGGCAAAGAGCTTGGCGATCCAGCGTTCGAAATAGAAGCCTTCTGGCCCGAGCTCCCGCAGCGCCTTTTTTAAGCTGTACCGCGCCGCGTATGCGCCTCGATGTATCTTGAGGCAATCGAAGGCCAATTCGTAGAGCTCGCGCGTGCTGATACCATCGTACAGGTGGCTCTGGATATCGCGATACACGCGGTCAACCTGCTCATTTGTTGCGCCAGAACGGGATAAGGAATGACGTAAACTATCGGGGTTGAAGGGAACCAATTCACCGGAATATTTCTTTACTCGCATAATCAGAATTTAGATCATCGATTTACGAAAAAAAACCATGTATTGCAAGTCCCTTAAAACATTTTGAAAGCGCCGACTGTTATATGAACAAAACTAATGTTATGGGAATTGTAGATCTAGCTTTCAACAAAGTGAAAGAAAAAATTGATGAAGCCTGTGCACACGGCGAGATATCCGATTCAGAACGTGTTCTGTCCGTTGTGGCTGGCGGCTTTATCTTGGCCTTCAGCATTAAGCGTGTCTTTAAAAGTCCATTGACCGCCATATCAGGGCTAACGCTGGGCAGCGCGTTGCTTACCCGTGGTATTACCGGCAATTGCCCGATCAAGGGAGCATTAGATAGCAACGAAGTGCTGGATATCGATAAAAACATTACCGTGATCGAACATCGACATGTGGTCAAGTAAAAATAGCTAGCAGGTCAAATATGAAATTAGCCGGTCCAAAAAATTTTGGCCGGCTTTTATTTTGCATGCTGTTTTGACGACTTGCAGCTTTAAAGTACAGTAGAATTTACTAGTTTTACTAAGATCATAATGTAAAACATGAAGAAATTAGTGGCATTTACTGGCTCCGGAATATCCGCAGAAAGCGGACTGAAGACATTTCGCGGATCGGACGGTCTTTGGGAAGGTTATAGCATCGAAGAGGTTGCAACACCCGAAGGTTGGAAGAAAAATCCGGCACAGGTGCTTGAGTTTTATAACCTGCGCCGCAAGCAGTGTATCGCGGCGCAACCCAATGCCGCCCATGTCGCATTGCGCGAGTTGGAAGCAGATTTTGAGGTGCATATTATCACCCAGAATATCGACGACCTACATGAACGCGCTGGAAGTACAAATGTGCTTCATTTGCATGGCGAGATCCGAAAAGTGCAATCGTCATTGAATCCACGGTTTGTGTATGGCATGAAAGAAGATACGTTAGTTCTTGGTGATACTTGCGAATTAGGTTCGCAGCTGCGACCGTATGTAGTCTGGTTTGGAGAAGCGGTGCCGAATTTAGATCGGGCGGCTCGGTTGACCGCCGAAGCAGATATTTTTGTGGTCATCGGAACCTCCTTGCAGGTTTATCCTGCGGCAAATCTGCTTTACGAAACCAAGCCCAATTGTCGGGTGTATCTCGTTGACCCTGCCGCTGATATGCTACGTTTGGAAAGTCATGTAACCCGCATAGCGCAGCCAGCCACGGTAGGGGTTGACATCCTGCGTAAAATGTTAACCGAATAAAATTCTGTAATAATATATAATGTGTTGAAAAACAGGTGTTTGAATTAATTTATATGTATATATCATTTAGAATATGAGTTGGCTAAAGTATGTTGTATGAAAAAGAGACAGAATATTATTCTGTCTCTTTTTGTTTGATAATATAAACCAATTAACTTCAGTGTTTTATGCGATTTAATTTCTGAATTTCTTTACTACGATTCGTATCGCGTATAGGCTTCGAAAAAAGATTTTCGCATCTCGGTGAAATGTGCTACTACCGATTGGATAAAGGTTTCATCCAACAGTTCAAATACACCATTTACGCCACCTACTACATCTGTTTCGGCCAGTTTATAGGATTGCTCCAAGCTGCCCTGTTCAAATTTGACGATGAATTTTTGGTTCATCGCAAATATGGAAATCTTACAATCTGGATGGGGGAGTTCTGCTATAATACGCATGTGTTTTTTATATTTAATTAGCTGATTTATATTTTTTTATTAAAATCAACATGAAGTGTTTATAGATATCATTAATAAGCAAAAGTCTCGCTAAACTACGCCCTGCGATTTCATCGCAGCGGCGACTTTAACAAAACCACCAATATTCGCTCCGCGAAGGTAATTAATATAACCATCGTTGTCTTTTCCATAACGCACACAGGTTTGATGTATATTTTCCATAATCTGCTTTAGCTTATCATCAACTCGATCAGATTCCCATTGTTCGCCCATTCTATTTTGCGACATCTCCAATCCCGACACGGCAACACCGCCGGCGTTAGCTGCCTTTCCTGGTGCAAAGAAAATCTTATGCGTATGAAACTGCTGTACAGCCTCTGCCGTTGAAGGCATATTGGCACCCTCGGCCACGCCGATGCAACCATTTTCTATGAGACGCTTTGCATCCTCTTCGTTCAACTCATTCTGCGTAGCGCAGGGCAATGCGATATCACAAGGGAAATGCCAAGGATTTTTATCGGCATGGAAGCTGGCTGCACTATAGGTTTCGCAATATTTGGATAGATCTCGTCCAAGACCCTTAATGCTGGATAGTTTTTGCGCATCAAATCCTTCAGGGTCGTTTAGCGTACCCGTGCTGTTGGATAGCGTGATCACGGTAGCGCCTAGTTCTATGGCTTTTTCCGCTGCGTAGAAGGCCACATTACCTGCTCCTGATATGGCAATTCGTTTTCCTTTCAGTGATTCCCCCTGCAGGTTTAAGATGTTACTAACGAAATAGAGTAGGCCATAGCCCGTTGCTTCGGGACGTATATTGGATCCTCCCCAAAATTTTCCTTTCCCCGTTAGTACGCCTGTGAAGTTATTTTGTAGACGCTTGTATTGCCCGAATAAAAAGCCTATTTCGCGCTCGCCCACGCCAATGTCGCCCGCGGGCACATCGGTTTCTGAGCCAATATGACGATATAGTGCTGTCATAAAGCTTTGGCAAAAGCGCATAATCTCGCTATCCGATTTTCCTTTCGGATCGAAATCAGATCCGCCTTTACCGCCGCCAAGCGGGATGCCGGTAAGGCTATTTTTAAATACCTGTTCGAAGGCCAAAAATTTTAATATACTTAGATTGACCGTTGGCGAAAAACGAAGTCCGCCTTTATAAGGGCCAATCGCGCTATTCATTTGCACCCTGTATCCACGATTGATCTGCACTTCATTATTGTCATCTAACCAATTAACGCTAAACGAAATAATGCGTTCTGGCTCAATGATACGTTCCAGTATCTTGAGCTTGTTCCATTCGGGGTGATGTTCGTTGATGTAGGGGATTAAATCTTCCGTGACTTCGGCTACGGCTTGAATAAATTCGGGCTCGTTCGGATTTCGCTCACCCGCAAGTTTGATAAAGCTTTTAAAGTTAAGGGACATGTTACTTCTATTTGGTTTAGACATAGACTTATGTCGCTAATGTATTAATTTTCGATGAAAATTCGGGATTGTTTATATAAACATTGTATCAAAAGCCATCAAGACAATCTGCCCTTAAACGAATATCCCCCGTCTTCATGCTTGTGCATGAGGAAACGGGGGATAATTGAAGCCCTAAAATCAAGCCTAAGCTAGATCATAAACTTAATCTTCGCTGCTTAGCGAGGCCATATCGATCACGAAACGGTATTTTACGTCACCTTGAAGCAAGCGATCATAAGCCTTGTTTATATCCTGCATCTTGATCAGTTCGATATCCGACGTGATATTATGCTTCCCACAGAAATCGAGCATTTCCTGCGTCTCCTGAATGCCACCAATCATCGAGCCCGAGAAACTCTTCCTGCCTGGAATCAAGCTGAAGGCAGCTACAGGCAGTGGATGCTCCGGCGCACCAACCAAGGTAAGCGATCCATCGCGCTTCAAGAGCCCAAGGTATGCATTGATATCGTGCGATGCGGATACACAATCCAAAATAAAATCTAATGAGCCTGCACTTTCGCGCATCTGCTCGCCATCGGTAGACAAGATGATCTCATCGGCTCCAAGTCGTTTTGCATCGGCAACCTTCGCAGATGAAGTGGTGATAACCACCACATGTGCACCCATTGCCTTTGCCAATTTAACGCCCATATGCCCGAGGCCGCCAATACCGACGATCCCTACCTTCTTGCCCGGGCCGACATTCCAATGCCGCAGGGGCGAGTAGGTGGTGATTCCTGCACAGAGCAGTGGCGCTGCAGCTGCAGCATCAAGGTTCTCGGGAACATGTAGCACAAAGTCCTCGTCAACCACAATCCGCTGTGCATATCCACCGAAAGTCTGCTGTCCCAAATGTACGTCGTTGGAATTGTAGGTGCCAATATTACCCTCCGCACAGTATTGCTCGAGGCCTTCCTTGCAGCTATCGCACACGCGGCAGCTGTCTACCATACAGCCCACGGCTGCCAAATCACCAACCTTAAATTTTGTAGTTTCGCTACCTATGTTGACCACGCGTCCAACGATTTCATGGCCGGGAACATTGGGGTATATGGTGTTGTGCCATTCGTTACGTGCGGTGTGTAAATCAGAATGGCAAACCCCACAATATAAAATTCCTATTTCGACATCTTTTGCCGAAACAGCTCTGCGTTCAATCTGCATCAATGCCAAATCGGCGTCTGCGGATGTTGCTCCAAACGCTTTAACTGAAAATGTACTCATATATGTTTTGTTTGTGTTTTACTACTGTTTTTATACGGATACTTCTACATCGGCGTGACGTGCTACGTATCTGCTCCCAAAATTAACCGTTTCACCCCAGTATTAGTTTGCTGTGGCGCTCAAATTTCGTTACGCAGCGGCTCAAGTTGCTGCCAACCGGCATGCACTTCCGTTGGCGCCATGCCATATTGCTTTTTGAATACCGTGGAAAAATGAGATTGATTTTTAAAACCTACTTCCATGTACACATCCTTAATTTTTCGCCCTTCTTCCTGCAGGTGCCTATAGGCCGTTTCCAATCTTTTTTTGATCAGCCATTTCTGCGGGCTTAGGCTGCTTATTTTTTTGAAATCGCGTTTAAAAGTCGCCAAGCTCCGTCCCGTGTAGGCTGCAATTTGTTCCAAGCTGAGATCGTCCCGATAATTTTCGTTCAGGAATTCCAAAATATCGATCTTCCAGGGCTCTGCAAAGTCGAATAAAACGGGGAAGAAATGTGCCGAGCTATTCAACAGGGCATATATGCCTTCTTGTAGCTTTAGTTGTGCCACGCCTGTCGTCGGCCGAATATTCTCATCGAAATACGGTGTCAACGATTGGAAAAGACTGGTAATAGCTGGGCTGGGGGAAATACGAATTACGTTTTCTTCCAATGGGCCAACCTGTTGGGGAAGATCGGCCGCATGCAACTTGCTGTAAAAGTCGCGCAGCGTCTGCCGATTAAAGGTCAGTGATATTCCCTTGTAGGGCTCCGCGCCCTTATTATTTTTATACATCAGCAAGCGGTGATTCCTTCTTACGAAAGCGCATTGACCGGCTTGGATAGTGATGGTGCGATCTCGATCTTCAATGACCTGTTCGCCAGAATATAAATAAACCAAAACATGTTCAGGTGCCGCATGTATACATTTAGTAGCGCGATCAGTGAAGCACGACAGGAATATTCCAGCATAGTTTATTGTTTGCAAATTTGTTGTTTCTCCACCGATCATGGTCATTTTTTGTCTAAACTTTAGCAAAGATAGCTAATCGATAAGCAAATAACGTTGCTGAGCGGCTCATTTGATGTTGCTCTGCGGCTCAGATCTAGACCATAACCGTAAAGCAATAAAGGGTCTATATCTCTTTTTCAGCCAAGTACTGCAAAGCAGCTTCGAGCTGGGTATCCGATATGTTTGGATGCAGCACGTCCTCGAGTTGCTGTGGCGCATGTTTGTGTGGCTTTATGCCATAGCCTACAAATTCCTCGCCGCTGGGCAAGGTTACTTTTTTGGTGCATATCCAGGCACTGCCGTTGCCCGGCAAACTTAACTGCAGGGGCTGTCCCGTGCTGCCGTTGGTAAAGTCGCCCACGCGCACCACATGAGCTTGTGCATAGAGGTAGATCAAAAAATCTTCAGCGGCCGACGCTGTATGCACGTTGGTAAGCACCGCCGTGGGTTGACGCAGCTTAACACGCGTTTGGATAGCCATTGGGGAATAGGGTAAGGTATGAAATTTCGCGCCCGAATAAGCCTTAACCAAGGTCGTGGCTTCCTGCTTGGAAAGCCCCCATTGCGCTTTGCCGTCAACGGTATCTTGGGCGCTCAGAAAGGAGCCGATGGCGCGCTCCGTCGGGATAATTTCACGGCTATAGTTTCGCGCACCATAGATGCTGTCGCCCTGCACGAAATACTTGGCGATGTTTGCGGCATGTTTGCTGCTGCCACCGCCATTGTTGCGGATATCGACGACCACTCGCTTTGCGGTGCTTAATTTGGGCAGCGCCGCTTCAAACTCCTCAACCACGGTAGCGTCGTTGAAGCTACGTAGCGCCACGTAGGCGGTGCTATCAGGGAGCCATTTAAATTCAAATACGCCCGCATGCGGTGTTCCCATGCTGCTCAGTTCCAACTCTTTGGTATTGCTATGGCTAAGGTGGAACTGCTTCGACTGCCCGGAAGGCGTTTTTATCTCCAAATCGTATTGCGCTCCGGCCAATCCGGAAAGTAGGTTGTAACTCGCCCTAACGACAAGATCCTGTGCTGTCGACGACGAGATATAGGATGCCACATACCTGTCGCGATAGTCCGCCGTAGCTAAACCGTTCACTTTGACGATTTCGCTGCCTAAGGGAATCTCATTTTCCTTACTTTTATTTACATTGGTCACGTATACCTTTCCGTTGATATGACTTAAAAACAGGCGGTATGGCCCGAAATGTGTAGTCATGACCAAATTTTGCAAGCTGTCGGGCATGTACACTTGCGTGTGTCCGTCCTTAAGCAGGGCGCATAGTTTCTGCAGCTCTCGGTAGTAGGCATAATCATCGGGCGCCGTCTGTATGTTTGCAATGGCCTGCTTGTAGGCGGCATGCCAAGCTACTTGATCTACCTTGTACATGTAGACAAAATTGTAATTCGCTTCGCTCCAAAAACTGGATAAGCCATAGAATTTTTCGCTTAAGGTTAGGCTATTCGATGGCTGGGCTTTCAACGTCGAAGCTAAACAGCAAATCAGTGCGAGCAGTAAGGAGATTTTTTTCACGCTTTTAAGGTTGTTTTTTGTTGGGTGAGAACATCGGTTTATGCTGCTTGCCTATACATCATTGTAGAGCAGCGATAAAGCGCTGCATTTCGGTTTGTGTTCCGACGGTGATCCTGGTCCAAGCGCCCTGTTCTTCATAAATTCGCGTTCCTTGGATATTGTTTTCTTGAAGTGTACGGAAATAATCTTTTTTAAAGTTCGCTAACGAGAAATAGATGAAGTTCGTCTGCGAGGGGATACATCTACAGCCCAATTTCTTCAACTCTAACATGCTGTATTGGCGCACCCGCTCATTCAATTGGTAGCATTCCGCCACAAAGCCATCATCTTTTAAGGAGGCCATGGCCGCCAACTTGGACAAGATGCTGACATTGTTGTTGGGAAGCGACTGTAGCTTGCTCAGCTGCTCAATCATTCCTTTTTCGGCAAGCGCATAACCCACTCGGGCTCCGGCTAACCCGTAGATCTTGGAGAATGTTTTGGCGACGATTATATTTGCTGTTTTTCCGACAAGTTCGACCAGTGATTTCTCCTTCGTGAATTCCAAATAGGCTTCATCGATCAATACGAGCGTTTCTTTAGATACCTCCTCAACGAAATGCAGAAGTTCCTCATGATCACAACAGGTGCTCGTTGGGTTATTGGGGTTGCAGATATAAACCAGCTTGGTGTCAGGCCGGATAGCTTTACGCATGGCGGCGAGATCTATTTTCCTATCGTTGTTGAGGGGCACTTTAATCTTGGTGCTTCCCAAATGGTCTAGCGTTGTCGTCCAGTAGTCGTAACTCGGATCTGCAATCACATAGCTTCCTTGCTGCAAGGCCACATGCTTAGCCACCAAATCCAGTATTTCTGTGCAACCGGCACCCAATAATATATTGTCGGGCTGCACCTGGTGCTTTTCCGCCAAATCGGCAAGTAGCTGTGCCGTGACGTCCCAATGATAGCGATTGCTTGCCGCTAGATTATCGGCGATAGCCTTTCGTGCGGCAGGGGAAGGGCCATAGGGATTTTCGTTGGATCGCAGCACGACTGGCAGTCTTTGGTCTTGCGGGCTGATCAGCGTTTCCGAAAAGGAGGGAAGTGCCTTTAATTTTAGTGCCGGAAGACTAAGGCCGATTACGCCGAGGCCCAGCTTTTTAAGTAAATCTCTTCTATTGGTATGCATATTAGTTATTTAGGTGCGCGCTCTGCTTTGAAATCGTTACGCTGTTAGTTGTTTATTCGATAATTGCACAAAATCGGCCGTTAAGATAAGCATTTCCGCTTTTTAAAAAACTTGCAGGTGCAAAAGTATGCTCTAATATACGTAATCCCAATAAAACTCACATCGACAATGCGTAATTTTGATTATTTTGATTTACAAATCGATTTAATAATTGATGATTTGTGATACGAGGAATAATTCTGTGTAATGGATTAAGGATTTACTTGGTGTAAACCTTTAATGGTAAGATTGCAATAAACATTATTACGAAGCTTTAGTATCAAATGAACGTTGTCCAGCCGACATAAAAATCGAATAGCATATCTGTGTAAAAGAGAGTAGAGTCGTCCTGTTCTAATATTCTATTTAACATAATATAAATTATATTACATCTTGTTGGTTGCGAAATTGTGGTGATTTGAGCTATACAATTCCCTGAATCTGCCATTTTGCATTTAAGCGACGCCTTATTGTATACCAACGAAAATGCGTTGTGCGCAGCAACAAAATTACGTTGTCAACATGCAGTGTGATGTTGCTGTATAACACTAAGGCATTGTTTAATGATTACGATGCTTTGCTGACTAACAATATCGCTATGCTAGAGTGCAAGATCACAATGTCTTTCAACAATGATTCATTGCTGATAAACTATAGATCAATGTACACGTTCAACAAGGCATTGTATGTATGCAATGCGTCATTGTTTTTCAAAGACAAGTTGTGTATATATGGAAAAGATTGTTGTTTTGTTGGTACGTAGCGTTGTTGCTAGAACTGACTTCGCAGTTTAGATTAGCTGTTGTTTCGACGTGGTTATTTTCTCGATCGCTTACAATCAACATTGTCTGGACAAATGCTGATGATTAATTTATTAGCTTCCATAGAGACTTGTTGTGTATATATGGAAAAGATTGTTGTTTTGTTGGTACGTAGCGTTGTTGCTAGAACTGACTTCGCAGTTTAGATTAGCTGTTGTTTCGACGTGGTTATTTTCTCGATCGCTTACAATCAACATTGTCTGGACAAATGCTGATGATTAATTTATTAGCTTCCATAGAGACTTGTATACGCTGGCCCGCTTGGAATCCGCATTCTTGTAGCCATTTGCCTTGCAGCCGAATTTCAGGACACCACACATAATAACGATATATATAGCTGTTGCCTCCCCGCTCTACTGCCCTTTTATACACCTTAATGTAACGCTTTGTTAATCTTTTTTCCATGATTTTCTTCTTGGTATTTCCGCATCAGCAAAGTTTATGCTATCCGCTTTTGTATCCTACCTAGGTTTACCGTTTTTTACCAAATTCAATGCTTTGACCTTCTGTTTTTTACATCGCTCACCAATGATCATTAGTTTAAAATTATGCTTATATTTAAACATAAAATTTTCACGCAACCTGCATGTAATTTCTTACGTTTGCAGTTATGCGAGTGAAATGACCTTCTATTATGCTAACAAAAAACACTATTTTTGAGTTATGACACATACCACCAAAAATCCAAAGATTCACCAAGGTCGTAACGTAAAACGTTTTCGCGATATGCTTGGTATCAAACAAGACTCCTTGGCTTTTGATCTTGATATGAGCCAACAGACCATATCCTTGTTAGAGCAAAAAGAAATAATTGATTCTCCCCTTTTGCAACAGATTGCCGCTGTCTTAAAAATACCTGTGGAGGCTATCCAAAATTTTGATGAGGAACAGGCCGTGAATATTATCTCTAATACGTTTGATAACGGTTCAATATTGAATGCTATTAACCATAATCCGACCTTCCACCCTATTGAAAAATTAATACAGTTGCATGAGGAAAAGATTGCATTGTATGAACGTATGTTAAAAGAAAAGGATGAAATGATGGCGAGGCTGGAACAGTTGATTGAGAGAAAGTGATATTTAGATAGGCGATGGTTTTAAAAGACGTTAATCTTTATAGAATGACACATATAGACAATATACCACATATATTGCAGTATGGTATTACCCATAGAAAATCGCCAAATGCCAATCCTAATTTTGTCGCTATTGGTGATATAAGCTTGATAAATAGCCGAGATCAAAAGCAAGTCACTGTAGACAATGGTGATTTTCTCAACTTAGAGGCGCCCTCAATTACTCTCGGCCACTTTATTCCGTTTTATTTTGGTGTTAAAATGCCCATGCTTTACGTTATACAAAATGGAGGAAATTTTGTTCCTGAGCCCACTCCACCAGAAAAAATAGTTTATATGGCTTGTTCAGCTATCCAAATCATAAGACAACAAAATATGTGTTACTTTTGTGACGGTCATGCTACCGACAACCTCACCACATTTTATGACACGACTAAAGTCAACGATCTAGCAAAAATTGTAGACTGGGATGCTGTGAAAGCTTCTTACTGGGGTGGACAGGAAAATCTAAACATAAAGCGAAAGAAACAAGCTGAGTTTTTAGCTGCTGATGACATAGCTCCTAATCTTATCTTTGGATTCGTCTGTTATAATGATGCTGGTAAAAATACGCTGGTAGAATATGGCATCAAAGAGGAACAAATTAAAATAATACCTACTGCATTTTATTAAAAGAAATATGATACGATACGTTACCGGGAATATATTGGATAGTAAAGCGCAGGCATTAGTTAACACCGTAAATACAATGGGCGTAATGGGCAAGGGTGTTGCTTTACAATTTAAAAAGGCGTATCCCAATAACTACAAAGCTTACGAAAAAGCTTGCAAGTTGGGTAAAGTCGAGGTTGGGAAAATGTTCATAACAAAAGACTCCAATACTGTTTCAGGAGATAAATTAATTATAAATTTCCCAACAAAAACAAGTTGGAAAAAACCTTCTGAGTATAGATATATAGAAGACGGTTTGGATAGTCTTATTGGTGAAATAGAAGCAAGGGAAATAAAAAGCATTGCAATACCACCTTTAGGAGCAGGAAATGGAGGTCTAAACTGGGAAAAGGTGAAAAATCTTATAGAAGAAAAACTACAACGCTCAGGAGCAGATATCTATGTTTATGAACCTACGTTGCACATACAAGAGCAATTAAAAAAGGAAAGGGTAAAACTTACCGATGCCCGTGCATTACTACTTTATGTCTTATATGATTTAGTAAAGAATGGTGAATATGTGTCCGAATTTTCCGCCGAAAAAATATGCTATTTTCTACAAAAATTTGGTGCAAGGAAATATTTTAAATTAACATTTGAACCTAATTTTTATGGACCATACTCGGGCAAAGTACGGTTCGTTTTAAATGCTATTAATGGAAGCTACTTGATGGGATATAGTGATATGGATAAAAAACCATTTGAACCACTAACCTTAGTTTCAGATGCTTATGAAGATGTTAAAAACCACGTGGAAAGCAATACTGAGCTTGTTGCTATCGCCAATAAAACAATCATCTTTTTAAGAGGCTTTTATTCAGATTTTGCTTTAGAGCTGTTGTCATCCATGGATTATATAGCCACCAAAGAAAAGACCTTAGATAGGCAAGTCATTTCGAATGGATTGGAAAAATGGAACAATAGAAAACGAAGTCTATTCTCCAATCCGAAATATTTTGAAGTATCTTTAAGACATCTCGAAAAGAATCTAAGTCAAACCATGTCTTAACGATTAGCTGCTAAAATATTTTCAATGCTCTTAGGTAACTCAAAAGCATTGAAAATATTATATGGACGCCATTAGTTCGTTCACTGAACTCTCGATGAGACGTTGATTTCAGCCGCTATTTGAAGCGTCTTGATTGCTATCAATTTTAAGCAATATCCTCAATCATCAGCGCAGCCACCGTTAGATTGCTACGTGGGTCAATCAAAATCGCACGCGAATTTTCAGGGAAATCATCGTGTTTATCAAAGACCACATCAGCGGCTGCTTTCAGGCTTACTTTGCCGATATCGTTTAGCTTGATTTCTTCGCCAAATAGTTTTTCTTGGCTATTGACATCAAATTTGTAGAACACATCGGTGATTTTGACCTTGGTAACCGTGCTGTGGTTTTGCAACAAATACACTTGGCTGTCGTCCAGCGCTTTACTGTCAAACCAGCAAATATTGGCGTCGAAAGCACGTTCGGCAAGCACCGGTTGGTTGCTCGGCACGATAAAATCGCCTCTGGAAATATCCACATCATCGTTCAGGTGCACGATAACCGATTGGCCATCATGGGCTTCATCTAAGCTGTTTTCAGCCAATTCAATGGCTTTCACGCTGCTGCGGGCGCCACTCGGTAAAACGATGACCTCCTCGCCCACTTTGAGCCCCTCTCCCAGCACGCGGCCGGCATAGCCCCGGTAGTCATGCAGTTCGTCGGTTTGCGGACGCACCACCCACTGTACCGGAAAGCGCCACGGCTGCTCCTTGTTGTCTTCCAGCTCTACCGTTTCTAGGTAATCCAATAAGGATGCTCCCGCATACCAAGACATCCTTTCCGAAGCGTGGACAATATTATCGCCTTTTAGGGCTGAAACCGGTAGGAAGTCTACATTTTCCAAGCCCAGTCTGCTAGCCAATGCTAGGTAGTCGATCTTGATATTTTCATAAACCGACTGATCAAAGTCGACCATATCCATCTTGTTTACGCATACCAATACCTTCTTCAGCGCAAGCAGTTTCGCTAAAAAGGAATGGCGCTTGGTTTGTTCAATCACACCTTTACGGGCGTCGATCAGGATAATGATCAATTCCGAGTTTGATGCGCCCGTCACCATATTGCGGGTATATTGAATATGCCCCGGCGCATCAGCAATAATAAACTTGCGACGCTCCGTTTGAAAATATTTGTAAGCCACATCAATGGTGATGCCCTGCTCCCGTTCGGCCTTCAGTCCATCCGTTAAGATCGCTAAATCCACGGTACCATCGTTGTTCTTTCTATTCGCCTTTTTTATAGCCTCCAGCTGGTCGTCGAGAATGGAATTGGTATCATATAGCAAACGACCGATCAACGTGCTTTTGCCATCGTCCACCGAACCTGCTGTTATAAACTTTAGTATATTCATTTTGTTACTGGTAGTGGGTATGGCGTAATGCGTATTGCGTATACAATCTCTATACACTATACGCACTACGCATTACTAATTAAAAATATCCCTGTTTTTTGCGTTCCTCCATGGCTGCTTCCGAGACCTTATCATCCATTCTAGCGCCACGTTCGCTCACGGTAGACGCTTTGATCTCCGCAATGATATCATCCAATTCGACGGCTATAGAATCTACGGCAGCCGTACAGGTCATATCACCTACCGTTCTGAATCTAACAGATTTATGTTCAACGATATCTTCCTCATCTATCTGCAGGAAAGGTGCGGCTGCCATCCATTGTCCGTTACGGAATACCACATCACGCTCGTGGCTAAAGTAGATCGACGGAAGGGCAATCTTTTCGCGTTTGATATAGTTCCATACATCCAGTTCCGTCCAGTTGGAGATTGGAAATACGCGCACGTTCTCTCCCTTATGGATCTTGCCGTTGAAGATGTTCCATAACTCTGGGCGTTGACGCTTGGGATCCCACTGTCCGAACTCATCGCGCACGGAAAAGATACGTTCTTTGGCACGCGCCTTTTCTTCATCGCGTCTTGCACCACCGATACAGGCATCAAAACCATTTTTTTCGATAGTCTCCAATAAAGTCACCGTTTGCAGTGCGTTCCGGCTGGCATTTTTACCTTTCTGCTCCACTACCTTTCCTTGGTCTATGCTATCTTGTACCAAGCCCACGATAAGCTTTTCACCCGTTTGCTCAATCAGCCAGTCCCTGTAGGCGATGGTTTCGGGGAAGTTGTGCCCCGTATCGATATGCACCAAAGGAAAAGGAAATTTGCCTGGGCGGAAAGCCTTCTTGGCCAAGTGCACCAAGGTAATGGAGTCCTTTCCTCCCGAGAACAACAATGCCGGATGTTCAAACTGTGCGGCAACCTCGCGAAGGATATATATGGCTTCAGCTTCTAAATGATCTAAATAATCCATTCTCTCTCTTTATTTCGTTGTAACATGTAAACCACATTCTTTTTTACTCTTGTCTTCCCACCACCAGCGACCGGCGCGGAAATCTTCACCAGGCTGTATCGCACGTGTACACGGCTGGCAGCCTATACTCGGAAAGCCCTTGTCGTGCAGCGGGTTGTAGGGAACACCATTTACCTTTAGAAACTGCTCCACATCAGCGAGCGTCCAATGGAACAAGGGATGTATCTTGATGATCTGATTAGCTTCATCCCATTCTACGGCCGACATATCCTCTCGGTTGGCCGACTGATCGGCGCGAATCCCCGTGATCCAAATCTTAAAGCCTTTGATCGCCCGTTGCAGGGGTTCAATCTTTCGAATAAAGCAGCATTCCTTACGGTTTTCTACCGACTCATAAAAGCTGGAAGGCCCCTTTGTGGAAAGCAGCTCTTCTACCGCTTGGGTATTCGGATAGTAGGCCTTGATAGGCAATTTGTAACGCTCCAAGGTCCGGTTCCATACGTAGTAGGTTTCCGGAAAAAGACGTCCTGTTTCCAATGTAAAAATGCTGGCTTTGCTTTTTGCTTCCGCCAATAGGTGCGTAATCACCTGGTCTTCTATACCGAAAGAAGTAGAGAAGACAGCGTCGCTACCATATTTTTGCGCAACATAGCGGATGATATCAATGGCCTCTAGCCCTTCAATATCGTGCTTAATTTGTGCTATCATGCGGCTCCTTTCTTAATATGTCCTTGGTATGGGCATTCAGCAAACGAACTTTCTCCTGAAAGTCGCCTTTCAAGCTGTTGCGCAGCTCGCCCATCAAATTTAGGGTTTCATCAATCTCTTCCGGTAGCAAGTCGTCTAGAAATTCCTTCAAGCGTTTTGCGATCGTCGGCGACTTACCATTGGTCGATATGCCGATCTTGAGGTTGCCTTTTCTTACAACGGACCCCAAATAGAAATCGCACAGGCTTGGTTTATCGGCTACATTCAGTAGGATATTCCGCTCGCTGGTTTTCTTGCGAATGGAGTCATTTAGCATGGGATTGTTAGTTGCGAGCACCACCAAATCCATGTTATCGAGATCGCTATCCAAAAAGGCACGTTGCGATACCAACACATCCGGATACTTTGCAACCAGCTCTAATACCTCGCTATCCACCTGTTCAGCGACAAGATGAATTTTGGCTGCCGGCGAGTTGCCCAGCAGCGCTTGCAGCTTTTCTAAGCCTACAGGGCCGCCACCAACCAGTAGCGTCTGCAGTTGGTCGAGCTTCACATATATGGGGAATAGCTCGTTCATACCTACTGCGCGATGGTTTTAAGTTCTTCTTTCAGGCGCTCAAAAGCTTGGTGTTTGGCAACCACCTCGCCCAAAACGATGATGGCTGGTACGCCCACTTCCTTTCGCTTGGCCTCGTCCAATATCGTATTGATACGACCCAAGGCGATGCGCTCGGTTGGCAGCGATCCGTTTTGGATCAAGGCAATGGGTAGATCGCCCTTCCCTTGCTGCTCGTATAGGGCAACGATTTGCGCTAACTTCGCGTAGCCCATCAACACCACCACCGTGGCGCTGGTCTGCGCGGCTGTTTGCAGATCGGCAGACAGCTGTCCGTCAGACGTAGCGCCCGTGATCACCCAAAAGCTCTCACTGATGCCGCGATAGGTTAGCGGAATCTGCTGCAAGCCGGTTAAGCCCACGGACGAGGATATGCCCGGAACCACCGCCGTAGGGATATCAAACTGACGGGCGTAATCGAGCTCTTCGCCACCGCGACCAAAAACAAAGGGATCTCCCCCTTTTAAGCGTACCACATGGCCGTGTGTCAAGGCATAATCCACCAATAGTTTGTTGATGTAATCCTGCGACGTGGAAATACGCTCGGCGCGTTTGCCCACATATATTTTGGTACAGCTGGGTTTTGCGTAATCTAATAGTTCTTCGTTGACCAAGGCATCGTAAAGGATGACGTCGGCCATTTGTATAGCTTTTACCGCCTTCAGGGTAATCAAATCCGGATCACCCGGCCCTGCTCCCACAAGCGTTATAAATGGTTTAACTTGCATTAATCTCTCCTCTCTCTTTTAAGTAGTTACCCGTAGGTCTTCTCGTCTGCTCGCACCTTCATAGTGGAAAACTGCCGCCTGTTTGATAAACAGCTCAGCAAACTGCCGCGAAGGTTCGATTTTATTGATCTGCAGCACGCGCTCGCCGAATGAAGTCGGGAACTCGAATATACCACTTTCCACGTAATGTTTATCAAATTCCTGAATCACCGCCGCTTGGCTGCTGGCATTGATCCCTTTGTCCAACAGCAATGCTTTTGCTGTCCACACAAAGGAGCTATAAGCATGATAAATGGCATCGGCATACTGCTCTTCCTCAAAAGCTTTATTGGCCAAGTCCACCTTCTCTTCGGCTTCCAACAATAGTGTGGCCACCAAATCAATGACTACACCGGCACATTCACCTACACCAATTGCCGTAGCAAAGCTTTCCTCATGTCCCCAGTCGATAAATTCATCATCAGAAAGTGTCGTCAGGTCCGATAAAGGCTTCAGCATACGGTAGAAATAATCCTTGGTCTGCCGATCATAGTATGCATGGAAATTCTCGTCCTGCTGGCGGTTTGCTTTGTAGTCGGTCAGCACCAGGTCGACCACGTTGAGCACGCGCTTAGTGGGCACTTTGATAACGCGCTCAGCCACACGGCCTACGCCATTGCCAACGGTTCCGCCGCCGAGCATCACCTGCGCTGCTGGCACCACTTTGCCCGCTGCTTTAACCGAGCTGCCGTGAAAACCAATATGGGCTAATCCATGCTGGCCGCAGGAATTCATACAGCCGGAGATCTTGATCTTTAAGTGTTGCTCGTAGATGAAATCCTGATGAAATTCATGGATGTATTTCTCTAGCACGCGCGCCATCTCTGTCGAGTTGGAAATGCCGAGGTTACAGGTATCTGTTCCGGGACAGGTCGTCACGTCGGAAGTACTGTTGTACCCCGGTTTTGCATAGCCTAGTTCCGTTAATACATTAAAGATATGAGGCAAGGATTCTGGACGTACATATTTGAATAGCAGATTTTGATCTTGGGTAATACGGATGTCGTCGGCAATATGTCCTTGAACACCACTTACCAGCATGCGCGCTTTATCGGTAGGGATATCGCCAGTTAGTATCTTTACATAAACCCCGTAATATCCTTTTTGCTTTTGCTCGAAGGTATTGGTAGCCTTCCACAGCTCGAAAGCGAGCTGATCCACCGGTTCTACAGGTATTACCACCGCTGTTGGCGCTTCCGGTTGCGGAATGAGGCCGCGGTCTACACGGTAGGTTTTTATCTTGTTTGCGGTACGCTCCTCGTCAATCAGGCGCAACACCTCCTCTAGGCCAAGCTTTTGCACCAAGTACTTGAAGCGTGCTTTGTTCCTGTTATTGCGTTCACCATAACGGTCAAATACCCGCAAGGTCGATTCTATGTAAGGCAGGACATCATCCTCAGGCAAAAAGTCAAATATGGGGCTAGCAAGAAAAGGCTGCGATCCGAGTCCGCCGGCCATCATAACTTTAAAGCCACGGATCTCTTCGCCATCAACCATCCTGACCTTTGGAATAAAACCAAAATCGTGTATGTACGAAAAGGCCGTGTCTTTGTCGCTTGACGAGAACGACATCTTAATTTTACGACCCATCTCCGCACAAAAGGGGTTGCGCAGGAAATACGCAAAGGTGCTTTGTGCGTATGGTGACACATCGAAAGGCTCGTCTGGATCAATACCCGAAGCGGGGGAAGCCGTGACATTACGTACCGTATTTCCACAGGCTTCGCGAAGCGTCATATCGTCCTCCGCCAACTTGGCCCATACTTCCGGCGTTTTATCGAGGCTCACATAGTGAATCTGAATATCTTGTCGCGTCGTCAAATGCAGGTTCTTGCTCGCATACTCGTCGGATATGTCGGCAATTTTCAGCATCTGCTTGAAAGTGATACGGCCAAAGGGCAATTTAATGCGCACCATTTGCACACCACTTTGCCGCTGACCATATACACCACGGGCAAGCCGTAACGAACGGAATTTCTCTTCAGGGATCTCTCCGCCCTGAAAGGCTCTTATTTTTTTCTCCAGCTCTATTATCTCGTGTTCTACAACTGGGTTTTCTAATTCTGTGCGGAAACTCTGCATACTGTCTTCTCTTCTCTTTTAAGATTTTGTCAATCATCAGTAGAAATTACTGAGTTCTTTTCAATAACTTGAAGACAAAGTTATAAAATAATTATCTACTTACCATAGAATATCTATCAATTTAGTATATATTTGTAAAAATAATCGATTGCTCAAACAAAAGAAGATATAAGTGCGCATACGTAAATATTTAACTTACAGTCTACTATTTTTGCTTGCCGCCGTATCCTGTGCACCGAAGGTGAAAGAAGGCTACGATGAAAAAACAGGTTTTATCGGAACTATTTCCGTTTCAGGCGCGTTTGCGCTGTATCCCATCGTCGTTTTATGGAGCGAGGATTTCAAGAAGATACATCCCAACGTGCGTTTTAATATTTCCGCCGGTGGAGCCGGAAAAGGGATTTCCGATGTGTTGTCCAATATGGTGGATATCGGCTTGGTGTCACGCGATCTGCATGAGCAGGAGCTTGCCCGTGGCGCATTTCCGGTGCATGTTGCCAAGGATGCTGTGGTCGGCACCTTCAACAAGGCGCATCCCAACCATGACCTGCTGCTACAGCGTGGGCTTACACAGCAGGAGCTGATCGGTATTTTCGTCGAAAAAAAGTACCGCTTATGGAGTGATATCGACGCGCGCTTCGTGAAAGAACCTATTGAGGTATACGTGCGGTCCGATGCTGCTGGGGCTGCCGAAACCTGGGCCAAATTTCTGGGTGAGCGCCAAGAGGGATTAAAAGGTGTCGGAATTTTTGGAGATCCCGGTTTGGCGCAGGCCATAAAAGATAAACCGCTGGCCATAGGATTTAACAATATCAACTATGTGTTTGATCTGAAGAGCAAAGCTACGGCACAAGGTATCGCGGTGCTACCGATTGATATTGACGGGAACGGCAGTATCGCTGCGGACGAAAATTTCTATGACAACCTGGATTCATTGACGTCTGCCGTGGCCACGAATCGATATCCATCTCCGCCTGCGCGGGATTTGACATTTGTGATTCGTAGCGATAAAAAGACAAAGTTACTGAGCGAGTTCATTCGCTTCGTATTGGATAAACAGCAACAGGGCTACCTTTTGGAAAATGGATATGTCCCGTTAAATGAGGAGTTGAAGGAAAAGGAACTAAAAAAACTGTAAAAACGTGAATTGGAGATTGATTAAGGATAAGTTAGCTGAGCGAAGTTTTGTCCTTTTGTTGCTTTCGTCTGTCGTCGTGATCTTATTGATCTTGATTGGGCTGGCCATGAAATCGGTGCCGCTGCTTCGTGCGGAAAGCCTTTTAACCGTATTGACAGACAGTGTATGGTCGCCATTGAAAGGGAATTTCGGGTTTCTGCCCTTTATTATGGGTACCATTTGGGTAACCTTGATCTCTTTGGTTATCGCTGTACCCTTGTGTGTGCTGGCCTCCGTTTACTTAGTAGAATATGCGAGCGAGGCCCTACGTAAGATGGTTCTACCCTTGATGAATGTGTTGGCGGCCATTCCGCCCGTGCTTTATGGGGTGTGGGGCGTTTTGTTCGTCGTGCCCATATTGAGCGACTACATTGCGCCGCTATTTGGCGTTAACACCACGGGATATACGGTTTTAGCGGGCGGTATTGTTTTAGCGGTGATGATCTTCCCCATCATGATCAGTATTATGGTGGAGGTGTTGCAAACCATTCCGCAGGAATTGAAAGCTGCTTCGCTCTCTTTGGGAGCCACCAAGTGGGAAACCATTACCAAAGTTATTTTGGTCAAGGCAAAGCCGGGTATTCTGGCAGCGGTGGTTCTTGGTGTGTCTCGTGCCTTTGGCGAAACGGTGGCCGTACTGATGGTTTGTGGAAACATCCCGCAGCTACCAAAATCGCTGTTCGATGCAGGATATCCACTACCAGCATTGATTGCCAATAACTTTGGCGAGATGATGTCCATTCCTTTATACGACTCGGCACTGATGTTTGCGGCGTTGCTTCTGTTCGTACTTATTTTCGGATTTAACTTGTTATCGCGCTTGATATTAAACAGATTGGAGGAAAAAGCACAATGAGTAATGTGAAAAGTAGGCTGCGGAAGGAGAAAATCGCTAAAATCGCGATGCAGCTATCGGGCATGGCCATCACCGGTTCTTTGTTTTTTATCGTGGGCACCATTCTCTACAAGGGGCTACCCTATCTTTCTTGGGAAATGGTGTCGCAAAGTCCACAAGGTGGCTTCTACATTGGCAAGGATGGTGGTATCTTCAACGCTATATTAGGCTCCTTGTACCTTGCCACAGTTTCTACCGCCTTAGCAACCCTCATTGGTATCCCTATTTCGATCTACCTCAATATGTATGTGAAGAGCGGTTCTTTCCTTGAGCGGGCCTGCAAACTCCTGTTTGATGTGCTCTTCGGCATTCCATCGATTGTCTACGGAGCGATTGCATTCAGCATCATGGTTTGGATCGGGATACGGGCTTCCCTGCTGGGCGGTATCATTACCATCACCTTGCTGACCATTCCCATCGTCGTGCGCACGATCGATGAGCTATTGAAAACTATTCCTATTGATTTAAAACATGTGACTTTTTCCTTGGGTAGCACCCGTTGGGAAACCGCGAAGATGTTTTTGCGCTATATCCGTCCGGGCATTTTCACCGCTATATTGCTCGCATTTGGTCGGGCGATCGGTGATGTCGCTGGGGTGCTACTGACCACCGGATTCAGTGATAACCTACCCAAGTATATCGACGAGCCCTCGGCAACGCTGCCTTTGGCCATTTTCTTTCAGCTAAGCAGCCCCATTCCTGAAGTACAGGGACGCGCCTATGCATCGGCTTTAGTTTTAACATGTATCATTTTAATCATCGTTATATGCACGCATCTACTAGCATCCAAACAGCAGAAACACAAGATTTAGTCGCTTTGGCCACGCCACATATACAGATTAAAGATCTGAATGTTACCATTGAAGGAAAGCGAATACTAAAAAATATCAATCTTTCGATTCCGAATAATTCGGTCACATCGATTATCGGACCCTCCGGTTGCGGGAAGACTACCTTATTGAAAACATTGAATCGCTTGGTAGATGATACCAAGGGTGTCGAGATCACTGGATCCGTCTTGGTGAATGGCGAGGATATCTATGCAAAGGGTGCCGAGGTAACCCATATTCGCAAAAAAATGGGTCTGCTATCACAAAAGCCTTTTCCATTGCCGATGTCGATCTTCGACAATGTGGCCTATGGACCACGTATCCACGGCGAGCGCGACAAGAAATTGTTGAAACAGATTGTGGAAACGCAGCTGCGCAATGTGGGGCTGTGGGAAGAGGTGAAAGATCGCCTCGATGCTTCCGCCACTCGCCTATCCATCGGTCAGCAGCAACGCCTATGCTTGGCGCGCGGCTTGGCCGTGCAGCCCGAAATAATCTTGGGCGACGAGTCGACGTCGGCGCTCGATCCGATATCTACGCAAACCATCGAAAATTTACTGATCGAGCTCAAGAAAGATTACACCATTGTGCTCGTCACGCATATTCTACGACAAGCGCGTCGTGTGTCGGACTACATCATCTTTGTATACAATGGCGAGGTCGTGGAGTTTGGCAAAACAGAAGATGTTTTGCTCCATCCACAAAATGAAATCACCCAGCAATATGTAAAGGGTTTTATTAGTTAATCTATATAAATAGCTGTTTAATCAGTGTTTAGGCTCAATGGGTAAATCGTTTCTTGACCATTCGCTCCACGAACCTACATACAAGTTCGGGATGTCGTATCCGGCATGCGCTAGCGCTAAGATGCTGTGGCAAGCGGTGACGCCCGAACCACAGTGTATCGCGATATCCTTGGCATCCCTCCTTCCAAGAATTGGCTCATACAACAGATGAAGCATTTCCGGATCTTTGAAGGACCCATCGCTATTTAGGTTGCCCATAAAGGGAACATTGATGGCCGTAGGGATATGACCGGCAATAAGGTCAATCGGTTCGGTTAGGCCTTCGTAGCGTGCCGCTTCACGCACATCGATAATCAGCTTGCTCTCTTGGCTTGTCCATGCATCTATCTCCTCTAATGCTTTCATCGGTAATTGCCACTGTTCAAACCTATATGTAGTTGGTTCTGGCGCAAGTTCTTCGCCCTCACTTAGCGGAAAACCAGCTTCCCTAGCGGCTCGAAAGCTACCATCCAACACCTGTACCTTGTTAACGCCTGCCGCCCGCGCCATCCACCAAAAACGTGCCGCCGCATTAGCGGCATTTAGCCTATCATATACCACGATATGGCTCTCCGCGTCTATCCCTAATGTTGAAAGTGTTTCCGAAAATGCGACGACGGAAGGTAAGGGATGCCTGCCCCCGAGCCGCGGATCGTTCACAGCGGATAAATCCCGATCGAGATCCACAAACAGTGCGTTCAGTAAATGGCTAGACTCGTATGTCTTTCTTGCTTCCGCACCGGAAGTGGCATCAATAATCACGAAGTTTTCCTGTCCATATAGCGCTTGAAGTTCTGCAGCTTTAATAATCGGTTTCATAAGCGATGTTCTTGGTATACATTAATGAAAAGATGATGTTTTTTTGGTGTCCTTCATAAAGGAATACACCAACAGGGAGATAAATATACAACCTGTAACGTAATAGAAGAAATACTGCTCCTGCCCTATATGCTTAAACCATAAGGCTACATATTCGCACGTACCTCCAAATATAGCCACGATAAGGGAGTAGGGTAATCCAACGCCCAGCGCACGTATATTGGTGGGAAAAAGCTCTGCCTTCACGACCGCATTAATAGCAGTGTAGCCGCTCACAATGATCAATGCCAGCATAATAATCAAAAAGGCGGTCCATGCATCTGTCGCGCTGTCAAGCTGACCAAGTTTTTGGAGCATAGGCACGGTGAACAATGTCCCTAGTATGCCAAACCCAATAAGCAAAGGTTTCCTGCCGATCCTGTCGGACAGCAACCCGAATAGCGGCTGCAAGAGTGCGAAAAGGAGCAACGAAGTAAAGGTGATTACCGTTGAATCCTCTTTTGAAAAGCCTACACTGTTTATCAGGTACTTCTGCATATAGGTGGAATAGGTGTAAAAGGCGACGGTTCCGCCCAAGGTAAGTCCGAAAACCGTGATCAAAGCTTTAGGGTGCTTGAGGAGTTCTGCCAGCGAGCCACTACGTTTTTTTGCCGGTTTACTGGATTGATCAGCGCTACGCTTAAAGGCCTCAGTTTCCGCCATATGGCTACGTAGATACAGCGCTACCAAAGATAGCCCCGCTCCAATAAAAAAAGGAATACGCCATCCCCATTCGTGCATTTGTGCTTCATTCAGTAGCATTTTTTGCATAATAAGCTGAATACCTAGTGCAATCAGTTGACCTCCGATAAGCGTAACATATTGAAAGCTGGAATAAAACCCTCTTCTATTCGAAGTCGCCATCTCACTGAGGTAGGTTGCGGAGGTGCCGTACTCGCCGCCAACACTCAGGCCTTGCAACAAGCGAGCGATCAACAACAAGGCTGGGGCAATTAAACCAATGGACGCATACGAAGGTGTAAGCGCAATCAGCAGCGATCCGAAGGACATGAGTAGCACGGAAATGGTCATCGAGAATTTCCGGCCAGCTCTATCTGCCAAGCTGCCAAACAACCAACCGCCAATAGGCCGCATCAAAAAACCAACAGCAAATATTCCGGCAGTGTTTAAGAGCTGTGCCGTTGGGCTGCTTTCTGGAAAGAAGATAGGTGCAAAATAAATCGAAAATGCAGAGTAGGCATACCAGTCGTACCATTCTACTAGATTGCCAATAGAGCCGCTAACAATGGCTCGAAGCCTAGATGTCGTCGATTCGTCGTGTGAATGTTCCATATATTTAACGGCGTTAAATATACAGCAAAAATTGGTTTCCAACGATAAAAAGCAACTTGATCTGTTTGAAGGTGTTGCCCAATGCATAAAAAAAGAGGACTATTGCTAGTCCTCTCCTTAATATCGTATAAACCGAAATTAACCGTTGTCTTGGTTTAATGACTGTTTGTAGATTGCTTTCTTAACTTGGGTACGACGAGTAACTGATCTTTTCTCGTATGCTTGACGTGAACGTAGCTCGCGTAATACACCAGTTTTTTCAAATTTCTTTTTGAAACGTTTCAACGCTCTGTCTAGAGATTCTCCTTCTTTTACATTTACGATAATCATGTGCTTAATATACCTCCTTTCGTGCCCTTTTAGTTTTTTTGTGACTGCAAAGGTAGCATAAAAATGGATCTTTACAAAGAATATTTAAAATCATCGGTAAAAAATGGATAAACATCTCACCAGGAGGAGCCTATCCACTTACCACCATTCTGCATCGGGCAGCGCGTAGTGTGCGGTATCTACGGTTTCCTGCCAAGGTGCCTGTTGAAACTTCCAGCAATTTTCCACTTTGCCGAGCGACTTTGCCAAATCCAAGGTGCCCCAACGATAGCTCACCGGATAGTGCTTTTTATCGTAGCTTATGGTGCCAAGCACCGTGGGGCTCGAGAATCCCGATACGCCGTTGGTATACTGCACCGCCTCACGCAGGGTGAACTCCGTACCCGCTGGTATTTTCAAAATAAGTTTTACATCAGACTGATCCAGCGCCATACGGTCTTGAAAGTATGTCCATTGCTCGTGTTCGCGATCCATCAGCGTAAAGGGATGTTTCTTGCTCAGTACATAGCTGTCATCCTCCTGAAACAAATAGGTCTCACACTGCAGCACCCATGTTTTTCCGACGTAAGCGCGAAACGGCTCGTAGCGACTGATATTGGTCGACTTTGTCTTTATACTGCTGTAGAGCATAAGCACAAAAAGCGCAATGCCAGCAATAAGGCAGAAAATAAGGATCTTGATTATTTTACTTATTCTAACTTGCTTCGGACTCATTATTTTTTATCACTTATGTAAACTTCCGTCTTTTTATCCGGGGATTTAAAGCGAATCGTATAGCTTGTCTGTTCGACAAGATGAAGTTCCATGCGTTCTTTTCCAAAATCCGTGCGGTTCATGCCTTCTTTTGGTTGGGAAGTCTTACTCATTTCAGCACTTTGCACGAGATAGTAGGTATCGCCTTCAACAGCTTCCACCTTAAACCAGCCGAATCCGACCTTTGCCCCCGCGACCGTCCCCACTTCTTTGTAGGTTTCGAAATGGCCAAAGTAGATATCCCCTACGGCGGGCTTCGCCTCCATGGCAACAGATAGGGCAGATTTCGGGAGCGGTGGCTTCATCGCATTGTAGCCAATCATACCAAAGGTAGCGACCACCAACAGCACGAAGATCCATCCCACCACCGTCAAACGAAATGTAAACGGTGGCTTGGGCGCTTCTTTAACTTTCTGATCATGGAATATACGCATTTCCTTGGTCCACGACCGACGCCCGATTCTTTTTTGTGTTTGCTGATCCCAAAATTCGCCGTAAGCTTTCTTTGCATGCACCGTAAAAAGCGCGCTCCGCATACAGGTACGAAAAACATGGAGCGACATCACGGCGTCATGCCCAGCCGGGTGATGTAAACCGTCCGTGTAATAGGTGGCTTGTTCAATCTTATCAACTAAAAAAAACATAGGTTCCTCTTTTAATTATGTATGTTAACTCTTGGCATCCGTCGCGACGCACTGTTCAGACATGGCTTGCATCGTAGCAATCAATCGCCGAACTCCTTCTGTAGAGCTTCCACAATCGTATCCATCTCCTGATTAACTGCCTGCCCTATAGCCTCCGGTATTTGCTGGAAGGCTACATAGTCTGTCAGCTCGGCACGCCCCTGACGATACTGCATAAAGGCCATGATCGAAGCACTCCCCCAATAGTAGTCGTAGATCAAGGCCAGCCCCGTTGACTCGGGCGTAACGTAGTGCTCCAAGCGCTTAAAAAAATTGAGCATAGGCAGTATTTCCGTATAGTTTTCGCTAAAAAACAACGACACGAGGGTCCATTGTTCTTCTTGGGCATCGTAGCGCTCTACCCAGGCCATTGAGCGTTCTTGCAGGAATTGCTGCAGTATCGCATCATGATTTGGAGCACGATAGCCCGGGATTTCGTTTAACGGCTCCTTGTGATACATCGATCGGCTGTCCCACCAATGCTGCCACATGCTATCGGCCGCCATCGCCTTTGGCGCTTCTTGAAGAAAGGCTTCGCGTTGTTGCGGCTTGATGTGGACTTTCAGGTAAAGTGAATTCGGTTCTGACATATGCTATCTATTTCTACTGTTCAATAAAGGAAAATTTGTCTTCAAACAGTTTTCCTAAAAGTGGCAAAGGCCGCTTTACTTCGTTTACGGCATTAATAATACCGAAAACCATCAGAATTAAAAATAATAAGCCGATTACGCTGATAATAATGCTCAAAGCTGGTACCAAAGAAATCAGTACATAAGAAACGATATTAACGATTAAAGCGGTCAATAGTAGTCCAAATCCTTGCTTTAGATGGTAGTTACTTAATGCACTTCGCTGTGCTTTTCCGCCAAAAAATGCGACCAACCATAAAATACCTAAGTAACTGAGAATAGATTGTGTTTTGGCATTCATATTTTTTTGTTTTAAATGATGAAGTGAAATTCTGCATTAAAACCCGAATAAAGATATTTGGAAGCTATACAATACGTCTACAGCATGTTAAGCGGTGTATACAAGGTGTATACAGTTTTTATAAAGCACTGTTATACAGCTTTTTGAAAAGATCTTCCTTCCCCGGTATTTTCTACGTTTCCTTTTAAAAACGAGGTTATTTTTTTACTTTCTTTGTAGTATGTGTATATGCCGCATTTCTTTTAAAATAGCTTTTTTCTGCCTGCTGCTTTGTGGTTCCATAGGCTTTTCCACTGCGCAAGACATCGATGTGTCTACACAGCAAGTGCTGGAAAAGGTGGAGGAATTGCAGTTGCAGAATAAGCGCAAAGAAGTTATCCATGTATTGGATACAGCGATAAAGAGCATCCCGCGGCATGCAGATTTGGCCTATCTCTACGCGTACAAGAGCAGTTGGTATAGCGCAACGGATAGCCTCGTGCTGGGCAAACGATTTGCCGATCAAAGTATGGAGTATGCCTCACTATCGGGCAACAAGGCGGCCAAAGCTGCAGCTTACCGCGCGAAGGCCTACCTCAACAATATGTTGGGGCTTACCGACGCAGTGGTCAGCGACGCGCTGAAGGGGCTACAATTCATTGATGGCGACAGCCAAGATTTAACCACGAAATATGCGCTGAATTATTTGCTTTATGGCGCATATAGTAAATGGGGCGATAGCCAGAAAATGCAAAAATACATACAGGCCTTTCAGCGCTATGCGCTGGAAGCAAAGAACATCAATTTGCAGGCAAACGTGCAAAACGGACTGTCGAGTATGTATCAAGCTCGATACCACAAAACAAAAGATAAAAATTTAATTGATAGCTCTTTGCTGTGTTTAAATAAAGCATTTGAGCTGCACTGGCAACATCCTGAAAAGGTCAGTGGCAATACCTTTGTTATTTCCTGTATCAATCTCGCTAATTATTATTTAGAATTTGCTGCTGTGCCAGAGGCTGTGCGGCAGGAAAAAGCTTTTCAATACCTCCGTTTTGCGGAAGATAAATTGCGGAACGGCCACGCTTCCGCAGAAAAATGGATCAGTGTGTTTGGGATCAAAAGCGGATTTGCAAAACGCGAAGGCAAGCTTGATCTTGCCGAGCAATATCTCCAACAGGGCTTATCCCTCTTGATGAGCAATGAAGGTAGCCACTACAAGGTGGCTTACGCCGTCAATAAAGAACTAGCGGCAATTACCTTACAACGAAATGAACCTGCCCTCGCGATCACCTATCAACAACGCGCGGAGGAACTGCTGAAAAAGTCGTTCGATGAGCAACAGCTCTTGAATGCCCAGAAATTGGAAATTCAATTCGAAACTGAAAAGAAGGATCAGCAGTTGCGCTTGCTTAAAGAACGTGAAGAATTCCGCAAAAAGCAAAATTACCTCTACGGGGGAATTGCTGTTGCCCTGACCTTTGGTTTGGTTTTCATGTTTGTGTCCTACCACTTCCGCTTGCGATATGCTATCGAGCGCGAGCGAAAGATGCAGAAGCAAAAGGAGGATGCGGAGCAGCAGGCACTACTCCAGCTCAAATTGGAGCAGGAAGAACAAGCGCGGCTCAAGGCCGAACAAGAGCTGCTCGAAATCCGACAACAGCAACTCGAAAAAGAAGCGCTGGCCAATAATTTGCTTATCGAGCGTAAAAACGATACGCTGAAGCAAATCCAAGAAAAGATACAACACGGTGAATCCGCTTACGCACAAAAATTGATTAAGGAAGAGATGTTGATGCAGGCCGATTTCGAAGTAATCAAGATGCAGATTCAAGAGCTGCATCCCGAGTTTTTTAAACGATTGGCAGCACTGGCCAAACAGAAGCTGACACCACTAGACCTGCGCTACTGCACCTACCTATCGCTAAACATGACAACCAAGCAGATGGCACAGGCCTTGCACGTTGAACCTCAAAGCGTGCGCATGTTCAAATATCGACTCAAACAGAAATTTGGCTTGGGCAAGGACAGCGATTTGGAAGACCTGCTAACCAAGCTCTAGCGATTCACCTGCGCTACTTGCTGTATACGTGGGCTGATCCGTCAAACGGCAGGCTCCTATTCCATTTGTTTAGACCATCCTGCGTAATATCTCCTTTTTACCACCACGTTGCTGTACAAGATATCGTCGCACGTTCCTTTTTTCCTACGAACGCAGAGCAACATGATGCGATTAAACAAAGTGAAAAGTTTTTAATGCATAATGACGTGTATTTGACGTATAACTACATCATTATTGACGTATATAAGCAGTAGGCTTAAATGTTTGTTTTGGTATTTCTTTGTTAATCTTTGTGAAACAATTATTTCACACAAGTTATAGAAAGTCATGCGTAAAAACAAGAAGAAAAAGCAGCCCTATGTAGCACCGAAAATAGAAGTCACCTATGTCAAGTTAGAGCAAGGTTTGGCGGCGTCATCTGCACGGATCGTTCCTGGCGGGGATAACAACGTCCCAACCGTAACCGATTGGGATGACCGAGAAGTGGAAGAAAACTGGAACTTTTAACAATTAACCATGATTAGGAAGATTATTTACCTATGTACAACCTACCTCATCTTAATTCAGGTAGGGTGCTCCGACCATGTGGTAGACCATGTTTTATCTGAAGGGAAACTTTCCATTACAGTGGATGGCGTAGTCGGGACCGACCTTCAGCGGCAAACCAAGGCGAGCCTAGGACAGCACGGAGATCACGTTAACGGCTTTCCTCGCGTTTCAACCAACGGAAGTGTAAGTGGATTCACGACAGATGTTGTTGCCGAACATCAGCCTATGGGTGCTACTCCTATCGGTCGAACTTCGACCTCAAATAGACGAGCAATTCCTAGTAATATGGGATTAAACAGGGCGTCAACGCAACCCATGCAAATCGGATATACGTATAGAATACTTCTCTATAATAAGGCTACCGGACAATTGTGGAAGACCATGCAAGCCACAGCGGGCACAGCAAGTTCCTTGGATGTTGTGAAAGGCGATACCTACCTTTGGTATGCCTACTCCTACAATAATGACCAAAGTATTCCCGAGCCTGCTAACCTCATCAACCCGTCTATTGAAACCGCTATCGACAAGGATTTTCTATATGCAAAAGGCGAGATCGCTATTCCTATTACACCGGTAAATCAACAAGACAATCACCATGTTGCTATTACGTTTAGCCACAAGGTAGCACAAGTACAGGTCAAAGTAGATGCCACGGTATTAGCGAAATTTGCCCAGATAAACAGTATTAGCGTATCTTTTGATCAGGACAACTACCTGAAGAGCGGCGTATTTAATATCAGAGCGGAAGCCGTTGAACAAATGCAGACCGTACCTACCAGCACGATCTTTAATACGCTATCTCCTACCCACATTTGGGAGGCCAACTACTATACCCTGGATCCTGAAGCTGTAAGCACCTATAAAATAGTGTTGGATGATCTTAGCGTTCAGTTTGTGGATGCAGATCCTACGGTCGCCAATAGGAATTTAGCAACCTACAACGGATCAGCCAACAAGCCGACCTTCACCTACAATTTTGCTTCTCCTGCCGTCGGTCAGCGCTTAACGGGCATTGCAAATCTTTGGTATACCCTATCTTCAAGACGAATTCTACATATTTCAAATAACGCAAGTTATGGCTACGCAATGGAACAGGGACCCTCTTGGAATTTCTTAAATGCACGAGAAAATTTCGGAATCCTACCGACAAGCGTTGTGAAAATGGCACCATGGACTGCCGGTCAAGGGGTATGGATCGGAGGAAATCTAAACGATGATAAGACGGAAAATTGGATCAATTACTCATCCAACAGTTCAGGCGACAATGAGATCATCAACAAGCTCAACCCGAGTGACCCGGCCGACAAACCGGATATCGTTATTATGGGGTACGACGTTCGTTATATTCGCCCAAACGTGGCTACTGCACTCATTGATTACCTGGACGGAAATGGTATTGTCATCTTGATGATGCAAGGCCATACCGGTAGCAACAACCAAGCATTTTTCAACAACCTTTTTGGCGTCAATAACATCACCTTTAGTTCGACGGGGTCTGGTGGTGCTATGTATCCCATAGAAGGCACCGACGCCAACGATCCGATTTTAAACGGACATTTCGGGGATGTTCGCGGAAAACATTGGGGAGAGGATGCCGGAACGACCTTGGGCGCGATTGACGTCCCACCCTCGCAGGTCACTATTTATTCTTTCGGACAAGCCATCAACAGGTCAAGTACGCCACAGCGGGTCACCATATTCAAGCACAATACAAAAAACTTCTTTTTCATTGGTGATGGAGGATTTGTTTCTTACAATGGGGGCAATAGTTCGGTTATCTGCCCATTTTGGTACGATCCAATTGCGAAAGTTCCATTGCCAAAACCGTATGGAAATAGCGGTCAAGGATATATATCAAATAGCCTACGGGCCTACAATAGTGTCGTTATGGGGAATATTATGGTATGGGCAGCGAAAACAGCTGAATTCAATGGCATAAAACCTTGGCGCTACTCTGCGCCGCCTACACCCTAGTAGATTTCAAACAATGGATGTACGAAGAGCGTTGCTTGCGCTACATTGCGAACCAATGAGCCCACCTATTCGGGGAATGCATTTAGCCATCTATAGATATTCGTATGGGGACTAAGTCCAAAATTCTTTCGTATCCTATTCTTTCGTGTCTCCACCGTCCTAACGGAGATAAACTCGATACTCGAAATATCTTTCGTAGCAAAGCCTAGTTTAATTAAAATTAATGTTTTGTATTCCGTCGTAGTCATTCTGGGGTTAACGGCCAGTAATTGGTCAAATAGTAAAGGGTAGTGCTGATTGAATTGGATCACCAATGTTTCGGGATTGGACAGGGCAAGTTTTACTAGGGCTTGCAATTGGTGCTTATCATCGCTCTCTTCACTTTGTAATTCCCGGTTCGCACAGTCTTTGTAGTTCTTTTGGGGCAAAGCATGTCGCTTCGACTGTATTTGCGTAGCGGATGACAGGAGCATTTTACTAACATAGACCCCATTTATTCCAGAGATGATAAGTGCCTGAATAAACGGGCTGATAAACGCACCTTGCTCCAAGGCAGCTGGGGAGCAGGATCCGTTAAAGAATATTTTGAAGTCTGTATAGTAGTTTACGAGAAAGAGAATTAGAATAAAGATGTAAAGAATGACGATGCGCGAGACATGTTTAGCGCCAAATAAAAAAGGCGAAGCGGTCAACAAAATCAGGTTATACATATATATACCCCCGTTTAAGCCGGTGTAGGAGGAAAAATAGAAGATCACGATGGATAGGCAGACAAAAAAAATAAAATCTACGTTACTTTTTGTTTTGTAACATGCCAAATTCAGCAGCAAAACAAAGGATAAGCCACCAAGGATATAGAAACTTTCAAATAATCCATGATATAAATTTTGTAGCGCATAGAAGAAAGAAATGATGGCCAGAACTATACAATACTGCTTTGCTAGTTGAACAGGAAACCGATGCAGAATGCCCCACTTATCCTCATAAAATATAGCGCGTAAATCTAACCAAATCTTTACCGAATTTTTATACATACCTTCTTGTTTTGCTTATTGGAAATGCTCCTAATCACCGCGCTATCTACGTTATATTGGACAAGCCCTTCTTTCGCGTAGTGTCATGGCCGCGCTGTTATTTTTGTAAATCAAGTCCTTCGAGCGACTATCAATTTGCTAGCACATTGAAAAAACTAAACTACTTTTCGCTCCTTTCCCAACATCGACGGTGAGCAGGTTCATCCACGAAAGCTGCATATGTCGGCATATTTCTTGCGCAGGGGGCCGGTCTCGGGCTGACGTGACGCTAAGGCTATAGGCGCCTCGGTAAGCGGTGATCTTTTTGTCGCTTTTCCTTCTATTTAAAATTAGTAATTCATGCCCGAATACGCTACTTTTTGAACATCTTGTTTGTTGAAAGAAGGTCATAGTTATGCTTCACCTTTTATAAATTAATGTGCAATTATAAAAAATATCGCTTGATTTACTAGTTGTTTAACCTACTACTTATGTACGTCAGGCATTCTGTAAGACTACCTCAAATATACTTCACCATAAAAACATGGTGTCGTTGTCCACGAGAGATCGCAGCACAACAATGATTTGTTACACGCACTTCTTCGCGGGAAGCTATTGCTGCATAGCTTTATCGCTCTTCCCTGCGTTACACTGTAGTTATAGATCTATTCATTAGCGTTAAACGGCGCTAACAATTAAGCAATGCGGCCTATAGGCATAGGCCACGAGATGCTAAGCACGACTTATCATCCATGCGTTTGCAAAAACCTTATGGTGAGCCCACGTTGCCGTAATAGGGACAAAATCATATTTTCTACGTTTGCTGCCGATCGTACAGCAAGGATGGAAACATCATCGTTCATTTCTATTGCGATGTAATTTACTCCCGGGATAACGGCGAAGAGATATTCCTTGATTTCTTTCCACTTTAGGAGAAGTCCGTTGTTGATCGCGAAGGTATGCAGGTATAGGCTCATATTCCTTTTAATTGTTTATCTCCATAACATGTTACACTCACCGCATATCTCACCAACTGGGTGTTCATAACAAATAGCCGTTCTAAACTTTCTAACCTATCCACAATCTGCACCGTCTTACAAGCTGTTTCTAGTAGGAAGGCTAAACTGTCAGCAAAATCTAGATCGGAATCGATCAGGATATAATGATCGAAATATTCGGCAGACAGCTCCGAAAACAGCGGGCTACCTGCAATGCTAGGATTTATCAGAATGTTCGTGTTTATGATTTTCATATATAGTGGGATAACGACGAGGTAAAGAATTTTACTGTGGTAAATAAGATAAAAGGGGGCACCTGTACAGGTTTGATCAGATGCCCACCTTTCACAGCAAATACACAGCGGTTAAAGCCAGCCGCCACCTAAAGATCGGTACAGCGTAGCTATAGCATTTAGCTTTTGTGCTTTTACAGCTGCTAGGTCAAGTTCCGCTTGCAGCTTTGCTGTATGCGCTACGATCACTTCCAAGTAGGTTGCCTCGCTATAGGTATAAAGTTTGAGCGAGTTGTCGACAAGATCAGCTGCCCGCTGCACCATTCGTTCGGAAACGACCTCTTGCTCTTCGATCTTCTTTATTTGAATCAGCGCATCCGACACTTCCGCCGCCGCACTTAGCACAGACTGCCTAAAATGTAGTGCCGCTTGTTCGCCGGATATCTCCGCCTGTTTAAAGCGCGTCTTGAGCTGCCTTCCGTTCAACAGCGGTTGCGCGATCGCCCCTGCCGCCGTGCCAAACAGGGATCCCGGTATGTTGAACCAATTTTCCGCCATCAGCGCATTTAGTCCACCCTGCGCCGTGATGTTCAGCACAGGGTACATGCTTACCCTAGCAATGTGTATGGAGGCAAGGCTGCGCCGCAGGTCCAGCTCACGCGATCTAACATCTGGACGGTAGGACAAGAGGTTTGCGGGGACGCCGGTCTCCAACCCCTCTGGGACGATCACCTGATCCAACCCCTGTTGCCGCTCCACTTTACCAGGATAATTGCCGGCCAACACGCTCAGCGCATTCTCCTGCACATGGATAGCACGTTCGATCTCCGGAATGCTTTTTTGCAGCTGATCTGTTGACATTTCCTGCTGTTGCACAGCGACTAAACTTGCTAGACCGAGTGCATGTTGCTTTTTCAAGATCAACAGTGTGCTATCTGCAAACAACAGGTTTTCCCTGCTCACCGATAGCTGCTTATCGAGCATCAGCAGGTTATAGTACCCCGTCACCACCTCACTGACCAAGCGGGTTTTTACCGCATGAACAGCCTCCTCTGTTTTCAGCAGGTCGATCAGGCTTTCCTGCTGCTGCCCTTTAATCTTGCCCCAAATATCAACCTCCCACGAAAGGTTCAGGGAAGAGGTATAATCCATCATGTAGGTTTGGCCAGTAAACTGGCTGGCCATGATACCGTTTAAGCTGTTGTAAAACAGGTTATATGGACAAATTAAAAGAGATCGTCTGATTTGTAATCGAGAGGCGTTTTACCGGAGAGCTTTTTGAAAAATTTACTGAATACCGCCTGGTTGGAAAAGTGGAGTATACCAGCTACCTGATTGACGTTGTTGGCCGTATTTCGGAGTAGAATCTTCGCTTCGATCAAAAGCACTTGATTGATGATATCCTTTGGACTGTGATCCATGCTGCTCTTAATCACACGGCTGAGGTATTTCCTGCTGATGAATAGCTTGTCCGCATAGAACTGCACATCGTGGTGTTGGATGTAGAACTGCCTAACCAGTGCAAAAAATGCTGTCGTTATAGCTTCCTCGCGTGACGTGGTTTTAGTATTGACCTTATTCTGCTTTGTGTAATTCTCAAACTCATACATCAGCAGGGAGAAATGATGCCAGATCATTTCATGATGGAAATACACGGCATTTCTAAAATCGTTCAGATAGGAAAGCTCTTGAATATGGAATTTCAATCGGTCAAAAAGCGCCTTCTGATCCATAATGACATACGAAGGATTGCTGGAAAAACTCTTCAGGATGTCATTTGATCGATAGTTAAAGCCGGCATCAGACAACATATCCGCCGAAAAGAAAATTTGCGAAGCCTTGTAATCTGCAGACAGCAAATGTACTTTGAAAATTTCCTGTGGAACGCAAAATAGGATATCGCCGGCTTTAACTTCATATTCGTAGTCACCTACGCTGTAATAGCTGCTCCCCTGTTCAATCAGAATAAGACCGAAATATTCGGCTCGGTAAAATCTGGCTAGCGAAATCTGCATATCATGGTAGCTCGCCGCCGCAACAACATAATCTCTATTCCGTTGTGGGACAAGCATGAGATCGACGATCTGATGCAATTTTAGCGTGCTAACTGGAATATCTGACATGAGCCTATTTTGATATAGGCAGCAAAGCTAAGGATAAAAAATAGATTTACTCACCTTCGTAAATTTTAGCTTGACTACATTGTCGATACAAACTTAGCAAGCGGGCGAAGGGGTATGCTCATCCAGTTTTAAGATTAGCGCATCGAAACTGGGCTACATCTTCCGTTCTTTTAGTCCAGAAGCGGCCTTTGATTGGTCAAATGCAGCAAAGCCTTTCATCTGTCGCAAATCCATGAGCATTGCGCTGCAATGCTGATCGCGGTGAAGCGTATCCATGACGGCATGGTCATCCGTCAATAGATCTTCTTCAGATAGGATGCCATGTGCAAGCGCGTATTTAAGTATAGCCGCAAAGCCATGGTTCACGTAGAGATACTCGGCCTTCCTAAAATACTGTTCATTCAATAGCTGAAACTTCGCTTTAAACCAGCTTTCAGCGGACGCCGTGCTATAGCCAATACGTCCTTCCTTTACCGTTAGTTGTTTCAGGTAGGCCAGTGCTTCTTCACGCGTCAGCCAACCTGCCGTAAAGAGATCGCGCAAGCAATAATCTAAGCGATCGGCGCAAAGGTATGGATAGGGTTGTTCCAATAGGCTGTGCTCGGCGTCAACAATCGCCTCTAGCTTGTATCCTTGGCTACGCAAAATAGCTGGTATAGCGGAACGAGCGATTACGCTGTCCCAAATTTCTTCATGGTAGTCTTCTCCCGCTTTTTCAAAAACCTGATCCACGACATGCGAAAATGCGGTATGCGAAACATCATGTAGTAAAGCCGCAAGCTGCTCGCTTAGGCTACCGCCAAAAAGGCGAACCAAGTACATCACGCCAACGGAGTGTTCCAAACGCGTATGCTTAATGCGTGGATCGATAAGATATATTGCGCCTGCCTGATGCACACGCCCTAGGCGTTGTAGGGCGTCACTGTAGAAAACCTCCTCCAAAGGACGAGGTATCTCGATCGTTCCATAAAGTGGGTCTTCATAGATCATCCACAAATATATTAAAACAACAGGAATCCGTGCTGCTTTCAGCAGACTGAGCTATGCTCCGTGAAAGGCATGCTAACAAAATATTCCCTTATAGGCAGCTATAAGGGAATACGAATTTAGACGGCAAACAACTTTTGGTAAAGGCTAACTTTATAGCGGTACACCGGGCGTTCCTGTTGGCCATAGTATCGGCTTTTTTTGAACGCAGCCGATCGTGCCAGCGCTATATTTGCAGCACCAGATGGCGAAGGAAGCAAATCCACACGTACTGGACGACCAAAGATCGATTCGGGCAAAACCACCTGTTTGGCTTGTCGAATTTGGGCAGTTAACTTTAGCCCCAAAATCCCCTCATAAAACAGACGGAAAGCACTGTTCTTGCCGAAACCCGAGGTGCAGAATATTTGCTGAATATCCGACTGTCTAATCTGTTCAATAAGTGCCATGTTCAACGCCAGCGGCACCAATTTGTCGTCACTAGCCCCGTCATCCAAGCGCACACAACTCAAAATCGTATCACTAACAGCTATATTACGGCTATGAAGGAAAAGCAACACATCATCCAAGGTGTAGGAAGCGGACAATTCCTGCGGAAAAGCATCACGCATCAGGTTCCAAATACTGTTCTTGTTCCCATAAAAGAAAGGCATCATAAAAAAGTCGTCCTCGTGCGGATGAATGGTGCCCAATATAAGTGTTTCATCGGTATGGTGAATAGGGTATTGATCCACGTATAAATGTTCCGTGATGGTGATTCCCGCGTTGGATAAATAACTTTGCGCGTTGTGTGTGTCTTTGCTGCTCATAACAATAAGGATTTAGTACATCGTTGATTCATCGAGCAAATGCCGTTTCTTATCACGGCCTTTAGCCCTACTACAAAGGTCTGCATCAGGCCTGTTGTATCCTAAAACCTCTGGTTGTATTTTGCGAAAATCGAGCAGTCCTATCAACTTTTCAGTGCACACATGTATTAATCGTAATTTCCATTTGTAAATCTCTCCTATTCCTACATCTTAGGTATAGCTCTATATCCGCTGGTCGCTATGCCTATTCGGGTGTAGGCTGTGGTTGGCCGATCGTATCTTTTTTCTCATCACGGTTAATGTTGTTCATCGGTACTCCCGTACTACCCTTATCTTCTGATTTCAAGGTATCCGCATCGGTTTTTCGTTCTATATTATCCAAGGGAATACCGGCATTGTTATTAGCGGATGCACTTGTCGTGTCGGCAGTGGACTGCGCAGCACTGTCGCGATCTTTTTGTGGGCCGCAGGCCTGCAGCATGAGTAGCACAAACATGCTGGCAGCAATTGGGCATAGACTATTCGTTTTCATAGGCTTATCATATTAAGCATGACTATCACGTTGCATGCTTATCATCCGGTAATAGAACCATGAGGAAGGTTAATAGTTCATCTAACGAAGCAGATACGATACAAAGTAAATTTCCTTTTTATCGCCTTATCATAACATATCCCCGGCATGTCAAGCACACCGAGGATATATTTTGAAAGCCAGTAGCTGCTCAAGAGGCCCTAAGCAAGGTATGGTTGATCGTTGTCGCCTACGACTCTTGGTATACGGCGCCTTCGAAGCACAAGCGATAGATGGTCTTCAACTCTTCTACTGTAGGCTTTCTTGGGTTAAAACCGGTGCAGGGGTCGATCAAGGCATTGTTAGCCATATAGTCGAGCTTCTCTTCAAATAATTCTTCACTGATACCATAGGCACGGATAGATCCAATATTGTTGACGTCCGATCTGAGCTTTTCGATAGCCTGTGCAAGGTCTTCTGCGGTATTTCCACCAACCAATCTTGCTAGGTCAGGAAATTTAGTGCTGGCTGATTGGTTAAATCGGATTACGTTGGGCAAGAAGATGGCGTTACAACAGCCATGTGGGATGCCGAACATCGCTCCTACCTGATGGGATAGAGAATGTACAATCCCCAACCACGCATTGTTAAAGGCCAATCCGCCCATAAAAGAGGCGTCGTGCATACGCTGACGGGCCACGAGGTTCGCAGGATTATTCACCCCTTCCGGCAAGTTTTCAAACACAATTTCCAAACCACCCTTTGCAAGCACGTCGGCAAAAATATCATCGATATTGGAAACGTAAGCCTCTACGCAGTGCGTCAACGCATCTAAACCCGTGTTGGCAGTTACATGCGCAGGCATCGTCTGGCAGATCTCTCCATCCACGATAGCAATATCTGGCGTCAATTCGTAAGAAACGATGGGGTATTTAACACCTTTTTCCCGATCCGTGATAACGGCCAAGCCCGTTGTTTCGGTACCTGTGCCGCTTGTGGAAGGAATGGCGATAAATTTGGCCTTATTGCGTAATACTGGAACCTGAAAAGGTGTAATAAGTGCATCGAAATCGGTCGTCGGGTGTTCATAGAAAATCCACATTGTTTTCGCGGCATCAATGGCCGAGCATCCGCCCAAACCTACAATCCAGTCGGGTTGAAACTCCGCAAAGGCTGCGGCGCCTTTCATACAGGTGTCCGATGAGGGGTCTTCCTCCACACCGTCAAACACGCGTGTCTCTAATCCGGCTTCTTCCAAGTAAGCAATGGTTCTTTCCAATGTACCGCTTTTCTTCATTGAGCTGCCGCCGGTCACAATGTAGGCTCTTTTCCCTTTTACGTCCTTCAATGCGGCCAATGTGCCAACGCCATGGTGTAGCTCACCGGCAATAAATAGTTTACTCATATTAATCTGTCCGTTTTTATTACCGACAAAATTAGCGCGCGTAAACCTTTCCCTGTTATACTTTTGAGCCTAGTTGATATACATTTGCTCCAAGCTGCTTTGTAGCTCCGACGGGCTTTCATCCATTTTAGCTTTGACAAACTTGTGCAAGGCCGATGGCGAGCTGAAGCCAAGGTCTAAGGCTATTTCCTTATGGCTTTTATCGGCATACAGCATCTCTCGCTTGACCTCTTTTAGCAGCCGCTCGTGTATCGCCTCCATAACGGTCTTGCCGCAGTGTTTTTTCGTCAAGGCATTCAGTCTTTTGGGCGTCATGGAAAGCGCATCAGCATAGTAACTTACGCGACGCTCTTCTCGAAACAAGCGATTTAGCATCTTTTTGAAGGTGACATAGCTCCGCTTATCTCCGTCATGGGACATTAGCGGATGCGTGCCGTGCACCGCTTCGATTAATCCCAACAGGAAAATCTTGATATGAAATCGTGCTTGCTCCTTTCGTATTAGGCTAGGGTTTTGATAAATAGCCGCCACAGCATTAAGCTGCTGCAAGGCCGATTGCCATTCATCCGGTGAAAGTAAGGTGCAATTTAATCGGGTGGAAAGATCAACGTTATACGCGGTTAATTCATGCTGCAGGATATCGGAGCAGAAGAGTACTTCATCGAAAAGAAGTACTTTGACAAGGGCGTCGTCATCTACATCCAAGATCTGATGAATCTGATCAGGGAATATCACCGAAATTTTTCCTCTTTTTAGTTGCAGTACTCGATCCTCAATTTGAAGCCTCAGTAATCCACTTTCCACGAAAAATACACAGAAATGATCTCTTTTTACGGCCTTTTTCAAATGTTGTGCATCAACTCCGCGTAGATCCAAAACCCTAAAAGACAAGTTTTGGGCTTCTAAAGAGGTGGCATTATCCTTTAGTTTTAAGTTTTCTATTTCCAACATACCTACTCATTCACCTAGCAAATATACGCTAAAGAATTACCAATAGCGCTTGGCTTCATGCAATAGCCAGGGAAGTAGACGAATCAATTGGTCCTCAGTGATGTCCAAGGTGTCCACATCTATCCAAAGTATACCGGGCTTTGTGCGGAAGAATTTCCCAATATGGTGAAACCAGGTCAAATAAGTATTACGCGGCAGTTTCTCGTATTTCTCGGGATCCTCTACGTTGATAAATATTTGATTGTTCGCCCGGTAAAAGGCATATCCAAAATCAGTGATTTCCTTCCATGGAATAAATACTTCAGTATCCGCCGTGTTGTTGAACAGCCCTTCTTTCGTAATCGTCAGCCCTCGCCTCCCTTTTTTATACTGCAAAAGGTGCCGTATCTTTTCGAATATAAAGATGTGCAAGCTGATGTAGCATAAGAAAACGAATATCAACTTCTGTGGATAATAGAGGTAAAAAATACCAGCTAAAAGGAGTGCATTGAACAAGGCGCAAAGTACTGCCCCCCAAATAATCTTGGAAAGTTTGAAGGCTATTCTTAACTTTTTTTGTCCAGACAAGATGTCGTTACAGATATCTAAATAATGTACAGGCATGTTAAGTTTATTTAAAATGGTTATCTAGCCTCTAAGTTAATAATTTTTAAGTTTATTTATTAAATAATTTAATCATAAAATACGTTTAATTAGTTTAGTTCAAAGATATATTTCTTTAATACATTAATGTGTTATTGCTCCATACGCTTACGAAAGACAAACAAATGGCTGGTATCGCTAAAGCCAAATTCGGCAGCTATTTCCTTCATGCGCAGCTCTCCGGAATCGATCCGTCGCTTGATCAAGGGATAGCGAACTCGATCAATATATTCCTTGAAACCGATATGGAAATGCTTCTTAAAAAATGTCCCAAAGTAGTTTTCAGAAACATGGAAATGTGCAGCCAGCTTTTTTGCTTTTAATTTGTCGGGCAGGTAAATATTTCGATGTATATAGTGCAGCACTTCATTGACCGTCACCTTTTGCGGTATTTCCTGCTCCATAAAATCGCCTTGCTGTTCCATGATTAAGGATAAAATCGATTGAAACTGATGGAATATAAATAAGGAGGAAGACAAGGCCGATCGGGGTTCGTATGCCCTAATATTCGCAATGACACCGGCCAGTGCGCGACCTGCGATGTCCGAGAACTGAAGTTGACGCTCCTTCAGGAATTTGTTGGCCATCATCCTATCCGTATATTTTGCCACATTAGGCATACCCCGTCGTTCCCAAAACAGCGCGTAGCCCTCGGTATATTTTATAGCAAAAAAATGTGTTCTGCTTGCTATCAGAAAGGTATGTCGATCACCGGGCGAAATCAGGAAAACACTGCCTGCGGCGTAATCCATTTTATGGCCATTAAGGCTATGGGTACCGCTGCCGTTCAGGATGTACATAATTTCGAAATAGTTCTGCCCATGTTCAGGTAGATCGAAAACCTCTTTCTCAAATTCGGATACGTCAAGCGTATCAAACTGCTTAAAACTGTCCACATACAAATATCCATAAAAAATACATGAAAACAGTGGAAAAATACATGGAATCGTCGGCAGCCGTCGGCTAATTTTGCCCCTGCTCTTACAGCTCGTAATTCATGACAAACATCGCCCTCATCCTGTTCTGTACCCTTGCGGGGATATTATTTAAACGGTATAAATTGATTCCCACCGATGCGCACAAGGGCATTAATGTGTTTATTCTGTACATCGCGCTCCCAGCGGTATCGTTTAAGTATATCCCACAGATCCCTTGGAATCAAGACCTCCTCTTTCCCGTGTGCTCCTCCGTATTGGTTTGGCTGGGCAGTTACCTCTTTATCCGCGCCTACTGCCGTTTCAAAGGCTACAACCGGCGGACACGCAGCAGCCTAGAGCTCTCCAGTGGCTATAGCAATACCTCCTTTATCGGTTTTCCGTTAATCATGGCCTATTTTGGCGAGCAGCAGCTCGGCGTGGCAATCATCTGCGACCAAAGCATGTTCTTGATACTGTCCAGTATCGGGATAGTCAGCGCCATCAAAGGCGATAAGCAGGTCAGGGAAGTACCCTCGGCGAAGATGGTGATGGCGCGCTTCATACGCTTTCCACCGGTAATTGCCTGCCTCTCCGCGCTCCTGCTTTCCCGCTTTCTAGATTTCCAGCCCGTAGAGCCATTTTTTGATAAGCTTACAGCCACCGTAGGTCCCTTGGCGCTCTTTTCCTTAGGACTGCAATTGAATATCAAGGGCTGGCGTCCTAAAATAGCGCAAATATCCGTCGCCTTGCTCTATAAATTGATCCTCGCTCCTGCGCTGGTGCTATGTGCCGCCTTCGTGTTGGGCGTACAAGGCGATACAGCGCGCATAAGTGTTTTTGAGGCAGGAATGCCCACTTTGATCACGGCTTCCATTATTGCCGAACAGTTTAACTTAAATAGCAAGTTGGTGAACCTTATTATTGGCGTGGGCATCTTGGCAGGATTTATCTCCACCGGCATCTGGAGCATCATTATTAATAGCCTCTTTCCGCTGTAGCCTTTATTCGTGCAGACGCCAAGGGCTGCAGCCTTGACCATGTCTATCGTAAGCTATTCATCTTTTGCAAGAATTGCATATATTTTCTTACGATCTAGCTTACCGCCTGTACTATAGTAAAGTATCTTTCCATTTCGATCGAGGAGTATTACCCGAGGAATGCTGTTAATACCTAGTGAGCTACTTTTTATGCCTCCATAATCAAAGCTATGCGTCCAGTTCATTTGATATTCATCCACATGCCGTAAAAAGCTTGTCGAGTCGCGGTCTATGGAAACGCCTACAATTTTCAGCTTCTCGGCCGAAAAGTCTGCACGCAAAAGCTGCAAGTCTGGTATCTGTGCTAAACATGGACCACACCAGCTTGCCCAAAAATCCAATAAGACAAATGGCTCTGCTTGATTCTTCAAAGGAATGCTTTGCCCATAGATATCTTTTAATTCCAGGTTTGGCATAGGTTCATGCAACTTGATGATTGCGGGCGTTATTTTTTGAGCCAAATCTTGCGCTATCTTTTTCCCTTCCACTGTTGTTCGGTAAGCTTCGGGAAAGGTGCGGTTGTAGTAGTCGAGTAGATCAGTAAAATGGGCAGCATCCTCTTCAATAAAGAGTGTTGGGGAGACGACTTGTTCAAAAAAATACAAAAAAGAGGAGAAATCGTCTGGGTAAAGTGCAAATAAGGCCATGGACTTTGCGTTCATCGCTTTCGTTAACTGTTGTAACGCAAATTTGGCGGAGTCGTTTGTTTGAATTTTAGCCCCATATTTGTTCCATAATTCGGCACGTTGCAACATCTCCGTTTTTTGATCTTCTCTTAGTTTCCTAAAAATTTTACAGGAAACCGTATCATATACGGCAGTAAGATGCTCCGGTTGATCCGCGTAGAAAGGAGAACCTCCGCGCTTTTCATCAAAATATATAGTTGTTGTAGAGTTTTTTTGGTTAATAAGGTATGTATGCGACTTGGTCTCGTAAAAGAAGAAAATCCTCGGATAAGGGCTGTACGTTCTTCGCTCTAGGATCACCGTGGTATCTTCGGGCTTTACTTCAATAAGATCGTTCAGAAGGCCATCGTCAAAATGTATCGACAACTTATCTTTATCGATGCCTGCTAAGTGTATTTTAAGGCGGATTTGTTCTTGTGCCTTTAAAGCTGTAGCACAGGTCAATAGCATCAAGATCAGCAAAGTTACAGGTGTGTACATGGATCTGTTGCTCATTGCTTTGCAGCGGTTAAGGATAGAATAAATCCTACGGTCGGTAAAGTGGATCATCATAAAAGCGTTTACTTTTCCAATTTACGTAATTCAATGAATATAAAAATACGAGAACGATTGAAAACGAATATCCCCCTCCTATTTGACCGATTCCCCCTTCTCTTGTCCAGTTTGTCAGCTATTGGTATACTTTTTTTACGGTTATTTATGTCGATGCACGCTTAGCACAGAACGGAGCAAAGGCGAAATACAGATTGTCGCCTTTGCTGTTCCGCAGGGAATTTAGCACCCAAAGATAGCCGGAAGCCTTCGACAGCACGCTTACTAAACTGTTGGCCCGGCACCGCCATCAACGGCATAATTGCAGCCGGTGATATATCTTGCATCGTCGGACGCCAGAAAAACCACCAATGCTGCAATTTCTTCGGGTTCGGCCATCCTTGCCAGCGGTACGCCTACCTGATCGACTACGGAATCAAAGGTAGCTTCGTAACTCCGGTTAGCCGATTGCGCTAAATGCGCAATAAAATCCATCATTAAGGGCGTTTTTACCACACCCGGCGAGACTGTATTTACACGAATACCTTTGGATCCCAATTCATTGGCCAAGGCCTTACTGTACGCGTTCAACGCTGCCTTGGCCGATGAATAAGACATGGTCATATCCCAAATAGGCTGTTTGGCAGCTCCAGTGGAAATATGGATGATAGTGCCCTGCCCCTGCTCCAGCATCGTGGGCAATAAGGCTTTATTGATACGAACGGCCGACATAAAATTAAGTTGCCAATCCCGCTTCCAATGTTCATCGTTCAGCGTGCTGTAACCGCCGCCGGGACTCAGGTTCGCACCGGCATTGTTTACGATAACATCGATTTTACCGTAGCGCTCCAATATCTCATTGGCGATCAACTCGGCAGCCTCTGCATTGAAATGATCCGCGGCGATAACGTGTTGTCCCGCTGCTAATTGATCTGGTTTCGATCTTGCGGTTACAACGACGGTAGCACCCAATATCGTTAGTTTATCGGCAATAGCTTTTCCTATTCCTTTTGTTCCTCCGGTCACCAGAGCGACTTTTCCATTCCATGAATTTTCCATGATTATTTTCATTGATATTTGCAAAGGAAAACACAATACTTTACTTTTGAAAGTAGTTACACGTATGTATAGTAATAACACGAAGTAAAGAAATGCAAGTAGTCAGCAGCTTATCAACGAAAAAAAAATAATAAAAAATACGGAGCGTTGTGCCCTTCAGGAGATATTGGGCGTTATCGGCGGAAAATGGTCTATGTCCATTATCTACGCACTGAGCCATCGCACGATGCGCTTCAGTGAAATCGAGCGCATGGTGCCCGGGATAAATACACGTATGCTTGTCAAAGAACTCAAGAACATGGAGATCAATGGAATTGTGACCCGAGAGGTATTCGCTACTGTTCCCCCTACCGTGGAGTATACGCTAACGGCAAAGGGACAAAAGTTGAAACCCATTATTGATGAACTCCATAAATGGGGCGTGGAACATCAGCATGTAGGCGATCTAGCGGAGATCGCATAAACTTAATACCATCGTTACCTGTTTACCTAACAAAAGTTATATAGTCGGTATTTTCGGGCGTGAAACCATTTTGCCTTATTTCGGTAGCGATTTGTGCCCTATGGTATGTTCCGTGATTAAAAATATGGATGATAATATCCTGCAAGGAATTATGGAAAGCATCCTTCTTGCTATTGGTGTAGTTGACCGTGCTAGAAAGTGCGAGATCCTGCGCTACAATTGTTTCCTGAAATCTGTCCGAGAATGATTGCTGCATATGGGCACATGTCGCTAAATCGTGCAGCTGCCAAACATCTACCCCTGCTGCCGTTCCGTGAATCCGGGAGAGCCATATGACTTGCGCATTGACGATATGACTAAAGAGTTGAACGCAGCGCGGTGGTACATCGCTACCCAATTTCATCAGTGCGGTCAATACCTTTGTATTGGCCCAATCATTATAGCGCGATAACTGCGTAATAGAACTTTCCATATACCACGAATATAAACAAATATTATGCAGGATATCACGAATGTCTAACAGGTAGGAAAGCTAGGTTATTTTAGTCATACCTGCCTGTTTTCTACGCAGCGAAAAGTGTATCCACGTAGATCAATGGGCATGTTTATTCCAGCATGATAAAGGGGCAGTCTAAGATTGCTTCACCGTCGTTCTCCTTCTCGCAGTGAACGGGAGTTGCTTTTTAGACCGCCGCTTTATTTAACTAATTATTGGCAATCGTACTACGCCATTCAGCGCCGCTTATATCAATAAGTTTCAAAGTATACCTATCGGTCTTAGCAAGACGATCTGCAGGAATATCAAGCGTCAAATCTGCCTTTGCCCCTAACGGTATAATCATACTATGTTTCCCCGTTTTGACTTTCGCTACATAGTAGTTATGTATTTTTCGCTCGTCAAACGTCGACAAGGCATCGGCATTCATTTCAAAAACCAGCCTATTTTCCGCGTTAAGCACCTGAATACCTATCAAAAAAGAACCATATACATCGGCACCTTCTGTTCGATACACCTGAAATTTGAGCTGGCTATTGACAAAGCTCGCATCACTAATTTCAATCTTTGGTTTAACGGACTTATTGTGCAGTGTACCAAAAACGCCACCATGAAAATACTGGTTGGTGTAAAGCGTCAGACCAAAAATAAGTAGGGAACAGCACAGCACAAATTTCTCCAAATGACGGATAGGCAGCACGCCAGAGCCCAACCACTGGAACCATTTTTTTCTGGTCAAAGGAGCCTCTTTCCGTATAAGCATATCATCCACCGAAAACATGCCGCTTCCGGTTAAAAATAAGGTGAAGCCCCCTGCAATGCCGAGCACGCCGATTTGCCACTCGTCTAAACAGGTTGTCCCCAACCAGCCCGAGCCAAGCAAAATGCCCATGGCCAGGCTGAAAACGCCGATTCCCATCAGTCGGGAAAACAGTCCCAGCATGACCAATCCCCCCACAATGGCTTCGATAACCGTAAAGGCAATCATCGAAGCCTGTAAGGCGTCTGGGTGCGAGACCAAGAATTCGATAAGCGGTTTTATACCTAAAGCATTAGGCAAAAAATGATTGAATTTTTCACCGATATATCCGGCTTCCTCTGGAATGAGTTTATTATCAAGGACCAGTCTCCGCCAAAATGCGGAAAAATAGGTCCAGCCTAGTACGAGCCGTATAGACAGCGTAAAAAGACCAGCCGTACTGAACAGCTGATCGGAAAACTTGTTTTTCATCTGATATTTTTATTAAAACGTGGTAAAGAAATTCGTGAATCGCTTTATAAAAAACTACGCGACGCCTAATTTTAGCCGTTTAAATAAAATATACTTGGGAGGAAGATAGCTTTCTTGTTCGGTCTGAACAAAGACATGCTGCTGCTGTATCAGCGACCACGACAGATGTGGAGTAAGAAAGTCAACATAGTTGACAAAAGGCGGAACATGGCAAGGCACTTTTATGTCCGCATTCTTCGCGACGGCCAGCATCTCATGGCTTGCCGTACAGCGGTCAACGTTGCTGCCAATCGTCTTCACCTTATTCAGCGTTCTTGTATAACTTACATCATCCTGCAGCAACAAAAACGCCTTGGCCGAGCAGGGCAATAAGGCAAACAAGACAACGAACAGCAACAGCGCGTCCTTCAAGAATGTAAACTGCTTTCTTACGGTGGTCATCGGTATAAATATAGCAATAATAAAATTTAGCAGGCAGCGCACAACGTATGATGGTGTGCTACATTACAAAAAACGCCACCTCAATCCAATCCCGGTAGCACCGGTCTGTTGACCGGGTACGGCAGCGTGCTAATCGCATCCAAGAAAGCCAGTAAAGCATCGATCTCGTCCGTGCTTAATGCCAAGGGCTTTAAATGCACCGATGTTTCCGGAAAAAGCGGATCATCCTGCTGCGCCGCTTTTCTTTTCGGACGAGGCATCCCGCGGTTATAGGTATTGAGCAAACCACGCAAATCCTGAAACATGCCATTATGCAACCAAGGGCCTGTTTTGGCCACATTGCGTAGCGATGCCGTCTTAAATTTCCCGACATCAGCAGGATTCTTTGTGTGGGTATATCGCCCAAGATCCTGTTTATCTTCCCCATACAGGCTAAAGCCAATATTATGGAAATCATTATCGGTAAAAAGCGGACCATTATGGCAGTTGATACAGCGTGCTTTGGTACGAAAAAGATGTAAGCCATGCACCTGCTTGTCGGATAGCGCCGTACTATCGCCGCCCAGAAAGCGGTCAAAAGAGCTTCAGGCACTGCGGATGCTACGCATAAAGACGACTACGGCGCTGACAAGCTGATCCACGCTGGGCTCGGTATGGGCATAGGCCTCTTGAAAGAGCGGCCGATAGGCTTCGATCTGCAGCAACGTATGCCGCATCTCGGGCAGCGAAGCATTCATTTCATTTTTATTGGTCAGCGAGCCTTTGATCTGTTCCTCCAGCGAATTGGCTCTACCGTCCCAGAACAGCTTTTCACTAGCCCAAGCAAAGGATATACTCGGACTGTTGCGCATCCCGATACGGTGATTATGGCCTATCGCCCGCACGCGTCCATCCGTCCAATGCATGTCCGGGTCGTGACAGGACGAGCAGGATATCTGCTGGCTGGCGCTCAGGCGCGGATCAAAGAACAGCGTCTTTCCCAGTTCGATCATCGCCTTATACTGGGGGTCTCGCGCCTGTATGGGCGCATTCGGCAATACGCCCAGTTCCCGAAAGACAATCCCCGAATCGAGCGTTGCCTGCGGCCAGCCGACGGTAGGCCCAGCATATAACTTACGCAGGGCGTCGATATCCAGCGTTGCCGGATCTTGAACAAAGGCTAAAAAGATGGGTAGTGCCAGCAAGAGCACTACCCGAAGAAAGTAGGGATACCGTTTAAAGCGCACGATTGTTGATTTCGTTAATAGCCAAGCCCCATTCCTCGCTGAGGTAGGTTCGGATAAGCGCATATTTAAGCGCCGTGCGACCGCTGGGATCTAAGGTACTACCCAGATAGCGCGTGCTGAAGTCCTGCTGGTTGTAGCGCAGGGCGGCATAGACAAACATCAAGAAGTCGAGCGTTGCCGTGTAGGATCGCTGGTATTCCAAGAAACCCAGCGAGCGGTAAGCCGTTGCAGAATTTCCCGTCGCATCAAAGAGGGCCACAAAGGCCGCGGGAACCTCAAATTTGGCGCGGCTTAGCGCCTGCGTGAAAAACGCACGATGCAGACTAGCCTGTAGATCCAACTTCTGGCTGGCTGTCAAACTACCGAGTTGGGCATTGGCATAGCCAAATGTCACCTGGTTCAAGCCGCTGTATACCCCAAGGTTGCTGGCTACGGTATCATAGCCGGTTGGCTGATTGGCATTTGCGGTAAGCTGATGTACCCCCGCCGAAAGTAACATCTTGAAAGGCAAGAGGGATTGTAGGCGCTCCTCGCTATAGTCCTGCAGGCAGGCTTTTTTGATAAAGTCAAAGGCCGGCGCAATGGCGGCTGGCTCCGCTTGCCGTGCCATATAGAGCAGCCTTGTGGTTCCATTCCAGCGGAAGTCGTTATCGCTAAAGCGGTAGAGCACATAGCTGCCATATTGCTGGTAGAAGGTCTCAAATTCGGCATCGTAAGCATTATCTCCTTGCGGGAAATCATAGAATTCCTGCGGAGCGGAGGCCACAAGAGTAGCCTCCTTGTCACAGGCGGTAAGCAATGCAGCCAGTACGAGAAATACGGGCACGAAAAGAATACGGTTCATGGTCATCATGTTTATTGGGCAGTCCCCGATCGTTGGGGAGCCAGTATATTTTGAGTTAACTGATTATTATTGAGCAATACATTATCCGGAATCGGCAATACATATGCCGGATCCCCCTGCTGCAAGGTATAGCGCGTCGCCTCCGGCTCAAACCACAGGTGTTCTAGGACTGGCATGCCATAGCGGCGCAGGTCAAACCAGCGTTGGTCTTCGAAACAGAGCTCGCGGCGTCGCTCCTCTCGGCAAAACAGCAGTGCCTGCTCCGCATCCGTAAAATTGACAGGCTGGTAGGAAGCGCTGGCTAGGCGGTTTTTGCGCAGCAGGTTCAGGTCCGCCAAGGCCGCGGCAAGATCGCCCCCTGCACCCGACAGCTGCGCCATAATATTGGCCTCCGCCCGGTTAAGGTAGGCCTCCGCTACGCGCCATGATTTGCCCGGTGCCGAGCGGCTTGCCCATTTTATGGCGCTATAGAGGTAACGCCCCGTGGTTTTCCGCAGATACGTATTCCAGCGTAGGTCGGTCGAAGTGTAACTGCTCGCTAGGGATTCCGAAAGCGTAAACATGGTCGTGTTCGTTGCCAAGTCGCCGCTCTGCACCTCGGTCGTTATCCCAAAGATCCATAGGGTCTCCGGATTGGCCGTGCTCACGATTACCCGGTTGCTTGCGGCGTCCACGGTATATCCATTGAGGTTCAACAAGGTTGGGCGGCGTTCTATCACCTGCGTGGCATGCAGCTTGGCCGATGCCCAATCTTCCATATAGAGGTACACCCGGGAAGCAAGCAGATGCGCCGCGCTGGCATTGATGCGAAAAGCGCCGCCATCAACGGCGGATATTTCCAGCAGTGCAATGCCGGCGTCTAGGTCCTGCTTAATCTGTGCATACACCTCGGCCACCGTATTCCGTCCTTGCGTGGCATCCTGCAAATCGGGGCTCAGCAGCAAGGGTACGCCCAGCGCGGTCTCCGGCGGATGGTTCGCGTCGTTGTAGGGCCAGCCATAGAGGTTGACCAACTGAAAATAGTAGTAGGCACGCAGCACATAAGCCTGTCCTTTAAGGTAGTCTTTATCCTGCACATCACCTGTGGAGCCATCCGCATATTTCAGGGCGATGTTGCAGCCCAGTATGCGGTTGTAGAAGGAAGCCCAAGGATTAGCGCCGGAGGTATTGGCGGCATTCATATATGTGCTGTAGTAGTCGGGCTGCCAGGTAAATGCCCAGCGGTAGGATGCCGTTCGAGCCGATGTAGAGCTGCGCGGCGCAATGCCATCCACGTCATCATCCATTAAGGTTGTCAGGGTATTCATCGGCGGATCGCCAACGCTGGCGCCCGAAAGCAGTGGGTATCCGCTACCCATCAGCAGCTCATTAAATTCTTTGGTGGTCGTGGGCACCAGTTCGTCTTGGGAGCTTTCCTCCAGAAATTTATCACAGGATGCTAAGAGCCCCAGGGCCGAACATAGCAGTATGGTAAAATAATATAGTTTCATCGTGTAGGACTAGATTCCGATTTTAATTGTCATGTTATAGCTTGGGGTGATCGGCTGTGCCAGCCCACCAGTATTCGCCTGCTCGGGGTCTTGCGAGCCCCATACCTTACTTTTTATAATAAAGGGATTGTACACCTGAAAGCCCAGCTGCAAGCTTTGTAGCCCCATCTTTTTCACGGTGTCTTCTTTGAAAAGGTAGCTGCCACCGATATGCCTTATCCGTAGAAAGCTGGCGTTGGCCACTCGGATGTTCGACAGGTTGTACATATCGTATAGACTCACGTAGGTGTTCGATTCGATGGGTAGTGGTACGCTCGTGACGGCAAAATCGTTCACCCGCAAAAAGGCCGGGATATCCGTCGCCGCCTCATCGCCAGGTTGGCGCCAGCGATCCAGCACCGTGCGTTCTAGGTTTTGATCTGGTGCTGGCACATACTGCGTGGCTTTATACAGGCTGTTCAGCCTCTTGTGCTGCCCGATATTAAAGGCCGAGGAGGCATCAAACAGGATGTTTTTGTAGCGAAGGGACATATTGACACCGCCCGTGAAGAGCGGGTCGCGCCTGCCCGAACGCACCAAAAATTGCGAAGGATCAAGATCCTGATCGCTCGTGTTGGTATTGACCTTGTCGATCAAGGGTAGCCCCTGCTGTCCATCAAGCCCTAAAAAGGCGTAGGAATAAAAGGTGCCTACCGATTCGCCATCCACAAAGGTATTCCCGCTGAGGTAGTCGGCGTAGGTATTGAGCGCGCCAGCACGGTATACCTTATTGCTATTTCTGGCGAGGTTTGCTGTGATGGTCCATTGCCAGTTCTTGTTGCGAATCGGCGTGGCGCTGACCGCTAGCTCGATACCCTCATTTTTTAACTGCGCCCCATTTTTATAAGCCGAAGCTATACCATATTCCAAGGGCGTCGGTATCTGGAAGATAATATCGCGACCACTCTTGCGGTAGTAATCCAAGGAAAAGGCCAGCCGGTTTTGCATAAAGCCCAGGTCGAGCCCCAAGTTGCTGGTCGCTGTTTTTTCCCAGCGCAGGTCTGGGTAAGGCAAGCTGCTGATGTTCAGGATGTATTGGCCCGATACCGGATCCACCACATTATCGCCGTAGGCAGCTATAAGCTCTGGTCCTACTTGTTGCACCACATTGCCCTGCAGGCCGTAGGATGCGCGCAGACTCAAGTCTGATAGCCATGCTTGTTCCCTTAACCAGCTTTCTTCATGCATGGCCCATCGGCCGGCGATACTCCATACGGGCAGAAAGCGGTTATTGGTGTATTGGCCAAAGCGGTTGGAGGCATCCGTGCGGGCGTTGGCATTTAGGATATACCGACGGTCATAGCTGTAGGCAAATGTCGCAAAGGCCGATAGGTTGTTGGACAGGTTGTCCTGCAGGGCGGCGTTGTGTTTGGCCAAGGAAGCCCCGTAACTGGATCCGCTCAAGCTGGTACTGGTTGATGAAGGATTGTATTCGTAGGAAATGCTTCGTCCCCTTTTCGGGAAATAGCCCCATTCGGTGGTCGAAAAACCGTCGTATTGGTTAGATCGCAATTCAAATCCGGCCATCGCGTTCAGGTCGTGCTTCGCCCCTAGCCTTTTTTTGTACTGTATGGTATTACGGATTGTATAGTTCAGGTTGTTGACATCATTGTAATACAAGATACCGCCATACGGAAGTTTGGATGCCAGTTCCTGCGCACTGCCGGCCGCTACCGCACCATAGTCGTATCCGCGTATCAAGGCTATGGAATAGGTTTCTTCGCCGGCATAGCGCGCAGCCTTACTGTTGGAGAAGCCCAAGGCCGCCAAGGCGCTGTAGCGGAAATGCGGACTCAGGTCCCAGTTTAGTTCCAGCTGCGCATTAACCTGCCGCACGTTGGCTTCATTTCCGCTATTTTCCAGCTCGTTTTGTATGTTGTAATTCAGAAGTGTCAATCCTTGGTAGTCGCTGGCAGGCGAATAGCGCGTCGGATAGCTCTCCGCAGCGGTCAGGGTGCGACTGGTGTTCAGCGCATAATCGAAAGGATTTATCCCGTAGAATCCGAGTGTCTTCCGGCTGGAGAAGTTAATCCGGCTGTTCAGCTGTATATTGTCGCGCAGCTGGTTTTTCAGGCGAAGGCCAAGGGCATAGCGCTCGGCTTGATCGCCTTTGGCACTTCCTTTATTTTTATCATAGCCTACAGAAAGGAAGTAGTTATCCTTGTCGCTGCCTCCGGATACGCTGAGGTAGTGGTTTTGGTTAAAGGCCGGTTCGAAGAGCAGGTCAAACCAATCGGTATTGTTGGTTTCGTACTGGGCAACACGGCTGTTAAATTCACTTTGGTCAATCCGGTGGTCAAACAGATCGAAAAGTGCGCCTTCATAGGAATAGCTGAAAGGCATATTTTGATAAAGCAATCCATCGTCGTACACCTCTTTGGAAAACGCGACCCGTTCTTTGGAGTTCATGACGTTGAAATCGCTATACGATGGGCGGCGCGAGAAGCCCATGGTGCTGCTGTAATTGATCAGCGTGCGACCCGATCCACCGGATTTCGTCGTTACGACAATCACGCCATTGGCGGCGCGCGTACCGTAGATGGCCGTAGCCGAAGCATCTTTCAGTACGGTTATCGAGGCGATATCTTGCGCATTAAGTCCGGCAATGGCGCCACCAAGGATGTTAAACTGTGCTTCATTGCCCAATTGATCCAGCCTATTGAGCTGGGTGGTTTCAATCAGGTTGTTTACTTCTTGGTTGCTGACGTTAACCGGATCTTCCCAGATCACGCCATCGATCACCCATAAGGGCGTACCGGCGCCCAGCAGGGTTGACACGCCGCGCAGCCTTATTCTTGGCGTCGCTGAGGGGCTTCCCGAGGCATGCATCACCATCAGCCCGGGGATCTGCCCCTGCAACATCTGGTCTAGGCTTTGGTAGCCGCCTAGCACTATGTTTTCGGCTTTCACGGTGCTGGTGGAGCTGGCCAAGATGCGCGCATCACGCTGCTGGTAGCCATCCACCACCACGCGATCCAAGGATTGCAACTGCGACTGCAAGCTGCTGTTCGCCCATCCGTTGCGCAGCACTTCCCCGCTGGCCGCATCATAGCCGAGGTGCGATACTTGGAAGGATAGTGCTTGCGGCGCCTGTCCTTCAGGGAGCTGCACAATTGCTCGGCCGCTTTTGTCGGTTGACAGGTGCCGCTTTAAGGATGGAAAATAGAGGGTCGCGCCATCTAAGGGAGCGCCGTCGAGTCCCTGCACCTGTATGCTGTAGGTAAACTGCTTTGCCTGTCGTCCCTCGGTTGTTTTGCGCTTAATCAATATTTCATTGGAGCTATCCAGCCTTTTCCAGCTGTAGTGGGGCGATAGCAATTTATCCAGCAGCTCCTCCAAGCGCGTGCTGCGAAAGCTGAGGTTAATCAGCTCCTGTGTGTCCACTTCGTCGGTACTGTAAAAGAATTTAAGGCCTTCGCTTTTTGAGAGCTGCGCAAAAACATCGCCCAGCTTCTTGCTGCTTACCTGTATTTCGTACTGCTTTTGCTGCGCAAACAGGGCTTGCTGCGGACTGGCCAAGGACATTGCTCCTGCGCAAATCAGGGCAAAAAGAGGCCTGCCAAGCCTTTTTGTAGGCTTGATTTTAGTCAACCAAACGGTCATATGTTACGTATTATGTTATTTTGTTAATAAATAGGATTTGTTTTCATGTGTAAATCGGATGCCTGCGGTCCAGCAAATCTTCTCGATATTACTGCGCAGATCCTCCTGCGGAGAAATCTCTCCAGTAAAACGGATGTTTGCCATATCCTGATCGGCTAAGCCGATCGGCACGGCATACCAGGCTTCCAGCTGCGTGACGATGCTGGAAAGGCTTTGTGCCTGCGCATGCAGCGGCTTACGCAGCCATAGGTAGTTCGCCGCTGCCGCCGCAGGCTGTTTGCTTACCTGCGCTGCGTGTACCAGCAGTCGCTCTTTTGGTTGTAGCTTCCATTCGGCGGTGTTTAGGCCAAAAGAACGGTAGCTCACCTTTCCCTCCTGCAGGTCTACGTAAAGGGAGTCGGCTTGCTTGTGGTAGCCGGCAAAGAAGCGTGTACCGGTCACCTGTACCCTGCCCTTTTCCAGCTGCACGATAAAGGGGTGTTCGGGGCTGCTCTTCACCTCAAAGTAGGCCTCGCCGTCGAGCTTCACGAGTCGTTCTTTATCTGCTTCCGCATGCTTGTACGAAAGCGTACTGTTTTTATTTAGCCATACTTTACTGCTGTCGGGCAGCAGGATCATGGACGATGCTTTGCCGTTAGCTTGGTAGATATGGCTGTAGATTATTTCCGCTTGGTATCCGTTTGGAAAGTTACGCTGCTGTATATACAGGTACGCAAATGCCGTCAACAGTAGCGTGGCGGCAACGGCGATTGGTGCGAGAAACGTGATAAGTCGCCTTTCTTTGGGCATATGCGGCCGGATCTGCTTCCATGCCTCGGATTTTCGGGTCTCGAAGTAGGCTACTTTTTCCGTTGCAACTTGCTGCTGCGCCACAAGGATTTCCTTCACCGCCAACCATCGGCTGTCTTGCGCGGCAATGGAGGCAAAAAACAGGTCAAACTCCGCTCCTTGCAAGGTCAATAGCTGCTCAAAACGCTGCTCATCCAGTGTTGCTATCAGTTCTTCCAGTAGGTTGTTTGTTTCGTTCATGTTGCTTGCGCACGCTGTGCTGTTTAATTATAAGACACCGAAAAAAGAAAGGGTATTACAATTATTTAAAAAAAATCTAAATAAAGACTGGGCATCCCTCCCGCCTGCTGGATTTAGAATAGGGTTGGGTAGAAAAATATAATAAAATATGGGATGTCTTTTGTCTTCAGACGCTTTCTAATTTCTTTGTATGCCCTGGACATCTGCACCTTCACGGTGTTCACGGAGATGCCTAGCTCGTCGGCTATCAACAGGTGCTTCATCTTTTGGTAGTGCGCCATCCGGAATATTTGTTGACTTTTGGCGGGTAAGCTGGAAATCGCTACTTCAATTTCATCTAAAAGTAGTTTATAGGCTGACTCCTTTTCGATTAAGCTGGCATCGTCTATATATTCGCCGGCCAGTTCTTCGGCTCCTTGTAGGTCTACGAGTTCCATAGCGCGCGCTTTGCTACGCAGATGATTAAGTGCTTGCAGGTAGATGGCTTTATGGGCGTAGGCTTGGAAACTAAAGGTTATCTTGATGGTGTCTCTACTCGTCCACACTTTAATAAAAAAATTTTGGACGAGGTCCTCGGCTTCTTCTTCGTTCTTCACGACGGCATCGGCGGCGGCACATAGCTTGCTGTAATGGTCGGAAAACAGCTGCTCAAAATCATCGACTGAGTTAATAATACTAGACATTATTATTTATAATCATTCTAAATAATATGCAATATTAGCTGTTTAGTTTTAGGATCGCAAATTTAGATGGAAAAAAGATTTGAGGGGGTAGTGCGTCGGATCTCTGAAACATACTTGATGCTATATTGAATTGAATTAACTTCCGACAGCAATGATGTTATCCCCTTAGATCAGGCGCAAACTTTATTAATAGCCATTTATCTTTACTAGTTTAAATGTATCCTCGATATTTCTTGTTCAATGCATTCAAAATCAACAACAAACAATTGCTTAAACTGTATTTATGTTCAAAATAGAGCACTAATTATCTTTAAACAATTTAATTTATCAATTTTTTGTTTAAATATTTGTTATTAAAGTTTTAAACATGTAGTTTAGTTGGTATTATTTACTAACATATATATTCTAAACATGAGATTCCTTAAAATTATTTCGAAGGCACTAATTACTGCAACGGCTATTTCGGCGACATTTCTAGCCTGTCAAAAGGACACATTTAATCCTTCCGCAGAAGAAGACTTGGGCGGGAAGATTTCCTTCAAGTCGGGCACTAAAAGCACTTTTTCGCAAGGTGCATTAAAGACAGGCATTTACCAAATTGATGCAAAACAAGATGGGAGAAAAATCTCTTACACAACAAAAATCGCTAATACCTCAATCCTAAACGGAAACAAAATCGATTTCTCAACGTTTCAACTTGAACTTGTTGATAATAAGCTCGTGTTAGATGGTGAATATGCAATTTATTTAAAAGATGACGAGTTATATTTGGAAACGCCACTATATAGTGGATTTATGAAAGATGGACGCGATAATAAAGTAATCGACACAAAAACAGCCGCTTTAATGCTCTTTTATGGAGAAATAGCCCTATCTTCGGAAAACGTAGAAAAGCAATCTTATGCTCAATTCCTCAACCATTTCGACACTAAGATTGTCGCACAAGGTAAAATGGCGGTCTCAAGAGAAAATAAGGCGCTTTTCAATAACAGGCAATGTGGCATAAATCATGCTGTCGAATTTGGTTGGAGTGCTTCAAGTACGGCGGCGGATCTCCAGCAACAATTAAATAATACGAGCTTTTACAACGGCTGTACTAAGGTTGGAGGCATTGACACATCTTGCATGACTGATTCCCATGCTTGCATGTCATCACAAACATATAATTGTCCATGTTAAAATAATAAAAAGTTATGATGTTATTTATTAATATTGGTTCTGTTGAAGCTACGATACTCATTGCGATTCCCGTTCTGCTGATTCTATATTCACTTTATTTAATCATTAAAAACGAAACTGGAATACCGCGTATCTTATGGATTTTATTTGTCGTCTTCGTACCGTTAATAGCAACATTAATCTATTTGGCGACGTATTTTATTTCCAATCGCGGTAGAAAACGATCATTGTCATAACAAAAGCACTCAGTAAGGCGGGAAATTCCCGCCTTACTGTTTTACACAATACTTTTGCTGCATTAGAAGTGGGCGATTAAAAATCGTAGATCACTAACCTCGCGATTAACCCAGTTTTTCAAATCGAAATTACAGTAAACGATAAACTCGTATTACTTATCACTCATAAAGAGATTATAAGAAACACAAAAATACCATCATTCCTTTAATACTTTGTAAGTTAGTTTTAGAGTTAGAGAACTCTAAAGAAAACGTAAAAATTGCTCTACAGATCTATTAATTAGTATTATAGGATTGAAGCGATTGCAGTTCTTTTTGGTAAGCATCGTGAAGAAGATCGTTCAATTTCGAAAACCGCTGAAGCTGATTGATCCTATTTTTTAACACTTCTTCACGGTACTCCTTATTAAATTCCTCTTGATCATAGTTTTCGATATTAAAAGATGGCTTCCGATCAAGTAAAATTTTTATGATTGTATTATCAGTAGTAGCGGTTGTTGGAACAGCATTTTCTATCCAACTAATTGTCCTGTCATCTTTAGCAAGTTCTGTACATCGCTCGAGAGCATACTCTATCCAAATCCTAGCGACCTTGTCTACATCTAAAACAATATTCCCCCACTCTTCAATCGATTTTAAATCAATATTTTCCGGATCGAATGTCGAAATCTCCGTTTCAAACATATCCGTCACAAAAAACGGCTTCTCGCGTTCGGGACTCAGCTTTGTCAATAAATCCAAGATGGCATCAAAATTTCGGAGAGGTTTTCGATCAGGCGGTAGACAATTGCGATGCTGCCAAAGTTTAAGAATGAGATCGAAACATTCCTTTTGAACCAATTCCCTATCATCTTTCTGAGCAGTCTCCAAATAGACTATTTTTTCGGATAGATAGTGAGCCATCCACCTTGCCAAGGTATCGACTCCCGGCTCTAGCTGCAACTCTTTCACTAAGAGCTTACCTAATTCTACCATTTTCATCTGCACTTCTAAGTTCTCCATCGGATGTCAGTATATAAAGTTTTACTTTAACCTTTTCAGATTCATATTTATCATTTTCATAGCTTCGGTCTATTTTTCGACGGACTTGTAAATCAATCAAAAGCTCACAGTCAAATGTCAAACATAAAGATTTTAAAAAGAGCACAGAGGCTTTAAGACATTTGCCATCCTGATCGGGATATTTGTCAATGTCCTGCCTAAATGAACTCCACATTTGCATCTGCAAAGATATAGATTGGCTAGAACGTGAGTGCCATTTCCTTCCATCATCACGGGTGACTAACTTCATTTTTATAACAATGTCTTTACCAATCTGAAAGGGAGGATAATCAACATTATCGGCATACGGATCATGTTCATCTAGTTTGGTCGAAATTTGTTCATCGACGATCCACCCTTTTAGGACAAATGAGTTATCATCAATCTCCATATCTCGTTCCTGATAGTCCGGTATCTTATAATCATATGGATCACTACAAGTTTGCAGCGCTCTCAATAAAGCATTGGAGTTTCCTTTTGACACCAATCCAGACCTAACAGAAACACTTTCGTGTTTTCCAGATCCTATTTCTTGCCAACCTCCCCAGATACGTAACCAATTTTCGCCATCTCGCTTTATTTTTAAAAGATTATCCATATAATCTTCAGAAATTTCTGTTTTCCAGTTTGGTTCTCGAGAAGTGTACACCCATGCAGGTCTCCTGTAAGGCACGGGATCTTTAAAATCTGCTAACCAATTTCCATTATTGTCCGTCAAAAGATGACGCGAAAGCCAGTAATCCCAACCTTCATAATAGGACCCTCTTTTTGATACGAGAGGCATATTCTCGTAAAGACGTCCTGCCACTACCATCATAGCGTGATAAGAAAGATAAAAATTCAGATTATCGGTTTTCGGATAACTTCCGTGACTATGCGATATTTCTCGATCATATCTTTCCAAAATACCCACCCGAGGATCTTTATCATAGGCGTTATCTTTCTCAAATCCCCATTCTTCGACGAGGAGCTCACCTGCAATATCTGCAACTTGTTCACTTGAAATACCAAATACCCTACCCAATGGCTCAAACCAGTACCTGTTAAAATCCCAACCAAAATGAAAATTATGCACTTTCTTATCCTTTCTCACATCCGTATGCCAATAGCTATCCACAACTTCTTGGTAAGCAACTTTTCGCGTAGCTTTCTTTGACAACTTTAACGAGTTAACCAATTTTAGATCATCTCCATTGTAGACACCATCTATAGCATTACCTAAATTGCTAACGATTTCCAAAGCAAATCTTCTTATAATAACATGTTGTTCAGAAATTCCATACCGTAAAAAAATAGATTTGTGCGCTATCAATAATTTGGGATGCTCCTTGGAAATCTTTGCAAGAGCGATCAAAAGATATTGCTTCGCATGGCGGTCATAGAAGGGAAATTTAGAAGAACCAAAGGCTTCGACCTTACCTTTTTCCATCCAATTTATTAATTCCAAAAGGATTTCCTTATGCCCGAAACTTGCTAATTGTCTTAATACATGAACAGCGTTCCACCTTTCGACTGACCGAGGAGAGCCAAGTGCCGACCATACAAACCCCGCTATATTTACGTTGATATCATCAGAAGTCTGCAAACTTTCTTTCCATTCTCCATCGCCAAAATCACTTTCGATATGAAGTTCAAACCTACTTAAGGCATAATCAAGTATGGATTCAGCTTCACTAGCAGACACTTTTGGCACTGCCAAGCCTGCAAAACCAAAATAAGTATTTGAATCCGAAAATTGAGCGCCGTCTTCTAAGCCTTCGAAAACTCCGTCATTTAGTATATTAGTTTCTTTCTTGGAAAATTTAAACTGCTCAATAAAAGCATCGTAAGAATAAGGATTACATAGCGCCACTGCATATTTTCTTCCCAACTGCTTTACGCGATTGTCCCAATCTTTTTTATAACTGATTTTATTCTTCCAAGTATCCGGCAAAGCAGCAAAAAAAACATAAATTTCATATCTATTTACGTCGGATTGCAAAACTGCGTCTGTAAGCAATCCCATTTGACTTTCAGAAACCCTAGCTATTAACTCCTTCCAAAAATATTTATAATCTACGTAACGATGTTCGACAACCATTTCCCAGCGTCGAAGAGCTATCCGAAACTGATCCGCATCAACGAGATTGAGGCTCCCAAAAACAGCATGCCAATCTATTTTCTCTACCGCCTCATTTTGCCTTTGTGAATACCCACCTTCCTTTACGCGATAATCCCTATAATCCTTTGAATTATAATAAGTTAGGATTTCATCGAGCCCGGAAGTTGAGATTTCATATTTATTGGCTAGCATTTCGATTTCTTTCGAACACTGCTCTAATGTTCCGTCTTTTTGGAGCAGTTCTATCGCATCTTCGAAAATTTGTGCCCTTATTACTTTATCCGACTCATGCTCTAAACATATCGATAGCATAAACGTTATATTGTGATCGGATAACATTTTGGTTAAAGACCAAGCAACCGATGGATAGATTTTTTTAGACTCGAGTAGCTCAACTAGCATTGCATTTAGTTGTAAATTAAACCGTCCAACGTCGCGATCTCGCCATCTACTAAGTGCGGCTATACCTACCGGTTGAGAGATGCGCGTACAAATCGCAACAGTCTCATCTCTGTCCCAATATTTTTCTTTAGACACGTAATCTCCAACAATCTCAGCACATCTTATAAATCTATAGGCCAACTGGTCATTACCAAGCCCCCCAGTACAAACATGTTTTGCGAGTGCTACAACTGCCTCCCACCTCTTGATAATTTCATCACCGAATTTGGAAACAACGCGCACAGCTTCATCAAAGTACACGCTAGCGTCGTCTTTAGCCGTATTCAATACAGCTCGAGACATATCTATATAATGATTTGCTACTTCATCGGGAGATGTTCTTTCTAAAGACTGTATCCTGCCGTACGCACTTTCCTCAATAGCTTGCTTAAAGCCTAGAAGGTGTTTGGCTCGCGAAGCGGTCCGTACAAAATCTATATGAGCATACAAATCAAGACTATTCCCTCCTTTGATATACTTTTCGTAAAAATAAGTTAAGTCGGAACATGAAGCTTGTGCATAAAAAACCATTAAAGAGACTTTCAGCGAAGTAATTTCTGCTGGAAGAGTATCATAGGATCTATGCCTGCTGGCCAAACTTTCCTGTGAGACTTTAGTTGCAATAACACATTCTTCAAGTAGATCCCCTATTTGTCCAGCCAATAATCTAGCCCTTAGTAGATACCAAGGTAACAGTCCACCGACAATTTCTTTAGCTTCTTTGAGATCATCCTTAGCGAGCTTCCGTTCAGATTTAGAATCCTCAGGCAACAACTCCAGGACGTCAACCTCGGCGCTTCCATTCAATAGCATTCTAAGAGCAAGCGCGCGTAGAAAATTATGACGTTCATAATTCTGGTTCGAACTATAAACCATTACACTCATAAGTTCGGGAATGTAGTTATTTAGCGCTTTAATAATCTTTTGCTCATTTAGTCCCCCATGAACACATGTCTCAACGAACGACACAATAGATGTAGTAATTCCATCATAGCGAAGAACATCCGGTGGCTTTACAACAAGCTTTTTTCTGCTCAACAACCCCAAAGTGGATTTTATTACACTTGTTTTTGGTAGTTTACCAACTTTATGCAGCTCGTCTACCACAGCCAAAATATAATACGGTTTACCAGCGGCACCTTCTAAAATCTTATCAATTTCCTCAAATCTCCCCAAATCAATAAGCCGGCTAGCTAGATTCTTCATGCGGCCGAACGCATATTCCTTGTACTTGAATCGATCAAGAAAATCGAGACATCCTTTAGTACCGTAGATATTAAAATATACGAAAGTCATCTCCGACATATCCACCTCTTCAATTTCGTTTTGGTGATACGTCCTTTTGTTTTTCTTTCCCTCTTCAATAAAGATATTAAACCAGTTTTCGGCGGCTCTTAAATATCCTCTAGCCTCCCCTTTATAGTCTTCAACACCAGAAAGCAAAGAGGCTGTATATAAATTTTCCGACCCAGTCCAATTTCCCTTGAGTTTACGCCTGAAAGCAATATCTTGAACTTTTTGCTTATCTTGAAGCACGACCAACAGATCGATATTGCTCTTGAAAAGATCGAGTTGCCTCTGATTTCCTGCGGCCTCCTCTCCCCCTCGAATTGCTATATTAATGGCGTCCTTATATTGCGCAGATCTTAATGCTGCCTGAAAGGCGAATTGCAGGCGATACAACCGCACATTCCTCGCATCAATTGGATTAGTTTTTGGGAGATAATCATCAGATAGGGCTATTCGAATTAATTTTTCATATTGGGCCGCTTTAAGATATAAATGAGGCAGAACCTCAGCTACGTAGACATATTCATCAGCAAGTGGCTCCAGTGTATCTATAAACGTTTTATAAACATCTTCGCCGACCAGAAAAGTATCCTTAAACCACGTTTCGGTAGGCTCATCTCTAAATTGTACAGAATAATCGGACAACCAAAGTGAACGGCCAATTTCTGAGACAAAACTTCTTATTGCTGCCGTTGAAACACCGGCCACTTTTGCCAATATTTCTATTGGCACATGGGGAGGAAGACTAGCCAATCCGATACAGATTGCCTGCGTATCTACCTGATAGTTCTCGGGCAGAAAATCCTTAATTTTCGACACAGCCGTTTGTAACTGTACGCCAATCTGTTCCTCAACCGTCATTCCCAAAGGCCCCAAATGATTCAACAGCTCCGTTACGGTCTTATGACCAGCACTCAATGCATTAGCCTGAACGCGAGGATTAGCACTGGTGAGCCGATGAAACTCGGCCCCATCTTTATCTGTCGAATCAGGAAAAACTGATCTCAGGAATTGCAGTGTTTCGGCCTCACTGAAAGATGCTAATTCCAGTTGTACTATTTTCGAACTCGGTTTTAACAACCCAATGCGCTCAGATCTGCATAGCAAGATCAATTGACAGCCTAAAGGAAAATTTTCCTGCAATAATTCGGCAGCGAAACAGGACTGTCGAAATTCCTCCGCCGCCATTTCAGCATTATCAGCAGCATCTATTAGGATAAACAATTTTGCAGATTTATTAGACTTCCTTAAGTTATCCAATGCCACAGTGATTCTGTTTAAGAAAGTCCGCATAATATCGCTGTCCAGAGAGGTATCACCTACTAAAACAGGATCACATAGACCAATTACCGCAAGCTCGTTTACTATTTGAATTAGCGCGTCACGATGACGATGCCTAGGGCTGCTCCGACTTCGGTAACTCCCTGCTCCGAAACAATCGTACGCTACGGCCAAGCTACCAACCTCTACTTGTTTAGAGAAATACCTACAAAAAACAGATTTACCAATCCCTCCAGAAGCGTGAATAATGATGGGACTATCGCTATCGTTGATTTTTGATATCAGCTCAGCTTGTTGCCGGCGCTCTATGAATGATTCTTCTTGTTCCCATATTGGAGGGGCTGGAAAAAGGTCTTTTTTAGAAGAAATACCAAATCGCTTTAGGATATCTTCTGGGTAAATTATATGAGTGGAGTTGGGCAACACCTTTTCTTGAACAAGAGACACTAAACTTTCTATTTTCTCATTATCCACGGTACTAACCATCAGCTGGGATAACTCCCGATGGAGATTATTTTTTTGCGACATATAGTCGCCTTCGCTATCGTTAAATTCTAACAATTTGCAAAAAGCACAAAGTTCTTGGTCCGTTAAGTCTGTGTAATGCTCAATAGTAGTTTGAAATCTTTTGTTCACAGGCTCTCCAATACTTAAGCTTTGAATATTATCTTTAACAGACTTTTCTACGGGACGGTTTGAAACCAAAAAGAATTTGACTGTAGCATTGGCTCTCTCGTTTAAATGCTGTTTAAACCTTTTCGAGAATCCAGAAATAGTGGCCTCTAGATCGCTTAGCGTAAAAGGCTTATCAAACTGTACGGTCGTATGCTTTAATTGGAAATAATCAATTCGGACACTATCTCCTTCCCCATAATATTCTGACACGTCAATTACATACTCTCCCTCCTTCTCTACTTCACGTGACCCTTCTATTACTACCGACTGTAATGAGGTATTCGGATAGATAAGTTTCAAACAGCGCCTAGCTGCCCATCTATAGTGAAATACATCCCCTGCACGTGAGTATGCTACTAATTCATTTGACATTTCGAAAATTTATGAGTACAATAAATTGATTGCATTAATCTAAGAAAAGTTATTAAACATAGGAAATTGATTTATATATTTAGATTGATTTATCGTACTATCTGCTACTTTACTTACACTAAACCACCTTAAATGAATTATTATCCAACATTAGCCTCACTTTATCTTCGCAGTATCGCACAATCGATAATGACATCTCCTTCTTTAGTGGCATCCAAAACGATACTTCTCTCATAAAAAAGCACAAGCGCAGTTATAAATTATCAATAATAAAACAAAAACAACATGGAGGAATTTGATACACTGATAGCACTTGGAAATATCGGTATTTACCTTTCTTGCGAAGTCACTGAGATTTTCGTAATTAGAAAAGGCGACCTAAATGTTTCAAACCTTTATACCCTAGTCGTATTCCAAGAAAAAAGTGTAACAAGCACCGATAGCAATTATCTAGGTGACAGGATTAAATTCGACAAGCAAATTCAGGTAGGAATTATGCAGTATGAGCTAACAATCCCTGATGCAAGAAACAAATTCGAGAATCTATACAACGGTAAAGGATGGGATAAGAAGATGCACAACATCAAGCTAAGAAGTCTGCCGAAACAATTTGTCCCCGTAACCGATGGTACGCCATTAAATAAAATACTTAAAAATAACATCGATAACGGTAGTTATGTCTTGGAATTCTTTGACGAAGAAAAAAGCACCAATAATCCAATACTAGACTACGCCTCAAGAGAAAAATTCGACGATCTATGTTCGGCAATAGCAGAGCAACTCCCAATTTTCCTTACGGGTCTACCTGACAGGATAGGAAGCGTAATGTTTCAATTCCCTATCACGATCGCAGATATTTCCTCTAGAGCGTTGAAAAGTTGGGCTGGAACTAAAATTTCCTTTGCATGGCATCCGGCATTAACAACAATACCGGACTGCCAGATCACCGTAACTGAGACACTCGACAATAACATCATAGGTTACAAAACTGAAGATTACAACAAATTGGATTCGCAGGATCTAATATCGGGTAGCCTTAATGGTAAAACCCAAATTGTAGTAACAAGGACCAACCCCACCCTAATATTAAGTACATTCTATGGCAACTACCTTAGGGGAATTAATTTCGGTATGAACATTGCCAATCACGAGCCTCGCATCTTCAATTTAAACGGACAAATACAATCCGTGCAAGTTAAGTCATCTGAAGTACCGAGACCTGCAAAAGTAAAAGAATTCGATGACCTTATCCGTAATCGTCTTTACAATGCTGAGCGTAGACGCTTAGAAAGTACTCTTCAATTTAAGCAATATGGCCGAAACGCAACCACCCATCAAGAAGGACTGGCAGATATCAGAAAACTTATAGAAAATAACGATCGAAATGGCGTATACCTATGGGATCCATTTCTATCTTCCCAAGACCTTCTTAATACTTTATTCTATTCTCCGACAGCCGAGACACCGCTACGGGCGATAACAGCATTAAATTCAGTTAAAAGTAGTAAAAAATCGTCCGAAACAAAACTACAAACGTTAGCTCGCTTTAAAAAGGAACTTAATGATTCGAACTCCAATAATCATGGGCTTGATTTAGAGTTTAGGTGCAAAATAGACCAGCATGGCTGGGCGTTTCATGATCGCTTTCTTATATTTCCAGGATCAGATCAAATGGTAGCAAAGGCATACTCACTAGGCACCTCAATAAATAGCTTCGGAAAAGAACATCATATCTTACAAGAGGTTACCAACCCGCAACGCATCGTTGATGCCTTTGAGGAATTATGGGACAAATTAAACAGCAGTAGATGCCTTATATGGAAATCACTATAGAAACTATACAGGAAGCCCGTTTATTAGGGATTACGAAAGAGTACAACCCTTACGTTAAAAGATTCAAAACTTGGCACAGCTTGGTAGTGGACGACTTGGTATTGGGCAAAATAAAAAAAAACACAGAGGCTCTATACACTGAGATTACTCGTCTAAAAGCACAACTGGCCACGCCACCGAATCGACAACGAACACACGCTCTAAAAAGACTTGCGACAATTATAAACTTTCAAAAAGCTGAATTGTCAAAGGCAATCCTTACAAATAATATTAACCATTTACTAATATTCTTAGAGACACATAGATACTTTGAAACACCGTATGAAAACTACTTAACCGACATTACTTTTAGTCCAGCTCAGCTGACCGAACTCGCTAAAACTCTACTCCCCTTGCTTGCAAGGTTCGGCATCGAATTAAAAAAAGGATCGTATGCTAGGTACCACGAGCAAAGTGAGTTGGAAGCCTATAATCAAGGAATTATAAACTTTAACATCGATAAAGTCTATACGTTAATAAATAGCGTGGAAAACTCAAAAGGAATACATTTGCCTTTCCGTCTCAGATCTCTGCTTCGCTTCCTCTTTGTAATAGACATTAATATCTTCCGCCAGTACATTGACGGCCTCAAAACTCCTATTAATTATGTAGCGGCGCTTGAATGGATGAGCGCCCAACAGCTGGCTACATTTTTTAAGGGACATACCTCTGCTAAAAAATGGCTTTTATTTGAAGGTATACGCCAGCTGGTAGCTAGAAAATCCAGTGTCGACAGTTTACTGACGGCGAAATATCTTTTAATCAAGCTCTACGATCAGGACAAAAACTTTTTCATACAGATCTGTAACTACGAAAATAGAAGTCCGTCATTTAATCAAATATTAGGCAGCTGTCTAGCAATCATCCCTACGCTTACACCAGACCTAATAAATCAATTATTTAAAATAGGTCAATACACCTTTTTTGTAAAGAATAAAGATTTATTGCTCGACGCTTTCCTTAATGATGCGAGTGATGACAGAATTGAAATATTACTGTACTGTATTCATAAAAAATGGTTAGCTTACCTAGACAGCTTACCTCAGGAGATAGATTTCAATGTATTGCATCCAGTCCTAACAGATTACGCAAATTACGTTGTTAAATATCTATGCAGGTCTTGCACAATAGATGAGACAAAGAAACTATGGGACGAAGCTTATTTTAAAATTGAAAATATCGACTCCAAATGGCATCGAACTCAGCCTAGCCGCTTAACATATTTTATGATCTTATTCGGCAAGCTTTATCTATATACACTGTCCCTGATTGATAGTGAGCATATCGATACAATGAAGAACAAATTCTTAAAACTTCTAAATAACAGTATTTTTATGAGCCGATATGGGGAAGAATCTGTTACCGCAAACCTAATTTCCGTAAGCCTGGTCATCGCTCATATCAAAGATCTGCTAAAAATTAAAGCCGAAGAAGCTAAATAACAAGCATAGCGATTGTGAAGATGAGAACAACACAGAAATACATTTTTTAATTGAGTATTTTAAAACAACAAACGTTTGTTAGTAACAACAACGCATAAGTCAATTAACAGCAACGAATCCGTAGTAGAGCATGACAGACACTTTAATGACCTATGCTATTTTTTAAAAAATTGTTAAGGTAGTAAGTCTAAAAGTTGTGTAGTTCAAGAAATTTGAGCATCAGTCTTTTTAGAAAAGAAAATAAAGCTGCATTACCTCTATACAGCTTCATAATCCTTTCATAGCTATCCACAACTTCATCAACAGTTCTTTCAGCAAATACAGAAGAGAGACTAAACAAAGCTATATCTTGATTTTTTTGATCGTCGATATTATCTAAATTAATTAACAGATCAAAAAAATTGAACACGGTATGAATGACACTTTCGCTCGTAGAAACCCTTCCTGCGAGCACTTTAGACAACTCCATAAATCTGTTTGATACGTGATACCCTTCTGACTTAAGGCAGTACAATAGTGTATGTTCATTGACAGAAATAAAACTATATTGAAGCTCAAGTAGACTAATCAAACTTTCATGGTATGTATCGTCTTCAATAAGTTCATGTTCTTTTAGGTGCTTAAGCAGCGGAACAATCCAGCAACCAATTTCCTCCCCACACAAATTTAAGATTTGACTTCTAAACGCAACATCATCAGATAAAAGCAGTGATCCTTTTTGGTGAGCTAACAATACGGCATCATAAAAAGATCGTCCATGCTTCTTGTATACTCTAATTTTGTCATTATTGTTAACTGCTAAAGTATCTGGATTTTCAATACAAACATATTTTCGTAGAGCAATCAATATTGGAGAGGAATCTAGCGTCTCGCCATCTTTTATGTTATATATGTTCTGTTGTAAATAATCATAAATTACTTCGTACGTGCTAGGGGTTATCGTTAAGGTACATAAATTTGAGCTAACAGTGTCCAATAAATTCAACTCTAACAAAGTAAACACCCCGCATATATCTAGAACCAAACCATTTCTTAGTTTATTTTTATCCAACATGTTGTGATCAGTAACGGTCGCATGGGAAGCCAATAATTTATGTCCTTGTACTCTTATCCGATGCCGAATACTAATGGGGTTATCATTTAGTATTGAAGAAATACCTCCTATTCCTATCTCCCCTGCCCTGTAGTAATCAAGTATGATAGAAAACGGGGTCCCCTTACCCTCTGCCCTGGAAAGTCCAATAGTATTTAGAATGTTACTCAATTCCTCAATTTGAAAAGATTTTACCGACCCCTCCCTTTTAAAAACTCCATTTGCATTGGCAAAGCATTGGTCAAACTGGTGTTTGTATTTACTGACTATAGATTCCATAATCCACTTCTTTTTCATAAAGGCACTTTCTAAAGTAACCTCAAAACTAACTTCTTTCCCCGCTAAGTGTACAAATAAGTTATCGTCAGTTGACACTTCGCTTCTCGACTTAATTAATTCGTAAGATGGTCGATTTTCAAAAAGAAGATTAATTCTTTCGTTAGCACCATCATAAAGAACTACATACGTGTCCTCTTCGACAATTGTGGGAATGTTTAAATAAGAAAGCACATCAAATTTAAACCAGAATGTCAAATACAAATCGTTTGATTGCGGGCTGTTCTGCCTGCGATGGTTTTCATACAAAATGTCAATAGATTTCGTTATTCGACCTCGGTATGCTAAAATTGTCAAATACTCCTGGAGATCTTCTTTCTCCAATGCTAGGTAATCGAACTCGAAATCTAAATATTGATCAAGTAGCTCATAGTTTTGCGTTTTAAAATGTAATGTAATAACAAACAATCGTACATCAATTCGGTCAGGATAAACCATTAAATATTGCTCGGCTACAGATATCGCCTTTTCAAATTGGTAGTTTAAGGTATAAAGATTACATTCCATTAGCGAGTGCTTGGAATGTATCCCTTTATTCTCCCTTAGTCCGCTTAATAACTCCACTAATTTGAAAGTATCGCCATTTTTTTCAACTAAACGCAGCAAATGATCGGTTATTGGATCATAGTCTAAGGTTAACACTCTCTTTTCCAAGAGAGCAATCGCTTTATCATAAGCCTTAGTTTCTTCGAACAATTCTACCAGTTGATAGATTAAACTAAATCTAGTTTGGTCATTGACCTGCGACTCGCATTCAGAGAGTAAGTTCAAATAATCGTCGGACTGTAGATAAATCAAGATCCTTATCTCAATAATTCTAAAATCCAAACCATCAAATTCCTTAATTTTCGTTTGCCAATAAATTAATTTATCGATATCTTGGTTTTTAATATATCTGTCGACTAGAAAATTGGTTGCTTGGTTTACAAATACGCTACCTTCTCTTTCTATGAGGTTTTGATAGTATCTCTCTAATAAATCGACCCTATTCGCTTGTGAGGTTATTTCGGTGAGCATGAGAGCATCTTCCATTTCACCGTACAACAAGAAGTGTTTATCCAGCGTTGCAATTGCGCCATCAAAATCCATTAACGAGTAATGAATCATAGCTTTTAGCCTATAAAATTTCTGTTGTTCAAGAGGATACTCAGATGCTAGTTCCTCCAAAATAACTAACGCATCGGATTCTTTACGAAGAAGATACAGCAAAGTTACCTCTGCCTGCTTCAAAAAAAGCTTACTTTCGGTAACATCTTTATCAGAACTAAGCAAGTCGTAAATTAACCCGAAGAGATAATCTATTTCTTTAATTAGGTCACTGTTAACACTTCGAAGGTTATATATCCTATAATCTAATTGGTACCTATGGAGTACACTTTCGATATAGGTCACTTTAATACTATCGTCTTCAGGAGATAAAGCGAAAGCCTCTTGAATAATTTTATAATAACTATCGAAATCATGCTGATCTCTGTATACAAGTGCAATAGCTCTTTTGACTTTTGGTTCCTCAACAAATCTTCCAGGAATCTGTTTAAGAATTTCATCAAGACCATGAATACCCTTTTTTATAATGATATATACTTCCCAAATATCAGAATGCTGTTGACCAAACGAAAGTACAGCCTTTTCAATCAACTTGTCCGCTTCGGAGCATTGGTTTCGATTATGCAGAACTTGAGCATAATTACATAAAGCTGCATAATTTTCAGGATTCAAATCGAAAGCTTTTTTAAAGTATTGGTGGGCTTCATCCTTTTTTCCAAGTTCAAAATGACAGTGGCCGATATTCGTTAGGATGGCAGATTTGTGATCAACAGATTTAATTACATGAAAATTCTTTTCCAAAATAATCAGTGCATCCAAAGCTAACGTAAATTGCTTGCCTTCTATAAATGCATTTGCGAAGTTAATCTGCTCCTTCACCAAAGGACTATCGTCATTTAAAGCTTTTATAGCCGCTAAAATTACAGTGGCCTGCTGGTTTGATTGCTCTTTAAAATCAACAAAAGAATTAAACATCTCACTTTGAACAGGTGTCATGACCGTTCTAAGCAGACTATCGTAGATCTTAAAAAACTCATCCAGGATAGTATCTTGTCTGTCTACCATCGCATTATTAACATGCCATACAAAAGGGGCCTTGTCTTTATTCTGTATATAGCTATTTTTAAAAACAAGAAAAGAATCTTCTCGCATTAAAAGATTGGAAAGTGCAATTTGGTTAAATCTAACTTCAAAAAGTAGCAACGTATGTATGTAAAGCGATTTCTCCTCATCTTTCGGCTTCTCGATATCATAAAGTGCTAAAAATTTATGAAATTCGTTTATATCCTTAAGTTTTTGGTATCCGAGGCTCGTAGCGGCCTTTAGTACGTCAGTGACAAATGGCAGTGCTAATAGCCCCAAAATTGTTTTGATCATAGTCAATTCGTAGAAAGAACAAAAATACGCAAAAGCTATCGAAAAGATTTAATTTTCAAACCTTCAAAAGCACCATTGAACCTTCTTTTTTTCGTAGCTGAAGTTTTTATTTTTAGGTTGTTGCATTGAAAATTTCGAAAATGAGCGGACAGAATCATTTTTATTTGCAAGCTTGGATCCAATAAAGTCGTTGATACATATACAAACACAATAATTACTAAAAAAACCGAAAGTAGATAGTTTAAAATTAGCAAAATACATTAAAATAGTACAATGAAAAATAACGCAACATGACTTCTCAATTGGTATTTTTTTATGATTTATATTCGTTCATAACAGCTGTTAATTAACAAAACAACAATTAAGAACAGTCAAAAAAAAATGATTAACATCGGCAAAACAAATATTACATGAAGTGGAAACACTTCCTTCGGCCGTACCTTAATCTACAAACTACAAAGGGTAGATGAAAATAGTCCAACCTCTTAATGAAGACCGGCATTTTAATTTATGTCATTTTATTCTTATCTTTTTACATTAATTATCTACTTTGTTAATTTACACAAAATGGATACAAATCCTAAATAACGTATTATGAAACCTAGTAACCCAACAAAACATCATTATGTTCCAAGAGTTTATCTAAAGCGCTTTGCTGATGAGAATAGTGAGTTTTTTCAATTCAGTAAACAATACAAAACGATTTCACAAAAACATATCTCTAAGGTTGGCTATAAACATGATTATTTCAAAATTCAACGAGAAGAAACAAAGCTTATCAATAGCATACAAGATGAATATTATATTGAAAAGAACGGTTTCACCCAACAGGAAAACAATTTCAATAAATTAGCGAGCCTCGTATCGCAAAAACTTCAAATCTCTTTTGAGATGAGAAAAATCGAGGTAGAAATACTTTTACAAACTATTATTACCATAAAAAGACGAAACCCAAGTACACGTCAACAACTAACCGATAATTTGAAAAAGGAAGCTGCATCAGGCACTTTTGAAAGAATCTTTGAACCATTCAGAGAATTAGCTCAAAAGGTTGATAATGCCGATCCCATGATTTATCTAAACAAGGAAAAGAATGAGTTTATTAATGACCCAAGTAAATCTGACGATCTCTATCTCAGCTCGTTCATTGATCAGTCCAAAGTCGTAAGAGAAATCACAAAAACTTTTTTTCAATCCGCCATTCAAATATATCATGCTCCCGAAGACAGTCAATTCGTCACCAGTGACAATCCAGGATTTTTTGTTAGTGGAAACGAAATTATCAATTTTGGCGGTTTAGGCGGATCATATCTGTTCGCATTTCCAATCAGCCCAGAAACATGTCTAATCATTGACAGCGACGAGTCAGGATATCCTTCGATTCATCATACAACGATAATCCCAAAAGTTTGTACAAAAAAACAGGTCGATTATATAAACTATGCAACTACACTTATTGCAAACGGCAACGTTTTCGTTAAAGACCGTCAGTATGCTGAACAGGTCAAAAGTCAATCCAGAACAAATCAATAGCCATTAAACTCTCTGGTTAATTGTTTCTTGACTACATTAATGAACAGTGTCAAGGTACTTTCTTTTTCTTTTGTACTGTACACAAATTTTCACATTGTAGGTGCTATCATCCTTTTTGAGATGTTCAAACACCTTCATACTTACAGTTGCCATAATTCTCTCGAATTAATGAACGTAAAAGCGCTGTAACACTTTTACGTTAAGTTCAACAAAAATTTAAATAAGTCACACTGGATCGCGGTTGACATTGCGGCTTAGGGCATTGGTTCTAATTGCCCTGAAAAGTGGATTTCTTGTTTTGTGCGCCCACCTAGGCTCAGTCCAGAGACCAAAATATTTTGAGACTTTTGGACGGCTCTGAGTAATATAGTGCAAAAGCTTCGTTTCTGACTCATTGAACTAATTTACAGATATCTATGGAGATGTGAAAATTCTGTGTTGTAACCTATTTGTAACACTTTTATTTTTTGTCATATTTAATTCTACATTTGCTAACAATCGTTGGAAATGTTCCCAATACGGATCTCTTTGGCTATTGCCTCTGCACCAAATCAGCTTACGCAACCATAACAAATTTGAAATTGTCAACATATAATCGTAATATTGCGATTATAAAAAGCTATAAGCATGGGAATCACCAAGACAGATATATTTTCAGAAGAACATAACAAGCTTGCTTCCTTGTTTAAAGTACTGGGACACCCGGCACGCGTTGCTATCCTTAACCATATTATCAAACAAAATGCATGCATCTGTAATGATCTTGTTGAAGAGCTAGGCTTGGCGCAAGCCACCATTTCTCAGCATTTAAAAGAGCTAAAAAGTATCGGCATTATTCAAGGATCTATTGAAGGAAAGTCCGTATGCTATTGCATTGAAGAAAAAACCTGGAAGGAAGTGCAGGGAATAATCAATCTGTTCTTTGATCAAGACGTTAAAGTAGAAAAATGCTGTTAGCATTTTTTTTGCCGCGCAACATCGTTATATAGCGATATTACAATTTAAAAATTAATTAGCAAAGGAGATACCTATGAAACTATCAGAAATCAAAAGCATCCTATCAACATTAGACAATGTTGAATTTCAATTAGAAAACGGCGCTTTCGTGCCGGAACATTTCCATGTAACCGAAGTCGGTATGATTAGCAAGAACTTTATCGACTGTGGTGGCACGATAAGAACAGAACGCGTGGTCAATTTCCAACTTTGGAATGCAGACGACTTCGAGCATCGATTAAAGCCCAACAAATTGCTTAACATTATTAAACTGTCTGAAGAACAACTGGGAATAGCCGATGCAGAGATCGAGGTAGAATATCAAACCGAAACGATTGGAAAGTATGACCTTGCATTTAGCGGAAAACATTTTGTGCTTAAAAACAAGCAAACAGCCTGCTTAGCGACGGAAGCATGTGGCCTGCCAAGTGATAAACCCAAAGTTGCGCTATCACAGTTGCAAAATTCTTGTTGCTCGCCAAATTCAGGTTGTTGCTAAGTTGTAAAGAGCTATACGCATGTACCCCAAATTAGTAGATACCATCGGGCAGTTTCAAGTGGATGCTGCCCTAATGCGCGAACGTAAAGCCCTACTAAAGCCGCTGATTGCCTACATTCAACGGAAGTACGATGAAGATCAGGAGATCCATATCAACTTTATTTGTACGCATAATTCCAGGCGGAGCCACTTCGCGCAAATATGGGCGCAAACGGCAGCTCGTTTTTATGGTATACAAAACGTTCATTGTTATTCGGGCGGCACAGAAGAAACCGCCTTATACGACAAGGTAGTTTTTACACTACGTCAACAGGGCTTTCAATTTCTCCAATTGTCAGCAGGTAACAATCCGATCTACGCGATCAAGTACGACGATAACTGCGCACCTCTTATTGGCTTCTCGAAGAAATACGATCACCCCTACAATCCCCTCTCCCATTTTGCAGCCGTTATGACCTGCTCGCAGGCTGATGGCGGATGTCCATATATCGCAGGAGCCGAAAAGCGGATTCCAATCACCTTCGAGGACCCCAAGATATCCGACAACACGCCCGAGCAAGACAAGGTTTACGCCAAAACAAGCTTGGAAATAGGCCAAGACATTTGCTATGTGTTTTCACAGATCCATAAAAAAAATGAGGCAGCCAACATTAAAATTTCTTGATCGCTAGCTAGCCCTTTGGATATTTTACTGATGTCCCTCGGAATTGGATTACGCTGTATGTTCCCCAATATCTCCAACATCACTGGGGCGCTTTGCTATCCCTCCTCAAGTAAAAAATTGGGTTGAATGAAAAGCCGTCCTTACTAACAGAATTTTACTCATCATCCGGTTTATGAGCCAATTAGATGTGCACATAATAATTGTGCAACAAAAGCACAAAAATTATTACATTTACTGATCAAAACCCACTCCATGCGAAGCTACACAGGTATTCAATTTTTGAAAGAATTTGAATATTCAGATATCGGATTATGTGTTGTAGATCCCGGTAACGATCAAATTGATTACTGCAATCCAGCATTTGAACATATACTCAACAAATCGGGCCGCGATTTGATCGGCAAGAATTATGTCGACCTGCTAGGCCCGCAATGGGAAATTAGCCAGACACTTTTTACAGAAATGCTGTTTAACAGTTCCGTTTTAAAAAGGAATGTCACGGCCCCGTCAAGCACTATGGAGTCGCATGAACAGATCTTGGAAGTAGGCTATATTGCTGTTCATTCCGATCACGAACAGTCCCGCTGGCTTATTATATCGGTCGTGCAGAAAGCAAACAGCGACCCACATCGGGAGGGTATAAAATCAGGCACTGGCGCCAATGCTGTCCTTGAGCTAGCCAAATCAAACATCCTGCTGAGCGAACTGAACACGATATTAAAAGAGAGCCAAGAAAATCTAGAATCGGCATTTGAAGCTGGTAACTTGGGACAGTGCGGCATAAATTTTTCCACGGGCGAAGTTACGCTCAGCAAAAAGGGCAGAAACTTCTTCGGACTGGCCCAAGATATCCAAGTAACATGGGAACTATTACTGGAGGCCGTAAACGAGGAATTTCATGAAATGGTAAATTCGGCATTTTCTGACGCCCTAACGTTGGGAAAACCAGTAGACAGCACCTATTCCATAACGCACCTTAGCTCAAAGGAGACCAGATGGCTCCGAGTGATGGCCAAAGTTCATTTCAATGCCCAGGGCGAGCCTTTAAAGTTATTTGGACTGGTGATGGACATAACTGAACAAAAAAACGATGAGCAGCGAAAGAATGATTTCATCGCTATGGTAAGTCATGAGCTTAAAACGCCCATCACTTCTGCACAGGGATATACCCAACTGATCCAGCGGAAGGCTGAAGAAAGCGGAAACGTGTTCCTAGGGAGCTTAGCCGACAAAGCTTTTACGCAGCTTGGAAGAATGTCGAAGCTGATTAATGGATTTCTGAATTTATCACGACTAGAGTCTGGCAAAATAGGTATCCATCGAGAAAGATTTGATTTTAAAGCGTTAATCAACGAGGTCGTTGAAGATGCCCGAGCAACTATCCCCACCCATACTGTCCAAGTGGATAAATGTACGAACATAGATGTGTGTGCAGACCGTGATAAAATACAGCAGGTACTAAACAATTTGATAAGCAATGCCGTGAAATATTCCACTGTCGGGACCAATATATTGATCAGCTGCGAGCGTATGGGCTCTTTCTTAAAAACACAAGTGAGGGATCAAGGGATAGGAATTGACTCCGAAACGATCTCGCTAGTTTTCGATCGCTTCTATAGGGTCGAATCAACGCCAACAGAACATATATCGGGCTTCGGAATCGGTCTATACATTTGCAAAGAGATCATAGATCGACATCAAGGAAAAATTTGGGCTGAGAGTACCCTAGGAATTGGAACGGTATTTTCGTTTACGCTACCGATAGCATAAAACCCCCAACAAGTTTTTTCACCCCCCTAAAACCAACGCCCAAAAAATAGCGTAAATAGCGCTAACTACATATTAGGCCGTACATCCGTACCAGCCAAATATTGTCGTCAATCAATTTTTATGAGCATTTAACAGCACCCTACTATGGACAGAATAGGTGGAAAGAGTCCGCTAAGGCAAATGATCCTTCGCGGCAAGGCGCGGGAAGATTTCTTTGCATGGTATGCAGATCAGTTTCAAAAAAAGCCGCTCAGTGTAGATCTATGGCTTATCGGCTTGCAACTGGAACTATTTAGTCTGTTTTTTAAGCAGACGATCCGCGATGCCAATGACTTTTATGCCGCATTGGATGCTTACAACAACGCAAGATCATAAGTCGTAAAAAAATCGTGCGAGGTAATTGTTCCGCATAAGTAATCACTTGTCGGCCGTAAGTAATCACTTGCCAGCCATAAGTAATCACTTGTCGGCCATAAGTAATCACTTGTCAGCCATAAGTAATCACTTGCCAGCCATAAGTAATCACTTGTCGGTCATAAGTAATCACTTGTCAGCCATAAGTAATCACTTGTCGGCCACAAGTAATCACTTGTCGGTCACAAGTAATCACTTGTCGGTCACAAGTAATCACTTGTCGGCCATAAGTAATCACTTGTCGGCCATAAGTAATCACTTGTCGGCCATAAGTAATCACTTGTCGGCCATAAGTAATCACTTGTCGGTCACAAGTAATCACTTGTCGGTCACAAGTAATCACTTGTCGATCATAAGTAATCACTTGTCGGCCATAAGTAATCACTTGTCGGTCACAAGTAATCACTTGTCGGTCATAAGTAATCACTTGTCGGTCACAAGTAATCACTTGTCGGTCACAAGTAATCACTTGTCGGTCACAAGTAATCACTTGTCGGTCATAAGTAATCACTTGTCGGCCATAAGTAATCACTTGCCAGCCATAAGTAATCACTTGTCGGCCATAAGTAATCACTTGTCGGTCATAAGTAATCACTTGTTGACCAGAAGAATTCCCTAAAAAATCGAAAACGCTAACCCGATCTCTGATCAAGTTAGCGTTTTTGGGTTTACATAAGTTAGCGGAAAGCAGCGTTGCTGTAGAAGCAGCCTGTAGAAGTTCACGAATTGACAAAAGATAGATCGGTCATTTTTATATCATCTAGTATTTATCAATCCAGTTAGCAAAAACAGCGATGCTAGATTTTAAGCGCCGCTTCGCTTGCACGCGATTGTCGACATTGCCCTCGATGCTGAGGATATAGGCATGCGACAGCCCGTTTACCAAGCCGACATGATTGATGCGTTTCGCGCTAGCGCTGTAGATGCCAAAGACATCGGCCAGTGCCGGAACGGACTGGGCCGTGGCGCAGTTATCGCGCGCTAGCGTGTATCGTCTTGCTTGGGGAAAGAGTGCCGGACTCCAAGGATTACGGGGTTGCGCTTGTCCGGCCTGCGCATAACACCAAGAGACAAAGGCAGCACACCAAGCATGCCCCTTGCCCAAGTGCGTATAGCGCAGATAGGCCTCTACCCTTTCGCCATCGTTATTTCCGCTCAGCTCTCGCACGCCCAGTTCGCCGGCGGCAATGCGCATAATCTGTTGACGCAGGGGAAGCCCGGCAAGACCTAACCCGTTATGCCGCAGGGCGAGTGCTTCGCGCTGCGCAGCCGCTGTTAGATCACGATGGCCAGTGCCCATAAGGAGGCAAAGAGCAAGAGAAAGAATACCGAGAAATAAAGAATACATTGTTGCCATGATGTACATTGTTTAAAAGTGTTCATTACATTTTTACGAAAATCCTTGAAGGGTTGCCACAGAAACTCCTGTAGCCACAAGCTACAGAAGATGGCTAAAACCAAGGCCAAGATGCCGAACAGCAGTACCGACAGGATACCGATATCCAGCACGGCAGCCGTAAAATCAATGCGCTGCAATAGTAGTCCGCAGCGTATAAAGGCGATCGTTAAGCAGAGGACAAGGGCTGCTATTATGAACTTTTTGTTTGTTTGCTTGGCAGCCGTTTCGCTTGTCCAGCTGCCGCGTAGAGCGATTGTTTTCATCTGTATCTAAATTTAAGTGTACCAATTTTTTGATTGCTGCTATAGGGTGAAGGCGGCTAGGCCAACCTCCACCCTAATTCATCGCTAGCGCGCAATAATGGAGGTAAATTCACTCCAGTCGCCGCTGCCGAGCGCATTGCGCCCTTGTACACGCGCAAAATACCGCGTGCCCGGTTCGAGATTGCCGACAATAAACTTTCGGGAATTTCGAACGGTGTAAGATTGCTCCCAGGTGATGCTTTCCGTATCGCCGAGCATCCTTCCGATTTCGATCAGGTATTCCGTTGCAGCTTTATCCGCTTGAAAGCGAATGCCAATTTCGCCACTCACGGCGCCATCCCCCATGCGTACGAGCAGGATCAAGCCGGGTTTCGTCAATGCACTGTTTGGCTTTCCTAGAATTAATGCCGAGCTGCTTATAATCGCCGCGCTGCCCAGCGCCACGCTATTGACCAAATTCGCCAGTTCCCGAAATGCCGCCAAGAGTTTGACCCTGCTCTCCTCTTTCTGATCATTATCGTTCTTGCTGCCACCGCGGATCGCAATCTGTAGCTTCGCAATATAATCTGCTGCCTGCTCCGTAAAGGTTTCAATCAGCGTATTGGGGCTAGTAAAATTGGGGTTGTCCGTTAGCGCATTGCTCACTTTACCTGCCAGCACCGCTAATTCTTCGTGTCGTAGATAACTGTAGTCTATCCTTGCTTTTAATCTTTTCATTTTTCTGTTTTTTTAAATGATTAAACATATTTGTTAATTGTCCTGTAAGTTCTGGCGGGTACCCATTCGTCGACCTTACAACACAAAGTTTATCAACCGCTTACAAAAAAAAAAGACATGGAGGCCTAAGCGGACGAAAACGAACGAAGTAGTACGAAAACGAACGAATTCGAACGAATTCGAACGCGAAAAGCAAAGTTTCTGGACGTCTTTGTAACAAGGGAAAGTGCTATAATGGGGTAAAAAGGTTTGTGAAGAGGCGAAAAAGAAGAAAAATGGTCGACAAGCTGCGATTAGCTTCCTGTAGTGCGCGAGACTATTCAGGTTTACCTACCTTTGCGCTGCTTAAGCCGAAGTACTTCATGCTTATAGTAGAAAGGCTTTCCACCAAATTTGTGGATGGTTAAATCAACTCTAAGCTCGTAAAATTTCGTTAGACCACAGTCAAACAGCTCGCACGCTTCGGTACGATCAATCAGGTTCTCCAGCTCGGCTTGAATAGTAGCTACTATTTTTTCGCTAGCCTCTGCTTGTTGTAGGCTCTCAGAGATTTCTTGCAGAACTAAAGTTTGTTTTACTGCTTCTTGCAATAATTGTTTCTGAAGATCGAGCATTTCATAGGTATGAAGCAGCGCCAAGTTACTAGCTTCAGGAGAAGCAGCCGGCGGTGCTGCGGTTGCGGCAGTTTTAGTAATACGTATAATCGCGACCTTTCTCATAATACATAAGGTTTCGTACGCTATTGGTTAACGCCGACGCTATAGCCAAGGGCTATGCTCGGATTGAACATCATCAAAAAGAAACAAGGAAGGTAGCAATTTGGAGCATTCAACTTCGTACAATTGTAGCATACACCTAATCTAACAACCTGTACAACATAAAAGATAGAAATCGCTATTCCGATCGGAAACTGACCTATGAGCGAATCCATACGTTTACGTATTTATCCTTGGCGAGTCATTATGTTGACTAAAGATACAAATTATTTCAATTGTTTTTCAAAAAGAAAATTTCATACAATAAAAGTAATTAAAAAGTTACACAGATACATAAGTTAAAACCTGTCGTTAAAAAAGAATTAACACAAAGCTTTTTTCCCCAAAGAAGCCACCGGTGGTTGGTATACCATGTAGCCCTGGTTAATAATCTGCTCTTGCGCCGGCATCGATTTCCGTAACAATTGCATAATCGCCATCGCTGTATTGCTTTTCCCACCATTGGCGGAATTTGGGCAAGTTAAAGTAATTGTTCTCCTTCAGCAGGGTATTATTTTTACCGGTCCCATTGGTCAGGTACATCCAAGCCATAATTCGTCTATTTTCAAATCCTTTTTCATATTTGTACTGCTCCGCAAAATAGACCAAGTTGCTCAGTATGGCTAAGCGCTCCTGATCGCTCAGCTCCTCGATCTGCTCATCAAAATTGGCGAAATAGCGCACAAAGAGCTTGATGTCGTTTAAGATGCTTTGGTTTGTTGGGCTTAGCGTTTTCTGTAGATAGCGGAAGGTATTGGCCTGCAGTTTCAGCCTGCCATCGCATCGTTTGTGGTAGAACATTTTGCCAAAAGCTAGCGGATGTCTTTTGTCAAATTTATTGTTATCCATTACCCATTTTAGCAGCTGTTCATCGGCTGTCCAACCAAAAGTCAGGACGAGGCTTTCCATAAAGGCAGCATCATGCTTTAAAAGCCAAGGCAATTTACTTTTATCATCATTAAATAGGTACAGGTTTCGATTTACCAAAAGCTGCAGGTTAAACTTTTGCGCTTGTTCCAAATCGTGAACATCTTTCCATCGGGTGATATAGATGATTCCATCCGCTGCAAGATCGCTTTGCTTTTGGGTAGCGATCGTTTCTTCCACTTGGGCAATCGCTGGGTATACTGCTTTATAATCAATCAGCTCAGGAATGGCATACTGCCCGATAAACAATTGCTTATCCAGCGAGAAATAATAATTTGTTTTAAATCCATCCCGATCCGCATATCGGATGTTTTTAGGCGTAGCGCATTGCCCATTAAAGTTATTGAAGTACAAGAAGTCATCCACCCGTACAAGGCCGTCAAAAATATCGTTTACCCTTTGCTCAAAACGTTCCTTATCGGCTTTATAACCCGCTTTTAGCAAGCTATCCTGCAAAATAAGCACGGACGCATCCAAGTCATTCCGATCATAGTCGAAATAGGCGATATCGGTCACCTCATTGGCGGCGCCATAGGTTTTCAAAAGCTGCGCCCGTAAGGTAGTCTCGACAAACTGTACTGTCGTATCAAGCGTGTCGCTCGCACTTTCCGAGCTCGGGATGGACTTCCCCTCATCCGCTTTGCTGGAACTTCCTGCAGACTGACAAGAACAAAGTGCCGCTGCGGCGAACAAGATCAGCATCCAAACCTGTGTTTTTTTCATAAACATTCCCTGCTTTATCCGTTTCTTATTGAAAATCGAAGTACAGACGATTGATCATATTGGGCGTAGCGCTAAACGTTTTAAAGGTATGCGGCTGCGATTGCGGTCCCATTTCCTGCGGACCCGAGAATTTCGTGCCCACGGCAGGTATAGCATCCATAAAGGAGATATCCCCTTTCGGATATTTCGGAAAAGTATAATTACGCTGCCTATCGTACTGCTTTTGTATAGATGGCGTGAACAGCTGTAGCGTGATATCCTCAGCGGAGGAATACACGGAAAAAGGAACGGCCGTGTGCAAGCGCATACCATAAAACAGCGAATAATAGCCTTTGAACTCCGGATAGTCCCAATCCTCTCCCGTAATCGCATCATTATACGTCTTCTCCCAGATACCTAAACGACCACCCTTCATGCGATTGTTGTACACCCGATAGGGTCCATTTGCCAATAAGGTAGCCCCTTGTACGCCCTGCTCGGGAAAACTAAAGCTGATGCCCGCCATCTCCATGCGATCGCGCGGCCGATAGTCGTAATCCAATTGCAGTATACCATTGCTTTTCATCGTCCAAGAAAAACGGTAAGCCTCGCCACCACGTGGATAAGCATAGCGCACATCGATCCGGATCAGGCTGTCCGAAACCGTGGATGTGAGTCCGGTACAAGTTAGCTGTTCATCGCTGATCAATACCGGACCATTCGAGAGAGGGATTTCCCCTTTGGCGGTAACAATACCCTGCAACAATCCAGTCGTTTTATGGATGGCTACCGTTGTTTCGCCATGGCGTAGGCGAAACAGGCTATCTGTCTCGGTCATGACCAGCTTGGCGCCAGCCTTGTCCCGCGCTACCGTAGCACGTTCCGCAAAACGGGCCGGTGTGTTGATCTCGTAACTCCAGGTAAAGAGCTCTTCGCCATTGGGATCTTCGGCCTTCAGGTAGAGCACATCAAAATCCCTCCAGTTTGCCGGTAATTGTAAACCGAGCATCCCCTTAGCCCCCGGCTCAATGGTCGGCGACAGAATCGTATCTTGATAGGTTTCGCCCTCCCTATCTACGGCGTTAAACTTTTTCATGCTGTAGGAGAACCGACATTGGGCGGTATTTGTAAAATCATACCGGTTTTCTAGCTGTAAGGAGCCGTCCCAACGCGCGGTGATATATTTCTTCTCCATATGTATAGGCGACCAGATCTCCTTAATCGTAAAGAAGCTGCCTTCCTTTTCCCGAAAAGGACCGACAATACCATCGGCGCCATGGTCTTTATCCGTATCAACAAACCCATCTTTGTCCGTTCGCACAATGCCCTGATCGGCAAAATCCCAAAGAAACATACCGGCAGATAAGGGATTGGAACGCATCAGATTCCAAAAGTCATCCAGTCCGGCGCCATGCCCGCCATCATACAGCCCATGTATCAGTTCGGTAGGCATAAAGATATCCCTTCCGTTGAACATATTTTTAATACCGCTATTGTAGGAGATGTAATGTACCGTATTGATTCCCCCAAATAGCCCAAAAGGATGAATCACCGTTCGCTGCTGTATATCCAAGGTGCCAAAGAGCGGATCCAGATCCAGGTTGAACCCACCTTCATTGCCGTTTGCCCAAAGCACCACCGAAGGATGGTTGATATCACGCGTCAGCATCTCGGTGAGCAGCGTGGTGCCCACCTCCGTATCATAGGGCGGCGATTGCCAAGCACAAAGCTCGTTGATGACATATAGCCCCAAGGAATCGCAGAGCTCCAAGAAGTGCTTATCTGGCGGATAATGCGACATGCGCACCGCATTCATGTTCATTTCCTTGATCAACATGATATCCTGCAAGCTCTGTTCGCGACTGATTGTTCGCCCCGTGGTGGGCCAAAAGCAATGCCGATTAACACCCTTGAAGCGCATCTTTACCCCATTGATATACAGGCCGTCGCGCTCCCTGACCTCTACCGTGCGGAAACCAAATCGTTCCATCGTCTGCTGTACGGGCTTGCCGCGCTCGAGCAGCGTAATAACCGCGCGATAGAGATGCGGATTTTCGCTGGACCATGGACTGATATCGCTAACAGAAGCATTTGCCAGCAGCCGCTTGCTGGCCGATGCCGCCGCTGTGGAGGTAAAGGATTTCTTCTTTTCGCCCGTCTGGCTGTCGAAAATATCGACCTGCAGGCTCGCTTGCGCAAGCTCCTTATCCAAGACTACCTCCAAGTTGATTTTCCCATCGGCTTTGGCATCGATACCGCTGTAGGCCATATGTGTGTGCGGCACCGCCTCGAGGTAAACCGGTCTGAAAATTCCGCCGAACACCCAAAAATCGGCTTCGCGCTCGGCGCTGTTTACGCTGGCATTGGCAGACATCTTGCTGACCTCAACATCCAGTTGATTTTCCTTCTTAAAACTCACCAAGTCGGTGATCTCCCGTTTAAACCTGTAAAATGCACCTTGGTGTATTTCTCCGGCTTGCTTGCCATTGACCTCCACCTTGGTATCTGTCATGGAGCCATCAAACACGATATAGATCCGCTTATCTTTCCAATGTGCAGGTAGTTTGAAGGAGGTTTTGTATAGCCCCCGTTCCGAGGCCATATCTTTGTCGTGCCCATAGTTGTAAGCCCCAAAGCCTTCCTGCTCCCAACAGGAAGGAACGTGGATCGTGGTCCACTGACCACTTTGCCGGCCCGCCGTGCAGTAGAACTGCCATACCTTGGCATCTTCTCGGCTGCTGCCGGATAGCATCATCTTTTCCGTTTGTTGACCCCGCAGGTAGCTGCCTGTCGACAGCAATAAAAGTATAAGTAGATAAAATTGGATACGCATCATAAGCTGTTAAGTAGCTTAAATGTAAGCAAAAAACAGACAGAAACATAGTAAAAGAAGAATAGTGGGTGGAGTGGTTTTGTCCATTTTCATACGCCCCCACCGCTGGCGTTCTAAAACTTCATTCCGCTGGAAGACAAAACAAAACGTTGGTTTGTTTTGTATTTCTATTAGTACGTGTGAATCGATGAAATTTTACTTCATTTCTTAATCCAGTTAAATTTCTAGCTGATTTGGATGATTTAAATTTGCAAGATAAACTTAATAAAATTAAAGAATTGATATACAAATAACAGAAGCGTAGAAACAGTACCATCAAATCTAATAAAATCTGATAGTTATCTCCGATAAAGAAATGTCTTTGAAAGGTTAGGAATAACACTATCTCTAACAAAATTTTGGTTTAATTTCATCAATTAATATGTACGAAAAAATTTTAGAAAACGTCACGAAGTGTGTTGAGTTAACACAAGAAGAGATCCAACTGTTTACAGGTATTTTGACTCATCGCATCATCCCCAAGAAAACAATATTGCTACGCGAAGGGGAAATTTGTGAGTTTGAAGGCTATATAAATAAGGGTTGTGCTCGAATTTATTACATCAATGAAAAAGGAACCGAGGTTACGCTCTCCTTTGCCGTCGAGGATTGGTGGGTAACCGATATTGCCTCATTTAATGACAAAACGCCATCTAGATTCTACATCGAAGCTTCCGAAGATACCGAGATGTTCTTACTTACTCCCCACAGTAAAGAAGCGTTACTAACTTTTATTCCGAAATTTGAAAGAGTGTTTCGTATGCTAGTGCAAAAAAGCCTTTCTAGACTTCAAAATCGACTCGTCTCAACCATTAGTAAAACAGCCACTGAACGTTACTTAGAGTTCATCGAATTATATCCTTCAATCCCGTTACGCGTGCCGCAATACTACATTGCCTCTTACCTCGGTGTATCGCCGGAATTTATTAGCACAATACGAAAACGACTAGCTACAAAATAGGATTAGTGTTTCATATCCCCTCCTTTCTAAGGAAAATTTCTTTGATTTTTCTATTTCTTAAACGAGTTAAATGAAAATGAAAGTTTATTATTCGATTTTTGTTGCACTATGAAAAGTAAACACAAAACTATCGGACGATATTTCAATGGAATATCCAAAATAATCATCAAAATTTATATTATAAACTATAGCTATTAACATATAGTATCACATTTTTATAGCTGGTGTCGACGACTTATAAAAGTATGGGTTGCTTATTCATTATGTTTAGAAAACATCCCAAATAGAAGACGCTTGTTTAACTGCCTGTTGAAAATTCCCGCTGCAGAGGACAAACAACTAGGGCATCTTGCACAGCTACATTTAACAATAACGGATAAATAACTGAATATCAAAACAAACGATTTAATATGAAAAAAGTAATTTTAGCACTCCAATTAGTTTTAGCCTCGAGCATTGCTTTTGCACAGAAGCCAAGTCCAGAAATGTTGGACCCGAAAAACCATGCTTTGTTACTCATCGATCATGAGGGGCAAATGGCATTCGCGACACACAGCATTTCAACCGTTGAATTGAGAAACAACGTTGGTCTTATCGCCGGTGCGACAAAGATTTTTAACATCCCCACTGTAGTAACAACGGTTGCCGAAAAATCCTTTGCGGGGCCAGTATTTCCTGAAATTTTAGAATTTTATCCAAACACAGCGACGTATATAGACCGTACGACAATGAATACTTGGGAGGATATTAATGCACACAAGGCGATCTCTGGAAAAGGCAAAAAGAAGATTGTGATGGCAGGTCTTTGGACTAGCGTATGTGTTGTAGGACCCGCTTTGTCTGCTATCAGCGAAGGATATGAGGTTTACATTATTACCGATGCTTGTGGCGATGTATCTAAGGATGCGCATGATCATTCCATCGCACGTATGATACAAGCGGGTGCGAAGCCCATTACATCATTACAATACTTACTTGAGTTGCAGCGGGACTGGGCTAGGCAGGAAACGTATAAGCCGGTAAACGATTTGGTGGTCAGGTTTGGTGGTGCCTATGGCATTGGTGTTCAATATGCCCGCGATATGTTAAAACATTAAAAAAATTAAACTCGAAAAGGCAGGATGAAGAGCGCCTGCCTTTAAATTAAGTTAAAGAAAATGAAGACAATCAACGTTATCGCGTTCTACCTGCTGTTTACCGTATCGCTCGTAACGCAAGCGCAACAGGCTGATATAATCATCACAAACGGCAAAATATCAACCTTAGATGATCAAAATCCCGAAGTCCAAGCAGTAGCGATCTCTGGAAATAAAATCCTACAAACGGGGTCTAACAAACAAATGCTATTGCTAAAAGGAGAAAAAACCATTGTTGTAGACGCGCAGAAAAGAAGGGTTATCCCTGGACTATTTGATAGCCACATGCATGTTATCCGTGCCGGACGTTTTTACAATATGGAGCTTCGCTGGGATGGTGTGACATCTTTAAAACGAGCTTTGCAAATGCTAAAGGAGCAAGCGGCCAGAACGCCCGAAGGACAATGGATACGTGTTGTAGGCGGCTGGAACGAATATCAGTTTGAAGAGAAAAGACTACCCAGCATTGAGGAAATTAACGAAGCGACGGGAGATGTGCCTACCTTTATTCTTTATTTATATGGAAGTGCTTGGTTAAACAAAGCCGGACTTAAAAAACTGAATATCAATAGCGACACGCCTAACCCGGCGGAAGGACTAATTCAAAAAGATGAGCAAGGGAATCCGACGGGGCTATTGATTGCAGAGCCAAATGCATTTATCCTGTATTCCACCTTGGCGAAATTGCCCACACTGACGAAAGACGAAGAGGTAAATTCTACGATCCAGTTTATGACAGAGATGAATAGACTGGGTGTAACAGGCGTAATGGATGCTGGCGGAGGTTTTCAAAATTTTCCCGACGATTATAGTATTACCAATGCCTTGAGCGAGCAAGGAAAAATAACAATCAGGTTGCCTCATTTTTTATTCGCGCAGAAAAAAGGTACAGAATATGAAGATTTCGCCCGTTGGATAGGCATGGTGGAATTACATGCCGAGCGACCGAAAAACAAAGTGGACTACTATGTTAGCGGTGGCGGTGAGAACATCGTTAGTGACGCGGCTGATTTCGAAAATTTTCTGTTCCCGAGACCAGAACTTTCTCCGATAATGGAAGTTCAGCTGAAAAGGGTAATCAAAATATTGGTAAACAACCGTTGGCCGTTTCGACTTCACGCAACTTACAACGAAAGTATCAACCGTTTTTTGAATGTGATCGAAGAAGTGGATGAGGAAACTCCATTAGAAGGGTTGGTTTGGTTTTTTGACCATGCAGAAACGATAAGCGAAGAAAATTTGCAACGCATCAAAAAATTGGGTGGTGGTATTGCAATTCAACACCGAATGGCATACCAAGGAGAGAGTTTTATTAAGCGTTATGGAAAAAAACAAGCGCTGACCTCTCCGCCTATTAAAAGAATGCTTGAACTAGATATCCCTGTAGGATTGGGAACGGATGGGACACGCGTGGCTTCTTATAATCCCTGGGTAGCACTCTATTGGATCACTACGGGTAAAACAGTAGGTGGCAACCAAGTAATGGCCAACGCAAATACAATAGACAGAACTACCGCGTTAAGATTGGCTACGCATAAAGGCTACGAATTGATTCAAGAAAGCAATAAGGGCAAAATCAAGAAAGATTTTTTTGCAGATATCATCATTTTGGACGATGATTTTTTTACAACTTCCGATGAGAACATTAAGAAAATTAGTAGCAAGCTTACGATAGTAGATGGACGTGTGGTTTACGGAGATAATGACTACAAGAATGTATCTCCTCCCCCAATAGAAATCGTCCCGGCTTGGTCGCCCGTAAAGTATTTCGGAGGCTACCAGCAAAATTAAAATGACAATGATTTCTTTACATTTACGCATTTGGAACCTCCATAATGTTTAAAAGCATATTATCTGTTTATCAGAAAAGACCTAGCTAGCTCAGCAATTAAAAGATAAAGGATGAAGCAGGTATTATTAGTATATCTTTTTATGTTGTCCGTAAAGGTGGGTACCATAGCGCAGCCGTTTAAATTACTGCGCTATGATGAAGACTATTCAACGTTTAAAGATAGCACGAGCACTGCGCACAACAGGATAAAATATATCCAATTGTCTGATCAGGCTAACATCTATTTCTCTTTAGGATTCGACATGCGCCAAGAGTTGGATTATGCAGTCAATGAAGATTGGGGCGAGACCGGATTGGGAACAGATATTTTCTGGTTACAACGCTATAATACGCATGTGGATTTTCACGTGGGAGATCGTTTAAGGTTGTTTGGTCAGTTGCGAAGCGGATTAGAGGATGGTCGTAAAAATGGTCCCCGTCGAATTGATGAAGACAAATTGAATGTTCAAAATCTATTCCTAGATATCATCCCCTATAAAAATGCAGACAAGTCACTTACACTACGTCTAGGTCGCCAAGAGATGCAGTATGGAAGCGGTCGCCTTGTGGACGTCCGAAATGGGCCCAATTTGCGTCTGTATTTTGATGGTATCAAAACAGCATATCATTCTCCTAGGCTGAAAGTAGATGCATTTGTTTTAGCTGACAGCAAAGTGAATTTCGGTGTTTTTGACAACGTCTCTAATCGAAAGCCTAACCTTTGGGGAACCTACAGCACCTTCGGCAACGCGCACAGCATGAACGTCGACCTCTATTATTTAGGCATTGATCGCGCCAATGCCACTTATGATGATGGTGTAGGAAACGAACTACGACACACGGTAGGTGCCAGATTCTGGCGCAACAAAAAGGGCTTCAGCTATAACTTTGAAGGCGCCTACCAGTTCGGGAATTTTGGCAACCGTGATATAAGTGCTTGGACTTGCTCTGCAGAAATCAGCTTTTCCTTTGATAACATACAAGGTGCGCCCGTCGTAAAATTACGCCACGACTACATATCGGGCGATAAGACAAAAGGTGACGACCGCCTTGGAACATTTAACCCATTGTATCCCAAAGGTGGCTACTTTGGGTTCAACCCGCAGGTAGGTCCAGCGAATCTGATAGATCTCCATCCATCTATACTTTGGAAGCTGATCGATAATGTAGCTGTTGACTTTAATGTGGTGCTTAATTGGCGCTATGCCCATCAGGACGGAATTTATGGACCTAACGGATTGTTCGTTTTATCATCCTCGGGATCGTCCGAAAGCTTTATCGGTACAGCCTATCTCACCAGCGTTTCATGGGATATCAATAGCTTTTTGAATTTCAATACCGGCTTGCAATATTTCAAAACAGGAAATTTCATAGACGATGTGGTCAAACAGCACAAAGACGGATTTTTTGTGGGCTCGGTACTAGAATTTACATTTTAATCGATATGAAAATACATTTAATAGTTTAGATCACCTCGCTATACAAATATTTATCAACTACAATTTTTCAATTCCATGAGCAGCATTCAACCAATCAGAGATACTAAAACGGATCACCTCCTTACACCAGAAAATTCGGCACTTATCCTTATCGATTATCAGCCACTGCAGGTAAATTCCGTCCGATCAATGGATCACGAAACGCTTGTAAAAAACATCGTAACCGTTTGCAAGCTGGCAAAGGGATTTAATGTTCCCATCGTCCTGACAACTGTAAATGTCGAGAGCGGTATTAATAAGCCTACGTTAAAGCACATAAAATCCATATTATCAGACATTCCAGAACTAGATCGTACTTCTGTGAATTCTTGGGAAGACAAGGAGTTTCAAGAAGCCGTAAAGGCTCTAGACAGAAAGAAGCTAGTTATATGTGCCTTGTGGACGGAAGTTTGTTTAGCATTTCCAGCACTGGATTTAATAAAAGAAGGATATGAAATATATACACTCGTGGACGCTATAGGCGGGACATCAACCATCGCTCACGAAACGGCACTGCGTAGAATGGAACAAGCGGGCGTCCAACTATCATCGGTTACTCAATATGCGTGCGAGTTGCAAAGAGACTGGAATCGTCTGGATACCAAACCCGTATTTTTTGACGGCTTGATGGAGAACGGTTCTTTTTTTGTTGAAACGCTACGTTGGTAAAATAGGCTTTTTGCAATTCTTACGGCAACTCGATTGTATGTCTCTTCAAAGACAAATCAAGGAACCCCTGTTTTACTGAGAAAAAACGGCAAGAATGGGTAAGAAAGTTTCGTTATCACCGGTATCTCTTGTGTAAGGATATCGGATTATTAAAAGATTAGGTTTATAGTTTTTCTTCAAACTAGGTGCTTTCAACCATTATTCCGCGCTCGGAAAACGGATGAAGCACCTTTTTACAAACTTTACCCTTACAACGAAGGAGAAACATTTCTTTATGCAGTTATTCCATCGGAAATCAAACTGCTATTTTGTATTGCACGCGGAAAATTAAAATTTGATACGGATCGACAAAACATTGAACGGTTTTTAAGCAAGGTATTCCCGACATTTGGATATACCAAAAATCTAATCGATGATGATTAAACCTATCGTTTCCCTTTGTCTGTGGCTATTTTGTATAGCCGCGCATGCGCAAAAAGATGCCTTACAGAATTTCCCAGATGGCTACCAGCCCGAGCAGGTGGGCAAAAAACTCGCCTACCGATTTGTTGCCGGAAAGCATATGCTGCATGCCGGAAAGTGGATCAGCTACCCCGAAACCTTCAACTGGACCGGCGCGCTGAAATTTGCCGCCCGCAGCGGCGACCAGCAGTTGATTAAGCTGCTGGAGGATAAATTTGATCCGCTCTTCAACCGCGAAAAACAGCTGCTGCCACCCATGAACCATGTCGACCTCAATATGTTTGGTACGCTGCCTTTGGAGTTTTTCCTGACCACTCAAAATAAAAAGTATCTCGAGCTGGGGCTACCCTATGCCGACAGTCAGTGGCAGGTACCAGAAAATGCGACTGCAAAGGAAAAAGAATGGGCCAGCAAAGGCTACTCCTGGCAAACGCGCCTTTGGATAGACGATATGTATATGATCACCATTTTGCAGACGCAGGCCTACAGGGTCACCAAAGAGCAAAAGTACCTCGATCGTGCTGCGGCCGAGATGGTGCTGTACCTTGATGAGCTGCAACGACCTAACGGTCTCTTCTACCATGCGCCGGATGTGCCCTTTTATTGGGCGCGCGGAAATGGCTGGATGGCTGCCGGCGTTACGGAACTCTTGCGCTACCTTCCGGAAAACCATCAGCACCGGCCACGTATACTTCAGGGTTACCAATTAATGATGGAAAGCTTACGGAAATACCAAACAGCGGAGGGCATGTGGAATCAATTGATCGACGAGGCGGATGCCTGGGCGGAAACATCGGGTTCGGCGATGTTTACCTATGCCTTTATTACAGGCGTCAAAAACGGTTGGCTTGATGAAAAAGCCTACGCGCCAGCCGCGAGAAAGGCTTGGATAGCGCTGGTATCCTACATCAATGATAACGGCGACGTGCGCGAAGTATGCGTAGGAACCAATAAAAAGAACGATAAACAGTATTATTATGATCGGCCGCGTCATGTAGGCGACTACCACGGGCAATCGCCTTACCTCTGGTGCGTGCTCGCTTTAATGGAGTAGTTGCTTCATGCTTTGTAAAAACACTCGCGAGATGAGCAGTTTTAAAGAATTAGGAACTGCTTGAAACCTCACCCCCTTTGTCATATCGAAAATCTAGGCTACTTTCTGAAAAGTCTAGCTTATTGGTAAAAACCTTACAAGAATGGGCAATCATAAAAAACGAATTATCTGCAGTTTCCAATAGAAATCCTCGCGAGGATTGCCCCTTGTAAGCCAAATTTTCAAATGGATGACTAAGCGCTTCATCTAAAATAAATTCGCGAATTGTCAGGCCAAACAAGTTAATGCCCGACTGAATAAAATCAGTATCAAAAAAGATAATATCCATATTTTCAGGATGAATCTCGTCTTTTTGAGATCTCAACAGCACCTGTCGATGGCTTATTCGCACGTCAAAAATCGTAAAGTATCGATCAGAATGAAAAGAAAACATATGTATAGATTTTTATTTAAATAGCTTTCGTATAATTCTTCGTCCAGCATAACTCTATTGACGCTATATGCTAAGGTTCAAAAACTAAGGGTAACAAATTTTTACGACACATTCTTACCTCCCAAAAAAGCTGCTTCCACATTAATCCAAAGTCCTGTTTCATAAAAATCTATTTCTCGCTTTGAAATTGGCGTTTTGAGCTTGTAAAAGCTATAAAAAGAAGAACTCATGATGTAAAATATCTCCTTATCGGCGTTTGCCAGTTTGACCATCCAGTCGTTGTCTTCGGTGCAATTAACAGCTTTGATTTCGAGTTTCATAAGTTATTTGATCGATTTTTTTCGAAACCTGATAGTTTGTGCGTAAAATACGCGATTGTCGAGGAAAAAAGGTTGAATAAAAAAACTATTCATCAATTCTGTAGATCACAGCTTCTTTATCAAAGCCATTATAAAAAACGTGTAATCTGCCGCAATTCGGACAGTGCGCAACTATTTTCATTTCGCTATACAACTCCTCGGCTTTAATCTCTATATCAAAATATTTCTCAAAAGAAACATCTGCTATCATCAGGTATTGATTGGAACTCGGTATTTCACTTAGGCTAATTACATCATCACAAATACATCTTATTTTTGGCATAACATTATTCAATTTTCAGCGTATATAACAAGCATGATTAATAGGGACAACATCCGAAGCATAGGCCACTGCAAATTGAGCGATGAGTGACCTCGCTTCATGACCTAAGCGCTTTTTGTATTTACCGGCTAATTTAGGGTCTTCCACATCGGCGAGGAACTGCCCCTGTTCCACTAGATACCATCGTACTGAAAAGTGCCAATAGTTCCAAAGCATCGGTGTATGTAGCACATTACAAATAGCCTGAAACTGGTCCCTGTTTTCACCCATCGTATAATCAGCGATCTTCCCTTTGATATCCTTGATCGCGACCATCCAGCTACCCTTGTGCTGCTGTAGCGTAAAGTGGGTGTCAAAAACCGGCACCGGATCTACCTGCTGATCTGGATTGCAAGAGACTGCATATTCGCGCTTTCCCATTTGGGTAAGTTCGACAGGGACGTGACCATGGTTGTAAATTCCAAACAGACTGGTCGACAGGTCTTCAATCTGCTCTTTGGGCGAACAGATCGCTTGAACATCAATTTTCCCCGTTAGCGCATCAATTATTCCTTCGCTAGATTTCGTCGTACGGATCAAAAAATAGTCAGACAGATCGCAAACTATCGTCTTAAATTCAGGGCAGGGCAATATTTCTACGGGGTAAATGGACATCTATTCCTCCTGAAGCCCATTAATGATATGTATCGACAAAGGCTTGGGTGAAGCTTGAGAAGTCACCTGCAAAACTTGGCAGCTTTTCACCATTATGAAACGCAGAAAACGCGAGCTCATCGTCATCGTCATCTTCTTGTATCAAAAAATGGCTGATATAAGCAGTCACATTGGCTTTGATAAATGTATAGAATATCGTGTTATCGTAAGTTGGCCTGACAGATAATTTTTCGGGTTCCATCTTTAATAGAAAATCAAGCGAGTTTACCAAGCAACCTTTTGCAAAATCATACGGAACCATATCATTCTCTTCCGAAAGATCGCGATACTTCACTTCAAAATCGCTCAGATAATTAATGAAATCTGTATCAGCACGTCCCCGCTCGACTAAGCTATTGCTAACCGAGGTAGATATATAGACCATGTCACTATGGACAAAATCATTGTTAATTTGTGTATAGGTATCTGAAGATGCGCCCATAACGACAGCAAAGGAAGTATCTGCCCTCCTTGTATCGGGTACTACGCCAATATTTCTTTTCTTTCGATCGACTACGACCGGCAAGGTATCCGCTGCAAATGTTGTCATAACGTTGTTATTTTTGATAAACTGGATGCAGTTGTGCAAGAAAATCGGGTTGAAGCATATTAAAAAACACTTCCTTTTCCTTTTCGTGCACAAGCTCGATCTCTTTTAAAAGATTATCCAAAGTATGTACGTCTATTGGTTTAATAATATCGATGTCAATGGTCGAAAGACGAGCAGCTAGGTTGTCCGCACCTAATACCTGCAAATTATTGGAAATTCCCAACACCGCCCGTATGGAATCTCCAAAGTCAAATTCTGATCTGAATTGGAAATTATCCGAGCTTACATCGGGCATACCAAATGAAAACTCGAACTTGGTGACAGTTCTAAGGTCAATACCTTCATATTGACTGATGTACCTCAATCCTACGCGCGTATAAGATTCAAACTGTGCTAGCTTATCTATACGATGAAGTACTTTCTTAATCTCCCCAAAATATTTATCCCATCCTAAATACTCTTCCAAGCAGTTGAAAACGATCGAGTTAGGAAAAAACTCAAATTTGATACTGTCGTTGTAAAATAAAGAGTTCCCGCCTGTCACCAACTGCATCTGCTGCGAAGGATCTATTGGCAACGATTGCGGTCCAACAGGTCTACGCTGATACTTGTAGGACTCATCAAGGGAAGTAAAAAACATCCCAAGCAGAATCTCCAATGGTAGCTTTGATAAATATCTTACCTCTACAATGGCATCACGTAAACGATATGGACTTATACTTTTTGGGAACATACAATGTTCTTTATCTATTTATCTGTGAACTGTTAAAGATTAACTTCTTTGCAATAAAACCACACGACAACCCTAATGCTTACCTAAAATACATATTTTTTTATATTTAGACGTTAAAAATCGTGAAAACATAAAGTATTGACATTGCCATTATCAATGAGCAAGGCATTACCGGTAGCGACTTTCATTTCACTGTGGAAGGCAAATACGATTTCATGATAACCGTCCTATCCTGCAGAGAAAATAAATCTAAAAGCCCTCCAGCATTGTTCTATGCTAAAAAATACTATGCGAGCAATTTGGACAGGGGCAATAGGCTTTGGTTTGGTCAATATCCCAATTAAAATCTTTAGTGCGATTCAAAGCAGCCAGTTGGATCTCGATATGTTGGACCGGAAAGACCTATCTAACATTCGCTTTAAGCGGGTTAATGACAAGACCGGCAAGGAAGTCGTGTGGGAGAATATCGTGAAAGGCTACTTTTTAAAAGATAAATACGTGGTGCTGGAGGAAGCCGATTTTGAGGAGGCGATGCCCGAGAAAAACAAGATGATCAACCTGCAGACCTTTGTGAAGGAACGGGACATCGATAGCATCTATTTCGACACGCCCTATTATTTGGAGCCGCAGAAAGGTGGCGAAAAGGCCTACTCCCTCCTCTATAAATCCTTGGAGAAAACCGGTCATGTGGGGTTGAGCACCTTTGTGATGCGTACCACGGAAAATCTGGCCATCGTGCGCCCCTACGAAGGGATGCTGCTGTTAAACAAGCTAAGGTTTGAAGAAGAAATCCGTAAAAACGACGACCTGAAGATACCAAGCAGCCGCATCGCGAAAGCGGAAATGGATATGGCCGTGAAGCTGATCAAGCAGAACAGCTCCGACTTTGATATCTCAGGCTACCGGAACATGTACAGCAAGGAGCTGCTCAAGATTATCAAGAAAAAAGCACAAGGCAAACGGGCAACTATCCGCAAGATCAATGTGGACAACGAACATACCAAGGCCTCGGAGTTGCTCGCGAAACTAAAAGCCAGTCTCGGTTAGAACGCAGAAATGGCCTTCTTAAGATCAATGGGTTCATCGAAAATCGTTGCCCAAGGATCTTTTTGCGCCGCGATACGCTCAAGCAGCGTTTCCATGGTAAAGCGCTGTATGGTCAGTTCGTCATTTACCTCCGACCAGTCTAGCGGCGTAGAGACCGTAGCCAGGGGCTTCGGCCGCACCGAATAGGGAGCGACAACCGTTTGGGCGCGCTTATTCTGCATATAGTCCAAGTAAACCTTGTTTTTCCGCTTACTGGGCGAACGCTCCAAGCTGCTTTCCTTTTTATGCTGTTCATGTACCAGCTCGGCCAGCATTTGTATAAAATCGCGCACCACATCAAACGTATATTGCTGCCCTACATAAATATAAATATGCAGTCCGGTTGATCCGGAAGTCTTCACATAACTGCGGACATTGGCCGCCTCTAAGATATCATGTGCCGTATTTGCGATGGCCAGCACCGTCTTAAAATCTACACCATTGGGATCCAGGTCCAATACCCCGAAAACCGGCCTATCCTGCTTGCGGTAGGTAGCCAGCCAAGGATTAATCTCTATAGAGCCCATATTGGCAATCCAGAGCAAGGTAGGCAGATCATTACAGAGCAGATAATTTACCGTATCGCCGGTGGATTCCGACTCCAGCTCCACGGTCTTCAACCAGCTAGGCCCCAGCTTCTTATCCAGATCTTTTTGAAAAAAACTGGCCTCCTCAATGCCATTTGGAAAGCGATTGAGGGATATGGGCTTATCCTTCAGGTAGGGCAACATCAACTCGCCTACCTGCTCGTAGTAATGCAGCAAATCGCCTTTTCGAATCTTGTCTTTGGGCCAATACAGTTTCTGCTGGTTCGTAAGCTTCAAGACCTTTCGTCCGAAGCGTATTTCCCGTTCGTTGGACATCGCTTGCACGGCCTCCACCTTGACAATATCGGCGACGTCTTTATCTGTACGCAAGGCCTTAAAAACAGGATGCCGCAGGTGCCCATCGCCTGTCCATTCGGCGTAGTCGATTTCGGCAATCAGCTTGGGCTTGACCCAAGTTACCTTCTTTTCGTTCGCTACCTTTACCGTAGCCGGAAAAGGTTTCTTTTTTACGAGCAGTCGTTGCAGCTTGGCATGCAGGTCCTGCAGCAGTTCGTCCGTAAAGCCCGTTCCGACGTTGCCGATATACTGCAAGGTTTTATCCGCGCCCCACACCGCCAACACCAAGGCACCAAAGCCGATGCGGCTGCCATTCGGCGCGGTAAAACCGACGATAATGGCCTCTTGGGATTGCTGGATTTTTAGCTTGCGCCATGCATCCGAACGCTTGCCCGAATGATAGCGGCTGCCGGCCTCCTTGGCCATTACCCCTTCCCAATTGTGCTTCTTGGCTTTCTGCAGGGCATCTCCCTTCAATTCGGGAACAAGCTTAATCTGCGGCGCGGAGATCTTGGCAAAAAGCCTGCGCAGGAGATCGCGACGCTCCAGCAGGGGAAAGTCCCGAAGATCATTGTCATCGAGCATTAGGAGATCAAAGACATAGTAAACCAGCTTGTAGCGGGCAGGCAGCGGTTCGCCCTGCTGCAACAGCTGGAAATTGGCCTTGCCCTTGGCGTCCTCTGCCACGATCTCTCCATCTAAAATCAAGGTTCTGTCGAGCCCTTGCAGGCCCTCCTGTATGGACGGAAATTGCTCATTGAAATTTATGCCGTTGCGCGAGACGAGCGATACCTTGCTGTTGCTGATCTCGGCCAAGGCGCGAAAGCCATCGAACTTCTGCTCATAGATCCAATCGCCATCATCGGGAACAGCCTTAGACAGCACCGCCAACATCGGATCCAATAGGGTCGCCGACCCCTTCTTTTCGTTTTTCTTTTTATCCTGTTCTGCTGTTTTACCAGAAGCCGCCTTCGTGTTAGCTTTTCCCTGCTGTTTCCGGAACGAGCGTCCTGCTTCCTTCACCTTTGCGCTTACTTCATCTTCGGCATCGTAGGCCTCATCGACGGCGTAGCGGTCCTTATGCTTGATCAGCAGCCAGGCATTATCCTCCTGCGGATTCTTGATGCGCACCAAAGCAAACTCGCCCTTGAGCTTTTTGCCATGCAGCACGATCTTGATACTCCCTTGCTTTAAGTCCTCCAGCAGATCCTGCTCGGTATGTACATTATCTACAGCGGTATAATATCCCGAATCGAAAATGGATACGGTACCGAAGCCATAATTTCCTTTAGGAATTTCGCCTTCAAAGGTACGGTAGCTAAGCGGATGGTCTTCCACCATCACGGCCAGCCGTTTGTCGTCGGGGTATAAGGATGGCCCCTTGGGCACCGCCCAACTCTTCAGCACGCCGTCCATTTCCAGTCGGAAGTCGTAATGCAGGCGCGAGGCATGATGCCGCTGCACCACAAAACGCAGTTTCTTGCTTTTGCGGGCAGCAGCACCTTTTGGTTCCGCTGTCTTATCGAAATCTCGCTTTTTGTTGTATGCTTCTAGGGCTGCCATAGCCTAATAACAAGCGTATGCCTACAATGGTTCTTGTGGATGAGTGGTTGTTTCGCTTAAAATAAAGGATAGCTTAGCGAAGTGCGGAAGACTCGGCTGGGATGCCGATTTGTATAAGAAAAGGAGAACGCATGGTTTAAATAATTAAGATAATGACTTGAATCACTTTTATTTAGATCCAAAATATTTAGGTTTGAACTATTGTGTAGCCCCTCCCAAGGGCACAACTTCATAAGCAAAGCTCTCCATTCAAACGTGGAGAGCTAATGGAGGGTGGGTTTGACCAATTCGATCGGCACCAACCGCGCGCTAGGTAATATAAAACTCATCTCCACTTAATTATCAATTCATTTGTGAACCTTAGTTTTGCCGCAACATGAGACGCATAATTTCCCCAAATGAACGTAGCATTGACCTCCAGAACTTGTCCCTATTACAAGCCAGTGAATCCGAGGCCAATCTTTTCTTAAATCAACTGTTCGAAAAATATTGGAAAGCACTGTATCAGTTTTCCTTCAATCTACTGCAGGACGGCGATGAAGCGCAAGACACTGTACAGGAACTATTTATAAACCTTTGGGATCGCCGGCATCATATTGATATACAGACCTCATTGGAGGCCTATCTGTTCAGTTCGGTGCGTTATAAATCGTTAACGAAGCTGCAAGCCAAGTTAAGCAACGCCAAAAGAGATATTCCGTTAGAAAGCTTAGTTGTGGAAAGTTTTCAAGAGGCGGTAGACCCCAGTCTGTTAAAAGAACTTCAAGAAGAAATAGCACTACAAATCAGCAAACTACCTGCGCGTATGCAACAAGTGATCCGGATGCGTACTATGGACTGCATGAGCATTTCGGAAATAGCGAAAAATCTTCATATTTCCGAGGATACCGTCAAAAACCATTTGGCCGCTGCACGAAAGAAACTCCGTATACAGCTTGGTGACGCCGCCTATCTATTGCTGCTCGGCAGCGTGGGTTACCTGCAATAGCGCAGGTGTTATTCTTAACAAACTGTTAACTGTTTGATAATGCACTTGACTAGCCCCTAAGCCTGTTTTTTTAGACATATAAGTAAAGTACAACACTTATATGCAGATACAACACATCAAGAAACTTATACAAAATTACCTTGCGAAGAAAACAACAAAGCAGGAAGACCAAGCATTAGCGCAATGGTTCTCCGCCTTGGAGGAAAAGCCGCTTCCGCATGATACAAAGCAGCTAAGCGAAATTGAAAAATCGCTATGGTCTAACATCCAAGGAGCGACAAATAGTACAGATCCCGTAAAACACAAAAGCGTATGGTTTTGGCCGGCCATTGCCAGCACGGCCGCGCTATTGCTTTTTACTATAGGTCTCTCCTACTACTTTATAAATTCACCGAAAACCTATACAACCGCCTATGGCGAGACAAAAAATATAGCGCTGCCCGATGGCTCCACGGTGTCGCTCGGTGAAAACAGCCGCTTGGTTGTTTCCAATGACTTCGCAGCATCTGCAAAAAGAAAAGTGCAACTATACGATGGTCAGGCATTCTTTCAGGTAGCGAAAGACGCAAGCAGACCGTTCGTCGTAGCGGGTGAAAACATGCAGACCGAAGTATTGGGTACTTCATTCCATATTCATGCAAAAAAAGGCGCGTCGGCTTGGCGCATCTTCGTAAAAACGGGTAAGGTACGCGTGTTTGACCGGCGTGATTCTACCAAGAAATTCACCTTAATGGCTCAGGAGTCACTGCTGTATGCACAGCACGACCGATCGTTTAAGCTCCGGAAGGACAACGATCAGCAGCAGTACCTTACATTCAACGAAAACAATCTTCTTGAAGTCGCTAAAGAGCTAGAAAAGCACTTTGCGCTACGCATCACGATAGAAGCTGGGCTAGAAAATGATCATCATTTCTCGGGAGAATTTAAAGCTACGGAATCGATGTCTGAAATTCTAGAAATCATCTGTATTGCGACAGGAACGCAATACAGCCTTCAAGGAAATGAAGTAACGATAAGCTCGATCAAGAAATAATCACATACATAAACAATTGGCAACTGAACACCGGATAGCGCGCAAAACTAAATAGGTCTGGTAAAGGAAACCAAAACTCAACAAACAGTACAGAAAAGAAAACCATGAAAAGTTACCTATTACTACTTACCGGAGCCTGTCTTTGGACCGGAACAACAGCTCACGGTAAGTTATTGCCTAGTACAGCTATTTATGCTATGCAGGCCAAAGAAAGTTCACTACTGCGTTCACTAGAGCATGTTGCCAAAGCGGCAGGAAAACGACTGGTCTACGACAAGGAAATTCTTAACGGTAAAACAGCAAGGCCTTATCGCGCCAACCAGTCGTTGGATGTCATACTTACCGATCTGCTAGCCGGGACTGGCGTAGGATTTCAGATCAAAGGCGAAATCATCGTGCTGCACGTCGCAAAGGATAACCCTAACAACAGTTCCCGCCAGCTAAGCAGCAACCAACAGGAAGTAACCCTACGTGGAACGGTTAAGGATGAACTAACCGGACAACCAGTAGCCGGAGCAACGATCTTGCTGCTAGGCAGCAACCGCTCGGCACAGACCGGCGTCGATGGACAGTTTAGCCTGCGCGGCAAGGACGGCGAGTTCTTGAAACTTCGCATCAGTTTTATGGGCTACAAGACAAAAGATGTGAGCATAGCCGCCGGTGCTGCACATGAATCTCTAGCCATTAACCTCGCCCAAGATCTTTTTGGCTTGGACGAAGTCGTTGTTACCGGCCAAGGCCTGGACATCAACAAAAGACGCCTCTCCACCAACGTAGCCAGTATCAGCGGCGCGGAACTGGAAAAGGTTCCCGCCACGCGCTTCGATCAGCTGTTGCAATCAAAATTACCCAATGCACAAATCCGCCTCACGGGCGGACAGTCGGGGGCAACATCATTGATTCGCGCACGTGGTGTGGTTTCGGCATTTATGAACTCTACGCCTGTCATCTACATCGACGGCGTTCGGATGGATAACCTGAATACCGCTTCGACCATTGGTGGCGGCAGTGCACAGGGATCCGGCGTGAGCGCATTAGCGGATATTCCTATTGACAACATCGAGCGTGTAGAATATGTAAACGGTGGTGCAGCCACCACCCTTTACGGATCGGACGCCGCCAATGGGGTCATCCAGATCTTCACAAAAAAAGGCGGTGCTGACCGCACCAGTGTCTCCGCAGAGGCTACGGTTGGGGCAGAACGCGCCACGACAGATTTCCTGCACTTCGACCGTACAAAAGAACTGCTTTTTGAACCCGGGCTTTTCCAGCGCTACAATGTAGCGGTAAACGGAAACAGTGGGAAAGTAGGCTACAGCGTTACCGGAGCATACCTCAATAGTTCGGGCGTACAAATATTTAAGCAAAATCAAAACAAGCGATTCGACCTTCGTACAGGCTTTAAGGCCGAGCTGCATGATAAGGTGTCCTACGAGAGTAGCTTTTCCTTTGTGAACAACAGCTACAAGCGTACGCGTAACGGTAACCAAGGCGGTTATACCGGTCTTTGGTATGCGGAAAGTGGAGCCTCGGCCGTGACCGGGCCAAACCCGCGCTTCAACCCGCGTATCGACGAGCTTTCTGACGAGGAATTTGCCAATATGAAAACATTTGTCCATACCGCTGAACGGCTGCAGGACAATGATATCATCGTGAACCGATTCCAAACAGCGCAAACCTTCCAGTACAGGCCCACACACAATATCAATGTGAAAGCTGTTGGCGGTATAGACTACCGCGTTGTACGCAACCAAACGATACAGACCAACGAATACCTAACGCACACCACGGGCAACCTGAGTACCGATCGCGGCAGCATCAACAGTGGCGAACGTAAATTTTGGGGGCTTACCCTCGAGCTAAACGCGCAACATAAAGCGGAAATCGGCGACTTTTCCGCCGTGACTACTGTAGGCGGACAGCTCTTCCGAAACGAAGATCGGCAGGTAGCCTACAATGGCACCAATGTGCGTGATGGCGCAAGGACTATCGCCGATGCCATTGTGACCAGTAGCAACAGCTTTGTGGATGAAGTCGTTAATTACGGTGTATATGTGCAAACGAATCTCGGCTGGCAAAACAAGCTATTTCTCGATCTAGGTTTACGTGGCGATGGAAATAGTGCTTTCGGTAAGGACATCGGCGTACAGTACTACCCAAAAGTAGGATTCTCCTATATTCCATCAGCAGAAAGCTGGTGGGCAGATCATCTGAGCTTTTTGCCATCCGCCAAGTTGCGCGGTAACTACGGACTTGCCGGAAATTTCCCACCTTCCTTCCAAAACTTACGCACGGTAAGCTTTGGTGGATATTTGGGTGACCAAGCGGGTTCATTTGGTATGCCGGGGGTAGACCTGCGCCCAGAAAAGACCAGTACCTTTGAAGCGGGCCTCGACCTCGGCTTTTGGAAAGATCGCCTCACACTTTCAGCAGGCATGTACCATGCGACAACAAACGATGCACTCTTTTCCGTACCTGCTGCTCCATCAACCGCAGAAGCGGAAGCCCTACGCAATGTCGGGAAAATCCTAAACCGTGGATTGGAATTCTCGACGCAGATTATGGCCATCCAAAAAGAACATACCTCCTTAAAATTCAACCTCGCGGTCAACACCCTATACAACACGGTACTCTCCTCTAATGGTGCTGCTCCCTTCAACATAGCTGGATTTAGTGAGCGTACCATACAGACCGTCGTACAAGAAGGTTACCCGATCGGATTTATCCGCGGTGCCTATGGCGAATTTGGTGAAGACGGTGTCCTTGCCACGACCACGCCGCTACAGTATCTAGGTACCACCATTCCGGATCTTTTTGGAAGCATGGGCGTCAATTTTCAATGGAAGGGACTGAATGTATTTGCCAATGCCGACTACCAAGAAGGTGCTTACGCAAACAATTGGGACAGCCAATTTCGCTACAACTATGGTGCTGGCGATGAAGGTATTCCGCAAGGCGAGATCGATTCGGAATTTGGACGTACACGCTGGTTGCAATTTACGAACATGTTTATTGAAAAAACGGACTACATCAAGATTCGTACAATTGGTGCGAGCTATACCTTACCGAGCCATGCCATCAAATCCTTTGCAAAAAGCCTCGTGATCAGCGGCTCGGTCATGAACCCGTTCAACTTTGCCACATCCTCCTTTGATCCAGAAGCCACCATCAGTGGTGCCGCTAAAGGGCAAGGGCGCGCAACGACAGGAGGTATCTCCTACGCGACCTACTCGGCTCCTCGTCAATTTTTAGTATCTGTAAAAATGTCTCTCTAATCTGCTAAACACCATGAAAATAACATATCTATCCTATTGCATATTGGCTGGCGCTACCCTGCTGTTCAACGCTTGTGAGCTCACCGAAGTTACCAACCCCTATGTCACCGAAGATCGCTTTGTCGAAGGCTCACAATCCAAAGATATTTGGTTGGACGGCGTACGTCGGCAGGCCAGCTTAACCGTCGGTACCGTTGTCGAATTCACGGAACTGGTATCTGACAACTACTTTAACAACTATACGCAAAGTAGCAAGGTATTTGACAATCCGGAGCTCAATTACTTCGACAGAGACGTCACCAATATCCAAGCGACCATTCATAAATTAATGGAGATGAGTGCATTTGGGTTAAACAGATTCACCTACGATCAGACGCCAGAAGAAGCTGCAAAGAAAGCAGAACTACTATTCTTTAAAGCCTATGCGCATATTTTAGGCGCCGAATTGTATGTTGGCATCCCTACCAGCACACTTGGCGTAGTGGAAACCCCCAGCGAGCTTTTTACCAAAGCAATCGCGCTACTTAGCGAAGCCGCTACCCTGTATAACACGCAGGCAGATAAGGAAGCCTGTACCTTGCTGATGGCGCGCTGCCATTATGGTATGGGGCATGTAGAGGAAGCCTCGGCCCTAGCACGGCAGATCATAGCTTCGCCACTGATGCTCCGCCAAGTGAAATATGGCACGCAGAGCGGTCCATCCAATAACTTTCAAAGTGCGATTTTCTCCAGCACAACCAATTCTTTTGCCCCATTGCCTCGTTTGGACTTCCTAGATCCGAAATACTTTCACCAAACGAGCACTATTTTCGATGACGAGAAGCCCATTGCGATCGCAAAAGCGGAAGAAGCCTACCTAATCCTCGCTGAAGCCTTGGTTGCGCAGCAAAACATTCCAGCAGCTAAACAGATGTTAAAGGATCTGCTGAGCAATACCGTGAGCAAGCGCCCCGTCGTTCAGCTCAACGATAGCAGGGAAACACGCAACGGTGGAAACCGGAGAGATTATCCGTTGACCGCCGTGCAGGTGAAATTTGATGCGGCATCGCCGGCAAAATCAGGACTGGTGCTTGATAGAAAACAGGGCAATATTGCCGCATACAGCGTATCGGGCACACAGGTGACGGCAGTCATGATCGACGCCGTGGCAACCGAAGATGATGCGCTATACCTGATCTACCTTATGCGCCAAGAGATATTCATCGCTGAAGGGCGCCGCATGACGGACCTAGGCATGCGTTTTCCGGTATCACAACGCGAACAACTAAACAACGCCAACGTGACGGACGCACATATACAAGCAATAATCCCAGATTTTATACCCTTAAATAGAGGTTTGGACGATTTCACCTACGACACGGGCAGTGCCGTGGTAACCATGGCCTATGACATGAATAAAGTATTGGTAGCAAATAAAACATCGGCATACATCATGCCCTTTAAAAATTAAGTGAACAAACCATGAAAAACAAAATCAAATACGTACTGAGTAGCGCTCTCCTATCTCTTTCCGCTGCTGCAGGCGCACAGGAAATGGCTAGAGGAACGGTATTTCTAGATTCAAATGGCAATGGTAAATTGGATAGAAAAGAAAGCGGTATCCCCAATGTAGCGGTCAGCAACGGTGTCGACGTGATACTGACCAATTCCCAAGGTAAATATGAACTACCTGTAGCAGATGACAATATTATCTTTGTTATCAAGCCCAGTGGGTATAGCGTGGCCTTAGACGAGCATCAGCTCGCCAAATCGTACTATATCCATAAACCCAAAGGTTCACCGGCAGACCTGCAATACCCCGGCGTTTCGCCAACAGGCCCCTTGCCCCAGTCTATAGACTTTGCTTTAAACAAGGCTACAGAAAAAGACAGCTTTCGGATGCTTGTTTTCGGCGACCCACAAGCCTACACCGCACAGGAGATGACATTTTTTAACCGTGCCATTGTCGACGAAGTTGTCGGGATAAAAGGCGTAGCTTTTGGCTTAAGTTTAGGCGACCTCGTTGGTGATGACCTTAGTCTCCATCCTTCATATAAAGCAGCTATAGCCCGCATAGGATTACCATGGTACAACCTGAAAGGCAACCACGATATGAACTATAACGTGGCGGCGGACAGCTTATCGGATGAAACTTTCGAAAAGAATTTCGGTCCGGCAAACTATTCCTTCAACTACGGTAATGTGCATTTTATCGTCTTGGACAATGTACGTTACCCAAATCCACGTAAGGGTAATGGCTATCTAGGCGGCTTCCGTAAAGAGCAGCTCGACTTTGTGGAGAATGACCTGAAACATGTCGATACATCAACGTTGGTTGTTTTGGCCTTTCATATACCCTTAGACCACCGCAATGGCGATACCTTCCGGCCTGAGGATAGACAGCGTTTGTTTGACCTGCTAAAGGAATACCCCCATACACTGTCTCTTTCCGCACATATGCATACGCAGACGCAGCATTTCTACGACGCCAAGGAGGGCTGGAAACAGGCAAAAGCGCATCATGAATACAATGCTGGAACAACATCTGGCGATTGGTATTCGGGCGAACTAGACCAACGCGGCGTTCCCACAGCGACGATGCGCGACGGAACACCACATGGCTACGCATTTATCGATTTCAACAAACAGGATTACCGAATCAGCTATAAAGTTTCTGGCAAGGATTCGACCTATCAAATCAACCTGTTTCATCCAAAAGTTGTTGGTCAGGGCAAACGTACCCGAGCCGCTATCTTCGCTAACTTTTTTATGGGCCATCATGGCAATAAAGTGGAATATGCGATCGACGGAGGATCTTGGCAAAAAATGATGCCTGCTCGGACCATTGACCCCGCTTACTCGGCTATCCTATACCCTTGGGACAATCTAGAAACGCTCTTGCCGGGACGACGCCCGACGGATGCCATGGTGAGTGCACACCTTTGGCGCATTGGCTTGCCGGTAGACCTAGCTGTTGGTGAACATACGATTACCGTTCGCGCGACAGACGATTATGGCGTCGTACACCAAGCTAACAGTACATACAAAATTGAACCAACGAAGAACTACCCGGATTTAAAGTAGATTTTTTCGAAAAGATAACAATAGTAAGGCACCTCCATGATTGAGGTGCCTTGCGTTTTTACTGGAAGAAACATGTGCTTGGCGTCTTTAGATAAAGCCAAATTTGGAGTAAAAATTTTTAGCAGATTCATTAATCGGCCCTAGGATAACGGTATGGTTACCAACAACAGCACTGATGCCAATCATGCGCCTTAATGCATCAATTAACAGGATTTGTCCTAATTTGTTGTCTCGATGATTAACGTGAACAGCGAGAAGGCCGATGACCGCAACCGGAATGTCAATATACGTTACAATACCCGACAATCACAAAAATTTGGCTCAATAGGTAAAAAAATAATAACCTAATTTTGGTTATATTTGTTAAGCGGGTTTTTCAAATGCAACAAGCTTCCAATACGACGGATCTTAGAAAGATCAAATCATTACACTTTGAAAAGCTTGAAGGCTCCAATCTTCATTACTCTATAAGAGTTAATATTGGATGGAGAATCATTTTTCGCATTGGAAAAGACGGAATGGTTGAAGTTTTATATATAGAAGAACTAAACAATCATTACGGCTAATCTTAATTGTACAGCCCCAAAATGGGGCCACATTTTATACTTTAAAAAAATTTATACTTTTTAAAAATGAACAATCAGGTCTTTAATTCGGAAGGCGCTGCATTAAATGTAAAAGCATTTCATCCGGGAGAATTTCTCTTGGAGGAAATACTGGAAAGAAATCTATTAAAAAAAGATGTCGCAAAAACTTTGGGTATTATGCCACATCATCTCAGCGCTATATTTAAAGGTGATAGAAACATATCACCGAAGTTGGCCATTAAAATAGAAACCCTATTTGACATAAGTGCCGAATATTGGATGAATATGCAGACGGCTTATGATCTCTCGAAAGCACGAGAAGAACTGTTTGCAGAGGAACACTAATGTTAATAGAGCAGGATTAGTTTTGTCTTGCTCTCTATTTAAACGTTCAGACGACTAAGTTATTTCATCCGCCACACCGTATAAATACGTTTTCGCGCAACGGAAACACCTGTTTAAACATCCAAAATAAGCTATGGTACCTGTTTTGCGATAAATTTGACTTAACCTTAATACGAAGTTAGATGAACCAAAACAATTTATTTGCCGAAGATATGCCATCCGTGCCGTTGCTTGCGGTTTCTCAAGAGAAAGGTGTGCATGAAGATGTTGAACAAGATGAGCTAGCCTTGACCGTGCAGAAAAAGAAACGTGTATTCCTAGCTCTAATTTCCGTACTCATCCTATTTGTTACCGTCAATGTAGGGTATTTCCTGTATAGTCCAGATGCCTTAGCCAGCATAATGGTTAGTATCTTCTTCATGAACTTGGCCATACTAGCCGGCTTATACTTCTTCAAAAGGAAGAGAAGTGTAGCAGCGTACCGCGCTGTTATGTCCTTGGTTAAGGATGAAAATCCAACAAATTCGCGAAAAGAATAAAACTTTCAGCCAGCTTTATTGTTCTTCATCAAATTTTTTAGCATGAATAAAAGTAAACAAGATATCATTTTAATTGCGAGCGCGTTAATGATCTGCGCTACCGTCCTTGTCGTTATCCTGGGATTAATCGGGATACATGATCGCGGTGTCTTTTCCAATACCACCAGTGGAGAAACTCCTGCAGCCGCTACGCTAGCGCAAAATATGGTAATTAACGAAAACAGATAGCGAAATAGAAAAGTAGGCTGCAGCTATTGAATGGGCAACAGCATCTTAAATATTGTCCCTTGCTCATCACTCTTTTGGACAGCGATGGTGCCGCCGTGCAGGGCTATAATCTCCCGACAAAGATACAAGCCGATTCCAAATCCAGCGATAGAGCCCATTTTGCTGCTCTTGACCCGGTGGTAGCGTTCAAATATTTTTTCTTGATCGTCTGGAGCAACACCCATCCCCTGATCAGACACCAAAATCTCCAGCCAATCGCTATCCAGCATAGTATAGCGCAAATCGATGCGGGATGCTACAGGAGAATATTTCACGGCATTCCCGACCAAATTAAAGATTACTTGAGCAATTTTTTCCCGATCAGCATACAAGGCCACATCTTCCAGTGCTTCAAACACAATTTGATGGCTCTGCACGGTATGCAGTACCTCTTCTTGAAGTTCGGCAAACAGTATTTTAAGGCTAAAGGGTGATCTGTTGAGCAGCATTTTACCGGCATCCAGTCTGGAGATATTCAAGAAACCGTTGATCATGTTGGTCATATTTTCGACCTGTCGCAGGGATTTATCCAATGCATTATGTTGATTGATAGCTGATGTCGCTCCATCTGCAGCCCGTTGCATCAATTGTAGGTAAGCCTTTAACGAAGTAAGCGGTGTTTTTAGTTCGTGGCTGACCATTCCAATAAAATCATCTTTACGCTGTTCGTCTTTCTTTTGCTCGGTGATGTCCCGGAGCGTGCCGTTCAAACTTACAGCCCGCCCCGCCGTATCATAAAGAACCTGTCCACGCGCCTGCACCATCCGTTCCGCAGTATCGTTCGCCGCCTGAATGCGGTATTCCGCGGCATAGCTTCCCGTCGATTCAGGTGCCAGCGAATGCTGTATGGCATCGATAACACGTTGTCGATCCTCCTCAATGATAACCGCCAATGCTTCGGAAAGATCAATATAGCCTGCTGGCGCTAAGCCAAACCAAGTATGAAGCAGGTGGTTACCCGCAAAAAGGTTAGTCTCTGGCTCGTAGTAAAAGGTAGCCAACTGCCCCGCGTCGAGCGCTAGATTGAGCATATGCTGGTCCTTTTCATTTTTCCTTCGCGCGGTGACCTGCTCGGTAATTTCTTCCAATATGACTAAGACGCCCGTAACCTGACCATCGGCGGCAAAAATGGGTTGATAAATGGAGTTGACGATGGCCTGCCGCAATCCGCCATTGTGGGACAGGTTGACGGCAAATTCATTATTTGTTTTCCTTTTCCCGGTATTATAAACCTGATCTAACCAGTCATACACGGGCTGCCCGATGAGTTCGGGCCTTGCCTGCCTGTGCGGCAGACCAATGACATCAGCCCCTTGGCGTCCCCAGATATGTAGGATAGTCGAGTTCGCAATTTCAATAACATGCTCAGGCCCCTTGAGCATAGCAATTCCTACTGGTGCCTGCTCAATAATGGTACGCATATGCTCTCTGCTTTCTGAAAGAAGTGCGATGGAAGTCTCGAGATCGCTAGTGCTTGCAGCGCGCTCGTCCAAGGTTAGGGGAATTTCTATTTTTAAAGGTTCTTCGCCGCTTTCCGATTCGGAAATTAGCGGCTGCGTGGGCTGTTCGCAGGTCGTCGGCCGAGCGGTACATAGGATACAGGACATCCCACCGCTAGGATCGGCAATAGCTTCATACTGAAAGCTGTACCATGCAGGATCGTTGCTTGTTGCATCAAGTATAGATCGCAAAACGGAGTCCTGAGACAGGGCGCTATCTGCGTGCTGCCCGAGACGCTGCAAAAGAATAGGCAGATCGTCACAGGCCAGCTGGGGTACAGCGTCGAAAAGAGGCATTCCGATGATCGAAGCCTCTTTTCCCAAAAGTTTCAACATGCCTTGATTGGCAAATTGGACAATCAGGTTTTCTCCGAAAAATATAGCGGTAGGTGCTGTCGAAGCCTGCAGCACCTGTAAAAGAATATTATCGCTTAACAGCATGGGTTTGGTATGCATAAACATCCAAAGATATACAAATTACCATTTTTCTAGGCTACCGAGTTACGCGGAAATCTTAAGATAAAGGTACTGCCTATCCCCTCTTGGCTTTCCACGGTAATCTGTGCGCCATGCCGCGACATAATTTTCTTAACCGTAGCAAGGCCCACACCCGAACCCTCAAAGGAGTCCAAATCACCAATTCGACTGAACAGGCCAAAAATATGCTCTTGCTGCTTCGCATTAATGCCCACGCCATTATCGGTAATACGGTATACCACATGGCTTGCGTCTAACGTACCCTCTACTGAAACTATAGGGCGCGTTACTTTATGCGAATATTTAACGGCATTCTCGATTACATTTAAGAAAACCTGAAAGATCAAAATAGGATCGCCTTCTACGGGCGGGGTAGACAAAATATCCAGCTGCAAATGCTCATTAAGCTTGCTGACCAGCAAGTGTTCCCGAATATTCCATAATAAGGAAGACATCTCTACATGCTCTTTATTCACGAATTTCTGCCCCACCTTCGCGTACTCCAAGACGGTGTGTACCATTTTGGTGAGCTGCTCTGCGCTTCCTTTTATCTTTCCAGCCATGCCCTGCACGTCATTTTCGGTTGACTTTCGCTGAATAAGCTCAGCATAAGCCTTGATGGCCGTTAGTGGTGTTTTCAGATCATGCGATACGGTATGGGCGAAGGAATCCAATTCCGCATAGGCCTCCCTTAATTTTTCGTTCAGCTTTCGGAGCTCATTTACTTTCCTAGCAACAGCGTAATTGATCTCATCCCTGATTTGTATAAAAATCTGCTGCTCAGTAGTAGACCAAGGACGCGCATAACCTTTCACCTCTTGTAGCCACTGTTCAAAAGAATTTCGGGGAGATATAAAAGGCTGCGCCTTATCATCAAACTCGACGATTTTATCGGGTTTTCCAGCCCAGCGCACAACGGATGCTTTTTCCTCGCGGAAAAGGAAAAGGTAATCCTTGAGTTCAGCGCTCAGCTGGCAGGCCATAACACCAGCAAAAGAAGTGCCTGCCAAGTCGGCAAGCAAGCTATCGGAGGATACTTGATCCGTAGCAAAAATCTCTGCGGCATGCGTGGAGGCCAGTTTGCTGCTCAGCAAGGCTATTTGCTCCTCGTACGGTACATCGCCAAAGCCGTAAAGCTCGCCTTCAAAATAGAAAGCAAAACCGACGGCATCGAAGGTCTTTAACATATTGGCGCCGCAGGCCTGCACAATATCAGCGATGTTATCTGTGTTTTGGAGACTGCGCACGATTTCCATAACTGCAGCCTGAAAGCTCAAGAGCTCCTTCTGCTGGGATTCCTGCGATCGCATAGCGATGCAGGAACTTAACACCTGCCCCACCAACTTCGCCGTTTCGCGTTGCCTGTAATTGATATATCTTGGCGAATAATTATGGCAGGCAATCAATCCCCACAGTTCACCTTCTACGATAATAGAGACGCTAAAACTAGAATCCACCTTCATGTTTTTGAGGTACCGGATGTGTACCGGTGACACGGCGCGCAAGGAGCTATCGCTGAGATCAACAGGTGCTGGATCTAGACCGACAATCGATATAGGCTGCTCATGTACGTTGGCGATCAGTCGGGTATAGTTACGCTTATAAAGCTCGCGGGCTTGCTGTGGGATATCCGAGGCTGGGTAATGCAGTCCCAACCAACTCTCCAGCTCAGCTTCGCGATCTTCTGCAATGACTTCACCATGTCCATCTTGATGAAATTTATAGATCATCACCCGCTGGTAGCCTATAATATGCCGCGTCTGCTGAACCGCATTCTCCAAGATGCTCTGCAATTCATTATCGGCCAGCATATGGGATAAAGACGCACCCACTTTATTTTGTGGATCTTGAAAGAGATCGGATTGCTGAGGTTCGAAGTCCACCAAATAATTATCCGCACTTTGCGAAAGGATGACGTTAAAAAACTCACGCCCGATGCGGACTTGGTAAGGGTTCGACGGTCTGAACTCGCCGTCATGCCAGCTCAAGGATACCAGTTCAACCAAGAAATTATTAGCATGATCTTTACCCAAGGCTTTGTTCAGCAGCGTTACAGACCCACCGAGGATATCTGTATAGGAAATTCCCGTTAGGGCTTCCACATTGGCACTGCATTGATGGATAATGCCCTTTTCGTCCATGACGATCAACATGCCATGGGACTGTATAGCCCCTGGAATATGTATGGGCTCCTGACTGCACAAATCTAATAAATCGCTATTCATCTTTTTAGGGTCTGTAGGTCAAAACTACATTAATAAAATGGCTAAACCTAATGTGGTAAATATATGCTGGAAGCATTAAGAAAAGGCTTTTTTAAACTGTTTGTAATCCAAACAAATACCTAACGAATAGCGATCTTAGCAAAGCCCTGCTCGACGGTAGCAATAATATCATCCATATCGAAAGGCTTGGCTACAAAAACATCCGCCCCAGCATCCAAGGCCACTTTTCGGCCATCGATGGAGGCAGAAATACAAATAATATACAAATCTTTAAAAACGGGCTCTGCGCGAAGTTGACGAATCACCTTGTCACCGGACATGACCGGCATCCAAAGATCGATAATTAACATAGTTGCTTGATGTTCTTTCAACCGCGTGAAGATATTTTCGCTATGATATTCAACAAAGACATGTACACCTGCGCTCTCTACAATCAGGCCTAACGTATCGGCAATGTTTTCGTCGTCATCACAGATAAGGACCAAATTTTCTTCCATTCAGAAATTCATTACATTTTTGACTGTGGCAATAATAGCCTTCTTTTTCCAAGTTTCTAGGTTTGGCCACCAAAAGCCGTATATAATGGAACCAAACAAGTATTAAATCCGACTTGTAGGACGTGGCGAGTAGGCGTAAAAACAAAAAAGTCCTTATAAGTTGTTGCTGGAAATTGATTTATTACAACAAAACCCTAGCTTTGCATGGTAAAAGATCGTAGCAGTGGTAGATTTAACGCGTAGAAATAAGGTAGTTTCAAACGGTTACTTCCGTTTAGTGATGGCATCAATGTTGGTCAGCTTGTTGAGCTGTGGCTTGGGATATTCCTTGAAACACTTCACGGAATACGCCGAAGAATTTATTTTCCATCATGTACAGTCGTTTAGTTCTTTAGCATTCATAGCTTTACCCAGCGTAGGGATAACGGCGATATATTTCTTGCGTAAGTATCTGTTTAAGAACAGAAAAAACAAAGGCATTACCGAGATCTATAACACGCTGGATAAACGAAAAGACCATCTCCCATTTTTTAAGATTCCCTCGCATTTTATTAATGGATTTTTGACGGTGATTTTTGGCGGATCTACGGGTGTAGAGGTTTCAACCGTGGTATCGACTGCTACCATCGGTAATGAGCTCTATAAGAAAGGTTTTTCAGCCTCGAAATACAAAAGAGAGCTGATTTGTGCCGGCGTAACGGCGGGCGTGGCCATTCTGTTTGCAAGTCCACTAGCAGGGCTTTTATTTGCGCTGGAAGTTATCGCCAGAAAAGTCCATAAAACAATACTGTTAAGCAGCAGCGTGTCGGCAATTTGCGCTTATTTTTTTATCTGCCTTTTCGATAGTAGGCCATTTTTCGATATACCGGTTCAGGATTGGCAATGGAAAGCCGTGCCTTTTTTTATGCTTTTAAGCCTATTGTCGGGAATACTGTCGGTGTATTTCACCCTTGTCGTTATTAAGACAAAGACCTTGTTCAATAAAATTTCCAGTAATTTTACCCGTGTTAATTTGGGAGCCGTTGCCGTTGGCCTACTGATTTTCTTACTCCCCGTGCTATATGGGGACAGTTACCATGGGCTAAAGGAGATACTGCATCAACTAGTGGAACATAAAGATTATTCCATTGCCCTCTTGTTTTTATTGGTCGTTTTGAAACCTTTGGCTTCATCGCTAACGCTGGGAGCTGGTGGCGACGGCGGTGTTTTTGCACCGAGTATCGTGTCTGGAGCATTGTTGGGTCTACTTATCGCACACAGTAGTAATCTATTTTTAGGAACAAACCTCTTGTTGTTTAACTTTATGCTAATCGGTGCTGCCTGTACATTGGCCGGGTCCATATTTGCGCCACTGACCGCTATCTTCTTGGTATGTAGCCTAGCCCCCAATGGTTATGCACTCATCATTCCACTGGGCATATGCTGTTTCCTTACAAAATACTTCGCCCAATGCATCTTACCCTATAATGTCTACACCTATGAAGCTTACAAGGAGGCGTCCGCTTTAGTTCCGAAGGGCCGGTAAAAAATATCGACACATTTCCATCATTCCAATCAAAATTACTGGCATCAAATAATTCGCTTACCCAGGTGCTGCAGCTCTGTATGTATATGCAGCTTAAGATCGACGACAGCGCCTATAATAATGATGGCCGGGTGATGTATCTGCTGTTGCAGGCTCGTTATTTGTAAATCTTTGACTAGACAGCTGACCGACTTTTCGTTAGGACAAGTGGCATTTTGTATCATAGCTGCCGGTGTGTCACCTTTTCCTAAGCGCACGTAGGTGCCTGCTATTTCGGCTACTTTTCTCATTCCCATGTAGATGATAACGGTAGCGTTACTTTGCGCCGCCAAGGCCAAATCTGCCGTAAGTTCGCCATTGCTCTTTGTTCCCGTCATGATCCACACGCCTTCACTTACACCGCGATGCGTTAATGGAATATCGTTGCTTCCCGCCCCCTGCATACTACTAATACCTGGAATATATTCGGTCGCTATGCCCAATGTATTCGCATATAGGCGCTCTTCAAAACCCCGCCCAAAAATATAAGGATCACCTCCTTTGAGCCTAAGCACCGTAGCGTAATGATGGCAATAGTGGCCTATTAGGCTATTAATATCCGCTTGAGGCACATATTGACCATATGGATCTTTGCCGACATAAATCTTTTTGCAATTTTTTGGGCACAAATCTAGTATTTCTTGACTAACCAAGTTGTCAAACAGCACAATCTCAGCCCTTATTATCGTATTGTAGGCTTTTATGGTTAAAAGATCCGGGTTTCCGGGGCCACAACCTATAATAAAAAGCTTTCCAGTCATATTTAACATGATTTAAACAATGAATTTTCGATTTATTGAAACCAAATGTATAATATTTTATTATTTAAATCATATTTTATTTGATTTTATGAATTTTTTACAATTTATTTGTGATATAAATACATGAAAAAGACTAAAACACCTTAAATATGAACACAAAAAGTATAGTAATCATAGGAAACGGAATGGTGAGTCATAAATTCTGTGAAAAAATAAAATCAAAAACAGATAAATTTAAGATAACAGTATTCAATGAAGAGCCAATACGCGCTTACGACCGCGTTCATTTAACAGATTACTTTAAAAAAAAGGAAGGCGACGATTTATTTTTATCAGATTTAGCTTGGTATAACGAAAAAAATATCGATTTACATCTTAATGATCCCATTGTTAACGTAAACATTGACAAAAAGATCGTAGAATCGCAGCAAGGGGTGATCGTTGCCTACGATTATGTTATTTTCGCGACGGGTTCTGCCGCATTTGTGCCTCCTATTTCCGGCATAGATAAACAAGGTGTATTCCTTTACCGGACGATAGCGGATTTGGATCGTATTAAAGCATATGCTGGCCATGCCAGAAAAGGAGCAGTCATCGGAGGAGGCTTATTGGGATTGGAAGCGGCAAAAGCATTGGTAGATCTACAAATTAAAGATACTTCGGTGGTCGAATTTGCAGGAAGGCTGATGCCCCGACAAATTGATGATATGGCTAGCGCTACCCTACAGCGCAAATTACTATCCCTAGGCCTTAACTGCCTGTTGCAAAAGTCTACATCCGAAATTTTAGGCGAAGATCGAATAACCGGTTTGGCATTTGCCGACGGTAGCAGCATCGCGGCAGACATCCTGATTGTTTCCGCAGGGATCAAGCCTCGCGATGAGCTAGCGCAGCAAACAGGCCTGAAGATCGGCGCTCGCGGCGGCATTTTGGTTGATGAAAAAATGCGCACATCGGATCCACATATTTTTGCGATCGGCGAATGTGCGTTGTTTAACGATATGATTTATGGCTTAGTTGCTCCAGGCTATGAGATGGCCGAAATTGCGGCAGCAACAATCTGTGGAGAACAAAAAAACTTCCATGGCTTCGACATGAGCACCAAACTGAAACTTATGGGTGTTGATGTTGCTAGTTTTGGAGATCCATTTATCTGTGAACCAGATGCTCGAACCATACACCTAGAAGATAAGCACAAAGGCATCTATAAAAGACTCAATATTAGTGCGGATGGAAAAAGATTACTAGGAGGAATATTGGTGGGGGAAGCGCATAGTTACAATATGCTTTTGCAAACGGTCAACAACCATTTGCCCATCCCGGAACATCCGGAGATACTGCTTTTTAGCGAACAAGCCGTCAACGGAAAATCTACTGGAGCGGGTGTGGACACCCTGCCGGATAGTGCACTGATCTGCAGTTGCGAAGGAGTCACCAAGGCAGAGATCAGCCGCGCCGTTACCGAACAGAACTGTGAACATGTAGATGACGTCAAGAAATGTACAAAAGCTGGATCGGGTTGCGGCGGATGCGTACCGATGTTGAAGGATATCGTGACATACACAATGAAACAACAGGGGAAATACATCCGTAATACCGTATGTGAACATTTCGAATATAGCAGACAAGAGCTTTTTGATCTGATGAAGATCCACGAGTTCCGTACGTATGACGAAGTCTTGGACAGTCTGGGACATGGACATGGCTGCGAAATATGCAAGCCACTTGTATCTTCACTCCTAGCAAGCCTTTGGAATGAAATGATACTAGGCAAGGGTAATGACACTGCGCAGGACAGTAACGATCGTTTTTTGGCAAATATCCAGCGTGGAGGAACCTACTCTGTCGTGCCTAGAATTCCTGGCGGGGAAATTTTGCCGGAGAAGCTTATTGTCATTGGTCAAGTGGCGGAGAAATACAAACTTTACACCAAAATCACGGGCGGGCAGCGCATAGATATGTTTGGCGCACATCTCAATGATCTACCTTTTATTTGGGAAGAACTTATCGCAGCAGGATTTGAAAGCGGCCATGCCTATGGAAAAGCGCTACGTACCGTCAAAAGCTGCGTGGGAAGTACATGGTGTCGATTTGGCCTACATGACAGCGTTTCCTTTGCTATAAAAATTGAGGAACGCTATCGCGGGGTACGCGCGCCACATAAATTCAAATCAGCTGTCAGCGGATGTATACGCGAATGTGCCGAGGCGCAAAGCAAGGACTTCGGTATCATTGCCACCGAAAAAGGATGGAACCTTTACGTATGCGGTAATGGCGGTAGCAAGCCACAGCATGCCCTACTGTTGGCCAGCGATATAGATAGCGATACCTGCATCCGTTACCTCGATCGATTTCTGATGTTCTATATACATACCGCAGATCCACTGACACGCACAGCCACTTGGTTAAATAAGATGGATGGTGGAATCGAATACTTGCGAAATGTAGTTGTCAACGACAGTTTGGGTATGGCTGAGAAGTGGGAAAAAGAAATGCAGCGGCTAGTTGATACCTATCTGTGTGAATGGAAAGTAGCCGTACAGGATCCGAATATCCGCAAACGCTTTGTTCATTTTGTGAATGCTCCAGACGAAAAAGATGAGAACGTAAGATTTGACGAAATGCGCGGACAAAAGAAAGCCGCTGACTGGAACGCCACCGTTTTAATATAATCACCTAACTTCTATACACATATGAAAACATTGAATAGCATTTCATGGCAGCAAGTTTGTCGCATTGAAGATGCGATAGATAATGGCGGTGTCTGCCTGAAAGTGGACAACCAACAGATCGCACTCTTCTATTTTAAGCGCCGCAATGCATGGTATGCCACACAAAATGAATGTCCGCACAAAAAGCAGATGATCTTAAGCCGAGGAATGATCGGTTCGCTGGGCGAGACGCCTAAGGTAGCCTGCCCATTTCACAAAAAAACATTCGCACTAGACACGGGCGAATGCTTGTCTGGAGACGAGTGTGCGATCAAGACCTACCCGGTCAAGGTTGAAGCTGGAATGGTTTATATTTCCTTGGATAACTAATCTTTTGTTTTTTTTTCACCCAATATTTCTGATTATGGATTACATCACACCAAAAGAAGTTGCCGACAACATGATGACGACGGCAATCTACAAGTCCCAACTACGTATTACCGACTTACTAATCAGAGGTGCGCTTTCCGGTGCGTTATTAGCGATTTCCGTTACGTTGGCATTAATGGCCACTACACAAACCTCCTTGAGCCTGATGGGCGCTTTCGTTTTTCCCGTAGGTTTTGTGATTATCATTATACTTGGCTTGGAGCTGGTCACGGGCAGCTTTGCGCTGGTACCGCTCGCCTACATGGAAAAGCACATTTCAGGATTGAAAATGCTGGAAAATTTGTTTTGGGTATTTGTAGGAAATCTCATCGGCAGCCTGCTTTTCGCCGTACTATTCTGGGCGGCTAGTACCGAATCAGGACAGCTGAAAGAAATCGGTATCATCGAACAGGCCATGGTCTCCATAGCTGAGAAAAAAACAACAGGGTATGCGAGTCATGGGGCTCCGGGATTGTTTTCTGCTTTTGTAAAGGCGATACTATGCAACTGGATGGTTTGCATGGGGGTAATTATGTCGATGACCTCCAAGTCTACCTTAGGCAAGATATTAGCAGCTGGTATTCCCATCTTTATATTCTTCGCATTGGGCTACGAACATGCCGTTGTGAACATGTTTGTTATTCCGGCAGGCATGATGTTCGGCGCAAAGGTAACGGTTAGCGACTGGTGGCTGTACAACCAATTCATTGTTACGGCGGGGAACATCGTTGGCGGGTTATTATTCACGGGCATGGCCATTTACTACACCCATACATCCAAAGAACATCGATTATCCAGCAAATAAACCGCTTGTCATGTCCACGCTAAAAACCGCATTTACTATTATTTTCCTTTGTTTTTTTCTTGCGCAGGCACAAGAAGAAAAAAAAATAAGCATCCAACTTTTCCAAGGCACTATTGTAGCGGGTTATGTTGACCATGGTGCTTACATTAACTGCACGGGCCCGTCCGTAAAATACAGCCGAGCTGGCAAGCAGATTCTTCTCGGACTACTTCCATCCATTAAAATAAAACAGGATCGATCTACGGTAAAAAATTCGACTTTCATGCCTTCTCTGGGCTTTGGTGCCACCGCTACTTTTTTCGGGAAATTTGCCTTGCAAATACCGGCATTCTATGTACCAAAAACAGCCGCTGCTAACGGAAGCTGGAAACTGGGATTGGGCATTGGCTATACCTTATAATCGGATAATTTTACAAAACAAAAATGAGGGAATGAACTGGTCGGTAGTATGCTACCGGCTTGTTCTATTTACACGCATTAGCATAAGCTATATTCCATTAACCTTACACGGTTTACTATTTTAATTCGCTTATTTGCTGTTTGGATTACCTGCTCTTTTTCCAGCTCTAGCATCATGCGATAGATAGTTTCATAGGTGCTCCCTACGTAGGATGCCAAATCAGTCTTGGAGATCGTTATCGCAACAAAGCCATCTGCTCCTACCCCCATTTGATCTTCCAACTGTAAAATACTCCATGCCAATCGCCCTTTGACAGATAATCGCACCTGATTATCTGCCTTTTGCTCGGAAACTTGAAGCTCATCTGCATAGAACATCAACATCTCGTAGGTGAAATCCGGATTTCCTTTCAGGACGGTTCTAAAAAAATCTATAGGCACGAAGCATAATTCGCTATTTTCCTGCGCAGTGGCGGATATTGGAAAGATACTTTGGGTTGATGAAAAACCACGATGTCCCACAACACTGCCTTTGTTGGCGAAACGGACTATGCTCTCTTTCGAATCACCCCACTTTTTAAAAACCTTGATGGAGCCTTCTTGTACGAAATAAACACCATTTACCGGCGTGTTCTCCTGAATAAGCTGTTCTCCCTTTTTTAGTTTTACGAGCTCTCTATTTGCATTGATCAGCTCCGTCCATGCAGGAATAACATGTTTACACATAAAACATGTATTTTGACAGCTCTTTATCTTTTTTGACATATCGTATTATGAAACATCTTCTGTATATCGTTCTAAAAACCAAGGATCTATTTGAACACCTCTGCCAGATCAGTCTTCCAACAGGCGTTCAATAGGCAACACGATGGAGAAAACCGACCCGACGTCTTCTTCGCTGCTCACCGTAATTTTACCCCGATGGCGCTTGATGATCTCATTGGCTATAAAAAGGCCTAAGCCCAAGCCAGCAAAATTCTTGTCCGAAACGCTACTAGCCCGGAAAAATTGGTCGAATACATTTTCCTGGTGCTTTTTAGAGATGCCAATGCCATGGTCTTTCACCTTTACGGTTACCTGATTATCGGAAACCGAGGTATCAATAAGCACTTCACTAGCGCTGGGTGAATATTTTATCGCGTTGGAAAGTAAGTTGGTAACCACTTGGCCTATACGATTCCTGTCGCCAGAGACGAGCACATTATTATCCAAAGAAAGCTTTATTTTATGTTTTCTTGATGTTTGCTGCATCTCCTCGGTAATTTCTAGGATAAGCTCGTTGAAGTCAAAATCTTCGATATTGTACTGCAACTGCCCAGCAGTAACCTTGGTAGCATCGAGCAAGTCCCCGATCAGTGCGGTAAGCTTATTGATCTGGTTGTCCATTTTTCTCAAGAAGCCCTCCGCATCGATATTACCTTCTTTGCTAAACCGGCGTTGCAAGGCCTGGGTGTAGCCCTTGATGCTGGTAACTGGTGTCTTGAGCTCATGGGAGGCCATACTGATAAAGTCATTTTTCTGACGTTCTAGTTTTATCTTCTCATTAATTTGCTTCTGTAACTCTTCGGCAAATACTTTTTGTTCATGTATATCGGCCTTACGCGCCGTGATATCATCCAAGGCCAAGAGAATCAATTGTTCACCATTGGGCTTACTGACTGGCTGAATATTAAATTTGATCACCCGTTCACCGATGGAAGGAAAGGTAAAAGCAATTTCTTTTTCCACCATCGTTTCATCTCGCGACTGAATCTTGGTAAATTCCTTAGTCAGTCCCGGAATATTCCATGCGCCATCCTGCAATTGGTAGATGCTGGTACCAATGGCCGTCGCCTCCTTGATCTTAAATGTCTGACAGAAGGCTTGATTGGCCAGCTGTATAATTAGATCTTTGTCGAGCATCAACAGTGGTTCATGGAGCACCGCAATGGTAGCCTCGGCTAACTTCCGGCTGGACGTAAGTTCCTCATTACTATCAAAAAGTTCTTGGTTGACGGTAAGCAGTTCCTCATTGGTACTCTGCAATTCTTCCTTACTGGTCTCGAGCTCCTCGTTCAAGCTTTGCAGCTCCTCGCTGCCACTAACCAACTCTTCGTTAGAGCTTTGCAGTTCCTCGTTGGTGAGCTCCTGATCTTCGGAAATCGCACGCATATCTTCGCGAACTTGGGCCAACTCCTCCTCTAGTTGCAGGATACGCTCCTCTTCTGCCGAACGTTTCAGCTTGGAGCTAAGGCGCTTCCGAGGCGGGGCCATGGCCATTTCCTTAAATACCACCAAATAATATAAGTCAATGGTATTCAGTAGCGGAAGCACCTCTATAGACACGAGGGATTCGCCACCTTTAAAGGATATGCCTTCTTTCAGATAGGGCTCGCGTGCGCTTTTGGCGCGATGCAGGGCATTACGCAATTCAAAGGCGAGTCCTTCTTTCGCCATTTTGATAATGTTGAAGGTAGCCTTGCCCGATGGTGGTTCCAAAAACGTAGCCGAGGAACCTCGAAACTGTACAATATCAAACTGCTCGTTGACAATAACACTAACCGGCATAAACTTGGCTAGCATCAGCTCGTCCGCACTTTTTTGGTAATCTTCGATTCTTATATCCTTTGTTCGGAGCATATCGTTATTGGCTTTGTAAGCTGATTCTTTGCGTTCGCCCATCACCGTGATGTAACGACGGTTGACAGACTTACGGGTATAGAACTTATTTTTTTTATCAAGTGAATGAAAAAACTCGGAGGCCGTACCGGCAGATTCCGACTTTCCTAGCCACAGCAATCCCTTATCACGCAACGCATAATGAAAGGTGGCGAGCGCTTTTTTCTGTAGAAAAGGTTTAAAATAGATCATCACATTTCTACAAGATATCAAGTCCATACGCGCAAATGGCGGATCTTTAAGAAAACTGTGTGCAGCAAACACACAGAGGTCTCTGATGCGCTTTTTTACAACAAATTGATCATTGGACTTGTCAAAGTAACGCGAAAGCTGTAAAGCCGTCAACCCGGTCAATTCCTTTTTGAGGTAGCTGCCGCTTCGCGCCTTCTTGATCGATTTCTCCGAAATATCAGTCGCAAATATTTGTACTCGCTGCTGCGACAATCGTTCGCCGAACAACTCCTCAAGGGCGATAGCTATGGAATAAGGCTCCTGCCCTGTTGAACAACCGGCCACCCAAATGCGTATGGGATCCTCGGCTTTCTTACTTTGCAGCAAGTCCGGAAGAATCTTAGTCTTCAAGGCATTAAAGGCAGACTGATCGCGAAAAAAGCTCGTGACCGGAATGAGCAGATCGTAGAAGAGCGACTCTTCTTCGGCAGGATTTTCTTCCAGGTATTTTTGGTAGGCCTGAATATCGTCCAACTTAAGCATGAGCATCCGCCGCACGATTCGGCGCCGGATGGTAGTCTGCTTGTACAAGCTAAAGTCTGCACCCATATGTTGCTGTACCTGCAGTAGAATTTTTCTATAGGTATCCTCTTCATCTCCGGCACGCTCCTCCATGTCCAAAGACCAATCCGGCCTTGTAAGACCAAAGAAGGTGGATAGCTTTATGCCGATCTGTTCGGGTGGAAGCACAAAGTCGATAATATTGGCATCCACCGCATGGTTGGGCATGGCCGGAAATTCAGCCGTACTGTCCTGCGCAATGGTCAAACCGCCACGCTCCCGAATAGACATCAAACCTTGCGTACCATCCTCGCCACTACCCGATAGGATCACGGCGGCTGAGCTAGCATCATACGCGACCGCTAACGAATTGAACAAGACGTCCACCGCCCGGTTGGATTTCTCTTTGACGGAACGCAGGTTAAGCTTTAGATAGCCATCGGCCACGGTAACTACTTTGTTGGGCGGGATAACATATACGTGATTTGGCTCAATAGGAAGATGTTCGGTAATGGAGACCACCGGAATCGTGGTAACCTTTTGTAGCAATTCGGGCAGCAAGCTGTTCGTCCCCGGCAGCAAGTGCTGCACCAATATAAAGGCGATGCCGGAATTCTCTGGTATGCCTTTCAGCATTGCTTTGAATGCTTCCAGTCCTCCAGCAGATGCACCAACACCGACAACAGGAAACTGCTTATCTTTACTCAGGAATGATGCCATGTCTTTCGTCATATGTTTTTTCGGTCTGCAGAAATTAGACCATTATCGCTAAAGATACGTGTTAGCACTCGGATTATGGCAACAATGTTTACTTAAAATAGTAGCGATGACCTGCGCAGAGTGGCGCACGACAAGGGATGTGCTAGAACTCATGGCATTAAGGAAGCTGTGTGGTGACTGACCACATATTTCCTGCGAAGTCTTTAAACATTCCACGCTTATCCTGCTCCCCTTCTTTTTGCACAGGCTCCTCTAAGCCCTCGCATCCAAATTTCAGCGCTCGATGATAAACTTCATCGACATCCGAAACATATACATGCAAAAACGCGATCATGGGCAGATAATGATTTTAAAAAGATCGATAAGAACATACAAAAGATAGAAACCGAATTTATTGGTTTGGCACCAACCATTTGTTGCATGAAATCGTTATCTAATAAACGTAGTCCATAGGCTTACCGCCCATGGTATAAAATTTTGAAAAGATGACTATATTAAAAAACCTCCTTTCGGCTTTTGCCGGATCCGTAGCGCTAAACGTAATTCATGAGCTTGCGCGCAAAACATGCGTAGACGTTCCGCAAATAAACCGCGTGGCCGAAGAAGCTATCCAAAAGTCTTTCTCATCAACAGGTATGAAAAAACCAAAGGGCAAAGAGCTGTATCGCTATGCCCTAACTGGAGATATCGTGGCTAACACGGCTTACTTTACAGGTGTCGCGGGCAAATCAAACAAGAGCACTTTAGTTAAGGGTTTGATTATGGGAGCAACGGCAGGCTTAGGTGCACTTACGTTGACCGCGCCAATGGGATTGGACGATACACCAATCAATCGAAGTCGGAAAACCCAGATACTTACCGTGCTGTATTATGTAGCAGGAGGACTTGTAAGCGCAGGCGTAAGTAATTATCTGCGGAATCGCGATAAAAAAATCAGCAAAACCTGATCTAACTATTCGCGTGTGAGATTTTAAGCTTGCCAAGATGTGATGGTCTGATCCAAACCGATGGCACTGCTTTTTTTGCATGCTAAATAGATGCTGAAACAGGCACAAGAATGATTAACGAAAAGTTTGTATTTCTCTACCGCCTTCAACAAACTATACGGAACACCACCTACCCGAGTATAAAATTAGCATAAAATTGAGCTTCAAGGAAAAGACATTTGAGCCTTACAGAAATACGTCTGTAAGGCTTTTGTTTTAATTTTGAATTGTACCAAATTGATCATATGGACACAACAGATATATTTGAAAGACTTAAAAATGGGGAAACCATATTATCTGGTGACTCGCAAGCCAATAGCATGCGTGAGGCAGCTTTTGCTACAAAAAGGATACTTCTTCAGATGAACGATACTGCCGATCCGAACGAGGTAAGAAAGTTATTGAGCGAGATCACAGGTTCGGAGATTGACGATAGTGTAACCGTATTTACACCATTGCACATAAACTACGGAAAGCATACGAAAATAGGAAAAAATGTGTTTATCAATTTCGACTGTGTTTTCCTCGATATAGGAGGTATCACGATAGAAGACGGTGTACTGATAGCGCCGAAAGTCAGCTTGTTAACAGAGGGGCACGGTATTTTGCCCAAAGACAGACAATCACTAATCCCAAAGCCTATTCGTATCAAAAAGAATGCTTGGATTGGTGCTGGGGCAACCATTTTACAGGGCATAACCATTGGCGAAAATGCAGTTGTGGCCGCCGCTTCGGTTGTTTCCAAAGATGTTCCCGATAATACCATGGTAGGCGGCATTCCCGCAAAAATCATCAAAACATTTTAATCAAAGTACAGCATGAAAATAACACTAATTACCATAATAGCTACCATTTTTATATTAGGGGTTAATGCGCAGCATAAACACACAAAAATGGTACCGCTAGACACAACAGATCATTATACCTTTCAACTAAGTGATAAAGTAACCCGTCAAAAAGTGACCTTCAAAAATCGTTTCGGAATAAAGCTCTCAGGTGATTTATATGTTCCCAAGAATATTGGAGCCACAGCGCTACCTGCTATTGCCATCAGCGGACCTTATGGCGCAGTGAAGGAACAGTCATCGGGACTGTATGCCAATCAGTTAGCACTACGTGGGTTTATAACCCTAGCTTTTGACCCGTCTTACACGGGCGAAAGCAGTGGCGAACCCCGTCATATTTCATCCCCTGATATTAATACCGAAGATTTTAGCGCTGCCGTAGATTACTTGGGCATACAAAAGAATATAGACCGCAACAAAATAGGTGTTATTGGTATTTGTGGATTTGGAGGATATGCGCTGAATGCCGCAGCACCGGACAAACGTATCAAAGCGGTCGCAACTTCTACCATGTACGATATTTCAAGAGGGGCTGCAAAAGGGTATTATGATAAAAAGACATCGGAAGAACGTACAAAAGAATTCGTACAAATAAACGAACAACGTTGGAAAGATGCGGAAAACGGAACGCCGGCTTACGGTGCTACCGGACTGGCAAACGTACCTGAAAATGCACCACAGTTTGTTACGGAATATGCAGCGTACTACAGAACAAACAGAGGGTTTCATCCGCGTTCGCTAAACTCCAACGGCTCGTGGTCATTGACTAACTCGGTAACTAATATGAATGCGCCGATATTAGCTTACATCGAGGAGATTTCGCCACGGCCGATTTTAATTATCGCAGGCGAAAAAGCGCACTCGCGCTACTTTAGCGAAACAGCGTATGAATCGGCAGCAGGCCTTAAGGAACTTTTAATAGTCCCTAATGCCGTGCATACCGATTTGTACGATAAGATTGATGTTATTCCATTTGATAAGCTAGCGAAGTTTTTTAAGCAAAATCTAAAGTAGTGCACGATGTATCTAAGATCAACAACTCATGCTCTTCCAACCTGTTTCCGCGAAGAATCTTGGAAAGATACAACTTAACACGCTACAGTGTGAGAGATTTCAACACACGTGAACTCGCTTCCTCGGCAAAGTCGAGTCCCGAGTAGTCGGGATTGAAACCGCCGATAAAAGGTACTGCGAGCATATAAAGACGTTCATTGATCTTACCGAAGATATCCGTTACCTGAAAATGGTCGTTAATGGCTACTCCTGTTAGCTGCATGTAGTAATTTCCATCTTTGGCCTTTCCTACTCCCTTCACGTCAAGTGCATAAGCTTCTTCACCAGCGCTAGCACTTCGAAACTTTACCATAGCCGGCGCGAGGGTTTTTGAGGTCCTTAAACTGTCGAAAGGAAGATCGGCAATCGACAGCGAGGGTTGGCCTATACAATCGACAAAGAAAGCGTAGGAGTCGCAACATGCTTGACCTTCATCTGTTCTATAATGATAGTTAATACCTCCACCTTGCAGCGGCTCGATCTCGCTATCCTCGCCTACATCGACTAGGGAAATTAGCCCGGCAGCGCGCAAGGCCAAAAGTTCTTCCACCGACTGCTGTGGCAAGAAAGCAATGATTATGCTGATCAAGGGCTTGAGTGTCTTTTGCAACCGGAGCATATCTTCCGCAGAAAAGTATTTTGCAGGGTAGTTCATCGTATAGCTTAAAATAGCGAGCATCTCCTTCCAGTAAATGGACTTACGCTCGGTTATCGAGCGCGCCGCTTCGCGGTATTCACGCTCAAGCAGCTCGAAGGGTTCAATATCTTCTCTAAACTCCATCATTTTCTCCACAAACTCTTCCATGGTGAGCTCTTGAATAGTTTGGTGAAAGCTCGGGCGCTGCACCTTGATACGCTCCAAGAAGATATGCTCATACAAATAGTCCAGCGGAACAAAGCCTTCATTATCGTCTTTAATATGTTCAATCTCTTCCGGAGAGAGAAGCTGTCCGTGTCCAAGCTGCGTATCTTCCAAATGAAACCGCACGGCAGGAAGCAATCCACCCCGAGAATGCAGCACAAGCCTGAATTCTTCAGATTGCTGCGCTAGCCTATAAAAAAGGGTTCCATCGCTCGATCTATGAAACTCCCCATTGTTCCTTGCCAATGTGCGAACGGCATCTATTGCCGTAAGCGAAGCTCCGCGTATGGCTACTGGATAGTTATTCCTCCCTGCAAATTTTGATGGCGGGTAAGGCGAATCAAAATAGTTGGGTATAACGGATTCCTTATCCCTCGGCCAAAGGTGCCCCGAACAGATAATCGCTTTATCAAAATCGCCTCGTCCTTGCTGATGCACCACCGTCAGGCGGCCAGCTGTTGGATCGTCGATGATATCAATAACTGCGCAGCGATAATGAACCGTTACAGCAAATCCCTTGGCTCTACATGCTGCGATGACTTTCTCAAATTCATCAGCGAGGTAAGCCCCTAACAAAAGCCGAGGTAGTGCCTTCTGCACATTAAAGCCCTCCTCATCTATCGAAAAGCCGTACAAGCTCCCTTTCCCTTGCTTAGCGCCCCATGCCTGCATTGGATCGAGTATCTCGGGCAACTCATTTGCAGACACATTCGCGATATGCTCCACATTGGCGCCTTGTTTACTATAGGGCATACCGGCCCCCAAAACATCCTGTTTTTCAAAAATCGCGATATCCAAGTGTCCATAGAAATCGTCCAGTAACCGTCGAAGGAGCAGCAGTGCCATCGGTCCTCCTCCAATAATAGCCAACCTGGTGAGTGCATTGATTTTTTTCATGAAAGTAATCGTGATTGCTAGTATAACCTAAAAAAAAGAAAATCGTTTTTTAGAAAATTTCAGGAGGTGTAAATAATCTGTTCGGACAGCAAATCCGGGCAATAAGTTTTAAAAAGTAAGGGCTGGAAAAGATCATTTTCCAGCCCTCACCATGAAAGATACAAGGTACACTTATGGATGGCCGCCACCACCTGCTGCACCGTAGATCTGCCCTGTTGAAAAGCTGGCACCATTATCGGCCAACTGTACAAAGATCGAGGCCAGCTCTGCCGGCTGTCCCGCACGCTGCAAGGGCGAGTCACCACCAAAGTTTTCTAGCTTATCCTGCTCCTGACCACCACATACCTGCAAGGCTGTCCATACGGGCCCCGGAGCAACACCGTTTACACGGATACCCTTTGGTCCCAGCTGTTTCGCCAGCGACTTGACGTAGGCTACATTGGCCGCTTTGGTCTGCGCATAATCAAAGAGATTCTCGCTTGGATCGTAAGCCTGCACCGAAGTGGTTGCAATGATCGAAGATCCGGGTGCTAGATGTGGAAGTGCCGCTTTGGTGATCCAAAATGGCGCGTAGATATTTGTTTTCATCGTCGCGTCGAAGCTGTCGTCACTGATATCGAGAATGGATAAGTTACTTTTTTGATAACCGGCGTTATTAACTAAAAGATCGAGGCCTCCCAGTTCCGCAACTGTTTTTTCGATCAGTTCGGTACAAAAATCCTTATCCATGATATCTCCCGGCAAAGCAACAGCCTTACGTCCCGCCTCTTTGATCAGGGCAACAACCTCTTTCGCATCCTCTTCTTCTGCCGGTAGGTAATTGATCGCTACATCAGCTCCTTCTCGCGCATAGGCGATGGCTGCTGCACGTCCTATGCCTGAATCACCGCCCGTAACGAGCGCTTTACGGCCAAGCAACCTTCCGCTGCCCTTATACGTTTTTTCGCCATGGTCCGGCAAGGGATCCATCTTGGATGCCAAGCCTGGATGGGGCTGCTTTTGTTTTGGATAGGGCGGTTGTGGATATTTATCCACTGGATTCTCCAATACTGCTGGGCCATCTTCTACCCTGTCCTTCTGTTCTACTGCTATTGTAGGTGCGACCACTAAGGTTGCTACCGTTGTTCCTAGGCCCTTGAGGGCTTGTCGTCTACTCATATTATTGTTTTGTGGTTTCATATCTCTTAATAAATTAAATTCCGGTGCTAAAGCCTTTCTATTAAAG